>NZ_CP031168.1:807500-5607500 GCF_022354825.1 Paenibacillus sp. H1-7
CCCAAGTGTGTGTTAAGTGGGAAAGGATGTGGAGTTGCGCAGACAACCAGGATGTTGGCTTAGAAGCAGCCACCATTGAAAGAGTGCGTAATAGCTCACTGGTCGAGTGACTCTGCGCCGAAAATGTAACGGGGCTAAACACGCCACCGAAGCTATGGATGCAGAAATGCGTGGTAGGGGAGCGTTGTGTATACGTTGAAGGTGTACCGTAAGGAGCGCTGGAGAGTACACAAGTGAGAATGCCGGTATGAGTAACGAAAAGACAAGTGAGAATCTTGTCCGCCGAAAGCCTAAGGGTTCCTGAGGAAGGCTCGTCCGCTCAGGGTAAGTCGGGACCTAAGGCGAGGCCGAAAGGCGTAGTCGAAGGACAACAGGTTGATATTCCTGTACCACCGTGAACCGTTATGAGCAATGGGGTGACGCAGAAGGATAGTGACGCGGGCTGATGGATGCCCGTCCAAGCAGAGAGGCTGATGTGTAGGCAAATCCGCACATCGATAAGGCTGGTCTGTGATGGGGAGTGAAAATTATAGTAGCGAAGGTCATGAGTTCAGGCTGCCAAGAAAAGCCTCTAGCCAGGGAGAAGGTGCCCGTACCGCAAACCGACACAGGTAGGCGAGCAGAGCATGCTAAGGCGCGCGGAAGAACTCTCGTTAAGGAACTCGGCAAAATGACCCCGTAACTTCGGGAGAAGGGGTGCCTCGGTAGGGTGAATAGCCCGAGGGGGCCGCAGTGAAAAGGCCCAAGCGACTGTTTAGCAAAAACACAGGTCTGTGCGAAGCCGCAAGGCGAAGTATACGGGCTGACGCCTGCCCGGTGCTGGAAGGTTAAGGGGAGTGGTTAGGGGTAACCCGAAGCTATGAACCGAAGCCCCAGTAAACGGCGGCCGTAACTATAACGGTCCTAAGGTAGCGAAATTCCTTGTCAGGTAAATTCTGACCCGCACGAATGGCGTAACGACTTGGGCGCTGTCTCAACGAGAGATCCGGTGAAATTTTAATACCTGTGAAGATGCAGGTTACCCGCGACAAGACGGAAAGACCCCATGGAGCTTTACTGCAGCTTGATATTGGACTTTGGTACGATCTGTACAGGATAGGTGGGAGCCTAAGAAGCATGAGCGCCAGCTTGTGTGGAGGCGACGTTGGGATACCACCCTGATCGTATCGGAGTTCTAACCCGCGGCCGTGATCCGGTCGGGGAACAGTGTCAGGTGGGCAGTTTGACTGGGGCGGTCGCCTCCTAAAAAGTAACGGAGGCGCCCCAAGGTTCCCTCAGAATGGTTGGAAATCATTCGAAGAGTGCAAAGGCATAAGGGAGCTTGACTGCGAGACAAACAGGTCGAGCAGGGACGAAAGTCGGGCTTAGTGATCCGGTGGTACCGAATGGAAGGGCCATCGCTCAACGGATAAAAGCTACCCTGGGGATAACAGGCTTATCTCCCCCAAGAGTCCACATCGACGGGGAGGTTTGGCACCTCGATGTCGGCTCATCGCATCCTGGGGCTGAAGTAGGTCCCAAGGGTTGGGCTGTTCGCCCATTAAAGCGGTACGCGAGCTGGGTTCAGAACGTCGTGAGACAGTTCGGTCCCTATCTGTCGTGGGCGTAGGAAATTTGAGAGGAGCTGTCCTTAGTACGAGAGGACCGGGATGGACGTACCGCTGGTGTACCAGTTGTTCCGCCAGGAGCACGGCTGGATAGCTACGTACGGACGGGATAAGCGCTGAAAGCATCTAAGCGTGAAGCCCCCCTCAAGATGAGATTTCCCAGTATGTAAGACCCCTTGAAGACGACGAGGTAGATAGGTTCGGGGTGGAAGCACGGTAACGTGTGGAGCTGACGAATACTAATCGGTCGAGGGCTTATCCAATCATCTGTCATACGAGGTATGGTCAGATATGCAGTACACTTGCTCATTACACGCATCGTTTCGTATCTAGTTTTCAAGGAATAAATCCTTGAGCTGCATGCCCTTTTTAAGGGCTGATATTTTCTCGCAGCGAATTCGAGGCCGTAACGCTTCGAAAAATCCCGTTTGGTGATGATGGCGGAAGGGAACCACGCGTACCCATACCGAACACGACCGTTAAGCCTTCCAGCGTCGATGGTACTTGGACCGAAGGGTCCTGGGAGAGTAGAACGTCGCCAAGCAAAAAGCAGTTGATCTTATTTAAAGATCAGCTGCTTTTTTATTTTCATTAATAAGCTCGGTCCTCGCCACAAGGCAGCTGTTTGACATCGAAGTCAAAACGAAAACGCTGCTTTGTGGTTTTTTTATGCCGATCTATGGTAATAAATGCCTTGGTAAAATATAATAAACATAGAAACTAGTATGTCTGGTATGAATCAGTAATACAGATTATAGTGTGGGGGCGGTCGCGATAAATACCAATTCACTTCGTTACTTGCAAGTCAAGGAGCAGCTGATACAGCATATTTCATCCTTAAGGCCGCATGAACGGCTGCCGTCCAGAACGGACTTGTCCAAGGTGTATCAGGCTGCACGGACAACGATTGAGAGGGCTATATCCGAATTGATCGGGGAAGGAATCCTGTACGCGAAGGACGGAAGCGGAACCTATGTCTCGGAAGCGATGCGCGGACGTGCGGTCCGGCGCAAAAACGAACTAACGACATGGGGACTTCTTATCCCCGACATCCTGCATTACATTTACCCGGGTATCGTCAGGGGCATAAGCGACGTAGCAAACGATCATGATGTCAATGTGCTGATCTGTAATACAGATAATAGTTATGAGAAGCAAACGAAACACATAAACAAGTTAATAGACAGCGGAGTACAAGGAATGATCATAGTGCCGGCTATCAGCGGGACGATCGATTTAGAACCTTTTTATAAGCTGACGGAGGCGGGAATCCCGTTTGTATTTTGCCATCGTATGGTGGAAGGCATCCAGGCTCCCAGGGTAATCTCAAACAACTTTTACGCGGGCTATATGGCAACTAAGCATTTGATCGCAGCTGGATGTACGAGGATTGCCTTCATTTCAAGGCCGGTCTATTCGACGTCTTCGGAAAGATACCAAGGTTATGCAAGCGCCCTCGCAGAAGCCAGCATGCCGCTGCGGCAGGATCAAGTTGTATTTGAAGCTACCTTTGATACGGACGGGGAGGGATATGCCAGCGCACAGCAGCTGCTCAGGCAGGAGGAACGGCCGGACGGAATTTTTTGCTTTAACGATGGGATTGCGAAAGGGGCTTACGATGCATTAACCGAGCTAGGGCTGAAAGTGGGGCAAGATATTAAAATCGTAGCCTGCGACAATACGAACATATGCGAGACCCTGCCGACGAAGTTGAGCTCTGTGAAATTACCGACCTATGAGATGGGGGTTCAAGCTGCTCAGATGCTTGTCGACCATGACGCCTCTCTGCGTAACCCGACCTTATTATTGCAGCCGGAATTGATTATTAGAGAAAGCTCAGGGCCTGTTGTATAAGAAAGTATCCAAGGAACAAGGAGGTAAGAAAAACATGTTCCGGTGGTTTGCTGTATTGAATAAGTTGAAGAGGCGCAGCTTCTTCATCAAGCTGATCATGACTACCGTACTGATTGCCACAATTCCTAATCTGCTGTCCGATCTGGTGGCGTACCGCAAAGTGACCCGAACGTTCGAGCAGGAGACGGGGCAAAACAAGCTGCAATATTTGAACCAAACGATCAACGTGATGGAAATTGTATTGAACCGGATTAAGGAAAATTCCAACCTGCTGGTGCTGAATCAGTCTTTTCAGGACTTCGAGCGGTACCCGAACGGCAGCTACTATGAAGCGATACAGGGAGAAATATTGAAAGAGGATTTGCCCGCCCTATACGGGTACTTGGAGGCCAAGAAGAATGCGATTCTGACGATTAACGCGTTCAAGACGTCCAACGAATATGTCGATTCTGTCTATTTTTACGATAAGAACAAAAACCTCATCATGACCTCGGAAAGCGACGGAGCCAATAGGCAGTTCCCTCCGGAAGCTTTTTATGATAGTAACTGGTACAGTGCGCTAGCCGACTCCCATTATCTTGTTACCATGGAAACCCGAATGGCCAAACAGTATCATTCCTCTGAAAAGCATGTTTTATCCATCATCTACAAATCAACCAAAGGACAGAACGCCCTCATTATCAATCTCGATGCCGCTTTGATATACACCGAAATCATGAACAAGCTGAACCGTCAGGATGACATGTACGTGGTATCTCCGGAAGGAACGGTTTTGTTCCACAGCGATCCACACCGAATGTTCAAGTCACTGGACACCATACTGCCGGATAACAGTCGCATCTTTGGCGGCACAGGCTCTTTCGTAACGGAGCTGAATCAAAAGCAAATGCTGGTCAGCCACGCCACATCCAAACTTTTAAATTGGACGTTTATAAGCATCTCGGATATGCAAGCGCTTTCGAAAGGGACGGCTTCCATTAAGCAAACCATAGCGTTATCGGCGTTACTGCTGTTATTGCTCTCTGTTGCGCTGGCATACTTTTTCTCCAAAAGCTTGTATAAGCCCATTTCTTTACTTAGTGCGCTTACGATCGGCAAATGGGAGCGAAAGGCGGAGCATGCCGATGAAATTCATAGTATAGGCAGCTTCGTGCAATCTACGATTCACGAAAGGGATTTTTATAAAGAGAAGCTGGAGGAAAGCTTGCCGTTTTACCGCGAAAAGTTCAAGTATACGCTGCTGCACCGGCATTCTCTGACCATGGAGGAAATGGAAGAGAAGAAGCACTACTTGGGTCTCACTATCGCATCGCATGATTTGGCGGTATTGCTGCTCTCTTTGGAGGACGGGCGCGGCCGTATAACGGGGAGCGATATGATCACAAGCGATCTTTACAAAATGCGGGTCATCGAGGCGATTGATCGGTGTTCCGTGATGCGGGACGGCTATTTTGTCGTGGATTCGGAGAAAGATAAAATTGCGATTGTGGTCCATTGTCCGGGAAGCGACCGGCAGCAGGTGTTTCAGCTTGCGCAAAAGCTGCTGGATGAAGTGAACCTCGAGCTGCAGAGCGAGCTGACGCTGGGAATCGGAAGACTCTGCCCGACGATTCTGGACTTACCCCAAGGGTATGAGGAAGCGCTGGAAGCCCTCAAATACCGTATTTTGTATGGGCAAGGGGATGTCATCTCCATCGACGATAGAATGATCGACAGCGAAAGCGAATTTACGTTTCCGAAGTTGAAGGAGGAGCTGCTGCTCAGCCATATTAAGACGGCCAGAGAAGCGGAAGCGATTCAGGTGCTCAACGAGATCGTCATGGAGATCCAAGCCTGTAAAAACACGCTGCACTATAACCATATCCAACCGATCTTCATGCAGCTGCTGACCGGAATTATGAATACATATCACCAGTTGGGGGCTGACGTACGCGCTGTGCTAGGCAATGAAGCGGATCCGTACCGTGAGCTGCTGGATCAGGACTCACTGGATAGCATCGGGCGGTGGTTTCACAGGCTTATCGGCCTTACGGTTGCTTATATTGAGCGGGAAACGAGTGCCAGAGGGAACCAGCACATTGCCAAGGTGATCGATATTCTTGAGCGGGATTACAGCCAGGACATCTCCCTAAACTCGGTGGCGGAGCAATTGAACTTGAACCCTGCCTATATAAGCCGGTTGTTTAAGCAGAGCACCGGTCATCCGTTCGTCGATTATTTGAAGCGTGTCCGCATAGAGAGGAGCAAGGTGCTGCTGGCGGAGAGCGATATGAAAATCAATGAAATCGGCAAGCGGGTCGGTTACGGTAACTCGTATTATTTTATTAAGGTGTTTAAAGAGATGATGGGCTTGACGCCGGGCGAATATAAAAAAATAGTCGGTTCTTGAGCTGGCCCCTGTCACTGCCTGATGCAGCGGTGGCGGGGGTTTATTGTTGGCAAATGCATAATAACATTTTGATATGTAAAAATCGTAGTACGGATGTACGATATTTATTATTTAAAAACGCTTACATTGCATGCTACCGTTAGCTCAGAGTCAAGGTCCTGCACGTCGGGATCTGAAGCCAAAAGGGAGGAAAAGGGATGGTAAGCAAAAAAACGATCAGTCTATCCGTCATTGTTGCTTTATCTGCATCCGCATTAGCGGCATGCTCCGGCTCCGGTACGAGCGGTACGGCAAATCAAGGGAAAGAGGCGTCCAACGGGAACGGTGAAGCGAAGGCGTTGCCCAAAATTTATATTTATCAGAACACGGGCGCATTGAACCAAAAGCCGGAGGGAAGCGTGCCGGAGAAGCTCGAAGAGATGAAGAAAATGTACGTGGATAAGCTGGGCATTGAACCGATAGCGATTGTGCCGCCAAAAGGATCCGAAGGGGAGAAGCTGAACCTTCTGCTCGGCTCCAAGGATGAAATCGACACGTTCCAAGGCAATTGGGACGAATACGCGTCCAAGGGAGCGATTATTCCTTTGAATGATTTGCTCGATAAGTACGGGCAGGACATTAAGAAGGCATGGCCACAGGAAGCATGGGAGTACATGAAAGATAAGGACGGGAAAATATGGGGAATACCCCGTGGGGTACCATCGGTTCATTACCCGACTTGGGTTCGCTCAGACTGGGTTAAGAAGCTGAATTTGAAAACTCCGCAAACGATTGATGAGCTGGAGGCGGTGCTCAAAGCTTTTAAAGAGCAGGACCCCGACGGCAACGGTAAAGCCGATACGATTCCAATGATGACCGATCTGAATGGCATCAAGAATGCTCTGATGGGAGGCTTTGTAGAGCACGGGAACAGCAATTGGGTGGACCCTGCAGATAAGAAGCTGAAGCCGGTGGAGCTTGCTCCCGGATTCAAGGATTTTGTCGCCAAAATGGCCGACTGGTACCAGAAAGGCTACATCTATAAAGAAGCGTTCGCCAAGTTCGATCCGCTGGAGCTTCTGAAAACGAACCGGGTGGGCACTTCGACCATGTGGTATTCGAGAATCACGCTGCTATTCCCGCAAATCAAGCCGAGCCTTCCGCCGGAAGCGAATTATGAGATCGTGCGGGATATTCAAGGCCCCAAAGGCAAGCTGATCACAGCAACCGCAGCGAACACCAGCTCGATGGTCATTACGAAGAAAGCGAAGCATCCGGATGCGGTAATGAAGTTCATCAATTATCAATATCAGGATATGCCGACGAACACGCTGAACGCCGCCTTCGGAACGAACTGGAAATATACAGGGAACAACAAGTTCGATATTGAGCTGTTAAACAAGGATTTGTCGTATGCAGGCGAGTACATGGTGTCGCTCGGCATTGCTACGGAAAATAAATACGGCTTCAACGATCCGGTCAAAAAAATGCATGCGGATTATTTGAACAAGGAAGCACTGAATGTGAGCGTGGCGAAAATGCCGGTAGACGCAACCATCATGTACGATAAAAAAATGCTTCAGGAGAAAATCCCTACATTAGGCGATTTGGACCGTCTGCGCAGTGAAGAACTGGTGAAATTCGTTACGGGCGCAAGACCATTGAGCGATTTTGACAAATACATCGATCAGTTATACAAAGCCGGTTTGGACAAATGGATTGAAGAGTACACGAGACAATATAACGAAAAGAAGAAGTGAGGATTTGATCAAATGGAAGCTGCTGTAGGGCGGGAGTACGCTTATATCATGCAATGTGCGACGAGCTCGTTCGGGAATAAGGACGGGACCGTTCGCTGCAGATCCTGCCCCTTGCGGCTTGCCGTACCGTGAACGCATCATTTTTGTTGAAAGGAGGAAGCAGGTGTGAATACAAATACAAACGCAGAGCTGCCGCTTAGTCAAGCCTCCGCCTCCGCCAGGCAGTCCGTTTCCAGGAAAAAGCTATGGTCCGCGATCAAAATACACCGGTTTTACTACTATTTAATCATCCCGGGCATGCTGTATTTCCTGATTTTCGACTACATTCCGATGTTCGGCGTCATCATCGCTTTTAAAGACATTTCGCCCTTTGAAGGCGTCGAGGCGATTTTGACCGGACAATGGGTCGGGTTCAAGCATTTTATCCGCTTCTGGAATTCGTATTATTTCTGGAACGTGATGAGAAATACGCTGTTAATCAGCAGCTACAAGCTGTTTTTCGGCTTTCCCGCCTCCATTATTTTGGCCCTAATGCTCAACGAGCTGAGGCATGCTGTGTTCAAACGAGTCGTTCAGACGATTTCGTATTTGCCGCATTTCATCTCTACGGTTGTGGCAGCGGGGCTTGTCATGATGATTCTTTCCACCGATAAAGGACTGGTCAACGCGATTGTCGTTGCTTTCGGAGGGGAACCGGTCCATTTTCTCGGAGATCCCGATTATTTCCGGACGATTCTGGTAGCATCTCATGTATGGCAGACGATCGGTTGGGGGAGCATTTTGTATTTGGCGGCTATGTCCGGGATCGATCCGGGCTTGTACGAGGCGGCCAGAATGGACGGAGCTAGCCGGTTTCGGCAAATGTGGCATATTACGCTGCCGGGAATTACGCATGTTATCGTGATCATGCTGATCTTCTCCATCGGCGGTCTGTTGAATGCAGGCTTCGAGAAGGTATTGCTGCTGTATTCTCCGGCCGTGTACGAGGTCGCCGATATTATCGATACGTACGTGTACCGGGAAGGGTTAATTTCACTCGATTATTCGTTTGCTACGGCGGTCGGCTTGTTCAAGAACCTATTGGCCATGATTCTCATTCTTGGAGCCAATTATATAGCCAAAAAAATGAACCAGACGGGTATCTGGTAATGAAAGGAGGAAGTCTGGATGAGTTCCTTAAAGCCGACGGCAGGCGAGAGGTTGTTTGACGGTGTTAATATGGCGGTGCTGGTTATGCTGTCACTGATGTTCTTGATTCCGTTCGTAGCGGTACTGTCCACCTCGTTCATCAGTGCGGAGGAGTCGATGCGCAGAGGGGCGTTCGTCCTCATTCCGGAAAAGCTCGATTTTACCGCCTATGACCTGCTCTTAAATCGTGGACCGCTCATTTTTAATGCGTATAAAGTGACGATTTTCAAGGTGGTGGTCGGGACCTTCCTCAATCTGCTGTTTACGGCGACGCTGGCATATGGCTTATCGCGCAAGCAGCTCCCGGGTAGAAACGGGCTGGTGCTGATCATTTTTCTTACGATGATATTTCATGGCGGGCTGATTCCGACATACATGCTCATCGACAACTTGGGCATTAAGGATACGCTGTGGGCGCTTATTATTCCCGGTTTGGTGAGTGCGTGGAATTTGTTCATTTTGCGTAATTTTTTCATGAGCCTGCCGGAGGAGCTGGAGGAGTCGGCCATTATTGACGGGGCGTCGCCGGCGGTCATTTTGTGGAAAATCGTCATTCCGCTGTCGATGCCAGCCATCGCTACGATCGGGCTGTTCTATGCGGTCCATCATTGGAATGACTGGTTCGGCGCCTCCATTTACATTAACGAACAGAGCAAGCTTCCGATTCAGGTTGTGATGAGAAATATTTTGTTAAGCGGTGTAACGCAAAACGAGACGCAGCTGGAGTTCGTTCACGATCCGCCTCCGGCGGCGACACTGAAATCGGCGATCATTATCGTGAGTACGCTTCCGATCTTGTTCGTGTATCCGTTCATTCAAAGATATTTCGTGAAGGGCGTCATGGTCGGCTCGATCAAAGGATGAAGGCTGAAGGCTGGAACACCACTGGAGTAAAAGAGGAGGATTTATAAAGATGCTGCAGCAGGACGTATTGTTTGTGTCAGGACAGGACGGCTATCATACGTATCGGATCCCGTCCCTGCTTGTTACTTTGGAGGGCACGGTGCTTGCATTTTGCGAAGCGAGGAAAAACGGGGCGGGCGACGCGGGCGATATTGACGTCGTCGTTCGGCGCAGCCGGGATCACGGCAAAACGTGGGAGCCGTATCGGATTATCGCCGATGACGGCACGAACACGATCGGCAATCCTTGTCCGGTTCAGGACAGGGAGACAGGGACGATCTGGCTGCTGCTCTGCCGCAATGCGGAGGACGGCCATGAGAAAGATATTCTCGCCGGGAGGGCGGCGAGAGAGGTGCTCGTCATGAAAAGCGACGATGATGGAGTCACCTGGAGCGAACCGCGAAACATCACGCGGGATGTGAAGCGTCCGGAGTGGACCTGGTACGCAACCGGGCCGTGCCATGCGATTCAGCTAAAGAGCGGCAGGCTGCTCGTCCCCTGCAACCATGCAGTGCTTCAGCCCGAAGCAGGGCGGTCGGGCCCGTATACTGCACACGTGATCTACAGCGACGATCACGGGGAGAGCTGGCACCTCGGCGGCATCGTCGGCGAGAATACGAACGAATGCGCCGTCGCCGAGCTGCCGGATGGCACAGTGTACATCAATATGCGGAGCTACCATGGCCGCAACCGGCGCGCTTCCGCGTGGAGCCGGGATGAAGGGCGCACCTGGTCGGAGATCGCGCTGGACGAGGCATTGACGGAGCCGGTATGCCAAGGCTCCGTGCTGGAGGACGGGCGGGGCGGCATCTTGTTCTCGAATCCGGCCAGCACAGCGAGAGAGAAGCTGACGGTGCGAAGCAGCCGGGACGGAGGCAGAACATGGGCTGTACAGCAGGTGCTGCATGAAGGACCGGCCGCCTATTCCGATTTGGCCGTAACGAAGGACGGCCACGTCCTGTGCTTTTACGAATGCGGCGACGAAAGATGCTACGAGCGCATCACTTTGGCGCGTTATCCGCTCGAATAGACGTTCGGGCGAAGGTGCGCGTCGTCCGCAGAAGAAACGGAAGAAGGAGGCAGGAACGATGAGGAGACAGCGACTCTTGCTTATCATCGCTTTCTTATTGGCGTTAGGTCAGGCGATTCCCTTGTTTGCCGCCGGTGTTCAGGCGGCTGAAAGAGAGGAGGCGGCGGATACGGACCCTTATTATCGCAATATGGATCTATATGCAGCAGGGACGGAAGGATATCATACGTTTCGCATACCTTCGGTTTTGACGACCTCGTCGGGAACGCTGCTGGCTTTTGCCGAAGGGCGGAAAAACAGCGCATCCGATACGGGAGACATCGATCTGGTGCTGAAGCGCAGCTTCGATGAAGGGCGCACGTGGCAGCCGCTGCAGATCGTCTGCAACGATGGGATCAACACTTGCGGCAATCCGACTCCGGTGCAGGATGAGAGCACGGGCCGCATATGGCTGTTCATGACCCATAATTACGGCGAGGACACGATAGAGGAAATCAATAACGGCACGAGCAGAGGAGTCCGCACGATCTGGAGCTCATACAGTGACGACGAAGGTGCGACCTGGTCGGCGCCGGTCAACCGGTTCAACGAGGTGCAGCAGCCGAATACCCGGTGGGATGCGACAGGTCCCGGCATCGGCATCCAGCTTCGGCATGGTCCGCACAAGGGGCGGCTCGTCATTCCGGCTATCGGCCGCAACCTGCAAAGCGACGACCACGGCCTGACGTGGCAGGAGAGCGGCAGAATGCCTGCCGGAACGAACGAAGCTACGGTCGTCGAGCTGACGGACGGCACGCTGATGCACAACGACCGGCTCTCCACGCATCAGGAAGTGAGGAGGCGGGCGATCTCGACAAGCAGCGACCAAGGGGCTACCTGGTCGCCGATCCGTTACGCCGCAGAGCTGATCGATCCGATCTGCGAAGCGAGCATCATCCGGTATATGCCGGCCGACAACGGGCAAGGCAACCGGATGCTGCTGTTCGCGAACCCGGCGGACGAGAACCGCCGGGAGAAGATGACGCTGCGCCTGAGCGAGGACGACGGCGCAACGTGGACGATGGCGAAGACCGTATTCAAAGGGCCTTCCGCCTATTCGTCCCTGACGGTGCTGCCTAACGGGCACGTCGGCTTGCTGTTCGAAGGCGGAGAGAACAACGCCTACGAGAAGATCATGTTCGCGACGGTGAATCTTGCCTGGCTGTCTGTCGTCGAGCCCGATCTGGACAACGTAGTCATACCCGAAGGAGCATTAAGCCCCGTGTTCCGCGGGGATATCGAGGAATATCGGCTTCAGGTGTTCCCCGACATGGAGCAGGTGACGGTAACACCCGTCTCCTCGAACGGAAACATTACGATCGCGATCAACGGCGTGCAGGCGGTGGCTGGAGCTCCTAATGCCGTCCGTATTGCCGGGCTGGATACGATAACTATCCAAGCGAAGCTCGGGCAGCGAGTGAGGGATTATACGATACGGATCGATCGAACGAGGCAGAGGCCGGAGCTCATGCTGCACTGGAATTTCGATCAGACGAACTCTGGCGCCACCGTTACCGACCTGACCGGCAAGGGACACGCCGGGCTGCTGAAAAACGGGGCTGTCCTGCGGCAGGGAGCGGGAGCGTTAAGCGGATCGCTCTACTTAAACGGGAGCGGCGCTCATACGGAGATAACGAACGTTGAAGATTTGCATACCGGTACGGGTGACTTTACGTACTCCGTATGGGTGAAGCCCGAAGCGCTCGTGCAGCAGCGGCACATCATCTATTGGTACGGGCAAGCCGGCAAAGGTCTGCCGCAATGGTGGCTAGCCGTGGAAAAAAACGGCGCGGTCCGGATGAATATGACCGGATTGCCCTTGAAAGCCGAAGTGAGTGCCGTGACCCCTTCCGGATTAATCAAAGCCGGACAATGGGCGCATATCGCCGGAGTGAGGGACGGCTCCGTGCTGAAGGTATACGTGAACGGCGAATTGGCGAGCGCCGCCGTTACGTTCGACAGCGCCGGAATGGACATTACGAACCGCAGCGTACCTCCGCTCGTCGGCTTGGATAAAGGGACGGTGAACAACCGTCATTGGCTGGGTGAGCTTGACGAGCTGCGCATCTATAAGCATGCGATGAATGCGCATGAGATCAAGGGCTTGTACTGGAACGGCGATCAAGCCAAGCCGGTAACGGAGGCATCGGTGGAGCCTCAGCAGCCTAACGGGAAGAACGGCTGGTATACTTCCGACGTTACGGTGACGTTATCCGTCTACGACGACTTATCCGTCTACGACGACTTATCCGGAGCCGCCGGCACCGAATACCGGCTCAACGGAGGCGGTTGGAAGCCGTATACCGCTCTTGTCGCAGTAGATACGGAAGGCGTCAACCGGCTGGAATACCGGAGTACGGACCGGGCGGGACACGTAGAAGATCCCAAGGCGCTGACGCTGCCCGTGGATAAGACGGCGCCGATGCTCAGCGTCACACCGGATAAGCTCAGCCTGTGGCCGCCGAACCACAAATGGATTCCTATCCAGGTGACCATTGATGCGAAGGATCGGTCATCCGGCAACGTATCCGTCGTGCTCGACTCCATAACAAGCAGCGAGCGCTCCGGCGGCGCGGCGAACGATTTCGTGCAGGAAGCGCAGTTCGGAACCGACGACCGGAGCTTCCTTCTGAAAGCCGAGCGAAACGACGGCGGAGCGGGCCGGGTATATACCATCGTCTATACGGCAGAGGACGAAGCGGGAAATCGGGCGAGTGGAACGGCAGCTGTGACGGTTCCGCACGACCAATCGAAGTAAGCGGCTTGAGAACGAAAACAGCTTTTTACAGAGGAGAGAGACCATGACCATGGATACTGCAAAATTCAAGGGTATATTTACGGCGCTGTTGACGCCTATGCAGGAAGACGGCAGCTTGGATTTGGAATCGCTGAACCGGTTGGTGGAGCACCAAATAGAACAGGGTATCAAAGGCTTCTATGTGGGGGGCAGCACCGGAGAAGGCTTTATTTTGACAAGCGAAGAACGGATGACCGTACTGGAGACCGTCGTGCGTGCCGCCAGAGGCCGAGTCACCGTAATCGCCCATGTCGGCTGCATAAGCACGATGGAGAGCATCCGGCTGGCAAGGCATGCCGAGGAGCTCGGCGTCGACGCGATATCGGCGGTCGTCCCGTTTTATTACAAGGTCGGACCGCAAGAAATTCGCGCGCACTATGAATCCATCATGGAGGCTTCGCAGCTTCCGATGATCGTGTATCATTTTCCGGGGGCGACAGGCGTTCAGCTGTCTCTCGAATTTTACGAGCAGATGGCCCGCCATCCCCGCTGTCTCGGCGTGAAATTCACTTCGCTTAATTTGTTCGAAATGCAGCAAATCCGCAGCCGCTGCGGAAGCGGCTTCCTGATCTGGAACGGCCACGATGAGGTGTACGCCGGAGGAAGCTTGATGGGAGCGGATGGGGCTATCGGCAGCACCTTTAATATGATGCCCGGGCTGTTCGTGGAGCTGTTCTCGCAAGCGTCGAGCAGCCGGTGGGAGGCTGTGCAAAGCCTGCAGGCGAATGCCAACGAAATCATCGCTCATATGCTGAATTATGACGTGATCCCTTACGAGAAATATATCTTGTTCCTGCAAGGAATCATTCGCACCCCAGCCGTCCGCCAGCCTTTAAGACAGTTTACGGAGGAGGAGAAAGCGGGCATGGAAGCCTTCTTCTCGAACTCCCCGATTCTGCAAGGGAAAGGCAAGTAAGTCTGTACAGGCAGGGTCCTCCATTAGCAGTCCCTTTACGGTGGTTCGCCGTAGGGGGGCTTTTTTTGCATGCATACGCTGCCATAATAAAAAATTTATAGGAAATAAAATTTCAAAAATGTATTTACAATGAGAAATTTTATTTTATAATGAAATTGTAAAGAACAGTTACCGGTAGTTTATAAAAACCAGTTCAAAGGAGTCTATCGATGTTAAACGGCGGTCTGATCGGAATCAAGGAAGCGATGGAATCATTAAAGCCCATGGAGCAAAAAGTCGCACAATACATTCTGGAGCACCCTGAGACGGTAGTTAACGCATCGGTGCAAAAGGTCGCGGAGCTCGCCGGCGTGAGCGAGGCGACGATTATCAGGCTGGCGCGATCGCTTCATTTGAAAGGGTTTCAGGAATTGAAGCTGCGGATTGCAGCGGATTTGGCGAAGGCGTCTATCCCTGCGGATAGGACGTCGTATCAGGAAATCCAAATCGACGGTACAGTGCAAGACCTGATCCAATCCATCTCCCATAACAATATGCTGTCGATTCAGGATACGCTGACCGTTTTGTCACCCAAGGACGTAGAGAGGGCTATCGATTGCTTGAGTGAAGCACGGCGGGTCTATTTCTTCGGTGTCGGCGCTTCAGCCGTCATAGCGCAGGATTTCAAGCAGAAGCTGTCGCGGATTAACCGGTGGTGCGAGGCTGCTACGGACTTTGATTCGCAGGCGACGCTTGCAGCCAATATGACGGAGGAGGACGTAGCGTTCGGCATTTCGTACTCCGGGCAGACGGAGAATATTATTCAAAGTCTGGAAATAGCGAAGGCGACTGGAGCCACTGTCATCTCGCTTACCAAGTTCGGCAACAATCCTGTAGCGGAGACGGCAGACATCCGATTGTTCACGAGCTCTCTGGAGCAAAGCATCCGAAGCGGGGCTATGGCGTCACGAATAGCGCAGCTGAACGTGATCGATATTTTGTACGTCGGCATAGCGAGCCGAACATACGAAGAGAGCATTCAGGCGCTGGAGAAAACGAGAAAAGCCGTCAGCGGGTCGAAGCGCAATGGATAGCGTCGTCCGGCTCGTCGATCGTTGGGTCGAGGAACGTTCCATTCCCGGCGCCGTGCTGCATATTTCGCTCGGAAGCCGTTATCGGTGGCAGCAAGCGTTCGGGGAGGCGGACGTATCCTCTGAAAAGAAACCGTTTACAATCGATACGCGGTTTGACGCCGCCTCCTTGACGAAGGTTAGTGCGACGCTGCCCGCCATCTTAACGCTTGAGGCTCGCGGTTTCCTTGCGCTGAACGACCCGGTGCAACGATTTATACCGGAATTTCGCCATCGCAACGTAACGATAGCCCATTTACTGCAGCATGCTTCCGGTCTTCCGGCGGATTTGCCGGGCATGGAGCGCAGCGTGTACAGAGATGTCATGGAGGAAGCGTACCGGCAGGAGCTGCTGTTTGAACCGGGTCGTCAAGTGCTGTACAGCGACTTGGGTTTTATTTTGCTCGGAGCTGTAGTAGAGCGAATTACAGGTGAGAAGCTTGCTGAGTTCGTCCGCCGGGAAATCCATCAGCCGCTCGGGATGGCGGATACCGGATTTGTACCCGCGGAGTCGGAGCGGTACCGGATTGCGCCGACGGAGTTGTACCGTGGCTCATATATTACCGGAGAAGTCCACGACGAGAAAAGCTATCACCTAGGCGGCGTATCGGGAAGCGCCGGGCTGTTCACGACCGCTGCGGATTTGGCGCGGTACGGGGAGAGCTGGCTGCAGCCGGACGGCCCGGTTGTCCGGCGGGAATGGCGCGAGATATGCTGCGCGCAGCCTTTCATGGGACGCGGGCTCGGCTGGGAAGTATGGCACGGACAGGAGCCGGCGCCCAGCTGCAGCGACCGTTGGCCGCAAGGCAGCTTCGGCCATACCGGCTTTACCGGAACGAGTCTGTGGATCGAGCCGCAGAGCAAGCTGGTCGTCGTCTTCCTGACGAATGCGGTTCATTTCGGCAGAGCGAATCCGATCCGGCGTCTGCGCCCTCTTTTGCATGATGTTATTTATTCCTCGATTTCAGGGGTTAAATAAAAACACAAAGAACAATCCAAGGAGGAATAACAAGAATGAAACAGGTTTCTCTGATTGTTGCAGCCGCAGTAGCGGTATCATTGGCAGGGTGCAGCTCGTCGACGACGCCCCCGGCCCAGCAACCGGCCAAAGAAGGTAATGGGGGACAGGTTCAAACGCCGCCTGCGCAAAAGGTGAAGCTGACCATGGGCAGCTGGCGGACGGAAGATAAAGAAGCGTATGAGAAAATCATCAAGGAATATCAAAAGAAAAACCCGAACGTCGAAATCGAGTTCAAGCCTACGAAAAATACCGAATATAATACGGTATTGAACACGTCGCTGCAAACGGGCAGCGGTCCGGACATCATCCAGCTGCGGCCTTATGCGGCGGGTATCGCTTTGGCGGATGCGGGATATCTCGAGCCGCTCGATTCGGTCAAAGGCTTGAGCGTCATGTCGAAGGAGACATTGGCGGCGGCGACGGGCAAGGACGGCAAAGTATACGGCGTCCCTACCGTGTTCAGCTCTACGCAAATCTTTTATAACAAGAAGCTGTTCAAAAAGTTCAATATCGAGGAGCCGAAAACGTGGGACGATCTTATTAAGGCGGCCGAGACGCTGAAGCAGAACAAGGTGGCACCGTTTGCATTCGGTTCGAAGGAAGGCTGGATCTTATCGCTGACGCACGGGGCGCTCGGACCGGTATTTTACGGCGGAACCGACTTCGTGAACAAAGTCACCTCCGGCCAAACGAACTTCAAGGATAAAGCGTTCCTCGATTCGATACAAACGATGCAGGGGTTGACCAAATATTTCCCGGATAATTACGTCGGGCTGTCGATGGACGATATGCGTAATCTGTTCGTTACGGAGCAAGCCGGGATGATGGTGATGGGCGACTGGGAATTTGCCGTGATGAAGAAGATGAACCCGGCGCTGGAGATGGATGTCTTCCCGGTTCCTGCTCCTGCTGGCGGCAAAACGTCGGTAACGACATGGGTGGACGGCTCGTTCTCGGTGAACAAGGCGTCGAAAAATAAAGCGGAAGCATTGAAATTCATCGAGTTCATGACGACCAAGGAATTCGGTGCTCTTGTGGCAAACGAGCTGATGAAGCCGAGCACGATCCCGGGCGTGGAAGCGACGGACCCTACAGTAACGAAAATATCCAAGTTCGCCAACAGCATTTCTACTCCTTATTTATTCGTCGTCCATTTCAACTCGGGTAATCCGACATCGAAATCCGCATTTGAAGGTCTGCTGCAGGGGATGTACTTGAACAAACAGACGCCGCAGCAGGTGACGGAAGAGCTGCAAAAAAGCGTAGACTCCTGGTTTAAACCGGCCGGGAAATAATTTATTGGAAAAGGCGGCGAGGCGCATATGAAGGGGACGAACGTCCAATTGCAAACAGCCAGCTCAAAGCACAAACCATTCAACTGGAGAAAAGGGCTTGTCCATCTGTTCCCCCTCCCGGCCCTCGTCGTCTATACCCTGTTCATCGTTTATCCGATTGTGGCCGCTTTCAGCTACAGCTTGTTCGAATGGCAGGGGCTGCAAAAGGGCGGATTCATCGGGCTGGGGAACTTCGTTACTCTGTTCACGGTTGAGCCATTCAACGAGCGGTTCTGGAATGCGTTCGGGCATAACGCCTATTATTTTCTTCTTGAAATGGTCGTACAGAACGGAATCGCTTTCGTATTAGCGTACATCATCTTTTCCAAAGTAAAGGGTGCCGAGCTGTTCAAGATGGCGTACTTTTTGCCGAGGCTGCTGTCGGTTATCGTAGTAGGCTTCTTGTGGAAGCTGCTGCTGAATCCGAACTTTGGCGCGGTGAATGTCGTGTTGAAGCAGATCGGGCTGGAGGCTTGGGCCAAGCCATGGCTGGGAGATCCGGCTACAGCGCTGACAGCGATCATTTTGGCTAACTGCTGGTTCGGTATCGGATTTTCGGTGCTGATCTTTTTGGCGGGGCTTCAATCGATCTCGCAGGAGGTGCTGGAAGCGGCGAAGCTGGACGGCGCCAGAGGGCTTCGTCTTATCCGCTCTGTGACTCTGCCGATGATGATGCAATCCATTATCATTATTACGGTGTTCACGTTCGTTCACGCGTTTGAGGCGTTCGAGCTGATCTACGCGATGCAGGGCTCGCAAGGGGAGCCTTACTTTTCGACAGATACGCTTGCAGTCTTCTTTTACCGTACGGCCTTCGGCGGTTCGAGCGGGGACGGTGTGGCTATCGGGCTGGGATCTGCGCTTGCGGTTACCTTGTTCTTCATTATTGCGGTGCTGTCGGCGGGATTCATGGCCTGGATGAAAAAAAGGGATCTGGAGTAGGAGGCGAATAAGGTGAAACAACAAAAAGGAATCCGCATTGTCCAGTACGTTATTGCATGGTTGTTCGCGCTTGTAAGCCTCTACCCGATCGGCTTGATGCTGTTGTCCTCGTTCAAAACGAACATCGAGATTTTCAAAAATCCGATGGCTTTGCCGCAAGCCTGGAGCTTGGCTGCTTACCGCAAGCTGCTCGAACAGCTGCCGTATTTCGGCTATTTCTGGAACAGCGTTATCGTTAGCGTCGTATCGGTTGCCTTGATTATCGCTTTCGGCGCTCTGGCTTCCTTTTATATCGCGCGTTTTCCTTTCAAGTGGAACCCGGCACTGTTCTTCTTCTTTTTGCTGGGGATGATGATTCCGATCAAGCTGGGGATCGTCCCGCTGTTCATGCTGATGAAAAGCATGCAGCTGCTGAATACGCAGATGTCGTTGGTGCTCGTGTATACTGCGATTGGGCTTCCGCTGTCGGTGCTTATATTGACCGGGTTTTTCAAGACGCTGCCGAAGGAGCTGGAAGAGGCGGGAAAAATCGACGGCTGCTCGAACCTGGGCATTTTGCTTCGCATCATCGCTCCTCTTATGAGACCGGCGCTCGGTACGGTGATGATCATGAATTTTATTACGGTATGGAACGATTTTTTCTTTCCGCTCATCTTCGTCCAGGAGGAGGCACGAAAGACGATTCCGGTAGGGATGCTGACGCTGTTCAGCGAATACTCGACCGATTGGAGCGTGCTGTTCGCAGGCTTGACGTTATCGTCGCTGCCGATGATCGTGTTGTTCGCCGCAGCTTCCAAGCAATTTATGGACGGCATGACGGCCGGAGCGGTCAAATAGAGCAAGATGCTGGTAGGGAGGAGGAGCGGCATAGTGGAAAAGGACTCGTATCGGATGGATGATAGCGGAGGCGAGTATGGGACGAGGCGTAATATGGCTTTTGGAAGCGAGCCTGAAAGTCTAGGTCCCAGTCCAGGAGCTGGAGGGCGCAGGTTCATCGGCATTGACGGCGGGGGAACGAAAACCGCCTGCATGATCGGAGATGAGTGCGGTACAATAGGCGCCGTTTGCTACGGACCGTCCAGCAGCATTACATCGCGTCCGTGGGACGAGGTCAAGCGCGTGCTGTCCGATCTTATTGCCCAGTCGCTGGAGCAGTCGCGAAGCGAGCTGTCCCAGCTGGAGGGGATTTTCCTCGGGATGGCGGGAGCGGATCGTTCGGAAGCCAAGGAGCGGTTGTACGCCTATATGCGCGAGCTGCTGCCGGAGCGTGTGACGGTAACGATCCATAACGATGCGGTTACTGTACTGACTGCAGGTACATGGGGAGAGAAGGGCATCGTGCTCATCTCTGGAACGGGATCGATTGCATGCGGCTATATTCCGGAATCCGACATTTATGTAAGAGTCGGGGGCTGGGGGTATTTGCTCGGGGATGAGGGCAGCGGCTACGATATCGGGCGGCAAACGCTGAATGCGGTTATGAAGCAGCATGACGGGCGCGGCAAGAGAACCGTGCTGACGGAGCGGGTGCTGGAGCATTGGTCGCTGCCTGATCCGAACCGGATTATAACGCATGTGTACGGCCAGCCGAATGTACGGACGGCGATTGCCGAGGTGTCCAAGCTGACGGTGCTGGCGGCGCAGGAAGGCGATGAGGTTGCCGATGCGATTGTTACTTCAGCTGTAGAGGAGCTTGCTGTCTTGGCGGCATCGGCAGCGGCCGGATTGGTGGAAAGGCAGCCTGGATTGCAGGCGGCGGAAATGCCGCTCGTCCTGAGCGGAGGGTTGTTCCAGGACAATTGGTTCATGAACCGGTTGGCCGGTCATGAGCTGATCCGGTCCAACGGATTTCATGTGAACCGATTGACGGTTCCGCCCGTGACCGGCTGTTATTTGTTGGCGTTAAAGCAAACGGGTGTTCGGATCGATGAGGGCATCCGGCAGCGAGTGGAAGAGTGGAGACAGGGAGGGAAGCATATTGAATAAACACTACACTAGTCAACCTGTAACCGAGCAAAGAAACGCTAAATCGGAGCAGTTGGACCGAGCCGGCGTCCTTGACATTATAAAAATAATGAATGAAGAGGATCAAACCGTCGCTTTGGCGGTGGAACGGGCTTTGCCTCGTATCGCCGAAGCGATTGAAGCGATTGTGCAGGTTATGCAGCACGGAGGCCGGCTCTTCTACGTCGGAGCCGGGACGAGCGGGAGGCTCGGCGTACTCGACGCTTCCGAGTGTCCGCCGACGTTCGGCGTGGACCGTACGCTTGTGACGGGCCTCATCGCAGGTGGCGAAGCGGCGATCACAACGGCGATTGAAAACGCCGAAGATGACGAGGAAGCAGGAGCGAGGGAGATCACCGCACACATTACGGCGGGCGATGCAGTAGTAGGGATCGCCGCAAGCGGCAGCACGCCGTATGTGATCGGCGCCATTCGCCGGGCGAGGGAGCTTGGCGCCTTGACGGCGAGTATTTCCTGCAACGACTCCGCAGCGCTAAGCGAGGCGGCGGAATACGGGATCGAGGTGCCGGTAGGTCCCGAAGTCGTGACGGGCTCGACCCGGTTGAAGGCGGGGACGGCAACGAAAATGGTGCTGAACATGATCACGACGACCGCGATGATCAAGCTCGGCAAGGTGTACGGCAACCTGATGGTTAACGTACAGGCGACGAACGAAAAGCTGCGCGATCGCGTCGTACGCATCGTTAGCGAGGCGACCGGAGCAGCGCAGGTAACCGCTGCGCACTATGTGCAGCAGGCGGACGGAGACGCCCGTGTCGCGATATTGATGCTTCGCTTCGGCGTGGCGAAGGAGCAGGCGATGGAGGCGCTGCAGGCGTGCCGATATCATTTCGGCGACGCGGTGGCACGATTGGAGCAGAAGCAGGAGAGCGTGTAGTAACGCGTGATCCGCTTGTGTGCTGTAGGGTATGTGGCGCATTGAGTGTGGTGTTTCAGCATGGGGGATTCGTGAGTGCACTGCTAGGCGGATGGATCATGCCGGAAGGCGGGAGAGACATGGCGTGGTGCTATACGATGGAACGTACCGGAAGGGCGGAAGAGTCGAGGCGTGGTGCCAAGCGATGGATCGTGTGGAAGTGTGGAAGAGGCGAGGTGCGCGGCCTGGCGGCAATGGATCATGCCGGAAGGCGGGAGAGACATAGCGAGCTGCTACACGATGGAACGTACCGGAAGGGCGGAAGAGTCGAAGAGTGGTGTCGAGTGATGGATCGTGCCGGAAGTGAGGAAGAGGCGAGGCGTGGTGCGGAGTGATGGATCGTGCCGGAAGGGCGGAAGAGTCGAGGCGTGGTGACAAGCGATGGATCGTGCCGGAAGGGTGGAAGAGTCGAGGCGAGCTGGCAAGCGATGGATCTTGCCGGAAGGCGGGAGAGACATGCGAGCTGCTATGCGATGGAACGTACCGGAAGGGTGGAAGAGTCGAGGCGTGGTATCAAGCGATGGATCGTGTGGAAGTGTGGAAGAGGCGAGGTGCACGGCCTGGCGGCAATGGATCATGCCGGAAGTGAGCAAGGGTTGAAGCGTGATGCATAGCGCACTATGGATGATTTGGTTAGAAATGGGGGTATGGTGTAAGGTGTTGATTATCGGGGAGGGGAGAGGATGTGAGGTTGAGTGCGGCTGGAGTTCGGAGGTAATTTTCACTCACGGTCTGCGCAGGGAGTACATTGATACGGAGTAGGCTTGAGGGAAATAGGGAAACAGGCTTATGCCATGCCGAGGTAGCGGTTGATTCCAATGCGCCCAAATCCCAAGCGAGTTTCGGAGCCACGTGGCGATAGGTCAAACCCTACATTGGCAGAGAGGGTATGCGAGGATGAGTGCAGCCGTGGTTCAGGAGCAAACTGGCTGCGATCTGCACAGGGTGAACGGAGTGGTACGCAGTGGACTGAAGGAAGAGGGTAACACTGGTGTTTGCACAGGTATGGAGGGAACGGCACCGGCACCGGGAAGCTTCATTTGAGAAGAAATAGGTGTGCATGGTGGAGATGCAGTCTGGCGTTGCGATCTGAGTAGCCTAAAACGTACTCATGGCTGTTGGGAGATTGGTTGTTGGTATAGAGTAACTTAGGGTCCCGTCCATCCCCAAAAGAAACCGTCCCGATCCCATGCCGCTTTTCCGTGATGCAGTTTTTTAAATATCTTTTTGACCTCTTTGGCGATCGACTGATTCCCGTTTTCATTCACATAGATAAACTCTTCGCCAAAGTTAGCCAAAATATAATTAACCGCGTCCTGCTGATACAGGATCCCTGCAAACCTGACTTCCTTCAGCATCCATTCAGCAACATCGTTTGCTGTAATATCCATAATTTTCACTCCTAACAATTAATGATGTGATTCCTGATTGTAACATAAGGCTGGGTGAGTTGCACGTGATGTTGCATTAGGGAAAACCGAGTGAGGAGAGAGTAAATCGGCTGAAGTTGCTGGAGGACGTCTTTTGTAGCGCGGAAAAACCGACTTACAGCAGCCGATGAAGGGATTGAGGGAGCTGTAACTCGGAAAAACCGCGTTAGGAAGGGTGAATCGGCTGTGAAGGCAGAAGAGCGGTTCTGTAGCGCGGAAAAACCGTCTTACAGCAGCCGATGAAGGGATTTGATGAGCTGTAACGCGGAAAAACCGCGTTAGAGAAGGGTGAATCGGCTGTGAAGGCAGAAGAGCGGATCTGTAGCGCGGAAAAACCGACTTACAGCAGCGGATGAAGGGATTGAGGGAGCTGTAACGCGGAAAAACCGCGTTAGGGAAGCGTAAACCGGCTGAGCTAGCGTAAAGCGGTTCAGCTGTGATGGTAGAAATGCGGGGGTAAAACCCGCATTACAAATACAACCGCGGCCGTGGCGGCGAAAGCACCGGGAAAGCTCCAGCAGCATTCCCGGCTTGAGGCCTACGCCACGTTCCCGCCCCGCTCGCGATGCTTGCGCCGCCCGCGAGCCAAACCCAAATACCCCGGCCAGCTCCACATATGGGAGCTGGCCGGGGTATTCGTGCACCCGCTCTTCGCGCAAGCGAAGAGCGCGACGCTGCCTTGCCGCACCTAGAGCGGCAAGCCTTACAACAGTACGCGTCCTTGCGACCAGACGCGTTCGAGCTCCAGCTGCTGATTGAGCAGCAGCACGTCGGCTTGCTTGCCCGGCGCGAGGGAGCCGGTCAGCCGGTCAATGCCGAGCCTGCGGGCAGGTGTGCCGCTGGCCATCCGGCTGGCGTGCTCGACGCTGATGCCGACTTCGCGTACCGCATAGCGGAACGCTTCGATCATCGTGAGCGTGCTGCCCGCGAGGCTGTCGCCTTCCTTGAGGCGCGCGACGCCGCCGTTGACGACAACGTCAAGCCCGCCAAGCTTGTATTCGCCGTTGCCGAGTCCGGCGGCGGACATGGCGTCGGTGATGAGCAGCAGGTTGTCGGGGCCCTTCGTCTGCGCGAGCAGGCGAATGCATGCGGGATGCACGTGATGGCCGTCGGCGATCACTTCCGCCATGATGCCGGGATTGGTCAGCACGGCGCCGACCGTGCCCGGATCGCGATGATGCAGGCGCGTCATCGCGTTGAACGTATGCACCGCGTGGCTTAAGCCATGCTCCACCGCGAGCTGCACTTGATCGTACGTAGCGTCGGTGTGACCGAGCGCCGCAATGATCCCTTTGCCGGTCAAAGCTTCGATGTAGGCAAGAGCGCCTTCGGTTTCCGGCGCGAGCGTCTGCATGCTGATGAGACCCGGGAAGCGCTGCGTCCAATCCTCCAGCCAGGCAGGCTGAGGCGCTACAATGTGCTGCGGGTTTTGTGCTCCCGGCCATTTGGCGCTTATGTACGGCCCTTCCAGGTGGACGCCGTGCAGCTGCGCGTAAGGCATTCCGGCCTCCCGATACGCATGTACGCGCTCAAGCACCTGATCCAAGTCCGCTTTCGGAGCCGTTACTGTCGTTGCCAGCATCACGGTCGTACCGTTTTGTCCGTGAAAACGGGTAATCTCGTCAAGGCCCTTTGCATCCGCATCCATAAAATCATGGCCGTAGCCGCCATGGACATGGACATCGATGAAGCCCGGCAGCACGTATCCGCCTTGGCCGTCAATCACTTCACAATGCTGTGCGAGCGTGCGCGCATGCTCTACGCTTCCGGTTTCTTTGCCTATAGCGGAAATTCGCCCGTCAGTAAGGAGAATCCATCCGTTTTTCACGGTTGTATCGGGTGTGACAATGGTTGCGTTATAGATATATGTTGTTTTTACTTCATTCATTTGAACAGCCTCCCTGCTTCGGAATCCAGTAGTACGACCAGGTGCGGATGCGTCTGCAGGAGCGATGCCGGGCAGTCCGTCGTGATCGGCCCGGTCAGGGCGCGGTGAACGATTTCGGCTTTGTCGGCTCCCTTAACGACGAGCAGAATCATTTTCGCCTTCAAAATCGTCCCTACACCCATAGTCAATGCATGCGTAGGCACCTGATCCATCGAATCGAAAAAGCGGGCGTTCGCTTTGCGGGTTTGCTCCCGCAGCTCTACGACATGCGTGCCGCTGATCAGGGCGTGATCCGGCTCGTTAAAGCCGATATGCCCGTTGTGGCCGAGGCCGAGCAGCTGCAGGTCGATTTGCTTGGCTTGCTCCAGCAGCTTGTCATAACGCTTGCACTCCGCTGCCGGATCGGCTGCGTTGCCGTCGGGAATGTGCGCTTGGCTGCGGGGCAGATCGATATGATTGAACAGATGCATGTTCATATAATTGCGGTAGCTCTCCGCGTGGTCCTCGGGAAGCCCGACATATTCGTCGAGATTGAACGACGTGACGTCACGGAAGGAAACGATGCCGCGCTGGTAGCTTTTGACGATTTCCTCGTAAATGCCTACCGGCGTTCCGCCGGTGGCCAGTCCGAGCACCGAGCGGGGATTCGTTTGGACGAGGCCGGTAATAATGCTGGCCCCGGATTCATGCAGCTTGTCATGAGAATCGAAAGTAAGTAAATTCACGGGTATCTGCTCCTTGTGACTAACGGTATTTTTTAACCATTTGAAATGAATTTTCGAGACGGGGCACCAGGTCGTCGAACTGCTCGCTGATCAAGCCCACGAACAAAATATCGATGACATGCAGCTGAGCGATCCGCGAAGCCATATCTCCGCGCCGCATCCCTTCCTCCAGCGTAGAGGTGAACAATGAGATCGAGGCGAGGGAGGTCAGCGTGTTCGCGCCGAATTTCGTTAAGGAAATCGTCGTTGCTCCGTTCTCGGCCGCACATTTTAACGCCGCTATCGTCTCCGCCGTTTCCCCGGAATAAGAGATGCCGATCGCCACATCCTGCTCTGTCAGGCTGGAGGCCGAAGTGACCTGCATGTGCGGGTCCGAAAACGTCACGGCCCGCTTGCCGATCCGGATCAGCTTCTGGTAAAAATCCTGCGCGACGAGACCGGACGTCGCCACTCCGTACAGATCGATCTGCCGTGCCGACTTGAGCGCATCGATCGCCTTCTGCAGCTGCTTCATGTCAAGCAGCCGTGTCGTATCGGTAATCGAATTGACGTGATTCGCCTCCATGGCGGCAACGATGCTCGTAAGCGGGTTGCCTGCGACGATATCCTGATAGGACTGCACGCCGGATGGCGGCTGCTGTGCAAGCTCGGCGGCCAGCTTGACCTTGAACTCCATATATCCTGCAAAATGAAAATGCTTGCAGAAGCGGGAGATGGTCGCCGTGCTGCTCCCGGACTGCTGAGATAGGTCGGTAATGCCCATCTGGACTACGTCGTGGGAGTGGGCGAGGACGTAGGCTGCGATTTCTTTTTCCTTCGGATTCATCGTGTCCATTTGTTCTTGAATCGCGCTTAAAATTCCTGGCATAGGCTTCCTCATTATAAGAAAATATTTTTCATAAATCATTAATATTGAAGAAAATGTTTTACATTTTAACTATACCGAATTTCACGGCCAATAGCAATACGCTGCCGTACCCTTGTACATAATAGGGCGGTTCAACAGACACACTAGAGCGTGATAGACCGTCTATTGACGCAGGAGGTGAATATTATGGTCGAGAACAAGGAGCTTCGGGATCTGAAGACGCACCAGATGGGTGCGGTGGGGATGCATGAAACGCGTACGACGGACAAGCCCGTGCAAATAAATCCCCCGGTTTCGCCGAATCCGGGACCGGTCGATATGCGTGACGGGGACGAAGACGTTCAAGAATAAAAACGAAGGGAAGGTTCGGCCTGGCGCCGGATCTTTTCTTTTTGTCCATGCCCTCAATCCTCGTTTCGGACGTGCTGCCGGACAGTAATGGGACGATAAGATAGCGGTTCCAAAATTGAGAAGACGATTCCATAATTTATAAGACGACCCGTACCCGCGGGTGTAGAATGAAGCTTGCAATGAACTTGTAAAACCGAGGTGAAGGAAGAATGAGCGGGAATAGGGTATCCATTTTATTGGTCGGCATTGGCGGCTATGGAGCCAACTATGTTAACGAAATGCTGAACGGAAACTATGAAAATGAAGCTTTTATCGCAGGGGTAGTCGATGTAAAGCCGGAAACGAGCAAGTTTTACGAGGCGCTGAAGGAACGGAACGTGCCGTTTTATCCGACGATGGAAAGCTTTTATGCTCAAAGCACGGCGGATCTTGCCGTAATATCCACACCGATACAATTTCACTGCGAGCAGACCTGCCTGGCGCTGTCGAAGGGGAGCAACGTGCTGTGCGAGAAGCCGATTTCTCCTACGGTACAAGACGTTCACAAGATGATGGAAGCACGGGACCGTGCAGGAAAGTTCGTGGCCATCGGCTTCGACTGGTCGTTTACGCCGCAAATTCAGCAGCTGAAGCAGGATATTTCCGGCGGCTTGTTCGGGAAGCCGAAGCGGCTTAAGTCCATCGTGCTGTGGAGACGGACAGACAGCTATTTCATGAGCGGGTGGAAAGGCCGGAAAAAAGGCGATAACGGCGAGTGGATTTTGGACAGCGTAGCTCATAACGCTACGTCTCATTATTTGCACAATATGTTTTATGTCCTGGGAGGCCAGACGGATCGCAGTCTGCCGCTGCAAACCGTAGAGGCGGAGCTGTACAGGGCGAACAAGATTGAAAATTTCGATACGTGTGCGCTCAGGGCTTATGGCGATAACGGCGTGGAGGTTTTGTTTTACGCTACCCATGCAGTTAGCGACAACTACGGTCCTGCGCTTCATTTTGAATTTGAAAACGCTGTTATTACCTATTCGTCAGGAACAAACGAGAACCGTATCGAGGCGGTATTTAATGACGGTACGGTCAAGCACTATGCGCAGCAAAAATACAGTAAGCTCGGCACCTGCATCAAAGCTGTCTCTAACGGCGGATCAACCATTCCGTGCGGACTGGAAGCGGCGTATGCGGAAGTGCTGTGCATGAACGGGATGCTGGAATCGATGCCGGCTATCCGCACGTTCCCTGAGGAGCTGATCCAAAGGGACGAGGAAGTGAAGTTCAATTGGGTGCTAGGCTTGCGCGAAGCATTGCTGGACAGCTTCCATCGCGGGTCTCTGCCATCGGAGCTCGGGTACGAATGGGCGGCTAAAGGGCGCAGCACCGAATTGACTGAATACCGTGCTTATACAGGATAAAATGAATAGGAACGGGAAAACCGCTGATTCAAGCTGAGGCTTGAACCGGCGGTTTTATTTTTGTTTAGGAAATTATGCGGAGCAATTTCCTATGGATAATGGGGGCTCCCCCAAAAGCAACAGGATTAAGCTTCGAAGCATGATCTTAACCTTTGGGGGATTTGTTTTTAAGCCGGTGTGGTCCGGTGCGGAATTTTTCAATACCCAATCCCATGCGTTACAATAGAAGAAATCCGTCATGGGCTGGAGGGATGGCGTTGTATCGCAGAGACTATCTTTTACGAATGATTGAGCAGTTCACGGTTACAATGGCGCAGGTGCTGCTGAAGCGGCAAAACCGCAGGCTCGCGGAAGCGATGGAGCTTATCGCCCAGGCGATGAAGCAGCTGCTTGGACTCAATTCCAAGCTGGTCCGGGCGCTGTCCGTCAAGGATATCATTGGCTTGCTTTCGGCTAACGGCCATTTTGATGCGGGAAAAGGATTGCTGCTGAGCGACATGCTGAAGGCGGAAGGGGAGCTGCTTGGTGATGCCGGTGAGCCGTTGGAAGCGGAGAGCTGTTTCTTGAAGTCGCTGGAGCTGCTTCTGGAAATACGGCAAATGGAAGATGCGGAAGAGCTGCATCGTGACGCGGAGGAACGGGTGAGCATCCTACTGCCTCAAGTGAAGCAGACCAGAATGAATTTGCGGCTGATGGAGCTGTTGCTCGGCCACTACGATGCGACGGGCCAGCTGGCGAAGGCGGAGGACATGCTGTTTTTCATGCTCGACGACGATCCGGGCAATCCTAAGCTGGTGGAGCGCGGCATCGACATGTACGAGCGTTGGTCTGAGCTTGAGCCGGAGCAGTGGGCGGAGGGCAATTTGAGCGGGGAGGAAATTCAGGAAAGCCGTGAATTGTTGATTAAAATGAAACAAAATGGGAGTTAACTCCACATTTTGCCCGGTTATGCTATTTGAAATGCGAACTTTATAGGATTCTGATTCACATAATGTTCGTCTTTTTTTGTTGACACATGCCTTCCATCACTGGTAAACTAAAAGTGTAATCGTAACGTGGATTTTTAGCTGAAAATGTCAAATTTTCTCGTATAATGTCGGGGATATGGCCCGGAAGTATCTACCCAAAAACCATAAATTTTTGGACTACGAGTATGCGTGTTCGAAGGTCGGCACACCGGTGCTCGGCCTTAGCTTGCGCTGTGCAATACTCGTCGTCCTGCCGATAGACCATTACGGTGCCTATCTGCCGGGCGTTTTGTGTTTAATCAGGAAAATAGACGACGGAGGTTATTATGTCTGCTCTTGTTGGAGTGATCATGGGAAGCAAGTCCGATTGGGAAACCATGAAGCATGCTTGCGACATGCTGGAGGAACTCGGGGTGCCTTACGAGAAGCAAGTCGTATCGGCTCACCGTACGCCGGATTTAATGTTCGAGTATGCGGCGTCCGCGGCCGAACGCGGATTGAAGGTTATTATCGCGGGAGCGGGCGGAGCCGCTCATCTGCCCGGCATGGTCGCCGCAAAAACGGAGCTGCCGGTTATTGGCGTGCCTGTCAAAACGTCCACGCTGAACGGAATGGACTCGCTGCTGTCGATCGTGCAAATGCCGGGCGGCATTCCTGTGGCGACGGTAGCCATCGGTCATGCCGGCGCAACGAACGCCGGACTGCTGGCAGCACAAATCCTGGGCGCGTTCGATGCCGAGCTGCAGCAAAAGGTGCGTGACCGCCGCGAGCGGATTCGCCAATCGGTCATAGAAAGCAGCGTGCTCGAATGAGCCAAGCACAGAACAACAACGAGACGGGCAAGGTAATTCGTCCCGGAGGCACGATCGGCGTACTTGGCGGCGGCCAGCTGGGCCGCATGCTCGCATTGGCCGGAAGGGCCATGGGCTACCGCTTCGTGACGCTGGATCCGACCCCGGATGCGCCTTGCGGACAAGTGGCCGACCGGCAGATCGTCGCTTCCTATGATGATGTGGAAGCTGCAAGAGCTTTGGCGGAGCAATCGGACGTCATCACGTATGAGTTCGAAAATGTCGACGCCGACGTAACCGGCCTGCTGATGGCCGAATCGTACGTCCCGCAGGGAAGCCAGCTGCTGTATACGACGCAGCATCGTCTGCGCGAGAAGCGGGCGATTGAAGCGGCGGGCGTGAAGGTGGCGCCTTATGCGGAAATTGCCAGCGCCGAACAGCTTCGCGAAGCGGTACAACGCTTCGGTACGCCGTGCGTGCTGAAGACGGCGACCGGCGGCTACGACGGCAAAGGCCAATGGGTCATCCGGTCGCTGGATGAAGTCGAGGAAGCTTTCGCAACGCTGAGTAAAGCGAAGACGGAGCTGGTGCTCGAACAGTTTATCCACTTCGAGAAGGAACTATCCGTCATAGCGGCAAGAAGCCCAAGAGGCGAAGTGAAAGCATTCCCTGCGGCGGAGAACATTCATATCAATAATATATTGCATCTATCCATTGTTCCTGCGAGAACGAGCGAGAGCATTCAGCAGGAGGCGGAGCGGCTAGCGATGAGAATCGCGGCATCGCTGAACGTGATCGGGCTGATCGCCGTGGAGATGTTCCTTACCCGCGACGGACAGCTGTTCGTCAATGAGCTGGCTCCAAGGCCGCACAATTCGGGGCATTACACGATGGAGGCTTGCGCCACGTCGCAGTTTGAGCAGCATGTGCGCGCCATCTGCAATTTGCCTCTCGGATCAACGGAGCTTTTGACCCCGGTGGTGATGGTCAACGTGCTCGGACAGCATGTCGAGCCGCTGCTGGATTGGATCGTGAAGCCGGAATCGGAGCAGGTTGCTCCGGGCGTTACGGCTAAGGTTCATCTGTACGGCAAGAGCGAGAGCAAGCATAACCGGAAGATGGGGCACGTCAACGTGCTGGCCGGATCGACGGATGCGGCTATGCAGTGGATAGAGGCTTCGGACATATGGAAATCTAATAATTAGAACGAAAAGCATAGAATCGGAGGAAATACAATGATCGATCGTTACACAAGACCGGAAATGGCACGCATTTGGACTGAAGAGAACAGATTCAACGCATGGCTTGAAGTAGAGCTGCTTTCCTGCGAAGCATGGGCTGAGCTCGGCGTTATTCCGAAAGAAGACGTCAAGGAGCTGCGTAAGAACGCCGCATTCGATATCGACCGCATTTATGAAATCGAGCTGGAAACACGCCACGACGTAATCGCGTTTACCCGCGCCGTTTCCGAGAAGGTCGGACCGGAGCGCAAATGGGTGCATTACGGCTTGACTTCCACCGACGTGGTGGATACTGCTCTTGGCTACTTGCTGAAGCAAGCCAACGAGATTTTAGAGAAGGACATTATCAATTTCATCGAAATTTTGAAAAACAAAGCAATCGAGCACAAAGATACGGCAATGATGGGCCGTACGCATGGAGTACATGCCGAGCCGACAACGTTCGGATTGAAAATGGCTCTCTGGTACGAAGAGATGAAACGGAATCTCGAGCGCTTCCGCTTTGCGGCTGACGGCGTACAGTACGGGAAAATTTCCGGCGCGGTAGGCACGTACGCGAACATCGATCCTTTCGTGGAAAAGTACGTCTGCGACAAGCTCGGAACGAACCCGGCTCCGATCTCGACCCAAACGCTGCAGCGTGACCGTCACGCTGAATATATGGCTACGCTGGCGCTGGTTGCCACTTCGCTCGACAAGTTTGCTACCGAAATTCGCGCGCTGCAAAAGAGCGAATTCCGCGAAGTCGAGGAGCCGTTCGCCAAAGGGCAAAAGGGCTCGTCCGCGATGCCGCACAAGCGCAACCCGATCGGCTGCGAAAGCATCTCCGGCTTGTCCCGCGTGATCCGCGGCCACATGATTTCCGCTTACGAGAATGTAACGCTGTGGCATGAGCGCGACATTTCGCACTCGTCCGTAGAGCGCATTATTTTGCCGGATGCGACGACGCTTTTGAACTACATGCTGAACCGTCTCGGCAATATCATCAAGAACTTGACCGTGTTCCCAGAGAATATGAAGCGCAATATGCAAAGCACGTACGGCGTTCCGTTCTCCGGCCGCGTGATGACGAAGCTGATCGACAAAGGCTTCAGCCGCGAGCAAGCGTACGATACCGTACAGCCTAGAGCAATGCAGGCTTGGGAGCAGCAGCGTTCGTTCCGCGAGATCATCGAGAGCACGCCGGAAATCCGCGAGCAGCTGAGCCTGGAGGAAATCGAGGATTGCTTCAATCCTAGCTGGCATTTGAAGCATGTGGATACGATCTTCGAGCGTTTGGGCTTAATTTAATCTATAAATAAAACGTGTTTGAAGCATGATCAGGGCGGACAAGTAATGGTATAGGATCTCAGCTCTCATGCTTCAGGCACCTTTGGGGAGGACCAACTCAATCATGGCCGTAACGAAGGCGATTTCTAGCGCTGAACCTTTTGTCAAAGCACCACTGCTGTATAAAGGCAAAGTCCGCGAGCTGTACGATCTGGGAGAGTATTATCTTATCGCGGTAACCGACCGCATCTCGGCGTTTGACTGGGTGCTCTCGCCAGCCGTAACCGATAAAGGGAACGTGCTGAACAGCTTGAGCAAGTTCTGGTTTGAGCAAACGAAACACATGATGCCTAACCATGTGGTACATGGCGATGTAGAGCAGCTCGGCGATATCGTCACCGACCGCGACATCATGAAGGACCGCTTCATGGTGACCAAGAAAGCGGAGCGGATCGACATTGAATGCGTCGTGCGCGGCTACATAACCGGCGGCGGCTGGCGTCAGTATGAGAAGACAGGCGAGATCAACGGGCACAAGCTGCCTGAAGGAATGCGCAAAAACGAGCGTTTCCCGAAGCCGATCTTCACTCCTGCCGCGAAAAACGACGTAGGCCACGACGAAGACATTTCGATCGAGCGTATGAAGGAGCTTGTCGGCGCCGAGCTGACGGAGCAGCTGGAAGCGAAGAGCATCATGCTGTATGAATTTGCCCGCCAGTTTTGCGAGGAGCGGGGCATCATTTTGGCGGATACGAAATTCGAGTTCGGCCTGATCGACGGAGAAATTATTTTAATAGATGAAATTTTCACTCCGGACTCCTCCCGTTTTTGGGCGAAGGAAAACTACGCATTCGACATCGAGATCGACAGCATGGATAAAGAACCGGTCCGGACCTACTTGTCGGGAACCGATTGGGACAAAAACAGCGAGCCGGACCCGCTGCCGGATGACGTCGTTGAGGAAACGTCCCGCCGCTACAGAGCGATTTACGACCGTTTGGTGAAATGATTCGACGACCGAATTATTAGCGCCGTTCACGATATACGAGATCCATCATTTATAGTGTGAAAGAAACCACTTACTCCCAAGGAGGATTCACCCCATGTTAAAAGCAACCGTTTATGTAACGATCAAGCAAAGCGTACTCGATCCGCAAGGCGTAGCCGTTCAAGGCGCTCTTCATTCCATGGGCTTTGACGAAGTGGGCAAAGTGCGCGTAGGCAAATACTTGGAGCTGGAGCTCGGCACGACAGACCGCGCTGTAGCGGAAGAACGCGTAAAGGCGATGTGCGAGAAGCTGTTGGCTAACACCGTTATCGAAGATTACCGCTACGAGCTCGTTTAATCCAGACTACCATCCGGACACGACGGATTTATAAATCGACAGAGAATAGATCGACCCTTAAAGGAGGAGCACGTGATGAATTTCGCTGTACTGGTGTTTCCCGGCTCTAATTGTGACATCGACTGTTATAAAGCGGTAGAGGACACGATCGGCCAGCCTGTTAGCTACGTTTGGCATACCGAAACGGATTTATCTTCTTATGACTGTATCATCGTTCCAGGAGGCTTCTCTTACGGAGACTACCTGCGCTGCGGCGCTATCGCCCGCTTTGCTCCGGTAATGAATGCGCTCGTTCAAGCTGCGGAGCAGGGAAAATATATTATCGGGATTTGCAACGGATTTCAAATTTTGCTTGAATCGGGCTTGCTTCCTGGAGCTATGCTTCGCAACGAATCGCTCAAATTCCGCTGTCACGCAGCGATGCTGCAGGTGGAAAATACGGCGACTCCGTTTACGTCGGAGTACAAGCAAGGCGAGCTGATCAACATTCCGATCGCTCACGGCGAAGGCAACTACTACTGTGACGATGCAACATTGGCGGAGCTGAAAGCCAACAATCAGATCGTGTTCCGTTACGAAGCGGGCAGCAATCCTAACGGTTCCGTGGACGACATCGCGGGAATCTGCAGCAAAAACGGCAACGTGCTTGGCATGATGCCGCATCCGGAGCGCGCAGTGCACGAGCTGCTCGGTTCGGCGGACGGCAAACGGATGTTCACATCGATCTTGAGCACTTGGAGGGAAAAACATGGCGCAGCAACTATCGGCTAAGGAGCCAACTGCAGAACAAATCGCAGAACAACAAATTTACAAGCAGATGGGCGTAACCGATGCCGAATACGATAAAATTTGCGGCTTCCTCGGTCGTCAACCGAACTATGTGGAAATCGGCGTATTCAGCGTTATGTGGTCCGAGCACTGTTCTTATAAAAATTCCAAGCCTGTACTTCGCAAGTTCCCGGTAACGGGTCCTCGCGTATTGATGGGACCGGGCGAAGGCGCGGGAATCGTCGATATCGGCGACAACCAGGCGGTCGTATTTAAAATCGAAAGCCATAACCATCCGTCCGCGATCGAGCCTTATCAAGGCGCAGCGACAGGGGTCGGCGGCATTATCCGCGACATTTTCTCGATGGGTGCGCGTCCGGTAGCATTGCTGAACAGCTTGCGCTTCGGCCGTCTCGAGAATGAGCGCGTCAAATATTTGTTCGAGCATGTAGTATCCGGGATTGCAGGCTACGGTAACTGTATCGGCATTCCGACCGTCGGCGGCGAAGTGATGTTCGACGAGAGCTACGAAGGCAATCCGCTCGTTAACGCAATGTGCGTAGGGATCATCGATCACGACAAAATTCAAAAAGGCGTAGCCAAAGGGGTAGGCAACCCTGTGTTCTACGTAGGTCCGGCAACGGGCCGCGACGGCATCCACGGTGCGACGTTCGCATCCGAGGAACTGACCGCCGAATCCGAAGCGAAGCGTCCGGCTGTGCAAGTCGGCGATCCGTTCATGGAGAAGCTCGTATTGGAAGCTTGTCTTGATCTGATCAACTCCGGCATCGTGCTCGGTATTCAAGATATGGGTGCCGCAGGCTTGACTTGCTCCAGTGCGGAAATGGCAAGCAAAGCGGGCAACGGTATGGAGCTGTACCTCGACGAGGTTCCTCAGCGCGAGGAAGGCATGACGCCTTACGAAATGATGCTGTCCGAATCGCAGGAGCGCATGCTGTTCGTTGTCGAGCCTAAGCATGAAGCTCAAGCCAAAGCAATCTTCGAGCGTTGGGGCCTTCACTGCGCGAAGGTCGGCAAAGTTACCGACGACGGCCGTCTGAAGCTCTTTCACAAAGGCGGGCTGGTAGGCGACATGCCTGTAACCGCGCTTGTAGACGAGTGCCCGGTATACAACAAGCCTTCCCAGGTTCCTGCTTATTATGTTGACAATGCTTCCGTCGATACGACTCGGTATCCGGAAGTGACCGATTTGAACGGCGCTTTGGAAAAAGTGCTCGCATCCCCTACGGTTGCAAGCAAAGAGTGGGTTTACAACCAATACGATTACATGGTTCGCACCAGCACGGCGGTACGCCCCGGCTCCGATGCGGCTGTAGTAACGATTAACGGCTCGCGCAAAGCGTTGTCGATGTCCACGGACTGCAACGGCCGCTATGTGTACCTCGATCCGGAAGTAGGCGGTATGATTGCGGTTGCCGAAGGCGCACGCAACAACGTATGCTCCGGTGCGGAGCCATTGGCGATTACGGATAACTTGAACTTCGGAAGCCCGGAGAAGCCGGATATTTTCTGGCAGCTGGAAAAAGCGGCGGACGGTATGGCGGAAGCTTGCCGCAAGCTGGAGACTCCGGTTATCGGCGGTAACGTCAGCTTGTACAACGAAAACGCAAAAGGCGCGATTTACCCGACGCCGGTTGTCGGCATGGTAGGTCTCGTACACGATACGGATCACATTACAACACAAGGCTTCAAAAAAGAAGGCGACATCATCATCCTGCTCGGCGAGACGAAAGCGGAGCTGGGCGGAAGCGAGTTCCAATACGTGCTTCACGGCGTAACGGAAGGACGTCCTCCGCAAATCGATCTGGATGTAGAGAAAAAGCTTTTGAATACCGTTCTTGGCGCGATCCAAAAAGGGTACGTTGCTTCTGCGCATGACTTGTCCGACGGCGGCTTGGCCGTTGCTTTGGCCGAAAGCTGCATCAGCGGCCGTCTGGGAGCCAGCGTGAACTTCACCTCCGAGCTGCGCAACGATATCGCGCTGTTCAGCGAGAGCCAATCCCGTATCCTGCTAAGCGCATCGCCTGAACAAGCCGGAGCATTGAAGCAGTGGATCGCCGAGCAAGGCGTACCGTATCAAGAGCTAGGCCAGGTTCAAGGCAACGAATTACAAATCCAAGTGAACGCTAAACCAGTCATCCAAGCACCTGTTGCACAACTAGAAAAGGTTTGGAAGGATGCGATTCCATGTCTGATGAAGTAATGCAGCCGCAACCGCAGCTTTGGACAGGACGTTTCTATAATGATGGAATCAACAGCCATGACGGTCTGTTTGACAAGCTTCGCGAGGAATGCGGCGTATTCGGAGTGTACGGTCACTCCGAAGCCGCAAACCTTTCGTACTACGGGCTTCATGCTTTGCAGCACCGCGGTCAGGAAAGCGCAGGCATTTGCGTAGCCAACGGAACCGACTTTCATTATCACCGCGGCATGGGTCTGGTCAAGGAAGTATTCAACAACGACAATCTCAGTACCATGACGGGATCCAATGCGATCGGCCATGTCCGATATTCCACGGCTGGCGAGAGCAAGCTGGCGAACGCTCAGCCGCTGGTGTTCAAATACCGTGGAGGCGATCTTGCCATCGCTACGAACGGGAATCTGCACAACGCGGGCGAGATCAAGAAAGAGCTGGAGGCTCAAGGGTCGATCTTTCAAACGACGAGCGATACCGAGGTTATAGCTCACTTGATCGCCCGTTCCAAGCAGGATGATATCGTAGCGGCTATTAAGGAAGCGCTGCTCCGGGTAGACGGAGCGTATGCCTTCTTGTTCCAAACCAAAGATAAAGTGATCGCTGCTCGCGACCCGCACGGCCTGCGCCCGTTCGTTATGGGGCGCCTCGGCACCGCGTACTTGTTCGCGTCCGAGACCTGTGCGTTCGATGCGGTCGGCGGCACGTATTACCGCGATGTCGAGCCGGGCGAGCTGCTTGTGCTCGACCCGAAGCACGGCTTGAAGGAAGACCGTTTCTCGCCGATCAAGCAGCGCGCTATCTGCGCAATGGAGTACATTTACTTTGCGCGTCCGGACAGCGATATCGACGCGATCAACATCCATTCCGCGCGCAAGCGGATGGGCCGTCAGCTCGCGCTTGAGTCGTTCGTGGACGCCGATGTCGTTACCGGCGTGCCGGATTCCAGCATCTCGGCTGCCATCGGCTATGCGGAGCAGACCGGTATCCCTTATGAGCTTGGGCTCATTAAGAACCGGTATACCGGCCGCACGTTCATTCAGCCGAGCCAGGAGCTGCGCGAGCAGGGCGTGAAGATGAAGCTGAGCGCCGTGCGCAGCATCGTAGCGGGCAAACGCGTCGTCATGATTGACGACTCCATCGTCCGCGGCACGACTTCGCTGCGCATCGTCAATCTGCTTCGCGAAGCGGGGGCTACCGAAGTGCACGTGCGCATCAGCTCGCCGCCGTTCAAGAACCCTTGCTTCTACGGCATCGATACGCCGGACCGCAAGGAATTGATCGCCGCTCAGAAGTCGATCGAGGAAATTCGCAAAGCGATCAACGCCGATTCGCTGCATTTCTTGAGCAAGGACGGCCTGCTCGCTTCGATCGGCCGTCCGAACGTCGAATTCAACCGCGGCCATTGCACGGCCTGTTTTGACAACAGCTACCCTACTCGCGTCACGGAGGAGTCTTCTATCAGCTGCGGCTGTGATTAAGGTATTGTCGCTATAATTAGGCTAATCAGAAGCCTGCGATGAAGTCCAGCGAGAAATAGGTGGCGAGCAGCGCCTGCAAAGGGCGCTCTGCAATGCCACCAGCAATCTTATTAAAAACCAAGGCGGAGGAGGATAACGACTCCGCCATTCTATACTAAACGCAGCCGAGTTTGAGGCGCGTTGGAAGCGGTCTGGCTAAGCCGCCAAGGCACCATGAGCCACACACCTTTTCCAAGCGCCACAAATCTCGGCCCTAACTGAGGAGTGAAACCCTGTGTCGGATGCATATAAAAAAGCCGGCGTCGATATCGCGGCGGGCAACGAAGCGGTAGAACGAATGAAGAAGCACGTGAAAACGACGTTCCGTCCCGAGGTATTGACCGATTTGGGCGGATTCGGCGCGCTTTTCGGCTTGAACAAAGACAAATACGAGGAGCCGGTGCTCGTTTCCGGTACGGACGGCGTAGGCACGAAGCTGAAAATTGCTTTTGCCATGGATAAGCATGACACCATCGGTATCGACGCGGTTGCCATGTGCGTCAACGATATCGTGGTACAAGGCGCGGAGCCGCTGTTTTTCCTGGATTACCTCGCCTGCGACAAAGTGATCCCTGAGAAAATCGAAGCGATCATCAAAGGGATCAGCGACGGCTGCGTGCAATCCGGCTGTGCCTTGATCGGCGGCGAAACGGCGGAGATGCCGGGCATGTATTCCGAAGGCGAGTACGATATCGCCGGCTTCACCGTAGGGATCGTGGACAAAAAGAAAATCATCGACGGCTCGACCATTCGTCCGGGCGATGTCGTGCTTGGCCTTGCATCCAGCGGCGTACACAGCAACGGGTTCTCGCTCGTCCGCAAGCTGCTGCTTGAAGAAAAAGGCTACAGCCTGCATGACCACATCGATGCGCTGGGCGGCAAGCTGGGCGACGTCGTTTTGGAGCCGACCAAAATTTACGTGAAATCCGTATTGGCAGCATTGGAGTCCGTTCAGCTTAAAGGCTTGGCGCACATTACAGGCGGCGGTTTTATCGAGAACATTCCTCGTATGCTTCCGGCTGGCGTCAATGTAGAGATCGATTACGGCTCCTGGCCGATTTTGCCGATCTTCCAGCTGATGCAGCAAGAGGGCGCGATCAGCAACAACGACATGTTCCGTACGTTTAACATGGGCATCGGCATGGTGATTGTCGTTTCCGAACAGCAAGCAGCGGAAGCAGCGCGCATTTTCGAACAGCACGGAGAGAAAGTATATACGTTAGGCCGAGTGACAGCAGGTGAACGCATCGTAACGTTTAACGGGGCGGTAGTATGAATAAGCCCCTTCGCATAGCCATATTCGCGTCCGGAAGCGGGTCGAATTTCCAGGCCATTGCGGATGCGGTACAAGGTGGCAAGCTCGATGCGAGCATCGAGCTTTTGGTTTGCGACCGGCCTCAAGCGCCGGTCGTTCAGCGCGCGCAGGAAGCGGGGGTAGCGGTACATACGTTCCGGCCGAAGGAATATCCGTCGCGCGAAGCGTACGAGCAGGAAATATTGGAGCTGCTGCGCGGCAAGCAGGTTGATCTGGTGGTGCTTGCCGGCTACATGCGGATTTTGACCGATGTGCTGGTCGGAGCTTATTGGGGACGGATGATCAACATTCACCCGTCGCTCTTACCGTCTTTTCCGGGATTGCATGCGGTGCGTCAGGCGCTGGTGCATGGCGTCAAGGTGACCGGCATTACGGTACATGTGGTCGACGGCGGGCTCGACAGCGGGCCGATTTTGGCACAGCGCGCACTCGATATTGTTCCCGGTGATACCGAGCAATCGCTCAGCGAGCGCATTCATCCGATGGAGCACGAACTGCTGCCGCACGTCATAAGCCAGATCGCTTCAGGACAAATTGATCTAGAACCTTATATAAATCTCAAACCGAAGGATGGGATCCACTCATGAGCCAGACTACGAACGGGACGAACGTGCTGGAATTGCGTTACGGCATGAACCCGCATCAAAAACAAGCGAAGCTCTACACCGAAGGTGAACTGCCGATCAAAGTTCTGAACGGGGACCCGGGTTTCATTAACCTGCTGGACGCGCTTAACGGGTTCCAATTGGCACGCGAGCTTCGCCTTGCGACCGGTTTGCCAGCAGCAGCATCGTTCAAGCATGTCAGCCCTGCAGGCGCTGCAGTAGCAGCACCGCTCACAGACGATCTGAAAAAAGCTTACTTCGTCGAAGGCTTGGAGCTGTCTCCGCTCGCGACGGCATATGCACGCGCGCGCGGAGCGGACCGGATGTCCTCCTTCGGTGACGCAGCCGCACTGAGCGACGTAGTGGATGCTTCCACGGCATTGCTGCTGAAGCGCGAAGTGTCCGACTTGGTCGTTGCACCTGGTTATACGGATGAAGCGCTGGAAATTTTGAAAGCGAAGAAGAACGGCGGCTACCTCATCTTGCAAATCGATCCGGACTATGTGCCGAATCCGGTAGAAACGCGCACGCTGTTCGGCTTGACGATGCAGCAGGAGCGCAATAACGGCGTTATCGACGCGTCCGCTTTGGACAAAATCGTAACGGAGAACAAAGACCTTCCCGACAATGCGAAGCGTGACCTTCTGATCGCGCTCGTGACGTTGAAATATACCCAATCCAACTCGATCTGCTATACGCTCGACGGACAGACGATCGGTATTGGAGCGGGGCAGCAGTCCCGGATTCACTGTACCCGACTTGCCGGCGATAAAGCGGACCGTTGGTTCCTTCGCCAGCATCCGCAGGCGCTCAACATGAAATTCCGCCAAGGGCTTTCCCGCGCGGAGCAAAACAACGCCATCGACCTGTGGCTCGAAGAAGAGCTGACTCCGGTAGAGCAGGCGGCATGGGAAGCATGCTTCGAGGAAGTACCTGCACGATTGACCCGCGACGAGAAGCGCGCATGGCTCAGCAAGCTGACGGGCGTATCCTACGGCTCCGACGCTTTCCTGCCGTTCCGCGACAATCTTGACCGTGCGAGCCGCAGCGGCGTGAAATACGTCGTTCAAGCGGGCAGCTCCATGCGTGACGAAGAAGTGGTCAAAGCCGCTAACGACTACGGTATGGTCATGTGCTATTCCGGCGTTCGTTTGTTCCATCACTAATCCACGCATAAGCCTAGGGAGGATATAAACCGTGACAACGACAAGAGCCGCTCAAGCGGATCAATATTTGAACAGCTTGCAAAACAATGTGTATCCGGGCCGCGGTATCGTGATTGGCGCAACGCCGGACGGTACCCGACTCGTACAGGTGTACTGGATCATGGGACGCAGCGAAAACAGCCGCAACCGGGTGTTTATCCAGGAAGACAACGGCTTTGTACGCACGGAAGCCAAAGATCCCGCGAAATTGACGGATCCTTCGCTTATTATTTACTATCCGGCAAGACATGTGGACGGAGCTCATATCATTACGAACGGGGACCAAACCGATACGATCTATGAAGCTCTGCAATCCGGCGGCACGTTCGAATCGGCGCTTGCAACCCGTACTTATGAGCCGGACACACCGAATTTCACGCCGCGCATCAGCGGACTGGTCGATCGGAAGGACGGCCAATTTGCTTATAAGCTGTCGATTTTGAAATCGAACGACAATGTGGAAGACCAGACGCTTCGTCATACGTATACTTACGAAAAAGCGATTCCAGGCTACGGCCATTGCATTCATACGTACCAAGGAGACGGCAACCCTCTGCCGTCGTTCCAGGGCGAGCCGGCGCTGGTTCCTCTGTCCGACGACATTCGTGAAATCGCCGACGTGTACTGGAAGGCGCTGAACGAAGAGAACAAAATCTCTTTGCTTGTCAAAACGATTCAAATCGGAAGCGGCGAAACCGAGCTGCTTGTTGTGAACAAACAGTAAAGGGGAGCTTAATACCGTGCGGATATTAGTAGTTGGCGGCGGAGGCCGCGAGCATGCGATTTGCTGGGCGCTGAAGAAAAGCCCGAAGGTGCGCGAGCTGTACTGCGCTCCGGGTAACGGCGGCATTGCCGAGGTTGCGGAATGCATCCCGCTGCAGGTCAATCAGTTCAATGAGATCGGCGAATTCGCCATCGACAATGCGATCGATCTGGTCGTTATCGGACCGGACGATCCGTTGTCCGAAGGGATCGTGGATCATCTGGAAGCAAAGAACATCCCGGTCTTCGGACCGCGTCAAAATGCCGCGATTCTAGAATCGAGCAAGGTGTTCTCGAAGCAATTGTTCAAGAAATACAACATTCCTACCGCTGCCTACGAGTCGTTCGACGATTATGAAGCCGCGCTTGCCTATTTGCGCAAGCAATCGATTCCTACGGTTATTAAGGCGGACGGCCTTGCGGCCGGCAAAGGCGTCGTCGTAGCGCAATCGATGGAAGAAGCGGAGAAGGCGCTTCACGATATTATGGTGAGCAAAATTTTCGGCGATTCCGGCAATCAGGTCGTGATCGAGGAGTTCCTCACCGGTCAGGAAATGTCGATTCTGTCGTTCGTCGACGGCAGCGTCGTCCGTCCGATGGTACCGGCTCAGGATCATAAAGCCGTATTTGACGGCGACAAGGGACCGAATACCGGCGGTATGGGCACTTATACGCCGCTGCCGCATATTCCGCAAGCCGTGATCGACGAAGCGATCGAAACGATCATCAAGCCGACGGCGGCTGCGATGGTCAGCGAAGGCCGCCCGTTCCGCGGCGTGCTGTTCGCGGGACTTATGATCACGCCGCAAGGGCCTAAGACGATCGAGTTCAACGCACGCTTCGGCGACCCGGAAACCCAAGTCGTGCTGCCGCGGCTGAAAACCGATCTGCTCGATATTTTCCTTGCTGCCGTGAATGGCCATCTGGAGCAAATGGATATTCAATGGTCCGATGAAGCCGCCGTATGCGTCATTCTCGCTTCGGAAGGCTATCCTGGCTCGTACCCGAAAGGCTTGCCTATCGAAGGCTTGAACGAGGTTCAAGGCTCCGTCGTCTTCCACGCAGGCACTGCCCTGAAGGACGGTCAGATCGTGACGAACGGAGGCCGTGTGCTCGGTGTTACCGCGCTTGGCAAGGATATTGCCGATGCCCGCGCCAAAGCGTACGCAGACGCGGACCGCATTCGTTTCCAAGGTAAGCATTACCGTACCGATATCGCCAAAAAAGCGCTTGTATAAAGCGCTGCGGCAAGCCTGAAAGAATTCGTTCTTTCAGGCTTTTTTTCTTTTTTCGGGCGGGGCCGTAATCAGGGCTGATAGAACGTGTAGGAGTGACTGCTCACTTTCGGCCGCTGCCCTTAATAATAATCCGGTCCCAATTTTTATAGACAAGAATGGCTGCCCCGATAAGTCCTACAATGAGTACGGACGAAAGCCAGTAGTGATGAAAATAATAGGAAAAACCGTTCATGGCTTATCCCTCCCGGCTGCATTTTTCCTTATCGTTTCCTGCCGCTCCTCAGTTCATTCCGGACCGTGAAAAAGTTCACCGGTCCTCCATCATCTTTTACCCCAAAAGCTGTTATACTAAAAGGATATACAGTGGAATTTGAAAAACCGGGAGTGATAAAGCCGATGATGGTTATTAAAACAAAAAGCGAAATTGAGCTTATGCATGAAGCCGGCAAGCTGCTTGCCGCCTGTCATAGAGAAATTGCCAAGCTAATCAAGCCGGGCGTTACCGGGTTGGATATCGACCGATTCGTCGATAAGTTTTTGGCGGAGCATGGCGCAACACCGGAGCAAAAAGGATATAATGGGTATCCGTTCGCGACATGCTCCTCGGTGAACGATGTTATATGCCACGGGTTCCCTACCGATAAGCCATACGAGGACGGCGATATCGTCACGATCGATATGGTAGTGAATCTGAACGGCTGGCTTGCAGACTCCGCCTGGTCGTATCGGGTCGGCAGCGTGTCGCCGGAAGCTGACAAACTGCTGCGGGTTACGGAAGAAGCCTTGTACAAGGGAATCGAGCAGGCAGTAGAAGGAAATCGGATTGGGGACATCTCCCATGCGATTCAGGTGTATGCCGAGGCGGAGGGGCTGTCCGTAGTGCGGGATTTCGTAGGTCACGGGATCGGCAGCAAAATGCACGAGGAGCCGCAGGTGCCGCATTACGGCCCGGCGGGCAAAGGCCCGAGATTGAAGGAGGGCATGGTCATTACGATTGAACCGATGCTCAATATCGGCGGCTTTAAGGCAAAAGTCGATGCCGACGGATGGACGGCGCGAACCGTGGACGGAAGCTTGTCGGCGCAGTATGAGCATACTATCGCCATTACGGCGGAAGGTCCTCTGATTCTTACGAAGCAATAAGGGAAAAAGCTCCGAAACCGTTGGATACGGGTTCGGAGCTTTTTTGCTGAGAAACCAAAGGAAATCGAATTTTGATTGTATACTCCGATGGCGGGGTACGCCCCTTCAGACAGGCTGCGAAGGATCGGACAGGAGATCCGTTATTTCGTGAAATCATGATGTTTTTGGGGAGCGATCGGACCGAGAGGCCGTTATTTGCTATTTTTACCTCGAAAACAAGTGAATTTCCGCGAAATAAAGGTTCTGTAGTCCGATCATCCTGCAAATTGAGCCATTTTTGGTAAAATAGCGGATTCAGGGTCCATAGAGCTTGCCGAGAAACCTTACTAGCGGCAATTTTCTGAAAACAAAGCCGAGCGCATGCGCTCCTTCAACAGATACCCCGCCTACCCCCTAAGGCATTTTCGAGTAAAAATACTCGACAATCTGAACGGACTTACGGTCCGCAACTCAAGTACGTTCACCAACGGATGGGTACACTAACGAGTTGGGAGTCAACAGCCTGGCTCCGAGTCGTTCAATACGGTTCGGAGCTTTTCTGTAATAATAGTCGCGCCTCACACTTAATAGCGTCTTCGGGAGCGGCTACTTGGATACAGGAACCGCGTTATAATATTCCTCCATCGTGATGCCTTTGCTTGCAATCTCTTTGGCGATGGACTCTCCTACATAACGGAGATGCCATGGCTCATATTGATAGCCGGTGATAGACTCCTTGCCTTTCGGATAGCGGATGATGAAGCCGTACTCTTGAGCGTGCTTGGCAAGCCATTCGGCTTCCTTCGTTCCTCCGAAGCAGTCCTGTGCGGCGCATTTGCCGTCGCTGCCGGATACGTCGATGGCGAGTCCGGTTTCGTGCTCGCTTGTTCCGGGAACCGCACTGTACATCTTCGCTTTTTCTTCCCCGTCTTTTTTGACGTAGTTGTTGAACAATGTTGTTTGTGTCGCATGGGAGCGGTAGGCGGATACACCGGCCAGCGAAATGCCGCTCTTTTTGGCGCCGGCAAACATTTTCTCCAGCGCCCCTGCAGCTTCCTTACGCATTTGGCGTTTCTCTATTTTCTCTTTAAAGGTAAAAGGAACGTCAGGGTATACGAGATCCGCAGGCGCGTATTTATCCGGAAGGGAGAACTGCTTGTTCACCAGTACGGTAATGCTTTCTGGCTTGGCCACGACCTGGATGGATCCTTTGCCGGCGTCCGAGGTTTTCCCTTTATCGCTATTTCCCGCTGACCCTCCAGGAGCAGGAGTTGAGGAAGGGGTAGGTGTCGGTGTAGAGCTTGAACCGGGCTTCGGCGTCCCTCCCGCCTGATTGGCAGGCGGTGTAGCGGCCGTATTGTTGTTTTGCGCAGCCGGCGGAGGCGTCTCGGATGGATTGGCGGCCGAGTCCGTCTTGGAGCTTTCGCAGCCCGCAAATAAAGCAAGAGATGAAGCAAGCAGCAAAGCGGTTAAAGATGTTTTTTTCATAATTCCTCCGTTGTCCTTGATGAATCTATCGTTTTCATTTGAATTGCGAAGCGGAGCATGGTTCCGCAAGTCGCATTTTCTTATCATACTATAGACTGTGGTTTGCCTTCAAAAGTTACACGTATGCTATGAAAATCCCGAAACGGTTGACTTGCCCATCGTTTTCGTAAACGATAGATACAGAGACTGGCAACGGAGCCGGAACATCGGGAGGAGAAACAAATGAGCATTGCTTACGGAGTGCTAAAGTGCAAAGCGATCGGCCGGAAGGCGGGAACGGGAGCCCATCCCCATTTCCAGATCCATGGCATAGCCGGAGGAGTACAATATCGGATAGCCGTAAACGTAAAATCACAGCTTCATCCATCGGAATTGCTGTATTACACCGACGAATGGTTCGAGCATGAAGTGACGGCGGGCCTGCCTGAGCTGCCGTTCGGCTTTACACGTCTGCCGAACCGGCCCGGAGGCATGGCGCTGGATTATATTCGCGGTAACTTGTTCGACCGGCGGAACCTGGTTCCGCTTGCGTTTGATGTCCCGGGACGGGATAACGATTTAAACGAGAAGCTGGAAATGTACATCAAACGCGCTATGGATTGCGAAGATGCCGTGCTGTATGCGTATGGCGATCCATGGGGGCCGGAGCCGAAGCTGCCGGACACCGTGTTCGGCTTCGTTCCCGGCAGCGGAGTTCATGATATTCACATGAATCAAGGCAATTCCGGCTCCTACGCTAAGGATAACGGCGTATATCGGGACGGGGGCCTGCTGATCCATTTCCCGGCGGATCGCCGCTGGATCGCGATCTTTCTCGCGTTTCAATCGCAATCGTGGCATACGGACGACCGGACGGGCAGTCCGCTCGATTGGGACGGGCAGACAGAGCATGGCCCGTCTCCAAATGCCATAACGGCACCGGAGGAAGCCGTTACCATTGTCGGCGCTGTCGTCCTGCCCGCGAGACGGGCAGGCTTCGCGACGGTCACGCTGCTGAACGCTTCGGAACAAACCGTCCTGCTGGACGGATGGTCTCTCGCGAACAAGCTGAAGCAAAAATACCGGCTGTCAGGCGGCATCGCTCCCGGCCAATTCAGGACGCTGGAGCTGGAGGGACAGCCGGATTTCCTCAAGCAGCGGGGAGACATTATTACGCTGCTCGATCCGCGCGGACTGAAGGTCCACGGCGTCTCCTACACCCGCCGTCAAGTCCGCCCCGGCTGGACGATCCGCTTCTAGTAGCTGCAGCATCCGATAACCCCATCACCCCGATGGGGGTCTTTGTGTTGTTCGGATGACAAATGTCATATGAAATCGATGACGTTCATGAATACCTTAACCGGCGCTGCGCCTTTACACTAAGTACATGAAATAAACGACGAGGTGAACGAAATGAATCCGGCTATCCAACTGGAGCATGTGAGCAAGCATTATAAAGGAAAGATTGCCGTAGACGATCTGTCCTTGACGATAGAAGAAGGCAGCGTCGTCGCGCTGCTCGGGCCCAACGGTGCAGGCAAAACGACGACGGTGTCGATGACGCTCGGGCTGCAGCAGCCGACGTCGGGCACGATCCGGCTGCTGGACGGGAGCCCACAGGACCGGCATGTCAAAAACCGGCTGGGCGCGATGCTGCAGGATGTGAACGTCATTGACGGGCTCAAGGTAGGAGAGACCATCGAGCTGTTCCGCCACTATTACACGAATCCGCTGTCCATGAAGCAGCTGCTGAAGCTGTCCGATCTGGAGGCGGAGAAGGGCAAGATGGCGACTTCGCTGTCCGGAGGCCAGAAGCGCCGGCTGAATTTCGCCTTGGCTCTGGCGGGCGATCCGTCGATTATGTTCCTGGACGAACCGACGGTCGGAATGGATGTGACGTCGCGGCGCACGTTCTGGGAGGCGATAAGAGAGATGGCCGGGAGCGGACGCACCATCATATTGACGACGCACTATTTGGAGGAAGCGGATGCCATTGCGGACCGCATCGTGGTCGTAAATAACGGGCGCCTGATCGCAGACGGCACGCCTGCATCCATCAAAGCGTCCGTTAGCGGACGGACGCTGTCGTTTACAGCGGGAGCGGGCGTAACGGACGAAACCGTCCGGCGTCTGCCTGGAGTCCGCCGGACCGATTGGCACGGGCGCAGAGTGAGCATTGTGAGCGATGATACGGATCTTCTCGTCAAGGCTATTGTGCTGCATGAGCTCGAAGCCAAAGATATCGAGATCCGAAGCGGCGGTCTGGAAGAGGCGTTCCAGCAGCTGGTGCATCATGAAGCCAAAGAGCAAGAATTTGAAAGGAGATGAACCTGATGACGGGCATGATAGCTCAATGCAAGGCGGAAATATTGCGTACGCTAAGAAACCGGAAATTCGTTGTGACGGCTTTGCTGATGCCGGCCATCTTTTACTTTATATTTACAAGCACGATGGATGCGAATATGAATATCGGCGGAATTCAATGGAAAGCGTATTACTTAATGTCCATGACTGTATTCGGAGTCATCGGGGGGAGTATGAACACGATCAGCATCCGGTTCGCGCAAGAGCGCAAGCAGGGCTGGGTGCAGCTGCTGCGCATCACGCCGCTTCCGTCCGGAGCGTATGTATTTTCAAAAATCGCCGCTCAGTCGGTTATAAATCTCGGCACGATTGTGTTCATGTTTCTTATCGGCGGTCTGTTCAAAGGAGTGGAGCTGACGTTCGTACAATGGCTTTCCTGCGGGTTGTGGATTTGGATCGGCATTCTCCCCTTTCTTGCTCTTGGAACGCTCATAGGGACTATCCGCAGCGTTGAGGTGGTACAAGTGATATCACAGGTGATCTTCATTGTCATGTCGGCGCTCGGCGGTCTTTGGATGCCCATTCAGTCCATGCCGTCGCTAATGCAGCACATTGCGGAATGGCTTCCTTCGTACCGGTACGGACAAGGAGCGTGGAATATGGTGGCGGGAGCTTCTCCGGATTGGATAGGCATTGCTCTGCTTGCTGCTTACGCCGCCGTCTTTATGGTATTATCTTCCTATAGAATCAAGAGACAGGAAGCGATATAAGCGATGTTCAAGAAAGCGTCCGAGCCTTTCGGCAGCGGAATCAGTATTTTCCAAATGATTTGGCTGGTGTATATGGCTGCTCCCATCTACAGCATGCTGCAAAAGCCGGTTCCCGAAATGTGGATCGGTTTTCCTTTATTGATATTATTTGTAGCCTTAAATATCGCCTCGTACAGGGATGTGCCGCGCCGGCTCCTGTATGTGCTTCTGATGTACGGCATCGTGGTCTATTTATGCTTCCGCTACGATATCACCTTTTGGTTCATGGGCTTCTATGCGGCTCCGATCATTGGGCTGCTTCCCTCCAGGAAGCAATTTTACTCGGGCATGGCTGTTATGCTGCTCTTGTTTGTATTTGTATTCGGCTCACATACGCATCATTTCACCGGGAGCGATCTGGTGCTTATGATCCCTTCCTCGGCGCTGATGATCGGATTGCCGTTCATTCTCCGTGCCGGTGTGAGGTCAAGGGAGCTTAAGGCCAAGCTGCATTCGGCCAACGAGGAAATAGCAAGGCTTGTGCAAATAGAGGAAAGGCAGCGCATATCCCGGGATTTGCACGATACGCTGGGACATACGTTATCTTTGATCACGTTAAAAAGCGAGCTCGCGGAAAAGCTGGTGTTGAAGCAGCCGGAGCGTGCCGTACAGGAAGTCAGGGATATTCAGATGACGGCTCGCGCTGCGCTGAAGCAGGTGCGTGAGCTTGTATCGGGAATGAATGCGGTGACGCTGACGGAGGAAATTCAGCATGCAGGACGGATATTAGCTGCAGCCAATATGGAGCTTACCGTGGAAGGAGATGCTTCGCAGCTCAAAGCGTCGCCTGTCATCCAAAACATCCTCGGCATGTGTCTGCGAGAGGCAGTTACGAATGTCGTCAAGCACAGCAAAGCGACATGCTGTGGGATTGTTGTGCAGGAAGACCGAAGCGAAATTACCGTCACAGTCCGTGACAACGGCGTCGGACTGCAGGAGGCGGCTGTCGCAGCATCGCCCTCCGGCCATGGACTGGTAGGGATGAAGGAACGTCTCGACTTGATCGACGGCAGGCTGGAGCTGCAATCGGAACCGGGAAAAGGGACGCAGGTCACACTATCCGTACCCAATATCGTGAAGAATCAACAGGCAGGTGACAATAAACGATGAAAGTGATTATTGCAGAGGACCAACGAATGCTGCGGGGCGCCCTGAGCGCTCTTCTCGATCTGGAGGACGATATCGAAATCATCGGACAGGCGGAGCAAGGGGAGGAAGCGCTGCGCATGATTGTGGAGCTGAATCCCGATTTGTGCCTGCTCGATATTGAAATGCCGCGGATGACCGGCCTCGACATCGCCGAGCGGCTGCAGGAGCTTGGGCATCCGTGCCGTGTCGTCATTTTGACGACGTTTTCCCGTGCCGGCTACTTTCAACGGGCGATGAAGGCGGGAGTGCAAGGGTACTTGCTTAAGGATTCGCCTATCGACGAACTTAGCAGCGCGCTGCGCAAAGTTCACGCCGGGGGCAAAGCGATCAGTCCCGAGCTGGCCTTCTCGTTCTGGGAGGCGGAGAATCCGCTCACGGATCGGGAGCAGGAGGTGCTGATGCTGGTGGCCCAGGGCATGTCGGCGAATGAAATCGCCCGGGAGCTGTTCTTGTCGGGCGGGACGGTACGTAATTACGTATCGGAAATTATGCAAAAGCTGGAGGCAAAAAATCGGATCGAAGCCATCCAGATCGCCGAGAAAAAGGGTTGGCTGAAATAAAAGGGACGGTGAAGGGGCAACAAAGCATGCGACGGCTCGGACAAGGGGTCACGATTTACGAAAAATGCAGAATGAGTGAGCAGGAGGCAGTATTCTAGAGATCGATCTTTAAGTAAGCGTTACCATGATTTGAATTCGTTTTATATCATCGCACAAGTCCCTCGGGTGTTCTTTACAGAAAGGAGCAACAGGCGTAATATACAATTCATGATTTGTTAATGTAGTTTCGATTCTTGATCGCTCAATTTCCGTAACTGGAAAGCGGGGGAACCAACGAAGCGGTGCGCGTACGGTGTGAGAGCCGTTCGGGTATTGCTAGGGGTGAATCCCAAGGCATTCGCAGCAATGCTTTGGGTAGGGCGACTCTCACCGCCCGAATCCGACAGCTAACCTCGTCAGCGTGGATAGACATGGCTTGTTTATAAGCAAAGCGGACATGTCAATGAGAGAGGATGATGAAGCTTGTGATCGTTTATTACGGCCACAGGGCTTATGCCTCTGTGGTCTTTTTTGCGTTCAAACATAGCAAAATGAATCGCTGAGTCCTTGGGCTATAGGTCTTAAGGATCGGGGGAACCGACGAGCCAAATGGCTCATGGGGTGAATCTTGCAGCAGGAGCGGTTAATCCAGGGTGCAAGTAGGGCGACTCTCACGCCCGAATCCGACAGCTAACCTCGTAAGCGTATCGGGAGAGGCAACTAATATCGTGTGCAGGCACAGCGGAATGCTGTGCTCTTAAAGAAGCCGCGAGAAGAGTTCTCTTCTCGCAGGCTTCTTTTTTGCTGCCTCGGAAACGGACGATACTAATTTTCGTTGCCGTCAGGGATGAGGCCAAAATTTGCGGATATAAAAAATGGCAGATTTGTGCGTCTCCCGGGGATAACGGTTGCCTCCTCAAGGGAGAATAGGAGGAAGAGATCGATGAACGCCACGCAAGAGTACATTCTTGTATCGGCACCAAACAAAACCGGAGAAAGCTTCATCCGGATGCTCATGTCCAAAGAAATTCCCTTCGCCGTCATAACAAACAGCAAGGGAGAGCAGGGCCGGCTCGCCCGGATTGGCGTAAAGCATATTATTTTCATTGATACGAACGAATATGAATCATGGGTGTTACCCGAGCTTCCCATCGGCAAAGTATTTTTATTCGAAAGCTCCTTAAATTTATGCTGCCGGTTTATCCAAATATGCAGAACGTGGACGTCCCAAGATATATGCGTTATCACGCACAATAGCAATCCGAGGCTCGTATATAAAGGCCTTGGAGCGGATGAAGTGATTCATACGCCGAGCCACGAAGTGTCCTTTTTGGTAGAGGGCAGGGTGCAATAGCTTGCCGGCAGACGGTGTCATTTATCAATCCGGGAGGATGCCATGGAAACCTTTAGAGGGAAAACGCCGGAGGAAATACTGTTATCCATCTCCAGGCTCCATCGCGGAAGACTGAAGGTGTACATCGGCGCTGTCAGCGGCTCCGGCAAAACCTACCACATGCTCCGTGAAGGGCAGGCGCTCAAGCAGCAGGGGATCGATGTGGTTATCTGCGCGGTCTCGACGATGCAACGGCCGGAGACGGTAGAGCAAATAGGCGACCTGGAGCGGGTGCCGAGCATCCATTGGCACGGCAAGGAAGGTACGGAGAAGAAGGATTTGAATCTGGAAGCGCTGCTTAAGCGTAATCCCGAGGTTGTTCTGGTTGACGGATTGGCCCACCGGAACCGCAAGGATGCCCGTTACCCTACCCGTCTGGATGACATCAAGCAGCTGCTCAGCCATGGCATAAGCGTTATTACGACGATCAACGTGTATGAGCTGGAAGGAGCGACGGAGCTGGCCAAACGGTGGACCGGTATCGAAGTGCGCGAAACCGTACCAGCCGACACGCTGGAGCTGGCGGATGAGGTCGTGCTCATCGACGTGACGCCGGAAACGCTGCTGACCCGTGCGGCTGAAGGGCAAATGCGGCTCAGCTGCGAAGCGGATATTTACAAGCGGGGGAACCTGGCCGTGCTGCGGGAGCTGGCGCTTCGTCTCGTTGCCGAAGGCGTGAACGACACGCTGGAGAAGCACCGCGAGGAAATGGGGCTCCTGGGGCCCTCAGGCGCCGCAGAGCGCATTCTCGTGTCCGCGCAATACCATTGGAACGGATCGATCCACGTGCGCCGCGGACAGCAGATCGCCAAGCGGCTGAACGGCGAGCTGGTCGTCGTAACCTTCAAGGGGAAGCGGGAGATGACCAAGGAGGAGGCCGCCTTCAAACGGTCGATCGTGAAGCTGACCGAGAAGGTAGGCGGAAGCTTCGAGGAGCTTCCTTTGGGCTCGCGCCGGGCACTCCCGAAGCGGCTGGTAGATTATGCGATCGAGCACAATGTAACGAGAATCGTCATGGGCCATTCCAAGCAAACGCGATGGCAGGAGCTGTGGCAAGGCTCGATCGTTCACGACATGCTGAAGCGGACGAAGAATATCGACATCTTCATCGTTGCGGACCGGGCGGAGCACGAGGGAGAACGGATTCTTCCGGCCCGGATGACAAGGCAGGCGGACGACCCTTACCGCCGGCTCAGCATGAAGGAAGTGGAGAAGCGGATCCAGCAGATCAAACGGGGACGGCTTAAGGTATATATCGGTGCCGCGCCCGGAGTAGGCAAAACCTATACGATGCTGCGAGAGGGCAACGATCTGCTACGCAAAGGCGTATCGGTAAAGATCGGCTTGCTGGAAACCCACGGCCGTAAGGAGACCAAAGATCAGATCGGCGCACTGGACACGATTCCCCGCAAGGTCATTGATTACCGGGGAACCCGCCTCGAAGAAATGGATACGGACGAGATTATCCGTCTCGCTCCGGAAATTGTTCTCGTAGATGAGCTGGCGCATACGAATGTGCCGGGCAGCAAATACAAGAAGCGCTATGAGGACGTATTGGAAATATTGGATGCCGGCATTTCCGTCATTTCCACGGTCAACGTGCAGCATCTCGAAAGCTTGAACGATGCGGTGGAACAAATGACCGGTGTCCGTGTCCGGGAAACCGTACCGGACCGTATATTGCGGCTTGCGGATGAAGTACAGCTGATCGATGTCGCTCCAGCGTCGTTGCAGCAGCGGATGAAGGAAGGCAAAATCTACGCGATGGACAAAGTGAACCAGGCGCTGGGCAACTTCTTCAAGACGGGCAATCTTATCGCCCTCAGGGAGCTGGCGCTTCGGGAAATCGCCGATGATGTAGACGAACGCCTGGAATCGCTGGAGCGCAAAGGCTCTCTACGGGGTCCGTGGCGTCGCCGTGAGGTCATCTACGTCGGTGTCAGCAGCACGCCTAAGGCGGAGCGGCTCGTAAGAAGAGGCTTCCGGATCGCGCATCGGCTAAAGGCGGCTTGGTATGTCACTTATGTGCAGACCAAGCATAGGAAGCAGCCGGATGATCTGGAAGAGAGACTGGAGCAAATCCGAAAGCTGACCGAGCGTCTCGGGGGAACGTTCGAGATGCAGGCCGCGGATCACCGCAGCCAAATTGCCGACGTGCTCGTAGCCAAAGCCAAGGAGTACAAGGCTACGCAATTAATCATCGGCCAATCGGGGCAGACCGTGTGGCAGGAGTGGTGGCACGGCTCGCTGGTCAAAAAGCTGCTGCGCTTGTCACGGCATGCCGATGTGCTGGTCGTTGCCGATTATGACCCGAATCTTCAGCTTCAGCCAGGCCAAGAGTAACAAAGAAACGAATCAACTTAGGGAGAGATGTACTTACAATGGGGATATTTGTGTTTGTGTTCGTCTGTCTGTTTGCAGCAGGATACTTAATCATTAACATGTTCGACAACCGGCGCACATCGAACAAGGAGGGTGTCCGCAAACGGATTATCATTTCGATTAGTCAGGCGGCCATCATCTCCAGCATCATTCAGCTGATTATACATGAATAGCAAAACAGCGACGGGAAGGTCTTCTTGGCGGTGCTGCGCGAGATGACCTTTCCGTTTGGGTTTTAAGCCGCGAGGGCTAGGTGTTCTTGCGAGGAAGGGACTGTGGCAGAAGCTTCTTATTGATTGATGAAGGTTTTCAACGGACCTATCATCAGATTCATTCCGTCAACCATGCCTTGCAAATAGATCACCTTTTCTTTATCCTGCGGTACCTGCTCCGATACATCCGTCAGCTTTCTGCGAAACTTGTACTGAGTTTGCTCAAGATTTTCAACCAGTCCTGCGAAATCCTTGACGGCTTTCTGGCAATCGGTAAAGTCATGCTCGGTGAACAGATCGTTATTTTTCTCAATAAGCTCTTTAATAAAATGCTCGGTTGAATTCATGGCAGCTTCACCTCCCACCCGTAGAATCGGTTAGGTAAGCCTTTTTTATACATGGGGAAAGGGCCCTTGACAATTATAACTGTAATCAATATAATAACAGATAAGAAGCAGATGAGATTCCAAGCAGAAGTCGGGAGGTTGCATTATTTTGAATAGCGAGTTTACCATTGCGGTTCATAGCCTAGTATTGCTCGCTTACCGGCCTGATCATATGGCAACCAGCGATATGATCGCCCACAATGTATGCACACATCCCGCCCGGGTGCGAAAGGTCATGGCTCTGCTTCGCAAGCACGGGTACGTTGCAGCCAAGGAAGGAACGGGAGGCGGTTTCTTGCTTCACTGCGAACCGGCGGAAGTAACGCTGGCGGATATGTACCGTCTGACCTCTCTGGGTTCGGTTAAGCCCGGCTGGTGCTCAGGCGACGTGGAGCAGGATTGCATGATTGCGTGCAATATGGCCACGGTAATGGATCATATTTTTTCCGGGGCGGAGAAGCAGTTGATCGATTATTTCGGGCATTGGACGATTCACGATGTACTCGAGCAGCTGCGTAAGGAGCAGGATAAGAAATAGCCCTTGTTTTGTTTTCGTGAAACTGTAATCGGGTAACTATCAGTTAGAGGGAGATTTCATTTCTGCACCTGCATCGTTAGGTGGAAGCCGAAGCATTGCAATCTTTTATTTGAACTGTTACTTAAATCGTTTCAGTTAATTCAATGTCAGGTACAGATGGAAGGAGAGTGGCAGGTATGGCGGTGGCAAAACAAGAGTGGATTCGGGTAGGAGATTGGGTTAGCGGCACTTCAACGGAGGATGAGAAGTTCATCGGCTATGTGGAGTCGGTTGACGTATTCGGCGGCGCAAGAGTTCGCGTTACGCAATGCGACCATGAAGCGGCGATCGGTGAATTGGTGGATAGCACGCTCAGCAAAATCGAGAAGCTTGCCGACTATGTGCCGGCGGAAGAAGCCGACCTGCGCAGCTTGATGGATCTGGCTCTGATGACACGGGATCAAGCGTGGTTTGATGACTTGTACGCATCATTGAGAATGATTCAATTCGACAGCAAAAACGGCAGTAAGCCAACGAAAGGTTATGGATCAGGTCCGTTCACCAGCCGCGTCAAGATCGATTGATAGGATGCTGGACGCTGGATTGATATAAATATTAATTAAGGAGTGGATTCCTATGGCATTGATTAAAGTGGAAGACAACAATTTCAAAGAAACGATAGCACAAGACGGTTTGGTGCTTGTAGATTTCTGGGCCCCTTGGTGCGGTCCTTGCAAAATGATTGCTCCCGTCCTTGAGGAAATGAACGCTCAATTGGGGGACAAATTGACCATCGCCAAAATGAACGTCGACGACAATCCTGAAACTCCAGGAGCGTACGGGATCATGAGCATTCCTACAATGAAGCTGTTCAAAAACGGGGTGGAGGTTTCCACAACGGTAGGCTTCAGACCGCTGCAGGATATGCTGTCTTGGGTAGAGCCTCATTTGGCATAATAGTTTATTGCGTTAAATAATTTCAGCCGGGATTCAAGGCAGGACGAATAACCCTATCGGGATTGCTTATGCAGCCGTTAGGGTTCTTTGTCGTTATGAAGTTAGAAGTCTTTACGGCGGAACATGAGTAAGCCAAGTCCAAGCGCAGCGAGTGTATAACAAGCGGAATACAGCAGAAAAGCGTTGGACGGGATTTGTCCGATACCGAACGGTCCGAGGTCCATATCGAACGGCACCAGCTCCCGCATCTCGGACAACGAGAACAACTCCGACAGCATGCGATGCTGCAGCGACTCCGTTGGCATGAGGAGAGACATGATGCCGGCAATGGTCATCAGAGGCTTCACGGCTTCGTCCTCCAGCCGGGCGAAGCTGCCCACCTTCTCGATCATACCCCCGAGCCAGCCGGCGCCGTACAGCATCGTCATGAACACGCCGTTGCCAAGGGCGGAGAACAGGCAGGAGCCGAGCATTGAGATCGAGACAAGGATGGGTACGATCCATGCAAACAGCAAAAACGATTTGATTAAAGATACCGGTTCCGCGGGAATGCTGGAATTAGCGTTCGTAATGAGCAGGATCGAAAGGAACAGCAGAGCGGCGTAGCCTATGCCCAGGCTTACATATCCGATCCATCGGCCCATGTACCAGTGCCAGCGGGGCAGCGGCCGCGGAAGCAGCGCCTGCAGCACTCCCTGCTCGGCTTCGCCGGATATGACGGAGAACGAACTGAATATCGATAAGAAAGCGATGACGAAAGCGCCGAAGAAAAAGCCCAGCGTCAAGGTGATGCTGCCGAGCTGGAAGCTTTCGATCAGGTAAGCGGTGCTTGTTTTGTCTTGCAGGTAAGGGGAGTCGAGACGTTCTCCCAAAGTTTTGGCGACAAACCAGAACGCCAGCAAGAACACGGCAGTCATAAGCAGCGTTAGTATCATGACCCGTTTGCGGAGCAGCTCCTTCCAGGTCATTCCAATGATCGTTATCATGCGCGTTCCCCCCTATGGCTTAATCCGGAAACCGCGCTCATGAACCATTCGTCCAGTCTGGTTTTCGATTTTTTGACCTCATATAGCGTCATTCCTTGCTCGATGACGAGACTGTTCAGCCAGCCGATCTGCTCGTCGTCCTCCAGGACGGCTTCGAGCCAGACCGAATCGCTGCCGGCCGGTACCGGCAGCGGTACCGTACTCACCGGCATCCCGATCATGTCGCTCAGCCAGGCCGCCGCAAACGGCGTGAACCCGCCGACACGCAGGTGCCAGCGGGTTTTCTCCTGCAACACGTCGGCGACAGCGCCGGTGTGCAGGATTTGTCCATTATTTAATAGTGCGACGCGATCGCACAGCATTTCGACATCCTCAAGCAAATGGGAGTTGAGGAAGATCGTCTTGCCTTGCTTGCGCAGCTCGCGAAGCAGCTCGCGGACCTCCATCCGGCCGATCGGGTCGAGGGCGGATGCGGGCTCGTCCAGAAAGACGAGCTTCGGGTCGTTGACAAGGGCGCATGCCAAGCCAAGCCGCTGCTGCATTCCCTTGGAGTAATGCTTCACCCTGTCGCGTCCGCGGAGGCCGATGCCGACCCGATCGAGCAGCTCGGGAATGCGCTTCTTAGCGAGGGCGGGTTCGATGCCGCACAGCTTCGCGTGCAGGCTTACGACCTCCTCGCCGCTAAGCCATTCCTGATAGCGGTACAGCTCCGGCAAGTAGCCGATATGGCGTCTTGCCTCGATGGTTCCGATAGGCTCGCCCATGATCGTCGCCGAGCCTCCGGTAGGACGGATGAGTCCGACGAGCATTTTGACGAAGGTGCTCTTGCCGGCTCCATTCGGCCCGAGGAAGCCGAAGGCTTCCCCTTTGCCGACTTGAAGCGTAATGTTGCGGCAGCCGCGTCCGTTGCCGTAATCTTTGCTTAAACCGCGAGCTTCAATCATTGGATGAATCAAGACTTGATCAACTCCGATACTTTGTTCACTACGGCTTCCTTATCCGTTAGGAGATTATTTCCGCTCAAGCGGAACAGCTGTCCTTCCTTAACCCAGGTCGCCGTGAAGTAAGTGCGCTGCTGCTTTTCGTCGTTATACGAAGTGCCCGATACAATGACTTCGACGCCGTCCACTTTCACCTTTTCTACTTGGCCTGATTCGATAATAGGCAGCGGAACGGAGCCGCCCTGCAGGATGCCCGCCGTTTGCAGGTTCTGCCTGATGTCATCCGGTAACAGAGGGAACTGCATAATGGCATCCAATGCTTCCTTCATTGGGATCGAAGGATCTACCGTAACGGTAGGAAGCGGCGTTTGGGTCAGGGAATAGCCTTTTGTATTTTTTTTATCTTCCGATTGATTCGAAACGTACAGATGAGTGGATGATCCCATTTCCAGCGTAATCGGTTTGCCGTCAACGGATTGCGGCATCAATTTCTTCGCTCCGAGACGCTGCATCGCCTTGTTCACTTCATCCACATTCATCTTGAACGTAATGCTGTTGGAAGGGGAGACGTATATTTTTTCTTTTCCGTCGTAATCCTTAGGGATGACGACTTTATGTCCGAGCGCTTTGGCCGCTTCGTTCGCATCGGCTTCACCGATCGCTTTGCCGGACACCTGCGTGAATTCTCCGAATGTATTGATCGACTGGCGTTCCTTTCCGTCGCCGAAGGCCCCGTTCAGTATCGCTTGCAAGTCGTTCTCCTGAACGACGGTCAGCTGCTGCATGCGGAACTTGTTCAAAATGGCGGCGAGCGCCTGATTGCCGGCCGGTGTTGCAATAGTAACGGCAACTACGCTGACGGCCGCTGCCGCTGCAACCCATCTTTTGCGCTTGCGCATCCACTCGCCGAAAGCATTCGGCTTGCGGGCAGCGGCTGCGCCGTCCGCCTCGGCGGAAAGCTGAACGCGGCTATGCTGCGTGGACGAACCGCACGCTTCAGCCGCAGGCGCGTCCTCTGCATCCTCGCTGCCGGCCGGCATCATCGAGGATGCGGCGGTGAGCTGTGCGGACCAGCGGGACCATTGCGGCGATTCCGCTTCGCCGGAAAGCTTTTGCTGGAGGCGGGCCCAGGCGGCGTCCGTCAGCTCCATGTCGTTCTTTTTATTGGCTTCACTCATGTATTTGTTCCTCCTAATTCAATCTAGAGCCTGTGCATGCGTCTGCTGCTCGGCATGGCGTCTTAACCGTTCCGTAGCCCGGTGGAGCAGAGTTCCGACCAGCGGCGGCCTGACTTGCAGCTGCTCGGCAATTTCAGCGTAGCTGTAACCCGAGTACCGCAGCAGCAGAGCCTTGCGATCCCGTTCCGGCAGCTCCTCGAGCCACTCGCGCACCTCTTCCTGATCGAGCTGCCTCATCAGCAGCTGCTCGTTCGACGGCTGTTCGCCGTCCAGGCTGAGCACGTTCAGCGTCTGTTTCTCGTGAAGGGCGCGTTCCCGCGATTTTTTGTTCAGGTGGTCGTAAGCGATCCTCGTCAATACCCGGTGCAGCCAGGCACCCATGAGAGAAGGATCGTCCGGCGGGTTGCGGTAGAGCCGCAAGAACACCTCCTGAGCCAAATCTTCGGCAGCGGCCTCGTCACGTACAAGCGCGATCAGCTTGCGGCGCACGGTAGGGTAATGTATATAAAATACTTCTCGAAAAAACTCGGTTGTCGTTTGTTGCGTTTGTTGCTGTTCCAATCGATTGTCCTCCTTTCAGCTGCAGCTATATATAAGACGGACCCTAATGTTATTTTGTATCACAGAAGCGAACAAAATCATGATACTATAAAAATAAGACAGGATGAACGGGTCTTGTAAAGGGCGGAAACGGGCATGAAATCGACTTGTGCCGCATAATGAATACCGTTTGGCTGCGGTAACAGCCGGGAAGATGCCGGGCCGGGATGGAACAGCCCAAGAAGAAATCGTTAGCGAAATAGGACGTATAGGGGGCGAAGGTTGATGGTTCCAGCTTTGTTCGTTGCTCATGGCATTCCATCCATCGTATTGGAATCAAGCCGGTATACGAAATTTTTGCGCCAGCTCGGCATGCTTTTGCCCAAACCTACCGGCATTGTTATCCTCAGCGCTCATTGGGAGGATGCAGTTCAGCAAATAGCGGCGGCTCCTCAGCCTGAAACGATGTACGATTTTTTCGGCTATCTCCCGCAGCTGTACGAAATGACGTATCCCGCGAGCGGCGATCTGGTTCTCAGCCTGGAGATCGAGAGCTTGTTTGCAGCGGAGGGCATACGGTGCGAGTTGAATCACCACAGGGGCTTGGATCATGGAGCGTGGTCGGTGTTATCGCTGATGTATCCTGCCGCGGCCATCCCGGTTGTAGCGCTCTCGGTAAATCCGAAGCTTGTCCCCGAGGAGCAGTACCGGATCGGAAAGGCGCTGTTGCCGCTCAGAGCCAAAAACATCATGATCATCGGCAGCGGAGGGACGGTCCACAATTTATCTAAGCTGCAGTGGAACAACGACGCCGCGGACAGGTGGGCGATCCGGTTCGATCAATGGTTAGCGGAGGCTGTCAGCGTGTGGGATCTCGAGGCTTTGTTCGATTATGAGCAAAGGGCTCCGTACGCCGCGGATGCGGCACCGACCAAAGAGCATCTGATGCCGCTGTTCATTGCAATGGGAGCCGGGGATAAGCATCGTTCCGGGCGATTGCTGCATCAGCAGTATGATTATGGGACTATGAGCCTTATGACGTGGATGTTCAAGTAAATGCTCTAGAAAATGAAAGAAAGTTATCTGAATTTTTAAAATGTTCACGTTAACATAGATAAAAAGGACGGAGCCTGTTATAATTTCATTAGGCTAAACCGCTTCTCCAATAGGGTAGCACAAACTTATAAACAAGCTGGAGGTTAAGTGATGAAACTGTCCGTATTTACTGTCGTTACGCCGGATTTGACACCGGAAGAGCTTGCCGTCGCCGCTAAAGAGGCAGGGATTGAAGGCATTGAATGGCGTTTTAAAGAAGTACCGGAGGAATTCAAAAACGAGAAGCCGTCGTTCTGGCGCAACAATCTGTGCTCGATCGATCCTGCAGCAACCGATGAAGAGCTGGAGCGCTTCGCCAAAGCAGCCCGCGATAACGGTCTGCAAACGATCAGCGTGACGCCTTATGTTAAGGCAGGGGATATCGAAGCTACGGAGCGGGTGCTTGAAGTAGCCCAAAAGCTGGGAGCGCAAGTGATCCGTGTCGGCGTGCCGGTATATGACCGTTCCACGCATTATAACGAGCTGTTCGAGCAAGAAGTCCGCTATTTGCAAGCCGTAGAGCCATTGGCGAAAAAATATGGCGTCAAATGCCTCGTAGAAACGCATCACAACACGATCATCGCCAGCGCTTCCGCGGCGCTTCGACTGGTAAGCCAGTTCGATCCGAAGCACATCGGCGTGCTGTTCGATCCGGGCAACATGGTGCACGAAGGCTACGAAAACTTCCGTATGGGCTTGGAAATGCTGGGACCTTACCTTGCACATGTTCATATTAAAAATACCGGCTGGAAAAAAACAGATGTCCGCGAAGACGGCTCGCAAGCATGGACTTCCTACTGGGAGCCAAACCTGGGCGGCATCGTAAACTGGAAGCAAGTGCTGTCCGACCTGAAGGCTATCGGCTACGACGGCTATTTGGGAGTGGAGGATTTCAGCGGCAAGTACGGCTCCAAGGAGCTGCTGAAGCAATACGGCGAGGAAGTCCGCGCTATTTTGGCAGAAATTTAATCCGTTAGGCTGCGCATTTACTGCGGAGGCTCTGGCATGACTAAACCCGTTCATCGGTTCACACCGGTGGCGGGTTTTTTGATTTGTTGCGGAAGGGATCGGTAGAGCTAGGAGAAAAATAGTTTCAGACACTCTTTACAACGTAACAGTGTTATGTTACATTACTGGATGAAGATGCTTATGCTTATAAACGGAATGATGGTACGGCTGGATGAGGCTTGGATTCATTCCGGCCGCAATATACAGCCAATCGGCTGTCGGCTTATAAGCATCGTATGCATTTTAATTCCGAAATAGTTCAATAAAACAAAAATCGAGACATCAAATCGTCTGGTTAACGTAACAATGTTTTGTTTAGTTGAGCTTCTATACGGAACAAACTTGTGACTAGGCCTCCGTCTCCGTTCCCACTCTTCTCATTAGAGGCAGGATGCGAAGCGGAATACGGAAGGCGGGCCGCCGTAGTTCATTAAACAGGAGGTTGAGTAATTTTGGATACACCATTGGCAAATGACAAAGCTCCCGGTCTGCTGCGTAATCGTTTCATGCAGGTGATTTTGTTATCCAATTTGCTGCTGCAGCTTGGGATTTGGGTGAGGAATTTCGCCATTCTCCTCTATGTTGCCGATACTACGAACAACGATCCGTCAGCCATTTCGTTGATCAGTGTAGCGGAATTCGCGCCCATCTTCGTCTTTTCATTCATTGGAGGCACGTTCGCCGATCGCTGGCTGCCGAAACGGACGATGATTTGGTGCGATTTCCTATCCGCCGTATCGGTGTTCGCCGTGCTGCTGACCATTCATTTCGGTTCCTGGCAGTCCGTTTACTTTGTCACCTTCATTTCGGCTGTTCTTTCGCAATTCTCGCAGCCTTCGGCGCTCGCTTGTTCAAGCAGCATGTGCCGGAAGAGCAGCTGCAGCAGGCGATGGCCTTGTTCCAGACGTTAGTAGCGATGTTCATGGTACTCGGACCGATGCTCGGAACCTTCACTTACAGCACGTTTGGTCTAGAAACGTCCATCGCGGTAATGGGAGTCATCTTTCTGCTTTCTGCACTCGTCTTGTTTCTATTGCCCAAAGATATGCAGCAATCGCAGACAGGTGGCGTGAACGGGGAATTCCACCAGCAATTCATGGAGGGCTTTCGTTATGTATGGCGGAGTCCAGTGCTGCGGATGCTTGGAGCCGCATTTATTGTCGCCGGTCTCGGCGTAGGCATTTCCCAAACGCTTAATTTGTTCGTTGTCACGGAGCGGCTTGGCAGAAATGAGGAATTTCTTCAATACCTGCTGATGGTGAACGGGGCCGCCATGCTGGTCGGAGGAGGGGCCGTGGCCGTTTTCGCCAAGCGCGTCACGCCGCAGCTCCTGCTTGCCATAGGCATGCTGGTCAGCGCCGTCTGCACTGTCTTTATAGGGTATTCGACCAGCGTTCCGCTGACACTATTCGTGCAATTTTTGAGCGGACTCGCGTTCCCGTGTATTCATACCGGAATCAGCACAATGATTATGAAATGGTCGGATTCCTCCATAGTCGGCAGGGTGAACGGAGTGCTGAATCCGCTGTTCATCGGCATGATGGTCGTGTCCATGTCATTAGCCGGCGCATTGAAGGATATGTTCTCGCTTGTTTCGATCTTTATAGGTGCTGGAGTGCTGTACCTTATTGGCGCCTTGGCTATGGTGCCGATCATGAATCAACAAAAGCCGGAAAATGCGCAGGCCGCCCCGCCAGCCGCCGCCGTATTGGATATGGATAGAAGATGAACAGCTTAAGTCTTGCAATAGTGCGTTATAAAGCAAACACGGCTTCCGATCCAGGTCGGCAGACGTGTTTTTTTTTTTCAAAAATTACAGACCCTTTATTTTTTTCTCGATTGAGGAGACAATAGATATAAGAGGAAATCGGAGTGAAGGAGAGTGCTTCATGAATCCTGTAGCCAAAATGCTCATTATCGGAGGTATCGTGCTGATCGTGATCGGGCTGTTATGGGCGGTCGGGAGCAAATTTTTGCCGCTGGGCCGTCTGCCCGGAGATATCGTGGTGGAGAAGGAGAACTTCAAGTTCTACTTTCCTATCGTCACTTGCATTGCCGTAAGTGCAGGCTTGTCGCTCATTATGTATTTGATCCGGCTGTTCACCAAGTAATATTGATGGTCCGGAGCAGGCGACCCATAACGAACTGCATCACGAAGTTCTAAACTGTTGGCATCCCTCTGACAAACTTATAACAAAAACATGGGGGGAGGTGTATCTTTTTATTTTGTGAGGAGCCTCATCATAACATATCGCATTATTCGACAAGATTGAGACCAAGCTCCTCGCCAGCAGAGAGTCGAAAGGTATGCTCAAATACATCCTCCTCAAAACGGTCATTATAATGGCCAATGGGATGAAATCTACTCTCGAACGAACATGTAATGATTAGGACTTGAAATAAAAAAAGCAAAGTCCTATAAGAACTTCGCTTTTAGTTAATTCCTATCATCTTCTACGGTTATATTCGTCTCGGTCTATTCCAAGTTGTTTTTTGATGATTCTATCCAACAAACCTTTGCCGAGTTCGCCCGTCCCCTTGGAAACCGCAGTTCTTCGAATGGTACCGTCTGGCTCTGTCTTCTCATAAATTTTGTCTCGACCTGTGTCACGAACAAGAGTCCAACCTTTTTTATTTAACCATCGTTCGTGGTCTTTCCAACGTCCGATGTACATAGTGTACGGAATGTACATTCTTAATATCTTATTTGTTTCCTTAAACGAATATGATTAAACATACGGAAGGGTGGGGAAGTAGTACTCGATTCGACACCCATTGTTAGCCGGGACAGATGACCCGGCCTCTTTGCGCTATCCGATTTCAAATATGGAATCGACGATGATCGGCAAATTGTCGCGCAGCGAATTGGCGCCGAGCACGGAACGGGCGTGCAAGCCTTGGTCGCCGAATACCTCCAGCATCAAATCCGAAAAGCCGTTCAGCACTTTATGGTGCTCCTCGAACTGAGGGTCGGAGTTAACGAAGCCCTGCACCTTGACGACACTCTTCACCAGGTCCAGCGAACCGAGCGCGGATTGCACGACGGCGAGCACTTCAAGGCCGGTCTGGCGGGCGAAACGGTAGCCTTCTTCCGTAGTAAACTGCTGCCCCAGCTTTCCTCTCGGCTTTCCGGCCGGGCCCTTGCCCGATACATACAGCAGGCCGTTCACCTTAACGAAGTTGGCGTATTTGGCTGCGGGCTCACTGGCTTCCGGAAGAATAATACCCAAAGCTTGCAAACGTTGAGTAGCGGTTTCGGCGGACATAGGTCTGAACCTCCTCCAAATGGTCCTTGCCAAAAGCAAGGGGATAGCGTTACAATTTGGAAAAATTATACTCCCATGTCTGTAACGGGTCAACGTTTTCTCTGCATCGGATTCTATTTTTGCGATTAGTAGAATATAGATTAGTAGACAACGGTTAACAGAGGTGAGTTCATAATGACATTCCAATATAGTAATAGCAATAACAACAGTAATAGAAACAGCAAAAGCGAAAGAGGAAGCAATAACGAAAGCAAAAGCGGAAGTAATAGCGAAAGCAAAAGCGCAAGCAAAAGCGGAAGTAATAGCGAAAGCAAAAGCGGTAGCGCCGCTTCGTGGCGCAGCAGACTGCGGCGCGGCGGCTTGCTCGCGCTCGCGGGAGGCCTGCTGGCTGTCGCAGCAGCAGGCTGCAACGGCAACGACGCCGCTCCGTCCGGCGTCGGCGACAATGGCTCCGCCGCCACCGTGGCCCAGCCCGCAGGCGGCGGCGAGCCGAACCGCCCGGCCGCTGCCCAGCAGGCGGCCGCGTACCGCTTCCCGCTGACCGGCGCGGTCAGCGGAGAGCCTGTCCATGACCGTCCGGTGACGGTCATGGTGGAGAATGCGCCGCAGGCCCGGCCGCAGAGCGGACTCGATCAGGCCGATCTCGTCTACGAGATATTGGCCGAGGGCGAGATCACGCGCTTTGTGGCCGTGTACCAGGCCCAGGCGCCCAAAGTGATCGGGCCGGTGCGCAGCATCCGGCCGTACTTCGTCAAGCTCGGCGAGGCACTGGACGCCGTGATCGTGCATGCGGGCTGGAGCCAGGATGCAATGGATCTCATCGCCGCCCACAAGCTGGAGCATCTCGATGAGGTGTACGGCGACGGCGCTTATTATTGGCGGGCAAGCGACCGCAAAATGCCGCACAACCTGTACACGAGCATCGAGAAAATACGGCAGGGCGCCGAGAAGAAAAAGTTCCGCACCGAATGGAACCTGCAGGAGGCCCGGTTTGCTTTTGCCGCGGATCAACCGCCGCTTACGGACGGCAAGCCGGTGACGAAAGCAACCGTTAATTATATTCGCGGCTATAACGTAACCTACCAATACAACCCGAACAGCGGGTTATACGACCGGTTTATGGCAGGGAAGCCCCATGTCGATAAGGAGACAGGCAAGCAGCTGACGGCCGCCAATATTCTCGTCTGCGAGAGCAAGCATCAAGTGCTGGACAGCGAAGGAAGGCGAGATGTCGATGTGGACGGACCCGGCAAAGGGTATTTGCTGCAGGGAGGACGCATGAAGGAAGTGACTTGGGAGCAGAAAAACGGCATGATCCGGGCATTCTCGGACGGCAGGGAGCTGGCGATGGTCCCCGGGCAAACGTGGATCCAGATCGTTCCCGAAGGCTGGGGAATCGACGCACAGTAGCGGGAGGCCGCAGGTCTCTGCGCCGATAGGTTCACCCTATGGAGTGAAGAGACGCTTCAGCCCTTGACCGGAAAAGGTATGGGCGGCTACCGTGGCAATCGGTGCCCATTTGAGAAAAGACAAAAGGATCCAAGGCGCGTTTCAGGAAGAAGCGCGGTCCGGATCCTTTTTTACTGCGTCTTATAAGCTTAAGGTTTGATTGCGATGGGCTAGGGCAAGCTTCGTTAGAAGCTGATAACCCCGTAGCCTATCAGCACGATGATGATCAAAACGATAATGAAGCCAATCCACATCGGAGCTGTCGGCTGCTTTCTGCGGCGGCGGGCAACGATCATCTCCATTAACCCTATCAGGATGATCGCCAACACCCCTTTGAGAATAAACAGAAGCGGGAAGCCGAGAATGGCCAGCATGCCGATACCCGAGACGAGCATGATCAGGTAAAACAGTCTTTGGATCATCAAGGTAACTTTTTGATTTGAGAAAATGACACTGAGGACGAACAAAATGACCGTCAACAGCCACGAACCGGCGTGGGACTGATAAAAAATGTTAAACATTTCAGAACCTCCTGTGATAAGCTGTATACGTAAACGTATGTGCGTTTGCACATAATATCATCCTGATTATATAGCTCGCGGCAGGCAAAAGCAATGCTTGGCCCTATTTGCAACAATTTGTTCATATAACATTCGAAGCGTGGGAAAGGAACCTTACTACTATGTCACTGCGATACGCTCTGCTTGGACTGTTAGCCAAAAAATCATCTACCGGCTATGAGCTGCACCAGCAGTTCAAAGAAAAGCTGGTCTATTTCTGGAATGTTCACCACACCCAAATTTACCGGGAGCTTAACAAAATGGAGAAGGACGAGCTGGTCACGTCCGAAACGATACAGCAAGAGACCCACCCGGACAAAAAAATATATACGCTGACACCCGGAGGCACGAAAGATTTGATTCATTGGCTCATGCAGTCATCGATTCCCTCGGCTCATATAAAGGATGAATTTCTTGTGCGCGTGGCGGGCTTCCCGCTGATATCGGCCGATGAAGCCATCAGGCTGTTGGAGCAGGTAAAACGCCGCGAGCAGCGTCATTACGATATGACCCGGAAATGGAGAGAGGCCCATTTTCCAAAAGAGGGACCGCCCCCTTACGAGCTGATCGGCGAATATATGACTTCCGAATACGGGCTGATCTATTCCCGAAGCTATATCGAGTGGTGCGATTGGGCGATCTCGGTGATGGAGACGATACGAGCTAAAGGTTGATTGAAAATTTCAAAATTTTTGATTGAAACGATCATAAATCCGAGTTATCATGTCCTCGTAACCGATGTTTTCCATAATTTTATTGAGGAGAGGATTCGGATGGTTCATGCAAACTCAATGGAGCAGCCGCTCACGGCGGTACTGATCGGAGCAGGGCAGCGATGTATGATCTATGCCTCATACGCCGAGAAGCACCCGGAGCGGCTGCGCATTACAGGCGTTGTAGAACCGGACGCGGAGCGAAGACAGCTGGCTGCCGCCCGGTTTCACATCGGTCCGGACCGGTGCTTCGAGTCGGTGGAACAATTGATTGCGCTTCCGCGATGTGCCGACGCCGCTATTAACGGAACGATGGATGAGCAGCATGTACCGACCACGCTTCCGCTGCTTGAGGCGGGCTATGATGTGCTGCTGGAGAAGCCGGCGGGCGTTACGGAGGAGGAAGTGCTGGAGCTGCAGCGTGCAGCCGATGTTCACGGCCGGACCGTGATGATCTGTCACGTCCTTAGATATGCGCCGTTCTACACGGCGATCCGCGAACGCATCGCTGCAGGAGAAATAGGCGAAATCGTCAGCATCCAGACATCCGAGCATGTGAGCTACCACCATATGGCCGTTTCGTTCATTCGCGGCAAATGGGGCTCCCAGGAAAAATGCAAGTCTTCGATGCTGATGGCCAAGTGCTGCCACGATCTCGATCTCATTACATGGCTGAACGAGGATGCCCGTCCCGTCAAAGTGAGCAGCTTCGGAAGCCTCTCGCATTTCCGCCCGGACCAAGCTCCGGAGGGAGCGGGGACCCGCTGCTTGACGGATTGCAGCATCGAGGCATCCTGTCCTTATTCGGCCAAGAAAAACTATATCGAACAGGGACGATGGGGCTTCTACGTATGGAACAACCACCATCTGGGCGCCAAATTAAGCCTGGAAGACAAGCTTGAAGCCTTACGCACGGACAATCCGTACGGACGCTGCGTATGGCATTGCGACAACGATGTGGTTGACCGCCAATCGGTCATTATCGAGTTCGACAACGGCAGCACGGCATCCCACAACATGATAGGAGCCACTTCGAAGCCTTGCCGGAAGATTCATATTGTCGGGATCAAGGGCGAAATCGAAGGTGTAATGGAAGACGGCAGCTTCGTTGTCCGCCATCCCGATCCGAGACCGGGTCATGAATTTACGGAAGAGCTCGTGAAGATGGGGGTTAAGAACGACGGGCATGGAGGCGGAGATCTGCGTTTAGTGGAGGATTTCGTCAAAGCGCTTCGCGGCGATCAAACGTCCGCTATGTCGACGACGCTCGATAAATCCGTCTCGGGCCATCGTATCGGCTTTGCTGCCGAGCGCTCCCGGCTGAAAGGAACCGTCGAACTGCTGTAGCCGGCTGTTCCCGGTGTACATGGATAACTGCAATTATGGTTAGCTTTATTGCATCAAGCATTAATTATTACGACCCTTAACGCTTAACGCCGTTAAGGGTCTTTCCATTTTTGCCCGAACCGCACGGAAACTGAAAAAAAACGGGTGCTTATACAGCACCCGTTTCCGCGCTTTATTTTACCACAATAGAGTTTATAGAGGTTTTCTCACCACATAGGAAAGTTTAAGTTCGGTAAAGCGATAATGCATTACGAAGATCTTCCCTATTGGCGATAAAACTACCATTGAACGAGGTTGCTCATCCTTGAAATACTTCGATAGGAGGTTTTCTCACATTGCCTGAGATTTGGTCTCCTCGATGGCCGAACGGCGGTTCAGTTTATCCGCCCATATACAGTAGCCCATCCCGACATACGTCAATCCCCAGAAAAAGGCGAAGTATTTGTTATCCTCGACCGGCAAAATCATCGAGATCAGCATGAGCACGAGCAGTCCCGGGACCCAACGCGGATATACGCGAGCCCGGAAGGTCAAGAAGGTGAATACCAGCGTGCCTCCCGTCATTCCAATCAACGATACAAAACGGGAAACGGTGAACAGCAGGCTGTCGGGATTGATCAGCGGCTGCACCGAGGCGAAAGACGACCACAGCATCGCCGTCGTTATAATATTGCCGATCGTAATGGCGATGGCAGTAATAAACCCTGTCACTCCGGTTTCCTTCGCTTGTACGGTGAAGGTAACAAGGGTCGTAAACGACATCAAGATGCAGGCGATCAGGCCGCATAGAAGCTCCGGTGTGCTATCGCTTCCCCACAGGATAGAGCTTGGCGTCATCCCTATTCGTGTTACTCCCGCAATGATACATAGCATACCCAGCCACTTAGTAACTTGTTTTTCCGTCATTTCTTTTCACCCTCCATTGGTTTGCATGTTCTCTTGAATTCGATTATACGAGCAGGAGCATCATGGAAAACAGAGTAGGACCCTCACCTGTTATGGGAAGTCGAGCCGTGATCATTTCGGGAAGAAAGGAGGAAGGGGTCGGGAAATTCCGAACCAACCGTATTCAAGCTTGATGACGCCGATTATAATGAAGGAAAACGGGGAATTTTTCCTCGGTATCGGTTTTCTTTTGCAAAAGAAGCTAGCCAGGTACCATGCAAAATCAAGGAAGGCGGATCGCAATGACCCTAGAAACCAAGGGCCGTTTGACAAAAGAGACGGATCTATTACCGCGAAACCACGGATTGATCAGGCTGCTGAGGCTGGCTGTTGTCTTTTTCAGCGCCGTCACGGTGATTATGTATGCCGGAAGTATTCCCGGTTATTACAATGAGCTGGTGTCCCGCTGTATTGTTCAAGGCTGCGGGCTGTGGATTCCGTCTATGCCATTGTCCAATGCCATGAATATTGATCTGTCGCTCGAAACGTATGGCGTGCTGTTCGTGTTGATCGACAGTTTGTTTACATTGCTATTTTACGGGGCTGCCTTCGTAATCTTTTGGAAGGGCAAGCGAGAGCCTATGGGATTGCTCGCCGTTCTTGCCATGGTTGCCTTCGGGACGTCGTTCCCGTCACTCATATGGGTTGCTTCCCAGGAATCCATATGGCATCAAAACTGGTTTATGATCGTTGCAACACTGGGCTGGGTCAGCTTGTCGCTTTTGTTCTTACTGTTTCCGAACGGATCGTTCGTGCCCAAATGGACGGGCTTCGCTTTTATATTTATCGCCGCCTTCGATGCTACGAATTTGTTTTATGGCGGAAGCATATGGACGGCGCTGGATATTCCCCCATACTTTCAATTACTCTGGTATACATCCTCTACCTTGATTCTGATTTACTCGCAAGTATACCGTTTCCGCAAAGTATCGTCGCCGGCGCAGCGGCAGCAGACCAAGTGGGTCGTGTTCGGGGTGTCGGTAGGCGTGGTCGGATTTATCGTGCTGAGCATCATGTTCGATCCAAACCATAACGACGGTACCGCGCTGACCTATGTCTTTTTGAATGCACTGCTCAATATGTCCTTGACGGCCATTCCGTTAACGTTAACTTTGGCGGTTCTGAGGCACCGGCTGTGGGATATCGACCCGCTGGTCAAGCGGACGCTCGTTTATTTGGCGCTTTCCGTCAGTGTGATAGCTCTCTATACGTTTGCCGTTCTGTATTTAAGCCGTTTGTTCCAGACCAAAGATAACTTCGTCGTCTCGCTTCTTGCCACGGCTGTCGTAGCGGTAGCGTTTGCTCCGCTCAAGGAATGGCTGCAGCGCTTCGTCAACCGATTGATGAAGGGGCGCCATGACGACCCTTACGCCGTACTGCTCGAGCTGGGCAGTCAGCTCGTTCAGCCTTTGGCGCCGGATGCAATGCTCGATGCGGTGGCCAAAACGGTCAAGGATGCGCTGAGGCTGCCGTACACGGGTATAGCGATTGGCGTAGGCGGCCAGGATACGCTGGTTGCAGCGGCAGGAGAGCCTGTCAATGAAATCATGCCATTCTCCATTATTCATCGCGGCAAAGAAATTGGAACCTTGCATTTGGCCAGCCGGTCGCCGGGCGAAGCTTTCTCGTCGGAGGACCTCAAATTTCTGGATGTGCTGCTGCACCAGGCCGGTCCGATTGTGGAAAATGTCAATATGACGCTTGGTATGAAGCTGCTGGCGCAGGATTTGCAGGAGTCGCGCGAACAGCTTGTGCTGGCGCGGGAGGAGGAACGCCGGCAAATCCGCAAAAACTTGCACGACGGCCTCGCCCCGAAGCTTGCTGCGCTTGCCCTGAATGCCGCAACGGCACAAAAGTATGTTGAGAAGGAGCCGGAGACGGCCATAGAAATGCTTACGGACCTGCGCAAGGTGATCCGCTCGACGGTAGATGAGATCCGGACGATGGTCCACGATTTGCGTCCGCCTACCTTGGATGAGCTCGGATTGATCAATGCGATCCAGGAAAGGATCGAGGAATTGACGAAGCCGGCCCGTCTGTTGGCCGATCAGGGAACAGCTGCGCTGCATGTGAAGCTGCTCGCCCCGCAGCCGCTGCCCGAGCTTCCGGCCGCCGTCGAAGTAGCTGCTTACCGGATCGTGACGGAGTCGCTGGTCAACGTCATCAAGCATGCCGAGGCGACATCCTGCACGGTTCGGCTCGACATCACGCCGTCCAGCCAGCTGATCGCCGAAGTGACGGACAACGGGTCGGGGCTGCATCCCCGGCCCCATCTCCAGCAAGCTTCAAACAAGGGCGGCATCGGCCTTGTATCGATCAAGGAGCGGGCCGCCGAGCTTGGGGGGCAGTGCACGATCGAGCGGATGGAGCAGGGGGGGACGCGGGTTTTGGCCATTATACCGCTGTAACAAGATAACGACAGCAGAAGCTGCTGTAGCTGCAGGAAAAAGGAAAGGGGACATTCATTTGAACATATTAATAGCCGACGATCACCCTCTGTTCCGCAACGGGGTGCGGAATTTGCTCAAGACGACGGACGATCTTCACGTCGTGGGCGAAGCTTCTACGGGAGATGAAGCTTTGGAGCTGGCCGGAACGCTGCGTCCGGATTTGATTCTGATGGACATCCGGATGCCGGGGTTGAACGGGATTGAGGCCACCCGCCTGATCAAAGCGCAATATCCTCAGATCGAAGTGATCATTCTGACGATGTTCCGCGAGGACCAATCGGTGTTTACCGCCTTGCGGGCGGGCGCCAAAGGCTACGTGCTCAAGGATGCCGATGAAACGGAGCTGCTGCAGTCGATCCGGATGGTCGGCAGCGGCGGAGCGGTGTTCGGATCGGATATTGCTGAGCGGATGATGCACTACTTCTCCACGTCCAGAACGGTGATGGCCGATGACGATACCTTTTCCGAGCTAACGCGGAGGGAAATGGAAATATTGGAGCGGATCGCCGAAGGCGACAGCAACGCGCAAATCGCCGCCCGGCTGCATATTAGCGCCAAGACCGTAGCCAACTATGTATCGAATCTGTTGAACAAGCTTCAGGTGGAGGACCGCAATGCCGCCAAGCGGCTGCTGCAAAAATCGCGGGACGTGTAGAGAAGACTGTGCCTGAATGCTGTATGGCTTGTCGAAAGGCTGCGGGATTGAGAATACTGCAGATTTCGGAGGAGCTCCTTAGTGGTTGTTCGAATCCCTTGGTGCAAGGGTGCGGAAATAAGCAGCTCATGTGAGCGGATGCGATTCATCGGACAGGAAATCCGCTATTTCCTGGATTATTCCTGCGTTTGGAGTGCGATCGGACATAGAGGTCGTTATTTGCTTATTTACCGGTGAACACAGTGTGTTTTGGCTAAATAGAGGATCTGTAGTCCGATCACTCTGCAAATGGAGCGATGTTTGGTGAAATAACGGAACCACGGTCCGCATCGGATCCGCATGGATCTCATACGAACGCGGCAGGCGCGTTACTGAACCGGATTGGCTTGCTCGTGAGCCGATGCGATGACTTACAAAGCCGATATTCTCCAAAAGGGAATGATCGGCTTTATCATTAAAATAGGTTATTTCGGCAATGTTGCCAGCATGGGGTGAAATTCCGTTGTCATTATACCTGCAATAACAGCAGGGTCTTCAGCGATGAGCTGCGGGACTTGAGCCTCATTCTCAACTTCAATGATGGCAAGTCCATGCGGAGAGGCCGGATTTCGAACCGGTCCGAACACCAGAGCAATTCCCTGATTCTGCTTATCCGTCCAATAAGCGATGTGCTGCATCATGATGCTTCGTTCTTCATTGGTCATGTCCTGAGGAAAAGTTGTTCTTGGTGGTGTGGACCATAACATAAAGTGCATTTTTCCCGAAGGGTTAGAGATTCTTTCTGACACGGTGACTCCTCCATATTGTTAATTTGGTTTTTCCAACTTCACTTATTTCATAAATCCGACGGAGCCATCGAATCGAGATTGAGAGGAAGCCGCACCGTAACCTGGGTTCCTTCACCGGGAGTGCTTGTAATGCTGATCGTGCCCTTATGCGATTGCGCGATACGGCGAGCGATGGCGAGTCCGAGACCGCTGCCGCCCGAAGTGCGGCTTCGCGCCTGATCCACGCGGTAAAACCGGTCAAACAGACGCGGGATTTCCGATTTTTCGATGCCGATCCCCTGATCGATAACCTGCAGCTCCACAATTTCCGGATCGCGGGGATCGTGCTTAAGCGTAATGAGCACCGGCTTGTGGCTGTATTTGATGGCATTGTCCAGCAAGATGATGAGCAGCTGCTTTACTTTTTCCGGATCTCCGAACATCCGGTTGATCTCGAGCTGGTTGTCCAGCTGGATGTCCCGGTGAAACGTTCGCTTCAAGGAAGCGGCGGTTGTCCTGACGACGTCGCCAAGCTCGAAATGGATCCAGCCCTTGTTCGCCTCCGCCTCCAGATTGGCGACCGTGAGCAGGGACTGGGTCAAATTGCGAAGACGCGCCGCTTCGGATTGGATAGCCTCAATCGCCTCCTCGCGCAGAGCCGCATCGTTGCCTCCCCAACGCTGCAGCAAATTCGCATAGCTTTCGATCACGGTAAGCGGCGTTTTCAATTCATGGGAAGCGTCGGCAATGAACTGCTGCTGCCGGGTGAAGTTGTTCTCCAGCTTGCCGATCATTGTGTTGAACGTATGCGTCAGCCTCCACAGCTCGTCCTGATGTTTGGTAGGGGTGAGAACGAGCCGTTTGAAAATCCCGTTGCGCTCGATCGACTCCATAATTTGTACCAGCTCATGGATCGGACGGAGAATCACCTTAGCGAAATACATGCCTCCGATCACGGAAAGGAACGCGGCACAGGCGGTGGTGAACATCAGAACGGTTGTCAGGATCGTCAAATATTCGTTCAGCGTATCCAGCTTGCGGCCGATCTGCAGAACGCCGAGCGTTTCGTCCTCGGCGCCCATTACCGGCATTTGGATATACACGATGAGCGCCTCGCGCGTCCATAACGTTTTGGAGAAGGTGCGGGTATCGAATACGGCGGGCAAGCTGTCCAGCTGTCCGGTGGAGTCAAGCTGAACGATGATATTGGACTTCGTATCGATCAGCCTTATAATCTCTTGGGGCAGCAGGAGAGGGCGAAGCCAGCTATCCCGGCCCCATAGCTCGGGACGAACAATATTCGGCTGGGACACTATCGTTTGGGCTGCATTCCATAAGAGCGTAATCTCGCTCTTGGTCGTTATTTTTACAACCATGTAATAGGTCAAAATGTTAAATAAAAAGAGCACCATCAAGATGGAGGAGGCGATCAGAAGCGATATTTTGGTCCGCAGCCTCATGTCTTCTGTTCGCTATCCTTGACGAGGTAGCCGACTCCCCGGAGCGTGTGGATCAGCTTGCTGGAGAAGCCTTTATCCATCTTTTGCCGCAGGTTCCGGATGTAGACATCCACGACGTTCGTATCCCCAATGAAATCGTAGCCCCACACCTCGGAAACGATTTGCTCGCGGGAAAGCACTTCGCCCTGATGGCTGATCAAATAGAGCAGCAGATCGAACTCCTTCGGCGTGATGTCGATTTGCTGTCCTTCGCGCATCACTTGGCGGGTGCGAATGTTCATGGTCAAATCGTCGACGCGCACCTCTTCGTCCGACGAAGCGGCCACAGCTGCAGGCTGCTGGGCCATGCGCAGCAAATTGCGGATGCGTGCCAGCAGCTCCTCTATAGCAAAGGGCTTCGTAACGTAGTCGTTGGCTCCCAGATCGAGCCCGCTGACGCGGTCGGGCACGGCGTCTCGGGCCGTCAGCAGGATGACGGGCAGCATGATTCCGTGCTCACGCACCCGCCGCAGCACCTCCAGACCGCTCAATTCAGGGAGCATAATATCAAGCAGCATCAGATCCCATCCGCCGGCAATAGCCATTTCGAACGCTTCCCTGCCATTGCCTGCGTGCATTACGCCATATCCGTCATGCTCCAGCTCCAGCTGAAGAATACGTGCGATTTTGTCCTCGTCTTCCACTACAAAAATGGTGTGTTTCATGAAAACCCCCGGCTTATCATCGATAGCTTTAGTATGCGATGGCTGATCTGGAACTATGTGCCCTTAATGCCTTAACCGACCGTCCGGTTTGGTGCGACCCCAACGGCTGTAACAGAGCTTAGTCCAATTGTAATGAAATTGAAATCTGTTTTTCATCTGGGTTTAATGAAAGGTGCCTATAATAAACAGTGACCCCCTTTTCATATATATACATTTTAGACCCGAAACCACCGTTTGGTTTGCGGGTCTCTTTTTTTGCATCAGCTTCACTTCCGGTGGGGTTGTCAGTATAATCAGAGGGAAGAAAAGGAAAAGAAAGGGAGTACGCAGATGAAGACGCTGAACGATATCCATATTCGCGACCCGTTTATTGTTCCGGTTGAAATAGAGCGCAAATATTACTTATACGGGACGCCGGGGGCAACGGCCTGGTCGGGGCGGCCGGACGGCTTTGACGTCTATATTAGCGACGATTTAACGCAATGGGACGGACCTTATCCGGCTTTTCGCCCGGATACCGGCTTCTGGGCGGACCGCCATTATTGGGCGCCCGAGGTACACGAGTGGAGAGGGCGATACTATATGTTCGCCAGCTTCAAGTCGGAATCGCAATGCCGCGCAACGCAAATCTTGGTCTCGGACCGTCCTGCGGGCCCGTTCGAGCCGCATGGCGCCGGACCCGTGACGCCTCCCGAATGGGAGTGCCTGGACGGGACGCTGTACATAGATCGCGCCGGCGACCCATGGATCGTATTTTGCCGTGAGTGGCTGCAGGTGAAGGACGGGGAAATATGCGCTATGAGGCTATCCCCGGATTTGAAGGAGGCGGCGAGCGAGCCGTTTACGCTGTTCCGCGCTTCGCAAGCGCCATGGGTACGGCCGGCTAGGGGAGACGATACTTACGTGACGGACGGGCCTTATCTTTACACGTCCAAAACGGGCGATTTGCTGCTGCTGTGGTCGAGCTACGGGGAAGAAGGCTATGCCATGGGCATTGCAAGGTCGTTGAACGGCGACATTGAGGGGCCGTGGGTGCATGAGCAGGAGCCGGTGTACCGCAAGGATGGAGGCCACGGCATGCTGTTCCACGGGTTTCTTGGCGGCTTGCTCATGACGATTCATCAGCCTAATAAAAACCCGAACGAACGGCCGCATATTTTGGCTGTAGAGGATCGGGGAACGACGATAGCGATTGCCGCTCCCGCTGATTAGACTTGTCCCATCAGCCTTCTCGATTCCAGATACAGCACTTGAATGAATTTTTTCGCATTGATGCGAACGGCGCTAGGGGAAGCTTCCTCGTGGTCCTCGATGTCGCGCATTTTTTTGCGGATTTCGGCCAAATCGAAAAACTTCGTTGCATACTGCTCGAATTTCGGGTTGGCGTAATCGATCAGGCCGAGCGTCGCCAAATGAATCAGCGACTGGTTAATAGCCCGTCGCACCCTTTGCTCGGAGGCTTTGATCTCTTTCTTCAAGTCAGCGGAAGCCGCGGCGGGTCCCAGCTTGGCTGCGGCCGCCCGATGGAATATTTCATTGAGCGGCGGGAAGCCTTGCTCGAGCCCGTTCTGCTGCTCATATTGGTATACGGATTCGAGGATATCAAGCAAATCCTTGCTGCCGCTTTCGCCGATCATGCCAAGCTCGGACAGCAAATAATTGCCCGCGGTCGAAATATCGTTCTTCCGGGGCGCCGGCTCCTTGCCGCCGCCAGGCTGCGGCATGCCGATGGAATTCAATGTCTGCTGGATGTTGCGGATCGATCGCTGCAGCATCATCCGTTCGGCAACCTTTTGCATGACAGCAATGACCTCCAGCCGGTTGACCGGCTTCGTTATGTAGTATTCGATCCCGAGCGAGTACGCCTCGCCGATCATCTCTTTGGATTCGACCTGGGAAATCATGATGATTTTCCCGTCGAAAGAGGGAGCCACGGCACGCACCGTCTCGATGCCGTCCCGGACGGGCATCAGCAAGTCGATCAGCAAAATATCCACCTGCTTGACGGCAAGCAGTGTAGGATCCACCTTACTGCCGTCATCCGCTTCTCCCACGACCTCGCCTATATCCGCGTCTTCGATAATTTGACCGAGCATCGAGCGAACCGCCGGATCGTCATCCGTAATAAAGCATCGCATGGATCGTTAATCTGCCTCCTTGGTTAAACTATGTATTGGGATATGCAGCGTGAATATCGTCCCTCGATCATCCTCCCCTGTTCGCAAATCTATCGTTCCCCCGAGCTGTTCCACCGCTTCTTTTACATAATAGAGACCGATCCCTGTAGACGGGTTGCCGGATGCGTCATATTTGGTCGTATAGCCGGGCTTGAATACAAGCTCACGCGCTTTCATCGGAATCCCCGGACCGCTGTCCTCAATCCGGAAGCCTACCCCATCCTTGGCCGGATAAACAAACAAGTCGATTTGTCCGGCGGAATCAATGGCTTCGACCGCATTGGCTACCAGATTATTAAGCAGCGACAGTGTGGTGTAAACGTGACAAGGAGGATACCTTCCTTGCATATGAAGCCCAAACTGTATGTCTTTGCCAAGCGACCGCGCATATTTACGGTTCGTCGCCACAATCAGCTCCGCGAGAGCCTCCATCGGCATATAATCCGATAGCGTTTCATCCGTCATGAGATCGGACAATCCGGCGTAGATGCGCTGGTTGTCCTTTTTGATTTCGTGGACTTGTCCCGCGATGGAGAGCGCCTTTTGAGCATAGCTCCCATCGAGCGGAGGATGATGATTCTTTAACGATTGATACAGTTCATACGATTCCCGGGTAATCGATTCGGCGTTTTGCAGCGTTTTCTTCAGATGAATCGATTCCTCGTGCAGATGGGAAATAAGCAGAAGCATCTCTTCATTGCGCTGCCGCTGCAAGGCTTCGGAGGCCTGAGATTGGCGAAGCTCCAGCAGATTAATAAAGCCTACCACAACAAAGCTGCGAAAAAAAGCAATGATCAGGATCTGATTCAATATCGTCAGCGTAATCAGCCTGTCGGTCAGAGAGTAGCGGAAGAACAATTCCGTACACGAAGCGGCCATTTCCAGCACTACGCCGAGCAGTCCGACCTGGATAGGCCGGCTCTTGAATTTATGGATTTGCGTTAGCGCAAACGTGGCTGCATAGGCGACATAGTAGAAGAAAACAGGGCCGTGGTGCTGCAGCGAAGCGTACCAATCGAAGGATTCCTCCCACATCCAGTCGAGCGCAATTCGAAATACAACTACCGACAGGCCGGCCAGGAAGCCGGGGATCCATGGAGAAGGGCGGCGCATCCACAGCAAAAAGAAGAAGAAAACGGGCGGGCCGAGACTGAATCGGAAATCGTCGTAAAACGGGCGGAATTTCAACTCCCCTGCCAGCGGGATGACGATGATGATAAGAAGCAGAATGAACCGGTATTCTTTCAAAATGGATGCACCTCGCGTTTGACAATCTGTTGAGCAAAGGCCGTCTGCCGCCAACTTGTATTATCTCCATAATAGAACTTTCGCTATGTGTGACCCAAATCATTTACAAAAAGATAAAAGCGTTTTGTAGATTTTCGTAGAGTTTTGTAGGTCGCCATTTACAATGCTTTATACAAGTCATTCATCACTTATGCCGCTGGACATCCGGACCAAAAAGAAAGCGTTTTTACAAAATGAACCAAGGTGGGATGATACATGAAAAAGTTTGGACTCGCAATACAAATTGTTATCGGTCTTATTCTCGGTATTATAGTCGGCGCCATCTTTTATGGCAACCCGATGATCGGAACGTATTTGCAGCCGATCGGGGATATTTTCATCCGTTTGATCAAAATGATCGTAGTGCCTATCGTCATCGCTTCGCTGATCATTGGTGTCGCCGGGGTCGGGGACATCAAGAAGCTGGGCAAGCTGGGCGGCAAATCGATTTTGTATTTTGAGATTATTACAACCGTGGCTATTCTTCTCGGGCTCTTGGTCGCGAATATCGTTCACCCGGGCAAAGGTGTAGATATGACGCATCTGGTGAAATCGGACATCCAGCAATATGTCGATGCTGCCGATAAAGCTTCGCATTCCCACAGCTTTACCGACACGATCGTCAATATCGTTCCGAAAAATATTTTCGATGCATTCGCTAGAGGCGATATGCTCGCCGTGATTTTCTTCTCCGTCATGTTCGGCCTCGGGATTGCGGCCATCGGCGAGAAGGGCAAGCCTGTCCTGGCGTTTTTCCAAGGGACGGCGGACGCCATGTTCTGGGTTACGAATCAGATTATGAAATTCGCGCCGCTTGGCGTATTTGCTCTCATCGGGATTACGGTTTCGAAGTTTGGCGTAAGCTCCTTGATTCCGCTAGGAAAGCTGGTCGTTTCGGTGTACGGTGCCATGTTCGTGTTCGTGCTCGTCGTTCTCGGGTTCGTGGCCCGTATGTGTGGAACGCGTATCACGTCGATTATCTCGATTCTGAAGGATGAAATCATTCTTGCGTACTCCACAGCCAGCTCGGAGACGGTGCTGCCGAAAATTATGGAGAAAATGGAGAAGTTCGGCGTTCCTAAGGCGATTACTTCCTTTGTCATTCCTACGGGGTACTCGTTCAATCTGGACGGCTCCACGCTGTACCAGGCTATTGCGGCATTGTTCATCGCGCAAATGTACGGCATTGATATGCCGATCAGCGCTCAAATTACGCTTGTTCTCGTCTTGATGGTCACTTCGAAAGGTATCGCGGGCGTGCCTGGAGTATCGTTCGTCGTGCTGCTGGCGACACTCGGCTCCGTCGGGATTCCGGTGGAAGGTCTTGCCTTCATTGCCGGTATCGACCGCATTCTGGATATGGCGCGCACGGTGGTGAACGTCATCGGCAACTCTCTTGCTGCCGTTGTTATGGCGAAGTGGGAAGGCCAATACGATAAAAAAGAAGGCGAAGCCTACTTGCTTACGATCAAGCAAGCGAAGCAGGGTAGTAAAGTGGAAGCGGCGTAAAGCTTGCTGCATCCATCGGTTTGAGATTCATATTGAAAAAAAGCTGCCGGATCGATCCGCAGCTTTTTTTGTCGTTGAAGGGAGAAGGCTCGCGGGTGGTTACAATGGCGTATAGCCGGTCTTTTCGACAAGCGATTGACCTTGCGGAGATAAAATCCATTGCAGCAGTGGGGCGACATTCGGGTTGCTGCTGCTAGTAGTAATTGCATAAAATTCCGCGGCAAGAGGATAATGTCCGTTTTGAATCGTGCTCCGATTCGGAGCGATCCCGTCAACCTCCAGCAGCCGTATTTCCCCTTGCTGAATCATTTGCGTAGCAAAGAACAGAAAGGAATACCCGATCGCCTGCTCGTAATTTCGGTAAACGGCAGTGTGATCGATAATTTCCCCCATCCCGGCTGCAATATCTTCTTTCGGAGGCGTCATCAGCGGCTTGTCCTCCATCCATCGCTGCAGCATCGATTGGCTGCCGCTATTTTCCGGACGCTGGAACGCACGGATTCGGCCGGGGCTGCCGCCAACCTCGCTCCAGTCCCGAATGTCCCCTGTATAGATGCCCTGCAGCTGGGCTTTGGACAGCCCCTGCACCGTATTGCGGGAATTGACGAAAAAGACGAACGCTTCGCGGCCGATAGGGGTCAGCTTCAGTTCGATGCCTTTGCTTCGCGCCGCTTCCAGCTGCTGCTTGGACGGCGCTGCGGCAAAAATCATATCGGCCTTTCCTTCCAGCAGATTGGAATAAGCGTCGGCCGTGGTGGTGCACATGACTTCGCTGTTCCGGAAATCGTATTCTTTTTCAGGGTATACGGCTCGTGCAAACGCAGCATAAAGGGGATACAGGGCGGTTGCGCCGTCCAGTCTAGGCATGTCGGCTGCTAGCTTTAAGGTCGAGGGCTCATCCAAGGAGACGGCCTTCGTGTTGCTCCCGAAAGGCTGATAGACGCGAAGATCTACGCCTTGCTCGTTCACGGTTGCCAGGCTGTCGCGAGCATGCCGGTTATATTCATATACCGAAACCGCCGATAAACCGGCGATAAGGCAGGTGACGAACAGGAGATTCGTCACTTTGGCTCTTACAAATGCAAACACCCACAGCACAATAAATACCGCCAGCGTACAAGCGGCTGCATCGGCAAACCGCAGGTAAAATCGTTGTCCAACCATCAGCAAAATAATAAAGCGGGCAAACACCCAACCGATAAACAAAAAGAAAAGCAGCAGTAAGCAGATCAACGACTTTTCCAGCACTGACTTCCAGTTCATTCCCTATCCTCCCGAATCAAGCAGGCATTCAGCGGTTAAGCGCCATAACATCAGTGTAATTCAGGATGGATTTTCCATATAGTACTAATTTTTAATAGTACTGCTGGTTACTGAAAATATTTTTACGAAAAAGTTTTAAATATTCCTTTACAGGAATATTCCCTTTGAGGTATATTATAAACATGAAAACGAAAACGGAGGAATGAATGATATGGCAGAGAGCAGCAATGCACTGAATGGCACGGTAGCGTCGGTACAGGATAGGGAGATTATCGTCAAGCGGCAGTTTCGTGCGCCTCGCGAGCTTGTATTTTCCGCTTGGACGGATCCGCAGCAAGTCCCGCATTGGTGGGGGCCGCAAGGGTTCACGATCACGATAAGTCACATGGACGTAAGACCGGGCGGCGTATGGAGCTATGTGATGCATGGTCCGGACGGAGTCGATTACGACAATAAAATCGTCTACATTGAAGTCGTAAGACCCGAACGGTTGGTATACTCCCATGGCGATAATGAAGTAGAAGAACAATTCCGCGTGACGGTAACGTTCGAAGAGATGGGGAGCCAGACCGAGATCACGATGCGATCTCTGTTCAAATCGGCCGAGGAGCTGGAGAAGGTCGTCAGAGAGTATGGAGCGGTAGAGGGAGCGAAGCAAACGATGGAACGCCTTGCAGAACGTGTAGCTGTCATGGTTGGGCAGTAAGAAGACATTTAAACTATAAGGAGCGTGTGATTAATTATGAAAAAAACCGTTGTGTTCTACTATGTTTGTACCGTGTTGCTGTCGCTTGTTATGGGAGTCGGTTCCATTCCTAACATTATGTCCGCACCTGAAGCCGTTGTTTTATTCGAGCATCTTGGCTATCCTGCCTATCTTCTGCCCTTCTTGGGAGTCGCCAAATTGCTGGGTGTCATAGCCATTTGGATCCCAGGCTTTCCGCGGATTAAAGAATGGGCGTATGCCGGCCTGGCCTTTGATATGGCAGGTGCTATGTATTCAATTATCGCTGTAGGAGATCCAGCCAGCGGATATCTGACGTTTATTATCTTCTTCGCTATATTGGCAGGCTCTTACATTTGTCATCACCGGCTGGCTGCATTTAAAAGTCAAGCGAAGAAGCATTCAGAAGGAAACCGGATGAACGCGGAGTCGATTCAATCCGTATAATCGGATTCAGGATGCTATCTGGCATCTGCCGATAAAAAAGCCGCTTACTTCCATTGAGGGAGGTAAGCGGCTTTCTGCTTCGGTTATATAGTCGCCTAGAGTGCGTCTGCGCTTTCCTAGAGCCAAGCATTGGCCAGAGCCACGGCGCCTCTCGCTGCGGCGGTCCCGGCCAGTGCATTCAGCATGACAAAGTCATGGATGATGCCCTGGAACCGGACCGCCGTCACTCTCACGCCGGCTTCGCGAAGCTTGTTGGCGTAAGCCTCCCCCTCATCGCGCAGAACATCGGCTTCCGCCGTAATGATTAGCGCCGGGGGGAGTCCGGCGAGCTGCTCTACGGAAGCGCGGAGAGGGGACGCTGTAATGTGTGACCGCTCCGCCGGATCGGTCGTGTACTGGTCCCAGAACCACTGCATGCCTTCGCGGCTCAGAAAGTATCCTTCTGCGAACTGCTTGTAAGATCCGGTATCGAACGAGGCGTCCGTTACCGGATAAAACAGCAATTGCTTATGGATCGCAGGCCCTCCGCGCTCCTTGGCCATCAGTGTGACGGCGGCGGTCATGTTGCCGCCTACGCTGTCACCGGCGACCGTCAGTCTGGAAGGGTCTGCGCCGATTACCGGGCCGCGCTCGGCCACCCATTGGACGACGGCGTAAATCTCCTCGATAGCCGTCGGATACTTGCTCTCCGGAGATAGGCTGTAATTCGGGAAGACGACGGCGGACTGCGATCCGACGGCCAGCTCGCGGATCAGCCGGTCGTGCGTGTGCGCGTTGCCGAATACCCAGCCTGCCCCATGGATGTAGACGATAACAGGCAGCGGGGCTGAGGCGTTTTTCGGTTTTACCATCGTTACCGGCACCTTCCCGCCAGGGCCTCCGGGTATCGTGAGCTCGGTTATTTCCGCATCCGGCTTCGTAACCGGATCGGATTGCACTTCGTCTACCTTTTTGCGGCCTTTCTCGGGGCCGAGATCATACAGGTACGGGGGATTGGCCGCAGCCTCCACGAAGGCTTGCGCTTCCGGCTCCAGCCGGACTTTTTCATGGGACATCGGTATCACTCCTTTCGGGTTTGGGCTGTACTATGGTTTACCCGAAAGCTGAAGAAATATAACTCTGTTTCATGATTCGCATCTAACAACTGCTTATATCGTTATGCGTTTATCCTTCCACAGGCATAGCAGGACCCTTCAAATCCAATTGATAAAAAGCAAGATCAAGCCATTGATCAAATTTGTATCCTGCTTTTTTATGACTCCGGAATATTCAAAGCCCAATTTTTCATGAAGCTTAATACTTTTCCCATTTGCAGCGTCGATTCCGGCAACTAATGTAGCGTATTCTCTGTCGGTAGCTATATGGATTAGCTCTTTTAGTAGCTTGGTTGCAATACCTTCATTTCTAATGGAGAAAGCTAAACCGAAGAGTCTATAAAACCGGATTCTAAATTTCCGCTTTTGAAATAGTTTCTAGTTGTTAGACAGCATGTCATTTAGTACAAGCACGAGCATTCATTGGTTCATAAGATATCCTATCTTATTTTTAGGAGGAATCTTATGGCGGCCACAGTCAGGCAAGTATTATTTGAAATTGCTAGATTAAATACGAAATTGGCGGATGACGTACAGTTCAGAAAGAAATTTGAAGATATTATTGGCGATACGCAAACAGGCACCAACAAAAGAGTCCTGCAAATGAGAGCTCTGTTAAGATCAGCCGGCTTCAGATCACCGACTCGGGTACGGATATTTAATGATTTGGGAGAGACGCCAAGGGTTATCATTTCTTATGATGCCACCGACGTCCAATTACAAACAGCCGTAACCCTTTCCTTTACGTTTCAATTGAACCCAGGACCATAAGGAAGATAGCGATAACGATGAACAAGGACGCCTAAAGGGTGTCCTTTTTGTTTTGAAAATTTCCATAAGAATCACATCCATCCGTATCCTGTAATGCGTTGACAGGACACTTCTTAGTGTCAATAATATGAGTAGGACGACATGCACTACATTGAGGATGATTGGAGAGGGTGGTATGGAGGACGATCAATCACAAGATATTTACGCCGCCGTCGCAGATCCAACTCGGCGTAAGCTGCTGCGTTTGCTGGCAGATGCGGGAGAGCTGCCTCTCAATGCATTAACGGTACATTTTCAGATGGGTCGTACTGCAGTTTCTAAGCATTTGACTATTCTTAAGGATGCCGGTCTCGTAACCAGCCAAAAGGTGGGAAGGGAAACGAGATATCGGCTGAATGCCGCTCCATTGAGAGAAATTGAGGATTGGTTATCGTTTTACAGGAAGTTTTGGATGGAAAGAATGCAACTTTTAAACCAGCTGTTACTGGAGGAGCAAGAATGAATCCGACCGTTCGGCATAACGCGGCTGCTGATTTGCCGGCAGCCGCTTCCTTATGATTTGCCGCTATCGAAGAATAGAGCCCAGCTGCTCCACCTCATGAACGATAAAAGTCGGATTCGCCTTATGCAGCTCGTCGAAGCTCCCATATCCGTAAGCGACTCCTATGGAGTCGATCCCCATATTTTTCGCCCCGATGATGTCATGCTTTCTATCGCCTATCATAATAAAATCCTGCTTCTTATAGGAGCTCAGCTCATCCAGAATGTATTGAATGATTTCGGTCTTGGAGATTCTCGTACCATCGAGATGGCTGCCGACAACAAAATCAAAATAAGAATTGATACGGAAATATTGCAAAATACGCTCAGCAAACACGGTAGGCTTCGAGGTGGCGACCGCGAGCCGCTTGCCCTCTGCCTTCAGCTGTGCCAACAGGGGTTCGATACCGGGGTACAGCTCGTTCTCAAACATGCCGGTTTCTTTGAATCGCTCTCTGTAATAATCAATGGCGAGCTTTGTCTTCTCATCATCAAATGCATAGACGGCCGAGAATGATTCCTGCAGCGGCGGGCCGATAAAGGGCTCAAGCCGATCCAGATCGGGCTCGACAACCCCTAGCTTTTCGAGGGCGTATTGAACGCTCCGGGTAATTCCTTCTTTGGGATCGGATAAGGTTCCGTCCAAGTCAAAGAGAATGATTTTGTACTTGTTCATTCGGCTTCCTCCACATTTCCTTGCTCCTTCATGCCGACAGCAAAGGTCTCAAAGCCTAAATGTCGGTAATAATCGGCTTTATCCTCCGTGCAAAACAGCTGAATATGAAGACGCGATTCCCGGCACTTGCTCACCAGTCCGCGAACGATGTCCGAGCCGATGCCCTGCCTCCGGTAATCGGGATGCACGGCGATCCCGCATAGTACGGCATTGATGACTCCATCTGAAATGACGCGCCCTGTCCCAATCAGCTTTTCATCGTCGTAAACATGGATCGCATACCAGCTTTGTTCTATGGCTTGGAACAGACGCTCTTTGGACAGCTGTAAAAATTCGTTCCACTGTACGGAATCATACAAATCGAACAAGGCTTGCGGCTCCGGGGCTAGCTCACTGAAGCGGTAATTCAAACGCGTCGCCTCCTGTTGGATTTTTCTTACAAGCATAGCAGTCCAAGGATTCTTGTACAACCGAAAATTATAATGAATTGTTCAAATGGGTATTGAATCATCATATGTTTTGTACTATATTGAAAATAGATATGATGAATTTATTATTTATGCATCGAAAATTGATTTGTGAAGAAGAGTTTGCAGGTGATGAAGCTGAGTAAAAAACTGACTTATGAAACCGTTTACGACCAAATCAAGCAAAACATCAAAGAAGGCGTTTGGAAGCAGGGAGAGCAGCTTCCGCCGTTGGAGCAGCTCTCCGCCGAGCTCGGTGTCGGCATTTCGTCCGTTCGCGAAGCGGTGCGAATTCTCGGCAAGCAAAAAATATTGCGCATCGAGCAGGGCAGAGGAACGTATGTGGACAACGAATTGTCCGATGCGCCGGCCAACCGGCTCGATTTCCTGGAGCGGGCAACGATGCTGCAGCTCACGGAAGCCCGGCTGATCGTCGAGCCGGAGCTAGCTGCGCTTGCCGCGGAGAAGGCTTCGGCCGAGGAGGCGCAAGCGATTCTGGAGGCGGCCGAGGCGATGAAGCGGAAAATCGAGAAGAAGCGCGATTTTCTGAAGGAAGATATGCTGTTTCACGAGCTTATCGCCAAAGCTTCTCACAACGAGATCATGTATCACATGCTTGACCGGATTGGCGATCTGCTGATAGACAGCAGACGGCAATCGATGAAGTGGGAGGGGATGGACGAGAAAGCGTCGTCCTACCATTTCCTGATCGCTAAGGCCATCATCGAGCGAAATCCGACGCAAGCGCGGACGCTGATGAAGTGTCATCTCGAAGATATGCTCACTGAATTCCGCAAAGGAGAGGATCATTCATGAAGATCAGATCAATGGAGTTGTTCAAGGTACCGCCGCGATGGCTGTTTCTGAAGGTGACGACGGACGACGGCATCGTCGGCTGGGGGGAGCCGATCGTCGAAGGGAAAGCCGATACGGTGCGTGCCGCCGTGGAGGAGATGAGCGAGTTTCTGATCGGCAGGGATCCGGGCCACATCGAAGACTTGTGGCAGGTGCTGTATCGCGGCGGCTTTTACCGCGGCGGGCCGATTTTGACCAGCGCCATATCGGGAATCGAGCAGGCGCTGTGGGACATCAAGGGCAAGAGCCTCGGCGTGCCTGTGTACGATTTGTTAGGCGGACCGGTGCGCGACAAGATGCGCGTCTACGCCTGGATCGGCGGAGACAAGCCATCTGATGTGGCTGAGTCCGCCAAGGAGAAGATCGCGCAGGGCTATACTGCGATCAAGATGAACGGCACCGCCGAGATGGAGTGGATCGACTCTTTCCAGAAGGTGGAGGAAGCGGTCGAGCGTTTGGCGGCGGTGCGCGAGGCGATCGGCAGCGGGCACGGCATCGGCGTCGATCTGCACGGCCGCGTCCATAAGACGATGGCCAAGGTGCTGATCAAGGAGATGGAGCCGTTCAAGCCGATGTTCATCGAAGAGCCGGTGCTCTCCGAGAACAATGAAGCGCTGCTCGAAATCACCAAGGGTTCGAGCGTACCTATAGCCACCGGCGAGCGGATGTATACGCGGTGGGACTTCAAGCGCCTCCTTACGCAGGGCGGCGTCGATATTATCCAGCCGGACTTAAGCCACGCCGGCGGCATCTGGGAAGTGCGCAAAATCGCCGCAATGGCTGAGGCGTTCGACGTAGCTGTAGCCCCGCATTGCCCGCTCGGCCCGATCGCACTCGCCTCGTCGCTGCAGCTCGATTTCTGCACGCCGAACGCGTTTATCCAGGAGCAGAGCCTCGGCATCCATTATAATCAAGGCTCCGACCTGCTCGATTATTTGGCCGATCCTTCCGTGTTCGAATACGAGGCAGGCTTCGTTAAACGGCTGACCAAGCCTGGGCTGGGCATTGAGATCAATGAAGAGAAAGTGCGCGAGATGGCCGCTATAGGCCACCAATGGCGCAATCCGGTATGGCGTACGGTGGACGGCACCGTAACCGAATGGTAATAGGAAGCTCAATGGTAGTAGAGCAGCACGGTGGTAGAAACAGTGTTTAGTGGAGATAGAACAATAGTTGGTTATGCGGTCAGGATGTAGATGGTGTTGAGTGACATTAGGGCTTGGAGCGATACGTTGAGGTAGTGGAGTAGTAAGATAACAGAGTAACAGGGCATGAGGCAATAGTATGGTAATGAGTAGCACATTCGTGTGGAGAATCAGGTATATGTAATAGTATCCGGTAGGTTAAGACGCTTTACGTTAAGTTAATAGAGTAACATTAGGGAATTTAGAGTAACACATAGTAGGATGCAGCACGTAATGAGTTAGCAGATTGGTAAGGAGATACATGAAAAATTAATAGAGTAACAGGATGTACGGAGAGATACGTCTGGTAGAAGAGTAACGTAAGGCTATGAAGTAATTCGTAATGATAGTGGAGTAACATAAGGACATAGATGCAATACGTATATGGTTACGGAGTAGCACAAGGTATGGAGCAAATAATGATAGTAGATTAACATCAGGAGTTGTTGGGTAACACAGAGTATGAGGCAGCATGTAGGTATGGAGAGACCCACTTCTAACGCGCACTGGATTCCAGTGCGCGGTTTTAGGTTGGTGATCATGACACATCGGACATGGGTTCCGCTATTTTGCCAAAATCACCACATTTGCCTACACGATCGGACAGGAAATCCGCTATTTTGCAAAATCTCCTCTGAATTTGCCCATTTTAGGGGCAAATAACGGATCCTGAGTCCGATCCCCCATGCTTTTGGGGCTCAAAACGCTAAATAACGGATCTACGGTCCGCAAAGTTTCCCGTGAGGAAATCTACCCGCGAAGCAGCATGCTCGGAGCTATGCGCAAAGGCGGATCTCCTCTCGTGCCCGCCATCCCGCATTTCCGCCCACGCCCGCACCCGCACCCGCACCCCCGCACCCGCGCTACCGCAGCATCCCCGAATGGATGAGATCGATATTCACATCGATCTCTGCCAACGAATCCTTTTCCAGCGTGAGCTGCTTTGCTCCGGTAAGCCTTTTCCAATCCTTGTAATGATCCAGGTACAGGGCATATTCCAATTGGAGCACGTCGGCGCCCAAAGCAAGGCTTTTTTCGAAGGTGGTGCGGACTTCCTTCTTGACCGTCTCCTCGGCGAGCCGCTTTAGCATGGCTTCGTCGTTGAAGTTACCGACCATTTCGACGATGTTGCCTTTCATCGAAATCTGGAGCGTATACCGCGGATGGCTGGAAGGATCGCTTACTCTGACCTGAACTGACGGGTTCTCCAGCGAAACGACGCCCAGCTTCTTATTCCGGTCTGTTACGAGCAGCGGAGAGCGGTTGGTTTGTCTTGTAACCCAACGCAGACCGTCGAGCTCGCCCATACTTAAATGACCCTTGTATTTCTGCTCGCTCAGAAGGAGAGCTCCGTCGATCTCCATTTTGCCATGAGGTGACTTCAACTTGTACCACTGGTCCGGATTGATGGTTAACATCGGAAGGATCGCGGTCTTGGCAGGCTCCTTCAGGTCGGCCAGAAACGTCATATACTTAATCGGCGTAATAAACGATTTTTGCTTATAGCTGGCTTCGGGGGAATGAGATATGGTCTCGAGCGGCGACAGGTTGAAAAAAGCCTCCGATGTCAAAATATCCGGTATCGGCATCCGTGTTCCAAAAACCCACGGCGTTAAGCGGACTTCCCGGAAGCGGACAATGGCATCAACAAACGTGGAAAAGCCGTGCCGGATGGCCTCCTCACTAGTCAGGATCGTCGTGACATGACTCCAGATGATTTTTCGCTGAGCCGTGCTGTACAGCTCGTTCATGGCGATATTGAGCGTATCGCCTTCGCCCTTGCCGACCCAGACGGTCGCCGGAGTACGGGCTTGGGTTCCTTCTTGTTTTGCAATGGAGCCGAAGCTCATCATTTGCCCGTAGACGATAAATTTCGATTTTTGGTAATCGATACCGAGGGCGGTAATATAGTTGATTTTCTCCACACTGGTGGAATCCCAGCATCCGGTTGTAATCGTGATGATGCCAAGGAGGGCGATGCCCAGCTTGCATGCTGCTTTCATCTACGAATCTTTTCCTTCCCGCGTAGTATCTGTCGTATCGAGGATGGAGGGACGGCGTGTATCTTCCGACCGTGGTCTCGATGCAACGGCTGCGACGATTTCTTTGAGCGAACCGGGGGGCGATAACGGAGCCAGATACGGAACCCCGAACGATCGCAAGCCGGATAGGTAAACGACCGTAAAGAACATAGATAAGAAGTACCCGTACAAGCCAAGGACGGAGGAACACAGCAGAATGATCAGTCTCAAAATACTGACCGTTCCGCTGAGCGATTGGTTCACAAGCGTAAAGGTAGCTACGGCCGTCACGGATGACATAATGAGCATGGTAGGGGAAGCAAGTCCCGCACGGATGGCCGCATCGCCGATAATGAGTCCACCCACTACGGCTATCGTTTGTCCTACGGCTTTGGGAAGGCGGACGCCCGCTTCCCGGAATATTTCAAACAAGAACAGCATCAGCACGGCTTCCAACGGAGCGGAAGTAGGAAGACCGATGCGGGAGGTCGCGACGGTAGCGAGCAAAGGAAACGGTAGCTGCTCCATATTGTAGGTGCTGAGAGCGACCCAGAAGCCGGGTGTGAAGATGGCCACAAACAATCCGACCAGCCTTATCATTCTCTCAAAGCCAACGAAATAAAAGGTAAAGTGCAGGTCTTCCGGTGATTTGATTTGTTCCGTTAGATTGGATGGAGCAATGAGCGCCATCGGAGAACCGTCCACCAGGATGGCGAACCGGCCCCGAATCAAGCTTTCCGCTACAAAATCCGGCCGGCCGATATAGTCGATGAGCGGGAACATGCTGAACGAGGAGTCGGATATGCCTTCCTCCAGCTCGGCACTGCTTAGCAGCGCGTCGATATGTATGCCGTTAAGCCGTTTCCTTGCTTCCTGAATCGTATCCGGATTCGCGATATCGTTGATATACAGCAGGGAAACCCGCGTCCGGCTTCTCTTGCCGATCTCGAACATTTCATTGCACAGGGAAGGGGTGCGCAGCCGTTTGCGGATTAGCGCGATATTCGTCGACAGCTCTTCGGTAAAGGCGTCGCGCGGACCCTTCACCGAAATTTCCGTTGTCGATTCTTCAGGTGTCCGCTGCGGAATTTGCGGGATGTTAACCGAGTACATCAAGGAAAGCGACTCGAAGAACACAATAAGCTGACCGCTGAATAAACAGCTGTACAGACACGTATCAGTTCGGACGGACTGCATCTGAAGCGTAGCGGTTAATTCCGCGATATTTTCCTGCCAATCGTCCGACCGGTTCATATGATGGTCCAGAATCGGCAAAGCCCACTCCATAAATTGTCTCGAGTCGATCATGCCGGTGCAGTAAATCAGCACAAGCTTCGGACACGATTCGTTCGCATACCGGTGCTCCACAATTTGAACGTCTCCGGATTTATCGAAAAAAGAACGCAGCATCTCCTCGTTCCAGTCGGACATGACCTGAGAAGGCTGCTTATCGTCAAAAGGCGTTCTGGTTTGCTGGTTTAGCCGATTGCGCATCCAACGGATAAGATTCATAGATTGTTCCCTTTCGATTTGCTTTTTATGGATACTACGGCAAACAAGAGCAGCGAGCCGAGCAGCACGGCAATGAAAGTGGCGGCGTAATAGTGAGGAACGACGGTAAGATACTCCATGTCGTTAAAAGGCAGCATCCCGGCAATAAACAGGGCGGCACAAAGCAGATTGATGGTCAGAAAGCGTCTTTGCTTCGCCTCTATTTTCAGTACGTCCACAATTAAAAAAATCGACAAAGACACGCGCAGAAAGCTTCCGGACAACCACTGATAGATCGAAAAGAAATCGACATGCGCCACATAATCGCCGATTTGCACCAATCTCCACTGCTCATAAGCCGGATAGCGCAGCATGGCTGCTTGTTCCGGACCGAAGGAAGCGATAGACCCGATCAACGGGCCCATAGTCAGGCCGACCATTATCGCGAGCAGAATGAAATAGTGGATCCAGCGGACGCGCTGCTTCAGATGATGCTGCATAAACAAAATCATGATCAGCTCAATTAACCCTCCGCCCACATACAGCGCGCTTCTAACAATGGCGGACGGATCGTTCGTAAACAGCGGAAACAGCAGCACATACCGCTTATATTGAAAGTTGGCACCCATAACGAAGTAACCGAGCGCTATAACGAACGGCAGCAGCAGGCCAGCGGTAATGGCGATCGATTGGATGCCCTTGCGGGCTGTATAGCTGCATAGCAGCAGAAACCCTGCCACAATGACCAGCAGGGGGGTGTGAGGCAGATAGGTGACCTTGGTCCAGACGGTCGTTTCCTTCAAGGCGACGATAGCGATGGAAAATAAATATAGCGATACGCCGCATTGCATAACAAGGGAAAACCACCGGCCGACATGGACCGTCAGCCAGTCGGCAAGATGCATTTGATTGGTCCTTTTGCCAATGGCGTACGGAATCCAGATCCAGGCGGTGAAGATGAGGAAGGCGGCGGCGACGCCAAGCCATGAGTCTCTTTTTGCCGTTTGCAGCAGCAAGGGAATCATGGTGACATGATTGGCCAGTCCGACCGTCATCATAAGGATGCAGGACATCTGAAGCACGGATATTTTATTGGAAAAGTTCATAATGGCAGGTCATCCCCCCGAATCCGACCTTATCAGTCATGTCCAAAAGGGGATGGTTTTAGACGGAGTATCTGCGTAAAGCGCGAAAGCGAAAGTGTACGGGAGTACAGCCTTCTGAGGGGAGTATCAACGGTTCATTAAGCGCCGGATTTCGTTCAGAATCGTGCGGACCCCTTGCTCGATATCCTCTTTATTGACATTGCTAATATTCAGCCGGATTAAGCTTTCTGCAGGAACGCCGTCTAAGTAATAACCGTCAATCGATTCGATCCGAATACGCTGCTTCCTTAAGCGCTCCTTCAATGTGCTCATGGCAATAGGCGACTTCAGGACGATATGTGTATGCGCGCCTGTCGTAACCGGGGCGAACTCCATCGTGTCTGCGGACGCATGCTGGTGCAGCGCTTCGTTAAGCGTCAAGACCCGCTCTTTGTAAGTCGATTTGATCCTTTCCTTATGACGGTCGAACATCCCGCTCTTCAAATAAATTTCCAGCGCTGCCTGCGACAGCATGGAGCTGTCGATGTCGAGCAGCTTTTTGTGCTTGTTGAACGTCTCTTCCAGAATAGCAGGGATGACGGCAACGCCGACGCGCAGTCCGGGAAATAAAATTTTGGAGTAGCTCTTGAGATAGATGACGTGAGCCGAACGGTCATACGCGTAGATCGGGTCCGCTTTGGAATCATCCTCCAGATCGGCCAAATAATCATCCTCGACGATGAACACATCGTAGGCTTCCGCCAAGGCGGCGATCGTTTTTTTCTCATCGGCGGAATACGACGTTCCGAGCGGGTTATGAAATCGCGGAACCGTATAGAAAAGCTTGATGGTGCCGGATTGGAACAGCCGCTCCAGCTCCGCCAAATCGATGCCTCGGGACGTTCTGCGGATGCCCACGGCAGGGATTCCGTAGGTCGTAAGAAGCTGGTTGAGCAAATGATATCCGGGCTGCTCGACGAGAACGGCGCTGCGTCCGTTAGGGAACGGCATGGACGCCAAAATCGCCAGCGCCTGCTGCACGCCGGATGTAATGCAAATGCGGTTCGTGCCGGGAAATACTTGATAATCGGCCAAATACTTCGGCAGCATGCGAATGAGGGAGGGAAGGCCTCTCGGAGTTCCGTACTGGAATAGATCGTCTTTGTACATGTCGATGGCTTTATTGATGCAATGCTGAAAATCGATATAAGGAAACACGTTCGGATCGGGGGCGACCGATGCGAAATCAAGCATTGCTTCCGTCCCTTTGTCGTCCGCATGGCGGTCCTGCTTGACGACATAATAGCCGCTCTTAGGAATCGCGTAGATGATATGCTTGCGCTCCAGCTCGGCGTAGGCGCTAATGACGGTGCTTTTGCTGCAGCCGTACTGCTCCGCCAGTTCACGAATGGCCGGCAGCTTTTGGCCGTCTTTGAGCTCCCCGCGCCAGATACGCAATTCGATATCATGGATAAGCTGCGAATATTTATGCATACATGGCCTCCAGTCGCCTCTGTACCGGTACAGATCGCTTTAATTCCGATTGTTCGTAAGCCGCTCCTGACCTATAGTTAAGCTACCGGCCGGTAAATCTTAGCAGCTATCCGAATAGCGTTCAGGAGTGATTCGAATGAATAGTGAATCCAAAGGAAAAGCGTATGCAGCCGCTGTGCTGTACGCCCTCATTATAAGTTTCTCTTTTCTGTTTGTAAAACTGGCTTTGACCGTTTCCGAGCCTATGGATGCCATAGCGCACCGCTTTACCGTATCGTTCGTTGCCATTGGTATTCCTGTGCTGCTGGGATGGATCAAACTAAACATCGGTTGGAAGGACATCCTGCGCATTTTGCCGCTTTCTCTGCTCTATCCGGCGATGTTCTTCAGCCTTCAGGTGTTTGGGCTTCGCTACAGCTCCTCGTCAGAGGGCGGGATCATTCAAGCTACGGTGCCGATTTTCACCATGGTGCTGGCTTCTCTCTTCTTGAAGGAACGGTCCAATGGCTGGCAAAAGCTGTCCGTCGTCCTGTCCGTAGGAGGCGTGATGTACATCTTCCTGATGCAGGGAGCGTCGTTAGAGGGAAGCCACGTACAGGGCATCTCCCTGCTGCTGCTGTCGTGCGTGTCCTTTGCGGGCTATAGTGTGCTGGCCCGGCCTTTGAGCCGGCAATACAAGCCGATGGATTTGTCCTTTATTATGCTGACCATAGGTTTTCTGTTCTTCAACGGGGTTTCGCTCGTCAAGCACGGTCTGGAAGGCAGTATGGACAAATTCGTGGAGCCGCTCTCGAGCCCGCTGTTTATCGTTTCGGTGTTGTACCTGGGCATCTTCGCGGCACTGTTTACGACTTTGCTGCTGTCCTACGCGGTATCCAAGCTGGAGGCTTCCAAATTGAGCGTGTTCGGCAATCTGTCGACGCTGATCTCGATGGCAGCGGGAGTGGTCTTTTTGGATGAAACGCTGCACTATTATCATTGGATCGGTGCGGTAATGATCGTGGCAGGCGTACTGGGGGTCAACTTCCTGGATAATGCCGGTCAGAGAACGGAAATGAGCGTAAAGACCCGTAACAAGCCGCTGTCTTCGTAAATCATTCAATCATACGCCTTTTGCGGCTCACATATATTTATCTCATCTGAATTTACGTGGTGAGGTGAAAAGTATGGAAAAACCGCCCCGTGGTCCGCTTCCCTCCAGCTCGATACCGCAGCCTATTCGCAGCGACGGAGCAGGCTGGGTGGATAAAGGCCCGAGAGATATCATGAGGGATATGGAGAATCCCGACATGCTCGTCCCCCCGGCGACCGATGCGGGACTCATTCCGAACTTGCGATTCTCTTTTTCCGATACTCATATGACGCTGAATCAAGGCGGCTGGTCTCGAGAGGTTACCATCCGTGAAATGCCGATTGCAACTACGATGGCTGGCGTCAACATGGCCCTGACTCCCGGGGGAGTCCGCGAGCTGCATTGGCATCAGCAAGCGGAGTGGTCGTACATGCTCCTCGGTCATGCGAGAATAACCGCGGTCGATCAAAACGGGAAAAACTTCATTGCCGATGTCGGACCCGGCGATTTATGGTATTTCCCTCCCGGGATTCCCCATTCTATACAGGGGCTGGAGGATGGCTGTGAATTTTTGCTCGTGTTTGACGACGGACATTTCTCGGATTTGAATACGTTGTCGATATCGGATTGGTTTGCCCATACCCCCAAAGAAGTGTTGTCGGCGAATTTCGGCGTTCCTATTGACGCGTTTGCCGGGATTCCGTCACAACAGGTTTATATTTATCAAGATAAAGTACCGGGTCCCATTGACACGCAAAAGGTGCAATCCCCCTACGGACCCATCCCGCTGAGCTTCAAACATCAATTGCTTGCCCAAACCCCTATCAAAACGCCTGGCGGCAGTGTACGGATTGTCGACTCCGCCAATTTCCCGATTTCCAAGACCATAGCCGCCGCACTCGTTGAGATTGAACCCGGGGCCATGCGGGAGCTGCATTGGCATCCCAACAATGACGAATGGCAGTATTACCTTAGCGGGCAAGGCCGAATGACGGTCTTCTCGGGTAACGGCGCGGCAAGAACCTTCGATTACCGGGCGGGAGACGTGGGCTATGTCCCGTTTGCGTTCGGTCATTACATTCAGAATACCGGAACGGAGACGCTGTGGTTTCTCGAAATGTTCAAGAGCGACAGGTTCCAGGATGTATCGCTGAATCAATGGATGGCGCTCACTCCAACCGAGCTGGTACAGAGCAATTTGAATGTCGGGCCGGAGCTGCTTCATGCGTTGAGGAAGGAAAAATGGCCGGTCGTCAAATATCCCGGGTTCTCTTATTATCCCAAGTAACGGACTCCATGCTGGTAAAAATACCCTTGACATAAAAGTTAACTTCAGTTAATTTATTAATTGAAGTTAACTTTTTATTTTTCCACGAAAGGGTTTTGTCCGAATTGGAAGAACAACCGATTGCTTTGCGGGAGCTGAAGAAAGCCCGCGCCAAGCTTGCCCTCTATGAAGCCAGCCTTGAATTGATCGGGGAGAAGTCGTTTCGCGACGTGTACCTGGATGATATATGCCGGAAGGCGGAAGTGTCCAAGGTGACGTTTTTCAAGTTTTTCCGGCAGAAGGAGGATGTGCTCGTCTATTACATGAGAGTATGGCTTACGCTCCGGATCATCGAGCTGTCCGAGGAGCCGAAGCGGGGAATCGCGGCCGTAAGGCACTTGCTGCTTGCCGTAGCGGCAGAGGCGAAGAGGCGGCCCGGCTTGATGCTCAGCCTGATCAGCTTTTTGTCGGAAATGAGAATGCATCCGTGCATGCCGGAATTGAGCGAGGCGGAGATTTCTCTGCTGTTTCCCGAGCACAGACGGATCGGCCGTGAAGAGCCGAATTTGTTTCTGCTGTTTCAGCAGCTGGCGGAAGAAGCGGAAGCGGACGGGGAGCTGAGGGAAGGGATTACCTCCGAGACCGGAGCACAGCTGCTGCTCACGATTTTTTACGGCGGCTTTCTCACGGCTCATCTATACCAGTCGCAGGATGTGATGGAAGTGTACGAAGCCCACTTGCGTTTGTTGAGGCGGGACTAAGGCGGAGCTGCAGAGGAGTTTGTAGACAAGCATTAGACGATAAAGGAGCGGGAAGACGTATGCCCGAGGTGATTCCTGGACGTTACATGGCCCAAAAGGATGGTTCGTTCGTCGTATTTATGATCGGGATGCGCATCAATAAGCTGTGGGCGGTTCACAAATGGCTGCCGGTCATGCAGGCGATGCCCAAGATGCTGAAGGAGCTGTACCAAAATCCCGATCTCGGTTTTTTATCGGCAAGCTATTTTATTTCATGGCGCGGTATTACAATCGTGCAGTACTGGAACTCCTTCGAGCAATTGGAGCATTACGCAAGAAAGGGTGCCATCCATATGAAGGCATGGCGGGAGTTTAACCAGAAGGTCGGCACGAGCGGCACGGTCGGCATTTACCACGAAACGTATATGATCGACGAAGGCAAGTACGAGTGCTTCTATAATAACATGCCCGTATTCGGACTGGCTCAGGCGGGCCGGCACGTTCCGGTAACCAAGAGGGCGGAGAGCGCGCGCGAGCGGCTTACCCATTCCCGGTCCGGATCCGGAACTGAATCCGGAGCCGAAGCGGAGATGACATCAAAATAAAACACGCTCGAATAAAACCATTGACAACAAGATTCCGGCGTCCAGCTCCGTATCCATCAAGAAAGAGCCGCTTCTTCAGGGAACATCCCTTAAGGAGCGGCTCTTTGTCCTGTCCGGACACTGATGCGAAAAGCTATGCCGGATAGGATATCAAGCTGACGGCCTGCGGCCTAACAGCAGGGTCACGACAAACAAGATCAGGAACAGCACGAACAGCACTTTGGCAATGCCCGCGGCTGCGGACGCGATTCCCAGGAATCCGAAGACCCCGGCGATGATCGCGATGACCAGAAACAACAGTGCCCAGCTTAACATACGCCTCACCTCCCGGATTGGACCAATCGGTTTCACGTAAATTTAGCGATACGGTTTCAAGCTCCAGCGTCAGCTTACCAAATGCCTCCGGCAGGTCCGGAACGGTCGGACATGTACATCGGCGGCACGACGGTTTCATCGTTTCTTCGGAGATTTCTGCGGTAAGCTTCCTCGCGATCGTAGCGATCCGTGTCGTCATACCACGCCATCACGAGAATTTTACCCATGTCGAGCTCTTTCTCGAAATGATTGGACTCCGCTTCACTTAACCCAAGCGACTGCATTTTGGACCTTAGCTGGTCGCCCTTGGAACGGAACAAATTGGCAAAAGAGTTGGCGATACCTTCCTCATACAAGCCGACTTTGTTCGTGTTCATCAGGTCGGCGAGACCTTCTGTCGTCTTGTCGTCATGGGCAAGCACGTAAATTTCCTCCAGCGCGTACCCTTCCCTTCGAAAGGCTCTGATTTCCTCAATCGCCTGCTCCTCTGTCATTACCAGTTTTACTTTGTTATCCATGGTAATCCCTCCTCAGAGTTATCGCGAGACGGCTTATCTCAATCGGTAAGCCCCCCGCTGATTTTGCGATGTTCCGCAAGCCGGATCGCCCCGGTGCTTGCTTAGAGTTCATCCAGTTGCTGGGACTGGCATGCTTCTTTTTAACCGTAACGGCGGGAGTTGAAACAAATCGCGGCTGTTTCAAACGGCCGGCCCAAGGTTACATAATTAAAGAATTACATTTATAATAGAGGATGGACACGCTTAAACATTAAGGGGATAAAGCCATGAACATTGTGATTGTGGACGACAATCCCGTCAATTTGATGGTGATTGAAAAAATATTGAAAAGCGTCGGCTATACGCATTTTATTAAGCTTCCCTCCGGACTGGAGCTGCTCGAGCTGCTGCATGCAGGAAGCGATGCGGTGCCTGAGGCGCCGATCGATCTCATTTTGCTCGATATGATGATGCCGGAGATGGACGGGCTGGAAACGTGCCGCCGCATTCAGGAGCACGAAAACTTAAGAGACATCCCGATTATCGTCGTTACGGCGATGGGCGATTCGAATTTGCTGGCGGAAGTGCTGGAAGCCGGAGCGAGCGACTACGTGATGAAGCCGGTCAATAAGGTCGAGCTGGTTGCGCGGATCCGCGTCGCCCTGCGCCTGAAATACGAAAAGGACTGGCACAAGGAGAACGAAGCCCGCATCAAGAGCGAGCTGGAGCTGGCCAAACAGGTGCAGAGCAGTGTACTGAGCCAGCCTATTGCCATGGATCGGCTGGATATTTGCGCTTCCTATCACCCTTCGTTCGAGCTTGCAGGCGATTTGTACTCATGGTACCGGATCGACGATCACCGTTACGGAATTATTTTGCTCGATATGATGGGACACGGTATTTCCTCCTCGCTTGTATGTATGTTCATCTCCTCGGTCATGCAGGACACCATCACCCGCTTCGTGTCGCCCGAGCTTGTCATTGCTGAGCTGAACCGCTATATGAATCAGCTGAACAACCGCAAGGACAACCCGATCAATTATTATTTCACGGCGATTTACCTGCTCATGGATACGTCGAACAGCACTATCGAGTATGTCAATGCCGGGCACCCTCCCGGATTGCTGTTTGAAGAAGGGAAGCCTGTCAAGCTGCTGGAAACCGGGAGCTGTGCCGTAGGCTTTTTCGAGCAGATGCATATTGAAAAAGAGCTGATCCAATATGAGCGCCCGCTCCGGCTGTTTATGTTCACCGACGGTCTTCTGGAAGCGTTGGAGGAAGAGGGGCGCTGCGAGATGGACAAGCTGACGGGCTTTCTCAGAGCATCCCGTTCGGAGGAAAAGCTGGAAGCAATCGTAGAGCGGATCGTCCCGCCGGAGGTTTGGGACATGCAGGAAGACGATATTTGCATGGTCAGAGTGCAAGCAAGATAGAAGCAGGCGGGAGGAGACAAGAAGATGAAGATCAGAACCAAGCTGTTTCTTGGCTTCGGGACGCTGATGCTGTTAATGTTTATGCTGGCCGGCATCGGCATCAACCGGCTGGCGACGATAGATAAGAGCATGAAGGAAATATTCGACAACCGCTACATGAAAGTACAGCTCGCTTCGGAGCTGCGCAACAACATGACGGATTTGGCCAAGGTGATGGCCAATTTGCTGCTGAACGACAATCCTTCGGAAGTCGCCAAGCGAATGGAAGCGGTAAGGGCGACAAGCAGCAAGGTTACCAAGTCTTTGGAACAGATCCAAACCGAATTTAAAGGGATCAACGAGCAGCCGATCGTTGCGGATATAACCAATAAGGGCAGGAAATTTCTGGAGTACAAGGACGAAGTGACGAAGCTGTACGGAGCCGCCAAGCAAAATGATGCGTCGGAGCTTCGAAGCTCCGTAGGCGTGGCTGCGCAGGACGATTTCATGAATAGTATTAACGCCATGACCGACTATCAGGACAAGGCCATGAAGGAGGCGCTGCAGCAAGCTGAGGAAGAAAACTCGCGAACTTATGCGTATACAGCGGCATTGACGATCATAAGCCTCCTCCTAGGCATCGCGATTATGTTCTGGATTGTGCTGGGAGTGACCCGCGGGCTCGGGATGCTGTCGGGGATCATTGCGAATTTTGGGGCCGAGAAGGAGAATGGGAGCTGGCACGGCTCCTACCGGATCGATATTAAGACAACGGACGAGTTTGCCGACATCGCCCATATTTTCAACGAAATCGCGGAGGATCTGGAGGAATCGACGGCGAACGAGCGATCGTTAAGCAAGATGAATGCAGATCAGGCATGGATCGAGTCGAACATTTCGCACATTTCTACCGTCATGCAAGGGGCTCAACGGTACGACGAAATGGCGCAGGCCTTTATCGGGGAATTGTGCCGGATCGTCGGGGCCCAGAACGGAGCGGTATACGTTGCCGAATCGGATATGGAAGGCAAAACCGCAGTCAAGCAGCAGTACAAACTTAAAGGCGCCTATGCCCATGCCGGAATGGCGGAATCGGCTCCGGCCGTTACGTTGGGTGAAGGGCTGATCGGCCAGTGCGCATTGGACGGCCAGCCTATCGACGTCAGGCAGGTGCCGGCTGATTATATCAAAATCAGCTCGGCTTTCGGCGAAATCGCTCCGCTGACATTAGCCATTCGCCCGGCGATTTCTTACGAAGAGGTGGTGGCGGTATTCGAAGTGGCTTCGCTCAAGCCATTCTCCGAATTAGAGCTGCAGCTGCTTGACCGCTTGAGCGATATCCTGGCGGTGACGATCCACCGCATCCGTGCCATGCTGCGGGTAGAGGAGCTGCTGCGCATTTCGCAGATGCTGACCGACGAGCTGCAAAGCCAGTCCGAGGAGCTGCTGACGCAGCAGGACGAGCTGAGAGCTTCCAACGAGAAGCTCGAGGAGCAGACCAAAGCGCTGCAGGTATCCGAAGAACTGCTGCAGCGCCAGCAGGAGGATTTGGAGCAGACCAACGAAGAGCTGCTGCGCAAAACGAGCCTGCTCGAGGAGCAGATCAAGGAGACCGAGGAGGTCAACCGGCAAATCGAGCAGGCTAAGGAAGCCCTTGAGAAGCAGGCGCTGGAGCTTGCTTTCGCTTCCAAATACAAGTCGGAGTTTTTGGCTAATATGTCGCATGAGCTGCGTACGCCTCTTAACAGCCTGCTCATATTGTCGCAGCTGCTGAAGGAGAACCGGGAAGGGAACTTGACCGCCAAGCAGGTGGAATATGCCGAGACGATATTTACTTCCGGTACCGATTTGCTGAAGCTGATCGACGATGTCCTCGATCTGGCCAAGGTCGAATCGGGGCGGATGGAGCTCCATACCGAGCATGTGCTGGTCCGAGACATTATCGATTCGCTGCAAAAGTCGTTCATGCCGCTGGCGCGCAAGAAGCGGCTTGGTTTCGACATTCATATGGATGAAGCTGCGCCTTCGGAGCTGGTTACCGATAGCTTGCGGCTGCAGCAAATATTGAAAAACCTGCTCTCGAATGCGTTCAAATTTACCGCCCGAGGCAAGGTGGCGATACACGTCCGCCCTATGGCGGAAGACCCGTCGATGCTAAGCATTGCCATCGAGGATACGGGCATCGGCATTCCACAGGACAAGCAGGCGATGATATTCGAGGCGTTCCAGCAAGCGGATGGTACGACAAGCCGCAATTATGGCGGAACCGGACTGGGGCTGTCGATCAGCCGACAGCTGGCCGGACTGCTTGGCGGCTGCATCGAGCTGGAGAGCGCGGAAGGAGAGGGCAGCCGTTTTACGCTGTATTTGCCGATGACGCCGGACGCCTCATTGTATGGGGCGGCAAGACGGGAAGCGGCTCCGACAGTGGAAGCAATGGCGGAGACCATGATCCGTCAGCTGCAGCCGGAGAAGCCTGTGCCGGTCGAGTCACCGCAAACGCCATCGTGGACGGAGGAATCGCCGCAGCTGGCGGATGACCGCGATTCCATAGCCGAGAGCGATCGGGTGCTGCTGATCATTGAGGATGATGTCCATTTTGCGCAAATATTGATCGATACCGCGCGGGAACGGGGCTTTAAGACGATTGCCGCGCTTCAGGGCGATACGGGACTGCAGCTTGCGAAGGAATATAAGCCGGACGCCATCCTGCTCGATATTCAGCTGCCCGTTATCGATGGCTGGTCGATTCTTGTTCACTTGAAAAACGACTCTAGCACGCGGCATATTCCAATCCACATCGTGTCGGTCGTCGATGAAATTCAGCAAGGCTTGTCGCTCGGGGCGATGGCGTATTTGCAGAAGCCTTCGAGCAAGGAAAGCCTCGAGCAGGCTTTTGTCCAGATCGAAGCGTTCCTGGATAAAGACTTCCGTAGGCTGCTGCTGGTCGGCAAGGACGAGCTGCAGCGCAACCGTCTGATAGAGCTGATAGGGCACGACGATGTCCTGATCGTAAGCGCGGCGGACGGTCAGCAGGCTTGGAAGGAGCTGCAGGAGCAGCCTTTTGACTGTATGGTTATCGATATGGGGCCGACGGATTTGGCCGAATTCGAGCTGCTCGACCGGATTAAATCGGAGGAACGTCTGCGCCGGCTGCCGATCGTCATCTATACTGAGCACAAGTGGGAGCACAAAGAGAAGCTGCGGCTGAAGAAGTACGCGGAATCTATCATTATAAAAGATGTGAAATCGAAGGAGCGTCTGCTGGACGAGACGGCCATGTTCCTGCACAGAGTCGAAGAACATTTGCCGGAGGAAAAGCGCCGCATCCTTCAGAAGCTGCACAGCAAGGAAGAGGTGTTCGCCGGGAAACAGGTGCTCGTCGTCGACGATGACATCCGCAACGTCTTCGCCCTGTCGAATTTGCTGGAAAGCTACGACATGAAGGTTACGTTCGCGGAGACCGGCAAGCAGGCTATGGAACGCTTGGAGGGGAATCCGGACTTTGACCTTGTCCTTATGGATATTATGATGCCGGAAATGGACGGCTATGAAGCGATGCGCGCCATCCGCGGCAAGCCGGAGTTCGACCGGCTGCCGATCATCGCGTTGACGGCCAAAGCGATGAAGGACGACCGGGACAAATGCGTGCAGGCGGGGGCGTCCGATTATATAACGAAGCCGATCCATACGGAGCAGCTGTTATCGCTAATCCGCGTGTGGCTGTGTAAATAGCAGGTCAAGACGGTGTTGCAGGCAGAGAGGGGAATACATGTGGATTTTGACTTAGGAGTACCTGACATCAGAAGGCTTGGAGTCGGGTATTCCGATGATGAAACCGAGCGGGAACAAATCGAAATCGAGCTGCTGCTGGAGGGAATGTATCGTCTATACGGCTACGATTTCCGCCATTACGCTTATCCGACGCTCCGCCGGCGCATATGGCACCGTATTTACGGGGAGCGGCTTGAGACCGTGTCCGAGCTCCAATCAAGAGTGCTTCATGACCGCAGCTGCATGGAGCGTCTCGTGTCCGACCTGGTCATCCATGTGACCGAAATGTTTCGCGATCCGGGGCTGTTCGCCTCATTCCGTAAGCACGTGGTGCCGGTGCTGCGGAATCTGCCTGCGATTCGCATATGGCATGCGGGGTGCTCGACGGGGGAGGAAGTGTACTCCATGGCGATCCTGCTGCATGAGGAGGGCTTGTACGAGCGGACAACCTTGTACGCTACCGATATGAACGAAGATGTGCTGGCCCGCGCGGAGCAGGGAATCTATCCGCTCACAAAAATGCGCGACTATACGAAGAACTATATACAAGCCGGCGGAACCGACGCCTTTTCCCGCTATTATACGACCAGCGAGGATGCGGCGGCGCTTCACCCGTTTTTACGCAAGAATATCGTATTTGCTCAGCACAATTTGGTAACGGATCGCTCGTTTAACCAGTTTCATATTATTTTGTGCCGCAACGTTCTGATTTACTTTAATTCCGAGCTGCAAAGCCGGGTGCACGATCTGATGTACGAGAGCTTGTACAAATCCGGGATTCTTGTGCTGGGCGACAAAGAGACGATTACTTTTACCAAGCATGCGCCGGAGTATGAAGCCGTGATCCCGCATGAGAAAATGTACCGAAAGATCAAATAGCAAGGATTCCATTCTGAACCAAAGGAGCACCGATAACAAGATGAAATGGAGAAACGTGTTATGAACGAAGCTGAAGCGATTCATATCATGCTTGTGGACGATCAGCCGGAAAATTTGTTGGCGCTCGAAGCGATGCTGGGCGATGAGCCTTACCGACTGGTCAAGGCGAATTCGGGGGAGGAAGCGCTGCGGTGCCTGTTGACGCATGACTTCGCCGTTATCGTTATGGACGTGCAAATGCCAGGCATGGACGGGTTCGAAACCGCGCGTTGGATCAAGTCGCGAGAGAAGTCCAAGGCGGTCCCCATCATCTTTGTTACAGCGGCTTATCATGAGCAGGATCAATCGTTCACCGCCTACGAGGTCGGGGCTATCGATTATATGGTCAAGCCGGTGGTTCCGCATGTGTTCAAATCGAAGATCGCAGGGTTCGTCCATATTTATTTGACGCAGCAAAAGCTTCAGCAAAAATCGGCGCTGCTACAGGAGCGGACCCGCGAGCTGCAGCTTGCCAAGGAGGAGGCGGAGCAGGCGGCTAGAGCCAAATCGGAATTTTTGGCCGTCATGAGCCACGAAATACGGACTCCGCTCAACGGCGTGCTGGCAATGGCCGATTTGCTTCTCGATACGGAGCTGGGAGCCGAGCAGCGAGAGTTTGCGGAGACGATCCGCAAGAGCGGGGCGTCCTTGATGATGGTTTTGAACGCGGTGCTCGATTTGTCCAAGATCGAATCGGGCAAAATGGCCATAGCCAAGGAGCTGTTCCATCTTCGCTCCTGTCTTGAGGAGTCCATTCACCTGTTCCAGCTGGAGAGCAGAAGCAAGTCTCTGGGTATCACCTGCGAGATTGATCCCGCGTTGCCCGAGCTGCTTATAGGGGATGAAGGGCGATTGCGGCAAATTATTAATAATTTGCTGAACAACGCGCTGAAGTTCACCGAGCAGGGAGGCATCCATGTAGCGGCCCGCAAGCTGGCGCAGCTGGAGGACCATGAGCTGATGATCGAGTTCGCCGTGCAGGATACCGGCATCGGCATTCCGTCAGCGAAGCGCGACGTTCTGTTCAAGCCGTTCTCGCAGCTGGATTCTTCGACGACGCGCAAATACGGCGGGACCGGGCTCGGCCTGGCCATTTGCAAGAACATGACCGAGCTGCTCGGCGGCTCCATACGCTTGGACGAGGAATACACCGGCGGCGCCCGTTTCGTGTTCACGATCAAGAGTAGGGCCGGGGCGTTGGAGTAGTGACGGGGAGAGGATGAGTGGAATGTTTGAAATTGAGGTGGGGATAGCTCGGAGAAATGGATTGTCTGAGCTAGAGTAGTGACGGGGAGAGTATGAGTGGAAGGCTTGAAATTGAGGCGGGGATAGCTCGGAGTAGTGGATTGTCTGAGCTGGAGTAGTGACGGGGAGAGTATGAGTGGAAGGCTTGGAATTGAGGTGGGGATAGCTCGGAATAATGGATTGTCTGGGCTGGAGTAGTGACGGGGAGAGGATGAGTGGAATGTTTGAAATTGAGGTGGGGATAGCTCGGAGAAATGGATTGTCTGAGCTGGAGTAGTGACGGGGAGAGTATGAGTGGAAGGCTTGAAATTGAGGCGGGGATAGCTCGGAATAATGGATTGTCTGGGCATCAGAACATATAGCAGAGGGTAGAACATATTATGAAGTTTTTCCGAAGCACAAGTACAGGAGTCGACGGGTAAAACGGGTCATGGTGTGAAGCGGTTCAGACTTACGGTGCATTAAAGTAGCAATAAAAGGAACAGAGTTTCGTTGTATAAAACTATCGCGTATCCAGAGTACAGACCACCGTGCATCCCAGCACTAGAAGGAACGGAGAATCGGAACATGAGATCCTCTGAGCTCCGAAGCATTCGAACACAATGTATAGGAGCAACGAGGTTACGAAGTAAGAAGCTACGGGTCATCGGAACTGAGTTTGGCAGCGCGCACCAATCATCTTAAACAGCTCGCTGCAGCTCTGACCTGCATGAAGTTGTCAAAAAAAGCTCCAGATTCCGGGAGTCAACGATTCCGGCAGGCTTGCGGACCGTAGATCCGTTATTGCTCGAAATAAGGGGCAAAATGAGAGCCTTGCGGACACAGGGTACGTTATTGTCCCTCTTTGCCTCATTTTCTCGCCTGATTTCGGCGAATAAGGGCTCCTGAGTCCGATACCATGCCGGAAACGGCGGTTTTTGGCGGAATAACGGATCTGGTGTCCGATCCCTGAACCCGACGCTCGGTCCGCGATGCCCTGATCCCGACCTATGGAACCAGACCAGTAACGACGACCCATGAATCCGGAACCGCGAATTCGAACCGGACCCGGCTGGACACGAACCTGGCTGGACACGAACCCGAACCCGACCCGAACCCGACCCGAACCCGACCCGAACCCGACCTGAACCCGGCTGGACCCGAACCCGAACCGAACCCGACCTGGACCCGAACCCGCCCCCGGACCCGACCCGTAACGACGACCCGTGAATCCGGACCCGCGAATTCGAACCGTACCCGGCTAGAATCGAACCCGCCCCGCCCCCGAACCAAACCGATCCCGAACTCCGGTAGCGCCTCTCTGGGCACGAATTAAGACAATTCACGGCGGTCGATCCGACCGTAATAATCAAGTACAAGCAAAGGGCTGCTCCTGAGCGGACGAGCCCCTCCCAGCTCCACCAGGATGCAACCTGTCTGGAGCAAGGAGGAGCCGTCCTATTCAGGAGACAGCCCTTTTTGTTTTAGAAGAAAATAATATAGATGACCAGTGCGAGAACAATACGGTAAATAGCGAATGGTATGAGCTTGATTCTATTAATGAGCTTAAGGAAGAAACGAATGGAAATCAGGGCGAATATGAAGGAGCTGATAAAGCCGGCGATAAAAAACGGCAGCGCATCGAGCGTGAAATACTCCCAGTTCTTGAGCAGCGACAGGGCGCTCGCTCCGAACATGATCGGAACCGCCATGATGAACGTGAAATCGGCTGCGGCACGGTGGCTCAAGCCTAGCAGCACCCCGCCTGAGATCGTCGAGCCGGAACGGGAAAATCCAGGCCACAAGGAAAGGCATTGAAACAGGCCGATCGCCAGCGCTTGCTTGTACGTAATCTGGTCCGCCGTCTCCACCGTCGGCCGCTTCGGTCCGAATTTATCGGCCACAATCATCAGGATGGCGCCGATCACGAGGCCAATCAGTACCGTGGCTGACGAGAACAGGTGGTCGTCGATATAATCGTCGAACAGTACGCCGAGCACGCCCGCAGGGATTAATCCGACAATCACCTGCGACAGCTTCAACCGCTGCGTTCTCCGGCCTGCTCCGCTAGCATTTTGCATGCGTTTCAATCCTAACAGGTCCAGGAAACGGTCTTTAAAAATAATAATAACGGCCAGTATCGAGCCAAGCTGGATGACGATTTTGAATGTATTGGCAACATATTTGGTCAAAAATTGCTCCGACTGCAGCCACATGTCGTCGACGATAACCATGTGACCGGTAGACGAGACGGGAGCGAACTCGGTGAGTCCTTCTACGATACCTAAAATAATGGCTTTTAAAATTGTTAGAAAATCCATCTTGGTTAAGTTTCTCTCCTTATTTTCTATGGTATGTGAAACAACAGGTGCTAGGGCCGCAGGATGCCGCAGACACCCATACACATTGTAATCACTATTGGCGCGTCATACAAGCATCAAGATTCGATTGGCAATCATCTCCGAGCATGGGACGGCCTTAAGCAAGCCGCTCTACTGCTTACGCAGTCCTACAATAGACGAATCCTCATTCCGAAAACCCTCGCTGTCGGTTACCCCTCCTCCACGTATACAAAAGCTTCCAATGTGCAATATAACGTATAGTTCGGCAATAGGAGCGAGCCATAGCCTGCCTGCAGTCCGTTTCTAGGAAAGAAGGTACGAGAATGAGTGATCAACCTGATGGGATGAAAGAAGGCTCACTGACGGTTACCGTCAAAAAAGAGATTTTAGCCGGCGCGGTCTCCTTTTTTACGATTGTCTATATTATTGCGGTCAATGCTTCGATATTGGAGGACGCCGGTATTCCGCTGGAAGCCGGCATTATGGCAACGGTGCTGACTTCTTTCGCGGGCTGCCTGCTCATGGGGCTGTGGGCCGACGCACCGATTATTCTCGTACCCGGAATGGGAATCAACGCGCTGTTCACTTTTACGATCGTTCAGACGATGGGGCTGACTTGGCAGGAGGCGCTGGGGGCCGTTTTCGTGTCCGGGCTGCTGTTCGCGCTGGTAGCCTTTACTTCACTTGCTCATACGATTACCGTTTCCATCCCCGACTCGCTGAAGGAAGCGACAACGGTGGGGATCGGGCTGTTTCTTACTTTTATCGGCTTGCAAAAAGGCGGAATTGTCGTCGGAAGCGAGACAACGTTCGTAGCGATTGGAAGCCTGGGGTCGCCCCACACGCTGCTTACTCTTGTAACGCTGGTTATCGCACTCGTCCTGTTTATACGGAACGTTACCGGCAACTTTCTTATCACGATTGCGGCGGGCACCTTGTTAGCGATCGGTTTTGGACAGGCGGACATCAGCTCTTTGGCAGGCGCAAAGTTCACATTGCAGCCTTATTTGTCCGTGGTGGGAGGATTGTCGTTCGGCAAAATAACTACGATCAGCTTCTGGATCGCTTCCTTTACGTTGGCGCTGGTTATCGTATTTGAAAATATCGGCATGGTTCACAGCCATTTGCGAATGGTCGGCGAGCCTGACAAATTCCGGCGCGCGCTGCAGGCCAACGCGATTTCCGTCATAACCGCCGGTATATTCGGTACGAGCCCCACGGTCTCTACGGTAGAAAGCGCGGCGGGCATTACGGCAGGAGGAAGAACCGGACTTACCGCGGTGACGACCGGGATGCTGTTTCTCGTTGCGATGTTCTGCATTCCCGTTATCAAGCTTATCCCGGACAGTGCGGTGGCGCCGGTGCTGATCATTGTCGGCGGGCTCATGATCGCAGGCATCCAGCGGATCAACTTCAAGCAGTTTTCCGAGGGCTTTCCGGCGTTCCTCATCGTGGCGTTAATTCCGCTAACCTACAGTATTGTCGACGGCATGGCATTCGGTTTTATCGCCTATGTCATTTTGCGGATCGCGCTCGGCAAGGCAAAGCAGGTATCGCTGCCGCTGTATTTGATTGCGGCGCTGTTTCTTGTTAATTTTATTTTCCATGCCGTGTAGAAGTAAGGGTGCAGCAGCGATGAGCCCACTCCTGCTTGCCGGATGGAGGCGTGCCCGGCCGATCCGGGCTTTTTTCGAATTCATAGATTCCAAGGCTCATTCCGCAACCAAACCGGCCGTTCCTTCGTTTAAACCCTTAGGCAAATGGAAAAAGATAGGGAAACAAGGGAGGAGCCATACTTATGCTAGTAGCGACACATATGCTCGCCGCATCGGCGATTTATAAATTGTCCTCCGTCCGGCAATTACCCGGCAAAACCGCTATTGCGGCCGTACCCGCCGTACTCGCATTATCTTTCGCCTCTCACTTCGCATTGGATGCGGTGCCTCACCACGAAATGCAGATGACGGGCAATGTGCTGGTCGGGCTCGCGGTGATCGTTTTTTTGTGCCGGGTCGCGTGGCGGGATAAGGACCTTCTGCTGCTGGCAGCGGCCTTCCTGGGCGCGCTGCCCGACGCGATGTGGGTGCTGAAGATCAGTCCGGCGTACGACGCCATCCATTCCGCGCTTCATTTCAGCGGAGTCCGCGTACCGTTCTATGCGCTGATCATAGAGTTCATAGGTATGGCCGTGCTGCTCGTCATCAACAGCAAGCGCCCGGGAAGCAGAACGGCCTGAACCTACCGGGCCATCAGCATGTTTAAGCTTGTCCCGGCTGCGCTGCCTGTCGACGCCGCTGCAGATCGGCGAAGCGCGTTCGTCGAGTCGAGCTCGACCCAGGGCGAGAGCGCAAATTAACACAACAGAAGAGCCTTCCAATCGTGAATCGCGAATTGGGAGGTTTTTTTGCATGTCCAAAAACATGTTAAGCCTGTGCTCGATTTCACATGCATATCCAGAGTGAAATCAATTTTACTGACCATACTAATCGAGGGATCTGTGATCGAAATGCTTTGTTTCAACAACAACCCCTTCGTGTAATCAATAGTATGAGGTCGTTAGCCTACATAACAAAAAGAAAGGTTTGGTGATGACGGGATGACACAAAAGCAATGTGTAGCTATGCTGCTCGCCGGAGGGGAAGGGCGCAGGCTCGGAATTTTGACGCATAACAAAGCAAAGCCGGCCGTTCATTTTGGAGGCTCGGCCCGCATGATCGATTTTGCGCTCAGCAACTGCCGCCATTCCTGCCTGGATACGATCGGGGTAGTGACACAGTACCGGCCGGAAGCGCTGCACCATCACATCGGACTCGGCTCTGCATGGCTGGAGCACGCCGGGCGGGGAGAGGTTGCACTGCTGTCATCCCGCCAAGCACATGTCGGGGCATCGGGGTACGCCGGAACGGCCGACGCCATTTTCCGCAATCGGCCTTTTATCGAGAAGCATCATCCGGAGACCGTGCTTATTCTTTCCGGAGATCATATATATCATATGGATTACCGCAAGCTGGTGGAGAGCCATTTGCAGTCGGGAGCCGACGCAACGATCGCCGTCACTCCGGTGCCTATGTCGGAAGCGAGCCGTTTTGGCATCATGAAGACGGATGGCGGAGGACGGATTACCGAATTTACGGAAAAGCCCGAGGTTCCTGCCAGCAACTTGGCTTCGATGGGCATTTATATATTCAATACGGCGTATTTATTAAAGCAGCTGGAGCAGGATGCGGAGGACGAGACATCGTGCCATGATTTCGGCAAAAATGTGATTCCGTCCATGCTGGCCCAAGGTGCGAACCTGCACGCCTATGAGTTTGCGGGGTACTGGAAGGATGTCGGGACGATTGACAGCTTGTGGGAGGCGCATATGGATTTGCTGGGAGACGAGCCGCAGTTTGCGCTGAGCCCTTCCGCTTGGCCTCTTCTTAGCTCCAGAGGGGCTGCCGGGGCAAAATATATCGATGGCGCCGAGCGCCTGCGCAGCTCCATCGTTGGCGATGACTGCCTGCTCCATGGACAGGTAGAGCGTTCCGTCATTTCTTCGGGAGTGACCGTCGGCAAAGGAAGCCGGGTCACCGACAGCATCGTCATGCCCGGAGCGCAGATCGGAGACGGAGTGACCCTCCATCGCGCGATCATCGGCGAAGGGGCGATCGTACGAGACGGCTTCACGCTCGGATCGCTAAGCGGAGGGCCGATTGCGGTCGTCGGGGACCGGGAGGTCGTAGGCATGAAAAGCGAGAAAATGCCCAAAATTTTCATCCCCGCCAAGCAGCTGCAGGCGGAGCTTATCGGGTAACGGAAGCATGAGCGTGTTTTTGGATCCTAACACCATCTTATGGAGGGGGAAGGAGCATGAACAAAGAATCATGGATGTTATCGATAGGAGTTGTTATTTTATGGGCTGGCATCGGGGTTGTTCATACGGCACAGGAAGAAACCGTCTTGGCGATGAATTTGCCGGTGGAATCGTATGAGACTAGTGCTTTGGTGAGTAGCGAAGAGCCGGGGGAGCGAGCCGTCGCAATAGCTGCGGAAGCACCCTCTTCATTGTCTGCTGCCGGACTTGTGGATCGTGAGTCGGATTCGGACGCGGGCGCCGATACCGATGCATTGATGCCGCCGCTATTGTTTCACACCGTGAACGGTGTTGCCTTAACGGACGATTTGAAGACGGTGTACGAGATGAAGGGACAGCCCTCGGCAATTGTACAGGATGAGATCATTAAGAACATCAAAACCTATCAATTTGACGATTGCAGCATTACGATGATCGACGGAGCGATCGAATACGTTGTCGTTCCCGGTACGGCGAGTCGGATCGATATTGACGGGCAGCTCATTCCGCTAAACCTTGCCAGCATCAAGAAAAAGCTTGGAACGCCCTACTTCGTCAGCGAGGACGGAATCGTCTACCGAAACGGGACCAATGCGTTGAAAATTTATATCGATCCGGCCAGTAATAAACTGATGTCGGTGCATTATTTTCACACCACTTCGCAATAAGAGCAGACTCGGTTTCTGATGACGGGGGACCGGGTTTTTCTTCGTTCTCAGGACGCTGCTGCTGAAAAAAGATATCCTAGAGGCTTATCTTATGTCACTTGATAAAAAGGGAGTGCTCGGTTTATACTTTGAATAGGTATTGGTAATTGATCGATCAATAAAATCACGTGTAGATTCCGGGAAGTTTTCAACGATAGGAAGGAGAATGAATCGCTATGGCCAGACCACCCGTACAAAAAAAAAGCAAGCCAGATAGTCCGCTGCTAGCTTCCCGCAGGGAGGAAATATTGGAAGCGGCGGTCCAGGTTTTTGCGGACTACGGTTATTACAGTACAACGACTGCGCAAATCGCCGAAAAGGTCGGCATCTCTCAGCCTTATGTATTCAAGCTGTTCAAGAATAAGGAGGAGCTGTTCATCGTCGCGCTTGACCGTGCGTTCGAACGGACGCTTGCCAGCTTTACACAGGTGCATGCTCCTCCCGATCGGCTTGTGTTAGAGATGATCCGCGTCTATGAGCAGCTGATGGAGACGCACCATCACGAGATCGTCCTGCAGGTGCAGGCGCAGGGGATCCGGGACGAGCCGATCCGCCAGGCGACTCGCGAAGGGCTGAGCAAAGTTCGCAACATGGTGTTGGAGCGGTTTCGGGAAGCGGGCGTTTCTGATCCGGAGGTAGAGGTTAGCACGTTTTTGGCCAACGGGATGCTCTGCCATGTCGCCGCGGTCATGGATATGCCGGAATTGAAGCCTAAGCATAAAAAGCCGTTGGGCTGATTGCGGGGCAGAAGCGCAGCGCCCTTGACATAATCGACAGCCATGCGGAGGCCTAAAGGCGCTCGATGCATAGGGCGACAGCTGAGCAGAGTGGATGCGCGCTCATGACATAGTCGACTTCCGAGCGGAGGCATATAGCGCCAGAGGCATGGCATCGACGACGGGCAAGCAGAGTCATAGGTCACCTGAAGCAGAGCGACGGCTGTGTAAAGTTGTAGAGTGCCCGAGGTGTTCGTGCGATTGCAATGGGAGCTGCTGTAGGAGCGAGGATTTTGTATGCGCCTGGCCGCGTTATTAACGCGGGCGGGAATCAATGTCACCCTGGCCGTCGGAGTTGAAAGGCCTTGATGGCGCCTTTGCCACGCTACAGGGGAGTCTCTACGATACGCTTAGCCGGATTTACGAAGAAGCCGACCGGCACAGTTTCTCCCGGTGCATAGCTCAAAAATAGAGAATATCGAACAATGATTCGGATTAGTCCGATCATTGTTTGTTTTTTTGCCTAGAAAGCCGCTTGAATTTGGAAGCAATTCGGTCCTACTCTAAGAAAAGCTGTCCTAAAAACGGTAAATCAACCAAAAACGTTCTCAGATTGTTCACAATTGTCGAAAATTGCTTTTTTCTAATTGGTGAAGGAGGAGTATAATAGAAGCTACATAGGATTCCGTTTGTCACCTGTTCTATGCGCAAGGATATGTGGGATACTCTTTCCCGCACTTGTGAAAAAAGTTACATTTGGGCTGATACCCAATGATTCATAAATCTCTTTGGGACGGAAAAGCTAAACATGGAACAGGTAAACAGACACTGGCGGTTTTCTATCTCAAAGTAAAGGAGGACGTTTTCTTATGTCAGAAGCAACACAAACGATCACTCGGGAAACACGGGAAACCATCGATGTACTCGACCAACTGATGAAGCCTGAGGTACAGCAATCGCTCACGATTCTGGTTGAAAACCTGCCTAAATTAGCGGAGCTGGTTACGATTCTTACCAAAACCTATGATGTCGTCCAAAATGTGGTGACGGACCAAGTACTGATCGACGATATCAAAGGCGGTATGGAAGAATTCGTTAAGCCGATTTCGGATAGTGCCAAAGGCATCGCTTCGGCAGCTATCGAGGCTAACGACCGTGTTCAAACGGCTCAAACGACTTCGATCGGATTGTTCGGTATTCTTAGAATGCTGAAAGACCCTCAGGTTCAAAAGATGCTTCAGGTATCCCAAGCGTTCCTGGATGTTATGGCTGAGCGTCGCGAACAAAAAGAACAGCACTAATTAGCGGATCGACATAGAACGGAGGATTACAATGTCCAAGCAAATATTAATTCTAGGCGGCGGCTACGGCGGATTGTTGACTGCTTTGACGGCGCGTAAATACATGAACGCGGAAGAAGCGACGATTACGGTTGTCAACCGCTTCCCTACGCATCAAATCATTACAGAGCTTCACCGTCTGGCTGCAGGCAATTTGGCTGAGAAAGCGGTAGCTCTTCCTTTGGAAAAGCTGCTTCGCGGCAAAGACGTGAACCTGGTTATCGATACAGTAGAAACGATTCGTCCGGACCAAAAAAACGTGCTGCTGAAAAGCGGCAAAACGTTCGAATACGACGTGCTTGTCGTTGCTCTCGGCAGCGAAACGGCATTCTTCGGCATTCCTGGCTTGCAGGAAAACAGCTTCATTCTGAAATCTGCGGATGATGCGAACCGTCTGCGCGCTCATGTAGAAGCTCGTATCGACGCGTACAGCAAAACCAAAGACAAAGCCGATGCAACCTTCGTTGTAGGCGGCGGCGGTTTGACAGGTATCGAGCTCGTGGGCGAATTCGCCGATATGCTTCCTGGCCTGTGCCGCAGCAAAGGGATCGATTTCAACGAAATTTCCCTGTACTGTGTAGAAGCAGGTCCTTCCATCCTGGCTGGCTTTGCTCCAGAATTGGTTGAGCGTGCTCAAACGAGCCTTGAAAAACGCGGCGTCAAATTCCTGACCGGCGTAGCGATTACAGAAATGTCGGAAACTACGGTTTCCTTGAAAGACGGCAGTGCCATCGATACGAACACACTGGTTTGGACAGGCGGAGTTCAAGGCAACTCGGTTGTTGCGAACTGTGGTATCGAAGTCAACCGCGGCCGTGCAACGGTTACGGAATTCATGCAATCGACATCGCATCCGGATGTGTTCCTTGCCGGCGACAGCGCGGTAGTTATGGGCAAAGAAGGCCGTCCATATCCTCCAACCGCACAATTGGCTTGGCAAATGGGCGAAACGGTCGGCTACAACATCTTCGCTTATTTCAACAACGGACCTAAGCAAGAGTTCACTCCTGTGTTCTCCGGTACGCTTGCGAGCCTTGGCCGCAAAGACGGGATCGGAACGATCGGTGCGAACCAAACCCGCTTGAAAGGCTTGCCTGCGACTTTGATGAAAGAAGCGAGCAACATGCGTTACCTGTCTCACATCAACGGTCTTTTCACATTGGCTTACTAAAAAATCCAGTCTTGCTTCGATATTCGGAGCAAGGCTTTTTTTTTCAAATTGGTGTGGAAACTTATTTTTGATAACCTGTTGACACGAGTCACTATCGTCGGATATATTAGTTGTACATACAAAATAAGAGAAAAGGAGGTTCCGGACATGAACGATAGCTTCCTTCACGATTGTTTGTTTTTCACTGCCAACCGGCTGGGGCGGGCCATTACGAAGATGGCGGAAGAGGAATTCGCACCTACCGGATTAACGCCTATGTACGGCTATCTTATCCGTCTCGTCAACGGGGCGCCGGGTATTTCGCAGAAAGAGCTGTCCAAGAAGCTGTCGATTACACCTTCAACCTTGACCCGATTTATCGACAAACTGGAAGGTAAGCAGCTCGTGGAACGGAAAGGGCAGGGGAAAACCGTGCACGTCTATCCGACGCCTAAGGGAGAACAATTGGAAGAGACAATCCGGGCGGCATCGAAACGGCTGCATCAGCGATATGAGACGATATTGGGATCGGACTTCGCCAAGCAGCTGGGGATTAACATCGAGTCGGCAAGCGAGCAGCTGGAGAAGAATTAATGCTGTTCTTCTTTCATAACTATTGTATGTACAAACAAAATATAATGGTGGAAAGTGGAGTGATCAGGTTATGAATGCACAAGGTGCAAAGTCGAAATTGTATTACGGATGGATTGTCGTCCTTATTACCTTTGTCACTCTGCTCGTTTCCGCAGGGATTCGTTCCATGCCGAGCATTTTGATGCTGCCATTTGAAAAAGAATTCGGATGGAACCGCGGAGGCATATCCGCCGTCATTTCGGTCGGTATTTTTTTATACGGGCTCACGGGGCCTTTCTCGGCGGCGCTGCTGGAGAAATTCGGGATTCGAAGGATCGTGGCCGCATCCTTGTTCGTCCTTGCTGCAAGTCTGGCACTAACTCCGATGATGACCTCTTTATGGCAGTTCGAGCTTTTGTGGGGCGTCGTTTCGGGGCTGGCCACAGGGATGATGGCGAACGTACTGGGCGTTACGGTGACGAATCACTGGTTCGTTCAGCGGAGAGGTCTGGTAGTGGGGCTGCTTACCGCCAGTGCCGCGACCGGCCAATTGCTGTTCTTGCCGCTGCTAGCCAAAATTATGGTGGAAGCGGGTTGGAGATTTTCCATTTATACCGCCGTTGCCGTCCTGCTCGTTATGTTTGTCGTGGTCTTGCTATGGATGCGGGATCATCCGTATGACGTGGGGCTGGCGCCGTACGGAACGGAGGAGATAGTGGAGCCGAAGAAGTTCCAGGGGAGCATTTTTTTGACACCTCTTCAAGCTCTGCGCAGCGCACTAAGTAACAAGACGTTTTGGCTGCTGGCGGGCACGTTCTTCTTTTGCGGCTTCTCCACCAATGGCCTGATCGGCACTCACCTGATACCGGCCTGTGGCGACTTCGGAATACCGGAAGTGATGGCAGCCGGCCTGCTGGCGCTCATGGGGCTGTTCGATCTCGTCGGCACGACCATGTCCGGCTGGCTGAGCGACCGGTTCGATAGCCGCAAGCTGCTGTTCTGGTATTACGGACTGCGCGGCGTTTCGCTGCTGTTCCTGCCGTATGCTTTGTCCGCAGGGCCGACGGAGCTGCTTGTTTTCAGCATCTTCTATGGCTTGGACTGGATTGCGACGGTGCCTCCGACCGTGAAGCTGGCTTCGCTGGAATTCGGCAAAGAGAAAGCGGGCATGATCTTCGGCTGGGTTGTCGTAGCTCACCAGATCGGAGCTTCGGCTGCGGCGTACGGTGCAGGCATGATGAGAGAATGGTTCGGCTCATACAGCATTCCGTTTATCGGAGCGGGCTTCGTCTGCTTCTTTGCCGCCCTCATGGCATTGAGCATCGTCAAAAAGACAGGTCAAGGCGCCCAGCCTGCCCAAGCTTGATGAGTGCTTTACACAGACGATGGCGTCTGCGGTTTGCAGCTGGCCGTTGATGGTGCGCGGAAGATAACCGTCCCTTTCAATGTTCGATTATAAACGAAAGTTTCCCTTAACGGCCTCGTGCTTTTCGAGTTATGATGAGTACAAATGGCTCGACTAAAAGGGAGGACGTCACAATGATTGAAATCAGGCGGATGACTTCTGACGATATCGACATGGTGTATCGAGTGTTTAACGAATTTGAAATTCGCAAACCGAGGGACTATGTGGCAAGATGCTGGGATGAAAACGAGCGCGATATTAGAACGACGCTGCTTGCTTTTTATGACGGGGCTTTTGCGGGGAGTCTGCACTTGCTTGTCACCTCGCATTACCCTCCCTTTACGGAGCAGGGCATCCCTGAAATCAACGATTTCAATGTGATCCCGCCTTTGCGGAAAAAGGGGATCGGCAGCACCCTGATGGAAGCTGTGGAGCAGCTGGCCTTGGACCGTTACGGGATCGTAGGCATAGGAGTCGGCCTGTATGACAGCTACGGCAGCGCGCAGCGAATGTATGTCAAACGGGGCTATATTCCGGACGGTCGTGGCGTGATGTACAATCAGCAGCCTGTTGTGCCGGGAAGCGAAGTGCGCGCGGACGACGATTTGAATTTATATTTTACGAAGCAATCATAAGCTTCATGATGAAAGGGCCGCAAATTCTTAATGGGATTTGCGGCTTTTTTGCGTGGATGGGGGAACGTGGCGTTGGGTGATGCATGATCAGGGGCCGCAAGTGAGTACTCAATGCTCGATAGACTATAGTTAAGCATGTTGCCGTATGAAGTAATGTGGGACGGCGTTGTCTCGTAGTTCGCCATTTGGAGGGTAAGCGGACCGTAGATCCGCTATTTTGCATTATTGTGCCCAAAATCATCGATGATCGGACACAGGATCCGTTATATGCCTCTCGGAGGGCAATTTCCTGGCGAATTTCACCAAATAGCGGATTCTCTGTCCGATGGCATCAAGAAATGAGGTTATTTTGGCAAAATAGCGGAACCAGTGTCCGATAGGCGCGTCCCCCAACCCCTTGCAGCACGGATAACCCGTGTCTCAAAAAAAGCTCTAAAAACGGATATGCCGGAGCTGCGTTTTTACGCGGTCATACGCTTTTCTCATACGGCCCCGGGTATCCGGCTGCAGCTGCACTCCTGCCAAAGAGGCGATAGCGGCGGCATTGTCTTCCACTGACAGATTCTCCGTATCGAGATGATGGCGGAACACTTCGCTGGATAAACCGTCGAGGCACCGGTCAATCTGCTGTGCAGCCCAGGATTGCGGGCCTTCTCCTCTGCTGCGGAGCCTTTTTAATATCGTCTCCTTGGAAGCGCACAGCGCAAAATGGTGCACAACGACTCCGTCATTCCTCAAGGTGCCGACGATCTCCTCGAAATAAACCGGATTGACAACGGTCATAGGAACGATGACGGTCCCTTGATATTCCCGATGAATATAGGCCAGCATGGTGTAATTGATCTCGCGCCACATCGGGTAATTTTGAAAATCATTCTGGAGCATGGCTTCTTTGGGAAGATTTTTACGAATATAGTAGCCCGCGTGCTCCGGATCAAATACATAGGAATCGGGCAATCTTCGGTGCAGCTCGTGTGCGGTTTGCGTCTTGCCGGAGCCAAACGAACCGTTAATCCATAGGATCATAACCAAACCTCCGTCCAGCGGTTTCATATTATGCCTATCTTCCGGTATTTTTCCAATGATTTCAATACTTTCCCGCTGATAAAACGCTAATGAAAGACCGCAGCTTTTCCTCCACTAATGTATTGCTTCCTTCCTGCTATGACCGCTTTCGAAATTCGTTTCTCCTTCTCTCTACGATAATGATTCTTTACGCAAAAAAAGACCCCGTCCCGGAGGCCATCCGTCTTCGGAAAGCCGAGGAACAAGGGTCTGTATCAAGCAGGACAAGTCAGCCCGCCGGTCCGGCGATTAAAATTTCGGGAACACATATTTCACAATGAAGTATAGAAAGCCGAAGAAGATAACAATATATGCCGTGTATTTGATGAAAGTCGAGGCGACGAGTCCTTGATCGTACTTTTTCTCGATATTTTTTTTCTCGATGTCCACACTCTTTAACGGTTCCATAACGCATCGCTCCTTTACATCACAGATTGGATTGGGTGAAGCGCCGATGCCAACCATTACCCCCTCTGATATCGTGCTGAAACATGGTTTCACCCCCTCGCTTCGAGGGTAATAGCCCTTCAAGGAAGCAGCAAGACGGGATTTCGAATAATAAGCTTAAGTAAATGTTGATGTCACTAAATTTTAGTAACATGTATAGCTTGCTTTGCCAATGCTTAATGGGAGTAAGTTTTTTCTTTGAAAAACTTAGCCAAGCTTACGAAGTAAGTCAGGCTGTTGAGAAACCTGATTTCTCAGAAAATACTAAGGGGGTAAGTGGGGTATCTCCTGGAAGAGTGTTAGCGACCGCCTTTGTTTTCAGAAAATGCACCACTAGAATGCGATAAATTAAAGATTTTCTGAAAAACAACAGCGGCTGAGGAAGGTACCCCACCGGGATACCCTTACAGCTTTTTCCGTTCTACGGGTTTCTCAACAAGCTCGCTTACGAAGTAAGTTTTTCTACGAAAACCAGCTAATGCTTACGAAGTAAGTTTTTCTACGAAAAACTCAGCCAATGCTTACGAAGTAAGTTTTTTCGAAAACCAGCTAATGCTTACGAAGTAAGTTTTTCTACGAAAAACTCTTAGGAGGTAAAAACTATGATCATTGAAATTAGCGTAGCGGTAATAGCCTTAGCTTTCGTCGTGTTGGTAGCCTTCCTTATCGTCACTTTGCGCTCGATGTCGGCGCTGCTTGGCCAAACGAACAATACGATCCGGGAGCTGCAGTATGATTTGAAGGATTTGTCCAAGCAAGCGACGGATTTGCTGCAGCATACGAATGAGGTGACGGTCGACGTGCTGCATAAGCTGCAGTCTCTGGAGCCGACTTTTGACTCGGTGAAGCAGGTAGGGGAAGCGGTGGAGGAAATTACCTCCTCGGTGAAGCAGGCGTCGACGACCGTGGCGCACACGATCAAGACGAAAGTAACTGAAGAAGCCCGCAAGCCGCTCAACCAAAAAATAGCCGCAGCCCTGCAGCTGACGCCGATTGTAATGGATTTATGGCAGCAGCTCAAGCAGCGGCAGCAGCATGCAGCACCAACGGTCAAATAATCAAGGGCTGTTTCAGTTGCCGGGCAGCAGGGTAATGATACAATAAGGTTGTAATTAGGACATGGGAATGGTTGAAGGAGGAGTTAGTAAGGATGAATCGTCAGCATACGTTTGAGATAGAGAAACAGGTAACTTCTGATAGCAATATATTTTATCTGAAGGGTGAGCTCGATCTTTCCAAAGCGGCGGAGTTCCGCTCTGCGGCCGACCCGCTCGTAGCGGATACGCAACGGCAATTGGTGCTCAATTTGCGCGAGCTTGGATATATTGACAGTACGGGGATCGGCGTGATTTTGTCGCTGCTCAAAGCACGGCATGTACTGAAAGCGCCTATGCTCGTCGAAGAAGTGCCGGCCAAAATTAAACGATTGTTTGATATGACGGGCCTGACGCGCTTTATTGATGAAACAAAGAATATGGTGAACTAGAAAGGAAAGAAGAGAAGATATGAACTGGGAGAATCGTACAGTAAGTATGACGTTGCCTGCAGAAGCCGAATTTATCGATTTGGTACGGTTGACCCTCTACGGGATTTGTACGAAAATCGGTTTTACTTACGAGGAGATTGAGGATATGAAGGTCGCTGTGGCGGAAGCATGCAACAACGCTGTCGTCCACGCTTACGAGCCCGGGAATACAGGCACTATGGATATCCGCTTCGACATGCTCGATAACGGAATTCGCATTACGGTGAAGGACGAAGGAGCAAGCTTCGATTACGAAGAAAAAGCACAGCAGGCGAGCTCTCTCCACCAAAAGTCGCTGGAAGAAGCGAATATCGGAGGGCTGGGCATTTATTTGATGCAAGCGCTGATGGACGAAGTGGATGTGATGAGCGGGAGGGGAACCGAGGTCGTATTGACCAAACGTTTAAGTAAAAGCGAGGAAATGGTATGAAATTAAATTCAGAGAGACCGGCGTCCAATATCCACGCACTGATAGCTGAATATCAGGAAACGGGTTGTAACGAGGTGGCTACCACTTTGCTGCTGCAATTTGAACCGATGGTCAAGATGGCTGCGGGCAAAATGTCGCGCAACCGTCCGGACCTCTATGAAGATTTATACCAAGTGGGACAAATGTCCATGCTGAGGCTGTTCAAGCAATTCGATACGGAGCAGGGCGTCCAATTCGAAGCCTATATGATGAAGAGCATTATCGGCCATATGAAAAATTATTTGCGGGACAAGTCCTGGTATGTCCAGGTGCCGCGTCGGGTCAAGGAGAAAAGCGGCCGTATTCAAGGAGCGATCGACATGCTTACGGTTAAGCTGGAGCGATCCCCCAATGTGGAGGAGATTGCCGCGGAGGTGGAGTTGTCCGTAGAAGAAACGATCGAAATATTGGCAGGCCGCGAGTATTATCATTACGTTTCTTTGGACACGCCTTTGTCCACCGAGGAGAATGGGGCTACGATAGGCGATTTGCTCAGCGAGGATAAGGATGATTTCCAGCAGCTGGAGCGCAAGCTCGATTTGGAGGATGCATTGTCTCATCTGAAAACTCAAGAACAGCAGGTGCTGCACCTTGCCTATGTCGAAGGCCAGTCCCAGCGCACGATAGCGGAGCAGCTGAACGTTTCGCAGATGAGCGTATCGAGGATTCAGAAGCGGGCTATCGATAAGCTAAAAGTATATTTCACGGAGTCCAGGGAAATTTCGGATGCCTAGATGAGTGATGCCAAATGCACGTCCGAAAGGGCGTGTTTTTGTTGTTTGGCGGCGAGTGTATGGCGGATTTCAGAGTCCGATAAATACGGAAGCGGTAGCGGTAGGGAGGGATATCCATGACGATTCGACAGATCAGCATGCCTCAAGGCTGGACATGGCACGTTTGCGGCGAGCTGACGCCGATGGAGCGGGAGGAGCTGCGCGTCGATCATCCGCATTTTGTATACTGCCTGCAGCAGGACGACCTGCAGCGTCAGCAAAGCCCGCGCATCCGATCGCAGGAGGAAGGAAACGGCGCTCTGTACGGATCGCTGCTGTACGGCGGCATCCCGAGCCGGAAGGAGACCCGGGACGACCGGTTGTTTTTCTACGTGAACGGCGGGCATTTGTTCACCTCCCGGCTGCACTACGAGAAGATGGACGGGCTGGAGGAGAGCGAGCTGATCAAGAGGCTGCAGCGGTGCAATACGGCGGTGGAAGGGCTGTTCGCTCTTCTCGGCGAGCTTGCGATCGTATGCTTGAACGGGCTGGATCTCTTTGCGGAGCAGCTGACGGGGCTGGAGCAAGAAATGCGCGAATTCAACAATTCGCAGCTGCTCGACCAGCTGATAGAGCGGCAGTACGATCTCGTTCATTGGCAGCATCGGATCGTTCCGTTGGAGGAGCTGCTGATTGCAGCCAAGGAAGCTTTTTTACGGGAGCAGCTGGAGCAAATGGATGGCTACGTCACGACCGCCTTGCGCGTAGAACGGCTGATGATGCGGCTTGACCGTTATAACGATGAGGTCAGGTCGCTCTTGGCCATGGATGAAAATATCGCGTCGTACCGCGGCAATGAGATCATGAAGACGCTAACGGTTTTTACCGTTATTTGTACGCCTGCCACTGTCTTCGCCGCCTTGTGGGGAATGAACTTCGAGAATTTGCCGGGTGTCAAAAATCCCGTCGGCTACATTGTCTTAGGGATTCTCATTATATTGCTATCGGGTCTCATGTACGGATGGCTGCGATGGAAAGGGTGGACGGGCGATTTGATCCGGGGCAAGAAGAAAAACTCCAATATTGTGTGACGGACGGCATCTCCCGCTTGTTTCAAGCCCGGCTCCCGCGGGTAATCAACAGTATCTTCACCTACACGGTGAATAAGCACATCTCGGGAGGCGGCAAACGTCCCGCTCCGGGGCGCTAAAGGGGAAATCATCCGCCTGCGCGGGCAGGCTTGTCACCGGACAATTGAACAAAAAGGCGGTGTTTATCATGACAGTTAAGCACAGCATCCCATGCGAAGGAAGCGAAGTTTCGGTAAGGGAGACCGATAAGCAAACGTATCAGGTCACCATTCAGGCTCAAGTGAACCCTCTGGGAAAGGGGAATGTTTTGGAAACGTTCCCAAGCCTGGAAGAAGCGATACAAGCTGCAGAGCTGTTCTGTAAGCTGCATGCGGCCGCCAAACTGAAGGGCTACCATCTGGAGGAAGGGCATTTCGTCAAGCCGGACCGGCCGAGGCTACATGTAGGTCTGCTGCTCTATAAGAAGACGATGCCGGAGGAGCTGGTGCTCATTATCGAGGAAGCGGCCCGGCGATGATGCTTGAGGCGGATATGCAGGGCAAGAGGGATCGCCAAATCCAGCAATTATTGTTGAACAAAAAAACATCCGGCAGGTAAGGCTCCGATCCTTCGGGGCCTCCTGCCGGATTCTTTGCGTTGATGGGCTAACGTCACGTTTTCTGATGAGGCTTGACGAGAGTGCCCATAAAGTCGTTGATAAGCTTCGTATCGAGCTCCTTGCTCGCTATGCTTTTGCGGAATTTCCCGGGGGTGCTGTGAAGCGTATCGGTAAATACGCGGTGAAAATAATGAACCGTTTCGAAGCCGGTTTCCCGGGCAATATCCTCCATGCTCATATCCGTGTAAGCGAGCAGGTAGGACGCGCGTTTCAGCCGCTCGGTCCTCACCCAGGCGGGAAACGTTTGCTGCAGCTCGGTGCTCAGCAGGCGCGACAGCTGGCGTTCCGATACATGGATCGCATCCGCTACATCCTTGATGGCAAGCTTGCCGGACAGGTGGGTCTGGATGTAGTCCTTCGCTTTTTGCAGGGAGCCCGATAGCGGTACTTGATCCTCCGCAGCGTCCAGCGATGAATAGCTGCTGCGTTCGGCAAACAAAGACAGCGCCGTGATGAGCATGGAGTGGGCAAGCTGGCTGATGACCTCGGGATACGGCGCTTTGACTTCCGAGGCTTGGATGAGGATGGATTTCCATATAAGGACAGGAGCGGTTTCCTCGGCGTCCGGTATAAACAAATGATGATATTTCGTGATCGTTTCAAACATGCGGACAATGTCCGGAGCCGATTCCCCGTGAAGAATATCGAAGGCGACGAACAGGAGCAACATGCCGTCATCGCTCTGGATTTGATGCTGGCTACCCGGCTTCGAGCAGTAGAGCGTCCCTCTTTTCAGCGGATAAGTTATGCCGTTGTTGATATAAATTCCTTCGCCGTCGGCGACATAGCAAATTTCGAGAAACGAGTGGGAATGCATATCGTTGCCCAAATGCCGGGGCTTGCCGCCCCAGTAATGAACGAGGAAGGAAGCGGGCGGAGCGGCCAGCCGGGTCGCATGCTGATTGAGATACAGGTTGCTTTTTTGACAGGTCAGTGGCGTCGGAATCATGCCTTCCCCTCCTTATGGCTCCTGGAGCCGCGAACAATGGAACTATCGGTTAAGCTCCCTCCATTATAGCATAGCGATGCGGCAGTAGGGATGAGGCGGGTTTGCGGGGGAAATGTGCAAAAAGTCGGCGGCAATTTATAAAGACAGCACCGTGCCTTATTTCATACAATCAGAAGTATAAAGCGTTTTCTTAATAATAAGCTGATGAGAGGGCAGGGTGGATGGAATGAATAAGACGATTAACAATTTGGAAGGCATACTCGGATTTCCGATAACGCCATTTGACGAGAATAACAGGTTGGACGAGCAAGCATTGGCGGCCAACATCAACTTTTTGCTCCAATCGGGTCTGGATGCGATCTTTATTTGCGCAGGGTCGGGTGAGTTTCAATCGCTCAGCCGCAGCGAATACGAGACGATGATCGATATCGCCGTCTCTGCATCCAACGGCTCCGTTCCGGTATTCGCCGGTGTCGGCGGGAATATTCAGCATGCGCTGGAGCTTACGGAGATCGCTTCGGACCGCGGAGCCGACGGCATTCTGATTCTGCCTCCTTACTTGATCGTTCCCGAGCAGGAAGGGCTGTACCGCTATTACAAAACGATTGCCGAGCACACGGAGCTTCAAGCGATTTTGTACCAGCGGGATAATGCGGTATTTACCGTGCAGACCGTGGAAAGACTCGCTTCCATTCCGCAAATCATCGGGTTTAAAGACGGACACGGCAATATGGAATTGAACATTGAGCTCGTTCATACGATCGGCGACCGGCTGAACTGGATGAACGGCATGCCTTTCGCCGAGGTGACGATGCCTGCGTACAAAGGCTTGGGCTTCCGCTCGTATTCCTCCGCGATTTCGAACTATTTGCCTCACATTTCGAGAATGTACTACAATGCATTGGCTCAGGGCGACAAGTCGCTGCTCGACGTGCTGTACCGGGAAGTGATTCTGCCTATCAATCAGGTGAGAAAGCTTCGTAAGGGCTATGCCGTTTCCTTGATCAAGGCAGGCATGGAGATCGTCGGTCTTCCGATCGGAGGCAGGGTCCGTGCACCATTGGTGGAGGTAGAGAAGGAGCATTACGCCCAGCTGGAGAAGCTCGTTACTAGAGCCAACACGCTATTCCCGCCCAAGAGCCCGATAAGCAGCGAGCTGCGTTAAGCATCGGAGTATGCCAATAGAGCGGAGAAAACAGAGATAGCGGAAAAAGGTTGCGGCAACTACTCATTCACGTGACGTCTGCATCGGTGTCGGTTGGTCATCTATGGCTAGCGGGACAAAGGTTCGATGTTCGATGCAGACGGAGCGTTCACAGGAGGCTCTTCCATAGATGAAAGTATCGATTACGGTTCAAACGTGCGATTTGTCGGATAAAGATTTGCAGCAGATGGTTCAGCTTGGCGTGGATTGCGTGGATTTCGGCAAGGGAGGCTCGTTTCCGGGCGTTCAAGAGCAGGGCTACCCCGATTTGGACAAGCTGCTTCAGCTGAAGCGTCGTATCCGCTCCTGGGGGATGGATATCAACCGGGTGACGCTTCCCGATGTGACGGAAGATTTCATGCAGAACCGGCCCGGCGCCGAAAAGCAGCTCGAGAATATCGCTCAAGCGATGAAGGTGTTTGGCGAGGCGAAAATTCCTATTGCCCGCCAGCGCCTCGCAGGCGACGTGTTCGATCAGCTGTCGGAAAGCTATAAGGCGGTGCATCGGGGAGGGATGGTGTCCCGCGGGGAAACCGTTCGCCGCAGCGTTGCGCAGGAGCCGCCGTCATTGGAGCAGCTGGACCGGTGGTGGGAGAAGTTCAACGAGGTGTATTCGTTACTCGTTCCGATCGCGGACGAGTACGACATTAAGCTCGGGATGCATCCTTCGGATACGCCGCATCCGAATACGCCGTTCGGCGGCTTGGGTCTTCATCGGCTGATCGATGCGTATCCAAGCAAAAACGTAGGGCTGATTTATTGCGTAGGAAGCCGCGGAGAAGCCGGAGGCACGCCGCTTGTGCTGGATGAGATCCATCAATTTGGGCGCAAAGGCAGGATTTTCCTATGTCATTTCCGAAATGTTAGAGGAAGCCTGGCTACGGCCGGCGCCTTCGAGGAAGCAATGCTTGACGACGGGGATATGAACATGCCGCGTATTTTGCTGGAGCTCAAGAAAGTGCGGTTCGACGGATGCATCAATCCCGACCATATTGCTTTGATGGGGGATGCGCAGGCATCGGCGTCCAGCGGCAAATGGGCTCACTCCATCGGAGGATGGAAGAGCGACAATATCGGCTGGGCATATTCGATAGGCTACGTGAAGGCGCTGCTGGCGGCTATGGATGAATTTACAGGATAAGGAGAGATGTTGGGACATGACGGGACCACAGACATATCTTAACTATATTCAAGGGCAATGGAGCGCTGCATCCAGCGGCCGTACCGATGCGAGCCGCAATCCGGCTAACCGCAATCACATCATCGGGCATGTGCAATTATCCGAAGTCGAGGATCTGAACCAGGCTGCTGCTGCGGCCCAATCGGCAATGCCTGCATGGCGGCGGTTATCCGGCGCGGCGCGGGGCGAGTTTTTGTACAAAACCGCTGACGCTATCGCGCGAAGAATCGATGAGATTGCCGAGACGATGACGCTGGAAATGGGCAAAACGTTCGCGGAGGCCAAAGGCGAAACGGCGCGGGGCATCGCTATTTTGCGCTATTATGCCGGAGAAGGCATGCGCAAGCAGGGGGATGTCATTCCTTCCACGGACAGTGAGGCGCTCATGTTCACGACGCGGGTTCCGCTTGGGGTTGTCGGCGTCATTACGCCGTGGAACTTCCCGATCGCTATTCCGGTATGGAAGATGGCTCCGGCGCTCATTTACGGCAATACGGTCGTATTCAAGCCTGCGCAGGAAACGTCCATTACGGCTGCGAAGCTGGTGGAATGCTTTGCAGAAGCGGGCCTTCCTGCCGGTGTCATTAATATGGTAACCGGAGACGGAGCCGCTCTCGGCCAAGCGCTGGTGGAGCATCCTGCGGTCAACGGGATCACGTTCACAGGCTCCAACGCAACGGGCAAAAAGGTCGGACAAGCGGCTTTGTCCCGCGGAGCGAAGTACCAGCTGGAGATGGGCGGCAAAAATCCGATTATCGTTGCGGCCGATGCCGATCTCGATCAGGCGGTTGAGGCTACAATAAGCGGCGGATTGAAGTCGACCGGACAAAAGTGTACGGCAACAAGCCGCGTTATTGTAGAGCGCCCGGTATACGAGGCGTTCCGCGAAAAGCTGCTTGCGGCCATCCGAACGATTAAGGTAGGCGACGGCATGGAGGCCGGAACGTGGATGGGGCCATGCGCGAATGAGAAGCAGCTGGAGAAAGTGTTGGGCTACATTCAAAAAGGCGTTGACGAGGGAGCCACATTGCTGTGCGGCGGTCAAAGACCGGATGCTGCGGGGCTGGCGGACGGCTATTTCGTGGAGCCGACTGTGTTCGAGGGGACCACGGGAATGGCTATCGCCCAGGAAGAAATCTTCGGCCCGGTACTCGTGCTGCTGGCCGTTGATTCAATGGAAGAGGCATTGCAGATGGCAAATGACGTCGAATTCGGCCTGAGCGCTTCCTTGTACACCCGCGATATCGGCAACGCGCTTGCTTTCATCCGCGAGATGGACGCGGGACTCGTGCGCATCAACGCCGAAACCGCAGGCGTGGAGCTGCAGGCGCCGTTCGGCGGGATGAAGGAGTCGAGCTCCCACTCGCGCGAGCAGGGGCAAGCGGCGATCGAGTTTTTCACGGCGACGAAGACGGTATTCGTCAAGGCGTAATGGATACAAAGGGGATGTCCCTAGAAGCAGTGATTCTGCTCAAGGGACATCCCCTTTTTTGGTTGTCTCGCCGAGGCTTAAGCCGCCATCGCCAAGCCGGACTTTAGTCCGCGCGAGGAAACGGCTTTACGCGGTCGAGCGTTTCATGGGCGGCATCGGCTGTCTGCTCCGCCGCCTTGTGCGTGGTATCGGCGGCGCGGTCCGCCGCACGATGCACGGAAGCCGCTACCTCGTCAGCGGCCTTATGGGCGGAGCTGACGGCCTGCTCGGCGACCTGACGGGTCTTGTCGACGAGCTCCGAGCCTTGCTCGCTTACGGCATCCACCGTATCGGCCGCTTTGGTTTTGACCATTTCCAGCCATTCCTGGCCCTTAGATTGAAGGTTCTGGGCTTTGCTGACCAAATCCTCGCGCAGCTCGCGCCCGGATTTGGGGGCAAGCAAGAGAGCGATCAGCGCCCCCGCCGCCCCTCCGATAACTGTCCCTAACAGCAGGTCATTGCGTTTGCTTTCCGTCGCTTCCATTGTCATCAGCTCCTTTGTATAGTGTCTTGCATAAGCAATGTTTGAACTTCGCCAGGCCTGCAGCGTCAGCATCATGCCGTAAGAAAGGCTGTCCTCTTTTTTGGCGATGCGTCATTGCCTGTCCTAGCAAAGAGAATCCCTTTAGACGCTGTCCTCCTCATGTCAGACGAATCGGGGCACGCCTCTCGTTGTATTGGATACGTCGCCGCATGGCGGTGGTCTCCTTCCGTCTTAAGAAGGCTTGCCGTTCAATGTCCGCGACAGCAAGGTCAGCAGCAGAACGAAAATAACCGCTCCAATAATTGCCGGTACGACTGCGAAGCCTCCGATGATAGGACCCCATGTTCCTAACAGCAGGGCGCCGAGCCAAGCTCCGACGAAGCCTGCAATCATCGACCCGATAATGCCGCCCGGCATACCGCCCGGAGCGATAGCGGAACCGATAGCCCCGATGATAATCGCCATGATGATCGTTATCAGCAAGCTGATCATGGTCATCACGCTCCTTTCCATTGGGTTGTCTTGCATGATAATTAGTACCCGCATGGCGGAGGGGTGAAACAAGAAAAGCCCCTCCGGCCCATGAAGGGAGGAGAGGCGGTGAGCTGCAGCCTTGCTTAATTGACGTTCTCGTAAATAACAATCCGGTTGCCGGAAGGGTCGGTAAGCCGGATTTCCTTGCTTCCCCAAGGCGCCGTTTCCAGTCCCGGCCGGGCATACTTATATTGCTTGGCTAGAAGCCTGGAATGCAGAGCTTCGACGTGCGTAGTTTCAATCCGGATCGCAGCGCCCGGGCTGCAATCACCGAAATGCTCCGAAAGATGAAGGACGCAGCCTCCGCATGAAATTTGCATATAAAGCGGCAGCCCCTCCTCGAACCGGTGCTCCCAATCGAGCTGGAACTCCAGAAATTCCAAGTAAAACTGCTTGGTCTTATCGATGTCGAACATGCGCAGAATCGGTACGGCCGGCTTCATGTCCGGCGTGGTATTGTTCATGCGAGTCCCTCCAGATTATAGTAAAATGAAAAGATAGCTCTATCATATACTAGCCGTGGATGACATTCAAAGCTAACGATCGTTTGCAGAAAAAGCTAGAAAATAAAGGCTAGTCAATGTATAATTATTCATAATTATTTATAAATATTAATTATTCGATTGTTTGAAAAGTTTGATGAAATCCAAACGAGGTGATTCCATCTATGGGGAAAACAAGTATCAGGCTAATGCGGTCAAACGATCTGGAGCCATTGGGGGCGATTCAGCCGGAAGGGTGGAAGGATATCCGGGCGATGTTTGCCTACTATTTGACCTACCCGGCGTGTACTTCTATAGTAGCCGAGCAGGATGGACGGATCGTCGGCTCCGCCAACGGGACGTACTGGGGAGCGACCGGCTGGGTCGGACCGATCATAGTCGATCAGCGCGCGCGCGGACAAGGGATCGGCACTCTGCTAACCGAAGCCGTGATGGAGCAGCTTCATAAGCAGGGGTGTTCTACTCTGCTGCTCATTGCTACGGAGCTCGGGCAGCCCGTTTACGAGAAGCTCGGCTTCGCCGTGCAGGGGCGCTACTGCTTCATGAAGGGCGGATCCGAGCTGCTGCAAACGGTGAGGGAAGGTCCGGTCAGACCGCTGAGCCCGTCTGACCTCCCTGCAATCGAACGGCTGGACCGGGAAGCATCCGGGGAGGACCGCTCCAGTCTGCTTCGGAAGCTGCAGGCTTCCGGAGGTCTTGTTGTAACGGACGGGAACGACGGGGCCGTTCGCGGATACTTTTTGCGGAGTCCTTGGGGACTCGGTCCGATTGTCGCGGATTCTCCCGAAGCCGGATTCACTTTGCTCCAACGGGCCATGGCTATGGAAGGCCACAAGTCGGCGGCGTTTCATGAAGATAACACGGCGGCTGCCGAATATTTACTGCAAGCGGGCTTTACGATAAACACCTATGCTTCACGAATGGTGCTAGGCGAGTCTGTGGCGTGGAAGCCGCAAAACATTTTTGCTAGAATCAGCGGATCCTTCGGGTAAGAAGCACGGCCTTCGACAAGATGTTCACCCTGTCCGGTCTGTGATATAATGGGAATTGCCGTGATATATCACGATACGAGGCAAGTCGACAATTTCCGGGGAGGGATCCTTATTTCGTACTTCTTCGCAGGCTTGATTGCATTCATGATCGTTTTACTGCTGATACCGCCGCTGCGCAAGCTGGCCTTCCGCATCGATTTCGTGGACAAGCCACGGCCCGACAATGAGCGCAAAATTCATCGCGAGCCGATACCGCTAACCGCAGGCATAGCTATTTTCGCAGGCTTCGTCATTACATACTTGCTATTCATAAGAGATAATTTCAGCGAGACTCTGGCCATTTTGGCGGGAGGGCTGCTTGTCTTGATCATCGGTCTAGTGGACGACTGGTACAAGACCCACGGCAAGGAATTGTCCGCGCTGCCCAAGCTGGTCGTACAGCTGCTGGCGGCCGTGATAGTATACAAGGCGGGGATTGTGTTCCACGGCTTTACGAACCCGTTCACCGGACAAGAAGTCGTACTGTGGGAATGGGCGCAGTTTCTGCTGACCATCACCTGGATTTTCGGTGTGACGACCGTCATTAACTTCACCGACGGGATGGACGGCTTGGCGGGCAGCTTGTCCACCATTTCCGCCGTGACCCTGTTTATCGTCGCCTTGGCCAAGAATCAGCCGGATTCCGCCATGATGGCCATTTTGCTCGTAGGCGTAGGTCTGGCGTACTTACGCTACAACAAGCCTCCGGCCAAAGTGTTTATGGGCGATGCGGGAGCGTCGTTCATCGGCTTTATGCTGGCGGTTATCGCGTTGAACGGGGCCTTCAAGCAGGCGACGGTCTTGTCGCTGTTTATCCCGATTTTGGCGCTCGGCGTACCGATCTTCGACAACCTGTTCGTCGTGGTCAAGAGGTTCCTTAACGGAAAGCCGATTTACCAGGCGGATACGAGCCAGGCGCATTACCGGCTGCTTGCGAGCGGCTTGAACCAGAAGCAGGTGCTCATGTTTCTGTGCTTGATCAACGTGTGCTTCGGCCTCACCTCCATCATTATTCTAATGTTGAACGTATAGCATCAGCCAAACCGTCTTCCGGTGCCCGAGGGGCCAGGAAAGGCGGTTTTTTTCAATTTTGGCGCGTCATTTAGTTGGAGAGAGGTCATGTTCGTAAATCCGGCAATAAACCAAGGATTGCAGGTATGTACGCTGCGAACACGAATATGTTATATAGATTCGCTAATAGCGATCAATCGAGGTTGAGAGGGGAGTCGGCAATGCGCACAACCACCCTACCTAACGGGCTTACTATCGTCAGCAAGCATAACGATCAGGCGGTTTCGACGCTGCTGTGCTATTGGGTCAGAGCGGGCGGTCATTATGAGCTGCAGTATCCGTACGGCATCGCGCATTTTTTGGAGCACATGCTGTTCAAGGGGACGAAGACGAGAACGAAGGAGCAAATTTCTTACGATACCGAAAACTACGGAAGCCGACTGAATGCGGCGACCGGCGTGGACCGGACAAGATATTTTGTTCATACGCCTTACGATAAATGGAAAGAAGGTATCGGCTTGCTGACGGATATGGTGTTCCATTCCGTCTTTCCCGAGCAGGAGCTGCAGATGGAGAAGAAGGTCGTGCTGGAGGAAATCAAGCGGGCGCAGGACAATCCGCGCGAATACGGCAGCCGGACGCTGATGCGACTCTTGCGGGGGATGCATCCGGAACGGGCGGGCAATCTTGGGACGGAGGAGACGGTATCCTCCATCACAAGAGACGATTTGCTGCGATTCCACTCCGAATATTACCGCGCGAGCAATATCGTGCTGGTGGCGACGGGATATGCTCCGCATGAGGAGCTTGTAGAGTACGTCGCCGGATTGGACATTCCGGCTTCTCCTCCGGCCGCTGTCGGATTGGAGAAGCTGCAGCCTTATCAGCTGAACGGCCATGTCGTTCATGAGGCTAGAGATATCCGTCAAGCGCAGCTGCATTGGGGGATGTACGGCCCGGACGCTTATGACGATGCCAAATATGCGGGCTATGTCGCCATGCACTTGCTGGGTAACGGCCAAGGCTCGAGGCTGTGGCGGCGTATCCGCGGGGAGATGGGGCTCGCCTACGAGGTGCGCGCTTCCTTAAGCCCGATGGTGAGCGAGGGCTTTATTACCGGCTATGTCGGTACGGATCCGCTTCGTCTGGAGGATGCCAAGGCGGTTATCTTGGAGGAGCTCGAGCGGATGCAGAAGGAGCGGATCACGCCGGAGGAGCTGGAGCGAGCTCACAACTCGATCGTCGGCAGACATCTGATCTCCCAGGATCAGTCGGAGGCCGTAAATACGAGGCTGGCGTCGCAGCAGCTGTATCAGTTGAACTCCGATCCGCGTTTCTTCGCCGAGAAGATTCGCAGCGTAACGGCCGAGGATGTGCAGGCATTCGCGCAAGCGTACTTGCTGAAGGAGCGGATGCTGTTCGTGCAAGTGAGCAAGCAGGAGCCTCAGCAGCAGGCGGCCGGCGAGGAAAAGGCTGTTTAACGTCGGCGAGTTGGCGCTCGATGAAATAAAAAAAGCCGGATTCCCTTCTCTTGGGATTCCGGCTTCTTTGTGGTTGTAAACACTTGTATGCCCGGTGCTGCTGCGGTTACGGCTGACCGTTCGCTCCTGCCACGGCTCCCGTAGGAGCTTTTCCGCTAAGCCCGCCGATGTACTGGTCATAAGCTTCGTAGATTTTGGCAGCGATAGGGGAAGCGCCGTAGCGGCCGAATTGCCCTTCGGGAACGACGACGGCAACGGCCAGAACGGGATTGTTCGCCGGCGCGAAGGAGATCAGCACGGCGTTGTCGACCGTGCCGCCCGGCACTTCCTGCGTCGACGTCCCCGTTTTACGCGCGACCGGATAAGGCAAATCCTCGATGCCGGCAGCGCCGCTCTTCATCCCGTTGATGACGGTATCCCAGTACACTTTCGGGAAGCTGACCTCGTCCAGCACGACCGGCTCGAAGCCTTTAACCAGCTCGCCCTCGGAGGATACGATCTTATCTACGAACTGCGGCTGCATCCGCTTGCCTCGGTTGGCGAGCGTTGCTGCGTATTGCGCCAGCTGCAGCGTCGTATATTTCTCGTTCTGCCCCCAGGAAGCGTAAACCATTGCCGATTGCGTACTGCTTCCCTTGGCATTTTTGAAAAACTCGTTCGAGCCCGCATACTCATTCGGCAAATTGCTTCCGGTCTTTATTCCAAGACCGAATTTTGCCATATATTCGGCCCATACGTCGAGCACCTTCGATTTCTCCCCGCCATACTTGTTGTAGAGGGGAAGTGCAACCATCGCAGACATAAACGTATTGGACGACTTCTGGATCGCGCTCGTCGGATTGAGTGTACCGTTGGCGTAGCCGTCAGAATTCCGAATCGTAGCATTGCCCCCAGCTCCGAAGGAGAAGGAGCCTGAATCGTAATAGGTACTGTTAGGGCTAATGACGCCTTCATTCATCCCGACCAAAATGGTCAACGGCTTGACGACCGAACCCATGTAAACAATGGAGGAAGGGTGCTTGCCGAGCTCCTTCGCCGGGAAATCGGGATACGATGTCGTAATCGTCCCGTTATTGACGAACTGCATGATGTTGTTATACTGCTCGGTGCTCATACCGCCGGTCCACAGATTCGTATCGTAATCCGGCAAGCTGGCCATGGCGACGACCTTGCCCGTCTTGACCTCCATGGCGACGGCATAGCCGGAACGCGCATTAGGCGCATAGGCGAATTGCCCCGCAAGCGACCGGTTGCGGATAAAAGCCAGGTGATCCGTAATGGCTTTCTCGGTGGCGAGCTGAATGTCCTTGTCGATCGTCAAATACAGGTTATGCCCTTTTTGCGGAGGAACGACGGTAGCGGGACCGACGATTTTTTGCGAGGCGTTGACGGGATAGCTCTTGCTTCCTTTTTTCCCGCGCAGCTCCTCCTGGTACATCAGCTCGATGCCGTCGAAGCCGACATCCTCTACATCCAAATATTCGTCCGTTTTGCTGCGGTAATATTCAAGACCCGATTGCGGATTTCGCGCAGCACTGAACCGCTTCATATATCCGACCAGCTGGGCGGCGATCATTTGGTTGTCGTATAATCGGACGCTATCCTCGAAAATTTCAATTCCCTTCATCTGATCGCGGCGTTCGAGCAAATAGGCGATTTCCTTTTGCGACAAATCCTCTTTGATCCGCCTTGGCACGGAATAATAGCTGGGCTCCTTCGTTTTGTTCTGCTCCAAGTCGAAGCCGACGTCCATGCGCTTCAAGATTTCGGCAGCAGACAGCGGTTTGGCATAAGGGCTGCCGTAATCCGCGAACACGCCCTCCAGCATTTTGGCCAGCTCGATAATTTCTTCCTTGTTGGCCGCGCGCCCTTCCACACGGTAGTAGAGCGACTGCATGGAGCGGGACTGCGCTATCGCATAGCCCGTACGATCATAGATCGTTCCGCGAATGGGGGCGATAGGACTTTGGCTGTTGGATACGAGGTTCTCAATTTCCTTGAAATACTTGCCCTCGACAAACTGCAGTATGGCTAATTTTACGATCAGCACGCTAAATAGTACGAACGTTACAAAGAAAAACAAGTTCAGCCGGATCGAAAAGTGCCGGCGCTTCCGGACCTCCAGCTTCTCGGTCTGATCCTCCGTGTAGCGAAAAAAGCCGCCCCCCACTATGTTCACTCCTTAATCATATTAAACAAATATTGCAGCCCACATAATAAGCAACCACAACAAGACGGCAGCCAAAAATCCTCCCATCGCATAAACGGTAGCCCGTCTCCAATCCCGCTGCTTTATGTATGTACGGTCCGGCAATGATCGCTTATTCAATGGTCTTCTCTCCTTCATCTACTGCCTAGTGTACCATGGGATTGCGCTTCTGTGGCGAGAGGTTTGACGAGGAAAATAAATTTTTTTTGCGCCTATACATTCGACGGTATAAACGGGAAAAAAGTTGCCTGAATCGGGAGGGGGATTAGAAAAATTTTCAAAAAAGGGAACCTATTCCTTTATGGATCGTCCAATTGGTTGTGAGGTGAAGGGAAGTGGCGTTTGAGTATTTAAAATCGCTCTCCGGCGGCATGGACAAGAACGCCATCCTGGAGGAGCTAATGCTTGCGTATGGCGACGATGTATGGAATTATGCTTTTTTCATGACCCGTAAAAAAGAGCTCGCGGACGATATCGCCCAGGAAGTATTCGTCAAGGTGTACGAACGGCTGTATTCGTTCCGGGGCGAAGCGTCGGTGAGAACATGGCTGCTGACGATAACCCGCAACCATGTGAAAGATCACTGGCGATCGGCCTGGATTCGCAAGGTGATTCCATTCGGGTTGCAGCGAAGGACGGAGGGAGGTCCGTCCGCAGAGGCGGAGGCGCTTGGACGTCTTGTGACGGAGGAAGTATGGCAGGCGGTGCTGGAGCTGCCGGTGAAGCTCCGCGAAGTGCTGCTGCTTCATGCACACCATCAGCTGTCGCACGCCGAAATAGCCAGGGTTCTCTCCTTGTCGGAGGGAACGGTGAAGTCGAGGCTGTACCGGGCCAGGTCCAAAGCCAGTCAGCTTTTGAACAAGGAGGAAGCGCCATGAAGCGAATCGACCCGGAACCGTGGGAGAAGCTGCTTACCGGCTCGCCGGTCCGGCAGGGGGAAGCGGGCTTTTCCAAGGAGATCATGAGAAAAATAAAGGAGCGTGTTGAAGTGCGCGAACGTCCTAGAAGCCGGCGATGGCTCATGATGGGGCCGGTACTGGCCGTCTGCTGCGCCATGCTGATCGTAGGCTTGTGGAAGCAGGAGGAGCTCGGGGGCATGCTGGCTCAGCTATCGAAGCCTATGGAGCCAGTGGCGTTGAAGCCGATGGACCGGCAAACGGAAATGACGCTGAAGGTGGCGTATTTTCATGAAAATACGTTTATGATGAATTACGGCAAAGCGTTTACGATCCGCTATCCGAACATGAGCGTGCAGGTCATCCCGACGGAGACTAACGGGAACCAAGCGTTGGATAAAGAAAAGCTGCTTGAGCTGATCGACAAGGAGAACCCGGACGTGCTCTATATGTCGTCCGAGCTGTACGGCGAGCTGGCCAAGGAAGGGCGGCTGTATCCGCTCGATGCCGTGATGAAGCAGGACCGGTACGATCTGCAGAGCCTTTACAGCGGCATGACCGGTACGCTGCGCGAGCTGGGAGGCGGCAAGCTGTACGGGCTTGCCCCTACTTACGAGATGGAGGCGCTCTATTACAATAAGGAGTTATTCGATAAATTCGGTATCCCTTATCCGAACGACAAGATGAGCTGGGAGGAAGTTCTGCTGCTCGCTGCAAGGTTCCCGGCAGGAGGGAAGCCAGAGGAGCGGATTTACGGGCTGTTGGCGAATTATTACGGCAGCCCCTCCGCTTTGGCCGCACGTATCGGAAAGACGAAGGGGATAAGTCTTCTAAGCCCCGATGGGAAACAGGCGACGGTGAACACGGAAGGCTGGAAGAACGTGTGGAGCATGGCGATCGGAGGTTTTCAACAGGGATTTGTTTATCAGCCGCAGCCGAGACCTCAGCGAAGCATGATGATGGAGGAAATGTACAAGGAAAATCCTTTTATTACGGGAAAAGCGGCTATGGCGCTTTCGAGCTTCTCACTCGCCGGCGATTTGAAGGAAGCGGTCAGCCGGTATAAGATGTCCTCGTTCCCTTGGGACATGGTAACCGAGCCTGTCGATCCGGCACGGCCGAACGAATCGTCCTCCTTCTTTATGGGAGGGGTCTATGCGGTTAGCGCCAAATCGGAGCATTTGCGGCCGGCTTGGGAGATGATCAAGCTGATCAACAGCCCGGAAATCATGAAGAAGCAGAGCAAGTCGTTCGGTGGCGGAGGGTTGACGGTCCGGCTCCAGGAGATCAAGCCGGATGAAGAACATCACTATGCGCCGTTCTACACGATGAAGCCGGCGGAGCAGCCGGATTCGGCGCTGCATCCGCGCGTCCTGCGCAAATTTAATGAGGCCTTCACGCCGCTATCGGCCCAGAAGGCGAAGGCTGTGATGGAGGGGAGCATCAAGCTGGACGAAGGGCTGAAGCAGCTGCAGGAAGATGCGCAGCGGGCGCTGTTCGAGGCGATGCTCGACAGCCGTAATTGATGATGAAGGAAGAGAGGATGTATCGATGAAAGAGGGATGTCGTAAACGTTCTTCCATAAGGTCCACAGCCATAGGGAAGATCGCGGCGTGTGCTGCAGCTGCAGCGCTTGTCCTGCTTGGGGGATGCGAGAACCGGGAAGAGACGGCGGGCGCTCAACCTAAAGGGGTTATTCGGATCGCATACGGAAGCGAAGAGCAGTTTCAATATGCATATGCGGACTATTTTGCCGCTAAGTTCCCGCAGCTGGAAGTGCAGATCGTGCCGACCGAGGATATATATGGGGCGGGCAAAGACCCTGTGAAGGAATATATGAAGATCATCGACGAGCAGAAACCGGACCTGCTGTTTACGAATACGTTCGATTATGGCAAGCTTGCAGCCGAAGGTAAGCTGTACGACTTGTCCCCGCTTATCGCCAAGGACCGGTTCGATCTGGATAACCTGCTGCCCGCCTCCCTCGATTTTTTGCGAATCAAAGGGCAGGGGAAGCTGTATGGCCTGGCGCCCAGCTTTTCCAGCTCGGTGCTGTTCTACAACAAGGATTTGTTCGACAAGCACCATGTCCCCTACCCTACGGACCATATGACCTGGGAGGACTTGATCCGGCTGGCGCAGCGTTTTCCTTCAGAGGGCGGTAAGGAGGACCGGGTATACGGGTTTCATATGGGTTACATGAAATCACCGATGGATTTGATCAATTACATCGGTCAGGCCGAAGGGCTCGCAATAGTCGATTCCACAGGCAAAAAGCTGATGGCCGATACCGATGCCTGGAAGCGGACCTACCGTCTGGTGATCGACGGGTACAAAACCGGACTGTTCCAATGGACGTACGCCCCGGACAAGCAGCGGTACGAGAAGGAGGACGTAGAAAGGGAGGATGTATTCAGCACGGGACGGGCTGCAATGACGATTAATAACATAGGGCAATTCAACGGCCTCAAGCAGCGTGGCGCCTCGTTTACATGGGATATGACGAACGTGCCCTCGGATGCCCCTGGGCGAAGCGGCAATCCGAACTTTTACCTGTACCCTATCTACAGCATTAACGCTAGGGCGGAGAACGTACTTAACGCTTGGGAAGTCGTCAAGTATTTCAACGGCGCCGAAGCGGCCAAAATCGAAGCCAAAACATCGGTGGAGCTGCCGGTCCGCAAAGCGTTCGCCCGAGAGGTCGACGGCCACAGCCTCGATGCGTTTTATAGAGTGACCTACGATGAAACGGTCCAATCCGGCTACAATGAAGCGATTCCTAGAAGCTTTGCTGAGGCGTTCGATAAGGCTTCACAGGACATCATGCAGGAGATGCTGAAGGGCGGGCTGCCCGTCGAGGAAGGGCTGAAGAGGCTGCAGGAGCAGGGACAGCAAGCATTGGATGCGGCTCATGTGGCTGAGCAAGTGAAAGGGGAAAAGAAGCAGCCGTAGCCCCTGTTCCTTTTTAGTAAAGAAATGGCAGCAACTTGGCCCACTCCTTTTGGCGTATGACGACATACCATAGTGCAGATAACATACGCACAAATGGAGATGAGTAAGCGATGGGTCAACCAGAAAGTGAGAAGGTGTTGGTAAACAGCCAGGCGAAAATGGATGTCATTATTCCGGCCATAGAGAAAGATCTGGGCACGCTTCCTTATGTTATAGACTCCGTAAGAAAATACGTCCAGCATCCTATCGGCCGCATTATGGTTGTATCGCCAGACAGCCCAAAAATCAAAGCCTTATGCAAACAGAAGGGCTGTAAGTTCGTGAACGAGACCCGCGTGCTGCCTTTCACGAAAAAGAACATTCATTACAGCTCCAAACGATGGGACCGTTCAGGTTGGTTGTACCAGCAGCTGCTCAAGTTTAACGGGGACACTCTGGCTAAAGAGCGGTACTTTCTGGTTATTGATGCGGACACGATATTAATCCGGCCTCATGTGTTCCGGACGGGGAACAAGACGGTGTTCTATTACCGCAGATGGAGTCAGAACGAGTATTTCGTCACCTACCGGAAGCTGATGGGCCAAAAGCGGTCCTCCGCGCGTTCCTTCGTCGCCCATTACATGCTGTTCGACACAACGAAGCTGGCCCGGCTGAAGCGCAAAATCGAAGCCAAACACAACACGAAATGGTATAACGCCATTATTCGCAGCATTAATAAAAAGAAGCAATTCGGCTTTTCCGAATTCGAGACTTACGGCAACTACTTGCATTCCGGCGATCCCAAGAAGCTGGTATTCCGCAGATGCCTGAACAGAAGCTTCAACATGAACGCCTCGCAGCTATCCGAGAACCAAATCCAGCATTACGCCAAAACCTACCGGTCGCTGTCTTTTCATAAGCGGAAGGTGTATTCCAAGAGATCTGCCGCAGCGCGTAAAAAGTAAGCTGTTATCGTCTGGCGTGGTGAGATTGTGGTGATCCGGCTTGGGTTACTTGGGGAGGTACAAAGTAAGGGCTTCCAGGTTGTTCTGGAAGCCCTAAGCTTGTTGCGAAACCAAACGAAATCGAATTTGGATAGTATATTCCGAGGGGATACGCCCCTCCAGCCAAACTTACGAAGATCGGACAGGAGATCCGTTATTTCCTGAAATGATGCAGCTTTTGGAGTGCGATCGGACCGAGGGTCCGTTATTTGCTATTTTTACCGGACAAAGCGGTGTATTTTTGCGAAATAAAGGATCTGTAGTCCGATCACCCTGCGAGTAGAACCATTTTTGGTAAATTAGCGGATCTACGGTCCGTATCGGCTAGGGGGGATGCTGTCCAACGAACGAGCACACTAACGAATTGGATTTGCTTTGAAACTCGTAATTGGCTGCTCATCCTCAAAGTCTTATGTCCACTTTTCATATTGGATGGTTATATTGTCACGTGTAAGCTGTACCTTTTGCAGATGAGGGATGGGGCAGATTTTATTGTATTTGCTGATTTTTTGATTAATTTCGTCCAGCTCCGCTTGTTGACGGTCCGAATCATTCGATTGCAGCTTGGTTATAGCCCGAGCGATGTCGTCTCTAATCTCATGCTGAAGCTGGATCCATGGGGGGAGGAAGTGGGCTGTTTTCAGTACGTCATTGACTATAGCTTCCATGGAGTTTTCTTTGTGCAGATGGAGAGGTTTGCCTAATCCCGGCAAATGATCGAGTGTACCTTTCTTCCTCTCCTCGGCGATGACCTCATCCATCCAGTCTCCACCGTATTTCCGCATGGGGGGACGCATTTCTGCCGGATCGGAAGCTTCGGTCGATTTGGAGTTATCTGCAGAGAGCGCGTTGTCGGTAAGAGGTGCGTTTGCCGGAGATGCTTGTGAGGAATGCAAGGGTTCTGTTACTGTGTTCGGACTTGCTTCTGGTTCCGGTTGAACAGCTAATTGTGGAGAAAGCGTTTTGTTATCTTTCGTGCCTGCAGATTCCTTATTGGATCGCCACCATCGAAACATGATAAGACTCCTCCTTTTATAGCATCGGCTAGTTCATGTATATTTTACCATATTAAGGATGCGCCTCGTTGCTGCGGTTTGAATGTTTTATGACTTTATGGTTTTTAGCCGAGAGGCGGAGGAGTGGGAGTGGGGAAGTAAGATGTAGGAGGCGTCTGGAATGTTAGGGTAACATACACCGGCGACTTCTTTCCGTTGGAATTACAGATTGTATGAAAAAGAGCAGCTGCCATAAGCAGCCGCTCCAGGAGCATTTTGTAGTAAGTTAGGAGCTCACATTTAAATAATAACCGCGACTGTTCGTCCCAGGTTTGAAGTTGATGTAGTATACACCGGATTGGTTCGGGGTGAAGGTAAGTCTGCTGTCTTTGGATTGAGCCAATTCCACGCGATTTGCGTCCAGCAAGGCGAGATCGGTGATGTATTCTTTTTTTGATGCTCCACTATCATAATTTACCTGATTAGGTGTATCATTGCTCAATACATTCTCTGACCAAAATTCATACTTTTTTCCAGCCTCTAGCTGTACCTTATAGAAAGTACCGCGATCATTTACGATCTTAGTGGATGCCCTTGTAGATTTTCCCATTCCGTTTGTTATTTTAAGCTCGATTGCCCCGCTAATAGATTTACCGTCAAGGAATGTCACTTTGACAATATTCCCGGGAGTTCCGACCAGACGTAGCACATACTTGTTAAGTGATTCAGGCGGTAATTTAGTTGCTTGATAGTCGCCAAACGAATAAATACCATGGGTGGTCGCTTCTATTCGCTCTTTTGGTTCTAATTCTTGTGAATCGACTCCCTCTACTTTAAGCTCGTAGTTTCGATCCCATGGTAAGGATAATTGCAGCCATGTCACACCACTATGGCTAATCGGCACTTCTATGTATCCGGCTTCTATGCCAATTGCGGTCTCCCTGCTAACTCCCATTTCAGCCAATTTTAAACGGACTAATGAAGGAGCGTCCTTACTGCGAAACCTAAGAGTATAGGATGCAGTCTCCAATGCATTAAGCAAAATAGGCTCGCTGCCTTTATTTTGCTCTATTACACTTCCATTTGCATCGAAAATGACGGTGTCGATAGCAGGACTTGTCGATACGTTGACCGGCTCCGATTTTATGGAATAAGTGGATCCCTTTAACACCTTAAATGTAAAGTACACATAATGCTGTTCAGGCAGTTGTATAGTGGAACTTGCCTTGGACCATACCTCATAATCAATAGCCTTCTCGCGAGTGGCGCCATTATTTGCTGTGAGCTTTGCTTTCTTGTCCGCTTTAGCCTCGACAGCGAAATAAAACGTTCCCGCGCGTGTAGGATCGAATACAAAGCTGGTCGAAGAATGGCTGGAAACATATTGGCCTTTCTCATCGTAGATCAATATTCTTTCTGCATTTTCCGTATCAAAGAGCACCGGATGCTGCGTTTCCAGGTCCAGATGATAAAACGTAGTTCTCCCCGAAGTCGGCGTCTCTGCCGTTGTATAAAGCTCATAATAAATGGCCTGCTCTCTGCTCTCGCCGTTGCCGGATGGAGGGACCGGCTTCTTGTTCTCTGCTGGTTTGTCAGCGGGTGTTCCTGGTGCTGTCGTTGCCGCAGGGGCTTGGGAAGCATTCGACTGCTGTGTTGCTGCCGCCTGCTTCATGGAAAGGGCAATGAGGGCAGCCGCATCCCCGCGAGTCATTACCTCTTGGGAGCGGTAAGGCAGGGAAGCGGTGCCTTCCGTCCGCAGGCCATAATGAACGATCCCGCGAACCGCGTCCTGCGCCCACGGATCGGCATCCGCAACGTCCGGCTGCTTGTCCGACGAAGCGCTGACCGCTCCATTTTGCTCCAGCCATCGCCATACAATAGAGGCCGCAGCCTGCCGTGTCAGCGGAGCTGCCGGTTGAAACTCGGCTGGTCCCGCGCCTTGAATCAGCTTATGTTGATAAGCGGAGGCCACATAAGGCTTGGCCCAATCATTGGTTACATCCGTAAAAGGAGCTTCGGTTCCGTTCGCCTTCAAGCTAAACGCGATAACGACCATTTTGGCGAACTGTTCCCGGGTAAGAGGCGCATCCGGAGCGAAACGATTCGTATCGACTCCGTCGAGAATTTGTTTGTTGTACAGCTCCATGATGTAGGGAGCATTCGGCAGCGTATCCGGGACATCCGTAAAGACGGAGGCTGCCGCCATGCTGCAAGGGACTAGCGATCCTAGCAGTAATAAGGTCGATAATGAAAGAGATAGAGGGCGCTTCATGTGGGTAACCAGTCCTTTGCTCGGCATATGTAAATAAATTGATGTTCCTATTTTTACATACGACCGTCTCATTCGTCATCTTAATTTTTCTTGAAATTAAAAATTTTCCCATTACCACCGCAAAAAAAGAACGCACCCCGATAGGATGCGTCCTCTCTGTTTTAGATACCCATGCGGGTAAGCACGCCTTCGAACGACGTGTCGACTTTGTTGTCGCCGCACAGATAACGCCAAAACTTGGCGGTTTGGATCTGGTTGACGCGGGCTTCGTCCCCGCACCAAGGATGGTACGCCTTACGGAACACCTCGCGCACCTCCGGGCTGTCGTATCCGTCGGTATTAAACAGGGCGCGCTGCTCTTGACCCGGACGCAGCCTCAGCTTGAATACGTAGCGGGTCTGGTCCGTGAAGTTCGGCTGCGCACAGTGCCAGATGCCGTGGTGCAGGAAGCCGATCGTGCCGGCCTTGGACACCATGCGCTTTTGACCAACGATGTTCTTGTGTCGTCCGATGCTGCCGTTGCTTACTTTGCGCAAATGCGAGCCGGGCAGTACGAGAGTAGGGCCCATTTCATCCGGTGCGTCATGGGAGAAGTAGAAGGCTTGGATATCGAAGCCAAACTCGCGGGTATCGATCACGGAGTCGGCGTGGTAGGTTTGGCCCTTCAGATGCTTGGCGCGGACAATATGCATAAACGAATGATCGTAGACCGGCGCTGTGCCGACGAAGCTTTGAATAGCTCCTTTTACTTGCGGCAGCTCAAAAATCTCACGGATCACTTTGGACTCGAACCAGTATTGGCCACCGGGTCCGGTATATTCACGCTGTTCCTTGTAAGCGGCTTCATTCAACTCCTGAGGTACGAGCTCATCGAGCTTCAGAAAGCCGTTGACAGCGAAATCAGCCATTTGCTTTGCGGTAAGGAGATGATGTTTTTCTACGCTACTCATCGATCGTCACCTTTCTTTCCAAAACGTATTCATAAGGCAGGTGTCCAAGCTCATGCTCGAATCCAGTGCGGAAAATAGGCGGCGACGGGAGTTGAATAACGTTCCAGCCGTCCCGCATGGCGTCAAGCACCGAACTGTACATAGGCTCATTGGAATCGCCCGTGTTCATTTGCAGCTGACCTTTCGGGATTGTGCTGTCATAGAGAGCCCAGGCTACGGTGCGGGATTCGAGATCGGGATCGCTTAAATGCAAAATTAAGATTTGCTGCCGGGTAACGCTCATCTTCATTTCATCCTCCTTCAATACATGGCTTACACATATAATTCTAGTATGCAAAGAGGATTAATACGATGTATGATAATAGCAAACATTTGCACAATCCTAAGGCGTTTTTGGTCGGGTGGGAGGATGACATGGATCAGGTAAAATTGCAGCAGCAGCTGATGCGCAGCTACTTGGACAATACGCAAATCACGCTGCAGATGGCGCACTATACCAAGGTCGGCGCCAATTGGCGCACAACGAACATGATGACGGACGTGAACCGCTTCTACTTCATTCGGGAAGGCGGCGGCTGGATCCATATTCGCGGCAAAGATTATTATCCGGAGCCGGGGCAGCTGTACTTGCTTCCTGCAGGAATGAAGCTGTCTTACGCTCCCGATGCCGTCAATCCGCTCGGCAAATACTGGTGCCACTTCTCCGCAACGGTGGGGGACGTCAACCTGTTTCAAATGCTGGAGCTTCCCCATTGGATTGACGTAAAGGACGAGCCGAGGCTCGAAGCCCAGTTCAAGCAGCTATTGGAGCTGCATACCAGTTCTGCGGTTACGGCGCCGCTGCGCATCAAATCGATTTTGTTCGAGATTATATCCGAATTTATCGAGCAGTCGGAATCGCAGCTGCATTTAGCCTCTACATCCAGCACCTCGAAGATCAACATCGTGCTGTCCTATATCGAACGGCATCTGGCCGAACCGATCACGGTGGAGGATTTGGCGAAGCTCGTTCATTTTCACCCGAATTATTTCATGCATTATTTCAAATCGATGATGGGCTTGTCCCCCATTGTATATATCAATAAAAAGCGTCTCGAAAAAGCGCGCCGGATGCTCGCTACAACAGAGATGTCCGTCTCGGCCGTTGCCGATGAGATCGGCTTGGAGCTGTATTATTTTTCGCGGATATTCAAAAAGCAGAGCGGTCTTTCCCCGTCGGATTACCGTAAAGCGTCGGGAAAAGCCTATATCGCTGACGAGGATGATATCACTGAATCGTGATGGGATAGCTGTGAGAATATGGTGTATTATGGAAAAATGGGGTGTTCTAGTGCACACGAATATAACCATTGCCATGGTATGCCAATTTCTCGCATGGGTTTTTGTGGTAGCCTTGCTTTCCTTCGAATCGTTGCAGTGGCTGCTCATTCCTAACGTCAACAACACGCCGGCGTTCATAACGGTTTCTAAATGGCTGCTGCAGGGACTGATCGTCTCCAATTTTTTTGGCTACCTTTTGTTGAAATTCCGGAATTACGCCAAGCGCAGCCTCCATAAGCATCATGAAGAGGAGCGGTGGAGATTTTCCGTGCATGCAGGCTTTGCGGCGGTTCATATTGTTTGTATCAGCTTGATCATTTATCTTTTTGCCGGCTTCGAGGACTTATAAGGTAGCATGCGTTATCCGTAATTGTGACGACAGGTTCTGCTGCATGATCAATCGGGAACGAACGGTTATAAGCAAACCTTCTCTTCCAAAGACTGCTCGCCTGGACTACAGTGATAGTAATAGTGGAGCTTTGGTCTAACGTATGAGGAGGAGGATAACATATGGAACGCGGAATTTTTCTTATTACCGGCATTATGGCCAGCGGGAAGTCGACGGTCGCCGAGCTGCTGTCGCGGCAGTTCGATAAATCGGTTCATTTGCGCGGAGATGTGTATAGAAAAATGATCGTCCAAGGTCGGGAGGAGATGCTTCCCGAAGCTTCGCAGGAGGCGGTCCGGCAGCTTGAGCTCCGGTACCGGCTTGCCGCATCCGCGGCCGACGCTTACTATGATGCAGGCTTCACGGTGGTCGTCCAGGACGTCGTCATTGGCCCGATGCTGCAGCAATTTGTCGACTACGTGGGCAGAGCGCCTTTGTATGTCGTTGTTCTTGCTCCCGATGAGGAGACAGTGGCTCTAAGGGAAGCGGGACGGTCGAAAAAAGGCTACGGCCCCTGGTCGGTTGCCGGGTTGAACGAGATTTTGCATATGGAGACGCCGCGGCTCGGCTTGTGGCTGGACACTTCGAAGCTGACGCCGGAGGAGACGGTGCAGGAGATCTTGCGGCTGGCTGAGACAGAGGCGCTGGTGAAGGCGTAGGACGAAGGAAGAGTCCAAAGCGGGACTGGTTGAGGAAGCATCAGAAGAGACTCAGGAGGAAAGAGTCCCAAGGTAATGCGTGCGATAGGTCAGTGTTGATGGCCGAACCATACCGATGCGGGGAGAAATTCAGCCTCGCTCATCGGGGCGTAGTCCGGGTTTAGATAAAGACCTGGCCGAAAGCCTAGCGATCCAGGAATGCTCCATAGTCAATTTGATCCCTAATGAGCGCTTTAATAACCGCTGGTTACCGTGCGGGGCCCTCCCATCTGCCAGCTTGCTCTAGAATCTTTTGGCACAAGTGTACGGGAGAGTCTCCTCCTCGGACTGGTGGGCTATCGGACAGGAGATCCGTTATTCACTGGAAATATGCTGCTTTTGGAGCGTGATCGGACATGGAGTACGTTATTTGCCAACTTTTCCAGATAAAACTGTGTATTTTGACTAAATAAAGAATCTGTTGTCCGATCACCCTGCGAATATAGCTGTTTTTGGTAAAATAACGGATCTACGGTCCGCAACAAAATCAGCAATGGTCTCTAACGTGCATCTAACCCGTTTGATTCGTTTGTGGAGAAACTCACGAAACTGAAAAAAGCTGCAGGCAGAGCCCCTAAGAGAAACATTCTTGCGGGGCCTTTTTCATGTTTCGCCTAAAAAAGGACGCTAACGCCCGCGCGGGGTTCGATCGGCCGCCGCTCAGTGCCGCAACGCACGCCCGGGCCTGGGACTCGCTAAACTCCACCTGGGACTGCCTCGCCCCACAATAATGATAAGCATAGATCTTCTAGCCGGGCTTACCGACAGCCTGTCCTCCAATAGAAGCTGCACGCCCGAAGCGCTCGGCACTACTCACTTGAACGAAACAACCAGCATACCTGGTTACTGAGCCGAAGAACGCTTGAAACGGTAAGGGCTTAACCCTACGTGCTTTTTAAACAGCTGGCAAAAATAAGGGAAATTGCTCAACCCGATAGAACGGCCGACTTCCTGGACGGTAAGGTCGGTAGTTTTCAACAGCCAGCATGCCTGGCGGATACGCCGCGCGGTCAAATATTCGGTAATGCTGGTACCGACGGTTTGCCGGAAGACAGCGGATACATGATTAGGCGACAGATGGACGGCCTTGGCCAGCTCATCGAGATGAAATTCCTCCATATAATGCTCCTCGATCCATTCCATGACCTGCTCCGCTCCGGTGGATTTTTTGCGAAGGGGGAGAACCGAATGCTCTTCTTCGGGCGCCCAATAGGCTTTTAGCTTGTGCAAGAGCGTCACCAAAAAGAACATTTGTTCTTCCAGCAAATGCTCCTCCGAGGCTTTATTGATATGCTGGCGATGATGTTCGAGTAGAGCGTGCATATCGTCCTGCGGCAGGTCGGCGAACACCTGATAGGCGATAGGCTCCTTCCACACCCAATGAAAAAAAGACTGCAAGGAACCAAACGGAGCAAGATACCGCTCCAGCTCGGCAGGCTCGAACACAAAAAAAGAACGGATGTACGATTCTCCGGGATTCAGCCTGAGCTGAATTCGGTGCAGCTGAAACGGACGAAAAAAGAAAAGGCTGCCGGGACTCAGCTTCACGATCTGCTGGTTGACGATGATGCTGCCGCTGCCTTCGTGCACGTATAGCAGCTCCATTCCTTGATGGGCATGAAAAATTTCGACGAAATCGTGCGTCCGGTTTTTGGCAAAAGATAACTGTACGGGATGCCGGTTTAGATTCATGTAGTTCATAATTTTCAAGAGGAGCACCGCCTTTGTTAGCTCAACCGTAATATAACAACATTTTATCATAAACGCACCAAACAATGGGGAAGCATTTTTTGATAAGCTTATACATGATAGGCACAGCGTGCCTCCGAGTAAAATAGCCACTAAACAAGTTTACTAATCGACTAACGGAGTGTGGATACATTGATCAAGCAAAGACTGATCGAGCAATGGGAGCACCACCGGGGAAGCCTGGGTGGACCGTGGGAAGTATGGCGTCAGGACAAGCTGCAAAATCATTACAACGTGCCGTGGCATAAGGTAGAGCTGCCGCATTCGTACAACGGGCTGGATGTATTGGACCCGGACGGCAAATATTATCAGGGCCAAGGCTGGTACCGCAACAAGCTGGAAGTGAACAACCCGTACCCGCAGGGCAGAACGCTGCTTCATTTTGAAGGAGCGGGCCAGCGTACGGACGTCTATGTATATACGAACAAAATCGGGTCGCATCTGGGCGGCTACGACGAGTTCACGGTAGATATTACGGAAGCAGCCGCGCAAGCACGCGAAATCGAGCGCTACAAAGGTCTGATTCCGGTAGCTATCGCCTGCGACAACAGCCGCGAATTGGAGACGATTCCGTCGGACGCGAGCGATTTTAACCTGTATGGCGGCATCTACCGCTATCTGAATCTCGTCTATGTGCCGGCGGTATCGCTGCAGCAGGTGCATGTCGAGCCTCAGCTGTCAGCAGATCACGCAAGCTGCCGTGTGGCCGTTCGCGCCACTCTGTACAACCCGCAAGGGCTGCAGGAGGAGCTGGCTCTGAAGGTGACGCTTCGCGACCGTGAAGGCAGCGAGCTGGCTTCGTTCCAATTGAAAGAGAAGCCGTGGACGGGGGCCAAAGAGCTTGAGGTTCACGAGCTGGCCAAACCGACATTGTGGACGACGGACGCGCCGTACTTGTACAGCTGCACGGTGGAGCTGGAAGGCGCATACGGCCGTACGGAGCAGACAGAGCGCTTCGGCGTTCGCAGCTTCGAATTCGTGAAGCACGGACCGTTCAAGCTGAACGGAGAGCGATTGCTGCTGCGCGGAACTCATCGCCATGAAGACCATGCAGGCGTAGGCCCGGCGATGACCGAAGAGATGATGCGTACAGAAATGCAGCTGATCAAGGACATGGGCGCGAACTTCATTCGTCTCGGCCATTACCAGCAGTCCCGGATCATTCTGGATCTGTGCGACGAGCTCGGCATCCTCGTGTGGGAGGAAATTCCTTGGTGCCGCGGCGGCTTGGGCGGAGAGCAGTACCGTCAACAATGCCGCGACATGCTGACCGCGATGATCGAACAGCATTACAATCATCCTTCCGTTATTTTGTGGGGGCTCGGCAACGAGAACGATTGGGAGTGCGACTTCGACTATTTCGACCAGGAAGAAATCCGTCGCTTCATGAAGGAGCTTCACGATTTGTCGCATCAGCTGGATCCAAGCCGTTTGACGGCGATTCGCCGCTGCGAATTCTGCAAAGATATTATCGATGTTTACTCGCCTTCGATTTGGGCGGGCTGGTACCGCGGTATTTATACCGATTATGAATCAAGCAGCCGTCAAGCGTTCGAGAATGTCGACTCCTTTTTCCATATGGAGTGGGGTGCGGACAACTTGGCGACGCGCCATGTAGAAAAAACGTTTACCGGCTTCGAGTTCATCAAGAGCGGCGAAGGCGATACGGACGAGCGTGACGGAGACTACCTGCTGACAGGCGGGGAGCCGCGCGTATCCCGTGACGGAGACTGGTCGGAGACGTATTTCTGCGAGATGATCGACTGGTATTTGAAATCGCAGGAAAAAATGGACTGGCTGACAGGCGCGGCACAGTGGGCGTTCAAAGATTTTGCGACGCCTGTACGTCCGGATTCGCCGATTCCGTACTTGAATATGAAAGGAATCATCGAACGCGATTTCACCAAAAAAGAAGCGTACTACGTGTACCAATCGTACTGGACAGAGAAGCCTATGGCGCGGATTTACGGCCATACTATGCCGGTTCGCTGGGGTCAAGAAGGCGAGCTTAAGAGCATTAAAGTGTATTCTAACTGCACGGAAGCCGAGCTGTTCCTGAACGGAACGAGCCTTGGCGTGAAGCAGCGCAACTCGCAAAACTTCCCGGCCGCAGGCCTTCGCTGGGAAACCGTGCTGCAAAAAGGCACGAATCATGTGAAGGTAGTAGCGACCAAGGACGGCGTTACCGTAACGGATGAGCTGTCGTTCGAGTATCAGACCGAAGCTTGGGGAGCACCGGCCGATATTAGGCTGAACGCCCAAAAGCAGAACGACGGCAACATCGTTGTCGAAGCTCTAGCGTACGACGCTAACGGAGTGCTGTGCCTTGATGCGCTGAACTTCGTACGCTTCGGCTTGACCGGCGACGGCAAGCTGATCGACCGTCAAGGTACGGTGCGCGGCTCCAGCTTGATTCAGATGACCAACGGTCGCGCTCGTATCGTGATCGATCCTGACGGAGGCGCAGCGGCAAGCGTGCCGGTTACCGGCTTCGTATCCGCAGGAGGTCCTTCATCGGGCGGCGGCGCTGGCGGTGCGTCGGTAAAACGCGAGTCGGTTTCCGTTGTCAGCGTGGCAAGTGCAGGCTTGTCGACAGCTTTTATTACGATCTAATACTGCAAGCGGAATAGGGAAAACCGGATTCATCGGATGTGCCGGGCACCGGGCGGATCGGACAAGCGAAAGTCGTCATCGAAGCTTACGCTCGGCTGCCTAAGGCGCATCCCTCACTATAAAAAACGATGGACATTTCAAAGGAGGATTTCTAACCATGACAGCAGTGGATACAAGCAAGTTGAAGCAAGCAAGCAGTTTGCAGGAAGCATTGCCTCACATTTGGGAAGCATTGCAGGAAAAAGTAGACCGCATGATTACGCAAATCGGGGACAAATCCCCTCACGTAGCTCCGGCAGCTACCGGCGTATACGACGATATGCGTCACGACTGGTGGACTTCCGGTTTCTGGCCGGGCATCCTCTGGATTATGCACGAGATGACGGGCAAAGAGCACTACAAGCAAGCAGCTTGGGTATGGGACGAGAAGCTCGAGCAAAAATCGATTCAAGCGAACAACTATCATCATGACGTAGGTTTCCAATACTTGCCTACGGCTGTTATCAAATACAAGCTGACCGGCGACGAAGACGGCAAGCGCCGCGGTTTGACGGCTGCTAACTTCCTTGCAGGCCGCTTCAACATCGCAGGCAACTTCCTGCGCGCATGGAATCAGGAAAAAATCGGCTGGTCCATCGTAGACTCCTCGATGAACCTGTCGATCTTGTTCTGGGCTGCAGAGGAGATCAAAGATCCTCGCTTCAGCCATATTGGTAAAGCTCATGCGGATACAGTAGTCAATCACTTCATCCGCGAGGACGGCTCTGTGAACCACATTGTCAGCTTCAATCCGGAGACTGGCGAATTCATCGAGTCGCTCGGCGGCCAAGGCGCAGCACCTCTCTCCTCCTGGAGCCGTGGTGCTGCATGGGCGCTGCACGGCATGGCGAACACCTATCGCTTTACGGGCGAAATGAAATATTTGCGCGCTGCACAGCGCGTTGCGCATTATTTCCTTTCCATGCTGCCGGAAGACCATGTGGCGCATTGGGATTTCCGTGCAGCCGAGTCGTTGGCTGAAGAGCCGCGCGACACATCCGCAGCATCCTGCGCTGCCTCCGGCTTGCTCGAAATCGCTGACGCGCTGCCGGGCATTGAAGGCAAGCCATACCGCGACGCGGCGGAGCGCATCCTGCTGTCGCTGACGCAAAACTATGCGACTTGGGATCGTCCTGAGCACGAGGCGATTTTGGTAGAAGGCACCGGCAACAAGCCGGCTAACCAAAACGTCAACGTCTCCCTGATCTACGGAGACTACTACTACGTTGAAGCTATCGCCAAGCTGTTGGGTTGGAAGAACCGTATTTTCTAAGATTTGGAGAAAAAGCTCCCTCTTGTTGTTTTTTGACAAGAGGGAGCTTGTTTGTTGAGAAACCCGTGAGGGGATGAAAATGCAGCAGGGTATCCCGGTGGGTACCTTCTTCCGGCCGCTGTTGTTTTCAGGAAATCTTTAATTTATCGCTATTCAGCGGTATTTTCCTGAAAACAAAGGCGGTTGCTTACGCTCCTGCAGAAGGTACCTCACCTAACCCCATTAGCATTTTTGAGTTAGACGGGTTTCTTCAAAGGCTGAGCTCCCTCTTGTTCGAGATAACAAGAGGAGCTTTTTTTTGGGGGCAGTGTAAGAGCGAGGCGGAAGACTGCGCTTGCCTCGGAGGCTGCTTGTAAAGCGGATATTCCGCTTTACAGAGAAAATCTGAGCGAGGCGAGCGGCTGTAACACTGAATTTCCGACTTACAGAGTCGGAAGAGGGGGCGCCTGCGCCTCGCAGGCCTGTTGTAAAGCGGATATTCCGCTTTACAGAGAAACCCCGGGCGAGGCGAGCGGCCGTAGCGCGGAATTTCCGACTTACAGAGTCGGAAGCGGGGCGCCTGCGCCTCGCAGGCCTGTTGTAAAGCGGATATTCCGCTTTACAGAGAAACCCCGGGCGAGGCGAGCGGCTGTAACGCGGTTTTTTCCGACTTACGAAGTCGAAAGAAGGCCGCCCGCGCCTCGCAGGCCTGTTGTAAAGCGGATATTCCGCTTTACAGTGAAACCCTGGCCGAGGCGAGCGGCTGTAACGCGGAATTTCCGACTTACAGAGTCGGAAGAAGGCCGCCCGCGTCTCGCAACACCAAAAGCCCGCACCAAACGTGCGGGCTTCCCCAACCTTGCCACCGTTGATATCAACACGGTGCACTGCTTTACCACATTCACTTCTTCACATAATACGTGAAGATCGAGCTGATCTTGCCGCTCAGGTAACGGCTGCCGCCGTGGTCCTGGACGTTTTCGACCATCAGCGCGACGAGCAGGCGCGGATTGTCGGTGTTGAAGGCGACGAACCAGCCGTTCTCCTGTCCGGCGGTGTCTTTCTTTTGCTTCAGCTCGGCGGTGCCGGTTTTACCGGCGAGCTTAATGCCGTTGATCATCGCGGAGTGCCCCGTCCCGGCCGGGTTTTCGATGACCTCGACCATCTTGTCGGTCACCGTCTGGACGACGTCGGGCCGGAGCAGGCCGCTTTTCCAAGGCTCGGGCTTCGAGCCTTCGCTTAGAATCAAAGTCGGCTTGAGCATCGTGCCGCCGTTCGTGAATACGGTGTAGGTCGTCGCGACATGGAGCGCGTTCATTACGACCTCACCCTGGCCGTAGCCGGAGTCCGCGAGCTGGACGTCATTTTTCATCTTCGGCGTGTTGGACAGCGACGAAGTATCGAATGCGAGCGGCAGAGACAGCTTTTCTCCGAAGCCGAACTGTCCCGCGTCCTTCATGAACTTCTGCTCGCCCATGTCCAGAGCGACCTGTGCGAAATAAATATTGTCCGAATACATCATCGCCTTGGACAGATTGACCGCGCTTTGCGACGACGACACCCGGGTCACATAGTAATTCCCCCAGGAGGAGTCTTTTTTCCACTGCTTGCCTTCAATCGTTTTCTCCGCATTGGGGTCGAGCAGGTTCTCCTGCAGTGCAATGGCGGCGGTAATAGGCTTAAAGGCAGAACCCGGCGCATAAGCGCGGGCGAACCGGTTCAACAACGGCTTGTTCGGGTCTTCGTTCCACTGCTTCCACTGCTCGGCGGTCACGCCGCTGATAAAAAAGTTCGGGTTATACGAAGGGGCACTGACCAATGCCAGCACTTCGCCCGTCATCGGATGGATGGCGCTCGCCGCGCCAGAGTCCTGAGCCAGCTGCTGATACATCATCGATTGCAGATGCGAGTCGATGGTTAGCTTGACCGTTTCACCGTTGACCGCATCGCGTTTGGCGAGGGTCGCCTTCTCCTTGCCGTCGGCATCGACGATGTAGATACGCCCTCCGGCGGTTCCGCGCAGCTTCGATTCGAGTGACAGCTCAAGTCCGGCTTTACCGATCCAGTCGTCGGTCCCGTAGCCTTTGTCCTTGTATTTCGTGAGCTCTTCCTGATTGATTTTGCCTATGTAGCCGACCATATGCGCTGCCGCCTCCTCCAGCGGGTAGGAGCGGACCTTTTTCTTGCGGTAGGTAACGCCTGGAATGGCAGCGAGCGCTTCGAGCCGGTTATCGCCTTCCGGAACAATGGTCACGGGTACGAAGTAATCCGGTTTCACCCAAGTCGCTTTCAGCTGGGCTTGGATATCCTTCGGATTCAGCTTCAACAGCTCGGCGAGCTTGGCGATGGCTTCATCGGACTGCTCAGGCAGCTTTTTCGGGATGATGCCGACCTCCAGCTTTTCCGCGTTAACGGCAAGGCCGAAGCCTTCGCGATCGAGGATTTCCCCACGTTCCGGACGCGTTTCCTCCACCCGCACTTTATCCTTGTCCCCAAGCTTCGGGTGAATATAGGTCGAATCCCACTGGATGCGCCAATTTCCTTCTTCTTTCATGACGAGAGCCGTCTGATCGTAAGCGACCGGACCGTAGGTGGTATCCATTTTGACGTGCAGCGTATACGATTTGCGGTCCTTCAATTCTCTGCTGTTCGGGTCCTGCTCGACAGGCTGCCAATCCAGGGCGAATCCGCTCATCCCGATGCCTTCATAAATTGCCTTGTGCCGGGTGACGAACGCCTCTTGGGCGATCTTTTGCTTCGTTTCGGCTGTGAGCCAGTCGTACATCGCTTCGTACCGTTTTTGCTGCCAGGCGTCCGTGAACGCCCGCATCGCTTCCTCTGGAACAGGTTCGTTATGTTTGCAGCCGGCAAGTGCTGTCAAAACGCATACTAAAGCAAACAAGCGGCTCCACGCCGCTATAGGGTTCTTTTTCATCCATACACCATCCCTTACGTTTCCTTCGCAATTCATTGTATAGATAATTATGGAAAGGAAACATGGCTGTACTCTGATATTCCCCTTATAAAACGCTGATGACGCGTACAGGCATGCCGATACGAGATACAGGATAAGGCATTTTTTCGTGAAAATGGTTGAGGCATTGGATTCACTGCTAGTTGAATCGATCAAGATAGCTCCATAAGGACTAACATGATGCAGAACAAGAGGAGGAAGGTAACGACCGATCCGAGCAGGACCGGCCTCAACGTGTCACGATTATGCTTGAGCTTGGTCAGAAAGCTGGTCAAACAGGCGAACCACACGACTCCAAGCGCTGGAATGACCAGCAGCATGAATAAGGCCATCATACCCACTCCTTCGAAATGATTGATAAAAGGATTCGGCTTTCCGTTCATTTCGGGTATACGGCAACTGGAGGTAAGAGGCACCCTGTTTTCAATTCTTATAGTCTAGCTAAGAGGGCGGGGGAGGAGCCGCAAAAAAAGGAGAACATAGCATTGCCGGCAGACAGGATCTGCCCGTACAAAAATAATGCTTGCTGAAGCAATTACCTGATTATATTAAGTCTATTAAGCAAATTAGAGCTGCTTCTTCATACATCGCTTACCGCAGAGACGGTATTCAAACTGACCTCTCCTCGCATCCGATGCTTGAACTCCTTCGGAGAGCACTGGTTATGGCGCTTAAACAACTTGTAAAATTGCGCCATATTCGGAATCCCGACCGCTTCTCCGACTTCCATTATGGAGACATCCTGGGTTAGCAGCAGCCGCTCGGCTTTTTTAATCCGTTTATAATTCACGTAGTCAATGAAGGAGAGCCCCATAACCTTTTTGAAATACTTGATAAAATAATGATAGCTCAAATTGAGTACCGCGCAGGCCTGCTCAATGCTAATTTTCTGGGCCAGGTGGGCGTCCACGTAGTCCAAAGCAGGCTGCAGCCGCATCAGCTCGGCATTATCCGCCCCATGCAGCATATCTCTGCTGTCGTTGCGCAGCAACAGAAGGAGAAGACGACGGATCGCAGCGGTGATCGCCAGCTCGTAGCCTTTGGATTTGTGTTGCGTTTCGTGATAAATGTCCATAATAAGGTCGTAGGCTTGCCGCTGCACGTCCGGCTTCTCGCGAAATATGTAATTCAACTGTCCAAGCGGCGTGCGGGCCTCGCTGAAATAATGCAAATAAGGCATCGTGCTCTCGTCAAAATGCTGAGACAAATCGAACTGGCACACAATGTAGCTGAGCGGTATAGGAAGCGCCTTCCATGTCCGGTGCAGCTGGGAAGAGCCGAACAAATACACGTCCCCGGCCTGCATCAGGCGCGTATCGTGCTTCGTCTGGATGTTAAGACCGCCTTCCTGCATGATGAGGAATTCCACTTCCTTATGATAATGCCAGCGGTGCACCTTGTAGACGGGAATCGTGGTGCCGGCACCTTGAATTTGCCATATTTTCAAGCGTAGCAAAGGATTCTGGTAATCGACGAGCTCGTTGTGCACGTCCGTTTCGTCATGCTCGAGTAGCGTCATTGTCGTGGCGAACCTCCATTTCCATAAAAAGGGAGACAGTATTGCATAACTATAGCGATTGCTCTTGGTAAGACCAGTATAGCATGTTTGGACAGGTCATGACATTTTTGCATACAGATCCGGCAGTTTTGAGAATATATTTTGCAAGCGGTGTCTTATATAATCAAGGAAACGAACGCCATACCAATATGGAGGGATTAAACTCATGAGTCAAAAACTGCGAGTTACTGTCTGGAACGAATTCCGTCATGAAAAAGAAAGCGAAAAGGTTCGTTCCGTTTATCCGAACGGCATCCATCAAGCGATCGGCGAAGGATTGGGCGCTGACGTAGAAGTATCCTACGCTACCCTCGATGAGCCTGAGCACGGCTTGACCGAAGAAAAATTGAACAACACCGACGTATTGATCTGGTGGGGACATAAAGCGCATGGCGTGGTAGAGGATGCTATCGTGGATCGCGTTCAACAGCGCGTACTCCGCGGCATGGGCTTGATCGTGCTGCATTCCGGCCACTTCTCCAAAATTTTCAAAAAGCTGATGGGCACCTCCTGCGATCTCAAATGGCGCGAAGCCGACGAGAAAGAGCGCATCTGGGTTGTCGCTCCCAACCACCCGATCGTGGAAGGCATTGGCCAGTACATCGAGCTGGAAGCCGAAGAAATGTACGGCGAGCACTTCGACATTCCGCAGCCGGATGAGCTGATTATGGTAAGCTGGTTCGAAGGCGGAGAAGTATTCCGCAGCGGCTGCACGTTCCATCGCGGTCAAGGCAAAATCTTCTACTTCCGTCCGGGCCACGAAACGTACCCGACTTATTACAACGAGCAAGTGCGCCGCGTCATCCGCAACGCCGCTCAATGGGCGGCTCCGTCGACCCGCGAGTATCCGGTATACGGCAATCACAAACCGCTGGAGCCGATCAAGGCGAAGCAAGCTCAGCAAGGGTAAGGCATCTTTAGAGCCAATACCCGTTCATGGATAAAAAAAAGTCCGGCCGGAGCGGTCAATCCGTTTCTGCCGGGCTTTTTTGCGTTACAGTGGAAGAACGAGGTGATGAACATGTTCGAGCTGGATACGGATGAACGTTACGAATTATGGAGCGGGGAAAAGATCGTGCTGCCCTTGTGCGGCACAGATCATGAATCTATCTTGAGTAACTTAACGGGGTTAATGGTTTAGCATGTTCGCAAGAATAAGCTTGGGAAAGTGTTTGGGTCCAATACCGCTGTGTTCCTTCATGGCGATGTAACCCGTAAAGAGTTCCGGTTGCCGGATGTATCCTTTGTCGCAACGGAACGTTTGGATAGGGTTCAACACAAGGGGATATTCGGAGCACCTGATTTGTTGGTTGAGATCGTATCGTCAGGTAAAAAGTATGCGGATAGGGATCTAATCGAGAAATTTGCTATTTATGAGCCGTTTGGTGTGACCGAATACTGGATCGTAAAACCTTATGTAGAAGAAGTAGAGTTATATCATCTCCAGGACTCCAAGTATGTTCGTATCGAACAATCGATCGTCCTTTCGGGAATAGAGCTCGCACATGAGGAGATTTTCGAATAAAGCCGTTTAATGTACGGCATAAATGGTTAAACAGATAAAAGAGCCGCCCGAAACCGTTCGGTGCAGCTCTTTTTTTGTCTTACTAAGCTATTTCCCATTAAAATGGTTACGACCCATCCCGTTCGAAACGTTCGGTCAAGGCGGTCCGCAAGCTTTGCGAGGAGCCGAATTATTCGGCTGCGCGCTTCTTCACTCTGGTTTTGCCGGCAGGGGCCGCTGCTTTGCGCTTACGCTTTCTGCGGCGTTTGGGAGCCGCATCCGAATCGTCCTTGGATTTGCTTTTGCCGAACGATCCCAACAGCACCTTGACGAGCGGAGCTACTTGTTGTACAGTTTGCACCATGCGCTGTACTTTGGTTACTGTGTCAACAATGCCTTCGATACCGCCGAGACGGTCGATGACCTGCTTGATTTGAGCAATGTTGAAGCCGGAGCCTGCAGCTCCCGCATCAGCAGCACCGCCGCCGCCGCCAAATCCGCTAAACAGCGAGGCCAAGCCGCCACCACCACCGCCGCCGGAAGGAACTGCGGGTGATTGAGGTTGCGCGAAGCCGCCCATATTCATATCCATTCCTTGATATGGGACGGGGAATTGTCCTGGTGCACCGGAAAACGGATTCGCTTGCTGGAAGCTGCGTGTCGGTACCCCTTGGTTGCCTATCGTTGGTCTTTGATAACTCACGGGTTTCACGATCCTTTGTTATGGATTTGAAGCTGCAACAGCCGAGTTTGGCCGGTATACAATGCGGGCCGGAAAAAATGGTCATAGACATTTTACCTAATTTAGTCTATGTGATAGGCGAATGTAGTGATTGGACTCCTGTCACGGTTTTGGCATCATTTCAAGGTTTTAGTCCGTCACCGCATAAAAATAGTACAGAATTGCTAATCTTAACGGGAGGATTTCCCCTGTTAATGTCGAATAGTTTGAACTAAGGAAATGCAGCAGACCATCAAGGGGTTGAATGAACGATGCAATTGAAAAAGTTAAACGACAAAGCGATCGACCAGCTGTTCGAGGCGGTTTTGACGCTTAAAGATATTGAAGAGTGCTATGTATTTTTTGACGATTTGTGCACGGTAAACGAGATTCAATCGTTGTCCCAGCGTCTGGAGGTAGCCCGGATGCTGCGCAAAGGCAACACCTATAACCAGATCGAGGCGGAGACCGGAGCCAGCACGGCTACGATTTCCCGCGTGAAGCGGTGCCTGAATTATGGGAACGACGGTTATAAAATGACGCTGGAGCGTCTCGGACGCTAGCGCCCGGAGTGAGCATAAGCAGCGAGATCATCCTTCTCGATCGAATGACGGGAGGGATTTTCTTCGTGTGTTCATTTTGCTGTTGTTTGCCGGGGACCGCATCTGCGTGGGGTGGGGAGTCATGATCGGCCGAAACGGCAGTCGATCTGTGCCGCAACAGATAGTCATTTTATGCTATAATAGGACATAGTTGTGTCCGTACGGAACGGGAGGCACCGGAGCGCCTTCTTTTTTGTTGCATGGCGGATGATGCATGAACGCTGTTCTCAAGCAAACAGGGCAGTACCGTGCTTTCCATTGCAAGGATTTCTGATCGGAGGAGGGGATACTGAGTGGAAAAATACGGCATATTAGTCATAAGCCACGGTTCGCGCAGCGAGGAGTGGGTTCGGCTGGTCGACGAGGCCGTCGGTGCGATGCGGGTGCCCGAAGGGGTCCCGGTGTTTTCCTCCTTTCTCGAAATAGTGGAGGGCCGGCTTATCCAGGACGGGATAACGACGCTGGAATCGCTTGGAGTCACGGATATCGTGGTCATCCCGCTATTCGTATCTTCGGGCAGTACGCACATCGATGAGATCAGCTACGCGCTTGGGGTGAAGCCTGAGCCGCTGCTGCCGACGGACATGGAGCCTTTTGCCATTCGTGCACGAATTCATTGCACTTCTCCGATCGATGATGATCCGGATATTGCCGCCATTTTATATGAAAAAATGAAGCCGCTGTCAACCGACCCGTCGCGGGAAATCGTAATGCTTGTCGGGCACGGCAGTGTAGAGCATGGGTTTCATGAGCAGTGGCAGGACGGACTGAGCAAGCTTGCAACACGTATTCAACAGGTCGGAGGCTTCGATGCCGTCGATACGGCGATGCTGCTTCCGGATCAAATCCGCAGTAAAATGGGGCTGTGGAAACAGTGTAAGCCGCAGCATACGGTGCTGGTGGCTCCGGTATTTTTAAGCGAAGGCTACTTTACGAATGAAGTGATTCCTTCCCGATTGGAAGGGTATACGTATACATACAATGGAAAGGCGCTGCTGCCGCATCCTTTGATCGCAAGGTGGATGGAACGGCAGGCGGCTGACCACTTGAGCGGGAACAACGCAGTAAATCGAGGCGAACGGGTGATTAATGAATGTCCAAACGTGCACGACTGATCTATAATCCGACTTCCGGCCGGGAAGAAATGAAGCGACGGCTGCCGGAAATTTTGCAGCGTCTGGAACGCGGCGGCTTAGAGACGTCCACGCACGCCACTATAGGCGAGGGGGATGCTACGCTGGCTGCGGCCGAAGCGGTCGAGCGCGGCTTCGACGTTGTTATCGCGGCGGGCGGGGACGGTACGCTGTATGAAGTCATCAACGGTTTGGCTGAGAAAAGCTACCGCCCGCCGCTCGGCATCCTGCCTCTCGGCACGACGAACGATTTTGCCAGAGCGCTTAACATTCCGCGCAGCTGGGATGCGGCGGTCGATGTGATTCTACAGCAGCATACGCGCGAGATCGACGTGGGCAAGATGAACCAGCGGTATTTCATCAATATTGCCGGCGGCGGCTCTTTGACCGAGCTGACCTACGAAGTGCCGAGCAAGCTGAAGACTATGATCGGCCAGATGGCCTACTATATGAAAGGGCTCGAGAAGCTGCCGCGGCTGCGGCCTATCGAGCTGTACATCCGCACGGACGAAGGAGATCTGCACGAGGAGGTCATGCTGTTCCTCATCTCGAACAGCAATTCCGTCGGCGGCTTCGAGCGCCTCGCGCCAGACGCGTCGCTGAACGACGGCCTGTTCGACGTACTGATCCTCAAGAAATGCAACCTCGCCGAATTCATCCGCGTCGTGTCGTTGGCGCTGCGCGGGGAGCATCTGGGCGATCCGAATATTATTTATTTGCAGACGCGCAACATTCAAGTCACGTCTCCGGACTATGTGCAGATCAACCTCGACGGCGAATTCGGCGGTACGCTGCCCTGCGTATTCACCAATTTGCCTTCGCACCTGCATATTTTCGTAGACGAGAGCGGACAATCGGTATACAAGACCAATCCTTTGCAGCAGATCAAGCTGCCTTGGAAAATCAAACCTGGAGTGGACGGACATGAGCAAGAAGATCAGCAATCAGAGTAAGAATGGGAGTGGGGGAGTTTCTAGAAAAGGCAATAACCGGCCAAGCGCGGATTTGAGCGGCCTGCCGGTGGCGAAAAACGAAGAATACGAGGCCGAGATCGTCGGTATCGGCCACGAGGGCGAAGGGGTAGGCCGTGTGAACGGCTTTACCCTTTTTATTCAAGGTGCGCTGCCCGGCGAGCGGGTGCTCGTCAAGGTGCTGAAGCTGAAGAAGCAGTACGGCTACGCCAAGCTGCTCAAAATCCTTCGGCCGAGCCCCGACCGCATCGCGGCTCCCTGTCCCATCTACAGCCAATGTGGCGGCTGCCAGCTGCAGCATCTGAGCTACGAGGCGCAGCTTCGCTTCAAGCGCCAGCTCGTGGTGGACAACCTGGAGCGGATCGGGAAGTTGAAGGTGGCGGAAAGTGAAGCGGATGCTTCCGAGAAGGGAATCCTCGTACATCCGACACTCGGGATGGATGATCCTTGGCGCTATCGGAACAAGGCGCAGGTGCCTATCGGCTTTGAAGCTGCTAACGCCGACAGAGAGGGCGGTTTGATCGGAGGCTTCTACGCTCAAGGCAGCCATCGCATAATCGATATGGATGAGTGCCTCATCCAGCAGGAAAACAACGACCTCGTCGTCGCCGAGGTCAAGCGCATTGCCCGCGAGCTGGGCATCCGCGCCTACAACGAAGAAACCCACAAAGGCCTGCTGCGCCATGTCGTAGCGCGGTATGGATTTAATACAGGAGACATCATGGTCGTCCTGATCACGAACGGCGAGAGCATGCCACACAAGGACGAGCTGGTCGGGCTGCTTCGCCAGGCGATTCCTGGCCTCAAGAGCATCTGCCAGAACGTCAATAAAGAACGGACGAACGTCATCTTCGGCGACAAGACGAATGTGCTGTGGGGCGACGATGTGATCTACGATACCATCGGCGACATCCGATTCGCGATCTCCGCGCGATCGTTCTATCAAGTGAACCCCGTACAGACCGAGGTACTGTACAGCAAAGCCCTCGACTTCGCCGGCTTGAGCGGCGAAGAGACCGTGATCGATGCCTACTGCGGCATCGGCACGATCTCTCTCTTCTTGGCGCAGCGTGCTCGCCAAGTGTATGGCGTCGAGATCGTCGGCGAAGCGATCGACGATGCTCGACGCAATGCGCTGCTGAACGGCATCCGCAACGTTCAGTTCGAGGTCGGCGCGGCGGAGGTGGTCATCCCCGAGTGGCGTCGTCAGGGCATCGCCCCTGACGTCATCGTGGTTGACCCGCCCCGCAAGGGCTGCGACGCTGCGCTGCTCGCCACCATCCTCGAGATGCGCCCCGCTCGCGTGGTTTATGTGTCGTGTAATCCGTCGACACTGGCCCGCGATCTTCGGGTGCTCGAGGATGGCGGCTACTCCACCGTCGAAGTTCAGCCGGTGGATATGTTTCCGCTTACCGTTCACGTGGAGTCAGTGGCATCCTTGATCTACAAGGGCATTGTAAGGATTAATTAAAGTTTGCATCCATCCCACAAAGTCTGTCGATGAGCAAAATAAATTTACCGCAGAGCCGACCGAAATCAGGCACTTGTCCTGATATTCGCTCGGCTTATTTCTTTTGTCCAAGCAATTTCTTAGGCTCATAATTCAATCAACTGCCAACGAAAATAGATCCCCGGTACATCCTCAATTGTCTCGTTCCGTAGAAGGCATATCCAAGTCTATCCTAATCGGAAAAACTTCCCAAGCCTGCTGTTTTTCCTCTGAATCCTCTCGTCAGGCGTTTAATTATCTCCAATTACTCTTTCAAGTTGTTTAAATGCCTCTATTTCTAAATATTTTAATTTAGTGAATTTACCTTCCCAAACATGGTTTTTCCCCCCTCTTCTTCTGCCCTCCACATCAAACTTATTTTACTTTTTTACCTTTTCCTAATTTACGAATTGTTTTAGCCTATCATTTTACTTGGTTCTTACTGCCTTCTCTCTAATCTCAATTCCCTGGCTCTATCAAGATATTATTATGAAACTGAATATAGTTGTGCTATGAAAGATTGATGGGGAAATGTGTAAAAAGAGCGATTGGAAACTAATTATTCATTAAATGGTGGAAGGCGGAGTTATAGGGGGTAACGGATCTTAATAGGATTAGGTAAATGTTCAGGTTTGTCATTACCCTGAGATAGTTATTTATTAGGTATTCGGTCACGATTTCTGTGTAATTTTTGGATGGTGTTTGATATAGTTGGTACTATAGATCTATTTGTCGAACTACAATGCGCATCAATGTATGGCTTGAAGTGCAAAAAGTGTGTATAAGTCGGAGGAAAACAATATGGATGTTACTAAAGTTATTTGGGAGAATATTATAATTTTTTCTGTTGTATTACTTGCTTTTGTTTTAGTCCATATATTTATAAAGCCCGTATATTGGAGTCTTAAGAATAGGCTTCATTATAGCAATGCTGGGAAGTCTCTATTCAGGACAAATATTCCACATGTTATCACTAATTTAATTCTACCTATACTGCTGATTGCTCTATTAACAGCACTTCAGCAACAATATGGATTTATTCAGCTTGGTAATAAAGATAATTATATAGCATTGGTTATTAGTATCGTAACTTTGTATGGTATATTATACACTTTTTTGCAGTTTACAATTGGTTACGCTCTCCAAAATAAAAATGATAAGTACTGGGGTAGAAGCATAACAAAGGATTTTTTTCTTAAGCGCTTAGGGTTTGAAATTTTCAAATCTAGTATGTTTAAACTACTCTTACTATATGCTGTTACTTACCCAATCCTAAGTAAAGTGATTCTCATAGGAATCAATGATCTTAAAATTTCTAAAGATTTCCCTCTCGCTTTTTGGGAGGTTAGCGTTGTAACTATTTACATCTTATATGCATATCTATTTTTACATAGTCTGAATAGCATGAAGACTTTATATGATCTTCAGGAAAGACGAAGTTTAGGGCTAGAGTATAAAATAAAAGAGGCAGTGGCTGATGAATATAAGCGGAGTTTTGAGTACTCGTATGAGGGGAATAGCGATTTTTTTATAGATAAACTTTTTGTTGAGTTAGAGTCATTAAATCAGAAAGAACAAGCGGACATGTTAATGTATGTTATAAGAGAAGTTTTCAGTCAAGTGGAGTTTCCACTAAGTCGACGCAGTGTACTACACAAACTTTTCAATCAAGGAGAGCGTGAATTTAATTATAGACCTTTTTATGTAAATAATTTGTTTATTAGCCTTTACGAAAAGATCGAAAAGCATAATATTCAGTTGAATTTGCACGAACTATTGGTGATCTATAGATGGCATGATAATGCTGTTAATATCAGCATTGGAAGTCTGAATGATGAACTAAAAGAATCATTCATTGATAAACTCACTAAGGTCTACTCTAATAAAAAAAATTGGGATAGTAGTGGTGAATGTACCTATTTTAAATTACCATCTGTTATCGAAAAACGTATTTCATCCTATGTAGACATTGAGAAAATTAATCACCACATTACCCAAAGACTAGGATTCAAAGCTATCCAAGAATCTGGCAATGTCGATTTCTCTGAATTTAAAAATTCTTCTAAAATGCTGATTAAAAGTTACGATATGTATCTGTGTAATCTGTTGGATAATTATAAAAAATATCTAGATGATCTAAAGCACAGACAGCATTCCGTTTTTTTGGGATCGCATCGTTCATATGATAGGACAGACTTCATAGATGGACGGATAAACGATGCTATTTATGAATATATAATTTATATGGAATATACCGAACAAAACAAAGAGTACGCCTTTTATTTAGCAAATCATTTAGACTATAAGTACAAGGTGTCCTTGATTTTCTATCATATGTTATATACTGGAACCCCGTGGGAATGGAAGAAGGACGTTCTATTCTTTAAGCGTATCGTAAATGCTTTTTGGGTGAATGAATCTGTCACCGATGAACATGTACTAGAATTTGTTTGCCATAAAATTGAAGACAGTAACATTGGACACAAAATAGGTAGCGCCCTTATCACATGGATCTGTCAGCAGATTAATATAACGCGACTTAACGAGGAAATTGTTGATAGGTGTTTATTAGAGCGGTATATTTCATATGCAAAGCTTCTTAAAATTATTTATATTTTCACAGATAACCGTCGCTACCCTATGGATTTTTATGAATTTGATTTCGACAAGGTAACAACATCAACGCATTGGGATTGGCAAGTTGCATTTTTGAAAGAAATGCTGAAAACCCCCAAGCTATTAACTGAGGAGTTCTTTGTTCAACATTTGTTATACTATTGCAAAAAAATTTCTTATACAATTGATCATTTTATTTTAGAAAATGATTTTAGAGTGTTCTTTATCAATCGTTTCTTTAAGTTCTCTGAAAGTCAGTTCATTGAATTACATGAAAGTCATTACTTAGGAAAAGGTATCATTGAGTTTTTGATACTATGTTTATGTGAAATAGAGTACGAATACCTAATAGGAGGGAAAGTTTCTAAATCTTTCTCATCGGAGGTAATAACGATTATTAATAGAGAAAATAAGCCAGTTGAGATTTATGTACAAGATCTAGTTCGTCAAGCTAATGAATGCAGGAATGTAGTGTCCATTGTTAAAGAGAATGAAATTATGAAGAGATTACGGCGCATACTTGAACCGCAGTTTTGATTATGGGCTGATTAAAAGAGATGTGAAAGTGTATTTGGCTAAATGAAAATTAAGAAACGCAGAAGATGCCAAGTGTTTGTAGAATTACTGAGGAATTTTCAAATGAGTTACCTTAAAGCACAAAGCTATGTGAAAAACTGAAATAACAAAAATAAAAAGAAAAGACGCTGAGAGGAATACTATCTCAACGTCTTTTCTTTGATTGCTTAGCATCGACTGTGATCATATGTTTGAATAAATTGGAAAATAATATAAAGCGACTTTGCACTAACGCATTTTAATTATGTAGGTGAACGGTCAACCAACATGTTTCATTTTCAGCATATCGATCATTTCATGCAAGGTAACCATATTGATAACTTTTTAGTTTAGATGATACTAATGAATGTAATTTTATAGAAAACGGTATGACAAACTGAACGCAATGCAAAAAACTTTCAAAACAGCTTACAAAAACAAACTTTTTGAGTAAAATTTGTCGATTATATTGAAAAATAAGTTAAATATAGGTACATTAGAACTAGTTTCTATTAGGTCAATTATATCATTCTGCTCTATAAAGCTGGATTTTACAAGTGCCTATTAATCTCAGGTGCTTAACACTTTACACTTATATAATTAGGGGATACCGTTGCAGCTACGCAAAATGAAATTCTAATAGATTCATATTTTACAAGGAGGAACAGATGAACACATTCATTGATTACCTTGATCAGTTCAATGTGCTGTCGCCAAACCATGCAAAAATATATGACGAGTACACTCAGAAATCGGATACTTATTTATTCTCCATCCCAACCCGAGTCGAGCAGTACTTGGCTGATGTGTTCGTAAAACAACCGCGCAGCATCATCATGACTGGTAATGCTGGGGATGGAAAAACGAGGTTGTGTCGTTCACTTTATGAGATGTTAACCAATAAGCAGTTAGAAGGCTGGCCGAAAGAAGGTATCATAGACGTCACCTATGAAGGCGGCACTGTTCGTATTGTCAAAGATTTGTCGGAGCTGACAGAGTCAGTCATCTATACGGAGTTGTTACGTTTACAAAGTAGCGTAGCCAACGCACACGCCGATCGTGTTTACTATCTCATCGCCGCCAACGAAGGGAAACTGACGAAGTTCCTATCGCAGTATCCCGAACTGAAGCCACTTGCGGATGCTGTCGGTGCCCGTTTCATTGACCACCTCAATAATAACGATCGGCTACATTTGGTGAATCTGCAGGACGTTACATCATCCATTTATGCAGACCGAATTTTCGAGGAGTGGAATCAAGAGAAGTACTGGGGCGCGTGCGACGAATGTCCTGCACAAAAGAAATGTATCATTTCTTTTAATCATCGCAAAATGGTTCAACCGGGCGTTCGTGACAAGTTAATTGAGCAATACCGCCTACTGGACTGTCTTGGGATTCATGTGACAATGCGAGAAATTTTAATTCATGCCAGTTATACAATTACAGGCGGGCTCACATGCAGCACTGTACTCCAGGCAGACTACAGCGCTATTGAGCAACAGGCGGAACGGGCTTACTATAACAATTTCTATGGAGTTCAAATGCCGGATGTAAGCACCGGAGAGATGGGAGCGGTTCGGTATTTAACACGGCTTGATCCTGGGCAATTGTCTATCTCCTCTATTGACGATTTTTTGCTGAATGGAGACATAAGTGGCGATCCGGCCATCGTAGAACAGCATAGCAACCTCTTTGAGGAAGACATCGACTTGTTATTTGGTTACTTCCGTAAGAGGATTGAGCAGTACAGAACACTCGATCCTGAGCAAGATCACGCACAATTGTTCGATCAGATGCCACGATTCCGACGTAAGTTTTTCTTTGAATGCGGTGAACAGGGCAACGAGATGAGGCAGAGTCAACTTCCATACAATTACTACTATCGGTTTGCCGAGTGTTTAATGAAACCGCAAGTACATGCCATTATAAGACGGGATTTAATGCACGGGTTAAATCAAGCATTTGCAAAGAAGTTAATTATCCGCCCAAATGCCCCAGTGCTGTATGCTGTTAATGAGAACTTACTCATACACGGAGTGTATTTAGGCCCCGCGGTAAAGCTCGCGGTGGAGTCACAAAGAGACGATATCGATCATATGCCGTCAAGACTAATTCTATCGGTTCAAAATAGCATTAAACTGGAAGTTCGTTTGCCTGTGTTCGAGTACTTGCTACGACTCTCAGGTGGCGGGCTATTTATGACGTTACGCCAAGAGGTAGAAATCTTACTAAGCACGTTTAAGAACGACCTTATTAACAATAGTGAGCTAGACGAGTTTGCATTAAGCGTCCTCGCGCTTGATGCCGATAAAGGTGTCTATGACATGCATAACATTAATATCGAGATATAAGGGGGAAGACTAGCAGATGGCGAAGGTACAAGTAGAACAAGATTTGGATAAAGTCACGTCGCAACTATCCGCGCATATCTGGGGTCATCGGTTCAAGGATGGACAGCGAGGTGCGGAGTACGTGTTAGAATTCCTCAACATACTATTCGGTACTGGCTACTCCTTTAACAACAAGCACTATGTTCGCAAGCGCTCAAGGGGGTTGCGTCGTTTCATATTCGAGGGTGTCAAGGAAGGTGCTGGTACTAAGGGAAGCATCCTCATCTTGAAGGAGGAGGAACGGGCATGTCTGCAGCAAGCGGTGCAGGAAAATGATCTACCTGTTCTTAAACAATTTCTACGTAATTTGGAAGTTGTACTATATGACATGACAGGCAAAGAGGCGGACAGGTCATGGTATGCGCGTTCGTTGTACCCACTTCATGAGTCATTGCTGTACTTCGAACTGAGAAAGAAGACTGCTGATAATGGCGAAGCATTCGAGCGCAACTTCTTTGCTCGCGGTGGCGAGTTGTACTTCCTTATGCTCGCCCATGGGACAGAAGCATACCCTGAGCGTCGTGCTTTTATCGAGGAGCGATTCCGAAGCTTGCTGACGAAGAACAAAATAATTGAGAACGTTGTGGGAAAGATCTTATCAGCATTCAATGAGAGTCACGATAGGGGTGACCAGGGGGAAAGTCGGAATCAACCGGTCGATGCCATTCTGCCTGATGGAGCCTGCGTTGACAACATCAGCCTCTTTGAAGCTTTTGCAGTGGAGCTTGAGCAACTGCTGAAGATCGATCTCGACATTTACGAGATGTTTCGCCTGTTAATGGCTTTGGTCTGCTTTCAACTACACCGTTATATCCTTGAGCGAGCCGGGGTTTCTCATTGCAACATTCATTATTTCTTCGATTGTCTTGAAGGTGAGAACCAACACATCTCCACCCGGTCAGCCTACAACTTCGATGATCATGAATTAGTGGTTAAGACGAAGCTAGAGGAAGCATTTGAAGAGCGATATAACGAGCGGATAGGCAATGATGAGAGAATTATTGATCAGTTGCCCGTGTGGAAGAGTCTGGATGAAGACAATAGCCCACGGTTCATCAAGATTATGAACCTTAGCAGTCTGAGATCACGTAAGAAGTTGATTGTGCAGGTCCTTGAACAATGTTCTAAACCTGAAGATGTCAGGACGAAACTGAAGGACGTTGTGCGTGAGATTGTATCAGAATCTTTAAAGAAAGAGAAACTCGCAATCACTCGAACGCTGTCGCGTGACGGCGGCTTTGCGACGTTCCGACGTGGTAGGGCGATGAATTACCGGTATACGATCACTGATGTATTCCTACAGATGCTTGTCTTCACGAAGGTGCAACCAAAGGAAAAAATGGAGTTTTTCAATTTTCTTGATGTGCTCTACCGAGACTATGGAATCGTAATAGGCGAGAGCCAGGCTAAGAAGTCGGGACTATACGAGCGTTCACGTTTAAACGCGCGGTATTTTCAAGACAACGAGAAGGCATTACGGGATAAGCTTCGGCAAAACGGGCTACTGATCGAATTCTCAGATGCGACAGCGATGATTCAGAACCCGTATGCCCAGGCGATGGAGGCTGTTCATGCATAACAAAGCGAAGCAATTGCTCGGTGAGTGGATGATTGAGCTAGTGGCCGCTTACTTCATCGAACAAAAGAAGAACAATGGCGATAAATTATTTATCAAGGTTGTTGGCGTTGATGACGATGCTTGGGGAGAGGTTCTTCAGACGTTCGCTGACGCGGAAGAACGATTATCCGCGTCCTTCCTCCCGGTGATGCGAACACTCGAGCCAATATCCGGATTTGAAAAGTATCAATGTCAATCACACGAGACGAGCACGTGGCTGCGTAACAACACAAGTCATGGTAGCGCGCTTCTCATCTTGCTGAATGCGACATCGGCAGAGGCACAGAGTCTTGAGAACATCTTCACGATAGACGAAGCGCGCCTGCTCAGCCCAAGTGGACTAGAGGTGTTATATCAGATCCTCTCCGACCGGTACCAGTACTTTGGAGATGACCTGGACCAACTGAAACGGTTCCTTGTCACGTACGGAAAAATCGTGGAACCGCAGCTTCGTACTGTTCTGGCGTTCCTGACTGCAGTAATTGGTTCAGATGAGAAGACGATGACTGATCGAATTCAGCAGCACCTTGATCATCTACAGCTGTTCCGTGATCGGACACTGAAGTTCACCGGGGCTGGGTGGAAGCAGTTGAAGGAGAACTATCAACTGTCGCGGCTAGAAAAGGATGATCGCTCACTCGGCAAGGAGAGAATCGTCGACAACGTATATACCTTCTTGGAGAAGCACGAGTCCCATGAACTGTGGGAGACCGTGTCCAAGGATGATTTCCGTCGTCATGCCTTGGACTATGTCCACGGAAAATCAGAAATGTTACTCCAGTACGATTTCTCAATGGTTAAGGAAGCCTTCATGTTCACGGATAAGAAGCCAACTGTGAATGAGAGAATGAACACATTCAAGGAGTCGCTCGAACTTGACAAGCCGTTGCAACAAGAACGGGATCAATTGATGACTGAAGCTGCTGAATCGATCCAAGCGGGGGAAAAGCCGGAGAAGCTACAGGAGTTCCTTGAAGAGTTTGGTGGGGAACTGCTTGTAGAGGATAAAAAACTGTACAAGGATATCGAAAGGCTTATTAAGAAACTTCGCCAACTGAGCGAATACACGGAACTCACTGAGGCATTGCTACGCGAATCATTCGACTTGCTGAAACAGCAAGGTGATGACAGCGAGATATCTTTAGAAGCCGTTCGCTTTAAGCTGCGGATTATGGAAGCGCCCATCGGTGAAGAGATGAAGGTGGTGCTGCAATTCCATCTCGGGGGGCTTGAGCGATTAACGGGACGGATTAGTTTCGATGAGCGGACACTTGATAATGTCACGGATCGGACTAAGGACACACATGTCGGATTTAGACTTGTCATGTTGCTCGATGATGAGGAGCTGGGCTATCGCGACTTCAAGCTTATCGATCTGCATAATAGTCAGTTGCCGGATTTGCTTGAGAAGCTCGCGGAAGAAGGTTATATTCCGTCCATTCGCTCCTTTGCCGGTACTGATACGGAGCAAGTCGATGTCATCTCTGAGATGCAAGATCGGGTCAGTACTTTAGTGGCTTCAGGACAGCCTGGCGTGTCAGAGGCTGCCACACAGTTTACCTTGTTCGGTGAGTGGTACATCAAACAGCTTGAAAAGGCTAGGGTGCAAGGTATTGGCATTATAGATATGACCGAGCTGGAAAAACGACTTGAGGAGCTACTCGTAAGTGGCCGCGATTCGGCACTCATCGCTAGGCATATCACCCAGTATATTGGAACGATGGGTACCATCGATATGTACAGCTGTAAACTTAGCGATAAAGTACGTAAAATACAATCCCGGGTGCTGACGTTGCTAAATCCATTGCGTTTGCTCGGGTATGCCAACCGGCTGCTACGCATTGAGTCCGAACTCAGCAAGTGGATAGGCAGACTGAACGTGACAGAGGATTCGCTCGGTGATATGGACACCTTATTAAATCAGCTTCAAGATGATTTATCCCGGTTGTCGCCGGCTTACTTTGCAGTCGATGGGATGCCGGATCACTTCCTTATTGAACAGCAGGAGATGATGGGGGAAGGTATCTTTACGATCAACGGAGTGAGCAGTGGAGAGGACCAACTTGTCCAGACGTTCGCAGACGAGCTGCTCAGCACGGTCAAGTCATATTTGGAAGTATATCCGTACGCCAAAGACTGTCTTGATCTCGTTTTCTTGTACTGTCCACAAGCGTCATTTGTAACTCGGGCAATCTCACAGCTGTTTCAGCATCTGAAGAATGTTCGCAAGGTAAAGGCAATCGTCCATAGCAACAAGGCCGGAGCGGCTATTCATGAGCAACTGAATGCCTGGATAAGCCAGGAGGAGCTACTATCCGAACGAATGGGACATTTCCCGCGAGTGGAAATTCAAGTAATTGCCGAGCAGGACGTCAACGCGATGATGAAGCAAGTGACCCAGCAACTGCAAGATGCCGACATTGGGATACTCGTTAACTATTTCGGCCAGTCGTCTCATCTTCAATACAAGCTTGAAAAAGTTCAAGTAACAGACTCTGATAATTGGTTCGAGACGATCTATCGAGAGCCGCTTAAGAAGGACGATGCTGTGAAAAGAATCAGCTGTGTCAGCGAACAGATGCCGTCTGTTATGCAGCGATTCTACCAAGTGCAACAGGTACTGAACAGCAGCGAGTCGGTACCAGCGGATGAGTATAGCTTGCTTCGTACAATTATCTCGGTCAACCAGCTGTCCGATCAAGAATTGCTTAACTATATGCATGACCACTTCAACTGGTCTCTGTTCATTGATCGTTATCTAGACAAGCCGCTATTACGTTATGTCTCATCGAAAGCACAGATTATTAAATACAAGTCAAATGCTGGGCAAAATAAAAATTTTCGGACGCTGCTGTCTTCATCCAAGTACATACGTAAACTCGCGAGCGAGCAGGCTGATCACGAGTACTTCGACCGACTGCATCAGAAGTATGTGAAACTGCTGAAGAATGGAAACATCTCTAAGGAAGTGATTTCACAAGCGACTGAGAAGGTCAAGGAGATCTCAGGGGGTGTTGTCCTTCGTGCAATCGGTCCAGGCAAGTTTGCACACGAGCTAATAGCGATTCATTTGGCGATACAAGCGAGACCAGTAGGTAATGACGAGCTTGTTGTTTGGTCGATGTGTGATGACTTGCCGTGGTTCAATGGTTCGGCACGTCGTCCTGATCTTGTACGCACATCTATCCGTAAGAATGGAGAACGCATTGCACTGCAATTTGAAATCGTCGAGCTAAAGTTCATCTCTCATACGATCTTCGATCAGGAACGCTACGATGCCATCAAGCAAGTGAATGCGGGGCTTGAAGTTTACCGCAATCGCTTCTTGTTCGCGGAGCGCCCAGGAACTGCCGAAATGTGGCGGAAGGAACTATTGTACAACCTACTAGAGGATGGCGCATATACGCTTCAAGACGTTCAGCTTCTAAAAGTGATGCAAAGTGTTCCATTGTCGAGTATTGATGTATCGATAAGTGGCTCCATTGATACATTCGTCTACACGTCCAACCTGCTGGAGCTCTCCGTCATGGAAGGGCATGATAATGGATATCAGCAAGAATTATTAGGCAATGCCGTTGTTAACAACATATACAATCGGTCGTACATCCTTCGCGCACTTGGGGCGATGGCCGAGACCGAGGTTCCGGATTATGACATAGGCCTCCAAGCGGTGAATGCGTATATCACGGACAAGTTGGGCACGGAAACGACGGATGAAGTGTATCGGTTAAATAGTAGTCTTGACGAGAAGACGAATGAATTGATTGTGGTTGATGGTGGCAATTCGCCAATCGACGAGGAAATTGCTAAAGAAGAGATTATGAACGGGATTGGGCAGGTGGCGTCGACAGCGTTGCAACATGACACTCCAGTTGGGACAATCGATTCGATCCAACAGCTTGAGCCAGTCGATTCGTTAGAACCACCTATAAAAGTAACACAAGTAGGGCTGCATTCTGAACAGATCGCATTTGCCGAACTGGCTAGTCTTGAAGAACAACCGGGAGAAGATTTGACGCCAGTCCTGCGAACTTACGAGGGTCGACTGCGCAACCGAATGAATGAGATCAATGTACCATTGAGGATCATTGAAACCATCGTTGGGGTAAGTGTAGTACGAATGGTTGTAGAGCTTATCGGTAATACCTCGTTTAGTCTTATCAAAAATCGTTCCGAAGACTTGCAGATGTGGCTCGGCCTGAATGCGCCGCCACAAATTGCGATCCGTGGGGGAAGGGTAAACATTGACATCAACCGTGATACACCGGAGGTCGTTTACTTTGAACGTTTTATGGATCGGATGAGAGAGCAAGTTCCGCAAGCAAAATTAGATGGTAAGCTAATCGCTCCGCTTGGCGTAGGCCAGCTCGGGGAAGTTATTACGATGGACTTTTCTAGCCCAGATACGCCTCATTTGCTCATCGGTGGGCAGTCTGGTAGCGGTAAAAGTGTTACGATCAATGGCATTATCCTTGCGATGATGTGCCTCTACTCGCCGAAGGATGTGCAGTTCCTGTTTATCGATCCGAAGCGTGTAGAATTCATGGTTTACAAGGACCGAGTCCATACTCAGCGTGTCATCACGGATATTGAGGAGGCGATCGATGCACTCGATCAAGTGGTTTTGGAGATGGAGCGGCGTTACGATCGGTTCGCACAAGAAGGTGCAACAAACTACAACGAGTATCTTGAGTTAGGGGGAGAGCACATCCCACGAATTGTCGTCGTTTTTGATGAATTTGCCGACTTCATGACCCAGGAGAAGCCGTTAAGCACCCGAGTCGAGACGGCTATCAAGCGACTGGGGGCGATGGCACGTGCGGCAGGCATTCATTTGCTTTTGTGCACGCAAAGCCCACGCGCTGACATAGTGCCAACAAACATTCGCAACAACCTAGGCGCGCGTCTTGCTCTCCGAACTGCTGACGCTCACGCCTCTCGCATTGTGCTCGATGATGAAGGGGCGGAGCGATTAGGGGGCAAAGGAGACTTCCTTGCGAAGTTAAACGCACCAGAATTTGTTCGCGGCAAAAGCCCATTCTTAACCGCTAGGGCTAAGAAAGCTCTGCTTGATCACTTCCGCGTCGATCAGAGCATAGAACCATAATTTGGAGCAGAAAGGAGTAACTCGCGCCATGAGATTCGGACATCATCAAAGCTTCTACTTGCGAGTGAACTGGCTGGCCAAAGCGTTTAAGATGGTAGCGGAGGACCCGAGGTTCTTCTACGACGATTTTGGGTTTGAAAAAATCGGTCTTGGGAGGAACATGGTTAAGTCGCTTCGTTACTGGTCAGTGGCAACTGGAATGATGCTGGAGAGTAAGAACGAGGCAAAGAAGCCGATTCACGTACTTACCGACGTTGGACAGCTCGTGCGGGATTACGACCGCTTCGTACGTCTCCCACTAACGGCGGCAGTATTGCACGTTCTACTTGCCACCGACAAGGAACGAGCTTCGGCATGGTATTGGTATTTCAATGTCTGCAATGAAAGATCGGCTTCAGTTGATGAACTGCTCCCTCTCCTCGACGAGTGGGCGAAGCAAGAGCAGGATAAGCCGGTTTCAGAGCAATCACTTCGGCGAGATCTCGAGTGTATTCGTCAGATGTATACAGCCCGTTCGCACTTCGGTGACGATCCGGAGGAAGTGGTTGCCAGCCCACTTACATCACTAAAGCTGTTGCAAGAAACACGACAGTTACTAACGCGGCGGAGTCCAGCCCTTGCTGACCTCGACCTCGATGCCCTGTACTTTTCACTACTCGTCTATGCTCAGCAGCATGAGGTTGACAGCGTGACTTGGGAGGAGTTGCAGCTAAAGCCATTGCTTTGGGGACGCCTCTTCCACATGAGCGCGTCACAGATTCTTGAAGTGCTCGAGGCGTTGCATGTGGAATCGCGATTTAGAGTTCAATTTGTCAGGACTAATCAGTTGAACACGCTCAATTTCGAACCCGAGGAGCCACATCGGTTCCTTGCTCGAGCGTTCGAGAGGAGGTCGGTCGTTTCATGATCCACACAATAGACCAACTTCAACACAAGCCTCGGTTCCGAGCAAGTATTAACTTACAATTCGATCTGACCGATGAGCACCTTCTTACTCAATATGTTCTGTCGCCTCAGCATTCTGATGTGCTCCGCGGTATCGTGCAGAGTGAGATCTCTGGCGGAACGCGAGCGCACTTGCTCATTGGGCCGTATGGAACAGGTAAGTCATTCCTTGCGACGATCGTGAGCCAGCTGTTAACGCGCGCGTTTTCTTCCAGTTGGAGGAGCGAGTTACAATTGCAAGCGGATCATATTGATACAGTTCTCGCCACGCAGCTACGTGAATTTGAAGCTATCGAGCGGACTTACGTTCCTGTCATCATCAATGGCAACACGGGGGAGCTCCGTGCAATCATAAATCGCTCTATATACAGGAAATTAAAACAAGAAAACATCGAAATGACGACTCCAAACGAAGTAATGATGATTTTAAAAACAGTGCAGCGATGGGAGGCGGCTTATCCGGCTGCATTCGAAGGATTACAGAAGCATATCGAGTCTTTGGGTCTCACAATCAAAGATTGGCTCAATAAGATCGATAACGCCGATGAGGAGACGATCCGTCGTTTTATCGCATTTTATCCTTCTGTTACTTCAGGTACGCCATGGATGATAGATCACGAGGAGTTGTTCATTGACAATCTTTCACTAATCACGAGCGAATTGAAGGTGAAGGGCAAGGGACTACTCATTGTGTACGATGAGTTCGGTCGTTTCTTGCAAACACTCGAAGGACCTAACTCAATGCGCAATATGCAGGATCTGCAAGATCTCGCCGAGTTCGTAAACCATACGGAAAACATGCAGCTGCTTGTTATCGGTCATAAGCATATTCGTCAGTATGCTGCGTATAACCGTGAGTCCATCCAAATCGAATTCGAGAAGGTGGAAAAGCGGTTTCGTGCGTATAGCTTGGAAACGGACAAAGCTACATACCTGCGGCTTGCCGGTGAAGCGGCAGCTGAACTTAATGAAATAACATTACCAAACGCTAAAGCCAATGAATCGGTAGAGACACTACAGCAATACCCGCTCTTTACCGGTTATACGACGCATCAGATTGAAATTAGTATCTTACGAGCGCTTTACCCGCTTCATCCGACAGGAGCCGTGCTCCTGCCGGAGTTATCTAATATTTTTGGCCAGAACGAGCGAACGCTGTTTTCTTTCTTTACTGATAATGGATCATACGGAATGAGAAATCATGTACTAAAGAATGACGGTTACTACTATGCTGATCAACTATTTCACTTTTTTGATGTAGCCAGTGCTGAAACTCGTGATCAGCCAACGTTACAACTGTATCATGTAGTTATTCCCTTTATCGACGATCGTGAGCCGTTACAGCGTCGAATTGTAGAATTGATGACCCTTTGGGCTGTTGCACGCTTTACACAGAAGCAGTCACTGACAACCGAATTTCTCGCGTTCGCTCTCGGTGTGCCGGAAAGAGTAGTGACATCGGCACTTGAGCAGTTATCTGGAGCAAAGGTAGCAAGGTTTAATACCATTCGTGCGCAATGGGAGCTATATGATGGAAGTTCGATCGATGTTGTCGCTCTTGTCGAGGAAAGGGCAGCTGTAACGGTACTTTCCGATACACGCCAACTCGAGCTGCTTGACCGCCATCTGCCGATTTCGTACATCCTTCCATATGAGTACAACGACCGGATGGATATGCTGCGATACGCTGAAGTGCGATTTGCCTTCCCTGCTATGCTAGACGAGTCTCAGTCGCTCTTGGACATGTCTTGTGATGACCGCATCTTGCTCAGCCTGTTTCCAGACAAGGAAGTGATGGAGGAAGTTCTGCGGGATGTAAAACACGCAGACTGGACATCGCTTGTCGCGCTCCCGACGTTTACCATGGAGAGCATAAAGGAAGCACTCTCACGTTATCACGTAGTGGAACAGCTACTTCAGGACAGTATATTCCTATCCCAGGACAGTCGATTAAAGAGTGAACTCCAATACTTGCAGCAAGAGACTGGCATGAGTATACGATCCTTTGTCCAACGATATTTTGAATTTGGTGGGTTGAAGTGGTGGTCAAACAAACAACAGTTCACTATTCGCGACGAGCGGGGGCTTGAACAAAGGATTAGCGAGCGTCTTGGTCAAAAGTTCTATCTCACGCCGTCCATCCGAAACGAAGCGTTCAACCGTAATCGCATCTCATCTGTCCAAAAGCGTGCGATGATTGACGTTATTGATCGTTTAATCAGACAACCAAACGAGCCAAACTTGGGCATTACTGGTTATGGGCCGAATTATCTCATTTATGCAAGTGTATTAAAGAATAATAATTACGTACTTACTCCTGAGGGCGCTATTCAGTGCTGTGATTCGTTAAATGGTCTGCGAACAATGCTCGTTGGGCGGCTTCAAGAGCGCCCTATCGGACGACTTTCGGACCTTATTGAGCCGTTTCGATTAGAGCCATACGGTATTCGGGCGGCTGTCGTTCCTGTATTATTTGTTGCTCTTTTACGCGATGTATGGGAACAGCTCATGTTCTATGCTCACGATATGCTTACTACGCATCTGGCAGGGGCGGGTATCGTAGAGCTGATTGAACATGCTGATCAGTACGAATACCGTTATTACAATCTATCCGTTGAGGAGAGGGAACAGCTCCTCGCATTAGGTAAGCAGTTTGATCTACCACAGGAGGCATGCACGGGCTTCGTACAGTTATCAGAGGAGCTGCTTCGTTGGCTGCGGACATTACCTAAGTTCGCCTTAATGACGGAGCACGTTTCGGAACAAACGCTCCGCGTCCGAACGGCAATTCGGTCTTCGGAGGTAGATCCATACACATATTTGAGACAACTCGTTACTATGGGGGAAGCACCCCGTGCAGCAAAGGTGGAGCTTGAAGAATTTCTGGCTATAAACGAAATGGAATTAGGTTATCATGTGAGTGAGTTGACGGGCAAAGCGTCTATGGAGGATCTACTTTTGGAACTAGAGATGCTGCCAGTAGAGCGAGCTGGTTTGAACAGCAGGTTGCTGACTGTGCCAGTGGCGTTATCTGAGGTTCATGATGGAGTTATTCCATCCGCCATTGACCGCCTGGCTGAGCACCTTGTTGGAGTTAGTCGTCGTGATTGGTCAGATGCAACCCAGAAGTTATTTTTGCAGCAGTTTCGCTACGAATGGGAATTGCTTGACGCTGGGGAGAAATCTTCTTCATCAGCAGAGATCGCTGCGGCGTTAACAGAAAATCTTCCTCCAATTGAACTTTCTAAGAAAGCAAACGTTCTTTACGCCAACGTCAAGAATATGCTCAAGTACGCAGGCAAGGACGTTTCGACAGCTGAGCTTCGCTCCCTGCTCGCAAAATTGATGCAAGAAATTTAATGCTAAGATACATCGGAAGGAGTGTGAATTTGATGGAACGCAAGCCCGTCCACGTCGCGATGTATAGCGGAGGGGCTTCCTCTGCTTACGTTGCACATCATATGGTCCAGACCTACGGCAAGGAAAATTGCATTTTGTTCTTCACGAACACGCTGTGGGAACACGAAGATAACTACAGATTCATGCACGAAGTCGCAGACTATTTAGGGCTGGAAATAACTTATCGAACAGACGGCCGTACACCAGAACAAGTGTTTTATGATTATCGTTTTATGGGTAACTCTCGCCTAGCGAAGTGCTCTGAGGAGCTGAAGGTACGCCAGACAATCATCTTTCTAGAGGAACTTCGTGATGAGCATGGACTCGAACCTATTCTATATTTTGGAATTGGCCGTCACGAACAGCACCGAGCAGACAATCTTCGGGAGTTCTACGCGCATGTTCCTATTGAACCTGTCGAGACAAGATTTCCGCTGATCACACTGTTCCGCGAAGAGATCGATGCTAAGTCAATTATCGTTAAAGAATGGGGTATTAAGCTTCCAATTATGTATGAGCTCGGTTTCTCTCACGCCAATTGCGGTGGACGCTGCGTTAGAGGAGGCTACCAGCACTACGCTCATCTCTATCAGACTTGGCCAGACGTCTATAAAGAGCAGGAAGAAATGGAAGACCAGTTCCGTCTTCACTTTGAAAAGGACGTATCTATTTTAAAACGTAACGGGGGACCATTTACGTTAAAACAATTCCGGGAAGAGCTCGAGCGGGATGGGACAGCACGTTATTTAGGTCAGCCAGATGATACTGTTCCATGTGTCTGCACGGTATAATATAAATTTTAAAAGACACGTCTAAACTCCCATCTTCCTTGCATACTGGTTAGTAAGACCAGTCAAAGGCAGGGAAAAGGAATGAACAAATACACTTTAGAACCTGGGCAAATTGTGCGCATTGCCTATCACGCTGTGAAGCGATGTTTTTCCATCCGGGATGCAAAGACGAGAAGGGTCATTGGTTACACTGATCGTATTGTACTTCGCAATGTAAGTTTTGTCGTTTCTCAAGCCGGAAGAGAACGTGTATTGAGAGAGCGTGAAAAAAATGTCCATGCTTATGTAATTGGTTTGTTTGAACCGAAACTTCAGCAACTATCTCGGGAAAGAGATGGCTGTGAGGCTGAAGCTTACTATAACCCTTATTATACATTGAGTTTTGTTAACAAGAGCACAAAAGAACCATTATCGTGTGCCGACCTTGCTATTTGCGAAGAACGACATGTGTATTACCGATAAACATTATTGCTGTATTAGTTGATCGTCCTGGAACGATTCTCATTAAGTCTTCTTGGCAAATTTAATATCATGAGGTGGCAACGTTCAAGAATCTTTGATGAGAAAATAAAGAAGAGGGTATCCGACTAGCGGTACCCTCGTTTCAATTTATAAACAAAAAGAAACCGTTCCTTGGTAAAATGGAGGTGTCTAGAAACAATCGTATTGATGATGCTCACATTCACTAAAATGATTAGATGTAAAGGACACTGAGAGGGGATTCAAGAATTTTGTATTTGTAGATGAGGTGTTTTATGAAGCAGGGACTGTACGAGCAAATTATTAATAATATTACAAGGAGACAGTTGTCGGACCTGGATCCTTCGCTATACGAAATTGGTATAGAACAACTTGATCCAGAGGAAGCACGAAAACAACTATCTAATTATTTAGCTGCAGTGACACGAAGAGCTTTGAAAATGATTCGTGAACAAAATAGTGATGATGAAGATGCGCTTCTTTTGCAGGTGCGGACTTGCAATGAACTTATTGCAACCCTTCGCAATACTCTAGGGAACGAGGAGTTAAGGGAATGGCAGCTTGATGAACGGGGTGAGGTTTTAACCTACGTATATTCCAAGCTGAACCACATTCGTAGCATCAAGGATTCCAAGGTTAATAGACCTACAACTCCATTGTCACAAAGTTCATTATTTACAGGATCTCATTCGGAGCCCAATATGATGAGTGAACTAAAAACCGAGATCGTAACCTCAGATAAGGTTGATTTATTGGTTTCCTTTATTAAATGGAGTGGGCTGCGCTGCCTAATGGAGCAGTTAGAGGAGTTCACATCAAATGGGGGCCGTTTACGTGTCATAACAACAACCTATATGGAAGCAACGGATTATAAGGCCATCATTGAATTAAGCAAGCTACCGAACACAGAAATTAAAATCTCTTACGACACGGACCGCACAAGATTACACGCAAAGGCGTACTTATTTAAAAGAGATACAGGCTTTACTACAGCCTACGTGGGGTCGTCCAATCTATCAAATCCTGCTCTTACGAGCGGCTTGGAATGGAATGTCAAAGTTACGGAGAAGGATTCCTATGATGTTCTAAAGAAAATAGAGGCGACCTTTGAGAGCTACTGGAATGATCGGGAATTTAAGAATTTCTCCATCTCGGATCAGGAGCATCAATTATTGCTCAAGCAAGCACTTGGAAAAAAGAAGGAACAGGAGAGCAATTTATTAACCTTCCAATTTAGCATCACACCCTATGACTATCAGAAAGAAATTCTAGAGAAGTTAGAGGCTCAGAGAGTGATTTATGGAAGAACAAGAAATCTGTTGGTTGCTGCTACTGGGGTAGGGAAAACGGTTATTTCTGCATTTGATTATAAGCGGTTTGCCGGTCGTAATCAGAGAGCAAGACTACTCTTCGTCGCCCATCGCGAGGAAATCCTGAAGCAAAGTCTGGATACATTCCGGTTTATCTTGAAGGATCTAAATTTCGGAGAGCTTCATGTTGGGAGTAATCAAGCCGATTCCATTGATCATCTGTTTATTAGTATTCAAAGTTTTAATACATTAAAGCTTGCTGAAATAACAACTCCAGATTTTTATGATTATATCATCATTGATGAATTTCACCATGCCGCGGCGCCTTCTTATCAAAAGCTTATGTCTTATTACCAGCCTCAGATATTATTAGGGTTAACAGCCACTCCTGAGCGGATGGATGGAAAAGATGTATTGCACTATTTTAATGACACCATCGCGGCAGAAATTCGCTTAACGGATGCGATTGATCGGAAGTTGCTTTGTCCCTTTCATTATTTTGGTGTGACAGATAGTGTTGATTTATCTCAAGTCAAATGGACAAGGCGTGGTTACGATCTCAATGAGCTCGAGAACTTATACACCCATAATAAAATTCGGGTAAGTCAAATTATAAATAGCTTAAAAAAATATGTAACAGATTTGGATGATATGAAAGCACTTGGATTTTGCGTGAGTGTGGATCATGCCCTCTATATGGCTAAGGTTTTCAATGAGTCGGGGATAGCTGCTATTGCACTGCATGGAAAGTCTAGCGATGAGGAGCGTAGTTCTGCAAAGGGTAGATTAGTTTCAGGTGATATCAAGGTGATCTTCGTTGTCGATCTGTACAATGAAGGGGTAGACATACCGGAGATCAACACGATCTTATTCTTGCGTCCTACAGAGAGCTTGACCGTATTCTTACAGCAGCTTGGTCGAGGGCTTCGCTTGGCAGACGGAAAAGAATGCTTAACGGTTCTTGATTTTATTGGACAAGCGCAAAAAGAATATAATTTCCAAGAGAAATTTAGAGCTATACTTGGCAAAACAAAGCATTCCGTTCAGCACTACGTCGAGCACGGGTTTTCCAGCCTACCACGCGGAAGCTTCATTCAGCTTGAGAAACAGGCTAAAGAATACATCCTAAGAAATCTGAAGCAAACCACAATTAATAGGAAGAGTCTGGTTGTTAAGTTAAAATATTTTGCAGAAGATACTGGATTAAGTTTAACACTAGAAAATTTCATTCGATATCACGGAATGAGTCAATATGATTTCTACGGTGGACGTAATGGAAATCGAACATTCCGAGGGTTGATGGTTGAAGCGGGTTTAATCGAGCCATTTGAGTTTGTGAATAAGGAGTACCTGACAAAACGAATTCCGGCTTTGTTAAGCATGAACTCACGGAGACTTTTAGGCTTTTTAATCGAATATCTAGAGCAAGGGAAGCCCATACAAACAGAAGAAGAGCGTCTGATGTTGAATATGTTTTATTATACGTTCTATCGGTCAGAACCGAAAAACCAAGGATATTTGGACATTGATCATGCTGTTCAGTCTATTGTTTCCTGCAAAATGTTTAAGGAAGAGATAATCGAAATACTTAAATATAACTACGCACATATTAACTTTGTCGATAAAAGGAACGAGTTTCCATACGATTGCCCCTTAGACCTACACTGTACATACTCAACGGACCAAGTGCTGGCGGCCTTCGGCTTTTGGAATGAAGAAAAGGCTCCAGCTTTTCGTGAGGGCGTGAAGTATTTCGAGGATAAGGGGACCGATATTTTCTTTATTACACTGAATAAATCCGAAAAAGACTTTTCCCCGTCAACTCAGTATGAAGATTACGCCATTAATGAACGTCTCTTTCATTGGCAAACTCAGAGTCGTATTTCAGAAGAAACCAACACGGCCAAACGCTACATCCAACATAAACAGATGGGAAATAGAATTGCATTATTTGTCCGTGAATATAAAGAGGAGAATAACTTCACTTCTCCTTTTGTCTTCTTAGGAGAAGCCGAATATGTAAGGCACGAAGGGAATAAACCCATGAGTTTCGTTTGGAGATTGAAGGAAGAGATGCCTCCGGAATTGGTGCCAGCGGCAAATAAAGCAATCGGTTAGGATGTGAAGGCGATGATTGAGGTAGCTGCAGCGATAATTGAAAACGAGCATGGTCAGATTCTAATAGCTAAACGTAAGAAAGGTAAAGCCCAAGAAGGCTTGTGGGAGTTTCCAGGTGGCAAGATAGAGAATAATGAAACTGTTGAAGAATGTCTCAAGCGAGAATTGCAAGAAGAAATGAATATTCAAATTCAACCGTATGAATCATTCGGTGTAAATGACCATTATTATGGACCGACACATATTCGGCTGTATGCGCATAAGGCAAAATATGTGGGTGGGGAATTGATATTAATTGATCATGACCAATGTGAATGGGTGTATTCGAAAGATCTGGAGGAGTATGAATTTGCTCCGGCTGATGTTAAGTTTGTAGAGATACTTACAGGATATTTGAAAGAAACCGCGGATAAAAAATCAAGTATTATTGAGGAATAAAACAAGTGTGCAGGTGACAAAAGTAGGGACTCTTATATAGGAGGCGCGAATGAGTAATGAATAGGAAGGATGCAGAAAGAACAATGGAAGACGAAGTAATCATAGGTGCAAGAGCTCTAGGTGAGCAAATAGTTAAAATCATGCCAACTTATCAAGTAATGCTCAAACAATTAAAAGAGATTAGGGAATATGCTGCAAAGTCTGAAAACAAAGATAGAAAACAAAGTACTAGAAAGCAGGACATTAATAATACAATCGGAATTTTTGGACAAAGAGGCACAGGGAAGTCATCGGCGCTCTATACTTTGCGAGAAGAATTAGAGAAAAGCCAAGAAAACATTTTGCTGCCTCTAATTGAACCGGATAATTTTGGGGAAAATACTAAGATAATCGGCTCTATAGTAGGATTTCTACAAGCTGAGGGAAACAAGCTATTGAAAGATTTGGAGAGGCTACAGCCAAACTCGAATACTCCTAGATGCCTAAATAATAACAGATACTACAATAACGGAATATTAATACCTAATAATCCACTAAAACATATTATTAGCGAAACGATTGAGTTTCACTTATATACCGAGAGTCAATATCGTAGCGTGCTAAGCCATCATTATGAAGACTTGGCGACTCATATTAAGAAATCATCTAGATTACTAATTCCTGATATTGCCTTCAAAAATAAGCTGAATGAACTAATTGATGAAATTGTGTGTGTGAAGAAGGCATTAAACAAATGTGAAGAGACAGTACTGATCTATATATTTATCGATGATATCGACTTGAAAACTTCCAAGACAAGAGAATTGATGGATGCACTCTTGCAGTATACGAATCACCCTAATATCGTGACGGTGCTGTCTGGTGACTATGATATTTTGAAGGAGTCGCTGACCTTGGCATTACTTGCTGACGAGCCGTTACGAGAAGTCGGCCTGATCGCTCGCGATTCTTTGAAGTTAAGTGAGGGGAAGGCACTCACTATTTTAGAACGTAAGGCGGATCTGGCTCATGAATATTTGAAAAAAATTATTCCTTCGGCAAGACGGCATCAGTTAATCAAATGGAATGAGGAGACGATCCCTTATTTTGCATTTGGCAAAGCTACATTGCTGAGTCAGCTTGCAAAGTTGATGGGTGAGCAATCAATTTTCAGTTATAGGGAAATAAAGACTATAACTGAAAATGACAGAGAGACTTCCCGTGAAGGCACTTTGCCCATTAAAAAGAGTTATACAATTTTTGATGAAAGACCACGTGGGATTGTTTATGCCTACTATCATTTGGTACAGCTCCTTAGAGTGAGCGAAGACCAACCTAGCGAGGAAGATAAATTCAGTTATGTTAAGGTTTTTGTCGATACATTAATCCTTTCTAATAACAAGCTGATGGAGCAACAAGAATTGATTTTTGAACAGTTTCTGCGCTGGGGAAGCGATGTGAAAAGTTCTTTCATTGATTACTCAGTTCTGGTTTCTATGGAAACCAATTTAACTTTGAAATTGCTGATTATCGGGGAAATGATAAGATATCTTTTGCAAGATATTAAGTATGATCCCAGCGCATATGGTCAATTAATAGATCGATTATTTAGTAGCTTGGTTCGTTCAAAAGCTGATGAATTTGCAAATAAAGATCATAAGTTTGATCCTAAACGATGGAATTATTTGCAGTTATATCACATGATTCGGGGACTGGTTCTTTATACGGATCTTCGCTCAGCAATGTTAATTCTGGAGTTTTTATCCGAGTCTTCATTTGATACTTTCTATTATGAGTATATAAATGATACAGCAAAAGATCAGAAGGATCGATTTGCAGTACTTCAGATGGCAAAATTAATTGAGCAATATCCGTACGTACTAGAGCAGCTTTATAGCAAGTCCCATATTGAGAAAGTTGCAGAGGTGAATTTTACTCTGAATACGTTGGAAGAATTGTGTACTGTAAACCCAGAGTTCGAGAAGACCAAGCAAATGTTTCAAGGAGTGTTGCGTAATTTAGTTCCAAGAAATCTAATAAACCAACTAAATGATGATGAGAATATCAATATTAAAAAGGATTTATTAATAAATAAGTTAACCATGATTAGAAAAAACAAACAGCTTAGTTTTGAGCAAGATGTTGCAGGGGATCTCCCTGGAAAAGTTGCAACAACTGCTCAGGATAAATTTCGTGACTTTGCTCGTACGTTGATTCGTTTAATTGATTGGTTGTCTAGTCATCAAAGCAATAATGTTCCAGACAGTGTATTGCAGACAATAGAATTACATTTGGAGAAGTTTAGCAATCATATATTTCAAAAACTTCAGTCAAATCGTATTGAAATTGATATTTGCTTTGAACAAAATATTGAGGTTTTCAAAAAATTTCTCGATAATCCTGCTGGCTATAATACAAAATATAATTCATGTAAATATTTCGTTCGCAGAACATTGGATATAATTGAAGGAAATAGTAAAGTGTCCGAAAACATTACGTACGTGGTAGATTTTGATTCTTATAAAAAGATGTTATCGACAGTAAAATCATTAGCGCAAAACAATTATGTTTGGTACGGACAAAAAGAAGCTAAGGAGTTTCTTGTTTTGTTGAACAATAGCTCCTTAATTGGGGAGTATTACGTGAATGAAAATGACGAAAAGCAATCATTATTTGAAGGAAATGATAAATTTATCTTAGAGTTATACTATGCGTATATTACAAGCACTCAAAAATTCCTAGAAGATGAGGAATATGAGAAATCAAAGCGTTTCATCAAAGGACGCTTGGATGAAGCATATGAGAAAGTCCGGAATCGGACTGAAGCTGAGCTCAGGGAGTTTAATCTGCGCTTAGAAGATGCCGAAGAGGAAGCTAGCGGTGAGACAGATGCTGGACAAAATTAACCTACTTATAAATGTTTCCCTTTTTCCGTTTCAGAATCTAAGATTTTTCGGTCAGCATGAGATTTTGCAAGTACTGGAATATGAAGGAGCAGGCGAAGAGGCAAAAGAAAAGCGTAAGCAAGCACGAAAACAAATGCAGCGAAAGCTGCATGATGAGATTCTGCGTAAAGCCAAACCGAATAGCTTGGATGAAATTAATCTCATGCTTCAGAAGTTCTATCCGATGTTATGTAGCGAGAGAGATGCTCAGCGACATGGTTTTGCACATAATCCTGTTGGTACAGGACAACCTCACATCGAAAAAAAGTTATACCAGCATTACTTCCAGGTTATGGATGAATATTCCGAAGCGTTGATTTCATATCGGGATGGGGATGTTATTTTCAAATATTGGAAGAATGATGCGAATGGACATAAACGCTGGCGGTTCATTGATTTTATGGATCAATATAAAGACCAGGATAAAGTGCATTTTTTCCATGCAATCAGCCGTTTTATCCCGCTCGATTTAATAGTGGCATTGCATCATTCCAAAAACAATATTCATGATCCCGTGCAGCTTCATGAGTTTTACCAGCATATCAATCTTGCAGATGCCCCGTTAGATGATCTGTTGAGAAGGGGTGTTGCCGAGAATCATATTCATGCATCGGCAGCGTTCAATTTCTCGATTTTATGGCAAATGGTAATGAATAACCTTTGTCCGCCCGACTATCTTAAGAAGTTTGAACCGAATCATCTGGCTGCTTCGTTAGAAGTACAGGAGTATATTTTGACAGCACGATTGCTGCGTTTGGTACTTGCTCTCTATTTGAAGGATCAAGAGCCAAGCTTAACTGATCCTACCTCTTCCCCTAACCCTCAACCTAGAACGCCTTTATTTGAATGGCTGAAGTCTAATTTTGAGGAGGATTCGGAAACACAAAAGCTACTGCTAGATTTGGTTCGTAGTCAGGACAATCTATTTGCTCCATTAGAGAAGCTTAAAGAAGCGCTTGATCGGATTCAAATTTATTTTATCAATGAAGAAGAAAAGTCATCGATCGACTTTGTAAATACAATCTTCCCTGAACATCGCCATATTAAGACTTATGGTGAAAATATTTTTTTGCACAAAGCTATTTCATATAAGCGACAAATCGAGGGCGATTCTAAGCTAGACCCAAACTTTGAGCAGTTCTTTCGTGTGTTCTTCAAGTATATCTCGATCAAAAATGAGTTTTATCAGCAAGTGACGCAACCTACAATTATGCATGGTCTTGATTTTTTTCGTGGGTATTTTGACCGGTCGACAGAGGGTATTTGGGATAAAGAAGACTATTTCACTATGATGCTACGGACGCTGTTTCAGAATCGGTATTTGCGCAAGATTGAGCTACGAATTTCAATTAAAAACGATGAAGCGCTAAATCGTCGGAAGTTGCTGCAAATTCTAGAATCCTACCAGCAAATCCTGAAAGAAGACTATAAAGTGGAAGAAGACCCCAATGTGGAATTTCCACTAATCGGGATTGTTTATCATCTGATCAAGCGTCCAGACGACATGGAAAAGGATATTTCACTATATGATGAGGAACGAGACCATACATTAAAAGGACTTCATTTTGGCGAACATCAGGAGCAATATATAAAGCAAGTCAAAATGATTCAGCAGCTTCGTAAAAATGTCCCGATGGTCATGAACTTTATAGTCGGACTAGATGCGGCAAGCCTTGAAAATAACACTCCTGTACAAGTGTTTGCACCCGTATTCGAAGAAGCGCGGGATAGTCAGTATGACTCATTACGGATTATTGATCCAGAAGGCAATATTTTACCGAGTCAAAGTTTGTTCTTTACTTTTCATGCAGGCGAAGAATTCCGGCATCTGAATTCAGGATTACGGCGTATGGATGAAGTGATTGACTATTGCAAGCTACATGCAGGTGATCGCATCGGACATGGAATTGCACTAGGTGTGGATATTGAGGAATGGGTTCGTCGAAATCCGCTCGTAATTATACCTCGTGGTGAATATTTGGACAATCTGTTATGGACATGGGGAGTGTGCAGTCGCACAACAAAGCTTCATACAGAGACATTGGTATACTTGGAGAGACGAATTGATGAGATGGCGAGAAGTCTATTCGATGATCTAATTCCTGAAGGCGGGCTTCGAGTCCCCACACTGTATGAAGTTTACAAAAGGCGCTTCAAGCGAGTGGCATTCGAAGCAAAAATTTTAAATAATCAAAAGCTAGATCGGAAAATAGATGAGGGGGGGATGAAGGAGGACGCCCGGAAATCGGTAGATAGGCTGTACGAATCCTATCACCAGGAAGATACTTTACGTAAGCTGAATGAGCCGATCTACGTAATGATGAATGAGAATGAGCAAGTGATTGCCGCAGACATGCAAAACTACCTGATCCATAAGATTTCCAGCATTGGCATCGTAATAGAGGTTAATCCATCTTCGAACGAAGCGATTGGAGAGATTGACTCGATGTTCGGTAACCAGTTATTCAAAATTCAGTCTGCTGGAAATCGAGATCTGTCCAATATTCTAGTCAATGTGAACTCAGATGATCCAATGGTGTTCAATACCAACGTCAGCAACGAGTTGGTGTACATCTACTATGGGATGCTCGAGCAAGGAATAGGTCGTGAAGCTGCGTTGGATTGGATCGAAAAACTTCGAAAATCCGGGATGGATACTTCATTTATTAGAGGGATTCGAAGCCGTAAAGAATATCTGCGTATTCTCAAAATGACAATTCTGGCATTAAAGGATTCGTATTATTGCTAGGATTAAATTAGGAACACCAAGGATACATTAAAACATGCCGAAGTCCGAAAACCTGTATCGTAGGTTGTCGAACATATCGGTTTACTTGGGAGAATTGCATACACATACTGGTAGTACTGTGATCAAAACGACAATGTCTGGCAGGATTTCTGGTAGGGAATGAGCGATTCTGCAGTCCGCGGCGCATTGAAAATGAAATGCCTTCATTTTCAGAAAATTACTCAAACTCTTGATACACAAGGCTTTATTTCTTAGTTTTTCCTATCGCTCACCCGTTAAAAAATTACCATAATCCCCGAACCCACGCCCCGTTGGCGGTTCTCTTTTTTTACAGACAGTAAAAATTAAAACTGAAAAATGCGTTGTATAAGAAGAGTTCCTACTGTTTAATCCACTGGAATCGATGAGGTCTGGTTCGACTCTGTTGATTATGCAATCCTATGTTGTTATTGTTGACATCTTGTTGACGAACATCGTCAACAAGCAATAGAACTCAAACTAAAATAACAATATGCTATGGTTAAAACCCTTATATATCAAGGGTTTTAACCAACTAACACAGAATCCAACCAATTCCCACATGTACCCGCATACGGTGCATTTGGAGAGCGTAGCGCTGCTGGTTCGAAATGAAACAGTTACCGAAACACCTTGTTAATACAGGATTTTTTCAATGAAACAGCAAGTTGAAATGGTAATACAGGAGAAATTTTTTAGCCATTGGTGTAAAGTTGGTATAAAAGTGTAACACAAATGAACCAAAATCAGCGGGATCCTTCGGCAGTAGCTCGTTATATTAAAGAGGAAGAAATGTTCGTAAAACCTAAGATAAAGGATCTGCCTGATGGGAGCCTGATGGTTGAAGTTACCCTTAATCACGATAGGGAGTTTCTTAACTGGGTATACCAGTATGGTCCTAACGCAGAAATTTTGGAGCCAAAATCATATAGGAAAACCATGAAAGAACAATTGCAGGCATGGATGAATATTTACAATGGATAATTAGGATAAGAGACCATTCTGACAGTTAAGATGTCGTGGAATGGTTTTTTTTGTAGAAACATATTCGATGACAATCTATTGTCTCTTCTCATTGATAAACTAAGGATTAACATTAACCGAAGGGGATGGGTGCTCATGATTACAAACAAGGAGCTTGAAGAACTTGGTGTAATAAAGTCTGCGGCAGGAGTATTTGTACCTAGTGACTTTTGTTTTGTGAGCCTATTAAATTATTATCAGAACAACCATACTTTAACGGATGAGCAGCACAGTGTAATTAGTGATTTTTTGCTGGAGCTAGAAGTTGACTTAGGAATATGTGATGGCAGCAAAGAGGAAATAAGAAAATTCAAAAATAATGAGGGTACTTATAATGATGCAATATGTCCCGCATGTGGTAAGCTTGGGACAGAAATCGTTTTAGAGAATAAAATGCTTTCCATTGATGGAATCAAGCTTACAATCCCGGCAGTGCCAGCGAGCCGATGTTTAAAGTGCGGAGAGATTTATTACGAACAAGAAGCTTTGGATTTTATTGATAAGGAGGTAGCGGCCTTTCATGAAAGTCGCCGCGATGAAGAATAAGTCCTAAAAACGATAAATGTGAGGAGGATGCCAGATGAAGATCGTTTTTTGCTCTGATCCTTTGAATGACAAAGCCGTAGATATGGAATATGAGCATGAATTTAGGAGTGCCAATAACCTGGGACTGGATGTCCATTTGATTTCTCTTGAATCGGTTTTGGATGGAAACTTAACAAAGGCAGTTAAACGGATTCCAACATTCGAAACACCTGAAACGTTCATTTACAGAGGATGGATGCTGAACCCGCGCGATTACGAGCAGTTATATGATGCACTGCAGCAGAAAAACGCTCTCTTAATAAACTCTCCTTCTCAATATAGAAATGGCCACTATTTCCCTTATTCTTATGACGCTATTCAAGAGGTAACTCCACAAAGTATTTGGTTAGAAATAGGGGAGCTTTCCAAGGGGGTTGATATTCTGTTTGAAAAGATGCGCATATTCGCAAACAAGCCGGCTCTAGTCAAGGATTACGTAAAGTCCAGAAAACATGAGTGGGAAGAGGCATGTTATATACCCGATGCATCCGACAAGCAGAGGGTTCAGGTAGTTGTTCAAAACTTCATTGATCGTCAAGGCTCAGAGCTTAATGAAGGCATTGTGATTCGCGAGTTTATTCAACTGGAGCAGCTCACCAAGCATCCGAAAAGCGGTATGCCATTATCGAATGAGTACCGGTTGTTTTTTCTAAATCACAAGCTGATTCAGTGTGCAGAGTATTGGGATGAGGCGGACTATCAACAGAGCATCACAGGGCTGGATTCGTTTATAAAATTAGCAGAGGGTATAGAGAGCCGGTTTTTTACGATGGATATCGCCAAAACCGCAAGCGGAAGTTGGACGGTTATTGAGATTGGGGATGGACAGGTCTCGGGGCTTCCTAGTCACGCGGACACGGAGCAATTTTATAAATCGATATTAGATTATGGGGTTAATAAGGGTTAGCTGAACGAAACAAGTAGTACAAAATGTGTGAGGCGACTATTTCGGTCGGGGCGTGAACTACCATGCTTTCTACACTAAACTGTGGCGTATGATTTAGGTGGTGAATCGTTAATGTTAAAAGTTATTGATGGACCTACACCTAATGGAGGAGGAAGAACGATTATCTATTATTCGGATCAGTATGCAGAGTCTATGAATAATGAAATTAGTAGAAAATACATGAGCTTGATCAGAATGAAAACGTCATAAATAGAACCTATGGCACATGCAGTACGATTTTGGAAGGTTCAGAGTAGGATGAATTCGAGTAGATGTAAAAACAGCAGGCATGTATAGATTTATATATATGATTAGAATTGACCATTCTGACAAAGAAATCGTTTTGGAATGGTTTTTTTGTATTTATGTCGAAAGCCGCAGAAATATGCAGACTTTAGTGATATTATAGAACTAATTGGAAATTTTGGTGGATCAAGAGACTCAAGTAGCATCATAGGGATTGGAGGCCGAAGGACTTGGAAAGAAACATTCGTTGTGAGTGGTCATATAGCGAGACAGTAAACTATGGTATGCAGCAGAATCACGTGCCGGTAGTGAAGAGAATAGTAATTACGAATCCGACAGAGGAAGAGATCCGAGGGATAACGATTAAGCTGACATCAGAGCCGCAATTTGCTCATGAGTGGAGTCGTTCTTATGAATTACTGCCAGCTGGTCAGTCGATTGATCTTGGGGCTATTAATTTGCAAATGTCGGCTGCCTATCTCGGAGAGTTATCAGAGCGAATTACCGGTACACTGACCCTATCTGTATGGCAAGGTGAATCAGAGATACTTCAAGAACGAGGGAATATTTCGGTTCTGGCATTTGACGAGTGGAGCGGACTTGCAATTCTACCTGAAATGATCGCAGCCTATGTTACGCCTAACCACCAGCACATTTTTCAGATTGTACGTGAAGCTGCGGACATCCTGGGAACGTGGAGCGGGAACTCTTCATTTACAGCTTATCAGAGTAAGGACCCGAATCGGGTTCGCATACAAGCGGCTGCTATTTATTCGGCACTACAAAACAGAGGCATTGCCTATTGCGTTGCCCCTCCAAGCTTTGAGCTCATCGGTCAGCGTGTTCGTCTTCCGGAGAGCATTTTCACACACCGGATTGGTAATTGTCTTGACTTGTCACTATTGTATGCAGCTTGTCTAGAGGCCATTGGTCTGCATCCGCTTCTTATTTTTACTGAAGGACATGCTTTCTCGGGTGTTTGGCTTGAGGAGGAGACGTTTGCTGAAAGTGTGCAGGATGATATATCCGTTTTAACTAAGAGGATCGCCACCGGAATAAATGAAATATGTATTATCGAATCGACAGCATTTGTAGAAGGCCCTTCTATAAGCTTTGATAGAGCGGCTCAGCTTGCAGAGGCACATTTACAAGACCCAGATAAATTCGATTGTCTAGTGGATATACGTCGAGCGCGCGCGGCTGCTATTAGGCCTCTACCGCTGCGAACGGCTGGGGCTGACGGATGGATAATAGAACAGCTGGAACAATCTCAGATGGAAACGGCAGCGACTGCTGCTCCTGAGATCTTGGATGTGCTTGAAAAACCGACTGAAGTTGATTCCCTTCCTCGGGCAACGAGACAGAAGCTGTGGGAGCGTCGGCTGCTTGATTTGACGCTGCGGAATTCACTTCTAAATTTTCGCCTTTCGAAATCGAGCATTCCAGTCATAACGGCTCAGTTGGGCGATTTGGAAGACGCGCTTGCGGAAGGAGAGGAGTTTCAGCTGCTTGCCAAACCAGGTGATTGGGAGAACAACGGGCGAAATGCCACTTTGTATCAAAGCATAAATGCCGATCATCCGCTTGCACAGCTGCTTCGAGAAGAATTCAACAGGAAGCGTCTGCGCATTGACTTGAGTGCTAATGACCTAGAGCGCAGAGTGGTTCACCTATATCGCTCAGCCAAAAGTTCTCTCGAAGAAAATGGCGCGAATACGTTGTATCTTGCCCTTGGTTTATTAAAATGGTATGAATCACCGGTAAGCGAGGTGCCTCGATATGCACCGATAGTTTTGATTCCGGTTGATATTTTGCGTAAGTCATCCCGCCTTGGATATGTGATTCGCGCTAGAGATGAAGAACCGCATATGAATATCACGCTGCTTGAGATGCTGAAACAAGATTTTGGCATCGGTATTGACGGTCTGGACCCGCTCCCAAGAGACGAGAAGGGAATTGCATTGAAGCAAGTATTCAACGTATTTAGACACGCCTTGATTAATATTTCTCGGTGGGATGTGGAAGAAACAGCATACTTGGGTCTCTTCTCTTTCGGTCAATTTGTGATGTGGAACGATATCCGCACACGAGCCGATAAATTAGCTGAAAATAAAATCGTCGCAAGCCTCATGGAAGGAAAGTTGAAATGGCAAGAGGATTCAAATGCAGCTGTAGGGTCACTGGATAAAGACCACCCTACAAGCTTAGCTATTCCTATAAGTGCCGATTCATCGCAATTATCCGCTATACGAGCTGCGACGGATGGCCAGAGCTTTGTTCTTCACGGACCGCCGGGTACAGGGAAATCGCAAACCATTACAAACATGATTGCTAATGCATTGGCCAAAGGAAAGCGAGTCCTGTTTGTTGCAGAGAAGATGGCTGCACTTTCTGTCGTACAACGAAGGCTAGAACAGATCGGCGTCGGCTCTTTCTGCCTGGAGCTGCATTCAAACAAAAGCACAAAAAAATCCGTTCTCGATCAATTAGCCTCGGCAATCGAGACGAGAAGAGTTCTTCCATCGGAAGCATGGGGGAGTCAGGCAGAACGATTGTTTCAACTGCGAAGCGAATTAAATGGATATGTGGAGGCTCTGCATCATAAGCATCATTTTGGATTATCTCTATTTGATGCGATATCTGGTTATGAAAAAGAAGGTTCTGTTGAAGGTTTGGACGCAGTTCGATTCAATGAAGCGGCCATTGAAGGGTTGAACCCTGAAAAATTAGTAGCATGGAAAGACCTTACTTCACAAATTCAAGTTGCCGGCTCTCAATGTGGAGATCCATTCCGTAACCCTTGGAGTGATGCCCGCATAATCTCGTACTCCCAAACTGTGAAGTCTGATGTAGACCAGCTGCTAAAAAGATATATTCCCGAGCTTTCGAGACTCCGGGGTACTATTAATAAAACAGCGGAGAGATTTAAATTGGAGCACTCCGGATTGACTTACAGCAATATTACTGTACTCGTCCGATTCTGCGAGTTGGCTAGCCGTGTCCCTGATATTAAACCTGCCTTGCTTCAAGCGACCGATGCAGACGCTTCTATGGCTTTGCTTCAAGCTGCAGCCGATCAAGGAAGAAGAAGAGATAAGCTGAGGGAAAAAGTACTTTCCCGGTTCACTTCTTCGGAGATCCTTCGGTTTGATGCAAAAATGATGTTATCCGAATGGAACAGAATGGAGCTCCAATGGTTTTTACCAAAATGGAGTGGTCAAAACCGTATTTTAAAAATGATGAAAAAGCTGCTGATTTCCGGAAATACTCTCTCTAAAGATCAAGTAAAGGATTCGCTAATTGAGATTATATCCTGGCAAGAAGAAGAGCAAAAGCTTAATGAAGCTAAAGGGGATGCAGCTCCTTTGCTCGGTCATAGTTTGATATGGAACGAAGAGGGCAAATGGGAAGAAATCTCGGAAGCTGGTAATTGGCTAAAACAAGTACAGGAGCTTCTCGTAAAGTGGTTCCAAAATTCTTCTTTGGCTAGTCAAGCGAGAAGTCAAATGGCGGAGCTTCTTGTTAACGGTCGAGAAGATACTAATCAGAATCAGCTCTTTTCAGATGTGACAGAAAGCTTTAACCGTATTACTGAAGATGAAAAAAAATTAGCTGAGCTGTTAGCAATTCAGTATGAACAATTAAGGTCCACTCCAGATGCCGAAGATTGGTTTGCTTTCATTTTAGACAAAGCCGGTCTTTGGGCAACGCATCTTGATGGATTACGTGATTGGAGTACTTGGCGTAGAATTCGCTCTCTAGGTGAGGAGGCAGGACTGCTTCCACTAATTATTCCATACGAACAGGGTGCCCTAACTAATGATCAGCTTCATACCGGATTTGAACGCGGGCTTTACAAAGCGATGGCCAATTACATCATTGCTCGGGACGAACGTCTGCGAGCTTTCTCGGGAACTTTATTTGAGGAAGCAATAAACCGTTTTAAGGAAGCCGACGATTATTTTTCCCAACTAACACAGCAAGAGATTGTAGCGCGTCTTTCCTCCAAAATTCCGCAAATGACGCAGGAAGCGGCACAAAGCTCTGAGGCTGGGATTTTACAGCGAGCGATCCGGAGCGGAGGAAGAAATATTTCAATCCGTAAGCTTTTTGAGCAAATTCCTAATTTGCTTCCTAGACTAGTACCATGCATGTTGATGAGCCCCATTTCCGTAGCCCAGTACTTGGATTCAAACGGTGCAAAGTTTGATCTTGTCATATTTGACGAAGCTTCCCAGGTTCCTACGGCACAAGCGGTTGGGGCATTGGCCAGAGGGAATCAGGCTGTTATTGTGGGTGATCCGAAGCAGCTGCCGCCGACAAGCTTTTTCTCGAAGAGTAGTAATGAATCTGAAGACGAAGATCAGTCATTGCAGGACATGGAAAGTATTTTGGATGACTGTCTGGCACTTGGAATGCCTGAGCGGCATCTATCCTGGCATTACCGCAGTCGACATGAAAGTTTGATTGCCTTTAGCAACGCGCATTATTACGATAATAAGCTGTTAACGTTCCCATCTCCAGATGAACCCGTTTCAAGTGTTACATGGTACCCTATAGAAGGATTCTATGATCGCGGACGTACGAAACAAAATCGGGCGGAAGGGGAAGCCGTTGTTTCAGAAATTATTCGTAGGGTAAAAGATCCTCTACTAAGAGAGCGTAGTATAGGTGTTGTTACCTTCAGTTCCATTCAGCAAACGCTTATTGAGGATATGCTTGAAGATGCCTTCAAACAAGAGCCAGAGTTGGAGATTTTGTTGGCAAAAATGTCGGAGCCATTGTTTGTAAAAAACTTGGAAAACGTACAAGGAGATGAACGGGACGTCATCTTATTTTCAGTAGGTTATGGACCCGATTCATCCGGGAAGGTGAGTCTGAATTTTGGTCCCTTGAATCGTCAGGGAGGATGGCGACGCCTGAATGTGGCCGTTTCCAGAGCCAGACATGAAATGCTCGTATTCTCGACGCTTCGTTCACATCATTTGAATGCCAGCCGTATCAGTGCCCAGGGGGTGCTAGGGCTTAAAGCGTTCCTAGAGTATGCGGAAAAAGGAAAACGAGCACTGCCAGTGGGTGAAGCTTTAGAGCAAATACCACTCATATCTAACCTTCATCGCGGTCTCACCGCAGAATTAAAGATTCATGGATATGATACTGAAGCTTATGTGGGCGTATCGGGGTATCGTGTCGATATTGGGATACTGGATCCAGATAATCAAGGTCAATATATACTTGGTATTCTACTTGACGGTCCTATGTATCAGAATGCCGAAACTGCCCGTGATCGTGATATTTTGCGCGAACAAGTTCTGAAGCAGCTTGGCTGGACAATCTATCGGGTATGGAGTCCGGACTGGTGGGAGAACAAGGGAAGAAATATTCGTCTTATTATTGAAGCAATTCAACATGCCAAAGACGATAGAAGGAAGGGGACTCTTGAAACTAATCCTGAAAGTGGTCATTCTATGAAACGGGTTCAGACGGCTCCTCCTTCAAAACTTGAAAGCCTCGTTGAAGCTAGTTTGCCGAGCAAGCCAGAAGAAATACATGATTACATTCAAAGCTCACTCGATCCTGTACCATTAGGATCTGATTTATTCAATTCTCCGGCCAATACTGAATTAATCCTTGGCCAAATTAAGCAGGTCATAAAGGAAGAAGGTCCCATTAGCCGTGGTTTGCTTACTAAGCGCGTTTTGCAAGCTTGGGGAATTACACGCTTAGGAACGAAGCTGGATCAACGATTTACGGAGCTTTTTAACAAGGTAAAACCCCAGACAACAGAAACCGAAGGAGCTGTATTTTTCTGGCCCGATGAAGTTGAACCATATCGATACGGAGTATTTAGAGTATCATTAGATGAATCACAGCGCCGTATTGCGGAAGATTTGCCGCCTGAAGAAATAGCAGCTGCCGTTAAATTTATCCTTGCTTCGCAGATCAGTCTTCCCCAAGAGGAGTTAATAAAGCAAGTAGTTAAAATACTCGGATATGCTAGATCGGGTAGTGCTTTGGAGAAAGCAGTTAAGAACGGGATTCAGAAGGCAATCGAATTGGATTACGTCGTAGTAGATGAACAGCAGCGCATAGTAACAAAATAATTTCTCACGTATGTCAGCCAGTGGAGGATTTCTAAAAGCCTTACTGGCTGATTTATTATAATGATCATATATTTGCAGACTGCTGCAATTGAGGATGTAGTTGTACACATGAGGTCTGTGGTAAGATACGCGACGGCCCTACAATTAGCTTAAATAATTCATTTAATAGTTGTGTGTTGTATTGTAAACAAAATGCTGATGCGGACGATGAACTGGATGAATAAAATTAAAACTCTACAAAAGTTAATAAAGCTTACCGGCGATCGGGCAAGGCTGGATGCCAAGGCAAACGAAATCTATATTGTGTATAAGACGAGAGAAGGCCAGATTGTAAAGGAATTTAATGATGGTAGTGTAATTCCTGTATCTGATCAGGATTCGCCTCATGCATGAACTGTCACCAATCAATGCTCAAAAATCCCATCAGTCTGTCCTTGTCCCTTCTTGGGTAAAATGTATTGTGCAGAAGTTGGAACCATAGCTAAGAACAGCCATATCAGCAGGGTTGTTCTTTTCTTCTTTTTAATCAGCTTCGTTTTATTACTGTGAAGGGAGAAGCACCCCAATGAAAGAAACCAAAATCACTTATGGATCCATCGATGAATATATATCTACCTTTACTCCCGAAATTCAAGATATTCTTCAAACGTTAAGGCAAGTGATCAAAGAGTCGGCGCCGGATGCGAAGGAAAAGATCAGCTATCAAATGCCTACCTTCGAGCTTCATGGAAATCTAGTGCATTTTGCGGCTTTTAAGAATCACATCGGTTTTTATCCCGCTCCGAGCGGAATTGAAATGTTCAAAGAAGAAGTAAAGCCATATCACAAATCGAAAGGGACATTGCAATTCCCTATCGATCAACCACTCCCTTACGACCTCATAAGAAAAATCGTGAAATATCGAGTGGCCAGCAATCTTGAAAAAGCGGCAAGCAAATCGAAAAAGGAGAAATGATGCCAGGTTCTTAAATGATCACCTTCATCGCAAAAGAAGCTCAGACCCTACAACCCGGTCTGAGCTTCTTTTCACATTCACCACGACTGCCTCAGCGTAAACAAATCCTTTAACTCCTCATTCGAAAGCTCCGTAATCCATCCTTCAGACGTCGAGATGACATTCTCGCTCAAGCTCATCTTGCTCTCGAGCATCTCGTCGATCTTCTCCTCGAGCGTGCCGAGGGAGATGAACTTGTGCACCTGGACGTTGCGCTTCTGGCCCATCCGATAGGCACGATCGGTGGCCTGGTTCTCGACCGCAGGGTTCCACCAGCGGTCGAAGTGGAACACATGGTTGGCGGCCGTCAGGTTGAGGCCGACGCCGCCGGCCTTCAGCGACAAGATGAAGATGCCGGGGCCGCTGCCGTCAGCGGCTTGGAAGGCATCGATCATCTTGTCCCGGTCCGCCTTGGACGTGCTGCCGTTCAGGTACAGCACGGGCTCGTTCCGGTGCGTGCCGAGGACATCGGCCAGCATACGGCCCATACCGACGTACTGGGTGAAGATCAGGCACGAGTCGCCTTCGTCCCGCAGCTCGTCGACCATGGCGACGAGCCGTTCCAGCTTCGCGGAGCGCGTGACGAACGCTTCCCGCCGCTCCTCGGAGCGAAGGACCTCCTCGGACAGCGCGTCCTCCTTCGTCAGCAGCACGGGATGGTCGCACAGCTGCTTGAGCTGCGTCAAGGCACCGAGGATGGCGCCTTTTCGCTCGATGCCCTCGAGGTTCTTCATCCGTTCCATCAGATCCTTGACCGCCCGCTCGTAGAGAGCGCCTTGCTCGGCGCTAAGGTTGATGTAGACCTTCATCTCCAGCTTGTCCGGCAGATCGAGCTGGATCGCAGGGTCTTTCTTCTTGCGGCGCAGCATGAACGGCTTGACGAGCTTTTGCAGCTGTGCTGTGCGCTCTTCATCCTGATGCTTCTCGATAGGGTTGGCGAACCGGTGCTGAAACCCGCGAGAGTTCCCCAAGTATCCGGGATTGAGGAAGTCGTAAATCGACCACAGCTCGGACAGCCGGTTCTCAATCGGTGTTCCGGTCAGCGCTATGCGATGTCCCGCCTTGAGGGTGCGGATGGCAGCGGACTGCTTGTTCTGCGCGTTCTTGATATTCTGGGCTTCGTCCAAACAGAGCGAGCTCCAGTGAACCTCCTGCAGCAGCTCTTGATCGAGCAGCGCCGTCGTATAGGAGGTGATAACCACATCCGCGTCTTGTATAGCGTCATGCAGCGTGTCGCGGTTCAACCGCCCTTTGCCGTAATGGAGCAGCACCCGCAGATCGGGTGCGAAGCGGGCGATTTCCTTCTCCCAGTTGCCAAGCACGGAAATAGGGCAGATGAGCAGCGCCGGAGTCTTGGACTCCTGCCGGTGCTGCAGCAAGTAGGTGATGAACTGGATCGTTTTGCCGAGACCCATATCATCGGCCAAGCAGGCCCCGAGCCCGAACTTCCGGAGGAAGCTGAGCCAGGTGAAGCCTTCGCGCTGGTAGCTGCGCAGCTCGGCATGCAAGCCTGCTGGAACGGGCAGCTCCGTTAATTCGGACGGCTGTCCGAGCTGGCGGAGCAGCGCAAGCAGGTGGGAGTTGAGCTCCACCTCCAGCTGGACCCGTTCTTCATCGTCCTCCGCATCGCCTACCTTCGCACCACCGCTCGCTGAAGGTCCCGGCCGCTGCTCCTGCTCCAGCTCGCTAAGCAAATGCAGCTGGAGCACATCCTGCAGCGACAACCCTTCGTCCGGGTTGACGCTGTCCATGAGCCTGCGGATCTGCTCGAGCAGCGCAGGGTCCAGGTACACCCATTCGCCGCGGAAGCGGATAAGCCGCTCTTTGCGGCTGAGCAGCTCGGCGAATTCGGCCTCGTTCAGATCGGCGTCGCCGATCGCGATCCGCCAGTCGAAGTCGACGAGGGCGTTCAGCCCGAACAGCGACTGGCCGCGCCCGCCGCCGCCCGCTTCCGACGCAATCTGCGCGCGGAGGCGGGGCTTGCGCTTCGATGCCGCCTCCCACCAGGCCGGCAGCATCACGTTCCAGCCGTCGTTCAGCAGCTGACGGCTGTCCGCGGTCAGGAACCGCCAAGCGGCTTCGTCGCTTAGCGGTTCCGCGAAGAGCTCGCTGTCGCCGGTGCTCCGCGCCTGCGGAAGCGCCGCGGCCAGCCTGGCCGCCCATCCGGGGGCACGCTCCCGGATGTAGGGGCTCCATTCGGCCGCCCAGGCGCCGGATGCATGCCCGTCCGCAGCGAGGCGGACGGGGACGAGCGTCGTGCCTTCGCCTTTGTCCTGCAGGACGAGCCGAAGGCGCCAGTCGAACTGCTCCTCATCCGGCTCGAGCAGCTGCAGGGCAGGGCGGAACGGCGCCGTGTCCGGCTTCCAGCCAAGCGACACGAGCCACTCTTCTTCCGTGAAGGCCTCCGCCGCGGCGGACGGTGTCTGCGGCAGCTGCAATAGCGCCGGGTAATCGCGGCGCAGATCGGCGATGGAAGCTTCGTCGGTATAGTGCTCCCCGGTTACCGTAGCGGAGAAGGCCGACCGCAAGCCGCTCAGGTCATCGCTTAAGACGTCCAGCTGCTGCAGCGCCACCCAGTCCACTTCTTTCAGCTCCTCGGCTTCGGTGTCCCATGTCCACTGCAGCTTGCCGCTGCGAAATGACTTATAGCTCGGCGTATAACGGCCTTCCTTGGCGGCCTTATACAGGAGCGGGGCGGCCTTGAGCAGCCCGTTCACGCCATCATTGCCGTTCTCCCACCGGACAATATCCATGAAATTCCGCTCGGCGAAGAAGGGGATCACCATGTCGGCAGGCAGGACGGTCACCGTAAGGTCTCCGGCCTGCTGCAGCTCCAGCGTCGTTCCGTAATAGGACGGCTCGTGCCAGGCGAAGAGCAGCTTGCGGAATTTCTCGCCCGGGACGTCTTGTCCGTTCTGCTGTCCCCACAACAGGGCATCCCCGCCATCCGTCAATATTACGTTCAGCGTTATGTCATACCATTGTTTGCTCATTGCAGCAGCTTTCCTTTCTTCAATTCCTCTTGCAGCGCCCTCAATCGGCTGTTCCGTATGCTGAAGCCGGCCAGGAAGAAGTCCCAGCGCTCGGTTTGCTTCAGCTTCTTGTACACTTTCTCCAGCCGTTTCAGCAATTTGACCGCCAGCTTATAATCGTGACGGTTTTTCTGGGTGACATAATGCTCGATCGCTTGATGGTAATAGGGCAGCAGCAGCTCCGGCGCTTCCTTCTCGATCGGCTGCAGTACGCTGACTCGGTGGTACAGGGGATCGTGGCCTTGCACCATTTGCATTTCCAGCCATGGCTTCCACTTATGCTGCTCGTACAGCAGGTCCTCAATAATCCGGATCGAATGGGGCATCATCTCCTCCAGAGCGTCCCACATCGCCGGCTCCGCATCGGGAGCATGCTCGATGGCTGCCCTCCAGTACCCCATATAGGCGCCGAGCTCCGAGGAATTTCGTCCGTAAAAGGCGGCGGAGGTTCGAGTTAACCAATCCGCGAGTCCGTCCCAGCTCTGGGAACCGGCCAGCTGATTCAGGAAAGGAAGCAGCAAGCTGGGCTGCAATTTGTTGATGGGTCCTATCGCTTCCACAGCCGCCCAGGCTTCCTTGCTTTGCGACTGATGCAGGTACAGGAAAGCTTTGGCCGCTGCAAGCGAGGCTGACATCGAATCGGACGGCACCTGCTCCATCTCCCCGATTTCCCGGGAAGCCCAATCATCGGCATCGGGAGAGGAGGCTATCCAGTGCTTCCACAGCGACGTATACAGCCCATAGTCCAAATAAGCTTGCCCGGTTTCTTCCGCCATACGCTGTCTCATATAGGCTAACGTTTGCTCCAGCCGCTCCCTGGAGTGGGTAAAGCGAAGCTGGGCCGATTTCTGTTTCAGCCACGTCTGAATGTCGTCGTACATCCGGTGCAGTGCGAACGAGGTGAAGAAGGAGGCGCTGCTCTGAACGCCGCCGTTTTTCATTTTGTACAAAATGAACAGCATCTGGTGCAGCTCGAAAAAAATCCAGTCCACCTCGGATAAAGCAGTCGAATTCTTCCGGATCATCTGCAGCCGATGCTTCAGCATATCTGCATAAATCCCCTGATCGTTGGGCGGCCGGATATAGGCTGTCGCTTGCTCAAGGAATTCGTGCCAGCCGGCAATATCTTTGCCGGGCAATCCCTTGATTGCCGATTCCGATCCCGGTTCGGGCTTCGGTACGGAAGCGGTCCGCTTCACATGCTGCTTGGCGTTCACGATCTGGGTTGCCGGATAGCCTAACCGGTCGGCAAGCTCCATTAGTACCGCAGCAAGATGCTTGCAGCAGGTTTGGACAGGACAAGTGCAGTAGCTGGATTTGAACTTATTTAGATTCAGCGTAACCGAATAATCCTCCGTGCCTGTCACCCTCGCCTGGATCACACGATCTTCGGAAGCGCTCAGCTTCACCACGTACTGTTGCTTGAAATAATTGAACCCCCGGCTGAGGGTCACTTCATTAAAGGCGGAAGCCACTTGCTCCAGCAGCTCCGACCACTGCTCATCGTTTAATGCAGCGAATAAACTCATAGCCAAGCTCCTTGCTCCCTCAAAAGAATGGTATCTTTCCATTATAGATCGATACGAACAAAAATTCGATATTTTCATAAAAGAAGAGGAATGAAAGAGAAAAACTTTACATTGTAGGTTACGAATTGCCTATCTGATGATATACTTAGTATATTAGCAAAAATAATTAGGGTGGGTCGAAATGGAAGCACATTTATATGAGCGGCTTTATATGTTTATTGTCCAAGAGATTGAGGAGGGGCGGTTGAAGCCGGGTGAGCGCGTATTCTCCGAGAAAGAGCTCGCCGAACGGTTCGGCGTCAGCCGAATCACCTCCAAGAAAGCGTTGGAAAAGCTGGCCGATGCAGGGATCATCCGGCGCATTCAAGGAAAAGGTTCTTTTGTAACCGACAGAAGCACACCAGAGGTTGGACCGCCGCACCATTCGGAACCAAGATTGAGCCTTGCCCCGGATGAGCAGGACAGACCGGTTATAGGTCTTCTTATTCCTAATTTTTCCGACGAATTCGGCCTGCAGCTGCTGCGGTCGATGGAGGAGCGGTGCGCTGAGCTTCAGTACGATCTTATTATTAAGCGGACTTACGGCGGCAGGGAGGAAGAGAAGCGGGCGATCCGCTTGTTCGTCCATCTCGGCGTCAAGGGGCTGATCGTGGTTCCGATCCACGGCGAGCATTACAATTCCGAGCTGCTCCGTCTCGTGTTGGACAAATTTCCGGTTGTATTGGCCGACCGGTATTTGAAGGGGATTCCGGTATGCTCCGTATATACGGATAACAAGAAAGCGTCGATGGATCTCACGCTGTCCTTAATCAAGCGAGGCTACGATCAAATCGCCTATTTGTCCTCACCGGTGGAGAACACGCCGACCTTGGAGGAAAGGCTGTACGGGTATACGCTGGCCTGTACGCTCGAAGGGCTGAAGCTAAATCAGGACTACTGCCTGACGAATTTCAAGAGCGTGCTCCCTATGAATCAGAACGGTAGGGAGACGGATGGGGACAAGGAGATGATGAAACGGTTTTTGGTGCAATATCCCGACATCAGAGCCTTCGTCACGTCGGAATTTCTGATTGCGACCATGCTCGCTCAGGTTATCGATTCGATGGGACTGCCGCTCGAGCAATACGAGATTGCCTGCTTCGACTCCCTCAACGACAGTCTGGGAAAGCCGATCTTCACTCACATTCAGCAGGATGAGAAGCGGATGGGCCAGGAGGCGGTAGATATGCTCGTCTCGCAATTGAACGGAGAGACCGTTCCGGAACGTAAAATTATTGAACACCGTTTGGTTGTAAAAGACGGCCGATAAAGCCGGCTGCAATCCGTACAGATCCAATCCAAAACGCCTTTATGCCGTATTTCCGGCGAAATAAGGCGTTTTTTGCTGTCCAACGACTGCCGTCCGTCCCATTTTTCAGGACTATTCGCTCCTTGCCCCCAATGCGTGAAAAGGACGGGATACTCAAAAAAAGTGACATTATTTCCCTTTGTCGCAGCTTAGTATGTCATGAAAATGAAATTGACATGTTAAAGGTCATATCAATATACTAACTATACGCACATGATGTAATTTACTGTAAATGATGCTGGGGGGTGCTCTTACGTTATTTATTTGGATGTCCGTGTTTGCATTTTGTTGAAGCGCTTTCAGCTTGGCGGTGAACAGCATCCATTCATTGCATCGTTAACTCTTATACTCACTTCTTAGCGGGATGCTTATAGGGCGGCGATTCATCGGAGATGGATCGATGTTTGCAAGTAGGCTACGGAATCGACAAATCCATGTGAAAGGGGATATTGGCATGAGAAAAACGAACAAACCCGTATTTCTGGCACTGTTGTCTCTTCTTATGTTTTCGCTCTTGGCATCCGCTTGCTCTCCAACAGCTAAGGGGGGCGCAGACACTCCCTCTAAGGACGCTTCGGGGAAAGTCACGCTCACCCTGTGGCACGGTCTTACTTCGATAGATTTGGACAATATGCAAAAAGTCGTGAAAGCGTTTGAGGAGAAAAATCCGACGATCAAGATCAATCTGGTTTACACCGAATCCAACGAGGGAGCCGACCAGAAGCTGCTGACCGCCGTTGCGGGAGGCAATCCGCCGGATATGGCGCTGTTGGACCGATTTAAGGTAGGGACCTGGGCGTCGCAAAACTCACTGACGGACCTATCCGCCATGGCGGCGCAATCCGGAATTAACCAAAGCTCATACTATCCGTTCGTATGGGAGGAGTCGAGCTACAAAGGAAAGCTGTACGCGATTCCGATCGATACCGATTCCCGGATGCTTTTTTACAACAAGGACCATTTCAAGGAAGCGGGGCTTGATCCGAACAAGCCGCCGAAGACCATCGCCGAGCTGGAAGCGGCCGCCGAGAAGCTGACGATCAAGGAAGGCAAACGGTTTAAACGAATCGGCTTCATTCCCTGGTATTCGCAAGGCTGGCTGTATACATGGGGATGGTCGTTCGGAGGGAAGTTCCAGGATCCGGCGACGGGCAAAATTACGGCTAACGACCCGAAAGTCGTTGAAGCGCTGCAGTGGATGACGGACTTCGGCAAAAAGTACAACGTCGAGGACATTGCCGGCTTCACCAGCGCAGCCGGTACGGAAGAGATGGACCCGTTCATCTCCGGCCAAATCAGCATGAAGATAAGCGGCAACTTTACGATTGCGGGCATCAAGAAATTCAAGCCCAATTTGAACTATGGGGTTACGCCGATACCGACTCCGACAGGAACGAACTTTACGACTTGGTCTGGCGGCGGCTCCATTATTATCCCGAAAGGCGCCAAGAACGTCGAAGCGTCCTGGAAATTCCTCGAATTTCTGGGCAAGGAGGAGGGGCAGTATCTGGTTAACGCCAACTCCGATTTCGCCGTTATCGATTCTGTAAACATCAAATACGGCTACAAGGATGATCCGATAATGAGGGAATTCATCAATATTTTACCTAACTCGCACAACCGCCCGGTCATACCGGAAGGGCAGCTGCTGTGGAACGAGCTGGCGTCGGCAACGGAAAACTCCACTCGCGGCAAAGGAACCCCGAAGGAGAATCTGGACAAAGTGACGGAGACGGTCAACAAAGCGCTGGAAAAATATAAATAAGCCGTGCGGCAGGCAGGGGGAGACTCTTTCTCCTTGCCTGTCGGCGTATGATGATTCGGAAGGAGAATGTACATGGCGAAACTGGTTGATCAGGCTCATGCCAACATCGTTCCTGCAGCGGACAAACGAAGATCGTTCCACCGGACCAACTGGACGGGGTGGCTTTTTGCTTCGCCCTGGGCTTTGGGCCTGCTCTGCTTTTATGCGGTTCCGATCCTCATGTCGATTTATTTCAGCTTTACCACCTACAGCATTTTGCAGCCCGGTGAATATGTAGGCTTGACTAATTATATCGATCTTTTCCGCGATCCTTTGTTTTGGAAATCGATCTACAACACGGTGTATTTTGCCGTATTTTTCGTCCCTCTAAGCATATTTTTTGGAGTGGCGCTTGCGATGATGCTCAACATGAAGGTCAAAGGCATGGCTGTTTACCGAACGATCTACTTCCTGCCCACCCTGGTTCCCCAAGTAGCGATGGCCGTGCTGTGGATGTGGCTGCTGCATCCGAACTTCGGTTTGGTTAACGGAATGCTATCCGCGATCGGTATCGACGGGCCGCCGTGGCTTAGCGGGGAAGCCTGGTCCAAGCCTTCCCTTATTCTCATGTCGCTTTGGGGGATCGGTCATGCCGTCGTCATTTATCTGGCCGGATTGGGAGACATCCCGGATGAGTACTATGAAGCGGCCGAAATCGACGGGGCCAGCTGGCTTCAGAAGACGAAATCGGTCACCTTGCCGCTGCTGACGCCGGTGATTTTCTACAACCTGGTCATGGGAACGATCGGTGCGTTTCAACAATTCACGCTTCCTTATACGATGACGAAAGGCCAGGGAACCCCTGCCAACTCCATGACATTTTACGTGATGTACTTATATGAGAACGGATTCAAATATTTTAAAATGGGCTACGCCTCGGCGATGGCGTGGATTTTATTCGTGATCGTGATGGGGCTGACGGCCGTCATCTTCGTAACATCCAAACGCTGGGTTCATTATCAGGGCAAATAAGGAGGGGGAAGAGCATGAATCCTATCGTTGTCAAAAGAGTGCATCGCATTCTGGCTCATTGCTGTCTGATTGCCGCCTCGATTTTTTTCATCGTTCCGTTCATTTGGCTGTTATCGACGTCCCTTAAGCCGCTTACGCAAATTTTCACGTTTCCCCCGGAGTGGATTCCGCGGCCGTTTGAATGGAGCAACTATTCCCGTGCCGTAGACTATATCCCTTTTTGGACCTATTTGCGAAATACCGCGGTCATTACCGTATGCAGTACGATCGGCGTTATTATCTCCTGCCCCTTGGTTGCTTATAGCTTTGCCAAGCTGGAGTGGCGCGGGCGCGGTCTGTTGTTTGCCGCTACTCTAGCGGTGATGATGATACCCGGACAAGTGACGATGATCCCACTTTTCCTTTTGTTCACCAAATTAGGCTGGGTCGGCACTTCACTTCCTCTCATCATCCCTCAATTTTTCGGAGTGCCATTCTATATCTTTCTGCTGCGGCAGTTTTTCCTCGGGCTGCCCGACGCATTGCGTGAAGCGGCCCGTATAGACGGAGCCAGCGAGTTCCGTATTTATCTTCAGATCATGTTTCCGCTCGCGAAGTCGGCGGTCCTGGCTGTGGCGTTGTTTCAATTCATGGCAAGCTGGACGGATTTCATCGGCCCTCTGTTGTACTTGACCAATGAGCCTTCCTACACGGTGTCGCTCGGGTTGCAGCAGTTCCAGAGTCAAAAGGGCTCGGAGTGGGGCATGATGATGGCCGTATCCACTATGATGGTGCTGCCGGTAATCGTACTGTTCTTTTTCCTTCAGAAAACGTTTATAAGCGGGATTACGTTTAGCGGGATCAAAGGGTGATGCGCTCCTATATTACGCTGTACTGTATATTGCCTCAATAAAGCCTGGAGAATCAAGGAAGGTAACTGCATTCAAATGAAAAGATTCGATCAGCACCGTTGCACTTTGGACGGTGTTTTTTTCGTTTAAAGCTCTCTCATGTAACATTCATGTGAAATATGAAACGTTCTAATAGATTCGTTGTAGAATCAATCGCTTTCATTTTCATAATTATTTTCATAATTTGCAATGGTGTTATTTATATTGACATCTTTTAAGGGTATCCATTATTATTAATATCACTGGAGAATATAATTGAAAAAACAACAAAATATCTTAACATTCTACATGAAATCCATTCAAAATCCGTAGGAATTGTCAGTATTTAATTCATTGGTGAAAATAATGGGGAGATGGACAGTGAAAAAGCACGATCAAGATTTTATGAAGCGGCAAAACCGGCTCACCGTGTTTGAGATCATCAAAAACCAGCAGCCGATCTCCCGCGCTTCCATCGCCAAGCAGACAGGGATGAGTCCTACTACTATCAGCCGCATCGTAGCGGAGCTGACCGAAGAAGGGTACCTGTTGGAGACGGAGCAAGTATCCGCCGGCTTGGGCAGGAAATCGACGCTGCTTGCCATGGTAGATGCTGCGGTGCTCTCTGTCGGCGTCGAGCTGGATCGCCATCAAATCAATATCGGCATTGTAGATTTGCAGGGGAATGTCGTTGTGAGCGGCAACTATCCCCGCTCTCCGGAAGAAAGCGCGGAGGTTACGCTCGCTCGCATCGGCGCTGAGATCGACCGGTTAACGAAATCGAACGACATCGACTGCGGCCGTCTGATCGGCGTCGGTATCGGGCTTCCCGGAATTGTCGACAATGATAGCGGAGTCGTCATTTTCTCCGTCCAGCTCGGCTGGAAAAATGTCGATCTGGCCAAGCGGCTGAAGGAAATTACCGGCTATGACGTGGCGGTGGACAACGAGCTGAAGGTGAAGGCGCTGGCCGAGCATTTGAAAGGCGCCGCCATAGGCTCCGAACGGACGGCATTGCTCGGCTTCGGTAACGGCGTAGGCTCAGCGCTTATTATCGAAGGGGAGATTTACCGGGGCCAAACGAACAGCGCCGGGGAAATCGGACATACGACGATCGATCCGAACGGCATGATGTGCGACTGCGGGAAAGCGGGATGCCTGCAAACCTACATCAATATCAGCTCGCTGTTGTCGGAAGCGAACAAAATGCGTCCGGTCCGCTCCATCGAGGAGCTTTTCGAAGCAAGACGGGCAGGGGAACGGTGGGCGGAATATTTGATCGACCGCGCCCTGATGTACATGGCCATTACGATCAACAATATCGTCTGCATGTACAACCCGGACACGGTAATCTTGAGCGGCGAGCTGGCAGACAAGTTTCCGGAAATTTATGAGGAAGTCGGGAACCTTTGCTTCACCAGATTCGTTTGGGAGCCGCTGCGCGGATCGTTCCGCATTATACGTTCCGAGCTGCAGGAGCAGGGCGTTGTGATCGGTTCGGGACTGATGTCTCAAAATTGTTTTTTCGCGCTTGAATAATGAAGTGAAATCATAGTGAAGTTGAATGCAGCAAGGCACAATTGGGAGGGAAACACCATGGGCAATGTTGGCTTTACGCCATTAGTTGAAGAATACCGCGGCGGTGTGCTGGAGAACGTACACTACGGGGCAATCACCATCGTGGATGAGAATGGCAAGGTTTTGTACTCGGCTGGAGATCCGGAGCATATGACGTTCTTGCGGTCAGCGGCCAAGCCGTTCCAGGCGATACCGGCCATGAAACGAAAGATCGATGAGGTGTACGGGCTTACGGGGCATGAAACGGCGCTGTTTGCAGCATCCCACAGGGGTGAAGCGTTTCATATCGACGCATTGGAGACGATGCTGCAGAAGACCGGCATTGAAGAGGAGACGCTTCATTGCTGCGCAACGTATCCGCTCAATGAAGATGCCAAGGCGGAGCGGCACCGGGCCCATGAGGCGAAGCGGAGAATTTTCCACAACTGCTCGGGCAAGCACACCGGCATGATCGCTCTGGCCAAGCATATGGGCTGGGACGAGCACACGTACTACGATCCGGAGCATCCGGTTCAGAAGGAAATCGTGCAGACGCTGGCCTATATCGCCGAGGTGCCGGAAGCTTCGATTCCGCAAGGTGTGGACGGCTGCGGCCTCCCGATCTTCGCGCTTCCGCTGCACAAAATCGCATATTCCTTCCTGAAGCTGGCTTGTCCCGATCTCATTGAGGATGCCGAAACGCGGGATGCCGCGGCGAGAATGGCGAAGCTGATGAACGAATATCCCGATATGATCGCGGATACGAGATTCGTCTGCTCGGAGCTGCTCAAGGATCCGAACCTGGCTGCCAAGGGCGGAGCCAAAGGTGTATACGGCATCGGCTTGAGGAAGGAACGGCTGGGCATTTCGCTGAAAGTATCCGACGGCTCCGAGCAGGTGTGGCCGTGCATTATCGCCACGATTCTCGAGCGTCTCGGCTATGACAACCAGGATACGATCGACCGGCTGTACAAGCTCGTTCCCAATGCCATCGTCAATGATGGAGGAACGCTCGTCGGAGAGCGCAAGCCGGTTTTTCAGCTGAAGGCTTGATCCTGCGCAAATTTTTACTCAAGAGAATAATCTCCAATCCTGCATGTAAGCAACTGGGGGCGCGGAGCGATTCTAATACAACATACTTTGGGGAGTGAAACAAATGAAGTTTAAAGGAAAAACTTGGTCCACACTCATGCTGATGCTGATCATTGCGATCGTGGCAGCGGGCTGTGGAGGCAACGCCGGCAAGGACAATGCGAACGCCGGCAAAGACGAAGGCACCAAGGCGGTCTCCAAAAACAATAAAGATGTCGTGATCGCCATCAACGCTAACTTCATTACGCTGGATCCGCACAACGCAAGCGATACCCACTCGATCAGCGGCGCAAGAACGATGTATGAAGGCTTGATGGGCTTCGACGAGAACATGAACGTGGTGCCGGTGCTGGCCGCGTCCCACAAAATCAGCGAAGACGGTCTGGTTTACACGTTTACATTGAAAGAGAACGTCAAGTTCCACGACGGTACCGATTTCAATGCTGAAGCGGTAAAAGTCAACCTGGATCGCATCCGTGACGAGAAAAACAACCTGAAGCTGCGCAAAAGCTTTGCCAAAGTAACAAAAGTAGAAGCTCCTGACGCCAAAACAGTCGTCATTACATTGAGCGAGCCGTACAACGCGTTCCTGAACAAAATGGCTATGGCCCTTATGGTCAGCCCGAAAGCTTTGAAGGAGCAAGGCGAGAATATCGCGAAAAACCCGGTAGGTACAGGTTCTTTCAAATTTAAGGAATGGGTGCAAGGCGACCGTCTCGTTGTCGTGAAAAATGAGAGCTACTGGCAAAAGGATTTGCCGAAGGTTGACAGCATTACCTTCAAGCCGGTTCCGGAGAACGGTTCCCGTATCGCAATGCTCAAAACCGGCGAAGCGGACTTCATCTATCCGATGCCGACCGAGCAAGTATCCGAAGTACAAGGACAGAAGGATATCGTTGTAGACAAGATCGATTCCACAATCGTTCGTTACGTAACGCTGAATACAATGAAAAAACCGTTCGACGATGTAAAGGTTCGTCAAGCAATCAACTACGCTATTAATAAAGAAGCTTATATTAAAGTCGTTAAATCCGGTCTCGGCTCGAAGCTCGATTCCACAATGTCGTCCAAAACGCAATATTATTCCAAGCAAACCGGCTACGATTACGATGTAGAAAAAGCGAAAAAGCTGCTTGCTGAAGCAGGCTATCCTACCGGCTTCTCCGCTGAAATCTGGGGCGAGAACGATTCCGAAACGATGAAAGGCATGCAGTTCATTCAACAGCAGCTCGCTCTTGTAGGCATCAAGCTGGAAGTGAAATCGATGGAAGGCGGCACATTGTCGCAGCAAATAAACTCGGCGAAAACGCCTCAAGAAGCTAAAATCCAAATGTGGTACGTAAGCTGGTCCCCGTCTTCCGGCGATGCGGACGGCGCAACAAGAGGCTTGTTCAGCTCCGAAATGTTCCCTCCTGCGGGATCGAACACGGCATATTACAAAAACGCCAACGTAGACAAATGGATCGCCGACGCGAACAAATCGATCGATCCGAAGCAAGCGAAAACCATCTACGCCGATATTCAAAAAACAATCTGGGAAGACGCTCCATGGGCATTCATGGGTGTTGATCAGGTTATCACAGGCAAGAGAGCTTACTTAAACGGCGTGAAAGCATTTCCGGACGGCTCCATCAGCGTTCGCGATGCGGAAATTAAGCAATAATAAGAGCCATCATGTGAGAGTCATGAAATGATATCGGGGCCGTTTCTGCAGGTTGCTAAAGAAGCGGCCCCTGTTCTTTACGTTTTCGAATGAAGGGAGGCTCACGAGTTGGGCAGATATGCATTACAAAGGCTTCTGGGAGTAATCCCGCTGCTGTTTGTCGTATCGGTACTGGTCTTCATGTTCATCCACTTAATTCCCGGCGATCCGGCCCGGCTTGTTGCCGGCAAGGACGCTACGCTGGAAGAGATCAACGGCATTCGCGAGCAGCTCGGACTGAATCTGCCGCTCTGGCAGCAATACATCAACTACATGGGCAATCTGCTGCAAGGGGATTTGGGTAACTCGCTGCGTTCCGGTCTGCCGGTCTCGGATATGCTGCAAAGCCGCTTTATGCCGACGATCATCCTGACGTTCACGAGTCTCGGCTGGGCGCTTATCATCGGTCTTGTCATCGGCACGATCTCTGCGGTCAACCGTAACCGCTGGCCGGATTATGCAGGGATGCTGACCGCGATATCGGGTATTTCCGTTCCCGGCTTTTGGCTCGGGCTTGTATTGATTCAAATCTTTTCGGTTGAGCTCGGCTGGTTCCCGACTGGGGGGATCGATTCTTGGAGCTCCTACGTGCTTCCGTCGCTTACTCTAGGAGCGGGCATCATGTCGATGCTGGCGCGCTTTTCCAGAGCTTCGATGCTGGAAACGATGCGGGAGGATTATATCCGGACAGGACGGGCGAAAGGTCTTCGCGAGACTATCGTTGTCGGACGTCACGCCTTGCGCAACTCCTTGATTCAAGTCGTCACCGTTGCCGGACTTCAGTTCGGATTTTTGCTGGGCGGCTCCGTCATGGTAGAGACCGTATTCAGTATTCCGGGACTCGGAAGACTGCTGGTCGACTCCATCGCTTTTAGAGATTACACGGTCATTCAAGCGCTATTGCTGCTGTTTGCCACCCAATTCATACTTATTAATCTGATCGTCGATATGCTGTACGGTGTACTGAATCCGAAAATCCGGTATGCGTCGAATTAGGAGGGGATATTATGAACAACAATCCGACGATGGCAGGGGCCGGTTCCTCCGATCCTCGAGAGACGCTTGCGGCGGGACGGACCAAAGGCCGTGCAGCGGTATTTTTCCGAAAGTTCTGTAAGCAAAGACTGTCGCTCATTGCAGGCATTTTCATCGTTATACTCTTCATTATCGCCCTGTTCGGGCCTTACTTGACACCATTCGATCCTAACGAGCCGGATTACGACGCGTTGATGTCCACTCCGTCTGCCTCGCATTGGGCGGGTACGGACGAGTACGGCCGGGATATTCTAAGCCGGCTTATCGCAGGCACCCGGTTGACCTTGTCGGTCAGCTTGAGCGCCGTGCTCATCGCGGCGGTATGCGGAACGGTTCTCGGGCTGTTCAGCGGCTATTACGGCGGATGGCTGGACCGGCTCATCATGCGAAGCAGCGACGTGCTGTTCTCGTTTCCGGATCTTTTGCTCGCCATCGGGATCGTGGCTATTCTGGGTCCCGGCTTGTCCAACGTGGTCATAGCGGTAGCCGTATTCGGCACGCCGTCGTTTGCAAGAATTATCCGAAGCGTTACGCTGTCGGCCAAAGAAACGTTATTCGTAGAAGCGGCACGTTCCATGGGTGCCAAAAACGGACGTATTATATGGAAGCATATTTTTCCGGAGACTCTCTCCAGCGTGATCGTCAATGTGACGATGAAAATCGGCGGTGCCATCTTGGCCGCATCCTCCCTGAGCTTTCTCGGCATGGGCGCGAAGCCGACCGAGCCTGACTGGGGCGCGATGCTGAGCATGGGACGCGACTATTTGAGCATTGCTCCGCATATCGTGTATATTCCCGGCGCGGCGATCTTTTTGACAGTACTTGCTTTTAACCTGGTTGGGGACGGACTGCGTGATGCTCTTGATCCCAAGACGAAAAATTAAAGGGGGGCCAGACCGTGACGCCTAGATTGCTTGATGTGCAAGGATTGAAAACGGAGTTTCGACGCGATGGCGGCAGCGTAATGGCGGTGTCCGGCGTTGACTTTCATATAAATAAAGGCGAAGTGCTGGGTCTTGTCGGCGAATCCGGCTGCGGCAAAAGCGTAACCTCCCTGTCGATCATGCGTCTGCTCAAGGATACGCCGGGGCGGATTAGCGGAGGCGCTGTTCTTTTTGAAGGTACGGATTTGACTCGGATTCAGGAAAAAGAGATGCGACGGTTCCGCGGCAATGAGCTGGCGATGATTTTCCAGGAGCCGATGACGTCGCTGAATCCGGTGCTGCGGATCGGCAAACAGCTCGAAGAGCCGATTATGCTGCATCTTGGATACAGCCGAAAGCAAGCAAAAGAGCATGCCATTCATATGCTCAGGCTAGTAGGGATTCCCCGGGCGGAGGAAGTGGTGAACGACTACCCGCATCAGCTGTCCGGAGGAATGAGGCAGCGCGTAATGATCGCGATGGCGATGTCTTGCAGCCCGAAGCTGCTGATCGCCGATGAGCCGACGACGGCGCTGGACGTAACCATCCAGGCGCAAATTCTCGATCTGATGAAGCGGCTGAAGGAAGAGCAGGACATGGGAATGCTGCTCATCACCCATGATCTCGGGGTTGTTGCTGAAATGTGCGACCGGGTCGTCGTCATGTATGCCGGACGCGTCGTTGAAGAGGCGTCGGTGAAGGATTTGTTCGAAACGCCTCAGCATCCTTATACGAAGGGGCTTATTCATTCGGTGCCGAAGCTGCGGCAGAAGGTTCGCCGGCTGGAGTCCATTCCGGGCAATGTGCCGGATTTGAGCGCCATGCCGCAAGGCTGCAAGTTTGCGCCGCGCTGCCCTCATGCGATGGCACGATGTCTTACCGAGGAGCCGCAGCTTCTGCCGATCGAAGGGGAAGCGGAGCGCAAAAGCCGCTGCTGGTTGACGCAGCCGGAAGGAGGAGAAAGCGCATGATGGAGACTCCGCTGGTTGAAGTAAAAGGATTACAGAAATCGTTTACGATAAAAAAGGGCTGGTTCGGTACAACCAAATCGCTGCGCGCGGTAGACGGCATCAGCTTCGCCATCCGCAGAGGAGAAACGTTCAGCCTTGTAGGCGAGAGCGGCTGCGGCAAGTCTACGACGGGGCGTCTCGTCACCCGGCTGTTGATGCCGAACGGCGGGGAAGTATGGTTTAACGGGCAAAATATTAGCCGCCTTAACGATAATCAAATGCGGCCGATCCGCAAGGATATGCAGATGGTGTTCCAAGATCCGTACGCATCGCTTAATCCGCGAATGAAAGTAAAGGATCTCGTAGCCGAGCCGCTGCTCATTCATACGAAGCTCAGCCCGCAGGAGCGGGACAAGCTGGCGCGGGAGCTGCTCGAGACCGTCGGTCTGAACAGCGTCCATGCCGAGCGCTACGCTCACGAGTTCAGCGGCGGCCAGCGGCAGCGGATCGGCATTGCACGGGCGTTGTCCGTACGCCCGAGCCTGATCGTAGCGGATGAGCCGGTATCGGCTCTGGACGTGTCGATTCAGTCGCAGGTGCTGAACCTGCTGCAGGATTTGCAGGAAGAGTACGGACTTACTTACTTGTTTATTTCCCACGACTTGAGCGTCGTAGAGCATATCAGCGACCGCATCGGCGTCATGTACTTGGGGACGCTGGTGGAGACAGCGGACAAGGACACGCTGTATGATCGTCCGCTTCATCCTTATACGCAGGCGCTGCTATCGTCGGTGCCGGTTCCCGATCCGACCTTGAAGAAGGAGCGGATCATTCTGAAGGGCGATTTGCCGAGCCCGGTCGATCCGCCGTCCGGCTGCCGGTTCCATACCCGCTGCCCGTCCTGCATGGAAGTGTGCAAGCAGAAGGAGCCCGTATTCCGGGAGGTCGAGCCAGGCCATCAAGTGGCTTGCCATTTGTACGACGAAGAGATTATGAAGAGCCAGTAAGTAGACGGTTCAGTTTAAAAGCTCCGTCGGAGCTTTGGGGTGTTGGGGTTGCCCTTTTTATAGAAATTCAACATGTATGCAGGTGGAGTATTTCACGGAGGAGCGGTAGCGTCCGCCTTTGAAATCCTTAAAAATACCGATAAATCTAATCAAGTTTTATGGATTTCAACAGTGGCCGGAGAGAGATATTCCACTGGAGTATACTGGGGAATTTCAAGCATTTTTGGGCATCACAACAAGCCTAGGGCTCCTCGGGAGCCTCATCTTATTGCCGAAGAAGGGATCGCTATGCGTATTACACTCGATAAGTCCGAATCGCCGGACGTCCTCATTCATCCGGCCTATGCCGGAGAATCGCTTCCTTATCCGATCGGCGAAAGCCGCAAGCGGCCGGGGACGCTGACCTGGCTGTACGGCCGGTCGGAAGGCGAGCGGGATGCTCTCGCCGCAGGAATGGGCGAGCGCCGCAGCGTAACGCTGGAGCGGGTCCGCCGCGCAGGCGGTGCTGCGGCTCGCGCACTGCTCCAGGAAGGACGGAGCAGCGGAGCGCTCGTCAGGGCCTCGTCCGCTGCCGCCGCTCAGAATGGCAAAGAAGCGGCTGCAGCGTGGCTGCAAGCCTGGATCGAAGGCTGGCTGCTCGGCCTGTACCGGTTCGATAAATACCGCAGCGCAACGAAAATCCAGGGCGATGTCGAGCTCATCCTTCGCTCGGAAGAGTGGGTCGAGCTGACGCGCACCGAGATGGAGGCCGTCGTCGAGCTCGCCCTTCATCGGGCGGAGGGCACCAATCTGACGAGAGATTGGGTGAATGAGACGCCCGATACATTGAACCCGGATGCTTTCGTCCAATGGACCCTTGATTTGTTCAAGGACCGGCCTGTAAGCATCCATGTATACCGCGGTCAAGAGCTAACCGACCGCGGCATGAACGGATTGATTACCGTAGGAGCGGGCAGCAAGCACGCTCCAGCGTTGATAGAGCTTCGCTACGAAGCGGCTTCCGCCGCGGATGCGCCTATGCTGGCATTGGTCGGCAAAGCCATCACCTTCGACATGGGCGGCATGAACTCGAAGACGGGCAGAGACATTAGCGACGCCCGGATGGATATGGGCGGCGCGGCTGCCGTTATCGGCGCGATGGACATCCTTGTCCGGCAGCAAGCCCCGGTCCGCGTGACTGCGCTGATCGCCGTCGCGGACAATCTTCCCGACGCCCGCGCGACGCTGCCGTCCTCCGTCATCCGCTACCCGAACGGCTTGACCGTTCAGGTTGCGAACACGGACGGAGAGGGCCGGCTCGTGCTGGCCGACGCGCTGCTTCACGCTGCCAAGCTCGGCGCAGCGCAAGCCATCGACATTGCCACGCTGACGGGCAATGTCGGGGACGCCCTTGGCCTGGGCATCGCCGGCATCTGGGGCGATGCGGACATGGCGCGCAGCCTGGCCGAGATCGGCGAGCGCAATGGGGAGAGGCTGTGGCCGATGCCTCTGATGGACGAATACGAATCGGAGCTGCGCAGCAGCTATGCCGACCTCCGCAATGTCGGCACTTCGACGCTCGCAGGCGCGATTATAGCGGCGTTGTTCATTCGGCGCTTCGTAGCCGAATCGATGGGCTGGGTGCATATCGATATGGCCGGCACCGTGCAGTACAAGCAGGACGTCGGCTATGCCGAGGTAGGAGCTACCGGATACGGAGCAAGGCTGCTCGCGGACTATGCGGTGCAGTACTCCGAGAAACATACTGCAGGAGATCGGGAGGTTTCGCAATGATACTGGAGGTCATCGCCACTTGTATAGACGATGCTCTAAGAGCTGAAGAGAACGGGGCCGATCGGTTGGAGTTAATTACTGCAATGACCGAAGGCGGTTTGACTCCCGGTATCGGATTGGTCCAACACGTTGTCCGGTCCGTGCAAATACCGGTTCATGTCATGGTCAGGCCGCACAGCCGGTCTTTTGTCTACGACAGCCATGATCTGGAGACGATGATTGCCGAGATCAAGGCTATCGCCGCATCGGGAGCGGCCGGCATTGTTGTCGGCGCTTTGACGGCAGATGGCCGGATTGATGAGCAAGCTTTGGAAGCGATGCTTGCTCATGCGAAGGGGATGCAAGTGACCTTCCATCGGGCGTTCGATGAGCTGGAGGATCAGCTGGCCGGTTTGCAGACGCTCATGCGCTACCCGCAAATTACCCGCGTGCTGACTTCCGGCGGGTTGAAGCCGGCTCCGCAATCGGTGCCGGCGATACAGAAGCTGGTTGAAGCGTCGCAGGGCAGCTCGCTGCGCATTTTGGCGGGCAACGGCCTGACACCGGAAACCGTTGAAGCTTTTATTGAGCAAACCGGGGTGAGCGAAGTGCATTTCGGATCGGCCGTTCGTGTCGGCCGGGCTGGACTGGCGCCTATCGATCCCGTACAGCTGCGGGCGTTATCCGACAGTCTGCATCAATAAATTTTGTTTATAGGCACGCTCGGGCTTTGAAAGGCCAAGAGGATGCTTTTGCCGAGGTTCTGACACTGGACTTTATAACCTTTGGAACTCGCACTTATAACAGATTTGAAAAAAGGTGAATCATATTGCAAACCACAGATAATTATGTAGTAGGAATAGATCTCGGCGGGACGAAAATCGCGGCGGCGCTGTTCGATTCGAAGGGCGAGATTCTGAACCGCGAACGCATGGAAACCGCGAATGCGCGCACGGCGCAAGAAGTCGTCCAGAGGATGGTTGAGATGATCCGCTCCGTCTCCCAAGGCCGTACGTTGTCGGGAGTAGGTCTTGCCTCGCCGGGCGCGGTCAACAGCCGGGACGGCATCGTGCTGCATGGCACCAATCTTCCGGAATGGGACAACGTTCCATTGAAGAAGTGGATGGGAGAGGCACTCGGCGTCGAGGTGCAGGTAGTTAACGACGCGAATGCGGCAGCTTGGGGCGAATATGTCCGGGGAGCGGGCAAAGGCTCCGAGAATATGGTATACGTCACGTTCAGCACCGGCATCGGAGCAGGGATCGTACTGGACGGCAAGATGCTGTTGGGCACGTCTTCCTTCGCCGGAGAGCTTGGCCATAATATTATCGATCCTAACGGACCGGAATGCAGCTGCGGAAGCAGCGGCTGCTGGGAGACGTTCGCTTCAGGTACGGCGATCCGGGACGCGGCGCTGCAGCTAATGCAGACTAGGTCATCCCTCATTACAGAATTGGCGGCATCCCAGGATGAAGCGGCTTCGGCCAAGCATGTGTTCGAGGCGTATAAACAGCAGGACCCGGTTGCCGTTGAAGTCGTTGACAGGGCGATTCATTACATGGCGCTCGGCTTGGCGAATGCGGTCCATACGTTCAACCCTGACCGTATTGTCATCGGCGGCGGCGTGAGCAAAGCGGGCGATCTGCTCTTCCCTGCACTGAAGGCAAAGACGGAGCAGCTCGTTATGAAGCCTTACCGGGGCACTTACGAAATTGTCCCCGCCGGTTTGCGGGACGATGTAGGTCTTATCGGCGCGGCAGCTTTATTTCATACATCCTGATAACTAAGATTTGAGTGTTTATAACGTAAGCGATAACGGTTATGGAGACGGAGGATGTTCCAGATGAGTACGAGAGAGCAAAGAACCCGCTGGTTTATGCACGATCGGTTCGGGATGTTCATTCATTGGGGGCTGTACTCGATTCCCGCCAGAGGAGAATGGATTCGGGGCAACGAGCGAATGAGCTACGAGCAGTATAAGGTATATTTCGATGAATTCGACGCATCCCGTTACAATCCGAAGAAATGGGCCAAAGCGGCGAAAGCCGCAGGGCAAAAATATGCCGTGCTGACGACGAAGCACCATGACGGCTTCTGCTTGTTCGACAGCAAGCTGACGGATTTCAAGGCGACGAATACGCCGGCCGGACGGGATCTGGTCCGCGAGTATGTGGATGCTTTCCGCGAGGAGGGCCTTAGCGTTGGCCTTTATTATTCCATTATCGACTGGCACCACGACGATTACCCGGGCTACGGAGACAAGGCTCATCCGGATCGGGACAATATAGCGGCCAAGGATAAGCCTATTGATTTTGACCGGTATTTGACTTATATGCACGGCCAGGTGAAGGAGCTGCTGACGAACTACGGCAAGATCGACATCATGTGGTTCGATTTCTCTTACGATCAAATGACCGGAGAGAAATGGAAGGCGACCGAGCTTGTGCGGATGATCCGGTCTATCCAGCCGGACATTATCATCGACAATCGTCTCGGCGGCAATATCCGCGCGGCGGAGCCGGAGGAATACGCGGGAGACTTCTTCTCGCCGGAGCAGATCATTCCTCCCGGAGGCATCGTCGATGTCAACGGCAAGCCGGTCCCTTGGGAAGCCTGCATTACGTTGAACGACCATTGGGGCTACCACTCCACGGACAAAAACTACAAGTCAGCCAAGCAGGTCATCCGCACGCTGGCCGAATGCGTCAGCAAGAACGGGAATCTGCTGCTGAATGTAGCGCCGGATGCCAAAGGAGAGATTAACCGCGAAACCCTGGACGTTCTGCACGAGGTTGGGGAATGGCTGAGACTCAACGGTGACAGCATCTATGGCTGCGGAGCGGCGGCTCTGCCGAAGCCGGAATGGGGCCGTTATACGCAAAACGGCAAAAAGCTGTACGCCCACGTCTACGACCGCGGCATCGGCCCGACTTACTTCGAGGGCTTGAAGGGCAAGATCGAGAGGGCGAGATTGCTGCGGGACGGAACCGAGCTGAAGGTGGAAACGCCTTGGATGGCGGAGGAATATTCCGACATTGAGGGTGGCGCGTTCATTACCCTGGCGGGTGCCGAGCTGCCGGATGAGCGGGATACGGTGATTGAGCTTCATTTGAAGTGAGTGCTGCGGCGGCAGCCGATGCGTTAAGAAATGAAAGACACGGAGGGATTCTCCGTGTCTTTTTAAGTTTTATCAGTCCGGGGTCATCGGATAATATATTTGCAATAAACCAAGCGAGTCTTGTTATCGCAGAGTCAAACCAGGATTCTATCGTCTACGTGTTAGTTCCAGAATCCTGTGGCTGGTACGCAGGTACCCATCGGACAGGAGATCCGTTATTTGTTGACATGCTGCTGCTTTTGCAGTGCGATCGGACATGGGATCCGTTATTTGCCTATTTTACTGGCAAAAACCTTGTTTTTTTGCGAAATAGCGGATCTAAAGTCCGATCACCCTGCGAATAGAGCCATTTTTGCCAAAATAACGGATCCACGGTCCGAATCGCCTCAACGATGCTCTCCAACGCTACGTGCACACTAACGAAATGCATCTGCTTGCTGAAAACCTCATGCAGCTTAAAAAGGCTGCAGAGGACCCGGCGTGGTACCTTCTTCCGGAAGCCTTCTTCATAAGCCTTTTGAGACGGCAATTCCCAGAAAACAATGGGGGCATGTCGCTTCTCCTGGAGAAACCTCGCTTAACCTCGCATTAGTATTACAGTGTGAAACGGGATTCTCAACAGTCTGTCTTCCGAGAGGGTGTTTCTCACTTACCCGGTAAGAGAGCAGAACCCTGCAAATCAGAAAGGCCCTGACCACAACGGTCAAGGCCTTTCTCTCTACGGTCACGTTACGAGGCACGAAACGTCATGCTACCAAGTATTTCCTGAAATTGCTTGCTTGACTCTTTATAGGTTACTTCATAGGAAGAGTTGATAATGGTATAAAATTGGGAATCCGCCTCAAACACCAGGATGGTGTCAATTCGTTTGTCCCAATCGTTATTATTGACATAAGACAGCTGCAGCGCATCGAATCCAAGAGCCTTCGTCTGCTTCTCTTCTATAATGCTTTCCTTGTCGATGAGAAGCTCCTGTTTAAGCAGCTCCAAATATTGACGCTGTAAATCCTTGCTAGCAGGATCAACGACAGATTTGGGATGAGCATAGATGTACAGCTCGGTATAGTTAAAATAGCGTATAGCCAGCTGAGTGGTGTCATCCATTTCCATCATGGACGAGAGATCTCTCCATAATCCGTAAGCCGTAAAGCGGATTTTGCCGTCTTTGGTTGCAAATTGTTTTTTGCTGTTAATAATAACGATACGCCGTTCGGCATCCCATTCGACTTGCGCCTCTACGGCTTCTGAAATAAACCTTACAGGTACAAAGGTAGAGCCGTCTACTAAAACCGGGGCTGCGGGCAGGGTAACTTCTTTGCCGTTAACAACGGCAACCGGATTGTCTAATTGCAGCTGGATTTGTATGCCGTCTTTTTTACCTTGGATGGTACGTGTGGCTTCATCCCAGCTGATTTCAATCCCCAGTCGGTCAAATACAGGTCTGAATGGAACGAAAGTCGTGCCATTGGCTATAAAAGGCGGAGCGCTGAACGGAACGGTATTGGCGTCGAGACTGACTCTAATATCTTGTTGTTCCTTTTGCTTATCTTCTTTAACCGTTTGTACTTTAACCCCTTTATTTTTTAGGGCATTAATGACGGATGCTGCATGCTCGTCCAAAGGGTTGTTTTCCAGATGGAACTCCTTCAATTTCGGCAGCTCCAGTAATACATCAATGTTACGTATTTGATTATTGCCCGCATATAGCGTTTCAAGAGAAGCAACCTTCTGTAAAGGAGTTAGATCTTCGATCTGATTGTTGCTCAAATCCACCCATCGAAGCGGAAGCCCCTGCAATGCGGAAATCTGTTTAATGTTATTGTTTCCAATCAGTAGATCCGTAAGGTTAGTTAAACCGGATAATGGCTCGATATGTTCTATCTCATTTCCATCAAGCAGCAGGCGCCGTAAGCTGACGAGGTCGGCTAATGGTTGAATGTCTGAAATGTCGTTTCCGCTCAGGACAAGAAAGCTAAGCTTATTCAAGCCATGCAGCGGTTCGATTTGTTGAAGCTGGTGCCCCGGAACAATAAGTGTATTCAGGTTGGCTGCATATTGCATTCCTTCGAGGGACTGCACTTTTTGTGTCGGATCGCTTAGATATAAGGAGTCTAGCTTTTGCAAATCGGCTTCTTCCAAAGATTTTTGCAATAAGTTCAATTCCGTGCGAACAGCCGCCTCCAGATTCTGATCCGGTATGAGCTTTGATTCCGCTTTACTATTTTCCGGGAAAAACAATAGCATTATGAAGGCGAAAAAGATAAGCAATCGATTCCAAGCTGGTTTAGACACTGGGTACACTTCCTTATTATGTAATATCATTCTTCATTATAATAGGAAAAGATGTATAGTAAAGAAAAAAAGGAGCCGCCCATGCAGTTCCCTTACTATTAAAAAGGGTTCGGGCTGTACAGATCCGCAACGAACATCAGTGCGCCTGGATTGAAAGTTCCTCCGACGTAGTTTTGAACCTCGAAGCTGACGACGACTTGTTGGTCCTGTGCGGTATTTCGGAATATTTTCGAATAGTAGCGGATATTTTGCCACTCGAATGGAGGGGAAGATGCGCCGGAAGTTACTACGAATGAGTTATCCAGTAGGGAGCCGTTCGTGATATCGACTTGTTCCGTTGGATAGCGCCTTTGTGTCTTCGTTCAAGCGTCTACTCTTTCATAGGCTGTAGGCTGTACAGCAGCTCGCGGTAAATGGCGTAGTTCTCATCGTCGAAACAGACGAAGAGAATCCCATCCAACCTATTATCACCTGCAGATAAGGAACGAATATAAGAAAGTACTGTGTTTATAGCAATTTCGGCTGCAAGAGCTTTGGGGAAACGGTAAATGCCCGTGCTTATATTCGGAAAAGCAATGCGGTTCAACTTATATTCAGAAGCAAGAGCTAGAGAACGCAAGTAGCAGCTTTCCAGTTTGGCCGGCTCATCATGCTGTCCTCCGTTCCACACAGGTCCCACCGTATGGATAACATAGGAGGCAGGCAAGCTTCCAGCCGTAGTAATGACCGCTTCGCCAACCGGGCAGCCTCCTTGCTTTTGTCTTATTTTGATGCATTCCTCGAGGATTGCTTTGCCTCCCGCTCTATGTATAGCGCCGTCGACCCCGCCTCCGCCAAGCAGGCTTGTGTTAGCCGCATTGACAATAGCATCCGCTTCGATTTTGGTAATATCGCCTTTTAGAACCGTAACGGACGTTTGGTTTATAGTAATGGTGTCTTTCACAGCAACCCTCCTCGAACTAGCAGCATATTTGACAACGCTTCTATTTCTTCCGGAAACGCCAATTCTTGAAGGGCTCGATCTACTTTCATCCATTCCACAGAAATTATTGATTTGTCTTCTTTTGCGATAGGTGTCGTATTGGTTAGCTTAGCAAGAAAGAATTGTGTCGTAATCATAAGGTAAGGTTCTTTACGCTGCCTTAGTCCTGTTACCGTAACAGGGGTTGCATTAAGTATTTCGACCGAATAGCCGGTCTCTTCCAATACTTCCCGAATCGCCGCTTCTTGAGCGCTTTCATTGGATTCGATTTTCCCTTTAGGCAAAGCCGGTTTGTCTTTGTTTGCATTCCAGATGACTAGAACCTCGTCACGTGTATGAGGATTGAAAATAATGCACCCGGACGATACACGTGTATCATATTCCTTTTTCATAAGAAGGCTCCTTTGATTGAAATATCTCACAATGTGTTTACATTACAATATCATTCCAACTCTTTCAAATTCATACTGGGATCAAGAGCAAGAACGGCACAATGGATCTAGAAGAGGGAGCTGTGAGAATGCATTTCTTAAAATGAATGTTGAAATATCCGCTTATCTGCGTCATGATAAAACTAAGTACACTAGTGCGTCAGGAGGTTCCGATGCAGCTTATTGCGATGTTAACGATGCTCGTAGATCATATCGGGCTTGTGTTTTTCGAGGATCAAATGATGTGGAGAATCATCGGCCGGATTGCCTTTCCGATCTATGCTTACTTTATCGTACTGGGCTACCGGCGTACCAGCAATTTGAAAGGATATATGTACCGGCTCTTGGGGATTGCTCTCTTGTCCCAGATTCCTTACATGGTCGCTTTGGATGAAATAGGCGTGAATGCCGTCGGGACGCTGCTCGTTTGTATCGTTATTTTGTATCTGATCGATCATCATGCGAAGCTCGTCTGGATTCCGGCCGCTATTGCCGCCGTCGCGCTTATGGAATGGATGAATTTCGATTACGGCCTGTATGGGCTGCTGCTTGTTCTGATTTATAAGTATACGCAAAGCCATGTTACGGTGCTGAGCCATTTTGCTTTAAATTTGCTTTTTCTGTTTCTGAAAGGCTGGGTTATCGAGGCATACAGTATTGTTACGACGGTAGGCATTGTGTATGCGCCAGCGGCTTATCGGTTGTTCGAGCGGATGAAGGTGCCGAAATGGCTGTGGAGAAGCTTTTATCCTGCGCACTTGACGATTATCGCCATCATTGAATTTATTATCGCATTGAACAAATAATTGCGGATGAATCCGCAGCGTAAGATTAGGATGCAGATACGGGAGAGGAATCTTCGGTGTCTTTTTTTATGCAGTGACTGCCCGGATGTTACAATAATGATAATCAAGGGAGGTACCCCACAGGAGTACCCTTACAGCTTTTTCTATTCTAGAGGTTTCTCTACAAGCTCAGCACGGACCACGGTTCCGTGCTTTTTCTATTGCGGGGAGCCGAGAGCTTGCCCATTGATCGAAGCAAAGGGAAAGCCAATAGATTCATGTTACAATTGACAATGAGAATCATTATCATTTAATATTAGGGAGAGCTTTAGATGATCTTTGAATTTTAACAACATGAAGAGGTGTTTTCCCTATGGGAATTTTATATGAAACGATCACACAGCTCCGGCGAAATGATGAGCAAGCATCAAGAGCGGAGCAAATGCATTCAGGGGATGAGACGGCACATCACCGCCACGAACAGGAGAGCACAGCCGCGCGGACCGACGCTGGTACGAAAGGGCAGCCGGCGGATTCCCGTCCGCAGTGGCTTTCTCATGCGGATGTGCATTTGCGTTGAACGGAGGAGAGAGGATGAACACCAACACCAATACGATTGCACAGCAGCCGTTATGGAGCAACGAGATGGATTGGACTGCGGCGCTGTACAAGCTGCGGCATGTGGAGCACGTGAAGGGGGAGCATGGCTTTTCGCTGCGGCAGCAGCTTTCGTTCTCTTATTTGCTCATAGTAGCAACGCACGGGAAAGGAACGCTGACGCTCGATACGGGCGAACACCGGCTGTCGGGAGCAACCGCCTATTGGTGCTCGCCTGAGCAAACGTTCGGCATCAAGGCGGAAGATGGGGACGGGCTGGAAGTGTATTTATTCCATTTCGACATGTACATAGAGCCGTCGGTGTCGAAGGGGGAGAGGCTTCTCCATTTGATTGAAGAGAAGCGTGGCGAACAAGAAATCGCTGTGCATTCCCCGGGCGAGACGGCTATGCTATGCGAGGCGGTAATGGACAGCTATGCCAGCGAGCAGCGGGCGGAACGGTTTCGCCGCCAAATAGCGTTTCAAGAGCTGCTGTATGAGCTCATGAAGGAAGATGCTCCACCTGCGGATGGCGCAAATTCGGCGATGGATCGGGCCAAGGAGCATATGGAGCGTCATTATGGCGACAGCTTGACGATTGATCAGCTGGGGAAAATCGCCGGAGTGAGCCCGAAATATTTTGTCGAGCTGTTCAAAAAGCTGTACGGGATCAGTGCGATCGACTATTTAACGGAGCTGCGTATGAACAAGGCGAAGCAATACCTGATTCAGTCGAATGCAAGGCTGAGGGATATCGCTCATCAGGTAGGGTACCAGGATGAGTTTTATTTTAGCCGCAAGTTCAAGCAGCAGGTCGGCGTCTCTCCGTCGGTGTATGTGAAGAAGAGGCAGCGGAAAATCGCCGCTTACGGCGCTTGGACGACCGGACATTTGCTGGCGTTGAACATTATTCCGTACGCTGCGCCGCTGCATCCCAAATGGACCGCTTACTACCATAACAAGTACCGCAACGAGATTCCCGTTCATCTGAGCGCCTTCAAAATCAACGAGCATTGGGAAGCCAACATCGAGAAGCTTCGCCAATCCGTACCGGACATGATTGTAAGCATGGATGGATTGCATCCGGAGGAGAGGGAGCGGCTAGAGCAGATTGGACATGTTCATTATGTGCCGCAAGCCGATCTGAACTGGCGGCAGCAGCTCAAGCTGACTGCAGACTACGTAGGAGAAGCGAAGGAGGCCGACGAGTGGCTGAGCTCTTTTGACCGGCAAGTTCACTCCGTGCGGGAACGGTTGAGGCCGATCGTGCACAATGATTCGTTTCTGATCGTCAAAATCCACAAAGGGCAGCTGTACGCTTACTGCAATCGCGGGATCACGGACATCTTTTATGGCGAATTGCAGATGAAGCCTGCTTATGCGTACGCGTCTTCCGCATACAGCCACAAGCTTACGATAGAGCAGCTGCGCATGCTGCAGCCGGATCGGCTCATTTTGAACATTTGCCATGAAAGTGAAACGCTGGCCGCCTGGCAGCAGCTGCGTGACTCCATGGAGTGGCAGGAGCTGGAAGCGGTGCGCAGCCAAAAGACGTATGTGATCGACTCCGATCCATGGCGGGAATATTCTCCCATCGCCCATGGGCGGATGGTTGAGGATACGCTTCGACTCCTTTCCGGAAATCGTCCATGACGATTCCGGATATTTTCCATGTTCTAAGGCAGGAAAACTCTCTATCATTATCAATGAGAATGGTTATCAATTACAGGGCCATAGATTCAGATTAAGAAACAGAAAGGCGAAGGTGGGCAAATGAAAAGCAAATGGACAGCCGGAGGGCTGGCTTTACTAGTGACATTATCGTTAACGGCATGCGGTACGAGCAGCGGAGGAAGCGCTCAAGGAGCTAACGGCGCGGGTTCGGCAGGAGGAGGCGCAGCGCAGACACCGACGCAAACGCAAGCTCCGGCAGCAGCGGGCGGCCAGGAGGCGAAGGCGAAGGCGAAGGCCAAGACGATGACTTTTTTGGATAAAACGTACACGGTGCCGGAGAAAGCCGAGCGGATCGTCATTACCGGAGCATTGGAATCGATGGAGGATGCGATGGTGCTGGGTATCAATCCAGTAGGCGCGATCAGCGTCTCCGGCAAGTTTCCCGATATGTTCAAGAGCATTACGGGTAAAGCGGTGTCGATCGGGGAGAAGACGGAGCCGAATTTCGAGAAAATATTGAGCCTCAAGCCGGATGTTATCCTTGGCTCGTCGAAATTCAAGCCCGAGGTAATGGAGCAGCTGTCCAAAATGGCACCGACCTTGCCGATGTCCCACATTTCGACAAACTGGGAAGCGAATTTACTGGCACTCGGGGAGCTTACGGGCAAGAAGGCGGAGGCTGACAAAGTGATCTCCCAATACCAAGCCGATTTGAAAGCGGCGAAGGCGCAGCTCGGAGAGAAGATGAAGGATAAGAAAATCGTCATCGTCCGCGTGCGGGCCGGCAGCCTGTACATCTATCCAGAATCCGTATTCTTCAATCCGTCGCTGTACGGGGAGCTGGGCTTTACCGTTCCTGCCGAGGTGAAGGCGGCGAAAGCGCAGGAGCTGATCTCCCTGGAAAAGTTCTCGCAGATGAACCCGGATTATGTGTTCGTGCAATTCTCTGAGGACGAGAATAAGGATGCGCCTAAAGCGCTGGAGTCGCTGCAGAGCAATCCGATTTGGAAAAGCATTGCAGCTGTGAAAAACAACAAGGTGTTCGTCAACGTAGTCGATCCTTTGGCGCAAGGCGGAGCTTCGTGGGGCAAAATCGAGTTCCTGAAAGCGGCAGTCGCGAAGCTGTCCGGATCTTGATGCAGGTTGATGGGATATGCTATCTAAACGCGCATTAGCGATAGGAATATTGGCAGCAGCCCCGTTCGCTATGGCAGCACTCGTTGTATTGTCGGTGCTGTACGGGGCCAAGCAGATTGACGCCGGAACCATCGGGGACGCGTTCTTCCGCTTCGATGCGGATAATGTCAATCATCAAATTATTATGCACTCCCGACTGCCCAGAGTGCTGGGAGCGCTGCTCATCGGAGCATTCCTGGCCGTATCGGGAGCCTTAATGCAGGGGATGACAAGGAACTATCTTGCGTCCCCTTCTATTATGGGCGTGTCCGACGGCTCGGCGTTTCTGATTACGCTCTGCATGATCGTCCTTCCGGGAGCATCGTCGATGAGCATGATCTGGTTCTCGCTGATCGGCTCGGCCTTGGGCGTCGCCATCGTGCTCGGTGTCGCATCGGCGGTTCCCGGAGGCTTGTCGCCGGTTCGTATGGCCGTGGTCGGCGCGGTCATCGGAACGTTCCTGAGCAGCATTTCGGCTGCGATGGCCGTCTACTTCCAAATTTCGCAAAATATCGGCTTCTGGTATAATGCCCGGTTGCATGAGATGGAGCCGCAGCTGATCCGGCTGGCAATTCCTTTTGCGATAGTCGGACTTGTGATCGCGCTTCTCGTGTCCAAGTCCGTGACGATCCTATCACTTGGTGAAGAAGTATCCGCCGGTCTAGGGCAAAGAACGTTGCTGGTCAAATTGGCGGCAACCGCCTCCGTCGTTATATTGACGGGAATCTCGGTGGCTCTGGCGGGAAAAATCGGCTTCGTCGGACTGATCGTGCCGCATATCGCCCGGTTCCTGATCGGGCTCGACTACCGCTGGATCGTTCCTTGCGCAGGAGTGCTCGGGGCGCTGTTTCTCGCATTGGCCGACCTGCTGAGCCGGTTCATGAACTATCCTTTCGAGACTCCGATCGGTATCGTCACTTCGATTATCGGCGTCCCTTTCTTCCTTTACTTGATCCGCAAGAAAGGGGGCGAGGCACATGCCTAGAAACTCGATGCTGCGTTTCTGGACGGTTGCGGCGACGGGGCTGCTCCTGTTTCTGGCGACCGTGTATATCAGTATAACGAACGGAGCCTTCGACATTCCGGTGAAGGATGTGTTCGGCACGCTGCTGCGAATTCACCCGAATCCGGACTATGATCTCGTCCTGTTCGATTTCCGTCTGCCCCGAATTGTCATTGCGGCGTTAGTCGGGCTTGGGCTCGGCATTGCCGGCGCCGTCATCCAAGGCATCACGCGCAACGGGCTGGCGGATCCCGGCATTCTGGGGATCAACGCCGGAGCGGGGTCGGCTGTGGTTCTGTTCATGCTCCTGTACCAAGGAAAAATGAGCGGAATCGGCTGGACTTCTGCGATGGCTATGCCATTGTTTGGCTGGGTAGGAGGCGTCGGCGCCGCCGTACTGATCTTCCTGTTCGCCTGGAGCAACGGAAGGCTTGACTCGCAGCGGTTGATTTTGTCCGGGATCGCCATTGCATCCGGTCTGGGCGCCTTCACGATGTACATTTCGCTAAAGATGAATCCGCAGGATTTCGAAATGGCCACCGTTTGGCTGTCCGGCAGCGTCTGGAACGCGAACTGGCGGTTCGTCACGGCCGCCTTGCCTTGGCTCGTTGTGCTCGTTCCGTTCATCTGGTGGAAATCGCGCCTGCTCGATTTGTTCCAATTGCAGCGGGACAGTGCAGTAAGCGTAGGCGTAGCCGTCGACAAAGAAACGGTAATGCTGCTCTTGGCCAGCGTAGGCATTGTAGCCGCGTGCGTCTCCGTATCGGGAAGCATGGGCTTCGTCGGCTTGATGGCGCCTCATATCGCCAAGAGGCTGGTCGGTATTCAACACAAAAAGGTCATTCCGGTGTGCGGACTTGTCGGGATGGTGCTTGTGGTGGCGGCTGATTTTATCGGCAAGACGATCTTTGCCCCGGTTACGCTTCCTGCGGGCATTGTCATTGCCATCCTGGGCGTTCCTTATTTCATTTATTTGTTGTTCCGCGCCAAAAGTCAGTAAGGAGGATAAGCCATTGAGAGGAACGATTTACAAGCAGTGGTTCGTCAATCGCGACATCTACGTCTATTTGCCGCCTTCCTACGAATCGAACAGTGCGGCGGCTTATCCTGTCGTCTATATTCAGGACGGAGATTATTTAATAATGGGTGCCGCCGAGCAGCTGGAGGAGAGGTTTGATCGCGGTGTTTTGCAGGAGCTGATTCTCGTAGGCATTGAGCCTATCGACCGCAACGATGAGTATACGCCATGGTATACGGACCCGATCTCGGACCGGTTCCCGACTCCGTGTCAGGGCCAAGGCGAAACGTATTTGCGTTTTGTCGTTGAACAGCTCAAGCCTTATATCGACGGCGCTTGCCGTACGAAGCGGGAGCCTGAGGCGACCGGAATAGCCGGAGCTTCCTACGGCGGGCTAATCACGATATATGCCGCCTATTTGTTCCCTGAAGTATTCGGCCGGTTCGGCCTGCTATCCGCCTCGTTCTGGTACGAAGGCATGATTGAATATGTGAGCAGCCATCCTATTCCGTCCAACGACAAGCGCTTGTTCATGTATGTGGGCAGTGAAGAAGGGGCCGGCAAAACAACGATTCAGATGCATATGGTGCCATACACGAGAGAGGCTCATCAGCAGTTTTTGGCTGGCGGATTTCCCGGGAAATCAATGAAATTCGTCGAAGAACCGGGCGGGGTACACACCCATGAGTTTTTCATAAAATATTTCCCCGATGCGATGGAATGGCTGTATCCAGGCACGGATGAGACGAGAAATCCAAGGGAGTAGGGAGTGCAACCTATGAAAGAGCAGGTGCTGGTAACAGGAGCGTCATATTTCGACCTGACCTCCGTGTCGAATCAGCGGGAGTATCGGATCTTCGTCGGCGCTCCCGACGGAGAGGCGCCCGAGGAGGGCTATCCGGTGCTGTACGTGCTGGACGGCAACGCTGTATTCTCTATCGTAGCGGAAACGGCAAGACTGCTTGGCGGCAACCATCCTCGCGCTTTCGGCTCGCTGCTGGTCGTAGGGATCGGATACCCTTCGGCCGATTCCAGATCCGTTGAGCGCGTGTACGACTACACTCCTCCGGCTGACCCGTCTGTCCTGCCGCCGAGGAAAGACGGCAAGCCGTGGCCGCCTACCGGAGGATGCGATGAGTTTATTCGATTCATCGAGGAGCAGGTCAAGCCGCAGATCGAGCGCCAATATCCGGTCAACCGCAGCCGGCAGTCGCTGTTCGGCCACTCGTTAGGCGGGCTGTTTACGCTGTATACGCTGTTCCGCAGGCCCGAGCTGTACCGCTCCTATATTGCGGGAAGCCCGTCCATCTGGTGGAATAACGGCAGCTTGCTGCAGGAAGAACAGGCTTTTGCCGACCGTATACAGCAAGCCCCGGCGGATGTAAGGCTGCTGCTATCGGCAGGAGAGCTGGAGCTGCATCATCCGATGCGGATGCTCGGTAACGCCGAGGACATGTATAACCGGTTGGCGAGCCATAGCGGAGCGGGAGTAGACGCATCGTTCCATGCTTTTGCCGGTGAAGGACACCTTTCCGTGCTGCCTGCGTTGATCGGACGGACCGTGCAGTATGCATTGGAGAGAGAACACAAGTAAGCCATAGTTATGACGGATTCGCGCAACGCACTTGTACTTGCACTTGCCTTTGACGATAAGGCAGGTGCATTTTTTCATATATAGCATTAATAAGCTCGGGGGCTCCCCCACAAAGCATCTGAGGGACTTCACACGAAAGCTCCACTTTGTTGGTTTATTTATTGCCGAGGGCCTGTGCTCAGCGGTCTCAACCTGCGGTTGAGAAAAATTTTACCAATTTCTACTACCGCGTGCTACCTTTTGGAAATCGCTTCCTATACAATCCAAATAGGGAGGCGATAAACCGAATGAACATCAACTACAGTAAAAATCTGAGCGAGCGCATCGCAGGCTACAGAAAGAAACGCGGCTTGACGCAGGAACAGCTGGCCCAGCGGCTCGGAATCACGTATCAGGCTGTCAGCAAGTGGGAAAACGGCCAATCGTGCCCGGACGTCATCCTGCTGCCGCTGCTATGCGATGTGTTCCAAGTGAGAATGGACGAATTGTTCGGAAGATCGATGCAGCGGGATCATTTGCGCAAAGGATTGACGGCGGAGTATTTGTTCAACGGGGACGCTTGCGACAGCAGCGGGAACGGGCGCCATGGCACCATCATGGGGGCCGCTCCTTGTACAGACCGGTTCGGTAACGCGGACAGCGCGTACTTTTTCGACGGAAAGGACGATTACATCCTGGTGCAGCCGGCCCCGGACGTGTCTTCGGAGGCGTTCTCCTTATCGGTATGGTGCAGCTACAATGCCGACGCCCGGTTCAACGGCTGGGGTCACTGCATCGTCGCTCAGGACGGGCATCATATGCGTCGCGTCTTCCAGCTCAGCACCTTCAATACCCGGTTTGTGTTTCACCGGTTTATGCTGGAGCCGGATCTCCGCAGCGGACCCTCCCTGCACAGAGAGCTCTGGTATCATCTGGCGGTAACCTACGACAATCAGGTGTTCAAGCTGTACCGCAACGGAGTTCTTGTAAGCGAACGGCAGGGGAGATTGAGGCCGGATACGGAGGAACCGCTGTATATAGGGAGAAAAGCGACGGATGAGCCGTACTTCTTTTTTCACGGGAAGATTGACGATCTGAGGATGTATAGCAGGGCGCTGTCCGCCGAGGAAGTGAACGAGCTTTATTTGGAGGATGGCTGGCAGCCTGTATCGGAGCATGAGACAGAGGATGAAGAACAGGAGAATGCCCCCATTTTGGAGCGCGTTGAGGATATTCGGATGACGGTGCCGCAGGAGAACCTACGGGCAGTAATGGAATGGTACACGAGCCATCTTGGCTTTAAGCTGCATGTGAGGCATTATGAGGATTTGTATGTGTTAAGCCTGCAGACCGGTCCGTATTTGCTGCTGCACGGCACCAATGTCGATACAGGGGCGGGTACGGGCTATGCCGGGCTGCCAAGCCCTGTAATATTCAGAACAGGTCGGTCGATGGAATTGATCCAAAGCGAGCTGACAGCCGCCGGTGCCCGGATTCGGGAAATACGAGACGGCGGGTTCGCCCAGTTCATGGATTTTCAGGATCCTTTCGGATACGAGTGGACGGTTATGCGGGAGAAATGATAGCAGACCGGTAGAGCGGTGCGGGAGTGGGGTTGCCGAATCTGATTGAATAAAATAAAAGAATGTAACGTCACCTTGTCCATCATTGTCATGGGCAAGGTCCTTTTTTATGTAAAAAAATGGATAATAGGTCATTCATATATTAATAAAAAGTAAATCGGCGATAAATCTCATTAAACTCTTAATATCCGTTTGATTCTATGAAAACATTAGCTCCCTATACTCATAAAGTGCAGTTCAGTTTTGGAAGGGAGATCAGCCATGTCGTTAATAGACAATAATATATCGCTCCAGGCAGCACAATCCGCCCGTAAGCCAGCGGTCAAAAAACGCAGCCTTACATCGGTGCAATGGCGGGAGATCATACTCGCTTATGTGTTTCTGGCCCCGTCGCTGGCGTTGTTCGGCATCTTTCTGTTTTATCCCATGATCAAATCGGTCTATCTCAGCTTTCAATTGACCGATCCTCGCGGACGCGTCGCTGCTTTCGCCGGATGGGACAATTACATCGAATTGTTCACCTCCGACAAATTTTATCAAAGCTTGAAGGTAACGCTATCGTTCACGCTGCTGACCGTGCCGCTCGGTATCCTGATCGCACTCGTGCTTGCTGCGCTGACCCACAATAAGCTTCGCGGCATGCGCTGGTTCCAGCTCGCGTTCTCGATGCCGGTCGCCGTATCGGTCGGAACGGGCTCGATCATCTGGATGGTGCTGTTTCATCCGACGCTCGGCACGCTGAACTATTTCCTTACGCTCATCGGCCTGCAGCCTGTAGGCTGGCTGACCGATCCGGCTTTGGCGATTTTTGCGGTCTCCATGATGACCATATGGATGAACCTTGGCTTCAACTATATCGTGCTGCTGAGCGGACTTCAGGGAGTGCCTGACGAGATTTACGAGAGCGCCAAAATCGATGGCTCCGGCCCGCTGCGGACGTTTTTCCGGATTACGCTGCCGCTCGTGTCCCCGACGCTGTTTTTTGTAGGTATCGTGTCCGTCATCTCCGCTTTCCAATCGTTCGGTCAAATTCACATCCTGACCAAGGGCGGACCTATCAATACGACGGACGTTATCGTCTTTAACATTTATCAGGACGCCTTCGTTAATTTCCGCTTCGGCATCGGAAGCGCTCAGGCGCTCGTGCTGTTCGCGATCATTTTGATCTTGACGATAGTGCAGTTCCGCTACTTTGAGAGGAAGGTGCATTATCAGTGAATTCCATCGGCTCACGGCTGCAAAATACACTGCTCTATGTTTTGTTAACCGCCGCTGCGGCAGTAATGCTGTTTCCGCTGCTGTACGCGTTATCCAACTCATTCATGACGACGGCCGAGTCGGCGTCGTTCCCGCCGAAGCTGCTGCCGGGCAGCTTCAACTGGCACAACTATTTGGACGTGACGCGCACCATTCCTGTCGGAAGGTTTATTTCGAACAGCTTTTTGGTCGCCGGGGCGATTATGATCGGCCAAGTGCTCACGGCCAGCCTCGCGGCCTATGCCTTCACCTTCTTGAGGTTCCCCGGCCGCAACGCGCTGTTTGCGCTGTTTCTCTCCACTATGATGATCCCGTGGGAAGTAACGGTCATCCCGAACTATCTGACGATCAAAAGCTGGGGCTGGATGGACAGCTACCAGGCGCTGATCGTACCGTTTCTCGCTTCGGCTTTCGGCACGTTTTTGCTGCGCCAATTTTTCCTGCAGCTGCCGAAGGAGCTGTTCGAAGCGGCTCGTATCGACGGCTGCGGCCACCTTCGGATGTTTGCGCAGCTCGTGATGCCGTTGTCGCGGCCCGCGATCGGGACGCTCGCCGTGTACTCGTTCCTGAGCCACTGGAACATGTACCTGTGGCCGCTGCTTGTGACCAACACACCGAACATGCGCACCGTACAGATCGGCGTCGGGATGCTGCAGTTCGAGGAGAACACCTCGTGGAATCTCGTGCTGGCGGGGATTATGACGATGCTCCTGCCGTCGCTGCTGCTGTTGTTCGTAGGCTTGAAGCAGCTCGTGCGCGGTATGACGGCCGGCGCCGTCAAAGGATGAGCAAGTGTTTTAATGGTTCTAATGCATCACAACATAGACTTTTTTTAAGATGAAAAGGGAGAGATGGAGAAGATGAAGCGTATGAACAATAAGACATTACCGTTGGCGGTATTGGCTGCCACGATGTTGATGACCTCGGCCTGTGGAGGAGCCGCAACCGGCGGTACTGCTACACCTGCTGCCGCTAACGATGCCGCAGCTCCGGCCAAATCCGGCGACCCTGTGAAAGTCGTATGGTGGCACGCGATGAGCGGCGAGCTCGGCAAAGCGGTGGACAAGCTTGTAGCGGATTTCAACGCGTCGCAGAAGGATGTTGTGGTTGAGGCGATTTTCCAAGGCACCTACGATGAAAATCTGAACAAGCTGAAAGCTTCTCTTGATTCGAAGAGCGGCCCGACGATGGTGCAAATGTACGAAATCGGCAGCCGGTTCATGATCGATACGAAGGCGATTACGCCGGTGCAGCAGTTCATCGATGCGGATAAATACGATGTTTCCCAATTGGAAGAAAATATTTTGAACTACTATAGACATGACGGCAAGCTGTATTCGATGCCGTTCAATACGTCCAACCCGATCTTGTATTACAACAAAACGATGTTTAAAGCGGCAGGCCTCGACCCGGAAAAACCGCCTGCTACGTACGAGGAAATGGCCGAATATGCCAAAAAGCTGACCAAAGACAACGTTGCGGGCGGCTCGATCGCCATCTACGCGTGGCTTGTTGAGCAGTTCTTCGCTAACCAAGGCGCAGAGCTTGTGAACAACGGCAACGGCCGGACTTCTATGGCTACTGAATCTTTGCTAGCGAGCGATGCCGGTGTGAAGACGTTGACCTGGTGGAAGCAAATGGTCGACGACAAATCGATGCTGAACCTCGGCCGCAAATCCGACGATACCAAGAAAGCGTTCCTTGCCGGCCAAATCGCTATGACGCTTGACTCCACGGCCGGACTTCGCGGCGTCGTCAATGCTGCTGAAGGCAAATTCGAAGTGGGCACCGGCTTCCTGCCTAAACCGGCAGGTGCCAGTGACGGCGGCGTGATCATCGGCGGCGCGAGCAACTACATCATGAACAACCGTTCCGAAGCCGAGCAAAAAGGCGCGTGGCAGTTCATGAAATTCTTGGCCGATCCGAAACAGCAAGCGTACTGGAGCGTCAACACGGGCTACTTCCCTATTACGAAGAAGGCGTATGACGATCAGCTGGTGAAGGACAATATGGCGAAATATCCGCAGTTCAAAACCGCTGTAGACCAGCTGCACGCATCGAAGCCTAGCAAAGCCACACAAGGCGCTGTCATGGGCGTATTCCCGGAAGCCCGCCAGCTTACGGAAACAGCTATCGAAGAAGTGCTGAACGGCAAAAAGGCTCCGAAAGAAGCGCTGGAAGGCGCCGCGAAGGAGATTACGACGAAAATCGGGCAATATAACAAAACGGTTGGGAAGTAACAAGGAAAGGAAGCTATGCCCCGATATCGTATGAACATCGGTACAAAGTAAGAGTAAGTAAGCTGATGCCGCTATAGCAGGCGTCAGCTTTTTTTGTCGTATAGGAAATTATACGTAGCAAATTCCGGTGTCTAGTCGGGGGCTCCCCCAAAAGTAATGTCCAACCTTTTAACGGTTAGACGCCGATCAAGCTATGGCTTGATGCGGACGGAACAAGCTTCAGAGCTTCGCTTCACTTTTGGGGGATTTTGTTCTCGTTCATTCCCCTTGACACATCGGAGAATAATGATTAGTATGAAAGAGCGGATAATTGGGTGATCCAATTTACCGCAAGTCACGTCAACACGGGAAGGTTAATTACAATGACCATTAAGAAGATTAAATACCATCGTGTCTATGAAGATGTCATTGAGCAGATCGAGAGCTTGATTCTGGAAGGAAACCTTGCTCCTGGCGATGTTCTGCCGACAGAGAGGGAGCTGGCTCAGGCGTTTGGCATCAGCCGCGGGACGCTGCGCGAGGCGTTCCGGATACTGGAGCGGGAAGGCTTGATCGAAACCCGTCCCGGCGGCGGCCGGTTCTTAAGCAAGAACCTTAACAAGACCGAGGATACGAAGCAAATTATCGAGAATATCGAGAGAGCGACCATTATCGAGCTGCTGGAAGCGAGAGAGATTTTCGAAACCGGCATTGTCGAGCTGGCGGCGATTCGGGCGACGGAGCAGGATATTGCCGAAATTGAAAGCGCTCTTGAAAGCTGGGGGACGATCGACACCGACTCCGACGACCCGGTCAATCCCGATCAGGCGTTCCATCTCTCGATTGCGAAAGCTACGCATAATGTGGTTCTGGTCAATCTGATCGATCTTCATATGGATCTGCTGCAGAAAACGCTGGTGAAGACGGTGGAAATTCCCGGCCGGAAAGCGGAAGTGTACAAGGAGCATTTTCAAATTGTCCAGGCGATCAAGGAAAAAGACCCCGGCAAAGCGAAGGAAGCACTGCTGCACCATATTAGCCAGGTTAAGCAAAATATTTTGCGGAAAGCGGAAACAAACGGATGATCCCATCCTTTTGACCACATAGGGATTTATAAGTTTTGTGCAGCAAACTGGTAATATTCCTATTGGCGATAAAACCTACCATTAACCGCGGTCGTTCATCATCGAAATGCCTCGATAGAGGTGTTCTCACGCTCAAATTGGATCACCCAATTATCCAAATACCAGATTAATGGAAACGATTGCAGCAGATTCAGCGGTAAGAAGCACGCGGCGGACTGCGATTCGCTTTTTTTAAGTACACAATGCTTGGGATAACGGAGGGTGCATATGACACAACAACAATTCAAAATACTGGCCCCTTGCGGGATGCTGGGCTACGGATTTCCGAAAGCGTCCTTCATGAATGGAATGGCTCATCAGCCGGATGCGATCGTAGTGGACGCAGGCTCTACCGATGCAGGACCTCACAAGCTCGGCGCCGGCACGGCGATTGTCAGCAGGCAGGCTTGCAAAAAAGACCTCGAGATCATTATCACCGAGGGTACGAAGGCCGGCATTCCGATCATCATCGGATCAGCCGGAGGCAGCGGCGCCAAGGTCCACGTGGAATGGACGAAGGCGATCATCATGGATATTTTGCGGGAGCACGGAATCGGCGGCGTCAAGATAGCCACGATATGGGCGGATATCCCCCATGAGGTGGTGGAAGCGAAGCTGGCTGCCGGTCAATGCGAGCCGCTCGGCTTATCTGTGGCACCGCTTACCGGAGAAAGGCTGGCGGCCACCGGCAGCATCGTCGCGCAAATGGGGCATGAGCCGATCATCGAGGCGCTTGAAGCGGGAGCCGACATCATCCTTTGCGGGCGCGCCTATGATCCGTCGCCGTTCGCTGCGGTCGCGATGTACCATGGCTACGATACGGCGCTTGCCTACCATTTGGGCAAAATATTGGAGTGCGCCGCATTGTCGGCAGAACCCGGAACAACGAAAGATAGTATGCTAGGCACGCTCAAACAGGACTTCTTCATCGTCCAGCCTCTGAATGACGCCCGCAAATGTACGGCGGTTTCGGTCGCCGCGCATACGTTTTACGAGAAGGATCACCCGTATATTTTGCACGGGCCGGGATTAGTGCTTGACCTGGAGCAGTGCGTTTTTACGGAGCTCGGGGACGGCAGCGTGGAAGTGCGTGGCAGCAAAATAGCCGAGACGCCGGTGTACAAGATCAAGCTGGAAGGTGCCATGAAGGTCGCCTATCGGACATTCGTCGTCGCCGGAGTGCGCGATCCGCTGCTGATTCAACGCATCGAGCAGGTGGAGGAGCTCGTCAAGCAGCAGGTCAGGGACTATTACAGTGAAATACCGCCGGAGGATTACAGCATTCATTTCATTAATTACGGCTTGAACGGCGTACTGGGAGACTTGGAGCCGCAGCGTACGCCGGGTCACGAATTGGGCGTCGTGTTCGAAGTCGTAGCGAAGACGCAGGAGCTCGCGAACGCAGTCTGCAGCTCGGTGAGATCGACTTTCCTGCATTACGGCTACGAGGGCCGTAAAGCGACTGCCGGCAATCTGGCGTTCCCGTTCGCTCCAAGCGATGTGCCGTTCGGCGCGGTGTACGAGTTTTCCGTGTATCACTTGATGGAGGTTTCCAACGGGCTGGAAATGTTTCCTATCGAATATATCGAGGTGCAGCCATGAAGCTATATGACGCAGCAACCGTTTTGCGAAGCAAGAACAGCGGGCCTTTTGAGATTACGGTGGATGTTCTGTTTACCGAGCCAGCCGTGTATTACAAGATCAAGGAACACGGACTTATCAATAAATCATTGATTGCCCGGCTGTATAACATCGAAGAAGACCATATTATGCATATCGTGTTTTTCGATCAGGCGCTCGGGTTTAAAATTACGTTCGCAAGGAAGGTTTCCTCCGGCACGTTTCTGGATCGGGATGTGTACGGAGCCCAGCAGCACGCGCCGCTTATGGAGCTGGAGCTGAACCTGTGAACGAGGCATCAGGAGGTGTACAATGAAAGCCAATTCGCTGATTAAAAGAATGTGGTCGGATAGAGTGCTGTATCTCATGCTGCTGCCCTGCATGGCATACTTTATCATTTTCCACGTGCTGCCGATTATCGGCATGAAGCTGGCCTTTTACGATTACCGGATATTGGGCGATCACGAGTATGTCGGACTCAAATATTTTAAGGAGCTGTTCAGTACTCCGGTATTCGTCAACGTATTGCAGAACACATTAATTATTAGCGCCATGAAAATGTTTCTTATTTTCCCCATTCCGATCCTGTTCGCACTGATGCTCAATGAGTTCGCCAACGGCAAGTTCCGCAAAGCGGTGCAGATCGTATCGTACCTGCCGCATTTTTTGTCCTGGGTCGTTATTGCGGGAATCTGGTTCGAATTTTTGTCGCCTTCCACGGGAGCGGTCAACGAATTTGTGAAAGCGCTTGGCTTGCCGGCCAAAGATTTTCTGACGGATAAAGACAGCATCCGGTGGGTGCTGCTTGCGAGCGAGGCTTGGCGGAGCATCGGGTGGGACTCGATTATTTTCCTTGCGGCGATCATGGGGGTTAGCCCTAGCCTATACGAAGCCGCATACGTGGACGGAGCAAGCCGGTGGCATATCGTTACTCGAATCGTATTACCGCATTTGTACGTACCGATGGTTACTATTTTTATTCTCAATGTCGGATTCATCATGAACGCCGGACTGGATCAGGTGCTTAACTTCACTAACGATTCCGTCAACAGCCACATCGATATTATCGATACGTATGTGTATCGCGTCGGTTTGATTAACGGGCAATATTCGTTTGCGACGGCGGCCAATTTGTTCAAGAGCTTGATCGGGGTCATCCTTGTGCTGTCGACGCATTTTATTTCGAAAAAATTAACTTCCAAAGGGGCATGGTAAGGAGGTGGTCGGTTCATGCCGGAAAGAAAGCTAACCCTTTCCAAAGGGATTATCGCGCTCGTTCTGTCGGTTCTTACATTAACGATGTTCGTGCCGATCGTGAACTTGTTCGCCAGAGCGTTATCGCACCCTGACAAAGTTCATTTGCTGCATGGCTATGAAATATGGCCGAGAGGCTTCAGTCTTATTAACTTTCAAGTGGTTCTGAGCAATCCGATCGTAGGCAGGGCGCTGCTCAACTCGTTGTTTATTACGATTGTAGGCACTTGCTTGAGCATCTTTTTTACGACGATTGCCGCTTATGTATTGACCCGCAAAAACCTGATCGGCAAAACGCCCATCATGATTTTTCTAATTATCATCATGATCTTCGAGCCTGGGATCGTTCAAGAGTATATGGTCATCAAGGATTTGCATTTGCTCGACAGCTTGTGGGCGATGGTGCTGTACCGGATGATTAACGTGTACTACCTGATCATTATGATGCGTTTTCTCGAGGAAATTCCGGATTCTCTGATTGAAGCGGCCAAAATCGACGGGGCGGGGCATATGACCCTGTTCATGCGGATCGTTATGCCGCTGGCGCGAATTCCTCTGCTGACTATAGGCATGTTTTATGCGATTGCGAAGTGGAACGAGTTTTTCAAATCGAGTATTTTCCTGTCCAGCCGTGAAAACACAGTGCTGCAGGTGCTTCTGAGGCAGTTTGTCGTCGAAAGAGATACGACTGCGCTAGTAGGCGTCACCGATCTGCTGAAAAACAACAATATAGCTCAGCTCGATTTCTCATCGCTGAAAGCGGCTACAATCGTCATTGCGATGATACCGATTCTCATGCTCTATCCGATCATCCTGAAGTATTACACCAAAGGGGTTATGGATGGCGGCGTCAAAGAATAATTCCATTGAAAACTGGGGAGGTAACAGAAATGAGAAAAATGTTTACCCTGATGGCAGCCGGCTTAATGGCGGCAACAACCGCCTGCAGCTCCGGCGATACGAAAGCTCCTGCGGATAATGCGGCGGCGGGAGCGTCCGGCCAGCCCGTAACGATCACGATTGTCGACAAGGATCTGGCGGCCGACGACAAGCTGCTCAAGGGCATCGAGGAGGGTATGAAGGCCGAGGGCAAAAACGTAAAGCTGCAGCTTGTTCCGGTGCAGTCCGGCACGTACTCCGAGAAGCTCGGTCTTTTGCTGCAAAGCGGCAATATCCCGGATTTGATCTATTTCCAGGGCGGAGACCTCCAGTTCGCGATGACACAAAAAATTCTCGAGGATTTGACTCCTTATATCGATAAATCCACTCACGTAAAAGCATCGATGAACCCTTTCAACAAAGAGAGAACGAAGAACTATCCGTATCTCGTCTGGCTGTCGCCGACCAGCAGCTCGATTCCGGTCGTCCGCCAGGATTGGCTGAACAAAACGGCATCCGGCAAAGACCTCCTTGCGAACCCGACTATCGACAACTACTATAATTTCTTCAAGGAAGTGAAGGAAAAGAACGGCGCCAAATTCGCCTATACGACAGCGGGTACGCTCGATGAGCTCGATGCGACGTTCGGTCAAGCATTCGGTCTGACGTCCACTTGGCTCAAAGGCTCCGACGGCAAGTACGCATTCGGCAAAACGACATCGTTTGAGAAAGAAAAGCTGGAATTTTACGCGAAGCTGTATAAGGAAGGCTTGCTCGATCCGGAATTTCTGACCAAGAAATGGGATACGAAGGAAAAAGCGTTCTACGACGGCCAATCGGCGGTTATCGCCGGTACGCAGGGCAAAGTCATTGACCTTTATAATGCGAAAGCGACGTCCCAGAACGGTGCGAATGCCAAAATTACGCCATTGCCGCCTGCCAAAGGAAAAGGCCAAGGCTATACGCCGATTGACGTGAGCAAGGAAAGCCGCGGCTTCGCGATCAGCAAAACGTCCAAGAACAAAGAGACGGCGTTCGCCGTGCTGGAATTCCTGGCCAGTCCCAAGGGGCAAATGCTGGATAAGCTCGGCGTCGAGGGAGACACTTATCTGGTCGAGAACAACAAAATCAAGCTGACGGCCAAGTCCGCCGAATGGTATCCGCGTTTCGTCGAATCGACCGTGAATTTCAAGCCGGACAAAGAATTCGATCCGTCGACACCTTACTTGTCCGAGCCGGCTGCGAAGTCGCTGGAAATGATGGCTTCACTCTCTACCAAAGACAACAGCTTCATTATCCCTTCCGATCTGGCGGCCAAATGGGATGCATGTAACGCGCTGTACAAGGAATTCGCAGCCAACATGGTGACAGGCAAGAAAACAAGCGCCGATTTCGATAAATTCGTGCAGGATTGGAACGCGGCGGGAGGTAAAGAAATTACCGAATACGCTAACAAAACGATCAAGTAATGAGACTGATCGGAGCGCGGACGCAAGGTGTCTGTCAGGATTCGGGATTTGGATTGGTAACATTAGATTCCCGGACAGGGCAGATTCGCAGTATCGCGCTCCGGATACGAAAGGGGAGAAGGTCGGCATGATTTCGTTTGCGGATCGGGTGAAAGGGGTCGTCTTCGGTACGGCGTTCGGCGATGCGATGGGCGCGGTTGTGGAGAAAATGACTTACAGCCAGATCAAGGAAAAGTACGGCCGGGTGGAGACGACGAGAACGAAATGGTGGAAGGCGGATTGGCCGGAAACCGCACGGCTCGGCAGAATGCGGGGGCAAGGCATCATTACCGACGATACGCTGATGACGCTGGCTCTAATGAACGTGTACTGCACCGAGCGCCGCCATCTGGACGCCTACGATATGGCGAATGAATTTGTGAAGGAAATCGGCTTCCGCCCCCGGTATATTCCGGAGCTCGGGCGGGAGGCGTTGATTCTGGACCGGTTGTTTTACCCGGAGAAGCATATTTTTAACCGCCATGTGCTGGCGAATTGCGAGCCGCGCGAAGGCGGATACGGCAATATGGTCAACTGCGGAGCGGCAATGTATATTGCTCCGGTAGGAGTTGTCAACGCGTGCAATCCAAAGGCTGCGTACGATGAAGCGATCTTGTTCGCCTCCGGCCATCAGATCAGCTATGGGCTGGAAGCGGCGGGAGTGCTGGCTTGCTGCGTTGCCAAGGCGTTCGAGCCGGGGGTTAACGTGCAGGACATCGTGGATACCGCGCTTCGCTATGCGAAGGACGGCACGAAGCGGGCAATTCAAGACCTTTGCGAGAAGGCGATGGAGCTTCGTCCCGTGAAGCAGGAACGGGATCGTGTCGTGCAGGCGTTCCATGAAGCGATAGCCCGCTATTCGCCGATGGGTGACGATGTGAACCGCAGCATGGATAAGCTCGGCATTCCGTCGAACCATTACACGCCGAGCCGGTTGTTCTCCATCGAGGAGCTGCCGATGGCGCTTGCTTACATCGTGCTGCATGACGGAGATTTGCTCGAAGCGGTCAAGGACGGCGTCAGCTCCGGACGCGACACGGACTCTATCGGCGTCATGATCGGAGCTATCTTGGGAGCGATGCATGGCGTAGCAGCCATACCTGCCGATGAAATCTCCACTCTTGAAGAGGCGAACAAGCAGGATATGGATACACAGTGCAGCCGATTCATCGAAGCGGCGGCAGCGATACTTAAGGAAGACCTGGAATTCAGCGAACGCAGGCAGCAACAGCTTCGTTCAATACAATAAAGGCGGTGCACATGCAATGATTCCATCGAATTATCTGCAAAAAGTTTACTCTGGTTACTTGGGCATGAATATCGGCATAAGGATTGGCGCTCCGGTTGAGCCGACAATCTGGACTTATGAGAGAATAAAAAACACCTACGGCGAAATTACCGACTATGTCAAGGAATTCAAAAACTTCGCGGCTGACGACGATGCGAACGGTCCGTACTATTTCTTGCGCGCGCTCTATGACGACGCGGTCGACCGGGATATTACTCCGAACGATGTAGCGCGCGCTTGGCTGAACTATGCCCGTGAAGGCATCGGCATGTTCTGGTGGGGCGGCTATGGCGTCAGTACCGAGCATACCGCGTTTATCAACTTGAAAAATGGCATCCCGGCTCCGCAATCGGGCTCCATCGAGCAAAACGGCTTGATTATCGCCGAGCAGATCGGCGGGCAAATTTTTATCGATACATGGGGGCTCGTGAATCCTTGTAATCCTAAAAAAGCCGCCGATTTCGGCGAAGCCGCGGCTCGCGTGTCTCACGACGGCGAAGGTGTCTTGGGTGCGAGATTCTTCTGCGCGGCGATTGCCAAAGCGTTCGAAACGTCGGACATCAACGAAATTATCGAAGCGGGACTCGGGCAGCTGCCTCTCCATTCGCTGTACACGCAGGTGGCAAGAGCCGTACTGGCTTTCCATGCCGAGCATCCGGACGATTTCCGCGCCTGCCGCGATATGCTGGAGAAAGATTGGGGCTACGACAAATATAAAGGCGTTTGCCACATCATCCCTAACGCAGGCGTCTGCGTTCTGGCCATGATTTATGGTCAAGGCGACTTCAACCGGACCGTTGAAATTGCGACCATGTGCGGCTGGGATACCGACTGCAACGCAGGGAACGTCGGCACCGTGCTCGGCGTAGCTTGCGGTCTGGAAGGTATTGCGGACAAGTATCGCAAGCCTATCAACGATTCGATCGTCATGTCCGGTATTTCCGGCTACCTGAACATTCTGGATATTCCTACGTACGCGAAGGAGCTTGCTATTCTGGGCTACCGTCTCGCGAAAGAGCCTTGCCCGCAAGAGCTCACAGACAGCTTCAAGGAGCAGGAAGTCTACTTCGACTTCGAGCTGCCGGGATCGACGCATAATCTTCGCGTGTCCGATCCGTTTTTTTGCCAAGCCCGTCACTCCACGGAAAAAGCGTTCAAGGGAACCGGCTCCCTTGAAGTGATCTTCGACCGCATGACCCGCGGCGAGAAGTCCAAGGTGTTCTACAAGCCGTTCTATACCCGCGCGGATTTCAGCGACGAGCGGTATTCGCCGACCTTTGCTCCAAGAGCTTATTCTGGCCAAAAAGTATCGATGAATATGTTCCTCGACCAATGGGGCGGGAATGAAACAATGGGTATCGCACCTTATGTACGACTCGCCAAGAGCAAAAAAGAGCTTGTACAAGGCTACGTCAAGCTCGTGGATCAGGAATGGATTCATGTCGAATTCGAGATCCCGGATTCCGAAGGCGAGCTTATCGACGAGGTCGGCATCGTGCTAGAAGCCTATTCGACCCGCAAACCGAAAAGCTTGGGCCGCGTCTTCATCGACGAGTTCCGCATTTACGGCAAAGCAGACTATTCCATCGATTTCGGTAAGCAATCGTCGGATTTCGGCTGCGTTACGCCATTTGCCCATAACCATGGTGCTTGGAGCCTGGTAGACGGCAGTATGTATCTGATGACCGCCGAGCCGAGCGAGGCGTATACGGGCAATTATTTCTCGCGCGACTATTCGGTATCGGTGAAGATCAATCCGCAAATCGGGGATTCGCATCTGGTAGCGATCCGTGCGCAAGGAGCTATGCGCGGCTATCACGCGGGCTTCGACGGAAAGGGGCAAGTCGCGATTTATATCAACGACTTTGGCTTTAAGAAGCTTGCCTCGGGCAGCTATGATTGGCAGCTGAATCAAGAGTATGATGTTACGGTGACGGCTCTAGGGAATACGATTACACTGAGCGTGAACGGAGAGCAAGTATTGGCGCACACGGACGATACTTGGGGTTACGGGATGTACGGCGTAAGTACGTTAGGAGCGGCTAGAGCTTATTATAGCGATATTCGAGTCAGGGAGAATTAGGAGATTATCGTCGTCCTCAACTCCTAGGATAGGAAGGTAGTAAAAATCATGGGGAAAATCATAGTATTGGGCAGCGCCAATATGGATATGGTGATGCGGACAAGTCGGGTGCCGGAAATTGGCGAGACGATGCGCGGCGAAGGCTTTTTCCTCTCGCCCGGCGGCAAAGGAGCCAATCAGGCGGTTGCTTGCGCCAAGATGGGCGCCGACACTTGGTTCATGGGCAAGGTCGGAGATGATCTGTTCGGCCAGTCCCTGCTTGACGGGCTTGCGGGTTATGGCGTACACACCGGCTATCTGAAACGCGAACCGGGCGTTACCACAGGTGTCGCCGCTATCACCGTATGCAACGGCAACAACAGCATCATTCTGGACGGCGGCGCTAACAATCTTGTGACGCCGGAGTATATCCGCGGCTACGAGCAGGAGCTGTTATCCGCATCGGCAGTGATGCTGCAGCTGGAGATACCGATGGAGACCGTATACGAAGCCGTTCGCTTGCTCAAAGGCAAAGTGCCTATCTTCCTGAATCCGGCGCCGGCGATGCCGATGGATGAGGAGATTTTGCGCGGCGTGGATTATTTCACCCCGAATGAGATCGAATGCCGTCTCTATACGAATGTTGAGATACACAGCGTGGATGATGCGATTAACGCTTTGAATATTTTGCGTAATAAAGGAATCCGATACCCGCTCATTACCCTCGGTGAGAAAGGAATCGTGTACTTCAACGGAACGGAGAACGTGTACAAGGAAGCACGGAAGGTTGAGGCGATTGACACCACCGCAGCGGGAGACACGTTCTCCGGTACGCTGGCAGCGATGATTATCGCCGGGAAAAGCATGGATGATGCGGTCGATCTGGCGCAGCGGGCTTCCGCTATTGCAGTGACCCGCCTCGGCGCTCAGGAGGCGATTCCCGGGGTCGAGGAGATTTCGGAGTAGAAAAAAAGTGCTGGTAAGAGAAGATTTCAGATCTCTTTTCAGCACTTTTTTATACCCTTTCAAGAATATTTCTCCATCATTTTAGTTAAATAATTTCGAAAGTCTTCAACATAGGCTTTCGGCTCTACGATTTCTAGATTTGTACCGAAGCTTGCTAAAAATTGAAATCCCGTACTGTTTTGAGGGACATAAATGGTTGCTAATAAATATTCAGAACTATAATTTTCAATGCTCTTTCGGCCGTACCTTTCAATGAATTGATCTTTTACGCTAGGCGAAATCAATGCCTTAATAGCGACTAATTCCGGTTGATATCTTGCGTCGCGTTCTTGTTCTAACAAATTTTCTCTAGGGTTAAATGTGTTTTCGTCCATATTCAGATTATCGACCCTAGACAATTTGAACGTTCTAAATCTCATACGATGTAAACAGAATGCTTTCAGATACCAGCTCGTTTCGCTAAAATGAAGCTGATATGGCTCGACGATTCTATTCGTCGTTGTGCCATTTTTATCGATATAATCAAATGAAACTAACCTTCTCATGACTATAGATTCTTGACATGTCTTAAAGGTTTGAAGAATCTCTGACCGTCCCTCCCAATCATAAAATGACAGTTGAATTGAACTTCTCAGAGACAATGGACTAACCATTGCTTCTATTTTTCTTATCGTCATTTCAACTTCTTCGCTAAATAGTATTTGTTCCAATCCGCTCAACGCAGTTAATATATTCTCTAAGTCGGAGCTGCTTAAAAGCCGTTTATCAACCTTATATTCATCCATAATACCGTAGCCGCCATTAACTCCATTGATAGCATAGATCGGGATGTTTGATAAGCTCAGTGCTTCCATATCGCGAAGAATCGTTCTTTTGGAAACGTTAAATAATTGCGCGAATTCTTTTGTTGAAACGACATCTTTTTTCAGCAATATCATGATTATAGAAATAAGTCTCTCAACCTTGTCCATGATGTTTGCCCTCTTTTCTCCTACTTTATTCTATGAATGGTGACATATAGCTGTCACCTTTTATGTATTATACTTCATCTATCACAAGAAGGAGGTATTGACTTATGTCGGCTATTGCCTATTTGAACTTTGATGGAATTGCAGAGCAAGTGATTGAATTTTATTCGGAGGCTTTAAAAGCAAATGAAGTGAAGAAAGTGAAATTTAAGGATTTTCCTCAAGATCCAGACTATCCATTGCCAGACAATGAGTTGAAGATGATCATGGAGTCTTTAATAGAATTCGCAGGAGGCAAGATCATGATGTCGGATATTTTGCCTTCGATGAAGATGGTAACAGGTGAATTGGTGAAAGGAAATAACGTTCTGATTAGTCTAGTCATTGATGATAAACAAAAACTGAAGGAATACTTTACTAATTTGTCCGTTGGCGGCAAAGTTTTGATGCCGTTATCCAATACTCCTTGGTCTTCATGCTTTGGAATGCTGGTTGATAAGTTTGGAGTTACCTGGAAATTCAATAGTGATGCAGATATTTTTCTTGATAAAGTCATTTCCAACAAAAAGTAACTCATTTTAAAAAATGGTCATGCAATTGCAGACCATTTTTTTTTATGAATTTAGAAAGGAGGATGTATTTTATCTATAGTAATGAGCAGACTGGACAAATTCATTGCAAACATTAGAGAAAATAAAATGTACGGTCAATGGAATGATAATGGACGTTTATTAGATTATTAACGAATTCGAACAAAGCTGCTTAAAGATAGCGCTTTTATTTGTATCTTTCCATCTATGTTAAAAAATCAATGCTAACAGTTTGATATTTTTGTGTTATGATAGTACTAACCCTCAAATGCTATAACCGTACCTGGTTTTAGCAGCTTATTGAGCGGTCTAATCGATTTGATTTTCTGCTGTTGAGATTGTCGTTAGTGAGTAGGTTTATTGAAAATAATAGGCAATCCCGAACTGGTGGCTCCACATGGTTGATGATTCTGCTGAAGAAGGCAGAATGGTGTTTCACTGGAAGCGGCAAACCAAAGCTACAACCTCGCAAGAAGCTGGGTTAAGGCCTTGGTTTTTGTGTGTTCCTAGGGTTTTGTAGTCTTTACCGACTTTTAATTAAATTTTAACTATCATATAATAGTAGATATCTGAATCTATCAACATTGTAAACACTACGATCACTCTGATCGGAAAAGGTGCATGAACTAGGTCGTACCCTGGCTTGTTGTGGAGCCTAAGCAGGCGCGCCTACATCTTTTCTTAAAATAATAGCGTGTAAGGGACGGTAAACATGAGTAACAGACAAACTAGAACAGACGTTATCTTAATTGGTGCCGGAATTATGAGTGCGACTCTCGGGTCATTGTTGAAAGAATTGATGCCGAAATGGGACATTAAAGTGTTTGAGAGACGCGGAACGGCAGGAGAAGAAAGCTCTAATGAATGGAACAATGCGGGTACGGGGCATGCTTCCTTGTGTGAGCTTAACTACACCGTCGAGAAACCGGACGGATCCGTAGACATTAGCAAAGCGATTAAAGTAAATGAAGAGTACCAGCTTTCAAGACAGTTTTGGTCTTATCTCGTGGACAGCAAGCTGATCCGTAACCCTCAGGACTTTATTATGCCGGTACCTCATATGAGCTTTGTGCACGGGGAGCAAGATGTAAAGTTTTTGAAAAAACGGTTTGAAGCGATGTCCGCGAATCCGCTGTTCCAAGGAATGGAATTCTCCGACGACCCGGATAAATTGGCGGAATGGATTCCGTTAATGATGAAAGACCGTTCTTTGAATAAACCGATAGCGGCAACCAGAATTGAATCCGGGACGGATGTCAACTTTGGTGCTTTAACGCGATTACTGTTTGATCATTTAAAGAGTAAAAATGTGGATATCCAATACAACCGCAATGTGGATGATATTAAACGTGCGAGCGACGGCTCGTGGGAATTGAAAGTACGCGATGTCCATAGCGGCACGGTTGAACGCCATACGGCAAAGTTCGTCTTTATCGGCGGCGGCGGCGGAAGTCTGCATTTGCTGCAAAAATCCGGTATTCCTGAAGGAAAGGGAATCGGAGGCTTCCCGGTAAGCGGGCTGTTTATGGTGTGTCAAAACCCGGATGTTGTAGCGCAACATCATGCCAAAGTATACGGCAAAGCTTCCGTCGGTGCTCCTCCCATGTCGGTTCCGCATCTGGACACAAGATTCATCGACAACAAAGAATCGCTGCTGTTTGGGCCGTTTGCCGGCTTCTCGCCGAAGTTTTTGAAATTCGGTTCCATGATGGATTTGGTCACTTCCGTAAAACCGCATAACCTGGTAACGATGATGGCGGCGGGCGTGAAGAACGCTTCCTTGACTACCTACCTGATCAAGCAGGTAATGCTATCGAAAGAACAGCGCATGGAAGAGCTGCGTGAATTCGTTCCGAACGCTAAGAGCGAGGATTGGGATCTGCTGGTAGCGGGACAGCGCGTGCAAATTATTAAAGATACGGCTGCCGGCAAAGGAACGCTTCAGTTCGGTACGGAAGTTATTAATGCCGCGGATGGCTCGATCGCTGCATTGCTCGGCGCTTCTCCGGGTGCTTCTACCGCCGTTTCCGTAATGCTTGAGGTCATGAATAAATGCTTCCCGCAGCATATCAAAGCATGGGAGCCGAAGATCAAAGAAATGATTCCTTCTTATGGCGTGGCTTTGCTGAAAAATCCGGATCTGATCCGCGAAATTCATGCTTCAACCGCGCGGACACTAGGTCTTGCTAGCGAGCTCCAACCTGTATAGTTGACAGAAACGATACTAAATATGTGGCAGCCTTATCCTGAAATCAAAGGATGAGGCTGTTTGTTTTTGTCTAAAGCCTGTTAAAAGAAGAGTGTGGGGAATACGGTGGAGGGCGAGGAGGTATAATAGGACTGCTGTAAAGTCTTCGAACGGGTACGGGTCCTAGCACAATCCTTCTTACGGCAGGTAGGCATCCACGACCTCAAATCTTTGCTCATTGTTAATCGTCATGTATTTCACTTCGATCACATTGCCTTTTTGAAATGCAGGAATATGAATGATAGGGATGACGGTCTTTACCACGGTATGGAGTATCGTGTCATTCTGCATAGTGACGGTTAGATCGAGTAATACCTCCGGCTGATCGTCTACTTGCACATTGGTTTGCTGAATGGAGTTAATAACAGCTTGTGCCGAGATACCGCCCTCAAGAATGGCCTTGCGCTGCAAATTTTGTTCTCTGCGATCCCGTAATCCCCTGACAAGCATGATAATTGTTAATAATGTCGTACATAGTGAGAAAATAACAATGATCCATATAATAACAGCCATTTAGTATTCACCTCGCTATTCCACCTATTATTTAGTGTGGGAAAATATCCCTTTTTATTAAGTTTAAATTAGTGAAAAAGAGAAGTCTATGGACTGTGGGATTATTTCTCGCAGGACTATATAGTAAAAAAGAAAAAGCCCTTCCGCTATAGATCGGGCGAAAGGGCATGTCGCATGTCAAGCCTAGCGCGCTTAGCTCGGGATTTTCGCTAACAAATGGGCGAACTCAGCCCGGGTTGCCTTTTCCTTCGGCGCGAACTGGCCGGTCGATCTGCCTTCCACGAGGCCGGCTTGAACCAGTGCCGCCACAGCGGGTTTGAAGCCGCCGGCGATTTGTGCATCGTCGGCAAAGGCTGTGGACGCCGCGCCTTGCAGCGGCTTACCCGTCTTCATCTCATAAAGCCAGCGGATGACAACTGCCAGCTCCTCCCGGGACAAAGCAGCCGATTCGTCGCCCGTGCCGAGTCCCGATCCGGTCCAGACGGAGGATGCAGACGCCTCCGGGAGCAGCTTGGAGATGGCAGCGCCGGCTTCCCTGCGGGTTACACTAGCCTGAGGCGCGAAGCGGCCCTCATCAATGGAGGTGAGGATGGCTTTGTCCGTCAAAGCCTTGATCGCCGGCTGCGCCCAGTGGGAAGCAGGCACGTCCGCATAGCCTCGAACCGTTATGCGGGCTTCCGGCTTAGCGTCAACGGTTTTCAGCTTGGAGGCGTACGCCGCCAGCAGCTCAAAATCGGTAAGCGCTTCGTTCGCGCCTACAATGGCTTTGGCATCGGTAAACATCGTGTAATTGTCACCGCCCGTGTACATAAAGCTGGACATAGCCACTTTGTACTTGGCGTCCTTTTGGATAGGCTGCCGGTTGATCGAGGCTTCCACTATCCGCGATCCAACGGGCTTGTTCGCATCGTAGACATAGGTAAGACCCGAAACCTGCAGGAAGCCCCCCGGCAGCCGATCGACACCGGCAACGCTATTCTCCAGCGCGGCAAGCAACATCTCGCCTGTTACTTCCGCCACAACGATCTTGTTGCCGAAAGGCAGGATGGCTTTTGCGTCCTTCAAAGTGAAGTCGCCTTTCTTTGCACTCGCGCGGATCCCTCCGCCGTTGGCGAACGCAATATCCGTATGGTAGTAATCGCGGTAAGCGTCCGCTATCAGATTGCCGATAGCCGTTTCCCGGAAACGAGATTCGTGATTGTCGCCGTAGGGCAGATCGTTCGCAAGGACTGCTACCTTTTTCCCGAGCTCCGTATCCAGCTTCGTCTGATAGTCCGCGGCCAGCTTCGCTAGAGCTTCCTCCTCGGCTACCGTCTCATCGGCCTTCAAAATTTCATGCGACAGCTTCACGCCGTCCTGAGCTTTGTTTAGACGGAGATGGACGATCGATCCCATGTTGCCCTGCGGAGCGAAAATGAATTTGTTCCCGGCCTCAACTTCATGGATAAATGTTTGCTCCTCCGCTTCTTCCTCGGTGAAAATCACTTGAATATCCGGAACGGCAGCCATCAGCGCTTTATCGTCGGCCACCGGCTCTTGAGTCAGAGCCATAATGATGTCGACCTTTTGCTGTTTGATTTGCTCAACGGCTTTTTTGGCCGACTCGATCACATCCCGCTGTTGAACGGAGCCGTCCTTTGTGGTCGTTTCCATGGCACTGGTGAGCCCGATCACGCCGATACGGATCCCTTGCTTTTCAATGACCGCATATTCAGGGACTTGTCCGAACGGCTTGCCGTCAGAGCCTGTCAGGTTGGAGCTGATCCAGGAAAACTTCGAGGCTTCTACCAGTTTCTTGGTATTTTCGGCACCTGCGTCGAAATCATGCTGACCGAAGTTAGCCAAATCGATGGGAATTTGGTTGAACGCTTCCACCATCGGAAATCCTTTAAATACGCCTCCGAACAAAGTGCCTCCGCCCAAATCGCCGCCGAAGGCAACGATTTTCTCGCCTTGCACACTATCCACCAGCGTTTTGATACGAGCCACACCACCACGGGTGCCAAGCTTATCACTGACCGGGCTTATCTCATGACCATCGTTAAAGTAAAGAAAGGATACCATTCTGTCGGATTCTGCGGCTTGTACATTCGGTGCGTAACTCCATAAGGGGGTCATCAGGGAAGCGGACAGCAGGGCGGCAGCGGCAGAACGTCTAAGTTTACTCATCGAGTACATCTCTCCTTTTGATCCATCTGCTAGATTTTCACATGCCATTATAATATAGACATCCCCACGGCGGTGTTAAGTTTGTATGAAGTCTCGCACCCTCACCCGGCTGGGAGAACACCCGAACTGCCTTGTAAAGGCCCGCGTAAACGAGAACAAATCCGGATAACCGACCGTCAAAGCAATCTCGGTAACCGACAGCGATGTTTCCTTTAGCAATTGAGTGGCCTTGTCGAGGCGTACATTTTGCAAATATTTCACAGGAGGGATGCCGACATGGTCGGTGAATGTTTTGGAGAAATGGGTGCGATGAATGTTCACGTAGGCTGCGATATCGTTCACGGTTATCTGTTCCGCATAGCATGTGTGGATAAAGTCAAGGCTCTTTCTCAGCCAGAAGTCCGGCGAGCGCGGCGCAGCTGTCTGTTCTTGCTCCGGCAATAGCTTGGCAAAGATGCGGAACATATAGCTGTTCCATTGAATGAGCTGCTTTCTGCCCAAGTTTTTGGGTAGTTGAATCATTTGGTGGAAGACCGATTCGAGATCCGGATCGACGACTTTGCGCTGGTATGTATTGTCATGGGTGAACCCGACCATGGTCATCAATTCGGGGACTTGGCTGCCGTTAAAGGCGAACCAGATCATTCTCAGCTTGGAATCGGACGGCGCAAGCCGATAGGTGTAGGTCGTGTTGGGAAATTTGCAGAACATATCTCCTTTGCCGAGCACGACCTCGTTGCCTCCATACAGAAACTGCAGCCGTCCTTCCCTCACAAAATGTATAGTGTAATGCCCGGTCTGGCGCGGACCGTGGCTGTAATTCGGCTTAGCGATGTTATGCCCCATATGCAGCAGGTATAGCCCGCTGTTCTTATCGAAGGAATCGGTCTCGTGAATCCACCTTTCGGCGTATTCATGCGCATATTCTTGCATGGAGGTCACCTGCCGTTCTGAATTGGCTTAATATGTAAGCGCTTAATATTCACATCATAGCGTACTTTTTCCGTTTTCGAAAGGGTCTTTACAAAAAACAAAATATATGGCTCGATTCCATAAATACCAATGCCGATTTCAAACTGATCCCTACGAATTGCCAAAAAACAGACTACCGTTTGATATTCCTAAATACCGTAAGCCTGTTGGATAATAGGTCCAGAAGCTAAATACTGGAAAGAGGAGCCCGGTTCATGAAAACAAAGCTCGCATTCGTTTGTGGAACCGTAATGACCCTGCTGGCCTTGGCGGCGTGTGGAGCCCCGAACAACGTCTCACAAGAGGGAGAAGGCAAGCCGAAGGTCAAAGACCCTGACCCGGTGACGCTGAAGCTGTTCGCGTACAATCCGATGTCGGAGTCCGACTTCAAGAAGCTGATCGCGGAGCCTGTGAAGAAGAAATACCCTTACATCACGGTCGAGCTGCTGAGCAAAAATTCGACGCAGTTCGAAAGCACCATTGCCGCCAAAGAGGATATGGATTTGATTCTCATGTGGAACGGCAGTGTTAACAGCAACAAGCAATACGGCATTTTCGAAGACATGACTCCGCATGCCCGCAAGGCCGGCTTCGACTTCGGCCGGTTCGATCCGAAAGCGATGGAAACGATCAAGGAGCTGTCGGACAAAGGCGAGATTTACGGGGTCCCGTACCAAATCCAGTTTTACGCGCTCTATTACAACAAAGATCTGTTCGACAAGTTCGGAGTTCCTTATCCGAAGGACGGCATGACGTGGGAGGATACGGTTGAGCTTACGCGCAAAATGTCCCGCATGCAGGACGGGGTGCAGTACAGCGGATTCGATACCGATACGCTGTCGAGGTTTACGTACCCGCTGTCGCTTGTCCCTGTGGATGGCAAGACCGACAAGGTGCTGGTGAACAGCGATGCTTACAAGAAAGCGTTCGAGCTGGGCAAGCAGCTGTACTCGATTCCGGATAATCCGGGCAAGCTTAGCACCGGACGGTTTACGAAGGAGAAAACGCTCGCGATGGTAGGGACGGTCAACCTGTTCGACCAGCTGGAGAAGACGCCGGACTTGAACTGGGACATGGTCCAATTCCCCAGCTACAAGGAGAAGCCGAATACGTACGGCATGTACGACCTGAATATCGTCATGATGACGAGCACGAGCAAGCATAAGGATGAGGCGATGAAGGCCATCGAGGTGTTCTTGTCCGATGAGGTTCAAACCTTGAGCTCCACGATGGGCAAGCTGTCCGCATTGACCAATCCGGAAATCCGCAAGCAGTTCGGAATCGGTCTGCCGATGCTGAAGGGGAAAAATTTGCAGGGGATTTTCAAAAGCAGCCCTGCATATGCCCCGCCGTTCTCGATGCACCATTCCAAAGGAAATGAGATTTTGAAAAAAACATTCCTGGATTACATCGGGGACAAGAAGGATGTCAATACCGCCCTGCGGGACGCGGAGGAAGAGATCACGCGATATATTAAATCCCAAGGAACCAAATGATTCGATTCAGGAGGATACATTCAGAATGAATATCTCTACATCGTTAAACGTGTTCGGAACCGATTATGAGCAGGCGATACCCGTATGCAAGGAGGCGGGCTTCCGAGCACTCGATTTCAACTATTGGGATCACCAGAAGGACGTGTTGGCCAAATCGTGGGAAGAGGAGGAGGCGTGGGCGCACCGCATTCGCGCAGCAGCGGACGAGAGCGGACTGCCGTTCACCCAGATGCACGGGCCGGTTCATGGGCGTTCATTTCGGGAGATGGTGCTGGGACTGAATGCCGAATCGTTCCTGGATATGGCGAAAAGATCGCTTAGAACAGCATCGATTCTTGGAGTGCCGTGGGTCGTGCTGCATGCGAGCGCTATTTCCGGGAATGGGGAATCGTACGGCGAGGTGAAGGAGTTTAACGTGAAGTTTTTCCGGCAGCTGTTTCCTGTGATGGAACAGACGGGCGTCGGCATTGCGCTAGAAAACTTCTATGACCGGGCAGCCCGCCCGCATACAGCACGCCGGACCTACTGTGCAATGCTGGATGAGCTTGTGGAGCTGATCGACACGCTCGATCATCCATTGGTCGGAGCTTGCCTGGACACCGGCCACGCTCATGAGCAGGGGATACATCCTAACGAAATCCGCAAGCTGGGAAAACGGCTTAAGGCTACGCATATTAACGACAATGACGGGCTGCACGATCAGCATTTGCTGCCTTACCAGGGCTCTATCGACTGGCCTGCGGTCATGAGTGCTCTTCATGATATTCAGTACGAAGGGGACTTGACTTATGAGACGCATCAGGCGATTCGGTTCCTGCCGGACGCTTTGCGGCTTGAGGGACTCAAGTATGCCGTGGCGGTGGGGAATTACCTGATTGGATTGAAAGGAGACCCGAAGGGAGCATGAAGCTGATTGCAGTGGACTTGGACGGAACGTTGCTTGGGGGCACTAGCGGCAAATATGGATTTTTGCCTGCCGGGGTGGACGCACTGCGTCAAGCGGTTGGCCGTAATAAGCTGGCAGCCATTGTAACAGGGCGGGATTTGCCGTTCATTCTCGAATTGCTGAGGCGAGAAGGGATTGTACCGGAGCAAGAAGGCTGGCCCCAGCTCATTATTTCGGAGGAGCGTCTGATCCACTATTTGGATGAGCATGGTGACTATGTGCCTGAGACCGAGTGGAATGAAGCAGTCGAACGGGCGGAGCGATCCAGGTTCGCCGACATTGTGCCTGCGGTTGCCTCCCTACTGGAGGGCAAGCTGGCCGAAGTTGACGCTGCCTCGCGGAGATGTGAAGGGGCGAAGGAAGAGGCGAGAGGCTTCGTAGAGGTGCTGTTCAGCAATGCCGATTCAGCGAGGGCGGGTGAGGCGGTACTGGCCGATTGGCTGCGCCAAAGCGGGCTGCCGTATTACACCGTGCGCAACGTCGCGGGAGTGTCCATCCGTCACTCGACGGTCGGCAAAGGACCGGTGCTGTTCCGTGCGTGCCAAATGCTCCAGGTGCCTCCGGGAGAGGCGCTCGTCATCGGTGACAGCTGCAACGATCTTTCTATGCTGGACGGCGGTTTCGGTTTCAAGGCCGCCGTTCCCGGCAATGCCGAAGAGGAGGTGAAGGCCCGCATTAGGCCGCCTCAAGGGTATATTGCAGCAGCACGGTACGGAGACGGAGTGGCGGAAGCGATTTTGTACCACATCGGTAGTTAAGTTGACTGCAGCGAAGCGGACAGGCGATGACAAAACTATGGGAGGGATCATGATGGAGGAGAACAAAGACACCGAAGTGAAGGAGAAAAGAATCAGCCGGCGGGAGGTGCTGACCGCCATTGGGATGACAGGCGCTGCAGCCGTCACCGGAGCGCTGTTGAACAATGGCGTCGCTCATGCCTTGAGCGGCCAGAAATCCGTGTCGGAAGCGGTATACGGAAGCGGGAGCTCTGCGCAGCAGCTTCTCAGTATTGGCGATGCCGACGACGTAACGTTCCTGTACGCTGCGGGCTTGACCGGCCGTACGGTCGGAGGCAAGCTGCGCGAATGGATCAGCGTCAAGGATTTCGGCGCTGCCGGCGATGGCGTCACGGACGATTCGGCGGCCTTCCAAGCGGCGATTGCCTATGCCGAGAGCAAGGCGGTAACGAATCCGGGGCCGGGCGCTACCGGAAGCAAGCTCGGCCGGGTGCAGCTGTTCGTGCCTCCGGGCTCCTACGTCATTACCCAGCCGGAGTCGCTCCTTCGCAGCAGCTATACGACGAGCACCGTCGGATTGCAAATTCAGGGCGCCGGACAAGGCGTCACTCAGATCATCTACAATCCTGCCGCCACCGGGACGTATTTGGCCAAAAACAATAACGCCTGGCTGTTCTGCGGCATTTCCGACATCGAGTTTTACTCCAACAGCTCCACTAACCATTTCATGTATTCTTATTCCACGGGTCAAGCCCAGAGCTGGACGTTCGAGAGAATCCGGTTCCGTGGCAAATGGGGCTACACGTTCCATCTGGAAGGAACGGACACGAACAGTGAGATGACCTGGCGGGAAATCGATTGGGCCGGTTACATAGCCAAAGGGGTGTATGTGCCTGCAGCAACGGGCTCGGACCAGTTTTTGAACTACAATTTTTATTCGTGCAACTTCGAGGTGCAGGAAGGGGATTTTCTGCATTTCGAGAAGGGCGGCAACATTAACGTATGGGGCGGCAGTTTCATTCATATCGGAGCGAATGCAGGCACCTTCTTCAAGCTGCTGGGCAGCACGCATTCTTACGGTGTGGAGCGGTTCTTATGTATCGGCGCCAGAATGGAGCACCGCAACGCCAACAGCAAGCTGATTTATTGCGAATGGAGCGCAGGTATCGTCTCGTTCATCAATGTCGATACGTCAAGCTCCGTACCTCTGCGCGCTGCTGCCGAGCTAGTCGCTACGTTTTACAGCAACAATACGAAAATGCCCGTTATTAAATTCGATAACTGCCGGCTGCTCGGCAAGCACGAATATATGTACAGGGTCAACAGCTTTCAATATCCGCACAATATCCGATATGAAAATTGCGAGATTAATCAGCATACGAGCCCGTCCGATTTTATCGTCTTTACGGCGGAAGGCGGAAACGGCAACGCGGGCGGGACGCCAACGATTCATTTCACGAACACGCGCGGTCAGGGGGACCCTTCGCGCAAATCATGGGAATGCGATTACGGATTCCAGAAAAGCTCATTCGGCATAACCAAAAGAACCGCGATTTCGGTGAAACGGGCGGACGGGAAGTTCCCTTATTCCGCCTCGACGACAGTCGGCTTCACTGTGCCGGTCAACGCGCGCATCGTCAACATCTGGCTGCAATCGCCGGCAGGCGCGGTCAGCTCTACAGGAGCCGCAACGTTCACCGTGCAGACGACGGAGGCGACGCCTACCGTCTTGGCTACGCTGACGGCAGCGAACCATTCCCAGGGCTTTATGCTGCAGCAGGATTTGTATTTCCGCTGCGATACGGCCGAGAAATGCAGCCTGCAGCTCGTGGCCGGCTCGAATGTAACTCAGGCGAATCCGGAAGCGGAGTGCATTGTCGAGTATATTGGTTAATCCCAGTCCTGCTTTTGATGCGACTCAAAGATAAACAACAGACCTCATTACCACTTAAGGAGCATTAGATAAGTGGCAAGGGGGTCTGTTTTGTTATTGGGCTACTTCATATTTCAATTGATTTTTCAGTTGATTCACTACTGCCTGAGCGTTACTATTCATCGCTGCTGCTGCTTTCATCGGGTCCGCCCTGCGGCAGCTGCAGCCGTTTTTTGCGAAATTCGGACGGCGTGCAGCCGTTGTACCGTTTGAAAATGCGGATAAATTGGGTGACGTTAGGAAAGCCGGATTGCAGGCCGATATCTGCAATGCTGAAGGGCTTGGTCAGCAGCAAACGTTCCGATACCTTAATGCGCCTCAGATGCAAATAATCGACGAAGGACATGCCGATGTGCTGCTGGAAATATTTGATAAAGTAATGATATTCCAAATGGACGAACGGAAGCACGTCCTGAATGCGGATCGGCTCCTTGTAGTGGCCATCCACATAATCGAGGACAGGCTGCAGCCGCAGCCAGTCTGCCGACGATATCCGTCCGGTTAACGGGAGATGGCGGATCATGAGAGCGATCAGCTGCTTGAACGCACCGCTGATCGTCAGCTCGAAACCGGCCTCCTTGCGGCTCGATTCTTCATAGATGGCCATGAGTAAACCATATATCTTCGCTTTCATGTCGGGATTCATGTTCAAAATGCGGTTTAAGCGGTCCAGCGGTTCTGACAGCTCAAGCAGGACGGGTGCATAATCTTTGGTAAACGGCTCCAGCTGTGCCGACATGTCGAATTGAAGTACGATTTGCTTGACGGCTTGCGTACGTTTGGTGCGATGGAGCCGCGACGCTCCGATGATCAGCAAATCTCGCCCGTTCATCTCATATACGGTGTCGACCGTCTCAACCTGCATCGAACCTTCCGATAGTAGCAGAACTTCCACTTCTTTGTGATAATGCCACGGGTTCCATGCCTCTGAAGGGGAGATAACAATATCCCATATTTTGTAGCGCAGCAGCGGATGGTGGTAATCGACCTGTTCGTTTCTGGCTTTCTCTTCCAAGCAGCATTCCTCCCGTCATCCATAATGACAGTTTTGTACGATTATTAGACAGTTCTGTATCTGGAGCGCACCTGCGTGCGGATTTACAATGGAAGAACAAGAAAGCGCTATCAAATTGACGAGCCCTGCCGGCTCGAAGGAGGAAGCAAAAGACGTGTTCAGATTAGGATTAATGGGCTGCGGTGCCGTTGCCGGTTACGGACATCTTCCCGCCATCACGAAATCGCCCGATTTCGAGCTTGCCGCAATTTACGAGCCGGATCCCGCTCGAACGAAAAAGCTGCAGTCGGATTACGGCGTGCCGGTGTATACGGATGTCGACGCTTTTTTTCAAGCTGGGTTCGAAGCGGTGGTCATTACGTCCCCGGCCCCGCATCATTGCCGGAACGTACTGGATGCCGCACGCTTCGGCAAGCATGTATTATGTGAAAAACCGTTGGCTGCGGATGAGTGGCAAGCGGTGGAAATGATCGAGACGATGGAGAAGCAGGGTTTGTTGTTGTTTACCGCTTTTGACTACCGGTTCAGCCCCGTCGCCTTGACGATTAAAAGGATGGTGGCGGAAGGTCTCATCGGGGAAGTACGCTCCTTGCGACTCTGCTACATTTGGAACCTTCACGGCAAGTATGCAAGCAGCGAAGCGCCGCCCTACCAGTTGAATATGCGGCGGTCGGGCCGAATGCTGGAAGGCGGGCCTATGGTGGATTGCGGCGTACACCAGATCGATCTGGCCCGGTGGTGGCTCGGCTCCGAGGTGACGAGTTATACCTCGGAAGGAGCCTGGGTCGACGAATATGAAGCCCCGGACCATATGTATCTTCATATGCAGCATGCCAGCGGCGCACACACGATGGTTGAGATCAGCTATTCTTATTGCTTTACCGCCAAAGAACCTATCTCTCATTTTACATATCAATTGGTCGGAACGGAAGGAATCATTTATTACGACCGGGAAGCGAAGCGATTCGAGATGAGAACTTCTGCGGGTACGACAACATTTCCTTTTGCCAAAGAAAAACATTTTTCCGGGATGTATGACGAGTTTGCTAAAGCGCTAGAAAGCCGTTTGCCGCAAAACATGCCCACCGGTGAAGACGGGTTGATCGCTACACGAATCGCCCGATCGGCAACGGAAGAGCTGATTCGTCGCCGTCATAATCGAATTGAACAATAAAATTGAAGGGGGAGTTCCGTGGTGAATAAGAAAACGCCGATTGCCTTGCTTTCGTTTCTTCTCGCTTCAGTGTCTGCTCTGACAGGCTGCTCGGGGAAAGAAGCGGGGATGGTCCCGAACGATACAGCACCGTCCAAGGAGGTGAAGCCGGCCGTCAGCAGCGAGCCCATGACCATTAAGATGTACCACAAGGGAGGAACGATTTCCGATGAAGAATTCAAGGCCTACTTCGTGGAACCCGTCGCCAAAAAGTATCCGAACATTACGCTTGAATTGGTCCGGGAAGGCAAAGGCAGCTCACCGGAAGAGCTTCTCACCAGCGGCACTTTCCCGGATCTGATCTATACAAGCAATCCGAGCATTCCGATCTTTCAGAATTTGGACATTATCGAGGATCTGAATCCGCTAGTCAAAAAGCACGGGCTCGACTTAAGCAAGTTTCAGCCGATAGGATTGGATATGATGAAGGGCTACGATGCGAATAAGCTGGTCGGGCTTCCGCTGTCGATGAATATGTCGGCTATGATTTATAACAAAGACATTTTCGATAAGTTCGGCGTTCCGTACCCGAAAGATATGATGTCATGGGACGATGCGATTGCGCTGGCCAAGAAGCTGACGATCACTGACGGCGGCACAAGCTATATCGGCCTCGACCCGTGGAGAGTCGAATCGGTCGGCAGCCAGATGACGCTTCCGCTCGTGGATCCGAAAACGAATAAGTCGACCATCAACAATGAAGGCTGGGCCCGCGTTCTTGACCTGTTTAAACAGGCCGTCGAAATTCCCGGGTATGTGACGAACGATAAATTCGAGTACGATTTCTTCAAAGACAACTTGGCGATGGCCCCGATGTGGGCAACGGATCTGGTAGGGAAATTAACGGACCCGGCGGCCGCCAATCTGAAGAACTGGGACCTGGTCTCGATTCCTTACGTCAAAGGATATGAAGGAAAAGGAAGAAACGTCGACGCGCACATGCTGATGATTACGAATGTGAGCAAGCATAAGGATGAAGCCTTTGCCGTTATGAAGGAAGTACTGTCCGATGAGGTGCAGATGACGATGGCCAAAGCCGGCAGAATCAGCCCGCTCAAGGACGAATCTTTCAAGAAAAATTATTTGCAGTCCAATGCGTCCTTCAGCGGTAAAAACGTGGAAGCCTTGTTTAAGCTGGCTTCAACGCCGCTTCCGCCGAGCTCGAAATATGAGAGCCAAGTCAGAACCATTGTGAGGGGAGCAAAAAAGAAGCTGGCTATTGACCGTAAAGACATCAACACGCTCATGAGGGAGCTTCAGGAAGAAGCGGACAAGTGGATCGAGTCGCATCCTTAACGGTTTTCTCCGATATAAAAAGACGGGCAGCGGAACGATCGGTTCTTGCCCGTTTTTTCTTACCACAATAGAATTTATAAGATTCCGAGGTCATCGGATGTGAAAATTCTATTTGGCGATAAAAACAACCTCTTAACGCGGTCGCTCCTCCGTTAAAGGACGTCGATAGACGTTTTTCTCATTCTGTTCGTATGAATCAGAGGGAACGTTCATGCAGACGATAATTGGAGGGAGCGACGCCTTCCTTGTTTTTGAAAGCACGGCTGAAGGTATGGATATTCGCGTAGCCCAGCTGATCGGCTATGCTTTGAATCGTGAGCCCGGTGAATTGGATTAACTGCTTCGCCTTTTCGATCCGGACCGTTTGATGGTATTGAATCGGACTCATATGGAAGGCATCCCGGAACAGCCGGGTCAAATAATATTTGCTGATATGAAATCGGGTAGACAATTCGTCGAGCGAAATATCGGTATGGGTATGTTCGGTTATGAAATGCCGCACGCTTAATAACAGCGATTGATGGGCATGGATTTGCGGTGTCTCGGACCAGTGCCGTTCCCGGATGAGGTAGGTCAGCAGCTTGAGCAGCTGGCTTTTCATTTGAAGGTGATAATAGGGAAGCCGAAGATGATATTCATGGATCAGGTCGAACAGCATTTGCTCCATTACGGCGGGATGGGTGAGCCGGATCCGGTTGGGCAGCGCGAACGGTCCCACCGATAGCAAATCAGGGCGAAACCAAGTAAGCTCCTGCTCGTTCATTTCCTCTTCCGTTATAAAAGATACCGGGATATACGGGCTATCGCTCTGCTCCACCAGATCGAAATGAATGTGAGGCTGCCTGACTCCGAGGGAGCTGTTAGAGCGGATGGAATGCCTCTGTCCGGGCTTGAACAGAAACAAGTCGCCGGGTATGCCCTCATAGGTGATGTCTTCTATGGTAATAAGCAATTGGCCTTCCTTGATATATAGCAGCTCGTAGTCCCATAACGTACGGGGACGAACGGACCAGGGACTGGAGGCGGAATGATCCCAAGCCCGCCGGACGTAAGGAGACAATATCATATCGGACATAGCAATGAACCCTCCTTTAGTGCCATTATAGCAATAATTGATAAATGAACAACGGTTTGCGCTAAATTCACGGACCGCTTCCTTCAGCTATACTTAGAGCAGAAATGAATGGAATGAGCTCAAAGCTCGGAGGAGGATGCAGGATGCATGGACCGCTCGCCAACATTGCCGCATTACAAGAAAAGGTAAGGACGAAACGCATCTCCAGCTATGATCGGACAGGCGGGAATAAAGACAAGATTACTATTGCTCCCGGTGAGACGGCGGAGCTGGCAGCCATTCAAGGAGCGGGGATTATTAAGCACATTTGGATGACGCTCAGCACCAAAGATCGTTTCATCCGGCGCAACGCCATCATTCGCATGTATTGGGATGGGGAAGACAAGCCGAGCGTCGAATCGCCGTTAGGGGACTTTTTCGGTCAAGGGTGGGGAGAGGAGTACAACTTCCAGTCGCTTCCACTGGCAGCGGCTCCGGCGCAGGGGAGAGCACTAAACTGTTATTTTCCCATGCCTTTCGGTCACGGGGCCAAGATTACGATCGAGAACGACTCCGAGCATGAGCTATCCTCGTTGTACTATTACATTGATTATGAGGCACACGAATCGATGCCTGACCATATGGGACGTTTTCACGCATGGTGGAACCGGGAGGTTACGGAGGTGCATCCGGAGGAGGGGGAGACGGAGTGGGATGTCATTGCTCCCCAAGGGATGAACGTATCGGATAAGCACAACTATTTATTTGCCGATCTGGAGGGGAAAGGACATTTTGTCGGCATTAATTATTATGTCGATAGCCCGGGGCCGATGTGGTATGGAGAAGGGGACGATATGTGGCTGATTGACGGCGAGGAATGGCCGGGCTCTCTCCACGGCACGGGGACGGAGGATTTCTTCAACAGCTCGTGGTGCCCTAACGAACTGTATTTGCACCCTTACTTCGGATATGCGCGGGTACCTAATAAGCTAGGATGGATGGGACGCACGCATTGCTACCGCTTCTTCCTTGAAGATCCGATCCACTTCGATAAGTCGCTTAGAGCCAGTATAGAGCACGGACACAATAACAACCTGGCGCTGGATATCAGCACGGTCGCCTATTGGTACCAAGCGGAGCCGCATAAACCGTTCCCGGCAATGCCGCCAAAAGAGCGCAGGGCCAACATGCCGGAGATCACCGTTCAGGACGTTCATCGCTGGCGGCACGAATGGAGACTCGCTATGGGCGGGGCGAAATCGTTATGGGGCAACGAAAGGAAGCCGAAACCGGAGTAATCTGCGGCCGAAAGCAGTTCAGGTCATCTGCGCGGGGGCGGGCAACACTCATCTGCGAAGCGCACCGAAAGGAAGGAATGGTTCGTTTTTAAAACTTCCCTTTGCAAGATCACTTGACGCTTGGCCTTGACGGGCTGGGCGGAAGTGATCTTTTTTTTCGTTCCGGTACAAGCCCCGCTTGTTTACACAAAATTGATGCTTCCTTCGGCTGCGTCATGGTATAATTCACCAAAAGCTACCGTAACGGAGGTCGGAAAACGGCGTCATGGGTTATTACTTTTCAATATGCTCCATGGAGAGGTACCAGGAGAAATATATCGAATTTCTGCTCGAGCATTATAGTCAATTGCGGCTTCCATACTCTTTCCCCGTCTCCCTCAGCTTTATCGCAAGTCCGGTGCTGATGAACAAGGAAGCTATTTTATGCTTTGATGAGGAGAACGATGAGATTGTCGGCGCGGTCGGCTTGATTTTTGGAACCGGCGAAAATCATTATCAGGATACGCACGTCGTGCAAATTCAGATTGCTTACATTGTGAAGGAGCATCGCAGCACCCGCTTGTTCCTCGAAGGGCTTCAGTTTGTAACGCAATATTTGGCTCATCTGGACGAAGGGGTCAAGGAGCTGCGTTTCTGGGCACCGGCTGACAGCACATTGCGGGAGCTGTTCGGCAAGCTGGCGAAAAGAAGCGCATCGCACGAGACCGAATTCGGAGCGTTGGACGAATATTACGGAACGTTAGCGGACTGGCAGGAATATGCGGCGAAGTTTCGGCAAATCACGTATTTTTGACCGCCGAAGTCGTGAGCACCAAGTATAGTAGGAGGTGGGCAGCCGATGCTTGTACGATTCAGACGGTGTGAAGGCGACGAGGATTTGGCGCGGTTTACGCTGTATTTTATTCGAAATCGGAATGATTTTTCCAATGATTTTACAGTACACGATACGCTGCTTCATGTTTTGGAAGAGGTCCGTGATTCCCATATTATTATGATTGAAGACGACCGGCATCATATGATTGGCTGGGGGCATTACTGTTATGTAGACGAAAACAATGAGAAAAGGCCTGACGGAGAGATTGCTTTCGTGTACTCGGTTATTTTGCAAGAGGCCTACCGCAGCAGCCGTATCTTTTGGCAGGGCTTCCGCCATATGGCCAATCAGATTGCGGCGGAGAATACCCACGTGCGGCATTTTCGATTCCATGCCCGTCAGGATAACCAGTATTTGAACCGGATGTACTCCAAATTTGCAAGGATTATTGGAAGCCGAGAAGGCGTGCATGGGACTGAAAACGTGTACTCGACGGAGATTTCTGAGCTTTATCGCTATTTGAACCGTTCATAAACGTGAAATTTGACACGAATAGCAAAATAAGGATTGACCCTCCTTTACTCTGGATGATAATGTAAGATTAACCCCATTAAAGTTAAAGGAGATGTTCATATGTATCCAGCAAAACCTGCTATTAAAGAAATTGTAAAAGGATCCGGCTTTAAGAAAATTGATATTTTGCTTAAGGCTAGTGAGCAGCTGAGAACTTCCGCTTCTGCCACTACTGCTGTAGCTGCTGCAAAGTAAGACTTTTCCGCATAACTGGAAAATGCACGGCATGGACAGGCTGATGACGATACGTTTCGTCTCGGCTTGTTTTTTGTTTCTGCAGGTCTGCAGTATAAGAAATAATTTCCGGCTGGGTCAAAATGGGTTCGGACTACGTCTAAGTTACATGAAGGTCGTATAAAAAGATAGTACTTTCAGCTTTTGAGGTTTTCATTACAATAGAGTATAACAAGGTTCGACATGCTTGCTATGGCGTCATCATGGATTCCCTTCTTGGACAGAGCGTTCGGTAAGTCAGCATGGGGAGGTACAGACATTATGCAAATCCGAAAGGTGAAAATACTAGGTTCCGGAAAATATATGCCCAAACGGGTCATCACAGCGCGGGAGATGGATGAATTGCTGGATGTTCCGGCCGGCTGGGTGGAGAAAAAATCGGACGTATTGCAGCGGCATTTCGTCGAGGATGAGACGGCTTCCCAGATGGGGGCATTCGCTGCCCAAGAAGCGTTGAAGCAGGCTGGACTGGCATTCAGCGATATCGATTGTCTCGTCTGCACGAGCGGCACCATGGAGCAGCCGATTCCAAGTACGGCTTCCTTGATTCAAAGAGCGATGGGAGAAGATCACTCCGGGGTACCGTCCTTCGATATCAATTCGACCTGCCTCAGCTTCTTGACGGGCTTCGACGTCATGTCCTATATGGTCACATCGGGAAGATACCGGCGCGTTCTGCTTGTGGCAACCGAAATTGCTTCGGTCGGATTGAACTGGGCGCACAAAGAAAGTGCGGCACTGTTCGGCGACGGAGCGGCGGCTGTCGTGATCGGACCCGCGGAGGAGCAGGAGAGCTCGCGCATTGTCTGCTCCGCGATGCAGACGTACAGCCAAGGAGCGCATTTGTCGCAAATCCGCGGCGGGGGAACGGGTGCGCACGCCCTGACCGAGCAGGAGGAGGCAGCGTTCCTGTTCGAGATGGACGGTCAAGGCATTTACAAAATGGCGTCCCGGATTCTGCCCGGCTTCGTCGCGTCCCTGCTGCAGCAGGCTTCGTGCGCGATGAAGGATATTCAACTGGTCGTCCCGCATCAAGGCAGCGCCATGGCAATGAGGCTGATCAGCCGCAAACTGGGCATATCGCAGGAGCAGCTTATGTTCATTACGCCGACGCATGGCAACACGATTGCCGCGTCCATTCCGATGGGGCTGCACGAAGCGATCAGGGAGCGGCGGATCGATAGGGGCTCAAGGGTGCTGCTGCTCGGAACGTCCGCAGGATTATCCGTCGGAGGGATGATCCTTGACTACTGAGGCGAGCCGGGATGAAGTGAGCGGGAGCAAGCGCGTTTTGCTCACCGGAGGCAGGGCGCCGGCGGCATTGGAGCTGGCCCGGCTGCTGGCGGCGGGAGGGCACGAGGTGTATATGGCCGAGAGCTGCCCGGAGCAGCTGTGCCGGCAGGCTAAGGATGTTCGGCGCAGTTACATCGTGCCCGAGCCAGCAGCCAATCCCAGGGCCTATGTGGATGCCCTGCTGCAAATCGTTCAAGCCGAGCGGATCGATTGGCTGGTGCCTACCTGCGAGGAGCTGTTTTATGTGGCGAGCGGGCTGGAGACGCTGAGCATCCATTGCCATGTCTTCACGGAACCGCTCGATAAGCTGCGCCGTCTGCACAGCAAATGGGAGTTTATCCAGCTGGTGCTGCGGCTGGGCTTCACAGCTCCGCCGACGTATTTGCTCACATCGCGTGAGGACGGCATCGAATTTATGAAGCGGGCGGAACGGCAAGCCGCCTCGACGGACGGAGCTTCAGGGAATGGGGGCACCCGCTGGGTGCTCAAACCGGTGTTTTCGAGATTTTCCAGCAAGGTCGTCATCACGGAGGCGCAAGGCAAAAAGGCTTTGTCTGCTGCGCTGCTGGATCGGCTTGACGCTTCCGAGGCTGTCCCATGGGTTGCCCAGCAATATGTTGCCGGGCAGGCCTTTTGCAGCTATAGTGTGGCGCATCAAGGACGGATTGCGGCCCATGCGGTCTATCCGGTCCGTTTTACAGCGGGACGGGGCGCTTGCATCAGCTTCGAGCCCGTCTCGCATCCGGGGATTGATCGATGGGTGGAGCGGTTTGTGCAGGCGGAGCGGTTCACGGGGCAAATCGCTTTCGACTTTATCGTTGATGAGGCGGGAGATATTTACCCGCTGGAATGCAACCCGAGAGCGACGAGCGGGATTCATCTGTTTCGGCCGGAGGACCGGTTGGATACGGCTTTTTTCCCGGAGCTTACGGAAGCGAAGCCGCCCATTGTGCCGCAACCATCTCGGAAGGCTATGATTTCCGTTGCGATGCTGGTTTATGGTATATTCGGGATTCGCTCGCGGGAGCGGCTGAAGCAATGGACGCAATATGTCGTACAAGGCCAAGATGCGGTGTACCGGTCGAACGATAGGAAGCCCTTCCGGCAGCAGTTTCGGCTGCTGTACTGGAACTGGAGAAAAGGCGTGCGCCGGCGAATCTCTATAATGGAAGCATCGACGCACGATATCGAGTGGAACGGCGGTGAACTGAAATGAAGGTGCTGGTCACCGGAGCGACGGGTTTTCTCGGCCGGCATCTCGCGCTTGCTTTGCATAAGCAGGGCCACGAGGTGACGGCAGCGGGAAGAAACGATACCATTGGCGAGGAACTAAGGCAGGAGGGCATTTCGTTCCTCCCATGCCATCTGGAGGATACGATAAGAACGGAGCAGAGCTGCGCCGGGCAGGACATGGTGTTCCATTGCGGAGCCATGTCGTCGCTGTGGGGCAGCTATCACGATTTTTACGACAGCAATGTGACGGGGACGCGCAACATCGTTCGAGGTTGCCTGGCCCACGACGTGCAGCGTCTTATTTATGTATCCACGCCGAGCATTTATTTCGACTATACCGATCGTACGAATATACGCGAGTCGGCCCCGCTGCCCCGGAAGGCGGCGAATCTGTATGCGGAGACGAAACGGCTCGCGGAGCTGGAGATCGATAAAGCCTTTGTGAACGAAGGGCTTCCGGTCATTACGCTGCGCCCGCGTGCGATCTTCGGTCCAGGAGATCCGGCGATTGTCCCGCGATTAATCGAGGCGAACCGGCGGGGCAAGCTGCCGCTTATTAACGGCGGGCAGGTGGTTATCGATTTGACTTATATCGATAATTTGGTCGATGCGCTCTTATTGTGCATGACGGCTCCGGAATCGGTGTTCGGGCGGAAGTACAATATTACGAACGGGGAGCCGGTACGTTTTATCGATGTGCTGCAACACCTGTTCGAGCAGCTGGGAGAGCCGATGAGAGCGAAGCGCATTCCTTATGCAGCCGCCTATACCGTCGCTTCGATAATGGAAGGCGTGGCCCGTATGACCGGCAGTGTGAAAGAGCCTCTGCTTACCCGCTACTCCGTCGGTTTGCTTGGCAAAACGCAGACGCTCGACATCTCGGCTGCGAGAGAACAGCTTGGATATGCTCCGCGACGTACGATCAGAGAAGGGATTGACTTGTATGTCGACTGGTACAAGCAGCAGTAAAGTACATACACGGTGTACCGTGCTCTCGGGAGGCTACTGCACGCACAAGGAATGGGTTACGATCCAGGGGGGAAGCAGCCGGACGGTACCGTTTCCTGCGCTGTTCGCGCTGATCGAGCATCCTCGCTTCGGCCCTGTCTTGTTCGATACCGGGTATACGGAACGTTTTTTTCAGGAGACGGTACGCCTGCCTTATTCGTTATACCGCAGGATGACGCCGGTTTACTATACACCGCAAGACAGCGCGGCTTATCAGCTGCGGCAAAGGGGGATCGAACCGGAGGATGTGCGGATCATTATTTTGTCGCACTTCCACGCCGATCATATCGCGGGCGTACGGGATTTTCCCAACGCCGCTTTCGTCTATTTGCAGGAAGCTTACGATGCGGTACGCTTCCGTTCAGGCTGGAGCGCAGTGCTCGCCGGTTATTTGCCCGGGCTGCTGCCGGACGATTTCGAGACCCGTTCCCGGCCTATAGACGAGAGCCGTCTGGCGGAGCTTCCGCCGGATTTTCCATTCAGGCGGGGGATGGATCTGTTCGGCGACGGCAGCGTCATTGCCGTCGATGTGCCTGGCCACGCCGCAGGCCAGATCGGCATCCTGCTGTCGACCGGGAGCGGCTACATTTTCCTGTGCGCGGACGCCGTTTGGAGCAGCCGTGCCTTTCGCGAACGGCGGCCGCCTCATTGGCTGGCCGGCATTATTATGTCGAGCCGCAGCGAATACATGAAGAGCTTCGATAATATTGTTCAAGTCCATAAGCGGTATCCGGAGCTGCAGATTATTCCGTCGCATTGCAGCGAAGTATGGGGATCGCTTGCTCAAGGCGGTGATGACGGCACATGATCGGGAAGCTGATCTTGATCTGGTATTATCTCTTGACCCGGTGGCGTTCTAGAACGGCAGCGTCCCGGGAGGTAGTGGAGCGCCGGCAGGAGCGGCGCATCCGGCGCCATCTTCGGTTCGTGCGCAAGCGCTCGGCCTTTTATAGGGAGCACTGGGGCGAGCTATCCGATGCGCAGTGGCGGCAGTTTCCGATCATCGAGAAGCTGGAGATGATGGAGCAGTTCGACCGGCTGAACACGGCCGGTGTGGGCAAGGACGAGGCCTTTGCGCTGGCGCTTGCGGCCGAGCAAAGCCGAGACTTCACCCCGACGATCGGCTCGGTTACGGTCGGGCTGTCGTCGGGAACCTCCGGCAACCGCGGACTGTTTCTCGTCAGCGGGCGCGAGAGGATGGCATGGGCCGGCATCATGCTGGCCAAGGTGCTGCCCCGCTCGCTGCTTCATGCGGAGCGGGTCGCTTTTTTCCTGCGTGCCGACAGCAACCTGTACGGCAGCGTGGGCAGCCGCAGGCTGCAGTTCGCGTTCTACGATATGCTCCAGCCTCTGGCTGAGCATATCGTGAACTTGAACCGGCAGCAGCCTACGATCGTGGCTGCGCCGCCTTCGATGCTGCGCGCTCTGGCGGAGGCGCAGCAGGACGGGCGGCTGCGGCTCGGGCCCCGGCCGCGCAGGATCATCTCGGTCGCCGAGGTGCTCGATCCGCTGGATCGCGTCACGATTGAGGCGGCCTTCGGGCAATCCGTACATCAAATTTATCAATGTACGGAAGGGTTTATCGCAAGCACATGCAAGTATGGTACACTGCATGTGAACGAGGATATTGTCGTCGTCCAGAAGGAAGTCTTGGACGACGGCTTGCGCAAGTTCGTGCCGATCGTCACGGACTTGTCGCGGACGACGCAGCCGATTGTACGGTATCGGCTGAACGATATTTTGACCGAGCGGGCGGAGCCCTGCCCGTGTGGCTCGGCGTATATGGCCCTTGAGCGTATTGAAGGGCGGTGTGACGATCTGTTTTATTTTCACAGCTTGGCGGATCGGCAGCTGGTTCTGGTCTATCCCGACTTTATTACCCGGGTGATCATATCGTCGGCTCCGGACGTGGCGGAGTATAAGGTTGTACAGCACGCTCCGGCTGCTGTGGAGGTTTCGATCCGGCTAAAGCAGGAGCAACAGCAAGGGCATGCGATTAGTTCTTCGAGAGAGAAGGTACAGCGGCAAATTTTCGATTCGATTCAACAATTATGCGATAAGTTAGGTTGTGAGGCGCCGCACTTGGAGTTTAGCGAGCTTCATCATGAACCGGGTCTCAGGAAGCTGCGGCGGGTGGAAAGACGTTTTCAACCTTAACGAAAGAAAGGCGGCATGAACGGTTTGGTACAGCGTAGGGACGAAAGGCTGGAATCGGGCAACGGCGGCAGACCTGTTGCTTTCATAACGGGGGCATCGAGCGGCTTCGGGCTGTTGATTGCATTGGAGCTGGCAAGGAAAGGGTATCGGGTCATTGCTGCTATGCGTGATATTTCCAACAGCGGATTGCTGACGCTGCGTGCCCGAGAAGGCGGGCTTGAGGGGCTTATTGAATGCCTGACTCTCGATGTAACGGACCGTCAGGCGATCCAGGATGCTGCGAACTACGTGATCGGTACCTATGAGAGGGTCGACGTTCTGGTCAACAATGCCGGCATGGCGATTGGCGGCTGCATCGAAGAGATCCCGATGGACGACTGGGAGAAGCAGATGGAGGTCAACTTCTTTGGTGTCGTTGCCATGACGAGAGCATTTCTGCCCCTTATGCGTGAGCAGCGCCACGGCAAAATTATTATGATCAGCAGCATCAGCGGGAGAATGGGCTTTCCGGGCTATGGCCCTTATGCCGCCTCGAAGTTCGCCGTCGAGGGCTTTAGCGAATCGCTGCGCCTCGAAATGCTGCCGTTCGGCGTCCATGTTGTTCTGGTTGAGCCCGGCGCTTACCGGACCGATATATGGTCCAAAGGGTTCCGGCATATGGATTCCCGGCAATCGGAGCGGTCGCCCTACAGCCGATTTTTGGCGGCGGTTCTCCGCTATTCACACCATACCGCTCAAAATGCCGACGACCCTCAAGATGTTGCCCGCGCCGTCGGGCGGATAGTACTATCCCAGTATCCACGGCTCAGGTATCCGTTAGGCAAAGGGGCGGCTCTTACCATTCTGGGCAAGACGATGCTGCCTTGGAAGTGGTTCGAGCGTATCTTGCTGCGGGAGCTGGAAAAGGAAGCGGGAAGAACTGAACCTTGACCGGTGGAATATCCGAAACCGCAATGGATGAAGGTCTTCTCGAAAGATTTGAATGGAGTAGAGCGTCTTTACGAGGAAGCTGAAGCATTCCATGAGCCCCGCTGCTTGGCAGCTGTAAGCCGGAAAAACAGTCTTACAGCTCACCAAAATGCGAAAACGTTAGCTGTAAGTCGGAAAAACCGTCTTACGAAGGGCTCAAAGCCCTGAATGCCTCACCTCTCTACAGCTGTAAGCCGGAAAAACCGTCTTACGAAGGGCTCAATGCCTTGAATGCCTCACCGCCCTACAGCTGTAAGATGGAAAAACCGTCTTACAGCCCACCAAAATGCGAAAACGTTAGCTGTAAGTCGGAAAAACCGTCTTACGAAAGGCTCAATGCCTTGAATGCCTCACCTCTCTACAGCTATAAGTCGCAAAAACCGTCTTACAGCCCACCAAAATGCGAAAACGTTAGCTGTAAGCCGGAAAAACCGTCTAACGAAGGGCTTAAAGCCCTGAATGCCTCCGCCCTACAGCTGTAAGATGGAAAAACCGTCTTACAGCCCACCAAAATGCGAAAACGTTAGCTGTAAGTCGGAAAAACCGTCTTACGAAGGGCTCAAAGCCCTGAATGCCTCACTTCTCTACAGCTTTAAGCCTGAAAAACCGTCTTACAGCCCACCAAAATGCGAAAACTTTGGCTTTAAGCCTGAAAAACCGTCTTACGAAGAGCTCAAAGCCCTGAATGGCTCACCTCTCTACAGCGATAAGCCTGAAAAACCGCCTTACAGCCCACCAAAATGCGAAAACGTTAGCTGTAAGTCGGAAAAACCATCATACGAAGGGCTCAAAGCCCTGAATGCCTTACCGCCCTACAGCTGTAAGCCGGAAAAACCGCCTTACAGCCCACCAAAATGCGAAAACGTTAGCTTAAGCCGGAAAAACCGTCTTACGAAGGGCTCAAAGCCCTGAATGCCTCACTTCTCTACAGCTGTAAGCCGGAAAAACCGCCTTACAACTCTCCCTTTTCGCCACATGTGCCTGTTACTGCCTAGCTGTTACGTCTCTCCTTTGATCCACACTCAGATCCACCCTCTGATCCCCATCTGCCGACAAAACCGCCCTACTCGCTGTTAATGAGGAGTAAGCCGGCTAATCCACCTACAAGGAAACCACCTCCCTCACCCCAGCCCAATACAGTAATCCACCCCAGCTCAACATGATCTGCACATCCTTTTTTCCCCTCAAAAGGACGCTCCCCTATGACTGGGAGCAGGCCCTTTTTTTCCGTCCCTATTTCCAGTCGTAATACTTTCACCATGTTCGCGAGCGCCGAAATAAGCGATCATAATAACAGGTTCATGCACGGAAGGCGAACCCGAGGCAGGGACTTCGTACCGTCCCGCAGTGCAGGCACAAACTATGTGCATGTATGCTGTTTGCCCGATCCGGCAAGGATCTTCCCATTGAAGGGGTTCGACTCCCCATCGTGAAGAACGATAGCTCAGGGTAGAGCACTCGACTTTTAATCGAGCGGATATTTCAACTCTAAGACCGGATCTGGAATCTTCAGCGGCTTTCTTATGCGCACTGCGGCAAGGCTATGCAATCCGTGGATACCGGCTTGGGCAAGTAAGGTCAACCGCTTGGAGGACCATGAATCGGGATATAGCGGCAAGCTGCGCATATTTCCCGGACATGTGATCACAGGCGGTACACCCAGCTTTTCTCCAGCCTAAAACGGGATTCCGCCACAACCGCAGGAAGGTTCCAACGACCCGGTTACCTACTTCCCCAACAATCGATCAATTTATCTATCACGTACAATCCAAAGCCTTCTTCAAAGGCACTTAAGAGGAGGATTTCCATATGCTTAAAACATTTCATATCCAAACCGGAGAGCGCGGTCTGCTGTTCAAGAAAGGCAGCTATTCGAAGCTTCTGCAGCCGGGTACTTACCGCTTTTCATCCTTTTCCGACATCTCGGTGACGGTTCTTCCTATAACGAAGCTTTTTACAGTTCCGGGCAAAGACCTACAGCTATTCCTGCACGATAGTGAGCTGCTGAAAGAGCTTGACGTCATACAGGTCCAAGATCACGAATACGTACTTCATTACCAGGACGGGAAGTTCACATCGCTGCTGACGGCAGGGACGTATGCGTTCTGGAATACCCTGAACAAGCATGCCTTCGTAAGGGCGGATATCCGGAATCCGGAGCTGCCTGCGGAAGTGGATACGGCTGTCCTGCCCAAGCTTACCGGCTATGTACAGTCCTTCGATGTAGCCAGCCATGAATCGGGCGTGTTGTTCTATAACCATATCATGCAAAAAGAGCTCAAGCCGGGCAAATATTTCTTCTGGAAAGGCCCTGTGGCCGTTGTAGTAAAAACGGTCGATCTGCGTCAGCAGCAGCTGGACATGATCGGACAAGAAATAATGACGGAGGATAAAGTAACGCTGAGGCTCAACTTTGTATGCCAGTACAAGACGACGCATCCGCTTCGCGTTTTGCAGATCAAATTGTTCGAGGAGCAGCTGTACATCCAATTGCAGCTCATTTTAAGGGAGTATGTCGGGACGTTGAAGCTGGACGATCTTCTGAAAATGAAGCAGGATATCGCAGCGTTCGTATTGTCGCGGCTCCAGGAGAAGAGCGAGGATTACGGGGTGCAATTTCTGTCCGCCGGCGTGAAGGACATTATTTTGCCTGGGGATATCAAAGACATCCTGAACACCGTCCTGCTCGCGGAGAAAAAGGCGCAGGCCAACCTCATCACGCGGCGGGAGGAAACGGCCTCGACCCGCAGCCTGCTAAATACGGCAAAGCTGATGGACGAGAACGTGACGCTGTACCGGTTGAAGGAGCTGGAGTTCCTGGAAAAAATATGTGAGAAAATCGGCACGGTTTCCCTAACGGGCGGAGGCAATCTGCTGGAGCAGCTGAACTCCCTGCTGGGGGATCGAAACGGGAAAAGGGCATGAGGCGATCATGCTCTTTTTGCTATTTTTGCGCCAAAACGTTGAACGATGAAAAGTGTGCGACAGCTGCCCGCTTTCCAGTGACGCCGGGTGAGCGGATCCAGCAACAAAATCGTTGATAATGATAATTGTTATCAAATATAATAGGTTTAATCGGGTAAGAAAAGCCAGCACGTGAAGAAGGAGAAGGGCAAATGTCTATTCAGGATCCGATGCTGTTGTGGAGCCATGCAGCGCTCAAGGTGCTGGACGTGCGGTATGCTGCCATGCAGCCGGGAGAGAGCCTGCGGTCTTACCAGCTCCCGGCTCATATGTTTTTGCTGTCGGTGCGCGGTAAAGCCCAGGTACAGCTGGATCAGGCGGAGTACACGGTCGACAAATGCTTTGTATGCCATGCCGGTAAAGGAACCTTTTTGGATATTGATCGGGTGACGGAGACGTTCGAGTACTACATGGTATTCTACAATGCAGTCATACCTCTGCCATGCCGCCAGGAGCTGCTGCGTCTGTACAAGGAGAATAACCCTTTTCAAGCGCAGTATGGCTTGATTCCTCTGCATCCGGTTCCCCTCTATTTGAAAATGGAGCAAATGCAGCAGCAATGGCGGCAGGCTACTCCGCTGCAGCGGTTCTATGTAAAAGGCTTGTTTACTCAATTCGTGTACGAATTGATGGAGCAGCTGCAGGAGCAAGGCGGGCAGACGGCGCAGCCGGATCTGGTCGCCCAGGTGACCCGTTATCTCGAGGAGCGTTATGCCGAGCCGGTTACGCTGAGCTCGTTGGCAGCGTTGTTTCAGTGCAATAGGCGCCAGCTGCAGCGGCTGTTCAAAGCCCGGCTCCAGCTCGGACCGATGGAGTACTTGATTCAGGTACGGATGGAGAAAGCCCAATCCATGCTGCGCCATACGGACGCTTCGTTACAGCATATTGCCGAGGCTGCCGGCTACACGGACAGCTACTATTTCAGCAGAATGTTCAAGAAATACGCCGGCGTATCGCCGCTTCTTTATAAAGAGCAGGCGCGGCAGCAGGACAAGCGTCGCCTAAATCCATCCCGTCTGTCGCAATCTCCCATTGGCGCAAGGAGGCTGCGAAGGTATAGTCTTGTTGATGATGAAAATCATTATCAATACAAAGACGGAGGAGTTACAGCGATGTACAAACAATTCATCACCATGCCGACGGTGGGGCTTATGCTTAGTCTGCTGCTGTTTTTGACCGCCTGCTCCGGTGCCGCAGGAGGCAGTGCAAGCTCGGAGAACGGAGCGGCTGGAGGGACGAGCCAAGCTGCCGTGCAGCCTGCGGCGGGAGCCGGTTCGAATAACGGAGCGAAGCTCATTGCGCCTGTGAAAATAAAACATATGAAAGGCGAAGTAACCTTGGAGCATAGGCCCGAGAAAATCGCCGTCCTCGATACCCAATTCGTGGATCAATTGCTGGCGCTGAACGAGCAGCCTGCGGGCAGTGTTATAACGACGGGAGACAAGACGCAGTTTCCGGCTTATTTGAACGATAAGCTTAAGGATATCAAAGTATTGGGGACAAAGGACGAGCCGAATTTGGAGGCCGTTATTGCAATGGATCCTGATTTTATCATTTGCACCGAGTTTCAGGAGAAAATCTACGACAGCTTGAACAAAATCGCCCCTACGATCATGCTGGACCGCAACGAAGATTGGCAAGATACGTTAGTCACGTTCGGGAAAATCACCGGCAAAGAGAAAGAAGCCGAAAAGGTACTGAATGATTACAAGCAAAAAATCAGCAAGCTGAAAGCCGAATTCGCAGCCAAGCTGAACGAGCAAAGCGTTGCCATGATCCGCCCTAGAGATAACAATATCCGGATTCATACGACGACGCATCGTACGGCGGCCATTTTGTATGACGATCTTGGACTTACCCCGCCGAAGCAGGTCGTTAATGACAAGGAAACGAGCACCATGATCTCGCTGGAGGCGATGTCGGAAATTAACGCCGATCATTATTTCTTGTTGACGGACGATACGTTCCAAAAACTGTCGGATCAGTTCCAAAGCACGCAGGTATGGAAAAACATGAAGGCGGTCAAGGAAAACCACATTTATCCCGTAAACACGACCTTATGGATAGCTTATTACGGGCCGATCGCCATGAATCTGGTTGTGGATCAAATAGCCGAAGCGCTGTTAGTCGGGAGATAAGCGAATGGAAGCATATGGATCATTTGGCCCGGAGCAATGGGCTTACTTATCGAAACAGTACGGAATATGCGAGACAAATGCGAATCGAACCGTTCCTGTAACCGATTTGCTGAACGAGGAGAAATGCGTGGCCTATTTGGACGAGATGTCAGAAGCTGTTTCATCCCCATCGCGGATGACGACCGCTTCGGCTTTTGCCAAAAGGTATGCTTTCTTAACCATTGCCCCGGCTTTATATGCAATGACCGTATTCAACAAAGGGGTGGATATGTCCGTTGAAAATTGCTTTCTCGGTACGCTTGCGGATCCAGGCGATGCATGGCTGCCCCATGTCAGCTTGTCTGGATTGCAGACGAGCGAGCCCTCACCGGGAAAACGTGACAAGTGGCGCGATGGCATCATTCGGTCGCTTTTTGCCGAAAATTTGGCCCCGGTCTTCCGTGTCATGTCCAAGGCAGCCGATGCGCCGAAGGCGATTTTATGGGAAAATGCGGCGGTTCGTCTCTATTCGCTGTATGAGAAGCGATTGGGACAAGGGGCGGACGAGCAGGTGAAATCCCGTATACAGGAAGATTTCGACTATATTATCCATGCGGCTCCAGGAAGCCTGTTCGGGGAAACGAGAAACCCGATGGCCCGATTTTACGGCGAGCCCGGCGGCGGGGCTGGTTCCGAACCGGCGGTTCGGGTTCGTAAAACGTGCTGCTTTTATTACGAAATAGAAGCGGATGGGGCTTATTGCTCGAATTGCCCGAAGCCGAAGAGCTCTTCCTGAGTGTACATTGGGACGTAAAGGTATGTTAGCGGAACCGGCGGGTGAGCGTGGCTTTTATATAGGGTAGCGCGTATGTACGATGCGTTGGGCGGAGTATGGCCACGGAGTGTGGCCAGGGAGGCGGCCTTAAAATGGCCTCAAAATGTTGCTTAGGAACGCCAACGCCGATAACGTCTGAAGGATGAAAGCAGCGGGTCGAAATTAGTAAAAATTGAATTAGCATAAATCGATATGCTACGCCTACTGGTATATAACAAACCGGTAGGCTTTTTTTCCAAGAAACGTCGACTGGAGCATCGGGGAGGGCAAAGCCTCTGGAAGGCCCGGCGATATTTGGTGGAGCCCGGTGGCCTCCGCTTGCTTCCCGATCCTGAACCGTCATGGTAATATAGAGGCAAACATTGACGGCAGGTGTATCCATGGATCAGATGAACCCGGTGAATCAGACCGAGAAACGGAACCCAAACAAACCTTCGGAAGCGAACGGCATTGCACCGGATGCGGCTGTTGCGCCATCTGCACTTATGGAGGATGGAGAGGAGAATGCGGCGGAATCTATGTTCCGGCAGCAGGACAGCCACCAAATCCGTATCGGAGTGATCGGACCGCAGGCAGTAACGGACAAAATGATGAAAATTATAGCATCGTTTCCTTCCTTTGCTCCGGTACCGTTAGTCTTCCTTGACGTGGATGAGGCTGCAGCGCTGGCGGAGCAAATTGCCGGTCAGGTTGAGGTTATGCTCCTATCCGATTCGCTTGCCCACTGGAAGGTAAAGGAGCATTTGGATAGAGCCATTCCAGTACATCATGTCCCGATTACCGATGCAGGGCTGTATAAAGCGCTGTTTGCCGCTCATTTGTCGGGGCATCTTACGCGCGGCATATCGGTCGACACGTTGACCGAAACGATGGTAACGCGTACGCTCAACGATCTGAAGCTCCCGCACCTGCAAGCGGTCGTTTACGATGGTCCTGCTTATGCTTCCCGAAGCAGGCTGGTGGAATTTCACCAGGCCCGTTACCGGAGCGGGGACTGCTCGATGGCCGTCACGGGAATCGAATCGGTGGCTAAGGAGCTGACCGCTCTCGGCATCCCGAACGAGTGGCTCGTCCCGTCGGATCAGGACATCGTCGTAGCGCTGGAACGGGCGCTGCTGTCCACCGGGACGCGGCGGAGCAAGGAGTCCCAGATCGTAGTCGGACTGATCAATATGGACGATTTCGGAAAGCTGGCGATTGAGCGCAACAATGAGCATGAAGTACAAAAGCTGAAGCTCGACATCCACCGGATGGTGCTCGATTATGTGGAGCTGCTGGACGGCTACTTGACCTACCTTGGCGGCGATGAGTATTTGTTCTTTACGACACGCGGCATTTTCGAGAGGGAGACTGGCGGCTACAAGACGATTCCCCTAGCCAAGGACGTCAAAACGACGCACGGTATTACGTTAAGCATCGGCATCGGCTTCGGGCGCTCTGCGAGCGTCGCGGGCACGAACTCGCGGGCGGCACTGCGCAAGGCCAAAGAAGCCGGAGGCAACGCCTGCTTCATCGTCCGGGAGGACGGGACCTTGATCGGTCCGTTGGAAATGGCCGAACCGGTGCAGAGCGTGCTCTCCTTCACAGATGCGGAGCTGATCCAGCGGGCCGAGAACGCGGGAATGACGAGCGCGTATTTGAGCAAGCTGCTCCATAACCGAGCGCGCCATGGCAAATACGAATACAAGGTGCATGAGCTCGCAGCGCTGCTAGATATTACGGTGAGAAGCGCGCACCGGCTGCTTCTTCTCTGGATCGACAACGGGCTGGTTGAAGTGGCCGGAATGGAGAAAGTACCGAGGGGGAGGCCGCGACAACGGTTCGCCTTTACGTTTTTTGATAAGAATCCGCAATGATCCGGAAGCGGGTTCTTTTTTTGTTTATTTAAAGACGATTAAAAGATTTGTCTTTATATCTCGTCTGTCGTTATCATAAAAGGTGTACAGGAAGAAAAAACCAAGCCTGAGAGGAGCTAATTAGGATGACGATGAAAACGGTGGAGCAATTGGAGGCCAAGCTGGCTGAGCCGACGGAGAGGCTGGTTAAGGATCTCGCCTCCGTAGACGGGGATATCGTAGTTCTCGGCGTCGGAGGGAAGATGGGGCCGAGCTTGGCGAGGCTCGCTATGAATGCGATCCGGGAAGGCGGCTTGAACAAGCGCGTGATCGGCGTATCGAGATTTTCCAATGCGGAAGCGCGGCAGGAGCTGGAGGAAGCGGGAGTGCAGACCGTCTCCTGCGATTTGCTGAACGACGAGGAGCTGCGCCGTCTGCCGCAAGCTGCGAATGTCATTTATATGGCCGGCAACAAGTTCGGGACGACCGGCAGAGAGCATTTCACGTGGGCGATGAACACTTATTTGCCCGGCAGAGTGGCCGAGACGTATAAGGACTCGCGCATCGTCGTATTCTCATCCGGCAACGTCTATCCTTTCTCGGCAGTCGGCAGCGGAGGCGTCAGCGAAGATACCGCGCCGGAGCCGTTGGGCGAGTACGCCCAATCGTGTCTTGGCCGCGAGCGCATCTTCGAGTATTTCTCCCATCAGCACGGGACTCCGATGGTGATGTACCGGTTGAACTACGCCATCGACATGCGCTATGGCGTATTGCTTGAATTAGCGCGTGCCGTTCAGGAGGGACGCGCCATTGACTTGACGATGGGCCATGCCAATGTCATCTGGCAGGGCGACGCCAACGAGATGGCGCTGCGCTGCTTGACCCGCTGCACTAATCCGCCTCAGATCGTCAATGTGACCGGCCCTGAGACGATGTCCATCCGTTGGGCTGCTGGCGAATTCGCCAAACGGCTCGGCAAGGAGGCCGCGTTCACAGGGACGGAGTCGCCGAATGCACTGTTGAGCAACGCTTCGAAAGCCCATCAATGGTTCGGCTATCCGCGAGTTTCATTGCTGCAAATGATCGATTGGGTAGCGGAATGGGTTCAAGCGGGGGGAACGACATGGAACAAGCCGACGCATTTCCAGGAACGAAAGGGGAAATTTTAAATGAGCACAGTCAACCCATCTCTATCTCCCGAATTGATTGCAGCGCTTCATGACGGACTGGTTATCCCTGCGCATCCACTCGCTTTGGATGAGCACCGCCAGCTGGACGAACGCAGCCAAAGAGCGTTAACCCGCTATTATATCGCCTCGGGAGCCGGCGGCATTGCGGTCGGCGTCCATTCCACGCAGTTCGAAATCCGTGATAAGGACATTCAACTGTACGAGCCCGTGCTGCGCCTGGCGGCGGAGGAGGTCGAGAGAGCGCGTCTCACGCGGCCTTTTATCAAGGTGGCGGGACTATGCGGGCCGACCGAGCAGGCGCTGGAGGAAGCGGGTATCGCGAGCGGCCTGGGGTACGACGCAGGCTTACTCAGCATGGGCGGGCTCACCGGCTGGAGCGAGGAGCAAATATTGGAACGGACCGAGGTGGTCGCTGAGCGCATTCCGGTCATCGGGTTTTATTTGCAGCCGTCGGTCGGCGGCCGGGTATTCAGCTACTCATTCTGGCGCCGGTTCGCCGACATTCCGAATGTGATCGCCATCAAGATCGCGCCGTTCAACCGGTACCAGACGATAGACGTGGTCCGTGCCGTATGCGAATCAAACCGACGCGATGATATCGCGCTGTATACCGGCAACGACGATAATATCGTGAACGATCTGCTGACGACGTACCGGTTCCAGGTAGACGGCGCTACAGTCGAGAAGCGCATCGTCGGCGGATTGCTCGGACATTGGGCTGTATGGACCCGCAAAGCGGTAGAGCTGCTGGAGGAAATCAAGCCTTACCGGGACGGACGTCCGATTCCGCAGGAAATGCTGACCCGCAACGTGGAAGTGACGGATACCAACGCCGCCTTCTTCGATGCAGCGAACCGGTTCGCCGGATGCATCCCGGGCATTCATGAGGTGCTCCGCAGACAGGGGCTTCTCAAAGGAACCTGGTGCTTGAATCCTGAGGAGGTGTTATCGCCGGGACAGGCGGAGGAAATCGATAGAATGTACCGGGATTACCCGCATTTGAATGACGACGATTTTGTCAAAACCCACCTTCAGGAATGGCTCGCCGAGTAGCCCGCTCATGCGGGCTTTTTTATTTATTTCTACCGCTTTACGATTTTCTACATGGTCCAAAGGCTTGATACGACAAGGTTTTTCGGCTGAAGACGGCGAAAGATGAGAAAAACGAAAGCTCATGGAAATCGTTTTATTTACGAATGATGAAAGCGTTTTTAATATTAAGTCATGCAGCTGAGAAACTTGACCGCGAAGAACCGGAAATCCATGAAGGAAATCAGAAAAGGGGAGGAATTGAAACATGTCCAAAAAGCTGATCAGCGGAGCCGTAGCGTTATCGATGTGCGTAACGCTCGCTGCATGTGGAGGAAGCGGGAGCGCACCCGCAGACAAGAAGGCGTCCGACACGTCAAGCAGCACGACTAAGGAAAGCACCCAGCAATATGGTGATACCGGAGGTCTGAAGCTGCCTTTGGTCGACAAGCCGGTTACGTTAACCTGGATGCTGCCGAGCAACTCGTCCAATATTAAGGACGACATTCTTATTGTCAAGGAACTGGAGAAACGAACGGGCATTAAAGTGCAGTTTCAGACGTATTCGCCTCAGACGTATCAGGACAAACTGAAGGTCGTCGTCGCCTCGGGCAAGCTTCCGGATATTTTCAGCGGCTTGAAGCCGGCGGAGTTGAAGAAGATCGGCAAGCAAAAAGGGGTTGTAGCGATCAATGACCACGCGGATATGCTGCCTAATTTCAAGAAGCTGTATTTGGAGCAAAACAACTGGGTGGTCAAATCGTACGGCGACGAGAACGGCAAGCTGTACACATGGCCGATTTACGACCTGAACCGGGACGTCAATCACGGGTTCATGTACCGGAAGGACGTATTCGACAAGCTCGGGATCAAGGAATGGACGAATACCGAGGAATTTTACCAGGCGCTCAAAAAGGTGAAGGAAGCGTACCCGAATACGTATCCGTACGCCTCCAAAGGGCTGGCCAACATTTTCAGAGACTGGTCCTACGGTTGGGGAATCGGCGGAGAGCAGTATCCCGCATATTACGACGAGAAGGATAAAACCTGGAAATACGCAAGCGTCCAGCCGGCGCATAAGGATATGCTCGATTTCATGAAGAAGCTGTACAACGAAGGCTTGATGGACCCCGAATTTTTGACCGATACGCAGGATTCGTGGACGACGAAGATGACGAGCGGCAAATCGTTCGTCACCTGGGATTGGATCGGCAGACTGGATTTGTTCTACAACCAGATCAAAGCGCAAAATCCCGAGTACAACATGCGGTACGCGAATCCGATCGGACCTACGGGCAATGTCCGTACGCTCCCCAAAGTTTCCGATTTTAGCATAGCCGTAGCAAACAATAAGAATAAAGACGCGGCGCTCAAGCTGCTCGATTACTTGACCAGCCCGTCCGGCGGAGAGCTGATGACGATCGGCGTGGAAGGGGTCAACTTCAAATGGGGTGACGACAAGCGTCCCGTTTATCCGCAATTGGCCGATCTGCCTCTGATCGATATCAGCGTGCTTGAGGACCGTTACGGTATGTGGCTGGAGGGCGCTTATTTGAGACCGGACCGTCGCAGCGTTTATTACAAGCTGTCGGAGAAGGAGCAGGAAGCGCAAGATAAAATAATGAAAACCAACAAGCGGGAGCCGATGGACCCTATTCTGAATTTTACGGATGAGGAAATTTCGGTGCTTGCGGAGCTGCAAACCTCGCTGCAGAAGTCGGCGGAGGAATTCAACGCGAAATACATTTTGGACAAAAAATACGGCGACCCGCAATGGGAGGAATGGAAAAAAACCACCGCCAAAAACGGACTCGACCGATACATCCAAATCTACAACGACGCCCAAAAGCGGTACGATAAGGCGAAGTAATGCGATGGGAGGAGTGAAACCGTGCAGCAACCGAGCGTAAAGGCAACCACCGCGCGTACCGACACAGGAGCCCCATCCCGATGGTCGGCCATAATCAAGCATATCAAGAGGGACCGGCAGCTTCTGCTGCTGTTCATCCCCTGCATCCTGTTCTATGTCCTGTTCCGTTACGGGCCGCTGTACGGTTTGGTCATTGCGTTCAAAGACTACAGCGTGTTTGCCGGCGTATGGGGCAGCGACTGGGTCGGGCTGAAGCATTTCGCCAAGTTTTTCAGCAACAGCGATTTCTGGATCCTGTTCCGCAACACGCTGTTGCTTGGCTTCTATACTTTGGTGTTCGGGTTTCCGTTCCCGATTTTGCTGGCCATATTGCTGAATGAAGTCAGGAAGCAGTGGTTCAAGAAGACGGTCCAGACGTTAAGCTATCTTCCGGCCTTCTTATCCGTCGTAATTATTTGCAGCATGATTATCGATTTTCTATCCCCGGTCAACGGATTGTTCAACCAGCTTCTATCGAGCATCGGCTTCGAGAAAACGTATTTTCTCATCGACCCCGGCTGGTTCCGTCCGATCTATGTCATTTCGGAAATTTGGGGCACGGTAGGCTATGAGGCCATCATTTATTTGGCGGCCATCGCGGGAATTAATCCGACGCTATATGAGGCGGCTCGAGTAGACGGTGCCAGGAGAATGCAGATGATCCGGCATATTACGATCCCCGGGCTGCTGCCTACCCTGCTTGTCATGTTTATTTTAAAGACGGGTTCGATGATCCGTATCGGCTATGAAAAGGTGCTGCTCCTGTACAACCCGATGACCTACGATGTGGCTGACGTCTTCTCCACGTACGTGTACCGCAAAGGCTTGATCGAATCGAACTACAGCTATGCGGCGGCCGTCGGGATGTTCGAGGCTCTGGTAGCGATGGTGATGCTGCTTGGAGCGAATGCTCTAGCCAAGAGGATTGGAGGGAACGGATTATGGTAGGAGAGCGCAGGATATCTCTGTTTGTCATACTCAATGCCATTGTGCTTACCTGTGTCGCCATAGCTACGCTCTATCCCGTGCTCTACATTACGGCGGTTTCCTTGAGCGATACGGCCTCCGTTATTCAGGGGAAGGTGTTCCTGTTTCCTAAAGGATGGAACCTGGACGCCTACAGGGAAGTGCTAAAGAACGATAAAATACCGCGGGCTTATTTGAACTCAATCTATTATACGGGTCTCGGCACCTTCATCAATTTGCTCTTTACCGCCGTTGCGGCATATCCGTTGTCTCAGCGGACGTTTTTCGGCCGAAAGTTTTTTATGCTCGCCATTGTGATGACGATGTTCTTCAATGCCGGAATTATCCCGACCTATATGGTCGTGCAGCAGCTGGGGCTCATCGATACGGTGTGGGCGCTCGTACTGCCGAATGCGATATGGACGATGGAATTGATTATTTTGAAAAGCTTTTACGAAAACATGTCGACCCAAATACGCGAGGCGGCGCTTATTGACGGCGCTTCGGACTACCGGATTTTGTTCAGCATCGTCATCCCGCTCTCCAAACCGGCGCTTGCTTCCATCGGCTTGTTCTACTTCATGGGGCACTGGAACAGCTTTTTTATTCCGATGATTTATTTGAATGACAAGGATATGTATCCGCTGCAGGTCGTGTTGAGGGATATGCTGCTGTTCAATGCCGAAAATGACGCAGGACTTGTGGACCGTGCCGCCTTGGCTCCGCAAGCGATGAAGAACGCCACGATCGTGCTGTCGATGATCCCCGTTATGCTTATTTATCCGTTTGCGCAAAAGTATTTTGCGAAAGGGGTGATGCTGGGCTCGGAAAAGGGTTGAGTGGATACATGTGGAATATATGTTGGATGACATCGTGTGAGGTGACGCAATGAACCGATTAATCGCCAACCGGGGGCTGCTGCAAATTTTTTTCGCTTTGCTGCTAGTCATCGCCATCATGTTAGCATCCAACTATGTCGTCTACAAAAACTCGATTTCCGGCATTTACGAAACCGTGGCGCAAAACAACAGGCTGGTCATCAAAAACATTATTCAATCGTTCGACAGCAGCTTCAAGACCGTGAACAATCTTGTGTTCGCGATTCATGGATTGCCTTACGACAGCTTGGCCTCGCAGGAAGACGGGCGTCTCGATATGGCCAAAGTGTATTCGATGCAGGATAACCTATCTACGCTAATCTCTTCGGTCGATTTTATTGAAAATGCGGTAGTCTTCTATAATAATGCCGATCTGGCGATTACCGCCAAAGGCACCAGCGATATGAAGCATCTGTTCAATACGAAATACAAGCACGACCGGTACAATGCCGAGTACTGGAGATCGTTCACCAAATCGAGTCATCCGTTCAAGCTGTTCCCGGCCGATGAGTTCACGGTGCTGAACGAGAATCTGAGCCAAGCATCGAGACGGTTGATGGTGGCTGTGGACGGCAATAAGGTGCGGCTGTCCGATAAAAATGTCATGTTGTTAATCGATGTGGACAGACTGCTGCAGCAGATTGACCTGACCACGATGATTCCAGGCGCTTCCTTGATCGTGCTCGATGCGGAGCGCAATGTGGTGCTGAGTACGGACACCAATTGGGATTTGGCCGAGGTGCTGGACGATATTTATATGAATCCATCGCGGGAAGCGTCGGTTACCCGTAAAAATTTCGAATACAACGTGTACAAATCCGACTATAACGACTTTATTTACATTAATAAGGTCCCTTACCAATTCCGCAATGTCGGCTGGGTAACGAATGCGAATCTTTGGATCATGATCAGCTCCATCGTCTGCGCCGTTCTGTTGTCCGCACTTCTTAGCACTTATTTGTACAGACCCGTTAAAGATATTTTGAAGCTGCTTGGAGGCGGGACCAGCAAGGGCAACGACTTTCGCAAAATTTACAGCGGTATCGTCAAAGTCCAGCAGGAAAACGAAGCGCTCCAAAAGCAAATTGAATTTGTGAAGGCGGAGATGCGCCGGGGCGTGTTCCTGCAAACGCTGGACGGGTATGCCCACACTCCGGAGTTCGAATATCAAATTCAGCAATATTACCCGTATTTTTTCCGGGAACGGTATTTCGTTATGGCTGCGGTACAGCTAAGACGTCTGGATGATAACGATTCAGCGGCCTTAAGCGTTGAGGACCTCGCTGAGTCGATCCGTAACGGGCTTCGGAAGACGGCCGACCATGTCGTCGTATTTCACACGGGCGGACTACAGTTTCTGGCACTTGTCGGAATCGATGAATCGTCGGACCGGAAGAAGGTGATGGACGGTCTGGAGGCATATTTGAAGCGCTCTGAGAAGGAGGAGCTGTACGGCTTCAAGCTGTGGGCGTGCGTCAGCAAGCGATATGAGTCCAAAATCATCCACTGCAGCGCAGCCTACCAAGATATCGTGGACGGGATCCGCTACCGTCAAGTTGGTATACCGCGTTTCGTTATCGATACGGAGTCCGTTCGTTACGCTTGGGATATTTATTTTCCGTTCGAGAAGATCGAGAAGCTGTCCAACAGTCTGGTTAGCGGAAAAACCGAGGACGGCCTCCGTCTCGTGGATGAAATCATGCAGGAAAATGCAGGCCGCCATATTCATCATCATCAATTGGGCCATATCGCCAAAAGCATCTTTTATCACTTGTTGAAGCAAGCGGACGGTTCCGCAGCGAACGGCAAGGAGCTGTACAGGCTGGAGACGGATTTCTGCCGTCAAGTCGATCACGCCGACGATTATAAAGACGTCCGGGACGCGCTTCAGGATGTGGTACGGTACATAGGCGGCAAGCGGGGACAAGACTCGAAGAGCAAGCTGAATGCCGCATTCATCTCCCAATATATCGAGCTGCATTATATGGAAAATTTGTATCTCGACCATATGGCCGAGGTGCTGGACACGAGCCCCAAATATTTCTCCAACTATTTCAAAAAAACGTTCGGTATCGGTTACGTCGAGTACCTTAACAAGGTCCGGCTGTCTCACGCCAAGGAATTTTTGAAGCAAACGGATCTGAGTGTGGCTGAAATCGGGGAAAAGACCGGTTATTTGAACGCATCTACTTTTACGACTACCTTCAAAAAATATGTCGGCATTTCTCCGACCGAGTACCGGAAGAAGCCGGTGGATTGAGCGGGCGATTATATCGCCGTGCCTGAAAAAGGAGGCAAGGAAATGAAGGCGGTTGCCGCTTGGAAAGGGAGCATCATCATTGCGGACGTGGAGCCCGGTAATCCGCAGGAGGGTCATGTCCTCGTACGCACCGAGTATTCCGCCATAAGTCCGGGAACGGAGATGTCTTTTCTCCGCAAAGCTTCGGACCAGCAAGTCCTGCTCGGGTACAGTGCGGTCGGCATCGTCGAGCAGGTCGGCGATAACGTGACCGGCCTGGAGCCTGGACAGAGGGTAGCCTGCTACGGGGCACCCTATGTGAAGCATGCGGAACGGTTTACGGTTCCGGCCAACTTAACTGCCGCCGTGCCGGAGCATGTCCGGCCGGAGGAGGCTGCCTTCGCCGGGCTGGGGGCGATAGCGATACATGCGCTGCGCACCGCCGATCTCCGGTTCGGCGAGTCCGCCGTTGTCGTAGGCCTGGGCATACTCGGGCAGCTTCTTGCCCAGATCGCTTCTGCAGCGGCATTTCGCGTTGCGGGGCTTGACTTGAACCCGCGTCGGGCGGAGCTGCTTCGCGGGCATGGAATCGGGCATTCGTTCGACAGCCCGGAGCGGCTGGAAGGTGAGCTCATAGGGTTCACCGGCGGCGTCCATGGCGCGGACAGCGTGCTGCTGTGTGCGAGCGGTCCCGGTGAGGAGCTCATCAACCGTTCGCTGCAGTGGATTCGGGATAAAGGAAAAATCGTCATCGTCGGTGACTTATCGATGGAGTTTTCGCGGGCGATGATGTTCGGCAAGGAAGCGCAGGTGCTTATCTCCCGCGCCGGCGGCCCCGGACGTTATGATGCGCAGTACGAGCTGGAAAACCGGGATTATCCGATCGGCTACGTGCGTTGGACGGAAGGGAGAAATATCGGCGAATACATTCGCCTGCTGTCGGAGAAGCGTATCTCCGTCCTGCCGCTAATCTCGGATCGAGTTCCGATGGAGCGTGCCGAGGAGGCATACGTCAAATATAAAAGCGATCCCTCATCCATTATGGGGACGCTGCTGACATACGGCAAGCAAGGCTAGCCGCAGAGACTTGCGCAGCCTTGCACTGCCTCGCCCGGCCGGGTCTGTTTTAGTTCCGGCTTGCTTTGGCGTACCCTCCGGCAGGCTCCGGAGTGCTGGTAACCTGTTCGTGCGGCGGCTGATGCTCCATTGAAATGGCCTCTCCGATGTTCAGTCGCGTGTCGCATATCGGCGTTTGGGGCGGTTCGTACACTCCTTTCGCTGAAATCCTATGGAGTTTTTATAACTGTAAGGGAAGTCAATCGAACGTTTCAGGACCAAAAAGGAGGCTGTGTAATGAAAAAGACTGTCTTCATGTTGTTATTGTGTCTAGCGATTATAATGGCGGGCTTCGGAGGGGGATCGGCTACGGCGGCCACAACGGCCGCTGCGGAAAGCCGGCTATCTCAGAAAACGTACGGGACACCGGAAGAGCTGCTCGTCCCCAACAATTATACCGTTGCTGTGTTTAACGGGACGACCGGCAAGGAAGAAGGGCGCAACGTGCTGTATGCGACAAGCAAGGGCAAGCCGGGGCAGCTCAACGTGATCGATCTGGATGATTACAAGCTGCTGCGCAGTATCCCTATCGGTCCATCGGAAAGCTCGTGGGCGCATACGGTCGCTTCCGACGGGACGCTGTACCTTGCGGCGGATGGCGGCGGCGCAAGACTGTGGAGCTATTCTCCCGTGACGCACACTCCCGTGCAGGTCGCCCAGTTCGACGGGCAATCGGTTCCGAACAGCATTACGACGGACGAACAAGGACGCGTCTATGTCGGTACGTATCCCGGAGGCAAAGTGTATCAATATGACCCTGCCACCAAGCAGGTCAAGGATTACGGGCGGGTCATCGGCGCGACCGATCAGGAATATGTCCGCTCCATCGCGTATCAAGGTGGTAATATTTACGCCGGAACTGCCCATCGGCAAATTGTCCGGGTAAATCTGGAAACAGGTGAAAAAACGAATATCGCGGCGTCTTTAACTGTAAAGAATGATACCGTCTATGATCTGGATACGATCGACGACCGATTTTTGTTCGCCCGCTATACGGACGGCAGCGGAGTTCCGGGAGAGGGGTACCTCTATGACACGCAAACCGGGTCTTGGCTGGACGTTGAGCTGGAGAACGTGACAGGGCTGCACGCTACCGATTCCCTTGACGGCAAGCTCTACTATATGTCGGATAAAATGCTGAAAACGTTCGATCTCGCGACCCATGCGGTGGAATCGACCGGAATGGCGTACGGCAGCGGCTTGCGCGGCGCGAACTGGGTGGAGTTCCCTAATCATCCTGAGCTGCCTGGCAAAACCTTGGTGACGGTCCGGTACGACGGCGGCGTCACGTTGATGAATATCGCGACGAAGCAAGTTATTTTGCAGCCGCCTGTCATTCCGGGACTGCCGGGCGTCGTCAACCGGCTGCAGAGCGTATCCCCGACGCAGCTGATTACGACGGGTTCGCAGGCCCGGTCTTCGCTTGTCGATCTGACGACCAACACTGCCAAGCCGTTCAGCATCAATCAGGCGGACAGTGTCTATCCGGTCGGCAGCAAGGTGTATATGGGCGTCTATCCGGAAGGCGGACTGTATGAGTACGATCTTACGGTTGAATCCGGTGCGACCAATCCGAAGCGTCTAGCCGTGCTCGGCAACGATCAGGAGAGGCTTGTGAACATCACGGGCGGTGCAGGGAAGATTTTCGTCTCGACGATATCCGGCTACGGAACACTTGGCGGCTCCTTGACCGTGTACGACCCGGCAACCGGGGAGACGAAGGTGCACCGCAATGTCGTTCAAAATCAGAGTGTGCTTAGCACGGCCTTCTATAACGGCAAGCTGTTCGGCTCTACAACGATTCGCGGCGGCCTTGGTTCCGAGCCGACGGAAGCGGAGGCAAAAATTTTCGTCTGGGACGTAGCGAGCGAGCAGAAGATCGCCGAATTCCCGCTCAGAGTTCCAGGGCTGGAGAAGCCAATCTTCATAGGCGATTTGTCCGCAGGACCGGACGGCTTGATCTGGGGCGCGTCTTACGAATATCTTTTCGCGATAGATCCGAATACGTATCAAATCGTCAAAAGCAAGAAAATTTATCCGCAGCTGAATTTCAGCCAATGGGCGCATCATCCGCTCCGCTGGTCGGCAGACGGTCTGCTGTACGTGCTGTTCAATAACAAATTGACGGTAATCGATCCCGACACATTGGAATTCCGCACGTTGGCGGATACGTCCCGCTTCGACTTGGGAATGGACGGACACTTGTACTTCACGGATCAGGCTACGAATACGATTTTGTATCGAATGAAGGTTGACGGCGAAGTGGTGGAGGAGCCGGCTGGTATCCCAGTTCCCGTGCGTAACGCCGGATTGGAGGAGCAGGTATCGGGCGGCGCCATTCCAGGCTGGAGCCCTCTGTTCGCCTCCGGAACCGACTATTATTACGAGCTTAGCAAAGAACGCAGTTTAACCGGCGCTGCAAGCTTGAAAATTACGGATAAACTGCGTACCGCATCCGTAGCTTTGCAAAGCGATAAAATTCCGGTTACCCCCGGAGAAGAATATAAGGCGAGCGTCAATATTTATATCGAATCTGGCCAACCGGGCTTCATGTTCCGCTTCTTCGATAAAAACAACGCGACGCTCTCGACGTTGGAGCAGCATTTGGATGAATCGAGGCTGGCGCAATGGCAGAAGGTGACGCTGAAAGGAAAAGCCCCCGACAATGCCGCTTATGCGAGGCTCATTGCGGTGACGAGCCGATATAACATAGCGACTGCATACTACGACGACTTCTCCGTCACTGTCAAGGATACAACGCCGCCGAGTTCCTTTGCCGCCGTAACTCCGGCACCTAACGAGAACGGATGGATCAATCGCAGCGTGGAAGTCTCTATTACAGCGGAGCATGCCGACGCTATAACGTATGCTGCAGAAGGGGCGCAGCCGATTCAACAGGTGAGGGTCAAAGGAAACGCGGTGCAGTTTCCTATAGCGGGCGAAGGAGTGACGAGCGTTACTTACTCGGCTTCTAATGGCAGTGTCCAGCAGCAGGAACCAGGTAAGCTGGAGATTCGGATCGATAAGACGGCTCCTGAAGTACGTTTCTCCGGTGAGCGAGCCTATACGGTACAGCAGGCCGTTTACATTGGTTGTACGGCAAGTGATGCACTGTCCGGCCTGGCAGGCGATCCGTGCTCGGGATTGCTGGTCAACCGCCCTGCGTATACGTTCGAGCCAGGAAGCCATCAGGTTGCCGTATCCGCCACGGATAAGGCTGGGAACACAAGCTCAGCCATGTTTACCTATGACGTCTCTGTTACTTACGAGGGAGTGAATGCCCTCATTCGCCAGTTCGTGACGGAACGGCCGGTAGCGGAAGCTCTTTGCAGAGAGCTGTCGCTGGCCCAGGAAGCAGAGGAGCGGGGGAAACCGCAAATCAAGCAAGCCATTCTCCTAGCATTCGGTCATCAGGTGGACGCCTTGAGCGGCAAAAAAATGACTGCCGAGCAAGCGGCGGTTTTGAAGAAGTTGGCGGGGTATTTATAGACCGAGGAAAGAGTAGCCCCGGAACATAGGAAAAGACGCTCCCGAGATCGCTTTACAAGAGGCGACGGGGGCGTCTTATTTATCTTGGGAAGCAATATCATAACGTACATACTACAATATCGACTTCCGTATCTTTGAAAGCCTCTTTGATAATCTCCCTGACTTTTGCCCATTGGAGTTTGTCGAGGCCACAGCCTATCTGCGGCATCGCGAGTTTCGTAATTCCTTCATCCCTGCACATGTTTTTCATAGAAACAACAGCTTGAGTCAAGGCGGGATAGGTCGGTTTGTTCCAAAATTTTGACTTGGTGACAAGATTTAAGCTTCTCCCTGCTTTATAGCATGCTCCAATGTCTAACGGATGGTTTCGTGCCCTATCTCGGAGAGGCTGGAGCTCGAACCTTTTTCTAAATTCGACGGCAATTCCTGCCCCCATTTTGGCATCAGCAGATATGCAGTGAGCCAAGAAGTAATCATCCGGCATAGCAAAGAGGTCTTGTTGAATCTCTTTCCATTCCACAGCTAATCCTCCCTTTCTAGTCCGTCAGAATCGTTGTGAAGGTCTTAAATACCCGTTTGTCCGCTGAGTTGTCTAGGATTGCAAACACTACCTTGTCAAATAACGATGCGAAACGCTCATCAATTAATACTTGTTTGAACATTTTGGCTATATCGGACGGATCGTTGCGGAACACTCCGCACCCATAAGCTCCAAGGATCACTGAGAGCTCATTATGAAAAGCTGCAACGGCTAAGATGAAACGTACACGCTCCAGCATGACAGGCTCAATATTCTTGACATTATGCGGTTCTCGCTGCTGCACAACGCCGGCGTTTACTGCAGGGGCTGTAATCATCGAAACCGGATAGGGATGAAGCAGCAGCTTCCCGCGGTCTTCCCGGAACACCGGGATTTTTGGGGAATAGATCATATAGTCGGAGTACAGACACGTTTTAATGCTTTTGTTATAATCATACATTTCCTTCATCTGAGAGATGCACGGATAGAGAGCGGAAGAGCGTGCGAGACTTTCCTCCTGTGCTTGGCTTCCACCCAGGAAGCCTCCTCCCGGATTTTTTGCAGAAGCGAAGTTAAGGCATACGGTTTGCTCCCAGCCCTCCCTGACAACAAGTCGTTCGGCTGCATGCAGTGTCGATTCATTCGTTACCTCGAGGGGAGGAAGGGCATCATCTTGTGTCTGACGAATTCGTTCCAACGCGTATTGTTTTATCTTGGACAGCATATCCGGCGAATACATCATTGAGTGCTCAACGGACCCTTTTACATCATTGCCAATCTGGATGTGCTCGCCTGCACCGTTGATATAGCAGCCTTGTTTCAAAATTTCGAGCGTTTCTTTGGCCATCTTGGATCTAATCTCTCTATTGTCATTCATACTATTGCTCATTATGGTTCACTCCATTATGTTCCATGTTGATTTTGCTGAAGCAGGTCTTCACGTAACCGGGTCAATATTTCCCCGAGCCAGTTTTTGCCCTGCCAAGTGCGCCTATTATTAATCTTCGGATCACTTTCCAATAGCCCTACGCCCCAAATTCGATCTGTCGGGCTGGCTTCCACCAGAGTCGTTCCTTTCGTTGCAAGCAAGCTATCAAGAAGCTCGGGATTCTGCGTAAACTTGGCATAGTTCCCTTCATAGACGAATTGCTTGCAATGGCTCTCCCATTTCCTTTTGTCGAAATGTTGGACCATGCGGCCCAGCTGTTTTTGTTCGCGCGGCGTTTTAGCACGTAAAATTTTATTGGCTGAGGCCTTATCGTCAAACAGCATGGCTTTTTTATACATCATGTAATGCTCGGCGCAGTTAAAGCGAATCCCCTTAACGACAAACGAAGCCGGATGCCATTGGGAGAATGGGGACTCCGTCATATAAAAAAACGTGAATTTCTCCATATCGATAGTTCAACTCCTTATGTGAAACTATAAATCGAAATTACGGAACCGATACAGTTTGGAAGGCCGATGCCCGGCATCCTTCGTATATTCGTTCGTTTCCGATACCATGTCGGCGATCTTTCTTCGGAAGGCGGCGGCCAGCAGTTCTTTGCCCAGAATGACCTCATAGACTTGCTGCAAATCCGATAACGTAAAAAGCGGCGGCATCAAGTGAAAGGCGATATCTGTATACTCAATTTTGTTGCGCAGCCGCTCGATTGCGTACACAATCATCTGGGCATGATCGAAGGCAATGCCTTCCGACTGGACAACGCTCCGGGTTCGCTTGGCAGTTCGGCCGACGGCGGTCTCTGTGATTTTGACGGTTGCTGATAAGGTCTCCACGGGGTGAAACAGCCTGAGTTCGATCAGCTTCTCGATTTCATACCCTTCGGCAAGTCGGGTTCGTTTCTCCTGAAGTACACGATAGGTGACCTCGAACCATTTGGCGTCATCCGCGTCGTCACCCGCTTGCACATTGAGCGAAGTACGGTCCACAAGCGCCATGTAGGAGCAGCTGATAACCCGTGTCCGCGGGTCTCTCTCTACATCCCCCCATGTATATAATTGCTCCATATAGATGTTGTCTATATTCGTTTCGCTCTTCAGCTCCCTGTGAGCTGCATCATCTATGCTTTCGTGAATCGATACGAATCCTCCCGGCAGCGCCCATTGCCCTAGAAAAGGGTGTTCTCCACGTCGGATCATCAACAGCTGCAGCGATTTTTCCGGCAGCTTGCGGTAATTTTCCTGTTCTTTATCCATCACGGTAAAAATAAGCATATCTACGGTCAAGGAAGGGCGTGCATAGATGGCTGCGTCGTAGCTTTGCAAAAATTGCTGCTCGGTCATGCCGTTGCGATCGTGTATAGGTTTATTTGACATGGTTTCACCTGTTTATCGGATATTTATTATCGTTATGATAATAACAAATTGATAATAACATAATGTTATTATATAACAACACCAAAAGTCAATAGTTGGAAGTGGGGACTGAGATGTAATTGTATTTTGGAATTTGTAATTCGGTATCCCGCCGCCATCATACCGACATAGTACGTTTATTTTCGAATATGCTAGAATAGAGTTATATTTTTACTAGTTTTGGAGGCAGGCGAAATGACTTTAATTAGGACATTAATCAATCAGGATGAATTCATGGGGTTTTATTTATTGAAGGAGCTGGAAGTAAAGCAGACGAACGCTACTCCGCCCAAAGATTATTTCGATATCGTACTGTGTGACGCGAGCGGCCAGCTGCCGGCCAAATATTGGGATGTAACGCCTACGGATAAGGAAACCTTTTTCCCTATGGGACTTGTGAAAGTGCAAGGTATCGTGCAGACGTATCGCGAAAAGCTGCAGGTCAAAATCAACCGGATCCGCAAAGCAACTCCGGAAGACGGAGTGTCGCTGACCGACTTTATTCGTTCGGCCCCGATTCGGCCGGTCGATCTGATTTATACTATTAAGCAGGCTATGGCGAGTATTATGGATGAGGAGATTCGGACGATCGTTGCTTTTTGCGTGACCAAAGTGGAAGAGAAGCTGATGCACTATCCTGCGGCCAAGACGCACCATCACGCCTACTATGCGGGGCTAGCCTATCATATTGTACGGATGCTTGAGATCGGAGAGTTCATCTGCAAGCAGCGGCCGTTTCTTAACGCAGATTTCATCAAAGCGGGAATCATTCTTCACGATATTGCGAAGCCGGAGGAAATGATCGCTCAGATGGGGATCGTATCCGACTACAGTGTCCAAGGCAAGCTGCTGGGGCATATTTCGATGGCTTCGAACTGGATTACGGAGGCCGCCATCCAATGCGGTATCGATCTTCAATCCGACCGGGTGCTTGGGCTGCAGCACTTGGTCTTGTCCCACCACAACTTGGGAGAGTGGGGGAGTCCTGTTCAGCCTCAGACGGCGGAAGCGGTCGCGCTGCATCACATCGATTCGTTGGACGCTAAGCTGCAAATGGTGGAGGATGCGCTGGAAACCATTCCTGAAACGGAGCAGTGGACGCCATCCATCCGCGGGCTGGAGAACAAACCGATTTATCGGCTGAAGCTGTAGGCAGGCGGACAGGAATTAGGAAAAGGGAATACATAGGAAGACTCGTCATAGCCTGGGATCCGGATGAGAGGATATGGACACACGATCCGTTATTTTTTCGAAAACACCATAAATCGGTAGGCTATCGGACTGGAGAGCCGTTATTTGGCGAAAAAGTCGCGATTATCGGCGTTATGGAGGGGAATAACGGATTCTGTGTCCTTTAGCCTGTCCCAAACAAGCTTTTTTGGTAAAATAGCGGATCTACGGTCCGATCACATTATCTAGGGAGCTGACCGGATGATGCTTTTACATCAAGGTGCCTTCGGGAAGCGGCTTCTACGAAAGTGGTAAGCAGGATAAGCAGTGAGACCTGATGGTTTTGGGGATTGCTTCTAACAAAATCTGAATTGATTTAATTCCATGACGAGGGCTACTCCTTCCAACACGGTTGGGAGGATAGCTCTTTTTTTTACCACAGAGGAAAGTTTAAGTTCAGTAAGCGATAAAGCTATCGAAGATCTTTCCTATTGCGATAAAACCTACCATTGAACGCGGCCGCTCATCTTTGAAAGGCCTCGATAGAGGTTTTCTCATTGTAATAGCAGCCATTTTAAAGGATCGAAACTGCAGTTTGCAAGAGTGCATTAACTCGATTAGTCGGAAACATAGGAAAAATTATCCTAAAGCACTCCCGGTTTATTCCTGAATTACTCCCGGTTTATTTCCCTGCCATAGCTCATGAAACCCGAGCGCTCCCACGGTAAGATATGGTAAGCGTCAATAATTCAAAAACGTTCATCGGAGGGATTATTTAATGGAGAGTAACATGAACAAAGCGATCAAATGGTTGACTGGAGCTGCCTTGCTGGCAGCCCTGGTAGCACCCGCAGCGGTAAATGTGAAGCCCGAAGCAGCCTTCGCGGCGAAACCAGAGGCGAAGCCGGAAGCAGCCTTCGCAGCGAAACCAGAGGCGAAGCCGGAAGCAGCGTTTGCAGCAGAAGCAGAGGCGAAGCCCGAAGCGCGATATGCAGCGAAACCAGAGGCGAAGCCGGAAGCGGCATTCGCAGCAAAAGCAGAGGCGAAGCCGGAAGCGGCATTCGCAGCGAAACCAGAGGCGAAGCCCGAAGCAGCGTTTGCAGCAGAAGCAGAGGCGAAGCCCGAAGCGCGATATGCAGCGAAACCAGAGGCGAAGCCGGAAGCGGCATTCGCAGCGAAACCAGAGGCGAAGCCCGAAGCGGCATTCGCGGCGAAACCAGAGGCGAAGCCGGAAGCGCGATATGCAGCGAAACCAGAGGCGAAGCCCGAAGCAGCGTTTGCAGCAAAAGCAGAGGCAAAGCCGGAAGCGCGATATGCAGCGAAACCAGAGGCGAAGCCGGAAGCAGCATTTGCGTAGTATTTTTTTTCCAAGCAAGGGGCATTGGAAACGGAGCGTACTTTCTCCAGGCACTATCAATCCAGCTGTGACTGGCCAAGCACTTACTGACCGCGTAGCAACACTATATGCTTTTACAGGAGAAAACGTTAGCGGCTGTACCCCTAGTACAGCTCCGCTAACGTGTTCAACTGAAGCTTATCCATAGGATATGTACCTTTCGATACATTACGTATCGAAAATGTGAAATGTTGGAGGTTGTATTTTCGATGAGGCAGCCATTGTGGAAATTATTTAAAAGAAACACGGCCGCCCTGTTATCCGGGGCGCTGCTTATGCTCACCGCACTGCCGGTGTCCGGGGCAGCAGCTGTACCAAGCGGAAGCGGTACGACGGGCCGGGCTAAAGCCAATGTCAGCCAAAACGTATACTCAAACGTATACGCCCCCGTGATTCCTGCGCTTTCGCCTGTGAAATCCGCTGCACTGTCATGGAATCTGCTTGCTAAAGCAGAGCGCAGCGTGACGCCGACCATGTTCGTGCCGGATTATTCCAAAGTGCGGCTGACACCGGACGGCAAGTACGCGGGCTTCATCCGAATGCTCGTATCCGGAGCTCCGGGTGATGTGAGGATGGTCGTTACGGTGCATGACCGATTGACCGGCACGCTAGACAACATAACCGGACCAACCACGACGGGAGGGATCGTCGATTTTGATTTTAGCGGAGACGCCCGGTATGTGGCTTTCTCTTATCAGGAAGGACTTGCGAATAGCGAGGTCACGGTCTACTTATACGACCGGGAGACGAAGAAGCTCGATACGATTACACCTAACGCCTCGGAGGCCAGTAGCGAGGCTGCGTTGAATCAAGTGTCGATCAGCGAGGATGGCCGTTATATAGCCTTCGATTCCAGAGCGAAAGGACTGGTTCCTGAGGATACGGATGATAACCGAGACGTATTCCTGCATGACCGGACAACGGGTAAGCTGACCCGCATCAGCACGCGCCCCGGGCTGGATCCGGATGAGGCGTTTGATAGCATGGGTCCCTCGATCAGCGGGGACGGCCGCTACGTTGCTTTCGAGTCCCAAGCGAAGCTGGTTGCCGAAGATACGAACTCGGAAAGCGATATTTACAGGTACGACCGTCTTGGCGGCAGCACGCCGTTCAAGCGGATCAGCATGGGGATGAACGGAGACGAGGCGCTCGGGTGGAGCGGGACGTCTTCGATAAGCAGCGACGGTAAAGTCGTCGCCTTCGCCTCCATGGCGGCTAACTTGGTTCCCGATGACACGAATTTGTCTCAAGATATTTTTGTCTATGACGAGCGCAGCGGCAGCAGGACGATCAAGCGGGTTTCCGTCAGCGAAGCCGGTCAGCAGCATCTCCAAGACAGCCAGCATCCCTATGTTAGCCCGGATGGCCGGTATGTCGGCTACGATGTTCTCAGCGATGACCCGGATATAGGAGAAGAGGCTTACGTCGCGGAGGTGGAGACGCAAGCATCCGCCAAGGTAAAGGTGCCGAAGTCTCCTTTTCGGCTGATCAGCCCTAGCAAAAAGCCTGCTGTGGGGAGCGGGGCGACTCCGGTAGCTTTTTACTCCTGGTCCACAGAGAACTTCGGAGAGCACGGCGATATCGATATTCCCGATCAGCTGTTTTTTGCTTCGAACGGGAACGCGCCCGTGTGGCCTTCAGGAAGCGCGCTACAGGCTGCGGATATCGGGCCCGATTATGTCACGCTTCAATGGCCGGATGCCCAGGACAGCAAGGGGGTGCTCGGATACAGGATCTATCTCGACGGCGACTGGCTGGGGTATGTTCCTGTGGGCAGCGGCAACCGCTTTACGGCCAAGGAGCTTTTGCCTGGGGTTGAGCATTTATTCCAGGTTGAAGCGGTTAACCGTGATTTTAACGCAACTTTTGGCGGGCCGACCTACAAGTTCAGTGCGAGCAGCGGAGGCAATCAATTTGCGTTGACCTGGTATGCGGAATGGTCACGCAACAACCTTCCTGCATCCGGGAGCGATTTGAGAATTCAGGCTAAAGGGGCTTCAGCCCGTCAAGCGAAGGCCGAAATCGCCTATAAAGCGTGGAACGGAACGGGGTACGAGACCCGCAATGCTATGCTGACGATGGAGGAAAGCAAGACGATACCGGGCGAATATGAGGCGGTCTTTCCTATTGCAGAGGGGATCGGCGAGTTGTCCCAGCTCAAGGTCAAAATGGTAGATAGCGCCACAGGCGCGGAAACGGTCCGATCCGCTGGCAATTGGCCGCTCATCGTCTCCGGAAGCATGGCTCTAGAGTTCCTTCATTCCTGGAACGGGGATTTGAACGGCGCGATCCTTACGGTTTCGAATAGCAGGTACGGTACGGAATTGATAACTTTACAGGGGCCGGGGCCTTATGCTGTAAGCGGCCTGTACCCGGGGCAGGACTACCGCTTGACGCTGTACTCTCCTGATTTCGAATACGTATGGGTTGAGCGGGACGGTATCCGAGTCGAAGCGGGACGCAAGACCCCGGTTCAGGTTCCGGTAAATCAGCCGGCAAAAATGCGCATGCAGGTCGTTGACCCGTTGCTCCAGCCGGTTTCGAATGTCCCTGTTCAATTATGGGATGCAAATGGCCAACTCCTAGCAAAGCTTCGAACCGATGCGGCTGGCTGGACTTCATGGCAGGATGGGCTGAAAGCGGGAAGCACGATTCGGCTTCGAGTCGACGTAGAGGACCGTTTGTTCGATCCGGTGCCTGAAATGTCACTCGAGCTGATTCCCGGTGACAACGAGAAGGAGCTGAAGCTCACAGGCCCGGCGGAAGGCATAGTAGAAGGAATAGTGACTGATCCGGCCGGCAAGCCTGTCGCAAATGCAATCATAACGGCGACGCAGACGTTTCGTTCCAAGCCGGTAGTGCGCCAGACGCGCAGCAGCCTGGACGGTTCCTACAAGCTGAGTTTGATGGAAGGGGAGGCGTCTATCGAAGCCGCGGAAACCTCTTTCCATTACAGTACGGAAGGAAGCTTGAAGGTAAACGTTGTAAAAAGCAGCACGACGCCGTTTCCGATTCCGTTACGCCAGCCGGGCTCTGGAGTCATTAATTTGAAGGTATATACCAAACAAATCGACGGCGATTGGGTGGGGCCGCTCAATTTGGAGCAAATGAACTTCCTGACACAGGTGGAAGGCCGTTCCGGCAAAATGACCGGCTACTACCACAATGCGTACTATTTTCAAGGGGATCCCGGAGATAACTTCAATGTTTGTGTCACGGCGACCGTTCCCTCCTATATGAGCAAATGCGAGCAAGTGACATTGGATGCAAACAGCAATGCGACAGCAGAAATTCGTTTGGAGGAACAAGGCGCCATCATCGAAGGGGTTCTCACCGGCACGGATTACCGTTCCGTCAGCGGAACGATCTTCGAGCTGCAGCCGAATGGAAATAAAGTGTGGGCGGCCAATGCAAGCAGCGACGATTTTGCCGGGGGTTCATTCCGACTTAACGTTCCTAAGGCCGGCGCGTACCGGCTGGAGCTGTCACGCCGGCTTCAATCCGATACGAGCAAGGTGGAGTATGCAAGCATCGATTTTACGGTTGCAGAAAATCAGGTATTGAAGCTTGGCACTTTGGAATTTAACCAATCCAGAAGGTTTGCACATCAAACCGGCAATTCATTTACCGCCTTAACAAATCAGGTCGTTCCGGGCGGAACCGTCAGTTTTCGCGTCGCTTACAGGAACGGATCCAATAATCCGGCTGCAGAGAATGCAAGCCTCTTGCTGGAAATACCTGAAGGTATGGCTCCAGTGCTTGATGGGCAAGGGCAGGTCGTTGTGACTGGAGCAAAAGGAAGCGCTGCGGTAGAAGGCAATCGAATCCGCGTGCCTCTGGGCCAGGTTGCGAAAGGTCAATCCGGTACGGTTTCCTATTCGCTGAACGTATCTGCTTCGTTTAATAAAGGCTCCGTTCGTGCGGCTGCGGCGATTCAGACGCAGATGGAGGGCAAAGCGATCGATGAAACGATCGGAACGGTGCTGCTCGACGCGCAAAAGGTGACGTTGGACGTATCCAACAGGATTACGAGTCACCAAATCCGTGTCGGCGGCAATGCGCCTTCCGGAAGTCAGGTGAAAGTATACGACGGCGAGGTGCTGTTAGGCAGCGCGACAGCTGCGCCTACAGGCTATTGGAGCATGGAAGCGACGCTTCCCGAGCTTGGTGATCCCGCGATGCACGCGCTGAGAGCCGAAGCAGAGTTGAACTCCGTACTGCTTCAGTCGGATACGGCGTTTGTACAGTATTCCGTCCGCCAGCCGAAGCTGCTGGAAGTGGGGATGGCCCAGTCGCCGAAAGGAAATTGGATCACTTTCAACCCGGAGCTGGGAGTCATACGGCCTCCATATACCGTTGTACCCGGAAATCCGTTCCAATTCGAGCTGTTGTTCGATAAGCCGGATGAGGTGACGGATGTATACGTCTATCTGGGACGCCAGAGCGGAGAGCCGGTGAAGGCGGTGCGCGAAGGAGGCATTTATAAGGCTCTAGTTCCTACGGACCACGGAGCGCTGGGCGGGGTTTACGTTTCTTACAACGTCAAGCCCGAGCCGTTCATTTATGACGGCCAAGTGCCGACCATGGAACAAATCAGGCAGTCGATGCCGGATGGAATGAAGGATTTTGAAGTGGAGAGCGTAACGCCGTTCGAGCTGAAGGACGGACAATATTCGGGAACAGCCGTCATCAAGCTGCCGAGCATGGAAGGGATCAAGCTTACCGTCACGCTAACGATTGAACCGAATGTCAGCTACCGGCCATCCGCCGAGGAAATCCGTTTGGCGGAGAGCTCGGGGCTTCCGGTGTACAACAGCTCCTCCGATTATATGGAGGATGAAGAGAAGCTGCTTACGGTAACCGAAGGCTATATGCCGATGAGCATGCTATTCCCTAACGGTCTGCCAGCCGAGCTGAACGGCAAGGCGGGTCAAGGCTCATTCCAGCTTCAGCCGCAGCAGGTATTCAAATCTTCAGCAGCTGGAAGCGAGGGTATGGCCCGCGTAAAATCGGAAGTTAAGCTGGAGTTCAAAAATTCCTACACCAATGCGTTTAAGCTTAACGGTACCTACAGAAAGTTCCACAGCTTCTCGGAACGGATCAACCGGATCTCGTATGGTGTTCAGACCGGAATGGATTGCTGGGCCGAAATTCCGAAGACGGCCAGACAAGCGGGAAAGGCGCTGCTCGTCACCGTCGGAGGCGAGATTGCCAAGACCGCTCTGAAGGCATGGACCGGGGCGATGAGCTTAACCGGGCCGGCGGGTATCGCTGCAGGAGCAGCTACATTCGCGGTCAGCAAAAAGATCGACAATTATGTCGACAAGCAGGTGGATGCGGTAGGGACAGGATACAATATGTGCCGGAATGAAGACACTCTCGATGACCGGTACGACCGTCACAGCCGCAAAATTGGAGATCCGAAGTGGATCTACGACCCGAGCGGCTTCGTGTATGAAGCGATCGCCGATAATCGTCTTAGCGGTGTAGATGCTACCGTGCTGTACCTGGATTCAAGCCGTCCGTCGAACGATAAATGGGTCGTATGGGATGCTTCCGAGTATGAGCAGAGAAACCCGCAAGTGACCGATCTCGAAGGCAAGTACGGCTGGGACGTACCCCCGGGTACATGGAAGGTCGTCTGGAAAAAATCCGGCTACGAGACGATGGAGAGCGCCGAGCTGCAGGTTCCTCCGCCGCACACGGAAGTGAACGCGGGACTGGTGTCCCGTGCCGCACCTGAGGTGCAGAGCGTTACCGGGGTGACCTATGAAGGAGGCAGCTATGTCGACGTCCGATTTACGAAATATTTGCAAGTATCGGAGCTAGCTCCGGAGACCGTTGTGATTGCCGATTTGACCGGCAAGCCGATCGCAGGAAAAGCGAAATTCATTAAGAGCGCAGTGAGCCCAAGTCAGGCGGGAACCGTACTATCCCAGACGGTTCGGTTTGAAACGGCGGAAAAGCTGGCGGTGCAGACTCCATACCAAATCAAGGTCAATCCTTCCTATTTCAAAAGCTATGCGGATGTTTGGATGCGCAGCGGCTATGAGGGCAGCTTTACGGCAAAAGTCCAGGATAGTACCGGACCGGAGCCGGTGGAAGCGACTGCGGAAGGAGAGGGCCGGTTGATACGGCTCCTGTTTAACGAACCGTTGGCGTCGAACCGTTCAGTCGATGCGACGAAGCTTGCATTGAACGGGAATAGCGGGGCGGTGGTTTCCGCCGTATCCGATATTCGTGACGAACGGGCGCTGCTGCTGACATTGGACCGCAAGCTTTCTCCGGGCCAAAATTCGTTAAAGCTCTTGTCCGGAGCTGCGGTAGACTTAGAAGGTAATGATTCGCTGGAAAAGACATTAAATGTAGCGTACCAGATGGCATCCGGCAATGCGGCGCTAAGTGCTTTAACGACAGATGCGGGTCCGCTGACGCCGGTTTTTGACCCGGAAAAGACGTCCTATACGGTGAATGTAGCGGCAGAGGCGGAGCAGCTGCAGCTGACGGCGACCGTGGCGGACGCTAGGGCTAAGCTGTCCATCTACGGGGAAGAAGCCGTCAGCGGGACGGCCAGGTCCGTACGGATTCCGGCTGATGGAGAGATAGCCGTCACGGTAACCGCAGAGGACGGCAGGACGACTCGCACGTACGCGATTAAGGCTGTGCGCCATCATGGCGGTCCGCTGTCCGACGATGCAAAGCTAAGCGCATTGACCCTTTCGCCAGGCGAGCTGTCACCTGCCTTCAGCCCGGACGCAGCTGAATACGGTGTGAGCGTCGCCAACGGGATAACCGCGCTGCAAATCGCAGCGACCGCGCATCCAAAGGCGGCCGTCACGATTAACGGAGCGGCCGCAGTCAATGGCACAGCGATGCAGGTCGCGATCCCTGCCGACGGCCGGATTCATATCGTCGTTACCGCAGAAGACCGGACGACGACGAAGACGTACACGCTTTCGATCGTTCGAAAGCAGGAGAACCGGGGACGATCCGGATCGTCCGGATCGGTCGTAGTTCCCGCACAGCCGCAGCCTGGCGACGCCGAGACGATAGATTTGGGCAAGGATGCGCGCATCGAGAAGCACACGAAGCCGAACGGTCAATCCGGCATGCGTCTCATCCCGAACGTGGAGGTTGTAGAGACTGCATTGAAGGGCGGTAAAGCGAAGCGGTTTATCGTGGAGATGAAGGAGCGCACCGACGAATATGTGCTGGTGCTTCCGTCGTCGCTGATGAAGCAAATGGGTGAAGCGCAAGCGGTCATCGAGCTGTCGTCCCCGCTGGGCAAGGTTTACCTGCCGACGCAATCCGTTATGGCTCCGGACCATGCACTACAAACCGGAGACATTGTATTACGGCTGTCTCAGGTCTCATCAGTGCAGGAGGCGGAGCTGCGGGAAGCGGCGCGCAAGCAAAGCGATGCGCTGCAATGGATCGGCGGGGCCGTTACGATAGCGGTTGAAGCCGTGAACGGAGAACGCACGACTCCGCTTGGCTTGGCAGAGCACAAGCCGATGGAGGTGGAATGGCCGGCGTCACTGCCGTCACAGGCGGGACTATACCGCTTCGACCCGCAGGCTGCTCAATGGAGCTTCGCGGCCGAAGCAGCTTCCGGCAGCGGATCGCCTCGCGTACAGTTAACATCTTTTGCCACTGTTGCGCCGATGGCGTTTAACAACGGCTTCCAGGATATTGACGGCCACTGGGGCCGCAAGGAGGTGGAATGGATGGCGCGGCGGCTGCTGGTCAACGGCTATTCCGCGGTCGAATTCGGACCGGACCGATCCGTTACGCGCGCGGAATTCACGGCAATGCTTGTGCGGTCTCTTGGACTGAGGCAGCCGGCAGGCAGCGTTAGCTTCTCCGACGTAGAGACCGGCGGCTGGTATTACGGAGCGGTGCAAGCCGGCGTCGCCGCAGGTCTCGTCGAAGGAATAGGGGAGCAGCGCTTCGCCCCGAATGAAGTTGTGACCCGCGAGCAGATGACCGTCATGATTGCGAGGGCTTACCGCCTGAAGGTCAAGAATGCTTCCGAAGGCTCATTGCAGCACTTGGACGCTTTTGAAGACAAAGAGCAGCTTCATGGCTGGTCCCTGTCCGAGGTCGCCTTGGCTGTGCAGGAAGGGCTCGTCGAAGGGGTGAGCGAGCACGCATTCGACTCGGACGGCCTGGCTACCAGAGCGCAGGCGGCAGTCATTCTCAGCCGATTATTGAATAAACGATAAACAGTCTAGCTGGGTATATTTCATCCCCAGTTCCCTCTCCTCCAGAGCCAGAGCCTGTGAAGTGCAATCCAGCTCGGCTCAGGAGGGGGGCCATTTACTACATGAACTCATGCTCATGAAATCACTGCAAGCCAATAATAAGCATTGCCCGAAGGAGGACAACACGAACATGTTGCGTAGAGGATTAAGAACGATTATAGCCTGTTTGACCCTATTTGGTGCCGTCACGGTGACCAACCCTGTGCTTGCCGCCGACCCATCCGGTGTGCAGGTGAAGCAATTCCGCTTTTTGGATAAAGAGCTCGACCGCATTTCTCTGGATAAAACCTCGGTACCGGACGGTACGCGAGACGGTCATCTCAGCCTTTTGCTGGACGCAGGGGACGGAGTGGAGATCAAGACCATTACAATGAAAACCGCTGATGCCAGCGGCAAGGATACGAACCATGGCATCTGGAAAACGTGGAAAGCGCCGACCGGCGATATCGGCAACCTGCTGGCGGTAGTGCAGGACGGCAAAATTAGGAATACGACGTTTCAGCAGTCGCTCGGCACGTTCAAAGGCGTTGCACAGCTCGAGCTGTATGCCTCGGACAACAACGGGATGAAACCCGGTGAATACTACTATCTTGAAATAGCGACGAGCAAAGGAACGGTGAAATCGAACGTCACGCCGTATGCCGACAATGAGGTTTCCTATGCGCCCGTAGCCATCCGGGAATTCAGCTGGCAGGACTTGGACTCGGACCGGACCGGCATCGCCGAATTCGGACCCGACGAGCGGAAGGACGGACACTTCAGGCTGAAGCTGAGCTTCGCGCAAAAAACAGATCTGTTGGCGGTTATTTTGCGCCCTACGGACAAAGACGGCAAAGAGGCGTATCAAGGCATCTGGAGGACGAACCGTGCCGGAACCGGCTGGCTGCTGGGCATTATGCAGGGGGAGAACGTTGTAACGCAGGGCTTCAAAAAGGATGTGAAGGAGCCTGTAGGCAGCTTCCGCGGGAACGTCACCTTCGACCTGTACGCGAACAATAACGGCTCTATTAAGAACGGGCAATATTATACGATCGAAGTGGAAACGAGCTTCGGTACCGTAATCAGCAAGCCGGTACAATTCGGCGATCCGGCATCCAACTATTTCAACGATAAGGCCTTCGGCTTCAAAACGATCTTTCTGAAGCTGGATTCGACTACAGCGGCGATTGACGAACAGGAGACGACGCTGGAGGTGGCTCCGTTTACGCTGGAGGGCAGAACGATGGTACCGATTCGTTTTATCGGAGAAGCCTTGGGAGCGAAGGTCGACTGGAACGGCCAGGAGCGGAAGGTTACCTTGGTCAAGGACGATGTCAAGGTCGAGCTGGTCATTGACCGCAAGGACGCCCTTGTGAACGGGAAGCCGAGCGAGCTGGATGCTCCTGCGATCATCAGAGACAGCATTACGCTGGTGCCGGTCCGCTTCGTCAGCGAGAGCATGAACATGAAGGTGTTTTTTGATGAAGGGGAAATCGTCATTACCGATGCCAAAGAGCAGAAGAGCAAGTAATCCGTTTCAGGCATAAAGACAGTCAGGCAGCATGAATCATCCGTCTAGCAAGCATCCGTAAAAGCCTTCGTTAGGACGCCTGGCCCACTGCATCGGCAGGAAATAAAGAAGACCGGCCTTCCGGACTATTTCAACCCCGGAACCGGTCATTTTCTTATGCACAATCCTCGTATGTACTTTTGGCTTAATAACAGAACCAGTCTTTCCATATATCCTTTGATTCTCGAGGGATTTCGTTCCTGTGCTTTTCGAGCCAATCTTTGAATTCCTTTTCTTTTCTGTCCCAATCCTTGTCGTCGTCCCAATCTTTGTCATGGTCATCCCAGTCCCAGTCCCAATCGTTGTTCCGATCGTTATCCTTTCCGTGATCTTTTGAGAAAAATGACGAAAAGAACTGCTGAAAGCTGCTTTTGCTGCTCTTGTCGGAATGGCCGTTAGATGCGAAGGCGGATGCAGGGAACATGATGGCGCTAACGAGTAAAAACACGCATACGAACCATTTTGCACGTGCCAAGCTACGATACCTCCCTCAATAAGGAATAACGTTCGTTATTAAGAATCATACAACAATTCCGCCCTTTTGAGAACGCTTTAAGGGTAGGGCTGAAAACTTTTTTTTAGGACTTAAGTAATTACCAGTTTCAGGAATGAAAACAAATGATAAGGCTGACGATTAATTCGCCAGCCTCATGAGTCAACAGTTACTATGGGCTTATAGGCCCGAATGGTTTGAACACGGCCAACAAGCCTATTTCCTTCCAGGTGACGGTATTGTCCATAATGGTTGCACCGGCTGTAACGGGGAAGGCGGGAGCCGCAGCACCGGATGTACCTGCATTCACGGCCTCATATACATGACCGCCCGCTTGGATTCGATATCCTTTGGCATAGCTTCTGGAAGCTGCCCAGACCTGGTTGTTCGCATATCCCGCTGTCGTACAAATCCAGCCTACATAGCCGCCCGGTATGGGTGATGCGTTATAGATAATTTGGCCGAGATAATAATAACCATTGATTGGTAACGTATTCATTCTGTTATCTGTAAGCCCTGTATTTATATCCACATTATCGATCATTTTGACAGCCGGACTAATATCAACGGCAGTATTGTTGAACAGACATTTGGCAATCGTCATCGTCTTTTCGAACGTAATCCAGTTCAGGCTAATGGAGCTATTTTCCATATAACTATTGGCCAATGTCGAGACGAAGGGCTGATCAGGTTTATACAGCTTGGCGTTCAAGAACGTGGCGTTGGCAACGTAAGCGGAGAGCAGGATGACTTGAATGCCTTGGAATAAGCCGCTGTCCACATACAATCGGGAATATATATTGCTGGAGCCCAAGTTCAGGTCGCCGCCCAATGCGCCGGTTTTCGCTCTCATAAATTTCAAGCTGCTGATTCTGCTTCCATCCAGATTGCCCGTACACTCTATTGCGGTCAAGCCCTCAATGGTGTTAGGCCTGCCTACATAGTTATCCGGCGGCTTGATCGAGACGCTGCTGTTCTTGACGGTAATATCCCTTACGGCTCCTCCAGTCATAATGATATTGAAGCCTGTATTTCCATCATAATTATTATTATCCTTCCAGTCTTTCTCTACCGTTATATTGTTAATATAGCATCGGCCGTAGTTGTATCGGGAAATGTTGAATCCCTTCACTCCGGCATCGGTAATGACGACCGGACTGCCTCCTGCCGTCTCGGAGACCTGGAAGCTCGTCGAGGTAGTATTGACCGTATAGTACAGCTTATCGACGCTGATGCCTGCCGGAACTTTGCCGAACCATTGCTCAAAGCTGACTTGAGCGCCGCTCCCCATTCCATGGGCGGTACTATAGGTGAAGGTGCCCGTAGCGACATTGACGGAAGCCGGGGTACCCAGGTAGCCATAAATGCTTGAGCCGAAGAATAATCCATTTCTAATATTGCAGTTTTCAATAGCAGCGCCCTGAATATTTTGCAAATTAATGTTTCCTTTAGTGACGACGGCTCCATTTACGGTATTATTGCCGGAAACGACCAGCGTGCTTTCAACGAAGGTATTGTTTACATAGTTTACATACCATTGGTTAGGGTTCGAAGATATCCCTCCGACGGTATAGCCTTCGAACGTATTATTTTGCAGCGTAATGTAGGTGCCGTCCGCATTGATAAAATGCCCTCTAGCATTATGATGTATATAGTTGTTATAAATAGTAATTCTGTAGTTCGTTTCCAAGCCGTCACGGTTCAAATAAAAGCTGGCGTAAGGGATGTTGGTTTCGCTGACCATAGACTCTATATCGATACCGAACATGGGCGCGGTACCGCTTCGGAAGTCTACCGTCACATCGTCGTCGGCATAACCGATATGGTGAATCGTATTGTTGAACACATATACATCGTTAGGGCCGCACAGCGAGATGCCCTGTCTTCTTGTATGGTGGATGTAGCAGCCGTGGATGTAGATGTGATGCCCCATTTCTTCCTGGGTATATTGGGACGGGTCCTCGTAATGGATACCGATTCCCGTTAAAATGCCGTCGCCGGTGCAATGGCGGATCTCGACTCCTTCAATAACGATATTATTGGAGCTCTCGATGCCGATCCCGTGACCGCTCTCATGGGTATAGTAAGAGCTATCGACTTTGGCGCTTATTTGGGCTATCTGCTGGTCGGTTAAGGGTGTGGCCGAAATGTCGATGACGAACACCATTTTATTGGCCTTGTCAATCGTATCGAACCATCCTCTGCCGGTTGGAGACGCCGGAGCGAAGCCCCCGTTGGTTCGGAATCCGACCAGCGTATCCTTGGATACGGTATCCTTGTATTGGTAGAAGCTGTAGCTTCCTGCCGTTATGCCGTCGATGGACCACAAGCGGAAATTCGACAACAATCCCGGATTCTCGTACCGGTCTACAATTTCACTGCGAATGAAGCGAGAATCGTCGTTTAACGAGCCATCGGCATTGACGCCGCCTCGCACGAATCGGACGTACATCTCGTATTGATGAGATGCCCTGTCTCCGATAATGAGTCCTCCCGAGACCTTGGCGTGATCAATACTTTTAATGCGAATAATGCGATATTCGGGGAACGAGTTGCCCTCCAGCTGCAAAATGCAATCGTCCTGCATCTCGAAGTGAATGCCGCTCAGCATATAAATGGCAAAGCCGCTGGAATCCAGCTTCAGCCCGTAGGTGCCGCTTGGCAGCACGACGTGATTGTAACCTGCGGACTTTGCCCAAGAGAGGGCATCGTTGATTCCTTTGGTAGCGGCTTCCGCCTCGGTGCCGTCGTTCTTGATTCCCCATCGGTCCAGCTCAATCCTGTACGTGCTGGTGCTCCCGATCTTGGCTTCCAGCTCAGTCAGCTTGGTTTTCAAATCCGTCTCGGGATCCACAAAGACCCCTTCAGCAACGGTTATAGGGTACATATATTCATTGCTTGCGGATTTCAGTTTTTTCAGCTTTCCCTTCATTCATTAACACCTCCCATTGTTTCGGACTTGCCGCCACGTTCATTTAGCTACCAATTGATCCAGGTTCCGCCCTGCAGCTTGCCGTTATTGTTGTTGCCGCTCTTGTCCAACACGATGCTGCCTGCAAAAGGCACGGTGAAATCGTAGGATGCTACGACTTGACTGCCCTGCAAGATCTGGACGCCGTAAAGGACTCCTTTCATAGGAATAGAGCCCAATTGATTAGCGAATATATAAATGATCGATTTCCCCGGAGCTTTGAGCACCGATTTCACCGTAGTTCTCTGGTTGGAGGGGACGATTGCGGTCGTGCCCTGCAAGCTCGTTTTGTCGACCCCGTCAACGAAAATTGATTTCCACGCGGCTTGAAGGAGATCACGTCCGGAGCTGTCCCTGACTACCGTCGACTGGGCAATGGATTTGGAAGCGTCCAAATAAGCGCTATATACGTTTTTATTGGGGGATACCGAAATATCCATCACTACCGTATCGAATGAAATGGACGGTGTCGTAATATAATCATTCAGTCCGTTCATTGACAAAGCGTACCGCAGCGGCAATGTTGTTGCGTTCACCACTGCTCCTGATGAGAGGGAGCCGTCACTCGTGCTGGTTTTTACGGTGAAGCTGTAGGAGGTTACCGGGCTCAGGCCCGATAGGGTAAAGGTCGTTCCGGATGTTTGTCCTGCATAAATAGGACCATTATAAATAACATACCCCGACACTTGCTCCGATGTGCTGGCTGTCCATGCTAAGGTTATGGAGGACGCTTGTATGGCAGTTGCCGTCAAATTCGTTACATTGGCGGGTGGAACCACGACCGTTACCGATTCGTCGCCCGTCCAGTCCTCGTAATAAACGACAAAATTCACCAAACTGCTGTCTTCGTCAGCCATATCTACCACCCCGTTCTATTATTTTCAATATAATATGTTTAAATAGAAGAAATGTGAATAATTTAACAAAAATGGTATTTTGCCATGGGAAATGAAAAAAACGACGGTTAATAACACATTTTTTGCCAAATAGAAGAGTATTTGGTGTTGGCAGCGATACATTTTGGAACAAAAACCGTAAAATAGTCTGTTGACATGATACAAAAAGTGTCATAAAGTTATATTCATAACGAATGATACAAAAAGTACCATTCCATAACAGAGAAAATTAGGAAACTAGTTCCTTTGGAGGATAATGATGGAGATTAATTTAAAAGAGTATGTTGCCTTATTCAAGAAACGCCTGTGGCTTATCGTGATCATTGTACTAGCGGCCACAATACCGACGGCCATTTACAGCAATATGAATTACCAGCCTATTTATATGGCATCCACCAAGCTAATCGTTAACAAAACGAGCGAGAAGGACATGGGGAAGGAGCAGATCGACTACGGCCTCATCGGCGTTAACCTTGCTCTTATCAATACATATAAAGAAATTATTAAAACTCCGGCCATCATGGATAAGGTGGTACAAAGATACCCCGACTTGAACTTGACCGCCGAACAGCTTATCTCCCTGACCAACGTATCCGATCTGAGGGAGACCCAGGTTATGACCATATCCGCACAGCATTATTCCTATGAAAAAGCAGTGACCATCGCCAATGCCGTTTCGGAAGTATTCCAAACCGAGATTCCCAAAATTATGAAAGTCGATAACATTACCATATTAAACCGGGCCAAAATGCAAGATTATCCGAATCCGGTCAATAAGAAGTCCAACCAGTATCTCGTGCTTAGCTTTGCCGCTTCTCTGGTCGTTGCGGTCGGAATCATTTTCCTGCTCGAGGCGCTGGACGATACGGTCAAGACGGATAACGATGTCCGCACCCTGTTCGGAGTGTCCACGCTTGCCCTGGTTCCTAAGATGAAGGAAAAAGAGCTGAAGGCGGAACGAAGAAGTCAATCTCGCAGAAAAGTAGGAGAAGCGACCTATGCCAAAACAAGCCACTAGCGCGGATATTTTTATGCAGATCAACCCGGACTCGGCCGCATCGGAAGCGTTTCGGTCGTTAAGATTCAACATCGAAGCGGCGGCAATCGACCACGGCGTGAAGACCATTACGGTGACCTCCAGCGGCCATGGGGAAGGCAAGACGACGACGGCCATCAATTTGGCGGTTGCGTATGCCCAAATCGGCAAAAGGGTTGTGTTGATCGACGCCGATCTCCGCAAGCCGTCAATTCACCTGACTTTGGGCGGCGATGCCGGCAGAGGGCTGACGAATTACCTTTTGAACGACAGTGCCGTCGACGGAATTATTCAGGATTCCTATGTGGACCAGTTGTCCGTAATCCCGGCCGGTTTGATGCAGCCGAACCCTTCGGAGCTGCTTGCCTCAAGCCGAATGAGTCTGCTGTTGGACGAACTGAGGGAGCGCTTCGATATCATCTTCATCGATACGCCTCCGCTATTAACGTTGACCGATGCGAAGATCATGTCCGCCAAAAGCGACGGCGTTCTGTTGGTTATCGAGCATGGGAAGCTGAAACGGATTGTAGCGAAAAAAGTGAAAGAAGAGCTGGAGCTGGCCAAAGCCAACTTGCTTGGCATCGTGATGAATCAGATCAGCAGCCGGGATGCCGGTGCGTACCTGTATCAATAAATGGTAAACCAATCGTTGTAAGGAGAGAGGGTTCACAGCCATGAGAAGAAAAAGATTAGGACCGCATCGGCGAAGGGTCAGAACGTTTTGTATTTTGGCGCTCAGCTTCGTTATTATGGCCGGATGCTCGGAGACGATCCCGTTAGCATCGAACACTAATCTTGCAGGACAAGAGCAAGCTCAGGCACCTTCGCTGAAGAGCATCAAGGCGGCAAAGATCACGAAGCAAAAAATCGGCGACCCGATCGAGCTGACGGGCACCGTGCAATCGTCCGCGCAGTTCGAGCTTGTCGCGAAGGCATCGGGGGACGTAGAGCGGGTGCTTAAAGCCCGCGGTGACGTGGTGCAGGAAGGGGAAGTCATCTTCCGCATGACCTCGAGCGAAGCGAAGTTTCAGAGAGAACGGGCGGCGCTGGCTGTGCAGACTGCAGAGGATGCCATCCGCAAAGCGCGCGACAGAGCGCGCAAAGATATGGAGAATCAGCGGCGCGACATGAACAGCACGATTGAAAAGATGGAGCAAACGTTAATCGATTTGACCAAAGCCTACAATAAAGCGAAGAACGACTATGAGGTCGGACTGGCGACCAAGGCCCAGGTATATCAAGCGGAGGTTCAGCTGAAAAACAGCCGGTTCGACCTCGAGCAGATGAAGCAGAAGCAGGCTTCTGTAGAGCCAATTGATGCGACATCAGAGCTGGAGGTTCAGCTGAAAACGGCGCAAATGTCTCTGCTTCAGGTGGACCAAGCCATGAGTTACCTGGAAGTGAAGGCGCCGGTGAACGGCGTTTTAACGGAGATGCCTTTTGAACCGGGAATGTCCGTAACGCAAGGAAGCAAGGTCGGGCTCGTTCAGAAGCTAGACCCGATTCGAATCAAAGCACAGCTTTCCGAGGAGCAAACGCGGTTTGCCAACGGCAAAACCGAGCTGGGCTACTACTTGGCCGGTGATGCCAAAAGGCAGAAGGGCCCGATCAGCTTTCTCTCCAAGGTCATCGACCCCGAATTGAAATCGTATGAGCTGAATTTGGATGTACCCAATTCGGACATGGCGTTGAAGCCGGGAATGAAGGTGCGGGTTCAATTGACGGAGGAGAAGGATCAAATCGTGTTGACCGTTCCGTCGTTCAGCATCGTCAAGGAAGGCGAGGATAACTACGTGTTCATTGTGGCCGGCGATACGGTGGAGAAGCGCAAGGTTCAGCTCGGCCGAACCAACGAGCCGCTCCAGGAGGTCGTATCCGGAGTGAAGGAAGGGGAACTGGTCGTTACGTCCAATCCGGGTCAGCTTCGGGATAAAGAGAAAGTTCGCGCTGTCGTCGAGTAGCAAATACTAAATTGGAGTGAACCGATTTGATAAAGAAGTGGAAACAAATCACTGCTGTGCTCGTGTTGCTTGTCTCGTTGTTTATCCCTTCGGCATCGTTGCTTGCCATTGCCCAGGAAAGCCAGACCCCTGCGCAAAATTATACTTTGCCGAATTCCATCAAAGCGGCTGTAAAAAGCATTCTTAACGAACAGGTGCCCGAAGGGACCCGCGTCGGCGCTATCGTTCGGCTTTACAATGAAGGCACACGGCTGATCCGCGTTCCGGATTCGGAGGTTAGAGCCAAGACGGCCGAAGGTATACAGTATACGCTTCGTCCCAGTGCGGACAACGCCATTAACATTCAACCGAAAGAAACGGTGGAGTTAAGCTATATGATCGTAGTGGACCGAGACGACGCGTTCGATATAACGGAGCTGTCGTGGGTTGATGTCGACGAATTCGTCTCGCCGAGAGTGGAGAAGCCGCTGCTGACCATTCCTGTCTCTTCTATTGAATGGAGGGGCGACCTGGGAACTCTAACCGATCCGTCTTCAACTATTGCGTGGGGGGAGCCATTTACGATCCCGGCCGTGTCCTCTGCGCTCGAGTTTAAGCCGGTCAGCTTGTCGGAGGAAAATACGCCGCAAGGACCCAAAACGATTCTAAGCTTGCTTGCCGTAAACAAAGGCGACAAGAAGAAGCCGATTGCGGACGTCCGCATCAATGCGAAGTCGGATAAAAAAGTGTTCGTCGGCACCAAGCTGGAGAAGGAGACCGCCGTCCTCGATGCGGGCGAGCAGCAGTATATCCATTATGCTCTTCCTGCCGGCAGCAAGGATGAGCTCAAAAGCTTGACGGTTCTGATTCCGGAAACGTTCATGATCGATGACAAGACGAAGATCGAATATACGATCGGCCAGCTGAATGTGCTGCTTCCGGGCAACGGCAGCGCGGGCGGATCTGCAGCTCCTGCGGATGCATACCAATGGAACGAGCCGATTCGTTTCGATAAGCTGAACCAGATCATTCAGCCGGAAGTAAGCGTTGCTTTGGTAGGTCTGCATATGCATGAAAGCGTAGGCGGAGGCTTCAAGGCCGCCGTAGCCAAATTCAAGCTGCAAAACCGCAGCGATAAGCCGATGCCGATCCCGCAGTTTCAGGCACAGCTTACGAGCGCGGGAGGCAACAAGTATACCGGCATAAGACAAACAACGGTGGCGGAAACGCTGGTGCCGAATATTAGCTATGTCATGTACTATTCGTTTATCGTTCCAAGCACAGAGAACGGCGATCAGCTGACGATGGACATTTTGGACGGGCAAACCGTTGCTCCCTATGCGATTCCTATCGCCAGATTCAAGACGCAAATTCAGCCGGAGAAGGCCGACGGCGCGCTTGCCTTTTATCCTTTTACCGTAAAGGTCAACAGCTGGAAGGTGGACGTCTATATGGGCTCCGCTAAAGAAAGCCTGCCGTATTCCTATAAGCTTAAGCTAGATCTGGACATTCGTCTTGAGGACGAAGCCGTTGTCGATAAGAGCTTCCCGAAGATGAAAGTAGTCATTGTAGACGGCGAGGGCAAAATCATCGGCTCCAAGACGCTGCCGTTTACGGGAGAGAACCAGCTGGTCAACGGTTTGCAGACGATTCATATGGACTCGGTGCTGTTCGAGTTTTCCCAGACGCTCCGTCTATATGAAACTATCGATACGCCGTTCGGTCAGGCGGACCGTCTAATTGCTACCTTGCAGCAGTAGCTTGATGCGGGAGATAAAAATAACTTTATCCCCGTTGACAGTGTAAGGGGAAGATGCTATTCTTAGATTGTTCTTAATAAAGAACAAAAAGTGATCGTTATAGATAACCTTGAATGGAAAATAGGCAATATTTTCAAAGGTTATAGCTGTTTTGCACAAAGAATGTTCGTTAATAAGAACGACATTGCGGTCAAGTGATTAGATTACGCACCATGCTGGAGGATGCAATGAGCGCGATAACCGGTATTTTTCAAATCGATCAGGAAGCCATTCCTATAGAGCACGGACGGATGTTGATGTCCTGCCTTGAGAAATTTCCGGCGGATCGTGCCGGTGTCTGGAGCAGCGGCTGCGTATTTCTCGGATGTCACGCACAGCATATTACTCCGGAATCAGTTCATGAGGTACTGCCGCATTATGATTCGGAACGCCGGCTTGCCATCACGGCTGATGCCATTATCGACAACCGCGATGCGTTATTTCACCAGCTGCAGGTAGAGCACGGCAGGCGAAGCACCCTAACGGACAGCGAACTGATTATACTCGCTTACGATAAATGGGGCGATGAAGCACCGAATCACCTGATAGGCGATTATGCTTTTATGATTTGGGATGAGCGGAGGCATCGGCTCTTCGGCGCAAGAGACTTTTCCGGAAGCCGGACTCTATACTATTATGCAGACCACCGGCGCTTTGCCTTCTGCACCGTAATGGAGCCGATACTAGCTCTGCCCTACACGGGCAGGGAGCTGAACGAGCAATGGCTGGCCCAATATTTGGCCATAACGGCTTCCGTCGATACGGCTGATGTATCGATAACGCCCTACATCGGAATCGAACAGCTTCCTCCCTCACACAGCATCGCGATAGACGGCAACGGGGTATCCGTTAAGAGATATTGCCGGGTAGTCACGGGAGAGCGGCTGAAGCTGAAGAGCGATGAAGAGTATGTCGAAGCATTTCGGGACGTGTTCCAGCAGGCGGTAACCTCACGATTGCGCACCTACCGCGGCGTAGCGTCGCACCTGAGCGGAGGTCTTGATTCCGGCTCGGTCGTCAGCTTCGCAGCGAACAAGTTAAAGGCGGAGAGCAAAACGTTACATACCTTCAGCTACATTCCGACGAATGATTTTCAGGACTATACGCCCAAATATTTAATGGCGGACGAAAGGCCATACATTCGATCGATAGTACAGCACATAGGCGGTATTAACGACCATTACCTTGACTTTGAAGGGAAGGATTCGTTTTCGAATATCGACAGCTTGCTCTGCGTTATGGAAATGCCTTACAAATTTTTTGAAAACTCCTTTTGGGTTCAGGGCATGTTTGAGAAGGGACAGCAGGAAGACATCGGTGTTATGCTGAGCGGCGCCAGAGGAAACTTGAGCATCTCCTGGGGATCTGCACTGGACTACTACGCGACCCTGCTGAAAGGAATGAGATGGTTTCGGCTCGTTCACGAGCTGCATCATTACAGTATCAATGCAGGCGGAGCCCGTTTAGGGAGGCTTCCGATAGTAGCCAGGGTAGCCTTTCCCGTAATGGACCGGATTTTTCCGTCCACGGCTCCCTACAGGTTCCCTACGCTAATCAACCGGCAATTCGCCAAGCGGACCGATGTATTCAACAAGCTGAGAGATTACGGACTCGATCATACCGGTTGGTTCTCTACCACCAACCTCTATAAGCAAAGAAAGCTGCATTATGACGATGTGTTCCACTGGAACGCCACCAATACACTGGTAACGAAGCTGTCTTTACGCCATGCGTTATGGCAGCGGGATCCGACCAACGATATCCGGGTCATCCGATTTTGCTTATCGGTACCGGAGGAGCAGTACGTACGCAACGGCGTGGATCGGGCACTCATCCGCAGGTCGACACAGAACATGCTGCCGGACCAGGTTAGGCTGAATCAACGGATTCGGGGTGTGCAAGGTGCAGATTGGCTCCACCGTATGGTTCCCTACTGGGACTCCTTCATCGGGGAGCTGCAGCAGCTAAGCACCGATTCAAGAATGCTGGAATTTGTAGACGGTGAGGTAATCAAGACGGCATTGAGCAAGATGCGGGACAAAGCCGATCCCAAGCTGGCTACGGACCCGGATTGCCGGATTTTAATGCGCAGCCTGATCCTATACCGATATCTCAAAAAATTCGCTTGAAAGGAGGTGAAACTATGAAAAAAGAATGGAAAAAGCCTGAATTGGAAGTGCTTGAAGTTAGCATGACTATGCTTAACCCAAACAGCGGTAACCATTTGGACCATACGTATCCAGAAGGTACTCCTCGCGACAAATTAACTTGGAGCTAATTTATCACTAGCCTGGATTGCATACATAAGTTGCCGACTGAAGGGAATTACGTAAAATTGCTATGATAAAAGAGCCCTTATACATTCAACGCGAGTATAGGGGCCTTTTACATCAATGCGGATATATTGGAGTGAATGGCCTGTGTTGGACACACGCAATCAACTGCTGTACAAAGCGTTCGGCTTAACCATATCGAGTGATGTGGAGCTGCCGGAATTGATCGTCATGGAGGAGCAGACGGGAACGATAGACGTTGAAATCAGGATGGAAGATGTAACGGCCCAATTCTCCGAGTGGTCCGGCCGCCCTAATCAATTCGTCGTTAGAGAGCATACCGTCATGTTTCAAATTCCTGATATGGCAACGTTCTCTATCGAGAATGGAAAGTTCATTAAAATGACCCCGATGGAGCAAGCGGACCCGGATGAACTGAGGCTGCTCGTTCTCGGAACCTGCATGGGCTCGATTCTTATGCAGAGAAGCATACTCCCGCTGCATGGCAGTGCGGTAGCCGTCAATGGCAAGGCTTACGCCATCGTAGGGGACTCGGGAGCGGGAAAATCGACTCTTGCGTCGGCTTTTATGGAACAAGGCTATCCGCTTCTTAGCGACGATGTCATTGCCGTAACGTTATCCTGGAAAGACAACACTCCGTATGTGACTCCGTCGTATCCGCAGCAAAAGCTGTGGCAGGACAGCCTGCAGCGGCTGGGGCTCAAGACCGATCAATACCGGTCCGTATACGGTCGACTGGACAAATTCAGCGTTCCGGTTTCGTCTCGATTTTGTTCCGATCCGATGCCGTTGGCAGGAGTGTTCGAGCTTGTAAAAAGCGACGAGCCGTCCGTCCAATGCCGGCCGATCGGGAAGCTGGACCGGATTCATACCCTGTTTAGCCATACATACCGCAATTTTCTCATTCCCTCGTTAGGGCTTACGGATTGGCATTTTAGGATGTCCGCTGCGATGGTAAATCGGATGGACATGTTCCAATTACGCCGGCCGCAGACGGAGTTTACGGCTCCGCAGCTGGTCGAGCAAATTATGGTAATCGCACATAGGAGGAACGACGATGCATAACACAACCTTTTCGCTGCAAGGATGGTTTGTTCAAAGCAAAGGCAACATTGTAAGTGATATGGGCGGAGAAAAGGTTATGCTCAGCGTTCACAACGGGAAATATTACAATCTGGGTGAAATCGGCGGGAAAATATGGGAGCTGCTGGAGCATCCGACCTGTGTGACGGAGATGGTTGCCAAGCTCATGTCCGAATATGAAGTGGAGCATGACCAATGTGAGGAGCACGTGCTGTCTTTCCTCCAGATGCTGTCGAAGGAAAACTTGATTGAGGCTGCAGAAAATCATGATCATGCTTAACCGGTTTCTCAAATTCTGCTCTTTGGATTTTCGTACGATGCTGTTGTTTACGGAGGCGTTGTTCTACTTGGGATGGGGGCGCATCCTGATTTCGGTACCGTTTGCCAAAGTGGCTCCTTCTCTGGGGGCCCAGATGGAAGAAACGACGATGGCCGAACGCGACGGAGATAAAGCCGATCTGCTCAAGGTTCGCGAATCGATCCGGATTATGAGCGAACATACGCTGTGGGAAAGCAGATGTCTGGTACGGGCTATAGCCGCTCTGAAAATGCTCGAAAGGCGCCACATCTCAACTACGCTGTACTTGGGAACGGCGAGAGACGAGTCGGGGGCGATGGTCGCCCATGCCTGGCTGCGCAGCGGGCCGTTTTACATCACCGGTGCGGAAGGAATGGAGCGGTTTACCGTCGTCGGGAAATTCGCGAAGGATGCAATAAGAAAAAAATGAAGGTGAATAATGGAATGGTCAGAGACTTTAGCCTCGATACATCGCTCTTTCCTGATGAACTGGCTTTGCTGCTCGATTTGATGAGAAACGACCGAGACAATACCGGTAATGCCGAAGCCGCTGCGGCTGCAGACGGTTTCGATTGGGATCGGTTTTATTCGCTGGTCAGACATCACCGTTTGTATCCAGCCTTGTACGGCAAGCTGCACACCATGGCTGAGGACGGGAAGGTTAAAGCGGCGATCCCTCGCCAATGGATCCAAGCGCTTCGCAGCGATTACCAGAGCAATACGTTTCAAATGCTTAAGCTGAGCGCCGAAATGGAGCAGCTGAGCAAGCTGTTTGCCGAATCTGGCATCAAGTCCCTTGTATTGAAGGGTCCGGTGCTGGCTGCGGATCTGTACGGCGATATTTCGAAGCGGACGTGCGGCGACCTGGATGTGCTCGTTCCGATCGATCGCCTGGAGCAAGCGGAGAAGCTGCTTGAGGAGATGGGCTACGTTAAAGACGACTACATCGAAACCGTATTGAATGACTGGAAATGGAGACACCATCACATTACTTTCTTTCATCTTCGGAAAGGGATGAAAATCGAGGTTCATTGGAGATTGAACCCGGGTCCAGGCAAAGAACCCGATTTTCATGCCTTATGGGAGCGGAAAAGGCTAAGCGCGATTACCCATCATCCTGTCTATTATTTGGGAAGAGAGGATTTATTTTTGTTTCTTGTCTCCCATGGCGCCCGCCACGGCTGGTCCCGCCTCCGGTGGTTGACCGATATCGACCGGATAGCCAGGCAGGAGATGGACTGGGCCAGGCTGCTCCGGCTGCTGGACGCTTACGGATATGTCCATGTAGGTGCGCAAGCATTGATCCTCGCTTCGCAGCTGCTGCATACTCCGGTGCCTCCGGAGCTGAAATCCATTACCGAAGATCGCCATGCAAGACGTTTGGCGCAGGATGCGCTGTATTATATTCGCCAAATGATCAATCTGCATGGAGAGACGATTCCGGAAGACGTAGCCAAATACCATAAGCGCCATCTGTTCACCTTAATGTCTCTTCAACAGAAGGTGCTGTTCATCTTAAGCTTTTTCCATCCGTATCCCGAGGACGCGAAGACTCTGGCTTTGCCCAAGAGGCTGCATGTTCTTTATTTTCCGCTGCGACCGTTCCTGTGGCTGTGGAGAAAAACGAAGAAGCAGCCGCTGTCGCAAGGAGGTACATAGTATGAAGCACCTCCTTTACTTTACCAAAAAGCTGCATCAATACGCAGGTCCCGTTTTGTATGTCAATGTGTTCGGGATGATGGTTATCAGCCTTCTGGATGGCATAGGCATACTTCTGCTGATTCCGCTGCTAGGCATCAGCGGCCTGATCGATATGAACGCATCATCGATTCCGTTGCTTAACGGGCTATCCATTCTGAAGCAGCTGCCCATGGAGGCTGCATTAATTACGGTGCTCGGCGCATACCTCGTCATTGTGGCCGGTCAGGCGTTGATTCAACGCCGATTAAGCTTGCGGGACGTCCGTATCCATACCGGATTCATTAATCACGTCCGCCTGGAAACCTATGAAGCACTAATGCGGTCGAACTGGAGCTTTTTCATCCGCAAGCGCAAGTCCGATCTGGTCAACTCGATGACTGAAGAACTCGGACGCGTCATGAACGGAACGTACGTGTTCCTGCAGTTTATGGCTTCCGCCGTATTTACTCTCATTCAGATAGGCATCGCCTTCTGGCTGTCGGCGAAGATGACGCTCTTCGTGCTGGTTTGCGGTCTCATTATCGCGTTCTTCTCGCGAGCATTCATCCGCAAATCGAGGCAGCTCGGCTCGCAAACCTCGGAGCTGGCGCGCAGCTATATGGGGGAAATGACCGACCATTTTAACGGCATCAAGGATATTAAGAGCAACATGCTGGAGCCGTCGCGGATCGAATGGCTGCGGGTGTGGAACCGTCAAGTCGGACAGGAGCGGTATGATTATGTCAGACTGAGCTCGAATTCCAGGCTGTATTACAAAATGGCTTCGACGATTCTCATTGCCGCATTTATTTACGCATCCATTACGATGTTCCATACGCAAGGTCAGCAGCTGCTGCTGATCATCATGATTTTTTCGCGGTTGTGGCCCCGATTCACAGGGCTCCAATCGAATTTGGAGCAGATTGCGTCATCCATGCCGGCTTTTGCCTCCCTGGTCCAATTGCAGCAGGAATGCAGGGAAGCCCGGGAGATCGAACGTCCGGAGGCGAAGGTGCAGGCGCTTCGCATGGAAGAAGGACTGGAATGCCGTGAGGTCTATTATCGCTATCAGAAGACCGAACCGCGATATGCGCTGCAAAATATTGGACTCTACATCCGCTCCAGGCAAATGACGGCAATCGTCGGACGATCCGGTGCCGGCAAGAGCACTTTGATCGACATGGTGATGGGGCTGCTGCAGCCGGAAAGCGGGCAGGTGCTTATCGACGGCGTTCCGCTCACGAGCAACAATTTGCTGTCGTTCCGGCAATCGATCGGCTATGTTCCTCAAGACCCGCTGTTGTTTCACGGAAGCATACGGGACAATTTGCTGATGATTCAACCGGATGCGAGCGAGGAGCAGCTGTGGGAAGCGCTGGAGTTTGCAGCGGCTGCGGAATTTGTCGCAAAGCTGCCGAACGGGCTCGATACTTGGATCGGCGACAGAGGAGTGCGGCTGTCCGGAGGCGAGCGTCAACGGCTGGTGCTGGCCAGAGCTATTTTGCGCAAGCCGGCCATTCTTGTATTGGACGAAGCGACGAGTGCGCTCGATGCCGAGAATGAAGCCAAAATCCAGGATGCGCTGAGCCGGATTAGAGGGAAAATGACGATTATTGTCATAGCCCATCGTTTGTCGACGATACGCAATGCGGATCAGGTCATCGTGCTGGATCAAGGCCGGATCGTACAGCATGGAGGCTTCTACCAATTGGCCATGGAGAAAGACCAGCTCTTTGCCAGCCTGCTTGGCAATCAAATGCAGGATTCGACAGTAATCTCCGCGACTTAAGTAATCTTTACATTAGATTGTATTGACATGTTCGTTATAAAGAATTACCATAATAGGAGAAAATGACTATTTCCAACAGCATTTTGGTAATGGTAGTTCCATTTTTTTTGCTCTAATTGTTCTTTATAGAGAATGATACATTTTGTATTGCATATGAGATTGGTTTGGGGTGGAGTGATTGTAATCATGAGTGAAAACGTAAGGGTAAGTGTGATTATCCCGGTCTATAACGCAGCCCAACATATCCCCCGCTGTATGGATTCGCTTCTGAATCAAACTTTACGGGAATGCGAGTTCATCTTCGTCAACGATGGCTCGCAGGACAACAGCGGTGACATCATTGAACAGTATCGGCGGAAGGACCCCAGAATACGGCTTATCCAGCAGCCTAATGAAGGGGTCAGCGCTGCGAGAAATGCAGGCTTGCGCGCCGCCGTTGGGGAATACACGGGATTTGTCGATGCGGATGATTACGTTGCGAAGGATATGTTTGCAACCTTATACAAGGCTGCCGAGCAGAAACATTGCGATGTCGTCATCTCCAACGTAGAAAGCGAGCTCGAAGGACATAAGGCGATCACCACATACCCGTTTCCGATCGATACGGTCCTGACCAGAGATTACATAGAGCAAGAAATAATGACCTTCTTCCTTCAATCCGATCAGATGAATGCCGTATGGAACAAGCTGTACCGCAGCCAGCTGATTCGGGAGCATGCCGTGAAGTTTCCTTATAAGGTGGCTTTAGGGGAGGACGGATTGTTTAATATGCAGTTCTTTCGTCATGCTGGCTCCGCCGTCTATATCGATTATACCGGCTATTTTTACCAGGAGGTGGCGGGAAGCGCGACGAGAAACATGAAGCAGAAAGATTACTTCGCCAGAGCGGTGGAAGTATACAGGTTTGAAATGAATGATAATTACATGACGAGTTTGGATCCAGGTGCAGTCGAACGGCTTAAGTCCATCAAGCTCATCCATAACGTGATGTCTCTTATTTACATGTACTTTAATGCAGCGGACCAGCTCAGTCTCGGCCAGAGATGGAAGCAGGTGCACCGGATGATCGGCGATCCGCATGTCAGGGAAGCGCTGCCTCATTATTATCGCGAGAAGTACTCGGGCCTTGGAAGTTATAACAAATTCATTTTAAACATGATTCAGAGGAAATCGATAGTCGGTTTATATTGTGCGACAGCATACAGTCGCTTCCGTAATCGGGCATAGCCATACCATTTTAAAAGGAGCTGAGTTTATGAAAATTATGATGTTTGCTCATGGCGGGAGCTTGAATAGGGGATGCGAGGCTATAGTTCGGGCTTCCACTTCCATAATTAAAGAGAAAATCGACGGAGCACAGGTCTACCTGGCATCGGATAGGCCGGAAACGGACCGAATCATTTCCAGATTGGACGGTATCTTTGACGGTTCCTCCCGCGAAATTCAACGTTATTCGTACGACTGGTTTGTTGCGGCTTTTAAAAATAAGCTGTTTAGAGACGAAAGCTATGCACTGGGCAAAATCCATGAAAACATCGTCAAGCATATCGATTCCATGGACGTCTGCCTGTCGATAGGAGGAGACAACTATTGCTACGGGGAGCAGCCGGGCTGGTACGAGATCAACCGCAGAGTGAAGGCATCCGGCAAAAAGCTCGTTCTATGGGGCTGCTCCATAGGAGAAGAAGACATGTCTCCAAGAAAGCTCGAGGATCTGAAACTCTTCGATCTCATTCTTGCCCGCGAAACGCTGACCTACCATATGCTGAAACGCAAAGGGTTGACCAATGTACAGCTGTGCGCGGACTCCGCGTTTACTATGGAGAAGGAGGAGCTGGAGCTGCCGGAAGGCTGGCAGGAAGAAAATACGATAGGCGTGAACTTCAGCCCACTCGTATGGAAGCGTAATCCGGAGTCGCAGCAGGCGGTGAAAGAGCTGATCAACCACATTCTCCGCACGACCGACATGACCATTGCTCTGACTCCGCATGTTATTGAAAGCGGCAATGACGATTATGAGGTGCTCCAACGATATTATGAAGAATACAAGCAGACGGGTCGCGTCATTTTGCTGCCGAACCATTTGAACGCGATCCAATACAAAGGGTATATTGCGCGAATGAGATTTTTTATCGGGGCGAGAACCCACGCTACAATAGCTGCTTATTCCAATTTCGTGCCGACCATGGTATTGGGATACAGCGTGAAGTCGAAGGGAATATCGAAAGACCTTTTTGGCAGGGAAAAGCTGGTGCTGAACATTCAAGAGATATCGGACAGCAAGAAGCTCGTCGCCAGGTTCGATGAGATGGTCAAAGAAGAGGACGGAATCCGAAAACGGCTGCAGACGGCGATTCCTCACATCAAGGAGATGTCTTACAAGGCCGTTGAATACTTGGATAAGCTAGTCCAGTAATGAGGGATACGATGAAGAAGAAGCTGCTGTTCATTATGCCGAGCTTAACTTCCGGCGGGGGAGAAAAGAGTCTTGTTACGCTGCTAAACAAAATCGATTTTGACAGGTATGATGTCGATCTGTTTTTGCTGGTGCATGAGGGGTTGTTCATGGAGTATATTCCGCCGCAGGTACGGCTTTTGCCCCTGACGGATACATATCGCCTGTTCAGCTTGCCGCTCTTTGAATCGTTTCGAAAGCTGCTGCTGGGCGGCCATGGCCTACTGGCGTGCAACAGGCTGATGTTCTCTTTGATAAGCCGTATGGGCAGCAATATTTCCCGGAAAGAACAGTATACGTGGAAATACTTAGCGGCATCGCTCAAACGGCTACCCCAAAGCTACGATGTCGCGATAGGGTTTCTGGAGAATACCTCGACCTACTTCTGCGTAGACAAGGTGAATGCAGTAAAAAAAGTCGGGTGGGTACATATCGATTATGAAAAGCTCGGGATGGATCCCAATTTCGATCGTCCCTATTTCAAAAAGCTCGACAGCATCGTTACGGTATCCGAACAATGTGCGCAAGTCCTGAAGCAGCGGTTCCCGGAGGAGCAGCATAAAGTCGAGGTGATTTACAATATTGTATCTCCTTCGATGATCCACGCCATGGCCGAGCAGGTGGATAATATTTATAAGAAGCAAGACGATGAGATCGTCATTTTATCCGTAGGCCGCCTGCATTACCAGAAAGGCTTCGAGATGGCCGTTGAATCGTGCAAGAAGCTGGTTGACCGGGGCTACAACGTGAAATGGAGCATCATTGGCGAAGGGGAAGAACGGGGGAAATTAACGGCGCTGATCGAGCATTACCGGCTGAATGACCATTTTCATTTATTAGGTCTGCGATCCAATCCATATCCTTATATTAAACAGGCAGATATCTATGTCCAGACATCGAAGTTCGAGGGCAAATCGATTGCGATTGACGAAGCCAAAATTTTGAACAAACCCATTCTGGTAACGAATTTCAGCACAGCCAAGGATCAGATCGAGCACGGCCGGGACGGATGGATTGTCGCTATGAATGCGGACGCTATAGCGGACGGGATCGAGAAGTTGATTCAAGACAACAGCTTAAGAATGAAGCTGTCTACGAATTTGTCCAGGCTGAAGCTGGGTACGGAAGAGGAAATTCATAAATTTTATGGACTCGTTAATGGGTGATAGGTGATAACTATGAAAAAGAAGCTGTTGTTCGTAATGAACAATCTGACCTGCGGGGGAGCAGAGAAGGCGCTGATCTCGCTGCTGGAAACGATAGATTACTCGGCTTATGAGGTCGATTTGTTTCTGATGAAGCATCAAGGGCTGTTCATGAACAAAATACCGGAGCAGGTCCATCTGCTGCCGGAGCCTCCCGAGTATTCATACTATGATATGTCGTTCAAGAAAGCGGTACTGGATTGCATAAAGCGGGGAAAGTGGGACGTGGCTTTGTACCGCTTGCTGGCCGGCACCATATTTAAAAGGGAGAAGGATCCGATCCTTTGCGAGCAAAAGGTATGGAAATATATAGGGAGATCGCTGCAAGCCGTCGAGAAGCCCTACGATATAGCTATCGGTTATCTGGAAAAAAATCCGATTTACTTTTGCATAGATAAAGTGAACGCGCGCAAGAAAATTGGCTTTATCCACTGCAACTACGACATGATGGGCATGGATCCTCAGTTGGATGAGCCTTATTTTGCCAAGCTGGATTATTTGGTGACGGTATCGGAGGAATGCGCAAATATATTAAAAGCCAGATTTCCTGCGATTAAGCATAAAATAGAAATTATGTACAATATCGTGTCTCCTGCAGCGATAAATAAGCTCGCGGAAGAACCTACAGGCTGGGACGATGAGACGATCCGACTCGTTTCTGTAGGAAGGCTCAACCATCATAAAGGCTTTGAGCTGGCTGTCGAGTCGTGTAATCAGTTGGTTCGGCACGGATATCCGGTCAAATGGTATGTCATAGGTGAGGGAGAAGAAAGAGCCAAGCTGGAGAGGATGATCGAAGAATACGGTCTCCATGACGCATTTACTCTGCTCGGCATTAAGGATAACCCTTATCCATTTATGAAGGAGGCAGACATTTATGTTCAGCCCTCCCGAAATGAAGGTAAATCGATTGCTATTGACGAAGCCAAAATACTTCATAAGCCTATCGTCGTGACGAATTTCACAACGGTCAAGGATCAAATTACGGATAAACAAAACGGACTGATAGTCGATATGAATGCGCAGTCGGTATTTGAAGGAATAAAGGCTTTAATCGACGACGAGAAGCTGAGAGACCGTTTGTCGATGAATCTCTCCCGGGAGAAGCTGGGTACGGAAGCGGAAATTGATAAATTATATCAACTATTCACGTAATCAGGAAAGGAACGATCGAGTGTGATCTTTCAAATAGTGTGCTACTTGCTGTTGGGCATTATAGCCATCGTTGTGCTAATCGATGTCGTACCCATGTTCCGGGATTGGGTCAGCCGGATACATATAGGCAGATATCAGGACCGTCAAATCTGGAACCGGTCGATTACGAGCATTGGCGTCAAGTGGCTGAATACGACACCCAAGATCAAAGTGACGGACAACACGAGGCTGGTCGCCATCGATATGCTGAGAGGCAACTATACGAAGAATGCGATCCAGCATTGGCAGGAAGCATCGCTAGTGATGGGGCTCGCCGAGTATGTGAAGCGTAACGTCGATTCGGAGGCCAGGCAGGAACTCATGAAATTTCTGGATTCCAAGCTGGATGCACAAGGCCAATGGATATCCAAACCGCAGCATGTCGATACGGCTATCCTTGCTTATGCCATCATGAAGCTCGACTTCATTGATACGGATCGTTACCGGAGCGCATGGGACAATACCTGGGAGCTGATTCGCGACCATGTTGGGGATGACGGAACGGTTGCTTACCGCAAGTTCATGAAGAATTACCGTTATGTAGATACCATTGGATTTATTTGCCCGTTCCTTGTTGCTTACGGCGTTCGCTACAATAAACCGGAATGTGTAGAATTGGCTGTAAAACAAATTATCGCCTATGAAGAGAACGGCATGTTGAACGGGTATCATATCCCTAGTCATGCCTATTGTGTGGACAGCAAAGTGCCGCTAGGCTTATACGGCTGGGGCAGAGGTCTCGGCTGGTTCGCGATAGGTCTTGCCGATGCTTGGAACGAGCTGCCGGAGCATCACCCTTGTAAGCCGATGCTGGAGAACAGCGTCAGAAGATTCGCTTTGGCCGCTATGAAATTCCAGCAGGAGCGGGGGAATTGGTGCTGGACGGTGACCCGTGGGGAAAGTGTGCCGGATTCTTCTACCACCGCTACGCTAGCCTGGTTTATGATGAATGCTTCCCGGATTGAAGATATCTCGGCATCCTGCCAGGAAAGCATGAACCGTGCAATAGGCTACTTGATGAAAGCAACGCGCAGAAGCGGTGCCGTAGATTTCTCTCAAGGCGACACGAAGGATATCGGCGTCTATTCGATGCTGTTTAATATCCTGCCGTTTACTCAAGGCTTTTGCATCCGAATGATGAATTCGCAAACGAATGCCAAGGTAGGTTAACGATCATGGTAAAAAAAATGATTCATTTTATAAGAGCCCGATTTAAAAAGTTTCTGTTGGAAGAAATCTGGTTGGAAGATTACATTCGAATGGGTATGCAGGTTGGGGAGAACTGCTCGATTCAGCCTGGAGTCGTGTTCGACTATTCTCATTGCTGGTTAATTAAAATTGGCAACAATGTAACGATTGCTCCTCAAGCTTATCTGTTAACGCATGACGCAAGCACAAAAGGCTTAACGAATTATACCAAAGTGGGGAGTATCACTATTGAAGATAATGTGTTTATAGGTGCAAGAGCTTTGATTATGCCTGGCGTAACCATCGGTCGTGATTCGATTATTGCGGCAGGCAGCATTGTGACTAAATCGATACCGGAGCGATCTATAGCAGCCGGCAATCCCGCTAAAGTTCTATGTACATTGGACGAATACATAGAGAAGAACGATAAACAGATGGTTTGCGCTCCGAAATATGATCGCAGCTACACCCTTAACGGCAATATTTCGGCTGATAAGAGAAAAAGAATGTACGAAGAGCTGATTGATGAAATTGGTTATGTTGTCTAATCCGTTGTAGCATTGGAGTAAACCATGAGAACAAAACATTCCTTGATCAATATTTCCGTCGGGATCGGTAACCAGCTTGTCATTACTCTGTTGAGCTTCTTTTCCCGCACCGTATTTATTCATACTCTGGGTGTCGAATATTTGGGCCTGAACGGGCTCTTTACGAACATATTGGCTATGCTGTCGCTGGCGGAGGCCGGAATCGGCTCTAGCATCGTTTACACTTTGTATAAGCCGGTTGCCGACAATAATAAAGAGAAAATTCTCGTGCTGATGAGGCTGTATAAGAAGGCCTATCTAATCATTGCCCTTATCGTGCTGCTGCTCGGACTGTCATTGCTGCCCTTCCTGCAGTATATTGTTAAGGATGCTAACGTCGAGCATATTTACGTCATCTATCTCGTATTCTTATTAAATACGGTGACCCCTTACTTGTTCCAGCACAAAATATCGTATTTGAATGTATGCCAAAAAAACTATATCGTAACCGGAATTTATTCCGTCTCCTCCATCTTATCCATGTTTCTGAAAATAGGCATTCTGTACTGGACGCAAAACTATATTTTGTATCTGATTATCGACAGCGCCATCACCATAACGAACAGCCTGATTATGTCGTTGATCGTCAACCGAATGTATCCGTTCCTGAAGGAAAAAGCAATCGGTTCGCTCGATAATGATACGAAAAGTAACATTATTAAAAACGTCAAGGCGATTGTCCTGCAAAACATCGGCAGCTATCTCATCTTCGGCACCGAAAACATTATCATTTCAACCTATGTGAGCATTGCCGCGGTAGGGCTGTATTCCAACTACAAAATGCTGATCGATATCTGCCGCACCTTGATTAACCAGGTGTTTAACAATATGTATCACAGCGTAGGGAACCTGGTCGCCAGCGAAAGCAAGGATAAAGTGTACAGCGTGTATAAGGTAACGATGCTGCTCAATTTCTGGCTGTATTCGTTAGCCGCTATAGCCATGTACGTGATGATCGAGCCGTTCATCAAGCTGTGGATCGGCGAGAAGTTTCTTATGGGCAACCTCATCGTGATCATCCTGATGGTGACATTTTACGAAAGAGGGATGCGAAACTCTATTACGACGGTCAAGACGACGGCGGGCATCTTTCATGAAGACCGCTATATTCCGTTAATTCAGGCTGCGGTCAGCCTGGCCTTTTCGCTTGTTCTCGTGCAGAAGATCGGTATTTCTGGGGTATTCATCGGCACGCTGATCAGTGCCATAGCCGTTCCATTCTGGACTACGCCTTTCTTCGTATATAGAAAAGTGTTCGATAAACCGCTGCATCATTATTTCATGAGATATTTGTATTACACCGTCATAGGGTTCGGCACGTGCGCGGCAACCAGCTTCATCGGGAGCTTCATCTCCGCCGATACGATCTGGATGCTCGTGATGAAAGCCGCCGTTTGCGTCATCGTTCCGAACGCGATCTATGTAGCGCTGTTTTACAAAACAGAGGAATTTCAATATGTTTTCGGCATAGTTCTACAGCTCCTTCGCTCGTTACAGCGTAAGCTGAGGCGTGTACCTAGTCCCGATGTCTCATCCTGATATTTGTGAAATTGTAAATATAGCACTAATGCCGCACTAATGTAAGATTATGTATTGACATTTTCTTTATAAAGAACTAAAATGAGGTTGTTGATGATACAAAATGTATCTAAATGATTATCTGGATGTTCTTTATAAAGAAATGATCGACGAAATTCTTCACAGAACGCCAGTATCTTCGCCCAAATGCCTCCCAAGTTTTGACACGCTGGCTACATCACAAGTTCCGGCGAATTTGACCGCTTGATACCGCATTATCGCATATCCAATATAGCTACACTTTTTTTTTACATAAAATGTTCTTTATAAAGAACATAAAGAACGAGAAGTAACGAACAGAAGAAGTTCCGGCGATGTCTCCTTGCCGTTATCGATGGAGGCACTCGGCCATGCTGTGGGTTGTAACGCAACCTTAGACGCCAGTCGTCAATGGTGTGGTGTGAGGAAGGGTTAGATGCCCTACAGAACATTAAAGTGTTTAATTATACGGACCTTTCGCTTTTACCTTTTGCAGAAGGTCCTATACTTAAGAACTTTATTGAGAGGGTGAACCCGTTGTCATACCGTCAAAGACTATCTTTATTGATAATAGCCGATTCCTGCATCGTGTTGAGCGCCATTTTCTTCAGCCGTTTTCTTCTTAGCGCCGATCTCCATGTGTTCACGTTTCCGATTGTCGTCAGTTCGATTACGCTTCTGCTCAGCCATCACCTGTTTGCTATGATTTACAAGCTGTACAAAAAAGCGTGGGAGTACGCGAGCATCGGCGAGCTGCTGTTTATTTTCAAGGCCATTACGTTCTCGATCATTACGGCAGCAGTCATTCAGGAAATCATTTTGCAGGATATTTATTTCCGGCTCCTTGCGGTTACATGGATGCTGCATATGCTGCTCATCGGCGGCTCTCGTTTTTGCTGGCGTCTCTTCCGTGACTCGTACATGAGAAAGCCGGAGAACAAGAAACGGACCTTGATCGTCGGGGCCGGTTCCGCCGGAATGATGGTAGCGAGACAATTAAGCAAAGACAAAGAAACGGAGCTTCAGCCGATTGCCTTTATTGACGACAACGTCAAGATCCAGAACCTCGATATTCTGGGCATTCCCGTCATTGGCGGGGTTGACCGGATTGAGAGCGTCGTTCATGAGAAGCATATAGACCATATCATCATCGCGATTCCTTCCATGTCGAAAAAGGATTTGAACACGATCTTTCAGGAATGCGCCAAGACGACGGCCAAGACGCAAATTATGCCAAGGCTGGAGGATCTGGTAACCGGAAGACTTTCGGTCAACCAGTTCCGTGACGTCCAGGTCGAGGATTTGCTGGGCCGTGAACCGGTAGAGCTGGATCTCGAGAGCATCTCGGAGTACATAACGCGAAAGATTGTGCTGGTTACAGGAGCTGGAGGCTCCATCGGCTCGGAAATATGCCGTCAGGTGACGAAGTTTAATCCGCAAAAGCTTATTCTGCTCGGTCACGGAGAGAACAGTATCTACTCCATTGAAATGGAGCTGAGAGATCTGTGCGGGCATGCGCCGATTGAAATTATCACCGAAATAGCCGACATTCAGGACTCGATCAAGATGATGACCATCATGAACAAATACCGGCCGGATGTAGTCTATCATGCTGCTGCTCATAAGCATGTGCCGCTGATGGAGAAAAATCCGGAGGAAGCGGTCAAAAACAACGTCATCGGTACGATGAACGTGGCTAATGCGGCAAGCAAGTTCGGCGTCAACACGTTCGTCATGATCTCGACCGACAAAGCGGTCAATCCAACGAGCGTCATGGGAGCGACGAAACGGCTGGCCGAGATGATCATCCAGCATCTGGACAAAACGAGCGAGACGAAATTCGTCGCCGTCCGTTTCGGCAATGTGCTGGGCAGCCGGGGCAGCGTCATTCCGCGGTTCAAGCAGCAGATCGAGAAGGGCGGTCCGGTGTCGGTAACGCATCCGGATATGATCCGTTATTTCATGACGATCCCGGAGGCGTCCCGATTGGTTATCCAAGCGGGCTCGCTTGCCCGAGGCGGAGAAATTTTCGTGCTGGATATGGGCGATCCCGTGAAGATCGTCGATTTGGCGACGAATTTAATCAAGCTGTCCGGTAATTCCGTCGATGATATCGGCATTGAGTTTACCGGCGTCAGACCTGGGGAAAAGCTGTTCGAAGAGCTGCTGAAGCCGAATGAGATCGAGGAGAAGCAAGTGTATCCGAAAATTTACATCGGCAAAACCGCTGATCTGTATATGGAGGAAATCAAGAAAATCATCTCCATTTATGCAACTCTCGAGAAAGCGAATTTGAGAGAGCACTTATTGAATGTAGCCAACGGGAATGTGATCCCGGTATCCAAGAAACTTATATCGATAGGATAAAAGGAGAGTCTGTGACTATGAAAGTAAGAAAAGCGATCATTCCTGCTGCGGGGCTCGGAACCCGGTTTCTTCCTGCGACGAAGGCAATGCCTAAAGAAATGCTTCCCATTGTGGATAAACCGACGATTCAATATATTGTGGAAGAAGCGGTTGAATCGGGGATTGAAGATATTATTATCGTGACCGGCAAAGGCAAACGGGCGATTGAGGATCATTTCGACAGCTCCTTCGAGCTGGAGCAGAACTTGCTGGAGAAGCAAAAGTTCGATTTGCTCAACGAGGTGCAAAAATCGGCCAATATGGTGGACATTCACTATATTCGCCAAAAAGAGCCCAAAGGCCTCGGCCACGCGATTTGGTGCGCGCGCAAGTTTATCGGCAACGAGCCGTTCGCCGTCCTGCTGGGAGACGATATCGTCCGGGCGGAAACCCCTTGCCTGAAGCAAATGATCGACCTATACGATCGTTACCGCACGTCGATCATCGGCGTCAAGCATGTATCCGACGAAGAGGTATCGAGATACGGCATCGTGGACGGCAATCGCATGGATGACCGCTTTTATAAAGTAAGACATCTGGTTGAGAAGCCAGCCAAGCAATTCGCGCCGTCCAACCTGGCCATTATGGGAAGATACATCTTAAGCCCGACGATCTTCGATATCCTAAATCATCAGGAGCCCGGAGCCGGTGCGGAAATCCAGCTGACGGACGGCATTGCCGAGCTGAACCGCAAAGAAGCGGTATATGCTTACGAGTTCGAAGGAGTTCGCCACGATGTCGGCGAGAAAATGGGCTTTATTCAGACAACGATAGAATTTGCGCTGCAGCGGGACGATTTGCGCTACGATCTGCTCGATTATTTGTCCAAAGTACTCGAAAAGGAACTCATTAAATAGGTGAGCCCCATGCCGAAGAAGGTGCTGTTCTGCGCAACGGTCGATTACCACTTCCGGGCGTTCCATCTTCCATATATGAAATGGTTTAAAGAGCAGGGATGGGATGTTCACGTAGCTGCAAGCGGAGACATTGAGCTTCCTTATGTCGATCAAAAGTTCAACCTTCCGTTTCAACGGTCGCCGTTGAAGCTGCAAAACGTGAAGGTGTATCAGCAGCTCAAATCGATCCTCGATGAACATTATTACGAGCTTATACATTGTCATACCCCAATGGGGGGAATGCTTGCGCGTTTGGCTGCAAGGAAGACGAGAAAACAGGGAACCCGGGTGCTGTATACGGCACACGGGTTTCATTTTTGCAAAGGCGGTCCCGCCCTCAACTGGCTGCTGTACTACCCGATCGAAAAATGGCTGTCCGCTCATACGGACACGCTCATTACGATTAACGAGGAAGACTACCGGCTCGCCGTTCAGCACCGGTTCAAGGCCGGTCGCATTGCTCACGTGCACGGAGTCGGGGTCGATACCGAGCGGTTCAAGCCGGCGGATGAATCGGCGAGAAGGGAAGCCCGGCTGCTGCTCGGGTACCATCCCGGCGACTTCCTCATGTTCTATGCCGCCGAGTTCAACAAGAACAAAAACCAGCAGCTGCTGATTCAAGCGTTGGCCCGAATCAAGGCCGAGGTTCCTCACGCCAGATTGCTTCTGGCAGGCTCCGGTTCCATGCAAGAGGACTGCCGACAGCTTGCCCGTGAGCTCGGGGTCGAGGAGATGATTGACTTCCTCGGCTACCGCAAAGATATTGACACGCTGCTGCCCCTGTGCGATGTGGCTGTAGCATCCAGCCTTCGCGAAGGGCTTCCGGTCAATATCCTGGAAGCGATGGCGTGCGGGCTGCCGGTCGTGGTCAGCGCGAACCGGGGACACTCCGAGCTGATAGCAGACGGAGTGAACGGCTTTATCGTTCAGCCGACGGACAGCGAGTCGTTTGCCGAACGGCTGCTGGAGCTGAGCCGGTCGCTGCAGCTGTCGCACAAGCTGGGCTTGGCCAGCCGGAACAGGGTCCAAGGCTACTCGCTTACCCAAGTTGGCAGCGAGATGACCGGGATTTATTCGGATTACTTTTTGGGGGATACCGATGAAGCCGAAAGTAAGTATAGTCGTGCCTATATATAATGTGGAAGCGTATTTGAGCCGGTGCTTGGACAGTCTGCTGTCCCAGACGATGAAGGAACTGGAGATCATTGCCGTTAACGACGGCTCGACCGACGGCTGCAGACCGATCCTTGATCGGTATGCGGATCAAGACGACAGGCTGATCGTCATTCATCAGGCCAATAGCGGCGTCTCGGCGGCTCGTAATGTTGGCATCCGCATTGCGCAAGGGGAGTACATAGGCTTTGTAGACCCGGACGACTGGGTCGAGACCGATATGTACGATCAATTGTACCGGAGCGCCACGGAAGATCAGGCGGATATCGTCATGTGCAGCTATACGCGGGAATTTGGAACGCACGCCAAAGTAAAGCATTTTCAGCTGCCGGACAAAACCGTGTACCGTGGGGATGAGGTGCAAAGCAAGCTGCTGAGACGGCTTATCGGTCCCTTGAAGGAGGAAATGGCGAATCCGGAGTTTCTGGATGCTTGGGGGACCGTTTGGTCCAAGCTGTACCGCTCGGAGCTAATCAAGGAGAACGGAATAGGCTTCATTGATCTCGCCATTGTAGGCACGAATGAGGATTCCTTGTTTAACATCCATACCGTATATCATGCGCGTTCGTTCGTATTTTTGAACAGACCGTACTACCATTACTGGCGTGTCAACGCCGCTTCGCTTACGTCCAGCTATAAGGCGGATTTGAAGGACAAATGGTTCCGGTTGTACGGCTTTATGGAAAGCTTCATTGCGGAAAAGCGGCTGCCGCCCGAATATTCCACAGCGTTGAATAACCGCATTTGCCTGAATACGCTGGGGCTTGGCTTGAATACGATCAACGGCAGCGGAATTCCGGCTTGGGAGAAAATCAAAAAATTGAGCACCATCCTACATGACAGCCGCATCAAAAGCTCCTTCGAGCATTTCGAGGCGGGATATTGTCCGGTCATATGGCGGGTGTTTTATTGGAGTGCCAAGCTCAGATTCGTCCTGGGCTATTACGTGATGCTGCAGAGCATTGAACATCTAAGAAAAATGGCAAGATAGGGGGAAGTTCTAGTGGAACCGATTCGCGTTCTTCAAGTTGCTTCGATCATGAATCGTGGCGGGTTGGAAACGATGCTGATGAATTACTATCGTCATATCGACCGCAGCCAAATTCAGTTCGACTTCATGGTGCACCGCGAGGAAGAGGGGCATTACGACGAGGAGATACGCCAGCTTGGAGGTAACATCTACCGGATGCTGCCTATCAGGCCGGGCAATTACAGCAGTTATTTCAAACAACTGGACGATTTTTTCGCCCAGCATCGGGAGTATCGTGTCGTGCACTCCCATATTAACGAGAACAGCAGCTTTGTCCTTAGAGCGGCCAAGAAGGCGCAAGTCCCATGCCGGATTGCCCACAGTCATTTGAGCGACCTGGGTATTGACTTGAAGCTTCCTTTTCGTATCTATGCAAGGCTTGCGATGAAGGATAATCCCAACCGATATTTTGCTTGTTCCCGTAATGCCGGGGAGTGGCTGTTCGGCAAGGAGCGGTCCGCGACCAAGGAAGTTACGGTCCTGAATAATGCGGTTCATGTGAAGAGCTTCCAATTCAATCAGGATATCAGAAACAGAATCAGGAAAGAGCTTCAAGCTGACGATAAGCTGGTTATCGGCCATATCGGAAGATTTAACAAACAAAAAAACCACTCGTTTCTTATCGACATTTTTCAAGCGATTCATGCCAAGCGGCCCGATACCATGCTAATGATGGTAGGCGACGGTCATCTGCGCGAAGCTATCGAGAAAAAAGTCGACCGGCTCGGACTTACCCCAGCCGTGAGGTTTCTTGGCGTCAGAAGCGACATTTCCGACCTGATGCAGGGTATGGACTTATTCTTATTCCCATCCTTGTTTGAGGGATTGCCCGTTGTCATGGTAGAGGCGCAGGCGGCAGGATTGCGCTGCTTCGCTTCAGATACCATTACCAAGGAAACGGATGTAACGGGACGTATCGATTTCATGAGCTTGAGGGAGCCTGCCGAGCTGTGGGCGGAGCGGATTCTGGCCTCATCCTATGAGCATGAGGATACATCCGATTCGCTGCGCATCCATGGGTACGACACCAGCACGATGTCGGAGTGGCTGACGAATTATTATTTGGATCACGGCCAATATCGAAATCGGGCATAGCTTGCGAAGGACCGGACGGATAGACAGCCGGTACCATTTTCCAATCGGAGGTTCATGTATGGCTCCATCTTTAACTGTGTTTACGCCGACGTACAATCGTGCCTATACACTGCCTGTATGCTACGAAAGCCTGAAAAGGCAAACCAGCAAAGACTTCGTCTGGCTTATCATCGATGACGGCTCGTCCGACGGGACCCGAGAGCTTGTCGAAGGATGGATATCGGAAGGCGCCGTTCCGCTCCGCTATCATTACCAGGACAATCAAGGGATGCACGGTGCGCACAATACGGCATATGAGCTGATCGATACGGAGCTCAACGTCTGTATCGACTCGGATGATTATATGGCGGACGATGCGGTGGAGAAGATCGTCACCTTTTGGAAGCGTCACGGGAGCAGCAGCTATGCCGGTATCGTAGCGCTGGACGCCTCGCCCGACGGGCAAATTATCGGGACGAAGCTGCCGGAGCATCTAGCGTCTTCGACGCTGTCCGATTTGTATGCGAAGCATCAGGTCAAAGGCGACAAGAAGCTCGTCTACCGTTCCGAGCTTACAAGGAATTGCCCTCCGTACCCGATATTTCCGGGTGAGAAATACTGCCCGCTCAGCTACAAATATGTGCTGATCGACCAAGAGTGTCCTCTTCTGCTTATGAACGAGGTCCTTTGTCTTGTAGAATATTTGCCCGACGGCTCCAGCATGAACATGATCAAGCAGTACAAGAGGAACCCGAGAGGGTTTTTATTTTTTAGAAAAGTAGCGATGGAATTTGCCCCTACCTACAAGGATCGATTGAGGGAATCGATACATTATGTCTCGAGCAATCTGATGATCCGCAACTACAAGTTTGTGTGGGAATCTCCCTGCAAATGGACGACGCTGCTTGCGGCGCCCTTCGGGCTTCTGCTTTATCTCTATATTCAAAATACAAATAAGGCCACGGTAGCAAGGCACGGCTCCTGAACGGGCAATGGCCGCTTTTGTTGAAGGGAATTGGTAGTTTGGCTGTATTCTATGTGAATCTTTTGCTGGTGTATCTGTTTTCTTTGTCTTCAAGATGGTTTGCCAAAGGCCCGACATTGCTGACGGCTGCGAGACCGAATGCCATCATGGCCTCTTTCGCACTGGCTGTGATGGTGCTTGTTGCCGGACTGCAAAAAAATATCGGAGACACAGTCTATTATATGTATTCCTATGCAACGACGGAAATTACTTGGGACAGTATTGCGGATAAGAAGGATAAAGGGTTCAATCTGTTCCAGATGCTCTTGCAATCCATCTCCAAAGATCCGCAGTTCTTGATCTTCGTCGTCGCCTTAATAACGAATGTTCTCGTGTTCATTACGTTATATAAATATTCCAAGCTGTTCGAGCTGAGCATGTTTGTTTATATAACAAGCGGCATGTTTCTGATCTCAATGAACGGGATAAGGCAATTTTTGGCGGCTGCCATTGCTTTCGCAGCAACCAAATTCATCGTGAACGGCGATTGGAAAAAATATATTCTAGTCATTCTGCTGGCTGCACAGGTCCACCAGAGCGCGTACATTCTCATACCGATTTATTTTATCGTAAGAAGAAGAGCATGGTCATGGACCACCTCGGCACTCTTGGTCATTGCCATTTTTATCGTTGTAGGATTCAACCAATTTTCATCGATGCTGTTTTCCATGCTGGAGAACAGCCAGTACAGCGAATATAAAAACTTCTCCGAGGGCGGAGCCAATATTATCCGGGTTGCGGTAAGCGGGGTTCCCCTTCTTTTGGCTTTTTTGGGCCGGCATAAACTGAGAGCCATCTTTCCGCAAAGCGACTATGTGGTCAATATGTCCTTGCTGTCGTTCGTATTTATGGTGATTTCCAGTCAAAACTGGATTTTTGCCCGTTTCACGTTTTATTTCGGCATCTACAGCTGCATCCTGGTGTCATGGCTTGTCCATCTATTTACGACGAGAGAGCAGAAATTGATCTATTACCTGATTCTTGTCTGCTACTTCGTTTATTTCTTTTATGAAAATGCTATCAGTTTGAAAATGGTTTATAAAAGCGATTTTCTGAAACTATTCTAAGGGGGACCTAAGCTATGGCCATACTCGTAACCGGAGGCTCCGGCTATATCGGAAGCCATACATGCGTGGAGCTATTAAACGCAGGATATGACATTGTAGTGGTGGATAATTTGACGAACAGCAGACTGGAATCCCTTAGAAGGGTAAGAGAGATTACAGGCAGAGACTTCAAGTTCTACAAGGTCGATCTGTTGGATCAGGAAGCTCTCATCCGTGTGTTTGCTCAGAACAAAATCGATGCGGTCATCCATTTTGCCGGGCATAAATCGGTCGGGGAGTCGGTTCGACTGCCGTTATGGTACTACCACAACAATATTACCGGAACGCTGGTGCTGTGCAAGGTGATGGAGAAATACGGGGTGAAAAACATCGTATTCAGCTCATCGGCTACCGTATACGGCTTGCAGGAGAAGGTGCCTATTGCGGAAGAGCTTCCGCTTAGCGCCACGAACCCTTACGGACGCACGAAGCTGATGATTGAGGAAATGCTTCGGGATCTGTATTTGTCTGATTCGAATTGGAGCATAGCGCTGCTGCGCTATTTCAATCCCGCCGGGGCTCACAACAGCGGACTGATCGGAGAGGATCCTAACGGCATTCCTAATAATCTGATGCCTTATATTACCCAAGTAGCGGCAGGCAGGCTGAAGGAGCTGCAAGTATTCGGCAACGATTATGAGACCATCGATGGTACTGGTGTGAGGGACTTTATCCATGTCGTGGATTTGGCTCTTGGTCATCTGAGTGCGCTAACTAAAGTGATGGCTACGACAGGCGTTGAAGCCTACAATCTTGGAACCGGACGCGGGTACAGCGTGCTCGAACTGGTCAAGGCATTCGAGACCGTGACCGGGATGCGTATCCCGTATACGATTACGAGCCGCAGACCAGGCGACATCGGCATATGCTATGCCAACCCGTCCAAGGCGGAGCGGGAGCTTGGCTGGGTTGCCGAGAAGGGAATCGAGGAAATGTGCAGCGATTCCTGGAGATGGCAGTCGAACAACCCGAACGGGTATCTGGAAGAAGCGAAAATAGCCGCAGGCGTCGGTGCAGCGCCAAGTCCTCGTACGCTTTCAAGAAGCAACGAGGATTTTTTTGTATACATCGGAAGGTAGCGAGCATGTTGTATTTTGTTCTGGAGAGGAGATGGAAGCTTGGATAGCGTTGCAGGGATTCCTCGGATTATTCATTACTGCTGGTTCGGAAGAGGAGATAAGCCCAAAATTATTAAGAAATGCATGAAAAGCTGGAACAAGCACGTTAACGGCTTTCAATTCATGGAGTGGAATGAGGACAACTTCGACGTTTCTTCCATTCCTTATGTAAAGCAAGCTTACGAGGCGGGCAAATATGCTTTTGTCAGCGATTATGTTCGTCTCTATGCCCTCTATCATTACGGTGGGATTTATATGGATACCGATGTGGAGGTTTTACAATCTCTTGACCGGTTTCTGGATCATGAGGTTTTTTCAGGCTTTGAGGATGAAAAACACGTCCCCACCGGTATCATAGGTTCCGTGAAGGGTCATGGATGGATCAAAAGCTTAATGGACTATTACAACGATAAAACGTTTCTGCTTGCCGACGGATCGTTCGACCTGACAACCAATACAAGAATTATTACGGACAGCTGCCTTAAATATGGTTTGATAGCTAATAACGAATTTCAAGTGTTGCGAAACGGATTGACGTTATATCCGCGCACTTTCTTTTGTCCCTATGACTATATTAACGGGGCGAGCTTTATCACGAAGGACAGCTATACGATACACCACTTTGCCAAATCGTGGCTGCCAGCACATGTGCGTTGGAGAAGCAGCGTGAAGCGGATAGCCGGCCGGTTTGCGGGTCCTGCCTTCATCTCCAAGATGAGAAGGATAGTTAACAGGGTTTAGTCGCTTTCATGAAGGGAAGGAAAGGCATTGAAGAAAAAGCTTTTGTTCGTAACCCAATATCTCCATACGGGCGGTGTGGAGAAAAGCCTGCTAACGCTGCTGTCCGATTTGGATTATGAAAAGTACGACGTGGATTTGCTGTTGTTTGACCATAGCGGCGTGCTGTTTCATATGGTTCCATCCCGTGTCAACATCCTCCCGCCGTTGTTTGCATGCTATTCGACGCCCCTTACCCAAGCCGTCCCGCAGCTTGTGAAGGAGGGCCGTTTTCGTTTGCTGGCCGGTAAACTGCTTGCGGCGGTAGCCGGAAAATTAAGCAAAGGCGTAGGGGTCGGAGCGAGGTGGAGCGTTTACAGGCATGCTCTCCCGAATTTGAGAACGCATTACGATGTTGCGATAAGCTACCTTGATTTCTTCTGCAACTATTATGTTGCGGAAAAGGTGATCGCGGACAAAAAGATCGTATACAACCACATGGATTATGCCTACAGCCAGCTGCAAGGATGGCCGTGTCCAAGACTCGAGCGGAAAAGCTTCTTAATCAGCGACTACATCGTTACGGTGGCAGAGACGGCGCGAAAATCTCTGGAGGGGTATTTCCCGGAATTCGCACAGAAAATGCGCGTTATAAAGAACCGGGTCTCTGCAGATACCGTGCACAAGATGTCTAACGAGCCTGGCTTCACAGATGAGAGTAAAGGGATACGAATCGTAACCGTCGCTCGTCTGACTGAGGAGAAGGGAGTATGGTTCGCTCTCGATACGTGCGCGAAGCTTGTTCGCGAAGGGTACGATATCCGCTGGTATTTGATCGGCAACGGCCCGCTGCGCGGCGAGCTTGAGGCCAAAAGTCGCGAGCTTGGCTTGGAAAAGAACTTCATGTTATTGGGCGAGAAGCAGAATCCTTATCCTTTCATGAAGGGATGCGACATTTATGTCCAGCCTTCGAAAACGGAGGCTCATTGTATTGCCGTCGAAGAAGCAATCGCACTGTACCGGCCTATTGTGGTCACGGATATCCCTTCCTTCAAGCAGCAGATTGTCGACGGAGAAACGGGACTGATCGTCCAAGCCAACATCGACGGGTTAGCGGAGGGGATAAAAAAATTATTTCATTCCCTGGAGTTAAGACAACAGCTGTCGGCTCATCTATCTCTGATCACCAATAGGCATCAGGAAGAGATGAACAAGTTCTACCAGTTGATTGAAGGATAAGCAGGAAACGATCTTTTAATAAATGAGGGTTTGATCCATGAATATTTCCGAGTTAACGCAAGAACAAATGAAAGATATTATGCTGCATGCGTACCAGCTGGGAAATGAATCCGAGCATATCGGAGTCAAGGACCTGGTTGAAGAGATCAAACAGCAGATTTTGTCCGCCCTGGGAGGGAAGCACCAATGAAACGGCTATTTGATTTGTCGGTTGCGGTTCCCCTTCTTCTTCTGCTGTTTCCGTGCATATTGCTGACTGCCGTACTGGTCCGCTGGAAATTGGGATCCCCTGTCATATTCAAGCAGCAGCGGCCCGGATTACACGGCAAGCCCTTTTCTTTGTACAAATTCAGATCGATGAACGATGCTCGAGACAGCGAAGGCAAGCTGCTTCCCGATTCCGTACGGCTGACTCCGTTCGGTCAGTTTTTGCGCAAATACAGCCTGGACGAATTTCTCCAGCTGATCAATGTCATCAAAGGCGAGCTGAGCCTGGTCGGCCCAAGGCCGCTGCTTATGGATTACTTGCCGTTGTATACGGAAGAACAGTCGCGAAGGCATTTGGTGAGGCCAGGCATTACCGGATGGGCTCAAGTTAACGGCAGGAACGAGATTTCCTGGGAAGAGAAGTTCAAGCTCGATGTTTGGTATGTGGACAATCAAAGCTTCCTTCTTGATCTGAAAATTTTAGCGTTGACCTTCGTCAAGGTAATCAAAACGGAAGGCGTCAGTCATCAGAATCACGTGACTATGGAGCGATTTTCCGGTTCTAAATTTTCTTGAAAAGATGGGATAAACTATGCAGCTGGTGATTATTGGAGAAGGCGGCCATAGTAAGGTCATCAAAGACTTGATCCGTTTGGATGGGAATTATACGATTGCTGCTATTTTGGATGATAAATATTCAGAGTTAAAAGAGATCGAGGGCATTCGCTACGGCCCGGTTTCTTCAGCTGGGGAAATGGTCCAATGTGCCACTGACCTTAAATGGATTGTGGCGATAGGGAATAACGAAGTAAGGAAATCGATTGTGGATAGACTGGGCTTGTCCAGCGATAGCTATATCTCTCTTATACACCCGGCATCGGTTGTCAGTCCCAGCGCTTCGATCGGGAGGGGCACCGTAGTAATGGCCAACGCAGTCGTTCAAGCGGAGGCGGCGATCGGAGAACATGTCATAGTCAACACCGGCGCCATTATCGAGCATGATAATTGCATAGACGATTACGTACATATTGCCCCTAGAGCAACTCTTACCGGTACTGTAAGTATCCGGGAGGGTGCGATGATAGGAGCGGGAGCTACCGTCATTCCAGGAAAAAGCATAGGTGAGTGGGCTGTCGTAGGTGCCGGTTCTACCGTTATTCGCGATATTCCGGCGATGTGTACAGCGGTTGGAAGTCCTGCCAAATGGACTATGTTTGCACAAAAAAGCTAATAAAATGAGGTGGAGCTCCGGCATGGTTACGAATAAAAGCAAAGTTTATTTATCCTCGCCGCATATGAGCGGGCATGAAATGAAATATATTCAGGAGGCCTTTGATACAAATTGGATCGCTCCGCTTGGACCGCATGTCGACGCGTTCGAGCGGGAATTCGCTGCATGCGTAGGCGTCCATGGAGCCGCTGCGGTCAGCTCCGGCACGGCGGCTATTCATTTGGCGCTGCGTCTGCTCCATGTCAAGGAAGGAGATACGGTGTTCTGCTCCAGCCTTACATTCGTTGCGAGCGCGAACCCCATTGTCTACTTGGGGGCGGAGCCTGTCTTTATCGACTCCGAGCCGGAGACATGGAATATGTCGCCGCAGGCGCTGGAACGCGCCCTTCAGGATGCAGCCCGCGCAGGCCGCCTGCCTAAGGCGGTTATTGTCGTCAATTTGTACGGCCAAAGCGCCAAAATGGATGAGCTCGCCGCACTATGCGAAGCTTACCGGGTTCCGATGATTGAGGATGCCGCCGAATCGCTGGGCTCCTCTTACAAAGGGAAGGCGAGCGGGTCTTTTGGACGGTACGGCATTTATTCCTTCAATGGAAACAAGATTATTACGACCTCCGGCGGAGGAATGCTTGTATCGAATGACCAAGAAAGCTTGCATAGAGCCCGGTTCCTGGCAACGCAGGCAAGAGACCAGGCTCCGCATTACCAGCACAGCCAGCTGGGATACAACTACCGGATGAGCAACGTCCTTGCGGGCATCGGCAGGGCGCAGCTGGAAGTACTGGAAGACCGGGTGCGCGGAAGAAGAGCGGTATTCGACCGCTACTATGAAGAGCTGTCCTATTTGCCAGGCATTCAATTCATGCCGGAGCTGAACGGGACCTTCTCCAACCGCTGGCTTACGGCCTTGACGCTGGATGAACGCGAAGCCGGCGTTACCGTGTCGCAAGTGCTGGCGTCTTTGGCGGACGAAAATATCGAAGCGCGTCCGGTATGGAAGCCGCTTCATCAGCAGCCGCTTTTCGATGGAGCCGCGTATTATCCGCATTCCGAGCAGGAAAGCGTATCGGACCGGTTGTTCCGAACAGGCCTATGCCTGCCTTCCGGAACGAATATGAGCGAAGAGGAACAAACCAGAGTTATCGAATGTATAGTGAACGTTATGATCAGGAAAAGCAGTATCAGCGCGTAATCCGAGAAGTAGGGATATAGGCGTACGGCGGGCGTTCTACCGAAGCTTTTGCTCATGGTGCAGCATCTTGTTGTACAGCCTTTGCTTCATCTTCCGATCGAGGCAATCCTTATAGAGGATGCCGTTGTATGTGAGCATCACCTGGTGGTACGTGCGCTTCGCCTTCTTCCAGCTTTCAGCCAAAAGCGAATTCATATGACGACCTCCTTTTGTAACAAGGTATGACATACAGCCCGTATGTATTCAGTTTAAACGATGCGGCCAAGGGAGAACAAGTTTTGAAGGGAAGAAGGTGGCGGCCTGCGGTTCCAGGTGTGGTAGGGAAAGAGAGAGCACGTATTCTTTGGACAATGTATCACGGCGAGCAAGCTCAAGCATAGGCTAGTAACGGAGGGATAAGGGTTCATGCATGTTATCGAGGGTGTGATGTGGAAAGGGCAAGAAACCGGGACCGCAGCGGTATGGCGGAGTGATAGCGTATGATCGGCAATAACATATCGTCTATTCGCAAGCAGAGAGGATTCACGCTGTCGGAGCTGTCCGAGCGAACCGGCATTTCCAAGTCGTATTTAAGCAACATTGAGCGTAATCTTAAGCAGAACCCGTCCATTCATGTGATGGAAAAGATTGCTTCGGTCTTGAAGGTGGACCTCAAAATGCTGCTCAAAATCGCCGCCGAGGCGGAGGTCAAGCCAAGCGTGGATAAAGAATGGCTGGACTTCATCATGGAAATGAAGGAATCGGGTATCGACAAGGACCGAATTCATGAGTTTAAAATCGTGATTGAGTTCATGAAGTGGCACAATGAGCAAAACAAGTAGAAAACGAACCTTTTGGCGATTCGTTTTGGTACCGTTATCATTGGTTATTATGTATATTTTTGGCGCTTACCAAATATTCACCGGAGAGCATACCAGGATCATCATTCAACAGCTGACAGGGCTGAACGAAGTGCATTCGTATGCCCTTAACGCCATGGTCCGAAAAACGGCGCATATTCTCGCCTATGGCATCATAGGCATTTGCTTTTATACATTGTTTCGGAAAAAGACGATAATGTACGCTTGGTGCTGTACGACCCTCGTCGCCGTACTGGATGAATGGCATCAGTCGTTCGTTCCGGGAAGATCGCCGCTCGTTCGCGATATCGTTCTCGATGCGGCGGCGGCTTTGGTGTTTCTGTGGGGCCTTACCTTGTGGAACCGGCGAAAAAGCTGATGGTACAAGCCGGGTTGCACCGTCGTGACAAAAAGCCCCTTTCGGGGCTTTACGTTTTTTTTACATTTAGTTTGTTCGTTTTAACGAAATTTGCTATACTAGGGTTAAAGGCTTACCCTAAACAATCGCTAAAAGGAAGAATTGCCATGATCGGTAAACGCGTTCAACAACTGAGAAAACAAAAGGGAATGTCGCTTACGGAGCTGGCGGAGCGCGCCGGTGTCGCCAAATCCTACATCAGTAGTCTGGAGCGGGATATTCAAAAAAACCCGTCCATCCAGTTTATTGAGAAAATAGCTGCTGTCTTAAAGGTCCCGATGGACACTTTACTCGATCACGAGGACGGCATCAGGAAGGACCCGGAGCTCGACCAGGAATGGTACGATATTATTAAGGAAGCCATGGCGTCCGGAGTAGACAAGCAGCAGTTCCGCAAATTTCTGCATAAGCACCGCCCATCCGACCATTAGGTTCAAGTTGTTTCCCCGAACCGTGTATTTATTTTACCCCTCGTTATTTATTACCCGTGTGCCACCTTGGAGGACGATATCCTCACGGGCTCGAAAGAAACAGAAGCCGACAATGTCTGCACATCCCGATCCGGATTTCTTAAGAACGAACGAATGTCTTCCGTACTGAGTCCCAGCTTACGAGCCGTTAGTATCAGATTAGCCCATTCCCAATCAAGCTCTTCCGTCATCATCTGGTTCGTTGTACTCATATGTTACCCTCCTGGATTTTCCGTTTGGATACATTTTGTATCTTTTGATGTATTATCGCATGTTTTTTCGCCAAAATCAATCCCGGTTATATAAAGATTATACAAAATGTATCTATAAATAATATAGGTCGCCATAAAGGACACAAACTATTCTGTCGGGCGGCAGGCATCTCGGGTATAATAGTAAGAAATCGCGATTTCGGGAGAGGATGGGGCGAGTTTGGACCTTCAGGAGCTTTGCGGGCTGGTGGCGGAGAGCAGCCGCATTGTGTTTTTTGGCGGAGCGGGGGTATCTACGGAAAGCCAGATTCCGGACTTTCGCTCGGCGGACGGATTGTACCGGACGAAGAACGGGCATGCCTATCCGCCGGAGACGATGTTGAGCCGCAGCTTTTTTATGCGGCAGCCGGAGCTGTTTTACGACTTTTACAGGAGTCGGATGATTCATAAAGATGCGAAGCCGAATGCGGCTCACCATGCGCTGGCCCGGCTGGAGCAAGCGGGGAGGCTGCAAGCCGTGATCACGCAAAATATCGACGGGCTGCATCAGGCGGCCGGCAGCAGGAACGTGCTGGAGCTGCACGGATCAATACACCGAAACTACTGCATGAGCTGCAGCGCCGGGTACGGCCTGGAGCATATCGTTCAAAGCGCGGATACGGTGCCGAAGTGTACTGCCTGCGGCGGAATGGTCAAGCCGGATGTCGTGCTCTACGAGGAAGCGCTGGATTCGGACCTATTGGAGAAAGCTGTGTCTAGTATTGCGAACGCGGACGTTTTGATTGTCGGTGGCACCTCCTTGACCGTTCACCCCGCTGCAGGGTTAATCCGGTATTATGAGGGTAATAAGTTAATACTTATTAATCAATCGTCGACTCCGTACGACGGGCGCGCCGACTATTTAATACACGACCGTATCGGTAAAGTATTGACCGAGCTTTGCCAATGAACGGGAAACGGAGGTGGGGTTTGCAATGACATCCCTTATCGACAGGGCCGTCGAATTCGCGGCCAAAGCGCATCAAGGACAATTTCGCAAAGGGACGGACATTCCTTATATATCCCACCCGTGTGCGGTAGGAATGATATTGCTTGCGGCCGGATGCGGGCCGGAGATCGTTGCCGCAGGCATTTTGCATGATACGCTGGAGGATACGGATGCGACCTACAGCGACTTGGTGGAGCAGTTCGGCCAGAATGTGGCGGATATCGTGATGGGCTGCTCCGAGCCGGATAAGTCGCTCAGCTGGGAGGAGCGTAAGGAGCACACCGTTCAATATTTAAAAACCGCTTCCCAGCCGGTTCGTATGGTCGCCTGTGCGGATAAACTGCACAACGTGCGAAGCACGTTAAGGGCCATGCAATCGTGCGATTCCACCCTCGTATGGAATCGGTTCAAGCGCGGGAAAGAGCAGCAGGAATGGTATTACCGCCAGCTGATCGAAAGCCTGGGACATGAGTCCGCCTTCCCGCTGCTGACCCTGCTGGAGCAAGAGGTAGAATTGCTGTTCGGCGCAAGAGCAGAATCATCGAAGACATCGAAGCTGAAGTCGGAGCCGGTGCGGGAGGCTGAGATGGAGCCGGAAACAGAGGCGCCGCTTGGAGAAGGCCTCGATGGCAAGAGCGGCGAATGAGCGTTAAGCTGAAGAGCTTGCGCTGCGGGTGATGGGAAGTCGTCGCGGTGTACGATGGAGCAGGTGGCGCGCTATCCTACAGCGCATCCGGAGCTACAGCACGGGGCCGGAATCCATGCTTTACTAACCAGCCACGCACTTTATTTTTGCTAATCTAACAACACATCTGTGGCCGAGAAAGGTCCTGAAGCAGGAAAGGAATGGAACATGGTTCGATTTGGAATTATTGGTACGAACAAAATTACGGAACAATTTATTCATGCCGCACGGCAGGCGGAAGGATTCGTCTTGTCGGCAGTCTATTCGCGGACGGAGGAGCGGGCGCAGGAGTTTGCCGCGAAGTTCGGCATTCCCAACACATTTACCGATTTGAACCTGATGGCCGCGAGCGGCGAAGTGGATGCGGTCTACATTGCGAGCCCGAACAGCTTCCATGCCGAGCAGGCGATAGTATGCATGGAGCACGGGAAGCATGTGCTGTGTGAGAAGCCTGTCGCATCGAATACAAGCGAGCTGCAAGCGATGATAGCGGCTGCAAAGGCGAACGACGTGCTGCTGATGGAAGCGCTGAAGTCAACTCTGATGCCTAATTTTCAGGCGGTACGCGACCATTTGCACAAGATCGGGCCGATTCGCCGCTATTTTGCGAGCTATTGCCAATATTCCTCACGCTACGATGCCTATAAGCAGGGGACGGTGCTGAACGCCTTTAATCCGATCTTCTCGAACGGATCGCTGATGGATATCGGCATTTACTGCTTGTATCCGGCTGTCGTTCTATTCGGCGAGCCGAGGGCTGTACTGGCTAACGGAGTGATGCTCGAATCCGGAGTAGATGGGGAAGGGAGCCTGCTGCTGAAGTACGAAGGGATGGATGCGGTCGTCATGTATTCGAAGATTACTCAGTCGCACTTGCCAACGGAAATTCAGGGCGAGAACGGCACGATTCTCATCGATAAAATCAACCAGCCGGAAAAAGTCGAAATCCGGTACCGGGACGGATCCGTTGAAGATCTGACCCGGCCTCAGTCGAGCAAGGACATGGTCTATGAAGTGGAGGAGTTTCTAAGGCTGCTGTCGAGCGGCAAGCGCGAGTCGGCTGTGAACTCCTTCAGCAGCTCCTTGGCTGTGATGGGCATTATGGATGAAGCCCGGAGGCAGATCGGGCTCCGGTTTCCGGCGGATGAGAAGGCGCTGCACCGCTAATATTTGTGATATTGAGCCGTTCCTTAAGTGTAATAAGGGAACGGCTTTTTTTTGCGTGAAGCAGCGAATGGAAAGCTTAGTCGTTGGCGATAGGTCCGCCTAGCTTCCGGCCGCTATATAAGGTGAGTGGAAGCTGCTGCTTATGAAAAAAAGCCCTTTTGTTAAGGGCTTTAAGATGACGATAGACCAGTTTGGTCAAAAATGTTAACGTTTGCAATCGCATGCCGATGCGCTTACTTCTCCAGCTTTATCTTGGATTGTACCAACGTATTCATCTGCTCATCTGCAAGACGAAGGGCCGTATTAATATCCGCCTGCTTCTTCAATACGCTTTCGTAAGCATCGATAACAATTTTGTTCGTATCGCCTCCGGTATAAATGGGGGGCTGATTGACTGAAGGCTTCAGCTTCGGAATACTGCTCAAATTATAGTTTTTTCCTGCAAATTCCGGAATGCTTTTACCGAACTCCTTTTTCACAGTATCATTGGAAAGTACGGACACCTTGCCGTTTTTGGCCATATTTAACTGCACATCATCGGATAGCAAAGTCTCTATGACGAGGAAGGCGGCATCCTTGTTTTTGCTGCTTGAAGTAATAGAGAAGTTCGGAGTGTCTACGCCCGTGCCGTAGCCCATCTTGTCCTTATGCTGCGGATAAGTGACAACGTCCCAGTTCACATCCGGCGCTTTGCGCAGCGCATTCAGCGTGCTGCTGTACCCTGTAATCATAGCCAGCTCGCCTTTAAGAAACGCCGTCTGGTTGTTGCCGAAGTTAATCGTGTTGAAAGGCTCGTCCGAATTGCCAGGATAATTATAGACGTTGTCCCACAATTCAAATGCTTTTTTCCATGGCTCTGTCGCCATAATCGACTTATTGTCCTTGTCCATCTGGTACAGATTGATTTGTGCGGCCATCCGGGCAACCCCGTCCGGGAAAAATCCGCGGTACTGGATACCATCGAACGATCTTGTTATTTTCTTCCCTAAATCCCCGACTTCCTCCCAAGTCATCCCGTCCTTAGGATACGGTACGGCAAATTTATCGAATAACCCTTTGTTGTAAAATAAAGCGAAGGCGTTATTATAGGCAGGCAAGCCTCCCAAATAATCGCTTCTTCCGTTGACCTTGATGTAGTCCAGAAACTCAGGGATAATCCGGTTCAAATCGAGATTGTACTTTTTGATGAGGGGATCCATGTTATACAGCAGATTCAAATCTTTAAGCTGAGGAAGGGTGCCGCCGTAACCCATGACAATATCGGGAATATCTCCGGCTGTGACCAGCTCGTTTAAGCCGAACCCTTTTTCGGACGTATTTATGTATTGCACGGTGATGTTGGGATACTTTTTGGCCAGCGGATCGGTAATATAAAGCTTCAATTCCTCGTCTGAAAATATCCCTCTGCTGCCCGCAAGCTTAATAGTGACAGGCTCGTTGCTGATCTTCGGCGGCGCTGAGCTGTCCTCGGCCGGCTTGGTCGTCCCACCGGAACTGGAACACCCGGATAATGCAATGGCTGCAGTTGCAAGAAGGATACCTGATTGTTTCCATAAACCATGTCTCATAACGTTCAACCTTCCCGTTTGTATTTGGTAATGCATACGTTTTATTTTAATATTTGGAATTTCAGCAAACTATGGACAAACCCCATAACTATATGGAGAAAAGAAGTAAAGTTATAGCGCTTACATAAATTGTTGTCTGTGTAGGGAGAATGTCTTTCAGAGTGTGTTGGGAATGGAGAGAAGTGCAAATGGAGGCACGTCGAGAGCAGGCGAGGGTGGGACAGAAGTTGCAGGTGGAGGCGAGTTGAGAACATGTGAGGATGGAAGAGAAGGTGCTAGTGGGTGCGTTGAGTGTCTGTATGAGGTGAGCCTGCTTGCGGGTAATCAATTTGCACTTAATATGTAGGAGCATTCCATAACTGCTAGTTCAGGAACTGTGATGCGGTCGATGGAGGACCCTGCAGGCAGGCTTCTATCTTGCGTCGGCTAAATGTGCAAGGGTAGGCCATTGGCGTGCGTCAGATCGGACAGGAGATCCGTTATTTGGATGAAAACCTGCAAAAACGGGGGCGGATCGGACCTAGAGGCCGTTATTGGCGTGTTTTTGCGGCAAATGGTTTAGTTTTTCGCTCAATAACGGAACCGAGGTCCGATCGCTTTGAATTTTCGGGTATTATTGCTGCAATAACGGAACCAAGGTCCGTTTGAGTAGCGAACGGCGGTTGAGTCCGCATGGTGTGTGACAGTGAAGGGGCCGATAAAGCGACTGCCGCTGGGGTGGATGATATAACGACCATAGCGTGTTCCGCTAGAGAAGCGCTTGCCGCCAGGACAGAAGGTATAGCGATCAAAGCAGAGTGGAAGCGAAGACGCAAGATTAGATGATGAAGGGGCGTAGGAGGGGCTTTAGAAAAGCGGCACCGAAGAATTGGATGATATAGCGACCATAGCATGTTCCGCTAGAGAACCGACCGAAGCAGGGCTCACTAGCAGCCGCCACCCGCCCAGGGTCCGCTGCTGCCCGCATACTGCATGAGCAGCGCCAGCACGGAAAGGTCATACTGCTTAGCCGTCACCCGGCACGAGGGCACCCAACAACAATAAGCCTCCCAAACCACCCGCAATCGCGTCGTGGTCTGGAGGCTTTTTCGTTCCTGCTCGGGACTGCCAGTGAGAAGGCAAGTCTGCTCTCTGGCAATCTGCCGGCGCAGGCGCTGCTGCTTACTCGTTCTCATCGGAATTCCGCTCGGCGCCGCCGGCAATTTTATTGATCGATGAGCCTTCGGGTCCTCTCAATTGCTCTTTGGACGGAGCCGCTTCGTTGATGGTGAACATCGTCTGCATCGACTGCAAATCCTTCGGAGACAGCGCGGTTGCGATGGTCTCCCGGTTGCCCAGGAAGGTTTTCATCTTCTCCGTCAAATGGTCCATCATGTCGTCCGCTTTATGCATGCTCATGATATAGCGCGGGCCGGACAAATTGCCGGAGCCGGAGCTCGCCTGCGTGCTGGTCACGAGCTTGGTGACGAGCAGCCAAGGGCTGAAGGACGTGCGGACGATCGTATTCTCACTTCGGGTGGAGTCGGTAATCGCCATGCCTACGGAAATTTTGGACTCGGTATAGGTGCCTTCACCTTGAAACTGGATCAAGTAGCTCGTGAAATGCATCTCGGCCCAGTAAATATGGGCAAGCGTAAGCGCCGAGCTCCCGAACAGAAATAGCAGCCCCGGGAAATAAACGCCGTTAAATAGGCTCTGGAAGGTGAGGTCGCCGGAAAATTGCTTATTCAGGACGAACAGCAGAAGCGCGGACAGCACAACAAGCGCGTGGCCGGCTATAGCCGTATATAGGCGCACATGCTTGGAACTAGGAGGTTCGCTTATCTCCTTGTACATCGGCTGCGTCTCCTGAATCGTATCGCCGACGAAGCTCCCTTTGTCCATGCTGCCTTCCATTTGGAGGTTGGGACTCAGCTCCCGGTATACTCTGTTGGGAAATTCTTTATACCGGATGTTCGCGAATTCCATATCAAGGGAACGGAAAAAGTCCTTCGGATGAACGTTTTCCTGCCAATGCTCCCTGAATTCCGATACCTCCGTAACCGGATCGTACAGGTCGGAACGGTATTTGGCCAGCACAATGGCGGCGGCGGTCAAAGCCGGGATGAACAGAAACAGCAATATCAACGGCAAGGTCGGGTTAAAAGGAGCCGCCGGCGGCTCGATCCCCTGCCTCAACAGCAGCTCGCCCACAGCGGGCAGAAGAACGGCGGATATCGTCATCCAGACGATACCGAGTCTGCTGCCACGAAACAGCCGGGGATGATTGACGCGTTTAACCGACAGCAGATTGACGACCCACAGGACCGATAGCCCGGCAAGCAGCGCTATTCCCAGCCAGCCGCTGAAGGACGTTGATGATAGCTTCGTGAGTCCGAGCGATCCGGATAGCAGGGACAAGAAATAAATGAGCAGCGCGATGATGGAATATCCTGCGTTTTGAACAACGAGATGCAAATAGTTCCGCATGGAATAAGGCAAAAAAATAAAGTTAGGATAAATGCTGTACAGCATCCGATCCAGCAGGGTGACCGGCTCGTGAAACGTAACGTTTTTGCGCCCGGACAGCATTTGATCCAGCGTGTTCACGTGATAAGCGATATTAGGCTCGGCGACGTGTTTTTCGCTGCGCGCCTCATTTTTGCTGAGACTTGCGGGAATGCCGCGGCCGACGTAAAAACGGAACATTTTCAGCAAGCCTCGGGTCAAATACCCGCCTCCTCCGAGCAGCAAGACGATGCAAATTATGAGATGAATCCAACCGGCAGACTGCGCTTGACCGGCGATTTGGCTTCGAAGCACGAATAGGGCGGTGATGCCGATGAGCAAAATCGCAATTCCGCTCGCTACATACAGCAAGCCTTCTTTTTTGAACGGATTTTTAATATCCGGAGCGTTCGATCCGTATTGAAATGACATGGCTACCCCTCTCTGCAGTTAAGATGGCAAAGGCGTTGTTGTGCCTTTTCCTATTATGCGACGGCTCCTTGGTACCGTCAACCAACACTACCAACACTGCCACTGCTACACTGTCAACACCTGATGTCTCAGCCGACCGCGCCGCCCGAACAGCAAGCATCGAGCAGCGTCACACAATCGATACAATGTATGTCGGTTTCTCGGCCTTCATGAGTACCTCGCGAGTGCTTTGGCTGCCGATTCGAGCATTCGGCGGCGCAGCTTGTCGCTTGCGACGACACGGACCCGTTTGCCGAGGAAGCGGAGCTTGGACAGCACATACTCGCTTTCATCGCTTCGAAACGACAACGTGATGGTATAGACGTCGGAGTCCGCCGAATAGGCTACCTCCTTCTCAAAGCAGGAGAAGGCGTACAAGATTCTCGACAGCTCCCTATTGTAAGCGGGAATGACCTCGATGGCGGCTGTTTCTTTGCGCGATTCCAGAATAGCGGCGATTTGGGCTATTAGCTTCGCGGCATCCGCTTCCCGAAAAGGCAGCTCCGTTACCGATTCAATGTTTTGAAGCCGTGTGGACATAAAAGCGCGCTGCCCCAAATGGTGCCACAGCAAATACCATTCCTTCTTGACCATCGAATACTCCAGCTTATAGGGAAAGCCAGGCTGGTTGGTGAACAGCTTGCCGTCCTTGATGCGATACGTCATCCGCAAGGCGCTCCGCTTCATAATAAGGCGGCGCAGCGTACGGAGCAGCGGGTGGTACACCTGCTTTTCCTCGTTCTTGGCCTTCTCGATGAACCCTTGGGACAAATCCATCGGAGCCTGCTCCCCGAGCAGCTGCGCCAGCTTCAGCTTCGTATCCTCCGTGAAAGCCTCCGCTGCGGCCGGATGCTCCAGCATCGTCTTGAGCCAAGCTCTCTCGTGGGACGTTACGGTGATCGTTCCGGAGTCATCCAGTCGGGAGATGACCTGGTAATTAAAAATCTTCTCGAACAGATTCATAATAATCCTGAATCTCCTTCCATTCCTCCATCAGTTCCCGGCGCAGAGCAGCGGGCTCCAGCACCTCGCAGCTCGAGCCGAAGCTGCGCAGCCAAGGCTTGATCTCGGTCGTTCCGTTTACCGTAATTTCATAGACGAACGAGTCTTCCTCCTCCACTGCAATGCGTCCCCATTGCCCCTGGCTCAGCACCCGTTCCCTGACGAAATTCGGCTGTACGCCCTCCGGGTTGTAAAATCTGGCGCGGACGGTTACGCTGCGTCCGGTATCGATCAGCCAGCTGTGCCGGATTTGGTCCTCCAGCTGCTGCCGCTTGGCATTGAACAAGTCCTCGGATACCGCCTCGCCCTCCTCGATTTGGGTGAGGCCCTCCATCCGGTACTTTTTGACGCCGTGGCGGGCGTTGGTGCCAAGCAAATACCACCGGCCGTACTGATGGTCATACACGACCTTGATCGGCAGCACGAGCTCCTGCTTGCCCTCGGTTTCCCGCTCGAACAACGGGTTCGTGTTTTGCGAACCGTAGCTTTTTCGCGACTTGGGGGAGAAATACAGGAAGCGGACCAAACGGCGTTGGCGGATCGCATGGAGCAGCGTATTCAGATGAGCCTCGTCCAAAATGCGCGAATGATAATGGTACTTATATAGGAAAGGCTCGACAAAAGCCGTTTCGTTCTCCGCCTGCTTTACTGCTTTTTTAATGGTATCCCGCAGCAAATAACCTTGGACGGAAGGCACTTGCGTGTTGGACATGACATCTACGAAGTCGTACAGATCGACCAGCTCCTCGTAGGTCAGCTCGTTCGTCAAATCGTTATGGATCCGGTACCGGTACGGCCGTCCTCCCGGCTCACGGCGTATGACCCCGACCTCTTCGAGATATTTCAGGTCGCTTCGGATCGTCTTCTCATCCGGCAGCGGAAGGTCGGCCGGCATTTGCCCGCAGCATGCGTCGAGCAGCTCCATCGCCGTACGCGCCTCCTGCATGGCGGCAAGAAGCAGCGTCAGCCTGTACGTTTCGGAGTCTTTAAGCGACTTGGCGCGGTACAGAAACAAGAGCATCGGATCTGCCGATTCATAATAGTTGAAACGGAGCGTCTCCGCGAATTCCTTGCCCTGCTCCTGAGGGAGCTGCTGGTACACGGCCTGGAGGATGTCCTTCAAGCGCCGGATCGTCTTGTCGTAGGTATGTACGGAAATGCCGAGGCGCTCGGCAAACTGCTGGCGGCTGTAGGCTCCGCTAGTCAGGACAAGCATGCGCAGAAATTGTATTTCCTTATCGAAGCTTTCTTTGGCCATCCCCATCCTCCGTTTCCATAATCAAGCTGCTGCTCTTATTGTAGCAGGGAGGTGACAGGGTGAAAATGGAAATTTTGTCCCAGCCTGTCCGGAGTGTGCAGTGTTGAGGAACAGGCGGATGCGCATTGTAATACATTCGCCCTGTACGAAGAAGCGGGAATAAGCGATGATACTGCTTAAGGAGCATCACATAAGAGGTTAAAGAACCGGCACAAAAAAAGGAAGCTTCCCTCTGAAAGGCAGCCTGCCTTAACAAGACTGGGGTATACTAATATTGAAGAACAGGAGGGGCACACCATGATCGATCCCCATTATCGGCAGCTTATCATGCAAGAGCTTAGAAGAATAGAACAGGAGGAGCAGGTCCGCATCCTGTATGCATGCGAATCCGGAAGCAGGGCGTGGGGGTTCCCATCTCAGGACAGCGATTACGACGTCCGCTTCTTATACATCCGGCCAGTCGACTGGTACGTATCGATATTCGACAAAAGGGATGTGATCGAACGTCCTATCAACAGCATGCTCGATATTAACGGCTGGGATTTGAAAAAAGCGCTGAATTTGTTCCGCAAGTCGAACCCGCCGCTGCTCGAATGGCTGCAATCGCCGATTTTGTATGAAGAAACGTACACGGTGACCGAACGGATCCGCAGCTTGTCGCCGTTAACCTTTTCACCCAAATCGTGCATGTACCATTATCTTCATATGGCCAAAAGAAATTACCGCGATTACTTGCAGGGGGACAGGGTGAGGCTCAAAAAGTATTTTTACGTCTTGCGTCCGATTCTGGCTTGCGAATGGATTGAACGGTACCATGAGATGGCTCCGATGGAGTTCGATCGGCTGGTTGAACGTTTGATTCCGGAAGAGAGCGAGCTGAGAAGCGCCGTCAACAACCTGCTCGCGCGCAAAAAATCAGGGGAAGAGCTGGACGACGAGCCTAGGATACAGTGCATCAATGACTATTTGGAAGAGCGAATCAGCCATTTTGAACAGGCTGCCCGGGAAGCCGAAGATCTATCGTACCAACGCGATACGCAGCTCGATGAGCTGTTTCGGGCCGCATTGCAGGAGGTTTGGGGATAATAGAGAAAATAGAGCGGGGGCTGCTTCGGCGGCCCTTTCTTCGTTGTCGGCCTGTGCTGCAGCAGCTGATGAGCCGTTAGACGGGAGCAGCATTTCGTTTGCTAGACGGCATTAGCGACAACAGACCGTGTATGAATTTTGCGCAAAAACATCTGAATTTCGGTCATATACGTAAGGGGAGTAAGACTCCATAATGGATAGACATGCGCTTGAATAAGCACTGGCTTGGAGGCATCAATCTATTGATAATGGAGGCTGCTTTGACATATGGAATCGCATCGACATACCGGCCCGGGAAGCGGATCATCCGCTGCAGGGAGCAAGGACACAGCCTGCGCAGGCGTGCTGAATTTAAAGCATAAGGAAATGACGGCGGGCACCATCCGCCATATTGAGCTGAGATATAATGTGAACGGCAAGGCAGAGCTGACTACGGAAGCCGAGCTTCATCCCGTCTATCCGAAGTGGGACGTTGTGTTCACACTCCCTGAGAGCATTCCGGCGTCAATCGAGGATGAAGTGTCCGTCATTGGCATGGATAAAAGAAAGCTGGCCCCAGATGAAATTAGCGCCGACGGCACAACGGTTACTCTCCGAGAGCTTGAGCTGCAGCCGAACAATGGCATCGACGTTCTTCTGTATCTTAATGCGAAGGTCATTCCGCCGGTTTGCGGGTCGGGGTATACTTTTGCGGCTGCAAGTGCCGTGCAAGGGAAGGGCTTCAGCCAAGGAACCGGTACGGAACAAGCGATATTGACAAGTGTAAGCACCGTGTCCGATTTGAAAAGGGTCATTCCGGTAGAGCGGTATTCCGAACCGGATTATACCCGTACGCAGCTATCGTGGATAACGCCGCAAGGGGCGGCACAAGTGAGCGTCGAGCTGTCCGACGACCGCGGAGCTAGTTGGAAAGAAGCCTCTTTTACTACGCAGCAGAGAATCGTTACTGCCGATGACGTGGACAAGATTCAAAGTATCAGCGGCCAGCTGGTGGACAGAAGATCGCCGAGAGAGGTCGTCGAGCTGGACCGGATTGTCGTCGGCTTGCACGAAATTCCTGAATATCCGCCCGGAACGCAGCTGACTATTGCCGATGTATCGAATTTGGGGCTGAACCGGCATTATATGTTCCGGCTGCGTGTAACCGGCGGAGACCACGCAGGCTTATCGAATACGGCAGCCTATTTCACAGGCACATTCAACATCGTCAATTATGGCGCGATTGCGGCAGAGCGGGCCGAAGACGCCGTCGACAATACGGAAGCGATCCAGGCGGCAATGGATGCTGCGGCGGCATCGGGAGGCGGCACCGTCTATGTTCCTCCGGGCATCTTCGGTCAGGGGACGATTCATCTGAGGAGCCATGTTTACTTGTACCTTGCCCCGGGATCGGTGCTGTGGGGATTGAGCGGCGCCATAGACGACAGGGGAGTCCGTCTGAACCAATATCAGGACGGGGGGCACAGCTTCCATCACAGCGCCATGTTTTACGGCTTGCGGCTCGATAACATTAAAATTATCGGAACCGGAACGATCCACGGAGGTACGGGCATGCGTACCGGCGACCCGGCCAGCGGCTCGGGGCTTGCTGACAAACAGGTTTCCATTACACTGTGCACCAACTACGAGTTCGGCGGATATGGCGCCCCGGAAGGCACGTACGAGCTCAGCGACAAAACCGATAAGCTGATTATCCAGCGGGTGGGACACTTCCAGCTGCTGTCCGGCGGTGTGGATTATATCGATATCCACGACGTTTATGTAGCGGACGAGGATACCGAGAAGCAATACGAGGACGGCAGACTGCTTGGATATGTCGGCGGTAAATATTCGAACCGCGATATTTTTGATCTGATGTCCGACAGCTACGTCTCGATCACCAACATTTATGCCGAATTTGCCGCAGACGATATCGTCAAGCTGGGCAGCGATTATGCGCTTGGCTTCGTAAGGCACTCGGGACATTACCGGGTGGACCGGATTGAAGCCTGGACTTGGTGTAACCTGTTCCAGATCGGCTCGGAGACGGTCGGCGACATTTCCAATATTCACGTGTCCAATATTACTGTACACCAAGCGGAAAAGTCCGGTTTCTCCATCTCCACGAATGACGGAACCGTAGTATCGAACTTGCTGCTGGACGGAAGCAATGAGATGACCGGCACCAAAACGCCGATTACCATGACGATCAGCAACCGGGGACGTCGGCCTGGCGGGCCTGAGGCTGCGCTTGTCGGAGGCATCAACCGCGTGACGCTGAAAAATATCCGGATTACCGAGGCAAGAGGCATCAAGAGCGGCGAAACGTGGGCTCCGACCATCTGCGGATACTTCAATGAAGACACAGGCGTCACGCATTATGCGGAGCACATCGCATTGGAGAACATTAGCCTGGTGACCAAGGCGGCTCACCCGACCCGCACCCCCGCTCAAGTCAGCAGGGGGCAGGAGCCGAGCGATCCTGTGAAGGATGCAGTGGTGCTGGAAATGCCGACCCGCTATCCGTCTGCGGCAGGAAATTACAATGTGGCGGCACCAGGCCAGCGCCCGGCTTACGGCTTATATGCCCGCCATATCAAACACCTGACGATCCGGAATATGGCGGCTGCTTATGAAGAAGGGCACGATGACGGAAGATACGCCGTCGTCTTGGATGACGTTATCGATGCGGACATCGACCGTCTCAGCCTGCCGAAGTTTAGCGCACACCACCATGCTCTGGTAAAGACGATCCGATCCGCAGGCATTCAAATCGCCAACAGCCGGCCGTTGGAGGATACGAACGGTACCACAGAGTTGACGGAAGCAGAATATCCGGCGCTGCACGAATAAGCCGAGCCGGTCATAGCCCTACTTGCACCTTATTGAACCGTTTGCCGCAGGCAGACGGTTTTTTTCCATGATCATCTTTTATGACAGTAAACATCATTGCTGAATAAGAAGATCTGAAAACGCTTTCCCAAAAAACGCTCGAAGCTGCATCAAATCAAGCTATTTCCCTAGAAAAGTAGTCCATACGTATTCAGCATAGCTTCATATACTGAAAGTAGCTTCTCGCCAAGGAGGTGAATCTCATGTCCTGTCGTCATCATCATAAAAAACGTCATGGGAAGAAAGTCAAAGTCATCATTATCGCCAAAAAAGTCGTGGTTCTGAAAAAGAAACACAGAAAAATGCACAAGCACGGCTGCTAATCATTGCTAAGGAAACGCCTCGTGCAAACGGGGCGTTTCTCCTTTTTTTGGCCGATGCTCCCCCAAAAATTTCGGAAATATGCGATAATGGAGTAAGTACGGGAACCTGTCACTCGGCAGGTTTCTTTTATTTTAGAGGCTGGTCCAAAAGAGAGAGGCTGGAGAGAGGCATGTCTTTCGATATCGTTGAATTTCTTAAGAATCATACACTACTCCACGGTGTGCCGGAGATGGAGCTCGCCAAAGCCGCTTCCACGATGCAAACGGTTCGATTCACGGAAGGCGAGTGGCTGATGCACGAAGGGAAGGAAGGGCATCACTGCTACTTCGTCCTCGAAGGGACGGTTCAAGTCCATACCCGCAGTCTGATCGGGAAGCAGGTCGTTCTTGCGGAGCTCGGTTACGGCGCTTTGATCGGGGAAATCGCTCTGATCCGCAATGAGAAGAGAACGGCCGGCATTAGAGCGCTGAACGATGTGACCGCATTATGTCTGGACCGGGCCGCATTCGAGAAATTGGCGGAAGCGAGTCCGCATTTCCACGAGAGCATGACCTACGCGGCGGAGCTTCGGATGAAGCACGGGATGCTGAGCAAAGCGTCCATCTGGTCGGCCATACCCGATTCGGAGCTGCGCGGGCTGGCCGAAATTACCGTAAGAAGGCGCGTCAAGCGGGGGGAGACGGTCCTGCGCGAGGGGGACCCCGCAGACACATTTTATATGATCAGCAGCGGCAGGTTCGAGCTGCGATCCGCCTCGGAGCGGCGAACGGTTCTCGGAACCGGAGATTATTTCGGCGAGATCGCTATGCTGACCCTGCAGCCCCAGACGGTGTCAGCCGTTGCCCTGGGAGACAGTGAGCTGCTCGTTATGGGGCGGGCCGAGTTTCAAGCGATATTGAGCTATTATCCCCCGGTGAGAAGGCAGTTCGCAGAGGTGCTGCGTATCCGGAGGCCGGATTTGTCCATGGACGCATCTTACGGTTCTCTGGAAAAGGACGGACAAGAAGCGGCTGTTCCTTCCCGCCGGGTGCCATCCGATACGGGGGGCAAAGTAAGCCGTCGCCCGGCGAGATGGATCGACCTGTTATTCGTGCTGGGCGGGGCTTTTGTCGGCTGTACGGTACTGGCCGTTTGGACACAGCATCCGCTGTGGCGCATAGCGGCTTTGCTGGTTGGCGGCATGGTCGGTCCCGTCACTTTTGTTGCCTATGTAAGGAGCTCGCAGCTGCTCGGCTTTTCGCCGGCCCGGCTGGCATCGGTCTTTCTTTCATCGGCGGCCGTAGCGGTTCCGCTCGCTTGGATGGCGGAACGGCATTGGCTGTTCGCCCGAACGGATAGCGCCGGCTTTTCAGAGTGGACCGTTCCCCTATCGGTGGCCCTTATCGAGGAGGCGGCCAAGCTGATCGTGTGTGCCGTACTGCTGAGAGGCGGCCGGATGAGGTTCCTGATGGACGCCGTTGTGTTCGGAGCTGCAGCCGGCATGGGCTTTGCGGCTATCGAGAGCATAGTGTACGGGTGGTCGTACGGGGGGCAAGGAGCGACGGGAGACATGCTGGCGGTACTGTGGGTGCGAACTTTGCTATCCCCGTTAGGACACGGTACATGGACGGCGATCGCCGCTGCCGGCATATGGTATGGATATAACCGGCGATCGGCGGCGCTGGTGAGAGGAAGCCGGGCATGGCTGCTGGCGCTGGCTCTTCCTTTATCGGCGGTGCTGCTTCACATGCTGTGGGACTACCATTTTATAGTAGGTGTTTGGCGTGTGTTGTCTATGGTTACGGTCGGAGCAGGGGGCTTGCTCATCCTGTACTTGCTAATCCGCAAGGGAGCGCGGGATGAGGATATGGCGGTGACGGCACTTAATCCACTGCTGCAGCGCGAAGCGGCTGATGAAGCTCCCGGGCTTGGCGAACAGTTGGAGGCTAAAGCGCGCTCGCCTCTGATCTGCTCTGCATGCCGGACCCAGTCTCCGCCGGATGCCCGTTATTGCGCCCGGTGCGGACAAGCGTTAAAGCTCGGACGGCAGTCCGGCTGACGAGACATGCCCTGCTTTGAGATGACGGTCCAAAGTGATAAAATGAGACTTGATGTTTTCCTGCAAAAGCTCAATAATTGACCGGTGGACAAAATTAGGCAAAGGGGTACAAATAGATGGAATCCTTCGAGAAAAACCTGGAAAAATATGCCGAGCTCGTCATTAAGGTGGGCGTTAACATTCAGCCGGGGCAGGTGCTGTTTGTCGAGTCTCCGATTGAGGTAGCGCCTTTTACCCGTAAAGTGGTACAAAAAGCTTACGAGGCGGGAGCCAAATATGTTCAAGTCTCCTGGGACGATGAAGCGGTAACTCGTACGCGGTTCGAGTATGCGCCTGATGAATCGTTCGGATTTTACCCGGAATGGACAGCCAAAATGATGGAGCAGCTGGCCGAGGGCGGAGGCGCCCTGCTCAACATTAAAGTGCCGAACCCGGATCTGTATGACGGCATCGATTCGCATAAGGTCACCACGGCAACGCGTGCCGCTTCGGTAGCAAGACAAAAGTTTCAGGGCTACGTGCGCAACAAGTCGTTCAGCTGGTGTCTCGTCAAGGCGCCTACGAAAGCTTGGGCGTCGAGGGTGTTCGCCGACTTGCCGGAAGAAGAGCAGGTGCCAGCGATGTGGGACACGCTGTTCCAAATTAATAGAGTGGATACGGAAGATCCGGTAGCGGCATGGCAGGACCATATCGCCAAGCTGAAAAGCATGAGAGAACGGCTTAACAACAAAAAGTACAAGCGGCTTCATTACAAAGCGCCGGGAACGGATTTATCCGTGGAGCTGCCGGAAGGCCATGTATGGTACGGCGGGGCCAGCTTTAACGATCAGGGCGTTTCGTTCGTAGCCAACATGCCGACCGAAGAAGTATTCACGATGCCGCACCGACATGGAGTGAATGGTACGGTGACGAGCACCAAGCCGCTGAATTTGAACGGACGGCTCGTCGACCGGTTCTCCTTCCGCTTCGAGAACGGGAAGGTGGTCGATTACACCGCAGAGGTCGGCTTGGAATATTTGAAGGATTTGCTGGACACGGATGAGGGAGCGCGTTATCTTGGAGAAGTCGCTCTGGTGCCGCATCATTCGCCGATTTCGGATTTAAACCGGATTTTCTACAATACCGGAGTGGACGAAAATGCCTCCTGTCACTTTGCCGTCGGCAGCGCGTATCCTTTCACCTTGGAGAACGGGACGAAAATGTCCCGCGACGAGCTGCTGCAGCGCGGAGCTAACGTGAGCTTGACGCACGTGGATTTTATGATCGGCTCGTCCGAGCTGAGTATCGACGGAGAGCTGGAGGACGGAACGATGGAGCCTGTGTTCCGCAACGGCAACTGGGCATTGTAATCGGGCAAGTGTACAACCAAACCGCGAAAGCCTTGATCGGCAAGGGCTTTCGCGGTTTTACAATGGATAAGATTCCGAGTTCATCGGATGTATTTGTTATTTCGTGAAAAGAGGTGATTGCCATGGCAGCCAAAACCAATGCAAGCCGCATCCTCGATAAGCTGAACATTCCGTATACATTGCACGAATACGAGTGGGACGAGGATCATTTGGACGCCCATACCGTAGCGGACAAGGTGGGTCTTCCTTGTGAGCAGCTGTTCAAGACGCTCGTGCTGCGGGGAGACAAAACCGGTATCGTTATGGCGTGCATTCCCGGAGATAAGGAGCTTGATCTGAAGAAGCTTGCCGCCGCAAGCGGCAACAAGAAGGCGGAGATGGTGCCGGTCAAGGACATCGTCACATTGACCGGCTATATTCGCGGAGGTGTGTCGCCACTCGGCTGCAAGAAGAAGTACCCGCTCTATATAGAGCGGGCGGTTCTGCCAATCGATACGGTTAGCATTAGCGCCGGCAAGCGCGGTCTGCAAATTTTCCTGAAAGGCACGGATTTGGTCAGCGCCTGCGAAGGCATCGTTTCGGATATTACGATGTGAGTCTACGCAGACTTCTTATCGGAAGAAGGCTGCACCAGCCGATGATTGCCCATCCACAGGCTGGCGGCGAGGGCAAGAACAACGCAGACGGCGCCGGCTGCGAACACGGCTTGCAGCGCGTCGCTGAACACGAGCTGCAGGCTCTCCAGTATGGGCTGCGGCAGGGCAGCCCTGGCTCCGGCGTCGAGCAGCAACTGGGGATTCGCGTACTGCTGCACTTGATCGGCCGGAATCGACCGGCCTCCTTGCAGCAGTCCCGAAGCCGTACGCGCCGCCAGCAAGGCGCCAAGGACACTTACGCCGATCGTTCCTCCGATCGAGCGGCAAAATTGACTCATCGAGGTCGCGACTCCTCGCATATTCCATTCGACGGCGCTTTGAGCCGCCGTACCGAGTACCGGGAACACGGCCCCCATGCCCAGGCCGGTAAGGATCAGAGTGATGACGATTTGCGTCATCGTGGTCTCGATCGTCATCCGGCTTAGCAAGCAGAATCCGGCCGCCATGAGGAGAAAGCTCGGAATGAGGATAGAACGGTAGGAGAGCTTGCTCATAAGCCTGCCGCATAATGTAGAGGTTATTGCAGATGCGAGCATGAGAGGCGTTAACGTATAGCCTGCAGCGGAAGGACTGACACCGATTACGCCTTGTACATAGAGTGGAATATAGGCGATTGCGCCGAACATAGCGGCGCTTATTAGGAAGCCTGTGATGCTGCTGGACGCAATCAGACGATGGCGAAATAAGGCAAGCGGGATCAGCGGCTCCTTGACTTTCGTTTCCATCCATAGGAATAGGCAGAGCAGCAAGACCCCGGCTGACAGCAGCCCGATGACCGGTGCGGACAACCAGCCGCTGCCCGCTGCGCCTGCATGCGGTTCTCCGCCAAGGACCAGGGCTAGAAGGACGGCGACAATAGCGCTTGTAAAAGTTATTGCGCCAAACCAGTCCACATGGCGTTGTTCGCTGCCGGTCCGTTCTTTCAAAGAGAATGCAATCAACAGAAGTGCAGGAATGCCGATAGGCAGGTTTAAGTAAAATACGGAGCTCCAATGCGTATATTGTACCAGAATTCCGCCGACGGTCGGCCCAAGCAAGCTGGCCAGCGTAAAGACGGCGCTGAACGACCCCATAAATTTGCCCCTTTGTTCCGGAGGGAAGAGATCCGCCATAATGGTAAAAGCAATCGGCATCAGAGCGCCGGCGCCGATGCCTTGAATGCCTCTGCTTACGATCAAGCCGGTCATGCCGGTGCTGAGCCCGCACAATACCGAGCCTGCAAGAAATAGCAGCATCCCGATGATATACATCGTTTTACGGCCATATACATCCGCCAGCTTGCCGTACAAAGGCATGCTTGCTGTGGAAGTCAGCATATAGATGGAGAAAACCCAGCTGTATACGGATAAGCCGCCGAGCTCCTTGACGATGGTGGGCATAGCGGTTGTGACTACGGTCTGTTCGATCGATGCCAATAGTAATCCCAGGATGAGGCCGGTAACTATAATGCGTTGTTTAAATAAAGAATAAGGCATGCTTCACACTCCTCGCATATTGGTTATGATGTGGAAGCTGCCCCGCGGTAGCAGCACAACTAACTATAGTGAAAAAAGGCAAAAAAGAATAGACTTTTTCTTGCCATTGATCTATCATATAGATAGAGTACGCCCCTAATCTTAATTTACCTTTATTTTCCAAATGCGATAAAAAGCTAAGGCAGCAGAGAACCCGCCAGGTCTCCACTGCCTTTTTTGCGTCATCTTATAACTTTATCCTATAGAATAATTCGTAAAATGTATTTTACAAGCGCAGAGCGGCAAGCTCATAATAGGAGTAACTCAAATTGTGATTCCAAAATATTGAAAATGGGGTGTTCCGGATGGGCAAGCAGTTTCCGTCTATGCTTCCTGAGCATGAGGAGTTTATTCGCAAGCAGCGTATCTTTTTTGTTGGATCCGCACCATTGGATGCGGAGGGGCATGTCAATCTTTCGCCGAAGGGCCACGACGTGTTCCGTATTTTTTCTCCGACGGAGGTCGCTTATTTGGATTTGACCGGCAGCGGCAACGAGACAAGTGCACATGTGGAGGAAAACGGCAGGCTCACCTTGATGTTCATAGCCTTTGAAGGACCGCCGATGATATTGCGTCTATACGGAACCGGGCGTGTTATTTTACCCGAGATGCCGGAATGGGATGAGCTGGCGGGGCATTTCGACCTGTTGGCGGGGGCGCGCCAAATTATTTATTCGAACATTCATGCGGTCAAGACCTCCTGCGGCTACAGCGTTCCCTTCTTCGATTATTCGGGCGAAAGAGAAACGCTGCAAAAATGGGCCGCTCACAAAGGAGAGCAGGGATTGCAAGCCTACCGTCAAGAGAAAAATACAGTTAGCATGGACGGTAGAATGACACCTATCGGACGCAGCTTCGCTTCAGCGGATCAGTAACCGTGCGGGTACAGCGGTGAACAAATAAATAGCCCGGTCCTCGAAGCAGCGGGCTTCATCGCCTCTTCGGCCGGGCGGCTGCGGCAGGCACGCAAAGGCCTGATATTACGCTATGCCTCATCCTATTGGTGAATAACTGTGAAAGCTGCTGGAGGTAGAACGGATCGATTGATTTAAATATGGTTCGACATTTAATTTCGTATTTACCGTGGGTGTTGTAACAGGGGGAGAGGTTATTCCATCCAATAATTAGGCACTTGTACCCGGGAAGGCTGGCAGAGCTTGTCTGCACCGACCACACCGTGCAGCTGCCGTTTTTCTATTTCAGTGATCAGAAGGCGGATAAAATCCGGATCCAGCTCCATTCGCACCGCTTCCGCATAACAGTAGATTAATTCTTTGTCTCCAAGCGAGTTATACATTCCATCTGCGCTCCTTTTACATCGTAGACCCTCATATCGATTCGTCTTGCGGCCGCTTCGGCGACCTGTTTGAACTTATGGGCTCTGCGTACGATTTCCGCCGACAGCTCCTGCAAATAAGGCTCGCATGAGAGCGAGTCCGGCAATTGCAGAAGATGCTCTCTATGATTATAGAGAACGGTTTGAATGGCGAGAGTTAAGTACGCTTCATCACCGGGATCTTCATTATGGAAGAGAGATTTGCAGGTATTCATATATTCCCCACAATTACCAGATTATTGTTATTTTATTATATAATAGATTGTACAGCGTTTGAGTGCAAAAAAATTGCACACGCGTACATACATATTTGCATTTTCCGCCTTATCATTTGACAAAAAATGAAAAGAGATTGCATATTCGGACAGGTCCATAATATACAATCTCTCTATCATTTGGTAAAATAATGAAATAACTAGAATTAATACCAGTTATCCAAAACGTTAGCTTTCTTTATGTAATCGCTTGTTGTCCGGGAAAGCATCTTCATCACGGCTTGTCCTTCCTGAGCCGTTAAAGACCAGGCTTGAGCCCAATCCGTGTTTTGAAACAGACTTGCTACTTCTTGAGAATCCATTTGTTTCAATCTGCGCACCGCGTCCTGTAATCCTTGAGAGTAAGTTACAGATACCATGAGAACTACCTCACCTTCTACAATATTTTTACATTTATTACATATTTATTATATCACTTTTTTTGGAAAAACAAGGGGGATTTTGATGAAAAAGCAAGTTTTTTTTCGATTATCCATTTCCTTGTTAGTGGTGGTTCAAATTTGGCTGACCTATGTGACGTTTAGCCATCCGTATCTTGGCGTTTTAGTGACGGAAAATAGTCGCGGGGAGTGGATTATCGGGAAGCTGGAGCAGGGGAGCACCAGCTTGCTGATGAATCTGCAGGTCGGAGATAGACTGATCGAGGTAGACGGAAGGCCGGCCGCAGAACACGGGACGATACGAAAATGGAAGGCAGTGGAGCAAGCCGAGAGCTTGGTTGTGGAGCGAAACGGACAGCTGCTGCCCGTAGATGCCGGTCACAGAAAGGTATATGTCGGCACGGATTTTTACCCGGTTATCGGCGAAGCTCTTTGCTTGTCCCTCGCCATAGTATTGTACCGGAAAGCGGGGAATTCTTCATCGGCCCGTTACTTATCTCTGGTTTTTGTTAACATCGGAGTCATTTTTGCCAGCTTCGGAGCTTCAGTAAGAGGCGATACGCTGGGGAAGTTTTTAATATATTCACTCATGCTGCTGCTGCCGATCGTCTTCCTTCACTTTTTGGTCGTCTTCATGAAGGAAAAGGGACAAATTCAATTTCCCTCGAACTATTTGCGCTATCTGTATTTTATCGTAGGGGTGCTGGTTTGCCCCGCATTGTGCTATCTTGTACCTGATTTGACGGGTTATTTTTATCAGCTGAGCAGCCAGTTTATCATACCGTTTTTTTTATTCGGCATGCTGCTTAATTTTAGCTTTTTGGCTTATGTTTTTTTCAAGTTCCGTAAGCAAGCCTCGTATTTGACAACCATTATCAAAACGGTATGGTGGGCGCTGGCCGTCTCCTTTGTGCCTTTTATCTTCTTGTCGTTCGTTCCGAAACTGCTGCAGTCAGAGCCTGTCGTCATACCCTTATATACGTCCTGGTTCGTGCTGGTGTTTCCAATTTCCTTCGCCTATCTGATCATGTCCAAGCAGCTGTACGACATTGATCTCGTTGTGCGCCGAGTCGTATTTACGACCGTAATCGCTGCTGTTCCCAGTGCATTACTTACGGGGATCATCGCTATGATTTTCAGCGAAACCGCATCAGCGAGCCATTTGCTGTTCAGTTTCATGTTCACCTTGATTCTGCTATCCTTCGTCATTTACTCACTCGAATATTTCGCAACCAAGCTGCAGCCCATCATGTTTCCGCGCAAATACCATTTACAGAACGCTTTAAAGAAAATTGCCGTCGATTTGCAATCGATCTCCAGCTTCCGGGAGCTGAAGGAGATCGTTCTCGTAGATATCGTGAACACGCTGGAGGTATTCGGCGCAGCCATCGTGTTCCAGTACAACGACAGAATGGAGACCGTCCTGGCAGGAGATATATCGCTGGAGGAAGCGGAGTCACTGGCTGCAGAAGCAGCCGAATCTGAAACCGAATCCGTGCTGACCCGCTTGGACATTATCCGACATGAAGAATATGCGAGCTATTTGATTCTGACCCGAAAAAAGACGAACACGTTCCTCGGGATGGAGGAAGTGCAATGGTTAAACCTGATTATTTCATATCTCGCTGTCAGCCTGGAGAATATGCATTTGATCGGTAAGCTTCACTTGAGGCTTCAGAGCTTGGCAGCCCGGCTGCCTAACGAGCAGGCTTCCCAGGATTTTATCTGGTTTCGCAAGCTGATGTTCGAGCTGCAGGAGGCGGAGCGCAAGCGCATTGCAACCGATATTCACGATACGACGCTGCAGGATTTGTTTTTCTTGAAGAAACGGTTCAGCTCCTTGATGGATACGACGAATTTTTCCGAAGAGGACCAAGAAACCATGAGCAATATTATCGATTATGTAGAGATTATCAATACGAATTTGCGCCAAAGCTGCTTCGAGCTTCACCCGCATTTGCTGTACGAGATAGGGCTGCTTCGAACGATACAGAAGGTGTTCGAGCAGGAGGCTGCCTTTTGCCCGTTTCAGCTTGAATTTCACGCTATTGGCGCCGAAGAGGCGGAGGCGTGGGACTTGGACCGAAAGCGGCACTTCTTCCGCATTATTCAGGAGCTGTTGAACAATGCGAAAAAGCATTCGCAGGCGACCAAAGTAAGCATGAAGATTACCATCGAGGACGATATGCTGCTGCTGTTCTACGAGGATGACGGCGTAGGCTTTAACTTGCACAAGGCGAGAGATGCGGAACTCGAGATCGGCACATCAGGAATTGGGATGGAGCAGATGAAGAGCCGTGTATTGTATATGGACGGGCAAGTGGATGTTAGGACAAGCCGGGGGAAAGGGCTTCAAATATGGATTTCATTACCGATAAAGGGGGCGGTTCTCGCTTGAGCAGCACGTTGACGGTGTTCATTGTAGACGATCATCCGGTTATGGCCAATGCAACGAAAACCATTCTCGAGCGGGTGGAAGGAGTACGAGTGATGGGGACGGCCAGCAGCGGGGCCGCATGTCTCGAGCTTGTCGCCAAATACCGGCCGGAGCTTGTATTTCTGGATTATCATTTGCCGGATCAGTTCGGAAGCAGTGTGGCTAAACAGCTAAAGGAGCTTTACAAGGACATTCACATTGTTATTTTCACTGGAGTCGACGTGGCCGATATATACAATCATTTGCTCGAGATAGGGGTTAGCGGCATTATTTCCAAAGAATCCGGGGAAAGCGCCATCCTGAATATGGTCCACTGCATTATGAACGGCTGTACCATGGTGCCTCTGTCGTATTTCAGCAAAATGAGGCTTGTCACCGGTCTGCCCGCGCAAGAGGCGGTACTGACGAACGATGAGGTTCGCATTATGTCCCTTCTCGTCAAGGGGGCTACACACGAGCAAATAGCTCAGGAAATCTATGTGAGCAAACGGTCGGTGGACAATTATTTGAAGAAAATATACGACAAAATGGGCGTTAAGACGAAGGTTCAAGCATTGGAGCAATTCGTTCAAAGCAAATATTATACCGAAGCGAACAGGGGAGAGTAAATTGAAGCCTACCGTGAAAGACGAAATGAACGGGATTATAGACCGCTACATTCATGTCCAAGAGCTGAACGAGCTGATGAAGAGCTTCGTTGCCGTCCGGGCGGAGAGCGGAACCAAATGGGGCGGGCTGGTGGAAACGAGCCACCGGATGCTCGGAGGAAACTGTCCGCAGATAGAACGGGCAGCCGCTCTGGCGGAGCTGATCATGCTGACGCTCGATATCGTAGACGATCTGCAGGACCGCGACAAGCTCCACAAGGCTTGGATGACATGCCCGGAGCCGTTCACGTTGAATGCGGTGCTTGGTTTTCAGGCGGCGTTTGCGGCAGAAATCGGCCTGCTGCAGCAGGAGCTGGGGCAAGGTTCCCGATTGAGCATCATCGAAGTGAACCGGCTGATCGCCTTGGCCGTCAACGGACAGCAGTGCGATCTGAGCTCTGACGTTCGTATCCAGGATGAAGCGGATTATTTCGCGATGGTGCAGCACAAGTCAGGCTCCTTAATCCGGCTGGCCTGTTACCTCGGTTACTCCTTGGCCGGTGATGCTGCCGAACAAGCGGCGGAGCAGTTGAATGAGCTGGCTTCCTGCTTGGGGGTGGTAGCTCAGATTGAGAACGATGTAAACAATCTGATCCAGTTTGATAACCAGAACGATATTTTGCAAAAAAAACGGACGCTGCCTATTCTGCACTTATTATCGTACAGTGAGCGGGAATTCGCCCCACTGATGCAATTTTACGGGGGGACGATCGGTGAAGAGCAGTTTTTGCAGCATAAAGCCGGCTGTTTGGCTTTTATCAGGGACTCGGGCTGCATCGAATACGCGAAGGTCGTTCAGTCGTTCTACTATGACAGACTCGAGCAGTTATATGAGTCGATACCCGGAGTTGCGCCGTGGAAGGAACGGTTCAAGGAGACGGCATTCGCCTCGTTCGGCATCGTGCAAACCGTGTAGGATAGCGGGAAAAAACCATTGACTTTTCATAGGCTTCGAAGTAGTATAGTGACGAACAAGTTCATATCTTGTGTAGGAGACTTTAGGAGAAATACACATGAATTGCTTACCTTAGGTGAGCAGTTTATGTGTTTTTTTGTTGCCTGAAACCGGATTTCCTGTTGTTTCCATCCGTTTTGTTTCATGAGGCGACGCCCCTGGAGGATGCTGGGTATAGCTTGCAAGGTAACCGTTGTGAAGAGCCGCTTTTTTGAGGATTTGCTGTGCATTCATGCTTCACTATTCATTATTCATTCGTTAATGACAACGGGAAAGGAATACGAACTATGCCAAATCAAAAACCTCTTATCATTGCTCACCGCGGCGCCAAAGGAATGGCTCCGGAAAATACGCTGGGCGCTTTCCAGCTTGGGCTGGAGCAAGGCTGCAACGCTATCGAGCTTGACGTTCACTTGTCTAAAGACGGCGAAATCATCGTATGCCATGACGAAACGCTGGATCGTACGACGAACGGCAAGGGACGCATCTTCGACAAGGAGCTGGCGGAGATTCAAACGCTGGATGCCGGTTCATGGCATTCCGACGCGTATAAAGGCGAGAAGGTGCCAACGCTTGGCGAAGTATTCGATCTCGTTCCCTCATCGATCATGATCAACGTGGAAGTCAAGCATTCTTACGATGAGCAGATGGAGAAGCAGCTGACCGCTTTTTTGCGGGAGCGGGAGCTGTTCGAGCAGGTAGTCGTCTCTTCCTTCGACCACAAATGCTTGTACCGGTTGAAGGTGGCGGAGCCGCGGATCAAGATCGGCCTGCTGTATCAGCTGAGGCTGCATCGCGCGGACGTGTATGCAAGAAACTTCGGAGCGGAGGTCTACTCGCTTCATCCGTATTTCCGGCAAATGGATCAAGACGATGTGGAGCATGCGCTTCAAGCCGGTCTGCAGGTTTACCCGTATACGGTTAACGATGTGCAAGATCTGGAGGAGCAAATTGCTTACGGCGCATCCGGAATTATTACGGATTATCCGGGCAGATTGAAGGAGCTTTTGAACCGGTAAGCAGCGGATAGGATCTCAGGCGATTCATAGGCGAATGATTTGCCAATAAGCGGGTTACGCGGTACACTACATCTAAAAAAAGTTGACGGGAGGCCTCTTCACGCTTCGCTATGATGCGAGGCTTTACAGTTGTCCCGCCGTCCGATAGGTAAGGAGAGCGTTAGTATGCCGCAGCTTATTGTCCGAGGAATCGCAGCCGAGCAAATAGGCAAGATCAGTTCGTCCCTAGTGGAGGAATTGGCCGCCATCTGCGAGTGCGGAACCGATAATTTCGTTATCGATTGTCTGAACACGACTTCCGTATTTAACGGGAGTGTAGTGGAGACGTATCCGTTTATTGAAGTAAAGTGGTTCGAACGGGGACTCGCAGTCAGGGACCGGTTCGCTAAGTCGTTGGCCGAGCATGTGAAAGCGCTGGGGATTCCGGAAATGGAAATAGCGTTTACTACGTATCGGGAAGACAGCTACTATGTGAACGGGGAACGCTGTTTCGATTCGGAGAATTGATTGATGCTTCTGGTAGTATATAAAAGTAGGGCCGCAGGCGCGAGATGCGCTTGCGGCTTTTTTTGCTGTACTGAGAAGTGCGTCTGGAGTGTCTGCTACCGAAAGCAGTACACTCGAAAGCAGTACACTCGAAAGCAGTACACTCGAAAGCAGTACACCGAAAGAAATAGTACAAGCTCTTCAATTTTGGTGCATTCGGCTATGCTTACCTCGAAACATTTCCTCCCAAACAGACGTTAAATAGGGTACCAGATATTTCCACGAAAGGGTCGATCCTCATGCTCAAGAATGCTTGGAACTTCATCGTCCGTTCACGAAATATAGCATCCTGGTCTGTGATTATAGCCGTAATGGTGATCGCGGCAGTCACTCTGTGGTTGCTGTGGGGGGATGCTGATCCAAAGCAGGGTACCGATGCAGCACCAACGGCAGCACCGGTGACGCAGCCGGCTGTACAAGGCTCCGATCCTTTGGCGATAGAAAACGGAGCAGGGAAACCGTCTAAGCCCGATTTTGAAGCTAATTCAGAACCTAAGTCTATACCTGCACCTGTATCCGAACCCGCTGGGACTTCGTTTCAATACGCCGCTTGCCCGCCTGATGTGTCCTGGTTTCCCGGAATGAACGCGACTTCCGGCTATACTCCGGCAGAACAGCCGGTGCGTCAGCCGTTACAAGGCATCCGGCAAATATCGGTTGGTCATTTGTTTGACGGAGCCGGCTACGGGATGGAATTTGGGACATCCTATGCCCTCGCGGAGGACGGAAGTGTGTACCGCTGGGGGGTGTTTGAGTTCGGCAAAGGAACGAGGCCCGCAGCCTTCCCGCAGAAGCTGGGAGGGTTACCCGATTCGATCGTTCAAGTGGACGGCGGTTTCGCTATGGCGCGTAATGGCGACGTCTTTGCGTTGAATCACGAGGGAGGACCCAGGAAAATCCCCGAGCTGTCGGGAGCCATTGCTCTAGCACAGGTGGATAATACATCGGTATACATCCTGAGCCGGGACGGCAGCGTACAGCTCTACGCTGCTACAGGGCCGGACAGCAAGCCTTCGCTGCTTCAGGTACACGGATTCGGCGAGGTGAAGGTTATTGAGGCCAGTCCGTTTATCACGCTGGCACTCACCAAAGACGGTACGCTAAGGAAGGCGGGCGGTCCATTTTCTTCGGGTCCGCCCAAAGAGCCGGAACCGCTCGCTCTGCCGGACGGCGTTCGGGTGCAGCAAGTGGAAACGACCCTATCGTATGAAAACCCTGCGTTCGTGCTATCGGTTGATAACCGTTGGTTCAGCATAAACGATCAAGGTGCCGTCGAGCTTCTTCCCGTACCTGAGGGCATGGTTCAGATTACGGCTACACAGCGGACCATTGTTGGATTAAAAAAGGACGGAACCGTATGGGCATGGGGGGACAGCCCGGCTCTTGTGAAATCCGAAGGACACCCGGTTACACCGCAATCTCTCCGGCAAATGGTGGGGCTTCAAGGAATTCGATCCATTGCGGCAGGAACGGACCACCTCCTTGCGCTCACCGAGGATGGACGGGTGTTGACTGTCGGCTCGAACATGTACGGACAGCTTGGACGCAGCCCGATCTATACGGCCGATCTGCTGCCGCTAGGCACATGGCGCGGAGCGGATGCCCTGTTTCAAGTGAATGGACGAATCATGGCGGTTCAGAGCGGCAGCTTATGGGAGCTGAAGGGCGACGATACGGTAAGACCGATAGTCTACGGTCCCAATGTGGTCAAAGCGTTCCCGGCGCTAGGTCATTTTGCGGTATTGACAGCGGACGGCAGGCTGATTGTAACGGAGCCGGAAGAAACGAAGCCTTGCAAGACGCTCAAGGTACCGGGAGCGATAATGGATGCCTCTGCAGCCGCCAACGGATTGCTGCTGGCTCTGGCAGACGGCAGCGTGCATCATATCGAAGGAAACACATCGCAGGTGGATAAAGCAACCAAGCTTACATTCGTTCCAGAACCGAAAGGGAAGGTTAAGCAAGTATTCGGCGATCCGTTTCCGTTCATTCTTACGGACCGGGGAGAGCTCTATTATAAGGCTTCATTACAGGAAGGAGAACTGATAATGAAGCCTGTCGATACGAAGCTGAATGTCAAGCAATGGTCGCCAATGCATCCAATCTACTCGGATGGCATCGGATATATGGGCAAATTGCTGGATCAGAAGAATCAGGTATATGAGCTTGAACTCAAGATGAAGTATACCCCGGATTCGAGTCATAGCACCGTATCCGTTGAGCTGAGGAAGACAGGGCGCACGGCAGTGACATTGGCCGGAGGAGCCGAGATCGATAGGGAGGGCCGCATAGTGGAGCAGGGGTTTAACCGGAATGTGAATACTCATCTGCCGCCTGGCAGCCGGCTTCGTGCGTCCTCCTCTTCCTATCATTATCCTATTGAGGGAAGAACGTATTATCAGCACCTGTTCGCGATGAAGGACGGAACCTTGTATTGGCTTGGGGATGCAATGTACGCAGGACCTGAGCTATCGCCCGGCGAGGCCGTCTTATCTTCACAATAAAAACCATTTTCGATATCGTAGGGTTTCTCAACAAGCAAAGGGACAGCCAATGTCGGCTGTCCCTTTTTTCCAAGTCCATTAAATTTTCAGCGAATCTACATAGTTCGGATTACCGCTCAGAAGCCAGTTGCGGTGACGGACAGCCGTCTCGTCCTGCTCCGGTTCGCCATATGGCCACGTATCGCCGGTGCTCACTACATATTCCTTAATAAGCATTAGGATCGCGGCGGCCCATTGGCGCGACTCTTTAATAGTCGGAACCAGCGGATAGTACTTATCGTAAGCTGCGCGGATCAAAGCGTGAGCCACTTCCTGTAGAAGGCTCGGGAATTCCGCTTTCTCGAGCTTGGCGGCTAGCGTATCCGGGATTTCCTTCTCGTCGGTCGAAGCATGGCTCTCATACTCGAACTCGGTTATGACGCCTTGCTCCTTGGCGAGCCACATTCTGGCCCGGTCCAGCGCCGGTTTGAACGAAGCGGGTACCGATACCGTCAGCTCCGGCTCCGGGTTATCCAAGTTAATGACGAACGATTCGTCAAACTTGTGAATGCGCGCGTTGCCGCGGACGCCCAACCAGCGAAGCGCCAGCAATGCGTGAGTACGCACCTTGCCGTCCACTTCCTCGTTGCGGCATACTCTGCGAAGCAGCTTCTCGCTTCGCGGATCCGGCATCAGTGCGAGCAGACGAACGCCGGACAGCACCGCTTCCGGGTCCTCCAGCCATTGCTTGATATGCTCGTAGATCGTGTCGATCGATTCTTCTACGAGCCAATCGAGCTCCACGCGGCGCTCCGCATAACCCTCTAAGCTCAGCAGGCCCTGCGCCTGAAGCGCTTCCTGTCCGTGACGCTCCACAAGATCCTCGTGCGCTTTGGACAATTCCTCTACCATTTGAGCGAACAGCTCCTGATCGGATTCGCTGACCCCTTTCATTTGGGAGACACATCGAACCCATTCGCCCAATGCGCCTGGATTTTGCTGCCACAGCATCATGGCAAACGTTATCAAGTCACGGTCGAACTCCAATATTTCGTAATACTGCGCATAACGGGCTAGCAACGTTTGGGCGTCATGCTCCTTGCGCATGAGGCTCAAAGACAGGATAAGGCCGTTCCACGCATTGCCGTTGGAGCGATCCACCAGAACGACACGGTAAAAGCAAAAAGCAGCGGCTCCATAGGACTCTGCCTGCAAGTATTGGCGGCCGAGCATGCCCAAATCTTGTTGACTCATTTTCCATTCTACCCCCATGACTTAATTGGCTATAGTAGCAGTATACCTTATATGCCCGTTGGATTAAAATTTTTTTTGTACATGTTTATGAGGACTGGGAAAAAAGCGTTATTTTATTACCATGAGCGTCACTGATAACGCGAGCATGAAGAGCGCATTGATCACCATAACCGGACGATGCTTGGCACGGACGAGATGAGCATGAAGCGCTCCCAGCATGAGTGCAGCGAGCAGAAGTGCCGCATAGAACGCCAGCTGCGGGATCAGCCATGAGGCGACGATGGCCGCCGCCCCGGCCAGCTCCAGCGAAGCGATAACGCTCATAAACCACATCGGATAGCGGTATTGGCGCCAATGCTGCACCATCGAACCGGTTCGCAGCCACTTGATCGCCGCAGAGAACGTAAACATACAGATCAGTATCATTTTAACGATTACAATGGACAAGCTTTCCACACTCCTTTTTGAGATCAGACCCTATCTCTTTCTATGGAGAACAGTATAATGATTACGATGAGTACCGTATGTAGTCTGGACTACAGTCATTGAAATATAGAGGAGGTGCCGGGTTGGACAAGCTGAAATATTTATCGAGAATTCATCTGTTCCGCCATTTGGATAGGGAGGAGCTGAGCAGGCTGGAGCCGGTGACTCCCATGCAGAGGATTCCCAAGGGGACATTAATAGCGGCGCCGCATGAGGAGAATAAGCTTTTGTTTCTTATCAAATCAGGAACGGTGCGATTGTACAGGGTAACGGAAAGCGGGAAGGAGCTTACGGTCGATTTGTTAGGCGCCGGGCATTTATTCGGCGAAATCGGATCCTTTACTACGGGCTCCGGGGGATTCTACGCAGAGACGGCGGAGGATTCCGTCATCTGTACGATCGGCAAGGGGCAGTTTGAGCAATTAATCACAGAGAGGCCGCAGCTTGCGCTGACATTCATAGAAATCGTATCCTCCCGGTTGAAGGAAGTGGAGGAGCTTCTGGAGCAAATGGCTTACGGCAGCGTAAAGAGGCGATTGTTATTTTTGCTGCAAAAGCTGTCGGATAAGTTCGGTTCCGAGCCGGGCACAGGGGAAGAGGAGCATGGCTGGGTTGAGCTGAACGTCATCCTGACGCAGCAGGAATTGGCTACGATGACGGGCAGCATACGCGAAACGGTAGCGGACTTGTTGAACGGACTCGCTTCCGAAGGGATCGTCAAGAAGGCAGGGCAGCGTAAACCGCTGCGGATTCATGGCGAGCGTCTTTCGGCGGCGCTGCAGTGCTGTAAATAATCAGAGGCCGAGTGCAAGCCCGGTACGTTTTATCGTACTATGTACGGTTCAGGATAGTACTATTCATTTTCCTTATACTCCGGTAAACTGACTATAGAAAGCAAGGAAGCGGAGGCGGGAGGCACGGCGATGAGCAGGGAGCATCTGAGGGACGTGAATACTCAAGGGATTATGGCGACGCTGGATACGATCGGCGGCAAATGGAAGCCGCTGATTTTGTTTATTTTGCTGCATGACGGGACGAGACGATTCGGGGAGCTGAGACGGCTGCTGCCGGGGATTACGCAAGGCATGCTGACCAACCAGCTGCGCGAGCTGGAACGCGACGGGCTTATTAACCGGAGGGTATATCACGAAATACCGCCGAAGGTGGAGTACTCGGTGTCCGATCACGGGCAGTCGCTTGCTTCGGTATTGGCCGATATGTGCAGCTGGGGATTTCAGCATATGGAGTTTTTGCAGCAGGGGAAGCATCAGGGCTTATCGGATCGCCAATCATCCGGAGGCGTCAAAAATCCATAAGACCAAGCATCCATAGACCAAACATCCATAAACCAAGCATCTATAAGACGACCACAGGAGGGCAAAGTTACATGCAGAACGCGTTACAAGGAATAGGAGCCGGGGAAGCTCACGCCCGAATGATTGCGGACAGCTACCGTCAATTGCTGGGAAGAGATTTGATCGATCTGAATAAGGATACGGCTATTTGGGAGCAGCTGTTTGATTCGCCGGTCGTTATTCTGTCTCACGGAACGGAGGCCGATCCGGTGTTGAATTTCGGCAACCGCGCGGCGCTTACTTTGTGGGAAATGGACTGGGATATGTTTACCAGCACGCCGTCCCGGTATACGGCGGAAGCGATGGAGCGCTCGGAGCGCGACCGTTTTTTGCAGGCTGTGGCCGAGCACGGGTATGTCGATAACTATACGGGCATCCGGATTTCCAGTACCGGACGAAGATTTTATATTAAAGAAGCGGTCGTTTGGAATTTGCATGACGACGGCGGAAACTATGCGGGGCAGGCCGCGGCCTTCAAGTCGTTTGAGCATTGCTAGCCTTTTGGGAGTACAGTCGAACAAAATGCGGTTAGCCAAGGACGAGAGGGCAGGTGCGGACGCTTTCCTTCTTCTTTGTCCATATAATGTAGCAACATACGAAAGAAAGGGCTGACCGCCGCGATGAACTACAAGCAAGCTCTCAAGTTCATGATGGAGAATAAAGGGATGCAGAAAATGTTCAAAGATTTGGAAAAGGCGCAAAAACAAGTCGATGCCGCGATCAAGAACGCCGAAAAGATTAAGAAGAAATAATCGTTACAGAGTCCCTTGCGGCAGCATAAAACATCCTCCCTGCCTATATGATGTAGTATCCGAACCGGGAAGAGGGGATTCCACTATGGGAGCCAGGCTGATTAAGATTGCGTCGGTGTATTTTGTGCTGGGTATTGCGTTAGGGATGTTCATGTCGATTTCGCACAAGTTCGATTATGCTTCCGTACATGCACACATCAATTTGTTGGGATGGGCTTCTCTGGCTTTAGCCGGGATTGTGTATCATGTGTTTCCCAAATCGGCGGAATCTGTACTTGGCAAAATCCACTTCTGGCTCCATAACGTCGGCTTGCCTATTATGATGATCGGTCTGTTTCTGCTCGTCAGCGGAGTGGCGGGCATGGAACCGGTTATTGCCGTCGGCGGAACGGTTACGTCCATAGGGGTTGTTTTGTTTATGATCAATGTGTTGAAAAATGTAGGCGCAGCAGAAGGTACGACCCGGTCCAAGCGTTAGAGCGGAGCATACGACAACGATCGACCCGGACGGGGCGCGGTGAGGAGTGATTCCTTATTGCGCCTCGTTTTTTGTGCGTTCGGCGAGCTTCTGAACCGGCTTGCTTTCAAACGGTGGGGAATTTTGCTACATTAGTATCACGACTTAAGTCATTTGATTTATGTAAGCGCTCAATTAATGCCGATAACTCGGGAGGAACTAAGGAATGTACAGGCTGCTGCTGGTGGAGGATGAAGAGGAAGTGCGGGAAAGCGTTATTCACGAGATCGATTGGGCCGGTTGCGGCTTCGAGGTGGTGGATACGGCGGAGAACGGCAAGGAAGCGGCGGAGCTCTTCGAGAAATGGATGCCGGACGTCGTTGTCACCGATATCCGCATGCCGTTTATGGACGGCTTGCAGCTGTCCGAATGGATTCGCTCCAAATACCCGACGACCCGAATCATCATTCTAACCGGCTTCGATGAATTCGAGTATGCGCAAAAAGCAGTCAAAATGCATATCGACGAATATGTATTGAAGCCTTTTTCCTCTCAGGAGCTTATTAACGCCCTTGTGAAGGTCAAGCGGCTTATCGACGAAGAAACGTCGCGCAGAGAGAATGTCCAGACGCTGCAGGAGCATTACCGGCAAAGCTTGCCTGTCCTGCGCGAGGTGTTCCTCGGTTCGTTGATCAACCGCAAGCTGCCCAAGGCGGAAATCGAGGAGAAATCGCTCAACTATAACATCCGGCTGCTGGGTGAGGGATATGTTGTGTCGGTGCTCAGTATGGACAATCCGGAAGCGGGCGAGCAAGCTCTCGCTAGAGGCATGTCGCAATCGTTGAAATACTCGAAGGATAATGAATTGAAATTGTTTGCGGTATTAAATATTTCCGAGGAAATTGTAAATAAATATGGTCTCGGCATCGTTTTTATCCATGGGGGGAATCTGGTGCTGCTAACGGTGGCGGATCATGAAGACCGGGAAACGATCATGAAGTGTACCTTGACGGTTTTGGAGGAAATACGCCAAAGCATAGAAAAATATTTAAAGCTCTCTGTAACGACAGGGGTCGGTACGGTAACGGCGGACATTGCGAATGTCAGCTATTCGTATAAGGATGCCGTGCTTGCGCTCGATTACCGGCTCATATTGGGCAATAACCGGATCATTTGTATCGATGACGTGGAACAACGAATGCTTGAGAAGCTGCGCTTCGACGAGCTGAAGGAGCATGCGCTCATACGCTGTATCAAGGTGGGGACGCTACAGGAAATGAAGGAGCTGGTGGACGATTTGTTTCACGGCATTGCGGATACTCCGGTTTCCTTCAAGGATTATCAGATCTATTTGCTGGAAATGCTAACGGCTATATTGAAGGCGGCCAAGGATTCCAATGTCGATTTGGATACGGCGCTAGGCAGCGCCTTCCATCCTTTTGCCGAAATTCACAAGCTGACGAATCCGCAGGAAGCGAAGCAGTGGATTGCCGACCTGTGCACGCGAATGATGACCCGTATCGTTACGGAGCGTCAGTCGTCCTACAAATCGCTGATTGATAAAGCGAAGGAGTATGTGCAGGGTCATTATCAGGAGAGCGACATTTCCATCCAAAAGGTGTGCGGCCATTTGCATATTAGCGCGGGCTATTTCAGCGGCATTTTCAAGAAGGAGACGAAAATGACGTTCGTGAACTACCTGATGCATATCCGCATGGAAGCTGCCAAGGAACTGCTGAGAACCACCGATATGAAAACGTTCGAAATCGCCGAGAAAGTAGGCTACGCGGAGCCGAATTACTTCAGCTTCTCGTTCCGCAAGCATGTCGGCGTATCTCCCAAGGAATACAAGAATAGCTCAAGAGAGGCGTAAAGCGGAGGGCTGGAGCAATGAAACCGATTCGGAAGCGATATCGCGCGCTGGTCGATACATGGAGAAGCAAGAGTATCCAGTTCATTATTACCGCTTCGTTTACGCTCATCATGATTGCCGTGATGGTGGTCGTCAGCCTGATCGTGTATAACAAATTTTCGCATATCGCCGAGCAAAATACGTTTCTGAGCAACCAGCAGATTGTCGAGCAGATCAACTATAATCTCGAGGTGTACTTGGACGGAATGGCGGAAGCATTCGATCTGGTGGACCGAAAAATCCGATCCGGCCCGCAAATCCCCGACAGCAGGCTGCACGAGCAGCTGACAACGATCTTCGAGACCCGCGAGGACATCGTGTCGATGGCCTTATTCTCGACCACGGGAGAGCTGATTACCGGTCTTCCCGACGCAGAGCTGCGCAAGAACACGAAGCTGACGGAGCAGAGCTGGTTCCAATCGGCGCTCGAGAGCCCCAACCATCTGTCGTTCTCGCTTCCTCACATTCAGAACCTGTATAAAGGCCAATACAAGTGGGTCGTATCGATGAGCAAGGGCATTACCATTACTCGCAACGGAGCGCCGATGCAGGCTGTTTTGCTGGTCGACATCAACTTTAAGACGATGGACGAGCTGTTCCGCAGAGTCAGTCTTGGGAAAAAGGGCTACGTCTACATCATCGACGAGTCCGGCGGCAATATGATTTATCATCCGCAGCAGCAGCTCATCTATGCCGGGCTCAAATATGAGAATGTGGAGCAGGCGCTCAAATATACGTACGGCAGCTACCTCGACGAATCGACGGGGGAAACGCGGCTCATTACGATCAAGACGGTTAATAATATCGGCTGGAAAATTATCGGCGTCTCCTACATGGACGAGATTGTGGCGACGAAAAAAGAAACCGGCGGGTTCATCTTGTGGTTGCTGATCGCCGTCGTGCTGCTGGTGCTGCTCATTTCCGCCTTTCTGTCGGCCAAAATCTCTCAGCCGATCAAACGGCTGGAAAAATCGATGCGTAAAGTCGAGCAGGGGGATTTTCACATCCATATCCCGGTAACCGGAAACGATGAAGTGGGACGCCTGTCGCGAAGATTCAACTTCATGGTGACGCAAATCCGGCAGCTGATGGACCAGAGCATCCGGGAGCAGGAAGCGAAGCGCAAGAGCGAGCTGGAGGTGCTGCAGTCGCAGATCAACCCGCACTTCCTGTACAATACGCTGAACTCGGTTGTAAGAATGGCGGGCAGCGGCAAGAGCGAGGACGTCATTACGATGATTACGTCGCTTTCGAAGTTTTTCCGCATCAGCTTAAGCCGCGGCAAGACGATCATTACGGTTCAGGAGGAGCTGGAGCACATCCGCAACTACCTGATCATCCAGAAAATCCGTTACAAGAACAAATTCGAATATGAAATTACGGCACAGGAAGAGGCGCTTCCATATAAGACATTGAAGCTGCTGCTGCAGCCGCTCGTAGAAAATGCGATCTATCACGGCATCGAATATATGGTCGATGAAGGCTTCATTCAAATTACGGCGTCCGTTGTCGACGGGAAGCTGCTGTTCGAGGTACGCGATAACGGGCTCGGCATACCGCCGGATCGATTGGAGCGGCTCCTATCGGGTACCCTTCCGCAAGAGGAAGGGGCAGGCTCCGGTGTCGGCGTGCGGAATGTGCAGCAGCGGATCCAGCTCTCGTTCGGTGAGCCGTACGGGCTGCAGATGGAGAGCAAGCAGGAGGAAGGGACGGTAGTGCAGGTATGGCTTCCGCTGCTGCGAGAAGAAGGGGGAGAAGCGAAGGGATGAAGCTCCAATTAGTTAAGCATGCCCGATTGCTGATCGTACTGTCTCTTCTTCTTCTGGCGTCGGGCGCTTGCTCCCGCAATGCGGAAACCGGGACGGTGGAGCCGGTCCGCAACGTGACGCTCCTTCTGAAAACCGGAACCGGAGATTATTGGAAGACGGTGAAAATGGGAGCGGAAGCGGCGGCCAAGGAGTTCAGCGTCAATTTGAAGGTGGCTGCGCCCGAATATGAGGGTGATGCCGAAGGCCAGATTCAGCTGATAGAGCAGGCGGTCAGAGATGGGATGGATGCGCTGGTTCTGGCGGCGAACGATTATGCGGGGCTCGGCAAGACGGTGGATGATGTGGCGGCGCAGCGCATTCCCGTCATTAGCATCGACTCGGAGGTCGCTTCCTCTAGAGTCCGCAGCTTCATCGGAATCAACAACTTCGAGGCTGGTCAGAAGGCAGGGAATAAGCTGATCGAGCTGACAGGGGAGCAAGGGCGCATCGCCATTATGGGTCTTGGGGCTGTGGTGAAAAATGCGGAGCAGCGGGAGCAAGGCTTGCGTGACGCCATTTCCAAGCATCCGGGGGTGCATGTACTGAGGACGGAATATTGCTCCGCGGATTTGAAGCGGTGCGGCGAGCTGACGAATAAGCTGCTGCAGGAGAACGCGGAGATCGACGGGATCGTTGCTTTGGATGCGGTTGCCTCCATCGGAGTGGCCGCCGCAGCGGAACATATGGGGCTGTCCGGCAAGGTCAAGATCGTGACGTTCGACAGTACGCCGGAGGACATCGAGTTTTTGCAGGAAGGCGTCATTCAGGCAACGATCATTCAAAATCCGTTCAGTATGGGCTATCTTGGAGTCAAGCACGCGGTCGATGCGATGAACGGCAAAAAAGTGCCTGAGTTCGTCGATACCGGTACGAAGGTGATCGATCAGGAAAATATGTTCTGGTCGGATAACCAGAAGCTGCTGTTTCCGTTTGTGCAGTAAGCCTTCGTTGACGGCGGCTTTGCACATGGAGGAACAGATAGATTGAAAATAAGCTGCAGGGTACACCAGCGGGGTACCTCCTTCCAGCCGCTGTTGTTATCGGGAAATTTTAATCTTATCGCTTTCCGGCGGTGATTTCCCGATAACAAAGGCGGTCGCTTACGCTCCTGCAGTAGATACCCCACTTCCCCCTTTAGCAATTTTCCAAAGAACAACGTTCCTATAAAGCAAAAGCCTCCAGCAACGGAGGATTTGGTAGTTATTGCTAGGAAAAATGCGCTATCGACACATTTCGACGGAGTATGTTATGATGTAATTCTTGATAAAGTGGTAATGCACTAAAGCAATCATATTCCGTAAAAGGTGGGTTTTTTGGTTATGAAACGTTTGGCAACATGGGGACTGGTCATTGCGGCCACATTCACATTCCTCGCAGGATGCTCCGGTCCGGCAAAGAGTACGGCTGGCGAAGGCAAGAAGCTGGTTATCGGCATTGATGACAAATTTGCTCCGATGGGTTTCCGTGACGAGAAGAACGAGATCGTCGGGTTCGATATTGATTACGCCAAAGCGGCGGCCGAGAAGATGGGAAAAGAGGCTCAATTCCAGCCGATCGACTGGAAAACGAAAGAGTCCGAATTGAACAGCGGTCGAATCGATTTGATCTGGAACGGCTACACGATTACCGACGAACGGAAAGGAAAAGTGTTGTTCACGAAGCCGTATTTGAAAAATGCGCAGGTTGTCGTTACACTGGCTAAGTCCAATTTGACGAAGCTCGACGATCTGGCTAACAAAACGGTCGGTCTGCAATCTCTTTCTTCCGCAGCGGATGCATTGAACGACAATCCTATCAAGTCCAAGATCAAGACAGTTACGGAATATTCCGATAACGTGCTCGCCTTGAGCGACTTGAAGATCGGCCGTGTGGACGCAGTCGTTATCGACGAAGTGGTCATCAAGTACTACATGGCCAAAGAGAAGGATGCATTCAAATTGCTGGGCGAATCGCTTGCTCCGGAAGAGTACGGCATTGGGGTGAAAAAAGGCAACGACGCACTTCTTCAGCAGCTGCAAAAGGCGCTTGACGAGCTGAACAAGGACGGCACGGCAGCGAAAATTTCGCAAAAATGGTTCGGCGAAGACAAGGTGCTGAAATAAGCAAGCTGAATTGAGAATAACGCACGCAAACCGGATTTCTTCGCGGAAATCCTGTTTTGCTTTTGGGGGAATGCTTACATGTCACTTGATCAGATCGCCTCAATGATCAAGCCTATGCTGGAAGGGGCGCAAATGACGCTGCTCCTGTTCATCATTGCCATTGCGGTATCGATTCCGCTAGGCTTCGTGCTTACGCTGGCTGCCAAAAGCAGCATCAAGCCGGTCGCCTGGCTGGCGCACGCCTATATTTACGTCATGCGCGGCACGCCGCTGCTGCTTCAGCTGCTGTTCATTTGCTTCGGCCTGCCGCTGATCCCGGGAATCGGCGAATACTTGGTGCTTGATCGGTTTGTCGCCGCCTGCCTCGGCTTTATTTTGAATTACGCGGCTTATTTTGCCGAAATTTTCCGCGGCGGTTTGCTCGCTATCGATAAAGGCCAGTACGAGGCCTCTCAAGTACTCGGCCTGAGCAAATGGCAGACGATGACCCGCATCATCCTGCCGCAAATGTTCAGAGTCGCGCTGCCGGCCGTGTCCAACGAATCGATTACCCTCGTCAAGGATACGGCGCTGCTGTACGCCGTCGCCGTTCCGGAGCTGCTGCACTACGCGCAAACGGTCGTTAACCGCGACTTCACGATCGTGCCTTTCTTCTTGGCCGGTATCATCTATTTGATCATGACGCTCATCTTGACGTTATTGTTCAAATGGCTGGAGCGAAGGTTCAAATATGAATGAAAGGAATGGCGCAGGTGGCTATTATTGAAGTATCCAACCTTACAAAATCCTACGGCACGCTCGATGTGCTGAAGCAGATCACGTTCGACGTGAATAAAAACGATGTGATTGCGGTCATCGGACCGTCCGGCTCCGGCAAAAGCACGATGCTGCGGAGCTTGATCCATCTGGAACACATTAATGGCGGAAGCATTAAAGTGGGCGGCGACGATCTGGTCAAGGACGGAGTGTACTCGAAGCCGCATGAGATCAAGCGGATTACGGCCCGGATGGGCATGGTGTTCCAGCACTTCAATCTGTTCCCGCACCTGACTGTCCAGCAAAATCTGGAGCTTTCTCCGAAATTGGTCAAGGGAGAGTCGGCGGCGGATATCCGCAAACGAAGCGCGGAGCTGCTGGAGAAGGTAGGTCTATCCGACCGTGCGTCGGCTTATCCGGCGAAGCTCTCCGGCGGGCAAAAGCAGCGGGTCGCTATCGCGCGAGCGCTCATGATGAATCCCGACATTTTGCTGTTCGACGAGCCGACTTCCGCCTTGGATCCGGAGCTGACGGGCGAAGTGCTGCAGGTCATGAAGCAGCTTGCCGAAGAGCATATGACGATGATCGTCGTGACGCATGAAATGGGCTTTGCGAGAGAAGTGGCGAATCGGGTTTTGTTCCTCGACAAGGGCGAGATCATCGAGTCCGGCGATCCGGAGCAGTTGTTCGAGAACCCTCGGTTTGAGCGGACGAAAGCTTTTTTGAACCGCAGCCTGAAATAAACGATTGGCGCGTCCCTGCACGACAGGCGGCAGCGCTTTTCTTTTTATAACGGACCTTAATGAAAGTGACAACATTTTATATCGGCTACTGCATTGAGTTGTTAGCACTTTACCGATTATAATAAGACGAGAGTATAGACTAAAAGAAAAGGTGTCATGCATGAGCATATTAAACGTAGAACGACTAAGTCACGGCTTCGGAGACCGCGCGATTTTCAATAACGTATCGTTCCGCCTGCTCAAGGGCGAGCATATCGGTTTGATCGGCGCCAACGGCGAAGGCAAGTCGACTTTCATGAACATTATTACAGGCAAGCTTCAGCCGGACGACGGGAAGATCGAATGGTCGCGCCGGATGCGCGTCGGCTACCTCGATCAGCATGCGGTGCTGAGCAGAGGGATGTCGATCCGCGACGTGCTGAAGGGCGCGTTCCAATACCTGTTCGACATGGAGCAGGAAATGAACGAGATGTACGGCAAAATGGGCGACGTGTCTCCGGAGGAGCTGGAGCAGCTGCTCGAGGATGTCGGAACGATTCAGGATACGCTGACGAATCAGGACTTCTATATGATCGATGCGAAGATCGAGGAAACCGCCCGCGGTTTGGGCTTGACCGATATCGGTTTGGACAAGGACGTGAACGATCTTAGCGGAGGGCAGCGGACGAAAGTATTGCTCGCCAAGCTGCTCTTGGAGAAGCCGGATATTTTGCTCCTCGACGAGCCTACGAACTATTTGGATGAGCAGCATATCGAATGGCTGAAGCGCTATTTGCAGGAATACGAGAATGCCTTCATTCTGATCTCTCACGACATTCCGTTCCTCAACAGCGTTATTAACCTGATCTATCATATGGAAAATCAGGAGCTGAACCGCTACGTCGGCGACTACGAGCATTTCCAGCAGGTATACGACATGAAGAAGCAGCAGCTGGAGTCGGCCTACAAGCGCCAGCAGCAGGAAATCGCCGATTTGAAGGATTTCGTAGCACGTAACAAGGCGAGCGTGGCGACGCGGAACATGGCGATGTCCCGTCAGAAGAAGCTCGACAAGATGGACGTGATCGAGCTGGCGAAGGAAAAGCCGAAGCCGCAGTTCAATTTCAAGGAAGGCCGCACGGCCGGCAAGCTCATCTTCGAAACGAAGGAGCTTGTTATCGGTTATGGCGAGCCGTTGTCGAGACCGCTTGACCTGCGGATGGAGCGCGGACAGAAGATCGCTCTTGTCGGCGCCAACGGGATCGGGAAGACGACGCTCTTGCGCAGCATTTTGGGTGAGATTCAGGCATTATCCGGCTCCGTTCAGCTGGGGGACAACCTCCAGATCGGCTATTTCGAGCAGGAAGCGAAGGACGCCAACTACAACACTTGTATTGAGGAAATATGGAAGGAGTTCCCTTCCTTCACGCAGTTCGAGGTGCGCGCGGCGCTGGCCAAATGCGGTCTGACGACCAAGCACATCGAGAGCAAAATTACGGTGCTGAGCGGCGGCGAAAAGGCCAAGGTGCGCCTGTGCAAGCTGATCAACCGCGAAACGAACCTGCTCGTGCTCGACGAGCCGACGAACCATTTGGACGTCGATGCGAAGGATGAGCTGAAGCGCGCCCTCAAGGCGTACAAAGGCAGCATTCTAATGATTTCCCACGAACCGGAATTTTACCGCGATGTCGTAACGGACATTTGGAATTGCGAATCTTGGACGACGAAGGTGTTCTAATTACCGCAGCGTCCCTCAATGAAAACCTGCCCGGCCTTACACGGTCCGGACAGGTTTTTTGGCATGCGCTACTTCTGTTTTCTTTGTACTTGAATGAGGTTGATAGGATTCCCATCCGGGTCATGCAGATCGAAATGCAGGTGACGGTTCCATTCGGAATCCCATTGTACAAGCTCGGATACAGGATGTCCGGCTTCCCTCATCTGCTTGTGCATCGCTTCAATATCTGTGCACTGCAGATTAAATAAAGGTCTCTCGGCTGCTGGAACGCGAGCTGCTTCAGCCAATGTAACCAGCGGCTTGCCTTGCGGCTCGTCGAAGAAGAGGGTCGCTCCCCGTTCCCCGTTCCCCCAGTCTTCAATGCCTCGGGCTCGGAAGCCAAGGACCTCCGTGTAATACTTGATCGATTGCTCCAAATTCGTAACCTGGATAAATACGCCGCCAAGGGTAACTACCGGCAATGGTTCCACCTCATTTTATAATCGGTATTCAAAAAAATAGATAACATAGACTATATTACCATAATTTGGGTTAAATGTCTGGTGGTTTCGCATACCTTCTTGGCCTATCGCCGCAAGAAGCCATTTTTTCCTATCGGGGAAAACAAGGTAAATTTGACATGCATGTCGAATACACAAACGTCCCATCCCTATGGAGGAGAAGGCAGTATGGTAGAGTAGGAGGAAGACGGTACATGCCGTTTGTGTTTAGTGCGGGCGACTATCCGGCAAGCCCCGGCTGTTATATTATGAAAAATGCGGACGGCCGCATCATCTACGTCGGCAAGTCGATCCATCTTCGAAACCGGCTGCGATCTTATTTCACAGGGCGTCATACCCGCAAAAGAATCCGGCAGCTCGTGGCGGAGATCGCCTCTATCGAGGTCGTTCTTGTGAATAACGAAGCCGAAAGCCTAATGCTTGAGAACAACTTGATTAAAATACATAAACCGCCCTACAATAGGGCTTTGAAAAGGGACAACAGCGGCTACGCTTATCTTCAGCTGACCAACGAGCGCTTCCCGAGACTGGACGTATATTACCGGAATCGGCGCCGGAGAAGCAAAGAGCCTGACGTGAAGCGTCTCGGCCCTTTCAAAAGCGCGACATTTCGCGACGCTATCCTGGAGTTTGTTACGGAGCAGTATGGTCTGCGCACGTGCAAAACGATGCCGAAGCAGGTTTGTCTCTTGTATCATATCGGCAAATGCAGCGGGATCTGCGAAGGGAAGATTACGGAGGCGGACTACTCGGATAAAGTGAAGCAAGCCGCCGAGCTGCTCGCGAATGGAGGACAAGGACTCCTTGAAATTTTACACGGCCAAATGGAAGCGTACGCTGCTCGGCTGGAGTTCGAGAAAGCGCAGAGGATGCTGAACAGCATCCGCAATCTCGAGCACGCGTCCGATAAGCAAATTGTCGACAGAGAGGCCGTCATAGACCAGGATGTGCTGTACTTCGGAGCGGAGCATGTCATGGTAGCCAAGGTGCAGGAAGGGATGCTCGTCGATTGTCAGCTGCTCGAGCTTGAACAGGCCTACGGGGAAACGGCATGTGACCGGTTTCTCGTAACCCGTTACGCCGAAGAGCGGCCGGATGAGCTGATCGTCAATACGGTGGCCGATCTAAAGCAGGTGCGCACGGCGCTTCATCGCAAAGGGAGCAAGCTTCCGAAAATTACGCTCCCCAAACGGGGATTGAAATTTGACTTGCTGCAGCTGTGCAAAACCAATTATGAATACCGGGTACCGCCGGATGCTAAACTAGGACGGAAGCCCGGAAAGGGAGGTGAATGATGCATGCTCTTATCAAAAATACTTCATACGGATACGGAGCTGTTCGCCGCCTCCTTATTTCAGCTGAAGGTTTCCGTGTGGGAGCGAACGGCTGACGATATCCCGGTACGCACGGAGGATGGCGGTTTCATAGAGCGTTATACTCCGTTAAGCGTGAAAATCAACGGAACTTATTATGTGCGCAGCGAATGCGAGTTTCGCGTGGACCTGGAGGAGCCGGCCCTGTAAGAGGGACGGGCTTCGGGCTTCCGTGAGGCTTGACACATACGGCATCAAAAGAAGGAGACGGACCGATTGATATTGTTGGCCAAGGAATCCAGCTCTTATAACGAGATTTCGGTATATGAAGCTACACAGCTGTATGGGGAACTGGGAAAGTTTCGTTATTTGCAGTTTGCCGACGGAGCTGTCCAAGGCGCGTTGGACTTGAAGCAGCCGAAGCGGATGGTGCTGGAATACCCGAGGGCGATGGCGCATCTGATGGAGTACAACCATTCGTCGTTTTCCAGTTTGTTCGTGATCGGGCACGGGATTGGGACGATTGCGGGACGCTATCCGGACAAGCGGGTCACCGTAGCGGAAATCGATGAGACCGTCGTGCAGCTCAGCCGGCGTTTTTTTGGCTATAGCGGCGATAACGTTGTAATAGGCGACGGGCGTCAGATGCTGGAGAGTGTACCGCCGGGCTCTCTGGATTATATTGTTTTGGATGCGTTCACGGCTAAAGGAACGCCGATGCATTTGTTGTCGGCGGAATGTTTCGCAATGACGAAGGAAAAGCTCCGTGCCGGGGGCGCTATTTTGTTGAATTTGATGGGCAAGGGCGGCAGCGACAGGCTGATCAACGCCATTTATTCGACGCTTGCTGAGACATATGCCTGCACCAAAGCATTTGTCCTCCAAGGTGAAGGGTCGGATAAGACGGAATGGCACAATGTGATTCTTATCGCCGGCAGCCGGGACATGGACTACCGCTTGCCGGACATGGCGGGCTTTCGGGAGATGGAGCCGGAGCAAGGGTATCTTATCGTTGATCGAAAAACTTAAGCATATGCCGGATTAATCATCGGAATAGACACTGTGCTGTGCATAGGAGGTCATGGGATGAAAATACTCAAACTGAGAAATTGGCAGGACAATTTGTACATGTTCAGTTATCGCGGCAACTACACGGACTCCGCCGAATATTTTCATGCTCACGAGGGCTTGGAAATATTGTATATCCATGAAGGGACCGGCACGTGTCTGGTCGGCGGTCAGACGTACTTTCTGCAGCCGGGTACCTTAATCCTGATCAAACCGTATCAGCAGCATCATGTCCGTATGAATGTTCCTCCGGTTTACATACGAAGCCTTCTCAAATTACGAACCTCCGTTATCGAACCGCTCACCACATTATTTCCGTATGCCACCTCTTTTTTTATTCAATTCGTAGAGCAGCAAACAACCAAGCAAGTATTTCATTTCACCGGCCAGCACGCCGCATTCATGGAGCTGCAGCTGCTGCAATTAGGCGAGCTGCTGACTCGAGGGCCGGTCCCCCTGCGCAGGGAAGGCGTATTGCTGTTTCTGCTTCATCTTTTTACCCATTTTCAGACTCATATGGATTTGCCCAAAACCGGCAAGCGTTCTGCAATCGCTACTTTTTCCCGAACGGCTGAGCATATTAACGCCATGCTGAAATGGATCGATCAGAACTATAAAATGCCTTTTACGATTGCCTATATGGCATCCCGGCTGCATTTCTCTCCCAATTATTTATCCAAGCTGTTCAAGGAACAAATGGGCAAAACGATTATCGAGTATACGAATGAGAAAAGATTGGAGCAGGCAAAGACGCTATTGGAGTTTCAGACGCATTCCGTCGAGGAGATCAGTAAAGAGACCGGCTTTAAATACCCGTCATACTTTATCCAGCTGTTCAAGAAAAAGGTCGGAGTCACTCCGCAACGTTACCGGGACCAAGTAAGAAACGTACAGAGAACAAATGCAGTCAATTTTGAAAGCGTAACCAAAAATGAATAGAATATTGATATTTTCGCAGTGAAATCTGTTATCTTCTATATCTTATGATAGGACTATGGCTTACACAGCAGCTAAACATTCGAATCCGAAAGGGGGAAAAGGATATAGGGTCGTCCCGGAGCTAAGCGGAAGCCCGCAGCAACCATAGGGCCTAAACTAGTACCGAGGAGTCAACGTACATCCCATGATAGCAGACTCAAAATGAGAGGTGGAGAATTCATTGTACCAAGCTAAGCAAACGATCAGCCGTTGCCTGGCTATGCTGCTCTTCTTATCCTTACTGATCCCTGCACTGTTACCTGCACCGAGTACGGCATTGTCTCTGGAAGCCGGGCCGAAGGTCAATTTGGCGCTGAACAAACCGGTATCGCAGAGCTCCGATTGCTCCTGCGGACGAGCTGTCTCTGTTGTTGACGGCGACCCGGCCACGTTCTGGCAGCCTCTCAGCGCCGACAGGACGGACGGCAACGTTTGGATCACGGTTGATTTGAAAGCGCATTACGACATTGACGAAGCGGCGATCCACTTCAAGTCGGGGAGCGTCAGCAATTATAAGATTCAAACTTCGAAGGATAACGTCGAGTGGCAGGACGCCTTTGTCAAAACGATCAACGGCTCCGTATCCAACAAATTGGAAAACGTTCATTTCCCTGCCGTCAACTCCCGATACGTGAAGCTGTCCGTCCAATTATCCAGTACAAGCGGCTTCCAATTGAACGAGTTCTCCTTGTATTCCTCCAACGGCGAGCCCCCTAAGGCCGTATTGGAAAGCGTTTACGTAGCGGATATGACGGGTCGTGTTATGGACCGCTACGATACGGTCACGCTTCGCCCGGCGGAATCGTATTCCTTCAAGCTCGGCGGTATAATGAGCAACGGCCAGGCGGCCGATTTGTCGCAGACTCCGGTTACATGGGAGAGCACGAAGGCAGGGACGGTATCGGTGAATACCTACGGAACCGTAACGGCTCTTCAGCAAGGCGTCGCCAAAATTATCGGCAGAGCAACGCTGGACGGCATTACGAAAGAAGCCAGCGTCTGGGTAGACGTATACGATCCGGGCACGCTTCTTGTCGATGTGCAGATGGATCACGCAACGATGGAAAGAGAGATCGGCAAACCGGCGCTGCTCGCAGTAGGAGATGCCTATCCTTCCGTTAGGCTGACTCCTTATTCCGACGGGCAGGTGAAGGCAGCTCTCGTTAACGCGACGACGGGGACGATAGCTGCGGAGCTTCCGGCAGCAGCCTTGCATCGCGATACGCAGCAGGTGCTGACATTTCCGGGTAGTGTAGCGAGTGCGGGAAATTACGAAATTCGTCTGGAGTTTATGCTCGGCAACAAGCCGGTGTACGATGCCTTGTTCTTTACGGTTCCCAATACGGCTGACATCAGTCTGGGAGAGAGCAGAATTGCTTATCTCGACCACAACGGGCAAATGGCTTACGCTCCCGATTACCGCGGCAACCGGATTCTGGATTTCTCCAATGCCGGTTATATGGGAGGCGGGGTGAAAATCCCCGATGTTCAGGCACGAATCGCTCTGGAGCCTGGAGAAGGGGATGACATGGCGCGCATCCAGGCGGCAATCGATCAGGTCTCGCTTATGCCGCAAGACGCCGACGGCTTCCGTGGTGCGATACTGCTGAAGAAAGGTACGTATGAGATTTCCGGAACGCTGTATATTCAAGCAAGCGGCGTCGTTCTGCGCGGGGAAGGCCAAGGGGAAGACGGCACGATCCTGTATGCGACCGGTACGGCGAAACGGAATATTCTCGAAATCAAGGGACAGCCTGTGAAGATGCTGGAAGACACGGCGGTCACAATTGCGGACCTATTCGTTCCATCCGGATCGCGTTCGTTCCATGTCGACGACGCCAGCGGATACCAGGTAGGGGACAAAATTAAAGTTCGCCGTTACGGTAACGACCGCTGGATTCATGAAATCGACATGGATACGATCCATGAGATCGAAGGAACCGTGCAGTGGACGCCTTTCAGCCTTGATTTCGACCGTGTCATAACGGGGATTCAGGGCAATGTCATCACCATCGATGCACCGATCGCGAATTCCATCGAACAGCGCTGGGGCGGAGGAGCTATCGTCAAGTATGAGGATCCGAACCGTCTGGAGCAAGTGGGCGTGGAAAATCTCCGCGTAGATTCGGAATTCGATCCGAGCGTCACGGCGACTCAAAATGGGAAGAAATATTTCTCCGATGAAAACCATGCGGTCAGCTTCGCTATTTTCACCCATGTAACCAATGCATGGATGCGCGAAGTAACCGGGCTCCATCTGAACCATGCGCTGGCGCATGTGGGCCGGGGAGCCAAGTGGGTGACGATTCAAGACAATCAATCGCTGGATATGGTCAGTGTCATTACAGGTGAGCGCAGGTATCCTTTTAAATTGGGTGGAGAGCTCACACTGATGCAGCGCAATTATGCGGAAACGGCACGACATGCTTTCATCGTGGACAGCCGTGTTCAGGGCCCGAATGTCTTCCTTGACAGCCAATCCGTTAACGAATATGCCTCAAGCGAGCCGCACCACCGCTGGTCGGTCGGAGGATTGTACGACAATGTGAAGGCGGATATTGCCATCCAGGACCGCGGTTCATACGGAACCGGGCACGGCTGGTCGGGAGCGAACTATGTGGCGTGGAATACGGAGGGGGATTTGATAGCGCAGCAGCCTCCGACGGCGCAAAACTATGCGATCGGCCACGTAGGAGCCAAAGTCAAGCCGTATTTGCCAAATGGAGATGACAATCGTCCGCGCAGCGACGGATACTGGGAGTCCTTCGGATTTCATGTGTCACCAACCAGCCTGTATTTGCAGCAGTTAGAGGGCCGGCTTGGTGCTCAAGCTGTACAAAATATTGCTCAATCGCCAGTAGGCGGCGGCAATCTGGATATTCCGGCACTGCCGTCCGGTCTGCCTCTGCTGAAGGGAATCAAGGTGAACAATAAAGCGCTGGAGGGCTTCACGGACGATGTATTCGAGTATACGCTGCAGTTCCCTGCAGGGACAACCGTTGTCCCGGATATTAGACCGCACGATATGCGGCATCATGTAGAAGTGATTAAAGCTTCCACGATTTACGGCAAGACCGTTCTGATCGTCCGGGATAAGAAGCAGCCCTCTCAATCCGTGCAATATCAGGTACGTTTCAATGTAGCTCCATAAACCTTGTGAGGCGGCCTATTCAGGTCGCCTTTTTGCACGGTTAAGACCGGCGCTCCTGCAAAGAATCCGATTGGCCTCGAAGCCAAAGCTCCGCTTTGCAGGGTTATTTTGTAGTATAAGAAACGCTGTTTTGGGAAATGTTGATGTTGTTCAACGACTGTTCAAGAATGGTCGTTCCGCGAACTGTATTTTTATGGAATAATTATAAGTGAAGGACCAGCATGTAAACCATGGGGAGGTACAAGATGAATATAGCCGAAATCAAAATATTCGCCGGAAGCTCAGGAAAAGCCTTTGCCGAGAAGATGTGCCGCTATATGGGAGTCGAGGTCGGCCGGTCGGAAACGCTTTCCTTCTCAGAAGGAAATACGTTCGTAAGGATCGGAGAGACGGTTCGAGGGAAAGACGTCTATCTTGTACAAACCATGGGCTTGAAGCCCAATGACGAATTTGTGGAGATTTTGTTTTGGATCGATGCTTTTAAACGGGCCAGCGCCAATAGCGTCACGGTCATTATGCCTTATTTCAGCTATGCCAAAGGCGACAAAAAGGACGAGCCCAGGGTATCCATCCGGGCGCGCGTTTGCGCGGAAGCCATTGAAATGGCCGGAGCCGATCGTGTCGTAGCGATGGATTTGCACAGCGATCAAATTCAAGGCTTTTTCAAAAAGCCGGTAGATCATCTCTATGCGCTCCCGGTATTGTGCGAAACGATCGCAAGAATGCAATTGTCCGATCTGGTTGTCGTCTCTCCGGATGCCGGATTTGCCAAGCAAGCCCGTAAGTATGCCGATTATTTGGGCACCGCGATTGCTATTGGAGACAAAACAAGAAAAGATCACAGCGAGCGGGCTGAAGTGCTGGAACTGATAGGGGACGTCAACGGGAAGACGGCGCTGATCTTTGACGATTTCTCCATCTCGGGCGGAACGCTGGTCGACCTTTCCAACATGCTTGTGCGCAGAGGAGCCAAACGAATATTGGCCTGCTTATCCCATCTGGTTATGAATGAAGCCGGCATCAAGAAGCTGGAGGACAGCCCGATCGAGCTTATTATAGGGACCGATTCCGTAGACAACCCGCATCTTGCTCATTCCAGTAAAATCAAGGTGGTATCGGTTGCTCCGTTATTCGGAGAGGCGGTCAGCAGAATTCATAAGCGCGAATCCGTAACGCCTTTGTTCGAGAAGGTTCCTGACGAAGTGATTCTTGAATCTATGGAGTAGGGTGAAGCCGATGCTGTTTTTTGATTTGAACGTAACGCTGCTGGATTTTAAAGGCGCCGAGTATGCTGCAGTTCAATCGTTTCATCGCGAACTCAAAGCCACTGGAAGCCTTTCGAGGATGTGATCCCATATCTGGAGCGATCCGAAGGGGAGCGGCTGGGCGTCATAACGAATGGCGATCTGAGCGAACAGAGGCTAAAGCTTGAGCGAATGGGCGTGCTCAACTATTTTGAAGTCATTGTGGCATCAGGGGACATTGGCTTCTCCAATTCAGGCTGCTTGCGAATGGACCGGAACATCCGTATCGGAGATGATATATGTCGGCGATGATCCGGCAACGGATATCATCTCATGTGAAGTGGACCAACAGACGGAATGATATTCCCGCCGTTCCCGTAAAACGGATGATTATTTCATTGAATGAATTAATATAAATAAATGACCAGGGCTTCCGAGAGGAAGCCCTGATTAGTTTTACAACCTTAGTGCCGTTTTCGGATCAGCTCGATCACGCTTGGGAAATCGTCGCTCCCATGTCCTTCGGCTACCCGCCGTTTCATAAGATCGTACAATGGAGCAAACAGCTCGGTGCTGATTCCTTGCGCCCTGCTTACTTCGCCGATAGTATCGTTCGACGCCTGCATTTCCAGGCTGGCTTCCTTAGAGGTGTAGTCCCCGGTGTCGATCTGCCGTGCCATCTCGGGCAGCGTTGTCATCATCGCTTGCAGCCAAGGGATAAGCAACGTAGAAGTGAATTCCGTTGCCTTAACCCCTTCGGAGCCCACCAGCGCTGCCGCATGCAGGAAGCCGCCGAACATTCCGTACATTCCGCTTAGCAGGGCCAAGTCGTGCAGCGGCGCAAGTCCGGGGTCGCTGCCGAGGTAGACGGCCTTGCCCAACCGGCTTAGCGTAGAGTGATGCCGATTGAAGGCATCCTCTGTTCCGCTATAGAGCAGCACCGCCTCAGGCCGGGCTATAAGGGAAGGGACCGCCATGATGCCGCCGTCCAGGTAATCCGCGCCATGGCGGCCAGCCCATTCGGCGAGCTCGCGTGCCCGGACTGGGGTTCCGTTGGTTAAATTCACTAGGACACGGCCCGCCAGTCCGCTGCTCGCCGGTTGGAGAATTTCTTGCACAACCGAGTAGTCCAGCACGCAAATTACTACCAAGGAGCTGGCTTTAACCGCTTCGTCTACCGTCGCGGCAAGAGCTGCACCGCGGGCTACCAGGGCGTCCGCTTTGCCTGGAGTCCGGTTCCATACGGTCGTCGGATGCCCGCTGTCCAGAAAAGCGCCTGCAAGCGTCGATCCCATGGCTCCCAGGCCGATGACCGTTACCGGCGTGCGGTCTGCATCCGGTATCCCGGCGGCTTCTTCAAGGACTCGGTCGTTTCTACTCTGCTCATGGTCATTTCTATTCATGAAATGGCCTCCTTTCATTTTGGGGCTGGATTTATTGTAAAGGTTCACACTAGTGTGAATGTCAATAAGCTTTTTTTAGCACCTGTGCAATGAAAGGGCTGGTTGTAAGCTCGAGCGGGACTGCTTTATAATGGATGTATCGATATTTGATTTACATCATTTGGTATAAAATGAATCTGCGCAACCGAACTCATAGAGAACCAACGATTTTTTGACGGCAGGGAGGCTTTTGCTGTGAAAATAAGCGAGTTATCCAAGAGAACCGGCGTCAGCACAAGATCTATCCGGCACTATGAAAAGAAAAAGATCATTAAAGCCATGCGGCTGGAAAATGATTACCGGGAATTCGACGAGTCAGCCATTGAACGCATAAGAATCATTCAGCTTTATTTGGGTTTGGGCTTAACAACCGAGCAAATCGAGCAAATACTGTCATGCGAGGACAGCGGGCCCGATGAGTACGAGTTTTGCAAAGAAATGTTGGACGCTTATCAAGGGAAGCTGAATCAAATCAACCAACAAATCGAGGCGTTGGAAGCCGTAAAACAGCGGCTGGAAAAGCAAAAGGCTAAAATGATGGAAAAGCGAACAGTAAAGGCAGCGGAAGCAGCTGCATCAACAGCTACATAAAAGGAAGAGCCCCGGTCTGCATGAAGACAGGGGCTTAATTCGTTTTGAGCAGGCGGCCGTTCACAGATGCGGGTTCCTCAGAAACCCGGTCAGACGGCCGTAGCCGTCATTGCCGTATCCTGCATTGATGGCCCGCCGGGCCGCTGCCAAGGCCGCACTCATAACGGAAGTATCCATACCGTGGTACTGAGCGGCGTGGATGATATGCTCCATCCCCGCCGCAGCGGAGGTAATGCTGGAGGCATCGCCCGGATGGCGTCCCGCTTCAACGGCATTCGCTATGTCAACCATAATATTAGGCATGATCGCAGCGATTCCCCGGGCATAGGCTGCAAATTCCTTGGGAGCGACGTTCTCTGCGCCGGCGAGGGCGAGAGCATGGGCATAACCGCTCATCGTTGTCCAAAACAGGTCAAGCAGCGCCACATCATACGCCGCGGCACGGCTGGAATCTTCGCCCAGATAAGAGGCGGTGCCTCCTATGCTCGACAATGTTTCCCGATGAGCCTGATAAACCGGTTCCGGTCCGCTGTACAGAACGACGGCGTGCTGCGTTCCAATGGTCGGCGTAGGAGTCATAATCGCCCCGTCGATATAATCGATTTCTTGCTCGGCAGCCCAAGCCGCCATCCGCCGGGACCGATCAGGCGTGTCGGCCGTTAAGTTCACGAAGGTTCGTCCTGCTAGTTGATCTCCCAATGGACTCAGGATCGCGTTCACAGCATTGTAGTCCAATACGCAGATAATGGTCAAAGAGCTCGCTGCCACAGCATCGGCGGCCGTATCGGCAAGGACTGCTCCCTGTTTGACAAGTTCAACCGCTTTGCCTGGCGTACGATTCCATACGGTTGTTCTGTGGCCGCTGTTCAGAAAGGCTCCCGCCAATGCCTGCCCCATCGGCCCCAGGCCAATTACCGTAACGGCTGCGCGATCCCCGCCCGCAACGACCGCATGCTCTTTCACCGTCTTTCCGCTTGCATGGCTTTCGTTCTCATTTCTTTCTTTTGTCGACATGGATCATGTCTCCTCTCTTTGTTCAGATGATTTCGAATCTTATTGTAAAGTTTGACGCTAGTGTCAATGTCAAGGAGCAAAACAACATTGCCAAAAACAACGGAGGGCTTGAGGCGAAAGGCGGCGTACAGGAACTGAATGGGAGCCGTTAGCATGAACAGCAAAAACCGCAGACTCTATCGAAGCAGTCTGCGGTTTGATTATGCTTAGCCCATGTCTTTCAATCCCATCATGATCCCGTAGACCGGTAATGCCGGACGCCGATGTGCCAAAATAACAGGCAGGGGAAGAAAAACAGCACTCCGGCAAGGGGCGACAGCATATACAGCAGCTCGTTCCCATTCGCTCTGTCCAAGAGGTACAGCAGCGGCAAATAGTTGACGCAGCCGAAAGGGATGACGAAGGTAAAGAAGAGGGTCACCCACCGCTGATATATATTGAGCGGGTATTTGGTCATTTCGCGGCCGCCGTCCGTAAACACATTCGCCACCTCCAGCCCCTGGACCGTCCAGAAGCTGAGGGAGGCTGTCGCCATGAAGATGCCGCTGAAAATAAGCACGCCGCACAGGATCATCAAGGTTAGCGTGATCACCTTCGGAAACGTGAGCTCAATAGGCAGGTTGTGCAGTGACCAGATGAGGATGATGACGCTCTGCAGCAATCGCCCCATTCGGGCGAATTCGAATTTGGAGCCCAGAACCTGCAATACCGTATTTCGGGGCCGCACAAGCAGCCGGTCGAAATCTCCTCCCTGCACGAGGCCTGAAAACGTATCGAAGCCGCGGGCGAACGTCTCGCTTAAGGAGAAGCAGAGACCGATGATCGCGTAGCAGAGCGCCGCTTCGAAGAAGCTCCAGCCCTTCAGCTGCCCGAACCGGTCGAACATAAAATAGAGTCCGGCAAAGGTAGTCAAGGGCGTCAGTGACTGCCCTATCATCATAAGCCAGAATGACGCGCGATACTGAACCTGGGATTTGAACAGCATCGCTACGTATTTGAAATATAGATTCATGTCAGGTTATCCTCCTTGCACTACGACTTGACGGAGCGCCTTGCGCAGCCACCATCGGCCAAAGCCGACCAGTACGGCCAGCCAGGCCAGCTGAATGAGGATCCCCCACAGTGCTTCGGTCTGAGGGATTTGGCCCGAGTAGACGCGAAAAGGAAAATCCGTCGTCCAGCGAAACGGCAGCGCGTAGGTGATCGTCTGCATCCATTGCGGCATCAGCGGAACGGGAATGACCATTCCGGCGAAAAATTCACCGGCTATGGCGATCATAAGGATCGAGCCGGTGGGAGACATCGTCCAGAAGACGGAGATGTAAATGAGCATGGAAATCGACACGACCACGAGCAACCCTAACATTAGGGTAACCAGAAACAAGGCCAAAGTGGACAGTGAAGGCGGCAGGGTCAGCCTGTAAGGGTGAGGCAGCAGGAATGCAACGATAAGAATCGGGAAGCAGCGGAGGATGGCGCTGGACAGCCGCTGGGCGAGCAGCTTGGAATACCAGAAAGGGTAAATGTCGCAAGGTCTGCATAATTCGTAAGCAATATTGCCGCTCGTGATCAATTGAAAAATCTCGTTGTCGCGAAACCACAGCATGACGAAGGCGAGAAATACTTGCTGGAGCCATATGTAGGCTACCAGCTCCTGGAGCGAAATCGGGGGCTGTACGGTGCTCTGGCTGTAAAAGGCGATGAAAATCATGATGAAAATAAACCCGAAAAACAGCTGCGTCGCCATCCCGGCCAGTGCCGCCGCGCGGTATTGCAAGCCGTTAATAAACCGCAGCTTCCAGACGGACAGGTAAGCATTCATATTTGATGCTCCTTATACAGTTGTATGATAAGTTCATCTACCGGTTTGGTCTCGATGCTCACGTCCTCCAGCTCGATTTGCTCGGATAACCGGGAGAGCACATTCGCAATTTGCACCTGCTCGGTGTCTACGCTGAATACCGCCCTCTCGGAAGTCCACGATAACCGTGAGGCGCCAGGTATATCGACGGGCTCTGTATGCTCGCGATAATCGACCGTTATGATCCGTTGGGTGCCGAAGCGGTTGCGCAGATCATTCAACGATCCGTCGTACAGGAGCGTCCCTTTGCCTATCATCAGGATCCGGTCTGCCAGCGATTCGATATCGTGCATGTCGTGTGTCGTCAGGATGACGGTCACTCCTTTTTCCTTGTTGATCGCCTTGATAAACTGGCGGACGGCGATTTTGCTTACGGCATCGAGTCCGATGGTCGGCTCATCCAGAAATAAGATTTTGGGGCTGTGCAGCAAGGAGGCGGCTATCTCGCAGCGCATCCGCTGTCCCAGGCTCAGCTGCCGGACGGGAGTCTGCAGCAGGCTTTCCAGCGAGAGCGTTTCGCAGAGCATGGTCAGATTCGATTTATACTCAGCTTCCGGGATGTTATAAATATCTCGCAGCAGCTCGAAGGAATCGATCACCGGCACGTCCCACCACAGCTGGGTCCGCTGTCCGAACACAACGCCGATATGCTTTACGTAGGCGGTTCTATCCTCCCATGGAGTGAATCCCAGAATGGAGCACGATCCGCTGTCCGGCACGAGGATGCCGCTCATCACTTTGATGGAGGTGGACTTGCCCGCACCGTTCGGACCGATATACCCGACGATTTCCCCTTCATTGATCGTGAACGAAATTTGGTGAAGCGCTTCTACAATCGTATGCTCGCGGCGAAACAACGCTTTGACCGCTTGCCGCAGCCCGGCCGTTCGTTTGGCTACTTTGAACGATTTGTTGATGCCTTCCAGTACAATCATGCATTAATACCTCCTGTAAAATGAGTTCGTCAAAAAATATATGCGAAATACCAAAAAAAGTATAGACTTATAATAAACGATGAGTTATAATACTATTATAGAGATCAAGGATACCTAATTTTCGGATGAAAATTGAAAAAAAATCATTTTAAATGACAAGTCGGTTGTCAGTTTTATTTATAACGACGTTATTAATAAGCCGAGCATGTTTGCCTTAGTGCAAAATGCTTGGCTTTTTTGGTTTTATAGGTAATGGGTATTGTTATATTTTTACAATAAGGAGATCTCCATGATTGGTTACATTGCTAACTGGCGTAGGGATCGATGAGATGGCAATTGTGAATGTACTATACATATAGAAGAATTTGTTATGACATGGAAGATTCGATTTCATTGCATAGGAGGAGACAGGAGAATATGACAGTTTATATCGGGCTGCTGCGGGGGATAAATGTTGGCGGGAAGAACATGGTCAAGATGGCTGAGCTCAAGCGGGTGCTGGAAGGGATGGGACTTGCCGGTGTAAAGACGTATTTGCAGAGCGGCAACTTTTTGTTCGTCTCGGATGAAGCCGCAGAGCTGCTCGCTCAACGGATCAGGCAGGAAATCGAGGGCACTTTCGGCATAGCACCTAGTGTCATGCTGCGAACGGCGGGGGAGCTGGAGCAGATCATCGATGCTTGTCCCTATGCGGCGGATTCTTTGCGGGAAGGAGAATCGATTCAGGTATCGATTTTGACGGAATCACCTCCGGAGAATATTACCGAAGTACTGTCCGCCGGACAAGACGGTACGGATGAATTCCATATTCATGGGCAAGAGATCTATTATTTGTTCCGGCAAAGCGTGCTCGATTCCAAGCTGGCAAGTAATGTCCAGAAGCTGGGCGCACTGGCAACGACGCGCAACTGGAATACGATCGTCAAACTGGCGGAGCTGGCCACAGCGATGCGAAGCTGATGTTAGATGGGCTTCCGCTTGTATTGGAGCAGTAGTAAGCCTATCTCATGGGATGGAAAATTGTATATTTATGGGGGCGAATATGAACTTGAATCCAAGCTCCGGTTCGGCAAACCAAGCTTTTACGATTGAATGCAGCGATCTCATCCTGCGTGAATTTGGGCCTGACGATTTAGACGACATTCACGAGCTTACGTGGCAGCCTGAAATTTATGAATGGCTCCCGGGCTGGAACGTACCCAAAGAGAAGCGGGCTAACTGGCTATTGAACTATGAGCTCAAAGAAAACCGGCAGTTCTTGAAAGCCGTATCGGACGGCGGAGATGTTGGTCAGCTTTGTCTCCGTCTGGGGATGATAGACAAAGCGACAGGGCGATTTGTCGGCTGGTGCTGTACGCGGATCAAACCGGAGCTTCCGCCTCCAAACCGGGAAATCATGTATGCCGTATCCAGAGACTATAGAAGCAGAGGCTACTCGACTCAGGCGGCCAAAGGCTTGACTGCGTTCTTGTTCAGCAGCACGAATGTCGATGTGCTAAATGCGATTGCTCTAGTACATAATGTTCCTTCAAATAAAGTGATTCGAAAATGCGGGTTTGCGTATCATCAAAATATAGAAATCGATAATCAAACATATCATGCTTATAAGCTTACCAAAACGGATTGGGAAAAGAGCGTGGTCGGTCGATGAACGGAGCCAAAGGCGAAACGGGGGGAGTGCCAAACCGGTGCGATCGTTCATTTCTAGCCATGCAGCGAGGAAGGAAGTGACCTGCCGATGATTTGCCGCAAGCTGAAAGTCATTGAACAAATGGCGGGAGGACACGGACTGTCCTCTCGATACGATGAGCTTGAGATTCGAGGAGTGACGATTGATTCGCGAAACGTTACGAAGGGAAATCTGTTTGTCCCGATCGTTCGGCAGCTCAATGGTCACGACTATGTCCAAGAAGCCATTGCTGGCGGGGCCGTCGCTTCTTTATGGCAGACTAGCCATCCGAATCCTCCGCAGGATGTTCCGCTTATTTTCGTGGAGGATAGTTTAGAAGCGCTCCAACAGCTCGCAGCTGCTTACCGCCGGGAGCTCCCGGTTAAAGTCATTGGCATTACCGGCAGCAACGGCAAGACAACGACGAAGGACATGATCAATTCGGTAGCAGCGACGACCTATCGCGTTCATAAGACGGCGGGAAATTTAAACAGTCAGATCGGCGTTCCATTGACTCTGCTGCAAATAAGCGATAATGACGACGTTGCCGTCATTGAGATGGGAATGAGCGAAAGAGGACAGATCGAGCGTTTGTCGCGCATGTGCCGACCCGATACTGCAATCATTACAATGATTGGCGTGTCTCATTTGTCATCGCTCGGTTCGCGCGAAAATATCGCCGAGGCTAAGCTGGAAATCGTCAGCGGAATGACGGACGAAGGGGTTCTGATTTACAGCGGTGACGAGCCTTTACTTGTTAACCGTATCGAGGAGCTTCAGCGGAGCAAGCCGTTTAAAGCGGTAAGGTTCGGCGAAAGGCCATCCAACGACATTCGTGCCGAAACGGTTGAAACGGATTCCGAAGGCTCCTCGTTTACAGTCGGCTCCGCTAAGTATCGTATCCCGCTGCTCGGCGCGCACAATGTCCAAAATGCGTTGGCAGCCGCTGCAGCCGCCTCGCAGCTTGGGATTCCGGCAGATAAAATTGCCGAGGGCTTTCAAGCGTTGACTCTAACCGGCATGAGAATGGAAAAGATCATGTCGCCTCATGGATTTTTGATCATTAATGATGCGTGGAACGCCAGCCCGATATCGATGGCCGCTGCGATTGATGCAATGAAACAACTAGAAGGGTTTTCCAGGAGGGTTCTTGTTCTGGGCGATATGCTGGAGCTGGGTGAGCAGGAGGAAGAATTTCATCGGGACATTGGCAGAAATATCGATCCAGATGCCATTGATTTTGTCTTCACCATCGGTTCTCTTGGGAAGTACATTGCATTAGAGGCGGAGAAAAGATTCCCTCCCGGAGGCGGCAGGGTGCGTTCGTTCGAAGACAAGGAAGAGCTCGTGAAGGAGCTGAAATGCAGCCTGAAAGAGCGTGACGCCATACTGTTGAAAGGCTCGAGAGGCATGCAGCTGGAGACGATAGTGCCGTTTTTATTATAAAGTTCAATAAAATAGAAGGAAGTCCCGGCATCAGGTTCCGGGACTTCTTTTTTTTCACAGTGGTGGAATAATTACTTCTTGGTGTATTGGTAGAAGCTCAAAGTTCCTGTTTCTTCTTCAGCGCTAACGAACAAATCGCGCCCATTCACTTTGTGAATACCTTCCGGAGCTGTGCCGCCGGCAGGGACCAGACCTAAGTATGAAGGCTTGGCAGCATCCGTAACATCGAAGAACAAGATCGTGCTTGCGCGCTCGGAGCACACGGCCAAAATTTGCTTGCCGTCCACTTCGCCCAGCGTCAAATTCTCAACCTCGCTGCCGCGGTTAGGGCTGCGGTCGTCGGGATACAAGCCGACCTTGGCATTGGAGCGGTCGATAAGCTCCATGCTGTCGTATACTACGGAGCCGTTCAGGTCCCAGGCCATAATGTTGCGGCCGCCGGATTTGACCCCGTCCTTAAACTCGTCTTTGCCCAGATCCCCTTCATTGGCCGTATACAAGTAGCGGCCGTCCGCGCTCCATACGATACCATCCGCCTCGGGACGCGCCGTCAAATCATCCTTGAAGGCGATGATGCCGTCATTTTTCAAATCGGCTTTATGCTTGGTGGTGCCGAGATCGAATACTTTCGTTACTTTCTTGTCCTTTAGGTCGACCAGTGCAATTGCGTTGTTTTCCTGTAAAGTAACCGCTGCAGTGGTGCCGTCCGGGCTGATGGCCGCATATTCAGGCTGAGGGTCGTTCGGATACGTAACATCCGGTCCTGCATTCGTAAGATCGAGAGGAATATCCGTCATCGTTCCGTTCAATGCATCGCCATTAGGAAACGAGAAGACGGCAATGGAGCCGGGACGCTTCACACGGGAGAAATCAATTTCATCCAGAGCAGGATCGAGCTCTTCATCCTCGATGCATACGACGGCGGCCGTGCCGTCTTTGGAGAAAGTGACGGCATCAGGCCCGATGCCTACTTCGTACGTTTTGACGATGGTGCCTGCTGCGATATCGACTACGGCCAGAGCGCCTTTGTTCGCATGATCGACGTCGTCGCCTTTACGGACGGCCACAAGCGCATGCTTGCCGTTCGGCATTACGGCTACGCTGGTGACCTCGGCTTGCCCGGATACCGATTTGAAGCTGACTTGCTTCAAGGCTTGAATGTTGTTCAGGTCATCGATCGAAACGATGCTGATGGAGCCAAGCGATGCTTCGGTTACCAGAAGCGTTTTGCCGTCCGGAGTCGAGGAGACGATTTCGGCATTCTTGCCCGGCATGGAGAAGGTAGCTGCGAGCTCAAAGCCGCTTTTATTTTGCGCTTGGAGGAGCTGGGTCTGGATTTGTTTGAATGTTGCCGGAGAAACAAAGGTTGAGCCGTCTTGGATATACGGCTTTTTGTCCAAAGAGGATTTCTTGCCCTGTACTTCCGCGTCGGCGCTGTCGATGATCACCTTCGCTTGAACGCTTCCTGCTTGGATGGCTACCGACCGTTCGGCTTCGTTCCACTTCACTTGACCTTCCATATTCTCGATAGCGGGACGGAGCTGGATATCGTCTGTTTTGGCGTAAGCTGCAGGGGCGGCAACGGAAGATGCGATAAGGCATACGGAAGCTAAAGAAAGAATGGCGGGTTTGCGTTTCATTTTACGTTTCATTGTGAGCACTCCTATAACGTTTATGATGGTATGTCATTATGAACAATGGCTACTTTCGTAAAGCATACGGATGGCTTACCCACGCGGTGAAGCGCATGTCGCCATACAGGTTGTCAGGGTCGGTGGAGCACGAATAGACGGTCTGATTCGTCAGGTTGACCAGCGACAGCCGCAGGCCGTGCTTGGCTCCGGTATCGATGCCGATTATGCCCGGTCCAACCCAGATTTCACCGGGAGCAGCTCCCATGCGGCGTGTCGGCGTATGGCCAAAAATAACCGGAAGAGGATACGGGTTCCGGGTCAGCAAGAACGGCTCGCGGATGCCCGTCAAATCGGCAGGCAGCTGATCCTCCAGCTTAAGTCCCGGACGCAGACCCGCATGCACGAACAAAAAGGAAGTGTGAAGCTGGTAGTAAGGCAGGGCTCCGGCAAAATCCAGCCAGGATGCTAACGCCGGGCCGGCGTCTTGAACGCTTGGCCGTTCGTTAGGTGTGGAGCATAGCCACGTTTCCATATTGCCGGCTATGGCGCGGGCGCCGCCCGCCGTCAATTGACGGATATCGTCGAGCGCACTCCATGTGCTAGGATCGTAATCGATGTAGTCGCCAAGCAAAAATAATTCGTCTACGCCGGGTTCGTAACGGGCGGCTTCCAACAACAAACGGACGCCGTCGGTATGACCGTGTATATCGGAAATAGCCAGGATTCGGGACATGGTTCTCTACCTTTCGTCTTCATGGGGATAAACATAAGCTGATTTCGAAGAAATGGCGACGCAGCCCGAGGTCCCCGGTTCCAGTGAGATAGGGTGCATAAAGGCCAGCTTCTGCCCATCCGGCGTCGATGCGAGCAGCCTCCATTTGGAGCCTTCAAAGGCACAGTGAACAATCCGTACCGGAAGAAGGTTGGCAGGAACCGAGCGCTCGCCATGCTTGCCGTTAACGGTTTGCCCGGATAGGCTTGCAGCGGCGGCAACTTCCTCATGAGCGCTGTCGATCCAATGTACATCCTCGGGCCGGAACAGCAAGTCGACTTGTTCCGTTGACGGCACCGTACCGGCAGGCATCAAGCATTCAATCACTTCATCCTGGATACGTACTGCCGGTTGAGCGCTAGTGCCGACCCATTGGCCCTGCAGCCGGTTGCCGGCTCCGAGCAGGGAAGCGACGGAGCGGGTGGCCGGCATGCTGTAGCAAGCCTGCGGCACATCCAGCTGGTCGATGCGGCCTGCGCGCATGACCACCATACGGTCGGCAAGAGCGAACGCCTCATCGGGATCGTGCGTGACATGGAACACCGTAGTGCCCAAACGCCGGAACAGGTACCCCATTTCCGTCCTCATCTCGATGCGAAGCCGCATATCCAGATTCGATAACGGCTCGTCAAGCAATAGAAGATCCGGCTGGGTAGCCAGAGCCCGGGCAATGGCGACGCGCTGCTGCTGTCCTCCCGACAATTGGGGCGGCAGCCGCTGCTCGAGACCTTCCAGGTGAAGGAGCGATACAAGCTCCTTCATTTTACGCTCGCGCTCTGCGGCCGGAGCTTTCCGGCGATGCAGGCCGTACGCGATATTATCGTAAACCGTCATATGGGGCCATAACGCATAATCCTGGAACACCATATTGATGCTTCGTTTCTCTGGAGGTACGAGCCGTGCCGCCGAGCTTACGACCGCTCCGCGAAGACGGATTTCTCCCGAATCCGGCTGCTGCAGGCCGGCAATCAATTGCAGCAGCGTCGATTTGCCGCAGCCGGACGGCCCCAGCACACTGATGATTTCACCGGAGCGGACGGAGAAATTCACTCCCGACAGCGCGGTGAAGGCTCCGTACGTTTTGCGCAATTCGTGCACTTCCAGAATCGTTGAATTCATAGGGACGTTCTCCTTCATGAAGATGATGGCGCATTGTGCTTGCGTTTGAACAGCCGCTCGACGATACCGATGATGAGGATGACAAGACCTCCGCCGACAATGGTGGCCGCAGAGGCATAACCGAATTGCAGGTCCTCGAACGCCTTGTTGATCACGACCGGCAAGGTCATGAAATTAGGCGGAAACAATATCGACGTAACGGCCAAATCGAACACACTGGCGCCGAAAGCGGCGAGACCGGCTGATACTAGCGCTCCTTTAAGCAAAGGAACAAGAATCGTCGTAAGCCGCTTGATGAAGCCTGCTCCTTGCATTTGGGCTGCGGAAAGCAGCTGCCCTGGCACCTTCGCCATCGCGCCGACGATGATTCGGGTAATGACCGGAATAGCTCCGGCGACGCTGGCGAGCACGAGAATCCAAGGCGTTCCATACAGCAGGAGGCCGATGGAATCCAGCCATTTCTGGTTCCAGATGAAAATGTATCCGATACCGAGCACGACACCGGGCACGGCGAGCGATACAAGGGAAATCACATCAATGACGCGGCGCAGCGCAAATTGGGAATAGGTAAGCACGTAAGCGACGAGAAAACCGACGATCAGACCAATGATTCCGGCTACGGCTGCGATTTCCAACGAGTGGGTGAATCCTTCCCGCAGCACCGAATTGTTCATGAACAGCTTGCGGTAATGATCCAGCGTCAAGCTGGCTCCCGACGAAGCGGTGAACGACATCAATATATTGGACCCTACCGGAATACCAATTACGACCCCCAAAAAGAGAATATTTCCAACTGCGAGGCCGACGGAGCCCTTTCTCGGTCTAACGGCTTCGCTCTTAGTTGCCCGGGAAGACAGGAAGTCGAATCGTGCCCGGCGCATGGCGAACATTTGCACGATCATAGCGAGCGCAATCAAGAGAACGAGATAGAACGACAGCACCCCCGCCATATCGAAGCGGATCGGCGATGTGTACAAGGCCGAATAGATCGAATAAGGCAGTGTCGGAAACCGGAATACCGTAGCAATGGAAGCGGGCAGCCCGAAATCTCCTACGGTATCCATGAAGACGAGCATAGCGCCGGAGCAGTAGGCCGGAAAAAGCAAAGGAGCCTGCACCGTGCGCCACACGGTCCATGGCGAGCCGCCGTTCAGCCGGGCGGCGTCGCGGAATTGATCGACCTTCCATTCCAATGCCGAGTAAACGGTTAAATAAGCCAATGGAAATTTGCTTAATGTCATAACCAGGATCAAACCGACAGGCTGAAAAATCAGTCCGTGCAGCCAGGTCCAGCCGAACCATTGCTTGGCCAGCCCGTTGGCGGAAGCGAACATGACCCAGCCCTGAGCCAAAATGAACGATGGCGTAATGATCAGCAGCCATACGGATAGATCAAGCAGCTTGGCCGTCGGAAACGTCCAGCGTGAACGAAGCGTAGCCAGAGCGGCGCCAAGCAGGGTCGCTGTAATCGTCGTCCCGACGCCGAGGGTGACCGAATTTTTCAGGGAAGCGAGCCACAGGGGCCGGCGGAACACTTCCAGCAAGAGGGATAAATCGCCAAAGACGAGATTCCCGAAAAAAACGCCCGGCAGCAGCACTTGAATAATGACCGCGCCCAGCGGCAGTAAAATAAGAAGCAGGAGGACGGCCAGCACCAGCCAGCCTGTCCTGTTTTCTGCAAGTAATGGTTTCATGCGATTATTTCACCGCTTTGTCGGCAAACCAGGTTTTGATTTCGGCTTCATGCGATGCCGCCCATTCCGGATCGGCTACGACGAGCTTGGCGTTCGCGGCTCGGTCTTTTTTCGCCGTTACACCTTTGGCGGACGGTTCGAAATAGCTTTCTTCCCCTTTGTCGATCAGCTCCTGCTGCGTTTTCGGATCAAGGATGAATTCAACGAACGCTTTCGCTGCATCCATATTTTTCGTCTGCTTTTGAATCGCTGCCACCCGTACGGAAGCGGGAGCGCCTTCCTCCGGCCATACGATTTCTACGGGCTCTTTCTTGTTTTTCATAATGTATGCGTTGCTTTCTTGCAGAGCGGCTACTTTGATTTCTCCTCCGGTCAGCGCGGTGGAAACATTCGGGTTTTTAGGGTATACTTTGACCCCGTTTGCAAGGACGCTGTCGAAATATTTTTTGCCGCCGTCCATTCCTTGATTATTGAAGAACCAGGCTACGAACGGATAAGCAGGTGCGGCGACGGCAGGATCGGCCATGCCTACGATGTTTTTAAATTCCGGCTTAGACAGGTCGCTCCATGTTTTTGGAGCTTTGGCCGCGTCGATGGCTTTCGTGTTGTAGATTAGAACGGATGCGGCATGCGCGCCGGTTGCATAGTACGATTTGTTGGCCGGGATGAGCTTTTTGGCGAAATCGGTTAAACCGTCCACGTTCTTGGGCGACCAGCCTTCAAGCAGCTGTCCGTTTTTGCCGAGCTGGTGAATCGACGGCATCGCATCCATCCACACGACATCCCAGTGCGGATTCCCTTTCTCCGCTTCGATCCGGGACATGATCTCCGCGCCGTTGCCGCTCACAATGTTCAGCTTGTAGCCGCTAGCTTTCTCGAACATCGGCCCGATAATCTCGTCGAAATCGTTCAAGTAGACGGTCAAAGGCTCCGTCGATTTGGCAGGAGCAGGGGTAGGAGTGGCGGCAGCGGTGCTTTCTTTTGTCGCCGCGGGGGCGGAGCCTGCTGCCGTCGGCTCGGTTTTGCTGCCGCATCCTGTGAAGAGTAGAGTTAAAGATAGTGCGATAGCTCCCATACTTGCCGTTTTGTTTTTTATACGTAGCATCTGATTGTAACCTCCCGTTTTCTTGTTCTTGTCCTGTTCAATATTTACTTTAACGCAGTAATGTAAGAGCAAGGTAAACGGAGTGCAAAGGTTTTGTTAAATAACTTCTATAGATATTGATCGTTGTATAGATAGATTCTATAATATAGCCTGAAAGATGGGAGGGAGAAGCCGTGAATATTCAGCAGATCAGGGTGTTTGCCACAGCCGCGAGCTCGCGGACATTATCCGAAGCGGCGGAGGAGCTGCGTTTGCGCCAGCCGACGGTAAGCTTTCATTTGAAAAAGCTGGAGGAGGAGCTGGGTGTGGAGCTGTTTCGGAAGCAGCTGCGCCATTTTCAGCTGACCGATGCGGGCTCGGCGCTGCTGCCGTATGCCCGCAGAATATCAGCTTTGCTGGATGAAGCGGAGCATTTGATGAAGGAGCACCGGGAGCAGGGGAGGGGCAAGCTGCGGATCGGGGCGAGCTATACCCCGGCAACCTACTTTTTGCCGTCCTATATGAGGGCGTTTCAGGCCAGCTTCCCGCAGGTCATGTCGCTGCTCACCGTGAAAAAAGCCGGAACGACACTGAACCTGCTGCGCGAGTACGAGATCGACGTCGCCGTTGTTTCGCTGCGGAATGTGCCGTTGGACGGGCTGCATGTCATTCCTCTCGTTCCGGATGAGTTGAAGCTGGTGATGCCGACCGATCACCGGTTGGCGGGAATGGCCGACTTGGAAGTGGACGATCTGCGCGGGGAGCCGTTCCTTGTTCACGAGCCGGGGTCAACGTCGCGTGAGCTGTCGGAGGCATGGGCGCGCGAGGTAGGGCTGCAGTGGGAAGTACGGATGGAGCTAGGCGCAATCGAAACGATCAAGGAATCGATCAAGTTCAACATGGGCATCGGAATTCTTCCTCGCCGAAGCATCTTAAGGGAGATCGAGCTGGGCGAGCTGGAGGTGCGCGACCTACCGGGGTACGTCAATCAGCGCCATATTTGTCTTGTTTACCGCGATGAGGATATATTGGCTTACCAGGTACGTACGTTTATCGGATTTATGCAAAGCCGCTGTCAGGAGTAACGTAGGAAAAAGCCGCGTTCGGATGGGATGCGGTTTTTTTTGCGCAGTCCCGCGAGATACGGCAATGAGCAGCAGGCAAGATAAAGGCTTGCATCTATTGACAATATGCGTGAGAACGATATAATGAAGGAAAAATGTTAGTGTTTACTAACATTTTGGCAATGACTTAAGAGATGGAGGCACCGACAACGAAGAAGCTGAGCAATAAAGATAAAATGATGACTGCAGCGATCGATTTGATGGCCGAACGAGGATACAAGGGCGTTTCGACCAAAGAAATCGCTGCGTCGGCAGGGTTTAGTGAAATGACCTTGTTCCGGTATTTCGGCAGCAAGCGGAAGCTTCTGGAGGAGGCGATCGACCGGTTTTATTATACCGGCGAGATGCAGCGTATTTTTGCGGAAGAGATGGTGTGGGATTTGCGCAACGACCTCCTGCTGATCAGCAAGACGTACCATGAGATAATGCATCAAAATCGAAAGCTTATCCGCATCGTGCTCCAGGATAACGAGCTGGCGGATTTGCGGAAGCATGCGGAGAAGCACCCGCGTCAGCTGAAGGAAAGACTGACGGACTATTTTGAATCCATGCAGAGCAAAGGCAGGATGATTCCGACCCGTTCCGAGGCGCAAGCCATGACGTTCATGTGGATGAACTATGGAGCCTTCATGACCGGCCTGTATGGTGCATCATCCATGACGGCCGTTTCTTTGGAGGAATTTATGCAGTCGAGCATCGAGCTGTTTGCCAGAGGACTCACCACCTAGTTTTTATGAATAACTTACTTTATATCAAAGGAGGAATTCGTTTGACCAACTATTCATCGCAACAAGCCGTGGAAGCGGATACGGGCCGTACCATTGCATCGTGGATGGATGTGCTGAGCCGGGAGGCGGAGAAGGACTGGTCTCACGGTCAATTGGTGGATTACCTGACCTCCGTGTATGAGGTTGGGATCGAACCGGCCGGGCGGATAGCCGATCATTATGAGGAATTCAAGGGCAATAAGCCTGTCGGCAAGACCGCATCCGCAGGCGCAGGCTATCAGGTAGGCGTAAGAAGAACGTATCCAGTCACGGCGGAGGCTGCATGGGCGTTCCTTACTTCACCGGAAGGCATGAAGCTGTGGCTTGGCGGACTGCCAGCCCTTGATTTCCAGCCTGGCCAGACGTTTCAATCCGATGAGGGCATCTCCGGCGAAATGCGTGTCGTGAAACCGATGCAGCAGCTGCGGCTGACATGGAAGAAGAAGGATTGGGACCGGCCTTCGACGCTGCAAATCCGTTTGATCCCAACGGCTACCGGCAAGCTGACCATCAGCTTTCATCAGGAAAATATGGCGGATTTCTATGTGAGAGACGAAATGAAGCAATATTGGGAAAACGCTGCAGCTGTTTTGCAGGAAAAGCTCGGTTAACTGTATCGCCGCGCCGCACAGTCTCGCTTTTTGAAAGCGATCTGCCGGGCGCGGCGTTTTTTGCGTAACGAACCTTTCTAGTAGCCGACTGGTCTTGGTGCTCAACTGACTACGGCTTTGCTTCAGAGAGGACAGAACGCCGGCTGCACACTAGAACATTAGCTGCGTTCAAGCCAGCAGCCGCTCCTCCTTTAACTTCCTCAACACCTCTGCGTCGGTTGGAAACGCTAAGTCAGGCAGCTTGTCATACGAGAAAAATCCCGCATCCTGCAAATCGTCCCCTGCGGCAAGCTCACCCTCCAGCACCTCGGCCATAAACCAGATACCCACCGTATGCTGCTCCGGATTATGAAAGTTGGACTGAACGGAATACACTTCTGTTATACGAATCGTTAACCCTGTCTCCTCGAGAAACTCCCGCCGGGCCGCGTCGTACACATCCTCATCCCATTCGACATAGCCGCAAGGAATGCACCATTGCCCCTCGTAGCTTCCTTTTCGTTTGCCTAACAGCACTTTGTTGTCCCGCAGTAGTATGGCCGCAACGCCGACCGCAGGATTTTGATAAAAAATAAAACCGCAAGCCGTGCAATAAGGGCGGGTTGTTTCTTTTCGCTCGTTCAGAGCAAGCTTTCCCCCGCATTTCGGGCAAAAATCGTATCTCATGGTGGCTTCACCTCCGCAGCGCATTACTCCCAGTATAGCAGAATAGATATCGATGAGCTGCGCATGCCGAGCAAATAGTTGCCAATAACATATGAGAATTTCGATAGAACAGATGAGAATTTTGCATGTGCTTTTGAACCAACATAAACGATAATGAGAAAGCAAAGACGATTACATTTTTTAAACAAATGGAGGTCACTTATATGAAAAAGGTCGTATCCACGCTTCTTGCGGCAGCGTTGATCACAACGGCAGTAGGCTGCGCCAGCACGGGAGGAACGAATACAGGGGCATCAAGCGGAGGGGCACCAACCGGTTCCGGCGGCGCTGCAAAAAAACCGGTGCTCGGCGTAGCGATTTATAAATTCGACGATACGTTCATGACGGGAGTGCGCAACGCGATTTCGAGTGCGGCTGAAGGCAAAGCGCAGGCGGACATCGTAGACAGCCAAAACTCGCAGCCGACGCAAAACGATAAAGTCGACTTGTTCATTACGAAGAAAGTGAATGCGCTTGCCATCAACCCGGTTGACCGTACAGGCGCTGGAGTTATTATCGACAAAGCGAAGGCTGCCAATACGCCGGTTGTATTTTTTAACCGTGAGCCGTTGGCCGACGATATGAAGAAGTGGGATAAAGTGTACTACGTTGGCGCGAAGGCCGAGCAATCCGGCACGATGGAAGGCCAGCTTGTCGTCGACTATTTCAAATCCCATCCGGAAGCGGACAAGAATAAGGACGGCACGCTGCAGTACGTTATGCTGAAAGGCGAGCCAGGGCATCAAGACGCCGAGCTGCGCACCAAGTTCTCGATCAAAGCCGTGGAAGATGCAGGTATCAAGGTTCAAAAGCTGGCTGAAGACACCGCCATGTGGGACCGCGTAAAAGGACAAGAAAAAATGGCTGCATTCCTGGCATCCCACGGCGACAAAATCGAAGCCGTATTCGCGAACAACGACGATATGGCGCTCGGAGCTATTGAAGCTTTGAAGGCAAAAGGCTACTTCAAGGACAACAAATACGTTCCTGTCGTAGGCGTTGACGCAACGGCTCCCGCTCTGAAAGCGCTCGAAGAGGGCACATTGCTCGGTACCGTGCTGAACGATGCGAAGAACCAAGGAAAGGCAACCTTCAACCTGGCTAATGTGCTGGCGCAAGGCCAAACGCCTAATAAGGACAATACAGGCTACGAAATTACCGACGGCAAATATGTATGGGTACCGTACAAAAAAATTACGAAAGAAAACATGAACGACGCGAAATAATCCGGTTTTTTTGTAAAAATTGCAGCATTAGCTCGGTACAGGTGAAATAGGCGATTTAGGTTAGAGATGTTCCGTTTTTTCAAATAGTACGACAGGGCAAGGGGCAATGTGTGCTTTCGTTGTACCCTTGCTTTCTTTTTCGAAGGGGGCGTTACCGTGACACAAAGCGGATTTTTACTTGAAATGAACAATATCTCCAAGGAGTTTCCCGGTGTGAAGGCGCTCGATAATGTAACGCTTAAGGTTCGTCCGGGTACGGTACATGCTCTGATGGGAGAAAATGGCGCTGGAAAATCGACGCTGATGAAGTGTCTTTTCGGAATATATACGCCCGATGGGGGCGACATTTATTTGAACGGCAGCAAGGTGGACTTGAAAAACTCCAAGGATGCGCTGGATCATGGCGTATCTATGATTCATCAGGAGCTGCACCCGATTCCGCAGCGCAATGTGATGGAAAATATTTGGCTTGGACGGTTTCCGCTCAAGGGCATCGGGCCGTTCCAGCTCGTCGATCATAAAAAGATGTATAAAGATACGGTAGAGCTGTTCCGCGAGCTCGAAATGGATATCGATCCGAATGCGCTTGCGGGCTCGATGTCGGTCTCGAAGCTGCAGTCTCTTGAAATCGCCAAAGCCGTATCGTTTCAATCCAAAGTCATTATTATGGATGAGCCTACCTCGTCCTTGACGGGTAACGAAGTCGAAGCGCTGTTCAAAATTATCGACAGTCTGAAAAGCCGCGGCGTAGCGATCATCTATATTTCGCACAAAATGGAGGAAATATTGCGTATTTCCGATGAAGTGACCATCATGCGGGACGGCAAGCTGATCGGCACTTGGCCGGCGGCGGAGCTGACGACCGATCTGATTATTACCCGGATGGTCGGACGCGATTTAAGCCAGCGGTTCCCGGAGCGGACCAATGTGCCGGGGGACGTGCTGCTGAAGGTGGAAGGTCTCACTTCGCCCATCGCCAAATCGTTCAAGGACGTATCCTTCGAGCTTCGCAAAGGGGAAGTGCTCGGGCTCGGCGGCCTCGTCGGAGCTCAGCGAACCGAATTGATCGAGGCGCTGTTCGGCCTGCGTGCGGTATCGGCCGGTACGATCTCTCTGCGCGGCAAGCCGGTGCGCTTCAAGGCGCCGATCGATGCGAAGAAGCATAAGATCGCGCTGTTGACCGAGGAACGGCGGGTAACGGGGATTTTCCCGGTGCTGTCGATCCAGGAAAATACGGCGATTGCCAACCTCGACCGGTACATTAATCCGTTCTTCCTGCTGAACGAACGGAAAATCAGGGACGAGGCTGAGCGAAGCGTGGAACAGCTGCGCGTGAAGACGCCATCGGTCAAGCAGCTGATCAAAAACTTGTCCGGAGGCAACCAGCAGAAGGTGCTGCTGGCCCGGTGGCTGTTGACCGAGCCGGACATATTGCTGCTCGACGAGCCGACCCGCGGCATCGATGTCGGGGCCAAGTTCGAGATCTACTCGATCATCGCCGATCTGGCGAAGCAGGGGAAGAGCATCATTATGATTTCCTCGGAAATGCCAGAGCTGCTCGGAATGAGCGACCGCATCATGGTGATGTGCGAAGGGCGATTATCCGGCATTGTGGAAGGTAAAGACGCGACGGAAGAAGAGATTATGCGCCTGGCGACCAAATATATGGTGTGATATGGAGTTTACGAAGAAGGCTTTCCTTCGGAAAGCCCAGTATCGCTTACGAAGTCAGTTTTGCTACCGCAAAACTTTTAGGAGGATCAAAAATGCAAACCAACAAAGTAAGTAACTTTTTGACGCAAAATGCGATTTACATGGTGTTGATCGTGCTCGTCATAGGAATAGCGATATCGGATCCGCGATTTTTGTCCATTGATATTTTTCGCGATATTTTGCTGCAAAATTCAACGAGAGCCATTATTGCGCTCGGGATGGCGTTCATCCTGATCACCGGAGGCACGGATTTGTCCGCTGGGCGCGTCGTCGGTCTGACGGCTGTATTATCCGCCTCCATGCTGCAAATGTCGGATTATCCGCGACGGTTTTTCCCGGATATGCCGGACTTGCCCTTGTGGGCGCCGATTGCTATCGGTATTCTCGCCGGGCTTGTCGTAGGACTGCTTAACGGCTGGATCGTATCACGGCTCAGCGTGCCGCCCTTTATCGCCACATTGGGCACGATGGTTATCGTGTACGGGGCGAACTCGATTTACTTCGATTTGAAGCCGAACGAATCACAGCCTATTGCAGGCTTGCGCAAAGATTTCACGAATTTGGGCACCGGATTTTTCGGTCAGAACGGCTCTTATTCCATCCCTTATATTGTCATCATCGCAATCGTCGTCGCGCTCATCGTCTGGGTTGTGTTCAATAAGACGAGGCTCGGAAAGAACATGTACGCCATCGGCGGCAACATCCAGGCCGCTACTGTATCGGGGATTAACGTAAAGCGCAATTTGCTGTACATTTATGCCTTTGCGGGAGCTCTGTATGGACTTGGCGGCGTTTTGGAAGCGGCAAGAACCGGCGGTGCGACGAACAACTACGGCAACATGTACGAGCTGGACGCCATCGCAGCCTGCGTCGTAGGCGGGGTGTCCACGGCCGGAGGGATCGGAACCGTACCTGGCGTGCTGGTAGGCGTCTTGATCTTCGGAGTCATCAACTACGGACTTACGTTCATCGGCGTCAGCCCTTACTGGCAGCTGATCATTAAAGGCTTGATCATTGTTGCCGCAGTAGCCTTTGATATCCGCAAATATTTGGCTAAAAAATAATAAGAGTGACGCGATGGAAAAGCGCTTTATAGACAGGGGCTGCTATATGCAGCCTTTGCTATGGAGCGTTTTTTTTGTGTCGCTGTGCTGGGGAATGAAGCCGAGGGTCAGAATTATCGGCTGAAAGAAGGAAATTCCGCGTTACAGGGAGGATGTAACGCGCAGGAGCACGCTGTAACGCGGTTTTTCCGCGTTACAGAGCAGGAGCAAGCAGCCGAGGAGCGAAACTCTCGGCTGTAAGCAGGAAATTCCGCGTTACAGGGAGGATGTAACGCGCAGGAGCATGCTGTAACGCGGTTTTTCCGCGTTACAGAGCAGGGGCAAGCAGCCGAGCTACGAGACTCTCGGCTGTAAGTAGGAAAAACAGCGTTACAGGGGAATGTAACGCGCAGGAGCACGCTGTAACGCGATTTTTCCGCGTTACAGAGCAGGGGCAAGCAGCCGAGGAGCGAAACTCTCGGCTGTAAGCAGGAAATACCGCGTTACAGGGTGGAAGTAACGCGCAGGAGCACGCTGTAACGCGATTTTTCCGCGTTACAGCAGAAAAGGCATATCTCCACGCTGACCGCCCATCTCACCACCTCGCCCCTACTCTTCGGCCCAAGGTGGACAAGCAGGCCGGAGAATGAGACAATCAGAGCAACATTCACGTAAGGGGAATACGCAATGGATCAGCATGAAGAAGCAGCAGCGCCTGCTTATGTATATACTTACGCTTGCCACGAGGACGAGCTCCCGCTATGCAGACTGGAGCATCGCTCATTGTTCTGCTGCGATCCGGGAGACGCAGGCTATGTCGTAAGCCGGCGTGAGGTGGATCCGAGCCGCAGCCCTTTCACGAAGCTGCGGCTGGCCGTGCGGTACGACACGGACAGCCTGGAGCAGATGGCGCAGTCGGTCGAGCAGCTGTCGCTACGGTCGGCGACCTTCAAGGTCGTCTACGTCGAAACCGGCGGAACGGTCGACTATGACAGGCAGCGAGCCGTCGAACGCTTGCTCGGCTCTCATATTCGCGGCAAAGCGGAGATGCGCAGGCCGCAGCGGACGTTCGGCATCGCCCATATCGAGGGGCGATGGCTGTTTGGGGAATGCAGCCGCAACGAGGCGGTGTGGCTGCGCCATAACGAGAAGCCGCAGCAGTACTCTACGGCTTTGAGCACCCGCGTTGCCCGGGCCGTTGCGAATATCGCCGTTCCCGAGCCCGCAGGAACACGGGCGATCGATCCGTGCTGCGGCATCGGAACGGTCGTGCTGGAGGCCCTATCGATGGGGATTGACATCGTAGGCAACGACATCAATCCGCTCGCCGTTCGCGGAGCAAGGGTGAACTTGGCTCATTACGGCCATCCCAATGTCGTGTCGTTGGGAGATATTCGCCGGATCGAGGGGCACTACGACGTGGCTATCGTCGATTTGCCTTATAATTTATGCTCGGTCCTAACGACCGGGGAGCAGTTGGAGATGCTGACCAGCGCACGAAGGCTGGCAGGCAGAGCGGTCATCATCGCAACCGATATGATAGATGAGGCGATTGAACAGGCCGGATTTGTCATTGCCGATCGCTGCGAAGTCAGGAAAGGGAGATTTGTTCGACATATTTTCGTTTGTGCGTGACAACATTGAACGATCCGCAAAGCCGCCCGGAGCATTTCTTCCGGAGCGGCTTATTTTGCATAGCGTCAAGCTTGCCAAAGCATGTCTTCCAATCGCTGCTCATATACTTGTACCAGCCCCAATATAAGAAGTCGTATTGATCATAAACGATTTGCCGCTTAGGTTGGGTAAGTATGAGTTGGGATAGGAGAGATCGTTATGGCAAGCTTGCTCCGTTGGTACAATGTACTGTCGTTTGCGGCTGTATTGGTAGTGAATGCGCTCGCTCAAATCAAGCCTCTTAAAGGATTGTCGACCGGAGAAATATCCGCCCTGTTTCCGGTCCAAATAACCCCCGCGCCGTATGCCTTCTCGATTTGGGGGCTCATCTATGCTCTGCTGATCGGTTTTGTCATCGTCCAACTTCTGCCCGCTAAGTCAGAGAAGAATGAAGTTCGAGCCATAGGACCGTGGTTCGTGGCAAGCTGCTTTTTTAACATCAGCTGGCTGTTATTGTGGCAAAGTCTGTCTATTGCTTCTTCCATGTTTTCCATGCTCGGCCTGCTGATAGCGCTGATAGGGATTTACTCGAATACGCGGCACGCCGGTTGGTCGTCGGACGCGGCAGTCCGCTGGCTTGTTCAGGTGCCGTTCAGTCTGTACATTGGCTGGATTTCCGTTGCTGCCCTGGTAAACCTCGCGGTAGTGTTATATGCAAACGATTGGAACGGATTCGGGCTGCCCGAAACGTTGTGGACCGTGATTCTCATCTTAACAGCCTCTTTAGTCAGCTTATGGGTAGGCTATCGTTACCGCGACCCATTCTATATGCTGGTGACCGTTTGGGCACTCGTGGCGATAGGGATAGCCAATCCCGGGACGCCTCCGATAGTATTCATCTCTTGGGGGGCTGCCGGAATGCTGTTTCTGTATGCGCTGCTTCTGCTGTATTCAGGAGAGCTGCTCCGGCTGCAGCGTCAAACCAATCCAACATAGCAGAGGCGACTATCGTTTCCTTGCCTCGCTCCATCCACTCGCTTTCGAAAAGACGCTCCAATATAAAAATCCGCTCGCTAAGCTCAGAAATATCGATTTGAATCTCCAAAAAGCAACAACAAGCTGACCGCGCAGCGAAATCCTTCGCCTGCCGGTCATTTTTTTACTACGCCCGAATTTATTAAGAATCCGAAGCCGTCAGATGCAAGATTCGAATTAGTAATACAATCCGCCATGCTTTCGAATCGAGTTGCTAAAGCAAAATTTTCAGATCAATCAGGCTGTAATACGCCGATAGACCTTTTTCTCACGTTTCTTGGTTGCCCTGCAAGGAAAGGCGTTGTAAATTAGTGGAATAGACCGAATTAGCTGCTGTTCATTAATCAGGTTTGGAGTGGTTATCATGCCGGACTGGTCGTACCAAACGATATTTCGCCCCTTGCTGTTCAGTCTGCCGTCCGAAATAGCCAGAGATTTTACTCTGCATGCGATGGGTTCTTTGAGCAAAATACCGGGCGGCAGCTTTGTTATCCGCACGCTCGGACATATGGAGGCTTCGCCGCTGCTGGAGAGCGAGCTGGCTGGCATACGTCTGCGTTATCCCGTCGGGTTATCCGGCAGCCTCGATCCGAACGGAGTCGCCCACCGGGCCATAGCCCAGTTCGGAATCGGTTTTATTGAGATCGGACCGGTTACCGTCGAGGAGATCGAACGCAGAGGGCAGATTGTAAGAGATGCAGCGAACGAAGAAATTCTGTACCCCGATGCTTACGCCAATCCGGGACTGGATGCTACCGTTCAGCGGATGAAGCGCAAGCAGGGGCACAGGTTGCCGCTTATGCTGCGAATTCGAAGCATGCCGGACAGCACTCCCGAAGAAGCGCTTCTGGAGCAGAAGCGTATGCTGGAGGCGTTGGAGCCGTATGCAGCGGGATTTTATATTGACGTGCTGGAGGAACGATGGGAGCTCGACGAGACGGTTCAGCTTCTGGAAGCTGTCGTTCAGGCGGCGAAGGAGATGAAATCCGGTGAGGGCGGCGGCGCCAAGCCGTTATTTTTATATATTCCGCTCGATTACCCTTTGCCCAAGCTCGAGCGTTTGCTGGATCGGCTGCGAATGGAAGCGTGGGCCGGCATGGTGGCGGGGGAAGCCATCCGTACCGAGGAGGGATCGGCGATAGGGCGCTCCGGCAAGCAAGCGAGCGCCGACAAGCTGCGCTTGATCCGCGGGAAGTGCGGACCCGAAGTGAAGCTGATCGCTTGCGGCGGTATCCACGAGCCCCGGGATGCGCTGGATTTGCTGCAAGCCGGCGCTTCCTATGTCCAGCTGCACAGCGGACTGGTATATTCCGGCCCGGGGCTCCCCAAACGGATCAATGAAGCCATCGTATACGAGCTGATCCGCAATGAGGCTGCACCTGCTCCCAAATCGTTTTGGACTCATTGGGGCTGGATGTGCTTGCTTGGCATCGGCATGATGATCGGAGGGATTATTGCCTGGCTGATCGCTGCGACAACCGTAGTGCTGCCTTATGACACACAGTTTCTAGGAATGGCAAAGGCATCCCTCTCACAGGCTAATCCGTTATTGCTAGGCTTCATGTCTCATGACAGGGTGACATTGGCGGGCACGATGATCTCGATCGGCATCCTGTATTTTCAGTTTGCGTATCACGGCCTTCGCTACGGGCTGCATTGGGCGAAGAGCGCACTCCTGATGTCGTGTATCGTAGGCTTCAGCAGCTTTTTTCTGTATTTGGGCTACGGGTATTTCGATCCGCTGCATGCATTGGCTGCCGCTATCCTTCTCCCGATGTTTATTTTGTCGATGAGAGGAAACGAGGATTTGCCACCGAGGGATCGGCCGAATACAGCCAACGACCGGCACTGGCGCCGCGCCCAATGGGGGCAGCTCATGATGGTCATGCTTGGATTTTCGCTGGCTGTCGGGGGCCTGGTCATAGCCTTTGTAGGTGTGACCCGTGTGTTCGTTCCGCAGGATTTGCAATATTTGTGCGCGACCCCTCAAATGCTGGCGGACATCAACGACCGGTTGATTCCGCTAATAGCGCATGACCGCGCCGGGTTCGGCGGAGCGCTGTTTTCCAATGCTGTCGCCTTGCTGGCAGCCGCCCTATGGGGAATTAACAAAGGTCAGCGCTGGTTGTGGTGGACGTTCCTGATCGGAGGCTTTCCCGGCTTCCTGGCAGGCTTCAGCATTCATTGGGCGATCGGCTACACGAGCTTCATCCATCTGCTCCCCGCTTATTTCGCTTTCGGCTTCTATGCTGCCGGACTCCTTCTTCTGTATCCCTATATGATGGCTAAAGAGGAGGTGCAAGGAGGCTCTGTCGACAAAGAATGAGCCTTGCCCCTGCCCCTGCCGACCAGGCTGTTGATGCTAAAAGGGGATAGGTGAGCGATCTCCTGGAGGAGCGTAAGCAACCGCCTTTGTTCTCGGGAAATCACCGCTAAAAACTAGATTATAAAGTTTCCCGAGAACAACAGCGGCCGGAGGGAGATACCCCACAGGGGTACCCGTGCCGCTTTTAAGTTCTAAGGGTTTCTCAACAAGCTCATCCGCTGTCTAACGACGGTCGGATTTTTTTTACCACAAAAGAACTTTTAGATTCCGAGGTCATCGGATGCAAAATTCTATTTGGCGATAAAACCTGCCATACTTACGAAGCGGGTTTTGCTAAAGCAAAACTTTGAGGTCGCTCATCTTTGAAATGCATCGGTATAGGTTTTCTCATGAGAACAGGGAGCTCCCGTTAAAGACTTTTTAATGAGCTGCAGACTCAGAGTAATTGGACGCTGAATCATAAAAAGGAAATTCATTACATAACGTGGAAAATAGTGAAGGAACATCATTTTGCCAAATAAGACGTGAGGTATCCTATGGTAGATATTACGGAAACGTATGTAGATTCGTTGGCCTTAAACAGCGCCGCCATCAAAAACGGCCGTGATCTGGTGAAGAAAAACAGCTTTCCCAAGCTGTGCTTGTCAGACGACCGAACGTTGGTCTTCGGCGAGTGCAAAGGAAGCGGGAAGGAGCCTTACCGGTGTTCTGCGGATTATATAAAGCCGGAAAGCCCGGTGTTCCGCTGCTCCTGCCCGAGCCGCCAATTTCCGTGCAAGCATATTTTGGGCCTGTTGTATGCGTACGCCGCAGGAGCTCCGTTTCAGACGGAGGATATCCCTGAAGAGATTGCGGACAAGCGGGAGAAAGTGCAAAAGCGGGAAGACAAGAAGCAGGAGAGTCTCGCGGAGGGCCAGACGGAGCCGGCTGCCAAGCGGAAAACGAACAAGTCCGCCCTGGTCAAAAAAATCGCCGCCCAGCTGGACGGGCTGCAGCTGCTGAACAAGCTGGTCCGCGATATCGTCCAGACGGGCTTGGCCGGCGTCGATGCGAAGGCGCTCCGTACATTGGAGGAGCAGGCGAAGCAGCTGGGAAATTATTACTTGCCCGGGGCACAGGCCTCTTTCCGTGAACTTCTGCAGCTTCTCGGACAGGGAAATCAACGGGAACGGGACTATACGGAAGCGATGGACCGGCTGACGTATTTGCACATGCTTGCCAAAAAAAGCACCGAGTATTTGACGGCCCGCAAGGAGAACCCGGATTTGTCGATGGCAACGGACAGCGCTATCGAAGAGCTGCTCGGCCATGCATGGCAGCTGGCGGAGCTCAAGGAAGCCGGTCTAGTGCTGGCTGATGCGGAGCTGCTGCAGCTTGGCTTTCATTCTAACACGGACGAAGTGCGCGGAGAGTATGTAGATGAGGGCTGGTGGATTCATCTGCAGACGGGAGCCATCTATTCGTCCCGCCATTACCGGCCGTTCCGGGCAGCGAAGCATATCAAGGAAGAGGATTCTATGGCTGCCGTCGTGCAAGCGAAGGAGTGCTTCGTTTATCCGGGAGATGTGAACCCGCGGATCCGTTGGGAGTCGGTGTCGTTCCGTGAGCCGCAGCGTGGAGATTGGGACATCGCACGCTCGCATTCGCATCGATCTTATGCCGAGGCCGTGAAAATGGTCAAGAACCAGATCAAAAATCCTTTGAGCGATAAGCATCCGGTTGTTTTGCTGCATGCTTCACGCCTATTCCGGGCGGGGGATACGTATGCGATAGCGGACGAAGCGGGCAAAACGATCGCGCTCAGCGACCTGGAGCATATCGGGCACCCGGGAACACAGCTGCTTCCCCTGCTTAAGGATGAGCATAGGGAAGGTCAAGCGGTACTGGTCATGTTCGGGCACGATCTGGACACGGGCCGATTGCATGCGCAGCCGCTCGGAATAGTTACAGATAACGGGCTTGTCCGTTTGATCTAGGTAAAGGAGAGACGCTTCATGAGTATACAGGTTTTGAACGAATTACATAGCGAGGTGCGGCGTTTGTTCATTGCCGGCAGCACGCTGGCCCAAGGCGACGGCAGGCTCAATAAGCTGCTGCCGCAGCTGCATAAGCTTGGGGAGAGCGCTCCCGTGTTCCGCAAAGTCGCCCAATCGGTTGAACAGCTCGTGGAGTCCAGTGGGGAAGAGGCTTCCGTGAAGCTGCTCGAGCTTGGAACGCTGCTTCACTCCATCCTTTATACGCAGGGTCAAACCGATGCAAGCGGGGCGCCGGAGCCGCTCGAAACCGCCAACACCAATTGCTATACAGGGGTTTCCTACCGTAAGCTGACAGCTGCCATCGATGCGTTGACGCAAAAAGGTCCCGGACGCCTGGAGATCATACGCCAGTCGTACGAAGAGGGTGTTTTTAAGGACATTAGAACGATGATCCCTGCGGTAGTTGCGCTGGATGAAACCTATCCGGAAATTGCCGATTATATGATGGAAACCGTGATCCCCTCTCTAGGAGAGCAAGTGCTGACGATTCTGAAGAGCCAGTTCCAGCCGGGCGGAGGGAAAGGCGCAGTCAGACGGCTGCAGCAAATTCACCGGATCGCGGGGATGAAGGAGAGGGAGCTTTACTTGAGCTGTTTAACCGAAGGTTCCCTTGAGGTTCGGGCTGCAGCTATTGAATTGCTTGGCGCGTATGACGAATGCGAGCCGATCCTTTTGGAGCAGTCGCTCGACAAAAAGAAGGAAATCCGGATTGCGGCTTACAATGCGTTGGCTGAACTGGCAAGCGCGAAGGCGGTGGAGCGGCTCTTTCAAGCTTTTACAGGCAAAGACCGCGACAATGTAATTGATCCGATCCGGTGCTGCAAGGCTGAATCGTTGACCGGGCTCGTGCTGGATTTTGCGGACGGGAAGTTCCGGGACTTCGTAGACCGGGCTGCCACGGAAGAGACGGTGCCATCGCTGGATGCAGCCGCCCAATGTCTGGACGGAAAGCGGGCTTTGGAAGTGTCCGCATTTTGGATGAAGCTGTTGTCCACTCCTTTGTTCATCGTTAAGGAGACCGACAGCCTTCAGCATTATGCGGCCCGTCAGCTTTTGGAGACGGAGCAGCCGGAGACGGACGAATTTCTGTTATCGTTGTACGATCAATGGAACCGGAAATTCATTTCGTACAGCTTTCATGCCGCCGTTCGTATGCTTCCTCCGGAAGCCGTGTATGACCGGTTCGCAATCCAATTTCAGAACAAGCAGCAGTCATCGGCCCGCGAGCTGATCCATACAATGACGGAATTGACGGAACCGCGCAGAGGTTACTGGAATCCGGCTGTTGTGCCTGAGGAAGAGCACGGAGCGGAGGGTCAGACGGCACAGGAAATCGTATGGGATGAGCGGTGGGTCCATCTGTTCGTTGCGATTAACGAAGAGGAGCTCGTATGCCGGTTGGCCCAACACGAAGAAGACAGTGTCATAAAGTATCTGGTGAAAAAATGGGAAGTGGCGCCACAGCAGATGAAACCGCGGACGGTTTCGATTTTGCGGACGCTGCATCGTCTCAGTTACGAGCAGGCACCTGAACTGATTATGCAATCCTTTGAGAAAGCGGCTTTAAAACATATGTATTATTTGGATCGGGAGCAGCAATATCTTCTGGCTGTGCTTCCGGGCTCCTACTCGGAACGGGTGGAGCAATTGGCCGAACGAATGGCTTATGACAGCGTGAAGCGGCAAGTGCAGGACATTGCGGACTTGCTGAAGAGCAAAGGGAATAACGGCACGATAGAGGACAACAAAGGAGCGGGATGGATCGAATGGATCAAAAGCAGAATGTATTGAGGCTTCCGGCAGAGCGCCTATATAGGGAGGAACTGGAAGCATTGCAGCAGGCAGATAAAGACTCGAGGCCTTCGGGATGGATGCTCTCTCCACGAGCGGTTCTAACCTTCATTACCGGTGGAAAAGCGGGCAAGGTTGACATTACGCCGAAATATATCGGCAATCGCCGGATCGTAGAGATCGCGATAGCGACATTGCTGACGGATCGTGCGCTGCTGTTAATCGGGGAGCCTGGCACGGCGAAATCGTGGCTGTCGGAAAATTTGACCGCCGCCATTCACGGCGATTCGGGGAAGACCGTCCAGGGCACCGCCGGTACCAGCGAAGAGCAGATTCGCTACTCCTGGAATTATGCGATGCTGCTGGCTCATGGCCCGAACGACGACGCTTTGATCAAAAGCCCGATTTACCGGGCTATGGAGTGCGGAGGCATCGCCCGATTTGAGGAAATATCCCGGTGCGCTTCAGAGGTGCAGGATGCGCTTATCTCCATTTTGTCGGAGAAAACCATCTCAATTCCGGAGCTCGGAAAAGAGCTGTCGGCTGCCAAGGGCTTCTCGATTATCGCCACGGCTAACACCAGGGACAGAGGGGTTAACGACATGTCAGCGGCTTTGAAGCGGCGCTTTAATATATTGGTGCTGCCTTCTCCTTCGGATTTGGAGACCGAGGTGGAGATTGTCCGCAAGCGGGTGCAGGAAATCGCGGCAAGCTACGAGCTGAAAGCGTCGGCGCCGGAAGAAGAAGCCGTCCGCAAGGTGGTCGCGATCTTTCGCGAGCTGAGAAACGGCATGACGCTCGACAGCAAGGAAAAGGTGAAGCCGCCGAGCGGTGTCATTTCGACGGCCGAGGCGATTTCACTTCTGACGAACAGCATGGCTCTGGCCGCCAGCTTCGGAACCGGACAGGTGCGGGACGAGGATATTGCAGCAGGTTTGCAGGGTGCGATCGTAAAGGATGAAGAGAAGGACCGGATCGTATGGAAGCAGTATTTGGATAATGTCATGAAGAAGCGGGGATCGGAATGGCGAAGCCTATACAACGCATGCAGAGAGATGAACGATTGAGCGGCGGAAGCGGTCAGGTTCACATCTTTGGCATCCGCCATTTGTCGCCGGCGGGTGCGTTCGAGCTGAGAAGCTATTTGGACGATATACGGCCTGACATCGTGTTGGTGGAAGGGCCGTCCGACGCTACGGAATGGATCGGTCAGCTGACTTCGCGGGGCGTGGTGCCTCCCGTAGCTCTTTTGGCTTATACCGAGGAGCTGCCCGTCCAGACGCTGGTGTTTCCTCTGGCATCGTATTCGCCGGAATATCAGGCGTTCGTGTGGGCGGCCGAGCATGGCGCGCGCGCAGCCTTTATCGATCTGCCTTCGGACGCGGCCGTTATGCTGCACGGATTGCGGACAGCCGAAAGCAAGGACGGCGAGCAGCCTCTCGAGGACAAGGCAGCACGAGCGGACGGGCGGCGGGCCTATTACGGGAAGCAGCGCCTGATTTACGATAAGCTCGCGGAGCTGTCCGGCGAGCCCGATTACGAAGCGTATTGGGAGAGGCATTTCGAACACAATACGTATCCGGGGGCATACCGAGAGGCGATCAAGGAGTATTCGCTTCAGCAGCGGGCGATGCTGGAGCAGGAGGAGTGGGCGTTCGATCCGCAGGAGGCCGCATACAACGCGATTCGCGAAGCTTACATGAGGCGGAGCATCGCCCAAGCGATCGCATCGGGCTGCCCGCCAGAGCGTATCGTTGTAGTGACCGGGGCGCATCACGTTTCCGCCCTGGATCTATCGCTTCCCGCCATGTCGGACCAAGAGCTGAGGGGGCTGCCGAGACGTTCCACCAAGCTGACTCTGATGCCTTACTCGTATTATAAGCTGTCCTCGCACTCCGGCTACGGGGCCGGGAATGCTGCACCCGCTTATTTCGAGCTGCTGTGGCAATGTCTTCATCAAGGAGACTTGACGAAGCTGCCGTCGCTTTACTTATCCGCCGTTGCGGCTCACATGCGCAAGGAAGGAACGTTCCGTTCGACCGCATCGGTCATTGAAGGAGTTAGGCTTGCCGAGTCGCTTGCCTCGCTGCATGGAGGGAGCCTGCCGACGAATAAAGATTTGCGCGATGCGGCGATTGTTTGCCTCGGCTTCGGCGAGCTGTCCGCCGTAGCGGAGGCGCTGGCCAGAACCGATATAGGCACCGCTATCGGATCGCTTCCTGAAGGCGTCAGCCAGACGCCGATACAAGACGATTTGAACCGCCAGCTCAAACGGTTGAAGCTGGACAAATACAAGACGGCGGTGGCGGCCGATCTGGAGCTGGATTTGCGGGAAAACCGCAGGGTGAAGTCGGCGGAAGCGGCATTTCTGGATTTGCACCGCTCCACCTTCCTGCACCGGCTTGAGCTGCTCGAAATCGGCTTTGCCCGCAAAAAGAGGATCAGGCAGGATGCGGCAACCTGGGCGGAGCATTGGGTGCTGCAGTGGAGCCCGGAAGCGGAAATTCAAGCGGTGGAAACCGTAATGAAGGGCGAGACGATCGAGCTTGCGGCAGCCTTCGCGATCAAGGAGCTGCTGGAGCATTGCGCGGACATCCGCGAGGCATCGCGGATCATAAGGCTGGCCTGCGAATGCGAGCTACCCGAGGCGAGGGAGCAGGCGCGCCAAGAGCTGCAGCGGCTGTCGGTAGAAGCCGGCAGCACCGCGCATCTTGCCGATGCAGCAGGCGAGCTGTCCGTGCTTATGCGCTACGGCGATTTGCGCAAAGCGGACACGTCAGCGCTGCTGCCGCTTCTGCAGCAGCTGTTTCTTCGCGCAGCGCTGCTGCTCGTCGACGCTGCAGCCTGCAGCGATGAAGCTGCAGGCGAGCTTGTGGCTGCAATGAGCAAGCTCAACTCCATTGCCCAGGATCACTTCGAGCAGGTCGACGACGAGCTGTGGCTGCGACAGCTTCATGCGCTGGCCTCGCGCGACGACCGCAATGCGAAGCTGTCCGGCTTTGCCTTTGCCTTATTAATGGAACGCAATCAGGTTGCAAATGATCAGATAGCCCGGGAAGTGTCGCGCAGACTGTCCCCCGGCATTCCGGCGGAGCTCGGAGCAGGCTGGTTCGAGGGAATGTCCATGCGCAACCGGTACGCGCTGCTGTCGCGGGCCGCTTTGTGGGAGCAGCTCGACCTGTATATCCGCTCGCTGGAAGATGCCGATTTCCACCGTTCGCTGGTCTTTTTGCGCAGAGCGTTCGGTTCGTTCCAGGCCGGTGAAAAGGCGCTTGTTGCCGAGATGCTGGGAGACCTGTGGGGAGTCGGAGGCCAGGAGGCCGGTGAGCTGCTGCAGCAGCCGTTAAGCGAAGAAGAAAGAGGGAAATTGGATGAACTTAACGACTTTGATTTTGGAGACTTATAAGCGATGACGACAGCAGAGCAGCAGGAACTAAACGAACGCCGTCAACAGTTGAAACGATGGAGGCTCATCTTGGGGGAGGCGGCGGAAGAAAAGCTGAATGGCTTTTCTACGGAAGGAGCGGGCGCCTTGCTCGACGAGGAAGCGAGAATCATGGACGAGGCGCTGGCTGCCATATACGATGAAACCGGTAACGGAGCTGCTTCTGCATCGGCCGATCCCGGAGCTTCTAAGGCGGCGCGAAAAGCCGGACTTGGCGCTTCATCCCCCAAGCTTGCCAAATGGCTTGGAGATATCCGCACCTTTTTTCCTCCGGATGTCGTATCGGTTATTCAGGCCGACGCCATTGAGCGCAAAGGCTTGAAACAGCTGCTGTTCGAGCCGGAGATGCTGGAGCAGGTGAAGCCGGATATTCAGATGGTGGCGACGCTCATGGCGCTGCGGGGCAAAATTCCCGAGAAAACGAAGGATACCGCAAGGCAGCTGGTCAAGGCGGTCGTAGACGAGATCATGAAGCGAATGGAAAACGATATCCGCAAGGCGGTGACCGGGGCTTTGAACCGTAGACAGCATTCCCCGCTGCCGTCGTTATCCGGCATGGACTGGAAACGGACGATTGCCAAAAATCTCAAGCATTACGATACAGAGAACAGGCGCCTTATTCCCGAACGGTTTTACTTTTTTGACCGGGCCCGGCGCAGCAAGGAATGGACGGTCATCCTCGATATCGATCAAAGCGGCTCCATGGCGGATTCCGTTATTTACGCTTCGGTTATCGGCTCGGTGCTGGCCAGTCTTCCCGCGCTGGAGACGAGGGTGGTCGTGTTCGATACGGAAGTGGTCGATTTAAGCGAGCAGTGCGCACAGGACCCGGTCGATATGCTGTTCGGCATTCAGCTTGGAGGCGGCACGGATATTAACAAATCGGTCGCCTATTGCGAACCGTTCATTACAGAGCCGCAGAAGACGCTGTTCATCCTTATTTCCGACCTGTACGAAGGCGGCAATGTATCGGCTTTCCTCCGGCGGATGGACGAAATGAAAGCCTCCGGCGTAAAGGCGATGTGCTTGCTGGCGCTGTCGGACCGCGGCGTCCCGTCCTACGATGAGGCCAACGCGAAGAAGCTCGCCCAAATGGGAATCCCTTGCTTCGGCTGCTCGCCCGACCGGCTTCCCGAGTTAATTGAGGGCGCGTTGAAGGGAATGGACCTTGCAGCATTATCGGAGAAAGTAGGTACAGCTAAAGGTCATCTGTAGGATTTCAATAGAAAAAATTAATATAATCAATAAATATTTTTTATTTATTCATTGACAAAGATTACCTGGCACGTATATCATAACCATATCTTGAATGTGAAAAGGAGGCTGATGAAGATGATCCGACTTAACCGCACGAGATTGACACAACTGCATACCCATATGGAATCTTCCATTGGCCTCTACGGGCCTGGTGCAACATGATCTTATGCGGATTCCGGCTTCTTCGGTCAGCAGTATCGTGATGGTGACGTTATCGTCAGTGGATCGCGATCGCTATCGTGAACGTGTACATGAACACGCCGGGATCCTTTTACAGACAGCAATGCATACAAAAAACCGTGGGCTATTGTGGAGCGCCTGCGGTTTTTTTGTGTTTTTCATCAAGTGTTTCGGAAGTTTTTCAGCAAAGAAATGATTGGATAGAGAGGATTCGAAGGAATATGGAAAAAGAACTAATGGAAAATCAAGGAAGCCCTGCCGAAACGTATTATCGCAAGGTGCAGCTTCCGGCAGGCGATTTGCATGTCTATGCGAGCGGAGAGCTGTTCGCCGGGCTGGACTATAAAGTGTTCGAGATGGCCAATAACAATTTGCAAATACCGGATTCGAAGTATATGAGCTATACCCCGGATGTCCACGTAGGAGTTGGAACCTGCATCGGCACGACAGCGATTTGGAGCGCAGACAGCGGATACGTCTCCCCGTCGATTGTAGGGAGCGATATCGGGTGCGGAATGAGGGTGCATTTGACGAACCTGCACAAGGACGATTTGCGTGAGGTGAAGCTTCGGCGCAAGCTGGTTAAGGCGATCGAACGCCACTTGCCGGTTGAAGAGCATGCCCGGGGGCATTTCTCGGATATCCGGCTGGAGCATATTATCCGCAAAGGGCTGTACGGCCTGCCCAAAAAATACGTGCCGGACGGCTACACGCCCCGTAAGGCAACCTCGCTGACCCGGGTGGAATGCGGCAAGTTCGGCTTCGACGAGCAATACCTGGACCGTTTGCCGGAAATGGTATGGCACCGCTCGCACCGGCAGCTGGGGACGCTTGGCAACGGGAATCATTTTGCCGAGATCCAAGCTATTGAAATCGATGAGGAGCATCGGGATATCGCCGAGCAATGGGGTTTGACCGACGGCCAGGTGGTCGTCATGATTCATTCCGGATCGCGTGCGTGGGGCGGAGCCGTCAACCAGTATTGCAGCAGCGAAATGGTCAAAACGATGAGCCGCACCGGGCTCGGGACGGCCGATCCGAAGCTGTTGTTCGCACCGCTTGATAGCGACTGCGCACAAACTTACGTGAATTTGATGTACTCTGCGTTGAACTATGCGGTTGTGAACCGTCACTTGATCGCTTACGGGATAAGGGAGGCCGGCAAGGAAGTGTTCGGAGCGAAGTTTGAGATGACCACGCTGTATGATTTGATGCACAATTATGCATGGGCGGAAAAGCATGACGGCCAATCGCTGTTCGTCCATCGCAAAGGCGCGACCCGAGCACTGCCGGCGGGACACCCGGATAATCCCGACATGTATGCCGGGACAGGACATCCCGCGCTGATCCCGGGCTCTATGGGCACCTCCTCCTACATTATGGTCGGCAAGCCGGGCGGTAAAAACAACTATTACTCCATCTGTCACGGAGCCGGCCGTATTCGTTCGCGCAGCGCCACCAAGCGTTTGGTTACGTTGGATCAGTTCGAAGCTTCGCTGAGAATCGGCACGGAGGATGAGGTCGTCGTCAATCAGCGGATGCTCGAATCTCTAATTGATGAGTCGCCTCAGGCGTATAAAGATGTCGATCAAATTATCGACAGCGTCGTCGGAGCCGGATTGGCGGGTGTCGTGGCGAAATGCAAGCCTTTGGCTGCGGTAAAAGGAGTTTAACACTAGGTGAATAATAGGAATGAGAATATGTTTTTGAATACGAATACGGGTATGGAGTCAAATACGAATAGGGATAGGAATGTGAAAATGAATTGGAATAGGAACGTGGCAGTGAATGAGGAAATGAGAGGTACGGCGGTCAACCCGGGCAGTATCAGCAAATTAGACGGCGGTTGGAAAGCGGCCCTTACCGATACACAGGCTCGGCAGGTTTATCCTATGATCCGCTTAAAGGAAAGCGCGTCTAATGAATGGCAGCAATACTTTGATGCCGCTCTTGTTATAGAATGCATCCAAAATACGCTGATGGAGGCTTACGGGACGGAATTTCAAATGTATGTCCAGGAGGATTACGGCAATGAGCTGTGGGAAAGGCTCGAAGAGGACATCCGATCCGGCAGCAGTGAGGTTGAGCATACAGCGACCATTTACGATCGAGTGGAGTCCAAATCGTTTGCTTACGACGGCGATCTGCCGGAGGAAGCGGGCTACCGGATTTATCCATCCGTTCGCAACAATTTGTTCGTGTACCCTGCTTATCGCTTTGCTTTGGCGAGAGTGCCCGTGTTTCGGATGAACGGCATCTTTAACGAGGATTATATATTCGCTGCGGATGACTCGTGCATGGACCGGTTTCTGCAGTATATTTTGAGAAGCCAAAGGGAGAACGACAGGCGGCATGTTTCGGTTTTTACCGATAACCGCAATGGACTGGAGCGGCACCGCGAGCCTGTCACGCGCACTGTCAGCCGAGATGAGGTCATAATGAACGAAGCGCTGAAGGAGGAGATTTACCGGTCGATTGACGAGTTCTTTTCGCGGGACCGGCATTTTTTCGAGACGTACCGGATTCCTTACAAGCGCGGCATTTTGTTGTACGGCAAGCCCGGCAACGGGAAGACGACCTTGGTCAAATCGATCGCGGGGAGCGTCGATGCGCCAGTAGCCTATTGGCAAATTACCGAGCACACGTGCAGTTATACGATTCAGGAAGCATTTGAAGCTGCCGTAAAAATGGCGCCTATGGTGCTTGTCATCGAGGATATCGACTCCATGCCGGAGCAGGCGAGATCGTTTTTCTTGAACACCTTGGATGGCGCTACGTCCAAAGAAGGCGTGTTCCTGATCGGGACGACGAACTATCCCGACAAAATCGATCCGGCATTGATGAACCGGGCGGGACGCTTCGATCGCGCCTACGAAATCAAGCTGCCGGACTTGGAGCTGCGCCGCAAGTATTTGCGGCTAAAACAACTGCCGCTTGTCGTGGGAGAAGAAGCGGCTGCAGTGGCAGCCGAGCTGACGGAAGGCTTCACGTTCGCGCAGTTGAACGAGCTGTACGTGTCCGCTGCGATGCAGAAGCATTACGATATCGAGGTGCACCTGGAGCAGCTGGTGCGATCGATGAAGTCCGAGCTGAACAAAGGGCGGACGCAGCAATGGCACTCGGAACCGTCCGAGTCGAGAGTAGGGTTTGTGGTTGGGTAAAGTGTGTTCCCTGATGTGATGCGGGTTTACCGTGTCACATTGGGTTTTTATGGATCGGGTAGCGGCTAGAGATTCTCATTAAATGTGGAGGCTTAATTAATGAAGTTCGTATATTATAATGACACAGGCAGGATTGTGAAAATCCATCCGGCAAGCGTACTGCATGGATGTGATGTTGATGAATCGCCGATTCAACCGTTAGAAGAACGAGTATTTTTACTGCCTGCTAATACATATCCTTGGGTTAAAATGTGGGATTATGGTCAAGATCAGGGGCTAAGCATTTTGGTATCTCCAAGGACAATTGAGGATTAATACAAGGACATTGGAGAGTTCGGATTCTAGCAAGAACTATTGCACCGAGATATTGGATGAATGTGAAGGAGTACGGAGATGTCCGGTCTTATGGTTATTGATTCACCTAGTGGATTAATTGATTACATTATCGAATATGAACTGGAAAGTGATGAGATTAAGAGCATTGTAGCGGCACCTGAGGATGATTTTCTGGTTATGCACTTCGGTTTAGCTTTGTTAATAAGACATAACTTTGTGTTAACAGACAATGATAAGGTTCCGCATTTAATCGAACAATACTATGACTATAAAGACTATAAAAATAAGGATAAAGATAGACTTTTTTTGTTGCATCCAGATGATATTTCTTATGATATCAGCGTCCTTATACGAAAAAGGCTGCTTCACGGCTAGAAAGTTTAGTAAGTGTATTTTAAAGAGAAAAAGCCTCGATGTGTTGTGGATTTTCAGAGCACATCGGGGCTTTTTTACGTGTTGTGATGCACTTGCGGGTGAGGTTGCTGTAACGCGGAAAAACCGCGTTACAAGCAAGCTGCCGGCGCAAAGCGTCTCTGTAACGCTGAAAATCCGCGTTACAGAAATCCTGCGCCGCGTCAGAGGCTCGCCCGAGCAGTTGTAACGCGGAAAAACCGCGTTACAAGCAAGCCGCCGGCGCAAAGCGTCTCTGTAACGCTGAAAATCCGCGTTACAGAAATCCCGCGCCGCGTCAGAGGCTTGCTCGAGCAGCTGTAACGCGGAAAAACCGCGTTACAAGCAAGCCGCTGGCGCAAAGCGTCACTGTAACGCTGAAAATCCGCGTTACAGAAATCCCGCGCCACGGCCTGCCGTCTATTCCAGCCGGAAGCCGCGGCCTTCCAAGAACGGCCGAATATGCCCGCGTCCCGGTTTGGCGTATTTGTCCGTAATTCCTTTGGACCAGGTAGTTAGCGTCTTGCCGTTCGTTCGCTCTTTATAGTACTCATGCATTGTGTCATCGTACTGCTGAGTGCCTAGCGTTACCTTCTCTTTGTCATAAGCATCGGAGTGGTACACGGCATGACGGGGTAGACGCGGACGGGAGGAAGGCTCCTGATCGGGTACCCCGACGCACATGCCGAATACCGGATAAGTCAGCTGCGGCAGTTGGAGCAGAACGCTGACATCCTGCGGGTTGTTGCGGATACCGCCGATGTAACAAATCCCGTATCCCAGCGATTCGGCTGCGACGGCAGCATTTTGCGCGGCTAATGTCGCATCGACGGTGGCAACGAGAAAGCTTTCCGTGTTTTGGTGGAACGTCTCTCCGTGGAGCTCGGTAGCTTCCTTAAGGCGGTGAAGATCGGCGCAAAATACAAGAAATAGGCCGCATTGCTCGATATAGGCCTGATTGCCTGCAAGTCGTGCCAGCTCTTGCTTCTTCGCCGGATCGGTAACTCCGATAATGGTATAAGCTTGTACATTGCTGGATGTCGATGCCATTTGTGCGGATTCGATAATGGCGTCAATGTGCTCTTCCGGCAGAGCGATAGGTTGATATTTGCGGATGGAGCGATGCTTGCGGAGAACCTCGATAGTTGGATTCATGACTATTCATCCTCTCTTTAATTATGTAAAAAAGCCCCCATGCTGGTTAGTTAGGGGGTCTCCGACGGTTCGGTTGATTCCATTATTCTACCACATAGAAATGCTAATCACACCTGCACGGCGGGTGTGGACATGTCTATTGGCGATAAACCTTACAACTGAAACGCGGTCGCGCTTCCCCGGCTCACATCGATAATAGGTTTATCACCACTTAGCATGCTAATCACACCTGCCGAAGGTGTGGGATGTCTATTGGCGATAAACCTAACGACTAAAGTGCAGTCGTGCCTCATCGGCTAACACCAATATAGGTCTATATATAGGTTTATCACCACTCAGCATGCTAATCACACCTGCACGGCAGGTGTGGAGCTCCCCCCCGCGGCCTTCATTTTTCGAACCGTCGTTTCCTCACCTAAACCCCAAATATTGTATACCAAACAAATTTCAGTATCAGATGTTGACAATGATAATGAGAACCATTATCATTAAAGCATGAAGTGAGAATAATTATCAATTATGAGCGAATACATAAGGAGGAGCACTTTAAATGCCACTCGTCATTTGCCTGCTGCTGCCAGCGTTGTTTATCTCTGTAGTGCTTGCCGGCTGTTATCTCTGGGGAATGCGCGATTACTATTCGTTTATGAAGCTAAAGCCCTGGAAGCGCAAAGAAATTTAAGATAGAAATCAAATTCGGATTGATCCATATAACCATAACTAAAACTAAGGGATACCGAAAGGAGACAAGCCTATGGCTTCAATATTAGTAGTAGGTGCAGATCATTTGGGAAATATGCCGGAGCAGCTTGCTCATATCGGATTTGATGAAGTAATGCACATGTCGGGACGCAAATGCCAGATGGTCCGCAAGGGCATACCGGATAAGGTGGATGCGGTTCTCGTATTAACGGACTACATTAATCATAATTTGACGAAGGTGATCAAACAGCAAGCGAAGGAACAGGAGCTGCCGATTTATTATGCCAAAAGATCCTGGTGCTCGGTTCAAAAAGCCCTCTGTTCATGCGAGCACGTATGTGAAATGATGAAAAACAAGCAATAGCCAGCCGAGTCTCGTTCATAGTTCAAGGTTAGGCACTGGCTGTTCCTGCCTTCTTCCTCGATAGTAAAAAAAGCCCAAGCAGAACTGCTTCTGCATGGACTTGAATCAATCGTTCCCGCTTATGGAATAACAGGCTTCGGCGCGGTCAGGTTAGCGCGCGAGCTGTTCTTGGAAGCGCCTAGCGTTTTGTCGGCCGCTTCAGCGTAAGCTTTATCCTTGTATACGACAGCCGCTTCGCGTAAATAAGAGGCGAAGCCGGATTCGTTCTCCGCTTTGATCTGTTGACGTTCCCACGGTTTACCGTTAAAGTACGGTACCAAATATTCATAGGCCTGATGGACGCTTTTGCCGTCCGCCGTTTTATAATTCCAACCATCGAACCCGACCTTGCTGCCGTACAGAGCCAGCATGGAGAACGCCTCCAGGTTGAACACAGGATAGTGGAAGGAACGGGTTCTGCTCATTTCCAGCGGCATACTGCCGTCTTTTTCAATTTGCGCAGCGATCCGCTTCGGCAATTGTTCCTTGATGTAGGACGCCGCGGCATCCTTTTCCCCGATAAATAGAGTCAATCCGGCGAATATCGCGTCGTACCATGTGCCGTGATTGTTTTTGGCTGCCTTTTCCTCCAAAGCGAGCTTGTTTTCCTTCAACCATTTGACATACTGCGCAACCCAGCTCTTGTAAGCTTTCATGTCATTATCTGACCAAACGGGAGAACCGTCCAGCAAAGCCGCTGCGTCGGAAGTCGTCAAAAAATGCCTGGAGTCGAGCACGCCTTCTTTACGCCCGTCGGTTCGTCCGGGAACGCTTTGCCCGAAATTCATATTCGGGTTCATTTTCGTGTCCGCATCCAGAAACCAAGTCCGCAGCAACTTGGCCGCTCTCTCGCCATAGGGCTCGTGTCCGGTCACATAATAGGCCAAGGCCAGCGTCTCTACGGCGGAGGCCATATTGCCGAAGCTTGTAGCGTCATACTTGTCGGTCGAGCGCTCGGGATTCGTTTGGCCGTCCTTTTGGATATAGGGCTTGCCGTCCGGCTTGTTGGGATCCGGCCACCAATAAGGCGCCATGCTCATATAATCGTGCTTGTCTCCGCTTGGCGGCGTGCTTTTTTTGTTGACCACGGAGAAAGGTCCCACCTTTAAGGCGGCATCGGCTTCTTTGCGAAGCTGTGCCACCGCGTTCGCGAACTCCCCGGCATTGCCGGAGCTCGCTTTATTTCGGACCTCCTGCAGCACGCTTGCGTTCATTATCAAGGTGTCCGGCTGTCGGCTATCCTTCTGTTCCGTCCCCTTCGTACTTGCTGCAGGTGCTGGTGCAGGCGTGCCGGCCGACGTCGCAGGCGCGGGCTGAGGAGGGGCTGTCGTGCTTGCGCTTTGCTGCGGCGAGCAGCCTGAGAGTGCCGTTGTGGTCAGGGTAATCCCTGACATAATGGTGATAAGCAGCTTGCGCCTCATGAGGCACGCTCCATTCCTTCTGGTTTTCCTCGAAGTACTCCGATAGAAGTTTTTCTCATCCATTATAAGAAAACGGCCGGGAAAAGGAATATCGGAAATCCACATTTATTTGCGGTATGTTCAGGTGAACTTTAGAAAAAGAAGCATCCCGGCGAAAAGGGTTCATCTTGGATAGATAAAGAACTATGTATGCGGTTAAAACGCCATGTTTAGGATTTGTCAAAAAACATTACATAATATTATTATTTCTCTCATAAACGTTAGTTATGTGTTATATAAACTAACATATAACTAAACTACCTACATGGGAGGAACCTACATATGACACTCAAATCCAGCTCCGCAATGCTTAAAATGTTCTTGGCTTCAGGAATGCTGTTCACCGCCCTGCTATCACCGGTCGCTTTGCCGCCGACGTCAACAGCCATAGCGGCGGAAGCGGAAGCTTCCGTTCCTGCTAAGCTTCCAAAAGTAAAAGTAATCGGAACCGGGGGGACGATTTCCGGGCAATCGGTGGATGAAACCAGCTTTCAGAACTACAAGGCCGGTACGCTGTTGATTCAGGATATGGTCAACGCTTTGCCGAACAAGGACAAAATCGCTGAAGTGACGACGGAGCAATTCGGTAACTCGGGCTCCTCGGCTTACAGCATGCAGGATTTGTTCAATCTTTCGCTGCAAGTGGACGAAGCGCTGAAGGAACAGGACGGGGTTGTCGTAACGACAGGAACGGATACGATGGAGGAGATCGCCTACTTCCTCGATCTGACGGTACAAAGTCCGAAGCCGGTCGTCGTAACGGGCTCCATGAGACCGTGGACGGTTATCGGCAGCGATGCGCAGGCAAATCTGTATAATGCCATTAAGCTTGCGGGAAGCGGGAAGACGAAATATTTCGGAACGGTTCTAATGCTGAACGATACGATTCACGCAGCGAGAGAAGTAACCAAATCCAACGATTACCGTACGGATACGTTCGAGTCGCCGCAAGTCGGCATGCTTGGCTATATTGATGAGAGCAACATCCGCATCTACCGCGCTCCGGCAAGAAGCTTGCGGCCTGCAGGGGAATGGGCTACGCCGTTTGACTTAACCCGTATCAAGAAAGAGGATTTGCCTAAAGTTGAGATTGCTTTCTCGTACCAAGGCGCGGGTGGTGAGGCGATCGACGGATTTGTGGCCGGCGGAGCCGAAGGGATTGTTACGGCAGGAACGGGAGCGGGCGGCATTTCCAAAGCGATGTCCGATGCCCGCAAGAAGGCGATTGATGAGAAAGGCGTGATCTTCGTAACGACCACGCGTACGGGGTCCGGCAGCATTTATTCCAGCTCCAAAGGCATCATCGCAGGGGATAACTTGAATCCTCAGCACGCCCGTATTATGCTGCTGGTCAGCCTGGCCTTCTCCAAAGACTATGATACGATCAAAGGCTGGTTTGAAACCTACGGCGCTCCGCAGGTCGATTTCACCGGCAAATAAAATAAAAAAAAGAAGATCGCTGTGACTGCTTGAGGCAGTCCAGCCGATCTTCTTTTTTTTGCTGCGTTCTTATGATACATGCCTGAAAGAGCAAGCATGAACGAAGGACAAGGGTGCTGCAGCATCAGCCGTTATTATTGATGGAGCGCTCCGCCCGAACGAAAGCGATGAAGCGCTTGGCTTCCTCCGGTGTAAGCTTCATTCCGTCCACGGTCAATGTAAATTTTTCCATAATTTTCTCATTGGATAGCTCCAGAGAATCGACGAATTCCCGTACGTCTTCATCCAGTACGCTTTCAGGATCGTCCGTTCTGCCGATAAGATAATCGATAGAGACGTTAAATAAATTGGCGATACTTACGATCGTCTCGTAGTCCGGTTCTCTTCGATTATTCTCATAATGCGACAGCGACGCGCGGGTAATACCGAGTTTGTTAGAAAGCCCTTCCTGTGTCAGGGAATGTTTTTCTCGAAGTGCTGCAATCCGCTCCCCGTATTTCATAATTCATTTACCTCCAGTAATTACGAGCTTAATTAATATTTTTTCAAAGCCTGCCAAGGAGTAGCAAGTTTGTGAAAGGACCCTATATCCTATTGACATTGATACAATTTGTATCGTATTTTAATGATAGGTTAAATGACAAATTGTGGTTGTAAGAACGGTTACCGAATCTAAATTGGCTGCAAAATGGCGGTTAACCTTGAATGAATCGCGATTCTTCAATAGAACGTTGATGGAAGCGACCTGAAGGCAATGCCATAAGACTTGATCGCAGGTTTATAATAAACGATTTCTCATTACAAAATGTATCGTAAGTTTATTTTACCCAAAAAAACGTAGGTTGGGAAGATGCCATGTGAACGAAAAAGAAAATGCAAACCGGCAATTTCATTTGCGCCGGCTATTAGCTTCTATGGAATGCAGGATTTCTATTAGCCGGATAGGAGACAAGCCGGTACGAACCAAGTATGCGCTTGTGCAAATAACGGACTTGCAGTCGCGTAAGATTCAGTTTATGAGCTCGTTGAAGCTGCCGGCCGATCCGCGAATTACGTATACATTCGAGCTGCTGATGGATGGTATTCATATTTTATGTACGGGGAGTGATCTGCAAAGAACCGGCCAAACGGCTCCGTATCAGTACAGTATCGAGCATGATTTGGGGGCGCATGAGCGTGCGGTGTTGTTCTCAAGAATCAACCAAAGGATGGAAACTAGCTACCCCTTAATGACGAAAGCGATAGAAAGCTATTCTTCTTCCTATGTCTATGACCATTGTACCCCTTCCCATTATTTTCAAACATCTTGGGCGTAAATACTGTTGATTTAAGAGAATGGATCCAACCGATGTACGGATGAAGATGGTAAAAAGAGGAGTGCTGTTCATGATCATTAACAATCCGGATCAAGGAAAAATTCAACTGGACATTCAAAAAATCATAGTACAATTAAAGCTCGATCAAAATAACTACGCAAGCCATGGCGACGCCGCCCTCCGCTCCGCAAACATATCCGCTAAATCTTCCGATAAATAATTTGCCAATACCGTCTGTCGCCAAAATAGTCCGAATGAAGCATGACCTCCTGCTTAGTTTTGAAGCCGGGGGAGTGATACATTTAGTATCAGTTCCCCGGTATGGCCCACTGCATTTTACAAGTAATGCATCGTAACCTCGCTTCGCACAAGAAACCGCATATTGATGCCGGTTTGGCCAATACCCTTGGAAATGTAAAAGGTGCCGTTATCGGTCGTATGAAGGCCCCGGTAAATTCCCATGGCGGGCAGCTTGCCCATATACCGGAACCGGTAAAAGAAAGGAAGGGCGAATTGCTTGCCGTGCAAATGTCCGGCCATTAAGTAGTCGTATCCCTCTTGTATCGCCAGCACCACGTTAGGGTCATGCGTAATAATAATGCGCGGCTCTGCAGGACGGGTGCCCTCGAACGCTTTGGACAGATTGCTTTTGCCGCTGCAGTAATCGTCGATGCCGATAAGATGAAAGCCCGGGAGCTGCACGGATTCATTGCGCAGCAGCGTAATTCCGTAATATTGCAGCAGCTTGATCAGCCGGATCACTTTTCGCTGCTGGTAATCGTGGTTTCCCAGAACGGCGAAGGTCGGGATGCGGTGCCGTGACAGCATTCTCAGATAAGCGTCCAGCTTCGGCAAGCTCTCCTGCTGCTTTGTAAAGTCACCCGTTATGAAAATATAATCCGGCTTCTCCTTCTCGATCAGCGCGGATAACCGCGAGGGCGAGATGCGCAGCCGCTCGATATGGAGATCGCTTATTTGCAATATGTTCACCTTTAATCCGATGCGATGCTGCACTCTCTCGATTTTCAGCCACCGGGTAGGAAGGATGAAGGCGGCGTAGCCTAGGCATAGCAGGACAAGCAGGGAAGCGGCGTAGATCATAACTTCTCCTCCTTTTTTAGTATAAAAAAGGCTCTATTCTTATGAATTGCGCTACTAACCATCTTAGCATTGTGAAAGGGCTTTACGCACCATTACCAAAGATTTATTAAAGTAAACATTTCTTTATTGTTTTCGACAGAATCCACCTTTGACAAGATACATAGTGTATCATAAAGTGGTTTAAGAAGGCAAAACAAATGTTTATAGAGAGAATATTCCATTCGGAGATAGAAGGAGAGCTAGCAATGAACACCAACAACCTGAACAAGTCACCTATTCAATTGGATATACACAAAATTTTGAAGCAGCTGAACATTAACGAGCAGAGCCTTTCTCAAATCGGTCTTCCTTCTCAACAACCGTCTAGCGAAAATGCAAGCGCATCCTCCAGTCAGAAGCTGGTGTCGAGCTTCTCTTGATATAGAATCTCCCCGTCTTATTTCGTGCTTGTTGCAAAACGTTTCACGCGGGACGGCTGAACGCATCCATGGGTGCGCTCGCTCGGCTCAGGGCTTCAGCTTGCAGCTTCCTGGCTGCCGCCCGATTTGTATGCAGGCACTTCTTCCGCAGCAGTACGGCTTCCTTTTCCCTATCGTCCTAAGTAACCTGATTTAATAGAAACAGAACCTGGAAGAACAAACAGCGTAGGCTTGGAGGCGGAATGCCCGAACCGAGTCCGCGCTTATTCGGCGTTTTTTTAGGGCTACTTGACCTAGAGCCTTTTTTTGATTATTATTGATACGAAATGTATCACAATTCGACTATCGTATCTGATTACATATAGGACTGAAGTGGAGCTTGGCCAAAAAATGCTTTTGGAGACAATAAGCAAGCAGGGGGGATAAGGATGAAAGTACTAGTCACTGGCGGGGCCGGCTTCATTGGGTCCCACACCGTCGAGTACGCGAAGAAAGCGGGACTGGAAGTTATCGTAGTCGACAATTTCAGTACGGGCAAAGAGCAGTACCTGGATAAAAGCTGCAAGCTGTATAGAGTGGACGTGGCGAGCAAGGAGCTGCGGGATATTTTTGAACTGGAGAAGCCGGACTACTGTATTCACTTGGCTGAGAAAACCGATTTCGATGAAACGATGATGGTCAGGGGGCTTAGCCCTAATCTTCGCGGACTGATCTATTTGCTCGACCTCTGCAAGGAATTCAATATCAAGAAGCTGGTTTACGGTTCTTCTGCTGAAATATACGGAAACACGGAGCTTGTATCTGCGGACGAAACAGCCGCCTGCGTTCCGATGTCGGGAATAGGAATGTCCAAGCTCGCTCCCGAAGAATATATTCGGATGTACGGCGCATTATATGGCCTCAACTATACCATATTGCGTTATGCGAACGTTTACGGCTACCGCCAAAAGCGTTTCGGCTGCGGAGGCGTCATCTCGGCGTTTATGGAAACGTACGTGAACGGGGAACGGCCGGTCATTTACGGCAAAGGGCTGCAGAGCCGGGATTTCGTATACGTAACCGATGTGGCGGAAGCCAATATCCGGGCGATCAGCAGGGGGGACGGCGAAACGTATAATATAGGTACGGGACGATCGACCCAGATTGTGGAGCTGTTCGAACTGATGAATGAGCTTGTCAATCAGAAATTAAAGCCCCTATTTGCTCAAGCCCGGCCTGCTGACAGTACCAACGTATGCGTTACCATACAAAAGGCGGAGAAAGAGCTGGGATGGAAGCCGCAGATTCAGCTCAAGGAAGGATTGGCCCAGGTGCTGGGCGACTTTATTTATAACCGGTTCATGGATAAGCTGAACGGCGTGCAGGAGGTCGTGCCCGATATGGTGACGGCAAGCGCCCTGATCCGAAGAATGGGAGTAAAAAAGGCGGCTCGGCGGTTGAAAACGGTAACCTCGTAACAACTGAACGGCCTTTTGATAAGCGCCTATACATAATCAAAGCCTTGTCTTGGATGGACAAGGCTTTTTGCATAAATAAAGATTTGTTTATAATCACGGTTTCGACAAAATGATTGGCGCTTTAAGCGGAACGCCCCCCAGCATGTGACATTATTTTTTGAGAAGTTCCTATATAATATTGAGATATGAACGCTTATGAGACGAGATGGAGAGTGGGTTTACGATGGTAGAGCAAAAGAAGTGCATCGAAATTGACTTAATCCTGGATCAGCTCCAAATTCCCAGAGAAAAATTCGCTGCATGGAGCTCCCTTCAGCAAGCTGCTATTTCACCGGTCGAAGAGGCCTATAAAGAGGAGCAGCCTTCACTGTTTCCGATGTTTCAATGGGAGCTTGGTAAAATGGAGTATTCGAAGTAAAGTATCGATTCTAAAAAAGCGCTTTTATTTGGAAGTACGCTCATACCGGATGAATGCAATAAATCTTCGGGATTCCTCCGGCGTCAGCTCCCTGCCGTCAATGGTAAGGACAAACCTCTCCATAAGAGCTTCATCCGATAATTCCAGGTGACTGATAAATTCTTGTACATCGTTATCTATGGGATGGCTGCTGTCGTCGCTTCGGCCCATTAAAAAGTCGATGGTCACTTGAAAAAAATCGGCGAACTTCTGAATGGTTTCGTAATCCGGCTCCCTGCGGTTGTTCTCGTAATGGGAAAGTGCGGAGCGGGTGATGCCTACCTTGCCGGCGAGATCTTCCTGCGTCAAGCGTTGGTCGTTGCGCAGTTTAGCAATTCTATGCCCGTATTTCATATGTAATTTCCACCTTCGCTGGTTCGGTTTGTAAGTACCTATTGGTTGGTATACTGTTCGTGAGAAAAGCTGTTCTTTGCTAGGGTTGCGGCAAAAATTAAGAACTTCGACCCAAAAGTCGAAGGAAAGCAGTACAGGGGATTGATGGTTGCCGGACCGTTATAGACAAATCTTTGTTCAGGGTGATATGATTGCTCTGGACAATCAAATACGGATACGAATGAGGTGCGGATAAGGGGAACTTTATCTGCTTAAAAGGGAAGACCGGTGCAATACCGGCACGGACCCGCCACTGTAAGGAGCGCCAATTTTGGCCAGGCAGCCGATAGCTATACCACTGGAACATACGTTCCGGGAAGGGGATCGGCGCTTTTGCTCTAAGTCAGGAGACCTGCCTATTCGAACAACACTGTTAACCTACGCGGATTTAGGGAGGTGTTAGAGATCGGCTTACCTGTTCTTGGAGATGGCACTGTTGTGCCATTTAATTTCATTGTAGGTCCGGGCTGTCAAAGCATTTCTAACACATTCTGTTGGGGATGCTTTTTTTTGTTGCTCCAAAAAACGTATGAAGGACGATGGACAGAGCGATTGGAAGCGAAGCTAGAAGGAAGGCAACGGGATATATATCCGTAATATATAGGGAAGGACGTGTGTAGCATGGCGGGCAAACTGCTGATCATCGGCTTCGGGCCGGGAAGCTTCGAACATATTACGAAACGCGCGCGCGAAGCGATCGAGGAAAGTGAGGTTATTATCGGCTATAACACTTACGTGGATTTGATCCGGGGACTGTTGACCGATCAGGAGATTGTACGGACCGGGATGACGGAGGAGGTCAGCAGAGCGCAGGAAGCCGTAAGACAGGCGGAAGCGGGAAAAAAGGTCGCCGTCATCTCCAGCGGGGATGCCGGCGTGTACGGGATGGCCGGTCTAGTGTATGAAGTGCTCATGGAGAACGGCTGGCGGCGGGAAGGCGGCGTCGAAGTCGAGATTATCCCGGGCATCTCGGCAATCAACTCTTCGGCATCGCTGCTGGGAGCTCCGGTAATGCACGATGCGTGCACGATCAGCTTAAGCGACCATCTGACCCCTTGGGAGCTAATAGCGAGACGGGTCGAGGCGGCGGCGCAGGCGGATTTCGTCATCGCCCTGTACAATCCGCGAAGCGGTAGAAGGACTAGACAAATCGTCGAGACGCAGCGGATTCTATTGAAGTACCGCTCGCCCGAGACGCCGGTCGGTATCGTGAAGAGCGCTTATCGCGACAGGCAGCATGTGGTTCTGACGAACCTGCGCGATATGCTTGACCACGATATCGGCATGCTGACGACGGTCATTATCGGAAATGCATCGACGACGGTCTACGACGGCTTGATGATTACTCCGCGCGGGTACCAGCGCAAATATACGCTGGGAGCGGAGGTACAGCCGCTTAAGCCTCACCAGCGGCTGCAGGAGGCGGCAGAGCCTTGGGCGCTGCGCCAGTGGGAAGCCGGCGACGATGAGGACGATTGGGACGAAGAGGAGCCGGACGGTTTGGCGCCGAGCGCGGTGCGTGAGGCAGAGCGAGGGGGAGCGGCGGCAGCGGCGAGCGCGGTGCGTGAAGCAGAGCGAGGCGGAGCGGCGGCAGCGGCGAGCGCGGTGCGTGAGGCAGAGCGAGGCGGAGCGGCGGCAATGGCGAGCGCGGTGCGTGAAGCAGAGCGAGGCGGAGCGGCGATAGCGGTGAGCGCGGTGCGTGAAGCAGAGCGAGGCGGAGCGGCGATAGCGGTGAGCGCGGTGCGCGAGGCAGAGCGAGGCGGAGCGGCGATAGCGGTGAGCGCGGTGCGTGAGGCAGAGCGAGGCGGAGCGGCGAGCCCGCTGTCGCTGGCGATGGAGGCGCTGCGGCTGTCGGACCGCAGCCGTGGCGTAGAGACGGCGGACAGCTATAGCGCGCCGCCGGCCGGGGTGCTGTTCCGCCAGCAGTCGATCTTTGAGCTGGCGGTTAGCCCCGGCGTAGCCGAGAAGAAATTTACGGCACGGCAGATGCTGGCCTTAGCCGATGTCGTAGGCGACAACGGGACGATGGAGTATACGCCTCATCATCAAATGATTGTTCGCGTTCCTACGGACAATCCGGACGAAATTACTTCGAAGCTCCGGCAAGAGGGCTTTCTTTTGTCGCCGATTGGCGATGTGGCGCAGGTGAAGGCTTGCGATTTTTGCAACGGGGAAAAGGGTGACGCCATTCCATACGCCGAGGAGCTGAACAAGCGGCTTGGCGGCATGAAGGTGCCGAAGGAGCTGCGGATCGGCTTGAACGGCTGCGGCATGGCATGCTACGGAGCCGTTCAGGAGGATATCGGCATCGTGTATCGCAAGGAGAAGTTCGACTTGTTCCTGGGCGGTAAAACGATTGGGCGCAACGCCCATTCGGGCCAGCCGGTAGCCGAAGGGATCGAGCCTGAACGGCTTATTGAAACTATAGAGAACATTGTGGCGCGTTACATAACCAATGGACATCCGAACGAGAGGTTCCATAAATTTTTCAAACGGGTGAAGGAAATCGAAGGCTACAGGCATCAGGATATGCCTGCTTTTACAATAGAAAATGCGGTTTGCGGTGATTAAAAAAAGCGATTGTTCATGGGAGGTTATATAGATGAATGCAGTATTGTTTGTAGGCCACGGCAGTAAGGATGCAGAGGGCAACGAGGAGGTCCGCGAGTTTGTCCGTACGATTGCGGCCGAGCTGGAGCAGCCGTTGGTGGAAACCTGTTTTCTCGAATTCGAATCGCCTACGATTGCGCAGGGCATCGAAAGCTGTGTGAGGAAGGGATCGACAGAGGTTGCTGTTGTTCCTATTACGTTATTTTCCGCAGGACACGCCAAAATTCATATTCCGGCCGCCATTGACGAGGCCAAGGAGAAATATCCTTCGGTTCGGTTCAAATACGGCAGACCGATCGGAGTTCACGAGCAGGTGCTGGATATTCTGGCATCAAGGCTGGAGACAGCCGGTACTGCCAACGGGTTGGAGCTGACGTCGAACATGGGAGCGGAGCCGGAGCTTGAGCATACCGCCATCCTTGTCGTCGGACGGGGCAGCAGCGATGCCGACGCGAACAGCGATTTGTTCAAGATTTCGCGTCTATTCTGGGAAAAGATGAAGGTGAAGTGGGTCGAAACGGCCTTTATCGGCGTTACCGCCCCGCTTGTGGATGAGGGAATCGAGCGGTGCTTGAAGCTGGGCGCGCGCAGAGTCGTAATATTGCCCTATTTCCTGTTTACGGGCGTACTGATCAAACGGATGGAGCAAATGCTCGAGCAATTCAAGGAAAAATATCCTGAGCAGCAATTTGTGCTAGCCGATTATTTCGGGTTTCATCCGAATTTGCGCCACATCCTGCGCGAACGAGCGCTGGAGGCCGTGCAGGGCGAAACGAAAATGAACTGCGACATGTGCCAATACCGGTTGGCTGCGATGGAGCATATCGACCATCACCACCACCATGACCACGACCACCATCATGGACATGATGATCACGACCATGACCACAATCACCATCATGATCATGATCACCACCACCATGACCATGATCATCATCACGGACATGATCATGACCACGGGCACCACGATCATGGCCATGACGATCATAAGCATGAGCGCGTGGCGGTGCCTACGGACGATAAAGCAGCGACGTCATCTTAATCGGGGGAGGAACGACTATGATTCTCGTAATGGCTGGAACGAGCGACGCGCGCGAGCTGGCGCTGCACATACGTCAGGCGGGGTATCCTCTCCTGACGACGGTAGTAACGGACAGCGCCGCCAAATCGATGGACGAGGCGGGGCTGCCCGTATTGACCGGGCGTCTGACCGCAGACGCGCTGGTTGAGTTGGTTCGCGAGCGAGGCATTCGAACGATTGTGGACGCCACGCATCCATTTGCGGAGGAAGCGTCTAAGAATGCGATTGCGGCCGCTCAGGAGGCGGAAGTGCCGTATATCCGCTTCGAGCGGGACCGGATCGCCATCGAGACGCATCCGCTCGTTACCTTCGCGGATGACTACGAGCAGGCGGCGGATATTGCCGCCGAGCGCAAAGGAGTGATCATGCTGACTACGGGCAGCAAGACGCTTCATATTTTTGCCCGCAAGCTGTTGGGGCTCACGGATACGACCTTGGTGGCGCGGATGCTGCCCCGCAAGGACAACATGGAGAAGTGCGAGGAGCTAGGTCTGGAGCAGAAGCATATCGTGGCGATGCAGGGGCCTTTTTCCAAAGAGCTGAACAAGGCTTTATATCAGCATTACCATGTCACGCTGATGATCACGAAGGAAAGCGGCAAGGTCGGAGCGGTAGACGAGAAGCTGGAGTCGGCGCTGGAGATGGGAATCGAGACGATAGTCATCGGCAGGCCGAGCATTGAATATGGAACGTATTTCGGTGATTTTGCAGGCGTAATCGGCAAATTAAACGAACTTTTGCAGGAGGCGTAAACGATGGATTTCAAAACGGATTTCAAACCGCTGACGGTTCAGCCGCAAGAGATTGAGGAACAAAGCTTTCGTATGATCACCGAGGAGCTAGGAGAGCATCCTTTTACCGACGAGCAGTATTCGGTCGTGCAGAGGGTTATTCACGCATCGGCGGATTTTGAATTAGGACGCAGCATGCTGTTCCATAAGGACGCGATCAGAGCGGGAATCGAAGCGATTCGCGCCGGCAAAACGATCGTAGCCGACGTGCAAATGGTGCAGGTCGGGATCAGCAAACCGCGGATCGCCAAGTTCGGCGGCGACGTGAGAGTGTACATCTCCGACCCTGACGTAATGGAAGAGGCGAAGCGCTTGAATACGACGCGCGCGATCATCTCGATCCGCAAGGCGATTCGCGAAGCGGACGGCGGTATTTTCGCGATCGGCAACGCACCGACGGCACTGTTGGAGCTGATCCGCCTTGTGAAGGAGGGCGAAGCGAAGCCGGGTCTGGTGATCGGTGTTCCGGTAGGCTTCGTGTCGGCGGCAGAGTCGAAGGAGGAGCTGGCGAAGCTTGATATCCCGTTCATTACGAACATCGGGCGCAAAGGCGGCAGTCCTGTGGCGGTAGCTTCGGTGAACGCGTTATCGCTTATGGCGGAGCGTCTCGGGTAAGGAGACCGGACCATGGCGATGGACAAGAGCAGCGGTAAGGAAGACAAGCCGCTAAGGCACGGTTACACGACGGGATCCTGTGCAACCGCAACGGCCAAGGCGGCGCTCACGGCGCTGATTATGCAGGAAGCGCAGATGGAGGCAACGATCAAGCTGCCGATCGGCGAAGTCGTCACGTTCGCGATCGTACGGTGTGATTTTACGGAGGAGCGGGCGGAGGCGGAGACGATCAAGGACGGAGGCGACGATCCGGACGCGACCCACGGGGCGAGAATTATCGCCGAGGTGTCGTGGCGGACGGAGCCCGGGATCGAGCTCGACGGCGGCGTCGGCGTCGGCAGGGTGACCAAGCCCGGCCTCCCGGTTCCGGTGGGCGAAGCGGCGATCAACCCCGTTCCGCGCAAAATGATCCGGGAAGCGGTAGCTTCCGTGTTGAATCAGTACGAGATTCAGCGCGGGGTCAAAGTCGTTATTTCCGTGCCGGACGGAGAGGGAATAGCGAAGAAGACGCTGAACGGACGCCTCGGCATTGTCGGCGGCATATCTATTTTGGGCACTAGGGGCACGGTGGTGCCCTTTTCCACTGCCGCCTATAAGGCGAGCGTCGCGCAAGCGATCCGGGTTGCCGTCCAATGCGGTTGCAAGCATATTGTGTTGTCGACCGGCGGCCGGACGGAGAAATACGGAATAGACATGTACCCGGAGCTGCCGGAGGAAGCTTTCGTTGAGATGGGAGATTTCATCGGCTTTGCATTGACGCAGTGCAAGAAGCAAGGGGTCACAAGAGTAACCTTAATAGGGATGATGGGAAAGTTTTCCAAAGTGGCTCAAGGCGTCATGATGGTGCATTCCAAAAGCGCTCCGGTGGATTTCGGCTTTCTGTCGCGAGTGGCGGAGGAGGCCGGTGCGACACAGGAGCAGGCTGCAGCCATACTGGATGCCAATACGGCGGCGCTAGTCGGCGATTGGATGGCGGAATGGGGCTACGGCGGATTTTTCGAGCGTCTGAGCGCCTACTGCTGCGATGCCGGATGGAAGGAAGTCCAGGGCGGCATGGATATCGAGACCGTCATCATTTCGATGAAGGGAAATTTGCTGGGCAGCGCGCGAATCGGTCGGGAGTAGGGCGAATTTAGTTCCGGTAGCAGCACAATTTGTATGCTGAACGGTAGCGGGGGGAGAACAAAGTGAATCAGCAGCTGACACAAACGCAAAGGCGGACGGACAGGCCGAAGGTCATAGGAATCGGCGATAACGGCCGGCAGAGCTTGCTTCCGCAATATGCGCAATGGATAACGGAGAGCGACGTGCTGGTCGGGGGTGAAAGACAGCTCCAATGGTTTCCGGATTACCCCGGAGAGACGATAGCGATCAAAGGCGGATTATCCGAGCTCGCGGCCCGGTTGCAGACGGTGGCGGAGCTGGGGCGCAAGGTCGTAGTTCTCGCTTCCGGGGATCCGCTGTTTTATGGGATCGGAGGCTATTTGTCCTCCAGGCTGGACGTAGAAATTTACCCGAATATGAGCTCGGTGCAGCTGGCTTTTGCCCGGATGGGCCAGAGCTGGCAGGACGCCTATATTACAAGCGTTCACGGGCGCAGCATGAAAGGATTGGCGCAGCGGATCGACGGGAAAGCGAAGGTGGCGCTGCTGACCGATGAGACGAATAGTCCGCGGGCGATTGCCGATTATTTGCTGTCGTTCGGCATGATCGAATACCGCGCCTTCGTTGCGGAGCATTTGGACGGGCCTCAGGAGCGATGCGGCTGGTACGAGCTGCAGGAGCTGGCCGCGAACGATTTTGCCCCATTAAACGTAGTTATTCTTACGGCGTCCAAGGAAGCGGTAAAGGAGAAGCAGCGGTCGCTCGGGATCGAGGACGACCAGTTCATCCAACGCAAGCCGGACAAAGGTCTGATTACGAAAAAAGAAATCCGCGTCCTAAGCCTGGCGCAGCTCGGCCTGCAGCAGGACAGCATCGTATGGGACATCGGCACGTGCACGGGGTCCGTCGCTATCGAAGCGGCGCGAATCGCGCGATATGGCGAAGTATACGCGATCGAGAAGAACGAGGCGGATTTGCAAAATTGCCTGGACAATATGCGCCGTTTCCGCACCGATCTGACGGCCGTTCAAGGACGCGCTCCGCAAGGGCTGGAGTCATTCCCGGACCCGGATGCCGTGTTCATCGGAGGAAGCGGCGGCGAGATGAGAGAGCTGCTGCACGTTTGCTGCACGAGACTTCGTCCGGGCGGACGCATCGTGCTGAACGCGGCGACGATCGAGAACTTGTACGAGGCTAACAAGGCTTTTGCCGATGAAGGCATGGCGACGAGCATTACGCTGGCGCAAATTGCGCGCAGCAAGCCGATTCTGGACTTAACGAGATTCGAGGGACTGAATCCGATTTATATCATTACGGCCAAGCATAAAGAGCCCGGCGGGGCGGAGGCGAAGGAGGCGAACGCGAATGAATAAGCTAGGTACCTTATATGGATTGGGAGTCGGTCCGGGAGACCCCGAGCTGATAACGGTCAAGGCGTTCCGGATTTTGAAGGAGTCGCCGGTCATAGCCTATCCGCGCAAGAAGATGGGCGCCAAAAGCTATGCCCTTACGATAACCGAGCTGTACGTGAATACGGAAGAAAAAACGATGATCGGCCTGACGTTCCCGATGACAAGAGACCGCGAAGCGCTGGAAATGCAGTGGAGCAAGACGGTAAGCACCGTATACGAGCATCTGGAGCAGGGGAAGGATGTCGCCTTCGTAACCGAAGGAGATCCGATGATCTATAGCACCTTCATTCACCTGATGAGGCTGATGATGGAGCGCCATCCGGAGGTGGAAATCCGCTCGATTCCGGGCATCTCCTCCATTAACGCATCGGCGTCCCGTCTTGGGATTCCGCTTGCGGACGGCGATGAGCAGATCGCCATCGTGCCGGCGACGGACGACTATGATACGATGCGCACGGCTATTGAAAATCATGACTGCATCGTATTTATCAAAGTTGCCAAGGTCATCGATCTGATGATTATGGTGCTGCGCGACCTGGGGCTTGTCGACAAAGCGGCTGTACTGACCAAAGTGACGTCCTCGGAGGAAATGATTTGGCGCGACATTACTGAGCTGCAAGGAAAAGGACTCGAATATTTAACGTTAATGGTGGTGAGAAAATAATGAAAATATATATTGTTGGCGCCGGTCCGGGCGATCCGGATTTGATCACGGTAAAAGGGCTCCGCATCCTTCAGGAGGCGGATGTCGTGCTGTATACCGACTCCTTGGTTAACGAGGAGCTGATTGCCAAGGCCAAACCGGATGCCGAAGTGCTGAAAAGCGCGGGCATGGACCTGGACGAAATGGTGGCCGTTATGGCGGACCGGGTGAAGCAGGGGAAAATGGTCGCGCGCGTCCATACGGGCGACCCTGCCGTATTTGGAGCCATTATGGAGCAAATAGCGCTGCTGAAAAAAGAAGGCATCGGCTACGAAATCATTCCCGGCGTGAGCTCGGTGTTTGCTTCGGCCGCGGCTCTTGGGGCGGAGCTGACCATTCCGGAGCTGACCCAGACGCTCATCCTGACCCGGGCGGAGGGCAGAACGCCGGTTCCTGAGCTGGAGAAGCTGAAGGATCTGGCGGCGCATCACTGCACCATTGCGCTCTTCTTAAGCGCGACGCTGACGAGGAAGGTCGTCGAGGAGCTGAGAAGCGCAGGCTGGAGCGAAGATACGCCGGTGGCGGTCGTACAGCGCGCGACGTGGCCGGATCAGCTTATTGTCCGCACTACGCTTGCGAACCTCGAGCAGGATATGCGCAGCAACGGCATCCGTTCCCATGCGATGATTTTGGCGGGCTGGGCGCTGGACCCGACGATTCACGACAAGGACGAGTACCGCTCGAAGCTGTACGATAAAGAATTCACCCACCGGTTCCGCAGAGGGGTGAAGCCATGATCACCTTGCGCGAGGGCGAAATTCCCGCCATTCGGCAGCACGGCGATTATGCAATTGTGGCCATTACGAAGCATGGCGTAGAGATGGCGCGCAAGCTGCACGGCTCGTTCAGCAATTCGGATCTGTACTATATGTCCAAATTCGAGCGCGGCGACGAGGAAGCCCGCGGCATCCAAATGTTCGAAGGCAGCGTCAGACTGCTATTTCCGGCTTTATTTCCCGCATATAAGGGACTTATCATCATTATTTCGCTGGGAGCGGTCATTCGGATGATCGCGCCGCTGCTGGAGGATAAAAAGAAAGACCCCGGCGTCGTCGTGATCGACGACCGCGGGGAGCATGTAATCAGCGTGCTGTCCGGCCATCTGGGCGGCGCGAACGAGCTGACGCGTGAAGTGGCCGCGGCAATGGGCGCGCGGCCCGTTATTACTACGGCGTCGGACGTGCAGGGCACGATCGCCGTCGATTTGTTCGGCCGCCGCTTCGGCTGGGAGTGGGAGTCCGACGAGCTGCTGACGCCTGTCAGCGCGTCCGTCGTGAACGAGGAGCAGGTGGCGGTCGTGCAGGAGTCCGGCGAGCCGGGCTGGTGGCTGTACGATACGCCGCTGCCGGCGAACATCCGTACTTACGGCTCGGTGGCCGATGCGCTGGCTGCGAAGCCGCAGGCGGCGCTTGTTGTTACACACCGCATCCTCCGTCCGGAGGAGGATGCGATTCTCGCCAACGGCGTGCTGTACCGCCCGAAGGCGATTGCCCTTGGGATCGGCTGCAACCGCGGCACGGCAGCCGAGGAGATCGAGGCGGTGATCGCGGAGACGCTCGCCGAGCTGCAATTCTCGGTGCGCAGCGTCAAGGCGGTGTGCACCATCGATTTGAAGAAGGACGAGGAGGGACTCCTCGCCGTCGTGCAGAAGCATGGCTGGGCGTTCGTCGCCTATACGCCCGCTGAGCTGAACACGGTGGCCATCGAGGACCCGTCGGACACCGTGTTCAAGTTCACCGGCGCTTACGGGGTCAGCGAGCCGGCGGCCAAGCTCTACTCCGGCGCGCAGCAGCTCGCGCTCGTGAAGAAAAAATCCGGGAACGTGACGATATCCGTAGCCGTCATCCCTTTCCCGCAGGAAGGAAGCGGTGCTGCCGATGCCGCACGCTGAGCGCAAAATCGTCATCGCCGGAACCGGCAGCGGCGTAGGCAAAACGACGATGACCATCGGGCTGATGGCCGCCCTGCAGCGGCTTGGCCGCACGGTGCAGGGGTTCAAGTGCGGCCCCGATTACATTGACCCCACGTACCATACGGCGGTTACGGGCCGTATATCCCGCAATCTCGACAGCTATATGCTGTCTCAAGATACGGTCAAAGACATTTACGCGCGTGCGACCCGCAGCGCGGATATAGCCGTTATCGAAGGCGTTATGGGCTTCTATGACGGCAAAAACCCGAAAACCAACGAAGGCAGCACAGCCGAAATCAGCATGCTGCTGGAGGCGCCTGTGCTTCTCGTGGTGAACTGCCAGAGCATGGCGCGCAGCGCCGCTGCGATCGTCAAGGGGTTCCAGCTGCTGGAGCCCCGAGTCAACATCGTAGGCGTCATCGCCAACAAGGTCGGCAGCGAGGGCCATTACAAGCTCGTCCGCGAGGCGATCGAGCAGGAATGCGCTATCCCCGTTGTCGGCTATATGAAACGGGAGGATCATATCGAGATGCCGGAGCGTCATCTCGGTCTTGTACCGTCCATCGAGCGGGGCGAGCTGCAGCCGTTCTTCGACAAGCTGGCCGAGCTGGTGGCGGCTACGGTCGATGTGGAGCGGATCTGGGAGCTGGCCCAGTCTCCGGCCGTGCCAGTCACGGAAGAGACTGCAGCGCGCTCGATCTTCCGCAAGCAGGCTCTGGAAGGCGACGCCTGCGTACGTATCGCCGTGGCGAAGGATGCGGCGTTCAACTTCTACTATCAGGAGAACTTCGAGCTGTTGGAGGCGTACGGAGCGGAATGTGTCTTCTTCTCGCCATTGGCCGGAGAGAAGCTGCCTGAGGGAGTGCACGGCCTTTATTTGGGCGGCGGCTTCCCTGAGGAGTTCGCCAAGCTTCTTGCGGCGGACGAAGCTGTGAAACAATCGATACGCCGCGCTGTAGAGCACGGCATGCCGACGCTGGCGGAATGCGGAGGCTTCATGTATTTGACCGAAGCGATCGAGGACACGGCCGGCGGCCGGTATCCGATGCTCGGCTTGATTCCGGGCGGCGTCAAAATGCAGAAAAAGCTGGCCGCCTTAGGTTATCGCGACATTACCGGCGCGGAAGGGAACTTCCTGCTCGGACCCGGCGACAAAGCCAAGGGGCACGAGTTTCATTATTCGACGTTCCAGCCTGCGGAGAACGCGCTTATTCGCAGCGCATACGAAACCAAAGGCATGCGGGGAATGAAACAGGAAGGTTACTTAAATGAAGATGGAACGCTTGTGGCTGGATATACCCATATTCATTTCGCCTCCGAGCCGGAGATCGCACAAAGATGGGTGGAGCTGTGCGTGGACTATAAACGGAGAGGAGACATGTGAGGATGTCTATCATCAAACTGTTGGAGCAGCGGAGAGCTGTACGCAATGTAAAGCCTGTAGAGGTCGAAGACGAAAAAATCCACGCCTTATTGTCGGCGGCTACTTTGGCGCCGAACGATAGGCTGCGTGAGCCATGGCAGTTTTATGTCATTCGAGGGGAAGCGAAGCAGCGCTACGAAGCGCTTGCTCTGGCTTACCTGGAGGAAAGGTTCCCGACCAAGCCGAATCTGGTTCAGGAATCACTGAAGGTGCTGACAGCGACGCCGCTCGTCATCGTCGTCACGGCGGATATCATACCGGGAGATGAAGCCTCATCCAAAGATAATGAGTACGCAGCAGCCTGCGCTATTCATTCGATGTGGCTGACCGCAGCCGAGCTTGGGCTTGGCCTGGTGTGGCGCACACGGGGGATCGGTCTCGTTCACGATGAGCGGATGCACCGATTCATCGGGGCGCCGGAGAACAAAAAAGTGATCGGAACGGTGTTCGTCGGCTATCCGGTTGACGAATCGGTACCGGCGACGGCAAGAACGCCGCATACCGACAAAACAACCTGGCTTTAAAAGCGGCATAGCCGTTTCGATAGAAGGGGTTACTCAATTACAGACGTTTCATCAGCGGCATCCGGCTGCTTGGTGGAACGTCTTTTTGCCTTTTATTACCCGATTTTTGGAATTGATATGGAACTGGAATAGGATTTCGCACCACGGAAACCAAATGCTGCTATTTATATCACATAATCATGTTATATATTTCGAAAAAGTGTGTTTGTTTGGTGAATTTTGCAGAGAGGCACAATGAATTTTTATCAAATAAGAGAATAAACATGCCGCCAAAACCCTGTATATAAGCCGAATATAGATAATCTAACATCGATGATATAAATACTAACTATTTTATGTTAGGTTTATTGACAAATGAGCGGGTTATCCATTAAAATACGTTCATAACCTAAAAACAGACAGAAAAGAAGGGAGGTCTTTTGATATGCGGCTGCTGCTTCTGAAGCATTTTGACTTTGATGATCCGTTTTGTATTGCTTCATGGGCGGCGGAGAAGGGATATGACATCACCGTGATGTCTCCTCCTGACGGGTTTCGGGCGCCTTCTCTTGATACCTTCGAGCTGCTCGTCATTTTGGGCGGACCGATGAGCGCTTATCACGATGCGGAGCACCCATGGCTGACGGAAGAGAAGTCCTTCATCCGGCAGGCCGTTGAGGAAGGGAAGAAGGTTCTCGGCATTTGTCTCGGAGCCCAGATGCTGTCGGAAGCATTGGGAGGAAGAGTGTACCGCAGCGAACATAAGGAAATCGGCTGGCATCCGGTGAAGCGGCTTAGAATCGAGCACCCTTTGTTCTCAGGGGTTCCGGAGCAATTTTACTCCTTTCACTGGCACGGCGATTGCTTCGATATACCGGAAGGTGCGGTATCCCTTGCTTACTCGGACGCATGTCGGGTCCAGGCATTTGCTTACGGGGAGCAGGTGCTGGGGCTGCAGTTCCATCTGGAGACGACCGCGTCGTGCATGACCACCATGTTAGATCGGTGGCACGATGAACTGGCGGATACTCCTTTTATCCAAAAGGCAGAGCAAATGGTAGGCCAAGCGTATCGAACAGAGCACTCATTCACGATCTTGAAGCAAATACTTAGCAACTATTAAATCCAAATAGACAAGCGGGGTTGGCGAAATGGAAATAGGCGTAAACGGAATATGGACAATGCTGGCGGCAATTTTGGTACTTTTCATGCAATGCGGATTTATTATGCTGGAGGCAGGTTCCACCCGGATGAAAAATGCCGGACACGTGGCCGGTAAAACGATTTTTACCGTAGGGATCGTTTCTCTTGTTTTTTGGGCGGTAGGATATGCGCTCATTTTCGGTTCTCAAGGCGGATCCCTGATAGGCTGGGGAGATTACTTCGGCTTCAATATGATGGAAGTTAAAGAAGGAAGCAGCGTGGCTCCGACAGTAATGTTTATTTTCCAGCTCTCTTTTGCAGCCATCTCGATGTCTGTAGCATGGGGCGGCTTTGCAGAAAGAGCCAAGCTGTCGGCGTACTTGATCTTCGCGGTATTTTTCTCCGCTATCGTGTATCCGGTTATCGCTCACTGGATTTGGGGCGGCGGCTGGCTGGCCGAGCACGGCAAGCAGGACTTTGCAGGCTCTACGGTCGTTCACCTTACAGGGGCAATGGCTGCTCTTGCAGCAACGCTGTTGTTGAAGCCGCGGATCGGCAAGTACAACAAGAACGGTACGCCTAACGATATTCCGGGTCATAACCAAGTGTTCACGACTTTGGGAGTTATGATTTTGTGGATCGGATGGTTCGGCTTCAATGCAGGCAGCACGATTACGGCAGGTGACGGAAGTTTCTTCGGCTTCATCGCAGTTAATACGCAATTGGGTGCTGCCGCTGCAGCGGTTGCCGCTCTGATCGTTTCCTGGATGGTTACAGGGAAAGGCGATGTAGTAACGATGCTGAACGGCGCATTGGCAGGCTTGGTTGCCATCACCGCATCGTGCGCATTCGTAGAGCCTTGGGCGGCTATTGTAATCGGTCTTGTTGCCGGAGTCATCGTATTCGCGAGCATGAGATTTTTCGAAAAGCTGCGCATCGACGATCCGATTTACGCTCTTTCCGCTCATGGTGTAGCGGGCGTATGGGGCACATTGTCCAACGGATTTTTCGCAACGCCGGAGCTGGTTGAAAAAGTAGGCGTAGGTAAGCCGGGCTTGCTGTACGGCGGCGGCTTCGAGCAATTGGGTGTGCAAGCGCTGGGGATCGTTGTTTGCGGAGCATTCGCCTTCATCGTTTCTTACATCATTCTCTATGTAATGAAAGCGACCATCGGTATTCGCGTAACGGAAGAAGAGGAAATGATCGGTTTGGACGTTAGCGAGCACGGTTCCTACGGGTATCCTGAGCAGCTGAAAAGTCCTGCCGCTCCTCAACCGGGCGTGCTGGTCAAAAATTAAATCGGGCAAAACGGCGGCTTCCTGTCGATAGACAGTGAAGCCGTCTTTTTTTGCTGTATTTATATAGTTGAAGCTTCCTGCAAAAGTATCTCTTCGACACTAAAGCTCCACTTTGTGGTGATTGTTTTTCACCTATATTAATCTTCTGCCGATGCACGTGAGGCTGTCTGCGATCATGTCCGCCTCGATGTATCGGGTACAATAAAAAGAGCCCTCGCTGCCGGATTGCCGGAGTCGGGGCTCTTAATGTTTGGATATGGCTTGAGATGCCTCTGCCTGATAAGGCGTTGCACCAGTTCACGGTCCTCCTTCTTATAGAAGCTGCGGACGCTCAAATGACCGTACCGGTAATGAACGGGGACATAGACATAATCCTCACCGATGAGACGGACAAATACATATTGGTGATGGCCGGACTTCATAAACCAGTGCGGTTTGGTCACAATACATTGAAGATGGCTACCGTATTTTGCAAAATCGCCCTCGTGTCCGGATTCTTTAATGTGCTTTTGCAGGTCATCCGCCTCGTAAATCTTTAATGAATTGGACGGAATGCGGAGTGTTCTTGCGATTCCCTTTTGAATAGTACCGACGAATTTACCTTTACCTGCTGTTCTCATTCTTTTCAGCCTCCCGATGATTGTTGTAAAGGTCAGTAGAAGCAGAAACGCCTGTTTTTTAACACAAACCGCGTAGAGCTTCCGCTGGAACCATTCCCTGTGATAAGGAACGCCGGTCCAGTCGCTTGTTATGGATTTGAAGCCGGTACATGGGCACAAAAAAAGCCGATGAACGCAAAGCGTTCGATCGGCTCAGACTGTTGATAAACCTGATTTTCCGGAAATTGCTATATTGGGGTAGGCGGGAAACTCTGGAAAAGCGTAAAGCGACGCCTCTGTATTGCAAAAACGCGATAGATTAAAGATTGTCTTAAAACGACAGCGGCTGGAGTGAGGTACCTCACCGCTATATCCAGGAGGAGCGATAATGTCCCTTTGTTTTTTGAAATCTACGCTGGAATGGAGGGGGACAGCTTCTGCAGATAGTTTTTTTGCCGGCAGTGCTCCCCAACGGACAAGTGAGTAAAGCAGCCGGCCCAATCACAATGTTCTGGAAAAAAGTCTATCGTCGGGATACCGCTGTACTTTAATGAACGAATCCAATTCGTTAGTATGACCGTCCGCTGGAAAGCGTTGCCCATGTTGGTACGGACCGTAGATCCGTTATTTGACCCAAAATGGCTCGTTTTGCATGGCGATCGGACTACAGATCCCTTATTTCACGAAAGTACTCCTTTTTTTCGGGAAAAATTAGCCAATAACGGACTCACGGTCCGATCGCTCTCCGAAATCAGCGTTATTTCAGGAAATAACGGATCTCCTGTCCGATCTTCGCAAGCCGGGACGGAAGGGTATACGCCACTGGGACTATACAATCAAAAGTCCATTTCCTTTGGTCCTCAACAAGCTCAGCAGACGAACGCAAGGCGTTCGAACGAGTATTCCAATTTCGCGGGCCGTGTAGTGTTGAGACACGAGCATTCAGCGCTAATCTGCCTTTCCCTTTTTTAAGTGTCTTGAGGGTTATGTCTTGCCTCTTTCCAGAACAGACCCTATATATATTCGTTCTTTAAAAATTGCCTGTAACTAATAAAAGCATGAGGGTCATTCCAATGACCTTCATTTTATATGGGGGGCTGAGAGGCAATGGGCAACCTTCCTACTGGAAAGTGAAAGGGCTGGGAAGGTTACCCTCTCGTTTCATGGAGTTTTATTAACTTGTGTGAACCGCTGTATGCGGGCCTCCGTATGTCGAATGCTCCGCAGGCAGGCGGCATTTCATCGGAAAATTGTATATTCAGGAATCATCTTGGGAGGCTTATTTTGTCTAGGAAACACGCGTATTGTAGTTTTTACTTATTTTTGTTTTCGTTTTTGTTTATTTTTGAATTTGTAGTATTCAAAGAAAAACAAATATGTTAAGATGAAAACAAAGCAAAATAAACATTTACCCCGGAGGTATTCTAACTATGGTACAAAGTTTGTGGGAAGCATCCAAGGCAGCAGAACAGACAACAGGTCTCGACCAACTGGTTTACCGCTCTAATCTTATCGGTACGGATCGCCGCGTATGTAACTACGGCGGAGGAAACACCTCCAGCAAAACCGTAGTCCAGGATTTCCGCGGACGCGACATCGAAGTAATGTTCGTAAAAGGCAGCGGTTCCGACTTGGCAACGATGAAGGCATCCAATTTTACCGGCTTGCGCATGGACGACATTCGTCCTTTGTACGAGAGAGACGATATGTCCGATGAAGACATGGTCGCTTACTTGGCGAACTGCATGATCGACGCCAAGCACCCTCGCGCTTCTATCGAAACGCTGCTTCACGCATTCCTTCCTTTCAAACATGTGGATCATACTCACCCGGATTCCATCATCAGCCTTTGCTGCGCGGATAACGGCAAAGAGATCGCTCGTGAAATTTTTGGCGACCGTTTCGTTTGGGTTCCTTATATCCGTCCAGGCTTCAAGCTGTCCAAGATGATCGCCGAAGGCGTAAGAAACAACCCTAACGCAGAGCTTGTCCTGATGGAAAAGCACGGTCTCGTAACTTGGGGAGAAACTTCCGAGGAGGCCTATGCTCAAACGATCAAAATCATTACCGAAGCGGAAAGCTTTATCGAATCCCGCGTTAACGAAAGTAAAGTATTCGGTGGTGTGAAGCACGGCGCATTGACTGCGGAAGAGCGCAGAAGCATCGCTGCGCAAGTTATGCCTGCGATCCGCGGAGCTGTCAGCGATTCGAAGAAAATGATTCTTTCTTTCGACGATGCTGAAGATGTGCTTCAATTCGTAGGGGGACAAGATTCCGCCAAGCTTTCGCAAGTCGGAGCGGCTTGCCCGGATCACCTGGTTCACACGAAGGTGGTTCCATTGTTCATTGACTGGACTCCGAACACCAATGATGTAGACGGACTGAAAGCGAAGCTTAAAGAAGGCATCGCTGCATATAAAGAAGAGTACAAGGCTTACTTCGAACGCAACAAAAATGAAGGAGACGTTATGTTCGAAGCGGCGCCGCGCGTTATTCTCATTCCAGGCGTAGGGATGATCAATACGGGCAAAAGCTGGTTCATGTCCCAAGTCAGCGGAGCACTGTACCACCGTGCGATTGCTGTTATGAGAGGCGCAACGGCTCTTGGACAATTCGTATCTCTTAGCGAAAACGAATCTTACAACGTTGAGTACTGGCCGCTTGAGCTTTACAAGCTGTCCCTGGCTCCGGCTGAAGCGGAATTCTCCCGCAAAATTGCTTTCATCACCGGCGGAGCGGGCGGTATCGGCAGCGAAACGGCACGTCGCCTGGTTTCCGAAGGCGCGCACGTCGTCCTGGCGGATCTTAACCTCGAAGGCGCTCAGAAGGTAGCCTCCGAAATCAATGAGAAATATGGCGATAACCGCGCTCTTGCAGTTAAGATGGACGTAACAAATGAAGAGATGATTAAAGCCGCTTATTTGGAAACGGCCCTTACTTACGGCGGCGTTGACATTATCGTCAACAACGCGGGTCTGGCTACTTCGAGCCCATTCGACCAAACGTCGTTGAAGGAATGGAACCTGAACATGAACGTGCTTGGAACAGGATATTTCCTGGTTGCCCGCGAAGCGTTCATTATCATGAAGGAACAGGCTATCGGCGGCAACATGGTATTCGTCGGTTCCAAGAACTCGGTTTATGCCGGTAAGAACGCTACGGCTTATAGCGCGGTAAAAGCTCTGGAAGCTCATCTTGCGCGTTGTATCGCTGCAGAAGGCGGAGAATTCGGTATCCGCGTCAACACGATCCTGCCTGATGCCATCCTGCAAGGCTCGGCGATCTGGAACGGCAGCTGGCGCAACGAGCGTGCCGCGGCATACGGTATCGAACCGGATCAGCTGGAAGAGTACTACCGCAAGCGTACTACCTTGCTTGTCAATATTTATCCGCGCGACATTGCGGAAGGCATCGCCTTCTTCGCATCTTCCAAATCGGATAAAACCACAGGCTGCATGCTGACCATTGACGGCGGCGTACCTGCTGCATTCACCCGCTAATCGGCTGACATCAACTGAATTCCAAAATCAGTGTTCTATAAAAGGAGGATTTATCTCATGCCAACGGCTACAGGGGAAAAGGTGTGGATTATTCCTGACGGTTATATTCCGGAGCTCAGCTCCGGAAATTTAACCAGCCATGAATCGATTTGCGTATTGAACACGGCATCGGAGGATGCCCATTTGAACATCACGATTTTCTTTGAAGACCGCGAACCGTTGGAAGATATTGCCGAGGTCGTTCAAGGACGCCGCACGAAGCATATCCGCACCAGCTCTTTGGCCAAAGACGGGAAGGCTATTCCTGTCGGTGTACCGTACGCTATCGAAGTTAGGAGCGATATCCCGATTATCGTGCAGTACAGCCGTTTGGACGCGACCCAGGCTGAGAATGCTCTTATGTCCGTCATCGCTTATCCTATCAAATAATAAAGGTTAAGGAGTTGTATCAATGGATAAAAACGTTCAAGCCAATTATGAATTGGCTAAAGAGCTGTATGCAGCCCATGGCATCGATGTAGATAAAGTGCTCGAGCAGCTGGAGCAAGTGAAAGTCTCCATGCATTGCTGGCAAGGCGACGACGTTAAAGGATTTTTGAACCGCGATCAGGACTTGACCGGCGGCATTTCCGTAACCGGGAATTATCCGGGTGCGGCACGCACACCTGACGAGCTTCGTGCGGATTTGGAGAAAGCGTTCTCGCTGATTCCAGGCAAGCACAAAGTGAATTTGCACGCCATCTATGCCGATACGGACGAGAGAGTGGAGTTGGACCAGCTGCAGCCGAAGCATTTTGAGAAATGGGTGAAATGGGCTCAAGAGCAAGGCTTGGGACTCGATTTCAATCCGACCTGCTTCTCCCATGAGAAGTCTAGCGACGGCTTCACACTCAGCCATGCGAACCCTGAAATCCGCCAATTTTGGATCGATCATTGCAAAGCCTCCAGAAAAATCGGCGCTTACTTCGGCGAGCAGCTCGGTCAAACGTGCGTGACGAACGTGTGGGTTCCAGACGGCTTCAAGGACGTTCCTGCCGATCGCATGGCCCCAAGACAGCGTTTGAAATCCGCATTGGACGAAGTGTTCGCGGAAGAGCTTAACCCGGCCCATAACCTGGATGCGGTGGAAAGCAAGCTGTTCGGACTCGGTTCCGAGGCTTATGTTGTCGGATCCCACGAGTTTTACATGGGCTACGGCATTCAAAACAACAAGCTGATCTGTCTGGATGCAGGGCATTTCCATCCGACAGAGGTGATTTCGAATAAATTGTCCTCCCTTGCCCTGTTCACGGATGGCATCCTGCTGCACGTCAGCCGTCCTATGAGATGGGACAGCGATCACGTCGTCACTTTGGATGACGAATTGATCGATATCGGCCGGGAATTGGTTCGCGGCGGATTGCTTGACAAAACACATATCGGGCTGGACTTCTTCGATGCCAGCATTAACCGGGTAGCCGCTTGGGTAATCGGTACCCGCAATACGATCAAAGCGCTGCTGCGCGCGATGCTTGATCCGGTGGAAGCCCTGCGTAAAGCCGAGCTTGCAGGGGATTACACTACGCGTCTCGCTTTGACGGAGGAGTTCAAATCGTATCCTTTCGGCGCAGTGTGGGACTACTACTGTGCGTCCAAAGGCGTTCCGGTTCGCGAAGAGTGGCTTGCCGAAGTGAAAGCTTATGAGCAGGAAGTACTGCTTAAGCGTGAAGGTTAATTAACGAAGTAAGGGTGATAACCTTGGGAAACATTATTGCTTTTGATCTCGGGGCGAGCAGCGGGAGAGCGATGCTGGGCCGCCTGGTAGACGGCAAGATCGAAATCACGGAGCTTCACCGGTTTTCCAATGATCCTGTGCAGGTGGGCAACCGCCTGCATTGGGATATTTTACGTCTGTATCATGAGATCAAGCAGGGGCTGCTCATCACCAAAAACAAGGGAATCGAAGTGGCCAGCATCGGGATCGATTCCTGGGCGGTTGATTTCGGCTTTATTGGACCGAATGGCGAGCTGATCGGCAATCCGTATCATTACCGGGACCGCCACACGGAAGATATGATGGAGAAGCTGTTCGCGGAGCTCCCTGCAGGGGAGATTTTCGCAAGAACAGGCATTCAGTTTCTTCAGTTCAATACGATTTTCCAGCTTTACGCGCTCAAACAGGCGAATTCGCCTTGGCTTCAGGAAGGGAACCGGCTGCTGATGATTCCCGATCTGCTGCGGTATTTCCTGACCGGGCAGATGCATAACGAGTTTTCCAATGCTACGACGACTCAGCTGTTCAACCCGGTCGAAGGAAATTGGGATCGTGAGCTGCTACATAAGCTTGGTTTCCCTGAATCTTGGTTTGGCGAGGTGCTGCAGCCGGGGAGTCCGGCAGGAGTGCTGCAAGAATCGGTATGCGAGGAGCTGGGAATCCCGTCGATTCCCGTCTATGCCGTTGCTGAGCACGATACAGGCTCGGCGGTAGCCGCGGTACCGGCCCTCGACCGCTCCTTCGCTTACTTAAGCTGCGGAACCTGGTCGCTGATGGGAACCGAGGTTCAGGAGCCGGTCATCAACGACATGGCCCAGAAGCTCAATTTCACCAATGAAGGCGGCGTCGAGGGGACGTATCGTCTGCTCAAAAACATTATGGGCTTGTGGATTCTGCAGGAGAGCCGCCGCGTGTGGGAGAAAGCCGGGAAATCGTACTCCTTCCCGGAATTGGTGAAGCTGGCTGAAGCGGCCAAGCCGTTCGGCGCATTCATCGATCCGGATCACCCTATGTTCCTGGCGCCGGGAGACATGCCTGCACGGATTGCTCAGTACTGCCAGGAAACAGGGCAGCAGGCGCCGGAGTCGGACGGGGAAATCGTCCGCTGCATTTTGGAGAGTCTGGCGTTGAAATACCGGTTTGTGCTGGAAATGACCGAGCGGTTATCGAATCAGCAATTTAACGGCCTGCATATGGTCGGCGGAGGCATTAACAACACGCTTCTGTGCCAATGGTCGGCTAATGCAATCGGTAAGCCTGTATGGGCCGGACCGTCGGAAGGCAGCGCGATCGGAAATATGGCCGTGCAGTGGATTGCCCAAGGGGTATTCAGCGATATTTGGGAAGCGCGGCGCGTTATCCGGGATTCCTTCCCTGTGATCGAATATAGGCCTGAGGCACAAGAGCAGTGGAGTCAGGCGTATGACCGTTTCGTGAAGCTGACGGGGATTTCAGAATAATACGGGCAGTAAAGAGAGGTTGTCTATGCTGGTTGCGGTGCGTTACGAGAAGATTGTAAGTTTGGTGAATCAAAGAGGTTCTGTACGGGTTTCCGAGCTTAGCGAGATTTTTCAGGTTACGGAGGAGACCATCCGCCGCGATCTGGATCGCTTGGAGCAAGCAGGCCGCTTGACCCGTTCGCATGGCGGAGCAGTAAGCATCAAGGACGAACAGCAGACGGAGACTCCCTATTCCGAACGGGAAATCGCCAACGCCGAGGAAAAGAAGAGAATAGCTCAGGCAGCGATCCAACGGATCAGCCCGAACGATCAAATTCTTCTTGACGCCAGCTCGACGGCTTGGTATATGGCTGCAGAAGTGCCCGATCTTCCTCTAACTGTTCTTACCAATTCGATCAAGGTCGCAACGGAACTCAGCAGCAAGGAGAGGATCGAGGTGATCTCGACGGGCGGCAGGCTGTCACAGCGTTCGTTGTCGTTTGTCGGGCCCTTGGCCGAGCGCTCCCTGGACACCTATCACGTGGATAAAGTGTTTCTGTCCTGCAAGGGCGTCCGACTGGACCGCGGCATCAGCGAATCGAACGAGCTGCAGGCGCGCATCAAAGAGCGGATGATCGGTATCGCCGATGAAGTGATTTTGCTGGTCGATTCCAGCAAATTCGGGGTCCAATCGTTCACGCATGTGGCAGGCTTGTCGGAAGTGGATACCATCATCACGGACCGCCGTATCGATAAGGGGACCGTGCAACAGCTTCAAGAGCGCGGCATTACCGTAATCGCGGTGTGACCCTGTTCCGGAATTAGCAGCCTTCGGCTGAAAATGACGGCTGACGCCGAGTCAGCTGTATTATAAGAAACGAGCCCAAGCGGCTGGTCAGAGATAATGTCCTGATCAGCCGTTTTTCTAATGCTTAAATCCATTCCAAGCACAGCTGGAAATTCTGTTACCTTTTTGAAATGGAGTGTACTATACTAGTCTATATAGCTTTAGTAGTTCAAAAGGAGGGCACCATGGAATGAGTCACGCATCGATAACTTCGGTAACTTTCGACGGGGTTCCGGCTATGGAATTGCGTGCGGGCGGGTACCGGGCCGTCATAGCGCACGGAGTCGGCAGCAATGTAGTGGAGCTGAGCCGGCCTGCGGAAGGGCTGAATTTCTTACGAACGCCTGAAAACGGGGAGATATTAAGGCAAAAAAGCCAACGGTACGGCATACCGCCGTTATTTCCGCCGAACCGGATCCTGGACGGAAAGTTTTCCACTCCGTACCGCCAGTACGATCTTCCGCTGAACAGCTCCGACGGGCTGCATTTCATGCATGGCATTTTGCACAAGCGTCCATGGAAGGTAAAATCCGAGAGAATCTTGGATAACGGGTCCGCCGAGCTGGTGCTGCTGATGGAAATGGGGCGGGAAGGCGAAATGTACCCGTACTTTCCGCATGAATTTACATACGAGCTGACCTATACCTTATCCGAGCGGGGGCTGGAGCAGCAGGTCCGGATTACGAACCTCAGCAGCGAGCCGATGCCTCTTGGCGTAGGGTTCCATACAGCCCTGCGCGTCCCGTTCGCCGACGGAGGCAGGGAAGAGGACTACCGTCTCGCCATATCCGTAGGCAAGGAGTGGGATTTGACGCTTCTGTTCGTCTCGACGGGCAAGCAGCTGCCGCTGGACGAAGCGGACAAGCCATTGCGCGGTGAAGGGATTGCTCCTACGGGAGCGCCGTATGCGAAGCATTTTACGAGCAGTCCGATGGAGCGCAGCGGGAAGCCGTTCTACGGTTCGGTGCTGACGGATACGAAACGGAACATCAGCCTCGTCTATGAGACGGATCCGAAATACGGGCATTGGACGGTATGGAACGATGACGGCAAGAGCGGGTTTATTTGTCCTGAGCCGCAGACATGGACGAACAATGCGCCGAATGTGCCTCTCCCGGATGAAATGACCGGGTTCCAGCTGCTGGAGCCGGGCCGCTCCTGGTCGGCATGGACTCGAATGTACGCCGAGATCGGTTAACTGGTTTTCAAGAAGCTTGAGCTTGGGGAAGCATTGCATTGGGAGCTTAGAAGAAACAGTTGTAGTTACTTCTATTATTTGGAGGGGATTAGGTTGTCACTGCAGATCGGATTCGTCGGTACCGGAGGATTTACCAAGTTTCACTGCAATTTGTTGGCCAAAATGGTAGGCGTGAAGGTCAAGGCTTTTTGCGGTACGAGTCTGGAAAAAGCGGAGAGCCTCGCAGCCGGCTGGGATGGCGCCAAAGGCTACGACAATATTCACCGCATGCTGGATGAGAACGCTCTGGATGCGGTCTACATTTGTGTCCCGCCAATGGCTCACGGGGAAGTGGAAAATGCGCTCATCGAACGCGGCATTCCGTTTTTCGTAGAAAAGCCGGTAGGACTCGATCTGGAGCAGCCTTCGTCCATTCTGGAGCGAATCCAGGCGAAGAAGCTTATTACGTCGGTCGGCTATCATTTCCGCTACATGGATTCGACGGAGCGGGCTCTTGCCGCTCTAAGCGACCGTACCATCGGCATGGGTCTCGGCTATTGGATGGGCGGCATGCCGCGCGTAGCCTGGTGGCGCAAGCAGGACGGCTCCGGAGGCCAATTCATCGAGCAGACGACGCATATCGTCGATCTGATGCGTTATTTGATGGGCGAGGCGGTCGAAGTCTACGCCGCTTACGGCAGCCGCGTCATGCACTTGGTGGAGGAAGGCGTAACGACGCCGGATGTAGGGACGGTCACGATCAAGCTGGCGAGCGGTGCGGTGGCTACCCTCTCGAACACCTGCATTTTGCCGGGCGGAGGAAAAATCGGACTGCATTTGTATACAGACAAAGGCATTATGGAACTGAATAACGAAGGATTGAAAGATTCCGGTAAAGGGACGGTTTTTGAATACAAAAACCAGAGCAATCCTTACGTTAAAGCACATGAAGCATTCCTGCATGCCGTAAGGTCGGGGGATACGTCGGGCATCCTGTCGTCGTACGAGGATGCGGTCAAGACGCAGGCGATTGCCGTTGCAGCGCTGCGTTCCGCTACGGACGGAGTGCCTGTCCGTCTGGTTTAATAGGAAGAAACGGAGTCTTCTCTGCTATATGGCAGGGAGGCTCCGTTTTTGTTTGTGCGACTGCTCTATTCATAAAACGCGGAAGCATACTGTACCACACCATGAATGCCTTTCAGACTGTTGTCTTCCAGCTCCAAGGCCATAAATAGTTCATCAGGTACTTCGAAAGGCGCTGTAATGCCCCATCGGGATGCAGGCTGAAAGCCGAATTTCGGATAATAGTGCTCATGCCCCATGACAATAACGGCCGGATAGCCTAAATTCTTCGCGCGCTGTAGAGACTCGCGGACGAGCTGTGCCCCTATTCCTTGCTTTTGGTAAGAGGGCAGTACGGACACGGGAGCGAGCGCAAGAGCCTCGAACGACTGCTGATCATTGACGATCATGATTTTGGATAGCAAAATATGTCCCGCGATGCGGCCATCCTCTTCGAAAACGAGCGAAAGCTCGGGAATAAATGCCTCCGAATGTCTCAATTTTCGAACAAGCTCATGCTCCTTCTGATCGCTGAACGCCAATCCGGCAAAGGCTTCCTGAATCACTTGCTCCGTGACGCGGTAATCATTCACTTCTTCCATGCGGATCGTCATGCTATTCCTCGCTTTTTTATGTACGTTTTGATACCAGAATAGCATACATAACGGTCGCCAAACCAATGGCGGATAGAAGTAAGCGCACTCATTTTGAAACTTTTGTAAACGTTGATTTTATGCGTGCAATGGGCGTGGAACTGTGCTACGATACTTGAGTTTACCTAGGATTTCAAGGCACGGTACTAGATGAAGAAGGTGACATCATGGCGGCAGTTCACACGACCGACGGACCGGTAGAACGGTCCAAACAGTTCAATTTATTTTTTCTGACATGGCCTATTTTTCTCGAAGTATTTCTCTTTATGCTGATGGGGATTGCGGATACGTTCATGCTGAGCGCCATATCCGATAATGCCGTATCCGGCGTGGGCGCGGCGAACCAATATCTGGTTATTGCGATTCTGATTCTCGAGGTTATCGGCAACGGGGCGTCTATCGTAGTCGCTCAGTATATCGGGTCGCGCAAATTAATAGAAGCGGCCAAAATTTCCGCCCATGCGGTCACGCTGAACCTGCTGGTCGGTTTGGTCATCAGCGTTACGTTTGTTTTCTTCGGCGATCGCATGCTGGAGCGGCTGAATCTGACCGGCGACATTCTCGTTTTTGCCCAAAGCTATTTAATGATCGTGGGCGGCGGTATTTTTCTGCAGGCGATCATCAATTCGCTCGCGGCCATCGTCCGCGTTCACGGCTTTACGAAAGCGGCGATGCTTGTATCGCTAGGCATGAACGTGATCCATATCGCGGGGAACTACGCTCTGATCTTCGGCCATTTCGGGCTGCCGGAGATGGGGGTGCAGGGGGCGGCCATCTCTTCCGTCGGAAGCCGGGCGATTGCGGTGCTTATCTTCTTATGGCTGCTGTACCGGGTGACGGAGGTTCGCATCGAGCTGAAATATTACCTTACGCTGTCGAAAGAGTATGTCGCCAAAATATTGAAGATCGGCATCCCTTCAGCGATGGAGCAGGTGATGTACCATACTTGCCAGACGATCTTTTTGTTTTATGCGACTTATCTCGGCGCGGAGGCGCTGGCGGCGAGACAGTATGCTGCGAACATTTCGATGTTCATATATTTGTTCGCCATTGCGATCGGGATGGGGACGTCCATTATTGTCGGCAGACTCGTCGGGGGCAACCGGCAGGACGAAGCGTACCAGCGCGTATGGAAAAGCTTGCGCTGGGCGATCGGAGCTACGCTCGTCATGGTTGCTGTCATCATCCTGCTGCGCAAGCAGCTGATGGGCCTGTTCACGGTGGACCCGGAAATTATCCGGCTCGGCGCCAACGTGCTGCTGCTAAGCATCGTATTGGAGACGGGAAGGACGTTCAACATCGTGCTGATCAACTCGCTGCGCGCGGCCGGCGATGCGAAGTATCCGCTCTGGATCGGCATGTTCTCGATGGTTGCAATGAGCCTGCCGCTGGGCTATTGGTTCGTATTCAAGCTCGATTTGGGCTTGGCGGGCATTTGGCTGGCCATCGCCGCGGATGAGTGGCTGCGGGCCGTCATTATGTATTTCCGCTGGAAGAGCCGAGCGTGGGAGAAGCACAGCCTGGTGAAGCAGGATTACAAGGAGCAGTCGATTGGCGCTTAAGGGCGACGTGACGGCGGCGGGCAGAAAATTGGGCTTGTAGCCGTGCCTATTAGGTGGAATTGAGCGGAAAAGGCTGGATGTACGATCCGTATGAGGAGCTCGTCCCGCACACCTCCGTTCCGGATGAGTGTGTTGGTAGTGCGAGGCGATAGGGCGAATACGACCCGATGCAAAAAAAAGGCTTCCCTTATTTATGGGAGCCTTTTTGCATGACGCCGCATAGCGGCGCCATCTAAAACTTTTTATGATTCGCCCTTTGCTGGGGCTTGCATGCTGGTCAGGCTGCTTGGCTCCGGTTTATCGGAACGGTACAGCAGCGAGCAGACGATGGCAATCGCAGCAACAACCGTCATTCCCCAGAAAATATGCGCGTACGCTTGGGAGAGCGGGATATTTTTTTGCATCACAAGCGAAGTGCCTGTAACGGCCACGCTAAATGCGCCGCTGAAAAACTGCATCAGCTGGAACAGCCCCATTCCGGCGCCGATCTGCTCTTTGGGCACGATCCGCGAGATTTCGTTCGAGACGCTTGTAGTCAGCGCCGAGAAGCTGACGCTAAGCAGCAGGTAGCTTGCCACAATCGCGTAGATCGAGTGCACGGCCAACAACGCGAACATCAGAGTAGCGCAAATGAGCAGCCACGGGGCGTAGCGAAACAGGATCCGGTTGCCGTGACGGTCGATGAACCGGCCGATCCGGTTGGCGGCGAGCATGGAGGCCACTGCTCCTGGAAAAAGCACGAGACCCGATTGGCCAGGCGATAGATCGAACAGGTGGACCAGCACCTGCGGAAGCAGGAACAGGGAGACGAAGCTGCTCATATAAGCCATAATGCCAAGAGCGTTCAAATTCATGTACTGCTTGTTGCGAAACAGCGCCGGCTGCACGAAAGGCTGATCGGCGCGATGGATGCGCAGCCAGAACAAGAGGAGTGCGGCAATCCCGGCGATCAGCATAATCCAGGAGCGGCTCGTCAAAAATAACAGCATTCCTGTCGTACCTATACCGATCATGACGGCGCCGAACAGGTCGAATGTACCTTTCCGCGCTTGCTCACTAGGCAGGTACCGATAAAATACAGGGACCAGAAGCAGTGTAATGCCCGTAACGAGGAACAGATCGTTCCAGCCGAGATATTGAGTAATCGTGCCTCCGATAACAGGACCGAGGCCAAGACCTAACGAGCTGGCGGACATGACGGTCGCCATCGCTTTTCCGCGTCTGGACAAAGGAACGTAGCGTGTCAGAAGCACAATCCCCAATGCCGGAACCGATGCGGCTCCGGAAGCTTGAATGAGCCGGGCGATCAAGAGCGGAACGAAATGATGACTGAAAAAACCGAGCAAGGAAGCCAGCCCAAGAGAAAGCAAGCCGATCGTAAACAGCTTGCGTATCGGCACAAAGTCCGATAACCTTGAATACGTAATGGATGAGATGGCAAATACGATGGAGTAGCCGGTGACGATCCAGGAAGAAGCTACCGCGGTCAAGCCGAAATCCAGTGTAATCTGGGGCAACGCCAAATTGAACATCATTGTGTTCATGACGACAAGGACGACCGTGAGGCTAAGCAGCGGAATGATCAGACGTTCTTTGAAGCTGCTGCCGGAAGAGGTATCCGCCGAGGCGGATCCGTCGGTGATTGTAGTTTCGTTATTCATATTCATAAGGCCTCCTATAATGGAAATGTCCGTATCTTTCTTTGGGCTTCATAGTTCAAAGTTCGATTGTTATCGAACAATAGAAATATAGCACGGAATGTGATATGATTCAACTATCAAATAAAAATTTTACAAAAACGGGAGGATCAACGTTGAAAATATTACATCATCCCGATGTGCAAGACATCCATCTAAGCTCCGTTTTGTATGCGTTAAGCGACCCGATCCGTCTAAGCGTCGTATCCCAGATCGCCAAGCAAGGGGCGCAGCCGTGCAGCTACTTCGGGCTTCCCATTGCCAAATCGACGGCATCTCATCATTTGCGCACACTGCGTGAAGCTGGAGTTGTCCGTGTTCGAGTTCAAGGAACGCAGCATATCGTCGATCTTCGGTCGGAGGATATGGAAGCGCGTTTTCCGGGCTTGCTGGCTTCCATCCTGCATGCCGCGGCGTTATCTGATCCCCTATCCGATAGCAGCAAGTAAGCGGTTACCAAATTAAGGGAATCGCGACAATCACTTGTTTGTCATGGCTGATGACGAGCTTCGTACTATAACTTAAGATCCTGCAAATACAAAACCTCCGTTTCCGCTAGTCCAGCGAAATCGGAGGTTTTTCTGTCCAGTACGGTCTTGTTTCCTAAGTACGGTTACAGTGGAGAGACTTTCAAACTGCCCGTTTAACATTTATTCGAACATTTCTATAAACCGGCTCAGAGCGGAAGTAATAAGCGTATCTTTACGCCGAATGAATACGGTTTGAACCATGCCGTTAGGATAAGGCAGCGGATGCGTCTTCAAAGCTCCCGCTGCGATGTGCCTGCGCACTACCGAAACGGGCAGCAGACTGATGCCGAGGCCGGCGGTGATGCAGCCGAGAATCGCTTCGAGGGAGCCGAACTCCATCATTTTATCGGGGAAGACGCCTTCCTGATGCAGCCAGCTTTGGAGTCTGGCACGGTAGGAGCAGCCCTGCCGGAAGACGAGAAGTGTGCGGTTTTGCAGATCCTTCACGGAGGATATAGACGGATGGGAAGGATCCGTGACTAGAGCCAATTCCTCCTCCAAGGCTGTTTGCTGCACCAGCTCGGGATGCTCTACGGGACCCGCTACGAAGGCGCCGTCCAGCTCGTAATGAAGGACGGCCTGAATATGCTGTTCGGTGGGGCCCGTTGTCAGAGTCAAGTCTACACCAGGGTAGGCTTGATGATAGCGGACCAAATATTCCGGCAGCCGAACCGCTGCGGTAGTTTCCATAGAACCGATGCGTAAAGGGCCGCCGGGAGAATCATCGTCTTTCATCGCTTTCGACGACTCGTCAATGAGCTGAAAAATCCGTTCGGCATAGTCCAGCAGCGTGTGCCCTTTGGAAGTAAGAGTAATGCCGCGGTTGTGGCGGTAAAATAAGACGGTATCGAAATGGCTTTCCAGCTGCTGTATTTTGGTCGTAACATTGGATTGCGCGTAGTTGAGCTCTTGCGCGGCGCGGGTAATGCTTCCGGTTTGCGAGACGGTCTGGAACACTTTTAATGCGTGCAGATCCATTAGGGATTCCTCCTTACAAGGCTTCGGCAGTCATTAGCCATCTGAAATTGAGATGGAGTTTATCTTTATTATGTATTATATCAGATGGATGGAAGTGAGATATGATAATGATGCTCCAATAACGGAGCGGAATCGGTCTGCACGGTTCATTCCGTTTATACGCGGGTCTTGGGTAAAGGGGGGATACGCGATGTCAAGGCATCCGTTAGTTCAAGTTACCGGAGGGATATGCGCATTGCTGCTTGCCATGGGGATCGGACGTTTTGCCTATACGCCAATATTGCCTCTGATGCAGCAGGATCAGCTTATTTCCGATGCGGCCTCGGGTTATCTCGCTTCCAGTAACTATGCAGGATATTTGTTAGGCGCCTTGTTGGCCGGGTGGATCCCGTGGAAAACGCATAAAACAAGCTGCTACCGTGCCAGCCTGGCCGCAAGCGTTTTGTCTACCGTGCTTATGGGCTTGACGGCTTCTTACGCCGCTTGGTTCGTTCTGCGCTTTGTTTCCGGCGCTGCCAGCGCTTTTGTATTCGTCCTTGCCTCCAGCATGGTTCTGGATGGATTGGCGGCCAAGGGCAAAACGGCATGGTCCGGTATTCTGTACGGAGGCGTCGGATTCGGGATTCTGGCAAGCGGGCTGCTCGTTCCTCTGTTCGACGGGCTTTGGGGCTGGAGAGGGGCGTGGCTGGGGCTTGGAGCGTTCAGCGGGTTGATTGCGGTGTTTGCCTGGAGATGGGTTGATGAGGAAGCCCGAAGGGAGCCGGCCGCTGCAGCTTCTCCCGCAAGGCTCACCGCTCCGCCTGCCCGCTGGATTCCGTGGCTGATAGCCGCGTATGGCATGGAAGGGCTTGGTTATATTGTTACAGGCACATTCATCGTTGCCATTGCCGACAAGCTTCCGGGGATGGCCGGGCACTCGGCTTGGGTATGGACACTGGTAGGATTGGCGGCAGCGCCTTCCTGTATCGTGTGGTCGTTTTTTGCAGCGAAAAAAGGTTTTGTCCGTATTCTGGGCGCGGCCATGCTAGTCCAAGCTATTGGCATCGTGCTTCCTGCGATATGGCCCACCACGGCAGGCATATCGATCAGCGCCGTGCTGTTCGGGGCTACATTCATGGGGATTACTGCACTCGCGACGACACTGGCAAGGCAGATCAATCCGACCCAGAGCAGCCGTATTATCGGGATTTTGACGGCTGTTTACGGCGCAGGACAAATGCTAGGACCGAGCGGGGCCGGACTGCTGTTCCATATGACCCATCAATACAATAGTGCGTTGATCGGAGCCGGGGTCATCGTGCTGGCAGGCGCTTGCCTGTTAAGCACAGGATTTTCATACGACAAGAAAAGAGGGAACTACGATGCCGTACGTTAACATTAAAATTACGAAGGAAGATGTAACTCCCGAGAAAAAAGCCGAGCTGATCCGGGGAGTTACGCAGCTGCTGGTCGATGTAATGGGAAAAAATCCGAATACGACCGTCGTGGTCATCGATGAGGTCGACACGGACAACTGGGGTATCGGAGGAGAGACGGTTACGGTTCGCAGGCAAAAAGGGCAGTAACGAGAAAGGTGTACTTGACGAAAGAGGATTAGAACTGTATAGTTCTAATTATGAATATGAAAAGCAAAGGTTCCCAGCCCATAAACCGCAAACAGGTTATTGAAGTAGCGGCACAGCTGTTTTTGATCCGCGGCTACGCCTTTACGAGTATGGATGACGTGATGCGGGAAAGCCAAGTATCGAAATCGAACATTTATTATCATTTCAAAAGTAAGGAGGAGCTGCTGCTCGCAGCGGTCGAGTACTGGATTGAGCGGTATGAAGCGGCCTTCTTTGCTCTGCTGGGCCAGGCTGAGCGGTCCGTCGAGGAGCGGGTATACGCTTTTCTGCACGAATTGACCGCAGGAATCGAGGAAAGGGAGTGCCAGGGAGGCTGTCCCTTCATCTCATTCTATATTCAAGCTCCCGACCAGGCTGTACAGGTAAAACAAAAAATTACCGGCTTTTTCACGGAGCTGCAGCCGATGCTGGCCAAGCTGTTTCAGCAGGGGCTGAAACGAAACGAATTCCGCCGCGGAATCGGGGCGGAGCAGGCGGCCGCTTTGTTCATAGCGGCAATGGAAGGGGCGCTAGTGCTCGCTGAGACGACGGGCCGGTCGGCGATTGTGGAAGAGACCGCGCAGCATTTTTTTAGCATGCTTCGATAAGAAGCATCTTTTTTTGAACATGATTAGTACCGTATAGTACTAATTTATTCGATGGATGGGGGAAGCATATGAGCACCGTTTTGATAATCGGCGGAACCGGCTTTATCGGGAAAGAAATGGTGAAGCAGTTGGCCGGAGGGCAAGAAACACTGCTGCTGCTTGTCCGTTCTCCGGAAAAGGCCCGATCCGCGCTGCACGAGCTGCTTCCGGCTGAAGAAGCCGATCGCGTACGCCTGCTGAAGGGCGATCTTACTGAACCGGCGCTTGGCATGGAAGCCTCGGACTATGAGCAGGCACTGGCTTCCGACGTTATTGTCCATGCGGGAGGAACGATGAGCGTGACGATGGACAGGGAGACGGCCAAGCGAATGTTCGTAGACGGGGCGCGGCATGTCGGCGAGCTTGCAGAGCGCATTCACCGGGAGAAAGGACTTCGCCATCTGATTCATCTGGTGGGCTATATGAGTCCGTTTCACGACAACAACGTGGATATGGAAGCGGATGTGTATCGGATGGATGAATTTATGAAGGGGGAGCCCGAGTATGAGAGAATGAAATTTTTGGCCGATCTTTATGTACGGCAGCAGGCAGCGCTGTGCGGATATCCTTTAACGGTAGTGAATCCGAGCACGGTTATCGGCGCGAAGCCTGCGGGAGTGACGGAGCAGACCGGCGGGCTCGGCATTCTGGTGGATGCGGTACGGCGCGGATGGATGCCGGTCGTACCCGGAGGGGTGGATCATTGGATCCCGTTCGTAGCCAACGACGATATGGCCCGTGCCATCGTCTATTTGATTCGTCAGGCGAACCCTGATAGCCGTACGGTCAATATGCTGGAGGATAAGTCGGCGGGACCCGACATGAAGGAGCTGCTAACGGTAATTGCACAAGCGTTGAAGGTGAAGCCGCCGGCCGTGCCGATGCCCGTATCCTGGCTTCGTGCGCTGATGAAAGCAGGCGGCGGCAAGCTGACGGGCATTCCGCCCGAGTCGCTGTCGTTCATTACGGATCGCACGTTTCGGACGGATGAAACGAAGAGGCTTCTGAAGGAGATGGAGGCGCCGAGCCTCGGAATACGGGATGTATTGCCGATGGTGATCGCCGATCTGGATCATCGGCTGACCCATTCGGGCTGCCCGGAGCCGGCCGGCTTTCGGCGGGAACGAAAGGGCGATCTGGCCGCGCTCGTCCTCGAAGGCAGCGGCGCGCCGTGGATCCTCGTGCACGGGCTGCTCGCGAGCGCGGACGATTTCGCACCGCTGGCCGGGCTGCTGCACGAGCGGTCCGGCCGGCCGGTATGGCTGCTCGACCTGCCCGGCTTCGGCAGGTCGCCGGCGCTTCCGCGGCACGGCACGCTCGACGGCTATGCCGCAGCCGTCGGGGCAGCGCTTGCCGCAGCGCCGCCGGGCGCCACGCTCGTTGGTCACTCGCTTGGGGCCAACGTCGCCGCTGTGGCGGCGCTGGCAATGCCACAGCACGGGCTGGAGCGGCTGATCCTGCTCCAGCCCGTGCTGCACCCGCCGCGCAGGCGCCGCTTGCTCCGCCTGCTCAGCGCGTCCCCGCTCGCAGCCAAGCGGCTGCTGCGCGGGCTAACGGCAGGGGCCCTCGAGCGGGCCCAGCTGCAGGACGGCGCGTTCGCCGACGCGGGAGAGCTGCCTTCAGGCTATGCGGAGCGTATCGTCCGCAGCCTGAAGTCTCCTCGCATCGCGGCGGCTAACGCGGAGCTGCTCCACCTGCTGCATCACCGGCTGCCCGAGTGGACGCAGCAGGTGCCGCAGCCTGGAGATGCCCCTGCATGTATCATTTGGGGCGGCAAGGACCAAGCCTACAGCATTCCGCAGAGGATTGCGGAAACGCACAACGTGCGGGTCGTTCCCTACGGGCATCAGTTTCCCGTATCCCATCCGGCGGCAACCGCAGAACTGCTGTCCGGCTTGAGTCAGAGGGACTCGCATCTGGAAGCGGCGGGCTCTTGACGTTTCTATACTACTGTGATCTTAGACGATCATGAACTACCTTTGCCTATTAAAAAGGCGGGTGTTTGGCGAGGATTCCACTTGCTTTCGCCAACATCCGCCTGCCTTGTTATTTTACATATCAGAAAGAGAATTATCGATCCAGCTCACCTAGAAATTCCTTTACTGCCTTATAAAAACCATCCAACTCTTCCGTATGGATGCTGTGACCGATCCCTTCAAAAACAACAAGCCTTGTATTGGGCCTTCGAGATACCATGAGCTCGGCTTGGCTTAAGGTCAGAGCGAAGCTTTTGGTGCCGTGAAGCAGCAGCACAGGGCAGGTCGACGACAGCCAATCGTCCCACCAGTCGCCGTTTATTTGCTGTTGGGATAGGCTCATCCCCTTGATGTCAAAGCGAAATCCCCACCCGTTCTCATCCTCAAAAGCACTCTCAGTAAAATAGTCGATCGCTCTAACTCCTGCGCGCTTCAGCGACTCCCTCAGCTCTTGCAGTGTAGAGGACCGGTCGGGGAGCTGCTCGATGAAAGACAGATCGCCGCCGAGTTCAACGCCGATATCTTCTACGATAACGGCATGGACCAGCTCGGGGTAGCGGGCGGCAAACTGATAGGCGTTGACCCCGCCCAAAGAATGACCCAATAGCGTGACAGGCTGTCCGCCCAGCTCTTCACGAATGAAAGCAGCGATATCCTGAAGGTAGGCTTCTCTTGAGTAATCCTTATCCGGAGGATGCTCGCTCCAGCCGTGCCCCCGTTGGTCCAATCCGATTATTCGCCAACCCGTCATTTTGGCTGCAACGGAGCAAAGGTTCCTGCATCTCCCATATGTCCATGAAGCATAAGGAGAATACGCGGGCTATTTCCGCCAAAGTCGAGGTAGGAGAGGGTAAGCTCGCCTGACTTGAAATATTTTCTTGCCGCTCCGAGAGGAGCTTGATCCTGGGAATGAAGCATGCCGTTTCCTCCTTGTTGTTTCCGGTACTTTTTCAATAAGACTTCCTACGTCTACTATACCTGATAATAGTGACATAACCTGTCATAATTGAAAGAATCGTTATCGGAGAACAGCCTGCTGCAGAATTCACTCATTCGCACAGATGCAGCCGAATCGTCTGAACCTCTTCAGCCCATTGAAATAATCCGGCCGGATTCATAACCAGACATCCGACACCCTCCAAATATACCAAAAGTAAAGTAGTATGGGTCAGACTAAGCAAATGGTTCCTGATGAGCAAAGTGCTTCCCCTCCGTTCCCGTTTCGTTACTACCAACATATGCACGAAGGGAACTATCTGTCCGGGGTCTATGCTTGGACTAGAAGCTCATATGAACGGAGCCGTTTGGCGTAATCCTGAATTGCTGTAACTACGATAAACTCATCTATGCCATAATTGTCCGCCATCTGCTTAAGCTGTGTGCGGACGTTATGCGGAGCCCCTACGAGCCATTTGCTTTGTTGGGCTGCAGGAGCGTCTCCCGAGCCTGCATTGGCATCTCCTGCTGTCCATGCAGGATGGGCTGCCGCAAGGCTGCGGGCTTCGTCATCGGTCTCAGCGCATACGACTCCGATAGCTGCAATGATGCGGGGAGCAGGGTATAGGGCGGATGGGGTGAAGGCATCTCGGTAAGCGGCTATGACCTCCCCGCCGTCCGCATCGCTCATGAATTGGCCAAATACATAGCCCGTCCCGTGCTCCGCCGCATAGGACGCGCTTTTGCGGTTCGTACCGAGCATCCACAGCTCCGGCGGCGCGGGAGGGACAGGGCGGGCGGTGACGGGCTGGCCGTCCAGCTCGTAGCTTCCCTGCAGCAGCTCGATTAATTCCCGCAGCGTCTCCGGCAGCTGCCGGACTTTCTCGAGGAAGTTGCCGCTCAGCGCCATCGTGACGTGTGCGGAGCCCCCTGGTGCCCGGCCGATGCCGAGGTCGACGCGGCCCGGATACAAGTTGGCAAGAAGGTGGAACGACTCGGCCACCTTGAGCGGACTGTAGTGCGGCAGCAGCAGCGCTCCGGACCCGATGCGGATTCGCTCCGTTTTCGCTCCGATATGGGCGAGCAGCACCTCCGGAGAAGTGCAGGCGAGTCCGGGCATGTCATGGTGCTCGGCGACCCAGTAGCGGGTGTAGCCTAACGACTCGGCGGTTTGGGCGAGCCGGACCGCCTGCTCCAGAGCGAATGCCGCGTCATAACCGCCGATGACCGGAACCAGATCCAATACGCTTAGTTTCATGAAGCAGCCTCCTTTTCGGTCCAAATTCGGATTAGGTCCATGTTAACACAAACGGCTTAGGCGAAGCAGCCTTCTGCGCCAACATGCGCCCTGCGCACAAAAAACCTCTATCAAGGCGTAAAAAAACCGGCATTCTCCACTCGGAGAGCCGGGTTTATGCGCTTTTGCTATCGATTGCAGCTTTATTGCCGAGTTTAGAGCGACCTTACCACGATATGCCCGCCGGCATCCAGGCTTGATCTATGAGAGGCGGATATCCACTCCAGCCCTTGCTCCGCCGTGCGAATCAAATAGTCCGCAGCTGCAGGGTCTGTTTCGTGCAGCGCTTTTAACGAAGCGGCCAGCCGGTCAATCCGAATGCCGACGGCATCCTGAGGTTCATACTCCAGCTCCAAGCCGTTATCGCTTTCGATGGTGAAAAATTCGTTTTGCAGCTTATTGATGACTTCCAGCTGAATCGTTTGCGTCCTTCCGGACTCTAAATTCCGCAAATAATCCGGGGATACGCCAAGCTCCCTGGCGAATTCTGCGACGTCCGCTCCCCGCTGCTGACGAATGCTCCGTATATACAATCCGATCTCGCTCATCCAATCACCGCTCCCGTTATGAGGTATATGTTCCAGTATGGACCGGTTTGCACGGTTGTAACCGCTTGGGGCGGATGGCTTTTTCAAAACGGTATTGACCTTCACGTTACGGTAACTTTTATGATGGTTAATGCAAGCTCTTAAGCAAGCTCATATGCCAAAAAAGGAGATCATACCACATGCCAAATCATGATGACATTTACCAAAATGATGCAGAGCAGTATCACAAGCTTATTTCCAAGCAGGAGGATCTGATTCGCCATATCGAGGGCATCCGCAGCCCGGACGGTTTGGATATCGTCGATCTTGGAGCGGGATCGGGACGTTTGACGACGATATTGGCCCCAAGGGCGAAGTCCATCGTAGCGGTCGACGCTTCGGACGCTATGCTTCGCATCAATGGAGAGCGCTTGAAGGCGGGGGGACACGATCGTTGGCGTACGGTTGTTGCGGATCACCGATCGCTTCCATTGGAGGACCGGAGTGCGGATCTGGTCGTAGCGGGATGGACGATCAGCTATTTGGGAAGCTCGAATGTGCCGAATTATCGGGACAATATAAAGCAAATCATCGGCGAAATCCGCCGGATCTTACGTCCCAACGGCACGGTCATCCTGTTCGAGACGATGGGGACAGGGGAAGAGACGCCGAATCCTCCCGATTTCCTGCGAAGCTATTACACGGCGCTGGAGGAGGAATATGGCTTCTCCCACCGATGGATCAGGACGGATTATGCGTTCGATTCGATCGAGCAGGCTGAGGAGCTGTGCCGGTTTTTCTTCGGCGATGAGATGGCGGAGCGCGTGGTCAGCAACCGTTGGCAGACGGTGCCGGAGTGCGCGGGCATCTGGTGGCGCTGACCCGGGCTGTGTAATGAAGCGTTCTGCCGCGGCATCCGTCGGCCTAGTTCCTATACATGGCGCCATGGAAAAGCATCTCTATTGCTGGACCGCATACTACATGTTGTGTCTCCATAGACGGTAGCCATATTATTACGGAATAAGCCGAAATCCTTGCAGCTATTCCCAAGAAAAGAAATGACTTCCCGTTAATCCGATGGATAGAAATTCCGACTAACCAGCAGCACGCCAGTCTAATTTGAAGCGAGCTGCAGTAAGTAACCGTAATCTGGCACAAGCGCGCCTACGCCGATGCATTATCGAGACTCCATGCACAGATAATCCCCTATGGAATGAACTGCTATCATTCCAAAGGGGATTTCGCTGTTTTGTGAGGACTCTACCGGCGCCTTTACTGCTGAATATACCCTTTCTTGAAAATATCATACCACTGCTCCAATTGCTCCCCCTGCATTACGCCGAGACGCTCCAGAATATGGCGGGAGAACTCGACGGCTGCAGAGCCGTTGGCCGTAATGACATTGCCGTCGGATACGGATTGCGCGTGAACGTAGAGCCGGTCGCCGCGGTAATTCGGCGCGCCTTCCTTCATCGTTTCCAGCATATTTCCGGTATGCTTGTTATTTTCGAGAAAGCCGTGGTTGGCGAGAAACGTCGTCGCGTCGCAAATAGCTGCGATCGGTACATCGTGCTCTACGCATTGCGCGACGATCCGGCTGGCCTGCTGATTGTGCTCTTCCCTCCAGCCGGTACCGCCCGGGATGATGAGCATCGCTATTTCCGCCAGGGACGGGTGGTCCGCCAAATCGTAGTCGGGGAGGACGCGCAGGCCTCCCATCGAAACCTTGGGCTGCTTATCTATGGCAATGGTTTTTACACGGTAGCCGGTTTCCGGACTATTTAATTCGGTTGTTATGTAGCTTGCTTCCCAGTCTGCGAATCCATCGGTAATGAATACTAATACTTGCTTCTCCATACGATCCCTCCGGCGAGTGTTTTTGTAGTTGCTCTTGTCTTTCCTTATGCATCATATTACCTCATCTTCACTGACAATTACGGTCAGTCAATTCTATACGCTCCCTATAAAAATATTGCAGGAGGCAGACGAGCGGCGTATTATAGTAACGATGATTTTACTATAAAAACAGAAATCCCGTACTGCAGCAGGGAGCGGAGCCATGTCCTCCGGAGAGCATAAGGAAGGGAAACAGGATGAGCGGAGAAACCGAGACGAGAGAGAAGCATGCTGGCAATGAAAATGAGAGAGAGAATGAGAAAGAGAACCCGAACCCGTCATCAAAGCGTGTAAGCGATGCGGTGTTGATTGACCCGAAAGACGGCAAGGCGATCCGGAGCATGATTTACCGGCTGGCCGGACCGTCGCTTGTAGAAATGCTGCTGATCAATTTTGCGCAAATGATGAACATGATCATGGTAGGCCGCATTGGTGCGGAAGCGGTGGCCACGGTAGGCTTGACCAGCCAGCCTTACCTGCTTCTGCTTGTATTGTTCGTGGCGCTCAATACGGGAACGACGGTAATCGTCGCCCGTGCGGTAGGCTCCGGCAATGTGGAGGAGGCGAACCAGGCGGCCGGGCAAGCTTTTTTGCTTAACATTTTGCTGTCCGTGGCCGTCGTTGCGTTAAGCGTCTTGAATGCCCGCTGGCTGCTGTCGGCCATGGGGGCGAATGAAGAGGTCATCGGCCATGGATTGACCTATGCCCGAATTACGTTTCTATCCATCGGCTTCACGACGATATCTTCCGTATTATCGGCGATCTTGAGAGGAGCCGGCGACACCAGAACGCCGATGAAGATCAATGTCGTATCCAATGCGGTTGCGGTGGCGCTCGGCTTGCCGCTTATTTACGGCTTTGCCGGATTCCAGGGAATGGGCGTCACGGGAGCCGCGGCGGCTTCCATCACCGCTCAGCTTATCGCTACGGCATGGCTGGTTTCCGTCATGGTCAGCGGCCATTATATGGTGCGGCTGCGCTGGAAGGACGTCACCCGATTCAACTCGGCTATCATCATGCGCGTGCTGAAGATCGGGCTGCCGACCAGCGCCGAGCAGCTGATCATGCGGCTTGGCATCGCCACGTTCGTGAAAATATCCGCCGGACTGGGTACGGTCGCACTGGCGGCGAATCAGCTCGTAACGAGCGTCATCGGGCTGTCGTTTATGCCGGGAATGGCCTTCGCCGTGGCTGCCTCGACACTGGTGGGACAAGCGCTTGGTGCCCAGAAGCCGGAGCTGGCCGAAACGTACGTATGGCAGGTCCGCAAATTCGGGATGGTCGTAGCGGGAATCATGGGCCTAGTGTTCATGCTGTTCGCACCTTACATTCTGATGCTGTACACAGGTGACCGCCATATCATCGATGCGGGCACGCTGGCGCTGCGGATCGTCGGCTTCATCCAGGTGTCCCAGGCGTCGCAGTTTATTCTCGGCGGCGCGCTGCGGGGAGCCGGGGATACGCGGTATCCGCTCTATTCGACCCTCATCGGCGTCTGGGGTGTGCGTGTCGTGCTGAGCCTTCTGTTCGTCCAAGGCCTCGGATGGGGCATGGCCGGACTTTGGAGCGCTGTGGCGCTGGACCAATTCCTTCGCTCCAATCTCATTTATTGGAGATTCAAGCGGGGCAATTGGAAGCGAATCCGCATTTAACTCGAAGGGAGTCAACACGGACAACAAGATAATGATAACCAACGGAAAGCCCTGCTGCGTACGGACGCGGCGGGGCTTTTTGCCGTTATGCTATGCATATTTTAAGAGGATCTTAAGAAATTCTTTACTATTTTCGGACTGGTTTGCTTACCTTTTTCGGATAAGATAGCTGCATAAAGCGACACTAAAGGAGTTGAAGTGAAAAATGGCCTTTCCATCGTCTATTAAATCAACGATTTCCGATAAGCTGCTGTTTCTCCGCAAATTTATTCAAAACCCGGCGGATGTCGGCAGCGTTATACCGAGTTCAAGCTCTCTTACCTTAAAAATGATGGAGTGCGTTCCATGGAACCAAGTGAGGAATGTGGTGGAGCTCGGAGCGGGTACCGGCGTATTCACGCAGGCGATGTATGAGCTGGCGCGTCCGGATTGCCGCGTAGCAGTATTTGAGAAAGATGCGGAAATGCGCAGGCAGCTGATCAAACAATATTCCGACTTTCATATATTGGAAGATGCCATGGATTTGCGCCTTAGCTTGACCGGCATTGGCATGGAAAAGGCGGATTGCATCATTTCCGGCCTGCCGTTCGCTAACTTTTATCCGCTGGACCGCGAGCAAATCATCAGGCAAGTCAAAGAAAGCTTGTCTGACGACGGCATGTTCATTACGTTTCAATATTCATTGCAGATGAAGCGGATGCTTGAGCAGCATTTTCGCACGGTCCGTATCGCCTTTGTGCCATGGAATGTGCCGCCGGCTTTCGTATACATTTGTCAGTAGGGGGAATTGACAGCATGAATCTGGATACGATCCTTAATTCGATACAGCATTTCGGTTATCTGGCCTTGTTCTTCGCCTTGTGGCTGGGCATTGTAGGCATGCCGATTCCGGACGAAGTCATCGTAATGACAGGAGGTATGGTAGGGTCACTCCATTTGCTGCAGACGGCTCCGGCCTTTGTAATGACGTATTTGGGCGTCGTGTCCGGGTTATCGATCGGCTATGTGTTAGGGCGGGTGATGGGGCCATTGGTTATAGACCGTCTGCGTAAAAAGAAAAATATCGACCGGTACATTCAAAAGTCCGAACGGCTGCTCGAGCGGTACGGCGCGTCCGCGCTGGTAATCAGTTATTTTTTACCGGTCGTACGGCACGTGCTCCCTTATTTGGTCGGCATCAACAAAATGACGTTTCCCCAATATGCCTTGATTTCATATTCGACAGGGCTGATCTGGACTTCGATTTATTTTGCCGTCGGCTATTTCTTTGGAGACAACGTCGAGCTGATCGGCACTCATGTTCATCAATACGGCTATTATGCACTGGCCGTACTCATTGTAGTTTTGGGCGGCATGCTTGTCTGGAAAACCATCCGTAAAAAGAAGGTGATGTAATGAACAGTGACAACTCTGCTACGATTCTGATCATCGACGATGAACCGGAAATAAGGGAGATTGTGCACATTTTTCTGAAAAATGAAGGCTATCGTGTGTTGGAGGCGGAGGATGGAGAGCGGGGGCTTGCGCTTTTGCAAACCGAAACAGTCGATCTGGTTATCCTGGACGTCATGATGCCGCGGCTCGGCGGCATACAGGCCTGCCTGAGGATTAGAGAGAACGGGAACCTCCCTATTATTATGCTTTCCGCCAAAAATGAAGATATGGACAAAATCCTTGGGCTGACGAGCGGCGCCGACGATTATGTAGCCAAACCGTTCAATCCTCTCGAGCTTGTCGCCAGAGTCAAGTCGCAGCTGCGCAGAATGAAAATGACCGAGGCGCCGCCCCCGCAGGAAAAGCCGCAGGACGAAATGGCGATAGGTGAGCTGACCATCAATATCCTTCGCCACCAGGTGATGCTTCAAGGAAAGGAAGTTGCGCTGACGCCTCTGGAATTCGACATTTTGGAGCTGCTCGCGACCCATAGAGGCCAAGTGTTCAGCGTGGATAAAATTTACGAGACGGTATGGAAGGACCCGGCCATGCAGTCCGATAAGACGGTAATGGTTCATATACGCAACCTGCGCGATAAGCTGAAGGACAACCCGCGCGAGCCCAAATATATTAAAACGGTATGGGGAGTAGGTTACAAAATTGATTAATCGCCCGAATTGGAGCGGCAGCCTCCGCCTAAAGCTGGTGTTGACCTTTGCCGCGACATTGCTGCTCTCTATAGCATCGAATTTAACCTTTGACTTTGTGACCCGGGAGTGGAGGAAGGAGCCTTTCACCGGCTATCAAACCAGCAAGCAAATCGTTAGCGAGAAGCTAAGCTTGCTGGAGCAGGAGCTGCCGCAGCTTCAGGATCCAAGTAAAGTGAATCCGCTGCTGACCCGGGAAAGCGAGTCGGGCCGGCTTCGCATCGTGCTGTCGGACCTGCAGGGGAATGCCGTCTACCGCTCGGACTCTGTTCAGGATACACGGATTGATTTATACGAGATTATTTACGAGCAAAAGGATGTCGTGAACAACCCGGCGCCGGGCAAAGAGTACACGGAAATGACACCCGTTCTGTATCGGGATCAGAAGCTGGTGCTCATGGTGTCCGGCAAGCTGGAGGCCGAGCAGGGTTATATTTACAAGAATCCCCCTCTGTACAGCGTACTTATTTTTTTCGTGTTCTTTCTGGTAGTGTTCTACTTACTGACTTACAGCAAAATGAGGGAAATCCAGGAGATGAGCAAGGGGGTCTCGTTGATTGCCCAAGGAAATCTATCGATACGTCTTCCGGTGCGGAGCAAGGATGAACTCGGCGTATTGACGAGCAGCATTAACGAAATGGCGGGCCAGCTGGAGGAGCAAATGGCCAAAGAACGCTTGGCCGAAAAAACGAAGAGCGAGCTGATCACCAATATTTCTCACGACCTGAGAACGCCGCTCACGAGCATTATCGGCTATTTGACCGTTCTGATGGAGCATAAAGAAGCGAGCGGCGCTTTGAAGCCCTATATGCAAAGCGCGTTAAATAAATCGAATCAGCTCAAGAAATTGATTGATGATTTATTTGAATATACCCGACTTGCAAGCAATCAGGCCGCTATGGAAAAACAGGTGATCGATTTGGCCGGCATGCTGAATCAGATGATCATGGAGTTTATTCCTCTGGCTGAGCGCAGCGATATCGTGGTGCAGAGCACCGTGCCTGATCATAGGGTGGAAGCATCCATCGATGCGGGCAAAATCGCCCGGGCGGTCGATAACCTGCTAACGAACGCTCTGAAGTTCAGCGTGAAGCCGGGCATAATCGATATATCGCTGCATGCCGATCCGGAGTGGGCCACTCTGTCCGTTGCCAACACCGGATTGGATATTACGAAAGAGCAGGAGGAGCAGCTGTTCGACCGCTTTTACAAAGCCGAGGAGTCGAGACGCGACCATACCATGCCTCACGGTTCGGGGTTGGGACTGTCCATAGCCCGGAGCATCGTGCAGCTTCACGGGGGGGAGATATGGCTCGAGCGCAACGAACGGCATTACGAATTTAGGATTCGCCTGCCCCGGAAATCCGAAATGTCGTGATGACCGGCCTATGCCACGCGGCAGCGCATGCGTCAGAAATTCGGAAAATCGCCTCTCCTCCCACAAAGAAGAGCCTGTCTGCTATAATGGAATGCAGAGATAACGTTAAACCAGGATGGGGTGGGCTCAAGATGATCAAATTGGTGGCATTCGATGTCGACGGTACGCTGCGCGACAGGGACTATTTGCCGGAATCGACCCGCGCGTCGCTCCGTAAGCTTAAGGAGCAGGGCATTGCGCTCGCTTTGTGCACGGGACGCAGCGAGTACGAGATGGAATCGCTGCGCGAGGAGCTCGGCATCGACTGGGCGATTACCTGCAACGGCAGCCATATCGGCTATCGGGGGAAGACGGTATTCGGCAATGCGTTTCCGAAGGATACCGTGCGCCTGTGGCTTCAGGAAGCGGAGAAGCAGAAGCATACGTTTTTGCTGTACGGGTCGGAGAAGATGTTCATGACTCGGGCGGAGGATCCGCATTTCCGCCAAGGGCAGCAGGAAATCGGCTTTATGGAGCCGGTTGCTCTGCAATCTATCGACGAGGTGCCGGACATTTACCAGTGCATCGTTTTTTGCGAGGAGCACGAAGAAGGAATTTATACCGGCGAAGAGAAGGGCCGAAGGGCCGCTATTATATTCACCGCTGGCGTCCATGGGCGGTCGATATTAATCCGACCGGCATGAACAAAGCGGTAGGCTTGCGCAAGCTGATGGACCACCTCGGCATCCGTCCGGAGGAAGCCGCCGCATTCGGCGACGGTCATAACGATTTCGAAATGATCGAGCTGGTGGGCAGCGGGATCGCGATGGGCAACGCGGTGGACGATTTGAAGGCGAAGGCCCGCTATGTGACTCGCTCCTTGAAAGAGGACGGCATCGCGTACGCGGTAGACAAATGGATTATAACCAGCGCAAGCTGACTGTAATGGCAAAACTGGCGCTATATTGGCAGGCTCTTTGATGGGTCTGTCTTTTTTTCGAAATTTCATGCGCTTTCTGTAAATAAATGGCTTCCTATGAGAACGTATGTTTGTTATAATGGTTTTCGGAAACTTTCCCGACCAAAAGGACATGAGGCTTGTCCGTGGTTTCGAAGGAGGCTGTTCAATGATTGCGACGGTTAGCAAAGAAGCTGAAGAAAAGGAGTTGGATAAATATTCTGAGATAGACGAGGTCATTGCCTATATTTACAAGAATATTTATGAGCCGCTGCCACTTTCCAAGCTGGCCCGGTATGCCGCATATAGCCCGTACCATTTCTCCCGAGTGTTCAAGGAACGAATGGGGCTGCCCCCTCTATACTTTGTTTCCTCTCTCCGCCTGCAGAAAGCGAAGGAATTGCTCCTCAGCACCAATCTGAGCATCCGCGATATCGGACTCGAGATCGGGCAGCAAAGCTTGGGGACTTTTACAACAAGATTTACGGAGCGCGTAGGCGTAACTCCGGCGCATTTCCGCAATTCCATGCTCCAGGCAGAGCAATATTTGCAAATGCTGCATCAGCTAGACGATTGGGAAGAGCCTGCGTCGGCGCCGAATCATGGAGCGACAATCGAAGGGACGGTACGAACGGAAATCCCTTTTGACGGCGTCGTTCTCATCGGCCTGTTCGCCAAACCGATTCCCGAGGGGCTACCGCTGCACGGTACGTTGATCCCTTCATCCGGCAAGTTTTGTTTCACGGGCGTCCAGCCGGGTATTTATTATTTGATGGCGACATCCGTCCCTTGGGGGATGCAAGCCATAGACTTTCTGCTTCCTCAGACCACCACGCTGCGCACTCGCTCCAAGGAACCGATTGTCGTTACACCATTTACCCGCGTCCTTCATAGACAGGCTACACTTCATGTTCCGAGAACCGATGATCCTCCCATTCTAATATCCCTTCCCTTGCTTATGAACAATTTTCTTAACAGGGTTTGGCAACCTGAGATATAAAATCTGGGATCAAGGGGTCTAATGCTTTCCTATGCCCCTTGATCGTATGCCGAGCCGATTAATGCTCCTGCAGGCTGCTCAGTTGCACGGTTTGCTCTTGCTCGGGCTGTCCCAGAGGATAAATGGTGGCCGTCTCGTTATGTTCATCCACATGCTGAATATAGATAGGAACACCGTCGCAAGTTACATTAACCATGACGGGCGCAGCCGCAATTTCTTGTGCTCTTAGCTTATTCATTGTCCTTACCTCCGCTGCTGTTATTGGCTGTACGGCTACTTATCCGCACAACGATTGCTATTATGCACAATCGCGGATTGGATTATTTAGGTGATGTACCTTGGAGCAGGAAAAAATAACAATAGCCATTTTCTCCCCTTTGAACAAGAAGTGGGTATGTTACAATAGTTGACGGCATTCGGAAAAAAGAGCCGGTGCCGCGCTTTCGCCAAGGAAAGGTCGTCTTGAAGTAGGGAGAATGGGAGATAATAGACGATAAAGGCAACCTTTTGATCGAACATAACGTTAATAACAACGTGCTGTTTTCAGATGAACTGTTTAGAGCGGCTGCAGCAGTGAAATGGCGAACAATGGATATACGAAAGGAATGATACAACAGATGTCAGCTTCACAAGGAATAGGATCGCTGCTGCGCAACCGGTTTGTGCAGGCGATATTGTTATCGGGTTTATTTCTGCAAATAGGAATTTGGGTGAGAAACTTCGCCGTCCTGCTGTTTGTTATGGATCAGACGAACGGGGATGCCAAGGCGGTATCGCTGATTTCGGTGGCGGAATTTGCGCCGATTTTTATCTTTTCATTCATCGGAGGGACGTTTGCGGACCGTTGGATGCCGAAGCGGACGATGATCTGGTGTGACGTGCTGAGCGCCGTCTCCGTATTCGCCGTCCTTCTTACGCTAGTGTACGGCTCTTGGAAGGCCGTGTTTTTTGCCACTCTCGTTTCCGCGATTTTATCGCAGTTTTCCCAGCCGTCCGGCATGCGTTTGTTTAAAATCCATGTCCCTGCCGAGCTGATCCAGATGGGCATGTCCATTTATCAGACGATGTTTGCACTGTTCATGGTATTGGGGCCGATTCTCGGTACCTTCGTATACCAAAACTACGGGATTCAGACGGCGATTTTCATTATGGGCATCGCATTCCTGCTGTCCGCCGCCGTTCTGCTGATGCTGCCTTCCGACAAGGCAGCGGCTGAAGAGGAGAAGGCGAAGACGAATTTGGGCGAGGAAATGGCCGCAGGCTTCCGTTACGTATTGTCCAAACAAACATTGACCACTTTGGGCGGCTGTTTCTTGAGCGCGGGACTGGCCATCGGTCTGATCCAGCCGCTTGGTATTTTTCTGGTGACAGAGCGGCTCGGTCTGCCGAAGGAGAACTTGCAATGGCTTATGACCGCCAACGGCGTTGCCATGATTATTGGCGGAGGCTTCGCGCTTGGGTTGTCCAAAAAGTATTCGCCGCAAACGATGCTAGGCATCGGGATGGTCGTCAGCGCGATCGGGATGATCGTCATCGGGTTCTCGACCTCTCTGTGGCTCACGCTGGCGGCTCAATTCATTTCGGGGCTGGTGCTTCCGGCCATCCAGATCGGTATCAACACGATGATTTTGAGCAATACGGATGAAGCGTATGTAGGCCGGGTCAACGGTATCTTGAACCCTCTGTTCATGGGAGGGATGGTCGTCACGATGAGCTTGGCCGGTTGGCTGAAAAGCGTGTTCAACATTGTCATTATGTATGAAGCCGCAGCGATCTTGTTTATCATCGGCGTGCTGGTAATGATTCCATTGTATCGCAACCGGCAGAGCTCAGCCGGATCGGCGGAATCTCCCGGAGAAGCGTAATTCATTGAAAAGCTTTGCCCCAAAAGGACCGTCCGGTTACAAACCGGGTGGTCCTTTTGGCGCGCTCGGCTCACCATATTGGATGCTGCAATTCCGAGGTTGTCAGGGCGACGTCAATTATTGATTGTCTTTGCGGAAATAAGGTTGAGCGCTTCCTACCCATTCGTCTCTTTCGCTGCAAGTGACCGAATGCTGGTAGACAGGGTAACAATGGTGACGGTTGACGATTTCAATAGGGTGAATCACTTGCACAAGCTGCGGATGATAAAAGTTTCTAACAACCCTCCGCGGGTTAGTCATAATGGGGTCCGTTGGAGGACAACAATTGTGATTACGATATGCCATTTACCTATCAGCTCCTCTCACGATCTGAGATAGTATACGGTACTATTGCGGAAGTCGCTTGTGTTCCTGCCTAATTTATCCATAAAACAAAATCACTGCAGGTACAGGCACCTGCAGTGAAAGAAGTGACAACCGCTCGTTACACGAACGCGTTCTGATTCATTTTGCTTCGGGCGAGCTTCAAGTAGCCCTGCACATTGAGCAGCTCGCTGTCCTCCACGAACCGCAGCTTCATCGGGCCCGCGGCGTCGATAATATAAGGACGGAGCGCGGCAGCTCCGCCGCCGACAACATAGAAGCATTGGATGTCGGGGTGCTTCTTCCAGCGCTTCTTGATCAGATCGACGATCTTGTGCGCCGCCCGGCTGAAGTACATATCGACTACCGGCTTCATGCTCGACTGGCCTTCACCGATACGGCGTATCGCGAAGTCGTTTCGCTTGATCCGCTGCACCAGCTTGGCGCGGCTGGGGAACCGGTAGCCGTACTGGTCCTCCACATCGCGGATAATGTTGTCCAGATACGTAGCCAGTCCGATCTGTTCTCCAGTGCTGAACTGATTATCGATGCTCATTTTGTTGATGACCGGAAAATCCGTCGTTAGCGCACCCATCTCGCAAATTCCGATACAGCCGTGGTACAGCTCTTCGTCCTTCACCTGCAAATTGTCGTGCGTTGCCAGTTGAAACAATGCGGCCGCTCCTTCGATGGATACGACGGCTTTGCGGATCGATACTTTGATCTTGCGGTTTTTGAGGTGAGGCGTAGACAGAAACGTGACCTCATGCTCCCCGACCAGACGGTCCTCGAACTGTTTGTGATAATACGAATAAGTGCGTACCGGAAGCCCGGTCCCTATTACATACTCCACTTCCTCGGTATTGCCGAAGCCGGTGCTCGCTACCGATTGGCTTGCTATGCCTGCGTAAGCCAGTGCGGTGATTGCGACGATCAGCGACTGATCCGACACCGCTTTGTTATCCGTCTCCTCGAGCTCTACGCTATCCTCGTTCTCCATGGCTAGAAGGCCGACGAAGTACCTTTGATTGTTTCTTGACAAACGTGGGCTGTGCACTACGACATCAAGTGCCTTCAGAGGAGAATCCTCCTCCTGCAAAATATGTCTTTCATACCCGGGTGCAACAATGTTGGGGATCATTAACGGATCGCGAACCCCGTCCAGGACTACCTTGATGCTATCGTTGCCGATATCGATTCCGGCCAAGATCATGTATGAATTTCCCTCCAGTCAGCTCCAATAAATTACTTTGGTACTATGATTCGATTTAATTCAACAAAATCCCTTCGTACTTTAGAACTATTTTCCACTATTTATGAAAACATCGGCAGGTTTTTTCCCGGGATGCGACGAATAAGATCGTATTCTATCGAATAATGTTAATTTGTGCCAAGCTTAAAGGAGCTAACATGAAGGTCAAACGGATCAATAAACGGTTTACATTCGTCATTATTCCCGATGCCAACAGCGCGGTCCGGCGATTTGAAGTACCAAAGGCGCTCCTTTATTGTGCCGGAGCAGGACTAATTGCCTTGTTGTCGGTTACGCTGGTCCTGTATGTGAACCATGCGAGGACATCATGGGTCACGGCGGACTTGCAGAGCCGCATCGTCAGTCAAGAGGCTGTGTACAGCACCACGGTCCAGGAGAAGAACGATACGATCGAACAGCTGCAAAACGAGCTGATCCAATTATCCCAGCAAACGGTGGAGATGAAGGGGAGAATCGATGATATCCGCAAGCTGGAGGACGAAGTTCGCACGATCACGGGCGCGGCCAAATCAACCGCATCTGCCGCATCCTCCTCCGTAGATTCGAACGCGATGGGCGGCTCCAACCGTCCTGTCACCGACGAAGAGATCAAGACGCTGCTCGAGCAGACGAAACAGCACCTGAGCTCCATGAACCAAGAAGTGGCAGAGCTTCAAGGCAGCATTACCGATACGAAGGCAAAGGCCGTTCAGGCGCAGGAGCTGCTCCGCATTACGCCGAACATTTGGCCCGTGGACAGCAGGAATATTACATCCGGCTTCGGGATTCGCAAGGATCCGTTTACGTACAGACCAAGCTTCCATAGCGGTTATGACATTGCTGCACCGATGAATACTCCCGTACGGGTTACGGCAGACGGGATTGTCAGTTCTACAGGCAGCGATTCCTCGCATGGAAACAACATTGTGGTTACTCATTCAAAAGGACTGCAAACGTGGTACATGCATCTAAATAAAATCAACGTCAAGCAGGGCGAACGAGTGCAAAAAGGCGACGTGATCGGTCTGGTAGGCTCAACCGGAAGAAGCACCGGGGCCCACCTGCATTATGAGGTGCTGAAGAACGGCCAGAGCACGGATCCTAAACCTTATTTGAACTAGAATGACCATACTAATCAGAAATGAGGCGAAATGATGTTTAAAAGCAAAAAAATCGGGCGGGATATTCAAGCGACCGATACTTTGATCGGAGAGGGTACCTTGTTTGAAGGACGCATCAAATCCGAAGCCAGTATCCGAATCGAAGGGCATATTACCGGAGACGTAGATTGCGCGGGAGATGTGACGATCGGCGAGCATGGCGTGGTCAAATCGAACGTTATCGCGAGAAACGTGATTTTGGCGGGAACCGTCAACGGAAATGTGCTGTGCAAGGGCAAGCTGACGATCCGGTCAACGGGCAAGCTGTATGGCAATACGACGGCGCAATCGCTTATCATCGACGAAGGCGGCGTATTCCAGGGCACGAGCAAAATGGACAACGGCGCAGGAGCGCCGCAGGAGAAGCAGGATAAGGAGCCGATGCCGTCGAACCCGTTCCAAACGAATTACGGCGGCGGCAATATGGCTACGATGTAGTTAGGGCTGAGCGGGAATTTTCTTGCGATAACCTTTTTGGGCAGGGAATCGATAATTGATAATAATTATCATTATTATTGGCAATACTGTTTAACGAGCAAAGAAAAAGACAACCTATGGATCGATAGGCTGTCTTCTGCGAGGGAAAAGAAAAATTTAAATTTTCGATTCGAACGTTTTGCAGTCCGTTTCTTCGGAATTGTTTGCTTTGTTGCCGCGTTGGCTGACAACATAAATCGAAGAAGCGTTGCATTGGTTTCCTGCAGCCCAGTACTTACAGGAGTTCACTTCACACAATACGTCTCTTGCCATAGGTCTCACCCCCCTCCTGTCTAGGATGGGCAAATCGCATAGCTTTTTATACCCGGGTCCGGCCGTACAGGTCGGGCTTTTTTTGCATAGGAAAGTTTAGGCCCGGCAAAGCGTACAGGTTATTCTCGGGTGGTTTTCAAATGGACCGGAAACCCGAAGGTTGACAATGGAAGAATAAATCGTTATTGTTTAATTGTAATAATTACTATTAAAAGGAATGAAGTTGTACAAAAAATGAATAATCGTGTATGATCAGTGTTGTTTGATGACAACTAAATGATGGGAACAGGTGCTTCAGCTGTTAGCTGAAGCTTAATAGGGAAGTTCGGTGTAAAGCCGACGCGGTCCCGCCACTGTAACGGAGTAGTCACGGCACTCTATGCCACTGATCTTTGAACGGTTCAAAGATCGGGAAGGCCGCCAATGACGAAGATCCCGGAGCCAGGAGACCTGCCTGTTCTGACAGCACTGATTCGAACCTACGGAAGATAGGGAGGTGTTAAGGACGACCATCGTCTATTTATTTTATGGATTATATGGGGCGCCTTTACCTTATTTTGTGCTGGGTAAAGACGCCTTTTTTGCGTTACATCCCGGCTGGAGCAAAGGCTTGAAGCCAAGAAGAAAGGGAGTGGCAAGATTGGCGACATGGGATTTATCGAAGACAAGCCATCATGTACTGATTTGTAACGGAGGCAGCTGTACCCGAAAGGAGGCCGATGAGGTGACTCTGGCCATTCGTGATGAAATTGCTGCCTGGGGAGCCGACGATTCGATTCATACTACGCGAACCCGGTGCAATGGCCGATGCGAGGACGCTTGCGTCGTCACGGTGTATCCGCAAGGGATCTGGTATAAATCGATAACTCCCGATTTGGGCAGACGAATAGTCCGTGAGCATTTGCTTCAAGGACATGTACTGGAGGAGCATCTGGTATATACGTACGATAAGGTCTTTGTTGCAACCGGTCTCGGTGCTGCTGGAACGACCCGGGAGGAAGCGGCCAGGAAGAAACAAGACAATGCAGTTTAACCGGTTCATTCATTTTTATTTATACATAGAGAGAAGGGTCATACATGAACATGAACAGAAGAATACACAAAATGCCTTATGTGGCTGCAATAATCATATTTTTATTAGCTTTGATCGGATGCAGTACGGCGAATCCTGCTTCCAGGCCGGCGAATCAGACAGGCACGGCCATCGCCAATCCGGAGGAAGTCGTCCTTGCCGCTCCGCGGGATTTGGCGCCGGGACCTCAAGACGCTTATTACACAAGCACGATTCTATACGTATGGGAACCGCTGGTCACCTCGGCGGAAGACGGTCAGCCGGCTCCGAAGCTGGCCAAATCGTGGACGATGTCCCCGGACGGCAAGGAGTGGACGTTCAAGCTGCAGGATAACGTGAAATTCCATGACGGCCAGCCGTTGAACGCAGATGCCGTAATTGCTAATTTCTACCGGTACAAGCAGGTTAGCCCGAAAAGCTCCCCGTTCTATACGCTGGATATCAAAAGCGCTTATCCAGGGTTAAAGGAAGCGGCGAAGGTTGACGAGATGACCTTCAAGCTCGTCTTCGATAACCCGCAGCCTGCTTTGCTGTACTCGATGGTCAACTTCGCAAGCCCGATATACAGCCCGTTGAACTTCAATGAAAAAGGCGATTTCAACGGTCTGCCGCAAGGAACCGGACCGTTCAAGCTGATCGAGCATCAGAAGGATCAGTATGCGCTGCTGGAAGCTTTTGAAGGCTACTATGGCGAGAAAGCCAAAACAAAAAAGATCCGCGTTCGCGTCATCCCCGATCCGGACACGAGACTGGCCGCTTTGAAGTCCGGCGAAATTATGGGCGTCATGGATTTGGGGGCGCTCCCTCCGGCATTGGCCAAGGAGCTGGTGAAGGATAACCGCTTTGAAGTGTCGGTGACCAAATCGACGATCTCCCATTACATTCACCCGAACGGCAAGCATGCGCCGTTTGACGATCCTGCCATGCGTCAGGCGGTCAGCATGATTATCGATCGTCAGCAGCTGGTGAAGGAGCTTTATTTGGGCTACCCGACGGAAACGGTCAACATCTTGAACGCGACGTCTCCTTTTTATAAGGAGATCAAAACGGTCACGAATGCGGCCGAGGCCAAGCGGCTGGCAGCGGAAGCGACCGGAGGCAAGACGCAGAAGATCGATCTCATCGTGCCGACCTACGGGTTGGACCGGTACCCTTACAAAGCGCAGGCCGAGCTGCTGCAGTCGGTGCTCAAAGAGCTGAACCTGGATGTGCAAATCAAAATATTGGATGGCGCAGCATTCAAGGAGGCGCAGGCCAAAGGGGAGTATGATCTGGCGCTGGCAACGCAAGGGCTGCCGAACGCCGATCCGTTCACGCTGTTTACGAATTATTTGTCGAGCGGCGGGCCAAGCAATAAAAGCTACAGCCTCGGCTACAAAAGCGAGCGCATCGATCAGCTGCTGAATCAGGCGAAAACAACGCTAAGCATGGACGACCGGAAAGTGATCTATAACGAAATTCAGACGATTGCGGCTCAAGACCTGCCGACGATTCCTCTGTTCAATGATGCGAATCTGATTGCGTATAACAAGAAAATCAAGGGCTATCAAGCGACGATCTACGGAACGACGCTGTCTAAGCTGGAATGGACTGAGTAGCCATGAAATATCTCCTTCGCAGATGGGTGGCCGCCATTCCCGTTCTGATCGGCGTCTCGCTCATAGCGTTTGCTCTCAGCGTCTTGTCGCCGGGCGATCCGGCTGTTGAGGCGTTGAGCCAGAGCGGTGTCAGGGAGCCTACGGAGCAGGAAGCAGCCGCTATGCGGGAGCAGCTGGGGCTGAATGCACCGTACGCCGTTCAGTACGGACGATGGTTAGCGAATGCGGTTCAGGGCGATCTCGGCACTTCTTACATGACGAAGGAGCCGGTTAGCGCCGAGCTGCTCCGCCGGCTGCCTGTAACGCTGAGCGTATCCTTAATGGCGGTGCTGTTTGCGGCCGGGATCGGGATTCCGCTCGGCATCCTGATGGCGCTTCGCAAAAACAGCGTAATCGACCACGCAGGCCGGGCGATCGGCCTTCTGTTTCTGTCGATTCCCGGATTTTGGCTGGCGATTCTGCTGATTACGCTGCTCTCGGAGAAGCTGCAGCTGCTGCCGACCAGCGGTTACGGGACATGGAGGCATATCGTGATGCCGGCTATCGTGCTTGCCGCCGGGACCGGCGCCGTGCTGATGCGGCTCACCAGGGCTGCGCTGCTCGAAGTGTGGGGGCAGCATTACATCGTGACGGCCAAAGCCAAAGGACTGCACGACGTGCGGATTATGCTTCGTCACGGGCTGCGCAATGCGCTGATTCCTATCGTGACGGTGCTAGGCACGTATTTCGGTGCTATCCTGGGCGGCTCCGTTATCGTGGAAGTTATCTTCGCGCTTCCGGGGATCGGAAGATTCGCCGTGGAAGGAATCTACCGCAGAGATTACCCCGTCATCCAAGGGTATGTCGTGTTCACGGGGCTGGTCTACATATTGTTCAACCTGCTGGTGGACTTGTCTTATATCGTCATCCATCCGCAGATGAGATTGGGGGCGAGAATGCGATGAAACGAAACGAGCTTCCGCAGACAGGGGCGGAGACGGCGGCATCTTCCGGCATATCCGCTTCGGCTCTTCCAGCAGCGATTGGCCGTAAGGGTCAAGGAAAGCGGATGAAGCGGGCATTCTTCACCTATTCCAATACGATAGCGTTAACCGTATTGTCCTTGATCGTGCTTTGCAGCCTCGCTTCCCCGTGGCTATCTCCTTACGATCCGATTCATATCGAAATGTCGAATCGGCTGGCCCCCATCTCAAGCGAGCATTGGTTAGGGACGGACACGCTCGGGAGGGACGTATTCAGCCGCCTGCTGCACGGCGGGCGTATTACGATCGTGCTGGCACTCGCCGTAACGGCGGCCACGCTGCTGATAGGTCTTATCATCGGGACGATCTCCGGCTATTTCGGCGGCTGGGTGGATGACGCGATCCAAGGAATCATTCAAATCTTTCAAGGCTTGCCCGGACTCAGCCTGATGATTGCGATAGCGGGCACGCTGGGGCCAGGCGTGAAGAGCATTTTTATCGCGCTGGTGCTGACCTCGTGGGCCGATTTCTCCCGTGTCGTCCGCGGCGAAGCGATGAAGCTGAGGGAGGAAGCGTACATCGAAGGGATTCGCGTACTCGGGGCGGGACACGGGTATATCGTAGCGCGCCATATCGTCCCGAACATGCTCGGACCGCTCATCGTTCTGTTCACCGTCCGCGTAGGACGGGTGATGTTATCCGTTGCCTCGCTCAGCTTCCTCGGTCTTGGGCTGCAGCCCCCGGCCCCGGATTGGGGAGTAATGATCAACGATGCGAGGCCTTACTTCCGCAGCTATTTCCATCTTATCGCCGCTCCCGGCCTTTGTATTGCCGCCGTTTCGTTATGCGTCAATTGGCTGGGGGACGGTTTGAGGGATTGGCTCGATACGAAAGAGTCCAAACCGGAATCGCTGCTGCGGTTATAGAGAATAAGGAGGGATTGTTATCGAATCGGATGTGCTGCTGGAGATGCGCGATGTCCGTGCAGGCTTCCCTGCTGCGGACGGGATCGCGGAAGCGGTCAAAGGAGTCACGATGCGGCTACATCGTGGCGAAATCCTGGGCCTGATCGGGGAGACGGGAAGCGGCAAATCCGTGCTCGGCCTGTCCATTCCCGGGCTGCTCCCGCCTGAAGCCGAGGTGAACGGATCCATCCTGTACAAGGGCCAGGACTTGCTTCGCCTGAGCCCCCGACGGCTGCGGGCGATTCGCGGAAGGGACATTGCGCTCATTCCGCAAAACCCGGCCGCCTCGCTCAATCCGGTATTGACGGTCGGCTACCAGATCATGGAGTCGCTTCGTCTCCATCGCCGCCTGCGGCGCTCCGCAGCCCGAGAGCAGGCCGTCCGGCTGCTCCGGGAGCTGAACATGCCCGAGCCGGAACGGAAGCTGAAGCAATATCCGTTCCAGCTGAGCGGGGGCATGAAGCAGCGGGTGCTTGCCGCCATCGGCGTTGCGGGCGCGCCAACGCTAATCATCGCGGACGAGCCGACGAAGGGGCTGGACGCCATGGTGCGCAAGCAGGTCGTTGACCTGCTTCGCACCGCAGCCCGCAGCTCCGGCGCGTCGATGCTGGTCATTACCCACGATTTGCACGTGGCCAAATCGTTATGCGACCGGATCGGCGTCATGTACGCCGGCCGCATCGTGGAGGAGGCGCCGGTCCGGGAGCTGTTCGCATCGCCCCGGCATCCGTACACGCGGGGGCTGCTCGCCTCCATCCCGGGCAAAGGGATGAAGCCAATCCCGGGCGCGAGTCCCGGACTCGCGGAAGCCGTGAGCGGCTGCGCCTTCCACCCGCGGTGCCAGGAGCGGCTTCCCGAGTGCAGCTCCGTGCTTCCCGGTATGACGGCGCTGGCTGAGGAGGCGGCCCGGCCCGGCCCGAATGGATCGGGCACCGCAGCGAACGGATGCCAAATCAAAGTGAGGTGCTTGCTGTATGATTCGAGTCGACCGGCTGTACAAGCGGTTTCGCAGCGGGAGATGGAGCCGGCGTACATCGGTCGCGGTCGATGACGTAACGCTTCACATCGCGAAGGGCGAGACGCTGGGACTCGTCGGAGAGAGCGGCTGCGGCAAGTCGACGCTGTCGCGGATGATCATGAAGCTGCTCCCGCCGGAGGGGGGCAGCATTTATTTCAACGGTGAAGACATCACCGGTTATGATATGAAGCAGATGCGTCCGCTGCGGCGGCAGATGCAGATGATCTTCCAGCACCCGGATTCCGCCTTGAATCCGAGGCGAACGATGCTCGACAGCCTGCTGGAGCCTATGGTGCTGCACCGTACTCACAGCAGGGAGGAGGGGGAGGCCAGGGTACTCGACCTGCTGGAGCTGGTAGGCTTGGGCAGCGACGTGCTGTACCGCTATCCCCACCAGCTTAGCGGCGGGCAAATCCAGAGAATCGTCATCGCGCGGGCGCTGACTCTCGATCCGAGCTTTCTGGTGCTGGACGAGCCGACTTCCATGCTCGATGTGTCCGTACAGGCGCAAGTCATTGAGCTCCTGCAGCATATCCAGCAGCAGAGGCAGATGACGTACTTATACATTTCCCACGATCTCGATCTGGTTCGATGCATCGGTCAGCGGATCGCTGTAATGCGGCACGGACGGATCGTCGAGTCGGGACATGTCGATCAGCTGATGGAGGAGCCGAAGCATCCTTATACGCAGCAGCTGATCGAGACGTTCAGAGCGTTTCAGCACTGACGACAGGTCTATCGAGCTATTAACGAAGACAGGGTCCTGGACTTATTTTCCAACTATAGTAATGAAGCTCCGGCACCGTACTCGTTGTATCGGCCTTGGTCGAGAAAGCGGGGATGCCGGAGCTTTTTTTGCCCAAAGCAGCAAGCAGACCGTAAACGGGAACGGGAAATAAATAATAATGGTTCCATTGGTCATAATAGGAATATTATCAGACTGAGGTACTTGCTGATGGATACTCTACCGACCCAAACCACAACGACCGGAATCCATGCCGATTTGCTGACAAACAAGGCGGCTATTCGCGATACTTTGGGCAATAGTCAGGACCTTATCGTCAAAGACATGCACTGGGGCAGCGTCCGCGCCTCGCTGTTTTACATCGAAGGCTTGGTAGATAACGCGCTGCTCCACGATGCGGTTATCGCTCCTTTCATGAGGAGGAAGCCGAAGGACGGGGAAGCGGACCGCATTGATTACGGCAAGGTTCTTCCCTATTTGCAAGAGGAAGTGCTGACGGCCGGACACACATCCGTCGTACAGGATATGAGCGAGCTTTATAACCATCTGCTGTCCGGCGACGCGATCCTGCTTCTGAACGGGTTGGACAAGGGGCTGCGCGTAGGAATTTACGGGCCGGAAGACCGAACCGTCACTGAACCGTCGCAGCAAACCGTCGTTCGCGGTCCTATGGAGGCTTTTACCGAAAATATCCGTACGAATACCGCGTTGATCCGCAGAAAGATCAAGGATCCCGGCTTATGGCTGGAGACGAGGCAAATCGGTCGCGTTACCAAGACAAGCGTCAGTATCATGTATGTGAATACGATTGCCGATCCTCGAATGGTGCAGGAGGTACGCAACCGGCTGGAATCCATCGATATCGACGGCATTCTGGAAAGCGGGTATATCGAAGAGCTCATTCAGGATAAGAAATATACTCCTTTTCCTACCCTGTATAATACCGAAAGGCCGGATGCGGTGGCTGCAGCCTTACTGGAGGGGAGAGCGGCCATCCTTGTCGACGGTACCCCTTTTGTCCTGCTGGTGCCCGCCCTGTTCGTCCATTTCTTCCAATCGGCCGAAGATTATTATCAAAGGGCCGATATCAGCAGCCTGCTGAGGGTTATCCGCTATTTGTCCTTCTTCATCGCGCTGCTGGCGCCGTCGTTTTATATCGCTATTACCACCTTCCATCAGGAGATGCTGCCGACCAATCTGCTCATCAATTTAGCCGCCCAGCGCGAGGGTGTTCCTTTTCCGGCCTTTATTGAGGCTCTGCTGATGGAAACGACATACGAAATATTGCGTGAAGCGGGAGTCCGGATGCCGAGGACGGTAGGGCAAGCCGTATCCATTGTCGGTACGCTGGTTATTGGGCAGGCGGCTGTGGAGGCGGGAGTCGTGTCGGCGGTTATGGTAATCCTCGTCTCGATTACGGCTATTTCGAGCTATGTGATCCCGGCCGTCAATATGTCGATTTCCGTACGCATGCTTCGGTTTTTCCTCATGGGCCTCGCCGCATCCTTCGGATTATACGGCATCTTGATCGGGATTCTTATAATGGTCGTCCATCTGTCGGCCATATCCTCATTCGGAGTCCCTTACATGAGCCCCTTCGGACCCTTTAACTTGCGGGATCAGAAGGATACGCTGTTCCGGCTTCCGTGGAGGCAGATGAAGAGACGTCCCCAGCTGTTAAGCCGTGACAACAGAACTCGCCAAAAGTAGTTCAAGAAGCAAGGAGGCTGCTCATGAAAAAGACTGGGCTGCTGCTGCTCCTGGGAGTGATGATCTTGCTTCTGAGCGGCTGCTGGAACCGCCGTGAGCTTAATACGCTTGGAATCCAGCTGGGAACGGCTATCGATAAGAGAGGGAACGAATTCCAGGTTGCCGTGCAGGTTGTAGAGCCGTCTGCCGTCGCCGCAAAAAAAGAAAGCGGGACCTATGCCCCCGTTGTTATGTATAAGACAACCGCTCCGACGGTTTTTGAGGCCTTCCGCAAATTGACGGAAATCAGTCCCCGGAAAATATATGCTTCTCACATCCGAGTGCTCGTTCTGGGAGAATCGCTGGCCCGGGAGGGCATAGGCAAGGTGCTGGATTTGCTGTCGCGGGATTCCGAGCCGAGGACGGATTTCTATATTATGGTGGCAAGAGATACAGAGGCGGAGCAGATTCTGAAAATATTGACGCCCTTGGAGAAAATCCCGTCCAACAAATTGTATGCCTCATTGGAAGCCTCCTCCCGTGCATGGGCGCCGACGACCACCTTTACTCTCGATCAGCTGATCAATGAGCTTGTCGGGCCGGGGATCAATCCCGTTTTATCGGGAATTGAAGTGCTTGGCGACCCGCAGCAGGGAGAGAAGAAACAAAATGTGGAGCAAATTCTTCCTGCGGCTCGATTGCGGTTCTCCAACCTGGCTGTGTTCAAAAGGGACAAGCTGGTCGGCTGGCTGAGCGAAGACGAGAGCAAGGGGTACAATTACATAATGGATAATGTGAAAAGCACAGTAGGGCATGTCAAATGTCCGGACGGCGGCAATGTCGTAATAGAGACACTCCGGACCAACAGCAAAATCAAAGTAGTGATGGAAGAGGGGCAACCGGTTATTGAAATCGTGATGAAAAATCAGTCCAGCGTCGGAGAGGTGGAATGCAAGATCAATCTGGAAGATCCGGAAACGATTCGTATGCTGGAAACCAAGACGGAGGACATCATTACTGAACGGATGAAGAAGGCGGTATCCGTCACGCAAACAAAATTCAAATCGGATATTTTCGGCTTTGGACAGGCGATTTACCGCTCAGAGCCCAAGACGTGGAAACGGCTGCAGGCCGACTGGTCTGAACACTTTACTCATTTGAAGGTCCGGTACAAGGTGGATGTCATTATCCGCAAGCTCGGTACGGTAGGAAATTCGTTCCTAAACGATATAAAGGAGTAGTCCGGCATGATATTAACTCTAGTCGTTATTGGTGTGGCGGTGGTGATTGCCGTCATGGAGCTTCCGGCGTTAATCCGGAAACGGATGCTGAAGGAAACCATTGTATTTACGTCGATGCTGGCGGCAGGTACCGTGCTCAGCGTAGCTGCCGTTCGGATAGCTAATCTCCCGAGCCCGTTGAATATTTTGAAGATCATCTACGGACCGCTAAGCAACCTGGTTTTTCATTAAACATAGAATAAGGTGAGCGCCCATGCTAGAGAACGGAAAAATCAGCATCCAGCAGATGGCTGTGCTTGTCATATTCGTAACGATCGGCGATACGATCCTGATCCTTCCTTCCATAACGGCATCGGCTGCCAAGCAGGACGCATGGCTTTCAGGAGTTGTTGGCTTGCTCGGGGGAGCTTTTGTCGTGTGGCTTTTTTTAAGATTGATCGGACTCAAGCCGAACGAGACGATCATTCAACTGAACCGTTCCCTGCTTGGGACCTGGCTTGGCGGTACCATGTCGGTGCTGTTCCTGTTGTATTATTTGTTTAACCTGTCTGCTATGACGAGAGAAATCAGCGATTTCGTCACGTCGCAGATGATGACGGAAACTCCTATCAGGGCAATTCATGTCATGATTATTTTTGTGCTGTTCTTCAGCTTGAGAAGCGGTCTGGAGTCTATTGGCAGGGCCGGGGAATTATTGATTCCCTGGTTTTCGTTCTTTTTTATTGCCCTGTTCGTGCTGCTGCTTCCGCAAATCGAGACGGACAAGCTTTTGCCTATAATGGGGGATGGAGTAAGGCCGGTTCTGACCGGCTCGATTTACGCCGTTGTCTATCCTTTTACGGAGACGGTGATTGTGTTTATGATGCTTATGCCGTATGTCAAGCAAGGGAGTCACATGCGAAAGGATTTTATGGTAGCATCCATGATCGGCGCCGTCTGTATCCTTGCAGTAGTCTTGATCAGCATTCTGATTCTCGGCGCGTATATTACCTCTCATCAAATATATCCGGCTTATGGGCTGGCCAAGAAGATCAGTATCGGCAACTTTCTGGAAAGATTGGAGGCTCTCCTAGCCATCGTTTGGATTATGTCCACCTATTTCAAATGCACCTTGTATTTATATGCACTTGTCATGGGCTCGGCCCAATTGCTAGGTTTGAAGGAGAGACGCTTTCTCGACCTTCCTTACGCCTTGATTCTATTTGGACTGGCCTCGCTTATCTCCCCGAACATCTCCTTCTACACCGACCTGCTTCAGCATTATTGGCCTTTTTGGGATTTGACCTATGCGGTGGCGGTACCGCTGCTGCTGCTCGCGGTTTTCTATATGAGAGGCATGCGGAAGCCGAGCTGAGGGCTATGTATAGATGGTTGAATAGCTGCCGTCCAAGTAAAACAAAACATCCCGATTTCGCTCTTAGACGATGTTCGGGATGTTCGTGCGGCGCGGTGAATCAGCCTTGAACGGCTTCATTCAGCTGCTTCTTGTATACCCATTTGGACAAGGTAATGCTGAACTCGTACAGGATCAGCAGCGGCACAATGACCAAAATGTCTGAAATAAAATCGGGCGGTGTGATCGTAATCGAGATTACGACGAGAATGAAGTAGGAAATTTTGCGCATTTTGGACAAGCGCAGCGGGTTCAGGATGCCGAGCTTGGTCAGGAACATGACGACGACCGGCATTTCGAACAGCAGTCCGAACGGCAGCGTCAGGTTCAGCATGAAGCGGAAATATTTGTCCGCCGTATACAGCGTCTGCACCTGTCCATGGGCCATTTCCTTCAGGAAGGACAATACCATGGGGAAGAGCACGAAGTAGCCGAAGCAGATACCGACTGCGAACAGGACAGCCAAAGCGGGAATGTAAGCGAGCGTGGCCCGCTGTTCCTCCGGCGTCAGCGCCGGCTTCACGAAGCCCCATATTTGTCCCCCTGCAACCGGGATCGTAACGGCAATGGCAACCACGCCCGAGATCATCAGGTATACCCACAAAATGTCGGTCGGTCCGAGTACGGTGAGCATACCGTCCATATCGCGGACGAGCCACGCGTAAATCGGCTTCGCATACAGGAAAGCGGCGATCAGGGCGACCAGGAAAGCGCCGAACGTAAGGATAAGCCGTCTGCGCATTTCCTCCAGATGCCCTGTAAGCTTCATATCTTTGTCATCCATCATTTTAAGTCTCCCGTGTAAAAGAAATAGCTCCCGGAGGAAACGGCTTAGTATACAGTCCGTCCGGCCGGGAGCCTTGCAAATCTACTGGGTTAGCGGCTTAATGAGCCGTTTTGTCAGCTGTAACCATCGGCTGCTTGTTGTCCGCCGCTGCGGCCGTTTGCGTTTGCGCTTGAGCAGCGTCTGTCTGGCGTTGAGCGGCTGCTGTCTGCTCCGGCGCCTTGTCAGCCTTGTCCTCTTCTCCGTTGATCAGACCGCGGGTCGCGCTCTTGAATTCGCTGAGTGTGCGGCCGAAGGCGCGTCCAAGCTCAGGGAGCTTGGAAGGCCCGAAGATGATAAGGGCAATAATCAGAATCAGGATGAGACCGGGAATTCCTATATTTCCGAAAGGCATAGCTGTCAACTCCTAATTAGAATTGAAATCCGGTAATGGCTACTACGGCAGGACGAGGCATAGTGTCGCCTGGACGGTGCGGCCACATGCTGGTAGGCTTGGCGGCGTCCGTCGTATTTTCGCCCGGGTGCTGTACGGCAAGGAAGAGTGTGCTTTCGTCCGGTGTAAACCAAGGACCTGTCATTTCCGCATCCAATGGAGCGGAAGCGAACTGCATCGCTACGCCCATGTTAGGGCCTGTAGTCGGAATGACGTACATTCCGTTGTTGCCGAATGCAGTGAACAAGCCTTTGTTCATGCTGCTGCTTGAAATGTCCGTTACAGTCCACAGGTTGCCGTTGCTGTCGAAGGTCAAGTTGTCCGGAGCGCTGAAGCCGCTTTGACGTCCGCCTGCAGCAAAAATTTCAAAGTCGAAATCAAGGGCGCCCAAATCTCCGTCTTTCTCGAAGAAGCGGGTAATGTGCCCGTGGATGTTGCCATGATTGTCGTTGTTCGTATGGGCTACGAAGAACGTGTTGTCGAAAGGACAAATTTCGATGTCCTCAGGACGGTCCGTAGGCGTTGCGCCCAGCAGCATCGCCGCTTCATGAGTATTGACGAGCACGTCGGCCTGGGATTGATACTTGGCGGCCAGCTCTTCTTTTTTGCCTTTTACGGTCGAAGGAACTTTGAATTTCTCGTCGTTCAGCAGCTTTTGAACGGCTTCGATCGTCAAAGCGATCCATTTGCCTTTTTTCATATCGGCAGCATACAGCGTGCCATCTTCCAGCAAGGCGGAGTTAGCGCGTCCGAGCGAAGCGTTGTACATTTCCTTGGACACGAACTTATAAATACAGGCGTCCTTCTTGTCGTCACCCATGTAAACTACGATGCGTCCGTCTTTGGCAAGACCCATAGCTGTATTTTCATGGTTGAAGCGGCCCAAGTAGGTATGCTTGCGGATTTCGAATGCGGAATCGAAAGGATCGACTTCGACTACCCAGCCGTAGTGCGTAGCGTCAAGGCCGGCTTGTGCGCTTTGCTCCTCGAAGTTCTCTTCACAGGTAAGCACCGTGTTCCACAGCGTCATACCGCCGGAGCAGTTAGCGAACGTTCCTTGCACGTTAGCGGCACCGTTGACCGCGTTCGAGCCTGCTGCCGGTCCTACAAGCTTGATTGGCGTCAAGCCGGTGATGCGGCGAGCGTATTTGGACGTCGGATCCATGTTCCATACTCCGTTGGCGTCGCGATACACTTCAATAATGGAGCCGCCTTGATTGTACAGTGCTTTTTGGATTTGCTCCGTCGAATATTTGCCGTTGGCGTCAGGTGCGCCGTGAACGAATACGTCGCTGGAATATTCATGGTTAACCCAGAGCAAGCCTTTTGTATTGGAGCCTTCCATCGGGAAATACAGCGTGAAGTCGTTGTTGAAGCCGAAGGTGTCGCCAGCTTCATTGATTTTGTCGCCAAAAGCGGCTACAACATCATATCGGAAGCCTTCCGGTAAGAGCAGCTGGTCTTCTTTGGAGTGCTCAATCGGCTTGAAAAATCCGGACACTTTATTCGATTGGTAACCGAACAAGTGATTGGCCGCAGCGGCGCTTGCTTTATTGTCCGTCAAAGAGCCGAGTCCTGCAGAAGCGGCTGCCAATGCGGCAGTACCTGTTCCAAGATAAGATAGAAACTTTCTTCTGTTCATCGTTTCCATTATGAGCTCGTCCACCTTTTTCATAGATTGATTGTAGCCTTGAGCCCAGTGTATAGCTGAAATGTAAGGGATATATTAAGGTCAGATGGAGATTTTGTAAATTCATGGCTGTTTCATGAGGAGAATGGAGAAGTTCAAATTAAAAACAACGAAAGATATAAAAAAACAATTTCTTTACATGTATTTTATAGTTAGTTTACAAATCGTTATTATAGTTAAGCTATCAACGATTTGAAGGAGAGGAAATTTAGAATGAAAAGGCCTTTAGCAATGATCGCAGCACTTGTAATGTCCGTATCGCTCGCAGCATGCGGAAGCGCACCGAACGCAGCAAAAACCGGAGAAGCCGGAGCGGCAAGCAATACGAATCCAACCTCGGCGGAGTCTGCCGTTGATACCAAAAGCAAGGATCTGACCGTGTATACCGCGCTGGAGGACGATCAAATCAAATCGTACCTTCAAACGTACAAGCAAAAGTACCCGGACATTAAACTTAATATCGTCCGCGATTCCACTGGCGTTATTACCGCCAAGCTGTTGGCCGAGAAGGACAACCCGCAAGCGGACGTCGTTTGGGGACTGGCTGCGACAAGCCTGCTCGTACTCGATCAGAACAGCATGCTGGAAGGCTACTCTCCTAAAGGGGTAGAGAAGATTCAAGCGGATTTCAAGGATAAAAACAGTCCGACGCGCTGGGTAGGCATCGATGCCTGGGAAACGGCGTTTGTCGTAAATAAGAAGGAAATGGAAAAAAGAAACCTGCCGATCCCGCAATCCTATGAGGACCTGATCAAGCCTGAATATAAAGGAATGATCACCATGCCTAATCCGGCTTCATCGGGTACCGGCTTCCTGACTGTATCCGGTCTCGTTTCCTTGATGGGTAAAGACAAGGCGTGGGACTACATGAACAAGCTTCACGAGAACGTTGCTATGTATGTTCATTCGGGCTCCAAGCCGGCCAAAATGGCAGGCACCGGCGAATACCCTATCGGTATCGCCTTCGGCTACCGCGGCATTCAGGAGAAAAAAGGCGGCGCACCGGTTGAAGTCGTGTTCCCGAAAGAAGGCTCCGGCTGGGATTTGGAAGCGAACGCTCTAATGAAGAAGAAGACGATCAAGCAATCCGCTAAAGATTTCCTGGATTGGGCGATTACCGACGATGCCATGAAGGAATACAGCAAAAACTATGCGATTCTCGCTGTGAAGAGCGACACGAACACTATACCGGAAGGCTACGACAAGGATCCGTTGAAGCAATTGATCAAGCTGGATTTGAACGAATCCGCGAAAAATCGTGATTCGGTATTGGCTGAATGGAATAAGCGCTACGATTCGAAGAGCGAAGCCAAAAAGTAATAGGGATGGCGGCATGCGCGGGACTAATGGTTCCGCGCATGTTTTGTATTTGGGCGATTTTTTGCCAAGGCAAGGGAACGCATCATTTCTCGGGATTGATAACAAGCTCAATATTTCATTTAGAAGAAAGAGAAACAATTAAAACCAAGTAAAAGCAATTAATAACATAAAATTAACCTTCATTTAACAGTCGGATAACAAAAGTACTTTATACTGAACCTTATAAGTACAAACGAAACACAGATTCCAACGAAATCAACAAGCCGGTAAGGAGGCTCTTATGTCACAGCCATATTTGTCCGTCAGGGGCATTCATAAAACGTTCGGATCTTTTACAGCACTGAATAACATCCATATCGATATTCTGAAAAATGAGTTTATTTGTCTTCTCGGTCCCAGCGGGTGCGGCAAGACGACGCTATTGCGCATTGTCGCCGGTCTGGAAACTCCAACGGAAGGAAGCATTACGGTAGGAGGCAAGGATATTACTCAGCTGCCGCCCTCGAAGCGCAATTTCGGCATGGTGTTCCAATCGTATGCGCTGTTTCCCAATTTGACCGCTTATCAAAATGTAGCTTACGGCCTGCAGGGGAAAAAGCTGTCGAAGCGCGAGATCGACGAGAAAGTGCGCGAGGCTCTGGCGCTGGTCGATCTGGAGCACGCACGCAACCAGTATCCGGCACAGCTGTCCGGAGGGCAGCAGCAAAGAATTGCGCTAGCCCGCGCGATCGTTCTGTCTCCCGACTTCCTGCTTCTGGACGAGCCGCTGTCAGCGCTCGACGCCAAGGTCCGCGAGAAGCTTCGTACCGAGATCCGGGAGCTGCAGGAGAAGCTCGGCATTACAACCATCATGGTCACGCATGATCAGGAGGAAGCATTGACGATGGCCGACCGGATCGTTGTCATGAAGAATGCCGAGGTGATGCAAATCGGTTCTCCGCAGGAAGTATACGAGCAGCCGAGCTCACCGTTCGTCGCCGATTTCATCGGTGCGATTAATTTCTTCAACAACAACAACGGCGCAGGGGTGCGCGTGGACGGCGGGCAGCCGTTGGCGGTTCGTCCCGAGCATATCCGCTTGGCTTCCCAAGGGTCCATTAACGGAATTCCGGCGATTGTAAAGCATATCGAATTCCGCGGCCCGTTTTACCGCGTCACACTGCAGATGGTTCCTTGGGAATCGCAGCTTGTTACGGTTGACGTATCGGCCCATGTAACGCATCAATTGAAGCTTGCCAAAAATACTGCGGTGACGCTGGAACTGCCGGAAGAAAAGTTCATCTCGTTTCCAAACGAAGCGCTGGTGAGCGTATAAAGGAGCACTTGCTATGACAGCAGCTATTCGAGCTATAAGACAAAAATGGAATTCCGGGCAGTCGGTACAAAGCCTGCTCATCGCGTTACTTGTGTTCTCGCTGTTGATCGGCATCCTGGTCCCGCTGTGCACCCTGTTCGCCAAAGCGTTCGTGGACCGCAGTGACGCCTTTGTCGGCATAGCCAATTTCATGAACTACTTTTCTACGCCGTCCCTTTCCAGGTCGCTCGGCAACACGGTGTTTATCTCCGTCATCTCGACCGCCATTGCAGCGACTCTCGCCTTTTTGTATGCGTACGGGATTACCAGAACGGGGATCCGCGGCAAAAGCTTTTTCAAATACGCGGCGATGCTGCCGCTGTTCGCTCCGACCATGATGCACGGGATTGCGCTGACGTATTTGTTCGGCAATCAGGGTCTTGTTACAACCGGATTTTTCGGTACCCTGCCGGGTATCAAAATTCCTTTGTACGGGCCGGTCGGCATCATCATTTCCGAGGTTATCTATTTGTTCCCGCAGGCGTTCATGATCTTCGCCGCCGCCTTAGCCATGACCGATTACCGGTTGTACGAAGCGGCCGAGACGCTCGGGGCGGGCAAGCTGCGGAAGTTCATGACGGTCACACTGCCGTCCGTGAAATACGGCTTGATCAGTGCCATTTTCGTCTGCTTCACGGCGAGCTTCACCGATTTCGGAGCGCCGCAAGCCGTCGGCGGCCAGTTCAATGTACTGGCTACGGATATTTACAAGCAAGTCATCGGGCAGCAAAACTTCTCGATGGGAGCGACCGTAGGGATTTTGCTCACCATCCCGGCGTTCATTGCCTTCGCCGTCGACCGGTTCGTCGACCGGAAGCAAAAGATGATGCTGTCCGCCAAATCGACGCCTTACCGTATCGGGCAAGGGCGCATGCGGGACATAGTGTACACGGTCATCTGCTGGCTGTGCGCGATTGCCATATTCATTCCGCTACTCACGACGGTATTCGCATCTTTGGTGAAAGTTTGGCCTTATGAGATTAGTCTGTCTCTGAAGCATTACGATTTTTCCAGAGTGGCCGCATCCGGTCTGGAGCCGTTTTACAACAGCTTGAAAGTAGCTTTTCTTACAGCCATTATCGGAACGGTCATCACGTTCGCCTTTGCTTACCTGATTGAGAAAACGAGACAGTTGAACGGCTTGCGCCAAGTCGGCTACTTCCTTTCCATCCTGCCGCTTGCACTGCCTGGCATGGTCATCGGTCTCGCCTATATATTCTTCTTCAACGACCCGGACAATCCGCTGAATGTCATGTACGGCACGATGGCGATCATTGTTTTGGCCAATGTGGTTCACTTCTACTCGGTTCCTTTTATTTCGGCCACAACTTCGCTCAAGAAGCTGGACAAAGAATTCGAGCTCGTCTCGGAATCGATGAGAGTACCGTTTTACAAGACGTTTTTCCGGGTAACGGTTCCGATGTCGCTGCCGGTCATTTTGGAGATTGCGATGTACTTCTTCGTCAACTCCATGGTTACCGTATCGGCTGTCGTGTTTCTTCGGTCGGCGGATTTTAACCTGGCCGCCGTATCCATTGTGAATATGGACGACGCGGGGGATGTGGCTGCCGCTGCCGCGATGTCGAGCCTGATTGTGCTGACGAACATTATCATCCGGGCTATCTATGAACTGGTAGTACACAAGGTCAGAAAAAAAACCGATGCTTGGCAAACCCAAAAATAAGGAGATCATGAACATGAAAATTCAAGGCGTTATTTTGGACTGGGCAGGAACGACAATCGATTACGGATGCTTTGCGCCGCTTGCGGCATTTATCAAAGCCTATGAAAATAAAGGCATTGCAGTTACGGCGGAAGAAGCAAGAAAGCCGATGGGAATGCTCAAACGAGATCATATGCAAGCTATCGGCGAAATGGATAACGTTGCGCGCCAATGGCAGGAGAAGTACGGGCGTCCAATCAACGATGCGGATCTGGACGAGATGTATGCGGATTTCGAGCAGCTGCTGTTCTCCGTTCTGAGGGATTACGCCAAGCCGATTCCCGGGGCGGTCGAGCTCGTAAGCAGACTTCGTCAGCAAGGGATCAAGGTCGGCTCCACGACGGGCTATACGATGGAAATGATGATGATCGTGGCCGAGGAAGCGAAGAAGAACGGCTATTCGCCGGATTGCCTCGTCACTCCGGATGAAGTGCCGGCAGGCCGCCCGTATCCTTGGATGTGCTACGAAAATGCCATTCGTCTCGACCTGTACCCGATGAAGCACGTGGTGAAGGCGGGAGACACGATCAGCGACGTTCGCGAAGGCATTAATGCCGGAGCCTGGAGCGTCGGTATCTTGAAGGGAAGCAACGAGCTCGGCATGACCGAAGCGGAAGTGCAGGCCGGGGACAGCGCCGAATTGGCGGCGAAGCTGGAAGAGATCAAGCAGCGTTATCTGGATGCAGGCGCGCATTATGTCATTGAAACGATCGGCGACCTGGATCAAGTAATCGAGCAAATCAACGACCGACTGGCTAAAGGAGATCGACCATAATGACTACGATGACCAAACAAAACCACTACTTGCTGCTCACTCCGGGACCGCTCACCACGACGTCGACCGTCAAAGAAGCGATGCTGACAGACTGGTGCACCTGGGACCAGGAATATAACGGCCTGGTCCAGCAAATCCGCTCGGAGCTCGTAGCTTTGGCGACGGCACAAGCAGGCGATTACACCAGCGTGCTGATGCAAGGAAGCGGCAGCTTCTGTGTCGAATCGGTTATCGGCTCGGTCATCCCGGCGGACGGCAAGCTGGCCGTTCTCGTCAATGGAGCCTATGGAGCACGGATCGCTCAAATGGCGGGGGTGCTCAATGTCGCCCTGAACGTGCTTGATTTCGGCGAAACGACGCAAGCGGACGCCGCTCAGCTTGAGGCGCTGCTGAAGCAGGACGAGGCGATTACCCACGTTGCGGTGGTGCACGGGGAGACAACAACCGGCATGCTGAATCAGATCCGCGAGATCGGCGAGGTAGCCAAGCGGTATGGCAAGACGTACATCGTCGATGCCATGAGTACTTTTGGAGGGATCGAGATGGATGTGGCGGAGCTGCAAATCGATTTCCTGATCAGCAGCAGCAACAAGTGCATCCAGGGTGTGCCGGGCTTCGGCTTTATTATCGCCAAGCGTGATGAGCTCGAGAAGTGCAAGGGACGCGCCCGTTCGTTATCCCTCGACTTGTTCGACCAATGGGATACGATGGAGCGGCAAAACGGGAAATGGCGCTTTACTTCGCCGACTCATGTCGTTCACGCGTTTTATCAGGCGATGCAGGAGCTTGCGGCCGAAGGCGGCATCACGAAGCGTCAGCAGCGTTACGAGAACAATCATCGGCTGCTTGTGGAAGGAATGGAGCGGCTCGGCTTCCGCACCCTGCTTCCGTCGGAGCTTCAATCGCCGATTATCACCTCGTTTTACTATCCGGACAGCCCGGCATTTTCGTTCGACACGTTCTATCAACGGATCAAGCAGGAAGGCTTCGTCCTGTATCCAGGCAAAATTACATCGGCCATGACGTTTAGAATCGGCAACATCGGCGACGTTCATGCAAGCGATATAGAGCGGCTTCTGGATGCAATCGAAAGAAACCGCTTCTGGAGCTAGACGCGATTTGCTTGTCGACATCTATCAATTTTTGCGGTGAATGGTATAATTGCACTAAGTTGATCTTATTTCTACGGAGGCATGATTCCAGTGTCATTAGTCGGAGAGGAACGGAAAGATTATATTCTTAATTTGCTGAATCTTGAAGGCAAGGTGAAGACCGGAGATTTGGTCGAGCGTCTGAAGGTTTCCTCGGAAACGATTCGCAGGTATCTGGAGGAGCTTGAGGAAGAGAACAAGCTGAAGCGTGTGTACGGCGGCGCGATCAAATACAATCTCGACCGGGAGGAAGCATCGCATTTCAAACGCGAGGTGACGCGCGCCGAAGAGAAGCGCCGCATCGGACGGGCTGCCGCAACGCTTGTCGAGGACAATGACGTCGTCTTCATCGACGATGGAACGACAACGCTGCAGATGATCCCTTATTTGCAAAATAAGAAAAATTTGACCGTCATGACGATATCCATCGCTGCCCTGTCTGCGCTGATCGAATACAAGAACAAGGAACTGTTCTCGGGCGAAATTTATTTTATCGGCGGCAAAGTCGATACGGTGCATTTCCGGACGACCGGATCGATAGCGGAGAAAATGGCTGCATCGTTCTATGCGGACAAAACCTTCATTACGATTGACGGCATTATGATGGGCAAAGGAATTACCGGCTTCGACGCGGAGCGGGGACAGCTGGCCCAGAAGCTGATGGAGCAGTCCAAGCAAACCATCGTGCTGACCGACCATTCCAAATTCGGTAACGTGCAATTTTATAAATTGGCGGATTTGAGGGAGATCGACATCATCATTAGCGATGTGAAGGCTCCTAAGGAATGGGAGTCGTATTTGGCGGATAAGGACGTTGTCTGGATTCACGCGGAATAAGCCTTAAGCGGCAGCGATACCTGCTGCCTGCAAGGAGCAAACTCACGGATAAAGGAATTCCCGGCCGTAACGGCTGCGGAATTCCTTTGTTTTTATTGGAGCGGATTCCTCAAGTATGATATGCTGATATCACATAGATAGAAATTAGAGGTGAAGGCAGAGCATGTCGGAACGGAATTCCGTAGAAGGAAAGGCAAGCCGCAAGACATTTCGAATCAGGCTGGACGAAATGGCCAATATACTGCGGGAGGAAATCTTATCGGGCAAAAGAGCGGTCGGAGAATTTCTGCCTTCGGAGCTCGATTTAACAAAGCAGTTTCATCTTAGCAACAAATCGGTGCGCAAAGCATTGGACATTCTTGTCGAGGAAGGGCTGATCGAGAAAATCCCCAAAGTAGGCAACCGAGTCGCCTCCAGCACGCAGGACAAGAAGACGGTAGTCCGCTTCGGCTATCATCCGAGCACCAATGAGGAAACGGGCTTAGCCGCAATGATATCCGAATTTCACGAGAAATATCCGCATATACGGGTCCAGCCTGTTGAAATTCCGGCGACAAATTTCCGCAACTCGGTAAAGGAGTATGTGGATGCCGATTTGCTCGATGTATTTACGATCAATCAAGGGAGCTTCCGGGAGTTTATCGAGAACAGCAACGTCAATTTGCTGGAGCCTTGCCAGCCGAATCCCGGCGTGTATCCGTTTCTCTCGCAAGCGTTCACCCATGAAGGGGAGCTTCTCGTTCAGCCGTTCTCGTTTTCGCCGGTTATTCTGTGCTATAACAAGGAGCACTTCGCGGAGCGGGGGCTGTCGGAGCCTTACAGCGGGTGGACGTGGGACGATCTGTTGGAGCATGCCGGGAAGCTGGCGGTGGAGAACGAACGGTTCGGATTTTACTTTCATCTGCTCTCGAACAACCGCTGGCCCCTGTTTCCGCTTCAGAGCGGAATGTCCTTTGAGCGCAACGGGCAAGGAAACTACGAGGTGTACGGCAGCAGGCTGGCGGACAGTCTGGAAATGTGCCGCAAAATCATTTATATGCCGGACGTATTCCCCACCATGCTGTCGGCCAGCAATGCGGATGCGGAGGAGCTGTTCCTGAACGGCAAAGTCTCCATGATCATGACGACGTATTTCGGGCTTAATGAGCTCAAGGGAGCAACGTTCGATTACGACATAGCACCGCTGCCCTACCTGTATGAAGCCAGGACTCTGCTCGTGGTGATCGGACTGGCAGTCAGCCGGAAATCCAAGGTCAAGGAAGCGGCGCGGCAGCTGGTCAACTTTTTGCAGTCTCATTCCTCCCAGAGCATGATGAGGCAAAATACGCTAAGCATTCCGGCGGACAAAAACGCGGTGGAATGGAGAGGGGAAGAGAGCTTGTACAGACCTTCCCGGTACAATATGTTCCGGGAAATCGTTCCGACCTACAGACTGCTTAACGATCTAAGTCTGGATTCAAAGCAGCTCGGCATCGTCTTGCGCGAAGCGAAGCTGTACTGGTCCAAGCTGCAGAACATTCAGGTGACCTGCCGGAATATTGAAGAAGCGTTGAATGAAGAACAGGCCTGACCATTTGCTCCAATGGAGTATCGGACGGTGCAGGGTTAACAGGATGCATACTGGAATCACGGCTCTCCGTCCACGGCGGATTCGGATGGTTTCCGGTTGCATCCTTTTTATATTGTAGAAATAAATTAGAATTTGAGTTAATTATCGTTGACAGGGTTTAAAATGACGATTTATAATCTAGATATAAATTACAAATAAGTCATCGTAGTGAAATCTCTACCCTAATTCTACAGGCGAGGAGTTATGGATCCTTATGAAGGCAATCGTCAATCATAGAGGGAATGTGAAGGTGGCGGATGAGCCTTTACCGGTGCTGCAGAGCAGATTCGTGCTCGTGAAATCCGTCTATTCCGCCATTAGTCCGGGAACGGAGCTGACCGCGATTCGACGTATGCCAGAGCAGCAGGCTTCGCTCGGCTACAGCGCAGCGGGAATCGCAGTGAAGGTCGGAGCGGAGGTGGAAGGCATCCGGGAGGGCCAGCAGGTGGCCTGCTACGGAGGGCCTTACGTGAAGCATGCGGAGTATTTGCTGGTACCGAAGCATCTGGTCGTGCCCGTTCCGGATACGGTATCTTTGCTGGATGCGTCAACGGCCGGGTTGGGAGCTATCGCCATCCACGCGCTAAGGCAGGCGGATTTGAGGTTCGGCGAGTCCGTTGTCATTATCGGACTGGGGATCTTGGGCCAGATCATTGCCAGAATCGCTCACGCCGCTTGTCTGAAGGTGATTGCCTGCGATTTGCTGCCGGAGCGGAGGGAAGCGCTGGCGGGAATAGAAGGGATTCGGGTTTGCAGCAGCGTGGACGATATTGCGAAGGAAGCTGCCGCGGCCACATCGGGTCTAGGCGCGGATTGCGTCATTCATTGCGCTGCCGGACGTCAGATGCAGCTAATGGATGAAAGCTTCGGCTGGATTCGCGACCGCGGCAAAATCCTCATCGTCGGCGATATGCATATGGAGTTCACTCGCAGCAAGATGTTCCATAAGGAAGCGCAAGTGCTGATTTCCCGGGCCGGAGGACCCGGCAGGTACGATCCGTTGTACGAAAGAGACGGATACGATTATCCGCCGGGGTATGTACGATGGACGGAGGAACGAAATTTGGCGGAGTATATTCGTTTGCTTACCGAACGGCGAATCGACGTCAGCCGGCTGATTACGGATCAGGTAGCGATTGGAGATGCCTGGAAAGTATATGAGAAGTACAAGAACAATCCGGCGGATGTGCTGGGAGCCGTAATCTCTTATTCGAGCGGTTCGTAAGGAAGGCAGCGCGGATGAAGCAAAGTTTATCGTTTGTATCATTTGTGAAAGCGATTACAACGTGACGTTGTCTATCATGCAAGCTCGAAAGGACGGTGAAGCCGACGATATGAACGGTTCGAACGACAGGGAAGCTCTTCCGGAAGCCGTTCCGGAAACGTTAGCCGTAAGTGAGGAAAGCGTCGAGTATGAGCTGAAGAACTTGGGGCCGCAGGTGCATACCGTCAACACGCACCGGTGCGTATTCGGCCATGACGCCTCAGGCCGGCTGTTCGCGTACTCCGCCATGGTCGGGATACCGGCAATCCTGCTCGTCATTGACGTTGCCGAAGAGAAGCTGGTTGCCCGGATCCCGATTGAAGCGGACATGGGCGGCACGGTGCGCGAATGCACTATTGTCCGCGGCCTAGCGGCGCAGCCGGACGGAACGGTGTACATAGCGGGAACGCCAAGCCATCTATTCAAATACGTGCCCGGAAACCGGCATGTGGACTATGTCGGCAAGGTGCCGGGCCAGCAGGTATTTGACATGAAGAGCGGTCCGCAAGGAGTTCTCATCGGCGGAACCTACAGCAAGAGCGAAGCCTTCGAATTCTATACGGCAAACGGGGATACGGTATGTCTGGGATCCGTTTTGCCGGGTGAGTCTTACGCATACTCCGTCGCATACGACCGTGACCGCAATGACGCTTATTTCGGCATAGGCGCACATGCTCATCTCGTGAAATACGACCGCGATACGAAGCGGATGACGGAAATTGCTTTGCCGGAGCGGTTTCAAGGGAATCCTTTTGTATTTGACCTGACCGCTGCGGGCGGCAAGCTGTTTATCCGGTTGTCATCCGGTACGACGATTGCGATGGACCTCGACACGCAATTATTCGATGAGACGGAGGGATCGGTTACCTCGCGGTTCATGTCGCCGGAATCTCCTTCCGGGGAACGGATTTACTATACCTGCGATTCCCGATTAGGGTATTACGATATGAATTCCAGAGAGTATGTTGTATTGGATGTGCAGACCGGAGGGAATGCGAATGGGTTTACATTCTCCCGGCTGACGGATCCCGCCTACCCGGGCGACACGTTAATCGGGGTGACTCGGGAGGGGAGGCTGTTTAAGTATAACCCGTCAACGGGACATTCGAAGGTTGTCAACCTTGAGGTTGCCGGCGTTCCTACGGAGCTGCAGACCGTGAAGGCGACAAGCGGCGGTCACGTGTATACAAGCGGCTACTTGTCCGGCGGAATCGCGCTGCATGACCCGGAAGCCGGAATGACGAAGGAATTCACCAACGAAACGATGGGAGACGGGCAGCAGCTGCCGGGATCGCAAACCGACCGGATCTACGAATTCAACAAGAAGCTGTATTTCGTCAACTACACGGGAATGAACGTATACGAATACGATCCGAGCATTCCTTGGGACCGGCTGGACTCTGCCTCTCCCAACCCGAGGCTGCTTTTCACCGCATCGGATATCGGCTATCAGGACCGGGGGCTCGCGGGGATGATGTTACAGGACGGCAGACTCGTTATCGGCACCGTTCCGAAATACGGGCATTTGGGCGGCGCACTGGTCATATACGATCTGACATCCGACCGGCGGGAGGTTTACTGGAACATAGTGGAGCAGCAGAGCGTAACTGCTGTGGCGTACAAGAACGGGCTCATCTACGGAGGTTCTTGCGTTTGGGGAGGACTTGGCGTTCATCCCTCTGCCGAGGAAGCGAAGCTTTTCATATGGGATGCGGCCGCGAAGCAAAAAATATTCGAAATCACCCCGGTCCCGGGTACCCGGGCTATTACGGAGCTGATTGAGGGGCCGGACGGAAATCTGTGGGGCTCGGCCGAAGGCTGGTTGTTCATCTTCGATCCTGCGGCTCGTCAGGTAGTGTATACGAAGCAGCTTATGCCGCGCCGCTATTCCAGCACGGTATGGCGCGATACCCAGTTCGCAGTCGGCACGGACGGCAATGTGTATGGCGTTCAAGCGAACCTGTTTTTCGTTATTGATGCCAAGACCAAGGAGATGAAGGTCATCCGGAGCGGAGGCAAGCGGAACTGGTTGTCCCGGGACCGCTTCGGACACTTTTATTTAACCGAGGGGGCCGATTTGCTGAGGATTTCCATTCCAGGGCTTGTTCGAAAGCCAGATGAGAGTGCTCGTTAAGCTGCCGGAATATGGTGCTGTCCTATTACACTTTGCCGTTGCGATTATCAGGCAGCAGCCCGCATCCGCAGCGCAAGTAAAATCATGGAGAGGTGGAGTTTCTATGAGTACGAAAGTGATCAACGTCGGGATTATCGGGCAAGGGAGAAGCGGCCGCAATATTCACGGCAACCTGCTTGCCAAAATACCCGGTTATTACCGGATTGCGGCGGTGGCGGATTCGCTGCCGGAGCGGCAGGAGCTGGCCAAGGCGGAATACGGCTGCAGTGCCTACTCTTCCTGGGAGGAAATGGTAAGGAATGAGGAGCTGGATTTGGTCGTTAATGCATCGCCCAGTCATCAGCATTTTCCGATCACATTGGAGCTGCTGGAACAAGGCTTGAATGTGCTATGCGAGAAGCCGCTAGCCAAAACTGAGGCGGAGGTCGACCGGCTGATCGAAGCTTCGGAGCGCCGAGGCGCTTTGCTGGCTGTCTTTCAGCAATCCCGCTATATGCCGGCATTTGTGCAGATCCGCAAGGTGATCGAATCCGGCGTGCTGGGACGGATCGTGCAGGTTGACTTCACCAACAACGGCTTCACGCGCCGATGGGATTGGCAGACGCTGCAAAGCAATAATGGGGGCAATTTGATGAATACGGGCCCGCACCCGGTCGATCAGGCGCTGCAGCTGTTCGGCACCGATATCATGCCGCAAATTACGTGCATTATGGACCGGGCAAATACGTTCGGCGATGCGGAGGATTACGTCAAGTTGATCCTGAGGGGACAAGGTAGACCGACTATCGATCTCGAAATTTCCTCCTGCAGCGCGTTTCCCCGCGATACGTTCATTGTTCAAGGCACGAACGGAGGGCTTCGCGGCAGCGGCAGCAAGCTGGAGTGGAAATATTTCAAGCCGGAGGAGGCGCCGGAGCAGAAGCTGCAGCACGAGCCGTTGTTTGATGCGAAAGGGCTGCCCGCCTACTGCAAAGAGGAGCTTACCTGGCACACGGACCGTTGGGAGCTGGCGCTGCCGGAAGGCACAACCTTGTTCGAACATATGACGGAGCAGCTGTACATGATGCTGTACCGAACGATCGTTGACGGCGCTCCGCTTGAAATTACGCCTCAGCAGGTGCGTCATCAAATGGCCGTCATGGAGGAGTGCCGTCGTCAAAATCCGCATGTGTACGGCAAGTAACGATGGAATGACAGGAGGATACATCGGGAGGTGGAACGCATGATTTGGGACCGATTAGGCGTAATAACGGATGAAGTGTCTCAGCATTTGGGCGAAGCGCTGGACTGGGCCGCCGCCAACGGCTTGAAGCATGTCGAGATCCGCATGATCGGCGGCCGGAATGTGATGGAGCTTAGCGACGAAGAGGCAGACGGGGTGAGGCGCGAGACGGAGGCACGCGGGCTGTTCGTGTCGTGTCTGGCCTCGCCGGTGTTCAAGTGCAGCCTCGATCCGGCAAGACCGGCAGCTGCCGGCGATACGTTCGGACAAGAGGAGCAGAGCGTCCAAGCGCACTTCGCGAAGGGATCGCCAAGCGGCTCGGCACGCACCGAATCCGCATTTTCTCCTTCTGGCGGGAGGCGAAGCCAACCTTGCACCGGGCGGAGATTGTGAGCAAGCTTAAGGCGGCGGCCGAGGCTGCGGAGCGGGAGCAAATCGTGCTGCTGCTGGAAAATGAGCCTGCTTGCAACGGTGGCTATGCCGATGAGGTGGCCGGACTTGTCCGTGCGGTGGACAGCGTTTATATGAAGGTGCTGTGGGATCCGGGCAACGAAGTCTACGGAGGGCGTTTCGCCTACCCGGACGGCTATCGTGAGGTGAAGGATGTGCTTGACCAGGTCCACTTAAAGGATGCCGTAATCCGCGAAGGCGGTGCGCCGGGCTGTGTGCCGATCGGCAGGGGAAACGTTCCTATTAGCGAGCAGATCCGTGCTCTGGAAGCCGACGGCTACCAAGGGCTGTATACGCTGGAGACGCACTATATCCCCGAAGGGGGAACCGCCAAGGATGGCACGGCCATGACGCTGGAAGGCTTGAGAGCCGTGCTGAAATAAAGATGCTAAGGATGAATTATAAGGAGTGATATTCATTGCAATCTTCGTCATCCCGGCCAATATCGATTGGTCTGATAGGTCTGGATACATCGCATGTCGTTCATTTCGCCAAGCTGCTTAACGATCCCGGTCAGCCGTACCATGTTCCGGGAGGAGCGGTTACGGCCGCATTTCCGGGGGGATCGCCGGATTTTGAGCTGAGCCATACCCGGGTGGACGGCTATACCGCCCAATTGCGCGACGAGCTCGGCGTGCAAATTCTCGATTCGCCCGAGGCTGTGGCGGAAGCATGCGACGCCATTATGCTGGAGTCGGTGGACGGCCGCGTCCATCTGCAGCAGTTCCGTGCGGTCGCACCGTTCCGCAAGCCGGTCTTTATCGATAAGCCGTTGACCGTCCGTGCGGACGAGGCGCAGGAAATCGCCGCTATTGCGGAGGCGAACGGCATAACGGTAATGAGCAGCTCCGCATTGCGCTATGCGGAAGGGCTGCAGTCTGCTCTGGCCCATCAAGAGCAGGGCGAGATCATAGGTGCCGATACTTACGGCCCGATGGCTCTGCAGGAGACACAGCCCGGTTATTTCTGGTACGGCATCCATTCGATCGAAATGCTGTATGCGCTTCTCGGTCCGGGCTGTGCCGAGGTTACGGTCAAGTCCAACGAGGACCACGACATCATTACCGCGCTGTGGAAGGACGGCAGGCTCGGCACGGTGCGCGGCAACCGCAAGGGCAACAACAAGTTCGGAGCGGTCCTTCATCGCAGCAAAGGCTCGGAATTCATCGACGTTTACGCGAATCCGAAGCCTTATTACGCGAGCTTGCTGGAGCGGATCATCGGCATGTTTCAGACCGGCATTCCCGACGTCTCCATGGCGGAAACCCTGGAAATCATCCGGTTTATCGAAGCGGCTAACGCAAGCCGGGCCAACGGTGCAGCCGTTCGGGTGGAGAGGTAACCGAACAAGTACCGGTACCCGTACCTCCTGAACCCGTCTGACAAATCGCATAGAGTCGGCGTCCACTGACCCGGTGACTCCAAGCTGTTATAAGAATGCGTATTGAAACGCAACGCCTTTCACCCTGCTTGCTATGGCATTTGTTCCTGTTATGGAATTTATCTTTAAGGAGGGTTTTGAATGAAAAAGCAATGGCTTGCACTGGTCTCGACGGCAGCGCTGATGCTTACTGCCGCATGTAACGGCGGCGGAGGAGGAGGGGCCAAGGAGGGGACCGGCACTTCACCCGAGGAAGCCAAGACCAAGGTGGAGGACCGCAAGGCGGAAATTACGTTTTATCTAACATCCAACAACATTACGGAAGATACGTTCAATCAAAGATACGGCAACAAGATCCGGGAGAGGTTCCCGAATTATACGATTAAGTACATTATGCAAACGAACAGCCAGACGCTTCCCGGACTGATCACGGCAGGAAGCGTGGTCGACATCATTATTACCTCGGACGCTTTCACTCCTATCTTCATTACACCCTATAATCTTCAATACGATCTTACCGACCTGATTAAGCAGAACAAAACGGATTTAACGCAATTCGAGCCATCAACCATCGAGCTGCAGCGCGCAATAGCGAACGGAGGCATCTGGGGGCTTCCGTTCGGCATCAATTCCGCGAGCTTGATGTATAATCGCGATATTTTCGATAAATTTGGGGTCCCTTACCCAAAAGCCGGCATGACCTGGGACCAGGTCTATGAGCTGGCCCGGACAATGACGCGCAGCGAAGGCGGGGTGCAATACAAAGGCCTCGTTATGTCCTTTCAGCATCTCTTGTATATGAACCAGCATTCCGCCGCCAATGTGGACGCCAAGACGAATAAAGTTGCCATGACAGACGAAAATTTCAGGAAAGCGTTCTTGAATTTGGCCCGTTTTTACCAGATTCCCGGCAATGAGCTTCCGGACAACAAGTACGCTCTCGCTTCACAAACGGATGCTTGGGGCAAGACGAAAACGGCGGCGATGTATGCTTCTTTGAGCGGCGCCCCGGCCGAGGACTCCGGGCTGAACTGGGACGTCGTGCCTCTCCCGTATTTAACCGAAAAGCCGGGGGTAGGTCCTCAGGCCACTACGCAATACGCTTATTTGACCAGCTTGAGCAAGGATAAGGAAGCGGCGTTTAAGGTCATTGAATATTTGGCGGCGCCCGAATATCAGAAGTGGAAGCTGGAGAACGGCATGGGCTTCTCCGCATTGAAGGATCCGTCGCTGAACGGCAGCTACGGCAAAGGCAACCCGTTCCTGGAAAGCCGGAATACGAAAGCGTTCCTCCCGGAGAAGTATGCACCGGCGACGATCAAGTCCAAGCAGCAAAGCGCAGCGGATAAAGAAAATTATGCGGCACTCGAGGCTTATCTGACCGGGACTGATGTCAATACGGCTCTGCGCGAGGCGGCGGAGCGGCTGCAAAAGATCATTGACACCGATTCAAAGTAACCAGCTGAGCATCTATTTGGCCGGAAGACCATCCTGATAGGGAGGTTACATAATGAAAATCTATGTAAGCGTAGATATGGAAGGGATCGCCGGGATTGCGCTGCCTGAGCAGCTGAAGCGGGGGGACTACTTTTATCAGGAGAGCCGTCAGCTGCTGACCCGGGAAACGAACGCGGTCGTCGAAGCGCTGCTCGAAGCCGGCGCGACGGAGATTATCGTGAAGGACGCGCACGCATCCGGCTTCAACTTCGTACCGGATCTGCTCCACCCGGGAGCAACCTATTGTATGGGGGCCACAAGGCTGTCCGAACGGTTCCCGGGCCTGGACTCCACGTTCGACGGAGCCTTCCTGATCGGCTACCACGGCATGGCCGGGACGGAGAGAGCGGTCCGCGACCATACTTTTTCATCCGCGTCGTATCAGTACTTGAAGCTGAACGGCAAGCTTGTCGGCGAAATCGCGATAGATGCGCACTTGTTCGGGCGTCACGGAGTCCCTGTCCTTCTCGTTACAGGCGATGACGCGACATGCCGTGAGGCGGAGGCGACGCTCGATGGCGTGGCCGTATATGAAACGAAGCGCGCGGTCGGCCGGCACGCTGCCTTGATGAAAGCGCCGCAGCAGGTTCGGCAGGAGCTGCGAGAAGCCGTTCAAAAGGCCATTTTGCAGCAGGACCGCTGCAAGCCTTATGTTATTGAAGGGCCGTACGAGCTCGTTGTACGGTATGCCAGCACGGATATTGCCGAGCGCAAAGGCGGCGACGGGGACCGTTCGGTGAAGCTGAATGGATACGAGGTGCTGTTTCAAGACGACGATTTGATCCGCGTTCTCGGCCGGGGCATGTAAGGTCAAGGAGAGGACGGAAATTCATTATTGTGCAGTGATCCTATAAGAGATGAGGGAATACGCGCATGAGTGTACGACAGTGGAAGGTTTGGATACGTTTAATGCTGGTTTCGGTTCTTCTCTCAGCGGTCGTATGGCCAGGTACCATGACGGCAAGCACTCTGAATCAGAGTGCGACGGGGAATCTTTTGATCAATCCGGGTTTTGAAGCGCCTGGCGACGAGAGCGAGCCTATCCCCGGCTGGAAGCTATACCGGAGCAATCCGGGGATCCGAGCGGAGGTGACCGGCACTCTGAGCGCGGAGGGAGCGAACAGCCTCATCGTGACGGACGATTCGACTCAAAGCGCCGCAGTTACCTATAGCGATCCGATCGATGTAGCCCCCGGCAATATCTTAAAATTGCGGTTCAAGGCGACGAATACGACGGGAACCGTGTATGTGGGCATCCGCACGTACAAAAATGCGGGAGACGATGTTGTCAGCGGCTCACTCAGCAACAAATATGTGACCTTAACGCCATCGGCTGCATGGAGCGAGTTTACCGTCGAAGCCAATGCGCCTGCAGGGGCGGCTTACGCCAAAGTGCTCATTTACACCCAAAATGCAGCGAAAGGATCGACGGTCGTGGACGATCTGAACTTCAGTATCGAGCAGGTAGTGACCATTCCTTACGAGCTGACCAATCTGGGGCCGTTCGTACATAATATCAACATTTCCCGAGCGATCTTCCATACGGAACCGTCGGGCAGAACGATAGCTTACGCCACGCTGTCAGGCATCCCGGCCAAGCTGCTGGTCATCGATGTCGATTCGGGATCCGTGCTGAAGCAAATCGCCGTGGAGGACAAAATCGGGAGCACAACCTATACGGGCGAGCATCTGAGAGGACTTGCCGTTCAACCTGACGGTACCGTTTACATGGCAGGTACGCCGACGAATTTGTTTAAATACATACCGGGTGAAGACGAAGTGCATTTTGTGAAAAAATTGCCCGGCTCCTCCGTGTTCGATTTGAAAAACGGCCCGGAAGGGGTGCTTATAGGCGGCTCCTATAACAAAAACGAGTTTTTCGAGTTTCATATCCCGACAGGCGTAGTGACCAACCTGGGCGGGGCGACGCCCGAGGAATTTTACGCTTATTCCGTAGCTTACGACGGTCTGAGGAACGATACATATATCGGGATCGGCTCTCATGCCCATTTGATCCGGTACGACAGGGATACCGGCCAGAAAACGGAAATTCAGCTTCCCGCCAAATATGCTTCAGCTCAGTTTGTTTGGGATATGAGCGTCGTTGAGGATAAGCTGTTCATGAGGCTGTCTCCGGGAGCGACGGTCGCCATGGATTTGCAGACCGGCCAATTCGATGAGAGCGATGCCGCGATCACCTCACGATTGATTTCGCCGAAGTCTCCCGACGAGAACAAGGTTTATTTTACCGCCTCCTCCGATCTCGGCTATTACGATTTCGGGACGAAACAGTATACGCTGCTTCCTATCGATACGCTGATCGACGCTAACGGCCTTGCGTTCGCCCGGCTGAGCGATCCGCAGTTTCCCGGCAATTCGCTCGTCGGCATCATGGAAGGCAGACTGTTCAAGTACAATCCGCAGACGGGGAAAATCAAAAACGAGCTGCTTCCTATCGACGGAGAACCGAGCGGACTGCATACCGCAGCCAAAGCGAACGATGGCGTTATCCATACGAGCGCTTTTTTATCGGGCGGGAACGCCATGTATGATCCTGTGACCGGAAACCGGCAAGAGTACTCCAGGCAGACGGTAGGAGTCGAGCAGACGGTACCCGGCACGCAAACCGACCGGATCTACAGCTATAAGGACAAAATTTATTACGTCGCCTATACCGGCATGAGGGTGTACGAGTACGATCAGTCGCTGCCTTGGAACCGTCAGGATCCGAATCATCCGAATCCGAAATATATATTTACCGCCTCGGATGTCGGGAATCAGGACCGCGGATTGGCAGGCGTCATTATGCCGGAGGAAGGAAAGCTCGTTATTGGAACGATCCCGAAATACGGCTTCCTTGGCGGGGCGCTTGTCATCTACGATCTCGAGACGCGGGAGCGGGAAGTGTACTGGAATGTGATCAACCAGCAGAGCGTCACGGCTGTAACCTATAAGGACGGTTTGATTTACGGCGGCTCGAACGTATGGGGAGGTCTCGGAATCAACCCTACGGAGACGGAAGCCAAGCTGTTTATTTGGGATGTCGAGAAGAAGGAAAAGGTGTTCGAAACGGTACCGGTGCCGGGCAAAAAAGGGATTACCGAGCTGATTGTCGGACCGGACGGCATGATTTGGGGATCGGCGGAAGGCGACTTGTTCATCTTCGATCCGGTAACGAGACAGGTCGTTCACAGGCAAAATTTGGTCTCACGCTCGTACAGTAGCGCGGCAGTTTGGCGCGATGCCCAATTTGAAATCGGCACCGACGGCAATGTGTACGGCGTGCAGGCCAGCCAGTTTTTCGTTATCGATGGAGTAACGAAGCAGAAGCAGGTCATCCGCAATGCCGGCAAAAACAACCGGCTGGCTCAGGACGACTTCGGTCATTTTTACTTGACCGAGGATGCGGATTTGCTCAAGGTTACCATCCCGGGATTGATCGCCCGGCCGATCGGGGCTCAGCTGGACGTCTCGGCAGCCAGCCTGACGCGCAATCAAACGGCGGATGCGGCTGTAACCGGGCTGCTGGATAAAGGGCGCACGATCCCGAAGCTCGAACGCAGAGATCCCCAATATTTCAGCGATAACCCCGATGTAGTGAGCTTCGAGAACGGCAAGCTGACCGCGAAAAATCCCGGTACGGCACAAGTGTGGTCGAAGGTAGTGATGGATGGAATTTCCGTCGAAACAAACCGGGTCACGATGAGTGTAACGTCCAGCGTATACACGCTGGAGAATGAGTTGACTGCATTCGTTCAGGCAGGAGAGCTTCAGCAGCCTCTGGCCAGCCAGCTTACGAATTCGTTGAAGCAATCGAAGCATTTTCTGGATAAAGCCGAGCAGGATAAAGCCGCCAAGCATCTGGAGGATTTCCTGAAGCATATGGAAAAACCGGCCATGGCGGATCAGGCTGCTCCCTCGTCGCGGGAAATTCTTGCAGCCGATGCCCGGTGGCTCATCGCGGCATGGCGAATGAAGTGACGAATGGGGAAAATGAAATATGCTCTTAAGATGGAGCTGACTCCTTGAAATATAGGGTCAGCTTTCTCTTTTTTGGCAAAACCGCCGTGAAAACTTGATTCGTTCCAGCCTTTTCCTTATGATAAAGTGACGAATGATTTATAGATAGATATCCTTCACCGGATGATCCAAACAGGAGACAACATGCTGCAAAAGAAGATCAAACAACCGTCGGCGGTACAAACCATCGTTATCGCTTATTTCATTATTATTTTCGTCGTTACCGTATTGCTGCTATTGCCCATCAGTCTCGAGAAAGGGGTGAAGCTGTCTTTTACCGACGCCTTGTTCATTTCCGCAAGTGCCGTGAGCGTGACCGGTCTTACAACCATCAGTACCGCGGAGACGTTCAGCGGTTTCGGCACCGTCGTGCTCATGATCGCCTTCCAGCTGGGCGGCATAGGGGTAATGACCATGGGCAGCTTCTACTGGATTTTGTTCGGCAAACCGATCGGACTGTCCCAGCGGAAAATGATGATGATCGATCAGAACCGGTATCAATTGTCGGGAATGGTCCAGCTGATGAAGCTTATCATCGGGATGACGCTGCTGTTCGAGGGAGTCGGCGCCCTGCTGTTCGGGCTCTATTTTTACTTTACCGGCTACTTTGACTCGCTGTATACCGCCATGTACCACGGATTGTTTCATTCCGTCTCGTCCTATACGAATGCAGGCTTCGACCTGTTCGGCAACTCGCTTATCGATTTCTCCGGCGATGTGTTCGTGCAGGGCTTGACCATGATCCTCATCGTGCTCGGAGCGATCGGTTTTCCGGTCATTGCGGAAATTCGCGAATATCTTTTCGGCGGCCACAAGCGGTTTCGGTTCACGCTGTATACCAAGATCACGACAACCACGTTTGCGATTCTGCTTTTTGCCGGAGCGGCGGGCATATGGATTACGGAGGGCTCGCATTATTTTGCCGGCATGCCATGGTACGAGCAAGGCATGAATTCGCTGTTCATGTCGGTGACATCGCGAAGCGCAGGGCTGTCGACATTGAATCCTGCGGATATGACGGATGCCAGCCAGCTGCTAATCTCGCTGCTCATGTTTATCGGGGCCAGTCCTTCCAGCATGGGCGGAGGGGTGCGGACGACCACGGTAGCGATTATCGTGCTGATGATCATTACCTTTATGCGCGGCAGAATGGAGATCCAGGCGTTCGGGCGCTCGGTGCGCAATGAGGATATGATGAAAAGCTTTATATTCTTCATTACCGGCCTAATTCTCGTCACAGGCGGAATCTTCGTCGTTCTGTTGGCGGAATCCCACCGGTTCAGCCTGACGGCTGTTATATTCGAAATTTGCTCGGCGTTCGGCACGTGCGGCTTATCTACAGGCATCACGGCAGACTTATCGATAGTGAGCAAAATCACGCTAATTGTTCTCATGTATATAGGAAGGATCGGGATGACACTGTTCTTAACGGCGTTTTCTTCGGGGAAAGCGAAGGCGGATCTGCATTATCCGGAGGAGAAGCTGATTATCGGGTAAACGGGGGGATGCAAGGCATCGGGGATGTGGAGACGACGTCGATCTTTACACCTCCTGCCTCGCATCTTTTTCTTGTTGTTTGGATTTGAACTGCAGCAGGAGAAGAAGCACGTCCAGTTCCTGACTAAGGGCAATCACTTCTTGATCGCAAAAATTTTGTTTCATGTTCACGAGCTCAACGAGTCTCGCCCTAAGCACTTCCACTTGTTCTGCCAAGTCCATGATCAATAAATCCCCTAACCTTCAAAAATCTTACATCTATTCTAACATGCTTTTGAGCCTTTTGGGAAATTCTTCACCTATTTATAGAAAAATTATAGTTGTTTGGGAATGATTCGTTGCAAAGTATACCTGTTTCTATGGTGTTGTACAAGAGGGAGGCAGCCAATGAGAAACGAAATCAACGATTATCTTCGTGCTTATGAGCAAATGAATGCTTTCAGCGGTACGGTTCTGGTAGCCCGTGATGGCAATATCGTCTTACATGAAGGGTATGGTATGGCCAATCACGAGCATGAGGTGGAGAACGACGTGAACACCGTATTCCGCATAGCCTCGATCAGCAAAATGATTACGGCGGCAGCGATTCTGCTGCTCCACGAGCGCGGTGCACTGGATATAGATAAGCCTGTCGGATCTTATTTGCCTGAATTCCCTGTTGACGGCAGGATGACCATACATCATTTGTTAACCCATTCATCAGGCCTGCCTAATCCTGTAGGACTTAATACTAAAGCAAATATGAAGCTGGAGCAGGTGATTCGAAAGTTCATGGACAACCCTCTTGAATTTATCCCGGGAGAGAGGTTTCGCTATGCAAATTCCGGGTATATCCTGCTCACCTATTTGATCGAAGAGGTATCCGGACTAAAATACGGTGAATTTTTGGATAGGTATATATTCGAACCGCTGGGAATGAACCGTTCCGGATACGAAACGGATCGGCGGATTGTTAAGCATAAAGCATCCGGGTATTCGGCATATGAAAACAGCATGGTTAATGGGGAGTTCATGGATATGTCGACTCAAGCCGGTGCAGCGGGCCTGTACTCTTCCGCCTATGATCTGTATGTGTGGGATCAAGCGCTGTATTCCGACCGGCTTCTAAGCCGGGAAAGCCGAATGCGCATGTTTACACCGTATCTGCATAACTACGGCTATGGGTGGCATATCGATCAGCAGGTTATTGGAGGAACTGCAAGAGATCGCATGCATCATGGCGGGCTTGGCGAGGGCTACTGTACCCGGATCACACGGTTTCCACGGGAGCGGGTATGCGTCGTGACGTTAAGCAATTTCCTTTTATCACCACTTGAAAGGATAAATCGGGACTTGGCATCTATCATGCTGGGAGAGCCGGTGAGCCAGCCCGTCCATCCTCAACTGTCGGATACGAAGCAACGGATGGATTACAGTTCATTTGCCGGGCTATATGAAGCGTTCATGCCCGTTCCGGTTGCGGTGGAAGCGGGGCGGCTATTTATTACGATATTCGGATTTAAGTTGGAGCTATTCCTGGTATCCGAAACTCCGGATCAAGCCGATTTTCATGCTGGAGCGGTTTATGTCCGCGTTTCTTTCCACAAAAACGGATCGGACAAAGTGACCGGAGCTACCGTTTATTGGCTTGGAGAAGACGGATATGAGGCGAGAAAGAGTGGCTAAATACCGTGTAGCGGAATGAAGGATAAGGGAGGGTATGACCACTGCATGCATGTTGGATTGATACCTGTGATGCTTGGTGCTTATGCAGTAGTCAGGACTTTACAACCGGCACTGGACCGCATTCCATCGTCTTGCAAATTCTGTTTCCTCAGGAACGATGCAGGCTTGCTTAACCCCGTTTAACGCAAAATTCATTCGGATTCGGTACGTTTCTTGATTTCCGTTCGTTTGAAAAGTCACATCCGCCATTCCGTCCATCCGTTCCCGGTCGTAAGGAACTTTCAGGTTTGAATACTGTACAACGGAAAAATCCTGCTCCTGCAGCGTTTCCATCCAATCGATCCACTCGGTCTGATCGGCCTTGTCGCGGTTCGTCGATGCTGCCGTGCTGGTGAAATCGTTTTGTTGCAGACTGGTCATATACCGTTCGGCATGGTGTTGATGGACGGGAATCAGTACCCAGCCAAGGACACGGATAGGGTCCAGGATGAATAGGAACAGAAGGAACAGTATTGAAGCGACTGTGAAAAAGAGAGTGTAAGTAACGGGGCGCTGCCGGGTCATATAGAATCCCTCCGCTAAACGATAGAATTGATTACTTAAGGATAGACGCCGGCAAATGGAAAATGTTTCTATTTAACAAAAAATCCCCCGTTCCTGAATGAACCTTCAAGAACGGGGGATTCGCCGTTTTCCGCTTTCCGTCGCGGATTAATGAGTCCGTCTGCGCGTCAAGTGAATAAAGGTGATGGCGAGAGCCAGCACAAGCACGGTCCCTTTGATAATATCAAAGGCGTAATAAGGCAGATTGAGCATCGTCAGCCCGTTCAACAGAACGCCGATCAGTACGGCGCCGAAGAACGTTCCGATGACGTTCGGCTTGCCTGCGCCGAAGACGGAGAAGCCGACGAATACCGCGGCTACCGATTCCATCAGGATCGGCGCTCCGGCGTCAATCTGGCCGGAGCCGACCCGCGCGGCGAAGAGAATGCCGCCGATAGCGGCGAACACGCCAGAAAGCACGTACGCCAGCGTGCGAACCCGGCTGACGGAAATACCGGAGAGGCGGGCGGCTTCCTTGTTGCCGCCGGTAACATACAGCTGGCGGCCCCAACGGGTGTAGGTCAAAAAGATGTGGACGACGATGACCGCCACGATCATCAGCAGCACGGGCACCGGGAGGCCGAACAGCTTGCCTTGTCCGATCCACAGGAACGACTCCAGAAATTTGCCGGGAGCCTTCGTGCCATCCTGCATTTGCATGTTATTGTAAATGGAAAATCCTTTGGTGTACGTCTTGTGAACCCCGCCGATAATATACATGACGGCCAATGTGGCAAGCAGATCGGGAATTCTCACCTTAACGATAAGGAGCGAGTTCAATAATCCGATGACCGCCCCGATCAGCAGAGGCACGGTCAGCACGACGATAAGCGGAAGCTGGTACCAAACCATCATGGTGGCGACGACGACTGTAGTAAGAGAGACGGTAGAGCCTACCGACAAGTCGAAGCCGTCGACAATTTGCGAAAAGGTCACTCCAATGGCAACGAACGTAACGATCGAGATGGAGCGCAGAATGTCCGTCATGTTGTCATAGGACAGGAAGTTTTCGTTGACGATAGAAAATACGATGATGACCGCCGCGATAATAATTAGCGCTCCGTACTTGTATGAATAGTCGAGCAGTTTCTCTTTCACTTAAACCACAGCCTCCCCTGCGCTAGCGTAATACAATATTTGCTCCTGCGTAGCTTCCTCCCGCCGCAGCTCCTTGACGATTTGCCCATAGCTCATGACAAGGATCCGGTCGGCGATGCCCAATATTTCTGAGATCTCGCAGGATAAATAAATGATGCCTTTGCCCTCCTGGGCAAGCCGCCCGATCAGGCGGAAGATGTCGCTCTTCGCTCCGACGTCGACGCCCTTGGTAGGCTCATCGAACAAATACACCTGAGCTTCGGTCGGAAGCCATTTGCCCACGGCGACCTTCTGCTGGTTGCCGCCGCTTAAATATTTGACCGTTTGTTCCATATTCGGAGGCTGAATGCCGAGCTGGCCGATCATATCCTTCGCGTTCGCGATTTCCTTCGACCGCTGCACGAAGCCGAAGGTGCTGAACAGCTTAAGGAGCGGAAGCGACAAATTGTGCTTTACCGTTTGCTCGACCAAAATGCCCTGCTTGCGTCGCTCTTCCGGAATCAGCGCGATGCCTTCGCGCACGGCATCCGTAGGGCTGCCGAGCTTAAGCCGCTTGCCCCGCATGGTGAGCTCGCCTTGATCCAGCGGATCGGCTCCGAACAAGACGCGGGACAGCTCGGTTTTGCCTGCGCCGACCAGGCCGACGACGCCGACGATCTCGCCGCGGTGAACGGTCAGATCGACCCCGCGCACTTTGGTCGAGAACGTAACGCCCTTAGCCTCCAGCAGAGGCTCGCCGATCGGTACCGTCACCTTCGGGAACTCTTCCTCGAACGTTCGGCCGAGCATTTGCTCGATCACGGCCTGCGTGTTCGTATCCGGGGCCGCTTGAGTCGAGATGCGCTTGCCGTCCCGCATGACGGTAATCCGGTCACAAATGCGGAACACTTCGTTCAGACGATGCGAGATGAAGATGCAGCCTACGCCCTCGGCCTTGAGCCGTTCCATGATTTTGAACAGCTGATCCGCTTCTTCATTGCTGAGAGGAGCCGTCGGCTCATCGAAAATAATAAATTTGGCGCTCTGTGCGAGAGCGCGGGCGATAAGCACGAGCTGCTTTTGCGAAATGCTCAGCTCCGCGACCTGACGCCGCACATCGATAGCCAGGCCGATGTCGTTAATGATTTTCTCGGCTTCCTTGTTCATCCGGCTCCAGTTGATCAGGCCCCGGCCTCGCTGCGTGAATCGGTCGAGCATAATGTTCTCTGCAACGGTAAGGTTTGCTACAAGCGCCGTATCGACTTCCTGATACACACATTGAATACCGCCATGCATGGCATCGAGCGGTTTGGTGATCTGGAGCGGCTCCCCGTCGATGCTGATTTGTCCTTCATCGGGAATATAGGCTCCGGAGAGCACCTTGATCAACGTGCTTTTGCCTGCGCCGTTAGCACCGAGCAGCGCATGAATTTCCCCGCCGCGAACTTCGAAATCCACCTGCTGCAGTGCCTTGACGCCGGGAAACGACTTCGATATCCGGCTCATTTGTAGTAGGGCAGTGGCGTTAGACATCGGGCATCACACTCCTTATTTCAATGGAAAATCCCATCGGTCATCACCGATGGGACGTAGAGCTATTATTTCTTCTCGGCTTGCTTCAGCCAGTCGGTATAGCCTTGCTGGCTGTTGCCCCAGCCCTTGACGTGCTCGCTCAGCTGAGCTGTAGAAATTTGCGTTGTAGGCAATTGATCGCGGGATACGAATACCGGGTCGAGAACGACTTTATCCGGCGTTTGATCGCCTTTGATTTTTTGGTAAGCGTAACGGACTTGAATGCGTCCGATATCTTTAGGATCTACGGCTGCGGAAGCAACCCAAGGATTTTTCGGATCTTGAATCATCTGCAGGTCTTCATCGCTCATGTCGATACCGTAAATTTTGATCTCGGTACGTCCGGCTTGCTGAATCGCGCGGGCAGCGCCTTTGGCGAATTCGTCCCAAGCAGCCCAAACCGCTGTAATATCGCCCTTGTTAGGATATTTCTTCAGGATCGCTTCCATTTGGGATTGCGTATCCAATGCAGTGTTCTGGGAAGCAGCGCCGAAAGCGGCGATTTCTTTAATATCTTTATTTTTATCGAGGAAATCTTTATAAGCTACTTGTCTGCGTTCCATCGGAGCGAATCCGGCTACCCAGATTTTCACGATGTTGCCTTTGCCGCCGATGTCTTTGCTAAGCTTGTCCAGCGTCATTTCAGCCATCTTCTGGTCGCCTTGCTCAAGCACCGTTACGCCGGCTGTCTTGATGTCCGCATCGAATGCAACGACCGGAATTTTTCTCTCCAGCGCTTTCTTAATGCCGGCATCCAGCGCTTCCGCCGTACCATGGTCGATCAGAATCGCATCGAACTTTTGGTTGATGGCTGCGTCCAGGTTGGAGGACATTTTGGCCAAGTCGCCGTCAGCCGTAAATACAGTCACTTTACCGCCGAGCTTCTCGGTTTGTTCCTTCACGCCCTCTATGTATTGCGCGGAAAAAGTACCGAGGTTAATTTGCATGATCAGGGCGATCTTTTTGTTCGCGAAAGCTCCGCCTGCACCTGCATTGTCAGCCGGTGCCGCGCCGTTCTGAGGCGTAGCTTCCGGTTTCGCTCCGCATGCCGCCAGGCCGATCGCAAGAATCAGCACGAACATGAGAGCTATGCTCTGTTTCCATCGTTTCATTCTAGTTTTTCCTCCCCCAAAATATTAAAAAATATAATTCCAATGCGTTTACTTGGTAATTGTATTTTATCACTACATTTTGCAAACGGTCAATAATATTTTACATAATGATTCGATTCCGTTCGACAAAACATGACAATTCTGAGAACGCATCAAGATTATATTTTATCATAGGCCGCGCGGATTGGGAATAACTAAACCATGCTCTCCATGGGGATGCCGCCGGTGTCGACAATTCTGGAAAATATGCCCTGATTAAGGAAAAAGAATTTATGGAAATCGACGAAATTTAGTGACAAATGTGTGACATAGGAATTAGAATAAAGCTAGGCATTTATGCTCCGAAGAGCATTTTTGCATGACCAAATGACTATTTCTTCCGGTGAGAAAACCTTTATCGAGGACCTTTCAAAGATGAGCGACCGCGTTCAATTGTAAGTTGCAGGAAATCCTATCCGCGTGACAGGTAACAACCCGTTTATTGCTTATGCCTTAGGCTCCAAGGGGAGGGACCCGACGATGTTCTGGAAAGCATTCCGATTTCGACGCCGCAGCGTGGTGCTTACCTGGCTGCTTTCATATTTGGCTGTTCTGCTGCTTCCTGTTGTTATCAGCATTATTGTTTACAATTCGTCGAGCCATACTTTGGAAAGCGAAATTCATCAGGCTAACGACGCTCAGCTGAAGCAAATCCGGGAAATGATGGATAACCAGTTCCAGTCGATGGAACGGCTGAGCTTTGAAATGATGTGGAACGTGAAAATACAGGATCTTCTGTACTCGAATAAGTACCGTTTTCCGAACGACCACCGGTATGACCTGTTTCAGGTTACGCAGGATTTGAAGCTGTACAAATCGTCCTATCCTTTTTTGGATAGCTTCTATATTTATTACGCGTCCGAAGATATGCTGCTTCTGCCCGGCGTGACGTGGAGCTCTACGCTTGGCTACCAGCAAATGCATCAAGGAGGCGGCGTTACCTACGAGCAGTGGAACCGGTTGATGAAGCAGATCGATTATAAAGGGTATGTCGCCATGCCTTGGCTCGGTGAAGACGGGATCTTAAAGAAAGCGGTTGCATTCGTGAAAAGCTATTCAACCGGCCCGGGCCAGGAGCCGCTTGGCACGAATGTCATCCTGCTGGACCAGTCGCGCATCCTGAAACCGATCTCCAACATGCAATTCTATAAGGAGGGGCAAGTCCTCATTTTGAATAAGAACAATGAGGTGCTTGTCTCGAGCACGGAGGGCGCATTGGCTCCTGAGTTTCCATATGACCGGCTCGAGGGCAATTCGGGACTGTTTTATTTTACGAAGGACGGGCAGAAGATGGAGGGGCTCTATATTCATTCGGCCCTCTCCGAGCTGAAGTACGTCTCCGTTATCCCAAGCAGGCTGTATTGGAAAAAGGCTGAGCAGGTGCGCAATTTGACGTACATGAGCATTCTGATCAGCCTGGCGGGCGGCATCGTCCTGACGTATTTCTTTTTGCGCAAAAACTATGTGCCGGTACGCCAGCTGATGCAGGCTGTCGCCGGCAATAACCATAACGGCGGAGCTGTCGGCGAGGGCGGCAACGAATTCCATTTCATCGAGCAGTCCATTCATAAAACGCTGCGCGAGATGGATAAATATACGGCACAGATGAAGCAGCAGCGTCATGTGCTGAGGTCTCATTTCATCGGCCGGCTGTTGAAAGGGAAGCTGGATACGTCGGTACCGCTCGACGAGGCGCTGACGGCATATCATATGCAGCCGCTGTCCGATGATTATGCGGTGATGCTGCTGTACTTGAAGGAACGCGGAGCATTCTTCGAGAGCATTCAGGGAATGGACATCGGAGACAAAGACATGCTGCTGCAGTTCATTGTTACGAACGTAGTAGAGGAGCTGGCCAATCAGAAGCACCGCGGGTATGCCGTGGAAATCGACGAGACGTTCGCCTGCCTCATTAACTTTCGTGCCGGGGACGGCGAGTCGCGCGAGGAGGAATTGCTCCGAATCGCGCGGGAGGCGCAGCAATTTTTGCTGGAAAGGTATCAAATCCATCTCACGCTGTCTATCAGCAGTGTACATTCATCGATGTCCGGCGTTTCGGAGGCCTATTCCGAAGCGCTCGTGGCTATGGAATATAAGCTCGTGATGGGGACCGACGAGATTCTCGCGTATCCTACGATCCGCAAGGAATCCGAAGCCGACGGGCCCGTAGGCTATTATTATCCTCTGGCCGTCGAGCAGCAATGGATGAACGCGATGAAGATCGGCGACTTGGACCGGGCCAAGGAGCTGCTGGACGATATAATCGCCCGCAACTTTAACGGCCATCCACCGCTGTCGATCCCGCTGGCCAAGTGCCTCCTGTTCAATCTGGCGAGCACGATGGTCAAGACGACGAATGAAATCGGAGACGGGCAGGGGCCGTTTTTACGGAACCACCCGAAATCGATTGAACAGCTGCTGAGCTGCGAGTCGGTGAAGGAAATGCAGGGGATGCTGACGGAAATGCTCGAGAAGGTATGCAGCTACACCTCGGACAAACGGCAGCAAAATATTCAACAGGCGCGGCAGGAAACGCTCAAAGGGCTTGTTGCGGAAGTGACGGCCTATATCGAGGAACATTACCATGATGCGAATTTGAACATCTCCATGATCGGAGAGCATATGGATATGAAGGCGACTTACGTTTCGAAGCTGTTCAAGGATCAGACCGGAGGCGGGCTGCTGGAGTTTATAAACAAAGTGAGGATTGAAAAGGCGAAATCGATGATCGTCGAGCAAAAGAAAAGCGTAACCGACGTCGCGGCGCTGGTCGGCTTTAACGATCCGAACGCGTTTATCCGTACGTTCAAGAAATATGAAGGCATTACGCCAGGCAAATATAAAGAAGCTATCCAAGCTTAAGCGGCAGCTTCTCAAGTTTACAAGTTTATAGCGCTTCCTGTTCTGCTGCGGCAGGCCGGGGGCGCTTATTCGGCTTCCGGGACGAGCCGGTGCAGCTGCTTGTCGAAGCGTTAGGCTCGCTGACATGAGCTCGAATTAGCCGGGAAATGGGCTCATTTTTGGATAAGTATCGACATCCTTTTACCATAATATAGGAGGGATTGGCTGTTTTGCCGATGGTTTTGGAGTTTTTGCATAGTCTGAAATTGCATATTGACGATGGAATGTGAAAAATTGCCGATATCATTTTGTAAGCGTTGTCATTATGATAAAGCTATGAGTCACCACTCATTAAACGAAGGATGCGGGAGGTCACGAGCGATGAAAAAAAGAAGCAAAATCATCCCTATCGTAACGATCACCACCATGATGAGCAGCTTGGCAATAGCTTGTTCCAATCAACCGGCAGCACCCGCCGACAGCGGCAAAGGTAACACCAGCACCCCGGCCGCGGCAACGACTTATCCTATGAAAACCGACAAGACGCTCACTTATTGGGCGGAATTGACCGGAAATGCGGTGGGTATTAAATCTTCATTAGGAGAGATGCCGTTTTTCCAGGAATGGCAAAAGAAAACCGGCGTACCGCTGAAATTTACTTCACCGGTTGCCAATCAGGCGAAGGAAGGCCTGAACGTGCTGCTCGCATCGGGCGAGCTTCCCGACATGATCGAATACAACTGGCTGAACTTCCCGGGCGGACCTGAGAAAGCGATCAAGGACGGCTATATTCTGAAGCTGAACGATCTTATTGATAAGCACGCTCCTAACTTGAAAAAGTACCTCAAGGAGCATCCGGAAGTCGACAAGATGGTCAAGACGGACGAAGGCAACTATTTCGCGTTCCCGTTCATCCGCGGCGACGAGTATTTGAAAGTGTTCCAAGGACCGATTGTTCGTAAAGACTGGCTCGACGAGCTAGGGCTGCCTGTTCCTACAACGATCGATGAATGGTATACCGTGCTGAAAGCATTCAAGGAAAAGAAAGGTGCCACTGCTCCGCTGTCGTTCTTCAGCGTGCCGCGTCCATTGGAGCAGGTTTATAACGGCGCGTTCATCGGAGCTTACGGCGTGAACCGTCTGTTCTATCAAGAAAACGGCCAAATCAAATTCGGCCCTGCAGAGCCGCAATATAAAGAGTTCCTTGCTACATTCCGCAAATGGTACGCCGAAGGTCTGATCGACAAAAACATCGCAACCGTAGACAGCAAAACGCTGGACGCGAATTTGGCTTCGAATGCCACAGGCGCTACCATCGGCAACACCGGCGGCGGTATCGGCAAATGGATGCCGATCTTGACGGCCAAAGATCCGAAAGCGAAGCTCGTAGCAGCTCCATATCCGGTATTGAAAAAAGGCGATACGCCACGTTTCGGTCAAAAGGACCCTGCCTTCGCACCAGGCGGCATGGTTGCCATTACGGCTAACTCCAAAAATGCCGAGCTAGCGGCCAAATTGCTCGACTACGGCTACAGCGAAGAAGGCCACATGTTCTTTAACTTCGGAACGGAAGGCGTCAGCTACAAAATGGAAAACGGCTATCCGAAATATACCGATCTGCTGATGAACAACCCGGACAAATTGGCGCCTGCCCAAGCGATGTCGCTTCATATCCGCGCCAACTACAACGGACCGTTCGTACAGGATAAACGATACATCGAGCAATATTTGACCATGCCTGAACAGAAGGACGCCATCACGATCTGGCAAAAAACCGACGTCGACAAATACGGTCTTCCTCCGATCACAGCTACACCTGCCGAGAGCACGGAGCTTGCGAAAATTATGACCGATGTCAACACGCTGGTCGACGAAATGACGCTCAAAATTATTCTTGGCAATGAGCCTCTGGAAAACTTCGACAAGTATATGGCGAAGCTGAAAACGCTGAATCTGGATCGCGCAATTCAAATTCAGAAAGCGGCTCTGGATCGTTATAACAAACGGTAAACGATGATTGCAGGTAAGCATCGGGGAAGCTTCGAGCTTCTCCGGTGCCCTACCCATAATTTTTACCGTCTGCGCCGATGCCGGCACCGTGCTACGTGACCTAACGGAAGGAGGGGAATGATATGGCCAAAACCATTGCTGCAGAAACGACGACGAAGACTGGCGCAGTGAATCGCGCAAGCTTTTCTTCCCGGTTTGTCAAAGATTTTTTGCTTAATAAATATTTGTATTTGATGATGGTGCCCGTTATTGTCTATTACGCCATATTCCATTACGCGCCGATGTATGGTGCGATCATTGCCTTCAAGGACTATAGTCCGATGAAAGGGATTTTAGGAAGCCCCTGGGTCGGATTGGATCACTTTCGCGATTTTTTCAGCAGCTATTATTTCTGGCGCATATTGAAAAACACCTTGATTATCAGCGCCTATCAAATTTGCTTTGAATTTCCCGCTCCCATCATTTTGGCTATTTTGATTAACGAGGTTCGCAACGCAGCATTCAAGAGGATCGTTCAATCGATCACGTACATGCCGTATTTCATCTCGCTCGTTGTAATTTGCGGGATGATTAAAGATTTTACGAACAGCGGAGGCATCGTCAATCAGCTGTTTGTTTATTTCGGCGGCGACGGACAGGCGATGCTGCAAAAGCCGGAAATGTTCCGGGGCATCTACGTGATTTCGGAAATATGGCAAAAAATCGGCTGGGAGTCGATCATTTATATCGCGGCGCTCATGAGCATCGATCAGGAGCAGTACGAAGCGGCCCGAATCGATGGGGCAAGCCGCTGGAAACAAATTTTGCATATTACGCTTCCGGGAATTATGCCGACCATCGCGATCATGTTTATTCTGCGCATGGGCAACCTGCTGAATGTCGGCTTTGAAAAGATCATCTTGCTGTACAATCCGATTACGTACGATACGGCGGATGTTATCTCCTCGTTCGTATACCGCAAAGGCTTGCTCGAGTTCGGCTGGAGCTACAGCTCCGCGGTCGGTTTGTTCAACTCCGTCATTAACCTGATCCTGTTGATAACCGCGAACTATGTAAGCCGCAGAGTGAACCAAAGCAGCCTTTGGTAAAGGAGGAGAATCGCTATGAAGAGAAATACCAATATCATGGAACGTGCGTTCGATTGGGGTATTCACGGTATTTTGCTGCTGCTGGTTGTTATTACGCTGTATCCGCTGCTGCACGTGGCCTTCTCGTCCTTAAGCGATGCGAATCAGATCGTTGCTCACAGAGGGATTCTGTGGAAGCCTCTAGGCTTCAGCGTGGAAGCTTACAAGAGCGTGTTCGACAACCCGGATATTTTGAAAGGATACCGCAATACGCTGTTTATCGTCGTGTTCGGCGTAGCGGTCAATTTGCTCGTGACGGCGCTCGGAGCCTACGTGCTGTCGCGCAGAAACGTCATGTGGAATAAAGTGTTCATCTTTGTTATCGTGCTGACAATGTTTTTCAACGGCGGCTTGATCCCGATGTATTTGATCGTCAAAAATGTCGGCCTGATCGATTCCCTGTGGGCGACGATTATTCCTTTTGCCGTCAATACGTTCAACCTGATCATTATGCGTACGGCGTTCATGTCGGTGCCGGAAAGTCTGGAGGAGTCGGCCAAGATCGACGGGGCGAATCATTTCACGATTTTGTTCAAAATCATTATTCCGCTCTCCATGCCGGTCATTGCGGTTATGATCCTGTATTATGCGGTAGAGAAGTGGAACGGCTGGTTTTATGCGTCGGTGTTTCTTAAGGATCGCGAGCTGTTCCCGCTGCAGCTGATACTGCGTGAAATTTTGCTGGCGAACTCGACTGACAGCATGTCCTCGGGTGCCGATGCGGCCGACAGGTTCCAAATCGGGGAGACGATCAAGTATGCAACCATCATGGTAGCCACGGTGCCGATCTTGTGCGTGTATCCGTTCGTGCAAAAATATTTTGTCAAAGGCGTCATGGTGGGTGCTTTGAAGGGCTAACGCTTGGTTTGAAAGCTCTCGATGCTCTAAATGGATCGCATAGTCTCCTTTTTGGTAAAAGAGGAGGGATGCGGTCTTTTTGCTGTGCGCAAAAAAATGCAGGCGAATTCATATCATCTGTGCAACCTTTGGAAAGCTTGCTCCGTCTAGAGGGTAACTCCGGAGTTGAAAATGGAAATGATACCAAATGGTACTTATAAAACATACGCTACGGGAAGGTGACATTGATGATGAAGAAGAAGTTTGTGACGCTTGTTTCTGCCGCAGCCTTGCTGTGCACGGTTTCGGCCGGTTCGGTTTATGCTTTCACCGATCTGGATTCTGCGGACAAGGAGCCGGTTAACGCGTTGAAGGATAGAGGAATCGTGAGCGGGATCGACAGCCAGCATTTTGCTCCCCGCGGCCAAATCAGCTTTGCCCAAAGCATCAGCATGATCGTGAAGGGGCTGGATTTGAATCTGGATTTGGTGAAATTCATCAAAAAGCCGGAGGCGTCCGACTATTTTACGAATGTTCCTAACGATGCGTGGTATGCGGAAGCCTTTATTATCGCCAAAGTGAACGGCCTCGATATTCCGAAGGACGTCGATCCTAACGCGAAGGTGACAAGGGAGCAATACGCGAATTTGCTGCTAACCGCCATGTACACGAAGGGCGATTTCCCGACCGTTAAAATGTTTATCGCTTTGGCGGACGAAGATCAAATCGATATCAAATATCAAGGCGACATTCAGCGTCTATATTTGCACAAGATCGACAAGCTCGGTGAAGACCGCAAAGCTTACCCGAAACGAGAAATTACGCGCGGCGAAGCGGCAACCTGGCTGTATAACGCGATCAAGCTTGTAGAAGCGCAAGCGCAGAACCCGCAGCCGCCTCAGCAGCAAAGCGACGTCAAAGTGAGCGTGGAGAAGGTCAACGAAGAGGTGAACAAGGTCGTATTGTCGCGTGAAATGCCGCATCCGGGCTACGGTCTGAAAATTACCGGCATCCAGTTCCAGGCTGACAATACGGCGGTCATTCAATACGAAGTAACTCCGCCGAATCCGGACATGATGTACCCGCAAGTCATCACCGAAGTGAAGGCTGAAACTTACGTTGCTTCCAAATATAAGCCGGTGGCGCAGCCTGTAGCCGTTACGCTGCCAGGCGTCATCGGAGGCGGAGCGTCCCCGTCGGATTCTATCGCTTCACCGGCATCGCCGGGCACGGGCGCAGTGGCTGAGTAATTTGCAGCGGCGAAGACGATTTGCCGCTTTGCAGCGCAGAAATATCTCGATAAAACACCCTCATCGGTTAGCCAAAGGCTTTAGAGCCTGTCGGATTGCCGAGTAGGGTGTTTTTCTTTGCCGCGCTCGTTTGGGATCGGCTTGCATGTGGTAAAATAAGCCTATGAAATGATTTCATAATGATTCGTCGAAGGGAGCTGCTTTTTATGGATAAAAAGGTTGTCGAGCTGGACGGGCTGCGTCTGGCTTATCAGGAAAAAGGCAAGGGACAAGCCGTTGTGCTGCTGCACGGCTTTTGCGGGAGCTCGGCTTACTGGAACGAGCTGCTGCCGTTGCTGCCGGAGACGAGCCGCTTCATCACCCCCGATCTGCGGGGGCATGGCGATTCGGGTGCGCCGGAGGGAACTTACACGATGGAGGCCATCGCCGACGATATCGCGCAGCTCATCGAGCGGCTGGAGCTGGGCCGTACGATCGTGCTCGGACATTCGCTCGGCGGCTATGCCGCGCTGGCGCTGGCGGAGCGCCGTCCGGAGCTGCTGGCCGGCTTCGGCTTGATCCATTCCACCGCTTATCCCGACAGCGAGGAGGGCAAGCAGGGACGTCTGAAGAGCATCCAGACGATCAAGGAAAAGGGGCTGCCGACGTTCATCGACGGCCTGATCCCGAAGCTGTTCGCGCCCGCTCACGTGCAGTCGATGCCTGAAGCGGTCCAGGAGGCCATCCGCATCGGCAATGGCACCAGCCCCGAGGGTGCGGTCAACACCCTCGAAGGGATGCGGACCCGCCCGGACCGCCGAGCGGTGCTGGAGCAGGCGCAAGTTCCCGTGCTGCTGCTCGCGGGCGAGCACGATCAAATCATTCCGGTCGAGCGCACGTTTACCGCTAGCGGCGACCGGATTATCCAGCGCACGGTGGCCGGCGCAGGCCACATGAGCATGATGGAGTCGCCGAGTGAGCTGGCGACTGCGGTAGTGAGCTTCGCAGCGGCCGTGAAATAGCGGCCGCAGAGAGCCCGTCCATACCCCCGAGTTTGAGGGGGAGGGGACGGGCTTGTTTTTGCCCGCGCGCCGGCTGCGCGGGCGATTGGGCCAGCACGGAGCGGCGCAGCCCGTGCTGTGGATCTTGTGTGCCGGGCATTGGCCGCCGGCGCGCGGCTTTGCCGCGCTGTAAGTCGGATTTTCCGACTTTCAGCGCCAGGAACTGCTCCGGCTTTATGCTGTAAGCCGGAAAAACCGCGTTACGGCCTCGGTAGGCGGCTCGTAAGCAGGATTTCCCAGGCTGTAAGCAGGTTTTTCCGCGTTACAGGGCAAGGTTCAGCCCAGCGGTGAGTCTGTAAGCCGGAAAAACCGCGTTACGGCCTCGGAATGCGGTCGTAAGCAGGATTTGCCACGCTGTAAGGAGGTTTTTCCGCGTTACAGGGCAAAGTTCAGCCCAGCGGTGAGTCTGTAAGCCGGAAAAACCCGTTACCGCCTCGGAGCGCACAACCTGAACGATGTTGAAAAACGTGTCAGATAGAAACAAGCTTTCCTTACGCTGTTTGCTACATAGAGAACTACGTTCTAACGCGCACGCCAAGCCATGATAGCGCTGAAAAGCAATATCTGTCGATAGAGCTACAGCGATTCAAGCATCCTTCTGTTTGTTCCCACCGTTGGCTGCAAACCCAAGATGCCGCCAACGAGAGCTGCACGACAAAATTCCATCGACAAATAAGAGCAAGAGCATTGCCGGGGAGAGGAATCGGTGTTACGATACAAAAAACTAACGTAGTTCAACAATCATAAGAAGGTGCTCGAAATGGTGTCGGGAAAGATAAGTCTTCAGCCGAATCAACGTTTTTTGCTGCGAAGTGTGTCCATTATTGTACTCGGTCTTTTCATCAATCAGCTGCTGCAAACGGTCGGGAGCATTATTTTGGCGCGCGTGCTGAATGACCCCGCTTTATTCGGAGAAGTGAATTTGCTGCTGCAAATTTTCGGCATGGTGACGTTATTTCTTAATGTAGGGTTCAATTCCGCCTTGGTGTACGGTTTTTCGACCAACCGGGAGGAAGCGGTGCAAAGCAAGTTCCGCACGGCATTGCTCGGAAGTCTGGTGTTCGGGATTGTCGTCAGCGCAGTACTGGCCGTATTGGCTCCGCTGCTGTCGCATACGTATCAGCTGCCGTCACTGCAAGGGGCCTTGATCATAAGCTCACTTATGCTGGTGTTCAACTCGGTTATTAATATCGGGGTGGCGTCGTTTTCCGGCAATCGGGAATTCGGGACGCAGGCGACGTTTATGGTTATTACGACTGTTTTTTCCACGCTGGGCATGGTGCTCGGGGTGCTGTGGCCGATCGCCGGAGATCTGCTGTGGGGCGTCTCGTTTTGGATGGGGGTAGGCTCCCTGCTTACGGCTATTTTCATTTGCTGGAAGGCGGAAAAGGTACACCGTCCGCGGTGGCTGGGAGAAATCCGGCTGACGCAGATGAGAGAAATGATGCGGTACGGCGTGCCAGGCTGGGCGGGCAATATCGCGAAAGCTTTCCAGCAGCCGTTTCTCGTAATGATCATAGGGGCAAGCTCGGTGGTTGCTGTCGGCCATTTGGCCAATGCCTTTCGTATTACCGGGTTTATCGGGATTGTCACCTGGGCGTTTATGATCGTTACGTTCCCCTTTGTAGCGGAAAGCTCCAAAGATTGGGAAGAAAGCCGCCGGCGCGGAACGCTGTGCGTCCGGTACAACAATCTGATTTTGTACCCGCTGACCCTTGCAATTTGTATGTATCCTAACGAAATCAACGGATTTTTGTTCGGCGAAGGCTATACGACCGGCGATTCCGCCACCTACATCCGACTGCTGGCGCTCGGTGTCTTTTTTTCGTCCGTCGGACGGCTCGGGGGGAATATATTGGCCGGGCTCGGCAAAACGAAGGCTAATTTCTGGGTCATGATCGTGGCGGGCATTTTCGTTATTGCCGTTGCGCCGTTCATTAACTCCAGCAACTCTGTGCTGGCCGTATGGATGTACACGGGCGGCTGGGCGGTTTCTGCGCTGTCGATGTTCTGGTTTTTTTATCTCGAAGGGTTCAAGCTCAACTGGTGGAAGGCGTACGGGGAGCCGGTTCTTCCGACTCTGGCCATGGCTGTTTGTATGGTGGCAGGCCGCTTGACAGGGCCGCTAAACAGCTGGTTCGTTCTATTGGGACTTGCCTGCGTGGTAGTACTGACGTTGTATATTGAATCCACCCGGTTCGATCATTCGCGACTTCGCTGGCTGCAAGGCAAGCAGGCGAAGACACGGCATGAACACCATTGATCGGGCAGGGGATCATCGAACAGATGGCCATCCATGTCGGGGCGGATCATCGTCATGCAGCATTGCCCCGGAAATAATCGAGCAGTACGGATAACGCCCAAAACCGGCGTTGAGCCGATGGAATGTGAGTGAAGCATATCAGCCTACAAAAGTTATTACAGCGTTCCCGATTAAGGGGCGCTGTTTTTTTGTCCACATGGGAACGTTTAAAAGTTCAGTAAAGTGATAAAGTGTAATGAGGAGCTTTCCAATTATCATATGCAGTCTTGCGACATTGCCCAGCTTAACGAAATCCGGTCTTGAAGCAGGGACATGGTAAATCGCAAAACTTGAATTGCCCGGCTGCTAGGTTAAAATGTATATTAATGGTACTTTGCAGCTGTCTGTCATGGATTCCAGTCTTAAAGCAGACGGAATCGGGCCAGCAGCCTAGGAGAGACGCCTAATGTTACCTTATGACGATCGGCGGAGCGAAAATGTAAGATGGAAAGATCACCAAAGCACCTTCACGAAAGGAGCGGCGGCGTCCGACAACGATTGCATAAGTATGACTCCGGCATGAATACGCAATCTGGACGGCTCATCGAACGGATATCGACCGATAGGATCCCGATGGACGCAGGCGGAACGGTTCGTGCGAAGAGTATAACTTGAGAGAGATAGAGTGTCCGGACGGTGAGCGCCGCTTCCGCTCGGGCAGCTCCGTAAATTCTAAGTCACTGGGGGCGTACATCATTTCTACCTGGATTTATTGCTTGCTCTTCACCATATGGTTTGCATGGATGTACCGTTACATGAAGCAATCGGCGGCAATGGGCGTGCATCAGGATGAGATAAAAAACGGCTGGCTGCAAGCCCGTTATCTATATCCCGCTATACTTTGCACCGGATTGGCGGTTCGCCTGGCCATCGCATATGGCGTATACGGCTACGATGTGGATGTGAATACGTTCAAAGCGTGGGCTGATCACGCCGCGTCCGCAGGAATCACGCGATTTTACACATCCGATCTATTTGTCGATTACCCCCCGGGGTATATTTATGTATTGTATGCTGTAGGCTGGCTTCGCAGCGCGCTGCAGCTTGCTTACGATTCGCCGTTATTTTTGCTGCTGTTGAAAAGCCCGGCCATCGCCGCCGATCTATTGACCTCGTATTTGCTGTTTCGCCTCGGCTCCCGCTATACGGCGGTCCCGATTGCTTTGGGGGCTTCACTGATCTATTTGTTCAATCCGGCGGTTATCGTCGACTCGGCCGCATGGGGACAGGCGGATTCCTTTTTCATGCTGTGGATGCTGCTTTGCTTTGAAGCTATCGTCAGCGGGAAGCTGAGACGAGCGTCCGTCTTCTATGCCATTGCGTTATTGATCAAACCGCAGGCGTTGTTGTTCGGCTTCATCCTGCTGGTTCTGTTTATACGCCGAGGCAGCTGGCGTACGCTGCTGCAGTGCTTAGGGTGCGGACTGGCGGTGTTCGCAGCGTTAGCGGCTCCTTTTCTCGTTCATAAAGAGCCTCTATGGCTGGTTAGCCTCTACTTCGGGACGTTATCGTCTTATCCGTACGCGAGCTTGAATGCTTTTAATGTGATGAGCCTGTTCGGGGGCAATTTTGTATCTATCACAGATCCCATGGTTTTCTTCACCTATCAGACATGGAGCATGATCCTGATGGCGCTTGTGCTGCTGTACGCCGCCTTTCTGTACTTCAAGAGCAGCAAGGACGAGACGCAGCTCCTTGTCATTGCCACCCTGCTAATAGCAGGAGCTTTCATGGTTATCGCCAAAATGCACGAGCGGTATTTGTTCTATGCACTGCCGCTTCTCGCTCAGGCCTTCCTTCATTCCAGAGACCGCCGGCTTCTCCTTCTGCTGTACGGCTTCAGTGTGACCACGTTCATCAATGTGAACGAGGTTTTGCGCAGCAGTTTTCAAGGCGTGTATCATCTGCCTTCAGACGATAGTTTGGTCAGAGCCGTTTCTTTCGTCAACGTGCTGCTTTTTATCGCTTTGAGCATCGTGGCGTGGAAGCTGATCATCCGCGGGGAGACAAAGGAGCTTGTGCCGACGGAAAAAGAAGCGGGCCGGGAGAGTGGAGCCGGACGAAATAAACCGCAGCAAAAGGAAGCAATGGGCCAATTCAAGGCCATTGGCGCAGCCATAGGACAAACCATAGGGGCAAGCGGTCAGATTAGCTCAGCCAAACAAGACACGGCGTCCCTGCGTTTCGGCTTGCAGTGGCTGCTGCCCCGATGGCATCCGCTGAACTGGTCGCGTAAGGATACGCTGCTGCTCGGTGCGCTCATCATAGTCTATACAGTGCTGGCGTTCTACCAGCTCGGTTCGACTCAGGCGCCTCAGACTGCATGGCAGGCTACACAGAGCGGGGAGCGGATCGTATTCCGTCTCGGACAGACGGTTGCGATCGACCGGATCAACAGTTTTTCCGGGATCGGGGACGGCAGTTTCACGTATGAGATCAGCGAGGACGGCCAGACATGGAGCGCACCGATTTCCGTAGCGAGCGATACGTTTAAGGCGTTCATGTGGCAGCCGACACCGGTTTCCATGACGGGCCGGTATGTTCGGCTGACGGTAGACAAGCCTCCGTTTGCACTGTACGAGGTTTCGGTCTATGCGTCGGATAAAGAGACCCCTGTACCGATTGAGTCTGTGCAGGGGGATCGGGTCGATCCGTCAACAGTTGGCGACTTGACGAATTTGACCGATGAATCGGAGACGAGCGCATACAGCGCTACCTTCATGAATGGCACCTATTTCGATGAAATTTATCATGCAAGAACCGCTTTCGAGCATCTGCACAAGCTTGAGCCTTACGAGTGGACGCATCCGCCGCTGGGCAAGCTGCTCATTTCCGTCGGCATCATGGTTTTCGGCATGAATCCGTTCGGCTGGCGCATCGTCGGCACGCTGTTCGGCATAGCGATGATTCCGATTATGTATTTGTTCGGCAAGCGAATGTTCGGCAGGAGCGAGTACGGCTTTGCCGCAGCGTTCCTGATGACTGTGGACGGACTGCATTTTGTCCAGACGAGGATAGCTACTATCGACGTATACGGCGTCTTTTTCATTCTGCTGATGTTTTACTTCATGTACCGCTGCTGCACGATGAATTTGTTTGATAACGGTTGGCGGAAGTTCCTTGTGCCGTTTGGCTTGTGCGGTCTATGCTTCGGGCTCGGTGCTGCATCAAAATGGATTGTCCTGTATGCAGGCTGCGGTCTGGCGGCCTTGTTCTTCCTCTGGCTGCTGCTTCATTACGCGGAGTATAGGCGAGCGGTCCGCGGTTTGAAGAATTCGGGATATCAGGCGGATGTAGGGTTGTTGGAGCATTGGCAGCACATCCGCGCGGTATTTCCGCACCGTGCGATCGTGACTTTAGCATGGGCGTGCGTGTTCTACCTGCTGGTTCCGGCGACTATTTATGTGCTGTCGTATGCTCCGTTTATGATGGTCCCGGGTCCGGGGCACGGATTCAAAGAGGTGCTGCTGTATCAAAAATATATGCTGGACTACCACAGCCAGCTGCAAGGGACGCATCCGTTCAGCTCTACGTGGTGGCAGTGGCCGGTCATGAGCAAGCCCGTCTGGTACTACGGAGCGGCGGACCTGGCGCCGGACACGATTTCCAGTATTGCGGCCATCGGCAATCCTTTGGTTTGGTGGGTCGGCTTTGCAGCCGTTATACTGCTGCTGGCTTCGTCGGTGTTTCGCTACCGTAATGCAGCAGCCGTCTTCCTGCTGATTGCCTTCTTCTCGCAGTACATTCCATGGATGTTCGTGCCGCGCATGACATTTATATATCACTATTTCGCTATGGTTCCGTTCTCGATCTTGGCTATCGTCTACTTCTGGCAAAAGATCCAAGATCGGCTGCCCGGTGCCGCCAAGTGGGGGTATGCGTATTTGGCTGCGGCGGCTGTCTGCTTCGCGATGTTTTACCCTGTGCTATCCGGAATAACGGTAAGCCGGACATACGCGGAGCACATGCTAAAATGGCTGCCGCAATGGATTTTTTTCTAGTGAAAAAGTCTTTCCTCCATGAGGGAAAGTTTACGCTTATTGAGAGCCCGATTTCCCCGGAGATGCTAAATGGGGGAGTTGGGTTATCTCTGCTTACGACGCCAGTTTTCCTATGGAAAACTCTTAAGCGACCGCCTCTGTTTACACAGAATAACCGCAAGACTGCAATGAATTTGCAGAAAGCCGGAGGGAGTAGACTATCGCGGCACCCTTACCGCTACTGCAGTTTTAAGAGTATCAGGTCCGATGGCATCTGTTATCATCCCTAGCATTTGTAAGGGTATTGTACTAGCCGTTGGAGGCAGGCTATCGGACAGAGGATCCGCTATTCCTTGGAATGAGGCCTCTTTTTCACTGCGATCGGACAGAGAGGCCGCTATTTGTTATTTTTTCATGCGAAATTAGTGCATTTTGGCGGAATAAAGGATCCGTAGTCCGATCACTATGTAAATAATGCCGTTTTTGGATAAATAACGGATCTGCGGTCCGAAAGATCCTTTTTTCAAATGATTCGTTCCAGAGTGCCAACAACAAAGCTTTTTGTTTTAAGAAACTACCGCTAGAAAGCGATATACAAAAAACAGCAGCGGCTGGAGGGAGGCATTATGCCTGGCGTCCCTGCACCATTTTCAATAGCATGGGCTTTCTAAACAAAACAACCTTTCCTCCATAAGGGGGGAAGGCTTTTTGGCTTGATTTTCATTTTGCGCGTTAAGGCACTTTCACGACAAACGGAACGGTGAACACCTTGCCCTCATGCTGGAACTGGCCCCATATTTTATAAATCCCGCTTTTCGGGAACGTGGTCATAAATTTCGCATCCGGTCCGGTCGCTTTTTCTTCTGTCGGATGCACGTGAAGATATTGCTCCGCATCCTCGGATAAAATGACGACATGACCGACTGCGCCCAAATATTGCTGCAAATTCGTAATCGGCTTTTTGGTGCCGCCGTCTTTGATGTTGAAGATCAAGTTCACTTCCTTGCCGGCTTGCAGCTTATCGAAAGCGAGGCTGATCTCCTTGCCGTCGACCGTCTTGGTCAAATTCCCGTCCGGCTGGATGGCGGCAGGCTTGGCGGCGTCACCCTGAATGGTTGTCCATTGGCTTTTGGTAGTGCCGCTTTGGCCGCTCGGGACGAAATCGGCGAACAGCTTGTAATCCCCGCCGGCTGGAAAAGGATTGGCAATGGTGAATAAGCCTTTCTCCTTGTAATCCGGGTGAATGTGGTTGAAATACGACAAGTCTTTGCTGACGATGATCAGATGCATCGTTTTCTCATGGTTAATATCGAACTTCTCGACCGGCTTGTTGGCGCTGTCCGTTACCTGAAGCGAAATCAGCGTATCTTTCCCTGCTTGCGGCTTATCGGGGGAGAAGGTGAAGGCTGCCTTGACATCGGCCTCTTTCGGAGCAGGGGCGGCGCCGTGTCCCGCGTGAGCGTTTTGCTCCGGCTTGCTGGCTGCATCCTGAGCCGTGCCGGCAGGAGCCGCTTTGCCGCAGGCCGTCAGCAATAATGCCGTGATTACTATGGCTGCCGCCGCTTTACGCATGGCAAAAGGACGAGGCGACGGAGTCGAAAGTTTGGGTTTATTCATTATTGGGTTCCTCCTTGCAGGTACCGTAATTTGTATTCTGATGCTTGCAGCATCGCGTTTCTCAAGTAGAAGTATAACCGCCGCTTGTGAAGATCTCGTGTAGCTCCCTGTGCAGCTCATACGGGAAAATAAATTCGTACCGTCGTGCCGCGTCCCGGCTCGCTATCGATTTGAATCGAACCGCGGTGCGCCTCCGTCAGCTTCTTGGCTATCGTCAGTCCGATGCCGCTGCCGCCGGATTTGCGGTCCCTCGACTTATCCGCGCGGTAAAACCGCTCGAACAAATAGGGCAAATCGTCCTTGCCGATACCTGGCCCGGTATCTTTTACCTGGATCAGGATCGTCTGCTTGTCACGTTTCACATCCACTTCAACATGTTTGCCCGGAGGCGTGTATTTTAACGCATTGGACAGCACATTCAGTAAAATTTGACTGACGCGCTGCCGGTCAACAGAAGCGATCCTAGGTTCATCCTGTTCTTGGAGCCGCAGCTCCAAACGGACGCCTTTGTGCTCGAAGGCGGCCCGGATCGTCTCGACGCATTGGGCTGCGATAGCATCCATTCGTTCCGGCTGCACGTTCAATTGAAAATGCGGCGAGTCCAGCTGTGTTAATTGCTCCAGATCGCCGACAAGGCGAATCATCCGTTCTATCTCTTCATGGCAGCCCCGAAGCCGTTCGGGCGAAGCGTCCCAAACTCCCTCGATCATAGCTTCCATATGGCTCTTCAAGGTAGCGAGCGGTGTGCGGAGCTCATGCGCGACGTCGGCCGTCATCATTTTGCGCAGCTGCTCCTGCTTTTCCAATTGCTCCGCCAAATGATTTAACGATTGCCCGAGATCGGAAATTTCGTCGTTACCATGAAGCTTCGTTCGTATCCGCAGGTCGCCGCCCGCCATGCTTACCGCGGCCGACTTCATTTCCAATAGCGGGGAAGTCAAACGCTTGGCGACATACAGGCTGACGATGGCTGCCATAACGATGCCGATCATCAGTACCCAGATGACGGACTGCACCAGCGCCTGTTCGAAATGAGCGTTCAGCTGGGCCGTATCCGGTGCGGTGCCGGCCTGATGCTGATACATCGCAAAGTGATAGTGCGTTTGCCAGATGAAGACGATGCTCGCCAGAAACAGAATACCGCAGGTAATTCCGATAAACGTTACGGCAAAGCGCGAATAGAGTCCTTTCATGGCCGGGCTCCCCCGTCAAAACGGTAGCCTACCCCATACACGGTCACGATGAACTGGGGTTGTTTCGGGTCCTTTTCGATTTTTTGGCGAAGGTTTTTAATATGCTGGTCAATCGTGCGCGAATCGCCTTCAAAGTCAAAGCCAAGCACTTTTTCCACCAACTCTTCTCTGGAAAAGTACCGGCCCGGATGTCTCGCCAGCACAAGGAGAAGCTTGTATTCGTTAGGCGTGACATTGATCTGTGTGCCCCGCTTGTAAATTTCATGCTGGGAGCAATCGATAACGAGCTCATCCTGCCCGAAGCTTATCCGTTCAGCAAGCAGCGAATCTTCCTGTGTTCGGCGAAAAATAGCTTTGACTCTGGCAACAAGCTCGCGAGGACTGAACGGCTTCAAGACGTAGTCGTCGGCTCCCAGTGTTAGACCTTGGATCCGGTCGTCCTCGGTAATTTTGGCCGTCAGCATGAGGATGGGAATGGGGGAGGTTTGACGGATGCGGCGGCACACTTCTTCGCCCGACAAATCGGGGAGCATCAGGTCCAATATGATCATCTCGGGCTCCGACGTGCCTAGAAGGTGCAGAGCTTCGGCTCCTGTAGCGGCTTCGATGGTCAAGAAGCCTTCCTGCTGCAAGTACGATACAACGACATCGCGTATTTTGTCCTCATCATCGACCACTAGAACGGTTTTGCTCAAATCCGGGTCCTCCTCAAACGGCACTGCGCAGCGTTTCTATGGAAATGCGGTCGATGAACCGCGCGAACTTCTCTTTTTTCTTGCCGTGCTCGCAGTAATAATCGATCAGCTTGCGGACGACCGGGATGAGCCGGTCTGCAGTGATGCCGGACAGAAACAGCGTGCCGACCGCCGCCTTCAATGATTTGGGCTCGCCTCCGACGTAGATGTCGTAGGTGTCTTTCATTTTGACGACGCCGATATCCTTGAGCAGCGGTTCGCTGGTGCCGAGCGCGCAGCCGGCGTAGCCGACCTTGAGCGGACTTGGCGCGGCAATGCCGGCGATGGCGTCGTTTAAGGCATTGGCTATGTCGAGCCCCGCCTCCTCGGCTCCTTTGCAGAAGTTACAGGCGATCAGGCTTTTCGTATAAAAGCCGGCAGGGTAGAGGAGCAGACCGGCGTCCCGCAGCTGCTGCTTGGCTTCCTCGGCCCGCTCCTCGTCCATTTCGACGTACAGCTGCTTGAACGTCGTTAATTCGATTTTGGCGTCGCTGCCGACGATGGCGCCGAGTGCCGCCAGCTGCTCGGGCTTGAACAGGCTGCCGCCTTGTTCAAAGCCCGGCGTTACGGCGAATTTGGTTGTTGGCATGGGATCACTCCTTAAGAGTTTTGCGAAGCAAAACTTGCATCGAAAGCATAGGTTGAGTTTTGCGAAGCAAAACTTGCATCGAAAGCATAGGTTGAGTTTTGCGAAGCAAAACTTGCATCGAAAGCATAGGCTTGAGTTTTTCATTGCAAGGGTACCCCGGTGGGGTACCTCTATAGTAATTCAACGACACAAAACTTATAATTTTACACGCTGCAGGCGGAGCGCATTGAGTACAACCGATACGGAGCTCAGTGCCATCGCGGCTCCGGCGACCCATGGCGCCAGCAAGCCAATGGCAGCGATAGGAATACCGAGCGAATTGTAGGCGAGCGCCCAGAACAAGTTTTGCTTGATGTTCGCCATCGTCTTTTTGCTCATAAAGATCGCATCAGGAATGCTTGTTAATTCGCCGCGCATCAGGGTCACGTCCGCAGCTTCCATCGCGATGTCCGTTCCTGTCCCGATGGCAAGGCCTACATCGGCAGTAGCAAGAGCGGGCGCGTCGTTGATGCCGTCCCCGACCATGGCAACATGCTTGCCTTCGGCCTGCAGCTTTTTCACTTCCGCGGCTTTCCCCTCAGGGAGCACTTCGGCAAGAACGCGATCAATGCCGACCTGATCCGCGATAGCACGTGCCGTCCGCTCATTGTCACCGGTCATCATGATGACCTCGATGCCCATTGCTTTCAAGCGGGAGATCGCTTCCTGCGACGTTTCTTTGATCGTATCGGCTACGGCCACCAATCCGGCAAACTGCCGGTCAACGGCAATAAGCATCGCGGTCTTGCCTTCGGATTCCCACTGTTCCATACGTTCGACAGCAGGGGAGTAGTCGATCGATTCGCGGGTCATCAGCTTGCGGGTGCCCACAAGCACTTCTTTGCCTGTTACGTTGGCGCGGATGCCGTAGCCGGGAATCGCTTCGAACTGCTCCGCTGCCGGCAGCTCGATCCCTTTTTCACGAATACCTTCCACAATGGCTTCCGCCAACGGATGCTCGGATTGCTTCTCGGAGCTGCCGACAATAGCCAGCACCTCTTGCTCGTTCATAACCGGAACCCATACATCGGTAAGGGACGGTTTGCCTTTCGTTACCGTTCCTGTTTTATCGAGAACGATCGTTTGCACTTTGTGCATCGATTCCAGGTGCTCGCCGCCTTTGAACAGGATGCCGAATTCCGCCGCGCGGCCGGAGCCGGCCATAATCGATGTCGGCGTAGCGAGACCTAGGGCGCAAGGGCAGGCGATGACGAGGACGGCGATAGCTTTTTCCAGAGCGCTTGCGAAATCGCCAGGTTCTACACCAAAGTACCAAATAAAGAATACGATAACGGCGATTCCAACGACGATAGGGACGAATACGCCGGAAATTTGGTCCGCCACACGTTGAATCGGAGCTTTGGAGCCTTGGGCGTCCTCGACGACTTTAATAATTTGCGCGAGGGCGGTTTCTTTGCCTACTTTGGTAGCTTTAATTTTCAAGCTGCCGTTCTTATTGACGGTTGCTCCGATAACCGAATCCCCTTGCTGCTTCTCGACAGGGAGGCTTTCGCCGGTCAGCATCGATTCATCAACCGAGGAGGTGCCGTCTACTACTTCTCCGTCCACCGGAATTTTTTCGCCCGGTTTCACCAGGACGATGTCGCCCACAAGCACTTCTTCTACCGGAATGCTCATTTCCTGGCCGTCACGGAGGACGAGCGCGGTTTTCGCTTGAAGTCCCATCAGCTTCTTGATCGCTTCCGAAGTGCGGCCTTTGGCAAGCACCTCGAACAGTTTACCCAGCAGGATCAGCGTGATCAGCACGGCACTTGTCTCGTAATACATTTCCGGCATTCCATGATGCCCGCCGTCAGGGCTGAATGCCCATTGCAGCGTCAAATACAAGCTGTAAAAGAATGCGGCGGAGGTGCCTAATGCGACAAGCACATCCATATTCGCGCTTTTATTGCGAAGCGCTTTGTACGCTCCGACATAAAACTGCCAGCCGATAATAAGCTGAACCGGAGCGGCTAATGCCAGCTGCACCCAAGGGTTCATGAGAAGCTCAGGCAAGTAGATCCAGGACGTGAAGGAGAAGTGGCTGACCATCGCCCACAGAAGAGGGAACGAGAGCAGGGCGGAAATCCACATTTTCCTTTTTTGCGCAGCGATTTCTTTGTGACGATGATCGCCGTCAGCCGCTTGATCTTGCTTCACTTGAGCGCCGTAGCCGATTTTCTTCACCCGGGCGATCATGTCCTCCACCGAAACCTCGGCGGAGGAATATTCGACATGGGCGGTCTCGAGCGCAAAGTTCACCGTAGCGGAGCTGACGCCGGGAAGCTTGTTTAGTACCTTTTCTATTTTGGCGGCGCAAGCGGCGCAGGTCATTCCGGTCAAGACGAAATCTACGGAATCTTTGACGGTACCGTAGCCTAGAGCCTCGATTTTTTGCTCCAGATTCGTTAGATCGACTTTATTCGGATCATAGGTTACCGATGCCCGTTCCAGTGCGAAATTGACATTGGCGTCGGCTACACCGTCTATTTTTTTCAATCCTTTTTCTATCCGGTTTGCGCAAGCGGCGCAGGTCATCCCCGATATTTGCATCGTTGTTTGTTGCTGCTGCTGTTCCATAGGTACTTACCCCTCCCACATACCCCTTGGGGGTATATTTTTCACAAAAAAAATTAAATGATGCAAATTGCTTTATACTACGTCGTATCCTTGATCTTCGATCGCTTCTTTAATGGCTTCTATCGAAAGGCTCTCTTCATTATATTGAACGGAAACGGATTTGGCAGCAAGGTCTACTTTGCCTTGGGCTCCGATTTCTTTCAAAGCTCCCTCGATCGAGTTTACGCAGTGTCCGCAGGACATTCCTTCCACTTTCAATACAATGTTCGTCATAGTTATCTTCTCCCTTGGTTATAAATTTCATCCTGACATGAATCGGATGTTACTTCATCAATTTGTTCATCGTGGCCAGCAGCTCGTCGATAACCTCATGATCACCGGACTGAAGCCGTTCCGCCACGCAGCTTTTCATATGGCCTTCCAGCAGCAGCTTCCCGACACTGTTCAACGCCGATTGAATCGCCGCGATCTGGTTCAGCACGTCGTCGCAGTAAGTATCTCTCTCTATCAAGCCTTTGACGCCGCGAACTTGACCTTCGATCCGGTTGAGGCGGGAAGCCAGGTTCGTCTTCAACTGCTCGGAATGGTGGCTGCTTCTATGGGAAGTGTGTGTATGTGTATCGCAGCAATTCATTGTCGTAGTTGTTGTTGTTGCTGTTTCCATGGTTATCATCACCTCGTGAATTTAATATACTATACCCCCATAGGGTATGTCAACGGTAATTTGGAAACTTTTTTAAAATGGGCTTGCTGCAAAGGCAAAGGAGTCCGGATCGCAAATATATACCCCTCTGGGGTACCATCGGATTTGCCTTAAATGGGTCCGGATCGGCGTCATGATGTAAAAGGAGGCAGGGTCATCGGTCGGCTGAATGCGAATGGGATTCCTGCGGCCGTTATTTCGTATGTTTTTTAAGATGGATGGAAATGGAAAGTTATGTTACGATATGAGGAATTTAGGGTGATGAAAATATCTGATCTTGCGAAAAGAAAGGAGCAACCCATCATGCCCATCGTATCCGGAAAGCTGCATAAAGAGATTCGAAAGACCGTAAGCATCGGTTACCAGCTGTTCTTACCTGCATCATATGAGGAGCAAATGGACAAGAAGTGGCCGGTCATTTTGTTTCTTCACGGCATCAAGAAGCGCGGCGAGGATATTCATATGCTGGATCATTACGGGCTTGGGTGGATGGCGGACAAGATACCCGGATTTGAATTCATCGTAATTTCTCCGCAATGTCCGTCTCTGTCTTCATGGCCGATGGAGCGGGATGCCGTTCTCACGCTAATGGATGAGGTATTTGAGACACACCGGGTTGATCGCGAGCGGATATATTTGACCGGCTTCAGCTTGGGAGGCCATGGGGCTTGGGATTTGGCCGCTTATGCACCGGAACGGTTCGCAGCGACAGCGCCAGCGGCAGGATGGTTCGATCCGGAAAAGGCCGTGCTGCTGAAATCGATGCCGATATGGGCGTTTCATGGCGAAAACGACGACGTCGTTGAGATAGCGAGGGACAGAGCAATCGTAGATGCACTAAAAGAGCGGGGCGGAAACGTCGTGTTTACGACCTATCCCGGCTTACAGCATCAAGTGATGGATGAAACGTACGGCAACCTGAAGCTGTACGAATGGATGCTCAAGCATACAATTAAGCGCATGTAGTCTTGGTCAATAACCTTACAATCTGCAGGGATCTTCCAGATGAGTCAACCAGGCAAGCAATCACATATGGATAAAAAAAACCATGTCCAAAATGCTTGAAGCATCAGGAACATGGTTTTCTTCTGTGGGGCAGCGAGATGTCCGTAGGACACCGCTAAGGCTGGCGCTGCACGTTCATCGGCCGAATGCGAAGGCCCAGGTAGATCAGGAATACAAGCATGATCAGCCCTTGAACCATGATCGCCATCGAGATCGAGACTCCCTGCTCAACGATCACGTAATACACGCAGGAGCCGACCAGCATTAATATGTTTTCAATAAAATTTTGTACTGCGATCGTCTTCCCCGGTCCGACCAGGCTCATGCCTTCCTCCTGCAGCACTGTGTTCATCGGAACGATAAAGACGCCGCCCATGAAACCGACCGCCAGCAGGAAGACCACGGCAACGGCTGTGTGATGAAACCAGGGAAAAAGAAAGATCAAGGCCAGCATCATGATCCCGTATCCGATAGATTTGTAGAAGATACGAAGCTGGATCAACCGTGGCGCAAGAAACGCTCCGATAATGATGCCGATGGAGGTGGTGGCGAGGATCAGAGATACGCTCATATCGTCAGGGCGAAACCCTAGCGCCACTGGGATCCAGGCCAGAACGGCGGTGCGCAGTACGGCGGAGCTCATCCAGAAGGCTCCGGTACCCACTAAGGTAAATTGGGTTTTCGGATGCTTCATCAAGATCGCCACACTGCTGAAAAAGTGCCTTGCCTCCGCTGCGAAACGAATGGTCGGGTCGCCTTGAGTCCGCGGGATGAGCAAAGTGATAGCCGTTGACAATGCGTACAGCACGGCACAGATGACGGTTGATTGCACCGTAGACGTAGCTGCGACAATAGCGCCCCCTCCGCCGATTCCGGTGAGAATGGCCAATATCGTATAAGCCTCGATTCGCGAGTTAGCCTTGAACAGCTCCTGCTCGGAGGTTGTCAGCTCGGGCAGGATGCCGTATTTGGCCGGAGAGTAGACGACAGCGCCGATCCCGACGGTAAAGTAGCACAGCATAAGAGACCAGATGCTGGAATGATCGACGATCAATAGCGATGTGATCCCGATCCATTTGATCACATTGCCGATGATAAGCACGACGGCTTTGGGCATTTTGTCGGCAAAGGGCCCGACCAGCGGTGCAAGTAAAATGTACGGAAGGAAAAAAGCAATCGTAACGAGCGCCAAAGATTCCGGCGAAAATCCGTTATGCGTGAGCAGGCTGGCAATGACGAGCAACGACATGTTATCGGCAAAGGCCGATAAAAATTGCGTGATATAAAGGGAGGTTAACGCTCTACGGTTTACGACACTGTCCCTGTTCATGCTTTTGTCTCCGTTTCTTCTTGAGATGAGCCGGATTCGGCCCGTTGTTTCAGCGCAACGTAGTCTGTTTTGCCGCTGCCGAGCAGCGGCAGCTTCTCGACGGCGACGATCCGGGACGGCAGCAGCAGCGGCGAATATCCGTTGGCCGCGATGTAGGACTTGAGCTGCGGCAGAACGTAGCCGTTCCCCGTAACGTACAGCACGATGCGCTCTCCTTTGCGCTGGTCCGCCACGCTGACGGCGGCCAGCTCCAACGCCGGATCATTGTAGCAGGCGGCGGCCGTTTCCTCGACAAGCTGCAGCGAGATCATCTCGCCTCCGACCTTGGCGAAGCGCTTCAGCCGCGCCTTGATCGAGAGAAAGCCGTCGGCGTCCTCCTCGACTACGTCGCCGCAATCGTACCAGACCGGGCAAGGGACGAACCCTTTGCCATGTATGAGATAGCCTTTCATGACGTTCGGCCCATGAATATGCAGGCTTCCGCCGGTTTCGATACCGGGAACCGGCACAATGCGGCTGCGGATGCCCGGCAGCAGGCGGCCGACCGTGCCTTCCTTGTACGCGAGCGGCGTGTTGATGGATACGACCGGAGACGCTTCGGTCGTGCCGTAGCCTTCCAGAATGCGGATGCCGAACTTGCGGCTCCACAAATCCCTCACTTCATCCTTCAGCTTCTCGGCTCCCGTCACCACATATCTCATGGAGTGAAAATCATACGGGTGCGCCGCCCTGCCGTATCCTGCGAGGAATGTTGAAGTGCCGAGCAGGATCGTGGCGCTGCGGTCGTACGCCACTTCCGGAACGACCCGGTAATGCAGCGGGCTCGGGTACAGCATCACCGGCATGCCGGTGAGCAGAGGGAGCAGCGTACCGACCGTCAGCCCGAAGCTGTGGAACATCGGCAGCGCGTTGAACATTTTATCCGACGCGGTGAAGTCGAATACGGTGCGGGCTTGCTGGATGTTCGCATACAGCTGCTCGTGACCGAGGACGACGCCCTTCGGCTTGCTTTCGCTGCCGGAGGTGAACAGGATGAAGTCGCGGAAACCTTGCACCGCTTGCTTGCCAGTCATCCAGTCGATGAGGCCGATGAGCTGATCGGTCCGGCTTACCTCATCCTTTACGTCCTCCAGATAGACGATGCGGCACTGCTTCGCCAAGGAGGCGACGGTCGATTCGAGCTTCGCCTTCTCGACGAATTGGCGCGAGGTCAGGACGGTGCGCAGTCCTGCGGTCTCGCAAGCGTCCCGGAGGCTTTGCTCTCCGGACGAGAAGTTCAGCATCGCGGGCGTGACGCCGATCCGCATCAGCGCGAACAGCGCGATCGCATGCGCGGCCGTGGTCGGCAGCATGACGCCCGCGGCGTCATGCCCTGCAAGCAGCGGCTGCAGCTTGCGAGCGAATACATAGGAAGCTAGCACGAGCTTCCTGTAGGTCAGCCTCTGCGAGAGATCCTCGCAGATGACGGTACCCCAGCCGCTGCGGGAAGCTTGCCGCAGCAGCTCGTCGAACAGGTTGACGTCCGACTTCAACCTGCTTTGCAGCAGCTGCTCTTGCAGCGCGAGCCGGATTTGATCGGCGGCAGCTTCCTTCTGCCGCTTCATGGACACGTTCGGCTTCGGATTAACGACGAACGCGTCGCCGATGGCAATGTCAATCTCGGGAAACCAGACCGTGCGGATTTTATGGCTGATGTACGAAAATTTCGAGCGTTCCGCTCCATTGATGGCGATAGGGATGAGGCGAGCTCCGGTCCGGAAGGCGATATAGCCGATCCCGCTGTATATTTTCATCAGGCCGCCGGTCGTTGTGACCCTTCCTTCCGGAAACAAGACGAGAGGAACGCCGCTTTGGACGGTTTTGACCATCGTTCTTACGGAGTAAGGGTTCAATGGGTCTACGGCTATATGGTTGCGCAGCCTGAGCGCCCAGCGGAACCGTCTGGCGATATTCGTATTGACGACAAAAGCGGCCTCTTCCGGCAAATAGAGCGCCAGGAGCACAGCGTCGAGCAGCGAGACATGGTTAGGCATCAGGATGGTCGGCTGGCGGAAGTCGAGCTTTTCCAGACCGGATATTTTCAATTTGAACAACAGGGTGGACAACGCTTTTAGAACAGCGACCAGGACGAGCATTCGAAATCGACTCCTCTTCGGTTGGACTAGCTTTAATACCAGGTGCTAATCGTTGTTACTTGTATTGTAGCTGTAAACCACGCCAAAGAAGAGTACTAACTTTGTATAGTACCCAGGCTGTTGATACATTGGCTTTACCCAAACATGCCAATGTGAGGCTAGAGGCTATCTCCAGGAGGAGCGTGCCCATCCGCTGGAGAGCGTGGCCCAAGTTGATTCGGACCGTAGATCCGCTATTTTACCCAAAATGGTTCTATTTGCAGGGTGATCGGACTACAGATCCTTTATTTCGCAAGAAACCGTCATTTTTACCGCTAAAATGAGCAAATAACGGACTCACGGTCCGATCGCCCCTCCAAAACAGCGTCATTTCAGGAAATAACGGATCTCCGGTCCGAAAGATTCCGCCGCCGGTCTGAAAGACTCCGCCTTCTGTCCGATAGATTCTGCTCCAGCCCAATGTCCGACGGGAACCCTTGTGCCAAAAGGTTTTGAACCAACAAGTAAAAAGGAATCGATAGCAGCAACCGGAGAGGGGGATTCCCCATCGTCTCTTGTTTGATGCGAAAGGATAACCGGGAGCTAGTGCCGCGCCAGTCATATAAGTACGTGCGTGCGAGAGGCGGTCACGACTGCCCGATGCGCCATCCATATGCTCGCTCAGCTTACCGTCGGCTCGACAACCGTCAGAGTGGGAACGGGGCTTTGCGTGTCCATGCTGATTACGGCGCCGATAGGAACCGTCGCCTTATACATGCCGTGAGCGGAGGCGAGACCGGTTAACAACGGCTTGCCCAGGGGAACGATGAATTCGCTGATGAGATCGCTATACGTCTTGCCGTAGGAGACGGGGCAGTTCGTGCACTCTCCCATGACGATGCCGACGCAGTCATTCAGCTTCCCTGCCAGCTTCAACCGGTTGATCATCCGGTACACTTTGTTGATGGGCTCATGCGTTTCCTCAAGAAACAATATTTTACCTCGGGTATCGATTTCATACGGAGTGCCTAACGTATCCAGCAAAGAGGAGAGGTTGCCGCCTACGAGGGGGGCGGTCACTTTACCGGGAACCAGGCCGGTGAGCGGGATGTCCGGAGGGTTTTGTATCGATTTCGGAACGGCGGTTGAAGACACCATGCCGAAAAATTGATTGAAATTGTAAGGCGGGGCCTCGGCGCGGAAATCGATCAGCATCAAGCCGGAGAACGTCAGCAGATTACTGAACAAATACAGCGTGTTCAGCAGCACCGTAATATCGCTATAACCGGTAACGATTTTCGGGTTTCTTGCGATCACCCTGTAATCCAGATATGGCAAGATTCCGGCAACGCCAACACCTCCGCGGGCCGGGAGGATCATTTTGACCTCCGGATTGATGATCATGTTCATAAAGTCGGCCGCCCGCTGCTGGTCCGTACCGGCAAGAAAGCCGTTGCTGGCGTACACGTAATTTCCAACGACAACCGTAAAGCCCATACTTCGCAGCATCGTGATGCCGTTGTTGATGTCGGCGGCGGGAAGCGGGCTGCCGAGCGTGACGAGGCCGATCGTATCTCCTTGCTGCAGAAGAGGCGGATGAATTGCCATTTTGCTGCTCCTCCCATCCAGGCACGTTTATATCATCTATATGCGGAGCAGCAGGGAAATACGATCATGCCGGAGCGCTAAAAGAGTACTGGAGTTCCAGAGTACGGGGTTTACCCCTATGCGCTTCCAGACTTCGTGTTGCGCTTGAGCGAGATCCTGATCAGCATGACGGCGGACAAAAGGAGCGGAATCGCGATTTGAAAGATCGGAAATACCTTCAAACTGGTCGTGAGTCCTAATGAAATGTGATAGGTGTAGTTGGGCTCCAATAAAGCAACGGCGAAAATGACGGCTCCCGTAGGCAGCACCCAGAGCTTATAGCGTTTGCCGGTTAAATGGGACAAGGCTTGAACTGCGCAATAATAGAAAGCGCTCATCTTAATAAACAGACCGACGTAAATGAGCAGCGTCACGAAAACATCGACTCGTTCAAACACGTCGGCTACGGAAATTAGCTGAGAAGCTTGCAGTAATGGAAGCGCGGCCATGCCCGCCAACGTCGGACCGAGAATGACTAAATTCAGTATATTGACAAACACAAGGAAGATGGCGACCAGAACGTAAGCCAAGACGGACGTTTTGACCACCACCTTTTTCTCTCGCACCATCTGCCAGAACATCAGGAAGACGATCATCTGTCCGAACGGGAAGGAGACAATATCCGGAAACGATGCCTTCAAAATGGGCAGCAGACCGTTCTCCATAACGGGACCGAGACGCTCGAAATGGACGAGATCCCCGAGAAACAAGAGGAGGAACAAAATACCGTAGCTGACCAAAATAACCGGAAGCAGAATCTCCGCGATCCGGAAAAATACCTCCACGCCTTGATACACCCCATAAGCTGCGATGAGAATAACAATCAGCATGATGACAACTATGGGTGTTTGCGACAAAATCGTTACCGATATCAGCTCGCCGAAATCCCTTACGTTGCGCATGGATTCGTAGCCGAAATAGACGAAATACGACGCACCAAAGATGGAGCCGATAAACCGCCCGAAGTATACGTTCAATATTTGGATCAAATCGCGTTCCGGCTCTTTGCTCTGAATCCACAGGAACAGGCAAAGAAGAAGCAAGCCTATCACGGCGCCCATCAGCATCGCAAGCCACGCATCCTGGCCTACCTTGCTTCCGAAGAAGAAGAGCGGCGTGCTGCCGATTTCGAACAATATGATCACGAAGGTAAGCTGTGTAGCGGATATTTGCTGCCGTGTCCCGTCGGTCATGAGCTTTAGTCACCTCCCAGCCATTCGTCCAGCAAGCGTCCGACCGGATAAAATGCCGCATGAATCGGGGCGATGATATTAAAGAAGGGCCATTGGTACAGCTTCGCCAGGCTTAAATAAGCGCACCATACGACGATGGCGGCAAAGCACCAGCTGTCCCGTTTGCTTCCATGGGCGAGCATTGGACGTATTCCCCGATAGAGGAAATAGGCGTATACTGCCAGCACAGCGGCCCCTCTCATGATAGGATCATCCTTCCTCGTCTTTTGTAATAGCTTTGAACGATTTGGTACTGAGACCGATGCGCGACATCGTAATGTGAACCTTCGTTTCGATTTCAATGTCCTGAAATGCCGAATCCCATTGGTTACGCATCGTTTTCCAGTCCTTCGGAAATTTCCGGTGGATAATGTCTGCAAAGCCCAATATATCTACATGCAGACGCCGTGTAGCCTTCCATGACGTTTCCACCATGGTTTTGATCTGATTTTGCAGCTGCTTCTCCAGCTGCTTCACAACATCAGGCTTATTAAGCTCAAGCGGACAATCGGTTTCGAGAAGCATGCCGTTGCCTTTGATATTGATCTCCATAACAAAGCGGCCGTTCACTTTTTTAGGCACAATCTTTGTCTTGGATGTATCCAATCGATACGAGGAGTTATAGTTTTGTCCATCCGACGGCTTGCAGGCAAACGGCAGGACCGACGATTTTACTTTATTCGTAATCAGAGACACTCCAAGGCTCTCGTTTCTCGTCAGCCACCCGGTGAGCTTCCCGTCCTTGATGACGCCGAGCCTGCCCAATTTCAACACGGAAGTGACGCTGGTGTGGCTTAAGTCGTTCATCGAATCGACCTTTTTCGTCCCGCTGATAATAATTTCGGGAATCACCGCCCCTTTGGATGCGCTCGTCATGCCCATAGCCAGCTCATACAGCATGATGCTTGGCAGTGTGGAGGAATAGCGGGCCTCAATAGCCATTATTTCTCTTAAGCCTTGTCCTGGAATTTTCTCCAAATGCATCATCTGCTGGAGGACATCTCGGGCGTTTTCGGTTGTAACGAGCACGTTGACGGTCTCTCTCGCGTCGGGATTGCGAAAATAAAGATCGACGATCTGATTCAATCCGCCGCTGCGGGCTACTTGCTCGCTGATAATGATCACGCTGTTGTGAGCGAAAAAGAGCCAGCGAGGGCTCTCGAAGTTGCTGTTGGAAACGGCTTCCCTGATCGTTTTGCCGCGGGAAGTATGGACGGCTATCGGAGATTGCGAAGTGCCGCCGCCAACGGTTCCGACACCGGACGAAATGGCGGACGGGATGACGACCTGGAACGTGATCATCCATTCGCCATTCTCGTAATCCATGGCTGTAGCCGACGTGATGGAAAGCTTGTTCAGTTCGGTACGGTTCCAGCAGGCCGTAAGGCATAAGCTTACAAGCGTAAGAACAAGGAGAATGGCTGGTTTGCGCATGCTGCTACCTCCCTTTGGCTCTTGGTGCCCGGATTCCGGCAGCCAAGCAGCAGAGCCAAATGAGAAGCGGGATGACGACGTTGAATGTTAATAGATCCGGTGACAGCGAAAAACGGTTGAAATGATTCGTTTCGGTCGTCTTCGGCCAGGACCAGAGGGTATACAGAGCAGTGAGCAGACCGATCGCAGGCAAGAAGGGCCTGGTATTCTTGATGCGGCAGGAATGGACGAAGCAGTGCCAGGAGCAAAACATGAAAATCGACATTTTGATATACATGGTGCTGATCCATAAGGAAATAAACAGAACGTCGATCCGTTCCATTAAATTGCCTAGCTTCAGGATCCCGACCATATTAAACGTCGGATACGCCAATATGGTGATTAGCTCGGGACCGAAAATGACGATGGCGGCGACTACGAACAGAAGCAGTTCGATCCCGGAAGCGATCACGCTCCATATCCCGATAAGAGAGGCATGCTCCGGATGTTTCAAATAAGGCAGCAATACGAGCAGTATGGCGACTTCCGACAGCCAGGCGGTCGGCGGAATGCTCCCATGAATGATACTTCGAATCGAATGCTCGCCTATAGGCAGAAGAAACGGAAGCTGCACTTTGTTCAAGAGCAAGATGATGGTGACCAGAATCGTCAAAAACGTAATGAGAGAAATGATCATATTGATTCTGGCTATAACCTCGATCCCGTGGTTCGCGGAATACAACATGACCAAAAGCGCAACTGTGATTATTGCGTAGGCGGGAGTCCGCGTCAGCACATTTTCCGACATAAAGTTAATAAACTGACGGATAATAATCGTTTCGTTCGTGAAATAGTAGAAGGCAAGAATGAGCCCGAACAGCGATCCGGCCAAGCGGCCTAACCGGCTGTCCAGCCAGTCTATCAGCAGCATTCCCGGATTCATACTGCATATCGCTCCAATGAGCCAGGCAATCAATACGGCTGCCGCAATAGCCAGCAGGATCGACAGCCAGGCGTCCTGGCCTGAGGATTCGACTACAATGCTGGGAACGGTCAATATGAAGGTAGGGGTAATGGAGCTCATGATCAGCATAATGCATTGAATGGAAGTTATTTTTTGTACCATAAGTTAGTTACCCTGCCTCCTTACAGAACGGATCTGCATCGTCTCGTTCCCTTTCCATAATCGTAGCCGATGTACCCTGTCAGCTGTTGTTGTCATCGGGTGGAGACGGCTTGTGCATCCTGGGCTGCCTGTTCTGGTTCTGCGATAAAAAGAGGGGACGCTTGACCATCGCCCACCAAGGCACGCGAATAAAAATATCTTTCAAATTACCCGGAATCAAAGGAGAAATAGGAGCCAAATACGGCGCTCCGAACGACCGCAAGCCAGCCAAATGAATAAGCACCACCATCAAGCCGGACATAATGCCGAACAGTCCGAGCGTTGCGGCCAGAAGCATCAAAGTAAACCGGATCAGCCTTGCCGCAGCCGACATATTTACGGAAGGAATAACGAAGCTGGCGATCGCCGTGAACGATACGACGATAACCATGGCGGCCGACACGAGCCCGGCCTGTACCGCCGCTTGCCCGAGCACCAAAGCCCCGACGATGGAGATCGCCGAGCCGATAACGCGCGGCATGCGGACTCCCGCTTCCCGCAGTACCTCGAACGTAATTTCCATCAGCATGGCCTCCAGCAGAGCGGGAAAAGGCACGCCTTCCCTTTGGGCGGCAAGACTGATGAGGAGAGTAGCGGGCAGCATCTCCTGATGGAACGTTGTCGTGGCAATATAGAGCGACGGGAGCAGCATGGCGACGATGAACGAGACGAAGCGGATGATTCTCAAGAATGACGCGATATCGTATCGCTGATAATAGTCCTCGCTGGACTGGAAAAATTTGAAAAAGGTAAAAGGAGCTATCAAGACAAAGGGCGTTCCGTCGACAATGATGACAATCTGCCCCTCCAGCAAAGCGGCTGCCGCGGTATCGGGCCGTTCCGTATTTTGTATGGTCGGGAACGGACTGAAGGTGGAGTCCTGGATCAGCTCCTCGATATAGCCGCTCTCCAGAATGCCGTCGATTTGAATCGCATCCAGCCGCTTATGAACCTCTTCCACATAGCGATTTTTTACAACACCCTTTAAATATAGGATAGCGACATTCGTATGCGTCTGCTTGCCGATCAATTTGGTATCGATGCGAAGATCGGGCGATTTGATCTTTCGCCGGATCAACGCCGTGTTGGTCCGCAAATTTTCGGTAAAGCCTTCCTTGGGACCGCGGATGACCGTCTGGGTGCTCGGCTCCTCGACACCGCGCATTTCTCCGCCGATCGTATCGGCCGAAATGGCCAGGCGGTTCCCTTGAACCATAACGATCGTCGCGCCATTAAACATGCAGATGAGAAGCGACTCCATATCTTCGATTTCACGAAGGCCGCCGACGGTTAATTTCCGGTTCAGGAGCGACTGGTAGAAGCCGGCTGCGTTCATGGGTGAACCGGCCTCCAACTCGATTTGCTGGAACAACTCCGCGATCATGTGCTGTAAGGCGACGGTATCTACCAGCCCGTCAATATAAGCCAGCGCAAGGCGCAGGTCCGGTCTTTGGGGATGGCTCAAATGTCGCAGGATTAGATCCGGACTGGCTTCCAGCCGGGTTCGAATCCATTCCACATTCGCGTCCAGATCCATGGATAGCAGAGGCATCTGCTGCGCCTGACCGCCGGTCGGAGAGGGATCGTTCCCCGGTTGTTGCTGCTGTTGCTGTTGTTGATGTATGCGACGATGAGTCAGCCACTTTCTGAAGATTCCCATAAGTACCTCATAATTGGTAAAACGATGTACCCTTACTATTACCAAAATTCGCTATTCCATGCATGGCTAGAGCGCTTGCTTCCTGGGGAAGGGTCAAGTGGGCACAAAAAAAGCCTGCGAAGATATTCTTCGTCAGGCTGATATTGGGTCGGCTATGTAAAGCTTAGTTCCCGCTCTCCACAGAGCTGTCCTTTCGTTTCCATAGCTGTCTTGGCACGTATCGGAGGACCGTTGTCGCAATAGCTGCCCCTGCAAGCTCAACGAGAGAAAGAACGAGCAGCAGTCCGCTTAAAGAAACGAGAACCGCGAGCGGAAGCGTCCAAATATGATCCGGCTGTGCGAAAAATGGAACAAGCGCAATGGCCAGAACGGGTGGTGCGTTCAGCTGAAGCTTGCGGATCAAAATAATCGTGATGAGTGTCGCTGCAAAAAACGAGAGCATTCCTGTATGAGATAAGTATAAGGCCGAGCTGACCACCGATGCCGCACAAGCGCCGGCAATGAGCTTGATGAAGTCTTTCAAGGAAAAGCTCCGGCTAATGAATAGATAAGAGAAAGCGCCGAGAGTAGGGTAGAAAATCATCTTGATATCCGGTATATGACGGGAAATCCAATAAATCAGCAGCAAATAAAAGCATATGACCCATGTTTTCAGATTCACGCGGTATTTCGTCCTTTACATGTGAAGTTGAAGCGGGCACCATCCTCGAGGCATCGGGGAAGCGCACAGCCATGGACCATGTTACTACGAGACGTCCCGTTCGTCAATCATTAGAATAATCAGGAATGCTGTTTTCGGTACCGTCCCGGCGGCACGCCGACGATTCGTTTGAACATGCGGATGAAATTCGAATAATCGTTAAAGCCCGACAGCTCGCAAGCATCGGTAACGTTATGGCCCTCGTACAGCAGCTTTTTCGCGCGGGCGATTCGCTTGAGCAGAATATATTCGTGAATCGTGCTTCCCGTGCTTTGACGGAACAGCCGGCTCAAATAGTAGCGGTTCATAAAAAATTGCTGCTCCAGCGCCTCCAGCGACAAATCATAATCCAAGTGGTGATCGATATAATCGAGAATGGGGGCCAGCTTCTCCGGTACGACCGATGCGGGCAGCGGAGATTGGTTGTGCCGGAACGCGCGGTTAAGCAGGACGAGCAGCTCGATCATATACGTGGCCAGCAGCAGATCCGATCCGTCCGCCGGCTGGCGGAACAGGCAGTCCATCTTGTGGAACAGGCTGAACAGCTCATCCTGCTGGTGGGGAAGCAGATGAATTTTATTTTGCTCGCCCAGCGGGCGGTTCACGAAGCAGTCCAGCAGGTCGAAGGAGAAGGCGGAGGTCAGCTGCCGAATCGTTTCCGGATCGAAATGAATGACGATGTTTTCGTAAGGCTCGTCCGAGCGGAAGGTTGCCTTGTGCAGCTCCCGGTTGTTCATGATGAGCAGGTCACCGTATGCGAGCGGATATACATTTTTCTCGATGAAATAGTGGACGTCGCCGGACAGAAAAAAATAAATTTCAAACCGGTCGTGAAGGTGAAAATCCATTTTGGGCGGCTGTTCGGTTCGCCGGTGGATGTAATGGATTCCTTTCATTTCGTGATGGATTCGCATCGGTGCCCACCTCCGGATAAAAAGTCAAAAAAAGCAATAAAAACGGCAATTGAAGCAAGGAATTTGTTTTTATTATACTTCATTATAAAATGGAAATGAAAGCGTGTCTCAGGATGCGCCTAATTACTACGAAATCAGGTGAAACCATGAAATCATTGGGAACAGCCGTTATCGGCTGCGGGTCTATCTCAAGCGTCCATTTGAAAGCGATCGCAGGTTTGGAGCTGGCAGAGCTTAAAGCAGTCGTCGACATTAATGAAGAATTGGCGAAAAAGACAGCCGAGACGTACGGCTGCGATTATTACACCGACTACAAAGAGATGCTGCAACGTGATGATATCCAGGTGGTCCACATTTGTACGGGTCACTATTTGCATGCCCCAATGACCGTGGATGCCCTGAAGGCGGGCAAGCATGTGTTGACGGAGAAGCCGATGGCGGAGAACAAAGCGTCAGCTCATACGATGCTCGACGCGGCGGAAGAGAATAAAGACGTGCAGCTCGGCGTTATTTTCCAAAACCGGTACAACCCTTCGTCCATCCGCATGAAGCAAGCGGTCGATTCGGGAGAATTCGGCAAGCTGCTGTGCATGAAAGGTCTTGTCACGTGGTCGCGGACTCCCGCATACTACGAGACGGAATGGAAAGGCAAATGGGCTACGGAAGGCGGGGGCGTGCTGATCAATCAGGCGATCCATACGCTGGACCTGCTGCATTGGCTCGGAGGAGACGTGGCCAGCATCAAAGGGAGTATTTCCAACGATTCGCTGGAAGGAGTCATCGAGGTGGAGGACACCGCTCACGCGCATATCGAATTCCGAAACGGCGTGAAGGCGATCTTCTACGCGACGAATGCTTACGGCAGAAGCACTCCGGTTGAGGTCGAGGTTATTTTCGAGAAGGCGACTCTGCAGCTGCGCGGCGATACGCTGTATTTGCTGCAAGGAGATACGAGCACCGTTCTGGCCGAGCCGGTCAAAAACGACTTGGGCGAGAAAGCGTACTGGGGCGTCAGCCATCAGTTCCAGATTCGAGATTTCTATGCGCATCTGCTCGAAGGCAAGCATTTCTGGATCGACGGACCGGAAGGCTACAAGGCGTTCCGCCTGGTTATGGATATTTATGAGTCCTCCAAGCTCGGACAAAGAATCAATTACACGGAATAACGAATGGTTCCGTTTCATACGAGACAGTCTGTTGGCGCAGTCCTGCGTCGGCAGGCTGTTTTTTTGTTGTTCAGGAAATGGTGCAAAGCTTTTTTTCCGGGCTTCTTAGCCGGTCATCGCTTTGCGAGACTGTTCAAGCTGAAATATCCATTCATTGCCTGCTCCATTCATGGAGACCGCTGCGCTCAAGGTTTCATACCTTAGTAGTACAAGCGGGAAAAAGGAGGAGGGGCGATAGAAGGTGATCGAAGAATATGTGCTGAACGTGTGCTTCCTGCTTACGTTCTTATTTGTGTACGCAAAATGGTTCATATGCCGCCCCCTCACCGCCGCTTCACCTTTCCCCGTCCGACAGAAGGCAGCCATCGTTATCGTTGTGTTTGGCGCACTGCTTTTTCCACTCGCTTGGATCGATTGGAGCGCGGATGATCCGCTTAGCATGGACTTGAACCATGCGCTTGCGGCGCTCGCCGCTCTAATCGGCGGCATGGCAAGCAGCGCGGCAGCGTGCTTAGCCGTTTTGCGCCGGATCGATGCGATCAGGAATCGGCTTATGCTGAATGAACACCGCATGCTGAGAGATATGGAGCTGGCGAGACGGATTCAGCAATCGGTGCTGCCTGCCGCCGCAGAGAGTGCTTGCATTACCATCAAGGGGCTCCACATTCCGTCCGGACAGGTGTCGGGAGACATGTACATGTGGCGGCTGGTTCAGGGCGATAAGGCGCTCATTATTTTGACCGATGTCATGGGTCATGGTGTCTCATCCTCCCTGGTCAGCATGTACATTCACGCTTATTTGCAGTCGATGCCGGAGAATGTGATCGATCCTGTCGATATCGTGAAGCAGCTGAACATGCGGTTATGCGGACTGTTCCAAACAGAAGCCGAAGGCGGAGGGGCTATGTATTGTACAGCCGTATGCTTGCTGGCGGATGCCCGGAGACGGCAGGTGGAATATGTGAATGCGGGCCATCCTTACGGCATGATGCTTAGCGACGGCGAATCGTTTGACGAGCTGGTACAAGGCGGGATGACGCTAGGCATTGATGCGAAGGCCGATTTTCAAAGGGGGACGGCCGCATTCAGACGCAATGCCCGGATCATTTTATTTACCGACGGCTTGTTCGAAGTGTACGGCGCGTCTCCCGCGGCAACGTCACAACGAATGAGAGAGCTGCTGGAAGCGTGCGGCGGTTTGGATACAGATTGTCTCATCAGGGAGCTGGCTAATGAACTGAGCCAAGGATCCCATATGCCTGACGATATATGCGTTATCGCACTGGATATAAAAGAAGCGTGATGATGGAGAAGTCCATAAGCCTATAGGGAGTAAAAGGAGTGAGTAACATGGTCTTCATGATGATTGAAAGCCAGCCGTCGCAGAAATTCATCGATTTATCGGATGAAATGACGGAGAGCTTTCTGAAGTATACGGGAGTAGCCCAATACCGCAAGCTGTGCTTTGCCGTCCATGAATTGGTCATCAACGCAGTCGAGGCTGCCATGCATCACCAGCATGTCCAGCTGCGCGAAGGCAGAGAAGGCACAGGGAGGGAAGACGGGAGGACTGGGGAGATGTCCGGCTGCACCGTATCCGTGCGGATGGAGCTGAACGAGGGGGACATCGTCATTACCATTACTAACAATGCATGCCGGCACGCAGGGCAGACGATCGGCAGAAGAAGTCAAATGAAGCTGGAGGAACTGCTGTATGAGGAAAGGGGGAGAGGGCTTCTCCTCGCTAAACGGTTGTCCGACCAGTTGACCTATGAGCAGGACGATAGCGGGAGGATGACGATTGAGCTTAGAAAGAAGGGAGGTAATCAATATGAAGGGACCTGCGTACAACCCGAAGGGCAAGGATAGGGAGCAGCTTCATATTAGCGAGACGTCCGTAGGAGCGTACCAGCATTTCATGCTGTCGGGGAAGCTGACGTACGGCAATGACGGCAAGGCCAAGGAATGGCTGGGACGCCTCGTGAAGCCGTGTGAAGGCTACATTTTGGATCTGACGGAACTTACATTAATTGACAGTACTGGGCTAGGCGTGCTCATTTATTTCAAGAAAAGCTTCGACAAGGGGCAAGGCCGGCTGGTCGTCATCCTGCGGGATGAGCTGATGAAAGAGCTCGCAGCCATCGCCAAGCTGCATTTGGTTATTCCGTTATGCTCCGATCTAGAGGAGGCCGTCCGGCTTCTGGACAGTAAAAGACAAGAAGAATAAATCGAACAGCCGAAAGGAGGGAGGGAGATGAATCTTTGGCATGCTTTGATTGAAAAAATAAGCAAGAAAGACATGATTTACGGCTTTATCGTCTTTGATCTGATCATTGTCGTTATTACCGTCATGTCGTGGAAGTTCGATACGGCAAGAGAGCTTATCGATCAGATTACGTTCGGTTCGGCTTTGACGACGATCATGCTGGCCGTAGTAGCTATGATCTATTCCTATATTCAGGCCTTCGAGGCGTCTACGCATAATACGCTAGTCCGGCAAGCGCTGAATCAAATCAGCGATAAAGTGGAGGAGTTCAGCAAGATGAAGGACGAGTTGATTACCCTCCGCCACGATACCAAAACGTACAACGAGCATATTCTGGAATCGCTGAACCGGTTCGTGGAGGAGGCGTCCACTCATGTAGATTCTATCTTTGAGGTGCTCCGCGAGCGGGGGCTGGACGTGCCGGAGGAAGTGGAGAAGGATATATCTCTTGCATACCGCGACAAGTTCAATAGCGAGCTGTCGGACATCCGGTCCCGGTTCTTGCTCGACAAGGAAAAGCGGCTGATCAGGGAGCTCATTGCTTTGATTCAGAACAGCTTTCAAAGCGGCTATGAAGTCACACTGCTGGAAATCGTCGACCTGCTTGTGTATAAAGGAGTGGAATTCGAGGGAACGGATCTGATCGACGCCTTGTCCGCACTGGAGAGGAGCGGGCTGGTGCGCTTGACCGATACGCAAAGAGGGAAGGCGATACAAATTATGTAGCATAAAAAAAGCAGCTCCCGTTAAGTCCCCGGTTGGAGGAGCGGGAGCTGCTTCTTCTGCTTCTGCTTAGGCAATGCTTCGACGTACAAGCCGATCGTTACGGCTGCTGAAGCTTGCCGTAGAAGTCCAGCACTTTTTCTTCGTACTCCTTGGGGTGTACGGCGTGGCCTTTGACATGGTCGGCCCCCGAAATTTGCCACATTTCGAACCGGTCCTTATGCTTGGCCCACATCGATTCGCTGTTTTGCAGCGGGATCGAGTGGTCGTCCGAGCTGTGAATGAACAATACCGGTCGTGGATAAATCCGATCGACCGCGGTCAGTGCGTCTACCTGGTCCGGATCAATGCCGGTAAGCGGAGGCAAAATGCCGAGAATAAGCGGCGTAAACGGAAAATTCGGCAAATTGGACCAGGTCGGCAAGTTTTCCTCCAAATAGCGGGTCAAATGATTGAATGGGCTGTCCGCTACAATGCCGGTTATCGCGCTCTCTTCGGCAGCCGCCGTCAATGCGGTGCTGGCCCCCATAGAGAAGCCGTGAACCGCTATCGGCTCCGGATGGTTCGCTTTCACCCAATCGACGGCGCCAAGCAGGTCGTACTTCTCGAGGTAGCCGACGGAGGTCAGCTCACCGCCCGATTCGCCGGAGTTGCGGAAGTCGAACATCAATACGTTGTATCCCTGGTCAACGAGCGATTTGGTCAGCTTCAGCGTATCCGCTCCCGTCTGGAGACGGTTCTTCCGGTAACCGTGCGCCATAATAATATTCATCTTGGCCGGTTCGGACGAGCTCGGGATAAACCACCCTTGCAGAGCAACGTCTTTCGTTCTGCTTTCAAATTCCACCTTCTCGAAGGCAAGGCCGTAACGGTCCGGCGTTTCATCCAGTGCAACGCGTGCCGGATGGGTCAGCTTCCAGCCGACATACACCGATATGCCGACACTGGCGATCAGGAGCAAAGCAAGCAGAACGGCTGTCGACCATAGTACTTTTTTAGTTAATCTGCCACGGGGACGAGAGGCTCTCGTAATGGCTGGAGTGGGTCGCATGCTGATATTCCTTTCCGATAATAAAATGAATAAGCATGATCCATTATACGATAACCTGTTCATGTGCAACAGAGTGGAATTTCATGAATCTTTATGGATACGCCTGGAACTAGCGGAACCGGTGGTACAGCCAGGAAACCGCAACGCCAAGCAGGAGCAGGCCCGCGGCCCATAAAGGATTCGGGAGCGAAAAGCAGAGCGGAACAGCCATAAGCAGCAGGATGGCCAAATGAATGCGGAACCGGACTGCTCCGGTCGAATGCTTCAGCATCCCTTCAGGTATCGGATAAATCCGGTGCCATATATGCTCCCGGTAATACCGCTTCAGGTCGGACAATTGCAGCGCGGCGAACAATCCGAACAACGCATAGACGATCGCTGCGGCCCAGTCATTTTGAATCCAGACGATGAGGATGATACCGACTACAGCGAGTCTCACAGTGATGCCGAGCAGCTCGGAGCGAAGCCATACCAGAGTATACAAATAATGGTACGAGGATCGCTGCCGGAACGGAATCATACGACGAAGCAGGCCCGGCAGCGGAATGCTTCTTGCTTTGCCTTGAACCTGCGGCACATCGACGAACCAGTTCAGCAGCCGGTAGATGCTCGCTTTATGTCTTCGCTCCATTTCTATCAACAGCGTCCAATGCACCGTATATTTGTGCGGAAGCCGGAGAACGGCCAAGTACAATATTGCGCCGGCGCCAGCGGTCAAGATGCCGTATGGAAGCTTCAGCGCCATCAGCGCGTAGGAGGCAAGCGCGGCGAACAGCCAGCGGAGCAGGATGAACCCTCTTCGCGTACCCGGCTCCTGGAGCTGCAGCTCCGTCCATTTGCCGTTCAATAGCGCCCATTTCAGCAGCAGCAGCACGGCCAGCAGCACAACGAACACAATGCCGTCCGCTTGCGTCATCCGGCCGTACAGCGGCCATACGAGCAGCCAGGCGGCGATGGTAACCGCCAGCTGGAACAGGAGGGCGCGGCGCATGGCCGTTTGCAGATAGATGCTCATGCCCCGCTCCTGCGGCAGCAGAAACAACGTATCCGCCTCCTGAAGGTAAGTCCGGACGCGGCCGCTAGCGAGCGCGAGGAACAGGACGGCTGCGCAAAGGGGCTGCCAAGGGAACTCCGGCGTCACCCATTGAAGAAACAGGCGGTAAGCAATGGAGAACAGCAAGAAAAACACGATCGCAGCCATGGAAGCGCCTTGAAATGCATAATGTGCATAAGGCCGGATTTCCTTAAGAAATTCGGCGGTTCGGCGTTGATACAATGCACTCATGTCCATCAGCGGGAACCGTCCCTTGTTACCAGCTCGCAGAACACGTCATCGAGCGGAGCGGAGGGCATTCCGGCTGCCGCGCGGAGCGTCTCGACAGGACCGGATACGATAAGCTTGCCTTGATGCATGACGAGAAACCGGTCGCAATACCGCTCGATGGTGGCCAGAATGTGGGAGCTGATGAGAATGGAAGCGCCGCTTTCTTTCACCTGAACCATCAGCTCCAGCAAGGAGCGCATGCTTAGCGGATCCAGCCCGAGAAACGGCTCGTCTATGATGTAGAGCTCAGGCTGCACCAGAAAAGCGCACATGATCATGACCTTTTGCCGCATCCCTTTGGACAAATGCGAGGCCATCCGTCCGGTCAGCTTGCTCATCTGAAACTGCTCGAGAAGCGGCTCAATCCTTTGCCGGTATGAGGCGGAATCGAGGCCGTAAGCCATGGCGGTCAGCTCCAGATGCTCCTGTACGGTTAATTCCTCGTATAGTAACGGGCTTTCTGGCACGTAAGCGAACGTTTGCCGGTATTGCTCTTGCGATTCGGCCAATTGCTTTCCCTTCAGCCGGATTTCCCCTTGATGCGGAAGCATCAGACCGAGAATGTGTTTGATCGTCGTACTTTTGCCTGCGCCGTTCAATCCGATAAGACCGACCATTTCCCCAGGCTGGACATGGAAGGATAAATCGTGAAGCACAGGCTGCTGGCGGCTGTAGCCTCCGGTGACGTGTTCCACTTCCAAAATCGGCTGCACCGGTATTCCCCCTTTGCAATTCTTTTCCTTCTAGACTAGCGGATTTTCCGTTCCTTTTCCAGTCGGGGGGATGTGAGGTATCTCCCTGATAGCCAAGAGTACCGCTGCTGCACAGGATTGATGGCCCAAAAATCGGCGGCATGCAACCTAATCGTCAATGAAGCGTTACAATAAGTAAGCGATGTCTCTATAATCGAAAATGGGGAGGCAGATGTGCGTTATGAAATCTTTTTCTTCCATAACAGGTCTCGTGTCGGGAATCGGTTCGATTGTGTTGTGGCTCGTTATGATTTTTTTCAATCCATATTCCAGCCCAGTCCATATAGATACTAAAGTGCTCACGTTCGTTATGATCGGCCTTCCGGCTTGCCTCGCTATCCTCGCGTCATTATTGGCTAGAGCCGCGCTAATGCTTGCCGCATTTATTTGGTCGCTGCCGGTCAGCTTGTATTTGCTGATGACCCCTGGCATTTTTTCCCTATTCGGGGTAACATGCGCATTGTATCTTATCAGCTTCATCGTGATGGTCTCCGTTAGAGCGCGTTGAAGGGCGGGGATGCAGGATTCGGATACAAAAAAAGAAACCCTCCGGCACCAACGTTTCCATTGGTTTTGGAGGGTCTTTGGCTTGGATGGATTATCGCTAAGAAGCTCTATCAGGCTTCCGACAGCTTGCCGCTTCCGATGAAGGCCGCTTCTTCGTCAGCCGCCGCCGGAGCCGCAGGTTCCTCTAAGCCGAACTGCTTCTCGCTCTTGGCAATGACGACGGTAGCTACGCTGTTCCCGATCAGGTTCGTAATTGCGCGCGCTTCGGACATAAAGCGGTCTACGCCGAGCAGGAGCGCCATCCCTTCGATTGGAATCACATTGCCCGGAACGGCAGCAAGCGTAGCGGCCAAGGTGATGAAGCCGGAGCCGGTTACGCCGGCGGCGCCTTTGGACGTTACCATCAGCACGCCGAGCACGGTCAAGATTTGCAGCCAGGTCAGCTCGACACCGTAAGCTTGAGCGATGAACAAGGCGGCCATGGATAGATAAATCGAGGTGCCGTCGAGATTAAACGAATACCCGGTCGGAACGACCAGCCCGACAACGGACTTGGAACAGCCGTACTTTTCGAGACGCTCCATCAAGCGCGGCAGCGCCGATTCGGAGGAGGAGGTACCGAGTACGAGCAGTATTTCTTCTTTAATGAACTTGAGCAGGTTGAAGATGCTGAAGCCGTATATTTTGGCAATCGTGCCTAGAATTAATACGACGAACAAGAACATCGTGATGTAGACCGAGCCCATCATTTTGCCGAGAGAGAACAGCGAGCCGATACCGAACTTGCCGATTGTATAGGCCATAGCGCCGCCTGCGGCAAGCGGAGAGAAGCGCATGATGATAGCAACGAGCCTGAAAAATACATCGTTCATTTTCTCGAAGAACGAAGTTAGCGGCTTCGCCTTCTCGCCAAGTCCGGCCATAGCCAGACCGAAGAGGACGGAGAAGAACAGTACCGGCAGCATATCTCCTTTGGCCAAGGCGCCGACAACGCTATCAGGAATAATGCTGACCAGGAAATCGACGAAGCCGTGCGGCGTTTCTGCAGCCTGCTTTGCATATTTGGCAACATCGGCGGCATTTTTGCCCACATTGCTGATGTCCATACCGGCGCCCGGCTTCACAATAAACATGACGGCGATGCCGATTGCCATGGCGAAGGTTGTAATAATCTCAAAGTAGAGGAGCGCTTTGCCGCCGATGCGGCCGATTTTTTTCATATCGCCCATATTCGCAAAGCCGATGACGATAGTAAAGAATACAATCGGAGCGATGACCATTTTGATCATTTTGACGAAAATATCGCCTAATACTTTCAGCTGAATGCCGGTAGCTGGGAAAAACTGACCGATCAATATCCCGATCACGATAGCGATTAACACTTGAACGGTCAAGTTTTTAAAATTGATTCTCACTTAAGATCCCTCTTTTCTTGTATGTTGTCATTACCCGGTCTCTTGAATTTTTCGTACCGCTTCCCTTGTTGGAAACGTATACTGCAATCGCTTTCAGCGAAGTGTTGAATGGAATGAACTCATGATATCGCTTTCAAAAAGGTTTGTGAATCTTTTGGCCGTATTGGTGGTTTTGGTCTTTTTGGTCGCAAAAGCAAATACTAATTAGGTGAGCGCAGCATGTGGAGGAACACTTGACTTTTATACCCCATGGGGGTATATTGAGTTTATAAAAGAGAGGAGCGATTGACAATGCAAACGATAACGCTGAAGGTAGAAGGAATGTCTTGCAATCATTGCGTCAGCTCCATTGAAGGCGCATTGAAGGAGCTCGGAGCAAGCGGAAACGTGAGCCTGCCGAATAAATCAGTGACCGTCGCTTTCGACGAAAAGAAGCTGAACGAGGCTGCCATCAGGGAAGCCATTGAAGATCAAGGGTACGATGTCGTGAAATAAGGTGAACGACAGGTTCCGCTGTATCAAGCCCTTTGCGGAATGAATTGAATAAAGGCGCGGGAAGAAAACGTTATGTTTTCGGACCTGCGCTTTTTTTGCATATATAGAATTTATAATCGGGGCTCCCCGCAAAGTATCTGATTAACTTTGAAGCCAAAGCTCTAACGGGGTTATTTAGCTGCTTATGGAAGCGGATGGTAGGTCGGATGACGGATTGGATTCGTATCGGAATGTCCGTCCAAGGGCTCGGATACGGGCAGAAGAGGAAGCAGCAGCGCAAAGCCGGTATAATAAGAGAAATGGCTTTTGATCATAGGGAAGCGGAGGACGGTTGAATTGAGCACTAATAAGGCGACGGTAGCGATATTTACTTTGGCCGGACTTGCAACCGCGCAGGGATTTATGGATGTATTTCGGGACGAGCTGTCCAGGCAGCTGCACAGCCGCGGATTGGCGGTATCGGCATCGGCCTCGCTCTATCCATACGGGGACTGGTCGCGCAGGGCCGCATATCAATTGCTTGAAATCGCCCGCGACTTGACGGATATCCACGAGAAGGTCTGGCGGTCCGTCGGAGCGGGAGCAGCGCGAGAGCAAATTATGCAGGCAGCGCAGGCCGGGCATACGGTGCTGCTCATCGGGCATAGCGGCGGAGGCGTAACCGCTGTTCAGATCGCGAGGCAGCTTATTTCGGCAGGACATAAGGCACCGCTCGTCGTGCAGATCGGTTCTCCCAAGTGCCCGGTTCCGGTCGTTTGGAAGGACCGTGTGCTGTATTTATCGTTGGTGGGGGAGGATGGCAGAAGAAGCGATCCCGTGACCAGGTTCGGGCGGTGGGGAGGTTGGGTTTCAGGGAGGAGCAGAGTCGCTCTCTGGAAACGAAATGCGTATGCTCCCGGCGCCATAATCGGCCTTCCGCTCATCGGAAGCCATCCGGATTATTTTCGCATGCAGCCTCCCTATGTGAATGAGGAAGGACGTTCCAATATGAATCAAACGGTGGGAGCCATTATGGAGTGGCTTGAGCGGAGGCTGTTCTGACTTGAGAGATGAACGATTAATTCAAATACATAGTAAGGGGAGGCTGCTCAATAGCGGCGGTGATAGATGCAGATGGCGGCTCGCTGATACACGTTTCCGGCACGGATTTTTGGTGAAAAAATGATTGGCCGGATGCCATAATCAGGCTTTACAGCACTCACGATGTAGAGTATGCTTAGGATATAATTCCATTATACAAAACGTAGTTTCATTGTATGAAATGAAATGGAGGTTAGGATATGGATATCAAAGAGCAGGTAAGGCTTCAATTCGGCTCCAATGCCGCCCATTATGTCAGCAGCCCGCTGCACGCAGCAGGAGCTGATTTGCAGTTGTTGGCTGACTGGATCAAAGCCGAAAACGCAAGCAGAGCGCTGGATATTGCCACCGGGGGCGGCCATGCTGCACTGGTTTTGGCCCAGCATGCCGCGGAAGTGACCGCGCTGGATATGACGGAGCCGATGCTGCAGGTAGCCGAATCGTTCCTGAACAGCCAGGGCTGCAATCAAATCCGCTACGTTCAAGGAGATGCCGAGGCGCTGCGCTTCGAAGCGGGGAGCTTCGATATCGCCGTTTGCCGCATCGCGGCGCACCATTTCCCGAATGTCGATGCTTTTGTGAAGGAGGCGGCAAGGGTATTGAGAGCGGATGGAAGCTTGATCCTGTTCGATAACGTATCCTCGGAGTGGGATGAGCTGGACGCTCTGTACAATGAGGTCGAGAAGCGACGGGATCCGAGCCATTATCGCGCCTGGAGAAAATCCGAGTGGATAACGAAGCTCGAGCTCGCCGGCTTCAAGATTGAGCAGCTGGTACAGTCCCGCAAAACGTTTTACTTCGATTCGTGGTGCGGTCGGATGAACGTACCGGAGACGACGAAGCGGGAATTGGAGGCCTATATGCTGAGCCAGCCGGAAGAGCTGCAGCGACAGCTTGGCATCCAGACGGAGCAAGGGAGCTTGCTCAGCTTTCAGGGCGATTATATGCTGCTGAAAGCGCGGAAAGCAATCTGAGTGGCGGCCGGTAGCATGTGAGCGAGCGGAGCACTTGTAACGCGGAAAAACCGCGTTACAGCGGAGCGCGTGTAAGGTGGAAAAACCGCCTTACAGAGGCGTGACGCGTCGGAAGGCGAGCTTGTAACGCGGAAAAACCGCGTTACACGGCGGATTGACAGGTCGACGAAGCAAGTGGAGCGTGTGTAAGGTGGAAAAACCGCCTTACAGAGGCGTGACGCCGCGGAAGGCGAGCTTGTAAAGCAGAAAAACCGCGTTACACGGCGGATTGACAGGTCAACGAAGCGAGTGGAGCGTTGTAAGGTGGAAAAACCGCCTTACAGAGATGTGACGCCGCGGAAGCCGAGCTTGTAAGTCGGAAAAACCGCGTTACACGGTGGATTGACAGGTCGACGAAGCGAGCGGAGCGCGTGTAAGGTGGAAAAACCGCCTTACAGAGGCATAGCGCCGTAGAAGGCGAGCTTGTAAAGCGGAAAAACCGCGTTACACGCCGCTTCACTCCACTGACAACACATACTTGTTCACCGGGCGGCCGACTCCGTACTGCAAATCAAGACGGACTTTGCCGCTCTTTTCCAAATATTCGAGATATCTGCGTGCCGTTACCCTCGCGATGCCCACGCCTTCAGCAACCTCTTCAGCCGATAAAGCACCGGGCTGGCGAGTAAGAAAAAGCAAAATTTGCCGCATTGTCACGGCCTGGAGCCCTTTGGGCAGCTGTTCCGCGGCAAGGATGGCTGCAGCTGCATCTGCAGGAGCGACACTCCCGGCAGCCTCAGCTGAATCGACTCCGCTGCTTGTTCGTGCCAGCATGCGGTCAAGCTCCGTCTGGGAGACGGGACCTTCCGAATTCAGCGCCAGCTTCATCGAGCGGTAATGCTCCAGCGCCTGCCGAACCCGTTCAAATTTAAACGGTTTCATAATATAGTCTACTGCCCCATAACGCAGCATCCGCTGTATCGTCTTCTGATCGTTCGCTGCGCTTATAACCATAACGTCTACGTGCAGCTGCTCGCGGCGAATCTGCGTCAATGTCTCCATTCCGTCCTGCTGCGGCATATAGATGTCGAGAATGGCCAGGTCAGGCTTCAGCTCCCTGATTTTCTCCATTCCTTCTACTCCTGTGCCTGCGACTCCCACGATACGAAATCCTTCGATCTGCTCAACGAACTGCCGGTTCACCTCCTGAACCATGGGATCGTCCTCAATCAATAATACTTCCAATGGATGATTGTCCATAAAATCACCTCCTAAAAAGCTTTGCTAAGCCTCTTCCAACTGCTCCTACCAAAATTTTAATAAATATATCTCTGAGCAGCTCTATATAGACACCAGTCCAACCATCTTTTTTATGTAAGCGTAAGATATGGTGTGCTAAAGTACCGGGGGTAAATGACGGTGTTCTTAGCCTAAGCCAGCTATCAGCCATCTGTAATAAGCAAGAAAGCAAGAAGTATCTCAAATCACTCCTATTGGAGCAAAGGAGGAATTGGCTTGCCTGTTAAATCGAAGGTCAAACCTAAGCGGGATAACAAGAAAATGATCTGCTATACCGCTCTTGGAGATTCCATTGCAGTGGGCGAAGGAGCTACGGATAACTACGGTTATGTCAACTATTTCAGGGACTTTTTGACGTCGCTCACCCATCGCCGCGTGAAATTATCAAACCGTGCCGTTGCAGGTTTTACAAGTCCGGACTTGCTCAAACAGCTTCGACAAGATGCCGCCACCCGGAGAGATACCATGAAAGCCAAATTGGTCACAATTAGTATCGGCGGCGGCAATTTGTTAAATTGCGGTCTTCAACCGGAGGCATCCTGCTTAGAGAATGGAGTCGCCGCTTTCGCCAAAGATTGGCCGCAAATCTTAAGGGAAATTCGGAAATCCATTAAATCCAAGGCAAAAATTATGGTTATGACCGTGTTCAATCCATTGCAATGCAATGACCCGAATTATAATACGGCGGATTCTTTCATTCAGCAAATAAATCAGGTCATAAGAAAAGAAGAACTGCGCACAAAATTCCGCTACAGTATCGTCGGCACTCATTCCGATTTTCAAGGACAATTTTCGGATGGACGCTGTAAGGTGTGTACATGGACGCATTTTTGCGAAACACCGCCAGATCCGCATCCTACGGACGCAGGACATTTAGAAATTGCCCGCTTACACGAGCTAAAGTTCCTTAAGATCTCTGCTAAGGCAAAAAGAAAACGGCGGCGATAATCACTCCGTCTGCTCCGACATCGGAAACGATATCAAAAAGCTCGCCCCCTCACCAGGAGCGGAGTCGATGCGGACCGTACCGCTTCCTTTCCGCACGATGCCGGCGATCAAATAGAGCCCGATTCCGCGGCCGCTGGATCCTTTGGTCGTAAAACCCTGCTCGAATATCCGCTCCTGAACCTCTGAATCCATACCCGGGCCGTTATCCTCGACCAGAATAGATAATACGTCATCGTCCTGCTCGATGCTTACAAAGATCCGCTTCTCCTCCAGCTGAATCTGCTGAAGCGCGTCGAACGCATTCTCCAGCAAATTGCCGATCAACACGACGAAATCGTGATGATCCAGCCGCGCGGGGAACTGTTCAAGATGGCTTTGACGGTCGATCTCGACCGTAATGCCGAGCTCCTGGCCGCGGCTGATCTTGCCGAGCAGCAGACCGGTCAAGCTGTCGTTTTTGAACCGCTGGCTCAAAAAGCGCGTCAGCTCTTCCTTTTGCTCTGTAATTTCAAACACATACTCCAAGGCCTTTTCTTTGTTCCCCAGCTGAATCAAGCCGCCTATCGTATGCAGTTTGTTCATGTATTCGTGGTTTTGCACACGGAGCGCGTCGACGAACGTCTTGACGCCCGTCAATTCCTCCGCCATATGGGTAACCTCGGTCCGATCCTGAAAGATCGCGACGGCCCCGACGGTTTGCCCTCCGACAGTGATCGGTACCCGGTTGCTCATGATGAGAGTGGCGCCGATGAGCAGCTCCTGATTATAGATCGGATGGTTCAGCTCCAAAATTTCCGGCAGCCTCGTATCCGGAAGCACGCTGCGGATGGGTAGGCCTATGACGTCACGGCCGGGATCGATTTTCATAATTTGTTTGGCTTTATCATTGAAAATAGTGACCATCTCGTCTTTGTCGATGGCGATAACGCCTTCATGCATCGCATGAAATGTCGCGGTGCGCTCGACGAACAAGCGGGCGATTTCGTGAGGCTCCAGCTCGAACATTTGCTTCTTGATATGCTGCGCCAGCTTCCAAGAGCACCAGATGCCGAACAGGAGCGACAGCAGCAGGATAATATATGCCTGCCCGCTCAGGTTCAGCAGCACCTGCCCGAGGCTCGGCAGCAGCTGGCCGACCACAACAACGCCGACCTGGACGTGGTCGGCGTTCATGACCGGCACGAAAGCGCGCAGCGCCGTGCCGAGCTCTCCCTTTGCCTTGGACACGTACGTGTGCTCGGCAAAGGCGGACCCCTCATCGGCACCGAGCGAGATGGTGCCGATCTTCCCATGAACCGGATGCGACAGCCTCACCCGGTTCATGTCCATCACAACGACGTAGGTCACGTCGTTGATGATGCGGATGCGCTCGGCGGCCTCCCGGATCGCCGCTGCGCCGGAGGCGGGCGTGTCGCCGAGCCCGCCCGTAACCTCGGGCAGCTGCGCAACGGTGCGCGCTGTGACGAGCAGTCGTCGGCCGAGCTCCGACTCGTTCAGGCCGATGATCGTTCCCACTAGAATGGTGCCGCCGATCAGCAGCGAGAATAGCACGATGCAAGAGGACAAGACGGCGATCTTGCCGGTAATTTTAAGACGCTGCAGCATCCCGGGCCCGAGGCCTCCTTCCGCCGATGTTTACGTCTATGATACAACACCGGAAGCGGAATCGGTAACCCTCTAGAGCTCGGTGCTCTTCTGCAGCTTTAGGAAGACCGAGGCTCGTTCCCATCAGCGGTACTATATAATCAACTATTCTTCGTCGCTGCTGTCTTTGCTGCTGCCGCTGCTCGTACCTGACTCATTGCTGCCGCTCGTACCTGATTTTTTGCTGGTGCTTGTTCCGGACAAAATACGGGTTTGCTCCTTTTGCTGAATTTTCAGCACTTCCTCGCGGGATTTTTGCAATTTTTTCAGCTGCTCCTTATCGGCCTTGCGCACCTTCTCGGCTTCCTCATATTCAGCCTGCTTGATTTGCTTATACATATTCATCTGCTGCCGAAGCTGCGTGTCGAGCGGCTGCTCCTGCTGCTTTTTGCTTTGGGCTTTTTGTTTTTTTTGCTCTTCTTTTTTATTGCCGCATGCCGTTAAGGACAACAGCAGCACGATACATAGCGACACCAGCATTCCTTGCCTCCAGGGTACAGCTTTTGCGGCCCGGCCGGCAGTCCTAGTCTTAAAAGGAAACAACCATGAAATCATATCCTGACAGCTCCTTTTTGTCGTAGTTTCCTTAGTTTGTCCTAAACTTGGCAATACATGAAATAGAAAATTTTGATTTTTTGTATACATTTGAATACAATTAAATAGACAAAATATATTATAGGAGGATTAAAATGGCCGAAACATACCGCAAGTCCAAAATAGAGCATTATCTGGATCGGCTGCTGGTTCGCAAGCAGGCTCTTATTCGACAGCTTGAGCTTCAGGGTTTGGAGCAATCAAAGGAGTTTATTTGCGGTCAGCTGTCGGCAACGGACATGATCATTTGGGAGATTGCGGTAGAATTTGATTTAACCGATCAACTTAATGAAGGAGGCAGATTGAATGTCAGTGAACGTTGCACAAAAAAATCAATCGGAACCCACAGTTCCGCAGCACTCCAGAATCAGCAGACTCCAGCTAATTAAGCGCACCTTCTTTATGCTCCTTGGTGCAGCCTTCGTATCCGTAGGGCTGGAAATATTCCTCGTGCCTAACAAAATTATCGACGGCGGCGTTGTAGGGATATCAATTATTTTGTCTCATTTAACGAAACTTCCGCTTGGTATTTTTTTATTGCTCATTAACTTGCCGTTTTTATTCCTGGGTTACAAGCAAATCGGAAAAACCTTCGCGTTATCGACGCTCATCAGCGTTCTGTTCATGTCGGTGGGGACGACGCTGCTGCATCCGGTTCCGCCCCTGACCATCGATCCGTTGCTTGCCGCGGTATTCGGAGGCATCATCGTAGGTATCGGGGTCGGTCTGGTTATCCGTTCCGGAGGCTCCTTGGACGGTACGGAGATCGTAGCCATTTTGTTCAATAAGAAAACGCCGTTTTCCGTCGGCGAAATCGTCATGTTTTTCAACTTCTTCATTTTGGGCAGCGCCGGCTTTGTGTTTGGCTGGGATCATGCCATGTACTCATTAATCGCTTATTATATCGCTTTTAAAATGATCGATATTACCATCGAAGGGTTCGACGAATCCAAATCGGTATGGATTATCAGCGACAATTACAGGGAAATCGGGGAAGCGCTGCTCAGCCGGTTGGGCCGCGGCGTTACTTACTTGAACGGTGAAGGCGGGTTTTCCGGTGGGGAAAAGCGGGTTATTTTCTGCGTCATTACCCGTCTCGAGGAAGCGAAGCTGAAATCCATTGTGGAGGAGCACGACTCCACCGCGTTCTTGGCTATCGGCAACATTCATGACGTCAAAGGCGGACGCTTCAAGAAAAAAGACATTCACTAGCCAGGCTGCTGGCAAGCCGTTCCACACGAATTTCTGCACGAATTACGGAAAGCGGGCGTCGACATGATGAGATCGTATTTAGGCATTGCGGCTATCGTCCTGTTGGGTTTGGCCGTTGCATTGATCGTCGGTTTTTATCCCGTACTATCGCAAACGCCGGTCGTCTATGACGATGAGCAGGAGGATTTCGATCAGCAAATCGTGATCAAGTTCAGTCACGTAGTAGCGGAGAATACGCCCAAAGGCTTGGCGGCGCAGGAATTCGCCCGTCTCGTGCAGGTGAAGACGAACGATCGCGTCAAGGTCGAAATTTATCCGAACGGGGTGCTGTTCTCGGAAGTCGATGAGATTCAGGCGCTTCAGCAGGGAAACGTGCAGATGATCGCTCCTTCGTTTCCGAACTTATCCGAATGGCTTCCATCCTGGATGGCGCTCGATTTGCCCTTTGCATTCCTCACCCATGATGCGGTTCAAGAGGCATTCGAAGGGAAAATCGGGATGACGCTGTTCGGCCAGCTGGAGAAGGTGAATATGGTCGGTATGGCTTATTGGGGCAATGGATTTAAGCAGATGACGAGCAATAAGGGACCCATCATCCTTCCTTCGGATTTGAAGGGGCAGCATTTTCGGACGATGCGTAGCAAGCTGCTGGATGCGGAGTTCCGGATGTTCGATATGAGAACGACAGAGATGCCGTTTAACCAGGTGTACCGCAGCTACGAAACCGGGATGGTCGACGGGGGAGAGAATTCGATCTCGAACATTTATACGAAAAAGTTTTACCAGGTACAAAAGTATATGACCATCAGCAATCACGGTTACTTAGGCTATGCGGTATTGATGAACAGGGATTTTTGGCAGAGGCTGCCGGCCGATTTGCAGCGGCAAATTCAGGAAGCGATGAAAGAGACGACGGAATGGGCGAACCTGAATGCGGTCCGAATGAACGAGAAGCAGCTGGAGGAAATGAAGAGCGAATCGCGTATCCAGATCTACACGCTGACACCCGAGGAACGGATGAAGTGGATGAAAGCGTGGGATCCTATCTACGATCAGTACGAGCCGGTCATTGGGACTGAATTGATCAAGCGAATCCGACTGCTGCAGCAAAAATACGGCGGATCAAGCTGAAAGGCCGCGGTTTCCGGGAGAATATGCCGGAGGCCGTCGGCTTTTTGTTTTGGAGTAAAAGACGAATATTAACATGTTGTTTGGGGTGTAATATTCGTTATTACAACAAAAATAAGAAATATTTATGAAGGTTATAAGCAGTTATTGATTGTAAATTACGAATTTTTGCGATATAGTACAGTTATCTCATCAACATTATTGGTATGACATTTTAATGATATATATGGGGGAGAAGCTGAATGCGCAGGCTAGAAGGAAAACGCATTGCGATAACAGGCCCGAGAAAAGCGGCTGAGCTTAGCGTAATTGTGGAGAAGCAGGGAGGTATCCCGCTCATACGGCCCGCGCAAGGGACCGTGGCGATCGAGAAGGAGAAGGTGGAGGCGGAGCTCCGGCAGCTGCTGGACGTTGGCGGTGACTGGATCATCTTCACTACCGGCGTAGGTACCGAAATGCTGTATAAGGTTGCCGAGGAGATGGGAGCTGCAGAAGCGTTCGTAGAGCAGCTCCGGCGGATGAATATTGCAGCGAGAGGGTATAAGACGGTCAACTATTTGAAAACTCTTGGACTGGCACCGACGGTACGAGACGATGACGGTACGACGGTCGGTATCCTTCGGGCGCTCCAGCCATACGATATGAAAGGGCGCCGGGTAGCCCTGCAATTATACGGAGATCATGCGCCGCGCTTGGTACAGTGGCTGAAAGAGCAGCAGGCCGATTACTATGAAATTTTGCCTTATTTGCATGTGCCGCCGGAATTGGAGGTTGTCGATACGCTTCTATCGGAAATTGTGCGAAGAGAAGTGGATGCTGTGACGTTTACGAGCACGCCCCAGGTACGTTTCCTGATGGCTTATGCCCGTGAGAAGGGGCTGGAGGAGCCGCTGCTGGCTGCATTCCGGGAAAGCACGGTTGCAGTGGCAGTCGGCAAGGTGACGGCGGAAGCGCTTCGGGACGAAGGGATTGAGCGCGTTGTCGCTCCGGAGGAAGAGCGGATGGGCAGCATGATCGTAGCTCTGGGCCATTATTATGAACAGTAGCCGTATCTAGGCGGCAGGTTTGGTCTACAATGAGGGGTATGGTATACTTTTCCTGAAAAAGTTACCCTACTCTTTTTTCATTTGGAGGCTTTATGAATACTATGTCAGTAGTACAGCTTCGCAACGTGACCAAACGGATCGGCTCCAAGACGATCGTCGACGGATTGTCCTTCGACGTCATGCCGGGGGAAGTATTCGGCTTCCTGGGACCTAACGGGGCTGGGAAAACGACGACGATCCGCATGATCGTCGGCCTGATGTCGCTCACCGAGGGCGAGGTACTGGTGCAGGGCTTCAGCATCCGCAAGCAGTTTGAAGAAGCAATGCGGCGCGTTGGAGCGATTGTGGAAAATCCGGAATTTTATAAATTTATGACGGGGTATCAAAATTTGCAGCATTTCGCCCGGATGATTCCGGGTATTACCGAGGAACGGCTCGAGGAAGTGATCGAGCTGGTCAAGCTGGAGCACCGCATTCACGATAAAGTGAAGACGTATTCGCTCGGGATGCGGCAGCGGTTGGGCGTAGCTCAGGCGATATTGCATCGCCCGGCCGTATTGATTCTGGACGAGCCCACCAACGGCCTCGATCCGGAAGGGATCCGCGAGCTGCGCGATTATTTGCGCCAGCTGTCGCAGCAGGAGGGCATCGCGGTAATAGTGTCGAGCCACCTGTTGTCTGAGATGGAGCTGATGTGCGATCGGGTCGCCATCATCCAGAACGGCAAGCTGCTCGACGTGCGCTCCTTCAAGGAGACGCCGTCGGGAGAGCAATTGTTGGAGGTTGTCCTTGACGTGGATCGCGTAAGTGCGGCGGCTCAAGCCGCGATTCGCCTGGTTGGCGATAGCGCGGTCATCGGACAGCATGAAGGAGCGGAAGCTGCAGGCGGTTCGTTGTCTGGTGCGGACGAAGCGGCGGCGAATACGGAAGGGACGTTAACGGTCCAATGCCGCAGCCGAGAAGAGATAGCGGAATTAAACGTGCAGTTGGTTGCCGCGGGCATTCGCGTGTACGGCATCCGGACCCGGAATAAGTCGCTGGAAGACCAGTTCCTGGAGGTTACAAGGGGGAATCAAATTGTCTAATTTTATTAGCCTTGTCCAAAATGAGCAAATGAAAATATACAGCCGGGTCCGTACATGGGTCATGTTCGGCATCATATTGCTGGTCGTTGTTGCTATGGCCTCTATGTTGAAATATGTAATAGGCTCCGGACTAAGTCACGCCTTTTCCTTCGTGGCCATGTCCAGCAGCATGAGCTGGCTTGTATTCCTTTTCAGCGTTATTGTAGCAGGTGATATCGTTGCCTCGGAATTTACATGGGGGACGATCAAGCTTCTGCTCATCCGTCCGGCGACAAGGTCCAAAATTTTGGCGGCCAAATACATCTCCGTCGTGCTTTTTCTCGTGACGCTGCTATTGTTCCTATTGATTATTTCGTACTTTGTCGGCTTGATCTTTTTCGGCTTGAGCGGATCTGTCAGCGACCAAGAGGCGTTTCCGAACATTATGCAGTCGTATAGTATTAAGTTTATCGATTTGCTGATGTACGTCACATTGGCCTTTATGATTTCCGCCGCTTTCCGAAGCAGCTCGCTTGCAATCGGCTTGTCGATATGTCTTATGTTTACGGCGAATACGATTGTGCTGGTGCTCTCCCAGTTCAAATACAGTTGGGTGAAATATATTCTGTTCGCCAATACGGATCTGTCCCCTTACTTGCTGGGTGGTCAGCCTCCGATTCCAGGGATGACGCTCGGGTTTTCCGTCACGATGATCGTGCTGTATTGGATCTTGTTCTATGTAGTTTCCTGGCTGCTGTTTACCAAACGGGATGTGGCGGGGTAGCCTTCCCATTTGGAAGACCGATGCATAGCGGTGTGCGATACGTCCGCTGCTGCGTCGGTTTTTTGCCGTCTCCAAAATCAGACGAAGCGTCAGTCACTTTCGTTCCTTCAGTATAAGCCTCGCTATTTTACGCGGCGACCCGGGTCTATGTGTTCTCCCGGAAACCGCATTTTTGCGGTGCCACATTTCTTGTTTTTTTGCATTCCATGTGTAGTAAGATCAATGGATAGAGAGGCTTGTTTATAAAAGCAGGAGTCGGCTTCCAGCTGCGATAATCAGCCATTGGAACGTGTTAAGACACTTGAAACCGAGCTTAAAAGACAAACGATGCCTTGCTCGCAGCTATTCCAAGGGAAGCGGACCGTGGTTCCGCTATTGCCGCCAAAATGCACCTAGGGCAATGCTGGACGGGGGCAGAACCTGGCCTCATCGTGGACCGCTTCAAAGAACGGAACCAGCTATTCCAAGGGAAACGGACCGTGGTTCCGCTATTGCCACCAAAATGCATAGAAATACGGTGCTATCGGACCGTGATTCCGTTATTTGGCTGAATTCTGCTACATTTGATGGGAAAATCACCCAATAGCTGATCCTATGTCCGATAGCACGCACGGAATGCCCCTTTTTGAGGAAATAACGGATGCTGTGTCCGTTACGCTTGAAGTAGTTGTTTGGAGTTTCGATCTCCATGGCAGACTGGATATGCAGACTCAGCAGAAAGTAATGTTGAATCCGACTACGCTATTGTATTAGATTCGGAACGAATCGAGTTCGTGAGCCTTTTGCGATCCAAGTCACAAGTGCTCAAGGCTTCTTCCAAAAAGGCTCCACGAAGGACTTCCGGCTGCCGAATTTATGCTCACGGAATAATGGTTGCCGGCTGCAGACTTAGGGGGTTAACCCGCAAAAACATAGTTTCCGCGCGGAAGCACAGCGCATAGGATGAATAGGAGGTTGATCGTGTTGAACGATTGGAATCGGGAAAAAGCAATCCGGCTCTCCAGTCAGCCGCCGCTAAGTTTATATGCCTCCAGAGCCTTCTTCTATGGGGCGGTGACAAGCGGATGACGGATAAAGTGATTTGGGTCGCCGTGCTGACCCTTGTTATTCATGCGGTGGAGACATTGTCTTATGCGCTCCGTTTGGCCGGAGTGCGGACAGGCAAGCTGGCCGTAGCTTTGTCCTTGACCGGAATTGTAGTCCTCTTGTCGCGGACGTCCAATCTCGTCCAAGGGCCGATGATGGGCAGCGTCATCGACCAGGCTAAGCGCGATCCGAGCGTATCGCTGGAGGCGCAAATGCACGTAATGATCGCCGGGGCGTCGCTTGGCACTTTGCTTGCGATCGTCCTGTTCCCGACGGCGGTGCGCATCTCGGCCAAAATGATTACGCGGCTCGAGGTTACCGGCTCGCTGCCGAAGCTCGTCCGCGATTCGGTGTCCATTCGCAGCCTGAAATATGCCGGCCGGCAGTTCAAGCTGCCGACCTGGTCGATGCTGTCTCGCTTGCGCGTCGGCGGTGTACCCAAACGGCTGATGCTGCTGAATATGCTCATTACCGGGATTTACACCGTCGGGGTGCTGTCCGCGCTCTACGCCTCCTTCCTGATGCCGGAGTACAGCATTGCCGCCTCCCAATCGTCGGGACTGGTCAACGGCATCGCCACGATTCTGATGACGATGCTTGTCGACCCGCAAATCGCACTGCTGACCGACAGGGCGATGAACGGGCAAGCGAGCATGAGCTCGATCAGCAAAATGTATGGCTGGCTCATGTTTTCCCGATTTTGCGGCACATGGCTTGCACAGCTCCTGCTTGTCCCGTGTACGCTTTTGATCCAATGGCTCGTCCCGCTTGTATCGCAATAATTCCAATACATAGCACGTCGTTGTTGCCGTTCTCTCCATCCAGGGGGGCGGCTTTTTTGACTAATTCATAAAAATGGATGCATTATATTAAGCTTTTATGAAAACCATTGTAAAAAAGGAAATAGGAAATTTATGTCGAATTTTAAGGAGTAAAGATAGTCATTTTATACCAGAGGAGAACGTCGTTACCTATGATCCAATTTCAAAATGTTTCAAAGGTGTACCCCAATGGAACCATTGGTCTGAAACATATTAACTTGACTATTCATCCGGGTGAATTCGTCGTCATAGTCGGGTTGTCGGGAGCGGGTAAATCGACGCTGCTGCGGTCCATGAACCGGTTGCATGAGATTACCGACGGTCAAATACTGATCGACGGCAGGTCGATTACGAATGCGCGCGGTGCCGAGCTTCGGCGGATGCGCCGCGATATCGGCATGATTTTCCAAAGCTTTAATCTCGTCAAGCGTGTCAGCGTATTGCGCAACGTATTGTCCGGCCGGGTCGGCTACCATTCGACGTTACGCACGCTGCTCAGGATGTTCCCGAAAGAGGATATCGAGCTGTGCATGAAGGCGCTGGAGCGGGTAAATATTCGCGAGAAAGCTTATTCCCGTGCGGATGAGCTGTCCGGCGGACAACAGCAGCGTGTCTCGATAGCCCGGGCGCTCGCACAGGAAGCGAAAATCATTTTGGCCGATGAGCCGGTAGCCTCGCTTGACCCGTTGACGACGAGACAAGTCATGGACGATTTGAAACGAATCAATCAGGATCTGGGCATTACGACTGTCGTGAATCTTCACTTTATCGACTTGGCAAGAGAATATGCCACAAGAATTATTGGTTTGCGCGCCGGTGAAGTCGTATTTGACGGTCCGGTGGCCGAGGCGACGGACGAGAAATTCTCCGAAATATACGGCAGGGCCATCAAGAAGGACGAGCTGCTTGGGAGGGAAGACTGATGTCATCCGAGCAAGGGCTTAAGCCGCTGCGCAAGCCATCCCATACCAAATCGTACATGTCGACGCTGCTGATTATCGTCTTGCTCTGGTGGAGCGCGGTTAAGACGAATGCAACGATCGACCAGCTGATCATCGGTTTACCTGAGATGGGCAAGCTGCTCGTCGAGATGGTACCGCCCGACTGGAGTTATATTGACGTCGTATGGAAGCCGATGATGCAGACGGTGCAGATGGCGGTCATCGGGACGACCGTCGGCGGTATAGTCGCTATTCCGGTAGCGCTGCTGGCAGCAGGCAACGTAACGCGTTCTCCCTGGATTTATCATCCGGCGCGGATTATTTTGAATCTAATTCGTACAATCCCGGAGCTGTTGTTTGCGGCTTTATTCGTAGCTATTTTCGGTATCGGGGCTATGCCGGGGATTTTGGCGCTCTCTTTCTTCTCGTTCGGTCTGATCGCGAAGCTGACCTTCGAATCGATCGAGGCAATCGATCCGGGGCCTTTGGAAGCAATGACGGCTGTCGGAGCTAACAAATGGCAGTGGATTCATTTTGGCGTCGTTCCCCAGGTTGCAGCTCAATATATGGCCTATTTTCTCTATACGTTCGAAGTCAATATACGGGCGGCAGCTGTACTTGGGCTGGTCGGAGCCGGCGGGATCGGATTGTTCCTCGACCGGACATTGCAGCAATTCCGTTACGATCGTGCGTCATTAATTATTGTATTGACGCTGGCTATCGTCCTGATTATCGACTATGTCAGCACGAAAGTAAGGGAGAGGCTGCTATGACAAATCCATCATTGAAAAAACCGTTCCGCATCCGGTTTTGGCTTGTAGCGATTATTATATTTGCCATTTATGCATGGTCGATTCTCGGCATTGAATTCGAAGGGCTTACCGAGAACGCAGGCCGGGATTTTGCGGCTATTTTACGGGGATTAACCCATCCGGACTGGGGATACGTATATCTACCCGAGGGAGAGGATTTACTTAGAGGGCTGCTGGATACGCTGGCGATCTCCATCCTGGGTACCTTTATTTCCGCTTTGCTGTGTATCCCGTTTGCATTTTGGGCGGCGAATAATATGAGCCGATTCCAATGGGTTTCAGGCTCGGGCAAGTTTCTGCTAAGCTTGATCCGTACGTTTCCGGAAATTATTATGGCGATTATCTTTATTAAAGCAGTTGGTCCGGGTTCCTATGCAGGGGTATTGGCTTTGGGACTTCACTCCATCGGGATGCTCGGCAAGCTGTATTCGGAAGCCATCGAGAGCTTGGATCTGGGGCCGACGGAAGCGTTGGTCGCGTGTGGAGGCAATCGGCTGCAGGTGCTCTGGTTTGCCGTTATGCCGCAAGTGCTGCCGCATTTCTTATCCTTTGCCATGTACCGGTTTGAGATTAACATCCGGTCCGCAGCGATTCTTGGTTTAATCGGTGCAGGCGGGATTGGTACGCCGCTTATTTTCGCTTTGGAAGCAAGGGCTTGGAACCGCGTCGGCATCATTTTGCTTGGGATTATCGTGATGGTTACGATCATCGACTACATTTCCGCGGCGATCCGCAAGCGGCTGGTGTAATCATCGATTGAGAGAACTGATCACTAGCAAAGAGAAGCAAAATCATACAAAGAAAACCGTCTCGTAAGCTGAATCGTGCCAATCACGGCACCCTATTCAGCAAGGGACGGTTTTTTAGTATAAGCGTACGGAAGTAGCTGCCTATCGGTCAGTGCCGGACTTTCGGGCGGAGATGTATCACAACCCAAAAATAAAGCCACCCTGTTTATGGGTGGCTTCAATATGTTTACTTTTGGCCGATCAATTTGGAATATTCACGAACGACGTCGAACTTCTTATCGTCGGATTTCATGTAGCCGCGGTGCGAGTATACGTCGAAAATGATTTTCGCGCCTTCCGGATCTTTACCGATATCGATGAACGCTTGCGCAATTTTATCTCTCCACGCTTGGTCCATATCGTTACGAACGGTAATTGTGTCGTTAGGGATCGGGGCAGTGAAAGCAAGCACCTTCGTTTTGGAGAATACGTCCGGTACATCCTTCACTACCGTGTTACGAGCGTCTTGGAAGATAGCGGCAGCGTCCACTTGGCCGTTAAGAACCGCGAGAACCCCTTTATCGTGCCCTTTTACTTCAATGCCGGTAACGTCCTTCTCAGGGTCAACGCCGGCTTTCTTCATTTCGCTTGCCGGCCATACGTAGCCTGCGGAAGAAGTAACGCCTTGCCAAGCGATTTTCTTGCCTTTCAAATCTTTAATATCTTTAATCGGCGAATCAGCTTTTACGATGATCATTGCTTTGTAGAAGTCCACGAGATCTTTCGTGTCTTTGCCTGTTGCATCCTCGATGCCGAAGCGTTGCGCTTGAAGCAGCAGGTCTGCCGCCTTCTTCTCGTCATGCGCCAGCACATAGGCGTTCGGAGGCAGGAAGCCTACGTCCACTTGCTTGGAGGCCATAGCTTCGATAACGGTGTTGTAGTTGGTCGATACGGATACTTTAACCGGAATGTTAAGCTTGTCCCCTAGCAGCTTCTCAAGCGGCTTAGCTTTTGCTTCCAGCGTTTCAGCGCTTTGGGAAGGAACGAATTGAACTCTCAATTCTTTAGGCACGAACCCTTTGGCAGCCGTTTCTTTCTTGTCTCCAGGCGCCGGAGCAGCCGGTGTAGGCTCGGGTTTCTTGGCACAGCCCGCTGCAATTCCCGCGGATAGCAACAGCGTTAAACTGATAGCTGTCATTTTTTTGAACATTCTTTTTGACCTCCAGTTAATATTGGAATTTATTTCTTTTTATACTATAGCACAGAATACATGGAGCAACAGTAAAAAAAATGTTAAGGAGCACCGCGAAGTTCATAAAAAATGTTAATTCTTTTGTAGTAATTGATTGCATGATTGTATTTTTGATATAGTGAAAACAATCTAAACTTGAAAAAAATGGCGAACGGAGCTGATTCCTGTCATGACGAACCGTCAAAGCTGCACGATCACAATTTTGGAGACAAGCGATCTTCACGGGTCGATGCTGCCTATCCAGTATGCGAACAATGCCCCGACCGAAAGCGGCTTTGCCAAAATAGCCCGGCTGATTGAACGGGAACGCAGCGTTAACGAGCATGTCCTTTTTATAGATAACGGCGATTTGATTCAAGGAACGCCTCTGGCTTATCATCATGCCAAGAAGAACGACAAGGCGCCGAATCCGATGATCGCCTGCCTGAACGAAATGAAGTGCGACGCGGCGGTAATAGGCAATCACGAATTCAATTACGGCCTTCCTTTTTTGCACAAAGCGATACAGGAGTCGAGCTTTCCGTGGCTCAGCGCCAACATTGTCGATGCCGAGAGCGGCGAGCCGTTTTTCGGGCGTCCCTACCGTATGATGGAGCTTCCGGAAGGAGTGCGGGTAGCGATATTGGGGCTGACGACACATTATATCCCGAATTGGGAGAAACCGGAGCATATTGCAGGCTTGCGGTTTGAGGACGCGTTCGAGTCGGCTAAGCGGTGGGTCGCCGACATCAGAGAGCAGGAACGGCCGGATGTCATGATTGTTTCCTATCATGGAGGCTTCGAGAGGGATTTGGCCACAGGAGAAGCGATAGAGCCGCTAACGCGCGAGAATGTCGGATATGCGCTTTGCGCCGATATCGAAGGGATAGACGTGCTATTAACCGGTCACCAGCATCGAACGATTGCCGATTGCTTCATCCATGGGGTGGCGGTGCTTCAGCCGGGGAGCCAAGGGTCCTTCCTCGGAAAAATGCAGCTTCGCCTGGAGAAAAAGGAGGAGCGCTGGGAGATTGTGCAAGTCGAATCCGGGCTGCTGTCGCCGGTTGGGATGGAGCCGGTCGAAGCCATTACGGAGCTCGTAGCCCCGCATGAGAAGCTGACGCAGGAGTGGCTGGATAGCCCGATCGGCAAGCTGCTTGGCGATATGAGGATTACGGATGCGATGCAGGTGAGACTGAAGGAGCACCCTCTGATCGAGTTCATCAACCGGGTGCAGATGGACTTGTCCGGAGCCCCTATATCCAATACGGCTCTGTTTGATAATGTGTCTCCGGGCTTTCCGTCCGATATTACGATGCGCGATATTGTATCGAACTACATTTATCCGAACACGCTTCAGGTGATTCGAATAAGCGGGCAGGATATCAAGGATGCGCTGGAGCGCTCAGCCTCTTATTTCGAAACGTACGACGGGGGAGATGTCAAGGTACATCCTTCCTTCAACGAGCCGAAGCCGCAGCATTACAACTACGATATGTGGGAAGGCATCGAGTATAAGCTCGATATTTCCCGGCCACCCAGCGAACGGGTCGTGTTCCTGCAATTTCAAGGCAAGCCGCTCGACAGGCAAGCCCAGTACGATGTCGTTATGAACAATTACCGTGCGGCCGGCGGCGGCAACTACACGATGTTTCAAGGGAAGCCGATCGTGAAGGATATCCCGACGGACATGGCGGAGCTGCTTGCTACTTATATTATGGAAAAGGGAACGATCGAAGCCGAGCTCAATTCGAACTGGGAAGTGATCTGGTAGGTCAAGGTTTACGGCTAACTCAGCCTGTGAAATGAAAAAAGCTGGTGCATTTAATGCGCCAGCTTTTTCATTGGAGTAGGGCGATTACTTGCGTCTTTTCAGAAGAGTTAATTCGCTATGAACTAAACGGTGGGACGGGTTAAGGTTTCCTCTCGCCGTTTTCCCAAAAACGCCAAGCAATGCGCTGCCAAGGACTCTAATTCTGACTTCAAATTGAAACACGCTGGAGTTCAGGTCGGTAGCTATGAAATTTGATGATCCTGGCGGGACAGTGAGAAGTCGGTTGCTAATCAGTCTTTTGCTTCCATTTAACTGGAATACTAGTACTCTTACTCTCACGTTCTTGGTGCGACTGTTGTTTAACACTTTTGTAAAGACCGTCGTTGAACGATTGTTTGCCTGGTTCTCAAGTGGACCGGTTGAATACACTTTGATGCATGCCATTGTACATCGCTCCTTCATTTTGATAGGTACAATACAAGAGATGCAAGAGGATGTCTCTTTGATTGGACAAAGCATCTGGTATTATCGCCGGAATATTAACTGTCCTTCGTATGCAAATGGCGGGTATCGGCAAAGCTAACCCATTCAAATATCCTGCCCTTACAGCGTATCTCCGTTATAGAGCACTCTGCGATCAAGTGGCTTTGCTCCGCAATAAAATGAGGATGTCTAAGATGCAATTCCTCCTCGCAGAACACATTGACCAAAAAATCGGTTATCAGCCCGCCGTGAGTTACGACGATCAAGTGATCCTCCGGATATCGCTCGGAAAGCTCCGACAGGCAGGAAGACAACCGTTCGCCTGCCTTCCTCGCAGAGTCGCCGACCGGCGGGGAGTAGTCGCGGTCCTGGGTGCACCGCTCCCACATCGCAACAAACGCCTCGAACGATTGTCCCGGCAAATCTCCCCAGTTAGCACGCTCCCGCAGACGACGATCCTCTGAAACGGTAAGGTTTGTTGCTTCAGCAATCAACGCAGCCGTTAGCTTCGCTCTTCTCAGCGGACTGCTGACGATATGCTGTATGGGCAATTGGCGAAATCGCTCAGCCGTCTTCCGTGCCTGCTGTACGCCCTCGAGGGTTAGACCGACGTCCTGTGACCCCTTTTCTTTTATGGCATGTCTGACAAGGTAAAAAGTTGTGCTCATTATACCGGCTCCCGTCTTTTTCATGATGTAGTTCCAAAACTAATTTGATTATTATTAAATTTAAAAATCATCTAACTAGATAATACACTATTTTCCAATTGCTTAAAAGCTCCTGTTCATTACGACTCCTCATGTAGTGAATAATCGACAAATAGATCGGAGATTTGACTATGTCCATCTATCGTCAAGATGTCGTATATTAAAAGACAAGCTATGTTTTAGCGTATATCTTAAGCCATTCCATATTGCAACAGTTGTAAACGCTCCCATCGGAAGGCAAAAGGTATGATCCACCGCGAGCCCGATATGAACAAGGAAGGGCTCCAAGCTTCCTTATTACAACAATCATGTGCGAAAGGTTGGGATTGATTATGCGTAAAAAGGTTTTTCGCGTTCTCCAGTGCGTTTGCGTGGGGACCATGCTGCTGCCTGCAGGCATGGCGGCCGCTTCGGAGTCGACCGCTCCGGTTCAAACGGCTGCTTTGGTAAGCGCTTCATCGGATGCTTCCGTGCAGCAGGACAATGTCGTTCGTGTCACAACAACGGCTGAATTGACAGCCGCCATCAGCGCTGCTGCGGCGGGAACGACGATTGTGCTTGCCGACGGGGTTTATTCACATACCGGCGCCTTCAGCATTAGCGGCAAGAACGGGACGGCGTCCGCCCCGATTACGATTAAGGCCGAAAACCAAGGCCAGGCTGAACTGACGGCACGCGCCGGGTTTAACATCAGCAATTCCTCTTATATCGTCATTCAGGGCTTCAAATTTACGGGAACGGCGATCGCCGTCAATATGAACAACAGCAACAACATCCGCGTTACCCGCAATACGTTCGCCATGGCCGTCGTTAATAATCCTGCAGGGTGGAAGTGGGTTCAGTTCGGGGGCAACAACAGCCATCATAACCGGATCGATCATAATGAGTTCGGCCCACGCGGAGATTTGGGTCAAATGATCGCCTTCCAGAACGGCGTCATGTCCCAATATGATGTAATCGAATACAACTACTTCCATGATGCGGCGCCTCAGACGACCAACGGAGGCGAGACGATTCGCGTAGGCTTGTCCGGATCGTCCATGAGCAACGGTTATACCACAATCCAATATAATTTGTTCGTCAACTTAGACAGCGATCCGGAAGTCATTTCCGTGAAAAGCGGCAACAATACGGTTCGCTACAACACGTTCATTAACAATAAAGGGCAAGTAACCGCCCGTCACGGACATGCGAACAGCTATTACGGCAACTATTTCTTCCGTGTCGATGGAAAGTCGGGCGTAGGCGGCTTGCGTATTTACGCGAATGATCAAAAAATTTACAACAACTATTTCGAGAATATATCCGGTGCGATTCATATCGACGGCGGCGATTACGATGCCGGGCCGGACGGCAGCAATTACGACTCCAGCGTGCTGGCGAAGCATTGGCGCGTGTACCGGGCTCAAGTGACGAACAATACGATGGTGAATGCATCCAACGGCATCGTTGTCGGGAAGAGCTATACGTACGCGCCGGTCGACAGCGTAGTAGCGAACAATTTGGTGGTAGGATCCGGCGGTCCGCTGTACAGCGAGGTTAAGACGTCGAACACGTTCTTCGAAGGAAATATCGGCTACGGCGGAACGCTGGACAACGTCACGCGGGCTACATACGAAATACGCGAAGCGGATCCGCTGTTCGTGACTCTAGGCGGCTTGCAAAAGCTGTCTGCCGGCAGTCCGGCAATCAATACAGGAACCGGCAGCTATCCGTTCCTGAACGAGGATATGGACGGTCAGCCCCGGGATGCAATAGACGTCGGCGCTGATGAGTATTCGGCGGCTCCGGCGCTCCGCCAGCCGCTTACTCCTGCCGATGTAGGTCCGAATGCCGTGACCGCGATCAAACCTCAAGCAGCGGGCAAAGACATCGCAGAATGGTATAACGGCAGCGTGAACGTTGCGCTCAGTGCGATGAACACGGAGCCTGGAACCAGGTCTATTGAATACCGGCTGAACGGCCAGCAGGCGTGGGCATCCTATACAGGACCGCTCTCCATTACTCAGGAAGGCAAGCATACGATTGCTTACCGGTATACCAACGAAGAGGGTCTCACGGAGCCTGAGGGCTCGGTGCAAATCCAAATCGATAAAACGAAGCCAACCTATCAATTGACATTGAACGGGAAGCCTTATGCATCGTCGTTAAGCTTTGCCGACACGGATACGCTGAACGTGCAGCTTCAGGCACAGGACGGATTGTCGGGACTGGCCAAGCAAAGCTTTACGATTCTTGAAGCCACCTACGAAACCCAGGCGACCATTCCGCTGACAGCCCGGATCGGCCAGCAATCGATAAACGTAGAAATTGCCGATAAGGCGGGTAATGTGACAGCACAAACTTTAAGCTTCCGGGTGACGCCGACTCTAGCTTCTTTATCGGGACTGGTCGAAGGGTATGCCGCTTCCGGAGAGTTGACAGGCTCTCTGGTTCCTCAACTGACGAACAGCCTGAAGCAGGCTCAGCATCATTATGAAAAAGGCTCCATCGAGCAGGCGATCCAATTCGTTGATGACAACTTCCTGAAGCATCTTAACAACAAGGACGATCAGATCACCGCCGCAGCCAAGCAAGTGCTGCAAAATTATGCGCAGGCTTTGGTCGCCTTCTGGTCCAAATAATAAAAAAAAGAGTCGTGCCGTTAGCGGTACGGCTCTTTTTCGTGTGCCGGCTGCCCGTGACAGCCAGAAGATGGCCTCTCTGATGTCCTTGGGCGTAATGTGCACTTCCCTACCATGAGGCTGGAGGAAGACATCGGTTCTTATCTGTTGCCCTAAGGATAGGGCAGCGGTCTATCAGACATCGGACAGAGAATCTGCTATTTGCTGATTTTCAAGTGGGAATTTTAGCGATTTAATACTTTACTTAATTAATGCATTAGTGTAATATCGAATTATCGTAATAAAGTACCAATGAAGGGGTGTTTTCACCAATGAGTCCAAACGAATCACAAGTACAAGCACGTCAAGCTCTGAAAAACTTGAAGCCGTATTCCCCGGGCAAGCCGACGTGGGAGGTGCAGCAGGAGCTCGGAATCGAGAAGGTCGTCAAGCTGGCGTCGAACGAAAATCCGCTTGGAGCCTCGCCTAAAGCCGTCGAAGCGCTCCTCGCCTACTTGCCGGAAATTCACCGTTATCCCGATGCGGCTACGAAAGGGCTGAACGAGGCTATCGCTGCGCAGCTGAATCTGCAATCCGATCAGCTTATTGTGACGAATGGAGCGGATGAGCTGATCAAGCTCGTCGCGGAAGCCTATCTCGATAAGGGCGATGAGATTGTAATTCCTCATCCGACATTCAGCGAATACGAGTTCGGCGGTCATTTGATGGGGGCTACGCCGGTCTTGGTTTCGTTTGACGATCAGTTCCGTTATGATGTGGATCGGCTGCTGGCAGCCGTAACGGAGCGGACGAAGATTGTATACTTATGCTCTCCTAATAATCCGACGGGGACTTACTTGCCGAAAGCCGATCTGCAGCGTCTCCTGGACCGTTTGCCGAAACGGGTGCTTGTAATGTTCGACGCCGCCTACAGCCATTACGCTTCGGCCGAAGATTATTCCGACGGGCTGGAGTACGTTCGGCAGGGATATCCTGTCATTGTGCTCCAGACGTTTTCGAAAATTTACGGGCTGGCCGGCATTCGGGTCGGCTTCGGCGCCGCGTCGCCGGACATTATCCGAACGATTTTGCAGGTGAAGGAGCCCTTTAACGTTAACGCGCTTGCGCAAGCTGCAGCTACAGCGGCCATTACAGACACGGAGCATGTGCAGAAATCCCGGAAGGTCAACGAGGAAGGCCGAGAGCAGCTGTATGAAGCATTCCGCAGGCTGGGGCTGAAATTTACGGAGAGCATGAGCAATTTCATCTTGCTCGAGCTCGGTCCCGATGCCGGTAATTTGTATCAGCGGCTTATGGCGCAAGGAGTCATTGTCCGGTATGGCACCGGCTGGGGATTGCCGGAGCATATTCGCGTTACCGTAGGAACAAGAGAGGAAAACGAGTTTTTGATCGAATGTCTGGAATCGCTTCTCGTCCAGCAAGCTTAAACAGCTAGGTGTGAGGAGAAAAAAGATTGATTTTTCCAAACATTTCTTCAAGTATAACCCGGTGTATAGTATGATTTAAGCATGTACTCTTTTGCTTATTTTCATATCTATAGGAGGAATGCAGGATGAGTTTAGTATTATGGCCTGACGGCACGCCGAATGCTTTGGGGAACGAAGCGGAGGATGTACCGACGCTCGTGCCTTACCTTGTGGAAGGCGCTGAGCCTTCCGCAGCGATAATTGTATGTCCTGGCGGGGGCTATGCGCGTAGAGCGCAGCATGAGGGGGAGCCGGTTGCCCAGTGGCTGAATTCGCTCGGCATCTCCGCGTTCGTCGTTCATTACCGGGTGGCGCCGTACCGTCATCCGAACCCGCTGTCCGATGCGCAGCGCGCCATTCGTACGGTGCGCAGCCGTGCCGCCGAATGGAACGTGGATCCCGGCCGCGTAGGTATTCTCGGCTTCTCTGCAGGCGGCCACGTCGCTTCTTCCGCCGGTACGCATTTTGATTCGGGACGCCCTGACGCGGAGGACCCGATCGAACGCCAAAGCAGCCGTCCGGATCTGCTCGTGCTTTGTTATCCAGTCATCAGCTTCGGCGAATATGCCCATAAGGGATCGCTTAACAACTTGTTGGGTGAAGAGCCGGATGCGGCGCTCGTTGAGCTGATGTCGAACGAAAAGCAGGTGACGGAGCTGACTCCGCCTACATTTTTGTGGCATACAGCGGACGATGCCTCCGTTCCGGTGGAGAACAGTCTGCTGTTTGCTTCGGCGCTCAGCCGCAACAAGGTTCCGTTCGAGCTCCATGTATTCGAGAGCGGCCGTCACGGATTGGGCTTGGCTGCCGAACAGCCCGGCGTCAAAGCATGGACGGATGTATGCGCGTCCTGGCTTTGTCAGCGCGGATTTTAGCCGACGAACCGCAGCTATGGCCGGGCCCGGCTGGAACCCGCCGGGGCGGACGATCGAATAGCCTTGGCTCGGGCGGGATTGCCGAGACGCAGACCGGCAATGACCCGCTGGCTTTTCCCGGGAGCTGGCAGCTGATAGCCGAACGCAGATACGGCTGTTTGACCCTGAAAATGGGAGAGGCCGTCGCTGCTGCAGGCCGGAGACCGGGTGCGCTTCGAGCGGTACCAGAAACAGAATTTATTTGTTTGTCTGTCCCCCTCAATAATTCCAAGGACGGTGCCTTTCACGGCACCGTCCTTTTTGACGATTGCGGCCTCTGCGGCCGGATGGAATACCTTCATCTTCCTCCCTTTTTGCCTATCTCCAAAATCTCCGCAGCTGCCCGGATCTGCTAGCAGAACGAATAATTTTCCAATGAATTGGCATAGTAACCGTATGTCGAATTCTGAGATGGAATGGGATGGTCTATGGGCTTTCTGAGAAAATGGCTCACAGGGCTTATGCATAAAAGCCCGATTCAACAGCAAATCCAACAGCAGCCACAGCCGAACCTGATTAGCGGCGACCTGTCCCAAAATGTACTGAGCATTCGGGATATTTTCCGCGATACTCCCGATCTCATTGTGCGTCATCTCATTATTAAACAGACCGGCCAAAGAGCCGCACTCGTTTATTTGGAAGGATTAACGGACAAAAATTCGATCACAAACAACGTCCTCGATCCCCTTCAGCTTCAAACGGGGAGCAGTACGTCCGATCTGCCCGTCACAGTCGGCTCCGTAACGGAAATTACCGGCATTAACGATATCGAGCATGCGATACTGCACGGCCTTAGCGTGCTTATTATCAATGAAAGCACCGTAGCATACAGCTATGATACGCAAGGATGGCCGCAAAGGGCGATAGAGGACCCGCAGATCGAATCCTCGCTGAAAGGCGGACATCAAGGGTTCGTCGAAACGGCTTCGCAAAATATTGCTCTTATTCGCCGTTACATTCCCGATCGCGAGCTGAAAATGAAAAGCATCATCGTCGGACGGAGAGGCAAAACATCCGTTACCATCATGTATTTGGAGGATGTGGCGCATCCTGAGGTACTGCAGGAGCTGTATGACCGGATCAAGCTGCTCGATGTCGATGCCATATTAAATTCGGGAGAGCTGGAAGGGTTTATCGAGGATAACCCGTTTTCGCCGTTCCCGCAATTTATCTCCACGGAGCGCCCCGATGCGGTTGCATCGCAAATTTTGCAAGGGAGACTCGCCATTGTCGTCGATCGCTCTCCTGCCGTCCTGGTAGGTCCGGCGTCGTTTACATCGTTCTTTCAAAGCGTTGACGATTACAGCACACGATGGCTGGTCGCATCGTTCAACCGACTAATGCGGTTTATGGCTTTTCTGCTTGCGATCTGTCTTCCTTCGTTATATATTGCGGCCATTTCGTTTAATTACGAGGTGATCCCCGTAAAGCTAATCTTGTCTATTGGCGAGTCGAGGGAGCGCGTTCCGTTTCCGCCTTTTGTAGAGGCATTGCTCATGGAGATCACGCTGGAGATGCTTAGAGAAGCAGGTGTCCGGCTTCCGTCGCCGATTGGCCAAACGGTCGGCATCGTTGGAGGTATCGTCATAGGGCAAGCGGCCGTGCAGGCAGGAATCGTAAGCAATATCATGGTTATCGTTGTAGCCTCAACGGCCATTGCTTCCTTTATTATTCCGAATTACGACATGGCTTCGGCGATCCGCCTGCTGCGCTTCCCGATGATGCTGATGGCGTGGATGTTCGGCATCGTAGGGATTGTCATCGGACTGATGACCCTGATCGGGCACCTGATTGCACTGGAATCGCTCGGGACGCCTTACGGCAGTCCTTTTGCGCCGGTCCGCTTTTCCGATCTGAAGGATACAATCTTTCGTTTTCCGATATGGAAAATGACGAAGCGTCCTGTTAGTGCGCGGGCTACGCAAATGAGGCGGCAAGGCTCTAATCGGCCTAGGGGTGACGGCAAATGAAAAAGTATGCTCACAACGAAGTTACTTTTTTGCAATATATTTTCCTCATTCACGGTGCGCAGGTAGGCGTCGGACAGCTGTCTCTGCCGCGTATACTGGCGGAAAAGGGCGGTACGGACGGCTGGATAGCGCTGCTGATCGGTTGGGCCATCTCCCTGACGGCAGGCCTGTGTTTGATTCAGGCGGCGAAACGGTATCCGCAAGGAACTTTACTCGATCTGATGACGCATTGCTTTGGCAAAGCCGTCGGCAAGCTGACAGCCGTCATCTTCGCCATGATCTACATTGTCGGGGCAGCAGCGAATATGGTAGCGGCGGCTCTCATTATCAAGAGTTGGATTTTGCCGAATACTCCGCTCTATATTATTTTGCTGCTGTTCGCCTTGCCGTCCTTTCTCATTGCTAGAAACGGCTTTCGGATATTGGGCCGCTATGCGGAGTTCGTGTTTTTCTCATCGCTTCCGGTCATGCTGTTTTTGCTGATCCCGTCGCTCGAAGGCAATTGGCTTTATTTGCTGCCGCTGTTCAAGGATGGCTGGGGGCCGATATTGACGGCTGTGCAGCCGACGGCCTATTCATTTTTGGGCTTTGAGGTGGCGTTCTTTTTCTATCCGTTTTTACAAAAAAAACAATGGGCCGCAGCCGGAATCGTCATTGCCAATACGTTGTCATTGATCGTATTTTTGTATATTACGCTTGTGTGCTTCTTATATTTCAGTCCGGATGAAATAACGAATTACAACCAGCCTACGATCAATGTGTTGAAGTCCATCGAATTCCGTTTTGTCGAAAGGCTTGAAATCGTCTTTTTGTCCGCTTACCTGTTCGCCATATCAACTACCTGGCTTCCTTTTATCAGCTGCTACAAGTACATTGTCGGGTGGTTGTTGAACAAGCAAAACGATTCCGTCTATGTTGCGCTATTCTTGCTTTCACTCGTTGCGTTCGCCTTCGCTTTCGATCCATCGTTTTCGACGAATGAGGAATGGATCAAAAGGATCAGCCAAGCCGGGTTGGTCTATGCATTGGCGTTACCCGTATGCCTTGCGGTCTACATAAAGCTGCGCGACCATGTTCAGAGGAGGCTCGGCAGATGAAGCGTTTCTTACCGATACTGCTCGGGCTTATTGCAGCGGCTATGCTCCTGGTTTCAGGCTGCGGCGACCGGCGCGATCTTGAGGATTTGACCGTGATCCTTATGACGGGAATAGATCTGGATGAAAAAGGAAATTTGCTCATCTATGAATCGAGCCCCGTATTCAGCCGGGAAGCCAAAGATAAGGAAGAGGAGTATGGTATCAAGGCATTGACACTCCGTCAAGCAAGGGTAAAGATGGATGCGGTTGTAAGCGCGCTATCGGTAGGAGGCAAAACTCAGCTGGTGCTGTTAAGCAAAAAGCTCCTGGAGCAGAAGGATTGGTTCCGGCTGTTCGATTCTTCCTTCCGCGATGCGAAAAACAGTATCAATGCAAGAGTGGTCGCAGTGGACGGTCCGGTAGCGGAAGTCATCAAATTTTATCCTAGAGACAAGCCTCGTCTTCCGCTCCATTTGGTGAAGCTGATAGATACGAGCGCGCGGAGAAACTTAACCGTCAAAACGACGATGCAGGAGCTTCAGCGGCAAATGACGGATAAAGGATTGACTCCCTACATAACGGAGATCCGCAAAGAGAAGGAGATTAAGCTGAACGGAACGGCTCTTCTGAATGAGCAGGGGAACTATGTTACGCGTCTTGAGCCTCAGGAAAATATGCTGCTGCGCATGCTGCAAGGGCAGGGCAAGGGGGAAATGCCAATGACGGTTTCTATCCCGGACATACAGAGTACAGGACCCATTAAACTGAATGAGCTCAGCTTCGCGGTACGGAAGGTATCGACGAAGGTGAAGACGGGCTGGCAGGAAGACCGGTTCTCGTTTCAACTGGCGGTGAACCTGTCGGTAGTGCTGACCGAGAAGGTGATTCCGCCGGGAGAGAAGCTGGATGAACAGGAGCTGGAGCGTATCATACAAGAACAGATGCAGTACCAGCTGACGGCTTTTGTTCATAAAATTCAGAAGCTGCGAATCGATCCGTTCGGGCTGGGCAATTATGCAAGAGCCTACCAATACGATCATTGGTCCAAGATAAAGGAGCGATGGGGCGAAGCGTTTGCCGAGTCCCGGGTCAACATTGCTTTGAAGGTGCGGATCAAGGATCTGGGGCCAATCAAGTAACACAGCATACCATGCAGCTAGATAGAGGTGGCTCATTTGAGGAAATACACTTATAACGAGATCACGTTCATGCAATATATAATGCTCATCCATGGCGCCCAGCTGGGTGTCGGTATTTTACAGCTTCCAAGGGAGCTGGCCGAAAAAGCCGGTACCGACGGCTGGATATCGATCATCTTGGGCTGGGCAATGTCGATTGTTGCAAGCTTGATCATTATTCGGATCATGCAAAAAAATCCTGACGCCACGCTGCTCGATGCATTAGGCGTCTATTTCGGGAAATGGGGAAAAATCGTCGGCGGCGTGATCCTGATCGCCTATTTCGGCTTCCTGACGTTCATCATTATGGCGAGATCGCTGCTGTTTATTAAAACATGGATATTGCCGAGAACTCCGGATGTTATGATTATGCTGCTGTTTGCCATTCCGACTTATCTTATCGCCAGAAACGGACTTCGCGTGCTGGGGCGGTACGCCGAGCTTACGTTTTATTTATTTCTTTCGATGGCATTTGTGTTTTTTATTCCATGGGGGGAAGCGCACTGGCATTATTTGCTCCCGGTCGTTAAAGAGGGGTGGAAGCCGATCCTGCTGGCCGCACAAACGACAGTCGTGTCCTTCCTCGGATTCGAGGTCGCCTTTTTTTTGTACCCCTTTTTGCAAAAAAAGCATTTGGCGCCGGCAGGAATTGTCATTGCCAACACGATATCGATGTGCATTTTTTTGTTAATTACCATATCGTGCTTCACCTTCTTCAGTCCGGAAGGAATCTTATGGTTCATGCAGCCTACGCTTAATCTGCTAAAAGTGGTGGAGTTTCAGTTCATTGAACGTTTGGAAATCGTGCTGCTGGCCTTTTATTTGTTTGTTGTGTTTCGCGTATGGGCCTCGTACTTGTTCTGGACCGTATATTGCACGACACAGCTGCGGGGAAAGGAGGACCATCGGCTGGATTTGAAGCTGTATTTACTCGGGATGGTGCTGTATCCTCTGATTTTTAATTTTACGTTCACCCAAAACGATAATTTGCAAAAATTATACGGTATGCTTGGCATTATATTCGCATTTGTGCTTCCGGTTGTTCTGTGGCTGTACACCTGCGGGTATGATTACGTCCAAAGAAGGAGAACGGGATGATGCGGCGTGTAGGGATGATCGTCTGTATGCTGGCCGCGCTAGTATTAACAGGCTGCAGCGACAGGTTGAATGTAGAGGACTTGACGCTGAGCTTGATGCTGGGAATTGATCTGGACAAGGATAATCAGCTGGTTTATTTTCTTTCGAGCCCAGTCTTCAACAAAGAAGCGGCCATCAAGTCGGAGGAGATTGCCGTCCATGCCGAGACGCTGTATCAAGCTAGAAGCAAGTTTGATTTGACGAGCACGGGACTCACGATTGGGGGCAAGATTCAGGTTCTGCTGCTCGGAAAGTCGCTGCTGCAGCATGAGGATTGGTTTCCCCTGATCGATATCGTTTACCGGAATGCCAAGGTTGCGGTCAATGCCAGAGTCGTCGTCGTAGACGGGCCGGTCGCGGACATTATCAACTTCCATCCGTCGGACAAGCCGCGTCTTTCCCTGCACATATTGAAGCTGATCGATACGGCGGATCAAAGAAATATTACGTTGAAAACGACGCTGCAGGAGCTGCACCGGCAAATGTTCGAGAAAGGCGTCACCCCTTCGATGTCGGAAATCAAAAAGGAGAAGGCCGTTGAAGTTATGGGGACGGCGCTGCTTAACGAACGGGGAAAGTATGTAGACAAGCTTATGCTGCAGGAAAGCGCGCTGCTGAAAATACTCCAGCATAAGGAGCTGGATGAAATGATGTTTACGATAGCGATTCCTGAGAAGGATGAGCTGGACGTGATTCCCGACAACAAGCTCACTCTTACTCCTAGCACAGTGAAGACACAGATTAAGCCGTCGTATTCGCAGGGGCGGTTTCGCTTCGATATTACGGTCAACATTCTTTATAGCTTGACGGAACGGCTGTTTCCATTTAATGTGAAGGAAGAAAGGCCGAAGCTGGAGCGATGGATTAATGAACAGATGGAGCAGCAATTCCAAAGTATATTTGACAAAATGCAGAAGCATCGAATCGATCCGGTAGGGCTCGGTCTCTATGCCAGAGCGTATAAATACCAGCATTGGAAAGAGGTTCAGGATCATTGGGGCGACGCCTTGGCCGACGCCGTTATTAACATCAAAGTCAAAACCGAAATCAAGAGCATGGGTCCGATAAAATAACAAATAAGTAGGCAGCGCAGGTGACGATCGTTGTCCGCCCGCCGAAGATGAAATTTATCCCTTGGATGAAAGTGGACAGGAGAGATTCATTATAATGATTCTTTCGCTTGAGAATCAGCTGTAAAAAGAAGTAAAATAAATTTCGTAGCAGGCCAGCTAACACTCAAAGAAAGGAGTGATCGCAGCAATGATTACGAAACCTGAGGTGGTCTCTGCGTAAGCAGAGGCTCCATAACAAAGGGGAGGCCTTCAAGCCTCCCTCTACTTTTCAAAAATCACGAATAGACACGATGAGCTAACATAAGGTATAATCAATTAGGAAGTAATTGGATCATGACACTTAGACGAAAGGAGTGGCTTCGATGAGCACAACAACTAATAAAGGGTTTTGGCTGAACTGAATAAGCATTTTCCCACCCTCACCTGACGTCATTGACATGAACCATGACATATAGTATGGCACCCAGGCACGAGTCGGTAGATCGTGTTTTTTTGTTTTCATGGATGACCCTAACGTTAAAACTCTTAGGAGGTGTAAAGATGAAAATGCTTATCTCTTTCACGGCGGCGCTTGCAACTAATGCACGGAAGGAGGATTTCATCGATGGGTTACAAAAACGGAAAGGATATTCTTCCCCCTAGCCTGCTTAAGCAGCTGCAGGACTACATCCAGGGCGAGATTATCTATATCCCGAAGAAGGAACAAACCCGCGCAGGCTGGGGTGAAAATAACGGTACACGGTTAACGATCCAGCGGCGCAATCACGAAATATATCGGCTCTACGAGAACGGTTCGAGCGTTCACGAGCTGATTCAACAATACCATCTGTCCGAGGACAGCATTCGCAAAATTATCGTAAAAACCCGTGTAGCCGTTGCCCGTCAGCTTTAAGCTGAGGGGGCGGTACATGGGTTCCATATAAACGAGCGGTCGATCCGCTATGAAAAAACCTCGCTGGAGGTTTTTTTCTTTTCCGCCGGGTCAGATGGACCGCCCATACCCTATGCATCGGCGACAGCCCAAGGTCGCTGTATTGCGTACGTGCCGTGCGTTCCAGGCTCTAGCAGGAGGGAGTCGCCGTCCGGACGCCGGGATCAGATCAGCTTGAAGCCGCTGATTAAGATGATGGCGGCCATAATCGTCCGCAGCGGTTTGGCGGGCAGCTTCGCGGATAATCCGCTGCCGACGAGGACGCCGGGAATGGAACCGGCCAGCAGATTAAAGGCCAAGCCGTAATCGATGTTCCCGAAGCCGGCATGCATCAGGCCCGCTGCGCTTACCAGAAGGAACGCATGGGCGATATCCGTGCCGACCAGCTCGGCGGCTCCCAAGCGGAAGAAGAACATCATCGCCAGTGCAAAAAGCGACCCCGAGCCGATTGAGGTCAGCCCGACGATAAAGCCTAGCAGGATGCCGATGCCGATCGTCATCCATCGTTTCTCCTCCATCGGCTTCTCCTGCCAGCGGTTGCTGTCGAGCCGTCCGATCCATTGCTTGGCGATGCTCAAAATGGCTACGATGATAAGGACGATGCCGAGCGTATGCTTCACGATTGTCTCTTGAATGCTATGCAGCGGCGGATACAGCTCAAGCAGCAAAATAGCCGCTACGGCGCTCGGGATACTGCCGAAGGCTAAATATTTGGTCAACGTAAAGTTGATCGTCTTTTGACGGTAATGCTGAAAACTCCCGAACAGCTTCGTTACAGAGTTATAAAATAAATCGGTGGCAACGGCAACGGTCGGCTGAATTCCTAACAACACGAGAAGAGGCGTCAGCAATGCCGCTCCTCCAACACCGGTTAACCCGACAAGAAGGCCGACGAACAGCCCCATAATAGCAATGCTCCAGTCCATGTATTCCACCCCATGCATTCGTATGCTCTGAAAGTCTATTTGCTTTATTATAAAACCAAGTAAGATTATCGGCAATATGTGTTTTTGGATTTTGCCATATTTTTTTCCAGAACTACTATATGAGGGCGAATGACCATAGGTGAATCACATTCATAGATGGATTCGTGCCGGGAACAACGCCAAATAACCCGCGGAAGCGTTACGCAGGAGGAAATGGCGTCAGAAAGCTGAATTAAGCGAAAGCCGGACTGAATTTGGACAAGCCTTGCCCACAAAAAAAACGGCTTCCGTGAAGCCGGTACAGGCTGTCGACAAAACCGGTTAACCCTGAAGTACCCGCCATTGAAAATCTCAATAGCTTCCAGAGAGGGATACCTCAACGGAGCTTGAAGATGAATTCAAGCTATGTTTACTCGACAAGCCCCCGGCTTCCTTCAAGCCGAAGCGGCTCTTATTCCTCCGGTTGACCGGATGCTTTGCGAAGCTCATTGGCCAAACGATGAAACTCGGCTTGAGCTTCTTCCGAATCGGTACAGCCGTAGGCGGCGGATAAAAACAAAATGATTTTGTTAGCGTCTTCCGGACTTAACATTCGGAGCATCTCCCTTCGGGATGGTATGATGGTTTGGTACAAGCTGTAGCAAATGCTTGATGTAGTGTATCCTATGCACGATGCCGGCTGCCGGCCACGGCGGCCGTGGTGTTCAGCAGCTGGTAAAGGGAGGTGAAGCGGATGATTTGCGTCTTTGTATATGGCACCTTGCTGACGGGCGAGGTCAATCATCATATCGCCGCTCCGTATTTGCGCCATGTGGAGCCGGGAGCGGTTTGCGGCAGGCTCTATGATTTCGGACCTTATCCCGGGCTTGTCCTGGAAGGGGAAGAGCGTATTGAAGGCGAGTGGTTTCAGTTGGATGACGAAGCGCTCGTTCATCTCGATGCGTTGGAGGAATACTACGGACCGGGCCAGTCGAACGACTACGAACGGGTATGGGTCCGTGATGCTCTGAGGCCGGAGCGGGAAGGCTGGATCTATGTATGGAACGACTCTCGTGGATGCGCTCCGATACGTGAAGGCTCATGGCGCGTCTATGTAAAGAAGAAGAGCTAACCTGGCGGTTAAGCTCTCCTAGATCGGCTCCAATCGTCCTGCTCCGATTTTTTTATAATTTCGATCATCCGGGAAACGACGGCTTGAACGTCCTCAACCCCATACACTTCCTGCAGCTGTTCATACGTTAAGTCAGCGTGCAGCAGGTTGCGCCGGACGGTCGTCTCTTTGTACCAGGCTTCGGTAACGGCGAACAGCCCGTCTTTTTGCAGCCATGCCTCATAATAGCAAATATCCTCTTTATTGTGCAGCTTCATCGTCATATAACAGGCCGAGATGGGGATTCGCGGATCGGAAATTCTTTGGTTGATCACCGAACCGGCAGCAACAGGCTGACCGAAGGAAACGTGTTTCGACACTTTTTTTATGATAGGGTCTAAATTATCCAAGGAAGCTTTCATCGCCTTTCCATAGTTCTAAATGACTAACTTTTCTAAATATTATCTAAAGATGATGAACGGATTTATTGTAACATAGTTCCTTGTGCGGATAAATCATCGTTTTTGATTTTGCCACAGGCTTGGGATCAAATTTTCCACCGAATGAGGTCGGAAAATGGTATAATGGAGCAAATTGTCAACGGACTTAAGGAGAATACTACGATGGCCAACTACCGTGTTTTATTAGCCGACGATGAGATGGCGCTGCGATTTTTACTAACGGAAACGTTATCCGATGAAGGATACGACATTACGGAGGCGGAAGACGGCAAAGAGGCGCTGAATGAAATTCAAAACCAACGTTACGATCTGATTATTCTTGACTATATGATGCCGGAATTGACCGGGGTGGAAGTATGCGAATGGCTGCGAAATCACGATAATCCGAATCGGCAGGTTCCGGTGATTCTGTTGACGGCCAAAGCGCTGGAAAAAGACCGCGAGCGGGCGAAGGCTGCCGGTGTCAGCACCTATATCGTGAAGCCGTTCAGTCCGCTCCAGCTGGTGGATACGGTTCAGAAGCTGATAGAAGAAGGGCAATAATCGAACTTCTTTATATATTGAAACGACTGGAAGTGAAAGGTTTGCGTCAATTAACACCTGAGGATCGCTTGCAAAAGGAAGCCAGACTGATGAAGGAGGGGCGTAAGCGCTATGTGGAAGAGCTGCGAAAGCAGCTGACGGAGCTGAGCGGGCTGCTGGCGGAAGAACAGACGGATCGCTTGCTCGACACGGCAAACCGGATCTACCGGATTGTGCATACGATAAAAGGAAGCGCACCGATGTTCGAGTTTACACGGATCGGAGCGGTGGCCGAAAAGCTGGTAAAGGACTGGGAATGGACGCAGGTATCCGGCGTATGGACAGCGGAGCATACGGCATCCCGGTTTTACCGGTCGGCACTGGAAGGAACGCCTTCCATAAGCCAGCTGAAGCGGGAGCTCGAGCTGTATCAGCAGGAGCTGGAGCTGGACGAGCATCAGGAGCAGTACGGGAAGCAAACGCTTGCCTCGTCGGGAAGCCGGCTGCTGATTATTGATGACGACGAGGTGCTTCGCGCTTATCTCGTCCGCAGGCTGAAGCTGGAGGGCTATGACGTTGACGACGCAGCGGATGTGGAGACAGGACAGAGGCTGCTTCGCGAGCATAACTACGATCTTATTACACTGGACCTCATGATGCATCCGCAGTCGGGGTACGAGCTGTTCGAATTCGTGAAGGAAGACCCGACCCTGAAATGGATCCCGTTAGTGGTGCTTTCAGGCAGAAATGATCTTCAGGACAAGGTACGCTGCTTCTATTTGGGAGCCGACGATTTCGTTACGAAGCCGTTCCAATATGAAGAATTGAGCGCCCGCATTTACAGCCTGCTGAAACGAACGAAAAATTTTGAACAAATGGCTTTTCGCGACCCGTTGACGGGGATTTATAACCGGCGGTTTTTCGATCATCAGATTCAGGTGGAGCTGCAGCGGACCCGCCGTTATCCGGCCCCGATCTCAATGGTGTTTATAGATATTGACCGGTTCAAAAAAATCAACGACACGTACGGCCACCATGTCGGCGATTTGGTGCTGCAGGGACTTGCCCACCTGCTGCAAAAGCATGTCCGGTCCACCGACTTGATCGCGCGCTTCGGCGGCGAAGAATTCGTCGTCGTGCTGCCCGGCAGCACGGAGCAGGATGCGGTCAAATCGATCGATGCGATATTGCAGCTTGCCCAGACGGAGCCTGTAGCGCAGTTTGAGGGGCAGCCTTTCTATATTACGTTCTCGGCCGGGGTGACCGGATGGAAGGAAGGCTTGACGGTTGAGGATTGGATCAAGCGCGCGGATGACGCGATGTATGCAGCCAAACAGAGCGGCCGCAACCGGGTGCTCCTGTACGCTCAAGAGATGGATCAAAGCGAGAGTACGCCGGCAGATACGGCGGAGCGGAACCTCACGGTGCTGATCGCCGATGACGACCGGATCCTGCGCTCGATTCTCGTTTCCAAGCTGCAGCATTTGCCGGTAACGTTCCTTGAAGCCGAAGACGGCGAGGAAGCGTTCCGTTTGATTACGGAGCAGCAGGTTCATCTGTGTATATTGGACGGAGTGATGCCGAATTTGGATGGCCTGGATATGCTGGAAAAATTGCACCGAGAGGTGGGCAAGCCTTCCGACCTGAACATTTTGATGCTGTCCGGACGCAATCGGGACGACGACTTGTCGAGAGGCCATGCACTAGGAGTCGACACGTTTATGCATAAGCCGTTTTCGATGGTTGAACTGGAGTTTAAAGTGAAGCAGCTGCTTCAGCTGACCTAAAATGAGCAAGACCCCCTGTTCCGATGGGAATCAGGGGGTCTTGCTATATGCGGAGCAGGGTTACCCCACAGTACTAAACTTGGAGTTGGGGGTACCCTGCTCGTATGCTTCTTACAGATCGTCCCAGTTCATGTTGGACGATTTGCTGTAGTTGGTTACTTTTTGCTCGAAGAAGTCGGTTTTCATGCTGTTCATGTTGCTGAACGTCTCGACCCATTTCATCGGATGATCGACGATCTCCGGATACAAAATATCGAGACCAAGCTTTCTCAGACGCTCGTTGGACAAATATTTGATGTACTGTTCGATAATTTCGTTGCTGAGGCCGTTGATATTGTTGTTCGTAATGTATTGGCCCCATTCGACTTCATGCTGCACCGCCGTCTTCATCATTTGGCGAAGCTCTTCAATGAGCTCATCCGTGAAGACTTCCGGATTTTCCTTGCGGATTTCCCGGAAAATATTTTGGAACAACGCCAGATGAGTCAGCTCGTCGCGCTGGATATATTTAATCTCGGATACGGTTCCGAGCATTTTGCCTTGACGTCCCAAGGCGTAGAAGAAGCTGAAGCCGCTGTAGAAGTAAATGCCTTCCAGAATATAGTTGGCCATGATCGTCTTCATCAGGTTCGGCGTAGAAGGATCCTCGATGAAGTTCTCGTACAAGTCGGTAATGAACCGGTTGCGGCGAAGCAAATGCTTGTCCTCGCGCCATTGATTGTAAATATCGTCGCGGACCTCGGCGGATACGACGCTATCCAAAATGTAAGAGTAGCTTTGGCTGTGCACCGCTTCCTGGAACGTTTGCACGGTCAGGCACAGGTTCACTTCGGGAGCCGTGATGTACTCGTTAATGTTTGGCAGGTTGGCCGTTTGGAGCGAGTCCAGGAAGATAAGGAAGCTGATGATTTTGTCGTAGCTTTGGCGCTCCTCCGGCGACAGGAACTTGTAGTCCTTCGCGTCTTGAGCCAGCGGAATTTCTTCCGGAATCCAGAAGTTGTTCATCATAGTACGGTACATTTTCGTAGCCCAATCGTACTTCACGTTGTTCAGCTCGATCAGGTTCGTCGTATTGCCGCCGATCATGCGGCGTTTGCCCCAGTCACGGTCACCGTGTTCGTTAAACAGTTTTTTCTTTTGCAATTGATCCATGGAAGGCTACCCCCTAAATCCCCCTGCAAGGGGGCCTCATGGGGCTTTGCCCCCTGGACCCCCTTATCTGTGGGAGTTACTTGTTTTCGGTTCTGAGCGCTTACGTGCCCCGGATATCGGCTCCGGCTTATAGCCTTCGCTTTGTATCCGGGGCACACGCTTCACGTTTGATGCGATGGTTCGTTCAGTGTCAGGTTAGTGGAGCTGGGCGCTTACGCAAGTGCTTGACTCATTTGCTCCGGCAAATGAGAAGGGGCACCTGCACGCTTAACGTCTTGAGGGTGAGCGCGAGAAGAGGGGCAGATCGCTTATGCTGCTGCCCCTAAAAACCGAACCCTCAGACAGATTGCTTCGCTCCTGCCCAACCCTTGATTCAGCTTTGCTGACAAAGACAGAATCCCTATATAAGTACTTCATTATCATGGTTAAAAAATGATGTGATTATGCCGAGCAGCTTACGCAATCTTCCACTTCAAGGCTTTTGTTCCGCACGTAGTAAACGGTTTTCAAGCCGTTCTTCCAAGCCGCCATGTACAGCTCCAGGAACTCTTTCGCAGACAGCTCTGGCGTAATATACAGGTTGAACGATTGAGCCTGGTCGATATGGCGCTGGCGGGCGCCTGCCGCTTTGATGCTCCAATGCTGGTCGATACGGTGAGCTTCCTTGTAGAACCACATCGTCTCGGCATTCAGATTCGGAGCGGTTTGCGGGATCACCGCATTTTTCTTCTCTTCCACGAAAAACTTGTTGAAGATAGGATCGATCCCCGCCGTAGAGCCTGCGATGAGCGAAGTGGAAGCGGTAGGAGCGATGGCGAACATCCAGCCGTTGCGGACGCCATGCTTGGCTACCTGCTCTTTCAGCTCCAGCCATTCCGGGCTGTTGTAGCCGCGCGCTTCGAAGTAAGCGCCGGTCTGCCATTCGCTGCCCTCGAACAGCTTGAATGCGCCTTTTTCCTTCGCAATTTCCATGGAGGCTTTGATTGCATAGAAGTTCATCCACTCATAAACCTCATCGGCTTTGGCTACATGCTCATCGGACTCCCATTGAATTTTCAGCTGGGCGAGCATTTGATGATAACCGCTGGAGCCGAGGCCGACAGCGCGATACTTTTTATTCGTAATTTCCGCTTGCGGAATCGGATAGTAGTTCAGATCGATTACGTTGTCCATCATGCGCATTTGGGTTGTTACTACGCGCTCGATGTCTTCTTTCGTATACACGCGTCCCAGGTTGGTGGAAGACAGGTTGCACACGACGAAATCGCCGCTCTTCACCTGGTTGGTAATAATGCCGTCCTCATGGTGAGTTTGGATCAGCTCGGTCGGGCTCATGTTCTGGCAAATTTCCGTGCACAGGTTGGAGCAGTAGACCATGCCCGCATGCTTGTTCGGGTTGGCGCGGTTCACCGTATCGCGGAAGAACAGGAACGGCGTACCGGTTTCGAACGAGCTTGTCATGATGCGCTTCATAATATCGATCGCCGGAATTTCCTCTTTGGAAATTTTGTCGTCGTTCACGCACTCCCAGTAGCGGCGCTCCCATTCTTCGCCCCAGCTGTCCTCGATGGAGTAGCCTTTTGCTTTGCGCACTTCATGAGGATCGAACAAATACCACGTTCCTCTTTCTTCTACGGTTTTCATGAACAGATCCGGAATGCATACGCCAGGGAAAATATCGTGGGCTTTCATCCGGTCGTCGCCGTTGTTCGTCTTCAGGTTGAGGAAATCGAGAATGTCTTTATGCCATACATCCAAGTATACGGCTACCGCACCGGAGCGAACGCCCAGCTGGTCAACGGCGATAGCAGTATTGTTATAGTTTTTAATCCATGGCACGACTCCGCCGGCAACGCCTTTGTATCCGCGAATATTGGATCCGCGGCTGCGGACCTTGCCGACATAAATGCCCATGCCGCCGCCGTGCTTGGAAACTTGAGCGAAGCTTTGGTCTACATTGTAGATGCCCCACAGGTTATCAGGCACCGTATCGATGAAGCAGCTCGACAGCTGGTGAAGCGGCTTGCGGGCATTGGCCAGCGTAGGCGTAGCAACGGTCATTTCCAGGCTGCTCAGCACATCGTAGAATTGCTTGGCCCATTTCAGCTTGTCCTCTTCCTTCATCGCCAAATGCATGGCGACACCCATGAACAGCTCTTGAGGCAGCTCGAGCACTTCCTTATCCAGGCCGCGGATCAAATAACGGTCGGATAAGGTCTTGAGTCCGATATAATTTAACAGATAGTCGCGTTCCGGTTTAATATAAGCACCCAGCTCTTGAATTTCTTCTTTGGAGTAATGCTCTACTATGTATTTGCCGTAAAGCCCCATATCCGTCAAGTAAGTGATAAGAGAGTACAGGTCGCCGTAGCCGAAATGTCCGTATTTGCGGTTCGTGCGGGCTTCCTTATACAAATCGTAGCTGAGCAGCTTTGCAGCGACGTACTGCCAGTTCGGTTGCTCCACGCTTGTCTTCTCCACAGCAACCTGGATCAGCAGACGTTGAATTTCTTTAGTGGAAATTCCGTTGCGGAACAGCGGCAGCAATGCGGTTTCCAGCTCCAGCGGATCGCACTCCGGGTACGTTTCGCAAGCGAAATCGATAACCTTTTTCATTTTGGAAAAAACAAGCTCTTCCTTGGTTCCGTCTCTCTTTACGATAATCATCTAAAACCTGCTCCTTTATAAGAAAAGATGGGAAATAAAAGCACATTGAAGAAGCATGCAGGCCTGCTCGAATGTGTCGAGCGCATGCCGTCCGTTGAAGTATGCTCTATGGTTGTTCATCGGTTCGTCGAATTACTGCGGCGCAAGCCGTAATGTCTATCATATCAGAAATCCGCGAATAATGTCATATGGAAATCATGTGTCCACAAGATCTAGTTGTCTTTGGAGATGTAAATTGAATTTAACTCAATATATGGTGTCTGTCAATCTATTAATTATTCGACAAAACGCACGTCAGCGAACGAGATTCGGACCATTTTTAGCGTTGAAATATAATGTAAGCAAGGTACACGGGGCTTCCCGGGCTTCAGGCTTCGTTCGCTCCTCAACGGATCACTTTTGATTGCTTTGCGAAAATGGTTCTTTATACCCAATTTGTGCTGAGTAGTGATATTATTTTAGATAATAGGCGGGTTACTAGGGGATAGAGCGAGAGGAGGATGAATCATGAAGGTCATTTTTTTGGATATCGATGGGGTGCTGGAGTTGCAATCTATTTTTGAAATCAACGGAGTTCGCCATGTGGTTGGAATGACTCCCCTTATTGAAGGTGTAATCCGCGGGCAAGAAATTCAGAGCTATATGGATCATGCCAAGGGTACGGAGTTGGAAGTTAGAGCAATTTGTTATCATAGACGATGAAGAAGAAATGGGGGACTTGTAGCCGTATTTACTTGAAACCGAGTTTCAAACAGGCATCACGAGCCTAATTAGAGATAAAGCCATAAAAAAACTGATATGAGAGAATATGGCTTGTCAGATGTCTTATCATCGTGGTATTATTATCCTTGTGTATTAAACACAAACATTTTAAGTGTGGAGCCGTGGTGTAGAGGCCTAACATGCCTGCCTGTCACGCAGGAGACCGCGGGTTCGAATCCCGTCGGCTCCGCCATTTATGCCCATTCGGAATATCTTTCATATACTTGGAGAACACGAGCAGATCTATTGTCTGCTCTTTTTGTATTCTTTAAGGAGCGTGTGAGGATGACTCGACGAGGAAGATTTGCCCCAACACCATCCGGATTGATGCATATCGGCAATGCGTTCACCGCCCTGGCTTCATGGCTGCAAATGCGGCAAGCCGGCGGCGAATTCGTGCTGCGAATCGAGGATATAGATATAGCCCGCTCGCGTCCCGAGTATGCCGAGAAGCTGCAGGACGATTTGCTGTGGTTCGGCATCGACTGGGATGAAGGTCCACGGATCGTCGGGAGCTGCGCGCCTTATGAGCAGAGCCTGCGGCAGCACTTGTACCGGGAAGCGCTGGATACGCTGCACAGTGCAGGGCGGCTGTACCCGTGCTATTGCAGCCGAAGCGAGCTCGCTTCGATAGGCAACGCCCCGCACGGCCTGGCATCGGAAGGCGCCGCATACCACGGCGGCTGCCGCTCGCTCTCGCCGGAGGAGCGGCAGGCGAGGGCAGCGAAGAAGACGCCCGCCCTCCGGTTCATCATGCCGACTCATGCGATTGGCTTCCATGATGTGCTCGCGGGACCGCATACTTATGCAGGAGATGCGCTTAGCGACTTTGTCGTCAAACGCGCGGACGGCATGTTCAGCTACCAGCTTGCCGTGACGGTCGACGATGCCGCCATGGGCATCACCGACGTGCTGCGTGGAGCCGACCTGCTGGACTCGACGCCAAGGCAGCTTGCGCTGTACGAAGCCCTCGGGCTGAAGGCGCCGAGTTTCGCCCATGTCCCGCTGCTGGTCGATGCAAGCGGCCAGCGGTTGTCCAAGCGCGATAAGGCGCTGACTCTTGCTTCCCTGCGCGACACAGGAGTCACACCCGAGCGGCTTGTCGGCGCGTTCGCCTATTTGGCGGGCTGGACGGACCGGCCGGAGCCGTTAACCGCCCGCGAGCTGATCCCGTGCTTCGGTCTCATCCGCACGGCTGCCGACGGATTGACGACCGATCAGGTTCAGCGTCTGCTTGCGGTCGGGTAAGCATTATCACCGGCAAAACAGAAAAGAGCCGCGGCAATTGCGCCACGGCTATTTTGTATGTCCTTCTTGGCTTGGCTCTGGCTCGTATCGATGAAAATAAGTGAATAGGCTAGCCTTCGATTCTTGGCTTCGCCGGATCGCAATTCGGATCGGGAATTAAACCAAGCTGGGCCAGCTTGGTAAGATAGTAACACTCCTCCCGCATCATATGGTCAGGAATAAGCGGACTTAAACTGTCAAGGACTTCGGCTGACAATTCCAGTTCCTCAAGCTCCTGCAAAAAGGCCACAAAAAGCTTCATTTCAATATTTACGTCCGTGTGGAACTTCCGAAAAGCAGGGAAATCTTGCAGCTGTGTTCTCATATAACCGGCCATCTCGATGCTTTTTAAATAAAACTGATTAAAATGAATCTCGAACTGTGCACTTTTTTCAAGCAACCGGCTCTCGACCGCATCCAAATTGCTTGAGATGGAGGCGGCATGACCGGATGCATCCAACAGCCATAGCAAGTCGTGATGAATGGCATCGTAACGAGGAACAGGCCTTCCGGATACCAGTTCATTCAGAATGCGCAAATATTCCTCCAACTCGTTAAGCATATGATTCATAAACGTTGGCGTCAGCCCAATGGTAAGTTTGCCGGCCAGCATTCGTTTTAGCAAATCTAATGTAAACATCCGGAGTTGATTGGTTAGAGCAAGAGCCTGCTGATTCAGCGTCGTCAGCTCTCCTTCGGTTAACGAGCGCCGGGAATACTCCAGCAATATGTCGAAGGATTGCTTGAATTGCTGTGCCGTCTGAATAGATTGCGTTTCCTTGGGAGAGAGTGCGTTCCAGATGAAGCTGCTGTGGTCTCCTAATATTTGCAGCCAAAAACGGTGCTCGAATAATGCATCCTGAACCATAGACATACCTCCTCCATGTTCAATGTAAAAGTATGAGGGTGCAAACGGATATATACCTTCTCAAGAGACCGAAAGTGGGCTGCCCAGATATTGCAGCTTCGGAAGGAATCTTCAAAGAAATGGCGAATATATGTTCTTATATACCTGTTGAGGAGGAATCATCGGATGAACAACGAAACGAAAGCCAGCTTAGCCAAAGCTTACGATGCGGATGCAGCGAAAAGAGCAGCTGTGGTTCCCGCCGAATGGAAGGTGCAGGAGAGGGAGCGGTTCATAAGCAAGCTGCGCGAGGAGGGGAAGACGGCCGTGCTGGAAATCGGTGTAGGGACGGGAAAGGACAGCGAATATTTCCGTTCCGAAGGGTTCAGCATCACCTGCATCGATTTGTCCGAAGAGATGGTGAAGCACTGCAAGGCCAAGGGGCTGGATGCGGCCGTAATGGATTTTTACAACCTCCAATTTCCTGACCGGTCCTTCGACGCCGTCTACGCCCTGAACTGCCTGCTGCATGTTCCGAAGGCGGAGCTGGGTCAAGTGCTCGACGAAATCAAAAGAGTAATGAAAGAAGACGGATTGCTGTACATGGGGGTGTACGGAGGCAAGGACTCGGAAGAAATATGGGAGGACGACTGGTGCGAGCCGAAGCGGCTGTTCAGCATGTATACGGACGAATCCGTCCAGGAGGCTGTCCGCGTTCATATGGATATCGAATATTTTCAGACGGTTCCGTTGGAAACGGGTAAGCCGCATTTTCAATCACTACACTTGAGAAAGGTTAAGTAAGCCCGCACCGGGACGTGCCACAGCTATAGGCCATGCAGTGGAATGCCTGTAGCTGTAGCGCACTTGAAACCTATTGCTCCATGCTAATGCTGTCACTTCCTGCGATTGAGGGGACAGCAGGCAGTCTCCTCGAGCACATCAAGCCCCTCATTGCCTTCTCTATGTGACTCCCTGCATCCATAATATTTGCGCTTCCTCCGCCTGTCTCTTCTTCCTGTCCCGAGTAAGCCACGATACAAGCCGTTTTCTCCTGTCTCTTGAACGTTTAATAGAAGGTCCCTTCCTTCAGCTCGAATTGGCCCCAAATCAGTCAGCACACAAGCTTGGGACAGCTCCTATCCGTCCACCGAACTTGATTAAGCAAACATAAATCTTGGATTGCCCTCCGAGAGTTTGACATTACGGTGAAAAGTTTGGTTAGGGTCTGCCGAGTATGCTACATTAAAGAAAAGTACATTGATTACGGCAAGCCAAATGGGATCCATGCCTGTAAACAAGAAGGGGGACCGAGTATGACTGAAAAAGATTCCCTTGTCCGGTTCGGTATTTCGATGCCGCAATCGTTAATAGAGCAGTTCGACGCCATGCTGGAGGAGCAAGGATACGACAACCGTTCCGAGGCGATTCGGGACTTGGTCAGGAAGGCGCTTCTGGCTCCGGCCCAGATTTGTCCCGAGCAGTATGCTGCAGGAACGATCGTGATGGTGTATGACCACCATGTGAGCGATTTGCCTATCGTGCTTACGGAGCTGCAGCATGACTATCACCAGGAAATCAATTCTTCGCTTCATATTCATTTGAATCATCAGCAATGTCTGGAGGTTATCGTCGTCCGGGGAGTCGTTCAACGGTTAAGAGAGCTTCAGCAGCGCATTCAAGTATTGAAAGGCGTTGCCTACGCCGAGCTATCCGTTACCCATTTCGACGTTAACGGCCAAGACGGCCATCATACGGACCATCATCACGGTCATACGCATACACATTCGCTTCCTCACTCACACACGCATGAGCATCAGCACGAAACTTCGCATCGGCATGCTGACGATGCTGACGCCAACAACGCCAACGGCAAATAAAATACGATCGATCGGATGGTAACGGAGGTATCCATGAGCAAAACGTACTATACATTGGAAGAAGCCAACGCCATGCTCCCTGTTGTCAAACAGGAATTGGAGAAGCTGCAGGAGATCAAGCGCCAGTTCCGCGACAAGTACGAGGAACTGTACCAATTGAAAGCTTTTCACAAGCAAAACAGCATGCTCGTAGAGGGAGATCCTTATTTTACGCTGGAATGCGAAATGGATTTTTTGCAGGTGGAAGGCAATACGATACTGCAGAGCTTTGAATTGAAGGGCGTGCAATTAAAAGATATAGACAGCGGACTCGTTGATTTTCCGTCGATCCGGGACGGGCAGGAAGTGCTTCTGTGCTGGCGTCAGGGAGAAGCGAGCATAGAGCATTATCACGGATTGTACGACGGCTTTGCCGGCAGAAAGCGGATTAAGGGAGAGTAGCTGCTCCCCGTAATGTTGAGGAGGATTTTACGTCCATGAGTAACACGTTCACAGCCGAGGGGAGTCGGCTACATAGGATACAGAGACAATGGTTCATTCGTTTGCTCTGCTGCTTGATTTTGCTTGCCGGAATGATTGGAGCTGTGTTTCCGCACGGAGTATCGGCACATGCGGGCTTGCTGCAGTCGGTTCCTGCCGCTAACGATGAATTGAAGGACCCGCCGGATAAGATCGTCCTGACTTTTAACGAAAGACTGGAAGAAGGCGTCTTCTATATAAAGGTGTTTGACAGCAGCAAGAAGCAGGTCACGAACGACAAGGCACAGATGAGCGCCGATCGCTTGAGTGTAGAGCTGAAGCTGCCGCAGCTCGGCAAAGGAAGCTATATCGTTACTTATCATGTCATCTCGGCGGACGGCCATCCGGTGGAAGGGACGTACTTGTTCGCGGTCGGGCAAAGCTTAAGTCAACAGCCGGTCGAATCGTCGCCGATCATGGAGCATATGCATCCGCAGGGCTCTGGTTTATCTACCGGTCTCGGCGTTGTAGACATTTTGCAGTATATTTCGCGGATTTTATATTACATCTTTATGCTCGCGTTTACCGGGTGGCTGCTGTGGATGCGTTTTGGCAAGAGCAGTCTGAACGCAAGCGCCGAGACCAAAGTCCGGGAGCGCGGTACCCAGCTGCAGCAGGGCTATTTACTCGCCTTTCTATTCTTCATGTTTACGCACTTGTTTGCTCTTATCGGCGACGGGGGAACAGACGCATTCATCACTACGATTACAAAGACCAGCATAGGGTATGTGTGGCTGGCGTCTCTTGCTCTGTCGCTGCTTAGCTTCGTTATGCTGCACCGTTCGATAGGATTGGATTTGCTGTGGGTCGTTCTCATCTGGCTGACCAAAAGCTTCAACGGTCACGCGGCAGCCTTTCAGCCGTTGAAGCAGACTATTCTGCTTGACGTGATCCACTTGGGTGCTGCGGCGATATGGGTAGGCGGCGTGCTGATGCTGCTTTATTTGTGGAGTACGGATAAAGCGGCGGGGAAAGCTTTCTTTCCGCGGTTTTCCGGCGCAGCCTTTGCATCCATCGTCCTGCTTACAGTGTCAGGAATATTGACGGCTTTCGTCTTTTTGCCGAATATCGAATATGTGCTGGAAACGAATTGGGGTAAGCTGCTGCTGGTCAAATCCGGACTTGTCGTCCTGGTAGTTCTGGCGGCAGGAACACTGCGATGGTTGTTCCGCAAACGCGAGGACAGCACCAAGAGCCTGCTGCGAATCGACGCCTTGCTGGCGCTGCTCATCGCCGGGATTGTAGGGGTATTCACCTATATGACGCCGCTTCCGGCCAATACGCCGCTGAACTGGCACGACATGGGCGAAACGATCCATATGACGACGCAAATTTCTCCGACTACACCTGGGGTGAATGATTTTACCGTCAAAGTATGGCTTCCGGAGAAGCTGGGCAAGCCGAAGCAGGTTATTTTGAAGCTTCAGGATGACAAAGCACCGGACATCGCGCCTCTAGAAGTGCCGCTGGTCTATACGGAGGATAACGTCGTAGAAGATAATTTCGGCGGCTTAAAAAAGCATACGTACAAAGCGCGCGGACCGTATTTGCCGTACCCGGGGTATTGGAATATCGAGGTGCGCGTCATGGACAGCAACGACGATGAAAAAGTATATAAAAAGCAAATTCGCGTATTTTAGCGAATAACAAATAACCCCAATCGGACTTTGATTAGATGTCCGGCTGGGGTTTTGCTATTTGTACGGCCAGGCTTATCCGTTAGCCGATTTGGCTCCTTGCAGCGGGGCGGGCTGCTCTTGAGCTTCCGTCTCCTTGGACGCCCGGTATGTGAAATAGAAGAAGACGCGGCTCACGGCAATGATGATGAAGCAGCCCCACAACGGGAGGAACGATATCAAGGCTCCGGCTATGAGCGCACCTACGGCGTTCCCCGCATTCATGACGAGCTGGAAATCGGAGAAGTAAGCCATCTCCTTGCGATGCTTGGAGGCTTCGTTCATCATGATCGTCTGCGATGCAACCTCATGAACGGCCAGACAAAACCCGACCCAGCCCTGGATGACGACAAGCAGCCAGAACGATTGAACAAACCCGTAAGGCAGCACGGCCAGAGCCATCCCGATAACCGCGGTGCCGTACACCTTAAGAAGGCCGAACCGTTCCATGCAGCGGCGGGCGACAGGCAGCAGCAGCGTCGAGACGATACCTGCGATGATGACGAAATAGGCGATTTGCGAGTTGGTCAGCTTCAGTACGTTGACATGATAAATGACGAACAGCGGAGCGACCATGGCGATCCCGACATTGTTCAGTCCCATCCACCACGTTTTTCGGTCGCATTCCTGAAGCGGCTTCATCCAAGTCAGGCGGATCGGCTTCTTTTCCCGCGGTGCCAGCTCTGCGATGAGCGACATGCCGGCGAAGGTAGCGAGACAGCCTACGAGCATCGAGAACACGTAGTTTTTCGGAAACATCCAGTCGAAAGCGTCCAAATAATAGCCGATGCCGAAGCTCCCGAAGGTGACGATCACAATGCCGATAATTTTATTATTGCTAAAAATTTTGGGGAATTCGTCCGGCGCGACCCATTTGCGCATAATAGCCGGCTGCTGCGCTCCCGTTATCATGACGGCTACGGCATTGATACACCAGAAAAACAGCAGGAACGGGATAGGATGTGACAGCAGTGCGGCAAAAGCCATGCAGAGGAAGGCCGCCTGGCGGACGTAGCCGCTAACGAGAAAAACGCCTCTGGTTACAGGCAGCTGTCGAGTAAGAAAGGCCAACGACAATGCGCAGAACAGAGGCGGAAGAGAGTTCGATAAGGCGATTTCAAAATTGCTCGCTCCGAGACGGGCGATAAGTACTTGGAGAAAAGTAAAGAAACTGACGCTTTTCATATTTTGCAGAGCCGCGTCCATGTAAATTCGTGTCGTAAGCTTCATCGGTTTCAAGACCTTTCCTTTAGCTGGCTGTGATGGGTGAACCCCGCTTTGATGCGTTCACGAACTAGCATACCGCAACCCTGCAACCGAATAACATGGACGGTTCTGTCTAAAAACATGGATTTTTTTGCTTTGCCTAAAGCCTACTCTTTCCAGCTTTGCTTGTGCAGGTCGGACACAAATTCCGCCGCCGCTGCGTTCGAGATGACCTGCTCAGGGCTCTTGCAGCCCGGAATGACCGACGTTACGGCGGGATGCTTCAAGCACCAGGCCAACGCCCACGTAGCCATGTCCATGCCTTCAGGCACTTCGTTCTCGCGGATGCGCGCCGTTTCCTCCAGCTTGGCGATCGTTTGCTCCTTGTCGTGGCGGTTGCGCACATCGTTATCCGGGAATACGGCGCCCGGCTTGTATTTGCCGCTCAAATAGCCGCTCGCCAGCGGAACGCGCGCCAATACGCCCAAATCCTGCTCCTCGCAGGAAGGAAAAACCCGCTCTTCAGGGCGGCGGTCGAGACGGTTATAGACGACCTGAATCGCTTGGGAATTGACTTTCGTCGAAGCCGCGGTCTGATGGAGGTTATCGTTGCTTCCGATCGATGTGCCCAGATGGCGGATTTTGCCCGCTTGCACCTGTTTGTCGAGCAGCGTCCACAGCTCGTCCTGATCGAACGCTTCGTCCGAGCCCGAATGGAACTGATACAGATCGATATAGTCGGTTTTCAAAGCCTTCAAGGACGCTTCCAGCTGGCTTAACACTTCCTGAGGCGACCAATGCTGCGTGCGCTCCTGATGACCGTGAAAATGATGCCCGAATTTCGTGGCAATAACCCAGTCCTCGCGGCGGTTGCGTGCAACATAGTTCCCGATCAAGGATTCCGATGTATGGTCGCCATAGCATTCAGCCGTGTCGATCAAGTTGATGCCGGAATCTTTGGCTTGATCGAGTATCGCGTCCGCTTCCTCCTGCGTGAACGCCTTACCCCATTCTCCTCCGAACTGCCACGTGCCGACCCCGATCACAGAAACCTTCATATTCGTTTTGCCTAATCTGCGGTATTTCACATGAATCCCTCCCCGGAAATGGTTGCCTATCTCTTTCATATTAACGATAACACCGCAACGATGTCAAAAGAGCCCATTTGAATTCTCACTATAAGATGGAATAAAATAGGGCAAGCGGAACCAAATTAGGTATAAGGCAATTTAGGAGGTACTACGGTATGATGAAATTATTTTTGCGAGGGCCAGTGCTCATCCTTATCATCGCGGCTTTGGCATTGACTGCCTGCAATAAAGGCAATTCGGCGAATACGGGGAATCCGGCTGATTCCAAGCCGAACGATGCCGCGGCAATGACTGCGACGACCCTCCAGGGCGATTCGCCTCATTGGCGTGTCAAGCTGAACTATACGCCCAAGGGGAACAACAAGTTTCAGGAAGTTGTGGTCATAGAAAATAAGCTGGACGAGAACCTCGAAGAAGTAACGGTAACCATTGTCCGCAAAAACGGGGAAACCCAGAAAAACGATCTAGCCGAACCGTCGGTCATGAAACCGGGAGCATCCTTCACTCTGCAAAATATAAACGAGGTCGCAAGCTGGAAGGATACGGACCAGGTCCAAGTCGAATGGAAAGCCGATGGTCGCAGAACCAAAGAATATTTGACGGTTGACAATAAAACTGCAGCCGCGCCTGCCAAGTAGCGGGATTGTAAAAATTTTATGTTGCTTTAATCTTTCTTTTGCCGAATTGGTGTAGAGTGGACAAAGAGACGGCAAAAGGAGCTGAAGAGATGCAACGAGTGAAACGGTGGATCAAAGAGTGGGTCCCTACCTTGGCAATCGCTGTGGTTGTCAGCTTTACGTTCAATACCTATGTGGCGCAAGGCATGAAAGTGCCGACAGGTTCGATGCTGCCTACAATCCAGCTGGAAGATAAAATATTGGTGGAGAAAATGGTCAAGCTGACCGATTTTCAATTCGGCGATGTCGTCGTATTTTACCCGCCTCTTCCGGATCAGGCCGATCAACGCTTCGTCAAGCGGTTAATCGGGTTGCCTGGAGATACGATTGAAATCAAGGACGGCACGCTGATCCGCAACGGGCAGAAGGTAGACGAGCCTTATGTGCAAGAGCCGATGAGCTACACGTTCGGTCCTGTAACGGTTCCTGAGGATAACTATTTCTTCCTGGGAGACAACCGAAACGATAGTCTCGATTCCCACCTATGGCCGACGCCGTTTGTGGACAAAAGCCAGCTTGTCGGGAAAGTACTGTTCCGCTACTACCCGTTCAATCATATAGGCAGCTTGGACTAACAGACGGTATGCGCAGACCGCGCGAATAAACGAAGCACTTCCTGCCGGTAAGAGCACCGCGGGGGGTGTTTTTTGGTATAATGAACCAGTATGATTGGTTAGAAGAAAGGCGTTATTAAGAGCGAGTTGCGAGGATGGGATGCATGGAGCCGAATCAAATACTTACGATCCAATCTTTGAAGTACGGGGATCGTCTGCACTATGAATGGAACACTCGGCTGTTGGAGAGGACCGGGGAGCATTTATTTGTGTTAAGCGAAGCCGGACGGCAGTTGAAGCATTACACCAGGGGCAAAACATTTACAATGAACAACTGGACGATTGAGTTCTTTTCCTTCCAGTCCTGGTTTACGGTCAGCGCGGAAGTGATTGATGGCCAAATCAAGCAATATTACTGCAACATCAACCAGCCGGCCAAGGCTAACGGGGATGTGGTCTCGTTTGTCGATCTCGATCTGGATCTTATTTATAGAAACGGAGAGTGGAAAGTGGTCGACGAGGACGAATTTGCGCTTCATTCGGTGCAGCTCGGTTACCCCGACGAGTTGATCCGCAGGGCCAGAGAAGAGCTGGAAAGCTTGCAGCGCCGGATTGCGGCCGAGCTGTTCCCGTTCGACGGCACGCTAGAGCGTTTTATTCCGCTGATCCCGGTGTAACAGGGGATTTTCCTCTGGACAATGCCGGGGGAGAGGAATATAATGGGAAGTATCCGCTGAAACGGCGGAAGCGCTTGCGCGGGTGTAGTTCAATGGCAGAACTCCAGCTTCCCAAGCTGGTGGCGTGGGTTCGATTCCCATCACCCGCTTATGAGAAAAACCCTTTTATATAAAGGGTTTTTCTTTTTTATCTATGCTAAGTGCAATCTGCTCACCCCCCGATGTAATAGGACGTATTGAATGATGCAGCTAAATTTATTGGAAAAAGTTGTTATTTTATAAGGATTTCATCATTAGCCTCAACCAAAAAGCAGAAGATGGGGACAATACTTCAATGAAGCTACTTCAATCCATCTTGTATTGCATGGAGTGACTCCATGACGGAATGCCCCATTCCAGGACACTCCAAAATGGACTCTTTGAATTGAGACCCGGAAGGCACCGTATCACTTATTTCTTCTGGAAGGGAAAGATTATCTTGCTGACGGAATTCCGCAAGAACACTAATCAGACAAGCAAGTTAGAATTGCAACGGGCATTGGATAGAATGAATGATTGGAAAAAATGAAATCCTTAAGGAAGAAGTTCTTGGTCGGATGAAGGGCATCGCAGGGGCCACTCCGATCCCGAAATTGAACGACAGGAGGTGATTCACATGGATAATTATCAAGGTCCAATCGATTTCAGCGAATTAAAAAAGAATATGACAGCTATCAACGATACCGACAAGGAAGTCTTAGCTCAGATGGCAAGACTAGTTAACGAGATCACCCGCAGAAGGAAAGTACCGGGTTAACTCAGGCCGAGGTTGCAAAACGCGCGGGAATTACGCAAGCTCAAGTTGCACGTTTGGAAATTCACACACGGTTCCATCCATGGAAACAGTCATGAAAGTAGCCTTCGCGCTCGGCTTGAAGATCGGTCTCGAAGAAGCGGCAGCTTCCCAATACGTGCATGCTTAATTTATCGTGAACTTCATCACCTTCTAAATCATAACCCCTCTATGGAGAGCCTGAACCGGCTCTCCTTTTTTTTGTTAATAATAAAGATAACATCAACTTGGAATGGAAAATTGGTGGATAACACCCTTTGTGCATTGTTCTTGGAAGGAGAGAAGATGGATTTGCATTGAGAAAAGTGGAATAACGTATACATAGCCGTTACTGTCCATACCGTTTTTCCGTCACTTTTACACCAATCAAACCAAGCTTACAACTTGGAACGATTGGCGTTTTTTTTTGCATTGTGCATGGTCCACATACCCAAATTTACTAAAAATATATATTCAATTAACAATGGACGAACAAAACGAAATTACAATACAAGAAAATGCTATATAAAACAATGAAATAAATAATATTTTAATTGTTTTACATTGTTTTCTTTGAGGGGGAATATCATCCATATCGTGATGGCAATAGCAGAACGAGCTGATAATTATGCAAAACAGGAGCACAACTACATGAAACAACGAAAGACAGTAAAATTACGGATATTTTCATTATTGCTAGCTTGGCTACTATTTTTTCTTCCTAGTGGGGCAACGGCCCACGGACCGTCTTTTGGGTATTCGCATATAACACTCCAAGAGGAAGGGATGCGCTACGAACTGCTGCTTCTGCCGGACGAAATGAGCCCGCTTCTAAATCTCGATGTAGATCAGGACGGTTCATTCACAATCGAGGAAGCCAAGCAAAAGGAATCCGAAATGAAGGAGTTTGTATCGCGAGGACTGTCCGTCAAAGCGGACGGAGCCGAGTTGCAAGCGAAGCTTGGATCTATGGAAATGATTGAACAAGGGTTAGGAATTCCGATGATTAAGCTGAATTTTGACTACAATTTTGGGAAGGAAGTCAAGGAGCTGGCCATCAAGTACAATCTCTTGTTCACGAACGTCAGTCCGACACATCACAACTTTGCTACGATTACTTCGCTGGACGGTTCGACGAGCGAGCATGATTTTGATAGAAGTCATCCAATGTTAAAGCTGTATATGGATCCTCATAGTCCACAAGCGATCGTTGATCGGATGATCAAGATACCTTCATGGATCTTGCTCGTTTCGCTGTTGCTGCTGATTGCAGCGATTCTACTGGCAGTCCGGGGATTGTATCTGAAAAAAATGAAAACAAAAAGGAGAAGAAAATAATGGAAGTAGCAATTCCGGATTGGCTGTTTACATTGGGAAGTTATATTGCCTATGGGATGGAGCATCTGTTCACAGGGTACGATCATCTGTTATTCCTATTAGGCTTGGTCATTGTGCGTCTGAAGTGGAGTGAATATTTGAAAATCATCACTTCCTTCACGGTCGGACACAGTATCACTTTGGCTTTGGCAGCACTCGGAATCGTCCAGATCCCCGGGGCCATCATTGAGCCTTTAATTGCACTAAGCATTGTTTTTGTGGCAGTAGAAAATATGCTGCGCAAAGAGCATAAATGGCGCTGGCTGATTACGGCATGCTTCGGACTTATTCATGGCTTCGGATTCGCGGGAGTGCTGGAGGGCAGATTTTCAGGGAATGTTGCTCTTCCGTTGTTCTCCTTTAATCTAGGCATTGAGCTGGGACAGCTGGCTATTTTCCTTGTTCTTTTGCCAATCATCACTAAAATCGGGCGCACCCGCTGGAATGCTCCTACGGTCTATGGCATATCGGGCATCATCGGTTTGTTCGGTATTTATTGGTTCCTCGAGCGCGTGGTATAAGGCTTCATCTTAGTAGACTTCCCCTTCTTGTTTGCCATACTGTTGACTGTCGGCCAGCAGCATTGACGCTGTCTGTCGTTGTCGCCGCCACGATTCCGGCGATACCGAATCAGTCTCTATGCCGGCAGTCACACAACTGACCCGTCCCCCATTTCCTAGTCGCTGTCGTCCCCAATTTATGCAAAGGATTGTTCGTTAATTGAACTCTTTTACAGCTTCTTTTCCTATGCGAATGCTTACAATGGTTTGTCCATCGGTTCTATCGCTGCCCTATAATTCGTACTCGACTCTACTTATATTTTTAGGTTTGTTTCGTGATGTTTACAAAATCATTAGATTGAATTAACATTCCGCAAACAAACCGCGAATAAAATGCAATTGAATACTGCAAGAAAACAACTAATCAATGTAAATAAATTGTGGTTTTGTGTTGTTTTGTTGAACGAGGGAGGAATGCCTATCTTAAATCGCACGGAACCTTGTACCTTTGTCTTCTTAGTCACTGTTCAGTAGGCAACATGTCTCAAGTACTCACCATTAAGGAGGGCTCTTTTTGTTAAAGGCCAAGAAATTAATATCCGCATTAATGGCATGCACGATTGCCAGTACAGTCGTTCACTCAGCTGGAGCTGGCTATGTCCCGGTCGCATTAGCCGCAGCTGCGGTGGACACGCCGGTTGCCTCTTCACCTGCAGGACGCTATGAGCAATCCGTCAGTGTTGCGTTAAGCTCCAATACGGCGGGTGCGGACATTTATTACACGTTGGACGGCACAATGCCTGACGAAACCAGCCTGAAGTATACCGGAACGCCGATCGTCCTCACGGAATCGACGAATGTTTCGGTGATCGCCTTGAAAGACGGCGTCTGGAGTAAGGCCGCTACTTACGGCTATATCATCAAATCAACCGAAAAACCGCTGCTCAAATTCGCTGCGATGTCAGATATCCATATTGGTCCCGGCACATCGGATCAGGATGCGAAAACACGCGGTAGATGGGCGAGCAATTTCGATGTCATTTCCTCCATCTTTCCTAATCCTGACGCGATTCTTATCGCCGGGGACGTCATCAATGACAACGGCAATGGCTTGGGACCGCATCACCAGTTTGCACGTGATGTTCTCCAAGAGCAATTAACGCGTAAAAATTGGACAAACCTGACTGTTCAAATTGCAATCGGCAACCATGACGCTAGCGTAGCCGAAGTGAAGCAATATTACCCGACGGATTGGTTTACGGATCAGACGAATGGCTACTACGAGAAAACGATCGGCGGCTATTCGTTTTTCTTCCTGAATGCAAACAATTATAACGGCGACACGGGACAAAGAAACTGGCTGAAGGGCAGACTCGCAGCATTGACGGCGGATCCGGCGAATCTAAATAAGCCGATCTTCATCACTTTGCATCATCCCGTTACCGGTACCGTCATGGACGGTCAGCAAGCGGCCAATCCGAACCTGTATACGGATTTGAAAGATTATCCGCAGGTGGTTGTTTTCTCCGGGCATTCGCATTTAAACATTAACGACGATCGTTCCATCTATCAGAAGGATTTCACTACCGTGAATGTTGGATCCATGTCCTATGTTGAGGTAGATCATGGCTACTCCGCTGTGACGGAAGAGGGCTTGATCGATGGGCGGTTCGAATTTCCTGTACAGCAATCGCAATTTGTCGAGGTGTACAAGGACCGCATCGAGATTGAGCGCATAGAGTATAACGGCGATGCAGGCTCGGTCTATGTTGGTGGCGTGTGGCAAGGAGCGGGCCAGCAGACTTCCTTTAGAAGCGCCGGCGCATTAGCGGGCAATAAATGGGTCGTGAAATTAGAAGGCGGCACCAAAGAAGAAATTAAAAGCAATTTCACGTATACGCAAACTAACCGCAACAAAACAGCGCCTCAATTCCCGGCAAATCCGGACCTGAAGGTGCTGCCAGGAACCAATAACGTGCCTGTGCTCTCCTTCAACCAGGCTAAGGACGATCAGTCCTTGCATCATTATGAAATTAAAGTGTACAACCAACGAACAGCTCAAGTAGTGAAATCGTACAATGTGTTGTCGGACTATTATTTTTCTCCGATTCCGAACGAAATGAATATCCCGATGACGGGGCTGAGCCCGGCAACGTCGTACGTCATAACCGTGGCGGCTGTTGATGCATACGGCAACAAAAGCGCGCCGTTGCAATCGTTCTATCGAACCGACGGCACGCCTCCGGAATTGACGCCGATCGATCCAAACACGATGTGGAACCAGCTCGTATCCGACATGAAATTCGACGGCAATCTGAATGAAGATGCTGCCGGCGTAACCGGCTTGGCTACGATGGCCGGCAATGTCACCTATATCGCTGGTAAATCCGGCCAAGCGGCCAGCATTGCGGCAGGCAATGCCAACTATATCGATCTTGGCGGCAGACCTGACTTAAACTTCGGCAATGGAGACTTTACGGTATCGTTCTGGCACACCGGCAATTTGGCAGGCGATCAGACGGTCCTCTCCAATAAAAACTGGAATTCCGGCAAGAATCCGGGATGGTATATCGGGCCTGCGACTGCGAACAACATGACGCTGAACATGGCTGACGGCACCAATCGTATCGATTATTCGGCTCAAGGTGTAGGAACCGAATGGCACTACTTTACGATCTCGGTAGACAGAACGAACAAGATGGCCACTACTTATGTAGACGGGGTCATGAAGGCAAACAAGGATCTCACTGCATTAGGCGCGTCCAGCATGGACACTCCGTATCACATCATCCTTGGTGCAGACGGCAACAAAGGCAACGGTGGAGCAACCGTGACACTGGACGATTTGAAAATATGGAAACGCGCCTTGACGGCGACGGAAGCCAAAGCGCTATCCGACTCATATCAGTCGACAACGCTGTACACCTTCAGTCAATTGACAACGCTGATTCAGGAATCGGAACAGTTCGCTGCCTATATTGCTGCAACAACCGGTTTGTCTCTTCCCGATCAAGCGAAAAACGAGCTGACGGCCCGGACAGCTTCCGCAAAAGCCTTGACTGCCGGCGATAGTGCGGCTGTGATCGATCAAGCTTATCTCGATTTGATGTGGGCTGTGCAAACGGCCAAGAATGCCGTTATGTACACGTTCATTCCAAAAACGTCGTTCTCGATTAACTCTTTCAGTACTGTAGATTTGGAAAACAATGTGGCAAGCAACATTTTGGACGGACAGGAATCTACCATCTGGCACTCCAAATGGGAGACCCCGGCTGCTCCATTCCCTCATTGGGTTATTATCGATATGGAGAGCACCTATAAATTAAACGGCATCCAGAGAAAGAGCCGGTTAAATCAAAGTGCGATGGAGTTTCCGAAAAATTTTGAGCTGTACGCCTCCGACAACCTGGCTGACTTTAACGATTCTGCATTCCTGAACAATGCGGCCAACAAAGCTACCGGCACATTTGGCAAAACATGGACAGGGACGGTTTACAAGGACTATGTCTCTTTAGACAAAACCGTGCAGGGACGCTACGTGAAATTTATTGTTACCGGAACCTATAATACGGACTTATCCAAAACGTTTACCAGCATGAGCGAAATTGATTTTACCGGCGATAAGGTTGCAAGCGGGAACGCGAGCCTATCGGATCTCCAAGTTAACAGCGTTTCACTTGAAGGCTTCAAGCCTGATAAGCTTGATTACTCTCTGAACGTTCCAAATACCGCGACGAACGCCAATGTTACGTATACGGCTTCCGAGCCTCAGGCTGTAGTCGTTGTTACAGGCAATTCCAACCTGCAGGTTGGCGATAACATCGTCCATGTGACGGTGACGGCGCCGAACGGAAACGTCAAAACGTATGTCATTAACGTGAACCGTGCCGACATGCCGCCTTCCTTAAGCGATCTGCGCGTGAACGGAGTTACGTTAAGCGGCTTCGCATGGGACAAGCTGGACTATTCATTGTCGGTGCCTTATGAAACTACAGTTGCAGCTGTAACTTATACGGCAACCCATACAACGGCAACGGTAGCGGTAACTGGCGGCGACAACCTGATTGTCGGTGCAAATCCGGTTACCGTCACGCTTACGGCGCCAGACCAGCCGATGAAGGTTTATACGATTCTCATAACCAGGAATCCAAAAGCGTCATCGTCCGACAGCTCCCTGCTTGATCTGCGAGTAAACGGAACGACGCTGGAAGGCTTCGCTTCCAACAGGCTGCAATATTCGTTGTCGGTACCTTATGAAACTACGGTTACACGAGTGACGTATACGACATCCGATCCGGCTGCATCGGTACAAATTCATGGCGGCGAGAATTTGGTTGTCGGCGACAATCCGGTTACCGTCACGGTTACAGCCCAAAACGGGACTAAGAGTGTATACGGCATTCTGATAACCAGACAATCTCAAGCACAGTCGTCCAATGCAAGCTTGAGCGATCTGCGCGTCAATGGGACTACATTGAGCGGGTTCGCACCGGACAAGCTGAGCTACTCGCTGGATGTTTCCTATAGCACAACCGTGGCAGAGGTGACTTATTCCACCGAGCATGCCTCAGCCAAAGTAACTATTACGGGTGACCGTAACCTGAGCGTCGGCTCCAATCGTTTCACTGTCCTTGTCACTGCAGAGGACGGCGCTACTAAGGAATATGTTATTGCAGTCAACCGCTATAATCATTCGTCGAGACCATCGGGAGGATCCGGGTCTTCTGCAACGCCGCCGGTGAAGCCGGAGCTGCCGGATAACGCAGCTGCCATCAAGGATGAGAGCTTGAAGTCCGACCTTACCACCGTGTCCGTTGAATTGACGGAAGGGAAAAATCAGGTTGCCATTCCGATGGCTCAGGCGGATCAGCTTAACGGACGTCCTCTGATCGTCCAGGCACCGAATGTGAAGCTGAGCGTTCCTGCCGAGCTGTTGAAATCCGTTAGCAGCTTGCTGCCGTCCGCTGACGACTCTGCTGTAATTACGGTGAAAATCGATCCGATCGCAGCAGCTCAAACAGACCGGTCATTGAAGGAAGCAAGCCGCAAAGATAACGCTGCTTATACGCTGGGCGGGCAGGTGTTCGAGCTATCGATCTTCGTGACCGACAAAGACGGCAAGCAGTATACAATGAATGAGTTAACGAAGCCTGTAACGATTACGTTCCCGATTCCTGCCGGAATGGATCCGAAGCTGGCGGGTATCTACGAGATTCAGAAGGACGGCAGCCTTGTATACCTGGGCGGAACGAACGTTAACGGAAATACCGCCATCGAAGTCGGGGTTAACCGGCTCGGCCAATACGCTGTGTTGTCCTTGGATAAATATTATAATGACGTAACCAATCAGCACTGGGCATTCTCGACGATTCGTGAGCTCTCCGCCAAACATATCGTAAATGGAGAGACAAACTCGAGCTTTGCACCGAACAAAGACGTTACCCGTGCCGAATTTGCGGCATTGCTCGTCCGGACGCTTGGCCTCACTTCCGATGTATCGGCTCCGTTCGGCGATGTAGCTGGGAACGCATGGTATGCCAAGGAAGTATCGGCAGCTTATAAAGCGGGTATCGTCACAGGCGATTCGCAGCAGACATTCGATCCGAATCGCAGCATTACCAGAGAAGAAATGGCTATTATGCTCGTCCGTGCTTATGAGCTTCGGACAGGAAAGAAACTGGATCAAGCCACTTCGGCAAGCTCCGATGCTTCGGAGATCAGCGACTGGGCACGGTCTTACGTGAACAGTGCGATGAAAGCAAAGCTGCTGTCGGGGCGCCAGGAAGGGCTGTTCGTACCGGCTGAGCACACGACACGTGCGGAAGCGGCTCAAGCGGTGTACAACTTACTGAAATAATAAATAACAAAAAGATCGCCAATCCCCTGTATGAACAGGCCGGATTGGCGATCTTCTTCATTTCCTCAGCTTCCGAAGTACGGATTGCCATATACATAAGGGCTTGTAGGCACCTGCTGCGTTTCAATCGATTTTGCTGCGATAGTCAACACGCTCTTGCCGTCGATATTGCGTTGTTCTATCGTTCCGAGAACGACCACGAACATATCGTTGTTCCATTGCTCGGGGTTATCGGCTTCCACCATAATGGCCATCGGTACGGAATCGGCGACACAGCATCGCATGGCGAATCTTCCTACGGCAAATTGATTTTCTTTCATGCTGTCGAGACGGTAAACATATCCTGCAATTTGTACCTTCTTGCCTAGAAATTGTTTCTGATACAAATCCATCGATGTTAGCGACTCGATATAAATATCATCGTTAATCATAATGAGAGGCTGGCTGTACATATCCGCTGCCTGCTTGGCGTAAGGCTTCGTATAATCATTGGATGGGAACATTGTGCCGCTAGTCCCCGTATCGCCTGTAACGTTATCGGCATTGACCAATATGCTCGAGGGGGTTAAATTCAATCCTTTTTTGGTAGCCATCTGACTTCCCAATACGGCATCGGGCATTGAAATTGCAAGAACAAGCGGAATGATCAAAGCCCCATACATGACAACCACGCCAGGCTTCCATTGATCGTGACTGTGGGACGAGCAGGAGCAGCTGACTGAGGCTTTCTTTCGAGACACATCTCGAACCGCCAAGTACAGCTGGTGCATGGCCAACATGTACATGCCTAAGGCGAGACCTTTCACCCATAGATCCATTCTGGGAGCTACGTAATAAATCAGCGCGTCCGAGCGGCCAAGCTGTACGATGAACAACACGAATGCCAGCAAGATTAGAGCTCGAACCATTCGATGAGCGAATACAGACCCTATCTTCATGCGTTTCCTTCCTCCAATCCATAATTACGAATACAGATGATCGAATGCGACTGTACTGAGCAGCACGATGACAGCCGATATGGCCATCACGGTCGCAACGGTTTTGAAGCGGAATACTTTCAGCAGCATCAAGGTGCTCTTGATGTCCAGCATGGCGCCGAATACGAGAAAAGCGAGCACGGAGCCCAAGCTGAAATCGGGAATGAAGGTAACGCCGACAAAGGAATCGGCTGTGGAGCAAATGGATAGGACATACGACAGCCCCATCATGAACAAATGCGGAGTCCAATTGCCTTCACTTAACGCAACAATCCACTCCTTGCTCACGACGGTTTGCAGCAAAGCCGTAACAGTGGCGCCCAATACCAAGTATTTGCCGACATCGAACATCTCAATGACCGCGTGCTCCAGCGTGTCATGAAATTTATTTTTCCAGGCCGGTTTCGGAGCTTTGACGGGAATTTGCCGCTTTGAGCCGGCGCTGGCTGCGGCGACATGCTCATGAGCATTGTTCAATGGAGTACGAAGCGCAGTATCCCTTACTCTCCAAGCCGCCCAAAGACCAATGACGGCTGCAACCGCAAAAGCCAGTGCGATTCGGGCGATAGCCATCTCCGGATGCGTGCGAAACGCAACGAACGTGGACGTAAACACGACCGGATTGATGATCGGCCCGGCCATCATAAATACGATGCCGATATAGGGCGGCATGCCTTTACGAATCAGCCGGTGCACGACAGGAATGATTCCGCATTCGCAAAGCGGAAAAAGGATTCCCAGCAGGCAGCCGAACAAAATGCCGGGAATCGTTTTTTTGGGGATCCACCGCTGAAGTGTCTGATCGCTAATCAGCGTTTGCAGCAAAGCGGAAATGATGATGCCAAGCAATACGAATGGAAACGATTCCAGTAAGATGCCGATCATCATGGCGCGAAAATCGCTAAGAAAACTCATCAACTCATCCTCCTAAAAACTAAACAATCACAACTAATTGTTAATATTTTAATTTGTTTGTTGTGCATTCAGTTTTAAGTTTAGCGGTCGAATGTTATATCCACATCATCTCATTATTAAGTAATTATGAAGACATGTGCCCATAACTTTTTCATTTTCTAATCCGTTGTAATACTTTCGCCATGTTCGCAAGCTCCAATAGATGGGATGATACGTATCGAAGGCCGACACGACCTTCGAATAAGGTAAGCTTCAGGCTATTGCCATCCTTCCTTCTACTCCTAACCTTGAACTGTAGGGTGGCAGCTCTCCTGAAGAGACCGTCAGGCTATCGCATCTCTTCCTTCTCTTATATTTGGTCAATTATTGTAGAGATGCGAATTTCCTGATTCCATCCGATAGGGAGAGGAGGCATCTAGGCGTAGTACAGCCTAGAGTCATTCAATGCGAAACGTTATTTATCTCAAAACGAAAAGAAAATTAATCGTGCAGCGCGGAAGCCACGTGCTTCCGCCTAAATATTTGGCTACCGCGATGAAGAATATAGAGTACCTGGGCTTCACGTTCTCCAAGCAGCTGATGGACGCGGTTCGGACCCTATCCATAGAAGAATTCGCAGCGCTATACGATCAACTTGTAACCGATCTGAAGGCGATGATAGGAGCCGATGTGATTTACAAGCCGATGTACCCGAATTTCCCGCTGCAAGTGATGCTGGCGAGTGAAGCGGAGCTGTATATCCATGCGATCATTCACTACATAACGTTGGCATTGCCGGATTATGAAGCTCTAGACAGGTTTCCGTTGCTGGATCAAGTCGGTTTGAGCATTATCGATCTGGGAAGCGAAGAGGATTATGTCCAAATGATCCGCGGTATCATCCAAGCGAATAGCTCCATCTCCCAGCAGGATAAAGAAAATGTGGAATGGGTAATCGCCAATCACGACAGCCTGGAAGCATTTCTCCCCGAAGCGATACCCTTGAAAGAGAATGTAGGCTTTGTTGTAGGAGCCTTGTTGAAATATGGTAAGGCAGAAACCCATCTGATCGGCAGCTACGTAAAGACCGCTACGGATGTACTTCGCTTGGCAACAGCGCTATCGGACGGGGACGTGAGCCTAGCGGCGAACACGAAGTTCCGAAAGTTCAAGCGTGCGGAAAGGCGATTGCTGTTGGGGCTGCTGGAGCAGTCCGGCTCCGCCATCGTGGAGGATATGCTGCGGAACAAGAACCGTTGGATCCGTCTGGGTGAAATTCTTCACCCATCGGAGTACCGAAACCAATATCCTCGCTGCAATGAGGCTTTTGATATCTTGCGCAACAATAAGCCATACGAGACGTTCGGAGCGAAGGTAGAGCTGTCGCTGCAGTATAAGGATGCGTGGCTCGCGGCGGATCTGCTGAAGCATCGCGCGGGAGAATTCGCGAGACGGCTGGATCATCTGCTAAGAATTACGAAGGAGCCTCTGTTGATGGTCTATGCGTTCGAGGATGTGGCCGATCAAGTCTCGACCCCCGTGCTGCTGCAGGTTATGACTCATTTCACCCATAGGAATGAGCGGCATGAATTGCGGACCTTCTTCCCCAAAGGAAATGTGGCCAAGGCGGTGGCTATTCCGAATACGCTGCCTGTGCTGGATCCTGAAGTTTGCGAGGCTGTCGTCGAAACATGTAAAAATACGCTGCTGAACCGCTTCTCCAAGCTGCCTCCGTTGGGACGAGTGTACGTAGACGAGAGCTTGAAACGGTTTGTCGTACCGTTCTCCCAGAGATCGGCGAGCAAGGCGCTGCGGACCATCGTCAGGGGCAGCCGCCTCGAGATGCCTCCGGGAAGCACGATCCGCTTTTTTACATGGTGGAAGGAAGGAATGGTCCGCGGCACGCATACGGGGCGGGTGGACATTGACTTGTCCGCCGTTATGTACGACAAGAAATGGAACTATATCGAGCATATTTCATATACGAATTTGCGCTCGGGCAAGTACAAGGCGGCCCATAGCGGCGACATCACCTCGGCTCCTTCCGGCGCGTGTGAGTTTATAGATATAGACATCGCTTCCGTCGTTCAATACGGGGGCCGCTACATCGTAGCTTCTCTGAATTCGTTTACCGAGCAGCCGTACTGCGATTTGCCGGAATGCTATGCAGGCTGGATGATGAGAAAATACCCGAATGAAGGCAAAATCTTCGAGCCTTCGACGGTTGTCGATAAAATCGACATAGCGGCAGATACGCAAATTTGCATTCCCGTCATTATGGATGTCGTGGAACGAACGGTCATTTGGACGGATCTCGCCCTGCGCAAGCATCCCGACTATTACAATAATATAGAGGGCAATCAGAAGGGAATGACCTTGATGGGGAAAGCGATGACGTCCTTAGTCAAGCCGACCCTGTATGATTTGTTTAAGCTGCACGCCGCTGCCCGTGGACAGGAGACGGAGCGGGAAGACGACGCGCAAACGGTCTTTTCGGTAAAGCGGGGAGTGACTCCTTTTGACACCGGGACGATCTTGTCGGAGTATGTGGTGTAGGGGATAAGCTGGAGACAATCAGTATAAACAACAATACGGTTGACATATTATGGATGAAGGTATACGATTTCCGTATTCCAACATTTCGGTGAAAGGGGTCAGATGAACATGCAATCCATTCCAATGCAGAGCACGCATCAAGCGAATGATCAACGTGATCTTGGCGCAACCATTTCACCCGCATATCGAATGGATACTTCATCGCCCCATACAGGTTTATGATGTCGTCGGCTTGCTGTACGTAAGGCAGCAGGTTAGCATATCGACATATACCCGGCCATGGACGCTTGAGTCCATGGTCTTTTTTGTATCCCGTAACGGCTGCTGATGGCTTCTCGTAATACTTTCACCATGTTCGTATAAGCTGTTATCGATCAAAATAAGGTAAGAATTATAGATCAAAGGAAGGTGCATTATGGCTATCGTTCAATTAAGGTCCGCCAATCCGAGCTTTTCATTCCTTATTAAGAAAAATCCAAGCTCCGGCGCACAAATTCGTTCCATCCGCAAGGGAATTGCCTACGGCTGGTATACGAATGACTCCGCATTCAACGTCTATTTCAAAGACGCGGACAATGACATTTCCTATAAGCAGCACGAGCAGGAGGAGTTTGAATATTTGAACGTTTCCCGTTACAACACTCCTCTGTTTCCGCTGAATGCGATCAATGAATTTTTCAACGCTGCTCTGAAGGCACACGACCCGAGAGATATCGAGGGATATGAGCACACGTTCTACATCCATATGATTCATATTGAGCGGCTGCAGTATATAGCATTTTTCGAAAAGCATATGGACGGCTTCACCTTCGAGCTTCAGCATCGGGCCCACAAAAGCTACTCGCTTACGGTAACGACAAAGCAAAGCCTATACCGGCTGCTGCATACGGTTAGCGTGCTGTGTTTGTTTCTCGCTGTCTTCGGCAACGAAAATATCGATATTTCGGACAGCATTTTGGATAAATACATCAAGAGCATCCAAATCATCGACGCGCCTTTCTACATTAGAAGCTTGTTTGTGAGAAACTTTCTGCCATCGAGAGAGCGGTTCAAGAAATACAAGGCGGAGCTGGAAAAAACACCCCGTTACGATATCCAGTTCGATTTTGGCGGAACGGCGATGCAGCGCAGAAATTATATCACGAACGCGCTGCCGTTCGATAAATCCATTTTGGATGTCGGTTGCGGTGAAGGGTTTTATGCCATTCCTTTTGCAGGAAAAATCGACGGCACTTACTATGCGGTAGATATTAATGAAGAAGTACTGCAGTCCATGCTGCACAAAGCCGGGGCCAAAGAGATCGATAACATTGTCGGGTTCCCGTCCGTGGATCGTTTTCTGGAAGAGTACAACGGGGAGCGGGTCGATGTGATTATGACCGAGGTTATCGAGCATATGAGCGAGGAAGAGGCCCAACAGCTGATTCGGCATATTTGCAGCCATGTCGATTTCGATCGGTTTGTTATTACGACACCGAACTTCGATTTCAATCCGTTTTACGAACTGAGCGGCTTCCGTCATGACGACCATAAATGGGAGATGAGGCAGGAGCCGTTCAGACAATGGCTGACGGAGATTATAGAGCAATTCGACCTGCAATGCGAGTTTGTGGCAATCGGGGACGGAGTGAACAATATTCAGACGACGCAAGGCGCTATTTTGAGGAAAAAGGGGGCATAACGATGGAAATTCGCACTCAAGTTCACACCATTTTTATGATGATCGGGGCGACGGAATGCGGCAAGACGACCTTTGCCAAGGAGGTTCTCATCCCCCAGCTGAAAAGCTCGGATGTAACCCATAACGCAGTAACCAACGTGCAGTATATTTCCTCCGACAGCCTCCGCCAGGAAATTCTCGGGCACGATTACGACAAGTACGATCAAGTGATGCTGGAAGCCAGCGAGCAGGCGTTCCATCTGTTGTTCGAGAAGCTGAGGATGGTCACTTCGTTCCCCGTTAATGCAGAGTTTGTTGTGATCGATACGACCGGGTTGGCCGAGGAGTTCAGAAGCAAGGTCAGAAGCATTGCTCACGAAAACAACTACAATCTCGAAGTGGTATTGTTCGACTACCGGAACCGGGTAGATTACTACGCCTCGGAGCGTTCGAAAAAAATCATCAGCAACCATCTGAACCGGCTTAGAAAAGAGGTTCTCGGATCGCTGTCGAGAGAAGGGTACGCGAAGGTTCACAAAATTCGCAGCAAAGATTTTTATGGCGTTGAAGAGGGGACTGCCAATCCGGACTACAAGGTCGTGGTCGAGAATATCGGGGAATATAGGTCGACGATGCTTCCGCAGGATCAGAAATATATCGTAGTCGGCGACGTCCATGAATGCGTGAACGAGCTGAAGGGGCTGCTCCTAAGCCATGGCTTTCAAATCGAGAGCGGTAAGCTACTGGCGGCGGGGAAGGTGAGAGATACGAAGATTGTGCTCGTAGGCGACTGGATCGACAAAGGGCGGCAAACGAGAGAAACGGTGGAATTTTTATACGTGAACCGGGAGCACTTCTTGTTCATTATGGGCAACCACGAAAATTTGGTTTATAAATATTTGAACGATGAAGTATCCGGCGTTGATCAGGAGCTGCTTCATACGTATTTCGACTCGATTCAGGTGCTGGCGGACGATCCGGACCTGTTGGACAAATTCAACGCATTGGTTCACCTATCCAAGCCGTTTTATCGGATGACGGGCGGTTCGGGGCCGACGTATTACATTACCCATGCGCCGTGCAAGAACAAGTACATCGGCAAGCTGGATGCGGGCTCCGTCCGCCATCAGCGCAATTTCCGGGTGGATCGTTCCATGCCGCTGGAGGAGCAGCTCTCGTTCTTGAAGCAAGAGGCGGTCAGCAATCATCCGTACCATATATTCGGACATATTGCGGCCCAAAGCGCGTTCCGATTGAAAAATAAGCTTCATATCGATACGGGCAGCGTTCACGGCAACCTTTTGACCTCAGTGAGCCTGTCCTCCTTCAAGCCTTTTTATAAGTCCCATAAGTCCAGCCGGGCTGTGATGACGGAGGAATTAACGACTTTGTTCAAGGGGGAGCGCAAGGTTTCGATTCAAGATTTGGGCGAGGAAGAAATGCGCCGGCTGCACTTCTGCTCCCGCAACAAAATTAATTTTATTTCCGGTACAATGTCCCCGGCCGATAAGGACGAGGCGGCTCAGGAGCTGGAATCGCTGAAAGCGGGACTGGATTATTTCAAACAGCACGGCGTGGATGAAGTGGTGCTCCAGCCGAAATATATGGGCTCGAGATGCAACGTGTATTTGCATAAGGATGTGGAGCAATGCTTTGCCGTCAGCCGAAACGGATACAAGATCCAGAGGGTGGACCTGACGGGCGTCTACCGCAAGCTGCTCGAGAGGTTCGGCGGCTACATGAATGAGAATCGGGTCGCCATGCTCATATTGGACGGAGAGCTTCTACCTTGGATGGCCTTGGGAGAAGGACTTATCGAGAGGCAGTTCAGGCCGATAGAAAAAGCTTTGGAAAGCGAGCTGGATTTCCTGAAGCAAAACGGCTTTGAAGAAGCATTCGGCAAGCTGGCCGGCGAATATGAGGCAAGCGGGTTCGAGAAGGATCAGTTCCATATGTCCAAAGAGGCGCTTAGCGACAAGTACGGAGCATACGTGTATCAAAACTATAAATATATGCATGATATTTTGGCCGCCTATGTTCCGCTCGATGTCCATAGGGAAGCCTATGCAATCTATAAGAAGCAGCTGGAGATCTATGCGGTAGAGGGCGAGCTTGAATACAAGCCGTTCGGGCTGTTGAAAATGATCTATGATAACGGGGAAGAAACCATTCCGAGCTGGTGTACGTCCGAGGTGTACGGGTTTGTATCCGGGGACGAAGCGTTGACGATTCGTCTATCCGATCCGGGCAGCTACGAGCAGGCGGAGCCATTCTTCAAACGATTGACGACAGACCAGCAAATGGAGGGCGTAGTGATCAAGCCGGAGATGATGAACGGCAAATCGGCTCCTCATATCAAAGTTCGAAACCCGGAATACTTGTCAATCATCTACGGCTACGATTACCGGTTTCCGCACAAATACCGCAAGCTGGTGAAGCAAAAGAACACGAGCCGGAAGCTGCGTACGTCGATGAACGAATACCGTCTGGGGCAAAAGATGCTGTCCGTACCTTTCGAGGCTATTTCGCCGGATCATACCGCGTACAAGGAAATAGCGGCAAGCTTGTTATTCGAGGTAGCTCAAGAACGGGAAATCGATCCGCGGCTGTAATACAATAGATTTAATATCAGAAAGAGAAGTGAACAATGAATTCGCAATGGGAAACAAGCTTAAGCAAGTTGTTGACCAAAATGCTCCGGCATACGCCGGAGGATTTCGGTCTTATATTGGATCCGATGGACGGGTCATGTCCGTTGGAAAAAGTAGTAACCGCCGTGCAAGCAGCAGGACCCAAATGGTCCTGGGTGCAGCGCGAGCATATAGAGCAAGTCGCCGCCCATTCGGATAAGCAGCGATTTGAAATCACCGAGGACCGCATTCGGGCAAGGTACGGGCACAGTCACGATAAAGTGCGCTACCCGGCCGCGACCCCGCCGGTCCGTTTATATCACGGGACGAACCTCATGGCGCTGTCGGCTATAATGCGTGAGGGAATACGACCGATGGGGCGGCAGTACGTGCATTTATCTGCCGGAACCCACTTCGCCTCCATGGCGGGAAGCCGAAGAGGGGAGCTCGTCCTGCTTGCCGTAGATACGGTCAGGGCGCAGCACGCCGGGGTAACCTTCTACTTCGCGGGCAACGAGGTATGGTTGGCCGGCTTCATCCCTCCTGAATGCTGCTCCGTATTCGAAACGCAAGAAAAGGGGAATGATTCCAATGAATAATCTGCCAATGAATAATCTAATTGATATCGGAGTCAATCTGATGCACCGCTCGTTTCACGAGGACCGCGACCAGGTCGTGGCCAGAGCGGAGTCAAGCGGGGTGTCGCCGCTTATTATTACAGGAACAAGCTTAAGAAACAGCATCGAAGCGGCGCGTTACGCGAGCCGCATGCCGGGCAAATGTTATGCTACTGCAGGCATTCATCCCCACGATGCGAAGAGCTGCAATGCAGAGACGATACCGAAGCTTAAGGAGCTGGCTGTCCTCCCCCAAGTCGTAGCGATCGGAGAGTGCGGTCTGGACTACAACCGCGATTTCTCCCCTCGGGATATTCAGCGCAAATGGTTCGCGAGCCAGCTTCAGCTGGCGCAGGAGCTGAATATGCCGGTGTTTTTGCACGAAAGAGACGCCTTTCCCGATTTTGCGGCGCTGCTTCGAGAGCATAAGCCGGCAAGAGCGGTGGTCCATTGCTTTACGGGCAATGAGAAGGAGCTTATGACCTATTTGGACATGGGTCTCTACATCGGCATTACCGGCTGGATTTGCGATGAGCGCCGGGGCAAGCATTTGAAGGCGCTTGTCAAACGGATCCCGCTGGACCGTCTTATGATCGAGACGGACGCTCCGTTCTTGACCCCGCGGGATTTGCCGGCTAAGCCTGCCGATGGGCGCAATGAGCCTGCATTTTTGCCGCATATACTGCAATCCGTCGCCGGATGCATCGGCAAGTCCGTTGAAGAAACGGCCCGGGCGACTACGGAGACGGCGAAACGTTTTTTTGGCATATAGGCATATATTTGAAGCGATCAAATATAGATTCGGAGTGGATAACAGTGGCATACCAAACGATAGACGGCGTTCGCGTATGGGGATCGCCGGACGAAGGGGCTTTGTCCCAAGCGGTTACATGCGCCAGGCATGGGAACGTTGTTCAAGCATTGCTGATGGCGGATCATCATAAAGGGTACAGCCAGCCGATAGGAGGCGTCGTAGTGTACGACGGCCAAATCTCGCCGTCCGGCGTAGGCTACGATATTGCCTGCGGCAATAAGGCGGTGAGAACGAAGCTTATGGCATCCGAGGTGAAGCCGCATATAGCTAAGCTGATGGATCGGATCGCCCGGACGATTTCGTTCGGCATCGGACGTGTGAACAGCGAGAGGGTGGATCACGAGCTGTTCGATGACCCGGACTGGTCGGTCTATGCAGCGGTAGGGCGCCAAGAGCACGACAAGCTGAAGTCACTGGCCCGGGATCAGCTCGGGACTGTCGGAAGCGGCAATCATTACGTCGACCTGTTCGAGGAAACGGTGACAGGGCGGCTGTGGATCGGCAACCACTTCGGCAGCCGCGGCTTCGGACATAAGACGGCAAGCGGATTTATCAATTTGGCGGCGGGACGCAATTTCCTGGGCAATGCGCCGGGAGAGAAGATGGATCAGCCTCCGGTGCTGCTGGAGCTTACAAGCGAGCTTGGGGATATGTACTACCGGGCGATGAAGCTGGCGGGCCGTTACGCCTACGCGGGCAGGGATTACGTCATCCGGCAGGTGCTGTCCATTCTGGAGGCCGAGGCGGATTTGGAGGTCCATAACCACCACAATTATGCCTGGAAAGAGACGCACAACGGCAAGGAAACGATCGTCGTCCGCAAAGGAGCCACGCCTTCGGAACCGGGGCAGCTTGGTTTTATCGGCGGCAGCATGGGCGATATTTCGGTGATCGTCAGAGGCAAGGATACGGACGAGAACCGTGAGGCGTTTTACAGCACGGTACATGGAGCGGGAAGGGTCATGAGCCGAACACAGGCAGCCGGGAAGATGAATTGGAAAACCCGCAGCCGAACAGGCGGCCAAATCTCCGAAGCCCAAATGAAGGAGGCGGTCAAAGCCTTCGGCGTCGAGCTTCGCGGAGCGGGAACGGATGAAAGCCCGTTCGTATACCGCAAGCTGCAGCAGGTGCTGGACGCTCATGCGGAGACGGTCGAGGTGCTGCATGTGCTGAAGCCGATCGGCGTCTGTATGGCCGGAGCGGATGAATTTGATCCATATAAGGATTGACGGCGCCCGATTGGAACAAGCTAAGGGATGCAAGCTTTTGGTAATATCTCTAACGTTTGGCGCAGGTGCATGATTTAATGCAGAGAGGAGCTGGAGCCGTGAGCAAGGATGACTTCGGCAATCGGATGAAGCAATACGAGGACGCCTACCGGATGTATTTGCCGCGGCGTCTTCCGGTCGTTCTCCGCATTGACGGCTGCCACTTTCACACGTTTACACGGGGATGAATAAGCCGTTCGATGCTCAGCTTACAAGCGCGTTATGGGAAACGTGCAAATATCTCGCAGCGCAAATGATGGGCTGCAAGCTGGTCTATCACCAAAGCGACGAAATTTCCATCCTGCTGACCAACTATGACAAGCTGACAACGCAATCGTGGTTTGATAATAACTTGCAAAAGATGGTGTCCGTATCCGCGTCGATGGCTGCCGCCAAATTTAATCAAGAGGTCGGGAAGTATTATCCCGGCAAGGAGCTTGCCGTATTCGACAGCAGAGCGTGGGTATTGCCGCACGATGAGGTTGCCAACTATTTTATATGGCGGCAGCAGGACGCGACGAAAAACAGCATCTCCATGATGAGTCAGGCTCATTTTCCGCAGAAGGAACTGCAAGGCCTCGACGGCAAGCAGCTGAAGGATAAGCTTTTTACGGAGAAAGGGGTGAACTGGAACGATCTTCCCGTCTGGCAAAAACGCGGAGTGTGCATTACGAAACAATATTACTCGAAGGGGACCGTGCAAAGGAGCAGATGGGATGCCGATCCGGACACCCCTATCTTCACTCAAGACAGAAACTACATCAACCAACATGTGTACCTGGATAAGGATGAGTGACGGTGGAGTGTGTCATTTTTATAGGAATTCAGGCTTCAGGCAAATCGACCTTCTATAAGGAGCGGTTTTTCGATTCTCACCTACGAATCAACCTGGATATGCTTAAGACGAGACACCGGGAGGCTATTTATATCGCCGCTTCGCTCCAGGCCAAGCAGCCTTTCGTACTGGATAACACGAACCCGACGGCGGAAGACAGGAGCCGCTATATAGCGCTCGCCAAGGAGCATAAGTTTCTTATAACAGGCTATTATTTCGAGCCGGATGTCGCCGAGTCCCTGCGAAGAAATGAACTGCGGTCCGGCAAAGGCAGAGTACCCGAGGTCGGCATCTTCAGCGTAAGAAAGCAGCTGCAATTTCCCGATTTTCAAGAAGGCTTTGATGCGCTTTATACGGTGGTATCCCAAAACGGTGAGTTTCAAGTTACGGAATGGCCCGTGCCTTAACTCCGATCGATCGTCCTGAGGGCATGAACGCCGAAAAGCCTCTCACCGAAGTGAAAGGCAATAATCGTGAGCATCATCTGGCATTAGTCTACTTCCGGCCCGCAGCATAGCTGATATGTAGGTGGAGAACCGCTTGGAACAGATGGCATGACCAGTTGGAGAGGAAGCGAAGATGGGCTTCAACCGTTGATCAAGGTAGGATGCGGAGAGTGCCGTCGAGGGGAAAATCGTGAGGAAGGGTTCGGGCTAATTCATAAAATGCTTAAGACGCATCAGTAAATCTATTAAGGCTCCCCCAATAAGAAAATAACTGATAACAAAGCTTAAAAGGACAAGAGATACGCTTTTGAAGATTTTACCAATAATTTCAACTCAGCTCCAATTCGAATCTAGTAACAAGAGAGTGCTAGACAGCACTTTGTATAAGTTACAATATCTAGAAGATTTTCGCAAGTTTTGCGCGCCGTCGCGCTCTCTGGTAACAAATGAGCCTTGCGGCAAGCGCTGCAAATCTAGACTTTATTTAAGCAAGATGGTTAAATAGAATAGATGATAGACTGCGGCTTCATAGACGATCAGACCCTATTAAACATACCTACTAAACATAGAGGATTATCGAATGAAAAATAAATTTGAGATCGATTCCGCCTGCTTGATTCTCGGCTTGCAGCTGGAGCTGGCGCTCAAGCACTTGGAGGAGCGGCAAATCGAATACCGGCAGCTCGATAACAAATATTATACCGATGAAAACGGACTAGAAGAGCTGGAGAAGCTCAAGCATACGAACGGTTAGGTGCTTTCGGCTTCAGCCGTTTGCATGCTCATGCGGCTCGGGAGGTTATCTTCGGGGAAAGAGGGGACGAAATGCTATTTTACATTTTCGCCGTCTTGGCTGCGGCTGTCGATCAAGGCTCCAAACTATGGATCCGTGCCCACATGGAAGTCGGCGCCTCGACTCCTGTCTGGGATTCCGTCCTTCATTTCACGCATTATGAGAACAGCGGCATGGCTCACAGCCTGTTTCAGGGATACGGGCGTCTTTTTGCCCTCTTCGCGGTATTGTTTATAGCCGGTGTGCTGTATTATCGAAAGAAGGGCGAGCTGAAGGGAAGGCTCATAGATATCAGCATGGGGTTCCTGGTCGGCGGAGCCGCAGGCAATGCAATAGACCGGATATTATTCGGCAAGGTGACCGATTTTCTGGAATTTACGTGGAGCCATGGGATTATGAATCTGGCTGACGTGGCCATCAATATCGGTGTATTGCTGTTTATTGCAAGTACTATAGCCGGTGTTGTCAAAAGCAAAATAACCGACGCGGCATAACGGCAAGCAAATAAGCAAACAGGAGATAACAAGGATGGATAACAAGAAGCAAGTTCAAGCGATGTTGACCGAAAATCCGGATATGGTATTCGATGAGGTGATCCAAATAACGATTGCCGGCCAAGACATTGCGTTTTGGCTGAAATTCGCTTCCGAATGGGGCGGAGTCCTCTATTTTATGGACGACAAGAACACGAAACAATTCGAGCAGGGAATCATCGGACAGGGAGAGTATGAATTTTCCCGTAGAACGTACCGGCTCGGTCTTATAAGGGTTACCGGTTTGTACGACAAGCTGACGGCGTGGTCCAAACAAAACGGCTCCGGCGGAGACTATACGTACGGCATGGACTCATTGGAATGTTATTTCATTCCGGCGTATTTGAAGGATTACAGCGGAGCCAATGCCGTAGTCAAAAAGCAGGGCGAAGCGTACATTCAGTCGATACAGCAGGCGTTGGGACAGCAAGACAAGCTGGAGGATAAGCTCGGGAGCATACAGGAGCTGGTGCACGAATACATTGCGAATATGCATCAGTATGTGAAGTGATAAAGGGGCTTAACCGCCCCGGCTGATTACACGGAGATGAGCTTGTTGCTCGTGATGCCTAGAAATTGGAACGCCTTGGTGATCATCTCGCTCGGATCTTCTCCGTAAAAATGCTTGGATATGTGGCTCATGCCAGTCCGCTGGCCCAATCGGTCGAGCTGATTTTTCATCAGCTTCGAATTGCATAACACCGCTACCTTGAGGCAGTGCGGGAGCATCCACTTCTGCAGCTCCTCGATCTTCTCGTTCGCCTCCGGCGTAAATACGAACGGCTGGCCGTCGGCTCTCATGCCCCGGTTATCAATCAGCAGCTTGATGTGGCCTTTGGAAAGATAAGTGCAGGCCAGCTTCAGGTCGAACGCGATCTTGTTCACATCCTCTACGCTCAAAACCCCTTTGATTTGCCACGAAATAACTTGCTCGTCAAAATCGATATTGTAGACGAATCGCTCGCTCAATGCTTTCTTGAACTCGCTTTTCAAATAAGCGGAATGCATGGAAAATCTCTCGTTGTCAAAAAAATAGCTCATGTCTACATCCAATGCATTGGTCAACTTGTAAATGTTCTCGAGAGAAACGTTCCGCTCTCCGCGCTCGACGCCGCCGATGTAGGAGCGGTCCAGTCCGGCACGCACCGCCAGCGCTTCCTGGGACATCCCTGCTTTAAGCCGAAGCTCTCTTACTCTTTGACCAAAATTGGACAAAATGTCCATACGACAGACCCCCAAACCCTTGTCGGAAAATGGTTTTCCGGCATTCTATCTGAACTATTATAATGCTCATTATAATAAAATCTACAGCTTTAATATACCATTTTTTATGAAATTTCGTCGAATTTCGTCGTTTATTTTAGCGAGACGTGAAAAAGAGCTGTCCCTTAAACAGATTGTGGCCGTTTGCGGGACAGCTCTTTATCCAAACCGTTGTTACCTTCGGATTAGAGCTACAGTTTAAAAGCGTGGATCGTATGCTGCAAATTATCCGCCAGCTTGGACAAATGGGACGCGGATGCAGAAATCTCCTCCATGGAGGCGAGCTGCTCTTCGGTAGCTTGAGCGACGTTCTGCGAATTTTCGCTTGCGCTCTTGGCCAGCGATGCCGTAGACATGACCGAGGCGGTAATCTGTTCGGTCGCCGCAGCCATTTGCTCGGATGTCGCGGATACCTCCTGCACCTCGTGATTAATAAGCTGAATATCGTTCAAAATGTGAACGAACATATCTCTCGTCGTTTCAGCCACCTCAATGCCTTCGGTAACCTCCTTCGTTACGGAGGTCATTGATTCGATAGCCTGCTTCGTTTCGTGCTGGATTTCATTGATTAAGGAAGCGATTCGCTCCGCTTGCGCGCTCGATTGGGCGGCAAGCTTCTTGACCTCGGCTGCGACAACGGCAAAGCCTTTGCCGTCTTCTCCGGCCCGGGCAGCTTCGATAGAAGCGTTCAGCGCGAGCAGGTTGGTCTGATTGGCAATTTCCGCAATCATCGACAGCATTTCTCCGATTTCCTCCGAACGTATGCCGAGGCGCTGGATGATGCCGGAGGTCGTCCCTGCGGACGATTGGATGGAGCTCATTTGCCGGACGACCCGCTCGATGGAACCGTTGCCTCTTTCCGCATGGCTCGAGGTTTCGATCGTTCTCTCGGACACGGCGGACGACGTTTCGGCGATGCGCCCGATGCCGACCGCCATTTCTTCCATAGCCCGGGCCGTTTCCTCGGTGCTCGCCAGCTGCTCGGCGGAGCCGTTAGACACCTCCTGCACGGATGCGGACACTTGTCTCGAAGATTCCGCGGTTTGCTCTGCACCGGCAGCCAGTTCCTCCGACATAGCCGCCACCTGCGACGACGTCTCGGCGGTCAGAGCGACGGTATGGCGCAAGTTGGCAACCATCGTCCCGGCAGCTGCTGCGAGATCGCCGAGCTCGTCCTTGCTGCGTGCGGTAACGGGCTGGACGCTCAGATCCCCTTCGGCAACCTGCACGATATGCCCGGTCACTTTCTTCAGAACGACAACGATCCTTAGATGCAGGATCCAGAGTACAATGCCGGCAATAAGCAGGCTCGCCGCCATAATGCAATAGATGAAGATGCCCCCGCCTTTATGGGTATCGGCCACTTCTTGTCCTGCGGCCAAAGCGCCGTCATGGTTGTTTTTTTTCATCTCGTTAAAGATCAGCTGCATGTCGTCATATTTCTTCTGGCTGTCATTAAGCAGCTCCACCGCCCGCGCCGCATTGTTGGCCCGGCTTGCTTCCAGGGTAAGCCGGTTCGTTTCTTTAAACGCGTTCCATGAGCTTTTTAGCTGCTCCATCTCTTTCTTTTCCTGATCCGTTGTTACCGTAGCTTCGTACACGCTCAGGTTCGTATCGAATTTATTGTACAGCTGCGTAATGCTGTTACTGAGCATGTCCATGCCCGCGCCGTCTTTCTCGTCCCTGTGTCTGTAAGTCAGGTTAAGCACATGCTCGGCCTCGAAATTCATTTCGTTGATCGATTCGACCCCAGGCAGCCAAATCGTCGTGATGGCGTCGACCCGTCCTTTCATGTAATCCATTGTCTTGACGGAAAAGTAACCTAAAACAAATAGTAAAACCAGAACAATGCCAAACCCGAGCATCAGCTTCTTGCCGACTGTGAATTTCATGACCGTCACCTCATAGTATAGTAGAAAGAAAGTTATCTATATTATTATTCGACAAATATCATGCTACAGTTTACAGTAATCTTATTGATTTAGGTTGATTATCGTATGGGTGAGGCTAGTAAAGGGAATGATGGTAAGAAGAAACCTTGGATGTCGGGCAGGCTTGAATCCCCGTTTTTCGGAACTTGGGCGCGCAAAAGGAAGATCCTACTTGCAACGGCACCGCAATTTTCATATAATAATTTAAAGTTGCATACAGCAAAAATGCTTTGACGGAGAAGAGTACGCAGTGCCTCTTTACAGGGAGGAGCCGCCGATAGACTGAGAGCGGTTCTACAGATACAGGCTGCCGAAGTTCGCTCCCGAGCAGTTCTCTGAAACCACGGATGGACCGCGGCAAGTAGGGGATTACCGGCCAGAACGCGATCGCGTTTGGAACCGTTACATTCAATGAAGTGAGAAGGCATGATCTCCGCCCGGCGTCGAATGCTGCGAGCGTGAGGTACATAGGTCCTTCTAACAAGGGTGGTACCACGGCTTTTTCGTCCCTTATCCGGGATGGAAAAGCCTTTTTTGCGTTGGAGCGACGCAAGGGCTGTGCAGGCCGGGTAAGACGGCGGCAGGCGGGATAATGCGGAACAACCGCGTTACAGAGCATAAGCAAATCTTTGAAGGAGGATGACAGATGAAAGAGCGTTTGGAAGCTTTGAAGGTTGAAGCGCTTCAGGAGCTGGAGCAAGTAACCAATCAACAGCAGCTGGCGGAAATGAGAATCAAATATTTGGGCAAAAAAGGTCCGTTGACCGAAATTTTGCGCGGCATGGGTGCGTTGAGCGCGGAGGAGCGTCCTATCATCGGCCAAGTGGCTAACGATGTGCGCGGCGCGATTGAAGCGGTCATCGAGAGAAAGCAGGAGGAGTATCAGGCGGCGGAGACCGAAGCGCGCCTTCGCGCCGAAACGATCGACGTAACCCTTCCGGGCAGACCGGCTCCGGTAGGCGCAACGCATCCGATCAACAAGGTCATTCAGCAGATCGAGGACATTTTTATCGGGATGGGCTACACGGTTGCGGAAGGACCGGAGGTTGAGCAGGACTACTACAACTTCGAAGCGTTGAACCTGCCGAAAAACCATCCGGCTCGCGACATGCAGGATTCGTTCTACATTACCGAAGAAATCTTGATGCGTACGCAAACCTCCCCTGTGCAGGTACGCACGATGGAGAAGATGAAAGGCGAAGTGCCGGTCAAAATCATTTGCCCGGGCAAAGTGTACCGCCGCGACGACGACGATGCGACCCACTCCCATATGTTTACGCAAATCGAGGGGCTTGTCATCGACCGCAACATCCGGATGAGCGACCTGAAGGGGACATTGCTGCAGTTCGTGCGCGAGCTGTTCGGCCAAAATACGCAAATTCGTCTGCGTCCGAGCTTTTTCCCGTTCACGGAGCCAAGCGTGGAAGTCGATGTTACCTGCGCCATGTGCGGCGGTTCGGGCTGCCGAGTATGTAAGCAAACCGGCTGGCTGGAAATTCTCGGTGCCGGTATGGTGCATCCGAACGTGCTGGAGAAGGGCGGCTACGATCCTGAGGAATACAGCGGCTTCGCTTTCGGCCTCGGCGTAGAGCGCGTTGCGATGCTGAAATATGACATTGAGGACATTCGTCATTTCTATACCAACGATCTGCGCTTCTTGAAGCAGTTCGCCCATTTGTAATCGAGAGGAGTGTTAACAGGACATGAAAGTATCTTATCAATGGTTGTCTGAATATGTGGACGTGAGCGGATATACGGCGGATGAGCTGGCGGAAAAATTGACGCGCAGCGGCATCGAAGTCGACATTGTAGAAAAGCGCAACAAAGGGGTGGAGAAAGTATTCGTAGGGTTCGTCAAAACCCGCGAGAAGCACCCGGATGCGGATAAATTAAGCGTTTGTACCGTTGACGTCGGTCAGGGCGAAGACCTGCAAATCGTATGCGGAGCAAAGAACGTGGACGCCGGTCAAAAGGTTCCTGTAGCCATCGTCGGCGCGAAGCTGCCGGACGGCTTGGTCATCAAGCGCGCGAAGCTGCGCGGCGTCGAGTCGCAGGGCATGATCTGCTCGGCCAAGGAGCTTGGCTTGAACGATAAGCTTCTGCCGAAAGAAATTCAGGAAGGCATACTCGTGCTGCCTGAGGATACGAAGGTCGGAGACAGCATTTTGGATGTGCTGGCGATTAACGACGAGGTGCTTGACTTCGACTTGACGCCGAACCGTTCCGACTGCTTGAGCATGCTGGGAGCGGCGTACGAAATCGGAGCGATCCTGGGCAGACCGGTGCTGCTGCCGGACGCCGAGAAGGGAATGGAAAGCCAAGGCTCCGCAGGTCAAGCGGCAAGCAGCATTTCCGTCGAGATTACGGCCAAGGAGCAATGCTCCCGCTATGCGGCGCGTTATATCGAGAACGTGAAGCTGGGACCGTCCCCGCTGTGGATGCAAAACCGTCTGATGGCGGCAGGCGTTCGCCCGATCAACAACATCGTAGACATTACCAACTACGTTATGCTCGAATACGGCCAACCGCTTCATGCATTCGATGCGGATAAGCTTGCCGGCGGCCATATCGACGTGCGGATGGCAAAAGAAGGCGAAACGATTGTTACGCTGGACGGCGTGGAGCGCAATCTGGAGCCGCACATGCTGCTCATTACGGACGGTACGAAGCCGGTGGCGCTTGCAGGCGTTATGGGCGGCGAAAACTCCGAAGTAACGGACGGTACCGTACGCATTTTGCTCGAATCGGCCAAATTTGACGGAGGAACCGTACGCAAAACGTCACGTCAATTGGGTCTTCGTTCCGAGGCTTCCCTGCGCTTCGAGAAAGAAGTGAATCCTGAGGCGGTTATTCCTGCATTGAACCGCGCTGCTTCCCTGATGGCGCAATATGCCGGAGGACAGATTGCGGCGGGCATCGTTGAGGCGTCGACACAGCAGACGAAGCCGGTCCGTATCGAGTTGAGCGTTACCCGCATCAATCAATATCTCGGAACCTCGCTGTCGGCGGAAGAGGTAAATGCGATTTTTGAACGACTGAACTTCGCGGTAGAGGCGCAAGGCGAGACGTTCACTGTCCATGTACCGAGCCGTCGCGGAGATATTACGCGCACGGTCGATCTGATCGAGGAAGTGGCCCGTTTGTACGGCTACGACAACATTCCGACGACGCTGATGAGCGGAGTCACGACTCCGGGCTCTCTGACGAAGGAGCAGACGATCCGCCGTTTGACACGCCAAGTTTTGTCCGGCAGCGGCTTGCACGAAACGATCACGTATTCGTTCACCCATCCGGATCTAATCGGCGAATTTCCGGGCGCTTACCCGCAGGCGAAGCCGATCGCTCTGTCCATGCCGATGAGCGAGGAGCGCAGCACCTTGCGTACGAGCCTCATTCCGCATTTGCTGGACGTGGCTGCATACAACGGCAACCGAAATACGGCCGATGTAGCCGTGTTCGAGATCGGCAAAGTGTTCGTTACGGATGAAAGCACGTTAACGAATCTTCCGCAGGAACGCATGCTGCTGGCCGCTTTGCTTACCGGCAAACGCCACGAGACTCACTGGACCGGCAAAGCCGGCGATGTGGATTTCTATGATTTGAAAGGCGTATTCGAGCGTCTAGTCAGCTTCCTCGGCATTCAAGGCATCGGCTATAAGGCGGCCCAACAGGAAGGCTTCCATCCTGGCCGTACCGCTCACATTACATTGGAGACGGCTGAAGGGACCAAAGTCATCGGTACGATCGGCCAGCTTCATCCGGCATTGCAGCAGAAGAAGGATCTGGCGGACACTTATGTGCTTGAGGTGGAGTTCACGGAGCTTGCGGCTGCGGCTGATGAGCAAATTACCCATAAGCTGCTGCCTCGTTTCCCGTCCATCGGACGCGATATTGCGGTCGTGGTCGGCCGTGAGGTGCAGGTTGGCGACCTGATCGCCAAAGTCCGCGAAGTGGCGGGCAGTCTGCTCGAATCGATCCAAGTGTTCGACATTTATACCGGAGACCGTCTGGGAGCCGACAAGAAGAGCGTTGCTCTTGCTCTCGTCTACCGCACTCCGGAGCGCACGCTCACGGATGAAGAAGTCAGCGAGCTGCATGCCAAAGTTGTATCTGCACTGGAACAAACGTTCGATGCGGAGCTTAGAAAATAGCATTTTTCCGTTAACCCGGAATTTGTCATAAAGTGCCTTGCATACAGAAGGAAAAAGGGTTCCCCGTATCGAAATATTATGAGATACGGGGAACTTTTTTTGATAATTGCGCATTCAAAAAAGTCAGGCTTTCATCACCAAGAAGATGGGGAACGGCTTTTTTTGAAAAAACGCAATAAGTTTTGCCTCTGTAACGTTCGAAAGGAGAGCTTGCTTGTGAACCCTGATGATAAAATCCGGATGACGGTAGACATATACGGCACCCCTTATAAGCTGGTTGCCAAAACAAGCGCAACCAACTTGAAGAGAGTCGTAATGCAAGTGAATGACCAGATGCACAAAATAGCCGCGGGCTCCCCGCGTTTGGATACACCGAAAATTGCCGTTTTGGCGGCAGTACATATGGCTGACGATTATTTCAAAATGCAGGACGATATGGAGCAGCTGCTCGAAAAGCAGAAGCAGCTGGAGAAATCCCGCGAAGAGCTTTCCCATCTGAAGGAGCGGCATGCGGTTGTTCTTCAGGAGCTCGAGGTCGAGCGGGAAAAGCTGACGGAGCTCGAATCCGGACGAAGCAAGCTGGAGGAGGAAGCGTCCCGGGCGCAGGCGGAGGCCGACAGACTGAAATCGGCGCTCAACCAGTCGGAGCAGGAACGGCAAAGGCTGCTGACGCAGGTCAAGGCCGAGAAGGACCGGAGCGGCGCCTTCGAGCAGCAGCTTGAGGAGCAGCGCAAGACGGTGGCGGAGCTTGAGGAGCTGAGCCGGATCCAGGAGGAGGAGCTTGCCGAGCAGGCCGAGCGCGCGCGGGCCGAACAGGATTCGCTGCAAGCGGCCGTAGAGCAGTTGAAGCTGGAACGCGAGCAGTTCGAAGCTCAAGTATCGGCCGAGATGGATCGTCTGAAGGCTCAGACGGCGGCGGAACGTGAGCGTCTCGAAGCTCAGCTCGAGAGCGAGCGCGAGCTGCATGCGTCGGAAGTGAAGAGCGGACAGGAGCGGCTCCAAGCGGAGCTGCAGGCCGAGCGCGAGAAGCTTCAAGCGCTGATTCAGGCGGAGCAGGAGCGCAGCGGAGACCTGGAGCAGCAGCTCGAGGAGCAGCGGAAGACGGTGGCGGAGCTCGAGGAGCTAAGCCGGATGCAGGAGGAAGAGCTGACGGAGCAAGCCGAGCAGGCGAAGGCGGAGGCAGCCCGCTTGCAGGAGTCCGTTGAGCAGCTTCAGCAGGAGCGCAGGCGTGTTGAGGCTCAGGCTGCAAGCGAGCGTGAGCGTCTCGAAGCCGAGCTCGAGAGCGAGCGTGGAAAGCACGCCGCCGATATCAAGGCGGAGCAGGATCGTCTGCAAGCCGAGCTGGAAGGCGAGCGCGAGAAGCTGCAAGTGCTGATCCAAGCAGAGCAGGAGCGCAGCGGAGGCTTGGAGCGGCTGTTGGCCGAGCAGCGGACGTCCGCAGCGGAGCTGGAGGAGCTGTTCCGCCTGCAGGAAGCCGAGCTGACGGCGCAAGCGGAGCGTGCCCGGTCCGAAGCTGCAAGGCTGCAGGAAGCGCTGGCGGAGCTGAAGCAAGAACGCGAGGAAGCGGAGCTGCAGGCCGTAGCAGAGCGCGAGCGGCTGGAAGCCGAACTGGCGGCCGAGCGTGAGAAGCACGAGGCGGAGCTGCAGCAGGCGCTGGAGCGTCAGAAGCAGGTGCTTGAGGAAGCGGAGCAGAAGGTCGCAGCAGAACGCGAGCGGCTCGAAGCCGAGCTGGCGGGCGAGCGTGAGAAGCACGAGGCGGAGCTGCAGCTGACGTGGGATCTGCAAAAGCAGGAGCGCGAGGAAGCGGAGCAGCAAGCGGCAGCAGAGCGCGAGCGTTTGGAGGCGCAGCTGGCGAGCGAACGCGAGAAGCATGAAGCGGAGCTGCAGCAGGCGCTGGAGCGTCAGAAGCAGGAGCGCGAGGAAGCGGAGCAGCAGGCGGCGGCCGAGCGCGAGCGACTGGAAGCCGAGCTGGCGAGCGAACGCGAGAAGCATGAGTCAGAGCTACAGCAGGCGCTGGAGCGTCAGAAGCAGGAGCGCGAGGAAGCGGAGCAGCAGGCGGCGGCCGAGCGCGAGCGACTGGAAGCCGAGCTGGCGAGCGAACGCGAGAAGCATGAGTCAGAGCTGCAGCAGGCACTGGAGCGTCAGAAGCAGGAACGCGAGGAAGCGGAAAGTCAAGCCGCCAAAGAGCGCGGACGCCTGGAAGCTCAGCTGGCGGGTGAGCGCGAGAAGCACGAAGAGGAGCTGCAGCTGACGTGGGATCTGCAGAAGCAGGAACGCGAGGAAGCGGAACGTCAAGCTGCCGAAGAGCGCGGACGTCTGGAAGCTCAACTGGCGGGTGAGCGCGAGAAGCACGAAGCGGAACTGCAGCAGGCGCTGGAGCGTCAGAAGCAGGAGCGCGAAGAAGCGGATCGTCAAGCCGCTGAAGAACGCGTGCGGCTCGAAACGCAGCTGCGCAGCGAGCACGATCGCATTGCTTCGCTGGAGCGGCAGCTGGAAGAGCAGCGCCAGGCAGCGGCGGATCTCGAAGAGTGGAGCCGGATGCAGGAGACCGAGCTGATCGCCCAGTCGCAGCGGGCTCAGAGCGAAGCAGCCGAGCTGCAAGCGGCGCTGGCCAAGCTGCGTGAGGAGCATCAGGAAGCGGCAGCGCAGGCAGCCGCTGCTCAGGAGCAGTCGCAAGCGGAGCTGGATCGTTTGGTGGCGGAGGCTGTTAGCGAACAAGAGCGTCTGGAGGCGCAGCTTGCCGGCGAGCGCGAACGTCTGGAAGCAATCGTAATGAGCGAACACGAGCGTGCCAACGGCTTGGAAGCACAGCTGCAGCAAGAGAAGCTGTCGGCTTCGGAACTGGAAGAGCTGAGCCGGATGCAAGAGGAGGAGCTGACGGAGCAAGTGAAGCAGCTTCAAGCCGAAGCGGCCGGGCTGCAGTCGGAGCTTGCGCAGCTGAAGCATACACTGGAGCAAGCTCGAGAGCAGTCGCGAGCGGAGCAGGAACGCTTGACGGCGGAAGCCGCAGGCGAGCAGGCGCGGCTTGAGGGAATGCTTCGCGAAGAACGCGAACGTCTGGAAGCACAAGCGATAGACGAGCGTGAGCGGGCAGGAGCTCTGGAGCTCCAGCTTCAGAAGGAGCGGGAGGCTTCCGGAGAGCTGATGGAGCTGAGCCGCATGCAGGAAGCCGAGCTGACATCCCGTGCGGAGAAGCTGCAGGCTGAAGCCGAGCGGCTGCAGCTGGCGGTCGACCAGCTGGAGCAGGAGCTCGAGCGCGGTCTCGAGGAGCAAAGCGAGCTGCAGGCCCAGCTGGAGCTCAAGGACAGCATGCTGAGCGAGCGGCAGCAGCTGCAGGAGCAATTCGAGCAGCAGCTGGACAAGCAGCGTCAGGAGCTGCAATCGCTGCAGGCGCAGCTGAACGAACAGAAGAGCGAGTCGATGCAGCTGCAACAGCAAGCGGAAGAGCAGCGGAAGCGGTACGAGGAGCTTGGATCGCTGAACGAGCAGCTGACCGTACAAATCGAGCTGCAGCAGCAGGCTTACGAGCTGCAGCTGGAGCAAAATCAGGTGCTGCAGAAGCAGCAGCGCGCCGAGCAGCGTCAGGCCGCTTTGCTCGAGCAGCAGCTGCACGAGCAGCAAGAGCTGCAAAGTCAGCTGCAATCGGAGCTTAGCCGTTGTGCCGAGGAAAGCGGGCTGCTGGAGTCGCGCTTGCAGGAGCAGCAGCAGCTTGCCGACAAGGCAGCGGCTGAACTGCAAGCCGCACTAGAGAAGCAAGCCGACCTGCAGCGCGAGCTGGACGGTCAGCGTGAAGAAACCCAGCTTCATGAGGAGCTGTACAATGAGCTGCAAGCTCAGCACAGCGAGCTGGAGCGTCAGCTTCGCGAGCAGGAGAAACGCAGCCTGGAGACGCTGCGAGCCGGCGAAGAGCTGGCCGCATCGCTGAAGGAACAGCTGGAGCAGCGGGAAGCTCAGCTTGCACAGCAGCAGCAGCAGCTGGCTGCGCTGCAGGAGGAAGAGCGTACACTGCTTGCGCAGTTCCGCGAGCAGCAGGCTTATCAGCTGCAGCTGCAGGAAAGCGCGAGCCAGTGGCAGCGCCGGTGCGAGGAGCTGACGGCGCAGTCAGACGAGCTGCGCAAGCGGAGCGCCGACCAGCGTGAAGAGCTGGAGCTGCAAGAAGAGCTGTACAAAGAGCTGGAAGGCGAGTTCAATGAAATGAAATCTCGCATGAAGCAGCAGGAGAACGACAGCCGCGAGCAGATCAGTCAGCTGGACGCACGGCGTCATGCTCTTCAGGAGCAGCTTCAAGGGCAGGCCGAGGCAGCCGCAGCTCTTGAGGTACAGGTGCAGAACGGCGCGGAGCGTCTCTCCGAGCTTGAGAAGCTTTATCTTGAACAGCTGGAGCGCAATGAAGTCTTGATCGGTGAGCAATCGCAGCAGCAGCGCCGCCTGGAAGAACTGGAGAGCAAGTACGGCCAGAGCGAGCGGCATAGCGGGGAGCTTGCCGGGGAATTAGAGCAGATCCGTTCCCGTTATTCGGCTCACGAAGAAGAGCTGCAGCTTCAGACCGAGCTCTATAACGAGCTGCAAGCTCAGTTCAAAGAGCAGGCTGATGAACATCGGGCACTTCAAGAAGAATATAACGATCACCGTGAACGGGCTCAGCGCGTCTACACCGAACTGCAGGAGCTGAAATCGGAGTACGAAAAGCTGCAGGTCGAATATAACGAGTGGATTGAGCTGGTGGTTGATAATGATTAACGCTGACGGGCGGGGCCTGATAATATGAATGGACTGGATTGGACGGCAGCGGCGCTTGTCGTAGCGGGAACGCTGCTCGGCTACTACCGCGGACTTGTTAGCCAAATCGTTTCCGTTGCGGGGCTTATTATTGCGTATGTTGTCGCTTTTTCCTTCTACAAGCAGACGGCACCCTGGATCGCCGGGGTGCTTTCCCTGCCGGCCTACGAATCGTATCAGAAATTCGAATTTCTGGTTAAAGGGCTTCGTCTGGACACCTATATGTACAACGCTATTGCGTTTGCCCTGCTTCTATTCGGTGTCAAGTTCGCCTTGAGCCTGATCGGCAGAGTGCTCAACTGGATCGCTCTGACGCCGGGCCTTAAGACGATTAACCAATGGAGCGGAGCGCTGCTTGGATTAGCCGAAGCGGCCGTGCTGCTTGTCGTCGCCGTGCAGGTAATGACCGTTATTCCGAACGATGCCGTGCAGCATTTGTTAAAAACCTCCAAATCGGCGCCCTATATATTAGAAGCGCTGCCTACGGTATCGGATAAGCTTCACGAGCTGTGGAACAAACAAACGGCCTCCGTTTAGCAGCAAGAACAAACAAAAAAGGAAACCTCCGGGACCCGCTTAAAAAAGCGGATTCGGAGGTTTTTTCCTTTGAGCCTTATGTTCATCTTAAGCTTCAACAATCAGCTTGGCTTTCATGTTAATATGACCGGATCCGCAAGGGACCGAGCAAATGATTTCATAAGTGCCTTCTTTGTCGGCTTTGAACGATTTGGTTAGATTGCTTCCATCTAGCTTCACGCTCAACCCTTTAATTTCGACGCCATGAAGTCCTTCTTTGTTTTCCAGAGTGACCTTGATGTCTTGGCCTTTTTTCACTTTATATTCAGCCTGGTCGAATTTATAGTTCGAAGCGACCAGCTTCACCTCGCTGGAAGCTCCGGATCCTGCTGTAGCCGCTGCTCCGTTGGATGTCGATACCGGCTTAGCCTCCTCTTTTTTGCCGCAAGCGGACAATGCGAACACCAAGCTGACAGCCAGTGCCAATACGATGATTTTTTTCATCTGCGTTCCCCTCCATAAAATCTGGTAAAAGTGTTTACACCCCAAATCATACAGGATACCTGCATGGAATGCAGTGACAAACAGGTGAATTATGGAAGGCAAATTCATGAACTTATTTGTTGCTTGTGGCTTTGATCACATCAGAAATCGGCTTTTTGTGCTGTAAAGGGCGGCACAACCAAAAAAATCAGCCATGCGGTAGAAACCGCCGACTGATTTTTCCGGCATGGTCAGGCTATGGAACATCCGATGACAATGGCTTGTACAGCATTTTCCTACCGATCGATTCGCCCTTTGCTTATTGACGCGCTGCTGTCAACTAGCGTTCACCGGCGCCTTGCTCAAAAGGGGTTTTAACCGGAATGAACAAGTCGATGATCCCGATAACCAAAGCAGCCAGAATTGCACCGATAAAGCTCGTCGATACCCCGCTGACGACAAATTGGGCCAGCCAGATGATGACAGCACTCGTGATAAAGCCTACGATGCCTCGTCCGAACGGCGTAATTTTTCTTCCGAATATGCCCTCGATGACCCAGGCTGCGATTGCGATAACCAGAGCCAGGAAAAAGGCGCTCCAGAAGCCGCCGACTTTAAAAGCCGGTACGATAAAGCTTACAAACATCAGCACCAAAGCGGATACGATAAACCTGACGATATGTCCAAGCAAATGCATCGCCGATACCTCCCTTAGATTTGGCGAACTTGCGTCCGCAGCGCTTAAGTTTTAATGCCATGCTGTTCGACGAGTTACTCGGTGCAACTAGTATTATTGCCTTCGGCTGTCTGATTATGTGCACGGGGGACCAGCCAGTTTTAGGGATTGGGAACCATCCGCTATAGTGTTGGGCAATTAAACATTCCGGAACGAACCGGTATAGTAGAAAATTAGCTAATCGTTGGGGCTTCGGATATAATATAATGAGGAATGTCTGCATCGGAACAGAAAGGAAGGACAGATTTGAACACCAAAATTTTAAAAACATTGGATTATTCCTCCATTTTAAATAAATGTGCACATCATGCGGCCACAGGGCTCGGCAAAGAACGGGTCGAGCAGCTGCTGCCAAGCGGCGATTTTGAAGAGGTCAAACGTCGTCTGAAGGCAACCGATGAGGCCGTGAACGTGAATCGTCTCAAAGGCGGGGCGCCTTTTGGAGGAATCCGGGATATTAAAACGGCGGTACACCGGGCACGCATCGGCGGCATGCTGAATCCGGCAGAGCTGTTTGATGTAGCCAACACCATTTTCGGCGGCCGGAGGCTGAAGCGGTTTTTGCATGATGTGCATGAGGACTATGCCATTGAATCGCTGCTGTTTTTGACGGAGCAAATTGCCGAGCTGAAGACGACGGAGGATAAAATCAAGCTGTGTATCGACGACAACGCCCAGGTAGTCGATTCCGCAAGCCCGGAGCTGGCGCGCATTCGCCAGGAACTGCGCACAAGCGAGACCCGAGCCCGCGACCGGCTGGAGCAGATGGTTCGGACGCCGTCCATTCAAAAAATGCTTCAGGATAATCTGGTTACGATCCGCAACGACCGGTATGTAATCCCGGTAAAGCAGGAATACCGCGGCCACTTCGGCGGTATGATTCACGATCAGTCTGCATCGGGAGCGACCTTGTTTATCGAGCCGGAAGCGGTAGTGCAGCTCAACAACAGGGTTCGCGAGCTGAAGCTGAAGGAAGAGACGGAGATCGAGAAAATACTTCGGATGCTGACGGTACTCGTAGCCGAGGTGGCGGATGAACTGCTCGGTAATGTGGACGCCTTGTCCGAGCTTGATTTCACCTTCGCTAAGGCGGGCCTGGCTCACGATATGAAAGCGACGCTGCCGATTCTCAACGATCGCGGCTTTATCAAGATCAAACGCGGACGCCATCCGCTCATTCCAATAGAATCGGTAGTACCGCTCGATATCGAGCTTGGTAACCGGTATACGACCATTATCGTTACTGGACCGAATACAGGCGGTAAAACCGTCTCGCTGAAAACGATCGGTCTGCTGTCCTTGATGGCGATGTCGGGATTGTTCGTCCCGGCCGAGGAAGGCAGCCAGCTGTGCGTCTTCGACGCGATTTATGCGGATATCGGAGACGAGCAAAGCATCGAGCAGAGCTTGAGTACATTCTCCAGCCATATGACGAATATCATTCGCATTTTGCGCGAAATGACGCCCAAGAGCCTCGTGCTCCTCGACGAGCTCGGAGCGGGCACGGATCCTGCCGAAGGGTCGGCTCTCGCCATCTCGCTGCTGGAGTATATCCACAAGATGGGCTGCCGCATCGTGGCTACTACGCACTACAGCGAGCTGAAGGCGTACGCCTTCGACCGGCAGGGCATCATCAACGCCAGCATGGAGTTCGACGTCCAAACGCTGAGTCCTACGTACCGCCTGCTTGTAGGCGTACCGGGACGAAGCAACGCGTTTGCGATTGCCGAGCGGCTGGGGCTGGCGAAATCGATCATCGACCATGCCCGCGGCCAGGTCGGTGAAGAAGACCAGCGCGTCGAATCGATGATTGCGACGCTCGAAGAAAACCGTTTGACCGCGGAAGCGGAGCGTCAAACGGCAGAACAGCTCCGCCGCGAGGTCGAGAGCTTGCGGGTGAAGCTCGAAGCGCAGCAGCAGCGCTTCGAGGAGCAGCGCGACCGCCTGTTCGAGAAGGCGGAGCGCGAAGCTCAGGACGCGGTCGCCAAGGCGCGCCGCGAGGCCGACGAGATTATCGCCGATCTGCGGCGAATGCAGCGGGAAGCGAACGAGGTGAAGGACCATCACCTGAGCGATGCCAAACGCAGGCTCGATCAGGCCGTGCCTGAGCTGCGCAAGAAGAAGGCCGGATCGCAGCCGGCTAAGCGCAATCCGGATAAGCTGGAGGCGGGCGACGAGGTACTCGTCACCAACCTGCGCCAAAAAGGCCATATCGTTGAAATCGTCAGCGATACGGAAGCGATGGTCCAGCTCGGCATCATGAAGATGAAGGTGCAGCTGGCCGATCTGGAGCTCGTCAAAGCCGCAGCGTCGGCTCCCAAAAAGCCTCAGCAAACGGCAGCCAGCTTAAAGCGGACGCGCGACGAGAATGCGCGGATGGAGCTTGATTTGCGCGGCTCCAATCTGGAGGATTCGCTTATCGAGGTCGACCGGTTTCTCGACGAATCGTATTTGGCCAATTTCGGCCAGGTGTATATTATTCACGGCAAAGGCACCGGCATTTTACGTACGGGAATACAAGAATTTTTGCGCAAGCATAAGCACGTCAAGAGCTATCGCATCGGCAATTACAATGAAGGCGGTACTGGGGTCACCGTAGCCGAATTGAAATGACAAAATTTTATATTTCATTGCGATGAAACTCTAGCGCCTGTTGCTTCGTATGAATATATGTAAACATCGATGTTACTGAATCAAGTTTAACCAGCTTTTTAAATACAGTGAAATTCATGGGAGGAATTTACTAATGGGAATCTTTAAACGGTTGAGAGATTTGACTATGGCTTCGATCAATGATCTGCTGGACAAAGCGGAAGACCCGGTGAAAATGCTGAATCAGTTCCTCCGCGATATGGAAGAGGATATTAACGAAGCGGAAGTGGCGGTTGCCAAGCAAATCGCCGTAGAGAAAAAGTTCAAGCAGCAATACGAAGAAGCTCAGGAAATGGTGCTGAAGCGTGAGGAGCAGGCTTTGAAGGCATTGGAGCAAGGCAACGAGGACTTGGCCCGCCGTGCCCTTCAGGATAAGAAAGAGCATCAGGTTCGTTTTGAAGAAATGAAAAAGCAATACGATGTGGCTAAAGGCAATGCCGACCGTCTGCGCAATCAGCTGTCGGAAATGAAAGACGAGTTCACGAAGCTGAAGAACAAGAAGGACCTGCTCGTAGCCCGTGCCGAAGCCGCTAAAGCTCAAAAGCAAATTAACCAGGCTATGTCCGGCTTCGGAACGGATAATGCAGCCAAAGGCTTCGACCGCATGTCCGAGAAAGTACTGCAAATGGAAGCTGAAGCGGAAGCAAGCAACGAGCTTCGCTCCAAGTCCCGCAGCTTGGACGACGAGCTGGATCAGCTCGGCAAGAACGACGGCGTGGATGATGAGCTGGCCGCGTTGAGAGCGAAGCTTGCTGCGAAGAAGGAATCTTAATCGCCATAGCGAAATAAAATAGAAATCGACGAGATGAGAGACTGGGCTTACTGCCTCAGTCTCTTCAACCGTTAATGCAGGTTGATTCCAATCCCCATGCTTTACCTTAAGGGAGGTGTCAATAATGAATGAAGAGGTGGATGTGTTGTTAAGTAATCCTTACGTGGAAACGTTAGCATTTTTCTCTGTGGCCGTAGTGGCCCTCATTGTATTTTTGGCTATTTTTGAGCTGGTGACCAAATACAAGGACTGGGAAGAAATCAAGAACGGCAACCTGTCGGTAGCAATGGCTACAGGCGGTAAAATTTTCGGGATATGTAACTTGTTCCGGTTTGCCATTTTGAACAATGACTCCGTTCTTCATTCGCTGATTTGGGCGGGATACGGCTTCGTACTGCTGCTGGTAGCCTATTTTATTTTCGAATTTTTAACGCCTTACTTTAAAATCGACGAGCAAATCCAGAAGGATAATAAAGCGGTCGGCTTTTTATCGATGGTGATTTCCATTTCTTTATCTTATGTAATCGGCGCTAGTGTAACCTAATTGGTAGGACCGGCTGTTCATTCGGGAGGCATGCAATGAAGTACTTATGGGGCAGTTTGTTGGCCTTGGCTCTTGTATTTTTTGTCTGGGGCACTTATTATTTTATAAAACACGGCTGATAAGCCGAAGCGGAGGAATGTACGGTGTCTCAATCGAACGAGCAAGTGTGCCCATGGTGCCAGACCGAAATAGTATGGGACCCGGAAATCGGGCCGGAAGATAGCTGTCCGCACTGCTTTAACGAGCTTGGCGATTACCGCAGCATCAAGTTGAATCTGGGCGAAGATGAGAGGGATTCATCCGACGAAGAGGACGAAGAACCCGACGATCTGGACGAGGAGCTTGGTGATTTCGAAGACGATTACGGTGATATTGACGGCATGGATGATTACGAGGAAGGGGTTCAGCGCGTCTTGGATACGCAGGAGGACACGCCGGAATGCCCGACCTGCCACAGCTTTATGCTGCTGGCTGGAGCCGGGACGCTCTCCGACAATTATACGCCTGTCGTTCCGCAATCGTTGAACCAGCCTCTGTTGAAGCCGAAATTCGGCACGAGAGTTTTTGTTTGCCCATCCTGCTTCAAGGTCGAGCATGTGCTATCCGAGGCGGACCGCATGGCGATGGTCGAGCTGTTGAAGGAGCACGGCAGCAAATAAAACACCTGCTTAACCCAAAAGGGAATTCTCATTCGAGAATTTCCTTTTTTTTCATTTGGTCATGTTTTTCTCAGTTAGGGGAAGGTTAACTAGTACGTCATAATCCTACATAACAGGTGAGAAGCATGCATTCTGGAGTAAAAGATTTTCCGCACAAATGGGTGCGAAGCAAAGACCAGCGTCCTTCGTGGCGTTACGACGATCGGGAGCATTCCCCGTCCGGCAAGAAAAAGGGAGCATTGACGGGGCAGACCCGTCTGCTATTAACCGTCCAAGGCTTGGTGGCGGCAGCCAATGCTTTGTCCGGCACCTTCGTGAACGTCTATTTGTGGAAAGCGCGGCAGGAATTCGCCTTAATCGGCTGGTTTACGTTAATCAACCATCTGGCGATGGCGCTAACCTTCTGGATTGCCGGCAAATGGGTGAAGGAGCATAACAAGATGAACTGCTTGCGCGCAGGCGTGGCGGTATCGGCTTTGTTTTATTTATTGGTGCTGTGGTTTGGAAGCTCGGCCGTCAATTATTATCTGCTGCTGGGAGTCATTCAAGGCGTGGCGTCCGGATTGTTCTGGCTTGCCTTCAATGTCGTTTACTTTGAAGTGACGGATCCCGGCAACCGGGACCGGTTTAACGGCTGGGCGGGGCTGCTCGGCTCGGGAGCGGGGATGATCGCTCCTTGGATATCAGGCTTTTTGATAGTCCATTTGAAGCAAACGAACGGATACCGGGTTATTTTTACGATTTCGCTCGCTGTTTTCATTTTGGGGGTCATCTGCAGCTTTTTTCTGAAAAAACGCAAATCCGTAGGGCACTACGAGTGGTTTCTTACGCTGAGGTGTCTGAGGGAAAAGGGTACGATGTGGAGAACCGTATTCATGGGGCTTGTCGCTCAAGGCTTTCGCGAAGGGGTATTCGGCTTTATGATCGGCCTGCTTGTGTTCGTTCATACCGGCAATGAGATGAAGCTGGGTAACTTCTCTCTCATCACTTCCGCCGTTTCCCTGGTCAGCTTCATGATCGCAGGCCGCCTGTTGAAGCCGAAATACCGAAGAGGCGCGATGCTGATCGGAGCCATTGCGATGGTTGCTGTCATATTGCCTTTCTTCTGGAAAGTAAATTTTCTGACATTACTCATCTTCGGGATTGGAGTCGGCGTGTTTTTCCCGCTTTATTCGATTCCGATGACTTCATCCGTATTTGACCTCATTGGCGGGAATGCCGACAGCGTAAGGCTAAGGGAAGAATATATCGTTATGCGCGAGCTCGCGCTTAATATCGGGCGAATATCGGGGACCGCCATCTTTATTCTTATCGTCACCCTAACTTCGGCGCCGTCCGCCATGAACTGGCTGCTGCTCGGAATAGGCAGTACTCCGCTTGCCGCGTGGTTTTTCATGCGCAGAGTTGCTGGAGGTAAGGCGGCTCAGGCGGGGAACAAAGCCTAGCTCCTTAAGCTATGCTTCCTTATTCGGGTAAGCCTGCATGACCGCGCATGACATGAGTGCGCAAGCCTCTCGCCTTGACAAAATGAAGACCGCCGTTACAATTAGGACGATAAGGTGTTGCGTTCAGCAGGACGGAAAGGTACGGAAGGGGATTGGCATAATGACGAAAAACAATCGGATGGTTAATAGTATTACGGAGCTTATCGGAGACACTCCTGCGGTACGGCTAGGCCGGATGACGGGCGAAAACGACGCGGATGTATATGTGAAGCTGGAGTATTTCAACCCAAGCGGCAGCGTGAAAGACCGCGCGGCTTTCAATCTGATTTTGCAGGCGGAGAAAGACGGCATCCTGAAGCCCGGAGCGACGATAATCGAGCCGACCAGCGGAAACACGGGAATCGGTCTCGCCATGAACGCCGCGGCCAAAGGGTACAAGGCGATTCTTGTCATGCCTGACAATATGACGAAGGAACGTATTAACATATTGAAAGCATACGGCGCTAACGTCGAGCTCACTCCGGCGGAGGAAAGAATGCCTGGGGCGATCCGCCGCGCTTTGGAGCTGAGAGACGAAATTCCGAACAGCTTCATTCCTCAGCAGTTCGAGAACAAGGCGAATCCGGATATTCACCGGACGACGACCGCTATGGAAATTATCGAGCAGATGGAAGGCAAGCTGGATGCGTTCGTGGCGACGTCCGGAACGGGCGGGACGATTACGGGCACCGGGGAAGTGCTGCGGGAGAACATCCCCGGCATTAAGATTTACGTCGTGGAGCCGAAAGGCTCACCGGTGCTGTCGGGCGGTAAGCCGGGTCCGCACAAGCTCGTTGGGACAAGCCCTGGCTTCGTACCGGAAATACTTAATACGAATGTATATGATGAAATTATTCAGGTTGCCGATGAGGATGCTCTGCGTACGACCCGGGAGCTGGGAAGCAAAGAAGGCATCCTTGTAGGGCCTTCTTCGGGAGCGTCGGTATGGACGGCTTTGCAAATTGCCAAGAAGCTCGGCAAAGGCAAGCGTGTCTTGTGCATTGCGCCGGATACCGGAGAACGTTATTTGAGCATGGGCATTTTCTCATAAGGGAAGCCTGTGAAACTCGAAATGGACTGTAAGCTTCCGCGGCGGAGTATCAGTGGTGAATCTCCCATTTGCGCTGCTGTTGTGGAATCCTCTGGAGCGAATGTACAGAAATGTTTGCCCGTCGAACTAGGGCTAGGCGAACCTATCGGACAGGAAATCCGCTATTTATTGGATTGATGCTGCTTTTGCAGTGCTATCGGACCGAGAGTCCGCTATTTGCAGATTTCACCCCAAAAAACAGTAGTTTTTGGTAATATAACGGATCTGTAGTCCGATCGCCCTGCAAATTGATCACTTTTTGATGGAATAGCGGATCTACGGTCCGATAACCCTGCTACAGAGCGTTAGGATGTAATGGCGACATACGGTCTGTACTTGGGGTCAGCTTAAAGTATTGGATGCCAGCATCCCTCGCCACCCTAACACAAAATTTGCTCAAAGCTCAGCGCCTCGTTCGAGGTGCTGTTTTTCTGTGAAACCCTATGTACGGAAAAAGCTGCAAGGGTACCCGCGGGGACCTACCTCCAGCGGCAGCCTGCGCTCTTCCGGGAGATCCCCTTTTAGCATTTTCAGATAAACTGGGTTACTCTATAGATAAGTTTTTCGTAGGAAAACTGGTTTCGCAAGCGGAGATACCGCACGTCCCCTTGGGTAAAATGGGGATCTCACAGCACAGCGCCTCGTCCGGGGCACTTTTTTGCATTGAAAAATCGGGACGTAAACATTATGTAAATATGCTGAATAAGTATTGAATAAAAATTCATGTACATGTATAATTATAAACATAAGAACTCAGTAGGAAGGTGATTGTTTTGATCATTGCATTGGATAATGTGCTTCCTGCACAAGGACAGCTACAGGAGCTTCTGGCTTCCGTCGAGGAGAATGGCAGCGAATCCGGACTTGTATATGAAACGTATTGCCAAAGCCGCTGCGTCGTCGCCGCTTACGATAAAGGACGTCTGGTCGGATTAGGCAGGCTGGCCGACGAGAGCGGAGCAGGTAATCATTATGAATTTACCGTGCTTCAGGATTACAAAAACAGGGATATTGAAGCCTACATGCGCAAGCTGCTTTCCATTCAACGCATCTGACTTGTAACAACAACATCCCCATAAAATACAGCCCCGGGCCGCCGTGTCCGCGGGCTTTTTTGCTTGCAGAGGGCGCGCTCCGGTTGAGGTTGCCGAGCACGGTGAATTTTATTTTGCAAAAAGTCTGCGGTTGGGTGTAATATGAAGTAATAATTTAGTTTGTATTTTTTTAGCGAAAATTTGAGAGCATGCTTAACGGGGATAGTTCTATACCGGGTTGTGTGCCGGGTTCCCTGCAGCAAAAGGAATGGGCATCTTGTTTTCGCTTCGCAGGGTATATTTGAGGAGGGTTAACCACCGATGGAACAGTTTAAAATGCGTATTATTGAGCTGCTTAAGGAAGACGCGAGAAGAACGCCTGCTTTAATTGCGACCATGCTGGGAGCCTCGGAGGCGGAAGTAACGGAAGCGATCAAACAGCTCGAGGAAGCGCACGTCATTATTAAGTATGCGCCTATCGTAAACTGGGCGAAGGTAGACAACGAGAAGGTTACGGCCTTGATCGAAGTACAAATTACACCGGAGCGCGGCCGCGGCTTCGACGCTATTGCGGAGCGCATTTACTTATATCCAGAAGTCAAATCCGTTTACCTCATGTCCGGAGCGTACGATTTGCTTGTCGAAATCGAAGGCAAAACGCTGAAAGAGGTCGCAGGCTTCGTGTCGAACAAATTGTCTCCGATCGATCGCGTGTTATCGACCAAAACGCATTTTATTTTAAAGAAATACAAGCAGGACGGCATCACTTTTGAAGACCATGAGGACGATCGCCGTATGTTAATTTCACCGTAAAGGATGAATAGCGATGATCAACCAACAGCAAGGAACCACTTCCAAATCCATGTCGGATTACTTGGCGCCATTAGTAAGAGAGATACCGCCTTCGGGCATCCGCAAGTTTTTTGATCTCGTCAGCGCGAGCAAGGACATTATTTCGCTCGGCGTCGGCGAGCCGGACTTCTGTACGCCATGGCATGTGCGTGAAGCTTGTGTGTATTCGTTGGAGCGCGGCAATACGAAGTATACGCCCAATGCAGGCATGCCCGAGCTGAGGGAAGCTATCGCCGAGTATTTGTACGATTCGTTCCATACGCCGTATGAGCCGGCAGATGAAATTCTCGTTACGGTTGGCGGCAGTGAAGCCATTGACTTGGCATTGCGGGCTTTGATCGTGCCAGGGGATGAAGTGCTCGTGCCGGAGCCGTGCTACATATCCTATTCACCGATTACACGGATCGGCGGAGGGATTCCGGTAGGTATTGAAACGTTCGCCAAGGATAACTTCAAGCTGACGCCGGAAGCGTTAAAAGCGAGCATCACACCGAAATCGAAGGTGCTGATCCTCTGTTATCCAAGCAATCCGACCGGCGGAATCATGACCTACGAGGATTGGCTGCCGATCGCCAAAATCGTGGAAGAGCACGATTTGATTGTTATTTCCGACGAGATTTATGCCGAGCTGACCTATGAGCAAAAGCACGTGAGCTTCGCATCGATTCCGGGAATGCGCGACCGGACGATTCTCGTCAGCGGCTTTTCCAAGGCGTTCGCCATGACGGGCTGGAGAATGGGCTATGCCTGCGGTCATAAGGATTTGATTTCGGCGATGCTCAAAATCCACCAGTATACGGTAATGTGTGCTCCGGCTATGGGTCAGGTGGCAGCTCTGGAAGCGTTGAAGAACGGGATGGAAGAAAAGGACCGCATGGTGGAGTCTTATAATCAGCGGCGCCGTCTGGTTGTGCAGGGCTTCCGTGAGATCGGTCTGGAGTGTCATGAGCCTCAAGGCGCATTTTATGCATTCCCTTCCATTGCGTCTACAGGCCTAAGCTCGGAGGATTTTGCCCAGCGTCTGTTGCATGAAGCGAAGGTTGCAGCCGTGCCTGGACACGTGTTCGGACTGGGCGGGGAGGGCTTTGTACGCTGTTCTTACGCCACTTCGGTCAACCAGCTGCTCGAAGCAATTGACAGAATAGGTAATTTTATCCGTAAATTATAGTTTCGACAAAAGTAGTCATTTCCAACCTCGTGAAAAACTGGTATCTTTAATAGTATAGAAGGTTCATGCCATTATTCTTGTATGAGACTTCTGAGTCTAAAGATATGCTTTTGAAGGGGGGATGAAAATGGCTTTTCCTGAATATCGGCTTAGGCAGTATATGGATATTAGCTGGATTCGAGAGAAAGATGATCGAGCCAAGTGGATTTTTGGAAAAAAGAAACAGTCTTCATCTGCCTTATCTTTAGAAGAAGAAATTTATAATCTGCGTTTGGAGCTGGAGCAGCTTGTTCAGCGTGAGAAAAGTCTGACGTCTCCGAACGTCGTAGAGATCAGCATGATGCTGGATAAAAAAATCAATGAATATATGAATCAATACAAGAGGAACCGGTGAGGTTCCTTTTTCGTTGCTTGCGAAACGGTAAGGCGAAAGCGATTTGTGCAACACATATTCCCTTCTTATCTTTTTTGATACAACCTCGACTTTTATGATATGATGAGGGCTAGAAATAGAGAGGAATTCTCGCGTAAAGATTGCATAAGGAGAGGGATCATGAGAGGCAAAATCATGCTTATGCTGATGCTGCTGGCAGTGCTTGCCGGCTGTGGCGGAGGGCCGAAGGCCGACGTACCGATGTTTATGATGGGGTCCAATGGCATTCCTGCCGAGGTGGGAGACAAGCTGCAGGCGGCATTGCAGACGAAAGTCGGAACGGCGCCGACCGTTAGCATCGTGACGACACCGATTTTTTCTATGGAGAAATTAATAGTGGAAATCGCTGCGGGGGAGAACGGCATCATTGTCGTGCCTACGGAGCAATTCAAGCAAATCGGCCAGCAGGGCGGCTATGTCAGTCTGGACAATGTGGCGAAGCAGGAGGATTTCCCTGACGGTGTGCTGGAATTGCCGGTAGACACCAAAGACGGGGCTGCGAAAAAAGAAAAGCATCTGTACGGGATTCCTTTGGAGCAGTCCAAATGGTTCACGGAGCTGAAGCTGAACGGCAAAGATTTGGTAGCTTTCGTCCCGGCCAATGCCAAAAATCAGGATAAAGTGATGCAAGTGATGAAGATCATCGCTCAAAAATAAGCAAGCGACATACAACAGTGATAGTTCAAGGTGCTACCAAGTATCGGATTCATAATTTCATAGATTCGAAGAGGTGCCTGCGAGCAGGAAGCTTGCTTGCGGGTTAAAAGGGAAGCCGGTGACAATCCGGCACGGTCCCGCCACTGTATTTGGAGTGACCCTCATGAAGCCACTGTACCCTGTCACGGGAATGGGAAGGCGAGGCGTCGCAAGATCCATAAGTCAGGAAACCTGCCTCGTTCGAATACCGACCGACCTTTTCGAGGAAAAAAGGAGCGTCACGCACAAACGGTTCTCGGTTGAGAGCCTGATTGCCGTTTGATAAGCCGTAAGCCCTCTGATTCCTTTTCCACAAATGAATCAGAGGGATTTTTTTGCTGCTTTCCAAGCCGGTTTCCGGTTTTTAGTTAATAGCAATACAATTGATAAGATTCCGGGGTCATCTCGGAAGAGAAAAGGGAGTTATATGGATATGACAAGCAATCATTCACGTAAAAGCACGAAAAAATGGCTGGCCGCCGTACTGGGCCTTGCGCTGGTATTCAGCGCCGCCGGCTGTGCGCCGAAGCAACCGCAGCAAACACAGCCTCCGGCAACCGGCAATTTGGTTGATCCTCCCAAGGCGGGCGGGAATCAAACCGGTCAGCCGGCCGCTCAAGCCAAAGCGACGGTATATCCGATCAAGGTGAAAGATGCGACAGGCAAAGAGTTTACCTTCGAGAAAGCGCCGTCCCGTATCGTATCGGTATCCCCGAGTGAGACGGAGACGCTGTTCGCCCTGGGCTTGGGAGATAAAGTGGTCGGGGTATCCGATTTCTGCGATTATCCGGCGGAAGCGAAGTCGAAGCCGAAGATGGGCAGCATCGTGAAGCCGAATGAAGAGGCGCTGATCGGTGCTAATGCCGATGTCGTGCTGACGGGCGTATCGATGAAGGTTCCTGTCGTGGAGCAGCTGAGAGGCTTGAAGGTCAACATGTTCAAGGTGGAGCCGAAGACGATCGACGACGTAATGAACAATATTATTATGTTCGGCCAAATCTTCGATAAGCAGGAGCAGGCGGAGAAGCTCGTCGCTTCGATGAAAGCGGATCGTCAGAAGGTGACGGATGCCGTGAAGGATTTGAAGCCGGAGCAGAAGAAAAAGGTGTTTATCGAGTTCTCTCCGGGCTGGACGGTAGGAAAAGGCGAGTTCATGGATGAGCTGATCACGCTGTCCGGCGGCATTAACGTATCTTCCGACGTCACGGGTTATGCCAAGCTTAACGAGGAGAAAGTGATTGCGGACAACCCGCAGGTCATTTTGTACCCGAAAAACCTGATCGACGAGCAATCGAAAAAATCGATGGATCAAATTATTAAGGAGCGCAGCAGCTGGGCTTCGATCGACGCCGTCAAAAACAACAAGCTGTCCGGGGTGGACAAGGACACGATCAGCCGTCCGGGGCCGCGCATTACGGCAGGTCTGCTGGAGGTTGCCAAGGGCATCTATCCGGAATTGGTGAAATAGGATGAAACGGAGGCTAACCGTTTGGGGAGGAGCGGGAATTCTGCTCCTTCTTCTTTCCGTGACGATCAGCTTGTCGATCGGTACGGTTCATGTGCCCATTGTGCACGTGTGGAAAATATTGCTGCATCACGTGCCGTGGATCGGCACATCCGTGCAGCCGGACTGGCAGCCGGCCTCCGAGCAGATCATCTGGCGCGTCCGATTCCCGCGCGTGCTGTTAGGGCTGCTCGTCGGAGCCTCACTCGGCATTGCGGGAGCCGCCTTCCAAGGAGTGCTGCGCAATCCGCTGGCCGACCCGTATACGCTCGGCGTTTCCTCGGGCGCTTCGGTCGGCGCGTCCTTTCTCATTTTGTTCGGCTTGCAGTTTGCGCTGCTGGGCATCTGGACGGTACCGGTAGTGGCGTTTTTCACAGGCGTCCTGTCGCTGGTGACTGTACTCTTGCTGGCCAGGACCGACGGTAAGCTGCGCATGGAGGCGTTAATTTTGTCCGGCGTCGTCATGCAGGCATTTCTCGGCTCTTTCGTGTCGCTGATGGTGTCCATGTCGAAGCAGGTCATTAATGAAATCGTGTTCTGGTTAATGGGCAGCCTTGCGCTTCGGGGCTGGTCGTTCTCGCTTGTACTGCTGCCCTATTTGGCAGCAGGCGCGCTGATTTTGCTCGGATATGGCCGAGCTATGAATTTGCTTGCGCTTGGGGAGCAGCAGGCGGCCTACCTGGGCATCCGTGTCGAGAGGACGAAGGTGGTTGTGCTCACATGCGCAACGCTGGTTACTGCGGCAGCCGTGTCCGTATCGGGCGTCGTAGGCTTCGTAGGACTGATCGTCCCGCATTTGCTGCGACTGCTGGTCGGGCCGGATTACCGGCTGCTGCTTCCTTTATCGATCATTGGCGGCGCTTTCTACGTATTGTGGGCGGATACGCTGGCCCGAACGCTGCTCAGTCCGACGGAAATTCCTTTAGGGGTAGTGACCGCATTTATGGGGGCGCCGTTTTTTGCTTATTTGCTGAAAAGAAACAAGCGGATATCCGGAGGCTAGTCGATCGGATATCGCTGACGGAGCTCGCAGCTCTGCACTGCGACTGATAAGTGAAGGGGGGCGTAAGGGATGCCGAACGAGATCATCGAGGCAGATGATGCCGGTCTAGCCTATAACGGGCAGACCGTATTGAAGCAAATCCGGTTCTCCGTACAGCAGGGGGAATGCTTCGGCATCATTGGGCCTAACGGCAGCGGCAAATCGACGCTGCTCAAGCTCATTGCCGGCATCGAGAAGCCGGCATCCGGCCAAGTGCTGCTGGAGGGCAAGCAGGCGCATTTGTATCCGCGCAAGCAGCTCGCGCAATGGGCCGCCGTGCTGCAGCAGGATGCGCTGCCGCCCCTTGGCTTCACGGTGCGTGAGATTATCGGGATGGGACGGTACCCGTTCCAAAATTGGCTTGGCGACGAGAAGGGAGCTTACGATGCGGAGCAGCTGATCGACGGCATCGTCGAGCGGCTGCAGCTGCAGGAGCTTCAGCACCGCAGCATCGACCGGCTGAGCGGCGGTGAGCGGCAGCGTGTGGCACTTGGCAAGGTCATGGCGCAGCAGCCGCGGCTTTTGCTGCTGGATGAGCCTACCACTTACCTGGATATCGGATACCAGGTGCAGATGATGGAATGGATCCGGTCGTGGCAGCAGGAATCCGGGTTGACGGTGGTAGCCGTCCTTCATGAGCTGAATTTGGCGTCGCAATATTGCGACCGGCTGATGATGCTGCAGGAAGGGCTGGTCGTCGGCATCGGGAGACCGGAGGAAGTGATCCGCAGCGAGCTGCTGGAGCAGGTGTATCGGACTCAGCCGATCGTGCTTAAGCATCCGGTATCGGGTGTACCGCAAATTTTGCTGCAGAGCGCCGCAGAGGGCGCTGTGTCTAATAAAGCTAGGGAGAGGAGTCATACGGATGTCTAAAGCGTCATTGTATCAGCTTGCGGGCGAAATAGGGCCGCTGCATTCATCAGCCATCGAGGCGGCGGGCCGTCACCTCGATCAATTGACCAAGCCGCCGGGGAGTCTCGGCAGGCTGGAGGAGGTAGCCCGGCAGCTGGCGGGCATTACAGGAGAGACCGTACCGTCCTTAGGGAAAAAGGCGGTTATCGTCATGGCAGGCGACCATGGAGTGTGCGAGGAAGGTGTGAGCGCATTTCCGGCGGAAGTAACGCCGCAGATGGTGCTTAACTTCCTGAACGGCGGAGCGGCCGTCAATGTATTGTCGCGGCATGCCGGAGCGGATGTCGTATGTGTCGACATCGGCGTTAATGCCGAGCTGGATCATCCGCAGCTCTATTCGCGCAAAGTGCGCAAAGGGACGCGCAACATGGCGAAGGAAGCGGCGATGACGGAGGAAGAGGCTCTGCAGGCGATTCAAGTCGGCATCGATCTCGTCAAAGAGCTCGTCGACGACGGCTATTCACTGTTCGCTACAGGCGAGATGGGGATAGGCAATACTACGGCGAGCTCCGCTCTGTTAGCCGTGCTTACAGGCACGGATATCGGGACTGCGGTCGGCCGGGGGACGGGCATCAACGACGAGAAGCTGCTTCATAAGCAAGCGGTCATTGAGCGCGCGATTAAGCTGAATCAGCCCGATGCGGACGATCCGATCGATGTGTTAGCCAAACTGGGGGGGCTGGAGATTGCCGGTCTCACCGGCGTCATTCTGGGGGCTGCGCTGCATCGCCGCCCTATCGTCATCGACGGCTTCATATCGTCGGCTGCGGCTCTGATTGCCAGCCGAATCGCTTCGCAGAGCGTATCGTATATGATTGCCTCGCATCTGTCGCAGGAAACGGGGCATGCGCGCTTGCTGGAAGCTGTAGGCTTGTCGCCGATGCTGCACATGGATATGCGGCTCGGAGAAGGGACCGGAGCCGTACTGGCTTTCCCGCTCATTGAAGCCTCGGTGAAGGTGATGAAGGAGATGGCTTCGTTCGCTTCGGCGGGGATATCCTCATCCGATCAATAAGTGAGAAGGAGGAGGACTTATGCTCGTTTTGGTAACGGGAGGAGCGCGCAGCGGCAAGAGCTCTTTTGCCGAGGCTTACGCTTCGAGTCTGGCCGGGGAGGGCGTTTACATCGCCACGGCCCAGGCGTATGATGAGGAAATGAAGGATCGGATCGCATTGCACAGACAGCAGCGGGATGAAGCCGGCTACCGATGGACCACCGTGGAGCAGCCGTATGAGCTTGCGGGGGTTCTGATGCAATGGGCGTTGAATAAGGAAACAGGCTCGGAAAAAGCTGCCGGCAGCCCGAAGGCTCCGGTAGTTCTGATCGATTGTCTCACCTTATGGCTGTCCAACTGGCTGCTCCGTTATGAGCAGGAGCCGGATGCGGAACAGCGTGTGAAGGGAGAGCTGGATCAGCTGGTTGCCGCCTGCCGGCGTTTCGCCGATAGCGGCCGTAATCTCGTATTGGTTACCAATGAAGTCGGGTACGGTCTTGTACCCGAGTACAAGCTGGGCCGGCAATTTCGCGATTTGTCGGGCATCATGAACCAGCGGCTGGCACGCGAGGCGGAGCAAGTATTCCTTGTGACAGCCGGCATTCCGATAGAACTCAAGAGCCGGGCTTTTCGCTTGTAGCGGCTTTCGGCAATAGAGCGGGCGGTGGACGAAGGTGTTGTTTTATTCCTGGCAGGAGACGGCATGGATGCTTGTCGCTGCCATTGTTATTGATTGGTGGGTCGGCGATCCGCGCTGGCCGACGCATCCGGTTATCCGGATCGGACAGTGGATTCGCTGGGTGGAATCGAAGCTGCACCCGTCAGGGAGCTCCCGCGACGGTTCTCCCGCATCGCAGCGTCTGCGCGGGGTGATGCTGACCGTTTCCACTCTGGCGGTAGCATTTGCAGCGATAGGGCTTCTGCTATGGGCGGCCAGAACAGTTCACCCGTGGCTCGGTTATGCGGTTAACACATGGTTCATCTCGACGACCATTGCCATCAAAGGGTTGAAGGACGCTGCGATGAAAGTGTTCATTCCTTTGTCGGAGGGACGGATGGAGGAGGCCCGTACCTACACAGGCTACATTGTAGGACGGGATACATCGCAGCTGGGCGAAGCTGAACTGACAAGGGCTACGGTGGAGACGGTAGCCGAAAATACGGTGGATGCAGTCGTATCTCCGCTGCTCTATGCTTTAGTAGGAGCGGCTCCGCTTGCTATGCTGTATCGTGCGGCGAATACGCTCGATTCCATGGTTGGCTATAAAAATGACAAATACTTATATTTCGGCTGGGCGTCAGCTCGCTGGGACGATGTAATGAACTGGATTCCGGCACGCTTGACCGGATTGCTGCTTGTGGCGGTCGCCGCCTGCCGGAAAGGCTGCTCGGCGGTTAGGGCAACCAAGGCGGTGTTCCGCTTTGCCCGTCTGCATCCGAGCCCGAACAGCGGCATCCCGGAATCGGCGGTTGCGGGAGCGCTCGGCATTGAGCTGGGCGGCACCAACGTATACCACGGCCGGACCAGCGAACGGGCCCGGATGGGCTGGCCGCTCCGGGAACGGCGGATGGACGATATTGTCCAGACCGTACGTCTGCTGTACGGCGTAAGCATTTTGATTGCGGGAGGGCTGTTGTGCGCACTTGGCTGGACTTTATGGTAAAAGGGTTGGCGGGCTGTGCCGCAGCCTTTCAATTTTTGACCCGGCTTCCCGTTCCGGTGACACTGCATTACGACGATGCGCTGTTTCGCCGAAGCGTCGTATTTTATCCGCTTGTCGGAACGGTTCTGGGTGTGCTGCTCGGCTGCGCCGGATTGCTGTTTCAAGGCTGGCTGTCTCCGGGCGTTACGGCGGCGATTATGCTCGTATGCTGGATCGCTATGACCGGAGGCTTGCATCTGGACGGATTGATGGACACGGCGGACGGCATTTTCAGCTACCGGTCGCGGGAGAAAATGCTGGAGATTATGAAGGACAGCCGGGTGGGAGCCATGGGAGTCATCGCCTGCGTCCTGCTGCTGCTGTGCAAATGGACGCTGCTCCAGCAATGGCTGCCTCTGAGCTGGGAAAGCACCTTGTTTGCCCTGCCGCTAGCCACATTGTGGAGCCGTTGGTATATGGTCGTTGCGATAGCTTGCTGGCCTTATGCCAGACAAGGGCAGGAAGGCGGAGGAGGGCTCGGATCGTTTTTTCGCGGGCTTGGAGCGAAGCATTTGGCGATCCATACGGCGGTTGCGCTGCTGCTGTCTTGGCTGCTGGTGGTTTGCATGAGGGAGGCTCCTTTTTCCGTACAAGGACTGTTAATCGTCGGCTTGGCCGTGCTGACCAGTGGGCTAGGAGGAGCTATGATCAGCCGGTTTCTCAGCAGCAAGCTGGGAGGTCTTACCGGCGATACTTACGGGGCGATGAACGAAGTGCTGGAGACGGTGCTGCTGCTGGTGCTGTACGGCGTTATCCGCTATGTGTGAGCTTCGTTCGGCAATTGTCCGAGCCCGAAGTAAAGGATGAAGGGATATGCATAATAACCTATACGAGAAAGGGGGATTCACTATGCTGGAACGGCACGGTCATGGAGGCGATCTGTGGACGGCGGCGGAAATGTTCGGGAAAAGCAAGGACGAATTTCTAGATTTCAGCTCGAATATGAACCCGCTGGGGCCGCCTGCGGCTGTCCAGACGATTTTGCGGGACCGCTGGCGCGACGTGATCGCTTATCCGGATCCTGCGGTTCGCGAGCTTATCGGCAAGCTGGCGGAGAAGTACAACATTCCGACGGAGTCGATTCTGGTAGGCAACGGAGCGGCGGAGCTGATCGATCTTGCAGTACGCGTCATTCGCCCGAAGGTGACGGGATTGGCGCGGCCGTCCTTCTCGGAGTACGAGGATGCCGTGAACAAAACGGGCGGAACCATCCGTGAAATCCGCTTGGATGAAGCACACGCATTTACGCTGCAGCTGCAGGAAGTACAGGAGGCGCTTGCCGATTCGGATCTTTTGTTTCTCGGCTCTCCGAACAATCCGACCGGTCGTCTGCTGCCGCAGGATGTAAGAGAGCTGCTTGCAAGAACGGACAAGCCGGTCATTTTGGACGAAGCATTTATTGATTTCTGTCCTAATGAACAGAATATTTCGTTAATCCGCCAAGCCGCTCGGTCCAGGCATTTAATGGTCATTCGTTCGATGACGAAGTTTTACTCGATCCCGGGACTGCGGCTTGGCTTCATCGTTGCCCATCCGGATCGCATTGAGGAGATGCGCGCCCAGCAAGTACATTGGAGCGTCAATACGCTGGCTCAATTGGTTGGAGCCGCCGTATTGGATGACGACGAGTTCGAACGGCGCACGCATGCTTGGCTTTCGGAGGAGCGCCCATGGCTCGTGGACAGACTGCAGTCGCTCGGCTTGATCGTAACGCCCAGCCAAACGAACTATTTGTTGTTTTCGCTTCGTGGTCTGGGACTTCAAGTCAAAGAGCTGCAGGCGGAAATGGGAAAGAGAGGCGTGCTTATCCGCGACGCATCGCTGTTTCCGGGGCTGGACGAGACTTATGTCCGGGTTGCCATTCGTTTGCGGGAGGACAACGAGCGGCTGGTTCGCGAGCTTCAGGCATCGATTCTGGAGCTGCTCGGGCGTGGTGACGGAAAGCCGTTGCATGTGGAAGCTTCGGTTGTTTCGCTTCCAACGGCGCCGCCGATCGTTCAAGCCTATCGTGAGGAAGCCGCAGGGGCAGGCGGGGCTTTGGCAATACAGAGTGGAACGGGCTCTATCGATTCTGTTAGCGGGACGGAGCGGAGCGCGGGCCTTTCCCCGGCTGTCGTCGGTGCTGAATCGTCACTAGCTGCAACGCTTATGGTGCAGGGAACGTCCTCGGATGCGGGCAAAAGCCTTATTACTACGGCGCTATGCCGTATTTTGCTGCAGGACGGCTTGAGCGTAGCTCCCTTCAAATCGCAGAACATGTCGCTCAATTCGTACGTGACTCCCGACGGCAAGGAGATTGGGCGCGCTCAAGGGATGCAGGCCGACGCCTGCCGTATTCCCGCGACTACCGATATGAATCCGATCCTACTGAAGCCGAAAAAAGATATGGTCTCCCAGGTGGTCGTGCACGGGAAGCCTTACCGCGATTTGGATGCACGGACGTATCGCGAGAAATATTTGGACGAAGCGGAGACCATCGTCAAGGATTCGCTGCGAAGACTAAGACAATCGCATGATGTCGTTGTGCTTGAAGGAGCGGGGAGCCCTGCGGAGGTCAACCTGAAAAGCCGCGATATCGTCAACATGCGGCTGGCCGGTTGGGCCGATGCGCCGGTTGTGCTGGTCGCCGACATTGATCGCGGCGGTGTATTTGCTTCCCTTGTCGGTACGCTGGACATTTTGAGCGAGGAAGAGCGGGACCGTGTAAAAGGCTTTATCATCAACAAATTCCGCGGCGATGTGACGCTGCTGCAGCCTGGGCTGGATTGGCTCGAGAATCGTACCGGCAAGCCGGTGCTCGGCGTCGTTCCTTATTTGCCTGATCTGGAGCTGGAGGATGAGGACTCGGCTTCGCTCGACCGCAAGCTGGCTACAGGCGTGCTGACTAGGGGAAGATCAGCTAGTGCAGCCGGCGTTATGGAGACGGAAAGTGCGTCCGCATCGACTCTGGATATTGCAGTGATCCGTCTGCCCCGGCTGTCCAACTTTACGGATATCGATCCGCTGCTGTATGAATCCGACGTCAGCTTGCGCTTTGTCCAGACGCCGGATGAGCTGGGACAGCCTGATGCCGTTCTGCTTCCCGGCAGTAAAAATACGGTCGACGACCTGCTCTTTTTGCGCCAGACCGGGCTGGAGCAAGCGCTGCTGAACCATGTAGGGCAAGGCGGCCGGATGGTCGGCATATGCGCAGGATATCAAATGATGGGCGAGCGGCTGCTCGATCCGGAGCTGGTTGAATCGGACCGTCCGGAAACGGCAGGACTGGGCCTTTTTCCAACCGAAACCGTGTTTACCTCAGACAAGCGTACCGTTCGTGCCGAAGGCTGGACGCAGCTGTACGGAAACCAGGAAGGCATCTCCCCTCAGGAGGAGCGTTACCCGATCCATGGCTACGAGATTCACATGGGCCGAACCCGCTTTCTGCAGCCTGTAGAGCACCCGTTTCAGCTGCTGGACCCCGATGGGGGTGCGGGCGTCCATGCGGATGGCGCCGTAACCGGAGACGGCAAGTGCTGGGGGACTTATGTGCACGGAATTTTGCATAACGACGATTTCCGCCGTGCGTGGCTGAACGAGCTCCGCCTTAGCAAGGGACTGGAGCCTGCTCCGGCGGAGCTGCGGTTTCAGGCAAGACGAGAGGCTGCGTTCGACCGGCTGGCGGATCACGTAAGAAGCCACTTGGATATGGAGCGTCTCTATGAGATGATGGGAGTACGAAATTGAAGGAGGAGAACGTGTGAGAATTTATACGCGAACCGGCGATGCCGGACAAACCGGGGTCATCGGAGGCCGAGTCGACAAGGATGACGTGCGGGTGGAGGCCTATGGCACGGTCGACGAGCTGAATTGTTTTGTCGGTCAAGCGATGGGATTCCTTGATCCGGCGATATTCGCCGATTTGTTGGCTGACTTGCTGGAAGTGCAGCACGAACTGTTTGACTGCGGGTCCGACCTGGCGCTGCTTAAGCAGGAGCTGCGGCCTTACAAGGTGACGGCGGAGATGGTCGACAGGCTGGAGACATGGATTGATAAATATGACGCGGAGACGCCGGACATTAAAAAGTTCATTTTGCCCGGAGGGGTTCAGGCTTCATCCGCTTTGCACGTTTGCAGGACGATCTGCCGCCGTGCCGAGCGCCGGGTGGTGACGCTTGCCAGAACCCAGCCGATCAACGAGCAGGTTCGCCGTTATTTGAACCGGCTGTCGGATTTCTTCTTTACGGTCGCACGGCTGGCCAACGTGAGAAGCGGCGTTCAGGATGTGGAGTATGCGCGCAGCGCCGAGGTGTTTCGCCGTAAATGAAGCCTTACTATGAACCGCTAGTCTATCATGTCTCGCCTGAAGAAGAAGGAATTCTGCTCAAGACGATTTTGCAGAGCAGGATGGGGCTGTCGCGCAAGCTGCTTTCCCGGCTGAAGCTGACGGAGCAGGGCATCACGGTCAACGGGCAGCGCAAGTATATCAGCGTGCGTGTCCAAGCGGGAGATGTCGTGGAGGTTCGGATGGAGCAGGAGCAGTCCGACGATATTTTGCCGCAGGACCTGCCCTTGACCATCCTGTACGAGGACGACCATCTGCTGGTCCTGAACAAGCCTGCAGGGATGATCGTTCATCCGACGCACGGTCATTACGTGAATACGCTGGCCAATGCCGTCGTCTACTATTGGCAGCAGCAAGGCTGGAATTACCGGTTCCGGCCGATCCACCGGCTCGATCAGGAGACGTCGGGCACACTTGCCGTAGCCAAAAATCCGTTCATCCATCAGCAGGTTTCCGAACAGATGCAGGCCCATGAAGTGAAAAAGGAGTATCTCGCGCTGGTTCACGGAGCTGTCGCCAGTGACGAAGGTACGGTGAACGAGCCCATCGATCGAGACCCGGAGCAGCCGCATCTCCGCATCGTAACGGAGAGCGGGTATTCGGCGGTAACGCATTACCGCGTCGAGCGCCGATTCCGCGAAGCGACGCTTGTGCGGCTGTGGCTTGAAACAGGAAGGACGCATCAAATCCGCGTACATATGAAGCATTTGGGCCATCCGCTGCTTGGCGACAAGCTGTATAAGCTGGAAGCGGGCGGGTTGGGCCGCAGCATGGAAAGCCCGTCCGATGATGATCCGGCCTGCAGCGGAAATAAAGCTCCCGACGGAGAGTTAGGCACGGCGGCTCAGGAGGATGCCTTCGGGCTGGAGCGCCATGCGTTACATGCCTGCTCCCTGGGCTTCGTCCACCCTGCTACCAAGCAGTGGATCGAGTTTCACGCGCCTTTGCCGGAAGATCTGGAGCAGTGCATTCGCCTGCTGCATGATCTTGGATGAGGAGACTTTGCGGAAGCTGCAAAGTGAGCTTGTCGAGAAGTAGTATAATCCGGTGGGGTATGCTCCTCCAGCCGCTGTTGAAGCCTGTGAAGCTGATTAAATTTAGTTGTAATTTCGCAGGTTTCAAAGACGGACGTAAACTCCTCCAGGGTTTCTCGATAGCCTGAGACTTTGCGGAAACCGCAAAGTCTTTTTTTCGTATATATAGAGACCCGCGCTTCCATATTGGGGTCAGCTTGACAATAGACCGGCTTTAGCCGAAAATTTAATGAAAACCATTGTGTTCCAGAAGGAGTAATGACCACCATGAGCAAAACCGTTACCGTATACCAATATCCCAAATGCGGCACGTGCCGAGACGCTATGAAATCGCTCAAAGCCAAAGGGCTGGAAATCGAGCCCATACACATATTTGATACGCCTCCCAGCGTACAGGAGCTGAAAAGAATGATAGCCGACAGCGGCCTCGACATAAAAAAATGGTTCAACACGTCGGGTGAAGTGTACAAGGAAATGCAGCTGAAGGATAAGCTGCCGCAAATGACCGACGAGCAAAAAGTCGAGCTGTTAGCCTCCAACGGAAGGCTTATCAAACGGCCAGTCGTTACGGACGGCACCAAGGTGACGGTCGGATACAAAGAAGAGCAGTACGAAGAGGCCTGGTGCCGCTAATGGACTGTAGGAAGGAGGGAATCACTGTTGCAGCCTAAAAATCAAAAGAAAAATCCGTTATGGATGATCGGCGCGGCCGCAGCCTTTATTCTTGCTCAGGGCAAATGGGTTCTGTCGCTACTGAAGATGGGGAAATTCGGCGGTGTCCTCTTGTCCATGCTGCTGTCTATCGGAGCGTATGCGTTATTGTTCCCATGGGGCTTCTCCGTCGGGTTTGTGCTGCTGATTCTGATCCACGAGCTAGGGCACGTTATCGCCGCCAAGCAAAGAGGGCTGCCGGTCAGCGCGCCGGTATTCATCCCGTTCGTAGGGGCGATGATCAATATGAAGCGCCATCCGAGAGATGCGGTCACGGAAGCTTATGTAGCGATCGGCGGACCGGTGCTTGGAACGGTAGGCGCACTTATCGTCTTTGGTCTCGGCATCTATTTCGATTATACCTCCGTCGGCAAGCTGTTCTATTCCCTGGCGCTATCGGGGTTTCTCATCAATCTGTTCAACCTTCTGCCGATCCATCCGTTGGACGGAGGTCGAATCGCCACCGCAGTTTCCCGCTGGTTATGGCTCGTAGGCCTGGTCGGGGGCCTCGTTCTTATCATTTATCATTTTAACCCGATCCTGCTGATCATCTGGGTTATGTTCGCTTACGATTTGTATAAAAAATTCGTCAAGCAGCGCAAGCACGGGGAGCAGCGTCTGATCAACGCAAGCTTCCTCATTCCGGCCGAGCCTTTGATTGAACAGGGCTATTTAATTCCCGGCGAAGAGCACAAACGGGATTTGCCGTTCGTGACGTACTCCGATTTGGATGGACAGCAGTATGTTCGCGTTGTCTGGGATAGCTTGAGCTTTCAAGGGACAATTCCGCTGATGCAGCAGGGAATCATAAGACGAACGCACGTTACTCGGCTGGAAAGGATTCAAAAAGAAGACGGCCTGCATCTGATGATTCACTGCCAGGTCGATTATGAGCCTTTCGAAAACGACAAATATTACGAAGTACCGAATGCGGCTCGCTGGAAATTCGGCATCGCTTACTTTGCTCTTGCGGGCTTCCTGTTCTACATGATGTCGCTCGTTCATAAAGTCGGCAACATCTAAATGCCCGGTGAATTGCCATGGAATGTTAAGCAGAAGTTCATTATATGAGAGAGGTTACACAACCGATGAAAAACTACCAATCCAAGCGGCTATCCCAGTTGGGATCCGCTATTTTTTCTGAAATGGCGCAGTGGAAGGAAGAGGTCAGAGCGAGCGGAATGGACGTCATCGATCTCGGGATCGGAAGCCCTGATCGTCCTCCGTCCGATAAGGTCATTCGCGCCATGGAGCAGGCGGTCCGCAAGCCGGAAGTATACGGATACCCGACCTCCGAAGGCAGCCCTGCTTTTAGGGAGGCCGTAGCCCACTGGTACAAGCACCGTTTCGAGGTCGAGCTGGACGCCGAATCGGAGATTGTCACCTTGATGGGATCGCAGGACGGACTTGCCCACCTGGCGATGGCTGTGTGCGATCCGGGTGACGTCGCTATGGTACCGGACCCCGGCTATCCGATCTATTCGGCCAGTCTGGTGCTTGCCGGCGTCGAAGCGTATTTTTTGCCGCTTAGAGAAGAGAACGGCTATTTGCCGAAATTGCAGGAAATACCCGGGGAAGTATTGCGCAAGGCCAAATTCATCCTGCTGAATTACCCGAGCAACCCGCTGTCGGCTGTCGCAACGCGGCCGTTCTTTGAAGAATTGGTTGCTTTTGCGAAGCGGCACGAGCTGTTGGTCGTCCATGACTTGGCCTATTCGGAAATGGCGTTCGACGGCTTTCGTCCCATGAGCATTTTGGAAGTCGAAGGGGCCAAAGAAGTAGCGGTTGAGTTTCATTCCTTGTCGAAAAGCTTCAATATGGCCGGCTGCCGAATCGCCTTTATGGTGGGGCAGAAGGAGGCCGTTCGCGCGCTTCGCGTTTTGAAGTCCAATATTGATTACGGTGTGTTTTTGGCAGTACAGGAAGCGGGAATTGCTGCATTGGAGGAGGATATGGAGCAGCGGGAGTCTGTGGCGGGCTTGTATGAGCGCAGACGCAATATCGTGATTGACGGCCTTGCAGCAGCCGGCTGGACCATTCCCAGGCCGAGGGCGACGATGTTCATTTGGGCGCGAATTCCCGAAGGCTGGACAGCTCGACAAATTTCCCGGGAAATCCTGTATAAAGCAGGCGTTGTCGTCATACCGGGAGATGCTTTCGGCAAAGAGGGGGAAGGCTACGTACGAATCGCCCTTGTCCAGGAAGAGGATCGATTGCGTGAGGCTGTGCGGCGCATCGGGGAGTTTTTGCAAACGGTGAAGCCTTCGAAGTGAAGCTTTGCGGACGTCCGATACAGTGATTAGTCCGAAAGGGATCTTGTAAATGCACGCCATGGTTTCTCATAAGATTAGTAAAGTGAAATGTTTAGGAGTCACGTGGGTGGCTCCTTTTGTTATATTTAAGACAGGTTAGAAATATGGAAACAAACTTTCTAAAGCAGAATCTATTCGATGATCACCGGTAATTGGATAAAGTTCGTATCGTGGATTCGCGAAACGGTTCCTCATTTCTGAGATTGACATGATGAAGGGATTCCGCAGTTTTATTGCGTAGCGCAACTCTCAGAGTAGAACAAGAGTGGGAATGGGTGTGGGTTGGAGGAGCGGCAGCGTCCGCCTTTGAAGCTCGTGTTCCTACCGCGACAAGCCTACAATTCAAAGGAACACGACTTCAACAGCGGCCGCAATCCCATACCCTATTCCCTCCCCACGCACAAACGTACATTTTACATTAAGGACGCCATGAGGTGCTAAAGCTACCACAATAGAATCGTTAACGTTCCGAGGTCATCGGATGTAAATTTCTATTTGGCGATAAAAGCTACCTTGAAACGTTATCGCTCCGCTGTGAAATGACCTGATAGATGCTTTTCTCCATGTTAAAAAAATGTTTCCAGACGTCGCAATTTTGCACTTCTGCTTGTCATTTATTTGAAATTTAAACGATTTTTCAAACATGCTAAGATAAAGCCAAGTCGTTATTTCAAAGGAGAGATATCTGATGTCCGCAAAGCTAAAAGTAGGCATTATCGGCTGTGGAGGCATTGCCAAAGGCAAGCATCTGCCAAGTCTTGTGAAGCTGGAGCAAGTGGAGCTTGTCGCTTTTTGTGACATTATTGAGGAACGGGCTCAACAAGCAGCCGATAAGTACGGTGTCGCCGGAGCCAAGGTGTATGACAACTATACGGAGCTATTGAGCGACCGTACAATCGACGTAATCCATGTATGTACCCCTAACGATTCCCATGCTGAAATATCCATCGCTGCTCTGGAAGCGGGCAAGCATGTCATGTGCGAGAAGCCTATGGCCAAGACGGCGGCAGATGCTCGCCGGATGGCCGATGCGGCGGAACGTACCGGCAAAAAGCTGACGATCGGCTACAACAACCGGTTCCGCTCGGACAGTATGTATTTGAAGCAAGTATGTGATTCAGGCGAGCTAGGGGATATTTACTATGCCAAAGCTCACGCTATCCGTCGACGTGCGGTACCGACCTGGGGCGTATTCCTCGACGGGGAGAAGCAAGGCGGAGGCCCGCTGATCGATATCGGGACGCATGCGCTCGATTTGACGCTGTGGCTGATGAACAACTATGAACCGAAAGCGGTTTTGGGCACAACGTTCCACAAGCTTTCGCAAAAAGAAAACGCTGCCAACGCATGGGGCCCATGGGATCCTAAGAAATTCACGGTCGAGGACTCCGCCTTCGGCATGATTACGATGAAGAACGGCGCGACCATCGTCTTGGAATCGAGCTGGGCGTTGAATACACTGGACGTCAAGGAAGCGAAAAGCACGCTGTGCGGCACCGAAGGCGGCGCGGATATGGAAGACGGACTGCGCATTAACGGTGAAAAGCACAGCCGGCTGTTTATGAATAAGGTGAGTCTGGATGCAGGCGGCGTCGATTTTTATGACGGGAAAAAGGAAAGCATGCAGGATACGGAAATTCGCCTCTGGATCGATGCGGTATTGAACGACAAGCAGCCGATCGTGACTCCGAAGCAAGCTTGCGTCGTGTCGGAAATCCTCGAAGCCATTTACAAATCCGCCGAGACCGGCGAAGCGGTTTATTTCGATTAAAAATCCATTGCAGCTTCGATACCGAAATGCATTATACTTGAATAGACGGAGGTACATATCATGATCAGAGTAGCGATGTTGAGCTTTTGGCACGTTCATGCCAATGACTATGCCCGCCAAGCCACCGAGCATCCCGGCACCGAGATTGTGGCCGTATGGGATGAAATTACCGAACGCGGCCGTAAGCAGGCTGAAGAGCGCGGTGTGCGGTTCTACGACGATTTGAACGAGCTGCTGGCGCAGGACGATATCGACGGTGTCATCGTCGATACTCCGACGAATATGCACCGGGACGTGATGGTAGCGGCCGCCCAGGCCGGTAAGCACATTTTCACCGAGAAGGTCGTTGCGACTACATTGAAGGAATGCAATGAGATTTTGGCGGCCGTCGAGGAAGCCGGGGTCAAGCTGACCGTATCGCTGCCTCGATTGAATGCGGACTACACGCTGGCGGTGCAAAACATTTTGCGCGAAGGCGTTCTTGGAGAAGTGACGCTGGTCCGCACCCGCTTATCCCACAACGGAGGCGTGCCTTCCGAGCGCGGTCAGCAAGGCTGGCTGCCGGCTCACTTTTTCGACAAAGAGCTGTGCGGAGGCGGAGCTATGATCGATTTGGGCTGCCATCCGATGTATTTGGCCCGGCTGTTCCTTGGGGTACCGGACACGGTTTCGGCGAACTACGGTTATGTTACCGGCCGGGAAGTGGAGGACAACGCGGTTACGGTGCTAAGGTACTCGAACGGTGCTTTGGCGGTAGTCGAAGCCGGCTTCGTAAACCGTCACTCTCCGTTTGTGATCGAGGTGCATGGCACGGAAGGAAGCTTGCTGTACTCCACTCATGACAACAAGCTGCTAGTTCGCAGCTCGAAGCTTGGGGATGAAGCGTCCAAGGAATGGCAGGTGCAGCAAGGGCTTCCGGAAAACCGCCCTTCCGCGTTCCATCAATGGGTTAGCCATATCGAGAACGGCACGAATGCCGATGAAAATATTGAACTCGCCCTGGATTTAACCCGATTAATGGAAGCGTCGAACCTGTCGGCAGGCAAGGGCGAGCCTATCAAGCTGGCCGATCTCGCGCAATAATGCTGTAATGAAGCTTCGGGGAAAGGCTGTTCTTGCCTTGCTGCGGCAGGCTTGGACGGTCTTCCCCATCTATGCTTTTGCTTAAGGAGTGTGGATGCATTTGGAGTGCTCATCGAGAGTTATTTCTAAACCTTATGCTTTTGAGCTGATGCTGGAGCAGCCTTCCGCACTGGACCGGCTGGACCTCGAATTCCGTTGGGGGAATTACGGGATCCGTATGCTGCGGTTTCATCATACGAGCTTTCCTCCAGGCCGCATTATTAATTTCCACAAGCATTCCGATTACGAATTTCATTATATTCCCCGGGGAAAAGGCACCGTTGTACTGGGCGACATTCCATACCCGCTGCAGGAAGGCATGCTTTACTTGACTGGACCGAACCTGCTTCATTATCAGGAAGCGGACCCGCAGGAGGCGATGGATGAGCTGTGCCTGCATCTGGATATCGTCAAGCTTGAGCCGGGACATTCTCCATCCAACGGCGCTGCAAGCACGGAGGACTGGGGGATGAAATGGGAGATTGCCGAAGCCGAAGCATGTATCCAGCAGCTTCAGTCTTTGCCTGCACGACCGGCCGCCGATCAATACCGCGCGATGGATTGCTTCTTGACAGCGTACCGGGCTTGGTATGAGAATCAGCCTGGGCTGTTTACGGTATTGAAGCAGTCGATCATTCAAATATTGCTCCGTACCGCACGCTCCTATGCGTCTGTTCCGCAATCGGATTTGCCTTCGCGGGACATGAAGCATTACCGTTATCAGCTTGCCGTTCAATTTATTAAAGATAACTATATGGAGCCATTGACCTTGGAGGTAGTAGCCGAACGGGTGCAGATCAGCCCGCGACAGCTGCAGCGAATTTTCCGCGATCATACCGGATCCACGTTCAGCGAATATATCGAGCAGGTGCGCTTGACCCACATCTGCAGCGAGCTCAGCCTAAGTACGGAAACGATCGACCAGATCGCCTTTCACAACGGCTTCTCCAGCTCCAACTACCTGCACTATGTTTTCAAAAAGAAATTCGGCATGACCCCCATGCAATACCGCCAGCAGCACCGGATCTTGTCTCCATCGACTTCTTAAGTCGTCTGCCTTTTCAGTTGTATGAACCTGAACAGAGAGCACCGCTTATACGCTAGGTGTCCGCAACGTTTCTTCAAGGCGGCTGGAGCGAATGAGGGGTGTTTTTCGCGTGAAACTCCCCCATAACCGGCGGAGCCGTGTTATACTGGATGGGAGATTAACGATTGGGAGAGATACATAGTGACTATACATACGGAACAATCGGGACCGGTTCTGCTGGTGGACGGGATGGCCTTATTATTTCGCGCTTTTTACGCGACTTCTTATAGCGGTTATATTATGAAAACAAGCGCCGGGCTGCCTACGAACGCCGTATTCGGGTTCGTAAAATACTTTTGGGATGCGGTCCAGACGTTCAAGCCTGAGCACGTTATTTGCTGCTGGGACATGGGGAGCAAGACGTTCCGCAGCGAGAAATTCGCCGACTATAAAGCGAACCGGGGCGACTGCCCCGAGGAATTGATTCCTCAATTCGACCTCGTCAAGGAGGTTGTCGAGAGCTTCGGCGTGCCTAACGTCGGATTAGTCGGCTACGAAGCGGACGATTGCATCGGGACGCTGGCAGGTACATACGGCAAGGAGCGGGACGTATACATATTGACCGGGGACCACGACATGCTGCAGCTTTTGCAGGAGCGCGTCAAGGTCGTCATTATGAAAAAAGGGCAGGGCAATTACGCCGTATATACTCCGGAGCTATTGATGGAGGAGAAGCAGCTGACGCCGGAGCAGTTCATTGATCTCAAAGGCTTGATGGGGGATACGGCGGACAATTATCCCGGAGTAAAAGGAATCGGGGAGAAAACGGCGCTGAAGCTGCTGCAGGAGTTCGGATCGGTAGAGGGCATTATCGAGAATATGGCGCTTCTTCCGAAAGGCGTCAGGGCGAAGATCGAAGCCGAGCTGGAGATGCTGCACCTGTCGCGGGATTTGGCCCGGATTCGGTGCGACGTTCCGGTGGAGTGCGAGCTGGCGGCAACCAGCTGGGAAGTGGACCGGCCCAAGGTGATCGCGAAATTCGAGGAGCTGGAATTCAAAGGCTTGTCGAAGCTGATCGGCTAACCGGCGTACATAACGGAATCGCAGGCGGGACCGCAGCTGTCGTTTTTGACGGACTGCGGTCTTTTTATCCGGCCTTTCCCTGCAGGCGCAGCTGGAAAGGAATAGCCAAGCGTCCCGTTTATCAGGTATACTAGTACACGTTAGCAATGTTTAGCAATTATTTATGAAAGCGCTAAAAAAGAGGAGGCACATTCGGATGAGCAATATCGGAGTATGGGAAAATGCAGAGCCGGGCGTGAAACGGAAAATTTTCGAGCCGGGCCAAACGATTATGATGATGGAAGTCCATTTTGAGCAAAATGCGGAGGGCTATCAGCACAGCCATCCTCATGAGCAGTTTTCCTATTGCCTCAAAGGAAAGCTTGAATTTACGGTCGACGGGGAAAAGAAAGTCATTTCGCAGGGCGAGACGATCTACATTCCAAGCGGTGCCAAGCACGGCTGCCAAGCGCTGGAACCAAGCATCCTGCTGGATACGTTCACACCGGTTCGCGAAGATCTAGTAAAGCGCTGATTCTTATCGGCCGCATACATGACAAAAGACCGCAACAAGCTGATCGATTCAGCCGGTTCGGTCTTTTTCTTTGTTCCACGCTTGGTGAAGCTGTCCGTTAAATATCGGTAAAGTTAATAGCACCGACGATTTGCGATAAAAAGTGAGTCAGCTCAACAGCTTCTTCTTCGGTCAATTTGTACACGTGCTCCAAATAGCCCTCTTCTTCCAGGTCGTCAGGGCCGATGACCGCTGTGCGTCCGGATTGAAGATCGGTAACGAGCTTCTTGCCGTAAAAACGGTTCGTATTCGTAATGGCGAGGTCAAACCGCCGCATCGATTCGCCTACAAAGCACACGAAGCGGGTCGTCGTATCCTCGCTGGAATCGTATAAATAGTCTAAATCTGACATGTCGGGTCACTCCGTTCGTTGTTAGTTCGTTACCATTATACATGAAGAGAGGAGTGCCGGCAAAAGGCGGATAACCTGCTCCCAATCGACATGGAAAGAAACTCTCTCGATTATAACATTTTCATTTCTCGACAAACATGATAGAATTTAAAGAATGATAGAACGACGAAAGTCTTCGCCTTATATCGATACTACTAAACTGGGAGGCCTTACCACATATGTCTAAACCAAAAATGAGAAGCGACATGATTAAAAAAGGTTTCGACCGCGCCCCGCACCGCAGCTTGCTGCGTGCAGCCGGTGTTAAAGAAGAGGATTTCGACAAGCCGTTTATCGCGGTATGTAACTCCTACATCGATATCGTTCCGGGTCACGTTCACCTGCAGGAATTCGGTAAAATCGTTAAAGACGCGATCCGCGAAGCAGGCGGCGTTCCTTTCGAGTTCAACACGATCGGCGTAGACGACGGTATCGCCATGGGACACATCGGAATGCGCTACTCGCTTCCAAGCCGTGAGATTATTGCGGATTCCCTGGAAACCGTAGTATCCGCTCACTGGTTTGACGGTATGGTTTGTATTCCGAACTGCGACAAAATTACTCCGGGTATGATGATGGGCGCACTGCGCGTGAACATCCCAACGATGTTCGTTTCCGGCGGACCTATGAAAGCCGGTAGAACGAGCGACGGCCGCGCGATTTCCCTGACCTCCGTATTTGAAGGCGTGGGCGCATACCAAGTAGGGAAAATCGACGAGAAAACCTTGACCGAGCTGGAGCAATACGGATGCCCGACATGCGGTTCCTGTTCGGGTATGTTCACAGCCAACTCCATGAACTGCTTGGCCGAAGGCCTTGGCTTGGCACTGCCTGGCAACGGAACGATCCTGGCTATTTCTCCTGAGCGCAGAGAGTTCGTTAAACGTTCCGCTACCCAATTGATGGAATTGATCAAACAAGACATCAAGCCTCGCGATATCGTGACCATAGACGCTATCGATAACGCATTTGCATTGGATATGGCTATGGGCGGATCTACGAATACTGTACTGCACACGTTGGCACTGGCTCATGAAGCCGGTTTTGAATATCCTATCGAGCGCATTAACGAAGTAGCTAACCGCGTACCGCACTTGGCCAAAATTGCTCCGGCTTCCGATTACCATATCGAAGACGTGCACAATGCCGGCGGCGTGAGCGCGATCATCAACGAGCTGTTGAAAAAGCCGGGCGCTTTGAACGGCGACTGCATCACCGTAACAGGCAAAACGCTTCGCGAAAACGTAGCGGGCTGCGAAATTTTGGACAAAGACGTTATCCATCCATTGGATAACCCGCACTCCGAGCGCGGCGGTCTGGCCGTATTGTTCGGTAACCTGGCGCCAAGAGGCTCCATCATCAAAGTCGGCGCGGTTGACAAATCCGTAGGCGGCTACCATAAAGGTCCTGCTATCTGCTTCGACTCGCAAGACGATGCTCTGTACGGTATCGCCAACGGCAAAGTGAAGGAAGGCCATGTCGTCGTAATCCGTTACGAAGGACCGAAGGGCGGACCGGGTATGCCGGAAATGCTGGCTCCTACTTCGCAAATCGTAGGTATGGGTCTTGGGGCAAAAGTCGGTCTGATCACAGACGGACGTTTCTCCGGCGCATCCCGCGGTATCAGCATCGGACATATTTCTCCGGAAGCGGCCGAAGGCGGACCGATCGCTTTCGTTGAGGATGGAGACATTATCGAGCTGGACTTGGAAAACCGTACGATCCAACTGATGATCTCCGACGAAGAGTTCGAGAAACGCAAAGCGAACTGGAAAGGCTTCGAGCCGAAAGTAACTTCCGGTTACTTGGCTCGCTACTCCAAGCTTGTTACGAATGCAAGCACCGGCGGAGTTATGAAAGTGTAAGTTAAGCCTTGATCATAGAACAGGCAGCGAGAGAATCATCTCTCCTGCCTGTTTTTGATTATCGCACCGCAGCTTACATGCCCTCTTCTTCGTCTGTGCGATTGTCTCCGCTGGAATCATGGGTCGGATGAGCTCCAGGATAACCGCGTGAAATTCCCGCATGAAGCTCCCTGTTTTCGTAAGTGAAGCTGTTGGGGGAATGCTGGGATTCTCTCCATGGGGAGCTTTTGCCTAGTGTCTCCTCATGCAGGTTGGCGCCGTAAGGCCCTTCCGGAAACTCTTCAGCCGTAAGATCGTTGCGCTGGGATTCGACGGTTTTCAAATCAGTGTATTTATGACGGTCTTCCTCGATAAAGCCATCTCTTTCCAAATCGTTGTCTGCCATTGCTACTAGCACCTCCGTGTATCCATCGTTGGTTTTAGAATGCCCCTACGCAGGTTTTAGCTATTCGGTGTTGCTTATGAGGAGTAATTATGCTAATATGGTAATAATTTCAATGTACAGAGGAAGCACCTCTTCTACCGTGTGTAGGAGGGGTGCTTTTTGCGTTGAAATACTAATTTCTAACTTTTCAGGAGGGGTGTCGAATGAAGGTATTATTTTTGCACAGCTTGGAGAAGAAGGTGGGGGAGGATCGTACCCGTCAAGCACAAGCATCCATCGGAGAGAATAAAGGGCAATGGGTAGCCGGATGGCAGGAAACGAAAGAAGACGGCAGGCTATCGCACGAAACCTGGTTTGAAGGAGCCGCTTGGGACGAGATGATCGTAGCGTTTCGCGAGAACTTGCTGGCCAAGCAGCTCGGTGGGTTCCTACCGATTTTCGATATGGGCTGGCTGGCCGAAGGCGGATCGTTCGACACCAAGACGGCTAAGCTTCAGCTGCTGCAATATTACAGTGAGAATAATCCTAACGAAGCAATGTACGAGGAGCTGCGGCAGTGGCGGTTGAAGCAGGCGAGCGCGGAGGGCAAATCGCCGTTCCTGGTTGCGACGAACCGTCTGCTGCGGATGATCAGCACCTTCCTGCCGCAGTCGGAGGAGGAATTGCTGCAGCTGCCGGGTTTTGGCTCCAATAAAGTTGCTTTGTACGGAGCAGAGCTGCTCCGGTATACGCAAAGTGTGGAGCGGAGCACGTCGTTCCCTCTTGGATGGGTTCAAGATCAGATCGATCCCGTACAATTTTATGCATGGCAGCAGCAGGAGAAGGAGAGAAAGCGCCAAGCGGAGCAGAATAAGCGGGAAGTGAAGCTCAAGCTGTTGGAAGCTATTACCGGGGGAGATAGTCTCGAACAACTGCGCGAGCAGCTGCAGCTGCAGCGCAGAGACCTGATGATATGGTTAGAGGAGTTGGACCGGGAAGGCTACGATTTGGAATCCTACATTGAGAAAGGGCTGCAGCAAGTGCCGAGCGAGGAGCTGAGCCTTGCTTGGACGGCATTTGAGCTGAAAGGGGACCGCTATTTGAAGCCGATTCTGCAAACGCTGTATAATCAGGACGAGCTGGAAGGGAAAGACATTGACCACGTCTATGAATGGCTGCGCCTGCTTCGGATGAAGTTCCGCAGGCATCAGATGAATAAGGAAGCCGCGGCGGCCGTGTAATAGAAATCGGCTTATAGGCAGCCTATTGACTAGTCGACATAGCAGGAAAGCAGCAAAGAGGACGGCCTCGATCCATTACCCGGCTTTCAGGTATTGCAATAGGAGAGTCCGTCCTAAGGTGTTCCCTTTCTAAACAGCAGATAAGCTGGTTAGTTAATGGGGTTGGCAAGCTTATGCTTAGCGCGAGTTATTTAACGACAAGTACCGGCAGTTTGGCATGCTGAACGATGTCATAGCTTACGCTGCCGAGCAGCAGTTCCTTGAAGGTGCCCAATCCGCGGCTGCCGACAATGATCAGATCGAAGCGGTGATTGTCGGCATATTCCAAAATCACTTTTGCAGGAGCGCCTCCTTCGAGCAAGGTCGCCGTTGCAAGCGGCAGATGGGAAATGCGATGCCTTACTTCATCGACAACGTCCTCCGCTGCCGCTTGAAGCTCCTCCTGAACAACGGCAGCGCCGGTAATAAAAGCGTCGCCAACAACGACATTCGTGAGTTGAGCTACGTGAACGACTTCAAGAATGGTGCTGTCCAGCATCGTTTTTATCGAGATGGCTTTATCCAGAGCATGTCTTGCCGTTTCCGAACCATCGTAAGCAAGCAGTATTTTGCGGAACATCTCAATCACCTCGGTTTCCTTATGGAATTATGGATTTATTACACCGGGGCCTTGGCCAGTGAAACGGTAAACGCAAAAAAAATCTTGCCCAAGGGATGATCTAACGCCCCTGAACAAGATTTGGTTGTATAAATCGAATATAACATGGCTGGTGTCACAGCCAATCTTTTTTACGAAATAATACAAACATCGACACGCCGACAATGCACAAAATAATGACGGTTGTGAGTCCGCCATATTCCCAGTGCAATCCGGGAATCGACTCGAAATTCATTCCGTAAACCCCGGTAATGAAGGTGAGCGGCATGAAGATCGTCGTTAATGCGGTAAACACGCGCATGATTTCGTTCGCCCGGTTCGATAGACTGGACTGATAAGCTTCTCGTAAGTTGCCCATCAAATCGCGGAACGTATCGAACGTTTCCTGAATCTTCACGGCGTTCTCATAAATATCGCCGAAATATTTTTTAAGCGGCTCGCTAATGAACCGCAGCTCTTTTTTGTTTAAAGTCGCTATCACTTCTTTTTGCGGAACGAGCACTTTTTTCAGCCAGAGGATTTCGCTTCGCAGACCGATGATTTCATTCAGGTGCGATTTCTTCGTGTGCATTAATATATCTTCTTCAAGCTTTTCGATCTTCGCTTCGATCCGATCTCCGACATACGTATAATTATCGACTACTAGATCGATCAAGTGATATAGGAACCGGTCGGGCGCAGTTACTTCTTCTTCCCACAAGACCGGCTTCAACGCGCGCAGCTCGTTAATTTTTTGCCGGGTTACCGTAATGATGTAATGCTTGCCGAGAAATATATTCAAGCCGCGAAGGAAAATTTCCTCATCGTCGAATCGAATGCTGTTAACGACAATGAAATAATGAGTATCGTACAGCTCGATTTTCGGACGCTGTTCCTCTTCGGCTAAACAATCCTCTACCGCCAATTCATGAAGATGAAATAAGGGCTGTAAAATCGTTAAATCGTCCACATCCGCATCAATCCAATAAAAACCGTGCTCAGGCGGTTCCATCGTTCGGGTAATATCCTCAATTATAGTAAAAATGCCGTCCTGTACCAAACGTGCTTTCATCTTATCCACCCCTTCACATGGCTTGTGAAGAGCTCATTGTTGCAGGAACAAGAGCACTTCTGTGAGCTCGTGAGGAATGCAGACGGAAGAAACGTCACTCGTATCGGTACGAACGGAATTCACCTGTGCAGTCGTATAGGAAAACGGCTATTTCACATCATGCAAAGGAAAGTCCGGCGCATGCGAACGAGCAGCGTAAGCCGTTGGCATTCCAAACGAAATATTCAGTTGTAATTGAACGTAGATACTACTCCTCGGGTCTCCGTCCATTCGTTTGGTGCACCCCTTTGCTAGTGTTGTCGAATTACTTGTCTAGTATAACTGTTCAATTGCAGTGTATCAAGCTGATTTGTACGATTTCATTCTACAAAAAATCTATAAATTCGGTGAAGAGATAGATGTTTTTTGGCATATGTTACAGTATGCGAGCATTGTGAATTGGTGTGCTGGCTGCTTTAGGCAAGTGCCTGAAACTCATAAATTTACCGTCTTGACGGTATTGTATTTTTCGTATAGAGTATGACTATAACATTAACTGAATATTTCAGCTTCAAACTCTTATCAAGAGCAGGTGGAGGGACTAGCCCGATGATACCCGGCAACCGACAAACCTTACGGCATTTCTTGTTCTGCGGAACAACGAAATGGAAGGGATGCACGGTGCTAAATCTTGCGGAAGCGTACAGCTTCTGAGAGATGAGAGAGGACATTTGTTGAAACGACAAGGCCTTTCTCGTGTGCGCGAAAAAGGCCTTTTTTAGTGCCTTTTTGCAGGAGTTTGCGCAAGGACAAAACACCTACAAAAAAGGAGTGACTTACTATGCCTATCAAAATTCCCGATCATTTGCCGGCAAGAGAAATCCTACTGAATGAGAACATCTTCGTGATGGATGAGACGGTGGCTTTCCACCAAGATATTCGTCCGCTGCGAATTGCCATATTGAATTTGATGCCTACAAAAGAAACGACAGAGACGCAAATCCTTCGTTTGATCGGCAATACGCCGCTTCAGGTGGAATTCGTCCTGCTGCATCCGAAGACGCATACGTCCAAAAACACATCGGCGGAGCATCTGGAGCAGTTTTATAAAACGTTCGACGATGTCCGCAACGAACGGTTTGACGGCTTGATCATCACCGGTGCGCCTGTAGAGCAGCTGGACTTCGAGGACGTCAACTACTGGGATGAGCTGCAGCAAATTATGGATTGGAGCCGCGATCACGTTACATCGACTTTGCATATATGTTGGGCCGCGCAAGCGGGCTTGTACCACCATTTCGGAGTTCCGAAATACGGCTTGGAGCAAAAGATGTTCGGCGTGTTCACGCATATCGTCAGTACGCAGAACGTTAAGCTGCTGCGGGGCTTCGACGAAATGTTCTTCGTACCGCAATCCCGTCATACGGAGGTACGCAAGGAAGATATCGAGAAGCATCCGGAGCTTGAAATATTGTCGGAATCTCCGGAAGCAGGAGTCTATCTTGTCGGAACGAAGGACGGCAAACAAATTTTCGTTACCGGGCATTCCGAATATGACGCTTGTACATTGAAATACGAGTATGACCGGGATATCAATAAAGGGATGGAGGTAGCCGTTCCGAAAAACTATTACCCGAATGACGATCCTACCAAACCGCCGCTCGTATCGTGGAGAGCGCATGCGAACCTGTTGTTTTCCAACTGGTTGAACTATTATGTATACCAAGAGACGCCGTTTGATTTGCACAAGGAGGAGTATTGTATATGAGTGAACAGCATAACCAGTTGAAAATCGAGAGCCGGTTAGCCCAGATCGGCTCTCAGGAAGAGCCGGTAACGGGAGCGGTCAGCTTCCCGATCTATCAAGCGACGGCGTTTCGTCACCCGAAGCTGGGTCAGAGCACAGGCTTTGACTATGCCCGCACGAAAAGCCCGACGCGCAAGGTGCTGGAGGATGCCATCGCAAGCCTGGAGTCCGGTGACGCCGGATTCGCCTGCAGCTCCGGCATGGCTGCGCTGCAAACAATCTTCGCTTTGTTCAGCCAAGGCGATCACCTGATCGTATCGCTTGATCTGTACGGAGGCACATACCGTCTTCTGGAGAAAATCATGTCGCGTTTCGGCGTAACCGCTACTTATGTAGATACGAACGATCTTGACGCTCTGGAATCGCACTATAAGCCGAATACGAAAGCGGTTCTGATCGAAACGCCGACGAATCCTCTGATGATGATTACCGATCTTGAGCTGGTTTGCAGCTGGGCCAAGAAAAAAGGCATTTTGACTATCGTGGACAATACGCTATTGACGCCGTTTTTCCAGCGTCCGATCGAGCTTGGCGCCGATATCGTCATTCACAGCGCGACCAAATACCTCGGCGGTCATAACGATGTGCTCGCCGGTCTTATTGTGACCAAGGGCCAGGAATTGTCCGAGCAAATGGCCTTTTTGCACAACTCCATCGGAGCCGTCTTGAATCCGCAGGATAGCTGGCTGCTGATGAGAGGGATGAAGACACTGGCTATCCGCATGGAGCGCCATCAATATAACGCTACGCGTATGGCAGAATTTTTGCTGAACCATCCGCAGGTGGAATCCGTATATTATCCGGCACTGGAAAGCCATCCGGGTTATGAGATTCAAAAGAAGCAATCGTCCGGCAACACCGGTATTTTCTCTTTCAAAATGAAAGATGCCCGTTATATCGAGCCGATTTTGAGACACATTCAGCTTATCGCTTTTGCAGAGAGCTTGGGCGGCGTAGAATCGTTGATGACTTATCCCGCCGTTCAGACACACGCAGATATTCCGGAGGAAATCCGCCGTCAGGTGGGAGTGGATGACCGACTGCTTCGTTATTCGGTCGGCATCGAGCATATCGACGATTTGATCGCCGACTTGTCGCGGGCTATCGACTTGGCACAAGCCGAAATAGAGGGGGCTTAGAAGCAGCTGATGGCAGAGCACAATCACAACAAGGATCAACAACAAAGTCGTCAATTTGCTACGAAGCTGATTCATTTTGGCGCGGAAATCGATCCGAGAACGGGCGCATCGAGCGTGCCGATCTATCAGGCATCGACGTTCCACCAGTTTTCGCTCGACGATCCGCAGCAATACGATTATACCCGTTCGGGGAATCCTACCCGGCAGGCGCTGGAGGATTATATTGCGCTGCTCGAAGGCGGCGTGCGCGGCTTTGCGTTCGCATCCGGCATGGCTGCGATATCCGCGGCGTTCATGCTTCTCTCGGCGGGCGATCACGTTATTTGTACCGAGGATGTATACGGCGGAACGTACCGTTTGCTCAGTACGATCATGAACCGTATGAATATCGAAACGACGTTCGTCGATATGACGGATTTGGATAAAGTGAAGGCGGCTCTCAAGCCGAATACGAAGGTAGTCTACATGGAGACACCGTCGAATCCGACTTTGAGAATTACGAACATTGCCGAAATTACAGCTTGGGCGAAAGGGCAGGGGCTGTTCACCGTACTGGACAATACGTTCATGACCCCGTATCATCAGCGACCGATTGAGCTCGGCGTAGATCTGGTGCTTCATAGCGCGACCAAATTTTTGGGCGGTCACAGCGATGTGACGGCAGGACTGGCCGTTGCAGCCAATGAAAGCCTCGGAGATCAGCTGAAGCAAATTCAGAACGGGCTCGGCACCATTCTTAGCATATATGATTCGTGGCTGCTTATGCGGGGAATGAAGACGCTGCAGGCGCGTATGGAGGCTCACGAGCTGAGCGCGCGCCGCTTGGCGGAATGGCTGTCCAATCATCCGAAGGTAGAGAAGGTCTACTATCCGGGATTGGCCAATCACCCGGGTCGCGAGATTCACGAGCGGCAATCGAAAGGATACGGCGCCGTCGTATCGTTTGATGTCGGCTCCGGCGAGCAAGCCAAGCAAGTGCTGGGGAAAGTGAAAATTCCTCTCGTAGCCGTAAGCTTAGGGGCTGTGGAGAGCATTCTCTCTTACCCCGCCATGATGTCACATGCCGCTATGCCGCGCGAAGTACGGCTGGAGAGAGGCATCACCGACGGCCTCGTGCGTTATTCGGTAGGTTTGGAAAGCATTGACGATATCATTGCCGATCTCGATCAGGCTCTTCGATCCTAACCCGCAGACGGTCAAGAGTGACTGTAGGGAGTCGTCCTGCATAGTGATCAACTTGTGTCAGGAGATTGTCAGAAATGAGGCGAGCCTCTAACTGGCAGTCTCTTTTTTGATGACTAGGCCCATCGTTTGTGGTACGATGATTTTATAGAGTTTTTTCGTATGCAAAATAAATTTTCGGAATTGCTAGAATAAAGGAGTGAGCACAGGATGAGTTCAATCGACCGCATCCTTGACAGTGCGCTGGCCGGAAACCGAATCAGTCTCGACGACTGTATTCAATTATATGAATCCGATGAAATTGAAAAGATGGGCCATGTCGCAAACCAAATTATGTTGAGGCACCATCCGGATCCAATAACAACATTTGTTATCGGCCGCAATATTAACTATACGAATATTTGCGACGTCTACTGCCGTTTTTGTGCGTTTTACCGTTCGCCGGGCTCGAATGAAGGCTATGTATTGCCGGATGAAACGATATTCCAGAAAATCCAGGAGACCTTGGATGTTAACGGAACCGAGATCCTGATGCAGGGCGGCACGAACCCGAATCTGCCGTTTACTTACTATACGAATTTGCTTCGCGAGATCAAGAAACGCTTCAATATTACGATGCATTCCTTCTCGCCTGCGGAAATTATGAAAATGAAGGAAGTTTCCGAAGGGCTGTCTCTAGAAGAGGTTATGCGCGAGCTGAAAGCAGCCGGACTGGATTCACTGCCTGGAGGCGGAGGCGAAATCCTCGATGACCGGACCCGCCGCAAAATCAGCCGATTGAAAGGCTCTTGGCGCGATTGGATGGACGTGATGCAGATGGCTCACAAAATCGGCATGTCCACCACCGCTACAATGGTTATCGGCTTCGGAGAGTCAATGGAGGAGCGGGCGCTCCACCTGCTGCGTGTTCGTGACGCACAGGACGAATGTATTGCGAACAAGTGGAATTCCCCAGGATTCCTTGCGTTTATTTCCTGGACGTTCCAGCCGGACAATACGAATATGAAGGCTGAGAAACTGGGCCCTGATGAATATTTGAAAAATGTTGCGATCAGCCGCATCATGCTGGACAACATCCCGAACTTCCAATCATCATGGGTGACTATGGGACCGGAGGTCGGCAAAAAGTCGCTGCACTTCGGCTGTAACGATTTCGGCAGCACGATGATCGAGGAAAATGTCGTATCCGCGGCAGGCACGACGCACAAAGTAAATATCGGCTCGACGCTGGACATCATTCGTCAGGCCGGCAAAATTCCGGCTCAACGCAACACGAGATACGAAATTTTGCGTGTGTTTGACGATGTGAACGTGAAGGTCGATAACGACTTTATTATGCAAAACTAATAAGAACGGCCCTGTAACTTTGATCAAAGTTCAGGGTCGTTTTTTTTGCTTGTCCTCCTCCTTCCCTCTTCTCAATTTTGCGTTATACGCCAATGATTCATGGGAAATTGTTGTTTGTATATATGCACATCCGTGACCATATATTAAAAAAGAGAAGTAAGGGAAGGAAGGAGTGAATGGAATGAAGCTGTTTGCTTTGACCCTGGTGAAAACGTCGGAATCTGCCGCACACCGGCTGTACACGGCAGTGGATCATACGGCCCGGTCCTTTCAGAAGCATACTGTGGCTACAACTCTCCATCGGTTAGATAATGGCTTTGTCATTCAGGCGGATGGAATTTTGCCGCATTTTCAATTGGATAAACGGACGGACGCACTGTATAAACAGGTGGCGGATGTATTGGCGGACTGGATTGTCCGCGAAGATGAAGAGCGTTTGATGCGGACTCTGATCACTCGTGATTTTGACTATACGAAGGAAGAGGATATTCGTGCAATCTTAAGCTACTGCTTGCCGATGCAGCAGACGGATATGGCGGACGAGTCGATGTCGCAAATGGCGGATCGCCGTAAGCAGATTATTGCGGAAGCGGCCTACACCTACTTGCAAGAAAATTCCGATATGCATTTGCAGGGCTTCATGAACTTCCGGCTGCGTCCTTATATTGAGGAGCTTCACGAAATGGCGGAGTATGCGATTGATGAATTTTTGATGGATCAGCAATACCAGGAGTTTATTTCCTTACTGAAATATTTTGTCTATATTCAAGAAGCCAAAATTCCGGCTGCGCATTTGTTACATAAGGGCGGAAATGACTTTTTGCTGCTGAACGACCGGATGGAGCCGATAGATACAAGCCAGAACGACGCTACGTTGACGGTGGAAATGCTGGAGAAGGACATTAACTTCGAGGATGTTATCGTTAGCACTTTGATTTCCGTGTCTCCGCAGCATATATTCATTCACACCCGCGACCCGGAGGTGCAGGTCATCAAGACGATTATGCAAATATTCGAAAACCGGGTTCAGCTGTGCGACTATTGCCGGGTATGCCACAATCTTGACCGAATCGCTGCAGCTGACTATAATAAAGGGTAAGGCAGTAATCAGAGACAACAATGATTGAACGTCCTGTACAGAGAGAGGAGCCGCAGGCTGTAAGCTCCTTCAGTTACGACAATCGTTTACCCCTTTGTAGCCGGGTTATGGAACGTCGGGCGGTGGTTAGCCGCATGTCTCCGATCAGTAAATAGCCCCGAGTCATTCCCGTTACCGGATGCTGTGAGGATCCGCGAGCCTTCGTAACGTGGATCGAACTAGGGTGGAACCACGAGACCAAGCGCACTCGTCCCTTTCGGGATGATGCGCTTTTTTATTTGTTTACATTTTCAGGAGGTTGAAAACTATGGCAGTGAAAGTAACGTTTCCCGACGGCGCGGTCAGGGAATACGAGCAAGGGACAACAATTGAAGAGGTAGCGGGCTCTATCAGCTCCGGATTGAAGAAAAATGCGGTTGTGGGCAAGGTCGACGGCAAGGTTGTCGATTTGAACACGGCTCTGGAGCAAGATGCAGCCCTGGAAATCGTTACGCTGGACAGCGAGGCCGGTTTGGAAGTGTACCGCCACAGCACGGCTCACTTGATGGCTCAAGCGATCAAGCGAATCTACGGCGAGAAAGCTGTGAAGCTGGGTATCGGTCCTGTTATCGAGGACGGATTTTATTATGACATCGATCTGGAGACGCCGATTACACCGGAGGATTTGACCAAAATCGAGAAGGAAATGGAGAAAATTACGCAGGAGAACTTGCCGATCCGCCGCAGAGTGGTGGGCCGGGAAGAAGCGATTCGTATTTTCACCGAGCTTGGAGATCCATTGAAGCTGGAGCTGATCCGCGATTTGCCGGAGGATTCCGTGCTGACGATTTACGATCAGGGTGAGTTTTTCGATTTGTGCAGAGGCCCGCATTTGCCTTCCACAGGCCGTATCAAAGCGTTCAAGCTGTTGAGCGTGGCGGGAGCTTACTGGCGCGGCGATTCGAAGAACAAGATGCTGCAGCGTATTTACGGCACGGCCTTCCCTAAAAAAGCGGAGCTGGACGAGCATCTCCATTTGCTCGAGGAAGCGAAGAAGCGCGACCACCGGAAGCTGGGTAAAGAGCTGCAAATGTTCACGTTCTCCCGTGAAGTCGGACAAGGACTTCCGCTGTGGCTGCCGCACGGGGCGAAAGTGCGCCGTACGATGGAGCGCTATATCGTTGATCTGGAGGAAAGACTCGGCTATCAGCACGTGTATACGCCGGTATTGGCCAATGTGGAGCTGTATAAGACTTCCGGCCACTGGGAGCACTATCAGGAGGATATGTTCCCTAAAATGATCATGGACAACGAGGAGCTCGTCCTTCGTCCAATGAACTGTCCGCACCATATGATGGTGTACAAAAGCGACATGCGCAGCTATCGGGACTTGCCGATCCGCGTAGCGGAGCTTGGAACGATGCACCGTTATGAAATGTCGGGAGCATTGACCGGCTTGCACCGTGTACGTGCGATGACCTTGAACGACGCGCACATTTTCTGCCGTCCGGATCAGATCAAGGAAGAGTTTGCCCGCGTTGTCAATCTGATTCGTCAGGTTTACGAGGACTTCGGCATCACGGAGTACCGCTTCCGTCTGTCGTATCGCGATCCGCAGGATACCGAGAAATATTTCCCGGACGATCAAATGTGGGAAATGTCCCAGCGCATGCTGCGTGAAGTAGTCGAGGAGCTTGGCTTGCCGTTCTATGAGGCCGAGGGCGAGGCGGCTTTCTACGGTCCGAAGCTGGACGTACAGATCAAAACGGCGTTGAAAAAAGAAGAAACGTTGTCCACGGCACAGCTGGACTTCCTGCTGCCTGAGCGCTTCCAATTGGAGTACGTTGGCGAAGACGGCCAAAAGCACCGTCCGGTCGTTATTCACCGCGGCATCATCTCCACGATGGAGCGGATGACGGCGTTCCTGCTGGAAAACTTCGCAGGCAATTTGCCGACTTGGCTGTCCCCGGTACAGGCCAAAGTTATTCCTGTATCCACAGCCTTCGAAGCTTATGCGAAGCAAGTGGAAGAGAAGCTGCAGCTTGCCGGCATTCGCGTAGAATCCGATCTTCGTAACGAGAAGCTCGGATATAAAATCCGCGAAGCACAGCTGGAGAAAATCCCTTACATGCTCGTCGTGGGCGAGAATGAGATGAACAGCTCGAGCGTGTCCGTCCGTAAGCGCGGCGCCGGAGATCTCGGCACGCAGAGCTTGGACAGCACGGTAGAATTGATTAGCGAAGCGATCCGTACGAAGCAGATCGACTAAGCGGCATTTAAAAACGGATAAATTCCTTTGGGGATTTATCCGTTATCCGTTTTTGCTTATAAAGAAACCCATGATATTGAAAATTCTGCAGATCCCCCGGTGGGGTACTTCCTTCCGGCCGTTGTTGTTATCAGGAATAATTTTTAACTTATCACACTTTCTAGAGGTCATTTCCCGATAACAAAGGCGGCCACTCCGTTCCTTCAGGAGATAGGATTGCAGCTATGCCCGCTTTTCGGGAGTTATGCCGAGTGGAGTGCTTGCTCCAAGCAGGCAAGAGTCCCAGCAATATAACAGGGAGCGGATGCTTCGCAAGGGAAGAATATAAGGGAATGGAACGTCCGGGAACGGGCGTTTTTTTTCTTGCATTGCTGCAGGTTCGATTAATGCATGGATATTGCTTTTGGACGAGGATTGTATAATCCTAGCATGTTTTGGACAGCCTCTTATATTAAGGGGAGGTTTTAAACCAAGTATGTTACCAAAAGCCGCAAGTCATGTGAAGTGGATCTGTTTCATTGCCGTTCTGTTAGGATTGTTCATGGCACTTGAACAAGAGCAGCAGTCGCTGGCTCAAGACAGTCTGGTCGATCATGGTCAGTGGAATGAGGCGTTACCGACATTGTCGCACCAAACGAATTCGAATCCAGGCAAGGCGCCGGGCAAGCAGCCCGATAACGGAGCAGCTAATCAGCAGGATGCGACAACAGTGTCGACTGTAAGACAGTCCGCAAATGTAAACAAGCAGAGCGACAAATATACGTTTCTACCGAATATGAAAAAAGACATTGCCAAATATACCGCTGTCGAAGTGGTCGCTACAGGGTATTATGCAGGCAAGGAGTCGACCGGTAAAAACCCCGGACATCCCGAGTACGGCGTTACGTTTTCCGGGATGAAGGTGCAGAGAGACCGGAATTCGTTTTCCACCATTGCAGCGGACCCGTCCGTGTTTCCTCTTGGAACGGTGCTGTGGATACCGGGCTACGGCTACGGAATCGTGGCAGATACGGGGAGTGCGATCAAGGGCAAACGCATCGATTTGTATTTTGAAACGAAGGATCAGGTATACTCCGAATGGGGCAAGAAAACACTGAACGTGTTTATCGTCAAAAAGGGCGACGGGAAAATTACGAAAGCCATTTGGAGCCAGCTGGAAAACGAGATTTTGTTTTAAACTTCCAACATAATTGCTGTTCACCCCACCCATAATAAGCTTGGAAGGGGAGGTGAATACATCATGGCTAAGAACAAAAAACAAAAGCAGCAAAACGATACGGAATTTTCCCAAGAGGTTGTTGCTAAAAACGTGAAGCAAGCTGGGCAAAACAATGCAAATGAAGGTGCCAACAACAGTTCCAAATACTAATTCAAACCGTTGAACGGTTGTAAGCTGGCGTATCATGATGCGCCGGCTTTTTGTTATGCTGCGAATGAAGAAGACGGGTTACCCGTATATAAATGTTTGGAAAGGTTACATAGAAAGCGGTATCAGCCCTAAAGATACCCTAATTATCATTTGCTTGCTGAAATTTATGGTTTTCAACTTGCTGCTTTTAGTGTAAAATATAAATATTGTTATAAATGTTAACATTAAAAGATAGGTGATGTCCCATGTTAAATGCTTCGTGGACGGAGAGTATGAAACCGGTGAATCAACGAAAAGCAGCTGAAATATACCCTTTTCTAGAGGCGTATATCGCCCGCAAGGAAGAGCAGATCGCCGAAATGGAGCAAGGCATCGAGCGTTATGAGAAAAAACGGCTCATGGAAGAACGCAGCTATCAGTCGATGTCAGCTTTTCGCAGGATGTTTGCCGGAAGAAAGCCGGATCATCATTTGGCCGTCGAATATATCCACTACGTGAAGAAGCCGATGGAACAGATCAGGCAGCTTCGGCTCGAATTGGAGAATGCGCGGACGATCATGAGCAGCAGCAAACCATCGGATTTTGTATCGATCAGCGACGATCTGGAAAAGGAAATCGGCATGTAGCTGTAAGCATGCGGCGGATTCGTTCAGTTGGCTTCGGTAGGCAACGGCTCTTGATAAAGCCGCTGCTGGCGGGGCTTTTTTTGTTGTCTTCTAGTATCCGTTCGACTGGAAGCGACAATCTTTTGCTTTACGACAAAAAACTCGCTATAATAATGTCAGTCCGGCGGCTGCAGGCTCAATCTCTAAAGGATAATTGAAATAGGAGGGATTCGATGAAGCGCCAAGTACTCATCGCAATATTTTGTCTTAGCTTAGTAGCAACTGCAACTGCTTGTTCCAAATCTGCCGATCAGGCTGGAACAGCCAATCCAGGGAATACATCCACCCCGTCGCAAACACAAACACCGTCGCCGACGCCATCCGCTACGCCTACACCTGCACCAGGAACGGGGAACGGTGGAGGTGCAACGCCAACGGAAACTCCAAAACCGACGCCAACTCCTGTGGTGGCACCGCAAGGATCTAAAGATCAGCCGGTTGTGAACAAGGATCAGTTCAAAAATGTTCAAATGGGCATGTCCTTTGCCGAAGTGGAAAAAACAATGGGCAAAATGGGCAAACTTATTAACGAGTCCAAAAACGATGACGGCAGCACGCCTGCACAAACTTATGAATATAAATTCGAGGATGGCAGCTCGGTTAAAGTGACTTTTATCAACGGTAAAGTAACTTCCAAATCAGGCTAATGCCGAAAAACTTAAAAGGGCCATTCTCCTCAACAGAGTGTCTGTTGAGGAGAATGGCCCTTTTTTTGCTTGTTTTTTGAGTGATTAAGGTTGGGAACGCGGGTATTTAGCGGCCTTTCAGCTTTTTCAGTTCAATGAAATCGTGCTCCTGGCTGTAGGCAGGGACGCCATGAATACCTACGTCCAGTCCGACAAGCTCTTCGTCCCGGCTTACCCGTACGGGTACTAAGCGATTAATAAGCTTCAAGCTTAACCATGTGATGAAAAAGCCCCATATTGAGACGGTTATCAAGCCGAGCAGCTGAACGCTTAGCAGATTCCAGCCTCCGCCGTACAGCAAGCCGCTGTAGCCTTGGCCTACTCCTTCTGCCAGCTCAGGCTGCGCGAACAAGCCTACGGCCAGGGTGCCGATGCTGCCGCTGACGCCATGAACGGCGAAAGCTCCGACCGGATCGTCGATTCGTTTGGACTCAAGAAACTCGGTTGCAAAAACCATGGCAATACCGCAAATCGCTCCGATCAATATGGCTGCCGCATCGCTTACGAAGGCACAACCGGCCGTAATTCCGACCAGTCCTGCCAGCGAGCCGTTGATAACCATCGGAGGGTCCGCTTTGCGGTAGCGCAGCATAGTGAACAGGATACATGACGCCCCGCCGGCGGCTGCAGCCAGCATAGTCGTGACGGCGATATGACCGATCGAGCTGTTTGTAGCGCTAAGGGTACTTCCCGAGTTGAAGCCGAACCAGCCGAACCACAAAATAAACGCTCCGACGGAAGCAAGCGGAAGATTCGAGGGCGGAACGATGTTCGGGGTCCCATTATCCGCAAATTTCCCGATTCGGGGACCGATGAACAGCGCTGCGGCCAGAGCCGAGAAGCCTCCCATCGCGTGAATGACGGCGGATCCCGCGAAATCGATCATTCCCATGCTCCCGAGCCATCCTCCGACACTCCAGACCCAATGGCCGGCAATAGGGTAAATAAGCCCTGTCATAGCAATCGTATATAAAATATAAGCATGGAAATTAATTCGCTCGGCTACCGCTCCGGAGACGATCGAAATGACGGCGATGACGAATGCGCATTGGAATAGCCAGTACGTATCATTGGAGATGGACAGACTAATGTGTGTTAGGTCTCCTCCCATCATAAAGCCGCTTGTGCCGATCAAACCGGAAACGTCTTTGCCGTACATGAGTCCAAAGCCGATAAAATAAAAGACAAGTGCTCCGAAGGTAATATCGACAAATACTTTCATAATGATACTGACGGCATTTTTTTGCCTTACAAAACCCGCTTCCAGCAAGGCAAAGCCGCCTTCCATCAACAATATCATCGCGGCCGTCAGCACTACCCAAATCGTATCCAGGCCACTAGACAAAGCGGTTAAATCCATCGTTTCAACTCCCTTACCCCATACGATATGATCCATTCACGCCACTCATTATACGGTTGCAATGATAGTTATGTCAACGAATTACGTAAGATATAGTAACATTATTTGAGCATTATTCGTTTTTGGGATTTGGGATAATTTTTGCAATAGGGGCTCATTCTATTACTAAAACATCTCAGGAGGCCTGACGGATGATTCCTTTGGATTCGAGCCTGGTAAACCGTGAAGAAGCGTTTGATCAGATGCGCAATTATTTACAGCCTTATCAATTTTCGCTTGGCGGCAATTGGGAGTATGATCATGGTTATTTTGACCGGGCGTTGGACGACGATAACAAAGTATGGCTCCGCCTTCCGTTTAATGTGACCCACGGCGTATTGGATGGGGATACGGACGCAACCGACGCGATTATCCGATTCGGAACGCCGTTTGTATTGAAGCACTTATATAATGAAGGGCTTGACCGGGAAGCACGTATCAATACGGTTGGAGCTCTGGTCGACCAATTCCAGGAGCCCGTCGATAAAGATGCTCCTGTTGGTGATCCTTGGGTGGATAAGGCGAAAAAGGTCTTGCGACAAGTAGAGGAGGGGTCAATCCCCAGTTAATCAATCCCCCCACCCCCCCCTTACTCTTAAGGGGGGCCCGGGCGCTGGCGCCCCTGGACCCCGCAAAAAGTTGGTGGAGGGAGAGGACGTTGGCGACTTCGAAGGTACATAGGTGGGAGGAACGCGTCGGTCCGGACCGCTTTGCTAAAGCAAAGGCTGTCCGGACACGCTTGCCAGTAGTGCGGGAACGGGCTGGGGCTGGAAGTGAAGCGGCACGGTTGGGATCGCGTTCGTCCAGAGGCTGCTTTGCTGCGCAAAGTTTGCTCTGGACACGCTTGACGTTGGAGCAAAAATTAAAACATGAAAACACAAAACCCTCGTTCGAAGGTCTGTTTAATAAGAAAGGCTTTGGTCTTCCCAACCAAAGTCTTTCTTATTAAATGCGCTTCTCTCTCGTCGGCTGATCAATCCCCCCACCCCCCCTTACTCTTAAGGGGGGCCCCGGGCGCTGGCGCCCCTGGACCCCGCAAAGGTTGGTGGAGGGAGAAGGCGTTGGCGACTTCGAAGTGACGTTGGGTGGGAGGAACGCGTCGGTCCGGACCGCTTTGCTAAAGCAAAGGCCGTCCGGACACGCTTGCCAGTAGTGCGGGAACGGGCTGGGGCTGGGAGTGAAGCGGCACGGTTGGGAGCGCGTTCGTCCAGATGCTGCTTTGCTGCGCAAAGTGAGCTCTGGACACGCTTGACGTTAGTGCAAACATTAAAACATGAAAACACAAAACCCTCGTTCGAAAGTCTATTTAATAAGAAAGGCTTTGGTCTTCCCGACCAAAGTCTTTCTTATTAAATGCGCTTCTCTCTCGCAAGAATATGCTTCTCTATCGTGCCGCGTACCTATGAGTACTAGCCCGTTCCCGCACTCATGGAAACGTGTACCCTTTCTCTTTGCGAGGCAAAGCGAAAGGGTACGGACGCGATCCCACCACTAGCCCCCACATCGAAGTAACCCAGCGTAACTCCAACTCCAACTTACGGGGTCCAGGGGCGTAGCGCCCGGGGGCCCCCCTTGAGAGCAAGGGGGGGGATGGGGGGATTGATTCTTATGGGGGGATTGATTTTAGTCTCAATTTATTTAATTTTAAGGTTTCTTTAAGGTTACTTAGGCAATATATAGTCAAGGATAGCAAGTAACAATAATTCGTTGAAGCCTTGTGAATGGGAGGGTTCTTATATGGAAGACAACAAAAAAGAGAATGATGATTTCTATCGCCGTCAGGATGGCGATTCCAATGATACAACGTCCCGGGAGACCAAAGCGGAGCCCGGCGAATCGAAGCAGGAGCGGCCTTCTTACTATTACTCTTACGGACCTTATAACTCAGCTATGAATAATGAGGAATCGGCAGCCGCACATAATGCGGGAAATACCCAAGAGGATGTAGCTGTTGAAATGACCCCTCCGAAGCCGGTTCGTACGTTCTCTTACAACGGATCGGACAACGGCGCACAGGATCCGATGAGAAACTGGCAGTTCGAGCAGCCGAAAAAACGGGGTTCTTCCCTTAAAAGCACATTTATCGCCTTTTTGGCCGGAGCTGTTGTAGTCGGAAGCTTGATGTTCGCCTCGGACCGAATGAATCTGTTCACTGGAACAAAAGGTGTTATGAACAGCGGAGCGGGATCGTCTTCGGCTTCATCCTCCGGCTCGACAGGCAGCGGAGCCGTCAAGCCGACCGCTCTAAGCATGGGCAGACCGGATAACATCGCACAAATTGCAGAGCAATCCGGACCGGCCGTAGTCAAGATCGAGACCAAGGTCAAATCCAAGGCGACGAGCCGCGGCAACTCCTTGTTCGACGATCCGTTCTTCCGTCAATTTTTCGGCGATGAAATGCCTAATCAGCAAAAACCGAAGAGCAACACGGACCAGCTGGTGCCGGGAGGTATGGGAACCGGGTTTATTTTTGAAAAATCCGGCTACATCTTGACGAACGAGCACGTAATCGACGGTGCGGACGAAATCTGGGTTACGGTGCAGGGCTTCGAGGAGCCGTTCAAAGCTACGTTGCTGGGCAACAGCTATGACCTCGACTTGGCCGCTCTGAAGATTGAGCCGAAGGACGGCAAAGAATTCCCATGGCTGCCGCTCGGCAAAGCGGAAGATACGAACGTCGGTGACTGGGTAGTGGCTATCGGTAACCCTTACGGCTTCGACCATACAGTAACTGTCGGGGTGCTGAGCGCCAAAGAACGTCCGATCTCGATTCCGGACAGCCAAGGAACCCGTAACTACAAGCATTTGCTGCAAACCGACGCTTCCATTAACCCGGGGAATTCCGGCGGACCGCTTCTTAACCTGAACGGGGAAGTTATCGGAATCAATACCGCGGTTAGCGCACAGGCGCAAGGGATCGGTTTTGCGATTCCGACCAGCACGATTTCGAGCGTCTTGGATAATTTGAAAAATAACGTGAAAATTCCGAAAGAACCGGCTCCATTCATTGGCGTGACGCTTGCTCCTATCGACAAGGAGTGGGTGAGCGAGCTGAAGCTGGAAAACACGGAAGGCGCGATCGTCTCCGATGTCGTTCGCAAGAGCCCTGCATTCAAAGCCGGCATCAGACCCTATGACGTCATTGTGGAAGTAAATGGGGTCAAGGCCAAAACGACAGCCGAAGTACAGTCTAAGATCCAGGCGTTGAAGGTGAACGAAAAAGCGACTTTGGGTGTTATGCGCGACGGCAAAAAAGAGTCGATCACAGTTACCATCGGTGATAAAAACGCAGAGACGACCGAATAACTATAGTAAATAGAAAAAGGTTAGAGCAAGGTACAAACAAGAAGTAGAGCGAATCGTTTCGTGAAGCTCTGCTTCTTTTTGTATCCGGAGGCACGAATTTGATACAATACGGATAAGGTGGTGTTGCGAATGAGAGAGAAAATACTGGTGATAGACGACGACGAAAAAATTACATCGATGCTGCGGCGCTCGCTTGCTTTTGAAGGCTATACGGTCTTTACGGCGAACCACGGCATGGATGGATTGAAGCAAATATTGGAGCACGACCCGGACGCGGTCATTCTGGATGTCATGATGCCGCAGCTGGACGGCTGGGAAGTCGTACGCCGTATTCGCGAGGGCGGAGCGAGCGTTCCTGTGCTGATGCTGACTGCTAAGGACGAGGTGGCGGATCGGGTGAAGGGTCTCGACATCGGGGCTGACGATTATTTGGTCAAGCCCTTCGCATTGGAGGAGCTTCTGGCGAGAGTACGCGTCCTTTTGCGGAGAAAGAGCGCCGAGAAGGCGGAGCAGGAAACGAACCGGCTTCAATACCAAGATGTATTCATGGATCTCGATACGCGCGAAGTATTCCGCGGAGGCCAGCTAATCGAATTGACGACCAAGGAGTTCGAGCTGCTGCACCTGTTTATGCAAAATCCGAAGCGGGTTCTATCCCGCGATTTGATCATGGAAAAAATATGGGGTTACGACTACAGCGGCGAGTCAAACGTGCTGGAGGTTTACATCGCGCTGCTGCGACAAAAAACGGAGGAGCATGGGCACAAACGGATGATCCAAACCGTTCGTGGCGCCGGGTACGTACTGAGAGGAGAGGGCTGACTTGTCCATACGTCTTCGACTTACTTTATGGTATACGGGCATATTGTCGGTCACGGTGCTTCTGTTCGGCTTCGGTCTGTACGGGCTTCTCTACTATAATAATTATGATTATTACAAAGAGGAGCTGCAGAAGCAGGCCGACAGTGTATACTCGAGAATTCAATCGGTTGTCCGCATCACTTCAGGCGGAATAAGCTGGGATTTTGTGCTTCAGGGGAGAGATTTGCTCCGCGGCTCGAATACGTTTTTTCAGGTGGATAATTTTGAGAATGGAAACCAGGACAAATCGACGAATTTGAAGGAACTCAATTTAACGATTCCGCCGCTTTCTGAAAAACAAAAGCAGCAAATGGTTGAGGACTCTTACTTGATTCGCAAAACCAAGATTGAAAATCTCGATTTTCTAGTATACAGCAGGCCGATTATGGTGCAAAAAGGAAACCAAAGTTATATGGGGGGCTCTTTTCAAGCGGCGGTTTATATTGAGTCGTCCGAGAAAATGTTCTCGCTGTTGCGAATTGTTTTAATGGCGGCTTCTCTTGTGACCATCATGCTGGCGGCTTCTGTTGGTTGGTTCTTAGCGCGAAAAGCGCTCCAGCCAATCGAACAGGTTATCATTGCAGCCGATCAGATTGAGAAGGGTGCTGACCTGGGAAATCGCATCAATTACGATGGTCCGGAAGATGAAATCGGCAGGTTAACCAACACCATTAATGGCATGCTGGGACGGCTGCAAACGACCTACTCGGAGTTGGAGGAGGCGTACCGAAGACAGCGGAGATTCGTGTCCGATGCATCGCACGAGCTTCGCACGCCGCTCACCACGATACGGGGCAATGTCGATCTGCTGGAAAAAATGTGGAAGCAGACGGCGGCTATCGGAGACGGTAAAAATAACGGTCAGCTGGAGATATCGTTGGAGGCTATGCATGATATTGCAGGTGAGGCGGAGCGCATGTCGCGGCTGGTTAATGATCTGCTGGCTTTGGCCAGAGCCGATGCAGGCTTCCAGATCGAGAAAAGTGAAATTGAGCTGAAGCCTATTGTAGAACAGGTCATCCGCAGAGCGCAGCTGCTCCCTCGTTCGGTGGAATGGGTGGCAGGCGATTTGTCGGCATTGGAAGGCGCGTATGTGAAAGGCAGCAGAGATTATTTGCAGCAGCTGATTTTTATTTTCGTGGAGAATGCTTTTAAGTATACGGAAAAAGGTTACGTCAAGCTGGACGCGCTGCGCATGAACGACCAGATCGGCATTCGGATCGAGGATACCGGTATTGGTATGGATAAGGAAGAGATCCCGCTTATTTTTGAGCGGTTTTATAGAGCAGACCCTTCCAGGGGGAAAACGTCGGGAACCGGCCTAGGCTTGTCCATCGCCAAATGGATTATCGACGAGCATTACGGCTCCATCGAGGTCAAGACCCGCAAAGAGGAAGGAAGCATCTTCATTATTTGGCTCCCTCTATTACCCGATTCGACATCAATCGTGAACAGGCATTCCATACAAGAAGGGAATCAGGTATAATAGAAGGGAAGGGCAGGTGCAAGGATGGACATTATTAAAATTTCCCCGCGGGGCTACTGCTACGGGGTTGTAGATGCGATGGCGCTGGCCACGCAGACGGCGAAGAATCTGGATCTGCCGCGGCCTGTATATATATTAGGTATGATCGTTCATAATGCTCATGTGACGGATTATTTCGATAAAGAAGGCGTTATTACGTTAGACGGTCCGAACCGTCTTGAAATTTTGCAGCAGGTGGAGTCGGGGACCGTCATTTTCACAGCCCACGGCGTTTCGCCGGAAGTACGGAGATTGGCGAGAGAGAAAGGGCTTACGGTTGTCGACGCCACTTGTCCGGATGTAACCAAGACGCATGTTTTGATTAAGGAAAAGACGGCGGATGGTTATCATGTCATCTACATCGGCAAAAAAGGCCATCCGGAGCCGGAAGGCGCCGTAGGCGTAGCCCCGGATCGGGTTCATCTGATCGAGAAGCTGGAAGAAATCGAGCAGTTGGAGTTGGATTCGTCCAAAATCATTATTACTAACCAGACGACCATGAGTCAGTGGGATATCAAGCATATAATGAATAAGCTGTTGGCGAAATTCCCGGGAGCGGAAATTCATAATGAAATTTGTCTTGCCACTCAGGTTCGCCAGGAGGCGGTAGCGGAGCAAGCGAAGGACGCCGATCTTGTACTTGTCGTGGGAGATCCGCGGAGCAACAATTCGAACCGTCTTGCGCAAGTTTCCGAAGAGATCGCGGGCGTTAAAGCGTATCGCATTGCCGATATTACGGAGCTGAAGCGGGAATGGCTGGAGCCGGTCCGGCGCGTTGCCGTAACCTCGGGCGCTTCGACTCCAACGCCGATTACAAAAGAGGTCATCCAATATTTGGAGCAGTATGATCCGAAGGATGCCACAACTTGGGAAATCAAACGAACCGTTAATTTGGATAAACTAATACCGTCGGTAAAGCAGAAGGCAGGAAACGAATAAACCACGATAGGATGAAGGAATTATGCAGCTTAAGAGTATGCCCGTAAGCAAGAAGCCGTTCCACGTCCGCAATATACTTCGTTGGCTGAAATATAAATACGTGCTGCTGACGCGTGCCAAAGGCGGACCGGGCATGGTAGCGATGGGTTTTTCCATCGGTCTTGCCATCGAAATGTTCACACTGCCTACTGTCGGCTTGGCGTTTTTTCTCATATTTCCGTTTGTCTACTTGCTGCGTGGCAGCATGGCTGCCGCTTTGATAGGATTTGTATTCGGCAAAGTCATTTACATCCCGATGACGTATTTTCATATGAAGGTCGGAGGACTTCTCATGCCAAGGGAGCTCCGCAAATTTTTGACGGATTACTTGCCTGATTGGATGGATACGTTCATCCGTTCGAATTTGAAGCTCTTACTCGGCGGCATGGTTGACGGCATTATTCTCGGATTGATCGTTTACTTCCCGATCCGCTGGGCACTGGAATTTTATGAAGCGAAACGCAAAGAAAAGCGGAAGCTAAGAAAAGCACAATTACTGATAAGCTCTGAGTCAACCCAGTAGAAAGAGATTTCTACTTGACGAGGAGCTTTTCTCGTTGTATAGTTACTTTAGCACTTAAAAGCGTATAAGCGTCGAAGCGTTTAAGCATGTACGAGTTTATCGGGAAGTTCATTATATACATCTAACTATTATAGGGAGTGACTATTATGATCGCCATCGTCTCTAATAAAGTATCCGAAGAACGAATCCAAGAAATCGTCCATCTTATCGAGAAGCAAGGTGTGCAGGCTCATTTGTCCAAAGGGGTGGACCGCACCGTCATCGGAATCATCGGTCAGGCGGATCCGAAGCTGGCTGAGCAGCTGCGCCAGATGTCCGGGGTCGAGCAAGTGGTGAAGATTTCGAAGTCCTACAAGCTGGCAAGCCGCGACTTCCATCCGGCGGATACGGTTATCAAGATTAAGGACGTAGAGATCGGAGGAGATCAGCTCGTCATTATGGGAGGACCATGCGCCGTGGAATCGCCGGAGCAGATCGACGAGATTGCCCGTCTGGTCAAGGCAGCGGGAGCTCAAGTGCTTCGCGGCGGAGCGTTCAAGCCGAGAACCGGTCCTTACAGCTTCCAGGGCGTAGGTGTGGAAGGATTGGTCATGATGGCCGAGGCCGGGAAGAAGCACGGGCTTCTGACCATTACCGAAGTCATGACGCCGGAATACGTAGATGTATGCGCGCAGTACGCGGATATCCTACAAGTCGGAACCCGAAACATGCAAAACTTCGATTTGCTGCGCAAGCTCGGAACGATCCAAACGCCGGTTTTGCTTAAGCGGGGTTTCAGTGCAACCTATGATGAATTCCTGAACGCAGCCGAGTACATCTTGGCGGGCGGCAATCCTAACGTGATGTTGTGTGAGCGCGGAATCCGAACATTCGAACCTTACACGAGAAATACGCTCGATCTGGCCGCCATCCCTGTGCTGCAATCGTTAAGCCATTTGCCGGTTATTTCCGATCCAAGCCACGGTACGGGCCGCAGAGAGCTGGTAGAGCCTATGAGTAAAGCGTCCGTAGCGGCCGGCGCTAACGGTTTGATCGTAGAAATGCATACCGATCCGGATAATTCGATGACAGGAGACGGCGTTCAATCGTTGTTCCCGGACCAATTCGCGAAGCTGATGGTAGATTTGGAGAAGCTGGCGCCGTTGTGCGGCAAACGTTTTGATACGAAAAAAGAGACTATTACCATCTAACCTTACAAAGAAATAAGGAAAAAACCAGACTTGATCTCTCGATACAGCGGGGATCAAGTCTATTTTTGTCGAAATTATGAACGGAAAACCAAGGATGTGTAAGAATACCTTACACATTCGTAAAAAATACCTTACATAAGTATTGACGATTATTAATGATTAGTTTTATAATAACACCATAATCATTAAAAAACTTGAACAATGTACGAACAAACCACGAAGAATGTTCGGAAATTAGGAGGTTGACGATTCAATGTCAGTTCAAAACGTGTTAAACATCATCAATGAAAAAGGCATCGAGTGGGTGGATTTTCGTTTTGTAGATCTTTCCGGTAGAGCCCATCATATTTCTTTGCCAGCAAATGAAGTTGACGAAGCTACATTTGAGAACGGGGTAGCTTTTGACGGGTCTTCCATCCCAGGCTTTAAAGGCATCGAAGAGTCTGACATGGTTATGCTTCCTGATACCGAGTCCGTATATGTGGATCCTTTCACAGCGCATCCTACATTGATCGTTATGTGTAACATCCATACTCCGGAAGGCGAGCGTTATGATCGCGACCCGCGCAGCATCGCTCAAAAAGCGGAAGAGTATCTGCAATCCGCTGGCGTAGGTACAACGGCATTCTTTGCTCCTGAATCCGAGTTCTTCATTTTCGACGAAGTTCGTTTCGAGAGCGGACAAAACAAAGCTTCTTATTTTGTAGATTCCGAAGAAGCTCACTGGAACTCCAACCGTAAAGAAGAAGGCGGCAACCTTGGTTTCAAAGTCGGCCACAAAGGCGGCTATGTACCGGTAGGTCCTACAGATACACAACAAGATATCCGCAGCGAAATGTGTCGTTTGCTGATGGAAGCCGGTCTTCGCATCGAGCGCCATCACCATGAAGTTGCTACAGCCGGTCAAGGTGAAATCAACTTCCGTTTCGACACATTGACTAAAACAGCTGATAACTTGATGAAATATAAATACATCGTGCAAAACACAGCTAGACAATACGGTAAAGTGGCAACCTTCATGCCAAAGCCATTGTTCGGCGATAACGGTAGCGGTATGCACGTTCACCAATCCATTTTTGACGGCGACAAGCCTTTGTTCTTCGAAAAAGGCGGCTATGCTAACCTGAGCGAGCTGGCTCTGAACTACATCGGCGGTATCTTGTACCATGCACCGGCTTTGATCGCGTTGACGAATCCGTCCACGAACTCCTTCAAACGTCTGGTTCCTGGTTACGAAGCTCCGGTTAACCTGGTGTTCTCCAAAGGTAACCGTTCCGCGGCCGTTCGTATTCCTGTTGCAGCAGTTACGCCTAAAGGCTGCCGCATTGAGTTCCGTACTCCGGACTCCACAGCTAACCCATACCTTGCTTTCGCAGCAATGCTGATGGCAGGTTTGGACGGCATCAAGAAGAAAATCGATCCTCGTGCATTGGGCTACGGTCCATTGGACAAAAACATTTACGACCTGTCGGATGCAGAAAAAGGCGAAATCCGCAGCGTACCTGGTACTTTGGATGAAGCTCTTAACGCTTTGGAAGCTGACTACGAGTTCTTGACTGAGGGCGGAGTATTTACTAAAGACTTCATAGACAACTACATCGGCTTGAAACGCGGCGAAGCAAAAGCAGTTTCCATCCGCATTCATCCGCACGAGTATTCCTTGTACTTTGACCTGTAAGATCGGTTCTGTTCGGACTCATCTATATATCCATTTGCGAAAAAACCCGGTTTCCGGGTTTTTTTGCCGTATTAGGACGATTTGGCGCCGATGTCGGCAAAAAACGTGCCGTCGACAAGCATCGGGACGGCAGAGGATACGTCGAGCCGGGTCGAATGCAGGACGTCCTGCTTATATCCGCGTGTCCGCAGCTCGCGGCCGCTGCCGCAATCCCAGATGAGCTCGCGAAGCCTGCCGACCGTACGCTCGAAGGCTGCGGCGCACAGCTCGGCTTCGGGAGAGCGGCTGCCGGACAGCCGGGCAAGGATCGCTCCGGCGCCGAGATAATCCTCGATGGCGGGCCTGAGCCGCTGCCCGGCACCGCTGTCGTCGTCCCATTGCTCCCCGCATGGGACAACGGTAACGCTAGCTCCAGGAGGCGAAGCTCTCCGGAGCTGATCCGCTGCCTGAGCGGCGGCTGCGGCATTCCGGAGACAGCCGATCAGCAGGGCGGAGGCGTCGGACGCTGCCGATGTGCAGGCAGCCCCGTTCGAGGAGCAGACGACGATCCGTCGTCCCCGGTCTGCAAGCTTGAACGACAGCGGCGATAGGGAATAGCCGCCTAGGGCTGCCGCTTCGGCCCGGCTTAGCGCCAGCTCAGCGCCGATCGCCTCTGCGTAAGCTTTGGCCTTGGCCAACGGCGGCGGGGACGGATATACAACAGCTCCATGTTCCAGAGCCGTTACAACCGTTGTTGAGAAGCTGAGAACATCGACAATGATCGTAATATCTTTGCGCTTGGCGGCTTCTATTGCTCCCCGCAGCCCCCATTCGACGCGGCAATCGTAGGGAGCTTGAGTGAAATCAGTCATAGGTTTTTCCTTCTGCCGGCGCGGCCAGGCGATGCCATTGCTGCATCGGATACATATACACGATTTTCGGGGAAATCCATTCGAACCCGAATTTGGAGTATAGCGACCGCGCTGCATCATTGTCCAGGTCGGTTTCCAGCTGCATACGATGCGCTCCATGTGCTTCGGCAATGGCAGCGGCTCGCTTCAGCAAAGCTTGTGCGACGCCTTGACGGCGGTGCTCGGGAGCTGTGAACAAGGCTTGGATGTGGAATATGGGTAAGCCCTTGGAAGTGGAGAAGCCCCAGCTGTAAGATAAAAAGCCGACATATCCGTCATCGGTCCTGGCAAGCAGGCAGCTTGCATTGGGAAACGACAGGAGCCGCTCCAGCGCTTCTATGGATTGGGATTGAGCGGAGTCATCCATAGGGTCCATTTGTCTGTAAAGAAGCAACAGCCGGCTTGCATCGTGCAGATTGTGGCGGTCAAGACCCACTATATGTACTTTCATTTTCGAGCCTCCTTTGATTGAATGTCTTTCATGGAAATTGTTACATGTTTTTCCGGAAAAATATAGACTTATATGGATCGGTTTGATATGATGTTGAATGGGGTGCGTTCGAAATTCAGGACTCCCTAGACTTATCTAAATGATCAAGATCGCTGCTGCGGATAAGCAGTGGACCGCTTTTTGAACGAGGCCTTAGAAGATTAGGCTGCAAGGTTCAAGCTAGCCGGTTTACATGCTTAGGTTCCGCCTCACGCGGTCTTTTTTTTATTTCAAAGAAAGCCGTCTCCGTCACCTTTTTGTAATAAATCCCTATTATAATGAAGCTATAACCTATCGATGATGGGAGAGGAACGAATGGGAGCGGAATGGACGGAACAAGCAGCCGTGCATCTGTTAAGCCGTGCTGCGTTTTTTGCCGGAAAACAAGATGTGAGCGCTTGCATGGAGCTGGGTAAGGAAGAAACGGTCCGCAGGCTGATAGCCGGACAATCTTTGACGGGAGCTGCCTACGAGCATCCTCCGATAGAGCAGGTTAAGGCGGACGGCAAGGAGCTGAAGCCGGATTCCATCACGGATCAGCAATCGTATTGGCTGCAGCGGATGGTTATGACGGAAGCTCCTTTAATAGAAAAAATGACGTTGTTCTGGCATGGGCATTTTGCCACGTCCTATCAGAAGGTGAAGGAAATCCCGCTCATGATCCGTCAAAATGAGCTTTTCCGCAGCCATGCTCTGGGAAGCTTCCGCGATTTGCTCGTTGCGGTCGGCAAAGACCCTGCAATGATGCTGTATCTGGATTCCAACAACAATAAGAAGGGCAAGCCCAATGAAAACTACGCCCGTGAGGTCATGGAGCTATTCTCCTTGGGACTCGGCAATTATACCGAGCAGGATATTAAGGAAGCGGCGAGAGCTTTTACGGGCTGGACGTACAGCAAGCAGACGGAGGAATTGAAATTTAATCCGAAAAATCACGATAACGGCAAAAAGACGATTCTCGGACATACAGGCAATTTCAATGAAACTAGCGTAATCGATGTATTTTACGAGCAGGAAGCATTGCCAAGGTTTATGGCTGCGAAGCTGCTGAAGTTTTTTGCGGTCAACGAGCCGTCGCCCGAATGGATCACTGAAGTGGCTGACGATTTCATACATTCCGCGAATGTGGGGGAAGTGCTGTCGAAGCTGTTTTTGTCGGATACGTTTTATGATCCTGCGGTACAGGGGAGCTTGATCAAGTCGCCGGTGGAATATGTAGTCGGCATGCTGAAGGCTTTGCGAATTCCGATGTCCAAGGGCTTCGCACAAGCAACGCGGAAAATGGGGCAGGAGCTGTACCTTCCTCCCGATGTAGCGGGATGGAGAGGCGGTACGACGTGGCTCATGACGACGTGTCTGCTCGCGCGGTACCAATTCGCCGAATCGGTAGCCAAGCGGGTGAACATTGCACAATTCAGCGGCAAGGATTACATAATGGAAGAAGGAGAGTCCGCTGACAACGGAGTCGGTCCATTCGCGCAAAATGTAGGCGTTTGGTCCTTAAGCGATCGGACACGGCAAGTTCTGGCCCAGTATGCGGAGGAGACGTTTGTCCACTCCAAGCAAAAAATGACGGGGATGAAGGGCTTGCTTCATCTGATTATGATCAGTCCGGAAGCACAGATGAAATAAGAAGGGAGCGAACGGAGCCATGAAGCTGACCAGGAGAGATTTTTTGTTAAAAGGCACGGCGCTGCTTGCAACGCTTGGTCTTGGCGGGCCGATGATTTTTGCCGAGAACGGTTCGCTGCTGAAGAGTGCAGCCGCCAGCCCCGAGCAAGACGTCGATTCTCCCGTGCTTGTCGTCATCCAGCTGTCGGGAGGCAATGACGGGATTAACACGCTGATCCCTTACGGTATGGGGGGCTACTTCGATGCTCGCCCAACGCTTAAAATTACGCAGAACGAGGTTCTGGCGATTAATAATGAAGTAGGCTTGCATCCGAGTCTGGCCATGCTGAACGAGCTGTACAAGAACGGCAAGCTTGCCATTATCCAGGGTGTCGGCTATCCGAAGCCGGATCATTCGCATTTTCGCTCGATGGAAATATGGCAGACGGCGGAGCCGGAGCAATTCATCCGTTCGGGCTGGCTGGCCCGGTATGTGGAGTCGTCGTTGTCCCAATCGGCCAATCCGCTCAAAGCATTACAAATCGGCAATAATGCGAACAAATCGTTCGCTTCGGAGAAGGTGAACGTTCCGGTCATCCAAACGGTGGAAACGTACAATATGTTCGATCCGAAGACGCCGAAAACGGAGCAAAACCGTTTGGCCAAAGCGTTCATGGATATGTACGATCCGAATCGCCAGGGGACGCAAATCAAAGTAACATGCGAGCGTGGATCGGACGCTTACCAGAGCGTTGAAGCGATTCATAATCTGACCAGCGGCTACCAAAATAAGGTGGAGTACCCGAAGTCCAATATCGCCCGGGATTTGCAGCTCGTCTCGAAGCTGTTATCCGGCCAATCGGGCACGCGGGTGTTTTATGTCGAGCTGGGAGGCTTCGACGACCACGCGCAGGAAAAGGAGCAGCATGCCAAGCTGCTGAAGCAGCTGGACGAAGCGGTAGGCACGTTCTACAAGGATCTGGAGGCCCAGGGGCTGCAGGATCGTGTAGTGACGATGGCCTTCTCGGAGTTCGGACGCAGAGTGAAGGAGAACGGCAACGGCGGCACAGACCATGGAACCGCTGCGCCAGTCCTGGTTCTGGGCGGGAAAGTAATGGGCGGGATGTACGGCGTCATGCCGAGCCTGACGAATTTGGACAACGGCGACTTGAAATATGAAGTCGACTTTCGGTCGGTTTATTATACGCTGGTCGAAAACTGGCTGAAGGGCGACGCCCGTACGGTGCTTAGGGGCAGCTTCGAGAAGCTGGCGTTTATTTAGGCCTGGAGGCACTGGAAAAAGCGGCGCTTGGGGGTGCCGCGAGCGGGCCGAGCTCAGCTGTAACGCTGAAAAACCGTCTTACAGCACGCGAGAAACGCCTGCGCCATACTGTAAGACGGAAAAACCGCGTTACAGCGCGGCATGAAGCACGTTCAGGCGCCCCTGCAGCACTGTAACACTGAAAAACCGTCTTACAGCACGCGAGAAACGCCTGCGCCATGCTGTAAGACGGAAAAACCGCGTTACAGCGCGGCATGAAGCACGTTCAGGCGCCCCTGCAGCACTGTAACGCTGAAAAACCGTCTTACAGCACGCGAGAAACGCCTGCGGCCATGCTGTAAGACGGAAAAACCGCGTTACAGAGCGGCATGAAGCACGTTCAGGCGCCCCTGCAGCTTAACGCAGAAAAACCGTCTTACAGCACGCGAGAAACGCCTAGGGCATGCTGTAAGACGGAAAAACCGCGTTACAGCGCGGCATGAAGCACGTTCAGGCGCCCCAGCTCAGCTGTAACGCTGAAAAACCGTCTTACAGCACGCGAGAAGCGCCTGCGCCATGCTGTAAGCCGGAAAAACCGCGTTACAGCGTGACATGAAGCACGTTCAGGTGCCCCAGCAGCACTGTAACGCTGAAAAACCGTCTTACAGCACGCGAGAAGCGCCTGCGCCATGCTGTAAGACGGAAAAACCGCGTTACAGCGCGGCTCTATGCGCGACCCACCACGCCGCTCCGCATTATCCCCCGAGCACGAAGGTGTCCAAGGCCTCGTACATAGGCTGGCGCCCCAAGTGAGTGCGGTACAAGATCACATGCTCCGCCATCCACTCGGAGGGAGTGGATAACGCATCTGCAGCGGCGTTCCGGAGCTCAGCCTCCGGGAACGCCGCTTCGCCTTTATATTTCCGCGCCATCGTAATATGCGGGCGAAACGGCCTGTCCTCCGGGGCAAAGCCGAGCGGGGCCACCGCCGTTTCTACTTTGGCATGCAAGGCGGCCAAAGCATTCATATCTCCGCGGACGCCCATCCACAAAATGCTCGGAGAAGACGGTCTTCCGAACGTCCCCAGCTCATTCAAACCTAGAGAAAATGGCTGGCTGCCAGCCGTGATTTCTCTTAGCTTTTCCCTGACTCGCTTGGCTGTTACCGGATCGGTGTCACCCAGAAATTTCAAAGTTAAATGCAGGTCGTGCGGATGCACCCATTTGCTGAAAGGCAGGGCCGACTGGAGAGTATTTCCCAGCTGCTGCAGTGCCGTCCGCTGCGCTCCTCCGACCGGAATGGCGATAAAAAGACGGTCTGTGCTCATAAGCCAAACCTCCTGTCGAATTGTCTTACTGGATAAGGTATCCGGCAGCTTGTGAAATATGTATCAATGATGTGAAGAATACGCATTTCTACTTGATGGATAGGGACAAACTTTGCTATCATAGCCATATCATATCAAAAGATGCTGATGCTAAAAACAAGGTGAAGGTGGAAACCATGACAAAACGCGCGTACAATTTTAACCCGGGTCCGGCGGCGCTTCCATTGGAAGTTCTCCAGCAGGCTCAAGAAACATTTGTGGAATATAACGGAATCGGTATGTCCCTGATGGAAATTTCCCATCGCAGCAAAGAGTACGAGGCTATCAACTCGGAAACGCAAAGCCTGCTGCTCGAGCTGTTGGGGTTGGAATCCGGTTACCAGGTGTTGTTCTTGGGCGGTGGCGCCAGCACGCAATTCGCTACCATTCCTTTGAATTTCTTGAAGCCGGGTAAAGTCGGCAGCTACATCATCACCGGAAGCTTTTCCGAGAAGGCTTATGAAGAAGGTAAAGTGGTCGGAGAAGCCGTTATCGCGGCATCCAATAAAGAGGGCAAGTGGAGAAGCCTGCCGAAGCAGGAAGACCTCCAAATCGACCCGAACGCTGCTTATGTGCATATGACTACGAACAATACGATCGAAGGCTCGCAGTTCTCTTACATTCCGGAAACGGGCAATATTCCGCTGATCGGCGATATGACGAGCGGCATCCTGAGCCGTCCGATCGACATGAAGAAATATGCAATGGCTTATGCAGGCGCACAAAAAAATCTGGGTCCTGCAGGCGTTACGGTAGCCGTAATTCGCGACGATTTGCTGGCGGAAGAGCCTAAGCACATCCCGACGATGCTGCGCTACACTACGCATGCGAAGAACAGCTCCCTGTACAACACACCTCCGGTACACTCGATCTACATGATGAACCTGGTTCTGAAATGGGTCAAGAACAACGGCGGCGTTGCAGCAATGGAGAAAAGCAACATCGAGAAAAGTAAGCTCGTTTACGATGTAATCGATGCAAGCGGCGGCTTCTACAACGGAAATATCGACAAGGACAGCCGTTCCATCATGAACATTACGTTCCGTTTGCCTAGCGAAGAGCTGGAGAAGAAATTCGTTAAAGAATCGGAGCAAAACAACTTTGTCGGCTTGGCCGGTCACCGCAGCGTAGGCGGCATCCGCGCTTCCGCGTACAACACAGTACCTTATGAAGCTTGCAAAGCATTGGCCGAGTTCATGGTCGATTTCCAACAACGCAACGGATAATACGTTTCACAGGGCAGTCCTCCCCGCAAAAGAGGGCTGTCTTTTTTTGCCCTAATGTTGCCGGGGGTGACGAACCTTGGAGGCCTGTCTTCTCCGGAAAAAATAAAAAATATGAGCACCGTCCTACTTACGGCACTCATATTTTATCGAAAGGTTCGGATTAAGCAAGAGATTCCTTCATCACAGGCTCGGTCAGCTTATAGCCGACGTTGCGGATGGTTACAATATATTCCGGATTGCGTGCGTTGTGCTCAATCTTATCGCGCAAGTGGCTGATATGAACATCGACGATGCGCGTATCTCCAAGGAAATGATAATCCCATACGCCGTGAAGAAGCTGTTGACGGCTTAACACTTTGCCTCGATGCTTGCACAAGAACAGCAGCAGGTCGAATTCCTTCGGAGTCAGCTCGATCGCTTCCCCGCGGATCGTCACTTCACGCTGGTCCGGCTGAATCTCGATTTGGCCGATAGTCAGAGGAACATTCTCTGCGCTGGAAGGCAGCGTTTGAATGCGGCGCAAAATAGCTTGAATCCGGGAGATAAGCTCTTGCGGACTGAAAGGCTTGGTCATATAATCGTCGGCTCCGTTGTCGAGGCCGGCGATCTTATCGGACAAGTCCTGCATTGCTGTCAGCATAATAATAGGTACTAGATTGTTTTGGCTGCGCAGCTTTCTGCACACTTGAATTCCGTCCATTTTGGGCAGCATCAGGTCTAGCACGATGACATCAGGGCGAAAATGTTGAATAGCCTGGAAAACCGCTTCGCCGTCATATACGCAATGTACCTCGAAGCCTACCAGCTTCAGGTTAAACTCTATCAGCATCGAAATGGAAGGTTCGTCGTCAACAACAAGAATTTTCTTCTTCATCGCTCGAATCTCCTTTTGTGTTAGCACGTGATATACTTATTATGACAAGGCTCTATCATCCGCATATTAAGAAAAGGTAAAACGAGTGTAAAATTATCGGTGCGGAAAACATTGTAATGTATTGTAAAATTTAAAGAGGTGACCTATCAACATGGCGTTTCATATCGTATTGGTAGAGCCGGAAATTCCGGCCAATACAGGCAACATTTCAAGAACATGCGCAGCGACAGGCACGGTGCTGCACCTCGTGAGGCCGCTTGGCTTCGATACGGACGACAAAACTCTAAAAAGAGCGGGGCTCGATTATTGGCATTCCGTGACCATCGAATATCACGATTCGTTTCAGGAAGTGAAGGACAAATATAAGGACGGCCGTTTCTTTTTTGCAACGACAAAAGCGGAAAAAGTTTACACTGAGTTTACATTCCGGGACGGGGATTTTTTCGTATTCGGCAAAGAGACCAAGGGGCTGGATCCTGAAATATTGGCCGCCCACCCTGGCCAGCTCATGCGCATGCCGATGACGAATACGGTGAGGTCGTTGAACCTTTCGAACTCCGCTGCGGTGATTTTATACGAAGGGTTAAGACAAACCGGCTTTCCGAATCTTTCCTAATTGTTAAATCATAACAAATCGTATGGGTATGGCAGGAATTTTAACACATGTAACGAATAGGTATAAAGACAGGCTGCAGATACGGTAGTTTTTCCCGGCGGCTTGCGTGATACTGTTCTTTTTTGGGTGGAAAGAGAGGTGAATTAATAATGAAGCCAGCAGGTGTAGTAAGAAAAGTCGATCAATTGGGCCGTATCGTGCTTCCGAAATCGCTGCGCAAACGTTATCAGATGAATGAAGGGGACCCTGTTGAAATATTAGTGAGCGGAGATCACATCATTTTGGAAAGATACCGTCCTCGGTGCGTATTTTGCAGCTCGATGGAGCAGGTAAGCGAATTCAAAGAACGTCATATTTGCGCTGAATGCTTGGGCGAGATGAACAGCTTGAAGCAAAAAGCATAGCATAGAGCGTACAGTATAACTTGGTATAAAAAGCAGAAAGCATCACGTGGTTCTCCTGTCGGGAGAGACGTGATGCTTTTTTTTACCACAATAGAAAGGACCTCGATAGAGGTTTCTCATCTTGAGTATTTAGTAAGGCCGAAGAAGAGGCGAGCCCATTCCTACAGACCTTTTGTCTTGTCATCGTTATATGATGCAGTTAACATCGCTACGATAAACAGAAGAAACACTAAATTGATAATCCAAAATGCTGCTGACATTTGCCGCACCCCCTGCCCCTTATTATAACCAATGATTGCCCAAAAAAATGTTACTGAATTGTGAACATTTATTTAAAAAACAAGAAATGCGTCGGCAAAGGCCGCAATCTTCCGTCCGAAGGACGATTAATGATTTGCCCTTCGTAAATCAGGCTGGAGGAGCCGCCTCCGTCCAAATTATAGGCGTCCTTCACGCCAAGCTGCACAAGCTTCTCCTGCAGCTCGGCCAGCGTCGCTCCGGAATTGCCCCGCTCGTCGTAGCCGTCGGTAACAAGGAACAGCAGCTGATCGTTCTTAAAGTTGCCGACGACGGTACGCGGCGCTCGTGCAGGCGAGGTTTGCCATTGCGGCGGAATCGCCTGTTTCTTGCCGTTTTGCAGCAATACAGGAACGAACGTGGCACCAAACGCCGGCTTGAGCTTGTCCAAGTCCTCCTGCCGCGAAAATCGTCCGCCGATCAGCTTCTGGTCGGTGCTTAAGCCGATGAAGGCCAAATCCTCGAAGGTCGGCTCGAAGCCGTATACGTATTTGCTGTTGTATACGGTCGTGCTCAGCGGGAACCGCTTGCCCGTCTTGTTATCATCGGCAAAACCGCCTGCGTTGATACCGGCGACCGCTCCGTAGCGTCTTGCGGCATCCAGCGTTGTCTCGCTGCCGCCTACCGCGTCTTTGCCGAGCACCATCTTCATCGCTTTGTCCGACTTCATATTAACCTTAAGCGCGTAGCCTTTATAGTTGGCATCACTGAAATTGTACAGCTTTAAATCGATATTGCCGCTGTTCGTTTGACGGGCAATCTTCCCTCCCAGCTTCGTGCTGATCCGAGAGTCGAAGATCGCATTCGGCTTGGTGGAAGCCGCATCCGCCGTTGCCACCATGGCTGTCATATCGGAGGCGCTTTGCTCGTACAGCTGGAAAAAGCGCTCGATCGTCGATTTCGTCTGTGCCGCGTCCACTTTGGCTTTGTCGAGCTGCTGCTCGGACTTTTGCAGCTCCGCCTGGATGGAAAATTCCGTTTTGGCGAGCCGTTTCACTTCCGGCAGCTGAACAGTTGGGGGAGAAAGCAGTAAATAGATCATGAGTCCGATAAATGGCGCACAGGCAAGAAGCAAAGTACGGTTGATAAGTTGTATACGATTTGTCATGTCGATATCTTCCTTATAAAGCTGTTATTGCAGTACATCCAGGTTTTTCTTCAGCTCGTCCAGCTTCTTCTTCACTTCGTTAAGCTGGGTGTACAGCTGGTTGCTGTTGTCGGTTTTGCTGTTCGCACTATCCTTAGTAAAAGCGAGCAGCTCGTTCAGAGAATCGATCTTTCCTTGCATTTTGGATAAATCGGCACTTACGCTTTCCTTGAGCTGCCCAATCTGCTTCTGATAATCCTCCTGCACGGCCTGCAGCTGCACCTCGGTCTGCTGAGCGATTTCAGCAGCGATTTGCTGGCGCAAGTAATCCGTGTACATTTTGGCGCCAAGCACTCCCATAGCTATAAGCAAGGTCCAGCCCATAAACAAGAAGAGATAGATTCGCTTTCTTCCTCTCATAGGCTTGGCGTTTCGCACCAAGGGCTGCTCGTAAACGGCAGGTTCAATGGGCGTGTTCATGGTTGATTCACCTTCCTGTATTTGTTCGGTGAGAGGCCAACCATCTTTTTAAACACTTTGCTGAAATATTTCTCATCGTCATACCCGACCATGCCGGCGACCTGAGCGATCCGCAGATTCGGATTCAACAGCAGCAGCTTCGCCTTCTCCACACGAATATCGCTTAAATAATCGGATAAGTTGACTTTAAACTCTTGTTTAAACTTACGGGAAATATATTCACGGCTTAAATAGAAATGATTGGCAATCTCTTGAAGCGTAATATCCTGATGATAATGGTTTTGAATATACTTTGCAATCTCATAAATGACATTGTTATCCTGGTGCTGATGCTTCAGCAAATGCTTGGATAGCTCCGTCAAGCCCTCTGTTAGCTCCTTTTGCCATTGGTTAATGGATAAGGAACCGCCATCGTCCGAAGGGATGGCCAGCGGGGAAGAGGCGTTCAAGAGCGATTTCAGCTCCGGCTGCCGATCCCCGAACCAGTCGACGAGCCAGCGGTTGCGGACGACATGGTATTCGTTCCACCACAGCTCGAGCTGCTCCGGCGTGATGATCTCCAAGGTACGAACCGCATTGATCCAGCCTTCGGCCGCTTTGGCTATTTGCTCCGGGCTGCCGCTTTGGACAGCGAGTCGGATTTGTTCTGCATAATCGGAAAAAGAGAGCATTGGCTGTACAGCGGGAGGCGTGTTGGCCGTCTGATATATCTGCTTGTCTTTGGCGAGCAGGTTTCGGCGCCTTAGCGCCGACTTCGCTTCCTTGTAAGCGGCGGGAAGGCCGGCAGGAAACGGCCTGGTATCGCTCAGCCCGATGTCGAAGCTGGCGCGGAGCGCCGCCGCCAATCCGCGCTGAATCTCCCGCAGAACGGTAAGGGGCTCCGAAGCACCGTATAGCAAGATGAGGATTTCACCCTCGGTGTTCATATAACGGAAAGCGACGCCGCTGCGGGTCCCGCGCAATATCTCATTACATATGTTCGTTATGGAGAAGAACAATAGGTCCGAATTGGCTTCGAACTTTTGCTTCAGCTCCTTGTTCATCGTATCCATGCTGATGACGGCCAGCCGGCATTGGTTCATGCTGCGGTCCATGCCGAATTCCTGGGCTAACGCCAGGGCGGATTGCTCGTAGGCTGACGGCTCGGTCACCAGATTGGATAAAATCTTCTCCCAATACACCGGACGAATTTGATTCATCTCAATATTGCTCTGCAATTGGCGATTCCGCTCGTTTTCCTCGCGATGCCACGCTTCTATGGCCTTTTCGACCGCATCGTGAAGCTGATCCGCATCGATGGGTTTCAATATGTAGTCAACGCCGCCGTGCTTGACTGTATGACGAAGCAGCTGGAAATCGTCGTGGCCGCTGATGACGATCGTTTTGCCGCAGGCGTAATGCCGATCCAGCCATTCCAACAGCTCCGGACCGCTTTTGACGGGCATCATCATGTCGGTAAAAATAATCTGGGGCCGGTGCTCCGTGATGAGAGCGATCGCTTCTTCTCCGTCCTGCGCCTCCAATATCGTATCTATATGGAAATGCTGCCAATCGACGAGCAGCTTGACGGCCTCGCGGACGTGCTTCTCATCGTCAACTATGATGGCTTTCATGAAGTTTCTCTTCCTTTGTCAGCAATTGTGTATAAAATGATGCGTAATTCCTAATCGCTATGCTCGGAATCCGGCAGGGCGAGCGGGATCGTCAGCGTAATCCGCACACCGGAAGGCTCGGCTGCCTCCAGCTTCATCAACGCTCCGGGATAGTAGAGCTGAAGCCTCGACGATACATTGACGAGCCCGATACTTTCCGTCGGGTCGACAGGCAGCTCCGGGCGCCGTCCAAGCCTCCGCTGAAGCTTGCTCAGCAGCTCCGGCTGGATGCCCTTGCCATTATCCTCGACGACGAGCTCTAGCTCGCCGTTACCGGTAATGGCGGCTGCTATGTACAAGGCGCCTGTTTTTTCGCTCGGATCGAAGCCGTGCTTGAAGTAATTTTCCACGAGCGGCTGCAGGATCATTTTGGGCACGTGGATATTCAACGTGTCCGGCGACACCTTGTAAGACACAGTCAGCTCGTTCTCGAACCGCTGCATTTGCAGCTCCAAATAAGATTTCACATGGTCGATCTCCTGCTTGAGCGGAACCTGCGTTTCGTTCGTATTCATGCTGTAGCGCATCATCTTGGCCAGCGATGAAAGCAGCGAATACACCTTGGGGGCCTGATGCTGAAGGGCCAGCGTTCCGATGGATTGAAGGCTGTTGTACAGAAAATGCGGATTGATCTGCGCCTGCAGCGCCTTCAGCTGGTTCGTCTTATTCGCGATATCCAGCTTATATTCGCTCATGATCAATTCGTTTATCGTCTGCATCATAATCCGGAAGCGGCGGGCCAAAATCCCGATTTCATCATTGCTGGATACTTGGATATCCACATGCATATTCCCGGTCTGAATTTTGTTAATGTAGCCGATCAAATTTTTGATCGGGGCCGTAAACCGGAACGAAATAAACAAAGTCGCGGTTATTACGATAACCAGGAACAAACTGGAAATAATTGTATTGATCATGGTCAACTCTCGGGCGTTCTTGTACAGGCTCTCATACGGAATCCGTTTGACCAAGGTCCAATCCATGTAAGGCGTTTCCATCCGCTCATACATATGCATGCCGGCAAACGATTTGCTTTTCCACTCGAAGCTGCCTTTTCCGTCCGGAAGCTCCCTTAGATAATTCACCCAATCTTCATTCAATACTTTACCCCAAAGCGAAGGATCGGAGCCGTAGACGACCGTTCCTTCCTTATCCAGAATATAAAGCTCCTCTTCACCCAATGTGTACAGCTGCTTGCTGATCGAAGCAATGACATCGATGCTGAAATCAATGGACAGGATGCCGAGCTCCTGCTGGGTCAGAGCGTTGCGGATGGACCGGTGAAGGGTGATCACGGTGGAGGGAGGCACGTAAAACAAGCTGCCCATCTTATAATCGTGGCTTAGATGCGTCGGCTCCAGCCGCACCACAGACGAGCCCATATCGGGATGATATTTATCCGAAGATCCTTCGTTACGGCCCGGGTTCCCCTGGGAAATAAGGAAGGAGCGGTTGCTGCTCGCAATATACAGGTACGTTTGCTTAATTTCCTTAATCGAATTGGCTATCGTCAGCATACCGCGGAAGATTTCGCTTGTGCTCAAATAGTCGGTATCCCCATCCTCGATAATCGAATAAAGCACCGCATCGTTATAGACGGACAGCGAATTCTGCTCAATTACCCGCAAATAATTGATAATGTTCGCCTTTCCCTGAAAGATGAGATTCGAGTTGTTCTTCACCGCTTCGTTAGTTATCGACTGCTTCGTAAAAAAGTAAGAAATCACAATTGAAGTACCGATCGGGATAATCGTAGCGACAAGGAGGAAGACGATTAATTTGTTGCGGATGCTGTTGCGGATCATGGACGTCCCCCTTATTTTGTCTCGGTTAATCTCCGATCAGGTTGGGTATATCATTATTGTAGCAAGGCACATCAATAAATTCCACCTGATGGGTCACGATAGTCGGTGTTGCCGATTGAAGGAAGTTTTTATACTGGGGGTATACTATCAAGAGGGGGAAAGATGCTTATGAAAGCAAAGCGTCGCTTGTCGGATTGGATGCTTCAGACGGTTTTTGTCGGTCCGGCGATCGTCTTTTTCTCCATTATCGTTATCGTACCGTTTCTGATGAGCATTTACTATTCGTTTACAGAATGGAACGGGGTTACCTCGACGGTCAAATGGATCGGATTCGATAACTTCAAACACATTATAATGGATGATGAAGACTTTCATAAATCGTTCTGGTTTACCGCCAGATTTACGGTAGCTCAGGTGATATTCGCCAATTTGCTCGGTTTTTCACTGGCATTGCTGCTGACACAGGCCTTGAAAACACGGAACGTGCTCCGCACGGTGTTTTTCCTGCCGAACGTTATCGGCGGCTTGCTGCTCGGCTTCATTTGGGAGTTTATTTTCGTCAAAGGCTTTGCAACGATCGGTGAATTGACGGGGATCGGCTTCTTCCAGCTTCCGTGGCTCGGGGACGCTCCGACCGCCTTCTGGGGACTTATCATTGTCAGCGTATGGCAGACGGCCGGTTATTTGATGGTCATCTACATCGCGGCATTGGCCAACGTGCCCAAAGATATTGTCGAGGCCGCCTACATAGACGGCGCGAGCAAATGGCAAACGCTACGCAGCATTACGTTTCCGCTTATTATGCCGGCTGTAACGGTTTGTTTGTTCCTGACGATTTCGTGGGCGTTCAAAATGTACGATCTTAACGTATCATTGACCAAAGGCGGACCGTTCAACTCGACTCAATCCGTCGCTCTGAACATTTATGAGGAAGCGTTCCGCAACAACCGGTACGGCCTCGGAACCGCCAAATCGTTCATTTTCTTCATTGTCGTTGCCATCATTACGATGATTCAAGTGGGGATCACCAAGAAGAAGGAGGTTGAAGTGTAATGGAAACGAAGCACACTTACAATCTTCGGCTGCTTTCTCTGGAAGTGTTAGGTATCGTGCTCGGATTGCTCTTTCTGGTGCCGTTTTACTTCGTTATCGTCAACTCGATGAAAACGTTCGGCGAGCTGCTGATCAACTCGGCCAACCTGCCGCAATCGCTCAATTTTGCTAACTATGCCAGAGTATGGGATATCATGAAGTTTCCGAAAGTGTTCTGGAACTCGCTATTGATCACGGTATTCAGCAACATCGGGCTAGTCGTGATCAGTTCTATGGCGGCTTACCGCCTTGTACGTGTACCCAACAAGTTCAACAATCTTGTGTTTCTGGCTTTTGTCGCTGCGATGGTTATTCCGTTCCAGTCGATTATGATTCCGCTTGTACGCGTAGCCAGCGAGGTTGGTTTGATGGACAGCATCCCGGGCTTGATCATTTGTTATTTCGGCTTCGGTGTATCGTTGAACGTATTTTTGTACCACGGCTTTATTAAATCGATCCCTCTTGAAATTGAGGAATCGGCTACAGTCGACGGCTGCTCGCCGTTCGGCGTCTTCTGGAAAATCGTTTTTCCGCTGCTTAAGCCTATGACCGTTACGATCGTTATCCTAAACAGCTTGTGGATATGGAACGACTTCCTCTTGCCGATGCTCGTTCTGAACAGCCCTGATTTGAGGACGATTCCACTAGCGACTTACTCTTTCTTCGGGCAGTATACGAAGCAGTGGGATTTGGCCTTGGCCGCACTGGTGCTCGGCGTCATTCCAATTGTCATCTTCTTCCTGGCGATGCAAAAACATATTATCGAGGGGATTACGGCAGGTTCCGTCAAAGGGTGATCCATGGTACATCCCGCAAGGGTGTAAATGCTTACATGCATCAACAGGTTACACCTTTTCGATCAATATAGTCCGTGTTCTGCGGGCAAACTATTTTTTACAATGATCATGTAAACAAAGAAGATGAAGGGGAGGCTTTCACATGAAGAAAAAAATCGGAATTATCGGTATGACCACCGTCATGCTGGCATCCCTCTTGGTTGGCTGCGCAAAAAGCGAACCGACTCCAGGGGCAGGAGGCACTACCGGAGGGAATGCAGGGAATAAGCAGGTAACGTTGAAAATGTTCCAATTTAAAGTGGAAATTGCCGAACCGCTGGCAAAATTGGCGGCGGAATACGAAAAAGCAAATCCGGGCGTTAAAATTCAAATCGATACAGTAGGCGGCGGCTCCGACTATGGCGCTGCATTGATGGCGAAGTTCAACTCGGGCGACAAGCCGGACATCTTCAACAACGGCGGCTTCTCCGATCTGGATAAATGGATCGAGCATCTGGAGGACTTGTCCGACCAGCCTTGGGTCAAAGATATGGTGACCGTTGCCAAGGAACCTATGACCAAAGACGGCAAGCTGTACGGCCAGCCGTTGAACCTGGAAGGCTACGGCTTCCTGTATAACAAAGACTTGTTCGCTCAAGCTGGAATTACCGAGCTGCCTAAGACACTGTCCCAGCTCGAAGCAGCCGCTCAAAAGCTGCAAGCTAAAGGCGTAACGCCGTTCGTGAACGGTTATGGCGAGTGGTGGGTGCTCGGCAACCACTTCGTGAACCTTCCGTTTGCTTACCAGCCGGATCCGAACGCATTTATCGACAGCTTGAATAAAGGAACAGGAAAAATTCAAGGCAATGCAACGTTCGATAACTGGGTGAAGCTGTTCGATCTGCAATTGAAATACGGCAACAAAAACCCGCTGCAAACCGACTACAAAACGCAAGTGACCGAGTTCGCTACGGGCAAAGCGGCTATGACGCAGCAGGGCAACTGGACACAGCTGCAAATTACGCAAACGAACCCTAACATTAAAGTAGGCTTCCTGCCGATGCCGATCAGCGAAGATGCGGCTGCCAACGACAAGCTGCCTGTAGGCGTGCCTAACAACTGGGTAATCAACAAAAACTCGCCGAATAAAGAAGAAGCGAAGAAGTTCCTTAACTGGATGGTTACTTCCGATATCGGTAAGAAATATATTACGGAAGAATTCAAGTTCATCCCTGCCTTTACGAACATCCCTGCCGATGAGAAAATTTTGGGACCGTTGGCGGCAGACATTATGAAGTACAGCAAAGACAACAAAACGCTCAGCTGGAACTGGTTCAAATTCCCTGGCGGAGAAGCTAGCAGCAAGAAGTTCGCCGCTACGATGCAGGCTTATGTTGCGAAGCAAAAAACGAAGGATCAAATGCTTGACGAGTTCCAAAAAACTTGGGAAAGCTTGAAGAAATAAGCTTGAAGTTCACTAATGCCCTCGGCGGTAAGCCGGGGGTTTTTGTTTTTTTATACCTTGTTTGTGAGGCTGGAGGAAACAGTTACAAAATGCGGCAATGAGGGATGATTAAAGTTCTTTGAAGTAGAAGACAGCACAACCGTGGAAACGAAGAGGAGATGGGCAGGGGGTGGAAAAGCGGCAGCGGCCGCCTTTGAAATCGCAGGTATACCTATAACATTATTAATTAATTCAAAAATCCTGCGATTTCAACAGCGGTTGGAACCCTCTGCCCATCCCTCCCGCGCACATACGATGGGGTTTGTACCAGCTTTTATTTATGTCTAAGAGTTACTATTTTACACCGAAGAGAGCATAAGGAAGCAATGGAGACGAAAAGCCATTCAAAGCAGGAATAGGGAATGTTAAATGAGGTAAATCCGTCCACAACCCTCTACATAGCTTAAAGCAGCCGGATTAAGCATTTAACATGGAGGGGAAGCGCTGTTACAATGGTTATGATTGCAGATAGGGAGACGCTGACGGGGGATGGGTCATGATAACTAAGCTTTATTCGGGTGGCAGGCAGTGGGTTCAAGCAAGAAGACGTTATTTACCTGAGGATAAGCGGTTATCTAGGGATGCGGTAGTGTCGTTGTTTATTCATTTTTGTTTCCAGTTCGGGGCTTCCATGTCGGGTATTTTCCTTACCCTCTATTTATGGCGTCTCACGGAAAGCCTGTGGATCAACGGGATGTACTATATTTTCAACTATGCGATCGCTCCGCTCGCGTTTGCACTCGGAGGGCTGATCATCAAGCGGAAAGACCGGATGGTTACGTACCGGATCGGGATCGCACTGATCGCCATATTTTATCTGCTGGTTGTATTTGCCCAGGAAAAAGTCGTCGACTACTATATTCTGTTCGGGATCTTCGCCGGTTCGGCCTCGTCATTTTATTGGGCGGGTTATTTGACTTTAATGTACGATGTGTCGACGGAGCAAAACAGGATACGCTATTTGGCGATCAATATGATCGTCTTCACGCTGGCGGGACTGATAGGGCCGGCGCTGGCCGGAATCATCATCCGATATAATGAAGGCTTGCAGGGCTATACGATCGTATTTTCCATCGCCTTCTTCATGTTTTTGATCGCGACGTTAGGGAGCTTCAAGATCAAGACAGCCGTGTCCCATCATAAGGCTTACTACTTGAAATTCGTCGGGCTGCTGATGAACAAGAATAAGCAATGGTCCAAATCACTGTTCGGATTTCTCGTATTGGGGCTGTTCCAAGGCATTATGCTCTTTTTGCCGAACATTTTGCTCTTTCAAATCGTCGGCAGGGAGGATCTTGTCGGATATTTGGGCGTGCTGTACGCAACCCTAAGCATTATAACGGGCTTCGTTCTGACGAAGTACGGCAGGGAAGACCGGACGAAGCTGTTCCTTATTGTTTCCACACTCGGCTTTATTATCGGTACCTTATTCATTATTTGGCAGTTATCGTTAATCTCCGTCGTTTTATTCATGGTGCTGTACTCCATCTGCGCACCGCTGCAAGGCAACACGATTACTTCGGTTTATTTCCGTATTATCGGGGCTCTTCCCTTAAAAGGGCAGCTTCGGGTGGAATCGGTCGTCATGCGGGAAACGTTCGTGAATGTAGGGCGCGTCATTTCGATATTTACGCTAATTTTGCTGACCAAATATGGCGGCAACGGCTTGCTGCCATGGGTGCTGTTCGGAGCATCGATCTCGCAGGCGGGACTGGTGTGGCTGCTGCAACGATCACCGGATATCGCTACTGAGAAACAAAATCAATAAATTATAAAAGGAAGGGATGCCGGCAGGCAATGCCCTTCCTATTTTTGTTCGTAAGTAGGGCCTGGGCGTCCCGTGAAGAAAAGCGCATCGCACTCAGGCGGAATGGTTACCCTAAGGGCATTACGTATTTTGAAAGGACGGTTGTGCCGGATGGCGATCGATACGGGGACCAAGTACGACTGTATTGTCATCGGAGGGGGAATTGCAGGGCTGCAGGGAGCTATTCAGCTCGGCAGATACAAGCATCGGACACTGATAATCGATAAAGGAGTCGGCCGTTCTACGCTGTGCAGAAGCTACCACAATGTGTTGGGTTGGCCGGATGGCGTATCGGGCACGGAATTGCGCAGGCTGGGAAGACAGCATGCGGAGCAGCTGGGCGTGCAGTTCATGGAGGACGAGGTCATTAGGCTGCTTCGATCGGAGGATGGCTTTGTTGCGGAGACGAAATCCGGCGGCGACAAGCTGGCAACCGCAACGATCCTGCTGGCTACCGGTATTATGGACCGCTATCCGAACCTTCCGGGGCTTGAGCGCTGCTTTGGCTTAACGGTATACGTTTGCCCGGATTGCGACGGCTACGAAGTCAGCGGCAAACAAACCATCGTCATGGGGGCGGGAAACGTAGGCGCTTCGATGGCGTTAACGCTCCGCTATTGGACGGAACAATTGACCTATATCAACCATGAGCCAGGCATATCCCGCATAAGCACCGATGTTCGAGAGCAGCTGGCCGATCAAGATATCATGCTTATTGAGCAGCCGATAACGGAAGTTCTAGCTTCGGAAGCGGGCGAATTTCAAGGCGCGCGGCTTCAAGACGGGCAAATGGTGAAGGGGGAACGAGGGTTTATTGCTTTCGGAGGAAATGAGGTGCAATCCGGTCTGGCGGCTCAGCTCGGGCTGGAGCGTCTGGAGAATCGGCACATCGTCACAGACCCCCGATCCAAAATGACCAATGTACCGGGGGTTTGGGCGGCAGGAGATGTAGGAGTGCATGCGGAGCAAGTGACGATTGCAATGGGTGAAGGCTCCCAGGCAGCCATTTGGATTCATAAGGAGCTGTTGAAGCGCGGGAGCAAGACGCTGCACAGCTGCGGAACGACTTAAGGAATGAGAATGAGATATAAGGCGATCGTCCGCCACTTTTTCTTGGCAGGATGCACCATCGGAAGCGGCTGGACTACCATTTTTCTAATCTGTATATCCATTGATCGATATGCTCCTCTCCATTGACGAACACACGCTTAAGCTTGAGCTTATCCTGCTCGTGGGTCGTAAACCCCTGCTCGATGGTGAAGGCGTAGCGGAACCCGTGCTTTTTTAACAGATTGAGTGTCGTTTGATTGAATTGACCGTATGGATAACAGAATACATCGGCGGTCGTACCGAGCTGCTCTTCGATTTGCCGTCTTGCTTCCGTCAACTGATACTCCTGATCGGCTTGCTTAAGCCGGTTCAAGTAAGGATGGTTTATGCCGTGAGGCTGGATATCCCAGCCGGCCTGATGCATTTCCTTGACCTGATCCCAGTTCAGGAACCATCCGTCGTCTACCATGCCAGGTGACATAAAAAGGGTGGCGTGAAAGCCAAGCTTTTTCAATACCGGCATTGCGTGCACGTAATTGTCGGCATAACCGTCGTCGAAAGTCAGCAGAACGGGCTTCGCAGGAGCGCGCTTCCTGCCTTCGAGAATGCCGATAAACTGTTCAAGCGTTAACGTCGTGTAGCCGTTGGCGTGCAAATAATTCATTTGAGCTTCGAATTTCTCGGGTGTGATGGTGGCGCGGTTGCCGGGGTCAACGGTGATGCTGTGATAATTGAGCACGGGGATGCGGGGCGGAGGCCCGTCAGGCTTGTCTTCCAGGTTATCTTCGACAACGGCTGCAGGAGCCTCCTGCTGCTGGAATACGGGCTCGGCTGTCTGGGCGGAAGCGGAAGTAAGCAGCATCGACCAGACGACGCAAATGACACCGAGCATGAAGGCAAGCAGGGTGAAGCCAACACGATACGTTTCGGTGCTGACGAAATGAGACCGCATACATAATGGAACCGGCTGACTCATAGACACAGACTCCTTTACTAAGAAATCTAGTACTCTATTTATATCCTGAGCTAGACCGCAATATGACTGTAAGCCGGAAAAAGAGGGACGGCCCGCCGGAGAGCTCCAGCGGAAAAACGCGTCAGACCGTATCGGGCGGGACGGCGGCGGAAACGGGAACAGGGAGCCGCTCGATGACATGAGCGTACGTTCGCAGCGCTTCTTCGCCTTGCGGGGTCAATCGGTAAATGCCTCGTTCTACCCGCTGAAACCAGCGGTAATAATTTTTTTGCAGCAGCCCTGCGGCATTGGGGATACCTGTCTGATCCCGCAGCTTGCGCGGACTCATAGGACCGTTTTGCAGAAGCAGCTGCGCCATGAAAAGGGCTTTTTCACGGTAGGAGGTGACCAGCTTGCGTTTGGTGCTGCCGCCTACATTGTAATCGGCGCGCCGTTCCTTGAACTCGCGGACGAACCGTTCCGTTGCCCGTTTATTATGGCGGGGCAGGACGGTGGGAAGCGGCGGAGGAGACAGCGGGTCTTCCTGAGCAGCTGCAGCGGCGGCTTCAGGGTCAGCCGGTTCATGAGCCGGAAGCAGGGCGGCGACAACAGCATCGGCCGTTAGTCCCGAAGGGGAAGCGGAAGCGGTAGTGGCCGGAGGATGGCATTCTACCAAGACCTTCGGTTTCCTCGTTTTATAAAATTGCACGGTGATCATGCCGACACCGAGCATTTGGCAAAGCTTGCGCAGCTCGGGCCAGGTGGCTCCGTGCGGGGCGCGGCCTTTGTTCGGAAGCTCGAAGGCCACATAAACGTAGCGGGTTAGCCGCAATCGGTTGATTCCTTGCAGCAGCAAGGGGATGGAGAAGTTTTTCTTCAGCTCTACAATGACCGGAGGCTCCTCATCGCGGATGGCAACCAGGTCGCAGTGGTGCACTTCGCCCCGAACGAGGTAGCCTAGCTGCTCGAAGTAGCTTTTGACCGGCGCATACAGCTCCGTTTCGGTTTTGATCGCCACAGTCGTTTGGACTCCTTTTATAAAAATCAGTTGATGAAGGTTTGTTTTTATTCAAATTCACTGTAATTATAGCATAATTTTGCTAGTATTATAGGTATAGATAAATGGAGGGGACCTACGATGATTGCTGATGCCGGACGGATAGAACCGTGGCTTGGAAAAAGATTTCAATGCTCTTGCGGGAGGGAGCACGAAGCTCCGATCCGCAAGGTGACGATAGAGCGCGGCGCCTTGACCGCGCTCCCTAAGTATGCCGAGGAGCGCGGGTACCGCGAGCTCCTGCTGGTAGCCGACCGGCGCACGCTGGATGCGGCAGGGAGGGAGCTCTTGCAGCTGTGCGAAGCCGCTCAGCTGCAAGCGCGATTGTGCGTGCTCGAGGACGACGAGCACGGGGAGCTTGCCGCCGACGAGCGCGTCATTGTGCAGCTGATGCTGCACGTGACGCCGTCGGCGCAGGCGATCGTGGCCGTCGGCTCGGGCACGATCCACGACGTCGTCCGGTTCGTCGCGCACCGGACGAACCGGACGTTTTGGTCCGTACCGACGGCCCCGTCGGTGGACGGCTTCGCCTCGGTAGGCGCGCCGCTGATCGTCGGCGGCTTCAAGCAGACGGTTCCGGCCTGCGCGCCGGAAGCGATCTTCGCCGACTTGGCGCTGCTGGCCAAGTCGCCGCAAGCCATGATCGCCGCAGGCTTCGGCGACATGCTGGGCAAGTACACGTCGCTCGCCGACTGGCAGCTCGGACGGATCCTGTTCGGCGAGCCGTACTGCGAGCTCGCCGCCGAGATGACCCGGCAAGGTCTCGCGCTGTGCGTCGACCATGCCGAAGACATCGCCGCCGGCACGGAGCTGGGCGTACGCAAGCTGATGGAGGGCCTGACACTGTCGGGCATCTCCATGCTGCTTGTCGGCAACTCGCGGCCGGCCTCCGGCGGAGAGCATCATCTCTCCCACTATTGGGAGATGCGGTTCATTCAAGAGCGGCGCCGGGCGCTGCTGCACGGCGCCAAGGTCGGTGTAGCGGCCGTGAAGATGGCCGCGCTGTACGAATCCGCCGCCGCGCTGTCGCAGGAAGCGGCGGCAGAAGCGATCGCCGCGCGGCAGGCTCGCGGCGATGTGCCGACTCTTGAGCGGATGCGCGCTCAAATCGCGGAGGGCTACGGCAGCATAGCGGAGCAGGTGCTGGCCGAGAATGGCCTCGGGGCGGCGTCGGAGTCCGCCCTGGACGACGAGCTCCCGCGCCGCATCGTGGAGCGCTGGGACGACATCCGCTCCGTCTGCCGGAGCGTGCCGTCCCCGCAAGAGCTCGCGGCTGCGCTACGGCGGGCCGGAGGACCGGCCGCCGTCGAGGAGCTCGGCGTAGAAGAGAAGCTATTGCGCGATAGCTTGCAATATGCGATGTATGTGCGTAACCGGTATACGATCATCCGGCTTGCGCAATGGCTATAACCGCGACCCGGCGGCGCGTCTGCCTTGCCTCGCCTTCAAAGCAGTAACGCGGATTTTTCGTCTTACAATCCGCGGATTCGCAAATCCGCCCCGCTGTAAGGCGGTTATTCCGCGTTACAGCAGGAGTAATCGGCCCGCATTCTTTGCTTTCAGAGCAGTAACGCGGATTTTCCGCCTTACAATCTGCGGATTCGCAAATCCGCCTGCTTTAAGGCGGTTTTTCCGCGTTACAGCAGGAGCCATCCGCCCGTATGCTTTGCTTTCAGAGCTGAAAAGCGGATATTCCGCTTTACAACCAGCAACCCCGCAAATCCGCCCCGCTGTAAGGCGTTTTTTCCGCGTTAAAGCAGGAGCCATCGGCTCGCATGCTTTGCTTTCAGAGCAGTAACGCGGATTTTCCGTCTTACAATCCGCGGATTCGCAAATCCGCCCCGCTGTAAGGCGGTTTTTCCGCGTTATAGCAGGAGTATCGGCCCGCATTCTTTGCTTTCAGAGCAGTAACGCGGATTTTCCGCCTTACAATCTGCGGATTCGCAAATCCGCCTGCTGTAAGGCGGTTTTTCCGCGCTACAGCAGGAGTAATCGGCCCGCATTCTTTGCTTTCAGAGCAGTAACGCGGATATTCCGCCTTACAGCCAGCAGCCCCGCAAATCCGCCTGCTGTAAGGCGGTTTTTCCGCGTTACAGCAGGAGCCATCCACCCGTATGCTTTGCTTTCAGAGGATATTCCGCCTTACAACCAGCGCCCCCACAAATCCGCCCGCTGTAAGCCGATATTTCCGCGTTAAAGCAGGAGCCTTCAGCCGCACGCCTTGTCCACAGAGCTGTAACGCGGATATTCCGCCTTACAGCTCAGCAGCCCCACAAATCCGCCCGCTGTAAGCCGATTTTTCCGCGCTACAGCAGGAGCTATCGGCCCGTACGCCTTGCCCTCCGACCTGTTCCGCGAATTTCCCGCCGTACAACCAGAGGCTTCCCATCCGCCCGGCTCGCTCTCCAAGCTGTAACGCACAGATTATCCGCCCTGCGTCTATATGGGTTACAAGTACCATCGGACAACGGCGGCAATCACCGTCCTTGACGACCTCACAAGGGGAGTCAGGTAGGGATTGCCGCCGTTGTTTTTTCAAATCGTCTTAAAATTTCGGTCAACTTATCCCTGTGCCCTGCATAATTATTTAATACACTTCGTTTCTTTGATGTTGTGACCGCAAATGCACCGTACGGAGGAGGTTAACACTCATGGATATATTTAAAAGGATATCTGATTACCGCACAGAAACCGACAGACTTGCTTGGTCCGGAACCTTTGCCGACTATATCGCCTTGGTACGCGAGAACCCGCATCTGGCGATGACGGCGCATGCACGTGTTTACGAAATGATCGCTTCGCAGGGGATCACGAACGATAACGGAAAGCGGAAGTACCACTTCTTCGAAAAGGAAATATTCGGTCTCGATACCGCTATTGAAAAGCTGGTCGAGGAATATTTTCATTCGGCGGCAAGACGCCTCGATGTGCGAAAGCGTATCCTCCTACTGATGGGTCCCGTCAGCGGCGGTAAATCGACGATCGTTACGCTTCTGAAGAAGGGGCTTGAACAGTTTTCGCGTACGGATAGGGGCGCGGTGTACGCCATCAAAGGATGCCCGATGCACGAAGAGCCGCTGCATTTGATACCGCAAGAGCTGCGTGCGGAAGTGGAGGAAGAATTCGGGATCAAAATCGAAGGCAATTTATGCCCATCCTGCCAGATGAGGCTCAAAACGGAATATAGCGGCCGCATCGAGGAAGTGCTGGTGGAGCGGGTGCTGCTCTCCGAGGATAGCCGCACCGGGATTGGTACGTTCAGCCCTTCTGATCCGAAGTCGCAGGATATCGCGGACTTGACGGGAAGCATCGACTTCTCGACGATTACGGAATACGGCTCCGAATCCGATCCGCGCGCTTACCGGTTCGATGGAGAGTTGAACAAAGCAAACCGCGGGTTGATGGAATTCCAGGAAATGCTGAAGTGCGACGAGAAGTTCCTGTGGAATCTGTTGTCGCTGACGCAGGAAGGCAACTTCAAAGCGGGCCGCTTCGCGCTCATATCGGCAGATGAGCTGATCATAGCTCACACGAACGAATCGGAGTACAAATCGTTCATTGCCAACAAGAAGAATGAGGCGCTGCAGTCGCGGATGATTGTTATGCCGATTCCTTACAACCTGAGAGTGTCCGAGGAAGAAAAGATTTATACGAAGCTGATCAGGCAGAGCGACATGTCGCATGTTCATATTGCGCCGCATTCCCTGCGCGCCGCTGCGATCTTCTCCATCCTGTCCCGTCTCAAAGAATCGAAGAAGCAGGGAATGGATCTCGTCAAAAAAATGCGGATGTACGACGGAGAAGAAGTGGAGGGCTTCAAGGAAGCGGATCTTAAGGAAATGCAGAACGAGTATTTGGATGAAGGCATGTCGGGTATTGATCCCCGTTATGTTATCAACCGGATTTCCAGCGCTTTGATCCGCCAGGGACTTGAATTTATCAACGCTCTGGATGTGCTGCGCGCGCTGAAGGACGGATTGGATCAGCATCCTTCGATTACGAAGGAAGAACGTGAGCGCTATTTGAACTTCATCTCCGTTGCGCGCAAGGAATACGACGAATTGGCCAAGAAAGAAGTGCAGAAAGCGTTCGTGTACTCCTTCGAGGAGTCGGCCAGAACGCTCTTTAACAACTACCTGGATAACATTGAAGCTTACTGCAACTGGGGTAAAATCAAAGATCCGCTGACCGGTGAAGAAATGGATCCGGACGAAAGACTGATGCGTTCCATCGAGGAGCAAATCGGTATTTCGGAAAATGCGAAAAAAGCGTTCCGCGAGGAAATTTTGATTCGTATGTCGTCCTACTCCCGCAAAGGTGCCCGTTTCAATTATAGCAGCCACGAGCGTCTGCGTGAAGCGATTGAGAAGAAGCTGTTTGCCGATTTGAAGGATATCGTGAAAATAACGACGTCTACCAAAACGCCGGACGAAACTCAGTTAAAACGGATTAATGAAGTAATCAAAAGGCTGGTCGAGGAGCATGGCTATACTACCGCATCGGCCAATGAGTTGCTGAGGTACGTTGGCAGTCTGCTAAACCGATAAACCCTCAGTAGCTCTGACCACCTTGCGTTGATCCCAAAAAAATAATGGAGTGAATCATGAGGGGCCATCCGTTCGATGGCTCTTATTGTTTTGGCTCTACTATCGTTACCCGTACTTAGTGTTCTCGGATACGACAAACCCCTTCCGTATTCAAATGAATGAAGGAAGGGGTTGTTTATCATGTGTCATAGTTAGCATCGATATCATCGTATGACCGGCATATAAATTTCGACGACGGTTCCTTTGGTCACTTCACTCTGGATCGCCATCCGTCCGCCGTGATTTTCAATGATTTTGAACGTGACCATCAGCCCGAGGCCGGTACCTTTCTCTTTTGTCGTATAAAACGGCTCGCCCAAGCGGGGAATGCGCTCCTCGGGTATTCCACAGCCCTGATCGATAAAGCGGATGAGCAGCTGATTCTCGTCCCAGAGGCCGATTTCAATCCGCAATTGTCCGCCGTCGGGCATCGACTCGATTGCGTTGTTCAATATGTTGATAAATACTTGCTTGATCTGGTTTTCATCGCACAGAATCGCAGGAAGCCCTTCCTCGGCATGGACGACGAGCTCGACGTTATGTATCATCGCCTGCGAGCCGATTAATGCGATCGTATTGTGAAGGATAGCCTCCGCCTGCTTCGGTTGAGAGCGAAGGGATTGCGGCTTGGCGATGACGAGAAATTCGCTTACGATAAAATTAATCCGTTCCAGCTCGTCCATCATGATGTCGAAATACGATTCGAAGCCGGATATTTTCGTCTGCATCAGCTGCACGAACCCTTTGAGCGAAGTAAGCGGATTGCGGATCTCATGAGCGACTCCGGCCGCCATTTGGCCGACAATCGAGAGCTTTTCCGAGCGAAGGAGCATTTCCTCCGCTTTTTTCCGTTCGCTGATATCTTTTCCGATCATATAAACGCCCTTCATTTGACCGTTCACGACGATCGGGACATTCAGCACGCTCAGCTCCACGGGATGACCGTCTTTATGGACGAAGGTAATCTCATAATGGTGGGTTTGTCCCTGCAGCGTATCATCGAACCGTTCCTGCCATCGTTCTACATGCTCGGGCACGATCAGATGGTGAATGGATTTATGGAGCAGCTCTTCCTCCGTATAACCGGTGATCCGGAAGGTAGCGGGGTTAGCGCTCGTGCAGTAGCCGTAGCCATCGAAGGAACAGATGGGATCGGGATTGTTCTGGAACAGGGATTTGTAGCGCTGCTCGCTTTGCTCGAGCTTCTTCTCCGCCTTTTTCTTCTCGTAAATTGCTTGAATCATGGCGTAAGAACGGGCAAAACGGCTGTCTTCCTCCTGGTCGAGGATCGTGTCGAAGATGTCATCCTGAAAGTCATCCGGATCGCTGCTTCTGTCCAGCTTTTTGACTTCGTACAGCATGTTTTTGACATTTGCGACATGATCTTTATGAATCCAGGCAACGGATGCGGTTTTGGAGCCGGCCGCCCCTTCCGGACTTAAATAGACGATGCCTTTTTTGACATCGTATTCGGTGACATGGTTCATGTTGACCACGTTCATTTGATCGATCAGCCGAAACCCGTCCTCGTACATCCATTCTTCGAATGCTTCCAGCGTCGGAGTCCAGTAATATTTATCGTTAATCGTATGAATGACGTATTCTTTATTCCTCAGGCACTCGATTTTAACGACATCATCGGAATGGATGAGGATAATATCCGAGCCCTTTTTTCCGTCTCTGGTTACGGGGATTTTTTGCATGCCCAAGATTCACCTGCCTGCCTACATCATATCATTTTACCATAATAGTTAAAGTGTCGGGGCACTGGGTCTGAGTAGGAGCTATAGTTGTGCGAACAACAGGTTAAGTCATCGGATTCATGCCTGCAACTGAGAATAGCTTAGAATATCCCCTACCGGAAAATTAACACAATGACTCCATTATAGCGCTTGTGGAAATGAGAAGTAAATGCATTTTTTAGCAAAAAAGGAACCGCCTTTGCAGGCGGTTGCGGAGCTTCCCTCGTCAAGCTTCATCTATATACTCATCCTGATCGCTGCCCCAAATAAAATCTTTCGTATAATCGATCCCCGGCTCGCTTGGCTGTTCCTTGCTGCTCAGCTGGGCGATTTCGGTGCTCAATTCTTGCTGATCTTTGGACGGGGTTTGATTGCGCTGATCGGCCATAGTATCCCTCCTTTCTTCCTGACTTGTATACTTTGCCGCCAAGGGCATTATTATTCGATGGCTTAGCCGTGGAGGTTCGAGGGAGGTGGCATGTGGTCTTGTTTTCGAAATGGCTTGAGAAAAAACACGGCGTACATCAAGGCAAACAGTGCTGCGGCTATCGCTTCCTCGGCAAGCAGGTAGTAAGGGTATGGGCCCAAAGCATCCAGGATGGAGGCGGTAGCCGGCTTGTGCATAAGAAACATGTAATTCGATCCGAGCTTCTGATTAATGATCCAGACGATACCGGCGAGTACGTTCAGAAAAATCATAGCGAATCCGACGGATCGCCAAGTTGGCTTGCAGCCCTCGACCCACGTCATATAAAGGGCGGAGAGAATGATGGCGCCATGGACGATGAAAAAATGAAGAAAGCGGAAGTGTGGGAACGGATAACCGAGGCTGGGCGTTAACATGGCCTGTAATGCGCCGCCGATTCCTGCAAAAAACAGCAGCTGATAAAGAAGTCGGCTGCGGGTGACCAGCATGATTGCAGACAGCATGAGCGTGATACTGCACAGCTCAAGGGGCAGCGTGCTCTTAACGTCCCAAGTCCGTTCAAGTGCGTACCACCCATACAGCAGAGCTTCAGGGACAAGGAGCATCACCAGGAGCAATCCGCGTACGGCGGTTTGCCGGGAACGGTTGGCTCGAATCGCGCTTCTGCCGAAATACAGGAGTACTGCGAGCGATACCAGGATAACGATTGCCGCCAGATGGGACGGCGAAAATAGAAGGAATGCCGCCGTGCGCTCGGCAGACCAAAATGAAGCATTCATTGCAATCCCCCCTCTTCTTTTTGTCAATTGATGGGATACATCTGTAGTGTAAGAGAGGGACGCTGCATGGGGACAGTACTAACTTTATGTAGTACCGGGTGATTCACGAACCAGGTTTGTGTGCTACAAACAAAAAAAGCACCCGTAAAAAGGGTGCTCGCTTTCGTATCGCTATTTTTGAAAAGACCTTATTCAACATCGTAACAAAAGCTGAAGAAACAGTATGAGCACAGCTTCCTGGAATTTCGCTTCGGAGATAGCTACAGTTATTTAAGGAACGATTCATTAGATAGCAATCGGATGAAGTTTTACAAGCTATATCATCATATTTCCTGCACAGCGGGCGGATTAAAGCTGCTGCATCGGGGATTTCCCGACAAGCAGGCGGCACAGCAAATCGTCGATTATAATTGCGCCAGCGCCTTGAAATTTGCCCGTTCCATCAATTAACCTGCGGTCCATTCCGGATTAAAAAAATGATGTTCGCCGGAGGCGAAATTTGATACAATTTTACTAGGCAAAATTGAAAGCGTTTGAAATGAAGCGCAGGCCTTTCGTTTTGTACAGCATGAAGGGAGCAGGATGACCGATAATGTCCCGCAATTTTAGAATGAAATGGCTGCGCTATGCTATTTCGGTACTTGTAATTTTTATGATGATAACCTCATACAACATCAAGGTGGAAGGGGAGTCGACCAATCCGCGCTTTGTGTTGATGAGGCTTGAAGATATCGGGCCGGGGGGACAGTACGGTTCGATGGAGCAGCTGGGGAAGCTGAGGGCGGTAATGGAATACTTGCGGGATCAGCACGTAGCATATCATCTCGCGGTGATTCCGCGCTGGCTTGATTTTCCGGCGGACGGCTCTCGCTACGATGTCTCCTTAGACCAGGCTGACAATCCCTATGTTGCCGCTTATCAGACCTTGCTGAGACAGGCGGTCAACGACGGCGCCGTTCTCGGGATGCACGGATACACGCATCAAGTCGGGTTGGTGCGGCGGGATGACGGTCACCATGAATCGGGAATCGGCAACGAGTTTAACGAGACCGACGAGGATTACACGCGTTCCGCTTCGTTTGCGGAGCCGCGGTTGAAGGCAGGGCTCGATATATTAAGCCGTGCCGGGCTGAAGCCGCAATTTTGGGAATCGCCGCACTATCGCTCGACGCCGCAGCAGGATGCGGTGTTCCGATCCTATTTCGGATTAAACTACCAGGCGGACGTGCAGGCCAACCGCAACGCTTCATCCGCGCAATATTTGAATCAACGAAACGCGAGCTACGGCGAGCCGAATATGGGAGCAGCTTACATCCCGACGCCGTATGACTATATTCCATATAATAAGGATGAGAAATTCATTCTGGACCGGCTGGGCCGGACGAACAATATTAATTCCTTTTTTTACCACCCCTTCCTGGAATTCAAGTATTTGATTCCTGTTCTGGACGAGGAAGGCGAGCAGGTTGTCCGGGACGGATTGCCGGAGTTCCGGTACCCCGATCAAAACCGCAGCGTACTGCAAAAGCTGATCGCCGGATTGAAGGAGAAGCGTTACGTGTTCTACTCCATACAGGATTACGTACCGTTCACTCCTTCCCACAGTTTGAAGCTGAAGGATGCAGCTGCAGCTGAGCAGCAAGGACCGAAAGGGCAGCAGGCGCAACCGCAGCCGTCCTGGCAGACGAAATGGATGTTCGGCGATATTACGGGAGACGGGCAGGCGGATGCGGTTAGCTGGGATTTGAAGAGCGGCTCCATTACGGTTGCCGCAGGTGCTTTCGGCGGGTTGCGCAACGAGCCTCAGGGCGCGCCTTCGGTTTGGGGGAATTTATCGTACGCGCCGGGCGCGGCAGCAGCATTGGGGAGCGCGAAGGGAGCGGACAGCGCGAGCCTCTGGGTCGCCCAGCCGAACGGCGTGCTGGAACGGTTCATCCCCGACGGCGGCCGGTTCCAGCTGGCCAATCATTGGCAGCTGGAGGCGAAGAGCTGGGCGAATTTGCAGGTGCTGCCTCAGGCCGGCGGCGACGTGGTAGTGACCGGGCTCTCGGCGGACCGGATGCAAGTGAACGGCTACTGTATATCCAAAGGCGAAGCGAAGCCGCTCAAGCCCTACAAGCTAAAAAGCGAGTGGAAGTACGAGCTGCAGCCGCATGCTATGGAGGATGGAAGCAAAGCGTTGTTTTTGACCAAACCGTCCACTATCGGCGGGTTGGAATTATCCTTCGACAAAGCGTCGCTGTCGTGGAAAGCGAAGCGAATGCAGCTGAACGTGCCGGACGAGGACGGCGACATGCGACTCGGCGATTTTAACGGAGACGGCCAGGAGGACGTGCTGAGGTACCATCCCGAATCATCCCGCTATACCGTATATTTGCGAAAGGGAGCGAACGAGTTTCAATTGCTGTCAACCTTCGGACCTTGGGGGAAGCCGGGGATGAAGCTGATCATTACCGATTTTGACGGGAACGGCAAAAGCGATCTCGGATTGTACGACCGTCAGGACGGATTCCTGGATACGGCGCTTTCATTTGAACACCAATAATCAAGCTAAAGCTTCTAAGAAACGGACTTATTTCTTTTATTCATTTTATACATTCAGCTTGGACCTGGCAGTATGCCGGGTTTTTCTTTTGTCAAACGATTTTTCCCTTGAAAGGGAAAGCTGAATCCATGACAATGTGGATGGTGCCTTGCTTGCAATCAATCAAAGGAGCAGCAGTGAACCACGGGTGAGATCAACCTGAATAGGGTCGGACACATAGACGCACGAGCCGGACTACACGATTTTTTAACTTTGTTTGCAGTACCGATCATTTACGATTTTATCGGATGAATGGCAGGTACGGAGTCAACAAACCGGAGGGGTAGATTCAAGTGAAGCTGTTGAAAACAAGCGTATGGGCCGCATTGCTGGCTATTGGGGTCGTATACGCCATGATAGGCTATTCCAATGAAAAAGAGCCTGAACAAAAGCCGCATGAGCCTGCCGTTGCTGTGGCTCCTTCTAAGGCTCCTACAGCGGTGCCCGGCGCTCTGCCGGCCAGCGGGGAAGCTGCTACAGACGGCTCCGTTATGCCGGAGCCTGTACCGTCGCCTACAGTGCCGGCGGAGAATCAAACGGCCGTATCCAAGCCGGTTATTTATCTCGATCCCGGCCATCAGCGCAAAGGCAATAACGAGCTAGAGCCGGTAGCTCCAGGCTCCAAAGCGATGAAGCCGAAAGTATCCGGCGGAACGACCGGCGTCTCTACGGGGAAGCCGGAATATGTGCTGAATCTCGAGGTGGCGGTGCTGTTGAAGCAGATGCTGGAGGAGCAAGGCATGGAGGTGCTGATGACACGGGAGGAGCACGACGTCGATATCAGCAACAAGCAGCGGGCCGAGCTGGCTAACGAAGCGAGCGCCCGGTTGGCGGTTAGGCTCCACGCCGACGGCAACGAGTCCCCAAAAGCGGAGGGCTTCTCCGTGCTGTACCCTCACCCGAGCGTCATACCCGATGAAGCCGTCCAGGCAAGCAGCCTCAAGGCGGCCGAGCTTATTCACGACGCTCTGAAGGAGAGTACGGGAGCGAAATCGCGAGGTATCGTACCGCGGCAGGATTTGAGCGGCTTTAACTGGTCGACCGTACCGGTGGTTCTCGTCGAGATGGGGTTCATGACGAACCCTGCGGAAGACGTGCGCATGTCGGATCCCGACTACCAGCGCAAGCTGGCGGAAGGAATGGCTCAAGGAATCGTTGCCTATATACAAACTTCTTGACCTGAAGCAACCTTTTGTCTATTCTTGTATTAATTGGATGAGTGATATAATGTCTTGGTGGTGTGAGTATTCATGACAGGGCAAATGATATTGATTGTAGAAGACGATCAGGAAATTCGCGAGATCATGCGAACGTATTTGGAAGCGCATCAATTCCGAGTCATTTGGACGGATCGGGGCGACGATGCCATTCGGCTCGTCCGGTCGGTACAGCCGGATCTGATATTGCTGGATGTGCTGCTTCCCGGCAAGGACGGGTTTGAAGTGTGCAAGGAAGTGCGGCTCATGTCTTCGGCGCCGATTATTTTTGTCAGCTGCAAGCAGGACGAGCAGGATAAGATTACCGGGCTCGCTCTCGGAGGCGACGATTATATAACGAAGCCGTTCAGTCCCAATGAGCTCGTTGCGCGAGTGAAGGCTAATTTGAGGCGGCCGCTTCTGAGCGGAGGCTACACCGACTCATCGTCGAAGCTGCGCTTTGGCGAGGTCGAGATCGATCCTGTCAGCCGAACGTTAATGGTAAGCGGGAATGAAATCATCTTATCCAAGAAGGAATTCGAGCTGCTGTATTTCTTGGCGACTCATCCCGGCCGAACGATCACTCACGAGGAGCTGTTCCGGGAAATATGGGGGCAGGAAATCCTTAACGATACAAGAACCATCATTGTTCATGTGAGCAATCTGCGCAAAAAAATCGAGAGTGACCCCGCCAACCCGAGACACATCATTAACGTTCACGGGGTCGGCTATAAATTTTATATATAACATCCTTCCTTCGGTCCTGCGCAGTGATGCGGATGGATCGAAGGATTTTTTTTCGAGCGGATATGACATAAAAACAAACAGCGGACTGCACAGAAAATAGTCCGTTTTTCACTGTGCTCCTTTTTCCAATGTAATATAATATAACATAAATATCTCATTCCACATTGGTGTTATTGTTCCATATTTAAAGCAGGATAGAGGAGATGAGCGGCGATGTCGTTATTAGAGAAAAAAGTCATCAGCATCGGAACCGTAAGCCAACTGAGCGGGTTATCAATAAGGCAAATCCGGTATTACGAGGAGAGAAAGCTCATTTTTCCCGAACGCACGAATGGGGGGACCCGATTGTACTCTTTCCGGGATGTGGAGAAGCTGGTTGAGATTGTGGAGCGGATGGAGGAAGGCTTTCAAACCTACGACATACAGCAGCTGGAGAAGCGGGCAGTGATGAAGCGGGAGAGCTGTTCGTGATTCCGCAGTCTTGATGCTTTGGCAGCCAATAATTGGGAAACTGCGTACGGGCTCATTCCGTCGCCTAAGAAGCCCCCTCGTCTTTGACGAAGGGGTTTTTGAGTCGGAAACCGGGATTGCGTATTTGGACCTGCTTGCCTATGATGATTTTGTATGCAATTTGTAAACGTAATGGAAGCGGAGGGACAATAAATGAAAGCGTTATTAGTCGGCGTAGGCGGATTCGGCTCCGGATGGTACCGAAGACTGCGGAATCAATACGGCGAGGTGGCGTTGGCGGTTGCCGACAGGGATGAGAGCCATCGCAGCAGGATCGAGGGGGACGGCGTTCCCTTTTATACATCCATTACGGAAGCCATTGAGCAGGAAAAGCCGGATGTGCTTCTGAACGTAACCCCGCGCCATGTGCACAAAGAAATCAACAGCATTGCGTTCGACTACAAGCTGCCGGTTTTCAGCGAGAAGCCGATTGCCGATAATTATGAGGATGCCAAGGCGATGGTAGAGCGGGCGGAGCAAGAGCAAATTCCTTATATGATCGCAGAAAATTACCGCAGATTTCCCGTAGTCCGTAAGCTGAAGCAGCTGCTCGTTGAAGGGACGATCGGCGACATTGTAACGGTGGATGGAGAATTTTACAGAAATCTGGATAAACCGATAGAGAATAAGCTGGATGTGCTGGAGGAGCTTGTCGTTCATCATTTCGATCTGGTGCGCTATTTGACCGGACGGGAAGTCGGCAAAGTGTTCGCAACCTACCGTCACCAGCTGCACATCGTTATGGATATGCAGGCGGGAATTATCGCGACGTTCACCTGTTCGACCCGTTCCAAGGGCAAGCATACGGAGTGGGCCGGCAATTGGCGGATCGAAGGGACCGAAGGCTGTCTCGAGCTCATCGACAGTCAGATCGTTTTGACGAAGGATGGAGAGACGACGCTGTTTAACGAGTTCAGCGATGTGGAGTCCCCCGGCGCTTTCAGCGAGTTCTTGCTTGCATTGGAAGAGGGAAGAGAGGCGGAGACGAGCGCGAAGGATTATTTGAAAAATCAGGCGCTGGCCCACTACACCCGGCAGTCGATCAGGGAAAATCAGATGGTGGACACGTCGTCGAGCTGGGGCTACGGCCCGATGATTGTACGCAATTTTCTTGAGACCGAGTTCAGCGCACCGGGTGTAAGCCATAACGGAAAAGGCTTGACGCTGGGAAAAAGGCTGTTCAGCAAAGCTGACTTCGACACGCCGATCATGTTCCTCGGCTATACGGAAATTCCTCCAGGAGCCTCTATTGGCTATCACGGCCATCGCGAGGATGAGGAAGTATACATCATCTTGGAAGGGACAGGCGTTATGACGGTCAACGGCGAGCAGAGACAGGTCAAGCCCGGGGATATCGTACTGAATAAGCCGTGGTGGAAGCATGGATTGGAGAATAACAGTGAAGAACCGCTTCGCGCTATTATTTTTGAAGTGAAGAAGGGATGAGGAGATGAGCACAGTGCCGCATTCATTGTCTATGATGGATTATCGGGAGCATGTTTCGCGCGGTGACCTGCATTACGAGAAGACCGTGAAGCGAAGCGAAGGCGGATTGCCGATAGGAACGGGGACGATGGGAAGTCTGGTGTGGACATCCCCGTCGGCCGTTAAGCTGCAAGTGAACCGGGTCGATGTGTATGCCAACGATTGCTCAACAAACAGCTTCAATGAGAGACATTCCGACTATGCTTACGGATGCGGCTTTGTCGATATCGATTTTGTCGATTACGGAGCCGATGTGTTTACAGACGATACGATACAGCAGCATTTGAGTCTCTATGACGCTACGGCCGCTATCCAAGGAAACGGGGTACAAATGGAAGCGTTTGCGAAGTCAGGCGGCGACGTGTTCGTCTTCTTGGTGGAGGACCGCAGAGCCGAGCCGCAAGGCATCAATGTAAAGCTGAAAATGCTTCGTCCCGCCGAAGTATTGACCAAGCACCATCTTGCGGTGTCCACACTGAAAATGGTGAACGATATGATCGTTCTGAAGCAGGTGTTCCGCGAGGGAGAGCATTTTTGCTGCTCGGCCGTTGCTATCTGCTTGTCAGGCAGAGACGCGTTAGCCCGCATGAACGATGAATTCGGCGGAAGAGAGCTTGTAGGCAGCTTCCGCAAACGCCCTGTGCTCGGGCAGCCTAACGAGACCGAAATGCGGCTGTGCGTCAAGCCGGGAGCGGGAGCCTTCGAGCTGTTCGTTGCCAGTGCAGCCTCGTTCGACACGGAGGAGGATGTCGTCGCCTTGGCGGTGGAGCGTGCGGAAGCGGCGAGAAGCCAGGGCTATGCCGCGATGCTGGCGGAACACAAGGCATGGTGGAATGAATACTGGAGCAAGTCGTATATTCGCTTGAGCAGTGAAGACGGGACGGCTGAGAAGGTGGAGGCGCATTATACGTACTTTTTGTACCTGATGGCTTCCAATTCCCGCGGCGGACAGTTTGCGCCGAACTTCGGCGGCATGCTCCTTAGTCCTCGCGGCGACCGCCGCCATTGGGGGGCGATGCAGTGGTGGAACAACCTGAATCTGTACTACAACGCGATACTTCCCTCAGGGCATTACGAGCTGATGGAGCCTTACTTCCATATGTACTCGAACATGTACGATTCGTGCGCCAGAGCAGCCGAGCAGCAATGGGGCAGCCAGGGGATTTTTATTCCCGAGGTCGTCTGGTTCAACGGATTGGACAATCTTCCCGACGATATTGCCGAGGAAATGAGAGAGCTGTATTTGCTTCGCAAGCCGTGGGAAGAGCGTTCCGAAAGATTCAAGCAGTACGCCTATTCCAAGCATCCGCACGAGAGCCGTTGGAATTGGAAGTCCTACGAGTCTTGGGAGGAAGGACATTTGGTGTACCCCGACAGGGGATACGGGCCGTACGGCTTCACCACGCACATGTTCGCCAATCAGGTCGGCATTGCCTTCCATTACTGGATGTACTATGAGTACACAAAGGATGAGAGCTGGCTGCGCGAACGGGCTTATCCGATGATCAAGGGCGCGGCGGAATTTTTCCGGCATTTCCCTAATTTGCGCAAAGAAGAAGACGGCTTGTACCATATTTACCATACGATCAACGATGAGAAATATATCGGCGGCAAAGATTCCATGGATGCGATGTCCGCTATGCACGGCATCTTGCCGGTGCTGCTGAAGGCGTCGGAGCTGCTCGGTGTAGACGCTGATTTGCGTCCTGTATGGCAGGAGCTCTACGACCATCTCGCTCCGATCCCGACGAGCGACAATCCGGAGGCGGTATTGCGGACGGAAGAAGGCGCACCCGGCGTCTGGGTTGGCGCGCTGGAGCCTGTGCTTGATAATAAAAGCGGCATCGATCTTCGTCCGGCCCGCTTTTGCAATCTGTGCACGCTGGCCACGGAGGATGAGAATCCTTCCATGTACGAAACCGGCGTTGCATCGCTTCAATTCCAGGAGGAGCGCTTGAACGGCGATTGGGGCCGAAGCGCCTCGGAAATGTCCGCATCGGCGCGCGTATTGGCCGGGATGGGCATGGCGGAGCCGTTTAAGGAGACCGTGCTGGCCCAGCTGGACTGCATTAATGCGGAGAGGGAATACTGCTATATTACCGAGACGGGTCACGTCAAATTTTTTGACAACCGGCTGACGGTTCGCGAGGGCGTGAATGCGATCAGCGCGCAGCGGCTCGGTAATGCGGCCGCGGCCTTGCAGCTGGCGCTATGCCAAAGCCAGCCTGGCGCTCCGGCTAAGGAGCCGGCGATTCGCGTCTTCCCGGCGTGCCCGAAAGGATGGGACGCCGAATTCGCGCTGTGGTGCCACGGCGGGTTTGTCGTAAGCTCGGCGATCCGGCAGGGCGACGTCACTCGCTTGAGCGTCAAGTCTACGCTTGGCGGCGTGTGCCGGATTCACAATCCGTGGAAGGGCGAGAACGTCGCGCTGCACCGCAAGGACGGCAGCTCTGGCAGTTCCAGGGGCTCCAGCAGCTCTGGCAGCCCGATGCGGATGAGCGGCTCCATGTTCGTCTTCGACACCGTCGCAGGCGGGGAATACGAACTGGTTCGGGTCTGACTTGGAGTTGGGGTCAGCTATGGCGGCAACGGTATTTTTGCAGGTATGAAAAACGGCTGCCCTCTTATTTAAGAGGGCAGCCGTTCGTGTTGGGGGAAGCCAGGCAGTTGCAGGTAACAGATCTGATGACATAGCCATTCACGATCTCCCGCAATTTCCAAATATTGTCCAGTGTCCTTTAGTACAAGCGTAGAGAACAAGCTGCCCAAGGACGAGGTGGCGGTCTATCGGACAGAGATTCCGCTAATCCTTGGAATGGGGCTTCTTTTGACGTACGATCGGACAGTGAATCCGCTAATTGCCCATTTTTCAAGCGAAAATAGTAGTTTTTGGCGAAATAAGGGATCTACAGTCCGATCGCATTGAAAATAGTACCATTTTTGGTGAAATAACGGATCTGTGGTCCGAACGGAAATAATCGTGCTCTTCAATAGGTTCGTATATGAGCTCTAGCAACGAAACTATGAAGAATGTGCTTTGCCTACAAGCTAAACGGCTACCCTTGGAAGGCAGCCGTTTATTCGTCATAATGTGCATTTTCACTTCTCACAGAACCTAGAAAATGCTCCAATCGAACTCAGTGGACAATGTCTCCAGCAGATGGACACCGGCCGTGCTGTTGCCCTTGGCATTCAATGCGGGTCCTACGACCCCGATGCCGTATTTGCCGGGAACGAGCGCCAAAATGCCGCCGGACACGCCGCTCTTGGCCGGTAGGCCGACGCGAATCGCGAATGCGCCAGATTCATTATACATGCCGCAGGTAATCATGAACGACTTGGCGATCTGCACGTATCGTCTCGGGATGAGTTGGCGGCCCGTAACAGGATCCGTGCCGTCAAACGCCAGAACTTGTGCCATCCGCGCGAGCTGCGTGCAGTTGACTTCAATCGAGCAGTGCTTGAAATACACTTCAAGCACTTCCTCTACATCTTCCTCGAGCACGCCGTTCGCTTTGAGGAAGTAGGCGAGAGAACGGTTGCGGTGAGCTGTGGCCGTCTCCGAGCGGTAAACCGCATCGTTGTAGCCGATCGTCGGATCGCCGGCCAGCTGGCGGAAGAACGTGAGGATGCGCTCGCTTTTTTCGGCAGGATCAGCTCCCGCAATCAGGGACGAGACCGCTATCGCACCTGCGTTAATGAGCGGATTGAACGGGATGCCGGGGTCGACCAGCTCGAGCTTCAGCATCGAGTTGAAGTTGTCGCCTGTCGGCTCCATGCCCACTTTGGCGAACACGCCGCTTTCTCCTTTATCCATTAAAGCGAGCAGCAGGGTGAACACTTTGGAAATGCTCTGCAGAGTAAACGGAAGAGCAACGTCTCCCGCTGTTATAATTCCTGAAGCGCCGTTCATTATTGCAATGCCCAGTGCGTTTCCCGGTGCGTGCGCCAATTCGGGAATATAGGCGGCTACACGACCTTGGGCTGTATAGGCGCGGCTATCCTCCAGACGACTCGGCAATTCTGTGACTATTCGGTTCCATTCTTCGGTTGCCATCGGGAATTCCTCCAATACAAATATCTCCTACTCTTTTTCGACAAGGATGCCTATCCTCCTCCTGTCTTATGCACATGAAAAGCGAATGGCCGGCATAAATTTTTTACAAAACGCGTTTTGCTGGTTGTTGGGTTGCAGCAGCGAAATAGGCCATTCGCAGGAGGTGCCAGATGGACTTCAACCGGTTATTGAACATACCGATGCAGCACTTTACGAAGTCCGTTCCTTTGATCAATTCGTTCGGACCAATGTTTCCGGCTCTACAAGACGACATTCTCGCGGAATTGCTCGAGATCAAGCCCGAGGAGCGCGTGCTGGACATCGGCGGGGGAGCGCATCCGTTCCGTCGCGCAGATACGGTGACGGAGCCTTTTCTTCATCAATCCTCACACAGGTCGGGGCAGAGCGTCGTTGATCATGTACGCTATGTAGAATGCTTTGCCGAGCAGCTGCCGTTCGATGACCAGTCGTTCGATTTCGCCATCGCACGCCAGGTGTTCGAGCATGTGAACTCGCCAGGGGATGCCTGCAAGGAAATGATGAGGGTAAGCCGAAGAGGCTTTATCGAAACCCCGCAAAAAAATTTCGAGCTGCTCCTCGGCCCGAACCCTTCACACAACTGGTTCGTCACACTTCAGGACGGCGTGCTCTTATTCGAACGCCGAATGTTCATCCGGCATCCGTTCCGGCATATCAGCTTCAGTGCGGTTCCGAGCTCATCGGAAGGCCAGCTGCTGCAGCATCTGGAATTTAAGAATGTGACGAACGTGCAATTTTATTGGGAGCATCAAATCCGCTATGATGTAATTGACAGCGAGGATGGCTTCGATTACCGCAATCAGGAGCACGCCGCTCAGGCTCATCTTGATACTGCGTTGTGTTCGCTCCTGCACCGGGGGATTTTTCTGGAGGCGCGTGAGCATGACGTCAGAGAAGCGGTACGGCTGAAGCCGGGCTGGGCATTGGCGCGTAACACGCTTGGCATTTTATTGTGGAAGCAGCGGAAACGGGTGCAGGCGATTGAGCAATTCGAGACTGCAAACGCCCTGGAGCCGAGAGAGGAGTACCGCCATAACGCCCTGATCGAGCCTTTGGGAGAGGTGGAGCCCATACTGGTCGATTTTGAGGATACGCTTGAAATGGATGAGCGGTTTTATGAACGGTTTTCCCGCAAGGGCTGCTTCCAGATCGCCGACTATTTGTATGGCCCTCACGTCAAGTAAGCGGGTCGGGGGCTCCTTACAAATCGCTGTAAGTTCATTGGAATAAGGAGAGTATGGCGATATAATCTAGTATAGAGAGAGCAATTTATGATATACTTTTCTAAGCAAAAAATATGATTAAGGAGTAAGATGATGGAAAAAACATTGATTTTCGGTCACAAAAATCCTGACACCGATTCGATTGGCTCTGCTCTTGTGTACGCAGATTTGAAAACCAAGCTGGGTGCCAACGTAGAAGCAGTCCGCCTGGGTAATGTCAGCAGCGAAACGCAGTTCGTGCTGGACTATTTTAAAGTAAGTGCTCCTCGCTTGGTGGAAACTGTGGCGAACGAAGTGAACACCGTGATTTTGGTCGATCACAACGAACGTCAACAGAGCGCAAGCGATATCGATAAAGTACGTGTTACCGAAGTTATAGACCATCACCGTATCGCGAACTTCGAAACAAGCGGCCCGCTGTATTACCGCGCCGAGCCGGTAGGCTGCACTACGACGATCCTGAACAAACTCTACAAAGAGAACGGCGTAGCGGTTACGAAAGAAATCGCAGGCTTGATGCTTTCCGCCATCATCTCCGATACATTGCTGTTGAAATCCCCGACTTGCACGGAGCAGGATGTGGCAGCTGCCAAAGAATTGGCTGCTATCGCCGGTGTAGAGCTCGAGACTTACGGATTGGCTATGCTGAAAGCCGGCGCCGATTTGAGCGACAAAACGATTCCGCAGCTGATCTCCCTCGACTCCAAAGAGTTCCAAATGGGAGCAAGCAAAGTCGAAATCGCGCAAGTGAACGCGGTTGACGTGAACGACGTATTGTCCCGTCAAGGCGAGCTGGAAGCCGCTCTTTCCACTATCATCGCCGACAAAGGCTTAGATCTGTTCTTGTTCGTCGTTACGGACATCTTAAACAACGATTCCATCGGGATTGCGCTTGGAAGCAAAGCTTCCGCAGTAGAGCAAGCTTACAATGTAACGCTGGCTGACAACAAAGCGGTGCTTAAAGGTGTCGTTTCCCGTAAATCGCAGATCGTACCTGTGTTGACCGATATTTTCACGAAGTAATAAAAATAACAGGCTGTACTCTTTGTTGAGTACAGCCTGTTTTGTTGAGTTTTACAAAAACTTCCGGTTATGCTTCTTCCCGTCGTAGGTGAATAGCACCTGCTTCGATTCCACCGTCGTTTCGAGGTGGACGGTTTTGCCCCACAGCTTTTGAATATAAGGGAGCGTCCGCTCCACATATTTCAAATCGAGCTCCAGCCCCTCGAAGGAGTGCTTCAGGTACAGCTCCCCATTTTTCTCGTAGTCCCCGTTCTCGACCACAATGTAAGGGAAGCCGCCGTTGACGCGGGAGTAGACGAGCTGATCGCGGATGTTGCTCCACGATTTGTCGGTAATTTTCCACTCGGGGCCCTTTTTCTCGAAAATGTATAGATCCAGATCGTCTACAAGCTGCTTGTTCAAGTAGTTGCGGATGAACGACAAATCCGAATCATATTCGCGAACGTCGAATATTTTGCGCCGTCCCGATCCGGGCTCGCGGCCGTAGCGTTCGCGCTCTTCTTCCGTCGGATTATTCCAGCGCTTCTCGATATCCTCGAATATTTTCAAGCCGAGGTAGTACGGATTCAAGCTGTGCCTCGACGGAACGACAACCGATGAATTCAGCTTGGCGAATTCGATGGTCTCATCCTCGGTCAAATCCATCTCCCGAAGAATTCTTTGATGCCAATACGAAGCCCAGCCTTCATTCATAATTTTGGTCTCCAGCTGCGGCCAGAAGTAGAGCATTTCGTCACGCAGCATCGTCATGATGTCTCGCTGCCAATCGGTCATGTACGGTGCGTGCTCCTCAATGAACAGCATGAGATCCTTTTCCGGCTTAGCCGGGAATTTGCGGTTTTCATCCTCCTTCGAAGGCTTTTTATCCATTGACGCCGTGTCCAAATCCCACAAATCCTCATATCCTAGCTTGCGGTCTTTTATGATCTCGCGTTCGGACGATTTTTCGTTGTTTCTGCCGTATCGGGAAGCATTGTAGGGAGCAGAGATCAGCGGATCGACATGCTCTTGAATGGCCAGCACCGCATCGATAAACTTCTCGACCTCTTCTCTTCCGTACAAGATTTCGTACTGCCGGACGCGCTCCGCTGTCGCCGACATGCTTTCCACCATGTTACGGTTCGTTTTGGAGAAGCGGATGTTGTTTTTGAAAAAATCGCAGTGCGCCAAGACGTGCGCAACAATCAGCTTATTTTGAATGAGCGAGTTGCCGTCGAGCAGGAACGCATAGCATGGATCGGAGTTGATGACCAGCTCGTAAATTTTGCTCAAGCCAAAGTCGTACTGCATTTTCATCTTGTGAAACGTTTTGCCGAAGCTCCAGTGGCTGAAGCGGGTAGGCATCCCGTAGGCGCCAAACGTATAGATGATGTCGGCGGGACATATTTCATATCGCATGGGGTAGTAGTCGAGACCGAATCCGCTGGCGATTTCGGATATTTCGGCAATGGCATATTCCAGATCCTTGATATAGTCGGCGTTCATCGTGCGATCCTCCCTTCGGACTTAGGAAAAAAGGTGCGAAGCGCCTTGTATACTTCGCCTTTCTCGCGAATGACGTAATGCACGAACTTCGGATCATGAATGTTGCGGTAAGCGGACATGAGCGTGCTGCTGCGGTTGTATTGGTTCACTTCGCCGTAGCCGAACATATTCGAACGCTTCACGAGCTCGGTGATGAGCTTGACGCACCGCTCGTTGTCGGAGGTCAGGTTATCGCCGTCGGAGAAATGGAAGGGATAAATGTTATAGCGAGCCGGAGAATACCGGCGATCGATCAGGTCGACTGCGAGCTGATAGGCGGAGGAGCAGATCGTCCCGCCGCTTTCTCCCTTGGTGAAAAACTCTTCTTCCGTCACTTCCTTCGCCTCCGTATGGTGGGCGATGAAGACGATTTCCACGTGCTCGTATTTCGTGCGCAAAAACCGCGTCATCCAGAAGAAGAAGCTGCGCGCGATATATTTCTCGAACGATCCCATAGATCCGGACGTATCCATCATGGCTATGATGAGCGCGTTGGATTGGGGAACGATGATTTCATCCCACGTTTTGAACCGCAGATCGTCAGGGCTGATTCCATGGATGCCCGGAATGCCGGCGCCTGCATTGCGGCGAAGATTTTCGAGTATCGTCCGCTTTTTATCGATGTTGGACATGATCCCTTTTTTGCGGATGTCATTGAAGATGATGTCCTTGGTCATCACATTGTCTTTTTCTTTTTGCTGCAAATTCGGCAGCTCCAGCTCCTCGAACAGCATCGACTGCAGCTCCTCCATTTGTACCTCTGCGTCGTAATAGTCGTCTCCCGGCTGGTCGCCGGCGCCTTCTCCTTTGCCCGGACCTTGGGAGGGGGTCGGGTCTACGCCGAGCACGTCGCCAACCTGGCTGTCGCCGTCACCCTGGCCTACATGCTTGCTTTTATTGTAATTGTAACGAAAACGGTATTCGTCCAAGCTGCGAATCGGTACTTTGATGATCTGCTTGCCGTCGGACATAATGATGCTTTCGTCCGTTACGAGGTCAGGCAGGTTTTGCTTAATCGCTTCACGTACTTTTTGCTGATGGCGGGTCTGGTCCTGATACCCTTTCCGATGCAGAGACCAGTCCTCGCGGGATACGGTAAATAAAGGTTCAGTCATGTCGGACACCTCCTGATATGGGTTGGTTCATGCATACTATGAAACGGGCGGTAACAAGACAACTAGGGAAAAAAAGTGCTTGTTACTAAATATATTCAAGTGAAGGGGGGATATGTGATAGGGACGGGCACCTATTTTTTTGAAATCGCATTCATGAGTTGGAAATTGCAGCTGCATAGCGGACAAGAAGCAACAAGGCACGACAGCGTTTCCGCCGCTTTGGCAGAAGCAAAATAATGGTATAAGGACGGTAAGCTCATAATTCGGTTATTATGATTAATTTTAGGAGGACGGCATGGACTTTATTTGTAAAATTGTGCTGGACGAGCTTACACCTGCGGTTTGGCGCCGATTTCAGTTTCATTCTGAAATTACCTTTCATCAGCAGCATCAATTGTTACAGACCGTTATGGAATGGGACGATTACCAACGTACGAGTTTGTCTTCGAGGCTGCAGGAGGCCAAACAGGCTACTGCCGATTTTGAACGGCTGACAGGCAACGACAAATACAGCTTGGAGCTCAAGCTGTTTATGTCGAGATGGGTGTTTCCTATACCAACATCTACGGCGAGATAGATGGACGATTTTACAACTGTATGCTCCAAATGTATGCTGAAGTGATCCGTACCGACGATACGGGCAAGCTGATTGAGGAGTATGACGAGCGGATAGCTGCGATTGTTGCCGGCACGGTAGGCATCGGATGGGGATTCCATGATGTGCTGGCTGAGTTGTATGAGCAAATTCGTTAGTGAACGGTTTCCTTTATGGGATTACGTGGGGGACAAGGGTACGGAATAGCAGCACATCGGTCCGGGAGGCAGACTATCGGACAGGAGATCCGTTATTTCCTGGAATTAAGCCGCTTTTGCAATGCTATCGGACAAGGAATCCGTTATTTGCTAATATTACCGTATAATGTAGTTTGTTTTGGCTAAATAACGGATCTGTAGTCCGATCGACCTGCGAATTGAGCCATTTTTGGCAAAATAACGGATCTGCGGTCCGCATCAACCAAGTAAATGCTTGTATCGCTTTTTCAGCGGCAATTTCCAGAAACGAAAGAGGCTTTAGCGTTAGCGCTCCTTCTGAGATGCCTTACCAACCTTACCGCGCATTCGTTCTGACCGGTTAGGTCGTGGCACTAGCGTGGAGCACCATCGAGTGGCCTTGCTAGACGATTTCTCCTTATGGCTCAACAGCACCTCTTACGAAAAAAAAGGGCCGCTCCCCAGCGGAACCACACGCCAGAAGAACAACCCTTTATGAGAACTCGCTACTTCAAAATCGTGCTTATTCCGCTTGCGCTTGAAGAACGATTTTCCAAGCCGTGCCGATTGGAGGCAGGCTTCTCGTCAAGACACCGTCGTAGAAACCGATCACTTTCGCGCCTTGAACGAGCGTCGCTTTATCGATCGCTTCACCTTTCAAATCCGTAAGGACGGATTGCTCCGACAGACGCAGCACAACCTCGGAAGGGGACGTTTCGGTTAATCCAGTGCCTTTGATCCGCACGCTAACCGCTCCTTTGTCGTCGGTACGCACTTCCTCGATCGTTCCGGCTGTTCCGATAACGTCCTTTGCTTCTGCTTTATCAAGCACCGTAATCTTGAATGTCGGCGTTTGCGGAGGCAAGCTTAATGTCGCGGCCAAGGAATGCTCAACTTCTACCTTCATGCCCAGAACAAGGTCGGTAAACTTCAGCGGCGCTCCGTCGGCAGTCTGGTACGCTGTTTCATCGGAAACGTTCAGTACGAGCCCGTCCATGGCCACGCCGTTGATCTGAACCGCCTTGTGCCCGTTCGCATCGCGAATCGCTGTAATGACGCCGGTTGCGTTCACATGCTGCTGCTTCTTCTGTTCCGTAATGGCAACCGTCCCTCCTTCGGTCACGACATTAGCTCTTAACACTTCCTGCACGAAGGAAGCCGGGATATACATGGTGTTGTCTACCAGGGCAGGCGCGGTGCCAAGCGGCTTGTACATTTTATTGATCGTATAACGGTCTTCCCCGTTCTTCACCTTCGTCCAAATGGCATCCTTGCTCAAATCAACGGACAAATCTTCCTGATTCCACGTCAAGGTGAAACCAAGTGCTTCTGCTACGGCGCGAAGAGGCAGCATTGCTTCCTTGCCGTCGTATAATTGAAACCCATGGAGGGCTGCCGCTTTACCGTTCACGGTAATTTGAATGTCCTTTTGAGCGGTTGGGGCTTGTGCTTGAACGGCTGCTGGCGCATCGTTAGGCGCGGCATAAGCTGCTCCACCGGTTAGCGCAACGGAAAGCGCCAGGAGGGCGACCCCTTGTTTGACTATATTGGATTTGTTCGTACGTTTCGTCATCATCTGATTCTCCTTTTGTAGGGTTACCTTATGTAATAAAGTCGATTACAGTATCTCTGACGGGATTTATGTGCATTTTGTTGCAGTTGGTTGCAAAAAAAAGACTTCCGCTCTTCATAGAGCGAAAGTCTCTCCTACAGACAACTTAATGTGCGACCTGGTTGTAGGTCATGATCCAGATCGATCCGGCCACGATCGTCAGCAAGATGATGATGCCGAGAATCAAGGCCATAATGTTCCAGCGGGCGTTCTCGCCTTCTTTCAAATGCATGAAGAACACAAGCTGAACCGCGAACTGCAATATCGCCATCAGCAAAATGATCGCAATGCGGGCCGTTTCGCTGAACATCCCGTTCAATATGACGACCAGCGGGATGATCGTCAGTACGATCGATAAGATAAAGCCGATGACATAAGATTTCAACGACCCGTGAGACCCGGAATGCGAATGCTGGCCGTGCGAGTTCGAATTTGCTTGACTCATCTTACATCACCCCCATCAAGTAAACGACCGTGAAGACGAAAATCCATACGACGTCAAGAAAGTGCCAGTACAAGCTGATAACGTCGACTTTACGCTTTGTTACCGGCGTTATGCCGCGTTTTTTCAACTGTAGCATCAGGCCGATCATCCAGAACAAGCCGAGGGAAACGTGCAATCCGTGCGTGCCGACCAAAGTATAGAACGCGGACAAAAATGCGCTCGTCTGCATCGTAGCCCCTTCGTGCACCATGTGCACGAATTCCATAATCTCCAGCGTTACGAAGGACGCGCCGAGCAAAACCGTAACGCCCAGCCAGGCGATGAGCTGCTTCACGTTGCCTTTATGCATGGCCAGAACGGCCAAACCGCTCGTGAAGCTGCTCGTGAGCAGGATGAACGTTTCGGCGATAATGCCGGGCATTTGGAACAGCTCTTCCGGCGTAGGGCCGCCGCTGGTATTGCCGCGAAGTACGATATAGGTGGCGAACAACGTGCCGAATAGGATACAGTCTGTAATCAGGAACAGCCAGAAGCCGAACGTTTTGAGCGATTCATGGTCATGATGCTCGTGCTCGTGATGATCGTGAGCATGTGTTGCTGCCGAATGTGCCATTACGCTTTCGCCCCCCTTAATGCAGCTTCCGTCTGCTTAATTTCATCTACCGGAATATAGTAGTCCGTGTCATACGAGAACGAACGGACGATCATGCAAATCAATACGCCGATCATAGCCGGAATTGCCAGCCACATCCAGCCCCATACGAAGCCGAAGCCGGCGAAAAACCATAGAGTCGACTTGACGAACGGAATCGCCGAGTTTTTCGGCATATGGATCGGTTCCAGCGGCGTCTCAGGTGCAGGCACGATCCCTTGCTCACGCTGCTGCTTTTGCTCCCACCATTCGTCTACATGATTCACCTGAGGCACTCGCGCAAAATTATACAGCGGTGCAGGGGAAGGGATGGACCATTCCAGCGTGCGTCCGTTCCAGGCATCGCCTGTAACGTCGCGTTGATTGTGTTTAATGCTGTAGGCGATTTGCCATACTTGGAAAATGAACCCGATTCCCATCAAGAAGCCGCCGACAGTGGATACCAGGTTCAGAGGCCCCCAGCCCATATCGAAATCGTACGTGTACGTACGGCGGGTCATTCCGTCGAGACCCAAGAAATACTGCGGCATGAAACATACATAGAAACCGATGTTCCACAGCCAGAACGCCCATTTGCCCAAATGCTCGTTGAGCTTGAAGCCGAACATTTTCGGCCACCAGTAGTACAACCCTGCGAAGTAACCGAACGCAACGCCGCCGATCAGCACCTGGTGGAAATGCGCTATCAGGAAGTAGCTGTTATGGAACTGAAAGTCTGCCGGAGCTACCGAGAGCAGAACCCCGGTCATCCCGCCGATAACGAAGCATGGAATAAAAGCGACGGTCCACAGCATCGGTGTCGGATAGGATACCCGGCCTCGGAACATGGTGAACAGCCAGTTAAATACCTTTACGCCTGTCGGTATGGCAATAAGCATGGTTGTAACCGCGAAGAAGGCCGCAACATTGGCCCCGGAGCCCATCGTGAAAAAGTGGTGAGCCCATGTAAAGAAGGAAAGAACAGCGATACTGATCATGGCGAATACCATGGACGAATAACCGAATAGCTTTTTCTTGGAGAAGGTTGCCACGATTTCCGAGAAAATACCGAACGCCGGAACGACGACGATATAAACCTCAGGGTGCCCCCACATCCATATCAAGTTAATGTACATCATCGGGTTGCCGCCGCCATCGAGCGTAAAGAAATGCGCACCGGCGAAGCGGTCCAGGAATAGTAAGGCAAGGGTTACGGTTAAAATAGGGAAAGCGAATATGATCATGATGCAGCTGGAGAATACCGACCAGGTGAACATCGGCATTTTCATCAGCTTCATGCCTGGCGCGCGCATTTTCAAGATAGTGACGATAAAGTTAATCCCTGTCGCCAAGCTTCCGATACCGGATACTTGAATGCCCCAAATATAAAAGTTTTGTCCGACGCCAGGGCTATGCGACAGCTCCGACAACGGCGGATAAGCCAGCCATCCTGCGTCCGGCGAGCCGCCGATAACGAAGGAGACGTTGAACAGCATCGCGCCCCAGAAAAACATCCAGAAGCTGAGCGAGTTCAGGAACGGGTAAGCGACGTCACGTGCCCCGATTTGCAGCGGAACGACGATGTTGAACAAGCCGAACATGAGCGGCATCGCCATGAACAAGATCATAATGACGCCGTGCGTAGTGAAGATCTGGTTATAGTGCTCCGCCTCCAGAAACTTCATGTCGGGCATGGCGAGCTGAAGCCGCATGAGCAGCGCGTCGACGCCGCCGCGGAACAGCATAAGGATGGAACATAAAATATACATGATACCGATACGCTTGTGGTCAACGGTTGTCAGCCATTCGCGCCACAGCCAGCCCCATTTTTTAAAATAGGAGAGCGCGAACACGATGGCGACCATGGCCAGCCCGATGCTGACTTGGGCTCCGAGAATCAGCGGATCGCCCGTTACGAAAAACCACGATGCAAAATCTTTTATACTATCCAGCATGTGTATGCCCCCTTTCGTTAGTGATGACCGGAATGCTGTTGGGGTGTCTCTTGTGTTTTTGCCCCTTGGCCGGCTTTATTGTTGGTGTCCGCTTTTGGCTGCTCTTGATGGGCAGGAGCGGAAGTTTGTCCGCTGGAGCCGTGATTGGCGTGGCCGCCGACACCGTATTTCGTAACGATTTTGTTAAACAATCCTTCCGGGAACGCGGAGAACAGCTGCTTGCCGGACACACCCGGTGTCGCGAGCTGGTTATAGCCATCCATGGTTAAAGGATTGGAGCTTTCCTTAATGTTGCGGACCCAATTGTTAAATTGTTCGTCCGATGTGGCATGCACCTGGAATTTCATGTCGTTAAAATGCTTGCCGCTGAAATTGGCGCCCGTACCGTAGTAAACTCCTTGCTCATCGGCTTGCAGGAACAAGGTCATGGCCATGCCGGACATGGTGTACATTTGACCGCCAAGCTGAGGAATCCAGAACGAGTTCATCGGCGCATCCGACGTCAGCTCGAATTTGATCGGCGTATCCTCCGGAATCGCAATATAGTTCACGGTAGCGATGCCTTGCTCAGGATAAGTGAAGAGCCATTTCCAGTCCAACGAAGTGGCTTGCACCACGATGGGCTTTTTGTCTGATTCAAGAGGCTTGGAAGGCTCCAGCGCATACGTTTCTCTTACCGTAACAACAGCCAATATGGCGATGATAACGATCGGAATTCCCCACCAAACAATCTCCATTGTCGTGCTGTGAGACCAGTTGGGTTTATAGGAAGCTTTATTGTCCGGCTTGTCGCGGTAGCGCCAAACAATAAAAGCGGTCAATACGAGCACAGGAACCAATATGATACCGCACAATATCGATGCAGTAATAATGAGATCTCTTTGCCCTGCTGCTATCGGCCCCTTCGGATCCATGACCATCAAGGATTGCCCGCAGCCCGACAAGAGCACAAGCATGGCAAGGAAGAGCAGCGGTGCCGCTATTCGAGCCGCTTTTTTCGTGATTCGCATACATTATCATCTCCAGCTCTCTTAGTAATGCCGAACGTTCGAAACGGTTGTGAATTATGGAACGTTCTTATCTATTTCATACGATAACAGATATTAAACGAGATTTCGCCGCTGTTAACAAATACGTCAACGTTTCGACTTTTTTCTGTAAAACAAAGTTCACGAAAAAGATGATTATTAATTTTTGGCAAACAAAAAACCCCTCTTAGACGCTGCTTAGAGGGGTTTTACGGTAAAACGTTGTCACATATCGGACAAGTTATGATTGGCTGTTGACATCGTCTGCCTCTTGCTTACGAGAATGAACGAGATGAATCGCCGTGCGGATGACATAAATATGAACGCTTCCGACCATGAAACCCAAACCTACCATTAAAGAGGTGTTCCGGTCGCTGAAATGATTCAAATTAAACAAACACATTAAAACGCCGATTCCAAGAATAACCCATGCGGCGGCGGTCATCCAGTTGACAAGACGCTGTACATCTCGCTCATTGTGACGTACGCTGCTTACGGATGCGGTCTTCGTCGTCATAATGATCACTTCCATTTCCTTTGTAAGTGTTTTCTTGTAACCAGTATAGCATACTTTGCCATGTTCGTTCAATAAATGTTCAATATTTGATCGAAATTCGGACAAAATTGGGTGAAGGTGACCCTCTTATATAAGAATTGGTATATTATGGATTTAATCATGAAATTTCCCCATAGTAATCATAAAAAATGACAACTATCTTTGAAACTAACGCCATGGAAGGCATGACCATCAAGGTGTATGATGGATGGGGACCTTATTATCAAATGGAAGAAGGGAACAACTCGCATGTTGACTCATGAAGCATTCATGGAAGAGATTATGGGGTTTGACGTACTGGATACACACACCCATTTGGTGGGGGACCGCCTTGGGGCAAGAGATTTTTGGGAAATCGCTCACTATTTCTGGCTGAACCGCGAAATGCAAGCGGCGGGGTATCCGGATCAAGCTATGGAGCTGCCCGAGGATGAGCGTATAGAGGCCTTTTTGACAGCATATCAAAAATCCCGCAACACGCTGATGAACTGGATTTTTACGAATATTTTCAAAAATCTGTACGGTATCGAAATCAAGGATGCGGATTCGATCCGGAGAGCCGACGCCGCTGTCCGCGCGACGAGCGCACAACCGGGCTGGGCGCAGCAGGTTGCCGATAAGCTGAACATTCGTGCGTTTGTGACGAATATTCCTGAGCACGCCGAGTTTCTGAATATGGATCGCAATGCCATTCTAATTCCGAGAATCGACGGCAAAATTTTCGAATGGACAAAGTCGGTGCATCAGGCGGAGCAGCGAGAGCAAGCTTTGGAGGAAGTGCGCGGCGCCGTATTCAAGCTGGTATCCGATATTAAGGAACGCGGCTGTCCGGGGATTATGACGACGCTGCCAGGCTATGACGCCAAAGCGAATGCGACGTATGCTCTGGAGGAAGCGACCCGTGACCAGCTTATGATGAAGGTGCTTCATGTTGTGTGCGAAGCGCTGGAGGAACACGGCTTGTTCTTGCAATTATTCCTTGGCGTAGAGCGCTCCTGGTGCAACACGGCCGTGCCTGTCAACGACCCGCTGCGCATCGTGAAGCTGAACGGGCTCTTTGAGCGTTACAAGATTCAATTCGAGCTGGTCGTAGCTTCCGAGCTTAACAATCTGGACGTTGTTCAGGCGGCATGGAACTACCCTAACGTCCATGTCGGGGGCATGTGGTGGTTCAACTTCCGTGCCAGCACTTACCGGGACATGATGCAGTACCGTCTGGAGGCGCTTCCGGCAATCAAGAGCTCGCTGATCGTTTCCGATGCCCGCTGCATCGAGTGGAGCTACGGCAAAATTTTGATGGTCAAGAAGCTGATCGCCGAGGTATTGTACCAGCAAATGCAGCTGGGCTGGATCGATTACGATACGGCTATTCAGGTGGCCAAAGACTGGCTGTACCATAGCGCGGCCGAGAGATACGGATTTACACTGAACTAATTCATTCATTTATGCAGCCGAAGGGGAGTATTGCGATGAAAGCGATTTTGGTAGGGTTTGGCGTGGCGGGATTTTCCTGGTACAAAAGATTGAGAGACCGAGGGCTTCTTGCGGCCGTCGTAGAAACGGATCCTGCAATGAAAGAGAAGATGGGAAGCGACAATTTCCCGTTCTATACATCGCTTGCCGAAGCATTGGACAAGGAGCAGGCCGATTTCCTCGTGAACGTAACTTCCCCGATGGCTCATACTGTAGTCAACAATGCGGCTTTCGACCGCAAGCTGCCGGTATTGTGCGAGAAGCCGATTTCCTTTGACTATGAGGAATCGATTCAAATCGTGCAGCGCGCCGAGAGGGAGAACATCTCGTTCATGATCGCCGAGAACTACCGCTGCAACGCAGGGATTCGCAAGCTGAAGCAGCTGCTCGAGCAAGGAGCGATTGGACGCATTTCTACTATAGATATACTGTTTTACCGTTATCATCATGTTCAGCGCAAATATACGGTAAGCCTGCTGGACGACATCGGCGTACACCATTTTGATATGATCCGTTATTTGAGCGGCGCCGAGGGACAAAGCGTTTATGCGGAGCTGTACAATCCGATCGGCGGCTGGGAAGAAGAAGGAGCCGTAATCAATACGAATGCGATTATCGATATGGAAGGCGGCATCAAGGTCAGCTATACCGCATCCATCGCTTCCAGAGGGAACCAGACTCCGTGGGCGGGCAATTGGCGTATTGAAGGAACGGAAGGGACGATCGAATACATCGATCAGGTCATTTACCATATTCGCGACGGCGTTACGACCAAGATCGACGATTATTCCGATGTCCAAGCTCCGGATACGTTGAAGGAATTTTTGGCCTCGCTCGAGGAGCAGAGGGAAGCGGAAACTAGCGGGTCCGATTATTTGAAAACCCAGACGCTGGTGCATTTCGCGAAAATATCGAGTACGGAAGGGCGAAAAGTGGAGATTAAGCATCCGAATTAGCAGCTCATTCTTCGTATCAGGCAATCATCGGGGGCTGCTGCAAGGGAACACCTTGCGGGCAGCTCCTTTTTTTCAAACTGCCGGTTCAGTATCGTACCGTTGCGGCATGAGAGGAGAGAGCGTCCATGCAGTTGCTTATTGTTGATGACGAACCGATTATCCGCTTGGGACTGGTGAAGATGGCGGAGGTGTATGCACCTGCCTTTACGGGAATCCGAACGGCGGAGAACGGACTTGACGCCCTGGACAAAATTCGTGCTCTTGAGCCTGACATCGTCTTGACGGATATCCGCATGCCCAAGATGGATGGCCTCGCATTATGCCAGAAAATCCATGATGAGTATTCGCACATCCAAACAGCCGTCCTATCCGGCTACAGCGATTTCGAATATGCGCAAAAGGCGATCAGCTACAGTGTGAAGCAGTACCTTCTAAAGCCGCTGGAAGTGACGGAGCTCCATGAGGTGTTGAACAACCTGGCGCAACAGTCTTCCTCGGGCTATATTTCGGTATCCCGCTATATGGAATGGATAGATCGGATGGAGCAGTCGATTTGGTCGATGAAGATGAGCGACCTGAACGCGGTGATGAAGCAGTGGCGGGAATACTGTCTCTCGTCCAATTTATCGTTAAGCCAGGTGAAGGAGCTGCTGGTGGATTGCATAACGATGTTGGTTAAGCGCTTTCAAGACAAGCAGCCGGGCAAGGAAAAAGAGTTTGTGTATCAGAGTATCCATGGGGAAAGCATCATGGCTGCTCTCGAACGTTTCGACGGCGTCCTGCACCAAATCGCCGAGCACTTGCTCATCTCCCGTAAAGGAAATTACCGTGACCCGATGGAGGAGGCCAAAGCCTATATCGACAGCAGGCTGTCCCAGGAAATATCGCTGGATCAGGTAGCCGCCATGATCGGCCTGACTCCGACTTATTTTAGCGCATTGTTCAAGAAAATGACTAACGAAACGTTCGTCCAGTATCGGATTAACCGGAGGATGGAGAAGGCGAAGGAGCTGTTGTCGGTCCCCCATATTCGAATTGTCGATGTGGCCTCGCTGGTCGGCTATGAGGATTACCCGCATTTCACGAAAACCTTCAAAAAGATCGTCGGCATCTCCCCGTCGGAATATCGAAGCCAGCAGGGGATCAAATGATGTGATAAACTGAAGAAAAAGGCAGGTGACATCCATTATGAAACTATTGGTTCTTGGGGGCACAGGCGTAATCAGCCGCGCCATTGTGGCGGAAGCTCTGGCAAGACAGCATGAAGTGGCGGTATTCAACCGCGGCAGCAAAAACCATTTGTTCTCGGGCGAAGTCGAATGCATCGTCGGCGATAAAGCGAACCGCGAGCAATTCCGCGAAGTGATGAAGGACAGGCAGTTCGACGCCGTGATCGACATGATTTCGTTTGACGCCAAGGACGCGCAGTCAACGGTCGAAACGTTCCAGGGCCGGTCGGGTCAAATCATCGTCTGCTCCAGCACGGCGGCTTACAAGAGGCCGTTTCGGACCGTTCCCACGTCGGAGGATGCCGAGCAATTGGTTGAAGATGCGGCGTTTCCTTATGCATTCCACAAAGCGGAAATGGAGCGGTATTTGCAGCAGGTCATCGAAGCGGGAGAGCTTCCCGTGACGATCATCCGGCCATCCTTGACTTACGGCATCGGGGCGGCGAACCTGGGAGTGCTGCGCCAAAACTATAACATCGTCCACCGTATCCGCAGCCGGAAGCCGCTTGTCATGTTCGGCGATGGTACGATTCCTTGGAGCTTCAGCTTCGCGCCGGACGTAGCCAAGGCTTTCGTAGGCGCCGCAGGCAATGAGCGGATGTACGGGCAGCATTATCATGCAACCAATGAAGATATCCATGTATGGCAGGATCTGTACTTGGAGTTCGGCAAGCTGCTCGGAATCGAGCCGGAGCTCGTTCACATCAGCTCGAGCATGCTGAAGGAGGCGAACCCCGATCTATTCGCTCATCTGTACTATGAGAAAAGCTACTCCGGCCTATTCGACAACAGCAAGCTGAAGCTGGATTTGCCGGGCTATCAGGCGTCGATCTCGCTGTCTTCGGGACTTGCGATGATGCTCGAATGGTATGAAAGGGAAGGGCATTCGGTCGATGAATCGAAGGATCGGCTGGAAGACCGGCTGACGGCATTTTACACCGATGCGTGCAGCCAGTTAAAGGGTTTGTTTTAAGGTATAATCGTTCAAGAAATGAATCCATGAATCATGATCATATAGTTGGGAAGCGGAGGGATTGTGAATGAAATACAGACAACTGGGCTCGACGGAATTGTCGGTAAGCGAGGTCAGCTTCGGCACTTGGGCTATAGGCGGATCTTGGGGCAAGAAGAACGACAGCGAATCGCTGCGCGCCTTGGATCGTGCGATGGAAGCAGGAGTCAACTTCTTCGATACGGCTGACGTGTATGGCGACGGCCATAGCGAGCAGCTTTTGGCGAAGGCGACGATAGGTAAGCAGGATTCCATCCATATTGCAACCAAATTTTGCAGAGCCGGAGATATTCACGATCCTTCGATTTATTCGGAAGCTTCGGTTCGAGCGTATTGCGAGCAAAGCTTGAAGCGTCTCGAGCGCGAACGCATCGACTTATATCAGATTCATTGTCCGCCAATTGCCATTTTGCGGGACGGATCGGTATTTGAAGTGCTGGATAAGCTTCGTGCGGAAGGGAAAATCAGAGAGTACGGAGTCAGCGTCGAGACGGTGGAGGAAGGGCTGCTCTGTCTGCAATATCCCGGAGTGAAGGCGCTTCAGGTTATCTATAATCTGTTCCGCCAGAAGCCGGAGCAGGAGCTGTTTCCGCAGGCGCATGCCCGGGGTGTCGGCATATTGGTCAGGCTGCCGCTGGCCAGCGGGCTGTTGACCGGCAAATTTTCGGAGACTGCGAAGTTTGATGCGGATGATCACCGTACATATAACCGGAACGGGGAGAGCTTCAATGTGGGCGAAACGTTTGCCGGACTTCCATTTGAAAAAGGCGTATCCTTGAGCCGCAGCCTGCATTGGATCGCAGAGGGCAGAGGCAATATGACCCGTGCGTCGTTGCGGTGGATTTTGGACAATCCGAATATCACGTGCGTCATTCCCGGCTTCAAAAATACCGCCCAGGTCGAAGACAACCTCGGCGCGCTGGAGGTGCCTTCATTTACCGACGCGGAACGCCAGCGGATAGAGCAATTTTATAAAAGAGAGGTTCATGAGCATATCCGCGGGGCTTACTGAGTAATAGCGCAAAATTGCAAAAGTGAATAGTTTCCGACAAATGCCGCTTTTTATAGGAGAAAAGCGGTTTTTTTTATATAATGTCATTGTCATGATTAAATATTATGGAACAGGATGGTGCATTCATGTTCAAGACCCCTATCGGGCGTTTCCGTGCTGTCGGGTTATATGAGGGAATTTCCTACCTCGTGCTTTTGGCAATCGCTATGCCGCTGAAATATTTTGCCGATTTTCCGCAAGCGGTTAAAGTCGTCGGCATGCTTCACGGCGTGTTGTTCGTCCTCTACATGCTGGCTCTGGCACATGTCATTTTGGTTCACCGCTGGAATATCGTGAAAATTTTCGGAGCCATTATCGCGTCGCTTGTACCGTTCGGAACGTTCGTGCTGGATGCCAAGCTGCGCAAGCAATCTTAATCTTAATCGTGTCTACCATGGACAAGCTGACGCTGTAGAGGTGTCGGCTTTTTGCTTTTTTCGGGTGTCGGGACGTTTACCTTAGTTTTATGCAAAATCATGTGAGCATTCTACATGGTATTTAACGTCCAACTCTCTTACAATAGAAAAGATGTACTTAATTAGATTTGCAAATGCAACAACTCTATATAGTTGGAAGGAGTCTCATCATGACCAGTTTACAGAAAGAATCGGCAGCTCGCTCAACCTTATGGTATGAGCAACCGGCTAGCAAGTGGCAGGAGGCTCTTCCTATCGGAAATGGGCGTCTTGGCGGGATGATTTATGGGACGGTAGCCCAGGAGAAAATTCAATTGAATGAGGATACCGTGTGGTACGGCGGTCCAAAAAAGGCGAACAACAAGGAAGCGCAGCAGCATTTGGCCGAAATTCGCCGGCTGTTGTTCGAAGGCAAGCAGCAGGAAGCGGAGCATCTGGCTCGTATGGCTCTTATGTCCGCCCCCAAATATTTGCACCCGTATCAGCCTTTGGGCGACTTGCTGTTTTATTTCTTGAATCATAACCAAAAAGCAGAACATTACCGCAGAGAGCTGGACTTGGAGACGGCTGCCGCTAGCGTTAGCTATCAAATAGACGGGTACGATTATAAAAGGGAATATTTCAGCAGCACGGTAGACGGCGTCATGGCGATCCGTCTGACCACGAATAACCCGGGCGGGCTTACGTTCAGCGTTCATTTCATGCGCAGACCGTTCGACGGCGGCTCCAAAAGTATCGGATCGGATACGATCATGATGCTTGGCGAATGCGGCAGGGACGGCGTTCAATTCCGTGCCGGGCTGAAGGCGATCGTAAATGGCGGTTCGGTCCGTACGATCGGCGACTTCCTGTCTGTGGAGCAGGCGAGTGAAGTAACACTGCTTCTGGCGGCCAATACGACGTTCCGCTATGACGATCCGGAGAAGCATTGTCTGGAGCAGCTGACGCAAGCAGCGCACAAATCGTACGAGCAGCTGAAGCGCGATCACGTAGCGGACTATTCGGCGAAGTTCGGCCGTGTCCGTCTGGAGCTGACTTCTCCATCCGATTCTGCAGCACAAGCGCTACCTACCGACGTTCGGCTGAACAAAGTTCAGGAAGGGAACGACGACTTGGGGCTTGTACAGCTGTTCTTTGATTTCGGAAGGTACTTGCTCTTATCCTGCTCCCGTCCGGGCAGCTTCGCGGCGAACCTGCAGGGCATTTGGAACGATAACTATACGCCGCCTTGGGAATCGAAGTTTACGATCAATATCAATACGGAAATGAACTACTGGCCGGCCGAGCTGACGAACTTAGCGGAATGCCACGAGCCTCTCTTCGATCTGATCGAGAGCATGCTTCCGAACGGCAGAGTGACGGCACGCGACGTCTATGGCTGTGACGGCTTCGTTGCCCACCACAACACGAACCTGTGGGGCGATACGCATGTTGAGGGCATTTTGGTAACGGCGTCCATCTGGCCGCTCGGAGCCGCCTGGCTGTCGCTTCATCTATGGGAGCATTACCGCTTCGGATTGGACCGCAGCTTCCTGGCCGAGCGCGCTTATCCGATTATGAAGGAAGCGGCCCAATTCCTGCTGCAATATATGGTCGAGGATCCGAAGGGACGCCTCGTAACGGGACCGTCCATCTCGCCGGAAAACAAGTTCATCCTTCCGGACGGGACTCAGGGCAACTTGTGCATGGGACCTGCCATGGATATGCAGATCGTGTACACGCTGTTTACGGCATGCACCGATGCGGCGAATGCGCTCGGTATCGACCAATCGTTCCGTGAAGAGCTCGCCACTGCATTGGAGCGGATTCCGAAGCCGACCATCGGCAAGCACGGACAAATTATGGAATGGCTCGAGGATTACGAGGAGCACGATCCGGGCCACCGCCACATCTCGCAGCTGTTCGCGCTGCATCCGGGCGAAATGATTCATGCCCGTCATACGCCTGAACTCGCAACGGCAGCCAGACGGACGCTGGAGCGCCGTCTATCTAACGGGGGCGGCCATACCGGCTGGAGCCGTGCATGGATTATCAATTTCTGGGCGAGACTCGGCGAAGGCGATACCGCTTACGAGAATGTGCGCGCATTGCTGGCGAAATCGACTTACCCGAACTTGTTCGACGCGCATCCGCCGTTCCAAATCGACGGCAATTTCGGCGGCACGGCGGGTATTGCCGAGATGCTGCTGCAGTCTCACGGCGGGGAGCTCGCGCTGCTGCCTGCGCTGCCGAAGGCTTGGGCCGAAGGCAAAATCAGCGGCTTGCGCGCCCGCGGTGGGTACGAGGTTGACCTGGAGTGGAAGCAGGGCGTACTGACTCAAGCGGTCATCCGCGCGAAGCATACGGGCACGGTGCGCATTTATGCGGGCCTGAAGCTGCAAGCGCAGAGCGAGGGACAGCCGGTCGCAGCGGCTTACCAGGGCGACCTGATGGAGCTGCCTGTAGAAGCGGGAGCTGTGTACGTGCTTACGCCTAGCGTTTAATATAGGAAGAAGACCTGCCGTATCTTCGGGATCGGCAGGTTATTTTTTTGCCATCCTGATACAGGAATATGGACCTACATATAATGAAATATGCGAATGTGTAACAAATTTCACGAAAAGGCAATCATGAAAAAGCAGGAATAATGGCGGATTGCGTCGAAAATTTGGGAAAGCCGTGTAAATCCAAAGGAGGATATTCGATGCAATATTCCATTGTCCAATCCGTTAAAATTGTTGATATGAACGACGAGATTATGTCCGAGGTGCTGTTCCATCATGGGGAGCATGAATTGCTCGCACTGGCCGTCGGTTCATCGGTCATTACATATCAGTTGGGGCTGCGCCAGTTTGAGGTCGTCTATGATAAGAGGGAAGGCAAGCAGCAGCGCGTCAAAATCGTCGACATCGAAACCGATCTGATGGCTAGCCCGGCCGCTACCCGGGTGTATCTGGAGTCTGTGACGCTGATCATCGGCCAACATGATGTGGGTCAAATTTACTAATTCCTTTTGCAAGTCTATGTATTCATTATAGAGTGCGGTATATCATATCCGGCTGTTATCGCTTGAGGCGAGGCCGGTTTTTTGTTGGAGATTTTAGGCTGGGGAATTGCGGTGTAGGCCTTCCTCGTGTCGATCGGCGTTTTAAGCCAATGCGGAGGTAAGTCCATTTTGTGAACCCGGGCGCAGCTAGTGGAATCAGGTTGTGAAATCCATTATGATGGAGGAAGCGATTAAATTACCGTTTGGGTTGTGCGGAGGTGAGTATGATGAATTCACGCTTTGTTGCGATTGGAGCGATTTGCGCCTTCTTATCCGTAGCTATCGGAGCGTTCGGTGCCCATGCGCTCAAAGAGAGCATGTCGGCCGAGATGATGGCCATTTATGAAACCGGTGTACAATATCATATGATGCATTCGCTCGGTATTATTGCCATTGGCCTGGCGGCTGCCTTTATGCCGGAGAACAAGGCATTGGTACGGGCAGGCTGGTCGCTCTTGATCGGGATCATCCTGTTCTCGGGCAGTCTGTATGTGCTGAGTATTACCGAAATTAAGCCGTTAGGGGCGATTACGCCGTTCGGAGGCGTCGCTTTCCTGTTCGGGTGGTTTAGTTTGGCTCAAGCCGCGTTCAAGTTTAAAAAGCAATAGGGATCGGCGATCCCGTTCTCATGCGGCTGCGCTGCATGCCATCGTCCCATACCGACGCATATTCTGCGTGCGGTATTTTTTTTGCCTCAATAAGCAAGACTTGGCGTCTCTTCCGTTGCGGTGCCGGTTACAGCATTGATATCATGAATCGAAATAAGCTTCGCCAGTACTTTAACCCATGGTTCCCGAAGCGGTTCCGTTCAGGCAGATTGCAGAGAGCAGTCTGTTTTTTTTGTTATAGCTACCAATTCTAAGGGACACAAAAAAACGCTCATCAGAGTGCAGATCAAGCATAAAATGTAATCTGGGACTGCAATCCATCCTTATGTATTAGTGCAGAGGGCGGAATGCGTGCGAAAAAGCGATGCTACAGCGTAAGATGGCGCGTTGGGAGCAGTGAGTGGCGAAAAATGGCAAAATGATGTCAAATATACATGAATATTGCGTTTTTTGTGATGAGATGCAGGAAAAAAGACCCTTGACGTAGAAACAAGTAATGAAATTCATTGTCGAAAAAACCGTGAATAGGGGGGCAATGATGAAAAAGGGAGCGGAATTATTACCGGTCGGGAAGTGGGCAGGGATTGCAGCCTGCGGTTATTTCCTAGTTTTTCTCTATGTCGCCTGGAGTATTGACGTTCCGCTTGTTTGGGCGTTGGGTGCCTTGACGCTTGGAATTTATATGGCAAATTTGGCTCTGAAGGTGCGATATTTCCGATCCTCGGTTTCCGTATCACGGGCTTTGGAAGAAAAAGAACGGGCCTTCGCCTCGTTGTTCGAGCATAACCCGAATGTCGTGTGCTTGATGGACCGCGAGGGCGTCATCATGAGAGTGAATGCGAACACGGATAAGCTTCTCGGTTATACGCGACAGGAGATTGAGGATAAGCCGTTCCGGCAATTTATTGCCGAGGAGTACGCGGACGTGACGATCGAAGCGCTCAATCAGGTGAAGCAGGGATTGCCGCAAACGTTCCGCACAGGCATTATGCACAAGGACGGCTTCCGGCTGGACCTGGAGACGACGGCCGCACCTATTATGGAAGGCGGTCTGCTGAGCGGGATGATCGTGATCGGGCAGGATACCACGGCGGCCAAGCGAACCGAAGAACGCATCCGCTATATGGCTTATTACGATGATATGACAGGCCTTCCGAACCGGAGACTGTTTACGTCGCAATTGGTTGAAGCCATGACGTCGGCTCATCGCCACGGCCATTTGCTGGCGGTATTTTATGTGGATATCGACAGGTTCAAAATGGTTAACGACTGCTTCGGGCACGATTACGGAGATATGCTGCTGCTGCAGCTGGCCGAACGCTTCACCCGATGCATATCGGAGAATGATTACCTGGCACGAACCGAGGGCGACGAATTCGCATTCCTTTTTAACAATTTGCAGCACCGGGATCAAGTCCGCGATTTGGCTATGCGGGTGTTTCAAATATTGGATGAACCCTTTCAGCTTGAGCAGTATCAGGTACATGTAACGGCGAGCATCGGAGTTGCCATTCTAACGGAGGATGAAACCGATGCGAGCTCCTTGATGACCTGCGCGGATATAGCCCTGACCCGGGCCAAGGAGAAAGGGAAGAACAACTTCCAGGTATTCCACACGGATATGAAGTCCATATCGATGAAGCGGCTGACGCTCGAGAGCGATTTAAGAAAAGCTCTGAACAAAAACGAATTTGTTCTGGTATATCAGCCGCAAATGGATATCAAAACCGGGGCTATCGTCGGTTTTGAAGCGCTATTGCGCTGGCATCATCCGGAGAAGGGAATCATTCCTCCGAATGAATTTATTCCGCTGAGCGAAGAGACCGGAATGATTGTGCCTATCGGAGAATGGGTTTTGCAGGAAGCATGCCGGCAAAACAAACTGTGGCAGAGTCAAGGCCACGTTCATGTCCCGGTGTCCGTCAATTTGTCGACCCGCCAATTCCTGCAGTCCAACCTGCGGGATAAAGTAGCCGAGGTGCTCGAGCGCACGGGACTGGATCCGGCCTATTTGGAGCTGGAAATAACGGAAAGCAGCACAATGGACGTCGATTACGCGACGTCGCTGCTGCTGGAGCTAAAGTCGATGGGCTTGAAAATCAGCATTGACGACTTCGGTACCGGCTACAGCTCCTTGTCCTATTTGAAACGATTTCCGATCGATAAATTAAAAATCGACCAGTCGTTCGTCCGTGACATTATGACGGATCCGAATGACGCGGCCATCGTCGCTTCCATTATTTCGATGACAAGACACATGAACCTTAGGGTTATTGCAGAAGGTGTCGAAACTGAGGAGCAGCTGGGCTTTTTACATAACAATCATTGCAATGAAATTCAAGGCTACTGGTTCAGCCCTCCGTTAAGCGCGGATAAGGCGGAAGAGCTGATGCTCCGTAAACGCCAAGTGAATACAGCAGGCTCCTTTCATAATATACATACATAATTCGCATACATAACAAAAAAGGCGGAAAACCGGCAAGGGGATGATGAATCCCGATGCGGCTTTCCGCCTTTTTCTAGCTCGTCCTATCGGCTGACGGCAAAATCGTCGATTTCATTAATTTTGAACAAATACACTTGCTTTTCGTCGACATGATAAACGCTCACATTCCCGTTCGACGGGTCGAAGTTGAGAATACGGCACGGAATGTTCAGCTTGACGCCTTTGCCCTTCACAACGGTAAGTCTAACCAGCGAGTTGCTTTGTTTATATTGTTGAAGTTGATCCCAGATGGCCTGATGAGGATCGGGTCCGGCTGTCGGATTTTCCGGCTGTGTGACTCCGCCTCCATCGGGAGGAACGGCGGCTTCTTTCGGCTGCCCGCCCGGCTTCGTCGCGGCTTCGGTCGGCCTCGGCTTACTGATCGTCTCACGCAGCACGGCCTCTATGTAGGTACCTAATTCAACCCCCTCTTTGATCTGATAGTCCTTTACCTCATCTACGTTTAGCAGGTGAAGCAGCTTCTCTAGGGCTCGCCCGTTCGTCTCGTCTTCAATGAGAATGTCTACGTTGAAAAGATATTTGCGTTTGCCGATTCGGTGTTGGTCCGCCTCCATAACTGCCCTCCTTAAGACCTAGTAATCCTCCCTAACTATACCACTTTTTATGGGAATAAAGTAGGGGATAATCGCTTTTTGTATCTTTTTTATAAAATTGACAGGATTCCCCCGAGCTTGAATCACCTGTATCGGAGCAGGCTCATATAATGAATTGCATGCTGAATGAAAAAAGGAGATGCTGACGATGATGCGCATGGAACCCGTAACGCTTGACGGCTTCACCGCATTGGCTATCGAGGTTAAGCTGCCCAAAACGACCCTCCTTGCGGTGACAACCGATAAGGGATATATAATGTGCGGAGCGCTTGACGTTGGGCTGTTGAATGAAAGATTGAAGGACCGCCGCATTATTGCTGCCAGAGCTACCGGGGTACGCACGATTGAAGAGCTGCTCGAGGCTCCGTTGGAATCGGTCACGTACGAAGCGGAGGAGCTTGGCATCGTTCCGGGAATGAAGGGAAGAGACGCCGTTATCAAAATGTTTTAAGGCGGCAATCCTTGTGATCTGGACAAAACCGTATTCAAGCAGCGTATCCCTACAGGATTCGGCTGCTTTTTGGTTTTTCGGGGGAGTTCACTTCTAGCGTTTACGTCAAGCCCGATGGATGTATAATAGTAGCTACATACGGAATGTTTCCGGCCGGGACGGTGTGAGCCAAGCATGTTTTATTTAATGGTAGATATGTTCGAAAGAGTGGGCTTTCTGATTGCCATGGCCTTTGTGTTCTCCCGAAGCAAATGGATGAGAAGCTATATGAGCTACCAGGGTGACAGAAGGAATCATTGGCGGTTTCTTATTTTCTTCAGCTTGTATTCTATTCTCGGCACGTATTCGGGAGTTACAGTGTCTCAATATGACTATAAGCCAGCGCCCTGGATCGGTTATGTATCCCCAACTGCAGCGATTGCCAACTCGCGCACGGTAGGCGTAGTCATTGCCGGGCTGCTCGGAGGCGTCAGGAGCGGCTTCATCGTCGGAGCCGTGGCCGGACTTCACCGGTACAGTCTGGGCGGCTTCGTCGCCGTTGCCTGCATGATCGCACCGATGCTGCAGGGGATTCTTGGAGGCTTGTGCCGCAACGCCTTGAAAAGAAGGTTCAGGAACATGTCGACCGTTCCATTGGCGTTTATCGTCGGCTTCGTCGCGGAAATGATGCAGATGGCGCTGATTCTCGCTTTGGCCAGGCCATGGGATGAGGCGTTCGGACTCGTCATGATGATCGGGATTCCGCAAACCTTGGCCAACAGCACCGGAGTGGCGATGTTTTTCATGGTATATAACACGATCCAGCTTGAGGAGGATCGGATAGGTAACGAGCACGCCCGTAAAGCGCTCCATATTGCCGATCTGACCATGCCGCAGTGGAAGCTCGGATTTCACGAGGCGGTGCGGTCGGTTACGGCGACATTGCACGAGGAGACGCGTGCGGTTGGCGCGTTATTTTACTCCGGCGGCAGCGATCAGGTGATGGAGGGACGCAAGACACCTTATTGGATCGATCTCCCGTTGGAAACGCAAGGGAACAAAACGATAGGCCATTTTCGCCTGTTCTACGAGCGGCAGCAGGACGACAGCCCGTCCAGGCGGAGAATGCTCGGATCGCTTGCGCAGCTGCTGTCACAGCAGTATGCGTCGGCGGAGGGGGAACGCCATGCGCAGCTGCTGGCGGATGCGGAGATCCGCTCGCTGCAGGCCCAGATGAGCCCGCACTTTATGTTTAACGTGCTGAACACCGTGAAATCCTTTATCAGGACAAGGCCGGAGGATGCCAGGCAGCTGATTACCCATTTGTCCAAATGGATGCGCAGCAACATGAACAACAGCAGCAGGACGCTGATTTCCATCCGCGACGAGCTGGATATGGTGAAGGCGTATTTGACGCTGACCAAAGCAAGGCTCGGCGATCAGCTGGAATTTGTAACGGACATAGACGAGAGAGCGTTAAACCGCCTCATTCCTCCTTTTACGATTCAGCCTCTTGTAGAAAATGCACTGGTCCACGGGTTAAAGCGAATCGAGCGAACCGGCGTTATTATTTTGCGTATATGGCAGGAGGAAGAGGGAGAGCAAGCCAAGGTGCACATTACGGTTGAAGATAACGGAGTAGGGATGCAGCAGGACAAGCTTCGGACTCAGGAGGAGCATGCCGGTCTCGCACTTGAGAATATTGAGCAAAGACTGAGATATCACTATGGCATAGAGCAGGCACTTAGCATTGAGAGCCGTCAGAACGAGGGAACGAAAATAAGCTTTTGGGTGAGGTGAACCGGATGGGATGGAAGATTGTCATTGCGGATGATGAAGCGCCGGCAAGAGAGGAGCTTAGCTTTCTGGTCGGTAACATGAGCGAAGTGGAGACGGTTGTCGTGGCGACCGGAGGAATGGATGCCATCAAAAAAGTGCGGGAGACCAAGCCCGATCTGCTGTTCCTCGATATGGACATGCCGGATTTGAACGGGCTGCAGGTAGCGGAGCTGGTCGGAGAGCTGGATCCGCGGGTGAAGGTAGTATTTTCTACCGCTTACGATCAATATGCGGTGAATGCCTTCAAGCTGAGGGCATTTCATTATATATTGAAGCCTTATGACGACGAAGATGTGGAAGCAGTATTTCGCGAGCTGCGCCAAGTAAGTCAGAAGGAATCTGGCGGTGGCGGCGACACTGGCGCCCTCCTCCGCGAGCAGGAGCGGCAAGGACAGCCTCAGCCGCAATCGGCTTGTGTGAAGCTTGCGTTGGAGCTAGAGGACGGAATCAAGTATGTTTCACCCAAAGATATCGTATACATCAGTAAGGAAGGCAAGCATGTCCAGGTGCATACCTGGGATCAGGCTTATGAGGTTGCTTATACGCTTCAGGATTTGGAAGGGAAGCTTGGGCCTTACGGGCTGTTCCGCTGTCACAAAAGCTATCTGGTGCAGCTCGAATCGATAGCGGAAATGAAGTCCTGGGTCAACGGCGCCTACAATCTCGTGATGAACGATGCGGTGCACAGCAAGGTTCCGGTGAGCCGGAACTATGTCAAGGAGCTGCGTTTGAAGCTCGAAATTTAGCATCTTAGAAAGCCTCCCCGACATGATGCGCCTAAGCGGTTTTCAGAGGATTGCTGCGAGGGTATACTACTTGCAAGCGCTATCATGAAAGCGTTACCGCATTCTTATGTTATCCTTGGGGGGATTCCTAATGGCAAAAAGCATCAAGTCCATTTTCATTTGGGGACTTATTTCCGTACTCGGAGCCATAGGCTTTGCAGTACTTGCATTGAATCGGGGAGAATCCATCAATGCGATGTGGCTAGTTGTAGCGGCGGTTGCCTGCTATGCGGTCGCCTACCGGTTTTACAGCAAGTTTCTGGCTAACAAAGTATTCGGATTGGACGATAACCGCAAGACGCCGGCCGAGCTGAAGAACGACGGCAAAGACTACGTTCCGACGAACAAATGGGTTTTGTTCGGCCATCATTTTGCGGCAATTGCCGGAGCGGGTCCGCTGGTCGGCCCGGTTTTGGCGGCGCAAATGGGCTATTTGCCCGGTACGCTGTGGATCGTTATCGGCGTTATTCTGGGCGGCGCCGTGCAGGACTTTGTCATTCTATTCGCATCCACCCGCCGGAACGGCAAATCGCTGGGTGAAATGATCAAGGATGAGCTGGGGCCGGTGACAGGTGCGATTGCCATGGTCGGCATTTTGGGCATCATGATTATCCTGCTCGCCGTGCTGGCGCTGGTTGTCGTGAAGGCTTTGATAGGAAGCCCTTGGGGGATGTTCACGATCGCCGCGACGATTCCTATCGCCGTGCTGATGGGCTTCTATATGCGGTACATTCGCCCGGGACGCGTAGCGGAAGCCTCCTTGATGGGAGTCGTGCTGCTGTTCGCCGCACTTATTGCCGGCAAATATGTGGCTGAGACGCCTGCGCTATCCGCGATGTTCAATTTCAGCGGCGAAACCATCGCCCTGATGATGATCGCCTACGGCTTCATCGCTTCGGCATTGCCGGTATGGCTGCTGCTGGCGCCGCGCGACTACTTGAGCACCTTCTTGAAAATCGGCACCATCGTCGGCTTGGCGCTAGGAATTCTGGTTGTTATGCCGGATCTGGCTATGCCTTCGACAACGAAATTTATCGACGGAACCGGCCCGGTATTCGCCGGCAACTTGTTCCCGTTCCTGTTCATTACGATAGCCTGCGGTGCCGTATCCGGGTTCCATGCACTCGTATCGTCCGGAACGACACCTAAGATGCTGGAGCGGGAATCCCACGCACGCCCGATCGGATACGGAGCGATGCTGATGGAATCGTTCGTAGCTATCATGGCGCTTATCGCTGCGTGCGTCATTACGCCGGGCACCTATTTTGCGATTAACAGCCCGGCGGCGGCTATCGGCACGGATGCGGTAAAAGCTGCCGCGACGATCACGTCCTGGGGCTTCACCATTACGCCGGACGATTTGACGACGATGGCCAAGGATGTCGGCGAAACGACGATTTTATCGCGAACCGGCGGAGCGCCTACGTTCGCTATCGGCATGGCTCATATTCTCTCCAATGTCATCGGAGGTAAAGCTTTGATGGCGTTCTGGTACCATTTTGCCATCCTGTTCGAGGCTTTGTTTATCCTCACGACGATAGACGCGGGGACACGGGTAGGACGGTTTATGGTGCAGGAAATATTGGGCAGCGTCATTAAACCGCTTGGCAATACAGAGTCTATGGCAGGCAACGTCATCGCGACGGCCATTTGTGTCGCCGGCTGGGGCTACTTCCTGTACCAAGGGGTTATTGACCCGCTGGGCGGAATCAACTCGCTCTGGGCGCTGTTCGGCATCGCCAACCAAATGCTTGCGGGCATGGCGCTGCTGCTGGGCTCCACCATCCTGCTCAAGATGGGTAAAAAAGCTTATGCATGGGTTACGCTGCTGCCTACGACATGGCTGCTCATCGTTACGATGAGCGCAGGCTGGCAGAAGCTGTTCCATCCGGCTGCCAAAATCGGTTTCCTCAGCCATGCCGCACAGTATAAAGATGCGCTTGCAGCCGGCAAGCTGCTCGCTCCGGCGGCGAATGCCGAGCAGATGAGGCAGATTATTACGAATGATTATTTGGACGCCGCCCTGTGCGCGCTGTTTATGATCATAGTAATCGCCGTACTGATCGCTTCCATCCGGGTATGGTTCCGGGTGCTGAACAATAAGCCTGCCCCGCTCGTGGAAGCCCCTTACGTGGCTCGCGCCGGCGAGGGCGGAGGCGGCAGGGAGGTGCCGAAATATGTTTGAGGCGGTCCGCGAAGTGCTGAAGTACCGCAATCAATTTCTGGATTTGCTGGTCGGCGTGCCGAACTATGAACGGTATGTCGAGCATATGAAAGAGTGTCATCCCGGCGAGCCGATCCCGTCGCGGGAGCAGTTTTTCCGGGAAGCTCAGGACGCGCGCTACAATGCCAAAGGAGGCAAAGTCTCGCGCTGCTGCTAGGGGAAATAAGTGTAGCCGCAACCTTCAGTAGAGGGCTGCGGCTTTTTACTGTAGTGGTGCTTACTTCTCTTGCTTCCGTTCCAGCGTGTAGTAAGTGTAAGGATACAGGCTTGTTTCCACGCGCTGCTCGTATGTAACGTCAAACTGCTGCCAATCGAACGCAGGGAAGTAAATGTTCCCTTCGAATTCATGATCGATGACGGTCAAATAGATTTTGTCCGCATAGGGCAGTGCTTCTGCATACAGCTGGCCGCCGCCCGCTATGAATACTTCGTTCTCTTCCTGAACCGTTTGCAGCGCATCCTGCAAAGAAGTAACGGTAGTACACCGCTCTGCCTCGATATGATGGCTTCGTGAGACGACAATCGTGTTACGGCCCGGGAGAGGCTTGCCGATGGAATCGTACGTTTTTCTCCCCATGATGATGGTGTGGCCTAGCGTCAGCTCTTTAAACCGTTTTTGCTCGCCCGGGATGGTCCAGGGGATGTCTTTGTCCTGACCGATCACATTATTTTTATCGACTGCCGCTATCAAAGAAATGATCATGATGCCTGCCTCCACAACAAATATAGATAACGTCAATCATACCATATAGTCGGTTATGGGCAAGACAAAGACGGGTTATTGAATGAAAAAAGCCCTTCATGCTGCCGTAACGGCAAGATGAGGGGCTTTCGTGTGCAATGCTCACGCAACGCTATTTTTTCAAATCGGCTATCGCTTTAACAACGCCTTCCTCTACTTCCCGGAAGCCCGTATTAATATCCTTCTGATTCAGCGCCATCGGGACCAACGGAGCCCGGAACGCTTTTTCCGCTTCCGCATCGTATAAAGTTTTGGGCGAAATCGGCGCAAACTTGTTGTAGAATACCGATTTTAAATTTTTATCCTTGGCATAGCCTTCCTGGCCAAACGCGTTCTGCACGGCCTTGTCGTTTAGTACGGTCATAATGCCTTTCTTGGACAGCTCCATCTGGAATTCCTGGGAGATGAGATATTTGATGACTTCCATAGCCCGTTCTTTTTGCTTACTAATGTTGGTGATGCTGAAGTAAGTCGGATACGATTGCGAGCCGACTCCCGGGAGATCCTTGAACGTAGGGTAAGCTACCATATCCCAATTCATGCTGGACAAATCTCTCTGCACGAACATATACGACTGGTATCCGTACATGGCCAGCGTCTGGTCTTTCGTGAATAAGGCGTCGGATTCCGGAAGGGCCTTCCTTGTTTCAATACTGGTTTTGAAGGCGTCCAGCTGGGCCGGTCTCAGAATAGCCGATTCGTAAATTGTTTTCCAGCGCGGATCGCTGATTGTCGCTTTCTCCGTCTTCGGATCGACGTAAGGCAAAGAGTAGGAGTTCAGCCGGAAATAATGAATGTTGGACATGCCGAACCCGAGATACTGCTTGCCGTTATCGCTTCGAGTAAGCTGCTTGTTCAGCTCCACGACGTCATCCCACGTCATGCCGTCCTTCGGATAAGGGACGCCGAGCCGATCGAAAATATCTTTGTTGTAGAACAGCGCCATATTGTTATTAGACACGGGCAGGCCGTACATCTTGCCGTTCGAGATCATTTTCATCGCATCGATGGTTGTAGGCTCGAATTGGCTTAAATCGATTTTGTTCGCCTGAATGAGCGGGGTCATATCGTATTGCAGCTCGTATTTGAGCAGCCCGCCGACGAATTGGCCTACCGACTCCCAGTAAATGTCAATTGGTGTATTGGCCGCAAGAAGCTCTTCGAGCGACTGGCCTTTCGTCTTTTGAAAATAGGTAATTTTCCAGTTCGGAAATTTTTTGCGGAGCGCATTGCCGAACCGTTCGTCGAAGCTCTCAGGGGAGTCGCCGCTGTTGGAGAATAAAACAATTTCGGCAGGCTCGTTCAAATTAACCGCCGTGCTCGGCGCCTGTGCTTCTGTAGCCGGCTTGTTATTAGAGCATCCTGCCAGCAAGCTTGTCACTAACAAAGAACCGATCAAAGTCCATTTTCCGTACATAGTTCACCTCGAATAAAATGTTATCGTAAATAGGAAGAGTGCATCTTACGCATCCAATTGATTGCGCAAGCTCTCGATCACTTTGGCATGGGACTCCCATGCCCGTCGTCCGCTCAGCATCTGATTCGGAAACTGCTCCTTAAAGTCCGCACATGACTGTTCCAAAATATTGATGATCATGCGCAGCTCATGCACGGATACGGCATCGGGGTCGTTCTGCAGCAGCCGGATGCCGAAATAAGCGGCCTTATACTGCCGGAACAGCTCCTCCCATGCTTGGAGCGCATGTAGAGCTTCACGCCAAGTCTCGGCCAATTTTCTGCCGCCCCGGTTCATCATGGATGACAGCCTGTTCATATAGAAGGACGTTTTCTCGTCTTCCGCCCGCAGCTGAAACACCCATTCCTTAGTCGGCCGGTCGCACAGCTGCTCCGCCAGTCGGTCCACAGGCGAACCGGTCCATACGGGCAAGCGATCGGCATTGCCGTCCTTCAGGTGCTTGCGCGCATAGTCGAATGTCGGCAAATTGGAATGATCGGCCAGCCACAGCTTCTGAGGAAACAGCATTCGGCGGACAATTTCCGTCGATAACCCGACCACTTCCCAAGCCCCCTCGAAATGCTCCTTCTCCCAATCGGCTATGATCTGGTCCAGCTTAATATCGGGGTTGGCGGCGAACCTGGAGAATACTTGAAGCTCCAATTGTCCCCACGGCGTATACACGGCACTGTTCCCGGCGTCGGCGTCGTACCGGTCTAGCCGGAGACAGAACGTTTCAATTCCGAGAGTCCGGGCGTGCCGTGCACGGCGGAGCAGCAGCTCCGGCTCGGCGAACGGGAGCACCGTCTGCATCTCGTATTCATGCCCGAGATCGAACTCGATCCATTGCGGCTTCGGGCGAACCTGACTGAGAACGGGATTGTCTGGGTAATAAGGATGCCAATCGTGGGGCACACATTTGCTCATGACTCCCACCTCATCCGGCAGGCTGCGGATCGCTTTGAGCATATCGGCGATTTCATGGTCCCGGTATACAAAATCGCGGACGGTCAGCTTGGCTCCGTGCTTGCTGCAGCTGTCGAGCAGCCATTGCACCAGCTGCTTCGTTTTATTCGCCGCTGCCTCCGGACCTGTATAGGAGGACAGCACATTTTTGTCCTTGTATACCTCAAATTGGGTTTCAGCAAAGGTTAGCACCAAGCCTTCGAGGCCGGGGAGAAGTTCCTGAAGGAACTCGGCATATTTTTGCTCCAAATGCGGCTGCAAATCGGGGTGCTCCAAATCCAGCATGCCGTCGGTAACGCAGGCAGCGGGCGGCCTGTACATTTCGTGCGTCCAGCACCATACGTCGAGCCGCTGAGCTTTGGCCAGGCTGACAATTTTCCGAACTTGAGCCAAACGGTCCGGATTCGTCATCACATCGTCCGCATGATGGACCAAATGATGGCTTAAATGGATTGCACTTACGCCTCCGTAACGCTCTGCGAGCTTCAAAGTATGTTTCATGTAACGTTCATTCAGCGTTAAAGGAAGATAATGCAAATTCATCTGGATTCAAGCTCACCACCTTATTGAAGTTGAAAGGGTTTTCAAATATACTTTATAATATCGCAATTATGCATTATATTCTTGCTAATAAATTGCTTAAAAGTCTCATAATTCACATATATTGCGAATATTGCATCGATATAGGGGGCAAGAAATGCAGGAATACAGGCTGTTTCAATACAATAACGAAGGCCGCACGCTTCATTTCAGTCACCTGCTGCGCAAAAGTCCATACGATCAGAAGAAAAGCCACGTTCATGAAAAGCATTATGAAATTTATTTTTTGCTTTCGGGAGAGCGCAATTATTTTATTCAGGACCGGGTACTGGCGGCGCAAAAGGGCGATCTCGTCATCGTCAATAAAAACGAGCTGCATCATACGGCAGACCGGGGAGAGCCCGGGCATGAGCGGCTTCTCATTAATTTCACGGACGAGTTTATCCGTCTGCAGGAGGGGGAAGGGCCGGCGCTGCTGCCGTTTCCGAACGGTTCGGGGGTGCTTAAGCTGAGCTGGGACGATCAGGCCGTCGTCAAAACTCTCATGTTCAAAATGATGGAGGAGCTGAAGACGGAGCCTGTAGGGTACTCTTTGTTTGTTCGGTCCTTGCTGACCGAGCTGCTGCTGTTGATTTGCCGCTGGGGTGACCGCAAGGAGACCGATTCGGATTCCCGGAAGCCGCTTCACGAGAAAATTTCGCAAATCGCGCGACACATCATGAAGCATTACAAAGAAGAGCTGTCGATTGCTGCGCTGTCCGAGCAGTTTTTTATAAGTCCGTACTATCTTTGCCGCATGTTCAAGAAGCTGACGGGAGTCGGCATCGTCGAGTACATTCAGATCGCGAGAGTAAAGGAAGCGCAGCGGCTGCTTGTCGAAACGGATGAGAAAATCATCGCTATTGCGGAAGCGGTGGGGTACGACAATTTGGGGCATTTTAACCGGATCTTTAAAAAAATCGCGTTTATCAGCCCTCTTCAGTACAGGAAGAAGATGAGGGCGAATAAGTAGCACTCCAGGTAAGCCATTTACAAATTCTTTTTATAATTAATCAATTCATTTTACATATGCCCATCATAATAGTTATCATATCCAGCCGATCCCTGATCATCCAGGGTTCGGCCGCTATTATGATTGGAGGCTAATTCGAATGATGTTTACAAGAAAACGACGACGATTTACCGGTTATTTAATGGCTGTTGTCATGCTGCTCTCTTTTTTGCAGCTGTACACGCCGGCTCTGGCCAGCACACTCCCGGCGACGACATACGGCCAAGTGACCGATATGCGCCAAATGGAGCTCGCTCCGGGAGCAACCTACACGTGGTACGACATGAACATCGACCGCGGAAAGGAAAAGATGCACTTCGTCGAATTCGATCCTAAGAACCCGAATCTTGAACTGCAAGCCGGTACCAAATCCGGAAAAGTGTACGGCATGCAAGGCGTCACGGCGATGGCTAATTACGCGGACAAGCCAGGTAACCGTGTTATCGCAGGCATCAATGGCGACTTTTATGATCTGACCGGTTATTCGACCGGTGTGCCGAACGGTTTGTTCATGGACGACGGGCGGATTTTGAACAGCTCCACCAGTTCGTTCGCCTTCGGATTAAAGAGCGACGGCACCTCCGTTTACGGTTCGCCCAGGCTGACCAAGACCGTGACCATCGGCGGTGTGCCGACGAATCTGACACATATTAACCGTTATAGGGAGAATAACCAGCTTGTCCTTTATACTTCGGATTATAATACTTCTACGATGACGACGAATCTTGGGGACGAAGTGGTTTTGGACGTGATTCAAGGAGAAGTGAAAAGCGGCCAGACGATGCTGCTTAAGGTGAACTCGATCCGTAAAGATCAAGGCAGCTCCCCCCTGGAACCGGGGAAAGTCGTACTGTCCGCATCAGGCACGGCCCGTTCGTTATTATCAGCCGTTCAGATCGGTGATGAAATTACAGCAAGCTTCGCATTGGACGGCGAATGGCAGGACGTGACGGTTGCTATCGGAGGACAGGGCCCGTTGATTAAAAACGGCGCAGTTCAGACTAACGTTGGGCCGGAGGGAGTCCATCCCCGTACGGCCATCGGTACAAAGTCGGACGGAACGGTAGTATTGTTTGAAATTGACGGACGTGCTCCCGGATTCAGCGAAGGTGTGGAGACGGTGGAGCTCGCCAACATTTTGAAGGATCTGGGCGTTGTGGATGCGATGAATCTGGACGGCGGCGGCTCCTCTACGTTTATAGCCAAGCTTCCGGGTGAAACGGCAAGGAAAATGTTGAACCGCGGCTCCGACGGTGGGGAGCGGCAAACCGGCAACGGTCTGCTGCTTGTTAATAAAGCGCCGGAAGGTCCGGCGGCGAAGCTGGTTGTCCAGCCGGGGATGGAACGTATTCTGGCCGGCTCCAGCTTGACGTTCAAATCCGCAGGGATCGATGCAGGCGGACATCCTGCGAATTATTCGGAAGCGGAAACATGGAACGCGGATTCGGCTATCGGAACCATTACATCAGGTGGGGTTTTTACTGCCGGAAATCAGCGAGGCTCCGGTAAAATACGCGTATCTGCAGGCTCTTTGCAAGGGGAAGCCGATATTGAGGTTGTAGATCAATTAACGGAGCTCAAATTCCCGGATGAAGTGAAGACATTTAATAGCGGTGCTGTCTCGACTTTGTCGGTTGCGGCTTTGCGAAACGGACAAGTCATTCAAGCAAGCAACGACAGCTTTGAATGGAGAGTCGAAGGACCGATCGGAACGATAGATGCGAACGGCACGTTCCGAGCCACCAGCGCCAACGATCAATCCGGAACGATCTATGTAAAGCATGGCAGCGTAGAAACATCTATGAAAGTAACGGTCGGCGTTCCTCCTGTCGTATTGGAAGACTTCGAGAACGGTCTGGGCAATTACATGGCCGCCGGAGCGGCATATACGTCCGTAAGCATAGATGAGGAGAAAAATCAGGATTTTGTACGCTTAGGCAATGCGTCTTTGAAGCTGTCGTATGATTTTAGAGGAAAGACCGGCACTTCCGGCGCCTATTTGCAAGCAAAATCGACGGCTACACGCATACAGGTTCCCGGCTATCCCGAGAAAATCGGCATGTGGGTTTACGGAGACGGGGAAGCGCACTGGCTAAGAGGCCAGATGCGGGACGGCAACAATGTTGCCTTTGCCATTGATTTTACAGATCAGACTGCCGGAGTCAATTGGAAAGGGTGGAAATACATTGAGGCCGCCGTTCCAAAAGGGAAAGCTACCCCGCTGACGATGGACATGCCTGTTCGATACATGGAGACGAGCAATACCAAGAAGACGGCAGGCGCTTTGTATATCGATGGAATTCGTGCAGTGTACGGACCGCTAACCGAGGATCGGACTCCTCCGATTATCAAAAACGAATTTCCGGAGGCTAATTCCGTCGTCAAAACCAATATTCCGCAAATTCGTGCAATTGGAGAAGATGACGGCTATGATCCTGTGAAGCATCCGGGAACGACATTGATCGATCCTAATACGATTCGGGTGTATATAGACGGAACGCTCGTAACCCATGGATTGTATCCGCCGGAAGGACGCATTACTTATAAACCGGCCACACCGTTGGATGATGGGATTCACCGTGTGAAGATGGCGGTACGCGACCTTGAGGGCAACCAAACGATAAAAGAATGGGATTTTATTGTCGATACCGGATCGGCTAAGTTCAAATATGCCACTCCTGCAGATGTGTACGCCGGACATTCCTATTCGGTTGAATTAACGGGGGAAAGAATCGCCCAGCTTCGCGCCGGCCATCTGGAATTCGCTTTTGATCCTTCCCGGACGACTCCATTGTCCGTTGTCAAAAGCGATAAGCTGAGCGATAGTCACATTCAGCAGCAGATCGATCCGGCTACCGGTAATGTGAGAGTGACTTTCTCCGATCTGGACTCGATCGCCGGGTTAACGGATAGCGATGTGCTTGCCCGCATCACATATCAGGTGAAGGGGGACGCCAGCGGAACGAACGTCATTGCCTTCCGCTCCAGCTCCATCCTGTTGACCGGGTCGGCAGAATATAAAAACTACGTCGGTGCTTCCATGCAATCCGCCGTCAAGCAGGAGCTTCGTTTAAGCTGGGATGATAATTACGCTCAAGGCTTGACTACAACCTTTACGGTTACCGACGAAGGCGGGGCACCGGTAGAAGGCGCCAAATTGTTAGCGAATGGTATCGAAGTTGGCGATGGTTCCCTTAGAACGGATTCTAGGGGTAAGCTGTCGACAAATCGTCTGACGGAGACGTTATCTACTTATTCCGTCCAAGCGGCGAAGGGAGAGCAGTACAGCCTTGTCAGCACATTTACGGTTTCAAAACCGGCCGGTTCAGCGATACCGAATAACATCAGTGTAACGATGGGAGCGGATCCGGCCGTGTCACGCGGATTCACATGGCACACGAATCTGGCAACGGACAAAACTGTCGTAGAAGTCGTGAAAGCATCCGAATTTACGGATTTCAGCCAGAGTAACGTGGTTCGTTTCAATGGCACGAGCTACTTGTTCAACACGCTGGATATCGGAACGATTCGTGTTCATAAGGCTACCGCAGATGCTTTGGAACCGGGAACGGCTTATGTATATCGCGTAGGCGATGGAGAAGGCAACTATAGTGCGCAAGGCAGCTTCAAGACAGCACCGCGCACCGGAGATCAAACCGAGTTTCTTGTCTTCGGAGATTCGCAGGCAGCGGATGCGGCAGGCTTCAAAATTTGGGGAGATACCTTGAAGCAGGCGATGACAGAGCGGCCTCAGGCGGAATTCATCGTCCACGTAGGCGATATGGTCGATAGCGGGTTCAAGGAGCAGGAATGGAACTGGTGGTTCGAAAAGGCGCAGCCTCAGCTGATGAGCACTACAGCTATTACCGTAGTGGGTAATCACGAGGTGATGGGAACCAAAGGCAACGGAGACTTCCTGGCCCATTTCAATCATCCGCAGAACGGTTCGGATAGCCAAAAGGGAACTAATTATTCATTTGATTATAAGAACATTCATATTGCTGTGCTTAACAGTGAATACGTTGATGGCTCCGGTCAAACGGAATGGCTGCGTAACGATCTGATGCACACGGACAAACCGTGGAAAATCGTATTTTTCCACCGCGGACCTTACGGCAGCATCTACGATACGGAGAATGTGAGGACTGCATGGACTCCTGTATTCGACGAATTCGGGGTCGATCTTGTTATGAACGGTCATGATCACATCTATCTTAGAACATACCCGATGAAAAACAACCAGAAGGCTGTAGACGGAAAGGGAACAAGCTATATTATTCCCGGCGCGACAGGCCCTAAGTTTTACGAGTTGACTCCGAGACCTTGGCAGATGGTTGTGGATGATGAAAATACACAGATGTTCAGCTCTGTCGTAATTGATGGTGAGAAGCTGAAAGTTGTAACTAAAACGATTGGCGGACGCGTTGTTGATACGTTCGAAATCTCGAAGCGCGACGAGATTGCTTCTATTGAATTAAAAGGAAGCAGCTCCTTGAAGGTGGGACAAACCGATAAGGCGGTGACGGAGGCTGTATACGACTCCGGCCGAAGAACGGTACTGAGTGAAGGCGTCACTTATACAAGCAGTGTGAGTAGTGTAGCAACGATCAATGGCGCTGGCGAAATTAGCGCCTTGGCAGCAGGCGAGACAGTGATCTCCGCAACCTACGGCGGCAAGAGCGCATCGTACAAGCTGATCGTATCGGCGGAAGAGCCTGTACTGACCGGTATTACGGTTGAAGGTCCTTCGATACTGAAGATCGGTGGAATGGGAACGGCAGTGACCCAAGCGGTCTATAGCGATGGAAGTAAAGTTCCTGTAAAGAAAGGCGTTACGTACGCCAGCAGCGTGAAGAGCGTTGCGACGATCGATGGAGCGGGCACAATTAACGCCGTGGCAGCAGGTGAGACAGTGATCTCCGCAACCTACGGCGGCAAGAGCGCATCGTACAAGCTGATCGTTTCGGCAGAAGAGCCTGAGCTGAGCAGTATTACGGTTGAAGGTCCTTCGAAATTGAAGATCGGCGGAACGGGAACGGCAGTGACCCAAGCGGTCTATAGCGATGGAAGTAAAGTTCCAGTAACGAAAGGCATCACGTACGCCAGCAGCGTGAAGAACGTGGCGACGATCGATGGAGCGGGCACAATTAACGCTCTGGCTGCAGGCGAGACGGTAATCTCCGCAACCTACGGCGGCAAGAGCGCATCGTACAAGCTGATCGTATCGGCGGAAGAGCCTGTACTGACCGGTATTACGGTTGAAGGTCCTTCGATACTGAAGATCGGTGGAATGGGAACGGCAGTGACCCAAGCGGTCTATAGCGATGGAAGTAAAGTTCCTGTAAAGAAAGGCGTTACGTACGCCAGCAGCGTGAAGAGCGTTGCGACGATCGATGGAGCGGGCACAATTAACGCCGTGGCAGCAGGTGAGACAGTGATCTCCGCAACCTACGGCGGCAAGAGCGCATCGTACAAGCTGATCGTTTCGGCAGAAGAGCCTGAGCTGAGCAGTATTACGGTTGAAGGTCCTTCGAAATTGAAGATCGGCGGAACGGGAACGGCAGTGACCCAAGCGGTCTATAGCGATGGAAGTAAAGTTCCAGTAACGAAAGGCATCACGTACGCCAGCAGCGTGAAGAACGTGGCGACGATCGATGGAGCGGGCACAATTAACGCTCTGGCTGCAGGCGAGACGGTAATCTCCGCAACCTATGGCGGCAAGAGCGCATCGTACAAGCTGATCGTATCGGCAGAAGAGCCTGTGCTGATCGGTATTACGGTTGAAGGTCCTTCGGCTCTTGTAATTGGTGAACGAGGAACGGCAGTAACCAATGCCGTTTATAGCGATGGATTAAGTGTTCCTTTAGTTCATGGTGTCAATTACGATAGCAGCATGAAAAACGTTGCCTCGGTTGATGAAGCAGGACGTATTCTAGCACTGGGTGTCGGTGAGACGGAGATATCAGCCAAGTACGGAGACAAGACGGCTTCTTATAAGCTGACGGTATCCATGCCGCGCAGATCGAATAGCTCAGGTTCCGGCTCATCAGCACCGGTAGTCAATGAGGGAAGCAAGCCGGGTCGAGTGGAAGTAACTTATGAGATTTTAAATGCCGGCAGCGATCAAAATCAGGTTGTAATCAAAGTATCGGATCCATTGAATGAGATCGTCCTTCCGGGAAATGCCGCAGAGCTGCTTCAAAATAAAGCTCTCCAGGTCCAAGGCATGAACCTGGTCATTACCATCCCTGCCAATGTACTAAAAGCCATTGCGGGTATGGTGCCGGCAGAGCAGCAGGGCGATAGTACCATTAGCTTGAGCGTGACCGCATTGGATGCATCCAATGCTAACGAGCTTCTTGCCAATGCACAGCTTCTTGCGGAAGCAGAGCTTAAAGCAGCCGGCGACGTGCTGGAATTCCGTTTGACGCTTACTACAAAGCAAGGCAAGACAGTGTCGCTCAGCAAGTTTGAAGAGCCTCTTACGATTTCTCTTCCTTTGAGTGCCGGTGCAAATACAGAGTTGGCAGGCATCTATTATATTGCCGACGACCAAACCATTGAATATATTCCCGGCTCGATGAAAGAGGGAATGGTTACAGCACCCATTAACCATTTTAGCAAGTACTCCGTGCTGGAATATAACAAAACGTTTGAAGATGTGAAACAGACCCACTGGGCGTGGGGAACCATCAGATCTCTTGCAGCGAAGCATCTGGTTCAAGGGATGACCGCGGATCAGTTCGCTCCGGACAAGACAGTGACCCGCGCAGAGTTTGCAGCCATGCTGGTTCGGCTGTTAGGAATTAAAGGGTCTGTAAACGGAACGGCCGCATTTGTAGATATAGCACCGGATCAGTGGTATGCAGAGCCGGTTAGACTTGCCGCTCAGGCAGGGATCGTTAATGGCATCGGCGAATCGAAGTTCGCGCCGAACGCTGAGATCAAACGTCAGGAAATGGCGGCAATGCTAATGCGCGCCTATGCGTACGCCAATGGAGGAGAAACAAAAGGTGCCGCAGACTCCCGTTTCGAGGATATGACGAACGCACCGGATTGGGCCAAGCAAGCCGTAGGTGCAGCAGCATCATTAGGACTGGTGAACGGGCGCTCGGATTCGCTGTTCCAACCACACGGTGAGGGGACGCGTGCAGAAAGCGCACAAATCATCTACAACTTGTACAAAATCATAGAACAAAAGAAATCAACGGAGCAGTAAAAGTAAATTGCTACATCATAGGAGCAGAAGAGAAGAGAGGACACGACCCTTCGTGTCTTCTCTTTTTACTTGAAAAACCCCACAATGAGGACGAACGCTTTTTTTACATCGTTCAAAAAGTTTCCAGCACAACCATCTGGTGGCATTCCAGCTTCGGTACCGTATAAGATACGCTGCCGTTAACCGCGTCAATCGGAAGCTCTTCCATTTGCGGCGCCAAATACGCACGCTTAACCGGCTTGTCGAGCTTCAGTGTCACACGGACATCATACAGGGGAACGATATCCTCGATCACCTCTACGCCGGAGCCCCGTTTGACCGGAGTAGCGTAAAGAAGATGGTTGACGTAACGCTGCTCGGATGGCTGCTCCATCAAGGTGACGATGCCCTGAGCCGGTAAAGTGGTGCTGAGCGTCTTGTCGGTAAGCAGCCGGTTCAAGGCGAACAATACGCTTTCCTTCAAGGCCAGGCTGCCTTTCCCGGCATAATCGGCAAACACGTTCCAGGCAAAATAAATACCGTTGCGGCTTTCCACCATGCCCGGCCCGTTATCCTGCTGTGCGCTAGGCGTATGCTGGTGCGAGCAGAAGGTGAACACATCGCGGTTAAAGTACGGATTCTCACGGTGCCCGAGGGACGTACCGTCCGTCAACTGAACCTGTTGGCCGTCGGAGTAAAAGACGAAGGCAGCGTTTTGCAAACTTGCCAGCTCGAAATGAGGGCGGAAAAAGCTCGGCTTGTAAGGATTCTCGCCTTCCCAGGCAACGCCAAGGTCGATCGCGAAGCCGTCTCCCGCCTCGTTCAAGCCGGAACGCCCGGTAGCGAGCACCTTGCCGCCTTGGGCGAAATAATCGTTCAGCTTGGCCGCAAGCTGCGGATTCACAACGACTTGGTCAGGCAAAATGACGACTTTGTATTTCGTCCAATCGTTCTCCGTATCCACGACGTCGAACAGGATTTTGCCTTCCAGCAGCATCCGAACAGCACCTGCGTCCGAGGTGCCGGAACGATCCTCGCGCTTCTCTTCTTTTTGGGAAGCGACGGCTTCCACCGAAAGCAAAGCGACGTCGGCTATGCTTCTTACATCCCTGCACCACGCCTCTTTCTCGGCGACCTCGCGGTAAGCGGCACCGATCAGCTCATAGGTGGCGGGATCCATCAAGCCTTCCGGATGGAGCTGATCGCCAATGGAGCAGCGGGCGCCGTTAGCGATGCTAAGCGACGTTTCGTACCTCAACGCATTCGGGTGCTTGTAGCCGCCGAATTCGCCCCAGGTCGTATGGAATTTGCCGGTCATGCCGAGATAATTCATGCCAAGCCCTTGCGCATAGCGTGCGGACAGCGGGAAGTGATCGTATCCCCAGCCTCCGGTCGGCAATGATTCCAGCTCCAGGTGCGAGTTCATGCCCGCCAAATCCCGGCGTCCGCGGCGAATGTGGCCGCCGTTATGGAATACCGGCAGTCCCGGCTTGATCGCGTCGATCGCTTCGCGGACTCTCGATGCATAGTTGGCATAGGTTCTCTCGCCCAGGGCAATAACGGCTTCCTTGTTGCGGGGGTCCTGGCCTGCGTCTCTAAGCGTCTGAACGCAAGTATGGCAGTAGCACTGGCGAACGCCGACAATATCCAGGAAAATGCCGTCGGCATCATAATTGCGTACGACTTCCTCGATTTGCCGGATGAGAATATCCAGATAAGGCGTATTCAAGCAGAACTGATGGTAGCCCGGCTTCATGAACCCGTCGACCCAGTTCGTATTGTCGTTAATATCGCGGATGAGCCATTCCGGATGGCGGCGGGTCAGCTTCTCGTCCAATCCGGCGGATATGTACACCGGCGTCTTGACGTCGATTTCGTGAGCGGCTTCGATCATCGCGCCGAGCAGGTCGAATTCAAGCTCAGGATGAATTTCATTCGCTTCCGTAGGGTGATACGCCCAGCCGTGGTGGCATTTGGAGAAGATGGTGATGGAATCTACACTGCCTTTTTTCAGCATGTCTTGGAATTGCTGCTTGGAAAATTGTCTTCCGATATGCGGAATGGCTTCTGAAGTATGAAAATCGAGATGGACCTGGCGAAAACGCATAAAAATAGACACGCTCCTTTGAATGCTTGTTGATTTCAGATCACTTAAAAAAGCGGTTACATTATACACTATAGAACGGAATGGAAGCTTGGCATAGGTAAGAGGCCGACCATTTATAGCACAATATCGACCAAATTCGATTGTATTTTGCCAGTCCGTCCACTACACTGGAGTAGCATCGTTTGGTTTGCAGGGAGAAAGGAGTGCCCAATGGATATTTTACAGCTATCGATTCCGCCGCTGCCGCAATTTTTAACGGCCGGACACTCCGTATGGAGGAGCGGGATGCAGCATTTTGAGCGGTGCTTCGAGGTGTACGATCTCGTTCTGGTTTGCAGCGGCGCTCTCTATATGACCGAGGATGAGACTCCCTATGAGGTGGAAGCTGGCGAGGTCCTGCTGCTGGAGCCAGGCAAAACGCACTACGGACACCGGTCTTGCACCGGGGACACGGAGCTGTATTGGCTTCATTTCAGGCACAGCCGCCCGGTGGCGCGCATGGCGGAGAAGCACATTCCTTGGTCGACGCTTGTCCGCAGAGGAACCGATTTGGATCTTGCGCCGGCGGAGCAGTATTTATTTTTGCCCAAGTACGGCAAGGTGGACATGAAGCCGCTTATTCCGACCTTGCAGGATATGCTGCAGCTGCGCGACAGCTTGACGCTGGAGCATGCGGTCGATTTGCAGGTCGCCATGGGACGTTTACTGTCTCAGCTGCAGTCGGGAGTGAAAGAGTATAGACGCTCCACCCGTTCTTATACCGTCGCAGAGCAAGTAAAGGATTATTTGCAGGAACGGTACATGGAGCCGTTTCGAGCGGAACGGATGGCGGAGGAGCTGCATTTTCATTTCGACTATGCCGCCCGCTGCTTGAAGAAGCATACGGGATTAACCCCGCTGCAGTATCATCATACGCTTCGCATGGACAGGGCCAAACGGCTGCTCATTCACAGCACGATTCCGATTCCCGAGGTCGCCGCGGAGGTAGGGTTCAGCGATTATAACTACTTCATCCGGCTGTTCCGCAAAACGGTAGGGATGACGCCCGGACTGTTCCGGCAAACGTCGAAAGGATACGTGTAATCCCCCTCGTACTCACACTGTGATGAGCATGAAACGAAATGAGAAAATAACAGGTAACAATTGGCTTTCCGCCTTGCAAGCGGGTATAATAAGCGTGAGCTGATGGGCGGTTAGGGTTAGTAATCATGTTGATGCACAGGGGGCGGACGACTTGGAAATTCAGAAAATATCGTCGCGTAAAATATATGAAGTCATTGCGGATCAAATTAAAGAGCAAATAGTGAGCGGCGCACTGCAGCCGGGTCAAAAGCTGCCTTCGGCAAAGGAGCTGTCCGAACGGTTTCAGGTCGGCAGATCTACCGTCAGAGAAGCGCTTAGCGCTTTGAAGGCTATGGGACTGGTGGAAATCCATCAAGGCGAAGGAAGCTATGTCCGTAGTATCGAGTCGCAGGATGTGGATCTTCCCGTATTCGATTCGCTGTTAATGAGCCGCGAGACGGTCGTGGAGCTGATTGAAGCGCGGAAGGCGCTCGAAATTTCCAATGCGGCACTGGCAGCGGAAAAGCGCACAGACGAGGATATGGCGAAATTTGAAGCGGTTTTGCGCAATATGGAAGATTTCCTGGGCAATGAAGAGGAGGGGGAGCGTTCCGATATGTTGTTCCACCTTACCTTGGCGCAGGCAACTCACAATTCCATCATGGAGCGGATGATCGATTCGATCTCGACGCAAATGCAAACCGCGATCCGCGAAACGAGACGGATTCAAATGTATTCAAGCAAAACGGTTTCCAGCCAGCTGCTGAAGGAGCATAAAGCGATTTATGAAGCGGTGCGCGACCGCGATCCGGCCCAGGCAGAGGAAGCGATGCGCAGACATCTGTTCCATGTCGAGCAGGTGCTGTTGAAGTTTTTGAAAAAGTGATGCGCAGTTTTATTTTTACGAGATACGCTATTCAATAACCAGGGAGCAGACCGCCGCGGCAGCTGCTCCCTTTATCGTCTGTGCTGATCCGAGCGACAGAAAGGATAGCTTATTCCCTTCACGAATAGTATAAAGACAGCTTTCTAGCCATTCGCAGAAGCCCCTACAGGTGATTTGAAGTTAGTGACCTTGTTAGCTATTGATGTACTTCTCGTTGATACCGTTTAACACCATACTCGAAAAGATGTAGGATACATAGAATCCGAAAGGGGAGCGGATGACGTTGTTAAGACCTGGAGAATTGAAGGACGATGATGTTTGGGACATGCTCAGTGCAAGCCGGGACGGGGATTTGGAACGAGTGAAGAGACTCGCTTCGCATCGGCCCGAATTGAACCACTGCGAATACAACTACACTCCGCCAATCCACTTCGCGGTTCGTGAAGGCCATCTGGACATTGTCCGTTACTTGCTGGAACAAGGAGCTGATCCTGCCTATCGTACTTATCCGTTTCAAGACTCGCTTCTTACAATGGCACAGGATCGCGGATATCATGAGATTGCAAATATTTTATTAAACACCCTGTCTAAGCGGTTTCCTGTCATGGAAGGCCTTTCCGAATTTTTGGAGGCCGCTCGAAAAGGCGATGCCGATAGGATTCGATTTGATTTGTCACGCAATCCCCAACTGGCTTTTGTCAGCAACGAAACCGGCGAAACGGCTCTTCATCAGGCTGTAAGGGGTGGTCATCCGGAGATCATGAAGGTCCTGCTCGATGCCGGTGCAGCCCCGGATGCGATGCGTTCCGACGGTATACGCCCCATTAACTGTGTTGTGGACCGAGGCAGCAAGCCAGCGCCGCTAGCAGGCGTTCTTGCCGGTATGCTGCTAGCAAGAGGGGCAGAATACAACATCTATCTTGCTGCAGCGCTTGGTGATGACCACTATGTACGAGAGGCGCTTCGGCGCGACCCGAATTCGGCTAATTTTGAGGACTCTTCACATCGACGGCCCATTTCGGCTGCTGCACGGCGTAATGACTTCGAGATGGTTAAGCTGCTGCTCGAGCACGGTGCGAACCCGAGCTTGCCGGAAGAGGGCGCACCTCTCGGACAGGCTCTTTGGAACGCGGTGTATCAGCGGCAGCATGAAATGGTGAAGCTGCTGCTTGAATATGATGCGAACCCGAATACTGCGCCGGAATCGAGCGGCAGCGTGTTGTTCCAGGCGCGTAAAGATCCCGAGCTAGCACGCCTTCTTCTTGAATATGGCGCAGTAGATACAACCAGCGATTTGGATCACTTCCATACCTTAGTGGAAGATAACAAGCTGGAAGAGGTTGAACAGATAATTGCAGCGAACCCAGAGCTGCTGCGGCAAGCAAGCGCTTTTTGGGGAGAGGGCATACTATGTGGACCGGCGCGCGATGGCAAACGAGAGATGCTCGCGCTGTTAATCCGTTATGGCGCACGTGTTCCTGACGTTACGAAGTGGGGACGGTACTATTATTTCAAGCACTACGAAATCGCTGCCTTTCTTCTGCACCATGGCATGAATCCGAATCACATGAATTGGCAGCATGTTACTCTTCTGCACGATATGGCGCAGGAGGGGGATGTGGAGAAGGCGAGCTTGCTCCTTGATTATGGTGCTGCTATGAATTCCGTCGACGAGGAGTATCGTTCTACTCCGCTTGGTTTCGCAGCCCGCTGGGGACACAAGGAGATGGTTGCAATGCTCCTCGAGCGCGGCGCCGATCCGAATAAGTCGGGCGCACCGTGGTCGACACCTCTTGCCTGGGCGCAGCTTAAAGGGGATAGTCATATTGAAGCCGAATTGCGGCGGGCCGGGGCTAGATGAGGCAGGAATGATTGATGGATGCGAATAGTCACTTGGGGCCAAGCAGAGCAAAAGAGGGGGATTCCGCTTGACTGCTGGCCGATGTCATTGGCAGCAACGATACTCCATTTATATTCGCTTTCATACTACAAAAGGCAGCCCCACACAGCTGCTTTAGATTTGTGTATAAAGCATCGGCTTTTTCTAAATTTTTGCTCAATGGAGCCGTAGGGCGGATGTGTCCCGGCAAGGACTTCACCCGGATTATTGCTGATCTCCGCCAAGATCATCACTTCCTCTCAAGGCTGCTGCTAAAGGATGGAAACATGCACTGGATTTGCTGCCATTCGACAAATAATCCTTTTCAAAAATCAACTTATCTGATAACCTGATAACATAACTATTACTTTATGAATAAAGGAAGGGAACCCTATGCGAGTCTCTTTATTTATTACTTGTTTGGCCGACCAGCTTTATCCCGAGGTGGGGGAAAGCGTTGTCAGATTGCTGCACCGGTACGGCTGTGAGGTAGATTTTCCGGATGCGCAAGTATGCTGTGGGCAGCCTGCCTTCAACAGCGGCTATCAGGATGAGGCAAGGGAAGTGGCACGCGGCTTGATCCGTGCTTTTGAACATAGCGATTATGTCGTTTCGCCGTCCGGCTCCTGTACAGGGATGGTTCACCACTATTATCCTCAATTGTTCGAGAGCGAACCCGAATGGAAGCGCAAGGCGGAAGAGCTGATCGCTAAAACGTACGAGTTTTCGCAATTTCTTGTGAATGTTCTCGGCGTAACGGATTTGGGAGCGGTATTTAACGAAAAGGTTACTTATCACGCATCTTGCCATGCGACGCGGTTTCTCGGCGTGAAGGATGAGCCGAACAAGCTGCTGACGGGAGTCAAGGGGCTGGAGTACATCGATCTTCCGAAAAAAGAAGATTGCTGCGGCTTCGGCGGTACGTTTGCGGTCAAAATGGCGGATATGTCCGAAGCAATGGTATGCGAGAAGGCAGGCCACGTATGCTCAACCGGAGCCAGCGTGCTCGTCGGTTCTGATATGGGCTGCTTGATGAATATCGGCGGCCGTCTGAACAAAGAGAACAAGCCGGTTCGCGTAATGCATTTGGCGCAGCTGCTGGAGGAAGGAGTGAAGAACGGTGAATCAGGTCGATGAGAAGCAATTGATCGGTACGGGGCTGAAGAAAAGAACGGAAGAAGCGCTGGCCGACGAATTTCTGCGCAAAGCGGTCGCTTTTACGACGGATAAGCTGAAAACCGCCAAGCTGAAGGCGATGGACGACTTCGGCCAATGGGAAGAATGGCGCGAGCGCGGCAAGCAGATCCGCAAGCATGTCGTTGATAATCTGGATTATTATTTGACCCAGTTTACCGATAATGTGTCCAAAGCGGGCGGGCACGTCTATTTTTGCCGTACGGCGGACGAAGCCGTCAAAGTCTTTATGGATTTGGCGGAGCAGCGCAAGGCGAAGCTTGTGGCCAAAGGGAAATCGATGGTGTCCGAGGAAATCCATCTGAATCATCATTTGGAGGAACGCGGCATCGAAGCGATCGAGACCGATTTGGGAGAATATATTCTTCAATTGGCGAAAGAAACGCCGTCTCACTTGATCATTCCAGCGATTCATAAAAACAAGCAGCAGATCGCCGAGCTGTTCAACAACGAATCCGGCGAGCAATTTCCGCCGGAAACGAAAATACTGGCCGGCTATGCCAAACAGCGGCTGCGCAATTATTTCCTGGAGGCGGACATCGGCCTGACCGGATGTAACTTCGGCGTTGCGGAGTCCGGTGCGATCACGCTGGTATCTAATGAAGGAAACGGCCGTATGGTGAGCACGATTCCAAAATCTCACGTTGTCATCATGGGGATGGAACGGCTGGTGCCTACGTACGACGACCTGGAGGTCGTACTGAACCTGCTGGCGCGCAGCGCGACCGGTCAGAAGCTGACGACGTACACGTCGATGATTACGGGACCGCGCCGCGAGGGCGAGCTCGACGGACCGGAGGAGCTCCATCTGATCGTCCTGGACAACGGACGCTCGGCGCAGCTCGGCGATCCGGTGTTCCAGGAGGTGCTGCACTGCATCCGATGTGCAGCCTGTTTGAACGCATGCCCCGTGTACCGTCACGTCGGCGGACACACCTACGGCAGCGTATACAGCGGCCCCATCGGGGCCGTATTGACGCCGCTGCTGCAGCAGGACATGAAGGAAGCGGGCCAGCTGGCCTACGCTTCCAGCCTGTGCGGGGCATGCTATGAGGCATGCCCGGTGAAGATTCCGCTGCACGATATGCTTGTGCAGCTGCGCGCCCGCAAGGTCAAGATGGGCTTGACCCCGCTGGCCGAGCGCGTTGCCTTCAAGTCGTTCCAGACGGCGTTCGGGAGCGTGACGTTGTACAAAATGGCGACGAAATCCGCCTATTATATGCAGAAGCCTTTTATCAGCAAAGGCTTCATCAAGAAAGGGCCGGGACCGATGTCCGGCTGGACGCAGTCGCGCTTCTTCCCGATGAAGCCGAAGCAGTCGTTCCGCGACCGCTGGGAAGCGCTGCAGCAGGAGCTGAAATCGGCGCCGGTCATCGCCAAAGCGCCGGATGCGCCGGTGAATAAGGGAGGTAAGCCGCATGAGCATTAATCCAGGACAAATTCACGGCCGCGACGCGTTCATCGCCAACATTTCGTCCCGGCTGGGACGCCAAGCGCCTTCAAGCACCCCTCCGGAGCGGCCGTTCCGCGGCGCACCGGATTTCTATAAACAAATCGAGCGAACCACCGACGAGAAAATCGAGCTGTTCATCCAGAACTGGACCGCCTTAACGGGAAAGGTTCTGGTAGTGGAGGAAGCCGAGGCCAAGGAGAGCATCGGGGCCTGGCTTAAGGAAGTAGCCGCGGAGCTGGGCGTGACGCATGTATCGCGCTGGGAGCACGACGGCCTGATCGGCCTCGGCCTTGACGAGGTGTTGGCTGAAGCGGGCGTCGAAGTCGTGCCGTGGAAAGCGACCGACGCTGCAGACGGAGAGACTGCGGCCGACGCCAGCTCCAACTGGGCCAAACGCAGCGAGCTGCTGAAGCGCACGGAGCGCTGCCAGCTCGGCATCATTTGGCCGGACTACGCCGTCGCCAACACGAGCACGCTTATGCTGCAATGCTCGCCGCAGCGCGGACGCTCGGTCAGCCTGCTGACCGATATCCTGTTCGCGGTGTTCCGCGCGGATCAGCTGGTGACGCGGATGGGCGAAGGCTTCAGCAGCATCACGCAAGGCAAGTCGGACGGAAGCCATTATGCGTCGTCCTTGAATTTGATCACGGGTCCTAGCCGAAGCGCGGACATCGAGAACGATCTTACGATCGGTATTCACGGACCGGGCAAGGTATATGCCGTGATTATTAAGTAATATCAAAGCAGAGCCGCTCCAGTGGATGGGAGCATGCTCTGCTTTTCGCTTTATTCGGGGGCGGTATAGCGGCCCGCAAGAAATTGGCTAAGGCTTGCAGTAGGCGTATCGTTTCGTTTCGTTGAGGCTGTTCTCTTGTTAGGCTGTAACGCGGAAAAACCGCTTTACAGCGGCGGTCGCACGCCTCGAGCCCAGCTGTAAGACGGAAAAACCGTGTTACAGAGTCTCGGAGAAGCAGCATCGTGCCTGAGCCACCGCTGTAACGCGGAAAATCCGCTTTACAGTGACGGTCGAGCGCCTCAAGCCCGACTGTAACACGGAAAAACCGCGTTACAGAAAAGAAGCAGCGTCGTGCCTGAGCCATCGCTGTAACGCAGAAAAACCGCTTTACAGTGGCGGTCGAGCGCCCCAAACCCGACTGTAACACGGAAAAACCGCGTTACATAGTCTCGGAGAAGCAGCATCGTGCCTGAGCCTTAGCTGTAATGCGGAAAAACCGCTTTACAGCGGCGGTCGCACGCCTCAAGCCCAGCTGCAAGACGGAAAAACCGCGTTACAGAAGCCCGGCATAGCAGCATCGTGCCTCAGCCTTAGCTGTAATCCGGAAAATCCGCTCTACAGCGGCAGTCGCACGCCTCAAGCCCGACTGTAACAAGGAAAAACCGCGTTACAGAGTCTCGGAGAAGCAGTATCGTGCCTGAGACACAGCTGTAACGCGGAAAATCCGCTTTACAGTAGCCATCGCACGCCCCAAGCCCAGCTGTAAGATGCAAAAGCCGCGTTACAGAAGCCCGGCATAGCATAATCGTGCCTGAGCCACAGCTGTAACGCGGAAAAACCGCTTTATAGCGGCGGTCGCACGCCCCAAGCCCAGCTGTAAGACGGAAAAACAGTGTTACAGAAGCCCGGCATAGCAGAATTGTGCCTCAGCCTTAGCTGTAACGCGGAAAATCCGCTCTACAGCGGCAGTCGCACGCCTCAAGCCCGACTGTAACAAGGAAAAACCGCGTTACAGAGTCTCGGAGAAGCAGCATCGTGCCTGAGCCACAGCTGTAACGCGGAAAATCCGGTCTACAGCGGCACGACTCCGCACATCAGCTCCACCCATAACCCGCCGCGATACAGCCCCGCCTTCAGCCAGCTCTAACGCCACAAACCTGCGCCACATCAGGCTTCCCGCGCGCTCCACCGCATCGCCGTGATCCGGCTTAAAATTCCGTTGACATATACGTTGACGCGTTGTACGATGAAGTTGTCAAATATACAAAACTGTGGTTTTGTATACTAAACCGCAACGACAATACATTCGATAATTTACTGCAGAGGTCGTTGCAGATCGTACTATTTCATAGAGGCAATGCTAGACTAGCACCGCTAGTTTTGGTTTTTGGACCCGCCAGGAGGACGCATGGACAAGAAATATTGGGTACCCGCCTTAGAGAAGGCGGACGTTATTCTTCAAGCGATTTCCGGGCAGCCTTCCAAGCTGAAGCTGATGGATTTGTCGAAGCTGTCGGGTATTAACAAGAGCTCCATGTTTTCGCTGCTGAATACGCTCGAAGCGCTGGAATGGGTCGTCCGCGAAGCGGAAGGCACGTACTCGCTCGGCTCGAAGCTCGGCTTTCTCGGAAACGTATACTTTAAGCAGTTCAGCTTGATCGACCGGTTCCGCAAGGAAGCATCGATTACGAAGCATACGATTCAAGAGACGATTCAGCTGGCGAGACTCGAGCAAAGCGATGTGCTCTATTTGGCCAAGGAGGAGATGCCTTCTCCGGTAAGACTGGCCTCCGAGCCCGGGATGAAGCTTCCTGCTCACGCAACGGCGCTTGGCAAGGTAATGCTCGCGGCGCTTGATTCTGACAAGGTGAAAGCCATGTATCCCGACGAGCAGCTTCACAACGGATTGACCCAGCATACAATCAAATCGAGAGACGAGCTGCTAGGGCAGCTGACTCAAATTCGTGCGGAGGGCTTCGCCTGCGATTTGCAGGAAGCGGTGATGGGCTTTTGCTGCGTAGCCGCTCCTGTGCTGGACGCCCAGGGGAACACCGTGGCGGCAATCAGCTGCTCGATGTTCCAGCATGAATGGGAGCAAAAGCGAAGTCAGGCGCAGAAGGAAATTTGCGCTTTGGCCGCGAGGCTGTCCCAAGGCACTTGTAATTAAACATTTTAGAAGGGTGTGTAGGCAATGAGATTGCAAGATAAGGTGACATTGATTACCGGTTCCGGTTCGGGTATCGGCAAAAGCTCCGCTTTGTTGTTCGCGAAAGAAGGAGCGACGGTTATCGTCAATGATTTGCTTGAGGAGAAAGGCCAGGAAACGGTGGAGGAAATCAAGCAAGCCGGCGGTAACGCTATGTTCCTTCAAGCGGATGTAACGAATCCGGATTCCGTAAAAGCCATGGTCGATCAAGCGATCGCCGCTTACGGCCGCATCGACGTACTGTTCAATAACGCAGGAGTCAGCGGCGTAGGCGCCATCCACGAAGTGGAGCCCGACGCTTGGGACCGCGTTATCAACATCAACATCCGCGGCGTGTTCCTGCCTTGTAAATATGTGCTTCCTCACATGATGGAGCGCCGCAACGGTTCGATTATCAACATGTCCTCCTGCATCGCCGAAATCGGTCTCGCACGCCGCGCATCGTATTCCGCTACGAAAGGCGCCGTCCTTTCTTTGACCAAATCGATGCAAGTCGACTACGCTCCTTACCAAATCCGCGTGAACGCATTGCTTCCGGGCACAATTTTGACGCCGTTCGTAGAGGATTACTTGAAAAAATCGTACACGAACCAGGAAGAAGCCTACGCTTCGCTGAAAACGCGCCAGCTGAGCGGCGACCTCGGCAGACCGGAGGACGTTGCGAAAGCGGCATTGTTCCTGGCATCCGACGATTCGAAGTTTATGATGGGCTCCCCGCTCTATATCGATGGCGGCGTTGTATTCGGCAAGAACGCCTAATATAAAAGAAGACTTTCGATTAGGGCCGGTTAACGTCCGCCGGTCTTAGCAATCCGCAATAAAATCCAACAATTTTAATTGGAGGTATGAACTCATGAAGCTTCTTACTTTTATCGAAAACGGCCAGCAAAAGCTTGGCGTAAAAACCGAACAAGGCGTAGTACATATTGCCGCTGCGCTGCAGGCTGTTCCTGCTGCTGCCGGTCAATCCGTGCCGCAAAATGTACATGAGGTGATCGAAGGCGGAGCAGCATCCGTAGCCGCGCTTCAAGCTTATGTCGACCAGGCGATTGCTGCTGCGGGCGGCGCATCCGGATACATTTTGAACGAATCCGATCTGAATCTCGGACCTGCCGTTACCCACCCTAACAAAATCATTTGCGTGGGGCTGAACTACCGCAAGCATGCGGAAGAAACGAACGCTCCGATTCCGCAATATCCGATTCTTTTCAACAAATTCAACAATACGCTGACGGGCCACCGTGCGGACGTTCCTTTGCCGGTGAAAGTATCGAGCAAGGTCGATTACGAAGCGGAGCTTGTTATCGTTATCGGTAAAACCGCGAAATACGTTTCCAAGGAGAATGCTTTGGATCACGTATTCGGCTATTGCAACGTGAATGACTTGTCCGCACGCGATCTGCAGATGCGCACGCAGCAATGGCTGCTCGGCAAGAGCTGCGACGGCTTCAGCCCGCTCGGACCTTACCTGGTTACAGCTGATGAAGTCGGCAACCCGAACGATTTGTCCATCCGCTGCATCGTGAACGGAGAAGTACGCCAAAACTCCAACACGGCGGACATGATTTTCCATTGCGACGAGATCGTAAGCTACATTTCCCAGCACATGACGCTGGTTCCTGGCGACATTATTTTGACAGGTACACCGGAAGGCGTTGTGCTCGGTTTGCCTGAGGACAAGCAAGTGTATTTGAAGGACGGCGACGTTGTAACGATCGAGATCGAGAAGCTGGGCTCCTTGACGAACAAAATGGTAGCGGAGCAGGCTTAACCGGAAGCCGGAAGCTGGACCACGCTCGTTAAGATATTGGAACCGACCGGTACCGGGTTAGAGGGGAGAAGGCGTACAAGCTTGTGGCTTACAAAAAGCCGCTCCCCAGCCGGCCGGAGGATGAGGTTCAATGGAACGTTTTATACAGCAAGTGAGCTTCGCTCATGCATTACTTTTAGGAGGTCTAGGAGAATGGCAGCACATCAAATCGAAGCAGGTGCCGACGCATTGGTTATGGATGCCCGGGATCATGTAGCAACGGCAATCAAGGATTTACAGCAAGGTCAGAAAATTACGTATCGCGTTCAAGATCAGGTTCAGGAAGTCGAGCTGCTCGACAATGTTCCATTCGGCCATAAAATCGCGATTGTAACCGTTCCGGAAGGTACGGATATTCGCAAATACGGTGAAGTTATCGGACGTACAACATCCGAGATCAAAGCAGGCCAGCATGTGCACGTTCACAATGTAGAAGGCATCCGCGGCCGCGGCGATCAAGCGGTAAAAGCATAAGCGTCAACTTAAGGGAGGATATAATCATGGATCACATGATGGGATATAGAAGACCGAACGGCGATGTTGGAATCCGCAATCATTTGCTCATTATTCCAACCGTTATTTGCGCCAACCAGGTGTGCAGCCGTATTAACCAAATGGTGCCGGACACGGTGGCCATCCCGCATCAGCACGGATGCAGCCAGATCGGCGCGGATAAAGAGCGTACGTTCGAAGTTTTGGCAGGTACGGGTAAAAACCCTAACGTAGGCGGAGTTATTATTATCAGCTTGGGCTGCGAGGTTATCGACCCTAACGAATTGGCCGACGCTATTCGCCCTACAGGCAAGCCGGTCGAAGTATTCGACATTCAATCGGTCGGCGGTTCCGTAAAAGCGATTCAATACGGTGCCGAGCTGGCTAGAAAAATGCGCGCCGAACTCGATGCCATGACACCAGAGCCGATTCCTTTCAACGAGCTGATCATCGGTGTAAAATGCGGCGGTTCCGACGCGACGTCCGGCTTGGCTTCCAACCCGGCTCTCGGTGCGGCTGCCGATACGCTCATTCAACAAGGCGGCGGCGTCGTTATCGGCGAAACTACGGAAATTATCGGGGCCGAGCATGTATTGGCATCCCGCTGCGCAACGCCTGAAACGGAAAAGCAGCTGTACCATATCGTTGACCGCTTCGAGAAAGAGGTTGAACGGATGGGCGCCGACATGCGTGGAGGAAACCCTAGCCCGGGCAACATCGCAGGCGGCTTGACGACGATCGAGGAGAAATCGCTTGGCTGTATCAGCAAATGCGGTAACGCTCCGATCCAAGGCATCGTCGAGTATGCGGAGCAGCTGCCTAAGCACGGCTTGTACTTCATGGACTCCCCTGGTAACGACATTGAATGCGTATCCGGTATGGCAGCAGGCGGTGCTCATCTCGTATGCTTCACAACCGGCCGCGGTACGCCTACGGGCTCCGCAGTTATTCCGGTTATCAAAATTACCGGCAACAAACGGATGTTCGAGCGCATGAGCGACAATATGGACGTGGATGTCAGCGACATGCTCGAAGGTACTTTGAGCCTCGAAGACGCGGGCGACAAAATTTGGCAGGAAATTCAAGAAGTTGCAAACGGCAAGCTGACCAAAGCGGAAGTGCTGGGACATACCGAATTCAGTATTAACCGGATCGGACCGAGCCTGTAAGACAAATATCGTAAGCGCAAGCGTTTATAGCAGCAGGAGGATTCACAGATGGCTAGACTACAAGGCAAGGTTGCCCTGGTAACAGGCGCAAGCCGCGGGATCGGAGAAGCAATTGCGATTCGTCTTGCGGAAGAAGGCGCTCATGTAGCGGTAAATTACACTTCCGACCGTTCCAAGGAGCTGGCGGAGAAGGTGAAGGAGCAGGTCGAAGCTCTGGGCTGCAAAGCGATCACCGTTCAAGCCGACGTTGGAAACAAAGCGCAAGTGGAAGCAATGTTCAAGCAAGTCGAGGAGCAGCTCGGGGACGTGGAAATTTTGGTCAACAATGCTGGAATTGCTCCGTTCGAGCCATTTATGAAAGTGACGGAAGAAACATGGGACCGAACTTTCAATACGAACGTGAAGTCGATTTTCGTCGCCTCCCAGCTGGCTGCGATGAAAATGATTCCGAAGCGTTACGGTAAAATCATCAACGTATTGTCAACGGCAAGTCTTGTCGTTACCAGTCCGGTCATTCCGCACTATCAATCGTCCAAAGCGGCAGCCAACATGCTGACCAAAGGGATGGCCATCGAGCTTGGCAAATATAACATCAACGTCAACGCGGTAGGGCCAAGCACAGTGGATACCGACATGTGCACGGACTTCCTGGCCGATCCGGGCATTCGCGCCAAGGAGATCGAAGCGAATCCGATGAAACGCCTTGGCACAGCCCGCCAAATCGGCGACGCGGTGGTCTTTCTGGCTTCCGACGAAGCTATGCAGATCAACGGTCATTTGCTGATGGTAGACGGCGGCCTGACAGTCAAAGCGGCGCAGCCGGAAGATCATATGGAGCATTAATAGTAAGGATGCTTACTAAAAAACAATAGCAAGTCCTTCGATTGTCGAAGGGCTTGTTTTTATTTCCCAATATACGGTTAATAGGTTTGACAACGAATCGACACAATCGACATGGTTCGACTTATTTGGACATAAAATCTAATAGTCTCCTAATATTTGCCTCAAACTTTCTAAAAGTTTATCTCCTATAGTAGAACTATGATCAGCAAACGAGGTGATTTTTATGAAAGACATTCAATTATTGCACAAAGGCAAAGTATACCACGGGCAAGTAGGCTATGATCAGCCGGAACTGATGGAAGTAACCGTAATGGAGGAGCCTCATCTTCCGGACGGTGATTCGGTTTTGTGCTTTGATTTTAAACGGCGCCAAACGATGCGAGTTTTGCATAACTTCCAATCGAAGGTAATACTTGCTCCTTCGGATTCGGAGCTATTCCATATAAAGGCAAGCTCAGGCAGCAAGGCGGAGGAATGGCTTGTCGAGGAGAGTGCTACGTTCACGAATTTTAAGCTCAACACCTATGGAACGATTACGGACGATTTTAAAATTTCCGCCGTACGGATTTCCGATGTCAGCCGGTTTGGTATTGGGTTTGAGGTGAATGATTTTTCCATTAAAATGCACCACGTTTATAACAGCATGATCATTTGCGACGAAGAATGCATTTATCCCAAGCTTATTGTGCGCTATGCCCACATTCTAGAGAAGACAATCCGCTACGGTGCGGAAATTCACAGCATTTCGTCCGGAGATCTTAACAAATTACGCTACTACGTAGCCATGCAGCAGTTCAAGCATACGATGCTGGTGTAAATAGATGATGCCAAAACCCAGGCAGCCTTTACGAAGGCGCCTGGGTTTTTTCTTGGGAGGAATTCGTAATATCCGCCTTCATCAGCGTCCATTGATGGTACCGCCACTTCCACAAGGAGACGGCGCTTGCGACGGTATCGTCCGGAGAGATGCCTCCGATGCTTTGGATGCCGTGCAGCTCGAAGGCTCCATCGTTATCAACGTCCATGGGCATAAGCTCGCTATATGATCCTGCGACAATGCTTTTAGGCTTTAGCAGCCTGCCGTTCCGGTAAAAGCCCGCTGCATTGTAACGAGCCTTGTGCTGCTGAATATCGAGCATATACGATTGCATCGTATCTCTGATCGTCAGCTGCAATTTGTACGTATCCTTGAGCGAGCCGGTGACGTTCAATGGAGATGGGAGCGGCAGACGAACCGGTAACCCGCTGCTTAAGGAATATAGTGAGACAGACGCAGCTGTCCGATCCATGCTCACTGTGCTCACAAAGAGGTCGTTCACTTTGTCGGCATTGAAATCTGCGAGCAGAAACCGCGGATCATAGCCTCCTTCCGTCATGATGGAGGTGAGGGCGGATTCAGATTCGGCACCACCGCGCAATATCCGGATTGTCAGACGATGATAATAACGGCTGTCAGCATCATGCCTGGATCCGATCAATGTGATCGTATCGGCAAGTCCGTCTCCCGTTACGTCGTTCTGCTCCGTTTGCAAAACGGTCGTACTGCCTCCGGAGGCGGATAACGGCTCTATTCCCGTCATGCGGAGATCAGCGGGCGGCGGAAAGGCTCCAGCTATCGGCAGGGAAACAGCGCACATTCCTGAACCGGCCAAAAGAAGCAGGCTGATAACCTGCAGAAGTCCTGCAGCCGTCTTGAAACGTTGCAATTGAGAGCAGCTCCTTCAAATGATGTTAAGATCTCCTCTCTAGTATGGATAATGTTGCTAACAATATTAGCATCCCGCAAAGTTATTATTGCATCTGCTTATAACACGTGTTATGTTGTTCCTAGAGGTGGATGGATATGGCAAAAAGAGTAACCAGCTTCGACGTCGCCAAGCTCGCCGGAGTATCGCGAAGCGTCGTTTCTGCGGTACTGAACGGAACGCCGGGTATCGGGGTTAGCGAGGAGAAGCGGCAGGCGGTATTGGATGCGATCCGGGAATTAAATTACCAGGTCGACGCGCAGGCTCGGGGAATGAAGACCGGCCGCAGCTACTGTCTCGCGGCTTATGGGAATGTGACGAATCCGATGTTTTTGCAGGTGCTGGAAGGAATGCAGGCGGCGTGCGCCGCACATGGCTATCACGTGCTGCTGTACCCGTCAGGGACCGCGCCCGGGCAGCGGATCGAAGGGATGCTGGACTTGTTTTTGCAGCGTCGTATTGATGGGATTGTGGCGCTGGATCGGCCCCATTTGGTCAATGAGGAATGGGTGAAGGCCGTGCGGGAATATCGGCTGCCTTATATCTCCGTAGAAGGGTATCCCGACGAGACGGACATTCCTTCGGTACTGATGGATTACGAAGAAAGCGTCCGTCGCGCGCTGGATTATATGTGGAGCCGGACCGGGCTTGCCCCCGTCTATTTGGAGCTCCATCACGGGACGCCGCTCGGCTATGGCGATCGCCAAAGAAGACAAGCTTACGTGGCGTGGATGACATCGCACGGGCTGCAGCCTCAAGTACTTTCCGAAATCGACGGCTCCTGGAACGAGCGGGCGGACTTTTGGCGGCAATGGGTCAAGGAACGACGGCTCGGCTCTGCAGCTGTATTGACGAACTGGTCGCGTGGTGCGGTATATGTAAGCCGTGCCGCTCAGCTGGAGGGCATCGGGGTAGGACGTCAGCTGCATGTCATGGCTTGCGACAATACGGAGAGGATCAACCAGCATATGTTTCCGGCAATCACGTCGATGGAGGTTCCTTACCGCGAGATGGGGGAGCTGGCGGCGGCCCGGCTGCTGGAATCTATCGACGGACGAAGGCCGGTGCAGGACAAGAACGGAATTTGGGTTACCGCCCAATTCGCAGAAAGAGAAAGCGTCGGGAGTAATTCGGACAGTTCGGAAGCAAACGTTTAAGAGGAAAATAATAATTTTTTTTCAGTGATTATAACACGTGTTATAAAAGGGGGATTGCGACGATGTTATTTACGTTGGAGAAGCTGGCCGCACGTTTGCAGGAGCTGGCGGAGTTTAGATATAGGGATAAAGTGCGGATTCCCGTGTTTGAAAGCTTGGAGGATCCCACAGGGACGGTTGGAGAACAGCCTGTGATGCCTTTGTCATTGAATGAAGCAGCGGGAACGATGCGCCTTGGGGACCGCTGGGAAGGAAGCGACCGCTATGTATGGCTCGCGGCTGAAGCGGCGGTTCCTGTGGAATGGAGCGGCCGCCAGCCCGTAGGCCGGTTTGACTTCGGGAAGACCGGAGGGGGCAACAATTCCGGCTTCGAATCCTTGTTGTACGTCGACGGCAAGCCGTACCAAGGTGTAGATACGAACCATCAGGAAGTGTTTCTTGATAAGGGAATCATCGGGAGAACCGTCCAGCTATGCTTCCGGCTATGGTCCGGCATGGGCGGGTATCGATCGGGCGCGGTGCAGGAGCACCAGCTGAAGCGGGCGGAGCTGTGCTGGCTGGACGCGGATGCTGACGATTTGTACTATACAGCCCGTGCCGCTTTGGACATCGTTCAACTGCTGAATGAGCACGCAGCCGAACGCGCGATGCTGCTGTCTGCCGTTAACGAAGCGTTCCTGCTGATCGATTGGTCCGCACCGGGATCGGAGCCGTTCTATGCATCGTTAGCGTCCGCTTCCGCTTTCCTGCGTGCCTCCGTTGCGGTACTGCCGAAGTATCATCCGGTAACGGTCCGCTGCATCGGGCACACGCATATTGACGTAGCCTGGCTCTGGAGGCTCAAGCATACGAGGGAAAAAGCGGCCCGCTCCTTTTCGACCGTGCTGCGCTTGATGGAGCGGTTTCCGGATTATATCTTTTTGCAGACAATGCCGCAGCTATACGACTATATCAAAACGGACTATCCCCAAATCTATGAGCAGATTAAGAAACGTGTACAGGAAGGCCGCTGGGAAGCGGGCGGCGGGATGTGGCTCGAGGCGGACTGCAACTTGACCTCGGGAGAGTCGCTTGTACGGCAGCTCTTGTACGGCACCCGTTTTTTGCGGGCGGAATTCGGTGTGGAATGCACCTACTTATGGCTGCCGGACGTCTTCGGCTACAGCTGGGCGCTACCGCAAATTTTGCGCAAGTCGGGCATCGATACGTTCATGACGACCAAAATAAGCTGGAATCAGTACAACCGGATGCCTCATGACACGTTCCGTTGGAGAGGCATTGACGGCACGGAGATTTTGACGCATTTTATTACAACGCCCGATACGGCAGGGGGATGGCTGTACACTTATAACGGCGACGTATCCGCCCGATCGGTGGCAGGCATTTGGGAGTCGTATCGCGACAAGTCGTTGAATCGCGAGCTTCTCCTGTCCTACGGGTATGGCGACGGCGGAGGCGGCGTCAATCGTGACATGCTGGAGCTGCGCAGAAGGCTGAACGAGCTGCCGGGCGTCCCTCATGTAACGACAGGACGTGTCGACGACTATTTTGTCCAGCTGCAGCAGACGGTGGCCGAATCCAAGGAATATGTGCATACATGGGACGGGGAGCTGTATTTGGAGCTTCACAGAGGCACTTACACGAGCCAAGCTTACAATAAACGAATGAACCGCAAGCTGGAGCTGCTTGCCCGTGAAGCGGAATGGATGGGAGTGTGGGGCGGCATTCAGCGGGCGGACTGGTCTGTCGTTGCCAATATGGAGCTGGAGGAATCCTGGAAAATCATCCTGCGCAACCAGTTCCATGATATTATTCCCGGCTCCTCGATTCACCAAGTGTATGAGGATTCAAGACTCGAATATGAGGAAGCGGAACGGTTATTGCAAAGAGCATGGCATCAGGCTGAAAAAGCGTTGACCGGGGCACCGGCGGCGGAGCCGGAGCCGGGAGTATACACGGTCTGGAACAGCGCAGGCTGGCAGCGGGACAGTCTCGTATATGTGAGCGATATGGATCTGCCCGGAAACGTGCAGCAAGGAAGCTGGGAAGACGGGGACGGTCAAGCGATTGCGAGTCAACGCGATGGTTCCGGTTCCGGATGGTGGGTTCGGGCAGCCGGCGTGCCTTCCTTGGGGAATGCGGCTATCCGGTTCGTGAGTCAAGGCGATGCCCATGCCGTGCCGGAGCCAGTTAGATCGTTCCGGAAGCTGGATAACGGCAGCGGGATCGAAACGCCGTATTACAAGCTGCACTGGAACGGGGACGGGCAGCTGACGTCGATTTGGGATGTGTCGGCGGGGCGCGAAGTGTTGGCGGAGGGAGCTTGCGGCAACATGTTGCAGGTGTTCGAAGATAAGCCGAAAGGCCGTCACGAGGCTTGGGATATCGATATTTTTTATCAGGAGAAAATGGAGGAAATCCGTGAGCTGCGATCGGTTGAGGTGGTAGAAACCGGTGCGATTCGCGCCGTAGTGCGGTTTGTATGGGGATATAAAGCATCCCAGGTGCGGCAGGACATGATCGTGTACGCAAACTCCCGGCGCATTGACTTTCATACGACCGTAGATTGGCACGAGCAGCGCAAGCTGCTGAAAGCCGCGTTCCCGGTAGAGGTACGTTCAACGGAAGCAACCTACGATATTCAATTCGGCAATGTGAAACGGCCTACTCACTGGAATACGAGCTGGGATTACGCGCGCTTCGAGGTTGTCGGTCATCAGTGGGCCGACTTGTCGGAGCGCGGATACGGAGTCAGTCTGATGAACGATTGCAAGTACGGCTATGACATCAAGGACAACCAAATGCGCCTGACGCTGCTGAAATCGGCCATGGTGCCCGATCCGCAGGCGGATCAAGGGCTTCACGAGTTTACATACTCGCTGCTTCCGCACACAGGGGATTGGCTTGATGGGGGTACGGTGCAGGAGGCATGGGACTTAAATGCCCCGTTAAACGTCAGTATCGGAAGCACGGAAGCGCTCGATTCATTATTCCGGATCGAAGGCGGCTATGTGCAAGTTGACGCGGTGAAGAAGGCGGAGGATGAGGAGCGGATTGTGCTCCGGTTCCACGAATACGGCGGGCAGCGGGGAACAGTCGAGCTGACTAGCGCCTATCCGATTGTGAGCTGGGAGGAGTGCGATCTGATGGAGCGTCCGATAACGGAGCCGTCCGGTGAGCCGACCATCAAGCTCCATATCAAGCCGTACGAAATTAAAACGGTTTTGATCGACTTGAAGCCTTAAAACCTTACCTAATAAAAGAACCACCTTCCGAGGAAAGGCGCTACTGCCATAAAAGCAGTGCGCTGTTCCTTGATAAGGTGGTTTTTTCGTTTTGCATAGTAAATTAACTAGGTTTATCCGTCAATTGCTTCACCAGTCGTTTGGCAGGCCCATTCGCTGTCTCGATGGTTTCGTATACGTTGATCACCATGTTGTTATCGAACTGCTCGGTCTTGATATCCGAGAAAGTAACCTTTTGGCTGCCGGTAATAAGCTTGCTCGTTCCGGTGAAGGTCATGGACTGGGATCCGAGCACACGTCCTAGCGAATCTACCAGCTCGAACTCCATTTTCGAGAAGTTTTGGTCCACGACGACCGTCTCTTTGCGGTTCACTTCCAGATCCAGGTTCAGCTCATAGACATAGCCGGATTTGTACATTGTCGCTATGCTGAAGGCATGGAACGTAACTTCGAACGGATAGAAGCTGATCACTTTATCGGACGATTCATTCTGCACGGCAACCTGGTACGATCCGATCGTCAGTTTGTTCGGCGCCGCCGACTTCGGATCGATAACGTTCAGAGCGAGGTTGGCTCCGGTTTCGTTCGTAGGCAGCAAATAAGAATAGCTTACGATGTAGCTGGTATTCGGCATAATCGTCGTTGCGGTGGACGTTTGCTTGACTCCCGCAAAGGACTGCCCGCTGCTGTTCACCAGCTCGGTGCCGATATTCGGCATGGCGAGCGTTCCGGAACCGCGGTTCGTAATTTTATATTTGCCGATGGCCGTTTTATATCCGAGATCCTCGTTTTCGTGCATATGCAGCTCGACCAACGAGATTTCCAGATTCTTGTCAATCAAGCCGTTAGACGATAGCGTAAAAGGGGAACCCAGAGTATAAGGGCTTGCCTGCTGAGAGGCGCTGACGGATTGCTGAATGCCCTTCAGCTCCACCATCATGACCGGATAGCTGCTTACGCTAACGGTACTGCTTGTCTTATTGGTGCTGGTAGTATTGCTGCTCCCCGTCGTGCTGCTGTTAGCGGATGTATTGGAGCCGCTCGTATTGCTGGAAGAGCCCGATGCTCCGGATGCATTACTGTTGGAGCTGTTGGAGCTATTCGAGTTGCTCGAGCTACCGGAATTGTTGGAATTGCTTGAACCGGAGCTGGAGCCTGAGCTGGATCCCGAGCCGGATGAACCGCTCGCTTCCATCAGCGCAAGCTTCACCGAGTTCGGATCGATTCCTTCCGGAATGACGACGGAATACGTATAGGCAGCGGTCTGGCCGGGAGAGATGTAGCCGCTTGCGACGGACAAATCCTGCACAGCCGCTCCCAGGCTTTCGTCGCCTATTTGATACGCCGCATCCAGATCAGGAATAGCTAAGATCGCCGAGCCGTCATTACGAACATTGACGGTAGTCTGGATCATCGTGCCGTCCGTTTGCTTGACGGCAATCGCTTTGGCTGCATTGAGCTTCAGCCCGTTGTCCGTGCCGTACATCGAATACGGCTGCTCCGAGCCGAGCGGTACAGCCGCCGTCATTCCGGACAAAGGCACGCTGCCCAGCACACGTTCTTCAGCGCTGTTGGAATAGTAGGCTTCGAGAGTCATAGACTCCGATTCAGCATTGCTCGGAACCGCCGTACGGATCTTCAGCTTCGTCAGCTTATTCGGCAGCAGCGTCTCCTGGGAGCCGCTCACCAAGGCTCCGCTATAGGTCATCGAATCCGTACCCTTCAGGCGGAATAACAGGCTGGAAGGAATCTGGAAATTCGATGAGCCCGTATTTCTTACGTATAAATCCGTATATAGATAGGTCGTGCCGTTCTGCGTCACTTTGTAGCTTTGGCCGAGACGCATGGCGACGAAAGCGTCCTGACTGTAATCCGAATCCACGTCCTTCATGGAGAGAAGCATCAGCTTGGAAGGGTCAAGCCCTCCGGATACGGCGGTGGAAACCGGCAGGTCCCCGATCGTTTGCATAAAGGAAGGGGCGCCTGAGTCCCATGAGAATAGGCGGACCTTCAGGTCCGATGCCGACAGGCCGGCAGCCGTCTGCGCGATGAAGCTGAAGGACTGGTCTTTCCCCGCATCGACGCGTGCGCTTTGCTTGCTTGTTAATTTGGCCGGGAAGCTGTTTCCTTGCCCGTCCACAACTTGTACGCCATAGCCGTTGAAGTCAACGGAGCCGCTGCTGCCGTTATGCATTTTCAGCGTAAACTGCAGGGCGGAGGAAGCCGATCCTGCGGTAAACACAGCGTTGTCGAGCGTAAAGTAAGTATCGGCGGCTACGAAGATGCCAGGCTGTCCGGCGGATGCGAGCGGCGCATGAACGAGAAGCGTGGTGCATACGGCGAGCGTTGCGAGCAGCGACGCCTTTTTTGTTTTTCTATTGTTGTGTTTCGATAATTTCCACGAGTTCAAAAAGGATCTCCTCCTATTTCGTTGTTGGTTAATCGGTGCGAAGAGCGTCGATAGGCCGGAGCTTGGAAGCTTTGTTAGCCGGATACAGGCCGAAGATCATGCCGACGCCGACGGAGAATAAAAACGAGTACACGCCTACTTCCAGCGACAGGACGGTCGGCTGCTTCGGATTGAAGTAAGGCCATGCCAGCGCCAAGCCGCATCCGAGCAAAAGGCCAATGATTCCGCCAAGACCGCTAATGACGGTGGCTTCAATAAGGAACTGCATGAGAATGTTCCTCCGTTTGGCTCCGATCGATTTGCGTATGCCGATTTCTCTCGTTCTTTCGCTGACCGTGACGAGCATGATGTTCATGATCCCGATGCCCCCGACTAGCAAGGAGATGCAGGCAACGCTAATCAGCTGGTTCGTCAGAGAGCTGGAAGCCTCGACTCTTGCTTTCATCAGCTCATCCTGGTTTGAAATCGTAAAGCCGGATTCGCTCTTGAATTTGTAGGTCAAATATTGCTTCATCGTCGCCTGAGCCTGGGACAGCTGTTCCTTCGTCGGCGCCTCCATATAGGTGGTGCGGATGTTGCCGAGCTTGAACGCTCTGCGAGCGGTCTCGAGCGGTACAAAGACCGAGTTGTCGAGAGAGATGCCTCCGCCCAGATTGGAGCCTTTCTCCTTGATGACGCCGATGATGGTAAATACGACGCCGTCGATATTAATGTCTTCGCCGATCGGATCGAGCGAGCCGAAATAGTCTGTCGCGACCGTGCTGCCAAGGACGGCTACGGGATTGCGGAATTCCATATCCGGATCGGATATGAAGCGGCCGGCATTCATCTCGCCCTTCATTAGCGGCAAATAATTCGCGTTCGTGCCGACGACGGTATATTTCTCCTGGCGCCGGTCGTATTTGATATTGGAGCCGCTCTTGACCATCGTCGGAGCGATTGTCTCTATCTCGGGGAGCAGCTCCAGCTCCATCAATTCTTTATAGTCGAGCTGGGTGGCACGGCCATTGCCCAGCGTGTTGACGACGAGCAGGTTCGTACCGAGACTCTCGTACTGCTTCTCGATCTGGGCGGATGTGCCCTGACCGATAGCGACCAGCGTGACGACCGAGCTGACGCCGATGATGACGCCGAGCATGGTAAGCATCGTACGCATCGGATTGTTGACGACGGTACGCATCGCCATGAGTAACAGTTCATACAGCTTCATACGGTCACCTCGGCTGGCTGCAGCTTCGGCGGTTCCTGGAGCAGAGGTCGCAGCCTCTCGTCTTTGACGATGATGCCGTCACGAACCGAAATGACACGGCGGGCATTTTCCGCAATGTGATTGTCATGGGTAATCAGCACGATGGTGTTCCCTTGATCGTTCAGCTTGATCATGAGCTCTAGCACTTCATTGCCCGTTCTCGAATCGAGCGCTCCGGTCGGCTCATCGGCGAGAAGCAGCGACGGGGAGAGCGATAGAGCTCTTGCGATGGCGACCCGCTGCTGCTGACCGCCTGACAGCTCGCTCGGCTTGTGATGCCCGCGCTGGCCCATACCGAGCAGCTCCAGCATTTCCTGTGCTTTTTCTCTGCGCGCTTTTTTGCTGACGCCGGCATAAATCATTGGCAGCTCGACGTTTTCCAGCGCGTTTAATCTTGGAAGCAGGTTGAACTGCTGAAATATAAATCCGATCTTTTTATTGCGAAATTCAGCCAACTGGTTGTCGCTCATTTTCTCGGTAGCTACTCCATCCAGCAAATAGGTGCCGGACGTGGGAACGTCCAGCAGGCCGATGGTATTCATCAGGGTCGATTTGCCCGAGCCGCTCGGCCCGACGATAGCGACAAAATCGCCGGTGGTCACGGTCAGCGAAATATCGTTCAAAATACGCAGCTTCTCTACCCCTCGCTCGTATTCTTTGCAAATTTGTTGTAAGTCGATGATGGGTTTCATTCCGGGTCCTCCTTTCCGCAACAGCCTCTAGCGGTTACCGCCGCCGCCGGCACCTCCGCCACCGCCTTGGAAGCCTCCGCCCCCGCCGCCGCTTGGCATTATGATCATACCGCCGCCTGCGCCGCCACCTGCACCTCCGCCATTTTGGAATTGCTGGCGAATCCGGTCGATGTCGGCTTGGGTTCCGTTTTGCTGGGATCTGCGGACAGGTACCGAGACCTTGTCGCCTTCCTTCAAGCCTTCGGTAACTTCGATAAAGGTTTTGTTGCGAATGCCGATCTTGATCTCATGCTTCTCTTCCTTCGTTCCGTCCGGGTTGACCAGCGTCACGTACCGTTTGCCTTGCTGCTGCTGCAGCGCTTCGATAGGAAGGAGCACGATGTCTTTTTTATCCTGAATGATGATTTCGGCGGTAGCCGTCATCCCGTTGCGAAGCTGTCCGTCGTTTTTGACCGAGATGCCGACATCGAAGAACGTAACGCCGTTCGTAGTCGTACCGACGGTGGACACCTGATTAACCTCGCCTTGGTATACTTTGTTCGAAATCGAGTCTACTTTGACCGTTGCCTTCATGCCGACCTTGACATTGGTCAAGTCAAGCTCATCGACCTGGATAGGCAGCTGCATATAGTCGAGGCTGGCTACGGCGCCAAGCTGTGTTTGGCCTTCGATCTTGGAGCCGGCCGGGTAGCTTGCCAGCACATTCGTTCTCTTATTGGCGAAATCGGTAGAGAAGACGCCGTCGAACGGAGCGGTAACGGTCAGCTGCTTCAGCTTATCCTGAAGATCGTTAATATTGATTTTTTGTCTTTCGATGGCCGCTTGCTTGTTCAAAATATCGTTTTGCAGCGAATCGTTAGTAATCGAGAGGAGGAGATCGCCTTTGTTTATGTAATTTCCCGTTTTGACAGGGAGTTCCCTGACAACGCCGCTTGCTCCCGATAACACGTTCTCAACCTTGATGAAGTCCAATGTCCCTTTGTCGTACGATTGAGCTGTTCTTCCTCCGAGAACGACGCTGCCCTTTACTTTCATCCCTGTGTTCAGCGTACCGTCGTTTTTCACGGTTACTTCGACATCCAGCAGCTTCGAGCCTGAGGAATCTCCTTTAGGCTGTTGGCCGATGGACTGCACGACAGCGGTTTTGGTCAAGTTAAATCCGTCTACGGCCAGATCGATCTGGTCACCTGTCTTGAGCTGAACCGCATCCTCCAGCAGGAAAGGAAGCTTGGTCGTCATCGAGGAAAGATCGGAGATCGTACCGACTCGTCCGTTCTTGCTAATATTGGAGCCGACATCGGTATTGGTAGGCAAAGTCAGCGTACCGCTGATCGGTGCATAAACTTTAAGATGATTCGTTTGCTCCTGCAGATCCGATAGATCCTTTTCCAGCTGCTGCAAATTCACCTGAGCCTCCTGCAGGTTGGCTTCCAGGCTAAGGTCGGACATTTCGAACAAAACGTCGCCTTTTTTGACCTGCTGGTTTCTTGTCAAATTCATCGTACGGATCGTTCCATCAACTGGGGCAATAATATTTTGCACATCCCGCGCTTCAAACTGTGACGTACCTGATACGGAAGAGGTAATGGCTCCTTTTTTAATTTCCGATACCTTTTCCTGGGCGGCAGCCGCGGGCTTTTTTGTCTCTTTGGACAAGTAATAGTAGGTGCCGCCTCCGGCCAAAGCTAGTCCGATAATGACGGCTATCCATTTTTTGCTGCTCAGTAAAGCCATTTCTTACTTCTCCTTTCATACGGTTCAGCGTATGCTTGCTGTTTTATTCACTTTAGCAACGGTTTGTGAAAGAAGTGTGAATCCAAGCTTAAAACAAGATTAATTGTTAAAAATAGCGAAGAAAGCGCATACATGAACCAATAAAGGAAAAAACGGGCGAATGTGCCCGTATTTCATTCATGGAGTGCAAAAATAGAAAACCTGACTCTCCTGTTGGAGAAGAGAATCAGGTTGTTCGTTTTTACTACATAGGAAAGTTTAAGCTCGGTAAAGCGATAAAGCGTACCGAAGATCTTTCCTATCGGCGATAAAACTTGCCATGCTTACGAAGCGAGTTTTGCTAAAGCAAAACTTAAGGTCGCTCATCCTCAAAGTACTCCGATAGGAGTGTTTTTCTCATTGCTCAGCGAACAGCTTCTGCAAATTTTCCTTAAAAGGCGCCCGTACGATGCCTTTCTCCGTTATGATTGCCGTCACGTACTCGTTAGGCGTCACGTCGAAAGCCGGGTTGTACACCTTGACTCCTTGCGGAGCCGTCCGTTTGCCGAAGCCTTGCGTAATCTCGTCTTCATGCCGCTCCTCGATCGGAATATCCGCTCCCGTAGGCGTGTTCAGGTCGATTGTGGAGATCGGGCAGGCGACGTAGAAAGGAATGCCGTGCGCTTTGGCCAGCACAGCGACGCTGTAGGTGCCGATCTTGTTGGCGACGTCGCCGTTCGCGGAGACGCGGTCCGTACCGACGATGACGGCCTGCACCCAGCCCTTGCTCATGATCGCGCCGGCCATGTTGTCGCAGATCAGCGTCACGTCGACGCCGGCCTGCTGCAGCTCCAGCGCCGTCAACCGCGCGCCCTGCAGCACCGGGCGCGTCTCATCGGCATACACCTTAAGGTGTATGCCGCGCTCCTGCGCCAAGTACATCGGCGCTGTCGCCGTGCCGTAGCGGGCGGTGGCCAGGCCGCCCGCGTTACAGTGCGTGAGGACGCCCATGCCGTCCTCGAACAAGGTCAGCGCGTGCTCGCCGATGAGGCGGCACGTCTCTTCATCCTCGCTCTGGATGAGCTTCGCTTCATCCAGGAGCGCCTGCTTCATCGCTTCCGGCTCGACAGCCGAGGAAGCGAGATCCTGGGCGCGCTGCTTCATCCGGTCCAGCGCCCAGAACAAATTGACCGCCGTCGGGCGCGACGTCGCGAGATAATCGCACTGCTTGACCGTTTCGGCAAGCAGCTGCTCGAGGCCTCCGCTCACGTGGCGGATGCCGAGGTACACCCCATAGGCCGCCGAGATGCCGATCGCCGGCGCCCCGCGTACCGCCATTTGCTTAATGGCGTCCCAAACCTGCTCCGAGGTGGTAAGCTCGAGGTAGACGATTTGGTCCGGCAGCAGGCGCTGATCCAGAAGATCCAGTTGGTTGTCCGCAGAATTCCAGCGGACCGACTGCAGCCAATCGGCTTGGGTCGGTTTGTTCTCCGATGTGCTCATGATTGTTGTCTCCTTTGGATATAGCATGAAAAATGCGTAAAACTTCAAATCGTAAAAGCGGGAACAGCGGGATCAAGAAGCTGAAGCCGACAGTCCCCGCTTGAAGGTGTCCTTGGGTTGCTTAGCGAACCGCTTTCCAGGCGATATCGATCAGCTCGTCGATAGACTTCGCTTTACGGTGATGCTTGATAAGCGACGTGCCGATCTGCAGGGCGATACGTTGTGCGCGTTCTTTGGCAGCGGCATCCTCCAGCTTGTTAATGTCCGCCACCTGAGCGAGACCGTGAACGCGGCGAACCGTCTTGCTGCCTGTATAGCCGAAGGTGTCTTGAAGCAGCTGCTGCATGTACCAGTCCTGATAGCCCGGCGTTTTGGACACGCGGTCAACTCCATGCTGATCCCACAAGCTGCGGAATTCGCGTTCGAACACTTGCCATGTATCGCGGATCGTTCCCGTCAAATATTCACGGTAGTCGGTTCGGGAGGCTTCGTCCTTGCTCCAGCCTTCTTGAGCGGCGAAGTTCAGCAGCAGGTTGGCGAACACGGCGCCGATATCGAAGCCCATAGGTCCGTAATAGGCGAACTCCGGATCGATCACCTTAGTGGAGTCCGGCTTGATGAAGATGCTTCCCGTATGCAAATCGCCATGCAGAAGCGCTTGCGCTTTGGTCAAAAAGCCGTTGCGCAAAATAGCCACTTCCAGGTGCAGCTCATGGTCGTTCCAGACCGCTTCCACCGCATCCTGAATAGCCGGAGGCACGTCATTCGTATCCGCGTTGCGGTACGGATCGTCAAATATAAGATCCTCCGTAATTTTGCACAAATCCGGGTTAATGAACTGCTGAACGCGGAGCTTTTTGTCCTGCTGGTTCATGCCCAAATCGGAAGTGTAGAACAGCGTATGGGCAAGAAAATGCCCGATATGTCCAGCGAACAGAGGATAGCGGTTGCCTTCGATCAATCCGCGGCGCATGATGACGTGATCGCTCAAATCTTCCATAACGGTCAGCGCCAAATCCTTTTCAAAGGTGAAAACATGCGGAACGAGATCAGGGCAGAGCGACTCCTGGATCATTAAAGCTTCGCTTTCGATTCTGGCGCGGTCGAGCGAGAGCGGCCAAGATTCCCCGACCACTTTGGCGTAAGGAAGCGCCTGTTTCAGGATAATGCTTTTGCCGGTGGACGGCTCTGTAATATGAAATACAAGGTTCAAGTTGCCGTCGCCGATTTCACGGCTCGTCAGCTCGCTTCCGGCTGTGAACAAATTCGGAATGCCTCTTGCGTATTCCACCGCTTCAGCTTCGGTCAATGCGTGATATGAAGACATGGATGGATTTCCTCCTTAGAATAGAATGAAGCAAAACTCGGCTTTCTCAGCCATTGTACATAGTCCGTTAAACTATCACCCCATAGTATAGCAAATTGTAGGCGGTTGGAATAGAGTTCGCTTCGGATAATTCACCGCAAATTCATCGGAATTATTTGTATTAGTTCTGCAGCCGTTTTTACAAAACCTTCACATCCCGATAATGTGCCCTTAATATGGCATCGTTACTATAATGGTAACTTGTCACTTCGGGAGGTTGACCGGCTTTGCAAATCGTGACCAAACTTTTATTCGCGGCTTTATCGCTATGTATCGTGCTGGCCCTCGGGATGCTATCGGAGCCTGCTCCGTCGCCTGTCGCGTCCAATCCCATGAAATCCAACCAGCAGCAATATGATAGAGTACATGAAGCACCGCTTATGGCGAAGCAAACGGGTACCGTTATAGATGGAAAATAAAGCCGTTGTACAGACGGCCTGATGCAGATGGATCATATAATCGGAAATTAGCAGAAGCACTCCTAGTGGGGCGCTTCTTTTTGTTGTCCGGATATTGGACAAATGATAAGACGGGAAATGGAAATAATTTCAAAACATAGAAGATGGAGGTTTACTCGTGGGGAACAAATTCATGCTTACCTTGCTTGTCGGATTAAGCGCGGCGCTGTGTTTGCCGGCAGCAGCTTCCGCAGATGTGATCAAGTATGACCTTCCTGCAAGGTCAAAGGAACAAATTAAAGCAAAATGGAGGGCATACAGCCCGAACCAGTTTCAAGGTGAGCCTTATGCTGAGAAGCCTGTGTTAACGGTTCCTTTCAAGGCCGGCCGCATAGCTCCTTCCTATTTGCAGGGCGGGGTGGCGAGAGCGAATTGGTACCGGTTTCTTAGCGGACTTCCGGAAGATTTGGAGCTGTCGGAAGAGCTGTCGGAGTCGGCTCAGCATGCAGCCGTAGTTACAGCTGCGACTTACGGCACAACCTTTCCTATAAAATACGCTCCCGATGAGATGAAAGACGGATTTTACAAAATGGCCAACCGGCTGGCCGACAGGAGCCAATTCATTTGGACTAACGACACGATGCCGAATCTGCTAGCAACCTCGGTTGACTATTATATGGATACTTCGGACATGTTGGCTAAAGAGCCTAATGCACAGAAAGTGACCTCAGGGGTTCCTTTGCAGATTTTGAATCCGAAATTAAAGAAAATAGGTTTGGGGCTTGCTCCGGGTGAAGGCTTCAGATCGTATTCCGTTCTCTTTCTAGAGGATGACAGCCGCAACGCGGACTTCCGATATTCCTATATTTCATATCCTTCGCCGGGACATTTTCCTGCCGATCTGTTCCGGAACGACCAATCTTGGGCCATCCTGCTGAACTCATCACTGTTTCAACGGCCCATCCGACTTAACATCGAGCTGAAACGTCATTCCGATCAAAAAACATGGACTTTGAGGGAAGGGACATTAATTCTGGATCAACAGCTAATTGACGAAGCGTCCGGTACACAGCGCATCATGTTCAAACCGCGAGACTTGGATCCGATAAAAGAGGATGATACATTTACCGTCAAGGTAACCGGTCTTACAAAAGCGGACAAGGACGAAGCGGAGCTTAGCTACGACGTTCAGTTTTTCTATATCAACCGCCCGGCAGGCGAGCAAAATCCAGAATCCGCGGAACCGCCGAAGCCGGATGAAGCCGGGAGTGGAGCATCCAAACCGGAAACAAGCGGCAATCCGGGCACTGCCAAGCCCGGACCTTCCGTGAACCCGCCTGCGCCTGTAACGTTCAGCGATACGAAAGGGCACTGGGCCGAGGAGACGATACGATGGGGTGCGGAGAATAAGGTTGTCGACGGGTATCCGGACGGCACATTTCGCCCTGACCTCCAAGTAAGCGAAGAGGATTTTCTAAGAATGCTCTTAAAAACGTCAGGCGATGGAAACAACTCTGTTGATGAGCGTACAGAGACGGACCGTCTGTATGAAATCGCTGTGAAGAACAAGCTTCCTGTGAATGGAGCGAATGATGGATTGGTTCGCAAAGCGGCCATTACGCGGGAGAAAGTCGCCGAGCTGATAGCGGCAGCTACCGGCAATCCGGCCTTGAAGGATGAAGCCGTTGTCTACGTGTTGGCAAAAGCCTATGCGACCGGGAGAAGAGGGGCCGATGTCGATGGGTATGCCGGGCAGGAGCCTTTGACAAGAGCCGAGGCGCTCCAGTTTATTAAAAATTTGCACGATCAGCGGTCACCGTAACTGGAGGCATCTTTATAATAAGCTTAAGCAAAAACCCTGGCGGTATGCCGCCAGGGTTTTTGCATTTAATACATTTTGCCGTTTCTGCGGTGCTCGACCAGGTCGATGGCACCCAGCACGACATGTGCGAGGCCGAATCCGGCGACTGCAGCGGCAGCCATCGGATATTTGCCTCTCAGCGCAACACCCGAAGCCGTAACGGCCGTACCCAAAACAGCAGGAATGATTCCTTCTCTCATTGTTCATCCTCCTAGTATGTGAGTTATGTGCACGCACCTTTAGAATCGGCTTTTTGTGTCGTTTTATGACTGCCAACTGTTGCTTGATATTGAACATCATTTTATAATAAGTGTTTTAGGGATTAAACTCGGAGTTTGAAGGAAAGGATGGGATAATGGTGCAGACAATCCCTGTTGCTTTGAAAGAATGGGCTGTCGCCATCGAAGCGCTTCGGAGCGGCCGTCAGATCCTGATCATGCGCAAGGGCGGTATCCGTGAGGAAACCAAAGATTTTCAGGTGGAGAGCGACAGCTTCTATTTATTTCCTACATATGAGCATCAGAAAAAGCAGCTGCTTCAGCCGGAGTATGAATCCGATCTGGACAAGACACTGGAGAACTGGAGCGCTGAGGATACGGAGGTGACCATCCGCTGTTACGCCGAGCTTGCGGAAGACATTCTCATTGAACATAAGGAACAATTGGACCGGCTGTCGGGACTTCATATATGGACGGACACCTTTGCCGAGGAAAGATTGAAATGGAAGCGGACCAAGCCGCTGCACTTGATGCTGCTGAGGGTTTACGAGCTGGACGAACCGGTCAGCCTTCCTATTAAACCTGATTATATCGGCTGCAAATCATGGATCGGGCTGGAGAGCGAGGCGTTAAGTCATACCGGACGGAAGCCGGTATTGGACGATGAGGCTTTCAGGAAGGCCGTGCAAAGCGTAAAATCGGCATTGTCCCAAAATGAATAAGAGTTAACTTTTTAAACAAAGATGTTTAAAAAATATGCCTTTTGGGACTTTATTGATTTGCTTCATTACGATATAATATAGTAACATTGAGAATCATTGATAATCAGTTTAGAATGATTATTAATAAAAAAGAATTACAATATTGAACGATTTATTTCAAAATGGAGGCAGAATAACAATGGCAAATGCACCGGAATTTATTATAGACGGTTTGAAAGCGACTGTCGAAGGCAAAGAGATTTTGAAAGGCTTGAGCCTGACGATCAAGGGCGGCGAAGTTCATGCGATCATGGGACCGAACGGTACAGGGAAAAGTACATTGGCCTCTACTATCATGGGCCATCCAAAATATGAAGTAACGGAAGGCGCAGTTTCTTTGAACGGTGAAGACGTGCTGGAGATGGCGGTTGACGAGAGAGCTAGAGCAGGCCTGTTCCTTGCTATGCAATACCCAAGCGAAATCGCCGGCGTAACGAACGCCGACTTCCTGCGCAGCGCTATCAATGCACGCCGCGGCGAAGGCAACGAAATCTCCTTGATCAAGTTCATCCGCCAAATGGAAGGCAAGATGAAAGAGCTGGAAATGAACCCTGAGTTCATGCACCGTTATTTGAATGAAGGCTTCTCCGGCGGGGAGAAAAAGCGTAACGAAATCTTGCAAATGATGTTGCTCGATCCAAGCATCGTTATTTTGGACGAGATCGACTCCGGTCTTGACATCGACGCATTGCGGATCGTTGCTACCGGCGTTAACGCTATGCGTTCCGAAGATCGCGGCTTCCTGATCATCACTCACTACCAGCGTTTGCTGAACTATATCACACCTGACTTCGTACACGTTATGATGCAAGGACGCATCGTGAAATCCGGCGGTCCTGAATTGGCTCAGCGTCTGGAGAACGAGGGCTACGACTGGATCAAGGAAGAGCTGGGCATTGTCGACGAGACGGTGGGACAGGAAGAAGAAGAATTCAAAGTTCCAATGAACACGACAGCTCCGAAATACTAATAAAATAATCGATGACGGAGGAATTACTCATGAGTACACAAACTATTCTTCCAATCGATCGGCAAGCCATCGTGGAGCTGTCCCAATCGAGACAAGAGCCTGAATGGATGACCAATCTTCGCGCCGAGGCGCTGGAGTTGGCAGGATCGTTGGAATTACCGAAGCTGGAAAAAACGCGAATCGACCGTTGGAATCTTCGTTCTTACGGAAGCTATAAGCAAGAAGCCGCATTAAGCAGTCTTGCGCAGCTTCCCGAATCGGCCAAAGTGCTGCTGCAGGACGAAAATGCAGAAAATTTGCTGGTGCAAAAAAACGCTGGCATAGTGTATCACAAAGCTTCCGAGCAGCTCGAGAAGCAAGGCGTCATTTTCACAAGTCTCGAAGAGGCTTTGACGAAGCATGCCGATTTGGTAAAACCTTATTTCGGAACGGTGGTAGGCAAAGACGAGAATTTGCTGACAGCTCTTCATACAGCGGTATGGAGCGGCGGCGTGTTCTTGTATGTGCCGAAGAACGTTCAGGTTGAGGTTCCGGTTCAAGCCTTGTTCTTGACCGACGACTCCGAAGCGAGCTTCTCTCCTCACGTGCTTATCGTGGCGGAACAAAACTCTTCGGTAACCTACGTTGATAATTTCGTGTCTGAAGGCGACCTGAATCAATTGGTGCTGAACGGCATTGCGGAAGTTGTTGTGAAGGCTGGGGCTACGGTTAACTTTGCATCCGTTCATAATTTGAACAACACCATTACGGACCTGACTTACCGTCGCGCCGTTGTGGAAAATGATGCAATGATTAATTGGGTTATCGGCGAAATGAACTACGGGAATGCTATGTCGGATACCACTTCGGTACTGAAGGGTAACGGCTCCAATTCCGATGCCAAGATCATTTGCGTAGGCACAAACGATCAGAAGCTGAACGTAACGACTCGCGCCGTTCATTTCGGCAAAAGCTCTACGAGCGGCATGATTACACGTGCGGTTATGCGTGATGAGTCGACAGCGATCATTAACGGGATTACGAAGATTGAGAAAGGGGCTACAGGCGCAAACGGCGAGCAAACGGAGAAGGTGCTTATGCTTAGCCCGAAAGCCCGCGGAGACGCCAATCCGATTCTTCTAATCGATGAAGATGACGTTAAGGCAGGACATGCTGCGAGCGTAGGGCAAGTGAACCCGGAACAAATTCACTATTTGATGTCCCGCGGTATTACCCGTGAGGAAGCTCAACGTCTAGTCATTTACGGCTTCCTGGCTCCAGTTGTTTCGGAAATTCCTATGGAGAAGGTTCAGTCCCAGCTGCAAAGCCTGGTAGAAAGGAAGCTCGGACAATGAATACGTCGGAGATAAGGAAACTATTCCCCATTTTGCATCAGGAAGTCAATGGTCATCCGTTAGTTTATTTGGATTCGGCGGCTACTTCGCAAAAACCGGTATCCGTAATTGAAGCGGTAAAGCATTACTACGAGTGGGATAACGCCAACGTGCATCGCGGTGTTCATACGCTCGGCTCCCGTGCTACGGATGCTTATGAAGGTGCCAGAGAGAAGGTTGCCAAATTTATCAATGCGAAGTCGGCGGAGGAAATTATTTTCACCCGCGGCACGACCAGCGCGCTGAATTTGGTGGCATCGAGCTTTGCACGCTCCGCATGCGGCGAGGGAGACGAAATCGTCCTTACTCCGATGGAGCACCACAGCAATCTCATACCATGGCAGCAAGCGGCCAAAGCGACCGGTGCTGTCTTGAAATATATTCCACTGCAGCCGGACGGATCCATCCGTCTGGAGGATGTGGAGCAAACTATTACCGACAAGACAAAAGTCGTGGCCATAACCTATGTTTCCAACGTTCTCGGAGTTATTAATCCGATCAAGGAGATCGCGGCTATCGCTCATCGTCACGGCGCCAAGCTGGTTGTCGACGGTGCGCAAAGCACGCCTCACAAGAAAGTGGACGTACAGGATCTGGATTGCGATTTCTATGCGTTGTCGGGTCACAAAATGTGCGCTCCTACAGGCATCGGCGCCTTGTACGGCAAAAAAGCGCTGCTTGAGCAAATGGAGCCTGTAGAGTTCGGCGGAGAAATGATCGATCATGTGGACTTGTATGAGTCGACATGGAAGGAGCTCCCTTGGAAGTTCGAAGGCGGCACTCCGATTATTGCCGGAGCGGTTGGACTTGGAGCGGCCATCGATTTTCTGGAGAGCATCGGTATGGACGAAATTTTCCGTCATGAGCAGCAGCTTACCGCTTACGCGATCGACCGCATGTCGCAAATCGAAGATTTAACGATTTACGGTCCTCGGACTAACCGTGCCGGAACCGTAACGTTTAATTTGGGGGATGTTCATCCTCACGATGTGGCGACGGTTCTCGATGCGGACGGTGTCGCTGTTCGTGCCGGACATCATTGCTGCCAGCCGTTGATGCGTTGGTTGAACGTATCGGCTACGGCCCGCGCCAGCTTCTATCTATACAATACAGAAGATGACATTGACCGGTTGGTGGCTTCACTAATCAAAACAAAGGAGTACTTCGGTCATGCAATTGGATGATTTATACCGCAGAGTCATTATGGATCATTATAAAAATCCGCGCAACCGCGGTACGTTCGATGATGAAGCCGTTACTATCGACTTGAACAATCCTACGTGCGGCGACAAAATTCAGCTGCAAATGCAGGTGGAGGACGGCAAGGTGAAAGCTGCCAAATTCGTCGGAGAAGGCTGCTCGATCAGCCTTTCCTCTGCTTCGATGATGACCGACGCCGTCAAGGGCAAAACGCTGGAAGAAGCTTTTGCTATGGCGGAGAAATTTTCCGGTCTGATGAAGGGCGAAGCCGTGGAGTTTGAATATGAAGATATCGAGGCTCTTTCCGGAGTGAATAAGTTTCCTGCCCGCATCAAGTGTGCTACACTGGCATGGAATGCGCTTCGCAAAGGGATCGAACAGGCAAATACGAAACAATAACATAATCGAAAGCCGGAACAGACTGCATAAGCAGTGCTGCTCCGGACTTTTCACTTAAGGAGGTTGGCGAACCATGGCTAAGAAAATGCCGGAAATGGAAGATTATAAATATGGCTTTCGCGACGAGCATAAAGCGGTATTCCAAACGGGAAAAGGGTTAACCCGCGAAATCGTTGCCGAAATTTCCAAAATGAAGGGCGAGCCGGAATGGATGCTCGATTTTCGCCTGAAATCGTTGGAGCAGTTCGAGAAAATGGCTATGCCTCGTTGGGGCGGCAATTTGGACGATCTGGATTTCAACGATATCCAGTACTATGTAAAGCCATCCGAGAAGCAAGGTAAGACGTGGGAAGAGGTTCCTACGGAAATTAAAGAAACGTTCGACAAGCTTGGTATTCCGGAAGCGGAGCAAAAGTTTTTGGCCGGCGTATCCGCGCAATACGAATCCGAGGTTGTTTACCACAGTATGCAAAAGGATCTTGAAGAGCAGGGCGTTATCTTCACCGATACCGATACGGCTCTTAGAGAATATCCTGAGCTGTTCAGAGAATATTTCGGAACGGTTGTTCCTCCAAGCGATAACAAGTTCGCGGCATTGAACAGCGCAGTATGGTCCGGAGGCAGCTTTATCTACGTGCCGAAAGGCGTCAAAGTGGAAATTCCGCTGCAAGCTTATTTCCGCATCAACTCCGAGAACATGGGTCAGTTCGAGCGTACGCTGATCATTACGGACGAAGACAGCTTCGTACACTATGTCGAAGGCTGTACAGCTCCTATTTACAGCACGAACTCGCTGCACAGTGCGGTCGTAGAGATCATTTGTAAGAAAAACTCCCGTGCCCGTTATACGACGATTCAAAACTGGGCGCCTAACATTTACAACCTCGTTACCAAGCGTGCGGTTGCCGAAGAAAATGCAACTATGGAATGGGTTGACGGCAATATCGGCTCCAAGCTGACGATGAAATATCCGGCTGTTGTGTTGAAAGGCCGCGGAGCTAAAGGCATGGTGCTTTCCATCGCTGTTGCCGGCCGTGGACAGCATCAGGATGCAGGCGCGAAGATGACGCACCTGGCGCCTGATACGACTTCCACGATCGTCTCCAAGTCGATCAGTAAGCACGGCGGTAAAGTAACGTACCGCGGCTTGGCTTCCTTCGGACGCAATTCCGCAGGCTCCAAAGCGAATATCAAGTGCGATACGCTGATCATGGATAAGGAATCCACTTCGGATACCATTCCTTACAACGAAATCATGAACGACAACATTACGTTGGAGCACGAAGCTACCGTATCCAAAGTATCCGAGGATCAGCTGTTCTATCTGATGAGCCGCGGTCTGACGGAAGCGGAAGCGACTCAAATGATCGTTATGGGCTTTATCGAGCCGTTCACGAAAGAGCTGCCGATGGAGTACGCGGTAGAGATGAACCGACTGATCAAGTTCGAGATGGAAGGCTCCATCGGTTAATAGCATTTGACATAAGCACGGCACTTTCCCTTGGGAGAGGCCGTGTTTTTTTGCAATTTTAGCGTGTTTTCCAGCTTTCACATGGTATAGGTCTGCCTCCGTTTCCTCATATTATGACGTGAGGATTAGGATGGGAGGACCACAGTCTGATGAGATTATACGGAAAAAAGCGGGCTCTAGGCATACTTGTCTTGTCATGTACGGCTGTTATGATAAGCGCGGCTGTCGCTGGATGTACTGCGCGGAAGGATGCCATCGAGCAGCCGCCGAAAAGCGCTTCTCTGCAATATACCGGCGACCGGACTGCGGCGGGGAATGAGGGGCGAATCGGCGAGTTTATCCCGGTACACATATGGGATGGGAAAGAGTATGTGACGGGGAACGACCTGGCACGTAGTTTGGCATATCGAACGCATTGGGATGCGATACATAGCAAATTTGCGATGGGAGATTATGATGCGGCTTTCGTATGGACGGTGGACTCGGTACAAGCGGAGAAGGGAGGCGGAATCGTAACCCTCGCCGAACCTCCCGTATTAATGAATTCACTGTTCTATATTCCGGTTTCGGCATTACCCCTTATGTTTCAAGATGAATTGAGCTTTGAACGCAAAGGCGAAGGGATCCTATTTCATTCAACGGAAGACACATCTGAGCAGAAAGCGGATACGCGGGAGGCGGCTTTGAATCCGGATTGGGATTTTGCTGACGATCCGGGCGATCCCTTCAAAGAAGCGGAGGAGAGCACGGTAATGGCCGGAGAGTGGGCGATTAGCGATCCGCTGCCTTCATCGGAAGCTGCAGAGGGGACAGAGAGAGCGGGCTATGCCCTAACCCCGTCTCGCCACATGGAAGGGAGCAGAGCCATTACTGCCGCTTCCCGGTTAACCAATATGAATGAGCTTGTTGCCGATGCGAAGCGGTATCTAGGGACAGGCTTTGCCTTCGCTGCCCCGCCCTATCCGGAATCCGGCCAATTTGACTGCTCCTCGTTTACTCAATACGTTTATGCACGTCATAGTCTTTCGTTGGCTGATTCCGCCAGGGGACAAGCGGTTCAAGGAGAGGAAGTGAGTAGAGAACGGTTAAGAAAAGGCGACTTGCTGTTTTTTCATGTACCGGGGCGATATCGGGCGGCTCATACGATCGGTCATGTAGGGATTTATGCCGGAAACGGGCAGATGCTCCACGCGGCGCCTTCTCCTGAGCAAGGTGTGCAAATCACGGACATTCGTACGCCATATTGGAAACAGACGTTTGTCAAGGCGGTAAGGGTGGCAAATCGGAAGTAAAACAACAATGAGCCTTGCTCCTTATGGAAGGAAAGGCTCATTATGCTTGTTAACGCATGTATATTTCCTGAATCTCCAGCTCGTGATGATCGGATAAATTGATAAATTGGTTATTGATTTGAATCAACGGTCTAAAAAAGTCGGTAGGATGAGTCATGATTATGATACCGCTTTCACCGGTGTTCAACAAAACTTTTTTCCCGATAAAATTCGGTATCATATGACGGATGAATACTTGGGTGATCTTCGCATCCAGCTTGCCGAAGCTCAACTGATGCAATTCTTTCAGCACTCGCAACAGATCCTGCTTTTGCTGATAAACTCTGTTGGAAATCATCGCACTGTAAATATCGGCGACGGCAACGATTTTGGAAAACGGATGAATGTCTTGGCTGCGCAGAGCGTTCGGATAGCCGGATCCGTCCAGACGTTCGTGATGCTGCAGGGCAACCAGGGCAATGGGCTCGGGAAGCTGCGACTTCATTATCATCTCGTAACCGTATTCGGTATGCCGTTTCACTTGAGAGAACTCGTCTGCCGTTAATCGGCCGGGCTTTTGGAGAAGATTATTGTCGATGCGGCTCTTCCCGATATCATGCAAGTATCCGGCTTTTCCTACGAATACCGCTTCTTCCTCCGATTTCCCCATCCATTTGGCAATGTAATATGAAATCATGCCAACCTGTACGCTATGCTGGTACGTATAGTCATCTTTATTGTTCAAGGTAAGCAGTAAGGATACGACGTCTTTTTCCTGCTCGATATGATTAGCCAGCGGAGCGAAGCTTTGATCGACAAGCTCTTTGCTGATTTTGCCCTCTTGCAGCATTTGTTGGAACAATAGCTTGATGCCGCCGACCGCTTCTTCATAGGTTCTTGCTGTTTCGTTCTCTTGCGGGATCGCAGCTGCGGGCTTCTCCTCGGGAGATTTACCGTCATAACGAAGCATAATATCTACATAGTCGATGTCGTGCCGCTGCAGTTTATCGATATCGTCCGCATTTAATACGGTATTTGCAGAAACGACCAGAAGCCCGTTCCAATTAAACACGTCTGAACCGGTGCGATCCCCGACCTTTAAATCCATAACTGAAAATCTCAAGCCGTTTCCTCCCAACTTTCTTCATCTGCTTAACGCGTTAAACAAAATAGTAATTTCATGTTACCAAGAATGCATTATATTGGCAACAGATAACCCGGGATTTTGTCGAAAAGATGGGAGGAAAGGCCCAGTTTTATAATGGGTTTAATCTATTTTATATCCGTTACATCCCGATATAACGGCTGTACAGACTTTTGGCCGCTACCGGGTCATCGGTGCCCTGAACCATCAGCCGACCGTCGGAAAACAAAACAAGGGTCAGCGTATCGGTAGGATGGAACTTCAGCAGGAACGGATTCAGCTCCACCCGGCCGAGCGGTCTCCATTTGTCCGCCCATTCGGACAATACGAAGGCTGCGGGTTCAACCGGCTGGATTTGCACCGAGTTTCTGCCGCACAAGGTTTGAATCGTATCCTCAGCCGCTTCCTGCTGCAGGTATTCGTACCTGCCCTGTCCGCACGCAGGACAGTCGGCTTTGCGGGCCTTGCTTACGTCGACCGCGGCGTGCTGGTTGTACCATAAGTCCCAGTGAACCATCTTGCGGTTCAATTGGGCGTGCGCTCCAACCAGCAGCTTGAACGCTTCGGTCGCCTGATGCGAGGCGACCGTATGAATGATCGGCCCGATGACGCCGGCCGTATCGCACGTTTCGGTCGTTCCCTGAGCAGGCGCCTGCCCGAACATGCAGCGCAGGCAGGGCGTTTCGCCGGGAACGACGGTCATGGAAACGCCGCGGGAGCTGACCGCGCCGCCGTAAATCCACGGGATGCCGTGCTTCAGGCTCACGTCATTGATCAGAAAGCGGACGGCGAAGTTGTCCGTGCCGTCCAGAATAAGATCGACATCCGTAAGCAGCGTCTCCGCGTTGGCGGGATGCAGGTCGGCCACCACCGGTTCCAGCGTAACCAGTGAATTGGCCTGCTGCAGCCTTCTGGCTGCGGCCATCGCTTTCGGCTCCGATGAAGCGGCATCGGCTTCGTCGTACAGCATTTGGCGCTGCAGGTTGCTCGCCTCCACGAAGTCGCGGTCGATCAACCGGACGAAGCCGACGCCGGCCCGTACCATATGGTTGGCCAGTACGGTGCCGAGAGCGCCCATCCCTACGATGGCCACCCGCGATTGCATAAGCTTGGCTTGGCCCTGCTCGCCGATCGGGGCGAAGAGCAGCTGGCGGGAGTAGCGTTCCATAGCTGCAGGGGCGTCAAAAGCGTGATGTTGTTCCGAATGCTCCATCTGTCTAGATTCTCCTTTATGTCAGGGGGTTCCACGGACCTAATTGATGTCCCTTCCATTCGGAACCGTCCTCCCAAATTTCTTTTTTCCATATCGGCACGATTTGCTTGAGCCGTTCGATGGCATACCGGCTTGCCTCGTATACCGCGTCGCGGTGAGGCGAAGACACAGCAATAACGACGCTGATCTCGCCGATATCGACTTTTCCCAGACGATGGGTAATGGCGCAGAGCGTGCCGTTCCAGCGCTCGGCAATTTCGCCGACGATTTGCTCCATCGTCTTGAGGGCCATCGGCTCGTAAGCTTCATATTCAAGCAGGCATGTCCGTTTGCCATGCGTCCATTCGCGCGTCGTGCCTGTAAAGGTCAAGGCTGCGCCATGATGGGGGTGCAGCACCTTCGACGTGACCGATTCGACGGAAATCGGATCATAGGTGATCTCGACGCGGGCAGGCTGGCCTCCCGAGACGGGAGGGATGATGGCGATCTCGTCCCGTTCGCCGATGATCTGATCGTCCGCAGCATAACTGTGGTTCACGGCCACGAAAGCTTGCTCGAGCGACCCTGCGGCTTGCGGGTACAGCTCCATAAGCCGCTGCTTAAGCAGCGGCGGCGTTAACGGAGTGGCAGCGTCCCACTCCATAGCAAGAACCGCTCCGCCCAATTGCTCGGCCAGACCGGCAAAAATGTACAGCTGCAGTTTCATTTTCTTCACTCCATCGTTTTATTACAGCATACCATAATTTTAGCGGAAAATGGTATAATAGAGGGCGGCTGGACAACGGAGGGAATGAATCCAATTTGGGACTGGAGGGATTATAATGAAAATTAATATCTACGACGATCTTATCGGCTACGAGCAATGTTCTGTAGCGGAGATGAGTGAGCTTGCCCCGGTGCATCTGTCATTGGACGAGCGGGTGCCGGGAGTGCCGGGACGGGCTTTCGAATTGAAATCGTGGCATCGGGCATGGAAGCAGCGGCATGAAACGGACGAGTCTCGCGAGCCTGTGATAATGAAGGTCGAGGCTGTTGACGAGTTTCAAGCTGCCATTCCGTGGGAGCAATTGAACAAGGCGGTGTTCCTGTACGAGCTGGACGGGAAGCCGCTGCAAAAAGGATTTCCAATACGTCTCTATGTACCGGATGGCAGCAGCGAATGCCTGAATGTAAAAAGCGTCGTGACTATCCGTTTTCTCTACGCAGGAGCTGCCGGGGAAGCGACATACGGTTTCAAAAACAGCGTGCCCATAGAGGACCTGAGGCGGAAAAAATAGACGGATACGTGCAGAGGGAGCTGGCTTTTCATGAGTACACCGCATTTGCGGCTGCGTATCCTTCATTCCAACGACATCCACAGCCACTTTGAGCAGATGCCCGGAATTGCGGCTGTGTTTCAGAAGCTGCGGGATGAGGCGGGGGAAGAACATACGCTTACGCTGGATATAGGCGATCATATGGACCGGATGCGGCCCGAAACGGAGGCAAGCGGAGGGAAGTTCAATCTCGAGATCATGGCGGCGACCGGCTATGAAGCCGTTACCTTGGGAAATAACGAGGGCTTGACCTTTACGCGCGAAGCGCTTGCCGAGCTGTACGGCGGACAGAACGGGCCGGCAGTATTGGTTTGCAATCTGCTCGACGCCGAGACGGGAGCCGTACCGTCCTGGGGAGCTCCGTATCATATTACGGAAAAAAGCGGGCTCCGAATCGGAATGATCGGCGCAACCGCTTATTACGACAAGTATTACCGGCTCCTCGGATGGGATATACTGCAGCCGCTTCCGGTTATAAAGAAGCTGGTACAACAGCTGAGACCGCAGGTTGACGTCATCATTGTCCTGTCACATCTCGGCTTGCGCCAGGACGAGCTTATAGCTGCGGAGGTAGACGGCATTGACGTCATTTTAGGCGGACACAGCCATCATTTGCTGGAGCAGCCGCTGCACATTAACGGAGCTCTCGTTTGCGGAGCGGGCAAGTTCGGCCAATACATCGGCGTTGTGGACATGGAATTTCATCCGGAGACTCGCAAAGCGGTAAGATCGACAGGGTATGTGCGCAAAGTGGACGGGCAGCGGACGGACCCTGTAGTGGCGGAAACCACTCGCCGGTTACAGGACACGGCACGTCGAATGCTGGACGAGGAGGTCGCTTATCTGGAGGAGCCGATCCATATGGACTGGAACCGGGAAGCGCCTCTCGGGAATATGCTGGCGGCCGTTCTGCGGAAGTGGACGGATGCCGATATCGGTATCGCGAATGCCGGTCAGCTCCTGGATCACCTCGGCAGCGGGAAAGTTACCGCGGGTAGGCTGCTGGACATTTGTCCATCGCCCGTCAACCCGTGCCGGATCACGATTACCGGAGAGCTGCTGTTGCAAGCGCTGGAGGAATCGCTGCTGCCGGAATTTCAGGAGAAACCGATCTACGGCTTTGGCTTTCGCGGCAAAGTGCTGGGCATGCTGAATGTGGACGGCCTGAGCATTCATTATGACGGTACGGCCCTGCCGTACAGCAAAATCAAGAGCGTATGGATCGGCGGAGAGCCGTTGGTACCGGACAGGACTTATAAAGTGGGGACGCTGGACATGTTTACTTTCGGCATCGGCTACTTGTCCCTTTCGAAGGGCACGGACGTGAAATATTTCCTGCCTGAATTTTTGCGGGACATCATTCGCGGGGAGCTGAACGATAAGTCGGCGATACGGGACGGTGAAATAAGAAGATGGATCCCCGCTCATGAAAAAGACTGTTGAGACATGAACTCAACAGTCTTTTTTTCTTCCCATTCAATGAGGGCGAGGCTGACTTATAAGCTATATATACAAATAGATGATGAACAGCGCAGCCAGAATGAAGCGGTAATAGGCGAAATAAGTCAGCTTCATTCGGGAGACGAGCTTGATGAACGTGACTACCGCCAACAGAGCAACAATAAAAGATACTATAAAACCTGTGATAAAAAAGCCGATAATATCTGGTGTAAACAATTTATATGCTTTGAGCAAAGATAGGCCGGACGCGGCGAACATGAGAGGGATCGCTAATATAAAAGTAAAATCCGCCGATGCCCCTCTGCTTACTCCGGACAGCATACCGCCGGCGATCGTAGCCCCTGAACGGGAGAAGCCGGGCCAAATGACGGCCAATATTTGATATAAGCCGATATAGAACGCTTGCCGGTAAGTAATGTCGTCGAGCTCCTGCGCCGTTTTCTTGGAATCGGATTTTTCCGCCAGGATCAGCAGCGCGCCTCCGACGATAAGGCTCAAGATGACCGTCTTCGGAGAAAACAAATGCTCTTCGATCCAATCGTTCACCAGAAGCCCTGCGATACCCGCAGGTAAAATCCCGATGAGGATGTGGAGCAGGTTAAGCTTGTTTTTGCCTGACCGAGCCGGATCCTTCTTCAGCCCGAAGAGCAGCAGAATCCGATTCCAGTAAATAACGACTACGGCCAAGATGGCGCCAAGCTGTATGACGACCTCGAATGTCTTCATAATGGCATCGTCCTCAGGAATGCCGAGCAGCGCTTGTGTCAGTATCAAATGTCCGGTAGAAGATACAGGCAAAAACTCGGTAAGTCCTTCTACGATGCCCATAATGATCGAAACCCAGTAACTTAACATAACTGCCTCCTGCTTCAATTAATGCGAACTTCTTTATTGTAGCTTGTTGCTGGATGTCCATCAATACTAACGTTGGGGCCGTTTTCAGGTGCTTTTGAGGCCTCATCCAAGAGCGATAATGTCGAAAAATGTAAATTAATTATTGCTCTTTTGCAAGTTATCCGATACATTAGGCATAGAATATTTCTTTACTTTGAAGAAAGAAGACGTGGTTGAATGCGGTTGCTTCCTCTTGGCTTGGTTCGTCCCGGAATGAAACTGGGAAGAAAAATATATAGTGAAGACGGCTTGACGTTATTGGGTGAACGTGTCGAATTATCGCAAAGATTGATCCAGCGCTTGAGCGAGCACGGAGTCGATTTTGTATACATCGACGATCCTAGAACGAATGATATTAGCATTCAGGATATGATCAGCGATGAGACCCGGCTTAAAGCGACCTCGGAAATCCGTTCCTCGTTCCGCAGGATGATGGAGGGCGCCGTTCTCCGCAGTACATCCAACCACCTCCATCTCGGCAAAACGTTCGGGAATGTCATGAAAATGATTATTGACGATCTGAGCGGGCACCAGGACGCGATGATCATGTTAACCAACATTTGCGTAATGGACGATTATTTGTTTCAGCATTCCTTGAATGTTTGCATCTATACGACCATGCTGGGAATGGAATATGGCTATAGCCGGGAAGAATTAATGACGTTAGGGCTCGGTGCGCTGCTTCACGACATCGGAAAGACGCAAGTCCCTTTGGAGCTCCTGCGCAAAAACAGCAAGCTGACGGATGATGAGTTCACAAGTATCAAAAGGCATACCGAGTACGGGTTCAGAATATTAAAGGATGAGCCGAACATTCCGCTGCTTGCAGCCCACTGCGCCTTCCAACATCACGAACGTCTAAACGGGAGCGGCTATCCGCGCGGCATCGTCGGAACCGACATTCACGAATATGCCCGCTGGATCGGGCTGGTCGATTCCTATGACGCGATGACGACGCACCGGGTATACCGCAAGGCGATGCTGCCTCATCAAGCGCTGGAAATATTATTTACCGGTACGGATACGCTGTACGAGAAGCAAAAGATCGAGCTGTTCCGCGATAAAATCGCCATTTATCCCATCGGCGTTTCCATTACGTTAAGCACGGGTGAAAGCGGCACGGTCGTCGGCCTGAACAAAATGTTCCCGCAAAGACCGATTGTGCGGATATTGAAGGATGAAGAAGGTCAGGAGCTGAAGGCGCCGTTCGACGTAGATTTATCCGAGAAGCTGTCCGTTATGGTAACAGGAGTTAACGATACCGTTTAATCGTTTCATATAGAGGAAGCACGAACCGGCCCGGGATCCCCGGGCTATTTTGCATGGGGGACGGATTTCCCCGGTTTGGTTTCATTTTCATGCGTCATACGATACAATAGGTGGTAAAAATACTTTATACAGTCAGGTGTGAAATTGAAGCATGATAGATAATCAGATTCCCGTACTACCAGCATTAACGCCCGAAAACGACCCTTGGGACCCCATTCGATCTCTGGAGCGGCACGGCAAGCATAAGCTGACCAGCGTCGAATTGACGGTGACCAATCTGTGCAACATGCGGTGCGAGCATTGTGCGGTAGGCGAGACACTGACGATGACCGAGGGACCGCGTATTCCTGTGGCGAAGATTCTGCAGCAGCTGGAGCAGGTGGAGCATCTGGAGACGATCAGCATAACCGGAGGAGAGCCAAGCTATCATACAGCAACGGTACGGGATTACATTGTTCCGATTTTGAAATATGCGCGGGAGCGAGGCGTCCGTTCCCAGATCAATTCGAATTTGACGCTGGATCTGGCGCGGTACGAACTGCTTGCCCCATATCTCGATGTAATGCATATATCCTTCAATTATTTGAATGCGGACGACTTTCATCAAGTCGGCTTCGTCCGTTCGGGAAGGCCGGTTTCGAGCGAAACGGCTGCGAAGATGTACGAACGGATGGTGGAAAATACGATTGCGCTCAGCAAAGGCGGCATGTTCGTCTCGGCCGAATCGATGATCAACTACCGGACGCATGAGAAGCTGTCCGAAATTCACCAGCTTATCGTGGAGATGGGCTGCAGAAGGCACGAGGTGCACCCGATGTATCCAAGCTCCTTTGCATCCAATTTGCCCGTTCTGTCGCTGGAGCATTTCCGCGCTGCCATTCACCGGCTGCTGGATACAAGAAACCGCGAGCTGTGGATGCTGTTCGGTACGCTTCCGTATTATTCGTGCAGCACGAGAGAAGAGGATCAGCGCATGATTCGGAGATTGCGTGAAGAACCTAATGTTACGGTACGCAACGATCCGGATGGACGCAACCGGCTGAACGTCAATCTGTTTACCGGCGATGTGTATGTAACGGACTTCTCCGATGTGCCGCCGCTCGGCAACATTCATACGGATACGCTGGAGCAAGTATTCGAACGGTGGGGCCGCCATCCGCTTAACGGATCGGTTAGCTGCCATTGCCCCGCGGCACGGTGCTGCGGACCGAATTTGCTGGTTGTGGATACGTACTACAAAGAGATTGATTTTACGAAACGCAAGGCGGTTATATAACGCAGGCTTTACCGGAAAGGGCTTCGTATTGAAGCGGCGGCACTTGACGATCGTTTCGGGATTGCCGCCGCTATCCTAGCTTGAATAAGAAGGGGTATGAGGTTCAGTGGGCTTAGAATGGGGTTTAATCTTACTCAACGTCCTGCTGGTGTTGGTGCTGGTGCTGCTGAACGGCTTCTTCGTCGCTGCCGAATTTGCATTGGTGAAGGTAAGAACGACAAGGCTTCAGCAGCTGCAAAATGAAGGAGTGGGCAAAGCCAAATACGCCCTGGCCGTTACACGAAAGCTCGACGCTTACTTGTCAGCGACCCAGCTTGGAATCACTTTAGCTTCGCTTGGTCTCGGCTGGGTCGGCGAACCGGCCATTTCCCATCTCATTGTCGACCCGATATTTGCCATGCTAGGCTGGAGCAACGAGTGGTTCAGCTCGGCTCTCTCGGTATTTATCGGCTTTGCGACGATCACGTTTTTGCATATCGTGCTGGGGGAGCTCGCTCCCAAATCGTTTGCGATCCAGAAGTCGGAAGTGGCCGCTCTCTGGCTGTCCGGCCCGCTGCTGTTGTTCTACAAGGTGTTTTTTCCTGCGATTTGGGTGCTGAACGGCGCCGCGAACCGGCTGCTCCGCCTGATCGGGGTCCAGCCTGCGAACGAGCACGATGCGGTGCATACGGAGGAAGAGATTCGGATATTAATGAATCAGAGTGCGCGAAGCGGGCATATCGACAAGGACGAAATGGCTTTGTTCGATAACATATTCGAATTTTCCGATCGGGTCGCGAGAGAAATCATGCTGCCGAGGATGGATATGGAGTGCTTGTACGCGGAGCGGACTTTTGAGGAAAATTTAAAGACCGTGTACCGGACGAAGCATACCCGTTATCCGGTTGCCCGTAAAGACAAGGATACGATACTCGGGTTCGTACATATAACCGACTTATTGACAGCCGATCCCGATGAGGTTCACGACTTGACCGCGTTTATAAGACCGGTGCTTATGGTGCCGGAATCGATGGAAATCAGCCATGTGCTGAAGCTGATGCAGCGCAAGCATTCGCAGCTTGTCATTGTGGTGGACGAGTACGGCGGAACGGCAGGGCTTTTGACGGCCGAAGATATTTTGGAAGAAATCGTGGGAGAAATGCATGATGAATTCGACGAGAATGAACGTCCGAGCATTGAGAAGAAGGGTGAAGCATATTCTGTAGACGGGCGCGTATTGCTCGAAGACCTCGATGAGCTCCTGACGCTCGGCATCGAAGACGAAGAGATCGACTCGATTGGCGGCTGGCTGTTCACGCAGCTGGAGGGAGCGGTATCGAAGGGGAAGAAGCTTCTGTACGGATCGTTCGAATTCGAAATTGCCGAAGTGCGGAGGCTCCGTATTATGAGGGTACTCATCCGCCGTCTGGAGCAGGAGAACATTGCGGATTACGAGCTTGAATAAAGGGTAAAGGGGAATTGCCCGGGTATGTCGTTAAGAACGATTCTGTTTTGCGCTATCGGCGTCGTATTGCTGTACGGGGTGTTCACGATCGGTTTTCCTTTTTTGCTGGCTATGCTCATCGCCATCTTTTTGGAGCCTTGCGTTCAATGGCTTATGAAGCTGGTTAAAGTGAAACGGATGTGGGCCGCCGCGCTGGTATGCACTTTGTTCACCGGATTGATGCTAGGCTTTCTTTATTTGATCGGGTTTAAAATGGTTTCGGAGCTGATACAGTTTTGGAAAAATGCTCCCGACTATCTGAACAACGCCAAGCTGTTCTTCGAGGATACTACGGCAAAGACGAGATTGCTGTACGATTCGCTGCCGGCCGGTATGGCGGAGCAGCTCGAAGCTTGGCTCGAGTCCGGAGTCAGCACGATTACCGACAATGTGAAAGGCATCGTTACGGCCGTATCGGCTTACTTCCTGAACATTGCGAAGACGATCCCGAATTTGTTCATTTTCTTCGTTGTCTTCATTATCGGACTGTACTTGATATCGATCGGCTTGCCGGGCTTGTACCAGTCATTCCTCAATTTGTTCGAGAAGCCGTCGCAGACGAAGGTCGTATCGGTGCTTAATGACCTGCGAAGAGCCATCCTCGGCTTTCTGTTCGCCCAAGTGCTGATCAGTCTGTTAACCTACATCGTAACGCTTATCGGACTGCTGTTCTTAAGAGTAGACTACCCGCTGGCTATCGCCCTGCTGATAGTGATAGTCGATGTGCTGCCGATTCTCGGAACGAGCGCGGTGCTCATCCCTTGGGCGTTGTACAGCATCCTTACGGGCAATATTCAGCTGGCGATCGGCCTGCTAGTGCTGCTGTTCTTCATCATGATCTTCCGCAAGCTGATCGAACCGAAAATTATCGGGGATGCGGTAGGCATTAACGCTCTGGCGGCATTGATGAGCATGTATATCGGCTTCAAGCTCATCGGCGTGGTCGGTCTAATTTTTGGACCGATCCTGATTATTGTGTATCAGGCGCTGAGGAGAGTCGGCTTGCTCAAAATCAACATCAAGCTGGATTAAGATAAACGCTTACACGATAATCCGTTCTTTCATTAGATAAGCAAGCCGTTGAAGCCGGACTCATGGAGTAGACCGCATACATTAAGCGCCAAGCCGCTTAAGCGGACAATTCCTGCGGAGCCCGGCTTAAGCGGCTTTTTTCATCCAATGTCAATAGCGTCTCGCACCGAGATATTTGGGGCCCCAATAGCTGTTATCGAGCTTCTGTGTGTAGACCCCCATCGATCTTGTAGCCGATATGAATTCGCCGTTGCCGGTATACATTCCGACGTGGGATACGACGCCGGGCTCGTTCAATCCGAAGAAGACCCAGTCTCCCGGCTGGAGGTTTGCGCGGCTCACCGCGGTTCCCATCCCGGCCATTTGTTCCGAGGACGTCCGCTCGAAGGAGAGGCCGAACTTTTGGAACATGAAATAAATGAATCCTGAGCAATCGAATCCCGAAGGTGTAGTGCCTCCCCATACGTAGGGGACACGTAAGTAGTTGTTCGCGTCTTTGACTATCTGCTGCTTCACGACGGCGCGCGACAACGCTTCTTGAGTTGCGGCGTTGGCTGTGCCGGTGACGGGCAAGCTGTAGGCTTGCTGAAAGCTGCGAACCGCTTGCGCGGTGATCGTTCCGAAATAAGAGGTAATGTTTGGATATGTAAAGTACCCTAGAGCTTTCAAATGGCTTTGCAGCGTACCGACGGCATTTCCCGACATGCCTTGGGATAGAGTGGCGGTTTGTGCTTCCGTTGCCGCGGATGCAGCGGCTTGAGCAGACAGGTTGTGCAAAGGCAGACTGGAAGTAACAAGGATCAGAGCGGCGGCGAGACTTTTTGTAAACGCTTTCTTCACGTTGTCAATATTCCCTCCTTGGCGGTTTTTCCTGCAATTTCGGGTATTGTTCTATTTTATACTCATAATGGACAGGGCCTCAATGTATAAATATTGGTAGCAGTTCAACATAAGAAGGAGGCATCCATGTGCACACTTCTCAAGTAAGAGTATGGTATCCGTATCGGGGTCCCTGTGACCCGTGTCCGCCGATTGTCGCCAAGACGTATTCCACGCCGCCGCAACTGTTTATGTGTTTTCAACCGATGAATTTGCCCCAATTTTCGCCGCAGGAAGCATTGAAGCTAGGCACGCTCTGGCCCGCGCTCTACAGTCCTTACGAACCGGGATGCTAGGAGAGGGGAGATGAATTGGTATGGATAAACATAAACAAATGCCGGAGCAGTATTACGCGCTGCTGCAGGAGCTGCAGGCGGTAGATTTCGTACTGGTGGAGCTAACTCTCTATCTCGACACTCATCCGCTCGACAGCAATGCATTGAATCAATACAATCATTGCACGCAACAACGAATGGAGCTGGCTCATGAATTCGAAATGCTGTACGGACCGCTCCAAAGCTTCGGCCGCAGCTTTTCTCAATATCCTTGGCAATGGAACGACACCCCCTGGCCTTGGCAGGTGTGACGAGACCGTATCAGCAAAAAGCGAAGGGAGAGGAGCAACGGCATGTGGATTTATGAGAAAAAGCTGCAGTACCCTGTCAAAGTCAGCAAGTGCGACCCTCGTATGGCGAAGCTGCTGTTGGAGCAATACGGTGGAGCGGACGGTGAGCTGGCCGCAGCGCTTCGCTACATGAACCAGAGATATACGATACCGGACAAAATTATTGGTTTGCTGACGGACATATCGACCGAAGAATTCGCTCACCTTGAGATGATTGCGACGATGGTGTATAAGTAAACCATGAGCTGATATCTACCTTATTCTCGGTACAATCTTTATGCTGAAGTCGTCTCCTGACTGGTGTTTCTCCTTCGTGTACTCCACTCTTGCCAAAATGGATTTGATGTTGTTATTCTTCTTCTGTTGGTCCTTTGATCGTTTATATGATGCCAAGGCTTGTTCGATCGTAGGGATGACATCCTTCTTCGTATGTTCCTTTTTCCGCATCTCCTCAAGTTGTACCTGTGATTGCTTTAATTGCTCCTGTTTCTGCTGGATCCTCTCTGATAAGTTTTTCGAACGCTCCAAGAAAGTTTCCTCATCATATATCTTCCGTTCCAGAAAATCAAAAAGTGAACTTTTCTGCGCTTCGAGCTGCTTTAACTCCTCTTGCAATGTTTTGGTTACTTGCTCGTATACATCAAAATTCGTTTCCTTAGCTTTACGTTTGCTCACACTTAGTTTATATTGCTTAAGCCACTCCCGGGCAGCCTCAATAATTCGATTTTCTACCAGGTCAAAGTTAGAGCCTTTGCAATCACAATATTTATTGTTGCATAATATTGAATAACCCTTTGTCCTTCTATATTTAGGGAAAGCTTTCAGAACCATCGCTTTTTCACACTTGCCGCAAAATATTAGCCCTGCCATAGGGTTTACAATTTTAAATTCATCACGAACTGGATTACTCAAATTATTCTTCAGCTTAAGCGCAGCCCGCTCAAAGGTTTCATCGTCAATGAGAGGTTCATGCTTCCCCTCGACATTAATCCATTCCTCTTTATCGCGCTGCTTGATGTTATATTTACGGTCGCCGCTGGATGATTTCTGCCGGTTTGACTTCTTCCACTGGATTCGGCCAATATAAACTTCGTTTCGCAACATCTGAAGAATTACATTAAAACCCCACTTGGTTGTTCCTCGATATGTAGGGATCCCCAACGCGTCCAATCTTCGAGCGATTTTCACACCACCCATATCTGTTAGCTCCCCATTCTCCTCCAAGCCGTTAACGTACCAATCGAAGATCATCTTAACGACATTGGCCTGTTCTGGATGAGGCTCTAGGAAACGCTCCCCGCGTTCATTATAAGCCAGCTGATAGCCGTATGGCGGACGAGTCCCGATGTAGTTTCCTTCACCAGCGGAAGATTCCCGGCCGCGCTGCAAACGTCTCTTAATTGTTTTGTACTCGCGGCGGCTCATGAACAATCCGAATTCAAAGTATTCCTCATCAAATTCATTGTTTGGGTCATAGGTCTTATTAGGCGTTACGATGAGCGTAGAGCTTTGTTTAAATGCCTGAGCAACCATACCCTGGTCAATGGTATCACCACGGGCCAGACGCTCTACCTCGACGACTAATACACCTTTCCATTTGCCATCCTCTACATCGCCCAAAAGCTTCATTACTTCCGGCCGATCAGATATACGATCACCGGAAACAATCTCTTGATAAATCTGGGTTATATTTATTTTAAGACGCTTAGCAAGCGCAAGAAGCAGCCGCTTATGTTTAGCCAGTGTTTCTCCTTCGCCACGGGCTTCTGCGTCTAAATCTGCCCTTGATTTACGCAGATATATACAGTATTCCCCTGATGGTACTTGCATGCTGATCCTCCTATATAATTAAAATCCAATTGGGACGGAATATCACGGGTTTATGTGGTAATCATAGGTATCGAGGTGATCCTATGGAGATTCCAGTTTATTGTACCACCAATAAGAAAACGACGACAATTCATTTAGAAGATATCCTTTTTATCAATGTAAATAATAATAAAATTACGATACAAACAAAAGATGGTATTTATCGTCCTCTAATTGCGCTAAAAGAATATGCCGAATTATTTAAGGAACACGGGTTTGAGAAGCTCGAAAATTCGACACTTGTCCATGTAGATAAAATTACAAGATTCGATAAATACAGCAAAATAGCCTTTTTCGACAATGATGGGCATCCGACGAAGGCTTGTTATGTATCCAGAAGAAACTTAAAGAAACTCAAGCATTTGAAAAAATAAAGACCATTTTCATAGTGTAGATGGCGTTTTTTAGGCATCATAATTCGACACACAAGATGTGACATCATGTGTTATTGTATGGATAGGCCTTAAAACTTCACTACATAGTGAAGTGTCGCCCCCAGAGTAGCGTAAAACATCTACTCTGTTGATGTGCCTACCCCATCTTGCTGCTAGATTGTTTCCAAGTGTAGAGATCGTCAATTGGAATCTCCAAAGCTTCTGCAATAGTTTTAGCAGTGGATAAAGTCATCTGTCTTCGATTATGGGAGTAATCGGATATTGCAGTTTCACTTATTCCAGTTAGAAATGACAATTCTCTGGCGGACAATCTTCTTTCCTTAAGTATAGAGGGTAGTAGGCACTTATCGGGACGATAGGCCATCTTTTACCCCTAACATTTGTCGAATAATGTAGATTAATATACCCATTGATGGGAACGGGTGTTCGTAATATAATTAAAAAACCAAACAAGAATCGGAGATGATGTAATGACTGGAGATAATAAACGTGAGATTGTACTAGATATTATTAAAAACCAGTGTTGCGTTAATGCCGAACAGAAGGATGTACTTGATTATGTTGTATTAGCTTTACAAGAAGCTGAATTAAAGTCCTCTGATCTTCGCAGCAGTCTCAAGTAACTGCTCAATGATTTTATAATCCTCTTCCTTTTCTAAATCAAACCCAAACTTTTCTGCCACTTTTATCATGGCCGCTGCTTTTCGCTCAGCAACTGTTTTTTCCTTAGTAGCGGCCGGAGTAGGATCATCAGTCTTTCCGAGAATAAAATCTACTGATACATCAAGTGCAGACGATAGAGAAGCTAGGTCATCATCTACAGGCTTAGAATATCCACGTTCCCAATTAGAAATAACTTGTTTTGATTTATTAACTAAGACAGCTAATTGCTCCTGTGTAATCCGTTTCTCCATTCGTTTCTTCTTAATTCTATCCCCTGTGGAACTCAAATTAATAACACACTCCCTCCTATTGAAAGTTTACCACCCAGTAACGGTATTCGATACATGAGTAACGGATTATGAGATATATATGAAAATAAGTGTTGACAGTAACGGAAAGCGTTAGTATAGTATTAGTAACGGATGACGTTACTAGATTGATAGAAAGGAGGAACAAATATGGTATATGAAAATGTTGAGCGCATCAGAAAATCAAAAGGCGTTACTAAGACTCATATGGCAAAAAAGCTAGGAATGACACTTCAAGGATATCGTCACATTACTTCTGGTAGCACCAGACTTGATGTGGAAAGATTGAAGGTAATTGCTGATATTCTAAATGTAGAAGTCGGTATTTTTTTTGACAATAAACTAACGGAATCCGTTATTAATAAATCTGCCTAAGGAGATGATCGAATGAAACAGTTAAAAGTTATAAGTCAAAGTGGTCAATTGCTTGTTGATAGCCGGGAAGTTGCTGAAATGACAGGTGTACGACACGCCGATCTTCTCGAAAAGATCAACGGTTATGTTCGATACTTAACCAACGGAGAATTCCGCTCGTTAGATTTCTTCATTGATAGCACATATCAGGACAGCAAAGGCGAACTTCGTCCATGTTTTCATCTCACTCGAAAAGGCTGCGATATGGTAGCTAACAAGATGACTGGCGAAAAAGGTGTCCTATTTACTGCCGAGTATGTAACACGTTTTGAACAAATGGAAAAGCATCTGCAAAGCAATGTTGTTCCTCTTGATGAACGTCGTCAGCGCATTGAAATGTTGAAGATGAGTATCGAACATGAGGAACGCATTGAGAACACAGAACGCCAGATCATGCAGGTTACTGAAAAGGTTATGGAATTAGAAGTCAAAGTTGATGAGCAAATCACCTTAGATAGCGGCGAACAACGAAAAGTTCAAAAGGCTATCGCAAGAAAAGTCTACGAGCTGGAATCTGATAAGAAGATCAGAAGTGAGTACTTCCAACAGATTCATCGCGAGATCAAGGACCGCTGGGCAGTAAGCAGCTACAAAGATGTTCGCCGGCATGAGATATCTGGACTGCTTAAGTATATCGATGCTTGGAAGCCGAGACAAATCGCTTAAAAACAAGGTTAGTCCCACTCAATCAATCGCATACACATTAAGCGGAGGGGATGCACATGAAGGATATGAAAATCGGAAACACCAAGATCGTCTTCGACACATCTTATGTAGATTCACTTACTGAAGAAGAAATCAAGATTAACCGGATCAACTTTTCTGAATCAGTATGGGCCTTGATGGATGATGAGATGGAAGAGGCGGTATAGCCTCCCCATGATGGACAAGCACTCATAACCATTAGCATATTATACCAAAATTAATTCAATTGATAAATTAACTTTATATGGAGGGATGTAGCATGAAAGCAAATGCTGCGAAAACTGAAAAGGAAATGTTCGCATGGTTGGCAACACAAGTATCGATCCTGCGTTACCGTCCCAAAAATCGCGTTTATCTCCGTCAATTGATCGCAAAGGTTCGTGCTTATAAAAACGATCCGCATCGAGCAGAGCTTCTGCAGAAATACGCTGACTTTATAGAACCTCATCGTAGTAATCCTAATTTTCATTCGGCTTCGTTTGCTGGATTCTTTCATGTAATAGGCGGTGAATCCGCATGAGGAAATGGATCGGAAAACCGTCACCAAAAAGCAAACACGTTGGCACAGGATGGTTTGGTGAGTTAAACAAATCGTGGGTGGATGAAACCTACAGATATGCAGTCATGTCCAGAACCATCCAAACTGAATGGGGAACAGTTGAGCATGTATGCATGAGAAACCTAGATAACACCGACATACCTTGGGCCGAGAAACAACTCATTAAAAATGAATTATTTGGCACTGATCGTACCGCAATTGAGGTTTTCCCTACTGATGCTGAATTGGTGGATGAAGCGAACATGTACCACATCTGGGTGCTTCCTAAAGGGTTTGTGTTGCCGTTCACTCTGAAAGAAGGTGTGATTGCATGAACCACCCCATAGTCACCCAAATCGAACGCTTCGGCTATCCATTCCCACTGAAGCATCCTGGCACACTTGGCCGATGCCACTGCGGCTGCGGCGAGCTGCTCACGACAGAAGATGCATACATCCGCTGGGATGATCAATACTTCACGGATCGCAGCTGTGTGATGAAGTATCTCAAAAATAACTTCGACTTGGAGGAAATCGGATGAGTGAGTACAGAGTCTTAACTGAATGCAATCGCAACTTTATATGGTCAGCTCCGGACCTGGATTGGCTCATGCGCGAATTGGTCCGCAAAGGCTACCGCGCCACACTGGTCATGGAAAACGCGGAGTATGAACGCGAACAAGACACGCTTCAAAAAGAATGGAACTGGAAAGCAGAACGCGAGATCGAAGGGGAGAAGACGGCATGAGTAGGGAGATAAGATTTCGGGCTTGGGACGTAACTGATCAGAAAATGTTATACAACTTGGATACATGGCACATCCATTCAGGCAAGGTGGAAATCGAAGCTGACAATTGGGATTGGTACAAGAAAGACCGAATCCTTTTACAATACACCGGCCTGACTGATTGTAAGGGAAATCCGATTTATGAAGGGGACGTTATTGAATACGACAATGAAAAATATCAAGTGTACTGGTCAGAAGATTGGGCTATGTATGCAGTTAAGGGATGCCAAATACAAGCGCTTATGCGTTATGCATCTTATGGTGAAGTAATCGGAAATGTACATCAACACCCTCACCTACTGGAGGCCAATGCATAAGTGTTTCAATCGATTGACGACATCATCACCTACTATAAAACCCCAATAAAGGAGCGAGACCAAATGTGGATCGATCTACAAGAGAACGCTTTGCTGCAGATGAAAGATGTTGGACTAGCTAAAGAAATATCGCGATTTTCCACGCTGGAGAATGCCAAGAGTTATTACAGCAAGCAAGAAGGTAAGTATGCCGGTTATGTGAATCCAAGCCCTACAACGGCAATGGCAACGCCTGTGGTGGTCTTGCAGCTGCAGAAGGGAAGGAGGTGAGTACAGATGAGCCAATCCATGCTTAAGCTCCTATGGGATGCTTTGCGGAAGAATCAGCTAGACATGATGCAGTATCCCTTAAACAGTCCGGAACGTTGGATATTAATCCAGGATAACCGGGAAATAGAGAAGGCCCTTACGTTTGCAGACGTAACGGCCCGATAGGTTAGAACTCTGGGAAGAATTCTTTGTAATGCCATTATAGCACATCGAAAGGACTGATTATAGATGCAGGTCAAGACAAGATGCTTGATCGAGTCTAAACGCCATCCAGGTAATTTCCTAAACCGAAAGTGTGATGGGCTAACGGCTGACTTTGATGCAGCGATTCGATTTCACGATGAAGGACAAGCCAGTGAATGGCTTCTAAATGGAATGTACGCTCCAGAAGATAAAGAAAATTACACATATACATTGATCGAGATAACCACAAAGAGAAAGGTGATGGAAAACGAATGTGCAACAAAAGTGAATCCATTAAAAATATAGCTGCTGCGCTTGTGAAATTTAACGGCGAAGTAAAAATGATCGAGAAAGACGCACAAAATCCTCATTTTAAAAATCAATACGCCTCATTGGACACAATCATTGACGAAGTAAGGCCTTTATTAGCCAAGCACGGATTGTCCGTTCTACAGTTTCCTGGAGGCGATGGCGAGAGGTTTACACTGCGATCTATGTTGCTCCACGAATCAGGTGAATGGATCGAATCGGAACCCATTATCATGCGTCCTGTTAAAAACGATCCACAAGGAATTGGAAGCTGCTCCACCTATGCGAGAAGATATAGCCTCTCTGCCATGCTTTCTCTCAATACTGGTGAAGATGACGATGGAAATGACGCTACACAACCTAATATTAACCGTCAGAATGGCACTACAAGCGGTCAATCATATCAGTCAAACCAGTATACTCAATCATCCCAAACGGCTGTTCAGAGACAGTCTAGTTCGTCCACAGGAGAGATGGCAACTGAAGGACAAGCCAAAATGTTGAATATCAGAACAAAAGAAATCGGGTGCTCATATGAACGAATCTCTGATTTTCTTGGGTATGAGGTAAAGGCTGGGGCAGAGATAAAGAAAGCAGACGTAAATAGAGTCCTTGAATTCATTTCATCGATTAAAGAGCAGATTGCTGCATCGTGAGGTGACAAATGAACCTAGCACATCAACCAGTTAGATCATATACCAAAGAACAGCAGCTTGCAGCAAAGCGTATAAAGCCTACACAGCGGCAAATGGGCGCGATAAGCCCTAAGGTCGATAAGCAACTAAAAGAGCGCTCACAAGGCGTATGCGAGCTTTGCACAGTGGATAGAGCAACACAACGAGCACACATAACCGGATGGAAGCAAATTGATCATAAAACAACCGTAGAGGACCTGCTGCATGTCTGCGTAGTCTGTCACAAATGGCTGGATGAAACGGTAGAAGGCATACAGTACAAGAAAACATTACGAGGGGATTAGATTCCCCTCTCTATAGGAGGAAGAACCATGAAAGTACAAATCGAAAATAACCTATACATCGAATCGGACACATACGGATACCAAGTAAAGCAATACAACGGCACACGGTTTGACGAGAAGCTGCAGAAGGAAGTCGATATCTCTGTGACTCTCGGCAACTACACCACGATCAAGGGCTGCGTTAAGCACATCATGAACATGAATATCAAGGAATCCACTGCGGTGACGCTGCCAGAGCTTCTACAAGCGGTTGAACGGATCGAGGAATACATTGAGTCGAAGATAGCGGTATAGAGCCTCAGATATGCTGCTACACAACATAATGAATGAGAGGTGCCCATTTAAAATGGTAAAAGATTGTCCTCATTGTGGTGAAGATATGCTAGAGCTTTTGGATGATGATGTGTTGGTTTGTACTAATTATCATGATTGCGGTTATCAAATTAATAAGTGCCCTGGGTGCGGTTGGCATATGGTGCCGCAGCAATCAGGAGACGAATCACCTGATTGGGAAGAATGTCAGAATCCAAATTGTGATTTTGATGAAGAACAGGTCTGAATAGGTACGTGGTATTAAGTAATTCGATGAATAGGGGTGTTCGTGGGATGGACGGAAAATGTAAAGAATGCGGAACCATGTTACCTTGTGCATGGGGAGGAATTTGCTCGGAATGTAATGGTGCTGTATCAGAATGCTTAGCTTGTCCTACGAAGTGCAGAGAACCCGAAGAAATGAAAAAAGTTCATGAATGGATGGAAAGAGTGGGCAAGGTAATTCAATGAATAGCTTTGAACTTGGGACGCATGCGGGATGTATAGCATGGGCTTACATAGCAAGCGTGTGCAGCTAGCCTACAGGGTGGGAGGGGTTAGCACAGTTATTTTAAATCAATGGCAACACAACATAATGTAATAGGGTGAGTTCATGAAAAAGGAAAAAGATTGCTTATCATGTAGCCATTCAATGAGCGTAATTGGCGACGAACACGATGAACTATTCTGCGTCTTAAAGCAAGAGAAGGTCGAAGAAGACGATGTTTGTGAGGATCATAACTGAAGTAATTCGTTGAGTAAATTTGTCCATAAGGAGCGTTCGTATGAAAGCAATTATAACGGTGACAGCAGAAATTGAAATTGATGTGCCTAATGAATATTATCCGCCTGAGTGTGACACAGACGAAAAACGACTCGCTTACGAAATAGAAAGCTATGACAATGGCGAGGGTGATATTATGCAATTACTTTCAACCGAGTCAAAAATGACAATTGTAGGTAAAGTAATTCGATGAATAGGGAGCGTGCATTGAATGGAGAAGAATAAACTTCTTGAATGGTTACGGACAGAAGCGGAAAAAGAAGGTAATCTATCCGAAAATCATCATAACGAAGGGTATCGGTTAATTCACGCAGGATTCGAGGGTGCCTATAAAATGCTAATTGAGAAAATCGATGCAGGAGACTTCGATACAACATTTTGAATATTGAAGGACATGGGAGATAAAAAAATGAAACTATTTCGTCGTCTCGAACAAGACGGTCATATTGTTGAAGAATTTTGGTGTTTCGGAAGAGGAGTTGTTTACGTGGATAAACGATGGTCTCCCCTATCTTTCGATGACGCTTGTGATCTTTTGGAGCAAAAAAGCAATGAACATTCGTGAATATTGAGGAACATGGGAGGGATAGCATGAACGAAGTTACCATATCACGCCTACCAGACTCGGTTATAGAAGAACTGGAAGATGAGGTATCAAAGTTAGCCGATGAGCATGACATCAGCCCTGACATAATCCGTACTTTAAATCTATTAATCATGGGATACCATGTGGCATGGGATGCGTTGGACGGACAGGATTTAATATGAGGAACACGGGAGGATCGCAGAATGAAACACATTGTAAATTACTCCGGTGGTGTTGGTAGCTGGGCCGCAGCTAAACGAGTGATCGATCAACATGGAGCTGAAAACACTATTCTGCTATTTACTGACACACTCATTGAAGATGCGGACCTATACCGGTTCCTCCAGGAGACGGCAGATAAATTTGGTACTGAGTTAGTTTGGTTAAAAGATGGCCGTGATCCATGGCAAGTGTTTAAGGATGTGCGATGGATCGGAAATAGCCGCATTGCGCAATGCTCCCACTTGCTAAAACAGAAGGTCGCTCGTGAGTGGATAGAAACTAACTACAAGCCCGATGAAGCCATCCTGTACGTAGGCATCGATTGGACGGAAATACACCGCATGGCCTCCATTGTGAAGCACTGGAAACCTTACGAGGTAAAAGCGCCAATGTGCGAGGCTCCATACATTGATAAACCGGATATGATGCGGTTACTACAGTCTGAAGGCATTCAGAGGCCGAGTCTTTACGACCAAGGGTTCAGTCACAATAATTGCGGCGGGTTCTGCGTTAGAGGCGGACAAGGCCACTTTATCAATCTCCTTAAACAGAATCGGGAATTGTATCTGTACCACGAAGGCAAAGAGCAAGAAATGCGGGAGTACCTTGGGCGCAATGACATATCGATATTGACACGAATCGTTGATGGGGAAGAACAGACATTAACGCTTCGAACATTGCGTGAAGAATGGGAAAGCGGCCTGGGGATGCAAATAGATTTGTTCGACATCGGCGGCTGCGCGTGCTTTGCACAATATGAAACAGCATGAAAGAGAATCACCAGGAGGGAAGAACGGATATGCAACACAAACTGACATGGTATCAGCACATATACGATTTGATCAGATACGGACCGATGGCGATACGACAATATCTTGAGGATCGGAAATTGAAGTAGGGAGGGGTTAGGGCGATGGCACGTCCCAGGAAAGAGGGAATGGAATACTTCCCTCATGATACAGATGCTTCGGGTGATGAAAAGATTGATGCAATGCGAGCACTATTTGGAAATAACGGGTATGCCTTCTACTTCATCCTTTGCGAACGGATTTACCGCACAAGTGTAGCTGAACTGGACGTGTCGAAGCCGGTTCTGCTGCTCCCCTTGATCAAGAAGCTCTTGGTCAGTAAGGAACAATTTGAAGAAATGCTTGTTGCGGCTTTTGAGCTCAACCTATTCAGCCGATCTGACTATGAACAACGAGGTGTCATAACAAGCAGTGGAATTAAAAAACGCTTCGATGATGTCAATCAGATGCGGAATAGATGGAGAAAAAGCAAGGAAAAGGCACCTCAACAAGAGGTTTTCCACGAAGAAAACGATGCAGAAAAACATGAGGAAAACGCCGAAGAAACTCGGGAAAGTAAAGTAAAGGAAAGTAAAGAAATATATATTGCGCATTTTGATAAGTTTTGGAGCATCTATCCTAACAAAAAAGGAAAAGCGGCTGCACTCAAAAAGTGGATCTCGTACAAAGACACGATTGATATAGAAAAGGTGCTCGAGGGGACATTCGCATACATTGAGTACTGTAAGGCAACGGAAAGAACGTATAAAGACGGATCAACATTCGTAAACAACAAATCATGGGAAGATGATTGGACCATTCCAGCAAACAGACGATACCGGCACACAGAAAAGAATGTAGTTCAAATCGATTTCAAACCTTCTGAGGAGGAACGCAGGTATGTTGCACAAGCTTTCGCCAAACAAGGAAACGGACTACCGGCTGCCTACAACGAGTGAGGAAGTGCTGGGGATACTCCTAAAGGATCCTTCCTTGTTGAAGGAGTATAAGCGAAAACTGAGCCCCGGAATGTTCAAAAACTATGAAACTCTATTCACCAAAATGATAGAGCTAGACGATCAGGACTCATTCACGTTTAAAGATATCATCCTATCCTTTCCTATCCAGGCACCACAGATTCATGAGCTCCGAAACAGCATTGCATCAACCGGACGGATCGGACAACTCATCGAGCAGCTGAAAGAAGAGTATCTAGCCGAACAAATCCACCATGTTATCTCTCGAGCGAACTACGAACTGATCACCGAAGGAAGGAGCCCCAACGAAGTTTTACCGGGGCTCCAAGAAAAAGTACAGATGCTGACCAACACCGAGTCCACTGATCTGCATGATTCTGAATCGGACGTCGAGCAGTTTTACCAGTGGGTGGACGAGGTTATGGAGGACCCAAGCAAGGCGTATGGGATGATGACCGGCATTGAGGACCTAGACGCTTTAACATCCGGATTCTATCGAGGTGATTTCATCGTGGTCGGAGCTCGGACAAGCATTGGTAAGTCGGCCTTCATGATTGAGATGGCATTACGACTTGCAAAAGCCGGTCGAACGGTTGCGATTTATTCGCTCGAGATGAGTAAGAGGCAAATATATCTTCGGATGCTGGCGAATCTAATGAGTTTGGACCTCGGGATGTTGAAGACCGGAAGAATCCCAGCAAATCGAAGGCAAGACATGAATGACTATAAAGCATTTCTGAAGTCGATTTATGTGGACGATACTCGAGCCGTTAGCGCGGATTACATAACAGACAGCATGAGAAGGGTAAAACGGACCAGAGGACTTGACGTTGTGATGGTGGATTATCTCCAGGATGTTAAGGAGCCCGGGGAGAGTAACGATAACGGCGGCAGCGCACTTGCTCGAGTGTGTAGGAAGCTTCGAAAAGGAGCCCAAGAGTTTGATTGCGCAATGTTTGGGCTCTCCCAGGTTACTCGAGGCGTAGAAGAACGCAAAGACAAACGACCGCTTGCTAGTGACCTAGCAGGATCCACGGGGATTGAAACGAGTGCTGATGTGATCGCTATGCTTTACCGGGATGATTACTACGACCCAGCTACAGAGAAAAAGAACGTGATGGAAATAAACTTCTGCAAGCAAAGAAACGGACAAGTGGGAAAGGTGGAGATGATCTATGCAAAGAAATTCCAGCAGCTTAGACCACTCGAGACTGGAAGATACTGAAACGTTTTTGAGTCAGATGTACCCACGACTAGTTATTAAAGCGCACGAGCAGGGAGATATTCAGGAGAATATGCGGGACCATCTGTTGACTCGAGGGATGTTCGAGTTGGATGAACTTGAAGAATGCTATAACGAATTGGTGAAATGCATTAAAAATAAACAGTTTTACCAACTTGTTGATCGAATCGAAAAGGCAGAAGTGGTTATAGAGCAAGAAAAGGATTTGTACAAGAAACAATTCTATATCAAAAAAATGAAAGAGCTCGCTGCGCAGCTCGAAGGGATGGGACCGGCATGAGAGTTTACTTTGAGGGTAAAACGCCACGGCAGCACACGCCAGTAACTAAAAGCGATCTGTATGAATCCGGTAAACCAGTTAACAGTGAGCCGGTTGTATCGAAGTGGTCCAAAGAAGAGATCGACCGCTATTTCAAAACAAAGTACCCCAATCTAAAGCCGCCACGGAACAGTGAAGGGCAGAAACTCAAACGCCCGATCCTTGGTGCCAAAACTGACAAAGAAAGCCAAAAAAGACGTAAAGGAGCGATGTGAAATGTACAGAGTAACAGCAAACAAAGGGTTTGTGAGTGAAAAGATGCCAATCCATCGTGCAGTTATCTACGCGTATGACCTTGAGAAGCTCGGTAACGTTGACGTGAGGGTGGTGCCAGCATGAGTATAGTGTACGCTAACCGAGGGATGGGCCTTGAAACGCTGATCGAACACGCAAACGCACAGTACGCGTCCAAAGGAATAGCTCAGATCCAGAAGATAGCAACACCATGGAAAGTGATTCGCAAAGGAAAGCAAATCGTTAGCGCTTTCCCCGAGAAGAAAAGCACCGTGGACTTTATCGGAGTTTACGGAAAGGGTAGGGCGTTGGCATTCGATGCAAAAAGCACTCAGAACAAGACGAGAATACCACTAGCAAACTTTGAAGATCATCAGATTAAATTTCTTTTACAGTGCTGCAGGATGGGTGGTTCAGCTTTTTATATCATCGAATTTAAAACACTCGGGGAGATTTACTACCTCCACATACTGGACTTTTTTGAATGGTACTCAAGGTTTCGGAATGAAAGTTTGACGCTTGAGTGGATACGAAGAAAAGGCATCAAGGTCGAATCCGGAAACGGAATAGTGCTTGATTATCTAAAATCAGTTGAGGAGTGGAGTGCATGAACGAAACCCTTGAACAAGAAAAAGAACGTCTGCAGAAACGTCTGGAGCTGCTTAATGTGAACTCAAGAGGCAGGGATAGGATCGTGGAACGAATCAAGGCGATCAATGACGAGCTGGGGATCAATCATAAACCGCCGCCAGACGAACGAGAAGGTGCCAAGGAACGGTTTTCTTCGACAAATAATACAATTGGTCGTCCGACAGTGAACGCGTCTTAGATGGGCTTGTACGAAGTAGGAAAAGTACGTGATATGTGTAAAAGGGTTGTAAATTAAGTGTGTAAAATAATTAAATATATCATAAACATTGGGTAAAAGTAAAATATCATAATGCACCGAATTACTAGATATGGTATAATTAAACTATAAAATTCTCGTGAAAACACCAGATAACGGAGGAATACGAATGAATACGAAAAATGAACTATTGCAAGAAATTGAGCAGTTGGAGAAAGAATTGCAAACGGTGGGTGACCGGAACGAACATATGCGGATTTCAAATTTGATCAACGAGAAACGGGAAGAATTAAGCAAACTGAGTTTGGAGCAAGCTCACGAAGAACGGGTAACAACGGCTGTCGGGCAATTCGATCAACTTCTTGCAAGTCTTAATCTTGGTGGCATGAGCCTTCGTGAAGTAATTGGCGGGGAAAGTGAATACCAGCTTGTGTCGATTGAGCTGAAGAAAGTATTTGCTACACAAGCGGACAACTTTAGTCAACAGATCAATGACTTACAAACGAAGCACGCCGACCAGGAGCGCGCATCACTGGACCGCGAAGAACAATTACAGCGTCAGAACGAGAACCTGCAATCCACGGTTCGCAAGCTGCAGGTTGAGACGGAAGAAAACGGCCGGCTATTGAGCCAAGAACGATTGGAACGAGCTCATGCAGAGCAAGCCCGTGATAACGCGGTCAAGCAGCTGGACGAACACAAAGCAGAAATCGATCGATTGAAAAGCCATATCGACGACTTGCGTAAGGAAATCGCTGTTGGGGCGAGCGCTGCAATCAAAGTGGTGGATACGGAAGAGGAAGAACGCGAGAAGAAAGCACTTGCCGAAAAGATCCGGAGAGAACGAACGGTTTACAATCGTGATTGGGTTGATCCTATCCGCAAGGATCGTTATAAGGCATATCTCGCAGTGAGTGGCGAAGAAATCACATACCCTTGGACAGAGCAAAGCAAATACTTTGTTATTCCAGAATCCGAGGTGCCGCAGTTTCGCCAACAATACGCCAGCGAACAACAGTCTGTTGAGCCGGTTCATGGAGTGGATAAAGAGCCCGTTCAAGGTAGTGACATAACGGGCGGACAGTTTCAAAAGCTCCCAGCCCCAGAAGTCGCAGCAATCTCGACAACCAGACAACAGTTGGATCAAGGAACACCACGCGATACTGGAGCAGTGGGATCGGATGAAGAAACGCCGGTTACAAGAAGAGAGTTTGAAGAACTTAAGGGCAGAGTAGAAGCGCTGGAGCTAGGGAAGGGAGCTGTGGCGTAATGGAAGACGGATACGATTTCGCAAGTGCCATAAAGGATGTTGATAGACAGATGCCAGCAGCGGCATATCAGATTAGGAAATATATCGATCGATTGAAACGACAAATTAATCAGCCTGCAACAACAGACGAAAATAGGGAAACAGAAAATAGTAATTCCTAGGCCGAAGGGCATCGATATCGACCGAATAGGCTCAGCTTGCGGGGGCCGAATACAATAATCCAACGCCTCGTTAAACAAAGCGAGGCTTTCTTATAGGGAGTGGTAGTAGTGAAATTATACGAGTTCACACGGAGTAAAAACGGCAAGAAAGTATATATCAGGGACAGTGCAATTACAGCGGTATCGTTTGACGATGGAGAAACGTCGATATTTACGGTGGGCGATCCTGTCCCATTTACAGTGAAAGAAAGCATCGGAGAAGTATTACGAACCATCACGGAAACTCCATAAAAGGAGCTAAGAGAATGAATGAAATCAACGATATTATCTACTCATCGCTAAACGAAGTATACGGAAACCAACTAAGAACCATAGTAGAGCGCGATGTAATAAACGAGGAAGATTACAGATGCATTTCATTTGATGCATGGTATCAAAACGGCGATAAGGTCGGAATTTACGCCTACTACTCATTTGTTGAACAAGGTGTATTCCATATTTACGAAAGTGCTGGCGAGAATCTAGGGATGGTCGAGCCAATGCGAGGATAGAACTGAAACGGGCGAGGTGAATGACGATGAGCAAGGATAAGGTTACAGAGTTGCTGAAGAACTACAAGAGTTACAAAGCAGCAATCGAAGACTACGAACGACCATATGGCGAGGATAACTACGGTAAGTACATGGTCGCAGCACCTTGCAGAACGGCAGGATACTCAGATATGCCAATGGGCGGGAGCTACGGACCAAGAGTGCCAAAGCTAACGGGCGACTGGTACTACGAGGATTTCAAGGAGTACGAGGAATATCAATATGTGGTGAGACGGATCGGCATTGCTCTTGATGCATTGAATACGGATGAAAGAACGGTCATTACGTTGAAGTGGCTGGATGATTTCACACTTGACGAAATATCTCAGCGCAAACGCTTCAGCCTACCAACGGTGAAAAGGATCCATCGTCGGGCACTGGAAAAGCTAGAAATCAGCCTGAAGTTCGTTAGGCCCCCAGGTTGGAAGCATACTGACGAAGATGGCGTGAAAATTTACGATAAAAACGCAAGTTGATACTTTATTGAACCCCAAATGATACGTTTTACCTGTTATATTTGTATCATGGAGAATAGTTCGTGACGTTCAGATGGCTGCTTGATCAGTCTGCCGTCAAACTCTCTCTAATGGCGACGAAGAAGCTCATTACCTGATGCAACCGGGTGATGCAGCTTCTTTTTGCTATACCCGAGGTGAAATATGGACATATGGGCGCTACAGTTAGATACCGTAAGCATCATGTCCATATGTATTGTGTATTGGGTGAAAGTGTATGACTGGGCTTATAAGGAGCGAGAAGAGGAATGACTGCTCTAGGAATATTCTTTTTTACGATGGCTGTCTTATTGGCAGCTTATTTTATTTCATACAAGGTGAGGTGAATGGTCATGGCAGAACTGACCGAAAAGCAAAAGCGATTCGCTGACTACTTCATCGAGTCAGGGAACGCCACTGAAGCAGCAATAAGAGCTGGTTATAGTGAGAAGACGGCACGGTTTATAGGTGCTGAAAACTTAACAAAACCCAACATTAGCGCGTATATAGACGAAATGTTAGGTAAGAAAGATAACGAACGCATTGCCAGCCAAGATGAAGTGCTTGAGTTCCTGACCAGTGTTATGCGCGGTGAAGTCATTGAACGGGTGCCGCTCCTTATTGGTCAGGGTATGCAGGAGCTCGTTGACAATGTGCCGCCGGTGCAAGTCCGGAAGAGTGCTGCTGAACTTCTTGGCAAACGATACAGGCTATTTACTGACAACTTGAACCTAGGAGGTACAGTAGGCGTTCAGGTGGTCGATGATATATGACGCGGTTATCCGGCTGTATCGCTCCATCATTCCATGAGATCCACAGAGACATTAAGCGAGACGGTCATACGCATTATTGGTTAGGTGGTGGTCGGGGCTCCACTAAATCATCATTTGTGGCAATTGAGATTGTGCTAGGCATGATGAAGGACCCGAACGCTAATTGTGTAGCGCTGCGTAAGGTAAAGGATACGCTGAAAGATTCCGTTTATGAACAGTTTCAATGGGCTATTGATGTTCTGGGAGTTACAGCGTTCTGGCATACCAGTGTTAGCCCGTTAGCTCTGACGTACACGCCTACAGGACAGAAGATCATATTCCGAGGCGCTGATAAGCCGAAAAAGATCAAGTCGATCAAGTTCCACCGAGGTTATTGCAAGTTTCTGTGGTATGAGGAAGTTGATGAGTTCACCGGCATGGAAGAGATCCGGATGATCAATCAGTCTCTTATGCGGGGCGGCAAGAAATTCACCGTGTTTTACTCTTACAACCCTCCGAAGTCGGCTAATAACTGGGTTAATACAGAAGTGCAACTGACGCGGCCTGATCGGTTAGCGCATCATAGTACCTATTTATCGGTACCGCGTGAATGGTTAGGGGAACAGTTCATTGTTGAGGCTGAACACCTTAAACTCACCAAACCAATGTCATATGAGCATGAATACCTTGGATCGGTTACTGGTACAGGTGGTGAAGTATTTGACAATGTGCAGCTTCGAAAGATCAGCAATGAGGAGATAGAAGACTTCTACAACATTCGCCGCGGTCTTGACTTTGGTTATGCAATAGATCCGCTAGCTTACGGTGTTATGCACTATGACCGCAAGTACAAGCGGCTTTATATATTCCATGAGCTGTACAAGGTTGGAATGTCCAACAGGGCTGCATACGAGCATATTTCCGCTGAGAACAAGAATAACGAAATGGTGAAGGCTGACTCTGCCGAGCCGAAAAGTATTCACGAGATGCGGCAATATGGGCTTAAGATCACTGGCGTTAAGAAGGGACCCGACTCCATTGAATACGGGATTAAATTTCTGCAGGATCTGGAGGCTATCATCATTGACGATACACGGTGTCCAGAGACGGCCCGGGAGTTTTTGACTTACGAGCTGGAAAAGGACGCTAACGGTAACTTTAAAGCCGGTTTCCCTGATAGGAACAACCATGCTATTGATATGGTTCGATACGCGATGAATGATGAGGCTATGCAGTTTAAGGACCGCAAGAAGCACGAGAGCGACCCAGACAACCCAACGCCGCAAGAGAAGCATCAGAAGGCAGTTAAGGCGCTCACTGGCGGCAAGCCAAACACAAAGGCGTATACAAGGTGGTGAGGATATGGAATACCTAATCGGGGCACTGGGAACAGTGTTCTTTTTATTATGCTTGTATGCGGCCTACAAAGCCGGTCAGAGGTCACGTAAACCCGTTCTGAGGGAAGTGGACGAGGAGCAAGTTAGAAAGGCTCAGCGGCTTCGTAGTGGCTTTGAACAGCTTATGGGATATGACGTGTCCAAGGCCATAGGAAAGAGGTGAATTAGTTGGCGAACATGACGAAAGACTGGGAACTCTACGAAGCCGGGAAGAATTACAACAACCGGATAGAACCGAACTATTATGACACGGTTAATGCGAATATTGACTTTTACTCGGGCAATCAGTGGCGTAACCTTCCAGATAGTGAAATGCCGAAGCCGGTGTTTAACATTATCAAGCGTGTTATCACGTTCTTTGTTGCGTCTCTAACCACAAGCAAGGTGCAGCTGCACTATGAGCCTCTGATGCTGGCTGATAACACACCTGATCTTGAGATTGACGCGGCAGACGTAGCGAATGCACAGACGGCAACGCTGTTCGATAAGTTCAAGATGGAGTTTAAGACACGTGATGCATTGTTCGATGGTGCAATTACTGGTGATTATTGCGCACACTTCTACTTCGACATGAATAAGCGACCATATAACTATGCTCCTGGTATTAAAGGTGAAATCTGTATGGAGTTGGTCGATGGGACAAATGTTTTCTTTGGTAACGCTAATAACTCTAGGACTGATCCGCAACCTTATATCATCATATCCGGTCGTGATACGGTGGAGAACCTTCGAGCTGAAGCTAGACGATACCGCGAAATGGCAAGGCAAGATGCGATGGATGAGCAAGATCAGCAAGAAAGCGACGATTTTGAAAACATCCAGCCTGATAAAGAATACGAGTATCAAGCAGGTGAGAACGGGGAGATCGAGGTAGAGTCAGACGAGTCCGGTAAGGCTCTGTATATCATTGTTTACCGTAAGACGAAGAAGAATGTTGAAACCGGAAGAGATGATCTCACTGACGAGCCGATAATAGAAGAGGTTAGCACCATCACAGCTTCCAAAAGCGTACGAGGTACGTATATCTACAAAGACATCGATACTGGACTAAGCCATTACCCAATCGCTTGGGCGAACTGGGAGAAACAGAAAAATACTTACCGTGGACGAGCGCTGGCAACTGGTCTGCTGCCTAACCAAATCTTTATCAACCGCATGTTCGCCATGGTCATGTATCACCTTATGATGACTGCATTTCCAAAGGCTGTATATAACGCTGATGCAATCGGTCTATGGGATAACGCTATAGGCGAGGCAATCCCTCTATCTGGCGTAGGCTTTGAAACGAACATCAAGAATGTAGCTGCCTACCTTGAGCCGGCGAATATGTCTAATCAGATTGTTCAGGTAATCGAGCTTGTAATGCAGTACACGAAAGAAACGATGGGCATATCTGACGCGGCTCTAGGGCAGATCGATCCTAAGAACACATCAGCCATTATCGCGGTACAGAAGTCTTCTGCTATTCCGTTGGAGAATCCGAAGGCGAACCTGTACGAGTGGGTTGAGGACATTGGTCAGATTCTATTCGATATGATGGGCACGTATTACGGTATGCGACCGATCGTAAGGGAAGTTGATGTGCCAGACCCGATGGGTGGTCCATCAAAGACGCAAAAAGTATCGCAGATGTTCGATTTCACCGTCTTCAAAGACATGTGGCTTGATGTGAAGGCTGATGTTGGAGAGTCGTCGTACTGGTCGCAGATCGCAGCGAATCAGACGCTTGATAACATGCTGGCACAAGGTCACATCGATATTGTGCAGTACCTGGAGCGTGTGCCTGATGAGTATATTCCGCAAAAGGATAATCTCATTGCACAGGTACAGCAGCGCATGATGCAAGCGCAAATGCAAGCACAGTTATAGCAAGAAATGTTGATGCAACAAGGAGCGCAGCCGCAACCAGTCGGTTAGCGCTTCTTTCTATTCTGCCCTGCCATATGGCGTTAAAACTGGGCCACGCCAACCATAGCGTGTGGAGGTATAGATGGATGAGGATATGATTCTGCCTGATGATTACGTTGATACCCAACCACAGGACAACGAACCAGATGTGGAATTGCAAGAATTCGAGCATTCTGATAGCGAAGAAACAGATCTAACGGGAGAGGATACCAAACCACCTGTGGAGGATGTGGATCCAAATCAGGAGCTTACAACACAGTCGCAAAAGGTCAAGATCAAGTTTAACCATGAAGAACGCGAGATTGACTTAGAAGAAGCGGCAGCACTTGCTCAAAAAGGTATGAATTACGATAAGGCTGTTGAACGAGCGAGAGCAGAAGCAGCACAACAAGCACGTGATGCTGTAATTGCGGACATGGGCATGACATGGAATGATAAGCCCATTACAACCGAATCCGAATACAAGCAAGCACTGGCAGAGCAAGACTTAATTAACAAATATAAGGACAGGGACCTTCCACCAGAGGTAATTCAAGAGTTGGTGGAGAGTAGACGCGACCGGGAAGAACGGCAGCGTGAGAAGGCCGCGAAGGAAGTAGAATCGAAGCAACAAGATGATTTTGACGACTTCTTCCGTTACTTTGAATCGGTCAATGAACGTAAATTCGATTCTGAGAAAGACAAATTACCGCAAGAAGTGGTTGATGCCGTGAATAACGGTCAATCGCTCAAATATGCGTACATGGAACACCACAATAAAGAGCTACGCAACCGGCTTAAGATCGCAAGTCAAAATCAAGCGAATGTCAGAAGAGCGCCGGTCGGAAGCATCACAGCTGGCGGCGGAACAATAACAGAATCGGAAGATCCATTTCTACTCGGATTCAATGAAGAATAACAAACAATTAGGAGAGTGTATAAATTATGGCAATCAATTTGGCGAGTAAGTATAGTTCTAAAGTAGATGAGCGTTTTACGCGTCGTTCCTTTACCCAATCTGGTATTAACCGTGAGTACGAATGGTCTGGGGTAGCAACGATTCATGTATACTCCATTCCAACTGTCCCAATGAATGATTATACTCGTTCTGGTCTGTCCCGTTACGGTACGCCGACTGAGTTGCAAGACACTAAACAAGATCTGACACTTACCAAGGACCGGGCGTTCACGTTCACCATCGATAAAGGGAATGCCGAGGAGCAAGTAGGAGTTAAAGAATCTGGTAAAGCCCTATCTCGACAAATTAATGAGGTAGTTATTCCAGAGGTAGACAAGTATCGCCTGTCGGTAATGGCAGCGGCTGCGGTTGCTGCAGGTGGTGCAAGTTCGGTAGAGGTCATTGACGCAACCAATGCGTACAAGGCGTTACTGCTTGCTGGCGAGTACATGAGTGATTACAACGTACCGCTACTCAAACGTGTAGCTTATGTCACCAATAGTTATTACTCGTTCCTCAAACTAGATAACTCCTTTATTAAAGCGTCTGAAATGGGTCAAAAAATGCTTGTGACTGGTCAGGTTGGTGAAGTTGATGGTGTGGCAATCGTGCCTATTCCAGCATCGTACCTACCAGCCAATACTGATTTCATCCTTGCACATCCAGCGGCGACCGTTGCAGCTGATAAGTTGACGGAGTATAAGACCCATGACAATCCTCCTGGAATCAACGGTAAGCTGGTTGAGGGGCGTGTCATTTATGATGCTTTCGTGCTTGAAAACAAAAAGCGTGCGCTGTATGTTCACAAAAATGCTTAATGAGGTGACAGTATGAAATATGAAGCGCCGAACGGAGAGGTACTGATTGCTCGTGATGCTTTACAAGCCAGTGCCTTCGAAAAGGCAGGATTGAGGCTGGTCGAAGAAAAACCGAAGCCGGCAAGAACATCAACCAAACAGTAACAACCATCCATAGTAGGCGGGGCATATGGCTTCGCCTACTTTTTTTGTATAAGGAGGTGTGAATTGTGACGCTCCAAGAGATATTGAGCATGATTAGCTTGAAATTCCCGCATAATTACGCGGATCCCGACATAATCACGATGGTCAATGACGTACAAAGGCGAATCTTCCGGACGATGTACAAGCCGGATACGGGAACAACGTATGATTTGCTTGCTGGCAACCCGTTTTATCCAATCTCATTTGCACCCGAGAGCATTATTGATGTGGTGGTAAATGGCAAAGAGTACCCTTATCAGAACATCAAATATAATTCTCAGGGCTGTTATTATTACGTGACAGAAATTGAAGGAGATCTCTCCATTGGCATATATCCAACACCTATAGCTGATGTAGTCGGAGGTTTGATGGTATTTCGCTATATTGAACCACGAACATTAGTCGATGTAGACGACATTCCCGACCTTGATCCGGTGTGGCATATGCTGATCGTCTTGAACGTTTGTGAGGAACTGGCTGGCATCGATTCAACCAGAAGTAACATGCAAAATATCTTTAATGCCGAGGTTAACAAATTGGAGAAGCAATTCTACCGATCCAGACCAGCAAGGCCGCATCGTATTCAAGATGTCTATGGAGTTGGGAGAGGTGCAGTATGAGGCAAGCATCTGAGCAGATTGCAAATCAATTATCAGCCTTTTATCCGGATTACAACAAGCTAAAAACCCTAGTCGATGTGGGATTTTTCCTTGAAAACTACGTTGTCGAAGGTGGCGTTGTCACCAAGAACATCCAGCGTAACGATAAAATCGACGTAACGGAAATCGTTGTATCCTTGGACAATGACGTTACACGCCGTGAGGGAACGAGCTTCCAAACGAAAATAGCTAATGTTACCTATTACCTGGACTATCAATCCGGTGACTTCAAATGGGGAACATCGCATCCGAGCGGATCCTATTTGCCGATTTCTGAAGTGACCACAGACAGCTTCAAGAATGTCTCTGTGATCACAGATAAGCGCGGTCCTGTCGGCGGGTTTAGGTTGTTATCTGACTATGGATTGACAAATATCATGCGCGTCCTCAGCGTAAAGGATTTCGGAGCAAAAGGAGATGGAGTTGCTGACGATACGGCTGCTATCCAAGCAGCTGTTATACAAGGCATACAAACAGGTTCTACGGTATGGTTCCCGACACCAGCCGTTAAATACAGGGTTACAGATACCATCTATTTCAGAAATACTGACTATCTATTCCCGACCAAGCTCATTGGTAATGGCGGTATGAATACCATCATCGAATTTGATAACAGTGTTGTGATGAAGAACTTATTCTTTATCGATACCAATGTAAACTACCTAGAGTTCAGGAGTTTAAATTTTATCGATAAAAACCCGCGGACATCAAGAGCATTTTATTTCCGCGATACAATAAATGAGGTTCCAATTGCACCATCCTGGAAGCATTCATTTCATGATTTTCGAATCAACGGGTTCAAAGAGGGGATTCGTTGGGATGGTGATAGTAACCCAACAAGTGACACGCACTTAGATGGTGGTATTTATCAGCAAGGTAAATTCAGAAACTGTGAAACGAGCTTAATATTCAACAATATCCAGGCGGTAAACCACTTGTTGTTGAACATTGATTTCGAGAATGACGACCCTCTGGATGCAACACAGAAATGGAAACAAATTAAATTCGAGCGCGGATCGTTTGTGAATCATGTAGGTGGTTCAGTATTCGGTTACGGACCGTACGTATTTTATGAGTACCCGACATCAAGTTATTTTCAAGCCACGCATCAATTCAGCTCTGTTGGGGTACGGATGGAAGCAAAAGGACTTGGGCCGTTTATTCACCACAGCGAGAACAGTACGATCACACTTTCCAACTTTTTTAGAATCGTCATTACGGACATGGGGATTATCAGCAATCAGCCAAGTTCAGCAATCATTGAATTAGCAAGGTTTGGCGGTCGTTCCTACGCCGAATTCAATAATGTACGTTCGACCGTTACCGCTGATGTCAAGGGGATTGTTACAGCGAATTTGACATCTAACGGACAGACAGGACAGATCAAAATAAATCGCTGCAGACTTGTTCGGTATGTAAGAGTGACTAACGAAAGTGGTTATGGATCAGGGCTGCCAAGTGCTAGTAGCTTAGTCACTATACCCGGTGACGTATCAACAACTACTGATGATTCGGTATTTACAACCGACTCCAATGGATATGATTCGCCAAAAATTAGTGAATCTTCGTACCTTCCAACAAACTGGAGTGTTAACAATGTCAAAACATTAACGCTTCAACCATCTAGTACGTCCGGATTTGGCGCAGGTACTAATCCTTCTACAGCAAAGGTCTTATTGCCTCCAAACGGAAGGCCGATGAAATTTAAGATTATACGAGATGCTGTCAATGTAGGCATAGCACTTACACTGAATCTCAAATTTACAGTATCCGGGGTTGATTATACCGTTGCTTCTATCGCGTTTGCATCGAATGAATATGGATACAAAGAAGCTTCGATCATCCCTCCTGCAGCCGCAATGACCTTTATTATCAATGACGGTGTTGCATGGGATGGGAAAATGACACTTGAGAAGACAGGCAGCTCGAACGGATTGTCAGGAATCATCATGATCGATTACATGTAAGTTGAGGGGGGATCAAATGGCACTCTCCATCCAAGAAATCATAAATGAAGCTGATTTACTCGTAGCTAATGGATTGTCAACGAATGACAAGGTGCCATGGCTGAATGCGATCAATCAGGAATTTTTCGATGTGGTTAAAATACCGCAAATAGCTCAGTTTACGCCGACTATTGGGACAAAAACATATACTTTGCTGACGACAATCAAGGAAAAAAACATCGACAAAGTAATGATTGGGCATTTGAAATATCGGTCCTTAAATTACGAGGATGTCCAGCCAAAACAAAACTGGTTTACGTACACAGAGTCAAATAGAACGTTGACGCTTTCTACGGCCCCTTCTAAGGCTGGGGATTCTGGAATAGTCCGCTACTATCGGTCTGCTACAACAACGTTCACAACGGGCAATCTTGGGGCTGTGCCAGACGCACCAGATGAATACCATTGGATTTATGTTCTTGGGCTGGCTGAGTACATCGCCAAGGCAATCGAGGAAGATGCGAAGGCAGCTAACTATGGTGGACAATATCGGAATGCGCTACAGGTGGCCGCACAGAACTACAAGGGTGGTGTTCAGAATGCCACGTAATATTGTCATGCCACAGCAAACATGGGTACCGACTAACCGGAATCCGATCATTCAGAGGGAGTTCAAGGGGATCGACAAGCGCGATCCTTTTTCTATTTCACCTGAGTTTTCCCCAGATTTGGTGAATATTAGTCTCGATCAGTATCCATCGTTAAGCGTACGGCCCGGGTACAGTGTATTAGGGTCAGCAATTGGGTCAAAAGTACTCGGGTTAGGCGTATGGAAAGACAGTGAGTTACACGCGGTGTTTAACGATGGCACATGGCGAAAGTGGACCGGATCCGCATGGTCAGCAGCGTTGGTGTCGGGACTTGATACATCGGCACCTTATTCATTCTGTAACTTCAAGGGAAACCTGGGTGATTTCAACCTAATCGCATGCAATGGTGTTGGTGTGCCAAGGCGATATGATGGGAGTACGGTTCAAAATCTAACAGGAGCACCATCAGGAGCTAACTTTATTGATGAGCATGATAACCGATTGTATGCAATCGTTAATGGCATTGAAATTCATTACTGCGAATTGTCGGTACCATCGAACTGGACCGTTATCGCTCAAAACGACAGCGACCCGGGCACTATCATTAAGGAGATCAATACCGGTAAGAAGATTGTCGGGCTCAAAGCTGGCACCGGTCATGTAACGGTCTATTTCCCAACCAGCATGCATGAGTTGTACGGCACGAGCCCTTCTGATTTCAGCATGGTTGAAGCTGCCAACGATATCGGAGCTATAAACAATAATTGTGCGGTCAATTTAGACGGTGTGACGTACTTTGTAGGCGACCGAGGGATATACGTCTATGCAGGAGGCGCAAGGCCTAATAAGCGATTCTCAGAGCGTGTACAGTGGTATATCGACAATATGAATCAGGCAGCTAAAAACACATGCTGCATTGGTACAGATGGACTTAAGCTATACGTCTCCATACCGATGAACAGTAGCACAGCACCAGACACCACGCTCGTGTATAATCCCATGTTTGACACCTGGGAAGTATGGGGCGGCATTTCCGCGTTATGTATGGCGAAGGTGGACCGATCGTTCTATTACGGTGAGTCAAACGGTCGAGTGTTGTTGCAAGGTGGTACAACGGATAACGGGGCTCAGATTGCTTCCAGATGGGTTACACACTTGTTTAGTAATAATTCTCTCGCACAGAGACTTCGCGTTCATCGCATATGGTCCGTTTCAGATATCCAGCCTGGGAGCAACATGAATATATTCCTTAGCAAGTCGGTAACGGGAGACTCGGATTGGAATCTTGTAGGCAGCGTAAACAGCCCGGTAAAGCGCCTGATCGTGCCACCAAGCATTGCTTCAAAAGCAAACTGGGCGAGATTGAAAATCGAGTGTTTGGGTCAAGTGGCATTACATGAGCTATCATGGGAACCGAAAACGGGGCCGTTAGCGTAGGAGGGATATTATGCCAGTAGTTAAATTACCTAGCATGGATGATGTTCAATACAACGGCAATATCCAGCAAGCATTCGATAATATAGTTAACGGTGTTGAACGCATCAGGAAAACGCAAGAATGGCTGATGAATGGGAATGTTAACTTTCAAAACATTCAAGCGAATGGTATTACAGCAAAAAATATTAGCGCCAACTCAATTGAAACTGATGCTCTGGTGGCTGGTGCGGTTACTGCTGATAAGATATCCGTTGAGGAATTGTCGGCGATTACGGCCGATCTGGGGCACATCACAGCCGGACTCATAGAAAGTATTGAGATAATCAGTAGTACCATTATTGGGTCGGAGATTATGACACGCAATTTCGGGCTCTACCCACGTGCTCAGATGAGCTCAACTCAAAATATGTTCACTGCCGAAGCATCGTCAAATGAATATATAAGGTTGGTATCTGATTATTTGGGACAAGTTTCCTTGTTAATCTCCAGTAACTCCATGTTTGGGCAAATTAGACCTTTTGGTAATATGATGTTTATTAATACGTCCTCTGGTTCGGGCGGTATACAAATAAGCTCTGGAGGGGATTTAGAGCTATATGCAGATATTTTAGACTCATCTGCATTTGTTGTTACAAATAAATGGAGTCGTTTTTATAGTGACGGCGATAACGAGACATTACAGGACGCGCTCGATCGATTACAGAATCAAATCAATAATCATGAATCTAGGATTAGAGATCTAGAACCATAATTGATGTATAATAATTCCAAAAGGGAAAAGGCGGAATATTATGCGTAAGTACATTATAGGTGCGGTAGTTGGGGCTTCTATTACTTTATCAATCAATGTCTCAGCGGCAGTTGATTCAATTATAGGAAAATCTGTTGAAGGAGAATTTTCCGTTGTACTTGATGGAAAAGAACTTGGCAGTAAAGCGGCTGTCGTTAATGGTACTTCTTATTTGCCGGTTAGAGCGGTAGGGGAAACAATGGGATTGAATGTTAGCTACCAGGATAACAAAGTGGTACTGAACGATAATCGTACGGAGGAGGCTAGACCATTGCTGATAAAAGAGAAAACTGCCCAAGATTACGACAAAGCTATTCAAATAAAGAAAAGACAGATTCCTGTCATTGAATTACAGATCAAAGAGCTTAGAGCGCTTCATCCAGAAGAAACGGATAAGATAAAACAATTTGAAGCAAAGTTACAGGAGTACAATGATGAAATAGCTGGTCTGGAGAAGCAGAAGGCCGAGATATCACAGCCATAACATATAAGGTCGTCCACCTGGACGGCTTTTTAATTTGCCTAAAGGAGTGAACCGTATGGCAGTCCAATACCGCAAACCCGTTGACGATGAAGTTCCATGGCAGCAACGCCTTGCCAACTATGCTCAAAATCGTACCGCAGGACAGGACGAATACAAACGAGCTTTAGAAGTATTCCGCGGCAAGAGTGCTGCAGGAGATACAGAAGGCGCTAACTCAGCAAAGACTTGGGCCGACCAAGTAAATACGGCTATCGGCGGAACCGGCTCCCAGTATGGAGACGATGTACGCAGCCAATTATCCAACTTGCAGCAGAGAGCACAAACGCCAAATGCTGAACTATCCGCATTACAGCAACAAATCAAGGAGCGAGTAAATCGTACACCTCAACAATTCTCATACGACAAGGATAACGACCCAGCGTACAAAGCAGCGCTTGAATCGGCGCGGCAGAACACGCAAACAGCGGCCGGCAACATTGCGGCTGATATGAATAAACGTGGGTTGCTTAACTCGACCATCACACAGGACCGGGGCAATCAAGCTGCAGCACAAGAGTATAACAGGGTGACTAACGAGGTGTTACCTCAACTCATCAACCAAGCATACCAACGTTATCAAGGTGATCGACAAGCCGAAAATCAGCAACTCAACAATATGCTGGCTTACACGGATTACCTAGATCGCTCGGGACAACAACAATTCCGGAATGATTTCGATTTGCTGAGTACTGCTAACAACCTCAATCAACAAGATCTGGATAATCAGTATCGTAGCGAGGTGCTTTCAGACAAGCAGAAACAGGACCGGATTAACCTTGCCAACTATTTAACGACAACATACGGTATTCAAGCAGATCCTAAGATGGATTCTCAGGTTGCGTATGACCAAGTTAAAGGTCTTACACCACTAGCTATGCAGGAGTATTTGCAACGTGCAGCAGTTCAAAATGCAGGACTTACAGGTCTATTTAATGGTCAAGAAACGATGGACGCAAGAAAGTTGGCTGCTGACATCGAGGATCGTAAAGCACAGTTGGATATTTCCCGTATGAATGCCGGAACGTCTGCGGCAAGCGCGGCTAACTCCGCAGGAAATGCAGCAGCTCGTTTGGCATTCGATCGAGAAAAATTCCAGTTTGACAAAGATCAAGCGTCCGGTCAATCCCAACGAAAACAAATGAGCCAAGCTTCTTATAGCGAGTTCCTTCAGGATTTGCCGCGAATTGATAGCATTGATGAAGGGAACCAGTTGATCAGTTTATACCGTCAACAGGGCGTGGATGAAGCGACGATAGCAAATATGCAAAAGGCGATAAACAGTAAATTTAAGGAGTGATCCTATGAGTCTGCTTGACGAACTGAGAAAGAATAATAAGCCCACTCCTGATACATCTTCTAAGCCAATGTCAATGTTGGATCAACTCCGCAACGAGAAGCAATCGATCGACTCAGCGCATCGTATGAATCAAGAAGATATGGTCCAGACGGAGATCATGCGGACGCAACAGCCATTAACACCATATGTAGAACCTAAACCAGAGTTGCCAGGGCGTGATATCCCGGTAGTGGGCTCCATTCTCAAGGCGGCAGACTTCATTGCATCTAATCCTATTTCTGAAGCTTTTGCAGAATACACAGTACCTGATGCGCCGTATTTGAATGATCCTAGTGGAAAGAATGCCAGAGAAGCATTTCTCGAGCGATCCGGTCAAGAACCTGCAACTGGAGCATCAAAATTTATCGGAGCTGCTGGGGCTCCTTTTTTTGTTCCAGGGGCAGGATTAGGAACCGGCAACGCAGCCACAGAAGCATCCCGTGCAGCGCTACAAAAGGTTGCGCCAAAACTAACCGGTACTGGTCAGACGGTGGCGCGCGAAGCTCTAACGGGCGGCCTCATTGGCGCAGGAGCCGAGTTTGCGCAGGGAAGTGGTGATTTGTCCGATGCTGCACTAACTGGTGCAATTGGTGCGGCAGGAGGTGCAGCTCTCCCATTAGCAGGACGAGCAATTCAGAACACAAAATTTGGTCAGGCAATTACGGACTATTTCACCCGTCCAAATGCTGCCACGCCAGAGGTTGAGCAACCTTTTACTGAGTTGCTTGCATTACCATCGCCGCGTGTTGAAGCTAGAATGAGTGCTGCATTAGAGCGCGGTAATCTCCCTGCCGGCAGTGATATCGTTGTTCCTGCAGCTGACATTCCGGCAAACGCATTACCGATGGGGAATTACATTCAGCCGCAACGCTTAAGAGTTGAGGATCCAACTACAGTACTTAACAGTGTAATGCAGCGAATTAAGCCTGAAGTTGAAGAAACGATCAATGCATTACGTCAATCAGGGCAACCGTTTGACGTGCCACAAATCGCTTTTGAGACAGCCAGAAAGTATGGGTATGACTTGCCATCACTGTTAGACGGTAAAGCGCCTAACGTGTCTCAGAGAGTCTCACGCGATGCATCTGCACGGGTGGCTGGCGTTTACCCTGATTCACTGCCTAATATCCAGCAACCAGAAGGATTTAACATATCAGCTCGAGGTCAGGCAGAAGGTCCAGTACTGAGAACTGGTCTACGTCAAACAAACCAACAGCGTATAACACGTCAACAAACCGTACCAGAAGCATCAGTAACTGCAGCACCGGTAAACGAGACACAAGCAATTCCGCGTATAACAGAAGCGCCACGAAGTATGGCCGGCAAGCCACCGATGCAAGAACGTGGTTTCGCAGAGACATTGCGCACATCTGAGAAAACGCCTGAAACGTTTTCCGACCGACTCAAATCAATGTACCGGCCTTTAACGAATGAACAAACGTTGGCTGGGGCGAACAAGCGGATCAATAAAGACGTTGAAGAAGCGACATCGTATGTCTTGGGCAATAGCCGTTTCAGCGCGGACAAAGCTACGACAGCCCAAAGGTTGATAGACCATTATAACAGCACTGGCAACATCCAGAGAGCCGTTGATATTGCTGAGAAAGTATCTGAGGAAGCTACACGCGCAGGACAAGCTATCCAAGCTTTGTCGATGTTTAACAGGCTATCTCCTGAGGGTGTTCTAGTGTATGCCCAACGGTTAGCACGCAAAACAAATGAAAATATACCGGTCACAGCCAAAGAAGTAAAGGTGACTCCGGATATGGCGGCACAAATCACCAATTTGGCTCAAGTCTCACAGAAAATGACCGGGGTTAAAGATCTGGCTAACGATGTGATGAGCATATTGGATAAAGCCAAAACAGGTGAGAAGCTTACTGCCACAGAAGCAGCGGAGTTACGCCGGTTCGTGGACGAATCGAAAAAGTTCATTCAGGAGACCACACGCAAGCCAAAACCACCTAGACCTCCTCGAGAGCCGAAAGAAAAACGCATTAGAGATAATGTTGTATCTTTCTTGGATGCACAAGAGCAAGCAGCTAAAGATCGTTTGCGAGCTCGAGGAATCCAAATTAGTTCCACGCCTCTCGATGTCTGGGCTGACTATGCAATGATTGGTGCTGCCAAGATGGCAAGGGGAGTAATTAAATTTTCCGATTGGTCGGAACAAATGGTGAAGGAGTTTGGCGAGGAAATCCGGCCGCAGTTACAGCAACTGTACGAAAGGTCTGTTGAGGCATATGAACAATCCACCAAGAAAGTCACAAAGCAGTCTGTAAGCGAAGCGGAAAAGCTGACTGAGAAGGTGATCAGGAGCAAGCAACTGACACCCGCTGACGCTGATTCTCTTCGATCTTTAGCAAAAAAATTATCGGACCTTTCAGGAGAACAAAAGCGCCTTGCATCTCAGGATCTTCAGGCTATATTGCAACAACTCGAGAAGCCGGGAACATTGAAGCAAATCAGCTCTATCCAGACCATGGGACAGCTGCTTAATCCGAAAACTCAAGTCCGAAATGCATTGGGCAATGAGTTATTTTACCGTGTTGAGCGATTGAATAAGATTATTGCTACTCCAATCGATATTGCACGTTCAAAGATTACTGGCGGCGACCGAACAGTAACATTCCGGACTAACAATCAAGGCGAATACTGGAACAATTGGATGCGAGGATTGAAAGCCGGCTGGAAGGGTGTAAATGTCAATGGTTTAGAGACGCAATACGACCTTGCAAGCCCTGCATTCAAGAGCAAGTATAATCCGTTGACTTACATGGAAAAGTCCCTAGGAGCCGCTTTAAAGTCGTTTGACACAGCAGCTTACATGAGGGCTTACAACAATACGATCGGTGAAATGGCTACGCTAAAAGCAATCAATGAAGGTCAAGGCAGCAACAAAGAATTAATTCAAAAATACATTCGCGAAGCAGATAGTAACGTTATGAAAATTGCCGACGAATACGGACGTTACGTAACTTTTCAGGATAATAACGCAATATCTAAAGGTTTGGTCGCTCTGAAGAAGGGGCTTAACTTCAAAAAGGATTTCGGTCTCGGTGATCTGGTGTTGAAGTATCCGAAGACACCGGGAGCAATCTTAATGAGGGCTTTGGAGTATTCGCCGGCCGGCTTTCTGAGAAGCGCTTCTATTTTGGCACGACCATGGTATAAAAAGGAGCCCGATACAGCCGAAGTAACACAGGCGCTTTCTAGAGCAATGATAGGTACTTTTGGTCTTACGGGTCTAGGATACTACCTCATGGATAACGGTGTAGTGACAGGTGAAGCCAGCAAGGACAAAGATATCCGTGATCTTCAGAAATCAGCCGGCCAAGGTCAGTATCAAGTGAATTTGTCTGCATTAAAGCGGCTTATTTTTAGTGGTTTTGACCCGTCGGAAGCCAAGTTGAAAGAGGGCGATTTGCTCTATACTTACGATTGGATGCAGCCAATTTCAATCGCATTATCGATTGGGGCTAACATCGGCAAGAATATGAACGAAGGAAAAGAAAAACTGTCTGGCCTGGCAGGAACTGTGTATAATAGCCTTGAAGGTGGTCTGGGTACTCTTACCGAACAATCCGTATTACAGGGCCTAAAACGTGCTGCAGAAGGCTATCCAGGACAAACGATCACCGATAAGATAACTGACATCATATCCGATATTCCAGCATCGTTTGTGCCTACAGCTTCCAATCAAATTAAGCAGTTAACGGACAATGCCACTCGAGAAACCTATTCACCAAATAAGCTCGAGCAATCCATCAATAAAGCCAAAGCGCGTATACCAGGAGTAGCGAACGATTTACCGCAGCGTTATGATACCCTTGGCCGACCAAAAGAGACATTCCAGGATAACAATGCGTTTAACGTACTGTTTAACCCCGGTTTCTCGAGCCGTTATGAACTATCACCGGAAGCGAAAATGGTAATCGATCTAATCAACGAAACTGGTGATGAGACATTAGCGCCGCGGGTTCCAAGCAAATCAATCAACATAGACGGTGTGAATGTAAAGCTCACAGGAGACCAATTTACTCGATATCAGCAGTTGCAAGGGGAAGAGACGCAGAAAGCAATAATCAAGCGTTATAAGCCGGATGCAACGCTTAAAAATAGATCAAAAACGATGAGTGATATTTTGTTTGATGCAGGAACGAAAACTCGTGATCAGCTAAAAAAAGAGATCAAATAGGGAGCCCACAAGGCTCCTTTTTATATTGGAGGTGAAACATGATCCAACTTGCCGTTGATTACTGCAGCAAATGCAATATGCCGGCTGACACATGCGGTCACAATCCACCACCAGAACAGACATATGAGGTCCTTGTACCGGAGGAAGTGAGCGAAAATGCTCATACTGGAGTTCATCGATTGGGTGTTAGACAATCCGGGTGATGCAACGATATGGACCATACTGGCATTTGTACTCCGTAAGATTGTTTTAAGTGAAATTGCCCGGGTAATCCAAATGGGACGAGACGAGGAGCTTATATGGACGAGAGAAAGAGTAGAAGAACTGGTAGGTCAAAAGTGGAGTGGACCACAGCCTATCTTGAAGCGAGCACGGATCCAGTACACCGTGAAATATTATTTATACTTACTGCAGGGCACCGGGTTGGTGTACCTGTTAAGGAGGAAGAAACCAATGCAAATCAGTAAAGCATGGTTGGCTAGTGTGATTGCTTATTTTGCCGGTCAAGTCGCACTAAAATATGGCCTAACATTTAAAGCGGAATGGGCTGATATGATAGCTGAATTCCTTATTAACTTTGGGTTACCGCTTATTATGGCTGCATTAAGCCCATTCTTAAAAAGAATTGGAGGGTTCAAGAGTGAATCTAAGTATATCCCAGAATCTAATAAATAGCCTTGGAGTACAACCGATTGTTGATTGGCGCCGCGAGCTGCCGGTGAATAAAAATTATACGTGGGCACAACTGACAGGCGGTCCAAGGAATCTCAGCGATATCACAACGATTGCTCTTCATCATGATGGTGTGGCTAAATCCGGCACTCTTGAAAGGACCGACCTACAACTGGCTACAACCATCGCTAACAATCACATTAAGTCCACGAATAATGAAAAAAAGGGGGATGCGGGTTTTCCGTATCACATCTGGATCCGCAATGGATTTGTGTATTACTGCGTGAATCTTGAGGATATGACGTATGGGATATCATCAAATAATGGGTATACCGTTCATATATGTGTCAGCGGTGATTACTACAATTATGACTCCCTGACGGAAAAGGACCGCAATGCTCTTTACGCTGCAATATACACCGTACAAAAGTCTCTACCGGCGTTCAAAGAGGTTAAATCTCATGGTGAGATTAATCCGACAGATTGCCCAGGATACGACATGAAGCGAGTAAGAAGCGACATGGTTACCGTTCAAAATAAAATGGCCTATATGGATACGCCTGATTACGCTAAAACAAGAGCATATTCCATTGCCAATCAAATTCTATTTTTCTATAACTTGGCGCAGGGTAAGAATCCTGATGGTACTCAAGCAACTCCGGGCAATATCGAGTGGGGTAAAAACGTTCTACTTGAGCTTGATCCATTTATGACAGAAAGAGGCCTCCTTTAACGGGTGGCCTCTATTCCCGAACCTTAATAATCCTTGTAAGAATTTACATTGTGAGATATATTGATCCTTGTATACAAAAACTGGGAGGATCATTTGACGTGTTAAACATCTACAACCGATTTCCGCTTATACTCATACTTTCATCATTCGGACCGTATCTGCTACTACAATTGGGATTGCGACTAGAACAATTAGTCGTATATCCGTTAGCATACCTAATGGTCATGGTTCTTCTCTTTAAGAAGGCTAAAATCGTGCAACCAGCAATGATAATGTTAATCTTATGGGGTTACAGCTTTTTTTATTTGCTGGTTAGAAGCCTTATGAACGAGGCAAGTATTACTAGTATGCTTAACGAAGTCGATAACTTTTTACTACCATGTGCAGTGTTGGTTATTTTTTCAGGATTCATCACTCAAACCGAAGAAAGATTAAAGGACAAAATCATATCTGCAAGTAAATTAGTCGTATCACTCCTCAGCATAAATGCATGCTGGACAATCTTGGGGATGGTTACTGATTTAACTGCCATCAATAAACTGTTTTGGGGTGGAGATACGGCAATTAATGCAGCTACGATGGGGAGATATTCCGGAATATTTAATCAGCCTGCAGAAGCCGGGACAATGTATTCTATAGGTATTGTACTCTGGCTTTACATAGTAGACGTAGTTGGGTTGAAGACACGTCACATTTTTTCATTGATGCTCATGATTATTGGTGGACTATTAACGGTTTCAAAAGTCTTTTTATTTGGCGGATTACTACTATTGTTAATCGGAGTTGTTCAAACAAAAACGATTAGGAAACGTATCCTTAAGCTCTTGTTTCTTTTCTCTGTACTTGCGGTAGCTCCGTTTTATTACTTAACACAAACATGGAGTGGTCTTAATTACCTCCTCCGATTCTTGGATTTTGAATCCAGTGAAAACATTGTTAATCTGTTATCAGCTGGGCGATACGGTGAGGGCTCCCAACAAAGTCGATTTTTCAGTGAGATATGGTCAGAAAATCCTCTGATCGGTAAAGGATTTGGTCATCTTGTTACGTACGACAGTGGATTTTTTCACTTTTTCGGCAATGGTGGCATAATAGCTCTCGTTATGTACGTCGTAATCTTGCTATTTTTCGTTAGCATGTCGCTCAAATTCGCGAAACTATTTAATAACTCTGAGTCGAAAATGTTCAGCCGATTGACAATGCTTATTATACTTGGAAGCTTCGGAGTGCCGGTTCTTACACTAAACAGAATATCTGTTGTTCTCTGGGTAATGGTCGGGCTGCTCCTTCAATATTATTGGGTGCAAAAGAAAGCGGTTAGCCCAGTCACTAGTACTGCAAAACACAAAGAAAAAAGAGGGTTTGCACCCCAGCAAATACATAGTTAAAAGAACATCAAAAAGCCCTGCAGATAATATGCAGGGCTTAAATTATTCCTTAATCCTCATACTTCCATCTTCATCGATCAACATAAAGTATACCCTTCCATCATTCCGGTGGAACTTGCATACATAAGTTTCCGCGTTCCTGCCCTCTCGCCCAAAGTACTCTAATTTCCCGTGTTTCTCCAGTGCTGCTTTAGCTTCGTCGTATGATTTGTATTTATGTGGTAGTGGTTTGTACATTCATTGATACCTACTATTTTGAGGTTTGTCTTACCGAGATTTTCTTGGGTCAAAGGGGTTGAAATTCTTTAATTCAGATAAATCATTTGTTGATGCCATTCGCACATGAGTAGCATGGAGTTTTGTTATGGCGTAGTCTCGAGCCTTATCCTCTGCTTCTTCTTCCGTGTCCGCTTCTACATTAATTGAGTGTTTGATGTATTTAGCAGAAATACCAACCCGGTAATCAAACTCAATTTCAAATTGTCTCATCTTCATTCCTCCTCAAATATTTCTACGTATTCCCATCCTGTAGCCTTAATCATTCGCAATACATATCCGTGTGAAGGCGTACCTCGACCGTTAGACCAATCGCTTATAAGTTGAGAAGATACAGGATTATCAAGACCTTGCGATATTTGTTGTGCCAACCAAGCCTGTGTTTTATTGTCTCGCTTCAACAGAAACCCAATATTACATTTCACCTTGACTTTCATTTGGACAACTCCCATGTATTCTCATCACCTCCTAATTATGCTTGTACCTTAAGTGTAGCACAAGTATTGGAAATATAGTACTGTAATAACAGTAATAAAAGACAAGTAATTGCCCATACTATATAACATCAAGACTAACGAGGTGATTGACATGGGCAAACAGAAACGCGAGTACATGATGAGTCCGTTTCGTCCGCATCTAGACGACGATATCCGAGACAAATACTTCTCCATCCCCGAAGGTAAACGATCCGACGCTCTACGCGATGCATTCCGGCTATGGTGCGGCATCGACAAGAAGATTGTGTTTGAAGCCACAGAAAAGCCCATCACAAAACCAACACGCCCACTCATCTTTAAGGGGGCGAAGCGCTAATGGAAATGGCCTTTACGATCCTTGGCATGGGTGCGGTGGATGCGGTCGTAACGCAGGTTCTGAGGGAAGCAAAGCAGCAGAACAAGGTAATATTCGTCCGCGTCAGTATGTACCTTACCGTGGCGCTTATGAGCTTACGCGAGGTGGTGGAGCTGTTCCATCATTGCAAGGTGGTGTTCGGCATATGATCCTTTTCACGCTGGGGGCTGCTATGGTCGTCGGTAGTGCGGTAGGCTGCATAGTAACGTATAAGAAGCCCGATACGGAGCGCGATAAGCTGCACACCTGTTTTGCCCGGGCGAAGCTGTATATCAAGAATAGAGCCGATGATCAGTGGGTTTACACGTATCCTTCGGTTAACAGTCATGAGCAGTTTAAAGAGCATGAGGAATATACATTCACGCTGCCGATTGGTCTGGATCCGGAACGCATCTATAAGTACTATTGGGTATTCAAACAGGGATTCGGGGAGAACATCGACCTGATCGGGGACACATCGAAATTCACGTTGAAGGTGTATAACAGCGGCATCCACCAGTTTGATTACAACCTGTTAGATATCCCGTTAGATGGGTACCGGTTGCCTATCGTCGTTGGCCGGTCACGAGAGGGCTGGGAAGTGTACGACATGGTGGATTACCCGCATTTACTGGTGGCTGGCGAAACGGGCAGCGGTAAGAGTACGCAGCTCCGATCTATCATCTCTACTCTGATACTGAGTAAGCATCCGGATGAGTTGCAACTGTATCTTGCCGATATGAAGCGATCTGAGTTCCATCTATTCCGCGGTATCGAGCATGTCCAGGAGGTAGTGACGGAGGTTAAGGACCTGAAGAGAGTACTATCCTTTATTGCCGAGGAAATGCAGCGTAGAGGCGATTTGTGCGATGAACACGAGGTAAGTCACATTGATGATCTACCAGACCAGTTGCCGTACATTATTCTTGCTATTGATGAGGTAGCTTTATTAAAGAAGGAAAAAGCGTGCATGGCGATGGTCGAGGATATATCCAGCATAGGCAGGGCATTAGGCGTGTTCCTGATCGTATCTATGCAGCGACCGGACCATCAAGTGTTAGATGGGAAGCTAAAACAAAACCTTACCGCTCGCATGGCGTTTAAACACGCCGATGGTATTAATAGTAGGATTACGATCGGATGCGAAGGAGCGGAGGATATCAAGGCAAGCGAACGCGGTTTAATGCTGTTTAAGCTGGATGGTATCAAGAGGGTGCAGGGGCCGTACTTGGACTTGGAAGAGGCAAAGAAACTTTTGGGCAAATAAAAAAGCCGCATAACGGATGCTTTCCGATTAAGCGACTCGGTGTGAGTGGGCGTTTTAGATTCTCATCAAACTACTCCGCCCTCGTGGCGTAGGCTATGCAACTATGGCAATCGCCCCGTCGTGGGGTACGTGTTCGGACTTTAACCGAATTCACCGCAGTCACACCTATATTATAACAGAACTGGAGGAACCTGTACATCATGAATTGGGTGTTAGACATACTAATCACTCACAAACGTCTACGTGGTCTAACCGAATCCCAACTATGGGAGTTGATCGAGAAGAGCGATGATATTGAATCACTTCGGACGATTAAAGAGCACCTAGAGCGCAGCAGTTTCAAATATGCTCACATTCAGAATGTGGCGCCGCAGATGATTGAACGATGTGTTGAGAAGGCCAAGGGATTGTTATGGATGCAGCAGCTGGATGAGGTGAAGGAGTTGTTTATGGAGAATGTTGGGGATCCGTTCAAGTAACTATATGTTGTCCACAGGTTGGGGATATTATTTATAATACATAAGGTAGATATCATTTAATGGTTAATAAGCTTACGAAGGATGCAACGAGGGAGCAGATTAAAGCGGCGGGACTCGACCCGCATTATGTAAGCCATGACCGGGCTTTATTTTACGAGAATGCTTCGGGCGTTCCATGGACGGCGGCCTATATTCAAGCGAAAGGCGATCCTATAGCGGATTTGTACGAGGATATTGCCGCAGAGGAAAAGGCGAGAGCCACCTACCAGTGGCTGATCGATATGACGGACGACGTGGACCTGCAGGACGGATTGAAGTTTTTGCGCGAGAGGGAAATCGTACATTCGCTGCGGTTCCGCGAAGCGGTCGAAATTTTGAAAACGGAGCAAGGCGCCAAAAAAGTATTTTAATAACCGAGACGGAGCCTGGTTATTGCCGAACAAGCTGTGTAACGATTGCTTTGACGCAGGCTTGTCGGCAAGCCAGGGTTCAATCCCCTTGATAACCTACTCAACCAGCATGCACTGCCTCACTCCTTCCTCCCAAGCAGCACATTAGCAAAGCCCTCCTTTAGAAAGTCTTCATTGGTATGCTCTATCGGATCATCCAGCCCTTATCGGCAACTCCACATACGGCAAACGGCAAAAGAAAGAGCAGCCCGCAGGCTGCCCATGGAAGGGGATTACCTAGAAAAATAGACGATAATGCCGATTACAATCACCACAAGAATAAGGATGAACCAAAAGCTTCTTGCTTGCGACCCGGACGATGACGGCTTGCTCTTGTCGGCTGCCGCAGGGTCCTCGACGGAAGTCAGGAACGTTCCGCAGTGTATTTACAAACAATCTCTCCTTCACTCATCTTTTCATTACACTTTGAACAAAATTTCACCATATGCATCACTCGCAATCTGATGGGATTTTGTTGAAAGAAAAGCGTTCGTCGTTCCTTACATATGTATGGTTCGCAGACCATTTCATCCATATCGAAAAGTGAACAAATCAGCTTGTTCGGATTTCGCAATCAGATCGGACACCCCTTCTGGATTTATTAAGAAAGTATGTTTGACTTTGGGGGGAAATCGTGTTTGTATAAAAAGGAAATGACCACAATCAGGAGGGGACAAGCTTTGCAACCAACATTACAAAAGCCGGAAGCCATGCTGTTCGATCTGGACGGCACGCTGTTCCAGACGGAAACATTGCTGCTGCCGGCATACCACGCGACCTTCGACCAGCTTCGGTCCGAAGGATTGTATACAGGGGCTACGCCGCCCGAGAGCGAAATATTAGGCAGCCTGGGGATGCTGCTTGAGCATATTTGGCAGCGGGTTATGCCGGGTGTCGATGTGCAGGTGCACCGCCGCGCCGACGAGCTGCTGCTGGACTATCAGATCCGGGGTCTGGAGCAAGGGGAAGGGAAAATGTACGACGGTGTCGCCGAAACGTTAGCGGCGCTTCGCGAGCAAGGAATCCGTTTGTTCGTCGCGAGCAACGGGCTGGAGGATTACGTCAAGCGAGTTATCGAGCATAAACAGCTTGCTCCTTTATTTGAGGGATTGTATAGTGCGGGAGAATTCCGGACCCGCTCTAAGGTAGATTTGGTCCGCATGCTGCTGGAGACATACGGCGTGAAGTCGGCATGGATGGTCGGAGACCGTTCCTCGGATGTCGAGGCCGGCAAGATGAACGGATTGCCCGTCATCGGCTGCGATTATGCGGGATTCCGCAAAGAGGGCGAACTGGAGCATGCGGATGTTCGGATCGGCCGGTTTAGCGATATTTTGACTTTGTATTAATCATAAACAAGGGGAATGCACAGCTTTCGGGAGCTTCCCGACATGCAAAAGAGCCTGGGTTTACAGGCTCTTTTTCGTTTGCTTTTTTTGCCGGTTATTGCTTGAAATCACGCTGTTTTAAGAAAAATCGGCATTATAGCATACCTAGTTTGATATTACAACTTAAGAATTATTCATTTGGGAAAAATCTCTACGATCCAGCCGGGGCGAAAGCCGCATGACTGCTGGTTTTCTTGGGTGTCGAAGTGTGTCGAATTAAGTCGTAATTCCAATTTTTAGAGGGTTCTGTTAGCCCGAAGTTTGTATTTATAATACACGTGACACTAATAAGAGGAGTGAGTTACATGAAAAAAGGAATGAAAACAAAACTTCTGGTATTGGTATTGGCTATGAGCATGCCTATTACAGGATTCGTACAAAGCGCCGATGCAGCTACTTCCGCTGATGCGAAAAGAGATAAAATCGTAAAAACTGCGTTGTCTCTTGAAAATAAAGTTCAATACGTGAACTGGAGAGACCGTCAAGAAGCGCATGCACCATATAAAACGGACTGCTCCGGATTTACCGCTTTGGTGTACAAGCTGGCCAATGTCGGCGTAACCCTCGTCAACCGGGACGACGACGCTCAAGCGAAGGTAGGTCAAAAGATCGCATGGGGCAACTTTAAAAAAGGCGACCTGATTTTCTTCGGTAAAATGGGAAGCTCCAAAACAATAAGCGATGTCGGCCATGTAGGGATTTATATCGGAGACGGCAAAATGATTCATAATCTGAATTCTTCCCGTGACGTTACCATCACGAACATTTATACAAACAGCTACTACAAATCCAGATTTACTGTCGCTAGACGCGTCATTAAATAGTATCCGGGTGCTGTAGCTAATATAGAGCAGCCTTCGATCCTTCCAACAGTCTGCGATTCCTCACGGAATTGCGATTATTGGAAGGTTTCTTCATTTTAAATCATTTTAAACTCCGGAGGATCGGAATACTTCGTAATATGGCGTTTCACATGCTGATACATCGCCTTCATTCTCTCCGTTTCGCCGCTGCTGGATCCTATCTTCTTCTCCACCGCTTTGCCGAGAGGGACAACACGGAAGCCGTTCTTGACCGATTTGACCCACGTCGGAATGAAGTCTGTATTCATGATCTCGATTCGTCCGTCGTCATGCTTGCGGACTTTGATTCTTGTGATAAGACCCGTTAGCGTATGGTCGTTCCGGTACAGTCTGGTGGAGATGAAGTTCCCTAAGGAATAAATAGCGAATCTTCTTCTGGTAACTCCCGTATGATCCTTCACTTCTTGCATAATGGCCGGCTGAATGACATGCGAGTGCGCGCCGAGAACGATATCCGCCCCGTATTTAAACAGGATGCGCACCCAGTTTCTTTGCTCGTCTATCGGCAATTTGCGGTATTCTCTTCCGAAATGCATACATACGATAATAAGATCGACGTTTCTTGCCTTCAGCCGCTTCAGATCCGCAATCATTTTATTCGTGTCGATCAGGTTGACGGCCCACGAATGATCCGATGGAACGGGCATGCGGTTGGTCCCTTTGGTATACGCCAAGAAACCGATTTTGATTCCCTTCACATTCTTGATCAGCAATTCTCTCGATTCGTTATATGAGCGATAAGTGCCTGTATGGGCGATTCCCTTCGCATCAAGCACTTTTAATGTCCGTTTCAGCCCGCTGATCCCGCAATCCACACAATGGTTGTTGGCAGTGCTGAGTACGTCAAAGCCGAGGTTTTTCAAAGTACCTGCGAATTGATCGGGGCAATTGAACAAAGGCCATTTCGTCTTGGGATTTCTGCGGGGCACAAGATAGTCTCCTATACCGGGTCCGGAAAAGGTAGTTTCCAGATTGCCGATAGTCAGATCGGCTTCCCGCAAATAAGGGGCCACGGGCTCAAATATTTCATCAAAGGAAAAGTTTTTGTCGCCGGAAACTTTAGCTGATCGAATAATTCTCGTTTTGATCAAAAAGTCCCCTACCGCGGCGATCGTAATTTCCGTACTCATGACTCATCTCCGTTCTTATGACTGTAGTCGTCTGCAGCGCTCTCCGTAGTATGGAACCGCATAATATCATATGACTTGGAGTCTTGTCCGGGTTAAGCCGCAGCGCCCAATTTTACCTCAGGCGATAACACAGCCCGTCCGGGCGGGCATAATAAACCTATGCCTATCACTCTTTGTCAAAGGGGAGAATACTATAAATCACGTCTTCCTAGGAGGTTAAGACGTGCTACCGCTGTTAATCATCACGGAGGAGATCCCACAGTGAAAGGAAATTTGCTGAAATATCCAGGTAGGAAATGGTCGAAGCATGAGTCGCTTTGGAATGAAGAAGGCCTTCGCCCCCATTTGCCGGTTACGGAACTGTTTACGCCCCAATCTTTCAAGAAAATGATAGAACAGCATCCCGTCGTGTTTCTCAAGCCCGATCTGGGAATGAGGGGACAAGGCATTGTGAAGGTATCACGCGTTAAGGAAGGCGAATGCACGATTCAGACCGCCTCGAAGACCTACAAGAGGAGAGGCGCATCATCTGCTGCCCGCAGACTCAAAAAGCTGATCGGAGGCAAGAGGTACATTGTGCAGCAAGGAATTGACCTGATACGGATCAAAGGCCGTCCGGTCGATTTCCGTATTCTCTTGCACAAGACGAACGGGAAGTGGAAGTTTTTTGGCATTATGGGAAAAGTGGCGGCCAAAAACCGGTTTGTGACGAACTACGCGCGCGGCGGGAAAGCAATTAGGCTGCAGGAAGCACTTTCGAAGGCGTTCGGTAATGAAAAATTGGGAGACGTTAACTGGGATGAACGGTTGAAAAGCTTGTCGCTTCAGCTTGCCGAAGCTTTACAAAAATACTATCCTAACGTGACCGAGCTGGGACTCGATGTCGCAATCGATGCCGATCAACGTATATGGCTGCTGGAGGCGAACACAAGGCCTCAATACCAATTATTCAGGCATCATGCTAACCGGGGGCTTTACGCCCGTATAGCCTCATCTGTACGCTCCGTAAGAGCCGCTAAACAGCAAAGGTAGGAGAGACCCGATAGCGATCCTGAGCGCACTTGACAGCCAGCTGGTATTCCAGCTGGCTCGAGCCGCGAATACATAAGCAAAAAAAGAAACGCCGTTTGGATTCAAACGACGTTTTTTCGTCTACGGATGGATATACTATTCCGTAACGACTTTAGTATATTTGCTGTTCGTTGTTATGTATACCGTCTTGCCATTCCATTTGACTTGATACCAATAGGAATTATATTGTTTAATCAGTTCGGCTTTTTGTCCCAATTGCAATCGACCTACCGCGTCGGAAGCGGAGCTTGCGGATGCTTTAAACGATACCCAGCCGTTTTTCGTTACAACATATTTCTTCTGCTCAGCCGGCGGCTTCGGAGTCGGTGTCGGCGTAGGTGTTGGTGTTGGTGTCGGTGTCGGAGTCGGTGTTGTCGTGCCTGGCTTCCATGCCGGAACCGTTTTTTGCGGAGGCAGCACATACGATTTCGGAATGACAGGTGCGTTGGCTGTTTTGCCGGCCATACCGGTAAATGCCGCTTCAGGAAGAACGCGTCTTGCGGAATGGAACTTCTCTCCCCACCAATAAGACCAGCTGTCGATGGTTCCTAAGCCTGTAGGGTTGCCGTCATCTCTCGTGCCGAGAACGACAGGTTGTCCATCGCGATTTTTACCCATATAAATGGCTACGTGGGTAATATGATCGCTCTGCTGCCAGGTCAAGATGTCGCCGATCTTCAAGTTGTCCACGCCGGTCAGCTGCCATTTGCCGTTCACTTGTTTCTTGCCGACGCCCGCTACTTTCGTTCCTACGGAATCGTAATTTGCGGAAGTGCCGGTAATATTGAAGCCGAAGTCTCCGAATACGAGCCGGGTGAACCCGGAGCAATCTTCATATCCGTATTTGCCGTAGGCATCGGTTCCATGTCCATATACAAAATATCCGTTTTCCATATACCAAATAGCTCTATCTACGATTTGATAAGCCAGCGTTCCTTCGGAACCCGCGTAATTTTTACGGAAATCAGCGACATTGTAAAGCTCGTCCTTGACGTAACTGTCAGCGTTAATGTACTTGTTATATTTGGCAATGGCACCCGAAGTAGAGTAACTCGCACTAGCGGAAGCTATTCCTGTTATCCCCAGGGACAAAGCCAACGTTAAACTGATGATCCTTTTCTTCACTTTACCATCTCCTTCACTGAGTTGCATAACCTCTCCTGAATTGGGTTACTTAGCCATCATAGCAAGATTTGCTAAAGCTTTTCACTGGTATATAGTGCCAACCAACGCGAAATTTCTTCAATTTGGAAATCGGTTTATGAAAATAATGGACGGAAAGGGTATCCCTAGCCAAACGAGGAAATGGCTAGTCCCTTTGTCGGCGCTGATTGAAGCCAGGTTATATCCTCTTGTATTTATGAAAAACGGGCCGGACCGACTGTAATAAATTAACAATGCTATGTATCCCATTCTGCGGCCTCGGGAGTTGGGGCTTATCAGGCAGAACGGGCTGTTCGTCATTCTTGACCTCATTTGGCTTTCAGCATATGTCTCGCGTTCTGATACGGCAGGCGGAAGCTTTGCTCCCAGGCATTTTGGCCGTACACCATCTTCATGATCGATTTGCCCGGCTTAATATTGACCTCCAACAGCCATAGACGCCCGCTCGAATCGACAGCGAGATCGATGCCAAGCTCCGATAGGCGGGTATTATAGGATTTCTCCATATAGGGCGGAATGTAAGAAGCCACCTCGGCGATCGATTTCGTTAATGCCTCGGCCTTCTCGTTATTGAATTGCTTTTTCAGATAACGCTCCACATCGTAAGCGTGTCCTCCGCTTTTAATATTGGAGGTGATAACGCCGCGCTTCCCTTCCCGCACAGCGGTCCCTGTAGTCTGCCATTTCCCTTCGCCGTTTTTTTGAGCGAGTGCACGGATGTCATATACGCTTCCCTCACTATTGCGAATGTCAATCCATTTTTGCATAATATGGCGGCCTCCGCGGCTCAGCACACCGTGCAGAAAGGAACTGAGGCGGGACAGCGGCAAATGGACCGTCTTCTTGTTGTTCTGCTCCACCTGGAAACGGTTTTTATCCATCGTGACCCTGATAATGCCTCTGCCGCCCCAGCCGTTGATAGGCTTCAGCATCACGCTGCGGTGCTTTTCCAAAAAGTCGGAGAATTGCGCGCTCGTTTGGACGCGTTCGGTCGGCAGGAGGTAAGGCTTCAGAAACGATGAAGCTACCAAGTGCTTTTGTATTTTGCTTTTGTTGCCCAAACCGTAAGCGGTGAATCGCAGCTCTTTATGTGCCTTGACCAAGCTCGCTTTACGCAGGGAGGATGGGGGATAGAAGCCGATATCCAGATTGATCTTCGGATACGATGCGTTCTTCTTCGACCAGCCGCCATCCCGATAGAGATAGCCCCGGATTTGCTTGCTGTGTAAATCGACGCCTTGAGGGGTATACAGCAGCACTCCGTCAAACGATTCCCCTATTGCTGCCCGGGCATGGCGGCGGAAATGGTCCGGGTTCTTGATTGCGTGCGTCATAATGCCCAATATTTCGCTCATACTTACTCTCCCGTCTATGTTGTTCCGTCCTAGTTCATTTGGTCCCGATGCCGTCGTTTCCAAGCAGGGGCCGCAACATATTATATGAGCAGGTCACTTGTCCCGCGTAATGGTGTCAGCCCAAATTTACCCGTCTTTATCCGTTAGCGGAAGCTGTGAATGTTAACTTGGCCATGGTACTCATTGGCTATGGCTCGAATAGTATAAATAACGTTAGTGACAGCTAATGGAAGGCTTGCACCCGCTGGTATTCACACGGAGGAGATTGAGTTGAAAGGAAATTTGCTTAAGTACCCCGGAAGAAAATGGTTGAAGCACGAGGCGCTGTGGAGCGAGCCTGAGCTTCGCACCTATTTGCCGGAAACCGAGCTGTTCTCGCCGCAATCGTTCAAGGAGATGGTCGGACGGCATTCCGTCCTGTTTCTCAAGCCGGACCTTGGCATGCAGGGGCAAGGCATCTTGAAGGTAACCCGCGGCGGTGAAGACGCATGCACCATCCAAACGGCTTCCCATACGTACAGGTTCACCAGTTTGCATACCGCGGCTACGAAGCTGGAACAACGATTCGGAGAGAAAAGGTATATTGTACAGCAAGGCATCGACCTGATTCGATTCAAAGGGAATCCGGTCGATTACCGTGTGCTTCTGCTTATAAGTGCTAATGAGAAATGGAAATTTTACGGCATTATGGGCAAGGTTGCCGCCAAAAACCAGTTTGTGACGAACTACAGCAGCGGAGGCAAGGCGATCGGGCTGCATCAGGCGCTGGCGCATACGCTTCGCGTTTCCAAGAAAGACGCTCCCAAATGGGATGAGCGGATCAAGGTGATGTCGTTCAAAATCGCTGAAGGGATGAAGCGGCATTTTCCCAACATCACCGAGCTGGGGCTGGATCTCGCCATTGATACGAAACAGCATATATGGCTGCTGGAGGCGAACACGAAGCCGCAATTTCAGCTGTTCCGGTTTCACTCCGATCCCCAGCTGTTCGGCAAAATCGCTAGCTCCATCCGTTCCCTCAGATCGACGGATGAGGCAAAAGAAGAGTCATAGATCCCATCCGTCATGCCGGATTCCTTCGGCATGACGCCGTAAAGGAGAGAGCCCCGCGATAGCATTTGCTGTCCGGGGCTCTCATCTATTCTGTCGCCATGAATCCGGCAGGGAGACTTCAGTGGCTCTCTGTCTCCCGCCGGACGGTCATGGCGTTTATCTTGCTTTGGAGGTGGAGTCTTTAGCCGCGTTTCGTTTCACGGCACCGCTGGATAAGCGGGGGGCTTTGGTCGGCTGTTTGGCTAAATGGATGCTGTATTGGATCAGGTTATCCAATGATTTTTTCCGTATATGGGGCTCGTCGAACTTCATCGGTTTGGAGTTGGCTTCGAAGAACCAGATTTGGCCGTTGTTATCCACGCCCAAATCCATAGACATTTCGCCCAGCATCGATTGGCTGGCTCGCTCTATTTGCTTGGCGATGATCAGAGCGGACTTCTTGGCGCGGTTTAATATTTTTTTGCTGCCCGCGGGACCGAATCCCGACTCCAACAGCTTGACGGGATCGTCGATGGAGCCGCCTCGCGGAACATGAGTCGTAATGCTCATTTTGCCCGCAAGTCTTGCGCCTACTCCGGCAATGGTCCAGCGGCCTTTGCTGTTTTTTTGTACGAGAACCCGTAGATCATACGGACGCTGCTTGTAGTTGGCCAAGGTGATGCCCTGCTGGATAATGTAATCCTGCGATCCCATCATTTCACGGATTTGGTTCCATAGTTGGGGAATGTTCGAATACCGGGAAATATGGCTTTTCGTTTTATCTTGAACGCTTAGCTCGTATCGGCGGGCTTTGGCGTTTTTTTCATAGATTCGGCTTACCTTCATGATCCCCTTGCCCGCTTTCCCGCGGATCGGCTTGAGATAAAGATTGGGATGCTTCAGCAGAAGCGATTCCAAATCCGCATTCGTTGTCAGCTTTTGGGTGGCCGGGATTAACGATTGCGTGTTCTTCGATTTGTTCAACCATTCGAATAAAGTCCACTTGTTGAAGAAGGTTGGATTGAAAAAACGGATTTTTCTATGCTTTATGCATGCCTGTAATACTTGCTGAACTTCGGGAAGCAGCTCGTATTTGCGGAACGGAATCCGGTTATAAATGACGTGCGGGAGAGGAAGCAGCTCTTTTCTCCACTTATTCGTTTGAGAGTTATACGTATACCCGATCGCCTGATTGCCCATCAGCTTGAATTCGGCTGTCGTCATTACGTAAACCAGAACTCCATATTCTTCGCCGGTATGAATCAAATCGATAAAATTTTCCTGATTTCCGCGAAAAACCCGTTTTTGATCGGCGTACGTGAGAATGGCCATCGTAGGACGTTGGTTTTCGTGTAGTTCGATGTCCACTCAGGTCTCCCTCCTTGCTCGAAATCGGCTAAGGTACTGGCAGTAGTCATGAATGTACTGCACAGATGCCTTACCTTCTCCTTTGAGTGCCGGATGCTTGAAGATGGAACGTCCAGGCTTGGAATTCGCTTCGAACATCCAGATCCGTTCGTTATGATCAATACCGAGGTCGAAGCCAAGCTCGCCCAGCGTATGACGATCGTTATCCTCTATCGTTTCAGCCAGCTTGATCGCCGCTTCCTTGGCGGAGGTCAATACTTGGTCCGCCCGGGCTCCGAATATTTGCTTCATCACCTGCTCCGGAGTCATCAGCTGCCCGCCGGTGCGCACGTGGGTCGTCACGCTGCCTTTGCCGGCTTTCTTGGCACCGATCCCCGCAACCACCCACTGGTTGCTGATGTTCTTGGTCAGGTGGAAGCGAAAATCGATCGGGCAATTGTCGATTTCGATCAGGCGAATGCCTTGCTGCGCCACATAATTGCTAAGCTTGGCATTACTGCTTCTCAAATGCTGCATCAAGCCGTCGAATTTGTTGAACCGGAGCAGCACATTGCGGTTGCCTTGCCGGTAACGCGCGTAATAGCCGCGTTTCGGATTGTACGTAAGACGGTAGATCCCGAAGCCCAGACTGCCCGCTGTCGGCTTCAAATATATAAATTTGTGTCTATCCAACATCTCTTTTATTTGGATTGAGGAAGGATTGATGTGCGATTCAGGCACATATTTGAACGCATCCGTTCCCTCGAGCAGATTGTAGATATCCCATTTCTCGAAAAAAGCCCAGTTGAATAGCGGGATGTTCCGTTTGACAAAGCGCTGTTTGAATTCGTTCATGGATGGCAGTTTCTCCGATTTGCGGCTCGGCAGCCGGTTATAGACAACATCCGGCAGAGGCACGGTTTTGCGGTACCAGCCGCCGTCCTTTCGCGCGAACGTCCCGGTTACCGTAGCTTGATCCCAGTTCACGTCGCGCGGGGAGAAGCCGAAGAAGAACGAGCGGCCGGAAGCGACGCGAACGAACTGACGGACAAATTCCGTGCGCGACCCGAAAGGGTTGGAGCTGTTCGATACGCTGGTCAATATTCCGATCAACGGACCAATGCGGATGTCCTTGCCGTTATTGCACATGATCAATGTCGAGTCCAAGCTTGGAATTTTGAGCTGGGACATGATAGCGAGCGGCACATACAAATGGCTGCCTGGTTTTTTCAACAGCTTGAAACCTGTGGAGGCGGTTTTATTGCCCAGGTGAAGGGTCACGGTTCTTGTTTTCGCCAGCTTGAGGGTTCTCGCCAATTCACTAGTCAAGTAGATGACTCTTTCCTGTCTCTGCGTCACATGAATCGTGCAAGTTGTCAAACTCATGGGTATCCTCCTAAAAAAGCTTTGCGACAGCAAAGCTATCTCCGTGGCAGCGCGAGCGTGCGCTGCGATCCGGAGGAAAGCTTACTTCGTAAGCGATGTTTCGTCATCGGGCCGGCTCTATTGGGATTTAGCCGGCCTTGGTGTGTTCTTAAGGCTGCGCGCCGGATTCAACGTCTCTCGCGAGCGGATCAGATAACGGGCATACAGCACCGGATTGGCCAATGCTTTATTCCTTGCCGCATCGTCATTAAGATGGGCGAAGATGGCCCGGCCCGGCTTGGAGTTGACCTCCAATATCCATATTTGCCCATCGGTATCGACTCCGAAGTCGATGCCGAGCTCTGCGAGCCGCCCGTGGCATTGCTCGAGCGCCTCCGGAATTTGCATGGACAGCCGTTCCAGCTGCTCCCGGATGATCTTGGCCTTTTCGGTTCCGAATTGGCCTTCGATGTAGGCGAAGGCGGGTTCGACCTGGCCGCCGCCGTGCAGGTTGGAGGTCAGGCTGCCGGATTGCCCCTTGCGGACCGCCATGCCGGTCATTTGCCAGCGGCCGTTGCCGTCCTTTTGCACAAGGGAGCGTACGTCGAACGCTTCGCCGGAGCTGCCGTGCAGCTGCAAATACTGCTGCAGCAAGTAATCGCGCTTTGCCGTGAAGCGGCGCAGCCAGCGGAGCAGCTCCGCCTTGTCGGCGAAGCTGCGCTTGATGCGGCGATTGCGCGCATCGCGCCCGCGCACGGTAAACGCCGTCGGGGCGGTTTCCGCGCTCTCGGGCGCGACGGAGTCAGCCGCATGCAGCCGTGCTGTCGAAGCGGAAGCGGCGGTGCGCTGCACGAGCAGCACGCCGCGGCCTTGCGATCCGGCTTGCGGCTTCATGAGCACCGTGCCGTGCTCCTGAAGCCATTCGGCCGCAGAGCGCACGCTGCGCATCACTTCCGTTTTCGGCAGGTGCATATCGAAACGGCCGTCTTTCTCCAGCATTTGCTGGACTTCCCATTTGCCCTTGAGGCCGCGCCCGAGAAAATGGATGGACGGAAAGAGCTGCAGCCTCCGGACCGTTTCGCGGTATTCCACATATTGGCCCCGATTCGTAAAAAAGCAGCGGTCGTACACGACGCTCGGCATAGGGCATTCATGCGGTCTCCACCTACGGGTATTTTTATCGTACACAAAGCCTGTGACCGTGCCCTCGGCCCAGCGGATGCCTTGCGGTGTAAATACAAATACAGTGAATCCCGATTTTGCGCCTATCAGGCACAGCTTTCGATAAAAGTCACGATTGTAAAAGGGGGGATTCCCTTCCGTATGAGTGGTCATGATGCCCAATGCGTGTCGGGACGTCGGTGCCATCATGAGATCACCTCGATTTTAAAATTTGGCCGCATAACGGGAATACTGAATGACTCTTTTCACGGATGGACGTATTTTTATTTCGTCCGATAAAGCGGCATTGTCTTCCTTGGACGGCTTCGAGTTGACTTCCAGCAGCCACACATTCCCCTGCGTATCCATCGCAAGGTCGATGCCCAGCTCGGCAAAATGCGCAGGGATATTCGTTTCAATGCCCTTGGCGATAGCTAAAGCCGCTTTGCGCAGCTTCAAGGAGCCGCCGGTGCCTGTTGGAGAGTTCGAGCGGGCGAGCGCTTCCTTCACCGTCGACAGGCTGCCTCCGCGAGCAAGATTGGAAACAAAGTGATGGTTTCCGGCAATTCGGGCTACGGTGGATGTGACGACCCATTGACCCAGCTCATTACGTTGGACTACAGCGCGGAAATCAACTGGATGTCCGTCTACGGAAATGAGATTCACGCCTTGCTGGATTTGATAGCGTCTTTGTTTGATTTTTCCGGCAAAAGCGGAGAAGAGCTGAGACAAATTCGCATAGGTTTGTTTACGGGCGCCGTTAACATTGGTAATATGACAAATATAGGATTGGCTGCTGGTTCTCGTGATCCGGATGATGCCTTTGCCAAGGCTGCCGGAAGCCGGCTTCAGAAATACAACGCGGTATTTGCCGCACATATCCTTCAAGGTTTGATAATTCCGCAGATGATGGGATTCCGGCAAATACTGATGCAGTGAGCTTTCCTTGTTCAATGCTTCGAAGACCTCGGTCTTATTTAAATATTTTTCGTTAAACAGGGCTGCATTGTGATGCGTTTTGACATGACGAAAAAACTGCTGGACGCTGGCCATGTTTTCCAACTTGCGGGACGTCAAGCGGTTATAAACGACATGAGGCATCGGAAAGGTATGCTTCGTCCATTTGCCGCCGGTCAAGCGCCATCCCTTTATTGTATCGCCTGAGTTTCCCAGTTCGTTCGGGGTAATGAAATAAACCGAAGAGCTGTAAAGCTTGCTGGCATCGGTTAACTCACGGCAAAACGCAGTGACGGTACCGAAAGGCTTTTCGCTGTTTCCGGCATAATATCTGCTGACCAAGACGCCGATTAACGGACCCAGATACAGGTAACGGACGTTGGATTTATACTGCACGCACAACGAATCGCCGTTAATCAGGCCCCATTGGGACGCAAGGGTAGCATCGAGCCGAAGGATGCCTGCAGTGGACGTCGGAACGACTCTGACTTCATGTCGTGCAGCACCGTAGCGCAGCATGACAGGCGAATTGGGATTGATTTTCCATTTCTTCATCAATGCATCGCTCAGCATGATAGTCCGTTCGTCCAATTGAGTGCTTGTGCTGGCACTTGAAACTACAATGTTGACCTTCGTTCTTTTCACTGTTGTAACTCCTTCCCAGTGCCGACTCGCATGACTAATCCAGTGAACTAATTCATCATATGAGGGCGTTTTGACCTTGGTGAAAAGAAACTGAATGCAGAGGCGCAAAAGGAACAGAAACGGCGTTGTTGTAAACGGTTACAACGGGCGGGCTATCCAACTGCCTAAGCTGGAAAAAGGAGAGGATCGGCAGGCTCCAACCTACAAATTGCGACAAACCGGAATACGGGCTCGTACTTGTGCGTCTCCGCTTTACTAATCGGGCTGTCCGGCAGGTTTTGTACATCGCACCGGAGCAGAAGTTGAGAAATGCAGGGGAAAATGGGTAATATATACGATATGAAAGTGAGAAAAGCGTCTATCGACGTCCTCGGAATCTAATAAATTCTATTGTAGTAAGGAAGACGCCATTACAAGGTTTGTTCGAGTTCAATCTGATTCTAAGTTTGCAAAGGAGAGTGTAGTATGAGACAGGCAATTGCTTCGCGTTTTCTAATTCTGCTGTCTGTGTTCCTGTTAATACTGTCTGCCGGCTGCGAGAGCCGGTCTACTACTGCTAATACATCGCCATCCGGCTCCAATACATCCGAACAAAAAGCAGGAGAGCCGACGGAGGATGCAGCTGGAAAGCCGCCTGCGGATAATGCGGCACCGGGAGCAACTGCGACACCTGCACCTACAGCACCTACAGCACCTGCAGCTCCAAAGGATGGCAATGCAGAAGGGGCGGCCAAACCGTCGCAAGCCGGTGAGCCGGCTGCCCAAGAGGCGGCGGTATCGGCGGTTCAGTTCATCAGTCCGACGGAGGGCTGGGCAGGCGGTCCGGGAGCCGTGCTGCATACGAAGGACGGAGGAGTAACCTGGGAGAAGCAATATGGAGGAAGCGGGAACGTCGAATCGTTCTCCTTCCTTAACAGCTCGACGGGCTGGGCATTGATGAGGCCGCTTCAGGGCAGCGGCAGCCCGGCTCAGGATGGCAAGCCCGCCCCGGCCGTCCTGCTTCATACGGTCAACGGCGGAGCCAAATGGACGGAGCTGACCAACTCGGCGCCCATAAGCAAATCTTTTCGTTTTATTTCGGAGAAGGAGGGCTTTAGCGGAAGCCGGTATACCTCGGACGGAGGAGCGACATGGACTTCGCTGCCCGTCCCGGCAAACATCAAAGGGGAGCCGTTCTACGTTTCGAAGGATCTGGGCTGGGCGGTTACGATGAAACAGCCCGATTATCAGATTCAGCTTACCAAGGATGGAGGCAAGACGTGGAAGACCGTCTGGACGCATGCAACCGTAAGCCAGGTGACCCAGGCCGTGATTCAGGCAACGAATGCGCAGGACGTGTGGGTGCTGCTAATCGGTGAAAGCGGCATGAGCCAGACATCGTATACGCTGCTGCACAGCAAGGATGAAGGCAAGGCATGGAAGACGGTTGTAGCCCATTCGACAGCCGGAGGCGGCCCTGCGCCAGGCTACAAGACAGAAGAGCAGGTCGGACCGAAAGGGCCGGGAACCAAGCCGGGCCAGCTTGTTGCGATCAATTCGGATACGGCGTATTTGTTCGGCGAGTGCCCGCCTTGCGGTGATTACGGCACCGTATCTGCTGGGTGGACCCGTGACGGAGGGACGACTTGGACGAACGGGGAGCAGCAGATTCCCGGATTGAACGCCCAGGCTTCGTTCATCAGCGACAAGCAGGGCTTTCTCCTCGCAGGCAGCTCCAACATGACTTCCACCCTGTATAAGACGGAGGATGGAGGGAAGAAGTGGACGGCCGTTCAGTCGTTCGGCAAGAAAGGCTCGTAACTTATAGGGACAGGTGCCTCAAAAAGAAACAACGTGCCGAGAGCTTCATGCTCTCGTGCACGTTGTTTTTGTGTTACCTTTGCTTCAGGAAACGTTCACGAATTCTTAAGAGAGAATTTTGCTCACAATCCCTGATTCGTCAAGCGAAGCACATCCATCAGAGGCACTCTCTGCCGGGCCGGATCGTAAATCAGGTAGCCGCTCTTAATATGATCGACGAACAGCACGCCGTTCAAATGATCGATCTCGTGCTGAATGCAGCGGGCGAGGTAATCTTTGCCTTCTAAGATGAAGGCTTCCCCATGCCGGTTCAAGCTCTTGATCTTGACGTAATTGGCCCGTTTCACAACACCCGAATGATGGGGATAAGACAAGCATGCTTCGGGACCGGTCTGCTCGCCGCTCATCTCCAATATTTCCGGATTGATCAGTTCAATCAGCCCGTCCCCGCAATCCATCACGACGACTCTTCTTAAAATGCCGATTTGCGGAGCGGCTAATCCGCTGCCGTTCGCGTCATACAGCGTATCGGCCATATCGTCGAGCAGCTTGATGATTTTCTCGTTCATTTCCGTAACGGGCTTAGCTTTTTTCCGTAAAATCGAATCCCCGAAAGGGACGATCGTCTTCACTGCCATCGTGTCCTTAGCCTCCTTGCGCTACATTTCCGTCAGGGGTAAACACCCATAAATCGTTCGGCGTGCAATCGAGCGCGGTGCACAAAGCATCGAGCGTCTCCGCCTTCATTTGCTTCGGCTGGCTGGTGAGCAGGGCGCTAATCGACGGCGCAGATAAACGGTAGCCTGCCTTTTCCTTCAGCAGCCGCGCCAGTGCGGCGCCGGTCCAAACGCCTTTTTGCGCCATCACTTGCCTGAGCATCCATACGAGCATGAAATCACCTTACTTTGCGGATGTTATTAGGTAAAAGCTAACAATATTAGGTAGTACCTAATATAGCATGTTCAAGTGCCGATGCCAAGGCGATGAATGCAAAAGAGGCGGATGCCCGGCCTTAAGGAAAAGCAGAACCCTCCGTCCGCAGGGAAGGAGGATTGAGGAGGGTTGAGCGACTTTCACGGAGTGCCGAAATGTTCGCCTGGGAGTCACCAGGAGGGTCTCATTTTAGCAAGTGTGGCAATTATGACAGGTGTTGCATGCATGGCAAGGATGGGAAGTCAATTGCTGCTGTTGCGCAGGTTAACGTTAAGCAATCGATGGTAGAGAATAATGCTGCCAACGCGATTTAGGGTGTCTGAGCTTCAACGGCAGCAATGGAAACTATTGGATTGGGGGGGCGGATGAGCCGAACTTCCGAGAAGTATTCCGGTTCGATGCAATAGACAACAGGCGCACCATCGGCAAGATGTCCTTATCACCAATCCGGCATCGCATACAACTTGCCCGCCTCTTCATCGTTTCATCCAGATGCAAGAGCAATACCGCCAAGCAATGTCGGCGCTTTGTAAAGCGGATCGGACACAGAATCCGTTATTTCTCTTAAAATCGCCTGAAATCGCTATGCATCGGACAGGAGATCCGTTATTCGCTAGAAAACAATGGATATTCGTTGTATTGATGGCTAATAACGGATCCTGTGTCCGAAAGCGGTGCGTTTAGACTCTTTTTTTGGTGCAATAGCGGAAGTACGGTCCGATAGGGGCTGTTGCGCATATAGCGTGAATACTTGCTGACAGGACCCGGAGCTTCTGCTGCAGGAAGACGTAAAATGCCTTAGCTTTTTAAGTGAGTAATGCATGCGCCACTATCAGGTCGAGCTGTACTCCATAGTCTCGACCGGCTTCATCCTGGACAGCACAACAAGAAGGCATACCAGCAATATAGCCAAGACAACAAGGAACCACAGCGTGAACGCGATCGAAGCATGCTCCATGAACCGCCCTGTCAGCCAAGAGAAAGCCGCACCGCCGATGCCGCTTGCCGCAATCAGCTTGCTCGTCGTTTGCTCCGTCAATCCGGGGAACAAAGAATTACTATAAATAAGTGCGATAGAGAATAGGCCGGACATGAACAAGCCGATCAGAAGAATCATGGCGAAAGCACCGATAAGGTCCTTCATTAAAGCCAGGCCGATCAGGAAAAGCACTGTTGCCGTTGCACACCAGAGCAGATAGCGCGAGTAGCCGTACTTTTCGGCCAAAAATCCGCACGCGAGCCTTCCGAGCACCATCGTTCCCCAGAACAGGCTGACGCTGAGCGAAGCGACGGCGGCGTCGATAGGCATCGATTCGAGCAGGATGGACGGAAGGAAATTGACAATGCTCATTTCCAGTCCGACATAAATGAAGAAAAGCGTTATGCAGCATAGAAGCACCGCCAGCCCGAATCCCCGGAGTTTGCGCGGAACAGATACGGTAACGCCCGCAGAAGGACGGCCTGCCGTTTGAAGCAAGGCTTGGTTCGATTGACTGAACCGGATCCATAATACCGCAAGGACGAGCGCAAACAGCACCGTGCCGAAAAAGGTCAGCTCCCAGCGCCCGATCGTAATGAGGAAGCTGATCAAAAGCGGCATCAGCAGGGCGCCGGCACCAAAAAACACCTCCAGCCGGCTCATAGCGACGGCTTTCTTGTCTTCGACAGCGTCGATAATGAGCGCGCCTACCGTCGATTCAATGATCCCGGAGCCGAAGCCGACAAGCGGCAGGCAGAGCAGGACAACGTGCCATGGCGGCAGAAAGCCGATGATCAGGTAACCGAGCAAAATAAAACATAGCGTCAGAGTCAGCATGGTGCCTCGGCCGAACTGCCGCGACAAGCGGGGCTGGAATACGACCCCGAGCAGAAAGCCGAAAAATTGCACGAAAATTAGGTTCCCTCCGTCCGCATAGTCACGCCCGTAATGAGCCATCAGCTCAGGCAATAACGCAGCGGCGATGACGGAGGTACAGCCGATCAGCAAATAGAAGCAGCAGCAAATCCAGACAAGCCGGTTCATAGAGCGGCCTTCTCCCCGAGCGGATCGTCTTCCGCGGCCTGCAGCGCCCAGGCGACGGCGTCGGCCACGCTTGCAGCTTCCCGGGCTGCCTTTGCCTTCAGCTCCGGATGGCTGTGTGCCATGGCGAAGCTGTTGGGCGTAACCGCGAACATCGGCACATCGTTGAAGGAGTCGCCGATACAGACCGTTTCCTCCGGAAGGATGCCGAGATGCTGCTGCAATGCGCGAAGTCCGGTCCCCTTCGAGACGTGTCTCGGCATGACATCCAGGCAGTCGACATCGGAAATATACGCATCGATCCGTTCGCCATAGGTGCCGAGCAGCTGCTTTTGCAGCACAAGAAGGTGCTCGATCTCGCCCAGATAGGTGATCTTGCCGCACATGAGCTCGCTGCCCATCGCTTCGATTGCATTGGGCATAATATGCAGCGGCGCCAGCAAATTGTCCTTTATATGAGCGTTCCTTTCGTTCAGCTCGGTGAGAACGTAATGATCGGGGGCGCACATTACCGTAACCAGCGGCATGGCTAATGCGACGGTGGCCAGCTCTCTGATCAGCGCCGTATCGAACGTATCCTGCTGCAGCAGCTTGCCGTTCGATGAGTGAACGTAGGCTCCGTTTTGCGAGACGGAGTGCACTTTAAGCTGCAGCTCTTCCATTACATGCACGATTTCCGGGTGCATGCGGCCGGAGGCAAAGCACAGCTGAATGCCGCTTTCCAGCGCCCGGTGCAGCGCAGCACGGTCCTTGTCGTGAATATGATGGCCTCTTTGCAGCAGCGTTCCGTCCAAATCGCTTACGATGAGCTTAATCATCATCCCTCATCTCCTTTTGCTATCAAAATATCGATTTCATGCCGGTGAAGAGCCTCTTTCATTTCTTCATTCGGCTCTTGGTCTGTAATAATGATATCTATTTGCTCCAAACCGGATATGCGGTTGAACTGGCGTTTACCGAATTTCGTCCGATCCGCCAATAAGATGACTTGATCCGCACGCCGCATCATTTCCCTGACGAGAAATCCTTCTTCCTCGTATGGGTTCGTCAGTCCGTCGGTCGTTATCGCACAGGTGCCGAGCAGCAGCTTGTGAACATGGTAGTCCTTCAGCATCTCGAGCGCCCTGGCGCCGTAGATGAGCCGATGCTCGGGGTGCAGCTTGCCGCCAAGCAGATGAACGTCGATGCCTTCTTTACGGTTCAAAATGCCGGCGATATCGATCGAATTGGTTACTACGACGTGTCCTTGCGTGCTGATGCTTTCGGCAGCGCTTTGTACGGTTGTCGACGCATCCAGCAGCAAATAGTCGCCGTCATGAATGAGCGTAGCGGCCAGCCGGCCTATCGCCTTTTTGGACTGAGTGGTCGCTTCGTCGCTCAGCCGGTCGCTATAGTTGGCGACCTTATTCGTGAGCGTGGGCAGTATGGCGCCTCCTCGAGTCCGTAAAATGCTTCCCTGCTCCTCCAGCTTGATAATATCTCTGCGTGCTGTATCTCTAGAGACGTCGAACAGCTCGCAAATGTTCTCGATACTGATGCGCTGATGCTGCTCCAAATGCTGGAGAATTCCGATTAACCGTTCCTCCTGGTACAATGCGTTCGCTCCTCTCTGCAGAAAGTTAATGCAACATGAATGTATTATAAGGCATTGTATGCTGAATACACAATAATTTTTAAGTGATTTTAAGTAAATCTACGCAATATTAAGTTTTTGTGTAATATTTGATTGAGTACCCCTTACTTATGTTACAATGCATGAAGATCATCTTACATATTAAACAGAGAGCAAGACAAAGAGGTACATAAGCTATATAACGGAAGGATAGGGAATCAGTTGGCTGTTAAAAAAGCAAAATTATTGGAGCTGGATATCGTCAGAGCGTTTGCCATCCTGGCTGTAATGATTATTCACAACAGCTCGGAGGCTACGGTTGAGCTTCCCGGGGGCAGCACCGCGCAACTTATTTACTTGTCTATCAACAAGCTGAGCAACTTCGCCGTTCCCGTATTTATTTTTCTTAGCGGGATGGTGTTGTTTTACCGATATTACGACGACTGGAGCGGGAAGCAAGCGTTTACGTTTTATTTGAAGCGCGTCAAGCAGGTGCTGTTTCCTTATTTGATTTGGTCGTTTTTTTACTACCTGTACAATCAGTGGGTGTTCGATCCGAAAGGGCTGCACGTCAATTGGGCCGAATTCGCCGATTTGCTGCCATGGGCTGATGCCTCGTACCACCTGTACTTTATGATCATTATCGTGCAGTTTTATCTGCTTTTTCCGCTTATGCTGTGGCTGAGCCGCGTTTCGTCGTTGTTCCGGAAATACCTGTTTCTTATCGGCATCGCCGTTCAATTGGGCTTTTACTCCTACAGCCATTGGGTAGAGCCGATCGCGAACACGCCGTCGCTATGCGTCACTTATTTCAGCTTGTTTGCGCTGGGCGGATCTCTCGGCATGAATTATGAAGCGTTCACGGCATGGATCAACAAGCATATCGGCTGGGTGCTGCCGGTCAGCATCCTGCTCGGGTGCAGCTTCATGGGCTTGTTCGTACTCGAACAAACCCAGAAACGAGTGTTCGACAATACGTGGTACGAAATTATTTTCAATTTGTATCCGATGATGGCGGGGATGAGCTTCATCTGGATAGGCAGGCTGCTGCTTAAATTTGCACCTGCCGTGTCCAAAGTACTGCTGTCGCTCGGAGCCGTATCGTACGGCGTATATTTGATGCATCCGGCCATTTTGACCTACTGGCGCACGCGGTTTATTCCCGAGGCCGGCAATTTGCCGCAGTACATCCTGTATACCGTCATCGCGTTTGTGCTGAGTCTCGGCATTCCATGGCTGCTTGTTTACGTGTATGGACAAGTTATGCGCAAGCTGCGGCGGCCGTCGCCTAAGGCCAAGCTTTCCAAGGGGAACGCATAAGGCTTGAAGCCAAGCCGGCACGAATTATGTGCGGACATGCTCCGCGTGAAAAAAAGACGCATTCATCCACGACGATATCGTGGTAAGGAGGCGTCTTTTTCGTATAGGACTTCCCTTCTTCTCAAAAACGGAAGCCAAGCCTTCCTGCATTATTTCAGAAAGCGGACATTCAGCTCGCCCGATCCCTGCGTATTGGCGGGAAGCTTCAGCGAGAACGCGTTGCGCTTCAGCAGCTGCTTGACTTGGGATGGACTCAGCCCGGGGCGCTTTTGCAGCACCTGGGCGACCGTACCTGCCGTGATCGGGGCGGCGAAGCTGGTGCCGGACATGCGGATATAGTTCGCGCCGACCTTGTTCTGCGGCAGCGTCTGGTCCAGGACGGAGCCCGGCACGTTGATGGACACGATATTGCTGCCCGGGGCAAGCAGATCCGGCTTCGTCAAGCCGCCGGCGGCAGGGCCACGGCTCGAATAGGCGGCCACCCGATCGTCCGACTGGCGAACGGATCCCTGGTCGTTCACGGCTCCAACCGTGATGGCGTCGGGACTTGTGCCGGGGGAGGAGATGGTCTCCCGTCCCGGTCCTTCGTTGCCTGCTGCGACAGTGACGACAATGCCGGCTTTGACCGCGGCGTTGATCGCCCTGCACAGCGGATCGTTGGCGCACGGCTCTAGTGCCGGCTTGCCGAGCGAGAGATTGAGCACGCGGATGCCGTACCGCTTGCGGTTGGCGACGCACCATTCGATGCCGCGGATAATTGTGGAATCGTAGCCGGACCCTTCGCTGTCGAGCACCTTGACGCCGATGATTTTGGCCTCGGGCGCCGGCCCTTTATAGGTGCCGCCGCTCGAGAAGCCGTTGCCCGCCGCATCGCCGGCTACATGCGTGCCATGGCCGTTATCGTCATAGGGCTTCGTCCGCCCGTTGACGAAATCCTTGAAGGCCGCGATCCGGTTGGCAGGCCTCGTCAAATCGGCTCTGGGCGCGACGCCCGTATCGAGGATGGCGATGCCGACGCCTTTTCCGGTGGCGCCGCTTTTTTGCGCTTCCGCAGCCCCTACGGCCGGGGTCGCCACATTCAGGTTGGTGCGGTTCCTTCGGTCCAAATAGACTTTGGTCACACGCTTATGAGCGCAAATCGTCTGCAGGGAGGCAGGGGATACGCGCACCGCCCATCCGCCGATCAGCTTGAGGCGCCCTTTGTTCCGGCATTTTCGCCCCAGCTTTTTTTGCAGCTGGTCTGCGCTCTTTTTATGCGTCTTTCCCGTGAATTGCACGATGACCGGCAGGAAGGCTTTGCTTTTCCGCTTACGCCTGCGCAGAACGGCCTGATACAACGACGGAGTCATTTCTCGCCTTTTTTTCAAATCGGGATTCACTCTCCTTCTATCATCACAATATGCGGAGAGCCGTTAATGCTCTATAGCCCGTCTGCCCACATTTTGCCCAATGAATCCGGGAGATTAGGATGAGGCATTTCCTGCCGGGAGGTGATATTTTCGATTTCCGCCTCATACACTGTATCGTACAAGTTGTAAGAGGGAGGGACTCGCGTCATGAAAGGAATGAAACACGTCATTTATTTGGGACTGGCTCTGGCCATGCTGTTTTATGCAGTGCCCAGGCTCGACCTGCACGCGGAATCGATGCTTCAGACCGTGTTCGGTATCGTGTGGATCGTCTTCTCGCTTGTCGTCATTGCGGCTCATCTGCACGAGCTGATCGGGGTGGACGAAGAGTCGAAGCAGGAGATGGCGAAGATCAAGAAGATGAAAAAATGGCAGCTGGAGCAAATGGTGCAGGGCAAGCGGAAGGTGCTTCAGTTCAAAAAATAACGAAAAGAAAAGAGCCGATCCCACGTAAGGGCATTCGGCTCTTTCGTCGATGAATCAGACCAGCAGGGAAATAACCAGCAATTCATACAGCACCAGCGGCAAAATGACATCGTTGTAGTAATTGTTGAACGGGCTGAAAAATCCGCGCACGTGGCCGGGCATCGGTCTCAAGTATACATGGACGGGATCGACATGCACGATATAGCCGTCATAGGTTTGGCCGTGGAGCGTTTGAACGCGTACAGGATGGTTTAAGTATTGATTGCACAGATTCGTAATATGTTCTTTATTGCTGTGCAGAGACTGGATGCTGGAATGATCCATCTGATACAAGGTTTGCAGCCGTACTTCTTCGGGTTGGTTATACACAGAAGGCACCTCCAATTCAATATACAGCATTCTATGCGTTTGCCCAGTTCCTGGTTCTTTGGGAATGGGCTTTTTTTTGTGCGGGGAAGCGATTATAATGAAAGATAATACAGATTGGTACAGAATGTCGAATTGGGGTGTAACAGATTAGATGGATGATACGATTCAGGCGATGCAGGATGCGGCAACCAAGCACGAGCAAATATTGAAACATATCGAGAGCCTCAAGATCGGGACGAAAATATCGGTGCGCAAAATTGCCGAAAAGCTGGAAGTGAGCGAAGGGACGGCTTATCGCGCGATTAAGGAAGCGGACAACCTGGGGCTGGTCAGCACGAAGGAGCGGGTCGGAACCGTCCGTGTGGAAAAAAAGCTGCGCGACAACATCGACAAGCTGACCTTTGCCGAAGTGGTCAACATGGTGGACGGAGAAGTGCTTGGAGGCGTCGGGGGACTCCACAAAACCTTGAACAAATTCGTCATAGGCGCCATGCAGCAGGATGCGATGATGCGGTATATCGATGCGGGCAGCCTGCTGATCGTCGGCAACCGGAGCAAGGCGCATTCGTGTGCGCTGGAGCAAGGGGCAGGCGTGCTTATTACAGGGGGATTCTCTACAAGCGAGGAAGTAAAGAAGCTGGCGGACCAGCTGGAGCTCCCGATCATTTCGAGCAGCTACGACACATTCACCGTGGCGTCCATGATCAATCGGGCTATTTACGACCGGCTGATCAAGAAGAAAATATTGCTGATCGAGGATATCGTTCCGTCGCCGATGCAGGTATACGTGCTGAAAGGGCACCATACGCTGAAGGATTGGCAGCAGCTTCATGAGCGGACGGGTCACGGGCGGTTTCCGGTCGTCGACGAATGGAACCGGGTCATTGGAATGATCACTTCGAAGGATTTGATCGGAGCGGAACCGGAGCAAACGATTGAAAAGCTGATGACCCGCAATCCGTTGACGGGAAGTCCTAATACGTCTGTAGCGTCAGCAGCTCATATGATGGTGTGGGAAGGGATCGATCTGCTTCCGGTTGTCGATGCGAATCGGAAGGTGCTTGCCGTCATCAGCCGCAAAGATGTGCTCAAGGCGATGCAGCATATACAACGGCAGCCGCAGAACGGGCAAACGTTCGAGGATTTGATCTGGTCGGGCTTCAGCGAGGAGCGGACGAAGGAAGGGCAGATCACGTTCCGGGGCACGGTTACCCCGCAGATGATCAACCGGCTCGGCACGCTGTCCGAGGGAGTGCTCACCATTCTTGCCATACAAGCGGCCTATCATGTCGTGCAGGACGTGAAGAACGGAGAGCTCGTGATGGACAACATGTCTTCGTATTTCATCAAGCCGGTGCAAATTGACAGCGAAATCCAAATCGTGCCGAAAATGATCGAGCTGAGCCGCAAGTTCGGTAAAATCGATGTGGAAATTTACCACTCGCAGTCGTTAATCGCCAAGGCCATGCTGACGACCCAATTCATCGACCAGGCTTAATACCGGCCTGTTCGACCGGCGGGCAGCGGGTGCAGCGACACCTCATGGTCTGATGAATTAGGTGTGAAACGCGCTTGCAAGACCCTATGTCGCAAGCACGAGTCTCGCTATTGGCGCGTAAAGTAGCTGTGATTGCGCAAGCCTGCGAACAGGTTGAACATGCCGAGCAGGAAGCAGACGACTCCGAATACGCGACGGGTGTTGGAGTCGGTGAAGAAGAACAGCTGGCTCACCGCGATAATAATCAGCATGATGCCCATGGCGATATTCATTCTCGATGCGTACAGCCCTCTCAGCTTCGGATCCTGGCTTCTGCGGGACTTGAAGCTGTAGAACAGGGAGACGAGAAGAGTGAGAACGATAACCACGGGCAGTATTTTTTGAATCCATTCCATAATAACGGGCACATCCTTTAAACTAGTCGTTCGATCTCATCTAACTTTACCGATTTTCCCATGGAAAAGCAATGAAAGCGAGACGCCTTTTTCTTATAAGGAGCATGCCTCTTTATCAAAATCACATCACCGGTTTCTTGAACACCTCGGCGGTGACCCATACTTTCAGCTCGGTATGGATCAGCAGCATCGTCTTTATGTTAACGACATAATCTTTGTCGAGAATGTTGTGATATGTTTTTTTGGACAGCAGGCGCTGGTATACGTGCGGAGTTTCGGCGAAGGTGGCGATTTTCTGTCCTTTGATCACGCTTAATTCGTTGCGGACACGCTTTTCGAGCTCCTGCATGGTTACCTTATCCAACGGATTCAAGTCGCCGGGCTCGACGACGATATCGATTTGGTTGATCGTGCTCTGCTGGTTTCTCGTTTTTTTGAAATCGTTCAAATCCGTCAGCAGCTGCTCATTCTCTGCCTGAAGCTCCCGATTTTTAATGATGACGGTATTCAAATGATGATGGTACAAGCTCAGGAACAGAGCGCTTCCGATGATGATTCCCGAAATTACCAGTCCCGTCGATTTCAACAGTCCCGTGTAATGCTCAAAGGGTGGAACCTTCAACTCGTGCCGCCTCCTCTGCAGATCCATTGGATTAAGGCGGTGCCGGACTGCGCCCCGATGAAGGCAAAGACGATCAGCAAGATTTGTTTGATCGCAGGAGAAATGAAGCCTCCGGCCAGATTGCTCTCAATGACGCGCAGCGGATCGATCGTGCCGCCTACGGCAGCTACGAGCGCCCAGATTTTGATCTGCTCGGAGATAAGCAGCATTCGCTGTGTAGGCGGTTCCATCATCAGTACGGCGGCAATTCCCCCCAGCATCGTGCCCCCGAGCACGACTCCGAACGCTACGAAAAAATCGAACACACATTTCGTCAAAAAGCTGACCATTCCAGAATGCCTCCTTTTTCCACTGCGTGAACCTTTGACAACCCTACTTGTCTAATCTATGGTACAAGTGTTCGCATTATGATAAAATAAAAAGAAAGTTTTTCGGCAAAGGGAGGCGGCCTTAGGTGAGTGACTTCGTCCACCTGCATGTACATAGCGAATACAGTCTGCTGGACGGCGCGGCGCGCATCGACGATCTGGTTGGACAAGCGGCCGGGCTCGGCATGAAGGCGCTGGCACTGACCGATCATGGCGTCATGTACGGCGCCATACCTTTTTATAAAGCCTGCAAGCAGCACGGCGTCAAGCCGATTATAGGCTGCGAGGTTTACTATACGGCCGGGTCGATCCGAGACAAAGGAACAAGGCAGGAGCAGCCGATCTACCATTTGATCCTGCTTGCCAAGAACGAGACCGGCTACCGCAATTTGATGAAGCTGTGCTCCATCGGGCATTTGCAGGGCTATCATTACAAGCCGCGCATCGACGCGCATCATTTGGCACAGCATGCGGAGGGGCTTATATGCACCAGCTCGTGCCTTGGCAGCGAGGTATCGCAGCATTTGCTGCACGGACGGTACGAGGAGGCCAAGGCGGCGGCAAACCGGTACCGCGACATGTTCGGAGACGATTTCTTCCTGGAGCTTCAGGACCATGGTCTGATGGAGCAAAAGAAAGTGATGCAGAGCATGATCCAGCTGAGCGCCGAGACCGGCATCCCGCTTATCGCAACGAACGACGTTCACTACGTGAGAGAGCAGGACGCTCAGGTTCAAGATATACTGCTGTGCATCGGCACGGGCAAAACCGTCGACGATACGGAGCGGCTGAAATTCCCTTCGACCCAGCTGTATTTGAAAAGCGACGAGGAAATGAAGCGGTTGTTCCTGCATGTTCCGCAGGCTATCAAAAATACGCGGATCGTGGCGGAACGCTGCAATCTGGAGCTCGAATTCGGCCGTTCGATTTTGCCGCAATTTGAGCCGATTCCCGATCATGCGACAGCAGGGAGCTATCTTGCCGAGCTATGCCGGGAGGGGCTTGTGTCGCGGTACTCGCAACTGCCTCAATGGGAGGATGCAAGCTATCGGAGCCGTCTCGACGAGAGACTGGATTACGAGCTTTCCGTCATCGAGCGGATGGGCTACTCCGACTACTTTTTGATCGTGTGGGATTTCATCCGTTTCGCGCATGAGAAGGGCATCGTCACCGGGCCGGGAAGGGGATCGTCGGCGGGAAGCCTTGTCGCCTACGTGCTGCGGATTACGGATGTGGATCCGATCCGGTATCATTTGCTGTTTGAGCGGTTTTTGAATCCGGAGCGGGTATCGATGCCGGATATCGATATTGACTTTAACGACGTGCGGCGCGACGAGGTGATCGATTACGTCGTAGGGAAGTACGGCCATGAACGGGTGGCGCAGATCATAACGTTCGGAACGATGGCGGCCAAAGCGGCCGTACGCGATGTCGGGCGGGTGCTGAACCTGCCGTATAACGAGGTGGACCGCGCGGCCAAAATGATCCCGCATCAGCTCGGGATGACGCTGGCGGAAGCCATCGAGGCGAACCCCGATCTGAAGGCGCTGGCGGCTCGACAGCCCAAAACCGAAGAGCTGCTGCAGCTGGCGATGAAGGTGGAGGGCATGCCGCGCCATGCTTCCACTCACGCTGCGGGGGTAGTCATATCGCGCGAGCCGCTGACGCAGTACGTGCCGCTGCAGGAGGGCAATGAGCAGACGGCGCTTACGCAATACCCGATGGAGCATCTCGAGTCGATAGGCTTGCTGAAGATGGACTTCCTCGGCTTGAGAACGCTGTCCATTATCGAACGGACGCTGCAATGGGTCAAGGAACAGACGGGAGCCGACATCGACTTCCACAAGCTGCCGATGGACGACCCGGCGACTTATGAGCTCCTGAGCAGAGGGGATACCACCGGCGTATTCCAGCTGGAGTCTCCGGGGATGAGGAGAGTGCTCAAGGATCTCAAGCCTAGCGAATTCGAGGATATTATTTCGGTAAACGCGTTGTACCGGCCGGGTCCGATGGAATTTATCCCGCGTTACATTCAAGGCAAGCACGGGCGAATCCAGGTGGAGTATCCGCATCCGGACCTGGAGCCGATACTGCGCGATACGTACGGCATTATCGTCTACCAGGAGCAAATCATGCAGATTGCTTCCAAAATGGCGGGCTTCAGCCTGGGCGAAGCCGACTTGCTCCGGCGCGCCGTCAGCAAGAAGAAGCGCGAAGTATTGGACGAGGAGCGCGCCCATTTCGTCAAGGGCAGCGTGTCGCAGGGCTATACGGAAGCCGATGCGAACAAGGTGTACGATATGATCGTCCGCTTCGCCGATTACGGCTTCCCGCGCGCGCATGCGACGGCTTACGGGGTGCTGGCGTTCCAGACCGCCTACCTGAAGGCGCACTACCCCGTGCAGTTCATGGCGTCGATGCTGACGGCGGTGATGGGCAGCCACAACAAAGTGGCTGAATACGTCGACGAATGCCGCCGGATGGGCATCGCCGTGCTGCCGCCGGACGTGAACGAGAGCGGCGTCATCTTTACGCCTGTGGCGAACAGCGGAGGCGCCGGCTCGAAGGCCGCCGGGCAGCAGGACGCCATCGCCTCCGCTGCGGAGGCGGGCCGCGAAGGCAGCGCAACGGCTTCGGCGGCTGCGTCTGCCACGGCGCCAACGGCTGCGGCCGAGGCCACGACATCCGGCGCGGGCGCGGCGATCCGCTTCGGCCTAGGGGCGGTGAAGAACGTCGGCACGCATGCGATCGATTCGATCATGCAGCAGCGCGGCGGCGAAGCCGGCCCGTACGAGAGCCTGATCGACCTTTGCCGGCGTGTCGACCTGCGCGTGTGCAACAAGCGCGTGCTCGAATCGCTCATCCAGAGCGGGGCGACGGATACGCTGCCGGGCCACCGCGCCCAGCAGCTCGCGATGCTCGAAGCCACGATGGAGGCTGCCGTCAAATGGCGCAAGGAGCGCGACGATCTGCAGCTGCACTTGTTCGGCTTTGTCGAAGAAGTGAACTGGGAGGTCGAATATCCCGATATTCGGCCGTTCACGATGACGCAGCAGCTGGAGCTGGAGAAGGAGCTGCTCGGGCTGTACATTTCCGGCAGCCCGCTTGACGATTACGAGGAAGCGCTCCGTGCGCTGGACCACGATCCGCTGCATTATTTGCCGGAGCTGCCCGATCACAGCGAAGTCATCGTGGCAGGCATGGTAGTGACGAGCAAGACCATCGTCACCAAGAAAGGGCAGCCGATGGCGTTCATGGAGCTGGAGGACCGCGTCGCCAAGGTTGAGGTCGTCCTGTTTCCCGAGGTATGGAAGCAGTTTGCGCCGCTGGTGCAAAAGGGCAAACCGCTGCTCGTGAGAGCCAAGCTGCAGCATGGGGACGAGGACGTGAAGCTGCTGGCGGATCAGGTATTTGCCCTCGGCGATCCGGATCTCGCTAAGAAAGCGGCCCGGCGCCCGGCTGTGAAGGATACGGCGCGCAGCCAGCCTACCGCAGCCGCACAGGGCGGCGGCAAATCGGCGGTGCCGGTCACGGCTGCTGCCGTGCAGAGCGCTCCGAAGGCCGCTTCACCCGTGCAGCAGCGCAGAGAGCCGGCTCCATCCGGCAGCCAGGCGTCTGCAGGGACGAGACAGGCGCGGGAGCAAAGGGTGTACGTCAAAATATCGGCCGATCACGAACAGCCCCACGTGCTTGCGCGCCTCAAGGAGATGCTTCTGGATCACGAAGGTCCGCTCCCGGTCATTCTCTACTACGAGAAAAGCCAGAAGACGCTCCGGCTGAGCGACCAATTCAAAGTGAAGCCTTCTCCGAAGCTGTTTCAAGCAATGGAAGAACTGCTAGGTAAAGAAACCGTAAAAGTGAAATAATCAACGCCTCCTAAGCATACATTTAGTAACCCGGATCGTCTTTGGCATCGAATACGATTTCCCATGATCGTAAGCAACGGCAGCGGCTGCTTCCAAAGACGCCGTTCGTTGTCTTAACAGCTTGTCCTGACACTTACTAGGATGAGTTGGCACGAGTCCAGGGACATTGACTCCGGTTAGTAGATGGATTCCAGAGGAGGCGTTGTTTCATGTCGCATCAGCACATTGTCGAATGGTTGGAAAAACGGGGCGTAACGATCGAACGCATCGCCGATATCGTATGGAAGCTGCAGCTTCCGTACAATCCTCAATTGAAAAAAGAAGCCTGCGTCGACAGCGTGCTGGCCATCCTGAAGAAGCGCGAGGTTCAATATTCGTTATGTACAGGTATCGCACTGGATGAATTGGCTGAGAAAAAGCTGCTTCCCGAGCCGCTTCAATCGATAATGGAGCGGGACGAATCGCTGTATGGCGTCGACGAGACGCTGGCTCTCGGAATCGTTCATGTATACGGTATGATCGGTTTGACCAGCTTCGGCTATTTGGATAAGGAAAAGATCGGCATCATTCGCGAGCTGAACGACAATAAATCCCATATTCACGTATTTCTCGACGATCTCGTGGCAGGGTTGGCTGCGGCTGCGTCTGCCCGAATCGCCCACAAGCATCAGGACCGGCTCGACATGGAAGCGGCGGCATCAAGCGGCACTGACAAACCGGAGCCGGCTGCATCCGGAGATGAAGATGTCCAAGACGCAGCACCCTAACCGTTCGTTTCAGCCAATAATCGCACGAAAAAGCCCGAACATGGCACGGTTATATCTTCTGGTTGTCCGTTATAGCGCGGCGTAATAGGAGAAAGTTCGACCGGATTCGAATCGATCCGGAAGGCGCGCCATACCGCCCGCGAGGACGCTTGCAACCCTTTCTTGCGGGAAAAAGTGAAGATATGATATCATTAGTGCATTATGTTCGGGAGGTCTTTTTTCATGTGGACCGTTATATATATAGCTCCTACTACAAAAATTGCAGACAGAATCAAGCAGAAACTGACGGAAGAGGGCTTTCTTGTTCAGGTACGGGCCATTAACATGACGAAAAATCAATTTGAAATCTTAGTCCCGGAAGGTGAACTGGAAGAAGTTCAAGATGTGTTGAATTCCATACTGCATAGATCTTAAGCTCCGGAAGGACCGCATTTGAACATCAACCGCAAGCGAGGTGTAAACGTGTCATTTATAGATTTGTTTCAGAAGAAGAGAAAATATGCAACAATTCCTAGCGCAAACCGTACAGTTACCCAATCCGGTGACGGCGGAGAAATCATCCCCGAGGATAAGCCGAAGAGAGAAATTCCCGAAGGCTTAATGAATAAATGTCCTCGATGCGCTGCGATTCAGTTTACAAAGGAATTGGACAAAAACTTGAAGGTATGTACCTCCTGCGGGTATCACTTCAAACTTAGCGCGGTCGAACGCATTCAGATGGTGATGGATGAGGGCCGCTTTTTTGAATACGACGCCGAACTGGCTTCGGAGGATCCTTTGGGGTTTCCGGATTACGTAGGGAAATACCGCAAAGCGGTAGATGCCACCGGCATGAACGACGCTGTAATTACAGGCGAAGGAACGATTGGCGGATTTCCGGTCGTTGTAGCCTGCATGAGCTTCGATTTCATGGGCGGATCGCTCGGATCGGTTGTCGGCGAGAAGATTACGAACGCAATCGAGCATGCTATGCAAAAGCAATATCCGCTGATCATCTTTTCGACATCGGGCGGCGCAAGAATGCAGGAGAGTATTCTCAGCTTGATGCAGATGGCCAAGACGAGTGCTGCCGTAGCCCGTTTCAACGAGCAGGGCGGACTCTATATATCCGTAATTACCGATCCGACGTTCGGCGGGGTATCGGCAAGCTTTGCAATGCTTGGTGATTATATTATCGCGGAACCGGGTGCCGCCTTTGGTTTTACAGGTAAACGGGTTATTGAGCAAACGATCCGCCAGAAGCTTCCGGATAATTTCCAGACGGCGGAATTTAACTTAAATCATGGACAAGTAGATATGGTCGTAGTACGCAAAGAGATCAAGAACACGCTGACCCGACTGCTGGATCTGCATGTTGTAAAGGGGGATTTGGCAAATGGCCGGTGAATTGCCCTTTGAACAGCCGCTTCTCGAGCTGAAAGCGAAGATAGAGGAGCTGCGCAAGTTCGGGACGGAGAAACAAATCGATTTTACGGATGAAATCGCAAAGCTGGAGCAGCGCTACGAGCAGCTGGCCGCCGAGCTGTACAGCAATATGACGACGGCGGAGAAAATGCAGCTGGCCCGCCATCCGCAAAGGCCGACGACGCTGGATTACATTCAGCATATTTTTACGGACTTCATGGAGCTGCACGGCGATCGTCACTATGGAGATGATTTGGCGATTGTAGGCGGACTGGCGAGATTGAATGGCATTCCCGTTACAGTTGTAGGCCACCAGAAGGGGAAAGATACGAAGGATAATATCGCCCGCCACTTCGGTATGCCGCATCCGGAAGGATTCCGCAAAGGACTGCGCTTGATGCAGCAGGCCAACAAGTTCAAACGCCCGATCATCACGTTTATCGATACCCCGGGAGCTTATCCGGGCGGTGCGGCGGAAGAGCGGGGACAGAGTGAAGCGATCGCCAGAAACTTGATGGAGATGGCTTCCTTCGGCGTGCCGATCCTTTGCGTGGTTGTCGGCGAAGGCGGCAGCGGCGGCGCATTGGCCCTCGGGGTCGGAAACCGCGTGTTCATGCTGGAAAATGCGATTTATTCCGTTAGTACGCCGGAAGCTGCATCCTCGATTTTGTACAAGGATGCCTCGAAAGCAGGCGAAACGGCGGCCGCTATGAAAATTACGGCGGAGCACATCCATGCCCTCGGCGTCATAGATGAAGTGATTCCGGAGCCGCGCGGCGGAGCCCATCGTGATCTTGCCCGACAGGCAGAGGTCATTAAAGAAACCTTAACGAAACATTTGCAGGAATTGCTTCTTCTCTCAGAGAAGGATTTAATAGAAGATCGCTATAACAAATTCAGAAAAATCGGTAGGTTCACTTACATTCAGGAGGGTAATCACAATCATGCGTAAAACGAAAATTGTATGTACGATCGGACCGGTGAGCGAATCGCTCGACATGTTCAAGAAGCTCATTAATGCCGGGATGAACGTGTGCAGGCTCAATTTCTCCCACGGAGACTTCGAGGAGCATGGCAACCGGATCCGCAACGTGCGTCAAGCATGTGCAGAGCTCGGCAAGAACGTGGCAATTTTGCTCGACACGAAAGGTCCTGAGATCCGTACTGGCAAATTGAAGGACGACCAGAAGGTCGAGTTGGTTCAAGATAACTTTATTACTCTTACAACTGAGGATGTGCTAGGCGACGCCGAGCGTGTACACATTACTTATAAAGATTTGCCGAAGGACGTAAAAATTGGCTCAACGATTTTGATCGACGACGGTTTGATCGGTCTGGAAGTCGTTGACTTGACTAGCAACGAAATCAAATGCCGAATCGTTAACGGCGGTTTGCTGGGCGGAAAGAAAGGCGTTAACGTGCCGGGCGTGAAGATCAACCTGCCGGGCATTACGGAAAAGGACGCTAACGATATTATTTTCGGTATCGAGCAGGGAGTGGACTTCATCGCTGCTTCGTTCGTGCGCAAAGCGAGCGACGTCATTGAAATCCGTGAAATTCTGGAACGTCACAATGCCAACCACATTCAGATTATTTCCAAAATCGAGAACCAGGAAGGCGTAGAGAACCTGGACGAAATTTTGGAAGTGTCCGACGGCCTGATGGTTGCTCGCGGAGACTTGGGCGTAGAAATCCCGGCGGAAGATGTGCCTATCGTGCAAAAAGCGATGATCAAAAAATGTAACCAAGCCGGCAAACCGGTTATTACGGCTACGATGATGCTTGACTCTATGCAGCGCAATCCGCGCCCTACCCGTGCGGAAGCAAGCGACGTGGCGAACGCGATTTTCGACGGAACCGACGCGGTCATGCTGTCCGGCGAAACGGCGGCAGGGAAATACCCTATCGAGTCCGTAATGACGATGGCCAAAATCGCCGAGCGTGCGGAGACGGCTCTTGAGCACCGCGAAATTTTCATCCGTCAAAGCAATGCGCAGCAAAAAACCGTTACGGAAGCAATCAGCCAAGCTGTTGCCAACTCCGCCCTGGATTTGGACGCAAAAGCGATTTTGACGGCTACCGAGAGCGGTTATACGGCGCGTATGGTGTCCAAATACCGTCCGAAAGCGCCTATCATCGCGGTTACGCCTAACGAGCAAGTGCTGCGCCGCCTGTCGCTTGTATGGGGCGTTGTTCCGGTTAAGGGAGAGCACTGCCTAACGACGGACGAGCTGTTCGAGCATGCAGTGGACAGCAGCGTGAAAGCAGGCCATGTCAGCCTTGGTGATACCGTTGTTATTACGGCTGGCGTACCTGTAGGCCGCTCTGGAACGACGAACCTGATCAAGGTGCATCAAATCGGCGAAATGATCGCTAAAGGCCAAGGTATCGGCACGCAGATCGCTACAGGCAAAGTCGTAGCGGCTAATACGGCGGAAGAAGCGAACGCGAAAGCGGTCGAGGGCTGTATCCTTGTTACGGGAACAACGGATAAGGAGTACATGCCTGCCATTCAGAAAGCGGCGGCTCTGATTACCGAAACCGGCGGGATTACTTCTCACGCAGCGGTTGTAGGGATCAGCTTGAGCAAGCCTGTTATCGTTGGCGTCGAGGGCGCATTGACTTTGATCAAGGACGGCGCTGAAGTGTCGATTTATCCGGAAGTGGGCGTTATTTACTCCGGTCGTGCCCGCGTATTGTAATATAAACGGGGCGTGAATGGTTTTTGAATCTTGTAGTTGAAAATGCGAACAGTGAGTAAGGGAATGTACCGGAAAGTTTACGTGCTGCCTTTGAACATGGATTTCCCCCTGAAACTGCTCATTGAAAGAAATCCATGTTCAACAGCAGCTGGAGGTACATCCCTTCTCACGGAAGCCTAGTTTTCAACCATTTCTTTTTGAAACCATACACGCCCCATCCCCCAGAGTGAAGTCGACGTTCCTACATCGGTTTCACTCTTTTTTCATCCTACGGGCAATACTAGAATCAGGAGGGACAACATGTGGCTGCATCATCGTGGTTTGAGCATCAGCTAAGAGTACGTTACCAGGAGACCGACCAAATGGGCGTCGTCTACCATGCCAACTATTTAAACTGGTTTGAAATCGGCCGTACAGAGCTTATACGGTCACTAGGGATGCCTTATCAGAAGATTGAGGAGCTAGGCCTTCTGCTGCCGGTAATCGAGGCGGAGATGAAGTTTAAGCTGCCTGCGAAATATGACGACTTTATCACGATACGGACTCGTATTGAAGATTTTACCCATTTGCGTCTGCAATTCACATCGGAAATTTGGCGCGAAGAGGAGCTGCTCGTCAGCGGCGGCACCCGTCACGTCTGGCTAAACCGGGAGTGGAAGCCCGCGAGAATCGATAGAGCGGCACCGGAACTGTTCGCTCTTCTTCAAAAAGAAACGACGAATAAGGAATAGATACGGCGTCTTTACATAAAATTTACAAAGTTAATAATCTCCGATGACAATGTCGAACTACCATGAAATAAGTAGAATGTAAACGATATGGCGTCTGAAGCAAAAGAAGATTCATTTTCGCATCCGGACGAAATTGATGGAGGTTACGTAACGATATGAAAGAGATGACGCCGAGAGAAAGAGAAGCATCATCGAATTATTTGAATCGCGATTTAAGCTGGATTGAATTTAATTGGCGCGTGCTGGAAGAAGCGCAGGACCCTGAAACGCCGCTGCTCGAAAGAATGAAGTTTCTTTCGATCGTATCGTCCAATCTGGACGAGTTCATGAGTGTCCGCGTGGCGGGCGTGAAGGATCAGATCAAAGCGGGATATATTAAAAAAGATTTTACAGGTTATACCCCTGCAGGCTTATTCAAGCGAATTATGAAGCGTTCGTCAAAAATGGTTGCCGATCAGTATAAAACATTTCGGGATATTTCCCGGCAGCTGACCAAAGAAGGCATTATATTTACAGATTATGAAGATCTGAATCTTACTCAGCGCAAAGCGATGGACGAGTATTATCATGAAATTATTTTTCCGGTATTGACTCCGATGGCGGTCGACCAGAGCCGTCCTTTTCCGCTAGTTCATACCCAGGCGCTATATTTGGCGGTCGTACTGATGAAGGAGGGAGACGATCCCGAGGATGAGCCTTACTTCGCCATCGTCCAGGTTCCGTCGAATTTAGCCCGTTATATTGAGGTACCTGCCCGTACCAACAGTAAAAAGCATGAATACGTGCTGCTGGAGGAGCTGATCGAGCACCACATCCAGACACTGTTCTCCGGGTATATCCCTATCGCCGTTCATGGCTTCAGGCTTACGCGCAATGCCGACCTGACGCTGAACGAAGAAGGAGCGGAGGATTTGCTCGAGGAGATCGAGAAGGAGCTGCGCCGCAGAAGATGGGGCTCTCCGGTTCGTCTTGAAGTGCAGAAGGGGATACATCCGTATGCTCTGGATCAATTGCAGGACGAGTTTGAAATCGTTGACAACATTTTTGAAATCGACGGTCCTTTGGACTTGACCTACTTTATGAAGCTGTCAGGCTCCCTTAAAGGCTACGATTACCTTCGTTACAAGCCTATTGAGCCGAAATATCCTGCCGAGCTTTTGGAGTCCGACGATATGTTCGGTAAGCTGCGGGAGCAGGACGTGCTCGTGTACCACCCTTTTGAATCGTTCGATGCGATAACGGACTTTATATGCAATGCGGCTTATGATCCTCAAGTATTGGCGATCAAAATGACTCTGTACCGTGTCAGCGGCAACTCCCCGTTAATTCTGGCTCTAGCCCGTGCGGCAGAGTCCGGCAAGCAGGTCACGGTAGTCGTAGAGCTCAAAGCCAGGTTCGACGAAGAGCGGAATATCGCTTGGGCGAGAAAGCTGGAGCAGGCCGGATGTCACGTCGTGTACGGATTGGTCGGCTTGAAGACGCATGCCAAGATCACGCTGGTCGTCCGCCAAGAGCCGGATGGATTGCGACGGTATGTGCATGTCGGGACAGGCAATTATAACGATAATACCGCCAAATTGTATACGGATATCGGGCTGTTCACATCGCATTCCGTCATAGGCGAGGACGCCTCCGCCTTGTTCAACGAGGTGACGGGCTATTCGGCTCCGCACAATTGGAAGGCGTTCGGGGTTGCCCCTAACGACATGAAGGATAAGCTGTATGATAAAATCCGACGCGAGGCCGAGCACGCTTTGCAGGGCAAGCCGGCGCGGATTATCGCGAAGTTTAACTCCTTGTCCAATCAGCAAATGGTTGACGAGCTGTACGAAGCCTCCAAGGCCGGAGTCAAAATCGACCTCATCGTCCGCGGCGTCTGCTGCTTGCGTCCCGGTGTGCCGGGCTTAAGCGAGAACATACGGATCCTGAGCATCGTAGACCGTTTTCTGGAGCATTCGCGAATTTTTTATTTCGAGAACGACGGGGATCGGGAAATTTATATTGCCAGCGCGGACTGGATGACGCGGAATTTGACACGCCGCATTGAGCTGATGTGTCCTGTGTTCGATAAGGATATTCAGGAGTCGCTCATCCGCATATTGGAGCTGAGCCTCAACGATAACGTCAAGGCCCGGATTCTCCAATCGAACGGAATGTATCAGCGGGTCTCCAATGAGGAGAAGCCGCTAAGAAGCCAGTTTGAAGCGATGAAGATCAGTTCGTGGAAAACGAGGAAGCATCAAGAAGTGTAAGCTTGAGACCCCATATTTTCTTAAAATCTTTATTCAAGGCGGCGATCTCATTATATTCGATAGAGGGATCGTTTTGCGTTTGTACCGTAATGTCCAGCTCTTTATCCAGTGTGACGGCTGCGCTCCGGACCGGAAGCACCTGTGTTTCCGAGCTATCCATAGCAATGGCGAGCTGAAGCAGGCTGCCCAGCTTTACGATGACATCGATGTCCGTCTCAAGCAAAACATCCTTGAATTGAGCGTACAGCTGCTGAACCCTGCTCTTGGCCTTGTAGGAGGCGATGGCGGCGCACAGCACCGTTTCGCGGTGGGTCAGACCATCCAGCCGGCTGTGGGCAATCATATAGAACGAATGCTTGGAGAATTGGTAGTACGTCATGGAAACGCCGATCCGGTACAATAAAGCCGCGATATGCAGACATAGCCGGACTCTTGCGTCATAGCCGTGAGTCTGCTGCAGGGCATCGAACAACGTCAATGCGCTGGAGGCAACCTGCTCCAAATGAGCCATCGGAGAGCAGGAATGCAGAGCGAGCATATTGCGCGCGCTTCTCTCCGGCATATTCAACCCGATGGCGGAGTTATCCGTTAAATAGGCTTCTTGAAACAGCCCGTCCCGCAGCCCTGCACCGCTAATAACGTAGTGGCTGCAGCCGCTTTCCTTGAACAGAGTATCGAGGATCGTCAAGCCCGGCACGATAATGTCGAAACGGTCTTTGGACAAGCCGTCCACTTTCTTTCTTTTTTCCGCCGGGAGGGAGGGAAGCCAGCTCATCAATTCCGCCATTTCCTCTGCGGACATCGGATAATTGTGCGTGAGAGGCAGAGAATATTTGTGCTTCTTCTGGTTGATCTTGCACAAGCTGCGGATGGTACCGCCAAGGCCGATCATCGGGAGCCCGGGGTGCTCCGTAATCCAGCGCTCGCCGCCAATAGCTTCACGGACCATTTGCCGGATCGACAGCAGCTTCTCTTCGGAGAAATCGCCGTCCGCCGAAAACCGCCGCGTCGTGTTCACCGCACCGAAAGGGAAGGAGACGCTGCGGACGAGCTTACGCTGCCGGAATAAGGAGACCTCGGTGCTGCCGCCGCCGATATCGATCAATATCCCGTCGGGAATATCGAGTGAATGGATCATACCGAGAAAGCCGATGCGGGCTTCGTCTTCCCCAGAGAGCAGCTCTACCCGGATTCCGCTGTATTCCTGCAGCTCGCTTATAATTTGCTGCGAGTTGGCGGCATTGCGGATAGCCGCTGTGGCAGCGGCGCGAATCTCTTCCACCTGGTTAGCGGTGCAGATCCGCTGAAACTGCTTCAGTATAGCAACGATGGACTGGATGTCCTCGCGGCTTAGCGTATTGTCGCTGTTTATTCTTTGACTCAACCGTGCCGATTGCTTAAACTCGCCGATGACTCTATATGCTTGAAGGGAATTGATTTCGTAGATAACAAGTCGAATCGAGTTAGAGCCGATATCGATGATGCCGATTCTGCGGTTGCTTGACATGGTATTCCCCCAGTACTCTTGTGAATTTCAAAAATGTAAATTTCAAATATCATTATTTTACCATCGTTTTGCATAACCGCAAACTTTTCAGTATAATTTAACAGTTCATAACAAACAATTCTTATTATGCTGATAATGAACTTTTATGTCCGAATTTGTTCACTTTGATCGCCAAATCATTTATAGTAGTAATATGAAAATTTTTCATTGCTGGTTCGTCGTGCTCATTCGCACACGTTCGCAATGATCTTTGCATGATCAGACGGCGTTTTGGCTTAAATACAAGTACTGCTGTCGGATTGATGGGTATCCGCATGTTTTTTTCTGAATCATGTTTTATGATATAGTAGTTATATGAACTTGAACGTAAAGGAGAGATTTGCTTTGACTGCAACCAAAGGTTTAGAAGGTATTGTCGCTACGACTTCCTCCATTAGCTCCATTATTGACGGAGTTCTCACTTATCGTGGGATTAACATTGACGATCTGGCTGAAAACGCAACATTTGAAGAGGTTGCCTATTTGCTCTGGTACGGTAAATTGCCTAACCGTTCCGAATTGGCTCAGCTGGTGAACGATCTTAACACCTATGCTCCGGTGCCAAGCCAAGTGATAGATCAAATCAAATTATATCCTAAAGACACCAACTCGATGGCAGCTCTTCGTACGGCCGTGTCCAGTCTGGCGCTGTACGATAGCGAAGCTAACGATATGACACCTGAAGCGAACCTGCGCAAAGCAATCAAATTGCAAGCGCAGCTTCCTACGATTATTGCTGCTTTTGCACGCATCCGCAAAGGCGAAGAGCCGATCGCACCTAAAAGCGATGCTTCCTCCGTTGCTGAAAACTTCCTGTTTATGCTGACCGGCAAACAGCCGGAGAAAGTAGCTATCGAAGCATTGGATAATGCTTTGGTACTTCATGCGGACCACGAGCTGAACGCTTCGACTTTTGCAGCACGCGTTACGGTAGCAACCTTGTCCGATATCTATTCCGGCGTTACTTCCGCTATCGGCGCTTTGAAAGGACCACTTCACGGCGGTGCAAACGAAGCGGTTATGGCAATGCTGGAAGAAATCGGAACTGCCGACAACGCCGAGAGCTACATCAATACCAAGCTTGAGAACAAAGAAAAAATCATGGGCTTCGGACATCGGGTTTACAAAAACGGCGACCCTCGCGCGAAGCACCTGCAAAAAATGTCCCAAGAGCTTGGCAAAATTACCGGCAACATGAACTGGTATAATATGTCCATCAAAATCGAAGAGCTTGTAACCGGTCAAAAAGGTTTGAAGCCTAACGTTGACTTCTACTCCGCTTCCGTGTACACTTCGCTTGAGATTCCGCGCGACTTGTTTACGCCGATTTTTGCTATCAGCCGTACATCCGGATGGACAGCTCATATCCTTGAGCAGTACGAGAACAACCGCTTGATCCGTCCTCGTGCCGAATACACAGGTCAGTCCAACCAAAAATACGTTCCGATTGAAAATCGTTAATCGATTTATCAATAGAGATTGAAGCAACCATCGCAGCGGGTTGTTGCAGCGCAGCACCCCGATCCGTTCCGGGTCGGGACGAGCGCCGCGGCTCCCGTTCAATTTTGTGTGTACTCTTCACATTCTCACTACTATTTTTAAGGAGGCAAACAAAGATCATGGCTCAATTCGAAAACTACGCACTACCAACAGAGGGCGAAAAAATTTCTATCGTTGACGGCAAGCTGAACGTTCCTAACAACCCTATCATCCCTTTCATCGAAGGTGACGGAACGGGTCCTGATATCTGGGCAGCTTCCAAGCGCGTTCTGGACGCAGCGGTAGAAAAAGCATATAAAGGCGAAAAGAAAATCGCTTGGTACGAAGTATTTGCCGGCGAAAAAGCATTCAACAAATACAACAACTGGCTTCCTAGCGACACTTTGACAGCGATCCGCGAATACATCGTTGCTATCAAAGGACCTTTGACAACTCCGGTTGGCGGCGGTATCCGTTCCCTGAACGTTGCTCTGCGCCAAGAGCTTGACTTGTATGTTTGCTCCCGTCCGGTTCGTTATTTCAACGGCGTTCCGTCTCCGGTAAAACGTCCTGAGCTGGTTGACATGGTTATTTTCCGTGAAAACACAGAGGACATCTACGCTGGTATCGAGTGGGAAGCTGGTTCCGCTGAAGTGAAGAAGGTTCTGGAGTTTCTGCAAAATGAAATGGGCGTTAAGAAAATCCGTTTCCCTGAAACTTCCGGTATCGGCGTAAAACCTGTATCCTCCGAAGGATCCAAGCGTTTGATCCGTTCCGCTATCGAATATGCAATCCAACACGGCCGCAAATCCGTTACCTTGGTACATAAAGGTAATATCATGAAGTTCACCGAAGGTGCTTTCAAAAACTGGGGTTACGAGCTGGCTGAGCAAGAGTTCGGCGACAAAACCTTCACATGGGCACAATACGACAAAATCAAAGCGGAGCAAGGTACCGATGCAGCTAACCAAGCTCAAAAAGAAGCTGAAGCCGCTGGCAAAATCATCGTAAAAGATGCTATCGCCGACATCGCTTTGCAACAAGTATTGACTCGTCCTACCGATTTCGACGTTATCGCTACATTGAACCTGAACGGCGACTACTTGTCCGACGCTTTGGCTGCTCAAGTAGGCGGTATCGGTATCGCACCGGGCGCTAACATCAACTACGTAACAGGACATGCTATCTTCGAAGCAACTCACGGTACAGCTCCGAAATATGCAGGCTTGGACGTAGTAAACCCTGGTTCCGTTATTTTGTCCGGCGTTATGATGCTTGAGCACCTGGGTTGGCAAGAAGCGGCTGACCTGATCTACAAAGGTATGGAAACAGCTATCAACAACAAAACTGTTACTTATGACTTCGCACGTTTGATGGAAGGCGCTACGGAAGTTAAATGCTCCGAGTTCGCTAACCAAATCATCAAGCACATGGCTTAATAGAAGCTCCGACCCCCTAGTCCCCCTTGTAAAGGGAGACTAGGGGGTTATGTTTACCCTAGATAATCAACCCCCTAAATCCCCCTTACAAAGGGGGACCCCAGGGGTTACGCCCCCTGGACGAAAGGTTGTCTTAGGAGTTACTGAGTGGCTTCGAAGAGGCGGGGGATATAGGAACGCGTCCGTCACGAGAGCTTGAGCTAACGCCAAGCATCTCGCGACACGCTTCCATATTGGTGTTCTTACGTTTTCCAGAGGCGATAGATATCTGCTTGATCGAGGGAAAGGCTATTGTTTTTTGTGTGTTTCGAAAGGAAATCAGGGATCGAGTTCGGCAAATGATTGTTGTAAAATTTCTTCTTCTCTTCGGACATATTTGGAAGTGTGTTCCAGTCTTGTGTTATAATCAAAGAATACAGGTTCTACAGCGGCCGGAGGGATATCCGTTCGCACGTTAGGTTACACTTTCTACTATGCAACCAGAGCAAGCTTTTACAAATCAGCCACAACTACCAGAATCCCGATAATTCGCGTTAAGACACGCAAACTACTAATTACACTTTCAGGAGGCGTATCATGGGAATCCAACGTAAAAAGATTACCGTTGTCGGCGCCGGCTTCACCGGTGCCACTACCGCTTTGATGCTAGCGCAAAAAGAGCTGGGAGATGTCGTGCTTCTCGATATTCCTCAATTGGAGAACCCTACGAAGGGGAAAGCATTGGACATGATGGAAGCTTCCCCGGTTCAAGGCTTTGACAGCAACATCGTAGGCACTTCGAGCTACGACGATGCGGCTAATTCCGATATCGTCATCATCACAGCCGGTATCGCACGGAAGCCGGGCATGAGCCGTGACGATCTCGTCAACACGAATGCAGGTATTGTGAAATCCGTTTGTGAAAACGTGAAGAAGACGTCCCCGGACTCGATCGTTATCATCTTGAGCAACCCGGTTGACGCAATGACTTACGTTGCTTTCCAAACGTTGGGCTTCCCGAAGAACCGCGTCATCGGCCAATCCGGCGTATTGGATACCGCACGCTATTGCACATTCATCGCGCAGGAGCTGAACGTATCCGTCGAGGACGTTCGCGGCTTCGTGCTCGGCGGACACGGCGACGATATGGTTCCATTGGTTCGTTACTCCAACGTTGGAGGTATTCCTATCGAGAAGCTGATCCCTGCCGATCGGATCGAGGCCATCGTACAGCGTACACGTACAGGCGGCGGCGAAATCGTGAACCTGCTGGGTAACGGCAGCGCGTACTACGCTCCTGCAGCTTCCCTCGTTCAAATGACGGAAGCGATCATTAAAGACAAGAAACGCATCATTCCATCCATCGCCTTGCTTGAAGGAGAGTACGGGTACCAGAATCTGTTCATGGGCGTTCCTACGCTGCTGGGCGGCAACGGGATCGAGAAAATCTTCGAGCTGGAGCTGCTTCCTGAAGAGAAAGCGGCGCTGGACAAATCCGCTGAATCCGTACGCAATGTAATTAAAGTCGTAACAGGCTAACGATTATTGCGCACAAGCAACCATACAACACCAAGCAACCGGTCAAGGCTCAGTCGAGCTCGACCGGTTGTTTTTCTATCCCATAAGAACATGATCATCATCGTAGGACGGATCCAAAAATTTGCCCCCAAAAAGCCGTAGTAAGACGATGATCCGATGTTGCGTCCTCTGGATAATGATGTTAAAATCAAAAATGACTGACGAATCAGTCATAAAAGATGCTGCACAGGATAGGGGGAATCCAGCGGTGGGAGAGGATAAGAAGTTGAACATGATTGAAGCCGCTCTGAAGCTGTTTGAAGAGCAGGGATATCATCAGACCAAAGTTTCGGACATCGTTCGCGAGGCGGGCGTAGCGCAAGGAACGTTTTATTTATATTTTCAGAACAAAGAGGATATGTTCCGCAGTATCGCCTCGGCGTGCCTGGATGAGATTTCGGCTGCTCTCAAGCATAATCACGAGCACATGTGCGAGAACAATGAAGTCTACTACTGGATGATTCACAGGGCGCTGACGGTGTACTACCATAACCGGACTATTTTGACGATCATGTACCGGCATGGCGTAGCTTCCGAGGAAATGAAGGACATTTCCGAAGCCTTTTACCGTGAAATGATGCTGATCATTAAAGAGCATTTGAAGGAGTGGGGCGGTCTGCCCAACTATTCCGAGGAGCAGCTGGAAATTGCGGCTTATTCCAAGATCGGCATGGTAGAGATGGTTGCTTACCAATGGTTTGTCTTGAAAAAGGCGGGACCCGAGCATATCCAGAGGCTGGCGGAAGTCATTGTCGAGCTGGACTGCAAGGACGGGGAGCAGATGGATGTGAAGGGCGAATGATCGCGAAGCTGATCCGATACCGCAAGGTTACGCTGCTGTTCTTCCTGATGGCTATTCTGATGGGGATTGTCAACATATACACCTTGAAGCAGCGGGAAAATCCGGAGATCGATCTTACCGTTGCGCTTGTGAAGACGATCTACCCGGGCGCATCTCCCGAGAAGGTGGAGCAATTCGTTACCCGTCCGTTGGAAGAGAAAATCAAAGAGATGAGCGATATTTCGATATTGAGCTCCACATCCATGGCCAATGTCTCGGTCATTAACGTCGAAGTACGTGCAGATACCGATATTAAGCGGGCTTGGGACACGCTCAAGCAGAAGGTGCAATCGGCGGAAAGCGAGCTGCCCGACGAAGCGGAAAAGCCTGAAGTCAACGACGATCTAAGCAAAATCGCCGAGCAAATTTTGCATTTTTCCGTAGAGTCGCCAGAGCAGCTGGAGCCGCTCAGGCCGACCATGGAAATTTGGAAAAAGCAGCTGTCCACCATCAGCGGGGTAAGCAATGTAGAGATCGTTGGGCTGCCGGATCAAGAGGTGGCCGTTATTTTGGATACGGCCAAGATGGATACGCTCCATTTGCCTTGGGGTGTCGCAGCGCAGGCGCTGCTCAACGGTCATGACCGGGTGCCGATCGGAACGGTCGATAAGGACAGCAAGTCCTATTATGTGAATCTGAGCGGAGAATGGAAGTCCGCTGAGGACATAGCCAATATCGAGCTGCTGGGGCTCCCGGGCGGCAAAGCGCTGAAGCTGAAGGATATAGCGGATGTGAAGCTTCGTCCGAAGAAATCCGAGGTCAGCATTTTACATAACGGAAAGCCGACGCTGGACCTGGTCATCAATGCGGAGAAAGGGGCGGATATTCCGTCTCTGCAGAAGCGGATCGATGCCAAGGTCGCTGAGCTGCAGCCGCAGCTTCCGCAGCATGTGCAAATGTCCTCTTTATTTACGCAAAAAGAAAGCCTGGATCATTTGTTCAAGGAGCTGGGGCAAGAGCTCTTGATCGGCATTGCGGTCGTTATTGTCGTCTGCTCGCTCGGACTGACGTTCGGAACCTCGCTGATCGTTGCCTTGGCTATCCCGATATCGATAACCGTAGGCTTCATACCGGTCGAGGCGATGGGAGTCGACTTGAACCAAATCACGATCGTTGCCATTGTCATCGTGCTCGGCATCCTTGTCGACGACGCGATTGTCGTCAACGATAACATTCAGCGCCGTCTGCAGCTGGGAGACGATCCGGCCAAAGCGTCGCTGGAAGGAAGCCGCGACGTGGCCATCTCGATTTTGACGGCTACGATCGCTACAGCCGCCGCCTTTTTGCCGCTGTATTTCCTTAAGGGCAATATCGGCAGCTTCATCCGTCCGCTCCCGATTGTCATATCGCTGACATTGGCCGCCTCTATGGCGATGTCGCTCACGATCATTCCGATTTTCCGCCAATGGGTCGGAGAGCGGATTCTGAAGCGCGGAGGCTCGTTCAGCGGAGGCAAAGCGGCACCGGGCTTGCTTGGACAGCCGATCCAGCGGTTGAGCCAATATTACGGGAGGCAAATTCATAAGTTTTTGCGCCGCCCGCTGTTAACCGGGATAGTTGCGCTGCTTATCGGAACGAGCAGCTTCGGCCTGCTGCCGCTCCTGGGGGTACAATATTTCCCTCCGGCGGAAAAAGACGAGATGCTGATCGATTTCAAGCTTCCGACAAGCAGAGTGTTCGCCGAGACGGAATATACGATGGCCAAGGCGGCGGATTGGATACGTCAGCAGGAAGGGGTTGTATTCGTATCGGCTTATTCCGGGCGATCCACCCCGAGGTTCTATTACTCGGAATCGGATTATTCGGGGACGGGAGTCGGCCAGCTGTTCGTCAAAATCAATCCGAAAGTGATACGAACGAAGGAGGTCATTTCCGTCTGGCGCCAGGAGCTCAAAACGATGTTTCCCGCTGACGTAGAAATTACGCCGCGGGAGCTCGAACAGGGGCCGCCCGTCGGAGCACCCATTGCCGTCCGGATTAGCGGGGACGATTTGACTCAGCTGCGTATGCTGGCTGACGATGTCAAAGGGATATTGAGCGGCATTCCGGGAACAGTCAGCATTACCGACGACGTCGGTACGGACATGAATACAATCGAGATTGAAGCCGATCCCGACAAGCTGAGATTATTCGGGGTCAACGATAAGGATTTGTCTCAGACGCTCCGCATTGCTACGGAAGGTCTCAAAATTACGACAATGCAGCAGGGCAAGGAATTGCTGGATGTCTCGTTATATGCCAAGCAGCGTACGGCAGATCCGGTGGATACAATGAGTAAAATGTATGTCCCGACGCAGACCGGAGGCACGGTAACGGTACAGGAGCTGGGCGATATCCGCAGCAGCAAAATGATGAAGCAAATTCATCACCGCAATCAGACAAGAACGATCATTGTCCGCAGCTATGCGGAAGAACGGCTTCCCGATGAAATCGTGAAGGATTTGAAGCTGGAGATGAGCCAATATAAGCTGCCGGCAGGCTACACGGTGGAATTCGGCGGGGAGAACGAGGAGCGCAACGATGCATTTGCTTCTATAGGCAAGCTGTCGATCATCGTCGTACTGCTTATTTATATTATTATGGTCATGCAATTTCAGTCGCTGTCCATACCGGTTCTCATCTTGTCTACCGTGTACCTGGCGGCAGGCGGTGCGGTAATCGGTCTGTTCCTCACGAACTCTCCTATCGGGTTCATGGCCTTGATGGGATTGGTCAGCTTGGCTGGTATCGTAGTGCGTAACGGCATTATTCTCGTGGAGTTTATCGAGCAGGCGCGGGAGGAAGGACTGCCGTTGTATGAAGCCGTAGCCGAGGCGGGCAAAGCGAGATTGCGGCCGATATTGCTGACGATGGCAACGGCCATCGGAGGACTATTGCCCATGACGATTATGGGCGGCAATCTATGGCGGCCGATGGGGATCACGATTATTTCCGGTCTCATTTATTCCACTTTATTGACGCTTATCGTCGTGCCGTCGCTGTTCGTTATCTTGGCGCGGTTTCGCGACAAGCGTGCCGCCAAGAAAGGGGCTTCCGGTCATCATCATTCCAACGGACATAAAGGAACAGGGGCAGCAGAGCAAGCTTAAAAAGTGTTATGGCGCCTTCCATTATTTTCTTTCATCGACTCGATTCTAGTAGTATACTGAAAAGAAATAGAGGTCAGAGGAATGGGAGGCAGCCCCGTGATCCAAGTATTCGTATATTTGCACGTGCTTTCTGCAATTCTTATGGGTGTATACTTGATGTTCCCGTTTCTTTCCATGCGGATTCAGGCATTGACGGGATCGGCGCAATTCGGGTTCTTAAGCGTTCTGTTCGCGGCGAACCGGGCAGGACAGCTGGCCTTGGTCATCGCTTTGCTGTCCGGCGGATATCTGGTCAGCAAGCAGCCATACAGCGTCGTCTGGATGGTGCTCGCTGTAGTATTGTTCCTTGCGCTTGGCGGTGTTACCGGAGCGCTCGGCAGCGCAATGCGCAAGGCGCTGGACGATCCGTCCGGCAGCAAGATCCAGGACCAAATCGGAAAAATCAAATCGACGAGCGTAGTCTCAGGTATCTTGTTTTTCCTCATCGTCACCTTGATGAAATTTCCGTTTTATGCAGGCTGATCTGCGGAGTACAACGATAAAGCTCGGAGACTGTGTATCGTCTCCGAGCTTTTTTCCGTCCGTATGAGATTGCGCCTATTCCTCCGACAGCTCATCCAGCGTCTTCTCCAGGCTTGGGGCCAGATGCTGAAGGAAGTAGTCCACCTCCGGCATGTTCAGCTTGCTAATGGATTGCTCGATCTGCTTCTTGGCGCTGCCGAATTCCTTATTGCCCGCCGACAGCTCCGTAACGCATTTCAAGTAGGCGTCGAGCAGGTCGGCCGCTTTGACATACCGCTTCAGCTCCGGATCGAGCCCCGCTGCTTTGGTATCGATTAGCGGCTCGTATGCCGGGCGCAGCTTGGGCGGAATCATGTCCAGCAGCCGTTCGGCCGCCATTTGTTCAATGTCACGGAAATTGGACAAAATCTTCGGGTTGTGATGCTTGACCGGCGTGGGGATGTCTCCCGTGAATACTTCCGTCGCATCGTGGAACAGCGCCATGCTGACGATCCGGTCCGTCGGCAGCTGCCGGTTAAATTCCGTATTCGCAATCGTGCACAGGACGTGCGTTAGCAACGCGACATGAAACGAATGCTCGGCAACATTCTCCTTGACGATATTGCGCATGAGGCTCCAACGCTCGATATAACGCAAACGATACATATAAGCGAAAAAATGACTGTCCATTCCACTCATCCTATCCTGGTTACTTCTTTACCGCAGGCGACTGGCGTACGGCATAGCTCTGTACAGTAGGATTATACACGATTTGCGCCCCGATGACCGTTTCAAGATCCTTGATGCCGATGAGCACCTTGTTATTCTTTGTGTATAACGGCTTCTGCAGCGTAACGGTGGCTGTACCGTTCGTTAGACCGGCTCCATTGACCTTTCCCTGCCATTGAGCGCTTCCGTACAGAATCGTTACGGCCCCGCCGCTGACGGTAGCTTTGCCTCCCAGCTGACTCAACGTTTCCGCCAGAGGAACCTCTGCCGAAGGATTGCTTGCAGCAACGATGCGCCGCAGGATGGAATTGTGCAGCACCTCGGGGGTAATCATGCTATTGCCCGCATTGATGCGCGGTATTTGCATCGGATCGATATCCCGCGTCGCCATTTCCGGCACAATCGTAAAGGCGTACTTCATGCCTCCTTGACCGACGTAGTCGATCGCTCGGGCATCGAAATAGCCGAATGGATAAGCATATGAATCGATCGGCTCGGGATACAGCTCGCTAAGCCTAGCTACGCAGGCCTGCGTATCGCCGATGACGCGCTGCTTGTATTCCTCGTCGGTCTCTTTCTTTCCGTTCGTTACCATTCTTCCTATTAATGCGGGGCTTCCGTCCGGCAGCTTATAGTGGAAGTTGTTCGTATGGCATTGAGCGTCGATGAAATTCGTATCGCTCGTCATCTCTACGATCTCGTCCCGCGAAAGGGACGGAATGTAGCTGGCCAGCGGATTTTCCAGATCGTTCGTGATGACGAAGTTGACCGCCGGAATTCGCATGCTTTTTAGTACGGGATAAGCATTGATATAAAAGCTTTCGTATCCGTCGTCGAAGGTGACAAGGACTGCGTTGTGCGGGACGGATGCGCCCTGCATGAAATCCTTGAATTGGCGGAGTGTAATAAATTGGTAGCCCTTGCTTTTCAAATAAGTTAGCTGGTCTTCAAAAAGCTTCGTCGTGATCGTTCCCCCGCTTTTGGCATCGTCATCCACATGGTGGTACATGATCACCGCAACCTGATCCTTGTATAGGACATTAGTCTTGGCTGCCTGCAGGGAAGGAAGAATCACGGTAAGCCCGAGAATGCACAGGGCGAGCGCCTTCGTAACGAGTTTGCTCATAGTTCCCGCCGCTCCTTGTCGTATAGTCGTAAACTCCCAGATGATGTCTATATGTATTCGATTACGCAGGGGAAAATCCTGCTTCGCCATACGGCTGCAAAATAATATCTTTTGAGAGTAGACGAGTGCCTGACGGAGCCTTTAACAGACACAATGTTGAGCATATTTATCGGTTTTTGAACATGGCGGAATGTGCTATTATAGTAGTAGTGCAATTACTAGATTTGAAGCAGGGCCTAATCTGAAAGGAGATTTTATTCATGCAGCATTTTCAGGAAAGTGTGTATAAACTGATCGTAGAGACATCGACCAACCTGCCGGCTGACGTTCGACGGGCTATTCAATCTGCCCAGGACCGTGAAGACGCGGGAACGCGTTCGGCTATCTCGCTGTCCACGATCGCTAATAACATCGATATGGCGGAATGCAACGTTTCTCCTATTTGTCAGGATACAGGAATGCCGACTTTTATCATTCACTGCCCGGTAGGCGCGAACCAAATCATCATGAGAAAGCAAATCTTGGAAGCTGTTGCTCAAGCGACCAAAGACAGCAAGCTGCGTTCGAACTCCGTAGATTCGTTAACCGGAGCCAACTCGGGCGACAACCTGGGACCGGGAACGCCGGTCATTCACTTCGAGCAGTGGGAGAAGGACGATGTCGAAGTGAAGCTGATTCTTAAAGGCGGCGGCTGTGAGAACAAAAACATTCAATACAGCCTTCCAACCGAGCTTGAAGGTCTTGGCAAAGCAGGCCGCGATCTCGACGGGATCCGCAAATGCATCCTGCATGCGGTATATCAGGCGCAAGGCCAGGGCTGCAGCGCAGGCTTTATCGGCGTAGGCATCGGCGGCGACCGGACCAGCGGCTACGAATTGGCGAAGCACCAGCTGTTCCGCAGAGTCGACGACGTGAATCCGAACGAGGAATTGCGCAAGCTTGAGGATTACGTTTTGGAGAAAGCAAACACATTGGGTATCGGTACCATGGGCTTCGGCGGCCAAGTATCGCTGCTGGGCTGTAAGGTGGGCGTGATGAACCGTTTGCCGGCCAGCTTCTTCGTATCCGTTGCTTACAACTGCTGGGCGTTCCGCAGACAAGGCGTTCTGCTCGATTCGAACAGCGGCAGCATTAAGGAATGGGTATATCCGAACGGCGATGCCGTATCGATGAAGCAGGAAGCGACAGGTTCAGAAACGTCCGAGCGCCGTGAAGTGGTACTGCAAACGCCGGTAACGGAAGAACAAATCCGTCAGCTGCGCGTAGGCGATGTCGTTATCATCAACGGACCGATGTACACCGGCCGCGATGCCCTGCATAAATATTTGATGGATCACGATGCTCCGATCGATCTGAACGGTGCTGCGATTTATCATTGCGGACCGGTTATGGCGAAGGACGAGTCCGGCGAATGGCACGTTAAGGCGGCAGGCCCGACGACAAGCAGCCGCGAGGAGCCTTACCAAGGCACGATCATCAAGAAGTTCGGCATTCGCATGGTCATCGGTAAAGGCGGAATGGGAGCCAAAACGCTGGCAGCGCTGCAAGAGCACGGAGCGGTTTATTTGAATGCCATCGGCGGCGCGGCTCAATATTATGCGCAATGCTTCAAGAAAGTGAACGGCGTAGACTTCATGGAGTTCGGAACGCCGGAAGCAATGTGGCATCTGCAAACCGAAGGCTTCGCGGCTATCGTAACGATGGACTCCCACGGCAACAGCTTGCATGCGGACGTAGACAAAAATTCGCTGGAGAAGCTTTCCCTGCTTAAAGAGACGGTATTTGCCTAAGATGAGATTATACGGCTTGAAGCTTAATGCGATTATAGAAAAATATTTATCCCTCATTGTCCCGGTATCTCTGATACTTGGGTTTCTTTTTTCTGCCCAGCTAAAAGGATGGACGGCGTGGGCGCCGTACTTGTTCGCCTACCTGACGTTCGTCATGGCGACCGGCTGCAGCTGGAAGCAGATCAAGCAGGCGTTCCGCATGCCGGTTCCGATGCTGCTCATCTTTACGGCGGCGCACATTGTTGCGCCCGTCGTCTCTTATTCGCTCGGAAGCGCATTTTTCGGAGCGCAGTCGCCGTATGTGGTCGGTTTCGTCCTGTTTACCGTCATCCCGCTCGGGGTGTCGTCGGTCATTTGGGTCGGGCTGTCGAAGGGCAATATTCCGCTGGCGCTGTCCATGATCGTTGTGGACTCGGCGCTAAGCCCGTTCGTCATTCCATTAGCGGTGTCGTTGTTCTTCGGGGCTGAGGTCGAATTCGATCACGTCAAAGTTATGCTCGATTTGGTTAAAATAATCGTAGTGCCGACCATCATCGGTGTGATTGTCAATGAGCTGTCGCGGCAGCGGTTCAAGGAATGGTCGGCTCCGGTGTGCGGGCCGAGCTCCAAAATCGCCATGATCACCGTGGTAGCGATCAATGCGGCAGCCATTCAGCCTTATGTCATAGAGATGAAGCGGGATATGATCGTCGTGATCCCTCTCGTCGTGCTGATGGTCATATTCTGCTACTTGATCGGCTTTGCGTCCATGTTTATTTTGAAGCGGCACGAGCTCGTCATTACGGTTGCCTATTCATCGGGCATGCGCAATATTTCACTTGGTCTCGTACTGGCGCTTGCTTACTTCGAACCGTTGACGGCGGTGCCGGTCGTCCTCTCGATTCTCATTCAACAGCCGTTCGCCACTTTGAACTACTGGTGCCTGAAGAAGATGGCGCAATCCCGCCTTTACAAAAAATTAACTGGCATTCCTCCTGCAGAGACGCTAGGCTATTGAGTAGACTGTCTTTTTTACCACAATAGAATTTATAAAATTCCGAGATCATTGGGATGTAAAATTCTATTTGGCGATAAAACCTGTTGGGCAGCGAGCACCTCAAACGGAGGGACAAAAGGTCATTATGCAAAAATTTCGGGCAAGGCTAACTTTGATTTTTATTATCTTGATAGGCGCTTCGGTGCTGGCAGCCGGGTTATTCTCCGCCCGAACGCTGAGGGAATCCCATATTGAAGCATTGAAAACGAATATGGAGCGGGAGCTCAAAGTCATTTTGGTCTCGATGGAATGGAAACAGACGGGTACGGAAACGGAGCAAGTCCGCTATTTTACGGACCAAGCTGTGCGCCTTAAGGAATCTGCCGATGCCAGAGTCACCTATATTCGGGCCGACGGGAAAGTGATGGGGGATTCCGACCACAGCGTGGAGGATATGGAGAATCACCTGAACCGCAAAGAAGTGGTTGAAGCTGCGCAAACCGGGCAATTCGGTTCCGATATGCGCTACAGCACGACGGTACAGCGCAATATGCTTTATGTCGTTGTACCTGTAAAAGACGGCGCCGCGATCCAAGGCTTCGTACGTTTGGCCATGAGTCTGGAAGATGTGGAAGCTTCCATTCGTCAAGTATGGTACGTCATTCTGACGGGTCTGGTCACCGTGTTCGTTATCGCCGGATTAATCAGCTACCGTATCGCTTACGGGCTGACACGCCCGATTGAGATGATCACGAGAGTGGCGCACCAGATTACGAACATGAATTACAAGGCACGGGTACATGTGCTGAAAAAAGACGAGGTCGGCCAGCTCGGGCTTGCCATCAACGGGATGGCGGACAGCCTGCAGCTGCAGATGAACCGGATTATTGAGGACGAGAGCCGCCTGAAGAGCGTCCTTGAAAATATGATCAGCGGCGTCATGATGATTGACCGCGAAGGCAAAATCGTGCTGCTTAACCGTTCCGCCGAAGATATTCTCGGCTTCTCGACCCAGGAGCTGCTGGGCAAAAAATTCGACGAAGCGAAGCAGCAGTATGAATTCACGCAATTAATCCAGGAATGCATTGATTCTAAAGAGCATATTCGGGACGAGATGATCTTCTATTATCCTTCCGAGCGTATATTGGAGATAAACTTAAGCCCTTTGTCTATTGCCGAAGATGAATGGGCCGGCGTGCTGATCGTGCTTCACGATATTACGGCCGTCCGCAGGCTGGAGAGGATGCGCAGCGAGTTCGTGGCCAACGTGTCACACGAGCTGAAGACGCCGATCGCCGCAGTGAAAGGGTTTGCCGAAACGCTGCTGGCCGGCGCAATGAACGATAAGGAGACGGCGAAATCGTTTTTGCAGATTATTTTTGACGAGAGTGAGCGGTTGAACCGTTTGATCGGGGATATTCTCGAGCTGTCGAAAATCGAATCGAAGCGCATCCCGCTGCAGTTCTCTCCTGTCGATCTTCACACCTTCGTAGGCAATTGCATCCATGTGATGAATACGGAGGCGAAGAAGAAATCGATCGATCTGGATATGCAGGTGGATGAGGATATGTATATGGAAGCGGATGAAGACCGCTTGCGGCAAATTTTGATCAATCTGCTGTCCAACGGCATTAACTACACGCCGGAAGGCGGCAAGGTGAGAGTGAAGGTCGAGCCGATCATCGAAGGTTCGTCATCGGGGATGGAATATGACAAAATCCGCTTCACGATCTCGGACACGGGGATTGGCATCCCGAAGAAGGATTTGCCGCGGATTTTCGAACGGTTTTATCGCGTAGACAAAGCGCGCTCCCGCAGTTCAGGCGGAACCGGTCTCGGCTTGTCCATCGTCAAGCATCTTGTGGAGCTTCACAGAGGCACCATCCGGGTTGACAGTGAAGTCGGGATGGGGACGAAGTTTATTATCGAGCTTCCGGTTATCCATTAAAGCGGGTTATTTTTGAACACGTGCCTGCTCGCTTAGGCAGTCAGCACAATAATGCCTTATGGAATGATGTATTGCTTCCATAAGGTTTTGTTGTGCAATAATTTTAACGTTTTCATTAAGTTTTAAAAAAATTTACATTTTGCCAACAAAACCGTGCTATGATAAGCTTGTCATACTAGAAACGAATACGGGGGATTCCCATGTCGCAAAAAATCTTGGTCATTGAAGATGAGCCTACGTTAGCAAGATTGTTATCTTATAATTTGTCTCAGGACGGTTACGAAACGAAGGTAGTCGATCACGGCAGCGAAGGCTTGCAAACGGCGCTTCAGCAAAGCTTTGATCTGATTATTTTAGATATTATGCTTCCAGGATTGAACGGCTTCGAAATATTGTCCAAGCTTCGCCAGAAAGGTAACAAAACGCCGGTTATCATCCTGACGGCGCGCAATGCGGAGGAAGAGGTCGTGCAAGGCTTGAAGTACGGTGCCGACGACTACATTACCAAGCCGTTCGGCGTCGCGGAGCTATTGGCGCGGGTATCGGCCGTATTGCGCAGAACGATGTCCGAAGAGCAGCTTCAGGATAAGAGCACGACGGGAGAGAAGGTCATTACCGCCGGAGATTTGTTCATTTATCCGGAGAAATATGAAGTCATGCTGAACGGAGAATCGATCCCGCTCAGACCGAAAGAGTTCGAGGTGCTGCTGTACCTTGTTCAGCGTCCGGGGGTTGTAGTAACGCGAGATGATTTGATGAACATTGTATGGGGCTTCGACTACATCGGCGGTCAGCGTACGGTGGACGTTCACGTGAGCTCGCTCCGCAAGAAGCTGGAGATGAACCAGCAGAGTGTACAGATTGAATCGATCCGCGGCGTAGGGTACAAGCTGGTTACGTCCGTAGGCAAAAAAGCATAATTATCAACAAGAGAAGCACCATTGCGATGGCTTGCTTCTTTTTTATTTCCATTTCCCGGGAAATTTTTGTCGACGGCAGGGCGGAGCATGTCAAAAAAGATCGATATATTATGGCAAAATCGCATACAATATAGGCCAGATTAGAAATATCTTTTTCGGACAATGTTCACTATACTAATGTCTAGATATTGAGGGAGCATTGAATGCTAAATGCTGAACCCACCTAATAGAGGAGGACCAAATCAATGGCTAAAACGTTTAGAATTGGCATTATCGGCTGCGGCGGTATCGCCAATGGAAAGCATATGCCTGCTCTGAAAAACCAAAAGAACGTGGAAATGGTCGCTTTTTGCGATATTGTGAAGGAAAGAGCGAGCGAGGCCGCCGAGAAATTCGGTACGCCTGATGCCAAAGTATACGACAACTATAAAGAACTGCTGAACGACAGCTCTATCGATATTGTTCATGTTTGTACGCCAAACGATTCCCATGCGGATATCTCTATCGCGTCTATGGAAGCAGACAAGCATGTTATGTGCGAGAAGCCGATGGCGAAAACAGCTGCGGATGCCCGGCGGATGGTAGAGGCCGCCAAGCGTACGGGCAAAAAACTGACCATCGGTTATCAGAACCGTTTCCGCTCGGACAGCCAATATTTGAAAAGACTGTGCGAAGACGGAGAGCTCGGCGACATTTATTATGCGAAGGCGCATGCGATTCGCCGCCGCGCCGTACCAACTTGGGGCGTATTCCTGGATGAAGAGAAGCAGGGCGGAGGTCCGCTTATCGATATCGGTACGCATGCATTGGATTTGACGCTGTGGATGATGGACAACTACAAGCCGAAGGCGGTATTGGGTACGGCGTTCCACAAGCTGTCCCAGAAGAAAGACGCGGCCAACGCTTGGGGATCGTGGGATCCGGAGAAATTTACAGTCGAGGACTCCGCATTCGGTATGATTACCATGCAGAACGGTGCGACGATCGTGCTGGAATCCAGTTGGGCCATTAATATGCTGCAAACCGGCGAAGCGAAGACGACGCTGTGCGGCACCGAGGGCGGAGCGGATATGCAGGACGGACTGCGCATTAACGGCGAGAAGCACAGCAAGCTGTTTATGAACGAAATTCAGCTCGATGCCAAAGGCGTTGATTTCTACGACGGTAAGAAAGCAAGCCCGGCTGATCTGGAAATGCGCTTGTGGCTGGAAGCGGTGGAGCAGGACAAAGAGCCTGTAGTTACGCCTGAGCAGGCTTGCGTAGTTTCGGAAATTTTGGAAGCTATTTATGAATCGTCGAAAACCGGCAAAGCGGTTTACTTCGAATAATTTAACGGTAAGAAGCCCGAGCCTCCTGTTTGTGATTGGAGGCCGGGCTTTTTTTGCCTATTTATATGATCGGGGCTCCCCACTTTGTGGGGATATTTGCATTGGGCGGTCAGAGGCTGACGATTGTTCCGGGAGACGGCGAGCCTACGCTGCCCTGAAGACTGAACCGTGAGCCAGAAGTCTTGACCACTGTGCTGCGCTTCGATTATTTCCCGGTTTTGCCCTGTACATAGGAGGCGTTGAACAAGAACAAGCGCATCAGCAAGTACAGGGAAGGAATGAGCAGCAGCAGCCCTGCAATAAAGGCGATGATGAGGGCCACTCCCATCGTCGGGCTTGTCACGCTCTCATGAATCGAGACAATAGGGTAGATGATATACGGCAAATGGGCTGCGCCATATCCGAAGAACGCGAAGGCGAACTGCAGCATGACAAGGATGAACGCCAAACCCAGCTTCCTGCGATTCCATATGAGGTATATGGCGAACAGAAAGCACAGGAAGGAAAGGACGAACATCCACGCGATATCGAGCATGCCTTCGAAATGCCACGGGCTGTGCTTGTAGATCGAGAAAAAGACGAGCAGGCTGGCCAAAATGGTCGGCGCGCTCCAACCGACCGCGAAGCCCCGGAGTACTTCCATCGCGGCGGCGTCCTTAGCTTTATCCGCATAATACGTAAGGAAAGAAGCGGAGATGAACAAGATGCTCACAAGAGATAGCAGGACGACCGACCACGCATAAGGGCTGGTGAACAGCTTCGCATACTGAAGGATCACTTGGCCGTTCTGCTCCTGAATGAATCCGCCCTCCGAAATGGTCAGAACGATGGATAGCGAAGCCGGGATGAGCAGCCCGCTGCTTCCGTATAGCAGCATATAGAGCGGATTATCCTTCGTTCCGCCATAGGTGCTGAAAGCATAGTAAGAGCCGCGGATGGCAAGAAGAATGATCGCTATGCTGCCCGGGATCAGCAGGGCCGTCCCCAGGTAATAGGCGGTGTCAGGGAAGAAGCCGACCATGCCGACCATGAAGAAGATCAGGAACACATTCGTTACTTCCCACACCGGGGACAAGTAGCGCTCGATAATGCCGTGAACCAGATGCTTGCGGCCGGTTATCATACTGTAATAGCTGAAAAATCCGGCTCCGAAATCGATGGATGCCACGATCAAATAACCGTAAAGGAAAATCCAGAGCACGGTAATGCCGATTACTTCGATAGTCATTTGGGTTCGCCTCCTTCGATTCCGCGACGGGCCATTTCCTGCTCCGCCGAGTTGCTCCTAAACAGCTTGCGCAGTACCGCCCAGACGGTAAATCCGAGCACGATATACAACAAAGAGAAAAGCAGCAGCATCCAATCTACGTTGTCCGCGGTAGTGGCGCCATGAACGGTCTTCATATACCCGCGCAAGATCCAGGGCTGGCGCCCGGCTTCGGCGAAGATCCAGCCGCATTCTATCGCGAGCATGGCAAGCGGCCCCGCCCAGACGGTACAGCGTAGCAGCCAGCGCGGCAGCTCGCGTCCCTTGGCGCTCCGACGCTTGCGGGCGAACAGCAGGTAGCCGATGCACAGCACAATAAGCAGGCTGCCGATCACTACCATCGTATCGAAAAAATAGTGAATGTATAACGGCGGACGTTCGTCCGGCGGAATATCGTTCAGCCCGGTAACGACGGCGTCCGGCTTGCCGAAGGCTAGAATACTCAGCGCATAAGGCAGCTTCAGCCCGTAGCGGATTTCATTGTTTTCCTGCAAAATACCGCCGATCACCAGCGGAGCGCGAGACGTCGTCTCGAAATGCCATTCTCCCGCCGCGAGCTTCTCCGGCTGGTATTCAGCAAGGAACTTGCCGGACAAGTCACCTATGAATGCGGTCAGCAAGGAAAAGATAAGGCCCGTGATCATCGTCAGCCGCAGCGCTTTTTTGTAGTAGACATGCTTCCGGCCTGCCAAAAGCGCTAGAGCGGCGAAGCCCGCCAGCACGAATGCGCTCGTCATATAAGCGGATGAGAGCACATGCGCGGTTTTGGTCGGTGTTGCCGGACTGAACATGGCTACAATCGGATCGATATCAGTAATAGTCCGTCCCGATAGTGTGAAGCCTTGCGGCGTGTTCATAAACGCATTGACGATCGTGATGAAAAACGCGGATGCCGACGAGCCGATAATAACGGGAATCGACAGGGTGAAATGAACCCACGGGTTACGGAACCGATCCCACGTATATAAATAAATGCCCAGGAAAATGGCCTCGAAGAAAAAGGCGAAGGTCTCCATAAATAACGGCAATGCGATGGCTTGCCCGGCAATTTGCATAAAGCTCGGCCACAGCAAGTTCAATTGAAATCCGATACAGGTGCCCGTGACGACGCCGACTGCTACCGTAATGACAAAGCCGCGGGCCCAGCGGCGCGCGAGCAAAATATAGTGCGGGTCGCCGCGCTTAATGCCGAGAAACTCGGCAATAGCGATCATTACGGGCACCCCGACGCCGATAGTGGCAAACACGATGTGGAAGCCAAGGGTTAATCCCGTCAATATGCGGCTGTATACCGCCGGATCGTAGGACATCATGGTTCGATCAGCTCCTTGTAATGTAATAGGGAGGACATGGTTATTCTTAGCATTTTTCCTTACTGTTAGTATAAAGGATGTATGTGATTTAATTCACATAATATGTGATCAACGGTTGAAGAAATGGTTACGAAATGTTGAAATGGGTGAAAAAAAACTTATTTTTCTGTCAACAAGTACTAATAAAATCACAAAAATGCCCTTGTAAAAACTTTAAAATGCCCCTTGCTCTATACTATACAGGCATCTCGTTAACGATAGAATCTCTCATGACTTGACATTCCCACACTTTAAAGCTATCATGGATAAATAAAGTCTGTAATCGAGGTGAGACTGCACCATGAAATTTTCGAAAGCGACGAACTATGCCCTTCACACCATGCTCTTTCTTGCGGCAGCCACCCCGAATAAGCTTATTGGCGTACAGCAGTTGGCGGAGCGGCAAGGGGTTTCACCAACGTATTTATCCAAAATACTAACCAAGCTCGTCAAGGCAGGAATGATTGAATCCACTTCAGGCGCCAATGGCGGCTATAGATTAAAGCGGAATTGGGAAGAGATCTCGTTTCTGGATATCATCCATGCCATAGAAGGTACAGCCTCCTTATTCGATTGTGATTTGAACCATGGACCCGATTGCTTGATTCAGAAAGCGATGGTTTCGGCGGAAGAGAAGATGGAGGAATACTTGCGAGAGCAAAAAATGTCTGAGCTTGCCAAAAAAGTAACGTTTGTTCTGTAACAAACGGCTGCTTTTTTTTGATAATATTATAGATATTAAGAGTCTTTAAAGTCTTTCAAATTTTATTAGAGGGAGCTGCAGCAAGATGACAAACGATCTTTTTAATGAAGCCGTATGGGAAAAAGCTTGGAAGGAGGATATGCAAACCGGAGTGAACAAGATGAAACAAGCCGGGATAGATCCAGTGCATGCTTTTGACGATAAGGCCAAGTCATTCAACGAGCAAGCATTTAACGAAGAAGGCAGACGAAGGGCCAAACGCATAATGAATTGGCTGGAAGGCCAGGGTGTCGGCTTCAAAGATTCCTCCATACTGGACGTTGGAGCGGCCTCGGGCGGATTTACTGTTCCGTTTGCAGAGAGTGGGGCTGCTGTTACTTCCGTGGAGCCTGGTCTTCCGTTGGCTGAGCTTCTGAAAGACAATATTGCGGGATTGCCGAACGGCAAGGTGGAGGTTGTGACGGAGCCGTTCGAGGACATCGATATTGAAGCAAGAGGGTGGAGGAAAGCCTTTGACTTCGTCTTTGTCTCCATGTGTCCGGTTATTGTCGATTGGGAGAGTGTGGAGAAGGTGCTGAGCTGTGCGCGGCAGTTTTGCTATATCAGCATGTCCGTCGGCTCCAGGGAGCACAGTCTGATAAGTGAGATTTGGCCTTTGGTGACTGAGCGGCCTATGATAACCAAGCATATGGAGATGGGCTATCTGCTGAATTTATTGTACCTAAAAGGCTATTCCTATGAGTCGCTTGTAACCCGGGAAATGAAGAACACGGTGGTATCCAGAGAAACGGCGCTTCAAGAGGCTATGGACTGGTTGAAGATGTTTGGTTTGCCTGCCGACGACCGGAACCGGAGGATTGTCACCGAATATTTGCAGCGGACTTACCCTGAGGACAAGGTGGAGATCCAACAGGGAGGCCGATTCGGCAAGGTGCTGATACGATTGCAGGATCAGAGCATGTATACCCGAGATTGACGGTCGGCTAGTGAGGGGAAAGCAGCGGGAAAAGAAACACCCGAAGGGCGTAGTGTGGGCAAGGAATCGAGAAAATCCAAGGATAAGCCTTGGATTTTTTTGTTGAGCAAAACCAAAGAAACCCGAGCTTTGATTGTATTGTCCGGCGGAATATGCCTTCCAGCCAGGCTTTCGAGGGTCGGACAGGAGATCCGTTATTTCTTGAAATGATGCTGCTTTCGGAGTGCGATCGGACCGAGAGTCCGCTATTTGCTCTTTTTATCGGAAAAAACGGTGTATTTTCTCGAAATAAAGGATCTGTAGTCCGATCATCCTGCAAGAAGAACCATTTTTGGTAAAATAACGGATTTACGGTCCGCACCAACTTGAGCAGTTCTCTCGTTCTTCAACGGACGGCACACTTTTGACCAGAAATTGCATAGTTTTGCACCGGTTTTTTCAATGATTCCCTATGGTATATTTATTTAGTTAAGCAATCATTTCAAGGGGGTCCGGTAATGAGACGCAGCTTCGCTAAGCCATTCACATCGATAAGGGGCAAAATACTGCTGTCGTTCTTTCTTTGCATCATCGTGCCGGTCGCCTTTATTATTTATAACTCTTACACATCATCACAGGCGGTTCTTAGAGAGCAGATCGACCGCAGCCAGCAGGAATCCATGCGCAATTTGGCCGCCAATATGGATGATCTGTCGGAGCGCATGATGAACGCATCGAATTTGATCGTTAATGATATGGAGCTTCAAAATTTTTTGCAGGCGTCCCCGGAATGGACGGGCAATTACGCTTCGTTCCAGCAATACCAGAATGTCCAGAAGAAACTGATGAATATTAAGGGCATCATAATGGACAGCAATGCTGTAGTAGCAGTGGTTGATTTTCGCGGATTTGTACATTCCTCATCTGTCGATTACGGAGGCCGGCCAGCATTCAACGAGCTTGTAAAGGAACCATGGTATGGGATGACGATAAGCAAGCAAGGCTGGCCTTACTGGCAGCTGCCGTATGAAGGGACATTGGGAGGAGAAAGTCCGGATGTACAAAAGTGGTTCGTACTGACCCGGCTTATCAAATCTCCGCTAGGAGAAGAAGGGCTTGGTTTGGCCCTCATCGCAATACCGGCCGAATCGTTCTTCCCTGGAACGGCGTCGACGTATGAAGGGGATAAAGGTAATACGCTGCTGCTCGTATCGGGCGAATCCAAAGTGCTGGATGTGCAAGGCGACCGGGCTCTCGAGTCGTATGAGCCGATAATAGCGGAAGCCTCCGGGCAGGAACACGGGGGAAGCTTGTCCAGACTGACCGTCGACGGTCAAGATTATTTCTACAGTACGGTACCGATTCCGCGCGTCGGCTGGAAGGTGATCGAGCTTGTTCCGCAGACGGAGCTGATGGGACAATTGAACCGGATCAAGAATCAATCCTTTCTGTGGCTGTTCGCTTTGTTTGCGGTGTTCACGATGGTGTTCGTTGTACTAATGCTGCGGTTTACCGGTCCGATCCGCGGCTTGCTGCATTCCATGAATCGCCTGGGGCAAGGGGACTTCAACGCTCAAGTACATGTGAGAGGGGAAGACGAAATAGCCAAGCTGGGCGTTCATTTTAATAGGATGACCGCCAACTTGAGAGGGCTGATCGACAAGCTGTCGGAAGAGCAGAAACGGAAGGAAGCCGCCAAATTCCAAGCACTGCAGGCGCAAATCAATCCGCATTTTCTCTTCAATACGCTCAATTCCATCAAGTGGATGGCCGTCTTGTCGGGCTCTCAGCATGTAAGCCAAATGATAACTAAGCTCGGCAAGCTTCTGCAATTTACGATGAAGAACGACGGGGAGATCATTACGCTGGAGGAAGAGTTCGCATATTTGCAGGATTATTTGGATTTGCAGAAAATCCGCTTTCACGATAACGTGCAGATCGAGACGCATTTGCCGGAAACGCTCAAGCGCTGCGGCATTTTGAAATTTACGCTGCAGCCGATCGTGGAGAACAGCATCATCCACGGCAATCGTACACCGCTTGCTATATGCATCTCGGCGTCCGAAACGAACGGTGACTTGGTACTTATTGTCAAGGATAACGGGAGAGGCATGAGCGAAGAGAAGCTGAACGAGGTGAAAGCGGCACTCCAACCGGAGCATGCGCGGTACAACGGAATCGGTATAGGTAACGTTCATGAGCGTCTGCGGATGCATTACGGAGAAGGTTATGGTGTGGAGCTTCAAAGCAATGAGGCGGAAGGGACAGCCGTTACGATCCGCATGCCGCTCGTACAACCGGAAGATGAGGAGGGAGCCAGATGATCCGCGTATTGATTGCCGACGACGAAATCTTAGTGCGTATCGGGCTGAAAACGATTATTCCATGGGAGCAGTACGGCTTCGAGCTGATCGGCGAGGCGTCCAACGGACTTGAGGCGCTGGATATGATCCGTCAATCCGCGTGCGACATTGTGCTTACCGATATCCGAATGCCGGAATGCGACGGCCTCACTTTGATCGAGAGGCTGAAGATCGAATCTCCCGGTACCAAATGCTTGATTTTATCCAGTCATAATGATTTTGAATATGTCCAGAAAGCGCTGCGGCTTGGTGCCGTCGATTATGTGCTGAAGCTGACGATGGAGCCGGACGAGCTGCTGCATAAGCTGATTGCACTGAAGGAGCAGGTCGTTCAAGAGAATGAACGGCAGCTTCAGGCGTCCGTTCGGGAGTTCAAAATGAGTGTATACAGCAGGGAAGCGAAGGAGAAGCGCTTGAAGGATTTGCTCGTCAAGGCGTGCTCCCCTCAGGATGTCCAAGAGTTCATGGGCGAATTCGGCTTCTGGGAGCCGAGCGAGCCGTACTACATCGTCAGCATGGCGCTAGATCGCTACCAGGAAGAGCTGGATGAAAACCGGTTCCGCAGCGAGCGGCTTCTGAACTTCACCGTGATGAATATATTGACGGAAATCGGCAAGAAGTACGAGCAAGACGAATTTGTTGAAATCGATAACGGACGATTTGCCATGATTGCGAGTACCGATCCCTGCGAAATGCTGACAGAAATAGGATCGGCGGTGCAAACGTTCCTGCAGCTCTCGGTGTCCTCCGGCATCTCGCAGCCGCTGGAAAGCTTAAACGAGATGCATACGGGCTTTCTCCAAGCGGAGGAGGCGCTGCTTCACCGGTTCTACCATGGTTGCGGAGGGATCATGCGCTATGTATCGGGGCGATATACCGCGCATGCCGGCCCGCAGATAGAAGAGGAATGGGTAAAGCTGCTCGAGCTGAGGGACGAGGAAGCCGCATTGAACAAGGCAAGAGACTGGTACTTGGCCTCCAGCGCGGGCCTGGAGCATCCGGACGAGCTTCGGGAGCAATGGATTCAGCTCGTGCATGTGTACGGAAGCTATGCCGCCAAGCTGGGCGGGGATCTGTATTCGGTCCCATTATACGATAACCGCTATCCGTTTCATGCCGTCCGCAGCCTGGAGACGCTTCAGGAGATATACAACTGGTTCACGGGCTGGAATCGGATTTATTTCGATTATGTACGGCAGCTGACCGGCAAAGTGTGGCGTCCGGAAATTCAGGAGGTCATCGAAACGATCCGAAACCGGTATAACGAAAACTTGAAGGTGTTCGAAATCGCCAAAGAGATCGGCTTCACGGAAAACTATCTGAGCGTGTTGTTTAAGAAGGAAACCGGTGAAACGATCATGGACTATTTAACGCGAATCCGCATGGACAAAGCAAGAGAGCTGCTTAAGGATCAATCCTACAAAATTTATGAAATAGCCGAATTGGTCGGTTACGGCGACTCCAACTATTTCAGCAAGCTGTTCAAGAAAATGGAAGGAATGTACCCGTTGGAGTTCCGCAAGCATGTGCTGGGACGAATGCCAACATCCAAGAATTCGACGGTTTCATGAAGGAATAGTCCATTCTCATCCCTGCCGGCGTTTTGTTAATCTGAAAACGCAAACAGCATATATACGAAAAAATCGGAGGGGAATCGACTTGAAGACATGGGTAAAGGGCACCGTCGCTCTGGCGCTTGCCTCAACAATGGTCGTCAGCGGATGCGGAAGCAGCAAGGATAACAACTCTGCTGCAAATGCTAATAATAACGGATCGGGAGCAAAAGTTGTTAAATTGAAGGTTTGGGGAGGCGTTCCGGAGGAGAATGGGCCGAAAACGGTTATCGACAACTGGAACAAGAGCCATCCTGACATTCAAGTGGAGTATGTGCGCTATGTCAACGATGATACCGGGAATACGAAGCTGGACACGGCATTGATGACGCAAAGCGATGCGCCGGACTTGTTCTTCAGCTACGGCGAGAATAACTTGTTCAGACGGGAAAATGCAGGGATGACCGCACCGCTGGACGAGCTTATCAAGAAAGCGAACTTCAATGTCGATGAGGTTATCGGCAACGACAATGTCATGAAATACAAGGATCAAATCCATTACCTGCCGGGGTACAAGAACATCGACTTCGTCGTTCTGAATAAGAAGGCGCTGGAGGCGGCAGGCGAGAAAGTGCCTGCCGACTGGACTTGGGATGAGTTCGCGGCGCTGGCCGAGAAGCTGAATAAAGGCGCGATGAAGGGTGCTTTTGTTACGCCAGGTGCGGATTTGCTGATCGGCAAATTCACTTTGGTCGGCTCCAAGCCGAACGATTCGCTCTACACGGATGACGGCAAGACGAACTTTAACAACCCTGCCATGCAGAAGGGTCTCGATATTCAGAAGAGCTTGTACGACAAAGGCATCATGGTGCCTTGGGCGGAAGCGATCGCGAACAAGCTGGACCCCGCTAACGAGCTGCTGACCGGAAAAGCCGCTATGGTGTACGGCGGCGCGTGGATGATGAGAAGCTTGAAGGATACGACCAAATATCCTCGCGATTTTGCGGTTGCCTTCGCGCCTGCTCCTCAGCTGGAGAAAGGCAAAAACGTCAACAACGGCGGAATGAACGACTTCATGTCGGTCAACGCCAACAGCGCCAACAAGGAAGCCGCGTTCCAGTTCATGTCCTGGTACCTCACGGAGGGCAGCATGGATATGGTAGCCGGCGGCCGCATTCCAACAAGTAAGAAAGCCGACTTCGACAAGGTGACGAAGCTGATCGTCGGCGATTCGGGCAGCATTCTCGATGAGCAGTCTCTGAGCCAGGTGCTGAAAGCGAACTACACCTTCGCAACCCGCGTAAAATCCGAAGCGTTCTCCCAAATCACGAATGTGATGAAGGAAGAGGCGGAGAAATATTTCATGAACGTCCAGCCGATCGATAAGACGCTTGAAGCTATGAAGAAGCGCGGCGATCAAGCGATTCAAAGCGTGAAGAAGTAAAGTATTGCCCGTGCCCGTTATCCGCCATCAGCGGATGCGGGCTTTTTTTGTCGAAATTCGTAGAATCACCCTGAAAGCGGCGAGATTCAGCCATGTCGTCCGCGGCGGTCCTTTTTTACAATGAAGGTACTAACGTTAAGAGGTGTGAAATGCGATGAAGAGGAATCGACAGAAGCTGGCGGAGACGCTGGCGGGCTATTTGTTCATTTTGCCTAATTTTTTGGGCGTGCTGGTGTTTGTGCTGTTTCCGCTCGTTGTCAGCTTGATTATGGTCTTTACGGACTGGGATTACATGAGAGGCTTCGCCGGTATGACCTGGGCCGGTCTGGATAATTTCAAGCAGCTCGCGACTGACGAGTATTTTTTGAAGTCACTGCAAAATAACGTCATATTTACTGCAGTCACCGTGCCGGTATCAATGGCGATCGGTCTGCTCGTAGCGGTAGTCCTGAATAAGTTCGTTTATTTGAAAAATGTGCTTAGGGTTTTATTTTTCCTGCCTTATGTCAGCAGCGTTGTGGCGATATCCGTCGTCTGGAGCGTGCTGTACAATCCGACTAACGGACCGATCAACTCGGCGCTGCGCTCGTTTGGCATCGATTCGCCTCCGGGCTGGCTGGCCGATCCGAAATGGGCGCTCATCGCGATCATGATCATGGTTATCTGGACGTATACGGGGTATACGATGGTGCTGTACATGGCGGGCCTGCAGGGGATATCCAAAGAGCTGTACGAGGCATCGGACATTGACGGAGCGTCCAAGCTGCGAAGCTTCTTCCAGATTACAGTTCCGATGCTCAAGCCGACCAGCTTTCTGATTGCCGTTACCCTGATTATTTCCACGTTTCAGGTTTTCGCGGCGGTTGCCGTCATGACGAAGGGCGGACCCGTTAACTCGACGATGGTGCTGGCCTACCATATTTACATCGAGGCATTCCAGCATTACCGGATGGGTTACGCGGCTGCGATCTCATGGGTGCTGTTTATCGTTATCTTTATCATTACGATGATTCAATGGCAGGGCCAGAAGCGCTGGCAAAGTCATTTCTAGGAGAAGGAGGAGAAGCAAATGAACTTGTATTCGGCCAAAAGCAGGAATGCGGCTTTCAAGCTAATTACTACAGTGGTTTTCGCCTTGCTTGCAGTGCTCGCCGTCGTGCCGTTCTTGTGGATGATTTCGGCATCGTTCAAGCTGCCGGCGGATTTGTTCAAATACCCGATTGAATGGATTCCGAAGAAATGGTATTTCGGCAATTACCAGGAAGTATGGTTCGGGAAATATCCGTTCTTCCTCTATTATTGGAACTCGATCAAGATTACGCTGATCACCGTCGTAGGCGTTCTGGTAACCAGCTCGCTGGCGGGCTTTGCGTTTGCCAAGCTGCGGTTCAAGGGCAGGGAGGCGATGTTCCTGCTGTACTTGTCGACCATGATTATCCCGGCGCAAATTTTGCTTGTTCCCCGATTCGTTCTGTTCGATAAGCTAGGAATTATCAATACGCATTGGGCGGTCATATTGCCGGGAATGTTCTCGGTGCTCGGCACGTTTATGATGCGACAGTTTTTCAGCACGCTGCCAAACGAAATTTTGGAGGCGGCGCGGGTTGACGGAGCAGGCTTTTGGCGTCAATTTTGGCAAATTACTTTGCCGTTGACCAAGCCTGCGCTCGTGACGCTGCTTATCTTGACGTTTACCTGGCACTGGAATGAATATGAGAATCCGCTGATTTTCCTGCGCGATAACGACCTGTATACGATCCCGCTGGGGCTTACCAACTACGTGGACGAGAACAGCACGAACTATACGCTGATTATGGCGGCTTCCGTCTCGGCGCTGCTGCCGCTTATCGTCATTGTGGCGATTTTCCAGAAGTGGTTTATCGAAGGGATTGCAAGCTCCGCGGTAAAAGGGTAAAGCTCATCCGGAAACGTTAAAACAACTGAACACAATTGGAGGGTTAAAGACATGAATCAAGTGATAGAAACAGATGTAGTGGTCGTCGGAGGCGGACCTGCTGGGATTAACGCGGCTATTGCAGCGGGAAGGACCGGAGCCAGAACGCTGCTTATCGAACGGTACGGCTTTCTTGGCGGCATGTCCACCGTGGCGCTAGTCTACCCGTGGATGACCTTCCATACGATGGAAGGCAAACAGGTTATCGCAGGGATAGCGCAAGAAATCGTCGACCGTCTTCAGGCGCTCAAAGCGTCGCCGGGCCACGTGCGCGACACCTGCGGATTCGTTCATACGATTACGCCGTTCCATCCGGAAGTGTACAAGGTGCTCGTCATCGATATGCTCAAGGAAGCGGGAGTCAAGCTGCTGCTGCACAGCTTCGTCGATGAAGTGAAGACGAACGGCGACCATATCGAGTCCGTTCGCGTCTCTTCGAAATCGGGTCCCATCACGATTCAAGCCAAAACGTTCGTAGATACAACCGGCGATGCGGATCTCGCCTATTTGTCGGGAGCGCCGGTGCTGCAAGGACGCGAGGCGGATCGGCTGACACAGCCGATGACGATGAAGTTCCGGATGCGCGGCGTCAATCTGAACGCTGTCAAACAGTATATGATTGAGCACGCTGACGAGTTTTACCGCAAGACGCCGGTATCCGAGCTGCCGAATCTTCCTTTGTCTGCCGTACAAGGCTTCTACAAGCATTGGAAGGAAGCGAATCTTCCGATAAATCGGGATCAGGTGCTGTTCTTCACCGGTCCGGAGGAAGACGAAGTGCTGGTCAATATGACCCGCGTGCAAGGGCTGGACGGCACCGACGTCGAGCATTTGACCGAGGCCGAGGAAATCGGGCGCAAGCAGGTGCTGATGGTGGCGGACTTTATGAGAAGCAGCTTGCCGGGCTTCGAGAAGGCTTCGATATCGCAGGTGGGCGCACAAATCGGTATCCGCGAGACGCGCCGCCTGGACGGACAGTACAGCTTGCAAATCGAGGACGTTACGGAAGGGCGCCGTGCAGCGGACGTTATTGCACGCAGCGGGTACCCGATCGATATCCACGATCCGAAGAGCAAAGGGGTCACTGCGGCCTGGATTGCAGGCGACGGAGCTTACGACATTCCGTACCGCACGCTGCTGCCGAAACGGATCGATAATCTGCTTGCAGGAGGACGCTGCATTTCGACCAGCCACGAAGCGCTGGCGACGACCCGCCTGTCCCCGAGCTGTATGGCAACGGGGCAAGCCGCCGGAACGGCAGCCGCCATGTCGGCCGTCTCGGGCATTTCGCCACAGGAGCTGGATACTGCGGCTCTGCAGCAGAGACTGGCAAACGACGGCGCCATTTTGAAATAAACGTAAAACAGGCAGGAGAGTGTAGACGATGCGAACAGGCGACATCATATATCCGTTTGAGCCATGGACCGTTACAGAACGGTCCTTCGATACCGGGACGAACCAACGGGACGAGACCGTATTTGCGGTAGGTAACGGCTATATCGGGATTCGGGGCAATTTCGAGGAGGGATATGACGGTCCTCCGGGGACGACGCTTCATGGGACGTATTTGAACGGCTTTTACGATTCGTCCCCTATTGCCTACAGCAAAGGACGTCATTACGGCCATCCGGAGTTTCATCAAACGATGCTGAATGTAACGGACGGCAAGCTGATCGAGCTGTATGTGGACGGCGAGAAGTTCAGCTTGTTTGCAGGCAAGCACGAGGATTACGTGCGCACGCTGGATATGCAGCGCGGGACGGTGACACGGAGCTTAGTGTGGCAGACGGAGACGGGCAAACGGGTCCGCATCCGTATCGAACGGTTTGCCTCGCTGACGAACAAGCATTTGGCCGTTGTCCGATATGAAGCGACGCCGCTCAATTTCTCGGGAGAGCTTATGTTTGTTTCGGCCATCAACGGCGCCGTCAGCAATCAAGTGGCGGCCCATGACCCGCGGGCAGGGTCCGCGTTTCGGGGGCAGGTTCTGCAAACGAAGGGCATGATCCAAGAGGGATCCTGCGGTGCGATGGTGCAGCAGACCAAGATGACCGGCTTTACGCTGGTCTGCGCTATGGATCAACGTCTGAGTCATGACGCACAGCTGGAGTCCGAGCAGGCTGAGCAGCGGCTTGAGCACCGGTTCAGCGTACACGCCTACAAATATGAATCCGTTGTACTAGATAAGTACATTGCCTATTACTCCTCGAAAGACTATGCTGAGGCTGAGCTGCCGAAGCTAGCTCATTCAGAGGTGACGGCCGCTAAAGAGGAAGGCTTCGATGCCTTGGCGGACAAACACAAGCGTTACCTGGAAGACTTCTGGAAAACCGCCGATGTCATAGTGGAAGGGGACGAAGCGCTGCAGCAGGCGCTGCGGTTTAACGCATTGCACCTGCTAATGTCTGTCGGACGCGACGGGCGTACGAATATTGGGGCGAAGGGCATTACCGGAGAAGGGTACGACGGACACTATTTTTGGGATACAGAGACCTATATGCTGCCGTTCTTCCTGTACACGAAGCCGGACATTGCGAAGCAGCTGCTGAAATACCGCCATCATATTTTGCCGAAAGCGAAAGCGCGTGCCGCGGAAATGTCGCAAAAGGGAGCACTGTATGCCTGGCGGACGATTGACGGCGAGGAAACGTCGGCCTATTACGCGGCCAGCACGGCGCAGTATCACATCAACGCGGATATTGCTTATGCTCTAAAGAAATACGTCGAGGCTACGGATGATAAAGAGTTTCTGTATCAAGAAGGCGCCGAGATGCTGTTCGAGACATCGCGCTTCTTCGCGGACGCGGGAGATTGGATCGAAGGCCGCGGCTTCTGTATCAACGGCGTAACGGGACCGGATGAGTATACGACGGTCATCGACAACAATACGTATACGAACCTGATGGTGAAGGATCAGCTGGAATATGCGGTCCGTACAGCCAACGAGATGAAGCGGGCTTGCCCGGAGCGCTGGTCTGAGCTGCAAGCCGGCTTGGGGCTTACGGATGAGGAGGTCGCCGGTTGGGCACACGCTGCCGAGCACATGTACATCCACCGGGAGCGGGGGCTGATCGGTCAAGACGACTCATTCCTGAACAAGGCGCCGTGGGATTTTGCCAACACCCCCAAGGAGCGCTATCCGCTCATGCTGTATTACCATCAGCTTGTCATTAATCGCCATCAAGTGCTGAAGCAGGCCGATCTGGTGATGGCTATGTTCCTGCAAAACCACCGCTTCACCAGCTGGGACAAGCAGCGGAATTATCATTTTTACGAGCCGCTTACCACGCACGATTCATCCCTCTCGGCGTGCATCCACGGCATTGTCGCCGCCGAGCTTGGCGATGTGGAGAAGGCTTACGACTACTTTCAACAGACCGCGCGAGTCGATCTGGACGATTACCACCGCAATGTGAAGGACGGGATCCATACGGCGTCGATGGCCGGCACTTGGCTTATGATCGTCAACGGGTTTGCGGGAATGAGACAGACGAACGGGGAGCTGTCGTTTCAACCGGAGCTTCCTTCCAACTGGGAAGGCTGCTCGTTTCGTATGCGTTACCGGGGCAGCTTGCTTTCCGTCCGGATAGGGACAACGTCAACGACCTATGAGGTGCTTGAGGGAGAGCCGATCGTACTGCTGCATTTGGGTGTGAAAATAACCGTTGATAGTCCTGTGACGGTAAGCAACCGCAAGCCGGAGGCGGTGATCTTCGATCTGGACGGCGTTCTTACCGATACGGCCGAGTTCCACTTTCAGGCATGGCTTGAGCTGGCGCAGCAGCTGGACATTCCGTTCGACCGTACGATCAATGAACGGTTGAAGGGTGTTGACCGGAGAACATCGCTGGAGATTATCCTTGAACGGTCGAGCAAGGCCTATTCGGACTCGGACAAGGAGCGGTTCATGGCAAGCAAGAACGAGCGGTATGTTGAATTGATCCGTGCCATTCGGCCGGAGCATCTGCTGCCGGGCATTCGCGAGCTGCTCGAGCAATTGAAGGAAGCCGGCATTCGTATGGCCGTAGCATCGGCCAGCCGGAACGCTCCGGCGATTATCGGGGGCTTGAACATCGGTCACTATTTCGACCACATCGTTGATGCCGGGACATTGGTGCGGGGCAAGCCGGATCCGGAGGTATTCTTCAAAGCAGCGGAGGCGCTCGGCGTTCCGGCGAAAAACTGCATCGGTATCGAGGATGCATCAGCCGGTTTGGAGGCAATTCGTGCCGCTAACATGGTAGCCGTCGGGATTGGCGATCCGATTGTGCTAAGCGCAGCCGATGAGGTGCTTCCTTCCACCGAATATTTGAGCTGGAATCGATTGAACGAAATTTACTGGAAATAAGGTACGCGATGGAAAGTGAAAAACGGTCGCAAGGCATATTGGTGCTGCGGCCGTTTTTTTGTTCATTGATGGATACGCTCGGATGCTAAAGCAAATCAACGGGAGGAGCTCCGCCATTTTTTCTGCCGGATTAGTATGGTGGCATAGAGAAGCACCGGCAGTAGGATTCGGTCAGCAGGGTGCTATCGATCAAACCGTCGATATAGCATAGGGCGAGCCTGTGCCTGTTCTCCCCGTCTTCCAATTCCCTGAGCACGATGTCCGGGCTGGTTCCTAAATGCTTGCGTAATAAGCCGAGCGTTTCAGCAAGAGGCCCTCCCAGACCGGATGAAGGATCATGGTCTGTCGGCTGATCCTGCACCGCATGGCTCCGGGAATTTTTTTGACTGCTTGCGGTTCCTGAATCGAAAGAACACGGGAGGTCTCTCCTTATTGCTGTATTCCGGGATAGTATGTGAATCATTTCCAGTTTCAATACATAATAAAAGCCCGGTATGCTGGATGTGCAATTGCAAGTGTGTGAAGACTAACTTCAGCACAAAACCGACAGAAAGGATCAATCTTCCATGATGCGTTTAAACGATGCACCATTCGTAATCTTACCGGAAGAAACGGCTCCTCCGGATATACAGCTATGCGATCGCTGTGAGCTGTCTAAGCAGAGGAGCCGCGTTATTTGGGGCGAAGGGAATCCGGAAGCGAAGCTCCTGATGATTCTGGATAACCCGGGGGCGCGCGAGGATCGGGAGGGACAAGATTTTCTTTGCGGGACGCGGGAGACATTGCAGAGAGGCATGAGGGAAGCGGGTCTGGCTACGGAATCGGTCTATGTGACGTACTTGCTGAAATGCAGGCCGATTCGTGCCTATGATAAGCCGGCGGCGCGTGAGGCTTGCTCCTCTCATTTGCTGATGCAGCTAAGAGAGAAGCAGCCTCTGCTGCTGTTCGGATTCGGTAACGTTGTTGCGGAATCGTTGCTGCCGTTACAAGAGAACGTTAGTGTGAAAGAGCTGAGAGGAGCTTGGCATGATTTTCAGGGAATTCCCATAGGGTTTACCTACCATCCGCTTGCGGTGAGAAGGCGTCCTAATCTGATGAAGAACTTCACAGAGGATTTGGTGGCGTTAAGGAAACGATGGGAAGAGATCCGCACCTGAGCAGATCCGGGAACCCGACTCTCATCTTAAGCTTTTACGGTACTGAAGAGGCGTCAGCTGCACATGGCGCTGAAAGATTCGATAGAAATGCTGAAGGTTGTTAAAGCCGCAGCTCATGGCAACCTGAATGATAGGCAGCTCCGTATGCTCCAGCAGCTTCTTCGCCTCCACGATTCTGCGGTTCAGAATATATTCGAATACGGTGAAATGGGTGGTTTCCTTAAACAGGTGGCTGATATAATATTTGCTCAGCTGGAACTCCTGCTGAAGCTGTTCCAGTGTGATCGGATTCATGTAATGATCGTCGATGTAGCGGATCAGTTCCTTAATGTGCGGGTTATAGGCGGCGGGAGGGGGCTGGACCTGGGCCAGCTCCTTGAACTGGATCAGCAGCAGAAGAAGATGCAGCTTCACTTTGGCTTGAGCCAACGGATCGCCGGTTTGACGATTTCGTTCATAGGATTTGACAAGGGAATCGAAGAGAGCAATCACTTTGCTGCGCTGCTCCGGCTTCGTTTCCACCTTGCGCGGACCTTGGGTCACCATCCATTCCAACACTTCCTCCAGCCCCGATTCACGAAGCATGCTACGAATAAAATCTTTGCTGAAATTAATCACGTATCTTGCATAGGCCCTGTTAGGATGGTAAAAGATGCGATGAATTTCATATTCGTTAATGAAAAAGAAATCGCCGTCGCGGATCGTATATTTAGTATCCTTGACGAAGATGTCCAGGTCGGCTTTAACGAAAAAATCGAACTCGAATCCGTTGTGATAATGGTGGATTACGGGTCGTTTCCCGGTTTCGCGCTCATGGGTATAGCTGATGGAAAAGGGCGGAGTCCGGTCATAAGGAATTTCCGATCTGCTCATAATGGCTGCTCCTTCCACTGGAATAACCGTATAATGATTCCTATTTATTATAGCAAGATAGGTGAATTTACGGCGATAAAAACAAGATAAATGAAGACGGTTTCAAGCCTCGAGTGATACTCTTATTTCTGATGGTATGGGAGTCTCAACACAACAAGGAGGCGAAGCAAATGGGTTCGATCGTATTAACGGTCATCGGCGGCGGGAGCGTCAACTGGATGCCGGGCCTTATGCGCGACGTGTATTTGCTGGACGAAATCCAAGGGGGCGAAATCCGGCTGGTCGACCCGAACCGGGAGCATGTCGAAGCGGTAGCGGCGATGCTGCATACCTTCAACCGGCTGCGGGGCAAGGAATACCGCATTCGTATCGTCGAACAGCGGAAGGAGGCGCTGCAAGGGGCCGACTTCGTGCTGACAACGTTCAGTCCCGGCGCCATGGACGCGTTCTGGAACGACTTGGAGCTGCCGATCCAATACGGTATCCGCCAGCCGGTGTCGATGACGGTTGGCCCCTGCGGCATCTCCGCTTCGCTGCGGACGGTGCCGGTTGCTTACGAGCTCGTGCAGGAGATGGAGGAGATGTGTCCCGGGGCATGGCTGCTCAATGTGACCAATCCGATGAGCGCTGTTACCCGAGCCATGAGTATGGCGGCTAGAACGGTCAAGGTAGTCGGGATGTGTCACGAGCTTCATGCCGCTCCGAAATATTTCGGCCCGATGCTCGACTTGCACAAGCCCGAAGAAATGAGCGTTACGGATTACTTATACCGCTGGCTTCCCGAGCAAGGCTTCAGCTATACGGTCGCGGGGGTTAACCATTTCATCTGGCTGACCAAGGCCGAGCTTCGCGGTGAAGACGTGCTGCCGCAAATTAGGGAGTACGCCAACGACCGCTGGGAGCTTGAGGACGACCCGGCGAAGGGGCGGGTGAACGATTCGTTTCACAATAAAAGCGCTGCGAAGCTGGCGCTGTGCCGCCACTTCGGCTATTTGCCGCTTGCCGGAGACCGGCATCTGATCGAGTTTTATCCGAGCTTGTGCAATGTGAGAAACGGATACGGCATGAAATACGGGGTATTGAAAACAACGGTCGATGCGAGACGCTTCTCGAAGGTTCAGCAGCTGGACAACATCCGCGCGCTGGCTAGCGGGGCGAAGGAGGTCTCGTGGCAGCGGTCCGGGGAGGAAATGTGCGAGATCATGAAGGCGGTCATCACCGGCGGTGAGACGACGGCCATCGTGAACGTTCCGAATGAGGGCCAGCTTACGAACATGCCCGGGGATGTCGTCGTAGAGACGCTGGCCACTGTAGACCGGAACGGGGTTCATCCGTGGGCATCGGGCGCGCTGCCCGGTCCGATCGGCAGCTTGTGCCGGCTGCATGCCGATGTGCATGAGCTGACGGTCAAGGCGGCCTTGGAAGGCAGCAGGGAAACACTGCTTGAAGCATTAAGCCTTGATCCGCTTAGCGGGCTCGCCGACTTCTCCGAGCTTGGCGAGCTGGCCGATGCGCTGCTGCGGGCGAACCGGAGCTGGCTGCCACGATTTTTTCAAGGAGAGGAAGAGGGCAAATGAACGCTTCTAAAGGCAATGTTCTAAAGCATCAGATGGTGAAGCGCAAGGATGACCAGACGGGACGAACGGTGACCCAGCTCACGTCGCTGCCCGGCAATCATCATCATCTTTATTTTACTAGCAGCAGCTTCACGGCTGATAACCGGCATATTCTCTTCATCAGTGATGCGGGGACGGGCAGTCCCAATCTGTTCAAGCTGGCGCTGGACGACGGCACGGCCGTTCAATTGACTGACAACCGGGACGGCTATATGAAGAGCTACGTCTATTACGACGGCAATCCGTATCGCGGCCTGGCGAAAGCGAGTCCCAGCTTTGCTCCGGCTGCAGGGAAGTTGCTGTATATTCAGGGCTGCGAGGTTCGGCTGCTTGACGTACACACTTTGGACGAGCGCGTGATTTACGTCCTTCCGGAGAGGGTCATGACCGGATTCACTCATTTGTCCTGCGACGGACGGTATGCGTGCATTCCGTATATCGATGCCGATGCGTTCGCAGTCGGAGAGGGGAATCCGTTCGGCCTGATCCGGGATAAAGTGAAGAAGGAGCGGATGAGCTCTCATATTGTCGTTGTCGATACGGCCACGGGAGAACCCTTGTATTCGTTTGCGCATCAGGGCTGGGTGACGCACGTGCAGTTTCATCCGCGCGATCCGAGCATCGTGCTGTTTAATCACGAGGGCGGGATGGTGGAGCAGCGCATCTGGCTGTATGACCATGGCGTGATTACCAAAGTAAGGGATCAATCGGACGGGGGACCGTCGCTTTGGATTTGTCACGAGATGTGGGCCAGCGAGGGCAAGGCGGTCATCTATCACGGAACCCGGGGAGTGCCCAACGATCCCGCCATGAAAGACAGCCCGAGAGAGCAGGGGCAAATCGTCAGCTTTGTAGGGTTCATGGACACAACGGACGGACAATGCACCGAATTGAGCTTTTTGCCGGAGATGACGGCGTACGGGCATTTTACTGCCAGCACGGACGACACGCTGCTCGTAACCGACGGGATTATCGACGTCCACAGCATTCACCTGTGCCGAACGGATTGGCGGCAGCGCGAATTGGATATGACGCTTCTATGCCGCCACAACAGCAGCTTCACCGTCCAGGACGTCCATCCGCACCCGATCTTCAGCCACGACGACCGATACATTTTGTTCACTTCGGATACCCATAACGAGCGCACCCAAGGCAACGTATACCTCATTGATTTGCACGAGAAGTAAAGTAAAGAAAAAGGGTCCAAACCTTGTCCTCCAACCCAAAAGGACAATAGTCTGGACCCTTTTACGTTCTATTCCAGACCACCGGCACTCCATTCAGTCCTTCCTGACGGAGAGCAGGGAGTTATTCCCACGTGATGGGCTGGAATGTGCCCGTTACTGACGATTGCCGTGCTTTTAAGCAAAGCAGCGCGCTAAGCAGCCCGTCCTCGAGCGGAGAGACCGATTCTTTTATGCTGCCGTCCATCAGCCCCAAGAAGCAGCGGCTCAGCTCCGTGTCCCCGCCGAAATGTCCTTTTTCATTGGTAAATTCGTACGTTTCCACACGAGGAGAATGGTGCATATATACTTTTATCGCTCCGGTGTAGAAGTCGAATTCGAGCGTTCCTTTGTAGCCAAGGAAACGGGCTCCGCGTGCTGCTGCTTTATTGCGGGCAAAAAAGTTTTGCGAGTACGACACGTGCATCCCGTTCTCGTAGCGGATCAATGCGCTGCCCGAATCCTCGTTGCCGGTATCGCTAGCAAAGCAGCAGTAGGCCCAATCGTCCTTCAAAGAGTCGGTGCGGAACGTCGTGCTCTCCGGACAGGTTCTATTCTCGTCGCACTCGGCGCATCGGAGTCCTGCGGGTTTGGTTCCTTTAAAGATTTGCTTGGATACCATCGCAGCTACCGTTTCGGGCTTCGTCCCGAGCACATAGTTGATGTAATCGAAATCGTGCGTCGCTTTTTGCAGGAAAAGTCCGCCTGTCTCTTCCTCGTCCCGGTACCAGCCCTGAAAATAGACGTTACCATAAGGCACGTTGTTGACGGCCTGCACGTGCTCGACGGTGCCGATTTTACCGGAATCGATGATCTCTTTCGCCAGCTGAACGATGGAGGTGACGCGCAAAGGAAACGATACGACAACACGGCGGTTGCCTGCTTCCTCGTAGCCCTTTTTCAACTGGAGCGCATCTTCCATGCTTGTAGCCACAGGTTTCTCCAGAAAGACCGGCAAGCCGCTCGACAGCACCTTGAGCGCCATAGGAGTATGCAGCGAGCAGCGCGTTCCGATCATGATCCCGTCAAGCTCCTCTTCCTCCAGCATGGCTTCAACGGTATCGAAAACGCGCACGTTACAGGAGCCGTCCTGCCGTGCCAGCTCGTGCTTCGCCGGTTGAATGTCTACAAGCCCCGCAATTTGCAGCTGCGGATCCAGCTTTTTCAGCTCGTTATTGATAACCCCTCTAACTCTTGCCCCATAGCCTATGACTCCAATTCTCATCGTTACATTACCTCCCAATAGGTTCGTCTGCCGCTCCCTTCAGTATAAGAGGTGGGCATGGAGATTTCTTTGTCCTGGAAGCCGCATTTTTTGTCTTTTCGGCTTTACCCCTCATAAGAATCGGCGGTATCATAAGGTAGGTTTAACAATACGCTCAAGGGGCGAACATAGCATGACGGACTATAAAAGGACGAGCCTGAACGAAACGATTGTCATTCGAAATCTTATTACGATGTATTATTTTGAATTTGGCAAACATTACGTTTTTTCAGGAGAGCGTCATGATTTTTGGGAAATTCTTTATGTGGACAAAGGCGAGGTCGAGGTGCTGACGGATACGGAGCGGCACATTTTGAAGCAAGGGACCATTATTTTCCATAAGCCGAACGAATTCCACAGCTTTTATGCTCATAAAGAAAAAGCGCCTAATCTCATCGTCCTTACCTTTGATTGCGATTCCGAAGCGATGAAGCATTTCGAGAACCGGGTGATGGCTCTAGGGGATTCGGAACGGAACCTGCTGGCCCAAATCGTCAAGGAGGGGACGGAGGCGTTTTACTTTCCTTTTTCGTATCCGTTATTCGCCAATCGGCGCAGTGATGCACGAATCGGTTCCGAGCAGCTGATCAAGCTGTATCTCGAAACGCTGCTTATTCAATTATTGCGCAAAAACGACGATGAACTAACGAAGCCCGCACTGTCCTCCAGCTCCCGGGAGAAGGAGAACCACAGCATCACGCAGCGGGTCATTCAGCTTCTGGAGGAGCATATAGACGGCAATTTGACGCTGGAGGATATAAGCGAGTCGCTTCATATTGCCAAAACACGGCTGAAGGAAATATTCAAGAACGGAACCGGTTATTCGATTATGGAGTATTTCGCCAGATTGAAAATAGAGAAGGCGAAGGAGCTGATCCGCGAGGAATCGTGCAGCATGACCGAAATCGCAGCGCGTCTTGGATTTAGCAGCGTCCATTATTTCTCGAAAGCGTACAAAAAGGCCACCGGCATGAGCCCGACCGAATACAGCCGCACGGTGAGAGCTCGTATGTGAGCCGGATTTAATCGTGTATGCATTGCTTTGTCTATTTTTCCGATCTGTGTTACACATAACAGACTTGTCGAAACTACAGTGCTATAATCAAACCAACGACAAGCGCAGGGGGAAAAAAGAATGAATAAGAAAATGGCTTTATCTATCGTTGGTACATTCGTGATCGGGATTGCAGGCGGCGTAGGTTTAATGATGAACGATTCGGCATACAGCTCGGTTAAAGTTGCGCTCGGCGGTCAAGCGACTCAGAATGCAATCGGGTCGGTCAATGCACAAGGAATGGTTACGGCTCAATTTTCCAATATGGATTTGGAAACCGCATTAATGCAAGTTCAGTCCCAACGTGCCAATGTGTTGGAAGAGCAGTTGAAAGGTCAAATGGAAACCATTCAAGCTAGAAATAACGAGATTGCCAAATTGAATGAAATTATAAGCAAATTAAAAGCGAGTCGTCCGGCAAAACCGGAAGCCAGCGTTACATTGGATGCGGATTTGCATAAAAAATTAACCGAGAACGGCATCAAGGTCCCGTCATCGAATAAATGGTCTCAAGCCGATGTAGACGTTGCGTTGGAGTCTCTTCGCGGCAAAATCGATAGCTTAAACAGCAGCCAGCAAATGGATATGCTTCGCATGCAAAGCTTGACGAACAAGAGAAACGAAGCCTTCGATCTCATGACCAATTTTATTAAAAAAATGGCGGATCAACGCAGCAGCGTTATCGGAAATATGAGATAAGTGAATGTTAATGAAAAGAGACGCTCCGTAGATTGGAGCGTCTCTTTCATTGTTTTACAGCTTGGCGGCGGCAGCCTGCCGGCTTCGGCCCGAAAGCAAGGAAAGACCGAAGCAGAGCAGCAGCACGAGAGCGGCCGAAATATAAGGGTAATTGATATTGATATCGAACAAGAAGCCTGCCGCCACCGGTCCGGCGATGTTCCCGAGACTCGTGTAGGCCGAGTTCAGCCCGGCTACGTACCCTTGCTGCTCCTGCGCCATTTTGGACATCTGGGTGCCGATAGCCGGACGTAATATATCGATCGACAAGAAGACGATGAAGGTTACTGCAAAAATCAGCCAATATTTGTGAACAAACAGCGTTAACAGGACGAACAAGCCCGCAGTGGCCAAGCAGAACGAAATGACCTTCTTCTCACCGAACCGGTTCAGAATCCAACCGAAAATGGTAACTTGAACGACAGCGCCTGCAATGGATCCGAATGTAATAATAAAGGCAATGTCTTTGGCGGTAAAACCGAATTTATGATCGACGAACAGTCCGAATATCGTCTCGTAGTTAGCTAACCCGAATGAGCAGACAAACACGATGATCAAGCTTAAGAAATAAGGCTCCTTGTACGAGTTTCTGAGCTGCACCAGCAGGCTTTGCTTCTGTTCAGGAACAGTGTCGCCGGCTTCGCTGTGATCCGTGCGCGCCGATTCAGGCAGGACGAGGAGGGTAATGACAGCTGCGACGGCACCTGCAACGGCTGCCGCGTAAAATGGGACGCGAATTCCGAATTCCGCGATGAAGCCTCCGATTCCGGGCCCGATAATAAAACCCGTTGTAATCGCCGCATTAATATATCCCATGCCCTGCGCGCGTTCTTCCACGGTAGTAACGTCTGCTGCATACGCCATGACGGAGGGCATAATCAGCGCGGCGCCGATGCCCCCCAGCATCCTGGAAGCAAACAGCAGCCAAGCCGAATCGGCGACCCCGAACAGCCACTCGGATACGGCGAAAACGATCATACCGGCTACGATAATTTTTTTCCGGCCGATCTTATCGGACAACCTGCCGGTTATAGGCGAAGCGATCAGCTGAGTTACTGAGAAGGCTGCCACCAGGAGCCCGACAACCGTCCCGTTAATATGAAGCTCGGTCATATAAGTAGGCATAATTGGAATAACGAGGCCGATTCCGGTGAAAATAAGAAAAATATTGAGCATAAGAAGCAGAACGGCTCCACGATTTCTTAACAATAAAGACATGATATAAATCCTCCGTGTTGTATCTGATGAAATTAATAATATATACTGAACGTTCGTTTTGTAAAATGGCAGGCGGCTTTCAAAAGCGCCGGAGACCCAAATGCGTATTTCCGCCTGTTACGCAGATGGTAGAACCAGACCGAAAGCCGTGCAATCGGAAATTGTAAGGGTAATCGGTAATCGGCAGGAGGCTCCGAGAATGAATTTTAGCGCAGACACTGCTTACTGTATTGCATTACCCTAACCATTCGGCTTGGCAACCCCGTGCAAAAATATTTGAACCGCTGATCGGTACAATTCGAGCGCGTCTTCAGGCTTCGATTTGCGGGACATCTGGCCGAGACCGATTATTAAGCCCTCGAGAATAACGGCAAGCCTTTCTACGTTAGCTTGGTTAAATTCCCCGCTTTCCATTCCTTGCTGCAACAAATTTCGGTTAAAATCAACGTGCCGCGCCACCATCTCGCTGATCCGCTCCTCGACATCGCTCGTCTTTTCCTCATTGTTGAAAAATTCGTCCGCGGCTTTCGTGAGCGGGTGATTCATATCTTCCAGGACAAGCTGTTCTGCGACGCCATACAGCTTTTCCGTGGTTGTTTTGTAAGTCGGCTCTTTCTGCTTCCAGGTCTGCTCCCATTCCCGGTCCCATTCGTCGAGCAAATACAGGAACAAGCCTTCCTTGCTTTTGAAATGATAATAAATATTGCCCTTGCTGCTTCCGGTTGCCTCCACGATATCTTCAATCGAGGTGGCTTTATACCCTTTTTGTCCGAAAAGGCCTCTTGCGGCATCGGCAACCCGCTTTTTGGTTTGCTCGCTTTGCAGCTGCTTTTTGTTCACTGTGATCCACTCCGATTCCAGATATGATCGGTCACAAATAATACTGAACGTTCGTTCTGTATCTTAACAGATACCGAAAAGTTTCGCAAGGGGTAGGGGAAAAGCCGCAAAAAGTATCCTAAAGGATAATATGGAACTTCACCCGATTGCGTTATAGTTCATGTTGCAAGTTAATTTTAGGGAGTGGAGTGCGATCAAGATGGAATGGCAGCCTATTTCTGACCAAAGCCGGATCACGTTAATAGATATCCTGAGGGGAGTTGCCGTGTTCGGGATCTTTTTCGTCAATATCGTTATGATGAGTTCGCCGGACTTATTTTATCAAAGAGCGGGCGTCTTGCCCGAGGAGTCGTCCATAAATTATGCAGTGAGGCTTATGATCGACATGTTCTTTACGGGGAAGTTTTATCCGATATTGTCATTCTTATTCGGGTTCGGTTTTTTTATTTTTATGCAGCGGGCGGAAGTCAGGGGGATTCGGGTATACCCGCTGTTTATGAGACGAATGCTTCTGCTGCTGGCGCTTGGGGTGCTGCATCTGCTCCTTCTCTGGTCGGGAGACGTTCTCCATACATATGCGCTGCTTGGACTGGTATTGATGATGTTTTACCGCAGACGTGCGAAGACGGCGTTCCGATGGGCGGTTTGGATTCTTGTCTTGTACTTTTCTCTGTTCTCACTGGCATTCCTGCAGCCTGCGGATGAAGCAGCGGCGACGATGGCGGCTCATTACCAACAAGCATCGGCAACAGCCGCTGCCTCAACAGCTATGTATCAGAGCGAGGGGAATTATGCGGAATGGTTCGTGTTTCGGCTTCAAAACGAAGTGTTGCCGAATCTTGCGATGGAATTCATCACCTACCCTTGTATTTTTGCCATGATGCTGTTCGGGTTTTATTTCGGAAAAACCGGTGTGTTTGCTGATGTACTGCGATATGCAGGGCTGTTTCGGGCTTTACGCAAGGGCTGCGGAGCAATCGGGCTGACGCTGGCGGGCGGCTTGGCGGTGATAAGACTGAGATGGATAGATTTGGGAGTGTTCTCGTTGATTGGAGAATCGCTTTTAATCTACTTGAGCGGAATCTTTCTGAGCTTTTTCTATATCTCCGTCGTTGTTCTTATGTATAGGCGCTTCTATGGGCAAAAGCTGCTCTATCCGTTTCTGCATGCAGGACAAATGGCCATGACGAATTATTTGGGGCAGTCGGTCATTTCCTTCGCCGTGTTTGCAGGGGCCGGATTTTACGGCAAATTCGATTTTCTGGTGTGCATCATGTATTGTCTTGAAGTGATCTTGCTGCAATTGGCTTTCAGTATCTGGTGGATGAGCCGGTTCCGGTTCGGTCCGGTTGAATGGGTATGGCGGCGGCTAACCTACGGCGGGCTGGGATCATGGAAGAAGGGGACTCCCGGGCACAGAAACTTTTGACTCTCTGGCGCGTCAGTATTAAGGAACGTCATGGGAGGTGCAGCAACACAGTGTATAAGAAGACGGTTATGCTTGCAATCATAGGTTCATTATTGGCGGGTTCGGCAACAGTCAGCGCTTACGAGTCCAGATTGACTCCGTTCCGGGATGTAGGGGAAAGCGACTGGTCTGCCGAGCATGTGTATTCCTTGGCAGCGGTTCAAGCAGTAGACGGATATGCGGATGGAGGATTCCACCCGTTAGCCTCGATGTCGCGGGAAGAGTTCATCAAGATGATGATCGCAGCCGCCGGAGTCTCGCAGGATGCCAGTTTGCCTGCCGGACAGCTCAAGGATGTGTCATCCGATCGTTGGTCGTATCCGATGATTGAAGCGGCGATGCAGCGGCATTGGATTGATGCGATGATAGACAGCGGCGGGAGGTTTCAACCGACGGCCCCGATCCGCCGTGAAGAAGTGGCTTATGCGATGGGAACGATGCTGTTGTCGCAGGCAGCGGAGGAGCAAAGAAAACAGTGGCTGGACGGCGGTTGGATGAAGGAACGGGATGCACGGGCTTTCGCAGATGCAGGTGAAATAAACGGAGCGCTGACGCCCTACGTTTACTACGCTGCAAATCAGGGGTTGTTCGAGGGCAGCGAGAAAGGCTTTGATCCCGCGAGTCCGCTGAGCCGCCAGGAAGCGGCTGCGGTCATTCATAGGCTGCTGCAAAAGGATGCCGGGAGCAAGCCGCTTGAGGTTACCGGCTTCTATGCGATCCAATCGTACAATAATCTGGATAAAATGAAGCTGCTGGATCGGGTCGCTTTGGGCTGGTGGCACCTGGATTATAAAGGGGCGGGTTCGGCAGGGCTTGGCACGTCCGGGGATTCCCACAAGTTCAACCTGCCGCAAGGCTGGGAGGAAGTGACGTCGGCAGCGGATCAGAGCGAGGTCAGCAAAGATTTGATGGTCTTCGCTAACAAATCGCATCAGATAGAAGCATTCTTAGCGGATGCCGCTGCGAGGAGCCAGTTCGTCCAATCAGTAGCCGCGACGGTTAACGATCCGCGATTCGGCTTCACCGGGGTCAATATCGATTTCGAAGATTTGTACGGTCCGGAGAGAAGAAATGATTTTACGGCACTGTTATCGGAGCTGAAAAAAGTATTGAACGGCAAGAAGCTTACTGTAGCCGTACCTCCGGTCAATTATTATGAAGGCTACGATCTAAAAGCTATCGGAGCAACGGCGGATGAGGTCATTTTGATGGCCTACAATTTTCTGAGCAAGCCGGACCGGCTGCCGTCCGCTCCATTGCCGCTCGTCGCCGAGACGATCCGCGATACGTTGGCTGCCGGAGTGCCGAAGGACAAGCTGGTGCTTGGAATCGGCAAACGAACCGATCAATTTATCGGCAATGCGGAGCAAGCGACGTATGCTTCTCCCGCCAGTTCGAGTGTGGAGGAACGGCTCGTGAAGCCCGGAGTCCGTCAGTCATTGGCCGTTCCTTATTTGTTGAAACGCGTTCAATATACGGATGGAGCGGATAACGAGCTGTTCTATGAGGATGCCGACAGCATCGACCGCAAGCTGTGGGTTGCCCGGTATTACGGGCTCAAAGGAGTAGCCCTCTGGTATATGGGGCAATACGTCGAGGACGATTGGCAGCGTATCGGTAAGCTTCGGCCATGAAAGGCTAAGGAGGCTGCTGCGAGCAAGTTAGTACTAAACGGACATCGCTAACCGGCGGAAAAGAGATCGATCCTCAAGTGTGCGGAAGGTCCGCCCGGCCTCCGGCAATGTCTTGGATCAATCGGTGGCGTATTAAAGACCAGATGGAAGTCTTTGACTTCACCGAGGCTGCTTACAGAAAACTCCTCAAAGCTCAAGGGCTTTGGGGAGTTTTTTGAATTCAGATGCACTGACTTGCGCGTTGTCTCGTTGTCCTTTCAACTGTAGCTGACTTGAACATCCAGGGTGGCGTAACGGTTACCCGGCGGCAGCAATTGCTCCAGCCGGAATAACTGTTCTATATGGTACACGCCATGCGGCAAGTCGCCGGATTGGAAAAGCTTATCGGCGACGAAGACGGCTGTTTGGGCCGTCGCCGCGGCTTCACGGGCACCCTGAAGCAAGCATTCCACGGAAACTTGCTTTCCGTTCTTTACACCTTTTGCATCGACTTTAACTGCAAATACCGGTTGTCCGTAACGGATGAGCCCGAATCCCTTCACGATAAGCGGGCGCAAAGCACGGTGACTGAGCAATCGAAAGCCTCCTGCAGATTTGAACCAGGCAAGCAGCCGGGTGACGATTGCGGAATCAAAGCATAATCTCGTCGACACGGTTGGGATTCCGAGGGTTCGTACGACGATGCGCTGATCGGGGAAGGGGAATCGGTAGGCTGTTTTGCGGCCCAATGATGGCCCGAAGCTGACCGTTCTGCCGCCGGAAAAGCTCGTGACCGGTTTGAGCCGACCGTGCTCGACGATGTCGAAGCGGGAGCTCAGGCTGTCAACGGTCCATTCGATAGCCGCTTTGCCGTGCCGATCTCCCAAGCCGAGCATGATGGAAATATCGACCGTATCGGCCCGATCCATCTGCAATGCGGCGTGGTGCGCCATCAGATTCGTCAGCCCCGGAGCGAGTCCGACGCTCAGCACGGCTGTCGCCTGTCCGGAAGCGGCCACTTCGTGCAGCTGCTCCACTTGTTCCAGGAAGTCAAGGTTGGCTGTAACATCTACATAATGAATGCCGCGTTCAAGGCAAGAGCGGATAAAAGCTGTGTCCGTTTGATCCAGGCACATAGTGACCATGCCGATTTGGTGAAATCGCTCATCGTCGCCAAAGCCTTTTTTGATATCAATCTGCATAGGCTTGACTTTGCCGCCCGTCTCGCGGCTGAATTGTTCCGCACGTGCGAGATTCCGCCCTGCGGCATAGACCCGTCCGGGGTATCGTTCTCCCAGCTCCCGGCATACATCCTGTCCTACATGGCCGTATCCGCCGACAACTACGATGTATTTATCCATAAGTGTCTCCCTCCGATGGATGATTTTGTTTCAGGCGGCTCAAAGCAGGTGGGACCCGCTTAGAGTGTTCTGTAACGAGGATTTTCCGCGTTACAGAAGGGCGAAAGCGGCGGAGGCCGAGCTGTAAGACGGTTATTCCGTCTTACAGACAATCAAGAGCCGAGGTGAAGCCGCTACGTGAAGTTGTAACGAGGATTTTCCGCGTTACATAAAGGCGAAAGCGGCGGGGGCCGTGCTGTAAGACGGTTATTCCGTCTTACAGGCTGTCAAGAGCCGAGGTGAAGCCGCTACGCGAAATTGTAACGAGGATTTTCCGCGTTACAGAAAGGCGAAAGCGGCGGAGGCCGAGCTGTAAGACGGTTATTCCGTCTTACAGCCAGTCAAGAGCCGCCATGAAGCCGCTACGCGAAATTGTAACGAGGATTTTCCGCGTTACAGAAGGGCGAAAGCGGCGGAGGCAAGCTGTAAGACGGTTGTTCCGTCTTACAGACAGTCAAGAGCCGAGGTGAAGCCGCTACGTGAAGTTGTAACGAGGATTTTCCGCGTTACATAAGGGCGAAAGCGGCGGAGTCAAGCTGGAAGACGGTTATTCCGTCTTACAGGCTGCACGTCCCGTACTACAATGGCATTCACATTGCGCCGATAAGTTTCCGGTAGTGCAGCAGGGCCCACAATATATATGCTTCAGCCCATCGGATACAACAGCTCCGAAGTTACAATCTCCGATGTCTGCGCAAATATCGAGGACGAACGGCAGCCTTTTTACAATTTAGTATAGATACTAAACTAAAAGTCAAAAAAAATTAGTTTTGCTGCAAAAAATCGTTCAGTTTCTCTATACACCGATCGAAAGTTTCAACCTCCTGCTCACTAAGCTGTGAACGGAGCTGATCGTAAAATCGGACGTGCACTTCCTCGTGAGCGACGTAAGCCTCCTTCCCTTTGTCCGTTAACGAGATCAGTATTCCTCTCGAATCGTGCGGATACGAGGTGCGCTTAACCAGCTGCTTGGCTTCCAGCCTCACGACAAGCTGAGATACTGCACCTTTGGTCACGCCGAGCCGAGCTGCAAGCTCGCTCATAAGCACCGAGCCTTCGCATCCGATCGCCTCGATCGTATGGATTTCACTTGGCGTTACGTTCCCGGCGCCGCCAAACGTCTGAGGCTGGCGTTCCAGCCGCCTTAGCTGCAATATCAATCGGCCCAGGTTGCGGCTGGCGCTGTTGTTGGATGAAGTGATATCTTTTTTCATAGTTTAAGTTTAGTATCTAAACTAAGTGATTGTCAAGCCGAACCATGTTCGGTTTGTTATTGCATGAATGCTTAGTTCAAGCATCTGCACGGGTCAATCGTACTTGGCATCGTCGATTCTTGTTATCTTGTCTACGATAAGCTCGGCCTCCGTCTCGAAATTCAAAACTAGCGGGGCGGGAAGGAGATCGAGAATCTCCTGAATCAGCGGAAGCTCCATCATTTCTTCGACCGTTCTCGGCCGTTCGTCGAGCGTATCCGCCCACTCGCGCACAACGTCTATAAACTCGTAGAACGAAGCCTCGAACTCATTAGCCGTTCCTTCCGCATCGTCGCTGCCGGATGCCGACATGGCGTTCCAGTTGTTTATTACTACAGCCAAAGCCTTCTTTACCTTGTCAATCATAGTTTTCCTCCTTGCATCGAATGGAGATCGTCTGTCTTCTATTGTACTTGCGGAAGGTCTGAAAAGAAACGGTGCAGGTGTATTCGCAAGCGAACTCCATAATCAGGGATGCATTCGTCAAGGTATGAACCGGCGAAAAAACCTTGACTTCGGTTTCACCCATGTGAAATGATAGGAGGAAACTTATACCAGGCACAAGCGCTAGATCAACAATTGTCCGCATTCCGGTGGATGATTTTGGTTATCATAAGTGTAAAGACCTTATAGCGCGATACAGCGATAGGATCCGGTATGATTCCAAGCAGAAAAGGAACTTGTCCTATGAATAATGCTATGTTGCTAACAAAGCCAAAACAACGAAAGCTGCTGTTCAGCGCCGGCCTAAGCTGGCTGTTCGATGCGATGGACGTCGGCATCATCTCCTTCATCGCTGCGGCGTTGGCGGTGGAGTGGCACTTGAGCGCCCAGCAGATCGGCCAGCTGACGGCCATCAATTCCGTCGGCATGGCGGTGGGAGCGGCTGCCGCCGGAGCTCTCGCCGACCGGTACGGACGGCGGGCCGTGCTGCTGTGGACGCTGCTTATATTCTCTGCAGCGAGCGGGCTGTCCGCCATGGCAGGCAGCTTCGCCGTGCTGTGCGCGCTGCGGTTTGTAGCCGGCTTCGGCCTGGGAGGCGAGCTGCCGGTTGCATCCACGCTCGTCTCGGAGTCGGTCCCGGCCCGGGAGAGAGGCCGTGCCGTCGTGCTGCTCGAGAGCTTCTGGGCTGGCGGCTGGATTGCAGCGGCGTTAATAGCCTACTTCGTTATCCCGTCCTATGGCTGGAGGATGGCCTTTGTAATCGGCGCCGTGCCGGCTATATACGCTCTTTACCTGAGAAGAGCGATTCAGGATTCACCGCGGTTTACTCAACTGCAAAGCCGGAGGACGACTTTTGCGGAGAGATTCTTATCGGTCTGGTCCCGGGAGCACCGCCGCAGCACAATCATGCTGTGGATCCTCTGGTTCACCGTCGTGTTCTCCTATTACGGCATGTTTCTGTGGCTCCCTACCGTCATGGTGCTGAAAGGGTTCGGGCTGGTCAAAAGCTTTCAATACGTCCTCATTATGACGTTGGCTCAGCTGCCCGGTTATTTTACGGCCGCCTATCTTATCGAGCGGTACGGCCGCAAATTCGTTCTGGTAACTTACCTGCTGCTGACCGCAGTCAGTGCGATATGGTTCGGCACGGCCTCGACCGACGGCATGCTGATAGCTGCCGGGATCAGCCTCTCCTTCTTTAATCTCGGCGCATGGGGAGGAATGTATGCTTATACGCCCGAGCTGTACCCGACCTCGGTTCGTTCGACCGGAGTCGGTCTTGCCGCATCCTTCGGGCGCATCGGGGGGATTATCGGTCCGTTTCTGGTAGGCATGCTGGTAGCTTGGGGGACGCCGGTAACGTCCATTTTTATCGTGTTCTTCTTCGCGATAGTGATAGGTGCTTTGGCGGTGATGTTCTATGGCAAGGAGACGAAAGGGATCGAGCTGGAGGACGCATGACACTCATGCACGCATGATACGAGTCACTCCCGACTTCCGGATTCGTGACACGGCGTTTCAAGATAGATCCATGATTCGCTTCGCCAATAATAATAAACACAGCAAGCGAACAACAAACAGCCTGCTGCGGGACGTCTCCATAGGAGAACGCCTCGCTAGCAGGCTGTTTTGCATTGTTATGATCAAAGTGCGTGCAGCCGTTGCCGGCAATAATGGAGAAACAGATGAATCCGACTTACAGGCTCACTTCGAAAGCAGTGCCTTCCGCTCCGGCAAAGGTAAGGCTCCGATTTCCTTCGCTGACGGTCAGCGTCAAGCCGCCGTTCTCCCTTGTTACCACAAGGTCGAATTCATGGCCGAACGCCTTGACGGAGCGAAGCGCCATCTTGTCCCAGCCCTCTGGAAGCTTCGGTGCGCAGGCAAACTGATGCAGGCCGACAGGCTTCAAGCCGAACAGCCCTTCAACGATGACAAGGCCGTACAATGCGCTTTCCGCGGACAAATGCCGCTGGTTTCCTTCGGGATAAGCTTCGACGGCGTAAGGGACATGGTCTCCGAGAAGCCGGCGCTCGGAGTACGACTTCAGATATTGCAGGGCGGTAGCGGTCTCGCCTGCAGCGAAAATGCCCCGGAAGCCGTACAGCGTGGAACGGTCCCAGAAGGTGGTGTCTCCCGCTTGTGTGGCCAATCCGTTATCCGTCCATAAGCGAGGGGACAACAGGGCGCGGATCGTTTCTTCCTTCCGGTTCATCATGCCCATCGTTAACGGCAGGCAAATCCACGAACGCAAAATATCGTTCTCCTCATAGTACCGATACGTGTCGAATCCTTCGACGTTAGCCCCGAAGAACTGCTCGATCGCTTCCTCAAGCAGATCCGCCTGTTTATCATACTGCTCGGCGAACTCGGCTTTTCCGAGGGAGCGGGCGACATTCGCCGCATGACGGTAACCGCCATAGGCCAGGCAAGAGGTCGACAGGTTGGCCGAGCCGCTTGGAAAACGGTTTTCCAGCTCGTCCGAATCCGAGGCGATCACTCCACGATCCGTTTTCTTGCGTTCGCAATAGGCAAGACACCATTGGATAGCCGGCCACAGCTCCTCGGCGACCGCACGGTCCCCGTAATTCAAGGCAAACAGCGATGCCCCGTACGCGTACATGGCTGCATCTCCACGGTCGCCCGCGCCTTCCCAAATGTCGATTCCTTCGGCGATGATGGACGAAGGGATCGGCTGGAAGTCGGGACCCATGAACGGCATATACAGCCTGAGCGCATTTAACGTAGCCTCATTGGCTAGCGGATGTCCCAGATACGGGAAAAACGGCCCCGCATATTCGACCTGGTCGTTGGTCCATACGGCTGCATAATACCGTCCGCCGCCGGGACTGTGCATCAAGCCGCCTTTGGTCTCGTAAATGCTCTCTCCCGCTCTCAGCTTTGCAAAGCCGAACATGCTGTTTAGAATCGGATCCGGCGTTTCCAGCCGGAGCGAGCGGGCAATGCCTTCGACCAGCCGGCTTCTGAGGCTCCGCGCTTCTGCTGCAGTAACCGCGGGAAGCTCGTTGCGCAGATGCCGCGCGCCGATATACACGCCGTACGTGTACGAAGCTCCTGCAGCAAGGCTAACCGATTCCGCGCAGTCGTGCGTGATGTTAATCAAATAGATGCCGGCGACGCCTTTAACCGACGACTGAGCCCAGCGGGAGCTAACCTGAATCGTAACGGGTTCCGCGGTCCGATTCGTAATATGCACCTGCTCGACCGCATAGGCTTTGTCGGTCGACGGGAATATCGTCCGCTCGATCCCGATGCCGGAGCTCGATTCGGTGGAAATGTGCAGCAGGCCGTCAAAGGCAACTCGCGTCACCGTCTCCGCATCAATAGACGTACCGTTCACCTGGATGAGCGGCATTTGCTCCAAATCGAATTCCTGCATCAGGCTTGCGTGCGTATTATTCGGTTTTGTCCGCAGTCCCGGCCATACGACATGGCGGGATAATACCAGCTGCCCTTCTTCGCTAATGCCGTAGCGGACGATCAGGGATACTTTTTTGCCGCTCATTTCGACATGATCCTGATGCGGCTTTCTCGGGTCTTGGGCCACGTTCCAAACGATATGCTGTTCTTCTGTAAGACTCCATCGGTTCAGATCCATAGGGCTGGCTCGACACCTCTTCTTTCATTATAAATAGGGAATGAAACAGCATCATTTTATCCAATTTGGTTGTGCCTGCCAATGCTTTGGGGCAAACCTGCTACATTTGTCCATGCCGTCTCACGTTTCTCTATATGAATTGGAGGTTGACGGGAAAAATAAGAGAGATACATAATAGAAAAGGACAGGTTAACGCTTTCAAGTGATGAAGGGCAAATAAAAGGAGGAAACAAAAGGATGAAGCTTTACCGAAGCGGGGAAGCGCTGCGGCAGGAAATCATGCAAACGAGGCTTCCAAAAAGCACTGCCGCCATATGGGCGCTCGGGCAGGCCGGGTTCTGGATTCAAATGGAGAACAAGAGGCTGTTGATAGACCCTTATTTGAGCAATTCCATTAATGAAGCATCCCAAGGGCCATGGATTCGCAAGTTCCCTCCCCCATTGTCACCGGACAGTCTGCCGGACATGGATGCCGTGCTCTGCACACATCATCATGATGATCATATGGATTCAGCCACTTTGAAGCCGTTAAGCGAGCGTCAAGGGACGCGCTTCATTATTCCGAGGGCGCATAAGGAAAGGCTGTTGGACTGGGGCTTCGACAGCGCAAGAATGATCGGCATGAACCATTTGGAGGTTCAGCTTGTGAACGGTTTGGAGATCAAAGCGTTCGCGGCAATGCATGACCGGTTCGAGCAGGATGAAGAGGGCAATCATTTGTTTCTGGGATATATCATTCGATATGGAGGCCTCTCCATCTACCACTCGGGGGATACGATAGGGTTTCCGGAGCTGGTTGACTGGTTAAAGGACGAGAAGGTGGATATTGCGCTTCTGCCGATCAACGGGCGAGACTATGCAAGAACGGCGCAGGGGATAGTGGGCAACTTCAATTACCGTGAGGCTGCGGACCTGGCGGTTGCAATCGGGGCCGATCTGGTGATCCCGATGCATTTTGGCATGTTCCCGCATAATGACGAGAACCCGGCTTATTTCGCAGACTATATGTATTCCCGGTATCCGGAACAAAAGTTTCATATGATGACGCCGGGTGAGCGGTTTATTTACATGAAGTAATTCATTAGTGCATAAGGCTAAGGCCGGTGCAAGAAGTATTCCAGCTATTAATAGAGGGTGATCGAACCGGTAAACGTGCAAAAAAACTAAAACAAAGCGAGGAAACTATCATGAAGCTGCACATCGGTGTTATCGGGGCAGGCGGAATTGCCAGCTCACGGCATATCCCCAATTTGCTCAAAATCGACGGGGTCGAATTGACCGCCGTAGCCAATAGAAGAGCCGACAATGCTCGCCTTGCCGCCGAACGGTTCGGTTTTCGCAAAGTATACGACACGTGGCAGGAGGTTGTGGACGACGCGGAGGTCAATGCCGTGTTCATTTGCACGCCGCCGATTCTGCACAAGGAAATATCGGCCTATTGCATTGCCAAGGGGAAGCACGTATTTTCTCAGGCGAGAATGGCGATGGATTTGACCGAAGCTTTGGACATGCTGAGACTGGACGAGTCGACTCCGCTTACGACGATGCTGTGTCCGGCTCCCAATTACATGAAGGTCGAGCCTTATGTGCTCGAGCTGCTCGGCGAAGGAGTCATCGGGGACATTAGACACGTCTATTTGACTCATCCTTCGTCACAGTACGTTGATCCTAGCAAGCCGCTCCATTGGAGGCAAAGAGCCGATTTGCAGGGGATTAACACGCTGGATGTAGGGATAACGGGTGAAGTGCTGAACAAATGGTTCGGCCCGCTGGCATCGCTTAGCGCAGAAGGACAAACCTGGGTGAGCGATCGGCCTCAGGATGCCGATGGCAAGAGTCTGGTGGAGCTGCCGGATTCCGTTACGGTGATCGGCCGATTCGAGAAGGGGCCAATACTTACGGCGCTGTTCACCGGCGCGGTGGAAGGCGGCACTCATTCGATGGTGATTTACGGAAGCCAAGGAACGCTGACATGCTATCCGGAGAAAGCCCACATCCTGCTGAGCCGAAACGGCGAAGAACAGCGGATCGCCATTCCTGACGACAAGCTCAAGCCATGGACGGTAGAGGCGGATTTCATCCGTGCGATCCGTCAAGGCACCAAGGGCGCTCCTTCTTTTCGCGACGGAGCTTTATATATGGCATTTACGCAGGCGATTACCGATTCTATGCGAAGCGGCCGGCGTGTAGAATTGACGAAGATTCCATAAAACAAGGTTACCCTGCATTCCCGCCGCGGAGTGCAGGGTATGTTTTTTTTCAGCTTATTTGGAATGAACGGACACTAAATAAAATTGGACAGCATGCTGAGGAAGCTTTTTTTCTTATTCGCTTTCGGAGTATCGCGGAGACTGGCGAGGGTACGTTCGGAATGGCGGGAGAGGGAGCGCTGAATCGATTCTACCTCCGAAGCCAAGGCTTGTACCGTTTTGCGAATGTCCTCGAGCTCATTGCGGTGCTGCAGCACTTGCAGGTTGACGATGTCGTCGGCTTTTTGCGCGAGCTTAAGCTCCAATTGCGTGATGTGATGGAGCAGCTCTTGCGTGGCGGCCGCCGATGGAGGAGGGGGGGAGGCTTTTTCCTTCTTGGAGCCTTCTCCATTCGCGTCCATAATCGCTTGCATCGTCATTCCCTGCTGCAGCTGCTCCTTAATAGATCCCAAGCGGCTGATATCACCCGAAGAGAAGATGTAATGCCCGAACTCATCCTTTTGAAACCAACCATGGAAAAAGGCCACCCACCGCTTCACCGTCGTCGAGCTGACCCCAAGCTTAAGCGCAACTTCCTTCGTAGAAAAAACGTCCATCCCGCATCCTCCATTCTCATCTTAGTAAATCGTTACACATTAAGCTATTCGCCTCTTTTATTCATGTCCCTGCAAGGGTGACAAAGGTAGTGCCGATTCGCTAAAGAAAGTAGTTTTTCAAGCGATTATCGGGTTTTGCGACATCGTTGTCCGGTCGGCGACAGCGGTTCTGATTTTGGAGGAAATCGGGTCGAACGATGGGGAATGAAGGCGCTGTTCGAAGCGCGTTTTTCTTGCGCCGGTGTGGCGGTACGGTTATGATTATTGGATAACGGGATGAGCGGTCAACGGTTGGAAGGATGATGAATGGTGATGGGACAATGGAAATGGAACAGGGGAGCTGTTTCTCGGGGCAGGCTTCATTACGATATTATGCTGTTTATGATAAAATGGCTCGTTATTGGAGGGGCTGCAGGCGCTCTTGCGGGCTCGGCCTCCGCGGTGTTTTTGGTCAGTCTGGACGCGGCTACGCAGGCGCGGATGGATTGGCCTTGGCTGCTGTTCCTGCTGCCGGCAGGCGGCGCCCTCGTCAGCTGGATTTACTGGAAGTTCGGCAAGAGCAGCTCCAAAGGCAACAATCTGATTCTGGAGCAAATTCATGCGGGAAGCGACTCGATTCCGCTGCGTATGATTCCTCTCGTGCTGGGCGGCACGCTGATCACGCACTTGTTCGGAGGCTCCGCCGGACGCGAGGGAACGGCCGTGCAGATGGGCGGGAGCTTGGCTGACGGGCTCGGCCGTCTCGTTCGCCTTGGCGAGCATGACCGCAAAATATTGCTTATGTGCGGGATCAGCGCCGGGTTCGGCTCGGTCTTCGGCACGCCTCTGGCCGGAGCGGTCTTCGGTTTCGAGGTCATCGCCATCGGCTTGATCCGCTATGAAGCGCTGTTTCCGTGCTTCGTCGCAAGCTTCACCGGCCATGCAGTGACGACGGCATGGGGCGTTCATCACGCTCATTATTCGATGGGAGCGGTGCCCCCGATCGCCGCCTCCGTGCTGATCAAAGTGTTCGCAGCCTCCATCGTATTCGGGCTGGTCAGCCTCTGCTTCAGCGAGCTTACGCATAAGCTGAAGCTGCTGTACGCCAAGCTGCTGCCTCTTCCTCCGGTCAGAAGCTTCGCAGGCGGTATCGTTATCGTTGCTTTGGTCTACCTCGTAGGCTCGCGCGATTACCTCGGGCTGGGGCTGCCTTTGTTGGCGGATTCGTTCCGGCAAACGGTTGAGCCGTTCGCCTTTTTGTGGAAGCTGATCTTCACCGCGCTTACCTTGGGGGCGGGCTTTCAGGGAGGAGAGGTAACTCCGTTGTTCGTCATCGGCGCGACGCTCGGCAATGCATTGGGGGAGCTGCTCCAGCTTCACGGGCCTTTTCTTGCCGGGCTTGGCTTGATTGCCGTTTTTTGCGGTGCTACCAATACGCCGATAGCCTGCTTTCTTCTGGGATTGGAGCTGTTCGGCTCGGAAGCGGCTATCTATATGTTTGCGGCGTGCGTCGTCAGTTATTTGTGCTCGGGGCATTCCGGCATTTATACGGCGCAAAGAATAGGCGTGTCCAAAAGTCCGCGGACCGGCTTGCCCGATGATGCGACTCTCGGCTCATGGAAGAACGATAAGTAGATAGCCGTATCGAACCGGGGCCCTATCTGAATAAACTGCTATTAGTTCAGAGAGGAGGAGACGCCGTGGACCCTCGGTCTTTCATTGATTTTATCGCGCCTTATGCGATGAACAGCATGCGCCAGTCCGGAATATTGGCCAGCGTGACCATCGCCCAGGCGGCGCTCGAAAGCGGCTGGGGCAATTTTGCAGCCGGTAACAATTTGTTCGGTATTAAGGGTGAAGGGCAAGTTCGGGATACGCAAGAATATATTGACGGCCGGTGGATAACGATTAAGGATGGCTTCCGGGTGTACGACAGCAAGGAGGACAGCATCCGCGATCACGCACAATTTTTGCTGCGCAATGCCCGCTATGCGGCTGTGATCGGGGAGAGGGATTACCGCCAAGCCAGTACGGCTCTGCAGCAGGCGGGTTACGCAACCGATCCTCTCTACGCGCAGAAGCTCATTCGCATCATCGAATCGTGGCAGCTGTACCAGTACGATGAACTCGTATGGAGAGGGAATGGCTATGTACTGAGCGAGCAGGATGCGAACCGGATCATCGGCTTCCTGTCAGCCGCCTGGCACGTCGCAAACGACGACAAGGCAAGAGACGAATTCCACCGGCTCGCCAATGAGCTGAGAAAGGCATCCGGACAGCCGGAGCAATAATCGTCCATCAAAAAAAGGATTTTACAATGAGTTGGAATCGCGTTTCCGCGGCGGCGTTTTAGACAGCCGGACGGAAAGCGGTTCTTTTTTTGTTGGCTATCGAAAAAAATATTCAAGGTAAATATTGCCTCATAGCGGGCTCCTCCGATAGGAAAAACGGCTTCCAGCCCTTGTACCGTGCGAGCTAAGGGGCTTTTTTGCCATGCGCAAAAATAGGAGCGGACAGCCGCCCTTACAAATTCTTAACATGGGCATTACATTCGGTTAACCCTTGTAACTTGGCATCAAGTTAGATTAGTACATAGAGATAAACGTAAGAGAAACCACATTAATGGATGAGTATTCTGTTGGAATTTATTTGTTCTATACCAGGAGGTCGCTATGAAAGCAGAACTGCATTGTCATACCAAGCTGTCCGACGGTTCCTACACTTTTGATGAAATATTGGATCTGGCCATTCACGAGGGGGTCAGCCATTTAGCGATAACGAATCACGATACGACCCGTGAGCTTCATGATATGGAGGTCAAGGGGCACGAACGGGGAGTCGAAATTATCCCGGGCATTGAAATCTCCGCTTATGACTTCGAGAGAAGACGCAGAGTGCATATTCTCGGCTATTACATAGAGCCGGGTCACGCGGCCATTGAAGAGCTGTGCAATCCATTGCTTGAGAAGCGCCATCAAGGCTGTGTAACGGCTGTGACCCGCTTGATCGAAGCCGGCTACTCCATTACCTGGGAAGAAGTATTGAAGCATGCGGAAGGCGGAACCGGCGTCTACAAGCAGCATATTATGCACGTGCTCATCGACCGTGGGTACACGGACAGCATTTATGGAGAGCTGTACAAAAAGCTGTTCTCGCGCGGACAAAACGGCGAACAGCCGGGGATTGCCTATATCCCGACGGAATATGCCGACGCATCCGATGCGGTTCGGGCCATTCTGCAGGCGGGAGGAGTTCCGGTGCTGGCGCATCCTGGCCAGTACCGCAGCTTCGAGAAGGTGCCGGATCTGGTGGAAGCCGGCCTGCAAGGAATTGAGGTATGGCATCCGCTGCACGGGCCGGAGGACGAGGAGAGAGCGCAGGAGCTGGCCAAGCAGTACAGCTTGATCATGACCGGCGGCTCGGATTTTCACGGCTTCTACGGCGAGAAGGAAGTCGTGCTTGGCAGCAAAAGCCCCGGCCTGGATACCGTCAAGGCCATTAAGGAAAGAAAGCAGCTTTTGTCGGACAAATAATCCGCGTCTATTGCAGGTAAAAAGGAGAGAAACGCTATGAAGCACATTCATCAAACCCATTCTCACGCTCCCTTATCTTCCGAGCCGAGTGTTCACGAGAGCAGCCACATTGTAAACAGCTATGCAGGCGCTTGGACCTCCATCGGGCCGAACAACAAGATTATCGAATCCCGCATCGGGGATTACACCTATACAATGGACGACGTAACCATCAACTACTCGGAGGTGGGGAAGTTCACGTCCATCGCCTCCCATGTTTGCATTAACCCTGTCGATCACCCGATGAATCGGGTGACACAGCATCATATGACGTACCGTCGTGCCGGCTTCGGGTTTGCCGAAACGGACGACAACGACATTTTCAACTGGCGCAGAGGCAATCGCGTGACGATCGGCCATGATGTGTGGATCGGACACGGAGCGATCGTTATGAAGGGCGTAACTATCGGAACAGGCGCCGTAGTAGGCTCCGGGGCTGTCGTAACGAAGGATGTGGAGCCTTACACGATCGTTGTGGGAGTTCCGGCCCGGCCGATCAAGAAGCGCTTTTCCCAGGATGTCATCGATACATTGCTGCAAATTGCCTGGTGGGATTGGCCCCGCGACCTGTTGGAGGCTAGATTCCACGAGTTTAACGATATGGAAGCTTTTATTAAAACTTACGGCTGATCAAGGCGAAGGAGGTGACGCGGCATGTCCGAAGAGCTGGATATTATGGATCATCTTATCGCATCGATTCAATCCGGTAAGCACGAGCCCGACGATAAGCTGCCTTCCGAGAACGAGCTCGCCGACCGGTTCAAGGTCCCGAGAATTACTGCGCGAAAAGCTTACGAACGGCTGCAGGAGCTGGGCTACATCTACTCCAAGCAGGGGAAGGGCAGCTTCGTGCAGGACCGGAACTTGCGCGTTCCGATCGTTCTGACGGCGAACAAGAGCTTTAGCGAAAAAATGACCGAGCTCGGCTACGACTACGAGTCCAAAAATATTTTTTGCGAGCCTATCGAGTTCAATAACAAAATTTACGAATCGCTTGGAGCAAGCGAGCAGGAGCGCGTGTTTAAAATCGGGCGCCTGCGCATCATCAACAAGCAGCCTATCGCTTTGCATATCTCTTACGTTGCGGAATCGATGTTCCCGGATATTGCCGGCGCGGGGAGAGACATTACCTCGACGTTCGCTTATTACAGAAGCCACGGGTATACCCGTTTCGATTCCAGCCAGACGACGCTCAGGCTGACGTACCCTTCCAAATACGAAAGGGAGCTCTTGGCCTGCTCGAGCTTGATTCCTTTACTTGTGCTGGAATCCGAGTGCACCGACGCCGATTCCGGCCGTGCGCTGGAATATTGCAAGATCATGTACCGCGGCGACATGTTCACTTATGTGTTCTAGAAGCTCGGCGAAACATTTACACAAACTTAACAGCCGCCGGCATGGCAACAAGATAGAGTGGGTTTTGGGAAGGAAGCAATAATGATTTCTTATCAGTTAGGAGGTCCCGATTATGAAACGTAAGCAAAGAACGGAAATTCTCATCAACGGATCGCCTGATATCGCAGCGGCTATGGCCGGGGACATTAAAAGCCGGTACGAGGTCGCAGTGATCGAGGAGCCTAACCAGGGTCTGGTAATGGTCAAGGTAAAAGAGACGGCGCAGAAAAGCCAGTTTTACTTGGGCGAGGCGCTGGTGACCGAGTGCAAGGTTCAGGTGGAAGGCGCTTTGGGCGTGGGCATGGTTAAAGGCAACGAGCCTGACAGAGCTTTGGACCTTGCCGTTATCGATGCGGCTTACACGGCAGGATTGAAGGAAACGGCGTCCTGGTCGGCCGTCCTTCAGGCAGAGAGCGATCGGATCGCAGCGCAACGGGCGGCATTGCATGCCAATGTTTTGCGGACGAGGGTCGATTTTGAAACCATGGACACGGATTGAGAGGAGCGGTACGGATGAAGCTGGATATGGTTCACGACATACAAACGGTCTACAGAAAAGTAATTGATTCCATGTCGAGACCCGGAACGATTACCGAGCTGTCGGAGGAAGCCGGCAAGCTGGAGCGGGAAGGAAGCATGATGCCTTCGACCTTGGTTCTGGCGAAGATGGTGCTCGATACGGAGGTTACCTTCAAGGTGATTTCCGAGCGGGAAGCTGAAGCGGTGCATATGCTCGGTCAGACGACGTATGCCAAAGAAGCGGATGTTAGTGATGCGGACTATATATTCGTGCTGCGCGATGCGGCGCCGGGCGAGCTGCAGCGTGCGCTGGAGAAGGCAAAGATCGGAGAGCTTGGAGATCCGCACTTTTCCGCCACCTTCATTATCGAAGCGGCAAGCCTGACCGGGGGAGAGAAGCTGCGCTTAACGGGTCCCGGCATCCAAAGCCACGCCCAAGCGGAGCCGCAAACGGGCGATAATTGGATTGATATGCGGGCTGAACGGAATGCTGAGTTTCCGTTAGGACTCGATCTGATCTTCGTCGATGCGGATCATCGACTGCTCGCCTTGCCGAGAACGACTCAGATTGCAAGAGAGGAGATCTAGACTATGGGTTACGTAGCGGTCAAAGGCGGGACACGCGCCATTGAAGAATCGTTGAAACAGATTCAATACGAAAGATTGAAGCACGGTAAAGTGCTGGACGTCGAAGCGATCGAAGCCGGGATGAGAGGACTTGTCGATCAGGTGATGTCGGAGAGCAGCCTGTACAGCGAGGAGCTTGCGGCTCTCGCCATCAAGCAGGCGGAAGGCAACCCGGAGGAAGCGGTTTTCCTGCTGCGGGCCTACCGTTCGACGCTGCCGAGAAAGCACTACTCACGGACCGTCCACTCCGAAGAAATGCGGGTGGAAAGAAGGATCTCCGCATCGTTCAAGGATATCCCGGGCGGACAAATTCTTGGAGCGACGATCGATTACTCCCACCGCCTGCTGGACTTCGAGCTGACGGAAGAAACGGAGCGCACGGTGCAAGCCTGGCTTGAGGAATTCAAGCGGTCGGAGACAGCCGAAGCGGCCGAAGCTCAAGAAGACCGGCTCCCGAAGGTGCTGGACTACCTTAGACGGGAAGGGCTCATCGCCGATTGCCCTGATAATACCACCGAGCCGGACGATGTAACGCGTACAAGCTTGACCTTTCCGGCAAGCCGGAGCGAGAAGCTGCAGGTTTTGACCAGGGGCCAGACAGGCGCGGTTACTTCGTTCGCCTATGCGGTCATCCGCGGCTACGGCATGGTGCATCCGACGGTAGGGGAGCTGCGCGTCGGACAGTTCCCTGTATATGTGGACAGTCCGCTCCAGCCTAACGGAGACGAGGACGATGCCTACTATATCGGGGAGATCAAAGTAACGGAAGTTGAAATGCTCGTGCCTGCAACCGTCGAGAAAGAGAACGGAAGAAAAGAGCTGAATCTGGAGTTCGGCTACGGTCTCTGCTTCGGGCAAAACGAGACGAAGGCGATTGCCATGAGCATATTGGATAAAAGTCTGGAGCGCGGCGACAACAGCATTCCGACCCAGAACGAGGAATTCGTGCTGTTTCATATCGACTCAGTGGAATCTACAGGGTTCATTTCTCACTTGAAAATGCCGCACTACGTAACGTTCCAGTCGAAGCTGAACGACGTGCGCAAAACAAGGAAAGGCCAAACCGAGGAAGCTGAAGGAGAATAATGCGTATGCAAACTCAATATAACTTTGCATTTTTAGACGAAGGGTCCAAGCGGGAAATTCGCCGGGCTACGTTAAAAGCTATCGCCATCCCGGGTTACCAGGTTCCGTTCGCCTCGAGGGAGCTTCCTATCGGACGGGGATGGGGCACCGGCGGTCTGCAGCTCACACTGTCGCTGATCGGAAAGCGCGACGTGCTAAAGGTCATCGACCAGGGCTCGGACGAATCGGTTAACGCGGTCAGCATCAAGAAGCTGATCCACAAAACGACAGGTGTTACGGCAGTGGACGAAACGGATCGTGCGACGTTGATCCAATCCCGCCACCGTATACCGGAAGTCCCGCTCAAGCCGGAGCAAATTCTCGTCCTGCAGGTCCCGATGCCGGAGCCGCTTAGAATGTACGAGCCAAGCGAGAAGGAAACGAAGCGGCTGCACGGGGAGAAAGACTACAGCGGCGCTTGGCTGATGCTGTTCGAGATGATTATGAAATACCGCGGCGTCTCCACCGGAGCCGACCACCCGGTCATGGTGCATGACCGGTATGTGATGGCGCCTAGCCCGATACCGAAATTCGACAATCCGAAGATGAACAGCTCGGATGCGCTGATTCTGCTCGGTGCCGGCCGGGAGAAGAAAATTTATGCCGTGCCGCCATACACGAAGGTCGTTTCTCTGGCGTTCGACGATGTCCCCTTCGAGCCGGAGTCGTTCCCAGGCAAGTGCTGCAGGCAGTGTGGAGCCGAGGATGTGTTTATGGATGAGCTATACGATGATAAGACCGAGGAAACGTACTACCAGTGCAACGATACAAGCTACTGCCTGGCTCGAATGAATCAGCAGTCTTCCTAAAGAGGTGACCTAACGATGGGTGAATTGACATCCCCGATTATGAGCGTAAATCAATTAAGCAAGCAATTCGGCCCCGGCTGCGACCAATGCCGAAATGCGGAGCACCGCAAGCTCGAGAAAAACTACTGCCGCGCCTGCGGCACCGTCTACTCGTGCCAAAACATTTCATTCGATCTGCACCGCGGCGAGATTCTCGGGGTCGTTGGAGAGAGCGGCAGCGGCAAATCGACGCTGATGAGATGCCTGTACTTCGATCAGGAGGTAACCTCGGGTGAGGCCTACCTTCAACAGTACAAGGAAGGCAGCAGCAATATGTTCGCCGAATCGCCGCAGCAAAAACGATATATCCGGAATCATCTGATGGGCAAAGTGTATCAAAATCCGGTGCTTGGTCTAAGAATGGGCTTCTCTTCGATCGGGAACATCGCCGAGAAAATGATTGCCGCAGGCAACCGTAACGTGGCGGCTATGGAAGCCCGGGGAAGCGAGCTGCTGGAGCGGGTGCATATTCCGCTGTACCGGATGAAGGATGCGCCGAAGCTGTTCTCCGGCGGTATGCAGCAGCGTGTACAGATCGCGAAGGCATTGTCCAACAATCCGCCGATTCTGCTGCTGGACGAAGTGACTACCGGTCTCGACCTGTCGGTACAAGCGAATGTGCTCGACCTGATCAAGCACCTGCAGAGAGAGCTGAATATCAGCATCCTGCTTGTATCGCATGATCTCGGCGTCATCCGGATGCTGGCCGACCGCACGATGGTTATGCTGGACGGCCAAGTGGTCGAGCAAGGCTTGACCGATCAGATTCTCGAAGATCCGCAGCATGCGTATACTCAGCAGCTGGTTCATTCCTTATTATAAAACTTCTTGTTAGCAAGGGGATTGCAAGAAGCTCCCCTTGTAACCAATCCTCAAGTGGAGGTCATCCTGATGTATCTGATTACTAACGGAATTATTATAACGGAAGAAACGCTTTTGGAAGGGTTCGACCTTCTTATTCAAGGCGATCGCATCGTGCAAATCGCTCGCCCGGGGGAGCTTGCTGTAGAAGAGGGAACGGAGATTATCGACGCGCGAGGCGGATATGTATCCCCGGGACTCATCGATATTCACTCCGATTACATTGAGCATATGACGGCTCCGCGGCCGACATCGCTCTTCGATTTTCGTTTGAGCCTGCGGGAGACGGAGAAGGAGCTGCTTTCTCACGGTATTACTACCATGTTCCACTCCTTGTCCATCTTCAAGTCCGCTGATTACAAGTACCGCCCGATCCGCGAGCCGGAAAATGTGCGCAAGATCGCCGATTTGATTGAGCAGACGCATTCCAGCAAGCATTTGATCCGTCACCGCTTCCACGCGCGTTTCGAGATCGACAACCTGGATCAAGTCGACAACTTGAAGCAATATATCGCCGAAGAGAAGGTTCATCTGGTTTCATTTATGGACCATACGCCTGGCCAAGGGCAGTACAGAGACCTGGAAGTGTACAAAAAAACGATTCGCGGCTACAACAATGTCACCGATGAGAACATGGACTCCATTATCGCCAATCATCAGTCGAAGCAAAAATTGACGGAGGATGCCATCCGTGAGATCGCCGCAATGGCCAAAGAGCGCAACATTGCGATTGCGTCCCACGATGACGATTCGCTGGAAAAGCTCGATCTTGTACAAAGCTTCGGCACGGTTATCAGCGAATTCCCGATTACGATGGAGATTGCGAGAAAAGCGAAGGAAAAGGGCATGTACACGGTAGCCGGGGCGCCGAACGTCCTGCTGGGCGGCTCTCACAGCGGCAACCTGTCGGCGACGGAAGCCGTGAAGGACGGCAGCATCGATATTTTGTGCAGCGACTATTATCCGGCTGCGCTGCTGCACTCCGTATTTCAGCTGGCGAGCTTATGCGGCAAGGATTTGGCCGAGATGTTCAAGCTGGTCACGCTCAACCCGGCGAAGGCCGTCAATATCGACGAAGAGCTGGGCTCGATCCGGGAAGGCAAGAAGGCGGATATCATCATCATCGAGCGGTTGGATGGTGACGATTTGCCGGTCATTACGGCCGTTATGGTCGATGGCAAGCTGATTCAGAAAACGAACTACAGGATCTGACGGAGGTGATGGCATGGATAATCTGCTATCGATTGAACAGTTGTCCAAATCGTTCACTTTGCACAACTTGAACAAGCATATCAAAGCGGTGGAAGAGATCAATCTGCATTTGAAAGAAGGAGAATTCGTAGGCATTACCGGGAAGAGCGGCAGCGGCAAATCGACCGTGCTCCGATGCATTTACCGCACGTACCTGCCTCATTCCGGCAGCATCTGGTATCATTCGCAGCGGTTCGGGAGAATCGATCTGGCGACAGCCTCGGAGAGAACCATTATCGAGCTGCGTAAGTTCGAAATCGGCTATGTATCCCAATTTCTTAACGTTATGCCGCGGACGACAGCCAGAGAGCTGGTTCGTCACGCCATTGTAGAAATGGGACACGAAGTAGATTATGCCGAGAACGAGACGGAAAAAATACTCGAGCACTTCGAGCTCGACCGCAGCCTGTGGGACAGCTATCCGTCCACGTTCTCCGGCGGCGAGAAGCTGCGGCTGAACATTGCCAGAGCGATGGTGAAGAAGCCTCGTTTGCTGCTGCTCGATGAACCTACCGCAAGCTTGGACGAAGGATCCAAGGTGAAGGTGAAAATGTTGATCGAGCAGCTGATGAAGGAAGGAACGACCATGCTCGGAATTTTTCATGACCTGGAGTTTATGCAAAATCTGTGCAATCGCGAGTATCAAATCAGAGACGGTAAAATGGTTGTCAAGGAGCAGCAAGAAAAGCTTACAACATCTTAACATTAACCTAACATTCCGGTGACATTCAATTTGTATACTAATCTTGTCTAGATTGTACATTTTGGGAGGGGTTTGAATATGAAAAAGGCATTGTCTCTTGTCATTTGCTTGTCCCTGGCAGCTGTAGCTGCAGGCTGCGGTTCGAAAACAACAGGTGAAACGCAAAATGCGGCTGCACCTGCAAAAACAAAAGACACCATTACTATCGCTTGGTATCCTAACGAATCCGGCGCTGACTTGAAAAACGCCCGCGATGAGCTCGGCAAAGTCATCGAAACCGCAACCGGCAAAAAAGTAGAGCACAAGACGACAACGGACTATATCATTGCGATTGAGGCTATCGCTAGCGGCAATGCCGATCTGGCTTTCATGGGACCTCAAGGCTACGTTGAAGCGAATGCTAAGAATAAGAAGGTTCAGCCGTTGGTTGTAGCGAGCGGCGAGTCCGGTACGCTGGACGATGCCGTTTACTTTAGCTGGCTGAACGTAAGAAAAGGCGAAGAGGAAGCGTACAAAAGCGGCAGCGGCTTTGCCATCGACAACATAGCAGGCAAGAAATTCTCGTTCGTATCCAACTCCTCCACATCCGGATTTAAAGTTCCTTCCGCCGGAATCGTGAGCTATTTCAGCAAGAAGGACAAATACAAAAGCTTGACGGCTGAAGATTTGCTGCAGGGCGGCAAAGACAAGTTTTTCAGCGAAGTGCTGTTCGGCGGCTCTCATCAGGGCTCGGCAGTTAATCTTTTGACAGGTAAGGCCGATATTGCGGCATTCTGCGATACATGCGTATCCAACTATGTAGAATTGTCCTCCGGAACGGCGAACAAGCCGGGCGCTGTATATAAAGTCAAGCAAGGCGCTGCCGAGCCGTTCAATACGCTGGTAGGCAAGGAGTTCTCGGTTATCTCCGTTACGCCGGTACTGAACTCTCCGTTTGCAATCAACACAAGCACGATCAGCGCGGATGACCAGAAGAAGCTGAAGGATGCGTTCACATCTGAAGCAGTTACCAAAAACCCTAAAGTGTTCCTGCCGGCTGACTCGAAGGATTCCGGTTTGTTCAAGCAAAAGACCGGTAAAGAGAAATTTTTGCCTGTAGAGGATGCATGGTTCAATCCGGTCCGTGAGCTGTCCAAATAATAAAATCATCCAAGGGAGTTAACCATGACAACGTTATTGGAATTCAAGCAGGTATCGAAACAATACGGCGCGGATACAAAAGCGTTATCAGATGTTAACTTCGCTGTGAAAGAAGGAGAGTTCGTGTCTATCATCGGTCCTTCAGGGGCGGGGAAATCGACTCTCCTTCGCTGTATTAACCGCATGATTGACGCAAGCAGCGGAGAGATCATTTTTGATGGCGCCAATATTATGGGTTTTAAGAAAAACGAGCTGAAACGATTGCGCACCCGGATCGGGATGATTTTCCAGCATTACAACCTGGTCAACCGGCTAAGCGTTATCGAGAACGTGCTACATGGCAGACTTGGATACAAATCCACCTTGGCAGGTGTGTTCGGCTTGTACACCGAGCAGGAGAAGCAGCAGGCTTGCCATATTCTGAACATTCTCGGCTTGGAGGAGCAGATCTACAAACGCTGCGATCAGCTGAGCGGCGGTCAAAAGCAGCGTGTGGGCATCGCGCGCGCATTAGTGCAGGATCCCAAAATGCTGCTGTGCGACGAGCCGATCGCTTCCCTCGATCCGAACGCATCCCGAATTATTATGGAACATTTGCGAAACATTTGTTCCACAATGGGCATCACAGTCATTATTAATTTGCACCAAGTTGACGTTGCATTGAAATATTCCGACCGGATTATCGGCGTGAATAAAGGCACAATCGTTTATGATGGGTCCCCGGGAGGTATTAAGCGGGAGCAGCTTCGTAAAATTTACGGCGCGGAATTGGATGATCAGCATGTCGATATCATGGGAGGCCAGTATGCAGGCTAACTTTTTTGCTAGAAAAAGAAGGAACAGCCTGCTGTACAGCGCCCTGCTGATCATAGTGACCGTTATTGCAATTATTGTTACGGAGTATGACGTGATCAAAGGCTTCACTTCCATTCCGAAAGCGGCGGAGTGGGCCGCAAGCAATTTTTACCCTAATGAAAAAGCGATGAAGCGGCTGCCGGCAATTCTGGATACGCTGCTCGAAACGGTGCTTGTCTCGATAGCAGCCACCTCGGTAGCGGCTGTATTCGCTCTGTTGTTCGCTATTCTAGGTTCGAATACGATGGGAGTGGGAGGCGTGGTCAGTATGATCAGCCGATCGATCGCCACTCTGTTCCGCAACATAGATGTTGCCGCCTGGTCGATGATCCTCTTGTTTTCATTCGGACAGAGCGTGCTTACGGGATACTTCGCCCTCTTCTTCGGCTCGTTCGGTTTTTTGACCCGCGCTTTCATGGAATCGATCGATGAGGTCAGCAACAGCTCCGTTGAAGCGTTAAGAGCAACGGGCGCAGGTTATTTCTCGATCATTTTTCATTCGGTGATCCCTTCCAGCATCCCTCAGCTTATCAGTTGGATTTTGTTTATGGTGGAGACGAACATTCGTCACGCAACCTTGGTCGGCATTCTGACCGGGACGGGGATCGGATTCCTGTTCAGTTTGTATTACAAAAGCTTGAATTACAGCGCCGCTTCACTCGTTGTAATCGTGATCGTTATCGCCATCTTTGCCATCGAGGCTGTCTCCAACTATGTCAGGAGGGTGATTTTGTAGCATGGCATTTCATGAATCGTTCAAAACCTTACCCGACAAGGACGGCAGCCGGCTGGCGCTTTCCGGCAAACGGATCAAGGTACGGCCCTTCAACAAGGCCACGTTTGCCATTCAGATTACTTTGGCGGCGCTGACAGCGCTGTCTGTGTACGGCTTTGCCACGTTTGATTACAAAGATATCAGCATCGTGAACAGCATCGTTTCAACGGCAACTACAGTCAAAACGATGTTTTTGGAGCCGCATCTGAAGCATTTTACATTCCTCGAGGCGTTAGCGCAGGTTGGCATTACGCTGGGACTGGCGTTCTTGACGACGCTGTTCGGCGGTATCATCGCCTTGTTCCTGGGGCTCTTGGCTGCTAGGAACTTGTCCAGCGAACCGGTATCGCTGGCCGTAAAAGGTGCCGTAGCATTCATAAGAGCGGTTCCTACCGTCTTATGGGTACTGATTTTTGCCGTCGCCGCCGGATTGGGCAGTGTCGCAGCCGTCATCGGCATGACCTTCCACTCGGTCAGCTATTTGGTCAAAGCGTACTCGGAGGCGTTCGAGGAGCTGGATGAAGGCGTCATTGAAGCGTTGAAGGCAAGCGGGGCGAATTGGTGGCAGATCGTGTTCCAAGCGGTCATCCCGTCCAGTGTCACGTATTTGATATCGTGGACGTTCATGCGTTTCGAGATCAACTTCGCCGTTGCGGTGGCGATGGGCGCTGTTGCCGGTGCTGGCGGTATCGGCTACGATATGTTTATGGCCAGCTCCTATTATTACGACGTAAGAGAAGTCGGAGTAATTACGTACTTCATCCTTGCTTTGGCAATTATTCTCGAGCTGCTGGCATCGAGAATCAAGAAGAACCTGAGAACTCGCAGTTAATCCCATTGACTACCGAAGCCGCAGGCTCGAAGCTTGCGGTTTTTTTTGCGCGCATGCAACTATCGTGCTGCATTCCTTTCTACTAAACAGAAAACAACGGCAGCCTGGGACTCGGTTAAGTCCTAAGCTGCCGTATGTATAGTAAGCTTTATACCAAGACAAGCTTCTTTTCTTCCTCCGCCGGCTTGGCGGCGTCTTTATCGGATCCGGCCTCGCTCTTATCCGAAGCATCGGAACCGGTGTCGTCATCTGGCTCCGGAAGTGGCTTCGAATGTTCGGGCTGACGCTCGTTGCTGCCATTGTTGTCATTGCTATCACCGCTGTCCGATCCGCTGCCGCCGCGATCTTCATCATCGCCGCTTTTGTTAACGGATTGTAAACCGTTGCGGTCTGCATCGAGAGATGCATCCTCGCTCATTCGGAATTGCTGAATCTCGTGGAACAGCTTCTGTGATAAGACCAGAATGTCGTCAGCCTGCTGGGCGATCCGTTGAATGGCGTTATCCTGCTCAACGGAGGTCGAGTTGACTTCCTCTACGCCGGCCGCCGTCTCCTGAGCGATTGCTGCGACAAACTGAACGGATTCGACCAGCATGCCGTTTTTATTTTTGGCGAGCTCAATTTGCGCCTGGATTTGATCGATATGCTGCGACAGCATCTCCATGGAAGAACGAATTTCCTGGAATGCTTCCATACTGTCATTCATTTTTTTGTTTTGCACGCCGAACGTTTGGCGCGCGTCGCTCAGATAGCCTTCGAGTTCTCCGGTCTGCTCCAGCAGCGATTTAATAATGACAGCAATCGATTTGGACGATTCATTCGTCTGAGTCGAAAGCTGGCGCACTTCTTCGGCTATTACCGAGAAGCCGCGGCCATGCACGCCTGCTCTTGCGGCCTCGATCGCCGCATTCAGCGCGAGCACGTTCGTTTGATGGGATATTTCCGTAATCGTGTTAACGATCCTGTGGATTTGCACAGTGCTTGCGGACAGGCCTTCCATGGCTGTGTACACTTTATCGAGAACGCCTTCGGAAGATTGGGAAGCCTGCTTCAGCTGCTCCATGGAAGCCGAGCCCGTATGGGTGTTGAAGGCGGCTTCGCGGCTTTTTTGCTGAACCGTTTCCGAGTATTGGGCGATCGTTGCGAGCTCCTGTTCCAGATCAGCTATTAAGGAAGCGGAATGCTCCGAATGATTCGCCTGCTTGTCCGCACCGGCGGAGATTTCTTGAATCGCCCGGATGATCTCGGCGTTCGCTGTCGCGGTGGAACCGGACAAACGATGGAACGAAGTCGAATGATCCGATAAAGAAGCGGCGATCGACTGCGTTTGCAGCAGCATACTGCGCACCTGATCGACCATATGGTCGAAGCTTTGGCTGAGCAAGCCAAGTTCGTCTTGGGACCGGCTGCCGATCTTGCTCCGCAAATCGCCCGAAGCCATTCGCTGCACCGCCTGCTGAAGCTGGCGCATCGGTCTGCTGAAGGAGCTAACGAGTACGGCGGCGATTGCCGCTCCGACCACGACTACGAATGCGGAGGCGATCCACAGCACCGTCGAAGTTCGGTGCATCAGCGACTGGGTTGCAGCAATCGCTTGCTCGGCGCCTTTCGAATAGTCGACATAAAATTGATCTACATTAATGAAGATATCGTTCATCAGCCTTTGCGATTCGTTATACAAATACTCCATGTTTTTATCGAGATCTGCGGAAGTAAGCTTGTTGTCCTGTACGAGCTTCGCCGCGACATCGAACGTATTCGTATACTCGACCGTAAGGGAGATAAGCTGGCTGCGCCATTTCACCTGTTCCGGCGTACTCGCCGTGTCCCCGATCCGCTTGATCATCGACTCGAACACTTTTCTTTTTTCATTATATTTAGGTATGTATTCCGCTTTCTTCGATATTTCCAGACCGGATGCGATAATGTTCAGCTCCTGGACCATTTCCTTCAATTCGAGAGCCATCAGCTTCAATTCGACCTTTTCGTTCTGCTGTCCGAGATAGGACTTCATCTGCTCCAGCTGCTGCGCGTTGTACATCGCCGCAATTAGAAACAGGATCAGCATGGCGGTCAAGCCGGATACCATCTTCATCTTAAGAGTGATGCGGAGCCTGGTAGACAGCTTCTGATTTTGTTTTCTCAATATAATCCCTCCGTCTCATATCTTTACGGAATCCAGGTGGAAATCAATCTTTTCCTAGATCCTTTTTCCTATATTATAGAAACGGATTATTAATCTAGTGACATAATTATGTAAAAAGTAATTCAAAATTCGACAAAAATAACTTTTACATTCCGTTTACGTTTTGCGCGTTTAAACTTTACATTGGGTTGTTAAGATGTCCAAGTAAACAAAAAACGAACGAATAAAGGGAGGACACGAAGAGATGTTTAAACATTTCTCGAAAAAAGGTTTCAACTTTGCAGTTATCTCTATTTTATTGGCGGGGGCACTTTCTGCTTGCGGTACAAAAGCAGATACACAAACACCGGCAAACGGCGCACAGCCAGCCGCAACTCCACCTCCAGCGGCAGCTGAACTGACAGGCACAGTAACGGCATCCGGTTCCAGTGCTTTGCTTCCATTGGTAAAACAAGCATCCACTGAGTTCATGGAGAAAAATCCTAAAGTAACGGTTAACGTTACTGCAGGCGGATCCGGTACAGGTTTGAAAAACGTTGCTGACGGCACTTCCGATATCGGTAATTCCGACGTCGAAGCAGGTCCTGAGTATAAAGATAAAGGCTTGGTAGAGAACGTAGTAGCTATCGCGCCTTTCGCATTGATCGTTAACAAAGACGTAAACGTAGATAACTTGACGAAAGCTCAAGCAGCAGATATTTTCATGGGCAAAATCACGAACTGGAAAGACGTTGGCGGTAAAGACGCTAAAATCGTAGTTGTTCACCGTCCAGACAGCTCCGGTTCCAGAGCACTTGTTAAGAAAATCGTTCTTGACGACAAAGAATTTACAAAAGACGGCGTAACTCAAGAGTCCAGCGGCGCTGTTGCAACAACAGTCGGTTCCACTGCCGGTTCCATCGGTTATGTTGATACTCCTTACTTGAACGATACTATCAAAGCTTTGAAATTCGAAGGCGTAGCATTCAGCAAAGACACTATCAAAGAAGGTAAATATCCTTTGTATGGCGTTGAGCGTATGTACACTAAAGGCGAAGCTAAAGGCGCTGTTAAAGCGTTCATCGACTATATCAAGAGCTCCGATTTCCAAAGCAAGCGTGTAGAAGAGTTGAAATTCTTGCCTGCAGATTTGCTGAAAAAATAAGAATTACAGCTTCCAAGAAGAGATCCGGCTGTGCCGGGTCTCTTTTTTTTTGCGGCTTGCGACATATTTCGCCAAGAAAAACAGAAAGCCGACATGATGTTGACCTTCATAAAATTTTTACATTGTCTTAACAATTCAAATGTATGGCTTTTACAATTATCCTCTATGATGAAAAAGAACGAAAATGCAACGTGCTGCACTGCGGTATGCACCGCAAATTCGGGAAGTAATGAATAGGGGGCAAGAGGAAAGTGAATTCTTTCGCTGACAAGCTAAATGAGCGAGCTAAACTAGAAAAAAAAGTGAGCCAGTGGACCAAACAACAAAACCGCTACGATCAAACCATGAGATGGATTTTTGTCGGAAGCGCCGTTCTGGTTTCGGCTATTATCTTTTCGATTATTGCTTTCGTCGGATTGCAGGGAGTCAAGACCTTCACCGGCGTTACTCCTTGGGAGTTCTTCTTCTCTCACGATTGGACGCCAAGCCAGAATAAATTCGGGATCTTCGCCTTTTTGTACAGCACAATGCTGCTGACGCTGTTATCTGTAGTATTGGCTGTTCCGCTGGCTTTATCCGGTGCCGTGTTTATGGCCAAGATTGCACCGAAATGGATGCGCGAAATTATGCGTCCGGCCACGGACTTGTTCGTCGGTATTCCTTCCGTTGTTTACGGCTTGATCGGCTTGACGGTCATCGTGCCTATGCTTGCCAAAACTACGGGAACGATTGGTTACGGAATTTTGCCGGCTGCCATTATTTTGGCGATCATGATCCTGCCGACGATTCTGTCGATTTCCGAAGACGCCATCCGGGCGCTGCCAGGCCGCTTGGAGGAAGCATCGCTTGCTCTTGGAGCAACCAGATGGCAAACGATATGGAGAGTTCTCATCCCCGCGGCTCGTCCAGGGATTATTACAGGTATCATCCTCGGTATGGGCAGAGCGATCGGTGAGACGATGGCGGTATTCATGGTCATCGGGAACTCGCCGCAAATGCCGGGCTCCCTGCTTGAATCTACGACGGTTTTGACCACTGCGATTGTTAAGGATATGGGGAATACGAACTACGGCACGACTTGGAATAACGCGTTGTACTTAATGGCGTTGATGCTTCTTCTGATCTCCTTAACGCTTATCATCGTGATCCGATTTGTTTCGAAGAGGAGTGAAGTGAAATGACCAGCAAAACGACAGATCGTATCGCCACCGGTTTTTTCTGGGTAACCGGCATCATTATTTTACTGCTGCTGGCATGGTTTCTAATCCGTATTTTGGGTGACGGCTTGCCGCATCTTTCATGGAAATTCATTACCGGGAAGCCGCAGGAGATTATGGCGGGCGGCGGCGTCGGGCCGATGCTCTTCAACTCCTTCTACATTTTGTTCTTATCCTTGCTGTTCTCCCTGCCTATCGGCATCGGGGCGGGTGTGTACTTATCCATATATGCCAAACAAAACAAGTTTACCGATTTTATCCGTATTTCCGTAGAAGCTCTATCTTCCGTACCATCAATCGTATTCGGTTTGTTCGGATTTCTCTTGTTCGTCAATTTGTTCGGTTTGAAATTCTCGATTATCGGCGGAGCGGCTACCTTGTCCCTGCTCAACCTGCCGGTCCTGGTCCGGGTAACGGAGGAATCGCTCCGCTCGGTGCCCGAATCGTACTGGGAAGCTTCACTTGCACTCGGCTCCACCCGTTGGCAAGCGATCCGCAAGGTGCTGCTGCCAGCTGCTATGCCAAGCCTGATTACGGGGATTACGCTGGTTGCCGGACGGGCCTTGGGCGAATCCGCCATTCTGATCTATACTGCGGGCTTGTCAGTTTCACGGTTTTTCCCGGACTGGAGTCCGCTCGCAATGGGCGAAACGCTGGCGACACACTTATGGTATGTGCAATCGGAGGCAATTGTTCCGGATGCGAAGCAAATCGCTCAAGGCAGCGCCGCGCTGCTGCTCATTGTCGTACTGGTGTTCAACCTGCTGATCGGAATTCCTAGCCGTATTTTACAAAAAAGACTTTCCGGGGGGAAATAAATCGTGATAGAGAAAAATAAGATTAAAGTAGAGAAGCTGAATCTATTCTATGGGGAGAACCAGGCGCTGCACAGCATCGGGCTGGAAATCAAAAACAACTCCATCGTTGCTTTGATCGGTCCTTCCGGCTGCGGCAAATCGACGTTCCTGCGTACATTGAACCGAATGAACGATTTGATCGACAGCGTAAGAATTAACGGCAGCATCTATGTCGACGGGCAAAACATCTACGGCCAGGAGATGGACGTCGTTTCCTTGCGCAAAAAAGTCGGCATGGTGTTCCAGCGTCCGAACCCGTTCCCTATGAGCATCTATGACAACATCGCGTATGGTCCGAGAATTCATGGAACGAAGAAGAAAGCCGTTCTCGATGAAATCGTAGAAAAAAGCCTGGTTCAGGCTGCGCTGTGGGACGAGGTCAAGGACCGCTTGAACAAATCCGCCCTAGGCTTGTCCGGCGGTCAGCAGCAGCGGCTGTGCATTGCCCGCCTGCTGGCGGTTGAACCGGATGTTCTGCTGATGGATGAGCCTACATCTGCGCTGGATCCGATTTCCACTTTGAAAGTGGAAGAGTTAACACAAACATTAAAAGAAAAGTACACGATTATCATCGTTACGCACAACATGCAGCAGGCAGCAAGGATTTCCGATTATACCTCTTTCTTCCTGAACGGCGAATTGATTGAATCCGACCAAACGGATAAAATCTTTACTGCCCCTACGGATCAAAGAACGGAAGATTACATCACCGGGCGTTTCGGATAACGGAAGGGAGCTATTATGGTGGACACCAGGTCTAATTTTCACCAAAATGTAGATGAGCTTCAACAATTGCTGGTCAAAATGGGTACACTAGTGGAGGAATCGATCTCCCAAGCGGTAGATGCTCTGGCGAGGCTTGACGAGAAGCTAGCCAGACAGATCGTCACGGAGGATGACATTATCGACGAGATGATGCTCGATATCGAGGAACGCTGCTTACGCCTCATCGCTCTTCAGCAGCCGATGGCGGGCGATCTCCGCATCATCGGCACCGCTTTGAAAATCGCCACCGACTTGGAGCGCATCAGCGACCATGCGGTGGATATCGCCAAAATCGCGATTCGCCTGTCCGGCGAGGAGCTGATCAAGCCGCTGGAGGACATTCCACGCATGGCGCTGCTTGTCCGCGATATGCTGCGTGAAAGCTTGCAGTCGTATACCGAGCGCAACATTCATCGCGCCGCGGCGCTTGCGGAGAAGGATGACGAGATTGATAAAATGTACAGCACGCTGATGAATGAAATTCTCGGCTTGATGAACAGCGAATTCGCCCGCAACCGTCAGCTGTCGCAGCTTATGTTCGTAGCGCATTATCTGGAGCGCGTAGCGGATCATTGCACGAATATCGGCGAAGGCGTTATTTATATCGTTACGGGAAAGCGGAAGGATTTAAATATTTAAGTAAGGGAGACCGTTCGTACGGTCTCTTTTTTTGCTGTGGGGAGGCAGGAAAAAACAACATAAAAGAACGTATGCCAACACAAAAAAACATAATCACTCCGAGCATTCCCTTCCTTATAATGGAACTTTGTATGGTAACGTTTTCAATTATTGAGGAGGGTGTTGTCATTTTGAAAGACGTAGTTCAACGTTTCAAGCTTGGAGTAGTAGCTCTACTGATCTTTTCGTTGCTGCTTCCAAGCGGTTTGCTTGTTCAGCCCAATCCGGCTCGCGCAGCTGAGCTGATCAACCTGGCATTGGGCAAGACAGTGAAAGCCAGCACATCATCGAATGCTGCCAGCAACGGTCCGGAGAAGGCGGTTGACGGTAATACCGGAACGAGCTGGAATTCCAACAGTAAAGATCTAAGCCCTTGGTTGCAGGTCGACTTCGGAGGCGTTCAGACGTTTAACGAAGTGAAGCTGAACTGGAGACCGAACAATGTGAAGGAAATGAAGGTTCAATATTTGTCTGACAGCTCCGTATGGACGGACGTGTATGTCGTTCGGAATGCGTTTCCTAACAGTACGGTAACGGATACGATAGATTTTGATCCCGTGTCTTCGTCATCAATCCGGATCCAGCTGCATTTCGATTCGAAAAACTTCCAATTGTACGAGCTGCAGGTGTATAACAATCCTAACGCCGTACCGCCAGCTGAGAAATTGAGCAGCATCATCCTTACGGATGCTGGTAACCACGTATATAACGAAAACGAGGTTGTTTCTCTTGCGGCCGGCGGAACCAAATCATTTCTATTAAAAGGAAAGCTGGATAACGGAAACGATGCCGTTTTATCGAGCGCTACGAATTTTTTCAAAAGCTCGGACCCGTCTATCGCAAGCGTTGATAAGAACGGTAATGTTACCGCTATCAAAGATGGGAAAACCACTCTGACGGCGGATGCTATCATAGGAGGCGTACTTAAAGGGATCACCATTCCACTAGAAGTGTACGATCCGGTGGCACAGAGCAATATCGCTTTGAACAAAAGCGCCACGGCCAGCTCCGGGAATGCTGCATTTGCCGTTGACGGCACGAACACAGCCTGGGTTCCGTCCACCGCGGATGCAGACGATAAGCAATCGTCGCTTACCGTGAACTTGGGCGAGACGTACTCGTACAATCGCTCGACCATCCGCTTTACGGATTCGGATAAGCTGAATGGGTATACGATTCAAGCCTCTGAGGACGGAACCGTATGGAAAGATGTGTATACAAAGACGGGGACGATTACAACGAATGAATCGGTTATTTTCTCGAAAACAAGCGCTAATTATGTGAGACTTCAGCTGCACCATTTGTCTGCAGGAAGCGCGGTTGCCGAGTTTGAGCTGTATGGCGGGTTACTGGATATTTTGAACAATATCAATTTCTTCGATGCCACGAAGACGTATCAATTGAACGATACGATTTATTTGAATAAAGGTAATACAAAGACGCTGCAGTTGAAAGGCAATCTTACAAGGAACCTCGAGGAGAATGATCTTTCCAAGGCAACGGTAAGTTTTGAATCAAAAAATACTAAGGTAGCTACCATCGATGCAAACGGGAAGATCACGGCAGTAGAGGAAGGCGTCGTTCTTATTGTCGGGAAGGCTTCCTTAAACGAAAAAACGGTTTACATAAGCATTTGGGTGGACGTTACGAACCCGAATAAGGATTTAAGCCCGCTTATCGCGGATCTGCAATTGTCACATTCAGATATGAAAATGGAGATAGGCCAACCGGCTCTTGTGAACATTGGCGCCGCGTATCCGGCAGTGACGGTAAATCCTTATGTGAATGCTTCGGTAGGCGCCGAGCTTGTACGTAACGGCAATGAAATTATTCAGTCCATTGCGCCTAATGCGGTCCAAACCGGAGGGAAGCATACCATTGAATTTGATGGCAATGTTGCGCAATATGGCGATTATCAAATTCGGTTAACGATCGTGACGGGAAGTAAGACCGTTTATGATACGTTTTATTTTACCGTATTGGATCCCCAAGCGATTCCTACGGATCAAAGCAGCATCGTGTATATGGGGCCGGACAACAAGCTCCTATATATTCCCGATTTTAAGGGCAACCGAGTGCTTGACTTCTCTAATGTCGGTTATAATGGAGGAGGCGTGAAGCTTCCGGATGCTCCGGTGAAAGCTACGGTAGAACCGATCCAGGGAGATGCGACGCAGCTGATTCAGGAGGCGATCGATCAGGTATCCGCCATGCCGGAAGCAGATGGTATCCGCGGTGCGGTGCTTTTGAAAAAAGGCCGATATGAAGTAAGCGGCACGTTGAAAATTCAAACCGGAGGCGTCGTGCTGCGGGGCGAAGGACAAGACGAGGCGGGCGGTACGGTTATATATGGTTCGGGCACTAAAGCGAGATCCTTAATCGAGGTTGGTAACAGTACCGGGCTGCAGATCGATACGAGCACGGCAACCGAAATTACCGACATGTTCGTGCCTTCAGGAGCGCGTACGTTCCGTGTAGCGGATGCGAGCAAGTATAACGTCGGCGATACTGTAATCGTGCGTCGTGTGGGGAACCAATCATGGATCCATGAAACCGAGATGGATAAAATTTATGACAGGCCGGACAGACCGGATGCGGTGCCGGGCTCTACGTCGCAGATGACTCCGTTTAATCTGGATTTTGACCGGGTGATCGACAAAATAGAAGGCAACGTGATTACGGTCGATGCGCCGATTGCCAATTCCATCGAGCTCCGCTGGGGAGGCGGGCAGTTGATGAAGTACAGCGATCCGTCCCGTATCCAAAATGTAGGCGTGGAGTACATGTACGTCGATTCGGCTTTCGATCCGAGCATTATCGATACGGTCATGGATAATGATACGACCGACCCTTACCTCGCCGATGAGAACCACGTTGAGGAATTCGTCGTCATGAACGGATTGAAGAACGGCTGGGTTCGTAACATTACAGCCAAGCACCTCGCTTATTCCTTGGTAAAAATAGACCGCAACGCCAAATGGGTAACGGTGCAGGACAGCAAAATCACCGACTTTGTCAGCATCGTAACAGGCGGAAGAAGATACGCTTATTACTTTGTTGGTCAATTGAATTTGGTGCAAAGATCGTACTCGGAATCGGAGCGGCATGCATTTGTATTTGACAGCCGGATTCCTGGTCCTAACGTCATTCATGACAGTGAATCGCAGAAAAATTACAACTCGAGCGAGCCGCATCATCGCTGGTCTACCGGAGGCTTGTTCGATAAGGTGAAGGGCCATATCGTCATTCGGGACCGCGCTTGGCTGGGCAGCGGCCATGCTTGGGCAGGAGCAAACTATGTAACTTGGAATACGGAAGGCATCCTGACCTCCCAGCAGCCTCCTACGGCGCAAAACTATGCTATCGGACATGTCGGCACGAAAGGAACTCCGCTAGTACCTAATGAATATGACCCTCGTCCGCGAAACGACGCCTACTGGGATCATCTCGGAACTCATGTGAAGCCGGACAGTCTGTATTTGCAGCAGCTTCAGGATCGCCTGGGCCAAGAAGCGGTCGACAACATCAAGCCTCCGTTGACAGCACCGACCGGTCTGACTGCAACAGCAGGAGATGCCCAGGTCAGCTTGAAATGGAGCAGCGTAACGGGAGCCACTTATTACAACGTGAAACGCAGTACGACTCCAGGAACGGGGTATGCTACGGTAGCGGCGAATGTGGCGAACACCCAGTACGCGGACATTGGTTTGGAAAACGGAACAACCTATTACTATATAGTGACAGCAGGGAATACTGCTGGGGAAAGTGACGCATCAACTGAAGCTAGCGCACAGCCTAAAGCGAGTATTGTAATCCAATTGCCAGCCGCGCCGACCGGCCTGAGTGCAACAGCAGGAGATGCCCAGGTCAGCTTGAAATGGAACAGCGTGACAGGAGCCACTTATTACAATGTGAAGCGCAGTACGACTCCGGGAACGGGGTATGTTACAGTGGCGGCGAATGTAGCAAATACCCAGTACGCGGACATTGGTTTGGAAAACGGAACAACCTATTACTATGTAGTGACAGCAGGGAATACTGCTGGGGAAAGTGACGCATCAACTGAAGCTAGCGCTCAGCCAAAAGCGAGTATTGTAATCCAAGTGCCAGCGGCGCCGAGCAACCTGACTGCAACAGCAGGAGATGCCCAAGTCAGCTTGAAATGGAGCAGCGTAACGGGAGCCACTTATTACAATGTGAAGCGCAGTACGACTCCGGGAACGGGGTATGTTACGGTAGCGGCGAATGTTGCGAATACCCAGTACGCGGACATTGGTTTGGAAAACGGAACAACCTATTACTATGTAGTGACAGCAGGGAATACTGCTGGGGAAAGTGACGCATCAACTGAAGCTAGCGCTCAGCCAAAAGCGAGTATTGTAATCCAAGTGCCAGCGGCGCCGAGCAACCTGACTGCAACAGCAGGAGATGCCCAGGTCAGCTTGAAATGGAGCAGCGTAACGGGAGCCACTTATTACAATGTGAAGCGCAGTACGACTCCGGGAACGGGGTATGTTACGGTAGCGGCGAATGTGGCGAATACCCAGTACGCGGACATTGGTTTGGAAAACGGAACAACCTATTACTATGTAGTGACAGCAGGGAATACTGCTGGGGAAAGTGACGCATCAACCGAAACTAGCGCTCAGCCAAAAGCGAGTATTGTAATCCAAGTGCCAGCGGCGCCGAGCAACCTGACTGCAACAGCAGGAGATGCCCAGGTCAGCTTGAAATGGAACAGTGTAACAGGAGCCACTTATTACAATGTGAAACGTACTACAACTCCGGGAACAGGGTATGTTACGGTAGCGGCGAATGTGGCCAATAACAGCTATACAGACAGCGGCTTGCAGTACGGTTCTACCTATTATTATGTAGTGACTGCTGCAAACTCGGCCTACGAGAGTGCGGACTCCAACGAAGCATCCGTCACCCTATCTAGATCCGGTCGTGGAAACGGCGGCGGTGGGGGTTCATCTGCAGGTGGCGGCGGCACGCCTGTCCAGCCTTCTGAAGCTGGCTCACAGGTACTGCGGGTAGAACCGGTAATCGGGAAGGCAGCGGATGGAAGGGAACTCGCAACCATAGAAGTAGATGCTTCGGCTCTAAGCAAAGCGCTTGAGGCCATAGCAGCCGGCGGCAGCGGTGCAACGATGCAGAAACTAACAATAGAAGCAGGAAGTACCGACGCGGCAACGGCAATATTCCGGCTTCCTGCACAGCAGTTGGCAGATATCGCAGCTGCAGGGTCTGGACTGGTTATTTCCTTCCAATACGGTCATATCACTTACGAATTGCCGGTGAAGGCGGTCAATTTTGCAGAGCTCGCGAAATCCTTGGGTGCACCATGGAACGATGTGAAGCTTGTTGTCACATTGGAAAACCTGAGTGATGCTGCATTGTCGGCCATGAAAGACAAAGCAAATCAAGCCGGCCTTACTCTTCATCCCGGAGCCGGAGCCATCGATTTTAAGGTTAGTTTGGAATCGAAAGGCAAGACGGTTACCGTAGAAGACTTTGGTCTGAACTACGTCTCCAGAAAGATGAACATAGGCAAACCAAAGGATTTGTCCAAAACAACGGCAGTGACTTATGATCCGGCTGCTGGCCAATTCCGCTTCGTGCCGGCTCTGTTCACAGAGGGCAATGAGGGAACGCAAGTAACGATCAAACGTCCGGGCAACAGTATTTACACGGTAGTTGAATCGTCCAAAACGTTCGCTGATTTGACCAAGCATTGGTCACAATCCGATGTGGAGCTTTTGGCATCGAAGCTGGTAGTCAATGGTATGACCGAGTCGAGCTTTGCTCCGGATAACCGGATCACGCGCGCGGAGTTCGCCGCCATCCTAGTGCGAGGATTGGGTCTGAACGAAGCTTCTGCAGCAAAGTTTACCGACGTGTTGCCGTCGGATTGGTACGCGGGAGTCGTCGGAGCCGCAGCGAAAGCAGGCTTGGTGGACGGCTTCGAGGACGGCACGTTCAAGCCGAATGCGAATATTACACGCGAGCAAATGGCGGTAATGGCAGCAAGAGCGATGACGATTGTTGGCAAAAAAGCCGCGGCGGACGCACAGGGTCTTGCATCCTTCAGCGACAGCGCGTCCATCAGCAGCTGGGCGAAGGAAGCGGCAGCGCAAACTGTTACCGCAGGCATTATGAACGGAATGACGGCCAGCACGTTCGTACCGGGTGAGAATGCTACCCGTGCGGAGGCGGCTGTGATGGTAAAACGCCTTCTGCAATATGCACAGCTGATGAACTAAATACAAAAATAAGCACCTCTGGCGGCTTTTGCTGCGGAGGTGCATTTTTTCTACTATTAACTCCAACAAATCCATTTCACTAATGAACTGGATACTCTTGATGATAAACCCATGAAATGTTAAAAAAATGTAAGCGTCAAGGTTATGAAGTACCTACCGAGCTAAATATTTACATAGCTTTAACAAAAAAGAATTAGGACTTTTACACTGGGATGAAATTCCTATGGTACGTTAGTAGCATACAATCCAATAGCTTCTAGAGGTGGAGATGAGATCATGGCCACTAACCCGTCGGACTCGAGCATGAATGATCGGGATCATACCTTGCTGCGAAACGAAATGCTTGAAATATTGCGTAACCAATCGATACATAGTGTGTACCAGCCGATTATTTCATTGAAGAATGGAACCGTTCTAGGCTATGAAGCCTTGACAAGGGGACCTGAAAACAGCCCGCTGCATTCCCCGCTCACGCTGTTTTCTTACGCCGAACAGGAGGGGATGCTGTACCGGTTGGATCGGCTCGCGAGGGAGAAAGCGATCCATGGGGCGTTTTTGGCAAGAAAGAACGAGCTGCTGTTTATTAACATTTCGGCGGCGATCTTGTACGATCCGCTGTTCGTACCGGGCAAGACGCTGGAAATGCTGGAGGCGCACGGCATTCAGCCTGGGCAGATCGTGTTTGAGATTACGGAGCGCAGCTCCATCGAGGATTTTTCCATGGCCCAAAAAATACTGGAGCATTACCGTCACCAAGGGTACCGGATCGCCATAGACGACGCGGGGGCGGGCTATTCTTCCCTGCAGGCCATTGCGGAGCTCCAGCCGGATTTTATCAAAGTCGACAAGTCGCTCATTCAGGACGTATACCGCAGCAAAACGAAAGAAGCCATTATGGAATCGTTCGTCTCTTTCGCCCAAAAGCTCAACATCCAAATCATCGCAGAAGGGATCGAGCGGCAGGAGGAACTGCTATATTTGACCCGAATGGGAGTCCATTTCGGGCAAGGCTACTTGCTCGGGAGGCCGGGGACGGAGAAGGCTGTTGTGGCGCCGGAGCTTGCAGAGTCCATTATACAGCAGCGCAAAATCCGCGATAATATCGGCAGCGCCTGGACGATCGGCGATTTGATCACCGCTACCGCCACGTTCGACAGCAAAGCTTTAATATCCGAGGTGGCCAGCTATTTCAAGAACAATCTTCATGCGCCGGGGGTTGTCATTGTCTCGAATGATGTTCCTGTCGGTCTGATGATGCGGGAAAGCTTGTTTCAGCAGCTGGCTGGGCAGTATGGCTTTTCACTATTCTGGAACCGCTCGATCGATCAGATTATGGACAAGCAGCCACTCATTGTGGACGAGCATACTCCGGTGGAAAACGTATCGCAGCTCGCTACCTCGCGCGATATTAACAACTTGTACGATTTGGTCGTCATTACAAGCAAGGGCAAAATGGCGGGAGCCTGTTCCATTCGCTCCATACTGGAGTGCATAACGAATGCAAGGATGGAAAGTGCGAAGGTGGCCAGCCCGTTAACCGGATTGCCCGGCAACATTCAGATTCACCGCGAGCTGAGCAAGCGTTTGCTGGAGAAGAAAGGCTTCTCGGTCATTTACGCGGACCTCGATTATTTCAAATGGTTTAACGACAGGTACGGGTTTCAAAAGGGAGACCAGCTGATTCAATATACGGCGGACGTGATCCAGCAGTCGCTGTTCGCGTGCGGATTGCCGCATGATTTTGTCGGACACATCGGAGGCGACGACTTTATTGCCATCACCTCATCGGATGAGCCCGAGAAGCTGTGCAAGGAGATCATAAGGCGGTTCGATCAAGGGGTTCGTTTGCTGTATGAGGGAGACGATTGGCTGTATGTCGAGGACCGCAACGGCAACAAGGTAGACAATGCCGGAGTTACGATCTCGCTGTCGCTCATTATTTGCGGAACGGCCGAGTCCGTTACACTCGAGCAAATATCGCAAGCTTCGGCCAAGCTGAAGAAAATGTCCAAGGAGCATCCGGGCAGCATTTATCACTGTGCTTGCATCGGTGACGGGGACTACGTTTAAAAGAGTTCAAGCAGCTGATCCAAATGCTGAATACAATACACGTTCCGTTTCCCGAGCTTTTGCTGGGAAATTTTTTTTGCCGCGGTACCGGATTGGATCCATACGGCATCGAGCCCTGCCTTGGTAGCTCCGCATACATCGTGCTTCCACGAGTTCCCGACCATCACCATTTGCCTCGGGGATACATTCAGCGTTTTGATAGCGGTTTTGAACAGCGGAATATGAGGCTTTTTCTCCGAAGCCTGATGTGCCGTGAAGATTCGCTCGTCCGGGAAATAGTCGTTTAGACCGAAGCGATGGAGCAGATGAATGACCTCGCTCCTCGGGCTGTTGCTGATGATCGCCAGCTTGAAGCGCGGTGCCAGCGACTTCAGCGTTTCCTCCACCCCCGGAGCCATCGATTTGGCAGCCAGCCTGGATTTTCGCACCAATTGGAAAAAATCTCTCGTAAACTGCTGATGCACCGGCACTTCCAGCTCCTTGAGCGCATCGTGCAGGCACATTTGCTGCAAATCGTCCAGCTGCATGCGGACGGTTTTGTTTTTTTTATGCTGCTGCCAGTGCAGCTGGTATTTGCTCCACAGCTCCTCCGATTGCGGAAAGGTGTCCCGGATGGAACGGGCATAATAGTCGTCCCAAACGGAACGGAACGCTTGCTCGAAATGTAAACCCTGATGGATCAAGGTTTGATTGACGTCGAAGCAAATGGCTTTTTTGCTTTGGGACCGGTTTGAGGTGCTCATGGACGTATACCTCCGTTTACGCGACAAACATCGCCTTATACTTTATGTTTATGCTCAAGCGGCGGGCGTCACCCCAACAATAGGAAAGTGGACGTAAGCTTTTTTTCTTTCATTGTCCTATGCTATCATGGAAGAAGATGCTTAAGGAAAATGAGGTGTATCCATGTCGAAATTAATATTGATTGACGGCAACAGTATTGCCTTCAGGGCTTTTTATGCTTTGCCTTTACTTAGCAATTCCAGCGGATTGCATACGAATGCGGTGTACGGCTTCACGACGATGCTCTTAAAGCTGCTGGAGGAGCAAAAGCCGACCCATTTCCTCGTGGCGTTCGACGCGGGGAAAGTAACGTTTCGACATAAGGACTACGCAGAATATAAAGGTGGAAGAGCGAAGACGCCGCCGGAGCTGTCCGAGCAGTTTCCGCTCGTAAGGGATTTGATTCGATCGTTCGGTATGGCTCAATTCGAGCTCGAGGGCTATGAAGCGGACGACATTATCGGGACGCTGACCCGTATGGCCGATGAGAGGGGCGATATTGACGTTCTTGTCGTTACAGGCGATAAGGACATGCTGCAGCTTGCCTCCGACCGGGTAACGATAGCGTTGACACGCAAAGGAATCAGCGAGGTCGATCTGTACGATAAAGCGCAGATCAAGGAAAAGTACGGTTTGACGCCGCAGCAGATCATTGACTTGAAAGGCTTGATGGGCGACGCATCCGACAACATTCCGGGCATTCCCGGCGTGGGAGAGAAAACCGCGCTCAAGCTGCTGCACGAGTTCGAGACTGTGGAAGGCGTATTGGCCAATTCCGCACAGCTGAAGGGCAAGATGAAGGAGAAGGTCGAGGAGCACGCCGCCGACGCGCGGATGAGCAAGGAGCTGGCGACGATCTACCGCGAGGTTCCGCTTGATACGAAGTGGGAGGATATCGCCTACACAGGGTACGACGGACAAGCCCTCGGAGACATGTTCCGCAAGATGGAGTTCAAATCGCTGCTTGAGAAAATGGATTTCTCCACAAGCGATGCCGGACAGGAAGAACAGGCGGCTATTGAAGCGGTAACGGTGCAGGATCGCGAGGGGCTTGAGAAGCTGGTTCAGGCGCTCCCTCAAGTGACGGCGATCCATGTCGAGGCAGCCGGCGATAACCCGCATACGGCTGAAATGATCGGCATTGCGCTGTATACGGAGGCAGCCTGTTATTACTTACCGTTCGAGCTGCTGGCTTCAGGCTCTGCGGAGGCGGAAGCGGTGAAAGCGTGGCTCGAAGCCGAAGATAAGCAGCTGTCGGTCTATGACCAGCATCGAGCGGAAATCGTTCTGTCGTGGCGCGGCATTCAGCTTCGCGGAACGTCGTTCGACGCGCTGCTCGCGGCTTATTTGCTGGACCCGACGGAATCAGCGCTTACACTGAACGGTCTGACAGGTAAATATGGCTTGCCTTATTTGAAGGCGGATGAGGACGTGTTCGGCAAAGGAGCGAAATTCCAAATTCCTTCCATCGACATCCTGTCCGATTTTATGTGCCGTAAAGCGGCGGCGGTTCAAGGCTTGACCGAGCCTATGAAGCGGGACTTGGACGCGAACGATATGCACCGGTTGTTTTACGAGCTCGAGCAGCCATTGGCTCACGTCCTGGCTTCCATGGAGGAGAAAGGCATACAGGTGGATACCGCCGGGCTGAAGCAATACGGAGCGGAGCTTGGCGCACAGCTGGAAAAAATCATGCAGTCGATCTATGATGCGGCCGGCACCGAGTTCAACATTAACTCGCCGAAGCAGCTTGGCGAAATTTTATTTGAGAAGCTGGAGCTGCCAACGATCAAGAAGACCAAGACAGGCTACTCCACCGATGCGGAGGTGCTGGAGAAGCTGGAGCCGTACCACCCTGCGGTCGGGCATATTTTGCATTACCGGTCTCTGGCCAAGCTGCAATCGACCTATGTCGAAGGGCTGCTGAAGGAGGTTCGCGGGGAAACGGGCAAGGTGCATACGTATTACAAGCAGACGATTGCGGCTACAGGCCGGCTGAGCAGCCAATACCCGAACCTGCAGAACATCCCGATCCGTCTGGAGGAGGGACGTAAAATCCGCAAGGTGTTCGTGCCTTCCGAGCCGGGCTGGTCGATACTGACGGCCGACTACTCGCAGATCGAGCTGCGCGTGCTGGCGCACATTTCCCAGGATGAGAAGCTGATGGAAGCGTTCCTGCACGATATGGACATTCATACGAAAACCGCGATGGACGTATTCGGCGTATCGGAGTCGGAGGTCGACTCTAATATGCGCCGTCAGGCGAAAGCGGTCAACTTCGGCATCGTATACGGCATAAGCGATTACGGCTTATCCCAAAACTTGAACATTACCCGTAAGGAAGCGGCTCAATTCATCGAGCAGTATTTTGCCGTGTTCCAAGGGGTTCGCCAATATATGGACGATATTGTCAAACAGGCGCGCCAAAACGGCTACGTGACGACGTTATTGCAGCGGCGCCGCTATTTGCCGGAAATTACGGCATCGAACTTCAACCTGCGCTCGTTTGCCGAACGGACGGCCATGAATACGCCGATCCAGGGAACGGCTGCGGATATCATCAAGCTGGCCATGGTGCAGATGGACGAGCGTCTGAAGCGGGACGGACTGCAAAGCCGTATGCTCCTGCAGGTGCATGACGAATTGGTATTCGAGGTGCCTGAGCACGAGATCGAGACGATGAAGATTACGGTAGCGGAAGTGATGGAAAGCGCGTTGAAGCTGGATGTGCCGTTGAAGGTCGAAGTCGATGCCGGGTCGAACTGGTACGAAGCGAAGTAATATACAATAAATACTCTGTTTGCAAAGTGTGGGGAACGTGTCTGCCTCTTATAAACATTCGAGACGCACTTTGCAAACAGCACCGAGGTGAACATCATGCCGGAATTGCCGGAGGTCGAAACAGTCAGAAGAACTTTAAACCAGCTGGTTCAGGGGAAAACCATCGAGAGCGTATCCGTTCATTTGCGGCGGATTATTCAGCTCCCGGAGGAAGCGGACGAATTCCGTCTGCTTCTGGAAGGCCAGACGATCCACTCGATCGAACGGCGCGGCAAATTCCTCCTTTTTAAGATGGATGACTTTACGCTTGTGTCCCATCTGAGGATGGAAGGGCGGTACGGTCTATACGACAAGAACGATCCGCTGGAGCTTCATACGCATGTCGTATTTCATTTTAGCGATGGAAGTGAATTGAGATATAAGGATGTAAGGCAGTTCGGTACGATGCATGTGTTTCCGAAAGGCAGGGAGCTTGAAGAGAAGCCGCTGGTCAAGCTGGGGCTGGAGCCGCTGGATGAATCGTTCACGCTGGAGGCGTTTCTCGCGAAGCTGTCCGGCCGCACGACCAAGATCAAGCCGCTTCTGCTCAATCAGGAATATATCGTCGGCTTGGGGAATATTTATGTGGATGAGTCGTTGTTTCTGGCCGGAATCCATCCGGAACGGGAGACAAGCTCTTTGTCCTCAGCGGAGCTTGCTGCATTGTACGAAGCGATAGTTAAGACTTTGAATGAGGCGGTAGCTGTAGGCGGCTCCTCCGTCAAGTCTTACGTCAACGGGCAGGGTGAAATCGGCATGTTCCAGCATCAGCTGAAAATGTACGGACGCAAGGGCGAAGCTTGTCCTGACTGCGGCCACGAGATTGAAAAAACGGTCGTAGGCGGGCGGGGCACGCATTTTTGCCCGAACTGCCAGCCATTAGAACGCAAGCGGGTCAGGCGAACCAAGCCGTAGCATCCGGTCCGCTGTTCCCTTACTGTGCACGCTCCGCCCATATCCGCCATATAGTAGGAGTAAAATGGCCGGGAGGGGAACACCATGCTGCCTTTTATCTCGTTATTGATTTTGGCTCTGGCCGTCAGTCTCGACGGTTTCAGCGTAGGAGTTATGTACGGACTGCGTAAAATTCGCATCCCGTTGGTATCTGTTGCAATCATCTCCTTATGCTCAGGATGTATCATTTATTTGTCAATGCAGATCGGAGTGCTTGTAAGCCGATTTGTCGATCCGCTTTATGCGAAGGCGGCAGGAGGCTTGATCCTGATCGGCATCGGAGTATGGGCCGTATACCAGGTCTTGTCGAAGAAAAAAGACGAGGATGACGCTCCTGCAGGCCAAAGCCCGGAAGCGGAAGTGAAGGTGGAGGAGACTCCGGTTGCAAGTGCGAAGGAAGTTATGTATATCGAATTGAAGCGTCTTGGCCTTGTGATCCAGATTTTGCGTAAGCCTTCCATTGCGGACATTGACCGTTCGGGGAACATTTCCGCATCTGAAGCCGTACTCTTGGGAGTCGCTTTGTCTTTGGACGCATTCGGCGCCGGGATCGGAGCTGCGTTAATAGGCTTTGCGCCGCTCATTACTTCCGCTGTCATTGCTTTGGCCAGCGGGACCTTTTTGGCGACCGGCTTACGAATAGGTTTTAAGTACTCGGATTTGTCTTGGATTCAACGATTGTCCGTGTTTCCGGGATTTGTTTTGATTATTATGGGTATCATGAAATTGATGTAACGGCGCTTATGCACTTGCCTTAAAACTCGAAGGAGAAATGATTATGAATATCGGTTTGACTGGAGGCATCGCCTGCGGCAAAAGCACCGTTTCCCAGATGCTGGTGCAGCGCGGCGCGATGCTGGTTGATGCCGACCGGATTGCCCGCGAGGTGGTAGAGCCCGGCAGCCCTGTATTAGCCCAAATCCGGGAACGGTTTGGCTCCAAGGTGCTGCTGCCGGATGGCTCCCTTCACCGTAAAAAGCTGGGCGAAACGGTATTCGGCGACCCGCAGGCACGCAAAGATCTTGAAAGCATTATGCACCCTTCCATCCGTGCCCTCATGCGCGAGCGTATGAGCGAGTACGAGCGGCTTTATCCGGACAAGCTTGTCGTAGTGGACGTACCGCTGCTTTATGAGTCCGGACTGCAGCATATGTACGAAGCCGTTATGGTGGTATACATACCAAGAACGTTACAACGACAAAGACTGATGCAGCGAGATGGGATATCGGAAGAGCAGGCGGAAGCGCGTCTTGCGGCGCAAATGGATATCGAGCAGAAAAGAGCTCTGGCGGACGTTGTTATTGACAATCAGGGAACGCTTGCACAGACTGAGGAGCAGGTGGAGGCTTTCTTAAGGGGAAGGAGGCTGCTATGAGCATCAGCTTTTGGCGGAAAAAACGAGTATTTGCTCTACTTTTCATAACTTTCGTCCTCCTCTTGTTTATGAGCAGCGACACGGTAGGAAAGCTGCTATACCCAATCAAGTATGAAGAGGAAATCAGGCAGCATGCTGCCAAATACGAAGTGGACCCGCTATTGGTTGCAGCTATTATCCGAGTCGAATCGAATTATAAAACGAACATTTCATCCAAAAAAGGCGCTTACGGCTTAATGCAGCTTATGCCCGACACTTCGGAATGGATTGTTGAGGCAGGACGTTTCCCGTCTTCGTATAAGGATGAGCTGGAAAAGCCTTCCGTCAGCATTCAGCTCGGAACGTGGTACCTCAGCTGGCTGCACAAGGAGTTTAACGGTAATACGGCCGCAGCCGTTGCAGGCTACAATGCGGGACAGGGTAAGGTGAACCGGTGGCTTCAAAATCAGGAGTGGGATGGAACGGTTCAGCGTTCCGATTTGATCCCTTATGGAGAAACGAGACATTACATTCAGCGCGTTTTGTATTATTATAATAAGTATCATACACTTTATGCAGAGGAATGGGGCATCCCCCCTGAAAAGAAAAGAAGTATTGGACAGGCTCCCTAAGGAACACTCTGTCCAATACTTCTCTATCTGTCATTATCGGCTGCCGCCAGCAAGTGTTTGCTCGGCGATTTGCACCAGGCGACGAGTAATGTGTCCCCCGATAGCACCAGTGTCACGAGTAGCCATGTTACCGTAGTAACCGTCTTGAGGAATGGCGATACCCAATTCCTGAGCTACTTCGTATTTCAGTTGGTCCAAAGCTGCGTTAGCTTGTGGAACAACCAATTGGTTGCTGCTGCGAGATTGTCCTGCACCCATGTCTGTTCACCTCCTTGTCGTTTGTAATCCTATTATGTGCTTTTCACTGAAGATCATTACAGGGATTCGCTGGCAATAATTTATTCGATTACACCCGTGGAAGGGAGAGAAAGAGAAGGCCATGAAGTGCCCATACTGTGACTATGCCGGAACGAAGGTATTGGATTCCCGTTCGGCCAATGAGAACAAATCGATCCGACGCCGCAGGGAGTGCGAGAAGTGCACCAAACGATTTACAACCTTCGAAATGGTGGAGGAAACGCCGCTAATCGTTATCAAAAAAGACGGGAGCAGGGAGGAGTTCAGCCGGGAAAAAATGCTGCGCGGCTTGATCCGGGCTTGTGAGAAGCGTCCCGTATCCGTGGAGCAGCTCGACAAGATTGTTTCCGAGGTCGAGAAGCAGATCCGCAACACGGCGAGCGCTGAAGTAGACAGCCGGGAAATCGGGGAAATTGTCATGGAGCAGCTGTATCCCGTCGATGAGGTGGCGTACATCCGGTTTGCTTCGGTGTACCGTCAATTCAAGGATATCAACATGTTCATGAGAGAGCTGACGGACATTTTGTCCAAGCATCAGGTTCAGGTAGGGGAAGATAAAAAATAAATCACAGGTGCAGAGAGTCAACATGTAGGATGACGAGCTCAATGCACCTGTGATTTTATTTTTTAGGAGACGGGCGGAGTGAATGCCGCCGCGTCATAGAATTAGACCATGATTTTGCAAATATCGTTAGTGAATTCAACCGGATCCTGAAGCGGTAAGCCTTCAATCAACAGCGCCTGGTTGTACAGCAGGGCGGTATACAGATTGAGCTTTTCCTTGTCTTTGGCGTAGGAATCCTTCAGTGATTCGAATACCGCATGATGGACGTTGATTTCGAGCACCTTATCCGCTTTGACATCCGGATTGTTCGGCATCGCCCGCAAAATTTTCTCCATCTCGATCGTCACTTCGCCTTCCGTGGAAAGGCAAACCGGATGAGACTTCAATCTTTTGGAAGCCTTGACCGTCTTGACTTTGCCGGACAGCTGGGAAGTCATATACTCGAACAGCTCTTTATTCTCGTTCTTCTCGGATTCGTTGAGCTCTTTTTCCTCATCCGCTTCGATGCCGAGATCGCTGCTCGAAACCGATCTGAATTCTTTTTCCTTATAATTGATCAGCATTTTGATCGCGAATTCGTCGATGTCGTCAGTGAAATACAAGATCTCGTAGCCTTTCTCCGCTACAAGCTCCGTCTGAGGAAGCTTCTCGATCCGTTCGTTCGATTCGCCGGAAGCGTAGTAAATGTATTTTTGATCCTCAGGCATTCTCGCAACGTACTCATCCAGCGTAACGAGCTTTTTCTCCTTGGAGGAGTAGAACATCAGCAAGTCCTGCAGCACGTCTTTGTGCTGGCCGTAGTCGCTGTATACGCCGAATTTGAGCTGGCGGCCGAACGATTTGTAGAATTGCTCGTACTTCTCCCGCTCGTCCTTCAGTATGCTTTGCAGCTGGCTCTTGATTTTGCTTGCGATGTTTTTCGCGATAAGCTTCAACTGTCTGTCATGCTGCAGCATTTCCCGCGAAATGTTCAGCGACAAGCTTTCCGAGTCGACCATCCCTTTGACGAAGCTGAAATGATCAGGGAGCAGATCGGCACATTTGTTCATGATCAGCACGCCGTTGGCGTACAGCTCCAGACCTTTTTCAAACTCTCTGGAGTAGTAATCGAACGGAATGTTTTCCGGAATATACAGGATAGCTTGATAGACGACCGCTCCGTCCGCGCTGATGTGAAGGTGCTTGAGCGGCTTATCGAAGCCGTAATGCTTCTCGTGGTAAAAATTCTCGTAATCTTCCTGTGTAAGCTCGCTTTTATTTTTTCTCCAGATCGGCACCATACTATTGACGTGCTGTTCTTCTTCGTAATCCTCGAACTCGTTGTCGGAGCCTTCCTTCGGTCTACTGCCCTTAATATCCATCTTGATCGGGTAGCGGATGAAGTCGGAATACTTCTTGATAATGGCTCTCAGACGATACTGCTCCAAATACTCGTCGTAGCTCTCGTCTTCCGTATTATCTTTAATTTGCAGCGTAATTTCCGTACCTACGGAATCTTTGTCCCAAGGCTCAATGGTGTAGCCTTCTGCGCCGGTCGATTCCCATTTGTAGGCGCTGTCCGCACCCAACGCTTTGCTGACGACCGTAACCTTGTCCGCTACCATAAAAGCGGAGTAAAATCCAACGCCGAATTGCCCGATAATGTTGTGGCCGTCTTTGGCTTCGTTTTCTTTCTTGAAGGCAAGAGAGCCGCTCTTGGCGATAACGCCGAGATTGTTTTCCAGCTCTTCCTTGGTCATGCCGATACCGGTATCGCGGAGCGTCAACGTGCGGTTCTCTTTGTCCGCAGTGACCTTGATGTAATAGCTGTCTTGGTCGAAAACGAGCTTGTCATCCGTTAATGCTTTATAGTAAATCTTATCGATAGCATCGCTCGCGTTGGATATCAGTTCTCTTAGAAAAATCTCTTTTTGCGTATAAATCGAGTTGATCATCATTTCCAGCAGTCGTTTGGATTCCGCCTGGAACTGTTTCTTTTCCATTATGATCTCTCCTTATTGATATGGTCCGATGCTATGGGGGTTACGGCAAAATTAGCACTCTCACTCTTCGAGTGCTACTCACTAATTTTATATCATTCCTCGTTTTTAATGTCAATACAAGGGAAAAAAGGACATTCTATGATCTATCATTTCCTTAAAAAATTTTTAATAAAGGGACTTGCATTTTCTTGAACTGTTTTATATAATAAATCATGTTCTCGTTACGGGGCCTTAGCTCAGCTGGGAGAGCGCATCGCTGGCAGCGATGAGGTCAGGGGTTCGATCCCCCTAGGCTCCATAAAAAAAGCGTCACTACGATTAACGTAGTGGCGTTTTTTTATTGCCGTAATGGGGGAGCGAACCCCTGAAAGGGGGGCGTCCCGCGCACAGGGAGCGAAGCGGACGAGCACGGCGTTTGAATCTACCGCTAGGATCTGCATCGTCGGGTAGGCATCGTCAGCAAGCTAAATGAAGATTCATACATCCCCCTAGGCTCCATAAGAAAATCCTCGGAACCATTAGGGTTCCGGGGATTTTTTTTGAGCCAGCGGGGCCGAACCCCGAGGGTTCAGTCCGCGCGGACGGAATGGATGAATAATCATCGGAGTAAAGCTTCGAGTGGAGGAGCACGGCGTTGAATTCTACGGCTAAGGTTGTCATCGGTGAGTTGTCATAGTAAGCAATATAATGAGGAGAATTCATACATCCCCCTAGGCTCCATAAAAAAAGCGTCACTACGATTAACGTAGTGGCGTTTTTTTATTGCCGTAATGGGGGAGCGAACCCCTGAAAGGGGGGCGTCCCGCGCGCAGGGAGCGAAGGGGACGAGCACGGCGTTTGAATCTACCGCTAGGATCTGCATCGTCGGGTAGGCTTCGTCAGCAAACTAAATGAAGATTCATACATCCCCCTAGGCTCCATAAGAAAATCCTCAGAACCATTAGGGTTCCGGGGATTTTTTTGAGCCAGCGGGGCCGAACCCCGAGGGTTCAGTCCGCGCGGACGGAATGGATGAATAATCATCGGAGTAAAGCTTCAAGTGGAGGAGCACGGCGTTGAATTTTACCGCTAAGGTTGTCATCGGTGAGTTGTCATCGTAAGCAATATAATGAGGAGAGTTCATACATCCCCCTAGGCTCCATAAAAAAAGCGTCACTACGATTAACGTAGTGGCGTTTTTTTATTGCCGTAATGGGGGAGCGAACCCCTGAAAGGGGGGCGTCCCGCGCACAGGGAGCGAAGCGGACGAGCACGGCGTCTGAATCTACCGCTAGGATCTGCATCGTCGGGTAGGCTTCGTCAGCAAGTTAAAATGAAGATTCATACATCCCCCTAGGCTCCATAAAAAAAGCGTCACTACGATTAACGTAGTGGCGTTTTTTTATTGCCGTAATGGGGGAGCGAACCCCTGAAAGGGGGGCGTCCTGCGCACATGGAGCGAAGCGGACGAGCACGGCGTTTGAATTTACCGCTAGGATCTGCATCGTCGGGTAGGCTTCGTCAGCAAGATAAATGAAGATTCATACATCCCCCTAGGCTCCATAAGAAAATCCTCGGAACCATTAGGGTTCCGGGGATTTTTTTTGAGCCAGCGGGGCCGAACCCCGAGGGTTCAGTCCGCGCGGACGTAATGGATGAATGAGCATCGGAGTAAAGCTTCAATTTCCTTTCACTTTTCCCATAGGTCCGGGACGCACTCTCTGCAAGCCGGGAAATCGCTTCTGTTACGATGAATGCAAATAAAAGCTACAAAAAAAATCGATGGAGGCGTAGAATGGAAACAAATGCAGGAAGTAAAGGAGAAGTGCTTGGAATCGTATTTCGATTTTTTGCCGTTGTATTCGCGGCTGCCGGGCTAATCATGCTGCAGGGATTATCCGAAGCGCTGGAGCCTTGGGTTCGCTCCCCCCTGGCCTCAACACCGCTCCCGGAACAATTACGGTTCCATGCCGCATCCCATGGAGCATTGATCGGCATTCTGTTCAGCATAAGCTTGTTGGCTATGCTAAAGTCTCCGCTTGACAAGCCGCTGTTGCTTCATTTTTATTTTGTCGGGCATCTTATTTTCCTCGGTACTCTTCTGCTGACGGATCCGGCGCTCGCTATGCAAACATTTTTCGTTTTTATTCTATTTGCCGTGGTGCTTGGGGTTTTGTTCGCAGTTTATCCTAAACGTCGTGAGATGCTCCGCCCAAGAGAACCGAAAACAATCAACCGGACGCTGCTCATCATGACCGGGATTGCCCTGCTGGGGCTGCTGCCTTTTATGGTCCATGGAGCCATTGGACAAATCAGCGACAGTGAAATGCAGTTTCGTTGGGGCGAAGGCACCGCACTTGGCCTGACGCTTCTCTATTCCGGCTACTTGACGGCAACTTCGCGGACTGGATCCCGCACGCTGGGGATTCTTCAAGGGCTTTCCTATATTTACATGGGGGCCGCTTCGATTACCCTGCCGGATTATCCGGGCAGTTGGGGATTCATAGGCGGGGCGGCGGCAATGATATACGGCTTAGTCTATGGAGCAACCGTATTGCGACAGCTGGGACCCGGCTCCACCTTACGGCACCCTCATTCGATTCAATCATGAGCGGACTATTGCATAAGGGTGAGAATCTATGATGATATCGAGAAACAATTCGAGGCTGCATGAAGCGCAAGGCGGCTGCCACCTTCTCAGGTGGCGGTCTGCTTTGCACTTTGGAACATTTATGCTTTGCGCGGTTTATGCTGGACTATTTCTTTGGAAAATTCCTTCTTACTATGTCTATTTAAGAGACGATTGTCTGAGGACTGCATGCAAATATAGCGTCTTGACCCCGCTTTCGGCAGATATCGTCAACCGACTGGGCCTTTCGCGCAGCGGTTTTGCAGGACTCTATACCGGGATTAGCCTTACCGACTTTCTCATCTACTTTGCAACCGCAGTCATCATCCTTCGCAAGCGGCCGAAGGAACCGATGTCCTGGGTCGCCGCAATTGCACTGATTTCCTTCCATACATCCAGCTTCATAGTTATTCAATGGGCACAGCTGGGATGGCTGACGAGCTTCCTGAACGATCTGTCGATGTTAGCGTTTGTCCTTTTTCTGACGCTGTTCCCGAACGGAAAAATCGTCAACAAGCCGATGTTTTGGATGGTCGTCGCGCTTGCCGTCTTAAGAAACATCTCCTGGTATTTTCCGGAGCAGCCCTGGGGAGCCGCGCAATGGCCGATCTGGCTGACGCTGCTGTGGATGCTGCTGCTTTACGGTACGATCATCTGGAATCAATTCATCCGATACCGCGTTTATGCACAAGTTGCCGAGAAGCAGCAGACCAAGTGGGTACTGTATGGCCTGTTTCTATCGATTATGTTCCTGCTCGCAGTATCGACCGCTCCGTTGCTCTATGACAGTCAGTTTTACCAAACGGCTCAACCTGCGGCCATGTTTGCACTGGATGTCGCTGTTTTGCTCGGGATGCTGCCGATTCCGGTTACGCTTGGCATCTCGATGCTGCGGAGGCGGCTGTGGGATATCGACCCGATCGTCAATCGTACACTTGTATATGGCGGCCTGAGCGCTGTCATCATTACACTATATTCACTGACGGTGTGGTATCTCTCCGTTCTCTTTCAGTCGGATCCGAATATGATCTTCTCGATTATCGGTGCGGGCATTGTGGCCGTCGTGTTCGCCCCTTTGAAGGAAAAGCTTCAACGTGGTATTAACCGGCTTGTTTATGGAGTTCAGACCGATCCCTTCTCCATCTTGGAGGAACTCGGCAATCGGTTGAAGGAGCCGTCGTCGCCGGAGGCGGTGCTTGACATCGTCGTCCGAACTGTGAAGGATTCGCTTCACCTTCCCTATGCTGCCATTCAGGTGACGCATCAAGGCGAAGCGCTGCGTGTCGCCTCGATTGGGCATGAGGATGAAGGGAAAGTTTCGCAACTTCCGCTGGTCGCCGGCGGTCAAGAGCTCGGCTCTTTGTTCGTTTGCACTCGCGGGCCGGAAGAGAGCTTTAGTGACGCTGACTGGAAGCTGCTGCATGTCCTTGCGCGGCAAGCAGGTGCGGTTGTCCAAGGCGTTAAGCAGACGATGGACATTCGAATGCTATTGGGTGATTTGCAGGAGACGCGGGAGCAGCTTATTTTCGCACGGGAAGAAGAGCGCCGGTCGATGCGCAAAAACTTGCATGACGATATTGCGCCAAGGCTGGCGGCCATGCGCTTGACCGCTGCCCTGGTCGTCGATTGGATACAGAAAGATCCGAATAAAGCGATCGACATTATGAACAAGTTTAAGAAGGACATTGGGGAAACCGTAGACGAAATTAGAGGGATCGTATATGATTTAAGACCGCAAGCGCTCGATGAGCTTGGACTAAGCGGCGCGATCAGGCAGCGCGTTGATCAGCTGCAGCAGCTGCATCAGGTAAGGGACATCGTGGCCGCAGTACCGCTTCACATCGAGTTGGATTTGCCGGAGCAGTTGCCCTTGCTGCCAGCTGCAGTTGAGGTCGGCGCCTACCGGATCGTGACAGAGGCTTTGTTGAATGTTGTAAAACATGCGCAGGCGAGCCATTGTTTAGTCCGAATCGCCCTTCAAGAAGATGATTGCACGTTGAAGCTCGACATTATCGACAACGGAATCGGGCTTGGCTGCAGCACAAGACCAACGGAAGGCGGACTTGGGCTGTTCTCGCTTCGGGAACGGGCAGAAGAATTGGGAGGCGGCTGTACGATTGCGAATGCCGATGCAGGCGGCACGCATGTATCCGCCGCGCTGCCGCTGCGAACAGGAATCATCAGAGGAGGTAGTATTTAAAATGCTGCGTATTTTACTTGCCGACGACCATCCGATGTTTCGAGAGGGGGTTAGGAGCATTCTGGAAAACGCCGAAGACTTGACGGTCGTCGGCGAGGCGTCTTCGGGGGAGGACGTTGTACGGCTGGCCCTTGAGCTGAAGCCCCATGTCGTGCTAATGGACATTCGCATGCCCGGACTGAATGGGATTGAAGCTACCGCGCAAATTCGAGCCGCCGACCCGCAGATCGGCATTCTAATCTGCTCGATGTTCAAGGATGATGCTTCCGTTATTACGGCTATGAAAGCGGGGGCCAGAGGCTACATCCTGAAAGATTCGGACAGGGATGATATTATTCGGGCTATCTGGGCAGTTGCTTCCGGTGAGGCCATATTCAGCGGTGATGTAGCCGCCCGGATGATCGATTTCGTCACGAAGCCGATGCATCGCCTGGATTCGTTTACCGAGCTGACCTACCGGGAAAGGGAGGTGCTCAGCATGGTCGTCGATGGGATTTCTAATGCCGAAATCTCCAAACGTTTGGAACTAAGCCCCAAAACCGTTTCGAACTACATGACGAATATTTTCAATAAGCTTCAGGTTTCCGGTCGGGCTGAAGCTATCGCCAAGGTGAAAGGTGCCGGGTTATGATGTGAAGCGAGTAGGACGATTAGGGTAAATGGCGGGTATGGCAGCGGCAGCGATTGCCTTCCGAGAAGCTGCCGGTGACGAAGATTGTAAGTCCAAGCGGTTATAAAGACATTGGGAGCGTGGTCGCGGACGCGCGCGAAGGCAGCGGAGCGGATAAGCACGGCGTCTGAATCTGCACTAGGATCTGCATCCCCCCTAGGCATTATAAAAAAGCGTCACTACGATTAGCATTAGCCGTAGTGACGCTTTGACAGAGCTACTGATAGCGAGGCGTCCCACGCCAATACTAGACTCTTACCCCCTCTTAAGCACACGATATCGAACAAAGAGAAATCCCATAACAAGCAGACCTAAAGCAATTATCGCATATACGATATTCGAGTAAAGATCCATATAAGCGAGGAAGGTATCCCATGAGCTTCCTACAATGGCTCCTACATATACGAGGACAACGTTCCAAACCAGAGATCCGATCGTTGTAAGAAGCAGAAACGAAAAGAAGTTCATCCGGGCACTGCCAGCTGGGATAGAGATGAGGCTTCGTACGAGCGGGACAACCCTTCCGAGAAGCACGGCCCATGCCCCGTAGCGTTTAAACCAAGCTTCCGCTTTGTGAATATCAGCGGGCTTCAAGCGAAGCACCTTGCCGTAACGGGTTACGATTCCCTCCATACGTTCAGCGGAGAGCAGTCTGCCGATGCCATACAGGCAGATCGCTCCGATAACCGACCCGACTGTCGCAGCAACCACCACACCAAAGATCGTTAGCGTAGTGGTTGTCGTCATAAATCCTCCGAAGGTAAGGATAACTTCTGAAGGAATCGGCGGAAACAAATTCTCAAGTGCAATCAGCAGACTTATCCCTAAATAACCATATGCTTCCATAATCTTATGAATCCACTGTTCCAACTGTTATTCACTCCTTTTTTACTGCCATTACCGTATGTACCATTTACATAGAAACTAGATTACAGCTTATTGCAGATCCATCTATCCAATATCCTGTATAGGACACCCAAACTGAATGCTTTACGTGTCAAATTCGACATGGTTCCACTTCCTTTGAAAAATCGGTTCATAATTTCACGCGTTTTCTTCCAATCCGGCTCACCTCTAAAATCAACGAACCCCTAACACAAGTCTTCTGAGTGTGGCGGGTTCTTTTTGCTTAGAATCCTGCTGAACACAAAAAAGCGTCACTACAATTAATGTAGTGGCGCTTCGTAATAACAAAAGGGGGGATCCACCCTAGCCCTTCGTCTGCATTTGAATTTGCCGGGCGACTCGATCCGCCAGCTCCGCCGAGGCTTGATGCAGATAACCCATGACAATGCTCAGCGTTTCTTGGGAAACGCCGGCGAGATCGGCTGCTAGGTTCTCCACCAGATGGGTTTGCTGAACGGGAGGCAGACTGTGATAATACTGCCCGGCTTGTGTGAAATCGTCAGGCTTCGGAATGTCGCTCCGGACAAGATGGCCTTCTACGAATCGGCCGCTGCCGCTGGTCTGAAGGGAAGCGGGGGTCCAATCCTTTTGATGGTTAATAGGAATGCTGCGGAAATCCGGCCCTAATCGATGGCGCTGCGAGTCCCAGTAAATATTTGCGCGTCCTTGCAGCATCTTATCGTCCGATATTTCTGCGCCTTCCAGAAGGTTGGTAGGAGAGAACGCTATTTTCTCAACCTGTTCCATATAGTTATCCGGATTGCGGTTCAGGACCAGCCGCCCGACAGGCATGTAGGGATACTGCCGTTCGTCCCAGACCTTCGTATCGTCCAGCGGATCATAAGGAAGAGAGGCTTCATCAGCGGGGTTCATCAGCTGCACGTATAGCCCATACTCAACGGTCTTGCCCGAGGCTAACGTGTCGAATAAATCTTGACCGGCAAAATCCGGATTCTCGCCGGCTAATTTGGCCGCTTCTTGGCGGTCAATATACTGGATTCCGGCAAGAGGGAACCAGTGATATTTCACATAAGTGCGGACGCCCTGCGCATTCCTCCAAACATAGGTGTTTACGCTGTGGCCGGGGATGTGGCGAAGGCTTTTCGCCGTGCCTGCATCGGAGTACAGCCGGACAAGGAAGTGGGTTGCTTCCGGCGCACGGGCTATAAAGCTCCAGAATCGCTCGGGATCGATCAGGTTATTTACCGGCGACGGTAAGAAGGCTTTAATCGATTCCGGAAAGCGGATGGCATCGCGGACTAAAAACACAGGGATGTGATTGCAGAGCAGATCAAATACACCTTGCTCCGTATAAAATTTGGTGGAGAATCCGCGCACGTTACGGGAGGTGTCAGGGGTACCTTTATTGCTTACAGCAAGAGAAAATCTCACTGTTACGGGAACCTGCTGGCCGGGGGTCTGCAGAAAGCCCATCCTCGTATAGGCTGCCATGGAATGCACGGTTTGAAAGTACCCGAAAGCGCCGTAGCCCTTCACGTGCACCGGCCTCTCGAGAATTTTGGTATGGACAAAGGTCTCCAACGTCTCGTGCAAAATACTGTCCTGCTCAAGCACGGGGCCCCGTTCACCGACCGTCTGCGAATGGTAAACCGCCGGTATATCCCCTGCCCACTGTGCCGGGGGAGGACCATTAGGATGCTCGTCTTTTACCCTCTTCTGCAGCGGCTGCTCTGAAGCGCTGCGCTTTACTCCATTCGTTTCTTCCATATTCAACCTCCTGTGTCCAAGTCACTTCTCCTTCTCCCTATGGTTTATGCTGAGCTTCTTCGTAAAATAACGGATCACAGCGATAGCCTGCAGAATAAACTGCAGGCGTTTGCTTTTGCTTCGTAAGGCCATGAAGCTTAGGCCAGCTTTGCCCCGAGCTTTGTCACTTTACTAAGCCACTGGGTGCGCCGCTCCGCCGTTGACGGCTTAACCTGGCTAATTTCGGTAATGCGTACAGGATTGATTCCGCAAAACTGCAATATATTACGCTTCATCACGTTATGTCCCGCATGCCGGTATATCCAACGGTTATACCACGACGGAGTGTCCATCGTAACGATCATATGCGCGGATTTGCCGGTCAACAGCTTATCCCATAGCGGGGAATGCTCCCGGTATTTGTAGGCGAAGCCCGGTAAAAAAACACGATCGAAAAACCCCTTCAGAACGGCGGGCATCGTACCCCACCATGTCGGATAGACAATGACAATATGCTCCGCCCAGCGGATGAGCTCCTGAGCCTCCAGCAAATCGTCCTCCAGCTCCGTTCTTTGCCGGTAACCGTGCTTTAAGTTCGGATCGAAGCTGATTTTGCTCAAATCAATGGTTCGAACCTGGGCATTGCGGCTCAAGGCCCCCTCCTTGTAAGCATCGGCCAAAGCCGAGCAGAAGCTCTGCGGATCGGGATGCCCGTTAATCACAACAATTTTCGATTTCATTGGTAGACCTCCTCAGAAACGGTATGAAAGGATCTCTATCCTTCATTTTTTCCGGTATGATATATTGGTGTAAGACTATAATCAGTTTAGGACGATTTCCGAAATAGTTGAATGATCAAAAGCGCAGCTATCTTGCTCATTCGCGCAAAAGGAGGAGCAAAGCTTGGAAAGTCACGGAGTAGCCATTTCGTTGGTATATCCCATTATGAAAACCATCGTTCACAAAGGATACGATACGGAGCCATTTTGCAGCTATGCGTCGTTCGATGCCGCTCTATTGCAGGATGTGGAGGAACGTATTGCCGCAGAAGAGCTGGAACGGCTGATGATCGCTGCGGCAAACTTTACACAGGACGAGCATTTCGGTCTGCACCAGGGACAGATCACGGAGTTCGCGGATATGGGAATTCTCGGCTATGTGATGATGCATTCTCAGACCATTGCCGATGCGCTGGCTGCTTACCAGCGGTATAACGTCATTTTGTGCAGCGGATTCAATCTGGATTGGAAAGTACGGGGAGATACGGTTCTTATCCGGGTGTTTGTTGAGCAGCCGGGACGAATGTCCCGTCATTGCGTGGAGGATATGGCAAGCTCGCTATATCAGCTGATCGGCAAGCTGAGCAATCGGCGTATTCCGCTGCAGGACATTCAGTTCGCACATGACGCGCCTGCGGATACGAACCCTTATATGGCCGTGTTCGGCACGGTTCCCCGATTTAGCGAGGAGGAGAATGTACTGTATATGAGCAAGGACGTTTTGAACTATCCGGTGATGTATTCCGATTCGAAGCTTCTGAGAGTGTTCGAGACCATCGCGCAGGAAACGAGAGATGAACTGATGCAAGCCCATCTGTTCTCCGGGCAAGTAATTCAGTGGATGAAAACTTGTATTCCCTCCTTCTTCCCGACGCTGCAGCAGACGGCCGTATCGTTTCACACAAGCGCCAGAACGCTGCAAAGCAAATTAAAGCTGGAAAACACCTCTTACAACGATCTGTCCGTCCGTGTACGCAAGGAGCTGGCTATAAGCTATTTGAAGAAGCTGGACTATTCGATAGGCGACATCGCTTATGCGCTGCATTTTTCAGAGCCGAGCGCATTTCAGAGCGCTTTTAAGAAATGGACGGGACAAACGCCTGGGCAGTACCGGGCTCAAATCAGAAGTAAGCCCTTTGAGGCGAAGCAATAAAACGGATCTGTAAAAGATATCCAAATTGATCGGCGTTGAAGCCTGAGGGTTTTGATTTTTTGGCCCGTATTGCCGGAACCGCTGTGGAACAATACATCATTTACGTCGACTTTCCGGCGTGAAAAACAAAGACTTCAGAACGCTTGTTTCGACAAGCGTTCTGAAGTCTTTTTATCACTATAGTTTATAAAATTCCGATCTACTGCTCCATAATCTTATACTGCTGCTCCCATCCAAGCAGCTCTTTGACCTTGACGTTGGACAGCAGGGATCGTCTGCCTTCCAACGGGAGGCGGATGTCCTTCACGCCGGGGAGGTAAGTATTTACCAGCTCCTGCGTAGGGAGGCTCGATGAGCTGTCGTCGGCAGCGAGAATAAGCGGCTGCGCACCGAGGCCGTCCTTCTCGATAGCAAGACGGCAGGCGGAGGCGACATCCCTTGCGTCGATGTAAGACCATAGGATGCGCTTACGGCTTTCGGGCTGATCGAAGCTTGCCTTGACGCCGGCGTACGTTTCCGGCACCAAGATGTTGCCGAGACGGAAGCTGACGACCTGCATCCCGGTGCGGCGATGGAACGCCTCCGCGGTCACCTCGTTGACGACCTTGGATAGGCCGTAACTATCCTCCGGCAGCTGCGGATGCGTTTCGTCCACAGGCAAATAGCTTGGCTCGAAAAACTCGCTGGCAAAGCAGATGCCGTAAGACGATTCGCTGGAGGCGAGTACGACTTTGCCGATCTGCAAATTGGCGGCTGCCTCCAATATGTTGTAGGTGCTCATCACATTGTTGTGGAAGCACACCTCGTTCGGATGCGTATAGGCCTGAGGGATGGCGGCGAAATGCACAATCCCTGCCGCCTCCTTGCGGTTTCTTGAAGAGAAGGGGGCCAATGCGTTGTGTACCTGTCCCAAATCGTTTAAATCGGTGATGATCGTCTGGCAGAGCGGCTCTTCAGGAGCTTTCACATCCAGATTAATCACTTCATAGCCGTGATCTATGAAATGCTTAACAATCCACCGTCCGGCTTTGCCGCTGCCGCCCGTAATGATGATGCGTTGCTTGCTCATGCTGTTCCTCCTTAGAATTGTCCGGTGTAGGGATCCGTATTAAGCCATTACCAGGCGTACGCTCTTGGCGCATCGCCTCCGGGACCCGGGAAAATCTCGTCCAGACGCTTCAGCACATCTTCGCTCAGCTGAATGTCCACGACGCGGAGCGTGTCCTGGAATTGCTCCAGCGTACGCGGTCCGATGATCGGCGCGGTCATCGCAGGATGAACCAGCGTCCAAGCCAGGGCTACGTTGGCCTCGCTTTCGCCAAGCTCCCTGCACAGCTTGCTGAACGATTCCAGCTGCCCGCGGCGGGCTTCTGCGCGAGACTGATTGCGGGCGCTGCGTGAGCCGGCCGCCGGATTCAGCGCGTTGCCTCCGAGCAATCCGCCGTCCAGCGGGCTCCATGCAATGACGCCGATGCCGAATTCCTCGGATGCCGGCAGCACCTCAAGCTCGGGCAGTCTGCACAGCAGGCTGTACTTGTGCTGCTCCGACACAAGACCCAGGAAGTGGCGGTTTTTGGCCTCGTATTGGGCCTTGACCAAGTCCCGTCCCGCGAAGTTGCTTGCGCCGACATAGCCGATTTTGCCTTGATGAATATGTACCAGGAACGCTTCCCACAGCTCTTCCCAGGCGACATTCCGATCGACGTGGTGCATTTGGTACAGCTCGATATGATCGGTTTGCAGCCGCTTAAGCGATGCTTCGAGATGGCGGCGAATTTTATAGGCAGAGAGACCGCGGCCTGCGTTAGGCCCATCGTTCGGATCTTCCATGTCTCCATATACTTTGGTAGCCAATACAACCTTCTCCCGGCGTCCGCCGCCTTGAGCGAACCAGCGTCCGATGATTTCCTCGGTTCTGCCTCTTGAACCTACGCCGCCGTATACATTGGCCGTATCAAAAAATTGCACTCCTGCATCCACCGCAGCGTCCATGATCCGGAACGCTTCCGCTTCTTCCGTATCGACACCGAAATTCATAGTTCCGAGACAAAGCCTGCTCACCTTTAATCCGGAACGTCCCAAATAAGTGTACTCCATTACAAATACCTCCTTATTTTAGAAAAATGCGGTTACTGACAACCCCATCATAACGCTCCTTGTCTGTTTTTAACAGTACGCAAAAATAGGTGAGATAGGCAACAGAGAGGAATTAAGTTACCTCCAAGTAAGTGGGTGACTTAGTCCTATGTGCCTCTGTATTTTCGTGTCCGAATCGTGTATGATGAGAAAGATTGTCGATTCCTGTACCCTAAGGAGATGTTATGTCTCAGATTGATATGCCTTCCGTCGTGCTTTTAATTTTTGCGGCCCTCGGGATTTTGAGCAGCAATAATTCCATTACGGTTGCGGTCGTGTTCTTACTGCTGCTGCGTGTCATGAATTTGCATCAGGCGTTCCCATGGATCGAAAAATACGGGTTGACTATTGGCATCGCCGTGCTGACGATAGGGATCATGGCCCCGCTGGCCAGCGGCAAAATTTCGGTGCAAACGCTGTATGAAACGTTTTTTCACTGGAAATCCCTCATTGCGGTTGCGGTAGGCGTGCTGGTGGCATATTTGGGCGGCCGCGGCGCCATGCTGATGACGAATCAGCCGACGGTCGTCACCGGGATTTTGCTCGGGACGATTCTCGGTGTGGCTTTCTTGAAGGGGGTTCCTGTCGGTCCCTTGATCGCAGCGGGGATTTTATCGTTGCTTTTCGGAAAATAAATGCAATAAAGCGCTCTCTTACCCTCACAACAGAGAATGGGGCAACGAACCATGTAGAAGTGTAACAGAGCAGCGTTCAAAAAAAATGCCGAATCGACACAGCACAAGTGCTCGTACGGGGGACTTCTTTATTTGGGGTGAATAGTTGCTTGGCCCAGTGCCTAAGCAAGTAGGGGAAACCTCTTCCCTAACCCGTCAACTAACCTCGGAGGCTCATAGGAGGACATTGGTTTTGAAATGGATTGGTAAAGCGTTTGTTTTCTCATGCGCATTTCTTTCGTGCGCGCTATTTTCTGCCGTACATGCCGATGCGGCTCCGCAGGACAGCGTGAAGATTCAGGTCAACGACAAGCTGGTCGATTTTCCCGAAGCAAAGCCTGTCGTCGATGCCAGCTCGCAGCTTCAAGTCCCGTTTCGCCCTTTGATGGAGAACCTTGGCTATCAGGTGGATTGGGCCATGGACGGAAAAGAAGTCAAAGTGTCGATGAAAAAAGGCGATAAGACGCTATCGCTAAAGACGGGAGATTCCTTCGTCGTTCTCGACGGGAAGAAAGTGAATACAAGTTCCATGATCGGCATGGCGCAGGGCAGCGTCTATATTCCGCTTCGGTTCGTCTCGGAAACGCTGGGCAATCTTGTCCAATGGGACCAGGACAATCAACTCGCCATCGTGGGCGATGACGGCAAATATCATGCGCCGGCTTGGTACAAGCCCAAAACGAACGCCATGCTGGATTTCGCCAAAGGCTATCTGGGCACCCGATATGTTTGGGGAGGCGAAACACCGGGAGGGTTCGACTGCTCGGGATTCGTAAGATTCGTGTTCGCGCAAACGCGGGGAATCGATCTTCCGCGGACTTCTACGGAAATCTTCTACACCGTGGGCACAGCTGTTGCGGTTCCGCAGCCGGGGGATCTCGTTTACTTTGATAAATCAGGCCCGGCGCACATCGGAATTTATCTGGGCAACGGACAGTTTATCTCCGCTACTTCGTCCCATGGCGTCCGCATCGATTCCATCTACAGCTCTTACTGGAGCTCCAGGTACATTGGTGCTAAAAGCATATAATGCATACAAGGCAGGCTGCTGCGGCTGCCTGTTTTTTTATATTCGGGGCTCCACGCAAAGTATCTGATGACTTCGAAGCCAAACCTCCGCTTTGTGAGGTTATTACCACATAGCCGTGCAATCGAAACACCTCTTGCACCCAAGGGGTGTTTTTTGCTGTATAGCTTTCTTCATGCAGGCAACTCTAGAGCTATGGGTGGACTCCATTCAAGAAGCGATTATGGTCGCGCTGCCGATGATTTTTATCGGCTCACTCATTACGCTTAATTTTATTCCGGGAATGCCCGATTTGACGCCTAAGGCGGTACAGCAGCCTGACGGACAGGTGAAGGTTACATGCAGCATCGAAAATACGGGAAGCTTGTACGGGCAAGAAGTGGTGCAGCTGTATGTGCACGATGAAGAGTGCAAGTGGGTGCGTCCGGAGAAGGAGCTGAAGGCGTTCGCCAAGCTCGGGCTTCAACCGGGAGAGAAGCGGGAAGTAGGCTTCCTGCTGGAGGAGAGGGATTTCTCCTATTACAACACCAAATATAACAAATGGGTTGCGGAAAGCGGCTATTTCCAAATCGCCGTCGGCTGCTCGTCGAGAGACATTCGCATTCGTGAGCGGCTGCATTGCGATTTCGGAAGGGAAGAGGTATCCTTCCATAAGTTCAGTTTATTGGGCGACTGGCTGAGCCACCCGAAAGCAAAGATCGTTCTCGAAGGCTGCTTCGAGGACATGAACCGCCACATCAGTGACAAAATCTGCCTGGACGACGAGTTCGTCGGCTTCTGGGGTGATTTTCCGGCCATTAAGGTCATTCAAATGTTCGGGCAAGCCTGGCTCAAGGACCGATCCCCGGATCTGGTCATAGAGCAGCTCATTGAGCAGTTTAACCGCGGACAGCAGGCTTAACGAAATACCATTTTAAGGCCGCGTACAAACGGGTTCCGTTTTTGCGCGGACTTTTTTTACCCCGCACGTGATGTGCGGGTTTAAACGAAGACCCGGCCGTTGGCCGGGTTTTTGCTGTTGATAACCCCATTTTGCTCGAAAATGTATAGCGGGGAGGCGGGTATCTTATTTAAGAGCAGTGATAACGTTACATGTTTTTTGAAAAGTACGGATGGAAAGCGACAAATGAACTATGCTCCGGACGAAGTATCTCATCGCGATACCACTGTCACTACATTCCAGCTTCATGGGTTTTCCACCAGACGAATCCGAAGGGTTCGTGTGCTCATCTGTTGAGGATTGTCCTCTGTTGAGTTGTTGCGGACCTGGAGTCCGTTATTTTACCAAAAATGGCTCTATTATCAGGGTGATCGGACAACAGATCCTTTATTTTGCCAAAATACACCTTTGTTTGGTGGGGAAATATCCAAATAACGGATTCACTGTCCGATCGTACTCCAAAAGCAGCAGCTTTTCAGGAAATAACGGATTTCCTGTCCGATAGCCTGCCCACAGCGCATCGATAGGCGGGGACGTGCCTGCTTCCATGACAGTTTCCTCGGATTGCTTCCCGGACATTAGTCCAGTTGAGTTTGTCGAGAACCCATACTATGGAAAATTGCGCAGCGCAGGGGCAACCCGGTAGGTACCCTGCAGCTGTCATTGTTTTCGGAAAAATACTTTATTTACCGCTATTTTAGCGGAAGTGTTCTGAAAACAAAGCGGTCGCTAACACTCGTACAGGAGGTACCCTACCTTCCCGCTTCAGCATTTTCGGAAAACCAGTTTTCTCAACGGCATTTCCCGGCCATTGGCCGGGTTTTTCTTTAACTCTTTGCTAAAGCAAAACTTTAGGCCGCTCCTCTTTGAAAGGCCGCACATAGGTTTTCTCACTAATAGAAGAATTTCTTTTTCCCGATAGCAGCTTTCTCGTTGACACTTATGTCGGATCGACATATAATTTTTATATCGGTTAGATATATCGATACGACATAATTGTGGAGGCTCATGATGTACGAATTGTTTGTGCTGGGCGAATTGATGACAGGCGAGAAGCACGGCTACATGCTGCAGGAGATATTGAAGAACGCCGCCGGACCCGGCCGGCACATCAGCTCGGGAACCTTGTACCCGCTGCTGTCGAGGCTGGGGGAGAGCGGTCTGATCCATCTTCGCCATGAGGAAGAATCGGAAGGAGGGAGACTTCGTAAGGTTTATGCGCTGACGGAAACCGGGCGCGAGCGGTTTCAACGGCTGATGGAGCAGCCGCTTGATTACAACGCAGATACGGAGAGGCTGGTTCATTTTAAAATGGTGTATTTCCAGTATGTGGCCAAGGAAGTGCGGCTTGACTGCCTGGAGCAGTATTTGCACTACTTGCAGACGACTAGGAGATACGTCCTTAACTTCGAATCGCAGCTCCTTGCGCAAAAGCCGAGTCCGGAGAAGCAGCGCATTCAGCTGCTTAGAGTGTTCGATCACAGAAAGCATGTCGGCGCGGCCGATATCGAGTGGGTGACGAAGGAAATCGCCCGAATCCAAGAGGAGGAATGACCGTGGAGCGTCTTTGGACCAAGCCTTACATTCAGATGATGGTTGCCATGTTATTCTTGTTTACCGCCTTGTATTTACTGCTTCCGACTTTGCCTTTGTTCATTAAACAGCTGGGAGGAAGCGAATCGCAGGTTGGGCTGGCGGCGGGGGCGTTCACATTGGCCGCTGTCGTCTTTCGCCCTCTGGTTGGAGGGCTGGTCGATCGATATGGCAGAAGGCCGTTTATTTTGTGGGGGCTGCTTTTCTTCGTCTTATCGATGTATCTGTACGATTGGATTGCCGGTATCGCGATTCTGATGCTGCTGCGGGTGCTGCACGGCGTGAGCTGGGCTTTTTCCACAACGGCCGTCAGTACATCGATTGCGGACATCATTCCGTCCAGCCGGCGGGGAGAGGGCATGGGTTGGTTTGGCATGGCTATGACGGTAGCGATGGCTATCGGCCCCATGCTTGGAATATGGGTGATGGAGCACCTTTCCTTTCAAAGCCTGTTTCTTCTGGCTACCGCATTTGCCGCGGCGTCCTTGCTGCTGGCCTACCCGATTCGAATCCCCTTTCAGCCCAAAGACGGTCCCCGGCGCATTCAATGGTTTGAAGCATCGGTTGCGCCCGTGACAGCCGCCTGTTTTTTTCTGGCTGTTGTGTATGGCGGAATTACGACTTTCGTGCCTCTATTCTCGGAGACGATCAAGGTAAACCCGGGCACCTTTTTCCTTGTGTACGCCATAATGCTGACGTTGATCCGACCTGTCGCAGGCAAGCTCTCGGACCGCTATGGCGCAGTGTGGGTCATTGTGCCTTCGCTTGCCGTCACGGCTTGCGCTTTGCTCCTGTTAAGCGTCACTGACAGCTTGCTTGGAGTCGTTGCTGCAGCGGTGCTGTACGGGATCGGCTTCGGCTCGGCACAGCCTGCCCTTCAAGCGACGAACCTGCTGCTGTCCCATCCGGACCGCAAAGGGGTGGCGACGGCCTCCTTCATGACCGCGTTCGATCTCGGCATTGGGCTAGGGTCTATCGTTCTCGGCTGGGTTTCCCAATACACCGGTTACCCGATGTTATTTATGGCAAGCGCCGTCTCCGTCGGCATTTCGCTGCTTGTGTTTATCGTCTTCGTAAGACGGGCGCTGTTGCAGCATCGGACGCCTGGGCAGGAGCAGGTCGCCCGGTGATTTTTGGCCAGCGGGAACGGAACGGAGTCAAATCGACGGATGAATAGGAATGAGGCCGTCGTCCAGTCGCACCACCCTAACCGGCGCGAAGCATTTGCTTGATATTCTCCTGATTGGCGTGTTTTTACAAGAATCATAGCGATAGCCATGCTATAGTTTCTGTGTAATTAACGTTAAGAGCTTGCGTTTTCGAAACGGAAAGCTGGGCTCTGTCATTTTAGGAGGGATATCAGAGATGACTGCAAAGCTGGAGTATGTATTCTACATCGGGACGAAGCCGGAGGAAGTGTGGGAGGTTCTATTTCATCCGGAAAAATCGTTCCAGGCGTTTCTGGGCGGAGTGATCCGTTCAAGCTGCCGGGTGGGCGACGATATCGAATTTGTCGGTCCCGGCGCCGATGGCGAGCAAACCGTTCATATTTACGGTAAAGTGCTGGAGTACGAGCCTCATCGGATTCTCAGCTATACGGACCATCCCGGACCGTCCCATTATCCGCAGCATGCCGAGATGGAAAGCCGTGTCAGGCTTACTCTCGAGCCCGTTGGTTCATGCACCAAGCTGCATCTTGTTAACGATCAATGGACGGACGACAACCCGCTGTTCGCCAAAACCGAGCAGTATTGGTGGATGATTCTGAGCAATATCAAATCGATAGCAGAAACGGGAAGACCCCTTGATTTCGGTTTTTAACCAACAGGAGGGCGTGGCCGGCTCCTAAAAGAACTTATTCCGGCGGGAGCTCGGTCATACGGGCATACTGCTTGGGCGGTTTGCCGACCGCTGCTTTGAAATCCTTGCTGAAATGTGCTTGGTCTGTATAGCCGAGCTCCGCCGCCAACTGGGCGATATCCGTCCCGGCCTCGATCAGCTCGCCCGCTTCGTGCATCCGGTAGCGCTGGATCACCCACTTGGGGCTTACGCCGACGTATTGATGGAACAATCGCTGCAGCGTTCTTGTAGTCACGCCGAATCGCTCGACGACCTGCTCGACCTTGATGAGACTCCGGTCATGAATAATCGCCTCGATCACATCGTTCAGCCAATCGACCTTGTCGTCGCGCTCCGGCATTCTCGTGCGCAGCAGCCGTTCTACGAGCTCGATTCTTTGCTCCTTGTCTTCTTGCGCAAAGAGCTCCCGCTCGAATTGACGGGGCTCTATCGGGAAATAATCGGAGACGTCAGCGATGCGGTTGGTCAGTGCCGCCACCGGCGCTTGGAAGTAACAGTGAAACGCACCCGGTCTGAAAAGTACGCCAACAATTTCGCCTTGCTCCTGAAGGATGTAGGCGGATTTTTTATTTTCGATGCCGTTAATTCGGGAATGTCCCCGCTGGAACACTACGTTGACCCCCGGGTGCTGCAAAACCTCCTGGCAGTGTGGGGCTTGTCCGCGCAAATCCCAATCGACGAGCCAGTAATGCTGGATAAAAAAGGCGAGATCCGCGGAGGGCTTATGCCGGGAGATGGAAAATTTCGTTTTGCCGGTCTCATATTGCAGGATGCCTCTATTCGGATTGCGTTTCGCGTCCATGTGCAGCACCGTCCCTTGCGTCAGAGGTTTGTTATCCTACCATTGTAGCAAAAATATGCGGCGTCAGCCCGCTTATAGATGGAGTCGTCGGGTATTACGGTTCCTGCATCCGTTAACGAATCCTCAGCTAAAAAGGCGTTTCATGAATAGCTGCAATATTTATATATTTTCGGTTGATTATTAACGATGAAAGCGCGCCTGTTCTTCGCTATAATGGCAATACATTCGTTTTTGGACAACATGAGGAGGAATGAACATGAAAGCTATCGTTTGCAATCAACCGAATGAGTTCACGATGATACAAAAACAGGACGCTGTGCGCGGGCAAGGCGAAGCTCTCGTACGCATTCACCGAATCGGGATATGCGGCACCGATTACCATGCGTTTCGCGGGGAGCAGGCTTATTTCGAATATCCTCGCATCCTCGGTCATGAGCTTGCGGGAGTTATCGAATACGTAGAGCAAAATGAATACGATTTCAAGGCGGGAGACCAGGTGTCCATCATTCCTTATATGTACTGTGGAACCTGTATCGCATGCAGGGCGGGGAAAACGAACTGCTGCACGGATATGAAAGTGATGGGCGTCCATATTGACGGAGGCATGCAGGAAACGGTATCCGTTCCTTTGTCGGCGCTTTTGAAAACGAACGAGCTCAGCCTGGATCAAACGGTTATTCTGGAGCCGATCGCAATCGGTGCGCACGCCGTCCGGAGAGCGGAAATCCGCGAAGGAGAGACGGTGGCCGTCATCGGCGCGGGGCCGATCGGACTCGGAGTCATGGCTATCGCCAAAAGCCGGGGAGCCAAAGTCATCGCGATGGACGTCAACGACAGCCGCCTGGCCTTTTGCCAAGCATGGGCCGGCGCAGACGGCATCGTCAACGTGCTGAATCAGCCCGACGAGAAGCTGCTGGAATTAAACGGCGGCGAGCTGCCGACGGTGGTGCTCGATGCGACGGGCAATTTGCGGTCGATGCAGGATGCTTTCCGCTACGTGGCTCACGGAGGAAGACTCGTGTACGTCGGGCTCGTGAAGTCCGATATTACGTTCTCCGATCCGGAGTTTCACAAGAAGGAGCTTACTTTGTTAAGCAGCCGCAATGCGACCAAAGAGGACTTTGACGTTGTGATAGACGCAATCCGGACGGAAGCGGTCGATGCTTCCCGCTTCATTACGCACCGCACTGCCTTCGAGCAAATGATCGATGTCTTCGACACATGGCTCGATCCGCAAAGCAAGGTTATCAAGGCCGTAGTGGAGCTGTAAATAAATTGGCAATATAAGAGATTCGTGATCGATGCTGAACAATGAGACGGCTCCCGCTGAAAGGCGGAGAGCCGTTTTTTGCATGTATCTATTTGCATGTATCTAAATCTAATAAACGTCGGTATTCTGCTGCCGGTATTTCAGCGGCGTCATGTTCGTCAACAGCTTGAATTTGCGAATGAAATTGTTCACGTTGTTGAATCCGACCTTCTCCGATATTTCATGAATCGAATCGTCCGATTGCTCGAGCATCATCCTAGCCTTTGTAATCCGCAGCTTCAGCAAATATTCATACGGTGTCAGGCCGGTCTGGCGTTTGAACGTACGGATGAAGGCATAGGTGGTCAAGTGGTTCTGCTTGGCCAGCTCGTTAATCGACAGCTCCTCGCTGTAATGCAGGTTCATGTAGCTGATCGTGTCCGCGACCGCTTTGGTAGCGGCACTCGATATTTTTAACGTGTCATGCACGTGCTTTTCCTCACACAACGCGGTCAGCGCGCCGCACAGCGCCTCGACCATCTTCAGATCGGCCGTAGGCGAGTTGCGGTTCACCTGCTCCAGTACGATGTCGATTTGCGCTTCCACCAAGGACGGCTGCTGCAGGACGACCGTTTCGAACTTGCCTTCGTTAATGATGTTCTCGTAATGAATGCCGGCAGATTCCTCAAATCGGACCCATTTGATCTCCCACGAATCTCCCACACATTCGTAAATGTGCGGCTCATTGCAGTCGAGCAAAAACGCGTGTCCCGCCGCTAAGGAAACCTTTTGACCGCGGTACACGATCTGTCCTTTTCCGTTCAGGGTGACGATAAGAATGCGGTAATTCAATCCTTGCCGCTGTACCCGGTACCCGCTCAAGCAATGATAATGGCCGCAGGCAACGATGCGGAACGGCAGCTTGTAGCTTTGCGGGTTCGGCAGGTGGAGGAGATGAACGGAGTTCGGGCTTATGATGTCGTTGATGATATTGTTTGTCGAGCTCATGGCAATCGTCCTCAATTTTTATATATTTTCAGTTGATTATTGGCGATGTAATCCCATGGTAACACCAATATAATAAAAATGAAAGCGCCACTATTATTACCACAGCGGAGGTTCCTGACTATGAGCATACCACAGAATGATCTGGAATTATTTGAACTTATGAAGCGTGAGCTTTACACGCCTGTCATTGGAGATATTTTGGACGATCTCGGACGATATCATCAGATTTTGGCTCCGGCCATTCAGCCTATGAAGGAGCATATGGTGTTGGCGGGACGCGCCATGCCGGCCGTGATGATCGACGTATACGGCAAGCAGGACAAGCCGTTCGGGCTGTTGACCGAAGCGCTCGATCAATTGCAGCCGGGCGACGTATACATTGCGAGCGGCGGTGACATGCGCTGTGCTTATTGGGGCGAAATCTTGACCGCTACGGCCAAAGCGCGCCAGGCGGCGGGCGCTGTCGTGAACGGCTACCATCGGGATACGCCGAAGGTGCTTGAGCAAAATTGGCCTGTATTTTCGCGGGGGCGCTTCGCGCAGGATTCCTCGGTCCGCACGAAGGTGATCGACTATCGCTGTCCGATCGAAGTGAACGGCGTATGGATCAACCCGGGCGATTTGATTTTTGCCGATTTGGACGGCGTGCTTGTTATTCCTCGAGAGCTGGAAGCCGAGGTTATCGAACGAGCTTTGGAGAAGGCAAGGGGAGAGAAATTGGTCCGCAAGGAAATTGAGGCGGGGCTGACCAGTACGGCTGCATTTGAAAAATACGGCATTTTGTAATGCGTAACAAGGGAGGAGTTCAGGTGAGCGACAAGTTTCGGCAAGCTAGTTTTCAAATTCATCACGACGATAACGTCTGCGTGGCTTTGTCCGATCTGGAGCCCGGAAGCGTAACGGTTCACGGCTCACCGGCGACGAGCAGCATCGACATAACGGATCCGGTGAAGCAGGGGCACAAAATGGCAAGCCGCCCTATCCGCGAAGGCGAGCCGGTGATCAAATACGGCGTGGCCATCGGCATTGCCATCCGCCCTATTGCCGCCGGAGAATGGGTGCATCTGCAAAATTGCAAGAGCAGCTACGATAAGAGATCGTCCACCTTGGACGTCGAGTCCGGAGCGCCTACCGACATGCAGTATCTGTAGTCATAGGCAGGGCTTAAGCGTCACGCAAGGGTCGGATACTTTAACAGCTGGAGAGGTGAGACATATGACAGGACAATCGATTCCATCCTGGAAGGGCTACCTGCGCAAGAACGGTTCCAAGGGGATTCGAAACAAAATATTGGTGATGTACACGGTAGAGTGCTCTTCCTTCGTCGCCAAAGAAATCGGCAGCCATTACAAGCATTCCGATATCGACGTAGATGTCGTCGGCTTTGCCGGCTGTACGGATAACGAATATGCGCTCAGAATGATGATCGCTATGATCCGGCATCCGAATATCGGAGCGTTGCTGACCGTAGGGCTCGGCTGCGAATATTTGCAGGCGAAAAGCTTGGCCGAGATTGCGAAGCAGGAAGGAAAGCCGGCTTCATGGATGCTGATTCAAGAACGCGGAGGCACCTTGAAAACGATCGAGGAAGGGAAGGCCGCCATCGAGCGGCTTCATGAAGAGCTGCAGCGGGAGACCGTGCTGACCGACATGAGCTTGGCCGACCTCGTCATCGGCGCCGAATGCGGAGGCTCCGACTACACATCGGGTTTGGCGGGCAATGTGGTCGTCGGCCGTCTGTACGATCTGCTGGTCGAAGCGGGGGGAACGGCGATTTTCGAAGAGATAGTGGAAGCTATCGGACTTCGGGACATCCTGCTGGAACGTGCTGCGAACGATACCGTAAGAGCGGATTTGGGCGCTACCTACGATAAAATGCTCGATTATTGCAAAAGCGTGCGGCAATATTCCGTGTCGCCGGGCAATTTCGCGGGCGGGTTGACCACGATCGAGGAAAAGAGCATGGGAGCGTTCGTCAAAAGCGGCTCCAAGCCGATCGAAGGCGTGCTCCGCGTGTCGCAAAATGCGCCGCATCCCGGCCTCTGGCTGCTCGACAGCACGCCGGACCCGCATTTTATGGGCTTCGGATACACGAACCCGAACGATAACGAGGGCTTGATGGATTTGATCTGCAGCGGCTCGCATCTCGTGTTTCTTGTGACGGGACGAGGAACCGTTGTCGGCAGCGCCGTCTCCCCGGTTATTAAAATTACGGGCAACGAAACGACGTACCGCCGCATGTCCGACGATCTCGATTTCTGCTCCGGCGCCGCCTTGACGGGGGAGAAATCCATGGATGCGCTGGCGGAGGAGCTGCTGCAGCTCGTTGTAGCAACATGCGGCGGACAGCAGACCAAGGCGGAGAAGCTGAAGCATAAGGAATATTACATTCCGTACAAATACCAGAGCACAGGGACGAATTGTGAGGGATAAGACGACATGATAAACTATCAGGATATGTTCAGTCTCGCGGGCGAACGGGCGATTATTACCGGGGGAGCTACAGGACTCGGGCTCGCCATGAGCCAATGCTTCCGGGCCGCAGGAGCGGAAGTCATTATGGTAGGCTCCGGCAGCAGTGAAGAGAGAGAGCGGCTCGCCGAGGAAATGGGCGAAGGGGTACATTACCGCTCCTTCAATGTAGCGGATACGAAAAACACCGAGCGGTTCGTGCAGGAAGTGGAGGAGACGATCGGGCCTGTCTCCATTCTTGTCAATAATGCCGGCAACCACTGTAAAAAGCCGATCGAGGAAACGACAGACGAGGATTTCCAGGCAGTTATGGACGTTCATCTGCTGGGCGCGTTCTCGCTGTGCCGGGCTCTGATTCCGCGTATGAAGCAGAGAAATAAAGGAAATATTATTTTTCAGGCTTCGATGACCTCCTTCATAGGACAGCCTAATGTCATCGCTTACTCTAGCGCGAAATCCGCTTATCTCGGCATGGTGCGCACGCTCGCTTCCGAGACGTCGGCCCACGGCATCCGCGTGAACGGTATTGCCCCCGGCTGGATTGAATCGGCCATGCTTCGCAAAGCATTGGACGGGGACGAGCCGAGAACGCAAAAAATATTGGGCCGTACCCCGATGAAAAGGTTCGGCGAGCCTCACGATATCGGCTGGGCCGCCGTATATCTTACTTCACCTGCCGCGGCCTTTGTCAACGGCGCCGTGCTGCCGGTGGATGGCGGAGCCTTGATCGGCTTCTAATCAGAAATGACGGTAAGGTTAGAAAGTGAGCGGCTGCTGTGCGGTTCCTCTTTTCTAACCACATTAACGTAATAAGATTTCCGGGCTCACCGGATAGTTTGCACATAGGATGGCCCGGGATTGCCGGATCGTTCACCGATTGTATTGAAAACGCTTCATGTTTAACGGTCAAGTATCCGCTTCATCATACCGAAAGGGTGAACTTCATGAAAATTAAACAATCCGTAGAAAAAATACCCGGAGGGATGATGCTCGTACCGCTTCTGCTGGGGGCCATCCTTCATACGTTATTTCCGAATATGCCTACGTTCTTCGGTTCTTTCACCGAAGGTCTGTTCAAGGGAGCGCTGCCGTTTATCGCTCTGAACATCTTTTGTCTCGGGACCCAGATGGATTTCCGAGTCACCCCGAGAATCGTCAAAAAGGGCGGAGCGCTTATCATCTCCAAAGTCGGTATTGCCGCGATCGTCGGCGTAATTGCCGGGCAATTCATCGGTGACGGGATGATCATGGGAGGCCTATCGGTGCTCGCCATCATTGTCGCCATGAACGATACGAACGGCGGCTTGTATATGTCCTTAATGAACCAGTTCGGCAAAAAGGAAGAAGTCGGGGCGACCACGATCATGGCTTTGGAAACGGGGCCGTTTATTACAATGGTTACGCTCGGTATCGCCGGGATTTCGGTATTCCCTTGGCCATACCTCGTCGGCGCTATTCTTCCGCTTCTGCTCGGCATGATTGTCGGGAATCTCGACCCGGATATTCGCAGCTTGTTCAGCAAGGGTAACGCGATGCTCATTCCGTTTATCGGATTTGCCTTGGGCAGCGGCATCGATCTGAGCAAAGTATACCAAGCGGGCATTACGGGCATTGTATTGGGCATCTTCGTTGTCGTAGTAACGGGAGCCGCATGCTTGCTCGCGGACAAATTGACCGGCGGCAGCGGGATTGCCGGCATCGCCGCCGCTTCGACTGCCGGCAACGCGGCCGCCGTGCCGGCCGTTATCGCCGCTGCGAATCCGAAATACGAAGCGGTCGCGCCTTCGGCAACCGTCGTAATCGCATCGTGTGTCATTGTAACAGCGATTCTCGTTCCCATTTTGACGGCATGGTGGGCCAAACGGGTCAACCGGCCGGGGTCGGGACAGAGCGACGAGGAGCAGGTGCAAGCAGTAAGTATGTAACGGACAAGCTCCGTGTTGAAATACTACAGTTCAGGCTATCGGAGAGGATAATATCATCGGCAGCTTTTTTTACCACAATAGAATTTATAAGATTCCGAGGTCATCGGATGTAAAAATTCTATTTGGCGATAAAAACAACTTCTTAACGCGGTCGCTCCTCTGTGAAAGGACGTCGATAGACGTTTTTCTCACAATTCCATTACGGTAGTAAAGGGGCTGCTGTAATGTGTTTAAGCAAAGCTGTGCCGGCCTATTGACTCCGAATGAAAAATGGAATAATATTGAACTCGATGAAAGTAAGTACTTGCATTCAAAATGCGCGCTTCATGCTTCCATTGTAACTTCAACAGATTCGGAGGAAGGAGGAATACGACATCAGCACCAATCCAAGCAGCAGCGACAAATTGCTAACAGCCGTCATCGATTTGGTTGCACAAAAAGGCTACAACGGCGTATCGACGAAAGAAATTGCAGCAGCCGCCGGTGTGAACGAAGTGACGCTGTTTCGGCTGTTCGGAAGCAAACAGAATCTTCTGGAGACGGCGTTTCACCATTTTCATTACACGGAAGAGATGACCCGCTTGTTCCAAGAGAAGCTTGTATGGGATTTACACACAGACCTGCTGCTAATCAGCCGCACGTATCACGAGCTTATGAACCGCAACCGCAAAATCATTCAGATCGCTCTTAAGGAAGGCAGCGTGTTTGCCGGATTCAGGGAAAAGGCGAATAAGCATCCCCGGAAATTAAAGGAGCTTTTGAGCGGCTATTTTCAAACGATGCACGAAAAGGGACTCCTGATCGAGACCGATCCGGAGCTGCAGGCGCAGTCTTTCATGTGGATGAACTACGGCGCTTTTATTAGCAATATGAACTCGGAGGATGCATCGTTTCCTTCCGTTTCGATGACCAACTTTATTGAGGGAAGCGTCAGGACTTGGACCCGAGCGTTGACCCCTTAGATGCTCGCCCTGGAGAAGCTTGCGACTCTTTTGCGACTCGTAACACCGATTGAGCGTAATGGTCCATTTGCTGCAGAGGAGAATGACTTCTATGAGAGGTCATTCATCTCCTTAGTTAGCATTCGCGGTTGCTCCTCAATGAAAGCTTCACTACACCTACCTCTATATACGAACGCTTTATTTTTGAATGGCTTCGATAGAGGTTTTTTCTAAAACTATATGCAAGCAAGTACTTGCGTTCATTTTTTTGATTGACGAAAGGAGTTTTCCAGTATGGAGACTACAGTCCAGAGGCAAGAGCAGGCAGGAGAAAAATTGATCCGCATCTTGATGTTCACGCTAACGCTATCTTCGATGAGCGCATTGAGCTTCAACATCGTTTTACCCGATATCAGCAAGGAGTTCCACTTGTCCATCGCTCAAGTAAGCTGGCTCTCGTCGGCATACACGCTGATCTATGCCGTAGGTACCGTCACCTACGGGAAGCTGGCCGACCGGTTCAAGCTTAAAAACGTGCTGACGATCGGCTTGCTGCTATTCGCTGTCGGATCGCTGATCGGGCTGGCCTCTTCAACGTTCTGGACGGCACTGCTCGGACGATGCGTGCAATCGGCAGGCGCAGCGGCCATTCCGGCCATCGCTACCCTCATTCCCGTGCGATATTTCGCTCCGGAGCGCAGAGGAGCCGCTTTAGGCATGTCGGCCGTAGGTCTCGCTCTCGGCGGCGCTCTCGGTCCGGTCGTATCCGCCCTTATCGTGAGCATCGCGCACTGGCGCTGGTTATTTTGCGTGCCATTGCTTATTTTGCTGACGATCCCTTATTACCGCAAATATTTGCAGGATGAGCCAGTGGCGAAAGGAGCCTTTGACTGGCTCGGCGGAATGCTGCTGGCTGTCGCGGTAGCCTTAGTCCTCGTTGGTGTCACGAATGGAAGCGGATGGTTCATTATAAGCGGACTGCTGGCCGCGGTTTTGTTCACGGTACGGATACGTGCCGCAGCGGAACCCTTCGTGCGGCCGGGTATGTTCAACAATAAACGCTACACGCTCGGCGTCATGATTTCCGTAATGATCAACGGGATCGGCGTTTCGCTCTATTTTCTAAGTCCGCTGCTGCTCTCCCGCGTCCACCAGCTTCCGCCTTATTGGATCGGCTTCGTCATGGTGCCCGCGGCCATTGCCTCTGCCTTGTTGGGGCGAAAAGGCGGGAAGCTCGCCGACAAGAAAGGGAATGCGGCCTTATTCTTCATTGCATCCGGTTTGCTGACGACGTGCTTTGTCCTGCTGTCGACTTTTACCGGCATGTCCCCGATATTCATCGCTGCGTTTCTTCTATTCGGCAATGTAGGGCAATCGTTTATGCTTATCGCCATGTCCAATGCCATTTCAAGATCGCTGCCGAAGGAGCAGGTCGGAGTAGGGATGGGCATGTTCTCGATGCTGAATTTCATTATTCAAGGGATGGCAACCGGTATTTACGGGCGCTTGGCGGATGTCCATGCAGAAGGTTCATGGAATCTTTTGAACACGGCTCCGGCCGGCTCCGTTTTTAGCAACATATATCTCGTTCTTGCCGGACTGCATGTGTGCATTCTGTTATTCTACTATGTCCAGTTCGGGACAAAGCCAACTGTTATTCCAGCCAAAGGCTGATTACATTAAATTAAGGAGGACTGGTTTCTATGGTACACAAGCAGACGATTCGAGAACTGCTGGAGAGGGAGCTTCTTTCCTGGGAAGGAGTGAGCGTTCATCCTCACCGGTTCGGAGGCATTGAGTTCCAATATCTTGGCAAGGAGCTGGGGCATCTGCACGGGGATTCCATGGCCGACATGCCGTTTCCGAAGCAGCGCAGGGATGAGCTTGTAGCCGACGGGCGCGTGCAGCCGCATCACATGTATCCCGAATCGGGATGGGTTACGTTCTATATTCGCGGTGCGGAAGAGGTGCCGCGTGTGCTGGAGCTGTTCCAAATGCAATACGAGCGTATACGGAACAAGACAAAATGACGGAGAAATAGTTCCATGGGGAGCTATCAAGGCAATAAAAAAAAGGAATTAGCTAACGAGAGTAAAGCGGCGTATAATAGGGTTTCAGCGGCTCGCATTCCGAGCCATCGTTACTACAAGGAGACGCTATTTTATGTCAAAACTATCCAGAACTCATGCCGTACTGCTCATATTATTTCTTGTGCTCGTGTGGGGAATTAATTGGCCGATGTCCAAGTTTGCCTTGACTTATATGCCGCCTGTGCTGTTCTCTGGTACGAGAACGCTGCTTGGAGGACTTCTTTTGCTGATTGTTGCCATCCCGAGGCTGGGGCGCTTGCGGTTTCGTGAGACATGGCCAATTTATATCGTTTCCGCTGTCGTGAACGTCATCTTGTATTACGGCCTGCAAACGATCGGGCTGAATTATTTGCCGTCCGGCTTGTTCTCCGCTATCGTGTTTCTTCAACCGGTGCTTGTCGGTCTATTCTCATGGTTGTGGCTTGGTGAGCAAATGAATGTCGTGAAGCTCATCGGACTCATTCTCGGCTTTGCCGGAGTCGGCGTCATCAGCAACGGCGGGATGTCAGGACCGATATCCGTTCCGGGCGTGCTTCTCGCTCTCGGTTCGGCTCTAAGCTGGGCGCTCGGGACGATTTTTGTTAAGAAGACCGGTCCGCGGGTCGATCCCATTTGGCTCGTGACGCTGCAGCTGATTTTCGGCGGATTGCTCATGACAGCCGTAGGCTCGGGAGTCGAGAAATGGTCCGACGTTTCCTGGCAGCCGGCTTTTGTCGCTAGTCTGCTGTTCATCTCCATCTTTGTTATCGCCATCGGCTGGCTTGTATTTTATAAGCTGATAGATTCGGGTGAGGCAAGCAAAGTCGCATCGTATACGTTTCTCATTCCGATGGTTGCCATACTGACCGGCACGCTGTTTCTCAACGAGCCGTTCACGCTGTCCCTGCTGGCCGGGCTTGTGCTGATTGTAATAAGCATCTTTTGCGTGAACCGGAACCCCGCCGCGGCGAACAAGATTCGAATGTCTGTCGGCTTAAGCAAAAAAAGCTCACCATGATTTGCCGGCAGTGGTCGGATGCAGATGCAAGGATCGAGGGTCGCAACGGGTTGCCGGGGCGGCCTTTTTGGTATTCATTTCGCAAGGGTTCCGAGGTCATTCTCCGACAATAAAATGGATATTTGGAGATGAAAATTCCACTCGATGCCTTCGCTCATTCTCGTAGTTTTTTATCATTTATTTCCATGCGGATTTTGCTCGAATAGCTACATGTTTTTCTACAAATCCTTTTAATGCAAGCTATTCAGGAGGTGCTCCCATGTCGGATTCCAACCAACAGCAAGATGGACAACAAATGGGCCAACAGCAAGACAATCAACAACAAAACGGCCAACAACAAAACGGCCAACAACAAAACGGCCAACAACAAAACGATACACAGCAGCTAGAGCAGGCTATACAGCAGGCTGCCCAGCAAGCTCAAAGCATCGCTCAGCAAACCGAGCAGGTAACCAAAGAGATTCAATTGCAGCAAATCGAGCAGCAGGTTCAGCAGTCCTCGCAGCAGCTTCAAGAAGCTCAACAAACGCTTCAGCAAATGCAAGGGAACTCGGGCCAGCAGCAGCAGGACCAGCAGCAAAATCAACAGCAAGAGCAGCAGCAGTAGAGTAGTCCTGATACCGAACCAAGCACCCGATAAAAAATGAGCTTCCGGTGAATAAACCCTATGGTTTCCGGACATCATACTATCAACGGTGAAAAGAGAGGTGTGGTTCCGTTGGGCGATCTAACGAGCAATGCCAGGAAGGTGTTAGAATCTAAATAGAAGCGAGGGGATGTGCCGCAGAGACGTTATTGTAGTACCCATACTGCATAGTGGCTTGGTGGTAAAACCTGAGGTTCAAAAGAGGTTCAAAACCGTTATCCAAAATTCAATTCACCGTTGAAAAGAGCCCGCAAGGGCTCTTTTTCTTATGGGTAGAGGAGTCGGGGGCTGCAGCGATGCAGATTGGTTCAGGCGGCGGCTGTCCTCTACGTGCAATGCGCGCCGGAGCGAGTGGCGCCACGTGTACTCAAGTCTCTCTCGCTATGCTCTCAGTGCCTGTGTAGCGTTGCATGACGGCAGGCAACCTCGAGTCAACGTAACCTCTACTCCACTCAGGTTCCTTAAGCCTGAGCTTCTTCTCAATTGCCTCCATGTTGAGCAGCGGATACAGCTGATGGATTAAAGTGAATAATGGAGCTCGGTGAACGCAGCATCGGATGGGTGAAGTGGATAATGGAGTTCGGTGTACCCAGCATTGGATGGTTAATGTGAATAATGGAGTTCGGTGTACGCAGTATCGGATGGGTGAAGTGGATAATGGAGTTCGGTGTACGCAGTATTGGATGGTTAATGTGGATAATGGAGCTCGGTGAACGCAGAGTTTTGTTGGGTAAAGTAATTTTGTGTACCCCGCTGGGCATCGAGTACATTGAGCATTGAGCACAACTCACGCAACTGATCGGACACAGCTTCCGCTATTATGCAAAAAAAACGCCGTTTTTGGCGTCGATCGGACACACAAGCCGTTATTGCCCTGAAAACCAGGTGTAATCTGGCCATTTTGAGCTAATAGCGGATCCTGTGTCCGCAAGGCATCCGTTTTGACGCTTTTTTCGTGAAATAGCGGAACTACGGTCCGCATGGTCTTCCGGGTAAGTGCGGCAGCAATTACTCAACAACGTATCTGTTCGAGGGATCCCACAGTGCGGTTGAACAAACAACCTCGACAATTGCCGAGCCAACTGCCGAGCCAACTACCGAGCCAACTGCCGAGCCGAACCAGTAGCTACAACAAAAAAAGCACTCCCTAGGTCAGAGAGTGCTTTTTCAGCAGGTCGGTGATCCTGCTCGAATCGGTAAGGAGCACCTGTTCTAATTTTGATTTTGAGCCAATGTCTTCGTGCCTCATGTACTGAAGCAGGTATCCTCATCCTCAGATCTCCATAATAATCGGGAGGATCACCGGACGTCTTCCGGTCTGCTCGTACAAGAATCGGCCCAGAACATCTTTGACGCTAATTTTGAGCGAGCTCCATTGGTGAATGTTCTCCGCCTTCATCTGGTTAATTCTCTCGGAGACCAGGCGGCTGGCAGAGCTCATGAGCTCTTCCGATTCGCGAACGTACACAAAGCCGCGGGAAATAATGTCCGGCCCGAGCAGGATCGCGCCTTCCGTCTTGCTAAGCGTTACGACCACGACAAGGATGCCGTCTTCGGCCATATGCTTCCGGTCGCGCAATACAATATTGCCGACATCGCCGATGCCCCAGCCGTCTACGAGCGTGTTGCCGGCGGCTATTTTGCGGTCCTGCCGCGCCGTCTGATCCTCGATGTCGACGACATCCCCGTTGCCAAGAATGAAAATATGGTCGGGATCTACTCCGACAGATTCGGCCAGCACACGGTGCTGATGGAGCATGCGGTATTCCCCGTGGATAGGGATAAAATACTTCGGCTTCATGAACGTGAGCATCAGCTTGAGCTCCTCTTGGCTCGCGTGCCCGGATACATGCATGCCGGTGGTGGACCCGGAGCCGTAAACGACCTTGGCTCCCAGTCGAAACAAGTTATCGATAATCTGCGATACGTTCCGCTCATTGCCCGGTATGGGGCTGGCCGCGAGGATGACCGTATCTCCTGGCGATATTTGAATTTGGCGATGACTCGAGGACGCCAATCGGGCGAGAGCGGCCAAAGGCTCTCCCTGGCTCCCCGTACAAAGGATGGCGACTTTGTCGGGACTAAGGCTCATGACCTCGCCCGGCTCGATCAGCATACCCTCGGGTATGCTTAAGTAGCCGAGCTCGGCGGCGATCTTGACCACGTTCACCATGCTGCGGCCAAGCAGGACCAGCTTGCGGTTCGTGAGAGCCGCCGCGTCGACGACTTGCTGCAGGCGGTGCACGTTGGAGGCAAAGGTGGACAGGATAATCCTTTGCCGCGCCTTGATAAAGGCTTCCTTAATATGCTCGCCTACGTTGCTCTCGGAAGGTGTGAAGCCGGGACGCTCCGCATTCGTGCTCTCGGACAATAGAGCGAGCACGCCGTTATTGCCGATTTCCGCCATCCGGTGAACGTCGGGATATTGATGATTGACCGGAGTGAGGTCGAACTTGAAGTCGCCCGTATGCACGACGACCCCTTCGGGCGTGTGGAAAACAATGCCCAGGCAATCCGGGATGCTGTGGTTGGTTCTAAAGAAGCTCGCGGTAATAGACCCGAAACGAAGGGTCGAATCCGCCGTAATTTCCGTCAGTTCGCTATCGGCAAGCAGCCCGGCTTCCGTCAATTTAATTTCGATGAGGCCTTTGGTTAACCGCGTCGAATAAATGGGCATATTCAGCTGCTTCAATATATACGGGATTCCGCCGATATGATCTTCGTGCCCGTGGGTAATGATCATACCGCGAACTTTGGAGCTGTTTTCCTTCAAATATGTAATTTCCGGAACGATGAGATCGATGCCGAGCAAGCTCTCATCCGGAAATTTAGAGCCGCAATCGATGACGACGATGTCGTCGGCGTATTGAACGACATACATGTTTTTACCGATTTCATTTACGCCTCCCAAGGCAAAAATCGATAGGGTACCCTTCTCACGGTTCAAGCGCTGATCCCTCCGTCTATAAGGACATGGTAACATTCGGCAGGTCGGTTTCTCATCGGCATTAGAGAAAGCCCTCTGAATCCCTTCTTCAGGTCAGAGCGCTCAGCGTTTAAACCCCGCCGGTCATCCGGGCTGCGATCCCTATGTGCCGGAATGACGGCGGTGCAATGCATCAAAGCTGGAAACCGCCTGCGGTGTATTATTCCCTGGACACTGTTTACCTATCCGCGGCTTGATTATCCGTGTCCGTGAGCAAGAGGGAAGAGCGCATGCACCTCTGGCGAAGCGTTACTTCTTGTTTCGTACCGCTTCCTGCAAGGTGGCGACGAGGCTTTTGGCGTATCGTCCGATTCTGGCGCTAATTTCAGCCCGCATAAAGTCTTTGGTCATAGTAAACCGGTCCTCCCGTCCCCGGCATACATAACGGTAATAAAGGGCCGTATCGTCCTTGGACTCCTCGAACAGACGAATGTTTTTTTCGAGCAGGGCGGCGCGCGATTTTTGCACGTCTTCGCGGATTTTGCGTGCCAATATTTTGGCCGCTGCGGAATACAGCAGCTTCAGCGTCATGGAGGACATTTCGACCTCGATGCTTCGTTTCTCGACAATCTGGAGCGCGACGGGAAGGAGAATATACTCTCTCATCAGCTCCAGCTCCTTGCGGGTAGGGGGCTCGGCGGCCGAAGAAGAGGTCTCGTTCGGAACCGACATCGACTGCTCCTTGTGCTGCGGCAGCATCATCCGGCTGGATTCCCACAATCCGTTGCCTTCGAGTTTTTTGCTCATTTATAATGCCCCCCGATTTTCCGCGACCTGTCGAACGCTTGCCCGGACGCCGTTACCGACGACGCCCTCATGATCGCAGCGCTGCCGTAACGCTCCTTGATCGTATCCGTAACGCGATCCAGAGCCCGCAGCTTGATTTGATCGTCGAACAGCGTCAATTGATACGTATCATCGTCGACAAGATTGCTGAGCGTAATGCCCATACGGCGGACCGGCATTTTGTCCCAGTAACGGTAAAACAGCGTCTTGGCCGACTCATAGACGGCGTTCGTATTGTTGGTCGGGTCCGGCATCTTTAATTGCCGCGAGAAGCCGGTGGGCGATTCGTAAGGGCTGCACATGCAGCTGACTGAAACGACCCAGCCCATATACCCTTTGCGCCGGCAGTCACGGCATACCTCCTCCGTCAGCTCCAGCAAAATGGTCTCGACCTCCGAGTTTTCCGTATAATCTCGCGGCAGCGTCATCATGTGCCCTACCGATTTGGGCGCCGTCTTGAAGGTGCCCGGCGTAACCGGAGAATCGTCCAGGCCGTTGGCCGTTCTCCACATGACCTCGGCATGAATGTCGCTTTGCTTGCCGAAGCGCGCCCGGAACTTCTGCTTCAGCTGCGGCAGCGGCGTTTTGGCGATATCGCCGATCGTGAACATCCCGAGGCGGGCGAAATGAGCCGTCATGCGCGAGCCGACGCCGAACATTTTTTGCACGGGCTCCTTCCATAGCTCTTCAAGCTGCGAGGGGTCCAGCGTGAATATGCCGGTGTCGTTCTTTTTCGCCCATATGTCCGTCGCAATCTTGGCGAGAATTTTGTTCGAGCTGATGCCGACTCTCACCCAAACGCCGGTTTGCTGGAGCACCTTTTGCTGGATGGAGCGGGCGATGGTCACCGCATCTCCGAATATGCGAAGGCTGCCGGAGACGTCGAGAAACTGCTCGTCGATCGAGAAGATTTCTACAAGATCCGTATATTCTTTATAAATTTGCGTAATCATGAGGGAAACATCGATATAGTGCTGCATGCGGGGACGCATGACAACGAGATCCGGACACTTGGCCAACGCTTCGCCCAGCCGTTCCGCCGTCGTGACTCCATATTTCTTGGCGATTGGACAAGCGGCCAAAATAATGCCCGACCGGCGCGCCGGATCGCCCGCCACCGCCACCGGTCTATTCTTGTATTGCGGATGATCCGCCTTCTCGACGCTTGCATAAAAGCTCTGGCAGTCCGCCAGAAAAATCGTTCTGGTGCTTGTTCCGCTCATTTTAACCGCCCCCGTAACTTCGTCAGCATGGTCATCAGCTCTGCCTTGATCAAGCTTCTTAACATTTTAAAATGATGGATGTAGCCGCGAACCTTATATTCCACGTCAATGCCGAGCGTGCTCGTTTCCGTAGTCAAAATTTTAATGTTGTTCTTCCTCATCTTGTTCTTCAGGGTGTGCAGTTCCGCATAAACGGATTGCTCGATTTCCTTAAGATAAGCGACAGCATGATAGTATACTATCTTATCCCGGTACAGCTCCAGCTCGCGAATATCCCTTGCCAGCATATCCAGCAATATGGGCAGCAAAGTGAACTCCTTGATGATTTGAATATCCTCTTCTGTTTCGATTGTTCTGTTCATGTTAATACTCACAACTCATCACCACCGCTATGCGAACGTTCATTCGTATTTATTATATACCGAACACTTGTTCGTTATGCAAGTGAATTTTTTGGAAAATGAATTTTTGATGAAAAAGCCTAGTGTAGGTGCTCGGCAGGCGCGGGGAGGGGAATGGGTGATGCTGGAATTTCCATTGGAAGAGGGGCTTCCGGAACCGCGGGATCCTATGGTAAAATATCCTTTTTTGTATCCTGAAGCAGGGACGGAGTAAAACAATTTCGGGGAAGAGCGGTGGAAACGGTGCGGATGCGGCACGGGCAAACAGAGGCGAATATTGGGAATGAGCATAAAGCGGCGGATGGGTGCTTGCTAAAGAGCGTCTCTCATAGGGATGGGAGGGCGGTAATATGGACACAAACCATTCGTTTGTATCGATAGCTTACTTGCAGTCCGGTAATGAGATTCAGCGCCGGGCTTATCGGGCGATCAGCGAGCTCGGTATTTTGGCTGATCTGGCTCCATATCACCCTGTATTATGCGGTACTGTGCCTATAGGCATCGATGTCGAAGGCTCCGATTTGGATATCGTCATGGAAGCATATGATTTCGAGGGCATGAAGGCGGAATGGACCGCTCTGTACGGGACTTATGACAGCTACGCCATGAAAGAAAAAACGATACGAGATGTGGCGGCGGTAAAAGCAAATTTTCAATACGCCGGCTTCGAGTTTGAATTATTCGCCCAGCCTTTGCGGGTACATCAGCAGCATGCCTACCGTCATATGATCATAGAGCATCATCTTCTTGCAGCCAATCCGCACATCAAAGCGGAAGTCATTCGATTGAAAAAGCAGGGAGTGAAAACCGAGCCCGCTTTTGCTCAAATCCTTGGACTGGAGGGAGACCCGTACGAAGCGCTTCTGCTCTTAGGAGAGCAGCTCGGGATCATCTGACCGCCTGGTCTGTTGTGGAATGGGACAAAAGGGGCGTAACCTTTCGGGGCCGTCGTTCGTCTATATTTCAGGATTGCAAAGACTTGCGTAAGGGAGAAGATGACCGTATGGGGAAAAACAAATGGTTATTTGCGGCCGCCTGTGTGATAGGGCTTAGCGTAATGGCCGCACCTGGTCAGAGCAGCGCTGCAGAGCAGAGCGTAGCGGTTTCGCTGCCAAAGTTCGAAGTGAAGCTGAATGGAAATCAGGTTGAAAACGATTATCGTCAGTACCCGCTGCTGGTGTACAAGGATATAACGTACGTTCCTATGACATGGTACGATTCGAGGCTGCTCGGATTGGAAACGGGATGGTCGGCGCAGGACGGACTCAGCATCGCCAAGGGCAGCGTGACGTCGTCTTATGCAGCTTACGCAGCAGACCATAAAAACGCGGGCAGCGCCAGGGCAACGATCTCTTCCTTTGGGATTACGATCAACGGGAAAACCGTGGACAACGCCAAGGAGCCTTACCCGCTGCTAACCTTCCGCGATGTGACCTACTTCCCGCTGACATGGAAATTCGCGCATGAGGAGTTCGGCTGGGATTACGTCTGGGACCCGTCGGCAGGACTTGCGATTACCGCAGATAATCCCAAAGTCGAGAAGGTCAGCCTTCCGGCTGCCGCAGGCGGCAATAACGTGGCTTTGTTTAAAGGCTATTATTATTTTACCGAAACGGAAGGAACTACGGTTCAGGTTTACAGGGCGCCGGAACAGGATACCTCGAGCAAGCAGCGGGTGTATTCGTATAACGGAGAGTCGGTCTACGGCTTCAATAACTACTTGCAATTTTGGACGGCAAATGACGAGCTGTGGTTCTCCTACCATGTAGGAGGGGCTACCATGGGCTCCGACGTTTACTGCAAAGTAGGGGACGACGGCAAGGCGACGTTGGAGCACCGTGGCTACCTCGATTTTAAACCAACGACGAACGGCACCTTGATCATCCGTCAATCGGTACCGCCAGGAGGCAACAATCTGTCGCTGGCGCCAGCAGGGCAGGAAGACCGGAACGGCGGCAGCGTAGGGAAGCCCGACCTTATCTATGGATGGCACATTACGGATAACGGCGGCGGCAGAGGCTTCGCAGGGGACGATCGACGACGGTCATCGGAGACGAAGTCTATGTGATGGGCTCGTCGTATCCTGTAGAGAACGGGGCGAGCTTAAACCGGATTTACAAAATTAACTTGAACACCAACGAGACGACGGAAGTGACGTCCTTCGGGGTGAAGCATTTTAAAATCATCAATGAGAAGCTGTACTATGTAAAAGAGGAGGACGGACTCTTGTATGCCTCCAAGCCGGACGGCTCCGGCGGGCGGCCGGTATCCGATCGTCAAGCGGCCAATTGGTATGACGAGGTCGGCGGCAGCGTCTATTATACGGAAGCGGATGCGGCCGGAGGCTACCGTCTGTATAAAGCGGACCCTGCAGGCGCCGATACGCTTGTCGTCAAGGATACGCTGGAAAGCGTGCAGATCGTAAAAGACCGGATCGTCTGCAAGCTGGCGGCGGGAGGCGATTACGGGATCAAGGTGCTGGACGTCTCAGGCGCGCTCGAGGTGGCCGTTGCGGATCAGGCGGCTCATCTGTTCGCCTATGAAGATGCCATCGTGTTTGTTTCCGCCGAAGATCAATCGGTGAAAAGGCTGAAATAAGTGATTCGATCCATTCGCGGCTGCTTCGGCAGCCGTTTTTTTGTTCAGTCGCAAGATCCCTTTTTTTACCGCTTCTTATCCGTTACAATGTGGAAAAGACCCGCGGAGGCATAAAAGAAGCAATTTTTTTAATGAGAGGAGCGGTCGTATGCATTCCATTCCAAGGCCCCGTTTCGAAGATGTAGAGCATTATGCCAAGCTGTTCACGAATGCGGATTATTGGAGTCCTTACGTTCACATGGTATGTGAGCATCATCAGCTCGTTCCTTGCTCGGACATCAAGGCAGGCTTTCCCGGGACGAATCCTGTGTTCATCGTGGACGGCCGGTACGCGGTCAAGCTGTATACCGATTGGTTCAACGGTTATGCAAGCTATCCGACCGAGCTGGATTCGTACCGGCTCATAGCCATGAATCCGCAGCTGCCGGCTCCGGCGCTGATCGCTCACGGCAGCCTTTATCCGGAGGGGACGGAGTGGCACTGGCCATATATCGTGACCACAGTTATCCCGGGAGCAAGTCTCGGCGAAGCAGGAGAGCTTGTGTCCTGTGACGACCGGCGGGAGCTGGCCGGGTTTCTGGCGCAAGTGCTGCGTCAGGTGCACGCGCTGCCTGTGGAGTCATCCGCCGTTATGCGGCGGTCTTGGGACGCATTCGCCGCGTTTTTACAAGAGAGACGGCTTCATTGTCTGGACAACCATCGGAGATGGAAGTCGCTTCCGGACCATCTGATAGATCAGATCGAGGAATATCTGATTCCCTTGTCCGAGCTGATGGATGATGAGGGAGGCCCCTATATTTTGCATTGCGATTTAAACCGGGACCATGTGCTCGGAGCCTGGGAAGGAGTCCGGTGGACTCCTGCGGGAATTATCGATTTCGGCGACGCGAGAGCAGGGGACAGGCTGTATGAATTCGTGGCGCTTCATCTCGGTTTGTTCCGCTATGACAAGCGTCTGCTTGGGCGGTTTTTGACGCAGTACGGGGTGGAGGAGCATTGGAAGGACAACAGTCGTCTGGTACGGCGGCTGATGAATTATACGCTGCTGCATGAGTTCAATGTGCTCGATCAGCTGTGCGAAGCGCATCCTTCTGTAAGAGAGGCAGCCTCTTTACCGGAGCTGGCTGCGTGGATTTGGGACCTCGGTACGCCTTCGCCATCGCCTTCGTCGGACGATGGAGTCGTTGCTTGATTATGAGCTTGGAGAGGAAACGGGGGACGGTTCGATGATACCTATAATCGATGCGCATATCCATCTGGATCAATACGAGCAAGAGGAGAGGGAGCGTCTGCTAGCGTCTCTCGGCCCTGAAGTGAAGGGCTTGGTTGCAGTCTCCATGCATGAGGAATCGTGCCGGGCTCTCCTGGAGATAAAAAGGCGGACGGCGTATCTGCTGTTTCTGGCGTTCGGATTCCATCCGGAGCAAGCATTGTTCGGGAAGACGGAGGAGGAGCGGCTGTTCCAATGGATTCGCGACAACCGGCAGGAGATGGCCGCCATAGGCGAGGTCGGGCTCCCGTATTATGCCAGAGCTGCAGCGGAAGCGGCGGGGGAGCGGTTCGATCAGGGGCCGTACATCGCGCTGCTGGAGCGGTTCGTTCAGCTTGCGGCGGAGCTGGACAAGCCGATTGTGCTTCATGCGGTATACGAGGATGCGGACATCGCTTGCGATTTGTTGGATGCATACGGGGTGCAGCGGGCGCATTTTCATTGGTTCAAAGGCAGTGAGGACACGCTGCGGCGGATGGAAGCCAAAGGGCGTTTCATCTCGGTTACGCCGGATGTTGTCTACAGAGAACGGACCAGGCGGCTGGTGGAGCGTTATCCGCTCCGGCTTCTTATGGCCGAAACCGACGGCCCGTGGCCATTCGAGGGGCCGTTCCAAGGACAGTGGACTCACCCGGAGATGATCCGGCATTCGATTCGCGAAATAGCGGCTATCAAGCGGATGACCGAAGAAGAGGCCGGGAACATCCTCTACGAGAATACTCTGAGATTCTATGGAGGGACGGATTGAAAGGCGCGGTCGCGGCTGGCTGGATAGGAGCCGCCCGATTGTAGTAAAATGGAGTTACAATGACGGTAACTAAAAAGGAGATACGCCATGTGTCGTAATATTAAGACACTGTTCAACTTCGACCCTCCGGCCACGGAAGAGGAAATCCAAGCCGCTTCGCTCCAGTTCGTACGCAAGCTCTCCGGCTTCAACACGCCCTCGAAGGCGAATGAGGAGGCATTCGAGAGAGCCATCGGCGAGGTGGCGGAAGCTGCCCGCAAGCTGCTGGAATCGCTTGTAACCAATGCCGAGCCGCGCAACCGCGAGGTCGAAATCGAACGGGCACGCGAACGGAATATAAAAAGGTTCGGACCCCGACCCGAATCCAATAATGGATGATGATAGTAGCTGATAGAGCTGACTGCCGCAGAGCAGTCGGCTCTTTTTTTACCGGCGACAAAACCTGCGTTGGCTGCATAGCCGAGCTTTGCTAACGCAAAACGTTCAGTCCTCGTCCTCGAAGCACTCCGATAGGAGTTGAGTTGAGCTTGTTGAGATCCCTGTGAAACGGCAAGCAGCAGAAGGGCTTCATGGTGGTTTCCTTCTTCCAGCCTGGCAAAATCAATCGATGACGATCTGCCAACTGCATGTTGGTTTAGAAATCTTTGCTGCAAGGTATCGTTTTAAGCTGCCTAGCGGACTGTGGGTGGACTATCGGACAGGAAATCCGTTATTTGCTGGAATGGCGCTCTTTTGGAGGGGGATCGGACAGGGAGGCCGTTATTTGGCTATTTCTCCGGCAAAAACGGTGTATTTTGGCGAAATAAAGGATCTGTGGTCCGATCACTTTGCAAATTGATCTATATTTGGCAAAATAAAGGATCTGTAGTCCGATCGACTCAACCAATCTCTCCGGAATTGGCCTGCTCTTCAGATTTCCATACTGCGGTTTAGCATCGTCTTATTATTTAATTTTTCATAACGTATGGTAAATGGAGGAAAAGTGATGTAAAATGAAATTGTTCCATTAAATGATACTTTATTTCATCAAATGAAACCAAATGGAGTGATCATATGGATAATTACGTCATTCGTAAAGCGAAGGAAGACGATATCCCGGTTCTTTGTTCGCTGATGGAGCAGTTAAGCGGCAAACCGGTCTCGCCGGAAGATATGCTGAACCGGCTCCGTATGACCGAGAGCAGTTCCTCGGACACTCTTTTCGTATACGAAGAGGATGCGGAAGTACAGGCAGCGCTTGCTTTTCGAATTCGCGAGAACATCCGCGAGGTAAGCCGGTACGGCGAGATTTGTATCGTTGTCGTCGATTCAGCGTTCAAGCGGCGAGGCGTTGGAAAGCGTCTCATGTCCTTTGCCGAGCAGCTCGCTTTGGATCTGGGCTGTACTGGCACGTATCTGATCAGCGGATTCGGCCGAAAGGACGAGGCGCACCGGTTTTATTTGGATCTGGGCTATGAAATTACAGGCTATCGTTTCGTTAAATCCTTACTCCATGCGAAAAGGGGATGACCGAGTTGCCGATAAATTTTCAAGATGAGAAGAACCGTGGTACTTATGCTGCCCGCAAAGCCGATGACACATGGATTAACCGATTGCAGGAGCTCGTGGATGTAAGCAACCAGCATGTCGCAGATATCGGATGCGGCGGCGGAATTTATTCGAAGGCGATGGCGGATGAGGGAGCGAAGCGGGTCACAGGCGTCGATTTCTCGGAAAGCATCCTTGCGTCGGCCAAGGACAATTGCCGTAGCATGCCGAACGTTATGTTTGCTTATGGCGATGCATACGACACGGGGCTGGCGGGCGGAGAGTACGATGTCGTTCTGGAGCGGGCGCTCATTCACCATTTGGACGATCTTCCCGGATGCTTTATGGAAGCTTGCCGGCTGCTGCGGCCCGAGGGGACCATCATCGTTCAGGACAGAACCCCTGAAGATTGCCTTTTGCCAGGGAGCGCGACACACATAAGAGGATACTTCTTCTCGAAATATCCGGAGCTGGCACAGACGGAAATAGCGCGCAGACATACGGGGATGAAGGTCGGAGAAGCTTTGAGACAAGCCGGATTTGCCGGCATCGAGGAGCATTCGTTCTGGGAGACGAGAAAGGTTTATCCCGACATCGACAAATTAGCCGACGATTTGCTCCAACGGACCGGCCGATCGATCCTCCATGAGCTGAGCGACGTGCAGCTGGAAGAGTTGGTGGAGCATATCAAGGAGCAGCTACGAGATACACCCGCTCCCATGGTGGAAAAGGACCGCTGGACGATTTGGAAAGCCGTGAAGCCGGTTCATGACGAAGCCTAGCCTTGATCAATCTCTTGGATAATCTACGCTCATAATATCCATGAAAGGAACCTTGACGACGCCGCTCGGTTGGTCGATATGTACTTTACCTGTTCTGGAGTCCATTTTATCGATATGTCCGCGGACGGGTTCTTCCCAGCCCCAGACGGTCAATACGATTTCGGACTTTTCATAAAAAGCTTCCATGAGCTGGTTTCCTATCTCTTCCAGCACGAATTCATCTCGTGTCGGTCGTTTTGCTACTTTAGATTTAGCCAACAGTTATCCCTCTGATCTATAGTTAGTTGTTTTTCTATGCAGTTCAATCCCGCAAGCCTTATTGCCGGGAGTTAAACTCTTCAACACATTTGCGGCAAATGCAAGCTTTCCCTCTCTGGTCGGCCGGTATCCGATTGCGAAGCTCCAGCGGAACCTTGGTATGAAAGCACCAGCAGTCGCCGCTTTCTACCCTGCACAGATTGGCGCTGCCGCACATGGGGCATATACGCTCGTTCACATGTTGGATTTCGTTATCCAAGCGGTATTTCACCTCAGCATCGACAGGATGGATTTGAATATAAGGCGGGCTGCCTCGTCTACTAATGCTACAAGATAAAAGAACCGATGTAAACCACAGTTTACACGGTGTCTGCCAACGGCTTGTATCAGAGAGTGAGCCGGCCCCCGATGATGAACAAAGACGCCTCCAAAGCCACGGTACTCGTGGGCCGGACGCGTCTTTTTTCCATGCAGCCGTCTTTATTTATGCTTTCTGTTGTAGGCCTGATACTTGCGAATTCGTTTATACATCTTCTTGTTCTTTAAGTAGCGGAAGCCGCCTACCAGAGGTGTGCAATTGGCTTCAATCATCCAGACTCTGCCCTTTGCATCGACCCCGAGATCATATCCCCAAATATTCTGTGATTTGAATTCGCGAGTAAAGCCTTTGGAAGCTGTCAGAGAAAGATATTCCAAGTCCGACATCGTTTTCTTGACATCCTTGATATTGGATTGCTGGAGCGCTTCCTTCACGGTGGAGACATTCGCTCCTTGCTGCAAATTGGTGACAATGGACCCCTGTTTTCCGATCTTCCCATGCTTTCCGGTAATGACCCAATTACGGTCTCCATTCTTGCGCTGGACAATGTAACGGAAGTCTACCAGGCTGTCATTTACTTTGGCAAGAGGGATGCAATTTTGGATGAGAAACGGCCTCTTTCCCTTCAGTTTTCTTAACACTGGAATCAGCTGTTTTCCGGTAACGGTTTTCGTTGCATTTAGTGTGTGAACATTGTATTTTTTGTCACGAAGCTTGGATACTTTGATGATTCCTATACCCCCGGAGCCTACCACGGGTTTCAAGATGACCTCGTTATAGCGGCCCAGCATGCTCCGCAGGCTTTTCACGGACAGTTTGTGAGATTTAGGCAAAAACCTTCTCAATGACGGGTATTTCATCAACAGCTGATGTTTGTACCATTTATTCCTTTGCAATGGAGCTCCCACGGCAATCACACCTTATCTGTGTATTCCATTTACTATACGAATATCCTGGAGCAAACGATTTGGTCTATCACCCAAAAATAGGGAAAATAGGTACAAGACCACAGTACTTTTGAGGAGGAAGGAATACACTAGATTGACCAAAAGCAAAGGGGTCGCATCGAGGGATGCAAGGCCTCTTTCTTGAAGCTTACACGAAGGGGGTGAAAAATGTTGGAGCCACTCCTCACTCTTCATGAAATTTTCGGCTCAAAATATATCGTCAATGGCAGAGCCTCGTATCATAACAGCCAGTGGCTTCCCGGTCAGATTAGCCAGGATTCCACTTCAGGAAGTTTATTGGCGGTGGCGGGGAAGGTCCCCATTATTTGCCACGAGGATGTAAGCCGGGCCTCCTGTTTAATGCTGCTGGAAGCGGCAGGACTTCAAGTTGGGAGCAATCTGCTGACTTACGAGGATGAAGAGAGCTACTATGAATTATTGCAATATCAGCAAAGCAAAGGGAGTAACCTGGTATTCAATTACGCCCATCTTCCCGGCGAGTTTGATGAGAAACAATATTGGATTGATAAAGAGTTATTGCTATTTCTGAATAACAAGAGCAATTTGGAGGAGCTCGTTTCCCAACCGTACGTCCCGAAGCGGAGGATTTTGCCGATAGACCATCTGGTGGAGAGCGATACTATGCCGTTCGATTTTCCTTATGTCGTCAAGGCGGCTACCGATGAGCCTAACGGTGGGGGACTGGAGGTCGTCATTTGTAAAACCCTGGAAGATCTTCAGCGGGCAAGGGAGCTGTTCCGCTTCTGCTCCTTTGTTGTTGTAGAAGAGTTTCTTAAGGTGAAACGAAATTTCTGTGTCCAGTTCGCACACACTTACACCGGAGATACGGTGTACCTTGGTTCTGCGGAGCAAGTGATCACGGAGGAAGGGAAATATCTCGGCAATTGGATCGATATGCACGACCAGCCTCCGGAAGAAGCGATCGAGCTGTGCCGACAAGTTATGGAGAAGGCGGCTTCCCTTGGATACGTGGGATTTGCCGGAATCGATATCGTATTTACGGAAGATAACCGTATGTTCATTATCGATTTAAATTTTAGACAAAACGGTTCTACTATGGCGCTTCTTTTTAAGGATAGTATTGCGGAGCTGTTGGACGCCACCGTGCTGAAATTAGGGAAATGGAAAATCAACTCCACGTTTCATGCGTTTCGATTGTTGACCGAGACTCTGATCAGAGAAAACATGATGATCCCGTTTTGCATCTACAACCCGACAAATCAAACGGACGACAATCCTATCTTCGTATACGGTGTCCTGCTGGGACGATCCAAAGAAGAGATCATGGAAGTCGAACGGCAGATACATGAAATGGGCTTTAGGTAATGCTGCTTTAGTTGCTAGAGGCTGGACGGAGACGTTCAGTCTTTTTTTATTTTGGATAGGGAAGGAGGTATTTGTAATACAGCGCAAGAAAATTTGGTGCTCTTACTTAAACCGTATGTTTGGTATACTGTTCTAGGGAAAAATTTACATATTGCTTCTTGAGCTTGGTAAGGAGCCGCGAGCGGTTCAGATCATGGAAGGACGGTGGACGAAATGAAGACAATGAAGGAAAAGGTACTTGAAGCCTACGATAAGCTGGCAAAAGACTACGAAAAGCACGTGGACACCAAGAGCGGACATAACGCTTATTATGAGCGTCCTGCCATGATGAAGCTGATGCCAAAGGATATGAATGAGCTTGCTGTTCTTGATGCGGGCTGTGCTGCCGGCTGGTATACCGAACAATTGGTTCAGCTTGGAGCTCGAGTTACGGCTATCGATTTGAGTTCGGAGATGGTAGATGCCTGTAAAAGGAGAGTCGGCAATAAAGCGGAAGTACTCCAGTGTGATCTCTCGGGACCTCTCCCGTTCAAAGACGAGACGTTTGATCTCATTGTCAGTTCGTTAACGCTTCATTACATCGGGGATTGGGAGCCGACCTTTCGCGAATTCCACCGTGTCTTGAAGCCTGACGGAGCTCTCGTTTACTCTGTGCATCATCCCTTTATGGACTTTAAACTGTTCGATAGACCGGATTACTTCGCCCACGAATTACTATCGGAAGTATGGAACAAAAAGGAGGCCGGTCAGGTCGAGGTCACATTTTACAGGAGGTCGCTCCAGGATATTGTTAATGTCACATCGGGGCAGTTCCGGATTGAGCGAATCGTAGAACCGCAGCCAAGCAGCGAGTATAAGGACAAGCCCGAAGCCATGGATTGGTATAAGCGATGGTTCGAGTATCTTTCCACAAACCCTCATTTTCTTATTGTTAAAGCGCGGAAATAGTATATTTTTCAAAAAAATATTGACTCAATACGATATATCGTAATATTATAACGATATATCGTATTGAGGAGTGATCATACATGAGATTTTATCAAGATCGTCATAAAGAACGTAGACGTTTTGGTCGTGAGTACGCATTTCAGGAGATGTTTTTGAGGCACCGTCATGGCGGTTCGCGGGGGGGCTTTGGCGAACGGGGCGAAGGGAGACGGCGTTTTTTTGAGCGCGGGGAGTTCAAATTCGCTCTGCTTGAGCTGCTCGCTTCCGAGCCTATGCACGGCTATCAGCTGATCAAGGCGATGGAGGACAAAACCGGCGGCTTGTATTCGCCGAGCGCAGGCTCCATCTACCCGAATTTGCAGCTGCTCGACGACATGAAGCTAATAAGCTACAGCGAGACCGACGGTAAGAAGCTGTACCATATTACGGATGAGGGACGAGAGGCTCTTCGCGAAAGGGAAGAGGCGGCGAAGCAACGGACAGAAGGCCGTTGGGAGCGTCACGGACGGTACCGGCAGCTTGACGGCAGATCCGGGAAGATGGCTTTGCGCAGCTTTATAAAGGAGAAGTCCGATCTCATTTATTTGATGGCGAGAGCAGCGGAGGCGGCACAGGCCAACCCTGCATCCGAACAGGCAGCCAAATATCATGAGCTGTTGGCCCAATTTCAAAACGGCTTGAATGATTTTTTGTCTGCCGCCCCCGATTCCCATTCCGCCTCAGATGAAACCGTGACGCCGTTACCGGAAGAAAACGACTTGACGACGGACGACAAGAAAGATGGCGAATAAGGCGCTGAATAAGGAAATATAAGGAGATCATCGGCTAATGCAAGGATATAACGTGATAATGATCTACAATAAAGAGTTGGACCGGCTGCTTATGTGCCGACGATTAAAGGATCCTTATAAAGGATTAAGCAATTTGGTCGGCGGCAAAATCGAGAGCGGCGAAACGGGGATGGAAGCCGCCTACCGGGAACTGTTCGAGGAAACGGGCATTTCCCGGAAGGATGTTCATTTGCATCATATCATGGATTTTAAATATTATTTGCAGCATTGCTATGTGGAAGTGTATGCCGGCAAACTGCAGCATGACGTCCCGGTATCCGGAGATGAAAATGAACTGTACTGGTCGGATTTGAATCAAGATTTTTTTGACATGACTAGGTATGCCGGTGAAGGAAATATAGGACATATGCTTGAACAAGTGAAGCTGAGCGGCATTCTAACGGATCCGACACTTACGGTCAACTAGAGACACTGCACGAGGCTGCCGGGATCCGGCAGCCTCGATGTGCTGCATAGGTACTTTCCTTGATTTTGTGCGTAATCTCAGGGACAAAATGTAATGTCGGTATTGGACCACTCCCTATCATAATACTCTCATTATTCTCTCAAAAAAACGAAATTGTATCATATCGTATGGCGTATAATGTTTTCAACTGATACTCTGAAGGAGTCGGTAGCCGATGGTGTCAAACAAGGAGATGCTACGATCGGATAGAGCTTATTTTGTCGGGCGGGCACAAGAATTGGATATCATGCATAAACACGCAGAAGGCGGTTTTGTGTGGCGGTGGCTTCATATTTTCGGTCAAAGCGGCATGGGGAAATCGACCCTTCTGCGCCGGTTCCTGTCAGAAACGGAGGAGGGCCGCTGTTATTATATTGATGGAAGCAAAGTCATTCAGCAGAAAGAAACCATTCTGGATCAATTAGCGGTACAGCTTGTGAAAGCCGGAGTAATAAATAAAATACAGCATTGCGATTCAGACTTAATTGCTCAATGCATAAACCGGCTTTCACGTTCATTACGCGGCCATATAGTCCTCTTAATCGATTCATTCGATGATCGGCATGCAATAGAGCATTGGTTCCTGCAATGGATCAACACATTGGATGTATCGATCCGTATCGTCACGATCGGTCGAAACACTCTCACGGGAGGCTGGCTTCGTTCCGGCTGGGTGGATTCCACTCATACGATTCAATTGCAGGCGCTATCTGCTATTGAGGTGGAACGATATGCCAAGCTGAGGGGAATATCCAAACCGGCTGATCAAACCAAGCTTTTCCGATTTTCCAGAGGGATACCGCTTGCCATGGTCTTAGCTGCAGAAACGATACTCAAAGGCGGTACATCCATGCAGTTCGATCGAGAGGAAACCTATCGTCTCGTTTCGGTATTGATGCAGGAATTGCTTCGAGGGTTACCGGCATACATGCAGCGGATTCTTGAAGCCGCTTCCGTTTATTGGCGTTTTAATGAAGAGAGACTCTCCGTAATATTGGAAACGGATCTGGAGCCGGATTCATTCCGGCAGTTTGTCAGCATGCCGTTCGTCATGATGAAGGAAGACGGCTGGATGCTTCATGACGCTGTAAGAGCATGGATGCTGGAGGATTTCGCCCTTCGGAAACCAATCGCTTACGAAACTATGCGGCGCAATGCGCTGCAGCAAATTCGCAGTGAAGAACGACTGCATCCGGAACGGCGGTTCGAGCTGCAAATTGATAAAATGAGCCTCCACGAGAACCCGATCGTTCGGGCAATCTGTTACTCAGGACATCCGGACGGCGAGATCGAGTTACGCCCATGCCGGGAATGTGACTTGCCTGTTCTGCGCAGTCTCTATATCCAATTTTATCGATACTCGTCACCTGTAACTGAAGAAGAGCTGCCAATGCTAAATCTGCTGCAGGATATTTGGGCAGCTGATCCTGCTTCCTTCGTTACAATATGGAAAGAGGATGAACTTATTGCCTTTTTCGGGGAAGTTCCATTACATGACAGGATGCTCAAAGTGCTGTGCAAGGAACCTTTGCTCAAACCTTTCTTAAATGGTTGGGAGCCCATTCCTAATGCATATTTATTCGCTCTCATTGGAATTAAACCGGAGCTCGAGGGAACCACCCGCGCTTATATTATCAATACACTGATGAAGCACTTTACGCGCGCCGAGTGGATCTTGGATTTTACTTGCTTGAAGGAATGGTTTCCTGTATTTGAGCTTTGCGGATTCGAACGAGTCCCTTGGGCAGACTCAGCTTCCTCTATGGGAACGGAGTATCGTGCGTTTGTCCTTGATCTTAGACAAGAAGATTTTGTTGCAAAGCTCGACCGTTCCGTAAACCGGGGTACTAATGCGCAAGCTTCGGCGCCACCGTCAACCAAGCAGGACATTCAGGAACTTAAAAACGTCTTAAAGCATTGGTCCCTTCTCACGAGAAATCCGGCACTATCTCAATCGTATGCTCGTTTATTTCCTCATCGTGTTATGAAAGGCTTATCCGCTGAGGAGGCCGGCTATGCTGTACAAAGGGACTTGGAGGAGGCAATCCGTGGACTGGCGGAAGGCGATGAAAATGAGGAGATGCTCGGTAAACTGTTATCCAGTCTCTATTTAGAGAGAATTAGGCCGCACGAACGTGTGGCCAAACAATTGAATGTGTCGACAGCCACTTATTATAGACACTTAAATAAGGCTTTGGATTTGCTATACCAGTCATTAGAAAGCGGGGGAAAGGTTAATGAAAAGGAGCATCCCCGGAGGATGTCATAATGAAATGATGCACTACGGCAAGTAAAGCAGACCCGGTGCATCTGAAGCATTAAGCGAAACGCCCCCGTTAAAGGTGCAAAAAGCATCAGCTTGGTGTGCAGTTCATTCCCGTATCTTTTTGAACAAGGAGGGACCCATCATGACAACCAAGAGGTTTTCTCGATCCCTGAAAATTATCGTGTGCGCATTTCTCTTGTTAACGCTGATTCCGCAAGCTCTCTTTTCTGCTGAAAAGACTATAAACATCTACTTTAACGGAGAGCTGCTCTATTTTGACAATGCTCAGCCGGTATTGAAGGACGGAAGGACGCTCGTGCCCTTTCGCAAGCTTTTCGAAACATTGGGATTTGCGGTAAAATGGGTCGACACCGGCAGCCTGCGGCAGGCGATTGGAACAAAAGACGGCCTCGAAATCGAGCTAACCATTAACGATAACAACGCGAAAGTAAATGGCAAGAGCATTCTCTTGGATGTACCGGCGCAAATGATTCAAGACAGCACGATGGTACCGCTTCGCTTCGTATCGGAGAACAGCGGTTTTCAGGTCACTTTTACCGACAGCAGCAGCGCTTCGGAGATTCAAATCCGACCCGCAGGTGCAGCGGATGAGGCTCCGGCCCCGGCTCCTAACACCGATGATGTCGAGCCTTACGTAGTCAAAGGCCGTGTTGTTGATACACAAGGCCGCCCGATCCAGGGTGCAGAAGTATTTGCGGATAACCAGCTGCTCTATAACAGCAACTTAAACGCGGTTACCGATGCGAACGGTTACTATCGAATCGATCTGCCGCTCTTAGCCACCACTTGGAGGATGGGCGGTTCTCACAGCGTAAATTCGTACAAAATCGATTTGACGCCTGAGGTCGATGCGGCTTTTGCAGGAAATACAGGGGCTATTCGTAATTTTACCTTGCAGGCGGAAACCGTTTATGGAGAGCTCTATCTTTACATTGCCTTAGACGATTTCGTTAAAGGTTATATGGAAAATAATGTAGAGCTAACTCTTACTCCTATCGATTCACCCATGGGCGGCAGCGGCCAGGTCATTACCAAATACGGCTACAATTTTCCGGGCGGGTTCGGTATGAATGATGTGCCGCTCGGCAAGTACAAGGTGACCGCCCGATATGCTCCTCCCGGCGAGAAGCCGGTACAAATGCTTGTAAGTGTTCGAAACAAAGGAAAGTACGCCGATAGCGTAGAATTCGAATTCAGTCCTCTCGTGCCAGGGATTTATCAAGCCGAGATTGAAGTAAAAATGCCGTAAGTACGGTTATGAGTGACGAAACCGAATGTACAAAAATAACATAGACAGGAAGTTATGTTTCACAAAGAGAGGCTAGTACCGTCCCTTAGGACGTTACTAGCCTCTTTTTTGTATCGAGGGGCTAATTTAAGGGTATGCGCCGAATGGGTCTTTTTCACCGAATTCGCTCGAGTTCCTGTTGCAACGATTTTCTGGAAATAAAAAGGAATTATTTAACATCGGGCGTATTGTATATAGGTAATCCTTTTTATGGAAGAAAGATATTATCCTAAGGAGACGGGCATCATGAAAATTAACGCCCAAGGCGTGTCAGAGGTTGTATTGGAAGTGAAGGATATGGATCGGGCGATCGATTTCTGGTCCGGCCAGCTGGGGTTTCCCATCGTTCAACAATGGGGGTATAGCGAGGGGCAATTTACGGAGGATGCGGGAACCATTTGGGCGACATGGCTGTATGTAGGCGGGCCTACAAGATTAGGCTTATGGCTGCCGAGGGATTTTGATCAGCAGCAGCTAGCGGAGAAGGCTTCCTCCATCTCTTCATGGAACGGGCTTTTTGACGAGGGAGGTATTCATGTTCATTTGGCGTTATACGTTGGCATCGATGAAATGGAGAAGTCGATTCAAGTGCTTAAGAGTAATGAAATTAATATGAAAATAATAGAAAGGGGAAGTCACCGAAGGGTTTATTTTAAAGACACGGAAGAGAATGTGATCGAGTTGTACACTTTATCTATGAAAGAGGATTATGAATACAGGCTGGAGCAAGGGTTATTGAAGTGAGCAACCGTTCGTTAAACATAGGAGGCGATCGTTAAAATGAACAAGGATAAGCTGACATACGCTGGAAGCGGGATTAATATCGACGATACCGATGCCGTCAAGCAAACGATGGCCAAAAGCTTGGAGACCAACGACAGCAGAGTATTGAATTCGCTGGGGGCTTTCGCTTCCCTGTACGATTTTAAATTTCCCGAGTACGAGCACCCGGTGCTGGTTATGAAAACGGAGGAGCCGGGGTCGAAGCAAAAGCTGGCTTTTCAGCATGGCCGGATCCGCTCGATTTGCTACGATATGGTCAATCATTTGATCAATGACATTATCGTCATGGGGGCCAAGCCTTTGGCAGTGCAGGATGCGATTATTTGCGGGGCTGTGGACAAAGAGATCATCGGCGAAATCGTCGATGCCGTGTCGGCGGCTTGCAAGGAGCAGGATTGTGTGCTTACAGGCGGTGAGACATCCATTCAGCCAGGTGTTCTGGAAAAAGGCTCCTACATCCTCACGTCGAGCATCGTAGGCGTTGTCGATAAAGCCAGGATCATTGACGGCTCAGCCATACGCAAGGGAGATGCGGTGGTGGCTGTTGCCTCCAATGGAATTCATACGAACGGATATACTCTCGTCCGGGCCATTATGGACAAATATCCTGAAATAATGGATAAGCAGGTAGGAGAAGAGAGCTTCCTGGATGCCATTATGAAGCCGCATTTATGCTACTACAAGTCTATCCGGGATTTGTTCGGATCGGACGTTTTACACGGGATGGCCCATATTACCGGAGGGGGGATCGAGGGCAACTTAAACCGCATTATACCCGAGCAGCTGGACGCTTTTATCGATTTGTCCCGATTGGACATTTTGCCGATATTCAAGCTGCTTCATCAAGTAGGTGATGTCGATGAAAGAGAGATGCTGCGCACCTTTAATATGGGAGCGGGATTACTCCTCGTTATCGATCCGTCAGCTGTCGAAACGACTGTGGAGCATTTGGCAAAGCACGGACTGTCAAGCTATGTCATCGGGGAAATGGCAGAAGGGAATAGGCAGGTCGTGTTCCAAGGTCAGCTGCAGTGGGGGTAGGCAGGGCGAATAATTAACTATAGGCGTTCTCTCCAAACCAATCGCGGCGGAAGCATGATAATTTGGAATCATCAAGCTTAAGCGAGGAAACGATCTTGAAAGAAACAGCGGCCTCGTTACATGAATACATGAACGCTCTTGTGCATCTCGGCTATTTCAACGGGGCAGTGCTGGTTGCCCAAAATGACCGAGTCTCCATAATAGCCGCCGCCTATAGGGAGGGGATGCAAGATGACTAATCTGTCAGCAGAAGAAGCTTTGAAAAATGACGATTGTAATATCCGATAAGACTGCGGAAGTCGTCTATCTCATCGACCCAAACGGCATATCATTAGAAAAGTAAGGAGGGCACCTCACAAAGCACACCGATACAAGCGGTAAACAGATTGACGCGGAGCGGGCCTCATGATGTATAATGATTCAAACCTTTGCTGCAGGTTAGCATGGAGAGGAGTCATGGGATGGTCAGTGGGGGTACTTTGATTGCATTTGCGCTTGTCTCGCTCGGAATGGTGTGTTCTCCGGGTCCGAATATGATTTACCTGATTTCCCGGTCCATTACGCAAGGACGTACCGCCGGATTCATTTCGCTGCTTGGCGTTATTCTTGGATTCATCGTTTATATTTGTGCGACCATGCTGGGTCTTTCCGCGATTTTTCTCACGGTTCCGTACGTTTATGAAGCGATCAAATGGGCGGGCGCAGCCTATTTGCTTTGGCTCGCATGGAACGCGATCAAGCCGGGTGCAGCATCTCTGTGGACACCCCGCGAGCTGACCGCCGAGCCGGCGAAGAAGCTGTTTCTCATGGGCTTCATGACGAATTTGCTCAATCCGAAAATCGCTGTGCTTTATGTGTCGCTTCTGCCCCAGTTCGTCGATCCGGATCGGGGCTCGGTGTTAGGACAAAGCGCAATACTCGGTTTGACGCAAATTGTCGTCAGCTTTACCGTTAACTTGATTATTGTTCTAGTGGCAAGCAGAGTCGCCGCATGGTTCACCACGCGTCCGACCTGGCTTAAGGTTCAGCGCTGGCTGATGGCAGGGGTGCTGACCGGCCTTGCAGCCCGTCTTGCATTTGATCGCAGATAGAGGCGCGTCTGCAGGAGTGGGTACATAGCGGCGGAACGACGGTTTGGCTGGTAGCCGCCGGGAGCAAGTTGCCGCTATGTGTATTCCTGCGTGCTACTACCATTTGATTTGCCGGATTAGGCGAATGAGTTGTCCCCGTTCCTCCTCCTCGATAGGCCACGCCTCAATCTCCTCGACGATTCGCGTCAGGTTAACATATCCTTTTGCAACACCGTTTAAGCGAGCTGCCAACGTTGAATTCACCAGATCCTCATGGGACGGATAGAGGGTGGATAGCTTCCCGTAGGCGTCCGGGAAACGTTTCAAATAATATTTCTGATGCCTGTCCTCAGCTCTATAAAACCGCACAAAAGGAGCGACCTCCGTGTCAGGCCGGCCATTCCCCAGCTGCTCCCGATGCTGCAGGACATTCCGGATCACGCCCAACTGCATCTCATCGCGGTACAGCAGGATAGAACGGTACTGCCTGCCTTTGTAATCGTTAATATTTTGCGGATTATGGTTGTCCCAAAATACATTTACTATAGAATCCAATGACACAATCTCCGGGTCAAAATCCATTTCGACCGTCTCCGAATGGTCTCCCAGCTGATGGTAGGTCGGGTCGGCAGTCGTCCCTCCGGCATATCCGACGCGCGTTCTCACTATGCCAGCCATATGCCCGAACAACGCGTCCGGACTCCAAAAGCACCCCATTCCCAGCGTAACCGTTTGAATGTTCTCTTGATTCAATGAGGTCACCTCCGACATCCATCATACCATTTCAAGCCTGGTTTATGAAAAAAGTGGCGATATCGATGCGCAGGCAGGTAAAGACGAGCCTCCCGCCGATTAAGTCCTTGATGGATCAGGTGCAACGGGAGGTTTTCTTCATGGAATTTAAAGACGAGTCCCGCCGCTCGTATCAATCCATTGACCAGTCACCCAACGGCTGTCCGAAGAGGCAAGAAAGCCGGCGATATCCGCCACATCTTCCGGCTCTCACCATCGGTTGAAGGCTGAAAGATCGGCGGCATATTTTTACCCGTCAGGTTCCTGCAGCGTTGGAGCATTCATCTCGTTATTAATGAAGCCGGACAAAATAGCGTTCACCGTAATATTACGGGGACCAAGATGTTGAGCCAAGACACTTGTAAGTGTGTTCACCGCCCTTTTGTGAATGAACGTAAATAAAGCCTGCTGATCTCAATCAACAGGCTGAACGATAGAGTTTTCAGGCGAACCTCAGTACCCGGCTTGTCCTGCTATTTCTTAATGACAGGAATCCAAACCTCGCATTGGTAATCTACCGATGTCGTATCTCCGGAAGGGTATACCTCTATCTCAGGCAGTCCGGCATGCTCATAGCCCGTAGCAGGGAACCATTCCTGGAAAATTCGCTGAAACACGCTCTGGATGGATCCCGGAATCGGTCCGACGCATGGAAAGACCGCCCAGGTCGAAGCCGGGATGGTTCTCGTCTCAAAGCCATCTGCATGGACACCTGGCTTCATTTCGCCTGCGATCATATAAGTGATATCCTCCGTATCGGGCTTCATATCCAGACAGAGTCCGAGCAATGCCTCATTTGCCCCCATAGAGCTGATCTGGGCAAGCGTGCCGTTGATCGTACTGTCCGCCCAGAACTTCGGAATGAGACGGGAATGTTCATTATCCCGGCAAGTCATTGTAAGCGATCGGCCGGCGACGGTAAAGGCCTCTTTTTCTACAATACGATAATCCATGTCTTTATCTCCCTTCAAGGATAGATGAAAGGAAATGCGGGGAAACGCCTTCAGGCTGACACCCGGGCTTCGGGCCTCCGACGGTGAAATGCCATGGATTTTCCGAAACGCCTTGGAGAAGGACTCGGGAGAATCGTAGCCGTATTTCAGCGCGATATCCAGCACTTTGGAGGATGACATCGCCAATTCCTGGGCGGCCAATGTCAGCTTGCGTTTTCGCGTGTATTCCGCAACTGTCATCCCGGTCAGCATATGAAACATCCGTTGAAAATGAAACGGAGACGAGTGGGCCGCTTTGGCGATTTGCTCGATATCCAGCCGTTCCTCCATTTTGTTCTCCATAAGGTCAATAGCTTCTTTCATCCGGATAAGCCATTCCAACCGCATAACCTCCTTTCTTGTATTCATCGTAACATGGATGCAGCGGGTGAGCCTGTCATTGCGTGCTTTCTTGTAACAGGTTAACTATGTGCATCATTATACCCAATAACTTGTACGGAGAGATAGTCTAGGTTAGATAGTAGAAGATAGGCCCGAGCAATCCGATGATTAGGCCGGCTGCAAGAAGAACCTTTCTTTTCATGACGTTCTCCCGTATTTGTGACTCTATTTCGGCTGTGTTTTTTCGAATGTCCGCCTGCGTTTGACAACGGCTTGGAATTCGGTTTAACTTAGAAACAGCAAACTCTGGAGATTGGAGTTATTCTTATGTATCGTAATTTGGAAGAATGCATCGTCGATCTGGAAGCGAACGGTCATTTGGTCCGTATTCGTGAAGAAGTCGACCCTTATCTGGAAATGGCCGCGATTCATTTGCGGGTTTACGAGGCCGGCGGACCGGCGCTGCTGTTTGAAAATGTGAAAGGCTCGAAATTTCGGGCCGTCTCCAATTTGTTCGGCACGATAGAGCGCAGCAAATTTATATTCCGCGAAACGTGGGAAGCCGCGCAGAACGTCATCGCACTGCGCAACGATCCTATGAAAGCGTTGAAAAATCCGTTCAAGCATGTAGGAGCCGGGTTGACGGCATGGAACGCGCTGCCTATGAAAACCTCGGACAGCACACCGGTAGCTCTGCAAGAAATCAGCATCTCCGATTTACCGCTCATCCAGCATTGGCCGATGGACGGAGGAGCCTTCGTCACGCTGCCCCAGGTTTATTCGGAAGATCCGGACAAGCCCGGAATTATGAACTCCAACCTGGGCATGTACCGCGTCCAGCTGAACGGCAACGATTACGAGCTGAATAAAGAGGTCGGGATTCATTATCAAATCCACCGCGGGATCGGCATTCACCAGGACAAAGCGAACAAAAAGGGCATGCCGTTAAAAGTAAGCATCTTCATAGGCGGGCCCCCGTCCCATACGTTGTCGGCCGTCATGCCGCTGCCGGAAGGCTTAAGCGAGATGACCTTTGCCGGAATGCTGGCGGGACGCCGTTTCCGCTACAGCTATATCGACGGCTTTTGCATCAGCAACGATGCCGATTTCGTAATCACCGGCGAGATTCATACGAACGATACGAAGCCGGAAGGACCTTTTGGCGATCATCTGGGCTATTACAGTTTGACTCATCCTTTTCCGGTAATGAAAATTCATAAAGTGTACGCGAAGCCGAACGCCATCTGGCCGTTTACCGTCGTTGGCCGTCCGCCGCAGGAGGACACGTCCTTCGGCGAGCTTATCCACGAGCTGACGGGTGATGCGATCAAGCAGGAAATCCCAGGCGTTAAAGAAGTTCATGCCGTCGATGCCGCAGGCGTTCATCCGCTGCTGTTCGCCATTGGCAGCGAACGATACACGCCGTACCAGCAGGTGAAACAGCCGACCGAAATGCTGACGATTGCCAACCGGATATTGGGTACAGGCCAGCTGAGCCTGGCTAAATATTTGTTCATTACGGCGGAAGAGCATCGCCCGTTAACGACGCATGACGAAGTCGATTTTCTGACCTATATTTTGGAGCGGATTGATTTGCGCCGCGACATTCATTTTTATACGAATACGACCATCGATACGCTGGATTATTCGGGGACCGGGTTAAATAGCGGGAGCAAGGTCGTATTCGCGGCGTATGGCGACAAGAAGAGAGAGCTGTGCAAGCAGGTCCCTGATGAGCTGAAGGAAATCCGCGGCTATGAGAACGCCAGATTGGTCATGCCGGGCGTCGTGGCTATTCAAGGTCCTGAATTTGCAAGCTACGCGGAAGCGGATCAGGAAATGCAGAGCTTCTGTGAGGCTATCCGGGCCAAGGGACCGATCTCGTCCTGCCCGATGATCGTCCTGTGCGACAATAGCTCTTTTGTAAGTGCCAGCCTCAGCAATTTTCTGTGGGTTACATTCACACGCAGCAACCCGTCCCATGACATTTACGGGGTGAACAGCGGCTATGAATTCAAGCATTGGGCTTGCGATAATGTAATTATTGACGCTCGGACTAAACCGCATCAAGCACCGCCGTTAATACCGGATCCTGAGGTAGAGAAGAAGATTGAGCGTCTATTTGCCAAAGGGGCTAGTCTTGGAGAAGTGAAGCTGGGGTAAACAAGCCTAAGAGCATAACCAGCATACAAAGTGAGAAAAGCCATCGCTCGAGTGAGAACTCAGGCGATGGCTTTTTTGTACAGCCTTATAGGACTCGGGCCAAGTAATCGGCCAACTGGTCGAACGTCCCACCGAAGCCTTGCTTCATGGAGTCGAAGCCGGCTGCGTAAGTGCGGCGCTCTTCTTCTGTCGCATGAATAGGTTCTCCGCGCAGCGTGACCGTTGTTATGCCGTCGCTTTCGGAAAGCGTCAACGTGTACAATGTTTCGAGCGGCCAGGTTTCATGGCCTTCGAATGGGGCGCGAATCGTGTTGCCTTCCGGGTCCGAGAACGAGTTCACGTATACAATACGTTCCGGCGCTTCGATCTCGCGATAGACGAATTTGGCCCACATTTCAAAGCCGTCGGGCGATTTCATGCTGTAATGGAATATTCCGCCCGGACGAAGGTCCAATTGGGAGACTCCGAGATCAAAGCCAGTCGGTCCCCACCATTGCTTCAAATGCTCAGGCTCGGTCCATAATTGGAACACAAGCTCGCGGGGAGCGCGAAACTCACGCGTGATGACCAGTTCAGGCTTCTCCGCATCCGTAATAAAGTTCGTCGTCATTATTTACCCCTCCATATGATGGTAGTTAAAAATCATATTGTCAGCTTTGTCGATGGGCAGCTGGTAGAATCGGGTTGAGTCGCAACCATTCCGGCTTCCTAAGGTAAGAAGGCTTGGACTCTTATTGCCAATAACAGGTTAAGCTTAAGGGAAGAATGATGGGTACGTAAAAAGCTGCACCGGTTCCAAGCACCGTTAGAAATGCCTGATGTGTGGATCGGACCGTAGATCCGTTATTTCGGAAAAAATGCAGCAAACATAGCAGTCAGCGGACCACAGTTCCGCTATTTGACGAAAATCAGCCACACAAGGCGCAAAAATGACCGAATAACGGATGTGGTGTCCGATCGCATGCTCAAAACAGCCATTTTTGGCCAAATAAGGGCTGTGGTGTCCGATGCGTGCCAAACAGTGTTATTGCCCAATCGGCTGTGGTGTCCGATAGCATGCCCCCAATAGCCTTTTTCACCCAAGTAACCGACAGCAAGGGGGCGGGAGGCTGCCAGGCGCCGGGACCCCGATCAATAAACCATTTCATGAAGTACTGAGCAAGGAGCCTCGCTTTGCACATCCAACTATAGGGGGTCAGTTGCTCTCCCACCAAGACACGGCAAAACGCAGCCTATGCCCTGAATATACCTTAATCGGAATATTCCTGTCAAGGAATATTATCTGGATTGGGAAGGCCAACCGAAACGAAGCGGTTGGCCTGGCAGCCGACGCATGCTCAGCAAACGACGGAGAAGTAATGCGCAAAAAATGCATCGCGTTCTACCGATGAAGCAATGGTGCAGAGCCCATTCCCGTCTTCGCGGAAGCTCATCATTCCCCACCGGTCCACGTGAACCGTGTCTACTTCCACCAGTCCACGCCGGTATTCGCATAGCCCAGGCTCGAATAAACAAGCTGCGGCAAGCGGATCGTGAAACGTCATGTGATGACGCTCCAGCCAAGGCGTCCCGAAATCCTCCACGCATCTCATAAGCCGGGAACGGAATAGATCGGGGCGCTCGTCCTTTTGCAGCACGAGCTGAGTCGTCACATTAAGTCCGTAAGTGATGTGGATAGGGGCTTGGGTGTTATATACGATGGCACTGGCATGAGGATCGGCCCATGAATTCCAGTTGCCCATAGGCATATCGGCACTCGCTTCCAGCTCTTGAGAGAAAACGCCGCTCATCACATGCAATTCCTTCAACAGCATGGGGATTTCCGGATCGGTCAAAAACAATACGGCTACATTGGTAAGCTGACCTACAGCCAGAAGGGAGATCTCGTGCGGATGGTCACGAATCACTTTTCGCATGAAATCGACGGCTTGGTAACTGGGAAAAGAAGTCCCATGCTCCCAATTCGATAGTCTGCTAGCGCCGTCCGGAGTAGGATATACCGGGCTCGGAAGCAGCGGCTTGTCCGCCCCGGCCATAATAGGAATATGTCTGCCTGCCGCCCGGCAGATCGCATCGGCAACCATCGCTCTTCGTTCCGCTTCGCCGCTGACGGTAGTGATCCCCATCAATTCGCAGGAAGGGTGGCGAAGCAAATAAGCCAAGCATAGCGCATCGTCAATATCTCCGCCGATATCCGTGTCCAGCAGCACTTTTTTCGTTGTCCTCACGGCTCCTCCGATAGATCAGGCGTCTTGCTTCTGGAGCTTTGCCGGGTTGTTGATCTTATAAGGGACCGGATGCTTGGTTAGCTTTTTCGCTACAACCTTGGCTTCAAACGTCAAGATATCGCCGACCTCGAGCTCCAGCTTCTTGAGCGTGGCGCTGTAGCTGGACCAGGCTTCTCCCAGTGCGGTTTCCGGCTCTGTTATGGAAACCTCCTCATAAATGACGACCTCATCGTCCGTGTCGGAGAAATGGTTAGGCACTGTCGTAAACTCCTTGACGGTAGCGGTCATTTTGACCTTTTCCTCAGGGAGCTGAATTTTGGCCGCCTTTTCCTTCTTGGCTTTTGCCTTTGGGGGTTCGGCTGCCTGCGTTTCACCGTGGGTTCCTTCTTCAGCCTTAGCGACATCCTCGGCTGGTGTTTCCGCTTCAGCCGCTTGACTCGCCGGCGGCTCGGCAGCCGCTGTGTCCTGCTGCTCCTCTGCAACCGCGGAGGCTTCCGGTTCGGCAGGCTCCTCAGCCGCGGATATAAATCGCTGTCCGAAGCTTGACGCCTGCATCTCCTTCAAATAGGAGGGATGAATGCAGTGCTGCCGCTTGTCCTCGAACTCAATGACGGCGGTCATTTTGTCGACGTAGCCTACGATGCTGCAGACAACGTTCAGGCCGCTTCCTTTGTAGTAAAACGTCTTGGTTTTGGCCGCTTTCTCGGAAAGCAAGCCCCATTCTTTGCATTTGTCGATGAGCTCCGACTCGGATTCGAAAGCTGTATACGTTCCAGGTGCAATGACGAAAGCTTGTACCATATTTTCTCCGCCTTTCTGTTTATACAATATCATTTTATCATTTTTTTGATTGCAAGGCTGGTTGTTTACGGAAGGTCATTCCAGAAATAGAAAAACCGGCCCCGCCATGAGGAGCCGGCTTACTCACACCTACACCAACCAATCCATCCATGGAGGAAATCTCTTTTTCATAATGGTGTCCACTGGGAATAAACTGTCAGAGATACGTTATGCGAGAGTTTTGGTCATGATAATATCTATTTGTTCTTCATCACCCATATAGAAAGAGTGGGATCCTGTTGGAATAAACCCCATTTTGTTATAAAAGGCAATGGCATTCGCATTTTCTTCCCAGACCCCTAGCCAGATGCTCTCCTTATTCCGTTCTATCGCTAGCTCTATAGCTTTATTGATTAGATACTTACCGAGCCCTTGTTTGTGAAATGTGCTCCTTATATAGATCCTCTCGACTTCGAGCGAAGCATCTCCCATTTTTTCGGATTGAGCATCACCGGTGTTTACTTTTAAATATCCGGCCATTTCCTCATTAGAATAAATAAAATAGAATTCCGAAGACATATTCGATAGTTCTTTTTCTAATTGAGGTAAGTTAAATGCTCTCTCCAAGTAGGCTTTCATATGTTCAGGTGAATTTTGATGCTTAAATGTCTCATTAAATGTTGCAACACTAATTTCTTGGAGTATGCCCAGATCCTCAACCGTACACTTTTTAATATTTATAGTCATGTTATTTGTCTCCTTGTTACGTAATCAGTAGTTCCTCTTGTTTCCCTTTTTTACAAATTCCCAGTCTTTTTCTACATTTTTTCTGACTCTTTGCAGCAGGTTAAACAGGGTGTCCGCTTCATCTTCGGACAATCCGGATAGTGCGACCTTATTGGAATGATCGTTTTCCTTTTTTATAAAAGGGTAAACGGCCTTTCCTTTTTCCGTAGGAAGCAGTTTTCTAATTTTTTGGTTGTGGGGATCATCATTTTTCTCAATAAATCCGTTCAGCTCAAGCTTCTTTATAGCACGAGCAGCTGTTGTCCGGTCTACCTTAATCATCTCGGCTAACTTTTCTTGAATAATGCCCGGATTTTCACATATTCGCACGAGGTACAGGTATTGACCTTTCGTAAGGTCATATTGTTTAAATTCTATATTGCTTATGGAATCCAGTGACCTGGCGATCATTCCAACCTCACGTAAAACTTCCTTCATATTGTCAACTCCGCGAATATGGTATTTTTCAAGTGCGTAAGAAAAGAGTATCTTATTTTTGTTGTATTTGCAACAAAATTTCTGCCGAAGAGGAAGGTATATACGGGAAAAAACAACCCGCCGAAGGTCGACGGGTTGTTCATTGGCATAGGTTATGCGGTTTTAGAAGCGGTTGCCGGAAAACTGATTGCCGGAAAGCTGCTGCTCTGCGATTTGCACCAAGCGGCGGACCATATGACCACCAATGGCGCCGGTATCCCGGGTAGCCATATAGCCATAATATCCATCCTGCGGAATTTGAATGCCAAGCTCCTGTGCAACCTCATATTTCAACTGCTCCAATGCGCTCGACGCCTGTTGAACAACGATCTGATTGCTGCTTCTGGATTGACCACTAGCCATATTTTAACTTCCTTTCCTAATAGAGTAATTCTATGTTCCCCCAACTATTCCCTAATTATTCATAGCTATTATTCATGTTAAAATGGACATTAGGTGATGGTTATGTTTATCTCTCCCATGCGTATGGATGCCAGGGAAAAGCCCTTTTCCGATCAGGCCTATGTATTCGAGCCCAAAATCGACGGGCATAGATTGCTATTATCGAGAAACGGTGCAGAGACCCGGCTTTTCACAAGGGAACGGCGCGAATGCACGCGGCAATATCCCGAGCTGTTGAACGTTCCTGCGGACGGCGACATCGTATTGGACGGCGAAGTGAGCTGTATTGATGCGGAAACGGGAGCGGAGGCTGCCGGATTGGCCGAAGAGCGGCTGCTGCTTGCCGACTCTCGGAAGATTCATTCCTTTTCCTTGCAAAAACCGGCACAATATCATGTTTGGGACATTTTATTTTATAAAGGGAGAGATTTGCGGGGATTGCCTCTCGTAAGGCGCCGCGCGATTCTCGAGTCGGTGCTGCCCGAAAATGAGGCGTTTCGTCTCGTGCCGCAAACGGACGGCCATGGTGAAGCTTTATACCGTACCATTGTGGAGCGTCATATGGAAGGAATGGTAGCGAAGCGCAAAAGCAGTCCGTACGTTTCCAGATGGTCGCACGACTGGATTAAAATTATGAATTACCGTCATGAGGAAGTTGCTATAACGGGTTACCGTAAGGATGGCTTCGGCTGGCTTCTATCGAAGGAAGAGGAAGGCGTTTGCCGGCCGGCCGGCATGCTGGAGCAGGGCGTTCATTTAAAGCACAGAAAAGCATTCAAAAAGCTCAGCAAAGCGCTTGTATCCGGGGAAGACGAGCAGTTCGTCTACTTGAAGCCGCAAATTCAAGCCAAAGTGAAAAGCATAGGCTGGACGCGTCACGGACTATTGCGCAGCCCGGAATTAATTGAGCTGAAGCTGTAACACATGCTGCAATCAAGCGGACAAGCATTACGTAGAGTGGCTGCTTTTGCAGACTAATTTGACAAAGCTTCACGTTAAACCGACACCGACTCTTGCCTCAAGGCAAGGGTTTTCTTTTTGGGGCTAACCGTAGCCTGCCTAGTGAACATGATTTTGAATCGATGGGGGAATGGTAAAAAGAAAAACGACAGGAGCAGGAAGAGCATGGCGCGAATACATAAAAAGATGAAAGCCGCCGATTTCGTGAAGAAGTTTATTTTTATTTCCATCGGCGCTGTGATGATGGCGGTTGCCCTCGAAATTTTTCTCGTTCCGAACGAAATTATCGACGGCGGCATTACCGGGATATCCATCGTGTTATCGGCGCTGACCTCGCTGCCGCTGGGTCTGTATATTTTCTTCATCAACGTCCCGTTTCTGGTGATCGGCTACAAGCAAATCGGCAAAACCTTCGCTTTTTCCACCCTATACGCGATCGGGCTCATGTCGGTGGTCACCGCATTTTTGCATCATGTCGAGCCGTTTACGACGGAAAAGATTTTGGCGGTGCTGTTCGGCGGACTCATTCTCGGCGCGGGTATCGGACTGGTGCTCCGTTTCGGCGGCTCGCTGGACGGCTCCGAAATTGTCGCGATCTTACTATCCCAGCGGTTCCGCATGTCCGTCGGACAGATCATTATGTTTATCAATGTGTTTATTTTTATTATAGCCGGCTTCGTATTCGGATGGGATTCGGCGATGTATTCGATTTTTACATACTATATTGCATCGCGGGTTATGGATATCGTAGTGCAAGGGTTGGACGAATCCAAATCGGTCACCATCATTTCGAACGAATATCAAGAGATATCGGACGCCATCATTAGCCGTTTAGGGCGCAGCACGACCTATATTTATGCCAAGGGCGGTTACTCGCAGGAAGACACGCAAATGATCTATTGTGTAGTGACAAGGCTGGAGGTTTCGAAGCTCAAGTCGATCGTGCAGGAAATTGACGAACGGGCGTTTATTTCGATCCAGCAGGTTTCCGATGTACTGGGAGGCAACTTCGAGAAAAACAGCATTCATTGAGAAAGCCTTTAACTCATCTCTATCGATGCGCAGCAAAAAGCAAAAAGCAAAAAGCCGCACTCCATAGTAAGGATTGCGGCCCTGATTGAGTTAAGGCTTGAAGCCTCGGGATTGGCCCTTGGCTATGCTCAGCGTCTGCCAATGAGCGCTTCGGAGATGCTTCGCCAAGTATACCATTTGGCCGACATGGTAGCCGTAATGGGACACCTGACGCTGGATCGCTTGCAGCACCGTATGGGCTTCTCCGCGAATCGTCACGGTACGGAGCACATCGTCCGGCCCGAGGCCTTCCAAAGCGGCGAACAGCGCGCTCCAGCCTTCCTCCCATAACTGCAGCAGCTGTTCCCGATCCAACGCTCCCGATTCAAATTCGCCATCCCTGTCCCGGGTCGGCTTCTCTCCGTCGGAAGTAAGGAAATCGGTCCAGCGCGACAGCATATTGCCGTGCATATGCTTAATGATGATCTCCATGGAATTCGATTCAGGATCGGGCGCGGCTCGGAACTGCGAAGCTTCCAGCTGCTCCATGGCACGATCGGCGAGCTTTTTCATGCTGCGAAAGGTTTGAATGGTATCCTGCAGAAAGTAAGCGGCTACTGATGATGCTGATGTTTCCATAACGATCATCCTCCATTTCCTGGATCACTACCTTTCCAGAATAAAGGAAAAAAAGCCGCCTGTATATAAACCGGGACTATCAAAATAGATTGCAGCGCTTACAATTCGTCGTTCATGGTATAGTAATTGAGCATTACTGTGGTTATGCCTAGGACGATATAAACCACATAATCCGCAAAACCGGTCAAGAACGCGAAAGGGAAAATAATGAACCAGACCCCGGCCATTAGGGAAATCCAGTTCAGCCACGAACCCCAGCCTGATTTCTTCAGCATAAAGCCGAGGAAAGAAGCTACCGCTTGAATCGTTCCTCCAATGATGCTCGTAACAACCGCCCCTTCATGATTGAAATCAATCCAGAACGGAGCGAAAATAAACAAGAGACCAATCAACGCAGCCAGCAAATGACGAACCGCCATGATTACACCTCCCGAAAGAAATAGCTAAATGCAGATTATGCTATATGTATATGCAAACGGTTACAAAATGTTCGAATATTCTAAAAATTCAACTTTTATCTGTCCCGATAAACCGTCCTTTCATGAGTGAACAGCAGCACCCGGAAAACAGAAAAAAGCCCCGATGCATAATGGTCAAGACCCCAAATAGCGGACATTGAAAAAAGCCCTAGGCTGCATGCTGACGTCGGTACTCTATCGGCGTCAGCTTGTTTAGCTTTCTTTGCGCTCTTTCTTCGTTATAAAAATGAATGAATTCTTCTATTCGCCTTTGTGCTTCCTCGATGTTTCGGATATCATAAGGATAGAGGGCTTCCACTTTCAAATGTGAAAAGAAGCTCTCCATTGAGGCATTATCATAACAATTGCCTCGCCTGGACATGCTGATTTGGGCGCCAACCTTTGGCAGCATGTCGTGGTATGCATGAGACGTGTACTGGCTTCCCTGATCGCTGTGAACGATCAGTCCAGTCACGTCTTTATGCGTTTCAAATGCCTTCGTAAACGTCTCTAATACAAGAGGATTGTCATTACGGTTGCTCATATGGTAGGCTACAATTTCCCCATTCCAAAGGTCCTTGATTGCGGATAAGTAAATGCGATCATCAAATACTCGATATTGCGTCACATCCGTTACCCATTTTTGATTCGGTTCTGTCGCATTAAAATCTCTCTGCAGTAGATTCTCCGCGATCCTTCCATCAGATTTAGCTGCTTCACGCGTCGAACGATGAACATATTTGCGACGAATGATTGCCTGAATCTCTAAATCTCGCATAAGCCGTAGTACCTTCTTATGGTTCACACACAGGCTGTACTGTCGGTACAATTCGTCCTGTATCCGCCGATATCCAACCGTCTTCTTACGTTGATCATAAATAGCAAGAATCTTCTCCTTTAAATCAGCGTCAGGAGCTGCGTATTTGCGTTTCAAGTAGGCGTAGTAGCTGCTCCTAGCGACATTAAGCATGCTGCACAGCTCCACGACTGGATAATGCCCAGCGGCAGCTTCAATGATTCTATACTTTCCGTTCACACCCCCTGTTTCCAAATTTGCAAACACTTTTTTAGAACGTCATTCTCCCGTTTGAGCTTCGCTACATACCGATCTTGATCTAAGTACTCCTCACGACGTCCTCGTTGATCCAGGAGTCCAAACTCACCTAATTGCTTATACCTCCGCATCCACTTCTTGACCCGATCTTTGTCATGAATCTCTAAATGCTCCGTAATCTGCCGATACGACCACTTCTCCTCCATATGAAGGCGAATAGCTTCTTTCTTCAATTCCTCTGAATACGTTTTAAACTTCTGACCTCTTACTACCATAAAAAATACACCCCCTAGAATTCATCGGATTAACCTAGGGGTTTTTCCAATGTCTATTCTAAGGGGTGCACTTTATAAAGCATACGAGGCTGTCTGATACTATCCGTATTAGTTAGCGATGAATTCTTGTACCCACTCGCCGTTGTAGTAAGCAACGCCGATTTTGGTGTAGTTAGGGCTCATGATGTTTTGACGGTGCCCAGGGCTGTTCATCCAGGAGTTCATAACCTCTTGCGGACTGCGTTGACCTTTAGCAATGTTCTCGCCGGCATAAGAGTAGCTGATACCATAAGTCTTCATCATGTCGAACGGAGAACCGTAGGTCGGCGAATTATGATCAAAGTAGTTGTTATTGTACATGTCTTTTGCCTTATCAAGTGCCATATTGGACAAAGCTTTGTCTTCTGTCAGGGCACCCAGACCTGCTTTGGCGCGCTCTTGGTTTACCAGGTTGATGACCTCGGTAGCGAATGCGGATTGCTCGCTAGTGCCTTCGTTGACCGTACCGCTGCCTGTATTTCCCGTGCTGCCGCTGCCGGTATTGCCGCCGTTAGCGGATCCGTTGTCGACATTGCCGGTATCGCCGCCATTGTCAACGTTTCCGTTGTCGACGGTACCGCCGTTATCCTCGCTGCCGTTGTCAGCTGTGCCGCCATCGTCGACATTGCCTTGACCGGCGCCGTTACCAGGATTCACGGAAGGAATGCCGAAGTTGCAGTTCCAATCATTGTTGCCGCTGCCGTTGCCATTGCCGACAGGAATTTGAGTCCAATATCCACCGGCCCAAACGTTATTGCTGCCAGTAGGGATAGAATGCCACTGGCCTTGTTGTCCTTGCAGCAAAGAATTCAGGTCAATGCCGTATTGCTTGGTCAAGCTGGACAGCGTGCTATCGGAAATTGTATTTAACGGAGCCGCAGATGCAGCGCTCACGCCGATAATCGGGCTCAAAGCCAGTACACCTGTCAAAACAACTTTTTTGAAACGATTCAAAAAAATCCTCTCCTTTTCGCGGCCTACGAGGTTAGCTGACGGATTCGGGTCAAAGAGCAATCACCCTGCCGCAATAGGCGGCTTCACCCCATGGAATGGATCCCCCGTGCTTTCTATTAAGCTTCGGCCTTAATTTTGATAGTTTTGCTTCCGGTGTCCATGACCAATAATCCGGTACGGATCGTTCGGAGCCATTTCATTGTAGCATGGGCCAAGACGCATTTCATGGCACAAAGTCTTCCAGCGGCTCTATGAAACTTCAATAAATGGCCGTCATCTCTAGCCATTTTACATAGATAAGAGCATTCTGCAATTCTCGAAAAATAGCAGCCGCACACGCCGGATCCTGCTTAATCGAGATGCGCTGGGATATGTGTAAGGGAACCCTCTTTTGCCGCATCCATTGAACAAACCTGAACTCCGTGATAAAATTTGGATGTAAATCCGGTAAATGAGGACGTCCCGATATGAACAAAACGGAAGCGGAATTCAGCAATTTAGTGAAAGCGTTTCGAAAGCGTCATATGGGCAAAGGTCCGCGGGAAATCCGCACGACATTTTGCAAGTGCTGGGCTATTTGCGAGATGGAGGGGAACCTTTCGCCCGTTGAGAAGTTTATCGCCTCGGCAGCGGACGGAAAGCAGGTATTGCGTTCCGCGAGGACCGAGATGGTAAAGGAAATGTACAAGAACAACCCGCCGATAGAGATGGAGCAGCTGCTCGGCGCCCGTTTCCTGGAATTATATGTAGACATCGATTTGGAAAAAGATTTCGGCATGTCCATCTTCGTCTTCGATCAGGACATCGAAAGCAAGTTCGCCGCTCCGAAATATTTATGAGTCTGACAGGCTCATGAGCAATGACGATTATTCAAATAACCTGAGCATCATGTAGCATCCATCATAATGTGCCGTTGGCACTTGGCAGCGACCCTGCTTAAGACTAACCGCCGCAACAGACCTACCCTTTATTTTTTGCGATAAGAGGGCTTGTCTGCTGCGGCTTTTTATTTGAGTTCATAGGAGGATACAAGATGGGAACAACGAAGCACACCGGTCCGATCAAGCTGCCCAAACAGCCTGATCCGAAGCTGTGGGTGAGCAAAGCGCCTTTCGGCCTCGGGCGGGTGAAGCCGCACCATATCAAAGAAACGGCGAAGATCGCCTGGGAGAACCGCGATCAGCTGCCTTATGCTTACCGCATTCTGACGCAGGGCGTATGCGACGGCTGCGCTCTCGGCGTGTCCGGCCTGTACGACCGGACGCTGGAAGGGCCGCATCTATGCACGACGCGACTGAACGTGCTCCGGCTTAGCACGATGCCCGCGATCAAGCCAGAGGAGCTGCACCGGGACATCGACGAGCTGGCCCGGCTCGACAGCACGGCACTGCGCAAGCTCGGGCGCATCCCGTATCCGCTGATCCGGCGTCAAGGGGAGAGGCGCTTCTCCCGGCTGACTTGGGACGAAGCGCTGGAGATGATCGCGGCGAAGATCCGCTCGATCGACCCGAAGCAGCTGGCCTTCTATTTGACGGCGCGCGGGATTACGAACGAGAGCTACTATGCGGCGGCCAAAGTCGCCCGGCTCCTCGGCACGAACAACATCGACAACGCGTCGCGCATTTGCCATTCTCCTTCAAAGACGGCGCTGAAGCGGTCCGTAGGCATAGGCGCCTCCAGCTGCAACTACAAGGACTGGATCGGCACCGACGTGCTCGTGTTTTGGGGCAGCGTAGCCGCCAACAACCAGCCGGTTTCGACCAAATATATGTACGCGGCCAAGCGGAAAGGGACGAAAATTATCGTCATCAATCCGTACTATGAGCCGTCGATGGAGCAGTATTGGATTCCTTCCATTCCGGAATCCGCTTTATTCGGAACGAGGCTCGCCGACGACTTTTACCAGGTGAACATAGGCGGCGACATTGCGTTCATGAACGGCGTCATGAAGCATTGGTTCGAGATGGAGATGGAAGCCCCCGGCAGCGCCATCGACCGCGCGTTCGTGAATGAGCACACGAACGGCTATACCGCCTTGAGAGAGCATGTCATGAAGCAGCGATGGGAGCAGCTCGAGCGCTCCTCGGGGCTCAGCCAGGAACGGATGCTGGAGTTTGCCCGCCTGCTTGCGAAGGCGAAATCCGCCGTCTTCGTCTGGAGCATGGGGCTGACCCAGCACCGGTTCGGCACGGACAACATCTCGCAGGTAGCCAATCTGGCGCTGCTGCGGGGATTTCTCGGCCGCGAGCATTGCGGCCTCATGCCGATTCGCGGCCATAGCGGCGTCCAGGGCTCCGGCGAGATGGGGGCCGACCCGTTCAGCCTGCCGGGCGGCGATTACAAGGCGGCGGACCGGAGCCGCATCGAGAAGCTGTGGGGCTTCGAGCTGCCGGCATGGCAGGGCGACATCGTCGGCGTCTCGCTGGAGAATGCGCTGCTGCCGCAGGATCACGAGCGGAAGCTGAAGCTGTTCTACACGTCCGGCGGCAACTTTCTCGAGACGATGCCGGACCCGGCCTTCGTACAGCGCTGTCTGCAGAGCGTCGATATCCGGGTGCATCAGGATATCGTGCTGAATACGTCGACGTTGGCCGACGCGCGCGAAGCGGTCCTGGTGCTGCCGGCGATGACCCGGTACGAGCAGCCGGGCGGGGGCACGTCGACGTCGACGGAGCGGATGGTCTACTTCTCGCCCGAAATCAAAGGTCCGAGAATCGGGGAAGCGCGGGCGGAGTGGGCGATCTATGCGGAGCTGGCGGTCCGCGTCGATCCGCAGAACAAGCGGCGCATCGGATTCGGCGATGCGCAGGGCATCCGCCGCGAAATTGCTCAGGCCGTCCCGTATTACGACGGCGTTCAGCATTTGGCGGAACGCGGCGATGTGTTCCAATGGGGCGGAGCGTGGCTGTGCGAGGGCGGCGTCTGTCCGACGCCCGACGGACGCGGACAGCTCATCCCGATCGAGCTGCCCGAGCTGCGCAAGCCGGAAGGGCACTTCATGGTAACGACGCGCCGCGGCAAGCAGTTCAACTCGATGATCTACAGCGATATCGATCCGTTCAACAATGCGGACCGGTACGATGTGCTGATCAACGGCGAGGACGCGGCCAGTCTCGGGCTGCGGGAAGGGGACGCCGTTGTCGTCTATAACCGGTACGGCTTGCTGCACGGGCGCGCCAAGCCGGCGGCAATTCGCCGCGGCAATATCGGCGTTCACTGGCCGGAGGGCAACAGCCTGATTCCGAAAGGCGTATATGAGCCGCATGCGGGCATACCCGAATATAACATTGCCGCTGTGGTGGAAAAGGCGGAAACCTATCACGCCTTCAAGGATACGAAGTATGTCGAGAAGCGGATCGCCGAGCTTGAGACGGAAATGGAGTGATGGGCATGGAACGTCCGGTAACGTCACGTTGGCCAATATTGAAGTATGAGTCGGGGCGGCTGCAGGAGAAGGAGGATGAGGTCGCGGACGAGTTTCCGCTTACGATCCGGGTCGACGGGGAAGAATTCGCGACGATCGTCTGCTCTCCGTCGGATTTGGAGGACATGATCATCGGATTTCTGGCTTCCGAAGGAATGATCCGTACCATGGAGGATATCGCCAAGCTGTCGCTGGACGAGGCTCGCGGCTTTGCCGATGTGCAGCTGGCCGCCGCGCAAAATACCGGCAAAGACTGGTACAATAAACGGTTTATCGGCTCCTGCTGCGGCAAGAGCCGCCAGTTTTATTTTCATAATGATGCCCGTACGGCCAAAACGGTTATGTCCCGGACAACGATTACGCCGGAGCAATGCCTTGCGCTCATGCGCGGGCTACAGCACGCTTCATCGGACTTCCGCAACACGGGCGGCGTTCATAACGCCGCCTTGTGCACGACGGAGGAGCTGCTGACAGCCCGAACGGATATCGGCAGGCACAATGCCCTCGATAAGCTGTACGGCCACTGCTTGCGGCACCGTATTCCGCTGAAGGGAAAAGTGCTTGTATTCAGCGGGAGAGTGTCGTCCGAGGTGCTGCTGAAGACGGCCAAGATCGGCGTGGGGATCCTGCTCTCCAAGTCGGCGCCGACGCAGCTGGCGCTGCAGCTTGCCTCGGATCTGGGCATTACGGTCATCGGCTTTATCCGCGGCGATTCCTTCAATGTGTATACGCATCCTGAACGACTGTCTACGGTTTGACCTTGCCTACGATCTTCTCGAAAGGGATTGGACCCAGGTCGCGGCTGTCAAGACTGTTGGAGCGGTTATCGCCGAGGACGAAAACCGTCTTCTCGGGTACGGTTCGTTCGTTCATATTGCGGTGGTTGTAAGCTTCGCCCCGGCTGGCGGCTTCCTCCACCGCTTTTTGTATGTATGGCTCTTTTAACGGCCGCCCGTTGACGTATACTTGATCGCCTTCTACTTTGACGGTTTCTCCAGGCAGTGCGATCACTCTTTTCAAGTAGTACTGGTTCTCGTTTACTTGTACGATGACGATATCTCCGCGCTGGAACGAATGATCCTGATAATAGGTCGTATCGACGGCGAGCCGGTCTTTTGCATGATAGGTAGGCTCCATGGACGGCCCCTCTACAATAAACGGCTTGTTATACTGCGCGTAGACCGACGATAACGATACTAGCAGCGCTAAAAATAGTTTCAATAAAAGCCCTCCTTTGTCCTTTGTATAAGATTTACTTCATAAAGACGCGCAGAGAATGAGGGCTACATCCCGGATGCTTTGACCATCTCTGCAAACACGGTAAAAGCCTTGCTCGTAAACCGGTCGTTGCGGCGGACGAGGCTCGTCTTCGTATAACGGAACGGCTCGGGTACAGGGTACACCCCGATCGTTCCGTCATCTCCGTTTAGCACGGAAGCAGGTAGCAGCGTGGAGGCCAGCCCGGCGCGAACACAGCTGAGAAGCGTCTCCAAGGAGCTGATCTCGATAATATTGTCGAGGGCGAGCCCTATGCTCCGCAGCCATTGCTCCAGGATGGCGCGAAACGGGCAGCCTTTGGGGGAAACGGCCCATTTCAAAGCCGCTAGGTCCGGGTACTCATCGCCGGTGAGCGGCGTCAACAATCTCAGCTCGTCGCGGGTCGCATGCTCGCACAGCAGCTTGGCGGGCGGATAATCTCCCGTCACGAACGCGCCGTCCAGTTTATGGCTCAGTACCATATCCAGCAGATCGCCGGAGGGTCCTGTCAGCAGCGTCAGCGATACTTCCGGATGCCGGGATTGAAAGGAGGACAACGCTCTCATTAGGCTGCCGCAATTCAAGGTGTCAACGACGCCGATGCAGAGAGGACCGCTCGGGTAGGGCGTATCCTGAACCGCTCTTACGGCCTCGTCCGACATTTGCACGATGGAGGCTGCGTATTCGCGAAATACGACCCCTTTGTCCGTCAGCGACACGCCTTTGGGATGTCTGTGAAACAACGGAACGCCAAGCTCCGATTCCAGCTTCCGGATTCGTGCCGTCACATTCGATTGCACGTAATCCATCCGCTGCGCCGCACCGCTAATATTGCCTTCCTCCGCCACGGTCAGAAACACTTTGAGGTCCGTCAATTCCATGCTTCCGCCCTCCCTTTGGTATCAAAAAAAATGATGGATCTATGAATATGTATCATTATACTACACGCCGATAATCCGTTACACTGGATTTCAAGCAAATTTTTACAGGGCTGAAACGAAGCTTGGAGAGGAGCGGAATCGCGGATATGAACAAATATTGGTGGTTTTTATTGTTGGCCGGGGCTTTCGAGGTAGTCTGGGTGGCGGGCTTGAAGCATTCTTCGGCATGGTGGCAGTGGCTTATCACCTTCGCTTGCATACTGTTCAGCTTCAAGGTGCTGCTGGACGCAGCGGCTCGCCTGCCCTTAGGTACGGTGTACTCGGTATTCACCGGAGTCGGTACGGCGGGCACGGTCATTACGGAAATTGTGATGTTCGGGGAACCGGTTGACCCGCTCAAGCTGCTTTTTATTGCTACATTGGCAGCCGGCATCATCGGGTTGAAGCTAGTCACAGAAACGGCGGCTCCAGACTCCAAGGAGGGGAATGTCTAATGGCTTGGATTATCCTTATTTCGGCCGGACTGTGCGAAGTAGCTGGAGTTATCGCCATGAAGCGGGTTACGGTTCGCCGTGACGGGTCCTCCTATTTGCTTATGGCGTTAGCTTACATAGCCAGCTTTTCGCTGCTGACGCTTGCTATGACCGATATTTCCATGGGAACCTCCTATGCGATTTGGACCGGAATCGGCTCGGTAGGAAGTGCGGCGGCAGGGATGATTGCCTTCGGGGAGGCGAAGGATTACCGGCGTATTGCATGTATGGCTCTTATTCTTGTATCCGTCATTGGATTGAAATGGATTTCGTGATCAAGCGCTGACGGACATCCCGATAAGAATGAACGGCTTGATCATTGAATACATATACACTAGTGCGATACATATTTTTGCAGCTTGGGTAAGACATTGTGGAACCGCTTCAAGTGCAGCTCCACCAAATCATTGTAACGAGGTGAATGAGATTATGAGCGAGAACAAGAACAAGCTTACCACCAGCTGGGGCGCTCCTGTAGGCGACAACCAGAATTCCATTACGGCGGGATCGCGAGGCCCTACGCTTATTCAGGATGTGCATTTGCTCGAAAAGCAGGCTCACTTTAACCGGGAGCGCGTTCCCGAGCGCGTCGTGCACGCCAAAGGCGCAGGGGCGCACGGCTACTTCGAGGTGACCAACGATCTGACGAAGTATACGAAGGCCGACTTTTTATCCGAGGTGGGCAAACGGACCCCCGTCTTCATTCGCTTCTCGACGGTAGCGGGAGAGAGCGGCTCCGCCGATACGGTGCGTGACCCGCGCGGGTTTGCCGTTAAATTTTACACGGAGGAAGGAAATTACGATTTGGTCGGCAACAACACGCCGGTGTTCTTCATCCGGGATGCCATCAAGTTTCCGGACTTCATTCATACGCAAAAGCGTCATCCGCAGACGCATCTGAAAAATCCGAACGCCATATGGGATTTCTGGTCGCTGTCGCCGGAATCGCTGCATCAAGTGACGATTCTCATGTCCGATCGCGGCATACCGGCAACGTTCCGGCATATGCACGGCTTCGGCAGCCATACGTTCAAATGGGTCAATTCCGCAGGGGAAGGCGTTTGGGTGAAATACCATTTCAAAACCGAGCAGGGCATTCAAAACCTGGCGCCGGAGCTGGCAGCCCAATTGGCCGGAGAAAACCCGGATTATCATACGGAGGATCTCTTCAATGCGATTGCGGCGGGCGACTTCCCGGCCTGGAAGCTCTGTGTTCAGATCATGCCGCTGGAGGACGCAGATACGTACCGATTCGACCCGTTCGACGTCACCAAGGTATGGTCGCAAAAAGACTATCCGCTGATCGAGGTCGGACGCATGGTGCTCGACCGGAATCCGGAAAATTACTTCGCCGAGGTCGAGCAGGCGACCTTCTCTCCGGGGACGCTGGTGCCGGGCATCGACGTATCTCCGGATAAAATGCTGCAGGGCCGGCTGTTCGCGTATCATGACGCACACCGCTATCGGGTGGGCGCCAATCACCAGTCGCTGCCGATCAATCGCTCCCGCAGCGAAGTGAACAACTATCAGCGCGATGGACAAATGCGCTTCGATAATAACGGCGGCGGCTCCGTCTATTACGAACCTAACAGCTTCGGCGGACCGGCGGAAACGCCGGAGAACAAGCAGGCGGCCTTTGAGGTGTCCGGCAGCGCCGACAGCGTGGCTTATGATCATCATGATCATTACACCCAGCCGGGAGATTTGTACCGTTTATTGAGCGAGGAGGAGCGTGCGCGTCTCGTCCAGACGATCGTCGGCGCCATGGCTCCGGTGGAGCGCGAGGACATCAAGCTAAGGCAAATCGGGCACTTTTTCAAGGCCGATCCGGAATATGGGCGGCGCATTGCGGAAGGACTCGGATTGCAGGTTCCGGAAGAGGAATAAGAGTAGTGAGGCAGCCGCCCTTTCGCGAAGGGGCGGCTGCCTTTCTTTTCGTTCCCTGGGCGGACGTCGTATATTTTTATTCGGCAATTAATAAAATGGAATTATGAAAGCGTTAGCATGGAGGAGGTTTGGCCCAATATCGGAAACGAGGTGATCCATGTGAGAACCCGTCTATTTGCGGAGCAATTGATCAAACAACGATTTCCGCAGCTGCGATACGTAAGAATTCATACGGATGGAAACCATAGAGCCACTATTTATGCCTGGAACGAGGAGCTGCATTTGCCGGATAAGGACATACGGAGCTTGAGGCAGTTCGCAGCCGACTATTTGCACTCGCACACCTGCTTCAAGGTGAAGCCTTACCATTTGGTCCAGGAGGACATGGTACCGCAGGTGAGCCATCTGCCGGAGGAGCTGATGCAAGCGGCCTTGAACCGAGTGCTGGATTTGGAGGGCATTCTCGAAGCTATCAATTCGATATTCTCCTACGGCGAGCTGACCTTTAACCAATATGACATGATAACCGGCGTCATTCACTTTGATTATCATTCCGAGAGCGACGTGCCTCCCAACGAACAGGAGCTGATGTCGCAATATTTGTACGAAATGGTCCCGATCGGCTCAAAGGGCGAAGTGACCTTCATAGAAGGATGATCCGCTAGAATGTGGTGCAGGCGGGATAGCATAATCGGTGCAGTAAAAGAGTATCCGAGCGCAAGCTCGAATACTCTTTTTGTTTCTTGCAACGGGCTCTCGACGCACTTTTTCGCCGGTTGAAGGAGGAAACCATTGCCTCAACCAAGAATACTTGGATAACGGCGCTAGGTAACCATCCTATATCGGGAGATGATCCGAATTATGACTCGAGATGCAGGGAGCATTTATTTTGGCACGATCTTGTTGGAAAGAAACCGCTGGGCTGCGGGAAAAGAGCCTACGTACCTCGTCAGCGACTGGATTTCCAGGCTGAAGCGGGACGGCTTCGACGGGATCGAGCTGTGGGAGAACCACGCCGTCCGCGCGGGCTCAGAGGAGCTGGGCAAGCTGACTGCCTCCGTTCTGCCCATTTCCGTATACAATTCTTACATATCGTTCGACGATGAAGAAGAAGAGGGCAGGGAGCTGGCGGCTCAGCTCATCCGCAAGCTGGGGGCGAAGGCCGTCAAATTCAACTTCGGCAAGGAGCCGGAGAACCTGCCTATGTATATCCGCAACTGGAAACAATGGGCGGAGCGGCTTCCGGGCGATTGCCGCCTCCTGTGCGAATGCCATCCTAACACGGTGATGGAGGAGCCGCAGGCTGCCGCAGCCGCGCTGAAGGCGATGGACCGCTGCGAGGCGATCATTCATCCGTTCCATAGTCTGGGGTCGCCGAGGGACTGGTTTCGCCATCTGGGCTCGGCCATTACGCACGCCCACGTCCAATTCCGGCCTGACGGCAAGACGTTCCAAAGGCTATCCGCCCAGCCGTCCGAAGCGGCGGAGCGATTGGATATGCTGAGGGAGGCGGGCTACAACGGCTCCTACACGCTGGAGTTCGTCGAGGGAACGGGGCAAGGGGAAGAGCAGGAGAAGCTGTATGAGGCTGCGCTTGACGATATGAGGTTTTTGCGGGAATGGCTCGCTGTCATTTCCAAATGATCGGTGCTCGCTTCGTCTATATCCGTTGCATCGGAACGGGTATAGACGAAGCTTTTTTTTCATACGAATGGGATTGCCATGGCAGCGCTATCGCTCCATCTCATTTATCGCTTGCCATAAATTGTCTTCAAGACCGGAAGGTGTGAAAAAAGTTCCCGAGTTTGATGTCGAAAATCGTTTGGGAAGGTAGGATTCGCAACAGGGTGGGGTTATAATGAAAGCAATGACACAGATAGGATGATCTGATAGATGAACTAAAGCCAAAGATCAGGGGAGGCGCCAATGAAGGCATCGCTGCGCGTTCGAATCAGCGTTTTGTTTCTCCTAATTACGAGTATTTCATTAACTTTAGTTGGAGTGAGCAATTATCGGGCGGCCAAGCAGTCCATTTTACAGTCGCTCAAGGATAATGCCAGGGCTAAGGTGCAGACGCAGGCGCAAGACCTTTCGACCTGGATTTCGACCCGGCTTGCTGAAGTGAAGGTCATCAGCCACACCGATTTGCTCCGTTTCGGTACGGATACCGACCGGCTGGAATATTTGAAGAGAGAACGGGACCGGTCCGCCGGAAATTTCACCACGTTCGGTATCAGTGATGCCCAGGGCAGCCTGAAGCAGATTGACGGAACGGCCATGCATATTGCGGATGAGGCGGCGTTTATCGACGTGATGAGGGGAAACGATGTGGTTTCCAATCCGTTTGTGAACATGCAAACCAAGAAGCTGATCATTACGATGCAAGTGCCGATATACGACAAGGATTATCGAATTAAGGAAGTGCTGAGAGCGGATTTGCTGACCGATAAGGTGTTCGGCGGGTTTTCGGATTTTATGGTCGGCCCTTCCGATCTCACTATAATGTTCGAGCGTGACGGAACGATTATTTATCACCCGGATCATACGAAAATATTGCATTCCAATGTGCTGGATCCGGATTCGGATTTTCAGCCCATAGTTCCCGAGCTGGTCAAGAAACGGTACGGCTTCGTTGAAACGAATGTCGGCGGCTTGCCTCATTTGATCTTTTATTCCGAAATCCCGGGCACGAAATGGTATATGGCCGTCTGCGTGTCGCTGAAATCGTTCGAGAAGCCGCTTCAGTCGCTGTTCTGGAAAACGATGGTTACCGTCGCAATAACGGAAATCGTGCTGGGCATCATTATGTTCTTCATCCTGAACAAAGTCGTCTCGCAGATCAGGCAAATTTTGAACGTGACGGAGAACGTCGCCGGCGGTAACCTGAAGGTTAGTCCCGTCCTGTTCAAATCGCAGGATGAGATCGGCGCGCTTGCCCAATCAGTGAACGGAATGGTTGACCATCTTCGCAATGTATTCGAGCGTCTGAATGCCATTATCAATCAAAATGATTACGCTATTATTGTCATTAACACGGATTGCAAAGTGACGTATTTTAACCGTACGGCGGAAAAAATTTTGGGGTATCAGGCCGAAGACATGATCTATAAGGAAGATATGTTTCTTTGGCATGACGAACAGGAAATTGTCGCACGCTCGGAACGCCTGACCGAGGAGCTGGGCATTTACGTGAAGCCCGACATTTCGGTGTTTTTGACCAAGTCGCTCCGCCATGCTCCAGAGGATTACGAATGGACGTACATCCATAAAGACGGCAACCGGTTTCCGGTCAGCCTTAACGTAAGCCCAATGCGCGATCAGCATGGCTATGTGACCGGATATGTCGCCATCGCCCACGATATCCGGCTGTATAAGCAGACAGAGGAGATGCGCAACCGTCTGTTAAGCATTTTGAAGGCGGCCAAGGATTTGATCGCATCCATCGATTCGAACGGGAACATTTTTTATTTAAACCCGGCGGGGATGGAGCTGATCGGCATTACGCGTCTGGATGCGCATACGAAGCCGGTGAGGCAGTACATAGACGACATCTCGTTCGACTTTTTCATCAAAGGGTTGGATACCGTGCGCGAGAAGGGCTATTGGGAGACGGAATCCATGATTCGGACGACCGCGGGCCAGCATATCCCGATGTCGCTCATTATCGTAACGCATAGGGACAAGATGGGAAAAGTCAGCCATTATTCCGTCGTCGCACGGGACATTTCGGAACAAAAGCGGATTCAGTCGGAGCTGCTCCAGGCCAAGCAGGAGGCGGATGAAGCCAATGACGCCAAAAGCTTGTTTCTGGCCCGGATGAGCCACGAAATCCGCACGCCGCTAAACGGCATTATCGGATTCGCGCAATTAATGCTGAGAACGGAAATGAGCGGCACCCAGAAGGAGTACAGCAACAAAATACTCGCTTCGTCGAACACGCTGCTGCGTATCCTGAACGACATACTGGACTTCTCCAAAATCGAGGCAGGCAAGGTGGAGCTGGAGAAGGTGAGCTTCAATATCGACGAAATCATTCGCAACGTGTCGGATATGATGAGCGTGCTGCTGGGGAAGGAATCCATCGATATCATTATCGATACGCCCGAGGATCTCCCTGATGCCCTGATCGGCGATCCGCTTCGGTTGGAGCAGATTCTTCTCAATCTGTGCAGCAATGCGATCAAATTTACCTCGCAAGGGTTCATCATCATACAGCTGACGGTTGTGCATCTCGATAAGAAGGACATCCGGATCGAATTTACCGTCGAGGATTCCGGGGTAGGCATCCATGAGATACACTTGTGCAAGCTGTTCCAGCCGTTTACCCAGGCGGACGGATCGACGAGCAGGAAATACGGGGGGACCGGACTCGGTCTCGTCATTTCCAAAAATCTGATCGAAATGATGGGGGGAACGCTGCTCGTCCGAAGCGAGGAGAGAAAAGGAACGCGATTCTCCTTCACCCTGCCGTTCGAGCTCGCCGTCCATACGACAGGCGCCAAGCTGTCTTTACCGGAGAGCGCCGCCCCGTATCGGATTCTCGTCGTAGAGGATCATAAAGTCATCCGCGCACTGCTCTGCGAGCTGCTCCGTTCCTTCTCGCTGGAGGTTACGGCCGTCGAATCATGGAGCGAAGGCTATGATGAGATGACGAAGGCGCAAGCGGCAAGTCCGTATCATGCCGTCCTGCTCGATATGGAAGCGGAGGATATGTACGGGCATGATACGTGGTTCCAGTTCAAAGATTACGCCGCCTCGGCGGGCGTATTCACCATCGCGATGACGACGGTATACGGCCGGGAGGAAATTGTCGGCATGCAGGCCGACGAACGGCCGGATACGATCATTGTCAAGCCGGTTAACCGGCTGGGGCTGTTCCAGACGATTCGATCGGTTTTGGAACGGGTAAGCCCGGAGGGGGACAAGCCTTCTTCCTCTTCCGCTGCTGCCCCGCCGGTGGAGCAAGCCAGTGCGCTGCGCAAGGGCCGGATTTTGCTCGCGGAGGATAATGAAATCAATCAGCAGGTCGTGGTAGAGCTGCTTCAAGCCGAAGGCTACTCCGTAACGGTCGCCCGCAACGGCAAGGAAGTATTGGAATATGCGAATCTGCTGCATTGGGATCTGGTATTGATGGATATTCAAATGCCGGAATTGGACGGATACGAAGCGACCCGCCGGCTGAGAGCGGACAAACGGCACGATCGGCTGCCGATAGTAGCGTTGACCGCCAATGCGCTGCCGAAGGAGAGAGAGCTATGTTTTTCGCTTGGAATGAATGATATATTGACTAAACCGGTAAATTTCGATGAGATGATCCGGGTGCTGAAGCAATGGGTAGGCAAGCGGGAGCCGTTGCTCTCGGAGCACGACGAGACGATGAGGGGATTTACGCTGCCCGATCTAACCGGCATTCACCTTGAGCGAGTGCTGCAGCGCTTGAACGGGAAGCTTCCGATACTGCTTCATATATTGAATCATTTCGAGCGGGAATACCGCGACTTCACGGGCCGGCTTCAGTCGCAGTTGGCGAGCGGTGATGTGGCGGAAGCCAAACGCGCCGTTCATACATTGAAAGGGGTTGCCGGTAATTTGGCGGCGGACGGATTGTTCGAGGCTGCAGCGGGCATCGAATCGGCGCTTGAAGAAGACGGAGGGCCTGTCGGGCTGCAGGAGGGGCTGCAAGTGCTGGAAGAGGAGCTGTCCTCAATCCTGGCGTCGCTTGATGACTGGAAATGGAATGTCAATAAAATGTAAGAAAAGTTTGAGCAAACCATTTCTTATTTGTTAGATATATTATTATTTATTCCTTGCTTGAAGGTGGTCGCTGATGTACAAAGTATTTATTATTGAGGATGACACCATAATCGGAGATATGCTTTGCATGTACTTGTCTGAGGAAGGCTATGTCGTCAACCGTACGGAGAGCGGGAAAGAAGCCTTGGCCATTCTGGAGGAGTTTGTCCCCGATATCATTCTGCTTGACATTATTCTGCCCGATATTAGCGGTATTCAATTGTGCGGGGAGCTGCGCAAAAAATCGACCGTGCCCATTCTTGTCATCTCCATGAAAACGGAGGTGATGGATCGCGTGAATGCTTTGCATGCCGGAGCGGATGACTACTTGTGCAAGCCGTTCAGCATGCGCGAGCTGTCCGCCAAGGTAGCGGCCATGATCAGGCGGACCTACTACAACCGGCAGATGAGGGAGGAGACGACAGAGGCGGCTTCGCCCAACCGGATTTTTTTAAATTACGAGAAACGGTCTCTCTATGTTAACGGTGCTCAAGTGGAGACGACCTTTTCCGAATTTGAAATTATGAAGCTGTTTATCGGCAATCCGGGCAAAGTATACAGCCGGGAAGAGCTGATTAATGCGGTTCGCGGGTTCGATTCGTTCGTGAACGACCGTGCCATCGATGTGCATATAGGCAACCTGCGCAAAAAGATCGAGGAAGACTCCAAGCAGCCTAAATACATTAAAACGGTATGGGGAGTCGGATATAAATTTATGAATATGTAAACGGCCGTGAGCTAACATTCATCCATAAACTTTTTTGACAATTTTCTCGCATAATAGGATGAGTTGTGGATGATATTGCCATAAAATGTGACTCTTTGTCATTTGTCGAGTACAGCCAGAACGAGTCATTATATAAGTGGAGGTATTAGCGGAGCCATGCTAGAAGTAGTATCACAAGAGAATGAGACGATATATGCTGAGTATGTGAGAAATTCCATCTGCTCTTTTGCCGAGCAGAACCAATTGACTCGCCGCGAGAGCGAAATCGCTATTTTGTTAATGCTGTACGGGTATTCGAATCAGGAATTGGCCGATCATTGCACCATCTCGGTCAAAACGGTCAAAAATCACTTGGATAATATTATGAAGAAGCTTGGTATCCATTCAACAAGAAAGCTGTATTCCATGCTATTGCAAACGTTTTGCCAGGAATGCAGCCTGCCTCTTACGGATGTCAAAAAGTAAGATGAGCGGCGCCTAGACGATATTCGGGAGGGGATGCCATGATCCAAATCGGGCTCAGCACAATAAGGGATGTATCGATTAACGCATCCGTGCTATTGTCATTCATCTTTTTGTTTCATTGGTTGTATCCCTTCATTTCCAACCTTCCTGCACTGCGGGCCCGCTGTATTTGGGGCGGGTTGTTTGGAATCACGGGGTTAACCGTCATGATCATTCCCATCTATGTGACGGACGGGATCTTTATCGATTTCCGCACACTGCTTGTAGCTTTTGCCGGCGCATTCGGGGGAGCCGTTTCCGGAATTATCGCTGCGCTGATTGTCGGAATCTACAGGATCTATGTGGGCGGTGTCGGAGCCTTCAGCGCTTTGGCGGCAATCGGCACGGCGATGCTGCTTGGCATGATGATGAGCCGATACGACCGGAAATTTCACAAGCCCGCAATAGCCTATGCAGGACTGGGTCTGCTCGTGGCGATCGGGAACATCTTGTGGCTTTTTGTTTTGCCTGCAGATACGGCATGGCTTTTGATCCGAGAATATGCGGTGCCGGTCTTGGTTGCTTTTCCGGTGGCCGCGGTCCTTATCCGATATTTTATCGTGAACGAGATACGCAAGCGGGAAACGGAGGACAAGCTGCTGGAGAGCGAGGAGAAATACCGCACGCTGGCAGAGCATTCCAATGATCTGATCTTTAGCTGTAATGAAAAAGGGATCGTATTGTCGTCCAACAAGAAGTTTCAGCAAGATTTGGGCGTTTTGCCGGAGGAGCTTGGCAAGAAGTCCATTGTGGACCTGTTCGGATTTCATGAGGAGCTTTCCTGGTGGAACGGGATGCTGGAAACGGTAAAAAGCGGGCAGCCGGTGACATTCGAAAAGGATCTCGAGCACACTGACGGCAGCGTTAGAATCTATGTCACGACGTTATCCCCGGTTGCCGGAGCCGACGGTCAAGTGAAGTCCATTACCGGAACCTGCTACGATATTACGAAAATCCGTAATACGGAGCGGCATATTATGCAGCTGTCCTTATACGATGATTTGACCGAGCTTCCTAACCGCAAGCTGTTCATGGAGAAGCTGAACCAGGCGATCGGAACTGCCAGGGAGCAGGACAGCATGGTAGCTGTAGTTGTAGTCGATCTGGACAACTTCAAGCTGATCAACGATACGAGGGGCTATGTGTTCGGAGATGAGCTACTGAACCGGGTAGGACTCAAGCTGCAGCGTTTTCTTACGCCCAAGGATACGCTGGCCCGGATAGGAGAGGACGAATTCGTCTTTCTGTTCGAAGGGATCGATCAGCTGCAGCCTCTGCAGATGCGCATTCAGTCGATGTATGACGGGTTTCAATACCCGCAATTGATTCATAATGAGCAGATCCATACGAAGATCAGCATGGGTGTCGCCCTGTATCCGAGCGACGGAGAAACGGCGGAGGAGCTGGCCAAGAACGCCGACACCGCTATGTACAAGGTGAAGGAGCAAGGAAAAAACCATTACCGCTTCTATAACAACGGCATGCGGGAAGCGTTAATCAGAAAAAGCAAGCTCGAAGAAGCGCTTCGCAAGGCGCTGATCCATAATGAACTGATCCTGCAGTATCAGCCTCAGGTGGACGTCCGGACGGAGCAAATTCGCGGGTTCGAAAGCTTGATTCGCTGGGTCCATCCCGAGATGGGCACGATATCGCCCATGGAATTTATTCCGGTAGCGGAGCAGAGCGGCGCTATCATCCCGATAGGCGAATGGGTTATACGGACCGCATGCGAGCGCAATAAGGCGATTCAAAACTACGGCTTTCCCGAATCCGTCATTTCCGTCAACATTTCTACGATCCAGCTGCAGCGGGCGGATTTCGCCCGGATGGTTATCGGCATCTTGCTCGAAACGCAGATGGCTCCCGAATACCTGGAGCTGGAAATTACCGAGAGCGTCATGATGGAGTCGTTCCAGACGGCGATCAGCAATTTGGAGACGCTCCGCGATTACGGAGTGAAGATCGCTTTGGACGATTTCGGTACGGGCTATTCGTCATTGAACTATTTAAGCCGACTGCCGATAGGAACTTTGAAGATCGATAAATCTTTCGTACAGGATATCACCAATGAGTCCGTAGGAGAGTCTCTGGTGGAATCGATTATTGAGCTTGTACATAGAATGGGCATCAAGGTTGTGGCCGAAGGGGTAGAAACCGAGGAGCAGTACGAATGCCTGCGGTCCTGGGGCTGCGAATACATACAAGGCTATTACATATCCAAGCCTCTGTTCGAGCTGGAGATCCGGCAGCTAAGGGCTAAAGCAGGCGCAGTGAATAGCCACAGCGCCGTATAGGTTCGGTGGAAATTCGTTCACGGCACAATTCGGGAGCGGGTATCCGCCGAACTTTTTTTACCACATAGGAAAGTTTAGTTCGGTAAAGCGAAAAAGCGTATCGAAGATCTTTCCTATTGGCGATAAAACCCTACCATTGAACGCGGTCGCTCATCTTTGAAGGGCCTCGATAGAGGTTTTCTCACCGGCTGACAGGGCGCTTCGGCTCCATCCATTGATTTTATAGCAAGAAAGGTTGAAAACATGAGGCATTAAGCAAGAAACGTCCGGAAGCCTGGGGAGGATTCCAGTACAATGAGAAGAGAGACAGACCCGCTTCGAAAGCACATCAATCATGACGAAACCGCTTAGGAGGTATGAAGGATGACAGCATTCGGCTGGTGTATGGGAATTGAACAGGCGAGCGAAATCAAGGAGCACGGATTCGACTATATAGAATGTCCGCTCGCTCCGCTCCTGCAGCTGGAACCGGACGCGTTCAAGAAAGCGTTGCCATTGTATTGGAATAGCCCAATTCCGGTAAGAGCATGGAATATATTGTTTCCGGGAGGTCTTCCGCTGGTAGGGCCTGCTGCAGATGAGCAAAGAATCCGCGATTATTTGGCAAGAGCAGTCGATACGATGGCAAGCGTCGGATCTACTATCGTCGTGTTCGGCAGCGGGAAGGCTCGTACGGTACCGGAAGGATGGGAGAAGAGCCGTGCCGAGGAGCAGCTGCTGAACCTGCTAGGATGGGCCGCAGACGAGTGCAAGGGAACTGGATTGACATTGGTGATTGAGCCGCTGAACCGCAAGGAATCGAATATCATTAACAGCGTCGCCGAAGGCGTTGCGCTTGCACGCTTGGTCAATCGGGACCCGATAAGGGTACTGGCCGACTTTTATCATATGGATGAGGAGCAGGAGCCGTTGGACACGATTGGAGAGCATAAGGATTGGCTCGCTCATATCCACGTGGCTGATACGGGCAGACGGTCTCCCGGAACGGGAAGCTATCCTTATGAAGCTTTCGTTAAGCAGTTGAAGCAGGCCGGGTATTCGGGAGGCGTTTCCGTCGAATGCTCTGTGGCGGAACGAACGCTGGAGCTTCCCGCGTCACTTAGCTTTTTGAGACGGCAGTGGGGTCTCGAGAAAGAGGCAGAGGCAGGGTAAAAAAGAAACCGCACTTGCCCGGATGGCGTGGAACCATTCCGGCAAGGAGCGGTTTCTTTGCAGTTCCGCGAAGGTTAAATAAGGCCGTAAAGCTTGAGAAACAAGGACGATGCAGGGGATCATGATTTGCGGTCTTTAGGATCAAGCTCCAGATCTTTCAAGCGGAAGCGGTTGTCCCAAAGAAATTCCATGTCGTACTCGGTTGAGTCTTTGCTGACAAACCGGTACAAACAGGCACAGAAGCTTCCGACGATACCGGCCAACACGACGGTCCATAGAAAAAGCTCAGCCCAGATAGCAGATGTAGATGCCATCTTCTCATCCCCTCCTCCTCGTTCTTGCTTCATTTTATGAGAGAGGGGAAAGGAAGATGCTTGCTCTAAGACGAGCTATTGCTTCTTATTGGCGGATTGTCCGCTTTCGTATTCTTCCGCATATTCTTCCAGCGATTTCACATAACCGTGCGGACGATGGGTTTGCTTGCGGATTTTGTCCGCATTCTCGCGGCGGTTTTTCTGTTTCGACATGAGCGGCGCCTCCTTTCCGGTCCATTGAGCGAGCGGCGATTGCCGCTTAGGGAGTGACTGCCGTACTCCCCGAGAGGATGCTCCATTCCTATAGTGGCAACCGCGAAGCATTATTATGCTGCAACCTTTTGCCTTTTAACGGCGTCAGGATGAGAAAACAGTACCACGTAAAGGATGAGGACTATGAGGAAAGCATGGGTTGCCGCAGAATGGCTGCTGCTTATTTTTTTCCTGGGCGGCTTACTGCTTGCCATACTGCCTTTCTCCGATATGTTTCATTTTGGCCGCGATATGAAAGACGCACGAAATCAGGGCATCTATTATCCGGGTCCGGGAAGTGCGGAACGGCAAGCCTATTACGGGTCGTCTTTGCAGGTGGACGGCGTTGTTTATGATGGCGGAGAGCTGAGGCTATATATGACAGCGACGCGCCTCGGACCGTCCAACCGCTTGCCTCTTCAGGTAAAGCTGCGAACCGACGGCGGTGCCCTGCTGGAGTCTAGCGCTTCGGGAAGCACCAATACCGCGATACGGTCCCAAGGGTATTATGCATTTAAGGACGTGCCGGAGGGGATTCGTTCGGCAACATTTTTTTATGATTCTTTTGGCGAGAGCTTCCGCTTCGATATTCCGCTGCAGTCGGGAGGGAAGCCTTGAGATGAGAAGGAACAGGCTGAAAAAGAGACCGGCAGTCCGCGGACACTTGATCCGCTGGCTGATAATTGTGCTTGGTCTAGTGCTGTGGGTTCGAATCTATTACCCCGCCAATCCGTGGAGTGCGGAAGGGGCAGCGGAAGAAGCGCTGAGGGGCATCCAGCTGCCGCCCGCTCAAATTGTGGAGACGGTGGATAGCGGAAACGGAAGCTACCTGCTGCTGCTGTTTGACGAGGACAACCGGATGTTCCATCAAATGTATGCTTCACGCATTTTCGGGCTGCTGTGGAGAAACAGGGGCGGGGGCTTCGGAAGTGAGCTCAAGCCTGACGTGCTGCTAAGCTTTAAGTCCGGGATGACGACACTGGATAACCGGCGGCATTATTATTTTGTAGGGCAGCTTCACGATCCCGATGTGTTGGAGCTGAAGATCGTTTGGCATGACGGACTCGAGCAGACCGTTAAGCCTTCAGGGGAGCTGTATGCTGCCTCGCGCTCGTTCCCGGCAAAAGAAGCTAACGGGGACAAAGCTTGGGATAGCAAGCTGTTCGCCTACGACCGTAACGGGAACTTGAAATATGAACTGAATGCCGAACGGACCGAAATCATTGCGAGTCAGGGTCAGGACTCTGTCGGCGCTGTCCGATAACGGAACCCAAACGGATTATAGGGCAAAAAATAAAATGGAACCGTCACTGCCACCCGGCATGCGGTTCCATTTGTGCTTATGTTTTTGTTGAAGTCTTTCTTTCTTCTCCTTCAAGGTCGGTGTGGTTCGCTCTACGGGAACGACACCATTCCAGTTCAGCCGGTTCATCTCGGGGTTAAGCAATCCTTCGCGGACGCGCCGTTCCCGTTCCTTCTTTGCTTTACTTCGTGCCATATCAGGCACCTCCTTATTCTAGTGGTCAGCCTTTTCATATTATACTGCAAAACGGCCAGCCGCGATACTATGACAGTTTTGAAACAAAATGCAGAACCGGTTGTTTTCGACTCTTCGTTTTGTTAACCTAAGTAGAGAAAATCGATGATTATCGTGTCCGGGAGTGAACGAGTTTGTCTTACGATACGTATTACTGGTTAATTATGAGCGTCGCGTTTATTCTAACCCATGTCGTGGGCGTTCTGCTCATGCTAAAAACCCAGAAGCTGCTGCTGTCCTTTCTCGCTTCGCTTGCGGCCAATTTGGCCGTTTTGATCCCCGCCTCCCTGTGGTGGGCCTCTATGTTCGAAGGCTTCGCGCTCGTGTTCGGGCTGTCCGGATACGGCATCGCTTTTGTCAATACGGAGGTTCTGGTGTTTTTTGCGATATTTATTATGAAAAAGAAAAAGCAGATGAGTACGGAACAATCCAGTTAACATCTAGTTGTGGACAAGGAGCCTCAATCCTCGCGATTGCGGGCTTCTTTTTCGTCTGCTTTGGGAAAAAAGGAGAAAGACCCCGCTCCCGGTTCGGGAATGAGGCCTTTCGTATACAAGAGCTGCTATTAGAATGCAGCGGCTGCGTTAGCTGCGTTTTTCACGCCTTCGCTCACGATGGCTTCCGCTTTGTCTGGGAATTGGTTGTGGCCTTCTACTACAACGGTAGTAACGTCTTGAATGCCCATGAAGCCCATGATTGTTTTCACGTAGTTCAAGGACATTTCAAGGCCAGCCATAGGACCTTCGGAATAAACGCCGCCGCGTGCGTTCAGCAATGCGACTTTCTTGTTAGGCTGCAAGCCTTGAGGACCGTTGGCCGTATAAGTGAACGTTTTGCCTGCTTGAACGACGTAGAACAAGTAAGTCAGCAATTGAGCAGGAATGGTGAAGTTCCACAGCGGGAAAGCAAACACTACTTTATCGGCTGCCAAGAATTGATCCAAATATTTATTAACGTTAGCCGCTTTTTGCTCCTCGACGGAAGTCAGCTCGAAGCCTTTGCCTTGCTTGAACAAGCCTGTCAGCGTGTCGACATCATAGTAAGGAAGCTCTTCAGCGAACAAATCCAGCTCAACTACGGAGTCTTGCGGATGGTTTTCCTTGTAAGAAGCCAGGAATGCATCATACAGTTTAACCGTAGCGGATTGATCGGCTGGACGGCCATTTGCTTTGACGAACAGAACAGTAGACATTAAATAATTCCTCCTCATTATTAACAGATCCATAATGTAAGTAAGTCAGTAGTTACGGAAAAAGAAATAAACTTACTTTATGTAAGTATATTAATAAACTTACTTACTTTTGTCAAGCGACTATGCAAAGAAAATGAAGTAAACATTTTATGAATATTTTTATTATGAGGAGCAATGCTAGCAAGGAACGACGTAAGCCACAAGGGAGCAGGTCTTCCGTAAGCATACGAAATCCCGGAAATTGAAGACAAAAAAAGAGCAAGAACGGTTCGTTCTGCTCTTTGATCCTTATTGCAAAACGCGGTTCCTGCCTAGTGCTTAGACTGTTTTTTGGGCGGAGGCGACGCAAGATACAGCTTCTCACGGGCTTCCCAGCGGAAATTGGCGATGAAGAAGCCGACAATGCTGAAAACAACCAGCCGTATATATACCCAAGACGTTGTCACGGTCTGCTGCGAAAACCATTCCGTCGCCGTAAATAAAGCGGTAAGCGACAGTCCCCATGCAACGACGCCAAAATACATAACATATTTGCCTTTTCCCATGCCCCTTGTCTTGCGCCACTTGTTGGCCTGCAATTCGTTCATTAGGTGAATCCCCCCGGATCTTTAACTCGGAACAAGTCCAGGCCGGCGGCGGCCGGTCCCATCCTTCAACCTCAACGCATTCGATACGCCTAGCGCAAATTCCTTCCCGTACGCAAAATGTTCACATTTTATAGATTGCACATTCTAATGCGCTTTCATTCCTTTTCCGGCTTGTCTGAACCTGCTCCCGTCAATTATGATACAATAGTGGAAAAAACAGACAACAAAGGGGTGCATAGAGATGAGCAAAATATTGCTATTTTTTGTATTAACCATGCTCACGGGAAGCCCGATTATCGCCATTATTATTTTATTGATTGTATTTTACGCATTGGAGCGCCGCTTTATCGGCTTAACTCCCAGCTTGTTCAAGCCGTTTCAACGGGCACGAAGATTATCGAAGCTAAGGCAGGAGCTTAGGCTGAATCCCCATCTGACGACAGCGAAGCTGGATACGGCCCGGATCTTGATTGAACGCAAGCAGTTCCGGGAGGCGGCCGGGTTATTGACGGAGATCATGGCGGTCATGGAGGATTCCGCGGAAGTGAGGGCGGAGCTCGGTATATGCAAGCTGAAGCTTGGGGAGGTTCAGGAGGGCGAGCGTCTTCTGCTGGAAGCGCTGGAGATGAATCCGCGAATCAAATACGGCGAGCCGTATTTGCGGCTGGCTGAGGCGTGGGCGGATACGGAGCCGGATAAGGCGATCCGCTACCTGGAAACGTTCGGCACGGTCAATTCTTCGTCGTGCGAAGCGTATTACCGCCTCGGGGAGCTGTACAACCGCTTGGGCAAAAAAGAAGAAGCCCGCAGAGCGTACCGTGAAACGGTCGAGCTGTATCGCGGGCTTCCGAAATATAGGCGGCGGTTCGAACGCCGCTGGGCGCTGCTGGCCAGGCTGAAATAATCAGCCTGACCCGGTTATCCGGCATCGACGCCGGCTAAGACGCGGTCCGGTGCGAATGGTGCCAAATCGCGGTCGGGCGATTGGCCCAGCACCAGCTGCGTCATGAGTTTGCCGGTGCCCGGTGCGAGCAAAATGCCGTTGCGATAGTGGCCTGTGGCGAACAAGAGGCCCGGAGCCTTGGAGGAGCTGCCGATGAACGGCAGCTCGTCCCGCGTCCCAGGTCGGAGTCCCGCCCAGGTGCTCACGAGCTCCGCTTGCTCCAATGCCGGCAGCAGTGCCGCAGCTTTGGCGTGCAGAGCGCCGACGGCTGAGACGAGGCAGCGTTTGTCGAAGCCGGCTTCTTCCTGCGTTGCGCCGACGATCATTGTGCCGTCTTTCTTCGGTACGATGTAGCAGCCTTTCGTAAAGACGGTTTTACGAATAAGCGGAACCGGCGGACGGATGGAAATGCATTGTCCTTTTACCGGGAACATGGGCAGCTTCAGCCCCAGCGGTTCGGTAAGAGCGCTGCTCCACGCTCCCGCGCACAGGATCACGTGGTCGGCGTACAGCTCGCCTTCGGCCGTACGGATCCCGACGACGCGTCCTCCGCGCTCGATCAGGCTGAACACCGGCGTCCATTCGCGAATGTCGCAGCCCAGCTTCCGAAGCGCAGCCTGCAGTGTATGCGCGAGCTGGACCGGTTGGACCTGATGGTCCATTGGAAAATGAAGCCCGCCGCGAATGTGCGACGACAAAGCGGGCTCCAGCTCCCGGAATTCGTCCGCTTCGAGCCATTGCGCATCCTGAATCCACGGCAGCCGGCTGCGCAGCTCGTTCTCGTCCTCCTCGTTCCATGCTATCCGAACGATCCCTTGATCGATATATTGCGGTGATACGCCGCTCAGCTCTTCCAGCTCTTCGGTCCATTTCCGGTACAGCTGCTGGCTGTACCGGCACAGCTCGTAAAAGGCGCCGGGGCGGTGGATTTCGACTTGCGCTCCGAGCATGCCCGCTGCGGCTGCAGACGCTTCCTGCAGGAGAGCGCCTTTCTCCACCAGCGTACACCGGATGCCCGCACGAATGAGATCGGCTGCGATCGCGCTGCCGATAATGCCTCCCCCGACAATAATAGCTGAGGTCTTGCTGTTCATTGCCAACCACTCCTAGGAATATGATGGGAACGATCCAACGCTTGACGAAAGCGGCGGATTTGGGCTGCCGGCTCCGAATGAAGCAGAACCGATGATAGCACGGCAATGCCCGCGCACCCTGAGGATAAAACGTCTTCCACGTTATCCGGTTCGATGCCTCCAATGGCGATTACCGGTACGGGACAGGCTGCGACCACGTCGGCCAGCGCCTGAACGCCTCGCGGCGCCAAGCCGGGCTTCGACCGGGTCTCGAAAATATGCCCGTACAGAACGTAATCGGCTCCATCGTCCGCAGCCTGCACGGCCTCCTCGACCGAGTGTACCGAGCAGCCGATTCGGGTGCCGGCAGGCAGGATAAGACGGCTCTGCTGCACGCTCAGGCTGTTGTAGGCGAGCTGCACTCCGGAAGCCTGTACGGCCAATGCCGCATCCAGCCGGTCGTTGATATAAATGCCGCTCAATGAAAACAGCGGCTGCAGAGCCGCATACCATTGTGCGATTTCTCTTGCGCCGCGCGATTTCTCGCGAATATGCAGCACGTCGATGAGCTCGGTTGGGCATAGCCCGGCGATATCGGCAACCTGCCGCAGCTCCTGCCGCCCGGTCGTCATGACATGCAGTGCGTGCTTTCTCATAGCAGCGCTCCCTCGACGGTTATTTCTCCCATCATAACGCAGCCCTCCCATACCGTCAAAGCGTTTTGGCAAGTTGTCAAAAAAATATCAATAACACGCCAGCCCCCGTGGCTTGACGCTGGGAAAGCGGATAGATACACTTATTGAAGAAAGTCAGGTTTCGGTTCAAAGGGAGGTTTCAACATGAATAGAGTGTACAAGGCGCTGACGATTGCGGGCTCGGACAGCGGCGGCGGAGCGGGAATCCAGGCGGATTTGAAAACGTTCCAAATGCTTGAGGTATACGGCATGTCCGCGATTACGGCGGTGACCGCGCAAAATACGCTGGGCGTGCACGGCATATACGACATCCCGCTTGCGGGGATTGAGCAGCAGCTGGAGGCGGTCATCGGCGATATCGGCGTCGACGCCGCCAAGACGGGCATGCTGTCGCAGCCGGAGGTGATCGAGCTGGTCGCGCATCAGGCGGTCAAGCACGGGCTACGGCAGCTCGTGGTTGATCCGGTCATGATCGCCAAAGGCGGGGCAAGCCTGCTCGCCCAGAGCGCGCAGGAAGCGCTGCGCACGCGTCTGCTGCCGCTAGCGGCCGTCGTGACGCCGAACATTCCCGAGGCGGAGGTCATTACGGGAATGAGCATCTCGACGCTTGGCGAGATGAAAGAAGCCGCTGTCCGGATTGTCGAGCAATTCGGAGCGGGAGCGGCTGTCGTCAAAGGCGGCCACAGCAGCGGGGAGCCGACGGATGTGCTGTACGACGGCAAGGAGTTCCATCTGCTTACGGCGGAGCGTTACGAAACCCGCCATACGCATGGAACCGGCTGCACGTTCTCGGCCGTTATTACGGCGGAGCTGGCGAAAGGCCGCACCCTGCTGGATGCGGTCCATACGGCCAAGCAGTTTATTACGCTCGCGATCCGTCACGAGCTCGGCATCGGCGCTGGCCACGGTCCGACCAATCATTGGGCTTACTGGCGGGAGCAGCAATCGAGCCCGGACAAGCTAAAGGAGCAACGTTAACCTATGAGCTACGAATATTTAATGCAGGCAGTCCTGCTCATTATTCTAATTATCTTTTCCGTACCGGCGATCAGTCTGTGGTCGAAGTGGAGAAGAAAGAAACGGAGATAACCGACGATGTATTATGTCAACCACGAACAAATCGATCTTCGCCTTCGCTTTTTGCCTACACTCTCGGAGGCATGCGGCAAGCTGTCCTCTGGATGGGAGCAGGCGGGTGACGCGGAGCGTCTACTGCTTCATCTAGCCCAGGAGCGAACGCTGCACCTTGCCATCGAAACGGTGACCGACGTCGGCAGCCTGCTGATCGACGCCTTTATGATGCGCGACGCCAGCAGCTACGAGGATATTATCGATATCCTCGCCGGAGAGCGGGTATTCGATGAGCAAGTGGCCTCGGTGCTGCGGCAGCTTGTCGTGCTGCGCAAGCCGCTGGTGCAGGATTTCGCCGCTTATCCCAGAGAAGGATTGCATCCTTTAATAACAATGTTGCCGGGAACCTTACAGGCGTTTGCCGAAGCCGTACCTGCTTTTATCAGCCGGGAAATGGTGTAGGGCGAATCCCTGAAATTGGCTTTGCTAGGCTTTTTGATACATTTTAGTATACTAATTTACTTATTATCGAATTTCGTATACAATGGCAATATCGGAAAGCTTTATCACTCGTGCAAACGGAGCCGCTTTCGATGCTTAAACTCATACTTTCAGGAAGGGCGGTGAGACCGGATGAACCAGGAACAGGATGTATCGACGCGCAAAGTCATACTGACGATGCTGAAGACGAACGGTGCTTTAACCGTGAGTGAAATGGCTAAACAGCTAGGCATTACCGAGATGGCGGTGCGGAGACATTTGAACACGATGGAGCGGGACGGTCTGATCGAGGCGAAGCTGGTGCGTCAGGCTATGGGCCGGCCGACCAATCTTTATTCTCTGACAGAGAATGCCGACGACCTTTTTCCGAAGAAGTATCATCATTTAACGCTGGATTTGTTAAGCGAGCTGGTGGCCGATGCAGGAGCGGAGAAAGTGGATTTGCTGTTCGAGAAACGCAAGGAGCGGCTGATCAGCCGTTACGAGGATCAGATTACGGGCAAACCGCTTCCGGAGCGCGTCAAGACGCTCGCCGAAATCCAAAACTCCAACGGCTATATGGTGGATTGGAACTCGACGGAAGACGGCCAATATGTCATTAATGAGCATAATTGCCCCATTTCCCAGGTGGCGAATCAATATAACCATGCTTGCCAGTGCGAGCTGATGATGTTCGAAACCTTGCTTGGCGCCGACGTGAAGCGCGTGGAGTGCCTCGTTAAGGGCGGCAACAAGTGCTCGTATGTGATACAGGAAAAAAAATAACCCGTCTTGGCGCCGGCTTTTCGGCGTTGAGACGGTTTTTTTGTATTTATAGAATTTACGTATTTTGACGTGTCGTTACACTGTTACATTGTCACATTGCGTCCGAAGAGGAGGTCGAGGGCGACGTGCAGCGGACTCGAGCCGATTCCCTAATCAGGTGTGGCATGCGAGCTCCCGCACTTGCACTGCTCTGCCGCGTCTCGTTGCTGCTGAAAGCGATGCAGAAGGTGACGGCACCCAGGACGAACAGAACGAAGGCTTGGAATGGCCATTGCTGGAACGGCCACTCGCAGACCAAGGTCTGTATCGCAGCGCATAAGAGCATGAGCGAGCCCAGCACGCGGAATAGCGATTGTTTGCTGTAAGCCGCCCATTCGAATAGCGCCCAGGCGTAGAGACCCCCTGCAAGAAGCAGGACAAGACGCCCGCTGGCGAAAGGCTCCAGTCCGGCCGCCTGGATGAGCCGCTTCATTTCCTCTGCCAGCAATACACCTGCCAGCAAGTGACTTACAGCGGCATACAGGATGGCTAACAGACGGTTGTCTTCCGGACGCAGAGAGGTGCAGGAGAACCGGAGGGACAGGGTGAAGCCCGCTGCCGCGAGCAGCGCCTGAGTTACGGCCCCAGGATGGAGAAAGGGAAGGTAGCTGCTGCCCGTTTCATACGCTATAGCGTAGGCAGTGGCGGCGGAAGGGTCCGCCAGGAATCTGTAGATAATCAGGATGAACCATATGGCAACGGCCGCTGTCTTGATGGAATCACGGGAGAATTGAATACCGTAACGAATAAGCGCCAGTGCGATCAGACAACATGTGATCATGTACCATGCGGATTCCGTGGGCATCATAGCTTGAGAAACAGCGGATGCGGAATCCAGGTGCCATCCCGCCCACTTGAATTCATAAAGATTGGATAAGTCGTGCATATGCTTCTCGTATTTATACATCGTGAGAATGGAGCCTATAACAAGGAATGCTCCCAACAGCTGAAGCCACGCTTTTCTCAACAACCTATCGATCATTACGTCATCTCACCTCCGTGAACGAACAGAAGAAGGGTTGAGATGATTGTAAGCGGTTGTCACGGTATCCGGTAAGTACTATCTTTTTCTAGTACCTTTGCAGCCGGCTCCCATCCGCGCTCGTTTCTTTTTAGCGTTATCCTTATGGATATCTGAAGGATTAGGCATCTTGCGGCTTGAACACAAATACATTGTAAGTATAAACCTTGAGCGAAAAGAGGTGATTGCGTTGTCTTATTACCCGCAATACCCGCATACTCCCCAGTCCTCGACGTACCAAGACGCACCCAACCCTCAGAATAGACTCGAAGTTATCGGGGAAGGGTCCGTTGCCGCTGCTCCAGATCAGGCTTCGATTACGCTGGGGGCGATTACAGAGGACGTTAGTCTCCAAACAGCCCAGACCCAAAATGCGGCTATGGTAACGAACATCATTTCATCCTTGCTGAACCTGAACATACCTAAGCAAAATATACAAACCGTTACTTACCGCATCGATATCGAGTACAACTATGCGGACGGAATCCAGACGCTGAGAGGGTATAAGGTAACTCATTTGCTCCAGGTTACGGTAGACCGGACCGAGCAAACCGGCACGATCGTCGATACCGCCGTGAAAAATGGCGCCAATACGGTCTCCAGCATCCAGTTCAGCGTGAAGCACCCGAATGCCTATTACAATCAGGCGTTGACTTCGGCCATTCACAATGCGCAGCAAAAGGCGCTTACGATGGCTAATGCTTTGGGCGTGACGCTCGTAAGGACGCCGGTTCAAGTGCAGGAGCTGTCTCGGCAGCAGGAGCCGACGCCGTTCCAGCCTGTCATGTTTTCCGCCGTAAGCGCGCCGGCTACTCCTATTCAGCCAGGGGAGCTGAGCATATCGGCTGCGGTTAAGGTGCAGTTTACTTATTATTAATATTGAATCGCTTATCAATGTAAAAAAGACCAAGTGTTCTCAGCACTTGGTCTTGAGCTTGTTATGAATCCAATGCTACGACAATCGTTAGGCGGGCGCCAACGCACCTCAGGGAGATACTCCACTTTCCGTATTTAGCATTATCGGGTAAAATTCCACTATACTTTGACATGCTGCTTAACGACCGCATCCGCAGACAGCTCCAGACTTTCTTTGTATTCGACCGTTTCGATTTGGCAGCCGGGACCGATTACGACACGAGCGCCCCGAACCACTCTCGCCTTCGTATACTCCAAATGGATCGTATCGCCTTCGATGGTATCCGCAGTCAAATAATGATCCCGGGCTGTAGCGAAATGAAACAGCTTGTGGAGCTGATAGCCGATACCGGAACGCTGAACCTTGATGGTTCCGCCGCCGATCTCACGAGCATGGCAGGGGCCGTAAGGAACGATCTCGATCAAACCGGCGTTAAGCAGACCGCCGATCGTAAAGCCGCCGTTCACCTTGAACGTCTCGGCCTCGCAATCCTTTTGCACGGAAGCTTCTCCTCCGATGGACAAGGTGTCCCCGGTCAGCGAGCCGCCGACTTTAACGCTGCCGAACAGCTTGAGCCGTTGAACGGACAAATCGCCCCCGATGTCGGACTCGCCGTAAATTCGCGCATCCGCGGCATCGACACTGCCTACGATAATGGAATTGCCCATGATTTTAAAAAAGCTCGTCTTCACATCGCCTTCCACATGGCTAGTGCCGTATATTTTAAACTCCGTGCAATCCAGATGGCCGTAAATCGTGCATTCCCCGGAAACCTTGACCTCCTGATACGTTCCGCCCGATGCGCTTCCCGATCCGGAGAGCACCAGCTTCCGCCGCAATACTTCTGCCATGGTTGATCCTCCTTAACCCATCTTCATTTTCAGCTCTTCTATGCAAGCGGCAATATTCAACCGGGTAACGACTTTGACTCCGGACTCGAAGAATACGTCGCCTGGCGCTGAAGACAATAAGAACGTTGACACGCCCATTTTGCGGATAAAAATAAGCTGGCCGCCGCCGTTTTGCAATTGGCTGTAATGATCGTTCAATACTTGAACCAGCATGGTCCCTTCATCTAGGCTCATTTCGCCCGTCTGGAGCAGCTTCTCGAGAATGTGCATATGCAATATGCGGTCGAATGGAAAAATATCCGAATCGCCCGTACGCTGGATATAAAAATCAAGCGACATCTTCGAAACAATGTTACGATCTATTAGCTCTTGTTTCCATAATGAAATTTCCGTAGGGTGAGGCGACAATAAATCCGCCAGCTCATCCAGAGAAAGATCGTCTTTCATATGTTTAATTTTATCGATCCGGGCCAATATTTTATGTTTGGGAAAAAACGTTTCTTGTCCTGTAAACGTAGATTTGCGGATGAACCAATCTTCCGGTATTAAATTTTTCCGCTTCCATCGGTACAGCTGGCCATAGGACAGGCCTGTCAGCTCCAGCAGCTCTTTCTTGGAGATGATATCTTGCTCCATCCGGTAGCACCCCCTTGCAAAATCAGTGTAACATAACATTGTTACGTTGTAAATACGCAGCTGCCCAACTTACTTGTGTTATCTGACGGCCACACACACATGGTTAGCATGATCGGTTCGTAGGAGCCGTTGGTTTTATCGCCAAACAGAATTTCACCCGATGACCTCGGATCTTATAAATTCTATTACAGAAAAAAACAAGCCCCGCCGCTTCAGACAAAAAGCTTCTGGAGGGCAGGGCGCTTTTGGTCGCGGCGGTGAAGAATGGCCGCTTATTTCGCTTGCGCGTTAGCAATCAGACGGGCCGCCTTATCGCGGATCCAATCCCAGTTGCCGTTCGCAATTTCCTTCAAATTGACGAGAGAGCCGCCGATCCCTACAGCATAGCAGCCGATCTGCAGGAATTGGGCGATGTTCTCTTCATTGACGCCGCCGACGGCAACCATCGGAATGTGGCTGAGCGGCCCTTGAAGCTCCTTCAAATAGGAGATGCCTAGACTTGCTCCCGGGAATATTTTGACTGCGGTAGCCCCGGCCTTCCAAGCTTTTACAACCTCAGTCGGCGTCATGGCGCCAGGGAACACCGGCGTGCCTTGCGCTGCCGCGTACCGGATGACTTCCTCTTCCATGTTCGGAGTTACGAGATAGGAAGCCCCGGCATCAATGGCAAGCTTCGCATCCTCGAGATCGAGCACCGTCCCGGCTCCTATGTACATTTGCTCGCCGAACTGCTCCTGCAGGCGGGCAATCATCTTCGCCGCGCCGGGTGTATTCAGCGTCACTTCCATCACTCGGACACCGCCGTCCAGCAGCGCTTGAGCAACACCTTCGATATGCTGCTCCTCCACGCCTCGGACGATGGCGATAATCCGAGTTTGTTCTATAAGCTGCAGTCCTTGTTCCCGATTCATCGTACGTTCCACCTCATCCTTAAGTATATGAGTCTATTATGCCACGGTTTTTATGCTTTTCATAGAATAGAAACGTTCATCTGAAGCATAAAGCGCTTCTAGAGTCTGCTTACGGCTGCCGTTTGCTTAAAATGAACCTCACAGGTTATCTTAAATAGTAAAGAACACCATGGGGAAATTAGGTGATGGGGATGAATTTCAACGGGATGACGGTTCGCGAAATGCTGCAGCTGCCGATTATGCGCGATGCGCTGCTGATCAGCGGGGAAAAAGGGCTGGACCGGATCGTCCGATATATCGATATTATGGAAGTGCCCGATATTCAAGGCTGGCTGCGGGAGGGCGAGATGATCCTGACGACCGGCTATTCGATGCGCCACGATCCTTCTTTGTTTCCAAAGCTGGTCGAGCATCTGGCGCGAGTCGGGGCGGCCGGCGTAGCGGTCAAGCCGGAGCGGTTTATCGCAGGTATCCCTCAAGAGATGATCGACAAAGGCAACGAGTACGACATTCCCGTTATTCAACTGCCTGTAGGCATACCTTACATCGATATTACGCATTCCATTATGGAGCGGATATTGGACAAACAAGCCGTTATATTGAGAAGGTCGGAAGAAGTGTACAAGACGCTGACCAATCTGGTGCTGAACAATAGCGGTTTGCAGGTTGTGGCGGACAATGTCGCGGAGCTGCTGCAATCGCCGATTCGGGTGCTGGACAGGTCGGGAGAAGTGCTGATCAGCTCTCCGCGGGATGCAGTTAACGAGACGGCGGCACGCGAATTGCGATGGAACATTATCGTAGACAACCAGGTCGTCGGCGAGCTGGTCGTTGCGCGGGAGCGGCTGGATGAATTGGAGCTTGTATGTGTAGAACAGGCGAGGCTTGTATTTTCATTGGAAATTATGAGAAGGAAGATCGCTCACGATACGGAGACGAGACTGCGGGGAAGCTTTTTCGAGGAGCTGCTGATGGGACTGCCGCTTACCCTGCAGGAAATCGAGACTAGGGGCCGTCAGCTTGGGCTGCTGCCGGAATGGAGCTGGGAGATCGCGATGATTGAAGGGGAAGCGTCCCATCTGGAAGAGCAGGCTCCTTTTATGCAAAAATTACAAGAGTTGATTTTGCAGCAATCCGGAAACCGGAAGACGCGTTCCCACGTAATAAGACAAGGAGAACGGATCATTCTGATTTTGTCCGATCACGGGACGAGCTCCAAGGACTGGACTTCCGTCTTGTCGCGCTTCGTGCGTTCCTGGAGCCAGATTCGTATCGGCTTTGGAACGGTAACCCCGTTAAAGGATATTCAGCGCAGCTGCGTCGAAGCGAAGAAAGCTCTTCTGATCGGTACGCGTTTGAACCGGGAACGGACGATTCATATATACAAAGAGCTGGAACTATTTAGTCTCTTGCTGGATTGCTCCGAATATGTTACCTTTGACTCTTTGGTCGACAGCCATATCGGGAAACTCACGGCCTACGATCAAGAGAACGGCACGGATCTCCTAACGACGCTTTACTATTACTTGGAGTCCGGAGGAAGCCTTATCGAAACGGCCAACCGGCTCTATATTCATCGCAATTCCGTTAAATACCGAATGGACCGTATAAAGGAAATTGCGGATATTGATGTAGATAATATGCAAAAACGATTTACCTATTACTTTTGTACAACTTTCCATCTATTGAAAAACCAGGGGTGAAAAATAAGGCCTATTGTGCTCTGAGCACAATAGGCCTTATTTACTTTTGGTAAACGGGCACATTGTTGATCTCCATGTAACCCTTTACAATTTAAATACAGTCGATTTCAGATTATTGAAATATCGTAAAGGAGGGGAAACGAATGATTGGTCTAATCCGAGTCTTCACGGCCGAAGATCCGAACATTATTGCGGAACATGGCAATATTGTTTCGAAATTGTATGGCATTCCCGTCATAAGCCGGTGTATCCCGGATCAGCCCAAAGGCATTTATGACGAGGAAACCGAAGCTATCGCCGTACCGAAAATCGTTGAGCTGGGCAAAGCTATGGAACAAGAAGGCTGCAAAGTTCTGCTGATCAGCTGCGCTGCGGATCCCGGGTTGGAGCTGCTGCGCCGTAACGTTTCGATTCCGGTTATAGGTGCCGGGAGCGCAGCAGCATTAATAGCGTTGGCTGCAGGGGAACGCGTCGGCGCCATGGGCATTACGGAGAGCATTCCGCCGGCAGTAGGCCGCGTTTTGGGCGATTTGTTAGTCGGATACATCCAGCCTGAAGGTGTAACGAACACGACCGACCTGCTCACAGAGTCAGGAAGGACGCAGGCGCTTGAGGCTGCCCGATCGTTGGTCTCTCAAGGCAGCAAGGCTATCGTCTTTGCATGTACGGGATTTTCCACCATCGGATTTGCCGATGTCCTTAGAAAAGAACTGCAAGTACCGGTTATAGATGCGGTAGAAGCCGAGGGGCTGTTTGCCTCCAGCTTGTACAGATGGCAGAGTCCGGAATCTACAGATCTTTTGAGAGACTGATTTTGGCCAGATCTTATGTACTGCTAATCGTTTGTGTATTTATTTGGGCGTTGAATTATATTTCCAGACAAATTTTGCTGCGGGAGTTTTCTCCGTTAGTGCTATCGGCACTAAGCTTGGCTTTGGTATCGTGCATTTTCCTAGTGTGGGCGGTAGTCACCAAATCGCTTGTCAAAGTGAAGAGCAAGAAGGTGATCCTGCTTCTGCTAGGCTCCACCGCTGCCCTTATTGCGAACCAAATCTGTTTGTTCGAAGGCTTGAGATTTACAACGGCGACCAACGCATCGCTTATCTTCACCCTGGCGCCGCTTATTACGGCAGGACTGTCGGCCGTGTTCTTAAAGGAGAGCATTACATGGCGTATGATAGCCGGCTGTCTCACAGCGATCGCCGGATTGTTCATGGCGCTGAACACACAAGGGTTTGCCCTTCATATCGGTGACTGGCTGTTGCTGGGAGCGACCTTTACGTTTTCCTGCAACCTGATATTTACCCGATTTTTATCTCGGCATTTCTCGTCTTTTCTAATAACGGCCTACACGTTCACATTGAGCGCGATCTTCTTGGGCCCGTATGTCGGAGCGGTATCCGTCATCGAGTGGAACCAGTCTATCGGCCTGTGGAGTTTGCTTATCGTATCGGTCATCGTTGGGCAAGGATTGACGGGCGTCATGTGGAACAAAGGGATGGAAGCCGTAGGGGCAGCCAAAGCTTCTATCGTCCTCAACCTACAGCCGCTCATGACGCTGCTGCTTGAAGTACTGCTGTTCGGGCATGCTGTTTCTTTTCAGCAAATGTTTGGGATATCTCTGGTCATCTTAGGAGTTCTCTTCGGCACGTTACAGTTCGGGTCGTTCAAAAGACGAAAGACCATGGAACCGGCCCGAAAGAGTTGAACATGAAAATTTATGGAATGGCAAATGATATATGGAGAGAATGATCTGCACACAATCAAGGGGGATTATCCATGGACAACGAAAAGAAGCATCCAAGTATTTTTGAGCCATTTGCGCTCATTCTTAATATTGTTACCGCCGTTCTAGGCGCGATTATCGGCATGCAGATCGTCACCACGCTAGGTGTAACTCCCAATACGGCGATCATCGGCGCGTTGGTAGCAATGCTGATAGCGAGAATTCCTATAGCTATTTTTAAAAAGTATAAGTCCGTTCACCGTCAAAATCTCGTTCAAACGTCGATTTCTTCGGCAACGTTCGGAGCGGCTAACAGCCTGCTCATTCCGATCGGGATTCCTTTTGCGATGGGAGCGCCGCATTTGGTCGTTCCGATGCTGATCGGTGCCGCTCTAGCGATGTTTGTCGATGCGGCTATTTTGTACAAGCTGTTCGACTCCAAGCTGTTTCCGGCAAAAGGGACGTGGGCTCCCGGTCTGGCTACAGCCGAATCGATTCAAGCCGGCGATAAAGGCGGCAAACGGGCTGGACTGTTAGGTGTAGGTACGGTTGTCGGATTGATCGGCTCCTACTTCAATATTTCGATGTCTGCGTTCGGGGTTGCTTTTATCGGGAACATTTGGGCATTAACGATGTTCGGTATCGGCTTGATGATCCGGCAATATTCGATGCCTTGGTTCAACGTCGACGTGAACAAGCTGTACATTGCACACGGCGTAATGATCGGCGCCGGCATTATCGCTCTGGTTCAAGCAGGGATGCTCGTGTTCAGCAAGCAAAAGAAAACAGGTGACAAGGCTGCCGCAACGGCGGAGCCGGAAGATGAAAGCAGCTACACCGTAACGGTTTCGACAGCGCGCCGCACGCTCGGTCTCGGCTTTGTCGCTTACTTGGTTATTGCCCTCATTATCGCGCTGGTCGGCGGTTTGATGACTCAAATGTCGATCGGCATGCTGATCGGATTCCTAGTTTTTGCAGCCTTCGCAGCGTTCGTCCATGAGCTTATCGTAGGGATTGCAGCGATGCATTCCGGCTGGTTCCCAGCCTTCGCCGTGGCTTTCATTACGCTGCTGTTCGGGATGATGATCGGATTCCCGCCGCTTGCTCTTGCGATGCTGGCCGGCTTTAGTGCAGCTACGGGCCCCGCGTTCGCCGATATGGGCTACGACTTGAAGACAGGCTACATCTTGCGCGGCAACGGTGTGAATCGCGAGTACGAGCTGGAAGGCAGAAAGCATCAGTATATTACTGCGATGATCGCTTTCGGGGTGGCTTTGATCACCGTTATCTTCAGCTACAACGGATACTTTGCACAAAACCTGATTCCACCTATCGATAAAGTGTATGTTTCGACGATCCAAGCCGGAGCTTCTCCTGAGGTAGCGAAGCAGCTGCTTCTGTGGGCTATTCCAGGCGCCATCGTTCAGCTGATCGGCGGTCCTTCCCGCCAAATCGGGGTATTGTTCGCAACAGGCTTGCTGATTGCTACTCCGAACGCTTGTTGGGCTGTTCTTGTAGGTATTGCGATCCGGATTATCGTTCTGAAAGTAAAAGGTAAAGAAGCCGAAACTCCAATGACGATTTTGGCTGCCGGTTTTATTGCCGGAGATGCACTGTATAGCTTCTTTAATTCTGTATTCAAATTGAAAAAGTGAGGCGACTTCCATGGCTATCATGAAACTGGATGAAAAAATGGTGGAGTACGCCGTATTTGGCGGCGCCGTATTAGGCGGAGGCGGCGGGGGCTGGATAGACGACGGCCTGCAGATCGGACGCCTTGCGCTCGAAATCGGTCAACCGAAGCTGTATACCATCGACGAGTTCGATGATGAGGATTTGTTCGTAACCGTATCGATGGTTGGTGCGCCGGCGGCGAAGGATCAATTCGTTAAGCCGGTCCATTACGCGAAGGCACTGGAAATCTTGACGCAAAAAATCGGCAAGTCCGTCAAAGCCATTCATACGAATGAGAACGGTGCGGGAACGACCGTCAACGGCTGGTTCCAGTCGGCGATTACCGGCATTCCGCTCGTGGATTTTGCTTGCAACGGCCGGGCGCATCCTACAGGCGCTATGGGCTCGATGAATTTATCCGAGGTGGAAGGTTATATTTCCCACCAGGCCGGAGTCGGCGGCAAAGCCGACAATTATGTGGAGATGAGCATTTCCGGTTCGCTGGAAAAAGCAGCGTCCCTCATTCGCAAAGCTTCGATAGAAGCCGGCGGTCTCGTTGCGGTGGCCCGTAACCCGGTAACCCGTGCATACGCGAAGTCGAATGGAGCGGCTGGCGCTATCAGCCAAGCGATTGAAGTAGGGGAAGCGCTGCTCGCCCATAAAGGTGAAGCGGCTATCGCCTCGGTAGTGGCCAAGCTGGGCGGAACCGTCGTCACAACCGGGGAAGTAACCGACTTCCAGCTGGAGACGACCGGCGGGTTCGACGTAGGTACGGTCCGTATCAACAATGAGCATGAAATGACGTTCTGGAACGAATATATGACGATAGAGAAAGACGGCCAGCGGTTCGCGACGTTCCCTGACCTGATCATGACGCTGGACGCCAAGACGGCCAGACCTATCGTTACGGCAGCCATTCAAAAGGGCCAGCAGCTGGCGGTTATCGCCGTGCCGAAGGAGAAGCTGCTGCTCAGCACTACTATGAGCAACGAGAAGCTGTTGCAGCCAATCGAGGACATCATTAAGAAATCGATCCTTTCTTATATCAAGTAAGCGGTACACGATATAGACAACTAGATAGAACCACATGGAGGGAAATCATCATGACATTGAAACAAACATTACTGGCGCTGGACGTTATGGACAGCGGTTATGCGAGCGGCGAGCAGGTTAAGCAATTATTCAAGGATTATTCCGATGTATCCGTAACGGTAACGGTCGTGGAAGGGGAAAAAGGAAGCACGGACTTCATCAAAATCGTCATCCCCGGGACGAACGGGAAAAGCAAGGGCGGCGACGCGCCGACATTCGGTATTATCGGCCGTCTTGGCGGGATCGGCGCACGTCCGTCCCGTATCGGGCTCGTATCCGATGCCGACGGAGCGGTTGCGGCAGTAGCTTCAGCATTGAAGCTTGCGGAAATGCAGACGAGAGGCGACTCTTTGAAGGGGGATGTGATCATTACGACGCACATTTGTCCTGATGCTCCTACCCGCCCGCACGAGCCGGTAGACTTCATGGATTCCCCGGTCGATATTTTGACGATGAACAAGCACGAAATCGTACCCGAAATGGAAGCGATCCTGTCCATCGATACGACCAAAGGAAACCGCGTTATCAATCATAAAGGGATTGCTATTTCTCCGACTGTCAAAGAAGGCTACATTTTGCGCGTAAGCGAAGACTTGCTGCGGATCATGGAAATGACGACGGGACAAATTCCGGTCACCTTCCCGATTACGACACAAGACATTACGCCTTACGGCAACGATCTGTATCACATCAACTCCATCCTTCAGCCGGCTGTCGCGACGGATGCTCCGGTTGTCGGTGTAGCGGTTACTGCGCAATCGGTCGTTCCGGGCTGCGGTACGGGAGCAAGCCATGAAGTGGACATTGCTTCGGCGGCGCGCTTCGCGGTGGAAGTAGCCAAAGAAATGACTAACGGAACCTGCGAGTTTTACAACAAAGCGGAATTCGACCGCATCCTTAAGCTGTATGGATCCATGAAAGTGCTGCAAACGTTGGGGAACGAGTAATTGCAATACCATTCTCATGATATAGGTCATAAGGCCAAAAGGAAGCAAGGGGGAGCTTAATCCCCTTTTTTCCCGCATTGGGAGTTTTAAGATCGTTAACTTGATAAAGCATAGCGTATAGCGGGGATCGATTCTATTACGATTAAACCTGCCTGGCTTATGAAGCGAGTTTGCTGAAGCAATACTTTAGGGAGAGATGAACGATGGAGAAGCTGGGGATGATTACGATCGGCCAAGCGCCGCGCACGGATGTGGCACCGATTATCGAGAAATATTTGGACAACCGGGCGGAGCTCGTTCAGGTTGGCGTCCTGGACGGGATGACCAAGTCATATATCGAGCAAAATCTGCATCCGGAGGCAGGCGACTATGTTCTCACTTCGCGCCTTACTACCGGAGATTCCGTCGTCATGTCGCGCGAAAAAATTCAACCGATTCTTCAAGCCAAGATCGATCAGCTGGAGCAAAGCGGCATCAAACAAATATTGCTGCTGTGTACAGGAGTGTTTCCAGGACTCAGCACGTCGACATCGTATTTGATTGAGCCGGATCACATCATCCCTCCAACCGTCAAAGCGATGGTCGGCGGCCGCCGGTTCGGAGTGATCGTGCCACTGGAGGAGCAAATGGAAAGTCTTCGGCCTAAGTATGAACCGGTAGGACTTGACCCGATCTTCGCCGTAGCGTCGCCTTATCATAATAACGAAGCTAATTTTCATCAAGCGGCGATGGAGCTGAAGGATCAAGCCGATGTCATTTTGCTCGACTGTATGGGGTATACGGAAGCATCCAGAGAGCTGGTTGCCCGTGCTTCCGGCTTGCCGGTTGTATTGTCCAATGCAATTATGGCAAAATTAGTATCGGAAATGATCTAATACAAAGTTAGGATGAATAATGATGAAAGAACGATTGACGGAAATTAGTAAAAACGTGCTGCAAAGCTGTCTCGGATTGAAAGCGGGAGAGACGTTCCTCGTAGTAACGGACGATGTGAAAAAAGAGCTTGCCGAGGCTTTGTACGAAGCCGGAAAGCAGCTTGGAGCAGAGTCCATGCTTGCGGTCATGAAGGAAAGAACGAAGTCGGGCGAGGAGCCCCCGGCTCCTATAGCGATCGCAATGGCCAACTCCAATGTCGTGGTGTGCATCACGAAGCATTCCTTGACGCACACGCAAGCACGTAAACAAGCGGCGGCCGCAGGCGCAAGGCTGGCAACGATGCCGGGAATTACCGAGGATATGTTCCTGGAAGGCGCTATATCGGCGGATTATGTGCAGGTAAAAGCATTGACGGAGAAAGTAACGGATATTTTGACCGAAGGTCAAAAAGTTCGGATCGAAAAGGACGGCTGCAGTCTGTCGTTTTCGATTGCAGGCCGTAACGGGGTGCCTAGCACTGGCATGTATCTGAATCCCGGTGAATCCGGCAATTTGCCGTCCGGTGAAGCTTACATAGCTCCTGTAGAAGGAGGAGCCGAAGGCCAGATCGTGATCGACGGCTCGGTAGCCGGAATAGGTAAGCTGCAATCTCCGCTGGTGATCACGGTCGAGAAAGGCCGCATTGTCTCCGCGGAAGGCGCCGACGCGGATCGGCTGCTGCAAATTCTCGGTGACGGTGACGGCCGGCAGCTGGGTGAATTCGGGATCGGCACCAACGATAAAGCCCGAATCACAGGCGTCGTGCTGGAGGATGAAAAGGTGTACGGCACGATCCACGTTGCCTTCGGCAGCAACAACACCTTCGGCGGAACGATCGCGGCCGGCGTCCATATCGATGGCGTCGTGACCAAGCCGAACGTCTACATCGATGATAAGCTCATCATGGAGAGCGGACGTTTTGTACAGTAAATTGTGAAAGCTGGCGCTGCTGCTGCAGCCGCCGGCTTTTTTATTTGGGTTGAATTTCATAACGAGTAGCGCCGTCTATCAAATGACAAACTGGAGACAAAGCTCCAGGCTGTGGGGGCATCTTAGTGGGCGGCAGCATGCTTCCGGCTGGAAGATGGAAAAAGCGAGGGAGGGCGGTGTGTACACGACCAGTTGATGTGTTGTAACACGGAAAAACCGCGTTACAGGACGATCTGTTGAAAATCCGGCCAAGAGTTGTGTTGTAACACGGAAAAACCGCGTTACAGCAAGGACTGTGAGCAGATCGCACGTTGTAAGGCGGAAAATCCGCTTTACAGGACACTGGTTCTTTGATCACCATTACTTGACCGTCCTCGTCCATCGATCGACCGTACCATATTTACCTACTGTTTCAACTCCAGCAGCCGCCGCATCCATGGATGACGGTGAAATCCGGCGTTGATTGCGCCCAAGAGTTACCAGCCGGAGTAAACCGCAAATCTGATCTCTCTTGCTGGTAAGCGTACGAGGTTTTTTTACCACGATCATGCGATTCGCCCTCAATACGGCTGGGAAGGCGTGACGGCGGCCGCTCCGTTTATAATAACCCAAATTGCCATTACCCCGGCAAATGATTCAAATCTATTAGGAGCCACTCGTCCGTGCCATCTCTTGAAAGAAACCAGACATTGACGAATTTCCCTTGCGGCTTATAAATCAGATGCTTGACGCTTAATATATCCGACATGCCGAACGCAAGGGACGCGTTTCTTATAATGAGCGAAACGGGATATTGGGTCGAGTATGTGTTGATTTTGGCTTCTTTTTTAATAATGCGGTTGTTTAATTCTTTTATAAGCAATTCAATGACTTCTTCAGTGTGCACGTTTTCCCGGGAACGGCCCAATAGCATTTTGGCTTCCTCGGAATCGTAGAACAGATGGGTAATTTCGACGCCGAGCTTTCGATGATTCGAATCCTGCAAAACGGCATCAGGCTTATCCTGTTGATAGAGGAGTCGCAGCTTGGTCGAGTGGTTCCTATTGTACAAAGCGATGAGTATAGTGACGGCAGCGCGTTCCAAATCGCGTTTTTCGTAATTGATCAGCATAGGCTCCCCCTTCCAAAAAGACACGACGGTATGAATATAATATGAATATAATATACCGCAACCGGGAAAGAAGGAAAAGAAGCGGCAGTTCGGCAGGCTGCACCTGTATTTTTCGGCAAACCTGTGCTAATGTAAGGTTTAAAACGAATCTTTCCATAGAAAGGATGCTGCATTCCATGAGCGAAGCCAATGCGCAACGCGTAAAATTGACATCCCTATCCAGCAAAGGAGGCTGCGGCTGCAAAATCGGACCTGCCGATTTGCAGCAGGTCATTCGTACGCTGCCCCCGTCCGTGCCGAACCCTAATTTGCTTGTAGGGCTTGATACGAGCGACGATGCGGGTGTGTACAAGCTGACGGATGAGCTGGCGCTCGTTCAAACGGTCGATTTCTTCACGCCGATTGTCGATGATCCGTATTCATTCGGTCAGATCGCGGCAGCCAACGCGTTAAGCGACGTCTACGCAATGGGAGGCAAACCGTTGACGGTACTGAACATCGTCGCTTTTCCTATCAGTAAGCTGGACAAGCAGGTGCTCGCCGACATATTGCGGGGAGCGGCGGACAAAGTGAGTGAAGCGGGAGCGACCTTGGTCGGCGGTCATTCGATCGACGATAATGAGCCGAAGTTCGGCCTTGCAGTAACCGGTATCATTCATCCGGATAAAGTAAAAGCGAACGCCGGAGCCAAGCCCGGCGATAAATTGATTTTGACCAAGCCGATCGGCGTCGGCATCATGACCACCTCGATCAAGAAGGATGCCTTGAGCGAGGATGAAGTGAAGCGTGTCACGCAGGTGATGAGCACGCTGAACAAAACCGCGGCCGAAGTGATGGAGCCGTACACCGTAAACGGGTGTACGGATGTGACCGGCTTCGGCCTGCTGGGCCACACCGCTGAGCTGGCCAAGGGCAGCGGTGTGGGGGTGCGCATCGGCTTCTCGCAGGTGCCGGTGCTGCCGCGCGTCCGCGAGCTCGCGGAGGCCGGCTTCGTGCCGGGAGGCACCAAGAACAACTATGCGCACCTGCAAGGCACGGTCACCTTCGCACCATCCATGGATCAGATTGATCAATGGATTATGTGCGACGCGGTGACCTCAGGCGGGCTGCTGATCTCGGCAGCAGCCGATGATGCCGACAGCCTGCTTGAAAGCTTGCTTCAAGCAGGCGTCGAAGCGGCCATGATCGGCGAGGTCGTCGCCGATCATCCGGGGCACATCAGCGTCGTGGAGACGCTGTAGCCCTCCAGGACCCGCCCCGCGCGGTACGGCGGGGCGGCATCCCACCGCTTGGCGGCATGCGCCTCAGACCAAGCGATACCCCCATGCATCGGCCGGTCGGATGCTCCCGGCCGGCTAGAAGGAGAGAAGCAACGTGTTTCAGGACATCACCGTTGAAGAGCTGCTGGAGCAGCGCCAGAAGGGCGAGCTGACCTTGATAGACGTCCGCTCGCCCGGCGAGTTCAACGATTTCACGATACCCGGCAGCCGTAATATTCCGCTGCTGGACGACAAGGAGCGTGCCGAGATCGGCACGATCTACAAACAGGAGAGCTTCCAGGCGGCCAAAGACCGGGGGCTGGCGATTATTTCCGCCAAGCTGCCTACGTTTGTCAAGCAGTTTGAGGAGATCGATTCGCGCAAGGCCGTGTACTGCTGGAGAGGCGGGATGCGCAGCAGGACGACGGCAACCGTGTTATCGCTGATGGGGATCCGGTCGTACCGGCTCCATGGTGGCATCCGGGCTTACCGGAAATGGGTCGTCGAGACGCTGGAGCAGTTCCAGCTGAAGCCGCGCCTTATTGTGTTAAGCAGCTACACGGGGACCGGCAAAACCCGTCTGCTGCGCAAGCTGGCGGAGCAAGGATATCCTGTTCTCGATATCGAGAAGCTTGCGGGGCACCGCGGTTCGGTTTTCGGCCAAATCGGCTTAAAGCCGAATAATCAGAAAACATTTGAGGCTCTGCTGCTCGATGAGCTGCTCCGTCATAATGAGCAGCCGTATCTTTTGATGGAAGCGGAGAGCAAGCGGGTGGGCAAGGTCGTGCTGCCCGACTTTCTTACCGAGGGCAAGGAGCAGGGGCTTCAGCTTCATATCGAGATGCCCATGGAGGCGCGCATTCGCCATATTATCGAAGAATACAACCCGTCCGAGCACAACAAAGAGTGCATTGACGCATATGAGCGCATTAAACGGCGCATCCATACTCCTGTCGCTGCGGAAATCGAGCGGCAGCTCTTAATGAATCATTTTGCAGAAGCCATTGCCTTGCTGCTGGAGCATTATTACGATCCGCGTTACGAGCATTCGAGCTCCCGGCCGGAGAGCGGGCAGGTTCGGCTGGCAGCACAAGATCCGGACGATGCGATACAAAAAGTGACCGCTTATTTGGAGCAGCTGAAGCTGAGGAAATAACCCTGCAATCGGCAAAATAACGATCCTGAGTCCGCATCACTTAGTTGCAGCCATCCGCCCGGCAGCTCCTCCAATTTCATATGTTTCTGTTCAAGAAAAGACCTCGTCCAGGTCTTTTTTTGCGTTTTTTTCAAATTTTCAGTGTCAAAACGGGGGGCAGCTACTTATAATGTACTATTCCATAGGCATTCGTCTAGAGAGGTTGGAGGGAGGTGACGAGGCGTGATGTGGCAAATCAGCGTCAGCTTGGCTTCCTTTGCTTTCATCGTGATGATCGGCTTATTGATCTTCGTATTGCTGGAATCTCGCAGGACGATGAAGCAAGCGCAAGAGAGCATAAGTCAGATTCAGCAAAAGCTGGAGCAAACAACGGATGAATCGCTCCGTACGATCCGCGTTTCCAGAGAAGTGCTGGAGGACGTACAGAGGAGATTGAAGGCAACCGATGGGTTCGTAGCTGCATTGGAGCAAACAGGGGATGCGGCCAACAGGCTATCCCATTCGGTGAAGCTGATCTCCCGCACGTTATCGGATACCGTTCTGGAGGCTCGGGAATCGCTACATAGCCGGCAGGATACGGTAAAAGATCTGATAGAGCTGACGACAACCGGAATTCAGCTGTGGCAACGGTGGCAAGCTCAGAAAAACTTACAACCCGAAAGCAGGACGAATGATCAAGAGCTTAAAGGAGAGGATCAGAATGGCTGAAAAAAAAGGAAAAGACTTGTTGGTCGGAGCAGTCGTCGGTACGGTACTCGGAGCGGTAACGGCGCTGTTGCTTGCGCCTAAATCCGGACGCGAGCTAAGAAGCGATTTGGCGGAAGGCGTTCAAACCATTTCGGAAAAAACACAGCACGTTGCTGAGAACGTAATCGATAAATCGAAGCAGCTGGCTGGTACGATTTCGGAGAAAACTCAAATTATCGGCAGCCAAACTACCGAATGGGCCGGTAAGGTCAAAGAAAAAGCATTGGCCTGGAAGCAAGGAAAGGCTGATGAAGCTGCTGAAGTTCCTGTAGCGGCTACGATTGTCGAGCAGGATCATCAGCAATCCGAACCATCCGATAAATAACGTTACGAATGAGATAAGTGCCTATCGGAGCACATTACGAGGATGAGCGGCGACCTTTCTTTCTCAGTTTGCTTGAGCAAAACTCACTTCGCAAGTAAGGCAGCTTTTATCGCCGATAGGAAAAATACTGATGCGTTTATCGATTTACCGAAATACACAGTTAACGAAAAAACCATCCGGTCGAAGGTGCGGCAGCACGATGTTCGGATGGTTTCTTTTACCATTTGGAAGGATCGATTTTACTCGGATCGAGCCCTTCCCATATGTTGCGGATATCGGCTTGCTCCGGATGCTCGAACACGAGCCAGGCGGTAGGCAAATATCTTTCCCCGTATTCGCTAGACGGTTTGTTAATGATCTCGTTGTTGTGAACGAGCACCGTGGACGAGCCGCCATCCAGATTGGCAGCTGTAATCGCGCCGTGCTCAAGGAATATTTTCTGAATGTCGTACAAGGTCGCGCCGATACTATGTCCTGGCTGACGGCCGTCGATGATGGCGAATAGGATCGTGCCGTCTTCCTTCTGGGCTATGCAGGTCCTAGGGGCTATCCCCCAGCCGTCGGCGGCATTTTTGATTTGTCCGACTCCGTTAACGATGAACCGCGGCGCGAAAGTCACCGCTTCCTGTACGCCCATCTGCAGCAGCTCGGAAGGCTTGTACTTCCCTGCAATGAGCCGGCCATCCTTGTCTATGGCGACAATATGGTTCGGCGTATTCATGCTGCCGTCGTTATAGAAGATTTTACCGCCGGACATGACCAGGCCGGTAGGCTGGAAGCCGTTTCCTTTCCACTCCGGATCGACAAAGCCGCCTGCGTTCACGCCGGCAACGGCACCGAGGCGCTTCACCATGGACGATACCTTTTCGCCTTTGCCGGCTTTTCCCGGAACGGCGATTCGAAGCTTCTTCGGATCGTTGACGATGAGCAGCTTCCCTTTGAAATTCGTCCCTTCGATAGGCTCGATCTCGACGGTCGGCTTTTGGACGACCTGCGCTACGGCCGGCGTACTGTTCACCTGTACCAGATCTTTGTTCTCTTTCACTTCGGTGTAAAGATCGAATTGCTTCCAGTAGCGGTTGACCCGCTTCTCCAGTTCGTCATTGCCGATCAAATAGGCTGCCCAATGGCGATGCTGCGTCGTAATCAGCGTATCGGCCATCAAGAAGCGCAAATTCGTTCCCGACGGGGTGAGGAAAAACCATAGACTGAACAACATTCCGAACAATAGCAGGACAAAGACCGTATAAAAAAATAATGTCGCAAGGGCCGAGGAGCGTTTTTTCTTCTTTTTGGAGGAAGGAAGCTTCCTTGCGGCCGCTGTGGTGTGCGTCTTCGGACTGCTCGATAAATTGGCAGACATATCTTCGTTCCCTTCAAAAAAATGGAGTATTCAACTTATAAACGTGAAAAAGAGAAAAAAGTTTCAGTTTGTGTCGTTTTCTTTTTCCTCTACCTGGAAATAAAGATGGATTTATTTTCTTTCACCATAAGCTCGAATTCCTCCGGAGCGACCGGTTTGCTGAAGATGTACCCCTGGATTTCGTCGCAGCCCCGGGATAGCAAAAAGTTCAGCTGCTCCTTCGTCTCGACCCCTTCGGCCAGCGTTTTGATTTTCAATTGCTGCGACATGGCTATGAGTGCAGTCACAATAGCGGCATTGTCCTCATCCGTCGTAACGTCGCGGATGAACGACTGATCGATCTTAAGTGTATTTACCTGAAAGCGCTTCAAGTAGCTTAAGGAAGAGTAGCCGGTGCCGAAATCGTCAATAGAAATGCGGACGCCCAGCTTCTTCAGCCTGTGCATGGTCTCGACTATGAGCGGAACGTTGTTCATCGCTACATTCTCCGTTATTTCAAGGCAGAGCAGCGAAGGGGAAAGCCCCGTTTCCGCCAAAACCTCCTCTAGAATCGGAATAAACTGCCGCTGATGAAACTGGATGGCGGATATGTTGACCGAGACACAGAGGGGGGGATACCCCTGATCGAGCCAGTGCTTGGTTTGCAGACAGGCTTGCTTCAAGATCCAGCTGCCGATCGGAATAATGAGTCCGGTTTCTTCGGCGAGCGGGATGAATTCGGATGGAGGAATCATGCCCCATTCGGGGTGCTCCCAGCGGACGAGAGCTTCCATCCCGCCGATGTGCCCGTTCTGCAGGTCGACTATCGGCTGATAGACGATCCTGAGCTCGTCGCGTTCCAATGCTTTGCGAAGATGAATCTCCATATTCAGCTTGTGGAGCGAGCGCTTGTTCATATCCGGATGGTAATAATGATACGAATTCCCACCTTTCTCTTTGGAGCGGTACATGGCGTTATCGGCGTTCTTGAGCAGGGTTTCCGTATCGGTTCCATCGTCGGGGAATAGGCTGATCCCGATGCTTGCGGTGACGAACAGCTCATGTGTCTCGATATGGAACGGTTCTTTAAGCAGCTGAAAAATACCCTTGGCAAACTGCGCAGCCTCATCGGAATGAGTGCATCGGGAGAGCAGGATCATGAACTCGTCTCCGCCAAAGCGGGCAACGACATCATATTCTTTGACATAAACGCGCAGCCTGTGAGCAAATTCCTGCAGCAGCCGGTCTCCGACATGGTGCCCGAGCGTATCGTTAATGACCTTGAAGCGGTCCAGATCAAAAAATAATATCGCCATCTTCTCCCCGGTCCTCTTCGCACCCTCCAGACAAGAAGAAAGACGCTCGTCGAAAAACAAACGGTTCGGCAGATTCGTCAATGCATCGTGGTAAGCCATATGAACAATTTGTTCCTCAGCCCGCTTGCGCTCGTTCATCGCATGAATGGTAGCGTAAGAACGCAGCAAGGAATCATCTTGTGTCTCATTGATCATTCGGGCAAACAGTTCTTCATGGTGTGAGGGATTGTGATCGGCGGCGGAGGGGTCTGCAGATTGAATCAGCTGCATTACATTTTGTATGTGGTCTTTGTGAATATGAGCGGCGGAAGCGGTTATGGCATGCTTACGGTCTTTCTCGCCAAGAAAGACGATGCCTTTCTTCTGGTCGTAATCCGCAATGTGGTTCATGTTGACGAGATTCGCGTTGTCCAAGAGCCGGAAACCATCCTCAAAGAGCCATTCTTCCATGTTATCGAAGGAAACATCGAGATAGTATTGCTGGTCTTTGGTGTGAATAACAATTTCGCGTTCGCGAAGCTTGTCTATTTTGACTACATGACTCACATCGATGATTAGGACTTCCGACCCTCTCTTGCCGTCTCGCGTCACTGGAATTTTCTGCATACTTCTTCAGCTCCGATAAGAGAAGGATTCAGGCTGCCGTGACGATAGCCTATTGCTGGCAATATATGAACTTCCATTATGTAATTAGAAAAATTACGTAGGAACGGTGAATCTATTTAAATATACGATAGAAAGACAACGTAAATCAATAAAAATGAACAGGAAAGAAGACATTGGAAGAAGTTCCCGCCGTCAAAAGAAATCAGCCTATCGCGCTTAACCTAGCACGGATAGACTGATAAAATAAAATCATAGATTTAGTCATAATTGCGGTGACGGATCGATATATTTATAGTAAAATTCAATACAATCAAGCTGCCTAACGCGCGTTAGTAATTCAGAAAGATTACGATTCCTATCGAAATGAATGATAATTACTCGCCAGGTTAGCCGTTGATGAACGACGCATTCACATTGCTGCATTTTCCGAAGGAAAATTCCAGGCTCGTCTGGTTGTTCATCGCTATCGTGCGAAGGATCAGGTCGTGATATTTGCGCTGACGAAGCATAGACATCGTAACGGACAGGCCTATTCCGAGCGGATCGAAATGCAAGGTTCCCGTTTTGTCGTCGTACTTACGGATCAATTGAAAGTTTGCGTAGACATCCGCATCGACCTTTTTGAAATGATGCTCGTCCAGCATATCGAGAAATGCGCTGAAATCACGAAGCGAATCAATGGTCCGTTTTCCTTTCAGCTGCTCATTATAATAGGTGACTTCCTTGTTGCCGACTTCAATATAGTAAATTTGGGCCAAATCAATTTTGATGCTGGGGGAGGTTGTCGTTGCGATATCTTTCTCCATTAAATGCCCTGCTTTTATCATCAACTCGGTATACGGGTAGCCGTAGGCCGCGGACAATTTTTTTAGCGTGTCGGGAGACGGGGTAATCTTCTCGTTGGTGGATCGGTTTTTCTCTAGCTCCAAATCACGAATATAGGCATGAGATAAGCCGCTTTTCTTAGCAGCCTCTCGTAATGACATATTTCCACGCAAGCCTTCCAGAAATTTGCCGAATTCAGGGATGGTTTGTCCCAATGTAATCACCTCTCTTTAGAACATTGTAAATGAGGATGTCGCGAAAATAAATAGCAATTGTAAAATATTTGTACTTTTTGAGGCATGAACCTAAAATTTATTTAATAAAATAAAGTAATTCTTGACGCAATGTAGTATAAATACTACATTTAGGTAGGGACAGTTTGTAACATCATGAAGGGAGACCATGGAAATGAGAGATAAGATCATGAACCGTTGGAGCACGTACGAGCCTTTTTATGTGGATTTTAACGGATACAAGATCGCGGATATCGTCATTACCAGCCATGCCCTGTCCCGATGGTCCGAACGTGTCGAGAGCGATCAAGGAGGAATCGAGCACATTTGCTCCTTTTTGTGGGATGCCTTGAAGCACGAAAGAGTCCACCCGTATTATGAAAATGAGAAGGATGTTTATTTAATCGACGAAGACCTGGTTATGGTCGCGGAATTCATGCCGATTAAGGATGAAACGGATATCGCCGGCAATCCTTTACATAAAATGATCGTAGTAACGTTTCTTGGCAGGGTGTCCGAGGATATTCAATTAAGGGATTTGAAAGCTTATTATTCCTGGTTGAGACATTCGCGGCGGATGACGCTGGTCAAGCACGGAAGAAAACGTAAATAACAAAACGCTTTGAATTCAAGTATGCGGGCTGGTCCGCATGCTTTTTTTTTGTTGAATGAACCAGGGAGGAGCCGGGTACTTCACCGATGAAATAGAGGCTTGCGGTAAAGGCTGCATGTTGCATAATTTGTACTTGGATTCGGGGAAATTATGGGGAGATAAGGAAGGAGGAGCTTTGCAGATGGCACGCGATTTACCGCTCGGCAACGGGAATGTACTGGTCAATTTTGATACGAATTATAATTTGCGGGATATGTATTTTCCTTTCGTAGGACAGGAGAATCAGGCTGCGGACCATTTATCGCATTTTGGCGTATGGACGGCTGAAGATTTCTTCTGGATCGACCACCCGGAGATGAAAAAGAGCTGCTCCTATTTGAACGATTCGATGATAACGAATTTCGAAGGCGTCCATGAGCGTCTCGGCTTAAAGCTTCACTTAAGAGATGGAGTGGATGTGCAGGAGAACGTATTCGTCCGCAAGGTGTCGGTGGAAAACCTGAGGGACGTAGAACGGACGGTCAAGCTGTATTTTCATCTCGATTTGCATTTGAACGGCAATGGGGTCGGGGATACGGTTTATTATGACCCGGATCTGAAGTCGCTCCTGTTTTACAAGGGGCACAGATACTTGTCGCTCTCATGTCATCCTGCAGGCAGCAAGGAGTTCGGGTGCACCAGCTTCGCCATCGGCCAGAAGGAAATGAACGGTCTCGAAGGAACGTGGAGAGATGCGCAGGACGGTCAACTCGGGCGCAACCCGATTGCCCAGGGCTCGGTGGACGGGACGATCGAGTTGGAGCTGAAGCTTCCCGCTAACGGAACGGCGGAAGCGTGGTTCTGGATCTGCTTCGCGAGAAGTCTTAAGGAAGTCCAGAACATGGAGAAGGCGGTGCGCGAAGCGGCTCCCCAGAAGCTCCTGCAGCGCACTTACGACTATTGGCGGCAGTGGCTGGCCCGTGACCGTCATGATGTAGGCCTTTTAGATGAGGACATGGCTTCTTTCTATAAAAGAAGCTTGCTCGTGGTACGCTCCAACATGGACAACCGCGGCGCGATCGTCGCGGCCAACGATTCGGACATTCTTAAATTTGCAAGAGATACGTATTCGTACATGTGGCCGAGAGACGGGGCGCTGATTGCCCACGCCCTTGACCGGTCAGGGTATTCGACGCTTACGAACAAATTTTATCAATTTTGCAAAAGGGCTCTGACACCGGAAGGATTTCTGCTGCACAAGTACAATCCGGACGGTTCCCCTGGATCGAGCTGGCACCCATGGATTAACGACGCAGGAGAAAAGCAGCTGCCTATTCAAGAGGATGAAACCGCACTCGTTCTCTATACGTTATGGCATCATCATCAATTGGCCAAAACGGGCGAATCGGCAAGGGAGGATTACGATCAGTTCGTCGTCCCGGCGGCCGGATTCCTCGCGAGCTACAAGGACGCTTCCGGACTGCCCCTTCCGTCGTACGACCTGTGGGAGGAACGGTACGGCGTGCACGCCTTTACCGTATCCAGCGTCTATGCAGGGCTGCTTGCGGCAAGCAAATTGGCGGAATATTTTCATGATAAAGCGCGGATGATCTATTACCGGGATGCCGCCGACAGCATCAAAAAAGCGGTGGAGAAGCATATGTATTCGGAACAGGAGAAACGGTTCGTCCGCTCGCTGTATTGGAACCGGGAGAAAAATACGTACGATCAGGATTTAACCTTGGACGCCAGCATGTATGCGTTGTTCGATTTCGGCTTGTTCGCTCCGGACGATCCGAGAATTGCGGCGACGATGAAGGAGATCCGTTCCAAGCTGTGGGTGCAGACGGAGGTCGGAGGCATCGCCCGTTACAGCAACGATTATTACCATCAGGTTACCAAGGATATCGGCAAGGTTCCCGGCAATCCGTGGTTCATCTGCACGTTATGGTATGCGGAATGGGTGATTGCCACCGCCAAAAGCGAGCAGGAGCTGAAAGAAGCGGAGGAGCTGATCCGCTGGACCATGAAGCACGCATTGCCGACGGGGATTTTGGCCGAGCAGGTGCATCCTTTCAATGGCGCTCCGCTATCTGTATCGCCTTTGACATGGTCTCATGCGTCTTTTGTCAAAGTAGTGCAGGAATACATGTCGAAGCTCAAGCAGTTCCAGCATAAGACAAGCGGCAGGGAAGACGTAAGGGATACGAAGCTGCTGCAGACTGCGGGGGCGACCGTATGAAGATGAAGACGGTTCGCTTGAACGGGCTGGGTAGCCGGGAGAGGCAGCGGGCAGGCGCTGAGGTATCCGGGGAAAAAGGGCACCCCTCGGGGCCAGGGAAGCCCGTGCAGCCGGCAAGCTCCGGACGCGTTGGGGACGCGTTGGGGCACGCCGCGCCGGAGCAAGCTGAAGCTGAGGGCGTACGCCTCGAGCTGAGCGAAGTGGAGCGCCCGGAACGGAGAGTGCCGGGCGATGTGCTGGTACGCGTGCTGTGCGTCGGCCTCGACGGCACAGACCGCGAGCTCATGACCGAGAAGTACGGCGTTCCCCCGGAGGGGGACAACGGGCTGACCATCGGTCATGAGTCGCTTGGCGTCGTGGCGGAAGCCGACGCCGGCAGCGGCCTTGTGCCGGGCGACCTCGTAAGCGCGCTTGTGCGGCGCCCTTGCAGCGACCCGGACTGCGTCAACTGCCGCAACGGCCGGGCGGATTTTTGCGAGACAGGCCATTACGTGGAGCGGGGCATCAAGGGCAGCCACGGCTACTTATCCGAATATTACGTCGAAGACGCCGCCTATTTGGTCAAGGTCCCGGCTGCTTGCCTGTCTTACGGCGTGCTCACGGAGCCGCAAAGCATCGTGGAGAAGGTGTGGGATCAGGTCCAGCGCATTCAGCAGCGTCTCGTCTGGCAGCCGAAGACGGTGGTGGTGCTGGGCTCCGGGCCGCTCGGCCTGCTGGCGGCCTTCACCTCGCGGTGTCTCGGACTCGACACCGTCGTATGGTCCTTGTCGCCGTCGGATTCCGCGGCGGCGGAGCTGGTTCGTGCCTGCGGTGCCGAGTACCGGCAGGCAGGGGCTCCCGGCGCGGCAGGCGCCGATGGTGCAGCCCCCGCTGAGACGCTCAGCGGGTTTCTGCAGCAGAGCGGCAAGCGCGCCGACATGATCTACGAATGCACGGGCTACAGTCCGCTTGCATTCGAGGCAATGACCGCGCTCGCGCCGGGCGGCGTGCTCGCGCTCCTCGGCGTCACGCCGGGAGGGCGGAGCCTCACGGTATCGGCGGACGCGATCAATCAGGAGCTTGTGCTCGAGAACAAGTGCGTGCTTGGCTCCGTCAACGCGGCGCGCAAGGATTTCGAGACCGGCCTGTACCGCTTGCAGCAGATGGAGGACAAGTATCCCGGTCTTCTCGGCCGGTTGATGACCGACAGGCTTGCTTTGGATGAGGTGCCGGGGCTCGACTTCTCCCGCATCGGGATCAAGGCTGTCGTCGATCTTGTGCCGCAGCAGGACTGGCCTCAGCTGATCAATAGCCGCGGCCGAGAGGTGCAGTACAGCTTCTCGGTATAACATAGAAAATAAGAGCAAGACATTCTAGGCACGGGGCTTAGTTTGTCTTGCTCTTCGTATTTAGAGGGTGTACTATGTCGCGGCCTTATGAATCTAAGGTCCGAAAGGGCGGCCTGTTTCCGGCTTGGAACTTATTTCACTTCTTCTCTGGCTTATTGGTTGCAATCATAAGGATTCGTCGACTGGTCCAGCCGGTATTCCGACGGCGAGCGGCCGTACCATTTTTTAAACTGCTTCGAGAAGTAAAGAGGATCGCTGAAGCCGACCGAAGAGGCTACCTGCTCTATTGTCAATGATTCGAGCAGCAAAATTTTGGCCCGTTCCATGCGGATTTTCAGCAAGAAGTTCATCGGCGCCATGCCGGTATGCTGCTTGAACATTTTGGACAAATGCGTTCTGTGATAGCCGAGACTGTGCGCCATAGATTCGATGGAAATCGGCTGGTGATATTGCAGCGTCAGCCAACGGATAGCCTGCTCCACCTGCTGTTGGATTCCCGACGCTTCCTCCGTCGCGATCGGATCGCGGCTGGCATCCTGCCCGTACTCCGCCATGATGAGCCGCATATAGCCCTGAGATTGCATATCGCAATGTGATAATCTTTTTTGGAGTGTTTGTTCCACTTGGTGAAACAAGGTGGACATTTTGCGTGGAGATTTGGTCGATGACACGGGCTCGTGCTGGGAAATGCCGATGCTGCTCAGCAATTGATCGACTTGATTTCCTTTGAATCCGATCCACCGGTAGCACCAAGGGTCCGTTTCGTCCGAAGCATAGCTCACCAATTCCCCGGGGAAGATGAAGAAGCTGCTGCCTTTCTCCAAATGATAATCGGTTCCCATACAACGGAATGTCCCGCGTCCGGATACTACATAATGAACCAAATAATAGTCCAGCACCTGCGGACCGACGCGATGCTGCGGCTTGGTTTGCGCTTGCCCGCTGAAGAGCACGGCTAATTCTCCTTTTCCGGGATGCGGGTTGAACGCTACGGAATGGTAGGATTCCTTCATATGGAACACCTCGGCATAATTTGATATGATAACGTTAGCAAAAATCCGGTTATAAATAACGGGTATGAAAGAGGAGAGCTGCTGCATGAAATGGAATCGGTTTATTAAAGAAAACGCACTACATCTGTCATGGGTTGTTGCGCTAGTCGCTACGCTCGGAAGCTTGTACTTCTCGGAAATAATGCGCTTTCTTCCATGTAAGCTATGCTGGTATCAACGAATTTTGATGTATCCACTGGTGATTATACTCGGCATTGCGGCGGTTCGCAAGGATACGAAGCAGTACCTCTATGTGCTGCCTCTCAGTGTGTGGGGAATGGGAGTTTCGCTCTATCATTACTTGATGCAAAAGACTTCCTGGTTCAAGGACGGCGCGACGGCTTGCGGTCCCGTTCCGTGCGACGTCGATTATATCGACTGGCTCGGGTTTATTACGATCCCGTTTTTGGCGTTCGTGGCGTTCACTCTCATAACTATTATACATATTTTGCTAGCTTTGGCCGAGCGCAAGCGCTAATTCGAAGAATGAACTACAATAATCCATATTGAAGTGGTTTGTCTCCATATGCATTCCCGGCGGCAGCGAGTATAGTCAAGGTATGAATTATAAAACCTTAATGGATATGGGAGGCAAACATGTCTAAAATCACTTTTTTGGGTGCAGGTAGTACGGTATTTGCCAAAAACGTTCTTGGCGATTGCATGATGGTCGATTCGCTTCAAGGCTTCGAGCTGGCGTTGTTCGACATTGATCCGGTTCGTCTGAAAGATTCCGAGAACATGCTGAACAACTTGAAGCAGACCCTCGGCAGCACTTGCGTGGTGAAAGCGTATACCGACCGCAAAGAAGCGCTTCGCGGAGCGAAATACATTTGTAATGCGATCCAGGTCGGCGGCTACGATCCTTGTACGATCACCGACTTCGAAATCCCTAAAAAGTACGGCTTGCGCCAAACGATTGCCGACACGGTCGGTATCGGCGGTATTTTCCGGAACCTGCGTACCATTCCGGTCATGCTGGATTTCGCCAAAGACATCCAGGAGGTTTGTCCGGACGCTTGGTTCCTGAACTATACGAACCCTATGGCGGTTCTGACTAACGCAATGAACACTTATGGCGGCGTGAAAACCGTCGGGCTCTGCCACAGCGTTCAAGGCTGCGTATCCCACCTGTTCAAAAACCTCGACCTGGATTCCACAGGCGTGCATTGGAAAATCGCAGGGATCAACCATATGGCATGGCTGCTTGAAGTGACGAAGGACGGCGTCGACTTGTACCCTGAAATCAAGCGCCGCGCTCGCGAGAAGCAGCAGGAGCTGCACAAGGATATGGTTCGTTACGAGCTGATGTTCCGCTTCGGCTACTATGTAACCGAGTCCTCGGAGCACAATGCGGAGTACCATCCGTACTTCATCAAGCGCAATTATCCGGAGCTTATCGAGCGCTTCAACATTCCGCTCGATGAGTATCCTCGCCGCTGCGTTCGCCAAATCGAGAAATGGACGACGATGCGCGAAGAGCTGGTTAATAACAAGAACCTGGAGCACAAACGCTCCAAAGAGTATGCTTCCTACATGTTCGATGCAATGGAAACGAACGTTCCGTTCAAAATCGGCGGCAACGTCATGAATACCGGCTTGATCACCAACTTGCCGAAAGAAGCTTGCGTCGAAGTATCCTGCTTGGTCGATGCTGACGGCGTAACGCCTACTTATGTCGGAGATCTTCCTCCGCAGCTTGCGGCATTGAACCGCACGAACATCAACACGCAGCTGTTGACGCTTGAAGCGGCCGTCACCGGCAAAAAAGAGCACATTTATCATGCGGCTATGCTGGATCCTCATACGGCGGCAGAGCTTTCGATGGATGATATCGTAGCAATGTGCGACGATTTGATCGAAGCGCATGGCAACTGGCTGCCTAAGTTTGTTTAATCTCTAGCGCAACACTCCTCCGGTCTGCGGCCGGGGGAGTTTTTTAGTTTGCAGCGTCATGATTGGGGTGTTTGTAAAGGAACCGCGGTCCGCACGGATTGCCCGATGATATCAGACAGCTTCCATTGCCACATCATGCTTCATTTGGTAAAATATATACGAACGTAAATTCGTATTTTGGTTTCTTGTCGTGGACAAGCTGCAACAAACATTCCAGTTAAAAGGGGACGCGATGCATGACAACGAGAAATACGGGCCTTTATGCTTTTATCCTCAGTATGGCTCTGCTGATGCAAGCCTGCTCCGATTCCGCCTCACAACAGAGCAAGCAGACGTCCGCTGTGGAGACGCGTGTAGGGGACGACACAGCCAAGCCGACGAAGCCGCCGATGGATCCCGCTCCGGCTAATGGACCGGGTTCTTCAACGTCGGCTGTCGTACCGGGGAAGCCCGAGGAGGATAAGGTTCCTGCCGGTCAGCCGGAATCGGGAGAAGGAGCTGCGGCACCCGACAAAAGCAAGGAGAGCAAGGAAAGTACACCGCCTCCTGCGGCTACGGCAACCTCATCTACTTACGGGTCGGGAGGAAAACCGGCAGCAGCCGATCGAAAAGCCTTGTCCTGGTACTATATGAAGAAGCCGAAGGGACAGGTGCCCAATTTTCCTAATGAAACGAAATCATTTACGAAAGATATGAAGGCGCTGTATGTCGGCACGGGCAAGAAAGTTTATTTGACGATCGATACGGGCGGTCCATTGGGAGATACGGATTTGCTGTTGAAGTCTTTGCGGGATAACCATGCGAAGGCGAACTTTTTCATCGCGGGATACAATGTGAAGAAAGCGCCGGATTTCGTCAGGCAGCTGGTGGAGGACGGCCATTTGGTTGCTAATCACACGATGACGCATACGGACATGAATAAGCAGACCGATGAGCAGGTGAAGAAGGAAATTCACGATTACGAGAAATTGTACAAGGAAGTAACGGGCAAAGAGATTCAGCCGTATTTCCGCTTTCCTTATGGAAGCTACAATATGCATCTGCTCCAAATGGTCTCGGAGATGGGATATACATCCGTCTTTTGGTCGACTGCCATGAGGGACTGGGAGCCTCGCAAGAACGGAGCGGACGATCCGTATAACGACATTATGAACAATTTGCATGACGGCAACATTATTTTGATGCATCAGGGGTCTGAGGAAAATATTGAAGCGTTGGATCGCATTATTAAAGGGGTCCGGGAAGCGGGCTATGAATTTGCACTTTTATCTGATATAAAGCCGTCAGCGAAATAACAGCATTTCCTTTGGGTTCAAAGGTTGGAAACATGCCGTCGCTTCTGTTATGATGTAATGACGCTGTTGTTCGCTGGTACCTTTCAGCTTCTACCATCATAATCTATTAGAGGCATGCAGCGTTTCATCAATTCACAGTCAAAGGAAGCGAGAACTTGTGCAGCAAGCGATAGCCATACTGGATTCAGGAGTCGGCGGCCTGACTGTAGTCAAAGAAATCATGCGCCAGCTCCCGCAAGAGAAAATCATTTATTTTGGCGATACGGCCCGAGCTCCCTACGGCCCGAGACCCTCCCATGAAGTAGTTCAATATACGCATCAAATCGTAGATTATTTATTGCAGTTCCAACCCAAAATGGTTGTTATCGCCTGCAACACAGCAACGGCTGTCGCTCTGGATGAGATTCGTGCACGCTTATCCATTCCTGTAGTCGGCGTTATTCATCCGGGTGCCCGTGCGGCTATCAAGACGACGCGGAGCGGAAGCATCGGTGTCATCGGAACGGAAGGCACGATCAAGAGCGGCGCTTACGAGCACGCTTTGCGGCAAATAGCTCCGAACATTCAAGTATACAGCGAAGCTTGTCCTTTGCTTGCTCCACTCGTGGAGAAAGGGCAGTTTCACACCGCTCAGACAAGAACGATTGTCGAGCAATCATTGCAAAGATTAAAACAGCAGCCTATGGATTGCTTGATCCTTGGGTGCACCCATTATCCATTCTTGGCTGACATGATTTCGGATGTCATGGGACCTGGTGTAACGCTGATCAGCTCGGCTGACGAGACGGCGAGGGAGATTAGCACGATCCTGTACCATAAAGGGATGTTAGCGACATCGAATTTCTTGCCCGTCCATCAATTTCTTTGCAGCGGGGACCCTGTTATGTTCAGGCATATTGCGCAATCTTGGCTTAATGAGCAAATTAGGGTAACGCCCGTAGTATGGCAGGTCCCTCATATTATTTAAACCAAAACCAACGGCAGGCGGCCCGGGTATCGTATCCGGACGTCTGTTTTATTATTTGCCGTACTCATCTAGTGATTGCATTGCCAAGGAATGAATCACGTCTTATTGCGTATACATAATTAGTTAGCCTCTTCCTAAGAGGAGAATAGGGGATAAAGGAGTTTTTGCCAAAAGGAGGGACGACATTGACGATAGTCCGCGGAAATGAGAATTACGGATACTCTGAGCTACTAGCCCATATCGCCCGGCTGGAGGAGAAGTACCCGTTTATACGAACGGATACCATTGGAACGAGCGTCATGGGACGCAGGATTCCGGTAGTACGTCTGGGGACGGGCGAGCACCACATCCATTTCAACGGCGCCTTCCATGCCAATGAGTGGATTACATCGCTTTTGCTGATGAAATTTGTGGAGGACTATGCGGATGCTTATGCAGCCGGTACTCTGCTTCGAGGCTGCGATATGAACGAACGGTTCAGGCAAACCTCGCTCTGGATAGTCCCTATGGTCAATCCCGATGGAGTAGAGCTCGCGCTTAAGGGGCTTGAAGGAATCGGGCAGGACCATCCGCAATACACACAGCTGCTGGAGTGGAATTCAGGCTCTCATGATTTCTCAGGATGGAAAGCGAACCTCCGCGGCGTTGATTTAAACGACCAGTTTCCGGCTCATTGGGAAACGGAGAAGGAACGAAGAGAAGTGCCGGGTCCAGGACCTCGCGATTATACAGGCGAGTCGCCTCTTTGCGAGCCTGAAGCCCGGGCGATGGCGGAGTTTACGCGGCGTCACCCGTTTCGGCTTGTGATGGCTTTTCATACACAGGGAAAAGAAATTTACTGGAATTACCGGGATATGGAGCCGGCCGAAGCCGAAACGATGGCCAACCGGTTTGGTGCGGTCAGCCGGTACTTGCCCGTGAAGCTGACGGACAGCGATGCAGGCTATAAAGACTGGTTCATTCAAGAGTTTCGAAAGCCGGGATTTACAATAGAAGCGGGGTTCGGAGTCAATCCGCTGCCTATTGACCAGTTCCCGTCGATTTACGAAGATGTCGCAGGACTAATGTTAGAAGCTTTAGTAGTATGAGGGGCCGTCCGGCGGCCTCTTTTTCTTTTTGGCGGAAATTCGCTATACTAGAGGAGAAGACTTGCTTTCATTATGGAAATGATGCGGCGATGAAGCCAACAACCAGGGAGGGATTTCGTATGTGGAAGCGACTTATTTCATTCCGTTACTGGGGTCACGTGTTTCGCCGGATCGGTCCGCTGCTGGCTTCTCCCAGAGTGCCTCTGACGGAAAAGCTGCTGTTCGCGGTGCCGGTACTCGTCTACTGGATTATGCCGGATCTTATGCCGTTTCTGCCGGTTGACGATATCGCGGTAACCTTGTTTTTAATGAATTTCTTCACCGACCGGGCCGAACGCAAATATTTATCCAACTGACAATCGGGGCTTCGAACCTAAGTTCGAAACCCCGATTTTTTGTTATTTAGGAAATGATGCGGTGCAAAGCTTCGAAGCATGATCTTCACTTTTGGGGGATTTGTTCCGTTGCTGCGGTTTACCCCATGATACCATGCCGTTATTCACCTTCCGGCCAACGAATCCAGCGCTGAAGGTAGCCTTGCTCGTAGAGAGCCTTGATAGTAATGATAAGGACGGGAGACAGGATCAAGCCCGCGACACCGAACAACGAAAGCGAGATGATCATGAAGGATAGCATCGTAAACGCCGACACTCCGAGCGAATCTCCGGTAATTTTGGGCTCCATGATTTGACGGACCAAAATGACGACGACCAGAAGAATGGTGAGCCATACCGCCAGCACCGTTTGCCCGACGACGAATAAGTAGACAATCCACGGTATGAACAGGGTGGATACGCCCAACAGCGGCAGAACGTCGAATACGGCGGAGAGAAGCGCTATCGAGAACGAATTTTTCACGCCTAAAATTACAAGCGAGATGAAGACGACAATAAAGGTCAAAGTAATCAGCTTGGCCTGAGATTTCAGGTATCCGACGATCCCCTTCAAAACGTTATCCCTCAAAAAGTAAAAGGCCGCTTTGAACGTCTTCGGCGTTTTATTCTTCGCCAATCTTTTCCAAGACTCAATCTCAATGCTTAAAAAGTACGCCAAAATAATGGCGATAACGAAGTTGACGACAAACGTCGAGAAGCTCGTCAGCATCGTAAACGTTCCGGTCAAAAATTGCCCGGCCAGAGCCGTTAATTTTTGCGTGATTTCTGTGGAATACTCTGTTATTTTCTGAGCGATATCGCTCGGAATCGAAGGCATAGTAACGAGCCGGTCATGCAGAAATTGTGTTTTGAGAACGATCTGATTTTGTAAAATCGCCGAATATTCAGGCAGCTTGTCTTTAAGATTAAGGATTTGGCTCGTAAATATGACTCCGATGCCCGTGATGGCGCCGAGGATAACCAGAATAAACAAGAAGGTGGATATGGCGGAAGCGATGCTCTTGCCTAATCCCTTTCGATGCAGGAAGCGGGCCAAAGGCTCGATAATCAAGTAGATGACAAATGCGAGAAAGATCGGGGTAGCGATCCGGTATAAATAGCTGAACAGCAGCATGAATAAGTAAACGGTTAGAAGCAGTAATGCGATATCAAACACGGTTCTCCAATATTTCCTGTAAAACGCTATCATGCGTACACCTCGTCAACAAGGGGATATAGCTAGGACCATTTGGCGGCCCAAAGCTTCATTGCTTTCAATATTTGATGAAGGTCCTGCCCCTTAGGCGTTAAGGTGTATTCTACGGTGACGGGCACGGTGGGATATGCGGTGCGTTCAAGTACACCTTGTTCTTCCAGATGACGCAGCGTTTCGGTTAACGACTTCGGGCTGATGGATTTGATGCGCTTCTGCAGCTCGCCGAAACGTTTGGTTCCGCCGAACAGCTCGCGAAGCACGAGAAACGACCATTTGCCTCCTATGGCGTCCAATGTTTTCTCGATGGAGCATTCAATATGCGTAGGCTGCTTCGGGATGTAGTTGCTAGCTTGAACGATGGCGGAGCTTTGTTCGCTTTCCAGCTTGGACATGGAATCTCATCCTTTCCCAGATAGTTGATTACTCGCAGGTAAGTAGGTATCGAAGCAATAATAAGGAGCACAATGTCTCACTAGTTTCCATAGTAAAGAAGAAATCGCAAAATAGCAAGCTGAACACGTGTGCAAAAGAGATACTCTGAAAAATAATCGTATCCCTTTTTACTTAATGTAATATTATGTAACACCAACTAGTTGTTTTTTCGTATTTCGGTGATTATAATGTTATTTAATATAACATATAATTAACAAACGTTCTGTTGGCCGGTTCGTAGGAGACTGCTTCATTATCTATCGAGAAGGAGGGTTAGGTATGCATCTGACGGTGGAACAGGCGCTGTCAATCTTTCCGTTATCGGAAGGGAAGCTGATTGCAGGCCGATCAGGGACATCGAGAATAGTGAAATCCGTCAATGTGATGGATGCTCCGGACATAACCGATTGGATCAAGGATGGCGAAATGCTGTTTACAACCGCCTACTTGATGAAGGATCGTCCCGCGGATGCCGTGCAGCTGCTGCGCAAGCTGGATCAAAGGGGCTCGGCAGGCCTTGGTATTAAGCTGGGCAGATTCTGGACCGAGGTTCCCGAGGCGATCCTGGAGGAGGCGGACCGGCTTGCCTTCCCGCTCATCGAGCTCCCGTTTCAATTTACGTTCTCCGACCAGATGAACGGTCTGTTCCAGGCGGAAATGCAGCGGAATACAAGGGTGCTCCATTCCGTTCTCGATAAACAAAAGAAGCTGATGCGGTTCGCGCTCAAATCGGATCATATCAGCGATTTTTTTCATACAATCATGGGTATTATCGGTTATTCGATTGCGGTGGTCAACTATCGCGGCCATGTTTTGTTCAATGCCACTCCGCTCGCAGAAGCTCGGTTGACTAGAGGCTGGCCGTGGAAGGACGCCGGCAAATGGATTTACACGGAGGACGGACGCTGCTTCCGGGTACCGCTGACAGAGAAGGATGAGTGTGTCGGTTATGCGATGTTTTATACGATGGAAGACCAGCTGATGAAAGTGGAGGAGGGGTTGTTCCTGCAGGCTGCGGAAATCATCTCCTACCATATAAGCTTCATCTATAAAGAGTATACGGAAAATACGATTCAAAATGACTTGGGAACGCTCATGTCCCGCTATTTGAAGGGGGATGGGACGCTTAAAACGCTGATGGACGGTGCGGAAAGGCTGGGCATACCTTTGCTTCGTGGACCTTATCAATGCGTACTGACGGCTGTGGGCCCGTTGAAGGGAGAAGGGGGACGCGAGAGGCTGCTCAGGAGCATACGGGAAGAGCTGCAATGCCACCCGGAGCTCAAAGGGCTGCAGGTGCTCCATTTTCATTTGGAGGAAGGGATGTTCTCGCTCTATCCTGCAGACTCGTTTCCGGGTCACGGGAAGCTGTCTGCGATATTGACTGCGTGTATGAACGGTGCCGCTGACACTTCAAGAGAGTGGCGCGGAGTTAGAGTGTGCGTCAGCAACAAGAAGAAGCGGCCTGAATCTCTGCAGGAAGCCTACGGGGAGTGCGCGGGGGTGTTCGGCCTTGCCGAGAAGCTGGGGTTGAAGGATATGGTGGTTCAGTTCGAGACGGTGGAGTTTTCTTACTTGTTCCAACATTTGCCCAGGGAAAGCATGGCCACCTTCTGCGAAGAGGTGCTGGATGCGCTTTTGAGTAAGGATCCTGACTATTCTCAGGAAATGCTGCGTACCCTCGAGGCGTTCATTGAAAACGACGGGCAAATCAACGAAACGGCCAAGCAATTGTTCATTCATCGCAATACAGCAGCATATCGTTTGGAGAAGATCGGTGAAATTCTTGAGGTGGATTTTAAAAATGTCAATGATTTGCTCAGATTAAAGTTGGTGTTCGTTTTCAGACAAATGCTGAAGGTTGTCTAGCTGAATTGCTGCCGGAAGGGAGAAGCTGCCATGAAGCTGCTAATAAAACAAGCTCACATCCTGACGATGAATTCGGCGGATGAGCAGTTTATCGGAGATGTATGGATTGAGGGACAACGTATCGTGCATATAGGAGCGGATCTCGGAGCGCTGGAAAAACAGGCGGACCGCGTTCTGCAGGGGGCGGGCAAGGTGCTGCTTCCGGGCTTTGTGCAAACGCATGTTCATTTGTGCCAAACGCTGTTTCGAGGGAGGGCCGACGATCTGGAGCTGATGGATTGGCTGAGGAACCGGATCTGGCCGCTGGAGGCATCGCATGACGAGGAGTCCGTATATTATTCCGCAATGTTAGGGATCGGCGAGCTCATTCGCAGCGGAACGACGACGATATTGGATATGGAGACGGTCAATTATACGGATTCGGCTTTTCGTGCCATTGCAGAGAGCGGGCTGCGGGCTATATCCGGCAAGGTGATGATGGATCATGGGGACAATGTCCCTGACAGACTGCTGGAGCGTACGGATGAATCGCTTCGGCAAAGCGTGGAGCTTCTGGAGAAGTGGAACGGTCTCGACGATGGCCGGATCCAATACGCGTTCTGCCCGCGATTTGTTGTATCCTGCACCGAACGGCTGCTTAAGGAAGTGAGAGATCTAAGTGCGCATTACGATGTGAGGGTTCATACCCATGCATCGGAGAATCGCGGAGAAATCGAGCTGGTGGAACAAGAACGCGGAATGCGTAATGTCGTATACCTCGACCATATCGGCTTGGCGAATCCGAGGCTGATTCTGGCGCATTGTATTTGGCTGGATGAGGAGGAAAAGCGGATTATACGGGACAAAGGGGTGAAGGTAACCCACTGTCCCGGTTCAAATCTGAAGCTGGCGTCCGGCATAGCCGAAATTCCGGAGCTCTTGTCCCGTGAGATTCATGTCGGTCTCGGTGCGGATGGAGCGCCTTGCAACAACAATTTGGATATGTTCCAGGAGATGAGGCTCGCGGCATTGATTCATAAGGCGGAGCATGGTCCCACTTCGATGGACGCGAAGACGGTGCTGCGAATGGCAACAATGGGCGGGGCGGAGGTTCTTGGCATGGAGTCCGAGATCGGCAGTATCGAGCCTGGCAAGCGGGCTGATTTGATCATGATAGATTTGAATGACTTCCATACATTCCCATCCTACGATGTTGATATGTACTCTCGTATCGTTTACTCTACAACCCGCGGCGACGTAGAGACGGTGCTGATTGACGGTAAAGTGGTGCTGGAGAACAAGCGTCACCTGACGTTGGATAAACAACGGATACTAAAAGAATCGGACCGTTCGATCAAGCGGCTTATCAAACGGATGTAATGGACCGAGAGGTGGTTGAAGGGGGGATTTTATGAATATGCACCGGCTGCTTCAAGCTGTGTTCTCATTCGAACGGGTGATGGTGCTTGCAACCGTGGTGGAGGTTGACGGGCATGCGTACAGGAAGGCCGGTGCCGCCATGCTTTTGATGGGGGAGGCTGGAACGCTCGGGGAAATAAGCCCTGGCTGCTTGGAAGCCGATTTGAATGCAAGAGTGGATGAGGTGTGGTCGGGCCGTGTTCCGGTGCTAGTTGAGTACGACATGCGGCCAACCGATGATTTGTCGTGGGGCGAAGCTGTCGGATGTGGAGGGTTCATTCGAGTGCTGCTGGAGCCGATCGACGATCGGTTGCGGGAATGGCTAAGCCGGGTGAAACGGCTGCTCGACGAAGGGATGGCTGTGCGGTTTGCGCGAATCATGAACTCTGACTTCTCGGAAGTGTTGGAATATCGATTGGAGGCGGCGGGGCGTGAGGCTGAAGAGGGGCTGTTGCTGCATGTCGGACCTGGAGGCGGGCAAGTTATGGAGTGTGTGCATGCATCCAGCCCAAGACTGTTGTTGTTCGGCGCTACGGATGATGCGATACCGGTGGCGGAGCTTGCCGCGAAGGGCGGATTTCGTGTTCTGGTTGCGGATTGGCGCCAGGCATTGTGTACGAAGGAGCGGTTTGCAGCTGCTTCGCTGTTTGTAGGGAGTCCCAAAGAAATTCTCCTGCATACCGGTATCAAGGATGGAGATTATGTCGTGCTAATGAGTCACTATTTTCCCAAAGATCAAGAGCTGCTTAGGCTGCTGATGCCAATTAAGCTCAAATATTTGGGGATCATGGGCTCGCGAACCCGTACCGAGCGTATGCTGGAAAAGCGCGAGGTCCCGGAATGGCTCGAATACCCGGTAGGGATGGCGATCGGTGCGGATGGCGCGGAGGAAATTGCCGTAAGTATCGTCGCCCAGCTGATACAAGTGCGCAGATTAGGAATGCTGAACAAGAATGTCGAGAAAGCGGGGGAGGATCATGGATATAGCCGGGATTTACTTGGGAGCCGGCGCCAGCCGCCGGATGGGGCGATCCAAGCTGTCGATTGAGCTTGCTGCCGGACGGAGGCTCGGGGGCTATGCGTTGGACCAAGCGCTGCAATCTGCGCTAAACCGGGTTGTTGTAGTGACGCGCGGAGGTGAGGTGGATTGGCTATCCCCGTCGTTTGGTGCTGCGTGCACAGAAGGGCGGCTGCAGAGAGCGGTTTGCTTCGACTCGGACAAAGGAATGGCGCATTCGCTGCGCTGCGGACTGCAGGCTGCTTGTGAAGTCTCTGAACCGGACGCGGTGGTTGTTCTATTGGCAGATCAGCCGCTCGTCAGTGCGGAGATGATCAATCGTTTAATCGGCAGCTACAAGGAGTGTCCGGGATTGGACTACGTTGCAGCGGGTTGTTTGGGTGCGCCGAGGCCGCCTGTGCTGTTTGCAAAATCGATGTTTGACGTACTGCGGAAGCTGGAGGGCGACGAAGGGGCGAGATCGCTATTCGGCTTGCCTCATTATAGCGGGATGATAAGAGAAGAAGCGGAAACGTACCGCTTTCTGGATGCGGATACTCCGGAAGATTTGGAACGCATCCGATTTTTTTACCGCATTGGAAAGTCTAAGTTCAGTAAAGCGATAAAGCGTATCGAGGATCTTTCCAACCGGCGATAAAAACTACCACGCGTACGAAGTGAGTTTTGCTATAGCAAAGGCTTTCAGTCGCTCCTCTGGGAGGGACGTTGCTAGAGGCTTTTCTCACCCTTATGCTATATAAATTGACGCGATGATTACATTTAATTGTAGTTTGAAATAAACAAGACGCCCGTAAAGTTGGGACGATTGGCGGAGGAGGGGGAAGCTGATGGCTGTAGGTTCTTACGAGATGTATTCCGTTCCTCGTGTGTGGCAGCCTTCCGATCTGGCGGAAGCGTGGGAGCTGCGCCGTGCGTTGGGGGCTGAGAGCTGTTTTGTGGCGGGAGGCACGCTGCTGCGGACGCAATGGGAAGCCGGTGCGGCTGCAATGCCTCGTCATCTGATAAGTCTGGAACGAATATCTGCGCTAAAAGGGATTCGAGTCATTCGGACGTCACCGCCGGAGCGCCAGGTATTACGTATTGGTCCGCTCACGACTCTGGAGGGGGTAAGAAGAAATCCATACAGCAAGCTGCTTGCCGAAGCTTGCCGGACTATTGCTGCTCCGTCGATCCGCCATCAGGGGACGATCGGAGGCAATGTCGCATCCGGGATAGGGGACGCTATTCCTGCTCTTCTAGTGCTCGGAGCTGAGTTGGTCTGGTTCGACGGCGGTGAATGCGTGACGGAGTCGTTGGAAGATTGGTTGGCTGCTGCAAAAGATTCAGGACGGAATGCGCATGATCACCGTATTTTGACGGGTTTAGTCGCAAATGGAGATGAAATCGAAGGGGGATCCGATGAGGAAAGGAAGCGTCGGATCGTTTTTTATCATAAAGTCGGGCGAAGGGAAGCGTTCGTACCGTCGCTCATAACGGCAGCCGGCTCCTTGAGGTTGCATGAAGACGGGCGAGTAGCGACGGCGAAGCTGGCTGTCGGTGGCGGGGCGAGTACGGCGCAGCGTCTGCACGAGACGGAAGCGCTGCTCGAAGGCAAGGAACTGACCCCGGAGATGATGCGACGGGTGTTGAATGGGATATCATCGGAATGGAAGGCGTTCCGAGATGCATTCGCGACCGCGGAATACCGGAGGACGGCTGCGGCTAACTTGATTGTATCGGAATTGTGGAGTGCGCGTCGAAGGAACAACGGCAAGCGAGGAGGGGAAAGCGATGCTGTTAAATAAAGAAACGGCTGGAGCCCGCTGGCATACCCGTCCGGATGGAGCGGAGAAGGTTACGGGCGCGCTGGCTTATTTGACCGACCGGCATATGGCTGGCATGCTCTACGGGAAAGTGCTTCGGAGCGAGCATGCCCATGCCTGGATTTTATCGATCCGCACGGAAAAGGCGGAGCGGCTGCCCGGCGTCCGTGCCGTTATTACTCACAAGGATGTTCCGGGGATGAACCGGTTCGGTATCGCCATCCCCGACCAGCCGGTTTTGTGTGAGGACCGGGTGCGGTTTATCGGCGATGCGGTGGCGGCGGTAGCGGCCGATAGCCTGGACATTGCCGAGAGAGCGCTGGAGCTGATTGAAGTTACTTATGTGCAGCTTCCGGTGCTGGATGATCCCGAGGAAGCGCTGAAGCCGGATGCGATAAAGCTGCATCCTTCCGGCAATGTGCTGCATCGGACGAATTACAAGCGAGGCGGCGCGGTAGATGTGTTCGCGGAATGTGCCTATGTCGTAGAAGGGACATATTATACCCCTAGACAGATGCATGCCTATATGGAGACGGAAGGCGGATTGTTCGTGCCTGAAGCGGACGGGAGGCTTTCCGTTTATGCGCCTACCCAACACGGATACAAGGATAGAATGCAGCTGTCGCGCATATTGGCTATGCCGGAGGAAGATATCAGGGTCGTATCCAGTCCGATAGGAGGTTCTTTCGGCGGGAAGGACGAGTTGAACATTCAGCCGTTCGGCGCCATGCTCGCCTTGAAGAGCGGTCGCCCGGTCAAGCTGCATCAGGACCGCTGGGAATCCGTGCGTGCCGGGTTGAAGCGCCATCCGATGAAAATAACGATGCGGACGGGAATTGATAGCAATGGGCGGCTTCTTGCGCATCAAGTCCGGATTGTTGCCGATACGGGAGCTTATGCAACGCTGGGACCGGCGGTGCTGAACTTTGCGACCGAGCATGCGATGGGTCCATACCGGATCGCACATGTCGATGTGGAAGGGGTCTCGGTCTATACGAACAACGGAGTATCCGGTGAGTTTCGCGGGTTTGGCGGCAATCAGGTCATCTTCGCACTTGAAGGCCAAATGGACCGTTTGGCGAGCGAGCTGGGAATGGACCCGTGGGAATTTCGCAGGATGAACCTGCGCGAAAAGGACGATCCCGGTCCGATGGGGCAGCGAATTGTAGCTACCGATGGAGCGAGACAAATATGGGAATCGATTCGCCACAGTGAATTGTGGAACAAGAAGGTCTCTGGCTGTGAAAAAGAGCTCCGCCCTCCTTGGATACGCAGAGGAATCGGCGCTGCTATTGCGATGCATGGATCGGGGCTTGGCTTCGGCTTGCCGGATTTTGGCGGCGGCAGGCTGTCGTTGAACCGATCGGGCAAGATTGAGGCGGCATTCGGCTACGAGGAGTTCGGCCAAGGGCTGTTGGCGACGCTCCAAATCATGCTGCTGGATCACTTTCGCTGCAATAAGGAAGATATCGAAATGGTCATCGGCGATACCGACAGGGTGCCGCACAGCGGGTCGAGCACGGCATCCAGGGCGACGACGATGCTGTGGCAGGCGCTGCAGCGGATGAGGCAGCCTTTTCTCGATAAATTGCTTACAAGAGCTTCCGCCATAACCGGCTTGGCTCCGGAGGAGTTGGATACCGGTCCCGGGGGTGTATGGCTCCGGGTTGAGATGGACCGTGCGGACGATGCCGACCGTCATCCGGTAGTTACGTATGCGCGTCTTGCGAATGAGAGTGACCAGATTCTCAGTGTAAGCAGTCAATTTCATTTTCCTACGACACCGGATGCGGTGATGGGCGGGCATTTTCTTTATACCTATACGGGGGTTGTTGTGGAAGTGGAGGTAAACACTCTGACCGGAAAGGCGAAGGTAACCGATCAGTTCCACGCCGTTGCGGCCGGTCCAGTTATTAATCCGATGGGGTTTCTTGGGCAGATCGAAGGAGGGAGCAGTATGGCGCTTGGCTTTACCCTGACTGAGGATGCGCTGATGTCTTCCGGGCATTACTTGACGAAAAATTTGGATACGTATCTCGTTCCGACCATTGCGGATACTCCGGCGCAATTTAGCTTGGAAGCAATAGAGGAGCTGCCTGAGGGTGATCCGTACGGACCGAGAGGGATCGGAGAGGTAGGTACGGTTGCGGTAGCCCCGGCTATCGCTTCCGCTATATACGATGCTTCCGGCCGTCGGGTCGAGAAGCTCCCCGTATCACCTGAGCTGTTAATTGAACCGTTGCGGGTAGAGGGAGGAGAGGGTACTGATGATCATGGATGAGGCGGGTTGGAGCTGCCGGTTGAACGGCGAGGTGATCAGGCTGGGCGAGGTGTCTCCGTCCCGCAGGCTGTTGGACATTCTCAGGGAGGATCTGCAGCTTACCGGAACCAAAGTCTCCTGTGAAATGGGGCGATGCGGGGCTTGCATGGTGCTGCTGGACGGCAAGCCGGCGAACAGCTGTCTGTTGATGGCGTACCAATGCGAAGGGAGAGATATCGTCACGATTGAGGGGTTGGCCGGTCCTGACTCCGATCCGGTTCAGCGTGCTTTTCTGGAAGAAGGAGCGTTTCAATGCGGCTACTGCACCTCAGGGATGATTATGTCGGTCAAAGGTCTGCTTGCGGCTAATTCGTGTCCGTCCCGGGCGGAGATCGAGGAAGGACTGTCGGGCAATTTATGCCGGTGCACAGGCTATGGATCTATCGTAAGGGCGGTCGAGAAAATAATGAAATAAAGCAAGGGGGCTCCATATGAAGAAACGGCTATAGTCGAACGATACGACGGATCTCTGGCCAAATGTTTCATGGATAACCGTGTCTGCCTGATGGCGGATGCGGTTTTTTAGTTTACCCCGCAGTTCTGGAGTGGCTGAAGGCGAGTAATATGTTATTTAATATTACATATAAATCCATAATTAAAGTGCATCAAGCACAAAAATTTGTTTTTATGTTATATAATATTACAAAAACATTACTTAGCCATTTACCCGGCTCAATTCCTGAACTACAATAAGGATTAAACGGAGGTGTTCATTGTCATGAGAGGAAGATATGAAGGGAAAGCTTGGGATGAACGGTTTTTTCCGCGTTTAAGCAAGCTGGAGGTCGAATCGATGCCGAAGCGGGATGCGCTGCTTGTACTGCCTGTAGGAGCTGTAGAACAGCACGGGCCTCATATGCCGGTCTTTACCGATACGCTCATTGCGGAAGCTTTTCTAACACGGGCATTCGAGGAGCTTCCGGATGACGCCAACATTTGGCTGCTTCCGCCGCTTCCTTACGGCAAAAGCACGGAGCATCTGGGACATCCCGGTACCATCACTTTATCGGCTACAACGTTGATGTCGGTTCTTCTAGATATCGCAAGAAGCGTACGGCAGAGCGGCTTTAACAAGCTGCTGCTTTTAAATACACACGGGGGCAACACCGATCTGTTGAACATGATGGCTCGGGAAATCAGAATCGATACGGGACTTGCCGTATTCCGGCTGGATTCGGGATCGCTCGGCTTAGGTGAAGCTCTGATCAGTCCTGTCGAGAAAAAAGTAGGCATCCACGCAGGCGACGTAGAGACCTCGATCGTGCTGGCGGCACAACATCATTGGGTGAATATGGACGTAGCACCGACAGAGCTGCCTCATTTCCCGGAATCGCGTTACCTGCAATTCAAGAGCAAAGCGTTCGCCTGGATTACCGACGATATTTCGAATACCGGTATTGCCGGGGATGCCAGGCAAGCAACCGCCGAGAAGGGCGAGATGATGCTGGAGCTGGGCGGACGGCTGTTGGCCGAGGCGCTGCAGGAAATTTCACAGTTCGATATGGCATCTCTCAAAGCAAGCCGTGACGTGAAGGACGAGATTCCATCGGGGGTGAGTGGATGAATATAAAAATATCCAATGAACCGCTGGGGAGTACGGGCATAGAAACCGGCATCACGGAACCGATCGAGGGGAACACGTTAGTCCGGATGCAGAGGTTATCGAAGACGTATCAGAATGGAACGGTCGCGCTGAGCGATGTGAATCTAGATATTAAGGAAGGCGAATTTCTAAGCTTCGTCGGCCCTTCCGGCTGCGGCAAATCGACGATTTTCAAAATGATAGCCGGTTTGGGCGATCCGACCGGAGGGACGCTCGACATACTCGGTCTCACGCCGAAGGAGGCGCGCAAGCAGAGCGAGATCGCGTTTGTTTTCCAGGATCATACGCTGCTGCCCTGGTGCTCCGTGCAGGACAATGTCGTATTACCGCTAGAACTGCGCGGCGTTCCGAAGAAGCAGCAAAAGGAGGAGGCCGAACGAGCGCTGGAGCTTGTAGGGCTGAAGGATTACTTGAAAGCTTTGCCGAGACAGCTGTCCGGCGGTATGAAAATGCGCGTATCGATTGCGCGGGCGCTGGTGTCGAAGCCGAAGCTGCTGCTTATGGATGAGCCGTTCGGGGCGTTGGACGAGATTACCCGGCAGACGCTTCAGGACGAACTGCTGAACATTTGGCAAAAGGATAAGAAGATGACGGTGCTGTTCGTCACGCACAATGTGTTCGAAGCGGTGTTCTTATCGACCCGGGTTATCGTCATGACGCCGCGTCCCGGCAAGGTTTCCGACGAGATAGACATTCCGGTGCCGTTCCCGAGAGATGAGCACTTCCGGACAATGACGCAATTCAGTGAGCTGGTCAGGCACGTATCGAGCAGTTTAAAGCATTAGGACTAAAAAAAGGGGGGCGCGAGGATGGCTATCGGTTGGGAAAAGGAAATGGTGGATTTGCTGGGCGATGACCGGCTGCTGCTGGATACGGAGTCGAGGGAGCGGTTATCCAAGGATTACTATTGGTATTCTCCGGTTCTGAACGGAAAGCTGCAGGGGAAAATAGCCGACGGCATCGTACTGGCGACAGACGAGCGAGAGGTTGCACTGACGCTGTCGTTCGCCTACCGTCACCGTATTCCGGTTACGGTCAGAGGGTCCGGTACAGGCAACTACGGGCAAGCGGTGCCTCTGGAGCAAGGTCTAGTGCTGGATCTGAGCGGCCTGGACCGTATCCTCGAAATCGGCGACGGCTATGCCAGAGTACAGTGCGGAGTCAAGCTCGGGTTATTGGATAAAAAAGCACGTGAGCTCGGCCAGGAGCTGCGAATTTACCCAAGCACCTACGCCAAGGCGACGGTGGGAGGCTTCGTTAGCGGCGGATCCGGCGGCATCGGCTCCATTACGTGGGGAAATCTGTGGGATGGCAATGTGCTGGAGGCTGCCGTCTATACGATGGAGGAAATCCCGAGAAGGAGGACCGTTCGCGGAGCGGAGCTGTTCGATTACATTCATAACTACGGTACGACCGGCATCATGACGGAGGTTACAATTCCTTTGGCGCCACACACCGAATGGCTGCAGACGGTCGTTCATTTTGACGATTTTGAAGCATGCGTGCAGTTTGGAGAAGCGCTGGGACATGCGGAGCATGTGAAAAAAAGACTGATCAGCCCGATGGAATGGCCGATCCCTGCTTATTTCAAGCCAATCGGCAAGGCGCTTGAATCCGGAGCTGCCGCTGCCTTGCTCGAAACCGACGAAGCGTCGGCGGACGCAGTAGCCGAGCTGGCCGGGCAATTCGGAGGACGGATCGGCCACCGAATTCCGGCGGCACAGTACCGGAAGACGATCGGACTGTCCGATTTTACATGGAACCATACGACGTTATGGGCTTTGAAGAGTGACCCGACCGTTACCTACTTGCAGTCCGGCTTTGCACCCGACCGATATTTGGAACAAATTCGCCAGATCAAGGGCAGATTCGGCGATGAAGTGCTGCTTCATTTTGAATGGATTCGTAACGGCGGCAAGCTGACCCCTTCTTCGCTTCCGATCATCAAATATACGACGGAGGAGCGGTTGTACGAAATTATCCGTTATTTTGAATCGATCGGCGTCAAAATATTTGATCCCCACACTTGGGTGCTCGACAACGGAGGACGCGGAGAAGTCGGCAGCATGCAGCGAAGGAAGCGGGAGAACGATCCGCTCGGATTGCTTAACCCCGGTAAAATCATCTACGAACCTTAAGCGGAAAGGAGTGGTCCCATGGCTATGGATAAAAGCTATATGCAGGCCGTGTCCGAAGAAATACAGCCTGCCCGGGAGCGCGCAGCCCGGACTAACAAGCTGGATGGAGGAAACAATAGCAGGACAGGAGCGTTTTCGGCCGTTTTCAAGCAAATTCTGCCTCCCCTGGTCGCCTTCTTCGTCTTTGTCGGCGGCTGGGAGCTGGTTGTGAAGCTGCTCGCGATTCCTCCTTACATCCTGCCGAAGCCTTCGGATATTTATAAAGCGGCAGTCGAGAATGCGAGCGGCTTATGGGTATCCGTTGTTACCACAATCGCCGAAGCGGTGGTGGGCTTCATTCTGAGCATTATCCTCGGCGTGTCGGGAGCCGTGCTGCTGGCAAGCTCCAAGCTGATTGAGAAAAGCGTCTACCCGTACGCGATCATTCTCCAGACGATCCCTATCGTGGCGGTAGCTCCTATTATCGTTATCTGGTTCGGGGCGGGGATGAACGCCATTGTTATCATCGCGTTCCTCATCGGCTTTTTCCCGATGCTTTCCAACACACTGATCGGGTTGAATTCTACGGATCACAATATGAAAAATCTGTTTTACCTGTACAACGCTAACCGTTTTCAGACAATGTGGAAGCTCCGTATTCCGGCAGCGCTGCCGTATATTGTAGCAGGTCTCAAAATCTCGTGTACTCTCGCTGTTATCGGCGCCATCGTAGGGGAATACATCGCGGGAATAGGCGGAGGAAAGGGCGGTCTCGGGTACGCCATCACAGTTGCGGCATCGCGTCTGCAAACCCCGTATTTGTTCGCTTGCGGCTTATCCGCATCCGTGCTGGGCATCGCGTTTTTCCTTCTGGTTAATGCCTTTTCCAAATGGATGCTCAGCTCATGGCACGAGTCCGAGATGAGAACGGAGAATTAAGATGAGCGCCCGGGAGCTGCATTTTATTAACGTCACCCTTCCGCTGAGCGACGAGCGCGGATTGTTCGAGCTTAAGGCAGTGGGCGGCCGATGGACTTCCATTGTCCCACAGGAGACGGTGCTGTCCGGGGACGGCTCTTTCGTCCCGATGTCCGCCCTTGCCGGCGAGATGTCCCGGCTGAAGGCCGCAGGCAGGATCGACCTGCAGGGCTATATGATGCTTCCGGGCTTTGTGGACGCGCATATGCACTTGGACAAAGCATACTCCTTGAGCCAGGTTGGCAATGCTTCAGGAACGCTGCTGGAAGCAATCGCCAATTACGGAGCGGCGGCTCCTTCCTTCAGCAAGGAGGACATTCGGGGGCGCATTCGCAAAGCTGCATTGCGAGCGCTATCCTACGGTACGACGACCATCCGCACCCATTTGGACTTTCGCCTCCGTTCGGGTATCGAGGTAGCTTTTCGCACCATCTACGCCGCATTGGAGGTTCGGGAGGAGCTGAAGGGAATCGTCGATATGCAGTTGTTCCCGATGTGCCCGTACGATCGGCTCACCACTGCTGAGCAGGATGCGATTGAAGAAGCGCTGCGCCTTGGGATGGACGGCATGGGAGGAGCTCCTCATTTGTCGGAAACGCCGGAAAGCGATATCGACCGCATATTTGCTACGGCTGCTCGATGGGGGAAGCCGATTGATCTTCACGCTGATGAAAGCGACGATCCCTCCAAGCAAACGGTCGCCTATATCGCGGAAAAGGCGGTGGAGTACGGTTATGGAGGAAAAGTAACCGTAGATCATTTGTGCTCCTTGTCCGCTATGGACACACGCCGTGCGGAGGAGATTATCGGCCGTATTAAGGCTACCGGATTAAGTGCTGTCACACTACCTCCGGTCAATATGTATTTGCAGGGGAGAGGCGATTCGGGATTGATCCGTCGCGGAACGACGCGAATTCGTGAATTGCTGGACGCTCAAGTCCCGTTAGCCGTAGCCTCCGATAACATTCAGGACCCGTTCCATCCGTTCGGACAGGGTGATTTGCTAAAAATCGGCCTGGTGACGGCGTATGCCGCTCATATGGGCAGCTCCGCTGATTTGCATGCCTTGCTGCGAATGATGACGGAGGTCCCGGCCGGCATCCTTGGGCTTACCGGATACGGCATCGCCGAGGGACATTCGGCGGACTTCGTCCTGATCGACGCACTGCGTGCAGACGATTTGTTTACCGAGCTGCCGGTAGGACGCACCGTTTACAAGCAAGGCCGGCCTCTTTACACTTCCGTTCAGCAGAGCGCATGGGGCTTGGAGGAGCTGGACCGAACCGAAGAGCAAGCGCAGTACCGTTTGGCCTGATGTATTAAGCATGTTTTCCTATGTGCTAAAGAAAATCAAGAAAATCCATCATACTTTGGGGGAATGCTCATGAAAACGCCGTTGACTTTAAAATCGATTCGCCCGGTTCACGCTGTTCTGTCCATCCTGTTGATCGCCGGAGCTGTGCTGAGCGGCTGCGCTACCAAGCCCGAAGCCCAGCCTGCGGCAGCCGATCCGAAAGCGACGGGAAGCGCTGCGGAGAAAAAGCCGGTAGCCGTAACCCAGGTGACGAACTGGTTCGCCCAGCCGGAGCACGGCGGCAACTATGCGGCGCTGGCCAAGGGCTATTACAAGGAAGCCGGGCTGGATATGACGATCCAGGCTGGAGGCCCGGGCATCTCCGCTACGCAGATTGTCGCGTCCGGCAAGGCGCAGTTCGGGATGGGGCAGGCGGATGAGATTTTGTTCGCCCGGCAAAACGGCATTCCTCTCGTTGCGGTGATGGCGATTTTTCAGAAAAACCCGCAGGGTATCATGGTACACAAAAGCGCGTCGATCAAATCGATGTCCGACCTCAACGGAAAGAAAGTGTACGTAGGCAGCGGCGTCGCATACTGGGAATACATGAAAAAGGCGTTCAAGCTGGATAAAGTCGAGGAGCTCAAATATACCGGGCAGCTCGCTAACTTCGTCAATGACAAAATGTCGGCTACGCAATGCTATATTACATCGGAGCCTTATTCGATGAAGGAGCAGGGAGTCGATGTCGAGGTCATGCTGAATGCGGATTTCGGCTATTCTCCTTACGGCAATATTATGTTCACGACGGAAAGCTTTTTGAAGGAAAATCCGGAAGCGGTCAAAGCGTTCGTAGAAGCGACGATCAAAGGCTGGGATTACTACAAAGACAACTATAAAGAGATCAATCCGCTCATTAAGGAGAAAAACCCGGACACTCCACTGGAAAAAATGGAGTACAGCGCTACGACGCTTCAGCCTCTCGTTTACGGCGAGGATGCGGCAACGAAAGGCGTCGGCTATATGACCAAGGATCGCTGGGATACACTAAACAAGCAGCTGGTCGATCTGGGATTGCTGAAATCGCCAATCGATGTAACCAAGGCGTTTACGACGGACTTTTTGCCGAAAAAATAGCCGGGTTCGGTTAACTGTTTTGCTGGATTATAGTATGTGGTTACCGTGCGGTTCGGCCGTCTCGATGCGGCCGAACTGTTATGGTAACGGAAAGGAAGAAGCGTATGTACGATTTGGTGTTTCGTAACGTACGGATGCAGAGGGAGACCGCTCCCGTCCATATTGCCGTCCGGGACAGGCGGATCGCTGCCATCGGAGACATCCCTGAGAATAGCGGAAAGCGGATAATCGATGGCACGGGACACATTCTACTGCCGCCATTTGTCGAGTCGCACATTCATCTGGATACCGTTCTAACGGCAGGCGAGCCTGCATGGAACGAGAGCGGGACCTTGTTCGAAGGAATTCGGCTCTGGCAGCAGCGCAAGCAACGCTTAAGCAGAGAAGATGTCATGAAGCGGGCGGAAAAAGTGCTTCGCATGCAGGCGGCTAACGGTGTGCTGCATGTGCGGACCCAGGCTGACATTTCCGATCCGGACTTAACGGCGCTCAAGGCGCTGCTGGAGCTGCGCGAGCGGGTCAAGCCTTATTTGAACCTGCAGGTTATCGCCTTTCCGCAGGATGGGATTTGCTCATGCCCCGATAATGAAGAGCGGTTGGAGGAAGCGCTTCGGCTGGGTGCCGATGGGGTTGGAGCGATTCCGCACTGCGAGCATACCCGGGAGGAAGGGATGCGATCGCTGGACATTTGCTTCTCGCTAGCCGAGCACTATGACCGGTTTGTTCACGTGTTCTGCGATGAGCTGGACGATGGCCACTCGAGGTTCCTTGAGGCGGTGGCCGACTATGCGCTTCGTACCGGTTTGCGCGGCCGTGTAACGGCAAGTCATGCCAACGCCTCGGCTTATTATGGCGAAGCGTATTTCCAGAAGCTGCTTGGCTTGTTGGTCCGCTCAGGGATCCATGTCGTCTGCTGCCCGCTGATCAACAGCGCCATGCAGGGAAGATTCGACAGCTTCCCTAAAGGCAGAGGGATTGCAAGGATTAAGGAAATGTGGCGCGCCGGAGTCAACGTCAGCATCGCTCACGACGACATCCGGACGCCGTTTTACCCGCTCGGCGCCGGCAGCCTGCTGCAAGCGGCGCACATGGCGGTCCATCTGGCCCATATGACGGGCCGGGAGGAGATGGAGGAGGCGGTGCGCATGGTTACGACCCGCGCCGCCCGGGTATTGCAAATCGAGGACCGGTACGGCCTCGATATCGGCAAGCCGGCAAGCTTCATTCTGCTGCCGGCAGAGGACACACCCGAGCTGCTGAGCAGGCAGCCGGCGTGCAGGTATGTTGTCAGCCACGGTACGATCGTGGCTGAGACGGCGCCTGCTGCCACGACTTTGCTGGAACAGCTTCTGTTCCAGCGTGAGCCGGAGCGAAAATGCTAGTGCAGCATGCTTTTTTTACGAATGGTACCCATCATCCACATTAATAAAGGAATACCTATGAGATTGATCGGAAATACCACATTGCTCCAAAATTTTGCAAAGTACATGGTGTCGTTAGTGTTTCGCGGCAGCAAGGAAACCACAAAAACAATAGGCGCTATCAACCAAACGGTGCGCTTCCATTTTCTAATCTGAAATAATTGTGCGGAACCATAGCTGGTTATAAAAAAATAGAGGGAAAGCTTAATAAAAATGCCGATGATCCAAAGCAACACAACCAGAACATCGACATTCTGGATAAAATCCATTATGGAAATATAAGTAACAACGGAATAAAGGGGATAAATAAACTTGGCCGGTAAATTCGGCCCGAAGACCATAATCACTATCAAGGTCATTGCCAAAAAGGCTACGGATGCGGCTGCAATCCCCCATAAGGTGGAGGTCAGAGCCCGCTCCGGTTTTGGCATGAAGGCTATTAACATGACCACCATAAAGGACTCTGCAAGGAAAGAGGCGGGTGCCAGGCTTCCTTTTACAATAGGTAACCATCCCGTGTTGGAATATACCGGAAGAAGCCTAAGCCAGTCCCAGTCCTTCACACTAAAAACAATAATGAAAAAACAGCCTGCCGTGCTGACAGGACCGATGATTTCACTGCAACGGCTGATACTTCTAAGACCCCCTGTACAGGTGACATAAACGACAGCGCCTAGCATAATGAGAATAACGATCCATAGCGGCGTAGAGCTGAATAAGGTAATGAACACAAAATCCGCAAATTCTCTCAAAATGACGCCAGTCACGGACAACCACATCAAAAAATAAGGAACCAGGATGATGGTTCCCAGCCACTTTCCAAGAATCGACTGACTGTATTGAATAAAGGTTTGCTCCGGGTAAAGGAGACTTAATTTTACGGCTACAACGGTAGTGAATATGCATATCAGAGTTGCGAGGATGATTGAAATCCATGCGTCTTGCTTGGCGAGAAAAATGGCCGGCGAGACGGTAAAAATGGCTGTCATCCCAAATTCCATAGTGAAAATCAGCCAAAATAGCTGATACCCGGAAATTTTCATTGTTTGATCTCTCTTTCCTTGTATTGGAGCGGTGATCTGACCAATCCAATATATTGTAAATTTACATTTACTTTGACCGTAACCTCTATGTCAGGAAAAATCGTGTGCCACTGTCCTTTTAATTTGTTCCAATCACTCGGATGCTGACGATTTAAGGTTTGATTGAAACCAAGTACATCCGCTCCAAACTGTTTTTGAACTTTAGTGATCATTTTAAGCACATGCTCGCTAGTTTTTTTATTGATCGTATGCTGAACCAGCTGCAAGTTTTTCTCCTTGCTAAGGTCCAAATGGGTATTGTTCTCTCCAACAAGTCCCTTACCGGTTAGCTCGATCTCCATCTTCAATTTGTTTATCGGTGATATGCTGCTCTTTAAATTCCTTCCGAATTTGGTGATGATGATACCGACATTCCCGTCTGTTTCGGGAATGTCTTCCACTAAGTCCAAGTAAGATATTCCGTCGAGGATCCACTGCCGATAAGCGCCCTCAATAAAATTTAGATAACCGACTAATTTAAGCTCGTTATTAAATATAGCCCGGCCATAAAATCGGATCGTTTTCTGTGGGGAAGGCCCTTGTACGATGTCTACTACAGGTAAAGTTGCGCAGCCCCCTTCGGCACTTGAGGCAATCATAAAGTCGAGATAGGATGTGCCCGCGCTGCCTCCAACCGCTCTGTGTATTTTAAGCGATGCGACGGAAGGAATTTTCTCCAGAGGGTATTGCACCTGCAAAGCCTCCAAGCCTGTATTTCCCTTGACCACCCAAATGTCCAGCCGAATTCGATTACCCGGATCTCGAGCAAACGCATCCAGCATATCTTTGATTCCATTTCTAGCCAGATCCTCTCCAAAGTAATAATTGCGCCGATGACCGCGGGTTATGATTCGCGAAAGCTTTTGCCGCGTTTTTTGAATGGATTCAAAGGTGCTTTTCCCGCTGCCCGTCTCAATAAAGTAAGGTTTATTGCCGCCGGCTCCTCCATTAGAGCCTTGTACAACACTAGAGGGAATAATGAATTGAGCGGCTGTTAAATACGTCCCGTCTTTCTGAAGATCGGCCGATGCGGCAAGATCAAATGCTCTGTCTGATAGCTCTTCGCGATCCCAACAACCTGTAGTTAAAGCGATACAGAGTATCAAAACAATGAAAGCAATCGGGCGATGCTTCATCGTGCTTCGTCTCCTTGGTTCCCTCCCGGTTGTTGACCTTTGGGAATTCGTAATCTATTTCGGGCAGAACCGGATGACGGTATCGTATGCATACTCCACCTCGGCGCGCGGATTAATACATCCTTTAATTCTGTCTTTGTCAGCGGAGCTATCGGACTTAAATAGGGGACTCCAAATGACTCCAGATTCGTAAGGTGAATGAGAAGGAATATGGTAGCCATAGTAATCCCGTATAATCCGAACATCCCTGAAATAATGAGCATCGGAAACCGGAGCATTCGAAAAGCCATCCCCATACTGTATCTGGGGGTAATGAGAGAAGCGATTCCCGTCAGGGAAACCACGATGACCATCGGAGCCGAAACAATCCCCGCCTGAACGGCTGCCTGTCCAATAACTAGCGCCCCAACAATACTGACTGCAGGCCCTGTCGGACGCGGCATTCGTATTCCGGCCTCTCGCAAGCCCTCGAATAAAAATTCCATCATAAATGCCTCGATGACCGCCGGAAAGGGAACCCCTTCACGAGCAGATGTAATACTGAGCAAAAAATTCGTGGGTAACAATTGGGAGTGAAACGTCGTGATTGCAACATACATAGAAGGCAGGAATAGTGAAGTTATCACCAATAGCATCCTTAACCAACGGATAAGTGTAGCGTAAATGAATCGCTCATAAAAGTCGTCAGCCGACTGAAATGCGCTCCAAAAGGAACAGGGGAGGATGAGTACAAAGGGTGTACCGTCAGCGAAAACCGCTACTCTTCTCTCTGCGAGGCTGGAAGCAACAATATCCGGGCGTTCGGTGCTCTGCATTTGCGGGAATAAAGTGAACGGGTGATCCTCTATGAACTCCTCGATAAAATTACCGTCAAGCACAGTATCCATCTGAATATGCCGGATTCGTTTTCGAACTTCTTCAATGATCGAATCTTTTGCGATTCCCTCAATATAGGCGATGACAATCGTCGTTTTCGAAAGACTGCCGACGGTTATGGACTCCATTTTAAGTGCGGTGCTCTGAATTTTCCTGCGAACCAGGCTTGTATTCACATTAATGTTTTCTGTAAAGGCCTCTCTTGGACCCCGAATCGTAGTCTCGCTGGCTGGCTCTTCAACGGCTCGCTGCTCGAAGCCTTTCAACTCGGCAATAACTGCATTGCTTACTCCGTCCGATAGGATGACTACATTAGCGGATAAAATGCTTTGTACAACATCGCTCATTGTCTCCGTTGTTTTGGTTTTTGCGATGGAGACCAGCTGTTGCTCTAACATCAAATCTACAGAGCTTATCTCTTCCAGTCCAGGTCGGGGAGCTTCCAGCATCCAAGGCTTGAGCAACACGGTATCTAATGCCCTGGTATCTACCAAACCATCCAAATAAACCAATAAAACATGGATATGTCCAAAAATCAGGACCTTCCGAAAAACGATATCATAACAGCTTTGAAACTTATGTCTGAGAATGAGTTCATTCTTTTCTAAAGAGTCGCTTATGGAATCGCTGGATGCTTCATTAGGCGGGCTATTGTTAGGATTTGTATGTTGTGCGGTAGACATGGCACACCTCCCTCTTTTATAACTGCATAAATGGTGATTATTAGCAATATTTGTATCTTGCCTCGATTTACTTTGGTTTATGTATATTTTTAACAGAAACGGCCAGCATCCCGAACAGGCTGCTGACCGTTTCTTTTTAACGCATGAGGAAAGCTTAAGTTAACTGAAGCGATCATGTTGATTTCGCCATATACTCCTTCACGAACGAGAGAAACAAACGGGCGACCGGCGTCAACTCCTCATCAGCCCGCATGCAGGCGGCGATGGGATTGGTTAGCCGGACGCTCTCGACGAAGACGCGGGCGACGCTTCCTTGGCGCACGTAGTCGCTAACCTCCAGCGCCGACAAGAAAATGGCGCCGTAGCCCGCCATCACGGCCCGAATCGTCTCGTTCAGCCCGTTAAACTGCAGACCGACGCGCGGAGGCTCCAAATGATGGAGCTGGCATAGCGCGAACAGCATGTCCCGGGAGGAGCTCCCCTCCTCGCGCAAAATGAAGGGCTCCCGCATCATCTCGGGAAGTCCGATATGGGCTCCGGCAAGCCGGTGACCGGCAGGTACGACGAACCACAGCTCATCCTCCAGAAGCTCCTCGCGGACGATGCCTCGCGGAGCTTCCTTGCTTCCTCCCATAAAAGCAAGATCCGCTTCGTAATGCAGCAGCTTGTCATAAGCGGAGGCGGAGTTCACCGTCATGACGGTAGGCATGGTTTGCTCATTCCGCTGCTTGAAGGCGGCCAGCCATACGGGCAGCAAATGGTTGGCAGGGAGATACGTCGCGGCAAGGGTCAGTCGGCCGTGGATCCCGTCCCTGTAGTCGATAAGTCTTCGGTCCATTTCCTTCTCCAGAGCGAACATGCGCTCGGCGTAACCGTACAGCAGCTCGCCGGCATCGGTTAAATGGAGGCTTCTTCCCTGCGACGCGAACAGCGTTAAGCCGAGCTCCTGCTCCAGGTTACGGATTTGCGCCGTTACAGCCGGCTGGCTGATGTGCAGCGCCTCGGCCGCCCGGGTGACTCCGCCACGGGTCGCGGTCTCATAAAACAATTTCAATGCATGCAAATTCATGAACCCACACCACCTTCGTTCTCATGGAAACATAAATTTAATTTATATAAATCAAAAATATATATATTTGTTTGATGTATCGTTGTCTTTTATTGTAAGGGGTAAGCAGAACGTATTCAAATGACTTTCTAGCAAGGATGGTGCTTACTCATGAAATTTCAATGCACGGAATGCGGTACCGAGATACCGATGGATCAAGCAAGAAACCCTTTCCTCTGCACATGCGGCGGATTATTGGACATCGTGCACGACTTTCGCGCGTTGGACGGCGAACGGCTTAGAAGGCTGTTCGACAGCAGGCTGTCCGAACGGATGACGCCGTATGCCAGCGGGGTTTGGCGCTATAAGGAGCTCATTCATCCCCTTCTTCCCGAAGAGGATATGACGACAAAGTTCGAAGGAAATACCGGTTTGTACGATTCCGCACCGGCCGCCAGATATACCGGCATTCGCCGGCTGCTGCTCAAAGCGCAAAGCGAAAATCCGAGCGGCTCTTTCAAGGATAACGGCATGGCCGTCGCCGTATCCCATGGCCGTTCTCTCGGCTACACGAAATTTACGTGCACGTCGACCGGCAACACATCCTCGTCGCTCGCGATGTATGCGGCTCTTGCCGGATGTGCATCTTACGTATTCTTGCCGAGCCGCAGCATCTCGATGAACAAAGTGCTGCAAACCTTGGCCTACGGTGCCAAGCTCATCTCTTTTGACGGTACGTACGATGCCGGTATCCGGTTCAGTGAACGCCATAGCGAAGCCCTCGGTCTCTATGTATGCAATTCGATCAATCCGTTTCGGATCGAGGGCCAGAAAAGCATCGTTTACGAAATCGCCCATCAGCTGCGCTGGCGGCTGCCGGATTGGATTGTTGTGCCTGGCGGGGCATTGAGCAATGCAACGGCTCTAGGGAAGGGGCTGCGGGACTTGTTGGAGCTCGGATTCATTGACAAGCTGCCGCGGGTCGCCATAGTTCAAGCGGAGGGAGCAAGCCCGTTTCACCGGATGGTATCGTCAGGCCGTCAAGAGCTGATTCCCGAGCCGAATCCGTCAACGGTCGCCTCGGCGCTCAATATCGGCAACCCGCCCAGCTGGAAAAAGGCGCTCTTATACACAATAGAGCAAACGAACGGGGTTACGATATCCGTCTCGGATGAGGAGATCATGGATGCCAAAGCGTGCGTCGACCAGTGCGGCATCGGCTGCGAGCCTGCTTCCGCGGCTTCGGTTGCAGGGTTGCGGAAGCTGGTTGACCAAGGGGTAATAGATCGCGAGGAGACAGCTGTATGCGTATTGACGGGCAATATGCTCAAGGACACGACATCGATTCACGACTACCACCTGGGGCCGGATACGAAGGGCCGCTGGGCGAATCCGATTGTAACGGGCGAGTTGGATTTGAATATCGTCGAGCGTCTAGTACATCACAATTCTTATTAACGGCGGCTTGCGGGTTGCTTTCCCGGACAGGTTTCTTTACAATAAGGAGAAAACCTACAGTGGGAGATGTCACCGACAATGAACTGCAAAATTTCGCGCAATGCGGCCAAAATGCTGTTGGCTGAACTGGAAAAAGAAGAGAACAAAGAATTGAAGCTCCGCGTTTATATTACACACAGCCACGGAGACCACGCCCACTATGGCATGAGCTTGGACACTCCGACGGAAGAGGATGAAGTGGTAAGCACGGACAAAGGCATCGACGTGATTTTGAAAAAAGACGAGCCGCTGCTGGACGGAGTACGCATCGACTATTTCTATACGCCGGAAGAAGGCTTCGCCGTAACCAATCCTAGCAAGGGCAATCACGGGGACCACTAAGCCGTTTTGCGATAGGAAAGGATTTGGTTTACTATGGCGAACGATATTCGCGTCTGCGATAAATGCAAGCATATGAAAATGAAGACGGCTGTACCGAAGCTTCAGAAGCTGGCTCCCGGTACGGAGATCAAGATCGGCTGCAAATCGTACTGCGGACCTTGCTCGCGGTTTGCATTTATCTTCATTAACGGAAGGTATGTAACCGGAGCTACGGAAGACGAAGCTATCGAGAAAGCGGCGAAATATATCAAAAAATCGTGATTCAGCGTTGATACGACGAATCCACGACAGAAACCGAGAAGCCTGGCGCAAGCAGCCGGGCTTTTTTTTGTGTAAAGATAAGGGAAGCGGCTAACTTTTTTGTAAAGACAAAAGCAGCGGTATGCAGTATAATGGGGAAATCTTTTTATTTATTTACCTATGGTAAATAAAACGGACGTACTAGATTTACCGTAAAGGGGCACACCGTATGCAGCGTTTACTCCGCTTTTTGCAAGACTATCATCCTATCGTTCATGTTCTTCTGCTAGGCACGATCCTCGCCCGAACCGCTTCATCCATGAGTATGCCTTTTCTGGCCATTTACTTATCGAAACAATCGCATATAAACCCCGTCCTTATAGGCTTGATCGTTGGCCTGGGCCCATTGGCGGCTACCGTCGGCGGATTTGTCGGCGGCGCTTTGTCGGACAGGCTGGGGCGCAAAACGATCATGCTGTTCGCCTTGTCCGGCTGGGTCGTCGTTTTTGGAGGATTCGCGATGGTCAAGTCTCCGCTTGCCTTCATGCTGCTGAATATGCTGAACGGACTATGCCGCTCCTTGTATGAGCCGGTATCTCAAGCACTGATGGCCGATGTAACGGAGCGTGAAAAAAGGCTGAAGGTATTTTCCTTGCGCTACATTGCCATCAACGTTGGTGTGGCGGTGGGTCCACTGCTTGGCGCTTTTTTCAGCACAATGGAGGTTTGGCTTCCATTCATGGCTACAGGCTTGATTTACTTGCTGTATGCGATCGGATTGTACGTGCTGCTGCAGCGATTCGGAATCAAGCGGATTGAGGGGGAGAAACGGAGCGAGATAACGATAAAGTCCTCCTGGAATGTCGTACGTGCGGACCGGGTGTTCCGTTATTATATCGGAGGATCGATCATGGGGGCTATCGGGTATGCCCAAATGACGGTGACTTTATCGCAATATGTGGAGCAAAATGTAGCAGGCGGCGCGGCGCTGTTCGCCATGCTGATGAGCTTGAATGCGGTTGTCGTCGTCTTGTTTCAAGTGCCGCTGTCGCGGATGTTCGAACGCTGGGGTCCTATGATCGCTATTACCGCAGGCAATGTATTGTTCGCCGTCGGAGATATCGGCTTTGCCGTATCCGCAGGCTGGTTCGGCTTTATGGTATCCATGTTCTTTTTCACGTTGGGTGAAATTCTCAATTACCCTCAAGCGAACGTGCTCGTCGACCAATTGGCCCCGGAGGGGATGAGAGGAACCTATTTCGGGGCTCAGTCGTTTAACAATGTCGGGCATTTTGTAGGTCCGTTGGTGGGGGGCGTTCTTCTCACTCATTGGGGCGGTCCGTCCTTATTTACGACTATGGCTGTTATTACGCTGGCGGGTACATGGTTTTACTACAGAGGACAAATTTTATACAAAATGAGTCTTAAGTCCGTAGAAACGGCACAAAAATAGGAAATTTGAATTATGTATTCCATTGGTCCTATCTTATATGCTATTCTTGTCGTATTTCATTACACGAATTGACAAATTTCGAACTCGAAAAAGGCAAAACAGGCGAAAGCCTGCGACGCAAAGCTAAAGGGGCTAAGGATCTTCTCAGGAGCAAACCTGCCAGCCAGCTGCCGAAGGAACGGTGATACGCATATATAGCGGACTCCCGCCTAGGTGACGAGGAGTTTTTTCTCATGTTTCGAGTACACACAATCAAAGGAAGGAGAGAGATCATGTCGAACGAAGAACGGGAGTTTATGACCAGACAAGGCTTTTTCACAAAAATCGGCAGCAATCTGATCGGAGTCTATTTGTCGAATGAAGGCCCTAAAATGTTTATAAACCAGGAAGTGTTCGATCTGCACAATCCATGCTGGGATGTAGAGATGGTAATGGGCAAAAACAGCCATTTGCTGACGTTTTACTGGCGCGGCGAAGTGAAATTTTCGTTCCGGTGCGATTTTGTCAATGACTTGTTCTTAAGTCTGTATGACTACTTGAGCTGTCGTGCCGAAGCAAGACGTTTAGCCTAATAAAAGCGATGATAGCGCTCGTTGCTCAAACGACGTGGGGATCAAGGATTAGCGGTTATGCACCGACCCGGATGATTGAGCATACCTTGCATAGGAGTAGAAATCATGACAAATGCCTATGATCCGGAAACACGCCAAGTAACTAGGTATGCCGGATACAAGCTGCCTATGGGAGGAGTGCAACCGTGGACCAGTCCGACTATGGCTCGGCCGCCTTGTTCGAACATCGGTTTTGGCTTCAAGTGCTTGGCGATCATGCCCGCTTCATCTTCAATGCGCTCGCCCCGAACGAACAGGAAGAAATAGAGCGCACAAGCTGCTTTATAGCCGCTTTCGATCGATTGCTGGAGCGGGCAAGGCAGCATGATGGTGTATCCCAAATGATGGAACTGAATCAGGCGGCATTTCAAAAAGCCCAGGAGATCCGGCTCTTCAAGCTTCATCTGCTGGAACGCTCGCTTGCAGGCCGCATAGGCATTCAGCTTTCCCCCACTTTCTTGAACCATATGGTGAATGAGGTTGAGGAATATTTGAGGGTGCTGCCCTTCTTGCTGGAAGGGGAAACGCCGCCCGTGTTTGATAAAGTGCACCATCATTTGATCTGGCTCTCGGATACGTCAGGTCATGCCGGTATCATTGCAGCAGAGCTTGATATAACGGAAAAACGGCTGATTGAGATGAGCAGGACGTTCGAGGCGCATTTTACCGATTTTTATGTAAAAGCTATCGAGCTGGCAGGATATATGAGAACGAATCTGCATGATTTTCCGGCATTGTCCCGTTTTCATAAGGAAGTTGAGCTGGAGTCGGCGCTGTTCCGCGAGTTTTTGCGGGAGCTGGAGGAGCTGGCTCTGAGCAAAGAAATGCTAGGTACGGTACAGCCTCTAATAGCGGACCATATGGCCCGCGAGCTGTGCTATTATTTGACGAAGCTGGCGCAGACGGCAGGAGTCAAACGACCGAATTGCGATCCCGCCAAGCCTCGAACCGGAGCATAACGATAGGTCTTCTAACCACGATAGAATCTTCGAATAAAGCATGCTTTACTGCACGAACGGGCAGTAAAGCATGCTTTTTTTATGGAGAAAAAAGCGCTGGACCTGCTTTGTCGGACTGCGCTTACTGCTGCAGACAAAGATCGAGCATCGTTCTGGCTGCAAAAGATAGCGGGACGTCCTTTAACGTCACGATCCCGATATGCCGGGGCGGTATGGGCGGCTCCAGCTGCAGGGCGAACAGCTCGCCGGAGGAAAGCTCATCCTCGGCGAATTGCGCCGTAACGCAGGAAATGCCTAGGCCGGTTATGGCGAATTGGATGAGCAAATCCATGCTGCCCAGCTCGAACTCGGGAACGAGCCGCACCTGCTGGCTATGAAAATACCGGTCGATATAGCTGCGCATGCTGCTGTCTTTTTCCAGCATGATGATTGGGTAGGCAGCCAGTTCGGCGGCGGAGACCGGCTGGTCCTTTAAATGCCTGAAGCTTGCTCCTGCGATAAAGATATCGTGCAGCGGCTTCCATGGACGAATGGTCAGCTGCGGGTCCTCTGCCGGTAAATTGATGATGCCGAAATCGATCTTGCCTTCTTTTAGCAGCTTGATCGTCTCATGGGAGGTCCGGTTCGTAATATGCAGCTTTACATCGGGGTATTGCTTGTGGAACCGCTCGAGGTAAGGAAGCAAAATATGCTTGCACAACGTATCGTTGGCTCCGATATGGACGACGCCTCCCAGCATTTGGTGCATCTCGGTCAATTTCCGCTCCGCTTCCGTCAGCAGGCTGAACGCCTGATCGACATAGCGCAGCAGCACCTCTCCTTCCACCGTCAGCTTCACCCCGCGAGATGTGCGGAAGAACAGCGGCCCTCCCAGCTTTTCCTCGAGCTGCTTCATCGAATGGCTTACCGCCGGCTGAGTAATATACAACGCTTCCGCCGCACGGGAGAAGCTGCCTGTCTTGGCGATGGCGAGAAATACCCGGTACCCGTCCAGATGATGCTCCATTACCTATTACCTCCACTTATATAAGCTATCTATATTATTCATTATTCTAATATCATATCACAGAATATAATGAGATCGTAAAAGAAACCTCAGCTGAATGAATCAAATGGAGCTTAAGAGGTTGTTACGGATGGAGTAGCCGAGGTTTTTTGTCAAAACAATGAGAGAGGAAGCGGTGCGAAATGAAAGGAACGGTAACGGCTGTCGTGGGAGCTAACTGGGGAGATGAAGGCAAGGGCAAGGTGACGGACCGAATGGGGGCGGCCGCCGATGCGGTGATCCGGTTTCAAGGCGGCAACAATGCAGGCCATACGATCATTAACGAGTACGGGAAATTTGTGCTGCATATGCTTCCTTCAGGCGTGTTTCACGAACATGTAGTGAATGTGCTGGGTCCCGGGGTAGCGCTTAATATGAGCGGGCTGATCCATGAGTACAATCAGCTGATGTCAAGGAATGTGCCGAAGCCGCAGCTGCGAATATCGGACCGGTGCCAGGTGGTGGTTCCCTATCATATTCTATTCGATGAGCTGGAGGAGGAGAGGCTGGGAAGCAGGCAGTTCGGTTCGACCAAATCCGGTATTGCTCCGTTTTATGCCGATAAATATGCAAAGCTGGGTATCCAAGTGGCGGATTTGTACGATCAAGACCGGCTGAGCGCCAAGCTGAACCATGCATTGGAAGCGAAAAATACGCTGCTCGAGCATCTGTACGGGCGCAGCGCGATGGCTTCGGACCAGCTGGTAGAGCAGCTGATGCAGGAAGGGGAAATCATTCGACCCTTTGTCTGCGACACGACGGTACTAATGCACACAATGCTTCGTGAAGGGAAATCACTGCTCGTGGAAGGTCAGCTTGGATCGCTGCGCGATCCGGATCACGGCATTTACCCGTACTCGACGTCTTCTTCGACCTTGGCCGGCTTTGCTGCCGTTGGAGCGGGGATACCGCCATATGCAATCGGGCGCATTATTGCCGTAGCCAAAGCTTACTCCAGCTGTGTCGGCGCAGGGCCGTTCGTCACGGAGCTTCATGGAGCCGAAGCGGATGAGCTGCGTAATCGGGGCGGCGAATTCGGCGCCAAGACCGGACGGCCGCGCCGGACGGGCTGGTTCGACGCTGTTGCGACACGCTATGGCTGCATGCTGCAGGGGGCTACCGAGGTAGCGCTGTCAATGCTGGACGTGCTGAGCTATTTGGATCGAATCCCTGTATGTACGGCGTATGAAATTGATGGAGTAAGAACGGAACAATTCCCTACTACGGGGCTTCTGGAGCGTGCTGTTCCGGTCTACGAATGGCTGCCCGGCTGGAAATGCGACATTACTGGAATCGAAATATATGATGAGCTTCCGGAGGAAGCGAAGCAGTATGTCCGTTATCTCGAGCGGCAGATCGGCGTTCCGATTCGCGCTGTCTCTAATGGACCGAGACGGGAGCAATACATGGAGCGGACGGAATAATCCGAACTGGCAGCGGAGTTCCTGTATCTGATGGATGGACGGAGCTTGGAAGGCTAGTGCTAGTAGCGACCCTTACCGGATGGCTGCAGCCGGAATGGCTGATCAGACCGGAACCTGCAGCGCATCCGTTTGATCAAGCTTTATAAAGGTAAACCCCGCCGATGGACAGGTTCATCCATCTTTATAGTAGATGGTAGGGAGAACGTCGTCCTTCGCACGGGGTTTCTTTATTTGTTATGAGGAGAGCGGATATTAACGCTCCCGTTGTTCATTATCCGATGGCTTGTCCTGCCGCCAGCCGTACAGTCCGCCTTCGCCCATGTACTGGTACAGGTTACACTCAATCCGGCCGTTGAACAGCTTGCGTTTCTTGTCGGCAGGTCGTCCCATATAATGCTCCAGCTGCTTGCTCGGGCTCATTATAAAGACCGACCATGTCGGCATCTGCGAGGTGATGCCGCCCAACTGGCGCAGCACCTTCTCGACCTCGCCCCGGTCGCCGAGACGTTCTCCGTAAGGCGGGTTCGTAATGATGCAGCCGTAATTGCCGGCGGGCTGGGCTTTGGCCACCGGCAGCACCTTCAGCGTCAGCTCCTTCGCGAGCCCGGCCGACTTCGCTGCCGCAAGCGCTACATCGATCGCCTCCGGATCGATGTCCGAGCCTGCGATCTCCAGCGGGACATCGTCCCGCACAAGATCGTAGGCTTCTTCCCGTGCCTCGGCCCATAGGGCCTCTGGCACGACGGGCCACGCCTCGGCTGCGAACGTTCTTCGCAGCCCCGGCGCCAGGTTCCACCCGATCATCGCCGCCTCGATCGGAATCGTTCCCGACCCGCAGAACGGGTCGTACAGCGGGCGTTCCGCCCGCCAGCGGCTCAGCAGCACCAGTGCTGCTGCCATCGTCTCCTTCAGCGGGGCTTCCGTAACGAGCTTACGGTAGCCTCGCTTGTGCAGCCCCACCCCGGTCGTGTCGAGCGTCAGCGTCGCCACGTCGTTCAGCAGCGCGACTTCGATCACGTAGCGCGCGCCGGTCTCGCGGAACCATTCGGTTTGGTACCGCTGCTTCATGCTTTCCACAATCGCTTTCTTCACAATGCCTTGGCAGGCAGGCACGCTGGACAGCTGCGACTTGTGGGAACGTCCCTCAACCGGGAACTCGGCGTTCTCAGGAATCCAGTCCGGCCACGGGAGCGCCTTGGTCCCTTCGAACAGCTCGTCGAACGTGCGGGCCTCGAACTGGCCCATCTTCACCAGCACGCGATCCGCCGTGCGCAGCCACAGGTTTGCCCTCGCGATGGCCAACTCGTCACCAATGAAGCTAACGCGCCCATTCTCGACGGTTACTTTATCATAGCCCAAATCGCGCACCTCACGGGCGACTACAGCCTCCAGCCCCATCGGAGCCGTGGCTATTAATTGAATTTCCGACATTCTCTTCACTCCATATCTTCATAACGTCTGAACCAGACCGTATAGTTAACAATCCCATTTTGCGCTTTTTTCACCACAATAAAATTTATAAAAGCCCGAGGCGATCGGAGGCAAAATTCGAATTGGCCGTAAAAACAACCTTGCTCACAAAGCGAGTTTTGCTACTGTAAAACTCAGATTGTTGAAAAGTGTTATTTTTTCGAAATGATCGTTATAGGCAGGTGAGGGCATGTCTGCTTACGATGCCAATTTTTCAGCAGAAACCTCTTTGTTCACGTCCGCCTTTGAAGCCTGTTCAAATACTTTATTTCTTATCGGAATCACGGGGTTCGATATTAAGAGCATAACGCGGCAAAGCCTGCTACGTAAGCCTGGCAGGAGGTGCATACCTCAATCTGAGTATCTAACCACATTTCAATTTCCTTAGATTTAGATTTCTCAACAAGCTCACTTTAAGGCCGATTAACTTCGGAATACGTCGATAAGACGGTATTCTCACCGGTTGAAGTCTCTTTGGAAAAGCCATACAATAGTCTAGTATAGGATAAACGATGCGTTTATACAAATGAAACGGAGGAATTCGGGCATGACGCAAATGAGCGCCGAGGAATATGTGGAGTCGCTGTTGGAGGAAGACGAGCAGCTGAACAAAGTCATTGAGGGAATCCGCGCCAATGGAATGCCTGAAATCTCGATCGCCCGGGGCTACGGCAAGCTGCTGACGCTGCTAGTCAAGATGACCGGAGCGAAGCAGATTCTCGAGATCGGGGCGCTTGGCGGATACAGCGGCATTTGTTTGGCACGCGGACTTGAGGAGCAGGGCAAGCTTGTTTCGCTGGAGCTTAAGCAGGAGTATGCGGATGTAGCGTTGCGACACCTAAGCGAAGCAGGGCTGGGAGATAAGGTGGAGTACCGAGTGGGCGAGGCGCTGGACAGTCTGGGGCAGCTGCAAGCTGAGGGGCGGAAGTTCGACCTGTTCTTCATCGACGCCGATAAGGGCAACTATCCGAATTACCTGGAGTGGGCGATCAAACTAGCCAACCCTGGAGCAATCATTCTTGGCGACAATACTTTGATGCACGGAAGCAGCATGAATCCTGAGGAGAAGGGTAACCGGGTAGTCAAAATGCGCGAGTTCAACGAAAAAATGGCTCGTGATCCTCGTCTCGAAGGCGTCATACTGCCGGCCTACGATGGCTTGGCTATCGCACGAGTACGATAAAAAAAGCGCCTCCGGAAAACAACCGACTGGTTGTTCCTCGGAGGCTTTTAATATTGTTGGCGCAAAGATAGACTTAACGCGGAAAAACCGCGTTACAGCCCAGTGCCCGACGCTAACTCGCTCTGTAAAGCGGAAAAACCGCTTTACAGCAAGCATTCGCGTCCCAAGTGCACTGCAGCCACCGCCTTAACGCGGAAAAACCGCGTTACAGCTGAGCGCCCGGCGCTAACTCGCTCTGTAAAGCGGAAAAACCGCTTTACAGCATGCATTGGTGTCCTAAGCACGCCGCAGCCATCGCCTTAACGCGGAAAAACCGCGTTACAGCCTCGCGCTCGGCGCCTCCTCGCTTCCGTAAAGCGGAAAAACCGCTTTACAGCACGCATTCGCGCACCCAAGCACGCCGCAGCCATCGCCTTAACGCGTAAAAACCGCGTTACAGATAAGCGCCCGGCGCCAACTCGCTCTGTAAAGCGGAAAAACCGCTTTACAGCACGCATTCACACACCAAGCGCGCCGCAGCCACCGCCTTAACGCGGAAAAACCGCGTTACAGTCCAGCACCCGGCGCCAACTCGCTCTGTAAAGCGGAAAAACCACTTTACAGCATGCATTCGCACACCAAGCACGCCGCAGCTATCAGCTTAACGCGGAAAAACCGCGTTACAGCCTCGCGCTCGGCGCCTCCTCGCTTCCGTAAAGCGGAAAAACCGCTTTACAGCACGCATTCGCGCACCAAGCACGCCGCAGCCATCGCCTTAACGCGTAAAAACCGCGTTACAGCCTGGCGCGTCGGCGCCTCCCCGCTTTACAGCACTTATCCCTGCACCGGTCAGGACGCCTTCTTAAACACGACGGCTCCTTCCTTCGAATGCGGAGGCGCTTCCTGCTCGTCGTAGGTTTGCTGGTAGACGACTTGCCCAGGCTGATCCAACGTGTCCAACGTGGCCCAGTACCATATCATCAGCTCTACGCAAACGAGGATGAACAAAACCTTTTTCACGTTCACTTTCATTAACAGAAGCACCTCCGATTCGTTGTTCCATTGATCAAGCTCAGCCGGACTTTTCGCTGGGGCGAGCCTTGCTGTGAAACAGCGCTTTGCGCACCCATAGGGCGTTGGCAAACAGCAATACCGCGGACATGATAAACAGTCCTTGAATGTGCATCCATCCCGAGAGCAGTCCGCCAATGACAGGACCAAGCATATTGCCCAAGCTTAGCGAGCTGGTGTTAAAGCTGTAAGCGCGGCTTTCCATTCCTTTGGGTGCGAAGCTGCTGATGAGCGTTTGTACACAGGGCAGCATGCCGCCCATAAAGATGCCGAGCATGAAGCGGCAGGCGAACAGCTGCCAAATGTTCGTCACAAAGGCCTGCGGGATGAACGAGACCGCCGCCCCAACCAGGCACACCGCCAATATTTTGACGGAGCCGATCCGGTCGCTAAGCCTTCCTAACAGCGGCGAAGCTATCATATTGGAGAAGCCGGTAATCGATCCGACGAGACCGGCGTAAAATGCCAGCAATTCGCCCTTGCCGTGCAATTCCTGTACAAAGAGCGGAATCAGCGTCATCGAGCTCAGCATGGAAAACTGGATGACGAAAGTAACGGCGTAAAGAGCGGGCAGCTCTTTCGTTTTTTTCAATTCCTTAAAGCCTTCGATGGTTGAGATGGCCGGCTTTTTCTTGGCCGCCGCCGCATCGAAGTTTTCTTTGACGAGGAACAGCGCCAATAAGGAAGCGCAGAACAAGAGCGGTCCGGTTATGTAGAAGATCGGACGGAAACCAACCCATTCCGCTAGCAATCCCCCGATGAAAGGCCCAAGAATCGACCCGGCTACGCCCCCCGACTGAAGGGTACCCATCGCGAAGCCGATTTTCTCCTTCGGTGTATTCGTCGACATGAGCGCCACCGCGGCAGGCATAAATCCGCTGATAACCCCGTTAACAATACGAAGGCCCAGCAGCTGCAACGGGCTTGTGGCGAAGCCCATCAGCGTCATGACAATCGCCATCCCGAATCCGGAGCGAAGCAGCATCACCTTGCGGCCGTAACGGTCGGATAAGCCGCCCCAAATCGGTTGAAACAGGAACGAGGTGACAAAGTTACCTGCAAAAATCACTCCCGACCAAATCGCAATCTCGTGCTGATCCTGCAGGCCCATTTCCTGAATGTACAGGGGCAAAAAGGGAGTGATCATCGTCATCCCGCTCATGACCAGAAACTGGCCGAGCCATAGCACGGTCAAATTGATTTTCCATCTTGCCAAAACGATTCTCCTCTTTTCCTGCTGTGTGCGTACTATGTCTTGAGTTGAAATAGTTTATTTGTTTAACTAACTATCTTTCATTGTACCATAGGATTGGGAAATACTCACATTCTGCGCACGCTGCTGAGGCTATCACTGCTCCAGACCCGTCGTAAGCTCATAGCGAAGCCGTTCGAGGCCCGGCATGTTTTCCTGCTCTGCGGCGGCAATCGCTTTGTCCACGTCGTAAGGGACACGAACAAGCTGGATGGAATAAGGCTCGTCGCCTGCTGCATCCGGCGTTCCCTCCAAAATCCCGTAGCTTGCCTGCGGAATCCCGTCGTAAGGTGCGCCCACACTGCCTACATTATAGAGGAGAAGCCCTTTTTTCTCCTTCGATTTGATCATTTGCATGTAAGGAACGTGAATATCTCCATAAACGACGATATCCGGAATGCGTTCATCCGACCCGGCGAAGTCAGGCCTCGCAGTCATTTCGGTGTGCTGGAACATGGCAAGCTTTTCCTTTTTGGATGCTTTCCGGTTAACCCGGGTATTGACGCTCTGAGGTGACGCATGGAACAACCGGATCCATTTGCCGCTCAAGCTCAAGTCGATCGAAAACGGAAGCGTATTTAAATATTCCAGCCGTTCGGCTCCGAGCTTCTCCTGCTGCCAGATGCCGCCTTCTTTATCCTGCGGAAGGTTGATTCCCAGATCCCAGTTGCCTTGAACGACGGATTCGCATACTTCCCGAATACGATCGACGGCTTCCGCGGGCTGAGGACCCTTGCCTGCCAAATCTCCGAGACAAATAATCCGCTTGATGCGTCTTCGCCGGATATCTTTTATTACTGCTTCCAGAGCCGTTGCATTCCCATGGATGTCGGAGATGACCGCTATTCTTTCCATCGTTTCCACTCCCATTCTATTTTCCCGGATTGTTTCTTTCCATTATAAGGCTTTTCAAGATTCTGGTACAACAGCAACCGTTCCGAAGCGTGCAGCATTAAGGAGCAAAGGATATATAGGTTTTTCGTTCCATGACCCTCGGGACAAGATTTGGTATAATGAGAAAAACTTCTATCGAAGTACTCCGAGGTGGAGCGACCGCGTTCAGAGGTAGTTTTTATCGCCAATAGGAAAGATATCCGATGCGCTTATTGCTTTACCGGACTTAAACATTCCTATGTGGTGAGGAAAACTTCTATCGAAGTACTCCGAGGTGGAGCGACCGCGTTCAGAGGTAGTTTTTATCGCCAATAGGAAAGATCTCCGATCTCTTTATTGCTTTACCGGACTTTTACATTCCTATGTGGTGACAAAGGGTGTGTAAAAATTGCGTATTTTTGGAAGTAAAAGGGGTAGATCGTTATAGAAACACGTACCAAAAAACACCAGGACGAAAATAAAAACAACCGGAAAACATGGATTACACTCGGCATTCTTGCGATAGTGACAATGGCCTCATTCAGCTATTTGATGAACTGGCTGAACGCCAAGGATAAGCCGGACTCGTCCGGACCCTTGGTGGAAGCATCTCCAAAGGGCGGAACCGGTGCGGTAGTGCCCGATCCGTCAACCCCAACGAATCCGAATACACCTCCGGGAGCGCAGGATGGAGCGCAAGCTCCAGTGGAGCAAGGCCAGCAGCAATCAGGTACAGAGGGCGGCACACCCCGGGTACATCTTTCGTTCGTGGGAGATGTGATGTTTGCCAGCAAGGTAGAGGATTTGTTAAAAAAGAACGGATGGGATTATCCGTATCGTTATGTAAAGGATTATTTGTCCAAGGCGGATATAACGGTAGCCAATCTCGAGACGCCTTTTACGACCAGAGGTGATGCCCAATCCAAAGACTATGTATACCGCTCCTCGCCGGAAGCACTGCCTGCGCTTCAAGCAGCGGGGATTGATTTGGTGAACACTGCCAATAACCATATTCTGGACTATGGGACCGACGGGCTGCTGGATACGCTCGATGTGCTCGACAAGGCCGGCATGAAGCGGGTCGGTACGGGGCGCAATATCGATGAAGCATACCAGCCGGTCATTATGGAGCGCAATGGAATCAAAATCGCCTTTCTCGGATTTAGCCGCGTCGCGGAAAATGCAGATTGGTATGCGCGCCAAAATATTCCCGGCGTAGCGGAAACCTACAGCACCAAGCTTCCATTGGAGGCTATTTCGGCGGCACGCGAGAAAGCTGACCTTGTCGTCGTAATCGCTCATTGGGGAGTTGAGCGCAAAGACCGTCCCGTCAAGGAGCAAACGGATCTGGCGCACAAATATATCGATCAGGGAGCCGATCTCGTTGTTGCCAGCCACCCTCATGTCGTGCAGGGATTTGAGAAATATAAGGGCAAATGGATTGCCTACAGCATGGGCAATTTTATATTCACGACCAATGAAGAGCCGGCGACATGGGAGAGCATGATTCTGAACGCGGAATGCACGAAAGAGCGCGATTGCGAGCTGCAAATGATCCCGGTCTTGACCAAATGGGCGCAGCCGGTCCGGATGACGGAGGAAGACGGGGGCAAGCTGTTCGATAAGCTGGGGCGAATTTCGATCAATGCGAAGGTGAATAAGGACGGGACTATTGAGGAAGGCCCGCGCGTTCCACAGCCTACCCCTACGCCAACCACAACTCCGCCGCCGAAGAAGCAGACGGATACCAAGAAGGACTCCGATCCAAAAACGGAGACGAATAACGGTACATCGTCAGGGATTGTTCCAGGGAACGGATCGAAGGGAAAGGGAAGCAGCTCCGGCACAACGACTAAGCCGACACCGACACCCAAGCCGTCGTCGAGTCCTTCTACCAAAGCTACACCGACGCCGAAGCCAACGACGAAGCCTTCAGCGACACCGAAGCCAACACCAAAGTCCTCGGCTACGCCGAAGCCGACTCCCAAGCCGACCCCGGACTCTGATTCGGAATAGTAGCGAGGGCATTGAGATTTCCGGAGCATTCGATTATGCTTACTATAGTAAACTATTTTGATGCAAAGGAAGGAACAACGATGCAATCCATTCGCAACATCTACTGCGTAGGACGTAACTATGGTCTGCATGCTGCCGAGCTGGGCAACGAGGTGCCTGATGAGCCGATGATTTTTATTAAACCAACCCATGCTCTGGTGACGATACAAGGGCAGGCAATAACCCTTCCTGGCGATCGCGGAGAAGTTCATTATGAAACGGAGCTTGTGCTGCATGTAGGCGAAGATTACAAGCCTGGCATGGCCGTAGATCAATTGATAGACCAAATGGCACTCGGCATCGATTTCACGCTGCGTGACGTTCAATCGGTGATCAAGAAGAAAGGCCAGCCTTGGCTGCCGGCCAAAGGCTTCTTAAATTCAGCGGCAGTCACCGAGTTCCGTCCGTTTCCGGGGTCCGATGCGGTAAGCCGGACGGAGTTCTCGCTGCGCAAAAACGGTGCAGAGGCTCAACGAGGCAACAGCAATGACATGATCTTCAACCTGCAGGTCATCGTTGATTACATTGCTAAGCATTACGGCTTGGGCAAAGGCGACATTATTTATACAGGAACGCCTGCCGGTGTAGGTCCGCTTCACAACGGCGACCGGATGGAGCTTCTGTGGGGCGAAGAAGTGTTAGGCGCGTTTTCGGTGCAAATGTAATTCCAATAGAAGATTAGCAATGTAGGAAGGATACCTGTCGTGAGGGCGGGTATCTTTTTTCCTGTTCCTATAACCAATGGTTACAAGGGAAGCAAATTGTCTTTGCTTTTTAGGTTCATGTCGTGGCATAATAAGCTTTCATGTATAATTTGGAATGAGAAGAATCGGATCGTATTTTGAACTGAACGATGTAAACGGGGGCACGAGACAGTGGAACGGTATCCTTTTGCGTATGATCATGCACAACCATTCGTTAAGCAGGCCGGAGACTGGATAGCGGACGTATTTTATGACATTTTGCCTGAAGCCGGTTTTGAGGTGCGCGATGAGCAGATTTACATGGCGTTTCAGCTGGAGCGGGCTTTTGCCGAGAAGAAGACGATTTTTGCGGAAGCGGGAGTAGGAACGGGCAAAACGTTGGTGTATTTGCTTTATGCGATCTGTTATGCCCGGTACACGAGAAAACCGGCTATCATTGCGTGTGCGGACGAATCGTTGATTGAGCAGCTGGTAAAGCCGCAAGGCGATATTGCGAAGCTGGCCAACCATTTGAACATGAAGATCGATGCGAGGCTCGGCAAGTCACCGGACCAATATGTTTGCCTGGCCAAGCTCGATGAGGCGAGGATGGGGCATGAAGATGTTCCTCTGTATTCGGACATTTATGAGCAGCTGCCTGATTTTGTCCATTCCTATGAAGCTCTCCAGTCGTTTCACGCTTATGGGGACCGGAAGGAATACCCGTCTTTGAACGATGCCCAATGGAGCCGGATGAATTGGGACAGCTTCCAGGATTGCTTCGTATGCGAACAACGGCACCGGTGCGGGCAGACGTTATCGCGTGATCATTACCGGCGGGCGACGGATCTCATTATTTGCTCCCATGATTTTTACATGGAGCATATTTGGACGTTGGAAGGAAGAAAGAGGGAAGGGCAGCTGCCGCTGCTGCCTGAGCATTGCGCCGTTGTTTTTGACGAAGGGCATTTGCTGGAGGCTGCAGCTCAGAAGGCACTGACCTACAAGCTGAAGCATGTCGTATTCGAAGAGCTGATTACCCGGCTGCTCAAAGGGGAGGTGCGGGAATCGCTCGCAGTGTTGATCGACACGGCGATCGAGCAGAGTGAAACGATGTTTGATGTGCTGGAAAGCAGGTGCCGTACCATTGCAGGCTCGGATCGCAAGCAAATCGATATCAACGAGCAGCTGCTCAAGGAAGTAAAGCAGCTTCAGGACATTTTAACGGTCATCGAGGATGAGCTTGTCTTCGAAAGCGAGCTGTTCACCTTGAACGAGTATGAGCTCCGTATCGTCGAAGAGCATCTCGAAATGATGCAAAAAGCGCTAAGCTTATTCCATACATCGGATAACCTGATATGCTGGGCAACTGAGAGCATAACTGGACTCACTCTGGTCATTATGCCGAGAACGGTCAAAGAAGTGCTCCGGGAAGGCGTATTTTCCGCCAAAATGCCTGTTGTCTTCTCATCCGCCACCTTGTCGGTCGAAGGTTCTTTCGATTATATGGCTGACAGCTTGGGGATTGAAAACTATTTATCCTTCTCCGTAGATTCATCCTACGATTATGAACGGCAGATGGAAGTCATCGTGCCCAAATGGTCCTATAACGGTACGTTCTCTGAGAAAATGAAGGCTGCGGTGAGCCTGCTGGAACGATCGGACGGGCGGGCGCTGATCTTGTTTCCAGCTAAGGAAGAGCTGCAGCGGTTTAAACAGGAGATTTCCAATTATAAAGAAACAGCGGGCCTGACATTTCTATATGAAGGCGACGGGGAGATCAGCCATCTGATTGCTTCGTTTCAAACGGAGGAGACCAGCGTTTTATGCGCGGTGAGCTTGTGGGAGGGACTCGATGTTCCCGGTCCATCGCTGTCCAATGTGATTGTATGGTCGCTGCCTTACCCTCCGAAGGATCCGGTCTATATGGCCAAAAGGCTGGCGTCCAAGGCGCCTTTCGAAGAAGTGGATTTGCCATATATGCTGCTTCGCTTAAAGCAGGGTATGGGGAGGCTGATCCGCTCGCGCGAAGACAGCGGATTGGTAGCCATCTTCAGCGAGAAGCTGGAGGATTTGCTGCAAAAGCATCTGGAGGGCATTATGCCGCCGGGAGTACAGATGACCTTTGTAGAGGCAGGCAACACGGAAGCCGCCTCGCCGCAGCTGCATCAGCAATGAGAGAAAGAAGCCGTGCTTTCGCACCGGCTTCTTTTTGCTTTGCCTGGCAGCCTAGGCTAGGCAGATTATACGATTCGCTAGGCGCATTGGTCATTTCGCTTAGGTATGGATATCCTCCGAGTACGCTTCACGGATGTCGAGCAGCTGAAGCAGATGCTCCATGAAGGCATCTACGATGCGCGGATCGAAATGCCGGCCGCGTTCTTCGCGGAACAAATCGATGATACGCTCGAGCTCCCAAGCTTTTTTATACACCCGGTCGCTTCCCAGCGCATCGAATACATCGGCTACAGCTGTAATCCGAGCATAGATATGGATTTCCTCGCCCTTTAACCCTTGCGGATAACCGGTGCCGTTCCATTTCTCGTGATGCTGATACGCAACGATAGCGGCTGCCTTCAGAATACGGCGGGACGAGTTTTTCAGCAATCCATAACCTATCGTAGTATGGGCTTTCATCATCTCGAATTCTTCTTCCGTCAGCTTCCCCGGTTTGTTCAGAACCTCGTCGGGGATAGCCACTTTCCCGATGTCGTGCATGGGAGAGGCGATTTTGAGCAGCTCCGCTTCCTCTTGACTTAAGCCCGCACCGAGTGCAAGAATGTAGGAGTACTCCGCCACGCGTTTGACGTGATTGCCGGTTTCTTTGGACCGGATTTCCCCGATTTCCCCCATCGTGAAAATGATCTCTTTTTGCGTTTCTTCAATTTCATACGATAAGAGAGCCGATTCCAGCGATTTGCCGGCATAGGCAGCGACAAGCGTCAATTGCTCAAGATCCTTGACCGAGAACTGTCCCTCTGCGGTAAGCTTGTTGATAGCCTGATAGGCTCCCATAATGTCCCCATCCGTATTATAAAACGGAATCACCATAAGCGCCTTGGTACGATAACCGGTTTGCCGGTCCATAGCGATGGCTCCGCTCTCAAGCACATGCTTGAACTCATCGTTATGATAAGCATCATCGATGAATATCGGCTTACCTGTAGCGATACAATGACCGACGAGACCCGCACCTGCCGGCAGCCGCAGAGGAGGAACGCCGTGGGCCACTTTGGAGTACAGCTCGTTGGTCTCCTTGTCCAGCAACCATACGGTACAGCGGTCGGAGAGCACCATTTGTCTTCCCATATCGGCCATGAGCAGCAGAAGCTGATCCAATCTGCGTTCGTCGGCAATTTTCGAGGCGTAATCAAAAATGATCCGGAGGAGCGCTTGCGGCTCATGGTCTTTCAGTAGAGTTACCGGTTCGATCTGTCGTTCATCGTGCACGTGCGCATCCTCCCGAGGGGACTCTATTTTTTCACTATGCAAATCATATTATAATAACAAGAGGTCTGTAAATCATTTGTTGTTAAAGGGTGTGACGTTTTATGGTGGAATGGGTCATTGGCTTGGTTTGCAGCCTTATCATTGCGGGAGCGGCTTATGCCAAAAGATCATTATCGGCATCGGGAGCCGCAATGGCGGTAGTGGTAGGAACCTTGTTGTATGCGTTCGGCAGCTTGGCATGGTTCGGAACGCTGATCGTCTTCTTCGTCACCTCCTCGCTGTTGTCCAAATGGAAGCAGCGGCTCAAAGCAGCTGCAGAGAGCGGATATGTGAAGTCGGGCAGGAGAGATGCCGGGCAAGTGTTTGCAAATGGCGGAATCGCCGTCCTGCTGTGCGTAGGCCACTATGTATGGCCTCATCCGTTATGGTGGCCGGCATTTATCGGTGTTCTTGCCTCCGTCAACGCAGATACATGGGCGACGGAAATCGGCGGTCTTAGCCGGTCTCAGCCCCGGTCCATTGTAAGCGGACGCAAGGTCCCAGCTGGAACGTCAGGGGGCGTAACGTGGCTTGGCATCGCAGCTTCTTTTGCCGGGGGGTTGACCATAGGGGTATCGGCATGGTTATTGTCGCTAGGGGAACCGGCAGGGACGGAGTCGGTTTCTCCCTGGATGCTGCTTTTGCTCGGTATCTGCGGGGGCTTGGCCGGTTCTTTGTCCGACTCCTGGATGGGGGCGGTCTGGCAGGTAATGTACCGCTGTCCGGTATGCGGGAAGGAAATAGAAAAAAGCCGCCATTGCGATACCGCTGCGGTGCGGTTTCGAGGGGCTTCTTTCATGACGAACGATACGGTGAACATGATCAGTTCCTTGGTTGGCGGGGCGGTATGTATCGTATTGTACAAGCTTTTTTAAGCAGCCTATCAATTGGGGCGGCAATCAGGGCTACTCGCCTTTGCTTCTCGAGCCGGCTCTGCTCCACAAACGGATGATCAGGCCGATTACGGCAAATACGATGATCGTCACGATGACCATTACGCTCGTCGTTATCACGGCAATCTCTCCTTATAAAAAGGCTATTTGTCTATTGTTGACATAATCGCGCCGAAATAACAGTAAATCCGCCCCTGTTGTTTAGGGGCGGATTTAAGTCGCCAAGAAGCTGGATATACTCATTAAAGCTAAAAAGGAATAGGCTGCGGATCTCCTGGGGGAAGTACGTCACCGGAATGCCCCAGCAGCATTTTCAGTTATAAAGGTTTTCTTGCAGGCTACGGAGCTACGGAAGCTGAACGCTTCCGAGCTCGGTGAGCGTAGCTTTATCCGTTGCTTTGATCATTTGCTGGGAGGCTGTATACAGTGTGCTGCCAATATACAGTATACGTTCAATATTCTTTTCATAGATTCCGCTGTAATACCCGGCCTTGCTGTAATCATCGGCGGTCAGGTGAGTGATCCTCCCCTGTAAGCGGAAGCCGCTGTTCAGATCAAGCTTGTATACATAAGCTCCCTGGAACGTAAATTCTCCGTAACGACTCGCCTCATTGAACGAGGAACCGTTCGCTTTCCTATCTTTGATCTCCATCACTTTGACCGGGAAGGCAAGCAATCCGTCTTCTTTCGAGAACAGCAGCGCTTTATGATTGCGGAGCAGCTCGGAATCGGTACCGCGGTCTCCAATCGTTTCCTGAAACAGCTCTTTCGGATTCGCAACATCGGTTACGTCGAACAACGCCATTTTCATTCCCTGATACAAACCGACGGTTTCCCCGGAGCTGTTCCCGTTTACGCCGCTTGATACTTCAACCGTGTCTTTGCCGAACCCGATAAGATGATTGTCGTCATAAGGATGCAGGTAATTGCTGTAGCCGGGAATTTTCAGCTTGCCCAATAGGGCCGGAGCTTGAGGCGCCGTCAAATCGATCACAAATAAGGGATCGACGGTGCGGAAGGTGACCATGTAGGCCCGGTTATCGGCATAGCGCACGGAATAGATTTGCTCGCCCGGTGCAATATCCTCAATTTTTCCGACCGTTTGCATGGCCGCATCCAGAACGTACATATTGTTTTTGGACGTATGCTCATCGGTACGGCCGATATTCCCTTTGGTTGTTGCTATACGGAAGTAGCCCTGATGCTCATCCATGGCAAACTGATTCAGTACGCGTCCCGGTACTTTGCCGCGTCCAGAGTATGTGACCTTGCCGGAGCCCATGGCGAATTTATAAATGACGGTGCTCGACTCCCCGGGCTGGATGACTGCACGGGTACGATCCGACGGCAGCTTCTCTCTGCTAACCGGTTCGAACTGCTGCGAAGCTACGTATAGATGCTCGAGGGACGCATACACCTGATTTCCCGATCCAAGGTAGCTAGTCACGTTCATAGGCTGAGCAGGATCACCGATGGATAGGCCGGCAACCATCAAATAATTAGGCGCTTGCGAGTTGGGGAAGTACCGTATATCTTCATATCCTATGGATACGTAGCTGCCGCTGACCGCTGAATCCCGATAGGAAGGGAGCGATCCGGCTATGGCGGCTTCCTTCTCGGGCAGACTTAAGGAGTCCCGGAGCACCGGGGCAATGGAGATGCCTCTGTTCGAGATCAAATATAGCGAATCTCCGATTTTTCTCGAGGACGTATACTGACCGTCCAGCTCCACTTCCCGGACTTTGGCCATTGTGCTGCGATCTCCCAGCTCATAGATCACGGCTTTGGTAGTTGTGCGGCCCGCTGGAAGCCTCACAATCATTTTTTCTTTCACGACCGAAGGCTCCGCAGATGGAACCGCAGCGCTGCTTGTCGCGGTGTCCGGCCCCGCTTGCTGAGGCTCCGGCTTGGAGTCCGTCCTATACAACGTAGTTCCAATGACGACCATGCGCTTCTCATCAATGTAGAGCTCTCTGGCGTGAAAATGGGGATCGTCAAAGGTAACGGTGCTAACCACTTTCATTTGATCCGTAGGAGCAGCCTTAGTTACAATCACCCGGTTCCGGTTCACCTGGTAAATAAAATCGCCGTCCGTTTTTATAATGTCCGCTTCGTCTACACCCTCCACTTGTACATTCGTCGTGGAGTAGGCCGGTTTGGATTCCGCCGCACCCGACGATGGGACGCTTGCCGCCGCTTTTTGCTTAGCCGTTGGCTGAACGGCAACCAAGCCTTCGCCTGCCATCGCTGTCACGCTAATACTGCCGTCAAAATTGACCCCGTATGGAACGGATTGCTCAAGCAGCTGCCGCATACGCTCAAAGGAACCTACCGTTGGCAGGCTTTGATCCGCATCCCATATGGAAGCTGTCTGGGAGGCAGCGTCCCAATATACATGAAAATCAAACGATTCGCTGAAAAATCGTAACGGAACCAGCAGTTCCCCTTGCTCCAGCATGGGAGCTGCATCCAATGTGACGGATTCGCTCTGGCGTAACGCTTCCTTATTTCCCGGCTCCAGCTTGACGGTATAGCCCGATTTGGTTGCGGTAGCTGTGTCGGCAGGGGAGCTTGAATCCCACTGTACCTGTACGCCGAGCGATTCGGACAGATCGTTCAGCGGAACCATAAGTGTGCTGTTGACGAGCCTGGGCGATGTCTGATACCGTACTGGCTGTCCGTTCAAGCTCAAGCCGAATGCAGAATTATCGGTGCTTGAGTCCGAGGGAGGCGAGGATCCGGTAGCGATCACGGTGCAAGTAAGCAGAGTGGCTAACGGTATTAACATTTTCATAGCGTTGTGGAGCATTCGCCTGGGCGATACCTTCATAGATTATCCCTCCAGCTTGCCGTAATTTTCCATCCTACCTATCTAACGAGGCAAGCCGGCTATTTGTTCCAGTCGGAAAAAAAGAAAAAACCGCACGGTTCGTTTCGAACGGCGGCTTGTCTTTCAATCATTGCCATAATAGAGTCGCACGAGATTGCGTCCTTCTTGCTTAGCCTGATACAATGCCTTGTCCGCCCGCAGGAACAGCTCTTTCGGGTCGGAATCGCGCGTAGGAATCATTGTCGCTGTGCCCAGGCTGATCGTAATATAAGAACAGCCTTCGGAGCGTGTCAACGGGATTTGCAAGGCCTCTACTTGCATTCGCAAATGTTCGGCTACGGTTTGGGCGCCTGACGCATCCGTCGAAGGAAGGATGATGACGAATTCCTCTCCGCCGTAGCGGGCGATGAAATCGATCGAGCGCTTGGCGGCTTTTTTCAACGATTCCGCTACGAGCCGGAGGCAAATATCTCCTTCGACATGGCCGTACGTATCATTGTAATGCTTGAAGTAATCGATATCGATCAAAATAAGCGACAGGGGGACGGCCATCCGGCTGCACTGCTTCCATTCCTTTTTCAAATACTCATCAAATCCGCGGCGGTTGGACACCCCGGTCAACGCGTCGACTGTAGACATTTTTTGCAGCAATTCGTTCGCTTCCAGCAGCTGCTTTTCCACATGCTTACGGGTCGATACATCCCTCGATACCGATATGATTTCCTTACGCAGGCCGTATGGATCGAGAATGGTACGGGCGGTAGTTTCGAACCAGATGTACGTTCCGTCCTTGCGGCGAATGCGGTATTCGGTCAGCATCGTCTTCGAGTCGATGAGCTCCTTGATGCTCGCATTATCTTCGTTGGGGAAATCCTCCGGATGGAGCAAATCGTACATATTTAGCCCCAGCAGTTCCTCCGGTTCATAGCCGAGCAGCGTCTTGGAAGCGGGGGAGACGTATAAGTAAATACCGTCCATCGACACTCTGGAAATCATGTCCGTTGAATTGTCGGCGATCATCTTATACATTTGCTCGCTTTCCTTGCGGAGCTTCTCGTTGTTTTTGCGGATGGTTATATCACGAAACAAAATGGTGAACAGGTCCTTGCCGGGGTAAGCATGAAATTTGAACCACCGGTTTATGGCAGAGTAATAAAAATCAAACGAATGAGTACGCTGGGTCGCCATAGAGGCCAAATAGTTGTCGTACAGCGGAGTGCCGACAGCGGTCGGAAAGCTTGTCCACACCGACATGCCGAGCAAATCGGTCCGTGGGCGTTCCAGCATCTTCTCCGCGGCTTTATTCATGTAGGTAATTCGTCCAAAGGCGTCCAGATTCATGATGCCGTCGGTTATGTTCTCAAGTATGGCTTGCGGAAGCGCGAAAGAGTCATCCTCTGTCTCTTCAAAGGTGAAGGGCTGCCGCTTTTCGATTTCTTTTAATGGATCAAGCATAGAGTAATCCTTCCTGGATATTGTGCTATGTTTGTTTATAACCGTACCGCACCATGCCTGGTTAGGAGGTTACTATCCCTTGGAATGTACAGAAAGCGACAATCGGATCCATTGCTGCCGAATCATTCTGACTTGTCAACAAAGCAAGCCGGGGTGCTCTTATGCTCTGCGGTAGATATTCAGTCGCCGAAAAGCCCCATTAGAGGCAATCCGGTAACTATGTATCGATAGTTTTATTGTAATGAATGCGGGACTAGAGTTCAATGTAAAAATGGAAAAAAAGGGACATTTTCGAAAAAATAAATGTTATATTATGTTCCATTGGCAGTTCGATTATATGTCAAAAACGATGTTGAGAACAAAGAAAGGCTGCAACACCTTGATGTCTGCAGCCTTGTTGTGTAATTATTTTGCCAATTGCTCCATTTGGACGAGCAAATCTTTGAATACATCCATAGCTTGCTTAATCGGCTCCGGTGTCGACATATCTACGCCGGCGCGCTTCAAAATATTGATCGAATAATCGCTGCCTCCGCTTTTCAGGAAACCAAGATAGCGATCGACGGCCGGCTGTCCTTCTTCAAGGATTTGCTTGGCAAAGCTGGTTGCCGCCGAGAAGCCGGTTGCGTATTTGTACACATAGAAGCTGTTGTAGAAGTGGGGGATACGCGCCCATTCCATTTCAATATCCTTATCCACAACCATATCTTTACCGTAGTACAGAACGTTTAGGTCGTAATAGATTTTGCTGAAGTCTTGAGGCGTCAGCGATTCGCCTTGCTCCGCCTTCTCGTGAGTGATTTTCTCGAATTCGGCGAACATTGTCTGACGGAATACTGTGGTACGGAACTGATCCATATAGTAGGTCAGCAGGTACATTTTTTCTTTCGGATCCGTCGACTTCTTGAGCATGTAATCCATCAGAAGCGCTTCGTTAAGTGTAGAAGCCACTTCCGCAAGGAAAATCGTATACTGAGCGTCGCGGTACTTCTGGTTAGCATCGGACAAATACGAATGAATCGCATGGCCCATTTCATGGGTGAGCGTGAACATGCTGTTCAAATTGTCCTTGTGATTCAGAAGCACGTACGGATGGGTGCCGAAAGCTCCCCAGCTGTAAGCGCCGTTGCGCTTGCCTTCATTCTCATAAATGTCGATCCAGCGGTTATCGAAGCCTTCCTGCAGGATGTTGAGATAATCTTGGCCTAGCGGCTTCAAGCTTTCCTTAACGGTAGCTTGCGCTTGCTCGTACGTAATATCCATTTTGTATTCGTCTACCAGCGGGGCGAACAGGTCGTACATGTGCAGGTCGTCGACCTTAAGCAGCTTTTTGCGCAGATCCATGTACCGGTGCATCAAAGGCAGCGACTGATGGATCGTATCGATCAGATTCGTGTACACTTCTTTCGGGATGTTGTCGCCGTACAGGGACATCTCCAGCGTAGAAGGATATTTCCGAACCTTGGAATAAAAAATATTTTTGTTTATATTGGCAGCCAAAGTAGCGCCGATCGTGTTTTTATTCTTCGCATAGGTCGCGTACATCGCTTGAAAGGCTTCCTTGCGCACTTCGCGATTGCGGCTCTCCAAAAACTGAATGTAACGCCCATGGGTCAGCTCGACTTCTTCACCCTGCTCGTTTTTCACCTTGGGGAATTTCAGGTCGGCGTTGTTGAGCATGCTGTAAATCGTGCTTGGCGCTTGAGAAAGGTTGCCTACTTGCGCAAGAAGAGCTTCCTCGGTTTTGGACAAAATATGCTGCTTCTCCCGGATCATTTCCTCCAGCGTCCGCTTATAAGAGCTAAGCGCAGGATCGTTGACGAGCTTATTCAGCTCCTCGTCGGATAAGCTTAATATTTCAGGAGAAATGAAGGACAAGGCCTCGCCGGTCTCCACGCTTAATTTTTTCGCCTTTTCGGATAATGCCTGGTATGTAGATTCTGCTGTATCCTCATGATGCTTCATGTTGGAGTACACATAAAGCCGTTCCATATGTAACGAGATGGAGTCTTCCAACTCAAAGCACTGCTTGATGGAGGATGGATCCTTCAACTTTCCTTGAAAAGCTCCTACCTTTTTCAAAAGTTCCTTGACTTCTTGGTACTCTTTGTCCCATGCTTGCTGGTTTGGAAACAGATCCTCCAAATTCCATGTATGCTCAGCAGGCACATCAGTTCGTTTAAGTACTTGATTCATCGGAGCCCTCCTCGTATTTTTGGTTGTAGGTTTGGTAAAGCCGTTTGCCGACATAGGAGCTGAAAGCACCGTTCCGGCGAACAGCAAGCCCGTCATTACCAACGGAAAAAAACGCATAGTGCTCACACTCCTGCAATTTTTTTCCTAGTATGACCGGATTGTAGATATATTATAAGGAAATTACCGATCGATGTAAAACAATGATGAGCGACCGCGATTTAAAGGTAAATTTCCTTGCTGATGAACGTATGTATTTCAGGGAGAGTACGCTCTCATCATAATAGGAATTCTTTTAGTGATGTCTAACCTTAGAAGCGGGACCACTTTTAGAGGTAGAATTCCTTGCTGATGAACGAATGTATTTCAGGAAGGGATGCTCTCATCCCGCTCGCCTTATACTCCGGCCTTGGTCATGGTGAAGAAGCTGTAGACGATCAGGGTGAAGGAGAAGGCCACCATAATAAGCGCCAATATGGCAAGAGGACGTTTCACATTGGAAGGAAGCGTATCTTTTTTCATAATTAAAATAAGTGCAAAGCAAAAAGAGATGATGATAAACGTAAGAAGAGTTGTAGAATTATTCATAAAATAGCTCCTCGTTCAGATTGCCGTGTATGCGTAGTATGCCCAAATTCCAACAGCGCCTTTTGTACAAAGGTATTCGACGCGGCCGTATTAATTCCTTGTTTTCGCCAATAGACTTCCTCTTATAAAAAAACGCCCTCATCCGATTCTTCCTTCCTAAGGAGTGCGGCTCCTTACAAAAGAGAAACGGAACAGGGCGTTTGTTTCGATAAGCGCTTTAGCCGTTGGATTTTACGAGGACTAAATGGCCTTTTTCATCCGTTCTTGCCTGGAAGCTGTCATCCGGACGAATGTTCGCTTCATCAACAAGCTCTTGAGGAATTTTCAAATGACCGTTGTCGTTAACCGATACGTTGAAACCGAACAGCTTGTTCCACAAGCCTGTTACCAGGACTCCGGCAACAATGAGTACCACCAATGCCCACTTAATAACCGGATTCGCAGCAAACCAGTCATGCACCAGCAGATCTTCCGTCAGCATTTTACCAGCCGTCAAGGCAAGCACGCCTGCACCTACATAAATGATCCATGGGAATTTCTCCATCCAGCGAATAAACAACGAGCTGCCCCATACCATGATAGGTACGCTGATAAGCAGACCGACAATGACGAGCAAGAAGCTTCCGTGCGATGCGCCGGCTACCGCCATTACATTATCGAAGCCCATCAAAGCGTCGGCGATAATAATGGTCTGAATAGCGGGCCACAGCTTATTCTGCGCCTGAATGTCATGATCCTTCTTGTCAACGAGCAGCTTGTAGGCGATCCAGATCAGCAGGATGCCTCCGATGAGCAGCAATGCAGGGAGCTTGAGCAGCCATACCACCAGCAAGGTTGCAACGGCACGAATTACAATCGCTCCGACAGTCCCCCAAAGGATAGCTTTTTTCTGATGTTCTTTAGGCAAGTTTCTGGCTGCGAGTCCGATGACGATCGCATTGTCTCCCGCGAGAACCAAGTCGATTAAGATGATGCTGAGTAGTGCACTAAAAAATGTCGGGTCTAGCCATTCCATGTCCTATCCGCTCCTTCTTTCTTATTGTTTACATAAAAAAGACCTCTACCGAACTCGGTAAAGGTCTCATTAAACAATAAAAGACCTCTACCGATAGGCAAAGGTCTTGCTAACAACGTTTCGTTGCCAATAAAGCCGGGGCTTGCACCCGAACTGACGACTTTACTGTGACAGCTACTCCCCTTTGGAGGACATCTTATGTAATTGACTTCATTATATGAGCGGGACAGGCTTTTAGTCAAGCCCCTTATTCATGGAATGATTTGTAATCCTTCCGTGTAATGTCAGGTTCATTACACTTCTTTAAACGCCTGCATGATCGCTGACCATTCTTCTTCATTGTCAGCATAGCGCTCCTTTGGAAAGCGCTCCTCCGCCCACTGCATCATCGCGGGTCTGCTAAGGAACGTATGGCATTCTTCGCCCCACTGATCGGAAATCTCGCGCAAAATAAGGGTTTTGCCGTTCACTTCGACGGTGAGCATGTTCCATTTGTCTTTTTTATAAATTAAATGCTTTTTAATCATTCAATACGGCTCCATTTCTTGTACAGGATATCGGCTGAATCATACCGCAATCATAGCAGGAAATCAAGAGCGGGGAAGGGAAAGAGGCTCTTGCCAGCATTTGTAAGACTGTGATAAAATCTCTTCTAAGTTCGCATAGGCGGACTTCGGGCATGCCCGAGCCGAGATGAGATGAGTCAGGTTCAATTAGAAGAGGAGAGATGAGCATGAGCGAGAAAGTGTATGAACAGACCGGAGTGGCGATGACATGCCGGTCGTATGCCGAGTATGAGCGGATGTTCGCTTTGCGGCATATCGATTTGAATGAAGGGCCGATATTGGATGTAGCCGCAGGCGCATCTTCCTTCGTTGCCGAAGCTAGCGCGAGAGGATTTCGTGCGCAGGCAGCGGACCCGTTATACGGGATGGACCCGGATGCGATTCAGGCACACGGGCAATCGGAGATTGAGAGCTCGACGCAGAAGCTGGCAGGAATCCGGGAGGTGTTCGACTGGTCCTATTATGGCAGCCTGGAGCGTCACCGTGAGCTGCGCGAGCAGTCTTTGCGATTGTTCATGGATGACTTCCGGAAGTCCGCCGGCGCAGGCAAATATACACCGGCCGGGTTACCTGAGCTTCCTTTTGATAATGATTCGTTTTCATTAGTGCTGTGCAGTCATTTTTTATTTTTATATAACGATATGCTCGGGGAATCATTTCACTTGCAGGCGATTCGCGAGCTGCTCAGAGTGGGTAAAAGAGGGGGAAGGGTTCTCATTTATCCGCTGCATTCGCTGCGCTGGGTTCGTTATCCGCAGCTGGATAGCTTACTGTCGGAACTCCGCCATGATGGGGTAGCTGCAGAGATGGGCAAGTCTGAATTGCCGTTTATACCGGGATCAACCGAATTTTTATGTCTTAGGAAATAAGAGAAAAATGGAAGCTTGATTCTTTTTTGCAGGTTGATTTATAATTATTCTGGTGATATAATTAACGTATTCGCTCTCAGATGGCGATACTTCTAGGAGGTTGTTTTCATTGAAAGGTACAGTTAAATGGTTTAACGCAGAAAAAGGCTACGGATTCATTCAAGTAGAAGGCGGCGACGATGTATTCGTTCACTTCTCCGCAATCCAAGGCGACGGTTTCAAAACTCTTGAAGAAGGCCAATCCGTTGAGTTCGAAATCACTCAAGGAAACCGTGGTCCTCAAGCAGCTAACGTCATTAAGCTATAAGATCAAAAAAACAGCGGCGTAAGACAAGAATAATCCATCTCTTGCAGATGGCTCTACATCATGGCATACGTCGGTTTTTCTTATATATTAGTGTCATAGCAAGCAGGAAGAAAGCAGCTCTCGATCATTCGGGAGACTGCTTTTTTTTGGCTCATCCAATCATTATGGGGTATGGACTTGAATCGACACAACAATAGAGCCGTGAGCTCTCCAAGGAGTCACGGCTTTACTGCTTTATTTCGGCTAGTTCACGATACGTAAAATTTCATCGACTTCCTTGCGGGGAAGCTTGCCGGGACGCTCAGAAGGATAACCAAGCGAAATGACCATGTTGATCTGGGAATGTTCCGGAATCTCCAAATACTCGCGAAGCTGCTCGGATGCAAGAAGAACAGGACCGGTCATCGGGCAAGTGGCAAGACCGCGAGCGTGTGCGGCCAGCATCAGATTTTGTGCGGCAAGGCAGCTGCTCTTGATGCCTTCCTCGGCCCAGACGGCATCGTCAACGAGCTGAACCGGATCGAAAATACGGTCTCTGAACTTGGACATATATGGCGTAGCCAGGCAGACGATCAAGACAGGCGCATCGGAGAAGGCGGTTGCGTACGGTCCGAAAGACTTGACCAGCAGGCGCGCTTCTTTGCTCAGGCCGCGCTGCTCGGCTTCGGCTGCTCTCTTATGGAGCTGATCCCACGTCATTTGCTCAATCTCTTTAATCTTCTCGCGGTTCACGATGGCGATGAATTCCCAGGTTTGCGAGTTCGTATCGCTAGGCGCGTAGCGGGCGCAATCGATAAGCTCTTTTATATCCTCAACGGCTACTTCTTGCTCGGTGAAACGACGTACGCTTCTGCGTTCGTGCAGTATTGTTTTAAAATCGTTATATTCCATTGGTACTCCATCCCTTCAAACATGCAAACATGATTATGACTTGGTACTAAAAGCCACCATTCATTATATCCGGTTTGGAGGGGGATGACAACCTTTGCGTTGCCCTTATTGAATCACCACGGTGTCTCCTTCGTTCAAGCCCTTCACAATCTCCGTTTTTTCTGGAGTTTCCAATCCGATTTCAATTTCTTTCTTTTCCAAACCGTTAGGCCCGTTTTGAACCATGACGTAATATTGATCCTTGTCGCGCTGAATGGCGAGAGTGGAGACGACCAGAGTACCCGGCTTCTTGTCGGTCATCACCGTAGCGGTCAGGCTCAAGCCGGCGATGAGCTGCTCATTTTGCTCCAGGGAGATGGTGACCTCGAATTCGGCTGCCGCCGTTTTACTGGCAGAATCACTGCTGTCCCCTGTATTTTTGGCGAATTTGGAGATACGCTCGATTTTTCCTTGAAGCTTGGTATTTTTGAGAGCATCGACCTTGACCTCCACCGGCATGCCGACCTTCAGCTTGAACAGATCGTATTCTCCCACCGTGCAGATGAGCTGCAGCTTGGTCAAATCGACGATTTTTCCTACCCGTTCGTTTTCCTTCAAAGATTGCGGCTGCTTGGTGCTGTCGAACAAAAATATGCCGTTCACAGGGGCCGTGAATTGAGCCGCTTGGCGCTTCTCCAGCTTTTGCGCGAGCTGGGATTGCATGTGCTCGAGATTCAGCCTCGAAATCTCCTCCTGTATTTCTTGGCTTTTCGACTGCGCATAGCGCTGCTTCGCCGCACTCTCGTTGATGCCTTCCGCACTGACGGCTGCTTCTTGTGCTCCCGTATCGCGCTGAAATTCGGCCAGCTTGAGCTCCAGCTCCTGTTTTTTCTTATTGGCCTGAAGCTGCGCTATTTCATCGTCGAGCGCTGCGCTGTCCAGCTGGAACAAGGAGTCTCCCTTGCCGACCTGTGCGCCGTCGGTGACGGTCCACGCTTTGACATCCGCAGAGAAGGGGGCGTTGATGTAGGTTTCATTTTGATAGGACGTTTTCCCTTTCACTTCGACGGAGCTGATCAAATCCTCCCGGGTTACTTTGAATGACAGAGCGGACATTCCTTGATTGATCTGCTGCTGCGGCGCCGGCTTGGAATGGCTTTGCAAATAGAGGAAAGCGGTTATTCCGATTACTGCGGCTCCGGCTATAGCCGATATCCATGTTTTCTTTTTCATCGCTTAGTTGTCTCCTAGTCTCGTTTGATAGCGGTCAATGCGTCGGTGCGGGATGCTTTGATGGCGGGGTAGATTCCCGACAAAACACCGGTCAGTACGGCAAAGAACAATCCTACAGGCAATATCCACGGGCTGATGAACAAGATTTCCTGCTCGGCTCCCGGACGCGGAGGGGAAAATTTCATGACGACGATGTTGATCCCCCAAATAACCCAGTACGATAATAAAATGCCGCAGCCGCCTCCCAGTACTCCAAGCAGAGCGGATTCGACCATAAACATATGCCGGATCTGCTTCAAGTTGGCTCCCAGCACCTTCATAATGCCGATCTGCCGTCTTCTCTGATACGTGGACATGGTCATAGCAACGATGATCGAGATGGAAGCGACGAACAGAATGAACAAACCGACGCCGCCGAACACCAGGCGCAATATAACCAATTCCCCTTGCATTCGTTCCTCTCGGAACAGGTTCGTCTCGGTAGACAGCTTCAGCTTCTTGATCCACTCATCCAATTCCCGGACGTGGGAGCTTTCATCGACTTTAATTTTGACTTCATTATACTCCGGCTCCGGCTGTGCCGCTTTCGTACTCGAACCGGATTTGCTGCTCGCGTTCGAGTTGGCTTCGGCCATGGCGTCGCGGATCTTTTTGCCGAGAGCGGGGGAGATGAACGCCGTCTTCATGTTGCTAACCATATCGTCGGAGACACCTTCCGGCTTCTTCAAAATGCCGACGACACGAAGCGGGAACTGAATGCTCGAGATCTGCTGCCCGTTCGGCATGAAAATTTGCGGCTTCAAAATAATCTGCTTTTGATAGACGGGATACGCAATAATGCGCTGGTTAAGATAGTTGTCGAGCTGCTCGCTTTCGGACTGCTCCTCCTGGCTTCCGGAACGGGAGAGCTGTTCGTCGAACAGTCCCATCGTGGCACCGTAGCTCAAGATGATCGTATTGTCCATATCGGAGGCTCCTCCCTGATGCAGCTCGGAGCCGAAAGCCTCCAGTGTGTCCAGCTCGGTAGCGTATACGTTGTAGAGCTGACCTCTCTTATTATCTACCTCGAACTCGAATTGATTGAACGTCTGGTAGGTGGCCAATGCTTTGACATAGGGAAGGCTGCGCATAATGTCTATTTTGGCCTTGTTCAGCTCGTACGCCTTGGAGGCATTGGTATCCTTGGCGTCGGCGCCTTTGGCAATTCCGTTCCGCACGGTTATTTCGTCCGATTTCATATAGAAGCTCATCTGCGTCTTGCTGTAATGGTTGATCGATTCGCCGAACGACAAGGCAACGATGATCGAGGCGGAGCCTATGGCGATCCCCATGGCGCACAGCGCGGTGACGACCATTCTCCGTCTCAGCTGCTCCCAGCCCAGCTTCAAGTAATCGCGGAGCCTCATTCGTCCTCACCCGCCTCAAGTGGTTCCTCCACCAAATAACCGTCCCGCAGCTGGATTACTCTACGGGTTCGTTTGGCCACTTCAATCTCGTGGGTGACAATGACAAACGTGATCTGCGATGTTTTATTAAGCTCGAGAAGCAGATCGATGATTTCTTTCTCGGTCTTGGTATCCAAATTCCCCGTAGGTTCGTCTGCGAACACGATCGCCGGCTCGGTAATCAGGGAGCGGGCGATACTGACGCGCTGCTGCTGGCCGCCCGATAATTGGGAGGGGAACATTTCCGTTTTCTCTCCCAGCCCTACTTTCGTCAGCAGCGCTACCGCCTTCTCCTTGCGGATTTTGGCTTTGATGCCCTGAAATACAAGCGGCAGCTCGACATTTTCACGAACCGTCAAGTGCGGAATCAGCTCATAGGATTGAAAAATAAAGCCGATATGCGTCCGTCGGAACTCCGCCAGCTGGTTTTCGGACATTTTCTCAATCGGATGCCCGTTAATAAGAATGCTTCCTTGCGACGGCTTCATTAAACCGGCCATCAGGTTAAGAAGCGTCGATTTGCCGGATCCAGAGCTTCCGAGAAGCGAGACAATCTCCCCTTTGGACACGGTAAAATGAATATCGTGAAGGACCGGCGTCTCTTCGTTTCCGTTACGGAACCGATGTGATAAATGATCTACTGCAAGCACGTAACCCCTCCGTCTTCCGTTCGTTAATTTAAAGATGGCACCGAATGCGTCATGTACAGCATTGAAAAAAGAATGCGAAAAAGCCCTGTTGCAGGTCTGCAGCAGGGCGGATTGCTCACTCGCGCCATTTCCTCGCAGCATGCCTATACTATAGACGACGGAAATGGACATTTTCTTGCGTAGCGGAACGATTTTCTGAGCGAAAATTTGAACATTTCTTGACTAACTTGGCAAACATTAGTCGTGCTTGTAAGCATAATGCAAAAACAGGAAGCCGAATACGGCAATCAAGGATAGCGCTGCGCCAATACCGTACATGACGTGCGGACCGAAATCGCGGAACAGCCAGCCGCCCAAAGTACCGCTGACGAGCCCGGCAACTCCCGACCAGCAGACGGCGAAGATCGCTTGGCCGGTAGCCCGGAACTCATCGGGGACATTCCTCTGGATATAACGGATGACGGTAAAGAAGAAGATGCCGAACGAAATGCTGTGCATGGCCTGAATGACGATAACCCACAACGGATTCTCGACCTGGCTCATCAGCAGAAACCGGACGACATATACGATAGCGCAAACGGCCAGAAGAGGCAGCTCCTTGTACTTGTGACCGTATTTGCTGAGCAGGAAAAAAATCGGGATTTCGCTCACGGCCGAAACCATCCACGACCAGCCGACGATGGAGGGGTCCGCCCCCAGCTGCTTCAAGAACAGGGCTAGAAACCCGTCGTTAAACCGGTGAGCTACCGAAACAACCGTAATGGTCAGCAAAAAGAGCACCATTTGCCGGGAAGCGACGATTTGCACCATGCCGGAAAACTGGATTTTTTTGCCCGATTGACTGCGACCGTCCGTAAGCAGCGTCGACAAAACGAGGGATAGGCCAATTGTAAACAAGCATAGGATAGCCGTTAGGCCGGAGCCGCGCTGCTGAAGCAGCAAACCGAAGAAGAGAGAGGCTGCTGCAAACCCGATAGAGCCCCAAATACGGAAGGAGGCGTAGCTTTTGTTCGTTCCGCTAATATTCAGCAGCGTCAAGCTGTCGTTTAACGAGGTCGTCGGCGACTGGAAGAAAAAGAACACCGCCATAAAGACCATGAGCCACCCAAAATTCGCCGTCTGAAAAACGACGAACGACGTGACGAGCTGAGCGGCAAGGATGACGAGCAGAATCTTTTTGACGGTTTGAAGCTTATCGCTGATTATGCCCCAGAACAGATTCGACACGATGCCGATCAACGGTCCGATGGAGTAGAGCAGTCCGATTTGAATCGTCGAATATCCAACCGATTGAAAATATAAAGGAAAATACGAGACAATGACGGCCGTTGTCATAAAAAATGAAAATGTAAAGGCGCGCTGCGCACCGTAATGAGGCTTGCGCTGTTGAATTCCGCTTTCCACGTAATCACTCGATTCTATGTTTTAAAAGTCATTCGTTCCGGCAGCTTGTCGGACGTCTTCCACAATTCCCTAAGGACGAACCAGACGACGGCCGCTTCGGCGGCAAGACCGAGCGATTGCGCCAAAGCTCCGATCATTCCGTTCCAGCCCGGACTCCACATCACGCCGAGCACGAGGGAAATCAGCGTCACTGTGACGTTCGCCGCCTGGGACCAAACCATTACCTTCGTTTGTCCGCGCAGCATGATCATTCCATTGCCGAAATCAAGCCAAGGAAATACAAGCGTCGTAATCATAAACACTCGCAGCGTATCGAGGCTGGCGTGCATAAGCCGTTCGTTCACACCCATGACATTCTGCATGAATAGCGGTCCGAGCGGAGTATAAGCAAGCATGGCAATCAGCAGACCCGGAATGAACGCAAGCATGAGCGTGAAGCGCATGACCGTCTGCGAATCTTTGCGGTAAAAGTTCAGCACGATCTGATGAATGTAGGAGAAAAAGCTTTGCACCAGGTTCGTCAAGCTTCCCGCAATGGCGAATGCCGCTACAGCCAGCTGGAAATCCATCGTTTTGCCCAAAAATGCATTAATTGCAGGCCCGACGATAACGGCGATGACCGATGAGTAGAGCAGCGGGCGGTAAAATTGAAATATCTGCTTGGGCTTTTCGATCGGATGGTCCGGTTTTTTCTCGGGAATTTGCTTCAATAGCGAACGGCCCTCCCAGACACTGACCGCAGCCTCGACCACCATTCCTGTCAGAAAAATAATAGCCCCGACTTTACCGCTGTCAACCTGGTTCGTATGAATGAAGTAGAGCGACAGCACGTACATCGCAATAAGCCGGATTACCATCCCGATCGTCAGCCATTTGGTTCGCATATTAAAAATGATAATTCCGTGATACAAACAGCGCAGTCCCGAAAAAATACTGACGAACATTAAAATCTTATATACATCGACCATGGGCTGAAGCAGCGATTCCTCGACGCCGAAAAAATGCAAAAACACCCATTTGCCTACTGGAGTGTAGCAAATCAGGGCGCCTAACAGCATAATTGCCGCCAATATATACCAGCTGATGATGGACATGGCCCGGAAGGAGACGCGGTCGCGAACCAGAGCCGAGCAAGTTTGCCGCATAAGAACGGCGGGTCTTTCGGTGATGCCCAGAATACTGAGAGGCAGCGCGTAGCTTGCGATAATAATCTCCGGATTGGCGGAGCGGGCAAGCGTACTGTTAATGATGACGTGAGAGATCGTGACGAGGCTGGACGCTATTCCGAGCGGGATGAAAAAGGTCAGCAGCTGCTTATACGTCACTCTGGGTTGTTCGATGCTACTCATAAAGTCAAGGCTCCTAGGTATGTTTAACGTTAACAATCATTCTTCCTAGTATAGCATAGAAATTCCCGAGTGGAGCGGAAAATTTACATACCTACTGGCAGAGGGTTGCGGCTTCGTGGTACATTTATGTAGATAAAGAAAGTGCAGAAAAATAACCCCGCAAAGTGGCGCTTTGACTTCGAAGCCAAAGCGGATACTTTGCCGGGAGCCCCGAAAATTAAGAAAGGCGGAACCATTTATGACATGGACTTTCGTACAAGATGAACGACTTGGTATACCGCTGCCTCATTTGGACAAAGAATGGGAAGAGTACTCCGATCAAGAGCGGTCTGATATATTGCTGCGCTGGGAAGAAATCCGGGGAACGATACCGGATCAGATCAAACGTCTCGAGAAAATCATTATCCGCAAGCAAAATCAATTGAATGTGGAGGATAATTTCAAGCTGTCCTGCGAGCTGAACAGCGAGATTGCCGAGCTGGCGGGCACCATTAACGAGCTTCACCTTTGGTTCCGGGTCAATCAGGACGTGTCGGCCTCCGCTGCGCATCATTGAGATAAACCTCTATCCAGGTCTTTCGAAGAGGAGTGATCTCGTTCAGATGTAGGTCTATTCGCCAACAGAAAAGTTTGTTAAGCACTTTAATGCTTTAACGAAGTTAAACTTTCCTATGTGGTAAGAAATAGATGGGCATTGTCTTTACTTTGTAATATAATTAAGGTTACGAGTTTTATTGTGATGAGGTGATTGGTTTTGGCATGGACGGAAGCGGTCGAGAAGTTATGGAATATGTTAAGAGATCACCGGCCTTCCCTCTACCCCATGGAGGAATGGGATGATTTGCACGATATCCGGATTTCGAAGCTGCCGCAGGAGGGCCTGGATTCCCGTGCGCTTTCTAATGCGAAGGCGGTCAAGGCGGGATTGCACCTGCTGAATGAAAGCCTGGAGGCTTCGCATAAGCTGTCCCAGGAATTGCACACCCCGTTAGGCAGCTATTGGCATGCAATCATGCACAGGATGGAAGGCGACTACGGCAACTCCAAGTATTGGTTCCGGCAAGGAGGGGCGCATCCCGTTGGCGATGCCTTGCAGGCTGCGGCCAAAGCGCGGGTGCAAAGCTATGCTGCGGAAGCCTTCGGCAGCGACTCGTTAAAGAATCGGCTGGATAAGCTGGTGTCGGGGCCGTCCTGGGATCCGTACTTGTTCGTGGATATAGTGGAGCAGCAGGTTACCGTCGTTCAGAACGAACTGGCGGAGGAGCTGCTGACAGAGCTGCAATGGGTGGAAATCAAGCTTCTCGTGCAATACTCGTTCCAGCAGACCGGAGGACATTCCCTTGAGCTCTGATCTGCGCCGCATGTCGCTTGTCCCAGGCAACTCTATTCATCTGATGCTCCGAGTATACCGGTATGTGCTGCCCGAGGTAAGGGAGCAGTTGAAGTTTTGGCGCTCCAAGGCGGAATCCATTCCGGATCTGGAGCTTCAGAAGCAGGCAATTGACAGCATGACGAGCAAGCAGTTTCACTGTGAAGGCGGGGCTGTATATGCTGCCGCTAATTTGCCGATGCGTCATGTGCTTATTCCGTTAATTGTCGCTTTCCAAACGATCAGCGATTACTTGGACAACCTGTGCGACCGCAGCACGTCGATGGACCCGGACGACTTCCGCATGCTGCACCAATCGATGCTCGATGCCGTCGATCCGGCGGAGCCGCTGCACGATTATTACGCACTCCGGCAGGAGAAGGAAGACGCCGGGTACTTGAATGAGCTTGTCAAAACATGCCAGGCTAGCATCAGGCTCCTGCCGTCCTATTCTTTGGTAGCGGACAACGTACGCAAGCTTGTAGGGCTTTATTGCGACCTGCAGGTGTACAAGCATATTCGCCATGAGCTGAGAGAGGACGCGCTGCAAGCCTGGTGGAGCAAGCACGAGGCGAGCTTTCCGGCCATAAGCTGGAATGAGTTCGCGGCGGCGACGGGGTCGACGCTGGGCGTATTCATGCTGTTTCTGGCAGCCTCGGATTCCCAATTGAAGCCGGCTGCCGTAGAAACGATTCACGATGCTTATTTTCCGTATATTTGCGGATTGCATATATTGCTGGATTACTTGATTGACCAGGAAGAAGACGAAATCGGCGGCGATTTGAACTTTTGCAGCTATTACGACAACATGGATCAGACGGTAGAGCGGATTGCGGCTATCGTGCTGGAAGCGCGCAACAAAGCGAACCGGCTGGAGCATCCGGCGTTTCATCGCATGATTATTGAAGGTTTACTCGCATTGTATTTGTCCGATCCGAAAGTAAGCAAGCAGAAGCAGGTCAAGCAAATTTCACGGGAATTAATGAAAGGCAGCCCGTTGACGCGCCTTTTTTTCTTCGTCAACAGTGTTTGGATTCGTAAAACATCATAATTTCCCGAGCACCTGAGTGCAAGGAATAGGAGGAAACCATACATGTCTATTAAAAAAATAGCCGTTTTGACCAGCGGCGGGGATTCGCAAGGAATGAACGCCGCAGTGCGCGCGGTTGTGCGCAGCGGGCTGTTTCACGGGTTGGAAGTTTATGCGGTGCAGCGCGGCTATGCCGGTTTGATCAACGACGACATCCGCGAGATGGACTTGCGAAGCGTGGGCGACATCATTCAACGCGGCGGCACCATTTTGCAAACGGCTCGCTGTAAGGAGTTTATGACACCTGAAGGGCAGCAGCTCGGCGCGGACAACCTGCGGAAGCGGGGCATCGACGGTTTGGTAGTTATCGGCGGCGACGGCTCTTACCAAGGCGCCAACAAGCTGAGCAAGCTGGGCATCAAAACGATGGGCTTACCGGGAACGATCGATAACGACATTCCGTTCACAGACTTTACAATCGGTTTCGATACGGCCGTCAGCATTGTAGTTGACGCGATCAATAAGCTGCGCGACACCATGAGCTCCCATGAGCGTTCTTCCGTTGTTGAAGTTATGGGACGCCACTGCGGCGATATTGCGCTGTATGCCGGACTGGCCAGCGGTGCGGAAACGATCCTCGTACCGGAAGTGCCGTTCGATCTCGATGAAGTAGCACAACGGATGGCGGGCAACTTCGACCAAGGGAAGCGCCATAGTATCGTCGTCGTAGCGGAAGGCGTGTGCAAGGGCGAAGAAATCGCCAACGAAATCACGAAGCGCAACGGCATTGAGCCGCGCGTTACGGTGTTGGGCCATATCCAACGCGGTGGAGCTCCGACTCACAATGACCGTATTCTCGGAGGGAAGCTGGGCGATTTTGCCGTCCGCAAGCTGATTGAAGGCGAATCCGGCAAATCATGCGGCGTCATCAAAGGGGAATTGGTTACGACTGACATCGATAAAGTAGTCAACTCGAAGAAAGAGTTTAATATGGAACTGTACGAACTGACCAAGCGCTTGTCCCAATAAGGCTTCATTGCGAAACAAGAACACCCCGTGGAACGGCCCGCTTAAGGCGAGACGGTTCCATGGGGTGTTCTTTTTACGGCTTAAGCGGCCAAGAACAGGTAAAGCGAATGACGGATCTTAGTTCGTTGTAAGCAGATGCTCCAGAACGGCCATGATCTCGGAGGTAGGGCGGTTCCCTTTTTTGGCGTACACGATTGTTCCGTCAGAGGCTATCACATAGACGACACGCTGCTGGCCTAGAAGAAACACTTTCCCGACGTCGTACAACTGGCGGATCCGTTCCTCGTGATCGGAAACGAGAGGGAAGTCATACATAAACTTTTGGGAAAATTTCCGATGCTCCTCGACGGATGCAGGATTTATACCCAGTACCAGCGCATCATATTTGGCATATTCCGCTTTGGAGTCACGGACGGCACACAGCTGCTTCGTACAAATAGGCGTTTCGTCCTTCGGGTAAAAGATTAAGACAATCGGCTGTTTACCGAGATAATCGTTCAATCGGATCGGACCGAGCGTAGAGTCGGCTTCGAAGGCGGGAGCTTGTTCGCCTATCATCAGCATGCATCATCATCTCCTTTATAGATTGTCCGTTAGTTTCATTGTAGCTAATATTAGAAAAAACATGCAACAATGACCGGATTCTGATACGATAGAAAGCATGGCCTATAGAAACGGATCCTTGTAGCTTTTGGACAGAAAAATAGGCGTTTCCATAAGTTGACTTAGTATACATTGTATACTACTATGTGTATAAAGTTAAGCGAAGGAGCCAAATGTGATGAAAATAACCATTTTAGCAGGCAGTAATCGCAAGCAATCGACTAGCACCCAATTATGCCGATATATCCAAACCGTTCTGGAAGGCAAGGAATGCGAAGTTACGCTGATTGATCTGAATCAATCGCCTGTACCGATTTACAGCCCGGATGTCGAAGCGAATGACACTAACCTGCTGTTCATGAAACAGCAATTGAAGGATGCGGACGGCATCGTTCTGGCAACACCCGAATACCACGGCGCTCCAAGCGGCGTATTGAAAAACGCACTGGACCATGTCGGCTTTGAGCAGTTCGACGGGAAAGTCGTGCTCTCCGTCAGCTCTACGGGAGGCGCTGTTGGCGTAAGCTCCTTGCAGCAGCTGCAAACGATCGTCCGCAACGTGCACGGCATTAATTGCCCCGAGTGGATTTCGATCGGAGGCGATCAGCGCGTGTTTACACCGGAAGGAGAACCGGCGGACACGAAGGTGAAGGACCGGGTTCATCGCACGGTAAATTATTTTGTACACATGGTAACGACGTTTCGAGGTTAATCAACGAAATTTTGGAGTGAATAATTGATATGCCCATCTTGAATAACGATTGGGAAGACTTGCTGGCACAGGAATTCGAGCAGTCCTACTACAAAGAGCTGCGGCAGTTTCTTAAGGAAGAATACGGATCGCGGACCATCTATCCCGATATGTATGATATTTTCAACGCGCTGCGCTTAACGCCTTATGCGGATACGAAGGTCGTTATCCTAGGACAGGACCCGTATCATGGCCCGGGGCAAGCCCATGGGTTGAGCTTCTCCGTGAAGCCGGGAGTCCCTGCGCCGCCGTCATTGCAAAACATGTTCAAGGAGCTGCGAGACGACCTTGGGTGCAAAATCCCGAATAACGGCTATTTGGTCCGTTGGGCGGAGCAGGGCGTATTGCTGCTCAATACGGTAATGACCGTACGGGAGGCTACGCCGAATTCCCATAAGGGTAAAGGCTGGGAACGATTTACGGACTGCGTGATTTCTCAATTGAACCAGCGCGAGCAGCCGGTCCTCTTCATCCTGTGGGGCAGCCACGCACAGCAAAAGATGCAGCTGATTACAAACAAGCATCATAAGGTGCTGCGTTCCGTTCATCCAAGCCCCTTGTCGGCGCACCGCGGATTTTTTGGCAGCAAGCCGTATTCCCAAACCAACGATTTCCTGAGAAGCATCGGCACGGAAGCCATCGACTGGCAAATACCGGACTTATAACTTGATAAGAATAACAAAATCCCCGCTGGATAAATTCCAACGGGGATTTTTACATCCACGGATGCTTTATTTATATTCGACATTTGGAGTGTACGTATTCACTGCGTTCCACAGTAAAAATTCCTCTACGCCGTTATCCTTCAATGCACGGATCTGCTCTTCGATTTCATGTTTGCCGTACTTGATATAGCCTTGCACCCAGGAGGCGGTGAAGTCTTGTATCCATGGACGAATAATGGGCTGTATATCGTTGATCGGAGCCAGCTTTTTGTGTGTATCCTTCATCGCTCCGTTGATCGTGACGTACGGCTCGGCATCAGGAATTTTGGCTCCGAACCATCCGGTAGAGTAATGGCTTGGATAGATCATCGGGCTGATGACGTCGACATTTTCCGAAATCTTCTCGAAATCCTGTCCGATCCCTTCCGCGGCGGGAACCGAGGCTGCATAGCCGAAGATGTCCACGGAGACTCGGACGCCTAACGGAGCCAGCTGCTCTCTGGCATACTTTACGAACTCAGCAACCGCCTGGATTCTAGTCCGTTCGTCTTTGTCATACTTTAATGTATCCGCCCGTTTCTCGAACCCTTCCGGGAATCGCACGTAGTCGAACTGAATTTCCTTAAAGCCGGCTTTGGCCGCTTCTTTGGCTATGGCGATGTTGTAATCCCATACTTCTTTTTTATAAGGATTGACGAAGCTGTCGGGATTGGACTTATTGTTGCCCCACAGGGTGCCGTCCGGATTGATGAATGATAGCTCGGGCTGCTTCTTGGCAAGAACGGTATCTTTGAATACGACGATCCGCGCGATAGGATAGATGTCATGCTCCTGCATTGTGCTTATCAGCTTAGGCATATCGGAAATGATTTTTTGGGTCGTTCCCATAGCCTCCAGCTCGGGATTGCCCGTATTGTAAGTAATGTATCCCCAATCATCTTTAATGTCGACAACCATGGAGTTGAGCTCCGTATCGTCGAGCAGCTTCAGCAGCGTGTTCATTCTTGCACCGGCTGCGCTGTGCGCCGTTACATAGACCCCTTTGATTTTAGGGGCGTCTTTTTGCGGATCCTTCTTGTTAAGAGGTCTTAAATAATCGTTATTGCCCGTACCGGAGTCGGCTTGCCGGACGACCGCGTTCTTGGAATCGAGCGAAGCCTGAACGAGCTGGTCGAAGCTTACGTTAGGGTGATCGGCTCCGACTTGGCCTGCGACCATCAACAGCGATGCTAGTAAAAGTTCCATATGCTTGTCAATCTCTCCTTGCCAGAATGATATCTACCATTATAATAAAAGAGTCGATAGGTAAATAGAGAACTTTGACGCATTTTGTTGAATTTTTGGTGTTTAGGTTAACTTGTCAAAGAAGGACCGGTGCTATGAAAAATCAAATTTGGACTTTGCGTGGGCTCAATTTTTTTTACTATGCGACAACGGCTGTCCTCATGCCTTTTTTGCCGATTTATTTTGAATTGAAAGGGTATTCTTCCGCGCAAATCGGGCTCTTAATGATGTTCGGCCCGTTCGTAGCCATTTTCGCTCAACCGCTATGGGGGTATTTGAGCGACCGGTACCACACGTTGAAATTGATCATTTTCCTTCTTTGGACTTGTACGCTGCTCTCCAGTACAGGAATTTTCGTCACGGAGGGCTATGGATGGTCATTTTTGTTCATGCTGCTGCTTTACTTTTTCATGCTTTCTTCCGTTCCGCTATTGGACAGTGTGACGATCAAAGCGACGATCCATGCCGGCTTGCCCTACGGCTCCGTGCGGATGTGGGGATCACTCGGCTTCACATTGATGGCGATGACGGCAGGCTCGGTTCTCAGCCTGATTGGGGGACTGCAGAGCATTCCATGGCTGTATTGGTCCATATGGGTTTTTCCTCTCGTGCTGCTGTTGTTTCTTAAGGACGAAAAGGGAGGCGGTCCGGGCATTTCCATTACCGCCCTTACTAGTGTTCTCAAAAACCGTCCTTTTTTATGGTTTTTGCTTCTGATTTTTTTGCTAATGATTCCGCACCGGATGAATGACGGATTGCTGGTGCTGTATTTGAAGGATTTGGGGGCACCCGATTCGATGGCCGGTTGGGCTTGGGCGCTCGCAGCATTAAGCGAAGTACCGACCTTCGCATTGCTGGGCAGGTATATGCACCGGTTTCATGAGCTGGCGCTGCTTGGAATGGTAGCGGTATTGTATACGGTCCGTTGGGCATTGTATGCATGGATCACGGATCCGTCAATCCTCATTGCGCTGCAGCTCACGCATTCCGTAACCTTTGCCGTGTTCTGGATTGTTGCCGTACAGTACGCCGTGAGGCTTGTACCGGAAGAGCTGCGCTCGACGGGGCAGGCGATGCTTGCGGCCGTGTTTCTTGGACTCGCAGGGATTACCGGTGGCTTCGTTGGAGGCTATATTAAAGATCTGTGGGGCGGCCAGGCCATGTACGGCTTCGGAGCCTGCTTGACTGCTATAGCTGCCGTTCTGCTGCTAGGCACCCATGCGGTTTCCCGCAAGGAGCGGAGCCTTCAAAAGTAACTGTTTTCTATATCAAACAAAAAAAGCCATCGGCCTTAAATAGGCGGATGGCTCGTTATTTTGTCCTCACCCTTGTTTGGTTTGGCTTGGAACTACATTGTCCTGCTTCGGAGCTTCAGCGGATATTAGTTCTTTCTTCTGAACCGGGGGTTCATCATTAGATCCGGAGTTGTTGTTGCCCGTTGTGGCATCCTTGAACTCGCGGAACATTTTACCGAAACCGCGGCCGAGCTCCGGCAATTTATTCGGGCCGAACAGCAGCAATGCGACAAGAGCAATTAATATGATATGCCATGGTGAAAGTGCGCCCATGCGATCTACCTCCGTTATATAGTATTAACTCTATCATACCATTATTTTAAGGAAATATAACGAAAAATTTATTACGAAACACGAAATTTTTCGCGAATCCAAAATAAAGACGCCCTCAATGGAGCAAGGCGTCTTTTTGATGTTCGGAAATACTGTATTGAATAATTTCCATTGCATCCTCGGCTTCCAATGCTTCAAGCCCGTTACGCAGAACGATCTCAAAATCGAGCTCGGACCGCTTCAGGAAAGGATACAACTCGGGAGTCAATCTCATTACAATCGTCGATAACTTTACTGTTTCCACAAGCATCACCCTTTCTCGTCATCTCTTGGAGAGGATCAGGCTAGACTTACGTGTAGCAGCACAGGTAAAGCATGAGGAGTTGTATGAAATTACTTCTTTCATTATAACACAAATGACGCAAGAATGTATGGGATTTTATTCTAATCTTTTCTTAATATTAAATCCTTGTCCACTGCTTACCCACGCCGGAATTGCCCCATAATGCCTACCGTTTCGACTATGTTGACGAACGCATCCGGCGCCGTTTCACGGATCATGATCTGCAAATCGGCCAGCTCGTAGCGGGTGGTTACCGTCATCAGCATATGCTGAGGATGCTTCGTATAAGCTCCTTCGGTAGAGAGCACCGTCACGCCGCGCTGTATTTTCATCAGCTGCTCAAGCAGCGCGTCCTTGTTCTTCGTTACGATGAATACGGTAACCTTCAAATGGCGGGTATGGATCGTGTCGATGATCTTGCCCGTAACAAATATGGACAGCATCGAGTACAGCGCCAAGTCCCAATTGTTTTTAAAATAACCAAGCGCTACAATAACCAATCCGTTTAATATAAACAGCAACGTGCCGAGCGGAAAGTCTTTCTTTTGAGTGATGATCGAGCCGATAATGTCGAAGCCGCCGGTGGAGCCGCCTACACGCATGCTGATGCCCGTACCTATTCCTATAAGCACACCGCCGGTAACCGCTGCCAAAATTTCATTTTGCGCAACAGGATGCAGCGGAATCAGCTCCATAAACCAGCTGGTCATAATGACGGAGACGACGCTCAGAATAATAAACTTGCGGCCGATCTTTAACAGTCCCCATATCAGGATGGGCAGGTTGCTGATAAAGTACAGAATGGCGATGTTCCATCCGGTTAAATAACCGACGATCATCGATATCCCCGAGAAGCCTCCGCTCAGCAGCTGGTGCGGAATCAAGAACAGGTTAAAGCTAGCCGATACGATAGCGCTGCCTAGAATAACGATGAGCAGTGATTTTGACCATTGGTAAAACATAGGTAGTTCCTCCAAGGTGTAAGTGAAGTTATCCTTAGTATCGGAATCATTACAAGGTTTCAATCATCTGCTTAACAATAGCGGGGATTGGGTTAGTTTTTTGTCTTATAAACGAATGGAAGTCATATAAAAAAAGCCCCGCGATACGAAGTGTATGCGAGACTTTTTGTGGTAATAAATGTTTATTTTCTCTTGAAGGAGCCGGAGCGCGTACTGGTGCTCGGTTTCGATTTGGAGCTCGAGCTAGGCGCCTTGTAAGTAGGAGTGGAGCCGTCGTTTTTACGAAGGTTGCTGCTACTGCTACTACTGTTGCTGCTGCTAGAGCTTCCCGAGCTGCTCTTCGGCGGAGTCGTGGTGCTAGAACCGGAAGAAGACGGTGGAGTAGTCGTCCCGGTGCTGAAGCTGCCCTTTCTGTCCGTTGTAGACGGACTCGTCTGGGAAGGCGCCGTCGCGCTGCCCGAAGAGCTCTTGGACGAAGAGGGGAAAGGTACCGACTGGTATTTCCCGTAATCGTTATACCGTTTGCTCGACGTGTATCCGCGGTAATCTTGACCGCTCGAATGGCTGCTGAACCAGCCGCCTCCGAACAGGGATTGCAGCAATGACGCCGTTATATAGCCCTGCAAAAAGGACGAGCCGTAGTTTTCCTTGGCATATTCAATGGAATCCAGCTCGACGAGCGTATTCCCTTCGTTCTCAGGGTCCTTCTGAATGTTAACGATTTTATTGTCATAAACAAGGAACATCTGATCAGCCGATTCCTTGCTGGTTTCCTTCGGCGGTTCCTGACCGGCCAATTCTTTGGCGACGGTGGGCACATCCTTACCTTCGACGGAGTAAATTTTGGCAGTCGTTTTGCCTTGGCCCTGCACATCGATTAAGGAGTAATTATCTTTGATATAATTGCCGGCGTTGCCGCAACCTGCTAGCAGAGCAAAGACCAGGATGATCGAAAGCCACTGCAGCGAACGCTTCTTCATAGCGGAATCACCTCCATAGGGGTCTTCCCATTATAGCACTTATCGGGAGCCTTTCATAAACTTGATTTGTCCGGCCGGCGTCTTCGTGCCTTCCATCGCAACGAATTTGCCGTCCTGCCATTGCAGGAAGAAATAGCGGCCTTCCGGACCGAAATAACGCCAGATCATCACATCGTCATTGCCGCGAAAATCAGTATTTCCATCGGCGCGAACCGTATCGCTCCGGTGATTGTCCAAATGGTACGTCACATCGCCGTCTACGTCCAGCTCCGTAGGAACATCGTGCGGGCTGTCCAGAGATCCCTCCACAAAATGGCATACGAAGCATTCATAAGTGCGGCCTTTCTCGATCAGCAGGCAGGCCATGTCATTGCCGTTCTGCAAATAGTAAGCGTAGCGGTGAGGTGCAAAGCCTCTGTCGAAATAAGTCAATTTTCCCGAAACGACATACTCTTCCAAATCTACGTTAATGATGTCTCCCACCTGGGAATCTTCGATAGGATTCGTCGCTTTGACAGGCGCCTCTTCTTTATTGCTCTTGATGATAGCACCGACTCTTTTCCAAATCGACATGGCGAACTCTCCTTTGTATATACAATAAATACTTGCTCGTTTCCTTTGTATTATACATATAATATACGACAATACGGAAGTGAAGGTTTCACTCTGAAATTTCTGGAATATCATTTTCATTTGTGGTACAATACTAAAGATATTCTTAAGTACGGCCTTGCGTATTTAAATACGAATGCTTCGGACGCATTTTGCAGATACAATATAAGGATATAGGAGTCGCACTTAAGGGTAAATAAAAACAAGAACCCTATGTTAAAAGGAGATTGAAATCATTTGAAAAACTTCAACGAATTCGGCTTAGAGCCAAAGGTACTTCGCGCCATTACGGAAATGGGCTTTGAAGAGTCGACACCGATTCAGGAGAAAGCAATTCCGATTGCTATGGAGAATCGCGACTTGATCGGGCAAGCCCAAACCGGTACGGGGAAAACGGCTGCGTTCGGTATCCCGCTCGTTAACAAGATCGACGTTAAAGAAGAGAAAATCGTGGCATTGATCATGTGCCCGACACGCGAGCTGGCCATTCAGGTCGCAGAAGAAATCGAGAAGCTGGGAAGATTCAAGGGAATCCGCTCGCTGCCGATTTATGGCGGTCAAGATATCGTGAAGCAAATTCGCGCATTGAAAAAGAGACCGCAAATCATCATCGGTACGCCTGGACGCTTGCTCGACCACATTAACCGTAAAACGATCAAGCTGGACGACGTCCAAACCGTTATCCTTGATGAAGCGGACGAAATGCTGGATATGGGCTTTATGGATGACATCCAGTCCATCCTGAAGCTTGTTCCTGAAGAGCGTCATACGATGCTGTTCTCGGCAACGATGCCGGCTAACATTCAAAAGCTGGCTCATCAGTTCCTGAAAAACCCTGAGCATGTATCCGTTATTCCTAAGCAAGTCAGCGCGCCATTGATCGACCAATCGTACATCGAGCTTCACGAAAGACAAAAATTCGAAGCTTTGTGCCGTTTGATCGACATGGAAGCTCCGGAATTGGCGATTATTTTCGGCCGCACGAAGCGTCGCGTCGACGAGCTGGCGGAAGCATTGCAAAAACGCGGCTACACGGCGGAAGGCTTGCACGGCGACTTGTCCCAGAACCAACGCGATAACGTTATGCGCAAATTCCGCGATGGCAGCATCGATGTGCTGGTAGCTACCGACGTAGCGGCACGCGGCTTGGACGTATCCGGCGTTACTCACGTTATTAACTTCGACCTGCCGCAGGATCCGGAGAGCTATGTACACCGTATCGGCCGTACAGGACGTGCAGGCAAAGAAGGGGCGGCTTACACCTTCGTTACGCCTAGAGAGATCGACCACTTGCATTTCATCGAGAAAATTACTCGTCATAAAATTGCAAGAAAGCCAATGCCTAGCCTTGCAGAAGCTATTGAAGGCAAGCAAAAGGTTACGGCTGAACGCATCTTGGAAGTATTGCAAAAAGACGAGCATAACGAATACAAAGGATTGGCAATTCAATTGCTGGAGCAGCACGATTCCGTGCATTTGCTTGCTTCCGCTTTGAAGCTGCTGACCGGAGACAAGAAGGAAATCGAGATCGAGCTGACTCCGGAAGAACCGCTTCGCGCTAAGAAGAGAAGACCGGACGTTCGCAGCTCCGGCCGCAGACCATCCGGTCCTTACGGAACGGCAGGCGGCGCTCGCCGCAGCGACGGCGGCAGACCTTACGGCGATCGTGACCGCTCTGGCTCCAGACCTCCACGCAGAGATGGCGGCGGAAGAGATTACTCCCGCGACCGCGATAGCCGCGGCGGACGTGGAGAAGGCCAAAGCCGCGATTATGGACGCGACCGCGGATTTAACCGTTCTACCTCTTCCCGTTCCAACAATGAAGAATTGGTGAAAAACTAATTGAGAGGGCATCACGCCCTGTCATGAAATAAAAAGGTGAAGCTTTCTATTTAAGAAAGCTTCACCTTTTTTAGTTACCATCTATTAATAAAAAGATCCTTGAAGTACGATAACCAACAGGATGAACAGTACCAGAATAATTGCGGAAGAAGTAAAAAGTCCTCCTACAGACATGTCGTCAGCCTCCTTTACTTGTGTGATTGCCGGGTGTTGATATATCATATGTCTATGGACTTTTGCTGCATAGACTGCTACCTAGATGGATGAAAATAGGCTATAATAGAGCTAGTCACCTAAAGGTAAGCCAAGCATTGTATTCGCTAAGGAGGGTTTTGTATTGGAGTTTAAAGGAGTAATGGGGGGATTTTACCGCATTTCAGAATGGATTATGCGGTTATCCGTTATAAATGTGTTATGGATTTTATGCGGCTTGCCTTTTTTCCTCATCGCATTCTTCGGATTGTTCACGATTCAGGTGGATGAAACCCTGATGCAGTTTTACTCGATGTTGATCGTATGCGGGATCTTAGCGCCGTTCACCTTGTTTCCGTCGACAGCAGCCATGTTTGCTGTAGCTCGCAAATGGTTGACCGGCGAAGAGGACGTACCGTTGTTCAAAACGTTTTTCCGCGGGTACAAGGAAAATTTCAAGCAAGCCATGCTCGGCGGACTGATTTACTTTGTATTCGGAATCGTAATTGCGGCGAATTTGTATTACTATAACTCGGTTGGCGGCGGATGGAGCGTCTTGAAGTATTTGGTGTTGACGCTTACAGTTCTTCTGTCCGTATCCTTTTTTCACTTTTTCTCCATCTTGTCGCATCTTCATATGAAGCTGCTGCAAATTATTAAAAACTCCATTCTCATTACGATCGGTCATCCGGCGCGCTCCATTTCGATGATCGTACTGAACGGGGTTGTCGTATATTTCAGCTTGGCGAAGTTTACGTTCTTAATTCCGTTTTTTATGGGCAGTATTATTGCGGTCATCTCGTTCTGGCACTTTAATACGATATTCGGCAAGCTTCAGACGAAGCAGCAGGAATTGGCAGAGAAGGAAGCGGAAGCCCAGGCCGAAGCTGAAGGACAAAAGGAAGAGGATCCGCTGCAGCTGAATGCGGGTGACGGGGACGATAAGGACGTGCGCAAGGATGTCGTTCCGGCAGACAAGTCTTTTTCAGCTTCCGTGAATCAACAAGAGCCGGATGGGAAACCTAAGACAAGCGATCAATAAATTGCATCACATGGCAAGAAGTTGATACGCCCCGAGGTTTACTTTTCCGGAGCAAACGAATATAATGAGTGTACAACAAAATCCTGCGATGTACGTTTCGGTTTTAAGTTGTTTTGAACCAATGACTGTTTCTTGGGAGACCTACATTGAATCGTTGCTGACATGCCCTCGAAAAGGGACTTCAAACGCGGTTCTGCGGACACCCACCTGCGAGAGCGGGTTTGAAACGCTAAATCGGACGGCATATGCGGGTTTTTTTGTGCCATTTTCTGAACATACAATCATGCGAAAAGCCTGTTACGGATACGAAATCCGGACAGGCTTTTTTTGGGTGTGCAGATAAGACAGTGCTAAAAAAGCCGGACGAAGCGTTCCTTCGTTCCGGCTCTTGGTATGGCTATAACGATGCGAGATCGGATAACTGATGCAGCGTTGTTTTTAAAGTCGGATATAGGGTCTTGTAAACCTCATAATACCGCTCGTATTGCTTCTGATTGTCCGCATTCGGCTCCACGCGGTCAACCACTTGAATCCATCGCTCGCATAAATCCTCAATGTTCTGATTTAACACGCCGGAGGCAGCCATCACAGCAGCTCCATAGGCGGGGCCGTCCGTCGAGTTGACCGTTACGACGGGGTAGCCGAAGATGTCGGCGATCATTTGCCGCCAGAAGCCGCTACGGGCTCCGCCGCCGTTAACCCGCAGCTCTTTGATCTCGATGCCGGAGGCTTTGACCAGCTCCAGGGAGTCGCGGAGTCCGAATGTGATGCCTTCCAGGACGGCACGGGTCAAGTGAGCCTTTGAGTGGCGCAGGTTCAAACCGATGAATCCGCCCCGTGCTTGCGGGTCCGGATGCGGCGTGCGCTCGCCGGTCAAGTAAGGCATGAACAGCAAGCCTTCGCTGCCCAGCGGAGCGGTAGACGCCAGCTCGGTAAGGTACTCGTACACGTCGCGTCCTTCTTCCTCAGCCCGCTTAAGCTCCTCGTAAGCGAAGTGGTTCTTCCACCACTGGAACGAGCCTCCGGCCGCCAGCATGACGCCCATACGGTGCCACTTGCCCGGCACCCCATGGCAGAAGGAGTGCAGTCTGCACTCCGCGTCGGCTTGATACGTGTCGTCGTGGACGAAGACGACACCGGACGTACCCAGGGCAACCGAAGCGATGCCCTGCTGCACGACCCCGACGCCGACCGCGCCGCAGGCTTGGTCGCCGCCGCCGGCAACGACTGGCGTGCCCGCAGCCAGTCCGGTCAGCTCCGCCGCCGCCGGAAGCAGGTGCCCGGCTATGGCGTTGCTCTCGTAGAGCGGCGGCAGGCATTCCATAGGAATGCCTAGGCGCTCTACGACTTCAGGCGACCAGCGCCGGTTCGCCACGTCGAGCAGCAGCGTCCCGCTGGCGTCGGCCATGTCCATGCCGAAGGCTCCCGTCAGCTGCAGCCTAACATAATCCTTGGGCAGCATCAAATGCGCTGTCCGGGCGTAATGCTCCGGCTCGGCATTGCGGAGCCAGATGACCTTCGGCGCGGTAAAGCCGGTCAGCGCCTTGTTGCCGGTCAGCCGGCCCAGCTCCTTCGCGCCGATCGTGCTCTCGATCCATTCGCATTCCGCGGCGGTCCGCTGATCGCACCAGAGCAGGGCGGGGCGGATGACCCGCAGCTCACGGTCGAGAAAAACCGATCCGTGCATCTGCCCGGATAAGCCGATGCCGGCCACCTGGCTGCCGCTTACGGCTGCTTTATCGAGCAGCTGGCGAATGCAGGCGGCCGTTCCGTTCCACCAGTCCTCCGGATGCTGCTCCGCCCACCCGGGCTGCGGCTGCAGCAGCGGATACTCTACGCTGTGGCTTGCTTTCACATTACCTTGATCGTCTACAAGGATACATTTTACAGCGGAAGTCCCCAGATCAATACCAAGAAAATAAGACATTATGCTTCACCTCGAACGAATATCATTTACTTTGTTTATTAGATAAACAAATTCATGTTATACTATATTCGCATGCAAAAGCAAAAATCCTGCTGACTTTTGGGACGATGTTCTATAAAATAAATACTTGCACAACGGTTCAGTGAAACGGATGGTGGAAAGAGTGAAACGAGAGACGATGTCGGGAGACAGCTCGTTATTAAAAGCAATTAACAAATCGACACTTCTTCAGCTTACGAAGCTGCACGCGCCTATTTCCAGGGCGGAGCTGGCCAAGCAGACGAAGCTGACCCGGGCGACGGTATCCGCATTGGTGGAGGAATTGATCGCCGAGCATTGGATAACGGAGACGGGGATAGGGCAATCGAGCGGCGGACGCAAGCCGATGATGCTGGAGATGAACAACACAGCGGGGTACGTTATCGGAGTCGATATGAGAGCAACGAACATGCTGTGCGTCGTTACCGATCTGGGCGGCCGTGTCGTCCGAAAATCGCAGTATCCTTATGAGGCGGCGAGTGACGCCGAGCTTGTTTTTCAGCAGCTGGGCTCCTTAATTGGCAAAGAACGCGAGCTTTTGCCCGGCAGCCCCTTAGGACTCATTGGGGCGGGAATCGGGATTCACGGATACGTCGAATACCCGTCGAGCCGTATTTTATTCGTCCCCCATATAGGGTGGAAGCAATTGCAGTGGAAGGAAAGGCTCGAAGAGCAGCTGGGCATCCCGGTTATTATCGATAACGAAGCGAATCTGGCTGCTCTTGGCGAGTTCGAATACGGGGCGGCGGCAGACTGCCCGGACATGCTCTATTTGAGCGTTGCTGCGGGAATCGGCGCAGGACTTATCTTGCACGGCGAATTGTTTAGGGGAAACGGCGGCTTCGCAGGAGAAGTCGGGCATACGACGCTGGAGTTGAACGGGCGGGCATGCTCTTGCGGCAATAAAGGCTGCTGGGAGACGTACGCATCCGAGCGGGCCATTGCGAATGATTTGCATAGGGAGTATTCGCCGGACTTTACGGAATGGCTTCTCGCGCAGCTTAAAGCGCAGAAGCCGGATGCACTGGCAGCTGTCCGTACAGCGGGGCAATATCTTGGTGTCGGGATAGGCAATATGATGCAGACTCTGAATCCGCAAATGATTGTGATTGGCAGTGCAGCGGGGAGATATGCGGATTGGATCGATGAGAGCGTCCATCAATCGTTGTCGGAACGATTCTCCTATATGAGTTCTTTTCGCGTGGAAGTGAAATATTCCCGCCTGGGTGAGGATGGCTGCGCGCTGGGCGCTATATCTTCCGTAATCCGGGACCGGATGAGTCTCCAGCCTGGCAGTTCGAATTTGAGCTGACCGAGGGAATGAAAGGCGACCGATATTGTACAAGCTGAGAGCCTGGAGACTGCAGCAGGCATGTAAGGAGTCCGTCGGGCAGTTCAAGCGAAGCTTACAAAGGCTCACGGCGCTCGCTGCTCATCAGGCTGGATCGTTTGCCTTCTGAATTAAGTTTTGCTTAGGAAGCGGCCTTTACAGCCTTGTGGCGGCGCCCTGCGATACGCGGATTGACGCGGGATGCATGGCTGCAAACTACATAAAGAAAGCGATGTCATGGAAATGTAATATATCTTCATCAAAAAAACATAATGTTGTCAAAAATGTGAAATAACACTTTATCAACTAGGCAAACAATGATATGATAAAGATTAGTGTATACCGGATTTGTATTGTACTTCTATGAGGAGGGAAAGCTTTGTTAAAGCGCACCTTAATCGGCCTAATTCGCAGCCATGAAACAACTGGGGAGAGAGCGAAAGATCCGGCTTTGAAAACCCGATACTATAAACTGAATATGGATCAGGTTTGGGATGAAGTCACCAACATGTTTAAGAAAATGAATGGTTACAAGCTTCTTCATGAAGTAAGGAATGTTGGAGAGATCGTGGTAGAGAAGAAAACGGTAACCGGGCGGACTCAAGACATTACGCTGACTTTATTCAGCATCAATCCTTTAAAAACTGCCATCGACATCTACTCGGCCTCCAGAGGATCCTTGGGCGACTTGGGCTCCAATTACAGAACGATTCTGGAAATATACAGACAACTCGATAAACGACTTGCCGCTTATAAAGATGACAAGTAACAAGGAATGGCAGAAAAAACAGCGGGGGAAGCGTTGGCTTCTCTCGCTGTTTTTTCTTGAGATGCTATGTAATTAAACGAGCTTTTTTACAGCTTCTACAGCAGCTTCGTAGTTTGGATGCTCTGTCATTTCTTGCAGGTATTCAACGTATTGAACGGTGTCGTTAGCGTCGATAACGAAGATGGATCTCATCAGAAGTTGAATTTCTTTGATCAATACGCCATAAGCTTCACCGAAGGAATGGTTCTTGTAGTCGGACAATGTAATGACTTTATCAATGCCGGCAGCACCGCACCAGCGGGATTGCGCGAAAGGAAGATCCACACTGATTGTCAGCACAACTACGTTATCGCCAAGCTTGGCTGCTTCTTCGTTGAAACGGCGAGTTTGAGCATCACAAACGCCGGTGTCAAGAGAAGGAACAACGCTGATCAGCTTGATTTTGCCTGCATAGTCAGCAAGGGTTGCTTGTTCCATCAGGTTTTTGTTAACTTGGAAGTTAGGAGCTTTGTCCCCTACCTTGATTTCTTGTCCTACTAAGGTAATCGGGTTGCCTTTAAGTGTTGCTCCGGAACGTTCTTGTGCCATGGAATGGGCCTCCTTAATATTCTTAAGAATGATTGGTATTTCACCACAGATTATTATAAACTTTTTAAAAGGAACTTGTCCAATCGGAGGAGACGCGAGAGTGGAATTAAGACAGCTCCAATACTTTGTAAAAGTGGCCAAAAAACAACATGTGACCCAGGCGGCGGAAGAGCTGCATGTAGCCCAATCGGCGGTCAGCAGACAAATTCATCAGCTGGAAGAGGAGCTGGGCGTTTCCTTGTTCGTCCAAAAAGGACGCAATCTGCAGCTAACTCCGGTTGGCAAGCTGTTCTTGCATCGAGCGGAAGGAATATTGGCGGAACTGGAAAGGGCCGTCATAGAAGTACGGGAATTTCTTGATCCGGAAGCGGGTGAAATCCGCATCGGTTTTCCGCATAGCTTGGGTATTTATCTGCTGCCTACGGTAGTAGCCAATTTTCGCCGCACCCATCCGAATGTAAAATTCAGATTGCGGCAGGGAACGTATAACAGCTTGATTCGCGACGTCAAAAACGGCGAGATCGATCTGGCTTTCATTTCGCCGCTTCCGGACAGTCACGAGCATGTTATCGGGGAGCTGCTCCTTCAAGAGGAACTGTATGCCATCGTGCCCCAAGGTCATGTGCTTGCCGATCAACAATCCATTTTTCTCGAACAGCTGAAGGATGAGCCGTTCGTTATGTTCAGTGAAGAATACTCGCTGCGCAACATTGTACTGGAAGCCTGTGCCAAGGCGGGGTTCGTGCCCCGCATCGGGTTTGAGGGCGAAGAGACGGATACGATACGCGGTCTGGTCGCGGCGGGAATGGGTGTCAGTCTTCTGCCGGAGATGGCGTTGACGGAGATCAGCCAGCTTCAGCCGGCGAAGGTGCGCGTCATTGAACCTCAAGTAACGCGAAGCGTCGGATTAATTCATAGATCGGGAGAGAAGCTGCCGCTAGTCGCGGAAGTGTTTCAGCAATATTTGCTCGAATTTTTTGATTGCAAAAAATAGAGCGGCGCAGCCGAAAAAAAGATCGCCCCGCCTGGCCTTGCGGCCGGGTGGGGCGATCTTTCGTAATTAATCTTCATTGCGGTTGGTGAAGATCATGATGTATTTAACAAGCTCGAGCAGCGAGATCAGAGCCGCTGCCACATAGGTTAATGCAGCGGCATTAAGAACTTTGGCTACGCCGCGCTCCTCGTCGTTGGTAATGAAGCCTTCGGCTACCATCAAGTCTCTGGCGCGGTTGCTGGCGTTGAATTCCACCGGCAGCGTAACAAGCTGGAACGCTACAGCGGCGGAGAAGAAGATGATGCCGAGACCGAGCAGGAAGTTAAACTGCTGGAAGAACAAGCCGGCAAGAATAAGGAACGGCGCTACACCCGATGTGATGTTGACCAGCGGGAACATCCGATGGCGCAATGTAAGCATTGGATAGTGTACCTTATGCTGAATGGCATGGCCTACTTCGTGGCAAGCTACGGAAACAGCGGCAATCGAGTTTTCATAGTATACCGGTTCGGACAATCTGACCACACGGTGAATCGGGTCGTAATGGTCGGACAAGCGGCCGGGTACCGGCTCGATCGGTACATCATACAGCCCGTTGGCATCCAGCATGCGTCTAGCTGCCTCGTACCCTGTCATTCCGGAATGTGTCGGGACTTCCGCCCATTTGTTGAACGTCCCTTTCACTCGGAATTGAGCCCACAACGAGAGGGCAAATGCAATGATAATCAAGAAATCCATGGGATGAAAAAACATGGCGGCGACCTCCTTATATATTAGGAAAAGGGACCTTTACCCAATAGCAGCAGCAAGGCTTCAATACACGCAGCGGTATGAGGCGTAAGCATTTTATTAAAATTTTTCAGTTGGGAAGGCTTCAGCTTCTCAAGAATGGGGCTGATCTCCTGAACTTCCTTCTGCAGCTGCTGCAGATGGAGTTGAAGACTGTTCAGTTTGTCCGTTACCATCTCGTCGTGACTTACTTTCGTCCACAACTTTAAATTCGCCTTGATTTCCTCTAAGGTATACTTCTCCCTTTTCATCTTTTCAATACGTTTGAGTCTAGTTAAGGTTTCATCGTTATACAATCGATAATTTGTATCGGACCGCATCTCCGGTTCAATGAGTCCCATCTTCGTATAGTAGTCGATTGTTCTGGGACTGACATTCGTTATGCGAGCCAACTCCCCGATTTTATAAAGCTTCATATCCCCATCGATATCCCCTCCTGTTCTGTAGTACTTCCTTCATAGTATGTATGACCTGAAGGCGTTCTTTAGTCTTTAGTAACAATGATAACTGAAATCAAACCGTACAGTCAAACGTTATGCTTTTAGTAATTGATATAGAAGAGAAAAGGTTGACCAAATATTGAACGGAAGAAAACATGACACGAACGATAACTTTTAAGCTTTAGAGGGAAATGGACAGTTCGTCCGGTTTCGTTAGGTAAAATGACATTGTTTTTAAAGGGATAATCATTATATTGAATTAAAAAACGAATTATGCCTGTTTCATGTCAGGTTATTTTTCGTTTTTTATGAAATTTTAACGAAAATCATATTGTCAAATTTCAAAGCGCTGTATATAATGACATTAAGATTTTCAAATTATGTTATATAATCTAACATTAAGAAGGAAGTGGTCAACCATGTTTAAGAAGTTGCTCCTTTCAACCGGTTTTCTATCTCTGGTCGCACCTGCAATGGCATTTGCGGCGGATGAGAAAACACCTGCCCAGCTGGCTAGTGCTATCGACTCTGTTTGGGTGATGCTCGCAGCTATTCTGGTCATCTTCATGCAAGCCGGTTTTGCCCTTCTTGAGGCGGGATCCACCCGAATGAAAAACGCAGGGCACGTAGCGGGTAAGACCATCTTGACCTTCGGAATTTGTGCAATAGCATTTTGGGCTGTAGGCTTCGGCTTCGCCTTTGGTGACGGAAACAGCTTTATTGGTACAGGAGGGTTCTTCCTTGACGGAACGCAGGAGCAAACGGCTGCTTCCATTAGCTTATTTGCCGAATCGCCGATTCCTATAGGCATCTTGTTCTTGTTCCAGCTGGCGTTTTGCGGTGTATCGCTGGCTATCGCGTGGGGCGGCTTCGCGGAACGCGGCAAGCTTCCGGTGTACTTCATCTTCGGTATTTTGTTCACGGTTCTGATTTATCCGATCGTTGCTCACTGGGTATGGGGCGGCGGCTGGCTCGGTCAATTGGGGATGCAGGACTTTGCCGGTTCGACAGTCGTTCATCTTCAAGGCGCAACGGCAGCTTTGGTGGCCACGCTATTGCTTAAACCGCGGATCGGCAAATACAATAAGGATAAAACGCCTAATTTGATCCCGGGTCACAACCAGGTTTTATCGGTACTCGGCGTTATCATCCTGTGGGTAGGCTGGTTCGGATTCAACGCAGGCTCGACCTTAAGCGCAACAGGAGACGGCTTCTTCGGATATATTGCTTTGACAACGAATTTGGCGGCGGCAGCCGGTGCGGTAGCGGCGCTAATCGTTTCGTGGATGTACTTCGGCAAGGCGGATATTCCTAGTATGCTTAACGGTGTATTGGCCGCACTGGTAGCAATAACGGCAGCATGCGCATTCGTGACTCCAAGAGATGCAATCATTATCGGTGCACTAGCTGGAATCATCACTTTCTTTACGGCTCAATGGTTTGAAAAAGCTGGAATCGACGATCCGATCTACGCATTCTCCGTTCACGGTATTGCCGGTATTTGGGGAACGCTGTCCACAGGTATTTTTGCAACACCGGAGTTAGCGGAAAAAGTTGGAGTCGGTAAAGCTGGCCTATTATACGGCGGCGGCTTGGAGCAATTGGGTGTGCAAGCGCTAGGCGTATTCGGAGCTTTCATCTTCGTACTGGTGCTTTCCTTCATTATTCTCGGTTTGATCAAAGCGACGATCGGGCTGCGGGTTACCGAAGAAGAAGAAATAATCGGTCTGGACCTTTCCGAGCACGGAACGTACGGTTATCCCGAGCAAATGAAGAAATCGGCTCAACAAGGCACGGCCAGCACACAATCGGTATAAGATTCGCAGCTTGGAATGAACCTCATTAGTTTAAAGGAGATGCCCTATGGAACGCCTCGATATGGACATAATTCGAACTGAAATTCAATCGGCCGGAGACATTCATCGGCTCAGGCAATTTCGGGATCAACTGCACGAGGAGTTCGAGCGGCGTCTCCTTCTCTCCAATACATTGGACTGGAATCGTGAACTGAATCTCGTGCATGACTGGTTTATCGCGCAAGCGGTGAAGCTGGCGGAGCACAGCGTTCAGTTGGAAGAAGGGACCGGTGCTCCCGTACCTTATGCTTTTGTCGTATTTGGAAGCGGAGGGCGGGGCGAGCAAACATTGTGGAGCGATCAGGATAACGGTCTGATTTATGATGATATCCCCGATGAAGAGTCAGCTGAAGCGGCTGAGCGATATTTTGCCCTCTTGTCGGAACGAATCAGCACAAGCTTATTGGAGCTAGGCTATCCGCTTTGTGTAGGAGGCGTCATCTGCACGAATCCGAAATGGCGCAAGTCCTCCTCCGGTTACCGGAGTATGATGTTGGATTGGCTTCAGGAGCCGAACTGGGAGCATATCCGCTATCTGCTGATTATGGCCGATATGCGTGCGGTGTACGGCGAGAAGCGCCTCGTCACCCGATTGATGAACGAAATGCTGCAATATGTCGATGTGCATCCGTCTATTCTGGAGCATTTGCTGCACAATACGCTGCATCATAAAATTTCGCTCGGTGTGTTCGGGCAGCTGATAAAAGAAAGATATGGGGAAGATGCCGGAGGCGTAGATATCAAGTACGGCGCTTATATTCCCATCGTGAACGGAATCCGGCTGCTCACCATCGAAGCGGGAGTGGAAGCAACCTCGACGGAAGGCAGAATCGCTGCTCTGCTCGAAGGCGGCTTCGTTGAAGAGGAAATCGCTCACGATTGGCTGGAAGCCCTATCCATCGCCTTGAAGCTGCGTTCCTTGACGCCATTTCAATTGGAAGACGGGCATTACACGACGCGCGGCAAGCTTCCTGGGGACCGGTTGACGAAGGAGCGAACGAGTGAGCTGAAGCTGTGTCTTCGGATAGGGAACGATCTGCAAAAGTATGTTAAAAAAAGCGTACACAAAGAGATAGAGCAAGGTTAGATGAACCCGGGGAGAAACGTTTTCGAAAACTTTAAGGTGGTAATGCGCAATGAAGGACTTGGGACCTGCAGGTAGAATGTGGCATCTGTACCGAACGGGAGGGATTACTTCGGCAATAACCTCCATGTTCGATGTTCAGAGCGCCCAGCAGATGGCTTTCATTAGATCCATGATGAAAGAGCAGCGAAAAAATTCATTGTATGACATCCCGTTAAAGACGGTGGAACTGGTTGTTTTCGACTTGGAAACGACCGGTTTTTCGCCGTATAACGGAGATGAGATCTTGTCATTCGGTGCCGTAGCCGTTTGTGGCGAGCAGCTGATGGAGGATCAGCAATTTTACAGTCTGGTCAACCCTAAACGGCCGATTCCCGACGAGATCGTCCAGCTGACGGGTATCACCAACGAGATGGTGCTGCAAGCTCAGGAGCTGATCGCCGGGCTGCGGGCGTTTCTCGAATTTGCCCAGCAAAAAATATTGGTAGCGCATGGAACCGGTCATGACAAGCATTTTCTGAACGCGGCTTTATGGCGCACTTCCAAGGTGAATTTGTCCCACCGGATGCTCGATACGATGATGATAGCGAAATGGCTGCATCCGAAGTTGGGGCAGTACGATCTCGATACGCTGCTCGAGATGTACGGTATTCCGATAGCCAACAGACATCACGCCCTCGAGGACGCTAAGATGACGGCCCGGCTGTGGGGGATGTTCATGCTGGAAATCCAGGCTCGGGATATTCATACCTTAGGCGATTTGTACGCACATTTAAGCCATCATCAATAACCCCTCTGAATGCGAATAATTCACATTCTAGGGGTTATTTTTTTGCTGCGGTTCATTGTCTGCCAGTTCCCATTCCAGAGGGATGAAACGGGTTCCGGCAGACTTGTCAGCAACGTAACGGTAAGCCTGAAGGTCAGGCTTTTCTAAATCGAGCAGCGACAGGATCCAATGACTCGGCATCTGGTGCCAGGCGGTTAGCAAATCTTCGTTGGACGGAATTGCCGGCGCCAGGGGATGGGAATGGATGATGCCGACGATAATTTCATTATTATTGTCGTTTCTTCTGCTTGCTAAAGGTATCAAGGACGCCGGATCCATCTCAAAGCGTACGGCCGGTTCTTTTGCGACATTGGGCACAGGAGCAAACCTTTTTACCATTATCGTATTCCCATATGCCGCGCCAAATAAAAAGCCGCATGCTTCATGCGGCAGAGTCTGCAAGCAATGATCGACCATAGAAGATCGTACTGCAGGTGTAATGAGTATTTTATCGAACATGATAGCTCTATAACCTCGATTGATTATCTTAAGCTTATTATAACCCGGTTAGAGGGGACGGTTCAACTGACTTTCCCCTCCGGCTTAATAAGGAAGAAGACAAGCCCCAATGTGATAAAAGCCAGAATCGTCACAGTTATAAATACAATCTGGTGAGACATATCCATCATCCAGCTGAACAGAGGCGGGCCGAAGGCAACCCCTAGAAAGCGCAAGCTGTTGTAGATCGAGGTGATCATGCCGCGCTCCTCTTTCTCGACGGAGCCTGTAATCATCGTGTTGAGACAAGGGAGCAAAAGCCCCGTCCCGATACTGCTTAAGGTAAGTAAACCGATCAATACATACAGATTTTTACCCAGAAAGAAGATGCATGTTCCTAACGAAATGACCATAAGTGTCATTCCGATATTCATCAGCCACCTCATCAAAGTGCCGTTTTTCTTGATATTGGAACCTGTCGTGTAGGACGTGACAACCATTCCGAGAAGCGGAATCGCCAGTACCAGACCCTTCATTACTCCGTCGATTTGATATGGGGGCTCCTCCAAAATATCCGATAAATAGAACAGAACGCCGAATAAAATGAAAAGGGCGAGCGAACCGGTGAAAAAGGCGGTAATAAGCCAGCGTCCTTTTTCCTTGAGAATTGTGCCGATTTTATGCAAGTAGGGCTTGAGCTTGGGAGCCGGCTGTTCTTTCTTAGGCTCTTTGAGCAGGAACATCACGGCGAGCAGGGACAACAGACAAAAGGCTGGAAAAGCAAAAAAAGCGGCATACCAGACGATCAGCGCCAATAATGAACCGATTATCGGGCTGACGACTTTTCCTGTTCCGTTGGAAGCCTCGGTTAAGCCGAGCACTTTGCTCTCGGTTCCGCCTTTATACAAGTCTCCGGCGAGAGCCATGGCGATTGAAGCTGTACCGGCTGCCCCCAGGCCTTGAATGGCTCTGGCGATAATGACGATCGTATAGGATTTCCAAACAGCGCCAAAGCCGGCCAGAATGCCAGCCGCTCCGTAAACGATCAATGAGGGAATCATGATTCCTTTACGGGAAAACCGGTCGGACAAATACCCGGACACAGGAATGAATATTCCGGCAGTGAATGAAAAGAGCGTAATGATCAGGCTGCTTTGAAATTTGCTGACGCCAAGCTGTTCCTGCAGCTCAGGAAGAATCGGGACGAGCATGGAGTTGCCTAGTACCAACACAAGTGGTACGCTGGCTATGGCAATAAACTCCCATATAGACCCTTTGGAGCCTCCGGACGTGGTGCCGGTGTCGTCCTTTTTCGTTTTGGACCGCTGAGGCTGCTGATCGTCAATTTCACTTTCGAAGGTGATGTTCAACCTCCGCGATTTTGTCTTTTGCATCTGCAGAAATTCTCCTCTTCAGCTGCGTTATCGTAAATCTAATGTACCCCTTCATGAGAGATGTCATTCTTTCCTTTTCGTTTCCATGGAATTGACGAACTAAGGAGCAAGCTTTTTGGTTACAATGAAATAGATGAGATCAGAGTGCACGTTGAAGACGACTATAGAAAGGGGAGGCAAGTATGAAAAAGAACGTTACGGCCATGCTGCTGGCATTAGGCTTGGTTGCCCTGGCCGTATTTCAATTGGTTGAAACCAATAAGGAAGCGGAAGCCAGTGCTGGATATGCCAAAGAAATGGTATACAATAAGCCGGTTCCCTCATTTACTTTGCAGGGTCTGGACGGGAAGCAATATGCAATTGGCGGAGAGAGAGAGAAGCCCGTAATGATTAATTTCTGGGCATCCTGGTGCGGGCCGTGCCAAGAGGAGGCGCCGGCTCTGAAGAGCGTATATGACAAGTATGGTGACCGGTTCGACCTGTATGCCGTTAATGTCACACGTCAGGACCGTATGGCTGACGTCCAGGCATTTGTCAAGCAGAACGGGTTCTCGTTCCCGATTCTTCTGGATAAAGAGGGGAAAACGGCGGAGATGTACCGGATCTTGTTCGTGCCGACCAGCTTCCTGATCGACCGCCACGGCAAGCTGCAGGAGGTCATTCACGTGCTGCCTCCGGATCAGCTCGAGAAGCGTATCCAAAGGCTTATCCAAAGCTGAATAAAATGAAAAAAGCCGCTTCATCAGGAAGGCTCCTGCTTGAAGCGGCGTCTTTGTTTTTGAACGCTAACTCTCGCTGCTTAGATTAATGATTTACAAGTCCGACGCGTTCCTTGTGATCATCGGAATGCACGATAGCTCTGGCTTTGCCGATTAACGCGTACCGGATACTGTCGATAAGCGCATCCCAGCTCGCTTCGATGACGTTGCCGGAAACGCCGACCGTGCTCCACGAGCCGGAAGAATCCGTCGTTTCGATCAAGACGCGTACCTTCGCCGCGGTAGTGTCCTTCTCATCGAGTACGCGAACTTTGTAATCGCTGAGGTACATAGACTGCAGAGCAGGGTAATACTGCTGCAGGCATTTGCGCAGAGCGTTATCGAGCGCGTTGACCGGACCGTTGCCTTCGGCTGCGTTATATACGGTCTCTCCGTTAATCGTAAGCTTGACGATCGCTTCCGTAATAACCGGCTGATTCGCGTTTTTGACGACCATAATTTTGAACGAATCCAGCGTGAACGCTTCTTCCAGCTTCCCGTATGCATTACGGATCAACAGCTCCAGGGTGGCGTCGGCGCCTTCGAACTGGAAGCCTTGATGCTCCATTTCCTTGATCTGTTCAATAAGCTGCTTGGTCTGCTGATTGTTCGTATCGAAATCAAGACCCAGCTCTTGCGCCTTGAAAACGAGGTTGCTCTGCCCGGCAAGCTCGGACACAAGGACGCGCTGCTTGTTGCCTACAAGCTCCGGCTCGATGTGCTCGTACGTGCTGGAGTTGCGAAGGATGGCGGACACATGGATTCCGCCTTTGTGCGCGAATGCGGCGGAGCCGACATACGGCTGATTGACAGGCAGATGCATGTTGGCGATCTCGCTGACATAGCGGGCGACGCTGCTCAGGCTGGCGAGCTGCTCTGCGCTGACACACTCATAATCAAGCTTTAATTGAAGATTCGGGATGATGGACACCAGATTCGCGTTGCCGCATCTTTCGCCGAATCCGTTGATCGTGCCTTGCACTTGCGTGGCGCCGGCCATTACTGCCGCGAGGCTGTTGGCGACACCGAGCTCACAGTCGTTATGGGCGTGAATGCCGATCGGAGTGGAAATCGCCTGTCTCACGGTCGTTACGATCTGAGTGACCTCATGCGGCAGCGAACCGCCGTTCGTATCGCACAGAACGATCCAGTCCGCTCCGGCTTCCTCCGCTTTTTTGATCGTTTGCAGAGCGTATTCGGAATTGTTCTTGTAGCCGTCAAAAAAATGCTCCGCATCATAGATGACTTCCAATCCGTGGCTCTTCAAATATTTGACCGAATCGTAGATCATGGCCAGATTCTCTTCAAGCGTCGTTTGAATGGCTTGATGCACGTGGAAGTCCCACGATTTGCCGAAAATCGTTGCGACCGGAACGCCAACCTCCAGAATCCGGTTTAGGTTCATATCGTTCTCCGGAAGCGTGTCTTTGCGGCGCGTGCTGCCGAAAGCCGTTACTTTGGCATTTTTCAAATCAAGCTCTTTCACGCGGGTGAAAAATTCAATATCCTTGTTGTTGCTGCCTGGCCAGCCGCCTTCAATATAGTGAATCCCAAGAGAGTCGAGCTTGCGGGCAATTTTCATTTTGTCTTCGACGGATAAGCTGATGCCTTCGCCTTGCGTGCCGTCTCTTAGAGTAGTGTCAAAGATTTTTACGGAAGTAGCCATGGATAGTCCTCCTGAATCATACTAAGCTTGCTCAAAATATAATTAATTATTATATCACACTCATCCGGAAGAAGGATAATATTTTCAAAAATGAATGGATTGTGAAGGCTTCGGCTTGACCCTCCTTCTATGCAATTGTATGCTGAATTTATATCTTTCAAAACGGGATTCTGTATCGAAAGAAGAATAGAGTACCTGAATTCGGGGGATGCGCTATGCAGAATCGAAGCGACATTATCGGATCGGTGGGCTTATGAACCAAGATAATACAAATGCATATCCTGTGAAGGGAAGAGTGATTCTTCATATCGATATGAACGCATTTTATTGCTCTGTTCACGAAGCGGTCGAGCCCGAGATCTATAAAGGGAAGCCAACGGCTGTAGCGGGCAGCGTCGAGCTGAGAAAAGGCATCATCGTAACTTGCTCCTACGCAGCAAGAGCCCGAGGCATTAAGACCGGCATGCTCGTCGGTCAAGCGCTGAAGCAGTGTCCCGAGCTGCTGCTGATCCGGCCTGATTTTGATCTGTACTGGCAGTTTTCCAGGCGTTTCATGAACATTGCTTATGAGTTTTCGCCGCTGGTGGAAGCAATGTCCATCGATGAATGCTATGTCGACATCACCGGCTCGAAGCAGTTCGGCACTCCAGTCCATATTGCTGAGACTATTCAGAGACGCATTCGCGAGGAGCTGCTGCTTCCGTGCTCGATCGGGATTGCTCCCAATAAGCTGCTGGCCAAAATGGCGTCGGATATGAAGAAGCCAAACGGCATATCGATTTTGCGGAAAAGAGATGTACCGAATGTGCTGTGGAACCGCCCTTGTGCTGAATTGTACGGAATCGGAGCCAAAACGGCTGATAAGCTGAAGCGGTTGAACATTCATACGCTCGGGCAGCTGGCCCATGCGAACGAGAAGCTGCTGACAGAGCAGTTCGGGGTTATGGGGGCCACGTTGAAGCGCTCGGCTAACGGGGAGGACGAATCTCCAGTACAGACGGAGCATGAGCAGAGCAAATCCATTGGCCACACAACGACTTTGCCGACGAATTTTACGGAGCGATCCGACATTCATCGAGTGTTTCTGAATTTGGCCGACCAGGTGGGAAGACGGCTGCGCAGGCAAAAGCTTATCGCCCATACGGTACAAATCACGATTCGTGATCCGGACATGAAGACGATAACGAGAGCATCCAAGCTCAATGCGCCGACGGAAAACCGGGAGGACATTTACCATGCCGCCTGCAAGCTGTTCGAAGACCATTGGCCTTCGGGCAAGCCCGTCCGTCTGCTCGGCATCACGCTGCAGCATTTGCTGGCCAAGGACGAGGTGCCTGTTCAACTGGACCTGTTTGACTACAAGAAGCAGCCGGCCAAGGAAAAGCTGAATCAAGCAATGGATGCGCTGAGAGACAAATTCGGAGAGCACGCGATTCTGACGGCGGGTATGCTCGGAGACGACCCGTCGACCTTGATTCGCAATCATAAGGCGCGGGGGACATCGCTTCAGATGGACCATTTGAAACGCAAACCGTTGGGGGATGAATGACATTGACACCTGTGATAGGCTTTGCCGGCTATTCGGACAGCGGCAAAACAACGCTAATAGCCAAGCTGGTTCATTGCTTCCAGCTTCAAGGCCTTCGTACCGGGGTAATTAAACATGACGGTCATGGGCATTATAAAGAGGTCGCGGGGACGGATTCCTCGAAGTACAAGGAAGCGGGGGCGGGAGTGACTGTCGTCCTTTCACCGGATGGCTATACGTCGTTCGTCAGAAAGCCGCTCACCCTTGAACGGATGATAACCGAGCTGCAGATGCATGAGCTCGACATCGTTTTGGTAGAAGGCTTTAAGCAAGGAATGCATGATCAGATTGCCTTGTACCGAAGCTCTGAGCAGAGCGGTATTTTATCGGTATTACCAAAGCCTCCCATCGCAGTGGTAGCTCCAAGTCAATTTCACGACAGCGTTATCGGGTCCATCCCGTTTTTCGAACCTGATGATGTCGATTTGATCGCTGAATTTATCGCTCGGCATGTAAGAGAAAAAGGCTGAATGTTCCGGCAGGACAGACTTTCTATTTGAACTTTTGCCGGTTTTATATTATATTTTAGGATGAGATCACAATTGAGTAACAACTCTAGGGAGGAAAATTAAAAATGGCAAAATACACTTTTGTTGACAAAGACACCTGTATCGCATGTGGAGCCTGTGGCGCAACCGCTCCTGACATTTATGACTACGACGATGAGGGCTTGGCTGAAGTTATTTTCGACGGCGACGGCAACAAAGGCGTAACCGAAATTCCTGAAGACCTGTACGACGATCTTCAAGATGCACAAGACGGCTGCCCTACGGATTCCATCAAAGTGGCTGACAGCCCGTTCAACTAATAGCTTCATTGTCATCCGGCATCCGGCTATTATACAGATAACAACAGAAAGCTTCATTATTAGGTATTTAGGCCTAGTAATGGAGTTTTTTTGCGTCTGCAGACACTTTCTCGTTTTATCATGCTGTTGCATAGGCCAATAGGTGTGTGTTTACAAAAAACTTTATGTAGTTAATAAAATAATGTGGTAATATTAGGTACGAAAACGTGGGGGCCGGAGGGACGAGGATGATGAAAAATGTCAGGAAATCTGCCGTTATCGCAATCGGAAATGCGATTATCGTATTGTTATGCTTCATTTTTATAACAGTAGGTCTTTGGAAGGTATTGTCGAATAGTGCTTTTGACTTTAATTTGAAGCAATCTATGTCAGGCGAACCGCATGAGGACATCGTAGTTGTCGGAATCGATACGGAATCGATCAAATCCGTAGGCCCGTATCCTTGGGACCGTAAGGTTTACGCCGAGCTGATCCGCAAGCTGGAGCAAGCCGGAGCTAAGGTGATAGGCTTCGATATCGAGTTTTACTCGGAAAGCAGCAATCCGCAAAGCGATAAGCTGTTCGCCGAGGAGATGTCTAAATATAAAAATATCGTTCTGCCATCGCACGCGAACGTTGAAGGTGACTTCAGCCGTTCCACTACAGTAAAGGAAGGCGAGCTGATAACGGCGCGCAGCATCGAGCAGCCTATTTCGGCATTGCGCCAGTATGCCAACAGAGCTCATATCAACGCGGCTATCGACTCGGATGGAGTCATAAGGACGAATTGGCTGCAGATCAACACGCCCGAAGGCGTGTTCCCGACGCTTGGATTGGCGATGGCTCAGCTGGCTGGCGTCAATGTAGATAAATACATCCACAGCGAGCCTTTACCCAACCGGCCCCGGTCGGAAATGTACATTAAATGGGATGCCAAGGAATTGAACTTTGAAACGGTTCCTTTCGCCCGTGTGCTTAACGGTTCGATTCCTCCCGATACGTTCAAGGACCGGCTCGTATTGGTAGGCTATACGGCACCCGGCTCCGATGAAGGCAGCACTTCGGTCGAGCGTCATATGCACCTGGTTTATGCACATGCCAACATATTGAATCAAATCTTGAAGCAGCAGTGGATTCAGCCGACGAGCAGCCTAGTAACCCTTTCCATAGCGATCGTCATGATCCTGTTGTTCGGATTCCTTACCTGGAGATTGAAGCCGATTATCGGGATTGTGACCGTGTTCATCGTATCGGCGCTGATGATCCTGCTGCAATATATGACGTTTGCCTATAGCGATATCTACATAGATACCATCGGCGCAGTCGCAAGCGGTCTCATCTCGTATTTGGGCAATATTGCCATGAAAACGTATTTTGAAACGAAGCAAAAAAATTACATCACGAAGCAGTTCGGACGTTATATTTCACCGGATCTTGTCAAGGAGATCGCCAAAAACGACTCGGAAATCAAGCTGGGGGGCATATCTAAGGACTTGTCCATTTTGTTCCTCGATGTCCGCGGCTTCACTCCGCTGTCGGAGAAGCTCAAGCCCGAGGAAGTGGTTGATTTTCTGAACATGATGTTCAACTTGATCACCGAGAGGGCGCTGCACAATCACGGAACGATCGACAAGTTCATAGGGGATGCGGCCATGATCCTGTACAACGCGCCGCTGGACGTCCCTAACCATCCTTATTATGCGGTTAAGACGGCGTTCGAGATTCAGAAGGGGATGGAGAAAGTGCGTAAGGACGTGCTGGACAAATACGGCGTGACGATTAGCGTAGGGATCGGCATCAACACGGGGAACGTCGTTGTCGGTAACATCGGCTCCTACCTGCGTGTCGATTATACGGCCATCGGAGATAACGTCAATACGGCGGCGAGAATCGAATCCAGTACAAGCGCTAACCAGATCCTCGTATCCGAATCGACCTATGAGCTGACGAAAGACGATTTTGATTACGAATATGCCGGAGAAAAGCTTATGAAAGGGAAAAGCGTTCCTTTGAAGCTGTTCGAGGTGAAAGGCATCAAGCAAGCCCCGGCCAGCCAAAAGAATCGGGGAAAGGTGTCATAAATCGCCAATTTTTGCATTGCCATCCTAAGGCTGCCCTTTTACAATAAATAGTATATAGAATGATAGATTGAGAGGAGATTGTTCGTGGGTGCTGTGATACGGAAAGGAAGGCGCGGGAGACGATCTAATGCATCGTTGTTTGTCGTTTTTTGCATGTTATTTTCCATGATCTTTACGGTAGGCGCTCCAGCCGCAATGGCCAAATCGACCCGTGCCGCCATCGTTGTCGAGGTCAACGGGGACGTGAGCGTACGCAAGGCGGGGGGCTCGAAGTCCTACACCGCTTATGAGGATATGAGCTTGAACCAGGGGGATTACATCGTTACGGGGGCTTCCTCATCCGTAGTTCTGAGAACGGCGGACCAGGACGATGAAATTACTGTCGGGGAGCACTCCGAAGTATCTCTATCCGAGCTGGCGAATCAAGGCGGCGGCAAAACCTCCAAGTTCAAAATGTGGGCCGGTTCGGCGTGGATGAAAGTAAAAAGCCTCGTCAGCTCGGAGGATGATTTCGAGATTGAAACGCCGACGGCGGTTATGGGCGTGAGAGGAACTTCCTTGTTTACAATGGTAAACAAGGATACCGGGACGACAACAATGCTTGTGACTGCAGGCATCGTTAGAGTGCAGTCCAACGTTGCAGCGGGGAACGGGGGAACTCAAGGCAGCCATACGACGTTGTACCCTTCTCAGCAAATTAATCTGGACTCCAGAACGCAAACGCCGGATTTAAGAGCAGCTGTTAATTATGCCAATGTAGATCAAATAGTAAATCTCGCGTCTCCAAGAGTTCTGGAATCCATCCTTCGCGGAACGCAAGAAATTCAAAAAGAAAATGATGATATAAAAAAGAAGCTGAGCGAAGGTTTGCAAAATTCAGATTCCAAGCCCGGCGATAACGGGATCTTGAAAATTCAGTCTGTGGATGATTTGAACAAGATATCGGGTAACTTCGATAAATTAATTGCATTGATTGCTAAAGAAGCGATCGACGCAAAGAAAATCGACCAAAAGCTGCTCGATCAGGTGAATCAAGCGATTTCCGACCCGCTCAAAAAGATCGATCTAACCAAAGTGGAAGGGCTCGACATGACGGCGGGAGTAGATCCTGAGGTTGAAAAGCTTAAGCAAACGCTGCAGCAGCAACAGCAACAAAGCATTGCGGCAAAGGAAAATGCCGAGCTCGCTCGTTTGATGCAGTCGATTTTGTCTTTGCTTGCCAAGATCAAGGAACAAAAAGCTGCCATGGATGCTGCTAACAAAAAGGCGCTGCAGGAAGCGAATGAACAAGCGATTTCTTCTTTTATAGCTACATTGTCGGCTGAACAGCTCAAACAATTCCAGGCGAACCAGTCGAAGAATGAGTCCGGTACGGGTTCGCAGCCTGCAACACCGCCTGCAGCTGGCGGGGGAGGAGGCGGAGGTTCAAGCTCCGGCTCGAGAAACGAACGGCCTGCGGCTCCGGCCTTGATCAGCCCGTCTACGGCAACGACTTCGTTTAATCCTGCAGCCGTAACGCTGCGAGCGCCTGCCGACACTACCATCCAAGTATTCCATGGCAGTGAACTTGTAGGCTCGGCTCCGGGAAACGGTGGCCAGGACGTGCGAATACCGTTGAAGCTTTTATCTGAAGGAAGCTATGATTTAACGGCGCAAACGCTGCGGATGGGAAGAACTAGTGACACCATCCCGATCCCTTCCATCACGATTTCGGACGCACCCATCCTGATCAGCCCGGCATCGGAGCTCGTTACGAATTCTCCGGCCATCGTAGTGAAAGCTCCGCTCAATACCGACGTGGTTGTGTTGAACGGGGGAACGCAGATTGCCAAAGCGGCCGGAAAAGGAGCCCAAGAGGAAGTAACGATTCCGCTTCCGCAGTTAGGTACGGACGGAGTGGCCGTGTACGATAAATTAACGGTCGTGACGGAACGAACCGGCTGGAGATCAAAGGAAGTATCCATTCCGAAGATAACGGTGGATCGTTCCATGGGAATCCAGCTGAAGTCGGCTACCCGCCAAAACGATACGGTGAATGTGCAGCTGACGATGAAAAACTTCGTGGACGCCAAATCGATATATGCGGCTGAAGTGCACCTGGGTTATGATAACCGGTTAAGCTATATGGGCGACGGCACCGTTGCCCGCAACAAGGATGCCGTATTCGGCTCGCAGCCTGAAAGCGTTGAGGTGTTGAAGCAATCGGCCGCTAGTGCCGGCACGGAGCTGGTGTATGCTGCGACTAACTTTGCCGCGAACGGTTCCGCCGGAGCTATTTCCGTGAGAGGGGAACAGCCGCTCGTTACTATTCCGTTAATCTTTACAGGCTCGGATTGGAATCAATTGAAGATGAAATTGTTCTATTATAAAGTCGTAGACAAGAACGGGAATGTCATTGCGGAACTCAAATTGACGGATAACCCTATTGAAATTCCGGTCCAATAATCGATCATAGAGGAGATCATGAAGGAGTATGAAAACATCGGTAAAACTGTTCGCCGCGTCCATCATGGCAGCTAGCTTGCTTGGAGGAGCGACGAGCTCTTGGGCGGCTTCCGCCCTATCCCAAGACAGCTTAAAAGCGGACAACGGTCAAATCATGACGGACATCTCCACATTTGCCGGGATTGGCGATAACGGCAGCTTGAATGAGGAGAAGCTGAAAGCAACCTTCCGCAGCCCATATGGACTGCTGCTTTTGCAGGACGGAACGCTCCTCGTTTCCGATTCCAGGAATCATTTGCTCCGAAGCGTTTCCGGTAATAAAGTTACCAAGGCAGCCGGTCTTGTGATAGGAAAAGACGAGAAAGGGTTCCCGATGGGAGGCCTTCTCGACGGGACACCGGACAGGTCTGTCTTTGATGCGCCGGCCGGACTTGCAGCCGATGCCAAGGGCAACGTCTATGTGGCGGATAGCGCCAATCATGCGATTCGTAAGCTCGATAGCGCCGGGAATGTGACGACATTGGCCGGCAGCGGCCTCATCGGAAGCAAGGATGCTGCCGGATCGGAGGCGTCGTTCTACAGCCCGCAGGATGTAGCGGTTGCCCCTAACGGGACCGTGTATGTTGCCGATACGCTGAACCATACGATACGCAGTATAAGTCCCGAGGGGAAAGTAACTACGCTTACAGCCCCGTCCAAACGTGCTGTGGAGGTCACTCCGGGGCAAGTCGTATGGGGTGGCGATTACTTGGATGGAACGATCGCCGAATCCAAATTTAACGAGCCGTCCGGATTGGTTATCGATGCCAAGGGTAATCTATATATAAGCGATTCAGGAAATCAGCGTATCCGCTATATGGATTTTGGCACTGGGAAAGTGACGACGGTGGCCGGAGGCGGCTCATCCGAAAGCGGTACGCCTTACGGCAAAACCGATTTGTACGTTCCCGGCGATTTTTCCGACGGTGCCGCTCTGACAGCGAGATTCGATTATCCGATGGGTATTGCACTGACGGACGAAGGCGGGCTGCTCATTGCCGATAGTATGAACCATTCCATTCGTTACTTATATAATGACAATGTCGTTACACTGGCCGGGGATGCCAATCAAAGACCGGGAGAGCTGGACGGCATCGAACGGTCGGCTCAGTTCCAAAAACCGAGGGATGTCGCCGTATCACCGGATGGAACGATATATATTGCCGATGCTTATAACAACAAAATTCGTCAAATGAAGCTGTTCCGCTTGCCGGAGAGTTTGCCTAAGGACGATCAGGTGAAGGTCGTTATCGGATCCAACGTCGTCGAGTTTGACGCTCAGCCCGAGATCGCCAACGGTCGGACGATGGTGCCGGTTCGGATCATTGCCGAAGCGCTCGGCTACAAAGTAGGCTTTGAGGAAGCGAACCGCAGCGTTCAATTATCCAAAGGCGATGTTACCATCGAGCTGTACCTCGACAAGACCGGAATCAAGACCATGGAGAATCAGAAGCAGGCTGTAACCAAGGAAACCGATGCGGCGCCTTATTTGAAGCAAGAACGCACCTATGTACCGGTTCGTTTTTTTGCAGAGGAAATCGGTCTGGATGTACAATGGGATCAGGACTCACGAACGGCGATTTTACGGGAGAAAGCAATCGTCCGATAATTTTATCGGGAATATGATGGACGCTCGGACCTATTCTGGGATGGAGGCACTGCACTCTTTCGCCGAATAGGTCCTTTTCTTGAATAGAGGAGAGACTAATGCAAGAACATTAGATGCCCTAGAGGCGGGAGGCGAAACCCGGTGTCCGACTTACAGCAGCTGCTCAGCAAAATAGCGGAATTGGAGAAACGGAATCATGAGCTTTCACTCATGTTGGAATCGGCATATGAGCTGCGAAGCGAAATGACCGAACAGCAGCATCCTGTATCTATGAGCGTTATTTACTCTCTTGTGCTGGCACTTGACTCCAGAGATCCTTACACAGCTGGGCATTCGTCCAGAGTCGCCCTGTACTCCTTATGGATTGCCAGAGAGCTGGGGCTTCCTGAAGAGGAATGCAGACACTTCCATCGGGCGGCTATCATGCATGATATCGGCAAAATCGGCGTGCCCGACAGGGTGCTGTTGAAATCGGACAGCTTGAATGACGAAGAATTCGAGATCATGATTTCCCATACCGTGATCGGTGCGAGAATTTTATCCCGGATGGAACCGGAGGAGCGCATGCTTCAAGCAACCGAGGTGGCCAAATACCATCATGAGAAAATGGACGGCACCGGCTATCCGGAAGGACTCCGCGGTGATAACATCCCATTCTTTGCCCGGATCGTAGCGGTTGCGGACGCCTTCGACGCCATGACTACAGATAGGCCGTATGCCAAAGGGCGCAGCTATCGTGAGGGAGTGGATGAAATCATCCGCTGCAAAGGGTCTCATTTTGACCCGGTGGTCGTGGAAGCATTCGAATCCGTAATGAAGAAGCGCGGCTACTTGGAAGGACACCATCATCGTCATCTGCAGGAAGCCGACGTCGATTGAGGCTAAGCCTACAGCTGGATCCGCACTCGTTCACTTCCCCTTTAAAAAAACGGCTCGGCTGCCGATATTAGTGGGAGAAGGTGGAAGAAGGGATCGGCGTGAAACCGAAGGACCATGACGAGCAGCTGCGTCAATTTTTTCAACACTCGATGGACAACCCGCTCTATTTGAAAAAATATGTTCGGGAGCATCCTGCCAATAAAATGGCCTGGTACTTGCTCGGGAGAGAGTATGAAGCTCAAGGCAAGAAGGGTAAAGCTCTCTATTGCTATACCCAGGCCGGGGAAATATATGAAGCGTTCGAAAATCAGACGATTCAGGTTTCGCCTGAATCGGAACAATCGCTGCGGCAATGGGAGAGGCAAGGCAAGCGGAATCAAAGGCGTCAGCGCGGCCGTTTGGCTGCTATTGGGCTGCTGCTGTTAGCGGGAGTGCTGTATGCGCCCGAGTTCCATGATCCTCATCTGCCGAAGGCGGAGAGCCGAATCACCGAGCTGCCGGACGGAGTAACGCCTGCCCAGGTGCAGGAGACGAAGGTATATTATATTGCAGGCCCGAAAAGCAAGGAGAACGCGGCCGCAGCGCTCCAGGAGATGCTGCTGAAGGAGCGGGTGAACAGCTACGCGATTTTGGCGCACGGTCAATCGATGGGCGATGCGCGATGGATATCGTGGCTCCGCTCGCCGGACATTCTCTTGTCTGTGGAAGGGAAGCAGGATGCCGCGCTGCAGCAAATCCAATATCATGACGCGGAGAGCTGCTCCTGTCAGCCTACGGAAGCGAGCAAGCCGAAGGCGATCTACGGCGCTTGGGCTGCTCAAAGGGAGCAGGAGCTGGTGCTCCGGTCCGCTTTAGCCGCCTACGAAGCCAAGCACGGGAAGCCGCCGGAATCATTGCGGAAGCTGAATGAGCCTTATCCGGGCAATATGCTGCCTGGAGTCACTCCGTATATGGAGCAGCTGTATGAGGAGCTCGCAGGAAGTCCGGAGAAAGCCGGGCTGCCGGAGACTTCTGCACCAGCATCCAATCCTGCATCCGCTCCAGGCGCGGCGCCTGCATCGGCTGACCAGCCGTCTGTTAGCACCGGCGGTTTGATCAAACCATTGACGGAGCCGCTTCGAATCGTCGTTGATAAACAAAATCATCGACTGGCGGTAGTCAGCGGACAGGTTATCGTCAGAAATTATCCGGTAGGTCTGGGGGCCGAACGAACGCCCGAGGGCACGTTCCAAATATCGGAGAAAGTAAGGAACCCGAACGGCAAATCCAACGGCGAGTTCGGCAGCAGAGGGATGACCTTGTCCGATACGCTGTACGCGATTCACGGGACGAATCAGCCGGCAAGCATTGAAAAAGACAAATCGCTCGGCTGCATCCGGATGCTGAAGGAGGATGTGGAGGAGCTGTTCGATATGGTGCCGATGGGAACGTCCGTGACGATAGGCAAGAGACTTCTCCCCGTAGACATCCAGCGAAGCGAGCCGGTATTCCGGCTGCCCGCCTCAACGGAGGAAACGAATCCGGGTAAAGTATACAAATGGCTGAACTAATAGGAGAAGCAGCACCTGGCGTTATGCGGGGGCTGCTTTTTTATCAACCATTCGATTACATTGTAATAAAGCGCTTACGAATTAAAAATGAGCAGAACGATCATAAGAATTACGACAACGCCGAAGATGGAGCTTACCCAAATAATCCGCTTTTTATTTACCGTATCGTTCGGCTTGCGCTGCTGCAAATACGTAGGTTTTTTTCTCTGCATAGGAACCCGCCCTGCCTTTTTCATAGATTTATGAATATTCTATCATATTGCAGCCGGTTGAGAACATCATTTTGCCTGGCTTGTCCTCTTTATTTTTCGGGCATAAAACGATAAACTGTTCAAGTAGAGCAACTTTAGAGAACGGTTAGGGGAGAGCAGGCATGTTGTATAAGAAGATAGCAAAACCGGTGCTTTTTCGGATGGATCCGGAGAAAGCGCACCATTTGACCATAGACGGGCTACATACGGTAGGCAAGCTGCCGGGCGGCAAGGCGTTGTTGAATGGAATGTACGGGGTTCCGAATTACTCCGAGCTGGAGACGACTCTATGGGGCATCCGTTTCCGTAATCCGGTCGGCTTGGCGGCAGGACTTGATAAAAATGCGAAGGCGGTTCCTGGGTTTTCCAGTATCGGTCTCGGCTTTATGGAGGTAGGTACCGTGACTCCGAAGCCGCAGCCGGGCAACGAGCTTCCAAGGTTGTTCCGCTTGCCGGAGGACGGGGCGCTGATCAACCGGATGGGCTTCAACAATGTCGGCATCGAGACGATGGCCGAGCACTTGCGTGAAGCGGGAGCTCATACGATACCGGTGGCGGTGAATATCGGCAAAAACAAAGTAACGCCCAACGAACAAGCTGAGGAGGATTATCGGGCTTGCATTCGGGGCTTATATGCATATGGCGACTTCTTCGTTGTTAATATCAGCTCGCCGAACACGCCGGACCTGCGCAACCTTCAACACGGGGACGACTTGTCGCGACTTCTGGCGGCCGTAAAGGAAGAAATGAAGCTGCAGCAGCAAAAGCACGGAGGAGCCGAGAAGCCGATTTTAGTTAAAATCGCACCGGATCTTGAATCCGAGGAAGTCGCTTATATGGTGCAAACGATAGTGAACAGCGGCGTTTCCGGCATCATAGCATCGAATACTACGATTTCAAGAGCGGGGCTAACCCATAAGCATAAAGGAGAGACCGGCGGGTTGAGCGGCATGCCGCTTACGGAACGCTCCACGAAGCTTGTGCACGACATTTACGCAGCAACGCAGGGCAAGCTTCCGATTATTGGTTCCGGGGGTATATTTACCGCCGAGGACGCCTACGCCAAAATTTGTGCCGGTGCCAGTCTGGTAGAGGTTTATACTGCGCTGATCTATGAAGGACCCGGTTTGATCCGGAGCTTGAACGAAGGGTTGAGAGCATTGCTGCGCCGGGACGGCTTCAAGCATATAGCGGACGCGGTCGGTTCAGCCCACAGACGCTAGTAGGAATGGAGGATAACGGATGGATGGACGCGATTGGAAAAAGTTTCTGCTGCCTTATGAGCAAACGGTGGAGGAATTAAAGGTTAAATTCAAGACGCTTCGCGGCGAACTGAAAAGCCGCGATGAATATTCGCCGATCGAGTTCGTTACGGGACGTGTTAAAAAAATATCCAGTATTCTGGATAAAGCTAAACGGCTCAACGTCCCTATGGAACAGCTGGAGACGGGGATTGAAGATATCGCCGGCATACGGATTATGTGCCAGTTCGTAGAGGATATCGAAAAGCTCGCCGAGCTGATCCGCGAGCGGGAAGACATGACACTCGTCTACGAGAAGGATTATGTCCGGAATAAGAAGCCGAGCGGCTATAGAAGCTACCACATGATCGTGGAATATCCGGTGCAAACTGCCCTTGGCATGAAGCGGGTGCTTGCGGAAATCCAAATCCGCACGCTGGCCATGAACTTCTGGGCGACCATAGAGCATTCGCTCAACTATAAATACCGCGAAAGCCTGCCCGAGGATGTTATTAAACGGCTAACCAAAGCAGCGGAAGCGGCCTACCTTCTGGATGAAGAAATGAGCAGCATCCGCGAGGAAATCGTGGAATCGCAGCAGCTGTTCGAGGATAAGTCAAATATGGTATCGCGCGTGCTGAATGGGATTCAGGAGCTGTACTTTTACCGCCGCGTGCGCGAGGCGGCTCAGTTCCAGCTGAGGTTTAACGAGCATTGGGAAACGGACGACATGTGGTTTTTCAAGGAGCTGCTGAATGAGATCGAAGAAGCGATTGGGCGGGCCAAAAGAGGACACCAAGGATAGAGGTGTGCGGTGATGAGCGTGAATGGGAGCTATGACCGGCTGTATGTGGAATTCGTCTATTATTTTAATATAGAGCGAGATTACTTCGAGTGCCACGAGGTGATGGAGGAGCTGTGGCTGGAGGAAGGCAGAGCGCCGCTGTATCAAGGGCTTCTGCAGGTTGCTGTAGGACTCTACCATCACCGTAACGGCAACGTCAGCGGGGCGATCAAGCTGTTGACGGCGGCGCTGGAGAAGCTTGAGCCGCTTCGGAGTGACGGTCCCGGCATTGATCTCGTTAAGCTCGTGAGCGACAGCCGCACGTATTTGCAGCGGTTGGAACGGATTACCGTGGAGCCGTTCGATTCTTACGACCTGGATATTACGATTGTTGATCCGGAACTGTCGGCGCTTGTCGAATATTTGCGAAATCATCCTCCTAATCACGGAGAAGGTGAACTATAGAATGGAAAAAAATCCCTGGCAGATTGCGGTCCGCCGGGTTTTTTGCTGTTTTCGGATAATAATTAAGATCAGACACAAATACATGAGTTTGAGACATTAAGTTGGAAACGCTTCCGATATACAATGAAAGAGTCTTGTAACCGTTGTCATAAAGTTGTAATCATTTCATAACAAACCGAGGGGGATTTATGTGAAAAAGCTTTATGTAACTATGCTTGCATTATGTTGTACGGTGTCTTTAGCGGGCTGCAGCGGGAGTGCCAAGCCTGCAGACACGCCGGCCGTGTCAGAAACCAAGCCGAACGATGCGATACCCGAGCTGAGCAAGGACCCGGTCACGGTCAAAATTATGGCCAGCGGCGGCATGTTCTCGGATGATGAGGTTCAAAAATATATCGTAGAGCCGGTAAAGAAAAAATACCCACAAATTACAATTGAACGAATCAATGCATCGGCCTCCAAGCTCCCCGAGCTGATATCGGCAGGTGAAATTCCTGATATCGTAGCCAACTACCCGGGTCCGATGGGCAGCAATCTGGCGGAGTACAAGCTGATTTACAATATGGAGCCATTGATGAAGAAATACCGCTTCGATACGAGCCGGTTTGCTCCGGAAGCATTGGAAACGCTGAAAATTGCGGGCGGACAAGATTATTTGGCAGGGCTTCCTGCTTACACGAACTCGTTTGCGCTCTTTTATAACAAAGATGTTTTCGATAAATTCGGCATTCCTTATCCGAAGGAAGGCATGTATTGGGATGAAGTGGCCGAGCTGGCCAAGCAGCTTACCCGCACGGATAACGGCGTCGCCTACCGCGGTATTTTTCCGGACGGCATCGGACGGATCCAGCAGCAGCTGTCCATTCCTTTTGCCGATTTCAATACGAACAAGTCGCTGCTCGCGAATGATTCATGGAAGGAAGCGTTCACGATCTGGGGATCGCTGTTCAAAATTCCCGGCCTGACCGAAGGGGACTTCGCAGTGCCTAACGCCGGCAAAAACCAAACGGCATTCGCCTCAGGGACACTGGCTATGATCGCAAGCCACAGCAACCTGCTCAACACGCTCAAAACGTCCCCGATCAACTGGGATATGGTCACCTATCCGCAGCACCGCAAAGCGCCAGGCATCGGGCAGCGTCTTGACTCTCCGATCCTGTCCATTTCAGAGCAAAGCAAAGTGAAGGATGCGGCATTCCTTGTGCTGGATACCATCCTCTCCGATGAAGTGCAGAAGGAAATGATGCGAGGCGGACGATTGACGGTGCTCAAGGATGAGAAGCTGCGAGCGGAATTTGGCAAAGGGCTGAAGGAATTCGAAGGGAAAAATCTCGCGGCGATGACCAAGCTGAAGTTCGCAGTCATGACGCCGTTCAAATATTTGCCGGACGGCGAGGTGGATAAAGTGCTGTCCAAAGCATTTAATGCTTACATCATTGACCAGACGGATATGAATACGGCGCTTCGGACGGCCGACGAAGAAATGAACAAGCTTATTCAGGATAAGCTGCGCAAATAGCCGTTGTCAGACGGTACAACGTATGAAAGGACTGCCTTCTCGGGCAGTCCTTTTTGTCAGTTCAACAGGGCACAATCACTGCGCCTTATATTTTTGCAAAAACTGCTTAAACGTGTCCGATGTATGACCTTGCTCGCCAGGGGAAGCGATTCCGCCTTCGATGCGCTCCACTTCTTTGCCGCCTTTATAGTAGATGAGGGTCGGCGTATATTGAATCTTGTATTTGCCCCATCCGTCTTCGAATTCCTGCAGGTTAAACTGCTTGACGTCGACGTTCAGCTCTTTGGTTAACGGCGACAGGATGGGAGTCGTTTTTTTACAGTGCGGGCAGGTGGAGGAGAAGTAATAGAGGAAGAAATCCTCTTTATTGCTCAGCTTCTTGTCCAGATCCGCAGGCAATATGATGTTCTGATAGTTCGGGTCGTCAAGCAGCTTGACGGTTTCGGGGTTCAGCTTGTCCGGAGCGATCCCGTAGACGTTGTCCGCATGCTTACCGTATTTCGCTTTGTCCGACTGCATATTCACGACATACAGCGCCCCGAACAGCACAATGATGATAGATAAATAAATGACGAGCTTCTTCATAAAGTCCCTCTTTCTAATAAGAATAGTAAGCTATCTAGGGCTAAATTCGTCCTGGAAGGCTGATTTTCCTTCATTTATCATACATCAAAAATGAAGGATTTTCGACAAAAGCGTGGAATTATTGAACATGGCGTTTTGGGTACACGGCTTCAGGAATCGGTGAGGAATGCGGGGAATGGCGCTTTGCGGAATTGGGTCAAAAATATGAACTATTATGTATGGCTGCTGCTTGGAATCGGTTTGCTTGCAGCCTTGTTTTATTCGATGTATGCCATCCGGCTTCATGAAGTGTACCGGCCCGTCGCCATTAATGCGGCCAATGCACCTCAGGATCATGCGAAAGTGTTCGTGTCACCGGTTCCCTACGATGTAGTGGAAGATTATAAAACGAAATATCCGGAACTGCCGCAGTATGATTTTGGCGCATTGAACACAGTGAAGTCCAAAGTAAACCGAGGCTTTCTGCTTACGGTCAAGCAGGCTCATGTTATAGGACAATTGAGCGCTCCTGACAGTAAACGGATGGTCTATTTGGTTCGGCGCGAGCACAAGCAGGACGACGGCGCCTGGACTCAGACTGATATCGTAACCATGGAGCCGCAGAGCGGACAGATGGTGCAGCAGCCTGTCGGATTCGCCTATGGCCGTACAGTGGAGCCATTCAGCGAGTCGACGAAGCTATGCGGCTTTCTATCCGATCATGAGGTTGTTTATACTACCGTTGTGAATGCCGATCAGGAATGGGTATACCAGGCCAACGTGTTCGATCTGGAGCGCAAAACCGTGACTCCGCTGATCGAGCTGTTCCGTTATGAGCCGTTGGGAGGCAGCTGGAATCCTCCTGTCCTATATCATGCCGTACTGACCTCGGATAACAAGCATCTGTTCGTTCGCGACAGCATCGGCGGCATGACTCATTACAGCCTATCCACCGGAGCGAAAAAGCAGCTGATCAACGGAACGCAGGAAGTGCGTCCTGGCGAACGATTCGAGCTGCCTAACAGCAGTTTGGCGATATATGGCTTAAACCGGTATCAAAGCGATATGAGCTGGATCGATTTGAACGAAGGAGCGGTGAGACAGCCTTTTGCCGCGGAGCAAGGGTTCATCGATCCGGGAACGGATGCAAAAGGAAAAGTGATGTATTATAATTTTACATATGATCGGGCGCCGGAGCATCTGATGAGCTTCGACAACCGGACGCTGCTCGCTTCCAGCGGGGTGCAGCTTGCCGATTTTCAGGGCAAGAAGCTGCAGCGCTTCGCGTTATCTAAAGAATCGAAGGAGTGCCTGGAATTCGGAGGGTACAGCGAGAGCAAGAACAGCGTTCTGCTCCATAAGTACGTCACCGCAGTCAACAGCAAAGGACAGCCTTACAAAAAGACGCTGCAATGGCTTACCGGCGACATAGCGACAGGCGCGATGTCTGAATTGAGCAGAGTGGACGTCCCGGACGGCTGGGATCGAAGCGAGGTCGTATTCGGCACAATCAGTACAAGCCCTTCTACATCCGCATCGGAGGAGCAGGTTTTCGTCAATTTTGCCGATCGTCTCTATTACATGAGCCATTGGAAAACAAGACAAGTCGCCCTGAAGCAGGAAGACGATGTGATTACGTTTGTCGATGAGCCGAGCAAAAGAGTGTTCGTCAGCTCTTTTACGCGTCCGGATCTCCTGGTTGCAGCCTTCAGCTATAAGAAATATAATTGGGACAATCCGGAATTCGGCTGGCTGAGCGGCGGATGGATGGCCCGTCATCAGACGCTGCCTGAAGGGGACAAATTATTCTTTTTTCAAATCAATTAGTGCATAGTTGCGGAAAGTTGGACATCGAGTATGGGCAATCAGTTGCCTGAAGCATTTATGAGTAAAATGGAACAATTATTGGGAGCCGAGTATCCGGCGTTTCTTGCCTCTTATGATGAGGAACGCTGGTACGGGCTTCGTGTCAATACATTGAAATGCAGCGTGGAGCGGTTTCTCGAATTGACATCCATGCAGTTGGAGCCGGTACCTTGGGCTTCCACCGGCTTTTATTACCGCGAGGAGGATCGGCCCGGCAAGCATCCTTATTATCACGCAGGGCTGTACTATATTCAGGAGCCCAGTGCGATGGCACCCGTTGAACTGCTGGATGTACGTCCAGGCGACCGGGTGCTCGATTTATGTGCGGCGCCTGGAGGCAAATCGACGCAGCTGGCTTCCAAGCTGGAGGGGCAGGGAGTACTGGTAACTAACGACATTCATCCGGATCGGATCAAGGCGTTAGTGAAGAACATCGAGCTGAACGGAGTCCGCAATGCGGTAATTTTGAATGAACGTCCCGAGAAGCTGCAGGTTCCCTTTCGAGGCTTCTTCGACAAAATTTTGATCGATGCGCCTTGCTCCGGGGAAGGGATGTTCCGCAAGGAAGAGGAAATGGCCAAAGCATGGCAGCCGGCTTGGGTCGACCGCTACGCCGGAATGCAAAGAGACCTTCTGAAGCAGGCGGCTGCCATGCTGCGCCCCGGCGGAAGAATGGTCTATTCGACCTGTACGTTTTCACCCGAGGAGAACGAAGAGATGATAGCCGAGTTTCTGCGCGGCCATGCCCATTTTGAAGTCGTTCCGGTTCCTAAGGAGCACGGGCTTCGCCCGGGGAACCCGGAGTGGGTGGAATATGTTGAGTTTGGCTCCGCCCGAGCGGCGGAGGCTGCAAGGCAGGTAGGAGATTCCGTTAGATTGTGGCCTCACCATTTGCATGGGGAGGGACATTTCGTCGCGGTCCTGGAGCATCGGGGGGACAGCGTGCCAGCGCCTACCAAAAAAGAACGGATGCAGGAAGAATGGTTCCCGGGCAAAGGCAAATTCCTGGACAAAAAATCGTTCAAACGGCAAACCGTAGTCGATTTGGAGCCTTTTTACACCTTCATGAAGGAGATGGCGCCGTCCATCCCTATATCCAATATGATTTTGCACGGCGAGTACGTGTATGTTGCTCCTGAAGGTTTGCCTGACCTGAGCGGAATCCGCGTCATCCGTCCAGGCTGGTATATGGGAAGCATCCGGAAGCAGCGGTTCGAGCCGTCCCATGCATTGGCTATGGGATTGCAGAGAGAAGACGCGCAGCGATGGATTTCTTTATCCACTGCTGAAGGAGCCGCCATTCGTTATTTGAAGGGCGAGACGCTGGAAATGACCGAGGAGCAAGTAGAGCTAACCGGCGAGATCGCTAAGAAGAAGGGCTATTGTCTTGTTGGGATCGATGGATTCCCTGTAGGCTGGGGCAAGTGGCTCGACGGACTGCTCAAGAACGAATACCCCCCTGGCTGGAGGTGGACTTAAATTGAAACAAACCATGCGTCTGGACAAGCTGCTCTCGCATGCGGGACACGGTACACGAAGCGAGATCAAAATTCTCGTCAAAAAAGGGCTGGTGCGGGTGAACGATCGTCCAGCGAAAGATAGCGGCGTACAGGTCAATCCGCAAAGCGATGTGATAACGGTGAATGGGGAAGCCGTCCGTTACCGCGAGTTCATATACTTGATGCTGAATAAGCCGCAAGGAGTGATATCGGCTACGGAGGATACACGCGACCGGACGGTCATAGATTTGTTGGATGAGGAAGTTGTTCATTTCAATCCTTTTCCTGTCGGAAGACTCGACAAGGATACGGAAGGACTTCTGCTGCTGACCAATGACGGTAAGCTTGCGCATAATTTGCTGTCGCCCCGCAAGCATGTTCCCAAAACGTATTATGCCGAAGTGGAAGGGATCGTAACGGAGGAAGACGGACAGGCGTTTGAGCGCGGAGTTGCATTGGATGACGATTATGTAACGATGCCGGCGCAGCTCGTCATATTGAAGACGGACAGCTCGGGTTGGTCCAAAATCGAGCTGACCATCATGGAGGGAAAGTTCCATCAGGTGAAAAGGATGTTTCAGGCTGTAGGCAAAAAGGTTACCTTTTTGAAACGATTATCGATGGGACCCTTGCTTCTGGATGAGCATTTATTGCCCGGGGAATACAGAGAGCTGTCGGAGGAGGAGCTGCTTCAGCTGCAGCATGCGACAGCCGTACAGTGAGTTCATTGCAATAGTTAATAGGGTGAAAAAAGACCTGTGCCTTCGCTGCCCGGCAGCGTGTTAGGCACAGGTCTTCTATATTTCAAGGCTAAGAAGCCTTGACTTTGTTGTTTAATGGATTAAAACCAACTTGCGCGGAGAACGATGACCAACAGGATGAACAACACCAAAATGATAGCTGAGTTAGTATAAAGACCTCCAAGTCCGGACATGCTCATTCCTCCCACATTGTAGATTTATCAAATGATCAAGTTCTGCTAGTTAATGCTGCTGCTGCCTTCAGATTGAATTCGCTGCTCTAGGTCACTTGCCATCCGATACTTAATTGTATGTGCTCAGGGATGATTCGTATGGACTCCTGCCTTGGTGCATAGTTTTTGGGCTGAATAGGAAACGCTAGTAAAGGTGGGCATGTATTGGCATGAGCCCAACAATTCGAGGTCCCTTGGAGGCGAAACCATTGACGGATGTTATGCTTAGGCCGGATATGAAGACGGCAGGCGGCGAAGTAAACGATATTTTGTGGAATCATCAGTTTGTCGGCAGCATGACCCTGGTATACCGCGAGGCAGACCGCATTTGCGGAGCGATCCAACTGGAGCAGTCGATGCTTCCCCCTCATGCCAAGCAAGCTGTCATGTCAGCCTTGCAGGAACATGTTCAAGCTCTTATAGACGCTATGGGGGTTGAATCCTGCGATGTGCTGGTGACGTGCAGCGAATACGATCATGTCATATCGACGGACCGGCTGGAGGCCGGTTTCCAAGCGGTAGAGGAAGATTTTGACTACGATTATAACCGGGCGGATTTGGATCGGATTGAACACGAAGATCCCGGGATCATGGACGATTACCTCATGTATGTGGAAGAAGAGCATCCGGCATGGGACGGGTCTTTGCAAGAAGAGCCTGTCGTTACTACAGATCAGGAATTTGATCCGTATTTCGAGCTCGTCATCATGTCAGAGACACGCAATAAGGTCGAGTATCACATTTACGACCAGGAGCAGGAGCTGGTTGCGGAAGTGGACGTTCACGTCCACGGATCGGATGTCAGCGGGACGGTTCACTGGAATGTCGAGCCCGACGAGGACGAGATTGAAGCGGTAACGGAGCTGCTGGTGAGCGACTTCGACGAAGATGAGGTAGACACCTTTGTTCTTCATATGGAATGGGAGCAAGACATTATCGAAACGATTGAATTGACCCATGAGGACTTGTTGCCTGAAGATACGGCCGTGGATGAATGGAACGATCATGAAGATTACACGATCGTCCTAGCCCGCGATGACGGAGATATGCTGACCTATGAAATATATCAGCAGTCTCACGGAGGACTGCCGATCGGAACCGCCACCGTCGATATCAGTTACCGGCAAATTACCGGCTTCATCGATTTTCGCGAGCCCGGTAACGCCGATGACCGAGAAATGATAGCCGAGCTTCTGATGAAGGAGCTGGATAAGGAGAAAGATTACGAATCGTTCAATGTAACGATGCTGTATCAAAATAAGCCGTTCGAAGAACTGATGTTCGAGAGCGATCAGCTTCATTAAACATTGAAAAACACTCCTAGTGCTTTTTGGCAAGGAGTGTTTTTGCAGTTGCTTTGTGCTTGGATGAAGTATCACGTAATGGATTGCCGCTGCGGCTCCACGGATTTGACACGTTTGTTCAAAGTCAAGTGCCCAGCCGGCGCAGGCCTTTCGGGATATGGTTTTTCACCTGGCTGCCGGTGCGCTTGCCCCAGCCGAGAGCGAAGCCGTCGACGGTGACGAGCACCCAGCCGTTATCGCCAGGAGCCTGCTCCAGCGTTTCCCCACGGAGGAAACGGTCGATCTCCGGCGCCTCGGCGGGGAAATCCACCGTCCGCCGCGCGGCGCCCCGCGGCAAAGCCAGTGCCAGCGCATGAGAAGGCTCGATGCGCGCCTTCTTCACCTCGGCCAGGTGCAAGCCCGGCCGGAGCACTTTCAGTCCGTTCAGATAGCTCCTATCGAACGGACAGCCTTGAACCGCGGGCAGCCAGTACAGCTGCTCGCCGAACAGGACGGCTTCTCCCGCAGGGAGCTCGAAGCCGGGCAGCGCATCCGCGGCAAACGCGCGAAAGAGCCGCATCGCCTCCTCCTCGGGACGGGAGGCGGAGGCTCTTTTGCCGGCGGCTTTGCCGCGAGCCTTGACGGCGGCACGGTCGGGTGCCGTCGCGTCTTCGCCGCCCTTGCGCAGCAGGGCGACGAAATGCCCCTCGCCCGCGTGGCGATGGGGCCAGATTCGTTCGGTGCGCAGCAGCTCGAACGAAGGGAACCGCTCGAGCACCGCAGCGACGGTGCTCTCGTTCTCCGACGTGTTGAACGTACACGTCGAGTAAGCGAGCAGGCCGCCCGGCTTCAGCATGGCGACGGCGGCCTGGAGAATGTCCCACTGCCGCGCGGCGCACATCTTCACATGGTCAGGCGACCATTCATCGATGGCCTGCGGGTCTTTGCGGAACATGCCTTCGCCGGAGCAGGGCGCATCCACCATCATCTTGTCGAAAAACAGCGGGAACCGCTCCGCCAGCGGATCCGGCGCCATCTGCGTCACGATGGCGTTGGTCACGCCCATCCGCTCGATGTTTTCGGATAGTATTTTTGCACGGGCGGGGTGGATTTCGTTAGTAACGAGTAGCCCTTCCCCGCGCAGCTTGCCGGCGATTTGCGTCGACTTGCCGCCGGGCGCCGCCGCCAAATCGAGCACGATATCGCCGGGCTTTGGGTCGAGCAGCTCTACGGCGGACATCGCCGACGGCTCCTGAATGTAATACAAGCCGGCGGCATGATAAGGGTGCTTGCCGGGCTTGGACGTGGACGATTCCTTATAATAAAATCCGGTTTCACACCACGGAACAGGTGTCAGTCCGAACTCGTCGGTCATCTCCCGGAGACGCTCCGGTGTCGTCTTAAGCGGGTGGATACGAAGTCCTTGTGTGCGGGGCTGATCATAGCTTGCCAGAAATCGTCCGGCTTCCTCCGGTCCAAGCTGATCTATCATTTGTCGTGTGTACGACTCGGGTAATTGAATTTGTGTCATCCTGCCATTCATGCTCCTTATTAATTTCCTTGGTCCTATTATACAAGTTTCTCCTTATTGTGAGAAGTGAACCGCCCGTGGTATAATGGGGGGATGTTTTTTTTAGCATAATAGATAGGACTTCTGGGAAGAGGTGAAACGGCAGTGGAATACGAAATTCCAACCAAAGTACAAACGCTGGGCTCAGATATTCAGGAGCATCAGCTCAAATATCATGATAGAGAAGTGCTTGTTTCCAAAGAGTTTACGTTTGACAGTGCGCACCATCTGCATTGCTATGAAGGCAAGTGCAAAAGCCTGCACGGCCACACGTACAAGCTGCAGGTGATAATGCGGGGCAAGGTCGATTACCGGGGGATCACGATCGACTTCGGCGACATCAAAAGGATCGCGAAGGAACGGATTATGGACCGTCTCGATCACCGTTACTTGAATGAGGTGCTGCCTCCGATGAATACGACGGCTGAGAATATGGTTGTCTGGATGTACGAGCAGCTGGCCGATGCGTTACGTGCCGAAGGATGGTTCCCGAAGGTAAGACTTGAAGAGGTCAGATTATGGGAGACGCCGACCAGCTATGCAGCGGTCACTGCAGTCATGATGGGGGATGCGGCAAGTGAGTAACGTAAAAATTCCGATGGTCGAAATATTCGAAACGGTCGAGGGCGAAGGAACGCGCGCCGGCTTCCCGACGATCTTCGTCCGCTTGTTCGGCTGCAACCTTCGCTGCACCTGGTGCGATACGAAGTACAGCTATCCGCCGGAGGAGGCGGATCGGGTCATGACGATTGACGAAATCGTCGAGCAGGTTCGCACGTACCGGTCTACGCATCTGTGTCTTACGGGGGGCGAGCCGCTGTTGTACGGAGAGAAGTCGGCTGCCTTGATCGAAGCTCTGCTCGGAATCGAGACGTTGACGGATATTCATATCGAGACGAACGGAGCCATTGACTTGACCCTGTTCATGGAGCGGATTGCTTCGCCTAAGGTTCGTTATATTATGGATTACAAGCTCCCGGATTCCGGCGAGACCGAGGCGATGATCGTTGCCAATTTCGCGAAGCTGCGGAAGCAGGACGAGCTGAAGTTCGTGATTGGGAGCGATAAGGATTTTGACGAAGCCGTACGGGTGCTGGAGCAGTATCCGACCGAAGCGCTGCCGCTGTTCAGCCCGGTATGGGAGACGATGCCGCCGGCTAAGCTCGTACAGCGGATGCTGGATCACGGCTTGTCCCATGTGAAGCTCAATATGCAGCTGCACAAAATTATTTGGGATCCCGCGATGCGGGGCGTGTAGACGCGATCCGGAATGCGATTCATTTTAAGGAAAAAAGGTGTGAACGAACTATGGAAACCAAACCGTCCAAAAAAGCGGTCATCATATTAAGTGGTGGACTGGACAGCACCACATGTATGGGTATAGCCCAGGCAGAGGGGTACGAGCTGTATCCGATCACGTTCGACTACGGCCAGCGCCATAAGGTCGAGCTGGAAAATGCCCGTCAAGTCGCAGAGCACTACGGCGTATCGGCACGCCATAAGGTGATCTCGCTCGGCTTTTTGAAGGAATTCGGAGGCAGTGCGCTGACCGACGAGTCCCTCGAAATTCCGGACATGACCAAGCCAAAGGAGCAGGGTGAAGAAGAGTCCGAGGTGCCGATTACGTATGTGCCCGGCCGTAACCTGCTGTTTCTGTCGATCGCTACCTCTTATGCAGAGGTAACTGGTGCGGAAGCCGTCTACATCGGTGTCAATGCGCTCGACTACAGCGGCTATCCGGATTGCCGTCCGGAGTTTATCCGCAAGGTAGAGGAAGTGATGGCGCTTGCTACCCGGGTCGGAGTAGAAGGGGTGCCGATGCGGATCGAAACGCCTCTCAGCGAATGGACCAAGGCGGAAATTATCCGTGAAGGCATGCGCTTGAACGTTCCTTATCATTTGACGACCTCTTGCTATAACGGCGAAAAGGAAGCATGCGGAGTATGCGACAGCTGCCGCTTGCGTCTGAAAGGCTTTGCCGAAGCCGGAGAAAAGGATCCGATTCCGTACCGTTAACATGAGAAACCTCGATCGAGGCTTCTCAAAGATGTGCGACCTTAAAGTTTTGCTTGGGCAAAACTCGCTTCGTAAGCAAGGCAGGTTTTATCGACAATACGAAAGATCTTCGATAAGCTTTATCGCTTTACCGAACTTAAACTTTCCTATGTGGTAAACGAAAATCCCGCGAGGTAAGCAGCGCCTGATTTCAGCTGCTAGCCTTCGCGGGATTTTTTTTGCTGCAAGTTCATGAAGTTCAAAGTCAATCGTTGCCGAGCCCATCCTCCGTGCTCCCGGTTTCCGTGCCGGCGGCATCTTCCGCTTGCTTCTTATCCCGCCAAAACAGCACCGTTAGCATGCGCTCGATCCATTCCTTATCCTGATCCGTCAGTTCAATTCCGTCGAAGATCAGCTCATTCTCGCGTAAAAACCGGCGCAAATTCACCTTCGGCTTGCTATAAGCATCGGTGTAGCGGAGTTCGTTTTTTTCCAAATAGCCTGCGATCTCCATCAATTCGCCGTAAGGCGTATTCAGGCCTTCAGACAGCTTCATCAGCACATCGGGCGACGGAACCCCTCGGTTACCGTTCTCCAGCTGGGATATGTAGGCTGCCGATACGCCGGACCGGTCGGCGAGCTCCCGGATCGTGAAGCCTTTCAATTTGCGCATGTCGCGCAGCTGCTCGTAAAAATTCATTATCGACACCTGCATTTAGCAAAAGTAAACAAATGAGTAGCGTTATAATGATAACAGTAAACAAAAGTAATTTCAACGAAAGGAGTTATGGATACAAAAGTAAACAATTATCATTGCATAAGCAAACAATAGTGAGTATAATGGGAAATAACGGAAAGAGGAGGGGACACGCCTTGAAAATCAGAACGAAGTCTCAAGCTTTTGTAAGAGCCAGAATCATTAAGGGGATGTCGCAGCGGGATTTAGCCAGAGAGATGGGGCTGAGTCCGTCCTACATCAGTCTGCTGGAACGTTCCGTCAAGACGGTCGGACCGGCTACAGCCAAAAGGCTGTGCGATTTGCTCGAACAGCCTTTGGACGATTTGTTTGTAATTGAATAGCGGGAGGGAGCGGTCTCGCGTCATTTCATCCCTATTGCTTCAAGGAGGAGGCCGTCAATGGATGCAAATGGAGCGGAAGACCTCATAGCTTTAAGCTTTAGCTGAATGCGACAACTTTGTTTTTGCCGCTGGTCTTTGCCTTGTACATGGCTTCGTCCGCCTGCTTGATCAGCTCGTCGGCAGTAATATTTTTACGGAAATGACTGAAGCCCATGCTCACCGTCACGATCGTTTCGGCTTCTACTCTTGCCCGTATCCGCTCAGCAAGCTCCGCCGTATCGACCTCGGTATCCGTCACCAGCACAACCATCTCCTCGCCGCCGTAGCGGCCGCATACTCCGATAGGCTCCGCTTCCTCCTTGACGATTTGCGCTACCTGCTTCAGCACCAAGTCTCCCATATGATGGCCTTTCGTATCATTAAGCTTCTTGAAATTATCGATATCGCTGAAGATAACGGACACTTTCAATTGTTGGGCAATGTGTTGAGAAACCCGGTTGTAAAAATATTTGCGGTTGTACAGCTTGGTCAACCCATCCGTGATCGAAGAGTTGTATATCGCCTGCATGATCTCGATGATCCGCTCAAATATGAACAAAAACAAAACGAGATGAAACGCCATCGGAATGAGCTGCTCGAATTTGGTCAGCACGATTTGGCTGCTGCCGAACAAATACATATTGGCCATATGAATCATATGGGAGCAAAAGTACAGCGTCAGCATGAGCTGATATTTGCCGTTTTGTCCGATTCTGGGGTTGATTAAGATGAAGCTGACGAAAATAAGCAGAAATAAGAACAGCTCCATCCCGAGCGGCTGCATCAACAGCACTTGGTCTCCGCTGCCTTGAAGCCATACCGGTATATACCAATAGGATACGGCTACGAACACTGTTGCCGCCGAACAAACAATAAATACGATCGTGTCCTTCCACTTGGTCGGATTGTACAGCTGATAAATTCCGGTGTTCACGAGCAGGAACGATACGACCTTCAGCAGGAGCGCGATGAATGTTGACGTGTCGCTCTGTGTCTCTGTAAACTCGAACGCTATCAATTGGGCGTATTGTATGATCAAAATAATTAATGACAGCATAAGCGAAAAATACCCGATTTTGCGCCGGCTTAGGAGCAGCCTGACCGATGCGAGCAGCGTAACAAGTAAAATCGAAATAATCATCGTATAGCTGATGATGGTACCCAATGTACCGAGCCATAGGTCGGAAAAAGTAAGATCGTTCATCTAGGAATAGAGCCCCCGCAATCAACCGGAATATAGGTATATTATAGCAAACTGCCGTTCACATTTGTTATAAATCTAATAGAATCGGCAGAGAATGCAGCTAAAGTAATTTCTGTTTTTGAGGTGCCTTCTTTTTTCATTTTATCGGTAATGCAGAGTTAGATATGAAGAGCGGTTTTACATTTCATGTCAAATCAAAGATTTCTGTGCGCTTGCCGATAAACAGTCTATCATAGCTAACTTGTTCACAAGGAGTGGGGGTAGAGGAATGGATTATTTTTATTTCATGTCGAGGATGGCCGTGCCTTTCCTGGTCATATCTATAATTGTCTTTGTCGCCGGAGTCGGGTGTGCCGTTGCTGCATTGTCTTCGCTTCCGAAAGGAACCAAGCGAAACATCGTTTGCGTTATTTCTGTTGTTGCTATTTTTGCAGGGGGAATTGGTTCGTTGTATTTTGCATATTTTTTGTGGTTTCTTTTGAATACGTTCGGGGTCGTCGAATAAGTAACGGAAACTTTCGTGAAGAACTCCATTTTTATATTGACTGTACGTTCAGTCATAAAATATAATATTTCTCGAAAGCATTCATTTTCTTTTTTTGGGGAGGCGGAAATAGGATGGATCTATATTACGAAATTCAAGGAGAAGGCTCGCCTGTCGTACTGCTGCATAGTCCTGGCGTCGATTCGAGGGAATGGAAGTATGCCGCACCGTTGTTGGCACAATCCTGCAAGGTGATTACGTATGACGGCCGAGGGACGGGACGTTCGCCGGCACCGCAAACGCCAACCAGCTTGGTGGAGGACTTGCGGGATCTGCTCCAACATCTAAGGCTGGAGCGGGTCACTTTGGTCGGCCATTCAATGGGCGGGCAGGCGGCGACGGATTTTACGCTAACGTACCCCTCAATGGTTGAGCGGCTTGTCGTGATAGCCCCTTCGTTAACCGGGTTCGTGTTTTCCCAGGAGTTTACCGAATGGATGGCATCCGTAAATGCCGCTGCCCCCGACATCGATAAATTGGTTGAATTGTCCTTGTCGGGGCCGAATTATCGCGCTACGATGGCCGGACCGCATAGGGAGTTCCTTCGTGAAATGGCCGTACACTATATGACGAGAGTGTTTACCGAGTGGAAGAGCTTTGAAGTCCGTTGGCCCGAGCCGCCGGCGATCGAACGTTTGGAGGACATAGCGGTGAGCACGCTGTTTATTCGTGGTACAATAGAATGGCCGGACATGCTCAAGATCGCCGAACAGTTTCAACGTGTGCCAGCGATTCATTTTGCCGAAATGGAAGGCGGGGATCACATGCTCACATTGACTCACGCAGAAGAGCTTACCGAGCATATTCGGAACTTTATGTATGGAGAACTCGACAATGCCGCGAACAAGGGAAGAAAATGATCGAATTCGTCAAGCCGCCAAAGACAATATCCGCACGGCTGCAATGGAGATTTTTATCGAGCGGGGATATCATGACGCTTCAATAGATGATGTAGCGAAAAGGGCCGGCGTCTCCAAAGGCTTGATGTACAATTATTATAAGGGGAAGGAGCATCTCCTTGCCGAAATGGTACAAAACCGGATTGATGAGATCAAAGAAGTGATGCAGACGGCTTCCGCACTCAGCACTCCGATTGAACAGCTGAAATTTATCGTCGATGGTGCGCTCGATAATGTCAAGCAGCGCCATAAGGTATACCGTTTTTATTTACATCTGCAAACGCAGCCGGAAGAAAACCAGCTTCTCTCTAAGTACAGCCAAATGCTTAATGAAGCAATGGCCGAGCAATTCGAAGTGCAGTGCAGGATGTTCAAAGAGCTTGGGAATGCGGATGCACGGCTGCGATCGCTATATTTCTCTTCCACCCTCCATGGAGCGATGTTAATGATATCCACATACCCCGATCATTATCCGGTCGAGGAGATGAAGAAGCAGATTATCGAACAGTTTTGCACCGTTTCTTGACGGAGAAAAGGATGCTGGCTTTCAATACTGTATTCTTGACAAAAAAGGCTCATCCACCATTGATTACTGGGGGGATGGGCTTTTATTATGGAATCCGAATGCGAATATTCAATGATTTTATTTGCTTCGTCTATTTAATTTCGATACAAACATTTGTTCTATTCTATGACAAAAATCATCCCTTCTCATAAAGTTTTTCTATCGGTCCATACCCTTGTAGTGGCTCTGGAATACTGTTACGATGTAATCAGGGATAGTTCGGAGAGCATCCTTAATCCATCATACTTCTAGAGTTAGATTGGTTTTATAAGCGGGATCGATTACGGAGGGCTATCATGAATATTTTGCAAGCTTTATTTTTTCCCCCGGAGCAGCCGGGAGGAGTTTCCTCGATGGTTCCCTTTATGCTGGAACGTTTCAATAGACGCGGATGGGAGATGGAGCTGTTCTCCTTGCCGAAGCGGGTACGAAGCAAAGGCACGGAGCCGGTCCGCTTCTCAACGTTCGATTGGGAAGCCTATGCCGGCAACCCTATTGTGGATAAATACATTCAGACGTACAAGGATTACGTGTGGTGGACCAAACTGAGGCAGACGAAGAAGTATGATCTCATCCACGCGCATCACCCCATTGCGGGGCTTGTCATGAAGCAGGTGTTCCCGGATACTCCTGTGATCATGACGATCCATTCCAGCTACGAGAGAGAGCTTATCCTCAACGGGAAGATCAAGGAGAACGGGACGGAGCATGCCTTTCTGACCTCGATTTACCGGGAGCTGGAGGAGCGGCTTGATCAGCTTATTACAGTGTCCAACTCGTTCAAGCAGTATTTGTCGGAGTATGTGCAGGAGCCTGAGCGGATAGGCGTCATTCCGAACGGCTTCGATGAGAAACGTTTCCGATCGGTGCCCCACGAGAACAAAATTCCGCAGCTCATCACCGTATGCCGCCTCGTTCCGGCCAAAGGTCTGGATACGCTCCTGCTGGCATGTGCCGAGCTGAAGAAGCGGGGACATCCGTTCGTGCTTCATTTGATCGGAGACGGGCCGATACGTCCTGAGCTGGAGCAAATGGCGATTGAACTGAACATTTATGAGGAAATCATTTTTTACGGGTATATGCTTCATCCGGAAGACTTCATGCCGTTCTTCGATGTCTTCGTGCTGCCGTCTCGGGCAGAGGCGTTCGGTTCCGTATTCGCTGAAGCGGCATTGTGCGGATTGGCGTTGGTGGGAACGAATGTCGGCGGTATTGCCGAACAGATTGATCACGGACATAATGGGCTGCTTGTCCCGCCGGAGAACGTCTCTGCGCTGACGAGTGCGCTCGAGAAAGTGATCAGCGACCCGATCTATCGGCATAATCTGGGTCGTGTTGCATGGGATAAGGCGCAAAAGTCGTACTCGATGTCGAGAGTTGTGCAGCAGCTAAAAACCGTGTACCGGTCGTACCGGAACGAAGAATAGAGCAGGGCTGGAGGCGGTAATTCCGCAAGTCGTTTCACAGCAATCATATATCCTTAAAAAAGCAAAAAACCGCGGAACAACGTAAAAGACGTTTTCCGCGGTTTTTTGCTTTGTGTGAACCTTAGCAGGCTAGCTTCATGCCGCCAGGCGAAGAATGATAATGCCTATCAAGGCGCAGGTCAGGCCGCTAACCTCTAGACGGCTGAATCGTTCCTTCAGCACAAAGCGGGCATAGAGCAGAACGAAGACGACGTTCATCGCGATGACGACCGATACGAGCCCTGTTACGCCGAGCCTGAAGGCGGGCATGACGAGCATCATGCCTGAAATGTTGGTCAGACCGACGACCATGCCCCACAGCAGCGTTCGGCTGAAGCCCCAGACGGCGGGAATGCCTGTCGGCAGGGCGGGGCTGGAGCCGGGGCGGTCAGTTGAAGCACCCGGTTCCGCAGCCGCTGCGACCAACGCTTCTGTCGCCGCTTGCTTGCGCTTGCCGATATACCAGGACAGGCCGAACAGCAGGGTGCCAGTAACATACATCGCACACAGGGTAGGCAGCGTCTCGGCTCCCAGCATCGTCGCTTTCTTCGAGGATAAGTCCGTGATGCCGAAAGCAACCATCGTCAGCGCTCCCCATTGCGCGCCCTGCAGGTTGCGTAAGGAAATATCGTTGGAGTAACGGATCATAAGAATACCGAAAATAATGACGACGAACGACAGCAATTGCCAAGTGTTCAGCTTTTCGTTCCACAGGAAGTAGGCGAGAATTACGACTACGACCGGCGGAAGGCCTGTGAACATGGCGATCAGAGACGCTTTACCCACCGCAAAGCCCCGATACATGGATGCGTTCGAAATAAAAGAGAACAAGCCCATCAGAACGCCCACCCAGCAGCCGTCCGACCAGGGCTGGCCTACGATCATGTTGATAGCGGCGGCGATGACGGTTCCGGACAAATAGACGCCTAACAGCAGCAGATTGCGATCGATCGGCCGCTGTGACGTCCATTGATACAAAATGCCCCTCAAGCCGAAGCAAACGGCTGAGGCGGCGGCAAATGCAAACCACATGATGACGGGCTCCCTTGCTGATATGTTATTATATAGGAAAGTTTAAGTTTCGGTAATGCGATAGCGTGCGTACTGAAGATCTTTCCTATTGGCGATAAAACCTGCATGGCTTACGAAGGGAGTTTTGCTAAAGCAAAACTGTAAGGTCGCCAATCTCCCGCAGTACTCCGAATGAGGCTTTCTCATTCCTCGTAGATCATTTTGACGGTCATTCCGCCGTCAATGACGAGGTTTTGCCCGGTGATGAAGCCAGCCTGATCACCGGACAAATACAGGCAGGCCGAGGCGATATCCTCGGGCCTTCCGACTCTTCCGGCCGGGTGCTGCAGCCGGTCGAGTTCGCTGTGGCGGGGCTGCTCGCGGCGCGACGCCTTCTGCCAGTCCCGGGTCTCGATCCACCCGGGACTGACGGCGTTCACGCGGATGCCGTAGCCGCCGAGGCTTACGGCCATCGCGTGAGTAAGCGCGAGCAGCCCGCCTTTGGAAGCGGAATAGGCCTCGGTATCCGCTTCCGACATAAGAGCACGGGTGGAGGCAATGTTCACAATGCTGCCTCCGCCTTGGCGCTTCATCGCAGCGGCCGCCTGCTGCGAGCAGAGGAAGGCGCCGCGGAGGTTGACGCCGAGCACCTCGTCGAACTTATCGACGGGGAGCTTCAGCATGGAGCCGTTGCGGCTTATCCCCGCATTGTTCACCAGTACATCGATACGGCCGAGCTCGGTTAGCGTTACCTGCACCCACCGGGATACATCCTGCTCTTCAGCCACGTTTGTACACATAAACATGGATTTGCCGCCGGCTTGACGGATTTCCTGAACGATTTCCAGTCCGGCTTCCTTGTCCGTATCGGCTATGGAAACCTCATAGCCGGCCTTGGCAAATGCAAGCGATACCGCTTTGCCGATTCCTTGCGCTCCCCCTGTAACGGCGGCAACTTTATTCAATTCAGGAACCTCCTCTCAATAAACCCATTGCTTTTTTTGGAGTATATAAATACTATAGTATATAGTATTACGAACGGAGGCGCAAATATGGATCCCGAACAGCGGACGGAGCGTGAAATTACATATCAAGTAGGCTGGAAGCGGAGGAAAATCGCGCTTCAGCAAGACAAGGCACAGGCTTCAAACGATGAATCGGCGAAGCTTGTAGGGCATTCGGCGAAAGAACGTTTGCTCGTTTGGAGCTTCCGGTATGTTTGGAGAAAGGCGGTCTTTATTCCCGATAAAGCGCTTCTGGTGGTCCTGACCGTATTCCCGTTGATAGCGTTTGCCTTGTCGCTGTGGCTTGTGTACCAGCTGTCCATTCAGCCCTACTAAATGAATGAATAGAAGATAGGGGTTGACCATATTGAAACTGACTTTAGCGATCCTTGGCGGTGTCATAGGCTTGGTTATCACAGCCTCCGCCGTCATGCTCGTCTGGTATTTATTGCAGCAGCGCAGCAGGAAGGAGCAGGAGGCATCCGCTGACCGACAGGGAGGCGCATCCATGCTCCTGCAATGGACTTACTTCGATTATGCATTAATCGGTATCTTTATGATAGGTAGCTTGTTTTTGTTGACGGATGTGGTTGCCGTCATACGCGATGCCGATAGCTACCCTTTGTATCATTACGGCTATCTGTTGAGCGGGTTTGTATTTACATTGCTCGGCATGCTGTTCATGGTATTGCGCCTTGCCGTCGTATTATCCCTGGTTCGTTCGCGGGGGGCGGTCCCTGCGCATGATCATCATGATCATCCAGGCCATGCTGATCAGGCCGAAGAGCGGGTATAGCGTAGTCAACAGCGCCTTGAATCCAAGAAGGCTCACGAGGTAGCTGAGCGTGAGGACAAGCCACAAAATCCAGGTTCGGGGAAGCTTGGTGCGCTGCTCCAGCTGCAGAGATAAGCCATACACGTCGGCGATGAACGTTGTGAAGATTTCACCGTAAATGACGCATAGGAACAAGAGCTGCAAGACCGGCCCTACCTTTTGAATGAGTTGTCCCATCGGAATGTCGAATTGGGAAATGCCGGGCATATGAGCCGACAAGGCGAAGTGACCGGCCAGCAGCATAATCCCGATGGCTACTCCACCCCATATTCCTCCCCAGAAGAGAACGGAACGATCGCGGACTTGCGCGCCGAGCGGGACAAGAACTCCCTGCGCCATCGACAGATTGAAGGCGGCATATAGAAACGGCGCGAACCAGATCCGTTCCAGAGGATAATCGGAAGTCAAATGAAGCCAATTGCCCGAGCCGGGCAAGTCCCACGAATACCAGACGATAATGGAGCTGAAGCACAGCATCATCGGCACGACGATCGAGTTGACGGCTACGATGGCCTTCATTCCTTTGTTCAGTACGGCATAGGCAAGCAGCAGTGTGACCATCAGGCCCAATTGGTAAGGAAGATGGAACTGCTCCTTGAACACGGACCCTGCACCGGCCAGCATTACCGTAGTAACCCCGAATAAGGTGACGAGCGTAAACAGGCTAATCCATTCGCCAATCCGTTCCCCGAAGAGCACTTTGTTTAAGTCTTCATAGGACTGTGCCTTGACTTCATGGGCGAGAAACATTAACTTAATACCAAGCCATACAAAAAGCGCGCTGGCGATTCCTATAGTTAGTGTAGCAAGCCAGCCGTACCGGGTGAAAAATGTCAGTATCTCCTGGCCGGTTGCAAAGCCGGCGCCGACGACGGTGCCGACATAGGTGAAGCTTACTTGCATAATGCTGCCGAACTTTCTCAACATCCCAGGTCCACCTTTCGCACAGCTTGTTCCATATAGTACAAGGTATGAGTTTAAGGGTGTATACATGCCTCCAACTTGGGGAAACGTTCGGATTCTGTTAGAATAAGAGAGGCCTATTCATCCTTACTATTGTTTATATAATCATTTGCAGGAGCGTGTCTGTGTGCTGGATGATATTTTGCTGCTGATTGAAAATTACGGATATATCGCCCTGTTCGGCTTGTTGGCTGTAGGGATTGTCGGAATTCCGGTGCCGGATGAGATCTTGATGACAACCGTCGGCTCATTGACTACGAATGGAGGACCTCTCACGCTGGGCATGTCTTTTGTGGTCAGCTATGCGGGGACGATGACAGGAATGATCGTCAGCTATATGTTGGGGAAAACGGTAGGGAAGCCGTTCTTGTACCGTTACGGCAAATGGGTCAAGCTGACTCCGCAGCGGCTCGATTTGGCAGAAGGGTGGTTCAAGAAATACGGCCTTTGGACCGTTGCGTTCGGATATTACGTACCAGGCGTCCGACACTTTACCTGTTACTTAGCGGGGGTAAGCGCGGTCACGTTCTGGAAATACTTGTTGTATGCAGGCACCGGAGCACTTATATGGTGCGCTTCGTTTCTGACATTAGGGCATTTCATCGGCACCAACGCACCGAAGATCATGAATCTGGTGCATCACTATATGGGCATAAGCGTTGCCGTTATCATCGTTCTCGCCGCTATAGGGATTCTTATTTATATGAGGTACCGCAAGCGCGGGGCGTCCCGGCAAAAAACAACAAGCTGACCCGCATCCTGCGCAAAAAAAGCCTAGGCAAGGGAGATGAACTTCCTGCCAAGGCTTTTTCTTTTGTCGCAAGTGGGCCTTCTTATTCCGCAAACAGCTTGATCGAGTTGACCTTGTCGGTCTTCGGATCGATATCAAGCTTTAGTATGGCGCCTTTCGATTTGTACGTCATAACGTAGCTTGTGTTCGTATCCGGCTTGCCCAGCGCTTTGAAGACGGCGGCTGTTGATTGACCCAGCTTCAGTCCGTTTAAGCCCGGATTGATGTCGCTGCTGCGGATGTCGATGAACTGAAGCTGATTTTGCTTGTTGAAGCCTACCAGAAAATCCGTATAGTCATACACTGTGATCGGGTCGGTTTCGTCGTCCATCTGGAATTGCTCTTTCGGCTTGCCGTATTTCCCTGTCACTGCATCCGGTGCAGATTTCAAAGTCAGTCCGAGCAGAGTCGGCTTGGCCTGATTGTAGGGATCCTGGATGTCGATTTTCGGTTTCGTATGGGTCGGCTTGACAGGTTCCGTTTCTTCCTCTGGCTTGTGCGCTGAATCGACACTGGCCAATGAAACCTTGTCGTTCGGATTCGCAGTTGCCTGCGGCGTCGGTTCCGGATCAGCTGTTTCCGGTACAGTCTTGTTGACTTGATCGGACGAAGCTGCGACAGGCGGTTTGGCTGCGGAATCGGAAGGCGTAGACGGCTGCTGCGCTTTAGGCGTATTATTACATCCGGTAATCAGCATAATGAGGATGAAAGGAACGAGCCAACTTGCGACGTATGTAGTTGATTTCAGCATCTCTGACTTCCTTTCCTGTTATCTATGAAAACATGGAGACATGCCTCATGGAGCGCTCGCTTATAGCCTTATTAATCATACTCTGTCCGTTTTGAATCTACAAAGAGCATTTTTTAACAAAAATGAGGACAATTTTATGAAAACGATCGTTTCTTATTTTCAGTAATCCATTTTCATGGCGAAGGTCATTGTTTCTTGCTCTCTGTACTTGATAGACGTTGTAACGAAATGAAAAGTTGCACAAACTTTAGAAAAGATTATAAAGTTAGTACTTGAAACCCAGAATCGCCATGTGATAAGTTAACGGAAAAGGTTTTTCGGGAGGAATTAGGAATGGAATTGTTAAAACAAAGAATTAGAGAAGTAGGAGTAGTCATCTCTGACGATATTATTAAGCTTGACGCAATTTTGAACCATGCGGTCGACCCAGCACTGACCACAGCCATGGGCAAGGAGTTTGCCCGCTTGTTCCGTGAGGACGGTGTGACCAAGGTGCTGACGATCGAGTCCTCGGGTATCCCTATCGCCTTCGCGGCCGCGCAAGAGCTGAATGTGCCGATGGTGTTCGCCCGACGCAAAAAGTCGTTGAACTCCGATAACACGGAAGTGTACTGCGAGAGAGTGCCTTCTTTCACGAAAGGCTTCGTGACCGATATCATGGTATCCCGTGAGTGGCTGGGCGAGAACGACCGCATCGTGCTGATCGACGATTTTATCGCCAACGGGGATGCAGCCAGAGGGCTTATCCGCATTATCCGCCGTTCCGGGGCGGAGCTGGTCGGAGTGGGGATCGCAGTGGAAAAGTCGTTCCAGGCAGGCGGCCGCACCATCCGGGAGTCGGGTGTCCGGGTCGAATCGCTGGCCAAGATCTCGTCGCTTGCGAACGGGCGCATCGAGTTCGAGTAAGGGCCCGGCAAGAATTATTTTCAAGGTATTAAGCCTTCCCACTACAATGATTTTCCTTTATAATGGATTCAAGCAAAAGAGAGGAGGCATTGCTATGGGGAATGAAATACCGGCGGATTTTTTTGTTACCAAGTTGAACGAAGCTAAAATTCACTTCGAACGTGCCCTCGATTGTAAACATACAGAGTTTGATGACCTGTATCCCTATATGATTGAACATCCTCAATTTTTTTGGTACAAAAGGTACGTAGCTTGGTCTGAGCTGCTTACCATTGTCAAATTGAGCGAGGAGCTCGGAGTTGAATGGCAGCCGCAGTTCTCGCAGCAGCAGGTTGAGTATATCAACAAGAGAGTCATGTCCAGCAAAGTACTGGATTATTGGTTCGAGACCAATGACTCAAAGGAGCATGTAAGCTGACCGAGATCGAGCGGACATTGTTAATCGGCGGTTGATCCATAGATGTAAAAAAACCTACGAGCCTATACGGCAGTAGGTTTTTTTGCTTTTCTGCGCTTTGCCTGCGCTTGCTGCTAATTCAGAATGTTCATGCTCTCGATATGCTGCTTCGTTTCCGGTGTACCGAGTGCATGCAGCTTGCGGTAGATCTCTCTCAGCCAGTAGTCGGCTGCGTCGTTTTCTTTGTCGTTATGATACTCCCGGATAGGAATCATCGCTCTTGCCGCCGTATCATCGTGTGCCTCGGCCTGCTCCTCGAACAGCTCCTGAAGCTGATCGATATCTTCTTCGTTGGCCAATATTTCAAACTCGAAATTGCCGTTCATATCCTCAGGCTCGAGAATTTCACCGGACGCTACGGCAACATAGTACGTTTTTTTATCCATATCGGTAACATGACTCCTTTCGGAAAGCTTGTCCTGGAATGGAGATGCCGTCGGAAAGAGCATAGTCTTGTTCCGACAGTTCCGTTCTGTTTATTGTATACCGTGATTGGTGTATTCTATTCTTAGCTGCACAATAAATGAAAGCATTGTCTTGCTCCGCTCAGGAGCAAAGGAGGGTATATATGATTAGCGAGGAACAATTGGATCAGTACCGGATTGACGGCACAAAGCTTCGGGTGGTGAGGGATGCCGATCCCGTTAACGATGTGAAAGGAATTGTCGTCGCATGGGACGATACGACCGTCATGATCCGCAAGCAGAACCGGAGAATCGTTAAGCTCGATCGGAGATATCACTATCAGCCGTTTACCGAGGAGCGCAATACGGATTGGATTGGTGCTCTAGAATGACTCTTGCTCATAGCGACGCCATCCAAGCTTCCCTTATTCCAGGGATCCGACTTCTTGACTTCGAGGACGGGGTCAACAGCTTCTATATTATTGAAAGCGAACGAGGGCTGAAGACGCTGAACTCTTCGATGTGGGGAGAAGGCTTCGGGCGGCACTACCGACTCATGAACCGGCAGGTGGACCGTTCCTACTCCTGCGACGATCCAATGGCTGAAATGAACGATTTCATGCGTTTAAAAGGCCTTAAGGCAGAAGGGACTGCAGCTTTGCTAACCGCAGCCCGGGTGAAGGACCGCGGCTATACGGAGCTGTCGCTGCATACGGGGCTCAAAGTATGTACATGGGCAACGGCAGGGCTAAGCAATAGAGCGCGTGCCGGACAAGAGCAAAGGCCCGAGGAGCTGTTTCCCGGGACGATCAATATCATTACCGTCATCGATGGACAGCTGACGGATGCCGCGATGGTTAACGCCGTCATAACGGCGACGGAAGCGAAGACGGCAGCATTGCAGGATGCCGGGATCCGCATGGAGGATATTGATAAGCATGCAACCGGTACAACGACGGACGCGGTCATTATAGCCTCTACGCAGGAGGGGCCTCCGTTCCGATATGCCGGAACCGCTACACAGCTTGGCTATTTTGTGGGCAGAACGGTGTACGAGTCCGTCAAAAGCTCCATAGTACGGTATGAGCAATGGGTATTATCTTCGAATCAATGATTCGATCAGATCGCCGACGTTCATTTGGCTCACTTCGTCCACCAGGCGGTCCAGCTTGGTCTTGCGGCGGAGAGAGCCTACCAGAACGATTTCGATTTCCTGATCCTTGTCGATCAGAACGGAATCTACGCTTAAAGCGTTGGTAAGCAGTCCCGCAATCACTATAATTTGTTGAGGTGTCAGCTTGCCGAAGGATGCCAGCTTTTTCTCGATATCTTTTTGATTGAAGCCGTTGTTTTTTTTGCTGCCGTTTCCGTTTTTTCCTCTATTGTTTTGACCTGCCACGGCAGTCACCCTCCAACCGGGTTATTCAATAAGCACCGAAGGCGTCTCGGCTTCTGCCTCAATCCCATCTGCACGTCCGAGTCCCAACAAAAACGATATTACAATAACGCTGTATACGATGAATGTAATGTCCCGCTTAATATCGTCCGGATCCTTGCATTTTCCCATATGCCATCGCCCAGTCCCTTCGCAAAATCACGTTTAGTTTATTATAAGACGCGAATGGAGCGTTGGTGATAAAAATAGTCAAAAGAAAAAACCGGAGTACGGCCGGACACCTTGATTGCATAAAGGCGCCGGATCGTTTCCGGTTTTAACTTGCTTAAGATCGGTTCGCTTCGTTGTCGCAAGAAGAGCCTTTCATCGGTTTGGCGGACGTCGTTTCCGCGAGCTTGTCCCCGAATTGATCGAGACGGGACGGGGAGCTTGCAGGGCCGTTGTTATCCGGTTTGTTATTTCTGCCTGACATCGTAATCACCTCCCGAACCATAGGGTTTCTTGTGTGGCGATTTTTATCCCGTGCGGGCAGCGATTGTATAATCGAGTCGGATTTTGGGAAACTAGGATGGACATGCTTTGGACTGCATGAGGAAAAAGGAGGACCATTTTACGTGGAAGACGAGCAAGTGGTTATATTGGATCAATTTTATGCATTGAAGCTGGAGAAGGAAGGAGAAGGCGGGGTCCGCGGCGAAATCATTAGACTAAGTGCAGACCCGGAATTGCCTGCAACCCATTTGTTCGATACGCCCGTTCAAGCGGATGTGCCAGCATTGCGAGAATGGTCTCTGCGCGCCTTGCAAGCATACAGGGAAGGGTAGTGCGGTGCTGATGGATGAGTCAATGCCTGAACGCGCCGATGATGTACAAGACTCCTAGCGTAGCGAGCATTCCGATTGAGATGAACATGAGTCCGCTTAGGAACAGCAGCGCGCCGGGAATCAAGAAGCTCACTACCACAACGATTCCTATGAACCACAGCATGAGTTGAAATGTCAGTTTAATAAAGCCCCACAAGATCAAGGCAGCCAATACGCCGATAGCCAACTGAAGCAGAATCATCCCGATCCCTCCTTGCCCTATGTATATGGACGCAGCACAGAAACATGATAGGTCAAAAAAATGTCATAGCTCGAACGGTTTTCGCATATACTGTAATCCGGTATTTGTTTACTTTGCGAAATATGAATCGGGGAGGTAATTAGGATGTCCACGGAAGGTTCTGCATTGAAAGGAACGATGTACGGCATTTTGTTTACGCTTCCAATTTGGGGCGTCATCGCCTGGGTTGTGTATGAATGGATGACATAGGAAAAAATGATTTGACAGGCATGTCCATCCGGTGATATGATACTTCTTGTCCGCTTCACAAAGCTGAAGAGACACAATATATGCGGTCATGGCGGAATTGGCAGACGCGCACGGTTCAGGTCCGTGTGGGCTAACCCCCCGTGGAGGTTCGAGTCCTCTTGACCGCACCAACCTCTAAATATAACAGCCATCTGATATCCTACGATACCAGATGGTTTTTCATTTGTGGAAAGGCAGTGTGAATAGGCAATGATTATTCGTACGGCAGTGGAAGCAGACATCCATGCCATTCTAGCAATCTACAACGAGGCCGTTCTGCATACCGTCGCGACCTTCGATACGGTGCCGCGTACTTTGGAGCAGCAGCAGCAATGGTTTCAGCTGCACGGAACCCGTTATCCCGTCCTCGTAGCGGAGCTGGGGGGAATCGTGGTAGGCTGGGCTTCCTTGAATCCTTACTCCGACCGTCTTGCTTACGAGCGGACCTCGGAATTGTCCTTGTACATCCATCATGATTTCCGCGGGCAGGGCATAGGCAAGAAGCTGATGGATCAAGTCTTAAAAGCTGGCAAAGAAGCGGGACTTCATACCGTTTTATCGCGTATTACGGAAGGCAACGACAGCAGTATCTATATTCACCGGGAATTCGGCTTCGACTATATCGGCGTCATGCGCGAAGTCGGATTTAAGTTCGACCGGATGCTGGACGTTATTTTGATGCAGAAAATGTTATAGCGGAGTGAGAAAAAAGCCACCTTCGAAGGTGGCTTTTGGCTTGTCGGGAAGCCTATATCGCTGGAAGTGATGCAAGGTATCCCGGTGGAGTATCTCCTTCCGGCCGCTGTTGTTATCAGGAATTATTAATCTACTCCCTTTCAGTGGTGAATTCCTGATAACAAAGGCGGGCGCTAACGCTCCTGCAGGAGATACACCACCTACCACCTTTTGCATATTCCGCATAATCAGGCTGCACGACAGCCCGAAGCCACCCTCACGGTGGCTTTTTTTAGTAGGAGGGTAGGAGAAGATCAAGACAATGGAAGCCGAACCGTAACGGCAGTGCCTTCTGTATCCGAGCTGGAGACAGCAAGCTTGCCGCCATGCAGCTCAACGATCTCCTTGCAGATCGCAAGCCCGAGTCCGGTTCCTTCACCTTGCGGATTCACCTGATAAAATTTCTCCGTAATTTTGCTAAGATGTTCCATAGGAATGGAGGCCCCTATGTCGCGTATGCTGACGGCGAGGGCATCCGGCTCCACAGAAGCCGTTACGGTAATCGCCGTATCCGGATCAGCGAACTTGACCGCATTATCGGCTATGTTCAGAAAAACTTGCTTGAGCCGGTTAGGATCCCCGGGAATGGAGGGCGGACTTGCTTCGCCCTTCCGCACATATTGGAACGAAACGCGTTTGGAGCGGGCTTTGGCCGCCATCTGGAGCATGACTTCATTAAGTAAATATTCCATATCGACCTGTCCGATATCGAGCGACAGCTGCTTCTGCTCCAGACGGGAGAAGTCGAGCAGCTCTTCGACAAGCCCGACTAGCCGGTCGGTCTCCTTGGATATGATCCTGAGTCCCGTTTTCGTCTCGTCTTTATCCTCCAGATCGCCGGACAGTATCGTCTCGCTCCAGCCTTTTATACTCGTCAACGGCGTGCGGAGCTCGTGCGATATGGACGAAATAAAGTCGTTCTTCAGCTTGTCGCTCTTGACGATTTCCTGCGCCATAAAATTCAATGTTTTGGCCAGATCTCCAAGCTCGTACCGGTACGATTCGTCTACGCGAACATCGAAGCGGCCTTTGGCCATCAGAGCGGAAGCCGCCGTGATGCGGTTGACCGGGCGGACGATCGAATTGGCGAGAGCCAAGCTGACCAAGGATACGGCGCCGAGAATGGCGAAGCCGATCAGCAGGGCGATGCCGGATATGTTGCGGATCACCCGGTCGACCTCCTGCAGCGAGGTGATATAACGAAGCACGGCAATCGGCTGCCCGTTCCATAGCAGGGGCGTCGCTACAGCCATGATCCGCTCGCCGGTCGGATCGTTGGTCCCGATCCAGCGTCCGGAGGTCCCCTGCGCCGCTGCAGTCACGTCCCTGGTTTTGATTTGCTCGCGGACATCAAAGCCGCTTGTTGTAGCCAGCACGGTACCTTGCTTGGTAATGACCTGCAGCTCCGCGCTGGGATGGGCGAATGATTCGGTAACGTCCGGAAGCTGCTTGTCGAATGTAAGGACATTCAGATCGGAATGAAACTTGTTATAGAAGGACGCCGACACCTGAGCATGGTTGTTCAGGTTGTTGAAAATGCTGTTGTAATAAAAGGTGCGAACCGAGTAGATAAACACGCTTTCGACCAGGACCAGCGTCAGCAGCACGACGAGTACATAGTGAGATACGACAAGCCGCTTAATCCCCTTACGCATCATTGTTCGCAATCCTTCCACTTATAGCCGAAGCCCCAAACGGTCTCGATGTAAGCCGGCTTGGACGGGTCCTCCTCGACCTTTTGCCGCAAGCGCCGGATATTGACGTCGACCATCTTCGGATCGCCGACATAATTCTCGCCCCATACTTCATCGAGCAGGGTGTCACGGCTAAGCGGAATGCCGGGATGCAGCATAAAATGCTGTACCAGCGCCATTTCCGTCGGAGTCAGGTCGATGAGCTCGCCATATTTTCGAAACTCGCGCAAGGCGGTATGAAGCTCGAACGGACCCGACCGGTATACGGGATCGTGCTGCTGCCGGGAAGGAGATTGAAGCTGAACGCGGCGCAGGAGGGAATGTACCCTGGCCATGAGCTCGCCCGGGCTGAACGGTTTACTGATGTAATCGTCGGCTCCGAGGGACAAGCCCAGAATTTTGTCCTTCTCCTGTACCTTGGCCGTCAAAAAGATGATGCCGACCCGCTCGTTGCGCTCCCGGATCCGGCGGCATACCTCGAATCCGTCCCGCCCGGGCACCATGACGTCCAGCAGCGCAACACCCAGATCGGGATGCTCCTGAAATCGCTGGATGGCTTCATCTCCTGTAGCCGCTTCAATAATATGGAATCCTTCCCGTCTCAAATTGACGACGACAAAGCTGCGGATGGATTCTTCGTCCTCGAGAATGAGCACTTTACTCATCGGAATTCTCCTCTCTTTGAAGCTCCGTCACGGAATGGAAATTGTCCGCATACTTGCTGTTATCCGAAGGCAGGTGCAGCACGGTGACCGTCTTGTCTGTGCGTCCTATTACTTTGCCCTGGATATCGCCGGAATCCCAGCTTTCTTTCGGTATCGTTTCCCATTCGAATATCGTTGTGTCCGTATCCGTGAAATAAAAACGATGCGTATTCTCCGTACGCTTGACTCCGAATGCGTCTTTCCATTCCGCCGGGATTTCCAAATAGAAGCCGTTCAAATAATCATAGTATCGGCGGTATAACGGTGTCTTGCTCAGTCCCTCCTGACCGTCCCAGCGATAATATTCGGTAATCCAAGGCGTATACGCGTAAGCTTCGCTCTCCGAGCCTTTGGGAGCCATGTCGATGGAGATCTCCATAATCCCGTCCTGATTGATATCTCCGCTTAGGGCAGACCCCGACCTGAAGGGCAGCTTATTGTCCGGGAACGCCTTGACCAGCTGGCCCCCGTCAAAGCGGACGAGCTGCGTTGTGGAGGAATGGGCGCCTACCCCCGCATCCAGCAGCAAGCCGCGAATGGAGTCGGCAACATATCCTGCCGCTATATTGTAGTAGCCGTTCACATAAGGATCCAGAGGTACCGAACCAATCGGCTGAAAATCTTTGCCGTTATATTGGAAGGTAGTTATTTTGGACGATACATTCCGTTCCATAGTCACGAGCGTAATATCTTTTTGCTGATCCTGGTTCAAGTCGTCGATAATCATCTCGTTGTAAGGGCTTTGATACAGTGTAGTCAGCTTCCCGCCGTCCAAATGATAAATAACGAGACCCATGCTCAGCCTGATCCCTCCGGAGTAGCCGGCGACAATCTCCAGCCTGCCGTCATTCGTCAAGTCTTCGAACTGCAAGGAATCGAGCTCATAGCCGTCTCCTGTCATTTCGCTGACCAGTGTCCAGGTATCGCCGCTGCGCGTCCACAGCATGCCTTTGATCGCATCTTGGGTTTTATAAAAGACGACCGCCTCCGGATTGCCGTCGTTGTCCAAATCTTTAATATAAATCGAAGCGGGATCGTCCGATCGTTTGGGCCGAAGAATGGAAGCTCCTGCAGGAATCGCCTGCTCGATGACGTGATTCAGGCTCGCCTTGTCTTCCGGAAGCTTCGGCTTGCGCATATACGATTGCGGATCTTGAATAAGCGAGCATCCGCTGCAAAGCATCGTAAGCATGCAGAGCAAAGCGGGGGCCCAGCGGGTGAAGGTCAAGTGGAATCGCCTGCTTTCCGTGAATGCTGTTATAAGAAATTATCCCTCATTATATCAGTTCCCCCATAGGCAAAGAGTAACAAACTCATTACATTTTGTGTGGAAGGAGATGGGAAATATATCCTGGTGTGATATAAATCACAGTGACTAACCACCGTTAGCGATACTATGAAATCAAACGACATCAGTGGTTCTATGAAAAGAGGGGATCGTCCATGAAATTAGGTATTGTAGGGAAAGTGACCTGGCTCGTTGTGGTTGCCGTATTGGCAAGCGTTTTCTCCTTGCTGGTCATTGGTTATTATGTCAATTACAAGCAAATTGATCAATCGGCCGGAGATGAGCTCATCGGTTGTGCAAGTATCACCTCGGGACTTTTGACAGCATCGGAAATCAAAGATCTGGCCCAGGGTAAAGCCTCCAAAGAGCTGCAGGATAAAGTGAACTGGATTGTCGATCACAAGCCCATCTTCAAAAATGCCGCCATTATAAGCTTAAACGGTGTTCTGCTAGTACCCGACAAGCGGCTGCAGCAGGAAGGCTTTAAGGCGGGCGATAAATTTTACATAGATCGTAATGCGATGGATATGCTGGTGAACATGAAGCACCCGGAAGCATCGTCCGTCTATACGTTCGGCAGCGGAGAGAGAAAGACGGGGTACGCCCCGATCTTCGCCGACCATGATGCTTCCAAAGAAATTGTGGCGGTTATGGCGATCGATTTCGATGCGTCGATCTTAACGGACCGGACCTGGAACATGCTGCAATTTACGCTGCAAACGGGAGGCATCTTCCCGGTCATTGCGGCATTCGTGGCCTTCTTGTTGATCAGCCGGATGATTAAGCCGATCGAGGCGATAAGCGCGAGAGTCAAGCGGATTTCGGAAGGGGATTTGACCGGAGAGCCGATCGTAACCAAAAGCAAGGACGAGATCGGAAGCTTGGTTCATTCCGTCAATCAAATGACACAGCAGCTCAAGACTATGATTTATACTATCGAAGAAACATCGCGCGAGGTCAACAAAACGACAAAGATGTTGGCCCATGATGCGGATACGACAGTGACTGCGATTCATACGATGACTTCATCCATGCAGCAAATAGCCAGCGGTGCCGAAGCCCAGGAGAAAGGGACGGAGGAAAGCGCCCGCGCCATGGAGGAAATATCGGCAAGCATGGGGGAAATCGCAGATTCCTCAATGGCTATGTCGGAAATGATGTACGATACGCTTCGCGCCGCCGAGGAGGGGAGCCTCACTTTGGACAAGGTGCTGCTGCAAATGGAGGCGATTCACCAGTCTGTTGAAGTATCGTCCGGCGCGGTAAGGGAACTATCCACCCACTCCGAGGAAATCGGAGAGATTGTGAAGGTCATGAGCGATATTTCGGCGAGAACGAATTTGCTAGCGCTGAATGCCTCTATCGAAGCTTCGCGTGCGGGCGAGGAAGGGCGGGGCTTTGCCGTCGTAGCCGGTGAAATCCGCAAGCTCGCGGAGCAGTCCCGTCTGTCCTCGGAGCATATCGCCGAGCTGATTGAAGCGGTCCAGGCGAAGGTCGCCCGGATGGTTGCGGCAATGGACCGGGAAATACAGGAGATGGAAACGGGGAAAGCGTTCGTCAACCAGCTGGCGGGAGGCTTCCACCAAATCGTAGACAAGGCGCAGCAAACCAACGAGCAAATTACCGAAATATCGGCAATTTCCGAGCAAATCTCGGCAGGCTCGGAGGAAGTGTCCGCTTCGGTGCTGGAGACGGCGTCGATAGCAAAAAATTCCTCGCTGCAATCGGCACAGGCAGCTGGCTTATCCGTCAGCCAGCTGGAATCGATGAAGCAAATTACGAAGTCGGTTCACGCGATTGAAGGCTTGTGCGAGGAGCTGAACGGGCTGGTCCGCAAGTTTCGGATACAGTAGGGCGATATGGCGTATTTAGGCGCTTGACTCGATTTTTCAGGATAGATATAATAGCTACATATGTAAATGATGGCAAACCGGAACTTACGAATAGCGAGCACCCCGCTTGGGGTGCTTTGTTGCTTGAATAAACGATCATACGGATGGACGGAAAGGGGACCATGAGGATGAATTATAAAAATATATTGGCGTCACAATTGATAGCTCAGCTCGAGGGAATAACGGAGGAAGCGATTGCGGAATTGATCGAATATCCTCCCAATCCGCAGATGGGCGACTTGTCGATGCCTTGCTTCAAATTAAGCAAGCAGTTTCGGAAAGCGCCGCAGGCCATCGCCGAGGAATTGAAGCAAAATTGGCAGGGACATCCGGCTTTTCAACGGGTCGAAGCTGTATCCGGGTATTTCAATGTGTTTTTGGAGCCGGCCTATTTTGCCAAGAACGTGCTTGGCGAAGTGCTGGAGCAAAGAGAGCGGTACGGCGCGCAAAATATCGGACAAGGCCGCAACATCGCAATCGATTATTCGTCGCCTAACATCGCCAAGGCGTTTCATATCGGACATTTGCGCACGACCATGATCGGGAATGCGATTTATAAGATCTTCGAATTCCTAGGCTACAACTGTATCGGAATCAATCATTTGGGCGACTGGGGCACCCAGTTCGGCAAGCTGATCGTCGCTTACAAGATGTGGGGAGACAAGAGCGTCGTCGAAGCCGACGGGATCGATGAGCTGCAGCGGCTGTACGTAAAGTTCCATGACGAAGCGGATGTGAAGCCTGAGCTGGAGGATGAAGCCCGCGCATGGTTCGTCAAGCTGGAGCAGGGTGACGAGGATGCGCTGCAGCTGTGGAAATGGTTCGTGGAAATCAGCTTGAAGGAATTTCAGAAAATTTACGATTTGCTGGGCGTGAAATTCGATTCCTATGCAGGCGAAAGCTTCTATAACGATAAGATGGCGGCCGTAGTGGACGAGCTGAAGCAGAAAAACCTGCTTGAAGAGGACGAAGGAGCCCTGCTCGTACGCCTGGACGACTACAATATGCCACCGGCTCTGATGATCAAGAAGGACGGCGGCACGTTGTATCATACCCGTGACGTAACGGCAGCGATTTACCGTAAGAACACTTACGATTTCGACAAGTGTATTTATGTTACCGATGCGGGACAAAGCCTGCACTTCCAGCAATGGTTCAAGGTGATCGAGCTGATGGGCTATCCATGGGCTAACCAGCTGGTACACGTGCCGTTCGGCAAAGTAAGCCTGGAAGGCGCGAAGCTGTCTACACGCAAAGGGAATGTCATCCGCCTCGAAGAGCTGCTTACGCAGTCGATTGACAAAATCAGAGACATTATTAATGAGAAAAATCCGAATCTCGAAAATAAGGACGAGGTTGCCCGTCAAGTCGGCGTCGGCGCGATTATTTTCAACGATTTGAGCAATAACCGGATCAAGGACATCGTATTCTCTTGGGAAGTTGCGTTGAACTTCGAAGGAGAAACCGGTCCGTACGTCCAATATACGCATGCCCGTGCCTGCAGCGTACTGCGCAAAGCGAACGACGGGGCATCGATTGAGTTCGATGTACAGCCTGAGCAATTGGATGCTTCCTTGTTGAATAATGTGGAAGCTCAAGGACTGCTGAAGCAGCTGTACCTGTTCAAGGAGCGGGTAGAGCAGGCCGGCATGAAGCTGGAGCCTTCCATCGTCAGCCGTTATCTGGTTGACCTGGCGCAAAGCTTCAACCGCTTCTATCACGAATGTCCGATTCTCGTTGACGATGCGGCACTTCGCCAAGCACGCCTGGCGTTGGTTAAAAGCACCCACATTACGCTGCGCAATGGCTTAGCCCTGATCGGTATTGAAGCGCCGGAGAAAATGTAACGATAAACCGAAAAACCGAACACCCGATATCCTTTTTTAAGGATAGGCGGGTGTTTTTATTTGTGTCTCATATGCAGGAAAAATAGGCCGGGTTTCGGCAAAATGGCGGAATTGGAGGGTTGGACAGTTCTGAATCTGGACAAAATAGTAAATGCAGCTTAGATTGCAGGAGGTGCGGACGATAGCAAAAGCGGATGAATTGGTGAAATATGTAACAGAGCAATTTGTTATTTATATGGAAACACCGCGGGAGGTTCGCAAGCAAACGAAAGCAAGCATAAGGCAATCCCGCGAGCAGTGGCAGTACCGCTGGTTCGGCATGCTGCCTATAGCCGCGCGAATGTGGGTAGACGGGATGCGCTGGAATAAAAAAAAATGAAAAGCTTCTCTTCCTCAAGCCGGCACGATCTCCGGACTCCAGGGCGGGGAAGCTTTTCTATATAGGGAGAGGAGGAGAAAAACCTAAGGGAATACGCTGCCCAGCTTCATGACGGTGTCGTAAGGAATGGCTCTAGTCCCTTCCTGATCCAATAGCAGGAACACGCTATCGTCGCTCCATCGCTGAAGGCCGGTAACTGCAAGCGGGACGGTAACTTTACGGTCATAAAGCTCCGTTACGAAGGTCAGCTTCCGCTCCTTAGTGAGAGCGGTTTCAAGCTCTTCAAGCGAGCTAAAGACGATCGGCTTGCCTGAAACCCAGGGCAGTCGGTCGTACGGATCAAACGGCTCGATCTGTACGGTGGATAAGATGGAATGCTCCGGCTGTACGGAGGGCGCAGACGAGACGGATAGGCTGTCTGCTTCCGGCAGCTTATCGGAGAGGACCGGCAGCAGCTCGCCGGTTTTGGCATCAATGATATATTGGCTGGTCCCGGACGTAACCTTCCATACGGCATAGAACGGACCGGAATACCATCGCTCTGCTTGATAAGAAGTATCGATAAGTTCTAGCTGCACCAACGATCGGTACAGCGTATTCAAGCTGAAGAGCGGCGTATTCCCGCGGCCGTATTCCGCAAGGCGGTATTTGTTCGGATTGCCCGGGTCATCGGCATACAACACCATATAGCCGACTTCAGCCCCGCCGGATTTGAGCAATATGATCCATCCGTGGGTGCCGGGACCGAGGGGATAGCTGGTCCAAGTGGCTTGCTTCCATGCTTCGTAGCCTTGTTCATTGGAAATTCGCTTCATCCATTGGTTAACCGCATCCATAAAAGAAGGGGTGATCACCGCGGAATCGGTGGAAGCAGGCAGTAGCGCTTGAGCGGGAATCGGCGGATTGTCCGTAACCGCTGCACTGGAGAGCGGGTGGGCAACCAGCAGGCTTGTCCAAAGAAGCAGGGCGGACAGCCATAAAATCGAAGTTCTCATCCATTCACCTTCTCACTTCTGTTAGTCGGGCACGGATGCTGTCACACAATGCAACTGCTATGCCCTTATTGTATAAAATATGCCTTGAAAAGTTTGTTAGAACCTGTAGCCGGGCAAAAAAAAGTTTGCTTCTATTTTTGCTGTCATTTAGCGGAATTCGTCAGTTCATAGCCGGATTCCCCGCTTGAAGATGGAACAATCCGCAATTGATGACGGTTACTTCGATTCGCGGTCGGAACTGCCAGTCGATTTCCTGCCGGCGGTTCGCATATTGCGCTTCGAAATCCGGCTTTTTGTCAAGATCGGCACTCTGAATTAACGATTCATAATAGGAACGGATCCGGTTCAGCTCGTCCTGGAGCCGAAATTGTGCATCCTCCGCCCACGAATGATCGTAATCCCTTAGCTTCCTCTCCAGATACTCTTCCAAATAAATAACGGCACGCGGCAAGGTAAGCCTATCCGGGATCATATAGACCTGCGGCGGAATTCGGGGGGACAGCCTCCGCGTCCTCAAAACATCCTGAAAGTGCTCCCGTATTTCTCCTGTAACCATATGGATGCCGAGCGAATGGATTTCGCTGCGTTTCATATCGCATGCCATCTCCACCTTGTAATTCACCTGCATCCACGTTTCGTAGGCAAGCGTAGACATAGGGGCCGATTTTTGCTGCTGCTCGGGCTTGAATTGCTCATATAAATGGACGAACCGTCCTTTATTGCGCACGGCCTCGAATATTTGCCCCAGTCTGCGGCTTCCGAAGGTCACCTCGTCTTTGGGGACGCGCGCCGTCATTTGGGTCGGCACAAAGCCGAAATAACGGCCCAAAATGCTGTCGGCCGGAGCACCGGGAGGCATAGGCGCGCCTGCGACGTTATTCCCTGCCGGGGATGGCGCAGCTTGACCTGCCGGTCCTCCGACAGGTGGTGCACTAACTGTTTGCGATGCCTTATATTCCTCGGGATCGAAAATAAAGGTGCATGTCATCGTTTCCGGCGTAACGCCGGTCCGCTCCACAAAGCTCCAATAATAGGGGCGATAGTTCAGCTCCTTATCGGCGGAAGGGGACAGCTTCACCGTGACATAAGCCGGATGCTTCTCCAGGATGTCGCACTGCTCCGCTTCGAGATAGCGCATGACGAACGTTTGAATTTGATCGGTTTTCATGAAGATACCTCCGCATCGTTCCTCGGTATCGTCTGGCCTACGGCATCGAGCATCGCGTTAACGCGCTGCATTTCGCCCGTGTCCGTATCGCGCGTAAGCCCCGTGCGAATCTCGCTGAACGAACGGCCCAGATCGTCCATTTGCCGGCGAATTTCATCCTCATTTTTGGAGCTTAGAATCATTTGCGCCAGCTGCTTTTCAAGCGAATGAGTCTGTTCGAACCGTTCGAGTATTGTATCGAGCTCACCGATGACCAGCTCGAACATATTGATTTTTTCGTGAAGAAGCGAAAGAATGTACTCTTCAATCGTTCCACGGGTTGATAAATTGTATATTTTTACATCGTCCTGCTGCCCGAGCCTATGCACACGCCCGATTCGCTGCTCAACCCGCATCGGATTCCAGGGCAAGTCGAAGTTGATCATGTTGTGGCAAAACTGCAGGTTGATCCCTTCGCCGCCAGCCTCTGTCGCTACAAGCACCTGTGCGCGGTTGCGGAACAAATCCATCATCCAGTCTTTTTTGCCGCGGTTCATACCGCCTCGGTACGGGACGGCTGTAATTTTGTGATCCTTCAAAAACTGGAGCAAATACTCCTGTGATGCACGGTACTCGGTGAATATAATTACCTTGTCGTTAATCTCCTGAACGAGCTCCATTACCTTCTCCGCCTTAGTATTGGACTTGATGCTGCGGATCAGCTCGACCAGCTCCCATATACGCGGCCGAAGCGGGGAGTCCTCCGGCGTCTTCTTGAACATATTCACCAGCGTAATGAATACGGCGTCGCGGCTGCTGCATACTTCGCGCTGCAGGGTGACAAGCGACAGAATGCTGCTCAGATCGCCTCCCGCCTCCTCGTAGCGCCCCTTGACGAAATCGGTCACCCCATTGTAAAGCGCTTGCTCTTCAGGAGACAGCGCTAAAGGAATGTTGCGCACGATACGCTTGGTGAAATTGACATTTCCGTCGCTGCGGCGGTTGCGGATCATCACCTTGGAGAGCTCTTGCTGCAGCTGCTCCTCGTTTTTGGGAATTCGCTTGTCGACGACGTAATTCGCCTGGAAGCTGTTCTGCCCGCCCAATTGACCCGGCTTCAGCAGCGTGATCAGATTGTACAGCTCTTTCAAATCGTTCTGCACAGGCGTCGCGGTCAGCAGCAAGCAATATTTTTTACGAAGCTCGTTGATGAATTGATAGTTTGTCGTCTTCTTGTTTTTGAGCTTATGGGCCTCATCGACGATCAGCATATCGTATTCCATACCGAGAACAATGTCGCGGTGCGGGTCGCGCTTGGCCGTATCCATGGACGCAACGACAATATCGTTCTGCACCCACATATATTCTTTCTTCTGCGCAACGGCAGGTATGCCGAATTTCTGGTTCAGCTCGCGGACCCACTGCAGCACGAGAGAGGCGGGGACAAGAATAAGCACTTTTTTGACAAGGCCGCGAATGATATACTCTTTTAATATAAGCCCTGCTTCTATCGTTTTACCCAGTCCAACCTCGTCGGCCAGAATAGCTCTGCCCCGCATTTCGGTCAGCACTTTTTTGGCGGTTTCGATCTGATGGGGCATTGGCGTCAGCTGCGGAATGTGAACGAGCGACTGGAGCTGATCAAAGCTTGATATCAAGCTCGCTTGCTCCGCCTCGAAGGCCAGCTGGTACAAAGTCCAATCGTCCCAAGTGCCGTTACGCAGCGCCTTGTCGTGCAGCATTTCGAACCATTCCCGGTCGTAAAGAATTTGTACATGTTCGTTGAACGGACGGACGTGGTGTTTTTTATCGTTAGATTGCATGGCATGCCGCTCCTTTGGAGCCTTCCTTCGGTAAGGAAAGCTGGCATAATTAGTTTGGTGCGTACGACGGTAGTTCAGATAGAACTAGAGTTAGCTTTTAGTATGGACGAAAAAGGGGTCTTTCATAACCCGAACAGGGCTTTACAGGGGTTATTCATGTATGAAGGGGGAACGATGCTTTTTGAAAAAGTGGCTCCTAGCGCTGGCTGCTTTGATTCTATTCAGCTTAGCACTGTTCGAGTATGTTTCCCGGGGCACCCATCCGCAGGAAAGCGGGACCGGGGTTGGAGCAGCACATCCAACTCGGCTGACGACAGGGGGCGGCGGGGATTTGCTTGTAGCGGATGATTATCACGTATTCAGCGTCGACAGTAAAAGCGGGGGCAGCGAGCGGATTCTGGATACCGACGGTCCTATCAGCAGCATTAGCTATTCGGCCGACCATACCGTGGTTACCGTATACAATCCGAATGACCAGACTTCGTTCCGGGGCTTGTATATTCAGGATAAGCAGTCCAAGAGCTTCACGCCCTATCCGACACCGCAATGGGCTCCTGGAAGAAGCTATGCCTTCGGGGATTTGCTGTTCGTTGCTTCTGCAGACCGTACCGTTCAGCAAGGCAATGAAATGACCAAGGTAGGCATTTTTCAGCTGAAAGAGCATCGGTGGGTGAAGGAATGGCTTGTGCCTGGAGGTGTGGAGGATGTGGAAGGCGCAGGCAAGGACGTGTACTTCGTCACTTCCAACAATGCAAGCACGAGCTCCAATATATATAAAGCTGATCTGGTCACCGGAGAATGGGGGAAGCTGATCCAGGAAGCGAGAAGATATCCGCTGGATCAAGTCAGCGTCGATACGAACGGCGATATTTATATGATGATCTCCCAGCGCCATAAGAGCGAATGGTCCAATAAAATTTATAAATTCAACTCACAGCAGGTTCCATATGAGCTTGCCAACAATTTCGTCTCCAATACGAAGCCGTATTCCTATTCCATGGAGGCTCTGCAAGGAAAAATGCTGATCAACCGCTACGATGTGTCTCACAAAACCGTGGATCTGGAAAAACCGCTGGCGCTGCTCGATTTGAAAAGCCGCAAGCAGGTGCAGCTGGCGTGGGATCACCGGCCTGTCGACGTGGCGGCGATGGGAGACCGTTTTGCGGTGCTTGGAGAGGATGGGGCTGTAGCTATTGTAGCTACAGATGCATCGGAGCAGCCGAGCAGGCAGTTTCAGATTGAAGAACTGACGGAAGCAAGAACGATTTGTGCCAAAAAATAATGGAACCGAGATCTCGGATGATACACGGGATGGAAGGAAAGGCAGGAACAGCATGAATACAAAATGGCGTTTTCTATCTACTGGGTCGCACGATCCTGCATACAATATGGCGGTAGACGAAGCGATTCTGATCGCTCACAGCGAGGGGGCGGTTCCGCCTACCGTGCGATTTTACGGCTGGCAGCCGCCGACGTTGTCCATCGGCTACTTCCAAAAGTCTGAGGAAGTCGATTTCGAACGGCTGGAGCAGGAAGGACTGGGCTTTGTCCGCAGACCGACAGGCGGCAGGGCCGTGCTGCACGATAAGGAGCTGACCTACAGCATTATCGTAGCGGAGAGCTATCCAGGCATTCCGAGCGGAGTGACCGAGGCTTATCGCGTGCTGAGCGAAGGGCTGCTGCTCGGGTTCCGCAAGCTTGGGCTGGATGCGCAGATGGTGCAGCTTGCAAGCGAGGAGGACAAGAGCAAGTACGCCTCCATGGGCTCGGCTGCCTGCTTCGATTCGCCGTCCTGGTACGAGCTGGTGGTAGAAGGCCGCAAAATAGCGGGCAGCGCGCAAACCCGCCAAAAGCAGGTCGTGCTGCAGCACGGATCGATTCTGCTCGATATGGATACGGAGCAGCTGTTCCGCGTCCTGCGCTTTAAAAACGAACGGATTCAGGAGCGGCTGAAGCAGCAGTTTTCGCAAAAAGCGGTAGCGATCAACGACATTTGCCGTGAGCTGGGAAGGCCGACGGTTCAACTGGCGGAAGTGGAAGTCGCATTCCGTGAAGGCGTCGCCGAAGGGCTCGGTGTTGAGCTGGAGGAAGGAGCCTTGACGGATTACGAGCAAACGCTGGTTCAGCAGCTTATTGCGGATAAGTACGGCAATGAGGCTTGGAACTTGCGGAGATAATGTTCTCTTGCGTGGCAGGTTCTAGCCAATGAGCTAGGCCTTAGACACGCGTTATCTTTCTTACTTCAGCTTTGACACTTATACGCAGTATATAGTAAAACCTTCGGAGATGATCTCCGAAGGTTTTTGGGTTATTCAGCTTAAGGCTGCACCAAACGTGTGAACGCTTGTTGAAGCTTGCGCGTCACCGGGCCTGGAGCTCCTTGTCCTACCGGTTTATGATCTACGGAGATGACAGGAGTGATTTCCGTAGTCGTCCCCGAGATGAACGCTTCCTCGGCCGAACGCAGCTCGTCCAATGTAAAGGCTTCTTCCCGAACCGGAATGCCGGCTTCATGAGCAAGCCGCAGAACGACGGCTCTCGTAATGCCATGCAGGATGAGGTTGTTGGCCGGATGCGTACGCAGCTCTCCTTGGGACACCATGAACAGATTGGAGGCGCTGCATTCCGTTACAACCCCGCTGCGGTGCAAAATGACCTCATGGACTCCTTGGTCCAGTGCGTGCTGCTTGGCAAGGACGTTGGGCAGCAGGTTCAATGTCTTCAAATCGCAGCGAAGCCAGCGGATATCGTCCATCGTAACGGCTGTGATCCCTGTTTCCATTGTAGGCAGCGGTCGAGCCATTTCCGTGCAGTAGGCCATCAGAATGGGATCCGTTTCTTTGGGAAAAGGATGCGTTCTTGGCGCCGCTCCCCTGGTAATCTGCATATAAACGGTGCCTTCGTTCAGATGATTGAGCTCGATCAATTGTTTTAACAGCTCGTCGAGCCGCTCTATGGAGTAAGGGAGAGGAATCCGTACGTCTCGTGCGCTGGATTCCAGTCTGCGGTAATGTCCCTCCGCCTCGAAAAGGGCTCCGTTGTATACCCGAAAAACCTCATATACGCCGTCCCCGAAGTAGTAGCCTCGATCATCGGGAGAAATAAGCACCTGGTCTTTCGGATAAAACTCGTTTTGGTACAAGTAGTACATAGCAATAACCTCCTAAAACCGCTGGTATAGCGAAATGCGAACATATGTTTGATTTGTTCTTTTATTTATGATATGCTCCTATCATATGGAAAGCGATACCCTCTAACCCGAGCCTTCTATATTTAGGTTACCAATGTTCGGGACGGATTGTCAAAGGTGTGCATTGAGCTGTGTGCTGAGACACAAATAACTAGTACAGCCAATAGGTCTCGAGTCGCTATATGTCGGATTTTCAATGCTCAAAAGTACTGATTTTTGTCGAATAATATGAAGATTCAATGAGCGAAAAAGCTTGAATACCGGAGCAAATCAAAGCAAATGGCAATACGTCTTGTCCTGGCTTCCAATTTCCGCTATCCGCTCATTAGAAACACAATATGTAGTAAGTTATAATGGATTATGCATACCATATATTGTGATTTTGTTGTAGTCTATTTTTCGGGAGGTTGTTGTAATTGAACACTGTAAACGGCTCTAAACTCGAAGGATTAAGCGAGAAAATATTCCTGGACCGCTATGCGATGAAGAATGCGGATACGAGCCATACGAAGGTCGGAGATACCGTCCTCGTACTGACAAAGGATGACCCGAAATTTCCTGCGAAGGAAGTAGGCGAAGTGATTTCGCGGCAAGGCAAGCAAGTCCAGATTAAGCTTCGCAGTGGAGACATCGTAGAATCTTCGGTCGAGAAATTGACCTTAACATTAGAGAAAACACCGGAGCAGCTGTGGGATCGGTTGGCAGGCGCGATGGCATCGGTAGAAGCAACCCCGGAGAAAGTACAAGAATGGACGGATAAATTCAGATATATACTTGATGACTGGAAGCTGGTTCCCGGCGGGCGTATTGCCGCAGGAGCCGATGCAAGCGACGAGCTGACGCTGTTCAACTGCTACGTTATCCCGTCTCCTCACGACAGCCGCGGCGGAATTATGAGCACCCTGTCCGAAATGACGGAGATTATGGCGAGAGGCGGAGGAGTTGGCATCAACTTGTCTTCCTTGCGTCCTAGACGCGCAGTCGTCAAAGGAGTCAACGGATCTTCAAGCGGCGCCGTATCGTGGGGCGGACTGTTCAGCTATACGACCGGCTTGATCGAGCAGGGAGGAAGCCGGCGCGGTGCTTTGATGCTGATGATGAACGACTGGCATCCCGATGTTGTCGATTTCATCACCGTTAAGCAGACGATGGGACAAATTACGAATGCCAACTTGTCCGTATGTGTCAGCAACGGTTTTATGAAAGCCGTGAAGGAAGATTTGGACTGGGATCTCGTGTATCCCGATACGACGGATGCGGAATATGACGAGCTCTGGGACGGAGATTTGGACAAGTGGAAGAAGCTTGGCAAGAACGTGAATGTATACCGTACCGTAAAAGCTCGCGAGGTGTGGCATACCATCATTGAATCGGCATGGAAGTCAGCCGAGCCGGGCGTCGTCTTTATGGAGTATTACAACCAGATGTCCAACAGCTGGTACTTCAATCCGATCATTTGCACGAATCCGTGCGGCGAGCAGGGATTGCCGGCTTGGGGCGTATGTAATTTGTCCGCGATTAACTTGTCCAAGTTCTATGATGCCGAGAAGCATGACGTGGATTGGGATGAGCTGGGCAAAGTGGTTCGTTATTCGACTCGTTTTCTGGACAACGTTATCGATAAGACGCCTTACCATTTCGAAGAAAACCGGATCAACCAGCAGGGTGAGCGCCGCGTAGGCCTCGGAACGATGGGACTTGCCGAGCTTATGATCAAGCTGGAAATTCGTTACGGCAGCCCCGAATCCCTTGTATTCCTTGATCAGATCTACGGCTTCATGGCCAAAGAAGCTTATCTTGCTTCTGCCGAGATCGCATCGGAGAAAGGAAGCTTCCAGAAGTTCGAAGCGGACAAATTTTTGCAGAGCGGCTTCATGAAGAACATGACCAGCGTATATCCGGAAGTGGGCTCAGCGATCCAAAAGAAAGGAATGCGCAACGTCACGGTTATTACCCAAGCGCCTACGGGCAGCACGGGTACGATGGTTGGCACGTCTACCGGTATCGAGCCTTACTTTGCTTTTGAATATTACCGTCAAAGCCGTCTTGGCTTCGATAAGCAGTATGTTCCAATAGCTCAGCAATGGAAGGATGCTCACCCGGGCGAGGAGCTGCCGGAATATTTCATAACGGCGATGGATTTGTCGGCCGAGGATCATATTCGCGCCCAAGCCGCTATTCAGAAGTGGGTGGACAGCTCCATCTCCAAGACAGCGAACTGCCCTGCTGATTTCACCGTAGAGGAAACGAAAAATTTGTATGAGCTTGCGTTCGACCTGGGCTGTAAAGGTGTTACGATCTATCGCGACGGCAGCCGCGACGTACAAGTGCTGTCCACGGACAAGAAAGAAGATAAGGCCGATGCACAGACTAAAGGTGAAGCTGTGAAGGCGGAATCGAGTAAAGAGGATAGCACGAAGCAGGAGAGTCTTGCGGTAGCTACTACAGCAGCAACGGTTGCAGCTTCTTCCGAAATCAAACCGGGAGCGGTATTGGATAAGGAATACAAACGCCGTCCGCAAATATTGCGCGGTGCTACTTATAAATTCAACACACCGTTTGGCATGGCTTATATCACGATCAATGATATGAACGGCACGCCTAGCGAAATCTTTTTGAATGTCGGCAAAGCCGGCTCCGACGTATTCGCCATGTCGGAAGCGCTCGGACGCGTCATCTCGCTGTTCCTTCGCTACGGAGATCATGGCAACAAGGTACAGCTGCTGACCAAGCATCTGAAGGGCATCGGCGGTTCCGGCGCGATCGGCTTCGGCGCTAATCGCGTAGAATCTATCGCCGATGCAGTAGCGAAGGCACTGGAGATGCACGGCGACTTCTCCGACGAAGCGGACGCTTACGTGACGGCGACGCAGGAAGTCGTCATGGAGTCAACGGCGAAGTACGCTGTGACTCGCCAATCGGCTACGTCGCTCGACTTGTGCCCGTCTTGCGGCAGCGCCTCGCTGATTAACAGCGAGGGATGCAAGAACTGCACCAACTGCGGCTACAGCCGTTGCAGTTAAGATAAAAGAGAGGGGGGAGCCCCTCTCTTTGTTGTTGTTTTGTAATATTCCACAATTAATTAGACTTATTTCATAATTTGTTAGACGGTTGTTCCAAAATCTGTTAGAAAAAAGTTGTTTATGCAACGTGGTGAAAAAAAATCGCAAAGTGCTGACCCCAAAAGGGTCATCTTCCTCGAATATGATCGTTACTTCTTGCGGATTTAGGTCAAAGGGGATTTTTTTCAGTAAATTATGGGCAAAGGAAAGCCGCCCGACCTCTAAGCTTGCTCTTGGTAAGCCGTGAAACGGGGAGTACCTAAAACCCCAAGGTGGTTGTCGAATCACAATCATAAATAAAAGCTCTGAATCTGTAGTCTTGAAACTTAAAAACCCGCAGGAAGGACACTTTTCATTAAAAATGCCTTCTTGCGGGTCACCGTTTAGATTCGGGGTTATAATACACCTAGTCCCCGACTACCTACGATGTTTGTGATCTAGACCCTTGATTTGTTATTTCTTCGACGAAGTTTCCGTTTTGTGTTCAATAATTTGCAATACTTTTGGTTCAACAGCTTTTAACAGTTGTTCATTGGAAAGATTGCTTTTTGGAACATCGCCACTATTTTCGCCTTGAATTTGTAAATCTACCTGTGTTTTTGCAATGACATCAACCACTTGTTGTCTAGATACATTTTTAGATGCAGCAATTTCCACAACCGATTTACCTTTTGCTAATTCTTGCTTTAATTCCGTTGGGCTAATTTTTAGTAAAGAAAACAGTTTTTCATCATTTAAATACGCATCAGCAAAATAATCAGGCTTACCATTTGTAGAGAAGAAACCTTCTACTTTAATGTTTAATGGTGTGGTCTCCCCTCCGATCAGAGAAACACTGATTGTATTGCCCTGAACAAATACCTGGTAGAACGGTGTTTTTGATCCCTTTTTGGTGTAATTCAACATAAATGTTTTATGAACCGGGTTCTCCATTTGCTCCATAGCAAACTCGTATTCTCCGATGTCGCCATACATTTTATCAATGAGATTATCTACCCTCGACTTGATTTCCTGATCGGTTAAAGCAGTGAGCGGCTTCTCCTTAGGCTCCCAATTCTCTTGATTCACGTGTTCAATTGCACCCGTAATACTGTTTGTATGAAGGGTAATCTTTTTGCCGATTCCTCCTTTTTCGTGCAATGTGATGCTTGTTTGGACGCCTTGAACGCTGCTTGCATCGATAATCTCAAACGATTTTGTTTCGGGAAATGCGCTATACAGCTTCTCAAGTATTGCTTTGCCAACCTCATCCACCTTGACTTGCTCAGCCGTCATTGGTGCTCTAGTAAGCATTTCAATCAGGGGAGGGGCCGCAAATGCTGCGGTTGGAATCAAAATCGCGGCAGCAACTATTCCGCCAATTAAACGTTTTTTCATGGTTATTTTGCTCCTTTTTCGTTGCAAATAATGAGAATAGGATTGTTCTATTCGTTTGGAAATGGTTGGAGGACACGCCATAGTTTCTCCCTCTTTGTGCAGATGTTCACGAATTTTGCGTTCGATAGTCATTGATATTTTCCATCCTTTCCGGGGGGAGATTCCATAAGTTTTTTCGAAGCGACTGAAGGCCAGCATGATATCTGGACTTGACTGTACCCAGTGGAATATCGAGCAAAGTCGCAATTTCCTCAAGAGTATAGTCGTGAAAAAAGCGAAAGATAATCACTGTCCGCTGTTTATCGGTCAGATTTTGGATTGCCTGCGATATCATTTGGTTCGTCCCATCCATCAACACAGTAGGCTGATCCCAATGAGGCTCTTCCCGAGAGAAGGCACGAATGCGTTCAAAAATTCGGAATCTCCGCCAGTTCTTGACCCGAAATCTCTGTACTTGACGAATTACCAAGCCGTGTAGCCAGAAGCGGAAAGGTCGGTTCGTATCGTAGTTGACAAGCGAGGTCCACATTTGCATATAGATCTCATTCATGATATCTTCCCGATCCTGCTGATGATTCACCAGAAAGGAGACTGTCCGGTAGATGTCCTGATAGGTGGCATCATACATCATATGAAACGCCCGTTGATCACCATCTTTCATTTTTATAAGTAATTGGTACATGTATTCACTTTGCATTCAGAAGGCCCTCCTGAGTAAGCTGCTTACACACTATATTGTCTTTCTATCGGAATAAGGTTCGGTTCTCTTCTTATTTTTTTGAAAACGGTAGAGTGTGCAAAAGGCTATCGATCCAACCAGGAGTACCGCGACCCACATGGATTTAGGATTTGTATTCAAGACAATCCCTCTACTTAGGGGAAATCGAAATCAAATGCACTCAAAGGAAAAGGAGTCTCTGCAGAAAATAGCGCTTAAAGAAACCTAGTCATTATCATACAATACACATTGTATCAAGTCCTCGCGGATCGGGGCTGGATGTAATAAGCTTTTTCATGATCAAAAGTCTGTGAATATATGTATATACTGTAAGAGGCTAAGATTTTTTTTCTAACAAATTCTGAAACAAACCGCTATTTTCGTCGCAGCGTACTTCAAATTCTAACAAATTCTGCAACAACAAAAAACGAAGCCGCGCGGGTTTGTGGGCTCCGTTTTCTAATTAATTCGTAAATATCACACTTTTTTTAGCAGCAGGTAGACCCCATCTATCCGCCTTAATCTCGCATTTTCTTTGTAATTTCGTTTGTTTTTTGCTAGAATAGGTTGCCAAGGAATGGCATGGCGGATACCATTTCCATAATAGAATCGAGAGAGGGACGCTTCACACAGAAGCATCCTCTTTCGTTTTTTTGCATGTATAAAAATGGATGTCATTGCGAGACTAATTATATTTGGATTGAAGGAGCGGAACATGGAGGTAAAGGGCAGAATCCTCGTGGTTGACGATGAAATGCTGGTGCGTCAAGGAATTATCCATCTGTTGAACTGGGAAAGCGAAGGGTTTCAAATCGTCGGCGAAGCCGCCAACGGCAAGGAGGCGCTGGAGCTGGTTCATTTGCACCGGCCGCATATTATTTTGACCGACATTGTGATGCCGTTGATGGACGGTACAGAGCTGACGAAAGTCGTGAAGGCGATGTATCCGGACATTGAAATTGTAGTGTTGAGCAGCTTCGGCGAATTTGAATATGTTCGCTCGACCTTTCAGAGCGGCGTTGCCGATTATATGCTGAAGCCGAAGCTTGATGCCGCTTCTCTGTTGGCAGTGCTGCATAAAACGGCTCAGCGCATCCCCGAACTGCGGGGTATGGAGCTGACCGGAGAAAGTAAGCATTCCCTGGACTATATTCTCGATAAGCTGATTTCCGGCTATTCCATCCCGTACGACCGTCAGGAGCTGGAAAGCGCTCTTCCTTACACTGACTTTGCTCTATTGATCGCGGATGCGCAGCTGGGTTCGGCAACATTGCAACGCAGCGAAGAATGGGCCGAGGCCGTCATCGGAGCCACTGTGCAACATATGCAAAGTCCAATGACTGTGCGGCTGCTGTCTCTTCAAGACGGGCAAATCCGCTTCTTGCTGAACCTGGATCCGGAGGCCAAAGCGGCCGCCGCTCGTTTGGTCAGACAGCTTGCGGAAACTGGGGCCAGCTCGGGCATGGGCTTGTTTTTCGCGCTTAGCCGATTTTTTACAGACATTGAAGCCATGCACGAGGTTTATACCAATGAAATTATGCAAATCGTCAACCACCGCTTCTTTTTGTCGAACCGGCAGTACTTGATTTTGGATGAGCTGAATGAGCAAGGGGAAAGCGTCAGTTTTGATATGGAAGCTTTTAATGCCGGGCTGAATCGCCAAGAGTATCCTCAGGCATTTGGGCGGCTGCGCAGCTATGTGCAGTCGATGCCCGGGCGGATGGACATGGACATGTTCGCGTTGAAATCGTCTTTAGGCCACTGCCTTTTCAATATTATCGTTTCCCTGCTGCATTTTCATTATGAGGCGGCTTCCTTGGATGAAAGCAAGTATGAGTATTTTCGTTCGATTCATGAGGCGGATCATATTACAGACGTGATTGCGCTGGTAGAAAAATTTTTGAACGAGGCAATGGAATGCGTCACTGGCAAAAAAGCCGGCTCGCCGGCCTTTCAAAAAATTTTACAGTATATCGACGAGCATCTTTCGGAACCGCTGACATTAACGGAAGTGGCGAAGCTGTTTCATTTTAACGCCTCGTATTTGTCCAATTATTTTACCGTTCATAATAAAGAAGGCTTTAACGAGTACTTGAACCGCATTCGCATCGATAAGGCGTGCGAGCTGCTGCGTGATAACTCGGCGCTTTCGATCGCAGAAATAGGCAGCCTGGTCGGCTATTCCGACCACAGCTATTTTACTAAAGTGTTTCGCAAGCTGAAGGGGATTTCGCCCAGTCTATATCGTAAAAATTAAATGAGGGGACAATCGGCTGCCAATGGGAATCCGTCTACGGAAAATCGCAGAACAAAGCTTATTTAGCAAAATTTTTATCGTCATGGTAATCAGTATTATTTCCATCACGATCTTAACCTCATGGGTGACTTTGCAAATGTCTAAAAAGCTGTTTGTACAAACGTTCAGTATCACAAATTCGAAGATTATCGACCAGATCAAAAGCGGTTTGGAATCGTTCCACTACTCCAACGTAAACATAGCGATTAATACAGCGCAAAGCGCTGCAATTAAAAATTATTTGACCTGGCCGGATATGGACTCTCTGACGAACAACAGGACTGTTTACAGCATGGAGGATCAGATGAACCGGATCCAATCGCGAATCGGCACCAAAAGCATTGGGATCTTGCTGCTCGGCGTAAACGGCAAAAGCTATATCAGCAACCGTGCTTATTGGACCGGCTCTCCGCAAGACCTTCAGCAAAATCCGATTACACAAAGCACGCTCAGTCAGCCTGGAAAGCTGCTATACAGCTTTATGAAAGATAAGGCTGCGAGTTCCGGCGAGCCTTATTTGGTCGCTTCGAAAGCGCTGTACATACCGGGAAGCGAGCAAATTTACGGCACGCTGTACATGATGATCAGGGAAAGCGAATTTAGCGGCAGTTACAACAGTTTTACGAGTACCGGCAATGATGTGATGATCCTCAATCAATCCGGAGTCATCGTCTCCAGCAATCGGAGGGAGCTTGTCGGGACGGTGTCAGACCAGCTGTTGGATAGCGCCAAGACGCTACAGCAAACGGGAGGGGCCAATCTGGAGATGGAAATAATCGGCAAAGACGTTATCGTGCTTGCCGATTATTTGCCGTTGTTTGATTTTTACATTGTGAATGTGATCGATAAAAATATGGTGCTCGGCCATATGCTCAACACGCAGGCGATCGTGCTTATTTGTACAGGCATCGTGGCGGCTGCAGTACTGCTCGTTTACTTCATAACGCGCAGGCTGACCAAATCACTGCGAACGCTCGTCAAGAAGATGTCGAACGTAACCAAAAACAATTTTAACAACTACATGACGGTCTCCGGTACCTACGAAACGAGGGAGCTAAGCAATTCCTTCAATTATATGCTCGACGAGCTCAATGATTATATCAGCAAACTTGTTGAAACCCAGAAGGAGCAGCGAAGGGCGGAGCTGGCTGCGCTGCAGCAGCAAATCAACCCTCATTTTCTGTATAATACGCTCGCTTCCGTGAACATATTGGTCCAGCGGGGCAGCAATGAGCAGGCTACAGAGACGATTCATGCGCTCATCTCGCTGCTTCAAAATACGATCAGCAATGTCAAAGAAACGATTACGGTTGAGCAGGAGCTGCAGAGCCTGAAGCATTACGTGTTTATTAACCAGGTGCGCTATGGCCACGGCATTAAAGTCGATTACTTCGTCTCGCCGGATTGCCTGATGGCGCAGGTGCCCAAGCTGATGCTCCAGCCTTTTATCGAAAATGCCTTTTTTCATGCTTTTCATAAAAAACATACAGGTTATATTTACGTCATCATCACCAGAGACCGGGAAACACTGGTCTGCGAGGTCGTCGATAATGGCGACGGAATGGAGCAGGCACCTTATGAGGAGACAACCACGAATCCGACCCATGCGAAGCAGCCGTTCACAGGCATCGGGATCCGCAACGTTCACGACCGCTTATTGCTGCTGTACGGCAAGGAGTACGGCGTTTCGATGGAGAGCGGATTGGGCCAGGGCACAAAAATTACCATTAAGATTCCGTGGATGACCGATCAGCCGGTATAAACACCTGCAATGCTAAAAAAAGTACAAATTCTAAAAATAGTACAAGTTCTAAAAAAATATGAGAATAAAAACGGATGCAACTCCAAAGAATAACACTAATTGATGAAAAGTAATTCCTAACAGGCCGTTTTTGAGGGATGTTATGATTACTTTGTAAGCATTTTCATAATCAATCAAACAGGGGGAGCAATATGAAAAAGAAACTTTCTGCAGTCCTGCTGTCGAGTCTTTTGCTGTTATCGGCATGCTCGAGCAATTCTGGCAACACGACGAAGCCTTCGGATCAAGCGTCGCCCGGCACCAAGGAGATTACAGTCTGGGCATGGGACAAAAATTTCAATATCGCAGCGATGAAGCTGGCGGAAGAAGCGTACGTAAAGGATCATCCTGATGTGAAAATCAACATCGTGGAATACGCCCAGGATGACATTATCCAAAAGCTGAATACCGGACTTAATTCCGGCACGACCTCGGGTTTGCCTAACGTAGTATTGATCGAGGACTATCGCGCCCAGAGCTTTTTGAAAGCGTATCCCGATTCTTTCCAAGACCTGTCGTCTTCCATTAAAGCGTCTGATTTTGCCGATTACAAAATCGGATCGACCAGTCTAAACGGTAAACAGTACGGTCTTCCGTTCGATTCCGGCGTAACTGGATTGTATGTCCGCACCGACTACCTGCAGCAAGCCGGCTATAAAGTCGACGATATGAAGAACATCGATTGGGACAAGTTTATTGAGATCGGCAAAGCGGTAAAAGCAAAAACAGGCAAAGATATGCTGACGCAGGATCCGAACGACCTTGGTTTAATCCGCATGATGATTCAGTCGGCAGGCTCCTGGTATCTGAAAAGCGACGGCTCTACGCCGGATTTGAAAGACAATGCAGCGCTGAAGGACGCTTTCCAAACTTACAAAACTTTAATGTCCGCCAATATCGTGAAGATTACTTCCGACTGGAACTCTTTCCTGGCTGGCTTTAACAGCGGCGCTGTCGCAACGGTGCCGACAGGCAACTGGATCACGCCGTCAGTCAAGGCGCAAGCTGATCAATCCGGCAAATGGGCCGTCGTTCCGTTCCCTAAACTGAAAAACACAGCCAACTCGGTCAACGCTTCGAACCTTGGCGGAAGCTCCTGGTATGTGCTGAATAGCCCTGGTAAAGAGCTTGCGGCGGATTTCCTCGGAAAAACGCTTGGCTCCAATATAGATTTGTATCAAAAAATGCTGACCAATATCGGAGTTATCGGCACCTATAAGCCTGCGGCTTCGGGCGACGCTTATACGAAAGCGGACGAGTTCTTCGGCGGCCAGAAGATCAGCTCTGATTTTGCAACATGGACGACTCAAATTCCAAAGGTCAACTATGGCATGCATACGTATGAGATCGAAGATATTCTCAAAGTCGAAGCGCAGAGCTATTTGAAGGGTACGGATTTGAATAAAGTGTTGAGTGACGCGCAATCTCAAGCGGAGTCGCAAATTAAGTAACCCGTTACATTTCCGATCAACGCTGACCTTCGTTTTGCCGAATTGCACATGGCGAGGTCAGCGTTTCCATTTTTCTGAAGGAAAGGTTTGGTAGCCTTGAACTATACAATGAAAAACCGAGCAAAGTTGACGGGATGGCTGTTTATTGCGCTTGCCGTAATCTTGATCTGTATCTTTTACTTTTATCCGATGATTCAAGCCTTGCTGCTCTCCTTTAAGACCGGAGCCGGAGCAAACCTGCACTTCAATGGAGTCGACAATTACAAACGGCTGTTTAGCGATAAGACGTTCTTCACTGCGGTCAAAAATACGTTTATCTATTTGATCATTCAAGTGCCTATCATGATTTTGCTGGCCATGATCATCTCCGTGTTGCTTAACGACAGCAATCTGCGGTTCAAGGGATTTTTCCGCACGGCGATTTTTTTGCCATGTATCACTTCGCTTGTCGCTTATTCAGTCGTGTTTAAATATTTGTTTGGCAATGACGGTTTGATCAATCTGGCGCTGCTGAAGCTGCATATTCTCGCGCAACCGATTCAATGGATTTCCGATCCGTTCTGGGCGAAGGTAACCATTATTATTGCGATTACTTGGCGCTGGACCGGCTATAATATGATTTTTTATTTGTCGTCGCTGCAAAACATCGACAGCTCGATCTATGAAGCCGCTCGCCTCGACGGCGCTTCCTCGGTCCGGCAGTTTTTCAGCATTACGGTGCCATTATTGAAGCCGATCATTTTGTTTACCTCGATTACTTCGACGATCGGAACGCTTCAGCTGTTCGACGAAATTGTTAATATTACAAAAGGCGGACCAGGTAATGCAACCCTTTCGATTTCACAATACATCTACAATCTTTCGTTCAAATACTCTCCCGACTTTGGTTATGCCGCTACCGTCTCCTATTCGATTGTGGTCATGATCATCGTGCTGTCCGTCCTTCAAATAAAACTGGCAGGTGAGAATAAATAATGAACAAGTTGAAAAAGACCTTCATCTATGTGTTTTTGACCGCTGTAGCGATCATCTCGATATTCCCGTTTATTTGGATGGTTATCAGCTCGACGAATCTTTCCGTGGATGTCACCCAGGGGAGAATGCTGCCGGGAAGCCATTTTGTGCAAAATTTCACCAAGCTGGTGAACTCGGTCAACCTGTTCCAAGCTTTCGGCAATTCACTCAAAATCTCTTTATCGACGACAGTGCTGGCACTGGTGATTGCCTCGCTGGCCGGTTACGGCTTTGAAGTTTACCGCAGCAAAGCGAAAGATGTCGTGTTCAACATTTTGCTGCTGTCGATGATGATTCCGTTCGCGGCGCTGATGGTGCCGCTTTATCAAATGTTTTCCAAACTGTCGCGAACGGCTCCCGCGTTGGGCGTCAATACGATCGTGGCGGTCGTGCTTCCGACCTTTACGACTGCGTTCCTCATTTTCTTTTTCCGTCAAAGCACGAAAATGTTCCCGAAGGAGCTGCTGGAGGCCGGACGCATGGACGGCTTAACCGAGCTCGGCCTGTTTTTCCGCATCTACGTGCCGACGATGAAGACAACTTTCGCCGCCGGGGCGATAATTACATTTATGTCCAGCTGGAACAACTACTTATGGCCGCTGATTGTGCTGCAGACCCCGGATAAAAGAACGATTCCGCTCTTAGTCTCGAACTTGGGCTCCAGTTATTCGCCGGATTTCGGTGTGATTATGACGGCTATCGTTATTTCCACATTGCCGACTGCACTGGTTTTCTTCCTTATGCAAAAACAATTTGTTGCCGGAATGGTCGGATCTGTAAAATAGAGTAAAGTACAAAAAAAGAAATTTTTAGGAGACGAAACGAATGGGTCATACGAAACCAAGCCTGGATTGGCTTCAGGATGTCAGCATTTTTAGAGTGAACAGGCTGGATGCTCACTCAGACCATCGCTACTATAGCTCGATGGCGTCCGCCACCGCCGGATTGCCGATGGACATGCACCACAGCTTGAACGGCAGCTGGCATTTCAGCTATGCGGTTAATCCGGCAAGCCGGATTTCCGAGTTTTACGAAATGGATTACAATTGCTCCGCTTGGGAGCATATTCAGGTGCCGGGCCATATTCAGCTTCAGGGCTGGGGCCAGGCGCAGTACGTAAACACGATGTATCCGTGGGACGGGCTGGCCGATCTTCGTCCGCCGCACATTTCCCAGGATCATAATCCGGTGGGCAGTTATGTGAAGCATTTTGATCTGCCTGCCCATATGCAGGACAAGCCAGTTTATATTTCTTTTCAAGGCGTCGAATCGGCTTTTTACCTTTGGCTGAACGGCGAATTTGTCGGTTACAGCGAGGACAGCTTCACGCCTTCCGAATTCGATTTGACCCCGTATATCCGCGACGGGTCGAACAAGCTGGCTGTCGAGGTATATCAGCGCAGCACCGGGAGCTGGCTGGAAGATCAAGATTTTTGGCGCTTCTCCGGCATTTTCCGCGACGTGTATTTATTTACGGTTCCGAAGCACCATGTTTGGGATTTGCGCGTCAAAGCCGAACTGGATGACCGCTATGAAAACGGCACCTTGAAGGTGGATTTGGCGCTGCGCGCAGATCCCTCCGCTCCCGTTCATGCGCTGCTCGAATTGAAAGACGCCGCGGGCAGGACGTGTCTTACTGAAACGAACGAGTTCCAAAGCGGCAGGCTGGAAGTGGTTGCTGAAGCAGGCCGCGTGCATCTGTGGAGCGCAGAGAGCCCGTATTTGTATTCACTGCTAATTTCGATTTTGGATGAGCACGGGGAACTGGTCGAAGCGATCGTGCAAAAGGTCGGCTTCCGCCGTTTTGAGATGAAGGACAAGCTGATGTGCCTTAACGGCAAACGGATTTTGTTTAAGGGCGTAAACCGCCACGAGTTCAACTGCCGCAGCGGGCGGGCGATCACGAAGCAGGACATGCTGTGGGATATCCAGACGCTGAAGCGCAGCAACATCAACGCCGTCCGGACCTCTCACTATCCGAACCAAACGTTGTGGTACGAGCTGTGCGACGATTATGGTGTCTACGTTATCGATGAGATGAATTTGGAAACGCATGGATCCTGGCAAAAAATGGGCGCCGTCGAGCCTTCTTGGAACATCCCTGGCAACGATCTGCAGTGGCAGGACATCGTGCTCGACCGTGCGCGCTCGATGTTGGAACGGGATAAGAACCATCCTTCCATCTTGATCTGGTCGTGCGGCAACGAGTCTTATGCGGGAGAGGTCATTTTGAACGTGTCGAATTATTTCCGCGAAACCGACCCGAGTCGGCTTGTCCATTACGAGGGCGTATTCCATAACCGCAAATATGATGCGACCAGCGACATGGAGAGCAGAATGTACGCGAAGCCGGCGGATATTGAAGCCTATCTTCAAAGCCAGCCAGCTAAACCGTACATCAGTTGTGAATATATGCATGCCATGGGCAACTCTGTCGGTGGCCTGCATAAATATACGGAACTGGAAAACAAGTACCCGATGTATCAAGGCGGCTTTATTTGGGACTATATTGACCAAGCGTTGGTGAAAAAAGACCGTTTCGGCCGCGAATATTTAGCTTACGGCGGCGATTTCCAGGATCGTCCGTCCGATTATAGCTTCTGCGGCAATGGCCTTGTATATGCGGATCGGCAAATCACGCCGAAAATGCAGGAGGTTAAATTCCTCTATCAAAATTATAAGCTGGAGCCGACCCGTACGCATATCAAAATCGTTAATGAAAGCTTGTTCACAGGAACGGACCATCTTCTATTAGAGTATAGCCTGTATCGTGATGGCAAGCAGATACGGATATGGCAAACCAATGTCGACGTACAGGCGCAAAACCAAATTAGCATCCCGATAGAACTGCCCCATATGGAAGAGGTACCCGGTGAGTATTGTCTGCAAGCTTCGCTGAAGCTTAAAGAGGCGCTCCTGTGGGCCGAGGCCGGATTTGAGGTCGCTTTTGGCCAAAAGATTGTGGCAATCCAGACTCCATCCGATCGCAGTCTGCCATCCGGAGCTCTTAAAGTGGTCGAAGGCGATGTAAATATCGGTGTCATGGGCAAGGACTTTTCCGTTCTATTTTCCAAGCAGGTCGGATCGCTGGTATCAATCAGATACAGTGGTCGCGAAATGATCGCCGTACCACCGACGCCGTTATTTTGGAGGGCCACCACCGATAATGATAAAGGGACGTCGCTCAGCTTCACGGCAGGCGCTTGGTACGCAGCGAGTTCAGCGAGAAAATGGGCAAAGGTTGAACTACAGCAAACGTCGGAAACGGCAACCGTCTCGTTTGAGTACACGTTCAGCATCCATTCCGAAATACGTGTTAGAACGGCCTACACGGTGTACGCGGATGGAGTCATCCGTGTGCATACCTGCTACAAAGGAGCCGAGGGGCTTCCGAATCTGCCTATCGTTGCTCTATCTTTCAAGATGACGTCTGAGTATAACCAATCCGAATGGTACGCAATGGGTCCTGAAGAAAACTATATCGACCGCGCTTGCGGGGCGCGCTTAGCTGTTTTCAGCAGCCCGGTCGATCAATTGCCTTCGCGTTATCTCGTTCCGCAGGAATCGGGCAACCGCACTGGCGTCCGAAGCGTGAAAATAACCGATGCGAATGGACTAGGGCTTATGATCAAAGCCGATCCGCTTGCTCCAGTAGAGTGCAATGTATCTCCGTATTCCGCTTTTGAGCTGGAGCAGGCTAATCATCATTGGGAGCTGCCGGAGGTGCATTATACGGTCGTAACCGTGGCGGGCAGACAAATGGGAGTAGGCGGAGACGACAGCTGGGGCGCACCTGTACACGATGAATATTTGATACCGTCAAACCAGGATTTGGAATTCGAATTTTATATTTGCGGCATTACTGTGAAGGAATGACAGGCATCGAAAAAATTTGCTTCAGTAAATGAATCATTGGGGCTGCCGAGAACTGCGAAAAATCATTTTGAGTTAAAAAGAGCGAGACTATGGGGTTAGATTCCCCGCCCATCTCGCTCTTTTCCTTTCACCATGGTCCATTTGAGGAGAATCTATATCGTAATTGGAGTGAGGGAGAAGCACTATGAATATCTATTATAACGAAAATCAGCAGATGTTCCATCTGCAGTCTACGGATATGAGTTACATCATACAACTGGTGAACGGATATCCGTCTCATGCATACTGGGGAAAGAGACTGGATCAGGATGGGAACTTAGACGATATTCTGATGTTGCAGGAGCGATGCTCGTTCAGCCCTAATCCGGTGCCGGACGACAGGAGTATCTCGCTCGATACATTGCCGCAGGAATATCCACAGTATGGAACTAGCGATTTCCGCCATCCGGCTTATCAGGTACAGCTGCAGGATGGGAGCCGGATTACAGAGCTGTTATATAGAACGCACCGAATCGTAAGGGGCAAGCCTGCGCTGGATGGGCTGCCGGCTGTCTATGCCGAGTCGGAACAGGAAGCGATGACACTGGAGCTGGAGCTGATCGACACCTATTCCGGATTGCTGGTTATTATCAGCTACACGGTTTTTAAAGCGTTCAGTGCCATAACACGATCCGTACGATTTGTCAATAATGGGCACCAAGCTCTGAATCTGCGCAGCGCGTTGAGCGCAAGTGTCGACTTTGCCGATGCCGAGTACGACTGTTTGGTTTTAACAGGCGCCTGGGTAAGGGAAAGGCACATGCAAAGAAGTCATCTCACTATGGGTGTCACTACAAAAATTGAGAGCCGTCGCGGCTCCAGCAGCCATCAGGCGAACCCGTTCATCGCCTTGCTCCGGCCGGACGCAGGCGAAGATCAGGGGGACGTGTTCGGGTTCAGCCTCGTATATAGCGGGAATTTCGCTGCTCAAGCCGAAGTGGATCAGTTCGCTACGGTGCGGGTGTCGATCGGCATCAATCCGTTTGATTTCGTTTGGCTGCTGGAGCCGGGAGAATCGTTTCAAACGCCGGAAGCAGTGCTTGTCTATTCGTCCGAAGGCTTGGGAGGCATGTCGAGAACGTACCATAAGCTGTACCGTACAAGGCTGTGCCGAGGGGTTCATCGCGATAAGGAACGGCCGATTCTGGTGAATAACTGGGAAGCGACATACTTTGATTTCAACGCTGACAAAATTGAAGCGATCGCAGGCGTTGCCGCTGAGCTTGGGATTGAATTGTTCGTGCTCGATGACGGCTGGTTCGGCAAACGCGATGACGATACTACTTCTCTCGGAGATTGGACGGTCGACCGCAAAAAGCTGCCGAACGGTCTGGAAGATTTGGCTGCGCGTGTAAATAAGCTTGGACTTCAGTTCGGTCTATGGTTTGAGCCGGAGATGATATCGCCAGAGAGCGAGCTGTATCGCCTTCACCCGGACTGGTGCCTGCATGTGCCGGACCGGCGCAGAACGGAAGGACGGTGCCAATTCATTCTCGACTATTCTAGACAAGATGTCAGGGAGTATATTTTTGACGCGCTCAGCGACATCTTCCGAACGGTCCCCGTCGCCTATGTCAAATGGGATATGAACCGTAATATGACGGAGATTGGTTCCGCTGCACTGCCGGCGGAACGCCAATCCGAAGTAGCGCACCGGTATATGTTGGGACTTTATGGGCTGTTGGAGAAGCTGAGCGGAACATTTCCGAACATCCTTTTCGAGAGCTGCTCCGGCGGAGGAGGCCGGTTCGATCCGGGAATGCTCTACTATATGCCGCAGACGTGGACAAGCGACGATACGGACGCAGTCGAGAGGCTCAAAATCCAATACGGAACCAGCATCGTCTACCCGGTCAGCGCGATGGGTTCGCACGTTTCTGCGGTACCGAATCATCAGGTGGGCCGCATCACGCCGCTCAGGACCAGGGGCGACGTGGCAATGTCCGGCAACTTCGGATATGAGCTGGACCTGACCAAGCTATCTGAAGAAGAGAAAGCGGTCATAAAGCGGCAAGTGAGCGATTATAAAGAGCTTCGCGGGCTTGTTCAGAGCGGCGACTTGTATCGGTTAAAAAGTCCGTTTACCGGAAACGAAACGGCTTGGATGTTCGTTTCGGAAGATAAGAAGAAAGCAGTCGTGTTCTATTTCCGGGTGCTGGCGGAGCCCAATGCTCCGCTGCGGAGGCTGCAGCTTCGCGGTCTGAATGCGAACTTCGATTATCGCGTCAGCCAGCTCGGCACCAGCTACCGCGGAGACAGGCTATTGCACTTCGGGCTGAATCTGCAGCAGATCGACGGCGATTATGCCAGTGTTTGGTTTAAGCTGGACGCCGAGTAACGATACGTTTAGTCTCAGCAAATGTGATTGGTTGTGATTGATATTTATGTGGTAGTAATTTCCCCCCGAACAGAGCTAACAACTGTCTCGGGGGTTCTTTTTTTCTGTCATCAAGAATGCCCCGCCCCGTCAAACCGCAGAAAACCGCTTTATAGAAGCCGTACCGTGTCCAATGGTCCGCCGAAGCCCGCTGTAACGCGGAAATACCTCGTTATGTCCTGGTGCTCGATATTCTCAAATTCGAAACTCCGGCGCGGGCATGAGTATCCTGCACGATCACCCAGCAGTCGGACAGTCCGTTAAAAAAGCGGATTTAGGTAAATAACAAAAATCATACAGAAAGACCTAAAGATTCTTAAGGCCTGGAATGGAGGGATCACAGTACAGTGTAAGCATCCATGGAACGAAGCTCTTAATGGGAATGAAAGCGGTTTATTGTGAGCGATCATCTCCTGTCTGCCAAAAAGCTCCACATAAAATTCCCTAATGGGGCCGCATCTATTACCGTGAAGGTGAACAACGTTGCCAAGTTTGCGGTTTGCGGTATTCGGCGTCGATCAGGCGGCAAGCCCGCTAGCTCCGAAACCGACGGTCAACTTGAGTGACCTGGCGGCACACTGGGCGGAGTCCGATGTCAAACAAGCGATTGACCTGGGAATTGTCAGCGGTTATCCGAACGGTACGTTCAATCCGGATCGATAATCGCCAACGCCCTGGGCCAGTCAGGCGAAAAGGCTGCAACCACAGAGTTTGCTTCGAAAGGTAGTATGAGGAAACGAGAAAATGAGAGCAGTTTATGCAACTCATCAGGACTGAAGGGGGGTGCTTCTACAATACATACCGCGAGTAATCTATTGGCTTCTCCAGGTGAGTACGAACGCCATAGATAACAGGATGATATGATTCCAAGGAGGATTGTACATGGTCAAAAAAAAATTCAGACATCTGCTGCTTTGTCTCGTAGTGCTGCTGATGCTGCCGCAATGGAGCGGAGTGGCTGCGGCGGCAGAGCCGACGCCAGCTAAGCAGGATTCGGCGTCTGCGCAGGAGGGAAAGAGTGTGTCGGATTTCTACAATGTAATCATGCAGACAGGAGCCGATCCCTGGGTTTACAAGCACACGGACGGCTACTATTACAACGTATTTGTCAACTCCAGCGGCATCATGATCCGCAGAGCGAAGACTATCACCGGCATTGAGGGGGGCGAGAGGAGCCTGGCCTGGACGCCGGTTAAGGGCACCATGTACAGCTCCAATGTTTGGGCGCCGGAAATGCACTATCTTAAGGATACCGACGGCAAATCCAAATGGTACATTTACTTTGCAGCCGACAACGGAACCAATGCAAACCACCGCATGTACGTGCTGGAGAACGCCAGTGAAAATCCGTTGACCGGCACCTGGGAGTTCAAAGGGAAGATTACCGATTCTACCGACCGTTGGGCGATCGACGGCACTGTGCTGACTGTAAATGAGAAACACTATTTCATCTGGTCCGGTTGGGAAGAAACCGACGGGAGCTTCCAGAATTTATATATTGCGCAGATGAGTGATCCACGGACCATCAGCTCGGAACGGGTATTGCTCTCGACGTCTGAATATGACTGGGAATCGTCCCCGGCCAGAATCAATGAAGGCCCCGAAGTCACGATAAAGGGCGACACCATCAATCTGGTCTATTCCGCAAACGGAAGCTGGACAGACAGTTATTGCCTCGGGCTAATCACGGCCAAGATCGGCGACGATTTGATGAATCCCGGCTCCTGGGTGAAAAAAGACATGCCCATCTTCTCCAGTGCCAATGGCGTTTACGGCCCGGGCCACCACAGCATCGTCACGTCTCCTGACGGCACAGAGGACTGGGTCATCTATCATGCCGCCCGCTGGCCGGGATCGGGATGGACTCGCAAAGTCCACACGCAGAAATTCACCTGGAACGCAGACAACACGCCGAACCTGGGAGAGCCCGCCGATCCGAACACACCGATTGCCACGCCTTCGGGCGAGCCGGTGCGGAAGCGCTATGAAGCGGAAAACGCGCTGCTGGTTAAGGATCCGGGCGGTGAAACTTCTCCCGCCGTCCGGCTGGAAAGCACTGCTTCCGGCGGGATGAAAATCGCCAACATCAAGAACGCCAAAGATTATGCCCAGTTTACAGTAAACGTGCCGGAGGCGGGATTTTATATGCTGTCCGTGCGCAATGCCAACGGCTCGCCCAATGCGGCCGATGCCTCCCATATCTTGTCGGTCAACGGGAGCTCCGGAGCCAATTTGAATATCGTCTATTCCGGCCTGAATCGTTGGGGGCTCTCCACGGCGAAAGTCTATCTTAGGGGAGGCAGCAATATCCTCCGCTTCTCGAAGGGGAACAACCTTGCCGAAATCGACAGCATAGATATATTTAAGCTGGATGCATCGGAAATGTTATTCGATGCCCCGGGCTACACGTTAGGGTTGGGTGAAACCCGCAGCTTGCCCCTGTATACCGTAACAGGCACTACCTATACCGCTGTTGACACAGGAGCAATCTTCAGTTCTTCCAATACGAAGGTCGCCGTTATTGACGGTGGGGTTAGGGTTAAGGCTGTAAGTGCGGGCAGTACCACAATCACCGCCACATATAACGGGAAAACGGCCACAGCCACGGTTACCGTTGCTGCGGAGCCTAAAGCTGTGCAGTCCGTTGCCTTCGGCGGATTGGACCGCATCCTGACCAGCGGGCAGACAAGCGGACCATTGCAGGTAACGGCACACTATAACAACTATGAGGTTCAGAATGTGACAGCGGCTGCCCGGTATACCAGCAGCGATCCTGGGGTGGTCGGGATTGATTCGGATTCTGTGACCCAATCGGTATATGCGGTTAAACCGGGCACAGCTCTTATTACAGCCGAATACAACGGCAAGAAAGCAGAGCTCAACTTGACCGTTATTGCAGCATCTGATGCGGTTCAGGTTACTTCCGTAGTGAAGATTCCTTCCGGAGTGGCCCCTAAGCTGCCTAGCGTTGTTGATGTTGTCTACAACAGCCAGTCGAAGAAGGCAGAGGTTGTCAGCTGGGAGCCGGAGGGACTTGACTTCAACTCCCTTGGCACAGTTCAGGTGCCTGTCACCCTGAAGCTGGATGGCCGTGATTTTCCTTCCACCGTTGCCGTAAACGTTATTCCGGGATGGGGCCTTGATGAGATTGTGAATCAACTCCGCAACAAGCTGGCCAACATCTCCTACCCATTGGGCGATGGGCTGGGCAACTATAGCCAATCCAAGTATGATGCCTTCGTGGCCGAAGTGAACAAGGCGGAAGAGATGGCCGTAATCGCCGATCTGAGCAAAGAGCAGTTTAACGAGGAACTGGATAAGCTTGCTCAAGCGGAAGCAGCTTTGTTAGGTTCGCTGAACAGCATTCAGGACGGCGTAATCTATAACGCTTACCGGGATTTCTCCGGCGATACGGTTGGCAAGTACCCTTATGGCATTACCACCGAAGGTCTGACCAATGGCGCTACCGCCACTGTACAGGAAGAGGCCGGAAATAAATTCCTCCGGCTGACCACAACCGCTACTTCGGGCAAGGCAAACCTGCTCCTGCCGTATGCAGGCGAGGTAAAGGCTGAGGCGGATCAGCGCGTCGTCATCGAATACCGCGCCAGACTAAACACCAGCTTCCAGTACGCCAATGGCGCCATGATGCGAAATGACAGCGGCACAGGCAATTATTCCATGGTCACGGCTTTTGATATGGGTAAAATTATAGTCCAGAATGGACCGTCCAATAAGGTCAAAGTCAAAGACTTTGAGTACAATACATGGTACAAAATCAAAATGGTGGCAAACTGGGACGCCAAGACTTATACCGTCTACATAGACGATGTTGAGGCGGCCACTGACTACAATTTCCGCCATACAGGCGGCGATAAGCTGGTCGGCCAGCTGTTCGGCATCGATGGCTATGCCAACGCCTCCATCGACTTTGACGATTTCAAAGCGATGGTTACCGGAGGACCGAGGGCTGCGCCCGAGGGGCTCAAGCACACCAATGAAACAGCGGTTGGGGCCAATGATGGACGCATCACCGGGGTCAACCCTTCCATGGAATGGTCCTCCGACTATGGGAGCACCTGGTTGAGTGTCGAAGGGGATACCATCGCAAATCTTTCTCCCGGGACTTATTGGGTTCGTTACCCTGAGACGGATACCCATAAAGCCAGTCCCCATGTGGGGTTAACCATTGCAGTCTATACTCAGCCGGTGCATGTCACCGGGGTGAGCCTGAATCAGACCGCCGCCCAATTGTATACCAACCATGGGAATTCGAATGTCCAGCTCACCGCAAATGTGGAACCCGTTGACGCAGCTGACAAAACCTTGACCTGGACCACTTCTAATCCGGCTGTAGCTACTGTGGATGAACGCGGTCTTGTGAAGGCTCATGCCGCAGGTACAGCCGTTATTACGGTAACCACTGAAGACGGCGGTTACACCGATACATGTATAGTGACCGTAAGCTTGTACACGGACTCTGAAAATCCGGGGACTCCACCAGTCCATGTGACGGGTGTAAGCCTGAATCAGACCACTGCCCAACTGTATACCAACCATGGGGATTCGACTGTCCAGCTTACCGCAAATGTGGAACCCGCTGACGCAGCCAACAAAGCGGTGACCTGGAGCAGTTCCAATCCGGCTGTTGCTACCGTGGTGGGACATGGGCTCGTGACGGTTCATGCCGCAGGTACAGCCGTTATTACGGTAACCACTGAAGACGGCGGCTCCACAGCTTCTTGTGTTGTAACTGTGGGTGTATATGATAATGACAGCGAACATGATAACGATAGCGGTGAAAGCGACGGAGATCCCCAAATTGGCGGCAGCAATCCCGTCGTCCCGACTACGCCGTCTACTGGGGTCAAAAACGGGGATGGCAGCACGACCACCAGCATCACCGATCAGACAACCGGTACGGTGACGGAGACTACTGTCTGGCCGAATGGCGACCGTGAAGTTATAACGAAAGAACGCAATGGTACAATTACCGAGGTTGTCACCAAGCAGAATGGAAGCAAGCGTGAGACCGTGAGCAAGCCCGATGGAAGCAGCCGCTCCGTCACCACAGATACACAGGGAGTCAAGGTGGAGATCACCACGACTTCTCTGGGGGGAGTAACAGCCGCTGTCCATCTGCCCGAAGGCGTTGCGCAAGCGCGGGTCACAATTCCATTCAAGAATGCTTCTGCTTCCACGGTAGCCTTTGCGGTTCGGGAAGACGGAACCAAGGAAGTGATCGGAACGGTTATCACCGAAGCCGGATTGAGTTTTACAGCTAAGGGCAATATGACGGTGAGGCTGATCGACAATAAGGTTGTTTTCCAGGATGTTCCCAACAGTCATTGGGCTGCGGAGTCGATTGCCTTCACAGCAAGCCGCGAATGGCTGCTCGGAACGGAGCAGGGAATCTTCGCTCCCGATGTATCCTTGAGCCGCGCCATGCTATTTACCGTTCTGGCCCGTTTGCATGGCCTTGAGACCGAAGGCGGGGAATATTGGTACAGCAAGGCGAAAGACTGGGCTACCGCTTCCGGAATCAGCGATGGCAGTAGCCCTGAAGCTTCCATTACCCGGGAACAACTGATTACTGTCCTGTACCGTTACGCCGGACAGCCTGCTGCAAGCAGCAATGGCAAGAGCTTTGCGGACAGCGGCGAAGTGTCAGCTTGGGCAAATGATGCCATCGATTGGGCTGTATCGGCAGGTATTCTTAACGGCAAACCGGGGAACCTTCTGGAGCCTGCCAGTGTTGTCTCCCGGGCGGAAGTATCCGCCATGCTCGCGCGCTTTATAGCGTGGCGCAGCAACTGAAGCGATTGAGTGGATCACAGGTAAAAAACCAAGGAGCAAAGCGGGAACATCCGCCCGGCTCCTTGGTTTTTTGCATCCCGCATGAGCGGGCCACTCCCTATGCGGGGGGGATTTGTCAGGGCGCAGGCTTTGCGGAGGGGAGATGTTGGTGGAACGGTATTCCAAGCGGGCGCTCCTGCAGGTTTGAAGGAGAAACAAAAATCGCACAGAAAGACCTAAAGATTCTTAAGGCCCGGAATGGACGAACCGCGGTACATTATAAGCATCACATCCAACAAATACTTTCAGCAGGAAAGAAGGGGAAGCCATGAAAACAACGCCTGCCGCCGTAGGAACGGATAGAGCACCGGCAGCCAAAGAGGCTTTTTACCAGACAAAGCGGTTTCGGCAAAATATTCCGCTATTTGTCATGCTTATACCGGGAGTGCTTTATTATCTGATATTCCGCTACTTGCCTATGGGCGGTCTTGTGATTGCTTTCAAGAACTACAATTTTCACGATGGCATATGGGCAAGTCCGTGGGTGGGCTTGAAATATTTCGAGATTTTATTCCAGTCCAACGTCACGCTGCAAATTATCTGGAATACCCTTACCCTGAGCGTACTGAGCCTGATCTTCGGGTTCCCTGCGCCGATTATTATCGCCATTGCCTTGAATGAGGTCCGGAAGAGCTGGCTGAAGCGCTGGATTCAAACCATTATTTATCTGCCTCATTTTTTGTCCTGGGTTATCGTTGCAGGCATTATCCTGACCCTGTTCTCCATTGACGGAGGGACCATTAACAAGCTGCTGGGCCAATTGGGGATGGAGCCGGTGCCTTTCCTGTACCGCGCGAACTCATGGACCGCCATCTTTATCGGCTCCGGCATGTGGAAGGAGATGGGCTTCAGCGCTATTATCTATCTCGCCGCTATCTCCGGCATTGACCCCAGCCTGTACGAATCCGCGGGGATGGACGGTGCAGGCAAGCTTAGGCAGATTTGGCATATTACACTGCCGGGCATCCGTCCTACGATTATCCTGCTGCTGATTCTTGGAATGGGCCGTCTGATGGAGGTAGGATTTGACCAGGTTTACAATTTGCAGAATCCCACTGTCCTGCAGAAAGCGGAGGTCATCAGCACCTACGTGTACAAAGTGGGGCTGCAGCAGGCCCAATTTGGCCTGACTACAGCCATGGGCTTGTTTGAATCCTTTGTCGGTCTGGTGCTTGTGCTGTCGGCCAATGCATTGGCCCGTAAATTCGATCAGGGTTTATTCTGAAGAAAGGAGGGAAATCCTCTTGAGGGAATCCACAGGCGGAAATATTTTTGTAATCTTTATTCACGTGGTATTGATCATCATTTCGCTCACCTGCATCCTGCCTTTCCTGCATCTGATTGCGCTGTCCGTAAGCTCGGGGCATGCGGTTGACCTGGGTCAGGTCTGGTTCTGGCCGGTGGGGATTGATTTCACCGTTTACAGATACTTTTTTGAGAATACGCCGGCCTTGCGCGCCTTTACCAACAGCGTGATCATTACCTTATGCGGTACGGCCTTGAGCATGCTGGCCACGGTGCTGACGGCCTATCCCTTATCCCGCCGTTACCTTTACGCCCGCAAGCCGATCACAACGGCCGCATTGTTCACCATGCTCTTCAGCGGAGGCATGATCCCTACCTATCTGGTCATGAATAGCCTTCATTTGACCAATACTTACTGGTCCCTATGGTTTGGCGGGCTGATCAGTACCTATAATATGCTGATTATGAAAAGCTATTTTGAGAGCATCCCGGGAGAAGTGGCGGAATCCGCCCAGATTGATGGCTGCGGCGAGGTCCAGCTGCTCATGCGTATCATACTGCCCTTGTCTCTTCCCATGCTGGCTACGCTGACGTTATTCTACGGAGTGGGCTACTGGAACATGTTCATGAGCGTTATTCTTTACATCAATAAGACGAATTTGCAGAATCTTACTGTTATCGTTCAGGGGATGCTGCAAATTCAGGGGAACTTCAATATGTCGGCCATGGATATGATGCAGCAGCAGGAGATGGTATCCGAAAAGCTGAAAGCGGTTGGGGTTATGGTTATGGTTGTGCCCATGCTGGTGGTATATCCGTTCCTGCAGAAATATTTTGTCAAAGGCATTATGCTTGGCTCTATCAAGGGTTAGCTGCAACAATAAAATCAATCATAGATTGAGGGGGATTCCATATGTTTGGACAAACATCCGCACCAAAAATGAAGATCACGTTGGCGCTGGGACTGTCGGCGGTTATGGCAGCAGGGGCAGCTGGTTGCAGTCAAAAGGAAGAGGGGACAAAGGGGCAAGCCGAAGGAAAAGCCATAATTACCGTTTCCAACTATGACAGGGGTAATATTCCCGCAGCGGAGGGAACGGTTGAGGACAACCGTTGGACCAAGTGGATCAATGAGCATTCTCCCGTTACGGCCAAGTATGTGCCGGTGGCCCGGGCAGAGGCAGTCAAAAAGCTGAATGTCTTGTTCGCATCGGGCAGTGCGCCGGATATTGTCAATGATTATGATACGGGGTTCCGGAATTCCCTGTACCAGCAGAAGCAATTAATGCCTCTGGACGATTACTTGCAATATGCGCCTGAATACCAGAAGCTGCTGGAGAAGTACCCCCAGCTTCGCAAAATAGGCACCAAGCCGGACGGCAAGCTTTACGAAATCGGCAAAATTAATGAGCCCCATCTGCAGAGTGTAGCCTTTATCCGGATGGATTGGCTGAAAAAGCTGAAGCTGGAGGTTCCGAAGACCACCGACGAATTGCTTGTCGTTCTAAAAGCATTCGCTGAGCAGGACCCTGACAGCAACGGGAAGAAGGATACTTATGGAACCAATATGAGCTACACCTCGGACGGCATGGTGGATTCCATGTTCGGCTCGTACGGCTGGAAAATCTCCAATGATGACAAAATTATCAGGACTTGGGATAATTCGCTGGAGTCTCTTAAATTCAAGAAAAGGTTATTTGAGGAAGGGCTTATCGATAAGGATTATCTGGCGGACAAGAATGGAGCCAAAGCCAAGCAGGATTACCTGAACGGAAAAATAGGCGTTTATCTTCCTCCTGTTGTCAGCAACTGGTTTGAGAGTACGGTAACGGACGTCAAAACGCTCCGCAAGGTTGTTCCAGAGGCGGAGATTGCGCCGATGGCGCAGCCCAAGTCTTCCATGGGGCAATTCGTTCATCATGTGGTCAACCCGGTTCAAATGACCACGGTGATCAATGCTGCGGCCAAAAATCCCAAGGCTGCTATGGAATATATTAACTTCATTATCAAGCCGGAGAACAGTCTGATTCTGAAAAAAGGAATGGAAGGAGAGCATTGGAAAAAAGGTGCGGACGGTTTTCCCAAGGTCATTGATCCTGCGAAGAATGCCAAGGAACTGGATTGGGCCATGGACTACTCCATGTTCTACTCGATCCCGGAGAATCCGCTTCTGATTTCCACCACTGCGTTCGACGTGAGTGATCCTGATCAGAAGGCCGGTCTGGACATGCTGAAGAAAGCCGACGAGTTTCTGCTTAATCCCGAGGCCCAGTATCCCGCGCTGAGTCACTACGAGCATATGCCTACCCTGTCGAGCGAGTTGGTAGTGATCAATACCAACATCGACAAGGAAATGAAGGACATCTATACCAAAGGCATTATCGGCGGGGCCCAATATACCCCTGAGCAGGCCATTGCAGATGCCAAAGCTGCCTGGGAGAGAGGCGGCGGCAAACAGATCGAGGAATTCATGAATACCTGGTATAAAGAAAATAAGGACAGAGCCTTCCTAGGTAAGGATATCCTGGAGTTGGTCCGCTCCCAACACAAGTAGGGGCTGAAGGGCCTGGAATAGGATAAATGCGGACTTGGTTCGGCAAAGGCCGGGCCAAGTTTGCTTTCGGAACATTAGATATGAGAAGGAGTATATGAATCATGACAAATGAAATGCTGCTTCAAAAAATCGGACTGGTAGTGGACAAGCTTATGAATCTGGGCGGCAGCGACTATGAAAAGGACAAAACCGTGGTCCAGGCCGACACAAGAAAAGGAATTGTCCAACGGGATTTCGGAATTGAAGAATGGGACTGGCCCCAGGGCGTCGGTCTTTATGGTCTGTACAAACTGCAGAAGTATTACAGCGATCACCGCTATATGGAGTTTTTTCAGAACTGGTATTCCCGCAATTTGGAGGTCGGTCTGCCGTCAAAAAACATTAATACGACCGCCCCTTATCTGGCTCTGGTTCTGCTCCTGGATCAGCTTGAGCCTTCCAACCAGCTGGAACAGCTGTGCCGGGATCACGCGGACTGGCTCGTTCATGAGCTGCCCAAAACCAAAGAAGGCGGCTTCCAGCATACAGTCACTGCCATTGGTAACCGGGATGGAATCCACTTGCACAATGGGCAGTTATGGATTGATACGCTCTTTATGGCGGTTCTGTTTCTGAACCAGGCCGGCCGCAAGTTCAACCGGCCGGAGTGGGAGCAAGAAGCAGTACACCAGATTCTCCTCCATATCAAGTACTTGTACGACAAACATACCGGACTGTTCTTCCACGGCTGGAGCTTCGAGCGCAATGATAATTTCGGCAGCATCTTCTGGTGCCGCGGCAATTCCTGGTTCACCTACGGCCTCGTCGATTACCTGGAAACTTGTCAGGATACGATGAACCCGGGTATCCGTCAATTTCTAGTTGATACGTATAAGGCTCAGGTCAACGCTCTGGTTCCGCTCCAGGCCGCTTCCGGTCTATGGCACACCGTCCTGCAAGACCCAACCAGCTATGAAGAGGTATCTGGATCGGCCGCAATTGCCGCGGGTATCCTAAAAGGCATAAAAGCAGGTATTTTGGATTCCTCCTATCAGGCTGTTGCCGACAAGGCCATCCAGGCGGTTTGTCAAAATATCAGCGGGGATGGAACCGTGCTGAATGTGTCGGCCGGAACCGGTATGGGAATGGATAAAGACCATTATAAAAATATTACCATTATGCCAATGGCATACGGACAGTCCCTTGCTCTTATTGCCTTGTATGAAGCTTTAAAATAATACGGGCAAACCGGACCGGAACGTGACGCGCTTCCTTCCTATGTAGACAGGTAAAATGTAAACCTTGTTTGCTTGGAAGGAAGCGTTTTATAATACAATATGAAATTCAAAGGGGGAGGGGAGCCGACTGCATCCGACAAGCTGGCCGGGGTATATAGCCGGAAAAATAAAGGGCAGCTTCAAGATCAAACTGATCGTGCTGCTCTCGTGTATGGTAACACTTGCCTTTGCCTTGGCAGGCTGGATGGTTTACCGGTCAAATATCCAATTAATGGAGGATGAAATCAGCAAGCAGTTCTCCATCGCCAACGAACAGGCTTTGGCCAGACTGGAGATGTCCTTCCAGGAAATCAACCGCGTATCCCAATCCATTATCCTGAACCCGTCCATCGAACTGTTCCTCAGGGAGAACATCGTTCCTGTAAGCGATTCCTATACCCAATTCAAGAACCGCAAGTATGTGGAAGAGCAGTTGAATATGCTGCTGGTGGATGCGCCGTCCATCCGCTCCGTTTTCCTGTACAATGAGAACGGGGAAATGACGGTTCTCTCCAAAAGCGGTGCGTCGGGAGAGCCGGGAACGGATGACTTGACCAGGATGATGGAAAAGCTTAAGCCCCATCGGGGGAATATGGTCTGGGGCCGGGCCGAGGCGGCCAGCACCATTGATCCGGACGGCCGCAGAACGGTTCTGGTTGCTGCCAGACGGATGCTCAATGAGAAGCTGATCCCGTACGGTACCATGGTGATGGTGATGGAGGAAAGCCTGGTATCCAAGGTGCTGCGGGATCTTACGGAGAACGGCGGCAAGGTGCTGCTGCTGGAGCCTACAGGAGGTATGCTCTACTCCAATACCGACCAGAGCGAGATGGAGCAGCTCTTGAAACTGACAGAGGCAAATTATCCCCGTTATGTCAAAATGAATGGCATCACCTATCTGTTTGTCCGCCACGAGCTGATTCCGGCAGGCTTTACCCTATACGGAGGGGCTTCCTTGCAGGAGATACAGAGGAAAAATAAAGACATCATCCAGGTATTGGCATTTGCCGGAATCGGCGTGATCCTGCTCAGTGCACTGCTTATTACGATTTCCACCCGGACGCTCCTGACTCCTCTGGCCCATTTGATGCAGGGACTGCGTACGCTGCGTTCCGGCGATTTCACGGTCCGTGTCAGAGTGGATTCCGGCGATGAGCTGGGCTACATTGGAGACAGCTTCAACAGCATGGCGGAGCAAGTGAGCGAGCTGATCAATAAGGTATATTTGGCCCAGATCAGCCAGAGGGAATCGGAGCTGAAGGCCATCCAGGCACAGCTGAACCCCCATTATCTGCACAACCTGTTCAATGAGCTGTATTGGAAGCTGTACAGCAACGACCAGGAAGAGGTGGCGCTTCTGATCAACGCCATCTCGGAGATGTTGAAGTATTCCCTTAAGCCTGTCCAGACTGATACGACTCTTGGCGAAGAGCTGCATCAGATCCGCAATTACATCAAGATCCAGACAGAGCTGTTCACCGGCGAGATTGAAACCATTATTCAAGCTGAAGAGTCCCTGCTGAATCTGCGGATGATGCGCTCCCTCTTGCTGCCGGTGGTGGAAAATGTTTTTGTTCACGCATTCCGTGATATGGAGAAAGACCGGGTGCTGCGGATTAAAGCGTTCCTGTTAAATGATGCGCTGCATATCGAGGTGGCTGACAACGGATGCGGCATGGATAAAGAAACCATTAGAACCTTGACAGAGGCGGAGGCTGTGCTGCCGGACGGCAATAAGACGGGAATCGGCTACAAAAGTGTGCTGCGGCGCATTCAGCTGGTATACGGACCCGCATATGGAGTGGAAATTACGAGCAGTAAAGGGAAAGGAACGGTTGTTCACATGACGCTTCCTACTATTAAATCTGGGACACTGGGGAGTCATGAGGAGGGGAACGGATGAGAGGCAAGCTGTTTATTGCAGAGGATCAGCCCAACTTCCGCAAGGGGCTGCTGAAGCTGGCGGGAAAGCGGTCCGCCGAGTGGGTGGTGACGGGGGAAGCGGCCAATGGCCGGGACGCCTTGATAATGATGGAGCAATGTGTCCCGGATCTCTTGCTGACCGATATCCGGATGCCCCATATTGATGGTCTGCAGCTGGCAGAAGAAATCAGAAGCCGCGGCTGGCTGACGAAGATTGTGATTGTAACCGGATTCAAGGATTTTTCGTATGCCCAGTCCGCCGTCAAGTTCGGGGTGCTGGATTTTATCACGAAGCCTTGTGTGGAAACGGATATATTAAGCGTACTCGACCGGATTTATGTGCAGCTGATTGAAGAAAGCCAGTCCCAGCTTTTGGTGGAGGGCTGGAAGCGCCAGCATGAAGACAGCGAGCTGCGCTCGGCTATTATGGGTATGCCCTGCAGCGGCGAAGAGGTGGAGGCTTTGCTGAAGCGAATGAAGCAATGCGAGCTGCATTTTTTCCGTTTTCCTACGTATTTCCCCCCGGAGAAGCATTATTCCGCCCAAGATGTGCCGCTTTTGCAGTTTGCTTTCGCCAATATTGCCGGGGAGCACTTGAATAAATGGTTTCACGGCGGCTTTCGCCTGTTTCCCTTGAACGCATCAGAGTGGGCTTTATTGGTGGACCGGAGTGCTTCCCGGCCGGATACACCCCCCTCATGGCCGCAGATACTCACCGATTCGGTCCATCATTATCTGAAGCTGGCTCTTGAATGCAGCGGACAAGGGCTATGCGCCAGCACGGAGGAATTGCGCCAAGGCTACAGACAGTATTGCCGGGAAGGGGACAGGGACCACGGTTCTGCCAATGAATCACTGCTCAACCAGACGGCGCTTTACGAGAAGGAAAAGGAAATTATAACGTGGCTTATGTCGGAGGATAACAGCCGACTGAGCCGGGAGCTGCAGGAGCAAGCCGTCCGGATCAGCCATTTGCCCCCGCAAACCGCCAAGATCGAAGCGCTGCTGCTGGCTGCAGCCATTCTCCGGCTGGTGCAGGTCCAGTTTCCCGAATGGCAAATGGCCGTGCGCCCCATAGAGTGGGATTCTGTCTACAAATGTGCGACGCCGGATGATATTGCGGTATGGCTGCAGGGATACATCCATGAATTCCTGAAGTCCCACAATAACTGGCTTGCCAGTAAGAATGATAACCCGGTCAAGCAGGCCATCCGGTTTATTGAAGAATCATACATGGGGGTATGCGGCTTGGCCGAGGTGGCGGCCCATGTCCATCTCAACCCCAGCTATTTCAGTAATCTGTTTAAAAAGGAAACCGGGGAAAGTGTAACCGGCTATATCCAGAACCTGCGCGTACAGAAAGCGAAGCTTCTGCTGAAAAGCACAGATATGAAAATATTCGAAATTTCCGAGGCCACCGGCTTCAACGACTCCAATTATTTCACGCATATGTTCAACAAAATAGCAGGAGTCTCCCCCAAAGAATACCGCAAGCAGATGGCCGGACAGTGACTCTTTCAGGAAAAATGTCCATTTGCACCGTGCCCAAACCGGTTAAATAGGAATCTCTGAGGGAACTTCATCCACTGGCAGACAAGCATCGCCAGCCGAATCATGGGGAGTGGAATTATGGGAATCCGTTTTGTCAAAACGGCGGCCGCCGTGTATCTATCTTTCCTGGCCGCCAATCTGTTTTCCTTAAAGCAGGTGTTTTATGCGTACTAGCGGCTTTGACCTTCTGAAGGACCAAGAATTGATAGAATTATATTACCTTGTTTTGAAACTTGATATTGATAAGGAGTTTCAAATGCTAATCTACGGAGAGTTAAAGGCAAGAGGATTCATCCGCTCTAAATATAAAAACACTCAACTGCCAAGCAGTCGTCGGATGCAATTCAACAGTAATACTCTTAAAGTACTTAGAGGAGCTAAAGATTGATTAAACTAACGGATACGATCGATCGCTTAATAAAAAACGAAAGATGCAGCTGCCAGCTCTGCACCGGCAGCTGCTTTATATTATTGCGCAAATTTGCAAGGTAATTATATCTAAAAAAGGAAATTGGTATGTTCTGGCACCTGATAATCCGTTCTAATGATTATGCCCTGATTATGGACTTCCATTAAGCCCGTCTCTATAATAGGAGAAACATTAGATGAAACGGCTTACGAGGGAGATGCCATGAAAATTCGTTCCAGCAAATATTTCACCCGTCTCTTGATGTACAGTCTGCTGATCGGTTCTATTCCAGTTATCATCATTGGAGTGATCTCATATTACAAAGCCTATTCTATAGTTCAGGATAAGGTCAACTATAGCAGCATGGCGACACTTCAGCAGACCCAACTTCGTGTGGAGCAAATCCTCAAGACGATCGATCATTCGGTTACACAGTATATTGGCTCGCCTCTTGTAGTGAATGCTATGTCGCTCCCTTATTCAGCAGCCCATTATCAGGTGTATAATGAAATGTACCAGAGTATGGTACGCAGCCAAACCTTCGAGCTGACAATAAACAATATGACGGTACTGAATTTAAAAGGTCAATGGGGCGTCGACAACAACAATATTTTTACATTCGACGATGTTAAGAATCTGGATCAGCTTCTCCAGTATGAGAAGCTGCCTTCATTTTCCCTTTGGGTAACGGATGAGGACAAGAGTTCGCCAAGTATACATCTTGTGAAGAAAATCCCTCTGAATTCACTGAAAGCCGACGGACTGGCCATCGTGAGCATCGCCGAATCACAGCTGGCGAGACTTCTTGCAGCCGACAGCCGGATTGGCAGCATCATGGTCATGGATAAGGATTACCGCCTGTTGTCTCGAAGCGATCAGAAAGTGCAGCAATCCGGCTTGGAGCAGCTGGTTGCCGAGATGCAAAGGCGAAGTGAAACGGAAGGACAATTCAATGTAGAGCTTGAAGGGGACAATACAAGCGTCATCATGCGCAAGTCAAGTTATAATGGCTGGATTTATGTGTCCGCCATATCCATAAAGGATATTACCCGAGATTCCCGCTCTATAGGCTGGGTTACTCTGATTGTATGCCTGCTCATGGTTCTGATAACCGGCGGACTGGCACTGTTCGGTTCCCGGACGTTCTACCAACCGGTTCGCAAATTGGTCGCGAAAATGGGAGACAGATTCGGAGAACCGCCAGAAGAAGCCCGTGCCGATGAATTTGCCTTGATCGGTTATCGGCTGCAATCCATGCTGCAGACGGAATCCCGCCTCTTGGATCAGCTTACGGGACAAGTACGGGAGCTGAAGCAGTTTTTTGTCATGAAGCTGATTCGTGGCGAGGAAAAAGAGTCTCAGCTGCCGGTCAGATGGAAAGAGTATGGCTATCAAGCCAATTGGGAGTGGCATGCCATACTCGCTATTCAGATCGATTCTCTGGAGAAGTCCCAGTATAATGAAAATGACCGCGATCTGCTGCTCTTCGCCATCGCAAATATCGTTGGAGAGCTGATCCCCGCCGAGGAACGGTTAGATCCGGTGATGCTGGAACAATCCCAGATTACGGTTATCGGAGGGGCGGGAGCTACGGATGAAGAGTACAAGAACCGGTTGTTTGCCATGGCGGAGCTTATCCAGAGAACCGTGCTGCATTACCTGAAGCTGCAAATTAGCATCGGCATCAGCCGTCCTGAGAAGCGGCTCATCGATATTGCTGTCTCTGCCGAGCAAGCGCTAGAGGCGCTTCGCTACCGGATTCGTTACGGCCCGGGATCCGTTCTGTTTATCGATGATGTTCAGCCTGAAGACGTAGTATCCAGAGTGTTCCCGCACCGTGCGGCCAAAGAACTCTACGATGCAGTTAAGCTGGCGGAGCGGACAAGGGCTGACGAACTGTTGGAACGCTGCATTGAACTGATCTTTCAAGAGCAAGCCGACTGGCGCCAATACCGAATGGCATTGGTGAGGCTGTACACGATGCTTACCGAGCTTGGACAGTACGAGATAACACCGGATACAAGGAAAGATACAGAGATAGAATTACCACCTGATCAGGAAAAGCTGCTTTTTGACAGACTGCTCGATCTCAGATCCCAGGAGGAAATACGTTATTGGTTTAGCGATACCGTCATTGCCCCGGTCATGCGCAGGATGGAACAGCAGAGCAAGTCTCATACCAAGAAAATATCGGACCAGCTGACGGATTTGATCCACCGGAGCTTCGACACCGAGCTTACCCTTGAGGCTTGCGCGAGGCAATTGAACTACCACCCCAACTATTTGGGTCCGCTGTTCAGTAAGGAAAAAGGGATCAGCTTCAGTGAGTACCTGCAAAACTACCGTTTGCAGATGGCGAAGCGATGGCTGGTCGAGACAGATATGAAGATCGCGGATATCGCGGAAAGACTGACCTATACTAACCCTCAGAATTTCATCCGCTTTTTCCGCAAGATGGAGAATATGACGCCCGGACAATACCGGGAATTGCACGGCCATCATAAAATATGAACATAACAAATCGAGACTCCTTGCGATAGGCTCCCAACCTGTCATTGGGGGTCTTCTTTGATGTAGACATGATTATTCCACACGTGATGATGATTATAGCCCCTACAGCGACAAACTCCCTTCCTAATGATTATACCTCGATTATAGACTTCCGCTTGTCGGCCGCTTATCTTGAAGATACGCACAAGACAAGAAACACGAAGGTGGAGTCGAAGATGAATCAAATCAAAGGAAATCTTGCGCTTGAAATGTCTGTAGCTGGGCCGAAGAAGCAAAGCTTCTGGGGCCAGATAGGGAGGAACAAATGGCTGTATGGGATGCTGGCCCCTGGAGTCCTTTACTTCCTGTTGTTCAAATACGCCCCCATGTGGGGACTTCTTATGGCTTTCAAGGATTATCAGCCTTATCTGGGCTTTTTCGGCAGCAAGTGGGTTGGCATGAAGCACTTCGAGCGGCTGTTCCATGATCCGGTGTTCTGGATGCTTCTGAGGAATACCTTGGTGATGGCCGGGTACAATATTATCTTCTTTTTTCCCGCACCGATCCTGCTCTCTCTTATGATTAATGAAGTACGCCGTGAGAAATTCAAACGGGTTATACAGACTGTCATCTACGTACCCCATTTTGTCTCCTGGGTCGTGGTGGTCGGCATCGCCTATACCTTTTTTACCATGGATGGAGGACTGGTGAATGAAGCCATCAAGGCAATGGGCGGGAACAAGATCAACTTTCTTGCCAGCGCAGACTGGTTTAGAACGATGATCACACTGGAAGTCATTTGGAAGGAAACGGGCTGGGGAACCATTATATTCCTTGCAGCCTTGGCAGGAGTCGATCCCCAGCTCTACGAAGCTGCAAAAATGGACGGTGCGGGTAGGCTGCGACAACTATGGCACGTGACGCTCCCGGCCATCCGCTCTACAATTATCATTCTTTTCATCCTCCGGCTAGGTACCTTTTTGGACACGGGCTTTGAGCAAATCTTCCTGATGCTGAATCCGATTAACCGAGAGGTCGGGGAAGTGTTTGATACTTATGTGTATACGGCGGGGATTACGCAAGGGCAGTTCAGTTTCAGTACCGCAGTCGGACTTTTCAAGTCGGTTGTCGGATTTGTACTGGTCATTGGTTCCAACTGGATGGCCAAAAAATTCGGTGAGGAAGGGGTGTACTAGTCTATGAATCAACAAAACCGAAGCTGGGGAACCCAGCTCTTCGAGTGGACTAACATTGCCATCCTGATTTTGGTGGCGGCTGTGATGCTCATCCCGTTTCTATATATCCTATTGATTTCCTTCGCGACGGAGCAGGAGGTGTTGGCCAAAAGCTTCCTCGTATTTCCAACCCAATTCTCGTTGACGGGCTACCGTTACATCTTCTCTACTCCCATACTGCTTCGCAGCCTGGCAGTCACCATTGGGGTAACGGTGATAGGGACATTTGTGAACCTGCTGCTGACGGTGCTGATGGCGTATCCGCTTGCCCGCAGAGATTTGTACGGACGCCGTCCCATCATGCTCATGGTTATCTTCACGATGGTGTTCAACGCAGGCATAGTGCCTACCTTTTTGATTGTCAAAGCGCTGCACCTCACCAATACCTACTGGGCGCTTATGATTCCTGGCGCGATCAGTGCTTTTAATATGATCATCATCAAAAATTTCTTTCAGCAGCTGCCTGACGGTTTGGAGGAATCCGCCAAGATCGACGGCTGCAATGACCTTGGGATTTTATTCCGTATTGTCATCCCGCTATCTCTGCCTGCTATTGCGACATTTGCGCTATTCTATGCAGTAACTCATTGGAATACCTTTCTGAGCGCTATTTTGTACATCAACGATTCAAAGAAATGGCCTATTCAGGTCCTGTTAAGACAGATCGTGATCTTGTCGGAGAAAGGGTTGTCCGATATGAACGAGGCGCCCCCTCCGCCGTCCAAGATTATCAACATGGCGGTTATCGTGTTCTCCACCGTCCCGATTCTGTCGGTTTATCCCTTTTTGCAAAAGCACTTCGCCAAGGGAGTGCTGCTAGGTTCAGTTAAAGGATGACCTGTTCATCTTTTGATACAATATCTTCAATATGATGAGGGGGAGTAAGACATGAAGCAGTTAAACCACAAAATGTCCCTAACGGGTCTTGCAGTCATTTTGACGGCCGCCAGTTTATCGGCGTGTGGCGGTAATCAGGAAGCGAAAAACACAAACACAACATCAAACGGACAGTTTACATTCACGATGATGAACCAGTATTCGTCGACAGAGCCTCCCAAGGCCGACAATCCGATAATTAAGCGGATCGAGGAATACACGAATACCAAGATCAATGCCACTTGGGTTCCGGCGTCCGCTTACAATGACAAAGTTAACGTCTCCATCGCCTCCAATGATCTGCCTCAGGTACTGATGATTGCGGATACCAAGTCCTCATCCATCATCAATGCAGAGCGGTCGGGCATGTTCTGGGAGATCGGCCCCTATATCAAGGAGTTTCCCAACCTGAGCAAGTACAACGCTAGTGAGCAGGTACTGAACAATATCTCCGTGGATGGCAAGATTTACGGTTTGTACCGCGCCAGAGCGCTGGCCCGCCAGGGTGTCGCCTTCCGGCAGGATTGGTTGGACAATCTGGGCTTGCGGCAACCCAAGACCATCGATGATCTCTACAAGGTTATCCAAGCATTCGCTTTAAACGATCCGGACAAAAACGGCAAAAACGATACCTTCGGGCTAGTGGAAGCCGAGGATTCCGGAGGCGCCGGCGCCATGGGACTCACCGGCTTTCAGACCATCGCCTCTTTCTTCGGAGCGCCGAACCAATGGGCTATTCAGGATGGCAAAGCAGTTCCCCTATTTATGACTAAAGAAAATATGGAAGCGATGAAGTTCTACAAGAAGCTGTATGACGAAAAGCTGATTAACCAGGATTTCGCGGCAACCAAAGTCAACAAACAGCAAGAGCAATTTTATCAAGGCAAGGCTGGCATGCTGTTCACTACCCTCGACTTCGTGATCACCGGGGGAAACGAGCTGAAGAAAGCCAACCCTGCTGCCAAGATCGATATTGTCAGCAAAATTCAGGGACCTAAGGGTGAGCGGGTGTTTGCAACGACCGGATATAACGGAATGTTCGTGTTCCCGAAGGCCACCGTCAAGTCGGAGGCGGAGCTGATGCAGCTTCTTGGCTTCTTCGACAAAATCGTCGATGACCAAATGATGTATACCTGGACGTGGGGGATCGAGGGTGTCCATTACACCAAAGGAGCGGACGGAGAGCCGGTCATCTCTGACCAGACGGCGTATGCCAACGAGGTATCTCCTCTCAAGCAGCTGCCCACCTATGACGGTGCGCTGATGATCTGGAAGGGGAAGGGGGAGGCGGACAATAAATTCCGCACCATGATGAAAACCAACGAAGCCATTGCCATATCCAATCCGGTAGAGCCCTTGATCTCACAGACGGCTGTGGAGAAGGGAACGGAGCTGAACAAGATCATTGCCGACGCCCGTGTCAAATTCATTATGGGAACCCTTGATGAAGCTGGTTTCAATAAAGAAGTGGAGAAGTGGCGCTCCCAGGGCGGTGACCAGATGATCAAGGATTATACGGAGCTGTATGCGAAGCAGGCTAAGAAATAATGCGGCTAGGTAAAGAAAATGAGGTGCGTTACGAGTTAGTTGCCGGAGGACAATGCATTTGTTCTGTGGGCTTGTCTTGTGAAGCCACGCATTTGGGAGGTCTAAGATATGAATAGTGAGTCATTTGATTTTGATATCATTATAGCCGGCGCGGGTGTCGGAGGAATAAGCGCTGCGTTAGCTGCTGCAAGATTGCAGATGAGAGTGCTGCTGATTGAGCAAGCCAAGGAGGTGGGGGGGACAGGTGTATTTTCCAGCGTATCCTTGATATGCACCTTCCGGGATTCCCGGGGAAGACCGATTACCAGCGGCATTCACCGAGAGCTATTTCCTGCTTCATATACGCATTACAATGAGAAGCTTGTTCCTACTTATGATGAGCAGGAGTTGAAAGCTGCATACGAGAGGCTGCTCACTTCCGAACCGACCCTTACGCTATGGACCGACTGCAAGGTGATCCAAGCGGATAAGCAGAACGGACGAATTGTCCGTCTGCATATCCAGGGCAGCCGAACGGTAGCGGTTACCGCCAAAATATACCTCGATGCCACTGCCGACGGCAATCTTTCCGCGTTGGCGGGATTGGAGTACAGACTGGGTAGAGAAGGCGACGGCAGGCTGCAATCCGCTACGGCGACCTTTAAGGTCAGCGGCATAGACTGCTCCCTGCTGAAGGAGCCGGATATTCGGCAATGGTCGGCTATCCATTCGCTGCGCAGGGAGCTATTACCTTATTATCTCGACATGAAAGCGGCAGGCCGCACCGGCAACCCCCGACAGGGCATCACTTGTTTCCCCTACCCAGACGGCAAAGCCCTGCTCTTCAATTCTACTTCGGTGCTGGATGTAGACCCTACCCGCCCAGAAACGGTTATAAGAGGCAGGGAAGAGGGAATTCGGCAGGTGCAGGAGTTGTTTGAGGCCATTCGGCAGCATCCTGCTTTCCATCATGCGAAGCTGGATTACATTGCCCCCAAGCTGGGTGTCCGAGAGGGGCGGCGAATTGTCGGAGAATATGAACTGACCGCAGAGGACTGCCTGCAGAGCAGGCGCTTTGATGATATGGTGGCGGCATGCGCCTACTCCTTGGATATTCATAGTCCGGATGGAGGCGCCACTAGGCTGGAAAGCATTCCTGAACCAGGCTATTACCATATCCCATACCGTTCGCTTATTCCCAAGGGCTGCGCCAATCTATTACTCAGCTCCCGATGCATCAGCGGCACCCACGAAGCCCACAGCTCCTACCGGATTATGGCTTCGGTCAGCGCCATTGGGGAAGCGGCGGGAACGGCAGCTGCGCTCTGTGTGTTCCGGGGGCTTGAGGATGTCCGTGAGGTCAAGCCCTCCCACATCCGGTTCATTCTCCAGCTGCGGGGTCAATTTATAGAAGGAGAGGTGGAGCGGATTCCGATGCCTGCAAGCGCTGCTTGGGCAGCGGAAATGAATTAATCTGGGAGGTACGGCATACTGAGCCATTCATTGTTCCGCCATCCAGGCGGTTGAGTAAGCCGCATGGATGCAGGGACAAGAGCGACAGAAAGTCGGTTTATGCATTCGCAGTGATCTGTCTTTTAGAAAACGTGGTGAAAAAGTGACCGGAGAGTCAGCAGGGAGTTAGAGAAGCAATTGAAACCCCCTCAACCGCTGGCCGGGCATGAATTCATCACACACTCTTTAGAATTCCATTGATAGGCGACTAAACCCCAAAAAGGTAACCGCTTACAAAATGAAATTGGATTTTAGCCCAATATAAGGGAGTGAACGTGATGTTCGTGAAAAAGTGGATGATCCGTTTGATGCTTGTTTTGCTTGTATCCGTCAGCGTACTTGGGGGGATGGCGCCTATGGCCATAGCTGCCCATCCGCAGGCCGTGGCAATCTTGAGTTCGCCTCCGGTTTACAGCGGTATCAACAAGGCTTGGCCCGGTGACGCGGACAAAGATCCGGCGCATGCCGCGACGACCAAGAACGGCATGGCGTGCTGGACGACATCACAAAATCCGCTGAACCCCTACGTCTACGTTGATGTCGCAAGCTCCGTAAAACCTGCAGGCGCGACGTACGCGGTTGTGTCTGTTGATTACTTTGATGCAGCGGCGACGACCATAGCCATAGAGTACGATGGTCAGAGCAACGCTTTTCAGGCCACCCCGTGGATGCCTACGAGCGGCAGTCAGACTTGGAAGAACCAGATCTTTGAACTGAGCGGAATCAAGTTCGCCAACGGTACGAACGGCGCAGATTTCCGTCTTCGCGTTCACAGCCTCAACGGCGTCATCCCAGAAATCTGCTTCGCACGAGTCCAAGTGACCTTTGCAACGACTCCAGCGCTGTCACTGATGAACCCGAGCCTACTCTTCACAACCAATTCCGCAACCCTGGATTTCGGTACGGTGGGTGATTCAGTTTCATATGCCATTTCAGATGATCAGGGCGTAAGTCTTCGCACGGGATCTACCCCCGTAGGCACTGACGGACATGCTCTGCTATCCGTACAGGACCTCGGGCCGGGATTCTACAACCTGACTTTCTCAAGTGTGATTGATGGCCAAACACTAACTCGCACCACAACGTTTGGCATTGTGACCCCCACGCCAGCAGGCGCCTTGAGTCCTGACTCCTTCTTCGGGATCAGCACCCATTTCGGTCACTACAAATCCCTCGAAGATGGGCTCATGAACTCTTTGGCGACCATCGGCTACGGCCACGTTCGAAGCGATGTGAACTGGTCCCTAATTGAAAAGCAGCCCGGCGTATACAACTGGGCCGGGTATGGCTTTGAAGCGAAGTCCCAACAGTCTCTTGACCTCGGCATGACTCCCCAGGGTGTCCTGGCCTACAACAACGCCAATTATGATAACGGGAAAACGCCGAGCTCCGCGGCTGGTCTAGCTGCATTTGGTCAGTTCGGGAAAGCTGCTGCCGAGCACTATAAGGGCAAGGTCCGCGATTTCAACATCTACAATGAGTTCAATGGCACCGGCTTCAACAACGGCGCTTGCGGGACAACAGCAGCCTGCTACGTGCAGATGCTTCAGGCCATGTACGGCCCCATTCACGAAGGAAACCCGGACGCGAACGTTATAGGCCCGATTCCGTCCACCATTGACGATAACTGGAACAATGCCTTTTTCGCAGCAGGCGGCATCAACTATATTGATACTTTCGCGACAAATGTCTATGGTTACGCCCTGGAGGGTGCCAACACCCCGCCCGAGCATACATTGCTGGTGTCGAAGCTTCCTGCTTTGGTGCAGCAGGTGAAGCAGGCAGCAGGAACTCGGGATGTCCCGGTATGGATTACGGAAAACGGCTGGCCGACGTATGCCGCCGCCTCCACAGAGCCCCAGCAAGCGGACAATCTGGTGCGTGCTCAGGTGCTGGCAATGGCAGCAGGTGTGGACGTCTTCAGCTGGTACTCGGCTATGGATGACGGTAAGGACCCCAATAATAGGGAGCATCACTTTGGGCTATTCAGACAGCCCGTTGATGGTGTAGCCGGCGTAGCTCCGAAGCCGGGAGCTGTCACAAACGCTGTGCTTATTCGCGCGGTGACCGGAAAGACCCTTGGTGCTCGCGATGACCTCGGCTCCGCTACAGCTTACTCGTATCCTTATACGGGAGGAGGCTCGACGACTCGGGTAATGTGGTCCACCGGCTCCGAGACCATTGCTTTGCACACTACCGAGCCTCTTATTATCACTAATGAGTTTGGCTCAACGCAGACGGTGAATCCGACAGACGGTATGGTCGTTCTGACACTTACCGGCAGCCCGATCTACGTCACCGGCAACGTTGACAGCTTGGGTGTGACGCAGTCAGCGGTCACGATGAAAGTCGCCGATCGGTCGATCCAAGGAGATACGGTTCTTGTTACGGTGACTGCAGACCGATCGAACCGCAAGACGGACCTTCCCAATGAGTTGACACTCACTGCAAGCGGGACACAGCCGGTTAAGCTTCGCACTTCTCCAGGCAAGGTAACAAGTGCAGCCATTAGCATTCCCGCAAGCACGCTCCTCGGCCAGCGGACTGTGTCCGTCGATGTAACGAAAGTGAAGCCGGGGAAAGGAGACAATGACAAGCACAGGCCGAGTCTTGTAGCCGGCTTGAGGACGACGACAAAGGTCGTCAAGCCGTTCGAGATCAGCATCCAACCGACGATCACGTCGGACGCTGCGTCCAGAAATTACTTTCTCGACCTCGCGCTGAAGAATAATCGGGGCAGTATCCTCACGGCGACCCAAGTTACCTACCAAGTAGGGCCGGCATCAGGGACAGTGTCAGATAGGGTGTATGTCCCTGCAAGTGGAACCGCTTCGATGCGGGTTCCGCTCTCTGACATTCCGTTGTTTGACTCCTTGAGCTATAGCGTGGCGGTCGACAGCGCCAGCGGTTCGGACGTTTCATCCGGCTCGATTTCGTACGCCCCCATCGAGCCCGTGGACCACCAAAGCTTGCCGGCAATCGACCTGGCGACGCAAGCGACCTGGGTATCGATATTAGGGACGCGCAGCGGGAACAGCGACCTAAGCGGGCAGTTGCGTATCAACTACAACAATGAGGGGCTCGTGATCGACGCCACGATCACCGACGACAAACATTTCGGTGCACGCACACCGAACACCATGTGGCAGACCGATTCTATCCAGTTCAGCACCTACGACCGGGTGCCTGGGCAGGCCGGAGGCCAGCGTGTTGAATTCGGTGCAGCGCTTCTCGACAGCGGACCGTCGGTTTACACCTTCGCAGCACCTGCTGGCCAGCAGGCGGGACCAACCCCTGGAGCCCAAGCAAGTATCATTCAAAGCAGCAGCATCATGCACTACGTCATCTCTGTGCCGTGGGCCTCGCTTGGGTTTAGCGGGCCGCCGGCGCATACCATCGGAATGTCATTCCTCGTAAATGACGATGACCGGGGCTCCACGGGCGATTCACGCGACGGTTTCTTGCAGTGGGGATCGGGAGTCGGGACGACGCCGAAGGATCCCACATTGTTTCGCGATGCACAGTTAGTGCAGTAAAGGATGGATCTGACCTCAGTATCAGGCTGCTAACATAAAGGGAGCATGGCTGCTGGAGCGAAAATCCAGCAAGTAAGCCTTCGTAACCTTGCTCCTACAAATGCGCCCGTTTGACTATTCCCGTATCGCAGCCTGCCTGTACTTGGTGGGCGACATACCGGTGTGCGCTTTGAACTTTTTGCAAAAGTAACTGCTCGACGAGTAATCGGCCGAGTGAGCCACTTCGTCTATGGTGAGATTCGTTTCGATCAGCAGCTTCTTAGCAGTCTCCAACTTTTCTTGCGATAGCTTTTGCTTGAATGTCATTTGGAATTGTTTTTTCATAAGACGGTGCAGATGGCGTTTGCTGACCATTAGTTCGACCGCCATTTGATCCAGCGACATATCGGGTGTATCCGAGTTCATGAGAGCATCGAGCAGATGCTCTCTTTTTTCGTTTAACGTTTTGCGGGGCAGTGCATAATCAGCTTTATTCTCGCCACGGTAGCTGCGAACGGCGTTAACAATGATTTGCGATATATAGCTCCGGATATTGTGGTAATAGCCGACCATTCGGTTGTCCAATTCATCCATAATTTTCTGGAACAGCTCGATGCTTCGGTACTCGTCCTCCCCGAACCAAAACCTTGTGGAAGATAGCGCTTCGATCATTTCGTCGGTTTCAATGCGGATGAACTCGTTGTACTGCTTTCTTTTCTTCGTTACAGTGATATCGAAGTTAATGCAGCATTCCGCAAGCGGATTATCGGGATCGGTCATTTGCTCATGATAGATCATGGGGCCGGTTAAATAAAACGTATTGGGCGTAATCTCGTAATGGTTTCCATCGGCAATGAGCTGTCCGAACCCATACGGGATGAAATGCAGTTCGTAGCCACCGTGCGCATGCTTCTTATTCGTTCGAAGGGAGGCAGGAACGAAACGAATATACCATACGTTGATTTGTAAATGTCCCATCTGAATCCGCAAGTCCAGATCGTCATAATCCCGTCGAAATTGAATGTTCATACTATGTTCCCCCCCATTTTGTATGATCAGGCCATTTTTATTGAAATATTGTCCATTATGTCTATTTTAAACCAAATACACATTTGGTACTATAACGAATTGTAAGGGTTTACATTAAAAGGTAATTGATGTTAGGCAAGTCTTTAAAAAAAGAAAGGGAGGTTAATGCCTTGGTTCATCAACTTGTGAGAAAAACAGCGGTAGCATTGATGCTCGCCGCAATAACTGCTTCTTGCAGCAACACAGGTAACGCACCTATGGCCTCAAAAACCGAGGCGCCGCCGGTCACTCTGAAAATTTATATGTGGGACGCGATTTTCCAGGATGATGTGTTTCAGAAACTGATTGCCGAGCCCGTCAAGAAAAAATACCCGAACATTACGCTGCAGCAGGTAGTGCGCGGACCGAACATGCAGCCGGATAGCATCGTAACAAGCGGTGACAATGAAGTCGATATCATTATGGCCTGGAACGACGTGCTGGTACAATTTCAGGATTTGAAGCTCCTTAGCGATATTACGGCGGATGTCAAGAAAGCGGGGCTGGACCTCGGCCGATTCGATGATCAGGTGCTGGACGGGATGCGCGACAGGGATAAGAAAGAGACTTTGTATGGACTGCCGTTCGCGCAAGATTTCTATGCTTTGTTTTACAACAAAGACTTGTTCGATAAGTTCGGCGTAGCTTATCCGAAGGACGGAATGACCTGGGAAGATGCGATCGAGCTGGCAAAGAAGCTGACGCGCGAAGATGGAGGAATCCAATACAAGGGACTCGATCCGGAAGGGCCGGAGAAGCTTGGCAATTCGCTGTCATTACCATTTGTTGATCCGATAACACAGAAGGCGACGCTTGATACCGAAGGCTGGAAAAGAGTATTCGAAACGCTGAAGCAAATATACAGCATCCCCGGCAACCAGAATACGATATCGAATCACGCGGGAACGGTAAACCGCTTCGCCAAAGATAAAAATGTGGCAATGTACGCATCCCATGGTGTTGTAAGCAGCCTTATGCAGTCCGATGTAAATTGGGATATAGCCCAATACCCGAGCTTCAAAGATAAGCCGAATTTATACGGTATGGTGAAGGCTTATGCGCTCTGCATTACGACGACAAGCAAACATCGCGAGCAGGCGATGCAGACTCTTCAGGTGATGACTTCTGATGAAGTGCAGCTTGCTTATACGAAATCGACTGCGATGCTGTCCGGGCTGAAAAATCCAGAGATGAACGAGCATTTCGGCCAAGACCTGCCGCTGCTGAAAGGCAAGCATATCGAGGGGATTTTCAAGAGCAAGCCAGCTCCCTTCGTTGCGCAATCAACGTATTCGGGTAAAGCGCGTCCGCCGTTGGAAGCAAAATTTAAAGATGTGATGGCCGGCAAAGATATCAATACAGCGTTACGGGAAGCACAGGAAGAAGCCTCCAAGCAAATCGATGCGTTGAAAAAGTAAGCGGAAACCAAATCGAATCGGAAAGGCGGATGGTCTTGTGAACAAAATAACACAGGCAATTTCCTTGACAGTGGCGGGGCTGCTGTTGTTCGGTCATCATGTGCTGGCATTAACGCCGGGACAGCAGATCGGTTCCGTTATGGGAGGCGGCAATTTCACGAACGGAAGCGTTACGCAAATCAATCAGTTTCTCGCGCTTCAGACCATAGGGGCCAGTATGGCTCGTATGAACGTATACCCTCAATATTATTATGCGAACGGACAGCCGACACCGGAACGATTGGACAGCGTGATGCTGCAAGCGTACCAGAGCGGAGTGACCCCGATATTGTTGTTCGAATATTACGGTTCTTATGCGAATAACGGGCAGCCGCTCGGCGATTACAACTATTGGTATAGCATCGGCCACGATTTCGCAGAACGGTTCCGGCCTGGCGGCGTCTGGGCGCAGGCGAATGGCATACAAGACTGGGGAATAACGGTATATACGGCAATGAATGAGCCTGACGTAGAAAATTTAATAGACAAAACCGCGTACCGCAACGCGCTCGAAGGGCTAGCTGACGGCGTTCATGCTGTCGATACCATTTTGAAAGTGAATCCTGGCGGCTTTGCTCGAGCTAATTCGAACAGTGATTATTCGCTCCGAGGCTACGGCCCCGCCATAGCCGAGCTTTACAACACCGGCAAGCTTGACGGAATCGATCTTCACACCTATTTCGATGTTCAGTATAGTCCCATGGACGGCATGTACAAATTTTCCGCGCAAAGTAATTTCGATTCGGTCAAGCGTGTGTCCGGCATTACAGCGGACGTTAATTTTTACTCGACTGAATTCAATTTCAAGAAGCGGCTCGTTACCGAAGAGGAAGCTGCCAAAGGCTTTCTTACGGCAATTTGGGATCATCTTGGCGTCGTGAAAAACGACGGGGTAACGTCCGCCACCCAATTCGCGTTTCCTTGGAGCCTCTTTAACTCGACGGCAGTCGATACGAATTACGGGATGAATTCGAGTTTGGCCCCTTGGACGCCCACCGCACGCGGCATCACGCTGCAAACCGTTCTGGACAAGACAAGAGGCATGTCGTTTGTGTCCATGGATCCAAAGCAGACCGGAGAATACAAACTGAGCGGCAGCGGCAAGACCATGTGGGTATGGCAAAACCGGCCTTTTTGGACTAATCATGCAGGAACTTCTTATACCGTTACTGGCATTCCCCCGGGTGCTTACAAATTGGAAGTAATCGGTTGGGACGGCGTTCGACAAACCATTCCGCTTATGGGGGAAACTTCGGTGACGATCAACCAACTGGCAGAAAAGGAGACCTACATGTTCGTTGCCTATACGGACACGATCCGTGCAGAGGTTAGTAACGGCGAGGCTGGCGAAGCGGGAAATGAGCTGACGCCATAGTTAGTGCAGTATGTACCTTTACTAGGGAAAGCACTACTTCGATGAACCGATTTCGGAAAAAACAGTGCTATTTCTCTGCACGCCTTACTTAGGTTGCATGTTCTTTAAATAAAGGGATGAGAAAATAATAATTCTCTGCGAAATCAAGTGGATCACTACTATTACTGGAAACGTGAAGCTTTGGTTTACCGTTCAGGGATACTGAATCAATTGCCCTCTGGTATTAGGGCGCCAAAATGCTATGCAGTGGAAGAGGATGCTCATGGCAATATGTGGATTTGGCTCGAGGATATAGCTATTGAGTCTAACCAATGTGACTGGTCCTACATGCACATGAGTAAAATATCCTACTTGCTCGGAAAATATAATGGTGATTATTTATTAGGAAATCCTCTCCCGACCGATTCTTTCTTTTGCCGCACTTGGATGCGTTCTTGGGTAGAGATTTGTACTGCATATGCCAAACCCATAGAAGAACAAAAAGTAATATGGGATAAACATTTGAATGAATTTCATGGTATGAGTGAAACATGGGAGAGCTATTTTCACAATAGATCAAGAGTAAATAGCTTACTGGAAACTTTAGAATTTCTGCCCCGTGTATTTGCACATCAAGACGTACACTGGGATAACATTTTTCTGGAGCAAATAGATGAACACGATTCACTAATGGCGATTGATTGGCAGTTTGCAAGTATCTCAGGCGTAGGAGAAGAGCTCGGTCGGATGTTTGGATATGCATTATTAAAAAGGAAAATTCCAGTTAACATGGTAGAAGAATATAAGGAAGAGTTATTTCTTAGTTATATGCAAGGGCTTAGAGCTGCAGGGTGGGACGGAAATTCAACATTTGCTCGATTCGGTTTTACTGTGTCTGCGGCGCTTAGGTTTATCATGGTTATTGATAAGTTGCTTATCAACTTAGAAGCAGGGAATGGAATAAGTCAGAAAGAAAAATCGAGTCATCTGTTGTTGGTCTCTCAGGCACTTCTAAGTATGGCAGATGAGTCTTGGAGCATTAGGAGTGAGATAAAGCAGTACTTTCATAATATTTACGAGTGTTGCATTAGTCGCCATTCCTCAGCTGCCCTCCTTACTCATTACTAGAGCAAGAAGGATAGCGCCATTTGATCTGAAAATCAATAATGTTCCCATAACGATCCGACTCAATATGGCAGCAGCCGGTCAGTAACTCCTTTAACATCTCACGTCCACGCTGTACTCTTGATTTTGCACCAGAATAGGAGATGCCAAGCCGTTCACTCAATTCTTTCTGAGACATTCCTTTCAACATGGAGAGCTCCACCGCTTCCTTATATTTTTCCGGCAGTTGTTGGATTACCGATTCGAAACAGGCAATGACCTCTTGGGCTAGATCCGGCTCTTCGTATTCGTCAGTTATCTGTAATTGTGCTGGCAGCTCGTCATCCCATTTCTTCTTACGAAAATAATCTACCATACTGTTTCGAGCGATTTGATAGATCCACGATGACAACTTTTGCTCATCTTTCAGATCGTCTATATGATCGTTTATCTTTATGAAAACATCTTGTACAATGTCTTCTACATCCGCTTGGTTCTGGATTCGATTCGCGACAAACCTTTTGAGCCGTAGATAATAGTCACTCCATAACAGGGAAATTTCTACTGTCATTTATTTGATCCTTTCAAATAATTTTTGTCCAATTCTGCGTCCATTATCAGATTTCTCCGTCTACCTATCGTAACACATTTTTATTCCAAGGAGATGACTGAAATGGCTAAGAAACGAATTTTGATAATAGGTGATGATCATCTTGGGGCTTGGCACCCTCTCGAGCTTGTACAGAATGAATTGGAAAAGATATTAGGCGGAGAATTCCGTCTGACTGTAACCCGGAACTATGATTACTTATCGACACTCAATACAAGCGAGTATGCGGCAGTTATCTCGTATGCTGATATTTGGACAAGAAAACTTACATCCGGGCAAATTGCCGGTTTGCTGAGGTTCGTTGCAGGGGGAGGCGGATTGCTTGCCATTCATAACGGTATTTCATTGGCGGGCAGCTACGAGCTGCTGCAGGTAATCGGTGCCAAATTTGTTACCCACCCGCCCTATCAAAAGCTTCATTTTTATAGAATTATGAACGAACATCCACTCTTAGAAGGAGTGGCGGACTTTACGATCGAAGAGGAGCCATATCAGTTTGAATTTGATCCCTTCACCCCCCGTACAGTTCTAATTGAGTACGAATACCATGGGAAAAGATGGCCTTCTATGTGGGAACACAATTATGGATTAGGTAAGGTAGTATATTTACATCCGGGTCATAGGGCAGATTCTTTCAAGCCGGAGGCTATCCAACGGCTCATTCTAAATAGCGTTCGCTGGATAGCTGACTCCAGCGTTTAATGGATAGTAAATGAAGGTACTCGTCACTGACTTTTCGAATTTTTGCAGCCACGTTACGCTAACGGGTACGATAGTATAATTATCAGAACTGGAGCAGGCGCCGCGACGACCTGCTCCAGTTCTGATGATTGAAGTAACGGCAGCTTGTTTCAAAAAGGTTGGATAAGTATCATGGCATTTTGAAAGGAAGCATACTCTTATTGTACAGGCGGTTTTTGTAGGAGGGTTTCCTTTGAGATTGTTTATTTTACTTTTAGGTGCATTAATACTGACTTTGGTATGGACTAATCCGAGTACCGCTGATTTTGAAAGACATATTCGTAAAGAGTATTACAAACACAAAACAACCCAAATCTTGAACACGTTATTGTAAGAAGTAGAAGTTACCTCGTATTTTCGTATCACGAATTCTATGCATCTTATAAAAGAGAAGGACAAATAGTGGGGAATGTAGGCTATGCAGGATTTGGATTGTTTAAAAACTTTATCTTAGCTTCTTCACCTATGGTAGAGGGGAAAAAGTCACCTGCCACGTGGTGGGAAGGTTAAGCTAACGGGTACGATAGCTGAATAAACCCACGACGGCAGCCGGTTAGCGAACGGCTGCCGTTTCCTCAATTAACGGGCAGGATAGCGTAATCACTTCACGAATAACATAGGTGTGACGGATTTTTACTAAGTTCGCAAAAAGACGTTATCAGAAATCTATGCCAAAGGACGAATGATAGAGAGTGGAAATGATCATTTTTGTAGTAATAATAGCTACAAACATTTCATTACATCAAATAAAATATTTTAATCAATACAAGAACCTCATTAATCGACTTACCGCTTTTGCTTTCGTAACTTGGTTTGTAGTTCTAATTGTATATGGAATCATTACAGGAAAAGCAAAAACAAGTTTTATTGATTTGAAAGAAGATTGTCCCATATATTTAATTGTCTTTATCGGTGCAATAACTATCCAACTGCTGTTTGCTCGAAAGTCTAAAGATAATAAAGATACAAGGTAAAACAGAAATACCATTTTCACGCATTGGGCATTCGCCCTTCATTAAGCTAACGGGTACGTTAGTTCAAATAAACCTTGGAGCAGTTCGCCAACGCAACTACCCTGAGATCCATATCACATAAAGATACGACTAGGCTTGGGTGTTGAAATTTTTCGCCTACGCTATTTTCGTTATAATTCGGGAAAAGATGGAATAATGAATTCAAGAAAGGGTGAGTCAGAATGCAGCAACCTTTACTTGAAAAGCTGGAGCAACTTATTTCCGATCTAAAGCAGAAAGAACAGGCAGCTGTCTACACTGTCCCAGACGAGGTTATAGTCAGCATTAATAAGGCCAAAAACTTGGAAAGATTATTGCTTGAAATACTAAATACAGTTCAAGGGAGCGGTGGGGTCGACATTGTCAATATTTTGCGCAGGGAGTTTGGCATAAGCAAAAATTTAACCGACCGATTCGCCAAGTGGGCTGCGCACAGCAAGGAGCAATTTGCGGACGCGCTTCACGACGCCATCGACCGGGCTGAAATTCGCGCCGGCAAGCAGGGGTTGTTCTTCGCGGGTTCCCCCGGTAAGCAGGAAGCTACAGAAGCTCTTGGCCTGCTGAAAGAAATCGCTCATGCTGCGGTGAGGCGGCAGTTTAATCCGCGTTACGCTGGGCCGGACGTCTATGTTGACATGCAAGACAAGCTGCTTCGTTTTCATGAGCTTCCGAACACGTTTCCGGGTAGCGGTACCGTGAAGTACAGAAGTCTGCTATCAGAGAACCGGTTCTATGCTATGTCCGGGGAGGATCAAGAGATTACAGAGGCTTTGAAGGCGAGTACTCGGGCGTGGTACCAGCGTTCATCTTTTGATTTTCTGGAAAGCAGGGAGTGGTACCCGGATTACGGTTATGTACAAGCTTATTTATATTTGTTAACGGTGGAACAGCTAGACCGGCTCCGTGATGATTTTATCCGCTATATCGGTGAGGAGTTCACGAAACTAAAGGTAAAGCCGGAGCTGTATAGGGCCGAATCTTTGAAATCAATGCTGGAGACGGCGCTCAGCTGGAAGGTATGACGTCGAGAAGGCTATTAATGAAGCTTTAAAACACTTAAAATCTATTCCTCCAGAAGATTATTCGGATTGCACTAAAGGGTACGTTAGATCAATTTCATCCAGGAGCAGTTTGCCGCCGCGGCAGCTGCTCTTTCTGTCATTAATGTAAAGGGCAGGATTGCAGAGTAATATGTGGAATATATTGTGATATAAGGGTTGAGGAGGAATTTTTATTAATTTTCAAAGGGACAAAATACATAAAATCAATTGCCGAATGGGATCCATGTGTCATCTGCTTCTTAATCCGATCATCTTGGGTGGGGGTAAGCGAGCATTGCCCGACAACCTCCGCATGCGGCTCGAACTGCTCGGTGAGCGCCGCTTCCGAAGCGGTGTTGTTCATCTTCACTACCGCGTGACCGTCTGACCGGCGCTGTGATGCAGCCACAACAAGCTATCGCTTGGCAGATTTATAGGTAGGCATGGGAAGCCCCACCCACCCGTCAAGGATATAAACGATGCGCGCCCTTGACGGGTTTACAGCAGTGCGCATCAGATCTTGAACAGTGAGCATAGTCAGTTTTTGGACTTTTTGAAGCCGCTAATACAGGTTATACCATTCGGTGCGCAGTTGGTCAAAGACGGGAGATTCGCTTTCAGGCTTACTATATCAATTGAAATTACGGAAGCCGGAAGTTATGACCGGCTTCCATTTTTAACTTAACGGGAGACATTTGTTGAATTTGAATGCCAACAGCGGCAGTCTAAGACTTTATTTTTCAAGTCTTGGTCCGCCGCTGCTTTTTTTAATGGATCAGTCTAAAACTTATTTTTCAAAAGTTGACGATTCTTCAAGATAGTCTGTAAACAAGAATCGAGAAATAGCTATGATTATGTTCTAAATCAATGTTAGGGTCTAGGATCTGAGTCTGTTATTGTTCTCATTCTTCCTAAAGATCCTCTGGATCAATAGAGGAACTAATTAAGATTATAAAATTACTACTTTGGTTCAAACGTGGTATTTGACGGGAGACTTTAGCATAATAAAGAAAACTCGGCAGCCGGCTAACTGATCGGTTGCCGCTTTTCATTGAAAGCGCAGTATTGTTCAAAAACGCTGCCGATTACAATCTTGCAGCTTTTGATGTATATGCTATGAATTCGTATCGTTAACGATTATCGTTAAACGTAAATCGGCCTGCTCCTTCTGTCAGCACGGCTATGACGCGGTGGGTCATTTCTTCCACACTTATATCCTCATAAGCTTTGCTCCATTGTACCGCGGCGCCGAATATCGACCAGCTTGTCATGAGAGCCATCGTATCGACACGGATGGTCCAATCGGCCTGGTCTGCCCGAAGCCGTTGTAGCCAGTGTTGCAGTAATTCGGCGAGCTCGTCACGGACCGAGCTCTCGAATAGCGGGTTGACCGTATCGATCGGGTTGCACCGACCGTATAGCGAGCGAACGTGTTCCAGTACTATTCGGACCAGCACGCGCAAATGCTCGGGATTCCAACCTGCATCCGGTGGAAGTTCACGCCCTAGTATATGGCGAAATTTATCACGAATGGACTGCTCCAGCAGCCCGAATTTGTCCGGAAAATGAGCGTAGAACGTCCCCCTGTGTACATCTGCGCGGTCGGTGATATCCTGGATTGTCATCGCGGTAAATCCCTTTTCCCGCATCAGTTCCGCGAACGATTGCTTCAGCAGTAACTGCGACCGCCTCCGTCGTCTATCGGCTTCATTCCTCTCAGTTTTCATCGCTTATAACGCTCCTCGCTTGACGTCAACGGAGCTCAAGAGCCGACATCCCGACAAAATCGTCGATTTGTCAGGTAAACGACTTGCGGGCTGCATTGTCCGTTGTTACCAGTCTTCGATTTTATTACTATTGTAATGAACGTGGCCCGTTTATTCAATGAAGCGAAAGAGGGATAAATGATCATGGCGATGGAAATACCTCAGAAAATCAAAGCGATCCGTTATTTTACTTACGGAGGGCCGGACGTGTTGCGTTGCGAGGAAGTGCCCGTTCCGGCGGTAGGTGAAGACGAGGTTCTCGTCCGCGTTCATGCAGTCGGCGTCAATCCAGGCGATTGGCAGATCCGTTCGGGTTTGGCTGGTGATCGGTTCAGACTTCCTTATATTCCTGGCTGGGATGTATCGGGAGTGGTTGCCAGTGTGGGGGCTGAAGTAACGAGCTTTCATCCGGGCGATGCCGTTTACGGGATGACCGTCAACAGTGGGGGTTGCGCGGAATATGTCGTTGTACCGGCGGGGCATTTGGCATTCAAACCTGAATCGGTTGATTTCGTCGAGGCGGCGGCTTTGCCTCAGTCTGGTTTTACCGCTTGGCATGCGCTGTTCGTACAAGGAAAACTAGAGACGGGAAAAACGGTACTGATCAACGGTGCCGCCGGGGGAGTCGGCCACCTTGCGGTCCAACTCGCCCGATGGAAAGGGGCGCGCGTCATCGGAGCCGCTTCTGCCCGTAACGAGCCATACTTGCTCGATCTGGGCGTCAATGCGTTTGTCGACTATACAACCAGTCTACCGGCAGAGATCGAACATAGCGTGGACATTGTCCTCGATACAGCGGGAGGAGAAAACGTAGACTGGCTTCTGAATACCCTGAAGCCGGGAGGTCGCCTCGTACCGATTACGTGGGGGCGCTATTCGTCCGATATCGCGGCAAAGGCGTCTGTAACAGTCCAGGAGGTACAGTACCCGCCGATCGCTACTGCTTATCTAGACGAATTGACCCGCCTAGTTAACGGAGGACAATTGAACATAACGATTGACTCTGTGTTCCCCTTAGAGGAAACTGCCAAGGCACATGAAAAAAGTGAGAGCCGCCGAGCGCGTGGTAAAATTGTCATCCGCGTGCTGTAGCGGTGAAGCCAAGAGTTTCTACATTTCAAAATAGGGTCAATGTTTTATGGACAATTCACCTGCCTTCTTGCAGCATTTTGTCCAAAACAATTTGAGACGCCTTCAGACGGATTACATCGACCTGTTCTACATTCATTATCCCGATGAGCATACACCAAAGGCCGAAGCAGTCGGTCCAGGAGCAGTTTGCCGTCGTGGCAGCTGCTCCTTCTGTCGTTAAGCTAAAGGGCAGTTTAGCGTGGAAAAACTAAAGAGGCTCCAGCGGAATTCTCATCCCTTGGGCTTTGCCCGGGAGGTGGAGATGGCGGCCATTACGAAAGCCGCTCTGAGGGAGACCGGCGATGAGAAATCGAAGGAACCGTCACGATCGGTGACCTCTTGGATTTAACAAGCCTTGTCATTGATGTGTGGTTGCTCCTAGTATCTTTGCCAAAAAAAGGCGCCCTGGCTATGGGCGCCTTTTTTTATATTTTTCCTTGCCGGAAATAACAAAGATATCGTCAACCTGTACTTTTTCAAAACGGATATGATGGAAGCCTGGACAATTCAATCAATAAATGTAGGAGGCTGCCAGTCTGGCAGCCTCTTCAATTCTGATTTGTTAGTAGTTAGTGGGGAGACGGACAATGATTGTATTATCCAAACGGAACGTTACGGTTCTTTTTTGTGCCTCAACTTGATTACGCATAACTCAATGAAATAAAAGCCGGCTAGACATTTTGCCGGCTTTTATTTTATATTTCTCCAACGGATTTGAAATTAGTACTGATCTTAAGGTTACTTTTTTTAACAGATGTTTATATTTTTATATCACAGCTCCGTGGCGAGCGCCGGCGAGAACTCTATAGACGATTTTTCTAGTGCTTATTAGCGGCGGATCTCTTTTTTATACGACGACCTCATTGCTTACCCGTATCTTTTTATGGATTTTTATCGTTAATAGATTGAAAATGAAGTTAAAGGAGAGTGTTTGATCAACTATGGAAAAAATCGTCTCGTTTGTAGCTAGTATTTTTATTCCGGTAACCGACATTGCACATTCGGAGGAGTGGTATGTTCGAATGTTCGATCTGGAAACGATTGAGAAGACCGATTATCGAGTCGCGCTCGCGTTCCCTAACGCTCAAACATTGGTTTTATTATGGAAAGTGGAGAAACCGCAGCCTCTCCAATTCGACACTGGCAAACATTCGATGCCATATTTCAATTTCACCTCGTACGATATTAACCATTCGTATAGAGAACTTAAGGCAAAGGGAGCGAAATTAAGCGAAATCTATGTAGAGGAAGGACACACGTTTTTCAAAGTATTCGATCTGGACGAAAATCCCGTTGATATTGTGGAAGAGACGGGGCAAACGCCGTATTTTGCTCACAAAAATATTTTTAGGAAGCAGCAATAGTGCCGCAAGGGGACCGTTCGGACGCAGGATATGAGACGTTTGCGGAGATGACGCTTCCGCTGCAAAGTGATCTAAGACGTTATTGTTTAGCTAAGGCAGGCTCAGCGTGGGATGCGGACGATTTGCTGCAAGAGTCTCTGATTAAAGCTTATCGTTGGCATATCCGGTTTCCGAACAGGGAAATTACGAAGCCTTTCTTGTTTCGAATTGCCGCCAATGCGTGGGTGGATATTTGCCGCAGCCGCAAATTGCAGCCGCAGGTCGGACAGCTCGAGGAGCAAATTGGTTCCTATGACGAATGGAGCAAATGGGATGTACGGGAGGCGCTCGAGCTGTTGTCCGATCGGCTCGAATCCAAGCAGGTCGTGCTTATTTTGCTGATCGATGTATTTCACTTTACCGCGAAGGAAACGGGAATGCTGTTCGGACAATCCGAGGGTTCGGTTAAGGCGGCTCTGAAGCGGGCGAGGACGAGGCTGAAGACAGCCGTTGAACGCCATCCCGATTATTGGGATGATTCCGTGCTTACTGCTACGCGCGGCGGACTTAGCATCGAGGTATTCGAAGCGTTAGTCGACGGTTTTCGCCGTGCAGACCCTTTTGCGATATTCCAATCGTACCAGACAATGATTGACGAAGGCGCTCTGGTGGATCGGATTGAATTGCGCGGAAACACGCTTTATTTTACGATCAGAGATCCCGACGGAAATATATTGACGATAACCGAGAAGTTGCCATTGTAAGATGGATAGTATCATTCGAAATTCGAGGAGTGATTGCAGTTGTTGAACTTGTTGCAGCAACAGTTCGATTGGGTCAGATCCATTAGACAAAATATGTTTGCATTCTTGGAAGAGCTACCTCCTCAAACCTTGCACCAACCGGTTCCCAAATTTGGGCGAGGAACGATCATTCGAACTCATCTTCATGTCGTTGACTGTTATAGGTGGTGGCTGGGATCTTTCGCGTTTAAGAAATTAAATAATCATAGGGATGTTTTCGTACATGTGACTGCTGATGTGAAGTTCGTCCGTGAGAGATTTGCGGAAGTGGATGAACTGGTGCAACGGTTCTTACACGAATACGACGATCGTTGGTCTGAACCGATCGAGCAAGACGAGAGCTGGCAGGGTTACCCGAAAGCACCCACTCCATTGCTGTTGTTAACTCATACTGAGACACACGAATTCCATCACAAAGGTCAAATCGTGTCGATGGCAAGACACCTGGGTTACCCGGCTCCTTCCGATGATCGTTTAGGCGGACTCTTTACCTAAATCTCCAGAAACCAAGAAGAGGTGAAGCAATGATAGCTCTAGGATCCATGAGTATTAACGTCATTACATTGTTCGTCGAAGATCTACACGCCGCGAAGTCCTTCTATCAAGAGATTTTCGATCTTTCTACCGCTTATGAGGATGAGAACTCCGCCGTATTTGACTTTGCCAACATGAGCATTAATTTGCTTGATGTTGCTGCAGCGCGGGACCTCATCGCTCCTGAAGCGGTCGCAAACCAAGAGGCAGGGTCACGGTTCCAATTCACCATTCGAATAGACGATGTGGATGCTGTCTGCGCTGGACTAAATGCACGTGGCGTCACCTTAATCAATGGTCCAATGAACCGGCCATGGGGAGTGCGCACTGCAAGCTTCGCCGATCCGGGCGGGCATATTTGGGAGATAGCGCAACAACTAACCTAAGATAATACGCGAAGAGGGAAGTTTAACAAAATCGCAACTTGTTTTCTGGCTGCAAGAGCTTAATGGATAGGAAATATAAAGAAGGTATTGGCAGCCGGCCATGTGATTATCCAGGATAAAGTTGATGGCACGAATCCCGGGAAAAACACAACAAACAAGGAGCAAGATATCTGTGGATCTTGCTCCTTGTTTGTACATGAGAGAAAAAAGAGTTCTATATGGGGGAAATAAAAAAATCCTCTAATAAGGCAGCCGAAGGCAGCCCTTTGTTGTGTAGGGTTGCCTCTTTATATTTTAATTACGTAAAACGTTAATTTGGCGAATTGTCAGTATGAGTAAGGACAAACTTTCTCCGAAAAACAAATAGAACGCCCAGCATAGCATTTAGAAAATAAGTAAACACAAATAAATAATGTCTGGTGACAAGAACATTATCTCATTAAGAGCCGCGTAAATCGCGGCTTTTGTGTTTTATGGGATAAAGTTCTTGTCAAAATTCAATGACAAGAACTTTATCCCATTCCCGAAATTGCCAAGAACCTTATCTCATTCCCGACGGATGGCGGGGAGGGATTTGTGGATTGGAAATCGGTCAAGGGAATTTGAGGAACGCAGCCCTAGCGAAGGCATGGAAGTGTCCTTTTTATTGAACTGATGGGCAGAATTGTTTAATTTACCATCCTTCGTTAAATTAAATTTGTATTCGGTCAGGCCAGGACTGTGCACGGAAGCTGAAAAACTCTCTAATCCCTCGTGCTTTCGATTCGTCTTAGGTTCTCAGTGTCCCGAGCTGGAGATGAACCGAAGAAGCGGGAGTACTCTCGATTAAACTGTGAAGGACTTTGATAGCCAACATGAAATGCGGCACTGGTTACTGAATAGCCCTCAAATGCAATGAGGTTTCTAGCCTCCAAAAGCCTTAATTGCTTTTGAAATTGAATAGGACTTAAACCGGTTGCCCTTTTAAACTGACGGTGAAAGGTATTTACAGCCATACCAGATTTTGATGCCAGATCACCAATGTCTATTGGCCTCATAAAATTTGCGCGAAACCATTTTACAATCTGGGAAATCATAGATAAATTACTTTCCTGCAGACCAAATTGCCTCAGATTCCATCCTTGTGGTCCCATCAGAACGCGATAAAGGATTTCGCGCTCATAAGCTGGTGCAAGAGCTGGAATATCTTTTGGTGTCTTCGATAATCGCAATAAGCGCAGCCATGCCGCCATAAATTCAATGTCTATTTCACAAGCTGCGAAATGCTCGGAAGCAGTTGGGATTAGATTCTCAGGCAGATCTCTTAATAAACTCTGAAGAACATCCTGATTTAACCTAAGACCAAGGGACATGTAAGGACGGCCTTCATGATCTGGGTGTACACTCGCCGTTGCAGGAACATGTACCGGTAACACGTAATAGGATGGCCCTTTGAGGTCAGTGCAACGCTCCCCGATGGAAAGAATCTTTGTTCCTTGAACCGTAAAACCAATCATCGGCTCGTAGAGCGCTGCAAGCTGATGTGCGGGAATGTCTCCCTTAATCATACTTAGCCCGGGTACTCCGCTTTCAATTGGTCGAGTGCCTGCACTTTTCATTAGATCAATAATTTCATCAAGGATTTTATTCATACACTTATTTTATTACACGACTTCTTATTCCTCAACACAGCTCCATAATACTTCAGCCATTTTTAGGCTCTTCACATAACAAATATAAAGGATAATCCGTGTTACTCCAAAAGTAACGTGGTGTTTTTAGGCAATAAGAAGGCATGATTAGATCTATATTATCTCAGCAGATACGACTAAAATTAAATCCAGATCGAACACAAAAAGGAGAGAACTTATGAAAATTGCAATTGTAACAGGCGGAAGTAATGGCATTGGAAAAGCGACGGCTCTTGGGCTTGGCCAGCGCGGAATTAGCGTCATTCTCACATACAATTCCTATAAGGACCGGGCGGAAGCTGTCGTTAAGGAAATTGAGAAGAATAGTGGCGTTCGGGCAGTAGCACTGAAGTTGGATCTGACTCAACTATCATCATTCGAGGGTTTCGTTCTAGAAGTGAAAAAGAGCCTCCAAGACATTTGGAACAGAACGACTTTTGATTACTTAGTTAATAATGGCGGTGTCGGTGGGCCGATGATGTTCACTGAGATGAGCGAAGAATACTTCGACAAGATTCTTAATACGAACTTCAAAGGACCGATTTTTTTGACACAACAACTTGTCGGATTCATGGAGGATGCTGGAGCTATTGTAAATACCACGAGCTCATCCAAAAACCAATCATTTCCAGGCTACTCCGTCTACGGCTCGTTAAAAGCAGCATTCTCAACTTGGACTCGCTACATCGCCAAAGAACTTGCACCTCGCCAAATTCGGGTCAACGCAGTTTCGCCCGGTCCTACGCACAGCAATTTTGGCGATGGAGTATTCGATAAACATCCTGAATTCATTAAGCCGCTGGCTGAGCAATCAGTATTTGGCAGAATCGGCCAACCCAAAGATATGGCGAAGGTCATTGTGAACTTATTGTCCGATGATTTCGGCTGGGTTACAGCCCAGGATATTGAAGTGTCTGGCGGACATTTGCTTTAAGAAAGCTATGTTCCCCATGTGAAAAAAGTCAATAAATACACCTTCTTTACGATTCGAAAGATTATTTAATGCGCAGACTGCTGTTTAGCCTGGATAAAAAGGGGTGACCCATCGTCATTATCATGACTTATGGGACACCCCCTTTCTAAGTTGAAATTATAATGTAAAAAAGGCACGCGAAAACATCATCGAATAAACGATGGTGTTTTCTTTTTTTTTCTTTTTTTCGTTCCAATCGGGAATGGGATAAAGTTCTTGTCATTTATGACATCAAGTTCTGTCAATCGACACTTATAAGAAGAAGAAGCCATCATGAATATGAAGTAATAACGGAGATTAATAATTGTCGGGTGACAAGAACTTGATCCCATTCCCGAAATTGACAAGAACTTGACTCATTCCCGATGGGCATTCGGCGGATTAAGCTAACGGGTACGTTAGCTCAATAAATAAATATAACGCAGCTGCCGGCATAGAACGGCAGCCGCATTGCCTTTCATGACATCAAAATTTAGTCTATGACCCTGCATATATTAATAATTTTCCCCGCGATAATAGCGCTTAAGTTTTTCTTCCAAATGAACGAGCTGTGCTTCCTTCTCCTCAATATCTTTCAGCAGCTTTTGCTTTTGATCTTCAATCAGTTTGATTCTCTCTGGCAGGGTGGAGGCTCCTTCGTTCACCATATCATAATACTTTTTGATGTCCTCCACACTCATCCCGGTTTCACGAAGACATTTGATAAAAACCAGCCAGCTCAGATCATCATCCGTATAAAGACGGTTATTCTGCTCACTTCGGGCAGCGGGTTTCAAGAGTCCCTTTCTTTCGTAAAAGCGGATCGCTCCAATATTGATTCCGACTTCCTTCGCCACTTCTCCAATCGTTAACATACTAACCCTCTTTTATAAAAAATTAATTGTTGACCTACACTTAGTGTAGCATAGTAACTTATAAATCGTTAAAGAAAAATCAATTTAGGGAAAGAAGGATTCGCATGAAAATGACCGCCTTTGTAACCGGAGCAAATAAAGGAATCGGAATTGAAATCGTTAAGCAGTTAGGTGAAGCAGGCTGGAAAGTCCTCCTTGGCGCACGCAGTGTCGAACGGGGTGAAGCAGCCGTTTCCGAGTTAACTTCCAAGGGGTTAGACGTAGAATTAGTACAAATCGACATGGGTGACTTGAAAACCATCGAACAAGCAGCCGATATGATAAACAGGAATTATCCGGACTTGAAGCTTCTGATCAATAACGCTGGCATGCCGGGCGCTTTCTCCCGTTCTTTTACGGATACCAAAGAGGAGGATCTACGGACTGCCTTCGAAGTTAACTTTTTCGGGACCTTCCGTTTGAACCAGCACTTGTTCCCGTTAATCAAAGATAACGAAGGCACAATCGTCAATGTATCGACCGACATGGCTTCTCTGAACCATATGCAAAATGCTGAATTTACTTTAAACGCGTTCGATTATAACTCATCTAAAACGGCCAACAATGCCATGACACTTTCAATGGCTTATGAAGTCAAAAACAGTGGCGCTCAAGTATTCGCGGTAACGCCTGGATTCACCTCAACAGATCTTAACGGAAATGCCGCCGGCGGTAAATCGAAAGAAGCCGCCGCTGCGATTATAGTGGGTTATGCAACAGATGGCAAACGTCATAATGGCGAATTCTTGGATGAGAAGGGCGTTTACGCCTGGTAACTCGCAACTGCCGAAAGCAAAAACTCTTGCTGCCCATATCGTGGATAAGAGTTTTTTGCGTACAAGATTCTAGGCAAACTAAATTAAGCATATCGGGGTTGGGGTTAACCCACTATTAAACTAACGGGTACGATAGTAAGGAACTGTCCTTATGATAGGACGGGCAGGATAATTGAGTAAAGTAACGAAATACATACAGAAAATAATGGCGGTGGGATATCGTGGATAAAGTGATTCAAGCATTGAGAAACATTACCTTAGATAGTCCTTTTCCGTACAGGGACACTGATATAATTCAGAATGATTTTCATTCTGTTTTAATAAGTTAAGCGAAGATAAAAACTCATTAGTTGGTGATTTTAACACGTACTGCATGAATATTGCGGGAACTTTAAGTTTTATTTTGGCTGATAAGACAAAAGAAATCCCTCAACAACAAATCGAAAAACTAGAGTTATCATTCTTCTGTTGGTTCCCTCAGTATAAGTTTCTCGAGGAAAGTGTTTGCGAGTACAAGGAGTTTTACATGGAGTATAGGAACTTCGAGCTGGCTCGAATACTGCTGTTAAAATACTTAATGGACTGAATACTGATTAAGCTAACGGGTACGATAGTTCTATAATGATATGACACAGCCGGTCGGCATGATCGGCTGTTTTTTCATTAAAGTAACGTGGCAAATATGATAAAATGAGGGAAATTGGTGTGTGTGGCAACTATGAAAGTAGGTGTTACTTGGAAACGTTAATTTTTCTGACAATCTTTTTTGCTGCTGGATTTTCATATGGAATTATAGCGATTGCAAATCCGATTTGGGCATGGAAACATGGATTCCGTACAAACCCTAAAAAGGTTCGTGAACCAAACAGCGCGGATGTGCTTATGACAAAGGTTATGGGAATTTTTTTAATCGTTATAATGATTGTCATTTTATACTGTTCTTAGCTAACGGATACGATAGTTCAATGCCATCCAGGAGCAGTTTGCCGTCGCGGCAGCTGCTCTTTCTGTCATTAAGCTAAATGGCAGGATCCTGCAGCTTCAATGCGCGGTTGTATAACTTTGTATGTGTAGCATGCAGCATACAGGTAACAAACCACTACAGTAGGGGCATTAGTGGTAAAAGAAGGGTTTCAGCTCCTGTTGGCGAATTCCCTTGCTGGAGGTGTTATGGTTGAATTTTTCAATCGAATTAGATTATACTCCAATGTCTCCACGTACTGATCATCCATTTACCGAATCAAGCTTTGTGCGATCATCTTCGAATTATTCATTTCACACAAATGAGATAGGTATCGCACTTGTAGATTTATGGAATTTCGGATGGGAAGATGGCCCAGTAGCTGATCCATTAGATTGGGAGCTCAGTACGGAAAGAGGAGTTTCCCATGCCCTTAGGAAAAAAGAGATCATCATAAAACAAATTGCTCCTGCCATACACGAATTGCGTGAATTAGGTATTCAAATATTCCATTGTAATCATACTACTTTTTTAATGGATTACCCTCAGTGGATTAGTTCTACAACAGAGGAAGAACGGAAGAATGCAACTGGCCCCAAAATGATAGGAGAAACCGTGCAGGGTGGAGAAATTAGCTCGTTTCCCGATTTAGAATGGAGAAAAACCTGGATGGCAAGGCATGCGGACGATGTCTTTAACCTTTCCTGGTCAACACAGCAGGCAGAAGCATACACACAAATAAAGATTCCAAAAGAAGTAGAGCCTAAAGGAACAGATATGTTAATTTTTTCAAAAGGGCAGTTCCACCGGATTCTTCGTAATAAGGGGATTAAAGTGATCTTTTACATGGGATTTGAAACAGATGAGTGCGTAATACATAGTGAGTACGGAATAATTAATATGCAGTCTTATGGATATATGACCAATATCGTCCGTAATTGTACGACTACCTATGAATCGGCTGAAACTATGGAAAGGTTATGGAGAACAAGGGTATCAATTGAACAAATTGAAAAACGTTGGGGTTATTCTATAAGTTCAAATGATTTACTGAATTCGATCAAACGTGGGGCTCGTTGAGCTAACGGGTACGGTAGTTGAATAGTACATTGAAAAGCAGGCACGCAGCGGTCTGCTTGTTTTATTTAGCCAACGCTAAGCGATGTTTAAAACATAAAATTGTCTTCAGTTAATATACATAGAAATTGCATGCATTAATTAGGGGGAGCGATGTGTATTGTATATCAGCAAAAAACCGTTTGTAATTTTGTTTATCGTCATTGTTCTGATTTTCTCATGCATTACCGTGTATGCGGCTGCAAAGCCCGATTTTAGCGGTCAAACTATCTATGCGTGCGCTAAAGACAGCGGCCAGATCACATTGACAGATGGAAGCACATCATGCGGAAACAATGAACAGAAAATTTCATGGAACGTTGTGGGGCCGCAGGGACCGATTGGACTAATGGGTCCGCAAGGGCCAGCGGGCAAAGACGGTGTTAACGGCAAAGATGGAGCCGATGGCGCTGTCGGGCCTGCAGTTTACGGAACTGCTGTTAATAACTACGATGTATATATGAGAATAGGCGGCGTTAAAGGGGAGTCGAAAGATGCAAATTATGAAGATTGGATTGTACTCTCTGGTGTTCAGATTGATGCTTCTCAAACGGTAACGATAGAAAGCGGCGGCGGAAGCGGCGCTGGGAAAGCCGAATTCAATGAGTTTGTGGTCAAGAAACTATTCGACGCCTCTTCAATCCCTCTATTTATGGATATGCTAAAAGGAACACACTTGGCCGATGGCGAGATTGTGTTCGTATCTCGTGGTCCATCCCCCGCGCCCATTTTGAGAATTAAGTTAACCGATGTGTTGATCACCCGTTATAACTTTGACAATACGAACGAAGCCATTATTTTGAATTTTACAAAGATAGATTTGACTTACTCAGGTATAACGCCTCCGATTCAAGGCATTTTTGATATGAAATTGAATAAATAACTCTAATAAAAGAATAATCCCTTGCCTAGGTTCAGGAATTTTTTTTTTGACAATTCCAGTGAGTTCTCTGATGATCTCGAAATAAACAAAATTGAAATAAATGATAAGAATAATCAAGTTATTGAGGATAATATTATTCAGACTAATTGGAATAGAATATATTTCGGATTAATTGAAATGAATGAATTGAGAATTAATGTTTATGACAAGAACAATGCAATCCTGTTGGAAGTACCGAACAAGAGCAAGAATTAGATTGTTACTCAAGGCTATCAGGTTACTTCTGAGAAAACCGTATTCATGCTACAGAGCTAACGCCCACTGGTCCACTCAGGCATTCCGTGTTGAACTAAACGGGAGACGTTAGCTCGATAAAACAACAAAGACGCAGCTGCCGGAATGAACCGGCAGCTTTATTACGCTAACTGGCAGTTTAACGCAATTTTTTCATACAATAATGGTAAAATACGTAATAAAGGTGGTGTTAAGAATAAGGAATAATCGGTTTGCTTCTGATTATCACGGTTGTTGTACTTGGAGGTTGTACTGACGGGTCATACACATCTACAACTTCGTATTTGAAGGTTACAGATAAAAAATATTCTGATGATTATAAGGAAGCTTGGATTATGGCATATAATCCATACGACTCGGAAAAGAAGAATGTTATAAAGATTGTTGTTGAAGAACCTGTGGTTTGGAATTTAATTGAAAAGGACAGGGAGTATTTTTCATCATATAGTAAAAAAGGGGAAGAACCTTGGGTATTAGAACAGATTGCATTTCCAAGTGATGAAAAAGCATTAAGATAGAATGTAATCCGACTTTCAAATTAAGCTAACGGGTACGATAGTTTAATAAACATGATTTTAAAGTAGTTAGTTAAACAACAATATAAGAGGTTTATTATGGGATTATTTGAGGAACGTTTAGAAAGATTTATTAGTTGTTCGAAAGAGCTACTTACCAATGAGGGAATAGCAGCAATAATGCATTATTACTGTCATGATGAGTACGAAATGGCTTATGAGGGCTTGTTAATCGAGCTTACGATTGTGGGACATTATCCATCTCAATTTGTATTTATAGATTGGAAAGAACTTGGGGAACATTATGGACTTGATAAGGAGACTGTATTTGATGAATTGAAATGGGAAAAGTTCATGCAGTGGGGCAAGTCTTTTTCCGCACGAAACTTCTAAACTAACGGGTACGATAGTTCACCTAACCTGAAGGAGATGTAGAAAATTAAGAATAGATTCGAATTTACTGCGGTTGTTTTAATAGGAAATGGCGAATTAACAGACGATTTTACCATCGAAACCGCACAAATTGCTGACCGTTTAACCGAACAACTGGAGATCGCGAAGAAAGAGCTGCAGACCATTGTGGAGAGTACTGAACATGGTAATGAGGCAGCCAAGACAATAGCCGCAGGAGCTCTGGAAGCAATTATAAAGCCCTAAAATAACCTATGCACCATGCAAATCTTCTCGAGCATTCACAATTCTCGAATAATGTTGAGATCTGAGACGTTAGTTGAATAGCAAAACAGAACGAAGCTGCCGGCACAACCTTCAGTTAAGGAAATGATGGTAGAGCTGGCGAAATCCATAACGAACTCTCCAACAGGGCTGCCGCAGGAGCGGCGGACAGCTTTGTTACGAAGGGCGTAATAGTTGTCGAAACGTATATTTAAACTGTCAAACGGTTCAACGGTTCAGCTTAGGAGGGGCCGCATATATGAATCTTAAGCCAACGGATAGCTATCCAATGCCAATGCATCCCCAGGCTGGGCCGAAACAACAAAAATATACCGAATCACTTCGCAGGTTGTGGCTTCAAGGGTCCTTTTGCAACAAATCCAAGTTAAAAATATAAATAAGTACCGAAAACACCATCGGTTTATTCGATGGTGTTTTTCGTATTTGTTTTCTTTTTTTTGCGAGCTGTCGGACGACACAACATTGTCCTTTTCATGGTCACATATATTACGGCTTTTTTTAATAATGGGACAATGTTCTTGTCGTGAGCTAACGACACAAACATTGTCCCATTTTCGACATGTAATCAGGAAGTACTTGTACATGAATAAGGTAGTTGAAGTATCATAGATTATACCAAGCAATTTAACGGGGATGATGTGCAACCCCGATCCCAGAAAGAACTGAAAAAGTGATGAAGATATTGTTTCAATCGAAAGCAATAATTGATATGAAATCGTGTTATATACGAGATGTTAATGCTTATTCCATAATGGTAATGCCATCCCGCAAAAGATGGCCATCTCAACAAGCTACATCGTTGCGCTAACGGGCAGATTAGTGGAAGTAATTGTCTCAAAATCTCCACTATATTCCATTCAATTTTATGTGATAATTTACATGGAAAGCACTTACATAATACTGAGGATGGGGTGGGAAAATTGGCACATAATCTAGCGGCTGGAATCGTGGTTTTAAAAGGTGATGCAGTTCTATTAGTAAAAGATAAATATGGCTGGGGTTTGCCGAAAGGTTCGAGCGAAATCGGTGAAACTTTCTTACAAGCTGCTGAACGGGAAGCGCATGAGGAGACTGGGATTAAAATATCTGCTGAAGATGTTGCTTTCGTTACGGAGTATACTTCAGAGAAATATGGACAGTACCTCCAAGTTTATTACTCAGGAAGGTTGCTGCCAGAGCAAAACGAAATAAAAGATCCTGACCAAGATGTTATTGAGGTTCAGTTTGTGAATATCAGTGCATTACGTGATTTTATTACATTTCGCCCTTGGATAATACCATTGGAAAATTGGATTCAAAAAAGGGAGCTGAAATACCATTCATTCGATTTAGATGTTGAAGGATTTCATATTTCTTAGAATTATTTTCACAGCCTCATTAAAGTAACGGGTACGATAGCCCAATAAAACAACAGGAAGGCAGCCGATCAATCGAACGGTTGCCTTTTTCAATAAGGAGGATAGTCAAACCGCTTCCGAATATCTTAGATATTGGAATATTTACCAATTCCGTAAATTAGAATAATATCTAATAGCGAGAAATCAAAGGAGTGACTATGAAACACATCGCCTCCATACGCTTTAATCTATGCAGAAAAAACGATGAGTGATAAAGGTGTGATTACAGTAAGTAGCTTCCATCCGAATGAGTATGCCAGATTTAGAATTATGGCAAGTAATAATACATCTAAGGAAGAGGCAAAAAAATTAGTGGAGGACTTTATCCGAGCATTTGAAGGCCGAGTAATAAACAAAGAAAAATTCTATAAAACCCATGAAATAATGTTTGATATTAAATCAGATGAAGATGGAAGAATTCTATTTAGAGGTAAAAAAGAAAATCAAGAAATTTGGTGGCAATTCTAGAAAGTCGAGGCATAACGCATTCGGCACTTTGAGTGGTGGTTAAGCTAACGGGTACGTTAGCCTAATATAAACAACGAGGAAACCCTCGCCACATTTTATATAAGAATTTTTGATTTTAACGTTTTTTTACCACTTCGGTCATGAGCATAACTCTTATAATAAAAACTCTTACCCTGTGTTTAGATGGCGATATAGCATTATGACCAATAAAAGGAGGATGAAGGTATGGCTATAATTAGCATTGAAGGTGCGAGTGCTGTTGGTAAAACAACTACATCTTCAAAATTAGCATCGGCCAGTGGAACATTTCATATCCCAGAGATTAATACTTGGTGGAAACAACGCCCTGTACCAGAGTACCGAGAATGGTGGTTCGAACGTCAGGCTGACCGATGGGAGATTGCAAAGGAAAATGAAATAAAACATAGTTTTGTTATAATTGACATCGACTTATTCCAACCATTTTGGTACAATTGGGCTTTTGATTTCACATTATTTGGGAATCAATCATTTGAATTCGTAAGCGATTATTATCGAGAACTTATTTTACAAAAAAAGATTGGATTCCCTGATAAGTATTATCTTTTAACTACCAATGAAGCGGAGTTAAGAAAACGAAAAATGAATGACTCCACAATAAGACGTGGAGGGTTTGAAATGAACTTGCAATTTATTGAACCTCAGAAACATTATTTTAAAGCACTGAATTCATTTGTTCCTAGTCTTGTAACTTTTATTGAATCAGTTGATGTTGATATGAACATTAATACAATAACAAATACCATTCCAACAAAAACACAGGATCATACTTATTCAATAGAGCTATTTGACTATATGGTGGATTGGCTCAGTAGTCATAAGGCTTCAGAATTTCAATTAAGCTAACGGGTACTATAGTGCAATAACCACAGCCACAGGTCGAGGTTTCTAGTACTGTCGGTAGCAATTGGAGAGAGGTTATTATGGGCTTAGACGTCTTATTGTACGATATAGACAATAAACTCATTTCTATGTATGAGTTTGATAAGGAATTACATAAAGAAATATTTTCATCCAATAAACGATGGGCGAGTTACTCATTTCTTAGGAAAATACACGACCATTACCGTACCAATAAGGAATTTAGTGGGAAGGAACTTGAAGGCTTTATTAGTGACTTGAGAAACTATAAGCCCCTGATACCTGATAAAAGCCATACATCCTTTGAGTTATTGTTAGATGTTATATCAGATACAAAGGTTCAAAAAATTCGTATTAATGGTGATTAGCATTAAGCTAAAGGTACGATAGCTGAATAAATAACCACGACGCGGCTGCCGGCACAAACCAGCGGCCTTTGTTATACTAACGGGCAGGATAGTTTAAATAATACGATGCTTGTCCATATGTTATAGGAAAACTATGGTAAAATTAATTCATCAACTATAACACCGTGGGAGGCATAATAATGATTACTCGAGAGACAATTATAAAAGATATTGTTTCAGATCTGGGCAATGAAGAATATGTCTTAGCCCTCTGGCTAGAGGGCTCGGATGGCACAAGAAATTTGGACGAGTATTCCGACATTGATTTGGTATGCTATACCAAAGAAGGCTACACTGAAGATGCGTTCAGAAGATTGGATGAATGTCTGGGTGAACTAGGAAAAGTTGATATCGCTTACGAACAACCTGGTCGACGACCAAATAACCGCTATATAGTATACCACCTTGAAGGTACCCCGGATACTCTCTTTATTGACGTCACTATCCAAAGTGAAAGTTATCCTGTTTCATTTATTAAAGAAGACAGAACCGACGTCCCAATGGTATTGGTAGATAAGGCAGGTATTGTGAAGTATCAAAACGTTGATCGCGAATCTCATCATTCACAACTACATGCTCAATTGGTGAGAGCCCAGGACATTTATCGTCAAAGGAGTAGGGCAGTTAAATATACAAAACGAGGACTCTTTTTAGAGTCTTTAATTTACTATCAAAAGTATGTTTTGAATCCACTCGTGGATGTATTTCGGATAATCTATACTCCATTTCAAGCTAACTGCTTTCTGGTTCATGCGTCTCGAGACTTCCCCACCGAGGTAGTGGTAAATTTGGAGAATCTATATGCTGTAAAAAACGTAATGGACATAGCAGAAGGAATCAATTTGGCTGACGAATTGTTTCGTAAAGCCGTTAATGAGGCTTATTCCATGCTCTCACAGTCTTAACTAGGAGATTCTACACGAAGGGTGATATTTATTTTGTTGTGCTAACGGATACGATAGTGGAGGAGCTTAATTGCAGAGCTCCTCTTTTGTTATTCATTGAAGTAACGGGAGTAAATAGTATTACCATTTAAACCATAATAAGGTATATTTATTTTGAGATATTAACCTATTCAGCATAGAAGCATACTCGTCGCAAAAGCCATTAACTATCGTTATTTTCTAAACTTTTTTTGGAAGGAGCATCTCATGAAAAAGTTTTTATTTGGTCTTACCCTCGGAGTTATACTTTCTATTACAAGTGTAACCTTTGCTACTGAGTCCAACAAAATTGAAGCCCTCATCTTTAAGGCAAGGTATTTGTTTAATGGTAGTGAAAAAGACCTGACATTGGATTATAAAACCTTAAATATTGACGGTAATACTTATGTACCAACACGTTTTATAGTCGAAAATATGGGGTCCGCCATTGACTATGATGCCTCAAGTCAAACTATAAGCATTAACTATTCTCCTATGGGAGCTATAAAATCGGAAGTAAATTCAAGTGTAGAAGATGACAATTTCATGCTGTCATTATATTCTGGAAAGAAATTGTTCAAACAAACTGATTATTTCGATATATGGTCTACTCTAAGATATAAGGGGCAATCAGGCATTAATCTTACACACAATTACAATATTATTTCGTTTTACATCATAGATGAAAAAGGAAATAAAGCCGAACTTGGGAACCCCTATATGACGAAAAAATCAGATATTAACAAAGGAGATGAATTTAGGCGCATTTTTTCTTCATGGTTGATTCAAAATTATAACATTTTTTTTAGTAACCAAGGTAATTTAATGGAATCAGCCTCAAGAACTTTACCTCCAGGTAAATATAAAATTGGAATTACAGCCTCTTACTTGAAGAATTCTGACACATATGATAAAACGGGTGACTATGACAGTGAAGAAACTACTTTAAGTACTGAAATACCAATAGCAATTGAGTAGCCAATGTTATTTATAATGTATAAGAATCCCTAGTTATATAATTTCTACTTATACTTGGGATTCTTCAAAAGATCTAACACATATTAGCATTAAACAAATACGGGGTAACTGTGTTTGAGCTAACGGGTACGGTAGTTTAATAAAGTTAGTCTAAAACCTTCCGTAAGAAGCAAACTAGATTTAATAGCTCTTATGGGAGGTTTTATCTATGATTTTAAGTGAGTTATGGCGGCTGTATGAAACAGATAAACGAATCCAAGGTTTTAGTCAGAGTATATTGAAAGCCTACGCCCTACAGCTCAAGATGCTTATAAGAGAACTTGGAGACTTAGATATTTCTGAGGTTACGTTGAACTTGCTAAAGGAATACTTGGCAAAGCAGTCCGATCGGTTGAAGCCCCGCAGCTTGGGACATCGTATTCGTTTTGTTCGTTCCCTATTCCGCTTTGCATATGAAGAAACACACGTAATATCAAATCCTTCTTTGAAGTTACACGAACCCAAAATGGACAAGCGTATTCCTAAGTTTTTGATCGAGGAGGATGTCATTCACTTGAAAATCTCTTGCCTGTCTCTGAGAGAAAGGGCTCTATTAGAGTTTCTCTATAGCACCGGCTGCCGGGTTGGAGAAGTGGAGAAGTTAAATATCGAAGACCTGAATTGGGAGAACTGCTCAGCAATTGTAAATGGTAAGGGCTCAAAACAAAGAGAGGTCTACTTTACAACCGAGTGTAAAGTTTGGTTAAAGAAGTATCTCTCGAGTCGGAAGGACTCCTGTAAGGCACTATTTGTAACCGATACAAATCCTATAAGACGGATGGCTATTCCGACGGCATTAAAGCGGCTTGCTGATCGGGGAGAGCTCAAAGCAAATGTATATCCACATCGCTTTCGTCAAACCTATGCATGCCAGCTCCTTGATAACGGAGCGCCATTAGACTTTATTCAAGGCATGTTGGGGCATGAAAAAGCATCAACCACTCAAATTTACGCCCAGCTGCGAGGAGAACGCCGACGAGAACTCTACCGTCGTTACTTTTAGATTTGTAGCGGTAGTTGTTTGAAGCCACAGCTCAACTAAAGGGCAGCTTACGTTAACAAAAATATCTCGCAAAAGGAAATTTATGGATATCTATTGAATAAGGTTTACATGATTTCTACTTAAAAGGAGAGTGTAGACTTTGGAAATGAGAAATGAAAAGGGAGAAGTATTAGCAATTCTGAATGTCGATTCACTTCAAGAGGAAAACACCATTGATATCGTTATTCGCGAATTAAGGCCTGGTATGGGAAAAGGGATATACCTTGCGGATGATAAAAAAATCAGTCAGCAAACAAATTACGCACCAGTGAAGTGGTTGGATGGTCTCGACAAATTAAAGGCAAAAGCATCGTCATGGGAGCCCGTATTTCCTGCTAATGCAGAAGTGATGGATATTCAGGTTTACTATGGATTTGACAATTTGACACAGGAAGAAATCAATGAAATGGCTATTGAGAGTGCAAAAACCGGTAAGGACGTTGTAAGAGATCTTAAACCAAATGATACGTTCGTTGGTGTAAGTCTGTTATATCGTAAAGAAGAAACCACATTTGAATTCCGAATTTTTGGAACCACAAAAAGTCGAATTCATGTGCCTGATGTTGAGAAACACACTATTGAGCACTTAACAATTCGTACTAACGAAGCAGTTTACGTTGGAGACAATGAAATACAGCAATTGATCTGGGCGGAAGTGGGACCAACTATGGGTAAGGCATTACAGTATGAGGTATTGGCTGAGCGTAGCAACCGTGATTGGCTAATTTCTATTTCCGAGTCTTTAAGCTAACGGGTACGATATTTCAATAATGATACGCTGCAGCCGATCAGTACGATCGGCTGCTTTTCATTAAGAAACAGGCAGGATACCCCAAACTCTTGTGGAATTTTATCGGTCTTTTTTTTCCGAAATACTCCACTTTTTATTACATGTTCAATAAGACTAAAGATGGGTGGGAAGTTTCGAACAATGAGAATATAGACGAGTCTAGTTTGTTTTTCAGAAGAATTAAGGGTGGACTATTTATTTTAGTTGGACTATTTTTTTTATTCGGAGCTATCTCGAAATAATCCATGACGAAGTATACGAAAACCCAAAAATGAAGGACGTCTGAATAAAACACCCGATTTCGTGTGCATGTCTATAAGAAAAACCTGCTCAGAATCATAAGAAAGGCCCTACAATCCATTTCACAAAAAATAATAAATTACTTAGAGAACTACTAGCGCATTAAACCCAATTGATTGAACTAACGGGTACGATAGTTCAATCTGAGCAGGGAGCAGACCGCCGCGGTGCTGCTCCCTGTTTCGTTAAAGTAACGGACAGATTACGTTAATGCGAATGGGGAGAATTTTATTCTTGACTTTAAAGCAATGTGGCGGGTATTATTACCATAAATTGATGATTAAGGAGAATATACGATGTTTATTTTGACATTAAAACAATCTCACCATCATGAAAAGCGTTAATCCATTCCTCAAAAAATTTGGGATGGGTTAACGCAATTCGCGCTTCCCATCCTGCGATATGCAACGCGCAGGACTTTAGGGTCTAGCGCGTTTTTTATTTTTGTTACAAAAGAAACGGAGGATTAAAAATGGCAATCATGACAGACTCAAGAGGTAATATTTTTTTGGAGTTTATTAACATCGAGTATGATAAGCTCATTACAATTGAACTGGATGCTCCACTAACACATGTCTAATAGTGGTGAAGTGCCAAGGAAAGTACCTTTTCTTGCATAATAAGTGGAGAAAGAACTGGGAACTACCAGGAGGTTGAAGATTAATTCAGCTGAACCGTATCACAAATAACAGCGAAAATTTTAATGTAAGGATGAGAATTGGGCGACAGCATACAAGGACAAGCTGGGAGAATGGGGACTGAAAAACAATAATCCACGGCTGACCAAGCTGATTAAGAACATCTCCAAAATCTTGATCTCCAGGGGTATGAAGGGATGCTTCTTGTAATGTCGTGACCCCGAGATCCGGGATTATCTAAAGGCTCAATTAAGTCGGACTATGTTGCTGGATACCACATACTCTCCCTAATAGAGGGAGACTAGTGCTAGCCGCAAAATCAACCGTCCGACGGTGCGTACTTCCCCACGTCCGGCTCGAATGCCGCTCCACTCGCCAGGTCCAGCTCCACGTGGGTGGTTCCGCGGTCGTCGATCAGCACGATCATTCGTGACCCGACGACGGGAACGCGGTCGGCGCTGGTGCACATGTGCGCTGAGACGACACGAGGAGTACCGTCGACGATGTAATTTACCTCAACCGTGAACATCGGGAAATTAAAGAGCCAACTGTTAGTAAAGTTCACAGCGGTCAACGTCCCGGTGCAAGATGAACCCTCCATGCGGAGTCGCTCGATGTCCGCCTGACGCCGCCGGGCGTGGGCGATAGAGCCGGGCAACCGCAGGAGCGTGATGGCGGCCCAGAGGCCGAAGCTAGCTCCAACGACGGCGCCGAGCTCTGGCGGGATCGTCGGCGATGTGGCTATGGCCTTGAGGTCAAAGGGGCGCGACGGATCGCTTGTCAGTGACCAGAACAGGAGGACTCCCGCGACTGCTGCGAGTCCTCCTGCTATCGCTAGCGCCACGAACAGGCCGGCGACCCTGGTCTGTCCGAACTGCTCGACCGCTCGCGAGTACACTCCACCGGTCGTACCGATCGCGACGAACAGCAGCAAAACGGCGACGCCCACTGTGACCGGATGACCGAGGAGCATGCTGATCGTCGGTGTCGGCGCCATGCCGAGCAGTGCGCCGAACGGCACGGAGCCTGTCAGCGCCCACAGTGCAGCAGCTGTGAGCAGCCAGGGCATCAGCGGAGCCGCGCGTCCGACGCGACGTCCCGGCCGGAGCATAGTCATCCGTCCGTTCTTATCCGTGGTGGAGAACAGCGGCAGTGTCTCGACATGTTCTTGCTGCCCGTGCTTCTGCTGATCCTCCGCAGCATCCCTCATTGGTATCGCCCTCCCGAGGAAGATACTCGTACCTTGAGCGGCGGAGGGCGATTCCCCGCGGCGGGGTCGGGACGATCAACTATAATACGGAGGAGTCTCTTCCCTTTTTCCCCCTCATTATTGAACGTTTTTATGTAGGTGTTATGATAGTCTAGGTGCCGTAATAAAAAGTTCAACTTCCTATTATCTTTGTAATCAGCCATACATACCTTCACCTCCAATATTTCTTATTTATACTTTACCATTATAAGGTTGTACGCTGTAAATACCCCCGAACGAAACAAGCAGATCATCGCGCAGCAGCTGTTCCTTTCGCATTTTTCGCCGATAGCATCGTTAAGCTGAACCGTACCACAAGTAGCTTCGAGTTTTCGAATTGCGTGCAAGTTTGCTTTATTGATTATAGAGTTCGACCCTCATCCAGTTCCAGTTAAGTCATACAGTCAGGCGACGAAAGGTCAGGGTTTCCCAGTCCCCATTAGCTTAGAATTCCGATATGGGTTACATTACAAGGTGATGAAATCCTGCGAATGAGTGAGTATATGTGAGATAAACCCTTAAAACCGGACGGGTACGATAGCTGAATATAAACAACACAAAGGCAGCCGGCCAGTACGATCGGCTGCCTTTGCTCAATTACCGGACAGGATAGTGGGGCAAACAAGCTGGACTAAATACATATGAGGTTCTGCTGAAAAGTACTCTTCAATCATGGATTATAATTAATCAGTAACATGAAAATGAAATAATTTCTCTTAAATTAACTGTATATGGATTCCATCTTCCTCCGAAAAATCTATATCCTAAAATCGATGTCCTTCCGACAAAAGTCAGATAAAACCAAAAGCTATCCCCATTATTGAGCCATATGAAAGTGTATTGATCCAAACAACTAGAAATTGTCCCAAGGTCAACAGCATATGGAGACATTTGAGGTACATATGAGGGTGGAGGAGAAGTTGGACCTTCTTGCGGTATAAATCCCATTCGATTTATTCACTCCTTTAAACTGGGCATCTAACTAATTGTATGCCAAGATAAGTATTAAGGATTGGATTGATGCCCATATCTATCTCGCAAATAAGTATGGGATATTTTTGTGTTCCGACATCCCTAACGGGCAGTAATGCAAAGTAACATGTCAACTCTAGAGAAATTTAATGAAAAATATTGAATTCAATATTTAATCACTCATAGAAAGAAGGACTAAAGTGGGAAAGGTCGCGGGTTTGAGTTAAATAGTCAAGACACCGACAAAGAAACAGAATTTTATTCTAATGTATTTGGTTGGGAAGTTAGTGAACCCAGCAGGGGTTATTGCACTGTCAGCACAGGAGGAATCTCTGGAGGTATCACTAAAGGTCCACATGATTTGGCACTCGAATACAAATTGAAGTCAATTTTATTGATGAAACGATTTCAAATGCTAAGAATTTCGGTGCTTTGGTTGTACGAAAGAAAATGGAATTGGATGATTTTTTCCAAGCATACTTGGTTGACCCTACTGGACTTGGATTAGCCCTTATTCAAAAAATGAGTCGAACTAGCGATTACGGGCAGGATAATACAGCTCGCAGAATACCCATTTTTTCTGATACCATTCTGGCTAAATCAATCTAATATGATAAACTTAGGATAAATCTAGTAATTAAAGGAGAAGAAGCCCTTATATGTCGGAAAGCTTATTGTCGTTACTCGAACAGATGAAAACAGCCAGAACAGAACTAAATCAAGTAACTTCTTTGGCAATTAATGTTCGAAAATTAGCTATCCAGTTGGAAAATGAGGTAGCTTTAGCAACAGATGCAGCCGATGATGCAACGCAATATTTAACCCATGTTTCAGACAATCCTTCCTTGTTACAAGTGGCTGAAATAATACGGAATGAGGCTGTTCAAAAGCTTATTAAAACATCTCAGCTAGCCGAAGAATCATTAAATAGGGCTGATGAGGCTGATGCAGCTGTGGCTAAAGCTTTTATTATCGTGAAAGAAGCTGCTGAAAAACTTTCAATTGCACTTAAAAATGCCACAACCAAGGAAATGGATATGTAAGAAATGTTAATCACTTTACTGTTAAGCTAACGGGGTACGATAGTTTATTGAATTACTAAGACGCACCTGCCGGCATGGATCAGCAGCCGCTTTATGCTAACGGGCAGGACGGAATCGTACATACCTGAGAAAAGGAGTTGAAGAGGTTGTACGAATACAAATATGCTGAAACGACTTTAGGCGGATTTTTCTCATCGGCTACACATCGAGAGCTAATTGATGAACATGCTAAAGACGGATGGAGACTAGTACAGGTATTACCAACACATTATAATGGACATGGAAAACCTACGAAATACGAAATTATTTTTGAACGAGTAGTTCAAAGTTGAATTAAGAACTTGTTACGCTAACGCGTACGAGTTCAATAAAACAGCGGCAGACTAAGGATTGATATGCTCCCCATACGGTAGACAGGCGAAATAATAAAAGCCTAACTACTGTAAGGGGAGCTTTTCATGTCTAGAGGAAAATATAATGCTTTGGAGAAACTTGCCATTCTCGAAGAAGTATCGAATGGGGAAATTGGTTTTCTGGCTGCTGCGAAGAAATATGGGATTAACAAGACAACCTTAATGAAATGGTAGCGTCGGTACAAAACCCATGGATATGAAGGGCTAGAGCGCCGTACGCATAGATAGAGAATATTAATGCAAGGTCCAATAACTAAACAATAAGATACCCTTCGATATCGACTCCTTCCCGAAAATAGCCGTAATAGTCATGCTGCAAATTCAAGGAGAAATCGGCAGTAGCATTCAATAGGAAGGCAAACAGGGAAGTGATATAATACTCCGCATGGGTCAGGCGTTTGGGCATACCTAGGATGATCATGATCATTACCGCTATAGTGATTCCTAATGGTAGCATGGGATGAGCTGCTCCTAGCCTGAGTGGATTAGTACCAGCTTTATCCCACAATATGATTTCTATACTTAATAAACGCAGAATAGCTCGAAAGGAGCGAAAAAAATTACCGAAAAACAGAAAATGCTCAGCGGCGAGCTTTATTTTGCCGGAGACCCCGAATTAGTGAAAGAGAGACAGCATGCTCGAAGGCTTACCCGATTGTTCAATCAAACTGTTGAAACCGATGATAAGGAAAGGATCGAGCTCTTAAAGGAGCTGTTCGGCTCCACAGGAAAAAGCCTATATGTGGAACCGACTTTTCGATGCGATTACGGCTATAACATTCATGTAGGCGACAATTTCTTCACGAACTTCGATTGTGTTTTCTTGGATGTATGCGAAATCCGAATAGGGGATAACTGTTTCATTGCCCCTGGAGTTCATATTATACCGCAACCCATCCGATCCACGCCCCCGAACGAATCAACGGAGCGGAATACGGTATTCCTGTCACCATCGGCCATAACGTTTGGATTGGGGGCAGAGCTGTCATCAACCCAGGAGTGACGATTGGCAACAATGTGGTCATCGCCTCCGGTGCCATCGTAACGAAGGATGTTCCTGATAACGTAGTTGTAGGCGGAAACCCGGCAAAGATCATCAAGTCCTGCTAGGATAAGTCTTCATAGGACGTATTCGGTTGAACGGATGCGTCCAGCAAGTTGCCGTTTACGGCACCGCAGCGAAGGTCATTCTGCAGACGGGTTAGCAAGGTGACGGAGGAGGCGGCATTCAAGCCACAGCGAAGGCGCTTCCGTCCTTGCTCCGTTCTTACGGTATTTCCAACGACTCGCGTTTCTCTTGACGTACCCGTAAGAGCGATTCCGTCATACGTTCCTTCCCCGTTCTGACCGGCGTTCGTAACTGAATTATTGGTTACTGCAATGCCCTTGGAATTGTTGATTTGCACACCATGGAAGTTAACGTCGCGGATGAGGTTGTCGGCAACAACGATGTTCGTGCAATCCGTCATATAAATGCCGTTTTTCTTGACTCCCTCCAGGATATTGCCGGTAATCACGCAGTGGTTGCTGCGAAGGCTGATCCCTTGCCCGTCCATTTGCTTAATAATATTATTAGCAATAATAACCTTTTCCCCGCTTCCTTCAGCAAAGCCCTCGACATAAATCCCGTTATTCGTCCCGGTATCTATGATATTGTGCTCCACGATGATCGTGCTTGCAGGCTGCACCGGATGGACGACTCCTTGATCATCCTTTGAGGAAGCCGAAGTTGCGGACGGGGTGGAGATGAAGATGCCGCCGTTTACCCTCTTCATATGATTGCCGGCGATGACGGAATTGCGCCACTTAAAGGGACGGATCGCCCAATAAGTAGAGTTCTCCATAACATTGTCACGAACAATAATATGGTCGAAATACGCTCCGGGATAAGCCCCATGCGCCCCGACACCGCATGGCCAAGGGACCGTTCCCGGTGTACCGCTTGGACCGAAATAGCAATGCTGTACGGTCACATGATGGGTAGGCGTATGATCGGCGGCCTGCCCGACGAAGCCTGCCTTCAAGGCGGGCTCCAGCTGAATGGCTTCGGAATAGTTCTGAGTGGTAAACATAAACCCTACAAAGCGGCATTGATCGAAAAGCACATGCCTAACACCCGTCAGTTCTATGCCATGGCCGCTCTGGGTATCCTTGATGGTCACTTTGCGCAGCGTAATATGCTCGGCATGAGCGAGGGCCATCCCGTTGCAAACCCGGGTGAATTTCACCCCATTGCAATCAACCACACCACCCTCAATGGTAATGTTGCCGTTGCCCTCGTATTGGTAGAACACGTCCGTTGTCCTATAGTTCCGGAACACGTTGCCGTCGTGGCTGCGAAGAATCGTCGTTTGCTCGTTCATTACCAGGTGCGTGTTTTTAAACAAATACAGCTCCTTCGTCGTACGGTAGGTCCCTGCCGGTACGATGACCTTCACACTCGGCCATCGGAGCGCTTCGCTTAATGCGTTCTGGATGGCTGCGGTATCATCTGCGGAAGCATCCCCCTTCGCGCCGTACCACTTGGCGTTCACCGTATAATTGTCCACCACCCTCTTGAACCTTGCCCCGGAAGCGTTCACTAATATCGTTCCGGTATTATCCTCGGAGCTGACGTCAGATGGGTCATAGAGGAAAATGCCTTCCTGCTCGCGATCGTTAACGTAATATACCAGGTTATTCTGAATTTGGGCATTGCTTCGAAGCTCGGCAATCGTCGTCGATACCACATAACTTAAGTTCATCAGCTCGCGCGGCAGCAGCTCCGGCTTGCCGTAGGTGGCCTCCGTTACCGACTGCACAGCGGCGCTTGTACCATATGCGGTTACCAGAGCGGCGGCGCCGGCCATACCTAAGGAAGCCAGAAGCTTTCTTCGACTTATCATTCGCTCTCCCTTCATGGAATCCGGTTGTTCTGACGTAAAATCGGTTGTCACGGGCGTAATACCTCCTTTATGGATTGCGCAATTATGCTCGAATACATATGCCTGTAGATGCATGGGGTCTACCTTCACTGTAGTTCGTTGGCTGTGTTTCGTCGTTGGATAAACCAACGTTTTTATGTAAATATCTACGATAATAAATTGTCTATATGAAGATATCGTAAAGGCTTTGACAATGCGCTTTCCCTTGGCATAATCTTGAAGAGAATGGCTGCGCGAAAATGAACATAAATAAGCAAAAACGAATCAGTGAAGAATCATCAGACCACCGCCGCTGCGTTGCAGGAGAGGAGCGTACCATGATGAGATGGGGTCAGCCTTTATCTATCAAAAGGAAAATGCTTCTGTACTTTATTGTCCTGTTTTGTCTCCCGTTTTTGTTATTCAGCCTGCTCTGGTATGCGAAGTCTGCCGAAACTATCGAAGATAGCGGCATTTATTATAACGAGCAGCTGATCGGCAGGGTTCATGCCCAGCTGGACGAGTATTTCGCGGGAATCAAAGCCGATTCCATGGCGCTTCCCGGTCATCCACTGATTCAGGAATTTATTAAAGCGGATCCGTATAACACATACGAAATGTACCGCCTTAAAGGACGGATCTCGAACGAGCTTCTCCCCAACATGCGAAAGGACATGTACGGCTTCTCCCTCCTCTCCCAAAAAGGAGCAAGCTTCGGCGATTATTCGACGGCCGTTATGCCTCTATTTCAAGAATCCTTCAAAATCTTGGGGATCGAGGAGAAGGCCGGCGTATCTGTCATTACGGTTTACAGAAAAATTATTGATAATGAAACCTACGAGCCCCTTGGAGCCATCATCATGTCTCTATCCTTAAAGCAGCTGCTCAAAATCTCCGATCTGAAGCCCTATGGGAAGAATGGCTCCATGGTCGTAGCGAACGAATCGGGCCAAATCTTCTTCCATACGGATAGGGAAAGAGTCGGAGCTTTTCTTCCTTCCTCATGGTCCGATCGGATGAACGGGGACAAGGGGAGGTTCGAGCTGGAGGGAAGCGGCGGCAAGCGGTTGATGGTCTATCAAATCTCTGACCAAACCGGGTTTCGAATAATATCCGAAACCTCCCAAACGGAACTGCTTGGCGGCTTGCTGCGCCTGCAGGTGCTTACTCTCTTCATCGGTGCCCAAATTCTCATTCTAGGCTTCGCCGTCTTCTATCGAATGTTCAGGGAAATCAAGAAGCTGCTTGGGGAAATTCACAGAACCCAAATGAGCGAGAAGGAGCTCGAGCTGAAGCATAGAGAGTCGCTGGTCTCTGCGATGCAGTCCCGGATCAATCCCCATTTTCTATATAACACGTTAGAAATCATCAATGCCCATGCGGTGGTGTTCAATATCAAGCCGATCAGTCAAATGACGGTGCATCTCTCGAACCTGTTTCGTTACAGTGTCGGGAACCCGGAGCAGGTCGTAAGTCTGCGCAAAGAGCTCGATCATATCATGAGCTATATCTGCATTCAGGAGCAGCGGTTCGAGGGCTTCAGTTTTAACATGAATGTGGACGAAGAGATGCTGGATCAGGTTTATTTGTTCCGCCTTACCCTACAGCCGCTCATTGAGAATGCATTTCAGCATGCTTACGAGAAGCAGGGGATTTCGCCGGGAAACGTATCGATTATCGGCTGTGCTGAAGAAGACTGGTATTCGATGTATATACACGATGAGGGAAAAGGGATGCCCCCGGAGCTCTACCGTAAATATAATCAGGCCTTCGAATCGATGACCGAGGTGAAGCAGGTTCGTGCCAGTATGAGTCCTTTCCACGGAATCGGATTATGGAACGTACATAGTCGTTTGCGACTTGCCTTTGGAGAGCCCTATGGGCTTCGAATATGCGATTCGAATGAGAAGGGTACGCGGATCCAAGTAAAGCTTCCTTACCAGAAAGGAGTCCTTCAGGATGTTCAAAGTGCTGATTGCGGATGATGAAAGAATGGTTCGTTTGACGTTAAGAACGATCATCGAACGCGATGCTGAGAACTTCGTCGTCATTGAGGAGGCGAAGGATGGGGAGCAGGCGCTGCAAAGGTCGCTTGAGCTGAAGCCGGATTTGATCGTTACGGATGTCAGGATGCCGGGTTTGTCCGGGCTTGAGCTCATTCGCAGCTTGACCGACAGGCAGCTGAAGAGCGAATACGTGGTGGTTTCCGGCTATGGGGATTTTGCTTATGCCCAGAGTGCGCTGCGATTCGGGGTAGCGGACTATCTGTTGAAGCCGATCGACCCTTCGTATTTCTTGTCCGTGCTTACGAAGATCCATGGAAAGCTTCAGTCCCGAATTGGCAAGCAAGACTTACCCAAGGACTGGCTCTGGTCATGGAAGGTTCATGCCGAGCGTGCGGCCAAATCAATATGGCACATGAACGAAGGCGAGCTGGCCGAAGAGCTGGAGCGCATTCGCAATACATTGAACCCGGGCCCTGAGCTTGTGAAGCCGGAGCATCTGGAGCAGCTGACGTACTATTTGATTGTACTGAACGGGACCCTGCAGGAAGTAAGCCAGAACGGCTTGCCTCTTCCAAAGGCGCAGTTCCCTGAAAATGAAAGCTTAGCCACCGCCGAACAGCTGTACGACTACATACATGCTTGTTTGCAGGGATTGATCGAGCACATCCGGTTCAGCCGCAACTGGTGGAGCTACAATCGGATGGTCAAAAGCGCGAAGGAGTATATCGAGGAGCATTATAAGAAGGCGGATCTCAGCCTCAAGGATGCTGCTGTGCACTTTGCGTTGTCTCCGAATTACTTCGGCAATATGTTCAAGAAGGAAACGGGCGTGTCGTTCAACCAGTATGTAACCCAGGTCCGAATGGAAAAAGCCAAGGCGTTCCTTCAAAATCCGTTCGTCAAAGTGTATGAAGCGGGGGAAGCGGTCGGCTACGAGGATTACGCGTACTTCTCCAAAACCTTCAAGAAATATACCGGCTTCTCCCCCTCGGACTACCGAAAGTATGAAAGCATCGAGGTTCCTGATTCGATATAAGCTTTATACAAGTTTTCGTTGATAATTCCATAGTGACCTTCAGAAGCCCATCCTATAATGGATATTGGAAAGGCTAATGGATCAGGATGAACATTCGGAGGGGATCGCGAGATGGCATTCAAGTCGAAAAAAACATTCATCGCATCGACGGCCAGCATAGTGCTGGCAGGAACGATGCTGGCCGCCTGCGGAGGCGAATCGGGCGGATCGGCGCCGGGAAGCGGCGATTCGGGAACGAAAGCGGCCGCCGGCAAGAACATCAAGGTGCTGCTGTCCCACAACAACTCGGGCTTCGCCTCGAAGGGACCGGATGAGAAGAAGGACAAATACTTCAAGGAGCTTAGCAGGCTGTCCGGCTACAACGTGAATTATGAATTCCTTGGACACGACATCGATTTCCGGCAGCAGCTGGCGCTTCGCTTCGCGTCGGGAGAGCTTGCCGACTTGGTGCGGACCGGAGGCATCGATTGGGAGGTACACAAGGGAGCCGTGGATCGAGGTGTCTTCCATGAACTGGGTCCCTTGATCGATAAGTATGCTCCGAGCCTCAAGAAGAAAATTCCCGAGGTGGCATGGAATAGTCCGAAGGTAAGCCGAAACGGCAAAATCTACGGCATCCCGGTATTGACCGGAGCCGCCGCGGACCGGGTAATCTTCTATCGTCAGGACATTCTCGACCAGCTGAAGATGGAGGTTCCGAAAACACTGGACGATTTCCTGAAATTCGCCGAAGCGGTGAAGGTGCAGGATGTCAACGGCGATGGAGATCCGAATAATGAATGGGCGCTCTCGTTAACCGACGGCATGTCCTGGAATGATGTGTTCACCGGCTCCTTCGGCGTCAGACCGGGGACCTGGCATCTGCGGAGTGGAGTTATGGAACCGGATATCATTCAGCCGCAGATGAAGGAAGCGATCGCTTTCTACAAGAAGCTCTATGACAACGGTTACATTGAGAAAGATTTTATTACCAAGAAACAGGGCGACCGGGGAACGGACATTGCGAAGGGCCTGGTTGCGGCCTGGGGTGCGGCTACCTATCAATATGCCGCCGTCTCTACGCAGCAGTATCCGAATCAGCCGAAAGCGGCGATTACCATGGCCGTTCCACCGAAGGGACCGCGGGGTGAGAACTTCCTGCAGATCGGCACGGATCAGTTGTACTTCGTTTGGGTGATTCCGGCGAGTGTCAAGAATCCGGAGGAGATCGTCAAATTCCTGGAATGGGCTTGGAGCAGCCCGGATGCGGATAAATTTTTCGCCTACGGCATCAAGGACCATAACTACACGGAAGAGGGCGGACAGGTCAAATTCGACCCGAAAAGTCCGAACAATGCCGGCGAGCTCAACGAGAAGGAGTTTTTCCAGCTTTCCATCAACGTTCGGGAAAATGGCCTGAATAATCCTATGGCGCTTAAGGTGCTGCCGAACAGCGATGTCATCCTAAAGGGCTACGAGGATTCCAAAACAACGATCATGAAGAACAATGCCGTTTATATGCCGGCACTTAAGTCGCTGGACGGTCGTCCGGAGCTGAATGTAGGCTTTGTCGCCGGCAGCCTCTTCTATGATGCCTTCGTCAAGCTGGTTGTGGGCAAGGAGGATTTGGATAAAGGCTTTGACGCCTTCGTTGCGGAATGGAAGAAGCGCGGCGGGGACGCGGCTATTAAAGAAGCTACCGAATGGCATAACACCTTCAACAAGAAATAACGAACTTCATAGGGACCCTCTCTGGAGCACGGTTTGCTTGAGGGTCCCTTTGTCTTCGCTGGAAAGGAGGGAAAGTCCTTGTTCGGAAAATCCGTAAGAATTGATTCATGGGTTCTCTTGTTAATCGCATTGCCGGGTCTGGCCCACTTCCTCATCTTTAAATATATCCCGCTTGCGGGCAATATCATTGCCTTTCAGGAGTACAATTTATTCGCCGGCATTCTGCACAGCGAGTGGGTCGGCTTGAAGCATTTTCAATTTATGTTTGACTACGCCGAGTTCATGCTGGTGCTTAAGAACTCTTTGAAATTCGGTCTTTATTCCATTTTGTTCGGGTTCCCGGCCCCGTTGCTCCTGGCCCTTCTGCTGAATGAGATTCGGGTCAGCTTGTTCAAAAGGACGACCCAGACGCTGCTTTATTTACCGCATTTTCTCTCCTGGGTCATTGTCGGGGGAATCTTCACTGAGCTGCTATCCAAGGACGGACTGGTTAACCAGCTTATCCATTCCCTTGGCGGAGAAACCGTCTCCTTCCTGACCGAGCCCAAATACTTTCTTGGCATGGTCATCAGCTTGGGCATCTGGAAGGAGGTCGGCTGGTCCATGATCATTTACTTGGCCGCTATCACGGGGATTAATCCGAATCTGTATGAGGCGGCCATGGTCGACGGCGCTTCCCGGTTCCGCCAAGCCTGGCACATTACACTGCCCTCCCTGCTGCCGGCAATTATCGTTCTTCTTCTGCTTCGCATCGGCCACTTGCTGGATGCGAATGTCGAGCAGGTGCTGTTCTTCTTAAACCCGCTTGTCCGGGAGGTCGGCGAAGTGTTCGACACTTATGTATATCGGGTGGGACTCATGGGCGGTCAGTACAGCTATACGACGGCGATCGGTATTTTCAAGGCGCTGGTTGGGGTCATTCTCGTCGTCGGACTGAATAAACTGAGCCGCCGAACGACCGGTGAGAGCATTTATTAGGAGGATGTAAACCATGAACATCATGCCGCGATCGGAACGGGCGTTCCAGTGGGTGAACGGCGTTTTCTTCACCGTGCTGTGCTTCACCATGATTGCTCCTATGATCCACTTGGCGGCCGTCTCGCTCAGTAGTCCGGTCTATGCCAATAGCAAAATGGTTGTCTTGTGGCCGAAGGGCTTTCAGCTCAATGTGTATGAGGCGCTCTTCGGGATGAAGGATATGTGGAGAGCGATGGGAGTGAGCGTTTACATCACGTTAATGGGTACGCTGCTTTGCCTTATTTTTACATCGACCTTGGCCTATGCACTGACTCGTCCGATGATGCCGGGGAGAAAGCTCATTACCAGACTCATCCTGTTTACTTTTATTTTTCCCGTACCGCTCATTCCGAGCTATCTGGTCGTAAAGTCCCTTGGCATGATCAACACGTTGTGGGCGTTAATAATCCCGGGAGCACTAGGGGCTTACAATGTGTTCATTATGAAGACCTTCTTCCAAGGCATCTCCAACGAGCTGGTGGAGGCTATGAAAATCGACGGGAGCGGGGAGTTCGGAGTCTATGCGCGATTGGTGCTGCCCTTGTCGGCCCCGGTGCTTGCCACGATTGCGCTGTTTCATTCCGTTGGGACGTGGAACGCCTATTTTGGGGCACTTATCTATATCCGCTCCAAGGATTTGTTCCCGCTGCAGCTGAAGCTCAAGAACATGGTCGCGAGCAGTGCCACCGACTCGGGTCTGGATTCCATTGCCGTTGATTCAGGAATCTTCAGCAGTCCGGAAACCATCAAGGCTGCCGCCATTCTTTTCACTACGCTGCCGATTCTGATCGTATACCCTTTTCTGCAGAAATACTTCGTTAAGGGCGCCATGCTCGGCTCCTTGAAAGAGTAGTTCCAGCCATACAATAGATGAAAGAAGGTCTATCCTATGAACGTGAATGTGTTCATCAATCTGCTGCCGTATATGCACCGTGTCGACGATTGCAAGGAGCTTCTGGACCGCTGGTCCGGGGGCCTGGAGATTTCCATGGACGGGCCGAATTGGCATGAGCCGGTGAATTGGCTTGCGGAATTTCGGAGGTTTCAGAATCACCCCGGTCCGCTGAGCGTCCATTCCCCGATCTGGGAGCTGAATCTGGCCTCCGCCCGGTTCCCTATGGTGGCCGAATATTCGTATGAGGTGTACAAGGAATGCTTGGCTTGGTCGGCCCATATTGGAGCTGAGCAGATGGTGATTCATCCGAGCTTGTATTCTACGCCGCTGTTCCTGCGGAAGGCATCGCAGCTAAGAGCGATCGATAATCTCAAGCGTCTGGGGGACGAGGCGCAGAAGCTGGGCATTGATCTGGCTGTGGAGAATGTCGGGTTCCGCGAGACTGCCTTGTTTGACCAAGAGGAGTTCGTCCGGCTGTTCGAGGAAATACCCACGATATCCGCTCTCGTGGATGTAGGGCATTCGTTCATTAACGGCTGGGATACGGCGGAGCTGATCAGGACGCTCGGCACGCGGCTCAGCGCCGTCCACCTCCACGATAATGACGGTGTGGATGATTTGCATCAGCCGATTGGGGAAGGTGCTATAGAGTGGGAGCCCATCTGGAGTGCCTTGCGGGGGCTTCGACATCCGTATCGTTCCATCCTGGAGTACCAATGGGATACGTCGGTCGAGACGGTGCTGGAGCATGCCGCCATGGTAGAACGCGAGCTGTTGAAGTGAAGGTATTGCCGGAATAAGGAATCAAACCGACCTGGCCTCTGGCCGGGTTTTTTCTATGTGGTTGGTTTGGAATGTATTTTTGATCCAAAAGAGACGCTCATAACGTGACCAGTAAGCCAGTTCGGGAAATGATTCTCCAAAAACGAAACCAAACAGAGGAACCGGGGCTATTTATTTCAGAAAAACAGGGGAAACGATTAACAAGAAGAGCCGTGGAATTAATTATTGAAGAGATCGCAAAAGAAGCAGGTGTCAGGGCAAATAATTATAAAAAAGTGACGCTGTCGGGTGAGAAGAACTTAATCTCACTAAGAGCCGCGTAGGTCGCGGCTTTTTCGTTTTATCATATAAGGTTCTTGTCAAAACCAAATGACAAGAACTTTATATCATTGCCGATTTTGACAAGAATCTTATATCATTCCCGATTGACCGTCGGCGGATTAAGCTAAAGGGCAGGATAGTTAAAAAGCTTTCGCGAATACCCTACATATGGATTTACGAGTATACAAAATAAGTACCAATCTAGGTACACGGAGGGGAAATATGCTATACGGACAACGAGTAACATTAAGGCGTGTTGTTGAAGAAGATTGGGAAAAGCGATATGAATGGCTGTCCGATCCTGTAGTTAACCGAACGTTACCATCAGGAAGTGGTATGCCCCTAACACCGGAAGTGGTCAGAGAACGTACACGGAAGTATGCGCAAACAGATCTATCATCTGTCTATTTTACCATAATAAAAGAAGACGGCATCCCGATTGGAAATACCCAATTGTTTAATATCCATCCTTGGTCCAAGCATGCTGAATTTGGTATTTGGATTGGGGACAAAATGGTATGGGGGCAAGGTTATGCTACAGAAGTGACAGGTGTTGTCCTGGATTTTGCATTCGAGCGTTTAAACCTTCATAAAGTGTATTTGACGGTAGATGCTGATAATCCTGGTGCTATTCGGAGTTATGAAAAGGCTGGTTTCAATAAGGATGGCATACTAAGAGACGAAGTCTATAAAAATGGTCAATATGTCGATCGTATAATGATGAGTATTTTGAAGCATGAATACTTAAAACTATCTAGTTGTTCCAAAAAACAAAGCATATAGGAAAACCATTCTGGAAGAAACTACGAAAGATAGTGTGCTTTCTCGAAAAATTGAATGTTAAGCTAACGGGTACGATAGTGCTAATCACCATGACAAAGCTGCCGTATTATTGAACGGCAGCTTTGTTATGTTAACGAGCGGGATTTCTGGAAATTAACGGCGCTTCTATAAAACGAATCTAGGCTCCGAACTATTTATTTCAGCTCATAATGTGCAGTTGGTTGCCGGCCAAGTCCGACTTGCCTTCCCTATATTCCGATGGGGTCATTCCGATAAGCTTACGGAACACTTTCCCGAAATAGCTCAAATTATCGAAGCCGGTTTCGACAGCTATCTGTGACACAGGGATCCGGGTATGCTTCAGCAGGTGAGCAGCCTTCTCCAACCGGACGAGCCGCAAATATTCGACAGGCGACGCCCCGACATGCTTTTGAAACATTTTGCAAAAATGATTGGGGGAAACCTTCGCGACTTCCGCGATTTGAGATAAGGAGATGGACTCGTGAAAATGCTGTTCCATAAACTGCTTTCCGATTTGAACTGTTTCCGGCAAATGCCGGTCGGTGCGAACTTCTCCTTCCGAAAAGCGGAGCAGCGATAATATCCATTCATAAACGCGAAACGATATATCGTGTTTCTGGTGCTCAATCTTCTTGTTGGCAATACTGTTGTACAAGCTCCATAAAATCAAAATCGGCTCTGCAGAAGAGGGGACGAAGGCGACATGTCCGAACCGATCGATGAAATGGTTCCAATATAGCTTCGATACTTCGGTAGCATACAGCTTAATCCATATAAACTCCCAATTATCAGCGGATGAAGGGTCGAAATAATAGTAATGATCGCTTGGAATATGGACGAAAAACCCATGATTTTTCGGTACCGAGAACGTGTTCGGTCCGATGCTCAGCTTTCCTTCTCCGGACAGCGTGTATTGAAAAAGGAGCCCCTTGGTCCTTTCCTGCCCGTCAAACCGATAGCACGGATCTTGGGTCGATTCATGACCGATCGTCAAAATAAGATGTAGAGGATGTGACGAAATGTCTGGATAAGTTAGAGAACGGAATCCATGGATTGAAGGCATAATATTTTACCATCCTTGATGAAATATTACTGTTGAACTTTATACCGCCAATAAATAGAATAAAATTACAACTCGCCTTTATACCAAATTATACCACAAGGATAAGATTAGAAGGAGGGTGAAGAAGAGAAGTCTGCTTTTTTTCTGCATCGCGAATGACAGCAGGCCTATTGATATTTTGTTTTTTTGTATGCGCTTACAAACTGGGAGGGATTGCATTGAACAAAAAAACGCTTGGCGGATTGCTGCTTGGCACAGCCGTCATATTATCCGGCTGCGGTGCGGACCAAGGGGCACCGGCACCCGCAAACGAAACCGCTGTGAGCAAGAAAGACCCTGTCGAGCTGACTGTATTTTTTCCGTTTCCGGCGGATTGGCCCGAAGAGGAGTTTACGAAAACGTTCGCACAGCCGATTATGACCAAATTCCCCCATGTTAAGATCAACTATATCGCCGGGGGCAAGGTGCAGGAGCTGCTGACCGCAGGACAGAAGATCGACATCGTGTTCGCTTCCATAGGAGCAAGCCCCGCTCATCTGATGGAAAACAAGTTGGAATACGACATTACGCCGTTGATCAAAAAATATAACTTCAGCTTGGATCACCTTGAGCCAACGATGGTTGATACGGCCAAAAAGCTGGCGAACGGCGGCATGTACGGCTTGCCGGTGTACACGCCTCCTTCGGCGATTTACTACAACAAGGATATATTCGATAAGTTTGGTGTGCCTTATCCGAAGGACGGGTTAACTTGGGATGATCTGTATGAGATGAGCAAAATCTTGACCCGTATGGACGGAGGCGTACAATATTACGGACTTGGCTCCTCTTACGGCCACTTGAGCATGATGAATCATTATTCGATTCCACTCGTCGATACCGAGACGAGGAAGTCTACGTTCGATACCGATGAGAGGTGGAGGCTATTCGCCGATAACTTGATCCGATTCTATAAGCTGCCGGGCTACGAAACGGTCAAATCGAATCAAATATCGGAGCCGCACGAGAGAAACCGGTTTTTCAAGGACCGGAACGTAGCGATGTTTTTGGCGACAACGGCGCTGCACACTGCGCAGGAGATTGGAGATATGAACTGGGATTTGGCCTCCTTCCCGGTGTTTAAAGACAAGCCCGACACCGGTCCGCAGGCGTATCCGACCTACTTTTATGTGACGTCGATGAGCGAGCATAAGGATCAGGCGTTTGAGGTGATCTCGTACTTGACGACCGAGGAATACCAGTCACAGCAAATTAAGGACGGCAAATTTTTGACTTCCTTAAGAAATCCATCGCTTAGACAGATGTTCGGCCAGAACAACCCGATGTACAAAGGTAAAAACGTCAAAGCTTTCCAGCCGGATAAGTATGCCCCCGCCGGCTCGGTCAACAAATACAACGGGAATGTCAACGCGGAATTTAACACGATCGTAAGGGACGTCGTATATAACGGCAAGGATACCAATACAGCGCTTCGTGAAGCGGCCGAGCGGGCCAACAAAAAAATTCAGGAGATGGATGCCGGTACCAAGTAACGGCAAGAGGCTCCATTTATAAAAGGGAGGGGTTTTCCGTGAATGCAGCAACGAAGGCCATGAGGCAAGCTGTTCAGCCCAAGCGACTCATGGCTCTGATGATCATGATTACCTTGCTTTTCGGTTATGTTCCGGCAGCTTCCGTACAAGCGGAGCTGGTAACGAATGCCGTTCCAGCAGGGCCGAATCTGCTGGTTAACGGCAGCTTCGAGTCGGTGACAGGCGGATTACCGTCCAGCTGGAGCCGATGGGTTGCCAGCGGTACGCCGCAGTACGTTATCGATGAGGCGGTGTTCAAGGACGGCGGCAAATCGATTCGGATCCAAGCGGATGCTACCGCACGAAACAGCCTTACCCAGTCGGTTGGTGTGGAGCCGGGGGCAAGCTACCAGCTTAGTGCTTGGGTGAAAATGGATAACATCGTATCGACCGACAGAGGGGTTGTCATCCGCTACCAATTTTACAATTCGTCCAACCAGAAGATCGGCACGGACTCCTTTGCCGGAGCGCGTAAGGGGACTCAGAATTGGGAGCAAATAACGCAGAAGGTTACGGTGCCTGAAGGAGCCGTCCGCATGCTGTTCGAGCTGTTTCTTTGGAACGCTACAGGAACCGTATGGTTCGACGATGCCAAGCTGAGCAAGGAGGTGTCCATAACGGACATGATTACGACGCAGCACCCCCGGCTGCTGGCGACAGCCGCCGACTTTGCCGCCCTGCAGCAGCGTATACAAACGGACGTGCGGCTTTCAGACTGGTACGGCCGCCTTACTGTCAAGGCGAATCAAATTTTGACGGAGCCGGCTTCCCAATATGAAATACCCGACGGTGTTCGACTGCTCGCGGTCAGCCGTAAAGTGCTGGAGCGCATTCTGGCGTTGGGCATGCAGTATCGGATTAGCGGTGATTCACGCTACGCGGAGCGGGCGTGGACGGAGCTGGAGGCGGCGGGAAATTTCAAGGATTGGAATCCGAGCCACTTCCTGGACACGGCTGAAATGACGCATGCCTTCGCAATCGGTTACGATTGGCTGTACGATTATTGGACGGAAGAGCGGAGAGCGTTTCTGCGAAATTCCATTATAACGAAAGGTTTCATCCCGGCTTTGGCGGGATACAACAAACCCGAGTTTTGGGTCAACACGACGAACAACTGGAACTTTGTCGTCAACGGCGGCATCGGCATGGGCGCGCTTGCATTGGGGGATGAGCCCGAGGTAAAAGCCATGGCCGAAGACCTGCTGCAGCGCGGGTTTAACTCACTGCCGAAAGCATTGGGCCAATGGGCGCCTGACGGCGGCTGGTACGAGGGACCTGGCTATTGGCAATATTCGATCCAATATATCGGGGTTTACTTCAAGGCGCTTCAGACGGCGCTCGGAACCGATTTCAACTTGTCGCAAAGCCCGGGCTTGCCGCAAAACGGTGATTTCCCGATTTTTATGTCCAGTCCGGTCAACCAAATATTCAATTTTGCGGACGCCGGCTCGGGTGTGCCTAACTCTCCGTCGCTGCATTGGTTCGGAGAGCAGTTCAACAAGCCGGAATACGGCTGGTGGCAGACGCAGCGTGTCAACATGAACCCGTCTCCGCTCGATCTGCTCTGGTATATGCCGAATAACTATGCGGGGCCTCGTGCAGCCAATGTTCCGTTAGACAAATACTTCCGCAACGTGGAAGCGGTCACCTTTCGCAGCGCCTGGGAAGACCCGCAAGCTTTGTATGCCGGCTTCAAGGGCGCCAGTGAGCAGAAAAACCATCACAATCTCGACGCCGGAACGTTTGTATTCGATGCTCTTGGCGTAAGATGGGCGCAGGAGCTTGGCGCAGACAACTACAATTTGCCCGGCTATTTCGGCAATCAGCGATGGAACTACTACCGGATGCGGGGCGAGGGGCAGAACGTGCTTGTCATTAACCCCGGGCAAGGACCGGAGCAGGACGACTCGAAGAGCATTGTGATCAACCGGGTCGAATCGACGCCGCAGGAAGCGCTCGCAGTTGCCGATTTGACCGCAGCTTACGCAAGCGAGGTTCATAAAGCCGAGCGCGGCATCCGGCTGCTCGATAACCGTCGGCAGATGCTCGTACAGGATGAAGTGCATGCGAAAGCGCCTTCCGACTATTGGTGGTTTATGCACACTTCGACCGATATTAAGGAAATCGCGAAGGACGGCAGCTGGGCTATGCTGTCCAAGGACGGCAAAAGGCTGTGGGCGCGCATATTGTCGCCGTCGCAGGCTAAGTTTGTCATGATGGATCCCGAGCCTCTGCCGACATCGCCTAATCCGGATGGGCAAAATCCGAACAGCGGCATCCGCAAACTTGCTATCCACGTCGAGGATGTGCAGAATTTGCAATTATCGGTACTGATGGTGCCTTTACGCGAGGGAGAAGCCCCGCCTACACAGCTTCCGGCGGTACAGCCGCTGTCCCAGTGGCAGACAAACGCCGCAACGGCTCCACTGCTGAGCGGTATATCGCTGGATGGCGTTCCGCTGGCCGGCTTTGAAGGCAGGACCTTCACATACGATGCGGCACTGCCTCTAGGGACGACGAACGCTCCGATTGTGACGGCGACTGCGGCCGATGCTGGCGCGTCTGTAACGATCTCGCAGGCGGACAGCTTGCCTGGTGCCGCATGGATCGATGTATCGAAGCCCGGCGGAGGAAGCGCACGGTATGCGGTGTACTTCCCTGGAAAATCCAATGCAGGGCAGGCGGGCTTGCCAATTGTCGCCGTGACGGCGAGCGGAGATGACGGGAACGTTCCGTCGAATACGATTGATGACGATTTGGGAACCCGCTGGTCAGCTCTTGGGGACGGACAGTGGATAAGCTATGACCTGGGTTCCGCCCAAACGGTGCGCAGCGTGTCCATAGCCTGGTACAGAGGAATGGAACGCACCTCTTCGTTCGATATCGACGTATCGGCTGACGGCACGAGCTGGGCACGTGCATTTAGCGGCAGCAGCTCCGGGAATACCGACGAGCCGGAAAATTACAATACTGGCGAGCAGAACGTGCGCTATATTCGAATCGTCGGACACGGAAACTCGCAGAACGAATTTAACAGCATCTCGGAAGTCCGTATTTACGATCAGGTAGTTCCCGGTCAGACCAAGCCGCCGAGCTTGAAAACAGTAGCTCTCGCGTCCGACTTGACGGAACTGAAGGTGACGCAATCGGCGCAGCTCCACCTTACCGGAAGGATGACGACGGGCGAACCGCTCGATAGGAGCCGGGCGACGGTGGAATACGTGTCCACCGACAAGGACGTCGTATCGGTGAGCGGATCAGGGCTTGTGACAGCAAATGGGGTGGGGACGGCCAAAGTAGCGGCATTCGTTGAGCTTGACGGCTATCTCAAATTCGCGACGGTCGAATTTCAGGTCATCGATCCGCTCAGCCTTAAGCTTCTGCCGGTCAAGGACGCTTTCGTGAGGAGCGGTGACTACGCCGATACGAATTATGGAACCGCCACCAGCCTGACGGTCAAAAAGAGCACACCCAACTTCGGACGAGAGACTTTCTTCCAATTCGATTTGAACGGTATAGCCGGCGATTTGAACTCGGCTGTTCTGTACCTATATGGGGTGACGAACGATACAGCCGGAACGGAAGTAGACAATACGGTCCGGGCGGTAAGCAACGACAGCTGGATGGAAAAGGAAGTGACCTGGAACAACAAGCCTGAAACCCAAGAGCCGCTCTCGACGGTTACCGTCGACAATGTGGCGGGGTGGCGCGCGTTTGACATCACGTCTTATATCGCCGGGCAGCTATCCGGAGATAAGACGGCGAGCATGGCGATTGTTCAAGATGTATCGTCTGGATTGGCTACCAATTTCAATTCCAGGGAGAATGGCAGCTTCAAGCCCTATCTGGAGCTTAAGCTGACCGATAGCACCGCCCCTGTCATCGGCGTCTCAGGTGTAACAGAAGGCCTTAGCTACCCGGTAAGCGCGTCGCCCGTCGTCACGGCGAGCGATGTTGAGACCGGAGTGAAGAGCTTGATCGTCAAGCTGAACCAGCAGCCCTTCGTGTCAGGAACGGCCGTAACCGCGCTGGGGCTTCACACCTTGAGCGCATCGGCAACCGATTTTGCGGGCAATCAGGCGAGCGAGTCCGTCACGTTTGCCGTCTATGATCCGGCGCGTGGCCCCGTTACCGTAGCAGGGTGGTTCCCAGAATCGACTGCAGGCGATACGGTTACGGGAAACACATACGGCAAAATCCATCTTACCGGCAAGCTAGGCTATGGTGGCAGCTACTTACCCGAAGGAATGGGGATACATCTCCAGTCGAGCGGACTTAAGCTTGTGATGAGCAGCTTTCAATATCTTGTCATTGACGATAATCGCGTCATCGTAGAAGGATCAGCGAGAGGTGCGGACAATGAACGGTATGTCGTCAGGTTGACTTTGACAAAGAACGAGTCCGGAAGCCCGAGACCGACGACGACCGCTTCCTTTGTTTTGTGGAAAGGAGATGAGACCGTCCCAGTCATGACTGTAACTGATCAGCCTCTTACCGGTGCCGTGACGTTCCATAAAGCTCCTGAATAAATTTTATTTTCTTCAGACATCAACCCAATACCAAAACAATAGTAGGGACTCATAATTTGGAAAGGGGTCCCTCTTTTATTGAAGTAGTTTGTCATTGATAGCTTTATAAAAAAACTAAGACGCGGCTGTCGGCATGAATGATATGCTCCCCTTGCGGTAGACAGGTGAAAAAATAAAACCTGTTTATTGTAAAGAGGAGCTTTTTTCATGGCTAGAGGAAAATATAATGCGCTAGAGAAACTCAATATTCTCGAAGAAGTGTTAAGGGGAGAGATTGGTTTTCTAGCTGCTGCTAAGAAATATGAGATCAACAAAACAACTTTGATGAAATGGCAGCGGCGCTACAAGCTTTATGGGGCTGAGGGTCTGGTGAGCCGTACACATAATCAAAGTTATACCGCTGAATTTAAACTCCAAGCGGTGAAGGATTATCTTGAAGGGGGATTATCCCAATACCAGATCATTGAGAAATACAAGATAGCTAGTACGAGACAACTTTCCGACTGGATTAAGAAGTATAATGGTCATAGCAGCTTAAATGCCTATAAAGGGGAACCAAAAGCTATGACAAAGGGTCGTACTACTACGTGGCAGGAACGGATAGAGATTGTTCAGTATTGCTTGACCAATCAGCATGACTATCAAAAAACAGTGGGACAATTCCAGGTCTCCTACCAACAAGTGTATCAATGGGTGAAGAAGTTTGAAGATGGTGGTCAAGATGCGTTAAAAGATGGCCGGGGCAGAAAGAAAGCCCCGGAAGAGTTAACGGAGGCTGAGCAGCAGAAACTCAAGATGAAGCAGATGGAGTATGAAATTGAGCGCCTACGGGCCGAAAATGCATTTTTAAAAAAGTTAGAGGAACTCGAAAGAAGGCGACGCTAGGTCATATACGACAAGAAACGGTTTACCTTGCCATTCGAGCGCTTCACAAGGATGAATCAATGAGTATTCAGCATCTCTGTGAAATTGCTAGAATTGCACGCTCAAGCTATTACAAGTGGTTAAATCGCGAACCCAGCTCTCATGAGTTAGAGAATGAGCAGCTGATGCAAGTGATGATGGACATCTACGAGAAAGTAGAGCGTACTTTTGGGTATCGTCAATTAACCCTGCATATGTGCAAACAAACCGGAAAAGCGATCAACCATAAACGTGTATATCGGTTGATGAAGCTAAAGGCAATCCAGTCCGTAATCCGTAGGAAGAAACCAAAATATATGCGTTCTACTCCACAACAAGTGGCAGAGAACCTGTTAAACCGTGAGTTTCAAGCAACAGCGCCTAATGAGAAATGGGTAACAGATGTTACCGAATTTAAATATGGCCATGGTCAGAAGGCTTATTTAAGTGCCATTCTCGATCTTCATGATAAATCTGTCGTCTCCTATGTTATGGGACATTCCAATAACAACCCATTGGTATTTCAGACTTTGGAGCGAGCCTTACAAGCGGCCCCTGGAAGCAGGCCTATGCTGCACAGCGATCGTGGTTTTCAATACACATCGCTGGACTTCAAGAAGATTTTGGATGAGAACAAGATGTCTCAGAGCATGTCTCGGGTTGGGCGATGCATCGATAACGGCCCAATGGAATCGTTCTGGGGAACTTTAAAGTGCGAGAAGTATTACTTACACAGGTACGAAACTTTTGATGACCTCAAGAGAGATATTGAGGCTTATATCTGTTTCTACAATAATGAACGATTACAAGCAAAATTAAACGGCCTTAGTCCGATGGAATTCAGGAACAAGGCCGCTTAACTGTTTTATTATTTGTACTGTCTACTTGACGGGGTGCTGTTCAGAATCGGCAGCCGCGTTAAGCTGTTAACAGCAGGATACTTCCAATACGTGCTATTATTGAATTGTTTTTGGAGCAGGAGCAGGCACGGCATCTGCTCCAATTAATTGGGGAATCCTGTCAATCCAGAAGATTTCTCTTAAATTTTTTTTGCTTTTCTGTCACACTTCACATCCCTTGCCCGTCATACAGGTAAAATTTGAAAGGGATGATGAGCGATGCAAAAGGTTGACGTGGTCGTGGTTGGTGGAGGGATTGCGGGTTTAACCGCAGCAATTTACGCAGCTAAAGCCGGGAAACAAACCATGGTCGTTGAAAAACAAGATCGCTTAGGCGGCCGAGCCATTTCCAACAAGAAAAAAGGAGCTTACTTCAATTTGGGCGCGCATGCCTTGTATACGGGAGATGCGTACGCGACTTTCCGGGAATTGGGACTGACCCTGCAAGGAAAGCAACCTTCGAGTGATGCGTATGGCATTTGGAAAGGGAAATTGAACACCTTGCCTTCGGATATGAAATCCTTGTTTACGACCCCGCTGTTGTCTTGGAAAGGAAAGATGGAGTTTGCTTCCTGTCTTACGAAACTTTTAAAAATGGATACTCGTCGATTTGATCGGATCAGTGTCCGCGAATGGGTTGAAGGGAATTTGCGAGATCCCATGGTGCGCAATATCTTTTATTCGTTACTTCGTGCCGCCAGTTATGTGGCCGGGCCGGATTTGCCAGCCGCGGGTCCTGTATTGAAACAACTGCAGAATGCCCTTAAAGGCGTGTTGTACCTGGATCGTGGCTGGGGTGAATTGGTCGAGGAATTGCGGCAAAAGGCAACCGATCTGGGAGTGCGGTTTGAAACAAATACCAAAGTCTCGTCCATCGATACCCGAGGCGGGATTGTGCGGCAGGTTCTCTGTGAAGACGGAACGAAAATCGATACGCTCCATGTTGTCCTTACCACATCACCTTCTGTCGCAAATCAGCTGGTGCCCTTTGCAGAGGAAACCGCCCTTCATACCTGGAAAGAACAAGCGATTGAGATCACAGCGGCTTGCCTGGACGTGGCCTTGAAACGACTTCCCAAGCCTAAACAACAATTTGCATACGGGATCGATCAGACCGTGCTTCTTACCAATCAATCGCGTGCCGCTTATTTAAGCGACGATGGCGCGCAAGTCATATCGCTCATAAAGTACCAAGGGAAAGAAACGGACCCGGATAAAGATTTGCATGAACTGGAAGGCGTGCTGGATTTGATGCAGCCGGGATGGCGGGAAGAATTGATTGTCAAGCAATACCTTCCTAAACTGACGGTTTGTCACGACTTTATGCATATGAAACGTCTTGAGAATCCCGGACCCGCTGTCCCGGAAATACAAGGATTATATGTAGCAGGTGAATGGGCGTCGCACGGTGAAGTATTGGTTGATGCCGCGACGGCAAGCGCCAAAAGAGCCATACAACACATGCTCTCCCTTGAGAGCAAGGAGAGGAATGCCTCCTATGAGCATAGAGGAATTATATAAACGTTATAAAACGGAGCTGTTTTCGTTAGCCTATCGAATGCTCGGCAGCGTCATGGATGCGGAGGATATCGTACAAGATGCTTTTTTGAGCTATGACGGACTGTCCGACGTCGGGACAATCCGAAACGAAAGGGCATTCCTATACAAGATCGTAACGAATCGTTGTCTGGATCTGTTGCGCTCGTCAGCCAAAAAGCGGGAAATGTACGTCGGTCCATGGCTTCCGGAGCCCTTGATTGAAAAAGGGGCTACTGACGACGATCCATCCAATAGGTATTTGCGATCGGAGTCGATTTCCACGGCTTATCTTCTGCTTCTGCAGCAATTGAGTGCATCGGAAAGGGCGGTTTTTCTTCTTCGAGAGATTTTTCATTATTCGTTTGAAGAGATTGCCGATATAGTCGGGAAAAGCAGTGCGAATTGCCGGCAAATTTTCCACCGCGCCAAAAAAAGCATCCATTTCGACCCGGACCAACAACCGCCGGTTTCCATTGCGGAGGAGAAGATTAAAGAGTTTGTGAATTCGCTGTTGCAAGGAAATACGACGAAGCTTCTTGAACTCGTTAGTGAAAATGTTGTGCTCTACTCGGACGGCGGAGGCAAAGTAAGCGCGGCACAAGTGCCTGTTGTCGGGTTTGAGCAAGTGCTGAAGCTTCATCACAATGTGATCAACATGCATGCGGGTAAATTTACGTACTCGTTCCTCATGGTGAATGGGCTCCCCGGAATCTGCATTCGTTTGGATGAAGGGATTCAGTATGTTTATTCTTTTGCTTATCGAGATCATAAGATCGAAGCGATTTATACCGTCGCAAATCCGGAAAAGTTAAGACATCTATAGAATCACTACTTAAAAAGAGCTGTATAGTAAAATTCTACAGAGGAGCTGCCGAGGCAGCTCCTTTGCCAAAGTCCGAGGCGAGGCAGGTGTTGATTCGTCGCCCGTAGCGGATTAAGAAGCTCGCCTGCCTTCGCGGGAGACAGTGGTGCTGCGGCTGATGGCGCTAGGGCTGGCGAACAAGGAAATCGCGGCTCGGCCTGTCATTACGGGAGGTACCGTCAAGCTGCATCTGCACCGCATATATGGCAAGCTGCAGGCGAGTGGCCGCGTTCAGGCGTTCCGCGCGGTGGAGCGGTTGGGTCTGCTGGGTAAGCGGGAAGACGGTTAGCCAAACATATATCTCCCCCCTATATCGTTCGATAGACGCGCTTGCTCCCCGCTGCGGGTTACAATCGATGCAGTCGGATCATAGGGGAGGAGATTTTCAATATGAAAAATAGCTTTGACGTCGTCATCGTGGGTGCTCGCATCGCCGGGTCGGCACTCGCCTGGGAGCTTGGCTGCGTGGGCTACAACGTGCTGCTGCTGGATCGGGCACATTTTCCGAGCGATGTGTTGTCGACTCACAACTTTTTCAACAATTCGGTTGCGATGCTGCGGGAAATGGGCGTGCTCGACCGGCTGCTGGCTACGGGAACGCCGACGTATCGGAGGGCGTACATTCGGATGGAGGATACGGTGATCGACGGGGCGTTTCCGGAAATCTCGGGGGAAACTGAATGCCTCTGCATCCGGCGCACCCACCTTGACCGGATCTTATTCGAACACACCGCCGCGCATCCGAACGTTACAGCGCTGGAGGGTTTCCGTGCAATGGGACTACTGTGGGACGGCGATACGGTCATCGGCGTCGAAGGGGTCGGGAAGGACGGGGAAACGGCGGCTTTTTACGCCAAGCTCGTCGTCGGCGCCGACGGGAGGCGGTCGCAAGTGCGGCAGTGGGCCGGAAGCTTGCGAAAAAGGGCCGTACCGACGGATTTCGCTTCGTATGTCGGCTATTTCGAAGGCTTCCGGCAGGAAGGCGAACGGTGCACGGAATTTTACAAAATGGGCGAACAGTTGGCTATCGTTTTCCCGACTAGCGACGAGCTGCATGTCGTCGGCCTTATGTTTCCGCTCGCCTGGAAGGCGCGGCTCGATAAGTTCGCTAGGGAGGCGGAAGCGTGTTTCCGGGAAACGATCGAAGCCGGTCTTGCCGCCACGTCGTTTCCGCGGCGGTTGCGCGACGCCAAGCTGGTCGGGCCGATCAAAGGGCTGCACGGCTACGATAACGACTGGTACGAAGAAATGGGCCGCGGCTGGGCGTTGACGGGAGACGCGCTTGCCTTCAAGGACCCGGCGGTCGGACAAGGCCAGCACGATGCGTTGTACGGAGCCCGCGTGCTGACGAAGGTGCTCGCCTCACACGATTCCTGGGAGGCGCACTGGGGGACGATGGCGAACGAGTATGCGGGCGAGCTGGAGCACAAGATGCTGTCGCGGTTTTATATGGCGTGCCATTATACGAAAAACGTGCCGTTGTCACCGGAGCAGACGGCTGTCAACCGGTTGCTCGGCAGCGTCCCGGAGGCAACGAGAGCTTTTCTCGGCATATACAACCATGCATACGAGCCGCACGAATTGGAGAGCATTGTTTCGGATATTTTGCAGCGGTAACTTTTTTCGGATGCAATGGGGAGATTGGCATTGATGGAGCGTTTGATGAGGGGGGGCGCGATAAACATAGCCGCCGTTGTCGTTTCTTACCGCATTCGTTTGGAACAGGTGGTAGCTGATAGTGGAAGACAACCTAAGGGTAAACGCTAGAGCGTTTACCTTTTTTCATTACAAAGTGAAGCCGTTTTGATGTTACTTGCTCCAATTGGTTTGAAAGTGTAGCTCTCTTCGTCGATTCGGATGGACAACTCGCTACCATAGAGTTGCAAATCAAAAAGTTCATATGAAACTCAGTTTTTACTTGGAAAATAAAAAGCTGCCAATGGCAGCCCTTAATCTACTTAAAAATATCGAACCTATTGTCTTTTAATCCAGTGGTTAGACCAAATTTACTATTAAAATGCCAAGTCATTGGATAGTATGTTACATCATTATAAACTAAAAATGGATATTCTTCATTCGCATTATCCACCCATACATCATTGACAAAAATATTGAATGTTGGAAGGTGCGCATACATGTTTGTAGGCTGAGTAGAGGATGCCTTAATACGCTGGAAATGCACACCCTCCCCAATCTCTGTGTCAGTTTTTCTTAATGATAAGCCCACTTCATTTGACCAAGTGTTTTCAATGGTAAGAGTTGAACACATATCATAATTCAACGGTGCGTAGATGATATCATTGTACAAAAAAAATGGGTATTCTAAAGTAGAGTTTTGAGCGTCTGAAGCTCCAGTTTTATAGTTAATATAAACCTTAAATGTCGGAAGAGTAACTTTAACATACCCATAAGGAGTAGTTTCTTCAACATCAGATGTAGAGGGTGTAGGTTCATTCGTTGGGATATCTACGCCTATGAAAAAGCCACCACCCTTATGATAGTGATACTCACCATCCTTTAAACCCCATTTTGCGCAATTAGTCCGGCAAGTATGACCACCTTTAGAATCAGTCCTTCCCGGATGGGCACTTGAAATTGATGCAAAAGATAGACTAAGTAGTGCAACAGTAAGAATTGCCTTTTTGAGAATCATGGTACGACCTCCTAGTATGATTCAAAATACCTAGTAGATATTACCATGGGAATTAAATTACAGCAATTATATTTTCTATAACTGCTGATGGTAAACTTCAGTTTTCAGCAGACCATGATGAAGCTGTTTTACTTCCAAATGAAAACATTCTCGCCCTAGGGGTGCAAGAAGGGCTTTTTCGGGAATTTACCAAAACATCAGCAAGGGTGATGGCGTTAACAATTAGAAATGCCATTGACGGGTTGGCCATCTAAACAATCTACATCGTTGCGCTAACGGGTACGATAGCTCAATAAAATCGAGAAGACGACAGCTGATTAATATAGCTGCCGTCTTCTCAACTAGCTTGCAGTTTGATATGGTAGAATGGACTTGCATGACGGACATCGGGGGAACAGATAATGAACAAAACCGAACGGCAGCTCGCCATAATGCTTGAGCTACAACGGAGCAAGTTATTGAGAGCGGAAGACTTGGCGTCTCTGTTTGAGACAAGCGTGCGGACAATATATCGAGACATACAGGCTCTTAGTGAAATGGGTGTTCCGATCCTTGGGGCTCCCGGGCAGGGTTATTCCCTAATGGATGGATATTTTCTTCCACCGATCGGGTTTTCTGCTGAAGAGGCCGTAACCTTGCTTATGGGTGCTGACTTTATCGAGCAGCGGTTGGATGGTGATTACGTAAATGTATCTAAAGCGGCTCGACGCAAAATTGAAGCTATCCTGCCTGAACCAGTACGAGACGAGTCGACGCGCGTTCGGGAAACAATGCGGCTTCTTCAGGCTGGCGAGCCGGTAACCAGCTGGAAGGAAAAGGACTATCTCGGACAAGCGAGGCGGGCGATTATGGAACGCCGCAAATTACGTATCACGTATCTGAAAAAAATGCCGGAAACGGACGGCAATCGGAAAAGCACGCGTGATGTCGCTCCATACGGATTGGTGCTGGTTCAGGGAAATTGGATTTTGATTGCACGCTGCGACTTGCGGCAGGAAACTCGGCATTTCAGGCTGTCACGGATGATGGGGCTTACCGTGTTGGAAGATCGCTTTCTCATTCCACATGGATTTAACCTTAACAATTACCGTCAGCCGGACGACCGTAACGAACGGGTGCTGGTTCGGGCTAACCCCGAAATCGCGGACAAAATCGCTGAGACTTGTTATTTTTATATGGAATCGATTGAGGAGCGGAAGGACGGTCTTTTAGTCAACTTTCTTGTCCGTCAGCCGGAGGAACTGCTGCCTTATCTCCTCGGCTGGGGCGGGGATGTCGAGGTGCTGGAACCGGAGACTTTCCGACATCGGATTCGGGAAGAAGCCGAAAAAATTTTAAAACGCTACTGACACACTGTTGTCAGGAGCGTTATTTTATATTGGGATTATATTCAAGAATAAATAATAAGGAGTGGATTGATTCATGAGAAGTACAGCGGAAGCATCACAGGCATTTGAAACGATAGTAGAACGTTATTTGATCGAACTGGAAGGCCTCGATATGGAGCAACTGATAAAAAAACCGAACGAGGAGGAATGGTCGATTGGTCAAATGTATATGCATTTGATTCAATCGGCTCAATTCATGCATTTAAACAATGTAGATCAATGCTTGGCTGGAGGTAATGCAACGATAGATGCTATGGAGGAAAAAACGGAGAGGGGCAAGGAAGCCTTTGAACTGGGAAGCTTTCCGCCCGTTCGGATTCGGGTCCCCGCTTCACCGCAATACACCCCGAAACAGCCGGAGAGTAAAGAGCAGCTGGCAGAAGGTATTCGTGGTGTAGTAGTGCGTATGAAACGTACTGAATCCGCTCTGAGTAAAGTGCACGAAAGCAAAAAAATTCTTCATCCCGGATTCGGTGCACTGAGCGCCATTGAGTGGTATTTGCTTGTAGAAATGCATTACAGGCATCATCTATTGCAGCTGGAGACTTTGAAAACTTTTATAGGAAATAACGCATAAATGACTACGAAAGAAGGGGGCGAGGTGATGCAGAGTGCTATTGGCCAGCATGGCCGATGTAGGATTGGCGTTGTGCTTCTCATGTGGATGTCGAAACATTAATATTTCACTTTGTAGTACTTGAGTCCGTGCCGTCTGGCTTAATATAGTATTTATTTATATTTTCTTCTACCCAGGTAATCTGAGATCCGAGATCTGCAGAACAGCTTTCTAGAAATGATATTACACCCTGGCCGGACAGGGCGTCCCAGTCGATGATCCGGAAGCTGTCCCTGCCGCACGCCAGCACATTGTTGTCATTAAGGTCGTTATGAACAACATCGCTCACGGGGTGTAGAAATGCAGGTGTCTGCCACCTTGGGTGGACCGAAGGCGAATGTCCCGAAGCGTCTTTTGTGGCACAAACGATTATGCAACTTTGTTTGTGTCATCTTACATTGTCGTTATCTAACTCCATAAAGATTGAGATGATCTTCTATTGTATTTTTCATGATCCCATCAATTACAATCTTTCCGTCAATTTCACGATTATGTAGATAATTTACTATATCTTCTATGGTTACGATGGCATTGGTTTGAATGCCATAGTCATCATTTAGTTCCTGAATCGTCGTCTTATTACTCAGTCCCCTCTCTAAACGGTCAACTGAAACGATTAAATTTGTAATCTTTACATCTGCTGTGTTGTTCAGTAAATTTATACTTTCTCTTACTGCTGTACCCGCAGTAATCACATCTTCAATGATTGCAATACAATCGTTATTTTGAGGTATATACCCTATGATTTGTCCTCCTTCACCATGATCTTTCTTCTCTTTTCTATTAAATGTTATCGAGATGTCTCTATTATATTTATTGTATAAAGCAGCAGAAGCAGCTACCGCCAACGGGATGCCCTTGTAGGCAGGACCGAAGAGAACATTTACGGATTTATCCAAGTTTGAGTGTAAACAATCAGCGTAGTATTCGCCTAAAATAGTAATTTGCTTCGCAGTTTGAAAATTCCCTGTATTAATCATGTATGGTGTCTTTCTACCACTCTTAGCTACAAAGTCGCCGAATATAAGAGCATTCGATTTAACCATAAATTCAATAAAATCTCCTTTTTTACTCATTTCAATACCCCCTAAAATATTAAAACTTCTCTCGTATATTAACATATTTAGGAACTAAACTGCCCGTTAGTTTTTGTGTCGTGATATAAAGCGGTTCCTTTTATTTGCATGATATTGCATCACCTGCTATTGCCGTTATGACCTCAGATAGCTTGAATACCTAATTCGTGCGTTTGGATGGGAATGATCCTTCCCTTTATAAATGCGTAGCGAAGACAATTTTGAGTAATATTAGAGTAAAAAGTAGCATAGCTTTTCCTTCTTTTGGAATGTATACTATATTGTTGTAAGCGCTTATAACTGGGAAGCTCGGGTTGGAGACGATGAGAAAAACCCTTTCCTGCTGATCCATTTCTTTCAATGAAAGAAACAGAAGCAGAAAACTGGGGGTGATTCATGGTCTTTTTTTGCGTTCAAACAAAGTGACAGGATTCTTTAATTAGTACAAAAAACCGCAGGGAGGCAAGTTATGAAGAGGACGCAATCCGTTCGCCGCACGATAAGTTTCTTGTTAGCTATCACGCTGATCATTTCCTGGGTAACCCCGATCGGTCCCGTATATGCACAGGCAGCCGCTGCCGTAGGAAGCACCACCCCGCATCTGCTGATTACGGAGCTCGTTCCGGATACGTCCAACGTTAACGGCGCCGACGGCTATGAATTTATAGAGGTATATAACAATACGGACAAGCCGATTTCGTTTAAGGATTATAAAATCATATACCGCTATTTGGAAAGCGAATCGACGTGGGCCTTCGAGCCTGATAATGTCGTTGTGCAGCCACGGGATACGCTGTTGTTTTGGATTATTAACACGTACAACCCGCACCTGACCGTGGCGGACTTCAACGCCCACTTCAAGACAAATTTGGTGGAAAATCAGGACATAGTACTCATCCATTCGGGCGGGATGGCCAATACTCGGATGCGTGAGGTAGTCGTTGCTACGAATACCGGACATGAGATTGTGACCGCTTTTTATAACGAAGGCGAACAGATCACGGCACCGGACAAGGGGATTTTTTACAGATATCCGGAAGATGGCAGCAACAAAATGGCGCTGACCAGCGGAGGCCAACTTCCAGCTACACCGGGAGTCGTCGATCCTAGTCAAGTTCCGTCAGAGCCGCTGCATATTGTGGATACGACGGCTCCTGTCATCCGCAATGAGACAGGGGCATCGGCTGATCCCGCTCAAGGTGTGGAGATCATCGCCGAAGCGCAGGACGATACGTGGGTTAAGACGCTTACTTTGATGGTCAGGACTGAGAAGAGCGGAAGCTTTACACCGTTTAATATGAAGCTGAGCCGCCAGGATTCCAAATACCATCATACGATAGGGCTATTGGACCTTATCGGCAATGCTTACCTGGACTACTATTTCGTAGCTACGGACGGTGTTCATGAGACGACAAGCGATACGTATCGCATCGATCTCGACGGCAACGATGCAAGCCCGCGATTGAATGTTGCGGAGGGCAGTATCCTCAAAGGACCGACGCTGCTTAAAGCGTCTGCGAAGCATACGGACCCGCTTCAGCTGCAGCTGACTATTGATGGATCGGTCGTAAGCGGAACTTATCGCGCATTGGAAAAACCGGCTTACTTCGTTTTCGAAGCCCAGGGAATGAACGGCAAAAACGCCGTGACCTCCGGCAGTGAAATTTTGTACATGGCCGATCAGGCGGTCAATGATTTCGGCTCGGTCATCGCCCCTATTGATCCATCTAAGCTGCATGAGGGGGACAATGTCATCGCAATCCGTGCAGGCAGCAGTGTAAGGCCGTATTTCGAAGATAATCCGGAAACGAACCTGGACGACTACGATGTGAGAAATGTCAGATTGCTGCTGGCGGATGGAACGGAGATTCGGGCTAACGGCTATGAGGACCCGACAAAACTGCTGGATATCGGGGATAACGGGCGGTTCCTCCCGGTGGTGTATTTTACGTTCCCTATTCCGTCCGAGAAGCTGACTTCCCTTGCTTATCCGTGGAATACGGCTGCCGCAGCGGACGGCGACCATCAGATTAAGGTGAGCGCTCCGGATCAAAGCCAGGCAACGGTTCGGGTAAAGGTAGACAATACCGCACCGGAAATCCGTACGAGCGTAGAGGAAGGGAAGGCGTACAAAGGCGCCTTTACGATTGAGGCAGCGGCCGTCGACCCGGTAGCCGGCGTCAAGACGGTGGAGGTGCAGCTGGACGGGAAGAGAATTCAGACTCCTTACGGGGCTTCGTCAGCAACGCTCTCGCCCGGCAGCCATGAGCTGAGGATCGAAGCGGAGGACCGCGTCGGCAATCGTGCGGAGAAGAGCGTGCGGTTTACGACACCGGTGGAGACACCTGACGAGCCTGCAGTAGCAGCACCTTCGGACGGGGCGGTCGGCGTCGATTTGAACCCTGCACTCCAAGTGCGTGTCAATGACCCGACCGGCGACGATATGAAGGTTACTTTCTACAAGGGCTATAAGTACGGCGCAGCCAACCGCGACAGCGTTCGCTTCTTTACGAATGCGACAGACTGGGAGCCGCCTTCCGTATTTCAGCCGGCAGGTGAAACCGAGCTGACGGAGGAGGAAGCAAGCAAGCTGTTGGCAGTCGACGGCCAATATGCGAAGGTAGACTCTACTACACAGTTCCCATATTTGCGTATGCAGGTGAAGCTAGATGAGGGTGTAAGTAATGACGATCAGATCGAGATTGTATGGAAAGGCCATTCGTTGGCCGGACGCAAGGTGACGATGTATGCATGGAACCATGCGCAGGGCCAATGGACGGACGCCGCTTCCTTCGTCCCGTCGACGGAGGACGATTTTACCTTGCGGGGCAAAGTGACCGCCGGTGACTATGTCAGGGATCGGAAGGTTGATGTCATTGTACAGGACCAGATTCCGGCGCGCGGGGATTATGACTATACGTTTGTCTGGATGTCGGATACCCAGTTTTATTCCGAGCTGTACCCGCACATCTATGAATCGCAGGTGAACTGGATCAAAGACAAGGCTAGCGAGATGAACATTCGCTATGTCGTTCACACCGGGGATCTGGTGAATGAGCCGACGGCGGCATACCAGTGGGATAGAGCCAGCGCCAACATGAAGGTTTTGGAGGATGCCAACATCCCTTACGGCGTACTCGCAGGCAATCATGATGTCGGGACGACCGACAGCGATTATACGACCTATTACAAATATTTTGGAGCGGACCGCTTTGAGCGGCAGCCTTATTACGGAGATTCTTACAAGAACAACCGCGGTCACTACGACTTGATCTCCGCGAACGGCAACGATTATTTGTTCTTGTATATGGGCTGGAGCATTGGCAGCGAGGAAATCGCCTGGATGAACAGCATATTGACGCAGTATCCGGAGCGCACAGCCGTCATTTGCCTGCATGATTATTTGCAGCCTAACGGGACCCGGTCCGAGACGGGCAATACGATTTATCAAGAGGTAGTTCTCCCGAATAGCAATGTCGTTGCCGTGTTCAGCGGCCATTATACAGGCAGCGCGCTCCTAACGGATCAGGTGGACGACAATGGCGACGGTCAGCCCGATCGTAAAGTATATCAAATGCTTAACGATTATCAAGGCTTTGAGGAAGGCGGCCTCGGGTACATGAAGCTGCTGCATTTTGATACGGAAAGCGGCAACCTGTATGTCAATACGTACTCTCCTTACAAGAACGATTATAATTACTATGAACCGGATCAATATCCGGGCAAGGACGAAGTGACGTTAACGTTGAACTTGACGCCGAAAGAGAAACGGGTAGCGACTGACTATATCGAAGCAAAACTCCTGACGAACGAAGCAATCGGCTCCGTTGCTAAAGTAGCCAGCGGGCAAATCGCACAGGTGCATTGGAACGGTCTCGGAGAGCTTAAGACTTACTCCTGGTACACGGTAGCGGAGGATGCGTATGGCGGCCGGATCAGCTCGGACGTATGGCAATTTACAACGAAGGATGCCATTACGGCCCCTGGCGGTCTGCGCGCCGTTACCGTTACCGATACGTCGGTGGAGCTTGCGTGGCCGAGGGTGACGGATGCCGGCTCGGGACCAATGAATTACGATGTCTGGATGAACGGCAAGCTACATGCAACGGTTACGGATACGGTATACGGGTCGGTTACGGAAGCTGTGTATAACGTGACCGGACTTGCGCCGGACACCTCGTATTCGTTCCACATTGTAGCCAAAGACGGCAAGGGCAATACATCGGACCCTAGTCCGGTGCTGACGGTCAAGACGCAGACCAATCTATCCGTTGTCCGGCAGGCCGTTCAGGATCTTGTGGCTTCCGGGCAGCTACGGGCTCCGTTAGCATCGCAATTGCAGAATAATTTGATGCAGGCCGAGCATCAATACGATAAGGGATCGCTCCGACAAGCATCCAAGCATATTGAAGACTTCCTGAAGCATTTGAACAACAAAGCGATGGAGAAGCATATATCGGCAGAAGGGAAAAGCTTGCTTCAGCAAAAGGCAGACGCTTTACTTGTGGTATGGAAAGCTATTTAAAGCAAGGGATTGTATAAAGCGTGTGCTTGTTGAATGCACTGTAAGAGCCGATGGAGCCGGTGAGGCCGCTTCCATCGGCTCTTTTTTGACTATAGGACGGGGTCAGCAAAGTATGTAATAACGGTGGTTTTAAGAATAAGGAATATCGGTTAGCTTCTGATTATCACGGTTGTTGTACTTGGAGGATGTACTATTAACGGGTCATATACATCTACAACTTCGTATTTGAAACGGGTACGTTAGGTCAATTCCATCAAGGAGCAGTTTGCCGCCGCGGCAGCTGCTCTTTCTGTCATTAAGCTAATGGGCAGGATAGTTCAATTATTTCTCGAATATTTTCTGAGTTGGATAATTTTATAAACCTTGTGAATAAACGTTATGTGAAATCATAGTGTGATATTTAATGAAAGCATCTAAAGGAGCCCTGTATGAAGACAATTATCTATATGGTTAGGCATGGAGAATCACCATACAATGAAGGAAATGAAAGAACAAGAGGGCTTACCCCAAAAGGAAAGATCGATATTGAAAAAGTAACGAAGTTACTTATAGGTGAAGGAATAGACATGATTATATCAAGTCCTTATAATCGAGCAATTCTTAGTGTTGAGGGATTGGCCGAGCACTTAAAGTTAGATATTAAAGTATTTGAAGATCTTAGAGAACGTCATTTTGCATCTAATACTATTGAAAATGTAGAGTTAATGTCTAGTATCAGAGAGAGTTTTAATGACCCTAATTATACCTTGCCGGGTGGAGAGTCTAATGCTGATTGTCAGAAAAGAGCAATCTCAGTTCTAAAGCCCATACTAAAAGAGCACAGAGGGAAGAAAATAGCAATCGGGACTCATGGTCTTGTAATGACTTTGATGATGAACCATTTTGATCCAGCTTTTGGCTTGGAGTTTTTGAATCAATTAAAGAAACCAGATATCTATAAAATGCAATTCGAGGACTTAGAATTAGAAGAAGTAACAAGAATGTGGAATGATTAAGCTAACGGGTACGATAGTCTAATGTGTCTTCATGCCAATTTTCTGTGAAGGATGCTAACGCTAAATTTCGACGGATGACTTACTATTGAGTTGAGCTATTTATTGTATATCTATTTTAGATACATATGTACATTTGAGATGTAACTCAGGGGGGAATAAGATGAATCTAACTGACTTCAATGCATTCATTAAAAGCTCCTTTGGCAACTTAGTTGATCAATTTAAAGAGAATGATGAGTATGGTTTTAATAACCCACTATCACAGGAAATCATTCGAGTTGGGTTCACAACGAATCTTACTCCAGACGTGATTCGCAGAGCAGCGGACAATAAAGTTCAGTTCATTATTACTCACCATGACGCTTGGGGGTTTCTCTATGGCGTAAAGGAACAATGTATGAGAGACCTGAGAGAAAATGAAATTTCACATTTTTATATACACCTCCCTTTGGATTTTGTTGAATTTGGTACTTGCAATTCGTTATTACAAGAAATCGGGATAATAAAAAAAATTCAGCAGACACACTATAAAAACAACAAAGAAATCATTGGAATTGGTGAGTATTACGAATCCATAACTTTTGAAGAGCTAGTGGAAAGAATCACCAATTCATTGGGTGAGGATGTAAAGACGTGGAAAAACTCCAACTTGCCTATTAAGAGGGTCGGTGTACTTACAGGTGCTGGAAATTCTACGGACTTAATAAGACAAGCAAAAGAAGCGAAATGCGATGTGTATATAACGGGTGAAAAATCTTTGTACTCTGTTCAATACGCAAAATTCATTGGTATGAATCTGATTGTTGGAAGTCATACATTCACAGAGGTCTTTGGCGTTAAAGCTCTTGTGGAGAGGCTGAAAACTCAGTTTAACGAGATTGAGACCATATATCTTGAAGAGGAACATGTAGAGTAACCCCACTTTAGCTAAGCACTTGCCATTCAGACGGCTGAACTGGGATGCAATCCGGCCAAGCCGAGAGTTGGAAGTTAACGGAATTGGAAACACCACGCACAGGATTGGTGCGTGGTGTTTTTTATTGAAATTAATAAGTTTATTTAAAACCGCGGCAGATTGGAAAGGTTATTATCCGGGTTCCCGTCGGGATAAGATCTTAGTGTTTTTTGTCCCTCGCGGTTTTTACCTGTATTAACATCTTCAATGAGACCCATTTCCGCTAATGCGATAGCCGATGCAATATCCGCAACGGAACCGTCCTGAAACTGAACTGCACTTATGCCTCCATTTTCATAATGAACTGCTTGGATGATCGCTTTGTTAGGATCAATGGTATGCGGACCTTTGCCGTACTGTGTCCCGTCCCGCATAAAAGTACCGTACTGCACCGGTTGACCAAGCTTGTTATAACCGGAATATCCGCCTTGGTAGCCTACATTACGGGCATCGGCATTATTAATTCCCGTATTTCGCTGCCCATAAACGGCATTAGGATCGCCAGTTGATCCCGGGACAGGCATTCCGCCTTGGAACGTCTGTGGGTTACCTTGTGCTTGTGCTATAAACCTCGTGCTTTCCTGTGAGCTAATTTGAGGAATCGGCATTCCATTCCAAGCAAAGTTTTCATTATGAGTTGGCGCAACCGAATCCGACGGGCTAAGTTGATTCTGATTCATTTGTGCTTGCCATCTTCTACGTCTGGGCATTAGTAAGTCAGCTCCTTTTCGATGATAAAAATAATATAATTATCTTTTACAAAACGGTTAAACCTATACAGCATAGAGAAACATTCCTTTTCTCGAAACAAAATATCAATGAAGTGCAAGGGAGAACCGATATGACAAATGAAATCAGTGAAGCTATCCGCAGGCTAGCCCTGAGCTTGTCCGATAAAGAATCATATAGTAGGCTAATCGATCGTATGGGGGAAGCGGACTTTGTGCTTCTTGGAGAGGCATCCCACGGCACTTCGGAATTTTATAAGATTCGTACGGAGCTGTCTAAACGGTTAATAACCGAAAAAGGCTTCCGATTCATTGCTGTAGAAGGCGATTGGCCTTCCTGCTTTACCTTGAATCGATACGTGAAGGGATATCCGGATGCCGGTTCGAACGCTAGAGAGGCACTACAGGATTTCAACCGTTGGCCCAGCTGGATGTGGGCGAATGAAGAAGTGCTCCATCTGGCGGAATGGCTCCGCGAATTCAATCTGGATAGGCCGGAGGAAGAAAAAATCGGTTTTTATGGAATCGATGTATACAGTTTGTGGGAATCCATGAACGAGCTGGTGAACTATTTTCATTCGAAAGATCCGAATAATCTCCAGGCAGTCAAGAACGCACTGAAGTGTTTCGAGCCATACGGTCAGAGTGAGCAGTCGTACGGAATTTCCGCGTCGCTGTACGGGGAAGGCTGTGAAGACGAGGTAATCGAGCTGCTTAAACGGCTGCAGGATCGATGGAAGCAGATTGAACCGAACCAGCGGGAAGAAAAAGAGCTGACCCTAAGCGCTGAGCTTAATGCATTGGCGGTACAAGGTGCGGAAGCCTATTACCGTACTATGATTAGGCATGATAATGAATCATGGAACTTAAGGGACCGGCATATGGTCAACGTGTTAGAGAAGTTGATAGAGTTTCACGGAGACGGGGCAAAATGTATCGTATGGGCTCACAACACACATGTTGGCGATGCTCGCGCAACGGATATGGTGGAAGAAGGCATGGTCAATATCGGTCAGCTGCTGCGGGAAAAGTACGACGGGCACGTCTACGCTGTTGGCTTAGGGACGTACCAGGGCTCGGTCATAGCCGGTAAGGAATGGGGAGCTCCGCTGGAAGTCATGACAGTACCGCCTGCGATTCCCGGCAGCTGGGAGGAGCTGCTTCATCGCATGGGCGGGGATGATCTGCTTCTTATGTTCGACACTCATTCGTCTTGGTCTTGGCCAAACCAGAAGCCCATCGGTCATCGGGCGATTGGCGTCGTATATCATCCACGTTGGGAAAGAGGGAATTACGTTCCTACACTTATTGATATGCGATATGATGCTTTTATTTATGTCGATCGTTCGAGAGCGCTAACGCCGCTTGAGGTAGAGCAGCTGTTTGTTTAATCTCTTGTGAATTTTGTTATCTCGATAGAATCCCTCCGGACTAACGGAGGGACTTTTTATTACTTGCAAATGACTCTCAGGAGAGACATCGACGACACGTACTAGGCTCGTTGCATGGACAAAATGCTATAAAAATATTATGTTCTTGCCTGTGAAATAGTACATGGAGCGTGTATCCAGCCCTCCCATATTTTTCTATGATAAATTTTATAAATAGATTCATCCGAGTAGAAAAGGTGAGAATGCGATGCTGCCACCCAATAAGAAAATATGGTATGGAAAACCGACCGACCCGTTTCATATCGAATTCTCGAATCGAACCGGACATTTCACCATGAATCGGTAATCATATCCATCATCATTATGAAATTTTGTACTTAATCTCCGGGGCTCGCGGTTTTTTCATTAAAGACCGGTAATACACGATTCACCAAGGCGACCTTGTGATTATCGATTCCAATGAAATTCACAAATCGTTCGACATCGGCGTTCCCGATTCTGAAAGAGTCGTCGTGAGCACTACACCGGCCAACAAAAACAGCTGCGATCGGGGCAAAGGAAGCACGTTCGAAGTGGTCTAGGTGGGTTTAAACGAAGCTGGTGAGGGAATCTTGGCTAGTAAACAGCCTGCCGCGTAAAAGTAAACTATTGCTTTAGGGAAGAGCAGGACTAAAATAATGGCTTTGTTTTCTTTTAGTGTTGATATTTGAATACTTAAAAGACCGCTGAATGAAAAAGCGGTCTTTTAATGGCTGATAATCTAGCTTTGCTATTAGCTTCATTCCTAATGGCATAAACATTATAAGATAAGTACTTCGTGTTAGTGCTAACTTCCTTGACGGATTTGTATAATCCTGCACTAGATTTAATTGCCGCTTTAATAAACTCTTTAGTCAAGTCAATAACTTCGGGATTTTCCAATATTTCAGAAGCTGATTCAAACTTAATGCCTGAAATTTCATGGATATCCAAAGCATTTGTCTCACCGACAAATAATCCATTTCGAATACGACATATATTCCTGTTTCAATAGAGTTACCTACTTGGCGTACACCGCTTCGAACCCCAATTATTCTTGTTGGTACAGCAGATATACCAGTTTCTTCCTTAAGCTCCCTTATTACAGCTTCTTCTAGTGATTCACCTGCTTCAACAATTCCACCAGGAATCATCCATAACCTTTCTGTTTTCTGTAACAAGGTCTCATTAGAGAAGATTAGTGTTTGAGACATTAACTGAAAATAGGCAAGACGTAACCAACATATTTTTCTTGTTTGATGTTGTGTTTTCGTGCTCTTTGCTATCTAAGTAACGGAACCAAGCCAAATAATGTTGTAGATACTTGGTCGCAACGCCATTAAATCGGTCAATCCAGCGTTTCAAGCGACTATGATAGCTGTTTACATTCTGAATGTGATAAACGCCTTTGACACGCTGTTTACCATCGGATTTGAATCGGTAGTGGGTTAATCCCTTTGTGTTAGCATAGGAACTGAACGCCCTCCAAGAATCGGTACAAAGCACATTCGACTCGGTTAGGTTACAGCCGATAGCTTCATTTAAACGATACGACCACGCCCAAAAACGCCAGAAAAAGTCATCTTCTGACGGTCACGAGCAACCAATACACATACTTGGTCGTTACTAATGCCACGGTATTTGGCTTTACCACCACGTTTACGGGACTTCCGTTCAGTGATATTCCTTTTGCCCTTTTCAGAGAACAAGAAGTAGGTCTCATCCATTTCGACGATTCCCTGGAAGTTTCTGATTGGGATTTGTTTTAGAGCAGAAAGAATTTTATGTCTCCAATAAAACAGAGTTACGTGAGTAACCTCATTACGCAATAACTCCGCACATTTCAGCGTAGTAGACTATAAAGAACTATCATCAGCCAAGCGCTTCTCCGTTGTCGTCCTGCTTTGCGTTCATGCTACAAGCGGTTGTAACACTAAACTAGCTGAAAATCCGTTGTATAGCGCATATTTCCACATCCTTTTGCAGAAAAATGACAAATGCAAAAATGTGCAAATTACCTTTATTGCGAAAATCACAAAAATATGGGCTTGTTGGAAAGGGCTCTCTCCGTTAAAGTTCAGGACATCGAAGCGATATTTTCACACCATCCATTCAAGCTTCTGCACAATGCCAATACGAAATGAAACGGGAGGATCTGTATGCAAAGAAATTGGGGGAAGAAAAAAAGGTTGACGATCTCGACGATCGCTATGGCTTTAATGAGCATGGCCGCATTGTCCGGCTGTGGACAAAATCCGGCGCCGGCTGCATCCGGGAGTGACAGCAGCAGCGGCAGCAAGCCGACGGAAATCAGCATTATAAGCGCATTTACAAGCGCGAATCCGCCGGATCCTAACGGCGAAACTCAAAAAGCGATTGAGAAGGCAACGAATACAAAGCTAAATATTCAATGGGTTTCGGCGAATAACTATAAAGAGCGTTTGAACGTCAGCATGTCCTCCGGGGACATTCCTGATGTAGTGATGATCGACGACCCGTTCTCCACAATGTTCCGCTCTATGGCTCAGCAGGGGGCATTCTGGGACATCACTTCGCTGTACAGCAAATATCCGAATATCAGTAAGCAGATCCCGGCCGAGGCTTGGAAAGCGACAAAGATGCAGGACGGCAAAAACTATGGCGTTCCGCGGCCTCGCGGAGCCGAGGGCGCCCGCTTCTTCACACTGCGAAAGGATTGGCTGGATAAGCTGGGTATGCAGGTGCCGACGACGACCGACGAATTGTATAACGTAATGAAAGCCTTTAAGGAAAAAGATCCGGATGGCAACGGCAAGAACGACACCATCGGATTTGCCGGCAACGTAAATGCTGCGGATATGGGTACGCTCGGTATTGTCATCAACAGCTTCACCGGTGCGACGGGAAACTGGAAGGATCAAAACGGAAGCCTGGTTTATACCGATATGATGCCGGAGACGAGAAGCGCGTTGGAGTTTTTAAACAAAGCCTATAAGGAAGGCTTGATCCCTGCCGACTTTGCTTCGCTGAAACCGAGCCAGGTGGATGATTTGTACGCCTCCGGTAAAGCAGGCATGATCGCCGATAAAACTGGGAACATGCAGGAGATGATCAGTAAGCTCGGTAAGGTAGATCCTTCCGTTCACGATCACCAGGCGTTCTATCCGGTAACGTCCATCAATCAGTTTAATCCGAAGGGCCCAGGCTTCCTTGGTATGCTGGCTATTTCCAAGCAGGTGCCGGAGGAGAAGCTTAACAAAATTATGGAGATGATCGATAAATGGATGACTCCGGAAGTATTTGACCTGCAAACCTGGGGCATTGAAGGTACCCACTATACGGTCAAAAGCGGCAATAAAGAGCTGATTAAAGATAAGTACACCGCTTCGGGTATCGACAACTACAACCAGATTGTATATGTTGCTGACCCTTATGCGAACACGCTCCACCGTAACTTCCCGAAAGAAAGTATCGATCTGTACACCAAGCTTCAGGATGAGCGTGCCAAAACAAGCAAGGCTGATCCAAGTATCGGTCTTTATTCGGAGACGTTCCAATCCTATGGTCCCGAGCTTGCGAAACAGGCGCAGGATGTGAAAACGAAGGTCATTCTTGGCGTCAGCCCGATCACCGCGTGGGACGATTTCGTGAATCAATTGAAATCGAATCCGCAAATGACCAAAATTACGGCGGAAATCAATACATCTTACAAACAGCGTACAGGGAAATAACATCAGAAGAGGGGCCGGCTCCTTGAAGAAATTCGAAGGGGCTGGCTTCCCCGTCATTTACAGCATCTGAAGAAGGAGGTATAACAGCATGTCCAATTATGCCGCGTATTCCGGAAAGATGACCAAGGCGCACAAAAAAAGCAGCTTAACACATATCCGAAAAAGGCTGCTGCGCGACAAATATTTATACTGCCTGGCGATCCCCGGCTTTTTGTTTTTCTTGATCTTTAAATATATCCCGATCTGGGGCGTTGTCATCGCCTTCCAAAATTATTCTCCTATTGCCGGTATCCTTCACAGCCCATGGGTAGGCTTCGATCATTTTCAACGCTTTTTCTCGGACCCCCAATTCGGGCTGCTGTTTAGAAACACGATGATGATTAACCTGCTCAGCCTTGTGTTCTTCTTCCCGCTGCCGATCGTACTGGCACTGCTGATGAACGAGCTGCGCAGCGAGATTTACAAACGGATCGTCCAATCGATCGTTTACCTGCCCCATTTTCTGTCATGGGTTATTATAGCGGGCCTGACCTTTATGCTGCTGTCCGTTTCCAGGGGCTTCGTGAATGAATCGCTGGCGGTGTTTGGCATGGAGAAAATCCAGTTTCTGAACGATCCCAAGCTGTTCTGGATCATCCTGACCGTGCAATCGATCTGGAAAGAATCTGGCTGGGGCACGATCTTGTTCCTGGCGGCGATTGCGGGAACCGATCCCCAGCTTTATGAAGCAGCCCGGATGGACGGAGCGGGCCGTTTTCGCCAAATGTGGCATATTACCCTGCCTGCGATCCGCAACGTCATCTTTATTCTGCTGATCCTCCGGTTGGGTCATATGATGGACGTCGGCTTCGAGCAGGTGTTCCTGATGTATAACGGAGCGGTTTCGAATGTAGCGGAAGTGTTCGATACTTATGTATACCGGCTTGGTGTACAACAGGGGCAGTTCAGCTTCAGCACGGCGGTCGGACTGTTCAAGTCGGTTATTGGTCTGATGCTGGTCATAGGTGCGAATCGTCTTGCCAAGCGGTTTGGCGAGGAAGGAATATATTAAGAGAGAAGGAGAGGGAGAAAGCTATGGAGCACAGCCGCAGGAACCGAATATTCCATGGAGTTAATGTACTTGTTCTGGGTATTGTCGCTTTGGTGACTGTTTTTCCAATTTATTATGTGTTTGTCATTTCATTTACAGAAACAAGTGAGTATTTATCGAAGACGATCGTACTTTTTCCAGAGCATTGGTCTTTGGAGTCTTACCGGTATTTGTTAAGCAATCCGTCCATGATTCGCTCGGTAGGCGTCAGCGCCTTCTTGGCAGTCGTCGGCACCTTATGCAGTCTGGTTGTGACTGCGTCCTTGGCTTATGCTTTGTCCAGAAAGCGGCTGCTCGGAAGACGGGTAGCGCTCATGCTTATTTTATTTACGATTTTATTCAGTCCGGGCATCATCCCGAATTATATGCTGGTACGCAGTCTGGGGCTGATTGATAATATTTGGTCTTTGATATTGCCGGTGCTGTCGAGCGGTTGGTATGTGGTACTGATGAAAGGTTTTTTTGAAAATATTCCGGAAAGCCTTGACGAAGCGGCCGCAATTGACGGCTGCAACGAAGTGACGGCCTGGTTCCGTATCGTGCTGCCTCTGTCGATGCCGGCGATCGCCGCTTTTGGGCTTTTTTACGCGGTAGAGTATTGGAATTCGTACTTCTCGGCTTTGCTGTACATGAACGACTATCAGAAGTGGCCGATCCAGGTGCTTCTGCAAAATATGCTCGCCGAAAATCCTTTGGCGGAAGCGGACCCGCTGCTTCAGCCGCCGCCGGCCGAAATGCTGAAGATGGCTGCGGTTGTCATAGCAACAATCCCGATTCTGTGCGTCTATCCCTTTTTGCAAAAGCACTTTGCCAAAGGGGTTATGGTCGGCTCCGTCAAAGGGTGATTCGTTTCGGTGGAAGGACACACTGTACCTGATCCCGAATGTTATAAAGAGAAATTGGGAGGAGGGTGCTTGTGCTTTCAGATAACCGCAGCGTAACGAACGCACCTAACGAAACCCCTATGCAGAAAAAAGGACGTTTTTTCCGGCGGAGCTTGATTATGGTCATTATCATTGCCAGCCTGCCGGGGCTTTTTATCGGTACGGGCATCTACTTTGTCGGCAGCGAGCAGATTGCCAACGAAACGAACAGACTTCATCAGCAGCAGGTCGAGCAGACACAGAAAAGCATCGACGACCAATTGTTCGGACTGGAATCGTCGCTGTCCCATTGGGCCTTCGATCCGCAGTTCGACGATAAGCTGAAAAAGCTTGATTTTGTTTACGGTTACAGTCAGGTGCATGATATTTTCAAAACCTTGCTGGTCATGAAGCAGTTGAACCCGCTGATCGACAAGGTTACCTTATATTTGAAAGATCCGTACCCTCTGCTTTTTACGGAGGAAGGGTATTATCCGCTGAATCCGACGCAACAGCCGAAATTCGATGCTCTAATTAAGCAGCCTTACCAGGCCATGTGGAGCAATTTCACAGGGGACGAGGAGGAACAAGAGCAGGCGGACCAATCGTCGAACCTGTCGTTGATTCATAAAATACCCGGTGGGAGTCCTCGCCCATTCGGTGTGTTTCTGGTCACGGTCAATGCGGCCAAGCTGAAAGAAGCCGTCACGATTTTGACCCCGCATAATGAGGGAACTTCCTTCCTGATCCAAGGCAGCGGCCAGTGGATTGCGCCATTCGGACAGGGGGGAGCGGGGCATGAGCTGGATGAGGCACTGCGCAAGCACGTGCTGCAGGACGGGGGAAATCAGGAGCACTTCATGTTCTCTTGGGGGAAGGAAAAATATTCGGTGTCCTCCGTGACCCTAAATCGGCTCGGCACCGACTGGATTTATGTATCGGCTACGCCGCTTACCGCACTGACGGGCCCGCTCGTCTTCATTTCCAGGGTTATCATCGGCTTCAGCTGCTTCGGCATTCTTCTCGCCGTCGTGCTGTCCTGGTTTGCCTCCCGCCGTCTGTATCAGCCGGTTGAACGGCTTGTTCAGCTGCTGGGCGGCAGGAACGATTCCGCCCATCTGGAAGCGGGGGATGAATTTGAAATGATCGAAACGGTATGGAACCGGGTCACGCGGGAAAGCCAGACGCTGCAGACCCGCCTGGAAAGTCAGCTGCCCCAAGTCCGCCAAGGCTTTCTGATGCAGCTGTCGCAAGGATATCTGTACTATTTGTCCGAAGCGGATTTGCAAGAGCAGATGGCCAATCTGGGCTGGGAGGTCAGGGATCATCAGTTCACAATGATCTTTATGCAGCTGCTTGGTTTTTCCAGCCTGGAGGGGCGATTCTCCGAAGGAGACGAGGTGCTGGTGACGTTCGCCGCGGCGAACATTGTTCAGGAGCTCGCTTCCGGCGCATTCGAACAGGCGGATTCGATTAATTTCCAGAACCTTACGATCGGTCTTTTGATCGGCACGCCTGCCTCAGAGCCGCCCGAGCGGACCCGGGAACGTATTCATGCGCTGCTCCAGGATATGACGTACCGGCTGAATCTGCTTCTACACCTGCGGGTGGCGATAGGGCTGGGCCAGCCAGTAGCTCAGATCAAGGAAATTCCGGCTATGATGGAGGAAACGAGACAAGTGCTGCGGTTCCGCGACCTGCAGGAGCATAACCAGATTCTCGATCTGGACGAATGGGTTTCGGAAAGCGAGAAAAGCTCCGAATATCCGTTTCACCTTGAGAAGGAAGTGCTTCACGGAATCCGAATGGGGCAAGAGGAGGAAACGACGGCAGCTCTCTCCCGCTTTCTACATGAGCTGCGGATGAATGCCGGCAAGGAGTTATGGGTGCAACAGGGCATGCTGCATCTGCTCGCTTCCGTGCTCAGGGCCATTATGCAGATGGGCACGAGCCTGTACAGCCTGTATGAGGGCGTGAATCTATACGATCAATTGTGTCAGATCAAGGAGCCGGAGGAGATTGAAAAATGGTTTCTGGCCCGTGTTATTCACCCTTTCCTGCGTGAAACGAGGCGCAAGCAGGACATTTACTTACAGCAAGCCGTGGATCGGATTGTCACGGTCATTCACGAGAAATACATGGAAGAGCTTTCTCTTGAATCGATCGCCGAGGCGGAGCATATGAGCTCGTATGTTTTAAGCAGAATGTTTAAGCAGCTTGTCGGTATTAATTTTATCGATTACTTAACGGAAATCAGGCTGGCGAAAGCGAAGGAGCTGCTGCGCAGCACGGATATGAAGCTAAACGAGGTTGCTGAGCGGGTTGGGTATCAGCACAGCTACTTTAGCCGGATTTTCAAGAAAAATGTAGGCATGACGCCGAGCAAGTACAGGGATAACGCGAAGGAATAAGTCTTTTTCATTGTGCGGAAAGAGCTGTCGTACCGGCGGCAAGACCGGGAGTTCGGGTTCGGCGGTCAAAACCCGCAGCGCCGGGAAAAGCAACAATAATGGATAGAAGGTGAAGCAGGGTGATCAGCAACGATCGTTTTCAGTTCCCACCAGCCGAATTCCGAGTTCATCCCTTCTGGTTCTGGAACGGTGAGATGGAAGAAGAGGAGATTGCAAGGCAGATCGGCGAAATGAAGGACAAGGGCGTCGGCGGGATTTTTATTTGCGCGAGACAGGGGATGGATTTGCCCTATCTATCGCGGCTGTGGTTCGATCGGGTGAAATTTGCCGTGAAAACCGCTCAGCAGGCCGGCTTGAACGCATGGCTGTACGACGAGTATCCGTATCCTAGCGGCATGGCAGGCGGCGAGGTTACGCTGGAGCATCCCGAGGCGAAGCAGCGGATGCTGTCCAGAACGGTCCAGGCTTTTCAAGGCGGGGAGGATGCGGACATGGATCTGCCTTGGGGCCGCGTACTGTGGGCCAAGGCGGTTCCGTACACGTCTGACGGCGTGAAGGACTGGGAGCAGGCGGTAGATGTAACGCCTTGGATCGGCAGCTTCCAGGATGAGACTGTGTTTCAGCAAACGGGATCGACTAATTACAGCCGGAAGCGCTATTTTACTTACCACACCGTCAAAAGATTGAGGTACGAGCTGCCCGCAAGCGCCGTGCAATGGGAAGTTATCGTCATAACGGAGCAGGAAGTGGACGATTTTAAATATTTCGGCACCTTTGTCGATCCGCTGCATCCGGAGGCCGTGGATACGTTTATGCAGATGACCCATGAGCGGTACGCCGAGGAAATGGGGGAATACTTCGGGGGAACGATTAAAGGGATGTTTACCGATGAAGTAGGCCTCCGGGCCGGCAAGCTTCCATGGTCCCCGCAGATCGTCCCCTTCTTCCAGGAACGCTGCGGCTATAATCTGCTGGATAAGCTTCATATGCTTTACGAGAATGCTGGCGAAGAGACGGCCCGGGTACGTTACGACTTATTTCAGTGCATTCATTTGATGCTAAGAGAGCGTTTTCACAAAAAAGTGGCGGACTGGTGCGACAAGTACTGCATGGAATATGTCGCTGAGGTGCCAAGCGTGCGCATGACGACGCAGCTGCACAGCCATATTCCCGGAGGAGATAGCGCTCATGAGAAATTGGGGCGCACCCTGCCGGAGATTATGAAGCGCTATGCGCACAGCTTGCGTCATAACCCCAAAATGGGCAGTTCGCTGTCGAGACAGCTGGGGAAGCAGCGCGCGCTGATCGAATGCTTTCACAGCATCGGCTGGTCGATGACGCTGCAGGATGCTCGCTGGATGATCGACTGGATGGCGGTTCTCGGCACCAACATGTTTAACTTTCATGCGTTCTTCTACTCTATTGACGGACTTCGCAAGCATGACGCGGCGCCTTCCCAGTTCGAGCAGAACCCGTATTGGGAGCATTTCGCCCTGTTGGGCGACTATATCGGCCGATTGAGCTGGCTGATGAGCGAAGGCGCGGCCAAGATCGATATTGCCGTCTTGGACCCGACGACTTCTCTCTGGACGCATATGGGCAACCCGTTCCATCAATTCGGCTTTGCCGGAGTCGGCGAGCGGGAGAAGAAGACGCTGGAGCAGCTGAAGTCCAGCTGGATCGAGATTCAGACCGCGCTGCTGACGAACCAGCGGGATTACGACACGCTGGACCCGGAAATGCTGATGGAAGCCTCGGTGGAGGAAGGCATGCTGAAGCTTGGCGCCGCTCAATACCGGGTGCTGATTATCCCGCCGGTATCGAACCTGGAGGCGGCCGCTTGGGCGAAACTTCGCTCGTTTATGCAGGCGGGAGGTACCGTTATTTCCGTCGGTTCGCTTCCGTACGAGACAATCGAACAGGAAGCTGATACGGTCACGGATATGGCGGACTGGTTTCTCGGCGGCAGTGGAAACGGAGCCTCTGACGGTGCCGGCGTGCATCAGGCTGGAGAAACATCCGCTTGGCGGCAGGGCAAGCATGGGGCGTATTTCGTTCCATATGCTGACGGTGCCGAAGGAGCTCCGGCCATTGGGACGCTGCTTGCACTGTTAGACCGGACGCTCGCTCGCACAGTCGAGCTCTATTCAGAGGATGGCCTGACGGATACACTGCTAATGCAGCACAGACGGATCGACGATCAAAGCGATGTCGTATTTATCGCCAACCACGGGAGGGCGGAGAAGCAGGTGCAGGTCTATTTGGATGCAGCCTATTTCGGCTCCGACATCCAGCTGGTTTACCGGGACCTAGAGACCGGCGGCCAAGCTCCGCTTCAGGCGGAAAGGGTGGAGGAAGGAAAAGCGGTCTTCAAGCTGACATTTGCACCGTACCAATCCCATCTGGTGGAGATTGCAAGTAAGGATGCCCTGCCTGTGGTATTGCCCGTGTCATCCACCGCTAGAGAACAGACGGCGCCTCTCTCGATCGAGGTCCATACCGACACTGCGTGGGATCTGGAATTAACAGAGCCGAACCTGCTGAGGATCGGCAGGTTTCAGCTTGCAGTAGATGAGCAGGATGTGGGGCTGGAACAGGGATGGCCGCAGAATCAGGTAGTGACCACCGATCAGAAATGGTATGAGGTCGACGCGAAAACATGGATCAGCCAAACAGCCGACCATGCCAGGGAGTGGAAACATCCGCTTACGTACCGAACCCACTGGTTCGGTACGCCGTTCAAGCTGAACATCGAATACCCGGTCGTATGCTGGTATAAGGCAGTATTCGAAGTCGAACAGCTTCCTGAGGCAGCCGAACTGACGATGGATCAAGAAGCGATACTGGGAGAACACAGCCTGTTCGTTAACGGCACGTTATGGGACGGAGGCTTCGTGCCACTTGTGCAAGGCTTGAATACGCTGATGGTTCGCGTCGTCATCCGGCATGCTTACGAAGGCGTAGTTGACCCGATTTATTTGCGCGGTACATTCGGCGTCCGCTTCAAGGCTGGCGGTCGGCCGGTCATTACCGACGCACCGGTGCAGGGGAATCCGAACCATGCTGTCATCGAAGGCTGCCCGTTTTATTCGGGCACGGCCCTCTTCAGGCAGCAGTCTGTTGCTCTGACTGCTGATCCTGCTGCGGCGGAAGCTTTTGAGCTGACGCTGTCCGGCTTAAGCCCGCACTTCCACGATTGTGCGGAGGTTCGAGTGAACGGTCATTCGCTCGGTGTTCGCGCCTGGACCCCGTATCGCTGGTCGGGCCGTACGGAATGGCTCCGTCCCGACGGCAATACCATCGAATTAAGGGTGAATAATGCGTTGAGTCTGCGGCTCGACGGCACTTATTTTGATTATGAGGCCCATCAGATCAAGGAAACCTCGTCATATGTTTACGACTTAAATTCATAGGGGGAACTGAAATGAGAGTAACGGATATCATCTGCTATTTTGCCCAGGGGCTATTTTATATCAAAGTGGAGACGGACGAAGGGGTCAACGGCTTCGGTGAATGCAGTCCGATGCAGGTGGACGCGATCGTACCGATTATCCGGACGGTCATTAAGCCGCAGGTGATCGGACAAAGCGTGTTCGATATCGAGAAAATCGAGGAGCAGGTGATGCGGAAAAATTACAAAATTTCCGGTCAGCTGCTGGCGATGGCCTTCAGTGGAGTGGAAATTGCACTCTGGGACGCCAAAGCGAAATTTCTGAAGCAGCCCTTGTACAATCTACTGGGCGGGCTATATAGGGATCAGATTCCGCTCTACGGCTCCAGCATGAGCCGGGATCTGGAGCCGGAAGAGGAGGCTGCCAAGCTACTGGAGGGCATCAGCCAGTTCCAATTCAAGGCAGTCAAAATCAAAGTAGGGCCGCGTTACGGTTCCGGGCTGCCTGTCAATCTGGACAAGGATACGCTCAAGGTCCGTACCGTACGTGAAGCGATCGGACCCGATTGCAAGCTGATGGTCGACGGCAACAGCTCCTATACGTACATCCAAGCGGTTCAGTTGTATGAGAAAATTAGCCAATATAACCTGCATCATTACGAGGAGCCGTGCCCGTATTATGACATTGATGCTTATATCAAGCTAGCCCAAACTCTGCCGGTGCCAATCCATGTGGGTGAACAGGACTGGAACCTGTTTACGTTCCGCGATTTTATCGCCAAGGGAGCCTGCCATCTGTACGCCGCCGATCCGATCAAATGCGGCGGAATTTCGCAGGCCAAACGGGCAGCGGTCCTTTGCCGCGCCTTCGGCATTCATTACGTGCCTCATAATACGACCCGCGGCGTTGGGTTTGCGGCGGCGCTGCATCTGGCAGCGAGCACGCCGGAATGCAACAGCTATTATGAGTACTCCATCGAGAAGAACCCGTTAAGGGAACAGCTTGCGCCTAAGGAATTCATAGTAGAAAACGGCTTTATCCGTGTGCCGGAAGGGCATGGGCTTGGTATTCAGCCGGATGAAGAGAAGATGAACCGCTTATTGACCAGGGTATAATCCCATCGTGGGACGGGTCCAAATCACTAACGACGAATGATACGTTACAGCCCTCCCGCTTCTAGACAAGAAGTTTGGAGGGCTTGGCTTCGTTAAAATACGGCGGAACACACTCGTGAGATTATGGTGCTTAAATCTAGCCCAGAGACGGCTTCCAGTATAAACCGGCAGCATTATCAGGCTAACGGAGAGAACAAGGAGTTTTTGATGAAATCTAGAATACCATCATGGATGTTATACATAAGGGGTGCTACATTGAAAGAGGATTTAATTCAATCGCAGTTTCAACTCACCCAAAGAATTCAGCAAAATCATATAAACCAATACGCCTGTATTTTGGATTCGCGTTATAAACTAGGTAAGCAGCATCTATGTACACCATTAACACCTATACCCGAAGATACGGTGTGTCTCCATCGTGGAGGACGTCATGTTTTCCTCCTGATTTCGACGGCATCACCATCCATTAAATTATATTTTATTACCTTGATCTGTTCGATTTTGCCCAAAATAACAGTGTTTGCAGTACCATCCCATTCAAGTGGTTAGTTTAAATATCTGATCTTAACCAAATAGACCCAAGTAAACTGGACATTTGAGTTTCAAGAAGGCATACCGAAAACGACGGACTTAATACAACTGCATCAGAATGATTTGACCTAATGGGGAGAATTCAAATGATGACAAGAGTACATAGGCCATTCTGGAGCTGTGATGTGTAGCCTCAGAAGGACACTTTTTGCACTTTGCTAGCTAACGGAAGGCGATGTGAGGCCTTATTACACCTGAGCCGAGGTCCGAGCAAAGGACATTTTTTAACTGCCGAACGGCAAGTCAATAAATGTCTGTTTCTATCGAGGGGAATCCCTTTTATCATCAAATGTAAGCGGTTTAATTGTGCTTGCCGCCAAATTCAAACTTGATCATTTGAAGGGAGAAGAAGATGCAGGTGACGTGGAAAAAGCGAATGACCGCTCTGATGTCTCTGGGTTTGACCGTCTCTATGCTGGCAGCATGCTCCGATGGCGGAAGTGCGCCGGCGGCGACTAGCGGCAATCCGTCATCCGGCAAAGACGAGCCGCTCAAGCTTACGATGGCTTGGGGGCTGTATAACGAGCTGCCGGATATGAACAACGCTTTCTGGATGGAGCTCAAGAAAAGACTGAATGTGGAATTGGACATTCAATGGATTCCGAGTGCGAATTACCAGCAGAAGCTGGAGCTGATGCTGGCAACGGGCGATATCCCGGAGATTGTGATGGGCGTGGGCTACAATGTCCCTACCTTTTACAAAGCGATTGAGAACGGCATGTTCTGGGATCTGACCCCGTTCCTGGGCGACTTCAGCAAATACCCGAATTTGAAAAAAAATAAGGAAACCGGAGTATTCGACTACAATTGGGTCAACGGGAAAATTTACACGCTGCCGCGGATGCGGTCGCAGGTGCATTCGAGCCTTTTGATGCGCAAGGATTGGCTCGATAAGCTCGGAATCCCTATGCCGACGACGCTAGATGAGTACAAATCGGCCCTGCAGGCGATCGTCAAAGCCAATCCGACCGGACAAAACCCGATCGGACTAACCACGCATAGCGTGCTGAATGGCGCCAAAGACGTCTTTATGCCCGCCTTCGGCGTCTATGACCTGACACACGATAAAGACGGAGGACTGATCCGCGATGTGCTAACACCACAGTATGCCGATATGATCGAATGGTTCCGCGGCTTGTACGCGGATGGGCTGATGCCCAAGGAGTTCTCGACGATGAAGGAGCCGCAGTCTCTCGATTTAATCAGCTCGGGCAAAGCGGCTTCAATCGGGTATGTGGTCCGGGCGGATTGGCAATATACCGAATCGAACCGCAAGCTGGACCCGAACGCTTACGTCAGATCCGCCGTATTGAAGGGGCCGAAGGGATACGCGATCAATCTGCGCTCCAACTTTGCTCCGGGCATGTTTATTTCCAGCAAGGTTCCGGAGGAGAAGGTGAGACGGATTCTCGATTTATATGAGTCCACCGCGACAGCCGATTTCTTGAAGTTCGGGGAATACGGGATTGAAGGAGTCCATTACAATATGGTGGACGGATATCCGAAGATGACCGATCTGGGAAGCAAGGAAATGGTCATTTCCAGCTATGACCCATGGGTACTGACCTATGACAGCGGTTTCAAAATTAGGAATGTCAATGCGCCGCCTGAATTTAACAAAGAAACGGAAGCGATGGTGAAGGATTGGACGGAGAAGGGCAAGCTGAATCCGTTCAGCTATCTCCTGTCGGATAGTTTCAGCGATATATGGCCGAAATACCAGGACGAATACGATACGAAAACGGTGCAGGCCATCATCGGTAAAATTTCCATGAACGAGTTCCGGGCTTATCAGGAGCAGCTGCGAAATTTACCCGAAATGAAAAAGGCGTTCCAGGAATTCGCTAAATCGGAGAAGGAATTTGCTGCAAATAAAGGCAAGTAAACGGGGAGGATGAATCATATGGCTAAAATAACAAGCATTGAAACCTTTGCGACACCATCCGTCGGCATCGTTCGGGTGCGTACGGAGGATGGGCTGGAGGGATACGGGCAGGTCGCGTCCTACCATTCCGATCTGTCGGCCCAAGTGCTGCACCGGCAGATTGCGCCTTACGCGCTGGGTGCCGATTCGGACGATATTGCAGGTTTGGCCGAGCGGATCGTAACCGGCGAGCACAAGTTCCCGGGCTCGTACATATGCCGCGCCGTAGGAGGAATAGATACGGCGCTGTGGGATCTCCGCGGCAAGCGGGAGGGCAAGAGCGTATGCGAGCTTCTAGGCGGCAAGCCGCGCAAGCTGGCGGTCTACGGCTCGAGCATGAGTAGGAATATTAAGCCGGAGGAGGAAGGCGAGCGGCTCAAGCGGCTGCAGGATACGCAAGGCTTCGGCGCGTTCAAAATCCGGATTGCCGACAACTTCGGCAACGATGTCGATCGCTGGCCGGGGCGTACGGAAGCGATCGTGCCGGCCGTTCGGCGCGCGATTGGCGATGACGCCGTGCTGCTGGTGGACGCCAACAGCGGCTATACGCCGAAGCGTGCCATCGAAGTTGGCCGCATGCTGGAGCAGTACCATGTAGGGCACTTTGAAGAGCCGTGCCCGTATCCCGAATTGGAATGGACGGCGGAGGTGGCTGCTGCGCTGACAATGCCGGTATCCGGCGGCGAGCAGGATTGCGACTTGGCCCAGTTCCGTCGGATGATCCGGATGCAGGCAGTGGATATCGTCCAGCCGGATATATGCTATATCGGCGGCATCAGCAGGGCATTGGCTGTTGCCAAGATGGCCGAGGAGGCGGGCCTGCCTTGTACGCCGCATGCGGCGAACCATTCGCTCGTTACACTGTTCACGATGCATCTGCTGGGCGCCATCCCTAACGGAGGCCCTTTCATGGAATACAGCATTGAGGAAACCAAATGGCTGGACGGGTTGTATATGAACAATCCGTTTCAAGTGACGGACGGGCATGTGACGATCCCAGAAGAGCCTGGATGGGGAGTTACGATACGCCCTGAATGGCTGGAGAAAGCTGAATATAGGATTAGCTCCCTCTAGGGGGCTAGCGCGTCAGGAAGGATTATAAAAGCCAAACCTCACCAAGTCTGGAGGGTTCCTAGTGGCAATATGGTTGCGAGAGCGATGGTCGGGCATGATCTCGGGTTGGTCCGATCTGCGGGGTCGTTTTTTTTACCGTCTCATCTGGCTGGGGTTAATTTCGGCTTGCATTCCTATCATATTGGCGGGGACGCTATATTATCAGATTGCGGTCAAGGAAGCCTACCAGAAGGCCGAAGAAGAAAGCCGCGTTTCGCTGAAATTTGTCCAGGACCGGATGGAGTCCTTATTGGCCGGCATCGAATTGGAATCCTATCATCTGGCATTGGATCCCTCCATCGTCCAATATCTGAGCGAGCCGGCGGACGACCATGAATTTCTGAGCAACAAACAGATGCTCGCCGCCCTAGAGCGGAAAAAAAACGCCAACGATTTCATCGGGGAGATCGTATTATACCGGCACGGCGATACCATGCTGAACTCGGTATATTACGGACAGATCCCGCTCGCCAACTATCCTTTCATGAAGGACATCGACTTCGCCTTGAACACGGAGGCGCAGTGGCAGTATTTGCCGCAGGCTGAGCACAGCGGCTACCTGAGCCTGGTACGCAGGCTGCCGCTCATGAGCAACAGCAAAAACATGGATCGGCTGATCTTTCACATCCGTGTCGATCTGCTGAAGAGTCAAATGAATGACAGCTACTTCTATTTTCCCGGGAAATCACTGCTGGTGATGGATGCGACCGGCCGGGCCTTGTTCCATTCTCAAGGGCCTAATAAGCCCGATACCGGAGGCATGGGCACGGCGAACCTGCAGCGGATTGTGGAAGAGCACAAGCCGGCGAATGTGTTTCTGTCGCAGGACGAAGACGGGCGAGAGAAGCTCTATTCCTATCAGAAAACGCCGTCGGGTCGGATCTACATCTCCTTGATTCCCAAGGAGGAGCTGTACAAGCAGCTCGGCTGGATTCGCTGGATGACGGTCTGCACCGTTCTGCTCTTTCTCCTCGTTGCCGTACTGTTAACGGTCTTCAACTCCATGCGGGTATACAGTCCGATTCAGCAATTACTGAATCATGGCAGAGATTTAAGTCTCGGTTCCGTTCAGCATCCCCGCAATGAAATCAGCTATATCAAGGAATGCCTGAACTATTTGAACCGAGAGACGAAGTCACTATCCACCTATTTACGGAAAATGGAGCCTGATTTGCGGGAGCGCTTTTTCCACAAGCTGTTGGAAAAAGGGTATGTGGATCAGGACCACCTGTTGAAGGAATGCTCTGCGCTGGCCATTTCGGTGACCGGTCCTTATGTTGTACTGGCCGTAGAGCAGGAAAACATCCATAAGGAGAAACGGTTTCTTCCCGAGGACAATGCCATCATCGGATTTGCCATGACGAATGTGATGACAGAGCTGCTCGAGGAGTATCCATCCTTAAGCGGTTACACGCTGAATACCAATAGACGCAGCGGGGTTGCCATCGTCAGCTCCAGGGATATGTCGTCTCTCGCCGGTGAGGCCAAGGAATATGCGGCAGCCGTGTGTCATGCCTTGAACCGCTTTCTGAAATTCAAGGTTTCCATTGGCATGGGGAGTGTGTGCGCTCATATTTCCGATGTCGAGTTATCTTACCGGGAGGCGAGAGCGGCGCTCGAATACCGGCTGCTCGACGATACCCGTCCGGTGCTATATATCGAGGAGTTAGAAAACGCGGAGCGGAAAATTCCGTCCTTTTACCCCCACCAGGAGGTGGAGGCGATTGTCGCAGCGCTGGTCAACCATGACGCGGGAGCGGCCAAGTCGGCCTTGAGGTCCTTTTCCCAGGCTGCACGCCTGTCCCAGTCCCACCTGATCACATATCAATCCTATTACCTTCTTCTGGCTTCCGTCATTCATGTGGTGGAGAGCCGGGGAGGCAGCATCTTTCACGTACTGGAAAACAACCTATTCGATCAGCTAAGAGAAAGAAAGACCGCGACGGAAATATGCGACTGGTTCACGGAGGTCTGTTTCCCGCTACTGGATCGCATCATCGCCGAGAACGATCCGAGCCAGCTGGTCAAAGGAAAGTCCGACATCATGCACGTGTGCCAGTACATCCGGGAAAATGTCCAGTCCGACATTTCGCTCACGCAATGCTCCGAGATGCTGTCCATGACCCCGGCTTACGTCAGCCGGTTATTTAAAAAAATCATGGGGTTTACGTTTGTGGAATACGTCGTTACCTGCAAAATCGAGGAAGCCAAACGAATGCTTCTGGAAACGGATCTTACGCTTCATGAAATTGCGGCGTATATCGGCTATACGGAGCGCAACCTGAGCCGTATTTTTCAACGCTACATTCAATTGACACCCGGCCAGTTCCGTGCCAAATACCGCTAAAGCATTCGCCTGCATACTGTATTCACTCCCGGCTTCCGGAAAGGAGATCTCTTCTACATGAAATACCCGACTGAAGTTTCTTCTGCTTCGGCTTTGTCCGGTCGCGTTAGCCGCAATGCCTCTAACCGGCTGTGGAAGCGAATCGTGAAAGGAAAATATATTTATTTGCTGGCTATGCCAGGATTTCTATTCCTGTTGCTCTTTAAATTCGTGCCCATGTGGGGCCTGCTGCTCGCATTTCAGGATTACAGCCCGTTTAAGGGGATTATGGGCAGCCAGTGGGTCGGCTTGAAGCATTTTGCCGATTTAATGGGCGATGCGAATTTTTACCGCATGCTTCGCAACACGTTGCTGATTAACTTGTTTGGGCTCGTGTTTTATTTTCCGCTACCCATTGTCCTTGCCTTGATGGTGAATGAGGTGCGGCATGAGCTGTTTAAAAAGATCAATCAATCGCTGGTGTATATGCCGCATTTTTTATCGTGGGTCATCATTGCCAGTATGACCTTTTTCATCCTGTCCACCGATATCGGGATTGTCAACAAGCTGCTGAATACATTCGGTTTGGCACCGATTCCGTTCTTGACGCAGTCCAGCTTTTTCTGGGGGCTGATCACGGGGCAGACGATCTGGAAGGAAGCGGGCTGGGGCACGATTATTTTTCTTGCCGCGATAGCCGGCGTGGACCCGCAGCGTTATGAGGCTGCCGTGGTGGACGGCTCTTCGCGGTTCCGCCAGATATGGCATATTACGCTGCCCGCGATTCGTCCGACGATTGTCGTGCTGCTGATTCTGCGGCTCGGGCATATGGCCGATGTCGGCTTTGAACAGATTCTGTTGATGATGAATCCGCTGGTCCGGGAAGTGGGCGAGGTGTTCGATACGTACGCCTATACGCAGGGGATTTTGCGGGGACAGTTTAGCATCGGGGTCACCGTCGGTTTATTTAAGGGAGTGGTGGGCCTGGTTTTTGTCGTAACGGCCAATTATATCGTCAAGAAATTGGGCTATGAAGGCATTTACTAAGCAAAGAGGGGAATAAGCATGAGCTTCGTGCATAAGAAAGGTTTGACCCTGTTTGATTATGTCAACTATTCGCTTCTCGGCATCATATCCATTCTGAGTATTTTCCCGTTTATTTACGTCTTCAGCGTATCGCTGACAGACCCGGATACTTACATTCCATTTAAATTTTATTTGTTTCCGCAGGATTTCTCGCTGGCGTCCTATAAGTACATTTTATCGACCAACAGCTTTTTAAATTCGCTGAAAAGCACGGTCTTCGTCACTGCTGTCGGCACGGCGCTCAATCTAGTGTTTACGTTCACGCTGGCGTACGCTTTGACCAAAAAGCATGTGGTCGGCCGAAATTTCATGCTTGGATGCGTTATTTTTACGTTATTGTTTAACGCCGGGATTGTCCCCAACTATTTGCTGGTGAAGGAAATGGGGCTGCTCAACTCCTATTGGGCGCTGATCTTGACCAGCCTGACGAACGCCTGGACGCTGATCGTGGTCAAAAGCTTCATGGACGCGCTGCCCGATGAGCTGGAGGATGCGGCCAGAATCGACGGCTGCAACGACCTGTCGGTATTTCTGCGTGTCGTGCTGCCCTTATCGATGCCCGCGATTGCCACATTCACGTTGTTTTTTGCCGTATCCCATTGGAATACGTATTTCAATGCGCTGATTTACTTGACCGACGCGAAGAAGTGGACGCTCCAGGTGCTGGTCAAAACGCTCGTCATCGACTCGGAATCGTCCGGCATTGCGGTGGCCGGCTCGGCGGAGGATAAGATGATTCCGCAGGAAACGATCCGGATGGCAGCCGTCGTCGTCGCGATGCTGCCGATTCTCATCGTGTACCCGTTTTTGCAAAAATATTTCGCCAAGGGCGTCATGCTCGGTTCCATTAAGGGCTAGGCGAAGCGGCCTTGCCATTCATTTTTGTTCAGGAGGCGCAATTGTATGAAAATTACTAATGTGACTTGTTTTCGAGCCAATGGCGTATTTGTCAAAATCGAAACGGATGAAGGCATTACCGGCTACGGCGAAGGGTCCAGCTTTACTCCGCTGGCTGTGATCGGCATGGTGGAGGAACTGAAACCGTATATTCTCGGCGAGGACCCGCAACGGATCGAATATTTGTGGCAGGCCTGCTTCCGCCGTCTGTTCGCGCGGGGCGGCCCGGTGACCGGCTCGGCAATTGCAGCGATCGACATGGCCTTGTGGGATATTAAGGGCAAAGCGCTTAACGTGCCGGTCTATCAGCTGCTTGGTGGGCTGGCCCGTGAGAAAGTGAGGCTCTACGGGCATGTGACCGGTCATTCTGCGGAGGAGATTGCCGCAAATGCCAAGAAGTTGGCGTCAAAGGGTGTCACCGCGATCCGCTACCGCGGTTTTCACGACACAGACGATATCGACCTGCACGACCATAAGCGTGCGGTCCGGCAACAGATCGAATATACGGAAGCGATCCGCGCTGCGGTCGGCGACGATGTCGATCTCATTCTGGAATGTCACGGCCGCTACGATCCCGACTTTGCGGTCATGCTGGCGGAAGGTGTCGCCAAATTCAAGCCGCTGTATATTGAAGACCCCATCCGCCACGAGAACCCGCAGGCGTTGAACCGGTACCGGCAGCATACGAACATACCGTTGGCCACCGGCGAACGCGGACATAACAAATACGATTTCCGCGAGCTGGTGGTAGACGGCCATGTCGATTATTTGCGCCCTGACGTCTGCTGGTGCGGCGGCATCACGGAGATCAAGAAGATCGCCGCATTCGCTGAGGTGTACAATATCAATGTCGTGCCGCACAACAACTGGGGGCCGCTCGGCACCTCGGCCAGCGTCCATATTTCACTGGCCATTCCGAATATTACGTTGATGGAGGGCTTTTGGGCCGATCCCGCCAAACCGTCGGATATCGTCTCCCCTTGGCCGCAAATCGTGGACGGCTACGCTTACCCGCCGGTCGGACCCGGACTCGGCATCGAATTTAATGAAGAAATCGCCGCATCCTATCCGCAGAAGCCGACAAGGGTGCTACCGAAGTTAAACGGGATCGATGGTTCAGTGCGGGATTGGTAGGGAGCAACTTAACGCAAATGTTGGTCAGATGCTAGCAGTATATGTAATCCATAAGAAAGAACAACAAACCATACCATATAAGAAGGAAGCTAGCTAGCTAGCTTCCTTCTTTGGCATCTCTACTTGTCTAAGTTCAACAGCCGTGTCTGCTGGGTCAATTCTTAGAGGTTGTGGAGAAGAATAAGAAATTAAATAATGCTATTCAACTTATGTCTGAACGTTATAAAGCTGCTGATATACCAGAGCTAGCATCATCATAACCATAACTGGCTGCCAAGCATTTAATTACGTAAAACGTTAATTTGACGAATTGAAATATGCGTTTTTAGTGTTGACGTACTGCATGTGATTACCAAAAAACCAACTCCAAAGGTTAGGGCATGGGAGTTATCCCTTAACTTCGCTAATCGGTCTGGCTGCAAATTGCCGAGAGCCAGACCGACTAGGTAGAAGGGTAGGCTAAGCTGCACATATTCCGTCGTCTGAAATTCGCTCGCTACAACAAACAGCGTAAGTAAAATCGATGGTAAGCGGCCCCATCATCGCTAGCGATGCCATGGTCAGAGGCTCTCCCAGCAGACTGTCGGATGAACAAGAACTAATCCAAGAATAGTCGAAATCAGCTTCCGCCGGTAGGTGGGGGCTATTTGACGTTCACGTCAGGATAAACAACGCCAGCTCGCTTCCTGCCTCTCCACCTCTACTCCACGTTGAACACAGCCATCGCTTCTGGGCTTTCCTTGTAACCGATACGGATCGCCTTGGTTCGGAGAGCTGTTCTGCCCGGCTCCAGCCTCATGGGACCGGTGTACAACCTCCACCGCGGGTTGTCTCCTGCTTCCATCGTATAAGCAATGGACGCTCCTTGGGTGGCACAGTACAGCTGCACGGACAGCAGCGCATGACAAGAACCTTATATCATTCCTGACAAAAGGGTACAAGATAGTTCAATAATGATTCAATGCAGCCTGGTTGTATGTTCTGCTGCTTTTCAAAGCTCGATAAGCTACCGAGAAGGATACTTCGATGATGTATCGAATTACGATAAGTTTGCCGTATATGAGGTGTAATTATGGTCAAATATACTTGCCCATGTTGTGGGTACAAAGCTTTTACGAGGAAGAATATCGCGGTAAGCGCACGTATTTCATTAAAGAAGAGGATTTAGAGCAATACATCAAGGAGAACCCGGATGCCGGTAAGACCGAGACGATATACGACAAGCAGAGTGGGCTGTTCTTATTTTAGCCTTTCGGTAAAGACAGTTTACTGGCCCGCATCGTCGAGTTCAAGAGAGTGAATATCCGTAAAATTGGTGCCAGGCTTAAAACAAACGATGATCAGGTTTGACGTATGAGGAAGCCCTGAAGAACGGTGGACCCCACTCCAATCTATAACGGAACGGAAGCCGGTGGATGGTTATGGTTATGCCCGTTTTGAATTCCCGACGCCATAGTCACTGGATTCCGTAATCTTCAATGTCATAGAAGAATTGTTTAAGCATGCAGGACCGGCGAATATGAGAATCACTCGTGAAGGAAGCATGCTTGCAGTCGAGGTAAGGAAGTCAGTCCTGTTAGGTGTCATGCCGGAAACTCATCCTGATCTCATAGATAAGACTGAAACTCTTTCTGAAATCGGGAGAGATTATCTCCAAATACGATGGAACGCTCATTGATACTGGTTTATCGGCAGTAACAATTTTTATACAAGAAAAAGCAAGCCATCATCCGACAGGCGGAAGCAGAAGACATGTCGCTCCAGGAATGGATCGAGGAACGACTTCTGTTTTCGGAAGGCATGGCTCCTTTCTTAGATTACTCTTTGCCGAACGCCTGAAAACAATTCGAGAATAAGAAAATCGCTTTTGTTTTCAGCTAGTCCAAAATGTAGAAGTGATTAGGAGAGTTTGATGAAAATAGCAGAAAGGGGAACTGTCAAATGGTACATCAGAATCAACGGTTAGAGAATATTTCGCCTGAACAGGCTGGTATTTCGTCGGAGGGGTATTATTGACTAACGGGGTGTCTACGTAGGCGGTCAAGAGAGCGCCATCGGCTGGCGTGATGCTCGAAAGACCTATATAGACGCGGTGCTCAGGAAGTGCTGTTGTGTGTATTTGGGCCTTCCGGGATTCGATGACGCTTTCCAATAGGTCGCGTTCAAGGTAAGACGGGGTTTATTGATGATCCGAAGACAATCTACAACGCGCTCGATCACGATCTTGCTAAGGCTGCTTTCGATACGATGGGTCAAGAAATACCGAAGGAAATTCAGTCTTGGGAGGAGTACTTGCCCACACTTTTGACCTTTTACAAGTATCCTGCACTCATAATCGATCCGGCCATCAGCGTAATCTACGCAGGAGACTGATATTGTATACATTGCTAACTCGAGCTTTAAATTCCATTTCGCTAAACACCGAGTTGTCGTTACTTGGGGAAATAAGAAGTCCAATCCTGCATCTTAACCCTCCAATCTTTTCCTGGATAATCGCCGGGGAGAAGGTTTATGGCATCAGCGTAGGCTTGTTATAGCATGCGTTTTACGGTAGTCACCCGGTGTCATGCCTTTCAACTCACGGAAAATCCGCGAAAATGACTTATACGAACCGAACCCGGTTTCAATCGCTATATCAACCCCCGCCATTCCGGTCGATGAAAGCAAGCTGCAAGCATGTCTAATGCGCACCTCGTGCAAAAAACGGACAAAACCAAGGCCGGTACTCCGCTTAATCTCTTCACTTAAATAGGAGCTGCTTAAGCCGAACTTCTCCGCTGTTGCCGACAGTGTAACCGGCTCCCTGTAACGGGCATGAATGTAATGAATAATGGGCCATACCGGTTTTTTATCGATTGTTCCGTTCGTTTGTACTGAGCTTGGAACACCTTGCCGGCGGAACCGGTCATACCGCGCAAGCGTTTCCAACAGCTTTAGCTTGAGCAGCATGTTTCTCCATAACCCGTTGCCCGCAAATTCGGCAAGCATATCCTCAAAAGCCGCCGATACAGCCGTGTACAGCTCGGGGCTTAAAAAAGCTTGAGGGGGCATCTCCTCCCCGACCAGCAGCTCCGTCAAACCCGGTCCGACCTCTGCTGATTGGTACAGCAAATCCATATCAAACATGCAGTTATACAACCGGAGCGGATTCGCCGATTCCACATAAATTTCATGTACCTGATAAGGCAGCAAAAAAGTAGCGGTCCCCGTAAGCAGAGGATGTTTAACACCGTTAATAACCTCGTAGCCCTCTCCGTCTATTACGAGAGAAAATTCCAAAAAGTCATGGCGGTGAGCAGGAAAATGCCTTACCACTTTGTTAACGGATACATGAAATGGAAAACCCGGGTGAATGTCCGGATAATCGGTTAAATGTTTGTTGGTTGGATATACGGTCATCTTGACGGATCGCTCCTTAACGAAAATATGAGATAGTCTAGCGAAAAACTGTCATACCTCCTCTTCGATTTTATTCTATGATAAGAGCATGCTGCAACCCAAATTGAAGAGGGGAGGAATAGCGAGTGTCTATTCCAATTATTGGACCGCTAAAGTCAAGCCCGGTTATTGCCCGTCATCCTGCAAATCCGGTATTAACCGCCCGTAATGTGCCTTATTCTCCGGCACTTGTATTTAATGCAGGCGTTACCAAATTCCAAGGTCGTTATGTTATGGTATTCCGCAACGATTACGGCGATCCGCAGAAGCAGACGCTGCTGCCTAGCTCCACGACCAATCTTGGTCTAGCCTACAGCAGCGACGGTATTCATTGGGAGGTACAGCCCGAACCTTGTTTTAGCCTGAATGATGATGAGATCATCCGCACCTATGATCCGCGCTTGACCGTTATGGATGGACGCTGCTATATGTGTTTTGCCGTCGATACGAATCACGGCGTTCGCGGAGGCATTGCCGTAACCGATGATTTCGAAAAGATTGAAGTACTCCATATGACAGCGCCTGACAACCGCAACATGGTGTTGTTTCCGGAAAAAATCGGCGGCAAGTACGTACGCTTGGAGCGGCCGTTCCCTGTGTACAGCCGGGGAGGCAAAGACCGTTTTGATATGTGGATATCAGACTCGCCAGATTTGAAATATTGGGGCAATACGGATTTGCTGCTTGCGGTTGAGCATGTGGCTTACGCTAACGACAAAATCGGCCCTGCCGCCCCGCCTGTCAAAACTGCTAAAGGTTGGCTGACTACGTTCCACACCGTTGATCTTGACCCAAGACGAGGAAAAAACGGCTGGGAGGATTCCTGGAAGAAACGGTATTGCGCCGGCATTATGCTTTTGGATTTGGAGAACCCCAAGAAGATCGTCGGCATGTACAAGGATCCGCTTATCGCACCCGAAGCCGTCTATGAAACCGAAGGCTTCCGGAATGATGTCATTTTCCCGGGCGGTATGATTCTAGAGGATGACGGCGAAGTCAAAATTTATTACGGCGCCGCCGATACTGTCGAGTGTCTGGTAACTGCCCAAGTCGACGACCTTGTCCGGTTGTGTTTGGAAGGCAAATAAAGGTCCCCCAAAACGCATCTATACCGCTAATGCAGTAACCAAGAATGGTTGAGAAGGGAATAACGGCTCATGAATCTGGCGTTGCCACTACCCGTCAGGAGACTCTCGGCCTTTAAGGACAACCGGTACAAGCAAGAGTTCGGGGCAGGATTCGAAATCAAAAGGAAGGGGTGAAGGAATTTGACCCTGCAGACGAAAAGAATTGAATTTGAAGCGACAAAAAAGATTTATGAAAGTGCGACCTTGGTATTTCATGGCGTGGAAGGTTTTGATGTCTACAACATTTCGATTCCGTTCATACGGGACGGGAAGCGCTATTTGTTCGGGCGGGTAGAACGTCGCGAAGAATGGGCCCGCTCTTGGGTCCGCCTGTTCGAGGAGACGGGACAGGATGAATGGACCGTGGTGGCAGACAGCATGATTTACACTCTGGAGGATCCTTATATCAGTGAGATCGGTGATGAGCTTGTCATGGGCGGGACTCATGTTCAATATCAGAGTGGAAGATACAGCACGTTTTTCGGCTATTTCTTCCGTGGCACCGACCTCCACAATTTGTACTACTTCACTACCGGACCTAACAAAATGAAGGATATTCGCCTTGTTCCCTTGTCGGATGGCAAGATCGGCGTTTTCTCACGCCCCCGCGGCGCGGAGACGCGAAGCAAATACGGGAGTGAATCCATGATCGGTTTCACGGTCTTTGACAGACTGGAAGAGTTGACTGCGGACGTCATCGAGAACGCACCGTACATTCACGGCATCTTCGGGGAAGGCGAATGGGGAGGCGTTAATCAGGCTTATCTGCTCGATAGTGGCAAAGTCGGCGTAATTGGCCACATTTGCTACCGGGATAAGGATGAGAACGGTGGGGAAGTGAAGGTGTACTTGAACATGGCCTTCGTCTTCGATCCAACCACCCGCGAGTCCGTGGACCTTCATTTGATTGGAAGTCGTCCCTGCTACCCGCCGGGACCCGCTAAGGCACCGCATTTGGTCGACTGCGTCTTTGCTTCGGGCATTGTGATGCGTACGGACGGAAAGGCCGATCTTTACAGCGGCATTGGCGATTGCCAGGCGGGGCGTATTACGATCGACTATCCGTTCGAAGGACATGGGCGTATTGTCTAGAGGAGGAAGATGGGTGGGAATGCTAATCCAGCAAAATGGCACATTGATAACCTGGGGATCGCCCTAGAGATCGGGATCACCGGGTTGGTTGGCGGTATAGTCTGCCTGGAGCGGGAGCGCGGCTACCATCATGCAGGATTCAGTATACGGCTTTTGTACTGCAACGGGAGGAACCATGGTTTCTTCCTGCCAGCAAGAAGACATCCTACATCGTCACGGTCGACCGTGACGGTGACTCCGGGATATCTGAACTATTTTCGGGATGAGGGAATTCGGGTGAAGTCGTTCAGGATGGTCATGCATGAGGAAGGAGCGGTGCACACTCACTTCGCATTGTCCGGTAAGGCGACTTGGCTTTGTTTTTAAGTGGACCGAATATTGTAACCTTTTGCAGAGGCATGGGAAACTTCGCTTCAACAATAATGAATGGGGGAAAAAGAGATGGGAATGAAACGAATGGCCGCACTTTCACTATTATTGTTTGCAACAGCCTGCAGCAGCGGAAATGACGGCAAAGCGTCCGGTGAGAACAACGCCGGTGAAGAGAACGCTCCGCCTCAGGTTTCGACCGAGCCTGTCACGATCAAATTCGGATTGAGCATGGGATGGCTTGGACCTGGCGAGTTCCAGAAATACGTTGAAGAGCCAGTGAAAAAGCGCTATCCGTATATTACGATCGAGCCTATCGATTTGTCCAAGCCGGAAAACGGTTTCGATAAACTGATGGCCGCCGGCAACATACCGGATTTGGTGATGACCGCTTCACCGATCATTTACCGGTTTGTTGGAACCGGAATGGAAGATAATATCGAACCGCTGATCAAAAAATTCAATTTTGATCTTTCCCGGTTGGACCCGATCGCCGTTGAATCGGTGAAGTCGGCAAGCCGGCAAAATAACTTAATCGGTCTTCCATGGACGATGCACTTCAGCGGTCTCTATTATAATAAAGATATCTTCGACAAATTCGGTGTTCCATATCCGAAGGACGGCATGACTTGGGAGGATGCCCGAGAGCTGGCCAAGCAAGTGACGCGCATGGAGAGCGGTGTGCAGTATCGGGGCTTGGAGCCGGATAAATCGACCCGAGTGGCTTCCGTACTGTCATACGGCTTTATCGATCCGGTAACGGAGAAGCCGACCGTGAATAATGATAACTGGAAAAAAATATTTGAATTACTGAAAAGCATTTACGACATTCCGGGAAACAATACCCCCCGTTTGGCCGGTGCTGGTATTGATCAGTTTAAGAAACAACAGACGCTCGCTATGCTCGCTTCAAATAATAACCTGCCGAATTTAAAGGATGCGCAGGATTTAAATTGGGATTTGGCCCAGTATCCGTCATTCAAAGAAAGCCCCAACACCGGCATGCAGGTGGATGAGTGGATTCTTCACGTCACGGCGCAGAGCAAATACAAAGATCAAGCGTTTCAAGTCATTTCCACGATTCTATCCGAGGAGGTGCAAACGGAAGCAGCCCGCAACGCAAGGCTGCCGGTATTGAAGATAAGTAACATAGAGCAGGAGTTCGGTAAAAACCTGCCATACTTGCAAGGCAAGAATTTGAAAGCAGCCTTCAAAACCAATCCAGCGAAAGCGCTTCCTGTGAGTAAATACGATTCGTTCGCGGAAGAATATATAACTCGCGCCATCGAACCGGTCGTCAGAGGGGAGAAGGATATTAACACGACACTAAGGGAAGCGGAAGAACAAATATCGAAAAATATTGAAACAAACCGGCAAAAATAATTGTCAATTTTGTGTGAAAGCGGTTACAAAAATGCGGCTTCATTAACGCGTTAACGGAGAGTACGATCATGTTCAAAAAGAAAGGGCCATCCGGCAAAGGATGGCTTTTAACTATTAATCTATGCAACTGGCTTTGATTTGAATTGATGGAATCCTGTAGATCTGGACTAAAATCTCAGTGCCTGAACATTCACTTTTCAAACATTCCAAAATCCTTTATGCGAACCTTCACATGGCATTTGACTTCGACATCTTGGTATACCTCATGCCAGTTTAAGCTCTTCCATTGTTTGTATCGAAGGGTGCTTCTTACATACTTCCCAATCCCCAAGCTATCAATCATTTCCTCTGCTTAACCCCTCGACTATATTTAGAATACGTACTTCATTGTCCTAACGGGTACGTTAACTCAATATAACAACTAAGACGCGGCTGCCGATCTATATTGGCAGCCGCGTTATGCTATATGGAAGGATTAATCAACATTTCCATCGAATAGGAAGGAGAATAGAAAAGTGGGAGGCGAAAGGAACTGAAAAGGGAAAGATTTGAAGGGATTGACGTCGAGAACCTCAATATTGTTGACAAAGATGGAAACATAAAAATGACACTTTTTAATAAAGAAAACATCCCTCCAGCAATGATGGACGGTGAGGATATTTTGCCCGGACATAGAAAAGATTGGCCGATTTCTGGAATTTTGTTTTATAACGGCGAAGGTGACGAATGCGGTGGATTGATATTCGGGAGTGAGAAAGATGAAAATGGTCATTACAAGTCTTCTGCTTCACTAACTTTTGACCAATATAAGCAAGATGAAGTTGTCACAATGTCTTACTATAATGAGAACGGAGTAATGACTTATGGATTCAAAATAAAGGATAGACCACAAGTTCCACTATCTGAGCAATTAAAAAAACTACAAGAAATCAATGAATCAAATAAAGATAATGAAACAAAAAAGAAAGAGATTGATGCACTATGGGAAGGAAGTACACAACGAGCATTTATGGGAAAAAATGAAAATGGGGAAGTTACGGTTTGTTTGATGGACAGTAAAGGAAAACAACGGATAAGAATGCTAGTGGATAAAAATGATAATCCTATAATGGAATTTCTGGACGGAAAAGGAAATGTTACATATAAGCTACCTCCTGAATTGTAAGGTCGTAGCGGATTGAACTTACGGGTACAATAACGTAATAAATCGCGGCTGCCGGAAGGCAGCTGCGTTGCGCTAACAGGCATAATGACAATAGTACGAAATTCCATATTATTAAAGTGAGGGGGGGTATTCATGGGAGATACGATTAATGAAAAACTGACGTTGCTAAAAAGTTTTAACCAAGAAGAAGGTGGAATCATCGACTTCAATTGGTGTGGTGATTTGTTATATCCATAATTATAAGCATTTCAATGATCCCAACCCTAACTACAAATCGGGTTCATTAATCGCATTCTGGGGACTGTTAATTGAATGGGATGATGGCAGCGGATTCCCATTTTATAGAGGTATGGAGAAATACGATTGCCACCATTTTGATAAGTACTTGGAAGAATATCTGAAGTATACTTCAAACATACATCATCAGTACCCTAGCATTTTTTTGGTAATTAATGAACTATTGATGAACTTGGACAACAGGTATGGATTTGAAGGTATTTTCCCAAACATAGCTGAACGTTTGTTTCAATCTATGAGAAAAATGCTATCTCAGAAATCCGGCGAAACAGAGAGGGATGTTTATCATAATGCTTTAAAGGAAGCAGGTATCTTGTTGAACTAACGGGTACGATAGCGCCATGACAAACAGGCTGGTTAGTTTGGTGGCTGTCTTGAATATATGGTAACAATTCCCGGGAACTTTTTTAGGAGGCAAACCAAATGGGGGTTAATTCAAAGGGGAAACGTAAGTTGAAGCATAACGAAAGATCGTATTATTGGTATGTTCAACAAGACGCCGAAGATTTTGGACGCATCAACCTAAAAATTGTTTCAGAGGATAAGAAGTTTATAATTTCGTATCAAGTAGGACAATCAAATAACGTTCAGACACCACATATAGTAATAGAGGGACTCGAATTTGAAGGATTAGAAGAAGATCTTAAAAGGCTGGGTTGGATAAGGGTACAAACACCTATTTGGAATGATAGCATCATTACACCAAGTCTTGTTAAGACAATATTCGAATGGTGTTTGAAGAAAAAAGATCAACTAATTTTTGTTGATTGGAAAGGGGATATAATGGAGATTGTGGTAACGAAGACTGTTTGAACTAACGGGTACGATAGCTCAATAAAAAACTAAGACGTGACTGCCGGTATAAATCGGCAGTCGCATTACGCTAACGGGCAGGCTATGACTCCGTGGAGGTACAATTGAAGCTCATGAATCTTTAACAGCGGCTGTACAAAGAGAATTCCTTGAGGAAGCTGGAATCAACGTACAGATTAAAGAGAATGCTGGTGTTAGTGATTATTTAATTCCTTATGAACTACCCAAAAGAGGTACTTCCATATTCATCATATTGCCGTCTTTTATTTGGTTCAAATTATCGGTGGTATGCTTGCAAGGACTACTGAAAAGTTCGAAGGACAAGATTCACTAGGTGCATTATGGGTACCGATTAAAGAAATTAGCGCTGATAATTCTTCCCCTCTTGTTCTTCAGGCGATTGAATGGGTAATAACGTGAAAATTATCCGTTGGAGTCCAACGTTTGGATAATTGGGTCGTGTTAAAGTAACAACTCATTAAGCTAAAGGGTACGATAGCTCAATACAAGCATCATGGGGCCGCCGCGGAATTAACCCGGCGGCCTCATTAAGCTATTCGGCAGATTAGGAATAAAAATTTAGATGGATTTTGCTTGAAGCTCTGTTTTAACGAAGGAGATTGACCAGAATTCACACTTTGATATATTATTGTAACGAGGTTGTTTTAGCACTCGATACGCACGAGTGCTAAAACAAGTGCAATTTGGAGGTGTACTATTGAAAAATACCAAATTGATTATGATCGAAGGTATTCCTGGTTCGGGGAAATCTACGACCGCACAGCTTATATCGCATATGCTACACCGTAAGGGTATCGGTCATAAATGGTGGTACGAAGAAGAGAAAGGACACCCTATTTATATTTACGATGACTATAATACAATGCAGACAATCGTTGCTGATTTATCTAATGGAGATTACGAAAAAATTATAGACATAGCTCTAAAGAGATGGTGTGAATTTGTTGCGTCTGTCCAGTCTTCTTCTGATGTTATTATTGTTGATAGTTGCCTTTTTGGGTATTTAACCTGGAGTCTATTTCCATTCGAAGTCTCGAAACAGAAGATTATGGATTACGTCAAAGCTGTAGAACGAATTATTATGCCATTGAACCCATACATAGTTTATTTTTATCAAACTGATATTGGAGCAGCTCTCGAAAAAATATGTACCCGTAGAGGTGAGGACACCGAGAATAATTTCATTCGTGCAGCTACTCAATCTCCTTACGGAAAAACCCGAAGGTTGAACGGTTTCGGGGGCATGGTAACGTATTGGAGAGATTACCGCAATATAACGGATGGAGCTTTTCAAGGCTTGACTTGTCATAAAATCGCCATCGACAACTCTGAAGGAAATTGGTCCGAGTATGGTCGTAAGATATTGGAGTTCTTAGGAATCGATGAATCCGATGAAGTTCCGTTGGTTCAACAAAGTCTACAGCGATTAGTTGGAACTTATGGAGCGGAGTTGGAGGGGAGTCCAGATTGTTTGATTCAAATCGAATCAGGAAACCTAATCGCAGATGGACTTCCACAAGTATGGACAAGATCAATTCTAATTCCTAAATCATCATATGTGTTTGATATTCAGTCATTACCATTTCAAGTAAGATTCGTAGAAGATGATATTTTACGAATGTACCTAACCGGACCAACGTTATTGGGTGGTCCAGTTGATTATAAATTCGCCAAGAAAACTTAACTAAAGGGATACGTTCAGCGATCCAGGAGCAGTTTGCCGTCGTGGCAGCTGCTCCTTCTGTCGTTAAGCTAAAGGGCAGGTTAGTTGTATAAAGGGGGTTAAAAACCATTTAGACCATATTGGTCAAGACCCCAAATAGCGGACATTGAAAAAAGCCCTAGGCTGCATGCTGACGTCGGTACTCTATCGGCGTCAGCTTGTTTAGCTTTCTTTGCGCTCTTTCTTCGTTATAAAAATGAATGAATTCTTCTATTCGCCTTTGTGCTTCCTCGATGTTTCGGATATCATAAGGATAGAGGGCTTCCACTTTCAAATGTGAAAAGAAGCTCTCCATTGAGGCATTATCATAACAATTGCCTCGCCTGGACATGCTGATTTGGGCGCCAACCTTTGGCAGCATGTCGTGGTATGCATGAGACGTGTACTGGCTTCCCTGATCGCTGTGAACGATCAGTCCAGTCACGTCTTTATGCGTTTCAAATGCCTTCGTAAACGTCTCTAATACAAGAGGATTGTCATTACGGTTGCTCATATGGTAGGCTACAATTTCCCCATTCCAAAGGTCCTTGATTGCGGATAAGTAAATGCGATCATCAAATACTCGATATTGCGTCACATCCGTTACCCATTTTTGATTCGGTTCTGTCGCATTAAAATCTCTCTGCAGTAGATTCTCCGCGATCCTTCCATCAGATTTAGCTGCTTCACGCGTCGAACGATGAACATATTTGCGACGAATGATTGCCTGAATCTCTAAATCTCGCATAAGCCGTAGTACCTTCTTATGGTTCACACACAGGCTGTACTGTCGGTACAATTCGTCCTGTATCCGCCGATATCCAACCGTCTTCTTACGTTGATCATAAATAGCAAGAATCTTCTCCTTTAAATCAGCGTCAGGAGCTGCGTATTTGCGTTTCAAGTAGGCGTAGTAGCTGCTCCTAGCGACATTAAGCATGCTGCACAGCTCCACGACTGGATAATGCCCAGCGGCAGCTTCAATGATTCTATACTTTCCGTTCACACCCCCTGTTTCCAAATTTGCAAACACTTTTTTAGAACGTCATTCTCCCGTTTGAGCTTCGCTACATACCGATCTTGATCTAAGTACTCCTCACGACGTCCTCGTTGATCCAGGAGTCCAAACTCACCTAATTGCTTATACCTCCGCATCCACTTCTTGACCCGATCTTTGTCATGAATCTCTAAATGCTCCGTAATCTGCCGATACGACCACTTCTCCTCCATATGAAGGCGAATAGCTTCTTTCTTCAATTCCTCTGAATACGTTTTAAACTTCTGACCTCTTACTGCCATAAAAAATACACCCCCTAGAATTCATCGGATTAACCTAGGGGTTTTTCCAATGTCTATTCTAAGGGGTGCACTTTATATTCACCTAAATGGTTTTTTTTTTGATTTTTTGTACGACTGTACTAAAATAAAAACATGAGTAAAAAAAATGATCCATCTAACCAAAAAAAAATGTCATTCATCGAAAAAGCCCGTAGAGCTCAAATTGTGGAATGTGCGATTGAGACAATCGCAGAAGTAGGTTTCACTCAAGCCTCTTTAGGAGAGATTGCAAAACGTGCGAAAATCAGTAAGGGGGTTATTTCTTACCACTTTGAAAATAAAGAGGAATTATTGGAGCAAATAACTATCGAATACTATATAGCTTGGCAATCATACATTGCTCCGCGAATAGAAGCCCAAAAATCTCCTAAAGAAATGCTTCGAGTATACATTGAATCCAATCTTGCATTTGTAGCTGAAAATCGGAAGCATGTTTTCGCTGTTATAGAATTGGTTTCTAAAACGATAACTGCTAATGGTAAACTTCAGTTTGCGGCAGAACACGATGAAGCCGTATTAGTTCCAATTGAAAATATTCTCACCCAAGGAATGCAAGAAGGGATATTTCGGGAATTTACCAAATCATCGGCAAGGGTAATGGCGTTAACAATAAGAAACGCCATTGACGGGTTCACCATGGAATTAATGAGAAAGCCCCATTTAGATGTTCAGGAATATACGAGAGAACTGGTTACAATCTTCGATATATCAACTAGAAAGCAGGGGGTCACTTAGGAGGGCGGATAACAATGTTTTACTATGAGGTACTTTGTTTTAGTTGTAAAAAAACATTCAAAGCAAACGAAGGTTCGCTAAAATATAAGCAAGCAAAGGAAAGAAAGGTTAAGTATTTTTGTTGCGAAGAATGCGCTGATAAAATACGCATTGAAGCTATATTGAGTTTTATGAACAGGATAAATCGTTTTTAATTTTTGATTTTCTCAACGATTATCGTCAAATATTGCACTAAAACGCCGCGGCAACAATTAAACCGAGCAACTCCGTCTTTACGAATTTTTCTTATGAGAATTAAGCTAACGGGTACAATAGCGTAATACAGACACGGGGGGCAGCCGGCCAAGAAGATCGGCTGCCTTTTTCACTTAGCTGGGTGGCTATCTGAGTTTCCGCAAAAAAGCTCAAAAAGGCCCGGCCGTCTCAAAAGCTGACGTCGGACCTTTAAGTTTATGCTTGGCAAGATATCTAGCAGTTAAGAATCCGACAGATTGTTGTTAAGATTCGTCTCATCTTTGTGCAAATGTACTTAAAGCAGATCCGCCACAGATGTGTGTGTCGGTGTCGGTTGACAAGACTTATTGGAAGAAAAGCCCCCCTCTCCGGCTTCTTTAACTGTTCTAGTAATTGGAGTTGCCCAAAATCTGCTCAAGAAAGGAGACTGCATCAAATGGGTCAGAGATAGCTTGGGGCTTTTTTCCATGTTTGAGGAAATGGACAAGCTACTCCAGCGTGTGAGTTAAAACGAAGGGGTGTATCTGGTTCCGGCATTTGTCGGGCTTGGAGCTCCCTATTGGGATCCGGACGCTAGAGCGGCTATTTAAGGTATGAATCGCGGAACGACCAAAGCGCATATTGTCCGTGCTGCATTGGAGAGCATTGCATATCAGGTGGTAGGAGCAGTGGAGTTGATGCAATCCGTTTCCGGTATCGCGCTTCACCAACTCCGGACGGATGGAGGAGCTTCAGAAAATCCTTTATTAATGCAGTTTCAAGCAGATCTTTTAAACCAACGTGTAGTAAAATCCAATGTGGCGGAGCTCTCGGCAATAGGCTCTGCTTATATGGGTGGTTTGGGAGTGGGGCTGTGGGACTTCGCTGGATGAGATCGCCTCTCTGGATAGCACTTATAATACTTATCTGCCACTATGAATTCCGCAAAGAGAGAACAGTATATGGGGGGATGGAAACAAGCGGTAGCTTCTGTGCTGGCAGGATCCATGCGGGCGGGGGCACAGCAACGGTTCGTATCCGTATGAGGAGCATATATGTTCATAGTGAATGTGATCGCTCTATAAATTGATATTGAGTAAAAATAAAAAAAAGCGGCCGCCCAAAGTGTGGAAAGTCGCCAGTTGGCACGATGGAACAATTCGAGTAAATAGAGCGGAGGAAAACAACAGGATCAGCCTGCAGCCGGGAGAAACAAGACAGGGAACGATTTCATTTGACCACTCTCAAATATTACGGAATCCAGATACCCTCTTTAGAATGCTCGGCCTCGGGGGCAAAAATGAAGACTACCTGCTGGAGATTAAAACCCTATACGCCTATCAAGTGGCGGTCAATTTGGCGTTGTTCATTCCGGGGCTGCAGGATTTGCTAGATAAGAACAACCTCAAAGCCGATGATATCAGCTTTAAGATCACCTTAACCGACAAGACCGGAACGCGATCATGCAATCGGCTCTGACAAGCAGTTTGCCAAATGGTAGAGCCATAAGATGGCGGTTATGATCGATAGATCGTTTGCTCTTGTTTCTGGTAAACGAAATTTGTCGAGCCACTCGCTTGCGGCGTTCGCCGATCGCAAATCGATCTCTTCCTGGACGCAGTATGCAGTCGCCGGAGCGGCGGAGACGGGAATTATCGCCGGTATGGACGGCGGACGTTTTGAGCCACAGCAGTCTGCAACCCGGGCCCAAGCTAGCGGCACGGCAGGAGGAACGGGCAGGATAGTTAAATCGATTCGTGAATACATCTTAATCAAATGTTTTCAAAGTATTGGAACCTTAGGAGAACACCAAATGAAGAAGTCAGTAACGATTCTCTTTTTAGCCATGATTCCGAGTGTTGTAACCATGTTTTTATTAGTCGAATTCTTCCCTTATACAGGTCTTGGAAGAATTGTGAGCATTCCTGCAACAGTATTTCTTAATATTACTTTTTTTATATTGCTTCTAATATTCACACGTAATTTCAAATCGAGGTCATTCAAATGTTTATTGTGGATTGCAGCCATATTATTAAGCATATTATTGGCGGTTGTCTTACATCCCCAGGAATATTTGCCGAGCGTTATAACGCAACTTTGGGAACTGATGGTTTCATAACACATCCATCGTATTAATCTATTAAACTAACGGGTACTATAGTTGAAGGGATTGCTACACGGCAACTCCTCTTTTGTTTATTAAAGTAACTGGAGTTATCTTCAATAACATAATGTTATGTTGTATAATTATGGAAATGCATATTGAGGTGAGGTATTATGGGTAATAGAAGCTGTGCAGCAATTATAAGCAACGATTCAGTTCTTATGGTTCGCCAAACATATAAAGGTGAGACCTTTTGGACATTACCTGGTGGGAGAATCGAGCAATCGGAAACGCCAGAAGAATGTGCAATTAGGGAGACTTTTGAAGAGACGGGATTAGAAATCGAGCTTACCAAAAAAGTCTGCGAATTGTTCAATGAGAGGATAAATGGTAATTATCATTGATACTTAGGTGAAATCATTGGTGGGAACGCTCGATTAGGTTCGGACCCTGAGTTATCAGATGACGCCCAGGAACTACAGGAATTAAAATGGATGCCCATCAAAGAGATGCAAGGGCATCCTGAGGTTAAAAGGTTACTACCTTATTTGTAGCTTTATAGAAGCTGAGTTCATTGAACTAACGAGTACGATATTATAATAAGCAACTAAGACACGGCTGCCGGCATAGATCGGCAGCCGTGTTACGCTAACGGGTACGATTATTTAATAAACTAATGGCAGCCTAGGAATTTTTTTTATTCCACGACTGCCACTGTTTAATAATTGTATATACTAAAAACATATTTTTATGTACGGAGGACGGAAATTAAGAAGGTGCTGTCGTTCAAAACCTTAAGAATTTTGATAATAGGGGCATCCGTTTCTTTTCTTTTATCCCCCAAGTTAGACTCAATATGACTGGTGGATAGTATAATGGTGTAATCCAATCATACTCCCCGTCGATTTTTAAAGTGCCTAATAAAATTTCGCCTTGTTTATCTGCTTTAATAGACCACTTTCCGGAGTACACCAGTTTACCAACATTTTTTGTTACGTAATCTTGAGCAGTGTTGAAATCAAATGTCTGTGATAGAGACAAATCGATCTGCTGACACATCCGTTCATATTTCTCCTCTGCCTGTCTCCACGAAACTTCGGAGTCCCAGATATCAATGAACTGAAATCCTTGAATAGATCCTCTTAATACCTGCATTAATTGGTCGGATACATAAACATAGGACAATAATGTATTTCGATTAGGTAATTTCATTCTAAACATTGGTTGATTCAAAAGATTTTCTTCAACCAATGATAAGGAGTATTCATCATACTCGGCTATATCATCTTTGATATACCTTATGATTTTGGAATTGATTGGATCAATGCAATCCAAGATGTTCAGTACATGAAGAAGATAGTATTTCTCTTCCGAGAAATCTGTTCTAAGCGGCAAGAACTCAATATTGTCAATATTATGTCGAAGCAATATTTCTTTGGTTGCACTACTAACAGCCAAAGCACCATTAAACCTACCTAATATGTCGGATGGTCTGCCTTTATCAACAATTTTTACGTTCACGGCTGACCATTCTTTAGCAAGAGGCTGCTTTTGGGAAAGCAAGTCATTTACTTTTCTATAGTCTTCATAATCATTAAAGTCCAAAGAATTAAATGAAGGATGATAGTCTAGTAACCAAATTTTCAGGTAGATCACTCCTAAGCTTAAAATTATAATTATTGATAGGACTAGTAATAAAGCCTACAATGTACGTTAAACCAACAACTAACAAAGGCTTAAAGAAATAGTTATAATTCCTTGTATGTGCATGTGGTACGCATCTATATTCCAATAATATACATATTCTTAGGAGTTTACAACAACGGGCTGCCCTGCCTAAATTTCTATGGGGAGGTAAACAGATATCTATTCAATAGGGTTCAAGAGTAATGGGTTATGCAGAAATAATCAAGATTCTCAATCATATATATTAAAAGATGACTGAACTAACGGGTACGATAACTCAATAATTATCATCATGACAAAGCTGCTGTGTTGAACGGCAGCTTTATTGCTAGTGACGGGCAGTATTTATTTAATAATTGGAATGCAACATTTAATATCTATTTTTAGTCAAATATTTATAACGAACGATATAAAGAGGTTCCGCAAATGGATAAACTAAAAAAAATTATTATTCCTGTTGTATTTATTGGAGTGTTAATCTTAAGTGGGTGTTCGAAGGATAACGTAGAGAAAAACACTCAGGCACCGGCAGACCCAGCACAAGTTAAAAACAACAATAAACCATCGTATCTTTCTCCGACAAATACTCAAAGTCCAAGTCAATCTGTGAAACTAGAGGCCATAAAATATACGAATGAACAGTTAACACAAATATCAGAACTTGTGGAAAAAGAAGGCCTAGAGAATGTTTACCTGCCTAAATTAGCCGTTGAAGATAATCCACTTACCAATTTGGAAGTTCGGGATAATAAACTTATTCTTCAATACAAATACATGACGTTAGAACAACGCAAGAAGATTTGGGATGAGGTTAAGGATGAACAAATTAAGAAAGTCACGTTAGCTAATGGGGTAACTGGAGAATGGATTAATGGTAAGGACTATTTACCAAAAAACAGATTCTTTAGATTCCAAATGAACGGAATGTATTTCATCCTGGATGATTACAGAAATTTGTCGGAAGAACAAGTACAAATAATTGCTGAATCGTTTGTTTCTCTTGATAAACTGAAAAACAATTTTTTATTAAACTAAAAGGTTCGATAGTGTGGAGCTGCCGCGAGGTCAGCTCTTCTTTGATGTTATTGAAGTAACTGGCAGTTTAATGTGAAAGTTGCCATCTGTGATTTTAATTAGACCGAACATCAGGGCAAAGTTAGGCTGAAGTTGAACTTCCGTTTACCTCCTGTTTACCTGCATTTCGTAAAATAAGGAAACGATAGAACTGGAGGTGATTGGCCATGACCAAGAAGAGAACATGGTGGTTGTCAAAGAAATGGGGATTTGCAGCATCTGTTGCCTTACTTCCATACGCGGTAATAAAGACGCTTTGGGCGAATGGAGTCGTCATTCTCGTTTCGGAGGAAGGAATCGCGGAACTGCACGCCTCTATGAAAAGCGCAGATCCGGTTAGCGCATTTCTATACGCCAAGGGCATCGACATAACCGCTGTGTTGGCTCTCATCGCTTCTACTCTTGCGGTTGCTCTGGTCCAAGATTGGGGACACAGGATCCCGCGCTGGATGCTTCTCGTACCGGCGGGCTTGGGCGGAACATTCTTTATAAGTATCTGCCTCGCAACCTTCTACAAACTGACTGTCGGCACCATTCGCTTGACTGATATGCCGGAGTTTGACCCCTGGGTGCTGCTCCCTGTTTACGGAGGATTTATCGCTTGGGGAATTACGATCAGCATGTCAGCCTTGTCTTATCGGATTAGAACGGGCCGTTACACCCGTTCGGACTTGTAACGGCTTTTTAAAAATGGATTGAAAGAGGTGGCCTGGAATATGAGCAAAATCAACATAAAGGTTTGGCCCAGCTACGTTGGGTGCTTCTGGGCGGTTATCTATGCGGTTTTCGTTCGATTCTATCAAGCTGCGGGCGGATCGATCGGGCTGCCGGGCAGACTCGCCGAACCCGAAGGTTTTCAAATGGCAAGTTATATCGCCGGTGTCGTAGTCATGATCGCCGGCTTCTACTTGTTAGGACTCGTTAAGCCATGGGGGAGAACCGTTCCGTCATGGATGCCGTTGATTAGTGGAAAAGACGTCCATCCTCTTCTCTTATTGGTCCCCATGCTCATTGGCTGCGCCTTCGCGATTGCTCACGGAGTCAGTGGGATCGTCACCAAAATCCTCCATCTGGCAGGGATCATTACCATCCAAATCTCCGGCTGGATCGAGCTTGATGTCCGTAGATTAGTTCTATGGGATCTTCTAGTTTACGAGCCGTGGTTTATCGTCATGGGCATACTGGCGGGTATGGCGGCATGGAACTATGCGAAAGAAACCACATTTTTGCACCCTTTCCTGCGGCGATCTGCTATCCTTTATGTATGCCTGATTATATTGCTCACGGCGTTATTTGTTAGTGCGATTATATTCGATTTCCAAATTTTGAACTGAAATAAGGAGATGTCGGAGTGCGGAATGAATCGATATTAGTGGTCGACGACGAGGCAGGCATTCTAATTATGCTTGAGAATCTTTTTCGTAAAGAAGGATACACCCGGATTACGAAAGCCGGTTCTGCCGCAGAGGCACTTATGGCCGTGAGAACGACACGTTTTGACATGATCGTTCTGGATGTCATGCTGCCGGATATGGATGGATTTTCCCTGTGCACGGAAATACGCAAAACCATTACAACCCCTATTTTGTTTCTAACTGCCCGATCCAGCGATATGGATAAGCTGCAGGGGCTATTCTTAGGCGGAGACGATTATGTAACCAAACCGTTTAACCCGCTAGAAGTTGTTGCGCGGATCCAAGCTCATTTGAGACGAAGCGCTTTGTATGCATCTGATGTCGTAAGCGTGGAGAATGTGTACCGGTATGATGCGTTTACCCTAAATCGGACGACCGGACAGCTTATCGTGGGCAATGTGGATACGCCTTGTCCGGCCAAGGAACTTGAACTGCTGCTTTATTTTTGCAAACATCCGAACCGGGTGTTCACTGCTCAGCAACTATATGAGCAAGTTTGGGGCACCATGGTGCAAGGAGATGAAAAAACGGTTGTGATCCATATTTCCAGACTCCGAAAGAAGCTTGAAGTAGATCCAACCTGTCCCAAACTGATCGTCACATTGCGAGGAATCGGATACAAGTTCGTTCCGCCCACAGGAGGTTAATTCCGTGAACTTGATGCTTCGCATAGCGCTGCAGCTCCTGACGGCTTTTTTTGTTTTGATCGTTTGTATTCAAACGATAGCGATCGTTACGGCCTGGTTGTTTTGGCCACAGTTATTGTCCGGGAATCGTTCGGCTCATTACGAAATCTTTGTGGTGACCTTGTGCGCCCTGCTTTTTCTTCTGACCTTGCTCCTTATAGGTTGGTATCTCGGGAAGCCGGTGTATTTCATGATGGTTTGGATCAGACTTCTGGCAAGCGGACAATATGACGCTCCCCATCGCTGGAATGAGATCCACTCTCGCAAAAGAGGAATGTTGAAATTACCGTATGCGGTCTACAAGGAATTGTTTGAGCATTTACGGATGCTTTCGAGTACGCTTCGACGAAACGAGGAGGCGCTTCAAGAGTCGGAACAAGTGAAACGAGAATGGATTCGGGGGATATCACACGATTTAAAAACGCCGCTAACCTACATATCCGGATATTCCGCCATGTTGATGAATTCGGAGTATCGGTGGAGTGTAGAGGAACAAAAGGAATTTCTTTCTATCATTCATCAGAAAGCGGTTCATCTGCAAGAACTGGTACAAGATCTTAATGAAACGCCTCATGGACAAATTCCTCTAAAAGTCGAGAAAACGGATATCGTGGAACTCGTGCGCAGAACGGTAGCGGATGTTAGCAGCGCACCTTGGGCGACCGGTTATCTATTCACGATGAATCCAGAGCCAGATCGCATTTGGGTAACTTGCGATCCGAAGCTGATGACGCGAGCTATCCGCAATCTGCTCGTCAATGCCGTCGTCCATAATCCTGAGGGTACCAAGATTGCGGTTCGAATCTCGCAGCGTCATGATCGGACGACGGAGATTCAGATCGAAGATAATGGGGTCGGATTTGGCGAGATGCGTGGTCTAAACGATGAAACATCCTCCGCACGTTCAGGCTTGGGATTATCCATTGCCAATAAATTGATAGAAGCCCATGACGGACATTTAGTCGTCCACAGCAAGCCGAGCGAAGGGACAACACTTTCGATCAGACTGCTAGCGGCGCAAAGTTAGGGTGAAGTTGAGCTTCCGTTTACTTCATGTTTACTTACGCTCCTTATACTAAAGCTAACGTTGTATAAGGAGTTGTGATCTATATGAAACCAATAAATTGGAGTGACGTATCCCATGCAACAACGACTCGCTCGAAACCCTCGGCGTTGCGCTGGTGGAGGCGCTGGCCGGAATGGGCACGTTACGCAGCGATTGTTTGGAGTCTCTTCTATGGTGCACTGGGGTTCTATTGGACGTTAGGCGGCTCAGGTTTTCCATTAGGTTTGTTAAACGATCCTATTGCGCAATATTCGGCTTTTAGACATGTAACAGCCTCAACGGCAGGACCGGTCATTGCTATTCTAAGTTTCCTTGGTGCAACAACCCTGTTCATGTTCAAATTCAATACGCGAGGTATAACCCGAACAATTCTGCTGCTTTATGCTTGGAGTGCTGCGACGATTCTATGCTTCGCAATCCCGGATACCCGCGCTCTCATTGGAGTGGCTTATGCCCCCATTTCATTGATCGCGGTTCTTTTCGGTCAGTCGCTCCACTATATCGATTTCTTCACATGGCCGGTGATAAACCAATATATTTGCCTGATCGGCGGGTTGCTTTGGGCGGCGACAGCGTTGTCCTTCCAACGTCAAACCTGTAACTCTTGCGCCTATTGCGGGCGTAAAGGCGATGCGAGCCGTTGGATGGTTTCGAGATCCACGGAGCGCTGGGGAAGGTGGGTGACCTATGTTGCGATCTTTTCACCTGCTTATTATGATGTCACCCGCATTGCCTGGTTGCTGGGAATTCCTCTTGGGATAACAAAGGAATTATATCAAAGCCTTCAGGATTCAGGTGCAGTTTGGGCTGGAGCGGGCCTTTCCCTGGTATCGATTGGCGGAGCCATTCTAACGCATGGACTTATAAAGCCATGGGGGGAGACTTTTCCTCGGGGGTTTCCGTTTTGGGCCGGGAAGCGCGTCCCTGCCGCAGCAGCTGTCGTTCCTGCCGGATTTGTCTCCATCCTGTTAACCGTTTCCGGTATTCAAGTCTTCTTCCAATTTTTATGGAGCTCCGATTTTGATAATTGGGGAGCAACAACCCCGCTGCTGCTTATGCCTATTTGGGGGATTGCGTTAGGGATCGCTACGATTTTCTTTTATTACCGGAGACAGGAGTACTGCAATCATTGCTCGCGATAACCCTGATAATGGCAAATTATCGAGGTAAACAACATTATATATTCTAATGATCGTTTACTGAAAAAGTATATAAAACGAGGTCATTATGCTAACGTGTACGATAGTTTAATAAATAACTAAGACGCGGCTGCCGGCATATCGGCAGCCGCGTTACGCTAACGGGCAGGATAGTTGAATGATTTCGTGAATAACTTAAGTCATGACGAATTTACGAAGTTCGAAAAAAAGACGTTAGCCGAAAGAAGTTCTTAGTTTAGGAGGAGTCTATATGATATTAGAAAAAGTTATAAATAGAATTGTAATACAAAGTGAATATAAGGATTTTGTTGATAAGTATATCGATAATATACTTACCGAATTTAAAGGTAAGATTCATAGCATTTATATGTGTGGCTCGATTCCAAAAGGAACTGCTAAACCTTTTAAGTCAGATGCAGACTTTACTATTGTATGTGTAAATCCCAAAGATATTGATTACGAAAGATTGTCAAATATTAAAGACAGGCTTTTGGAAGAATATCCAGTAGTAACTAAGATTGATACGATAATTTGCTCGATTGACGATGTATTAAGTAAACCAAATGAGTGGGGGTTTTGGGTAAAGATAATTTGTGTTTGCATATATGGTCATGACGTTGGTGAAAAAGTACCACCGATAATTATTTCTCCAGAGTTCATTTTAGACTTAAATACAGAGACCAAGGAGGAAGTAGATCGTATACATAGTTTACTTTCTAATGCTAGTGATAACACAATGAAAACTAGATATATTAAAGGTTACTCTAAGAGATTAATTCGTGCATTATACTCTTTGGTTTTAGAAGATACAGGTGTATGGCAAGATGACATTATTAAGATGAAGAATGCCATATTAAATTATTGTGAGATTGACTCCGCTTTAGTTGATTATCTGTATGCTTGTTACTTGGATAGTAATGTACTTGTTGAAGAGTTTCTGGGAATTGCAGATGAAGTATATAGCTATTTTGAGAACGCCTTAAATGCAATGGCTGCTTCCAGAACTTCCTTCGGCTAACACCATATTGACGCTCCGGGTCACTCTGAGAAGCGAGTGACCACATCCAGCCCCTAAGCCGTCGGGACGTCACTGCATTAGGTGTTCGGCAAGCCTCACAACTATAAGCAGCGACTCTAAATTAAAACATAAGACTATTGAACTAACGGGTACGGTAGTTTAATAAAGTTAGTCTAAAACCTTCCGTAAGAAGCAAACTAGATTTAATAGCTCTTATGGGAGGTTTTATCTATGATTTTAAGTGAGTTATGGCGGCTGTATGAAACAGATAAACGAATCCAAGGTTTTAGTCAGAGTACATTGAAAGCCTACGCCCTACAGCTCAAGATGCTTATAAGAGAACTTGGAGACTTAGATATTTCTGAGGTTACGTTGAACTTGCTAAAGGAATACTTGGCAAAGCAGTCCGATCGGTTGAAGTCCAGCAGCTTGGGATATCGTATTCGTTTTGTTCGTTCCCTATTCCGCTTTGCATATGAAGAAACACACGTAATATCAAATCCTTCTTTTAAGTTACGCGAACCCAAAATGGACAAGCGTATTCCTAAGTTTTTGATCGAGGAGGATGTCATTCACTTGAAAATCTCTTGCCTGTCTCTGAGAGAAAGGGCTCTATTAGAGTTTCTCTATAGCACCGGCTGCCGGGTTGGAGAAGTGGAGAAGTTAAATATCGAAGACATGAATTGGGAGAACTGCTCAGCAATTGTAAATGGTAAGGGCTCAAAACAAAGAGAGGTCTACTTTACAACCGAGTGTAAAGTTTGGTTAAAGAAGTATCTCTCGAGCCGCGAGGACTCCTGTAAGGCACTATTTGTAACCGATACAAACCCTATAAGACGGATGGCTATTCCGACGATGAGGTTGGCATTAAAACGGCTTGCTGATCGGGGAGTGCTCAAAGCAAATGTATATCCACATCGCTTTCGTCATACCTATGCATGCCAGCTCCTTGATAACGGAGCGCCATTAGACTTTATTCAAGGCATGTTGGGTCATGAAAAAGCATCAACCACTCAAATTTACGCCCAGCTGCGAGGAAAACGCCGACGAGAACTCTACCGTCGTTACTTTTAGATATGTAGCGGTATTTTTTGAAGCCACAGCTCAACAAAAGGGCAGTTTAACGCAATGCTGTTTGCTCGAAAGTCTAAAGATAATAAAGATACAAGGTAAAACAGAAATACCATTTTCACGCATTGGGCATTCGCCCTTCATTAAGCTAACGGGTACGTTAGTGAAACGAACCAGGGAGCAGTTTTCCAGCGGGAAGCTGCTCCATTTTCATTAAGCTAACGGGCAGTAGTGTGGTAACTATGGTATAATTTACAACATTACTGTGGAGAAACAAGAGCACCACGAGGAATAGATTTGGGAAAATTAAATTTATGAAGAAGACAAATTATAAGGATGGGAACGGAGTATGACTTCAATCGTCGCGGATAAGCGGGTGTTGGAAGTTTTACCGTATTTGCGGGCTGTTTGCCCCGAGGATTGGGCGGATGCACAGCCGGAAGTGCGTAGATTCAAAGCCAAGTCACGTCTCTTTCAGAGGGAGGAAGCCACGTCCTACGGCATGTTTTTGCTAAGCGGCAGCGCCCGCATCAGCCAAATCGGGGAGGATGGGAGCGAGCGGGTCGTCAATAAACTTATCCCCGGCGAAATTTGCGCTCTCCTCGTGCTAAGTGGACTGAGTGGGCGTGACTATCCCGCCGCCATTGAGGCCGAGACGGAGGTCGAGGCTTTGTTCGTATCCAAACTAAGCTTCCTCCGCTGGGTGCAGGAATACGAGCCGATCCGTAGAACCGTGTTTGGCAGCCTCCTTGACGGCATTATGCGTATGGGCGAACAACTCCAAACGAGGCAGAATAAACCGCTGGACATGCGGCTGGCAGAAGCACTGCTGATTTCCACTTCGGATAGGCAGCCTCTGCTGCGATTGACGCATAATGAGCTTGCCGCTGAGATCGGGACCGCCCGTGAAGTCGTGAGCCGTACGCTGCGACGTTATCAGCGGAATGGGTGGGTAGAGACGGGACGAGGTTGGGTACGGATCACCCACCGCAATGAATTGGAAACGCTAATTGGTGACTAGGTCACAGAAGCGGTGCCGCTCTTCCTGATATAGTGGAAAAGTAAATCATTTTCCCTTGTACAGGAGGAATCTACCGATGATTCGCCATCTTCAGCAGGGCATGATTGCCCCAGCGTTCCGTACCGTCGATCTCTTTGGCAATCCCATTTCGCTTGAAAGTTATCGCGGTCGCAAAGTACTGCTCGCCTTTTTACGTTTCTCTGCCTGTGCCGTTTGTAATTTGCGTGTGCATCATTTTATCGGTCGATATCCGGATTGGCAACGCCAAGGCATCGACGTTGTCGCAGTCTTCGAATCACCGGAAGCGAATATGCGGACATATGTGGGCAATCAAAAGGCTCCGTTCCCGCTCATCGCCGACCCGAAAGCGCACTTATACGATTTGTACGGTGTCGAGACATCCGAAGAGAAAGTACACGCGACAATGACCGATGTGAACACGAAGTCGTTCGTCACTGAGGCGGCCGCTGCCGGCTTTGCTCTTACTCCGGAGGAAGGTTCGAACTTCAACCGGATACCTGCCGAATTTTTGATTGATGAGCGAGGTATCGTACGGCTGGCGTATTACAGCCGCATCATTACTGACCATCTCCCGCTTTCAGCGATCGACAGCTTCGCTGCTGGCGAATAATTACGCATAGCAAAAGGAATGAAACTTGCCACGCGGTTCTCTTGCCTTTTATACGGGGAACCTTAGTCGATCGGTTCGTTCAGCTAACGGGTACAATAGCGTAATAAAGACACGGGGGCAGCCGGCCAAGAAGATCGGCTGCTTTTTTTCACTTAGCTGGCAGGATACTATGGTAAAATGGGAAAATGTAATGTTCACGGGCGCTGAGGTGAAATTGTGAGCGTGTGGGGATGAAAGCTACCGAATTGTTTAATATTCGCTTGGACCTACTCAACAAGAAACAATAGCTTAATGAAACAACCAGGTCAAACAAACAATAAGGAAAGCGTCTATATAGTACATATCAGTTGGAGGTAATGCAATGCGCGTATGGAGGCTTGGATACAAAGAAGAAATATATACTTTTACAGATATGAATGACTATAGAAAGCATTTGAAAAACGGATTTGTTGGCAAATCCATGAAAGAGAATTGGATTCCATTCCCTGTTGAATTGATAAATGATAGAGTTCAATTATATGATTTCACAACATTAGGTAGCCCTTAAGCCCTTATCCAATTTTCAATAAAAAAATTATCGATGTATTAGCCCCCTTTATCCAAAACAAAGTAGAATATTTACCGCTTGAGTATAGTAGTGAAGACTTATACCTGATAAATGTTATCAATATGTTCGAATTTCTCGATTTTTCTCGAGCTATTGTCGAAATTCATCCAGAATATAAGGTTGTAACAGAAATTAAAAAATATGCATTTCAAGAGGAACTTGTAAAAGAAGAAACCTTGTTTAAAATTCCACAATTTAATGGACGGATTTTTGTAACAGACAAGTTTCGAGATTTAGTAATTGAGCAAGGTTTAACCGGGTTTGAGTTTGAAGAAGTTTGGGATTCGTGTGAATCTGAAACTAGAAAAACAGATTCAGCAATAATAATGAAACCGAATTTGGTTGGAAAACCATATAAGTTTGTTGAAGCGTTAGACCTCATAGAAAACGGAATGCAGGCAGTAGCAAGTGATAGGTATGTTCTACAAAATGATAATACGAACAAAACGTTACTAGGTATATTAATGGACACGGGGAACTATGAATGGATAGTCCCTGCTGCTTTTCCGCCAAAATTTGTAGAGATGCAGTGGTATGTAACTGAAAAAATAGAAATTAAATAAAAAGAAAAAGACGGAAACAACTCACCAAGAATAGCTTTCGAAAAAAGATTCGTTTGGTTGGTGAAGGTATAGCGTTACAGGATGGAATAAACTGAATTTTATAACTTGGCTTCGATTACTATTAATGGGTTCGTCACATTAAGCTAACGGGTACTCTAGCTTAATGCAACAAGGAGTGGTTTGCCTGGTGGCAGCCGCTCCTTGTTTTATTGAAGTAACGGGCAGAATAATTTTAACCTATCTTTTAACACTGACACGAGGTTGTCAGTGTTATACGTTTATTATAAAGCTTGTAAAGAAAATAAAGTGAAGTAAAGGAGCTTATACAGGATGACAAAGACGAATGAATCAATAAATCCGATTCCCAAGGGATATACAACCGTCACACCATGGATGATCTCAAGAAACTCTGCTCAACTGCTTGATTTTATAAAAAGAGCGTTCGATGGGGAGGAGATCGCTCGGATCTATACTGAAGATGGTTCAGTGGGACATGCAGAGATTCGGATCGGCAATGCGGTCATTATGATGTTTGATGCGAAAGAAGAGTGGCCGGATACACCAGGCTTCCTTCGACTATACGTGGAAGATGGCGATGCTGTATTCGAGAAAGCTTTACAGGCAGGGGCGACTGCGGTCACTCAAATGACGAATCTTGCCTTCGGCGAACGAGTTGGACGTGTTCGCGATCCTCTCAATAATATATGGTGGATACATCAACGGCTAGAAGAACTAGATTACGAAGAAATGTCCAAACGTGCTGGGAAAAAAGAGTATATCGAAGCCATGAAATATGTTCAAGAATCCCTGAAATTGCGTTAACGGGGGACGAGTGCTCAATAAAGACATGAAGGCAGCCGTACGGCTGCCTTCGTTACACTAACGGGCAGAAATGTTCAATAAAAGCTGGAACAAATCTTGTAAAAAACTTCACCTCTAGCTAAGTGTCCGATAAAAAGAAAACAGAAGAGCCGTTAGCTTGTCTGCTCCCTGATAGGTTGCCTGAGAGGGTATGGAACTTGGTATTGCCGGAAAGAAAACAGTCTGCGTATGATGTCTATGAAGGAAAAACGGGAAACGTATTAAAGCGTAAATACGTGATTTCCAATGGTAATTTTTTGAGGCCGGACCAAACTCCACGAAGCTGTAGCGATCGCCGGGTTGTAGTAAAAAAGAGCGCCGTTAGTTGGGTCCGATCCGTTCAAGGCCGCACGGGCGGCATCATATGCGGATTGATTTGGCTGCAGCCAATACTGTCCGTCGCGGATGGAGGAAAATTGACCGTGCTGAAAAATGACTTCCGGAATGGAATCTGGGAATAGATTGGACTGCACGCGGTTGAGAATAATTGCACCAACCGCAACCTGGCCTTGAAATGATTCACCGCGGGCCTCCGAATAAATGATGCGTGCCATTTGTTCTAATGAATCTTGCTTTGGAGATGCAACCTGCTTAAGCTTGTCAAGCGTTTTAGAATCAGCCTTTCCATTAACCGGAAGACCGTACGAGCGTTGGAATTTCGAAACCGAATCCGTCGTAACAGATCCGTAATAGCCGGTTAATCCGGCATTAAAATATCCGAGACTGCTCAGACGCTCCTGCAAATCAAGAACGTGTTCGCTTTGTATACCATACCCAAGAGTCGATGCAGAAACGGACGGGGCAGCGACGGTAACCCCTATAGCACAAGCAGTTATAGACAACAAGACAGATAATTTCTTCAACTTTATGAAAAACCTCCTTTTTCTTATAACTAAGGTGTCATGCTGACACCATATGCGGCAAACTCTCAAGGCAAACAGGGAAGTGATAAAGATATAGAACCCGTCTATTTTTATATTGTTCGGTTGCAAAGGCCAAAATCTCTCCGTCGATCATAAAAAAATTGAAAGAAATGTATGATGGTTTAATAGAAGATATCCAACTCTATTGGCGCTAAGCTAACGGGTACGTTAGCACAATAAAAGCAGCGGCAGTCTAGGTCTTTCGAGTTCCTAGTCCGTCACTGCTTTATTTACAAGTCTGTCTAATTCAGTTTGTCGGGTGATCATGTCATTTGAGCCTAGAGTAAGGAAAAACGACAAGTTGGACGCAATTGAAGGGCTTAGTGTATATTTTCGTAAAAATGTTGGCGGTACCCCTTACGGTAGGTTAAGGGCACGTAACCAGCTCACTTCGTACATTCTTTTTTATGCAAAATAATGCCCTTCTTCGAGATCGGCGATCAATCCGCGCTGCATCGGTTTCCAGCCCAGAAGCTCCCGTGTAGTCAGACTCGCTTGCTTAGTGTTGTACAAGCTGGTGATGTCGAATGCCGCAATGGTGCCAAGAAAGCCGAAATGGGCGGCAGCTTCTTCAGGTGTTATGCTGACCGCCGGCACGTTCAATTGCCGCCCGATGACCGCGGCGATCTCGCGAAGCGGAATGCCTTCATCGCCGGCGCCAAGCAGCCGTGAGCCCGCCGGGGCGGATTCCAGCGCCAGACGGTACAGAGCCGCCGCATCCAGGCGGTGAACCGCCGGCCAACGGTTCGTTCCGTCGCCAATGTAGGCGGCGAAGCCCTTCGCCCGGGCGATATCGATCATCATGGGTACAAAGCCCTTATCGCCTTCGCCGTGCACGGACGGTGCAAGCAAGACGATCGATGTCCGAATATCCCGCTCCGCCATTGCGAGCACTGCATGATCCACGGCTTGTCCATTTGCGTGAGCCGTGGTAATAAGCGGCTTCCCGGAGCCTTCGAGCGCCGCCCCCATGACTTCAACGGCCCGCAAATCCAGAGCCAGCGCACCTTCAAAGTCGGAAAAATCGTTGGTGAACGCCAGATGAATCACGCCGTCCGCGGCCGCGGCTGCGCTGCGCAGCGTATCTAGATCGTTCAACGCGCCGTACAGCGCTTCGGCTCCCGCCGCCTTTAATCCCGCGGCTTTCTCTTCAGAACGGCAAAGACCCGTCACTGTATGTCCCGCGCCGATCAGTTCCCGGACGACCGCGGAACCGACATACCCTGTTGCTCCTGTAACAAAAACATGCATAATGATATCCTCCTTCATGGGTTGACTGCTTGAACATGTTAAGCATAAACTATGAAGTAAACTCTAGGGCAAGCGATCCAAAGGAGAAATGATTATGAAAATTCAGGAACTGGCGGACAAGATGGGATTAACGATCCATACGATCCGCTTTTATGAAAAGGAAGGCTTGCTGAATGAACGACATGTCCGGCGTGAAAGCAACAATTACCGCAACTATTCGGAAGAGGCTGTCGAGCGGTTGAAGCTCATCAAGAAGTTCCAGTCCATTGGCTGTTCGCTGGCTGAACTGAAGGAATTTCTGCAGGACCACGACGCCAATGCGCACACTAACCTGCAGATTATAGATTGGATTCGCCGCAAGAAAAAGGAGATCGAAAGCAAGAAGGAAGAATATAACCAAATGCTGGACACCCTTAACAAGATGCAGGAGTATCGGACTCTGCTCATGGACGATCCGCATAAAGCTCAAGAGATGCTAAAGGCTTGGCATGCCGGCTCATCCGATTGAGCTGCTTTGAAGCTTCCGCATTAGTCCATGCGGAACAACTGAAACCGCCGATGATGAAAAAACAAAGGTCTCATTGTGACACAGGATGGTGAAGTGTGATGAAAAAGATATTGATAACTGACGATGAAGAAGACCTTCGAAAACTGCTGGCGGATTATTTTGAAGTTAATGGGTATCTCGTATTGACAGCTAAGAACGGCAATGAAGCGTTGCGGCTAGTAGAAATGCAACCGGACATTATTCTGCTGGATATCAATATGCCCGAGGTTAACGGTCTTGAATTATGCAAGAAGATACGGAGTTTCGTGTCTTGTCCAATCCTATTTCTTACCGCTCGTATAGAAGATGCAGATATCATATCCGGTTTTCAAGCTGGCGGAGATGATTATATTCAAAAGCCGTTCAGCATTCATGAGCTAGGCGCCAGAGTGGATGCACATTTACGAAGAGAAATGCGAAATCAAAAGAAATCTACCGTTAGATTCAATGATGATCTGGCCATAGATTATACGGAGCGAGCGCTTTATTGTAACAATATACAAATTAATTTGGCAAAAAAAGAGTTTGATATCATAGAGCTTCTATCTTCACATCCTGGTATGGTTTTTGATAAAGAACGTATTTATGAGCGAATATGGGGGACGGAGGGAGAGGGTGACAGCTCCGTAATAGCTGAGCATATAAGACGCATTCGATCCAAAATGAAAGAGCATGGTTACGAAAACAAGGTAGAAACCGTCTGGGGTGTAGGATATAAATGGCGAAAATAATAAGCCGTCTTCGACTGAAGAATATGACCATTCTGCAATCCTTCATCGCATTGAATTGCGTATATTTGGTCGTTGTTTTAACCGCAATTGTGTTCGAATTCGAATGGTCCGATCAGATTCGACAACGCTTTGCCAACCATCCTTCCGGAAACGATTGGGTTCTATACGCTCAGATTATCGCGATGCTGTTGACGATCGGAATCGGATTAGTTCTTATGGGCAGCCTCTTTTATAAGCTAAAATTGAAAAAGCCTTTGGAAATCTTAATGAGTGCATCGGAGAAAATCTCGGCAAATGATTTGGGATTTCATGTTACCTATGATAGCAGTGATGAAATGAGCGAGCTGTGCCGTGCATTTGAAAAGATGCGCAGTCAACTGGAAGGCAACTTCAAAGCCCTTTGGCGCTCGGTAGAGGAACGCAATCAGCTCAATGCCATTTTTGCTCATGACTTGAGAACGCCGCTTTCAATCATGAAAGGATATTGCGATTTTGTAACTACCTATCTGCCGGAGAACAGAATCTCCGAGGAAAAGCTTCTGGACACGATCAAAACGATGCAAACCCATATTTTGCGTATGGAGCGTTATGTAGAAGCCATGAACTCGATCCAGAAGCTGGATGATATGCCGATAAACAAACAGATGATTGAATCAGACCCATTTATCGCCTTACTGGATAACACCGCTAGCAAGATCGTAGACCAAAGCGGCAAAACATTTGACTCAAACAGAACTGCCGATTCCACATTGCTGTCAGTCGACACGGATCTCGTCATGCAGGTTTTTGAAAATATAGTGGCAAACGGGGCTCGCTATGCTACCAATGAGCTGAAAGCCGAATACCATGTTGCCAGCGGCGTATTTACTATAACGGTCACGGATGACGGCCCCGGGTTTTCCTATGATGACTTGCAGAAGGCGATTCTCCCTTTTTATCGTGGAGAGATGCCGGAAGCGAACGAGCACCAGGGGTTAGGGCTTTACATTTGCAAGGTTCTCTGCGAAAAGCATCAAGGCGAACTACAAGTAGCAAACGGATTCCATAACGGTGGAAAAGTAACCGCAAGCTTTTTATGCAGTGTTGATAAATAGTTGAAAGTTATGGGTTAGCATCTCCATATTACATGATAAGGAGTGCTAATATGACTATTGCTCGCAAAATATTGCCCATTTTCTTAATCTGCTCGCTTCTGACTCTGTTTATTTCCGCATTACCCTCTGCCGCTGCTGATATCAAAAGCAAAACAGAGATTGTGACAGAAATTGATGAGTTTGTTAAGAAAAACATGGCAGTCAACCATATTTCCGGTGCATCTTTATCAATCGCGTATGGGGAAGATGCATTTTATACGCAAGGCTACGGTGCATATTCCAATGGAGAAAAAATAACCGCCACGACTCCCTTACCAATTGCATCATTGAGCAAATCCATGACGGCGCTTGCGGTATTGCAGCTCGTGGATAAGGGATTGATCGACCTTGACGCTCCGTTCATTTCCTACTTTCCCGACATCACCGCCGCGGACGATCGCATCGATCGGATCACGGTTCGGTACATGCTCAATCAGACAAGCGGCCTTAACGATAAAGTGAATCCGGACATGACGAAATCCGATCAATTTCAATCATTACAAGAGATAAAAAAATCTTTGGAGCTTGTTGTACTTGCTAATGATCCAGGTGAAACATACAGATATCACAATCCAAACTACCAATTTTTAGCATTACTTGTTGAACAGGTCAGCGGGCAGCGGTTTTCTGAATATCTCCATGACCGTATCTTCGAACCACTAGGAATGAATGACACCTATAGTGTCAGCACCACGCAGCAAATCAATGAGAATTCAATGATACCGCAGGGACATTATTTGCTGTTAGGCAAGCCTATAAGTACAGCAGAACCGTCATGGTTTATAGATGGTCCGGCCGGCGTGATATCCACTGCCGAGGATATGGCAAAATGGATGCGTGCGCAGTATATATCCCGGCTTCTCTCCCCGAGTCTCATGGAACAGTACCATGCTCCCGGGCAACATAGCTCATACGGCATGGGGTGGCTTGCATCCTCTGATAACGTTTGGGGCCGGACAATCTCCCACTCAGGAATATTATGGAGTTACAAGGCTGAAGAAACCGTATATTTGGAGAAGAAGCTTGGGATTACCATGATGTTCGATACAGGTTTGAATGCCTTCGTTGATTATTCCACGTTTACGCGCGGAATTGCACAAATCATGGATGAAGGAAAAACCGAAATTTCCATCATGAACAATCGGAACATGGAAGCTATTATGATTCTGCTGTTAATGAGCACGATCTTCTGGAAAGGGTTTTCGATCTATCGGTTGAAAAAGAGCAAGAAACGGCTTATTGCATTTCGCCGGAAGCTGATCTTTACTTCAGTACTTACTTTAATCCCTGTACTGGTTCTTTTGTTTCTACCGCCAATTTTGTCTTTCATCGGGGGCGGGAGGGTTCTGCCTTGGATCGGAATATGGATGATGATGCCATCTTTTCTATTATTATTAGTCATACTTTCTTTGGCGAATATCGTAAGTTTCATTTGCCATTGCCGCATCTATAACGCAAAAAAAGTGAGAGCCTTGCCCGACGAAAGCGGATCATTTCGCTAACGGGTATGATAACATAATAATCAAGGAGCAGTTCACAACAGCGGATTATTGAAAAAACCGTATACCGCATCGCTTTCAACATACTTATGCACTCCAACTCCTTGATAACGGTGCCCTTCTGAATTTCACCCAAGTATGCTAGGTCAATCCAATCATTCTACGCTCAGCTCCGCAACGAGCGCCGTAGAGAACTTTATCGACGGTTTTTTTCCACTTATTAGAGGCGAAATCCCCTTTAAAATTCCGCCTCTATTCAACTATTCCAGGGTATCCGGAAGGTTTGAGCCTATTTCAGTCTGACTTTCTATCGTATAGCGAATTTAAGCCCCTCCAACTAGCCGGTAGTCGACCCCCTCAAGGATTGGGAACCGGATCGCGCCGGTGATCGGCATGAAAGCGAAGTCGGTCCTCAAGCCGGAACCAGCCTCAATAACTTCCAGCGTCTCCGGATTCCAGCCCTCATTGTCATTCGTAATCAGGGAGGTTCGTTGGCCGTCGGGGTAGCGGAAGAGGTAGACGGACCCGTTCCCGGCTACCGGATATACCTCCGCAAAGAGCCGTTCGTCCGATAAATCTCGGACGACGAGCACACCCTTGCCGCCGATCCACACCGGAAGCTTATCCAGCGGCAGAGCGTAATCGGGCAGCACGGCAGGACCTTCGTACATTTGCCCGGTCTCATAATCGATCCAGGTGCCTTCGGGCAAATACACATCCCGCGTCGTAACCTCGGCATAATCGCTCCCATAAGCCGGCGTCGCCAATAGGGAAGGGCCGAGCATCCATTCGTACTGCTTCGTCCTTTTGTTAGCCAAGGCGTACGTATTACTATCCTCCGGGTAAGCAATCGGCAGAGGCGTCATCGTGTGCGGGTAGCCCGTAGCATAGCTCTCCTGTGCCGCGCTGTACAAATAAGGCACCAAAGAGGAATGGAAGTCGCACGCCTTCTTCACCACCGCTTCATAGGCCTGATCGTTCAGCTTCCAAGGACCAAGCCCTACGGACATCGCCGGGAACACGGCTGCGAACATCGCATTCCGGACAAAATACAGCTTCTGATCCTCCGTCAGCGGAGCATTCATGTATTTGCCCGCCACAATATCCGGATAGACGTTCGGGGCGCCGCTCGCTGCGTAATTCAAGCCGTTCAGAGCCGGACGGTCCTGATCGAAGCCGTACATCGTGTCCTCCAGACGCAGAATGTCGCCGGGTACGGAATAAGCGCTGTTGCGTACCATTGTGAGATAGCCGGCCTCCATCTTCTTCACATTCGTTCCGTTGCACTTGGCATCGTTGCGGAGGACGAGCCCATCCTTCAGCATCGTATCCTCCTTGAAGCCGTCCGCCTCCCACAATCCGGCCAGTGCCAGGTACCATGTGACCGCCTCAGGCTTGCGGGCGTCGAGCAGATAGACCGCGCCTTTAGGGAATACAACCCGGAAGGTCAGAGGCTTCCCCTCGGCATCGGAGACGAAATAACCTCGTTCCAAGCCTTCCAGCACATAAGGGCCGTCATGCTCGGGCTCATAATGTCCCCCATGCTCGCGCAGCGCCTTGAAGCTAATGCGCAGACCGAGGATGAGCTTCAGTCCGCGCGAGCGGAACCACGCCTTTAGCGCCTTCTGGTCAGGGTACCTGGGATTTGGGAGACCGTCGGTCCGGCCCTCTTGCCGCTGCTCATCCCAGATCCCGAAGCTCGTTGTCGCTCCCTGTTCATTCACCTTCCGGTCGCCCTTCCAGAAACCCGAGCCGATAACGCTCCAGCGCAGCCGGTAGCCCCGGTCGAGAAAAGCTTGAAGATCGTCCAACACCGATTGCTGGTACGTATTCCATCCCAAAGAGCCGAACGCCTCATACCCAAGCTCGAAAAAGTCGATCTTTGGCTTCGCGTCCGCGTATCCCTCACGAAGGCGGGCATGCTTGTAATCCCGGTAAATCTCCTGCATCGTGCCGATAAAATAATATAAACCACCCACCTCGCGCACTCCGGCCGCACCCAAGGCATTCTCCGTTTCGTGGATCCGGACACGTTTCACACCGTCCTCGAACAGCACCTGTGCGAAGCCGGCGGCCGGGAAGACGGCAAAATTCGAGACGAAGCGCTTGCCGTCGCTTGCATTACAGAAGGCATCGTCAGAAAAGCCGAACAGATTCGCATTGTCCCCGTAGCCTCCATGGTCGCCAAGGCCGAAGACAGGCTGGAGGGGAGCAGTCCTCGCATCGATGGCATACCGGCCTTCGGCCAGCGGAAAGACCTGCAGCTTAACGCAGCAAGGGGAGGGCTCGATCTGTACCTCCGCCTGATCGCCGTGACGGTTGCAGACAAGGAGGCGAACCTGGGTATCGTCGCTTGATATGTGCGAAGCGGTCACCGCGTCATGAAGCTCTTCTCCGTCTGGAGAAGAGAACCGCAGGCCGGAGTCTGGATGTGCAGCTGCGATTACAGATCGTTCAGGTGAGTGGAAAGAGAACCGGAAGCCCGTTTTAACGATGTGCATGACATAGCTGCCCGCCGTAATGACGAGCTCGTCGGGTGTTTCTTTCAGGGTGAAGCATGTCACATTAAGCATGATGCTGGGATCCACATCCTTATTGAAATTTATCCTTAGTTTCAATATAGAGGAATTTCTTTTCTTTTAAAATGGACTGTATTAATATATGTTTAATACATTATTTCATTTATCGAGTCGCCTGAGGGAGGGCCGGTCACCCGTGCAATGTTTATGGAATCTGAATCCCCGCATGAGCCAGTGTACATATTGGTTTCAGAAGCAGCAGTTTTCTTATAAAGAAGATATATATGACGAATGGGTCATATTTGCTGTGGAGGACGGCTCCTTTCACTATGAGATCGGTGATCAGGAAGGCATCGCATCGTTCGGCGACATCGTTATATGCCCGCCTGGCACCACGTTCTATCGGGATATCATTACACCGCTGTCGTTCTATTATATTCGGTTCCAATGGGTCGACGGCGGGGGCGGTCTTGTGCATACTCATGAATCGATACCGGTAGGGAAGGTGAAGTTCAAGGATACACGGAGGCTCGCTTCGAATTACTTCCGGATGAAGAGCTTGGCCGGTTCTCCGGATCCCTTCTATTTGAGCTGGATTGCGGTGCACCTGCAAGACATTCTTTATTTGCATTATGCCGAGTCCATTCATTCGGAGCCCAAGGAAGATGTCCGCCGAGATCCTCTCATGGAGCGGGCATGCCGTCTGATCGAGCAGAAGGCGTACGAGGCGTTCAGCATGAAGGCGCTGTCCGATGAGCTGGGACTAACTCCTGTGCAGTTCACACGCCGGTTCCAATCTGCACAAGGCATGACCCCAAGCGATTACCTGACCGGTCTACGGCTGAAAAAGGCATGCACTCTTCTCATTACCGGCGGAGCGACTATCGAAGAGGTGGCGCATCAATGCGGCTACGAGAACGGCTATTACTTAAGCCGGCTGTTCTCGAAGAAATTGCAAATGAGCCCTTCAGCGTACCGAAGGACTCATCAGGTATAAGCTCAAGATCATTGAGTGCTGCCCTGGATCATCTTGTTAATCTCTTCATCGAGGCGGGAGAGCGCGGTATTGACATCGATCTTGCCCGTCATGTATTCGGTGAATTTGTCGCGAACCATGCTCTCGGCCTTTGAGCGGTACTTGGACGCCACCGGATATTTCACCGGTTTGCTCTTAAAGATGCCCTGCACATTTTTTCCTTTCAGCACATCGCGTGATTTACCGAATTCGGTCTTGAACATTGGTTCCTTCAGCGGCGTGACGCGGCCCTTCCGGGCGCTCTCCAGCTGCACCGCATCCGAGACCGCCGTCTGGATAACCTGAAGCGCCTGCTCCTTGTGCTGGCTCGTCTTTGTAATCATCAGCATATTGACACTGGCGTTGCCATAAATGTTCGGCTTCTCCGGATAGCTCGGATACTGTACCATATCCCAGTTCAAGCCGTTCGCAGCAGCGAGCTCCAGGTCGTTAATGATGCTGAGATCGGTGTACATGGCAAGTAGCTTATCCTTAAGGAATGAATCCTTCGGCGTCCCCTTTGGTTCGTTCCCCGGAATGGAGTAGAACGACTTCACCATCTCAAATACTTTTTTCCATTGATCATTATTCATGGTAGCCTTTTCGGTCTTCGGATCGACTACGGCGATGCCAAGCGGCTGGGATACCCAGATGACGCTGTTGCCCGGATCGAAGCCACGGATCTGCATACCGCTTGAATCCACACCGGTGACCTTCTTGGCTAGCTGCAGCACTTGATCCCAAGTCATGCCGTCGGTCGGGTAGGGCACCCCGAATTTATCGAAGATGTCCTTGTTGTAGTAGAGCGCGTGGTAATTCAGACTAAGCGGCAGCCCGTAGATTTCGTTATTCGCAGCTCCAATCTTGGAGTCTTCCAGAATGCTGGGGTCGAAGCGCCCCAGGTCGACGTTCATCTGCTTCAATAAGGGTGTCATGTCGTATAAAATGTCGAGGTCCTGATAGGAAGCAATTTTACCGTTGTAAGTGAGTACAATATCCGGAGGCTGGCCGGCTATGATAAGCTCCTGCAGCGTAGTCCCCTTTACCGCCTTGATGAACTCTACCGTGATGTTCGGATGATCTTTTTTCAATTGCTCTTGAATCTGTGTCATTAAATCTTCGTCAAGCGTTGTATCCATGCTGATCTTGATCGTGACCGGCTCCAAGCTGGGAGCCGTGGTGCTGGCTGTATTCCCCGGTGTTGGCTTCTCATTGGAACAGCCTGCAATCATGATAGCGCTTACGGTAGCGGCGATAAAAAATGTTTTACACGGTTTCATCATAAGACCCCTCCGTTACATTTCATTAAGCATACTCTCTATTTCAATGTACACCATCCCAAATTACTTTAAAATGCACAATTTTAGCACTTGTCTTGCACACTGTTTCACGAGGCATAACAGGTTCAATAATATGGATCTAATCTATCCCTTGAGGTAATTTGGGTTGATGAATCATATGTCTTTCGCCGACTTCGTGCGGCAGATTAATGGAGAAGGGCGCTGTTTGGTCAGCGCCGAGGATTCTTTTAATGTAACGGAGGCGTGCCTGCGGACGCTTATGTCGGCGGATGAGAAACGGGACGTTCGTTTTGAATAAATAGCCATAAACATAACCTCTGGGAAGTACCCGGGGGGGCAGTGGATTAACAAAAAATGGGTGTTAATCGCAGGGAGGGTGTTTCAGGGGCTTGGCGCATCCAACTACTGGAGCCATTGCATTGCAGTTTTTTTTCAGTTATCCATTTTGGATAAAAAAGGATGACAATGTGAATAGTAACAGTAACATTTTACTCCATTGAAGAAACTGAAGAGGTACAACTCCATGCTACTACTAATTCATTCCATAGCAGGAGCGGCAGCGCTGCTGTCGTTGGTTTACTCTGCACGCCGTCTTCATCCGCTGGAAGCCGTTCTAACCTTTATGTTCGCTTCTTCTGCGGTACAAAATATCGAAATTATTTTGAGTTCTAATATGAAGCTATTGAAAATACCCACCGAAGTTAATGTCTATTTAACTTTTCACCTCGACAGGATAGTCGTTTACCCTATGGGTCTATTCTGGCTATCCTTTTTCTTGAGGCACAGCCGGTATTCGTTAGTCATGAAAATTTCTATTGCCGTTCTAGGGCTCTTCACGTTGACAGCAGGACAGTATTGGGAAAATCACCTAACCGTCATTACTATGCAAAAATGGGGAATTGCCTATTCATTATTGGAGTGGGGAGCCCTCCTGGCAGTCACTGTAGGGTTCAGCCTCCTCATCCGTAAAATGTTAATGAAAGTGAAGGTGAATTCAAGCATATGATATTGCCTTTACCGCAAAAGTTTGACGCAAACGAATGGTTTATTCTTCTTGCGGCCCTCTTTGTTATCTTGCCTTCCCTTCTGTTAGCGAAGAGGTTCCTTGCCATCGAGACAGTAACGATTTTCCTGTTTAATTTTTTTGTGGCGTACACCGTTGATTCGATCATTTCAGTAAAGCCGCTTGATTTATACGACATTAACGATGTCAAAGAGTATGAATTGATGGATCTGCTCATCTATCTGATTTGCTATTGCCCCGCATTGTACCTTTTTCTATACTTCTACGACAAGTGGAAGCTGAGGGGGTGGAAGACGATCATATATATTGTCGGTTGGTCCTTGCTCACAGGAGGGTTGGAATATTTGGCGCATCTGGCGCAAGTATATAAATACAATAAATGGAATACTGCCTTTTCCGTCGGGGTCTATATCATAGCGTATAGTACTAATATCGGGTTCTTCCATTGGATGAGACAATGGTTGAACCGGCCGTGGGACGGGTTATCGAAGCAACCGAGATCGTAATATCGGCTGGCATCATGTGGCCCCTCCATCTAATGGCACTTTAAGCCATACCATTAATATGACGATAATAATGATTGAAATAATATATGCTCTTATTGGTTTAAGATGGTGAAGCCTCAGCATGGGAAACATCATAATGTCAAATAGAACAGAATGCCAGAAGCTCCATCCATGTTGATAGGAAATTCTTCCACATAATTCCAGAATCCCCTCGGTGGATACAAAAATACTGATCCAGAGGAGCAGGAAGACGACTTGCTTCGTCCATGTTTGGGGATAGCATGATAAAAAGATAAGGACGCAAAGCGGCATCGTTATAACGGCATAAATAAGAACAACCAGGGATTGGTTGTATAAGAAATCAGGATGAAATACCCAGAGGGAGTGATTTTTAGTAAGAAACTCGTAAAGCAACCCTCCTGAAGTAATAAAGAGCATGGTTGGATGGTAATTCCTCCAATTTTTCCTATCCGCCCATCGCCATGCGGAAAAGATTGTAAATAAGGCTATCGCTATGTGCATATTCTCACCGTAATTATTTTTTCTTACTATTTCCTCAGAGCCCAATCCATAATCATCAAACTCCAGAGAGATATTGCTAAAGAATTGGAAATGAAAACGAGTTAAAACAGATCGTGTCCAAAAATGAAGCATAAATGAAGCCGTCATTGGAGAAAACTAGAAGAAGATAAATAATCACTTTGAAGAGGACTCCATGGGCATTTTCTCGAAAACGCAAAATAATACCGATATTTCGTTAAATCCGAGTACTGAGTTTCTCAATGTAAGCCTCGTAATCAACCTTCAAAAGATTAGGGACGCATTCGGGGAAAGCACGGATATTGTTATCAAGGAATTTATCTTGGGGAAAGAAGGCCGAGGGGGATTACAGGCAGGGTTTATTTATACCGAAGGCTTGGCCGATGCAGATGACATTCTAAGTTCGTTGATGATGGGTTTAAGAACGGCGGATTTGGATCTGGATGTGGCATCCAGCCATCAGCCTAATCGCATATTGAAGGACTTTGCCCTTGCTGTTGGCGATGTAAAGGAAATTTCGGATTTTAATTCGTTATATACCGCTGTATTATCCGGGGATACCGTCATTTTGCTCGATGGACAAGCCTGTGGTATTGTTGCCAGCAAGAGAGGGTGGAAGGACCGCGGCGTAACTGAACCGTCTGCTCAAACAGTGATTCGAGGGCCAAGGGAAGGCTTCAGTGAAACGCTTCGTATTAACACGGCATTAATTCGTCGGCGAATCAAAGATCCGAATCTATGGCTGGAGACCAATCCTATTGGCCACATCACCAGAACCGACGTATCGATTATGTATATTCGAGGAATTGTCAACGAACAAGTGTTGAATGAGGTCCGGAATCGTTTGGACCGAATCGATATCGACGGGATTCTGGAAAGCGGTTATATCGAGGAGCTTATTCAGGATGAAACGTTTACCCCGTTTCCAACCATTTTTAATACAGAGCGCCCCGATGCAGTTGCTGCGGGACTCTTGGAAGGCCGGGTAGCAATTTTAGTAGACGGAACTCCTTTTGTTCTCATGGTTCCTGCATTATTCTCGCAATTTTTTCAAGCAAGTGAGGATTATTACCAACGGTGGGATTTTGCCACACTCCTTCGCATTCTTCGTTTTTTCTCTTTTTTTATCGCGCTGCTCGCCCCATCTTTATTCATTGCTATCACGACTTTTCATCAAGAACTGCTCCCAACGCCGCTTTTGATCGGTTTGGCAGCTCAACGTGAAGGCGTACCTTTTCCTGCTTTTATTGAAGCGGTAATGATGGAAATCACCTTTGAGATATTGCGTGAAGCCGGCGTAAGAATGCCAAGAGCGATCGGACAATCCGTTTCCATAGTTGGTACGCTGGTTATAGGTCAAGCGGCGGTTGAAGCCGGTTTGGTTTCACCGGCGATGGTTATCATCGTGTCTATCACAGCGATCTCCAACTTCGTGTTTCCTGCTTTTAATATGGGAATTTCCATTCGGATGTTACGTTTCGGGTTAATGGGACTTGCTGCATCCTTCGGTTTATTTGGAATTACCGTCGGGCTGGTTGCCATGGTTCTTCATTTGTGTAGTCTACGGTCCTTTGGCATCCCGTATCTAACGCCTTTTGCACCTTTCATTGTAAATGATCAGAAGGATTCGATATTAAGACTGCCCCGATGGATGCTGCTCTCACGTCCCAGACTGATCTCAAAAACCAATAAAATTAGAGGGAAGCAGAGCAAACCTGAAAAATCAAGGGTTCCGTAAACGAACGAATGAATCGAGAGTACGCTTGCAAAGGAGGGTCTATTCTTTGAAAAGAATTGTATTCTTGATTGTCATCCTTGTAATAGTAATTGGGATAACCGGATGCTGGAACCGCCAGGAATTAAATGAAATCGCTATTACGGTAGCGATGGGGCTCGATAAGAGAGGAAACCAGTACCAAGTCTCCGTTCAAATCGTGAATCCAAGCGAAGTATCCGCCAAAAAAGGAAGCGCTAGCAAAGGTACTCCGGTAGCTACCTATTCAGAAACAGGAAAAACGGTATCGGAAGCTCTCCGTAAAATGGTAAACAAAGCCCCAAGAGTCCTATATTTTTCACATTTGAGGTTGCTTGTGATCGGTGAAGGGCTTGCCAAAGAAGGAATCGGAGAAGTATTGGACTACTTGTCCAGAGAATACTCGTTTCGGACCGATTTTTATCTAGTTATTTCCAAAGGTGTTCCGGCGGAGAGAATATTGGAAGTGTACACCTTGCCGCAAGAGGTCATCCCAGCAAATAAAATATTCCGATCACTTCAAAATTCAAGCAAACTATGGGGAGCTGCGACAGAAATTACCTTGGATGGAGTGATTTCAGATGCCACTAAAGATGGAAAACAGCCTGTATTATCTGGTATTTCCATTACAGGGGCCAAGGAAAGCGAATCCATTGAAACCAAGAGCAATGTTGAGCATGTAAAACCGATCGGCAGTTTAACTTTTTCCGGTATGGCCGCTTTTAAGAAAGATAAAATGCTGGGGTGGTTAAATCAACAAGAAAGTAGAGCGTATTACTACATAGAAGATAAGGTGGACAATACCGTTGAGACGGTTTCATGTCCTGACGGAGGAAACATAACTATAGAAATACTCCGATCCAGATCGGATATCAAAGGAATCCTTACAGGCGGTAAACCGGAAATCGATGTACAGCTTCAAGTAGAAGGGAATTTGGATGAAGTCCAGTGTGATCTGAATTTAACAACCGAGGAAAACCTTCAAAGATTGGAGAAAATAACGGAATCACACATACAAGCGAATCTAGAAAAGACGATAAATTCGGTTAAGCGTCAATATAAATCCGATATCTTTGGGTTCGGAGAGGCCATTCACCGCACATTACCAAGATATTGGGTTGATCTGAAAAACAACTGGAACGATCACTTCGTTGAGTTGCCTGTACATGTTTCCGTCGATGTAAAGATACGGCGCATTGGTACGTTGACCGATTCGTTTGTAAGAAGATTAAAGGAGTAGATCCACTTGTGGGCGATACTTAGTATATCTGTAATTACCGCTGTGTTCATAGTCATCGAAATTCCTTCACTGGTAAGGAAACAATGGAGGAGGGAGCTGGTTACTTTCTTCGTTCTCTTGTTCTTAGGAGCAGGATTAAGTATTGCTCTGAGCTTACGGGTACAGATTCCGAACCCGCTGGATTGGATAAGGGTGGTGTTCGGTCCAATAAGCAAAGCCATATTTACATAAGTAGAGGGGGGGATGGAAATCAGCAGGAATGTAAAATTGTCTGTTCGTCAATTTTCCTTGTTGGTGATGTTTTTTACTATTGGAACAACGATCTTGATCATACCGGGCGGACTCGCTTTAGTCGCGAAGCAGGATGCATGGATTGCTGCTGTTGTGGGAGTCATACTAGGAGTGCTTCCAGTGCTGCTATATAATTCGATTGGTAAATTATTACCAGATCTAACGCTTATTGAATGTAATGAAAAGCTATTTGGCAAATGGATCGGTACTTTGTTCTCGATTCTATTTATATTCTTCGCGTTTATAGGTTCTGCTACTCTCTTGTTTTACGTAGGCAATTTTATGACTACCCAAGTCATGCCCAGAACGCCGATTCAATATATCAATATCCTTTTTATTAGCATTGTAGTGATGGGAGTAAGGCTTGGCCTTGAAACGATTGCTCGCGCGGCGGAAGTCTTTTTCCCTTGGTTTCTTGTTTTGTTCCTTGTACTCGTCATCTTCCTAGTCCCTGAGATCGAAATAAAGAACATTCAACCGGTCTTTGATACAGGTGTGAAACCGATCATGCAAGCGGCCTTATCGCTTGTCGGAACAGCATCATTAACTTTAATCGTCTTTTTGATGATAGTACCTGCATGCGTCAACAACCCGAACGAAGCGCGTAAAGATTTTATCGCAGCCGTCTTATTGGGAGGCTTATTTATCATTATCATAACGTTGCTGTCTATATTGATCCTGGGGTCTGATACAACAGCACGCCAATTGTATCCTAGCTATGTGTTAGCTAAGAAAATTAATGTAGGCAACTTCGTAGAAAGGATCGAGTCAATCATGGCGGGATTATGGTTCTTCACCATATATTTCAAGATGACCTTATATTTCTATGCTGCCGTAGTAGGACTTGCGCAAGTATTGAAGCTGAGGGATTATCGACCTCTTTGCTTCCCCATGGGGATGCTGGTCGCTGTGTATTCACTGGTTGTTTATCCTAATGTCGTCTATATGCTGGAATGGGATTCGACCGTATTCATTCCTTATGTCATATCGATTGGATTTATTTTCCCTCTGATCATCCTTGTAACTGCATGGGTAAGAAAAAAAAGGGGAAGTTTGAGTTAATGAACCATCCGGCCAAAATAATAACCATAAAAGAAGATTAATTTTTTCCCAATCAACAGACAGTGCCTTCCCGAGAGTTAATGCGGTCTAAGTCTTTTAACACCTGGACAGAGATGCTGACTGATGTTGCACTAAAAATCACGCCTATCATGCACGACAAGAACTTTATCTCCTGACCAAGGATTTATTGACAGGTAGGAGCCTTAATTATGACAAAGTCGCCTTGATTATGGATAAAACAACATCTCCATAGCAATAATAGTGGGAAAACATGGATTTTCGTAAATCTTCAACTCACAACTCGAAGAATGAAGGGGCCTTGGTCACAACTTGAATGAATCCATAGAGATAATAATAAGAACGATCCTTGCCTATTTATGGCTTTGGTTGTATACGAAGTTGATCGGCATGCGCCTGATTGCGCAGAGCTCGTACCATTTGTTCGTGCTTACGATGATGATCGGGACGATCGGCGGTAATATGGCATTCAATCTCAAGATCAGTTTGATTAATTTCATCTTGAGCTTGTTAGTCGTCAGTGTAATCGGGTATGCGCTGATGAGAATATCGTTGAACAGCAAGAAGGCCGACGCCGCTATTTCAGGAGAGCCGGTAGTGATTATTAAGGACGGCGTACTGTTGCAGGAGGAGATGAAGAAGTACAAATACTCGATGGAAGCATTAAAGCAAGGCCTGAGAGGGAAGGATATTTTCGAACTTGAGCAGGTCGAGTTAGCAGTACTGGAGCTAAACGGAACGCTGTCGGTACTCAAGAAAAGGAAATACCGAAACGTCACTTGGCAGGATCTTGAAAGAATAACGAGGCAGTAGTGTTTTCTTAAATAGCCGCCGAGTGCATTCGTTCCATAAAATGGGAATCCTCCAACTGGGACACAGATACATTAGCTATCCAGGAGCAGTTTGCCGTCGCGCAACTGCTCCTTCTGTCGTTAAATGGCACAATAACTATAAAAATAAAGGAATATTTTAACGCTACTATGTACTTGTAGGAGGGAACTGAATGTTACAAGAATTCAATCATTTAATGGAATACATCGAAACACATTTAACGGAGGAAATATCCGGAAAAGATATATCAAAAATTGCAGGACTATCGGATTATCATTTTAAAAGAATGTTTTCAAACTTGGCTGGAATGTCATTGAATGAGTATAGCAAAAATAGGAGATTATCCGTAGCGAATGTTGAATTAATAAATGGAGCAAAAGTTACAGATATTGCCTATAAATATGGTTATCAATCAATAGAAGGATTTTCAAGAGCCTTTCGTGAATGGAGTGGTTTTCTACCTTCAGAAGTAACTAAAAACAAAATTCAAAAATCATTTCCTAGATTTATATCCTCATCAAGTCTTGAATGTATCCTATGATTTTGATGATGGTTTTTTAGAAGAGAAAGGAAACTTGACTCATATGATTGGATTTGCAACTACAAAAGAAAATACATTCGATGATTTAGAGCAAATTTCTATTGAAGAAAGTTTATGGGCAATTTTCCCTAATCAAGGACCATTTCCTGCTACGCTACAAGAAACTAAAAAATTTATTCTGAATGGTTGCCTTCTTCAGATTATGAAGTAGCAGATATACCTGGAATTTCTTTTACAAAGTACAATGGTACATCGGAAAATGTATATAGCGAAATTTGGATGCCAGTGAAAAAAGTTAGCGATAAACTTGGATGATTATCTTCACAGAAGTGTTTTTCAGTAAATTCTTCATTTACCATAGTAGACCAGTCGGTAGATATTGACTGGTCTTTTTTCAAGTGATATTAACTTTACAGATTTCAAAGGACCTGAAAGAATATCTTCAACAAATAAATACTTCAATGTGGTAGAATATGTAATTATAAACTAGTGGATAAGGTGAAAAGAATGCATACGGATATAAGGGTAAGACTGGCATCAGTAACTGATGCAGAGGAACTCTCTAGGCTAAATCAAGTATTTAACGGAGGTGACAAACGGCCTCCAAATCAAATAATGGAGAGCCTGAAGGTAAACAACGAATTAATTGCCGTGGCGGAAATTATGGGCAAAGTCGTTGGTTTTGGTTGTGCTCAAAGTTTTTATTCATTTTGTTACGAAGAGCCACAGGGAGAAATTACAGAACTGTATGTTGAAGAAGCCGCTCGAAGAAGAGGAATTGCAGGTGCAATCATTTATTGTCTGGAAGAACATCTTAGGGAACGTGGAGTAAAAAGTGTAAAAGTGTTGACAGGCAATAGGAACGACGCTGCAATTAAAACGTATGAACATTGCAATTATGTTATAGACGATGAACTGATGTTGATGAAAAGGATAGGAGACTGAACTTACAGGTACGTTAGCTTAATAAACAATAAGGATGCGGTTGCCGGCATAAATGGCAGCCGCGTTGCGCTAATTGGGAGGATAACGCAAGCACTTCCATGGTTTGCGGTAAAATAAACCATATAGAAAATACATACTGGGGATACCACTATAGTGACAAAGCAAGTTATTGGGCTATGATGTACTTGAATAAAGATAGATAAGAGAAGAGCGAAAATATATATTCTGTTTGTTAGGCTATCGGGACAGATAGCCTAATTGCAAGCAAGAGTAGAAGACGGGAGGGAACTGGGATGAAAATCTATCAAGTTGGGGTTGCTCGCATGATTGATGCGCCGCTTGAGGCCGTATATAGAGTCGTTACTGACATGAATGTGCACATCGGCATCCTGCCCAGACAATTCGAAACGCTTGAGGTGCTACAAGGCGGTAGCGGCTCCGGTACCGTGTTTCGCCTAACTATGAACGTAATGGGTATAAGGTCGTCTTTACAAATGAGGATCACGGAACCAATACCTGGGCGTGTGATTCGGGAGCAGGACGATAAAGCAGGCGTCACGACCACTTGGACGTTAAAGCCTTCCGATGACAGCAAGCATTGCTATGTCGATTTAATGACCGAGTTTCCCAGCAAGCCCGGACTTGCAGGAGTAGTGGAGCGGCTTCTTGTTTCACCTATCATTCGCTCAATCTACCACCGAGAATTGGACAACATTAACGTCTATTTGACGACAGGTATTGCTGCTCGTAAGGACTCTGTTCACTTCAGCTAGCAGGTGCATGAGTTCAAAGTGGCAGGAGAGAAATTGTTTTTGGTAGTTAAGGAGCAATCTGATACCATAGGTTGCTCGGTTCTAATCTAATTTCTGCAGCAAATGATTCAGCTAACGGGTACGATAGTTTAAAAAAGAACTCCCAAAGGAACTATTACTGAAGCCATTTCCCCAGTTAAAGCTACTTGAAATTCTCATTAATATGCACCCAGATATATTAAACCATTGAACTAACAGGTACGAGTTAGTTCAGCTACTTGCGGCTGGACCCGTGCTTGCGAAATTACAAGGAAGTTGATTCTTATTTACCTAAATGGGATGGATTTATTCAGGAGTTTACGTTGGTGATACCTTATGCCCCGGGTAAAACTGATCATTATTACAAAAATGACAGCCAGATCATAATGGCTGTCATGCATAGTATTAATCCCAAATTCGAATTCTTGGTATGCCTGCTGTCCGTAGATAGTCCAATAATTGACCTGTATGTACGGATTCGTGGTATGCAGTACGAAGTAGCATATCCCCTAAGCTTCTTATGTACCCTGAATCAGAACGGTCAATCATAATATTTATCAAGTCTTCCTCAGAAAATATCTTGATTGTGTTAATAAAATCATTCCTGTAGGAATTGGCAAATTCTATTTCTGCATGCACAGATGTGAAAGGCCGATTCTCGAACGGAGAATGGAATACTGATAAACTGCCCCTATTCAAGATGGCTAGGTGGTAATAATGTTCACTTTCTAAAATGTGTCTAATCATCTCTAGACAATTCATTGCATCGTTATCGGGTTTCCAGAAGAGCGTTTCCTCTGGAATGGAAGTCCAAAGCTTTATGCTTCTTCTTCTGACTTCATTAAGGTATACCCATCATAGAATTACCCTCCTAAGTAAGAAAAGACCGTATAAAAAAATTCTACACGGCCATTCAATAAACCTATTAAAACGCTACGTTTGTCAACAGTCCCGCTTCCGGGAGCTTTTAACCTCTCTTAATTAAACTCTACTCTTTTCTCGCATTAACATAATGGCCCCGATCAAAATCAGAGCTATGGCAAAAACCGGACCGCCCAAAACAAGATGGTTAAAAATGGTTCCAAGTGTAAATACGGCAAAGAATAGCAGGGACAGCACCGTTAAAATAGTAATCGGGATCATCAGATACCGGTTGCGGTTGCCAAACCAATAAAATTCAAAAAGACCGGCCGCAACAGCAAGTAGGAAACCGGGCCACATCAATTCCCAGCTGTCAAACAACATGGAGATCTGGCACACAACCCCTGATGTGAAAATAATTCCTCCAGGAATCAACAGCCCTGCGGCTCTAGGGGCTGTCATGGAGAAGTAAAGCCAATGGAAAAACAATCCTAGCGGAATGACGAACAATGCGGGCCAATAATATTCGAAAATCGTTCCAATGTCAATCGGGTTTCCCTGGTTCAAAAATATACCCGCCCCCAGTAGGATAAGGACAGCACCTCCAATATACCTGTTCATATTAAACTCCCTTTCATTAATGATTTCACTATAAATTAAGTTAACATATTTCGGTAAAAACTGTCCCCCAACTTCCGGGTAGTCATTGACTGGACTTAAGTCCAGTCAATGGCAGGATGACTTGAGTTGACCGAGACAGGGAGTAGTTTGCCGGTGCAGCTGCTCCCTGTTTGTCATTGAGTAACGGGCAGATTTCTTTAAAGAAACCAACGCATGTGTGGTAATATTTAGTTATCTTTTAAGGGGAGGTTATTTCAATGAAGTTGCAAGATTTACTTAATGAAAAGCCAACAAAACAGTGGAGAGAACGTATGTTGGAATATGGGGATGATCTATTCACACCTGAACGGCTGGCTTTATGTGATAAGGTTATCGATAAATATATAAATGAATTAATTCTAATACAAGGAGATCTCGACCAAGAAAAGATCATGAAATTCGTTGAAGAATTAGTCATATCTTTTAACGATTTAAATGAAGAAAATGAATACTTCATAGAGACAATGGAAAGAGAAGAATTGGCTGAATTCATTGATAAGGCGGCAAAGTTAGCAGGATTAGAAGTTAAAGCAGGTCAAGACATAACTGAAGAATGGCGAGAATGGTAACTTTAGTTTTTAACACTAATGAGGCGCTATAGCTTAAAGCTTTGGACCTACTTAACACGAAACAATTTATGATGTATTTCGGACTCTTCTAGGGTTGGTGAAGGATAATCGTGGTGATGAGGACCAGCAAAAGACATATATGAGTACGCACGCTGATTTACTTTCATTACCATAATAAACTGAGCAATTTATGAATTTAACACTCCCCTTTATGGACGTTGTATTAGGGGAGTTTTTGAGATAGCTAAAGGTATTGCAGTAGGGGACACTTTCTTGAAAGTTAAAAATCGGCTATCTAATGGCTGTCAAGTTAATGAGGATCGGAAACTTAAAGATGGAGACTTCATCTTTCAGAATGTGAATATTTCATGGAAGAACTTTAGATTTTTTTTCTTTGAACGATCAAATAATGCAAAACTAACGGGGTTTCAGCTCACATTTTAAAGAAAAGGTTAACATTGTTGATTAAGCTAACGGGTACGTTAGCTCAGAAAACATTACGGGGGCCGCAGCGGACTATATGGCGGTCTTTTTCCATGCAAACTGGAGTTAACGTAACACTTACCCAATAAGTTTCGTCTACATATTAAAATGGAGGGAGGACAGGATGAATCAACTACTAGTGAAAACGGTAGGTTATTTGGGGTTGCTGTTGTGCGTAATGTTTTTGTTATACAAAGTGACCTTGTTTTGGAACCCAATAGGCATACAAAAGCAAACCGTCTCGTTCCTGAGAGCAGTTCAGGAGCAAAACTACGACAAGGCTGCGAAACTATTTGGCTGGGAAGGGCAGAAAACCGCGGGCAGTCAGGCAAGCGAATGGAAGCGGCTGGCTGAAGAAGGTGGGGTTCGTCTACTATCCTTCAGTGACGTTCGCGCCGAATATGATGATGGTTGGCATGGGCCATGCGGACCTGGTCTTCGAGGTGAATAAAAACCCTATGCAGGTGAAGTCACTTTGTAATCTTGGGGTGTGAGCTAACGGGTATGATATTTCAATCTAACAGGGGCATACACCGCGGTGCCACTACCTGTTTCTTCTATTGGTAGTCATGATGAGAGGAGTGAAAGTGAATGAGCTTGTATCACTACATTGCATCAAATCACCCTCTGCCTATAGGCGAGAGGGGAGGAAGAAAATCACCACTAGATAAAGCGGGCTAGTACCCCCTAAAGCATTTCATTTCCTATCAAATGATAATTCTTATGTTCTTTTCCCGGGTGATTTCTCATCCTCAATTAGTGAAGATGAAATTGAAGTTTATGAAACAATGGAAGATGCAGCAGGAATTATTATTTATGAATTGGTTCAAGGCGATGAGATGATACGAAAACACTTTAAGCTGCCGTATGTCTATGGAATAGTGCCCAATTTGGGGTAAGTTTTACTTTAACCAAGAAATGAAAAAATTTTTCCCAGAAGAATATTGGGCTTGTGTAAAATGTGTCTCTGTTCTCTTCGATTTGATGCGGGACATTAATGATGATCAGAGTGTCTTTGAATTATACTCATGCTGGATCGGAGAGGAAACACAGGAAAGTAACTCTGACCTTGCAACGTGTATTAGACTCTCAACATTTAAGTTAGGTGATCATTTTGAATTGAAGGAACGGCAATATATTTCAATTGTAAAATGAAGATGGAGCAGGAACTAACTAGCTTAACGGATCGATTGCAGAAAAAATAAAATTTCTCATCTAACGAGTACGTTGTCTTAAAAACAACTAAGACACGGCTGCCGACGTGAATCGGCAGCCGCGTCACGCTAAAGGGCAGGATAGTGTAAAGGTTATTAAGCAAAATGTTGCACTAGGCACATGCAAAAGAGATAAGACAACTATCATTTCAATAGTTGTCTTATCTCTTTTATATTAATTTTCACCAAGAATTTTAGTTAGATCAAGCCCTTGAGGGAATATTTCTTCAAAGTGGTCCTTTTTCTCATATAAATTATACCAAGCTTCAGCAATAACATCTGGGTCCCCTTCTGTACCAGGTTGTATCATGGCTCCGATTGAAAGATGTCCGACAAACACACCTTTTTCTTTCAACTCATTGTGCAGGTTTGCGGCATAATTACGAATACCAGCCCCAACGATTCCGGCATTCCCGGCATAAGGTAAAGGGAACATAGTAGATACGCCTGTTGTAAATAAAATTGCACCAGAACCGTTATTTATCATATCCGGTAGAACCTCATTAACGGAAAGAACGCCAGCCAGCAAATAGCTTTTCATTATATCTAATATACTTTGAGGCGTAGTTTCTAGCACGTTTGTGAACTTATCCTCCCTGGCATAGGGGCTAAATTCTAGTACATCAATCGAACCAAACTCGTTTTTAGCTGCTTGAATGGCTTGTTTTAAAGCAGCTAAGTCCGTGACATCCGCTACAAAAGATTGCGTTTCAATATTTAATTCTCTAAGTTCACGTTCGATAATAGCTAATTTCTCAGGGTTACGCGCAATCGCCGCTACCCTAAATCCATTCTTTCCGAATTTTTTGGCTAGAGACAACCCCAATCCAGGACCTACACCAACTATGGCAATAGTTTTCATATTTCGTTAACTCCTTATCTATGATAGATTAAAAGAAACATACGTTGCTTTAATGGAAACTATACGGCAAATGATGCAATGCAACAATCAACAACCTACGTGTGAATGTTGCTATAGCGACAAGATTGACAAATTGTCGGGCGAGGGTGAGATAAATGGCATCAAAAGTAAGGAATCTACGTATTACACAAACGAAACAGTCATTGATTAATGCTTTTTTCAATTTGGCTTCTAAAAAGGATTTTGAAAAAATTACAATAGCGGATATAACAAAGGGAGCGAAGGTTAATCGTGCTACATTCTATGCACACTTTAATGATAAATACGATTTAATCGATTTTATTATGGGGGATTTCGCCTCAGCATCTATCGAAAACCATACTTCAGGTGTTGTGAAATTCGATCAGGATAGCATAAATCAACTCATTTTAGCGGTATGTGATTTTTATCAACAACCGAACATTGAATGTCGCAGCAGCTATGGTGGCTTGGTCTTACCTCAAATGCAAGAAAAAATACTAAATGAATTGAGGGTTTTTTTGTCAAAAAGCTTGGAACATATTTATACAGATAACGAAAAGAATATGTTCGTGCCGATTTTTGCGCAAATCATCCATGAAGGTGCATTGCAATTGGCCCTTGGTAACCACACCATGAAGAAGGAAGAAGTATCTAAGAAGATTGCATTATTTGTAATTATTGGATCTCAGTCTTTGGAAGGGGCGCTACGCTAACGGGTACGATAGCTTGCCTGCTAGTGTCCGCGGCAATTTTCTCGTGAAATTGGGTCGCCTCGACGAAGCCTATTCGGAATTCAAACGCGCAGCGGCGCTTGTGGGCAACGCCAGGGAGCAAGAGTTTCTATTGAAACGTGCCGTGGTGCACCGAAGGAAGAGATTTTAGATCTTATCTCCATCATATCAAAAAAATTTTAAAGGGATGTCGATTTAGTCGCAAACCGTTCGTCGCTTGTATAGAGGCAAAACTAAATGCTTCAAAATTACATTAAAGGAGTAATTAAATATGAAATTTCTTTGTTTGGGTTACTTGGATTCAGCGAAAATGGATTCTCGCCCCAAGGATGAGATTGATGCTATAATGTACGAATGTCCACCTCATCTGGAGAATTTCTACAAGAGCGGCCAAGTGATCATCGATGCTGGTCTCTCCTCCGAAACGAAATGCTTGCGGCGGGCGAACGGAAAGGTGAAGGTAACGGACGGCCCTTTTATCGAAACTAAGGAAATGATTGGCAGTGCTTTTCTGATAGAAGCACGGGACATGGAGGAAGCGATCCGGATAGCTTCCTTGCATCCGACCGTTCAGGTAGGCGCGGGGGAGCAGTTTGGCTGGGGGATTGAGATTCGTCCAATCAACTACTTTGAATCAAGAGACTAACCTAATGGTTATTTCGATACTTCAATGGAAGGTCCATCCCACGAAGGCTGGACCTAAAACTTGCTGTCATAAATGAGTTCGGTAACTCATGTTTTGTACAAAGAAAGGGCCATCCCAACCAGGATGGCCTTAAAACTTTCCGGTTATTTCTCATGAACAAACACGACTACTTTGATACGGAGAACTATACAGGGAATCATTTACACGTTGACAACTGGAAATTGCCTGAAGGCAAATAAACAGTAAATGTCGTACCTTCATCAGGCTCACTCATGACGCGGATGAACCCGCCGTGGGCTCTGACAAAATGATGAGCGATCGATAATCCGAGGCCCGTTCCGCCAGTATGCCGCGAACGGGCCTTTTCCACGCGATAAAAACGATCGAATAGGTGAGCCAGCTCTTCGTCTGGAATACCGATACCGGTGTCTATCACTGAGACACATGAATAGACTGCATTTCGATCCAGGACCTTGTCTTCAATTACAACTGAAATCATTCCGCCTTCCGGCGTGTAGCGGATTGCATTAGTCAACAAATTGATGAACACCTGCGTGATCCGTCTCGCGTCGGCCATCACCGTCACCGGCCTCGTGTTCGAATAAAAGCGCATTTCCAATCCGTTCTCCTCAGCCTCCATTTTCACATCATCAACGACTTGTTCAAGTCTTGCCGACAGATCGAGCGGTTTGCAATCCAATGCCAACCGGCCCGCCTCAACCAATGACAAGACATGAAGATCTTCCACAAGCAGGCCTAAGCGGATCACTTCGTCATGGAGTCTGAGCAGCATTTCCGGAGGGACGTATCGACCGGTCTGTTGAGCATTTTCTAATTTTAGCTGCATGATAGACAGCGGGGTTCGAAGCTCATGAGCGACATCAGCTACCAACCGCCTACGGGCGTCCTCTGCTTCCCGGAGGCGAAGCGTCATATCATTGAAAGTTTGAGCGACTTTCCCATACTCATCTTTCGAGTTTACAGGTACTTTGACGTTCAGATCGCCTTGCGACACGCGCTCTATTGCGGATATAAGCTTTTTGAGCGGGAGGGTCAGCACCCCCGATATCCAAAAACTGAAGATCAACCCGATTGCAACAAAAAACGACAAGCGCACGCCGTTCGTGACTTGAAGCAGTTCATCCAGCCGCGTTTTGTCAAGGAAATAAGATTTAAAGATTTCTATTTGTTCTTCGGGCGTAGCGCTCAAATAGTTGGCATCGATTTGTTCCCTTTGAAATTGATCGATCAAGCCGGCTGTGTACATTTGCGTTGTAAGGGAGAAAGTGATGCTGACAATGAACACGAGCAGTCCCATACAGGCAAATATTTTCATGCGGACCGTAATCTTCATGAGCGTTCACCGAATCGGTAACCGAAACCGTATACTGTTTGAATATATCGAGGATTGGCCGGATCGTCTCCCAGCTTGCGGCGAAGATTCCGGATATGGGAATCCATCGTCCTTTCGTATCCCATGTACTCATCCTCCAAAGCAGCCTTTAACAATTGCAAACGGCTGAAGACGATGCCGGGACGAGCCGCCAGCGTGAACAGAATTTTGAATTCGGTCGGTGTCAATGGGATTTCCTGACCGTCTTTGAAAACCTGACATTTGGACTCTGAAATGATTAAGTTATCTCTTTCCAAGAACGTCGAACTGTCTTCGGGTCCGCGCAAGCGGCGAAGCAACGCTCGGATACGTGAAGCGAGTTCGCGCAAGCTGAACGGTTTCGTCAAATAATCATCCGCGCCAATTTCCATTTTATCCGATTCATCCGATCGGGCCGTGACCATAATAATGCCACAATGCGAGGTTTGCCTTAGCTCGTGGCATACGTCAATACCGCTTTTTTCGGGGAGCATCCAATCAAGCACGACGAGATCAGGCCTCTCAGACCGGGCAATCATGAGCGCTTCCTTGCCAGTACAGGCGGTCAATACCCGGAACCCTTCACGCTGCAAATAGGTCTGCATCTCCTCCAGCATACCCAGTTCGTCCTCCACAAGCAACAATTTCGGTTCCATTCCCATCACATCTTTCCATTTTATTCATTTTATTCCGGCGACGGTGAAGTCATTGAAGGATTGGCATCTGTAGATGAATCGGTCATTACGGGCGAATCGGCGCCCGTTATTAAAGTCTGCTCCCATTGTGAGAATATATCGCTTATCGAAAATTATACTGTGATTTAACAGGTTCTTGAAGAAACCCACACAAAAAGAGGAAGAACTGCATAAGTTCTCGACATTTGTTGTGTAAACTGGCAGTGAAAGGAGAGAAATCATCGTGAAAATAAAACTCATTTCATTCATAATCCTTTGTACATTTCTACTTGTGCCGACGATCGCCTTTGCTGAAGGGACTGGTGTTGGTTATGGTAGTATCACCCCTGGGTGGCTCTTGATTTTCACGGCTGGGTTGATTGGGCTATGTGCTGCGGTTGTTGCTGGGATTGCTCTTGCCCGTCCAACCGATCGTTTTGCCACTGGTCAATGGCCTGTTCTGTCCATCGTGTTGGGTCTGTTTTGTGTGCTTCTCTCCATGTTTCATCTAGCCGTTACGCTTGCTGGTTTTGGTGCTGGCAACCGGCGTGCTGGAGCGATCATAGCGATCGTGATTGGGCTGATCGGCTTGGTGCTCGCTGGAATGGCTTGGTTCCGCTCTCTTCGTGACAAATAATTCGACTATTTTTCTGTTTCTCTTAAGAAAGTGCAGTTAGTTTGTAAACTGATCGTGAAAGGAAGGGTAGGCATGAAAAAAAAACTCGTTTCATTTGTAATCCTTTGTACATTTTTACTTGTGCCGACGATTGCCTCAGCTGACTCAGCTGAACAAGTCTACGGTTTTACTCCCGCACGAATCAAGATCCTCGTGACCGTGGTGATGGGGTTGGGCAGTGTGGGCATCGCTTGGTTGTCTTTGGCCCGTGCCTCTGATCGTTCTGGCAAAGGTAATTGGCGAATTGCGACCCTCGTGGCCATCGCGTTGGCATTGATTGCCTTTTTTATCGCTGGGCCGCATTTTGTTTACACTACCGGCGATATTGGTTCCGGTAACGGGCGAGGTGGTGCCGCCTTTGCCGTCATACTATCGATCATCACGATCGTCCTCTCTGGAATGGCTTGGTTCGCCTCCCGATATCGCACTAGCTGAACCGAAATACAAGCCATTTCATAAACCAAATATTGCGAATGAACAGAGTGACGAGGCAATGTTCGGTGGTAAGCGTGGTGAAACTTGTTTCTGAGCGAAACGAGTTTTTCACACAAAGTGTACGAGTTTCGCTATGTGCTAAAGCGCCAAGTCTCATGCACCGTCCACCGAACAGCGACCCAAAACGGACGATGCAAGTATAACTTAACATTTTTGAAATAGCTCTTCTAGTGAATTGAGAGTCAAATTCTAAAGGGGATTTCACCGTAGCATCTAACAAATGTCTATGAATTCGTGCAAATTCAGTTAAAGATTGCTCACGAAATTTTGTTTATCAAGCAAAAAAAATAGAAAGCTGATATAGATTCAGTTGTAAAAACAATAAAGAGGAGGAATGAGCATATGAAAATGAAACTAGTTTCATTCGGAATACTCTGTGCGCTTCTACTTGTACCAACGATTGCCTTTGCTGAAAATAAAGTTGGGTATGTAATCACGACCGGGCGAATCTGGTCCACGGTAGACGCGTTTGTGGGGCTGATGAACGCAATCTTTGCTGGGCTGTCTCTATCCCGTTCCATCCGTCGTATTGGCAATGGTGGTCGAAACGTGGCCATCATATCCGTAGTAGTGGCGCTGATCGTCATTGTCTATGCTTTAATTCATATGACCATGTTCCCTGGTAATTTCGGCACTGGCGACGGAAGAGCTGCGGCTGTCATCGCCATCGTGACGGGGATCATTAGCATAGTTCTTGCCGGAATCACTCTGATCCGCTCCCGCCGTGCTAGCTGAACTAAATGGGTTTGAATATCTTGATCTGAATTTATCCTTAGGTAAAAGGTTATCTGGTTAATCCAAACCCAGATAACCTTTTTTGATAAAAAATAAAAAACGCTTAACATACCACTCATATTTCGCGCGATCAACGAAGTGCCACTGAGCATATTTAACCAGCCGTTTTAAATTTATTTCTTAGAAGGCCCACACAACGTATTGAATGAATAACAGATTTCAACATCGATTTTTCACTACTCTCCCATCACTTTAAAGAAATCCACGTAAACAGAGGAAAATCTGCATAAATTCTCGACATTTGTTGTATAAAGTTAAAGCTGATATAGATTCAGTTTGTAAAAACAATAAAGAGGAGGAATGAGCATATGAAAATGAAACTAGTTTCATTCGGAATACTTTGTACAATTATACTGATACCAATGATTGCTTCTGCTGAAATGGTGGCGGTGGTGATGAAATGACCATCGAACAACTCAAGGCCATCGTAGTCGTGGTAATAGGGCTGATCAGCGTGGGCATCAGTGGGCTGGTTCTGACCCGTTCCATCGGTCTTTTTGGCAACGGCAACGGACGAAACTGGTCAATCGTAGCCATCGTGATAGCTGTGTTCAGCATCTATGTCGGCGGGCGGCATCTTTTCGACGCCACTGGTTTTTTCGGCACTGGCTACGGGCAAGCTGGGTCCATTGTATCCATAGTGTTGGGGCTAATTGGCGTGGTTCTCGCTTGTCTGACTCTAGTCCGCTCTCGCCGCGCCTGCTGACCCGACCATCGTGCCCTGTGTTCTTGTACCTGCTCTTCCTGGTGACCGCCAATGACAATGGCTTGATCGCTTCGTTGACTGAGCTGTTAAAGTACTTAAAGGAGCAATAATTGATTAAGCTAACGGGTACGATAGCTTCATCTCAAAATGCAACATTCGGTTATAGAGGAGTTTATTTTTTAGAGATTGACTCAATGTGAGGAGGGCAAGAATGGATTGGGTGTTTATCGGAAGTACTGCAGATGACTCATTTTTGCTAAATGGGATAGATATCTTTAAGAAAAAATGGGAGGATACGGGTAGGAAGGCTACCGTGATAGACCCGATATACAAAGTAAAAAAATACTTTACCGTTTGGTCAGTTCAAAGCGAAACCGACGAAGTAATTACCTTTGCAGCGGGAGAGTTTTCAAACTGCGTTTGGGGGATTTACACTAAAGACTAGCTTAAATTAACGAGTACGATCGGGTGGGGCTGTCGCTAGGACAGCTCCTTATTAAGGACCATTGAAATAACGGGGAGGATGGTTCAGTATTTGATCTATATGTGATAGCCGAAGAACTCCGTAATATGAATAAGTAAGTTAAAGCTTGTGAACATTACGTAACGGGTACGATATCGCCGCCGTGTAGGATTGAAACAGATCTAGCAAAGTTAATTTACGCGGTGTTTGCCAATAACTGCCGATTTGCTCGGCATCGATATCACCGAAATTATGAGAGGTTGCACGAAAAAGTGCAACCTCTTTTCCGCGTGCACCGCCTACAATACGATTATAATCAATCAGGAGAGGATGAACCCGAGATGACATTATCCCATGCGGATCTGCTAAAGCTGAAGCGCTGGAATACGCCAACGATTTACAACGGCTGGGAGGCGATTACGAAACACGACATTACCCAGGGCTTCAATATGGAGGAAACCCGCGACTATATGCCGCACATGGGGCCGATGGTCGGTTACGCAGTTACGGTGCAATTCGAACCTAGCAATCCGGCTCACCTCAACAATAATCCGAATGCATGGAGTGAATACCGCAAGTATGTGGCAAGCGTCCCTGGGCCCAAGATCATCGTGGTGCAAGACCTGGACAAACCGCGTGTGATCGGCGCATTTTGGGGTGAAGTGAACAGCAACATCCACCGCTCCTTAGGCTGTGTAGGTACCATAACGGACGGGGCCATCCGCGACACCGATGAAATGAACAATGCAGGCTTCAAAGCCATTGCCCGGAGAACGTGCGTCGGTCATGCTTACAGCACGCCGGTTCGCTGGGGGATCGAGGTCGAAGTATTTGGCTGCAAAGTACAGCCTGGCCAATTGATTCATGCGGACAAACATGGTTTCATGGTTATTCCGAAGGAAGATGAAGTCCGATTATTGGAAGCGTCCATTTATATGGACGGCAATGAATGCAGCACGATTATTCCGGCGGCACGCAGCACGGCGGGCAAGACAGTGGAGGAGCTGCTGGCAGGGATCGATGAAGCAGGCAAACAATTCGGCACGAATGTGAAGAGCCGATTCGGCACATCAGGGGAATGGTAGGAGGAGTGAATCATCATGATTCTGGGCGACTTGAGCAAATGGGAACAAGAGCAATGGGCCTACGCGCCCATCTTGCGCAAAGCAATAGATTACTTGTGCGATAACGATTTGGACAATACGGACATCGGAACTTACAGCCTTCTTGGGGATGACATGTACGCTATGGTTCAACAAGCCGATACCGTAGTCCCGCAGGAACGAAAATCGGAGCATCATGCTCAATATATTGACGTTCAATCGGTCGTGACAGGGGAAGAAATTCATGTCATTGCCAGACATTCCGAGCGTAACGTTCCGGTTGAGGATCAATTGGCCGATAAGGACTATGCCTTGTTTGATACGGTTGATAACGAATTCGAATTATTGCTAAAACCGGGCATGTTCGTTATTTATTTCCCAGACGATCTGCACCGGCCGGCTTGCAGCCGCACAGGCGGTACTGTAACCAAACGTGTTGTCATTAAAATCAATAAAGATCTTTTGCATACCACTGATTAATCCAAACTAAGATGACAGCAATTTTCAACCATCCGATGCTTTTACTGCATAGGTGTTCTCGTACAATGGGATATCCGGTACTCTTTGGGGGATATTCCCTTGGTTTTATGGAAAATCCGAGCAAAGCTGGAGTACGAGCCGAACCCGGATTCCTCGGCAATGTCCGTGATCTGCATCTCCGTAGCATGCAGCAATGAACAGGCATGGCGGACACGAAGCTCGTGAAGCAGGTCTATGAAATGAATGCCATATTGGCGCGTAACCATTTCGCTAAGCGATGACGGATGAATACCGAATCGATCGGATAAATCGGTAAGTGTAAGCGACTCCAGGTAATGCTCATGAATATAGCCGATGATAGGCCAAATGGAACGAATCTTAGATGCTGGAATCCGGGATTGTGCAGGGGGCGCCATATTTTGAACGGCCTGAAGGCTGTATCTAGCAAATTGGGTCAGCACCCGCTGCAAATTCATTTTTAACATGACGGTTGAAAATGGCATCGGCTTCTCGTATTCATTCCACATCGAGTTGAAGCTTTGCCGCATTTCATCAAACAGGCAGTCCTGCATATGAATGAACGTATTTCTAGTTTCAGCAGCGTTGCCTAACAGGATATCATGCAAGTGGGAATCCATTTTTCCCAGCTCAAAGATGACATCCAGAGGAAAGTTGCAAATATATAATTCGAGCGGATTATTCGGATCGGAGACGATATCATGTACCTGAAATGGGAGCAGCAGTACCATGATGCCGGGCAGCATGTTATGTGTTACGCCATTAATGGTTTCTGTGCCCCGACCGTTAAGCACCAAGGTCAGCTCTACGAAATCGTGACGATGAGAAGGTGTTTTCCATTGCAGCTTTCGTTTCATAAAAAAAGGGAAGCTGGAGTCCATATTAGGGTATTCGAATAAATAGTCCGGATACATGCCGCAGTGCCTCCTATTTCAGATATTGCTATTATACCAACCGATTGTGGGAGTTGACCATGAAAATCGTCGTTTTGGACGGCTATACGTTAAACCCCGGTGATTTGACCTGGGATGAATTGATTAAGCTCGGTGATGTGACCGTATTTGATCGTTCCCCTCACGATAAAATATTGGAACGCTCTCAAGGAGCGCAGGTGCTGTTGACCAACAAAACGCCATTGAGTGCAACTACACTGCAGCAATTGCCGGACTTACAATACATCGGTGTTCTTGCTACTGGCTATGATGTGATTGATGTGAATGCTGCCGCATCCCAACATATAGTGGTTGCTAATATCCCGTACTATGGAACCGATTCTGTCGCACAATTTGTTTTTGCCTTACTATTCGAGCTCTGCCATCAGGTCGGATTGCATGCCAAATCTGTACAACAGGGGGCATGGACGGCAAGTCCGGATTGGTGTTATTGGAAAACCCAGCTAGTTGAATTGTCTGGTAAAACGATGGGGATTATAGGTTCGGGACGGATAGGAATGCAGGCGGCACGAATCGCTAATACGCTAGGGATGAAGGTGATTGCTTTAAATAGAAGAGGGGAAACGGACCGAGAGGTTCCTTTCAACGGTTTCCAATGGGTTTCCAAGGATGCCCTGTTCCGGAATTCAGATGTCATTAGTCTGCACTGTCCGCTGACGAAGGAGACAGAAGGTATCATAAACAAATCTCATCTGGAACTGATGAAATCTAATGCTTTTCTCATTAATACTGCACGAGGAAAACTGGTGATCGAAAGTGATCTTGCTCACTCACTGAATGAGCGGACTATTGCAGGAGCCGCGCTTGATGTGCTGTCCTCGGAGCCTCCTGCTCCAAATAATCCATTGCTTCATGCGCCCAATTGCATCATTACGCCGCATATCGCTTGGGCAACAAGGGAAGCCCGTGGCAGACTGCTTCAAACTGCTGTAGATAACGTACGATCGTTTCTGGAGGGAAACCCTCAGAATATTGTGCGAATCCGGAACAACCATTAATCTTACAATTGAAAGGATACAGGTGAGCTTATTATGTTGACTTTGGACAAATTCAAAGGAGTTATCCCGGCGTTGATTACGCCCTATGATGGAGAGGGGAAGATCAGCGAATCAGCCACCCGCAAGCTTGTTCGTCATTTGATTGATAAGCAGGTGGATGGATTTTATTTAAGCGGAAGCACGGGGGAAGGGTTTTTGCAATCCGTTGGCGAACGTCAATCGTTTCTCGAAATCGTTGTAGACGAGGTTCGAGGAGTCGTGCCTGTTATCGCGCATGTCGGAGCGATGGACACGGCCACCTGCGTAGATCTTACGAAGCATGCTGCACTTGCCGGCGCTGATGCGGTATCGTCGGTTGCGCCGTTTTATTATAAGCATGGTCAGGAGCAAGTGCGAGGGCATTATCTCGATATTGCGACGGCTGCCGACATTCCGCTCATTATTTACCATTTTCCTGAGATGACGGGGGTTCAATCTACCGTCCGGTTTTATGAGGAGCTCTCCAAGGTAGACAATATTATTGGAGTCAAGTTTACGTCCAAGGACACGTTCGAGCTTCAGCAGTTGATCGAAGCGTGCGGTCCGGACTTCCGCGTATTCAACGGACCGGATGAGTGCTTGCTTGCGGGGTTGGCGTTTGGCTGCTGCGGAGCCATCGGGAGTACTTACAACATCATGCCGGAGTTATTCGTCGAGCTGTACCGTGCGTTCCAGACCGGGGATTTGGCAGCTGCCCGTAAGCTGCAAGCCAAAGCGAACCGCGTGATCGCTGAGCTGCTGAAATACGATTTCATCGCATTCGAAAGGGAAATTTTACATTTGCAAGGAATTGAAGTGGGATCGCCGAGAAAACCGATTCAACAATTGTCGAGTGAAGAGCGGCTGCAAATTCGCCATTTTGCTCAACAAGTAGATTTTCTGAGTACCAATACCGTCGTCTGAAAGAGATTGTCCTTATCAAGCACACCCTAGGTGTGCTATTTTACTATATAGGAAAAAGTGAAGAACATTTCTGGGATCAATATTTTTGTCTTATAATTCGGACAAGAAACTCATATAGGCCATGAAAGACACTGAGCGTTACTATTGACTTCATTAGGAAAGGGGCCTCGTTCGGATGCGCAAACAATGGTATTATCGGTTGCTTTTATCTTATCTTCCTATCTTCGTCGTAGCTTCGTCTGTCGTTGTTCTCATTTCCATTATCACCGTACGATTAACGATCGGGAATGAAGCGAACCGGGTCAACGAAGTTGCAACGAAGCAGATGCTCCAGAGCGTCGATGATGCTCTGCGTTCCATCGATCAATTAATCGTAAAAGAAATTTTGAACAGCGTGACCTTCGACAAGTTTTTCGATCCTGCCAAAGAAACGAATAAATATTTGGATTCCCTTGAAATGAGCGAACGGATTCGAAATATTATTCACGCTACTCCGCTGATCGACTCGCTGTATTTGTACCGTTTCCGGGATCAAATCGTTTTGACCAGGGATGAAAGAATTTCTATAGACCAATTCCCGGATCGGGATTTTCTGATGGGAGTCATCCGTAATCAACCGAAGTCGAAATGGTCGGATTTGCGAAAAATTTCGGAAGTGAACACCTATTCGAACGAGATCATAACCCGCAACGTGTTGACGCTTACGAGCAAAGTTCCGACCATTTCCGGAGGGCAAGGGCTCATTGTAGTCAATGTCCGTCCTTATGCTATTCAATCGATGATTGAGCAAATGGCAAATTCGCAGTACAGTCATCTCGATTTTGTGGATAAAGAGGGCGGTTTTATTGCGTCCATCGAGGGAAACGAAGCGGTGTCTGGAGTCGATGCCCCCAAATTGCATTCATTCTCGATTTCATCGGATTATACGGGGTGGAGCATGCGCAGCTCGGTTGACAACTCCAAGGTGTACGGGTTTAGTTCGACCATTTTTTATGTTTGCTATGGGTTATGGCTGTTGGTCATCGCATTCGGCGCCTACTGGATTTATGTTATTACCCGCAAAAACTACAAACCAATTGAAGCGTTGACAGATCGCCTGGATCGCTTCAAATCCCAAAAAAGCATACAGCTGCTGGGAAGCGAAAAAAGGAATGATTTCGACTTTATTGAAGAGGCCATCGATCAACTGATCGATCAATTCGACAACCAGCAACTGCTGCGTAGCGAAAATGTGAAATACCGGCATACGAAGCTGCTATTGGATTTGCTTGAAGGCAATACCGTCAGTCGAGACGATGAGTTAATCTTAACGATGCTTGAAGAACGATATCAAGCTCGTGTTGCAATGGCTGAGATTGACCACTATTCCGGTTTTGCGGCACGATATAGCAAGCGCGATCAATATTTATTGAAATATGCGATTTTACGCGTATTCCAGGAGGTAGCGGAAAAGCACGGTATTCACGTATGGACAGAATGGATACAGGCAAACCATATGACTATTTTGTTTCAATCCGGCAATTTGGGTACCAAGGCGGAGTCGATTACGGAAGAAGTTTGCGTGTGGATTCAAGACAATCTGGATTTTACGATAACGGTCGGTATCGGATCGTTAGCACAGGAGATCGATGAAATAGCTGAATCCCACAAAGCGGCTATGCATGCCGTCAAAATGAAATTCAAGTTCGGCAGCAATCGAGTCATCGCTTCGGACAATATCCAGCATTTGAAGGAAGAGGAACTGATTGTACAGCCCCAATTACTGCGGACTATCGCACAGTCGTTTCGGCAAGGTAATTCCGGATGGATAGATAGCATGCAGGAGTTCGTTCGGCAGACGTCGGAAGCCGGTATGTCCAAAGATAGCGTTCTGAACCTGGTGAAGCTCGTGTTGTTTTCCATCGACCGCGAAATGAGCGAAACGTCATCGGACCTTAAATCGATTTGGAATAAAGGACAGAACTCTTTAAATGAAGGATTGGAGCCGCTGGAAACGGAGGCCGAGCTGTATCCTTATGTTTACGCGCAATTAAACGATATCTTCGATGAAATAAACAAGCGTAAGAACGAAGACTCTCAAACGGCACTGCTCTACAAAATTAAAGCTTATATAGATGAGCATTATGAAGATCCGGACCTTTCCTTGACGGGTATCGGTGAGCTGTTTCACATTAACTCCAGCTTTATGAGCCGAATTTTCAAAGAAGAAATCGGAATGAACATGATGGATTACCTTTTGCAGGCGAGAGTCGAGAGGGCAAAGCAACTGCTCAAGGAAACCCGAGATACGGTTCAAATCATCGCCGGTCAAGTCGGTTACCTTCATACGATTTCGTTCATACGCGCTTTCAAAAAGTCGACGGGGCTAACGCCAGGCGAATACAGAAAAATTTCGACGGAAGCCGAGTAAGGGCGGTCTGCCTAGATGTTTTTCGATAAAATCTGCATAGTAAAAAAATGTACATCAGGCTTCGCTCTGCTTCTGAAGATCGCTTCGGAAGGCTGGAGAGGAGCCTTTTTCTTGCCCCATCTATCGAGAAAAAAGGTGTATATTGTGCACAAACGCAGCTCTCCGGTATATTGGGGACATTCCACAAACGATCATACAAAAAGGAGCAGGCAAATAATGAAAACAGCAGCCGTGGCGGTGAAAAAGCACAACCCTACAAACACGGAGCGAAGGAAATTATGGAGGTCGAACATTCCTCTCTGGATTTTGTTTCTTCCGGTATTGATCTACTTCATCGTATTCAAATATATACCGATTGGAGGGATCATTATTGCTTTCAAAGATTACAATCTCCGTGAAGGCATATGGAACAGTCCATGGGCCGGGTTCAAATATTTCGAAATGCTTTGGACCAGCCCGGATTTCTTGAGAGTGTTTAGCAATACATTGTTAATCAGCATGCTAGGCTTTGTTATCGGTTTTCCTTTTCCGATCCTGCTAGCGATCCTGTTAAATGAGATTCGGAAACAGTGGTATAAGAAGGCGGTACAAACGCTGGTGTATTTGCCTCATTTTTTATCGATGGTCATCGTTACGGGCGTCGTAGTGACTATATTTTCCTCCAGCGGAGCGATGAACGGATTGCTGCAAGCGATTACGGGCTCGGAGGAACCGATTCCATTCTTATACAAGATCCCGAGCTGGCTGGCGATTTATTTCGGCTCAAGCATTTGGCAGGAAGCGGGCTTCTCCGCCATTATATACTTGGCCGCTTTGTCCTCGCTCGACCCGTCCTTGTATGAAGCGGCCGCTATAGACGGAGCTCCCAAGTGGAGGCAAATGTGGCACATTACGCTGCCGGGTATTCGCTCCACGATCATCGTTCTGCTCATTTTGCAAATGGGGAAGCTGATCGACGTAGGGTTTGACAAGGTGTATATGCTGTCCAACCCGGCCGTTTCCGAGGTTGCCGATGTCATTTCGACATTTGTATACCGGGTAGGGCTTCAGGGAGGCCAGTTCAGTTTTACGGCGGCAGTCGGGCTATTCGAGTCGGTTATCGGGCTAGTGCTCGTATTGACGGCCAATGGGATAGCCCGCAAATTCGATCAAGGATTGTTCTGATTTTACGAGGGGGCACGCACGAATGAAACCTACATCAGGCGAAAAACTATTTTACGGAATTAATGCTTTGTTTTTAGGGCTATGGGCGTTAACAGCATTAGTACCGCTGCTTCATATCGTATCGCTGTCGTTTAGCAGCAATCACGCGATATTGGCCGGGAAAGTATTTATATGGCCTGTGGAGTTCAGCTGGGACTCTTATGAAGCTTTGTTGAAAGGAACACGTGTGCCGGATGCTTTTTTGAACAGCGTAATCATTACCGGAGTCGGCGTGGCCTTCAATATGCTGTTTACGATTTTTGCGGCGTATCCGTTATCGAAGAAGCATTTTATAGGGCGGAGGTTCATGACGCTTCTGATCATTTTCACGATGCTTTTCTCCGGTGGGCTTATACCGAGCTATTTGCTGGTCAAGTCGCTTGGATTGATCGATTCTTATTGGGCCCTATGGCTTCCGGGACTAGTCAGCGCTTACAACATGTTGATTATGAAAACGTTCTTTGAGAACATTCCTGAGGAGTTGCTCGATTCAGCCAAGATGGATGGATGCGGCGAATGGAGATTGGCGGCCCAAATTGTGCTGCCGTTATCCGCTCCCGTTATGGCGACGCTGGCTTTATTTTATGGTGTAAGTCACTGGAACTCGTTCATGAACGTGCTCATTTATATTAATGATTCAAGCAAATATAACTTGTCCGTTCTCATCCAGCAGATGGTGGCGCAATCGAATCTGATGAACGAGCTGCAAAATATTCAAGAAGAGGACAGGCAAATGCTGACTCCCGAATCGATTCGCTCTGCAGGCATGACAGTAATGCTAATTCCGATGATTGTCGTATACCCTCTGCTTCAAAAGCATTTCGTTAAGGGGGTGTTAATTGGCGCGGTAAAAGGATAAGGTTATCTTTATGAAACGATGGAAAAACAAACAGAGGAGGTCGCACAATGAAAGCGAACAGGAAGAACTTACGCAAGGTGGCCATTGCCGGTTTTTGCATGCTAGCGGTAGGCTTGGCCGGGTGCTCCAAACAAAACGGAAGCGATCCCAAACCGAGTGCGGATAAAGCGAAGCCGCAGATTACGATTTCGGCATACGATGCCGGTAATACGCCTCCGGAAGAAGGCACAATCGAGAAAAACAGATGGGTGACGTGGATGTCCGAGAACGGCCCGGCCCAATTAAAAGTAATGGCTATCCCGAGAACGGAATCCGTACAAAAATTCAATACGTTGTTCGCCTCGGGCTCCGCTCCCGATCTCATTCAGGAGTTCAGCGCACCGTTTCGCAACCAGCTGTATGATCAAAAATTGATCCTGCCCGTCGATGATTTAATTGAGAAGCACAGCACGACGTATAAAGAGCTGCTCAAACAATATCCTGCATTGAAAAAAGCGGCTACGATGCCTGACGGCAAAATGTACGGGTTCGGGCGGATTAACGGTCTGCGGCCGCACAATGTATTGATGGTCAGAGCGGATTGGCTCAAAAAGCTGAACCTTCCCGTACCGCAAACGCAAGAAGAGTTCATTCGCGTATTGAAAGCATTTCGGGATAATGACCCGGATGGCAATGGCAAGAAAGATACGATTACGATGGATATGGGCGCCCGTTCGATCCAGGTAATCGACAGCATGTTCGGCAACGTAGGTTGGACGATTTCCGGTGACAAGATGGTATGGGATTGGGAAAGGGCGAAAGCGGCTGCCGCCTTCAAGAAGCAATTATATGATGAAGGGCTGATCGACAAAGATTATTTGACGAAAAAAGGGTCCGGTTACATGGGGCTGTATGCGCAGGAAATCATTGCCGGAAAAATCGGGATGTGGGGCACTAGCGTACATCAATCCGATATCGACACGTTCAAAGCGCTGAAAAAAGCCGATCCGAATGCGGAATTACAGGTCATCCCGCTCCCCGCGACCGTATTTGGCCAGTTCAGCCCGATCTTATCCAATCCGGTACAAGTGACCGGAATGATCAATGCGGATTCCAAACATCCGGAGGCGGTTATGAAGTATGTTGATTTTATGGCGGCCAAGGATACAGGCCAAACTCTAAAATACGGCATCAAGGGTGAAGATTGGAAGGAAGGCGCGAATGGTTGCCAGCAGTTCATTGATAAAATAAAAACCGATCCGAAGATCAAGTATACAGCAGCGTATACGATGCTCTTCTCGCCGATTGCGGAAGGTTCGTGCGGACAGTTTCAGGCATCGCTCAATCCGAACGACCCGGTAGAAAAGCAATATCTTGATCTTATGAAGCAGGCGTACGACATTTATTTGGACGAGAAGCGTCCTATGCCCGACTTTACGCACCCGGAACATGTTCCGGCGATGCCCGGAGAATTGCAAACATCGTTCAACAACGCGACCAAAACCATCTCGGACATTTGGACGAAAGCCGTTATATCCGGAGCTTCCTATACCGTCGATCAGGCATTTCAGGACGCCAAGAGCACCTGGGACAAAAACAACGGCAAAAATATAGAGGAATGGTACGCGAAATGGTATCAGGACAACAAAACGAAAGCGTTTTTGACCAAGGACTTTTACGAGTTCAAGCTGAAATTTTAACTTGGAGCTTGAAGCAGGATGGAGTATGGATTAGCTTCCGTCCTGCTATCAATCTACAACGGTTGCATCGTTTCAACGATGCTAGTAGTCAGCAAGTTTGAACAAAAGGAGGACATACAATCGATGGGGAACGGATCGATCCAATACATCACCGTGGCGGAAGCCGGACCGGGCAACCCGCGCAATGATACGGCCAGCGTCGCTCAGTTGAAGGACGGAAGCCTGCTTTTGGCATGGCATAAATATGAGGACAGTGCCGAGGGAGGAAGCGATTTTGGTCTCTGCCGCATTTATACCAAGTTATCGAGAGATGACGGGATCACATGGAGCGAGGAAACCTTGCTCGTGGACGTAGAACCTGGCGACCATAACGTGCAAGCACCCGGTTTAACCCGGCTACCTTCCGGTGATTTGATGCTTCATTGCCTTCGCGGTCATCACGGAGGGAGCAGCTCGACGATGTGCTTGCTCCGTTCCCGCGATGAGGGGAAAACCTGGCGCGATGCGGGCAACGTATGGAGTCGAAGCGACGGACAATGGCTTCAGGGCGGCGCCAATCAGATGAACGTCTTGTCGAGCGGGCGATTGCTGCTGCCGTTTCATTTCGGCACGGGGCATCAGGGGAGCCAGCATAATACTGTCGCATGCTTTATTAGTGACGACGAGGGTAATAGCTGGCGAAGATCAAGCGGGACGGTCGACTTGCCAATGCGCGGCGCAATGGAGGCATCGGCAGCGGAGTTGGCTTCTGGGCGGATAATCATGTCGCTTCGAACGCAGTTAGGGTCGGTGTTCTTATCTTATTCCGACGATGGGGGGGAGAACTGGTCGTTACCGCAAACATCAGGACTGCAAGCTCCGGAGTCATGCACTTGCCTTAGGCGTATTCCCGAAACCGACGATTTGGTGCTGTTTTATAACGGCAGCAAATACGATCCGACACGCCACCATTACGGACTGCGTACTCCACTATCGGCCGCTTTGTCACGCGATGACGGCATAACATGGAAGAAGGTCGGGGACATTGAGACCGGTCCCTTCGAATTTATGGATTTGAACTGTTCGTTCACCGATTCGGGAAAGGCACTGCTTACTTACACGAAAGTGGAAGATCCGCAAATAACGCAGCAGGATAAATCGATGCCTTTCAAACGGACTGAAATGGATTTGATTCTAGCTATTATAGATCGGGAATGGTTGTATTTATAACCATTCTACAAAATTTGAGTAGGTAGGGTATCTCTCGGAAGAGCGTGGAGAGAGATACCTCACCGACAGGAGAAACCGCATGAAAATACGATACGACCGCTTTCCCGGCGGCAAAACGAAAGCGATTACAATGAGCTACGATGATGGTAGAGAAGATGATCGACAGCTTGTCGCTATAATGAATGAATATGGATTAAAGGGGGCATTCCATCTAAACTCGGGCTTTTTGGGGAAGCCTGGTTATATTGGCGTGAATGAGGTTCAGACTCTGTACGCCGGGCAAGAAGTATCTGCCCATACGGCAGAGCATCCTTTTCTGGATGTAACTCCTCCGGACCGTATTGTTATGGAGATCATGAAAGACCGCGATGCATTGGAAGCGCTTACCGATTATCCTGTTCGTGGCATGAGTTATCCGCACGGGGCATGGAATGAACAGGTTGTGTCGGTATTGCCCGGCCTTGGCATTGAATATGCTCGAACGACGACCAGCACCCACACGTTCGATATCCCTTCCGATTTCCTGCTTTGGCATCCGACTTGCCATCATAAACAAATGCTGGAGTACGGGAAAAGGCTCCTTTCTGAGAAGCCGAGACACTTGCGAATGGCTCTACTCTATGTGTGGGGGCACAGTTATGAGTTTGAACGAGATCGGAACTGGAGCTTACTCGAACAGTTCGGCGAGCTGGCAGGGCGGCGCAACGACATCTGGTACGCCACGAATTCCGAAATCGTCGGTTATATGAGAGCCATCCGGCAGCTACGTTTCTCCGTATCCGGTCACATCATACATAATCCTTCAGCCATATCGGTGTGGATCGGAGTTGATGATACGTCGGTAGAAATAAAAGGAGGTGAGACTAAACATTTAAAACCATGCTGATCGGATAGCAAATGGGAAGAAAAGGAACTACTTTGTTCAACCACTTTTACAAAGAGGAGTGATTGTTATGCGGAAAAAGTCCGTCATTCGTTCTCGAGCTTTACTGATGTTTGTTATTGTCTGCTTTCTAGTTGCCGGCGTAGGTTTCCCAGTTTACGCTCTCGAGTCAAACGACGATGAAATTCAGATTCCGGCGCTAGCCGATACGTATGTGAATCCGGGATCGTCCGCAAATTTGAATTTCGGTTCGTCGCCAACGCTTCAAGTAAGAACGTGGAGCGATCCGAACTATACCCGCGAATCATACATGAAATTCGATCTAAGTTCCTATCCCGGTCAATTGGGAACAGCAACGCTGAACGTTTATGCTGCTGTGAACAATGCTAATGGCAGCCCGCTCGCCTTCCAATTGTACGGGGTGGAAGAAGATTCGTGGACGGAGAATATGATGATCTGGAATGACAAGCCGGCAATGAACCATTATTTAGCCAATGTGGACGTAGGCTTGACATGGCAATGGATTCAGGTAGACGTCACCTCCTTCGTGAAGGCACAGCTAGCATCGGATCAGATGGCCAGCTTTGGATTAACCCAAGCCGCCAAGAATGGTGCGCTAATCCATATCAACAGTAAAGAGAGCCCAGCAAATCAGCCGTATTTGTCACTATCACACGAACGTGTTAATCCATCGGCTCCGAAGTGGCCTTCCGGTGCCAGCGTTGAAATTATGCAATTGAACGAGAACGGGCTGGATTTGAAATGGACGGAACCGAAAGGTTCAGCGAATGTAAGCAATTATCGCATCATTCAGAACGACAAAACTATCGCGACCGTAACGGGCACTACGTACCATATTCCGATTCCGAGCTCCGATATCGGCAAAACGTATACATTGAAGATTGAAGCCGGAAGCAATCAAAACCGGTGGAGCCATGACGGCCCCTACATAACCGTGACCATCCCGAAAACCGAGCTCAAACAAGTGAACATCGGGAATGTGTTCATCGAAAATGAGCCGATCCAGCTCAAGGTTGCGACGCTGCAGCCTAGCGTTACGTGGTCAGTTTACGATATGCAGGGCACCCAGATGTCCGGAGGAACAGAATATAACGACAAGGGCCAAATGCTCATTCATGTTCCTTATACTAAACGCGGCTACTTTAAGCTCAAGGCAACCGTCGAATCGTCAAATGTACAACCACCGGTTCCATTGGAAACGTCGTTCGCCGTTCTGTCGCCTTATGATTTTACTGCTGTAGCGGATTCCCCGTTCGGGATGGGGGCCCATCTGCACAGGGGACAAACCACAACGATTCCGTTAATTCAGCAGGCAGGCGCGAAATCGGTCCGGACTGGCATCGAGTGGCACGCGATTGAGAAAACGAAGGGAGAGTACACGTTCAGTCCCGTTCCGGATAACTACATGGCGAAACTCAAAGAGCAGGGCATCGGAAAGTTGTTTGTCGCTGCATACAACAACCCTTTTTACGACAACAACGGCACTCCGTACACGGACCAAGGCCGTGAAGGTTTCGCTAACTATGCCGAAGCCTACGTTGATAATTACAAAGATCAGTTGATCGCGATGGAAGCCTACAATGAGTTTCATGGTTCTTTCGGAAAAAGAGGCAATAGTCCTGCCAACTCCCGTCCTGATTATTATTTTAAATTATTGAAAAAAACGTATGAGACGGTTAAAGCCGAACATCCTGAATTCCCAGTCTATGGCATTGTCGCTTCCGAAGATGCAGTGAGTTGGATCGAGGAAGTGTTCAAGCTGGGCGGGCTGCAGTATATGGACGCAGTTACCCTGCATCCTTACCTTTATCCGAATGAGCCAGAAGGCTTGTCCGACTCTCTGGAACGAATTAAGGCATTAATTCGCCAATATAATAATGGCCAAGACAAACCGATTTGGCTCACGGAATTCGGTTATCCAACCCATAAGGCCGGGAATGGCGTCGATGAAATAACTCAAGCGAATTATTTGGTCCGTTATCATGTGTTGGCGCTTTCAATCGGAGTCGAAAAATTATTTTGGTACAATATGGTGAATGACGGGCTTCGTAACGACTATAACGAAGATAATTTCGGCATTCTTCGTAATGCGGCTGACCCGCTCGGTGCATTCACTCCAAAGCCCGCTTATGCCGCCTATGCCGCAATGACAAGGGAGCTCACCGGTTGGCAATTTTCAGCTGAAGAGCCGCTCCAGTCCGGCTTGAAAAGCTACATGTTTGCTAATGGCGGACAAAACAAACGGGTGGTATGGTCGCTCGCACCCGCGTCGGCTGTCATCAGAACGAATCAGCCTGTTGAAATTACGGATATGATGGGGAATACGCGAACGTTTGCGCCGACGAACGGGAATATTTACGTGACTTTGACTGGAGAGCCTATTTACATCAAAGGAAATATACAATCGATCAATAAGGATGCGACGTTTACCGTTTCAGGAGGAAGCGCTCGGTCCGGTGAGCCGGTGATGCTGCAAGTTGAAATGAACAATATGACAGCGGAAGCGCTGGATTTTACATTGGAGATCGAAGAACAACAATTCGTGATGAATGCCGCCCCTGGGCAAAACAAGCTTCAGACAGTTGTTGTGAACGGGTTGGATGAGCCTGGGACACGGATCGTCAAAGGAGTTGTGAAATTAGGTGGGCAAGCCGTCGGGCTGCTGCAGCATGTTACTGCCGTACTCCCGTCTGAAACAATTCACATTCGCCCGGTCATTAATGGTACCGATCCGCTAAGTCAATCGATCAAGGTACAAATCCGAAATCACTCGATGATCAACGCCTTGCCTGTTCATAGTGTGGATTGGAAGCTTGGAACATTGACGGGCCGTCAGGAGCTGAATCAAGTGCTGCAGCCCGATTCGGCTAGGGAGTTCAATATCCCGCTGCAAAGTATGGAGCTCAGCAAAAGCTATCCGGCTAACGTCGATGTAGCTTTCGGAAACAACAAAACGTATACCTATTCAGGCTCTATCGAATTCAATCCGGTCTATTACGGAACGGTGAATGTAGACGGAAATGCCGACCCGCTTATCGTTGCGAAGCCGGCGACCATCGATTTGTCCAAGGGCAATGTGAAGGTGAGCGGCTATAATGGAGCCAATGATTTGAGTGGTTCCGTATGGCTGAACTATGACAACGATCATGTTTATTTTACCGCAAAAATCAAGGATAACATTCATGCGTTTCCGGCTACGGATGTGAACATATGGAACAACGATAGTATCCAGTTTGCGATTTCGAGCGGATTACCGGGCGAAGATCCTAAATATTACGAATACGGAATTTCGCAAACATCGGCAGGTCCGCAAATTTATCGTTGGATCGCGCCGGCTGGCGTTTCCAAAGGATTAGTCACAGGCGGAACGGTTCGTGTAGCAAGAGATGAGGCCCAGAAGCTGACGACCTATGAGTTGGCATTGCCTTGGTCGGAACTAACGCCGATCGGGACCGAAACCGGAGTATTCAGCCTTTCACTGCTCGTTAACGAAAACGACGGCAATTTGAGAAGAGGCTATATCGAATGGGGTGGCGGAATCGGCGACGGCAAGGCGCCAAGCAAATTCCGGACGATGCAATGGGTTCGATAATATCGTAAACTAATAAAAGATAGATGAAATTGCTCCCTTCCTGTTTATAAAATTGTTTCTGTGAAGAGATGATTTATGGATGAGAGGGGAGTTTTTTGCTTGCATTTGAGAGGTCGAACAACATTGTTTCAATCGATAGGCAAAAATTCATATGAAATCGTGATAAATACGAGATGCTAATGCGTATTCCATTATGTTAATGCCATCCCGCTAAAGATGGCATTCACAACAATCTACATCATTACGCTAACGGGTACGTTAGCTCCATAAAGCAACAAAGACGCAGCTGCCGGAATAAACCGGCAGCTTTATTACGCTAACGGACTGGCGTATTATTATGTAGATATAGTAGGTTGAAAATATACGAAAAGTATAGGAGTAATCATGAAATTTCAGATAATCTGGAATGCATTTTTTAAAGTTAAAAATGAGGAAAAGGCAGATCGACTTATTAATCAAATTGAAGTAAGAACAGGTCACCCAATTGTGTCAAAACAATTTGAAAGATCGAAAAAGGAGCCTTCACTCTTAGGAGTAACGTTTGTACTTCTGCTGCTTTTCGTAAATGGGAAAAATGAGGATCTGCTAAAGCCTTTTAACCGGAAATGACAATTGGCTGCTGTACACTCAACTAAAGGGTACGATAGTGGAGTTGCCGTCGGGACAGTTCCTTTTTTAATTATCATTAAGTACCGTGGTTGTAGTGGTAAATAACATTTCTTCAAAATAAATTTCGTACTTGATTAGTAAGATTTGTACTAGACTTGATGGAAAATCTATCATACGATTTGATTGCTTTAAGGTTGAACTCCTATCTTTGTATCAATTTCATGAGGAAGTGCTTCCATGTGGGACCGGATAAAGCCGAAGAAGATGTATTTGAGTATATTTTTGTATTCCTGCATTGCCGTAAGTCTGCTCACATTGGTGTTCACCTTGTTCTTGAGTCAGCAGTTCGCCCGAAGCGCACAGGAGGAAATGAACAAGTCGAATCAGGAGAAAATGAAGAAAGTCGTGAAAACCTCGGAGTATACATTGCAGAAATTACGCCAGTTTGCGCTTAGAGTTTATTCGGATGAGAGCATTGCGCTTTGGATGAACATGGAGAAAAACAGCTACTCTCCTTTGATACTGAATAAAGCGGCTACAAGCGTAAGGGAGTTTATGAGCAGTGAACCTTTCATTTCCGGTATTTATTTAATCAATTTCAATCTTGACCAAATCTATACTTCAGAAACAAGCATCTATACTACAAGCGATTTTTATGACCAAAAAATATTGGATTATATTAAGAATCAGAAAACACCCTACCTGCAATATTTCAACCATGAGGTAAAAGGTGGATCGTATCTTGCATTAGTCGTACCTGCAGCCGGACCTAATCAAAAATATCAGGGGTTTGTAGCGATTCTGTTCAGTAAACCATTACTGAATGAGAACATGCTTCAAGTTTCGGAGGAAGATCAGAACAAGCTGTATATTGAGGGCAAAAATAAGGAATTCATCTTGGGAAATACAGATCCAAAATTAGCAAAAGAACTGTTGAAAATGGATAAACCGGTCACAGAACAACAGGGATGGGAATGGAATTCCGGCAATGTCACCTGGTCCATTCAATCCGAACGGCTGCCTATAGAAGGATGGAATGTTTATCACCTGGCGCCAATTTCTGTATGGCAAGAGAAGGTAGACAAAATCCGTTTTGAAATTATCGGCTCTTCGATTATTCTGCTGGTTGCCTTGCTGCTGTTTTTGTTTTGGCAATCCTACCGCAGTTTGAAGCCTATCAGCGATTTGGCCAATCAAATGAGAAGCAAGCTCGGTAAAGAGCATCCCATGATCCAGACAACGAATGACAAGAGTGAAATGGCTTGGATTCATTCCAGCTTCCATTCGCTCATAGAAAAGATTGAACAATTGGATTTATCCATTAAGAGCAGCAAAGCTTTGGTCAAAGAAGATTTTTTGCGTCAATGGATTCTAAATCCGAAGTCTTCTAAACCGATTGAAGAGCTTATTAAGAACCAGACTTACATTCTCCGAACGGGATTGTTCCGTATAGTGGTTATTCGTTTGGAATCGTACGGACGATTCGAAGAGCAATATGATTTTGCATCGCGAAAATTACTGCGCTTCGCCATGGGAAACATTATGGCCGAAGTCCTAATGAACCGCGGGTACGCCGCGGAAACGGTCGATTTCGGCTCCGACCACATCGTTGCACTGATTTCTGCGCCTACTTCAGAGGATGACTTACCGCAAGTAAAGGTGGCTTTGGAAAAAGTAAGGGTTCAGATCAAACAGTGGATTAAGTTGGAAGTGAGTGCAGCCGTCAGTTCCGTGCTGGATGTCGAGGAGAATTTGCAAATCATTTATTCCCAGTTGTATGAATTAACGTTAGTGAGGTTCATTAATAATGAGGACAAAGTGTTTACTTATGATGATTTAGAACGATACGAAGGCAGCAAGGATAGTGATCTCGACGAAGGACTATTGAAACAGGTTATCCATTCCGTTCAACTCAAGAATGAAAAGGCGCTCGAAGGGTATTTGGATCAGCTCACCTTGCATATGCAAGAGCTGAGCTATGAGGAATGCAAGCTGCAGCTGACACACATCATTTATTCGATCATGAAGAGCTTTAAGAACTTTAGCACGTTCCAAGGGTTAAAGAGCGTCCATGCCTTCCTGGAGCAATTTGTCACCCTACGGGAAGTGAAAACGTGGCTGTACCGAGAGATGCTGCAAATTATGGATCAGCAGCGTAAGAAGAATACTTCAGGCAGGAAGGAAGAGGTTGCTGCGGAGATGATCGAATACGTGAGGAACCATCTTCACAATCCAATCCTTTCCGTGGATGACGTTGCCGCTCATGTTTCCATGTCAGTGAACTATGCCAGACAAATATTTAAGGATCATTTTTACTGCTCATTGTCCGATTATATCGCGAACCAACGGATCGAGCTCGCCGCCAAGCTGCTTAGAACAACCGACTGGACCGTAGCGGATATTACGGAGCGGTCCGGATTTCAAACCAAGAGCACCTTCTTTTCTGCATTCAAACGTGCCACCGGGATGACGCCCAACCAATACCGCATGGACAAAAGTAAAGACAAAGCTTAAAATTCATACATTTTCGTTATAAAATATGGACTCTTCCTATTTGTAACAATTCGTACTGTTTGATAGATACCGGACTGTACGGAGGCGGCTGAACCGACTAAGATCGAACATGAAACCGAACGATGCGGTATGCACGCAATACTAATCAATGCGTCGATATGTCGCGCAAGGTTGATCATGAATAGGGAGGGTTACGCAATGAAGATATTAAGAAAAGGGTTATTACTGACGTCGGCCTCGCTGATATTGGCGGGAGCCTTGACCGGCTGCAGCTCGGAGAAGGCGGCGCCGTCCGGAACCGATAAACCAGCGGCATCAGACGCCAAATTGAATCCGGTTACACTGAAAATCATGTTTCCGGGAGATCCGCCGGGCAATTGGAATGAAGTTAAGACAGAGATGGAGAACCGGTTGTCGGGCTCGCTCAATGTGAAGCTGAATGTTGTGTTCATCCCATGGTCTGATGTTCTCACGAAGCGCCAAGTCGCATTGTCCTCCGCGGAAGACTACGACCTGATCTGGGACAATAATCCGACGCAAAACATTGCCGCCGGCCTCTACGAACCGTTGGACGCACTTATTGACAAGTATGGACCTGACATTATAGGTGCTCGCTCTCCGCAGCTGATGGAAGCCAACAAAGTGAACGGCAAATTGTATGCGGTTCCGCTTGAAGTAAATTTCATTCGTCCATGGACGTTCGTTATTCGAAAAGACATCAGGGAGAAACTGGGAGTCGCTCCGATCAAGAGCTATGACGAGTTAATAAAGTTTATGTACACCGTGAAGGAAAAGGCGCCAGAGGTCACGCCGTTTATACCGAATGGATCGGAACATATCGGCTTAAGGCAGGCAAATATGTTAGATCCGAAAGCCAATATTGCCGCGGTACTCAACTATCCTGGATTGTACACCAAAGGCAACGACGGGAAGGTCTATAATATCTTCGATAACATGGATCCTCAAATCATGAAAAATTTTGAAACAAATCATAAGTTATATAAAGACGGGATTATTGCCAAAGACGCCCTTACCCTCAGAAACGCCGAATTTGCCAAAGGAAAGGCAGCGGTCTCGACATTTAATGATTTCGGTGTAAATCTCAGCACCGCTACGGCTCTGGAGAAGGCCGTTCCAGGATCGTCTGCGGAAGCATACAGTCTATACGATCCTAGTATGAAGCTCAGCTCGACATACAAGGCAGGCAATTACATTGCTGTTCCTGTTATAAGTAAAAACAAAGAACGCGCCATTCAGTTCATCAATTGGCTGAACAGGCAGGAGAATTACGACTTACTGGCTTACGGAATCAAGGGGAAAAACTGGGAGGACGCCGGTCCAGGCCTGTATAAACCAATGAAAGAAAACTCTTATGCAGGAATTCCTTTCGCATGGGGCTGGAACCCCAAGCTCGACCGTATTGATGCAAGCTTATCGGAAGATGTCATCAAGCTGAATAAGTGGCAGCGGGATCCCAATAATTTTACAACAGATATTCTCGCCGGGTTCACCTTCGATCCAAGCCCGGTTTCCAATGAAGTGGCACAATTGAGCAACATGGGCAAGGAGCTCTACGATCCGATCGTTATGGGACTCATAGAACCGAAAGAAGGCTTGGAGAAATTTAAAGAAAAAGCGTATACCAACGTCAAGAAAATCCAAGCCGAGTATCAAAAGCAGCTGGATGCTTTTTTGACAAACAAAAAGAAGTAATAGATCCAATAAGCCGGATGCCTTGTCAAGGTTTCCGGTTTTTTCAATCATAAAGAAAGTGGGCTCTATATTGCTTTGCAGGATCGTCGGTAAACGCGCCGTCCTGAAGGACTCCGATGGTGTTAAACCTGATCTTGATAAAATCTGTACTCTCCGATTGGTAATATTCACACCTTCTTAGACTGTTACGGTTCAAACTCATTGATAAAAGCAAGACTATACGATCCGTTCCCCGAATGAGTAAGATACATGTACACACGAAAGGAGAGAGATCTTATCATGAGTATCATGCGGGAACTCAGGAAGAACAAATGGCTTTATGCCATGGCGCTTCCCGTGATTGTGTACGTCTTTATTTTTTCTTATTTGCCGATGACCGCCCATATATTGGCGTTCAAGCAGTTTATTCCCGTTAAGGGGCTATGGGGAAGCCGGTGGGTGGGACTCGATAATCTCGTGTTTTTTTTCACCGGACCGGATTGGTTGAGGGTTACATTAAATACGGTATACTTGAACCTTCTGTTCATTGTGATGGGCACGGTTTGCTCGCTGCTTATTGCCCTGCTGCTAAATGAAATCAGGCAAGTCTTCTTCAAGAAGCTGACGCAATCTCTCGTTATTTTACCGCATTTCATTTCCATCATCGTCGTGAACCTGATGGTCATGAATTTCTTTAATGGGCAGGACGGTATGATAAACAGATTGCTTAGGGAGTTCGGTTTTCAGGCTGTCGATTGGTTTCAGACGCCATCGGTTTGGCCTATGCTGCTAATGATCATATTCGTGTGGAAGGGAGCCGGGTGGGGTTCGATTATATATCTGGCCACCTTAACCGGCTTCTCCGAGGAATATTATGAAAGTGCAAGAATAGATGGGGCAAAGCGATGGCAGCAGATCTGGCATATTACCCTCCCGTTGCTGCGTCCGACTATTATCGTATTGATTCTGTTAGACCTTGGACGAATCTTCTACGGTGATTTCGGATTGATTTACGGAATCATTGGTGACAATTCTCTCCTGTTTAATGCTACGGATGTCATCGATACATATACCTATCGTTCCTTGCGGGATGTCTCTAATATGAACAGCTACAGCAACGCCGCGGCAGTCGCATTATTCCAATCGATTATGGGTTTGATGACCATTCTCTTTTTCAATTGGATTGTCCGCAGGGTTGATAATGATTCGAAGTTATTCTAGTGAGGTGCTTGAGAATGTTAATGAAACAACGTGATGGTTCCCAGTTGGCCATATCCGTCGTGGCGTATGGTTTCATAGGTTTCTTTGCCCTGATATGCTTCATTCCCTTCTGGCTTGTGTATATCGGATCGTTCACAGCGGAGCATCAGATTGTCAAAGGCTTTCAAATGTTCCCTACCGAATTTTCAATCGATTCTTACCGTTTCTTATTTAATGGCAGTCAGGTGTACCGCAGTGCCTTTGTTTCCATTTTTGTTACTGCCGTCGGAACTGTAGGAGCCGTGCTTTTGACCTCCATGTTCTCCTATGTGACCGCTCATCAGAAGGTGAAGTTCAGGAATGCTCTTTCATTTTACATTTATTTCACGATGCTGTTTGCCCCCGGGCTCGTAGGCTATTATTTGCTCATCTCCAACTGGCTGAGCCTGCGCGATTCGTTATTGGCATTAATCTTGCCGCACATGTTTTCCGCATTCAACGCATTCCTGATGACCTCATATTTTCGTACGCTTCCCTTCGAATTAAACGAAGCAGCGACTATGGATGGAGCGCATGAGCTGTATATTTTCTACCGGATCATCTGGCCGATCTCCATGCCGGTCATCGCAACGATAACGCTGTTCTATGCGCTATCCTATTGGAACGATTGGTTTAATGCGCTGATGTTTATTGATAATCCACAGAATCACCCTCTACAGATGATGTTAAGAAGAATTATCTCCAATTGGCAGAATCTGGATTATTTAAATGCGAATATTAACATACCTGTATCAGCTACGGGCATTCAGCTTTCGACAGTTGTCATCACGATTGGGCCGATCATCTTCTTATACCCGTTTCTACAGCGCTTTTTCATTAAGGGAATGACGATTGGCGCAGTCAAAGGGTAAATGCCGAAGAGGCTGGTTTATTTAGGAGAGGAGGTGGTTGTTAAGAATAAAATAGGGGTCCGAACAAGTTTTTCACGTTTACTTGCGTGCTGATTAAAAACATTCTTAAAGGAGGTTTAAGCATGGGAAAATCTCATTATCAACATCGTGCTTTGTCATTGTTTCTGGTATTTATGATGCTTGCGGCGTTTATCCCTGTCGGAGAAGTTCAAGGAGAAGAGACTTTGTTGAAGACCGGAAATTATTACTTCAGTCATGCCCCGAACGGCGGCAATTCTCCTGATAAAGGCGCAACCGGTCTGGTATCCTCAGCGGGCGGCGTTCTGTTTGACGGAAAAACCACAACGTATGCCGGATGGATGGGAAACGGCACCGGTACCCCGGGAACTGTACAGATCGTATTCGATCTGTTGAAGGATTACCCGTTGGACAGGATCAATGTCGTGCTGAATTCGCCGAATTCGGCTTGGGGTTTTAAAGAGTTTACGGTAAAATACCGTCCTGAGGCCGTAACGGATTATTACTATATTGCTGCCAAACACATCAGAACACCAGGAATCGTCTCAACAAGCCCAAGCTCAACTTGGAACTATTCGGTCAACATACCGATGTCGAACAAGACAGCCAGGTATATTGTTATCGATATTAAGCGCCCCCATGCCTATCAGCATATCCCTCTCACCGAAGTTCAAATTTATAAAGGGACCGGACAGGAAGGCGTGAATCCCGGACCTGCACTTACAGCAGAGCAGATGGCTCTCGAACTGAAAAAAGACGGCTTAATGGCAGATAAGTACGGGCAATGGGTTTATGAAACCTGGCCTGGAAAGGTAACCTCCGATGAGCAGCTGCAGCAGGAATATGCAAGTGAGGCGACTGCGTTGTCGAATGTATCCCTAGATCCTGCCAAGTACGATCAGTACGGCGGGATAAAAAGCGGAGGACAATTCACAGGCACCGGTTATTTCAGACTTCAAATGATTGATAACAAATGGTGGTTTATTACCCCTGACGGAAACAAATTTATTCTGAAAGGCGTAGACGCTACAAGTATATGGGAGTGGGGGTACGGAACGCCGCTTAAAAAAGCCGACGGTACACCGAGAAATGTCTTCGAGGAACTTCCCGACCGGACTGCCTATGCGCCTGCTTATGTAAGCGATTCCAATGGCGAACGGGTAAGCTTCGTCGTCGCTAATGCGATGAGAAAATACGGCAGCGATTTTGAGTCCAAATGGGAGGATATCACAAAGAAGCGTCTGATCGATTGGGGCTTTAACGCCTTCAGCAAATGGACCAAACCTGGTAATATTTCGTTTCCTTACATTCAAGTCTTGCAAGACCCAATGAATTTAAGAAGGATTCAATGGACATACGATGTTTTTGACCCGTTGAATGAATCCATCATCGAAAACGCACTGGCCAGCCAGCTTCAAAAAGCGCAAAACGACCCTTGGTTGATCGGTTATACCTACGATAATGAGGCTGGATGGACTGCCGATATCGTAAAGGAAGTACTGACGTATAACGCGACATCTCCGGCAAAAAGCGCATTCGTTGATTTCCTTGCGCCAAGGTACAACAATGACATTGCCGCCGTCAATCAGCTATTGGGTACAAACGCCACATCGTTTGCCGCGCTAAAGGATACTTCAATCAATATTGCCAAGGTGCCTGCCGCGGATGTATCGGAATATATCAAGCTGGCATCCAGAACGTATTTCTCAACCATCAAGAATGTAATCAGAAAATATGATACGAACCATCTGTTCCTGGGAGTGTCTGTAGTTCCCACTTGGCGGACCGGTCTGGATTGGGATTCGGCAGCTATGGAGTTTGTAGATGCTTTTTCCGTTGACAATTACGTGAATGATACAAGTTGGATATCCAGATATGAGGCATTCGGCAAACCGCTGTTGAATCTGGAATATACGTTTAGTACGACCGAACGCGGTTTGTCGCCCGTCAATGGTGCAACTACTGTAGCAAATATAGCCGATAGAGGTTATGCCTTCAAATCGTTCGTGGAGGGTCAGATCTCCCATCCGTTGTTTGTCGGTTCGGGCTGGTTTTCGTACTACGATCAAGCGGTTACATGGCGCAAAGACGGCGAGAACTTCAATATTGGCTTGGTAAACCAACAAGATCAGCCCTATTCGGATATGGTTAACATCATGAAGACCGTCAATGCAGGTTTGGAAAATGTGCATGACGCATCAGACGACTCATCAGGGCCTGAGACAACGGCCGATTTGACGCCGGCACAGCCGAACGGGCAAAACGGCTGGTACACAGGTCCGGTTACGCTGGCTTTCAGCGCTTCGAATACTTCTTCAAGCGGTTTAAAGACGGAATACAGCCTGGATGGAGGCGCCACATGGAAGCAGTACACGTCGCCGGTGACGTTTGATGAAGACGGTAAGTATACCGTAAATTACCACTCGAAAGATGAAAATGGAAACGAAGAAGCTATAAAAACGATCAGCTTTAAGGTAGATAAGACGGCACCGACAAGTGTCGCAACCGTTAGTCCAGCAGCTCCAAACGGCAATAACGGATGGTATAAATCGGGCGTTACGGTAAGCTTGTCCGTTTATGATCATTCATCCGGCATGGAGAAAGCGGAATACCGGGTAAATAACGGGGCTTGGATCACTTATACCGGTTCGATTCCTGCTTTCAGCGAAGGGGATTATAAGCTCGATTATCGCAGTTTGGATCAGGCCGGCAACGTAGAACCGATTCGAACCGTCCAGTTCAAGATTGATAAAACGGCGCCGACAGTAACTGTTCAACTGGATAAAACGTCCATCTGGCCGGCTGATCACAAAATGGTCGATATCCATGCAACGTTACAATCGAGCGATGCCGCATCAGGCGTTGAATCTGTGGTGTTAACCTCGATTACCAGCAATGAAGCGGACAGCGGCCAAGGCGACATTGAGGCCCATGTCGGCACACCGGATACATTGATTCGTTTGAGAGCTGAGAGATTGGGCCAAGAATCGGGACGCATCTATACCATAACCTATACGGTTACCGACAAAGCCGGTCATCAAACGGATGCATCGGCGACAGTCACTGTACCGCATGATCAATCCAAATAACGAATAGCAGAACTGAATTGGAATTTTGGGGGAGAAGCTGTGCTGTCTCCCCCGAATCTTTGTTACAACAAATAAAATAATGTGGAGCTGTCACAGGGTAGCTCCACTTCAAAATTCAGCTCAAAACTCAAAAGTAGGATTAGCATACTGCTACACTAACGGGTACGATAAGACCATGCACATGCTGCCGGTATACTTACCGGCAGCCTTTATCACAATGCTAACGTTTAACTGACGCCATATTTAGCCAGATACTGTGTATACGAGTAGAGATGAACGGCTTTAGCCTTACGTTGGGTCTCCTCCCGGTGCTCCGGCATGCTCCGCCTCAACGTAATCGGCCAGTATGTCAATGACGTCGTCGAAGCTTATCATATATTAGTTAAATGTAAAGACACACAAGAAGGTGAACAATGAAAAATCTGTACGATATTGAGATTATGGAGATTCTCGCTAACGATGCAGATGAAAGGGTCAGGTTTAATGTTGCAACAAAAAATCGACTGCCTGAGCACCTGCAATTAAAACTGGCTAAAGATTCAGATTGCTCGGTTAGAAAACGGATTGTCTACAATAAAAAAGCGTCAATTCAAGTTCTAACTTTGTTACTAAATGATGAGGACGAGGACATACGAACTTTAGCAAAGAATAGAATTGATGAAGGACGATACAAGTAAGCGTTACGCTAACGGATACGATAGTTCAATATAAAAAGGAGGGCAGCCGGCCATGTCGATCGGCTGCTTTTTCATTGAAGTAACGGGCAGGTTCATGGAGGAGTGGGCTATTCTGACAAGCCCACCTTTCTTATAACCAGTAACGGCGAGGTTTCCTTCATACGCGATGTAAAAGGGGATATTATAATTGTCTTGGGATTTTTTGTTGCACAATACGAGGGATTGACTCAACCTGCTTTGCCAGTGAATGAGGAGAAGAGAACCGTATCACAAGTAGGACGAAAAATTTTGTTGTGGGTATGGTGGGGGAATGCTGTGAGATAAGAGTTTTGAGACCAATAACACCATCGCGGACATATACATCTAGCGAGTCGTGAATCACTTCACATCTCTTTACCAAAAAAACAAAGAGGAGACTTGGCCTTGATGGCGAATGATAGTTATTGGTAATTAATAAATCAAATAGATTAATTAATTACTCGAATGGAGCTATTTTTGTACTTAGAAATCATTGTTTGTAAATTGAAAACAAGGAGATGATTAACAAGTGAAAAAGAAACTGTTAACCCGCTGCTTCACCTGCCTGATGGCCGCGCATCTTGCCGCCAGCTCTCTGCTGCCGCTTAGCATCCCTGCAGCTGCAGAAAGCGTAGCCGCCATCGAAGCGGCAGCTGGAATCCCACGCATGCTCATTACTGAAATGGTCCCCGATTCAGGTGGAGACGATGCGTTGGGAGAGGATCCCTACGAGTACCTAGAGGTTTATAACAACAGCGACCAGCCGGTCGATTTCAAGGACTATTCTATTTTATACAGGTACCCGGGAGAGCCCGGCCATGATTTGTTCTGGCGACCTTACACCGATGTACAGATAATCATCCAGCCTAAGCAGGCCATGGTTTTCTGGGCGGTTACGACGTCAGGGGAGTCCAAGACGGTGGCTGACTTTAATCAGCATTTTCAAACCTCGCTCATTGAAAATAAAGACATTGTCCGGATTCCTGGCGGTCTTAACAACCTTAGGGAAAGAACCATTGTGGTGGCGACCAATACGGGAACGGACATTGTGCGCGCCAGCTATAATCCGGGCGTGATCGATACGGCGGCAGATCTGAGTGTCGAGTACGGCGTTCCGGACGACGGCAGTCTCGATATGAAGAAGCTCAGTTCCAAGACGGTGCCGGCCTCACCGGGAACCTTCAACCCGGCTAACGTACCAGCGGATCCTGTCCGCATTGTAAACGATCCTACCCCGCCGACGGTAAAAGATCTTACGGATCCCTCAGGCATTGACCTGATCAAACCGATTGAGCTGATGGCCGAAGCAGCGGATGACCGTCTGCTTGCGTCTGTTAATCTGTACTTTAAATCCAACAAGACGCCGGATTATAAAATGGTAACCCTGCCACGAGGCGCCGACGGACGCTTCCGCTACTCGCTGGAGATGATGGAATGGTTCGGCAGCCCGGCCCTTGAATACTATTTTGAAGCATCCGATACCTTCAACGTAACGGCTACGGCTCCGAGAACACTCAGCCTAGCGGGTAATGAGAAAAGCCCTACGCTGAACGTTCTCGAGGGCGATATTCTGACCAGCGAGCGGGTTCTTATCGGTTCGTCTGCTACAGAAGGGTCCATGTCGCTGTCGATCGACGGCCAGCCGGTCAGTCCAACGGAACGGGCCCTCGAGAAAACGGCATATTTCGTGTTTGAAGCGGACGATATAGATAAAGGGCAGAACGTGACCACCATGGGCACCGAGACGCTGTACTTGATTCCGTTCGGCACCCAGGATTATAAAACCATGGTAGTGCCGGTACGTCCCGAATTGTTCAAGTACGGTCAGGCGAATCCGATTGCGCTGCGCGCGGGTTCAGTAACCCGGCCTTATTATGAGAACCAACCGGAGCCCGGCCTGGATGATTTCAATATCCGCAATGTCCGGCTTGTTCTAGCAGATGGTACCGTCCTACGCGACCCGAAATACGCGAATCCGTCAACCATACTGGACATGGGAGATAACGGACGCTTCCTTCCGGTAGTGTACTTCAACTTCACGATTCCCGAGCGCTATTGGGACGGGATCTCTTACCGATGGAATACTGCAGCAGCCTTTGACGGACCTCATCGGGTCGAGGTGTCTCTGCCTGACGGCAGGAAGGACACAGCAAGCGTGATCGTAGACAATCAAGGTCCGGTTGTAACTGCGAATATTACGGAAGGCAGTACTTACAAAGGGGCTTTTGAGATACAAGCTTCCGCATCGGATGCGGCTTCCTCCGTCAAATCCTTCGAGGTGAAGCTGGACGGCAAGCTCATTGAGGTTCCGTATTCCACATCCTCTGCGGCCCTCACTCCGGGGGAGCATAATCTTGTGCTTAAAGCAGTAGATGCCGGTAGTAAATCGACGGAGAAAACGATTAAGTTCACCACTCCTGCAGAGCAGCCGGGCAAACCGCTCCTGGCGGCGCCGACGGATGGAGCACAGGATACGGACACGAACGTGAGTCTACAGGTATCGGTTTCCGATCCGACCGGAGACCCGCTGAATGTGAAGTTCTTTAAAGGGCAAAAGATCAACGCCGCGGACGCGGAAGTGACCGCTTACAAGCATGCGGCTGATGTAGAGCCTCCTCTGACCTTGACGAGCTCGGGGGAAACGCAGCTGACCGCCGAAGAACAAGCAGCCGCCGGAGCCTCCGATGACCGTTATGTCACTACGGACTCGACTGAACAGTTCCCTTATCAGCGCTTTGAAGTAGAAGCGGGGGCGGAAACCGGCGCCGGCGACCGTCTCGAGCTAAGCTGGGAAGGGCATTCGCTGAAGGGGCGTAAAGTTGGTTTGTACGCATGGAATTATACTGCGGCGAAGTGGGATTCACTGGCGTCCACGGTGGCTGTTTCCGAGGAAGACTTCACCCTCACTGCGGCGGTTGACGGCGGCAATTATGCAAGAAATGGTAAGGTTCAAGTCTTGATTCAGGACGAGATTCCGCGTCGTGAGCAGTACGATTTTACCTTTGCCTCTATACCGGACACACAGATCTACGCGGAAATTCAGCCGGAGTATTTTGAGTCACAGGTCAATTTCCTGCGCGACGCCAAAGAATCAATGAACATTCAATATGTGATGCACGTGGGGGACGTTGTAAACTCCGCAGGCATCAAAGGGCAGTGGGAACGTGCGGATAAGTTCATGAAGGTGGTGGAAGACGCGCAAATTCCTTGGGGCGTTGTCGCGGGCAACCATGACGTGTTCGACGGAGGCGCAACGTCTGTGCCGGATTACTCGGAATTCTCAAAGTTTTTCGGAGAGAAGCGCTTTAAGGATAAACCTTACTACGGAGAGTCGTACAAAGATAACAAGGGTCACTATGACCTGATCTCGGCGGGTGGCAACGATTTTATTTTCGTGTACATGGGTTGGGGCTTGAATGATGAAGATATGGGCTGGATGAACACCGTTCTGAAGCAGTATCCGGACCGTAAAGCGGTTATTGTGGTTCATGAATATTTGCAAAATAACGCAGCAAGATCCGCAACCGGCAACCAGATCTATCAGAAGGTAGTAGTGCCGAATCCTAACGTATGGATGGTCATGAGCGGTCATTTTACTGGAAGTTCGCTGCGTACCGACCAGATTGACGATAACAAGGACGGACAGCCGGATCGCAAAGTGTACCAGATTCTTAACGATTACCAGGGTATTCCGAACGGCGGAAACGGATATTTAAAGCTTCTGCATTTTGATACGAAGACGGATACCGTCTATGTTAATACGTATTCGCCGTATTTGGACGATTACAATCATTACGATCCGAGCAAGGACGAGTTCAAGCTTTCGGTGGATCTGAAGCCGATGGTGAAAAGAGTGGCTACCGACGCGATGACGGTAAAAGTGTACTCTGGAGACGCGATCGGATCGGCGCAGGCGGCCAGCGGTTCCACAGCCATGGTCAGTTGGAATGGCCTGAAAGGCAGCACCAATTATGAATGGTACGCATTGGCGGAGGACAGCTTCGGTGGACGATCGTACTCGGATATTTGGTCCTTCCGCACCCGCCTTACCGTTGATGCGCCGCAAGGCGTGAAGGCGGAAAACGTGACCGCGGGTTCGGCGCAGCTGAGCTGGTCCCCGGCAACGGCTTCCGACGGAAACAGTGTGACCTACCAGGTGTACGGCAGTAATGGGGCCGTCTCCACGGTGACCGGCACGGTATACAATTTGACGGGACTGGAGCCGGATACTTCGTATACGTTTAAGGTCAAGGCCGTGCACTCGTCGGGGGCGATATCTGTGTTAAGCGAACCGGTAAGTTTTAAGACATCGGTCGACCTGCCTGCTCTGCAGAAAGGCCTGCAGCGCTTTATTGCCTCCGGCAAGGTTACCCATCCGCTGGCCATACAGCTAGAGAACGCGCTGAGTCAGGCGGAGAGCCATTTGCAGAAGGGACAGCAGGATCAGGCAGCCAAGAAGATCGAGGACTTTATTAAGCATCTCGATAATAGAGCACATCAAGAATTGGCATCAGCGGACGCCCGGCAGTGGCTGAATGATAAAGCTGAGGTCCTGCTTCGCGTCTGGGGCAGATAATCTGCCCGCAAGGTGCAATGAACGAAAATCTCCTGGAAGATTTCTTATATCTTCCAGGAGATTTTTTTTGATTCCTTCAGTTGGTGCGCAATCGAACTTATCCGGACGCTCGTAATCATGAATTTCCCGCTTACTGCAGTACAAGCGAGTGGTAAACGCTCAGCCCGCCCGAGCCCATTTTGGCTAAGTGGCCGCTGGTTCACAGGGACAAGCTGTCGAGCGGGATCTTGAACACGCTCTTCAATACAAGCCCGACGGCCAGCGCAGTCTCGTCTTCCATGTCGGTGAGGTGTAGAAACTCAACGTTCCGACATGTCTCCGGCACTTGGGCCATCACTCGCGCTTTGAGCTCGTCGACGAACGAGTCCCCCCACACCGGCAGCATAAACCCAGTGAGCAGAACCCGGTCCGGGTTGAGTAGGGTGACGATATTGGCAGTAGCGTATACGATCGCCGTCTTCACCACCTCGTTCAGTTGAACGGTTTCTGGGTCTCCGGTGCGGACCGCTTCGCTGAAGTGCTCCCAACTCCTACTGAGTGTCCGCAGCAAGCCCCTGGAGGAAGCCAGAGTGGTTAGGCATCCTCTGCCGCCGCAGTAGCACTCATAATCGTAAGGCGGCATAAACGCCTTATAGTGGCCTACTTCGCCGGCTACGAAGGAGGAGCCGGTGACCAGCAGCTTCTCCACGACGATGGCTCCCCCGATGCCGTTACCAAATTTTAGCGTCACATTGCTTTTGGAGGAGATAAGAATTCCGCCCATATTCTCGTTGAGCGCAAGCAGATTGGTGTCATTCTCCAGAAAGACGGGCAACCCGTATTCGTCCTCTAGCAGCTTTGCCAGCGGTATCCGCTTCCATCCAAGCCCCGGCGAGCGAAGCAGAATGCCCTCGGAGGAGTTAACGAGTCCATGAACGCTAAAGCCGATTCCCTTAAGGCAGGTAGGGTCTGGGGTCCGGCTAATGAGCTTGTCGATCACGCTGCGGATCACCCGGAGCAAGTCCTCTTTAGACTCGTAGCGCTCTGCCCTCGCTTCGGCTTCCGCCAAGCGGGATTGCTGAAAATTATATACCGCTCCTCGTGCCGAAGTGCCCGACAATTCAATGCCGATCGCATAGAAGCGGGAGCCGTTTAGCAGCAGGGGAACACGCTTACGGCCGCTGCCGCTCTCAAGGGATTGCGGTTCGCCTTCGACAATCAGTTGATCCTCTAGAAGCCGGTTGACGATATTGGTGACGGTTTGCTGACTAAGTCCCGTTTTTCTGGCTAGCTCTACACGGGAGATCGGACATTCCGAATAGATCAGATGCAGCACCTTCTGCTGATTAATGGATTTAAGCAGCGTGTGGGATGAATGTTTCAATGTGGACATGAGTCGACCTCTTCCTTGAACTGTACACGTTTATTCTCTTAGTACAAATTAGTTTACCACGCGGTCATTCCCGAGAAAAGGAAGTGGATTTTGTCGAAAGATTTCTATTGTATCCTAAAGAAAAAAAAGGTAGGATATTAATAAATAAATTTGATTTATTAACTAAGTGTAAATGTGTAAGCGTGATCATACCACGTTATTCAACGATTTTTTACATATCCATTACAAAATGATAATCATTGCCAAACAATTACCCTGTATTATCAAAGTTAATAAATCAATTTTTTTTATTAATTCGAGAGGGGTCTCAGTATGAGAAACAAATTTGGAAAGCTTACGGCTTTAAGCCTTGCGGTTGCTATGTCGGGTTCGCTGCTTGCAGGGTGTGCAGAAAAAACGGAACAACCTTCCGCGAGTCAGCCTCAGAATCAGACTAAAGGTGATGTTTACGAAAACGGGCTGTCGAAGACGGAGAAAGTGACGTTGAAGGTCGGCTTCTTCATGGGAGGCTACGGAAGGGAATGGTTCGATTATGCCGTAAAGTCCTTCCAGGCCAAATACCCGAATGTTTCATTTGATGTCACCGCTTCGGCGGATATGAAGAACATGATACAAACGAAGATTTCTGCCAATAACGATAACGATATGTTTGACATTTTCAACACGACGCCACCTTCCGGAGGACAGGGTATCATTTCCCTTGCTGAAGCTGGAAAACTCGAGCCTTTCGATGATATGTTCGACAAAAAGCTTCCTGACGTACCGGGCAAAGCAATGAAGGAGCTCATGATGCCGGGCCTCGCGGAATCATTTACTAAGGTGAACGGAAAGGTATACGAGTTTGCGACCTCGAGCTCTTATGGCGGATTGTTCTTCAATAAGACGCTGTTTGAGCAGAAAGGCTGGAACCAGAATCCGAAGACATGGGCCGAGTTTAACAACCTGCTTGCCAAAATTAAGGCGGACGGCATAGCTCCGATTACTTTTCCGGGAATTTACCCTAATTATTATGACTGGGCGTTTGGACCGGCAAAGCTGTTTGAGCTGGCCGATATTAAAGGAAACGCTGATAAGGTGATCGAAAACTATAAAACGTACAACGGTCCTCAATTTACGAGCGAGGAAAGCTTGGAGCACTGGAATCGCCTGTATGAGCTTGGCAAGAAGGGGTACTTTCCGGATGGACTGCCGGCGTTAACGCATACCCAGTCCCAGATGCAGGTGATTCAAGGCCAGGCCGCGATGGTTTCCACAGGAAGTCACGTGGAGAACGAAATGAAGAAGACCACACCGGAAGACTTCAAGTGGGGTTATATGGCGGTGCCATTCAGGGATAAGGCGGAGCAGAAGCTTTGGATCCGAAGCGGAATCACCAACTTCCAATACATGTGGGCCGGCAAGCCGGATCTGAACAAGAAGTGGTCCAAGGAGTTTATTCTTTGGCTGATGACGTTGGATAACCAACAGTTTGCCGCAGAAAAAGCGGGTGCCCTCCCGATGAGAAAAGATTTGATTGACGATGCGAGTAAAGTCGTTAAGTTGTCCACCTCTGCGCAAGCGATTCTAAAGTACATTAAGGATAACGATGCCCGGTCGTATAAGCCGCACAGAACCGTCAGCATCTCCGATCCGAACCTGGCCAAAGCCAATAAGATGGTGGAAGAAGCCATTACGAAGATCGTATTAGGCAAGCAGGATCCGAAACCGATTCTCGAAGAAGCGGACGCCTTGCTCAAGAAAGCAGTAGAAGCTCAGAAGAAATAAGTTAATAGGCGGGGAGGGAATCTTCCCCGCTTTTCCATTTCCCTTGATAGGAGTTGACTTCCCTTGTCCGAACCTAGTGTATTGAAAGTTAAACCCGCTCCTTCTGGCAGAATGAGACTGGTTAAAGCGAGCACGCAGAAGTGGATTTTTCTCATCCTTGCCGTCGTGCCGCCGTTCGGGGGCTATCTGCTGTTCACGCTGTTTCCGAATGTTTTATCCGTTTACTACGCATTATTGGATTGGGACGGGTTGACGGATCCCAAATTTGTAGGGCTCAGCAACTTTGTTACCGCAATTCAGGACGAGTATGTATGGCGGGCGCTTAAGCACAACCTTATTTTTATGGTGACGGTACCGGTGCTGGTCGTGCTCATTTCCTTACTGCTTGCCTATCTGGTCACATACAAGAGTTATGTGGAAAATGAGTTCCTCAAAATCCTTTTCTTTTTCCCAAACGTTTTATCGATTGTCGTCGTAGCTTTACTATGGGCGTTCATCTATGACGGTACGTACGGCATGCTCAACAGCGGTATGAAGCTGCTCGGGATCGACATGAAAAATTTTTATTGGCTGGGCAATGAAAGTACGGCGCTGTGGGCGCTGGTCCCTCCGTGGGTTTGGGGTGGCGTCGGGCTCTATGTCATCATTTTCGTAAATGCTATGGCGGCCATTCCCAAGTCGTTGTATGAATCGGCTATTATCGAAGGCGCTGGACATATGACGCGGTTATTCAAGATTACGCTGCCGCTCATTCTGCCCGTCGTCCGGGTCAGCGCGTTGTTTCTTGTGATCAGCACACTCAAGACGTTCGAGCTTATTTTGATTATGACTAACGGTGGCCCGTCCGGCTCCACGGATGTAATCGGTCTCTATATGTTTAATCTTGCTTTCGGTAAAGAGTACATCAACTACGGTTACGCGTCCGCTGTCGGTATGATTCTGTTCGTCATCTTGATCACGGCCAAACTGCTGATGGATAAGTTTCTACCGAACCGGGGCGTAGAGTATTAGAGCATATTTTAAAGCAGGGAGAAGATGAGATTGAAGGAAAAAATGACGTTTATGGACGTGCTGTGGCGTCTGGTGCTGTATGTTTGGGGATTGTCGATTCTGTTTCCGCTTGTGTGGGTGTTCTATGAGTCTCTGAAGTCCAATCCGGAGTTCTTCAAAGACATCTGGAGCCTTCCAAAAAAAATGCAGTGGTCCAATTACACTGCCGCCTGGACGGAATACGGCTTCGGTCGTTCGCTGCTTAATACGCTTTATTATGTAGGCGGAAGCCTTGTTGTCAGCTTGTTCTTTACCACGCTTAACGCTTATGCCTTGACCCGGATGGAGTTTAAAGGACGGCAACTGATCTGGGGCCTCATTATGCTTTCGTTGTTTCTTCCAGGGATTAATGCCCTGGTGCCGCAGTACGTTATCATGAGGGAGCTGCATTTGACGAATAGCTTAACGGGGTTAATCTTATTATCCTCACTGGGGGAGAGCGTGTTCTATCTAATGTTGCTCGGTGGCTTTATGAAGTCACTGCCCAAGGATTTGGAGGAAAGTGCGCATATGGACGGCGCTTCGATCTTCCAGTTGTTCTGGCGGGTGATCGTTCCCCTGTCCACTCCGGGGATTGTTACGGTTGCGATTTTTAAATTCCTGGGCTTCTATAACAACTTCATGGGACCGTTCATCTATTTGAGTGATCCCGATAAATATACGATAGCTGTGCAGATGTACCAAGCCAACAAAATGATGGAGTTTACGTCGGACTGGGTTACGTTGTTTGCAGGGGTGACGATTGCGATGGTTCCTTCGGTCATTGTGTTCATGCTATTCCAGCGGATGATAATGCAGGGCGCAACTTTAGGTGCTGTTAAGGGCTAAGTAGTGAGGAAAAGGTAGCGATAGGAAGAAGTACTCCCCACCGTACAAATATGGTTAAATATACTATATGATTTAGTTTTTGCATAGTGAGTGAAGGAATGCTGAAGTATACATCATTGTTTAGGGAAGGATTTGTAATGTGGAAAAAAAAGAGCAGAATCCGATAGAGCTGTACGATCCCGGAATGCGTCCCAATGATACGTTCAATGGCTCGATTCGTTGGTATTCTCCTATAGAGCAGCCTTTTCAAATTTCCGGGTTGGCTTGGTTTGCGCAAGAAAAAATCTATCGCAGATTGCCGAATTTACCGTCCGGATCCATTCCGGAAGCCGTCGATCGCTTGGCCAATCATACTGCAGGAGGACAAATCCGGTTTCAGTCGAACTCTTCTTCTCTATCGGTAAGGGTGAAGCTGAAAGGCAAAGCCAATATGGTCCATATGCCGGCAACCGGACAATGCGGCGTCGATTGCTACGTGGGTTCTCCCGACACCCTCCTTCCCCTGCGGTACAGCAACACAACGAAATATGACCTCACTCTCACCGAGTACGAATGTGCGTTATTTACCAATTGGCATGCCTCGATGCGTAATATCGTCCTAAACTTGCCGCTCTATCAAGGGGTGGAGGAGATATGGATCGGTTTGGATGATGGCGCAGCCGTAACCGCTCCCCCAAGCTACGCTTCCTGGAAGAAAGTAGTCATCTACGGAACATCGATTACGCAAGGCGGCTGTGCTTCGCGGCCTGGCATGGCTTATACGAACATTTTGAGCCGAAGAATTCCGCTGGAATTTATTAATCTTGGTTTCTCTGGAAGCGGCAAGGGAGAGCCGGAGGTTGCCGAAATCATTTCGCAGATTAACGACCCTGCGTGTATGGTCATTGATTATGAAGGCAATTGCGTGAACACCGAACTTTTCCGTAAGACACTTCCGGAATTTATTAGAATTTATAGGGAAGCTCATCCGTTAACACCGATCTTGGTTGTGTCACGAATTCGTTACGCGCGAGAGGAGCTGACCCCACACCTGTACGTGGCCAGAATGGAACGTAAACGTTTCGAACAGTCTCTCGTTAACGAATTGCGGGAGCAAGGTGACTTGAATATTTATTTCTTCGACGGATCCGGGTCGCTCGGTGAGGATTTCTTTGAATGCACAGTAGACGGCTCACATCCAACGGATCTTGGTTTTCTGCGGATGGCAGACGCACTTGAACCAGTCCTAAAAACAATACTTCTTTAAATATCTACATAGCTCACAATCAAGCCGGCAGCGATTTAAGCTTTCTGGGGTCACAGAAAATGCGGTACCTTCGCCGTTTTGGTGGGAAGGGCCTTGTCTGCCAGTTGTCTCTCTGCCTCGGTCTTGCGTTGTGCAAGCTGTTCGTGCTGGATTTTCAGTTTGGCAGGATGGGCGTTTTCTTTATGTTCTGGCACGTCGCAGTGCCAGACATGCTTCATATTCACTTTCGTTATATTATTTGACTCGATGCAGAAGAAACGGACTAGCGTAATGTCGAACGCTAGTCCGTTTCTGTTTGTTCATTATTCTCATTTTTGAGCTGCTTTCGCTCGACATGGGCCGCTCCCCATTGATGTAAGGCTTCCAGAATCGGAGACAGGCTCTTGCCATATTCCGTGATGGAGTATTCCACTTTCGGCGGGATCTGCGGATAAATGACTCGTTTAACGAGCTCTTCCTCCTCCAATTCGCGCAGATGGAGCGTAAGCATCCTTTGCGTGATATTGGGCAGCAATCTTCTTAGCTCATTGAACCGCAAAGGTTTACCTTGAAGCAAATGATAAAGAATACTCGGCTTCCACTTGCCGACGATCGAATCCAGCGCCGCAACGAATTGACATTGGACAGGTTTTTTTTGCATACGTTGGCCTCCGTTACAGTACCTTTTTTCATACTATACCACATTATTGTGCCTACTTTAAATAAGTAAGTACATATTATATGATCAGTCTTGAAAGTGTAACTAATTTAATTACAGAAAGGAAGTTTTGATTCATGGCAACTGTACTGTACATCACCGCACATCCCCTTGATCCTCAGGAATCTTTCAGCCTCGCGGTAGGCAAAGAATTTATTGAAGCGTACCGTGAAGCTAATCCAACAGATGAAGTTGTTCATTTGGATCTGTACAAAGAGAATATTCCGCAATTCGATGCAGATGTTTTGCGTGGTTGGGAAAAGCTTCGCTCGGGTTCGTCTTTCTATCAGCTGTCCGAAGCCGAGCAAGATAAAATTGCTCGGCTTGACGCGATTGTCGATCAATACGTGGCTGCCGATAAGTACGTGTATGTTTCCCCCATGTGGAATTTCTCGATCCCGCCGGTTTTGAAAGCTTACACGGATGCGACTTCAATTCCGGGCAAGACGTTCAAATATACCAAGAATGGTCCTGTAGGTCTGTTGTCCGGCAAGAAAGCCTTGCACATTCAAGCTAGCGGTTCCGTTTATTCGGAAGGTCCTCTTGCTGAAGTTGAAATGGGATACAGCTATCTGAAAAAGATTTTGCAGTTCTATGGGATTCAATCTATGGAGGCTATTTTTGCTGAAGGAACGGCATCATCAGAGCGAGCTCCAGCTATTAAAGAAGAAGCAATTGCGCATGCTAAGGAAGTTGCCAAACGTTTCTAATAAGGGGTTTGGCATCATTCTCGAACTCCCAAAAGTGAAGTAATGCTTCGAAGCTGATTCCGGGTTCTCAGCTCTCGGTCGTGTCGGCGAACCCGAAGACGTCGGAGATGCTATCGTCTCGCTGCTTTCCGACGAGAATCGCTGGGTCAATGCCCAACGAGTCGAGGTCTCAGGCGGAACATACATCTAATTTCTAATTCAAGAGGCGTTCATGACAGTGCGGGCTAGCCTTATTACAGCCTCCACTGATGGGTTCAAGCATTCTGACGAATGGTCACCCAATTCTATTTGCTTCAAATAACTGTCTAGACACTTTACTTTAAAATTTAATGGGTGACTTTGACTAGACACATTAAATTAATCAAGGAGGCAGCTCTGATGAAACTTACAGGGAACACGATACTGATCACTGGTGGAGGTTCTGGAATTGGCCTAGCTTTTGCAGAGCGGTTTATCAAAGCTGGCAATACGGTCATTATCTGTGGACGACGCGAAAGTATTCTGCAGGATGCTAAGGAGAAGTTCCCAAGTCTCATTACTCGAGTTAGTGATCTTGGGCTTGAATCTGAGCGTACAGCGTTGTTTGACTGGGTGACCACGAATTATCCAGACGTCAACGTATTGGTGAATAATGCGGGGATTGGGGACCAGTTTCATGTGCTGAAAGAACAAGAGAATTGGAGCTATTACAACAGTGAAATTGCGATCAACTTTGAAGCCCCTGTTCATCTTTCTCTGCTGTTCGCACCATTTTTTTCAACAAAACAAGATACGGCTATTGTGAATGTTACGTCTGGGCTGGCTTTCACCCCCCTAGCAGTTAGCCCAATTTATTCAGCAACAAAGGCGGCACTACATTCCTTTACGATGAGTCTAAGACACCAACTTTCCGATGCATCTGTAGAAGTCATTGAAGTGGTTCCGCCGGCAGTTCAAACTGCCTTCACACGTAATAATGGAGAGCCTTTAGATGCATTTGCGGATGGAATTTTCCAGGGACTTGAAGAAGGTAAACAGGAGATTGGCTACGGCTCGTCCATAAATCGCCTGCGCATGTCACGTGACGAAATCGACATATACGTAGAAAAAATGTATCAAGCGATGAAAGGTGTCGTTGGATAATATGGGACGTTTTTGGCTAACGTATTGGGTAATAACTCTGCCAAGGTCGTAGATGCCTTCGATCAAATATTAAAGGGATACTATTTAACTGACTCATTGCGCTAACGGGTACGATAGTTTAATTGGAGCTGTCGCCGAGGCGACATGTCCCATGATTAGGCTCCCGCAAAAACGCGAGACAATACTGTAAACAAGTATTGTCTCGCGTTTTATATTTAAGCAAAGTTGCGTCGTTTATTAAAGAAGTTTTGTGTCGGTGTACAAGAAGAAACATGAATGTCCGACGACACAAACATAGGTACTTTGAGATCCCCGTTAAGTGGTTTTTTTTTATTTGAAGGCATTTATGTTTGTGTCGCAGTGTCACGACACAAACATATGAGCAAGATCGCTGTAGGCTTTTCGTGCATCGAAAGCGGAGGCTTTTAAAAAAACGAGTACGTTCGGGTTAATGTTATAGAAGCGTGTTTAAATGATACTGGATAGTTCGTGTTGTCGAATGATAAAAACATAGCTTATTCAAACCTACGTAAACAGTGGGGCCTTGTGATCTTAGGGTCAAGTTCTTGTCTTTAGTCCGCGACAAGAACTTATCCTTATTGTAGACTATAGGGGAAGGAATGGATGTTTTTAGAACCGGAAAATTTTTCACTCTGCAGGAGTTGACCTGGAGTCACCTCCAGCAATTAGAATGATGAATGAAAGGAGGCGTGCTCGTTGTACACGATCGGTCAAGTCGTAGAGATGACGGGTTTCGGTCACGATACGCTCAGGTATTACGAGAAAATCGGGCTGCTCAAGCCGCAGCGCAAACCGTCGGGCGGCGCTCGAGTGTTTAGTGACGACGATCTCCGGTTGCTGTCAGGACTAAGATGTTTGAAACGGTTGGGATTGTCTCTAGAAGAAATCAAGTCGTTCACGAGTACGAACCGCTGCGTGACCGAACTCTCATCGATGCACGACGGAGACGAAGCCGTTCTCCGGGATCGAGTCATCTTGCTGACAGACCACTTGGCCCGGATGGAGACGCAGCGCCGCGAACTCGACGAGATGATCGATCGGACGAAAAACAACATTCGACTGTATAACGAGCTGTTGGACGCGACGCCGTAAACGTTTCAAAAGTTCCGGCGTTCGTGCCTCCAAATACAGTTGCAGAGGAGATGCGAGCGTGAACATTGCTATGATCGGGTCAGGACACATCGGAGGTACGTTGGGGAAAGCATGGGCGACGAAAAGTCACCGGGTGACGTTCGGCACGCGAGATCCACAAAGCGAACGGATACGTGCGCTGCTTGAGTCGATCGGTCCGAACGCCGCGGCGACTTCCGTCAAGGAAGCAGCCGCGTTCGGCGAAATCGTCGTATTGGCCGTTCCCGGCACGGAAATCGAGAGAGTGCTAGAGGAGGCGGGAGACCTGCGGCGGAAAATCGTCATCAATGCGACGATGTTGTTCGACGGCCGGTCTGCGGACTCGGAAGTGCGGAGGCTCGCGAATGGCGCACGCGTCGTGCGGGCGTTCCATACGTCGACGTGGGAGGCGCTCGCGAACCCGCGGTTCGGCGGGGCGAACGCCACGCTCTTCATGAGCGGCGAGGACGAAGAAGCCAAGCAAACCGTCTTTCGGCTTGGCGCAGAAGTGGGATTCGACATGGTGGACGTGGGAGGTACGGAGGCGATGGCTGCAATCGAAAAGGCACTCTTTTCGTTCTGGACCGCGCTCTCGCCGCGGTTCGGCCGTGACTACGCTATCCGGGTTCTACGAAGGGAAGAAACGCAGCCGTCTTAAACTGTAGCCGCACGACAAAACAGACCGCCGTGCGAAACCCTACAAATCTAAATCCTTTTGATATGAGACATGTCTAAAGGCAAAGGAGTATTACGGGGATTAGCGTTCAACTAGCGGGTACAATAGTTCAATAAACAATAGTGTGTGACAGAACCCTGGCACGCTAATGAGGCGATCAGACATTTGTCCAATAACACAAAACTCCCCCCAGAAACGGATGTTTTCTTGCCGCTGATCGGCGATCAGCTAACACGCAAGAAGGGGGGAACCCATCCAGTGTATACCCACTTCATCAAGCGCAGCACTCGATATGGTCATAATTATTGGGTGATCAACGGTGCTTGATGTCACGCATGGTTGCCGCAGCTGACAAAGGAGAACGAAACAATGAAAAAGTACATACTCTTCGATCATGATGGTGTTCTGGTTGATACTGAATTCTGGTATTACAAAGCGGGAGAACGCGCTCTGGCTGACATTGGATTTACCTTGGATAAAGATCAATACCTCCGCGACATGACCCAGTCATTGGGCACTTGGTCCCAAGCTAGGGCAGCAGGTATTGATGAACAGACCATCAGCAAGCAGCGTGATGTCCGCAACGTCTATTATCAGGAATATCTAAGAACAGAAGCCATAGAGATTGAAGGCGTAGTTGAAACTCTAGCCGAACTGTCAAAGTACGTCCGCATGGCCATCGTGACGACTGCAAAACGTGCGGATTTTCAACTTATTCATGAAAAGCGCCAGATTATACAATTCATGGAATTCGTCCTTGTTCGTGAAGACTACGAGCGCACCAAGCCGCACCCGGAACCATATTTGACCGGACTAAAGCGCTTCGGAGCTACCAAAGAAGAGACCCTGGTTGTAGAGGATTCAAACAGAGGGTTGAACTCAGCCGTGGCGGCTGGTATCGACTGTGCTATTGTCCATAACGACTTCACAAAAACACATGACTTCTCACAGGCCAGCTATCGAATCAAGACTCTGATTGAAATAAAGGACATTATCCTGAATGCAACCTGAGAGAGCATTCACCAGCGTGTCCCGTACTCACATTAATAGTGAAGAGCAGTGCGGGCGACGCGGACTCACGTGATGCCCGTAGAACGTGGCAGCTAAAGGGTATAGCTGAATAAAGACTCGTAGTGACCGGTCTAAACGAGGATAGGTGGTGACGAATGGAGAGCTCCGAATTAATTCCAAGAACAAAAATGGATTATGAGCGTGTAGAATTATTGAAAAATGCATCAAAAGAAAAAATAGTCCCGATTCTTCCTGAACTCCTTGAATGGTTGCAGGACATGAACTGGCCTATAGCTCAGGATATTGAAGACATCATTGCTAATTATGAGGAGTATTTAATTCCACACATTCGGGCTGTTTTAAAGACAAAGGATGGCAGTTGGAAGTACTTCTTGTTGCACGGGTTAATAAATCGGTTATCTAATGAGAAGCTCTTGGAACTAAAGCCAGATCTATTACGGATTAAATTTAGCCCAACAAATGATGAGCAACTAGAAGAACTTACTAGACAAATTGACGAACTGTTATCTAGAGTTGATTAAGCTAGCGGGTATGATAGTGTGGAACTGACCCTACGATAGGACGGGCAGAATAATTGAGTAAAGTTTTATTAAGTTAAGCGAAGATAAAAACTCACTAATTGGTGATTTTAACGCGCACTGCATGAATATTGCGGGAACTTTAAGTTTTGTTTTGACTGCTAAAAGAAATCCCCCAACGACAAATTGAAAAATTAGAGTTATCATTCTTCCGTTGGTTCCCTCAGTATAAGTTTATCGAGGAAAGTGTTTGTGAGTACAAGGAGTTTTACATGGAGTATAAGAACTTCGAGCTGGCTTGAATACTGCTGTTAAAATAGTTAAGGACTGAAAAATGATTAAGCTAACGGGTACGATAGTTTAAAAAACAACTAAAACGCGACTGCCGGTATGGATTGGCAGCCGTGTTGTGCTCTAGCGGGTATTTAACTTCAGTGAATTAATGTTGTAACATATGGATGGAGGATTGATTCTGAATGGTGACTGACCTAATGAGATTAAAGGATTCCAAGGTGGAATTTAATTTCAAAAAGACTCTTATAATTTACCCGTTGGTGTATCTAATTTTTTTAATAATTGTTCATTTCATGATTGGAATCAACAAACCCTATTAATCCTTTTCGTGGTGTTCTTTATTATTAACATGCTTTACATGAAGGGGTATTACTGGAAACTACATGATTGACGGTTAACGAAATATATTTTTTTCTGTAAGGGCATAGAATTCAATGTTGATGAAATTCAACAAATCACATCGGTCACGACACGTGAGATCGGGACGGTTACTTTCCGTTTAGGGAAAGAACCGGCCGAGGATGAGTATATTTTTTTGTTACGGAATGGAAATGAAATTAAATCATTTGCATATTGCTTAAACAGAGATGGGAAACCAATAGGAAGATATCTAAATGAAAAATACAAGATAAGGCTAGTAGAGAAAACAAAGTATAAATTGAATAATATATAAGATCATAAAAATTGTTATTGTATTTAAATTTCAGTAATCCATTGAACTATCGGGTACGTTGGATAACAACCAGGGAGCAGATCGCCCTGCGGCAGAGACAGGTTAACGCAACGATTGGAGTAAAATATAATACGAAGAAAGAATTAAAATTAAACGGATAGCTACTTTCGAAAGTGGGTGGGCACCTTTTTTAAAATATTTAAAAGAGGAAAGAAGAAAAGGAAGTATGTTGAATTACGAAGAGAACTTCTTTTTTACAAACCCATTTACGAATTTGTCATGGCTGATGTTTATTGGGTGAATTTGAATTGGAGGTTGTTGAGATTTCTGGTAGGACAGTTTGAAAAAGAATATGAGGCGAAAGGACTTTCAAAAGATGAAATTGTCCAATTAGATAGCTCAACTATTGCATATATTTCTTCATTACTCACATTCTTCGAAAGAAAAATTCAAAAATTACAGATATACTTTGACCGTTTCAACAACTCCACGCTTGTTATTAAACCTACAGCTAACTTCTTTTACGGGAATTTTGATTTGATACTGAGGGTACAAAAAGATATAAAAAGCGAGGTCGATAAAGAGCATATTTCTTTATCAAAACTAAGATACCTACACAATTATATATTTTTTATATATGTAGACACGGTTGAAGGAATAAAAAGATTCGAAGTGGTATCTAAGGAGTTAGAACACTTATCGTAAAGATTTACATCAGTCCCAGACTAATTACGCTATTGAACTAAAGGGTACGTTAGCTGAATAAACCCACGACGGCAGCCGGTTAGCGAACGGCTGCCGTTTACTCAATTAACGGGCAGGATAGCGTAATCACTTCACGAATAACATAGATGTGACGGATTTTTACTAAGTTCGCAAAAAGACGTAATCAGAAATCTATGCCAAAGGACGAATGATAGAGAGTGGAAATGATCATTTTTGTAGTAATAATAGCTACAAACATTTCATTACATCAAATAAAATATTTTAATCAATACAAGAACCTCATTAATCGACTTACCGCTTTTGCTTTCGTAACTTGGTTTGTAGTTCTAATTGTATATGGAATCATTACAGGAAAAGCAAAAACAAGTTTTATTGATTTGAAAGAAGATTGTCCCATATATTTAATTGTCTTTATCGGTGCAATAACTATCCAACTGCTGTTTGCTCGAAAGTCTAAAGATAATAAAGATACAAGGTAAAACAGAAATACCATTTTCACGCATTGGGCATTCGCCCTTCGTTAAGCTAACGGGTACGATAGTGTAGGAGCTGCTTCAACGCGGCTCCTTTTTTTATATTGAAGTAACGGGCAGATTACTCTAATAGCTAGCATGCTATTCTTTAGAAAGTGCTGATCGAAAAGCAGAGGTCCACTAATTTCACTTAAAAGTCTGCAATCCATCTTATCCCAGCCTGAGCTAACTTTCATATTTGCAGAAAATACTGGACTTATCGTTCCAGAAAAGTATATACTGTACCTACGGAAACGGAGGGAGAACCATGGGACGCTACAAAGAGTTTGATAAAGAAGCGGTGCTTCATAAAGCGATGCTCGTTTTTTGGAAGAAGGGCTACGAAGCGGCAAGCATTCCCGATTTGCTGGAAGCTATGGATCTTAGCAGATCAAGTCTGTACGAAACGTTCGGGGACAAACAAACGCTTTATATCGAGGCAATCAACTGGTACAAGAAGTGGAAGCAAGCCAAACGGGACATCCTCGTCAATGCGACATCTGCAAAATCGGGAATCCGGCAGTACTTCGAGATACACATCGATTCCGCCTTGGATGGCGAGTCGCCGAAGGGCTGTCTCATTACTAATGCAGCAGTCGGCATGGATTCGCCAGACGAGCAACTGAATGCGTTGATCAGGGAGCGGTTTGACGAGTTGGAGAAATCCTTCTATGAGCTGCTGCGCAAAGGTCAGGAGACGGGAGAAATCATGCCTGAGAAAGATATCAAGACTTTATCTTATCTGCTCTTAAACCTGAATCATAGTATAAATATCGTTGCGAAGGTGCAGGGTGACCGCAGCAAGATGCAGCAGATGATAGATATGGTGATGGAAATGCTATAAAATATTTTTTTGCACATTCCGGAACGAATGTTCCAGAAAATTTATGGTGAGTAAAGGGGACTTTCTATGCATTCAGCTTCCATTCCAACGGAAAAATCGGTTTCGCCATCGCTGATTTTTATCCTGGCAGCCGCTTGCGGTATCATAGCGGCAAATCTTTATTATGCTCAACCATTGATAGGCTCGATCGGTTCGACCATCGGGCTCTCCTCCGGCGCTGCCGCGCTCATCGTTACGTTGACTCAAGTCGGCTACGGGATCGGCTTGTTATTTATCGTACCGTTGGGAGACATCCTGGAAAATCGTAAGTTGATCCTTTCATCATTGCTCCTTACAGCCGCCGTTTTGACAATTGCCGCTGTAATCAAAAGCGCCATCCTGTTCCTCACCGCTTCACTCGTGATCGGAGTAGGTTCCGTAGCAGCACAAATCCTTGTGCCGTATGCGGCTCATCTTTCGCCTGAAGCCGTGCGCGGTCGCAATGTGGGCAACGTCATGAGCGGGCTACTTCTGGGGATTATGCTCGCGCGTCCCATTTCAAGCTTGGTGGCCGAGTATATGGGCTGGCGCGCCATATATTTCATCTCCGCAGCATTGATTTTCGCGCTGGCTCTTGTATTGGCAAAGGCACTACCCTCAAGGAAGCCTTCGATCGCTACAGCTTACCCGGCGCTGCTGCACTCCATGCTGCATCTGCTGAAGGCGACACCGGCATTGCGCCGGAGGGCATTTTATCATGCTTGTGTATTCGGAACGTTCAGTTTATTTTGGACTACAGTTCCGTTGGTATTGACAAGTCCGCCATTCCATTTCACTCAGAAGCAGGTCGCTCTGTTCGCATTAGTCGGGGTAATGGGGGCAATTGTGGCGCCAGCGGCGGGCCGTATGGCAGACCGTGGATGGGTTCGCCCGGCTACGGGATGGGCATTAGCCATCGTCATCTTTTCCGAGCTGCTTCCCTTGCTGGTTCCATCAAGTTCTGCACTCGCAGTCCCCATCCTCGTAGTTGCGGCGATTTTACTTGACATGGGGGTTTCGGCCAACATGGTTCTCGGGCAGCGGGTGATTTTCTCTTTAGGAGCGGAATTTCGCAGTAGGCTTAACGGTTTGTATATGGCCATTTTCTTTTTAGGGGGCGCAATCGGCTCAGCGGCAGGGGGATGGGCTTACGCAACGGGGGGCTGGGAGGCGGCACTGCTGATCGGAATCGCCTTACCGGCCATCGCCTTGGCGTATTATGCGACGGAATTTTCGAGATTAAGGAAGGAAAATCTCATTGATTGAGAGTAATCCACACGTCAAAGCTAACGGGTTACGCTAGAGACGCAGCTGCCACATGGAGCGGCTATACAGCATTCATCTGCATATTGAACGGCAGGGTTACTTTGAAGTGACACAGCACCGGTTTTACTTGCTGGCATAATCAAATGGATTTCTAGGAGCTTGTCGTGATGCGACAGCTCCTTTTGCATTTTTCGCCGATAGCACGTTAAGCTAAACCGTATCATATAGCAAATTTGCTTATTCCGCTAACGGTTCCGATTTAATGTAGATTTCCCGTATAAACATTACCCGCCGCAACCGCCATATTCTTAGTATGGAAGATGATGGGGTGAGCAATTTTTTAAAGGCGAATAAAGAATTACTGGAGAAATTCCTATTGCGATGCCTCGCATTATCCTTCAAAATGGAAACCTTTCGCCGAATGAATCGGCACACAGAGTCTCCATCTTTTAAAGGGAATTGTCCATTAAAAGGAATACTCCCGTTCAACTTTACAAATTTTGATTTGATAATTTTGGTACCAGATTTGCTTACCTTTTTCCTGAGCCACTTTGTGCAGCTGATTCTGCTTCCAATTGCGTATCGCCTCTAGGCTATCCCAATAAGAAATGGTAATGCCGACTCCTGCTGCATCCCTCACACTTTCCACCCCTAAGAATCCAGGTTGCTCCGCAGCAAGCTGCTCCATTTTTTCAGCCATGATGTTATAGCCATTATCCCCACCAGTTCGTTGACTCGAAAAAATGACTGCATAATACGATCCGTTTGCTTCAATTGTCATCTCCACCATGCTCCTTTTTTTGAAATGCTTTTGTATAAATTAGACTATACAATTAATCTTTAAATAAATAAAATGAATGTTTATAATAATATACATGAAGAATACTCATGTATGCTAGGAGTAATTATGAATTTAGATAAATATCGGATTTTCAGCAAAGTAGTCGAAGTGGGAAGTCTAACAAGAGCGGGAGAGTTGTTAAATCTAACACAATCAGCGATCAGTCATGCGATTTCCAGCTTGGAACGTGAGCTCGGTCTGAGTCTCCTTATAAGGAACAGAGCAGGGATCCGACTCACCAACAACGGAGAACGCTTGATCCCGCACATTAGAGAAATTCTTCAGGTGAATGAAAAACTTAATCAAGAGATTGCCGCGATAAAAGGGATTGAGATCGGAACCGTGAAGATAGGTACTTTCACAAGTGTATCTATACAATGGTTGCCTCAAATTTTGAAAATGTTTCAGAATCAATTCCCTCAAATTGAAATCAAACTTCTTGATGGTAACTACCATGAAATAGAGGAATGGATAGCAAGTGGAACTGCTGACTTTGGATTTGTGAATCTGCCTACGCTCGAGGCATTTGATGTAGAGCCGCTTTATCAGGATAGGATGATGTGTATTGTAGGTTCTCAGCATCCCCTTTGCCTTCAATCAACCATCCGCTTAGAACAAGTCATCACTGAGCCTTTTATCATGCCCGTTGCGGGTTGTGACACTGATGTAATGCGAATTTTCACACAAAATAAAGTCAAACCAACCATCAAATATGAGCTAGAAGATGACCATGCCATAATCGCCATGGTGCAAAGCAATTTAGGAATAAGCATTCTCCCAGAAATGATTTTGTCACAACTACCCGAGAATGTAGTGTGCCGTCCATTGGAAGGGATGTATTATCGCTCCATAGGTATTGCTGCCTTATCTATTAGAAATGTCTCTCCAGCAGCCCAAAAACTGATTGAATTTATTAAAAAATGGATCACAGATACTCTTACAGATAACCGAAATAGGAGCAGAGAAACTAACAGGTGATTGAACTACAGGGTACGATAGCTTATTATGATATGGATCACCGCCTGCCTGTTACGGTAAGAGTAAAGGCCATTCCGTAAGGAACGGCCATTTTTTATGGACGAATATCGGACTTCTTGAAGATTTCAATGAGACTGGTGAAGCTATCACCAGCGTGACCGTTCTCCATGCCGCGTCTGAATACTTTCAGAACATCGTTTATCGATGCCGGCATTCTGGCTCGTATGAACGACGTGCTCAACGCTCGCCAAACCCATGGCAAGTCTGTCCACGTCTCCGGGATATTCACCCACGTTAATCCGTGGTGTGTAGAACTCGATGAACTTTGGCAGTGACGACATTGTTTCGGTAGCGTATGGCAGAAACTGCTCAGCCGAAATACCGTTCGCTCGGGCCACCGCTGCGGCATGAAGATAGCTGAGCATGGCTGGGTTTGAAGTCGGCACCGTTCGCGTCGGGGCGTTCCCGATTGTGTCCGCGAACTTCTTGCCAAAAATATTGAGGGTGATCGGGGAGAAGTACCCGGGGCTGACATTCGAACTGTACGAAGGAACCATTGATGAGATTAAACAATGGCTAGATTCCAGAAGGATCGATGTCGGATGGATTATTCCGCCGAGCAACGAACTGGAAACGATTCCGTTCTTCCGAGATGAATTATGTCTGGTCCTTCGGGATGATCATCCGTTGCAAAGCCGTCCGACAATCCATATCACGGATCCGGATAATGAACCTATGAGGTGGGTTTGTAACGCCGATTTACGAGCTGTTCCAGCAATTCGGAGCCACTTTGCACACCAAATATGACGGCCACAACATAAACACGGCATTGAGCATGATTCAAGAAGGGCTAGGCGCCTCGATCGTATCGAAAACTTCGTTGTCGTTGTCGGCGCTGCCGCCTAATGTCCGCATTCGAACAATTGATCCGCAGCTGTTTAGAGAGATTCATCTGGCGGTTCCTTCTTTGAAGGAGGCTCCACACGGGGTGAAACTGTTCCTGCAGACCGCAAGAGAGCTTTATTTGTCCGGAGACCGGAACCAATAAACCAACGGGTACGATAGCTTAATAAACAACAACGACGCGGTTGCCGGCATTGGTCGGCAGCCGTTTTTGTTATAACGGGCATGTTAGATGGCCCATATCCCCCAAAAAAAAGGTAATTGGTAATTGATGGCGAATTCTTCACCTGAACGTAAGTATTAATGAGGTGATATCAGTGGCATGGAATATTGGGTTACTTTGTATAAAAGCGGAACCAACAGTCGTCGAAAAAGAAACTTATCGGGGATTTATTATAAATCGAAAGATGGACTTCATTTTGAGGATATTACATCCGTTACTATGGCGTCTGCCCTTGGAGTTGGTTATGTTGAGCCGTGGACATTAATTTTTGATATAAACGCCCGGTTTATACTGGATGAGAAGCTTCCGATTGATGTATCAAAGAAATTTAAAGTTAAGACGTTTTGGATTTCAGAATCACTAATATACAGAGATTATCATTTCGGTATTTTCAAAAAAGGTGGAATAAAAACAGAAGTTAAAGGGATTGAATCAGGACTAAAATATTTGTCTTCAAAGGGGATAAAAACAAAGGATAAGTGGGGGGAGACAATTATTTTTCAAATCATTGAAAAAGAAATATTGAATAAAACTGACGGGGATTTTGTTGGTTCTATTTGGAGTTTGCCATTTGCAAAGTATGATCTAGACTAGCTTTTATTCGTTCGTGTTTTAAAAATACCTCTAGAGGGGGACTAGTCTTGAATGATAATATCTGTAGAGCAGCTGCGAATGGTAATATAGAGACCGTAAAACCCCTTATTTCGAGCGGTATTAGCGCAAATTATGAGTGTATAAATTGTGGTCATTCTTTACTAAATATTGCAGTGGAAAATGATCAATTAGAGGTAATGAAGTTCTTGCTTCAGAACGGGGCGGATATAAACTTTAGACACCTTTCGGACGACACAAACATTACCCTTGTCAATTGCATGCTCCCCTTACGATAGACAGGCGAATTATAAAAAACCTTTAGTATAAGGGAAGCATACATTTGACGATTAAGCCATCGAACCTACAAGAGCGTATTCAAGCAGACCGCTCCGATTTCGCGTACGCGGATCTTGAACAGTTCCGTGCCAGTCGTACGCCCGATTAGTTCCCGGTATTCCGCTACCGACGCGTGTGGCAGAACGGCGAGAATGACGCCGGCGAAACCGCCGCCGTGTACTCTGCATGCACCCTCGCCCAACCGGTCGATGAAACGTTCGGTAATGGCGAGTGTAAGCGCAATCCCTTGTTCACGTGACAACGATTCTTGGTAGATGTTCTGCAGCCATTTCCAAGAGGAATTACCCGAAGCGGTAATATACTTCAGCACGTTCTGCCACTCGCCCGCCTTAATTGCCTCTACCTGCCGCCCGACGCGGTCATTTTCATCCAGGAAATGGAGCGCCCGCAGCACCGCTCGATCTCCGGTAGTTTCGCGGAGTTCCACTAGCCGACCGTAGATCATCTCTGCCGTCAAATCGCGACATACCTCTACACCGAAGGCTTGTGCCACCGCCCGCATCTCGTTCGGAATCGATGCATAATCCTTCGTCAGGTCAGCATGGTTACCGCCGGTGCTGACGATGACAAGGCTGTAACCTGCTGCTTCAAAGGTACCTGGAATACGCTCGATCTGAGGCTCTGCCGGCTCCTTAAAGTCGATTGTGATCATACCGCCGTACGAGCAGGCCATCTGGTCTAACATTCCTGATGGCTTGTTCCAATAAAGATTTTCGGCATACTTGCCGATGCGCGACATCATAACCGCATCCATCTCTCCGTTGTTATAAAAAGTACTTAGAATCTGGCAGATCAAAACTTCAAAAGATGCAGAGGAGCTGAGTCCTGACGCCGGAAGAACGTTACTGCTGACGTTAGCATTGAATCCGCCGATTCGGTACCCGTGCTGCTGGAAACCGTGTGCAATACCGCGGATCAAAGCAGCTGTCCCGCCCTCGCCTGACTGAGCTTCTAGATCATCTAGATGGATGACTGACATGCCTGGATACCCTTCAGAAATTACGGAAATAACTCCGGTGTCTACGGCTGCTGCAGCCGCAATCGTATCTAACTGAATACTAGCCGCCAGCACCTTTCCATTGTTATGGTCCGTATGATTACCGCCTATCTCTGTGCGACCCGGAGCACTGAAGTATTTCAACGACTCTGTACTTCCATATTGCGCACCGTATCCTTCCATACACCTCCGGTACCTCTCAATCTGTCGCTCTCGTTCTTCGCTGCCGTACATCTGGTCCAGTAGTTGTTGTGCCTGAGCCGAATCAAAAAGCTGCTCGAATTGATCTTTCATTTTGAGTGTTCCTCCTGGTTCTAACTGTTTGAGTAGTAGTTATCATGTCCATTGTACCGAAAGGCAGCGCTCACAGATAGGATATTTATGAAAAAAATCGGTACTCCGGGGTTATTCTTAAGGGGTACGACCAGTAGTATCGCAGCATAGAGGGCGTGCCGCGCCACGCCGGGCAACCAGAAATCATCGATTTAAGTTCACCAGTAGGCGCGAAAGTATCCTTTAAGTGCGTCGCCATTAGGGAGGAAGATTGATCAAGCCCCGCTCTATGCCCTCGAGATTGGTTTTGTAATTGGAATAAATCAACAAGAAAAGTATTGGACTAAAAAAAGTTTTAGACTGGACCGGTAACGTGACGTTAAGCTAACAGGCAGGATAGTTTAAGATCATTCGCGGTGAACCGTATCACATATATGTGGTAAAATACTTCTCTTGTCGTCCCATTTAAATCGCTCCTTATTAGTTGCATTTATAAATGTTATATCGTAATATTACGATATATTGACTTTGTAGATCGAAGGGATTCCCGATGTATAACAATTTCGAACAATTTCATGAGACCTCGGACATTTTGAAAGCGTTAGCTCACCCGGTACGATTGTGCATCGTAAAAGGACTTCACAAGAATGGTTATTGTAACGTTGGATTCATTCAGGAATGCTTACGTCTTCCACAATCTACAGTGTCTCAACATTTGCAAAAACTTCGTAACTTCGGCATTGTCAAAACAGAACGGAACGGACTCGAAGTCAACTACACCATTGCTGACGATAGGGTGAGACAACTAATTCAAGTTTTCTTCGGCGAGGATGAATCAGAGTTTGGAGAGAAAGGATAGTTTTTTATGGAAAACACCCTCAACGACAGGGTGGACTACTAGAGTGTACTGAAACTTTCAGATTTTCAATTTCTTATATTGTCATTTAAATCATTCCCGATCGAGGTATACAGGGCGGGAATTCCCAGGTGAGTTCTGATAGAGAACGCCGACAAAATCAAGCAATTCACACGGGTGTTTACCGTAGCGGCACTGCTGCTCGGCCTGTTGATCAGATTATTGCTGTCGTACCGAAACAGCACTCCGATCAATAGGCTGATTGGTGATGAGACGGAGCATTTTGGCAAAAATGAGGCTATCGTCGGACGAAACGAATATGACTTTTTATACAGCAATATATCCGATTATCATCATGAAAAATAAACGGTTGGAAGCCGAGTTAACTGACAACGGTCGCTCGTAAGGGATGCCTTTCTCAAACGGTGGATTGCAGGAGAGTTCCAGACACGGGAAGAAATCGCTGACGCCGCCATACAAGCTGACGTTGAGTTGAACTTGAGTACGGTTATCGGCATTTTGCAAATCAACGGTTATGCAGCATGGACAGTGCAGAATTTCTTAATGAGCTTTACGCTGCCCGGCTTATTCTGAAGCAGCACACTGTAAGCCTGCTTGCGTATGACAAGATGCCAATCTCCAATAATAGGACATTAAGTTCGCCAACCTACACAGACGAAGGAGTATTACTGAATGGATAAAATACGCAAATCAGCAATGCTGTTGCTAGCTCTAATGACATGTCTGACGTTAGCGGCTTGCTATGGGAACACCGGCACATCGAGCAAAAGCACTGCTGAGGATCATACGAACTCCAACGCCAAACATATGGGGGCTGATGTTTCCCAAACGAAGCCTTCTCCGGATGAGCCTACCTGGAAGCTGGATACAACACCGATTACGTTTAACTGGTATATCAATTTCGATTGGTTTAAAAGCAAGTGGGGAGGCAACGCCGTTTCCGATTATATAACGAAGAAGACGGGCGTCAGCTTGAACTTTATCGTGCCTGCCGGCGACGCCAGCGAGAAGCTCAACACGATGATGGCAGCAAGGTCGCTCCCTGACTTCATCACGCTTGGCTGGTACGAGGATGCCGTGCTTAAGATGATCAAGGGAGATATGGTGCTCCCATTGAATGAGCTAGCGGAACAGTATGATCCTTTTTTCTTTAAAGTTGCGGACCCCGTGAAGCTTAGCTGGTATACTCAGGCTGACGGCAATGTGTATGGCTACCCGAATGCATCTTCATCCCCTGCGGATTATCAAAAATATGGCCAGCTTTTTACGTCTAATCAGACCTTTGTTGTTCGGAAAGACATGTATGAAGCACTTGGGAAGCCGGATATGAGCACGCCGGAAGGGTTCCTCAACGCGCTGAAGGCTGCAAAAGAGAAGTTTCCGGAAGTGGACGGCCAGCCGCTCATTCCGATCGGCCTGCACGAATTTACGGAAACCGGCAACTATTCGCTGGAAGCGTATCTTCAGAACTTCCTAGCCATTCCGCAGCAGAAAAACGGCAAGCTGTACGACCGCCGGAGCGATCCAACCTATCTGAAATGGCTGAAGGTGTTCCGCCAAGCGAATGAGGACGGGCTGATGCCGACAGATGTCTATATTGATGAAAAACGACTGGAAAAGGATGAGAAAATTTTGCAAGGGCGCTATTTTGCCATGCTGTATCAGTGGTCTGATTTTTCAGAGATTAACCAAGTGTTGTATCGGAAGGACCCGAATAAGGTGTATATCGCGATTGATGGTCCGGCGAATGATGTGCATGATGCGCCAACACTTGCAGGAAACGGCGTCTCCGGTTGGACGGTGACGCTCATCTCGAAGAACGTCAAGGATAAGAAGCGGGCAATTGCCTTCCTCAGCTATTTGCTCAGCGAAGAGGGAAACAAGGATCTGTACTTAGGAGAGAAAGGCGTTACCTACGATACGATAGACGGCAAAGATCAGTTCCTGCCGGAGGTCATACATATGCTCAACACTGACCGCAAAGCGTTCGATAGCAAATACGGCGGTTCTTATATGTACTGGATGCTAATGGATACGAACATGAATCTAGCATGGATGAAGGGGATGGATGCCGAGCCTGCCAAACAAATTGCCGATTGGACGAGGGGCAAGACGATCAGCATGACCGAGTTCGACAATCTGGATCCGGACCCGACGACGAAGGAAGGTATTGCGGAAGGTCAAAACGTGCGGCTCTGGGCCGAGACGCTGCCGAAGCTGCTGATGTCCAAGTCGGATGCTGAGTTCGATCAACTGTTCGCCGAATTCATGAACAGCATTACTAAGGATCCCGAGTATGAAGCCATCGTAGCTAGCCGGCAAGCAGCCTATGAACGAAATGTACAGAAGCTGAAGTCGTCGCTCAATCATTAGAGGAAGTAGGAGATGGGATTCGCGGCAATCCGTTGGTTATTGGAGATACGTGCATTTACGTTTAAGCTTTCGCTTCAAGTCAAACTGATTCTGTCATTTGTCTTCGTTATCCTCATACCGGTCGTTCTATTCTCCTGGTATATGCTCAATGAAGAGTCCGCCAAGGCAATGAAAGAATTGACGAAGAACAGCGAGAATGCGCTTGCGGTCGAGAAGACGAACATTGAGAATAACATGGAGCTGATGGGATGGACAGGTCAGCTTGCGTTATCCAATCGGGAAATGAACAAATTTCTGCAAATTGAACAAACTCAGAGTACAGCGCATGTTATTCATATTAAGAATGATGTGGTCAACAGCTTTCAATATTTTCTGTTCAACAATCCACGAATTGCGAATGTCCGGTTATTCACGGACAACCCTTATGTGAATGAGATTTGGCCAGTCATCCTAAAGGAATCACGTATTCAGGACAGGACTTGGCATGATAAGGTGATGAAGCAGAGCGGTTTGCCCTGGTGGGAGATACAGGAAAATGTTTCACTTACCGGTGCGCCATCCGAACCATCGCCGAATGAGCCCTTCATGACGTACTTGCAGGAATTCAAATATGCGGATAACGCAACACATAACGGGATTCTAGAAATATCGATGAAGCTGTCGGATTTCTTCTCTCGAACATTCAGTAGTGTGCAGGACACGAACTCCCAGCTGATCGTAGTAGCAAGGAGCGGGCAGGTATTCAGCTTGAAGGCTTCACCTGTGTTCGAGCAGCACAGTGCAGAGCAATTGATGAACAGCGTAAATCTGACGAATAATACAGATTACGAGACGGTACAGTTCAAGGTTAATGGGCGGTCCTACTTGGCATTTCAGATCTACATTCCATCGATCGACGTACATCTGGTCAATATGGTTAGTCTTGCGGACACGATGGAAAGCATTAACCATTCAAGAGTTCGTTATATTGTACTCATTTCGTTACTAGCTGCATTTCTCGTACTGCTGTCTTACTCGCTGCAGGCGATGATTTTGCGCAGGCTTAAGGTATTAAAAGAATCGATGGAACAGGTAAGAAGCGGTAACTTCGACGTCGAGCTGCCGCCTATTACCGGTACCGATGAGGTAGGAGAGCTGGGCTTTCATTACCGCAAGCTCATTCTAAAGATTAACGAGCTCATTCAAGAGCAGGCAGCTAGGCAGGCGGCAGGCAAAGAAGCCGAGCTTAGGGCGCTGAAGAACCAGATCGATTCCCACTTCCTCTTCAATACGTTGGAGAACGTCAAGATGCTGGCGGAGATCGAAGAGCAATTCCTTATATCGGACATAATGACCGCGCTTGGCGGTATGATGAGGTATTCGATGGAATGGAAGAGGGACCACGTGATGCTCAGCGATGAGATTCAGCAGGTACGCCATTATGTATCCGTCATGAGCATCCGTTATGATGGAAGACTTGATCTCCAACTGGCGATTACACCGGAATGCCTCAAGCAGGAATCGCTCAAAATGTCACTGCAGCCCGTAGTCGAGAATGCAATCAAGCATGGAATGAGCCGCATGCATTCCAGTGACGGAAATCTTGTCATTACGATCTCTGCCGTCAGGCGTGATCAAGCTTGTGTCATAGAGATCACTGACAACGGCTGCGGCATACCGGAAGAGAAGCTGGGCTTATTGAATCGAATGCTCCGGATGGAAGAGTCCGCTTACCAGGATGTCCGGCAATTATTTGTTCGCAAAGATAACCACCACAGCAATGGAATCGGTCTGCGAAATGTGGACCAACGCCTAGTGATGAGCTATGGGACGGAATATGGGATTCAGATCGAGAGTCAGGAAGGAAGCTATACACGCATAATCATGACTTTGCCGTATCGTGTCATGGGAGGGGGATTAGACATCTATGATTAGCTTACTGATCGTCGACGACGAGAAGATCATTCGGAGGGGCTTGCAATCGGTGATTGAAAGGCAGTTTCCTAACTTGTTCAACTACCGATTTGCCGAGAATGGACAAGAGGCGCTGGAGCTGCTTCGGCAGGAGCCTGCGGATATTATGTTCACAGATATCCGAATGCCAATTATGGATGGGATCGAACTGCTCGAGCAGTTACAAGACCATCCGGTTAAACCCGAGGTTGTTTTGCTGTCTGGCTATAATGAGTTCGAATATGCGCAGAAAGCGATTCGTTTGGCCGTGAAGGAATATCTCGTGAAGCCTGTGATACGGGAGGAGCTGTTTGCCGTCCTGGAGCGATTAATGCGGGACATAAGGATGAGAGAAGAGCGGGCAGACAAGGCGGGCGAAGATGCCAGCCTTGCTGCTGCCGAGCTAGTCACCCAGCATTTGACCCAGAAGGATGTAGGGGATGCGATAACACAGAACCAGCTGAAGCAGGCCGGATTTAGCTGGTTGGATGCAGGATATAAACTGGGTTTGCTTACGCGACACGGTGGAGGATCAGAGCCTGGCAGTACGGATGCTGCTTCTTTTAGGAATCAAATCGCTGAGCTGTTACAAGGGCATATAGATTGGATGCTCACGCGTGATGGAGAAGGCGGCACGATTATGATCGCACGCGATCCGGTTATATTCTTCCAGTTGGCGGAACGGTGGAGGTTGAGTGTATATGAGTCTCAGCTGCGAATTGCGATTAGCGAGTCTGTTCAAGGGATAGAGCAGATAAAGTGGGCATACAGCCAAGCGAAGCAAACCTTGAAATACAGCATTGTGCTTCCAGAACTCGATGTGCTGGACTATACCAGCATAAGTGAGCGCTATGAGCGGCATGTCGTTCCTGTTGAGTTGATTGGGCGATTATCGAATCTGATGGGAATGGGACGCGGGAAGGAAATGAAGCAGCTTCTCGATCAAATTCTAGATGTTCGTATCATTAGCTGCTGTGAAATCGGCTACCTGGAACGGATCAGCCAGCTGTTCAATGAAGAGCTGTTTGACAAGGTGTTCCACATCTACGGAAATAGAGTGCTTGACCTATTAAGGCCGTACGCCTACGTTGGCCATATCGGGAATTTCGATCGATTTGAACATTATTATACAGCTGTTGAGCAGCTTCTCGAGAGTCTGGATCGGTTTATCCAAGATCGGAGAGAGCAAGCACCTGCGGATCAAAATACGATGCAAAAAGTTCTCGCCTACTTGCAGACGCATTATGCCGACAATTTGAACATGGCGGTCGTGTCCAACCATTTCTCACTTAATTACTCTTATTTCAGCCAAGCCTTCCAAGAATATAGCGGTGAGAGTTTCTCGAACTATGTTCGCCGGTTAAGGCTGGACAAGGCGAAGGAGCTGCTGGTGCACTCCGATTTGAAGGTGTACGAAATCAGTGATCAGGTTGGATTCGAAAATGTGAAGCATTTTACGAGATTATTCAAGGATACCGAAGGCATCACAGCGCTGGAATACCGACGCCAGCGAAGGCTATTTGAGAATCCAATTAGGGGCTGAAATTGCACTGAACATTTGCAGAACCCTCCCCGCGAAGCAATTTCTTTGTCGAACATTAGTGTGCAACGCGACGAGACTTACCAGCAACGCCTTTTTGTAATCGAGCTCCAAGCTCTGAAATGGGTCAGATCTGTTAAGTTTTCGTAAGATCAAGAAGATAATGAATAAAGGCTTGAACAGAAGGGTTACGGAACTGATGCTTGAGATAAATCAGCTTGATCTCTCGAGTAGGTGTGGGCTCCACAAGACGAATCATCCTCATACCTTGACAAGGAAAGCTATCGATCAAAGAAACAGGTAAAATAGCAGCACCCATTTTATGTAAGACCATGGATAGAAGTATGCTCGTTGAGGTAGACTCGAATTTGTATGGCAGGGTATTGGTGAGCTTATCGCTTAATGTATGAATCTGTCTGAAGATTTGTAAGTCTTTAGCCAATAAAACACCATCAAAATCTTCTAATTCACGAAAAGAAATAACCTTTCTGTCTGCCCATGGGTGATCCGTATAAACGACCAAAGCTTGTTCTTCATGATATAAATGCATCATATGAATATCTTCGTTTGGTTCGGGCTCATCCGTAATACCAATATGAAAGCTCCCTTCCAATAGTTGTTTAGATGTAACCTCTGCCCCCACAAACTTTAAGCTGATATCCGGATACTTTTCATGGAATTTCAAAAAGCCGGGCACTAAATGGATGAAGTTGTTAGGCGCGATGCCTATCAAAAGTTTATTGGTCCGAGCGTGACGCAGCTCCTGCGTTTCTTTTTTTGATTCTTCAATTAATCCCATTACGGAAAGGGCTTTTTCATATAGAATCTCCCCCGCAGGTGTAGCTTTTACTCCTCTGCCAAACCGCTCGAACAATGGGGTGCCGACCTCAGTTTCCAAGTACCGGATCTGCTGACTTAATGTTGGCTGAGAGACCAATAATACTTCCGCAGCTTTCGTAAAGCTGCCTTCTTTGCAAATTTGAATGAAGCACTCTAAGTGCCTGAACACTTTTGTTCACACCTCTCCCCGCTTATAGTTTTCCATGTACTCATCCATCTATTTATCCAGTTTCAGCAACTCTTACAAACTGTTTCATCTCTTGAATGAACTCGTGTGCCGTTGATCTCATCATCGCAGAGTTAAGATACACAAGGGATATATCCCAAGTAGGAACCTGGCCTTCGATCCTTACAATGCGCAAGGAATCATTGTTTATACTTCTGAGTAAAGAGATCGGAAGAAGAGCTGCTCCATGTCCTTGCCGAACCCAATGGATCAATAATGAGGTTGAAGTCGTCTCGATCATCGACTCCAAGGTAAAGCCGCAAGAGAAACCATACATTTCAATTAACGATTTGTATTGTCCTCGAAACACAATTGAATTCATCTGCTTCAAAGCTCGAAAAGGAATGGATACTTTATCTGCCATAGGATGGCTGGTGTGAAGCAAGAGTGCCATTTCTTGCCTGTAAAGATGTGTTGCAACCACCGAATGATCTGATATAGGATTCGAGGTAATACCAATGTCAACCCCATGCTCTTGAAGTTTAAGTTCTACATCCTCCGCCTCGATAATTTTCAACTGCGCATTTGGGAACTTTTGGTGAAATCTAAGGAAAGTAGGAGCTAAATATTCCATTTCGGAAGGGCAACAACCAATTGTAAGTGTTTCTCTCGCTACATGCTTCTGACCGTATATCTTATTTCGGGCTTCCTCAAGAAGATTCATAATGGCATTCCCCTTATTCAAGAGAATTCTTCCTGCTTCCGTCAGCTTCACTCCCCTGCTAACCCGATTGAACAAAAGAGTATCATACTCGTCTTCCAATACTCGAATTTGCTGACTTAACGTAGGCTGGGTAACCCCTAATTGTTCTTTAGCTTTCGTGAAGCTTCCCGATTTGCATATTTGAATAAAATATTCAAGCTGGCGCAATTCCATAGTGTATCTCCTCCCGACCCAAATGATTATTCGTAATAGCTGCAAAGATATTTCAAACAAAAAGGCGGTGCCCATTGAAAGTGATAGTTACCCTTGGAATAATGGGCCGTGATGAATCGCCTGTTGCCCAAATACCTATATTCGCCTGACCGGACGATCCCAGGTCTTTATAAACATTATAAGTGGGAACCTGTCTTGTAATATATCCGCCAGATTTCAGGTGAAGGTTGCTAGATTTTAGGGTTGGTACGTTGGAGACACTATGCGTGTAGCCTGATAATATAAAGAGCTACATTCTCAATTAACGGAGCTGGACCCGCGGTTGAGAAGCCGCGCTGAATCATTTCGTGCTTTAGAAGTTCCCGGATGAGCGGCTAGGATGATGGCAAATTCCCGGCGTGGCTGCTGGGTGATGTCCCGCAACATAAATAACGCCCTTAACCGCTCCTATTGGAGCGACCAAGGGCTACTCAGCCTAATTTCACGTTATTTGGAACTTCGTTAACCTTTAAGAACCGCCGTATGCGGACCCGCATATGGAGGTCAGGGGCTAGCCGCCCCTATCGAATATAGAGTTTATCCTCCATGGCCGCCAAACATCGCTTGCGCATAAACAATGCCCGCACCGTAAGCGCCACTATGCTGCATAGCAACTGCCAACACTGGTTCATAGGTTTCTTGACGAGCCCAGTCGCGTTGGTACTCAAGCAAAACGGATAGCCAGGTAACCGGGATGGCTCCTGCCTGTATCATGCGTTGAATGGACATGTTATGTGCATCTGTTGTTGTCCCGCCGGAAGCATCCGTTACGATGTAGACTTCATAACCTTCTTTAAGGGCTGAAATGACAGGGAAAGCAAGACAAACCTCTGTCCAAAGCGCTGCCATAATGAGCTTCTTACGGCCTGTTTGTTTCACAGCAGCCACGAAGTTCTCGTCTTCCCAAGAGTTCATGGATGTACGGTCAATCGGCGTTATCTCAGGAAATACCTCCTGAATATGCGGATGAATTGGACCTGAGAATGACTCAGCGGCAACCGTTGTAAGAATAATAGGCGCATTGAATACTTTGGCCGCTTTTGCAAGTCCAACCGTGTTGTTAATGATGGTTTGGCGATCAGCGCTTTGGACACCAAACAGCATTTGAGGCTGATGATCAATAAGAATAATTGCCGAGTTTTCCGCCGTAAGTAAATCTGTCTTGCTGTTGAACATATAAAATCCCCGCTTTCCATGGATATGATTACAGCAAATCCAAATAGTTTGAAACCTGCTGCTTGCAATCAGTTTATTGAAATGCAAGTGTCCAAACAATCTTCAGTTTTCTATATAACACATAGGGAAAATCTATACAGGTCAAAATGTACTATATATGAATAAGAAATTTTGTGGCTGTCAAATGAATTCAACGCGGCTCACTTCCGATCACCAAAAATAATATATAATCGATCCCTATGGGTGTTATAGAGAATGTCATATTGATAGAAAGAATAGAGAGCTTATAGACTTATGAAGGTGAATACTTTGCAATAAACCATATTGACCCGCAGAAAGGAGGGAAATTAGATGTGGGGTTCAATATTTCTCGCTTTGGCTACAGGTATTGTCATTGGGGTCGTTTTTCAATCACTTAAGATCCCATCTCCGGCGCCGCCTTTTTTGGGATTGCTTGGTCTCTTTGGTATGTTTTTAGGACAACGGTTGATACCATGGATACAGCTTTGGTTAAGCCGCAAATAACTCAATAAATTTCAAAGGAGAGATTCATTCATGTCTGAGAAAACGACGGTAATTGAAGCGAGCCTAGTCATTCATAATGCTCAAATCGTGACGATGGACGACGCTAATCCGACAGCCACATCCGTAGCAGTAAAGAACGGCCAATTCCTGGCCGTGGGGGACGATGCCGAAATCATGAAATATGTTGGGCATACCACGCAGGTTGTGGATGCAAATAAGCGAATGTTGATTCCGGGTTTGAACGATTCTCATATTCATCTCATTCGAGGCGGGCTCAATTATAATCTCGAGCTTCGTTGGGATGGAGTACCCTCAGTAGCGGATGCCTTGCGGATGTTGAAGAAGCAGGTGGATCGCACGCCAGCACCTCACTGGGTCCGTGTTGTTGGCGGCTGGACAGAGTTTCAGTTCACCGAACGCCGTATGCCAACATTAGAAGAAATCAATCGGATTGCTCCTGAAACTCCCGTATTTATCCTCAATCTTTACCGTCAAGCCTTTTTGAACAAAGCTGCATTGCGAGTAATCGGGTATACGAAAAATACGCCGAACCCGCCAGGCGGAGAAATCCAAAGGGATAGCCAAGGTAATCCTACAGGGATGCTCATCGCTCGACCCAATGCTACGATTTTGTACGCCACCTTAGCTAAAGGACCTAAGCTTTCTTACGAGGATCAAATGAATTCCACTCGGTTGTTTATGAGGGAATTGAATCGATTCGGAGTCACAAGCGTTATTGACGCAGGCGGGGGCTTTCAGAACTATCCCGATGATTACCAGGTGTTTGATGAGCTTGACCGGCGCGGAGAAATTACGGTTCGTACGGCGTATAATTTATTCACCCAGCATCCCAAAAATGAGGTAAGTGATTTTAAAGCATGGACCGCAACAACGCAGCCGTACACGGGCAGCTCCTACTATCGTCATAATGGAGCAGGTGAAATGCTTGTTTATAGCGCAGCAGACTTTGAAGATTTTGTAGAACCTCGTCCGGAACTTCCTGCTGTACTGGAAGATGAGCTCTTCGAAGTTACCCAGCATCTTGTAGGGCAACGTTGGCCATTTCGTCTTCACGCCACTTATGGAGAATCTATAACACGTTTTCTCGATGTATTTGAACGCGTGAACAAAGAGGTTCCGTTCAAAGATTTGCGCTGGATTTTAGATCATGCGGAAACAATCCAGGAGAAGGATTTGGAACGAGTTGTGGCATTAGGAGGTTCGATTGCCGTTCAAAGCCGAATGGCCTTTCAAGGTGAATATTTCGTCGATAGATATGGGGCCAAAGCAGCGGAAAATGCTCCTCCGATTACCAAGATGATTAAGTCTGGATTGCGTGTTGGTGTAGGGACGGATGCAACAAGAGTAGCCAGTTATAATCCCTGGGTTGCCTTATATTGGTTAGTGACGGGCAAGACACTTGGCGGACTAAGCTTGTACCCAGCTTCCAATCGTGTAGAGAGGCATGAAGCGCTTCGCATGTATACATCAGGAAATGCATGGTTTTCCAAAGAAGAAGATGTAAAAGGGCAAATCAAAGCAGGTCATTATGCTGATTTTTCGATACTATCCGATAACTTCTTTCATGTCTCCGAAGAAGCTATTAAAAGAATTGAATCTGTCTTCACTGTAGTAGGAGGCAATATTGTCTACGGTGCCAACGAATTTGAGTCTTTGTCGCCGCCAGCTCCCAAAGCCAGTCCGGACTGGTCTCCGCATAATTTCTTTGGAGGCTATTACAATGGAACCAATTACGGAGGCGGCGGAGCAGGAATTCAGGCACCTCAAAAGGCGCACCATCATCATGGATGCAATCATCATCATGGCAGTGGCTTTTGTGATCTGGATTGCTTCGTTTTCTAAGTGTATTTCACCAAATTAGTCGAATAGGGGCGAGATCAACATGTCTGAAGTTACGATTAAAGTAAACGATAATGGACCATTGCGTATTACGGGTAATGTAGAAATGGTGGATGCGGTGGGGAACCGTTTTGAGACCAAGGAAAGTTTTATTCTTTGCCGGTGCGGGTTATCCAGTCAAAAACCGTTCTGCGACTTGACTCATAAAGGTAAGTTTGAAAGCTCGCCTAGAGCTTAACCAATTTTGAAAGGAGTTTTTTTATGTCAGAGAAACTAACGGAAGTGCTTAACACCCAGATCGCTAACTGGAGTCTGTTGTTCACCAAACTCCATAACTATCACTGGTATGTAAAAGGGCCTCAGTTCTTCACATTGCATTTGAAGTTCGAAGAACTTTATATGGAAGCTGCACTTCATGTGGACAATCTCGCCGAACGGCTGCTTGCATTAGGCGGTAGTCCGGTGGCGACACTTCGTGAAATTATCGAAAAAGCAACAGTAAAAGATGCAGCAGGCAATGAGAATGCAAATGAGATGGTCCGCATGCTTGCGGCTGATTTTGGGACTATTGTGGGTGAGCTTAAAGAGGGCATGAGTATTGCAGACCGTGAAGGCGATGAGACGACTGGGGATCTGCTTTTGGCCATTCATAGCTCCCTGGAAAAGCATGTATGGATGTTGAAATCTTTCTTGGGTTAATTGAGATGTAAGCGTCAAACCGATCCGCTATCCCAAAACCAATTTCGAAAGGAAGTATGAAACATGGCTAAATTAACAGTAGGAACAGAAAACGGACAACCCATTGAATTGTATTTTGAAGATCTCGGCGCAGGTAAACCTGTCATTCTGATCCATGGCTGGCCGCTCAGCGGACGCTCGTGGGAGAGTCAGGTTCCAGCTCTCATTGAAGCGGGCTATCGTGTAATTACATATGACCGGCGCGGGTTCGGACAATCCTCCCAACCGTGGAACGGTTACGACTACGATACGTTTGCGGCGGATCTTCATAAGCTGATCGAACATCTTGACCTTAACGATGTAACACTGGTCGGATTTTCGATGGGCGGCGGAGAGGTAGCCCGGTACGTTGGAAATTATGGAACAAGTCGTGTTAAAAAAGCCGTATTGGCAGCTGCGGTTCCTCCGTTCTTCTACAAGTCCGCCGAGCACCCGGAAGGAGGTCTGGATGAAGCGACCATTCAAGGCTTCCAAGATGGGCTAAAAAAAGACAGGGTTGCTTTCCTTGACAGCTTCACTCATAACTTCTTTAAAGCAGGGGATAGAACCGATCTGGTCAGCGAATCCTTCCGTGTGTACAACCTTGAGATCGCCTCCTTCGCTTCCGCAAAAGGGACGTTGGATTGCGTTGCTGCCTTCGGCCGGACCGACTTCCGAGGTGATTTGGCTAAGTTCGATATCCCGTTACTCGTTATCCATGGTGATTCCGATGCGATCGTTACGCTTGAAGTAAGCGGCCAGCTCTCCCACGAAGCGGTTAAAGGCAGTGAGCTTGTTGTCATCGAAGGCGGACCACATGGCTTAAATGCGACTCACCCTGATCAATTCAATAAAGCTTTGATTAACTTTCTGAATAACTAAGCGCAGTGCGTATTAAAGAGATCTGAAAGAGAGCGGCCTTACAAAGCCGCCTTTCTTACAGATCTTTTCTTTATAATATGCATTTTTTGAGGCAGATAGGAATTACTATTAGGAATTACTATTAGCAAAAAGAGAGCAGCTCCCCAGCTTTGCTGTAAGGAACTGCTCTCTTTTACAGGTCGTATTAAGCCAACTGTGGAACTCTCAAGCCAAGCCCCTCGGCGATCGCTTGGCCCCATTCGGGATCTGCTTTATAGAAGTGAGAGATTTGACGAAGCTTGATTTCATCCTTCTCCACAGGCTTCATAGCATTCACAATGTTGGTAACCAAACGCTCGCGTTCTTCTGCCTGAAGCAATCGGTACAGGTCGCCGGCTTGAGTGTAATGATCATCATGATCATACGGGACACTATCGGCTGAACCGGTTACTTCAAACGCGGCTGACTTATGGGCTGCCGAATCGGCAGCTCCGCCATAACTGTTTGGTTCATAGTATATCGAATTCCCCCCATTGCGATCGGAACGCATTTGGCCATCACGCTGGTTGTTATTTACTTCGACAACAGGTTTATTGATAGGCAATGTGTGATGGTTTGTCCCCACCCGATAGCGATGAGCATCCGCATAGGCGAATAAACGGCCCTGCAGCATTTTATCCGGCGAAGCCTCAATACCGGGTACGAACGCTCCAGGGGAAAAGGCTGCTTGCTCAACTTCGGCAAAATAATTGTCCGGGTTTCGGTTTAGAACCATGCGTCCAACCTCGATAAGAGGGTAATCTTTCTGCGACCACACTTTTGTTACATCGAAAGGATCGAAACGATAGGTCTTGGCATCTTCCAGCGGCATCATTTGTACATATAGCTTCCATGCGGGGAAATCACCTTTGTCTATGGCATGAAATAAATCCTCGATATGATAATCCGGGTTTTCACCGGCCAGCTTGGCGGCCAGCTCGACATCCAGGTTTTTCACACCTTGTTCCGTTTTAAAATGATATTTAACCCAAATGCCTTGTCCGTCCGCATTGACCCACTTAAACGTATGGCTTCCGAAACCATGCATATGACGAAGAGTCGCAGGAATACCGCGGTCGGACATCAAGATAGTGACTTGATGCAAGGATTCGGGGGACAAAGACCAGAAGTCCCAAACAGCATTGGGGTTTTTCAGATGAGTTTGAGGATGGCGTTTCTGGGTATGAATGAAATCAGGAAATTTAATGGCATCCCGAATGAAAAAGACAGGCGTGTTATTGCCCACCAAATCATAATTTCCTTCCTCCGTATAAAACTTTACGGCAAAGCCGCGCGGGTCACGTACGGTATCTGCAGATCCCAGCTCTCCTGCAACTGTGGAAAATCGTATAAAAACCGGTGTACGTTTGCCAACCTTAGTCAAGAAGCCGGCTTTTGTATAGGCGGAAACATCGTTGGTTACTTCAAAATATCCGTGTGCTCCGGCTCCTTTGGCATGAACAACGCGTTCGGGGATGCGTTCCCGGTTGAAATGGGCAAGCTTCTCCAGAAGGTGGACGTCTTGAATGAGGGTTGGACCGTGTGGGCCGGCTGTCATGGAGTTCTGGTTATCTCCAACGGGTGCACCCCAATTTGTAGTTAAATGGCCATTTTTGCTTTCCATGTGCAAACCTCCAAAGTAATGAATAATACAACGATGAGCCAAGGGGAACCGCTATTAACCGGTTACGTTGGTCTCGTTTTGGGATGATGCTGGGTAACTGCGTGGTTCTTCTAAACGAATAAAAAAAGGGACAAGCAAGCTCAAGCCTAACAATCCGGCCAATACTTCAAAAGAGAGTAAATAGCCTCCGTGATTGATCAGATAAATCGAGAGAATCGGCCCAAATGATGCACCAATGAACACCATAAACATGTGGAACGAAACGGCGATTGCCCGGAATTCCCCGGCAATGTGACCAATTAGCGAGATCAATGCGGGAAGAGCCATAGCAATTCCCGTAATAAACACAACGCTCATGGCTACTAGAAAAATGATGTTGGGCATGGAGCCTAACAATCCCAAGCCGATTCCAGCTAAGATCAGTCCACACCATAAAACGTTTTTGACTCCAATTTTCGCAACCAATCTTCCATCAAACGGTGCTACCAGCATGCCGATAATACCAACCGCACGGACCCAAAGAATATCTTGATGACTTAACCCGAAGATCGGACTGCTTAAATAACTTCCAAGGGTCGTAAAAAAGCCGACAAGCGAAATAAAGAGCGTAGCAGAAATGATGTAGCAAAGAGGCAGGCCTTTTCGTTTAAAAATATCGCCTATTCGTAAAAAGGGAGAAAAGAAGCTGCCCTCCGGTTGCTGTGTTTTGTCTTTTGGAATAAAAAAGGTTATCAAGATAGTGGATATTAAATACACCGCAAAAAGAAGATAGAAAACATAAGACCAGCTCAAGCTCAAAACAATAAAGCTGCTATATAATTGTCCAGCTATAGTAGCCATTAAAAACGCCGTACTGATGAACCCGATAATGGTTACTCTTCTTTTAACCGGAAACATTTCCATTGCGTAGGCCAAAACAGACGGAGGGAACATGGACGCTGCTAAGCCTTGGATAGCTCGAAGGGCAACAAGCCAAGATAAACTGCTGACACTCCCGATTAGGGGAGTTATTATAGTGAGCAACAGCAACCCTGATAACATCAGTTTTTTTCGTCCATAACGGTCCGATAATACTCCAAAGAACAACCCCCCGCCTGCAAAGGCAAACGAAAAAGCACTGCCGGCCCAGGCGGCTTGAGAAGACGACACCTTGAATGCGTCTGCAAAAATCGTTATTAATGGAATCGTTAAATACACACAAGATACTACTACTAATGTACACCAGAAAAGAATGCCGGTAATGAAAGAGAAATTTGACGAGTTAGACTGCGGTTCGTTAACCATAATACTCTCCCCTTATTATTCAGATTGTCTCCCCGAGTATTACATGGAAACATCATGCTGACTTCTACTATGAATGTCCCTTGCTTTCACGTTAATAAAAACATTAATAGCAAAAACCAAGATGCCGATTCCAGCTACAGCTTCACCAATGCGTTTTAGCGTCGTAACCCAATTCGGCGCATAGCCATGGGCCATTAAGGTGAGGGTAATAAGCATGATGGGCAGGCCAATACCTTGCAACCAGAAATGCCACTTAGCTAAAGGAGATTCTGCTGCTTTGGGAAAGCGAAGATACGTAAATCCGCAAAGAGCTAATGTTGCCCACCCGAAAAGATTTGCATGAGCGTGAACGCTCGTTAATGCAAAGTTAAGCGATGTTCCCATGTAAATACCGATGCAAATGCCAAGCAAAATATAAACGACTGCCATTTTCAAAAAACGTACTCCCATCGAATTTCCCCCTTGTTAATAGTAGCTAGAATAATTCAACCTCATCTTATAAGCTGTGATAAGCATCTATCAATATGAATCTGTCTATATATCGTATAGTAATTGCTTATATGAGTTTCACTCTTGAAGATATAGTTAATGGCTATACGTAATATAGAAATAATGGAATTGTTGATGAACAATCATTTCAATATGATAGGACATAAGCAGGTTAAAGATCATACAAGGAGTGTTTGCAAAATGGCAAAGCAAACGGAAGGGATCCATCATATAACGGCTTTTGTAAAGAATGCACAAAAAAACGTGGACTTTTATGCAGGGGTATTAGGTCTGAGACTTGTAAAAAAAACGATCAACTTCGACGCTCCGGAGGTTTACCATTTATATTTCGGTAATGAGGCAGGTAGTCCAGGTACGATCATCACATTTTTTCCATATGAATTTGGCCGTAAAGGGCGGATTGGCGGAGGACAGGTCGGTATAACAACCTATGTCGTGCCTATAGGTTCACTCGATTTTTGGAAAGAGCGCCTAGAAAGCTTTCATGTTCCTTATTCGATGAATACGAGGTTTGGTGAGAATTACTTAACGTTTTCAGATCAGGATGACTTGCAGCTAGAGATTGTAGAGCGCGAGGAAGGGGAGTGGAGTCAGTGGTCGTTCGGCGGCGTTCCAGTAGATAAAGCTATCAAAGGTTTCGGCGGTGCCGTCCTGTATACTACTGCTCCCAACAAAACGATGAAAGTACTAGAGCAGGTCTTGGGTCTTCAAAGGGTGGAACAAGAGGGAGACTTTATGCGTTATAAATCGACGGGGACTCTTGGTAATATTATTGATGTAAACGTTGCGGCGATGGAGTGGGGCATAAGTGGAGCCGGTACAGTTCATCATATTGCATGGCGCGCAAAGGATGATGAAGATCATGCTTCGTGGAGGACTCATGTAGAGCAGCATGGCCTTCAACCCACATCCATTATCGACCGGCAATATTTCCATGCCATTTACTTTCGTGAAGAAGGCGGCATCCTGTTTGAAATCGCCACGGATCCGCCAGGATTTGCAGTTGATGAGCAATCAGATGCATTAGGTGAAAAACTGATGCTTCCGGAATGGTTTGAGGTTAACCGTGCCGAAATCGAAAAAGGTTTATCATCTCTTCAAGTACGTGTGTTGGAGCCGGATGGAACCAAAAGCGGTTAAGATTTTCGTTATGATGTTGCAAGCTCGTTCCTTGTTGGAACGGGCTTTTCTTATACTAGCACCAGTAATTGAGCGGTATTTTCATGGAAGTGCAGATTCGAATATGCAACAATGGAGTCCAATACGTGTTACGTATTACTACTATGAGCAACGGGGTAAGCAAAAAAATAGGTTCAACAATGTCATCTGATGATGTATGCTGTAAACAAAATGTTTTCTGGAGGCGAAGCCGGTGAAAACAGTGACATTCAGAAGATGGCTGGATAATTTATATCTTTTTAGCCATAAAGAGACGTACACAGCATCCGTTGAACATTTTCATGCTCATGACGGTTTAGAAATATTGTACATACACGAAGGCGACGGAAAGTATATAATCAATGACCGAATACACCAGGTTCGTCCGCATACGCTAATCGTAATCAAGCCTTTTCAGATGCATTATATTCACATGAATGTGCCGCCGGATTATACCCGTACGGTGTTTAAAGTGAAAGCTTCGCTTATTGAGCAGTATGCTTCGATATTTCCCGTGCTTTCTTCATTCTTGTCGCAAATTGTAGAAAATAAAATGAGCCGGCAGTTATTTTATTTGAACGACGAGCAGGCTGCGCATCTAGAGTATGGATTCAAGGATTTGCATGAGAGTTTATCTAGCGGTCTGGAGATAATGAATCGGGAATCCGTTATCCTGTTTTTCTATCATTTTTTTTCGTACTTTCAAAGAATGATATACACGGAGGAAGTATTGACTAGTGATCCGATTTCGCTAGGCTCGACTCAAGCTCAGCATATTAACAACATATTGAAATGGATTAACCATCATTACAAAAGCCCGTTTAAAATTGAAGATATAGCTCAAGAATTGCACTTCTCGCCAAATTATTTGTCCGCGCTATTTAAAGAGCAGCTTGGCAAGACGATCACCGAGTATACCATGGATAAACGTTTGGAAGAAGCCAAATCGATGCTTTATAAACAAGACGTTTCGATCAGACAGATCAGTGCGGAGACAGGGTTTCGTTCGCCTTCGTACTTTATTAGTATGTTCAAAAAAAAATATGGCGTGACCCCTCATCAATACGCTGCAAGCATAAAAAAGCTTATTAGTCAGTTAACGAATGAATGAATGTTTAGGATAGCACAAACTGTAAGCGCTAACACTCTTGCAATAGAATTTTGATACTTTTCAATAGGATTATCGTACGGGGCTTAGTATATGATCGGATTGAGCACCACATAGATAATCAAGGGGAGGGTTTCAAATGAAAAGAAGTCATTTATTATTAGCGGTTCCACTTGTCACTCTTATCTTTTTCTCTGCCTGCAGCCAGGGTGGAACTACGGCAACAAGTGATTCCGGGAAAAATGAAGCTGAAGCAGTAGTCAAAAGTAATGCCCCGATTAAACTTTTATTTTACACCGCTCAAAATTCGAACTATGCCCAAGAAGAAAATTTTCAAAGAGAAATAGGAAAATATATTACGGAAAAATTCCCGAATATCACAGTGGAGCACATTCATAAGGCTAAAGGGGCCGACTATCCGGAATTGATTGTGGCAGGAACGGTTCCCGATATCGTTCTTGAGAGCAGTACGAACGTGAACTCGCGAATTATGGCCAATGGTTTGCATTACGATATAGGCGAGCTTATTAAAAAGCACAACTTCGATTTGAACCGGATCGATCCTGTGCTGCTCCAAGTGATACGAAATTGGGGAGACGGGAAGCTGTACGGACTTCCTTTTATGGGAAGCAATCTTATTTTGTTTTACAACAAAGATATTTTTGATAAATTCGGCGTAGCTTATCCGAAGGACGGTATTACGTGGGATGAAATATACGATATTGCCCAAAAAATATCCCGTACAGACAATGGCGCCAACTATGTAGGGCTTCGCTATAACAGCCCGCTCGTATTTAAGTATAATCAACGGTCGTTAGGCTTCATGGACGCCAAAACCGATAAGGCGGCAGTCAATACGGAAGCATGGCAGCAGCTGTTTGCGAATTTCAAAAGAATATACGACATTCCGGCGAACGCTCCTTCTATAGCCGGTTCTTTTGGAGGCGGCACATCAGCTATGAATATGGATGTTACTGAAAAATTAATTACGATGTATCAATCCAATCCTAACTTAAACTGGGATGTTGTTGCTGCTCCGGCTTTCAAAGACGCTCCAAAGGTCGGATTTCAACCGAATTTTTATTCGATGTATATTACGGAACAATCGAAAAATAAAGATGCGGCGTTCGAGGTTATCGCTCACTTGCTGTCGGATGAGGTGCAAACGAAATTATCCAAGCAAGCTTTAGTTACTCCACTTGTTAACAAAAACATTCAATCCGTGTTCGGACAAGACATCGAGTGGCTGAAGGGGAGAAATACACAGGCGGTTTTCTATAATAAGTATGCGCCTCCGGCACCGATTCGGGAAAAAGGAACGACTTTTGTCGATGTATCCGGCATACCGGGGAACACCTTTGATGCGATGCTGAAAAATGGCACGGATATCAACTCGGCGCTGAGACAGGCCGAGGAGTCGATTGAAAAGTCGATTGCAGATGTGAAAGCACAAGAAGCAGCGAAGAAATAAGATTCGCAGTTCGCCATGTTGGACGGGAGTCAAGAGTCAAGGGATCTTCTCGCGCGAGACTTCCCCGTTCAACTAGAATGAGGCCGGGATACCGGTAACGAGTTGATATGCCAGCCTAAATGAAAAAGAGAGGTGAAGCACGAGTGAAGAGCATAGGAGACGACGTTCAAATCCCGCTCAGAGAAATGGCCAAACGTATTCAAATTAACAGATGCATACATCCCAGCTGCCCGCATCCGCAGGTGGCTTGGTCGCAAAACCCGCTGCATGCTTTAACTAGTCCGTCAATCAAGGCTAGTCTATGGGGACCTCCGGAGCAGATCACTCTCAGCATGATCAAATCCGATATTTTTGACCGCCGAATGGCTAACCCGACTCCACTCACGATCCAGGAAATCCGCGAGGGCGCCTATTCTAAAGCAAATGAAGGTTTTTCAGATATCGAGCCCACCGGAAGCACACGGCCAAAATACGGAACTCTTGATCCGAGAGGCGGACGAAGAGAACCGTATGCGGCATTCCGTGCCTATCCTTTTCCATGTCAAAAGCCCGTCGGACAGATTATTGTAAAATGCGCGGACTTATCGGGCCTTCCCCAGCCTACAATGACGCAGCATTGTGACACGGGGATGGTGAGCAGCGCAATAGGGGGAGAAGGAACGTCGCTTCGTCTTGATTATCTTCTTTGTATGAAACGCAATATCATAGCGGTACGGACGGACTTTAAGGGATTATCCGTGCCGCTTTCGTTCCGGTTGTACCGCCATAAGGATCAAGGCCATCGCGTCTACATGAATGCGGAAGGAACCGAATTCAAGCCGCGACACGAACGTCAGGTCGTTTACCAGCCTAGAAACAGCGATCAACCCGCCGAGTATTACAACTACGAAGCGGAAGCGGAATGGAATGGGCCTATTGCTCCGCCCGAGAACGGGGGAGAAGGGAGATTTTTCTGGATCAAGCAGTGTCTGCCCGCCGAAAAAACATTTCCGGATGGGTTTGAATATGTGATGATGGGTCTGGTTAGCGGTAAAGGGACGGCATCGATTCACGAAGAGTTCGGTCATAGCTTGGGGACTCAACCTTATGCGGCAGCCGGAGCGGAGCGCCATGAGAAGGATTACATGTATATCCGTGAGGCCCAGGGGGCAGCGGTTACCGCAACGCTTACGGCTCAGGCTGCCGGGAATGCAACACTCTATGTCGCCGTAGTTACCTCCAATGATGCCGCTGATATTTTGGCGGAAGCAAAGCGGCAGTTGTTAGCTGCGGAAGAAGACGGATTTGAAGCATTGTGTGCAGAGAATGCCGACTGGTACGGCGGATTATACGACAAAAGGGAAAACGGAAGAGTTTTTTATCCCGGAGAAGCTCATTACGAGGAAGAAATAACGAATCTGTTTTACAGCTGGTTTTGCAAGCATTCCGGAGGAGTACGTACCGACTCGAGACGCTTTGAAGCAAGCGCTTCCTACGCAACGGTTGAGACCGACGCCCAGCTGTGGCACGGGTTACCCTGTTATAACGAGCCTTTCTATACATCAATGGTAGTTCGGGGACGCGAAGATGCACTGGATATGTGGGGACATCTCGTAGAGAACTGGCTGCCGGCTGCCCGGATGAATGCAAACGAAGTGTATGGGCTGCCGGGAATGCTCCTGGTACATGGATATTTGCCGCCGGTGAAGCCGGACCGGTACGTACACTCCAACTCGTCGATGGAATTGTGCTTGGAAACTGGGGCGCAGGTACTGAAGGTGTTATGGGACATTTGGGATTACGGGGTGGACGAAGCATTGTTAAGACGGACGCTTTATCCGGCTTTACGGGATTTGGCTGTCTTCTACGCTGCGTATATTGAACGACAGGAAGACGGATTATTTCATATCGTTCCGGCAGTGGAAGCGGAATGCTGGGGCGTTCAGCCGAATTTCGAATATAACAAGGATACGATCAGTGCTATATGCATGTTCCGCTGGACATTCCGGCGCGCTGCCGAATTAGCGGATTACCTTGGCATGGACCAGGACTTAAAACCCGGATGGCTGGAAGCAGCAGATAATCTCCCGCCTTATCCGATGGTTGAAACGGAAGAGGGGCCAATCTTTGCAGGAGTTAGCGGCATCAGGCCAAGATGGCAAAAGGGCTGCCATCCTTGGTACGTTGGCATCTATCCGACGACATTGGCGGACGAAATTCACCTGGACAGCTCCCGGCAAATGAAGGATATCATGCTGCGTACCGCGCGTCTTGTACCTGCATCCAGTAACAAGCCTGTGTTTGTCCTGCTGGGTGAATGCAAGGATACGTTCCCTTCCACGAACGGCCATACAAAGCCAATCGAGAGCTATAAGCAGCTGTGCCTGGCGATCAACGACGACCCGGAAAGGGTGATCAACAGCCGCAGCGGGCGCATTCACTTGTTCTCGGCGGTACCGGACTGGGCAGAAATCTCCTTTAGCCGATTCCAGGCAAGGGGCGGTTTTCTGGTATCGGCGTCGAAAAATGCGGATGGTGTAGGGCTGGTAACCATAGAAGCACGCCGTACACTGCCGTGTTATGTGATGAACCCATGGCCGGGTCACCCGGTGCACATTGTAGAGAACACTTCCGGTCACTTGATAGATCATACCATTGACCGTTCGAATAACGAATGTGTAGTTTTTGATGCAGAGGCTGGAAAAGCTTATCAATTGTCCATGGCTCTACGGTAAAGTACACCTATGTATTGCCGCGAGGTTTTCTGTGTCCAATGTAGTGGTATTGTGAAAGGAGCGTTATAAAGATAAACTAGACTATGTCGGTCAGACAATGCGTGATTTCGAATACGTCAGTAATCGACCGGTTCGCTTAGCGTCCGAGACCCGGAAGGAGATGAGTAAACGAATGAAACGATTACAAGAACGGTTAACTCCGCTGCTGAAGGAATGGGTGGTAAAAGGACCGCCCGGTTGTGCTTGTACAATTGTCAAAAATGGCGAATTAGTGTATCAGGAATACTTTGGTTATGCAGATTTAGAACAACAGATAAAGATTCAATCGGATACCCTATACCGTATTTATTCCATGACCAAAGTAGTTACTTGCGTAGCAGCGCTAATGCTGTATGAGAAGGGAATGTATCTTCTAAACGATCCGGTAGAGGAGTATTTGCCGGAATTTAAAAACCCTCAGGTCTTCCGATATAACGAATTTGGTGTAAGATCTGCATCTCCGGCATCAAGTCCTATTCGGATCAAGGATTTGTTCACCATGACTTCGGGGCTTACATACGGCGGTGACAGTACAGAAACCGAACGGTTAACTCGTATTCTTATGGAGGGTGCCGATAATACGAAGGACATTCGTACATTATCTAAAGCTCTAGCTGACATTCCTCTTGCGTTCGATCCCGGTACACACTGGAAGTATGGGACGAGTCATGATATTCTCGGTGCTTTGATAGAGGTGCTGTCCGGTGAAACCTTCGGAGAATTTTTGAAGAAGGAAATCTTCGAGCCTCTGGGGATGACCGACACTTCATTCCGCATTACAGAAGATAAACGTGACAGACTGTGCAAAATGTATGACCGTACAGCTGACGGCGAGTTGACTCCTAATAGCAAAAGGGACGATTCTTATCAGCCTGAAAGCAGATTTGAGAGCGGCGGCGGCGGTCTTCTGTCAACAATAGGTGATTACAGCAGATTTGCGCAGGCGCTTACAAGAGGCGGCGAGCTGGATGGAGTGAGGCTTCTTAGCCGGAAGACCGTTCAATTAATGGCAACCAATCATTTAGGGCCACAGCAACTGAAGGATTACAATTGGCCACAGCAGAAGAGCTATGGCTACGGTCTTGGGGTACGTGTCATGATGGATCCGGCGGATGGCGGTAACAATGGTTCGATTGGCGAGTTTGGCTGGGCAGGCTTAGCCGGATCCTGGGTGTTAATCGATCCGCAGGAACAGCTGTCTGTCGTGTATATGCAGCAGCTGCTGCCAAGTCTAGAGCCATACATTCATCCGCGTTTGCGGTCTGTCATCTATGGAGCAATAGATTAACTGTGGTCACAAGCAGGGCTATGAGTTCGTTGCATTAAAATCCAATCAAAGAAGCTTCTGAACCACGATTCATGTGGTACAAGAAGCTTCTTTTTTATTTCATCATGCGCAAAATCTATTGTAATCATAGAAATGATAATATTGATCAATAATTATTGAAGGCATACAATGAAGTTCATAAACAACCCCATTTCATCTAACTTAAAAAAAGGAGTGTCCATTCATGTCAAACTTAGTTGCAGGAATCCGAATACCGGACAGTACGCTGGCTAAATCAGCCGCAGAGCTGCTTCGGGAGCATGGAACCGATCTACTGTGGAATCATTCCCACCGTGTCTATTTATTCGGTGCGCTGATGGGAACAAGAAACAATGTTAAGTATGATTTAGAGCTTCTATATATCAGCGCTTTGTTCCACGACCTCGGGCTTACCAAGCACTACAGCAGTCCAGATAAACGGTTTGAGGTGGATGGAGCTAACGCGGCCCGTGATTTTTTACGAAGCCATGGAGTACCGGAAGAATCTGCCCGGCTCGTCTGGGATGCTATCGCCCTGCATACAACCATTGGCGTGGCTCAATATAAAGAGCCGGAAGTCGCTTTGATATACTCTGGCGTTGGCTATGACGTTATGGGTGAAAACTTTGATGTACTTACCGAAGAGGTGCGAAACCAGGTAACGTTGGCTTATCCGAGAGATGGATTTAAGAACAAAATCTTACCTGCTTTTCTTGAGGGGTTTGCTCACAAACCGGAAACGACCTTTGGCAATATAAAGGCAGATGTGTGCGCTCGGTTGCTCCCGGGCTTCAAACGCACCGATTTTTGCGATTGTGTACTTCATTCGCCGTGGCACGAATAAGTTATTTTGGCTATGTGCTTCTAAATTAATTGATTCTCTTAACAATCCCCCTGACACCGTGGCTGGGGATTGTTTTGTTTATTTAAAATTATTTATAATGATAGCTAATATGGCACAGATACGTAATTCGGGGGTGCGGGATGGAAATCAGACAATTGGAATATTTCATGGCAGTCTGCCAAGAGCTGCATTTTACGAGAGCATCCGAGAAGTTGGGAGTCACGCAGCCTACACTTAGCCACCAAATAAAAGCACTTGAGGACGAATTGGGTCTGCCTTTATTCGATCGGATCGGCAAGAAGACAGCCATTACTGAAGCGGGACTGATTTTGCTAAAACATTGTCATACCGTATTTCACAGCCTTGAAAGCGTACGGGAGGAGATTCAGGAACTGCAAGAGATGAAGCGGGGGCGACTTTCCGTCGGGGTTTTGCCCGGCGAATTAAATTCGCTTGTTTGCCGGCTGCTGCCGGATTTTCATGAGGCCTATCCGGAAATTCAGGTTAGAATCTTCAGTGCGGACAATGTTGCGGAACGTTTGCTTAATAACGAGATAGACATGGCGCTAACTATAACTCCTGTTCATGATGAACGTATCGTCTCCCAGCCGCTTTATAACGATAAGCTTTACTTCGCAGTCAATACCGGCCACCCCTTTGCAAAAGGACCCGAAGTAAGCTTAGAGGCTCTCAAGGATATCTCTCTTGTATTGTTTCCCAAAAACTATCAGTGCCGGCAGCAGATTGATGCTGTCTGCAGCCTAAGGGATATTCATTTACGGCCTGCTATCGAAACGGATTCCATTGAATCCATTATCAGCCTTCTAGAAGCAGGGACCGGGGGCTCTATCCTTTCTGAGACCCTAATTAAGCAGTGGAATAAACCTGGAATAAAAACGCTGAATATAGCGGAAACGCCCTTCACTCGACAAATCGGACTCATTTATCACAAAGAGAAATACAGGGGGCAAGCGGTTCTAACATTCACCGAGCTTCTCCAGAAACTAGTAAGTCAGCTTGGACTCCGAATTATCAAATGACGAGAGTGGGTGAATGTCATAAGCGAATTTGAACAAATATTCTGGTGACCGTACTGGTGACAGACTTCCCCTTACAGTATAGGAAATTTAAACTATACATATTTTTTACTGCTCACTAACTAGGGGAATCGAGTTAGTTCAATTAGAGTGGAGAGTATATTATGAAATTTACTGAAATGGCCAGATAGAAGAATTCGTGAAAATACTTTTATTGTCGAGTTCAATCAGACTATCGTAGCGTATTTTTCGGTATGCTTCGTTGAACAAAGTGCTCACACTAGTGTTGATTGTGAACAGTGGATAAAGATTGGCGTTGGCGCGGGGTCGGTACTATAATATTCAAATTCATATTTAGGCACCTGGAAGAGCTAGCCCGACAAAACTCAAAGCCAGGGCCATGTATTATGAGAAAATACTGGCAAGCATTTTGCAGGCTTTAATATCTGACCGCTTGAGTGTGCAAATGCAAAAAGGGTGTACCGTCATCGATACACCCCTTTTTGACTCTATCGGAACTGAGATGAAGCAGGGTTAATCCCAATACTTCACGGAAGCGGATCCGCTGAAGCTTTCGTACACATAAAATTCAGCCTTCTTGTTATCGCCGTCAACATAGCTGCTGATTCCCCGATAAATCAATGTGTCCCCAGGGTACAATAAGTACTCATAACCGGTAACGACTTCGTCCGCATTGCTGCCCGGATCGTATTCCCGCAGCTGGTACCAGGCGCCGCCGCTCGGACCGCTTACAACTTGGAACTTAAAGTCGCCACCGCCGGAGTGAACGTAGTTGGTCGGGTTTTGCGAGGAAACAGTCGAGCGCTGACCGAGGTAATCCCACTCCCCCGCTCCCATCGGGGTGACGGCATCACCGTTGGCGCGAATAATCGTGACGTTGGCGGCGGCTCCAGCCGTTTTACCCACTGCTCTGGATTCACCAGCGGATCCGTCTGCGAACGCCGTGGATATGGGAACCGCTACCGCAAGCGTCAGGACGGCCAGCACCATGCGCAACGATTTGGCCCTCGATTTGTTCCGATTGTTCACATTCATCATCCTCCCAATCGTTTCTTTTTACATGAAGCCAGACACGTGGTAGTTACAATTTATTACACAGTTTCAGTTACTTCGAATCATCTGAGACCATCATAGATATAGCATAGTAAGGGATGAAGCCCAGAGAAACAGTAATTGCAAATGACATAAGTGCTTCGATAAGCTTTGTGATTATCTGGAAGTAACTTTATTGCACAGGATAAATGGAAGGGTTTTCACAATTACATATCGAATTTACACTCTGATGGGCGATATTTTTTTAACCCTGAAATGTAGAAGGAGGATCGTGCGAATGAAAATCGGTTTGAGCACGTATAGCTTGCTTCCCGCCATTAAAGCGGGAGAAATGTCCATACTTGACGTGATCCAGTGGATTGCAGATAACGGCGGGGAGCATATGGAAATCGTTCCTTACGGGTTTACACTGGTGGACAATCCTGAGCTGGCGGACTCCGTCCGTGAGAAAGCGAAATCGGTGGGAATCGAACTGTCCAACTATTCAATGCCGGCTAATTTTGTTCAAGCCACGGATGAAGCTTTTGAGGCGGAAGTGGCGCGAGTCAAGCAGCATGTCGATCTGGTAGCCCGTTTAGGTATGAAGCACATGCGTCATGATGTGACGGCCTTTACGATTAGTCCGGAACAGATGACGATCGGCTGGTTCGAGAATAGCCTTCCGCAAATCGTGCAGGGAAGCAGGCTTATCGCCGATTATGCGGCTCGATACGGGATTACAACTACCATTGAAAATCACGGCTTCAGCGTCCAAGCGAGCGATCGTGTACAGCGTGTGCTGCTGGCTGTAGGCCGGCCCAACTTCAAGACGACGCTAGATGTCGGCAATTTCATGTGTGTGGATGAATCGTCCATTATTGGGGTTAAGAAAAACTTGCCTTATGCCTCCTTAGTTCATTTTAAAGATTTCTATTTTCGCCCATACGACCAGCCTCCGGGAGGCGGTAATTGGTTCAGAACGGCTCATGGCAATTATTTGAGGGGAGCCATTATCGGGCACGGGGATATCGACATTCGCAGAATCGTTAAATTAATCAAAGAGTCTGGCTACAACGGGTATGTCACCATAGAGTTTGAAGGCATGGAAGAGTGCAGGCTCGGCTCAAAAATTGGCATGGACAATTTGCGCCGACTGTGGGAAGAAGCAAAGTAAGAGTGACGGACCTTTGAGCTGCATAACAAAATCGACAGATAAAGCGGTTGCCAGCATGTATCGGCAGCTGCGTTACGCTAACAGGCGGCTTTCCACGTTCCATTTGCTACAGTTGATGGAGCAGGAAATTGCGGAGATAATAACTGAATAAAGGCACAATAGCAGCCGGCCATAATGAACTGCCCCCTAATTGTTAGACGCCACCTAACAATTGGGGGGCCGTTTTTTTGACCAAAAATTCGCAGAAGCCGTCTCTGCCTATTTATAAGGAATGGCATCTAATAACGATCGCAAAAGAAGGAGAGACTCGCTCCCATTACTCGGTAAGGTAAGTCATACACTGCGGACCGGAAGTGGATACAGCTTACGTTGTTTTGTGAAAAAAAAGCAGGAATGATGCGAAATTTCCCTATGAAAAAAAGTCCAATTGCGGCAAGAATGCTATTTTCATAGACTGTGAGTACTAACTCGAGCAAACAAGATCGAGCACAAGAGAAGAGAGGAGGTGTACAATTAAGCAATGAACAGCGAAATTGGGCATCATTTACCGTCGGATATTAGGACTCCTGCGGCCAAACAGCGATCTCGGATTTGGGCTATCATGAAGCGCGATAAATTTCTGTATCTTCTAGCGATGCCGGGCATCCTGTTCATCATCTTGTTCAAGTATGTGCCGATGTGGGGGATTATTATTGCTTTTCAGAATTACTCTCCGTACAGGGGATGGTGACGACAGTCTGGTCGGCCCGGCTTGTACGGTCTGGCAGCAGCTCGCGATCGGGTTATCGGCCGATTGGGTCGAGTCGCTGGAGAAGCCGGGCGAGTCCGATGCATTCGAAGCCTGCGTTACGGCTCAGGCTACGTCGAGGACATCTGACGGCCGTGTTAACTTGGGCGGCTGGTCGCCGGGCTTCGGCCTTATGCTGGACGAGAAGCAATTAAGGAATTGCAGCAGCGATTATGGTAAACTGGAGTCTACTTAACTTCTAATCTAAATTCCGGCCTGATACAACTAATTTTCAAACGGCTGAAGATTCAGATGGAGTCATGGAATTCTCGAATGTGCTGAGAGAGTTGGATGAGGAAATGAATCAAGCTGTGCATGTTGAAAGAGGTAAATACTCTTTTGGCGGAGATTAAGATAATAATGCGAGAAGAAAAGTAGAGGCTGCTGTTGTTAGCGGCCTCTTTACTTATGTAAATGCAGTTATCGTGGTGTACTTCCGGCATCCGATAAGAATTTTACAGGCCTATAGGGCCGGTTTCGCAAGGAAGTATTAACCAGGCAAGATAGTTAAAGACGAAATCACACTGCGTCAAAATAATCCGATTGTTATGTAAGATGCGCTCTTATATAGTTTTTAATAGATTGAGTGCTTATTCATATAACAAGGAGATGAAGTTAAATGGCCCAATTCAACATGCAGTCTTTTGCACAGCCGGAAGCTGCTTACCGGATTCATCCGTTTTGGTTTTGGAATGGGGAAATGGAAGACGACCAAATTCGTTATCAGATTGATGAAATGGCGGACAAAGGCTTGGGGGGATTCTTCATCTGCGCGAGACAGGGGCTGGAGATCCCTTATTTATCCGATGCTTGGTTTCAAAAAGTCCGTGTAGCGGTCGAAGCCGCCGAGCGCCGGAATTTGCACGTATGGCTCTACGACGAGTACCCGTATCCAAGCGGTATCGCTGGCGGAGAGGTAACGCTTGAGCATCCGGAGGCAAAGCACTACACGTTGGAGCATCGAGCCGAGCGGGTACAGGGAGGTGAGCGCCTGTCCATCGAGCTGCCTTGGGCGCGTATTGTGTATGCGAAGGCCATTCCTGTCAATTCGGAGGGTGATAAGCTGTGGAGTGAGGCGGTAGATGTCCGTTCGTCTATCGGTAACTACCAGGCGGAGCCGATTTTTCAGAAAGCGGGCTTGACTGCCTATAACCAGAAGCGGTTCTTTACTTACCGCACTGTTCAGAAGATCGAATGGACGGCGCCGGCTGGCGAATGGGAAGTGTTGATCATGCAGGAAAAGGAAATTGAAGACTTTAAATATTACGGGACGTTCGTCGACCCGTGCAACTATGAAGCGATGGCAACCTTTATACGGTTGACCCATGATAAATATGCACAGCATTTGGGCGACTATTTCGGCGGTACGATCAAAGGGATGTTCACCGATGAGATCGGGCTGTTAGGCCGTATGCCATGGTCGCCGAAGCTGCCGCAGTTTTTCCTGGACAAAAATGGATATGACCTGCGTGATCATCTGCATGCGCTGCTGTATGAGGAAACCGAACAGTCTGCCCGTATTCGTTATGACTACTACCAGGCGATTCATGAGCTCTTGCTCGGCGCTTATCATAAGCAGGTACATGATTGGTGCGAGCAGTACGGGCTGCAATACGTGACTGAGGTGCCGTCGGTCCGGCATACGACGCAGCGGTACAGCCATGTGCCGGGTGGAGATACCGCTCATGAGAAGCTGGGCCGTTCGCTGGAATGGATCTTGAATAACCATGCAGAAAGCTTCCGCAGCGGCGCCAAAATGGTCAGCTCCATCGCCCGCCAGTTCGGCCGGGAGCGGAATTTGATTGAATGCTTCCATAGTGTCGGCTGGTCGATGACGCTGCAGGATGCGAAATGGATGATCGACCGGATGGCAGCGCAAGGGACGAACTTTTTTAACTTCCATGCCTTTTTCTATACGCTCGATGCGTTGATGAAGCATGATGCGCCTCCGTCGCAATTTTTGCAAAATCCGTATTGGAAACACTTCAGACAGCTCGGCGACTATGTCGGCCGGATCAGCTACGTGATGAGCTGCGGACAAGCCGATATCCGGGTAGCGGTGCTTCAACCGACGACTTCGTTATGGGCGCATTTGGGCAATCCATTCCACCATTTCGATTACGGCGGTATTCAAGCCGATGAGAAGCATAGGCTCGGCGATTTAAAAGCATGGTGGACACGCATCTGCAACGAGCTGACGTACAGCGGCAGAGACTACGACCATCTGGATGCGGAGCTTCTGGCGGAAGCCACTGTGGAGAACGGCCTTATTACGCTTGGCCATGCAAGCTATTCGGTCCTTATCGCGCCTCCGATGACCAATCTGGAGAGCGGCGCCTGGGCGAAACTGGAAGCTTTCCTTGCGCAGGGCGGGACAGTGATCAGCATGGGACAACTGCCGTACCAGGCCATTGAATCGAACGGATGGGACACAGCGGCAGTGACGAGCGCTTTCGGCTTACCGGAGCCCGGTGCTGAGAGGTTCTGGAACGGCGGCAGCGAACAACCGCTGGCGTGGTCCAAAGGCGCAGCGAGCGCATATCATTTGCCGTTCGAGGCCTCGGCAGACGAAGCGGCTGTGCTGGGCAGCATGTCGGCGCTTCTGGAGGAGCTGCAGCCGCTGACGGTGAAGCTGGAGCCGACTCATGGCAGTCATGGCAGACGAAGCATCTTGATGCAGACGCGCCGGATCGACGCAGACAGCGTGCTAGTCTTCATAAGCAACCAAGAGGAAGAGACTCGCAGCTGGTCCTTACAGGTTTCGGCTGCACTGTGGGGTGCAGAAGGAGCGGCTTCGGCCATGTTCACAGAGCTGTCGTTGGACCGCGGCGATGAGACGCGGATAGAAGCGGAACATCATGGTGACCGCTGGAGCCTGCCCGTACTATTGGGCTCCTACGAATCCAAACTGTTTAGTATCACACGCGATGGAAAACCAACAGTGATTGTTGAGAGTAAGCCTTGGAATTTAACAGTCGATGCTTCGGAGACGACATTGTGGAAGATGCACACCGACGAGGATAATGCAGTCCGGCTGGATGCTTTCCGGATTGCCATTCAAGGTGTTAGCGATTCGGGTTCGGAAGCTGGCGGTATAGGTGAGCCGGTCCAGGTTAAGACGTTCATTGATCAATGTGCGGATCTAGCTGCTTCGACGAAGCTGCCGGTGCAAATGAGCCAGTTATTCGGAACGCCCATGCGCATTCGTTTAGCTTATCCAATCCAAGCCCGCTACACAACGACTATCGTTGTAGAACAGTCCTTAGATAAAGTGCATCTGGTGATGGATCAAGGAGCATTGTCCGGTGATGGCGCCATTGTCATTAACGGCCATCGTCTGCTGAAATCAGAGCTCGTACGGAGCCGTTTGTACGATTACATGAACGTGGGCTGCGATATTACCCCTTACATTCAAACAGGCGTGAATGAAATCGCGGTAGAGGTAACCATCGAGCACGACTGGAACGGCCTTATCGATGCCCTGTACATCACAGGGGACTTCCAAACCGGCTTTGACGCGGAACAGCGTCCGGTCTTAAAGCGCCAAGTAGTTCAAGAGCAGCCGTTGTCCGCAAGTCCGTTCCCAGGCTACCCGTACTTTGCCGGAACGATGTCATTCAGCCGCGAGCTTCAGCTTGACGCACTGCCTGCGGAGGACAGCTTCGAGCTTACGTTCGAAGGCTTGGATAGCGAATTCCATGACGTTGCCGAGGTGCTGGTGAACGGCATTTCTCTTGGTGCACGTACTTGGATGCCTTACCGCTTCCGCGGTCAAACATCGATGCTTGCCGGAGGTACGAACCGTATCGAAGTTCGTGTGACCAATACGTTGATCGGTTTGCTGGAGGGCAAATATTTCGATTATGCGAAACATGAGTTGAAGCCGGTCCATACCGCACAACGTTCACTTAAGTCATAGAATAGGCAAATAAGGAGGTAAGCTGTCGATGCAAAATCATCCGGACAACGTACGAAGCAAACCGAATATCATTTTTTTTATGACGGATCAGCAGCGCTGGGATTGTATAGGCAAATACAATCAGCATATTCATACGCCTAACATTGATAAGCTGACGACCCAGGGCATCACATACAGCCAGGCGGTATGTCAAGCGCCGATGTGCGTTCCAAGCCGTACCTCGATGATGTTCGGCTATTATCCTTCGCAGCTCGGCGTACGAACCAATCATGGCGGATTATACGATGAGGACAAGCTGCCAAGCGATCCGCTTCCTGAATTGATGCGCAAAGCGGGGTATCAGACCGCAGGCTTCGGAAAGACGCATTGGAATCACGGTGTGAAAAATCCGGTGCCGCCGACCCGCGGTTTCGAGGTTCGTGCCGTCGGTCTTTCCCGTGACAGCGGGCATTATGAGGATGGAGCCGTTATGATGGGAGATGTCGAGCCGGAGGGGCTCGCAGCTTACTACGAAGAGACGAAGCATTACGGTGGCGGTGAAGAGAATTCCAACGGCTATATCGGCTGTACGAGCCAAGTGCCGATGCATTGGCACCGAGACGGGTGGGTCGCGGAGCAATGCCTGAAGTTCCTGGATGAAGGGTTAGACGACGCGCGCCCGCTGTTCCTGTATCTGTCCTTCTTAAAGCCGCACGCCGGCTTCAATGTACTGAAGCAATTTGAGGATTTGTACGATATCAACGATATCCCGGATATCCCTCAACCGCCATGGGAGCTTGAGCATGGCACGCATCTGGAGGCGACGGACGCTGTAAACGAAAGCAGCCGGAACAATTATTGGCAGAAGCGGCATGTCTGGGAAGCGATGACACCGGAAGAACGCAAGCGGACTACGCTTCGTTACTGGGCGAATTGCTCTTGGCTCGACGATTACATAGGCCAGGCGCTGGAGAGGCTGGAGCGGCAAGGGCGGCTGGACAATGCTCTGATCGTCTTCGTCTCCGACCACGGCGAGATGCTGGGCGAACGACAGTACCGGTTCAGCAAGTACTGTTTGTACGAGAGCAGTGTGAGGGTGCCGATGATCTTGGCCGGCAGCTATTTGCCGCAAGCGGCGCACGGGTCGGTGGACGACCGTCCGGCTGAGCTGGTGGATCTCGTGCCGACTCTGACGAGGGTAGCAGGACTCCCGCGCAATCCGCAGCTGCCCGGTCTCGATTTGCTGGGTGAGAAGCAGCGACTCGGGACGTTCTGCGAATTTCACGGAAAAGGTTCAGGGCCGCATCATTCGGCTCCCGCTTTAATGTGGAGGAAGCAGGACTGGAAGCTGATATTGTATATGCCGGGAACATTAGGAGAGGCGATTGAACGAATCGGCGAGTTCCAAGGGGAGCTGTATAATCTGGCAGCGGACCCTAACGAATGGCACAATGTGTATCCCGATGAGAGCTACTCGGCGATCCGCGAACGAATGACCGGCGAGCTTCTAATGCATCTGGCCTGCGTCTGGTCTCGCGGCCCAGTTTTTTATGACAGACACGGTCTAGCAGCGATGGAATAAGCAGGATGGCGTGCTGACAAGATAAGTGATGAAGGGTCCAAGCTGTATAAGCTTGGGCTCTTCTTTTTTTCGAAATCGGCGCTGTGACGCTGTTTCACGCCTTTGTACAAGATTGTCTCAATCGGCAAGATAGTCTCAGCTCCCTTTTCTGTCTGCGACAAATTTGCCTTGGTCCCGGGCAATATTGTTCGATTGTCAATGGCGCGATTTTAATTTAAGTTGTTATTCATCCGGTTCCGGTTGTTTAAGAAAAATTTCTAGAAAGGGGAATGGAGAGGATGGCATTAGTACAACCAAAACAGGTGGCTCCCGGCGAATCCGTGAAAATCCGAACTAAACCTAAAAGAGGTATTGGAAGGGATCTAGTACGCGACAAATATTTATACCTGCTGGCTTTGCCGGGAATATTGTTTTTTCTCATTTTCAAATTTGTCCCTATGTGGGGCGTCGTCATTTCATTTCAAAATTTTTCCCCGTTTGCCGGCATTACCGGCAGTGAGTGGGTGGGCTTCGAGCACTTTGAACGGTTCTTCTCCAATCCGGACTTTATGCTGCTGTTCCGTAATACGATGGCGATCAATATGCTGAGCCTCGTACTCTTTTTTCCGCTGCCTATTGTTCTGTCATTGCTTCTGAATGAGCTGCGCAGCGTCGTGTACCAGAGGGTCATTCAATCCATCGTTTATATGCCCCACTTTTTGTCCTGGGTTATCATTTCCGGCTTGACCTTTCTACTGTTCGCTAAGGGCGAAGGCTTGGTCAATAAAATGCTGGAATTCTTGGGCTTTGCCCGAATTGACTTTTTAACGAATCCGGATACGTTCTGGATCATGCTTACGGTCCAATCCATCTGGAAGGAATGCGGTTGGGGAACGATTCTGTTCCTGGCTGCAATGGCCAGCATCGATCCGGGTGTATATGAAGCTGCCAAGATCGACGGAGCAGGGCGGCTTCGCCAAATGTGGAGCATTACCCTCCCGGCCATTCGCAACGTGATCGTGACACTGCTTATTTTGCGTCTTGGCCATATGCTCGATGTCGGTTTTGAACAAGTATTCCTGATGTACAATGGCGCCGTATCCCAAGTAGCCGAAGTATTCGATACTTACGTGTACCGGGTCGGCATTCAACAAGGGGAGTTCAGCTATAGCACCGCTGCCGGCTTGTTCAAATCGGTCGTAGGCTTGGCGCTGGTCGTGCTGGCGAATTGGATATCCAAAAAAATGGGCGAAGAAGGCGTGTATTAAAGCTTACGAAGATGGCATTGCTGCGTAATGCCCAAAGCAGATGTTACGAAGACGGCATTGCTGCGCAATGCCCAAAGCAGATGCTTACGAAGATGGCATTGCTGCGCAATGCCCAAAGCAGACGCTTACGAAGATGGCATTGCTGCGCAATGCCCTGAGGAGGGAATCATATGAAGCTGGGACTGGGAAACCAGATGTTTAACGTATTTAACATCACATTGCTAGGGTTGGTCGGCGTAGTAACCTTTTTCCCTTTGTACTACGTGTTTGTCGTTTCGTTTACGGATCCTACGGAATATTTAAAGGAAAGCTTCGTACTGTTTCCGAAAATGTGGTCGCTCGAATCGTACAAATTTCTGATGGCGACGGGGGCTTTTCCGAGATCCATCGGTGTGAGCGCTTACGTGACGCTTGTGGGTACGGCGCTTAGCTTGATCGTTACCGCCTCATTGGCGTATGCCTTATCCCGCAAAAGACTCCGCGGCAGACAAATTGCCCTGCTTGCGATTCTGATCACGATTTTGTTCAATCCGGGCATGATTCCAAACTACATGCTTATACGCGAGCTGAAGCTGATCGACAGCTTATGGTCGCTGATCTTACCGGCGCTTGCCAGCGGCTGGAACGTTATCTTGATGAAGGGCTTTTTTGACAGCATTCCTGCCGAGCTGGAGGAATCCGCTTCGATGGACGGGTGCAATGATTTGTCTACGTTTTTCCGGATTATATTGCCGCTGTCGCTTCCTTCGCTGGCCGCTTTCGGATTGTTTTACGCGGTTGCGTACTGGAACCAATTTTTTAACGCCCTGATTTACATTAACGATGCAAGCAAATGGCCGCTTCAGGTTATGCTGCAGAACATTTTGCTGAATGCGAATAACGCGGATCTTCGGATGGATATATCTTCTGTTCCGCCTCCTTCTGAAACGTTAAAAATGGCTGCGGTTATAGTAGCAACAGTTCCCATTTTGCTGGTTTATCCTTTCTTGCAAAAGCATTTTGCCAAAGGTGCCATGGTAGGCTCGGTCAAGGGATGATTCTTCGTTGAGAGAGGATTTCAGATCACGATGTCGAATCGTGTAAAAAATTGTTTTAGGAAGGTGAGCATCTTGACTGGAATCCTCAAAGCTTCGCTCGACTATATTCAGAATTATAAATATAACAAGCGCTTTTTTCGAAAGAGTCTTGCATTGATTTTGATTATGGCAAGCATTCCCGGGTTTATTATCGGTCTCAGCATTTACTGGGTCGCGACGAACAATGTGGAGGCGGAGCTGCAGAGGCTTCACCAGAATCAGATCAAAAACCGCTCCGCCAATATCGACGACCAGCTGGCTTTTTTGGAGATGACGGTATCTCATTGGGCGTTTGATTCCAAATTCGACGATAAGCTGAAGACGATCAATTTTTCCTATAACTACGATACGGTGCAGGATATGTACCGGACCCTTCTGTCATTGGAAAGCGCGCATCCTTTTTTGCAAAAGGTGGAGCTTTTCCTGGACAAACCGCGTCCGCTCGTCTTTTCGACGGAGCGTTATCGATTTCTAAGCGATTTGACCGATATTGGAAGCTATGAAGCGATTCTCAAGCATGATAAGTCCATGTTTTGGTCCCATCCCAATCCCGAAGAGACGGGCAGTCAAGGACTTTCGATTATCAATAAAATTCCTGGCGACAGTAGTGAGCCCTTCGGTGCTCTCATCGCCACGCTCAATCAGGAGAGCCTGCTGAAGGTGCTGAAGACCCTGACTCCTTATGATGAGGGTGTAACCATGCTGTTCAATGATAAGGATGGGTGGAATCTCTCAAGCAGCGGCGCGACGGGCTCCGAATTGGACGAGATGCTCAAGCAAGCTTACGCGAAGCACCAAGAAGAGCTAGGAGAGGCATCGGTGAACGATGCGAAGCCGGAATCGTTTTTATTTGATTATAAGAAGGTAACGTATTCGGTTTCGTACGGGCATTTTAACCGATTGGGCCAGACGTGGGTATATATTTCGGCAGCGCCTTTGTCATCCATTACCGCTCCGGTTGTATCCATATCTAAGTGGATCTTGATCATTAGTTTCACGGGGCTGCTCTTCGCTCTGCTGCTGTCGTGGTTCGTGTCCCGCCGGATCTATCACCCGGTACAGCGTCTTCTGACGCTGCTGTCCGGAGAGAAGAACGAAGAGGTGAGGGACGAATTTGCCTTGATCGAGAAGCATTGGCAGAATATGTCCCAGCAAACCGAGACGATGCGGCACAAGCTGGAGGAGCAGATGCCGCTCCTGCGTGAAGGATTTTTCCTGCAGCTGGCACAGGGGTACCTGATTTCACTGCAAGAGAACGATATGAAAGAGCGGATGAAGCGTTATGGCTGGGAAACGGAGAATCGTCAGTTTGTGGCGCTCATGGTTCAATTAACCGGTTTTGCGAACCTCAATGGAAGGTTCTCTCAAGGAGATGAAAGCCTCGTTACTTTTGCCGCATCCAACATTGTTGATGAGTTGATCAAGAACCATTACGAGCAAGCGGAAATCATGAATTTCCACAACTTTACGATCGGAGTGCTGCTGTCCTTTCCGTCATCGCATCCGCTTACATGGCTGGAAGAGGATTTGGAGCAGGTTTGCGAAGAGGTTATTCTAGCCGTCAACCGGATTTTGAAAATGCAGGTTACGATATCGGTAAGCAAATGGATTCACCATGTGAAGCAGATTCCACATTTGTTCGAGGACGTGAGGCAAGCATTGGCGTATCGAGACCTGTTGGATGAGAATCAGATCCTTAAGACAGAGCAGCTGTCCAAATTGAATGCGCTTAAGGAAAGCAGCTATCCGTTCACGTTGGATAAAGAAATCATTAATGCCATCCGCAACGGTCAGGAATCGGAGGCGGTCGAGTTGATCGGCCAGTTCATGGAGGAATTAGCCGCGAACGGCTCCACTGAATTCATGCTTCAGCAAGGGATGCTTCAGCTCTTAGGCAGTATCCGGTATGCTTCACTGCAGTCAGGAATGAATCCGGTGCAGCTGTTCGGCAGTGTGAACTTATTCGAGCAGCTTGCGCAGATTAAAGAGCCGGAGCAAATGCTTAAGTGGTTCCAGCACAAAGTGGTCGCCGTCTTCGTCCAAGAAATGATCAGCCGTCAGGATTACCACTTCAAGCAGATTATTGAGCAGGTCATTATCTATTTGCGCGAGCAGTATATGACTGCGTTATCGCTAGAGTCGTGCGCCGATTTATTCGGCACCAGTCCTTACACATTAAGCAGGGCGTTCAAGCAGATTACAGGGATTAACTTCATCGATTATTTGACGAACATCCGGATTAATAACGCGAAGACGCTTCTCATCGATACGGATATGAAAATCAACGAAGTGGCCGATGCGGTAGGCTACCAGCACAGTTATTTTAACCGGCTCTTCAAAAAGTACGAGGGTATTACACCGAGTCAATTCCGTGAGCTAAACCGCGCGGAATAAGGGTTTCAGCCATGCGCATCGATGTCTTAGGCTGCAATATAGTCCAAAAACAGCCAAAACGGGTTACAAAAAAATACGATTGTCGATCAAGGCGGAGTGTACTAATGTCTACCTTGTGCTCAGTCAGAGCGTTCGATACCAGGTTCGATACAAAGAATGTTCATAACCTAACAAGGGGAGGATCACGAATGAAAGTAAGAAAAAGCAAAAAAGCGGTCATGGGCTCTATGGTACTTATGCTGGCGCTCTCTAGCGTCGTTGCTGCATGCAGCAGCAAAATCAATGGAGGCAGCAGTGCGGCAGGCGGAAACGAAGGACCTCTTGAAGTAAGTATCATGACGATTTTGCTCACGCCTTCTCCGGCTGCAGATGATAACAAGATCAAGCAGGCCATTGAGAAAGCAACGAATTCCAAAATGAAAATTCAATGGGTGTCCGGTAACAACTATACGGATAAGCTGAACGTGACACTGGCATCCGGAGATATTCCGGATTTGATCACAATCAACGATCCGTTTACCTCCGTTTTTCGTAATGCGGTAACCCAAGGCGCTTTCTGGGAATTGACTCCTTACATTAAAGATTATCCGAACCTGAACTCCAAGATTTCCAAGACGGCTTGGGATCTGACCAAAATGCAGGACGGCAAGAACTATGGCATTCCGCGTCCGCGCCCGGCTGAAGCCGATTCCTTCTTCATTATTCGCAAGGACTGGCTGGACAACGTGGGTATGAAGGTTCCAACTACAACCGACGAACTGTATGAAGTCATGAAAGCCTTTGCGGAGAAAGATCCGGATAAAAACGGCAAGAACGACACCATTCCGTTAGCCGCCTATATGTCGCCGCCAGCCGATATGGGTACTCTAGCCATGATTGAGAACAGCTTTACCGGTGCAAATGTGAAGAACGATAAATGGAAGCTGGTCGACGGGAAGATCGTCAACACGGCGCTGCTGCCGGAAACGCGCAAGTCCATTGAATATTTGGCAAAAATGTACAAAGATAAGCTGCTTCCGGAGGACTTCGCATCCTTGAAGCTGTCGCAGGCGTCCGATCTGTTCAACGGTGGTAAAGCCGGTATCCTTATGGACAAAGCGGGTACGATGAACGACCATTACGAGCAGATGAAAAAGATCGATCCGAACATGAAGCCGACGGACTTCTACCCACTGACCAATATGAATGGATATAACCCTAAGGGGCCTGGCTTCTCGGGAATGATCTCCATTCCAAAATCCGTACCAGAAGCCAAAATGAAACGGATCCTGAAAATGGTAGATACTTGGATGAACGATGATGTATTCGCTATCCAGCAATACGGGATCGAAGGTGTGGATCACACCGTCAAGGACGGGCAAAAAATTATCAACACGGAGCAGCTGGCCAAAGATAACGGCCCTGATTTTAACCAAATTGTTTATGTAGCGGATCCTTATGCGAGCTCCACTAAGGTATACTTCCCGAAAGAAGCGAACGACCTATACATGAAAATTCAAGACGAGCGTGCTAAAACAAGTGTAGCCGATATCAGTATCGGACTGTACTCGCCGACTGTACAAAAGCTGCTGCCTGAGTTTGAGAAAAAAGTACAAGATTTGAAAACCAAAATCATCCTGGGCCGCGAGCCGATCACCGCATGGGACGATTTTGTTGCCAAAGCGAAGACAGACGCAGATTTGGCGAAAATGAGCCAGGAAATGACGGATGCGTATCAAAAACGCAGCGGAGGCACAGCCAAATAATCGGTAGGTGCCGCTCATCGCTTTCCGGCACAAATACGTTAGTGAATGGACGCTTCCGATCCATTCTCTCAAGTCATATAGAGCATAAAAGCCGCGTAAATGAACGTGGCTTTTTTGTTTTTATAGGGGGCATTTCGGTTCTATCCGAAGACACGGCAATACGTTAGACCGTCGACTCAAAATGGACTGTTTAAAATAAAAGATATTGGAGGGTGGCAATGAAGCTTTACAGATTTATAATTTTATTGATCGAAGGTTCAGTAAGAAAATTCGTTCTATTTTCTAATACTAATAAAATCTCAAAAAGGGGAAATAAGAATGGAAAATCGAAATGGAAACCGTTATGAGCAAAGCTTAGATGGTCTTGTTCCATTAATTATATTGTTATTTTTATCCATCGTATCGCCTTTTATTTACTTCCTAATTAACTTTATTCTTGGAAATACAGTGACTTCTTATTTTTAATTAACGTTGGGTATGAACGTGCCTATGATTTGTGTAAAAGAGAACCGAACCAATGTGTATCTGGAGCGGAAGCAGAGGGAACTCTGCTTTTTTTTTATGGAATTTTTGTTACTATTTTTGGAGTATCATAGGGATTTTATCGCATGACTCTACACGCTTCGCAAGAGAGCAAGTCGTTGTTCTTGCTGCTGGTTGAACGCTCCAGTACCTCAAACGACAAAATATGCCTTATAATAGACAGGCATACGTAAGCGCTCGCAATTGCTGCACGCGAGGGAGAGGGGAAGAAAGCGGCATGTTTTATTCCTTAAAAAACAGGCTTATCGCCTTTTTTGTCATCCTGTTGGTCATATCCTTCGGAACCATGTTCTATTTGTTGTTTCAGGAATCCCGTTCCATTATCCGTTCTTATATCGAGTCTTCCGCATTGGAAAAAATGGACGAATACGGCTCCTTCGTGCAGATGGCACTATCGCAAATGTACGATCTATCGTCGGTCGTGTTCAACAGCGATACGACGAAGAAATGGGATAATGCTTTGTCCGATCCCCTTCTGCCGGAAGGGGAGAAAATGCTGGCGAATCTGAATATGAGCCAGTTTTTGACGCAGACAACGAACAATTACTCGATCGCTTCGTCGGTAACGATCTATCGCAAGGATGGCTCCCGAATCGGGGACGGCAACGAAGTGTCGGTAGACCACGCCTTCCAAGACGAGGAATGGTACCAAAGCTTCGCGGAACGCGGCAACCATTGGGATTCGGCGCACGCCGACCCCATCGAGACCAGACGTGCTAGACCCTATCAGGTCGTCAGTCTGATGCTGCCTATTGGTACGTTCGAGCCCAGCTTATCCAAAAGTGTCATGAAGGTCAATGTAAGCTCGGATTTTTTTCTTGAGCCGCTGAACCGGATCCATCTGGGAGAGAACGGCACCATCTTTTTGCTGGATCAGGATGACCGGCCGATACTGGCCCAAACGGAGGAATTCGATAGATACCCTGATTTGGCCCGGAATATGACATTAGCTCGATCCGCGGCTGAGCCGAAAGGCGTCATGTATTTGGAGAACGAGCGCGGGACAACCGATATTTTGGTCTATAAGAAGCTGCAGCTCAATAACTGGATTCTCGTCGGACTCGTGCCGGAGCAGGATTTATTCGTCAAGCTGATCAAGCTTCGCGACTTCAGTATGCTGGTCGCCACGCTGCTCTTGATCTTGGCTATTGTGGGGGCAACATGGATCTCCTACGGGATCACGAAACCGCTGTCACGCTTGGCCTCGGCCATGCGTCACGTGCAGAAGGGGGATTTCGCCGCTGCAGAAAGCCGCATACCGAAGGAGCGCAACGTTATAGGCAGCGAGGTCGAGTTCGTTACCTCCACGTTTCGAACGATGGTTCGCCAGCTCCGGCAGCATATTAAAGTGGAATTTGAGCTCAAGCTGCTGCGTCAGCAGGCGGAGTACAAGGCTCTTCTAATGCAGATTAACCCACATTTTTTATTCAATACGCTGGAGCTGATGAGCAGTCTGGCGATACAGAGGCGCACCGAGGATACGGTGACGGTCATAACGGCTCTCGGCAGGATGCTGCGTTTCTCGCTCCGAATCAGCGACGATCTGGTTCCGCTCGCGGAGGAGCTTAAATATTTACGCCATTACGAGGCGATTCTTCGCATCCGATTCGGCGAACGGCTGCATTTGACCATAGAGGAGCAAGGGGATACCGGGCAGAGAGAGATCGTTAAGTTTATTTTGCAGCCATTGGTGGAAAATGCTGTGAAGTACAGCCTGCAGGGCTCACAAGCGGCACAGGTGAAGATCCAGGTGGCTAACGAAACAGGCAGAGTCCGGCTGAGCGTGGCCGATAATGGTCCAGGTATGGCCGAGGAGCAGCTGGAGCGGCTTCAGGCCGAGACGGCGGCAATTCCGATCGATCAGATTTTGCAAAGCAAATCGCAGCAGATCGGGCTGCGCAACGTTTTGGCGAGATGTCAGCTGTACTATGGGTCCAGCTTTACGTTTGCGATTCGGTCGGCAGCAGGCGAGGGTACGGTAATCGAGCTTTATTTGCCTACGACAGAGGGAGGGAAACTGGAATGAAGCGTGTATTGATTGTTGATGATGAACCGGAAATCCGCATCGGTCTTCGGCTGAAGGTCGATTGGGAGAGCTTGGACTTGATCGTGATCGGTGAAGCGTCCAATGGGGAGGAGGCTTTGGATCGGCTGGCTGCGGAGCCGGTCGATATTGTCATAACCGACATGAATATGCCGGGGATGAACGGCGTATCGCTGCTCGATGCTTGTCATGCGGAATACCCGAGTCTCCGGCTGCTCGTTATTACCGGGTATGAGGATTTTCAATACGCAAAGGCGGCCATACGCAATCAGGTCAATGATTATTTGCTGAAGCCGGTCGCCCAGGACGAGCTGACGGAAGCGCTTCGCAAGCTATCGCAGCAAATTGACGATGAACGCCGGATGCACGACCAGCAGGCCAAAGACCAGTGGAGGCTCTCGCAATATTACAAAGAAATGAAGGAGCATTTCCTGATGCATATGGTCAAAGGGGAGCTGGAGCTCGGTATGCATGAACGGGCCAAAGTGTTCGAGATGGAGTCATGGAACGGCCTTAATGTGCGCTTCATCACGGCAGGCTTGAGAGAGCGCAGCTTTACAGGACCGGCGCAGCGTACCCCCGATAAGTTGAGGCTGCCGTTCGAGCTCATCTGCAAGGAGTTCGCAGCGCAGCATCCTTCTACGCCTCAAGTATTCCGGGATCTGATGTATCCCGGTTTGATTCACTTTGTCGTACCTGTCACAGGCCAGGATACGGATATATCGTCGTTCGTATCCGAGCTGGGCGAGTGTGTGGAACGGATGCTTTTCATCGAGCCTGCCTTGGGCGTGGGGCAGCCGGTGTTCGGCTTTCGGCAGTGGAAGGAAGGCTACTTGTCCGCCTTGCTTGCCTGGAATTTATCCGAGCCCGGAGAAAGCAGGTCTCATACGGCGGTTCCAGAGAGTTCTGCCGCCAAGTCCGTGCTCACGGAGGATAAAGCCATGCGCATGCAGCGGTACTTGCAGCGCGGCGAAATGGAGCAGTTCGAGCAGACCGTCCATCAGGAGCTGAACGATGCGTTTTATATCTCGCAGGCGCGATTTGTGAAAATGATATTCCAGCTTTATTTGCTGCTGGAGTCCGAGGCGCATACGGCCGGCGTCGCCCAGGAGAGCGGCGGACAGCTGTGGCTTCGCCCCGATTTGGTGCTTGAGCTGAACAATGTAGAGAAGGCTCACCGGTTTTTGTGCGGGCTTGCCCAGACGATTCGCAAGACCGCCAAGGATGGGGCGGAGCAGACCGAGTCGTCCGTGATTCATGCGGCGCAGCAGTACATCCGGCAAAACTACATGTGCGATCTGAACTTGACCATGCTCGCAGAGAAGTTCAACTATAATGCGTCGTATTTTTCCGAGCTGTTTAAGGCCAAGGTCGGTAAAACGTTTATTCAATATTTGACGGAGGTCCGGATGACCGAGGCGGTGACGCTTCTGGAGCAAACGACACTGGGCCTCTGGGATATCGCGGAGCTGACCGGATTTTCCAACGCGAGCTATTTCAGCTCCAAGTTCAAGCGGATGTATGGGATCGCTCCGTCGGACTTCCGGCAGCGTCCACCCGAAAAATTTATAAGCAAACACCCAAAGAAATAAAATTCATAGCGGAGCTCCTCTTTTGTATGCTTAAGCTACAGGTTGCGCATACAAAGTAAACAACCCAGTCACCTATCATTCTTGAAAGGAGGGGCTCCCATGCAACACTCGCACCAATCGCGAAAATCCTCCCTATGGCGGCAGGACCGCACGGCCTATTTATTTTTGCTGCCATGGCTCATCGGCTTCTTCTGTCTCACGCTCGGCCCGATGCTGGGCTCCTTGTATTTATCCATGACCAAGTTCAACCTGCTGACTCCGCCACGGTGGATCGGAACTGACAATTATGTGGAAATTTTCAAGGGAGACGCCTCGTTCGTTCACTCTTTGGCACTAACGTTCCAATATGTGTTCCTATCCGTGCCGATTCGTCTTGCGTTCGCCCTGCTGGTGGCGCTGGTGCTGAATAAAGGCATCCGGGCACTGGGAATTTACCGCACGGTATATTACATACCTTCCCTTCTTGGAGGAAGCGTAGCCATTGCGATCGTGTGGAGAAAGATATTCGACGGGGACGGGCTGCTGAACCACTTCTTAAGCTTGCTCGACATTCAAGGCCCGGCATGGATTGCCAATCCGAATTACGTGCTGCACACGATTGTGACGCTATCCGTTTGGCAGTTCGGCTCAGCGATGGTCATCTTCCTGGCCGGGTTGAAGCAGGTGCCCGCCGATTTGTATGAAGCGGCTCAAGTCGACGGAGCGGGGAAGGTCAAGCAATTCTTCAAAATTACGCTGCCTCTGCTGTCGCCGGTACTGTTCTTCAATCTCGTCATGAGCATCATCAACTCGTTCCAGGTGTTCACCCCGGGCTTCATGATCGGGGACGGACGCGGGGGACCGCTCGATTCTACCTTATTTTATACGCTGTACTTGTACTTGAAGGGCTTTTCATTCTTCGATATGGGCTACGCTTCGGCACTTGCCTGGATCATGCTGGTCATCATAGCGGCGTTTACCGCGATTGTCTTCGTCACCTCGAAATATTGGGTGTTTTATGGCGACGGCAAGGAAGGGAGGGGCTAACTTATGACGCAGACCACGATGGTTAGCAAAATCGGCAAGCATACCGTGATCATCCTGCTCGGAATTGTCATGCTGTATCCGGTGCTCTGGCTGCTTGGCAGCTCGTTCAAGCCGAATGAGCTCATTTTTACCGATACGAGCCTTTGGCCGTCCGTTTTTACGCTGGATAATTACGTGAACGGCTGGAAGGGACTGCAGGGAACGACGTTCGCGACCTTTTTCGCCAACTCGCTGCAAATTTCCGTCCTCTCCGTGCTGGGGAACGTCATTACTTGCTCCTTAACCGCCTTCGCCTTCGCCAGACTCGAATTCCGCGGGAAAAAGCTGTGGTTCAGCCTGATGCTCGTTACGATCATGCTGCCCTACCATGTGACGCTCGTACCGCAGTATGTGCTGTATAACAAGTTCGAGTGGATCAATACGTTCTATCCGTTGACCGTGCCCAAGTGGCTCGCTCACGATTCGTTCTTCATCCTGCTGATGGTCCAGTTTATCCGCGGCATTCCGAAGGAGCTGGATGAAAGCGCGACGATCGACGGCTGCGGGCCAAGCCAGATCTACTGGCAAATTGTGCTGCCGCTACTGGTACCTGCACTCATTACGACGTCCATTTTCACGTTCATCTGGACGTGGGATGACTTTTTCAGCCAGATGATTTATTTGAACAACATCAAGCTGTTTACCGTGCAGCTCGGCATCCGGTCGCTATTCGACCCTTCCGGTCAATCGGATTGGGGCGCGCTGCTCGCCATGTCCGTTCTGTCGCTTGTCCCGATCATGGCGATCTTTCTCGCTTTCCAGAAGCATTTTGTCGATGGAATCGCTACGACGGGCTTAAAGTAAACCGACTTTTCCAAAAGCATTTTATTAGGGGGATGGCAACGATGAAAAAGAGCCTTTTTGTACTGATGAGCGCATTGATGACTTTAACTACGGCCTGCTCCGGCGGAACGGGAACCGGAAGCGCAGGGAATGCGGCGACGGACACCAAGCCGGCTGCCGGCGGGGACAAAGCAGCTCCGGTTGAGCTCAGAATCATGTGGTGGGGCGATCAGAAGCGCGCCGACCTGACCAATGCGGCACTGCGCAAATTCGAAGAGAAGTATCCGAACATTAAGGTCGTGGGCGAGTTTGCGCCCAGCTCCGGCTACTTCGATAAGCTGAACACGCAGCTGGCCTCCGGCACGGCGCCGGATGTCTTTTTCCTCGGCGGCAACATGGTCGATTATGCGAACAAAGGCGTGCTGCTGGATCTCGCTCCGTACGTCGGCAAAGAGCTGAACCTGAACGACATGGACAAGGGCATGATCGAGTACGGTACGGTAAAAGGCAAGCTGCTGCATATTTCTGCAGGGGCGAACGCAAGGGGAATCGTGGTCAATACGGATTTGTTCAACAAGGCGGGCATCCCGGTGCCGAAGGACGGCTGGACTTGGGACGATTATGCCAAGGTGAGCAAGGAGCTGGCCGACAAGCTCGGCAAAGGCTACTACGGTACCTATGATTTTACGGTGGACGGCATGGACATATCGCTCAAGCAGCGAGGGAAAATGCTCTATGATATGGACAATGCGAAGCTAGGCTTCGAGCAGAAGGATGCGGAAGAATGGTTCGCGTATTGGGAAAAAATGCGCAAGGACGGCGGTGTCGTCACGCCGGAGCAGCAGGTATCGAATCCGCCGAACGATACGAGCAAATCGCTGATCGTGACCGGCAAGGTCGCCATGAACCTGATCGCCTCCAACCAATTGGTGGCGCATCAGAACCTGACCAAGGATAAGCTGACGCTCGTACAAGTGCCTCGCGGACCGAAGGGTACCGGTGTCGTATTCGAGTCAAGCCAAGGCCTGTCCGGCTATGCCAAAACGAAGCATCCGAAGGAAGTCGCGACGCTAATGAATTACTGGATCAACGATCCGGATGCCGCCAAGATCTTAGGCAACGACCGCGGCGTGCCGGTAACGGCGCCGATGCGCGAGCTGTTGAAGAAGGACGCGAATCCGATCGACCAGCTCATCTATGATTATACGAGCCGCGTCTCCGAGGCAACGACCAAGGAGCCGGTGAAAGTAAGCTACAATCCTCCGGGCTTTACCGAATATTCGAAGCTGGCGGATACGACCGTGCAGGAGGTTTGGTTCGGCAAAAAGACGGTGCAGAAGGCGGTTGAAGATTTCTACAACGGCACGCTGAAAATTTTCAACAACAATAAATAAAGCATTGCCTGCTGCGTTTTCAAGCTCAGCCTGTCGGACGGCAGACTGGGCTTTTCTGCAGCCAGGCAGGATATGAGGGGAGTTATCGGGAATGAGCCGCGAGCTGTTGGAGCGATTAAGAGGAATCGATACGGAATCGAAGTTGGGGGCATTGGGCAAACCCTCCGATCGGCAGGCTATGGAGGAATGGGAGCGATCCGGTGTGAAATTCGCCGCTTCGTCGGAGTCGTTTGAGGCTGTTTATTACAACGCCCTGCGCAAGCTGATTGATTGTATCGTACCGCCGGATCAGGAGGGGCGAGGCAAGCCGATCCTTCACGAGGGCGGCGTGTACCTGGGCTGCTGGCTGGAGAGCACGGGCACGATCAACGCTGAGCTGCTGTCGAGATTTATTCCTTCGGTATCGGAAGCAAGCTACGAGCTGTTCGCCGATTACCAGCGGGCAGACGGGCTGATGCCTTACAAAATAACGGAGCATGGTCCGGCCTACCGGCAAATTCAGCTCGTGACTCCGCTCGCGAGAAGCGTCTGGAACCATTACCGGTTGAACGGGCGGAACAAAGCCTTTTTACGCAAAATGTACGAAGCGATGGTCCGCTACGATGCATGGCTGATGGCGAACCGCAACACGAGAGGCACGGGGTGCATCGAGGCGTTCAGCACGTTCGACACGGGGCATGACGGCTCGCCGCGCTTCTGGCATGTGGCGGATACGCCGCATCTGAGCGACGCTTCGCAGTGCAATCCCGATTCGCAGATCCTGCCGTTCTTGGCGCCGGATTTGACGGCGAACGTCTACTGCCAGCGAGTCTACTTAGCGCGCATCGCCGCGGAGCTCGGAGAAGAAGGCTCCATGTGGGAGGACAAGGCGGCAGCCAGCCTGCAGAGCCTGATGGAGCACTGCTATGATGCGGAGGACGTGTTCTTCTACGATCAAGACCGAAATGGACAGATGGTGAAGGTCCAGTCCGATGTGCTGCTCAGGGTAATGGCCTGTGAGGTGGGAGACCATGGGCTGTTCGCCGCCGTGCTGCGTAAATATCTGCTCAATACAAGGAAATTTTTCGCCAAGTATCCTTTGACCTCGATTGCGATGGACGATCCGCGGTTCGATCCGTCCTCCAACTATAACAGCTGGGCGGGACCGACGAACTTCCTGACGCTCATCCGGACGCCGCATGCCTTCGAGCATCACGGACGCTATGTGGAGCTTACCTGGATTATGCAGCCTATTTTATCGGCTTTGTCCCGGATGAGCCGGTTCGGTCAAGTGATAAGTCCTTGGACGGGGGAAGAGGGATATACCGAAACCTATTCGCCGGCGATGCTGTGCCTGCTCGACTATGTCGAGCGGCTCTGCGGCATTTTGCCGACGCGCGACGGAGAGCTGTGGTTTACAGGCTTGGTGCCGTACGCCATGGATCATGGCCATGAGGTGGCGGAAGAAACAGCCTACAGCCGGAGGATCGACGGGATGCTGTACGAGCTCGTGAATACGCGGGCCGGCTCCGAAGTATACCGTGACGGAGAACAGAAGCCGAATCTCCGGTTTCCGAACGGAGTCCGTGCGGTGACCGATCGCAAGGGGGAGCTAAGGGCGATTGTCGGGATGACCGTGCGCCAAGTCCAGGGGCATGTCCATTATAACGGACAGGAGCTTCCGTTCACGATAAACGGCAACGAGATCTTGGAGCTGCGCAAGGAGGAACTCGTCCGCATCAGCGATATCGGCGTCATTCCTCCTAGTTATTCGTGAATGCAGCAGGCGCAGGATCCACATACATGGAGCTTTTAGAACCATCTACAGCTGAAGGAGTGTGACGAGCATGCTTAAACAATCATGCGAGATACAAATCCGGGACCCTTATGTGGTTCCGGTGGAGGCCGAGCAAAAATATTATTTATTCGGCAGCACGGATGCGAATATATGGGGCAAAGGAACCGGATTTGACGTGTATGTCGGCTCCGATTTGGAGCAATGGGACGGGCCGTTTCCTGTGTTTCGTCCGGAGGAAAGCTTCTATGCCGAGGACAATTTCTGGGCGCCGGAAGTATACGCGTATCAAGGACGCTATTATATGTTTGCTACGTTCAGACGCAAAGCGAACGGCAAGCTCGGGACGGCCGTGCTGACGTCGGACAGCCTGTTGGGGCCTTTCCAGCCGCACAGTGAAGGTCCGGTGACGCCTTATGAGTGGAATTGTCTGGATGGGACGCTGCACATTGACGAGTCGGGAAAGCCTTGGATGGTGTTCTGCCACGAGTGGAAGGATATCTCCGACGGCGAAATTTGCGCAGCGCGGCTGCAGGAAGACCTGAGCGCGCTTCAAGGCGAACCGATTACACTATTCCGTGCCTCGGAAGCGTCTTGGGCAACGCCTCTGCCGCTGTCTGAGAAAATAAAGTCGCTGACCAACTATGTGACGGACGGTCCGTTTCTCCATCGTACGGCCGAAGGCGGCCTGATCATGCTGTGGGCGAGCTTTGTGCACGGAAGCTATGCCTTGGGTGTGGCGAAATCGGTAAGCGGCCATGTCGAGGGGCCGTGGATTCAAGAGGTAGAGCCGCTGTTTCAAAGTGACGGCGGGCATGGAATGATCTTCCGCACCTTCGACGGAAGGCTCATGCTGACGATTCATACGCCGAACCGAACGCCGGACGAGAGGCCGATTTTTCTCGAGCTTGCGTTCGTTGACGGAAGGCTTACATTGAAGAAGTCATAAGCTTAAAAGCAGGCGCCATCCTCTGAAGCCGAGGTATGGCGCTTTTTGTATGAGCTCGTTACCGGTTTATTGAAGGAAGGATGCGAGATCGTTGGCGCCCAACGAAGTGATTGAATCGACTTCGAGCTTAACGTTGGTGTAGTACTTCAACCCTCCGGAGAAGACACATTCGAATGCGGTAGGCATCCCTTTACCATTAGCTGCATCGGTAGTCAGTTCAAGCGGTACCGTTCCCATTACTTGACCTTTCTGATCCGTGAAGGTGATTCGTCCTTTCACTCGATTCGCTCCCTTCGCATCAAGCTCGTACTGCCCTTTGATAACGCTGTATTCTCCGTCCTGTTTCACACTTACATTTCCAAGCCGGAATTTCGGCTGTGCTGGATCGACGATATCCATGGCTGCAGAAGCATCAAGTTCAGGGTTCTTTTTATCGTTCATCCTAACGATCTGCACTGTTGCGTAAGTATACCCTTGATCCAAGCTGCCGTCCACCAACAGATCAACCGATTTCTCCTCAGTACTGTTTAGCTCAGCATGACCTGTTCTAGAGGCAGCGACTCGCTCGCCCTTTTCATTATACCAATTGAGCTTGAAATCGACAGGCATAGCTTCCTTGACTTCACGCCACTTCGGTCCAAGCTTTACATCTACAGTCATAAGCGTCAGCTTAGGATCTTTCTCATCTTTGCGCCTATAACCAAAATCAACTTCCAGAATGTGATGCGCATCCACCGCATTCGCCTCGTACAGCTTAAACCAGACAGGCCCTAACCAGGAATCGGTTCGATGCCAATTGTGCCATACTTCATTGACCTTTACAGTTTGCGCAGATAGACTGGAGCCTGTTTGCAACCCGTAAGGAAATCGCATCAATGGCGTGAGATCCGACAATTCCACTTCCTCTTGAACCTCTCTAACTCCTTCTAAAAAATACATAGGACGAATCCATTTGTCCCCGGACCTCGTTTCGATCAAATAATTATCATCCCATTTTGCTTTGGTGATCACAATTTGAGGCGCCAATTGCCCGCCGGTTGGCTCTGACAGCAGTGGATCGTTATAGAGCGGTTCGACCCGACTAAGATCGAATTTGGTCACGAACGGCTGCGGATTACCGAGCAAAGCCAGGTTAGGAGCTATCCATCGATCACCAAGCCATGTGGAGACTAAGTAAATGGGTCTTATGTAGCCTTCGCCATGTCCCCATCGGACCTCGCGTGTCTTCAAAATTTTCAACGTCTGTGGCCCCAGTAGTCCTATCTCTCTCCGCTGATCATCATAAATGGAAGTGTCTGCTAGTAAAGTGATCGTATCCGCACCTGGATGAGGAAGCTCTAAGACATTGGATTCCGCATAAGCGCTATTCACCCACCCTATGTCACTCATACACAGAAACCAACTGATTACTAAAGCTAACGCCTCTCTTTTTCGCATCATTGCTGCTTGCCGCCTCTCTCAATAATGATTTATTCAGTGCTTGATTTCCTTTTTTTAACAAACTTTATTTTACCGCAAACTCAGCCGTTAAAGTAGATTTTAATTCCGTGGAACAATTGTAAAAAAGGCTCTCTTTCGCAAATACATTGGGTATCCGGCATATTGCATTTGCTGTTGAAGATATTGAATCCATTTCGCCAAATTGAAAATGAAAGGCCGGAGTAAAATTACCGGAGCTCCCCATTTTAAGGCTAAACTACATGACGATTGTATAAAAAGAGTACGGTTATCTAAATACAAATGATTAGTATAATCGCTAGAATAAAGGTGTGATTAACATATTGAAAGGGAGCGAAGTAGATGCTTGATGCCAAATATTTGTTGACGGATGAACAAATGGTCCATTTCATTACGAAAGGATATCTTGTGCTGCAGAACGATCTGCCTGAAGAGCTTCATCAGAATGTCATGAGCAAAATTTATCGGGTGCTTCACGAAGAGGGGAACCCTGGAAACAATATTCTTCCGCGAGTACCGGAGATACAAGAATTTTTCGATACACCTACGGTCAAGGGGGCATTAACGAGTGTATTAGGTCCTGACTATTACATGCATCCGCACAGACATTGTCACTACAATAAGCCCAAGAGTACGACGCCAGGCGGCGGGCAATGGCATAAAGACGGCTTCTGGTCATCTATGCGCTCTCATCGGCCTTGGTGGGCGATAATTTTTTATTACACGCAGGATATTACCGAAGAGCTTGGGCCAACAGCCATCATGCCGGGTACTCAGTATTACGAAAAGTTTATTGGAGATAAAGGCGAAACGCTGCTTCCCACAGGCAAGGCTGGAACGATGGTTCTGGTGCATTTCGATTTATGGCATAAAGCTTCGCTCAATGTTTCTGACCTTGACCGTTATATGTTGAAGTTCCAGTTTGTCCGGTTAAAAGCGCCGGAGTATCCGAGTTGGAACCACCTGAACAAAGAAATGGCCATACCCGATGGTCTGCCTGCTCAGCATCTGAACTTATGGCAGGATGTTTGGAATTGGTTACGCGGTGTACACGAAACTAGACAAGACAGCGGGCCAGCAGATGAAGCACGATTATTGCTTCTGCAAAACGAGCTCAGCTCAGAGGATGCGGAAGCTCGCGGCAAGGCGGCTGATGAGCTGGGAATTCTGGGTGAGGCTGCAGGCGCATACGCCTCTGCGCTCGGAAGCTTATTGAATGATCCTGTTGAAACTGCTGCATTGAACGCTGCATATGCACTTGGAAGGATGGGTGACAACGGCATCGAAGAATTGGTGAGTCAATTATCCAATGGAACGAATCTGACGGCGGAGAGGGCGGCTTACGGCCTGCAGGGAGCGAGCGCTGAAGCAATTCCCGGGCTGCTAACGACTCTGAAGCATCCGGATGAGAAACGAAGAGGACTTGCAGCGTTCGTCCTCGGCATGATTGGACCTTCTGCGCAAGAAGCGGTACCGGCTCTTATTGCGAGCCTGGAGGACGACAGCGAATGGGTTCGGCGGAATGCAGTCGAAGCTCTGGGGATGATCGGGAATCCTTCCGATCAAGTCGTTCCGGCATTAACGAACGCATTGGTGGATTCATTGCTAACCGAAGCAAGAGAGGGGCAGAGTTCAAGCGATGTGTACGTACAGCAGCAAAAATATATCGGCAATAAAATCGGTTACACAGCGGCATTGTCTTTGCTCCGCACAGGCAGAGAGGGAGACGCACAACAAGTTGTCAGTGCATTGGAGCAAGCTCTGAAAAGCAAAGACCGATACGTTCGTGCCTATGCTTCGGAGGCATTGACCCATCTGCGCACGAATGAAGCGATCGACGTCCTTATCAGATATTACCGTTCATCCCGCTGGTGCCCCGATACAAGCAAAGCAAGCACTTTCTAAAATCAAACTAAGCCTCCGAATATGAATTCAGTGAGATTCGGAGGCTTTAGCTGCATTGTCGTTCAAATATAACCAAGGAGAAGGTGAGCGCAAATGAAGATTACACAAGTGGAAAGCTTTGTATTGCATGTACCTATTACACCACCGATTACAGACGCAATTAACGTTGCTACACACTGGGGATTAGCCGGTGTACGTATTTTTACTGACGAGGGGTTTGTCGGTTATGGTTACACTGGAACCTGTGCGAACGGAGACGAGATGATCGTTGATACGATTGATAAGTACTATTCGCCTCTTTTAATAGGGAAAGATCCGTTTATGGTGAAAGAGCTCTGGGACGAAATGCGTTTTGGCAAAATGCACTGGATCGGCAGATCGGGCGTGACGCACATGGCGCTGGCAGCGGTAGATATCGCTTTGTGGGATATTATGGCCAAGGCGTCGAACAAACCGCTATGGCAATATCTAGGGGGAGCGAAGTCGAAACCGGTTAAAGCCTACAATACGAACGGCGGGTGGCTCAATTGGACGAAGGAGCGCTTGTTGAAGGACGTGACGGATATCGTTGAGCAAGGCTTCACCGGTGTCAAAATCAAGGTTGGCCATCCTGATCCTCACGAAGATTACGATCGCTGCAAAGCGGTAAGAAAAGCAATTGGAGACAAGGTGATCTTCATGATCGACGTGAATCAGCAGTGGAATATCAATACGGCAATGACGTGGGGCAAAAAGCTGGAAGAATTCGACTTATTCTGGCTGGAGGAACCATTGAATCCGGACGACATACTTGGACATAAAAAGCTGGCGGAAGCGTTGAATGTTCCCATTGCTCTAGGTGAGCATGTATACAATAAATATGCGTTCAGGGATTACATACACCAAGGCGCAATCGAATATTGCCAGGTTGACGTCACACGTGTAGCGGGGATTACGGAATGGCTGCAGGTGGCAGGCTTAGCCGCTTCCTACGATATACCGATTTGTCCGCATGTCGGCGATATGGGACAAATTCACCAGCATCTTGTAGCGTCAACGCAAAATGCCATCCTGCTGGAATACATTCCGTGGATCCGCCACATTTTTGAAGAACCGGTAACCGTAATTGATGGACATTATGTACTGCCTGAAATGCCAGGAGCTTCGACGACAATATTGCCCAAGTTTTTTGAAGAGTACCGCGTAAGATAGCCCTGTAAGTCTTTAGTGCCATAATTCCCTAAACTCCTTGGGAGTTCTGCCCGTAAGCTGCCGGAACAATTTAGAGAAATAATGAATGGAGGAGAAATGGTGTTTTTCCGCTATCTCGGTAATACTTAGGCTGGTATACTGGAGATCTTCCTTCGTTCGGTTGATTCGGAAATGGTTGATATATTGAACGGGAGACATGCCTGTAGCTTGCTTGAATAATTCAAAAAAGTAGCCGCGACTGATTTTCAGCTTCCGGTAATACGATTCGAGCGGCAGCAGGCGTCCCCGTACCAAATCTTGCTCCAGCTGCTCCATCAGCTTATGTATGCGCGGATCAGGGATATATTCCTCTTTTAACGCATAGGTGAGGAAATGCTCGATAAATTGCTGAAAATGACTCTGAGCCTTCAAGCTTCGAATATACGTCTTTTCATTCGTGTATTCATTGGAGATATAGAACTTTTCAAACAGTTCTACCCATATCCAAAGCTTCTCTACTTTTATATGTTCCGGTATGGGGAAGGGAAAAGCGGGTCCCACAAGAGATGACTGGAGCTGCTTGTCGTCATAACAGATAGTGTGGGGATATTTGAAGTTCAGCCGCCGATCCATATACATCCAGTCAAAATAACAGCAAATGTGGACCATCGGTTCATTCGCGTCCGCGACCCACTCGTGCAGCTGTCCGGCAGGTATGTACACCAAAGAGCCTGGAAGCGTTTCGTATGCGTTACCTCTCGTTTTCATGACGCCTTTGCCTTCGCCAATCAAATAGAGAGAGGACGAGTAGCACGTTCTCGGTTTGCTTGTCTGATTTTTGGAGAATTCATATCGGGTAGCGTAATACACATATGGATGAAATTCGGGAAAGTTCATTGTAATCCTCCGGTTACACCGATTTAAGAAAACTTCATGAGGATTATACAAAGTTATTACAGTATAGTAAATACATGTGATTAAATCGAGAGTTCTTTCGGCTGCTCGAACGGACGGTAAGTTCGTTCGTTTTTGAGTCAGGAACAGGTTGATAGCCATTATAATGTCACTCGCCCGTGCCTTGACGGTACGGGCTTTTCTTCATTCACTTTTTGGTATACTCACCGGCCTTCATATGCAGTGTATCTTTACGATTAGTAGCCAATCCGGCAAGTTTTCAGGTAAAGAATGAAAGGATACACCACTTTTATCTAACATTAGTTAACTGGCTTTTTCCAGACAGCACGAAGCCAGGCACAGCGTCACGAAGCGGTGCCGCCTCTACTCAGGATGATCTTCCGTTCGATGCTGAGGGAAAAAAAGACGGCCCAATAGCTGCTTACAAGCTGTCATCTTTAAATTCATAAGTAGCAGGAGGACATAGCCCAAGCGCGTGCGGGAGTGTCCTTTTTTATTGATCTCCTACGCGTGGGGATGAATGGGAACTGTGGCGTTTATGGTATAGTAAAGAAAGATTAGGAGGGATACGATGGAAGCTTTTTCTGAGTATTTGACGCGTATTGATAACCCCGGTCACCGCGACCGGACCGAGGAGATTTTGGCGTGGATTACGAATAAATTCCCCACTCTGGAACCGCTAATCAAGTGGAATACGCCCATGTTTTCCGATCACGGCACGTTTATTATCGGTTTATCTACATCGAAGCAGCATATAAGCGTTTCACCCGAAGAAGCAGTTATGGAGCGCTTCGCCGATGACATTGTACGAGCTGGCTACAGCGCTACCAAAGGCTTGTTCAGAATTCCGTGGAATGAACCGGTACATTACGAATTACTTGAGAAAATGATCGAGTTTAATATGTTGGATAAAGCAGACTGTTCCACTTTTTGGCGGAAATAATCATAGTAAAGCGAGAAGAACCAACCGGTCTATCGGTTGGTTCTCTTTACATATGCAAACCCAGACATAACTATTGGTAGTTCGACCAAATGCAATATACAATAGAAAATATCTAAGGCTTACTATCCAACGAAAAGAAAGACGGTTTGCTGAAAGAATAATGGAAGAGGAGCGATCCCTTGATGACAAATCTTAGAACGAATCCCAAGGTTGACGGATTTTTAAGGAAAGCCAAGAAGTGGAAGGAAGAATTTGAGAAACTGAGAACTATCGTTCTTGATTGTGAGCTGAACGAAGATTTTAAGTGGATGCATCCTTGCTATACCCATGAGAATAAAAACATCGTATTAATCCACGGATTTAAAGATTATTGTGCGCTTCTGTTTCACAAGGGGGCTTTATTGAAGGATGCTCACGGCATTCTAATCCAACAAACGGAGAATGTGCAGGCGGCTCGTCAAATTCGGTTCACCAATGCTGAACAAATCGAAGAAATGGAACCCATCATCAAAGCTTATATTCATGAAGCCATTGAAGTTGAAAAAGCCGGTTTGGAAGCAGAGTTTAAAAAGAATACGGATTACACCTTTCCTGAAGAATTTCAACAAAAGCTCGATGAAAGCCCTGCCTTGAAAGAGGCTTTTGAAGCTTTGACGCCGGGACGTCAAAGAGCTTATCTTCTGCATTTCTCTGAACCCAAACAATCCAAAACCCGAGTCTCCAGAGTCGAAAAATACATGCCGCAAATTCTCAACGGCAAAGGATTAAATGATTAGATAACCTTGCGGATCATTCCCATAGCTAATAAGGCGGCTCTACGACGGCTGCCAAAGCAATAAGCTTCACGGCTTTCGCGATTGTTTAGCATAGGACGAAGGCGTCATTCCGTTTATCCGTTTGAATATCCGGCTAAAATAAAATTCGTCCTCGTAACCGACGAGCTTGGAAATATCGCTTAAAGGCAGACCGGAGCTTTCTAACAGATCCCTTGCTTTAGTCATACGAAGACGAATAATGTAATCCTTCGGCGCAAATCCGGTGAGCCGCTTGAACTGTCGGGAGTAATACCCGGTACTGACTCCGACCTTCTTCGCCAGCTGCTCAACGGTGAGCGGGGACTGGAAATGATCCGCAATATGCCGGCATGTGAACCGAATCGCTGAATCGACGTCACTGCTGTACTGCTGCTCATATATATTGTCGATGATAGAAAGCCATAGCTCCCGAAACGCCAAATTGCAGCGATATTGAGACAAGGGATCGTAGGCCTTATACAGTTGAAACACCTTATCGAAGTATCTGCGGACTTCAGCCGGGCGGACCGTCTTAAGCATGCCTCGCAAAGGTGCAAGCCAGCTGTCCGATGGCCGGGAAATCCATTCCTGCTTCTCTTTATAACACACCCGGTAATCGAATCGGATATGGTATATCTCAACGTCCTCACTATCCGAGATCGACCACTCGAAGGTTGTCTCGGGAACGAACACCATGACGGCTCCCGGTTCCAGAGCGTACTTGACGTTGTTCATCACGTAGACACCCCCGCCTCTTACGATGTAGTGAATGGAAAAGATGTTGTGAATGTATGGCGCTTGATACGTACCGGCGGGAAGTATCGTATTTCCGGCAAAAGTGATCGAGAATACGGATTTGTGTAGATGATCGGCCAGTTGAGCTCCGTTTAACAATGCATGTTCTCTCCTTGCAGAAAGGTAATATACCTAGATGGCAGGACGCAGAACGATATGCTGCTTCCCCCGTCCGATCGGCACCGTTGCCTCCTGATACGAAACGATAAACGCCCGTCTCACTTGGTCCGTTTCATTGCCTTTCGATGAATGCCAGGTCAGCGCATTAAAGAGCAAAATGGAGCCCGCTTTCATCGGCACCGGTTCCGCTTTTGACAAATCGATTTCTGCTTCATCCAGCGCCTTCCGGCAAGTGCCGTTATTTTGTACGACATAAGGCAGCAATCCTTGCTTATGACTTCCGGGAACAATCCATAAGCATCCGTTCCGCTCGTCGGTATCCTGAAGCGGTACCCAAATCGACATCCGGGTATTACTGTCCACCACTTCCGTATAATAAGCATCATCTTGATGCCAGTGGCACACTGAATCGCTGTGCGGCAGCTTGGTCAACAGCTTGGAGGAAAAGATGGCAATGCCCGGCATGACAATGTCCTCAAGCAAGTTCAGAATCCGCTCGTCATGGGCAAATTGTTTCGTCTTGTCGGTCAGCATGGCCAGTTGATACGTAAATCCTTCATGTTCCCCCGCTGTCTGGAGCGGCGATTCGCAATGATCGAGTTCTTCGTTAATTTCAGTTAATTCATCAGTCGAAAAAAAATCCGCTACCACCACATAACCAAGATCATCATAACTTCTTCTCTCATCAAGCGTCAATTTTGTCATCTGAATCACTCCATTCGTTATCGCTTACACGTATTGTAGCACCCGCTTTTACGAACCCGCCATGGAGAAATATGATAAGCAATCTGGACAAATCGGATCTTCTCGTGCGGATATATATTAAAATGAATTTAAAATAAGAAGTCCAATTTTGCTTGGGAGAGGACAATCATGTCTGAGAATCATATCCGGCAGGCGCTCCGATTACATTTTCTTTATGCGGAAACGTACAGCTTTCCGAAAGAGTGGAGTTTTCAGGAGTCGATGACTCCCTATTCCATGATTCGGTATATCGTTAAGGGCGCCGCCCAATTTGTGATTGATGAAACAATATACCATTTAGAGGAAAATGACATCATCTACATTCCTCAAGGAAGCACATTATGTTGTGATGCTTTGACGGATGAATTTTCATTCATGAGTATTCGATTCACAGCTTCCTTGTCGATTCCGGGTAGCGAGGGGCGGCCGGAGATGCTGGGGATGGATTCGAAAGTGAAGTGTACGGACCCTCAGATCAAACAATATTTCCAAAGCATCATCAACGAAAAAAATGCCAATAACCGGGGAAAGCAATATACGCTCAGGGGTTATCTGGAATTAATTGTGGGTTATATCATAAGCGCATCGGATGCTTCCTTAGCAAAGCCCGATAAGCCGAAGAACATGAAGTTGGATAATAAAAATGACAACCGGGTCGAAATCGTATTGGCGCATATGCTAAACCATTACAAAGAGAATATAACCATTGAAGAAATGAGCAGGATGGTGAATCTGAGCTCGGCTTCCCTGCGCAGATTATTTAAGCGGCATACCGGCAAGTCGCCAAGCGATTTTCTAATTGAGCTAAAGATGGTAGTAGCAGCCAAACGAATCCTGGAAACGGATGAGAGAATCTCGGATATTGCCTATGAGGTCGGGATCAAGGACCCGAATTATTTTTCAAGAATATTCAAAAAGTACTATAGAGTCACACCGGTTTCTTACAGGCAGCTGGCAAGAGAGTAGCAGGAATTCTTCAGTGTGTGATCGATTTGTGCTACTAATTAGCGAATTGCATGATTCCAACGATTGGAATGTTACGATATGATTACTCGTGTAGAGTGAATCGAATAAGGACAAATCCGTTTGTACTCTGGGAAGAGCCGCTTCGTTCTGCGGTTCTTTTTTTCTTTTACAGCACAACTCATAACTCATCCTAGGGAGGATCCAATGTATAGTGTGTTGGTAGTCGACGACGAGAAGAATATCAGGGAACGATTGGTCCGATCCTTTCCGTGGAGTGAAACCGGATTTCAAGTCATCGGCTCCGCCAGAGACGGCCGGGAGGCGCTCGACATGATGGAGCGGCACGTTCCCGATGTGGTATTGACCGATATTCTCATGCCGGAGATGAATGGGATAGAGCTGGCAAAAGCGATTCAGGCTGCTCATCCACAGATTAAAGTTCTCATTTTGTCCGCTTACGACGATTTCAAATACGCGCAGGATGCGATCCGCTACGGTGTGAAAGGATATTTATTGAAGCCGCTCATGAAGAGCGAGTTTGTCGACATGCTGCAAGGAATCGCGCTCGAGCTGAGGAAGGACGAGGAGCTGGAGAAGGGGACGATAACAGGAGCCGATTCTCATGAGGAAGCCATGCTTATCGAGCTTGTTAAAGGAAATAATGTACATCCGCATGCTGCGCCGTGGCTCCATGACTACTTAAGAATTGCCGTCTGTTCATTCGAGCGGCGGTTCGTGCAAGAATTGGGCTTGTCCATGCGGCAATTTATTACGCAAGCCGCGAGGGACTTCTGGAAGGCGAGCGATACTCCCGTATTATTTTATGGGAACCACCTGGTTCTGTTCATCCATGACAAGCGGCCGATCAGCAAATATGAGCTGAAAGGGAAGTTCGAGCGATACTCCGAGTTCGTCAAGGAATCGATCTTCTCAAGCTACGGCAAGCAATGTATTCTATCCATCGGTATTGGAAATATGATGGGGGGAGCAGAGTCCGCAGGTACTTCGTTCAATCAGGCGATTTTTTCCCTCAGCTATTCATCGTTCTACGAGCAGGGCTCGATCATTTTTTATCAGGATTTATCCGCCCCTCAATCAGAAGGCGGCTTCAAGGAACGAACGAATGAGCAAATCAGCGTCGCGATGGATACGTTGATTCAATCCGTATTTACCAAAAACAAGAATGAAACCGCTTCCCATCTCCGCGGCTTCTTCGATGCTTTGGAGCAGGGCAAAAGACTGAGCCTGGTTGAAATCCAAATTGTATTCTCCGAGTGCATTCTTACGCTGCTTTTAAAGGCCAAAGATCGGCGGATAATTCTGCCTTCCTTGGATAAAAAGCAGGCATTGGAACAAATCTATGCAGCCGAATCGCTAGCCGATTTGAAAAAATGGTTCAAGGCGACGCTTGAGTCGATTATGGATCATCCTGGGCAGGAGCGCGATCACGACGAAAACCGGTATGTGCTGCTGGCCAAACAACATGTGCACAGCCGCTTGTCCGAGAAGATTACTCTAGAAGAGATGGCTCAACAATTGTTTATTCATCCGGCGTACTTCAGCTCCATCTTCAAGAAGGAAACGGGCCAAAACTTTATCGATTATGTAAATGAAGTCAGGGTGCGAAAAGCCGTGGAGCTGCTTAAAAGCAACGATTGCAAAATCAAGGAGATTTCCATCACGGTCGGATTTCACAATCATTCCTACTTCAATAAGGTATTTAAGAAAGTGATAGGGGTCAATCCTCTTGAGTTCCGATCCCATTACACGAGTTAAAATCGAGGGGGTCTGATCAAGTTGTTCAACCGATTGCGGAACATTTCATTTCGAAATTTTTTGATGCTGTTTTCGATAGGAGCCATGCTCATTTTGCTGCTGCCTTTAAGCAGCATCTTATTTTTTAAGGTGAAGCATTTTATCGAGGAGAAAAAGCAGTTTATCGTAAGCACGAGAATGAATCAGATTGCTTTCGAAATCCATTCCAGTCTTAGCAGCCTACATGATATGCTGAACGATCTAAAGTCAAATGAGAGGCTCGTCGGCTATGTGCACAGTCTGGGGAATAGCGATACGAATGCATTGGATAAATATCGGCTGTCGCTCGATTTCGAGAAATACCTTCATAACCTGCGCCAGGAAAATGCGTTCATCGATAACATTCTGGTCGTTACGCCCCAAAGTCAATTCAGCTCCGATCATGCATACTTGGATTTCGAGCTCAATGGGATCCAAGCAGGAGGTGAGCTGGAGCAGGAGTCTCATTTCGTACTTCCGGGGAAAGCGTCCGGCAGCATCGTTCCACCTAAGGGGGCAGAGCCTTCCAAAGTCTACTCTGATGCAATGAAAGCGTTGGATAAGCGGATGTTCTTCGCTGCAAATATCGAAAGCGGTGACGGGAGCGATGCCGGAGTTATTGTGATCATGCTGGACCCCGGTTATTTCAAGGAGAAGGTTCCCTACAACGAGAGCATCATGCTGCTGGATGCAAACCGCCATTTGATCTATAGCGGAGGACCGTCGCAGGCTAAAGGTACGGAAGAGCATGAAACAACCATCCCGTTTAACGATTTCCGGCTGGTCTATGTCGACCAAATGGATTTATACCACGAGCAGCTCGTTCTGATCATCCGGCTGACTGCCGTTACTTGTTTGTTGGCGATTGCGGTCGCCTTCGTCTCATCTCGAATCATTTCAAGCAAGGTTCTTTATCCCGTTTATAAACTGATCAAATTGTTTCGAACCTACGATATAGCGAAAGAAAAATTGAATTATTACCGGGAGCTGCAGGCTCACAACAGCCGCTTTAATCTAAGAGACCGGTTCCTGTTTTATTTCATAACGACCATCCTGCTGCCGCTCCTCGTGTATATGGCGGTATTTTATTGGAAATCCTCGCAGATTGTCGCGGATGATTTAAATAAAAGCCATTATTCTTTGTTCGAAAAAACACACAGCCTTATGGAACACGATATCAACCAAATCGAAGTATTGATGGCGCGCATCTCGCTGGATAAGGCGGTGCAGGAGGACATCCTGGCAAATCATGCGATCAAGCTGGAACAAGAACTGCTGAACGAGAACCATTTCTTAGGGCTCGACCGGAATAGGATCAGCATATACGATCCCTCCAACACATTGATATTTTCGAACCGGTATAAACAAGCGAAGGAAATGGAGCCTGCCTTTTTCAAGCAACTGCAATCGTCTGGCCGAGTCATCGCTTATCACCTGAGAAAGGATGATCTTGGCAGCGTCTCTATCGTTCTGGGAATGCCGATGATCCGATTGGACAAGTATCCGGAGGTTGCGGGCTACATCACGGTCGAGCTGGATAACAGATATTTTGCCGGCTTGTATTCCGAGTTCAAGCAGAACGGCAGCGAAGCGTTTATCGTCGATCGCGACCATCGTATCGTATCCCATCCTGTGGCAGGTCAAGTAGGGCAAGTTGTGGAATTCACCGCCTCAAACGGAATCTTACAGCAGGAGGCATTGAACGGAGAACATTATATGGTGTCCGTCAAGAGCATCTCCGGCATACCATGGAAGCTCGTATCCAGATACAACTATTCGGATGTGCAGAAGCAGGTCGTTACCTTGTTTCTTAACGATTCGTATCTACTGTTTCTCCTTTTCCTGCTAATGCTACTTTTTGCTTATCACATGTCTCAGCGTATGCTGAAGCCGCTCGGCGGGCTGAATCGAATGCTAAGCGAGTATGAGCTCGGGGAAAGCAGCCGTATGCTGTTTGATCAGCTGTCCGGAATCGACGAAGTGGATTTGTTGGGCCGGAATTTCAATCAAATGATCCGCAGAATCGATGACCTTGTTCATGAAACGCTAGTCGCGGGTCAGGAACGAGTCAAGCTGGAGTACGAGAAGAAGGAAATTCAAATGATCGCGCTGCAATCGCAGATCAATCCGCACTTTCTTTACAATACACTGGACAACCTCATTCATCTTGTTGAGACGAAGGAAACAGACAAAGCCGTCGACATGATCAGCTCATTAAGCCGGCTATTTCGTTATATTACGAACCGGGAGCCGATGACCCGTGTGCGCGATGAGATCCTGTATGCAAAAACCTATGCAGGCATCATGTCCCACAGATACGATAATTTCCGCTGCAGCTGGCACATCGATGATGAGGCTTTGGCGTACGGGATAATGAAGCTAATTCTGCAGCCGGTAATCGAGAACGCCATCCATCATGGGGCAAGGAGAACGAGAAAGCAGGTAAGCATTGGCATTTGGTGCGTGAGGGAAGGGGGCGCCATTCGTCTTGTCGTGAAGGACGATGCGGCTGGCATGGAGGAGGAGCAGCTGGCCGTGGTTCGCGCTCAGCTCGCGGATCCTGAGATCAAGAAAGCGGGAATCTACAATGTGAATGCGCGCATTAAGCTGAACTTTGGAGATAATTACGGCTTGTCCATCGACAGCAAGTACGGGGAAGGGACGACGGTGACCATCCTGCTTCCGGCGTACTTGTAGACATTAAGATAGTGCTACAAAACCTAAAGATCGTTTCACTAATCGAACGCTGCATTTTTTATAATCGTTTTGTAAGCGTTTCCCAAACGCTGCATGCTAACGAAAGGAGTGACGACTATCCCATGGACACCGGTCTACAGCAAGTGAGCCTGCAGCGTGTCAAACCAAAGAGCGAGAACCGGATTCGTGCCAAAAGAATGAAGGCGCTGTATCTCATGATGCTTCTGCCGATGCTGCTGCTGTTCCTATTTCACTACGTGCCGATGTACGGCATCCTGATTGCCTTCAAGAAATTTTCACCGGGCCTCGGGATATGGAACAGCGAATGGAACCAATTTGAACATTTTAGAAGCCTGTTTCAAGATTTCCTGTTCATCCGGGCGCTCAAGAATACGCTGATTATTAGTCTGCTAAAGCTGATCGTTGCTTTTCCGGCCCCCATAGTGCTGGCTTTGCTTCTCAATGAAGTCAAGCACGTCCTGTTTAAAAAAGTAGCGCAGTCCATCTCGTATTTGCCCCATTTCATGTCTTGGGTCATTCTGGCCTCGATGGTAGGTGAGGTACTGTCTCCGCAAAGGGGCATCATCAATCATGTGATCCATATGCTGGGGATGCAGCCGATCAACTTTTTGTCGGACAAAGCCTTCTTCATTCCGACCTTGGTCGCGACGGATATTTGGAAAGAAGTCGGCTGGGGCGCCATTATTTATTTGGCTGCGATATCGTCGGTCAATCCGGATCTTTACGAAGCGGCGGATGTGGACGGGGCCGGGCGGTTCAAGAAAATGATCCATATTACCGTTCCTTCGCTCGTGCCGATGATCGTCATTTTATTCATTCTGAGCTTGGGCAACATTTTAAACGCAGGCTTCGATCAAATTTTGAACCTGTATAACCCCATGGTGTACGATGTCGCGGATATTATTGATACATACGTGTACCGTAAAGGGCTTGAGCAGTTCCAGATGGATTACGCTACGGCGGTCGGTTTATTCAAAAATGTGGTGGGCGTAACTCTCATCCTAGGTGCTAACGCGATTATCCGCAGACGAAGCGAGCACGGCATTTGGTAGAAAGGAGGGGGGAAGTTATTGAACAAAACGAGATTTACTTTATTTGACACGTTGAACATTGCTTGGATCAGTATGTTTTCGCTGGCGGTCTTGTATCCGTTTTGGCAAACTTTCGTTCTGTCCTTCTCGGATGCGAACGGGGCCTCAACGCTCGGATTTCATTTGTGGCCGGATCAATGGGTAACGGATGCATATCAATTCGTGTTTACGTTTCAAAACATTACGACCGCTTATCTGAATACCATTGTCCGGACCGTCGTCGGCACTTTGCTCAATGTCAGCCTGACGCTGTTGGTCGCTTACCCTCTATCCAAAAGGGATTTGCCGTACCGCAATTATTTCACGGCGTTTTTCCTGATCGCCATGTTCTTCTCCGGAGGACTCATTCCGAATTATTTGCTCATCAAAAACCTGGGGCTGCTCGATAATCGGCTTGCGCTTATTTTGCCAGGTGCGGTCAATGTGTTCTCGATCATTATTATGCGAAATTATTTGATGACGATAGACAAAGGGCTGGAGGAGTCGGCGTTCATGGACGGGGCCGGGTACTTCAAAATCTTGACCAGCATTATCATTCCGCTGTCCAAGCCGGTCATTGCGACTGTCGCCCTCTGGTCGGCAGTCGGACATTGGAATGCCTGGTTCGACGCGATGATATATATCCGCGATCCTTCCAAGACCGTGCTGCAAATGATCGTCAGGCAAATGATGGTCGCCCTGGATTTGTCACAGACCCAATTTGGCGGAGGCGGCATGTCGAATACGAATTTGCTGCTCAGCAACGTACGCGCGGCGACAGTGATGATTTCCATCGGACCTATCATACTGGTGTATCCGTTTGTACAAAAATATTTCATTAAAGGCATTATGATCGGTTCATTAAAAGGATAAATTCGGAGGGGGAATTTCAGTGCAGAAGCGCTTCAACGTCATTTTGTCGGCCGTGTTGTCCGGATCGTTAGCCATGAGTCTTGCCGGCTGCAGCGGCGGAACTAGTGAATCCGGGGCCAAAGGGAGCGAGGCGTCAGGCTTGCCTGCGCCCGGGGATTTCTCCAAGAAGCTGGAGCTGAAGCTTTCCGGCTCCTTTACGAGAGGGAAGATCGAAGACGGCAACTGGGTGCAGAAGAAACTGGAAGAAAAATACAATATCAAGATCGCCAACATCAAGGTAGATACCTGGAACAAAGATCAGGTTCAGCTGATGGTCGCTTCCGGCGACATGCCGGATACGTTTTCTTTCACGGCAGGGACACTGTCGGCACAGGAATATTACGATAACGGCCTGACCCGAACGATCCCGAAGGACATGCTGAAGAAATACGCGCCCCGTTATTCCAAAATGCTCGATGACAATCCTCCCGGCTGGGAGATGAATTTGGCTCCGGGCAAGAAGGAGGAATACTTGACGCTGTCCGGATACCAAGGACATGCGAAATCGCTTATTTGGGCGCCGACCCTGCGACTCGACTGGTTAGAGAAGCTCGGTATTAAACCGCCTGGCGACATCAAGCCGATCGGAACCAGCGGCGGACTGGAGCGGATCTATTTTACGGACAAAGCCTATACCGTGGAAGAAACGGAGAATATTCTGAAAGCCTTCACATTCAATGATCCGGACGGCAACGGCAAAAACGATACGTACGGCATGCTGCCGTTCAACAACGCCTTTACCTCATGGGGGAGCACCTTGCTCGGAGCGTACGGTGCGGCCAGCGGCTATAACCTGGAGGAGAAAGGGGAGCTGACGGCTGCCGAAATATCCGACAAGTATAAGCGGTTTCTGAAAATGATGGCGAAATGGAATAAAGAAGGACTGATCGATCCGGAGTGGACGACGATCGATGTGAACAAGAGCTGGGAGAAATACAAGCTTGGTAAGATCGGCTATTATCCGGCTCAGCCCGCATATGTAGGCTTGGACGATTGGACGAAGGGGCGTGCGCCTGCCAACATTCTGGAGAAGGATTCGGGAGCTAAGCTGCTTGTAACCGCACCGGAGATCGGTCCGAACGGACAGCAGGGGGAAGGGGCCTTCACGCCGGTCAACCAGCTGGGAGACGCCTTCTATATTTCCAAGAAAGTAACCGACGAGCAGTTGGTGCGGATTTTGCAAATTTTCGACTACATCAACTTTGACGACGAATCCCGCTGGACCCTGTATGGCGACGTGGGCACCCACTCCACCTGGCAAGGAACCCCGGAGAAGTCCGCGCTCAAGGTCAAGCCGGAGTATCCGGAGAACGAAGGAAGCATGGGCTTCTATGCTTATAACTTCAGAACGTATGATGAGAAGAGAGCCTCTTATTTAACTTCGGAAGCTACGATGAAGCTGAAGAGAGACTTTTTCGGCAGAGAGGATGTACTGAAGAAGCTGGAGATCAAGCCATATAAGTACGACTTGTTGAACCAGACGAAAGCAGCCGATCTCAATAAAAAATACAGCGGTCAATTGAATACGATCATCAACGAGTTTCGTCTGAAGGCCATCGCCGGGCAGATCGATATCGATAAAGAATGGGACAAATATGTACAAAATTACTTGAATAATGGCGGCAAGGAAATGTTGGCCGAGCTGGAGAAAGCGCCGAAGGTCGCCGATCTGCTAAATAAAAAATAAAGATGGGGTGTCGGGAGATGGACAAAAGCGAAGCGATCGAACTGTATTACCCTGGGTATGCCAGATCGGCGACCTACCGGATTCCTTCCATGATTACTACAACCAAAGGGACCGTTATAGCCGGTATCGATGCGCGCATTAGCGATATGCGTGACAATCCGAACAAAATCAATACGGCGATTCGAAGAAGCGCCGACCACGGACAAACGTGGAGCGAGGTGCAGCACCTTGTTTCGTATCCGGGAGAGGGACTGGACGGGGCGGCGGCCATCGATACCGCCTTGCTCCAGGATGAGGAGACGAACACCATCTGGATGCTGTTCTCGCATACGCCCGGCGGCATCGGTTTATGGTCTTCCGAGGAGGGGGTTGGATTTGACGCCCAAGGTAACAAGCTGCTGTACGGCGGTTCCTCGAACGAGTACAGCTTGCTGCCGGACGGGCAAGTCACCGATCGGGAAGGCCGCAGCACTCCGTACACTGTCGATGAAGCAGGCAACGTCGCTTATCTGGGAACCAGCAAGGGCAACATCTACTTGAAGAAGGGCGTGCATCCCGAGGAAAGCTTGCTGGAGGCCCGTACGTCCTTCCTGCAAATCATCAGGAGCGACGACGACGGCTTGACATGGTCGCAACCGTTTGATTTGAATCCTTCTGTGAAGGAGCACTGGATGAGGTTTATCGGTGCCGGTCCTGGCAGAGGAATTCAATTGAAGCATGGCGTTCACCGGGGAAGGCTCGTCTTCCCGATCTACTTCTCGAACCGAAGCGGCAAAATGTCCTGCGCCGTTATCTACAGCGACGACCATGGAGCTACGTGGCGCAGAGGCGCATCTCCAAACGACGGCAGGCAGTTCAATGGAGAAACGCTGGATGCGAAGTCGCTGCAAACGGACGGCACGGACTTGACCGAATCGCAGCTGATCGAGCTTCCGAGCGGAGAGCTTCGCGTTTATATGCGCAACCATGCAGGGCGTCAGCGCACGGCGGTGGCCTTGAGCACGGACGGCGGACAGAACTGGTGCGAGACGGATTACGATAATGAGTTGATCGATCCGGTATGCCAGTCCAGCGTCATTGCCTATCCGGACCTCGGTGACGGGAAAACAAGAATCCTGTTTGCCAATCCGGCCGATCCCAAGCAGCGCTTGAACGGTACGGTCAGGCTAAGCGAGGATGGCGGCCGTACGTGGAGCTATTCCAAGCAGATTGAGGCGGGTTCTTTCTTGTATTGCTGTTTAACGGTATTGTCGAACGGGGAAATAGCCTTGCTGTATGAATGTGATTATAACGCTTCGGAGAATAAGCCGCTTACCATTAAGTTTACCAAGTTCACGTTGGATTGGTTGATGTCGGACTGAGTTTCTAAGAACAAACGATTATCATGAATATGAGACTTAATGAGCACTCACGTTGCCAACGTGGGTGCTTTTTTCGTCCGCCTCAGGTCATCAGACGAGCTCCACCTAGCCGATGGTCTAGGATTATTTTAGACTTTCGGCTGAACCAAGTTACATCTTAAGTGCGGTTTGTCAAATGCGATTTTCTCTTATGATGGATGTACTGAGATTGCCGAGCGGCTTGAATGAAATAAAGTGACCGTTCATAAATCATATCTGTCATCAAAGGAGGAAATCATGTGAAAGCAAACTCCCTTACATCGCATTTGCTTGCCTTAAGCTCCCTATTATCCATTCCATTGTTAGGACTCATCTATATATATCTCAATCATGGAAACGGAATGGTTCATAGTCTGGTCACGGATTTCGACCGTCAGCTTCCTTTCCTTAAAGTGTTCGTTCTCCCGTATTTATTCTGGTACCCTTTCCTGTTCATCGCTTTCGTGTACTTGGCTTTCAAAAACCGGGAGGTGTTCTACCAAACGCTGGTGCAGTTTAATATCGGGCTATTGATTTGTTACGGCTTTTATGCCGTTTATCAAACCTATGTCCCGCGGCCAGAACTGGTTGGCGACGACTGGCTGCTGCAAATGGTCCGGGGTGTTTATTCCTCCGATCAGCCGTATAACTGCTTTCCGAGCACGCATGTGCTTACAACGTATCTGATGATGAAGGCGTATCTTCGCACCGCGGGCATTCCGCGAATGTACACGGCCGCCGTTACGATCGTGTCGATACTGATCATTGCCTCGACTCAATTTGTTAAGCAGCATGTGCTTCTTGATATTGCGGGAGCGATTCTCGTTGCGGAAGGCGTGATTTATGCCGTGACGCGCATTCATAAAGGCTGGTTCAGCAAGCCTATCATTGCAAAGCCTCAGCAAAGTACATGGGAAGGGAGCTTGAGAAGATGAGCGGAAGCGAGAAATTATTGATTCTTACCGGCGCCTTGGGTGACGGTCATAATAAAGCGGCGCAGGCTATCGTCGAAGCGGCCCGATTTTATCGCCCGGAGGTAGAGGTGGTTGTGGTCGACTTCCTGGAATGGACCCATCCGTATTTGCACTCGGTCGGCAAGTTCTGCTACATGCAGTGGGTAAAAAGCCTTCCGTCGGTATACGGTTTCTTATATCGCAAGACACGCCAGGATAATCCGTTATCAAATTGGTTCAAACGAATGAAAGCGTTTAGCACTGACAGAATGCTGGAGCTGCTTGATGAAGTGAGACCGACTGAGGTGGTCAGCACGTTCCCCGGGGCGGCGGCAGCCATGTCCTACTTGAAATGCAACGGCTTGACGGATGTCGCCACGATAACGGTGATGACCGATTACACGGATCACAGCTATTGGATTCATCCTTGTACCGACCGGTATTTGGTTGGTTCCGAGCAGGTCAAGCAAAGCCTGCTGCGGTACCGCATCCCCGAGCAGCGAATCGTTGTTACCGGCATTCCGATCAGAATGACGTTTACGCAATCGTATGACCGTCTCACCCTTCGCGATAAGCATCGGCTGAGCCGCACCTTGCCGACGGTGCTTGTCATGGGGGGCGGACACGGCTTGATCGGGAAGCAGCTGATGTCCGTATTGCAGTCGGAGGAGCTTACCGCTCCTGTCCAATTTATATTTGTGTGCGGTAGAAACGAGAAGCTGAAGAAGACGCTGGAGGAAGAGCTCGGAGGAAACAAGACCCGGCATCGCGTCGTCATCACCGGATTTGTAGACCATGTCCACGAGCTGATGGCCTTATCCGACCTGATTATTACGAAGCCCGGAGGCCTTACCGTAAGCGAAGCATTGGCGCTGGAGCTGCCGATGATGCTGTATAAGCCGATTCCCGGACAAGAACAGGACAATGCGGCTTATCTTGTTAGTCTTGGAGCCGCTATGGAAGCAAAGAATGAAGCGGATTTGAAGCGGCAGCTTCTTCAAGTCATTCAGAATAAGTCCCTGCTGTCGAATTTAAAAAGAAATGTGCGGTCCAGTCAAATGAAGCATGATGCGCTTCATACGCTGAATGCTATTTTAGATACGGACATAGCTTCCGCGGCGGCGCGAAACAACCGTGAACGGACGTATGCCAATGCTTGATTGGGGTCGGAAGCTGGAACGGAATATGGAGCATGGTATTTTGTCTGTGCTTTACACTGGCTCCTGTATCATCCAAAGCGGCTGAACCGGATGAGTTTGATCAGCTAAGACGAGGTTTTTGCAAGTGAACAAAATTGATATGTTATCGGCGGGCTATTGCAAGTTTTTCTCCTGCGTTCCTTTTATAATGGCATTATAAAAGAAACAGGAGGGACGTACATGACCCGCATATCCGGTTTTACGCTGACAGACGAAATGGTGGAGGAATTTTACAGGGAAGGCTATTTCTATGCGCCAGGCTTTATTTCCAGGGAGACGGTGGATGCGATCAATGAGGAGCATCGGGAGTTCGCCTATGCCAACAGCGACGGGAAATGGAGGAGCAAGCCGGTGATCAAGCTGGAGCAGTCCAGAGTGGAGTATCCGAAGACGGTCCAGTTTTTAACCTCACCCTCACTTATTCAAGTATTCGAGCGGATTGTTGGTGCGCCGGTTAAGCTCTGGATGGGGATGTATGCCGTCGTCGCTCCGCAGGGCAGCGGATTGGAGTGGCACCAGGACAACCAGTACACTCACATCCTCGGCCACATGTTAAATGGATTTATTGCGTTAGATACTATCACGCAGGACAATGCGGGGTTATGGATCGCTCCCCGTTCTCATCGGCTCGGCAGGTTGGCTAATTTGAACACGGAGCCAGGGCATAAGCGTGCCGCTGAGCCGGAGAACGGGATACCTTGTAGGCCGATGGCACCCGGCGACGCGGTGATCTTCCACAGGGAAACGCTTCACCACAGCAAGAGCAATAACAGCGACCACCCCAGGAGGGCTTATGCATTTCAAGTGGCTTCGGCCAACTGCCGTTATGCGGAAACGGGAAAGCTGCTGGAGGATCGCGATCTGTTAGCCGCTTCGGAATAACAAGAGAGGGCAGGGTGCCTATACCGTCTACAAAAGAGGGCGTGGAGGCATCCTTTTTGTATCATTGTGCATGATTTCTGAACGTTCGCGGCGTCAGCAGCCATGTATCTTTGAACAGCTTGTTGAAGTAGCTTACGGAATGAAACCCGCACTCAAACGCGATATCCGTGACGGTTTTATCGGAATGCTTTAACAGATGGATTGCATATTGCAACCGCAGCTTGTTGACGAATTCGTTCGGCGTCAATCCGGTCAGCATATGAAACTGCTTATAGAACCAAGTTTTCTTCATGCCCGACAGCTCGATGACCTGGGTCATATCGATCCATTCAGCAAAATGGCCCAACAGGTACTCGATGGAACGGACGATACCTTCGATAGACTCCGCCTGTCTTTCATGACTTTGCTGAAGCATGAAATAGCGGAAAATCTGTACGAGAATGTCGGCCATGTACAAAAACTGCTTCATCTCCCACCCGGGAAGCATCTTCTGCTGCTCCTGAAGTGCGCTGCAGGCGGCTTGCCGAATCAACCGGGCTTCCTCCGATACGGAAGGTATCAACGGATTCCATTCCATGGTATAGAAGGGAGCCAGTAACGAGCAGCCTTGGGGCAGCGCCCTGACGACGGATGGGGAGAAGAGCAGCATGATCCATACGGCGGGAGAGTCCTCCGAATCCGCCAGATTCCAATGGGCTTCGAACGGCCGGAAAATAAAGATATCGCCGGGCTCCCCCGCAGCATCGCGATCGGACAAACGGTAGCGCACTTTGTTTTCGAGCAGTATGCTCACCTCTAGCAGATCGTGCATATGAAGCTCATGCTCGGTCAAAGCGGCGATTTTTCTTTCAAAGATGAAATCCTTCTTTAGAACAATTTGACTGTATAGCCCATTACGCATCTCTAACTCCTTCTGCCTCAACAAGTGTCGCGGTATTTGCCCGGCGTGATGCCCTCCATCTTTTTAAATACCCGTATGAGCACCAGATCGTTTGTATAGCCGACTTTTTGCGCAATCTGCGCGATCGTCATCTCCTGCTTGGAAATCAGCTGTTTGGCCTGATCAATGCGTCGTTTGGCTATGTAATCGGTCATGTTTTGTCCGCTTGTTTTCTTGAAAAAGGTCGAGATGTACTGCGGCGTGCGGCTGAACTTCTCCGAGATCATGTTAAGACCCAAGTTCGGATCGGTATAATGGGAGTCTATAAAAGCGGTTATCTCTTGCAATAGCTGCTCATTGTGATCGCTGCGTCCGGTTTGCATCATTTGCGTTTGCGAGACAAACAACTCTTTCATAAGGGTGTGCAGTTCTTCCGCCGTTGCGCAGTCCAGGATCGCAGCGACTGCGTCGAACCGGCCGTCCGCCGATTCTCCATGCTTGGAGCCGGTGGCGTTAACGAGCTTCAAGTGCGTGCTTGCCAAATTAAAGAACAGGCACTGGGCAAGTCCCGGTGTAATCGGATTGGATGTAAAATTGATCTCGTATAAGCTGTCGAGCAGCTTTCGCGTATTGTCCACATCTCCGCTGCGGACGAAATTCATCAGCTGCATTTCCGTCTCCAACGGGTAATAGTAGTGCTGGTCTTTCCTGTTGATTTCACGGAAGAAGATTACCGAGCTCCGGCCCTTGATGATTTTGTACTCCATGGCGGCTAAGGTCTCCAGGTACGCGTTCCCGATTCGTTCAAGACCCTCATGCACATTGCTGAGAGCCAGCGTTATGGCGATTTGAAACCGCTCCTCCATCACTTGCTTGAGCGTATTTGCCACGTGAGTCATATGGGCGACCGCTTCTTGTTGACGCTGCTTGTTGATATTAAGAAGCACAACCAGGCGGTCGCGATCGAGATCGACGCAGTATCCGATATGATGCTCGTGTATTAGTTCGGCGCCAATATTCGAAATGATAAAGCGGATCAATGCCCATTGCCGCTCGGACTGATCCTGAGCAAAAGCTTCGGCATCGTCGACCTGGATCAAGATGACGGCGAACGAGTCGGACACGAACCGGATGTTCATAAAATCCAGTGAGTGACGGATATCCTCCGAGTGATCGACAAGCCCACGGATGAGCCTCGTCAAAAAGTTGGCGCGCATGATGGGAGCCTGATGCTGAAGCTGTCCCTGAAGATGCTTTTGTTCGTCGAGAACGCTTTCAAGCGATTCCTGAATGAACTCGTATTCATTGGTTCGAGCGGATGCCGGAACCGGTTGGTCTTTGACTATGAATTTCAGCATTTGCTTGACAGGCCGGTAATTGCGGTAGGCCATACCGTACGAAGCTATGAGCCCTACAACCAGATATAGCGCAAATAGCCACATCGCAGTCAGCTTAACCGCGTTGACCTTCTGCATGTAGATATCCCTTGGCGTCACGGATATGTACTTCCAGCCAATCATGCTGGAGGACGTATAAGAAACCATGAGATCGGCTCCGTACTCTTGATGAGGGAAGAAGCCTGATGCTCCATTCATTCGCTGAAACACTTCACGGCCGAACGGAACCTGATCCGTAGTCCCCGTCAATACCTTCTGATCGGCGGATATAATGTAGATATGGCTGCGGTTGGCGGATTCGATCTGCCGAATCATATCTTTGACCTGTTTTTCGTCGATCAGCACGACCAGACTTCCCATGATATCGGACATGCCTCTTATGGGGATGAGAGACTGCACATAGGTCAGTACCTTGATTGGCTCCCGTTCCAGGCTTGCGGTAATAGGAAGCCCTCCGTCCCGAAGCAGCGTCTTAGCCGGCAAATAGTCCCGGTTATGATTCGCTTCCAGCAGATTGCTGCGCCATGTGTCGTAGCTCATATCCTTGTAGCTGTAATAGCTCGTATAGAACGTCCGGGAATCGGTGCGGACTCCCGGCTTGAGAATGGTGTCGGTCCCTTTAAAATAAACGTAATAATCTTCAATAAACCGCCCGCTGAATCCACGGTAACGGTTCAGGTAGTCTGCAATAAATTCAATATAGCGGTAAGAGGATTCATTAGACATGTCACTGTTCAACAATGAATCCATTTTGGGATTCAAAGTAATTTGCTGAGATAGCTGGTCGACTTCCTTGATGCTTGCGTCCATAGAAAGCCTGAGCTGCTCCAGCATGGCCAGACTGGATCGGTTGGCTTGATCCTCCATCGCTTCTTCCACATGGGAATACAAGAACAGTCCTATCGCGACAGGGAACAAGAGAATCGCAATATAAGAGATCAGCATCGTAATGAACACGCTTCCCCGGTTGCAGCGGTCGCACCGAAGCATTCGTTTGACCAATGGAATCATAAGCGTTCCTCCACGGTTGAATACCCTTACATTGTTAACATATTCGCAGATATGCCCCTCTTTTCCTGCTGCCGGCAAAAAAGGATTATTCTTTTATGGCGCCGATCATAACTCCCTTGACGAAATATTTTTGCAAGAAAGGATACAGGCACAAGATCGGCAAAGTGGATACGATAATCGTAGCGTATTTGATCGTTTCTCCAATCGGTATTTTGTCGCCTGCGGAAGCTCCCGTCATCATATTGTCCGTGCTGTTCGTAATGAGAATCTCACGCAATATCAGCTGCAGCGGATATAGCTCGCGGTCCCGCAAGTAGATCAAAGCAGAGAAGTAGGAGTTCCAATGCCCGACGGCGTACCACAAGATCATGACAGCAATGACGGGCATGGAAAGCGGGACGACGACACGGAACAAAATCGTCAGATCGTTGGCCCCGTCCATCTTGGCTGACTCTTCCAGACTTACGGGCACTCCCTGGAAAGCGGTCCGCATAATGATCAGGTTAAACGTGCTGATCGCCCCTGGAATGAGCAGGGCCCATGGTGTATTCAGCATGCCCAGATTGCCGATTAGAAGGTAGGAGGGGATGAGTCCACCGCTGAATACCATCGTTATGACGATCAGGAACATGATGTGATTTTTAAAATATAAATTACGGCGGGACAGAGCATAGGCGCCAAGTGATGTCATAAAAAGGTTAATGGCCGTGCCCGCTACGACGTAGAACAAGGTATTCTGATAACCTTTTGCAATCATCGGATTATCGAAGACCGCTTTGTAAGCACCCGAATTAAAGCCTATCGGTGAGTACAGCAGTCCGCGGTGTTGGGCTACGTCGGCCGGATTGCTGAATGAGGCGAACAGGACATAGAGAAACGGGTACAGCGTAACAAAACAAAGCAGCAGCATCAGCAGTGTGTTAAAGAGATCGAAGCTCTTCTCGCCGAAACTCCTTTTGACCATGATATATTACCTCCCGGTTACCAGAGCTTATTTTCGCTCACACGCTTGCTTATGGTGTTGGACAACACGATTAAGGTGAAGCTGATGACGGAGTTGAAAAGGCCGACCGCTGCGGTGTAGCCGTAATTAGCTTCGAGTATCCCTTTTCGGAAGACGAACGTAGAGATAACGTCGCCGGTTTCATAAGTTTGCGGGTTGTACATGAGGAGTACCTTCTCGGATCCTACGGTCATCATCGAGCCCATGTTCAGAATGAGCAGGATGACAATCGTTGGCATGATGCCGGGAATCGTAATATGAAGCACCTGCTTCAAGCGGCCGGCTCCATCAATTTTAGCAGCCTCGTATAAGGTCGGATCGATATTGGCGATAGCCGCTAAGTAGATGATGGACCCCCAGCCTACGCCTTGCCAAATGCCTGACGATACGTACAAGAATCGAAACCATGCAGGTTCTCTGAAGAAGGCAATGGAGTCTAGTCCCAGCAGCCCGATCAGTTGGTTGATCAGACCGTCGCGCGCCAGAAAATCGACCATCATCCCGACAACGACGACGATGGAAATAAAGTGAGGCAGATAGGAGATAGTCTGGACCGAACGTTTGAATATGGTGCTTCGAATCTCATTGAGCAGAAGAGCGAGCAGGATGGCAGCCGGAAATCCGAATAACAGCTCGTAAATGTTGATCAGGACCGTATTACGGATAAGGCGCCAGAAGTAATAGCTTTCGAAAAATTCCTGAAAATGCCGAAATCCGATCCATGGACTTCCTGTTATGCCTTGTCCAGGGCTGAAATCCTTAAAGGCGATTTGCAAGCCGTACATAGGGCCATAGTGAAAGATGAGATAATAGGCGACGACGGGAAGCACCATGAGATAGACTAGTCTATTGACCTTTAGATCTCTGCGGATGGTCTGCCAGTTACTATGCTTTTTGGCGGCGGCGCTTCTTACCGCCAGCTCCGATTGGGGAATGGACATTGGCGTTCACTTCCTTTTTCGTGGATTCAGGGATTAGGTGCTATAACGGAAGAGCCGGAAGAAGGAGCCTAAAGCTCCTCTTCCGACGGATCATCCGACACGACCGGTTACTTCCGGCTGTTGTACCGTTCCAAAGCGGCCTGTTGAATTTTCAAGGCTTCTTCAAGTCCCATTCCCTGAATCGTCTGAACATATTTATCGAAGCTGCTGAGCGGTTCGGCTCCCATGACGAATTTGTTGAACATTTCATCCTTGTACGTATTGATATCCGCCATAATCGAGGCAAAACGGCTGCTTTCATCTTTGGTCGGCGTCACAAGCGGCATTTTCTTCTCATTGGACGGTTCCGACCACAATTTGACGGCCGATTGCTGCTGAGGCAGCGAGGCATATTGCTCGAAATAGCGCAAGTCCTGAACGAACGGGCCGTCCCAAGAAGCTCGGTTATGGCGGGCCATTGCCTGCTGGACAGGGAGTCCGTTCGCGTTGTTCGCTATGTCGTCGGTCCATTTCGGATAGCCGCTCACCATGTTATAGCTTACGCCTTCCTTGCCGAAATTGAACAGCATATGGCCATCTTCGGAGTAGGCGTAGTCAAGCCATTTGACCGTCTCGATAGGGTTCTTGTTGCTTGTCGTGACGGCGGCTCCTCTGCCGTTGAAGGCAAAATCGAGCTGGCCGAGCTGCGGCTTCTCGCCTGCTCTCAACACCGGATAAGTGACGCCGAACAGCTTGAAATTCGGGTCCTTGTCTTTCATCAGGTTCGCGTATTTGCCGATGCCGCCGCCTACGAGAAGAACGGCGGAGCCGGCTTGGCTGCCGGTAATTTTAGCATCGAACAGCTTGTCGTCAGTTGCGGCGTAGTCCCGGTCGAGCAGCCCTTCCTTATACCATCTGTTCATTAAGGTCAGGAACTCTTTAAATTCCGGCTGAACCGGACCGAACTTGACCTTGCCCTTATCCTGGAAATATCCGTTCGTTATGCCGAATGCGCCGATAAACGCGCTGGTACCGTTTATTTCCCCGACCCGCAGCAAGAGGGGGATTTCGTCCTGAGTGCCGTTGCCGTTCGGATCGCGTTCCTTAAACGCTTTCAAAACTGTGTACCATTCATCCAACGTCGTTGGAGGCTTCAATCCGAGTTTGTCCAGCCAATCTTGCCGGATGGCAGGTCCCTGATACACTTGAAGCTTCTTATCGCCTCTAATGAAAGGGAACGAGATGATGCTGCCGTCGTCCGTCGTGATTTGCTTACGCCATTCCGGATTCGAGTTCAGCACTTTCTTTAAATTAGGGGCGTACTTGTCTATATAGTCGTTCAATTTGATGATGCGTCCGTCCTTGATTGCTTTCTCCGGACCGCCCGGAAAGTTGGTCCAATGATATTCAATGACGTCAGGCAGCTGCCCGGATGTGATCATCAGGTTGAACTGCTCCGCATCCTGTCCTTGGGGAGGGTGTTGAAACTCCACTTTCACCCCTGTTTTTTGCTCCAATAATTTGTAGGCTTCCATTTCATTGTAGCTTTTCATCGTTGCGGAGGCTTGCCCGGCCATACCTGTCCAATAGGTAAGGTTGCTCAGCTTCGGCACCTTGGTCGGGTCGGTATCGGCTTTTTGTACGGGGGTAGAGGAGTTACAGCCGGCCAACACGGACGTACCCAAGCATGTGGTTAAAGCAATCGTTCCGATTGTCTTCTTTGTATTCATTCCATTGTCGCCCTCCCTTTGTAGGTCGTTCCATTGATAACCCGTTGATATGCTCAAGGAACTAATCCTTGCCATTTACTATAGTCGGAGCGGCGACAAGGGGGATATATTCTTTTTTTAATATGAGCTTCAATTATTAACGACCTTGGGCATACCTTTTTTCACGGGTACCTCTAAAATTAAAGATCGCAAAAAGGGACGGGAATATGGCATTAAACACCAAGACAGAAAAAAGACTGCCGAGTGTGCCAGGCAGCCGAGTATTTTGTGTACGAGCCGATGATTTCGTAACGAAGAACTCCATTATAACCTCTGAACTATAAACTTCTCCCCAACAAAGCTCCGACTTGTTTAGCCATTACTTGAGGCGGATAGGGCATCCCGTTTCTGATCCACCATTCTATTACACCTACATAAGCGGTACCGGCATATTGTAGCATGACATCTTCCTGTAAATCTGCATTTCTTCCGCTATCTCGGTCAATCTCACCTTTGAATCCTTCAATAAAAGAAGCAAGAAGCCGCGTTCTAAAAGCTGACGGCACCCCTTTGCTTGCTAACATGGTCGAAAAAAATAAATAATTTTTCTCAAAATATTCAAAATAAGGTACAAGAGCCTCGTTCCAATCCATCTCACATGCCCATTCATCCATCTCTCCTAATTCATTAAGGTGTGTTTCTATGAGTTTATCCAATAAATCAAATTTGTCCTGATAATGAAGGTAAATGGTCCCGCGGTTTAGGTTGGCCCGGTCTGCGATATCCTGAATGGTTATATCGTCGAAATTTTTTTCAGTCATTAGTTCAATAACAGCTTTCTTCAAAGCTTCCTGTGTTTTCACAATTCTACGATCCACTTTGGCCATCGTATTCCCACCAAACTTTCTAAGTTACTTAACAATTTCGGTTGTTTCGTTGATATATCAACAAATCACAGTTTTTTAACCATTGAATTTGCGTTCTAAATTATATAATAATAGACACAAGTTGATTAATCAAATGATATTGATTAGTCATCTCAGATTGATTTATGGAAAAGGAGTCAACGCTCATGTGCAAAACTCACGTTCTAAGTGTTCCGGCTGCCAAAGCGCCATTCGAAAAGACTACGATTGAAAGAAGAGAACTGCGACCGGATGACGTCTCAATCGATATAAAATTTAGCGGCATTTGCCATTCCGATATTCATAGTGCGTACGGGGATTGGGCCGGCGGCATTTTCCCTATGGTGCCTGGTCATGAAATAACCGGAATTGTAACGGCAGTGGGGGAGAAGGTTACGAAATTTGCTGTAGGTGATCGAGTTGGCGTAGGCTGTTATGTGGACTCTTGCGGAGAGTGCGAATACTGTCTTCGCGGAGAAGAACAGCATTGTGCAAAAGGCTTTGTAGCCACCTATAACTCCTTGGACTATGATGGCAATCCAACCTACGGCGGCTACAGTCAACATATCGTTGTTACCGAAAGATTCGTCGTGCATATCCCGGAAGATATGGGATTAGATGCAGCCAGTCCGCTTTTGTGCGCCGGTATTACCACTTACTCCCCTTTGAAACGATGGAATGCCGGTCCAGGAAAAAAGGTAGCGATTCTGGGAATGGGTGGTCTTGGCCACGTTGCGATTCAGTTTGCGAATGCGATGGGTGCTGAGGTTACGGTCTTAAGCCGGGCGAAAGATAAGGAAAACGAAGCGTTGGGCTTTGGCGCGGATCATTATTTTTCAACTCTTGATCCTGAAGTTTTCAACACTTTAGCCGGCCGCTTCGACCTGATTCTAAACACCGTATCCGCCAATATTGACGTCGATTCGTATTTATCGCTGCTTCGAGTGGACGGAACGCTTGTTAATGTCGGGGCGCCGGCAGAACCAAGTCAATACAACGTGTTCTCGCTAATCATGAGTCGACGCAGTATTGCAGGGTCCTTGGTTGGCGGACTTCCGGAAACGCAAGAGATGCTTCATTTTGCCGCCGAGCATGGCATTACTCCTCAAATCGAAGTCATCGGTGCCGAGCAAGTAGACGAAGCCTATGAGCGGATTCTGCGGAGTGACGTACGCTACCGATTCGTTATCGACATCTCCACGTTATAGACTCGTATGGACGATAAACTTAAAAAGCTTTCTCTCCGATTGGCTTTGATACTGGCCGCATTTTCCGCGCTGGGACCGTTTACGGTCGATATGTATCTAGCATCGCTGCCGCAGATCATGGATTATTTCGGAACTAACGCATCCATGATTCAAGCGAGTTTAACTGCCAGCCTATTAGGATTAGGCTTAGGGCAGATGGTCATGGGGCCTTTGAGCGATAGTTATGGAAGACGCACCCCATTGCTCATCTCCATGATTCTGTATATCGTTACGTCGATCGGCTGTGCTTTCGTACCCAATATAGAATCCTTTATTGTTTTACGTTTTATCCAGGGAGCTGCCGCATCGGCCGGACTCGTGATTTCCAGAGCGATTGCTCGCGACAGGTATAGCGGAGTCGAAATGACGAAATTTATCTCTCAGCTTACTATGATCAGCAGTGTCGCACCCTTAGTTTCCCCGAATGTCGGAAGTGCAGTCACATCGTTCAGTTCATGGGATGCCGTGTTTGTTTTCTTGGGGATTTTAGGAATACTATTAACGGGGATCACAATATGGGGGTTAGAGGAGAGCTTACCTGTACAGCATCGTGTCCCAAGCAACTTCAGGGCATTAATGAGGAACTACCATCGTCTGTTTCGTGATAGAACGTTTATCGGATATGCCCTTGTTAATGGTATTTTGTTCGCCGGTGTATTTGCTTTTGTTGCCGGCACTCCGTTTATCTATCAGAACATGTTTGGTGTGTCGCCGCAGCTATTTTCGATCCTGTTTGCCATGAACGGTCTTGCTATTATGATTGGCTCGCAGGTTGTCAAACGAGTGGCCGGTCGGCTGACGGAACGCAATATAGTTCGTATTGGATTATCACTATCCTTTCTTTCTGCTTCCGCTATCCTGATCGCAGTTCTCTCTAAAGGATCTTTATCGGCGATATTTGTTTCAACCTTCTTATTTGCTGTATCCATTGGGATCATTGGGCCGGTTTCTGTAACTTTAGCGATGGAATCACATGGACGAATTGCGGGAAGTGCATCTGCCGTGATCGGCACCTTTCATTATGCGTTAGGCGCAGTTAGTGCGCCGCTTGTGGGAATCGCGGGTGAGAATTCAGCTGTCCCTTTTGGAATCGTTATTCTTACAACCAGTTTGCTAGCCATCGTTTCCTATATCGTTCTCATCAGGAAGGTGGAGACTGTGAGTAATGGCAACAGCAACACGGAAATAAATATGTAACTCTAACGGAGGGTTTAGAATATGGAAATCAGAAGAGCGGGGTCCCAACCTTCGGGCAAAGGACCGTCTGAATATTTTACCGGCACGGTTCGCATCGATCCGCTGTTTGAAGCAGCCGATCCTGCACGCGCAGCTGGAGCCAGCGTCACGTTCGAGCCAGGAGCACGGACAGCATGGCATACTCATCCGCTGGGTCAAACGCTTATCGTAACGGCAGGCAAAGGACGGGTTCAACGCTGGGGAGGTCAGATCGAGGAAATTAGTCCCGGTGACGTGGTGTGGTTTCCTCCAGGCGAGAAACATTGGCATGGAGCTTCGCCCACCACAGCTATGACTCATATAGCCATTCAAGAACGTCTGGACGGTCAGGCGGTAGAATGGTTGGAAAAAGTCAGTGATGATCAATACCTGTCCTAAGAGACAGGACAGTTTCAAGCCTCCATCTTTTTAGATGAGAGGCTTGTTGAGCAGCAGCGGCTGGATTTTCACTCGTCATTTCGGCTGTAGTAATTAGTGGTGTCAAAAACAAAAGGAGCGCCTCGGTATGATGGTTATGTCTAAGGGTATGAAGCCCAACACCATCAAGGAGGCGCTCTTACTATGAAGTTTAAAACGGACGGACAATCTAGATGTTGGATCAAGCAGGACGGCATGAATTCCGACTGTGGGGCGAGGATATGTGATAATATAGTATGAACAAAGGAGGTTGCCCAATTGGAACCGACACAGCATTCCATTAAAAACCCTTCAGGAATAAAGCTCATTATGTCCATGATCGTTTTAAGTGCGATCTCGCTATTCAATGCCATTCGCTTATTTAAAGATCAAGAGCACGTCATCCTTTTTTGTGCAATGGCTGCCGTGTTTCTTTTTTGTCTAATGGTCTTGCTACTGTCATTTTACAGAGCCTTGAAGAAGCCGGCTCCGTTATATCTGTATGACGGAAAAATGATACTAAATGGAGCTGCAATTCAAGCAGAGGACATTAAAGTCATTATGAGAATGGGGTATTTCAAACCCACAATTGGGATTAAGCCGCATGGAGTGAGCATTGTCCCGATTCGTATGTGTTTTAGGTTTGCAAACGATGAAAAAGCCGGCATCACGGAGTTGGTTAATTGGGCAGAAAAGAACAATGTGGCGATGGTTCATAGATCATTTGTAAGATGGATATAAGGCCGGCTGTCGCATTCATTAACTCCTTTTCAAATATTTCATATAAACAAGGTAATTAAAGCCGCTCCGCTTACTATGCTTATGCTCTGTTCGCAGAAATTCCGAAAATCCAAGCTTCTCATACAGCTTAACCGCATTCGTATTTGTGTCTGCGACCTCCAGAACATATACTTCATAAGGTGTGGAATCCATTATATCCTTGATGATCGCCGTTGCCACGCCTTGCCCTCTATAGTTTGCTGAAGTAGCCACAAATTCGACCGTACCCATTCCTTTTGTAATTTCAAACGGATAGGCTTTATTCACAAATTCATGCTTTAATACGAAATAAGCAATGGTTCCCTTGAAGAACCCCAAATGTTTTTGCAATTCTTTCCTGTCGAGATGGACTGAGGATACCTTCCCATCCGTACATGCGGTAATTCCGGCAATCTCGTCATCCTTTACAGCAACATAAAACACTTGATGATTAAACATGTGGCAAAAGGCTCTTGTAAGCTTACCTTTATCCTTTGAAAAAAAGTGCAGCCATTGATAGAAGCCATCAACGAAGATTTCGCTGATTTTCATTTTTTCCTCGTAACCCAGTTCGCTCGCGCGAATAATTTCCATAGATACATCCTCCGTCTAAGTTTAGTTACCCCCAAACGAATCCGCTATTTATGCTCCACCTTTACAATATACGATGCAGCCATTTTGTATAGACATACTTTCCCCCTTATGCAATTAGCGCTTCCATAACTGGAAATTCACTGTATCCATTTTACCAAAATTAAGATAAACTAGGCTTGCAGCAGCCGTATTTACCATTTCCTTGCAAGCTGCGTTCTGTACCATTCCACAGAGAGGTATGAGTACCATCATTCGCACAATAAAAAAAGAATTCATCATCGGGTTCATGCTTCTGCTTATCCCTTTTACCGCCTCATTGATTTTTGTAATGCCCGTTTATCACCATTTTACTACGGTCGGAAATGTCGTATCGGTACGGCAGCTCGGGGTTAAAGGAAATGTATTTTTTACCTATGTAAGTTCCGGATACACCAAGAATCTGTATGAAAAGCTCGCATTATCATGGACGCAGCGAGATAATATCGAGTTCTATCCGGCCGACAAGCTGGAAGTGGAGGAAGAACAAGAGGAATTAGAATACGAAGCGGAACGAAGAGAGCAGGTCATTCAAAATGCAGTAAACGCGCTGCCTGCTAAAGATTCGGATCCGGAGAGCAGCAAAGTTGAAAGAATCCATGAAATGATCGATAAATCGGCAAATTATTACGGCGATTCTTTTGGATTGATGGTAGCTATTGGACTAGTAGAGGAATCGGAGCGTCTGGACTTATCCCGAAACGGACGTATTAAAATAGCCGGGACCGGGGCAATCAGCCGTACGATGAAGGTGGGACCTGTAGGCGGAGTACGTTACAAGGTCTTAACCGCTGAACGAGAGGGAATGCAATATTTTTTGGTTCCGGATCATGATTTGAAGTCGCCGGGCACGGGACTCAGCAACAAGGAAGAAGCATATCAAGTGGTACAAGAACGACATTTGAAGATAAAAATCGTTCCTGTAAACACAGTAGACGATGCCGTTACGTATCTAAAATCTTTGAAATAACCCGGGGGTTACGCATGCCGCAGCTGAAATCGCAATCTATTGTTCAAATATTATTAATGTTTTTATGGGTTGGCTTGAGTTTATCTGTAATTTCAGGAATGTTTACGATGCTTTATGTTTCCAATTTCGAAGTGTATGAAGAGTACATCGTTTCCATCGATTCGTTCGTGTCTATTTCCAGTTTGTTAGTTTATTATATGGAAATCATTATTTTCTTGGTCTGGCTGTTTCAATTGCATAAGGATATGAAGGCTTGCTTTTCCTTTTATCCGATTTCCCCATGGGGGGCTATGCTGCGGATGGTGCCAGTACTCAACATATGGGGGCTGGGCGATACCTTCACTACACTGGGGAGGTTGATCGAAAGATATGATACGCGGCACGGCAAATCGATAAAATATTCGATCCCGTTCCTGTACATCACCTTTTTCGGACTAAATTATATCAATAAGTGGATAGGCAGACAGGGGGAGGATGTAAGCGACGGCTCTCTTATCTGGGGGATGGCGTTTGAAATTGCCTTTGCTGTTGTGATTATTTTCATGGCGCATCATATCCGGATTGGTATGATCTCTGTGGCTGATGCCAATTCAGATAAGCTTCATCGCAAGCTTGACCTGGCACTGGTTCAGGCGGTTACCGATTTTATGAAAAGCTTTAACGATGTTAGACGTGCAAGAGCTTGGATGACCGATTCGTTTGCTCGAGATCTATATTACTCTTCACGGCCCAATCCACAGAACGAGCCTACGATAGACGAGATCATACAGACGATTGGTCAATCGAAGAATCCGAGCTTGATTCATTATAAAATCGAGGATTACCAAATGATCGATGAAGAGACCTTCGAAGTTCTTATCTATCAGGAGTTCATCGGCAAACCGAGCGAACATATCATTTATATAGCCAAGAAGCACGAAACCAAATGGATGCTGGATCGAATGGTCCGGCTTCATAGCGGAATCATTACGAATGTAGAAGAAACCGAGCATGGCAGCTATCTCATTGAACTGCAAAGCGAGAATAGTCATGTGAAAATAATAGCCGGGGAACGTCCGGATAGATGTAAACAGGGTGATGAGGTAAAGATTTGGGCGTATTTGGACGTGGAGCAAATGCCAATGGAAGTACAAGCATACATCCTGTATGAGGCTCATACGAGGTTTCTTGGTTAAAGAATCACCTGCACCTCCATATGAAAAAAAGGGACTGGAATATCGGAGCTTCCGATGGAATTCCAGTCCTTTTTTTCAATCGCCATCATTGTTACAGGAAGCTCCGGCAGCCTCGAGCCATCTCAAGATTGCTTCACCTGAGCTTTCACGCTGTATTGAAGGCGGTACTCCATCGGCGAGATTCCCTCTACGTTTTTGAACGACCGGATAAAGGAATTGCGGTTGTTGAAGCCCACCTGCGCCCAAATATCCTGAATATACAGGTCGGTTCCGGCGAGCAGCTCCTTTGCCTTCTGGATACGAACCTCCTGCAAATATTGGTGAAACGGCCTGCCCAGCTCTTTCTTGAGCAGCCTCGACATATAGTTCGGCGTCGTATGGAACTTCTCGGCCAGCCCCTCCAGACACATATCCTCATGATAATGCGTATCGATGTACGGCTTGAAAACTAGCGATTCCAGCTGGTCTTTGGGCTGCAGCGTATCCATGATTTTGTCGTAATAGCCGGTAATGAATTCCGAAAGCCCGTCTATGGAAACGGTATGCTCCGACACGATCATCCGGATATACTCCCGATAGGTCGCTTCGGGCAGCGTGGCATCTTTATGCTTGAGCACCTGGGAGCCGATGACGAACAAGTGCATGTACAGCTCTTTAATCGTTACGTCATGGAATCCGACGGAAATATGATTTTGAATAATCGTTCGCAGCTCCTCGAACAATTCCTCTCTTTTACAGGAGGCGAGCAGGTGAAACAGCCTTTTTTCCTCCTTCGTGCCGATCAGAATCGTAACGGAGGCCTCGTCTTCCTTGTCATAATAATGAATCCGCTTATTATCCAGCGGAGATAACCGCCATAAGGACTTCATCGCTTCGAGATAAGACTGCTGCAAGCCGTCGAAACCGCGATGGACATTGCCCACACCGACGAAGATATCGTGTAAATTTTCGTCATGCCGGAGCAGACTGAACATATTCTCAAAGCAAGGGGACAACTCCTGCCGCTCCGCATCGTGAGGAAGATTCACCAGTATACAGAACACACCGGCCTCCATCTCGAGCAAGTAGCTTTGGTACGCTGCAGGGAGATGGGATTTGAGTTGATTGACCCAATGGACGTGGAGCGTATTTTGCTCGGCGGAGCTGTAATTCATGTAAAACGACTTGGCGTATTTCATTCGAATCAATGCGGCTGCGAAGCTCTCGTGCTGGAGGTTCAAACGGCATTTTTGCAAAAAAGTCTGGATGTCCGCCTCGTCTGGCACCCTATTGAACCGGAGCATCCGGACAAACCACTGCTCGATGGCAAGGGGATACATGGAAGTAAGATTGCTGTGCAGCGTGTCCATGCTGTCCCGCATCCGGTGAAATTCATGGTCGAGCAGCTTATATTCGTTGGTGGTCGGAGGAGCTGCAGGCGATATTTTGGCAAGCAAGGAACGGATGGGCGCATAGAGCCTTTTGCTGAACAGAAAGGATAGAAGTATCGAGAGCGAAAGCGCGATAACCGACATCAGCGTGGTCCAATATCTCATGTCCTTCATGCTGGCGAGAATATCTGCTTCCGGCACAAGCGCGATCATGTTCAAATTTTTGAAAATAAAGCGGGTGTTCGTCTGAATGGCCAAAATGTCTTCGTTCTGAAACCGGGTGCGCAAATTCGGCGAGCCCGTATCTTGAAGCTGCTTAACGATACCTTCAATATCCGATGGGGTGGCTCCATACATCTCGGTTGATGCGATGAGCTGCCTGTTATCGTCTACAACATACAGCTTGCTGTTAGGCGTCAGCTTGGAGTCAATAAGTGCTTGGATGATCGGATCAATCTTCAGGTTAATGACATACAAGTCGTTAGACCGGTATTCGGCAATGGCCGTTTGAACAATAGGCAGCAGGTAGGTTCCGTTTTGGGAGACCGATCGGGACGGGGGAAGGATCTGAAAAGGCTTGCTATGCGGGCTGTACTGCCGCCAATAGGCTTCGGAATATTGCTCCAGCGCATTGGTTTTGCCAAAAAATTCCGTGCCGGTAAATGTGCCTTGGTTACTGATCACGAGGTTGTTTTTCTTTTTATACATAAAGACGCTGTCCACATAATCGCTCATCAGCCTGATTCGGTTCAAGGAACGGATGGTTTGCGACACATGAGCATACTTCTCAGGCGCATCGACCTGGAAATCGTCGGAGAACAGCTCCATCGCACTCGAATCGAGGGACAGCAGGAAGTTGGAATTGTACATGCCGGTGAACACGCTGTTGAGACTCGCCGCAACGTTCGATAATGATTTTTTATAGCTTTGCTCCAGCTCCGACTCGAAATAATGGAGACTGATCCGATAAGTAATCAGATTGATGCATTGAATGAGCAAAGAAACGGCGAGGAAAAAGTAAAAAAATCGATAGAGCAAGCTGCGGAAGCCGCCATTCATAAAATGATGAACATGTTTCAGCATCGTGCCACCCCACCTCCGACAGATATTCGGTTATAACTATTATGATTCCGGTATCGAATCATGTCAATGTTATGGTAGATTTTCTATTAAATAAGGCTAAAATTGATACAATACTCATTTTTGTCCTATGAAGAAGATACAATTAAGTCAAGTTTTATGACACAAACACGAAATTGTCCGTTTCGAGAGGGTGCCTTTTCATGGTTCAATCAGATTACGGGCAATCCGCTGCGAAAGGAGGCAGGCCTATGCAGGAACAAACGTCGGCAATACATCAGAACGAGATGCTCGAGAACAAGAAGAAAGGGAGGATGGCACACAAAGCTGGGACATACTTTATAAAAAATATTCATTATTACATTCTTTTAATACTTCCGTTGGCTTACTTTCTTATCTTCCGGTACGGTCCGATTGCAGGTAACATTCTTGCGTTTCGCAAATTTGTTCCCGGCGGCTCTATCTATGGAAGCAAGTGGATCGGGTTTACCTACTTCAGACTGTTTCTTCAAGATCCGAACTTTTGGACGGCGTTTCGTAATACGTGGGTGCTCAGCTTGATGCATTTGGCCGTTACATTCACGGTTACACTCGCCTTTGCGCTGCTCGTCAATGAAATCAGGTCAAGCAAGCTCCGAAACGTAGTGCAGACCGTGACATATTTCCCCAACTTCGTATCGATCGTAGTAGTGGTCGGGCTTATGAAAGAGCTGCTCAGCCCCACGAATGGCATGATTAACGGTCTGTTGGCCTGGGCGGGCATCCAGCCGATCTTCTTCATGAATGAGCCGGGGTGGTTCCGCACGCTGTACATATCCTCCGATGTTTGGCAGTACACCGGCTGGAATTCCATCATATTCATCGCTGCCATGGCTTCCATTGACACGCAATTATATGAAGCGGCGGAGATGGATGGAGCAGGGAGGTGGAAGCAGATCGTTCACGTGACGCTGCCGCAAATTATGCCCACCCTATCGGTCGTCTTCATCTTATCGGCGGGGCAGCTATTGAACGTAGGCTTCGAGAAAATACTGCTGATGTACACGCCAAGCAATTCGCAGGTGAGCGATGTTATCGAAACGTTCGTCTTTCGGATGGGGCTGGAGAATAACAACTACAGCTATGCAACGGCAGTAGGCTTGTTCAGCGGCTTAATCGGGCTCGGGATGGTGCTGTTGTCCAACGTGCTTGCCAAAAAAGTAACCGGCCATTCGTTGTATTAGTTGGCGGAGAAAGGAGGCTTTCTATTGTACTATCGAAAAACCGTCGGCTACCGCTGGTTTGCCTGCGTTAACGGGATCTTAATGACCTGCATCATGGCAACGGTTCTCGTGCCTTTCCTGCATCTGCTGTCCGTATCCTTCAGCGAATCGTCAGCCATCGTCGGCGGCAAGGTCGGGCTGCTGCCGGTCGGCTGGAGCTTAAGCTCCTATACCCGATTGTTTCACCATCCGAGCCTGCTCGGCGGATTCCGCAATGCCGCGGTGCAGACGGCCGTCGGCACGTTCCTGAGCCTGTTCATGCTGACGATATGCGCTTACCCGCTATCCAAGCCGATTAAGGGACGCAAAGTGTTCATTTGGCTCATTATGATCACGATGTTTTTCAGTGGAGGCCTTATACCTACGTATATGCTGGTCAAAAGCCTGCATTTGATCGATACGCTGTGGGCGATCGTTCTGCCCTTCTGTATCATGCCTTACTATTTGATGATCATGATCAGTTTTTTCCAGAGCTTTCCCGATAGCTTGGAGGAATCGGCACGAATGGACGGGCTGAATCCGATCCAAATCTTATTCCGGATTGTCCTTCCTTTGTCCAAAGCGGTGTTGGCCGCCATGAGCCTGTTCCTTGCCGTCTATTATTGGAACAATTGGTTCAATTCAATGATTTACTTGAACAGCACGGATAAGTATCCGATCATGCTGCTCGTTCGCAATATTGTCGCCGGAGCCGATGTGGCCGGCGGTCCGATGGGGACGGGCACGGACAGCATGTCTGCGGCGTCGCTCAAAGCCTCGGTCATCATGATCACAACGCTGCCGATTGCTTGTATGATCCCGTTCGTGCAGAAGCATTTTGCCAAAGGAGTTATGCTCGGAGCCATCAAAGGCTAATCCCATCTTAAGGAGGCTGATTCTCATGAAACGCAGCACACCTCTTATGCAACATCCGAAGCCAAAACCATGGAAGCACTCACTGCTCGCAGTGACCGCCTTGCTGATCGGCATCGTTCCGGTATTGTCGGCGTGTACCGGCTCCGCTGACGAGAAGGGTACTCCCTCGGGAGGCACCTCCGGCGAAGCCAAGCCTCAGACCTTCACGATGCTGTATAGCGACAATCCGGCTTATCCGTTCAATAAGGATTGGCGCGTGTTGAAGGAAATGACGGCACGTTCCGGCGTCAATCTCGATATTCAGGCGGTCCCGGAATCCGACTACCAGAGTAAAGTCCGCATCGTGCTGAGCTCGGATAAAATTCCCGACATGGTCACAACGGTAAGACAGGCGACCATTATGGAGTTCGCGCCCAATGGAACCTTACTGCCGATCAGCGATTATATGGATAAGCTGCCGAACCTGAAAAAGAAGATCGAGGAGTACAAAATTCAGGAGGAATTGGACAATTGGAAGCCTAAGGACGGCAAACTGTATGTGCTTCCTTTTATGAACGAGGCTGCTTTATACAACCGTGCACCGCTTATCCGGTCCGATCTGCTGAAGAAATACGGCCTGGAGGCGCCGAAAACCGCAGATGAGCTGTATAACGTGCTGAAGAAGCTCAAGGAAATGAATCCAGGCAGCTACCCACTGGCGAATACGAATGCGGAATCGCTGCTTTCGATCTTCGGGGCGGCTTGGGGGATCGACTCCAGCAATAAAGGCTTTTCGTACAATGCGGGCACCCGGAAGTTCGAATACGACTATACGAGCGATAATTACAAAAAGTACGTTACCTTCTTGAACCGGCTGGTCAAAGAAGGGCTGGCCGATCCTGAAATTTTCACCTCGAGCCTGGATCAATGGAAGCAGAAGCTGGCCAGCGGCAAGAGCCTGTTCTCCTTTTATTGGATCAGCGAGCTGCCGCAAATTAATGCGGACGGGAAGAAGAATGTATCCCCGGACTTCGAACTGACCGCTCTGCCTCCGATTGCCGGGCCGGGCGGGACGAAGGCTTACTCCTCGAACCGGATTTATCACGGAACCGTCATTCCGGCGAGCGCAGCCAAAAAGCCGTATTTCGACGCGCTGCTGAAATATGCGGACTGGTTGTACAGCGATGAAGCCAATACTCTGATGACGTGGGGCTTCAAGGGAGACATGTACGAGGAAGCCGACGGCAAGAAGGATTTCACGGATAAAGTGAAAAATGCCCCGAGCATCAACAAAGCGCTGTGGGAGCTGGGTGCGGCCAACAACAACTATACGCTGCTTTATCCGTATCAATGGTTTCTGAAGGTACTGAATACGAAAGAAGTGGGAGTGTTCACGGACGAAGCGATCAAGAACGGCTGGTTCCCGCCGGTCACCAAAATTCCTAAGCTGACGCCGGAGAAGAAGGAAGAGGAGAATTTGGCGATTACCGGGGTGAACGATTATTTTGCCAAAATGCAGGAGCAGTTCGTGTACGGTAAAGTGTCTATCGATGCGGAGTGGGACAATTACGTGAAGGAAATGAACAGCAAGGGCGTGACGAAGCTGCTGGGCATTTATAATGATTCGTTAAAATAATGCGTCGCAATGAGAGGTGAGACGATTGAAAATAGGAATCGACATGCACCACGGCTTCCTGACGGAGGAGCTTCCCGTAGAGCAGGCGCTTGAGAAGGCAAAGCAGGAGGGCTACGAGGGAGTCTATTACAAATCGGCGCTGTATGTATCCGGGACGTTGGACCAGGCGGAGCTGCAGGCGGCGTACCAGTGCGCGAGCGACCTGGGGTTATATATTGACCTGGGCATCGGCAGGGTGAATCCGTTCAATACGAACGAGACGCCCGAGGTATGGATGCTGGGCGGAGGAAATTATTTGCTTGCGATGGAGAAGCTGATCCGGGCGTCGGCTTCCATAGGAGCCACGGAGCTGATAGGCGTCACCGCCGGCTGGAAAGGCATGTTTGACGGTTATCATGTATACGACCGCTACCGCACCGATGTTACCTGGGAGGAGCAGCTGGAAGCCACCTCGCGATTTTTAAGGCGGCTTGCCCCGTCGCTGCGGGAATACGGCGTCCGTATCAATCTGGAGACGCATGAGGAGATTACGACCTTCGAAATTTTGCGGCTGATTGAAGAAGTAGGAGAGGATGTGCTTGGGGTTGCTCTGGATACGGCGAACGTCGTCGCCCGGGGAGAAGACCCGGTGAATGCGGCGAAGCGGGTTTCGCCCTATGTCCATCAAATGCACGCGAAGGACTGCATCGTTACGTTCTCCGACACCGGATTAGTAAGGCAGATTCGGCCTGCGGGAGAGGGCATTGTAGATTTCGCCGCCGTCTGTAAGGAAATTGCTGTGCACTCGCCGGAGCTGCATATGCAAATTGAAGATCACAAAGGGCTGATGCATTGCGACTTCTTCGTAGATGCGTGGAGGCAGAGCCATCCCGATCTGCAGATGGCCGATGTAACCGAGCTGTTCCGTCATGCGAAGCGTTGCGAGCAGCGGATCGCAAGCGGAGAGCTGATGGATCCGGCACTCTATGAACGGTTCAGCTATCAGGAGCAAAGAAATCAGCGTTTGGCCGCGTCGAAGAGCCATTTGTTCTCGGTCGTTCGGCAGCTGGTTCCGTAGAAAACAAAGTAGAAATCCAAATATGGGATAAAGGCAGGGGATAAGCATGACGAAGCAGCCAACAGGGGATAAAGCATTACGTATCATTGTAATCGGAGCCCATCCGGATGAGCCGGATATTTATGCAGGAGGCACAGCAGCGCTATTCGCGGAGTTAGGACACAAGGTCAAGTTTCTGTCCTTAACCGACGGCTGCGGGGGACATCATGAGATGGCTGCGGATGAGCTTGTGCGCAGGCGGACGCTGGAGGCGAAGGAAGCGGCGAAGCGTCTTGGCATCGAAGAATACGAGGTGCTGACCGAGGTTCACGATGGAGATTTGCTCCCGGATCTGCCTATGCGGCAGGAGGTAATCCGGCAAATTCGCCGCTGGCAGGCCGACATCGTGATTACGTTCCACCCGGACGGGGGCAGCCATGCCGATAACCGGTATGCCGGCAAGGTGGTCAGCGACGCTGCATCATTTGTCGCGCATGTTCGCAACGTCGTGCCGGAGGTGCCTGCGCTGAGCCGATCTCCATTGTACCTGCTAATGCCGGATTATTCGATGCGCAGCCGGTATACTGCCGATATCGTCATCGACATTGCCGATGCGCTGGAAAAGAAGCTGCTCGCTTGCGATGCCCACGCCTCGCAGTTTTACGAGTTTTCGGCGTGGGGGCGGGATATGCTTCATGAGGTGCCTGAGAGCTGGGAGGATAAAAAAGACTATTTGCTGCGAGGCTGGGCACAATTCTTTGATACTTCAGAGGAAATGCTGCCCGCATTGATCAAAGGCTATGGAGCGGAACGCGCGGGACAGATCCGTTACGCGGAGCCGTTCGAGATTGCGAGCTATAGCCGCAGGCCGGATGATGAGGAGCTGAAGCAACTTTTTCCGATGCTTTGTCCTTCGTCTGGCGGCATAAACCATCAATAAGAAGAGAGGAGCGTGCTTCGACGTGACGAACCATTTGGATCAGCTGCGCGTGCTGATGATTTGCGCGCATCCGGATGAGCCCGATATGTATGCCGGAGGATTGGCCGCACTGTATGCAGAACGGGGGCATCGGGTGAAATTTCTTTCCCTCACGAATGGAGATGCAGGACATTTCAGCTTGCCTAAGCAGGAGGTTGCTGCGAGACGCAAGCAGGAAGCAAGGCTTGCGGCACAGCGCCTCGGAATCGACGCCTATGAGGTGCTGGATCATTCGGACGGCATGCTGGAGCCGAGCCTTGCCCTGCGCCACGAAGTGCTGCGGCACATTCGCGCTTACGAGCCGGATGTGCTGGTTACCTTCCACCCGGAGGGCGGAAACAGCCCGGATAACCGGTATACCGGCAAAATCGTCAGCGATGCGGTTCCTTACGCAGGGCTGCCCCAGTATATGCCGGACCCGGATGCCCCTTACTTGAAGAAGAAGCTGTTGGTGCTGCTGATGCCCGATATGTCGCTGCACAATGACTATAGACCCGACGTTGCTATCGATGTGAGCAGCGTCATTGAGAAAAAGCTGCTCGCCTGTGATGCCCATGCGACGACCTTCTACGAGCTGATCCCCTGGTTTAAGGGGACGCTCGATCAGGTACCGGTCGCGTGGGAGGACCGCAAGCGGTACTTGCTCGACAACTGGCCTACCACATTCTACGCTTCCCCTCGAATGCGGACTGCGTTGGAGCAAGCCTACGGAAGCGTGCGTGCGGGGGAGGTCCGCTACGCGGAAGGCTTCGAAATCGCCCGGTACAGCTTCAAGCCGGATGCTGAGCAATTGAAGCGGTATATTCCCATGCTCGGGGAGGGGTAAACGACTCGAATGAAACGTTTAGCCATTCTCGGCTGTTGGAATCCTTATCATGCTCTCGATTTCGTCAAAGAGCTGCGAAGCCTACCGGGTGCAGAACTATCGGCGGTATGGGACGACGATCCGATCCGCTGCGAATCGTTTTGTGCACAGCACGGAATCGCATTCGAAGCGGATTTGGATAGGCTGCTCGCTAATGACATGCTCGATGGAGTGATCATCTGCGCTTCCGTGAATAAATCCGCACCGCTTGCAGGTACAGCGGCGGCGGCAGGCAAGCCGGTGTTCTGCGATCATCTCTTGTCGGCATCGCTTCATGCCGCCGTGGAAGCTTCGAAGAGAATCGAGGCATCGGGGATTCTCTTCGGTATGGATTTGCCCTTGACCTATTGGCCGGTCAACCTGGCGGCCATACAAGCGGTGCAATCGGGCAGGCTAGGGCCTCTGACCGCATTGCGCATACGCAATGCGCACGATGGAGCTATCGGCGGCCTGCCGGCAGCTTTACCCGACGCCGACTACGGCGTCGGTGCGGATTTGGGCGCGCACGGCCTATACTTGATGACGTGGCTTATGGGCACGAGAGCGGCATCCGTCTATGCCGCGCAGGGACGCTATTCCGGCAGTCCGTTTCCGGATAACGCCGCGTATGTATTCGAGTTCGCGAACGGAGCTGTAGCTGTGCTGGAATCGAGCTGGGTAGCGCGCCGTTCTCCATTCTCGATAGAGGTCTACGGCACGAAAGGCGCCTACCTCGGCAGGGGCGCTACAGGCAAGCATCACCGGCTGCTGCTTGCATCCGATGCCATCGTCCAATGCCACACCGACGAGCCTTGGGAGCCAGCCGTTCCCGCTGCAGCCTGCGAATCGAACCTGTCACTCTGGCTGAAGAAGCTCGCCGGCGAGGCGTCGGATAAGCCGCTCGCAGGGCTCGCGGAGGGGCTGGAGCTCGCCCGGCTGCTGGAAGCGATCCGCCTTTCTGCGGCTTCAGGACGCAAGGTGTTCTTGGATGAGCTGGACGGAGCGGGTTAATCGCGCCGAGACATAAGAAATTTCGGCTTGCGAGCCGGTGTTCAAGCGATCTTGCGCACGTTCGACTCTATAGGTGTGAGCACTTGAAAATCGCAACGCAAAGCAGCCTGTCATTAAAATTCGACAGGCTGTGAACTGTTTAGTCCGGTTGGCGTCCGCACTCCAGCCAGGCTTACGAAGATCGGACAGGAGATCCGTTATTTCCTGAAATGATGCCGCTTTGGCAGTACGATCGGACCGTGAGTCCGCTATTTGCTCCTTTGACCGGATAAAGCAGTCGATTTTGGCCAACTAAAGGATCTGTAGTCCGATCACCCTGCAAATGGAACCATTTTTGGTAAAATAACGGATCTGTTGTCCGTCACAGCTTGGGCCACATTTTTCAACGGACGGGCAGCTAACGAATTTGCGGCAGCCTTAGTCTCAAGTTCAACCTGCTCACTCACACCTTCTGATTCAGCTTATACTGCTGCCTGAATTCATTGGGCGTGAAGCCTGTGAATCTTTTGAACATACGGGACAAATACGGTGTCTGCATGCCCAGCCGCTCTGCGATTTCAGCTATGGTCATGTCCGTATGGATGAGCAGCGCGTTTGCTTTTTGCATCCGCTTCTTGTTGATATAGACGATAGGCGAGACGCCGAGCATGGACTTGAAATAATGCAGAAAATATTTCGGATGAAAATGGACAAGCTGAGACAACGTCTCGACCGTTATTTGCTCGGATAAATGCTTGTCGATATATTGAAGCACGATGTACAGCTTGTGGACCGAAGGGATCGACGCCGTCTGCAGCGGATCGACGGTGGACAGCTCGATAAATCGCGATATCATATGAAACAGCAGCGATTTGACGATAAAAGGCGCGGCCAGCGCATCGCTCTCATGCTGGTCGATCAGCTCTTGAAACTGGCTTTTTACCGTCTCGTCTTTGCCAAGGGCAATACGATGCGGGGCGATCAGCAGATCGAACAGATGATTTTCTCCAACGGTTGCGGTAAAATGGCACCAATATTGCAGGAAAGGGGCCGACTCGCTCGTCGAATAAGAAATGCGAGCGCCGGCTGGCACAAGAAACAGCTCGCCCGGGCGAGGATAGTATTCGATATTGTTGATCTTCAGCCAGCCTTCGCCGTCGAGGAAATAACAGAGCATGTTTTCCTTTTGAATCTGGTTGGTGCCGCTCCAGTCCGGCCTTACTCTCGTAAGTGCCCCTGTCGTCATGTGGATCTGCGTATTGGAAATGTAAGTGCGGGCCAAGTCCATCGGCTGGGTCACCTCTCCATAAAAATAGCTTACTATCGTGCAAAAAACACCTATTATTATACCTTCATTTCCCGCTATTCGCATCTTACAATGAAGTTACATTGTAATGGAAGGGGCATGTTTCAATGAATGAAGCCGTACTTGCAAAACCTACCGTGCAGCAGCTCCGGTGGCAGGATATGGAGTTGGGGATGTTTTGCCATTTTGGAATCAATACGTTCTGCGATCAGGAGTGGGGGGACGGCACCGATTCTCCGGAGCTGTTCAACCCGACGCAGCTCGATGCCCGCCAGTGGGTTCGCACAGCGAAGCAAGCGGGATTTGCTTACCTGATATTAACGGCCAAGCACCACGACGGCTTCTGTCTATGGCCGACGGCCACGACTGATTATTCCGTCAAATCGAGCCCGTGGAAACATGGACAAGGCGATGTAGTTCGAGAGGTGGCGGATGCCTGCCGGGAGGAAGGAATCCGTTTCGGACTGTACTTGTCCCCATGGGACCGTCATGAGCCTTGCTATCCGGACAAGGAAGCCTACGACGATTTTTACGCCGCTCAGCTTACGGAGCTGCTTACGCAGTATGGACCGCTGGTCGAGGTGTGGTTCGACGGGGCGGGCTCCCAGGGCAGAGAATACGACTGGCAGCGTATTATGGGATTGGTGAAGCAGCACCAGCCGGATGCGATGGTGTTCAATATGGGCACGCCTACGATTCGGTGGGTGGGCAATGAGGATGGCGTGGCGCCATACCCTTGCTGGAATACGACGGATTCGGCCAAGCTCAACATGTACACGGACGAAACGACATCCTGGCTGCCGGAAACCCCGGCATGGGTGCCTGCCGAGTGCGATGTGCCGATCCGCAAGGACCGCTGGTTCTGGCACCCGAACGACGAGCATACGCTTCGCTCGCTGGACAACTTGATCGATATTTATTATCGTTCTGTCGGCCACGGCTGTACGTTATTGCTGAATGTGGCTCCCGATGACCGCGGGCTTATGCCGGAGGCGGATATTAAGCGTTTGATCGAATTCATGGACGAAATCAAGCGAAGATTTTCCAATCCGATAACCCGTACGGACGGAGCAGAAGGAGAATCCGTACTGCTCTCGTTGAACGAGGAGACCGATATCAATCATGTGATCACCATGGAGGATATTGCCCACGGCGAACGTATACGTTCTTACGTGCTTGAAGCCGAGGTGCAGGGACAATGGGTGGAATTGGTTACAGGCAGCGCTATCGGCCATAAAAAAATCGACCGCTTCGAGACGGTCCGCGCAAGACAGCTTCGGTTGCGAGTGACGAACAGCGTGGACACCGCCCTGATTCGCAGCTTGGCATGTTATTGCTGCTAAATATGGCCTGTTAGGCTATCATTCATACTGCAGCTGCAGCCCTTTAAGCAATTTATTGCTTGAAGGGCTTTTCCCTGTATTGCCCTTCAATACAACATCTGCTAAGATGATCTTAACTTATTAAATCAGTTTAAAAAGTATCATCACTTTTGGATGAAAGGCTTTGATCTACATGACGAATGTATTTAAGGCACCGAAGGAAATAAGGGAGCCGTTAATTTATCGCATCCGCGCGGGGCTCATCATGATGGGGAGCGCCACGAAAGCGGAGCTAAGCCAGCGCCTGGGGATTAGCTTTCCGACGATCAGCAAGTTTATGGCTCAGATGGAGAAGGATGGAGAGATCCGCTATACAGGCGATGACGATTCCAGCGGAGGCAGAAGGGCCAAGAGGTATACCTACGATCCGGAATACATGCTGGGATTAGCGATTTTTCTCGAGAAGGACGAAACCAATTATTCGATATTTAACTGTATCGGTGAAGTCAAAGAGCAGGGGACCAAGCCAAGCGTATTGCATCAAGAGGTGCAAATGCTGGCGGACCTTATCGAAGCGCTGATCGAGAAGTATCCAAGACTTCGTTCCATCGCTATCGGTGTGCCCGGTGCCGTCAACAATGGGAAAATCATCTTTATCCCGCCCTATCAGCAATTCCTAGACTATGATCTCAAAGAAGAGATTGAATCCCGATTCCAAATACCGGTCGTAGTCGAAAATGATATGAATGCATCGGTGCTCGGATATGCATCGAACCTCGAGATTGAGAATGAATCGCTGGTTTATTTGTATTTTGGCCAGAACGGGCCGGGCTCCGGCATTATGATCCATGGCGAAGTGCTGCGGGGCAGCACGTTTTTCTCGGGGGAAATTTCTTTCGTGCCCCAGTACGATAATCAGTCGTTCCTGCAAGCTCTGCAGACAAACGACCGCAATCGCCGGAACTTATTGGCTGGAGACAGCCAGATGGATGCCGTCGCTCGTTTAATCGCCACGTTCACCGCGATTCTCAACCCTAAAGCAGTCGTTTTTTGCGATGATGAGGCGGATGAAGCGCTTCTCGCCAGGGTCGCGGAGAGAAGCTCGGCTTATATCCCGCAGGAGCATTTGCCGATGCTCGTGATGAGCAGCTGGAGGCAGGATTACTTGACCGGCTTGCAGCAGTTAGCGCTGAATTTGATGATTACGGATTGCTGTTAGAAGGAGTTGTACTATGGCTACCCTGTTTTTGGTTATTATCTATATGGCGTTTATCAGCCTGGGAATTCCGGATTCTCTGCTTGGTTCGGCATGGCCCGTGATTCGGCTCGACATGGGAGCTTCCTTCGGCTTCGCGGGAATCTTATCCATGATTGTGGCCGGAGGAACTATTGTTTCCAGTCTGGCAAGCGGTACCTTGGTTCAGCGATTGGGGACGGGAAAAATGACTCTGATCAGCTGCTGCCTTACGGCAGGGGCGCTGCTCGGGTTCTCGATGGCGCCATCAATGATCTGGCTTGTGTTGTTGGCCATTCCTCTTGGTCTGGGCGGAGGCGCGATTGACGCGGCTCTGAATCATTATGTGGCTGAGAATTATAAAGCCCATCACATGAACTGGCTGCACTGTTTTTGGGGTGTAGGGGCTACGATGGGCCCTATCATTATGTCGTATTTTATCGCGGAGCATAACTCATGGAGAGATGGCTATTTAGCGGTATCGTTGATACAATTCGCTCTCGCGATGATTTTGCTAGTTACGCTCCCCCTATGGAAACGGATCGCCGAGATGAGAGCGGCTGAGCGGGAGAACCTTCATTTGTCACAAGATCAAGACGCATCTGAGCTCATCCAGCCTGTAAATAGTTCCACGGCAAACGTCCTCCGGATAAGAGGTGTGAGACCTACGCTGATCGCTTTTTTGTTCTATTGCGGGGTTGAATCGATGGTGGGATTGTGGGGAGCCAGTTATCTTGTAACTGCAAGAAATATGACCGCCGAGACCGCTGCCGGGTGGATCTCTTTGTATTATGGCGGAATAACAGCGGGAAGGCTCATTACAGGCTTTATTACATTGAAGGTCCACAATCGTGTGTTAATCCGGTGCGGTCAGAGCATAGCTCTTGCGGGCGGGTTGCTGCTGCTGCTCCCTTATCCTTCGTTGATCCTTGTTGGACTCATTCTCATTGGTCTTGGGCTTGCTCCTATCTACCCCGGGCTTCTTCACGAAACACCTTCGCGCTTCGGACGGGAGCATGCTGCCAAGCTAATGGGTTACCAGATGGCTGTCGCATACACAGGCACCACCTTTCTGCCTCCGCTCTTTGGGTTGCTCGCTACACAAACGAGTATCTCCTTATTGCCTTTTATTGCGCTTGCGTTCATTTTATTGATGCTTCTGAGTTCGGAGAAAGTCAACCATATTTTGAGCAAACAAACGGAATCTAAGGTATCTTTAGAAAAATAAATATCGCAGCTTGGATCAACATGGTCCATTATTCTGTAAGCTGACCGCCATATCTGCATTCCCAGTTCTTCCATGAATTTGTATGTTATAATGTCATTGAATTATTTGGAGATCCGGCGAAGAAAGTGACTGGTGATATATTAATTATGGATCAGGCTAACAAGCTGTCCGACCGCGAGCTTCGTTTCATTGTCGGCCGCGAGCAGGAACTTACAGTATTTGAGAAAATACTTGAGAAAATAAAAAAGAATCGTGATATGGGATTGTTTCATGTTTACGGAACGGGAGGAGTAGGCAAAAGCTCTTTTCTTCGTTTATGCCGACAAAAAGCACAGCAACTTGGTGCCGTTTATCTTCAGCTGCACAGCCGTGACTTTGTCCATACGGAGCAGGGGATCGGTGCAGCACTACTTTCGCAGATCGGTTTATCGGCAGAGAATGAAAAAGATCCCCTTCGCTACTTTGGCGAGCAAATTGCGCAACAAGCAGGCGAGCGTGTGGTTGTGCTTGCAATCGATACCTTCGAAGAAATGCAAGATATGGAGAACTGGCTCCGCGACCGCCTCATTCCGATGCTTCCTGAACGGCTTCTTCTCTTGACAGCGAGCCGCTTTCCACTTAGGGGAGGCTGGCTGTGGTCGCCGGTCTGGCGAGAGAGGATCTGCCAGCTCCCGTTAAAGCAGCTCGATCGGGATGAGTGTATTAAGTATCTTGATTTCTGCGGCATCACCGATGATTTTCAAATCGAGCAGATTTGGCGCAGAACAAACGGTCATCCGCTTGCCATATCATTAGCCGCCGCATTCAATTTTTCAGAAAGTACAGTTCCTATTAAAGGCGGAGACTTGTTTAAACAGTTAGCCGCTTTGTGGCTTCAAGAGATACCCGATAGAGAGCTTAACCGTTTCGTTGAAGCGGCATCCGTCTTACGGGTTTTTGATCAAGAGAGGCTATCTTCAGTCTTGGAAGAGGAGGTGCCGACAGACCTCTTCGATCGGTTGATCGAGCTGTCATTTGTCAGACGGACTGAACGCGGATGGCAGCTGCACGATTTGATGCGTAAATCGATGAATAATCGTTTGAAGGAACGGCGACCTAAACGGCATCTGGAGTTGACGAAAAGGTGTATCGAATATTATGCGAAAGCTATTATTGAAAGCAAAGACCGAAGCGCTATTGAGTGGGAGGTCGGTGAATTACTTCATTATGCGGATATCGACGTCCTGCGCGCGTTAACCTTTGGGGACGATCTTAGTCATTACTGGGAAGCCGTGACTGAAACGACACTGCGGGATGCACTGGCATATGCAAAATGGCGAGAAACAAATACGCAGCCCGTTTCGGGCTATGAAATTGACCCAGTAACGGGAAACAGCTTTCAATTCAATTATTCGAAAGAACAGGTTCGTTATAATGCTGCACCGCTAGATCTGGAATTGTTGTTTAAAATGGAGCCGTCGTCAATCAAGCTGCTCCGGGACCCGAATGATCAAGCTTGCGGGCTGGCGATATGGATACCGATTCATGCCGGGACTTTGCCTTGGCTGCAGAAGGACCCGTTATTCATTCCTTACCTCCATACGCTGACAGAGAAGGAAAGCAGCCTGCTGGTTACCCCTCGCGAGCATCCTGCAGGCTGGTTCCTTCGCTCCTTTGATTTCGTCGATGTTCTCAGTCCGAAGGTACGAGCCGCAGCTATCCGACTCATCTATTCCTACTTATGCAGAGGCGGCCTAACCATCTGTACGCCGTATGATAGTGAGATCGGCCGTAAATCGTATACCGGTTTCGGTTTTCGTCACGTGAAAGGAGCAGATCATTACAATTATGATGGCCTGACGCTGACACCGACCTATGCGCTTGATACACGAAGCGAAAAGCTGGCCGCATTCTTGATGGAGTTATTCCAACGGTCAGGCATCGATCTCGTCAATATCGTTAATTTCCCGATAGAACAGCAGCTAAGCGAGCCAGCCTTAGTCGGATTACTAAGTGACAGAGAGCATGACGTTGCCAAGGAGGTTGCCGCAGGCTATTCCAATGCAGAGATTGCGGCAAGGCTTTTTGTAAGCGAATCTACAGTTAAGAAACATATGAAGTCTATCTATTCGAAGCTCGGCATTCACAATCGAGCGCAGTTAACGGCGAAGCTGATAGGTAAATCTTGATTACAGCGATTGACAATGGGATTTATACGGATTCCTAATAACTGGAGCTGTTCCGATCACATGCTTTCGTGTGACTCAGGACAGCTCCTCTTTATTCCCTTTTACCCGGCACATCGCAATCGCCTGCTCTATCAATCTAGCATTTACAAATTTTTCTTGCACTCTTACTGGAGTGAAAGGTATATTTTAGAAGATATGTAGACTGCTGATAGGGAGACAGACAATGAAAAGAATGAAAAGCTTGAGCAAGGGAGTCATGAAAGGCTCGCTATCCTTACTGGTGGCGGCTACGATGTTCGGAGCTCCGGTATACGCGGATGCGCTGCCGAATGGGGCGACGATTCCCGCATTGGTACAGAAAACAACCTCCTCCGTTGTGGCTATTATCGGCCGTCCGAGCAACGATAAAACCTTATCGCGGGCGGATAGGTACCAATTCGCTCACGGGACAGGGGTTATCGTCAGAAATGACGGATATATATTGACGAATGCCCATGTCGTGAAAAATATGCGCAACCTGACGATCGTGACCTCCGACGGGAAATCGTACTCAGGCAAAACGACGCACTATGATGAAGAGAGCGATCTCGCGCTTGTCAAGATTGAAGCATCGGGACTGACACCTGCTACGTTCGCGTCCTCTTCGGACATTCGCGTCGGCGAATCCGTAATGGCTATCGGAACTCCGTTATCTTTCGCGCTGCGAAATTCGGTAACGTCCGGCATCATTAGCGGGATGGAACGGTCCGTTCAATCCAAATATCGGCTGATTCAAACCGACGCGGCCATCAACCCGGGCAACAGCGGCGGAGCGCTTGTGAATATGAAGGGTGAGGTTATCGGCATCAACACGATGAAATATGTGGAGTATGGCGTTGACAGCCTGGGCTTCGCGATTCCTGTTGATACGGTGCAGTATGTGCTGGACCAGTTTTTTAAATACGGCAAGGTGAAACGCCCGACATTAGGATTGGAGCTTGCGGAAAGCTGGGAAGCGGTGGTCGGTCTCCCGTCAAGCAGCGGCCTCGAGGTAACGTTCGTAGAGCCGGATTCCCCGGCCGCCAAGGCGGGCATTAAGCAGGGGGACAAGCTTCTATCCATCAATTCCGACTCCGTACATAGTATGGTGGAATACAACGAAGTGCTTAAAAAATACTTGCCCGAAGATAAGGTAAATCTAACGCTGCAATCCGGGCTCGACACGCGAAAGGTCGATCTGGTACTTAGTGAAGACAAGTCGGGAAGCGTTGCGGTTATCCAGGATTCGGACGGTTCTTACATCGATGCCGACCAGGGGAAGACGATGATCGGGGACAGCCACTTCGGCTGGTCGATGAAATATCCTACGGGGCTGGTCAAGACGAATCAGTCGGCTAACGGCAGCATGGTTACGTTTGCCGATGCCAAGGGCGGTTATGCTATCACGATACGCATTCAGGAGAAACAGAGTCCCGACATGACGCCTTATGGATTGATGAAAAAGCTGGACAGGGAAGATATGGTCGATACGATTTTGGAGAAGCGATATGTCGAGGGCGGTCCGGATTCTCCGTCGTATGCCAAATTGGTAGGAGAGATGGGAAATGAATTGTATTTCCAGTCTCGCGCCTTTTTAAAGGAAGACAAGGTGTATTATGTTACTCTTATGGTCAATACGAGCGACAGCAAGAACAGCGCGGCTCAGCGTAACAGCATTGCCGATGTGCTCGATTCATTTAAACTGGAGTATGATGCGAAGAACAGCTCGTTAAAGGACATTACGGCTTATCAAGATAAGAATTCGGTGACGACGGAATACGGGGTGGCCTTTGATTTGCCGCAGGATTGGAAAGCGGTCGGCGGCGATCTCGATTATGTGAACAAGGACGGAGACCAAGCGGTCACGATTCGCGTAACCTCCGCAGTCTCAGGCGATACGTTGGCGAGCTGGGCGGCAAGAGAGGAAAAGGAATTTACTGATTCTTACGCGGAAGGCTATCGTGAGACCCAAGGTGCGAAGGAAGTAACCGTCGGCGGCGTCACAGCGATGCAGAACTTGTACAGCTGGACAATGGGGGATAAATGGAAGCAAACCTATGCTTACTATATTATTAAGGATAAATATAAGTACGAGCTGACGTGGACTTATGAGAAAGCATCCGGCGGCGAGACGCTGGAGCAGCATATTGCCGATTGGACCGGCACGATACATTTCCCTAAAGACGCGCTGAACCGCTCGTTAAGCGTCATTCAGGATGAAGCGGATCTGATCGATCCGAGTCGGACCATCACTTATACCAATAATAAATACGGTTATTCGCTGCAGCTTCCGGAGCGCTGGTACGATGGAGGGAACGAGAGCGCCATCGACGCAGCGACGAAGACTTTTTCATCCATGGGGGCTAACCTGTCGATCCTGGCGGATGACCGTTCCAGTCTGGAAGAGGTGCTGAATCGAACCGAGCAAGAGTATAAGAAGAATCTAGACAATGATGCGAATTACAAATATACCGAGACGGATGAATCGATGTTCGACACGGATGTCAAGAAATTTGCGGTTCAATACAAAAGCAGGAATATCCCGTACACGCTTCACGAATACGTCTTTGCGAAGGATGGAATTGTATATACGGTTCGTGTGCGGGCCAACGAAGCCGTAAAGACGGACAAGCTGTGGAAGCAGCTGAACGATGCTGTGCAGTCTATGGATTTCACGGTGAAATAATCTCATCTGTGCCGGCTCCCGGAAGGGAGCCTTTTCTTTGACATGATGATTAGGTACAATGAGATTCAATAGCAGCTCTAGAACATAAAGAAGAGGTGGTTGTCCTGAATTATTCATTTGATCGTATCATAGACCGTCGCAACACTCGTTCTTACAAATGGGACCAGAATGAAAAGCTGTTCGGAGAACCCGACGTCCTCCCGTTATGGGTTGCAGATATGGATTTCCCCAGCCCTCCGGCCGTTAAGGAAGTGCTGAAACAACGGGCCGACTTGGGGATGTATGGCTATGCGATCCGCACGGATTCGTATTTTGAAGCCATCGTCAACTGGTTCCGCGATCGGCATCAATGGGAGATTCAACCGGATTGGATAACGGATTCTCCCAGCATCGTGACCTCGTTAAGCTTGGCCGTGGAGCTGTTCAGCGAACCGGGAGCACCTGTCGTTATACAGACGCCGGTCTATTATCCGTTCTATGACGTCATTGAAAGCAACGGGCGAAAAGTAGCCAAAAACTCGCTCCTGCTGCGCAACGGACGCTTCGAGATGGATTACGAGCATTTGGAGTCCCTGTTCCAAGAGGGAGCCAAGCTCCTGCTGCTCTGCAGTCCTCATAATCCCGGCGGACGCGTATGGGAGCGTGAGGAGCTGCAGCAGCTGGGCGAGCTCTGCTTGAAATATCAGGTGACCGTCGTTTCCGACGAGATCCATTGCGACTTGACCTTCCCGGGACATAAGCATACCCCGTTCGCTACGTTGTCTCCGGAAATTGCCGACATTACCGTGTCCTGCCTGGCGGCAACCAAGACGTTTAATCTGCCGGGGCTGCATACCTCCTTCATCGTTGCTACCAATGCCAATCTGAGGCGGAAAATGGCGCGCAGACTGCAGACGCTCAGCTTGCATATGGCGTCGCATTTTGCCCAGGATGCCGTGGAGGCGGCTTACCGTAATGGAGCGGATTGGCTCGATGAGATGATGGCCTATGTCCAAGGCAATCTGGAATACGCGATCGACTATTTGGGATCGAATCTGCCGCAAGTCAAGCCGCTTCGCCCGGACGGCACCTACTTGCTCTGGCTGGATTGCCGCGAGCTCGGTCTGGATGCCAAAGGGTTAAAGCACTTGATGTACAACAAGGCCAAGGTAGCCTTTAATGAAGGCTCGGTCTTCGGAACCGAGGGTGCCGGCTGGCTGAGAATCAATCTCGCGTGTCCGAGATCCATATTGGAGCAGGCGCTGAAGCAGTTTTGCGATGCAGCGAATGCAAACGAATAAACACGTAAAAAACAAACCGCAAAGACCCTTTAACGGGTTTGCGGTTTGTTTTATTGTTGGGGTGAAGCCGCTTCTTTAAGCAGCATCTCGCTGCTTTGTTCAAGAACCATGGGGTACAGCTCCACTTTGCCGGGCGCCATAGCCTTTAATTCGTCCAAGACGGCAGCGGAAGCGTACACCTTGTCGGCATGAACAAGGTTATCCTGCAGCTGCTCGGGATGATCCAAACCAACGCTCATGGCTTCGATTTGCGTAATCCCTGCAGCATCGACTCGCTTGGCCATCCATTGTCCGCCGGCGTTGCCCAAGCAGACGAAGCTTACTTTGCTTCCCGGCTCCAGCCTGGCAACGTCCAGCAAAAAGGACATTTCGATCGTAGCGCCAATGACCAGAAGTTTGGCATCCAAGCCGGCAAGCATAGCTTTCACCTCATCGGCATGATTCAAGGTGGTGACGATCGTATGGGAATGCTCCAATGCGGCAGCCAAAGCGCCGGGATTCCCCGCAAGATCCTCGAGAAAGACGGACACGACGTCCGCACCCGTGACCCGCTCGATTTCCTTACGGTAAAAAATATGATCATGCTCCTTGCATTCGATAAAAACAAACCGCAAAGGATGCGAGGCTTTCGTATGGTGCAGCAAAATGTAGGCAAGGGCAGCTGTGAAAAACTCATCCAGCGGAATTCCCAGCCGCCCGGCTTCCTGGATCGTTGTAGTCACCAGATCGTGCATAGGCTGACGAAGTCTTTGCAGCTCGTCGGTCTTCATATTCGTCATAACGGTCGTGCCGCGGCCTTTTTGCAAAGCCACAATCCCTTCATCCTGCAGCTGGTTATAGACGAGATTGACTGTATTCCTGTTCAACCCCAGAATATCCGCCAATTGATTAGCAGGAGGCAGCATGTCGCCGGGCTTGATTTGGCCGATCCCAATGAGCCATTTCAGCTGCTCTCGGATTTGGGTATTTACCGAAAACGTCAGCTTGGGATTTACCTTTAACATGAGCTGGCTTTCCATATCTATATCCCCATTTCACTAATTACTATATGTTTGGTACTTTAAATGTACTTTAACTAGAAAGGGAATGCAAGGCGTGATTATTAAGAGCATTTTCATGTTGACATTCCGAAAATAACTAGTATGATATGGATATAAATACCTATTCATTTAGTTATATTAGTGGGAGGGGAATGACAAGATGAGCAAAGATATTCGACCGCCATTCACCATGGAGACCGCATTGGCGAAAGTTCAATTCGCTGAAGATGCATGGAATTCAAGGGATCCGGAACGGGTAGCTTTAGGCTATTCAGAAGATTCCAACTGGCGCAACCGTACGGAGTTTTTCACGGGACGCGAAGCCATTAAGGCGTTTCTGACCCGCAAATGGCAGAAGGAGCTGGACTATAAGCTGAAGAAAGAGCTGTGGAGCTTTACGGACAACCGTATCGCCGTGCGCTTTGAATACGAGTACCGGGATGCCGGGACGGGCCAATGGATGCGAACCCATGGCAATGAGCTGTGGGAGTTTGGCGAGGATGGTCTGATGAGGCGGCGGGATATGAGCGCGAACGATTATCCGATTCAGGAAACCGACCGGCGTTATAAATAAGAATACATTATACATTAAAGTGAGTGAGAGACATTCGTCATAGGACGGATGTCTTTTTGTGTTAGCCTCTAATTTCCAACCTATAAAGTTATGGACAAACAGTGTCCTTTTTGTTGCATTATTTTGAAAATGGACGGTCCAATAGGCTGACCAGCGGCTGGTGACACATGCAGCCTTCTCTTTTAGAGTTAGGGTGTACCAAGCAAGCATGCAGTCGATAGGAGCTGAGAGACATGAATTTACCCAAGGTACCCAGATGGTTCGCGTTATTATACGTGACGGCGTTGATGCTGTTAATTACCACCGGGTGCGCAGAAAACGTCATTGTGCTGAATCCCAAAGGCCCGATTGCCGAGCAGCAGCGGGATTTAATGATTGTTTCCACTCTGCTGTGCAGTGTTGTCATCCTGCCTGTGCTGATTATGACGGCTGTGATCGGCTGGCGTTACCGCGACAAAAAGGGGAGAAAGGCGAAATACACGCCGAACTGGGAGCACAGCACGAAGCTCGAGGTCATTTGGTGGGGGATTCCGATCCTCATCATTTTTACGCTGGCTGTGATTACGGTGAAGTCGACCTATGCGTTGGAGCCGTCCAAGCCCTTGGTATCCGATAAAAAGCCGCTGACCGTTCAAGTGACCTCCCTGGACTGGAAATGGCTGTTCCAATATCCGGAGCAGGGAATCGCCACGGTGAACGAGCTGATCATTCCGCAAGGCGTTCCCGTCCGCTTCGAGATCACGGCGGATTCCCCAATGAATTCCTTCTGGATCCCGCAGCTTGGCGGGCAGATCTATGCGATGTCGGGCATGGCCATGACGCTGTATTTGCAAGCCGACGAAGTGGGGACGTATTGGGGGTCCGGCGCCAATTTTACCGGGGAGCATTTCGCGAAGATGTTCTTCAATGTACAGAGCATGAAGGAAGAGAGCTTTGAACAATGGGTGAACAAGGTCAAAGCCGATTCTCCCGCGCTTACCATGGATGGCTATAAGCAGCTGGCCCTGCCATCCGTTTCGGATCGCAGAACCTTCTCCGCGTTCCCCGAAGGCTTGTTCGAGATGACGGTGACGAAATATGCGTCGTCGCACCAGCATGGCATGCCGCAGAAGCATACGCATGAGATGAAGCCGGAGAAGTAACGGTCCAATAGTAGAAAAGGGAAGGAGAGATGGGGTCATGGGGGAGAAGCTGAAGACGTTCGCTTCGCAATTTTTCGTAACGGGCGATCCGTTGATCTATGGAGCGGATGTCACGATTGTCCTGACGATCGCGGCCATCGTGTTCGGTTTCACTTATTTGAAAAAATGGGGGTGGCTGTGGCGCGAATGGCTCACGACCGTCGATCACAAAAAAATCGGCATCATGTACATTCTGGCCGCATTCCTGATGCTGTTCCGCGGCGGCGTGGATGCACTATTGATGCGGGCGCAGCTGGCGATGCCGGAGTTTCACTTCTTGGAGCCGGATCATTATAACCAAATATTCACAACTCACGGCGTGATCATGATTTTGTTTATGGCAATGCCGTTTATGTTCGGCCTGTTCAATGTCATCATCCCGCTGCAGCTTGGGGCGAGAGACGTAGCATTTCCGTTTTTGAATGCTCTCAGCTTCTGGCTGTTTTTCTCGGGAGCGATGCTGTTCAATCTGTCCTTCGTTATCGGAGGATCGCCGGATGCCGGATGGCTCGCGTATCCTCCCTACTCGGAAAAGATGTTCAATCCAGGCGTCGGGCAGGATTTTTACATTTGGGGCATCCAAATTTCCGGGATCGGCAGCTTGATGACGGGGATTAACTTCCTGGTCACTATATTGAAAATGCGCGCGCCCGGCATGAAGCTGATGAAGATGCCTATGTTCGCCTGGTCGGTTTTGTCGAGCTGCATCGCCATCATCTTTTCGTTTCCGATCTTAACGGCGACGCTGGCGCTGCTGTTCTTGGACCGTTACGCGGGAGCGCATTTCTTCACCTTAGACGGCGGCGGCAACCCAATGATGTATATTAACCTGATTTGGATGTGGGGACATCCGGAGGTGTACATTATCGTACTCCCGGCATTCGGTATTTTTTCCGAAATTGTCGCTACGTTTTCCAGGAAAAAGCTGTTCGGCTACAAATCGATGGTGTACGCCATGATGATTATCAGCGTACTGTCGTTTCTCGTATGGGCGCACCACTTTTTCACGATGGGCTCGGGTGCGGATGTCAATGCCTTCTTCGCTCTGTCCACGATGCTGATTGCCATTCCGACCGGTGTGAAGGTGTTCAACTGGCTGTTCACCATGTTCCGCGGGAAAATTACGTTCGAGACGCCGATGCTTTGGACGATGGGGTTCATCCCCTGCTTTATTATAGGCGGTATGACAGGAGTGCTGCTGTCGGTCGCTCCGGCTGATTTTCAGTTCCATAACAGCTACTTTTTGATCGCGCACTTTCATCAAGTCATTATCGGCGGCGTTGTATTCGGCTACTTCGCGGGACTCTACTACTGGTGGCCGAAGCTGTTCGGCTTCAAGCTGAATGAGCGCATCGGGAAATGGGCGTTCTGGCTGTGGAATATCGGCTTCTACATCTGCTTTATGCCGCAGTACGTGCTTGGCCTGATGGGCATGACGCGGCGGATCGTAACATACGGGTGGGACAAGGGTTGGTGGGAGCTGAATCTGGTTTCCACAATCGGTGCCGGCTTGATGGGTGTCGCCTTCTTGTTCCAGGTATGGCAGATTGCGCGTGGCATCCAGCACCGCCGCAGCAACCAGGATACGACCGGAGATCCGTGGAACGGACGTACGCTGGAATGGTCGATGCCGTCTCCTGCGCCGCACTATAACTTTGCCGTTCTGCCGCACGTAACGAAGCAGGACGATTGGTGGGAAACGAAGCTGCGCCGCGAGCAAGGACAGACGGATCCTGTAGTGTCAGGCAAGCTGGAGCCGATCCATATGCCCAAAAACTCGGGGATTCCTGTTATCATGTCGGGCTTCTGGTTTCTAGCCGGCTTCGGCTTCGTGTTCAACTGGCTCTGGCTCATCCTCCCGGGGCTCGCTGGCGTAGCGATATGTATGCTTGTCCATTCGTTCAACTACGATACGGATTATTATATCCCGGTGGAGGAAATTACACGTACGGAAGCGGCGGCAAGGAGGGAGACGGTCTGATGGTTCAAGCTACCAATGTTCACTCGGCCGGGGCAGAAGAACACCACGGGCATCCGGATATCGAAGGCATGCGCACATTCGGCTTCTGGATTTACTTGATGACGGATGTGATGATTTTCGGCACTTTTTTCGCAACATACATCGTTCTTAAAGGAAGTACCGCAGGCGGTCCCGGTCCTGCCGACCTGTTCGAGCTTGGCGGGGTCATTGCAAGCACGTTGATATTGCTATTCAGCAGCTACACCTGTGGACTGGCCTTGTTATCCATGAATAAAGGGAGCCTTAGAGCCTTGATCGGCTGGCTGGCTGTAACGGCGCTGCTAGGGACGATCTTCATCGGGCTGGAGATCAAGGAATTCGCTCACTTCGTTCATGAAGGAGCAACCATCGGTACCAGTGCTTTCTTATCGGCCTTCTACACGTTAGTAGGTACGCACGGCCTCCATGTACTGATCGGTATCGTATGGATGATAGCGTTGATGGTTCAATTGTCGCGTCAGGGAATCACGCCGGTTACGAAGCGTAAAGTCAATATCATCAGTCTGTTTTGGCACTTTTTGGACGTCGTCTGGATCTTTGTCTTCACGGTGGTCTATTTGATGGGGGTGAGCTAGATGGCACAGCATGAATTTGTTCATGGGAACGATGACGGTGAAGCACACGGCTCGTTCCGGTCATATACGGCAGGCTTCCTGTTATCCCTTGTATTGACCGCTATTCCTGTAGCTATCGTACTGAACGGATGGCTGGAAGGGATAAGCAACGCTATCGTCTTGATGGCTGCCGCTGTGCTGCAACTGTTCGTCCAGCTGTTGTTCTTCATGCATCTGCGTGAGGAAAAGAAACCGCGCTACAACCTGATTTCCCTTCTTCTCGGCTTGGTTATTTTACTCGTTATCGTGGCCGGGTCGATGTGGATCATGACATACAATATGGTAGCTCAGTAAGCATTCCGATCTCTTGAAAACCGTGTTCAGTCATCAGTCATACTATTAAAACAACGGAGGTACTATGAGATGAAAAAAATGTTCACAGCTTTGGTTGGTGTTGTCAGTGTTGTCGGTCTGTTGTCTGTCGCAGCTTGCTCCAATCCAGCTTCTATCGGCTTGGAACAGGCCGAACCGGTTCAAGTCGAGGTAAGCACGGTGCAAGAAACGCTTCTGCCGGGACGCGCCATTTTGCTGGAAGCGAAGGTAACTCAAGGAAACGACAAGGTCGAGGACGCTCAGGAAGTGAAATTTGAAATTTGGAAAAAAGATCAGCCTAACCATCAAACCGTTACGGCTTCTCATTGGAAGGATGGCGTGTATCGCATCAAAACGATGTTCCCTGAAGACGGAACCTACAATGTCATTGCTCATGTTACAGCAAGAGACATGAGTGTGATGCCGCAGAAGGAATTGGTGGTGGAAAAGGTCCTTGGCACAAAATGATCCGGCATGAGACCTTCATCGCCGGCTTCATAAAAAAAGTTCAACCGAAACCGGACTTGTTATAACTCAAACGAAAGGTGCATGAAAGCTTGCGTTCCGGGAACGAAGCTCTCATGCACCTTTATTGTTGCCTTATGATTGAAGCACGGCGCGAAGCGCTGCGGCAAATTTGGTGATGCCGGCCACAATCTCTTCCTTTTTGGCTCTTGCGAAGGTGAACCGCACATAACCGGAATCCGAACCATAGACGCTTCCAGGCACGAACACTACGCCTTGACGGATCGCCTCTTCGAACAGCTTGTTGTCGTTGACCTCGCCGTTGATTTTGCACCACAGATGGAGTCCACCGTTGGGAACCGTAAAGCTGATTTCATTCGGCAGCTCTTTCTGCAGCGTTTCCACTACCAAATCCCGCTTGTACATGAGATTCATGCGCAATCGTTCCAGATGAGGCTGGAAGTAGGAGGACTGCAAGAACAGAGCGGCGACGTTCTGAGGTACGACGCTTAGCCCGAAATCCATCTGCTGCCGGGCATCGGCCAGCCGCTCGACTACGGAGTTCGGAGCTACCATCCAGCCGACTCGAAGTCCGGATGCCGCGATCTTGGAGAAGGAGCCGATGTAGAGGACGGAGCCGAAGGAATCCATCGCTTTGAGCGGCTGCGGCGGATTGCCGTCATAGGCCGTCAGGCTGAAAGGATCGTCCTCCACAATCGGCAGACCCAGCTCGCTCGCCACATCCAGCAGCTCCTTGCGGCGGTCCGTATCGAGCAATACGCCTGTCGGATTTTGAAAGTTCGGGTTCATGAACAGCATCTTGATGCGATGCTTTTTGTACAGAGTGCGGACATCCTCCGGGCGAATCCCTTTCTTATCGACGGGAAGACGGAATAAACGGAGTCCGGCCGACTGAAACATGGGCAAGGAGTAGCAGTACGATGGATCCTCGATCGCTACGGCGTCACCGGGAGCCAACAGGCATTGCGTGATCAAATATAGCGATTGCTGGGACCCGGAAGTGACGAGAATCGACGAGTTCGTCGTTTGAATGCTTCTGTGGCGGCTCAAATAGTGAACGAGCGCATCCCGCAGCGGGACGAACCCTTGCGGATTATCGTAGCCCAAATAATCGGAATAATGGTTTTCCTTCATAATATGATTGATTTCTTGTACCGGAGATATATCGGGTCCAAGCTCCCCGCTCGCAAAATCAATCAATGCCGGGTCCAGCTGAAGCGCTTCGCGGATGCGGCGCAAAAAGGGCAAATTCGGCAGGAAGCCCCCGCCTTCCACGTACCGGTGCCAATTGGGTGTGTGCTTCGGCGTAGCTCCCCATTTGAATTTGCTGACCCGCGTTCCGCTTCCCGACCGGCTCTCGATAATTCCGTGCGATCGAAGCTCGGCATAGGCCAAGATCACCGTGCTTCGGTTAACGCCTAATTGATCCGCTAATTTTCGTTCGGAGGGAAGCAAGCTTCCGGGCGGAAATTCGCCATAAGAAATTCTCTTCTCGAGATCGTCGGCAATTTGTTGATATAAGGGCTGGTTGTTTAGACGATCGGGTTTCCACATAACGCTACTCCCCCCGGTATATGTTCTGTTTGGAAGTATCTTATAACGAATGGTGATTGTGATGTTCATCATACCACTGGATTGAATAAGCTGCCGCTTCCCTTTGTAGCACTATGATGACAAATGTTTATCAATCTATTGAACATGGATGGGAAACGGGAGCGGGAATTGGATGGTCTGACGGCAAAAGCCTGCTGCTCCCAGTATCGTCTTATCTTATACGAACCAAACGTCGGGAATGGATGGTATCCGTCGCTTGATTTTGGATGGTTACTTTTTCATTTGAACATTTATCATAGTGGATAAGTCGGGAATTCTTGATCATGAGGGAGGAATTAGTCTATGAATCAAAATCATGTCTGCGTTGCCGTTGTCCAATCTGCACCCGTATTGTTCGACAAGCTATCGTCTATTGACCTGATCGTGTCGAAGACGAAGGAAGCTGCTGAACGGGGAGCGCAGCTTGTTGTTTTTCCTGAAGTTTTTATACCTGGCTATCCGAGAGGATTGACGTTCGGGACCCGGGTGGGCAGCCGGAATGATGCAGGAAGAAGCGACTGGGCGCGTTACTGGGACAGCGCGATCGACATACCTGGAGCGGAAACCAAGCTGCTTGGCGATCTGGCCCAAGAGACCGGCGTCTATCTTGTTGTAGGCGTTGTGGAGCGGGACCGGGATTACAGCCAAGGGACGCTGTACAATACCATTTTATATATCGGACCGGATGGACAAGTTTTGGGCAAGCATAGGAAGCTCGTCCCCACGGGGTCGGAGCGGCTTCTATGGGGTCAAGGCGATGGGAGCACGCTTACGGTTATCGATACGCCCTTCGGAACCGTCGGCGGACTTATTTGCTGGGAAAACTATATGCCGCTTGCCCGTATGGCAATGTATGCGCAAGGAGTCGATATTTTCGTCACCCCTACGGCGGACTCTCGCGACACCTGGCAGGCTACGCTGCAGCATATTGCCTGTGAAGGAAGGTGCTACGTCTTATCGAGCAACCAATATGTGACCAAGGCGTCCTATCCCGCCGATTTGGCCTGCTATGATGATATTGAGCATGACGACGTTATTTTGTGCAGAGGAGGCAGCGCAATAGTCGGCCCGCTTGGGGAGTATATTGCCGAGCCTCTATATAATGAAGAAGGCATCTTGCTGGCAACACTGGATTTGTCCAGGATCGCGAAGAGCCGCTTTGATTTCGATGTGGCAGGCCATTACAGCAGACCCGACGTGTTTCGATTAACCGTCAACACAGAGCGAAAGGATATTGTCGTCTTCGGCAAGTGAGCAGCATTTCCAATAGAATATCTAACGGTAATCTGCCCATCATGTAGTTATTGACTACGGAAGGGCAGTTTTTGTCATTTGACACGGCAATGATGGTGAAAATCGTCGAAAAAAGTCTGAATTGATCAATGGAAATGGAGAAATTGCGCATCGAAAAGGGAGAAAAACGCCATCCGTTTTCACTCATTGTCTATGGGCTTCTATCGTACGGCCCCTTACACTAACGAAGAGATGCATCTCATACAAGACATATCGGGGACTTGAGGAGGTCTGTACATGAAAAAGGTTATTCTAGCTTCAACCCTTGTTACTACATTAGTCAGTATGGTCGGCTGTTCGACTGCGCCGTCCGCCTCTACTAATGAGAAAGCGAAGGAATCCAGCTCCAGTGCGTCGGGTCCGACTACATATCCTATCCAAACGGACAAAACGCTGACGTATTGGGGAGAATTAACGCCGAATATTGTCGGGGTCAAGCCGTCCCATAACGAGGTGCCGTTCTTCCAGGAGTGGCAGAAGAAAACCGGCGTCAAGCTGAAGTTTACGGCGCCGCCGGCCAACCAGGCGAAAGAAGCGCTCAACGTGATGCTCGCATCCGGTGATTTGCCGGACATGATTGAGTACAACTTCCTGAACAGCTTCCCGGGCGGACCGGAGAAAGCAATTAAGGACGGTTACATTCTCAGGCTGAACGATCTGATCGACAAGCATGCTCCGAACCTGAAGAAATATTTGAAGGAGCATCCGGAGATCGACAAGATGGTCAAGACGGACAACGGCAGCTACTATACGTTCCCGTTCATTCGCGGAGACGAGTATCTTCAAGTATTCCAAGGCCCGATTATCCGCAAAGACTGGCTGGATGAGCTCGGTTTGCCGGTTCCGGAGACGATTGACGATTGGACGAAGACGCTGCGTGCCTTCAAAGAGAAGAAAGGCGCAGACGCCGCATTGTCCTTTACGAGTAAGCCGCGCTTCTTCAACGATTCGTACAATGGAGCTTTCTTGGGAGCGTTCGGGGTCAACCGCGGATTTTACATGGAAAATGGACAAATCAAGTTCGGACCTGCCGAAAAAGGCTTTAAAGAATATTTGACCCTGTTCAGCCAATGGTACAAAGAAGGTCTGTTGGATAAAAACATTGCTACAACAGACACCAAGGCGCTCGACGGAAGCATCGCAGCAGCCGAGACCGGAGCGACGATCGGCAATGCCGGAGGCGGTATCGGCAAATGGCAGCCGCTTGTGCAAAACAAAGATCCTAAAGCCTTGCTGGTAGCTGCTCCATACCCTGTACTGAAAAAAGGCGACACTCCGAAGTTCGGCCAAAAAGACAAGCCATTCTCCGCCGGAGGGATTGTTGCGGTAACTACTAAAGCGAAGGACCCAGAGCTAGCGGTCAAAATGCTCGATTACGGCTACAGCGACGAAGGCCGCATGTTCTTCAACTTCGGAACCGAAGGCGTAAGCTACAACATGGAGAACGGCTATCCGAAGTATACCGATCTGCTGATGAAAAACCCGGATAAACTGGCGCCGGCTCAAGCCATGTCCCTGTACATTCGCGGCAGCTACAACGGACCGTTCATTCAGGATAAGCGGTATGCAGAGCAATTCTTTACACTGCCGACGCAGCGTGAAGCCATCGACGTGTGGAAAAAAACGGATACGGACAAATACAGCCTGCCGCCTCTTACACCGACACCGGAGGAAAGCTCCGAATATGCCAAAATCATGAACGACATCGATACGCTGGTCGACGAAATGACGTTGAAAATCATCCTTGGCGCCGAGTCCCCGGATCAATTCGAAAGCTATGTCAGCAAAATGAAATCGTTGAATCTGGACAAAGCAATTGAGATTCAAAAAGCGGCGCTGGATCGTTACAACAAGAGATAAATTGACGGACGCGGGGAGGGCTCGGCCCTCTCCGTCCATTCGAGAGAGGTGAAATGATGGATAACGCACAAAGCCTGGAGAGAGCCCGGAGCAGCGGAAAAAAGGCGTCAAAGCATATTTTTCTTCGAGATTTTGCAATGAACAAATATTTGTATCTCATGATGATTCCTGTACTGGCTTTTTATGTCATTTTCCATTATGCCCCTATGTACGGGGCGCTGATAGCTTTCAAGGATTATACGCCGATGAAGGGCATTATGGGCAGCGATTGGGTGGGCTTGAAGCATTTTAAAGATTTTTTCGGAAGCTACTATTTTTGGCGAATCTTAAAAAACACGCTTATTATCAGTTTGTATTCGCTGCTGTTTGAGTTTCCCGCGCCTATTATTCTTGCTCTAATGATTAACGAAGTGCGCAGCAAAACATTCAAGCGGGTAGCACAGACGATTACTTATATGCCTTATTTTATTTCGCTCGTCGTCATTTGCGGTATTATTACGGATTTCACGAATGCGGACGGAGTGGTTCACTCCTTGTTCAGAGCACTCGGATATGAAGGACAGGCCATGCTGCAGCAGCCGAATTTGTTTCGGCCGATCTATATTATCTCCGAGATTTGGCAGCGGATAGGCTGGGAATCAATCATCTATATCGCTGCGTTAATGAGCATCGACCAGGAGCAGTATGAAGCGGCTCGTATGGACGGGGCCAGCCGTTGGAAGCAAATGCTGTATATTACGCTGCCCGGTATCATGCCTACCATTGCCATTATGTTTATATTGCGTATGGGCAACCTGCTCAACGTAGGCTTTGAGAAGATCATCTTGCTCTACAATCCGGTCACGTACGAAACGGCCGACGTCATATCGTCGTTCGTGTACCGCAAAGGCTTGCTGGAGTTCGGGTGGAGCTACAGCTCGGCTGTAGGGCTATTTAACTCCGTGATCAACCTGATTCTCCTCATCACCGCCAACTATGTCAGCCGCAAAGTCAATGAAAGTAGCTTATGGTGAGGTGTAATTATGAAAAAACAAACCGACCTGCTTGAAATCGCCTTCGATTTCGTCATTCACGCGATCCTTGTTCTGCTCGTGATCATCACGCTGTATCCGCTGCTGTATGTCGTCTTCGCTTCCTTCAGTGACGCCAATCAGCTCATTACCCATAAGGGTCTGCTGTACAAATCGCTCGGCTTCAATCTGGACGCCTATAAGGACGTAATGAAAAATCCTAGCATCCTGATAGGCTATCGCAACACGATCTTTATCGTTGTTGCCGGAGTTCTGGTCAATCTGATTATGACCGCCTTGGGCGCTTACGTCCTATCGAGGAAAAATGTGCTGTGGAACAAAGCGTTCATGATCATTATCGTCTTCACCATGTTTTTCCACGGGGGACTTATTCCGCTGTACCTCGTTGTCAAAAATGTAGGCTTACTCGACACGCTCTGGGCTACAATCATTCCGTTCTCGATCAGCACGTTCAATCTGATCATTATGCGTACAGCGTTCATGGGCATACCCGACAGTCTCGAGGAATCCGCCAAGATCGACGGGGCGAATCACTTTACGATCTTATTCCGGATCATTCTTCCGCTGTCGATGCCGGTTATCGCTGTTATGATTCTTTACTACGCAGTCGACAAATGGAACGGCTGGTTCTATGCCTCCGTCTTTATTAAGGACCGGGAGCTGTTCCCGCTGCAATTGGTTCTTCGTGAGATCTTAATCTCGAACTCGACGGAGACGATGTCGATGGGCGCAGATGCCGGAGACCGCCATCAGATTGGGGAAACCATCAAATATGCAACGATTATGGTAGCTACGGTGCCTGTGCTGTGTATTTATCCGTTCGTACAGCGCTTCTTCGTCAAAGGCGTTATGGTCGGATCGTTAAAAGGATAACCTCCTAGGCGGCCATTCCATCACTAATAATTACTCGGTTAATAAACCATTTGAAGACGATTCAGATGGTTTTTTTTCTATAAATAGGGTTCATTTTACAAATTGTTTATTGAAATGGACATTTTGTGCATATTCAAGCTTGCATGTAATGAGCAATAATAGCCAAGAACATCCAGCAAAAAGTTGTTTGAGGACAGGGGGAGATCGAACGAATCCGTTTTTTGAAACCGCTAACATCGCAAGTGAAATGATCGGTGTTGAGGGGCATCAAGGTAATTTGTAACTGAAGTTCATTCAAAGGGAGGAAAGAAATGAAAACAACGGCTTCATACCCATGGAAGCATGCGAGACAAGCGCTGCAGCTTCTGCTGATTGTATGCCTGATCGCAAGCCCATTATGGGCATCACCCGGCACGATCCACGCGGCATTCTCTTACGGTACGCCTATGGCTCCAATTAGCGATGTGTCCGTTTATTCGAGCGGTTATTATATGAACTCATCGTTAATCGCCAATGAAGCGACCAACTACCACAAGGCGGCTGCCGACGGCGCAGCTCAGGATATCATGCGGGTAGGGCGGGACGAGGATGGATCGCAGGCCTATACTTATGTCAAATATGACCTGTCCGGGCTGCCGGCTCCGGGTGATTATGCAGAAGCCGCCTTGCAGTTTCAGGCTTCTTCCGCGGTAGCGGGTCCAATCAGCGTCTACGGGCTGCAGCCTATGCAGACTGCAGCGGACTGGTCGGAGACAGCTGCCACTTGGAAAAACAAATTCACCCCCATGGCGGACTCCCTGGATACGATTCAAATAACCAACGAAGCGAAGCTGTACCGGTTCAACATTACCGACTACATTAAGTCCAAGCAAGCCGCAGGAGCAGCTTCCGTCTCCTTGCTCATCAAGGCGGAGACGGCGTCGGCGGTCGAGCTGCGGGGACGCGAAACGACCGACGCTGACGGCGCCGTGCGAATTCCGTCCTTGGTCATCCATCAGCAAGCGAGCGGTCTGCCTGCTCCGCAGCCTTACACGCCGCCAGTCGCTTTTGCCTATGGCAAAAACATGCCTCCGTTGCATGACTCGCTTGTGTACAACCCTGCAACGACGAATAACAAGGATGCCGATAAAAATTACCACGGTACGAATAATACGGCTGCTATCGCCGACGGGATGACCGTGGAATTCAATAAAGCGTACGCTTATTTCAAGTTCGATATTTCACAGCTTCCGGAACCCGATAAAATAGGGAAAACCGTATTCTCCGTATGGGGCAGAGATACGTCCAAGAGCACAACGGCTCCAGCTACCTCCTATGTGCAAATATTCGGAACCTCCGGCAGCTCCGACTGGAAGGAAACCGACATTAGCTGGAATAACCGGCCGCAAGCGGATGCCGTTCCTCTTGCCGAGGTGTTATACAAAACAGCGAACAACTACCAAGATGCGGACATAACCCAATATGTGAAGCAGCAAAAACAAAACGGCGCCAAGACCATTACGGTCATGATGGCGGCCAAGGATCAAACCGGTATCTTCTATCACCGTGGCAAGGATACGAATGCGGGCGGACAATCGCCGCCGAGGCTCATGGTGTCTGATCCTGCGGAGACACCGGAGGATTTGACTCTGGGCAGCGACGGAAGAAGCCGTCTGTACCCTGCCGACTGGTATCCGGGATTCAAGGATGACAAGGGCCGATATTTGCACGACTTCTCGTACGCAGGCTACCATAGGGGCGAAACGGCTATACCGGCAGCGGATATGTCGCGACCTATCGACGTCACCAAAGCGCCATACCATGCCGACGCCACAGGCGGCAGCGATGCTACGTCAGCGATTCAGAAGGCGATTGACGACGCCGGAGCTCAAGGCGGAGGTGTTGTGTATCTTCCGGAAGGAACGTACCAGGTCAATCCTCCGGCAGGCAAGGATTATGCTCTCCGGATTGCATCGAGCAACGTTGTTCTGAAGGGCGCCGGCATGAACAAAACGTTCCTGTACAACGCCACCGAGAACATGAAAGGCAAGGATATCATTGAAGTAGGCGGCACCGATTGGAAAAAAACACCTGTGTCGACGAAGCTTAGCCGAAGCGTTACCGAGCCTACCGTGCTGCTGCCGGTTCAGGATGCCGGCTCGTTCAAGGTGAACGATTACGTGACGATCACGTTCGAAACGACGCAAGGCTTTCTGGAGGAGCTCGGCATGCAAAATAAATGGGCTTCCAGGCTGGGCAAGGTCGAGCCGTTGTTTTACAGGCAGATCGTCGGCGTCGACGCCGTGAACCGGACGATCACGCTGGACATTCCAACACGCTTCCCGATGAAGCTGCGGGATAACATTACGATCACGAAGACAGAGAATCCATTGTCGGAGATCGGGCTGGAGGATTTCTCCATCGCCAACGTCCAGAACTCCAAGAGCGGACTGGGAGAAGACGACTATAAGGTCGTCGGAACGGCTGGATATGAAAGCGATAATGCTAAGGCGATCAATTTGGTAGCGGTTGCCAACAGCTGGGTGCGCAATATTAGCACTTACAAGCCGGAAGGCAATGCAACCTACCATATTTTGTCCAAAGGCGTCATTCTGGACCGCACGAAAAATGTGACCGTCGATAACGTGACGATGCAGTATCCGCAGTATAGGGGAGCTAACGGCAATGGTTACTTGTATCAATTCATCGGCAACGACGATCTCATTACCAACAGCAACGCGGTTGCAGCGAGACACAGCTTCACGTACGCGAATTTTTCCGCCAATGGAAACGTGCTGTACAAGGCAAGCTCCGAAAAGCCGTCTTTGTTAACCGATTTCCATATGTATATGAGTATGGCGAACCTGATCGACTCGATGACGCTGAACGGTGACGCAATCTCTGCTATAACAAGAGACTACGGCTCCTCGGAGACGAACCGGCACGGTGTCGTAACTACTGAAAGCGTATTCTGGAACACGACCGGACTGGCTGCCCACAGCAGCAAAAATGGCATTATTATCGAATCGGAGCAGTTCGGCAACGGCTACATTGTCGGGACCAAGGGTGCGGTCTCGGGGGTTAATGTCAATATTACCGGTTCCATTGCCGACGCAAATACGAAGCCTTTCGATATGGCTGAAGGGGTCGGAGAAGGGGATAAGCTGACCCCGCAAAGCTTGTATTCCGATCAATTTGGCAGAAGGACTGACGGGACGAAGCTCGCCTTGCAATCTTTGCTCGTCAACGGTTTGCCTATCGCCGGAATGCAGTTTACACGGACAAGCTATACATACACTCTTCCATACGGCACCACGACGGTTCCGAATGTACAGGCAGCGGCGTTATCGCCGGATGCATCTGTAACCGTTACCCAGCCTGCATCGACGAGCGGGAACGGTGTGATTCGAGTGTCCAATGGCGGTGAAGTAAAAGAGTATACCGTCCAGTTCAAGGTAGCGGCATCGCCCGTACTGCCGGTATCGATTACATTGGCGCCGGACAAATCGGTTCCGGGCTGGAGAGCCGCAGGCAACGCAATCAGCGTAGGGAACAGCGGGAAGCTGAAGGCGATCCTGACGCTGGACAACGGGGAAACCGTCGATCTTGGATCGGGAGATTATCCGGTTGCCTACACATTGAACAATGAAACGGTCGCATCGATTCAAGGGTCCGTATTTAAGGCGCTGCTGCCGGGGATTACGAAGGTTACGGCCGAAATAACATGGAACGGCAAGACGGTGAAGTCTACCCAAACATTTGAAGTAAAAGAGCCGATGAGCGAGCCGGATGGCAAATTTGCAACGGCGGTCAAGGTGACGGCAAGCGCAGATGACGGGAACGTGCCTGCCAACGTGAACGACAGAGACCCTGATTCCCGATGGTCGGCCGAGGGTACAGGCGGGCAATATTTGGTGCTCGAGCTGGACAAGGAAGTGTTGATCGACAAAGCGAGTATTATGTTCTATAGCGGGAATCTCCGGTCGTCGACTTTTGATCTGGAGGTTTCCAGGGACGGCGAAATGTATCATAAGGTTCTGACCCGGGCGGTCAGCGGCAAGCCGAACCCTAATCAGCCCGAAACGTTTGGCTTTAACCCGGTTAAGGCCAAATACGTGAAATTTACCGGCTATGGCAACGAATTGAACGCCTGGAACAGCATTATTGAGTTTTGGGTGCATCTGGCGCCTGTCCAGTCGCCGCAGTCCATCACGTTGAATAAAACGTCGGGCACGTTGAAGGTAGGCGACACCGACAGCTTAACCGCCACTGTTCTGCCGGAGAACGCAACGGATAAAACGGTAACGTTCGAGTCGAGCAGTTCGGCTGTTACGGTTGGCGAAGCGGTATATCAGCCGCTCGACGGAACGACTAGCGTCAGCTTGAAAGCAATCGCCGCAGGAAATGCCTTTATTACGGCTCGTACGGTCGACGGCGGACTTACCGCGAAGTACGAGGTGAACGTTACCGGCAGCGGCACAGGAGGCGAAGGCAATCCAGGCGGAGGAGGCAACAATGGGGGCGGTGAGAATCCAGGCGGCGGTAATCCGGGGGAAGGACCGGGTAATCCTGCAACCCCTCCGAGCACGATAATCCATATGCCGGGCTCGGTTCAAGCCGGGCAGACGTTCCAATCCGTTATCGGCTTGGGAAGCGTAACGGGAAGCGTCTACTCGGCGGTGTATACCGCGGATATAACTTTAACCTATAGCGCCAATGCGATCGAATGGCTGTCGGCGGAATCGTTGAAGCAGGACTTCATCATTACCCGCAAAGAAGTAACAGCACCGGGTCAGCTGCGCATTACGGCGGCAAGCCGCAGCTCGGAAGGAGTCGTAACGAAGGACGGCGACCTGCTGCGGATCCAATGGAAAGCGTCTGCTTGGGTACCGCAGGCGACGCGGGCTCAGGTTGCCGTTACCAAGGCAACTGTTACCAACGGGCTGCAGCAATCGCAGGATGCCCAACTCACCTCGGCGGACATCCAGGTAGTTCCTGCTCCTAGAAGAGGAGGGTCGTCCTCCGGCTCATCCGGTTCGGCAGCCCCTGCACCCGCAACTGTTCCTCCGTCGGCAGTCAAGCCGGCAGTACCGGGGCAGCCGGCAAGTGTGAGCATCCCGCTCGGAGAGCCTGTCAAAGAAACGGCGAAGGACGGAAGGACGGTCTCCAAGGCGGTACTGGATGCCAATGCAGTCATCCAGGCTTTGCAAGGCTTGACAGCGGCACAAGCCAAAGATGAGATCATACTCCAGGCTGACGTCGCCGGAAAAGAAGATATCGGCATGATCGTTATTCCTGCGGGCAAGATCGCCGCATTCCTGGCGCTGGCTCCTAAAGCGACTCTTAGCTTTACGTATGACGGAGCACGATATGATTTACCGCTTCAAAGCATAGATATCGCTGCATTAGCCAAATCGCTGAACAAGAAAGCGGAGGACATCACGCTGGTGATCCGAATCGAGAAGCTTGCTGCGGGAGATGCCGCCTTGTTGAGCGACAAGGCGAAGAGTCAAGGAGTGAAGCTGCTGAACGCCGGTTTGAACTTCCATGTCACAGCGGAGGCGGGCGACCAGCAAATGGTCGTCAGCGACTATGGACAGACGTATGTGACAAGAAGCTTGACATTGCCTGGCGGCGTCGATTCGCAGCTTGCGGCAGCCGTACGCTTCGATTCGGCAACCGGCGAGCTGACTTTCGTACCGGCTCAATTCCACAAAGCAGCCGGCAGCACAACCGTCACGATATACAGTACAAGCAACAGCATTTATACCGTGGTGCAAGCAAGCAAGAGCTTCGCGGATCTTCGCGGTCACTGGGCGCAAGCATCCGTCGAATCCATGGCATCCCGATTCCTCGTCAAAGGAACGTCGGAGAATGAATTTGCTCCCGATAAACAAATTACGAGAGCGGAGTTCGCCGTTCTTCTGACCAGAGCCATGGGACTGGCTCCGCGTACAGGAAGCAGCTATTCGGACGTAGCTTCCGCAGATTGGTATGCGGGAGCGGTTGGAGCCGCATCCGCTGCCGGTATTGTCGACGGCTTCGAGAACGGATCGTTCCAGCCGAACGGCTATATTGCGAGAGAGCAGATGGCGGTCATGATTGCCAGGGCATTGAAGCTGGCGCCTGCCGAAGGAGAGCTCCAGGCGGATCCGGCCTTATTGGAATCCTTCTCCGATAATGCTGCGATTAGCGGCTACGCCAAAGAAGGAGTCGCACTAGCGTTGAAAGCGAACATCGTTAACGGCCAGACTGCAACAGCGTTCGTTCCTGCCGCCAACGCAACACGGGCGGAAGCAGCCGTGATGATAGAACGGATGCTCAAGCATATTGCTTTTCAATAATTGAAAAGCACGATTAGCCCCCTGAACAGCGGAGTTCAGGGGGCTTTTTCACACCATTTCGCATAAATCGTCCATCCGATTGTAGTATTTGGGCATTCCTCTACAGCCGTTTTATGATTATAATTAGAATTCATGGAGAGGACCCTGCCCATTTTGACCTCGATTAGGAAGCTTTATATTTTCGGGAGGAATACCTTTTGAAATTGCGATATTTGTGGAGAAAACGAAAAAGCGTCATCGTGACCTGGCTGTTCTCGTACAGCGCTGTTTTGTTTGTGCCGATGCTCATGAGCATCATCATTTATTACCAATCCAGCGAAGCGCTGAAAAGCGAAATTCATCGCGCGAACGGCTCGCTACTGGAACAAGTCAAATATTCGATAGATACCCAAGTGGATTTGATGAAGCGGCTGAATACGGAAATATTGTGGAACAACAAGCTGCAAAGCCTCATGTATTCCACCAAAACTCCAAGCGACGCCCAGTTTCTGGCTTATCAGGTCGTACAGGATTTCCAGACCTACCAGACATCCTACGCATCGATCGACGAGTTTTATGTAACCTGGGAGCAGACCTCCTCTATTTTGCGGCCCGGCAATGTGAGAGACAGTAAAGTCGCCTTCGACACGATACATAATACCGGATCGCTGTCCTATAAAGACTGGCTCGACACGCTGACGCGGACTTCCAGCAGCCAGTTTCTGCTGCTGCCGCATGCGGATGCGGCTGCCCCCCAGTCCTCTATCGCTTATGTGACTCACATGCCCAAGAACCTGCAGGGCCGTTCTACCGGAACGATAGTAATCATGGCGGACACCGACCGGTTTCAGAAGGCTATTGAGAGCGTCGAGGGCTTCAGCGGCGGGCAGGTGCTCGTCGTAAATAAAGACAAACAGGTGCTCTTGTCCAATATGCCGATAGAGCACAATATGCAGCCGCTTCTCGACACCATTACTGTCGGGGAAGACCGTTCGATGTCTACGCAAAGCATCAACGGCGATTCGGAGCTGCTCTCCATCCCGTCCGGCGTGTCGGATTTAATGTACGTCCTGGTTATTCCGAGAAACGTGTACTGGCAAAAGGCCGAATATGTGCGTCAATTTACGTATATCAGTATTTTTATCAGCTTTTTGGGTGCAGCGGTGCTGACCTGGTTCTTCCTGCGCCGCAACTATTCGCCGATCCGCAACCTGGTGCAATCTCTGTCGGATAAGAATGCCCATGAGGAGAGGACGGATTGGAATGAGCTCAGCTTCATCCAGAAGGCCGTTATCAACACCCGAAGCGAGAAGGAGCAGATCGCGCTGCAGCTGCAGCATCATCATAATCTGCTTCGCTCCAATATGCTGTCTAGGCTGTTAAAAGGAAAGCTGGACGGGCCGATTCCGATCCAAGAAGCGTTCAAAACGTTTCAGATCAAGTTCGAATCCGATCAATTCGCCGTGATCATGCTTGCCATTGAGAATATGGAGAATGTGTATACGAGCTTGTCCGGCATGGAAATTCAAGATAAACGGAAGTTTATCCAGTTCATCATTACGAATGTTATGGAAGAGCTTGTCGGCATTCGCTGCCATGAGGGCTATGTGGCCGAGGTTGACGATATGATGGTATGTCTGATCAATTTCGCCGAAAATGAAGAGGCTGACTATCGCGAGGATCTTCAAGAAATTGCGGCCGAAGCCCAGAAGTTTCTGACGCGGTTCCAGATGAATCTGACCGTATCGATCAGCGGCATTCACCCGATGCTGTCCGGCGTATCCCAAGCATATCAAGAAGCTATGGATGCCATGGAATACAAGATGGTGCTGGGCAAACGCGAGATTATCGCCTATGACGATATCCGTTTCGAATCGGCGGCGCTGCAAAAAGGGTATTATTATCCGCTCCATGTGGAGCAGCAGATCATTAATTTCATTAAAGCAGGCGATTTCGACCACGCCTCCCAACTGGTAGAAGAAGTAACCAAGCGAAATTTCGATAAGCCGGCCGTTTCCTTGACGCTGGCCCGCTGTCTCATTTTCAACTTTGTAGGTACCATGGTGAAAGCCATCAATGAGCTGGGAGATGCGGATCAAAGCTTCCTTGCAGACAACCCTCTCTGGATGGATACCATCATTGCCTGCGAGACGATCCAGGAAATGCAGGAGGAGCTTCAGCGCCTGCTGCAGACGGTGTGTACCGCTGCAGCAGCCAAGGTCGAATCCAATTTATCGAAAGACCGGGCTGAATCGCTGCGCAAATTGATCTCCGAAGTGACGCAGTACATTCAAGAGTGCTACCATGACTCGAATCTTAACGTTAATACGATAGGGGAACGGTTTCAGCTGAAGGCAAGCTATTTGTCCAAAATGTTCAAAAATATGACAGGGGAAGGGCTGCCCGATTTTATTAACAGCCTGAGAATCCACGAAGCCAAAACCCTTATAAAGCATAAGCAGATATCGATTACGGAAGCGGCCAAAATGGTAGGCTTCAATGAGGTTGCAACCTTCATCCGCGTATTCAAAAAGTACGAAGGAATCACACCAGGCAAATACAAAGAGATGAATTAATTCCTTGCAGGGAGGTTGAAGCTGGACATGCATACAAAAGCAAGGACATTATTGCTGCTCGTTTCCATACTCTCTATCGTCTCGGCCGGCTGCACCGGCCGTTCCCAAGACGCCAGATCGCCTCAAGCCGGCAGTACAAGCAATGCGAGCACCGCTGCGGAGGTCAAGCAGCAGCCGGGTGCGTATCCCATCCAAACAAGCAAGACGCTAACGTATTGGGCTGAGCTGAACCAGAACGCCGCCAGCGTAAAATCGACCTTTGAGCAAGTACCCTTCTTTCAGGAATGGCAGAAGCGAACCGGAGTCAAGCTTAAGTTCATTCAGGCGCAAGCCAATCAGGATAAAACCGCGCTGAATGTATTGCTGGCGTCGGGAGATTTGCCCGATATGATGGAATACGCTTGGAACAGCTTTCCAGGCGGCCCGGAGAAAGCGATCAACGACGGCTATATTCTGAAGCTGAACGATGTCATCGACAAGTATGCTCCCAACTTGAAACAATTTCTTAAGGAACACCCTGAGATCGATAAGCAAATCAAAACGGATGAAGGACATTATTACGTGTTTCCGTTTATCCGCAACGATCCTATGCTGCAAACCTTCCAAGGGCCGATTATCCGTAAGGATTGGCTGGATGAGCTCGGGCTGCCGATCCCGGAGACGATCGACGATTGGTATGTGGTGCTCAAAGCGTTTAAGGAGAAGAAGGGGATCGAGGCTCCGCTAACCTTTTTAAGCGTGCCGAACGTCTTGTTTGGAATGGACAACGGGGCTTTTATCGGCGCATATGGCGTGAAAAAAGGCTTCTATTTGGACGAGGGCAAAGTCAAATTCGGCCCGATCGAAGGCGGGTATAAGGAGTTTTTGCGCACGTTCCGCCGCTGGTATGAAGAAGGTCTGATCGACCGGAATATGGCGACGGTAGATATCAAGACGATGGATTCCAATATGATGCTGGGCCGAAGCGGCGCCAGTATATGGAATGCAGGGTCGGGTATCGGCAAATGGCAGCCGGCGCTCCAGGCCAAGGATCCGAAAGCCGTCGTGACCGCTGCTCCTTACCCGGTGTTGAAGAGAGGGGATAAGCCGAAATTCGGTCAAAAAAGCGAAGAGTACGTGGGCAGCGGGAGCGTAGCTATTGCCGGCAACTCCAAGAATGTGGAGGAAGCCGCCAGAATGCTGGACTACGGATACAGTGAAGCGGGGCACATGTTCTTCAATTTCGGCATCGAGGGGACGAGCTACAATATGGAAGGCGATTACCCGAAATATACGGAGCTGATCATGAGCAACAAGGAACAGCTGGTTCCCGCCCAAGCTTTGGCCATGTATAACCGCGCGAGCTATTTTGGACCGTTCATCCAGGACCGGCGCTACATTGAGCAGGCCTACACGCTGTCCCAGCAAAAGGAAGCGATACCGGTATGGGCGCAAAACGACGCCGAACGGCATACGCTGCCGCTGATTCACAAGACGGAGAAAGAGAGCTCGGAATCCGCGGCCATCATGATGGATGTCATGAATCTGGTGGATGAAATGTCCATCAAAATTATCCTCGGCGTTGAGCCGGTAGATGCCTATGACAACTATGTCGAGAAAATCAAAGCCTTGAACGTAAAGCGCGCTATAGACATCGAGCAGCAGGCGCTTGACCGTTATAATTTTAAGTCGTGAATCTCTAATGGTTCCCGCTCAGACATTCCGATGCTAATTGTAAGGCAAAGCAATGTCCAGTATAATTTTTCCATAGAAGGACTTCATGACCGCACATCATCCAATATGAAGCTGCAGGAGGAGAGACGATGTCTTATTTATCCGTAAGTACATGGAGTCTGCACAGACTGCTGGGTCCGCTCAGATGGACGCATTGGGATCAGGAGGCGGGTAGTCATTTTACCCGCGAGCAGGAGCAGCCGCAAGTTTTGTCCTTGCTGGAGCTGCCTGCCGAGGCTAGCTCCAGAGGCTACCGGGCCGTGGAGGTATGTCATTTTCATTTTCCGTCCACGGAACAGGACTATTTGCAGGAGCTGAGGCATCGGTTCGAAGCTGCCGGCATTTCCTTTGATACGCTGCTTCTGGATTACGGCGATATCTCATCGGCCGATGAGAAGCGCAGCACGGCGGATTACGCTCTGGTGCAGCATTGGATTGAAGTAGCGGCACAGGCCGGTGCGAAGCGAATACGAGTCATTGCGGGGGATTCTCCCGCAGACGATGAAGACGCTCTGCAGCGCGCAGCGCAGAGGTTATCCGAGCTGCAACAATTTGCTTCCGGCCGTGGAGTTCAGATTGTCACGGAAAATTTCCGGCCATTGACCTCGACCGGAGATAACTGTGTGCAGCTGCTGGAGCGCGGACATCATTCGTTTAAGATGATTACGGATTTCGGCAACTTCAAAGGCTCCGCCAAATATGACGAGATCGCGTTGACGCTGCCGTACAGTGTGTCCGTTCACGCCAAAGCCCATTACGATGATGCCGGCATGCCTGACGAACCGGAATTCCGCAATTGCCTGGAGCAGCTGAAGACATCCGGCTATAACGGAGCGGTAGTACTGATCTATGACGGCCCAGGTGATATGTGGGAAGGGCTGGAGAGGATACGGCGAATTGTAGAGCCTTATTTGTAACCTTCCGTGAAGCAGTGCTTGTGGAATGTGTAAACGTGTTAGAACATACAAAAACCGTGAGGGACGAACGCCCTCACGGTTTTTAGTTTATCGATGGCTTTTGCTTACTTTGACGATCCAACTGAATAAGCAATTACTGGGATTGCAGCTTAGCCAGCATGCGCTGCAGCACTACGGCTGCTTGAGCTCGCGTGCTTTGATCGGAAGGGGCGAACGCTCCTCCGTCCGTTCCGTTCATGAGACCGAGCCCGGAAGCTGCTCGTACTTGCGTCCGCGCCCAATCGCTGATGGTTCCCTCATCCGAATATTTGACTTCCTGCGTAATCACGATATCACTTAGCTTATTGCCGGTCTTGTACAAGTAAGCATTGACCATCATAGCTGCCATTTGCTCTCTCGTAACACTAGCTTCCGGAGCGAATTCCTTATCGCTGACACCGTTGACGATGTTCGCTTCATACGCAGCATATACGGCATCCTTGTACCAGGAATTGTTGGTAACGTCATGAAATGTAGTGGCGCTGCCTTGATTTTTCAGTTGCAATGCTTTCGTAAGTAAAGTTACAAATTGGGCTCTCGTCATGCTGGCATCCGGCAGGAACGAGTCAGCGTCCACACCGTCGACAATGCTTTGAGCGATAAGCTGCTCAATTTCTTTTTGTGCCCAATGATTTTGAATATCCGCAAAGGTGGCGACGCTTTCGGACGATCCCGGTTTGGAGTCGGACGAAGGTCTTTTCTCCAGTACCGCATATTTGGAGAAGTGCGTGAGCGGTGCCGTGATCGTGTTCGTACCGGCTAATGTGCCTCCTACGCGGGTCCAACTCCCCGATGGCTCGTCAAGTACATATAAACCAAGCGATTGAGGATCCTTCACCTTGCTGCTGTCATACAAGAACGAAGCTTGGATCGGCGTAGCAAACGATGCAACCAGATTTCCCTCTTCCGTCAATGACAGGTCATAAATAGGAGAAACGGCAGCGTAGTCGGTCATGGGAGGCGCCGAATCGATAGACTTTTTGAACACAACCGTACTGCCTTCATCCTTTATTTGAAAAGCTTTCGGCGGAATGGACAAGGTTACGTCACTGGATCTAATGACAAGCGATTTGTCCTTGCTCCACAGCTTCGCAATCAGGTCGGCATCCACCTTCACCGTAAGGATATCGACTGCTTCTTCCGTTGCAGCGTCTATCGTTACATCTTTGGAGTCCGAATGTAACGATAAAAGCACGTCTACGCGCGGAGCCGTCACCTCGTAGGTTAGTTTGCCGTTGGCATCCATGGAAGGAGCGTATTGGGTACTGCCTCCGGCACCGCCGCCACCGCCACCTCCTCCTCCGCCACCACCGCCGGTTTTCGGAGGAGTTGTCTTAGGAGTAATGCGATAGGAATAGACCGCGTCTTCACTAAACACATTGTTCTGGAGGAATGCGACCGTTAATACGGTATCCTTGGCAATTTTCAACGAACCGCCTTGAATATTGAAGCTGCCGCTTAAGGTTTGATCCGCATTTTGAACTCGATAAAGAATGATGCCCTCTGGAGAAGCGGTCGTGATCGTAACCGTCTGCTCGCCTTCATATGTTCCGGATTGCAGGTTGACGAACGGATTGGCAGGACGCTTCAGGAGCACATATGGATTGGAACGATGTGTGGCAGCTCCGCTGCTCGGGTCAGCCGACCAGAATCCATAGACGTATACATGATGAATAAGCGGACTGCTGTCCAAAATAGCGGTAAGTCTTGCGCGGCCTTCTACCAATGGCGAAACGGAAGGCACGGAAAATGTCGCATCTTGTTCCCGGTCCAACAAAGTTTCGTCATAGTACCTTGCTTCCAGATTCACGGAATAGGTTGCTTTCACCACCGTATTATGAACGTCCAGCAGAGTCGCATCAAAAGCTACGGTTCGATCGGCAGGGTAATTGATGGATACCGGCTCGATTTTCAATCTCGGTGTTTCAAAAGCCCGAATCCCTTGAAGCATACCTTCACCGTACACCATTGTCCTGGAAACATGGTCGTTGGGAGCTTGCGTAAGGTTGGCATATTCTTTTTCTTTCAGGGCACTAAGACGGTTCTCTTGAGCAGAAGTTTGCAGAATGGTGCGGATGTCTTCCGCATCCAAAGCTTTGTTAGCTGCCTTCAACAGAGCGGACAGCCCGGCGACAAACGGCGTTGCTTGAGACGTCCCTGACTTATAAATGTAGCCTCCGCCCAAGGCCGTGCTGTAAATATTGACCCCGGGTGCGACTACGTCAACCTTCCCGACATTGGAGAAATCCGCAATAGCGTAAGATTGGCCGGTAATCTGCGCAACGGCGCCGACACTTATCACCTCGTCATAGGCGGCGGGGTAACTCGTTAACGTAATGTAGCGTCTCATATCATTCAGAGGATCCATCTGTCCGGCTTCGTCCCGAACCCAATGGTTGCTTTCGTTGCCCGCAGCGGCAACAAGAACGATATGCTGGCCATATGCTTGCTTGATCAGCTCCCGAACCGCCCGGCTGTCTCCGGCAGTACCAAGGCTCATATTAATAACGTCCGCTTTATTCGCTATGGCATACTGCAGCGCTCGAACGATTTGCTCCGTATCCCCCTCGCCATTGCTGTCCAGGACCTTGAGCGGCATGATTTTGACGCCGGGAGCGATCCCGTAATCGGTGCCTGCCGCCGAATTCGCTGCAATAATTCCCGATACATGGGTGCCGTGGCCATGATCGTCTTGGGCGATGTCGTCATTATTGACGAAGTCGTATCCTTTGACTATCGAGCTCTTAAGATCCGGATGCGTCAGATCGATCCCGGAGTCCATAACGGCTACGGTAACCTGCTGATTTTGCGCTTCAGTAGAATAGGCGCTCATATCGTCCAATTCCGCTGCCTGCTTGCCCCATTGCTTCATATATTCCTCAGGTCCGGAGTACACGGATTGGGACACCGTATCGCCGGAGGATGCTGCAGCGATCAATTGTGTTTTGTAGACGGGCTCGGCATACTCCACATCTGGATTGCTTTGAAGCTCCAACAGTTTGGCTGTAACGGAGATAGGCTCATCATAGGATAAAACGGAAAAGGACGATGGAGAGAAGGAGCTGGATTGCACCTTCTTCAGCGCATTCTGCTTGTACTTAACGATGACTTTCCCCGGAACAATGTCGGCTTCTTTGAAGGTAGGCATCTCTGCTGACTGCAGAGAAACTGGCTCGGCAAGAACCGGTCCTTGAGCAGGAATTGCCAGTTGAACGGCAGTGACTGCAGCGATGACATAACTTATCCATTTTCTTTTCGATTGTTGAAACATGGCGTTCCTCCTCGTAATTTAGCGACAATCTATGTACTATCAGGTATCCTACCGTATTTTAAAAGATTTGCAAGCTTCTTTTTGTCGAAATCTGTAAATGGTTTATATTTATTTTGATAGGCACAGCCTGAATCCTATGAATCTAGCATTATGAATTATCCAAGTACATAAACAATTAATTGCACAACAAGAAAGAGCTGGCACACAGGCCCGCTCTTTCTGTTAACACAATATAATATATAAAATCTCGAGGTCAAGGCCTCGATACGGTTTTCTCATTACTGCGACGGCTCCGCACCAGTCAGTTTCGTACGCAGCTTGCTTCTGATCTGCACCCACACGAACAGAACCGGAATGTAGACGTATATAAAATAATATCCGACGTTGGAGTACCATTCGATCAATTGCTTCGATCTTCCGCCCTCGTTAATAACGATTTGCAGTGCAATAAATCCAATCATGAAAGCCAATAGACTGACGGACATCTTCATATTCCACGCCTGCTTGGCGCCGCGGCATGCGGCCCAGATCGTCAAAGCGACGTTAGCGGCTATTTTTATAAACAGCACCGAAATGACAAAGTACTCCAGACGCTGAAATAACGGCAGCTCGAGAATCATAATCAGGTGAAGCGTCGGCCAAGCAATCTCGGACAGCTGACCTTGGGTATAAAACATGAAGGTGACCAGCACGATCATCAAATAAAATATCGTCGCGGTAAGCAGGGCGGCTTGCGCCCACTTTTGCGCTTTCGCCTGCGAGGGCACCAAAGGATAATATAACATGAGGGTCTCGATCCCGAGGTATTGAAAAATCATGCATTTGAAGCCGTTATAAATCTCAGCCGGAGTACGTTCGTACAAAGGAAGCAAATTTTGCGGATGTAAATACGGAATGGCCAGGAAGTTCAGCGGAATGACGAAAAGGAAGGAGCAGACCACTCCCCAGAAGCATAATCCGGCGACTGAACGCAGCCCGCCCGATACCGTATAACAAATGAGCACAGCGATCAGGATGGTCACAGGAAGCATGTTCATATCGGGAAACAGCCATACTTTGACAATGGCCATATAGCCTCTGAAGGTGACAAAAGCCCCCAGAAAAAAATAAACGATGATCCCGAAATTTATCACGCTGCCGAGCATTTTACCGAAGCATGAACAGTTGATAGACATAAGATCTGCAGGTTGATCGTGTAAAATTTTACACATCATCCACAAGACGACATGTATGCTGATACCCGACAATAACATGGAAATCCATGCATTATATCCGGCAGCTTCGCTTAAATCCCGCTGAAAATCCAGAACTCCGACCCCTACCATACTGACGTACATTAGAAAAAAAACGAGATAAGGGGAAAGGGTATAGCTCTCCTTGCTCTTGGATGCAGGCTCCACAAATAATTCCCCCTCTTATTAACATCAGAGACTGACGCCAGTCTCGACAATTTTCAATTTCACTGTGACCTGCGTCTGCATTTGCGGGTAGCTGGCTTGAAACTCTTGTTCGTTCCATCGTATGGATCGGCTCCGAACGAAATCTCCTAGGCCGGCCGGATCCACGTTGTGTTTCTTGCACAAGGACAACAGCGCTTGAAGCACTTGCTCGAAATACGAGCCCAGCTCATTTTCCAGCATGGAACGGTGAGCGGAGGAGGTCGGATCGATCCAGTCCGGAACGTACTTGATCTGAGCATCCATATGTACGAGGACCGACAGGGAAGGCTGGGGGTGCAGCCTATTGAGGCTATATTTGACCTTGGAGCTGATGCTGTGCAATAAAACAGGACTGGCACTCTGCTGCTCCGTTGCACGGATGGAAGCCAGATAAGTGCCGTTATCGGAGTTCTCAATAAGCATTTTTAACAAAAAGGCTTCCTGCATATTGATTTTGGTTACATATTTGTCGTCTTTGAACAACGCCAGCCCATCTACAACGATCTTTCCTTCAGTCAGCTTCAAATACGGCAGAAATAGATCCCTGCCTTTCCCGTAATAGTTAAATAGTGCAATTTGCAGGTTATTATGGGGCAATGTTCCGTTTTTTATATGATGTTCAATCATGTCGGACAGGAAATAGGATTCCTCGGATTGTGCAACGGCAGCCAATATATCCGAAGCTTCCTTATCCGTAACACCAAGCTGCATCCGGGTGGATAGTTTGGAATCATGGCACAAATTTTGCATCATATCGGCTATTCCTTTCCGGGAGTACTCCTTTCCGTATAGAAGCATCCTCAGCTGGCCGTACTCAATAGGGTTTCTCGTTTGCGCATTGATCCTCGACATCATATCCAGATTGGTATCGGATTTCGTCCCGAGCAGTTGTACGCCTGACTCTCCTTTCTTCTTGTAATTGCCTGCCAGCATAGTGCTCTTCACGCTTTTTCCGGATAGATCGACCCCTATGGTTTGAATGAGCTCAATCTTGTTTACAATTTTCGTTTTGCTGCATGAAGCGATCAGCAGACAACAAGCGACTAGCAGAACGATCTTTGCCAAGCTTATACCCACGCTTTCTGTGCAATTACTGTTCTTCATGATCCTCATTGCGTCGAGCCGTCGGTTTTGGAATATACCGGAATAAAGCTTTCGGTCTCAAATAACGGGGGCGCATATTCGACGACTGATAGGAGGAGCGGATGAAGCTGTCTTTTAAATCCTTGAATCTCAACGGGTACACCGGGACAGTGTAAGGGCTGCCCAGCGATTCCAGACGGGTAATATGGACGATCAAGAAGCAAATCCCGATAAACATGCCCAAACCGCCCCATAGGGCTGACAGCACAATGAACGGAAACCGCAAAAAACGTATCGTATTGGACATTTTATAGATCGGCGTAGCGAACGAGGCAAGAGCGGACAACGAAACGATAATTATGAGAATGTTGCTGGTTAGAGCCGCTTCGACGGCGGCTTGGCCGACGATAATGCCGCCGACAATGCCCAGCGTTTGGCCGATCTTGGTAGGCAGTCTTGCACCGGCTTCACGCAGAAATTCGATGGTTAGCTCGAGGAACAACACTTCGAGCACGGGCGGGAACGGAACGTTGAGCCTGGAAAAGATAAGGGGGCCAAGCAAGCCCTTTGGAATCACCTCATAATGATAAGTCATTATCGCAACATACATGGACGTGGCAAACAGCGAGAAAATGACGCCGAAAATACGGATCAAACGAAAAAAGGAGCCCAGGATCCAGGGCAAATAATAATCCTCCGGGGAAATGAAAAAATCGAACAAGGTTGAAGGACCGGTAATAAAATACGGCGATCCGTTGCTAATGACGGCAACCTGCCCGCTAATAAGCGCATACACGACCCGGTCTCTGCGTTCCGTGCTTACAAATAGAGGGAAGGGCGACAAGCTGTTGTCGGATATAATTTGGTCCAGCTGGGAAGAATCAAATACAACCTCGAAGTCGATATCGTCAAGTCTCTGTTCTATCGTCCGAACCGTTCTTTCATTCGTGATGCCGTGTATATAGACGATCGCTACTTTGGTCTGGGAAATGCTGCCAATTGTGATCTCCTTGACGATCAGGTTCGGGATATTGATTTGTGAGCGCAGCAAATGAATATTCGTATCCAGATCCTCGACAAACCCTACTTTGGGTCCGACAACGCTAAATTCATTCTCGGTATCGTTATTTTTCCGCAGTCCTTGCTTGCTTGCGAATGGAATTAACGCAACCCGGGATTCGTCTGCACCGAACCGGACCATAATGTGTCCTTGCATCAGCTTCGATTGGATGGCGGCCGGATCGTCCGTAATTTCCATATCCTCGATAGGGAGCCATTTCCGAATAGCCTCAAGATCGTCGAAAGGCAGCATCAGCCGTTCTATGCTGCATGGTGTGCAGAAGCGTATCCTGGAGCAGCTTTTCATTAATTAACGATTTGTAATAGGAGACCGTCTGCTTCTGATTGGCTAGCGAAATCGAGACCGTCTTGAAATCGGCGGACAGCTCAGTCAATTCCTTCAGTTGATCCATGCTATCCACCGTGCTTTGCAATAAGGAGCCGGCCTGCACTTGCTTGGGCTGATGTTTGGGCTTCATGATTCTGTCTCCGAAAACGTTTGGCTAATATTGGGCGGTTCTGTGGTATTTTTTGTAGAATGCCGTTTTTTTATGCACAAAAATACCCCCACAAAGTGGAGCTTAGGCTTCGAAGTCCATCAGATACTTTGCGGGGAGCACCGATTACAAATTCTATATATGCAAAAGGCTCCACGCTATGAAAGCGAAGAGCCCTTTACATTTTTTATGGCATGGTTTGAGCGGTGAAGCGCGGTCAGGTGAAGCTTTTGGCGAAATAGCTGCGTGTTTCCGTCCGGGATTGGTTCGGCAGCACGCGATCCAGCTCGTCGTTTAACCAGGACAAGGTTTTGCCGCGCAAATAGTCCCGCATGGTTTCTTCGGCTTGAAGCATGACTAAGTTAATGGTGCAGGATGACGAACGGGAAGAACAATCCGTCTCTTCTTTATCCCGGTAAAGCAGACTGTTGTCTTTAATATTTTTGCAATGAAAAATGGGCTGAGGGCCTTCGACAGCCTCTACGACATCCCAGAAGCTGATTTCATCCGGGGATTTGGCCAGCCGGTATCCGCCCTTTACTCCGGGAACGGATCGGACGATACCGGCTTTACTCAATTTTCCGAAAATTTTGGATAAATACGTTTCGGAAACACCCTGAAAGTAGGAAAGCTCTTTAATCCCAATCGTAGAATCCGGAGGAATATCTATTAAATAAACAAGGCAATGCAGTCCATATTCGACCCCGATACTATACTGCATAAGCGTACCTGCTCCTTTGCTACAAGCTATCGTCTATTAATCTTAGGAGGATTCGGGCTTCTTGTCAAACGGCGGATTGGTGTGAACGGCTGCCACGAATTAGGGTTTGACAGGTGTCATGGTAACGGTTATATTGTAGATATAGTTAATCGTCGATTAATATTATCGACAATAAAAACAAAACAAGGAGAGACCCATAATGGACAAACTACTTATTATCAACGCTCATCCGAAAGTGAAATCCTCAACCTCCTTCAGCTTGCAGGTGTTAACCCGTTTCAAAGAAGCTTATGCCTCGTCGAATCCGAATGGAGCGGTTGAACAAATCGATCTGTACGAGGATCATGTTCCGATGATTGATCGTACGGTGTTAAGCGCATGGGAGAAAGCGGCCAAGGGAGAGACGCTCTCGGAGGAGGAGCAGCTGGTTACGAATCGGATGACTGAAATACTCCGCCAGTTCAAGAGCGCCCATAAATATGTTATCGCCATGCCGCTGCACAACTTTAACATTCCGTCGAAGCTGAAGGATTATATGGACAATGTTCTCATCGCCCGGGAAACGTTTAAATATACGGAAAACGGATCCGTCGGATTGCTCAAGGACGGCAGGAGCCTCGTGGTCATCCAAGGCAGCGGCGGCGTATACACGAATAACGACTGGTATACCGAGGTAGAGTACTCGCACAAATACCTAAAGTCCATGTTCAATTTCTTGGGAGTGGAGGATTACCGGATTATTAGAGCCCAGGGGACGTCGATTATGAAGCCCGAAGAAGTGTTGGAGCAAGCTTATCAAGAAGCGGAGGAGGCAGCGCGGCACTTGTCGCTTGTTTCTGCGAATGGTTAATGACGATCCAGAGAACCGATGAATTCGGTTCTCTTTTTTTACATTTACTAACAGGGTACAAACACCTATAATTCGATCGGATTTGGGTACATGGTACGATGCTCGTTTGCAATGATTTCGTGAAGGATGCATATTTAGGCCTTGGCTATCTTGTAAACCATTCCACAATATGACAAAATCTGCTGTGAGCTTATTGTACAGTAAACTTCATAGACAGCACAGCATGGAAGGATGGTGGTGTATGGCACAAGGCTGAACGTTCGTATGAATTCTATAACTCATGAATATAATGCTTCTTTCTCCATCAGGAACGACTCAATGGAACCACAATTTTAATGAAAAATGGTGAGACGGACAATGAAAATGAAATGGGTTGGACTGCTGCTTCTGCTGACCGCGCTGCCGATTCAGGCTGCCGCGGCCGATGTTGCTCCCAGCAATCAAGCCGTGACAGCCGAATCCGCACAAGCGGCCCCTAACGCCAGCAAAGTATACCAGCTGGTGCCGAAGGATTGGGGCATCTATAACGATGGAACCCATCCGGTGGAAACGACCAAAGGATTCAACGACGCTCTGCAATGGGCGCATGCCAATGGCATGACGACGTTTAAAGTCCCGGCGGGCACGTACACGATCAAAAAGCAGGATCCGAAGCTGTGGCTGGATACTACGGCACGCATCAATATGGTTCCCAATATAACCTTCGAGCTGGACCCCAATGCGGTTATTCAAAAAGAGGCGAACGGATTTGCCGGGTATCAGACGCTGCACATCGGCTATGGTGCCAACAATGTCACGATCAAAGGCGGGACATACAAGGGCGACAAGGACTCGCACGATTTCTCCAGCAAGGGTACTCATGAAGGCGGATATGGGATCATTACCGAAGGAGCCGTCAACGTTACGATTGATGGTATAAAGGCGATTAACTTTACAGGTGACGGTCTGGCTGTCGGCGGGAAAGGCACGATGGTAAAAGATTTGTACGCCGCGAGCTTCGTATCGGGCTCGATTGACGATAAAGGGAAGCTCATCCCCGATTCGAGCAAAATCCGAGTGAAAGAGCCGCTGAACTTCACGAGCCCGATCTTTAAGACGGAGCGGGAATTCGAGTTTTCGAACGGCCAAAAGCTCCTGCCCCAATTTGACTTATTCTTCTACAAGCAGGACGGGACCTTCATCACAAGCATGAAAAACACAAAGCTGCGCCAAGTGACGCAAATTCCTGACGGCGCAAGCTATTTCTACGTTGTGTTCAATCAACCTAGCAGCACCGGAGCGTACATTGAGTTTTGGCAAAGGGCCGTTTCCAAGAATGTAGTCGTTAAAAATTCGGAATTTGCGTTCAACCGCAGACAGGGCATTACGATCGGCGGAGGCGATAACATAACGGTTATCAACAACGTGATCCATGATATTAAAGGCACGGCCCCTCAGTCCGGCATCGACGTAGAAGGCGGATACGGCGAGAATGGGCAGATGAACAGCAACATCTTCATTAGAAACAACAAGTTTTATAATAATGCGGCATATGACGTTATTCTGTATGATGGCCACGATGCGACGGTGGAAGGCAACCATTTGGCATCCAAAGGCAAAATTGGTCTTGCCGTTTCCCCCCCGTTCACAGGTGCGCTAATAAAAAATAATCATTTTGACGGCACAAGCATTTATGCTTATCACGATGTGAAATTTGAGGGCAATCAAATGAACGACTCCTTTACCCATTTGGAAGGCCCTAATTTAAGCATCGACGGCATGACGTTTACCGATTCTAAATTTGTGATCAGCAGCAAGGATCCGTTCGGCATCACCGCCTCGAACATAACGATGAACAACCAGAAGGGAGGCTCCGAATTCTCGCTGTGGGTGAATCCGATTCGCGTCACGAATTTGACCATGAACGGCGGCAGCATCTCCGGCGGCGTTCCGGAAGGCAGCATCATCGACAACTTGAAGGTTAGTGAGCCTGCCAATCTGAATATGCCTCCAGCTACGTATTCCAACTGTCAGATTAGCTCGACGACAAAGGGATTGACCTTGGACGATACGGGCAAATATGTGTTCAACCAGTGTACGCTGAACATGTTCGAGGGCGCCACAGTCACTAATCCCGGCGCTGACTTTACGATGACCAATTCCACTTTGAACATTTTGGACAAACGATTTGCTTTGAAAGCGGTCAAGGCCAAAAAAATCGTATTTGAAAAAAATATCATCACGGCGAACAAAATGGCGAACCCGACCGACTACTCGATCATGATTGGAGACTATTGGACCCGCAACAATCCGTACGCGGTTAATGAGGCTTCAATCAAAGGCAATACCATCACCTCCAATGTCGCAGCCGAAGGCATTTCTACGATTTATGCGGGTGTAGGGGCGCCTAAGTACACGATTCAGAACAATACGTTAATCAATGCGAAGCTGAAGCTGCGTCCCAGCGATGTCCAAAGCAACAATATCGAGAAGTAAGGCTAGCTGAATAAAAGCCCCTCCGGCAGGTACACACTAACAAAGTTGCAATAGCTTAACTTACCATACCTAACGGAGGGATCATCGGCATGGCTGGAACAGTAGGCACCGGGAGCAATTTTATGGCAGCGGTTCGCGAGCGGCGCACCATCTATGGAATCAGCAAGGAATCGTCCGTAGCGGACGAACGGATTGTGGAGCTCATTGAAGAGGCGGTGAAGCATACGCCGTCCGCATTCAACTCACAAAGCGCACGGGTCGTCGTGTTATTCGGGGAGCACCATAACAAACTGTGGGATCTTACCAAGGAAGTATTGAAAGGTATGGTCTCCGCAGATCAATTCGCATCGACCGAGCAAAAGCTGAACGGCTTCCGTAATGGACACGGAACCGTGCTGTTTTTCGAAGACATGACGGTTATCGAAGGACTTCAGTCGAGCTTTCCGACGTACAAGGAGCATTTCCCGGATTGGTCGATGCAATCGAACGGCATGCTGCAGTTCGTTATCTGGACGGCGCTGGAAAGCGAGGGGCTGGGAGCGAACCTCCAGCATTACAATCCGTTGATCAATGATAAAGTGAAGGACGAGTGGAGCATTCCGGGCTCGTGGAAGCTGCTGGCTCAGATGCCTTACGGCAACCCGACGGCTCAGGCCGGGGACAAGGAATTCAAGCCATTGTCCGAACGAATGAAAGTGTTCAAGTAATTCATGCAAAAGCTCTCTGTCGACTGGAGGATCGTCGCTGACAGAGAGCTTTTTTCATTCAAAGGAAGGCTTCCTCGGATAAGTCCGTGTTGATTCCGATGGCGGCGCGGCTGCCTTCGGCTGCGGCGATGATAAGCTGGGAAGGCGCGACGACCGACGTATCCCCGGCTGCATAAACGCCTCTCACATTGGTTCTCCCGAAGGAATCGGTGACGAAGCCGTTCAAGGAGTTGGTCAGACAGCCTAGCTGCGCACCGAAGGGCGCTGCCTGATACCATTGGGGAGAAACGAAGCCTCCCGATCTGGCGATACTGGAGCCGCCTTCGAATACAACGCGTTCCATCAAGCCATTGTTTCCTTCCAATCGGGCGATTCTTTGTTCCATAACCCCGATTCCTTTACTGTTCAGCAGGTGGAGCTGCTGCGGATTCAACACTCGATTGCCGTTGCTGCAAAGAATAAGGTCACGGCTCCAATTCCATATAATCCTCGCCGAAAGAAACAGGTTCGGCCCTTCGGCTATGACGACCAGCGGCTTGTCTCTAAGCTCCCAGCCGTCGCAGTACGGGCAACTGAACAGGCTCTTGCCGTAATAATCATGAATTCCCCTAACCTCGGGAAGCACTTCCCTCAGGCCGGCGGCGAGCAGAATCGTCCTGGCATCGAATCGTTCGCCCGTTCGGGTTGCGAGCCGGAAGGTATGTCCCATCCTTTCCACGGATACGACTTCCGTGTCATTGTGAATTTGAACGGAAGGGTACCGGCGGATATCCTGCTGAGCGTAGCTGCGAAACTCGCCCGGCTTTACCCCGTCCCGTGTTATAAACCCGTGAGAGTGCCGGGTTACTGCGTTCCGCGGTTGATTGCTATCGAATAATATCACGTGTCTTCGGGCTCTGCCCAGCACCAGTGCCGCGTTCAAGCCGGCGGGGCCGCCTCCGACAATAGCGCAATCCAGCAGCATCGGGAATCACTCCTTGAATGGCTCATTATCATTTTATAGATACTTATTGCCCGTAACCGTGGAATATGAACTGCTGAGCTTTTTACCCATAGGATTTTTCTGTCCAATGGTTATACAACGGGAACAATGCTTATAGAAATAGAAGTGATTGTTCAAAAACTTGGGTTTTCCTTATGGGAATGCCTAATGAAGGAGTGTCATCGATGAAAAAAGGAATGACCGCATTGCTGGCGGCCGCATGCCTAACCCTGGCGTCTATTCCTGTCGGGCTGACGGCGGGTCCCGAGAAGGCGTTTGCTTGCTCGAAGGGGGAGACTACGACCCCGGAATATGATTATTCCGTATCGAGCCACGTGCTGTACGGAATGGTTTCGAAGCTGGAGAACGTGTATTACAAGGGCCAATTGTACAAGATGGCTACGCTCATTAACGATAGCCAGCTGAAAGGAAGCTTCACCCGGACCGTGCTGACCGCTGCGGATAGCGATCAATGCGGGGCATCGCTGGAGGTTGGTCGTGACTACTTGCTCTATGCCAACAACCGGTTAGGGCGGCCTGCCGTATCGGTATTCGATGTATTCGAGGGAGAAGAGGCTGCAAGAAGGATACCCGCTCTGAAAAACATGGACATGGTACCGGAACCCGAGCCTGGTGTGCATACGGTTACTCTATATCCGGGATCGAATGTGAAGCTGACACTGGACGGATCGGCGGTTCCCGTAACGGCCACTCCCTTGTTCTTTAAAGACTCGCTTTATGTTCCGATGACGTTTTTCCGGGATATTCTCGGCTACGTAACCGTCTGGAACAGCGATCCGAACCGGTTCGAAATATTGCTCCGTTCGGAATGGGCCGGCATAGCCGCTCAGGGCAATCCGTCTCAATCGGAATTCAAGGATTCGGTGTCCGGCATACCGGTCGGCAGCGAGCCTTTCGAAGCGGCCGTTTCCTACTCCAATGTGCAGGTGAAAGTGGACGGCAAGCTCTATGCTCCTGAAGGGCAGCCCTTCTCGTATCGCGACGTCGTCTATGTACCGCTGCGGGATACGTCCGAGAAGCTCGGGATTAAGGTGAATTGGGATCCCGCCACCTATACCGCACAGCTTAAAGACGGACGTCCAATCGACCCCTTGGAGCATCCGGCACTCATAATGAAGCTTTCTTCAGGCAGGGAAGGGGAGCGCGATATCATCATTGATCGCTTCGAGAACGACAAGGCTATCTACCACTATGACGAGGAAGTTCCTTACGGGCAAACGGTGACGCAATGGACCGCTGAATTGTCGGATGTCCTCAAGCAGACGGGCGGAACCGAGGAGCGCAGCATACGGCTGTTTTTAAGCAAGGGAGAGAGGGAATACGAGCTGATTATTACGGAGGGGCTTAGAAACGCTTTGTTGACAGACTCCGCCGTGCGCAAGTCCATAAGCTATACGTTAGGGAAGGATCTGTACAACTGGCCGGAAGACGGCGTTATCGGGATGCTGCACATCCGCTCCTAATGTCGGAAAAGAAAACAGGCCTGGTTTAATCAGGCCTGTTCTTTGTTACGCTCTTAGGACAAGGAGAGCTTCTCACCGGGCTTCAGCGCCTTCCCTTGGATGCCGCGGGTGCTCAGAAGATCGACGAAGGCAGGTCCGTCCTGCCTGATCAGCTCGAAGGTGTCGTAATGTACCGGAACGACCTGCTTGGCCTGCAGCCATTCCGCTGCGGTCGCTGCATCCTCCGGTCCCATTGTAAATAAATCGCCTATCGGCAGGAAAGCGACGTCAATGTCGTTTCTTTCACCGATCAGCTTCATATCGAGGAACAGATTCGTATCCCCTGCATGCAGAATCGTTTTGCCATTCCAGCGGATAATGAATCCGGCAGGCATTCCGGCATAGACGATTTGCTGTTTGTCGTGATCAATGATCCCTGAGCTGTGGAAAGCTTGTACCATCTGGAGCTCGGCAAATCCGAGAGAGAGGCGGCCGCCGATATTCATATCTTTGGTCTTGACGCCTTGCCAGCTCATATAGGTAGCCAGCTCGTGAATGGCAATAATGGTCGCATCGTTGGCGCGGGCGATCTGGGCTGCGTTGGCAATGTGGTCTGCGTGAGCATGCGTCAGCAGCACGTGTTGAACGCGAATGGATTCCGGATCTACGGAAGCCAGCGGATTGCCTGTCAGGAAAGGGTCAATAACAAGCGAGTGCTCCCCGTCCGACAGCTGAATGCAGGAATGTCCGTGATATTCGATCGTTAACATAACAGTCACCTCTTATCCGAATAGGTAGTATTTTCCCATCCTTATTATACCGGAGCAGGGAGAGAGCATACAAATGCTGCCGCAGTTTTAGCCGGCTGACAATGAAGCCCTTCTCCCGAGCCACTCCCTAATCGTTACAGATAGAAGGGGATATGGTATAATGTTCCTGTTTTATCGCAATGGTAAGGGGATGATGGAATGCACACAGGCTTTGGACCGCCGCCCATATTCAGCTTCATGTTCGGACTCATAAGCTTCTTAATCATTGGAACGATCGTCTTTGTCGCTGTCCGTGGACTAACTACGTGGACCCGCAACAACGCAGCGGATGTAGTAAGCGTACCGGCGCGCATTGTCTCCAAACGAACCAATGTATCCGGGGGATCCGGAGACACCAGCGCAACTACAACGTATTATATTACTTTTGAATTTGCCGACAAGGAACGTATCGAGCTTCAGGTACGAGGGAATATGTACGGTTTGCTGGTCGAAGGGGACGAAGGAACCCTTGTTTATCAAGGCACCCGGTTTCATGAGTTTCAAAGGCAATGATCGCATACTAAGCCAAAAGAAAGAGAGCCCCGGAGAGATCCGGGGCTCTCTGAGCTTATTTTGAAGCCTGGTTCACTCAAACATGCTAATGTTGGTTAGGTGGTATGTCCAGGAGTATCTCCAGGAGAAGCGACAAGGTTCCGTTTGTTTTCTGGAAATTGACGTTGGAAAGCGATGAAAACAATGCTCTACGGAAGGAAGTAGCTCGTCGGGATACCGTTGTACCTTTATGTTCAGCTACTTAGGTCTTTCAATAAGCCAATTCGCGAGGTGCCTGTAACGCTGGAGAGCATAGTTGGGCCGGATCGGACCGTAGATCCGTTATTTCATCAAAAACGGACCTTTTTGCAGAGTGATCGGACAACAGATCCTTTATTTCGAGAAAATACACCGTTTTTTTCGGTAAAATCAGCAAATAACGGATTATCTGTCCGATCACTCTCCAAAAGTAGTCTCATTTCAGAAAATAACGGATTTCCTGTCCGATTCTCATTAGCTTGGCTGGAGGGAGGTACACCACCAAAGACGTCTGGTGGTCATTTTCTTAAAAACAAAGGCGGTCGCTTAAGAGTTTTCCGTAGGACAACTGGCATCGTAAGTGGAGAGACCCACCCACCTTTAGCATTTTCGATGGAATCGGTGTTCTCAACAAGCTTAGAGCCCCGGGGAGATCCGGGGCTCTGCTCATGAATCCAAACGAATCTGGAATAGCGGCTCCTGGGAGCCGCTTCCCATGATCTGCAGCTCGTCTCCATTCAAGCGGACGGATGGGCACGACTTCAGCCAATGCTCCGCATCGGCCTGGCCGGGCTGCCCGTAAACGGCGGTTACAAGCCAGCTTACCCCCGGTTTCATGCTCATCCGAAGCGTCGGAATGACGGTGCGCGGATACATCACATTCGTATTCGCATTGGGATAGATCAGCTCCGCTTTCCCGGCTCCGTGCAGTAAAACAATACCGCTCGCACCGGCGGAATTGGCGGCACACGCTGTTACCTCCCCTTCATCGGTCCGCAGCGGACTTGTACCGCATCGGCCTTCCTCGATACCGAGAGCGAAGCCTCCATCCGCCAGATCAAGCGTTCGTTCCGAGGATATGCGGTGTACCCTTACATGCCACGGCGTCCCCGGAATGATCCACGTTTGGACCTTGACATCATTCCAAGGCTTCCACCGTGCATGGATTCTGCCGTTGTCGTCGATGGAGGTTTCCTCGCACTTGCGTTTGACCCGGTACAGATTGTCGCCTTCGCTGATCGCCAGCATCGAATCGAATGCTCCTTGACTCAATCCCCATTCGGCGCGCGGCACACTGAAGCCGAACCGGGTCGAATAAGCGAACTTCTCATATTTGGCTGACGTGTGAGTGTGCTCGTTCGTCGACAGATGACCCGCATTGAACGCAACGATATGTGAAGCTGCTGCGTCTCGGCAAATGACGAGATGCGGCTTCTGCTGAACGCTTTGAGGCGCCAGCCTCGGCAGAGGGAGCTCCTCCGCTGTCCAGAACGGATGATCCTCCGGAAGAGCCAGAGGCAAAAAGGATTTCAGCGCCCAGTACGGCGAGCCCGGCGAATTGTAGTTTTCCGCCATAACCAGATTCGGGTAGGCGTAGCCGATCGACAAGGTTCCGTCCGGATGAAAGATCGGCTGACGGAACCACCATCGCAAGTGTCTCAGCACAATACCCTTCATGACCCCCATGGGGTAAGGCTCCACGCCGGCATAGACCAGCGCGCCCCAAAAGGCGGCTTGTGAAAAACGGTACGTCAGACTCCGGCCATAAGGCAAAGCCGCGCCATCCTCATCGAACCAATGAATGAAGGAGTGAGCGAATTGCTCCGCTCTTTGTTTGTACAAACGGGATCGTTCCGGATCCTCCTCTTCCATCAGCTTGGCATAAAGCAGCCCGTAAAAGTGAATGGCAAAAGGCACATAATAGTCGCTGTGCCCGTTAACGCCGTCGGCATACCAGCCTTCTCCCAAATAAAAGCGCTCCATCGCGTCCAACGTTTGCTCCAGCAGCTCTTGACGGTAAGGAAGGCCGGCCTTTTTGAAGCCCATTTGGACCAGAACCAGAAAGAACAGCCAATTGCAATCCCACAGTTTACTATGACTAATGGGCTCCAGCCAGTCGTAGAGACGCTGAAGCTCCTGAGCGGTAAAGCTTGCTTTGATTTTATCCGGGATCAATGCAAGCGCGAAGCCGAAGGCAGCCATTTCTACCAGACGCTGGTCGTAATCGGTGACAGTGCCCCAATATTCTTCATGGGAAGGATCCGTGCCGTTTTTTATCCCCTGAACGTAGGTCTCCCACAGCTCGCTGTCGCTCCCGTCCGCCATGTACGGAACGAGTCCCCACAGTACTCTTGAGAAGCCCTCGATCCCAGCAATATGATCTGGATAGCTAGCTCCGGTGTTGCCGATATGAAGACGTGAGGAGCCTGTGCTGTAGTACGGCTTCAAAGGATCCGTAAGCTGCAAAAAGGCACGGCGAAGATCGTCTCGTGTTATTAGCGGATTAAGCGTGATCGGTAAATCCCAGGGTTTCATGAAAATGCCTCCGTGTCGTAGATGAAATGAAATTGCTTCGATTATACCGCGATTTTTAGACCGGGGAGCGTTTTGCAGCCAACAAGTCAAGATTGTAGAGAAACAAATCAAAATACCGTTATGACCCATTGCCTTACCAATTAGTGGGTAGACCCTATCGTGGCCTTTCTATGGAGGATGAGAAAAGCATTCAGCGTCAGCTTCCGATGAAACTGTCGCGATAGGTAAGCGGCAGTTGCGGCTAGTCAGAAGCAGGAACTAATACAAGGGAAATGGAATATATCAGGTGACTTTTATTGGCAGGTGATTAGCATGCGTGAACAAGTGATCTCGGAGCTTGAACGTACAGGAGTTCCATTTACCGTAAATGCGCCGATGCACACTTATACTACTTGGAAAATCGGTGGGCGATGCGACCTCATCGTCTTTCCGCGTACGATAGAGGAAATATCAGCAGCCGTTCGCATTCTTAATGCGGAGGCAGTACCCTGGATGGTCATTGGCAAAGGCTCCAATATGCTGGTTTCCGATGAGGGATTTCGTGGTGCGGTGTTACGTCTAGCAGGGGAATGGGACACGGCTTCGTTCAACGAGGACGGCGTTCTTGCCGGCGGCGGGTTTTCATTGATAACGCTATCGCTTCAAGCCGCTAAGCATGGTTTTGCGGGATTGGAATTTGCAGGCGGGATTCCAGGTACGGTAGGCGGAGCTGTCTGTATGAACGCCGGCGCCCATGGTTCGGACGTATCGCAGATTCTATCGAGAGCATTCGTTATGGATGAAAAAGGGGATGCTTTCTGGCTGGAAGCCCGAGATCTTGCTTTTAGTTATCGTGAATCCGTACTGCAACGCAAACCTTGGATTGTTTTGAAGGCGTTGTTTTCCCTTTCCCGGGGCGACCGCTTGACCATTGCGGAAAATACAAAACGATATAAAGAAAAACGGATGAGGACACAGCCTCTTAAGCAGCCCTCATGCGGAAGTGTATTTCGAAATCCGTTACCACTATTCGCAGCGGAGATACTAGAGTCCTGCGGTTTAAAAGGGTACTCCATTGGGGGAGCCCAAATTTCCGGCCTCCATGCCAATTTTATTGTCAATACAGGAGGAGCTACGGCTGATGACGTAAGAGCGCTAATCCGATTAGCTCAAGCTCGCGCGAAGCAAGAACGCGGCGTCGACCTCGTTACGGAGGTGAAATTCGTCGGTTTTTCTTCCGAATAAGCTCCTACCTATATCTGCGATCATTGCAATCAGAGTGTTGTCTAGTGAATATATCACCATAAAAGCTTGTTGTTGTTATTCATTTTCAGTATGCTAAGATTAGGAATACCGAGTGGAAATTGAGTCAGATGTGAGGTAACTTCATGCAGAAAAGAAACAGCCGTAAATATTTTCGCATTCGATTGGACGAGATGATTGTTACCTTGCGCGAGGAGATTGTTTCGGGCAAATATGCCGTCGGCGGCTTTTTGCCATCGGAGAGCGATCTGGAGGTCCGGTTCCAGCTCAGCAACAACTCGGTCCGCAAAGGATTGGATACGTTAGTTGCCGAAGGACTGATCGAGAAAATCGCCCGTGTCGGCAACAGGGTCAAAAGCCCCCGTCCCGAGCACGGCACGATTCTGAAATTCGGCTACGTCCGTGCGACGGCCGAGCTGGCCGGAATGGACAAGCTGCTGAAGGCGTTTCACGAATTGTACCCGCACATCCAGGTGCAGCCTGTAGAGCTTCCCCAGTCCAGCTACAGCCGGGCCCTCAAGGAATATATGGAAGCGGACATGGTCGATGTGGCGATGCTCAACAACAATAATTTTCAAGACTTCGAGGAAGGGGAGCGGACCGTACTGCTCGAGCCGCTGGAGAAAAACGACGAGCTCTACCCTTTCGCCACCGCCCCATTCTTGCAAGGAGATAGTACGCTAGTACAGCCGTTCATTCTATCTCCCGTCGTGCTTTGCTATAACAAGGAGCATTTCCGGGAATCGGGAGTGCCGGAGCCGGACAGCAGCTGGACGTGGCGGGACCTGTTCCGGTACGGCAAGCAGCTTGCCGTCCTTGGCGAACGGTTCGGGTTCTACTTCTACCTGCCGTCCCGCAACCGTTGGCCGATCTTCATGCTGCAAAGCGGGGAAACGATCGAAGCGGACGATAAAGGGGAATACCATCTGGCTGCAAGCAAAGCGGTGGATGGCCTGGAGATTTGCCGGGAGCTGCTGGAGATGAAGGATGTGTTCCCGGTTCTGCTGTCGGAGAGCGATGCCGACGCGGAGGCGCTGTTCCTGGAAGGCAAGGTGTCGGTTATTATGACGACGTATTTTTTCCTGAATCAGTTGAAGGATGCGGGAATATCGTTCGATGTATCGCCGCTGCCCGGACTGAACAACAACCGGACGCTATTGATTGTCAACGGGCTTGCGGTCAACAGCCGTACCCGCCATAAGGAAGCGGCCAAGCTGCTCGTCCGCTTTCTGACCTCTTACGAGTCGCAGCTGCTCGTCCGCCAGCATACGCTGAACATTACGGCGCATCGCCGCGCCATGGAGTGGCAGGGCGAGGAGTTCGTCTACCGGCCGTTCCGGTTCTTCATGTACCGCGAGATCATACCGACGTTCCGGCTCATTAAGGAAATGGGGCTGAGTAACAACCAGCTCAAGGAAATGCAGAGGGACACGATGCTGTTTTTGTCCGGCTTGCAGGATCGTGAGACCTTGTGCAGGAAGCTGGAGCTGCTGCTGCCGGAAGCAAGCAAAGGGAAGCTGGTCGATTTGCTGTAATTGGACGGTTTGCAAGGCAGCTATCTGTATGACTTGGATTTCATATGACGAAGAGTACCGCGCTCAGTACGAGCCGGTGCTTTTTTGTTGCCTAGAACCTCACGGCAAAACGTAATGATTCATGAAAATGTGATCATGCATCTCAGCAGGAAGAGCTCTATAGCTTGGCTTCGCTGTCCGGGAACCGGTCATGTCAATCCTCTTACCAATGATAGTTTGTACCTCATATATAACCTACAAAATATTCGTTTTGCATATTGACCACGCTTTCAGGATGGGTTATAGTGAATTTGTGAGTCAGATAAGAGTTAAATGGGACCGGGTATGGGGTAGAAACGAAATAGGAGGGTTCAATCGATATGCGGACAAAACGATTGGGAGTCACGGGGCTTGCCGTTTGCTTGCTGGCGGCTTCGCTAACAGCGTGCCAAGGAACGGGGACGGTGCCTGAAACCAAAGGAGAGCCGGCAGCGGAAGGCGGCAATCCGGCCAAGAAGGTCTCGGAAACGCCTGCGGAGCTGGTGTTCTACGTATGCGTCAACGGCTGGACAGAGCAGCAATTCATGGATACGTACGGGAATCAGATCAAGAAGAAATTCCCGAACTATACGCTCAAGTTCGTTCCTCAGAAGGATGCGCAAACGCTCCCCGCCGTCATCACATCCGGTCAGACGATCGATGTATTGATTAGTTCCATCGGACTGACTTCAAATTTTTTGCTGGCTTACTCCATGCAGGACGACATCAGCGATTTGATCAAGAAATACAATTACGATCTGTCCCGGCTGGAGCCGTCGACCATCGACATTCAGAAGCAGCTTGCCGGAGGCGGCATTTACGGGCTGCCGGCCAGCACCACGTCGGGGGCGCTTTTTTATAACAAAAGCCTGTTCGACAAGTTCGGAGTCCCTTACCCAAAGGACGGCATGACATGGGATGAAGTGTACGAGGTGGCCAAAACGATGACCCGCAGCGAGAACGGCCAGCAATATAAGGGAATGACGATGTCCGTACAGCATTTGATGCAGCTGAATCAGCTCTCCGCACCGCATATCGATCCCAAGACGTCCAAAGCTGCTTTCACTTCGGACTCGTTCCGGCAGGCGTTTACGAACTTATCCCGTTTTTACAAAATTCCCGGCAACGGCCTCATCGACAACAAGTACAATCTGGTGAGCCAGCAGGAGCCTTTTTACAAGGATCAAAATGTCGCCATGTACGCTGCGCTTAGCACGACCGCAAGAACGTTCAAAGACGCGGTGAACTGGGATGTCGTTCAGCTGCCGACCTTCAAGGAGAAGCCTGGCGTCGGGCCGCAATCTTATCCTACGTATTTTTATTTGGCCAAAGGAAGCAAACACAGAGATGCGGCGTTCCAGGTGCTGTCCTATGTAACGTCGGACGAATTCCAGGATTTTCTTGTCCGGGACGGCTATTCGTCGATATTGAAAAATCAGGGCGGAATTATGAAAAACTTCGCCACGAACGACAAGAATATGGCCGGCAAAAATGTAAAATCGCTGCTGCCGGTCAGGTTCGCCGATCCGACGGAAAAAACGGAGTTTCAGGCCATCGCCGACAAAGAAATGCTCGCTGCGCTGGTCGATGTGGATAAAGGCAAGGACGAGAACACCGCGCTTCGCGAAGCCGAGGAAAGAGCGAACAAAGCGATTGAAACCGAGAAGAAAAAATAACCCATGGACGGACTGGAGACTAACCGTATGAAGTTTCAAGGAATACAGTTTCATAACGTAGTCGAATTGGAGCAAAAGGAGCGGATGCCCGGCTTGCGGCTTCACCGGTTTCCGAAGCAGGTGCGCCATGCGCTGACTGAAAACGGCAGGACCAAAGCGGTGCAGTCGAACGGCTGCGAGCTGCGGTTCGTCACTGATTCGAAGCATGTGCGGGTAACGATGTCCTCGATAGAAACGACGGGGAAGGCGCTTGTCTTCCGCGGCGATTTCTTTCACTCCGCGCATACGCTGCCTGCTGGAGTAATGACAACGCTGCAGCTGGAAACGCCGGAACGCTTCGCGGATGTGATTCCGGAAAGCCTCGATAACCGGGCGTTTTCGTCAAAAGTATGGCGCGTTTATTGCGAAAGGTTCAATGCGGTATTCTACGATGTCGACGCGTTCGGACATGAGGTGCGACCCCCTTCCCCGGATGAAGTGCCGCAGCTGAAGCTGCTCGCTTACGGCTCATCCATTACGCAGGGCGCAGGTGCTCAGAGCCATTACAACGGCTATATCCAGCAAGCGGCCCGCCGTCTGCAGGTGGATGCTTTGAATTTGGGCTTAAGCGGTTCGTGCTTTTGCGAGCAGGAGGTTGCCGATCACATAGCGCAGCGGGACGATTGGGATCTCGTTTTCCTGGAGCTTGGAGTCAATATGCGCGGAAGCGTTCCTGTAGAGGAGTTCCAACGCAGAGTGCACTACATGCTGGATCAAATCATTGATCAGCATCCGCTCAAGCCGGTCTTTTTGACGACGATTTACCCGAACCGTGCGGGCTTTTTCAAAGATTCCGGCAGCATTCTGAGCGAAAACGAACGACGCTATAACGAAGTGCTCCGCAGCTATGCGGCGTCGAAGGGGCACCCCAGCCTCCGGCTGGTGGAGGGCAGCGAGATCATGACCGAATTCACCTCGTTAACGAGCGATTTGATCCATCCCTCCGATTTCGGACATATCATGATGGGCGAACGGCTCGCAGCTCAACTGCAGGAAACAGTAGAACAACTAAGGAATGACTAACAAAAAGGATCTAGAGGAGGCCATCATAGCTATGATTACGACAAACTTGACAGGACGGATCGCATTGGTGACAGGGGGGAACGCAGGAATCGGATACGCAATTTCCCGCAAGCTGGCGCAAGCCGGTGCCAAAGTCGCGATCAACTACTTGAGCAAACGGGAAGCCGCAGAGCAAGCGGTGCAGTCGATTCGGGGCGAAGGCGGAGAAGCGGAATGCTTCCAGGCGGACTTGACGAGCGTCGAGCAAATTCAGTCATTAATCGGCCGTGTGGAGGGTGCGTTTGGCGGAACTGTTGATATTTTGATCAACAATGCCGGCCATATGATCAAGCGGATCCCGAATGCGGAAATGACGGAGGAAGGCTACGAGCAAATTATGAATGTCAATTTGAAAAGCACGGTGTTCATGTGCAAAGCGGTGCTTCCGGGGATGATCGCTAAGCAGCGCGGCAAAATCGTCAATATGGCGTCCTTGGCCGCCCATAACGGCGGAGGCCCGGGCGCATCGGTATATGCCGCCAGCAAAGCGGCTGTGATCGCCTATTCGAAAGGATTTGCGAAGGAAGCGGCATCTCATGGCATCAACGTTAACGTGCTGTCGCCTGGCTTTATCGGTCAAACGGCGTTCCACTCGACCTTCACCTCGGAGGATGCGCGTAAGGCGACCGTGGCAGGCATTCCTCTCGGCCGTGAGGGCGTACCAGAAGATATCGCGAATACGGCGCTGTTCCTTGCTTCTTCGCTATCCGATTACTTGACGGGAGAAACCATCGAGATTAACGGTGGGATGTTCATGCGATGAGAATATCGGAGAAGACGGGACGTTATCGTTGGGCGAAAGACGTGCTGCGGCAGCTTAAGGACGAGCTGGAGCCGATGATGGCTTCGCCGCTGGCTATTCCCGTAGAGCCGGGCGGCTGGTGGCATCAGTACGTATGTCCGGAGCATCATACGGAGCTGCTATTCGACCCGCAGGAGCGGGATGCGGACGAGTTTGTCTGTCCTTACGGCTGCCGGCTGCATGGCGAGCCGTATCGAGGGGCATGGCTGGTGATGAAGCACCAGTCTTATGCACGGTATGCGCTCCAAGCAGCCGCCGTGTTCGCCGGGACGGGCGATAACCGGTTCGCGGAGTGGAGCGCGAGCATCCTGCTGCGGTATGCGGAGCAGTTCCCGCAGTATCCGATTCATCCCGAGGCGGAAGGCTGGATGCTCAAGGGCCGCGCGTTCCATCAGGCGCTCACCGAAGCGATCTGGGCAACAACGCTGATCCGCACCTGCCAGCTGCTCCTGGATGAGGGGTATGCGTTTCATGATGGCCAGCCGAAGCTGGACACGTTCTTTTCCATGCTGGAGGAGAGCATGACGCAGGCACGGCATATTTTGGTGAAGGAGCAGAATAAGCCGGAAAGCAACTACACCGCTTGGCTGAATGCGGCTCTCGCAGGAATCTATGCCTTGAAGCGCGATAAGGACAAGCTTGCGGAGCTGGTTCATGGGGAAGCGGGCCTTGAGCACCATTTGACGATCGGCGTAAAAGCCGACCATATGGAATACGAGGGTGCCACCTATTATCATGTTTTCGTTCTCCGGGCGTATTTCATCGTCGTCGAGATGGCTGCCAGACTTGGCATAGAGCTTTACGGCATTCGCGGTGAGCAAGGGCAGTCGCTGGAAGGGATGCTCGATGTCATGGCATTGCTAGCCAACGAACAGGGCGAGCTCATTGCGCTCCATGACGGCCCGTACCAGCGGATTCCGTATGCGAGAGAAATCGCCGAGACGGTAGAAATCGGATTGAGCCGATTCGGCAAAGCGGATTATGTGCCGATGCTGAAGGAAGCTTACCGGCAAATGTACGGCAAGCCGGAGCGCGCGGGACTGGAGGCCATTTTGTATGGCCGGGAGGAGCTGGACGGCTACCTCGATTCGGACCCGGAGGCTGCACCTGCGGCTGCGGCTTTGAGAGGCTCGTCCGTCCTCTTGGAGCCTTCGGGCTTCGTTATCGGAAGACGGCCGGGCGGGGTGCTGTCGTTCTTCGCCGACTTCGGCCCGCACGGCGGCTCGCACGGCCATTATGACAAGCTGCATTTGACGTTGGCTGGGCGGGACGGCTGGTTGGCGCCGGAGCTGGGCATGGTTCCGTATGGCTCCGTAACCCGCAAGGACTGGTATGCCTGCACGGCGAGCCACAACACGATCGTTGTGAACCAAGCATCGCAGGCGGCTCATACGGGCGAGCTGGTCCGATTCGATGAAACGGGCGACGGGACGTATGCGTGGCTTCGTTCTCGCGGAGCCTACGACGGATGTACGCTTGACAGGCACTTGTTGTTGACGGACGAGTGGCTGCTCGACTGGTATGAAGTGGAGCTGGAATCGGAAGCGGTGATTGATTGGTGGATGCACAGTCCTAAGCTGTCGGCCGTGTACAGAGGCGGTCAGTGGCGGTCCCATGTAGGATCGCTCTCTGATAAGGGAGCGTACAGCTATGTGCGGACAGTTTCCGAGTGGCAGCCTCTGGAGGAAGACGGAAGCGGCAAAGTATGCCGTGTGGAAATGTCCGGGCCGGCTGGACAGGGCGTTGCCTTATCCGCACTGTCGGCGGATTCGTCGCAGCTTTTTCTTGCAACTACGCCAGGCACGGCGGATAACCCGGCGCGAACAATCGACGGATTGCTCCATCGCCAGCGGGGCACGAAGGCAGCCTTCGTGACGGTGTACAGCGACAGCAGCATGCCGGCGGATATCCGTTGGCTGTCCGGGGAAGGGGAGCATCCGGCCCCAGGGTCGTCTGGGGGCCAGGCGAAGTCCGCTGCCATATCGTTCCGGAACGGAATATGGCACGCGGTGCTGGATTCCGTTCAGGGCCTTCGGCTGGAACGGCAGTAATCGGAGCGCGATGGAGGCGTTGGTGAGCCCCATCGCCCGCGAATTGCCGACATGCGCAGCTTGGCTGCATGGCGGCAGGTTGAGCCCGGCGCGCGGACGGCGGGATGGGTTTGCCGCTGCGCGCTCGGGGAGTGGCTCTACGCGGTGCGACGCCTCCGTAAGTCGGAAAAACCGACTTACAGCCCGCTCGCGTGCGTGAAACCCTGCTGTAAGACGGAAAAACCGTCTTACAGCACGCCAAAGCCCGGCTCCACGCGGTGTAACGCTTCTGTAAGTCGGAAAAACCGACTTACAGGCCGCTCGCGTGCGTGAAACCCAGCTGTAAGACGGAAAAACCGTCTTACCGCATGCCAAAGCCCATCTCCACGCGGTGCGACGCCTCCGTAAGTCGGAAAAACCGACTTACAGGCCGCTCGCGTGCGTGAAACCCAGCTGTAAGACGGAAAAACCGTCTTACCGCATGCCAAGCCCGTCTCCACGCGGTGCGACGCCTCCGTAAGTCGGAAAAAAAGACTTACAGACCGCTCGCGTGCGTGAAACCCTGCTGTAAGACGGAAATACCTTCTTACAGCACGCAAAAGCCCATCTACACGCGGTGTGACGCCTCCGTAAGTCGGAAAAACCGACTTACAGCCCGCTCCCGCGCGTGAAACCCTGCTGTAAGACGGAAAAACCGTCTTACCGCTCGCCAAAGTCCGGCTCTACGCGGTGCCTCGCCTCCGTAAGTCGGAAAAACCGACTTACAGGCCGCTCGCGTGCGTGAAACCCTGCAGTAAGACGGAAAAACCGTCTTACCGCATGCCAAAGCCCGTCTCCACGCGATGTGACGCCTCCCTAAGTCGGATAAACCGACTTACAGCCCGCTCGCGTGCGTGAAACCCAGCTGTAAGACGGAAAAACCGTCTTACAGCTCGCCAAACCCCGTCTCCGCGCCTCCGTAAGTCTGAAACCGACTTACACCCCGCTCCCCCGCGCCCGCCCGCTTGACACGCACAAACTTTTCCAGTATAACTTATTTTAAACAATGGGTTATACAAGGAATATTGATGATTGGGAGAGTAATCCTGACGTGCAGTCGCAGCGAGCCGGGGATAGTGGAAGCCGGTACGGATGTCACGGATGAAACGGACCCAGGAAATGATTTGCCGAAAATTGCAGCAATTAGGCAAATCCGGTTGAGCACCGTTATAACGGCAAAGTGGTAAAACCGTACGGTTTTGCACATGGAGTGGTACCGCGGGAACTAACAGCTCTCGTCTCTAATTGGAGACGGGAGCTTTTTGCATTTCACAGACTAAGGAGGGAATTGTCATGATGTTGAATGAACTGATCGCCCAACAGCTGGAACACGGCATGCAGGAGCTGCTCAATGCCTCCGAAACGGCACGGCCCGAGGGGCTCCGAATCGTCATCGAGCATCCGGCGAACAAGGAGCACGGCGATTACAGCACGAATATGGCCATGCTGCTGGCCAAGCCGCTTAAGAGGGCGCCTGCCGCCATTGCTCAAGAGCTGATATCGAAGCTGCAGCAGCCGGCCATCCGTTCTCTGATCAGTCGCATGGAAGTGGCGGGACCGGGATTTATCAATCTGTATGTCGATTGGAGCCGGTGGGCCACGCAAGCTGACGAGCTGGAGCTGCATGTCGGCTCATCGTCCGATAAGGTGGTTATTGAACATACGTCTATCAATCCCAATAAATCGGCGCACATCGGACATTTAAGAAATTCTTGTATCGGAGATACGTTGGCGCGGCTGATGCGAAGGACCGGCTACCAGGTCGAAGTGCATAATTACATCGACGATTTGGGCAATCAGCTTGCGGATACGGTAGTGGGTATACATCGTACAACGATAGAAGGAGATTATCCTCGTTTCGGTGACTTTTGCTGGGATGTGTATGCCGAAGTCAACAAAGCGTACAAGGAACAGCCGGATTTACAATTGGAGCGTACCCGCGTGCTGCATGAGCTGGAAAAAGGCGGCTCGAGCATAGCCTGGACAGGACTGCTCGTGGCGGAGCGAATCGTTAAAGAGCATGTGGAGGAAATGAAGCAGTTCGGCATTGGGTACGACGTGCTCGTGTGGGAAAGTAATATAGTCAGAGAGGGCTTCTGGTCGAGCGCCTTTGCGCTGCTTAAAGAGACGCCGGTTTTCGTTCAGGAGACCGAAGGGAAGCTGGAAGGCTGCTGGGTACTTAAGCAGGAGGAGCAACAAGGTGAGGCTGCGGAGTTTCATGCCGAGAAAGTGCTTGTGAGATCCAACGGCATTCTGACCTACACCGCCAAAGATATCGCATACCATCTATGGAAATTCGGGCTGCTCGACAAAGATTTCCGCTACCAAAAGTTCGCCGAAGGCCTTTATACAACGGATCCCAAGGGCCGCAAAAAGAACCTCGGCCGAGCCGACACGGTCATTAACGTGATTGACCATAGGCAGGAATATCCGCAAGCGATGGTCAAGCAAGCTTTGCTGGCACTGGGTTATGACAAGCAGGCGGAGCGGCTGAAGCATGTCAGCTACGGGGTTGTTTCCTTAAGCCGCGACACGGCGGAAAGTCTTGGCGTCGATGTCAGCGATGGAAAACATTCTTACCCGATGTCGGGAAGGCAAGGAATCGGTGTTAAGATTGCAGATTTTCTCGCTCATATGGAGCAGGTCATCGATTCAAAGCGGTCTCGGAAGAAGGCGGGATTATCGAGCCGCGCGATAGCTGCGGCCGCAGTGCGATACTATTTGCTCCGGTTTCACCTGCAGACCGAGGTGGTCTTCGATCTGGCCCAGGCAACCGAAATTTCCGGGAATACAGGAGTGTATTTGTTATATTCGTACGCAAGAGCGTGCAGCATATTAGCCAAAATGAAAGAAGATACCGGAAGCCGGAATAATGATGAACGGGAAGGCTTCGCCGGCTTGAACGAGCAAGAATCCGCCCTGCTAAGGCAGCTTGCTTATTGGCCGGAAACGCTGGACATAGCGGCAAAGGAGCTCGCGCCGAATATGATATGCTCTTATGCGCATGAGCTGGCTACGCTGTTCAATCATTTTTATGCGACATGCCCGATTTGGAAGGCGGATAGCGCAAAGAGGGATTCCAGGCTCTGGATCACGAGCCGCTTCAAGGATACGCTGCAAGATGCTTTGCAAATATTGGGCTTGCCTGCGCCGCGGACCATGTAATAGACTTTGATTTCGGATGCAGGCCGGATTCGGTTAAAGATATAAGTTTGTCCGCTTGCTTCTAGCACAATGGACAACTTTTGGCTGAAACATTGGCTAACTGTCCATCGTAGAGTATAGTGATACTTATATAACAGACAAGGAGGTGAATCCATTGATCGAAATCCAGGATGTCGTCGTGCACGAGCTGCTCCCCTATTTATTTTCTATCGGTATCATCTGCTCGCTCGGCTATGTTTATGCGGCCTTTGTACACAGAGGATTAACGGAAAGCCGGTTCCGGCATAACGCGGTATGGATCGTGCACGTTCCGTTACCCAAGCAGGCGCTTGGCAGAAGAACGATGCATCATTGGCTGGCAAGGAAAGTGAAGCGCAAAGAAGCGCCGGAGGGTGATTCGGACGACTACGCTTCCTCGTTTGGACATATTCAGCTAACCAAACGAGGAGGATTACAATGGAAAAGAACAATGGATTCACCCGATTTACCAAATACGGCTTTTTTGCAGCGATTGCCGCGTTAATTATTTTAACCGGATGCGGTGCAACAGGCCCGAGCGCCACTATCGACGCCAATACGCCAGGCTTCTTTAATCACTATATCGTCTATCCCTTTTCGTATTTGATACAGCACATCGCTTCTTTCTTCGATGGAAGCTATGGGCTTGCCTTGATCATATTGACGCTGATTGTGAGAATTGCCTTATTCCCTCTTATGATGAGACAATACCGCAGCCAGCATATGATGAAGCAAAAGATGAATGCCCTTCAGCCGGAATTGAAGGAGCTTCAGGAGAAATACAAGGGTCAGGATTCGGCCGAAGCCAAAGCCAAAATGCAGCAGGAAACGCTCCAGCTGTATCAAAAGCATCAGGTCAATCCGCTAGCGGTCGGATGTCTGCCAGCACTCATTCAGCTGCCGATCCTGTCGGGAGTATACTATGCGATCAAAATGACGCCGGAGCTCGCGGACCATTCATTTCTGTGGTTTCAGCTCGGCTCGCCGGACTTCATTCTGCCATTCGTTGCGGCTGCAGTCTATTATGTGCAGTTTCGCGTCTCACTTATCGGTACGGATCCGGCACAGCAAGGTCAGATGAAGATCTTCGGCTATCTTTCCCCGATTATGATGGGGATCTTCTCCTTCAGCGCCCCGGCCGCTTTGCCGTTGTACTGGGCTGTCGGCGGAATCTTCGTTCTGCTGCAAACGCTGCTTGCCAAACGGCTTTATTCCGTACAGGAACAGCCTCTGACGCCGGAAAATCAGAACGGCTGATCCTAAAACGTATTGAAATGAAACAAAGGACGGTCCCTATTATAGAGGCCGTCCTTTTTACCGTATCGCAAGTCGTCAGTCAGGAGGTGATGAAAGCCCCTCCGTTGACATGAATCGTTTCGCCCGTTACAAAACGGGAATCGTCGCTAGCCAAGTACACATAAGCCGGCGCGAGCTCGAACGGCTGGCCTGCCCGTTTCATGGCCGTGTCGGAGCCGAACCGGGAAACCTCCTCTGCCGAATAGCTGGAGACGATAAGAGGCGTCCAGATCGGGCCGGGTGCCACTGCGTTGACACGGATCTGTTGATCAACCAGAGACATCGACAGAGAGCGGGTGAACGTTACGATGGCACCTTTTGTCGAGGAATAGTCGATAAGCTCTTTACTTCCCTGATAAGCCGTGATGGAAGCCGTATTGATGATGGAGCTGCCTGCTTTGAGGTGGGGAAGGGCGGCCTGCGTCATGAAGAAGAAGGAAAAAATATTCGTTTGGAACGTATGAAGAAGCTGCTCCTCGGAAATATTCAAAATGCTTTGCTGGGGATACTGTACCCCTATATTGTTGACCAGCACATCCAGTTTGCCGAAAGCTTGCAGCGTCTGTGAAACGACCTGGGCGCTTTGCGACTTGTGGCGCAAATCGGTCTTGATGGCGAGGCACCGCCGGCCCAGCTGTTCGATTCGCTGCTTCGTTTCGTCCGCATCGGGAACCTCATATAAATAGACGATTACGACGTCGGCGCCTTCTTTTGCAAAAGCAATGGATGTCGCGCGCCCGATCCCGCTGTCTCCTCCGGTAACGATAGCGACTTTGTTCGCCAGCTTACCGCTTCCTTTATACTCAGGATTTTCAAACAAAGGGCGCGGATTCATCAGATATTCCAAGCCGGGCTGCTGATTTTGGTGCTGCGGCGGAAACGTTATCGGCTGTTCTTCGCACACCATTTCTTTACTGTAATAGGGATATCCAGGATACGGATTCATAGCGTCCTCCCGTAAAATAGGTCATTATCACGGGATAGTGTATGCGCGATTACAGCATGGGGTGCACAAGATGCCTTCTGTTACAGCTCGATCCAAAACCGTTTGACGACATTTCCGTCCTCTTCTACAAAGTCGGTATCGGGTATGCCGCCGTTTCTTAAAATGGTCCGCGCGGACGAAATATTGTCTTCATCGCACACGACCAACGCTTTTGCAACGCCAAAACGCCTTAGTTGATCAAGAGCAAGGGCCAGCAGCTCGGTTGCATAGCCTTTCCGCCGTTCGGACGGCCGGATGCCGTACCCGATATGGCCGCCGCTTTGCAGCAGCTTCTCCGTCAGCTTGTGCCGTATATTCACGACCCCAATGACAGTACGATCTTCGTCAACAAGCCAGTAGGTTGAATCGGGTACCCGTCCCTCGGGTAAGCGTTCGCCCCTCTCACTATCCAGAAGATTCTGCACCATCGCTGCAAAATCACTTGGATCCGCCCGGATTACATACGGAATCATCGTCTCGCCGCTGTCCTGCCACTCCCGGTAAAACGACTTGTACTCCTTTTCCAGCTCCACTGCAGGTCGTACTAACGATACTTTCTTGTTCATACAAATCCCTCCGGAATGTTGGATATACTGCAATCCGGTTCCCAGTATTATACAGCAATCAGGCCAACGCACAAGAGGTTATTTTCGCCGCTTATCTTATGATTGTGCAAATAAGCATCAACTTTGGACATTCCTATGAGCAGCTTGCTGGCTTATAATTACGTTGAAAACGTTTTAATAGGAGGGGCAGCGATGATTCCAAAGTTTAACGATGCAAGAGACGTTTTTTTCGAACGGCGGTTCGGCATGTTCGTTCATTGGGGATTGTATGCGATTCCAGGCTGGCATGAGCAGCTTTTGTGGCGGGGATCGGTGAAACGGAAAGAGTACGAGCAGCTGATACATCAGTTTAACCCGATCGACTTCGACCCCGACGCGTGGCTTGATCTGGCCGAAGAAGCAGGCATGCAATATATTTGCTTCACGACCAAGCATCATGACGGCTTTTGCATGTGGGATACGTCGCACACGGACTACAATGTTATGAATACGCCGTACGGCAAAGATATTTTGGGGATGCTGGCGGAAGCTTGTCATCGGAGAAATTTCCCTCTCAGCTTGTATTACTCCTGCCCGGATTGGCATCACCCGAATTATCCTAATCAGGGCCGTCATCATGAAATGTTCGGGCCAAGACCCGGCGACGATCCGGATATCGACAAATATTACATGTTCGTTAGGAATCAGCTGGAAGAGCTGCTCACGAAATACGGCAAAATATATCAGCTGTTCTGGGACGTGAATGTGGCGGAGCATTACGATCCAAGCATCAACGAGTGGATTCGTTCCGTCCAGCCCGGTATCTTGATCAACGACCGCGGACCAGGCAAAGGGGATTACAATACGCCGGAGCGCCATGTGCCCGAAGGGGGAGCCTTCAGCAAGCCGACGGAGGCGTGCCAGTCTTTGGGACGTGAAAGCTGGGGTTACCGGGAAGATGAGGATTACTACAGCAACAAATTTATTATGCAGAGCATCGATAAAATTTTGGCAATGGGCGGCAATTACTTGCTGAACGTCGGCCCGAAGCCGGACGGTACGATTGCGGAGGAAAATGTGACGGCCCTGCGCACAATCGGAGCATGGTACAAGTCGGTGAAGGAAGCCTTCGAAGACACGGTGCCTGCATCCGATATGGCCGGCAAAGATGAAATTGTCATGGCGGGCTCTCAGCATAGAGTCGAACGGGATCATGTTCTTCTTACGCGTAAAGGTAACGACCTGTACGTGCATTTGTACCGCGATACGCAGAGTAATGCAGTAGTGTTAAAGCCGCTAAATGTCGCTCCCCGCAGAGCCGTGCTGCTGAATAACGGTCAGGAGCTCCCGTTCAGCGTCGATTTGCTCCCGTGGTATTGGAGAGAGCGGCCGTATCTCCGCATCCGGAATTTGCCTGTGAACGAGCTGACAGATACGGTTATGGTAATCAAGCTGGAATTTGACGACAACGTTGCTGAATAGGCATCTGTCGGAACTAGAAACCGTTAATGAAGGAGTTATATTAGATGAGCCAATTGACATTGTCCGGTCCGGTACTGAACGCAAAGCTGGATCATCCGCTGCTGTGTACGGAAATAGGAGAGCCTGCTGCGCTGCCGATAGGGGAACGATACCCTGCGCTGCATATTGAACCTCTTTATGATGGAACGATTTCGGCAGTACTCATAGCGGGGAAGGAACGCCAGGTTGTGGCTGCCGGGGCAGCTGCGGCGGCAGGAACTCCGGTCGTTTTGCAGCCTGAAGGCAAGCTGGAAACGATGGGTACATACCGTTATGACATCACGTTTACGGCCGAATCTCTTTCCACGGTTTTTTTAACGGTATATTTTACAGCTGCCCCGCAGGAAATGATGTCACAATTGCAGCCGGTATTTCTCGGGAAGGAAGGCAAGCTTGTATACGTTCCCGACTGTTTCGGGAATACAATCCCCGATTTCTCGGGTACCGGCTATAGGGGCGGTGGAGTACGCCTTCCGGAAGTTCCGGTACAAGTCGAATTGGAAGCGCCGGAAGGGGATGCTGGCGCTTTGATTCAAGCGGCTATCGACAAAGTGGCTGCAATGCCTGCGGATGGGCAAGGATTTCGCGGTACCGTGCTGCTGAAGAAAGGAGTTTACCGGATTGAAGGGAGTATCTCCATCCGTACCGGTGGCATTGTGCTTCGCGGCGAAGGAACGGATGAGTCGGGAACCGTACTGTTAGGTACGGGCGATACGAGACGGACGCTCGTCATCATTGAAGGCGAATCCGGAGCCGTACCGGTCGACAATACCGAAACGGACATCGCCGATCTGTATGTGCCGGTTGGTGCGAGAAGCTTCCGGGTGAATTCGGCGTACCGTTTTCAGGTCGGGGATTCCGTGTTAATCAAAAGACGCGGGAACGAAGCATTCATACAAGAGATCAGTATGGACCGGATCCTCCAGCGGCCGACCGATCCGAACAGCACGAAGCAATGGCAGCCCTTCGATCTGCTGTTCGATAGGGTGATAACAGAAATCGATGGCAACCGGATTACGGTTGACGCTCCGATTACTTGTCCGATCGAGAGCCGATGGGGCGGCGGTACGATAGCGCTTTATACGGATGACGGCCGGATCCAGAACGTCGGCGTCGAAAATCTACGCGGCCGTTCGGAATTCGATCCGACGGTTACGGTGGAGGAAGAAGGCACGATTCATTATGTAGATGAGAATCATGCCGGTAATTTCATCACCTTCCACAATGTGAAGAACGGCTGGGTTCGCGATTTTACAGCGGCGAATTTCGGATTCGATGTCGCCACGGTGAAGTCGGGCTCCAAATGGATCACGATCCAGGACGGTGCCAACGAGAGCATGGTCAGCGTAGTCACCGGCGGCCGGCGCTCCCCGTTCAGCGCGAACGGCCAGTGCTGCTTGTTCCAGCGGCTGACATCGCGGGAGGATCGCCATGCTTTTGTACTAGGCGCCAGAGTTTGCGGCCCGAATGTGTTTCTGCATTGCTCCACAAGCGAATGGTATAACACGATTGAGCCGCATCAGCGCTGGTCGGTCGGCGGGCTATTCGATAATGTCGGAGGCTCCATCGCCATTCAGGATAGGCAATATTACGGAAGCGGCCACGGCTGGTCCGGCGCGTTCTATACTGCCTGGAACACCAGCGGGGAGCTGGTGGTGCAGAAGCCGCCTACCGCGCAAAATTGGTCATTCGGCCATGTAGGCGCCAAAGGCAAAGAAGCATTTCCTCCGCGCGAGCAAGGTGCCTGGATTTCGCTTGGACAGCATGTCGAGCCGCAGAGCTTATATTTGCAGCAGCTGAAAGAAAGACTCGGCGAAGCTGCCGTGGAGCATATCCGCTAGTCCGGTATTACTTGCATAATCCGTTTGCTGTAGGATGCCATGACCCCTGTTATTAGCCGTGCAATGCGGCTTGACGCTTGAAGTGATCTTCCACTACGAGGCACGCCATCGCTTCGATGACCGGAACGATACGAGGGCAAATGCAGGGGTCGTGCCGTCCTTCGGTGCGGATTGTTTGCTCTTCTCCGGTTACGCGAATCGTTTGCTGCGGTATGGAGATAGAGGAGGTCGGCTTCACCGCAACCCGGAATACAATTTCGTTCCCTGTACTGATCCCCCCTAATATTCCTCCCGAGTGGTTGGTCAGAAACCCCGAAGCATCCATCTGATCATTATGCTCGCTGCCCAGCATGCCCGCTGCGGCGAATCCTGTCCCGAATTCAATCCCTTTTACGGCGCCGATGGACAGCATTCCCTTCGCAAGATCAGCGTCAAGCTTATCGAATACAGGCTCGCCCAAGCCGGGAACGACCCCTCGGATTCTGCATTCGACAATCCCTCCACAGCTATCGCCTATAGCCGCCAGCGATTCAATTTTTTCAATCATCAAGGCAGCGGCTTCCGGATCGCAGGCGCGTACCGCATTGCGCTCGATCTCGTCTTCCACGTATTGTTTGCACTTAATTCCGCCTATTTCTTTGGTATAGGCCACAACACTGACGCCTCTTCGCTCCAACAGCTTGCGGGCTACCGCTCCGGCAGCTACTCTCGATGCAGTCTCTCTTCCGGAAGCTCTTCCGCTGCCCCGATGGTCGCGGATGCCGTATTTTTGCAAATAGGTATAATCGGCATGGCCTGGACGAAAGGAATGCTGGATGTCGTTGTAGGCTTCCGGCCGCATGTCTTGATTGTACAAGATGATAAAAAGCGGCGTTCCCGTCGTCTTCCCTTCGAACATGCCGGATAAAATATGCACCTTGTCATATTCCTTGCGCGGTGTCGTAACGGAGGATTGACCTGGTTTTCTCCGATCCATCTGGATTTGAATGTATGCCTCGTCCAGCTCGACCCCAGGCGTTACGCCGTCGATGACGACCCCGACCGCTTCTCCGTGGGATTCTCCGAATGTCGTTATTTTGAATCGTTCTCCGAAGCTGCTTCCTGCCATAATAAAGTTCCTCCTAAATCGAGATGTTGTACGGTTATTATAGTGCCTGTAATGATATAGATGAAATATCATTTTCATTACATAGACATAGATTGAATCTATGCCAAAACATTCTCCAAAGCTTACATCGGAGAAACCGGTGGAACCAATAACAAGTTCACCTCATAACTAATGTTAGGATAATTAACATTTTTAAAGGATTCGATTTAGATCAATTCATACTATTAACCTTCGAATTGATTGGAAACCGCTTTATTGACGAACATTCGTATTAATTTACACCAGTAATGTCCGTGTTAATAAAAATAAAATTAAAAAAACACCGCAAATTTATAAAAAACCTATTGAAATATTCGTTGTTTACATGTAAATTGAAAAAACAAACACAAATGTCATATAACTTAACATTAATAACTAAATTCATTTGTGATTGATCTCCGTTTCAAGTGCTCTACGAATTTTGTGTCACATAACATGACGTTAGGATGGAGTGGATGAGAATGAGAAAGAAACTGGTGTTAATCGGGAACGGGATGGCCGGCGTGAATGCAATCGAGCAGCTGATTAAGCTGGCACCGAATGAATATGAAATCACGGTGTTCGGCAGCGAGCCGCATCCGAACTATAATCGGATTTTGTTATCCTCCGTGCTCGCAGGGGATGCGGACATTCAAGATATTGTGATCAATAACTGGGACTGGTACAAGGATAACGGGATCACGCTTCATGCCGGACATACGGTAAGCAGCATCGACACCAAGAAGAAAATCGTCAAGACCGACAGTGGAATTTCCGCTTCCTACGACGATCTGATCATTGCTACCGGATCGCTGCCATTTATGCTTCCGTTGCCGGGTGCAGATAAAGAAGGGGTTATCGCCTTCCGGGATATTAAAGACTGCGAAACGATGCTGGAAGCTTCCAAGAAATATAAGAAGGCCGTTGTTATCGGCGGAGGCTTGCTCGGGCTTGAAGCGGCCCGCGGACTTAGAAACTTGAACATGGATGTATCGGTGGTACACATATTCAAATATTTGATGGAGCGCCAATTGGACGAAACGGCTTCGCACATGCTGCAATCCGAGCTGGAGAAGCAAGGAATGAGGTTTTTACTCGAGAAGAACACCGACTCCATTTTGGGTAAAAAACGGGTTACCGGCGTTCGCTTCAAAGACGGAACCGAAGTGGAAGCGGATTTGGTCGTCATGGCGGTAGGCATCCGGCCCAATGTCGCTCTGGCCAAAGATAACGGCATCGAAGTGAACCGCGGTATCGTAGTCAACGATTATATGGAGACCAATATCCCGCATGTGTATTCGGTCGGGGAGTGCGCGGAGCATCGGGGCATCGCATATGGTCTCGTAGCTCCGTTGTATGAGCAAGGCAGCGAATTGGCCAAACGGCTGGCAGGCGTTCCGTCAGCAGGCTATCAAGGCTCCGTCGTATCAACGAAGCTGAAGGTTTCGGGAGTCAACGTGTTCTCCGCAGGGCGATTTACGGACGGCCCGGACACGCGCTCGGTCCGAGTTCAGGACGATTTCGAAGGCATTTATAAAAAAGTCGTCATCAAGGACGGCAAAGTCATCGGCTCCGTTCTGTTTGGAGATACAAGTGACGGCTCCAAGCTGTTCGCCATGATACGAAACGGCGAAGACGTAAGCGGGAAAGAAAAGCAGGTGTTGCTGGGAGACAGCGCCGGAGGCAAAGCGTTATCCGGTATCGACTATGTCGCCTCCTTACCTGACAGCGAGATTATTTGCGGATGTAACGGCGTATCGAAAGGAACGATTGTCGGCGCCATTCAAGAAAAGGGCTGTGCCAGCGTCAACGATATTAAAGCGTGTACCAAAGCTTCCGGATCGTGCGGCGGCTGCAAGCCGTTAGTGGCCGATCTGCTTACGCTGACTTTGGGAGCGGATGGAGTGAAGACGGTTAAAGAAGGAATTTGCGGCTGCACCGAGCACAGCAGGGACGAAGTGGTCGAAGCCATCCGCAGTATGCATTTGACGACGACCAAAGAAGTGATGAACGTGATGAACTGGCACAACGAAGAAGGCTGCTCCAAATGCCGTCCTGCGCTGAACTATTACTTGGGCATGATCTGGCCGGAGGAGCACGCGGACGAAAGAGAATCCCGATTCGTGAACGAACGGAACCATGCGAACATTCAGAAGGACGGAACATATTCGGTCGTACCGCGAATTTACGGCGGTGTCACCTCTCCACAAGCGCTGAAGCGGATTGCCGAAGTCGCCGAGAAATACGACGTGCCGATGGTGAAGTTTACCGGCGGCCAAAGGCTCGATCTGCTGGGTGTGAAAAAAGAAGATTTGCCGGGGATGTGGGCCGATCTCGATATGCCGTCGGGCTACGCTTATGGGAAGGCATTAAGGACCGTTAAAACATGCGTAGGCTCCACCTTCTGCCGATTCGGTACGCAGGATTCCATTGCCATGGGCATTGAGCTCGAAAAACGTTTTGAACGGCTAAACACTCCTGCCAAAGTAAAGCTGGCCGTATCCGGTTGTCCGCGTAACTGCGCCGAGTCTACGATCAAGGATTTCGGGGTCGTTGCGATTGATGGCGGCTGGGAGCTGCATGTCGGCGGTAACGGCGGCGTCAAGGTTCGGGCGACGGATTTGCTGTGCAAGGTCAAGACGGAGGAAGAAGTCATCGAATGGGCGGGCGCCTTCCTGCAGTACTACCGCGAGCAAGCAAAATGGAATGAACGGACCAGCGAATGGGTACAGCGTGTAGGAGTCGATTCCATCTTGGCTGCGCTAGAGAAGAAGGAAGACCGCGAAGCTCTTGTAGCCCGAATCGAGAAAACGCTCAGCCTCACGACAGACCCTTGGAAGGAAATTATCGAGAAGGATGAGCTTCGTAAAACGTTTGAGATGCTGAATACACAACAGCTGACACCTATACAGAACTAATCGACGTCAAGGCTGCAATTACGGTCTACCAAGCTTTCGGATACGATACAGGAGGGAAACCTATATGAAACGGATCATTGTTGCTCATCAATCGGAAATTACGGAAAGAAGGTCGCGAATCATTCACGTGAATGGTGTGGAAATTGCCATCTTCAAGCTGTCCGGCGGGGAGCTAAGAGCGATAGAGAATCTTTGCCCGCACAAAAACGGCAAGCTGTCTGAAGGGATCGTCTGCGATCATCATGTGTTTTGTCCGCTGCACGATTGGAAAATCAATCTCGACAACGGGCTTGTGCAAGCGCCGGATGAAGGCTGCGTCAGAGCGTTCCAGCTTGAAATCGACGAGCAGACAGGAAATGTCATCCTGCTCTTTGATAACGCTGAGCATTTGGCTTCCTAACTTCCGTTGGGTCCGTGGAAAGGAGCTGAGTACCATGGATTATGTAAAACCGGAGCAAGTGCTGGAACAAATGATCCAATCCGGTGTAAACAAAGCGCAATTATCTATAAAAGATTTATTGATCCGGGGATTTCTGGGAGGCGCGATATTGGCCTTTGCCACGACATTGGCGTTTACCGCTACGGCACAAACCAAACTGGGGCTCGTAGGAGCCCTCGTGTTCCCGGTAGGCTTCGTCATGATTGTCCTGCTCGGGCTCGAGCTTGTAACCGGCAGCTTCGCACTCATCCCTTTAGCCGTACTTAACAAGCGCGTATCGGTAGGGAAGATGCTGAACAATTTTTTGTGGGTGATTGTCGGTCATCTTCTCGGCTGTATCGCCTACGCTCTGCTCTTTTATGCGGCGGTTACCAATTATGGGCATATCGGCGACAATGCGGTCATTCAAACGATTATAAAAACAGCCGAAACCAAAACGAACGGTTACTCCAGCATCGGTATGGACGGCATGATCGCCGTATTTGCCAAAGCGGTGCTCTGCAACTGGATGGTGACGCTCGGTGCCGTCATGGCCATGACCTCCCAGTCGACCATGGGCAAGATTGCCGCCATGTGGCTGCCCATTCTCACGTTTTTCGCCCAGGGCTTCGAGCATGCTGTAGTCAATATGTTCGTCATTCCGGCAGGAATGATGTACGGCGCCAATGTCACCTTCGGAGGCTGGTGGCTGTGGAATCAGCTGCCGGTACTGCTCGGCAATTTTGTCGGAGGCGTCTTGTTTACGGGATTGTTCCTGTATTTTACCCATAGGAAAAAGGACGCCGCAGCCTTATCCAATCAATCGAAAGCGGCTTAATGCATATTACAAGTTGAGGTGAAACCGTATGGAGACGAGTAGAGGCAAGGTGTTTTTTATAGGAGCCGGACCGGGTGACCCCGATCTGATAACGGTCAAAGGATTACGGTGCATTCAGACATCCGAGGTTATCGTGTACGACCGTTTGGCCAATCCCGAGCTGCTGAAGCATGCTCGTCCCGATGCGGAATTCATATATTGCGGCAAGACCCCCAATCATCATGTGATCCCACAGGAACAAATCAATGAGCTGCTCGTGGCGAAGGCGCTGGAAGGGAAAACCGTGGCACGGCTGAAGGGCGGGGATCCCTGTGTATTCGGCCGAGTAGGGGAAGAGGCGGAAACGCTGGTCGACCACGGGATTCCGTTCGAGATCGTACCGGGCATTACGTCGGGTATTGCAGCGCCTGCCTATGCCGGCATTCCGGTTACGCAGCGCAAGGTCGCTACGACGTTCACGATGGTGACCGGCCATTTATGCCAGGACGATACGATTCCTCCGGAGAAGTGGCATGCACTGGCTACGGGTACGGACACGATTGCTTTTTATATGGGCATGAGCAATATCGCCTACTTGTGCGAACAGCTTATCAGCTATGGAAAAAGTGCCGCTACTCCGGTTGCCGTCGTATCTTGGGGGACCAGCGGCAAGCAGAGAACGGTCACCGGGGCACTCGATACGATTGCCCGGATCGTGCAAGAGCACAGCATTCCGAACCCTGCGATCATTTTAATAGGAGAGGTGGTTCGCTTAAGGGATAAGCTGGCTTGGTTTGCGGAGGAAGGCTTGGAGCGGGTTGAAACCGTTGTTTGATCTTGTATGTACAGAGACACGAAGACCTTGCGGTACATTCTTTTTGATAGAATGTATTGCTAGGTCTTTTTTCTCAATTTCTTTAGAAAAATATAGAAGATATTTGGATGAATTTACAGTACAATGGGAAAAGTGTGGAATTTATTCCTATTAATTGTGGAGGTAGAAACGAGTGGGAGAGCTTCGAAGAGAGATTTCCAAATTGCTGGTAGGTACGATGCTATTGTCTCAGCTGCTGCTGGCTTTTTGGGGTGTGACGGATTCCGGGGGGAACCGCGCATTCGCGGCGGAAATGCCGGGCAGCTCTGCGGAAGGGCAAGTGACCGGTACGCCGAAAGAAAGTGCCGCCGATACGGGACTAACTGACATTAGCGGGTCTTATGCGGCAAAAGAAATTGTAGCGCTGTACGAAGCCGGTATTGTATCCGGTTACGGGGAAGGACGGTTCGCGCCGGAACAGTCGATGACTCGGGCCGAGCTTGCCAAAATCATCGTACTCTCCTTAGGACTCAAGGAGGAGCCGCAGGGGGCTGATCGCTTCCAAGATATCGCCCAGGACAGCTGGTATCGGGGATTTGTCGGAGCACTTGTTACATCTGGAATAACGGACGGCACGTCGGAGAATGCATTTTCTCCGGCTGAGAAGGTGACGCGGGAGCAATTGGTCGTCTTTTTCCTGCGGGCTATGGGATTGCAGTCTGTGTTGGATAAGGCCTCGAGTTCGAGTAAAGCAGCTTTCACCGACTGGGAGCAGATCGCTGACTGGGCAAAACCAAGCGTCTGGTTAGCCAATCAAATCGGCTTTGTTCAAGGGATAGATAACGGTAACGGGAGTTTGCGGTTTGAGCCTTCTGCCGCAGCGCAAAGACAAGCGTTGGCAAGACTCGCTTATGAGTTCCATACGAAACGCCAGCAGTACGTCGATGCTGCACAAAAGCTCGTTGCAGAACCGGTTAAAGAAGAGCCCAAGAAAGAAGAAACGCCAATCATCTGCTGTGCAGGTGGAGGCGGTGGCGGTGGTGGAGGAGGCTCCAGCTCTGGAGGAGGAAATTCCGCTGGTTCCCCGCTTAATAAGCCAGGTACGATCAATGGAGATGCTGCTATAACCTCCTCCGGTACCTATGGGCCTTCCGATGGACAAGAAGGTGTGAAGGTTTCCGGTACCCTGGTCGTTAACCCTGGGGCTAACGGAGAAGTAACGCTGCAAAACGTAACCGCGGCCAAAATCGAGGTTCGCTCGGGCTCTGCCAATACGATAAGAGTAAGGAATGTTCGATCCGATGTGCTTTTGGTAAAAGCGAATCAACAAACGAGTGGAGTTCGGATCTTATCTTTGGACGGCACCTCCATCACAAACACGGAGATAGACTCCCAAGCGGTCGTTGAACAGGAAGCGGGAAGTTTGGGAGCGATCCGAATTACACAGGGAGCGGCTGATCAGACCGTTACGTTAAGAGGGACATTCAGCGGAGAAGTAAGCGTTGATGCTACGGGCGTACGATTATCGGTTGGTTCAACCTCCAGCGGCAAATCATCCAGTATCCAAAGGGTAAGCTTGAAGTCAAACGCAAGCCTTAATGTGGCCGAGAACAATTCCATTCAATCTGTATCCGTATCTCAGAATGGAATACACGTAGCGTTAGCAGGAAGAGGTAGCTACGGAATCGTAAATAGCGCTAACGTGCAAGGTGTGACGGCTAACATTCAGACCGATACGATATCCTTATTGAGCCTGGACAATGCAATTATCAAGCTGGAAGGAAAGCCGGAATCGTTCACCAAGACTGCAGCGGAGTATACCGGTTCCAGTCACATCGAAGCGGATGCCGCTGTCAGGGAAGCGTTGAAAAAATCAACGGTCGCCAAAATTATTGCGACAATAGATTCCATTGGCGATAGTAAAGAATATTCCTCCGAGCTGGAGCAGCTTATCCAAAGAATTTACCGGATGATTGCGGCTGCATACGATCTGGGGGCGACAGAGAGCGATATCTCTAATTATCCAAAGCTCAAGGAAAAGGAGCTTGATTCAGCAAAGGCGGCACTTGAGGAGGCAAAGCAGCTTTTGCAAATCATGTATAAGCCGGGAGATACGGCGGATCATGTGACGCAAAATATTACGCTTCCGACCTCAGGGGTAGGAAATAGCTCGATTAGCTGGGAATTAAGCGATTCCCAATACTTGACCCTGGCAGGTATCGTAACACGTCCGGCAGCCGGCGAAGCCGATCATGTTGTGAAGCTTACGGCAACCCTATCCAGCAAAGGAATGTCCGTTTATAAGCTCTTTAGCATTACGATAAAAGCTTTGCCATCCTTGGGAACCGAGCCTACGAATACGCCAACCGTGCTCAGTAGCGTCTACTCGGATGCAGCCTGGATAACGGTAATGACGGAAGCCAACGCCAAAGTGGTTGTAACGGATCAGCAAGGCGGACTGGCGGGCAAAGGGACTTCCCGTAACGACGGCAGCCTCGTTGTGCCGCTGCGCAAGCAGCTGACAAGTAACGAGCAGCTGTTTATCGTGGCCGAAGGAAGCGGCAAGCTTCCGAGCGCCGCAGCAACCGTTATGGTCCAGCGAGCGGATACACCGACCGTCATTACGGCCATGCCGGAATTGATTGAAGAGATATACGAGGGTACATCTACTCTGCAAGTATTTACCTTTGAGCCGTCCGTTGTTTGGCTGCAGCTTGCTGACGGCACGGTACTGGATGCCAAGTTTTATGAGAGGAATCACTATTATTCGGGCAGCTATCCCACCTTCACTAGTAGTCAGAGTAGCGGCAGCGGCGGCGGTGGTGGTGGTTTCGGAGGATACTATGGTGGGGGTGGTCTACTTGGACCAAACTCTGATTTAATTTCTTTGGATATTCCGTTAACTGTAGGCCAGCAGGTTGAGGTAATCGGCAGAAGCAATGGCAAGAAGCCTAGCGGCACTGTCTCAAAAACGGTGAAAGCAAGTGAAGGGAAGACATTTGTGCCCAAGGTTCTTGGAAAGATCTATGAAGGAGATTCCTACTTGCAAGTGGAAGCGGAACGCCGAGCAGATGTGAGTGTAGTTGCCGATAATGTGGAGCAGCTCGATAAAGAAGTCATTTACACAAACGAATCGACAGTTGTCTACCGCATCCGCATAGTTGGGCAGAAAGCCGGAGACCAGGTTAGGATTATCGCCAAGTCCCCGGGGAAATCAGCAACAGAGATAACAGAGACGGTTGTAGAAGGCAGTGAGCCGTCCCCCAAGCCATTTGTTTACAAAGAAATTGTAAAAGATTGGACAACGAGATGGGAGATTACCGGGCTGGCATCCCGTCATGCGATCGTGCATATAAAGGATAGCCAAAATAAGCTCATATACACAGAGGAAGCCAAAGACAATGTCTTACAACACGGTTATTGGACATTCGCGTATGAATACAGTTACGATTCAAAAGCTCCATTAGAAACACTTTATGTAACAACTATTGAGCATGGTAAAAAAGAAAGTGAGCCTATTCCAATAAACGTAAGAAGAAAAAAAGCAGCATTCTCCAATGAGGACCAAACCGCCTTCCAAACTCAGAAGCCAATGGTACGATCGGGCCGACTTTACCCGTTTGGCGGGACTTTAATCTTCGATTCTTGGCCAGCCAATAGAAAGCTTACATTTACTACGTCAGCAGGTATAACCATTGCAGAAATCATTTTAAAATCTAATGAGACAAAAGTTGAACTTGACATCCCTTCGTGGATTGCTTTGCAGGAAAAAGATCTGATTTATATTACAGCAAAACTAGAGGAACAGTCTGTTAGTGTACCTGTAATTATTCCGGTAGAATCATTATCAAATCAAACAATTATACATAGTGTAATTGCTCAGTTTGACGGTTATGAGATGACGATCGGCGGAAACTTACTGCCAGGAACGACTGTATTAATAAAAAAAGCCGACGACGGAAAGGTCATTTTGGGACCAATCGAGCCTGCTTATGATGGTTTCCGCTTTACAATTTCAGAGGAGGTCATCGGACTTAGTGCAGATGAACGCTTGGAAGTAACAGCTGTACATTATAATCGTACAGCTACGGTGTATACACGTATTCCGAAAAATGTAGTGAAAACTGCAGTTGTATCACCTCAAGTTCTTTTCTATGACAACGGGGCTATCGTTAATTTCAATCCTGGCATAATCCGAGCGGTCATTAAAAATGAACAGGGGCAAATTATTTCAAGGGCCTGGGATGACGCTTATTTCATTAACAGTAACCAATTTACTCAGCAAATGACAATGTATGTCCAAGAGTATGGCAAACTGTTTAGTGATCCAATTCCCGTTTCCGTCCAGCATGTTCAAGGAACAAGCATGGCCCCTGATAATGTGCTCCCACCTAATGAAGAGCACAGTCCATTGATCGGTCAACAAAAAGGATACTATCGGGCAGTCGTTCGAAATCAGGAAAAGGAAATTGTCGGTTCAACCCATTCAAAGAATGAAAATGTATTCTACATCGATTCCTATTTCCTCCCTCTACGTGGGGATGAAATCTTGGATGTCAGCATCAGCGAGGTAGGTAAGAGTGAGAATGAACCAGTCAAGATTAAGGTAGGAAAGAGTTTGATTAGTGAAGCTCCAACAGTTGAAGGCAGCGTGTATAGCGAGGGTGAATACGTCTATGTTAAAGCTCGCTACGGTACGGTTATCATAACAGACGATGATGGATATTTAGTTGCTCATGCTCAAAGTCCAGGAATTCCAGATGAAATGGCCATCCGAATTAATGGCTCATTAAAGGAAGGGACGAAACTTCACTTCCAGCTCAAGACTGGCGGCATGCTATTAAGTCCTAAAACATCAGAAACCATCCTTTCCTCGCCTTATACTGATAAACCGTCTGTAACTGGTGCCGTTTACGATATTCCGAGTGGCGAAGTGACTGTATCGGCGGAAAAAGCAGCCACTATATACTTAAAAAAACAAGATGGCACAATTATTGGGAAGGGATCCATTGACTTTGGAGAACCTAAGTCCATTTCGTATAATGGCGAACAACTGGTGGCAGGAGAAGAGATCCTTGTAACAGCAAAAGCAAGTGGGAAGAAAGAAAGCTTGCCAACCCCAATGACCGTTCAGGAAGCACTACTTACCAAAACTCCTAGTGTAACAGGTACTGTAAATTCGGAATCGTACTCTATTAGCGGTATTACTGAGGCAGGCGCGTTGGTTAAGATCGTAAACTCTATGGGACAGGAAATGTATGATCCGAGATATGCAGATTCTCTTGGGCAATTTACTCTGTATGTACGGGGTACTCTACCTACGAATGACAAGATCTATCTTATTGCCAAAGTTCCGGGTAAAAAAGATAGCATTCCGTACCTTATTCCGGTATTGGAAGCTCCGCTAACGAATATACCTACAATAAATGGAGTAATTTATTCCGAGTCGCGCACTATCACCGGCTATGCGGAATCGAATGCGCGGGTCAGATTATTAAACGCTTCCGGACAGGAAATAACCTACAGCCAGGCGCAAAATGACGGACAGTTTACATTGTATATTTCTGAAGGCTGGATACCCTTAGATGGGACGTTGAAACTATTAGCAAAGGTTCCAGATAAAAAAGAAAGCTTGCCGTATCCTATTCAAGTTGTGAAATCTCCAAAAGCAGCTATACCAACCGTGAATGGGGCAGTGTATGAAGATGGTATTAACATCACCTGGACACTGAACCCCTATAATAACCTTAAGTTTAAAACAATGACAGAAGGTACAATGATTTACCCGGAGTATTATGATGGCTTAAATGGTTATTATTTTGTAATTCACTATGGAGATTTTGCACTGGGAACTCAAGTAGCGGTAACTTCCAAACCATTAGGATGGTCTGAAAGCGATCCGGCCATTCTTACCGTAAAGCCTGTTTCCGGAAAGACATCGCTACCGACGGTTACGGGAAGCGTGTACCAAAGTTTTAGCAGTTTAAATGTTAAAACCGAACCATTTACTATGATTACCATATACACCCCAGCCGGAAAATATTATCAGCTAATTTCAGATTATTGGGGGAACGCATACGTGAATCTTTCATACTACCCCAATTTCCCTCTTAACCAAGAAATAAGCATTACTGCAGACGCTATCGGCAAAGCGGAGAGCGACCCTGTTCGAATTTATGTAAAGCCCAATCCATAATGGATTACAACATGGTCTCCCGGTCACATCCGAAAACATCCGGTCTAAGCCCTTTAAGCTTAACCGGATGTTTTTGCTATTTCACGGATCACAATGAACAAAATCAATAGAACAGCTCCTGCACCGACGGCAAGCCAATCGTTGCGGGTGAAAGCAAGCGATGGACGAGCAGAGGGACCGCTCCGTTTGAATTTATACCCTCTGGCTTCCAGGACTAGTGCCATATCCTCAGCCTGCTTCATCATAGATAATAGAAGCGGGATCATAAATCCGGGAGTATCTCTCAATCTTATAGAACCGGGCTTCACATTCGACTTGCCCCTCGATTTTACGATAAGCGACATTCGATCCATATCCTTGCCGATCAGGGGAATGAATCTCAGCAGTAGCGATGCCGAGAACGTAAAGATCGATATGGGAATGCGCAGGAACCGTTCCAGAGGTGATAAGGCTTGCTCCAGCCCCCGCTGCATCGCCGAAGCATTGGTCGTGACCAGGAAGGCCACACCTGCCACCAGCACGATCAGAAATACAACCAGCTGTTGAAACGTACGAGATGCCGATGGGAAAGAGAAGGATACTTCCTTCCAGGACCACCACGAATCGCCGACGGTAATTTGTAACCCGGATATAAGGCTCGAAATAACAATGAAGAGAAAGAATGCTTTGCTTGCCCGGCTGACGGTACGATAGGAAGCGCTGGAAATCCTTATCATTGCGAAGGCCAGTACGGCCGAAAGAGCAATGCCGATCCATCCATTCTGCAGCAGCATGCCCGCCGATACAGCCATATAGAACAACCATTTGGCGATAGGGTGCAGCTGAAGAAGGCCTGCTTTGACCGGCGTTAGGCCAGGTTCGGCTGTACATGCAGGATCTTCAGGATTAGTCTCTTTAGCAGCAATGTTTTCGGCCATGCATCGGCTCTCTGTCACGCCATCATTGGATTTTACATCCAATTCCGATTCATTCGCCCGAACGGGGTTTGGCGAATTCTTCTGCCGCAAGGCCTGAACAATGGCACTTGCCGTTGCCTCTGGTGTCAGGGGAGATCCTGCAACGACGATCCCGCGCTGCTGCAGCTCCCGGGCAATCACGGCTGATGCCGGCAGCCCGACATGAGCTTCCAGCAGCACGTCCGAATAATCGTGCAGCTCCTCCGGAGCAAAGACGGCGCGGATGCAGCCGTCCCGCATCACGACTACACGATCAGCTGCCGGAAGAAAGGCGTCGAGATCGTGGCTGGCAATGACGACGCCTCCTCCTGACTGCTCCCGATGCTCTCTGACGGCACGGAGCAGCGGAGGAATCCCTTGAGGATCGATGCCTGCCGTAGGCTCGTCCAACAGCAGCCAGGCAGGCCGGGTTGCGAGAGTCGTAGCCAGAGCCGCTTTTCGTTTCCACCCGTCGGAAAGGGTGAACACCGACTCTTGAACGATCGACTCCGGCAGCTCCAACTGCCGGACGGTTTCGCGCACTCTGTCTTCGGCCGCTTGCCGCTTCAGCCGGAATGGCCGCAAGGAATAGGCGAATTCCTTGCGGACGCTATCCGCGAACAGCTGCCGCTCCGGATATTGGAATACGTTGCCGGACTGCAGCAGCAGAGCCTCATTGACCCGATTCCCGTCCCACAGCAGCTTGTCTCCGTATCGGATAGCACCCGCATTTATGGGCAGAAGCCCGGAGAGTATGTGCAGCAGCGTGCTCTTGCCGGAGCCGGTCCGACCAACAACCAGCGTAACGCTCCCTTGCTCGAATTCGTGACTGATGTCGCGCAGAATGGGTGTACTTCCGTTTTTGCCCGCCATAACGCTGACATGCTCCATGACGATTCTCACAGCTCGCTCACCGCCTTGCTCAGCTGCTCGGGAGTAAGCGGAGGAGGGTTCAGTATGTATCCCTGCTCGAACAGCTGCTGTACAACCCGGACGGTATAAGGCGGCGTAAAGCCAAGCTGCTCGCAGCTGCTCCGTTCACCGGATTGCGGACGCTGGAAGAAAAATTCGCGCGGTGTTCCGTCGAAGACAAGGCGGCCGTCCTCCATGCCGACGACCCGATCGGTGTCCGCTAATTCATCGAGAAGCTGTGTAATCCAGATGATCGTTTTGCCTTCCCTGTGCAGCTTTCCTGCAATAGACAGGATCGTTTGCCGCGACATCGGATCCAGCATGGAAGTCGCTTCGTCGAAAATATATATGGTCGGCTCCACAACCAGACAGCCTGCGATGGCGAGCAGCTGCTTTTGCCCGCCTGATAAGGTTGAGGCAGGGGCATGGATGCGGTTGGCAAGCCCTACTTTATCCAGAGCTTCCGCAGCTCTGGCCGGCATTTGCTCCTCGCTTACACCGTAGTTCTCCATGACGAAGCACAAGTCCTCATACACCGTTTCCCCAATGATAGAGGTGTCGGGATTTTGAAATACAAGCTGAACCGGGGGCTGACCTTCAGCCGTTAATGAAACGGTTCCGGATGTAGGGGATTGCAATCCGGCCATGACTTTAGCAAGGGTGCTTTTGCCGCAGCCGTTGGATCCGACCAACGCGATCCACTCGCCTTCATGTATTTGAAGGTCAACCGGATGCAGTACGGTTCGGGGCCCATCCGCCGTATCCAATGTCAGGGCCGCCTGATTCAGCTTCAGAATGCCATTTGTACTCATACAAATTTCTCTTTTCTAACCGAATGGTTTGTGCTAGAATGCAATTGTCAACTTCGAACAACGATATTAGGTTAACAAATAAAAGGAGCTATGGCAATGAAAAAAATTTCAGTAAGAGGCATGGCGTTCAGTGCGCTATTCGGAGCGCTGTTTGTCGCATCCAGCTATTTGAACATTCATTTAGGTTTTACTCCGGTTCCGATCTCATTGCAAAATTTGGCTGTTATGCTAGCCGGAGCTATTTTAGGACCATTGTACGGGTTTTGCAGCATTGCGCTTGTCGTTGTGTTAACCGCACTCGGTATTCCTCTGCTTCACGGCAGCGGCGGATTAACACTGCTGTTAGGCCCGACCGGAGGTTTTATTTGGATGTATCCATTCGCGGCATTGCTGATCGGTTGGTTCGTGCAGCGCGTCAAAGGCAGAAGCCTCGTATCCTTAGTACTCGTTTTCATTATCATGGAGGTTTTCGGCTCCTTGCTGCTGTACATAACGGGTGTTCCTTGGCTGGCACATAAAGCGGGAGTATCTTTGCAGAAAGCGATGGTACTAGGCTGCTATCCATACTTGCCCGGAGATGCGGTGAAAGCGGCGCTTGCCGCCATTATTCTTATCCCTGTGAGGCAGGTATTCCCGATTTCGAGGATAACAGGGGGCAAGACGGCTAGTCAAACGTTGAACTCTTAATAAGCATGCAAAAAGGAGCTGTACATTCCAATATGTGCAGCTCCCTTTTTCGTCCAATGGATACTTCGAAGTAAACAGACAAAAAAGAGCTCTTCTGAGAGGCTCCGTATGAGCAAAGGTCGATTCATTCGTTATTTGCAGTTTCTAAGCTTTAATTTTGCGGTTACGCCCGCATGATCGGACGGCCATAGTCTTGTTCGGGTTCGGTCGCGTTGGGCCTCTCCTACTACCGCAGCTTTAACAGCCTTCCAGTTGCTCCTTTTCTTGAACAAAATCAAATCGATTCTCCTGTTCAAATGAGACACGGCGTTTAACAAATCGGCATCTTGGCAGCAAGTAAATCCGTTGCCCTTGCCGACATGCGTCCATGCATCCTGAAAGCCTGCGGAAGTGAGATTACCGTAGGTTGCTGTTCCGCTGCCATCGGCGTTCGAATTAAAGTCTCCCAGCAATATAACCGGACGTTTGGCTGCAGCCGGACCTGTAAGCAGCTCGTTTGCTTGAGCGACCTGTACCTCTGGAGAATCGGGTTCGAGATGAGTATTGATGAGTCGGAATATGCCGCGCCGAACCTTTACATCAATGGCCGACCAGCCTCTTAGGATGGGAATCGTCTGCCCCCCGACATCTATCTCCACATTGGTCTTGAAGTTGGCTTCCTGCTTTCGGACTACCTTGAATCTCCTTGTCTTGCGAACTAAAATGACATCTCGGTCCGTTAAACGAATCAGGTTCCCGGAGCTGCTTGGCAGAGCCGCCGATAAGTTCCGGTTTTGCGCCGCTACGGTATACCGCATTCCTTTGCGTCTTAATTCACGAAGTAAAATGGTCAAAAAGTTGTACACGACCTTGCTCGAATTAGGCGGAATCAACTCCCATTTCGCGACCTCCTGCAATCCGATAATATCGGGGGCTTTAAGGGCAATTTGGCGGGCGAGAGCCTTCGCGCGTAACGGGAAATTAGTAGCGAGAAACTGCTGGAAAACTTCTGTGACACGCTCCGGAATTTGGTCGGGAGCCGTTGCCGTTAGCAGGGGTGTCAGCTCCGCGCCGATATAAATATTCCACGTCATGAATGAAAGAGGCTTCAAAATAAATCACTACTTTCTGGATAATGATGATTTACTATATGTTCAACTAGTCATTAGTGGATGGGCTGATGGTATGGGGGGCGCAGCGAAATTAGACATTTATCACGTGAGGAGCTATAGCGCAATGAGAAAAACGTCTATCGACGTCCTTTCACAGAGGAGCGACCGCGTTAAGAGGTTGTTTTTATCGCCAAATAGTATTTTTACATCCGATGACCTCGGAATCTTATAAATTCTATTGTGGTGAGAAAACCTGTATCGAGGCCTCTCATAGATGAGCGACCGATTGTAAAAAAAACGGCAATCCGGGACTTATTTCGTCCAAGACTGCCGCTGTTTTTCGCATCGAAACTGATAAGAGGGAAATCTAAACTTATTCAAACCGTAACGAGCTGAACCCCTGCATCCCGAAACAGCTTGATCTGCGAGTCGGATGCCTCGGAGCCGGTTATGAACGTGTGAATGCTGGTAATAGGGGTGACGGTATGCAAAGAGACTTTGCCGATCTTCGTGTCGTCCGCCACCACGATAATTTCCTGAGCGGCGCGGATCATGCCTTGCTTGGTAGGGACGAGCTGCGCTTCCGGGTGCGTGAGACCATGCACGGGGTGAATAGCCGGCGTGCCGATAAAAGCTTTTTGCACATGAATCTTCTGCAGCACGTCGTCGGTGTACATCCCGTTCAGCATGAAGCTGGAGTGGTACAGCGTGCCGCCGGTAACAATGACTGTTACGCCGGTAAAGTCCCTGAGCTCTGCCGCTACGTTCATATCGTTCGTTACGACGGTAATATTCGTGCGGTTTGCCAAAGCCTGAGCAATATGGATCGTTGTCGTACCCGAGTCGATGATCACGTGGTCGCCGTCTTCGATCATGGATGCGGCCTTTTTTCCGATTCGGATTTTCTGCTCCAGCTGATCGCTGACCCTCTCGGAGAAGGATGGCTCGATATTCGCTCCTTTATCTACGATGACCCCGCCGTGAGTTCGTTTCAACAAGCCTTCCTGCTCAATTTCGGCCAAATCGCGCCGTATCGTCGCCTCGTGAACTTGAAATTCCTTGGCCAAGGCGGCAACGGTAGCAACCTGTTTTTCCTTGACAAACTCGACTATCCGCAATTTGCGTTCGGCTGCTAACATGGAGTCCCTCCGTAAAATGGTGATGTATATGCATGAAAAAGTTCATCTGTGCGCATTATCTTTTTTTTAGAAAATTGGCCTAAATTTAGATTATGAGCAAAAGAGGCTTGTGTCAAGAAAATCTTAACATTTGACTGTATTGACAGTATATAACAGGCTGGGTAAGATGAAAGTAACCGCGCATAAACAAACAATTTTAACACAATAACGCGCATGATATAGGGGGTGCATTGCGCAACAATCGAGCAGTGAACACGCAGGAAGCAGGCTTAAATGGAGATAAGAATAAACGACCAGCTGCCATGATACAGCAGCAGCCACACAATAACAATCGCAGTGCTGCGGGGTTAAGACGGAAAAGGCAGTGAAGCATTCCGAAATGGTTACGCTTACATTTGTACCAACGTAATGCCGATTCATGGAAAACGTCACTCGAGGAGCCAATCAGCTTAATAAGTCAGCATAGGCATATTCGATCAAGAGGCAAGTTTGATTTCATTAGGCTGTTTCACATCAAAATATGTTTAATGGGAGTGCTGTTATGAGAACAAAGAAAGCGGCTTTACTGGCGGTTGCTACGACGATGTTGGGAGGTACGCTTCTTGCCGGCTGCAGCTCGGGTGGAGGAGCAGGGACCACCGCGAACAATACGGAGACACCCAAACCGGTCAAGGAGGAGCTCTACAATAATGAACCGGTCACATTGCGGTTTTACTCACACAACGCAGGTATTTTGAACGATGCCGATTTGGAAACCTTGATCGGAAACCCGGTGAAAGCCAAATATCCTAATATTACGATCGAGCTGATTAAAGGCACGAATCTGGACAAAATGATCGCCGCCGGCGAGGTGCCCGACATTATTGCAACGAGTAACTATTATTTGCACGATGTACTGCAGATGGGACTTGGAAGCGACTTGAACCAATGGATCAAAAGTCAAAATGTCGACTTGAACCGCTTTGAACCCGAAACGATCAATGTAATGAAAAAATTCGGGAAAAACGGTGAAATGTTCGGTATCCCCTACGCGATGAATTATGGTGTGGTGGCATATAATAAGGACATATTCGATAAATTCGGTGTTCCGTATCCGAAGGACGGCATGACGTGGAACCAAATTCTTGATTTGGCCCGCCAAGTGACCCGGGCCGATCAAGGGACCCAATATATAGGTATCGATTTGCAGGACCCTCCGCTGCTGACGCGGGCTTATTCGCTCCCGGTAGTTGACGAGAAGCAGGAGAAGGCAGTTCTGACCAGCGACGGATACAAAAAAGTATTCGGCATCTACAAGCAATTGTACGATATCCGGGGAGTCGTAGACTCGAATAAGAAATATACATACGGTATCGACGCTTTCCTGAAGGATCAGAAGGTAGCCATGTTCCCGTATTGGATTTCTGCCCTAACCGCACGCTTGCCTCAACTGAAGGAGCCGGGCAAAGACTTCAACTGGGATGTCGTGTCGTTCCCGTCGTTCGATGACCGTCCGGGTCTCGGCAGAGAGATCGACTTCCATCTGGCGATGATTCCGCCTACCAGCAATAACAAGAAGGCTGCATTTGCCGCCATTCAAGCTTTGATTACGAACGAAGCCCAGCTCGCCATGAACAAAACGGGGAGCCGGCTGTCCGCTCTAAGCGACCCGGCGATCCGGAAGCAGTTCGCAGCCGACGCCAAGCTGTATGACGGGAAAAACTTGCAGGGTATTTTCGCTGTAAAACCGGCTCCGCTGCCGGAAGCGACTGCATATGATGTGAAATCGTACGGATTTCTAAAAGAAGGCATCAAATCGATGGTGAATGAAGGAAAAGATATTAATACGGCGCTTCGGGAATCGAACGAGAAGGCCGATAAATATATTCAAGAGATGAAAAACAGCAAGTGAAACTGACGGGAGCAATTCTCCTCAGGCTTTAAGGTAAGGCTGTCCTGAATAAAGGGCAGCCTTCTTTGTGTTAAGTCAGGCGTAGACAATACATACACCAAGGAGTATTATCGATCAGCAGGCTCTGAATAGATAGAAAAAGAAGGAAAAAAACCATTGACAAACCGACGGTCTGTAATTTAAACTGAGTTCATAAAACAAACCGACGGTCTGTGAATCAAATAATAATAGTTGAGCCTAACCATTTCCCGGGCAATTTTTTACAACTCATAATTGATACAATGAATTTGAGGAGGAACTCCCTATGTCCAAAGTGCTTCGCAGTATTTTGATCACATTGATAATTAACGGTGCAGTGCCCTACCTGTTATATGTATGGCTGTCGGGAAACATGTCGAGCTTTGCCGCGCTGTCCATCGCCACCATCGTCCCGATGGCAGACAATCTTCTGCATTTGGCCCGTCACAAGAAGCTGGATGTGTTTGGAGGGATGATGCTGTTCACGTTCCTTCTCGGACTCGGCATGGTACTGCTTGGAGGCGACGAGAAGCTGCTTCTCATACGAGAATCGTTTGTAACTGCAGCCGTCGGAGCGCTATTCCTGGTATCCTTGCTGTTCCCCCGGCCGCTGATCTACCATTTGGCCATGCGTTTTTCGTCAAAAGACGGTTCCGAGAAATCGAATTTTGCCGACAATTGGCAAATCCCTTACTTCCGCTATGTGATTCGATTGATGACCATCGTATGGGGCATGATGCTGCTTGTTGAGGCAGCCGTTAGGATTACTCTTGTCTATGAATTGACGACCGAGCAATTCCTTGCCATTTCCAATATCGTATTTTATTGTTTCATCGGTGCTGCCATAGGCTGGACCGTGCTGTTCCGGAGATGTTCCAAAGTCCGGCTGATGGAAATCAAAAGCAGGATGCTCTGCAAATAGCGGGGGGGCGGACATGAGCACAATCAACAAGAAGCTGTCCGATGAAGAGGTAGTGAAGCTGGAGGAAACGGAGCTTGAAGCCGTTACGACGCTGTATGAAGAGGTCACTCGGCATATGCAGCAAAACGGCAGCGATCAGTGGGATCGCTACTATCCGACACAGCCTTTATTCGCAGCGGATCTGCACAACGGCCATCTTTACGGCATCCGTGCGGAAGGCAAATGGATCGGGGTCGTTGCCCTGAACGATGAGCAAGGCCCGGAGTTTGCCGGGCTGCCGTGGCGGGACGGATGGGGCCGTGCGATGGTGATTCACCGGCTGGCGGTGCATCCGGCATACCAGGGCCACGGTATCGGAAAGAAGCTGCTCCGATTCGCCGAAGCCTTCGCGGTGGAGTCGGAGTATACCAGCATCCGCTTCGATGCTTACACGGCGAATGAAGCTGCCATTGCAATGTACGAAAAAGCAGGCTACGCCGCGGTCGGCGAAATCCGCTATCCGTTCCGCAAATACCCGTTTCGCTGTTATGAGAAGTTAGTTTCAGAGCTTTGCCCGTGAACAGGGCAAGGCTCTTTTTTAGTCGGACGAGAGCTGACTTCTTTTACTGCGGCAAGATCATAAATTTCTCCATGTGAAAATGGTTTTTGTCCATATTCGCCTGCCTGCTTCCAAGGATATAATAAGGCCTGAATACTATTTTTTGGAGGCTGCTATGAGCATTATTTTCGATTCGGAAACACAAACGTTTCATCTGCAAACGAAACATACCAGCTACATTATGCAAATCGTAAAATCGAAATATTTGGTTCAAGTCCACTGGGGCCGGAAAGTGCGCGGCACCAATCCGGGAAGCTTACTCGCCTATCGAAAGCGCTGCTCGTTCTCTCCGTCTACGGATCCGGAGGATTTGGCAATCTCTCTTGATACGCTCCCACTAGAGCTGCCGGCCTTCGGCGCGAGCGATTTTCGGGTGCCCGCGTATCAGGTGCAGCTGGACAACGGAACGACCGTCAGCGAGCTGATCTACGAATCGCACCGGATTTATCCGGGCAAGCCCCGTCTGGAAGGGCTTCCGGCGACGTATGTTGAAGAGGACGGAGAAGCGGTCAGTCTCGACATCGTGCTGACGGACAAGCTGATCGGCTTGAAAGCGGTTCTTACCTATACGGTATTCCGCGATGCCGACGCTATCACCCGTTCGGTTCGCTATGTTAACGAAAGCGGGGGAAATATCCGCCTGCTGAGAGCGCTCAGCGTAAGCGTCGATTTCCCGCATCCTGATTTTGACATGCTGCACCTGCACGGTTCTTGGGCACGCGAGAGACATATCGAGCGCCGTCCTTTGACGACCGGCGGGGCTACCATCGAGAGCCGCCGCGGCTCCAGCAGCCACTCGGTCAATCCGTTCGTCGCCCTGCTGTCCAAGGACGCCGATGAGGATCACGGGGACGTATACGGCTTCAGCCTCGTATACAGCGGCAGCTTCCTCGCTCAGGCGGAGATTGATCCTTACAGTACGACTCGCGTCGTTATGGGGATCAATCCATTCGACTTCGCGTGGCTTCTTGAGCCCGGCGAGGCGTTCCAGGCGCCGGAGGCCGTGCTTGTCTACTCCGCGGAAGGACTCGGAGGGATGTCGCGAACCTACCACAAGCTGTATCGCACGCGCTTGTGCCGCGGCGAATACCGTGACAAATCGAGACCGGTACTGGTAAATAACTGGGAAGCGACGTATTTCAATTTCAATGCGGACAAGATTGAAGAAATAGCCAAAGTTGGCCAGCAGCTCGGATTGGAGCTGTTCGTACTGGACGACGGCTGGTTCGGTAAGCGGGATAACGACAAGAGCTCGCTCGGCGACTGGTTCGTCGATGGCAACAAGCTGCCCAAAGGTCTCGAAGATCTGGTGGAAAGGGTGAATAAGCTGGATCTCCAATTCGGCCTCTGGTTCGAGCCGGAGATGATTTCCCCGGACAGCGAGCTGTACCGTGCTCATCCGGACTGGTGCCTGCACGTGCCTGGCCGCCGCCGTACGGAAGCGCGCCAGCAGCTCATTCTCGACTACTCCCGGCAAGATGTAAGAGAGTATATCGTCAAGGTCGTGTCGGACATCTTGGCAAGCTGCCCGATCAGCTATGTCAAATGGGATATGAACCGCAATATGACCGAGATCGGCTCCGCGCTGCTTCCGCCGGAGAGACAAAGAGAGACGGCGCACCGCTACATGCTCGGCCTGTATGAGGTGCTGGAGCGGATTACGTCCGCTTTCCCGCATATCTTGTTCGAAAGCTGCTCCGGCGGCGGAGGCCGCTTCGATCCGGGCATGCTCTATTACATGCCTCAGACATGGACCAGCGACAATACGGATGCCGTAGAGCGGTTGAAGATCCAATACGGTACGAGCATCGTCTATCCGATCAGCAGCATCGGCGCTCATGTGTCCGCCGTACCGAATCATCAGGTGCACCGGACTACGCCTATCGAGATGCGCGGCCATGTGGCGATGTCCGGCAACTTCGGCTACGAGCTCGACTTGACCAAATTTACCGAGGAAGAAAAAGCGATCGTCGCACAGCAGGTAGCCACCTACAAAGAGCTGCGCCCGCTCATCCAGTTCGGCGACTTCTACCGGCTGCTCAGTCCGTTCGAAGGCAATGAAACGGCATGGATGTTCGTCTCCGAGGACCGGTCCGAAGCGCTCGTGGCCTTCTTCCAGGTGCTGTCCAAGCCCAATGCGCCTCTTGCGAAGCTGCGCGTGAAAGGGCTGGATCCGGACAAAGATTACCGTGTTGTTGAAGTAGAGGTCGCAGATGCTGAAGAGCGGCTGTTCGGCGGCGATGAACTGATGAACGTAGGCCTTCATCTGCCTCAGTGGAAAGGCGATTTCCGCAGCCGGTTGTATCGTTTCATAGCACAATAATGACTTGTCAGGGGGACAATCCATGAAAAAGTATCGTTTGAGCGATTTACAGGATACGAGAGAAGGGCATTTTTTGCAGGGCATCCTGCCGGGAGAATACTTGTCGACGGGCGGCCTGGCTTTCGAAAAGCCGGGCTACCGCACGCATACTAACGACGGCCCGGACGGAAGGGATTACCACGTTCATAAAGACTGCGAGGTGTTCATCATCGCGCAAGGGAAGGGACAAATGGAGGTTGACAAAACGTTCCATCCTGTAACGACCGGGGATATTTTCGTCATTGAGCCCGGTGAAGATCATCACCTTATCTCGAGTGAAGAGGATCCTATCGTAACGCTGTGGGTCCATGCGGGACCGACGCGTCACAAAAATCAAATTACGGAATAAATGCTGTTAAGAAAAGCCTTCATTTCACACGAATATCGGTGAAATGAAGGCTTTTCTTGCTTCCGGCTCCTTTTATCCAAACCCGCGAAACCGCTGTCGGTATTTCGACGCCGGCTCCTGGACATACTTGCTGAACTGTCTTGCAAAATAATGCAGTGAAGAAAAACCAAGCTTGTAGGCGATTTCCGTAACCGGCATATTGGTTTCCCGCAAGTAAGCCTTGGCTTTGTCGAGCTTGCACTGCAATAAATAGTTTTGCGGGCTTGTCCCTGTCTGCTTACGGAACAGCTCGTACAAGTAAGCCGTGCTGATCCCGAACCTTTGCGCCCATTCGGTCACGCCGGCGTTAGCGGAATCCGCAAGCTCCAGACTTTCGATCATTTTTTCAATTCTTGGATCGTGGACGCTATTTTGCGGCTTCAAGGAATATTGTATGTAGCGGATGAGAAACGATTCGAAATGCGCCCGCAGCAGCAGGTCGTTGCCTAGCGACTGCTCCGGATAAGTCTCAATCACGGTGAGGAACGATTCCATCCAGCTTACGTTGTGAGGAACGCGGATTTGCACGGGAATCGTTATCCCTTCGGAAAATTCTACTTTTGCCGCGCACAGCTGCAGCTCGTATTCCGATGTGTAATAGCAATTGAGCTTCCCGTCCCCCTTTAACTTCGGCGTAGAGGGTGAGAGCAGATCAACATAAACCGAGGCATGAACCATAGGATCATGCGGATCGGCCGCAAACGTATGGGTAACGCCGGGAGCAATGTAAAACAGATCGCCTTGCTCGGCAGCCCACGACTGTTCGCCGATGGCAACCCTGCCCTTACCGGCCGGAATATAGACAAAAAGGTGGACGTATGGCAGCCGGGGTCCTACAAGCTGTCCAGGCTTGAACGGATAAAAATTGGCGCTTAATATTCGCGATCGAAGCTCTGATAAATCGACGGTGCTTGTTTTCATTCAGGCGTTCCCCTCTCGGGCAGATAGGTCTGTCTACACGTAAGGCTATCACGATTCGAGTCCTATGACAATATATTTTATCCTACAAATGTGCAAATGCTCTACGATTGGGTAAATGCAATTGAAAACGCTCTTGCTATAATAGGGATGTCCAATACTTGCTATCCCTATGACCGGATTTGCAAGTATTTAGTAGAGAATAAGACAATTTAATGCTATGGGAGTGTACTTGAGATGCAGCTTACAGGAATTCAATTTATTCAAGATGCCGTGTCAATGGTTCGGGATGCCGAAGGTAAGACAGCGGAGCACGTCCGAATTTTAACGGAGTGGAAAGGCGAGACAGCATCTTTTCGCATTGTGAACGAAGGCAATCACGCGGTCAGCATAAAGGAAATCGTTCTTTTCAAAGGCGCTTGGCCGTATACGGGCAGCACCAAATTTTACGGTGAAGGCTACAGCATGCTGTCGCAGTACGGCGGCACCATCGGCGAGCCGAAGATGATCGGCAAATTCGATGACCGCAAGCATTACAAGCTGCCGGCGACGGAGGGCTTTTTCACAGCCTATAACTTCGTGCTGCTGTCACCTGAACCGGCCCGCCATTTATTGATGGGCTTTACCTCCTGCCACTGCTATACGGGAGAAATCCGTTTGGCTGACGGTCATTTCGAGGTTGTGCTTGATGGAGAGCAGCTGGTTCTGGAAGCGGGACAAAGCTGGGATCTGGAAACTTTCGCTATTATCGAGGGAAGCGATAGGGAAGCGCTGCTGGAGCAGTATGCGGCACAGCTCGAAACGAATCACCCAAGACTCGAGACGAGCGGGATTCCGAACGGCTGGTGCTCCTGGTATTGCTTCGGTCCCGAGGTGACTGAGCAGGACATCTTCAATAATTTGCGCGCGATTGGCGAGCAAGTGCCGCAATTAAAATATATTCAAATCGACGACGGCTATCAGGCATACATGGGAGATTGGTTAACGCCGGGCAAGTCGTTCAGCGATATGGAGAAGCTGTGCAAGCAAATCAAGGCCGAAGGCTTCGAGCCCGCGATCTGGGTCGCTCCGTTCATCGCACAAGAAGAGTCCGCCGTCTTCAAGGAGCATCCGGACTGGTTCATTCAAGACGACGAAGGGAAGCCGCTTGCATCGAATCGCATTTCGTTCGGAGGCTGGAGACAAGGCCCATGGTATATGCTGGACGGTACACACCCGGAAGCGCGCGACTATTTGCGTCACGTGTTCCGGACGATGCGTCAGGAGTGGGGCTGCCATTACTTCAAGCTCGATGCGAACATGTGGGGAGCGCTTCCCGGCGGCCGCCGCTATATTGCCGAAGCCACGAAGGTGGAGGCCTACCGGATGGGAATGGAAGCCGTACTGGAAGGGGCAGGTCAAGACAGTTTCCTGTTAGGCTGCAACGCGCCGATGTGGCCGTCGCTTGGAACGGTGCACGGCATGAGGGTTACAGGCGACATTGCGCGCAAATGGCCTGTGTTCGCATTGCTTGCGGCTGAGGGCTTCTCCCGCAACTGGCAGCATAACCGGCTGTGGATCAACGACCCGGATTGCATCGTGCTGGAGAACCGCAACATCAAGCTGATCGATCCGGACGGTACTGTTCGCCGCGGCTTGTCCTCCATAACGCCGGATGAGTTTATGTTCCACGCCGCCTACATCGTTGCTTCCGGAGGCATGGTGTTGTCCGGGGACGATATGGCGAATATGACCGAACGCAATCTGGACATGGTGAAAAAGGCGCTTACCACGCGCAATATAGCCGCCCGTTTCGACGACGACAGCTTCCGTGTCGGCCGCGTCTATGAGCCGGACCGCCAGCTGCTGTGCCTGTTTAACTGGGAGGAAACTCCGGCCACGCTGTCCATTACTCTGGATAAATCAGGCGATGTCGAGGATTTCTGGACCGGGGAGCCGCTCGGCCGATTTGAGGGGCAATTGACCTTGACCGATATGCCGGGACATTCGGCGAGAGTTCTTGTCCTGAATCCTTCCTCCGCTGCTAACTAATGGTAGATGGGGACGGATATATATGGTAAAGTGTACTTGAATGCATGGCACTCATCTTATCCTATATATGAATGGAGAGGTTTTCATTGAGAATTGCCGCACAGCTCTATACTTTGAGAGAGTATTTGAAAACGCCGGAAGACATTGCACAAACTTTGAAAAAAGTAAGAGAAATCGGTTACCGCGCCGTTCAAGTATCGGGGATCGGCCCGATTGACAACCAAGCGCTGAAGGACTTGTGCGATCGTGAAGAACTGACCATTTGTGCTACGCACATCGGTTATCCCGATTTGAAAAACAATCTGGATGCGGTGATCGAGAAGCATAAAACATGGGGATGTCAATATGTCGGTCTTGGCGGTTTGCCGCAAGAATACCGGACAAGCGGAGAAGGCTACGCCGCATTCGCGAAAGAAGCTTCCGAAATCGGCAGAAGGCTGAAGGAAGCGGGACTGACCTTCATTTATCATAATCATAGCTTTGAGTTCGCCAACTTTGGCGGCAAGACGGGAATGGATATCTTGTTCGAGGAATCGGATCCATCCGCCTTCGATTTTGAATTGGACGTGTATTGGGTTCAAGCCGGCGGAGCGGATCCGGCAGAATGGATTCGCAAAGTAAACGGCCGGATGAAGGTCGTTCACCTGAAGGACATGGCTGTAACCGGAGATCGTCAGCAATTGTTTGCCGAAGTTGGAGAAGGCAACATGAACTTCTCCCGCATTTTGGACGCGTGTAACGAAATCGGAGTCGAGTGGGGTGCGGTTGAGCAGGACCAAACTTACGGACGCGATCCGTTCGAAAGTCTCGCCATCAGCTTTGCCAACCTGCAGAAGACAGGTAAAATCAACGTATAATACGAATCACATCCCGTACGTTTGCTTTTGCAGCCGTGCGGGATTTTTTTTGAATAAGGTATGGCGACAAATGCCTGCATCCGGTAACCGGGGCAGGTTTTTTTGCTGCCGCATTGCCAAATTTAGTTGCATACGATATTATTGTCATAACAACAAATGAAGAGGGAGGGATAAGTTATGGAACATTACGATCTCGACGGATCGTACGGATTTTTGCTCGGCAAAGCGTACCGCCGAATGGTGCAGCTGCTGCTGCAGCGATTTAAGCCTTTCAACATCACTCCGGAGCAATGGAGCGTGCTGTGCCGGCTGCAGGGCAATGACGGAATCAGCCAGAAGGAGCTTGCCGCGCGTGCGGATAAGGACCCTCCGACGACGACCCGCATTCTGGACGTTATGGAACGCAAAGGCTGGGTCCGCAGGGAATTGAATGCGGAGGACCGCCGGTCGTTCGGCGTCTATTCGACGCCCGAGGGAGTGAAACTGGCACAGCAGCTGACAGCCATTGAGCTGCAGACGCTGCTCGACGCTGCCCGGGATATTCCTAAGGAGCAATTGGAGCTTTTCAAACAGCTCCTGCGGCAAATCAGCCAAGCCGCCGAACAGCTTAACGAAAGCCAGCAAACCGGCGGATCGGAGCAATAAAGCTTGCCGAATATGAATTGAATTAAAATGAGCATCCAGAAGGGACAACCAAGTATGACTGCCTCACAAGCATCACGAGTATCGGAAGCTTCACAAGCACCACTAGCTTCATCAGCGTCACCGGTATCAACTGCTGCACAAGCCGCGCAGGCGGCACAAGCAGCTCCGCTCAAGGCTTCGCAGCCGTCATCGTCCAAGCTCTGGACGATGAATTTTATTTTTTTAACGCTGTGTAATTTATGCGTCTATTTGAATTTGCAAATGATTACGCCGTCGCTGCCCGCTTATGTGTCCGCGACCTTCGGAAGCACCGGGACTACCATCAGCTTTGTAATCAGCTTGTTTGCCGTCTCCGCCATTGCGACCCGATTATTCGCGGGAAAATGGTTCGAGCTGCTCGGTCAACGAAGACTCATGCTGATCGGACTTATCGTCTATGCGGTGTCGACTGCAGGATATGCCTATGTTCAATGGATGGGCTCCCTGCTGGCGCTCAGGGTGCTATACGGAATCGGATTCGCTATCGCAGGCACCGCCTTCGGAACGCTCGCTTCCGAGATCATCCCGAAAAACCGGATGGGTGAAGGGATGGGCTACTTCGGTCTATCGACCAGCCTGTCTATGTCCATTGCGCCGGTTATCGGTCTATGGCTGCTGAACGATTACGGATTCAATACCTTAATAGGAGCCTCATCCGTACTGGCCGTTGCCGTATTCCCGTTGGCGCTGATGATCCGGTTCTCATCCCAACCGCGTGTTGCCTCCGCTGCGCCAACCGTACTACCCAAGAAAAGGAGCTCCATGTGGGAAAGAGGGGCATTGTTTCCATGCGTCCTGAATTTGCTGCTCTCCGTGACCTATGGCGGACTTATCACTTTCATTGCTTTATTCGGCAAAGAGACGTCGCTCGGCAACGTCGGATGGTTTTTCTTATTTAATGCATTAATGGTGGTCGTCATTCGCCCCTTTTCCGGCAAGCTGTTTGATCGCAAAGGCCATGCGGCCGTACTGCCGACCGGGGCTCTGTTCACGGCGTTCGGGCTGGTGCTGCTGTCGTTTTCTTCCGGCATGGGCCTGTTGATTGTATCCGCGCTTTGCTACGGCATCGGATACGGGATGCTGCAGCCTTCGCTGCAGGCGTGGACGATTCAGCGGAGCGCACCGGACCGCCGCGCAGTGGCGACCGGGATGTTCTATAACTCGATCGACCTTGGAATCGCCATGGGATCGGTTTGCTTCGGTTTTGTCGCATCGGCAGCCGGATACGCCGGGATGTATCGCATATCCGCTCTCAGTATGCTCATTTTCCTTATCTTGTATGTTTGGCATGTCATCGGCGCAAGTCGCACACAACCAACCGGCAAAGGCAATGCCTAAATTCAGCAATTACCGTGAGCACCCCAAAGTGCTAGCAGAACATAAACGTTCATGCTAACACTACGGGGTGCTTTTCGTCTATAATGTGACGCACTTAATCTGATAAAAGTTTTTATTATGTGCAATAAATAATTATATATTGCGTCATAATAATAATTATGATATACCATATATAGAAGTGCTACACGCTATTGAGGGAGGAAGACAACATGACAAGAGGCATTGGAATCAGCGGCATGGGCAGAATCGGGAGACTATTGGTAAGAAGGTTGTGTTCCGACCCGACATCGTCCAAGACATTGAAAGCGATTAATTCCATTTATCCGGCAGAAACGGTTGCTCATTTATTGAAGTATGATTCCGTTCACGGTACCTGGGATGCTCAAATCTCCGTCGAGGAACAAGGGCTTGTCATTAACGGGCACAAGGTGAAAGTGGTCTATGAGCGTGATCCTGTCCATATTCCATGGGCCAGCTTGAATGTTGATCTTGTAATGGACGCTACCGGAAAATTCAATGATCGCCAAGGAGCTTCCAAGCATTTGGAAGCCGGAGCGGCCTCCGTCATCGTAACCGCGCCGGGACAGCAAATGGATTTGACGGTCGTCATGGGCGTCAATGATAAGCAATATGATCCTTCGCGCCATACCATTTTGTCCGCGGCGTCCTGCACGACCAACTGCGTTGCGCCGGTTCTAAGCATTCTCGATCAGGCGTTCCAAGTGAAGCGCGGATGGATGACCACGATTCACGCGTTTACATCCGATCAGAATCATCTCGATAACCCGCACAAGGATTTGCGCAGAGCGCGTGCCTGCACGCAATCCATTATTCCTACGACAACCGGAGTAGGGAAAGCGCTTGCGGATGTGATCCCGCATTTGGCGCCTCATATTGAGGGCATCTCGATCCGGGTTCCTACACAGGACGTATCGTTAATCGATTTGACCGTTCAAGTAGCGAAGCCGGCTGAGCTCGATGAAGTCAAAGCGCAGCTGCGCAAAGCGGCCGAAGGCCCGTTCGCCGGCTACGTTCAATATATAGAAGATCCATTGGTATCCGCCGACTTTGTCGGATGCTCCAAATCCGCTGTTATCGACGGCCTTTCCGTCATGGTGTCGGGCGACCAGATCAAAGTGCTTGCCTGGTACGACAATGAATGGGCCTATGCATGCCGTGTTATTGAATTATCACATACTGTTAGTGAAAGGATGGGACAATTATGCGAAGCATCTCTGGCGGCCATTTAAATTTGGGGGTTATTCTGTGCAAGCATTGCGGAGAAATGATCGACACGGTCGATACGGACAGAGTTATCGTTTACTATAGCCAATGCGAACAGGAGCTATGCAAGCAATCGGCATGCATGAAGCAGCTGAACGATACGAATGACACGACAAAAATGAAAACAGCGTAGGAGAGGGTCCGCATTATGGCAAAAAGCAGAGAAGCAATATTGGAACCGACGGATTTTATGAATACGGAGCTTGTGCACCGCAACTTGTCCGTCAGCCGTCTCATCGAAACCGCTATTCACAAAAAGGAGGCAACTCTTGCCTCTTCCGGTGCGCTGCGCGCCACTACAGGCACTTATACAGGACGCTCTCCGAAGGATAAATATATCGTGCAGGAACCGTCCGTTATGAAATCGGTCGCATGGGGACCGGTGAACCGGCCGATATCCGAGGCTCAGTTCGACAAGCTGTATCATAAGGCACTGGATTATATGCACGAGCGCGAGCTGTTTGTATTTGACGGTTTCGCCGGTGCCGACAACGAGTACAGGCTGCCGATTCGCGTCGTTAACGAGCGGGCCTGGCACAATCTGTTCGTCCGCCAGCTGTTCATTCGTCCAACGAAGGAGCAATTGGAGCTGCATGTACCGGAATTTACCGTCATTGCCTTGCCTGGCTTGAAGGCGGATCCGGCGGTTGACGGAACGAGATCGGAAACGTTCATTATCATTTCCTTTGAGAAACGGGTCGTCCTTATCGGCGGAACCGAATATGCGGGTGAGATGAAAAAATCGATCTTCAGCGTCCTCAACTACCTGCTGCCTTTTGAAGGCGTATTTCCGATGCACTGCTCGGCGAATGTCGGCGAGAAAGGCGATGTCGCCTTGTTCTTCGGCTTGTCCGGCACGGGCAAAACGACGCTCTCGGCCGACCCGAACCGCCGTTTGATCGGCGATGACGAGCACGGCTGGTCGGACCGCGGCGTGTTCAATTTCGAAGGCGGATGCTATGCCAAATGCATCGGCTTGACCGAGGAAAAGGAGCCGCAAATATGGAATGCCATCCGCTATGGCACCGTATTGGAAAATGTCGTCCTTGATCCGGACAGCAAGCAGGCGGATTATGCCGACAATTCGATTACCGAAAATACGCGAGCCGCATATCCGGTCGAGTTTATCGCTAACGCCGTAATCCCGGGAGCAGCCGGACATCCCGAGGTCATCCTGTTCCTGACAGCCGACGCTTTTGGCGTACTTCCGCCGATTGCCAAGCTGACCAAGGAACAAGCGATGTATCATTTCCTGTCCGGCTACACATCCAAGCTCGCGGGAACCGAGAGAGGCGTTACGGAACCGGAAGCGACGTTCTCCTCCTGCTTCGGCGCTCCGTTCCTGCCGCTTAGTCCGAGCGTGTACGCCGAAATGCTGGGCAATAAAATCGACCGGCATCAAGCGCGCGTGTATCTGGTCAACACAGGCTGGTCCGGCGGCAGCTACGGCGTAGGCAAGCGCATGAATCTGGCCTATACAAGAGCTATGGTTACAGCAGCCTTAAACGGTACCTTGGAGCAAGCCTCATTCACCGCCGATCCGATCTTTGGCGTGTGGATCCCCGATCATGTGGACGGAGTGCCTGCCGACGTATTGCAGCCCCGCGGGACATGGACGGATCACACGGAATACGAAACCAAGGCCCGTGATTTGGCGAGCCGCTTCGCTCACAACTTTGAAAAGTTCACAGATGCAGCGGATGCGGTTCGTAATGCCGGACCTAAGCCGGACGCTTTGCTTTGATAAAACAACTCAAAAAGGCCCTTGAGTGCCGCTGCGGCACTAAGGGCCTTTTGCATGTCGCCGTAAGGAACGGTTCCTGTTGTGATGCTGCGAGAGGCGGCCGTATGATAGGATAACCGCTGCTGTCTAGGAGGATGAATCGATGAATATCCAAGCATCGCAAGCTGCATTTACTCAGCTGCTTATTTCGGGAACACTGGCGAAGCTAATTTCAACGAAATGAAGCGCCAGCTCGGGATAGAGCTGAATCCGCATATCGCCATTTGTTTTACGTGGACCGCTATATGATCTGGCTGTAGGCCAGCCTTCCATCTGGCGCGCCGACATCGGGCAAAAGCTTGTTCAATCGATGTACAAGGCGATTACCGTACCGTTTCTGTGGGTATGGGTATCCGAAGGCGTATTGGCCGCCTAGCTGGAGCCGGACCCCGTTCCGAAGGACAAGTACCGGGAGCTGACAGTCCAGATGGTTCGCGATACGCAAAGCATGACCGACCTTCACGGGTTTTCCATATTCACAGGAATCGGCACCTACTATGACAACCCTTACCTGCTCAATTATTCCTTCGAGGAGGATGGGAGTCGATGATCGACCGGTTTTTCCAAGGAAACCGGCTTATTTTTTTTACGAAAAACGGGCAAAAAACGAGAAGAAATGGATAAAAGTCATCTCTCACGAGGAGAGGATGGAGCTTCTGTGGCGGGTCCGAATCGGCGATGAGGAAGGGTCTGTAGCTTATTTGAAAATACTACTGGAGCGGCTGGCCCAAGCATACAAGCATAACATCGACATGTTCAAGTCGGAGACGTTCGATTTGATTATGACCGTGTCCAGACTCGTGCTTGAGGTCTGAGGCGATGCATCTGAGATGCTGAGCGACAGCGCCCGGGTCATTCAAGATTTATACAACACGATCCGTTATGCCAAATACGTGCTGAAGGTATGCGATTATTCTAGCAAGCTGGCCCGTCAAGTAGCAGTAGCGCATGCCCGCGGGGCTTCTCCGGTGATCCGCTCAGCCATCGTATAATCGTATATATGAAGGAGCATTTGCAGCACAAAATCTCTCTGGATGAGATAGCACAATATTGTTATTTGAGCACCTATCATTCTAATGCGGCATTATATCTATAAAAGGAGCGATAGAGCCTCCTTATATTTTCTGGAAATTGCCGTTGGAAAGCGACAATGAAACATGTTCCGTAAGGAAGTCCCCATCGGGATACCCCACTAACTTGATTCAGTTACATAGGGTTCACGCCAAGCGAAGTTAATTAATTCGTTAGTGCATCGTCCGTCGAAGATCGTTCTCATGCTTATTCGGACCGTAGATCCGTTATTTTACCAAAAATGGTTCAAATTGCAGAGTGATCGGACAACAGATCTCTTATTACCCCATAAAACACGGTTTTTTCAGGTGAAATTGGCAAATAACGGACTCCCTGTCCGATCACTACGCAAAAGAAGCATCATTTCAGAAAATAACGGATTTCCTGTCCGATAGGTAGTAGGCCAAACAGTCAGATGGCAGCCGACACGGCACCCTTGACCAAAGAATTCTAGAACCAACAAGTTAGGATCACAAAAAGCCCGATGTCCTGCACTTTTGTGCAGGACGCTAATTTTAGCACGCTAGTTTTATAAGATTCCGAGGTCCTTGGATTTTAAGGACGCTCATCTTTGAAGCGCTTAGTAGAAGTTTTCGCACCAGGAAGCCTTAAGTTCGGCAAAGTGATTCGAGACGCGCATTTGACGATTACGTTCTCGGCTTAGCCCGGTTGGTCGGCATCGCGACGAGAGGGTCATCCGGCCAATAATGCTTCGGATACCGGCCTTTCAAATCTTTTTTCACCTCGAAATAGGCGTTGGACCAGAAGCTCGCCAAGTCTTTCGTTACCTGCACCGGCCGCTGCGCAGGGGAGAGAAGGTGCAGGGTGAGCGGGACCTTGCCGCGTCCGATACGCGGCGTTTCGGTCAGCCCGAACATCTCCTGGAGCCGGACGGCCAGCGTCGGCGCATCCGGGTCGCTGTAGTCGATAGGGATACGCGAGCCGCTGGGGACGACGATATGGGTCGGTGCGTACGCATCGAGCTCCCGCCGCTGATCCCAGGTGATCCACGCCTCGAGCATATCGGCGACGTGCAGCCGCTCCAGCTCGGCGCGGCTCCGCACGCCGTAGAGGTGCGGCGCAAGCCATTGGTCCAGCGCAGCGAGGAGCGCTGCATCGGACGCATCCGGCCATGCCGGATCGACCCGGTGCATGAAGCAAAGCCGCTGCTGAAGCTGCCTGGCGGCGCGAGTCCACGTGAGCAGCGACAGCCCCTCCTGGGCGATGCCTTCGAGCATCGCGGTTAATGCCAGCTGCGGATCGGGATTCGCCACCTGAGCGTCCTTCAGCAGCAGAGCGCCCAAATAGAGGCGCTTCCTTGCGCGGACGGACTGCGTGGCCGAATCCCACCGGACCGCGGTCTCTTCCATGAGCTGGTCGCTCAGATGGCGCTCCAGCTCATGCTGCTCTACCGGAGCCGCCAAATAAATGCGGCTCTCCGCCCCGTGGTCGTCCAGCTCCGCGGCGACCAAATATGACGTGCTTGCCAGCGGCTGCACGTCCAGGAAAGCGGCCCCCCTGCCGTTACGCAGCAGGAAGCGCCCGTTCGGCCTTCGCTGCCCGATGCGGTCGGGGTAGGCGAAGGCCAGCAGGATGCCGCAGGCGTCGATGTCGCCATCCCCATCGCCATCGGCGCCTGCGGGGTAGAGCCTAAGCGAGCGCTGCCACTGCGCGGCTTCGGCCAAGATGCGCCGGCACGCCGCGGTGTCGACGCGGAAGCCCTGGTAAGCGGCAGGCTGCTGCCGTTCCGTGCGCTCGCGGGCGTGCCGCCGGAGCGCCTCGATCCGAAGGCGCAGGTCCGCGTCGGGCGCGGCGCCCTCGGATCGCAGAATGTCGCGCTCGTTCAAGAGCGCGGCAAGCTCGCAGGCCAGCCGGCCGAAGCCAAGGCTTGCAGCCTGCAGGAGCATGTGCGCAAGGCGCGGATGCAGGCCGAGCTCGGCCATGCTCTTGCCGTGCGGCGTGATGGCGCCTCCGTCGCCAAGGGCGCCAAGCCCTCGCAGCAGCTCGCGCGCCTGGGCGTAAGCGGCAGCCGGCGGCGGATCGATCCAGAGCAGCTCCTCTGGATCGGTCACGCCCCATTGCGCCAGCTCCAGCGCGAGCGGCGCCAGATCCGCCTCCGCAATCTCAGGCACGCTGCGCGGGTCCAGATTGCGGTCGTCCTGCTCCGTCCAGAGCCGGTAGCAGACGCCGGGCGCTGTACGCCCGGCGCGGCCTCGGCGCTGATCCGCAGAGGCGCGCGAGACGGGGACGGTCACGAGGCGCGTCATCCCCGTCCGCGGCGAGAAGCGGGGGACGCGCGCAAGCCCCGCGTCAATGACGATCCGCACGCCCTCCACCGTCAAGCTTGATTCGGCTATGGCCGTGGCAAGCACGATCTTGCGCTCGCCGGGCTTGCTCGGCGCGATGGCGACATCCTGCGCTTCCTGCGCGAGGTTGCCGTACAGCGGAGTGATTCGAACCGAACGGCTGCGCAGCGATGCGGTTTCGTTGAGAAGTGCCTCTACCCGGCGAATTTCCCCTTCTCCGGGCAGGAAGACGAGCAGGTCGCCGTCATCGTTCTCCAGCGCCTCGGCGATGCATCGTGCAGCCGCAGGCTCGATGCGGCCTTCCGGTTTTCTCGCGGCATATCGCGTTTCCACCGGAAAGCTGAGGCCCTCGCTCGTAATCACAGGCGCATCGTTCATCAATGAGGCCACCGGCTCCGCCTCCAGAGTAGCGGACATCACCAGGATGCGAAGATCTTCTCTTAACACAGCCTGGGATTGCAAGCAGAGCGCCAGTCCCAAATCGGCATGGAGGCTTCGCTCATGAAATTCGTCGAAAATAACGGCACCGACATCCTCCAGCGACGGGTCCTCCTGCAGCATTCGGGTCAATATCCCTTCGGTAATAACCTCGATCCGCGTCCGCGGTCCGACCTTGGTATCGAGCTTCACCCGATATCCGACGGTTTCCCCGACGCCTTCTCCCAAAGAGGCGGCCATATAACGCGCGGCGGAGCGCGCCGCCAGTCTTCGCGGCTCAAGCATCAGGATTCTCCGTCCTCCAAGCCATGGCTCGTGCAGCAGCGCAAGAGGAATGCGGGTCGTTTTCCCTGCTCCAGGCGGTGCGACAAGCACCGCGTTGGTATGGATCATCAGCGTCTCCTTAAGAGACGGCAGTACGGCTTCTATTGGCAGCTTTGTCATCATTCCACATCTTCCTTACCAGTTTCAGTGCATAACGTCTGAGTTCATAGCGTATATTATACCGTTACTATCGGAGATAGAAAAATAAGAATCTTACAAGCCCGACCCTTTCTATCAAGCTAGCATTCATGAACAGCTTTCGGGATGGCAGCAAAAAGAAAAACGCATGCACCAACAACTCGGGCGTATGGCTACGTACGAGCAGTTGATTCATGCGTCTATGAGAGACTTGCCGATTAATAAAGCGACAGAGCGAGAGTATCCCGTTCGTTGAATGAATGCAGGATCGCTTCACAGCCTACAATTTCAATGCTGATGATAGAATCCAGACATTTCTTGATGGCTTTTCGTCCTTTGCTTACTTTCGCTTCCAAGGCGGATTTCAGCAAATTGAATTTTTTACTTGTTTTATCATCGGTGTAAACGGGAATTGTTTTGTTATGGATAGTAATAAACAGCTTCATCAATGATCACCAACCCTAATATTGGATATGTAAATAGGATATATTACGATTATTAAAATAACATTAAAAAAGTTTTACAATTTGGCTACAGCCTCTACTTTTTTTTGTTATTTTACTAGTAAGACGGATAATAGCGGAAAAAGGTTACAGATTGTAGAAATATTTTTCGCTAATATCCCCACTAAGTGGAGCATTGGCATCGAAGTCAATCAGATACTTTGCGGGGAGCCCCGATTATAAATTCTATAGAAGTAAAAAACCCGGGAAGCCGGCGGGGAGGCAACAGCTCCGATATGCCGCTTAACGGGTATTCGCTTTTTGAACCTTCGGCTCTAAAACGTATTGTAAATATCGTCACATTCTCCCGGCTTCGGCTGGTAAAAGCAATGCTTCTTAAACCGTCCGACCAGCGGCTGATTATACCATGTGTCCGGACAATCACCCTGAGGGCGAAAATACCATAGGCTGAATTTGGACGGCCACACCCGTTCGCCGTTAACGGCTCTGCGGGCAAGCCGTCTCTCCCTGTCTCTCGGCGACTGATAGAAATACCCGTGCTGCACCGCTTCGAACGCATGCTCCTGATATATCATTTGGGGAATCGTTCGAATCCCTTTAAAATCGGAGCAGTCCCCGCGAATCCGGTTGATTCCGACATTTCCCACCATCAGCATTCCCTGCTCGCCTTCACCCTCGGCTTCCGCACGAAGCAGTCTGGCCAGCAAGTCGATATCCTGCTGCCTGGCTTTGACAACGGCCATCGCTGCACCTCCCTGAAGTTGATGTATCCCTATCCTATGTGGGCTAAGACTGAATTATGTGATATGGTACAGCCTTATATCGACACGTTTCTTGGCAAGGAAGTCTTAAGCATTACAAAATAGTACAAACGCGTTTTGCTCCGTAAGCAAAAGAGTGCGATTGTAAACCAGCTCTCGTTCGAATAAGGTGGAAGCAGGCAAGATGCGGTTAGTAAACACAACGGCAGTTCGCTTGGAACTGCTTTGTGCTTCGAGAAACCATTTCAAAATTTGTACAAGAGTAGGTGTGGGAATGTCCTGGAGGAGTTTACGTCCGCCTTTGAAATCTGTGAAAATACCTTTAATTCTAATCGAATTCACAGGTTTCAACAGCGGCCGGAGGGGCATCCCACACCGGAGCGTGCTATCAAATTACGACATACCGGTTTTCTCAAAGCACGGCAGTTCCAAAGAACTGCCCCACAGCACAAGGAGAGGAAGATACAAGTTGCCATTACTACAATTTGACGAACAGCTTATTAAAGAAACCATCGACCGGATCGTACATCGTACGAGCAATATGGATTTCACATGGGACTGGCCGGCAGGCGTTGCCTTCTACGGGATCAGCCGCGCTTACGCCGCTACGAAGAACGAGGCGTATTTAGAGATTATGACCCGCTGGGTCGATGAGCAGCTCGAAGAGGGGATTCCGCCGCTTACCGTGAATGCGGTATCGATCGGCCATACGCTGCTGAGCCTGTATGAGGAGACGAAGCAAGAGAAATATTTGGAGACGGCCATCGAAATGGCGGAGCATTTGAAGAACGATGCGGTTCGTTTCGCCGACGGCATTTTTCAGCATACCGTATCCCAAAATTACTATTTCCCGGAGCAGGCGTGGGTCGACACGATGTTCATGGCCGGCTACTTCCTGATTAGGATCGGAACGCTGCTGGGCCGCGAGGATTACCTGGAGGACGGGCTGCTTCAATACCACGGGCACGAGAGATTTTTGCAAAATGCGGACACGAATCTGTATTTCCACGGCTGGGATCACACGGTGCAAAACAATATGTCGGCCGTCTATTGGGCGAGAGGCAACAGCTGGGCGGCTTATACGATGGGACAAGCTCTGGCTATCGTCGAGGTTACGCATCCGTCCTACATGAAGATGTACGATTCCCTGAGAGACCAGCTTAGCACAGTCGTACGTTTGCAGGCGGAAGACGGACTGTGGCATACGGTGCTGAACGATACGTCCGCCTATACCGAAACCTCCGGTTCGGCTGGCCTGGCTGCAGGGCTTGTCCGGTTCAACGAAGCAATCGGATCGCCGCTGTATAACAAGCAGATTCAAAAAGCGATCGCAGGCGTGCTTGGACGCGTAAGCGCCAACGGAACGGTAACAGGCGTCTCCGCAGGAACGGCAGTCATGAAGGATGCGGAAGGCTACAAAGGGGTTGCGCATCAACGAATTCAAGGCTGGGGACAAGGACTTGCGCTTGTATTCCTGTCATCGCTGTTGACGTACAAATGGAAAGATAACGAATAATTTTCCATCAAATCCTGCCGTGATAATCCGAGTAGAATAGTGTATATTAAAAACCTACGACTTTCGTAGGTTTTTCTATTTTTCTGGAAATCAATCATTTTCAGACATCATAGATTATTTTTCAAAATAAAACGGTTGAAAACAAAAACAAATAAAGGTATGTTTATAATGCACATGTTTGTTTTGCGATATTTCATTATTTAACAGATAGATTCTACTATATGGCTTGGTGGTGAATGGCATTGTTCGGTTCGATCAAATCACGGCTTGGCAGCTGGGGATCTCATTTTTATGGCGGCAAAGGAACACATTACCGAAAAATGCTCATCATGATCCTGCTGATCGCCAGTATCCCTGGTTTAATTACAGGCGCGATCATATACTGGTTCGTCGGCGGCCGGATTGAGAATGAACTGCTGCAGCTGCATAAAAATCAAATTATCAAGAGAGCGGAGAACATAGACGGACAGTTCGCCAACATGGAGCTTTCGATGTCTCACGGCGCTCTGGATACCAAATTCGATTACAGTCTGAAGGAAGTGGACTTCTTTCGTCAATTTTCCATAAGCCGCGATATTTCCAAAACGATAGTACTGATGCAGGGCGCTATGCCGCTGGCCAAACGGCTCGATTTGTATATCGACGGCATGCTGCCGGTCCATTTCAACCCGGAAATCAGTGTAACAAGCGAGAATACGGCGGAATGGAACGAATTTAAGCAGCTAAAGGATAACGGTCCGAACGTGTATTGGACGAACGTGTCCTCTCTTAGCAAAAATCCGGATGACAAGGATTTGGCCCTCGTTCATAAAATTCCTGGCGGCACCTCCGAGCCGTTCGGCTTGATGGTCGCCCGGCTGGATCACGATAACGTCGTTTCATTGCTGAAAACGGTTGCTCCCTACGATGAAGGCGAAGCCTTCATGATGCAGGAGGACGGCAGCATCCTTGTTTCGACGGGGGAGAAGAGCGATGCTTCTCCATTGATCGAAGCCGTTAAGCAGGAGGTGCTGAGCAAACATTTCCAACAAACGTCCTTTTTGTTCAAATGGGAGAAGAATACGTATTCCGTTTCCGCCGGCGCGCTGGAGAGGATCGGAAACAAATGGATTTACGTATCCATTGCGCCAACAAGCGCGATCAAACGGCCGATCGTGTTTATGTCCCAAGCCATCGTCCTAGTAAGCTGCGTAGGATTATTGCTGGCCGCGGTGCTGGCCTGGATAGCTTCCAGACGAATTTATTCCCCGGTCAATCAGCTGGTTCGGCTGTTAAGCGGCGGCAAATCGACCCAAGGCAATGAATTCGAGCTGATCGAGAAGCATTGGGAGCATTTGAACCGCGAAAGTCTGGAGCTGCAGAGCAAGCTCGCGAATCAGCTGCCGCAGGTGAAGGAAGGCTTCCTGCTCCAATTGATTCAAGGCTATTTGACGGCGTATTCCGAAGAAGATTTGATCGACCGCATGAATCATTACGGCTGGAATACGGCCGACAGGCAGTATAGCGTGCTGTATATTCAATTAATCGGCATGACGCAGCTTGATACCGTAGGGCGTTTTTCCCATGGGGACGAAGGACTGATTACGTTCGCGGCGGCCAATATGGTGGAGGAGCTTGCCAAAGAACGGTTCGAGGATTGCCATGTCATTAACTTCCACGATCTGACCGTCGGATTGCTCGTCAGCATGCCGCGCGGACAAGCCTATAAAACGGAAATGTACCAATTAAGCGATACGCTGATGCAGACGATCAACCAAATTCTCAAAATGCAGGTGACCATTACTTTAGGCAAAGCGACGCCTTGCGTAAGAGAAATTCCACTGTTGTTCGAGGAATCCAAGCTGGCCCTCAGCTACCGCAACTTCGGCAACGAGAATCAGATCATCGATCTGGAGGCGCTGAGCAAGATGGAAGAGCAGCAGCCGTTCCAGTACCCGTTCTCGCTGGAGAGGGAAATCATTCAGTCGATGCGGATGGGGCAAGAAGAAGAGACGGACCAGCACATTCAAACGTTCATGGAAGCTCTGACGGCGGGAGGCGCCAAGGAGATGGACGTGCAGCAGGGAATCATGAATTTGTTAGGGTCTCTGGAGCATGCCATCATGCAGTCGGGGATGAATCCGAACCAGCTGTTCAAGTCCTCGAACATGTTCGAGCAGCTGTCTGCGCTGAAGGAACCGGAGCAAATCCGGGCATGGTTCATGAATAAAGTGATCCGTCCGTTCATTACGGCCATGGAGAACCGCGCCGACTTCCAGCTCAAGAAGATGATCGAGCAGGCGATGCTGTATATTCAGGCGAACTATATGAGCGATATCTCTTTGGACAGCTGCGCAGAGCATTGCGGCACGAATGCTTTCGTCATGAGCCGGACGTTCAAGCAGGTGTCCGGCAAAAACTTCATCGATTATTTGACCGATCTGCGGATGGAGAAGGCCAAGGAAATGCTGCGCAACTCCGAGCTGAAAATCAACGAAGTGTCGGAGAAGGTAGGCTATCAGCACAGCTATTTCAACCGTATTTTCAAAAAGTACGAGGGTGTCACTCCAAGCCAATATCGTGAGATGAGCCGCAAGGCATAACGCTAAAAACCCGCTCTGTGAGCGGGTTTTTAGCTCCTTATCAAGAAAATAGTAGTTCTGCAAAAGAAGCGCAACCGCCCTAAATCTCCGAAACAAGAATGTCTAATTGCAAACAAATGGCCCATGCAACACAATGTGGCTATAGCACAACCGAATGACGAATCGAGTCGAAAGAGAGCGTTGTACATCGGAAAATGTCGTCACCGGAATTAGACTTTTGAATCAAGGAGTGAAACTATGGGGCAAACAACTATGACTGACAGCATCCGTATGCGGGAGCAAAATAAGGACAGCGCGATGTCGCGATTCCTCAAAAGACTGAAACGGGACAAATGGATGTATATTCTTCTGCTTCCCGGCTTGTTATATTTCGCCATCTTTAAGTATGTTCCCATGTGGGGCGTTCTTCTTGCCTTTAAGAACTACCAGCCTTTTACAGGCTTCATGAACAGTGAGTGGGTAGGGCTCGACCATTTCCGCGACTTCTTCCAGAACCCTGACTTTCCAAGACTGCTGCGCAATACGCTGCTGCTGTCGTTCTACAACCTGGTCTTTTTCTTCCCGGCGCCTATCGTTATTGCGCTGATGCTTAATGAGATTCGCAAAGACTTCTACAAACGGACGATCCAAACCCTCATTTACGTTCCGCACTTTATTTCGATGGTTATCGTCGCCAGTATTTCCTATGTGTTTTTAACGACGGAAGGCGGTATCGTCAACAGCCTGCTGGAGCAGTACACGGGCCAAAAAATCGATTTCCTCTCGAACCCGGACTGGTTCAGACCGCTTATCATTCTGCAAACGATGTGGAAAGAGTGCGGCTGGGGAACGATTATCTTCCTGGCGGCATTGGCCGGAGTCGATACGGAGCAATATGAAGCCGCTATCGTGGATGGAGCCAACCGTTGGCGCCAAATGTGGCACATTACCTTGCCGTCGGTACGCAGCACCATAATTATTTTGCTGATTCTTCGCGTAGGGGATGTTCTGGAGAACGGCTTCGAGCAAATTTATTTGATGACGAACGCCCTGAACCGGGAAGTCGCCGACGTATTCGACACCTACGTGTATATGATGGGGATCACGCAAGGCGCATTCAGCTACAGTACGGCAGTCGGCTTATTCAAGTCGATCGTAGGCGTCATCCTAGTGTTTACAAGCAACTATTTGGCCAAAAAATTCGGTCAATCGGGCATTTATTAGTAGAGGAGGCCGAACACTATGGTCAGACATCAAAAAACCTTGCTTGGCAATTTGTTTGACGGATTGAACTATACCATTCTCGGACTGCTCGGGATTATTACCATCCTGCCGTTCCTGTATGTTATCGCCGGATCGTTCGCGTCGGAAGCGGAATTGACTCAAAGATCGTTTTTCCTCATTCCGAAGACGTTCTCGCTTTCCGGATATCAGTTTATTTTCTCCTCGGACACGTTATTCCGAAGCATTCTCGTATCGATCTACGTGACGGTCATGGGGACGCTGGTCAATCTCGCATTTACAGTAACGATGGCGTATGCGCTGGCCCGCCGCGATTTGATGGGGCGCAATACGATCTTGAATCTGGTTCTGTTCTCGATGCTGTTTTCGGGCGGGATGATTCCTACTTATCTGGTTGTTAAAAACCTAGGTTTGCTCGATTCCTACTGGGCATTGATGCTGCCGGGAGCCATTAGCGCATTTAACCTTATTGTCGTCAAAAACTTTTTCCAGGAGCTGCCGCCGGGTCTGGAAGAAGCGGCAAAAATCGACGGCTGCACGGAGCTCGGCGTGTTATGGCGGATTGTACTGCCTTTGTCCAAGCCGGTCCTCGCCACCTTCGGCCTGTTTTACGCGGTAGGCCACTGGAACAACTTTTTCACCGCTTTGCTGTACATTAACGATCCCGAGAAATGGCCGCTGCAGGTTATGCTTCGACAGCTCGTCATGCTCTCCCAGGGCAACATCGGGGATATGAGCCAGCTCGATCCGACCTTCGTGCAGCCGCCGGAGCAGACGATCAAAATGGCGGTTATCGTAGTCGGTACGATTCCGATCCTGCTGGTGTATCCGTTCCTGCAGAAGCATTTTGCCAAAGGGGTTCTTATCGGATCGATCAAAGGCTAATAAGAGTCGGCATCGCAAGTATGAAACAGGGTTTTCTTTCACATGGCTAATAGGAGCCGGCGTTACAATTATTGCCTGACTATCTTAGAGAGTCGACTCCGGCCATGCGAGTATCCATATATAACGTTTACTAGATAAAGGGAGGCAATGATTCATGAAATCCAATAAGAAAGCAATGAAACGATTGGTAAGCGGTGTAGTGATCTCCAGTATCGCTATTACAGCAGCAGGCTGTGGCAACAACAAGGCTCCTGAAGCCAGCAATGGGGGTGGAGCAGCACAAGGCCCTGTCGAGCTTAGCATTATGCTCCCGGCCTTTAAGCCTACATTTCCAAAGGACGGCAGCCCGGTAGTAGCTGAGCTGGAGAAATTCACGAACTCGAAAATTCACCTGGAATGGGTTCCGGATTCCTCTTATGCCGACAAAATCAACATTACGCTCGCATCCGGCAAGCTGCCGACCATCATGGTTATTAAGGATAAGACGGCAAGCTTCATCAATGCCGCAAGATCCGGCGCCTTCTGGGAAGTCGGCCCTTACTTGAAGGACTATCCGAACCTGAGCAAAGCGAATTCGATCGTATTGAACAACATTTCCGTCGACGGCAAAGTATACGGCATCTACCGCGCAAGACCGCTCGGGAGAAACGGTATCGTATACCGCAAAGAGTGGCTGGATAATCTTGGAATGCAAGAGCCGAAGACGATTGACGACTTTTACAACATGCTGAAAGCCTTTACAACGAAAGACCCAGACAAAAACGGCAAAAACGATACGTACGGCATGGTTATTTCCAAGTACAACGGGCCTTTCGAGATTATGCAAACCTGGTTTGGCGTGCCTAACAAATGGGGTGAGGATGCAAGCGGCAAGCTAGTTCCGGCCCATGCGACACCGGAGTATTTGGAAGCTCTGAAGTTCTTTAAAAAGCTGTATGACGAGAAGCTGATCAATGCGGATTTTGCGGTTATGGATTCGAACAAATGGACCGATCCGATTGTTAACGGCCAAGCCGGCGTCATGGTCGACGTAACGGACAACGCGGCAAGGATCGACGATAAGATTCATCTGGCATTGCAGCAAGCGGGCAAAGACCAGAAGGACAAATATTTCATGGATATTTTGGGCTCCGTATCCGGTCCTAAAGGCAACCGCGCGCTTCCGACTTCCGGATATGCCGGTATGGTAGCTATCTCCAAATCGACGGTGAAAACCGAAGCCGAGCTTCGTCAAGTGCTTAACTTCCTGGACAAGCTGAACGAAACGGAAGCGCAAAACCTGGGCTTCAACGGGATCGAAGGCAAGCATTACAAGAAAGTAGAAGGCGGCATCGAGCCTACCAAGGACACGGCTTTGATGGATCAGGAAGTCAGCGGCTTGAACCAAATGTTCATGGGTATTCCTGAGAACCGTTACCTTGAAGTCGTTCAAACGCCGGTTCGCAAAAAATCGAACGACGTGCAAAAAGCGAACGAATCCATCGTCGTGCCTAACCCTGCAGAACCGCTTGTATCGAACGTATACGCTCAAAAAGGACCGCAGTTGGATAACATCATCAACGATGCCAGAACGAAGTTCATCGTGGGACAAATCGACGAGGCGGGCTTCAAAGCGGCTGTAGAGCTGTGGAAGAAGAGCGGCGGCGACGACTATGTCAAAGAAATCAACGATCTGTATGCAGCTTCGAAAAAGAAATAATTCACTCCGGGCTGTGTTGTGAGACACAGCCTCTTTTTCTGCATTTTTTAGGGGAAAAGCGCCCTGCGGCGCCCGCTTAAGCTGTTGACAGCAGCTGGATGCAAGGAAGTGAAAATCGCTGCAACAAAGTCTAAGGCCGGATGACGGCCGTCACAAGAATATCCAATGGCTGGAAAACAGCCCGTCAAGTACAGTAAAGCAATAAAGCAAGGAGGAAGGCAATATGGCAGCTCAAACGGAGACCGCACAATGGAAGCTGGGAGAACAGCTTTATCAGAATCCATTGTCGGGCGAACACGATGTAAGTGATTTTATTATGGAAGGGCAGGCGGCCATCAGCTTTCCGCAGCGAAGAATGAGAATGGAGAACGTGCTCGATCCGAAGCTGGGTCAGCAGGCGAACTTCGTCTTCTGGTGTCCGGTCGAGTTCCCGGATTCGATTGCGATTTCCTGGGATTTCTGGCCGATCCGCGAGCCCGGGCTTTGCATGACCTTTTTCTCCGCCAAAGGGGCTAACGGAGAAGATTTGTTCGATCCGTCGCTGGCGGAACGAACAGGCATTTATCCGCAATATCATCACAGCGATATCCATGCGTACCATGTATCTTATTTCCGCCGGAAGGAAGCGGACGAACGCAGCTTTCATACGTGTAATTTGCGCAAAAGCTACGGCCTGCACCTGGTAGCGCAGGGCGGAGACCCGATTCCTTCGGTTCAGGATGCCGCCGGTCCGTACCGTATCCAGCTTTTGAAATGGAAAGATGAAATCGTATTCAAGATCAACGACATGATTGTGTTTCGATGGCATGATGACGGAACGGCATACGGCAAGAGGCTGGAGGGCGGCAAGATCGGATTTCGCCAGCTGGCTCCGATGATCGGGGAGTATGCCAATTTAAGCGTTCATGCGCTGGAGAGGGGATAAGCTTGTGTCAAGACCGACTCGAATTTATATAAGCGGAGATTCGACAGCCGCGAACTATCCTGCCGAGCAGTCTCCTATGGCCGGATGGGGACAAATGCTCCCCGAGCTTCTCCAAGGGGAGATTGCGGTATTCAATGAAGCTTCCTGCGGCAGAAGCTCCAAGAGCTTTCTTGACGAAGGCCGTTTGAACCCCATCGCCGAATCGATACAGCAAGGCGATTATTTGTTCGTTCAGTTCGGGCACAACGACCAAAAGCAGGATGCCGCGCGGCATACCGATGCGGATACGACCTATTTGGACCATTTGATGCAATATATTGCACTCGCACGTAAATCCGGAGCCACACCCGTATTGTTCACATCGGTAGCGAGAAGACACTTTAATGCGGATGGAGAGCTGGTCCCTACCCACGGGGCTTATCCGGAAGCGATGAAAAGGCTCGCGAGAGAGCAGCAAGTACTGCTGGTGGATTTGGAAGCGAAGACCGAAGCGCTGTACCGCGCTTTGGGTCCTGAGAGCTCGAAGAAGCTGTTTGTCTGGCTTGAGGCGGGACAGCATCCCAATTATCCCAAAGGAGTACAGGACAACACGCATTTTAACGAGTACGGAGCAAAAGAAGTGGCGGGGCTCGCGGTTGCCGGGCTGGCCGAAGTATGTCCTGCATTGCGTCCATTTGTGAAATCCATACAAAGCTAACAGTTAAAGGAGCGAACGAAACAGTGACTATACAAGCAGATCAAATCAAGTTGAAATGGCTGGGTACAAGCGGGCATGTACCTGATGGAGCGGGCGTTACCTGGGGAATTCCGTGGGCGGAAGGGGTTCTGCAGCGCAGCGAATCGCTGACACTGCTCGGAACGGATGGAGAGGAGCTTCCCGTACAGACTTGGCCTACGGCGTTTTGGCCCGACGGAAGCGTCAAATGGTCCGCGCATGCGGTATCCATTGCAGGGGAGCGCTCCGATACTTATTCCATTGTAAAAGGCAAGGCCGCCGCTGCGGCTGAATCCGTTGCAGTAACGGAATCGGACGATACCATTACCGTAGATACAGGCAGCATCATCTGCCGTTTGAACCGTGAAGGAAGCTCGCTGATCCGCTCGATTCACCGTGAAGGATCCTTGGTATGCTCCGACGGTAAACTGCAGTGCATCCGGGAGGAGCGTCATACCACCTCCGGGATGAAAACAACGAAGGAGCATCATTTTACAAGCCGGATTTCCAAAGCTGTTGTCGAGCAGAACGGCCCGATCCGCGCCGTTGTACGCATCGAAGGCAATCATAAGCTGAACACCGGCGTGCGGGAATGGATTCCGTTCACGCTGCGGCTTTACTTTTATGCGGGACAGCATACGATCAAAGCGCTTCATACGTTCGTATTCGACGGCAACCCGCACATGGACTTCATCAAAGGGATCGGTATGACGTTCCGCGTACCGATGCAAGGGCCTTTGTACAACCGTCATATCCGCTTTACCGGAGACAGCGGGCTTTTCGCCGAATCTCCGAAGCATCTGATGACTTTCCGGACCAACGGGAAGTATCAAGAGATTTTCAAACGCCAGACGGCTGGTGAAAAGGTAGGGTTCGACGCGGAGGAAGACGAGCGCTTCATCGGACTGATCGAGGAATCGGCCGTATGGGACAGCTTCAAGCTTGTTCAAGGCACCGCCGATTCCTATACGATTACGAAGCGGACGCAGGAAGGCTGCACATGGCTGCGCTCGGCGTTCGGACAGCGCTCGCTAGGAACGGTCTATGCCGGCGGAGAAAACGGAGGATTGGGCGTAGGCGTCCGCAACTTCTGGAAAAAGTACCCTTCGTCCATGGAGCTTCATCATACGTCCAAGGACGAAGCGGAAATGACGGTATGGTTCTGGTCTCCCGACGCCGAACCGATGGATTTGCGCCATTATGACACGACGACGCACCTTCAGTCTTCCTATGAGGGCTTCGATGAAATGCGCAGCACTCCTTACGGCATCGCGAACACAAGCGAGCTGGCGATCTGGTGCTACGACCAGACCCCTTCTCACGAAACGTTGTATGCAGCGGCATTGGAGTGCCAGTCTCCATCCCTGCTTGTATGCGAGCCTGAATACTATCACGAAGTCAAAGCGTTCGGCGTCTGGAGCCTTCCGAATCACAGCACGCAAGCCCACGCCCGGCTGGAAGACCAACTGAACGCCGGCATCGAGTTCTACAAGGAAGAGATCGAGCAGCGCCGCTGGTACGGGTTCTGGGACTTCGGCGACGTCATGCACGGCTACGATCCGACGCGTCATGCTTGGCGTTACGATATCGGCGGCTGCGCATGGCAGAATACGGAGCTCGTGCCGAACATGTGGCTCTGGTACATGTTCCTCCGCTCCGGCCGGGAAGACATCTTCCGCATGGCGGAAGCGATGACGCGGCATACGAGTGAAGTCGACGTGTACCATTTCGGCGAATACGCGGGGCTCGGCTCCAGGCACAACGTCGTTCACTGGGGCTGCGGCTGCAAGGAAGCGCGGATCAGCATGGCTGGCCTGCACCGCTTTTACTATTACTTGACTGCCGACGAGCGGATCGGGGATATCATGGACGAGGTGACCGATTCCGATTATACGACGGTGCATCTCGATCCGATGCGCTATTACTTCCCGAAAGACGAGTATCCGACACACGCCCGTGTAGGTCCGGATTGGGCGGCGTTCAGCTCCAACTGGATGACCCGCTGGGAACGCTACGAGGATACAGGATATCGTGACAAGCTGCTTACAGGCATTGAAAGCTTGAAGAACATGCCGAACCGGATGAAAAATCTCGCCGTTCACGGCTACGATCCGAAAACCGGCAAGCTGTACGACATGGGCAACAATGCCGGAGGCCACTTGGCTATTTGCATGGGCGGTCCGCAGGTTTGGATGGAGCTCGCGCTGATGCTGAAGGACGCCGAATGGCAGAGCATGCTCGTGGAGATCGGCGAATTCTATAATTTGCCGCGGGAAGAGAAACGCCAGAAGCTGGCTGGCGATCTGGGCAACGGAGGCTATGCGTGGCCGATGTTCTCCACTGGCATCGCAGCCTATGCAGCGTTCCACAACAAAGATGAAGCCTTGGCTAAGCTAGCCTGGGACATCCTGCTGAACGACGAAGTAGGAAAGGTCACCCTGACGGAAATTACGAAGCCTGTTCCAACGCTTGAGTATATACGTCCGATCAAGGAAATCCCTTGGATCGCAACCAATACGGTCTCGCAATGGTCGCTGAACGCCATCGTTTGCCTGGAGCTCATAGGCGATGCGCTGGTCAACGCGGAAACCGTTGCGGCAGTTCACAACTAAGACAGCCTAGATGAAACACAAAAGCTCGTTGTGATTACCGGTGCGGGCTTTTGTGTAAATCTTTACTGTAATATTTTCTTATTTTTGGATGATTTAAGGGGGATGTTTCAATGAAAAAGAAAATGGCAGGCACCTTGGCCGCATTGGCGGCGGTAAGCATGGTGGGCACCGCTTGCGGGGGCAACAATGGAAGCGGTCCTGCAGGTGCGACGCAAGAGCCCAAGGAGGCAGCGGTAAAGGAAAACAAAGAGCCGGCCGAGCTCGTATTCTACTCGATGAGCCGCGATTCCGAGGCCAGCTTCAACGACCGATACGGCGATGCGATCCGCAAGAAATTCCCGAACTACACCATCAAATACATACAAAGAGCGCAAGGAACCGATCTGCCGGATTTGATCAATGCAGGCACACGAATCGATATTCACTGGGATTCCATCGGCTCGTTTCCGTCCAGCAACATGGTATACGAGCTCAGCTACGATATGACCGATTTGCTCAAAAAGCATCAGGTGGACTTGAGCCGCTTCGAGCCTTCCCTAATCGACGTCATGAAGCAGCTGGGCAACGGTGCAATCTATGGTCTGCCCGTATATAACGAGCGCATGGCTTTGTTCTACAACAAGGACATCTTCGACAAGCTGAACGTTCCTTACCCGAAGGACGGCATGACGTGGGTCGAGCTGAACGAAATCGCCAAGAAGCTGAATGTCGAGAAGGACGGCATCACGTATACCGGTTTTTCACCGTCGGTAAACCATCTGTTCCTTGTTAACCAATATTCGCTGCCGTTAATTGATAAGAATAAGCGCTCCACCATTACGAACGAGAAATGGAAGCAAGTATTGGACCTGCAGCTGATTCAGCCAACGAACAACCCGGTGTACCAGAAGGCGATGGCTAACAACAAAGGGAAAATCCTTGATTTGAATTTCTTCGCGAAGGAGCAAACGACGGCGATGTACATCTCCTCGCCGGTTATGCCGCAAGTAATGAAAGAGGAGCTGTCCAAGTTCAACTGGGATATCGTCTCCGCACCGACCATGCCGGATATGCCGGGAGTAGGACCGCAATCGTACCCGGGCTATTTTGCCATTACGAAGATGGCCAAGGACAAGGACGCCGCCATGGAAGTGCTCAAATATTTGACGTCGGACGAATATCAAATGGAATACTCCAAGAAAGGCATCATGACAACGTTGAAAAACGAATCGATCCAAAAGGCGCTCGGACAAGAAAGCGCTTTTAAAGGAAAGAACTACGCAGCCTTCTTCTACAACAAATTCCCAGCCATCGCCGACAAATCGGTTGCGGAAAGCCAGGTTCCGATTCTTGGCACCTACACGAAAAACTTAAACAAGGTTTCATCGGGTGAAATGGATATCAATACGATGATGAGAACCGCCGAGGAAGAAGCGAATAAATTATTAGACGGATTGAAGAATAAATAATCGTTGCTTAAACAGACGCCTCTGAGCTGATTGCTCAGGGGCTTTTGTCATTGTCTCAAGAGGACGCAAAGACAGCAGGGCGAAGGCATTGGATGCATATCATTCCCATTTTGAGAAATGATAACAAGACCAAGGAACCATAGGAAAAAGGGGGAGCGAGATGGATAACAAGCAACCCGGTAACCGTACGGATGACGCCATTTCTTGCAGCCTGTACCAAAATTACGAGCGGCTGGACAAAGCGTTCGCCAACTGCTCGGATATTATCATAACCCGGTACCGTTTCGGTCCCCGATTCGAATATGAGTCCATCGCTGTCTATTGCGAGAGTCTTATTGATTCGCACAAAGTGAACTTTCTGCAAACGGTTCTGCAGGATTTGTCCGAACGCGAGAACAAGCCTATCGAAGCTGTAAATATCGAAGAGGTGAAGCTGTTCTTCAGCAGGCAAGGCGTGTCAACAAGACCTGCTGTCGTATGGACCCATTTCCCTGAAACGGTACATGCAGTGCTCAACGGGGAGGTTGTCATTTTTCTGGACAGCTGGGAATTTGCCCTTGGTTTCCCTGCTTATGCAGTAGAGACGAGACAAGTCGGCGAACCGATTAATGAACCCGTTGTCCGCGGCCCGCATGACAGCACGGTCGAGAGCATAACCAAAAATATCGGTGTTCTAAGGTCGCGGCTGCGGGACTCCCAATTCAAAATCCAGACCATCACGACCCAAGGCCAGACTAAATCGGTGGTAGCTTACGGGTATATGGACGGAAATGTGAATCCCGAAACATTGGCTGAATTCAAACGAAGAATCGTCCAGGTTCAAGATTTAAATATTTTGGAAACGTCATATGTAGAAGAGCTTATCGAGGATTCGACCTATTCGCCGTTTCCCCAGTATCGATATACCGAGCGGCCGGATGTTGCCATATCGGCACTGCTTGACGGCAAAATCATTGTTCTGGTGTCCGGAACGCCCTCCATTCTTATATGTCCCGGCCTGTTCGTTGAGTTTCTGTCAACAAGCGAGGATTATTATGAACGTACCGTTTACTCAACGCTCGTTCGCACCATCCGGTTCGCCGCTTTTTTCATGGCGCTTACGCTGCCGAGTCTTTATATCGCTTTTTCGACGTATCATCCCGAATTGATCCCGACGGTATTATTGCTCGCCATTCTCGATACAAGGGAAGGAATTCCTTTTCCCGCTTATCTGGAGGCCCTCATCATGGAGTTTTTCTTTGAGATCATGAGGGAAGCGGGCATTCGTCTGCCAAGACCCGTAGGCTCCGCCGTCAGCATCGTGGGAGCGCTTGTCATAGGACAAGCTGCCATTCAAGCAAAGATTGCATCGCCGATCATGGTTATCGTCGTAGCGCTTACAGGGATCGCCTCGTTCTCAATGCCGCAATACAACCTGGGAATTACCGTAAGGATACTGCGCTTCCCTCTCATGATATTTGCGGCGACGCTTGGTGTTTTCGGCCTGATGATCGGATACTTGCTTATTCTGCTGCATTTGACTGCTTTGAGATCGTTAGGCCAGCCTTATTTGTCAGCCTACGCTCCGCTGCATCCCGGACAGCTGAGAGACGTGCTGATTCGCGCTCCGTTAAAGTATTTGCTCCGCTCCTCGCGTGTCCGCAGGATGGGCGGCGGGCGGCGTTAGATCAACCGGTAGATGGAATGAGGGAATATCGATGAGAACATCCTGGCTAACTATTGGGTTCATGGTATTTTCCGTCCTGCTGACAGGATGCTGGGATAAGGCGGAGCTGCCGGAGTACGGCTTCGTACAAGGAGCGGCGATAGACGAGAACCGGGTGGGAGATACCGAGTTGACGACACTGTTTTACAAGCCAGGCGGAGGGGGGATGGAGTCCCATATGGCGGCCAAAGGAGGGCCTTCCTCATTCCAAGTCAAAACGACAGGCCATTCGGTATTTGAAGCGATTCGCGATATACCCATTCATCTTGGCCGGAAAGCGAAATGGGACCATATGCGCGTCATTCTTGTGAGTGAATCGCTGGCCAAATCGCAGGGACTCGGAAGTGTCCTGGACTTTTACTCACGGGATCACGAGCCTCGCGGAACGATACTCGTATTTATTACGGAAGGGGAAGCACGCAAATATATAAGCATAAAGCCCTTCATTGAAAATACAATGGCGCAGCAGCTCAAGCGGATTCAAGAAACGGCATCCCGCTTTTCCTCCAAAACCGTCAAAACGGCGCTTATCAACATCGCACTGCAAATAAAGAGCGAGACCGGCTTCGGAACGGTTCCTTATTTGCGCTTTCATGGTGAGGATGCGACGGTCGACGGGATTGCGGTTTTGAAGAAGGGGAAGATGGTCGACCTCCTCACTTCCAATGAAGCTCAACGGCTCTCGATGCTGACGAATGATTACGAGAGCGGGGTTATTGACCTGCCCTGCAGCAAAAATGACAGCGGGCAGCATTTTGAAGACGAATCGGTGGAGGTGTTCAACTCCTACACGACATCGGAGATGAAGATTGAAGGGGAGACGTTGACAGTTCATTACATAACCAATATAGAAGGGGCGGTAGGTGAGATGCACTGTTCCACGATTAAAACGCGCGAGCAGGAGATGGCCTTTACCCGGAAGGTAGAAAAGAAGGTTGTGCAGGAAATGCGGGAGCTAGTCCGGCATTTGCAGCAGAGGAAGGTGGATTCCCTTGGACTTGGCAACAAAGTGTACAGGCAGCATCTGAAGCTATGGAAACGCTGGAAGCCGGATTGGGAAGAGCGGTTCGCTCATGTGAAATTTGAATTTGACGTCCGGGTCGTTCTTCGAAATACGGGAACAACCTCCGGCAGATCGATAGCGAAATGAGAACCATATTCGAAAAATTGTTGGTCATGCTCCTATGCTACAGCGCAGTATTGGCCTGCGAATTTCCAAAGCTGCGAAAGCTTCGCCGCCATGAGCGGATGGTTTACAGTATTCTAATGCTATGCTCTCTGTACCTGGTTGTGATTTATGTTCTGGATTTGCCATGGCCCAATCTGGACGAAGCCGTAGATTATTTGTTAGAGCAGCCGGGCAAGCGGATTGTAGAAGCGGTAAAAGCACCAGACTAATGAAACGTAAAGCTATCGGGACGCCCAATTCATGCCACGCTTCATTAGTATCTCGACCTGAGGCAGAGTAACCATGTTCAAGGTGTGGCCGAGGGAGCAGTACATAATCCTTCCGTGTCCATAGCTTTTCGTCCAGGCCACGGGCATTTCCACTTCGCCGAAGCACGTCCATGCCAATACGCAGATCGCCGGATCCAGCATCATATAGTATTTTTCCGTCGTTACAGTAAAGTCGGACAGCCCTTGCGTTATTTGCGGGTGATTGCCAGACATGTGCACGGTATAGGTCGTGTCCGCGCCCCCCGGATGCGCCAGAAACTGCCCTCCGATCATATGATGAAAGTCGATCTCTCCGCGAAAGGCGCCTATGGTGCTGTGAATTCCGGTAAATCCGACGCCATCGCGAACAGCGGATAACAAATTGGCCAGCTGCTGCGGTTGAATCGTTCCTCTAGTCCAGATCAGTACAATTAAATGCATCGATTTCAAGCGGTTCGTCTCCAAAAAGCTGTCCAGCGTATCGGAAAGCGTGACATCAAAGCCTTCCTCCCGAAGCCAGCCGCCCATGACTTGAGCGACATCTTTGTGTCGGTGCCCCTCATCGTCTCCGTAGACGATGAGCGCTTTTTTATATCGGTCCGAGCGCTTCGGCATCACTGACGAATCATGGATTCGGATGGAAAATGCCCTTTTCACGTATTCCGCCACCCCTTCGAACGAAATGTACAGAGCTTTCGCTGCTGTCAGTATATGCGGTCTCTTCCGCATCAGCACAATTCTTCGATCCGGACGCAAATATTTCCAGCCATAATGGCAAATACTAGCTACCAAAAGGGGGGAAACGCTTGAGAAAAGAAACGATCAGTGTAGCGCAGTTGAGCGCTCTGTTTCTCATTTCGCTAACGGGTTCCTCCATTGTCAACATTCCTCAGCCTCTCATAGGTGCGTCTTCGAACGCTGCCTGGATATCCATTCTTCTCGCCTATGGGCTGGGATTGCCGGCGCTCATCTGTATTTTGTATTTATACCGCCGCTACCCGGGATTGACTATCGTCGAAATCTTGAAGCAAGCGATAGGCCCAGGCTGGACGGCTGTCATTATTATTCCTTTTATCAGTATGCCGCTCATGCTGACAGCCAATATCGTAAGAGATATTTCCGCATTCTTCACCACGTCGATGATGCGACTGACTCCCGATTACGTCTTTGATGTGCTGATACTGATGACGGCGGCATTGACTGTAAAAGCAGGTATTGAAGTTATGGCCCGAATGTTCATCTTGCTGATCATGGTCATGTTCACTTTCATTATAGCGGTCCTGTTGCTGGTCCTGCCTTATTACCAGCCGGAATTCCTTACTCCCTTGCTTCCGAAAGGCTTCAATCCCGTTCTTCACGGCGCCTATATGGCGTTTGGAGTGCCTTATGCAGACGTGGTGCTGCTGACCATGTTAATGCCTTACGTCCGCACGGAAAAAGGAAAATCACCGGGGGCATCGTTGCATATTGCCTTGCTTCTCCATACGGTAGGGCTGCTTATCGTTACGGTATGCACGATCATGGCGTTTGGCCCGATGGCTGGAGATTTGCGGTTTTCCTTGTTCCAGATTGCCCGGATGGTTAGTGTCGAGAGTATTTTCGAACGAGTGGAATCCATTATCGGCGTTTCGCTGATAGTCGGTTCTTTTATGAAAACAACCATCGTGCTGTTTGTTTTGACAAGGGTGGCGGCGCAGCTGTTTCAGTTTCAAGATGAAAGCATAGTAACCTTCCCCATCACACTGATCGTTCTGCTGCTCGCCCTCACCATGTTTAGAACCGATGCGGAGTTCCGCGACAATGTTGCCGTCGTAAGGCCGCTGATGAGCTTTGCTGTAGCGTACGTTCCGTTAGTGCTCATTACGATTGCGGCCATGTTCAAGAGAAAAGCTCGTTAACTGGATGCGGCCGAAGCGTCAGCCTACACTTTTTGCGTCAAGCTCTGTAAAAAAGTACCCATCCGTTCCAGCGCTTCGGTCAGGTTCTGAACGGAGGAAGCATAAGAGCAGCGGATATGACCTTCACCGCATGCGCCCAGCACATTGCCGGGGACAATGGCTACCTTGGTCTCGTTAAGCAGCTGCTCGGCGAATTGCTCGGACGTCAGTCCCGTATGCTTAATGGAAGGGAAGGCATAGAACGCGCCCTTCGGCTCGAAGCAGGGCAGCCCGATCTCCTCGAACCCTTTCAGTACAAGACGGCGGCGCTGGTCGTAGGAAGCGACCATTTCCTTCATCTCCTCCGTGCCGTTGCGCAGCGCTTCGATAGCAGCCTTTTGTGTCGTCATGGGAGCGCAGATCATCGTATATTGGTGGATTTTGGTCATGGCGCTGATCACTTCCGGATGGCCGCATGCATACCCGAGTCGCCATCCGGTCATGGCGTAAGCCTTGGAAAATCCGTTCAGCAAAATCGTCCGGTCTCTCATGCCGGGCAGCGCTGCGAAACAAGTATGCTCGCCTACATAAGTCAGTTTGTCATACACCTCGTCGGAGATGACGATCAAGTCGTGCTTCTCCACCACCTTGGCGATTTTCTCCAATTCCTCGCGCGGCATCGTAGCGCCGGTCGGATTGTTCGGATAATTGATAAGCAATGCCTTGGTACGCGGTGTAATAGCAGCTTCCAGCTGCTCTGCGGTAAGCCGGAATTCATTGTCGGCATCGGTGCTCAAAGGAACGGCCACCCCTCCGGCCATGATCGTGCAGGGCGCATAGGACACGTAGCAAGGCTCGGCAATCAGCACTTCATCTCCCGGATGGAGGATGGCGCGGAGTGCAAGGTCTACCGCTTCGCTGACACCGACCGTAACAAGCACTTCATTGCGCGGCTCGTACTTGACTCTGTACCAGTCGTGCAAATGGCGGGCGATTTCTTCCCGGAGCTCCAGCAGTCCGGCGTTGGAAGAATACATCGTATAGCCTTGCCTTAACGATTGAATGCCGTTTTCCCGGATGTTCCAGGGAGTTACAAAGTCGGGCTCGCCGACCCCGAGCGATATGACGCCTTTCATTTCGGAAGCCATATCGAAAAAACGGCGAATTCCTGAAGGGGGAATGTTCTGGATGGTAGGAGAAATGCGATCGGACCAATTTGTAATCATGGTTACACCAGCTTTCTTTGGAATGAAATATGGATTGAAATACAAAAAGCCCTCGCCCCTATAAAGGGACGAGAGCCTAAAACTCACGCGTTACCACCCTAATTGACATCATGACGCGCCTCCGGTTGCGCCAACCTCGCACTTAAAAACAGCGCAAAAGAAGCGTAATAGAGATAGGGAGGCAGGTTATTTCCGGTAAGGAAGCAACAAAAAAAGCCCTCCATCCCCGGAAAGGGACGAGAGCTTTGGCTCACGCGGTACCACCCTAATTGACATCATCATGTCCACTCATTCCGATAACGGCGGAAACCGGCCTTCTCTTACTGCAATGTTCAGAGGGCGACTCCGGGGCGGCTTTCGTCATGGCTTCAATCCCAGGCTCGCACCGTCCCTGAGTCGCTTAGAAATTCACCGTGTCTACTTTCCCCATCCACGTCTTTGAAGAACTAAATTACCCACACTATACCACGCTGTTTTTTCTCTGTCAATCCGGTATCGATGGAACAAAAGCCCATTTTCGGCTCATATAATGCTCTAAGGCAACTCAGGATAAGGAAGTGGCGCGAGGGTGAACATTCGTTTTCATGCACGGAAGGATAGGCCAATTAACGAGGCATCGGCGGTAGATGGAAAGTTACCGGTTTACTGTCCTCTCCCCGGGCCGGACTACCTGAAATATTGGATTCCAACCGTAAGTCTGGAGCAAATGGCGGCGACGCAATACGATGCTCTCGTAATAGGCAGCGGAGCGGGGGGAGGAGCCGCCCTATGGAGATTGTGCGAGCGGTGGAGACAAGAGGGGAAACGGATAGGGATGATAGAAGCCGGGGAGCCTGTTATTCCGACGCACGTCCAAAATATCTCCACAATGAACGAGGAGCTTGCGGAAGCTTACCTGCTCAATCCTCGGGTGTCAGAGCCGCTCGGTGAGGTCTTGCCTGAATTCCGGGGATTCCGGCGGTTTCGGCTGCTTGGGGGAAGAACGATATTTTGGGGCGCGGTCACTCCGCGCAGAAGAGGGTTCGAGCTGGAAGGGTGGCCTGTCACCGAATCGGAGCTGGAGCCATATTACAACATAGCCGAGCAATTCATGCGGGTGACGAGGCAGTTTTCCGGGGAATCCCCCTATACCCGAATTTTGCTGGAGCGGCTGCGTGAGCAGGGTTATCCCGATGCTGAGGCCTACCCGATTGCTGCGGATCTGGAGTCGACCACATTCGGGGTCATCCACTCGAATGTATTTTTCAGTTCGATTCAATTTTTGGCCGCTGCGAGACATGCGCGTCCGTTCGATCTGGCGGTCAATGCCAGGGCGGTGCGGCTCTTTACCGAAGACGGCAGAGTAACGGGCGTTAAGGTCATGTCAAAAGACAAAAAATCGTATACCGTCCGGTCACCGATCATTATTTTGTCCGCAAGCACTCTGGAGACACCAAGGATTCTTCTGAACTCAGGAATCGGGGGAACGAGCGTCGGTCATTACTTAACCAATCATACTATCGTTACGACCCAAGCTTCAATTAGCCGAAAGCAATTTCCCGAGATGCTTGGAGGTCTTGGCATTCTTATTCCTTCAACGGCCGAGCGCCATTTCCAAATTCAAATCAGCGGCAATTTCTGGACCCAGTCGCTTAACGGGCCGCTGCAGGAGAAGCTCCTGTTTGACTTAAGCGGATTTGGCGAGGTGGAGTCCCGTTATGTGAACCGGGTCGAATTGGACCCTCTGAAGACCGATGCCTATGGCGTGCCGGAAATCCGGGTCCGCTTCTCCTACAGCGACAAAGACCGTCTTGTGATCACCCGGATGGCCGAAGAACTCATGAAGAGCATGGCCGCCTTGGGAGCGGCACCTGTGCCAAGAGATGGAGAACCTGATCTCTGCTTGCGACTTCCCGGCAGGCCGTACCATGAATGCGGCACATGCCGCATGGGCACGGATCCGGCGTATTCGGTCACGAACGCCCACGGCCAGGTCCACGGTGTCACTGGCTTGTATGTGGCTGACAATAGCGTGCTGCCTACATCCGGCGCCGCCAATCCTACCTTGACTACGGCAGCGCTGGCCATCAGAACGGCGGACGCTATCGCCGGCGGCCTGTTGTGAAATGAAGTGACTTCGTTTATTATCAGACATGTAAGTGACAAAAATCGGTAATCGATCGAAGGAAACGATAGGGAGGATGCGGCTGTGAGAATCGATGCACATCAGCATTATTGGAAGCTGGACCGCGGGGACTATGATTGGCTGACGCCGGAATCGACGGTGTTGTACCGGGATTTTTTGCCTGAGCAGCTCAAGGAGCATTTGCAAGCTAACGGTATCGATAAGACGATCGTCGTTCAAGCTGCCGCAACGGTAGCGGAGACCGAGTTTATGCTCAAGCTCGCCGAGGACAACGATACGATAGCCGGAGTAGTAGGCTGGCTGGATCTGGAAGATGCGGGCTTCCGCAGCGACTACGAGCGTTTGAAGCCAAACCGCTATTTCAAAGGCATTCGGATCATGCTGCAAGATATTGATATGGAATTTGCTTTCCGGCCTGCCGTATTGGAAGCGCTGCGCTTTTTCGAACGGGAGCAGTTCCCGGTCGATCTGTTAATCAAGACGCATCAGCTGGAGAAGACCGTCAAGCTGCTGGAGCAGCTGCCTAAGCTGCACGCTGTAATTGACCATATTGCCAAGCCGGTCATTTCCGCTCAGCAGACGGAGCCTTGGAAAGCCTTAATGGCACAAATCGCGGCGGAGCACCCGAACGTATATTGCAAGCTGTCCGGCATGGTAACGGAAGCCGATCATGAGAATTGGCAGGAGGAGCATTTCGTTCCTTACGTGCGCCACGTTGTGGAACATTTCGGCCCGCAAAGAGTCATGTACGGCAGCGATTGGCCGGTCTGCCTGCTCGCGGCGGAATACAGCGAAGTGTACAAGCTGCTGGAGCATACGCTGCCTTCCGGCTTGACCTCTACGGATCTTGAAGATATTTTCGGCAACAACGCGGCGCGTTTCTATAAGCTTTAAAACCAAGGAGGATTCCTGACGATGCCAAGTAAGGATAATGCTCTTATCATGTATGTCGGCTGCTATACGAACAAAAAGGAAGCGGCCATATCCGTGTTCCGCTGCGATTCGTCTCTGGACAAGCCGGAGCTTGTGCAGCAGGTGACGGGAATACGCAACGCTTCGTTTCTCGCCGTTGATGCTGAGGGCGGGAAGCTGTATGCCGTAAGCGAGGTGCACGAAACCGACGGCCAGCCCGGCGGTGCGGTTGCCTGCTACCGTATCGATCCCGAGTCGGGCAAGCTGACGGAGCACGGACCGAGGCAGCTTACACATGGCAACGATCCTTGCTACGTGATCGTAGATCGGCACGGAGCGCATGGCGCAAGCTTGCTCGTTGCCAACTACTCCGGCGGCAGCGTCGCTCGATTCCCGCTGCGGAATGAAGATGGCGGGCTGGAGCCGGCCTCGCAAATCATCGCGCACAAGGGAGCAAGCCTAGCGACGGACCGTCAGGAAGCGCCTCATCCGCATTCCGTTGTGATGGATCCTTCCGGCCGCTATGCAGTGGTACCGGATCTAGGGCGCGACAAGCTCGTCGTTTATTTGAACGCTCCGGAGCAGGGCGGACTTGTTCCGCATGATGAAACGGAGACGGATGCCGGCGCAGGTCCGCGCCATTTCGTATTTCACCCGGATCAGCCGAGAGCTTATGTTATCAACGAGCTTAACGGCACGATAACAGCCTACGATTACGATGCGGGCCAAGGAAGCCTGAGCCCGGTTCAGACGGTACCGGTGCTGCCCGCCGATTTTCAAGGAAGCAACACCTGCGCCGATCTGCATTTGTCTCCGGACGGCAAGTTTCTGTATGGCTCCAACCGCGGCCATGACAGCATCGCCGTCTTTGCGGTCGAGCCAACATACGGCCGGCTGACGCCAATCGGACATGTGCCGACCCGCGGCAGGACACCGAGAAACTTCGGGATCACTCCCGACGGTAACTTCCTGGTTGCAGCGAACCAGGAATCGGATAATCTAGTTACATTTCGGATCGACCGGACAAACGGCATGCTGGAATGGACAGGGCAGGAGATTGCCGTTTCCGAACCGGTATGTGTAGCGTTCATGACAACAAATTTCTTGAAATAAGGCGTCGAATAAACATACGAATAGACCGCCTCCTGCCGGTATCCGGCGGGGCGGTCTTACTAATTTCCTTTTTTTGATAACGGTTTCAAAAATATCCGGTTATTTCGGCTCACATAAAGCGCCTTTACTGCTGCTCCTGGCATGATTTTTCCCCGACACAGCCGTTGTACTCGCCCAAATGTCTGGTTATCCGATCGACCGTCTGAATATACTCTTGCATTTGCTCCTCCGGCAGGTTGGCAAAAATCGTATTCGCTTCCGCCCAGATGTGTTCCCGCAGCGAATTCAGCTTTTCCTTGCCGGTATCCGTTAATTGTACGTAAATGATGCGCCGGTCCTCTACCGAGCGGATCCGTTCGACAATGTTCTGCCGCTCCAGCTTATCGACAAGGCTTGTAGCCGCTCCCAAGGTGATGGTTAAATAATCGGCAATATCGTTCATTTTCATAGATTGATGCTCTAACTGAAACATAACGGATATGGTCGAATTGTTTAATTGCGGATCCATAATGATGGTTTGAAGCGACCGCTTCATTTGGCGTCCCATTGCGAGCAAGCTTTTTAACAACATGGAAGCATCCTGTGCTCTACTCATTAGCGATTCTCCTAACCTTTATATAAATTGATGTTATTATACCACATAGGGTAAGCAATAAAGCGTATCGAAGATCACATCTATTGGCAATAAAAACAGTTGGCTAAAAAAAATAAATGACGCAAATCGACATACAGCGGTTTCATTAGACTTTATCTGTGTGTGATCTCGCCAAAATAGTACACACAATATAAGTAATACGCAAGAGGGTGCGAATGCGTTTCAAAAATTTTTACGACAGTAGATAAATTTATCCCCTTAGTATCGATTTCATACCCTGTTGTGAACCGCGGTGCGCCCCTATAATCAACCTTATCAAAGCAAATTCTTACACTTTGAATCGCGGAGGGGTCATATGAAGAAGAAAGCGGCCGCAGGGCTGGCATTATTGCTTCTCGTATCAAGTGTCGCAGCAGGCTGCGGCGAGCAGCCGAAGACGAATACGAATCCGGCTCCAGGCAGCAATACGGGGGAGAAGAAGCCGGAAGCCAAGGCGTTTACCGTATCGCTCAGACATACCCAGGTCAGGGACGATGCGAAGCTCCGGTTGAAATTGCTCGAGGATGTAGCCAAGAAGATGGAAGCCAATGTCCCCGGTCTGAAAGTGGAGCTTGAAGGCGTAGAGGATAAGGTCAACCGATTCGAAAAGCTCCCTGCGGAAATGGCCGCGGGAACGCCGCCCAAAATATTCGATTTATTCGGCGGAACCGATACCCAGAAATATGTGAAAGCGAACAGACTGCTTGATTTGACCCCGATTTTGAGCGAGCTCGGTTTGAAAGACAAGTTTTTCAACCTGGACGAATTTATGGTCGACGGGAAAGTGTACGGCTTGCCTACGGCAGGCTTCGTAGAGGGCGTATTTTACAATAAAAAAATATTCAAGGAGCTTGGCGTAGAGGTTCCGAAAACTTGGGACGAATTTCTTGCTGTAAGCGAAAAAGCAAAAGCGAAGCAAATTACGCCTCTGGCACTCGCTTCGGCCGACGGCTGGGTTATCAACATGATGATGAATACGCTGTGGGTGCGAACCGCAGGAGCGGATTCCGTAGCCGGGTTCTTAAGCGGCAGCAAGAAATGGACGGACCCCGATGTGCTGGACGCATTCAAGCGATATGAAACATTGGTGAAAAAAGGATATTTCCAGGAAGGCAACCTGGGCTTGAAATATGCCGAGCAGCAGAACAAGTTCCGCATAGGCGAAGCAGCCATGCTATTTGACGGCAGCTGGGCCAACTCGGCGGTCGTCGATCCGGAGAAATCGAAGATTCCGAACGACGTCGGCTTCTTCAACTTCCCAGGTGTCGGCGGCAAGGGCGACGGGCTGATCAACGGCAGTTATTCCAACGGCTACGGCTTCTCGGCGGCATTGAACGATTCCGAGCTCAAAGCGGTTAAGGAATTCATCAAGCTGATGTACAGCGAGGAAATGCAGAAGCGCCAGCTGAAGGAATCCGGCTTCCTGCCGGCCATGAAGCTGTCCGATTTGTCCGGTGTGAATCCGATCGTCGGAGAAATTTTGAATGCGGCCAATGCGAAGCAGTTTCCGGCATTCGATTCCGTCGTTCAGGCGAAGGTAAGAGAAGCGCTGGAGGCAGGAATGCAGGAGCTTCTCGGGGGCAAATCCACCGCTGAGAAAGTGACGGAAAAGGTGCAAAAGGCGCAGGACGACGCGAACAAGGATACGAAAAAATAGTCCCTACCACGGATGCGGGTATCTCGCCATAACGGGATACCCGTTCTTGCTGCCGGACGGTAGGCCCATCCTTTCGCAAAAGGCAGGAAGTAAGGAGGACTCCGCAATGAATAAGACGATGCGCAATCCGCTCACTTATACACTATTCATCATCCCTACGATGTTGTTTTACATGATGTTTTTCATGATTCCTCTGCTTCAGTCGCTGCAGTACGCGTTTACCCGCTGGGACGGGGTTAATCAGCCCGAATTCAACGGGCTCGACAATTTCATTCAAGCGTTCCAAGACGAGCTGGTCTGGCATTCGCTGCTCAATAACATCTGCTTCATTCTGTTTGCCGTCGTGGTGCAAATTCCCGTTATCATCGTGCTGGGCATTGCCATCTCCTCGATCCGGCGCTGGAAGGGCTTGTATAAGACGACCGTGTTTGTTCCGAGCATTTTGTCCACCGCCGTCGTCGGCATCCTGTTCTCCTTCATCTACCATCCGGAGATCGGATTACTGAACCAGCTGCTCAAATCGGCCGGAGCCGGCAGTCTGGTCCATACGTGGCTTGCCGACGACAAGACGGCGATGCTCGCTATTCTCGTTACGAACGCCTGGCAATGGACCGGATTCTATGTCGTGCTTGTATTGGCGGCCATTCTTGGCATTTCGAAGGAAGTATACGAGGCCGCAGAGCTCGACGGGGCTACCGGCTGGTCCAAAGCATGGCATATTACGATTCCGCTTATTCGCTCGGTCATTATGGTCATTATTCTGTTGTCGATAACCGGAGCGATGAAGGCGCTTGATATTGTAATGGTCATGACCGGCGGAGGGCCTGCGAACCAGACCGAAGTGCTGGCCACCTATATGATCAAGCAAGGCACGCGGCTGAACGAATACGGGTACGGCAATGCGATTTCTATTCTGATCGTGCTGTTCACCCTCGCATTAACGGTTCTATTTCAGCTGGTGTCCAAACGATTCGGGGAGGTGGAGACATGAAAACCGCAATGATGAAACGCGCATTGATCCATTTGATGCTGTGGTGCTATCTGATCTTCACACTGTATCCGCTTGTATGGATATTGAACTCCTCGTTCAAAACGAATAAAGAAATCATCTCCAATCCGTGGGGATTGCCCCAGCAATTCACGTTCAGCAATTATACGAACGCCTGGACGGGAGCGAAAGTCAGCACTTATTTTTTCAATAGCTTCTATGTTAGTATATTGGCAAGTGTAGTAACGATGTTGCTCGCAGCCGCCGCGGCTTATGCGCTTACAAGAATGAGGATGAAAGCGGTTAACAAAGCGGTCGGCGGATTGCTGCTGCTGGCGCTTCTCGTTCCGGGCGGGACGCTGATTTTGCCGTTGTTCATTTGGCTGCGCGACCTTCATTTGTACAATACGCATTTCGCGCTGTTGTTTCCATATATCACATTCGGCCTGCCGTTAACGGTGTTCATAATCTCCGCGTTTATGAAATCGATCCCGCAGGAGCTGGAGGAAGCGGGGGTCATGGACGGATTAAGCGCCTTCGGCTTGTTCGCCAGAATGATCCTTCCTATTACCGTTCCGGCGCTGGTGACGGTGTTCATATTGAACTTTTTGTCCAATTGGAACGAGTTTGTCATGGCTTATTTATTTCTCTCCAAAGAAAAGCTTCGAACGCTTCCGACGGGAATGGTTGCGTTCATGAACCAGTTCAACATGAACTATGGCAGCTTGGCCGCATCCATCATGTTCAGCGTGCTGCCGGTCATTGTCGTATATGCCGTATTGCAAGAGAAAATTATCGAGGGAGTTACCGCAGGCAGCACGAAAGGATAGCGGAGCCGCGGCCTTCCTTGGCCGGTTGGGGGAGACACGGCTCGATGAATCTTCGCAAGAAAGTGTTTATAGCCTTCATGGCTTTCATCGTCATTCCGCTGTTCGTGCTCGGGCTGATCACCTACCTCGTATCGCAATATATTATCGGGGAGAATTATGCGGAGCAATCGGAGCTTACGTTAAAAGCGGTTGGTCGCAATCTGACTTATGTGCTCAAAGAGGCGAATTACTTTTCGGAATCTTACATGCTGCGTGAGGATATCCAGAGTGTGCTGGGGACGGGCCAAACCTTTGATGCGGTTGCCTTGACCGAGTACGGAAGGCTGCTGCAGCGGACTTTTTTATCCTACACACCGGCCTATTCCGCGGCTTTATACGATTTTGACGGCAAGGTGTTCAGCGAGGGCAAGATCGGATACCGCAGATTATCTTACGAGGAGCTGTTCCGGCAGCCGGTGTACAAGGAAGCGATGAGGCTGAACGGGATACCGGTGTGGATAGGCCCCCACGAGGAACCGGAATTGACCGGTGACGGCCCGTTTTTTACGATGCTGCGGGTGGTCAACGATAAATATACGCTGGATAACAAAGGTATATTGCTTCAGCAATTTCAATTTCAGGAATTGAACAAAATTTTTAACGATTACGATTCGGGTCGGAATGCGGATAACCGGTATATGCTTGTCAATCAGGACGGGCTCGTCATGGTCGACAGCAAGTCGGAGCTGCAGGGTCTCCTTCTGTCCGGGCTGCTTAGCTCGAGTATGGATTGGAGCAAGGACTATGACAGCAGGAAGCTCGAGTTCGGTGGCGTAGAAAGCGTCGTTTCCGTGCACCATCCGGAGCTTGACCGCTACGGCAAAATGAACTGGAGTGTCGTCTCCGTCACGCCATGGCGGTATTTGTCCGGCAAAACCGAGCAGGTGCTGCGGTGGATCGGAGCGATTACCGCGCTATGCTTGCTCAGCGCTCTGCTGTTTAACCTGTTGTTCGTAAACCGGAACATTCGCTTTATTCTATATGTCGTGCAGCTGATGAAACGGGTGGAGATCGGAGACCTCCGCATCCGCGCGGAGGCGGCCTCGAACGATGAAACGAGCGTGCTGGCGCGCGGCTTCAACAGTCTGGTAGAGCGGATCAGCGGTCTGCTGGAGGAGGTGAAGCGCGAGCAAGAGCGTAAAAACAAAGCGGAGCTGATGCTGCTGCAAGCCCAGATCAAGCCGCATTTTTTATTCAATACGCTCGAATCCATCAACGCGCTGGCCGCGCAAAACGAGGGGCGCAAAGTCAATAAAATGGTGCGTCAGCTCAGTACGATTCTGCGCATCAGCTTTCAGACTTCAGAGCAAATACCGCTCTCATTGGAAATGGATCATTTGCGCAATTATTTGGAAATCCAAAGCTACCGGTTCGAGGAGCTGTTCGAATATGAGCTTGACATCCCTAATTCGCTGCGCGATAGTCTGATTCTGAAGCTGACCTTGCAGCCATTGGTGGAAAACAGCATTCAGCACGGGTTCGAGGGGATTGCCTATAAAGGTCGGGTTCATGTCAAAGCGGAGGACCACGGGGAGCACATCGTCCTCTGGGTGGATGACAACGGCATCGGCATCGATTCGGCCGTGCTGTCCCGTTTACATTATAAATCCGGCATAAGCCAGTCGGCGGCAAAATTACATGCGGCGGCTATTGCGGCTGCCGTTCGGGAAGAAGGAGCCAGCGCAAGAACCGGTCTCGGTCTACCCAATGTGGCGGACCGGTTAAGAATCCGCTACGGCTGCCGGTACGGGCTATGGCTGTGCAGCGAGCCGGGGCAAGGCACGCTGATTCGGATCGTCATTCCTAAACAAACGGCGGGTGAACCGGATGAAGCTTAAAGTGATGCTTGTGGATGATGAAATCAATATTATCCGGAATTTGCAAAAAGTCATTTCTTGGGAAGCCATGCAGTTGGAGCTCGTAGGGATGGCTTCGAATGGTTCTATGGCTCTGGAGCTGGCGCAAGAGCATAATCCGGACCTGATTCTGTCCGATATCCGCATGCCGGTGATGGACGGCATTACGATGCTGCAGCGGCTAAGGGAGCAGGGCTTCCAAGGAGAGGTCATTATGCTGACCGGCTTCCAGGAGTTCGATTATGCGCGGTCCGCCATCAAGTACGGCGCGAAGGATTATATCGTCAAGCCGATTGATTACGACGAGCTGCAGCAGGTGATCGAACGGCTGTCCGGGGAGCTGAGAAGCAAGTTCGCCGGCAGGGAAAGAGACAGCAACCGGTGGAAGCAGCTGTCGGGCATCGCATACGAGAAGGTGCTTCTCGACGCGCTTATGAATTGTCCTGCGGGGATAAGCCGTCAACTTCTCGATGTAGGTTCCATAAAATGGAACAATACGAGGTTTATATTGTATGTAATCGATCTGGATGATTATTCACAGCTTACCGTCCAGGATGAGCGGGAGCGGAGGCTGATGCATTTTGCCGTTCGCAATGTGCTGCAGGAGGTGCTGCTCGACGATTGTCCCGATTACTCGGTTCTGCAAATGAGAGAAGGAGAATGGTGTCTGCTCGCAGCAGAAGAACGATCGCTGGGCAAGCCGTCCGGTCAGCTTAGGCATTGGGCGGAACGGATGCAGCAGGCCGTGGAACGCTACACCCGGCTCTCGGTCAGTATAGGCGTATATCCGGCATTGTTGTCACTGGAGGAGCTCTCGGGTGCTTACCGGAGCGCCAAACAAGCCATGCGGTTATCGTTGCAGGCGAAGTATATCGAAATTTTCGGAGAACGGGCCGAAGCCGTTCATTCGGTAAGCTCCTTTTGGACTATGGCCGACGGTCTCGTTGCGGCTTTGCTGCAGGGAGATCAGGAGAAGGCGCACGAGCTGCTTGAGCGGCTCTTGAGAGAGCTGGCGGAGCCGTCGTCCTTGCAGGCGGAGCCGATGCTCCATTTTCTAAGCATCCATTTGCTGCGGGAAATGAGAAGCGTCGGCATCCTGACGGCCGAGCAGGAGCAGACGCTCTGGCTCGAGCTGAACGGGAGTCGTCACATCAAGCTGCTGGTGCAGACGATCTACCGCATCGCCTCCGAATGCGCGAACGGATCCGCAGGGAACAGCCGCAAATCCATTGAGCTGCTGATGGCTTGCGCCAAAGACTATATTCACCGCAATGTTACCCGCGACTTGGGAGTGGAGGAGCTCGCATGTCATCTTGGAATCAGCACGAGCTATTTCAGCCAGCTGTTCAAGCAGCATTTCGAAGAAACCTTCGTCGAGTATGTGACGCGGCAGCGGATAGAGCTTGCCAAGACGCTTCTCTCGTCGAGCGGCAAAAGCGTAACGCAAATCGGCAAGCTGGTCGGCTATGCGGAACGGCGCTATTTCACCAAAGTGTTTCATAAGCATGAGGGCATGAGTCCCTCGGAATATCGGGAGTACCTTTCACAGCCGAGTTCCTGTCCAAGTGATTCCAGTCCGTTGAATTCTAGCCGGTAAACCTGAGGATGGAAGGTGAAAAAGGATGATGGCGGATCACTATTGGACCTTAAAGCGGAAAATCGGCCAGATGGTCATGTGCGGCTTCCATGGAACGGAGCCGTCGGATGATATCGCCCGGTTGATTCGCGACGAGCATATCGGCGGCGTTATTTATTTCCGCCGCAATTTACGGGATGCTGCCCAAGCGCGGAGGCTGTCTACGCAATTGCAGCAGCTTGCAGGCGGGAAGGTGCAGCTGCTCATAGCCATCGATCAAGAGGGAGGCATGGTGAACCGGATTGACAACGGTGTCACGATCATGCCGGGAGCGATGGCTCTGGGCGCGGCGCGTAACGCCGCCTTCGCCCGGCAGACGGCATGTGCGGCTGGTGAGGAGCTGAAGCGCCTCGGCATCAACATGAACTTTGCCCCTTGCCTCGATGTTAACAATAACCCGGCCAATCCGGTGATCGGAGTACGATCTTACGGGGAAAACCCGCAGCTTGTAGGCGAGCTGGGTTCCGCCGCGGCGATGGGCTATCAGGAGGCGGGCGTGGCCGCGACGGTCAAGCATTTCCCTGGCCATGGCGACACCGGCGAGGATTCGCATCTCGCGCTGCCCTTGGTACCGCATGGCCGCGAGCGGCTGGAGCGAGTGGAGCTCGCTCCATTCCGGCAGGCGATTGCGGCCGGCGTCGACGCGATCATGACGGCTCACGTCATGTTTCCGGCCTTCGAGCCGGAGCGCGTGCCGTGCACGCTGTCGGGCAAGGTCTTAACCGAGCTGCTGCGCAGGCAGCTCGGGTTCACCGGCGTCGTCGTCACCGACTGCCTGGAAATGGGCGCGATCGCCGATCACTTCGGCGTCGCGGAAGGCGCGGTGCGCGCCGTCGAGGCCGGGGCTGACCTCATTCTGGTCAGCCATCGCATCGAGCGGCAGCAAGCCGCGCTAGCCGCCCTGCTCCGTGCCGTGGAGCAGGGGCGCATCCCCGAGCGGCGGATCGACGAATCCGTGACACGGATTCTGGCGATGAAGCGCCGCAGGGGGTTGTTGGGCGGGGGCGGTGTGCCTGCCGCCAGTGATGTGCCAGCCGCAGAAGCTGCGCTGCGGCTTGCGGAGACAGTCAGCGAGCGGAGCGTCACGCTGGTGAAAGAGGCCGGGCGGCTGCCGCTCGACGCGGGCAAGCCGGTCTTCGTCGTCTGGCCGGAGGTTCGCGTCGGCACCGAGGTCGATGAAGTGATACCGCAGACGGAAACATTGAGCTTCTGGCTGCAGCGGCTCGGATATACCGTTCGTGAGGAACGGATCGGCGTCAACACGATGAAATGGGAAGCCGACTATTTATTGCAGGAAAGCTTGGGTTACGAGCAGGTGGTTGTATTGACATACAACGCTGAAGCTTCGCCTCAGCAGGTTCGGCTTGTCAAGAAGCTTGAAGCCCGCGGCATTTCCTTGATTGTCGCCTCCGTGCGGATTCCTTACGATCTGAATGCTTTTCCCCATATCGGGACGTACATTGCCTGTTACGAGAATCGGCCTTCCGCTATGAGGGCGCTGGCTTCCGTGCTGGCTGGGCGGATTCAAGCGGTCGGCAAGCTGCCTGTTACGATACGACCCGCCTATCCGTATGGATGGTCGTGGAACGGTTGAGCGGCAAGGACCGCCTTTGTTGGCGGCAATAGCTTTGCCGAGAAAACCAATGAATGTAAAGCTGCTGCTGGGTATCCCGGTGGGATACCTCCTTTTATCCGCTGTTGTTTTCGGGAACTTATCCGTCCGTGCGATAACTTCCGGTGAGAACAAAGGCGGGCGCTATCGCTCCTCCAAGAGATACACCACCTTCTCACCAAGCTTTCAATAACCTGGCTTTCTCGACAAGACAGTGGCCGCCTTCTGGCGGCCCTTCAGATTGTTGACAAAGCCCCATGGATTAAAGGGTTTAACTGTTAGAACTCCAGAGCGTGCCTTCTTATGAGCAATGTTGTTTCGGACATCAGATCCGTTATTTTACCAAAAATGCCTCTATTTGCAGGGTGATCGGACCGTAGTTCCGATATTTCGCCAAAAACCACTGTTTTCGCATGCAAAATTTGCAAATAGCGGCCTCTGTGTCCGATCACACTGCAAAAGAAGCCTCATTCCAAGGAATAGCGGAACCTCTGTCCGATAGACCGCCACCAGCCACCATGCCCTAAGCTCTCTCCATAATCATACGCAAATGGATCCCAGGACAACTATTTACTATGTAATAATGTGAGGTCGCAGTTGGATATGCCATCGGGCCTGATACCTTGCAGCAGCTTCAACAATCCTATAGGCTTCTCGACAAGCAAAGGCCGCCTTCCGGTTGCCCTTGGAGTTTGTTCAGAAACTTATCAAAACTGAAATTTTGTTGCATACCCCGATGCAGTATGCCTCTCCAGCCGCTGTTGAAACCCGTGAATCTGTTTAGCGAAAGTGGTATTTTTACAGGCTCAATGGCGGACTTACACTCCTCCGAGCTATACCCAACCTACCTATTACAAAAATCTCAATGAAATAAGGCTTCTCTACAACCCAAGGGCCGCCTTCTGGCGGCCCTTGATCGCTTTGTATATAATAGAGAGGCAATGGAAATAGCCGGATACGCCCCCTAAGGAGAATCGAATAGATGCCAGCCGTCATTTTAGTTATAGATGTAGGTAACACCAATACGAAGATTGCCGTCTACAACGGAAAGCATATGGACTATTTCTGGAGAGTGACAACCCAGCGGGGCATGACGCCGGAGGAATTCTGGATCGTGCTTCATCAGCTGTTTCTGCAAAGCCGCTTTGCATACGAAACGCTGCAAGGAGTCATAGTGAGCTCCGTCGTGCCTCCGGTCATGTCGGCGATCCGCGAAGCGTGCCGCAGCCACCTCGGGATGCAGGTGATGGAGTTCGGCCCCGGCCTCCGGACCGGGCTGACCATCAAGACCGATCATCCGGCGCAGGTCGGCTCCGACCGGATAGCTCTGGCTATTGCGGCGCTGCAGCTCTACGGCCCGCCAGTTATCGTCATAGGGCTCGGCACGGCAACGACGGTCAATGTAGTCGATGACCGGAGCCAGTTTATCGGCGGAGCCATACTGCCCGGCGGATTCATCTCTGCCGAAGCGCTGTACCAGCAAACGGCACAGCTGCCGACCGTCAATATCACGAGCCCTTTAAGAAAGCTTACACATGATACGGCGTCCAGCATGACCTATGGCATTGTGAACGGAATAGCCGGACAGGTAGACGGGATCGTCGACCGCATCCAGGAAGAAATGCACCTTCCGTTCACGGTTATCGCGTCCGGCGGACTTGCGGAGCTGATTTCTCCGGAGTCCCGGACCATCCAGCATACCCATCCCGATCTCGTACTGGAAGGCTTGCGGATTACTTGGGAGCTAAACCAATGAGAAAACCTCTATCGAGGCTTTTCAAGATGAGCGACCGTGTTCAATGGTAGGTTTTATCGCCAATAGGAAAGATCCTCTCTTCGCTTTATCACTTTGCCGAACTTATGCTTTCCTATATGGTGAGCAAACCTCTATCGAGGCTTTTCAAGATGAGCGACCGCATTCAATGGTAGGTTTTATCGCCAATAGGAAAGATCTTCGCTTCGCTTTATCGGTTTACCGAACTTATGCTTTCCTATGTGGTGAGCAAACCTCTATCGAGGTCTTTCAAGATGAGCGACCGCGTTCAATGGTAGGTTTTATCGAGGCTTTCCAATGAGCTTCGCTCCGATGACCTCGGAATCTTCTCAATTTTATTGTGGCAAAACGAAAGGCCGCCCGCTTCTTGAGTGAAGCGGACGGCCTTATTTTTATGCAAACTTTATGGAATATGGACGGTTCTTATTTGCTCCATATGGAGAAAAACCGTTTCTCCTCCGGCAGCGACAAGCTCGACCATTCCGTTTCGGATCGATTTGAGCTGACCTATTGTGCGGGGATCGTCCCCCGAATCGAGCACAACGAGGCGGCCTTCCAGCTTTTTCAGCTGCTGATCGAACGTCCGCGCCAAGGTTAAGGAAAGCGGGCTTAGAGGGAAGCGTTCGAGCATCAACGCATACGGCGTAACATTCGGTTCGTACGGAATCATATATTTTAACTGCTGCATCGGAATGTAAACGACCTGATAGACAGGGGAGTAGAAGGCGAAGTAGTCGTTCATGACACTGGTTACATAGCCGTGGAGCGGCTGGCTGCCGGTAATAACCATTTCGGTAAATACGCCTTTTGCATTCATTAACATTTTACGATATGAGATATCCTTCTCGTCGTCGAACAGCGGTTCTGTCAGCATGACGCCGCTATCCCCGGTTCTTTGATCGTCATCCAATACCAGCTGCCGCAAATGCAGCAGCGGGATGTATATATATTTCCGCCCGTTATTAAGTATGATCATGTCGTTGCCAAGATGGTCCAGATTTCCGCGGAGCGGAGCATTAATTCCGGAAATCGTAAGTATTACGTTTTGTCCTAGCAAATCGGTTAAAGCTGCCATATCGCACCTCCTCTACATTTGAAGTTTCCGACGGATTCCGGCTTTTATAGCAAACTGATACTCTATTAATATGTTCCCGGTCGTCCTTCGGACTGGTTGGCCAACTAGGATCAAGTTAATTTCCACTTCCAACTAGCAAAAATTAAGAGAGGCGGACGCTGAAATAGATCCCCGAGACACGGGCGGAAGCCGTGACGAGCGGCTATACGAAGGCATAACGTAAAGTACTACAAAAGTCTATCATCCGTTGATAGGCTTTTTGCTTTTCAAGGAAAGGCGGAAACATTCCATGGATATTCGCACAATGCATATTTTGATCGGCGAAAAGGAGCTTTCGGAGCTGCAAAAAAATGTATGGAGCGATAAATTCGAACCGGCGCAACTCGTCAGCCAAGACAAAAAGGAACCTGTCAAAATACGTATCCGCGGCGGACATACAAGGGAATATCCCAAAAAATCATACGAGATCGTGCGAAACGGAAAGACGTATCATTATAATGCCGAAACCGACGATCCGTCCATGATCCGCAATGCGCTCTCTTTTCGTTTCTTCGAAATCATAGGTGTGCCTTGTCCCAAAACCCGGCATTGTCTTATGAAGATTAACGGCAAAAGCCATGGCTTGTATTTGGAAATCGAAGGGGTAGACCGGATTTTTTTCCGCAAAAGAGGCATTGGCGTTCGTTCCTTAATGTACGCCTCCAACGACTTGGCCGATTTCAGCCTGCTTCACCCTGATACAGGGCGGAGAAAAGCCTCCTTATTCCAGGGCTATACGTTAAAGATCGGCAATGAAGCCGACCGTACCCATTGGAAATCGTTCATTTTAAAGCTCAATACGCTTAAAGGCCCCCGTTTGGGGCGATACTTGAAGCAACGATTGCATATTGACAACTATCTCCGGTGGCTGGCCGGCGCCGTTTTGACGGGCAACTATGACGGCTTTGAACAAAACTATGCGATATTCCGGCATAAACCGAGCAATAAATATTGGATCAGCCCTTGGGATTACGAAGGCACCTGGGGGAGAAATTGCTACGGAAAGAAGGTCGACAGTGACCTGGTACGCGTGACCGGATACAACAAGCTGACCAAGATGCTCTTATCCTTCCCACCGATTCGCAAACGGTACAAGAAAATACTTCACGATTTACTGAACCGCCATTTTACACTTAAGAAAATAGAACCGATGGTGCAGGACATGTATCAATCGATCGCCCCGCATATATACCGGGATACGACGCGGAAATGGTCATCCTCCGTCTTCGATGGAGAGCCTCAAATCATCCGGGATTATATTATTGAACGGCGGAATATCGTTGCCGAAGAGCTGAAAAAGCTTTGATACGTAAGCATCTGCGGTCGTTTTATGAAACGGCTCGGATGGTATTCGACAAAGTTTGTCGATTCCAGTGCAAATAAGTTGACGTAAAGCATCATTCAAAGGCATAATGAATTAAAATCGATTTAAGGGAATGGATAAACGAATGGGCATTGAGCAGCTTCTTGAGAAGGCGTCCAGCTATGTAAAAGAAAATGATCTGAAGCGTATAAGAGAAGCCTACGAGTTCGCTGAACAGGCTCATTCGGGCCAGGTTCGCAAATCAGGGGAGCCTTATATACTTCATCCGTTGGCTGTAGCGGAAATCTTGGTCAACATGCAGATGGATACGACTTCTATCATAGCCGCACTGCTTCACGACGTGGTGGAGGACACGACCGTTTCTCTGGAAACTGTGAATGAGAGATTCGGAAAAACCTGTGCCATGCTGGTGGACGGTTTGACCAAGCTCGAGAAAATCAAATTCAAAACAAAAGAAGAGCAGCAAAACGAAAACTATCGAAAAATGTTTGTAGCGATGGCTCAGGACATCCGCGTCATTTTGATTAAACTGGCCGATCGCTTACATAATATGCGCACGCTCAAGCACCAATCGGAGGAAGCCCAGCGGAGAATTGCGGATGAAACGCTGGAAATCTTTTGCCCGATCGCCCATCGGCTCGGTATTTCTGCGATCAAATGGGAGATGGAGGACATCGCCCTCCGTTATTTGAATCCTCAGCAGTATTACCGGATCGTGAATTTGATGCAGAAGAAACGAACCGAGCGGGAGAAATATATCCAGGATGTCATCGAAACGGTGAACGGGAAGCTGTCCGAAATGGGGATCGACAGCGACATCTCGGGACGTCCAAAGCACATTTACAGCATTTACAAAAAAATGACCGCGCGCAACAAGCAGTTTAACGAGATTTACGATTTGCTGGCGCTTCGGATTATTGTAGACAACATCAAGGATTGCTACGCAACCCTGGGTATTATTCATACATTATGGAAACCGATGCCGGGACGGTTCAAGGATTATATCGCTATGCCGAAGCCGAACATGTACCAGTCGCTGCATACGACCGTGATCGGTCCGAAAGGCGAGCCGCTAGAGGTGCAAATTCGTACCTTCGATATGCACAAGACGTCGGAATACGGGATTGCCGCCCACTGGGCTTACAAGGAAGGCAGTATGGTTCCGTCCGGCAGCTTCGAGGACAAGATGAACTGGTTCCGCGAGATTTTGGAGCTTCAGCAGGATGCGCAGGACGCTTCGGAGTTCGTCGAGTCGTTGAAGATGGACTTCTTCTCGGACCTCGTCTTCGTGTTCACGCCGAAGGGCGAGGTAATTGAACTGCCGGCCGGCTCCGTTCCATTGGATTTCGCCTACCGGATTCATACCGAGGTCGGCAACAGGACCATAGGCGCCAAGGTGAACGGACGCATTGTACCGCTGGACTTCCGGCTCAAAACCGGCGATATCGTCGAAATATTAACGTCCAAACACTCTTATGGTCCAAGCCAGGATTGGATCAAGCTGGCGCAATCCTCCCACGCCCGGACGAAAATCCGGCAGTGGTTCAAGAAGGAGAAGCGTGAGGAAAACGTGGAAAAAGGCAAGGAAGCCATCGAACGCGAGCTGAAACGCCTCGGGATCGATCCTCCGACGCTGATGAAGGACGACGAGCTGATGGAGGTTGCCAAAAAGTTCAACTTCAACGAAATTGAAGATATGTATTCTGCCGTAGGCTTCAACGGGATAACGGCGGCGCAAATCGTTACCCGCCTCACCGAAAAGCTGCGCAAGCAGCAGGAAGAGGCGAGACAGCAGGCCATGCAGCTATCCGAGGAAGTCAAAGAGCTCAAATCGGCTCCGACTGAGCGCAAAGGAAGACCGACTCACGGCGTCCGCGTCAAAGGCGTGGACAACGTATTGGTTCGGTTCGCGCGCTGCTGCAATCCGGTACCCGGTGATCAGATCACCGGATATATTACCCGGGGGCGCGGAGTCTCCGTGCATCGAGTCAACTGTACGAACATTCCCGTTACGGACAATGGGGATGACGGCAATCGTGTCATTGACGTAGAATGGGCGGATTCCATCGAGGCCAACTATAACGTAGAAATTGAAATTACGGGACATGACCGCTTTAACTTCTTGAACGAGGTGCTGCAGGCGGTATCGGAAAGCAAAACGGCGATTTCCGCCGTCTCAGGCCGCTCGGACAAAAACAAAATGGCGATCATCCATATGACGATTCTGATCCGCAACATCGAGCATTTGCACAGTGTCGTCGAAAGAATCAAGCGGGTGAAGGATGTCTATTCCGTTCAGCGGATTATGCAGGCATAGAACCTGTTCAATATAATGAATTGAGGGTAACGATAGTCATGAGAGTAGTCGTACAGCGCAGCAAGCAGGCACAGGTCACGGTTGACGGTGCGGTCGTCGGCTCCATCGATCACGGGCTCGTCCTGCTGGTCGGTATTACACATGAAGACACGGAGCAGGATGCCAAATTTGCTGCAGATAAAATCGCAGGGCTGCGAATATTTGAGGACGAGTCAGGGAAGATGAACCATTCTGTCCAGGACGTAAAAGGACAAATATTGTCCGTTTCGCAGTTTACTTTATACGGGGACTGCCGCAAAGGGAAACGGCCCAATTTCATGGCGGCCGCCCGTCCGGAGCAGGCGAAGCCGTTATACGACCGCTTTAATGAGCTGCTGCGCGAGCAGGGCTTGCAGGTCGAAACCGGCATTTTCGGGGCTATGATGGACGTCTCGCTTATCAATGACGGTCCGGTTACGCTCATTGTGGAGAGTAAATAGCAAGCCGAGCGGTACAAGACTGCTTGGGCTTGAAACATATCGAAACCGTACACTGCCGAATGGTTAGGTTTATGCGGATTTGGACAAAATAAGCATATACTTACCACAAGGAGATTTCTTGCTCATGCACCAGTCCGGCAAAGAGAAAGTAGCGGTACTGCCCGAGCAGCAGCTGTTGTATTGCAGTGTGGAGGAATCCATGGGGATGGCTGCCGCTTATTTAGTCGACAACGAGCTGTCCGCAGGGTTTTCATCCGTCCACGAGCAAATCAAGCGGCAGCCTCGCAAGACGTTCCGATAATAACCGAAAGACCCTCGGATATCCGGGGGTCTGTTTCTTTTCTTGGTAGCGGGCCATGTGGTACACTGAGACTAGTTTTTTTCGACGCATGTCGACTCATACAATATGTTTTAGGTTATAGAAGTACGGTAACGGAGGGATTCGGCTTTGAAAATCTATTTAGAGCGGGATGGCTTTGAAGGCTATTCTACCGATATGTTTCATATATGCAAGCTGTTTTTTGAAGAAGTGGAGCTCATTTACGAGCCGTCTGACGACGCAAATCTGCATATGAAGATTACGATTCGGACTGACGAATCGGCGCGTCTCGCCTACGGAGACATCCGCCTTAGCAGCCCGGCGGGAGGAGAAGTCTACACCTCCCGTTACGAGAAAAAGCTTGGAGCGCGAGAAGAGACCTACAAGCGAGCAATCAAGCGAGTAATCGGTTTCTGCATGCTGCATGTTCTGCGGGATTACACCGGGCTGGAGCAAGCATGGGGAACGCTTACCGGCGTCCGTCCTACCAAGCTCATGCACAACATGATGATGAAGAACAGCTTGGAGGATTGCGTTCAAATGCTGCGTGACGAATATTTGGTCACCGAGCCCAAAGTGCAGCTGCTTGCCGGAATAGCCGAACGTCAGCTCAAGGTCATTCCCGATTTGTTCCGGCTCGACCGGGAGGTCAGCATCTATATCGGCATTCCGTTTTGTCCGACCAAATGTGCTTATTGCACATTCCCTGCCTATGATATCCGCGGCAACAACGGATCTGTTGAAGCGTTCCTTGAAGGTCTGCACGACGAGATCCGGATTACGGGCCAATGGCTCCGGGAGACGGATTTGAAAATTACGACGATCTACTGGGGCGGCGGCACTCCGACAAGTATTACGGCCGAGCAGATGGACGCACTGTTCGTAACGATGAGCGAAACATTTCCGCACTGGGATGAGGTGCGGGAGCTTACCGTCGAAGCGGGGCGGCCCGATACGATCACGGAAGATAAGATTGAGGTTATGAAGAAATGGAATGTCGACCGGATCAGCATCAATCCCCAGAGCTTCACGCAAGCTACATTGGACGCTATCGGCCGTCATCATACGGTAACGGAGACGCTGGATAAATTTAAGCTGGCACGTCAAATGGGCATGAACAACATTAATATGGACTTGATCATCGGCCTGCCTAATGAAGGAATGATAGAGCTGCAGAAAACGCTGGACCAGACGGAACAGCTGCTTCCGGAATCGCTCACTGTTCATACGCTTTCTTTTAAGCGCGCCTCACGAATGACGAAGAACAAGGAAGATTACGAGGTAGCAGAACGCGACGAGATCGAGGAAATGATCCGCACAACGGCGGAATGGACCGAGCAGCAAGGCTATGTGCCGTACTACATGTACCGGCAGAAGAACATTCTCGGCAATCAGGAGAACGTCGGCTACGCCCTGGAAGGCTATGAGAGCTTGTACAACATCCTGATGATGGAGGAAAGACAGACGATCATTGGCCTCGGCTGCGGGGCGGTGAGCAAAATTTTGTTCCCCAAAGTCGAGCATGAGGACGGCTATGAGCAGCGAATCGAGCGGTTTCCGAATCCGAAAGAGCCCGCGCTCTATAATCAAGCTTACAAGGAATATGTCGTGAAGAAAATCAAACTGCTTGATGAGGCTTACAAAGAAGCTGCGCTAAAATGAAACATAATTCGACTCTGCTACGTATATACAAGTTGGGGAATTGTTCCTTTACTTATAAAAACGCAAGACAATAACAAGTTACGAGGTGCGCAATGGGGAAAGCAGGTTATTCGACCGGCAATGCAAAGGGCTGGCTGTTAGCAGTTATTGCTCTCGTATTGGTGGCTGCTTTGGGAGCCGCGGTCTACGTATTTGCATCAAAGCAAGGGGGCTCGGTCGCACCGGGCAAGGCGAAACCGCAATCGCTGCAAGAAGTCAAATCCGTCAAAGACATCAAAAACAGCTATGACGTTATCGTCGTTGGCACCGATCCCGAGGGCGTTGCCGCAGCGGTTTCCGCAGCGCGCAACGGAATGAAGACATTGCTCGTGGACGGCAGAGACCGGACGATTCTGGGCGGTCTTATGACGGAAGGCTGGCTCAACAGTATCGACATGAACTATGAGCCGACCAAAGGAATTATCGGCAAGCACGATATTATGAACAAAGGGATTTTCAGCGAGTGGTACGGCAAGATCGAAGGCGATTCGTTCGATATTACGACGGCCGCCAATGCGTTCTATGACATGGTATCCAAGGAAAAGAACATTGATCTGCTGATGAAGACGAAGCAAATCGTTCCGGACGTGACCAAGAGCGGGGATAAAACGACCGTAACCGGCGTCACGATTACTAAGGCGGACGGCAGCAAGCAGACGGTAAAAGCGAAAGCGGTTATCGATGCGACGCAGGACGGCGATATTGCGGATGCCGCCGGCGTTCCTTTCACTCACGGACGTGAGGATCTGGGGGATGTGAAAAGCCGGATGGCCGTTACCGCGGTGTTCCGTCTGAATAACATTACGCCGGAGCGCTGGAAGCAATTCGGCAAGACGATTCTCGCCGAGGACAAAGGACAGCAAAAATATGGTATCAATGAAATGAGCCTTTGGGGCTTCGATAAAATGCAGGATTACCCGGCTGTCAATAAAGAGCGGGTAAGAATGCGCGGTTTGAACGGCGGCCGCCAAAACGACAACACGATGCTGGTCAACGCGCTGCAAATTTTCAACGTGGATCCGTTCGATCCGAAATCAAGGCAGGAAGCGATACAAATCGCCAAGGACGAGCTGCCTCATGTTCTGGCTTATTTGAAGAAAAATTACCCTGATTTCGAGGGTGTGGAGCTGGACGCCATTGCTCCGGAGCTGTATGTGCGTGAATCCCGCCATATGATAGGGGAATACCGGCTGTCGATCATCGATTTGCTTGAAAACCGCGATCAGTGGGATCGCATTGCGTTCGGCGGTTATCCGGTCGACATTCAACGGACGAGCCCTAAAGACAACGGGGCTGTCGTAATCGATCCGGATAAATATGCGGTTCCTTTCCGCAGCATCGTTCCGCAGAAGGTAGACGGCATCCTGGTCGTCGGACGTGCAGCCAGCTACGATACGCTGCCTCACGGCAGTGCGCGCGTCATTCCGGTTGGAATGGCGGAAGGGGAAGCGGCTGGAGCGGCGGCTAAGCTTGCCGCGGATCAGAACATGACGTTCCGTCAGCTGTCCGCTTCCAAGGAGTCGATCGCCAAGCTGCAGGATATGCTGAACAAGCAAGGAATGGATTTGAAGCCTTACTCGATCAAGCCGCTCCCTTATATGGAGCATAAATCGTACGAAGGCTTGAAGACAGCTGTTACGCTCGGTCTTTCCACGGGCGGCTACAAGAACGATTTCGAGCTGGACAAGGCTTCCAACCAGCAGCGGATGGTCAACCTGCTGGAAGGCATGCGCAGGTCCAAGCCATCGGCCATGACCGGCAGCCCTGCTACCGTCATCGCCAATGTGAAGGAGCCTCAGAAGCAGCCGATCTCGCTTGAAACTGCAGCGCAAATGATCGCGGCTCTGTTGAAGCTGGATTCTCCGCAAGGCAAAGCGATTGATACGCTGCAGGCAAAAGGCTTCTTGACGAAGCAAACCGTCGACAGCATTGCGAATAAGCAAGAGCTGGTCAACGGCGATGCGTACATGCTCATTCACGATGTATATAATCAGCTGAAATCGGCAAAATAACGACAGCTTTGGCGGAAATTGTTCGCCTGGGCGAGCAATTTGCTTGACTTTGCCAAATTTCGATATTACAATTATGCAAAGACTTAAAAGTAATATGGATCCGTTGAAGGGACAAAGTACTTCGAGAGCCGCATAACCAGAGAGGGAAGCCTTGGCTGAAAGCTTCCTTATGTGAACCGGACGAACAGACCTCCCCGAGGACAGGCAGGGAACCATCGGCAGCTTGGCCGGTGCAGTAGCTGCTTTGCGTAGCGCGGGCGTTAACCGCATGAGTGTGAGCCTTGATCAAGCTGTTAGTTCGATGAGCAGCATGGCACAGGTTCAAATCGTGGGTGGTACCGCGGGATGATTCCGTTAATCGAATCTCTCGTCCCTGACTATGCTGTCAGGGGCGGGAGATTTTTTAGTTTCCGTGCGTCAATCCCCCCATACCCCCCTTCCTCTTAAGGGGGGCCCCGGGCGCTGCGCCCCTGGACCCAGCAAAGTTTGGTGAAAGGTGCGAAGTCAGCGGCTTCGATGGGGGGGGATAAGTGGTGGGAGAGCGTCCGTTTTGTTTATACCCATGCTGAAGCATGGATAAACAAAACACGCTTTCATACGTGCCTGAACGGTTAGTCTTAGGAGGTACGCGGCACGGGAAAAGCGCGTTTGTCCGGCTCCGCCGGACACGCTCTACTGAGGCAGGATTACGAGCATGAAGGCAAATTTCGGAACGAAAGAGCCCATCATGCGAGAGGGATTCCTTTGCACCAACGTAAAGCGTGTTCTGAACTGGCTTTGCGAAGCAAATCGGTTCAGAACCGACGCGAGCTCTATCGCCGCAACGTAATGCCAAGCTGCAGCCCGTTCCCGCACGTATGGCAAGCGTGTCCGATTCCGGCATGCCGCAAGGCATAAGCCAAACCGGACGAAAGCGATCCTACCGCCACCATACCTTCGAAGTCGCACACAGCAGCTCCCTCCGCCAACTTTACGGGGTCCAGGGGCGTAGCGCCCTGGGGTCCCCCTTTAGGTAAAGGGGGATTTAGGGGGATCCGATCTAAGCCAATTGAAAGGAGTCCAATAGATGAGCATTCAAAAGCCAAAAGGAACGCAGGATCTGCTTCCAGGAGAAGTGGAAAAGTGGCAGTATATCGAAGCCAAGGCAAGAGAACTCTGTCAAAGATTTAATTACCGCGAAATCCGCACGCCGATCTTCGAGCATACCGAGCTGTTCCAGCGAGGGGTAGGAGAAACGACGGATATCGTCGAGAAAGAAATGTATACGTTCCTCGATAAAGGCGACCGGAGCATCTCGCTTCGTCCGGAAGGAACCGCAGGCGTTGTCCGCGCCTATGTCGAGAACAAACTGTACGGCGAGCCTGACGTCAGCAAGCTGTACTATATCGGACCGATGTTCCGTTACGAGCAGCCGCAGGCAGGACGTTACCGTCAGCTGCATCAATTCGGCGTCGAGGCATTCGGCTCGGTGGATCCGAGCATCGATGCAGAGGTTATTGCTCTCGGCTACAGCTTCTACAGCGAGGTTGGAATCAAGGATGTGACTGTGGAGATCAATTCCGTAGGCAATCCGGCTGTCCGGGCGGTATACCGGGATAAGATCCAAGAATTTTTTGCGCCGGTCAAAGATAAGCTGTGCAAAGATTGCCAATCGCGATTTGACCGCAATCCGATGCGGATTCTCGACTGCAAAATCGATCAGAAGTACGGCGAAGGAGCTCCGACCATTTTGGAGTATCTGGATGAGGAATGCAGCACGCACTTCCAGGCGGTGCAGGAGCATCTGAAGGCAATGGATATTCCGTTCCGCGTCAACCCGCGTCTGGTGCGCGGCCTGGATTACTACACTCACACCGCCTTCGAATACAAGGCGTCGGGCATCGGAGCCATCGATACCATCGGCGGCGGCGGCCGGTACAACGGCCTGGTCGGCCAAATCGGCGGCAACGACCAACCGGGCGTCGGTCTTGGTCTGGGGCTGGAGCGCACCTTGCTCATTTTGCAGGCACAGGGCGTTGAGATCCCTACGACGAAGCCGCTCGATGTATATTTGATCGGACTGGGCGAGGCGGCCGAGAAGGAATTGCCGCGCCTGCTTCATCAGCTTCGCAAGGAAGGCCTGAGAGCGGAGAAGGATTACTTGGGCCGTAAAATCAAGGCTCAGATGAAATCGGCTGACCGTTACCAGTCTAATTTCGTTGCGATCTTGGGCGAAGACGAACTGGCACGCGGTGAAATTACCGTCAAGACGATGGCCAACGGCGAGCAGCAAACCTTGAAGCTCGATGAATTCGCAGCTGCAATGCGAAAGCTTACCGAATAAACAAATTTTTGAATCCATTTGGAGGTTGATGAAATCATGATGTTAAAAACGCACCATTGTGGAGCTTTAACGAAAGCGAACGTCGGAGAAACCGTCGTTCTGAACGGCTGGGTCCAACGCAGACGCGACCTTGGAGGCGTATTGTTTATTGATCTGCGCGACCGCAGCGGCATTGTTCAAATCGTATTCAACCCTGATTTCTCGGGCGACGCGTTGAACATTGCAGACCGTGCGCGTAACGAATACGTGTTGGCTGTAAGCGGCAAAGTAGTAGAGCGCGACCCGGCTACTATCAATCCGAACCTGGCAACAGGTGAAATCGAGATTCGCGTAACGGAAATCGAAATCATGAACCAGGCTAAAAACCCGCCGTTCTTCATTGAAGACGGCATCGAAATCGACGAGTCGCTGCGCCTGAAATACCGCTACCTGGACCTGCGCCGTCCGGAAATGCAGCGCACGCTGATGCTTCGTTCCAAAGCGGCGAAAATATTCCGCGACTTCTTGGACGACAACGGATTTTTGGAAGTGGAAACACCGATCCTTACTAAGAGCACGCCGGAAGGCGCGCGTGATTATCTCGTGCCAAGCCGTGTGCATCCGGGCGAATTTTTTGCACTGCCGCAATCGCCGCAAATTTTCAAACAGCTGCTGATGGTAAGCGGACTTGAGCGCTATTATCAAATCGCCCGCTGCTTCCGCGACGAGGACCTTCGTGCCGACCGTCAACCGGAATTTACGCAAGTCGACATCGAGACTTCCTTCTTGTCCCAAGACCAGCTGCTGGACTTGATGGAGGAGCTTGTGGTTCGTTTGATGAAGCAAACGGCCGACGTGGAAATTTCCCGTCCGTTCCAACGGATCAGCTACGCCGACGCCATGGGCAAATACGGCTCCGACAAGCCGGATCTGCGTTTCGGTCTGGAGCTGCAGGACGTATCGGATATCGTATCCTCGTCCGGCGTGAAGGTGTTCGCATCCGTTGTGGAAAATGGCGGCCAGGTTAAAGCGCTGAACGCCAAAGGCTGCGGAAGCTGGAGCCGCAAGGAGATCGACGATCTCGGCACGTTCGCTGCTCGTTATGGCGCCAAAGGCTTGGCATGGGTCGTTCTGAAGGACGGCGAAATGAAAGGGCCGATCGTGAAGTTCTTCTCCGAGCAGGAGCTGGAAGCTTTGAAAGAGCGTCTTGGAGCGGAAGAAGGAGACTTGCTCTTGTTCTCCGCCGACACGAAGAAAGTGGTTGCCGATGTATTGGGTAACCTTCGCCTTAAAATCGGACGCGAACTCGGTCTTATCGACGAGAGCCAGTTCAAGTTCGCATGGGTTGTTGACTTCCCGCTCTTGAGCTACGACGACGAAGCCAAACGTTATGTAGCCGAGCACCATCCGTTCACCCGTCCGAAGGAAGAAGACGTTCACTACTTCAACACCGATCCGGGACAAATTCGCGCTCAAGCGTATGACCTTGTTCTGAACGGTTACGAAGTGGGCGGCGGCTCGATGCGGATTTACAAACGCGAAGTACAAGAGCTGATGTTCCAGGCTCTGGGCTTCTCGAAGGAAGAGGCGCAGGAGAAATTCGGCTTCCTGCTCGAAGCGTTCGAATACGGCACGCCTCCTCACGGCGGTATTGCTTTCGGCTTCGACCGTCTGGTTATGCTGATTGCCGGTCGCACCAACCTGCGTGAAACGATCGCATTCCCGAAAACGGCAAGCGCGACAGACTTGTTGACCGACGCTCCGGGCACGGTAGACGACAAGCAGCTGGAGCAGCTGTCCATCCGTTTGGCGTTAAAGCAGTCGGCTTCCAAATAATTAAGAAACAGCGCAGGCCGGATCACGAGGTCCGGCTTGTCCGCCTGTTTCTCAACCGATATATGAATAAGGAGGGCAGCCCGTTATGCTGCACCAGTTTTCAAGAACGGAGCTTGCGATCGGTCCCGAAGGCCTGGAGGCTATGCGCAACAGCAGCGTAGCCGTGCTTGGCGTCGGCGGTGTCGGCTCCATAGCTGCAGAAGCTTTAGCCCGCACGGGCGTCGGCCGGATCGTGCTGATCGATAAAGACGTTGTCGATATTACAAACGTCAACCGTCAAATCCACGCTCTGTTATCGACCGTAGGTCAGCCGAAGACGGATTTGATGCGCGACCGGATATTGCAAATCAATCCAGAGTGCGACGTCATTTCCTTGCGTATGTTCTATACGGAAGAAACGTACGAGAAGCTGTTCGAGTATCCGCTTGATTACGTCATCGACGCTTCCGATACGATCAGCTACAAAATCCACTTGATCAAGCAGTGCCTGCATCGGAAGATTCCGATCATTTCCAGTATGGGCGCGGCCAACAAAATGGATCCGACGAAGTTTCAGGTAGCGGATATTTCCAAAACCTCGATGGATCCGCTGGCTAGAGTCATCCGCCAAAAGCTGCGCAAAGACGGAATCAAAAAGGGCGTGAAGGTCGTCTTCTCGACGGAAGAGCCTATCAAGCCTCGTGAAGACGTAACGCAGAAAATCGTGCCGGAAAATGCCCCTGAAATTCGAAAAGCGCAGCAGCCTCCGGCGAGTAATGCATTCGTTCCGCCGGTTGCAGGCTTGATCGCAGTAAGCGTCGTCGTACAGGATCTGTTGGCGGCAGCGGCCAAAGCCAAATCGTAAAATAGAAATTTAAAAAAGAGCTTGGCAAACCTGAGGAGCAGGACTCCTTCTTGGTTGCCAGGCTCTTTTCATTTCATCGAACGACTCCGATAGAAGCTTTTCTAATCTCATAAGGCTGAAAGGAATACTTCATGTCCCTGATATCGTCATCGTCCTCTTCCGATTTGTCTTCCACCAATAGGATGGTATTATCGTTTTTCCTGTACTCCTGGGGCGTCATTCCGGTCTTTTGCCTGAACAGCGTATGAAAAAACTTCATGTCATGGTAGCCGATCGCACCGGCGATTTGCTGTACGGTCATCGAGGTCGATTTCAACAGCTCGCAGCAGCGCTGGATTCGCAAATTTTGCACATAGCACGTAAACGAGGTTCCCGTCGCTTGTTTGAACAGCCGTTGGAGATGACTGACGCTAAGGAATGCGTGTTCGGCTACCTGCTTCAAATTGATATCCTCGTGAAAACGGTGCTTGATGAAGTGCAGCGCATCCTGGATTTTCAGGTTCATTTTTTCCGGAGCGACGCAAGACAATGTATCCCGATGAAGAAGAGCCATGATTTGAGTCAGCATGGATTGGACGACAACCTCATAGCCAGGAAGCTTAAGCCGGTATTCGGACAGCAGCGTATGGAACAAGTCGGTGTATTTGCTGTCTTTATCGTAGTAGTGGAACCACGGGCGCTTCAGCTTCGAAGGGCTGTATAAAGCATGATGCAGCTCGGAACCGCGGGGAGGCATATTCCCTTCAGAAGGAAGCGCTTCCAAACGAAACACGCAATTGATAATCGCCAAAGTACGAACTTTATCAGGAGATGTAGGGCGGTATACATGAGAGGTGCCGATAGGCAGCAGAAAAATATCGCCTCGTTTGACAGGAACGACGGTATCATCGATATATTGATATCCTGTTCCTTCGGTGACATAGCTGATTTCGATCGCATCGTGCGTATGCTGCGGAATGCTGAACGCTTCAAAAGCGCGGTTGACGAAAACATTCATGCCGGGGCGAAATCGTTGTTCCGATTTGAACACTTCCATTGCCACTGGATTCATCTACACTCACCTCAGAAAAGTACTATAAACGGATATAGGGGAATCTCGTCGTTGGGAGTAATGCAAAATATACCTATTTTGTACCATTATAAGCACATATCGCTCAGATTATCAACCCATCTTGCACTAACTTTTGTAGGGTTATTTTCGCGAAATGAGGTCTAAGCCCCATAAACATCGTGTGAACCCCCCATATGACAAACGGTCAGATTGGTATAATTTAATTGATCATGTTAAATGAGGGGGCGCACTCGCTTGAAGATCAATCGTAAAGCTTTGGTAACCCGGCATCATCCTGTTATGACAACCATCGACCCATTATCTCCTCTTTCCGTGGGAAACGGGGAGTTTGCTTTTACCGCCGATTTTACGGGCTTACAGACATTCCCCGACAAGTACACCATCCCTTTGGGAACGCAATCCCAATGGGCATGGCACAGCTCGGGAGGACACGATGTCTGGACACTGGACGATGTCCGGCTCCAGTATCGGGATGAGACGACGAAGCTCGGCGGCTACCCGATTCATGCGGAGGATAAAGAGGAGCCTTACCATTGGCTAAGACAAAATCCGCACCGGACGCAGCTTGGGCAGTTCGGGTTTCATATCGTTTCGTCGTCCGGTGCTCAGGTACAGCCTGAGTCCATTACGAATATAGAGCAGACACTGGATCTGTGGAACGGAATTTTACACAGCCGATTTGTTGTAGAAGAGCAAGAAGTACGGGTGCAAACGTGCGTGCATCCCGATCGGGATCAGCTGGTTGTGACCGTAGAAAGCCCGCTGTTATCGGAGGGGCGTCTCGGCATCAGCATACGCTTCCCTGCACCGGGAATGACAGCAAGGGGTTGGGACAAGACCATTGCATTGAATTGGGGAGAAGCCGATTCTCACGTGACTCGCTGCATTCCGGATGGAGCTTCGGGAGCCACCATTGAGAGAACGATGGATGACGATAGCTATGCAGTAAAGCTGCAATGGACGCAAGGAGAGCTGTCTCAGGTAGGGCAGCACGACTTCTTGCTGCAGAGCTCACCTTCATCCGACAGGCTGGAATTCGCCGCAGGCTTCTCATCATCGGCTGAACTGATAACGCTTGCAGGCGTGCAGGATACATTGGAAGCGAGCCGCCGTCATTGGGAGACGTTCTGGATGGAAGGCGGGGCGGTAGAGCTTGCCGAAAGCGCCGATCCGCGAGCTCTGGAGCTGGAACGGAGGATCGTCCTCTCCCAGTACAATACGGCGATCCATAGTGCAGGCTCCGTGCCGCCGCAGGAAACCGGCTTGCTGTACAACAGCTGGTTCGGGAAGCTGCATTTGGAGATGCACTGGTGGCATGCGTTTCATTTTCCGCTCTGGGGCAGGACGCAGCTGCTTGAGCGCAGTATGGGCTGGTACGCGGACATTCTCCCTCTCGCACGGGAGCTGGCGCAGGCTCAAGGCTACACCGGAGCCCGCTGGCCCAAAATGGTGGCGGCCGACGGCAAACAAAGTCCATCCGTAATCGCTCCTTTGCTCATATGGCAGCAGCCGCATCCTATCGTGATGGCGGAGCTTTGCTACTTGGCCGATCCGAGCCAAGAGACGCTGCAGCGCTACGGAGATATCGTGCTGGAATCCGCCGAATTTATGGCCTCTTTTGCAGCGTGGGATGAGCAGGGTCAAAGATATGTGCTCGGTCCGCCTGTAATTCCGGCTCAAGAGAATCACAAAGGGGAGCATACATGGAATCCGACGTATGAGCTCGAATATTGGCGTCATGGTCTGGAAATCGCAGCCGAATGGGCGCGAAGAATGGGCAAGCCGGTTCCGCCTCAATGGGATGAGGTAAGCGAGAAGCTATCCGAGCTTCCGGAAGCGGACGGCGTCTATTTGGCGCATGAAAACTGCCCTGACACTTATACGAAAGCGAATATCGACCACCCTTCCATGCTGGGAGCCCTGGGAATGCTTCCGGGGAAAAAAGCGGATTTGCAAGTGATGAGAAACACATTGCTCAAAGTGATGGATAGCTGGACCTGGGAGCATACGTGGGGATGGGATTACCCGATGGCGGCCATGACTGCAGCCCGGCTGGGCGAAGGGGCTTGGGCAGTCGATCTGCTGCTCAAGGACGTGACCAAAAACACGTATTTAGCTAACGGGCACAACTACCAGCGTCCGGGCTTGTATGCTTACCTGCCGGGGAACGGAGGACTGTTAACCGCAGTGGCAATGATGGCCGGCGGCTGGCAGGGAGGCCCTGAGGGGCACGCTCCCGGATTTCCTTCCGACGGCAGCTGGACAGTGCGCGCAGAAGGCTTGAAACGCTGGATGTAAATGAGATGAGGCTTCATTGAATGAACAAGGAACATCGATGTTTTTCCTAACAAAAAGAGGGGGTTCTTTCAATGCGTAAATATACGATTCCGGCTTTTCTGGCTTTTGCTATGACGGCTTCCATGCTTGCAGGCTGCGCTAAAGATACCGGCAGCTCCACTGCTACAACCGATGATACTAAGAAAACGGCGGCAAACCCGGAGCCGGTTGAATTGACGATTTATTCTGCAGGCGGCACGAACAACGATGAATTCGAGAAAAACTATGCCAGCTATATCAAAAAGAAATTTCCGCATGTGACGATCAAATATATCAATCCCAGGGAAGGTGCAGGGACCAAGCTGGAGGACTTGATCACGGCGGGAGTCAACATCGATTTATACTACGAATCGATTGGAACCTTCTTCTCCACGCTGCCGAGAAACAAAGCGACGTTCGATTTGACAGAGATGGTGAAGAAGAAAAACCTTGATCTGAACCGCTTTGATCCTACGCTGATCGACGCATTGAAGCAAAACGGCAACGGTCAGCTGTGGGGTCTTCCGGTGACGACCAATACGATGTCGCTGTATTACAACAAGGATATTTTTAACAAATTCGGCATCCCTTACTTGAAGGACGGCATGAGCTGGGAAGAGCTGTACGAAGTTGCAGGCAAGCTGAACCGGACCGACGGCGGCAAAAAGTACGTAGGCATGGCAATTTCCCCCAGCCACAGCATGAGGATGAACAATTATTCGCTGCCGTTTGTGGACGCGAAGACCGGCAAGGCGACGTTTGATAATGAAAAATGGAAGCAGCTGCTTCAGCCTATCTTGCAGCCGGCGGCAGATTCCCTCTATCAATCCAAAATGGCGGATTTGAACAGCAAGCTCCCTTACTCGAGCGAGTGGCTTAAAACACAGGACTTGGCTATCTTGGGCGTCTTCTCGGATTGGCAGGTCGTGAATCCGGAGCCGGTGCCGTTCGATTGGGATTTGGCGGCATACCCGCAGTACAAGGACAATCCGGGCGTAGGAAGCCAGCAATATCCGGTATATTGGGCTATTCCATCATTTTCCAAGCACAAAGAGCAAGCCTTCGACGTGTTAGCTTACTTGGTTTCCGACGAGTACCAGACCGAGCTGTCCAAACGGGGCGGGATGACCGTACTCACCAATCCTGAGGTGCGGAAGGCATTTGGCGAGAACAGCCCTCATAAAAATAAAAATCTGGCAGCCGCTTATTATAACAAGTCCGCTCCGATATCGGTAAAAACCGAGTATGACAAGACAGCGGAAAATGCGATTACCGCCAAGCTGGCTGATCTTGCTCTGAACAAAATCGATATTAATACGGCACTTCGCCAAGCTCAGGAGGAAGCGGACAAAGCAATCGAGGCTGCGAAAAAGAACTAAGTGCGGGAGGGGCACACATGGTCAAAAAAATATTGATATTGTGCGGTTTGTTTCTTGTTCTGCTGATGGTTTGGATTGCGGCAGGCTTATGGTTCTCGTCGGTGTACGGCAATGCCGGATTCGGCGGCTCTCTGATTATTGGCTTTGTCACCGTGCCCCTTGTCTTGCGTTTGGCTGTTATTCGTTTGTTCCGTTCCGGAGAAAAAAAGCTGGATATTTAAAGGAGGCTACACTGAATCATGACGACAAAAGAGATCGGATATGCCGTGTTTGGACTGGGTGTCGGAAAAAGCCACCTCGCTAGCGCCGTCAAAGCGGCAGGCTGCAAGTTCGTCGCCATTTGCGATATGAACGAAGAAGTGCTGAATAAGCTCGGCGACGAACACGGGATTGCTCCTGAGAACCGTTATACGAGCTATGACGAGCTCTTGAAACGGGAAGATATCGATGCTATAAGCGTCTGCACGCCGAGCGGCTGGCACCGTGACCATACGGTGAAGGCTTTGCGGGCGGGCAAGCATGTATTGACGGAGAAGCCGCTGGAAATCCGCCTCGACCGGATTGACGAAATGAATCGCGTCGCAGAGGAAGAAGGACGTTATCTCGGTTGCGTATTCCAAAACCGTCTGGCTCCGGGCAATCAGAAAATCAAGGAAACCATCGACAGCGGCCGCTTGGGCAAGCTGATTACGTGCAACTTCCATCTGAAGTGGTACCGAGACGACAAGTACTATGCCAAAAACGGCGGCTGGCGGGGCACCTGGGCGATGGACGGCGGCGGAGCGATGATGAATCAAACGATTCACACAATCGACTTGATGCAATGGCTGATGGGCCCGGTCCGAAGCATTTTCGCCAAAGCGGGCACGTATACGCATCCGATTGAGACAGAGGATACCGCGGTTGCCGTTGTGACATTTACCAATGGAGCGATTGGAACCTTGATCGGCACGACATGCGCGTATCCGGGGCTGGAGGTATCGGTGCAAATTCATGGATCGACCGGTTCGATTTACTCCAAAAACAACCGGATTGAGCTTTTCAAAATGGCCGACGACGATGAGCAATTCTCGGAGGAAGCACGAGTGCTTGAGGCGTTCGGCAGCAGCCAAAACACCAAGGATTCGGGTACAGCCGCTGCAGGATTGCCGAAAACAGGCCACGCAGGCCAGGTTCAGGATATGATCGATGCGGTAGTCGAGAATCGTCCGCCGATGATTGAAGGCCGCGAGGGCAGAGCTTCCGTCGAGATCGTGCAGGCACTGTACGAGTCGGCAAGAACGGGAAAAGAAATCTTCTTTCCTTTTGTACCGGAGCTGAGCGAAGTATGAGCGGGCTGACGAATGGAAGACAACCGTTTCCCGTCGGCTGCTGCATTACGTCCGGATCTTTTATGCCGCAAAGCGGCAAGGCATCGAATCAAAATGAAGATAAAGTAACAAGGCTGGTTGACGAAATGAACCGGCTGCTGTCGTCGGGGTACGATTTTGCCGAGCTGACGGTCGGCGCCCTCGTGCAGTTGAATGCTGCGGAGTTCGAACAATTGAAGGAACAGATGAAGGCCGACCGGCTTACGATTCCGGTGTTTAACAGCTTCATACCTCCAACCTTAAAATTGACGGGACCGGATGTCCGCACACAGGAAATCGATGCCTATGTGGCGCTTGCCATGAGCCGCATCCAAGCGGTTGGCGGGGAAATCATCATCTTCGGAAGCGGTGCCGCCAGAAGGGCGCCGGAAGCTTTCTCCAAAGAGCAGGGAATGGAGCAGATCAAGGATTTTCTCCGCCTATGCGATCGGCATGCACAGCAATATGGCATTGTTGTGGCGATCGAGCCGTTGAACAACAAGGAGTGCAATATGATCAACAGGGTGGGGGAAGCTCTGGACCTGGCTCGCGAGCTGAGCTTACAGAACGTCCGGGTGCTGGCGGATGCTTATCACATGCATTTGGAGAAGGAACCGCTTGAGGTCATTCCACAGGCGGTAGCCGACCGGATGCTGGCCCATGTCCATTACGCCGAGTTCGACCGCAGCTTTCCTGATGGAAGCAACGAAGAAGGCGTTGATCTCGCGGGGTTGCTGTCCGTGCTTCAAACGAGCGGATACAGGGGACGTATTTCCGCGGAATGCATGGTTGCGGACGCAGCGGCGGCGAGCGGCAAATCTTTGGGATATGTGCAAAGTCTGATCACACAAATGAAGGAAAGAGGGGATTAACATGGCATCCATTGCATTTCTCGTCCATTCGGGAAATCATAACCGGGATTATTGTCCCGTATCGTACCGCGTTTCGGCAGACTCGCTGCTATCGCAGGGAGAAACAGCGGACGGATTGCAATTGCTCGGACCGCAAGGTGAGCCTATGGCTCTGCAGGTGGAGGAGGAGAATGGAGAGCTCGTCCTGCACTGGATTGTAAACGGACTCAAAGCAGGAGAGACCCAGCAATATACCGTCGCGAGCGGTAAGGGTACACAACAACACGCGGATAACGGCGTGCGACTAGAAGAGCAAGAGCATCAGATCGATATTGTAATCGGTGGACAGCGGTTCACCTCGTATGTGTTCGATCCGTCCATTGCCAAGCCGTATTTGGGGCCGGTAATCGGGCCTTACGGCGAAAGCTATACCCGCCTGGATTTTGAAACGAAAGAGCATCCCCACCACCGGTCGATATGGCTTGCAATCGGGGACGTGAACGATATTGATATGTGGAACGAGCCGAAGGAGCGGCACGGGAAGCAGATCGTAACCGGCATCGATAACAAGACGCAAGGTCCGGTATTCGCGAGCATTACGTCTACCCAGAATTGGTGCTCTTACGGCGGCAAGCCCCAGTTGACGGAAACCCGCACGATGACCTTTTACAATACGCCGGCAGAGGGACGGTTTATCGATTTGGATTTTACTCTGCAGGCTAACGGCCGCGTGGAGCTTGGCGCTACGAAGGAAGCGGGACCGCTTGGCATTCGCGTTGCGGAATTGATGAAAGCGGACAACGGAGGCGTCATCCGCAATGCCTTCGGCTCCGTCGGCGAGAAGGAATGCTGGGGACAGCGCGCCCAATGGTGCGATTACTACGGCAACGTAGGCGGGCACACGCTCGGTATCGCGGCCTTCGACCATCCCGACAATACGGATTTTCCTACTTATTGGCATGTGCGGGACTACGGGCTGCTCGCTCCGAACAACTTTTACTTCCTTGGAGGTAAACTATTGCAAAAAGGGCAATCCATCCGCTATAAGCACCGGATTTATTTCCACACCGGGGATACCGCAGCAAGCGGCGTAGCCGGCAAATATCAAGACTACATTCATCCTCCGAAAGTGACCTTGGCTGAATAACAATAATACCGGAGCTAGAAAGGAGAGGCTTGGCAGTGAGCTTATCGACGCACAGTACAAGCGCCAAACAGGATTTGCGGGAGCAATTTTTACATCCTTCAAATGAGTTTACCCCCGTTCCGTTCTGGTTTTGGAATGATGACCTGAGCCCAGACGAAATATTGCGGCAAATTGCGGATTTTGCCGACAAAGGGGTCATGGGGTTTGTCATTCACCCGAGAATCGGGCTTCCCGAAACGATCCCCTACATGTCCGATACGTACCTGGATTTGGTGGAGACAGCGGTCAAGGATGCTCATCGCAGAGGAATGACCGTCATTCTGTATGACGAGGCGATGTACCCTTCCGGAGCGGCCAACGGCCTGGTCGTGAAGGGCGATCCCGCCTTTGCCAGCAGAGGCTTGAAGATGGTGGAGCTCGGCTGCGAGAAGCCGGTTCGGCTGTCGGATGTGCTCGAAGACGGAGATGTGCTCGTCTCGGCCCAAGCGGTCCGTAGAACGGGTGATAAGCCCGACTGGCAGACGCTGACGCTTCTGGAACCTGCCGAAGGCCAGGTTTCGCTGCAGCGCGAAGACTCCGGCGACTGGACGATGCTGCTGTTCATCGAGACGTTCTCCAGAGGAACGATCCGAGGCATCCATTTCGGCGAAGACGACGGGGAACCGAACGCACCGGCAGCCGCCGATCTGATGAATCCGCTGGCGACGGCCAAATTTATCCGCTTGACTCACGACAAGTATTACGAGAGGCTGAAGGATTACTTTGGCACTACGATCCAAGCGATGTTCACGGATGAGCCGGATTTGCTCGGACGACGTCACAGGAAAGGGCTGCGCGCCTGGACGGAAGGCTTTCTCGGATATTTTCTGCAGGAAGGCTGCGCAGAAACCGATCTGCCGCTTCTGTGGATGGACGGGGAATCGTCCGACGAAGTACGCCGAAGATACCGCAAGGCGGTCAATAAGCGGATGGTAGCCGCGTATTACAAGCCGCTTAGCGACTGGTGCGAGCAGCACGGCATCGCTTTGACCGGACATCCTGCACAAAGCGACGAAATCGGTCTGCTCGAGCATTTTCATATTCCCGGACAGGACGTCGTCTGGCGCTGGGTTGCCCCCGAGGACGGCAAAGCCATTGAAGGAAGGCATACGACGATGGCCAAATGCTCGTCCGATGCCGCCAGACACCGGGGCCGGCGAAGAAATTTGAACGAAATGCTCGGCGTATGCAGTCCCGGCGGAGGCTGGGCGCTTCATGCCGGGGACATGAAATGGTACATGGACTGGCTGCTCGTCAGAGGCGTCAACTATCTGTGCCCGCACGCCTTTTATTATTCAATCGACGGTCCCCGCAGAATTAACGAGCGTCCGCCGGATGTAGGGCCAAACAACATATGGTGGCCTCACTACACGCAATTTGCCGATTACATGAAACGGATGAGCTGGATTATGACCGACAGCGCGAACGTGACCCCGATCGCCGTTCTGGGGCGCGAGGATTGGCTGCCGTGGAAGGCGGTAAAGCCTCTTTACGAGCATCAGCGAGAATTCAACTATCTGGAGGAAAGTTTGCTGGCAGGAGCTTGTACCGTTTCCGACGGGCAAATTCGCATCGCGAATCAGACGTATACCGTCGTCATTGTTGAGAACGACGGGCTGTGGGAAGAGGAAACGGGCCGGATTCTCAGCCAATTTATCGAACAGGGAGGCTCCGTCATTCAGCTGCAAACGGGCGAAGCCCGGAGAACGATGCCTGCGACCGCTCAAGCTGCAGCACCGGAGCAAATCGTCGCAGAGCTGGACCGTCTGCTTGCGAAAGATGCAGCCTTGGAGCCGGCATGTCCAGATATCCGGGTCAGCCATGTCGTTAAGGAGGATAACCATTTTTACGTTGTCGTTAATGAAGGCGAACAAGCTTACGACGGAAGCCTGTCGGTCGGAGTGTTCGGCAGGACGGAGCTGTGGAAGCCCTGGGAGGCTGAGATATCCGAGGCGGACGCGTATCCGCGAGAAGGACGCACGGTTATTGACTTCACTGTAGAGCGACGGCAATGTCTCGTCTTCCGCGTCGATCCGTCCGCTGCTCCAGGGAAGGAAGGCCTGCGCCGGGAGAAGAGGCCTGTCGTATCCTACTCTCGCCGTCTGTCGGCCGATACGTGGAACGTAGAAGCTCCGCAGCTTACGGAGCATGCACTGACTTTGGGCAGCTGGACGGAACGGGAAGGATGGGAGCATTTCTCCGGGACGGTGACTTACTCCAATAAATTCCCGATCGATGAGACGAAATCGCCGGACCGCCGGGTTGTGCTGGATTTGGGGGAAGCGCATGAAATGGCCGAGGTCTGGATTAACGGCCAATGGGCCGGTGTCCGCATGTGGCATCCGTATTCATTTGACATCGGGCCCTTGCTGCAGCCGGGAACCAATGAGCTTCGGGTTGCCGTCACGAACAGCTTGGCGAATCGGGTGGACCGGGTGAAGCTGCCGTCCGGCTTGATCGGACCGGTGACAATTGCCGAATTCGACCGGTAATTGATTTCGCAATTTTTGCTCGAATAGCGGATGTTCCAATTACTTGCTGTTAACACGGAAACGAAAGGGATGGTGCCCAGCAGCTTATGGCTGCGGGCATCGTTCCGAATTTCATAATTGCTGCAAGAATACCCGCAGGACTAGAATCGGATCGCTTTAATAGAGAGCGAAGATATGAAGTTAAAGCGGTTTCACTTTCCATTCTCATTGAATTTTGTGATGGAAGGGTACTTTGAAAGTTACGAAAAGGGGAGAAAGATCAATGATGCTCAAAAAAACAGTAGCTTCCGTGGTAGTATCCACCATGATGCTTTCGATGTTGGCGGCTTGCGGAGGCGGCAGCGGGGGAGAAGACAAAGGCGGGACAGGAACGACGGCTCAGCCTTCCGATACGAATGAAAAGGCGGACCTTGTTGTCTTCTCGAACAGCGGCGATTCGGTAGAGAGCTGGAACGAGCGATTCGGGAACGCGATCAAACAGAAATTCCCTAACTACAATATCAAGTATATTCAGAAGCAGAAGGATTACGGGATCAAAGAGCTTCTGACCTCCGGCGAGACGATCGACATTTATTGGGACTCCATCGGCGGCTTCGCCTCGGCGGTCCTTGATAACGGTCTGGAATTCGACATGACGGAGCTGGTGAAGAAGCATCAGATTGATTTTAGCAAAATGGAGCCATCCGTCGTTGATTCCATCAAGCTGATCGGCAAAGATAAAATATACGGCATTCCGGTGTTCAACAACAATATGGTGCTGTATTACAATAAAGATTTGTTCGATAAATTCGGCGTGCCTTATCCGAAGGACGGCATGACCTGGACCGAAGCCAACAAGCTGGCCCAGCAGCTGACCCGTATGGACGGCAAGCAGTATGTCGGCCTGTCCAGCTCGCAAACGCACATGCTGCCGATGAACCAATTGTCGATCCCGTTCGTCGATCCTACAACGGAGCAGCCGACCATTTTCTCCAATGAGAAGTGGAGAGAATATTTTGACACCGTATTCGTCGGGCCAAGCAAATCGCAAGGGTATGTAGAATACATGAAGCAGCTGAAGGATGCGATTCCGTACCGCAACGAGTTTCTTGTCGAGAAAAATTTGGCGATGTTCGCATGGCTGTCCTCCATCGTGTTCGTATTTCCGGAGGAATTCAAGAGCATGAACTGGGATATGGTGTCTCTCCCTACGTTCGAGAGCTTGCCGAAGGTCGGCTCGCAGGCGTATCCGACGTATTTCACTGTCACGTCAATGTCCAAGCAAAAAGATCAGGCGATGAAGGTCATTCAATATTTGACTACGGATGAAATACAGACCAAATTGTCCAAAATCGGACTCATGCCGGTATCGAATTCGGATGCGATCAAGAAAGTGTACGGAGAAGAGAGCATCTTCAAAGGGAAAAACTTCGGAGCCTCCTTCTACAACAAATTTGCGCCGATTCCGGCCAAAACCCGTTACGACAGCCTTCTGCTGACGCCGTACGCCAAGGCGGTTCCGAAGGTCGTCATGACAGGCGATTACAATACCGTATTCCGTGCGACAGAAGAAGAAACAGCCAAGAAAATTGCGGATGCGAAAAAATAGCTTGTATGAAAAAGCAACGGATTGCCGGCTTTCGAGCCGCTTCCTTGCTTTTTTGTTTGCTGAATCGTCGCTAGACCCCTGCGAAAACGGAGCTCATGCAGCGAACAACCGTGAAAAAGGAATATCTGCTCCATCTGCCTTGCCTAGACTCGTAATTCTGCGAGCTTCCCGCCGGTTGGCTTTGTAAATCCGGCCGCATCCGATATAATAGACCATACACGATAGAAACTAGCAGCTCTATTTCCGTAAAAGGTAGTGATAGAATGGATTTGTTCTCATTTGCGGCTGAAGAGAGCCGGCAGGGCAAGCTGCTGGCGGATCGGATGCGTCCGCTGACATTGAGTGAATATATAGGCCAGGAGCACATCGTAGGCCCCGGCAAGCTGCTGCGCCGGGCTATCGAAGCCGATCAGGTCACGTCGATATTGCTGTACGGACCTCCGGGCACAGGGAAAACGACGCTGGCGAACATTATTTCCCGCGCTACGCAGGGAGATTTCGTCAAGCTTAACGCGGTCGACGCCTCGGTCAAGGACGTTCGGGACGTAATCGAGCAGGCCACGAACAACAAGGCGCTTTACGGCCGCAAGACGATCTTGTTTCTCGACGAGGTGCACCGCTTCAACACGTCGCGTCAGGATGCGCTGCTCCCTGCCGTGGAGCAGGGCATCATCATTTTCATCGGCGCGACGACCGAGAACCCGTTCCACCACGTGAACGGGGCGCTTCTGTCGCGCTCCACGCTTTTTGAGCTGCACGCGCTGACGCAGGAGCACTCGCTCGCGGCGCTGCGCCGCGCTCTCGCCGACAGCGACCGCGGCCTCGGGCAGCTGCCCGTCGAGGCCGACGAGGAGGCGCTCGCGCATATCGCGCGCATGGCCGGCGGAGATATCCGCCGTGCGCTCAATGCGCTCGAGCTTGCCGCGCTAACCACGCCGCCGGATGCCGGCGGCATGGTGCGCGTGACGCTTGCCGTCGCCGAAGAGTCGATTCGGCGACGCACCGTGAAGGCCGACGAGTCGACGCAGTACGACGTCTTGTCGGCCTTCCACAAGAGCGTGCGCGGCTCCAGCGACGCCGCGCTGTTCTGGTTCCTCTATGCCGTCGAGAAGCTCGGCATGGATCCCATGACCTTCCTGCGGCGGTTGATCGTCGCCTCGAGCGAAGACATCGGGATGGCCAATCCGCAAGCGATGGTCCAGGCGGTATCCGCCATGGACGCCTATCACAAGATCGGCTGGCCGGAATCGAAGTACGTCATCGCCCAGGCGATCCTGTTCGCTGTAGAAAGCCCCAAATCGAACGCTATCCCCGTCGCAATCGGCAAAATCATGGATGCGTTCGATGCGATCGGAGCAGCGGAGGTGCCGCTGCATCTGCGTGACGCGCATTACAAGGGGGCGGAGAAGCTCGGACATGTCGGGTATCAATACCCGCACAATTATCCGGGCCATTACGTCGATCAGCAGTATTTGCCTAAGCCGCTCGACGGGCATCATTTTTACGAAGCGACGCAGCAAGGCATGGAAGATAAAATCAGGCAAAACCAGGAACGGCGAAGAAAAGGGCGGCGCGCAGATCGATGATCGGCGCGTTGTTTTTTTTCATGCGTCAAACAACGTTCCTGGTTCCGTGCTGCGGCACTTAATGCCGACAGAGAGCTATGATCAACGCTCTGCCTTTCATGCCGTGTTGTGCACCGATCCTGGATCGTACTGCAGCACTTGAGGCCGGTTAAGCGCTATGATTTGCGTGCTTCTTGATTTTGCTGCGTTGAATATCGATCCTAGTTCCATATCGTGGCACGTAAAAGCCGGGTAAAGATCATTGATCGGACATTGGTTCCGTTATTTCGGTAAAAACGCGACAATATGGATAGCGATCGGACCGTCGTTCCGTTATTACGCCAAAATTCGGTCCAAATGCCCAAAAAACAAGCAATAACGGATTCGCTGTCCGATCAGTGTGTTTTTGGATGGTCAAAGCAGGAAATAACGGATCTCTTGTCCGATCTATCCCATACGCCGATTTTTCCATTTTAGTGCAAGCTTTCTGGTGTTTTTGGGCATAGCGCACCATGCGGATGTATAGTGTATTAATATATCATTTACATTATTAAACCTAAGGGAGGTGTACCTGTTCGCCTCACGCGAGGGGAATAGGGAAGCATATTGATCGATAGTGACCCTTTACCGACGATATGGAACTTCAGCCTCGTCTTGCTGCTGGTGCTGCTTAACGGTTTTTTCGTAGCCGCCGAGTTTGCCATGGTTAAGGTCCGCAACAGCCGGATTGACTCGCTGGCTCAGGAAGGGCACCGGAACGCACGGTTTGCCAAGACGATCATGGGCAATATGAACGGGTATTTATCGGCATGCCAGCTGGGCATTACATTCGCCTCTCTGGGCCTTGGCTGGCTCGGTGAACCGGCCATCGCCAACGTTCTGGAGCAGGTACTGCGTCCGCTGCAGCTTTCCCCTGCGGTCATTCACACCATCTCCTTCATCATCGCTTTTACCATCATAACGACATTCCACATCACGCTCGGCGAGCAGTTTCCGAAAACCTACGCGATTCGCATGTCGGAGCGGGTAACGCTGTTGTCGGCCGGCCCCTTGATTGTATTTTACAAATTGACATTCCCATTAATCTGGTTTTTGAACGGAACCTCGAACTGGATGCTTCGCAAGGCGGGGATAGAGCCGTCCGAGGAACATTCTACAGCACACACCGAGGATGAAATCCGTCTGCTTATGAAAGAAAGCAACAAAAGCGGGCTAATTAACAATACGGAGCTCGCTCTGGTCGACAACATCTTTGACTTCGCCGAGACGAACGCACGCGAAATCATGATTCCAAGAACCGAGATGGTGTGCCTATACTCCCACTTATCCTACGAACAAAACCGGCTGATCGCGGTCACGGAAATGCACACGCGCTATCCAGTCTGCGATCCGGATAAAGATAATATCATCGGCTTCGTCCATATCAAAGATTTGCTGAAGTCCGACTCTGGAGTGGATCATATAAAAAGCATCGTTCGCCCCATTACGAAAGTGCCCGAATCGATGCAAATCAGCGCACTGCTAAAGCTGATGCAAAAAAAGAAGCACCAGATGGCCCTCCTCATAGACGAATACGGAGGCACCTCCGGGCTGGTTACATTCGAGGACATAATTGAAGAGATTGTCGGAGAGATTCAAGACGAGTTCGACGAGGAACGTCCCAGGATCGAGAGAAGGGATGACGAAACCCACTCCATCGACGGAAGGCTGCTTATTGAAGAGGTGAACAGCTATTTCGGGCTCGAGATCGAATCAGATGATTATGATACGATTGGAGGCTGGGTCTATTCTCAGGTGGAAATTCCGCCGAAGAAAAACCAGCGAATTCTATATAACGAACAAATTGAGTTTGTTATCGAGGAGACGGACCAGCTGCGGATTTCCAGAATCGTCGTGAAAAAACGAGGCAACGAGAGGCCTCAAGCGGAGCAGACAAATTTTAGTCTGTGAGCACCCAACTAATTCTCAACAAGCTCAGCGGGTGAAATCCCGCTTTTTTGCTGTGGTGCGCTAAAATCGACACAATCATTAATAAAATCTTAGACGATGGATATTGCTGGTTTCCATTTTATGATAAACTGATGAAGTAAGAGACTAAATACCTAATTATACCGTATTTTGTTGTCGAAGGAGACCTTGTTTTTATGAAAATTCGCGATCTTCTAGGCCCGGTGTCCGCTGTTTTGGTCCCTTTTCTGCTGTTTGAATACTTGAAGGCGAATCCTGCACTGGACGTTAGGTTCTTTGTACCCAGAGGCCACTTTTATATCGTCAGCTCCGTCGCTTTATTGGCTACTTTGGTTGCGATCGCGGTAGGCATCTCGGGCAGCCGTGTCCGTAACATCAAAGTAAGCTTCCTGTCGCTATCGTTCATCTCATTAGCCGAAACGTTTACGGTGCATGGACTCTCCACACCGAATTTTCTTATTCATTCCTCGCATTTGCCCGGAGTCGCCGCCCAGTCCAGCACCCTGCTGGCGTCGTTCTGGCTCTGGCTGTCTTCATTGTCCTCCGACTCGGCTTTCATTACGAAATTGTCGGGAATGAGAGGGGGCTTGATTCCGGTATGGACGATCTTTATAGGCGGGATCGGCATTGCCGGGCTTCTTCATCCTCATCTTCTTGACCTGATCCCTCTGGATCAATATCCGATAAACGGAGCCATCACATTATTCGTCATTTTCCTGAATCTGCTTACCATATACCGCTATTATCAATCGTACCGCTTTTCCCGGTTTCCCCTGCAAAAAGCAATCATCTACAGCTGCTGCTGGCTTATGGTAGCACAATATATTATGGTAGCAGGCGAGAGCTGGAGAACCAGCTGGTGGCTGTACCACTTCCTGCTGCTCGGTTCTATGATTGTCATGCTGTCCGGCTTGGTGAAGCAGTACGCAGCGAATCCTTCGCTTGCCATGGCCATGAAATCCTTGTTCACCAACGATCCGGTTGAACGGATTACAAGCTGTCTCTCCCCGAGCGTGAAGACGCTGATTCTTGCTACCGAAGCCAAGGATACCTACACGGCAGGGCATAACTTCAGAGTCACGATGTATGCGATGAGGCTCGCGGAAGAGATGAAGCTGCCTCCGGAGCAGCTGCGAGTGCTGTCCCAAGGCTCGATTGTCCATGATGTCGGCAAAATCAACATTCCCGATTCCATTCTGAACAAGCCGGGACGACTAACGGAGGAGGAGAGGGCTATCATTGAAGCCCATCCGGTCAAAGGTTATGAAATGTGCCGCATGCTTGGCATTATGAGAGAGGAACTCGCCATCATTCGATCGCATCATGAAAAATGGGACGGTACAGGCTATCCCGACCGGCTGAAGGGAGAGCAGATCCCGTTACTGGCCAGGATCGTAGCCGTAGCAGACGTATACGACGCTCTGACGTCCAACCGTGCTTATCGTCAGGCTTGGTCGCACGACCAAGCGATTCAGCTGCTCATTGACAACTCGGGGTCTCATTTCGACCCTGAGTGTGTTGAGGCATGGGTCCGTGTATGCGAGCGCGATCCGCAAGTGTACCAGTATCCTTCATTCGTTGTAGGAGGAGTGTATCCGGGCCTCGCACTGCAATCCGGCACTTCGGAGCGCATCCCGTCCTAAATGCAACAAATCCGTCCCGGTTAAGGACGGATTTGTTTTTTCAGCAATCAATATGCTTCCGATTGTCACTCGGATCTCTATTTAGCCAATATCCTCACCGCAGCAGCTCGTCTATCGTCGCGCCGCCAAGACAGCTGTCGCCGTCATAGAATACGACCGATTGGCCGGGTGTTATCGCTTTTTGCGGCTGGTCGAACGTTACTTCGACGGTACCGTTCGGACCGAATGCCAGCGTCACGCCTTGATCCGGCTGGCGATACCGGAATTTGGCTGTACAGCGGATCGGCGCTTCGGGCAGCTTGCCGCTGATCCAGTTCAGATCGGTAGCCCGCAATCCTTTCGAATACAGACTCGGGTGCTTTTCCCCTTGAACCACATACAGAACGTTGCTCTCGAGATCCTTGCCTGCAACAAACCAAGGCTCGCCGGTGCCGGAGCCGCCGATGCCCAGCCCTTGCCGTTGTCCGAGGGTATAGTACATCAGTCCGTCATGACGGCCCTTCACTTCACCATCGAGCGTGACCATATCCCCGGGTTTAGCAGGCAAATAGCCGCTCAGAAACTCTTTGAAGTTGCGTTCGCCGATGAAGCAAACGCCGGTGCTGTCTTTTTTCTTAGCCGTGTACAGACCGGCCTTTTCGGCAATGGCTCTCACTTCAGGCTTAGGCAGGTGTCCGATTGGGAACATCGCCTTCGACAGCTGGTATTGATTCAGCGCATTCAGGAAATACGTTTGATCCTTGTTGTTGTCGACGCCGCGCAGCAGGCGGTATACGCCGTCCTGTTGCTCCACTCGCGCATAATGGCCTGTTGCGATATAATCCGCGCCAAGCTCAAGCGCTTTTTGCAAAAATTCGCCGAACTTGATCTCGCGGTTGCACATGACATCGGGATTGGGCGTGCGGCCTTTCCGGTACTCGTCCAAAAAGTATTGAAACACCTTATCCATGTATTGTTTCTCAAAATTTACCGTATAATAGGGAATACCGATTTGGTCGCACACCCGGCGTACGTCTTCCGCATCCTCTTCTGCGGTGCAATGTCCGAATTCGTCGGTATCATCCCAGTTTTTCATGAAAACGCCGATAACCTCGTAGCCCTGCTCCTTTAATAGAAGCGCGGAGACGGAAGAATCCACTCCGCCGGACATTCCGAGGACGACACGTGTTTTATTGTTCATCTGTGTACCCTCACTTTACAGCTTGTTTCGACCGTTGTCTAAATAGTATTATACATAGTTTTAAGCAATTATAAAATATTTCATGAATATGTCACGGTTTTTCTCCCATAAAAGAAGGTTTTATGTTACGATAAAAAAGATACCAAAATGTATGAAATGTAAATGAGGTGCTCTATTTGAAGATTTCTACTAAAGGGCGATATGGACTAACCATCATGATGGAGCTGGCAACCAGATACGGCGAAGGCCCCACCTCTCTAAAAAGTATTGCAGAAAAGCATCAGCTTTCCGAGCATTACTTGGAACAATTGGTCGCTCCGCTTCGAAACGCAGGTCTGGTCAAAAGTATTCGAGGAGCTTACGGGGGATACATACTATCGAAGACGGCGGAGGATATTTCTGCCGGCGATGTGATTCGGGTACTGGAAGGGCCGATCAGCCCGGTTGATTTTACAGAAGAAGACGATCCTGCTAAGCGCGATCTGTGGGTTCGCATTCGCGACGGCATCGCTCAAGTTCTTGATTCGACGACGCTGAACGACCTGATCACCTTTAAGGATGAAGGACAAAACGACAACTATATGTTCTACATATAAGATTGCAGGTTCACTATGACGTACATTTATTTCGACCATGCGGCTACAACTCCGGTTCATCCGGAAGTCGTAGAAGCCATGCTGCCCCATTTCACACAAAATTTCGGGAACGCCTCCAGCACACACAGCGCAGGAAGAGAAGCTCGCGCGGTACTCAATCAATCCAGAGATACGCTGGCTTCTTTTATCGGCTGCGCGCCTTCCCAATTACTCTTTACGAGCGGCGGAACGGAAAGCGACAATCTGGCGCTATTCGGTGCGGCTGCCGCTCGACAATCCTTAGGCAAACACATCATTACTTCGCAGGCGGAGCACCATGCGGTGCTTCATGCCTGCGAGCATTTGGAATCACAAGGCTTCGAGGTTACTTACGTGCCTGTGGACAGCACAGGCCGTGTTCGCGTATCCGATATCGAAGCTGCGATTCGTCCGGACACCATATTAATCAGTATTATGTATGGCAACAATGAGGTTGGAACGATACAACCGATTCAAGAAATCGGCACGATAGCCCGATCCCGCGGAATTGCTTTTCACGTTGACGCCGTTCAAGCGCTCGGGATGATTCCTATGGACTTGAGCCGAATGCCGGTGGATTTCATGAGCTTTTCCGCGCACAAAATCAATGGTCCCAAAGGGATCGGTGCGCTTTATATAGCGAAGCAAGCCAAGATGGAGCCCATGCTGTACGGGGGAAATCAGGAACGCAAACGGAGACCGGGAACGGAGAATGTTGCTTCCGCCGCCGGGTTTGCGAAGGCTGTGCAAATTTTGAGTCGCGACAGGTATGAAAAGCAACAAAACTTGGAAAAACTACGTAATGCGATGGTGGCGAAGCTTCATCAGCTGCTCGGTCCGGAACAGGCAGTGGTGAACGGTCATCCCGATGAACGGCTGCCGCATATTTTGAACATCAGCTTCCCGGGCGTTTCTACCGAGACGATGCTCATGAACTTGGACTTGGAAGGCATCGCAGCGGCAAGCGGATCGGCATGCACATCCGGCTCGCTCGAGGTGTCCCATGTTCTCAAGGCCATGCAGCTTCCCGATGCGCTGACGACATCGGCCATACGCTTCAGCTTCGGCATCGGCAATACGTTGGAACATATTGAAGAGGCTGCAGCAATCATTGCAACCATTGTGGGCCGTGTACGTAATATCTAGTATAGGCGATCCTCTTCGTTATGACCCCTGCGATTACGCGGCAGCCGCCGTGACAGGGTTCACGACATCCGATGGTAATCAAATGTTTAATTAACATGCTGCTGCAGGAGGAAGTCTCCATTGAAAAGAGCGCGTGATGTAATCGGACTGCCGATATTTTGCGTACAATCCGGCAAGCAGCTGGGCACCGCCAAGGATATTTTGCTGGGTGAGGGCTGGCAGGTGGAAGCAGTACTTCTGGAAACGAAGCATTGGTTCGCCACGCCGAGCTGCATTAAGTGGAAGGATGTCATCGCCCTGGGCGATGACGCGATTACGATTGAAGACGAAGAAGTGCTCTGCCCGCTCGAGGACAATCCGGGTTATACATCGCTTTGTAATGGAGACCGGAAGCTAAAAGGAATGCCCGTACTAACGGTTAACGGACAGCAGCTGGGTATCGTCGACGACGTTTATTTAGACCAGAATAAGGGTAAAAAGGTAATAGGCTACGAACTGACGGAAGGCTTTATTTCGGACCTTAAAGAAGGGCGCAAATGGCTTCCTTTACCTGAAAAGGTGACTGTAGGCAAAGATGCGATTATCGTACCTGTTCATTGCAATGATACATTGGAGGAAAGCTTTATACCAATTGAAGAAGAATAGGGTGATTCAAATGCTGCGTTGTCCAAATTGCAATTCCAAAGATATCGGCAAAATCGGCTCCCATCAATTCTATTGCTGGGGATGCTTTATTGAACTTACGGTAAACGGCGAGAAAATGTCCGTCTTCCAAGTAGAAGAGGACGGAACGCTCAGCTCTCTTGACGATTTGTTCTTCGAAGAGGAAATTACGCAAGTTCATGCCAACTGATATAGCATAACAAAGCAGATCGATGAAATGAAGCATCGGCATCTACCGCCAGCCACGGCGAATGATCCGGTGCTTTTTTTAGTTGTACCTGAAACAGCCGTCAACTGCAAGCAATCTATTATTATCGGCATATCTATATACCGTTTCACAATAGGAGGTCCATTGGATCGTCCGCACACTTTCCAGTTTATTCTGCTGCATCCAAACTATGCTTGATTGATGCAAAAGTGGGTACACAGGATTAAGATAGAAGGGTTGTACATATACTGTAAGGGTGACAGCGATTTTGCAGTATAGGTGGTGATACCGTTGGACCGATTTTACAAAAGCCGATTTTTTTCCGTCCTTATTTATACGTTGCTGAGCTTGCTCATTCTGTTTTTTCTGCTGCAAATCAAGCCGATAATCACCGCGCTGTTTCTGTTTCTCAAGGAAATATTGGCTCCGTTTATTATCGCCATGATCATCTCTTATGTGCTGAATCCGGTCGTGTCCTTATTGAATGCCCGCAAGGTGCCGCGAACCGTGGCCGTACTGTTGATATACGCCGTCTTCATCCTCTCGACAACCGTAGTACTTATGAATGTCATTCCGATGTTCATGTCGCAGCTGTCCCAGCTCAACAATCATCTCCCGCAGCTCGCCATGAAGGCGCAGGGGATCGTGGACGGCATGAACAGCGTCCAGTTTTTGCCGGACAGCGTCCGTACCGGGATTAATCAATCGCTTGCGAAGCTGGAAAATGGAGTTTCACTAGCCATCTCCAAATATATCGACGGTATTGGAAGCACAATCAATATGCTGTTTATCGCTTTCATCATTCCGTTCTTGGCATTCTATATCCTGAAGGATTATCAGCTGATCGAGAAAACGGTCCTTGCCATCGTCCCTAAAGCGAAACGCAAGCAGATCATTACGCTGCTCGTGGATATGGATACGGCGCTTGGCAATTACATACGCGGTCAATTCATCGTCTGTATGATCATCGGGCTGCTCGCTTACCTTGGGTATTGGATGATCGGCATGCCCTATGCGCTGTTGCTCGCCTGCTTAGTCGCCATCTTCAACATCATTCCGTATTTGGGGCCTTTTTTCGGCGCAGCGCCGGCCATCATCATGGCTTCGACCATCTCGCTCAAAATGGTGCTGATGGTGGCTATCGTCAATACGGCCTGCCAAATTCTCGAAGGCAACGTCATCTCCCCTCAAGTGGTAGGCAGATCGCTCAAGATGCACCCGCTGCTGATAATATTCGCGCTGCTGGTAGGCGGAGAGCTGGCCGGCGTGGTCGGGTTGATTCTTGCGGTGCCGTTCTTCGCCGTAATGAAGGTGATTCTGCAGCACATCTTGATGTACTATGTCCACCGCAGAACGACTTGAGGAGCGGATCGCGAGAACATCTCTCCTTCAATAAACTATTGAAACCCCCTAAGGTTTTGCCGTATAATACGAACAGCGCCTGAAAATCGAGCGGAACAAATGAATAATTGCGTTAAATTCGGAGGAGCCTGTCAACAAGGGCTCTTTTTTGCGTTTTTCAGGCATCATGCGCACTCATGAGCGATACATAGGAGGAGATCACACTGGATCAGCAAGCTTGGATTGCCATTGCCATTTTTCTTGTTATTTACGGACTTATTATCGCCGAGAAAATTCACCGGACCATCGTAGCGATGATCGGCGGATTGCTGATGGTTGGGCTCGGTATCGTCAGCCAGGAGACGGCGGTGCATCATATCGATTTCAATACGCTCGGTTTGTTGATCGGAATGATGATCATCGTCGGCATCACGGCGGAGACCGGGTTATTCAAGTATATTGCGGTATGGGCTGCCAAAAAGGTCGGAGGCCATCCGACCAAAATTCTTATCGTACTCGGCGTCGTCACCGCCTTTGGATCGGCATTTCTGGACAATGTCACGACCGTTCTGCTCATGGTACCCGTAACGTTAAGCATCACGCGGCAATTGCGCGTAACGCCGATTCCTTTCTTCATATCGCAGATTATGGCTTCGAATATCGGCGGCACAGCGACGCTGATCGGCGATCCTCCGAACATTATGATCGGCAGTGCGGTGAAGGAGCTGACGTTCATGGCGTTCATCAATAACTTGAGCTTCATTTCGTTTCTCATCCTGTTCCTGACCCTTCCGTTCTTCGTGCTCATATACCGCAAGCAAATACAGACAACGGAAGAGCTGCGCCAAGGTATTATGGATATGGATGAGAAAGAGGAGATCAAAGACCCGGTTCTGTTGAAAAAATGCATCACCGTCATGGGTCTGACGATATTCGGCTTCTTCATTCATCAAGTCGTCCATCTGGAATCGGCTACCGTTGCATTGGCCGGAGCATTTTTACTGCTTCTGTTGACAGGGGAGCATTTCCTGGAGGAAGCGTTCCACAGGGTGGAATGGACGACCATCTTTTTCTTTGTAGGGCTGTTCGTGCTCGTATCCGGTCTTGTAGAGACCGAAGTCATTGCCGCCTTAGCGGACTATGCCGTTGGGATCACCGGGGGAGACGTGGCCAAATCGGCCGTTTTGATCCTATGGCTCAGTGCCATTGCATCGGCTTTTCTCGATAACATTCCGTTCGTCGCCACGATGATTCCGCTCATTCAGGAAATGGGCACGATGGGCGTAAACAACCTGGAGCCTCTATGGTGGAGCCTGGCTCTTGGTGCGTGCCTAGGCGGCAACGGGTCATTGATCGGAGCGAGCGCCAACCTGATTGTGGCGGGAATTTCGGGAAGGGAAGGCCATCCGATTTCATTCATGAGCTATTTTAAAGTCGGATTTCCGCTCATGATATTGTCAATCGTAATCGCCAACATTTATATTTATGTGCGCTATTTGATGTAAAGCTCGCGAAGCAAGACGGATGAACAGGGGAGGCTGTTACCATGCTGAAATATATATATGACAAGGAACGTTATACGATAACGGAGAACCGGCACGACAAAGATATAGAAATACGATTTAAGTTAAACGAACCCGACGATTCCGTCGTCCAGCGATTTCGGCTGATCCGGGACTATTTCGACCGCAACGAGGTGCATACCGACGTGTTGTATTACCCGCACCGCAATCAGGACTATCAATGGATCATCCGAAACGATTATTACACGGATTTCATCCTGGCGCTGTTCAAGTACCGCCTGCTCGAATCGGTATCGTGGGAAGCGGAGAACAAGCGGTAAAATCAGGCTTATCCAAGGCATCCGCTCAGTTGACAGTGCTATTGTGAAACGTATATAATTTCCTTAATATAGTCATAATGTAATAAACCAAAGCGTTGATGAAATTCAGTAAGCCATAGACCATAATCCAGAGAAAAGGTTCTGGCCCTTCATGCTGCAGAAGCATAAGGCCAGCTGAGAGAGCCTTATTGTGAAGGATGGCTGAAAGCTCATTTCGGAGTGCGGAACAAATCCGCCGGATGGACCCGTTATACGTCTGACAAGGAGATTGTGCAGCTTAATCATGCGCTCGGAAGATCTTGTATGCGAGCGTCTGTACAGTAACCAGGGTGGTACCGCGATCAATTCGTCCCTGTTAGCAGGGGCGATTTTTTATTTTTGCACATACAAGATAGATTCTGTAGGAGGTCAACACTCATGAAAGCCAGCGAAATACGTTCCAAATGGTTAACATTTTTTGAAAGCAAAGGTCACAAGATCGAGCCAAGCGCACCGCTTGTGCCTCACAACGACCCGTCGCTCTTGTGGATCAACGCAGGGATGGCCCCGCTGAAGCCGTATTTTGACGGCCGCGTCGTCCCTGACAATCCGCGGATTGCCAACTCCCAGAAGTGTATCCGTACCAACGATATCGAGAACGTCGGCAAGACTCGCCGCCACCATACGTTCTTCGAGATGCTGGGCAACTTCTCCATCGGAGATTACTTCAAGGAGGAAGTTATCACCTGGGCTTGGGAATTCCTGACAGGCAAAGAATGGCTCGCCCTGGATCCGAACCTGCTGTCCGTTACCGTCTATCCGGAGGACACGGAAGCCTACGAGTTCTGGAACAAAAAAATCGGCATTCCGGAAGAGCGCATTTACAAGCTGCAGGACAACTTCTGGGATATCGGCGAAGGCCCATGCGGACCTTGTACGGAAATTTTTTACGACCGCGGCGATGCCTATGGCGATCTGAACGATCCGGAATGCTGGCCTGGCGGCGAAAACGAGCGCTTCCTCGAAGTTTGGAACCTCGTATTCTCGCAGTTCAACCATAACAAAGACGGCAGCTATACGCCGCTTCCTAACAAAAACATCGATACGGGCGCAGGCCTCGAGCGCTTCGCCAGCGTATTGCAGAACGTGGATTCCAACTTCGATACGGACTTGTTCCAGCCGATCATCCAGCAGACGTGCCAGCTTGCCGGAGTCAAATATCATGATAACGAAGAGCATGACGTGGCTCTCAAGGTCATTGCCGACCATATCCGTACGGTCGTATTCTCCGTAGGCGACGGCGTGCTTCCTTCCAACGAAGGCCGCGGCTACATTATTCGCCGCCTGCTCCGCCGTGCCGTACGTTACGGCAAAGTATTGGGTATGGACAAGCCGTTCCTGTATACGCTGACGCCTATCGTCGGCGAAATCATGGGAGTTTACTACCCTGAAGTCGTTGCTAAGCGCGAGTTTATCGAGAAAGTAATCCGTACGGAAGAAGAACGCTTCCACGAGACGCTGTCGGACGGATTGAATATTTTGGCCGATATGACGGAGAAGGCGCGCAAAGAGGGCTCCACTCAAATCAGCGGCCCTGACGCTTTCAAGCTGTACGATACGTATGGATTCCCGTTCGATTTGACCGAGGACTTCGCCGCTGAGAAAGGGATGACCGTCGATAGAGAAGGCTTCGACCGCGCAATGCAGGAGCAGCGTGACCGGGCGAGAGCGGCGCGTCAGGATGCCGACAGCATGAAGGTGCAAGGCGGACCTTTAGCTGATTTCACGGTTAAAACCGAATTTGTTGGATATAATGAATTGGTAACAACTGCTAAAGTTATCGCCATCGTCCATGAGAACCAGTTCGTCGATCTGGTCGGCGTAGGCGAAACGTGCCAGGTCATTCTCGACCGGACGCCTTTCTATGCAGAAAGCGGCGGTCAGGTTAGCGACCATGGCGTCATCACTTCCGGCGATTTGGTGCTGAAAGTGGAGGACGTGAGTAAAGCGCCTCACGGGCAGCATGTGCATACGGTTGTTGTCGAATCCGGAGTTCTGCGCAAGGGCGAAGCTGTTCAAGCCCAAGTTAACGATGAGCTGCGTGACGACATCATCAAGAACCATACGGCCACTCACCTGCTGCACAAAGCACTGAAGGAAGTGCTGGGCGAGCACGTAAATCAGGCCGGATCGCTGGTTGCCCCGGAACGGCTGCGCTTCGACTTCTCGCATTTCGGCAGCATCAGTGCAGAAGAGCTTCAAGACATCGAGCAGCGTGTCAACCGTCAAATTTGGAAGAGCACCGCTCTTACCATTTCCTTGAAGCCGATCGCTGAAGCCAAAGCGATGGGAGCTATGGCTCTCTTCGGCGAAAAATACGGCGATATCGTCCGTGTCGTCCAGGTAGGAGATTACAGCCTCGAGCTGTGCGGCGGCTGCCACGTAGGCAACACCAGCCAGATCGGCTTGTTCAAGATCGTCAGCGAATCCGGTATCGGCTCCGGCGTACGCCGGATTGAAGCGGTATCTGGACGCCATGCTTACGAATATTTGGATCAGCAGCTCCAATTGCTGCGCGATGCTGCAGGCTTGCTCAAGTCGAACATTCAGGACGTTCCGAAACGGATTGACGGATTGTTCGCCCAGCTGAAGGAGCTGTCGAGAGAGAATGAATCGCTCAAAGCGAAGCTTGGCAAAATCGAAGCCGGTTCCTTGACCGACCAAGTGAAGCTGGTGCAAGGAGTTCCGGTATTGGCGGCAGTAGTAAGCGCAGGCGATATGGAATCGCTTCGCGGCATCGTAGACCAGATGAAGTCGCAGCTGGCTTCGGCGGTCATCGTTCTGGGAGCTGCAGCTGAAGGCAAGGTGAATCTTGTTGCTGCGGTTACGCCTGACTTGGTTGCCAAAGGCTACCATGCCGGTAAGCTGATCAAAGAAACGGCGGCGGTTGTCGGCGGCAGCGGCGGAGGACGTCCGGACATGGCTCAAGCCGGGGGCAAGGATGCTTCCAAGCTTCAGGACGCGTTGAAGCAAGTCGAACAGCTTGTTGCGAGTGTTACCGTTTAGCATGAAATGACATGGTTTGAACAACCTCTAAATAAATTTGCTGTGTCAACAGGAATTATTCGACAAACAGCGAATATAAGAAGATATTAGTTGTTGTTAGCCTATGATTTACGAAGGGGGTGTTGGGATGAGTTCGATGGATAAGACGATGAAGTTCAACGTTAAAGCGGAAGAGATCGAAACATCTCCCAAAGAAGTCATGTTGGCGGTGTATGACGCATTGCAGGAAAAAGGCTACAATCCGATTAACCAGATTGTCGGCTACCTTTTATCCGGTGATCCGGCCTATATTCCCCGCCATAACAACGCAAGAAGCATTATTCGCAAACGGGAGCGCGATGAGCTTATCGAAGAGCTGGTTCGCTCGTACTTGCAGCAGCATAAATCATAGCAGGTTAACAGGTTGAGGGCGGCGCGTCAAGCGCCCCCGACAGACCCCAGGAGTTTATGGCATGGATCGATTAATGGGATTGGACTACGGGGATAAGACAATCGGCATCGCCGTCAGCGACGAGCTGGGGTGGACTGCTCAAGGACTTGAAGTGATCCGTCGCACGACGGAAGAGCGGGATTTGGCGCGGATTCGCGAGATTATTGGCTTATACGATGTCAAAGAGCTGGTTGTCGGACTTCCTAAGAACATGAATAACACGATTGGACCGCGTGGAGAAATTTGTATCGCATTTGCCCAATCTTTACAAGAAGCATTACAAATGCCCGTTCATTTATGGGATGAGCGGCTGACTACCGCTTCGGCTCAGCGTACTTTGATCGAAGCCGATGTCAGCCGTAAAAAGCGCAAGCAAGTCATTGATAAAATGGCGGCTGCGCTTATATTGCAAGGCTATATGGATTCCAAATCGAAGAGGTGATTGGCATGTCTAAAGACGAACAACTGCAAGAAGACGAGCTGGATATCATTGTGATTCCGGATGATGATGGCAATGAAGAGGAATTTGAAGTGGTTGCCAGGTTTGAAGTAGACGGCTCCGAGAAAAAATATATTATGGTTGTTCCTGTCGATGCCGACGAGGAGTCCGACGAAGTGTACGCATTCCGTTACGAGGAAGATGGCGACGATCTTCAGCTGTATACGATCGACGACGAGGAAGAGTGGAACATCGTGGAAGAAACCTTCAACACGCTGATGGACGAAGCCGCCGACGATGAAGAGGAATCCCGCTAATCGAAAGCAACAGGAGGCAGTTCCTTGTACGAGTTAAAAGATATGAAAGAGACGAATCAGTTGCGCAGCGCATACGGAGATGATATTATTTTGTATGACGACCGCGAACAATCCGTTGCTTATAAGCTTCTGGCCGAGTTTCTGCTGGGTGACCAAGGCTATGCGGTCCTGGAGCGGACACAAGGCAAGCAGGAGGAGCCCGAGCTGTTTCGGGTGACTTCGACTGACGGAGAGCTTGAGCTGGAAACGATAGAAGATGACGACGAGTGGGAGAACGTATTCGAATTGTATGATGAGATGACGTTCCCGCAAGACGAAATGTAGTATACTACAATTTGTGTTCATTACGGAGCTGAGCGGAGACATCCGCTCTTTTTCGTTGTTTATCCGAAAAGTGCCTGATTCTGGCACCCCTGGCCGCATCGTAAGCATGAAGGTGCGGATGGGATCGTTGTTCTTGGCGGAATATACCGTAAAGGAGTTCGGGAGGCACGTGAATTCAGGAAGACGGCTATCGGCAGTGAAAGCCATCGTGGTAACGGTGATCATTGTCGTTCTAGCAGGTGGAGTATCTCTCGGATTGTACGCAAGGCAAATGCTTCAGCCTATGCCCGGGTCCGATCAGCCGGTAAAAGTTACTATCGCACCGGGTACGGGATCGCAGCAAATCGCCCGCAATCTTCAGCAGGCGGGAATCATACGCAGCGCCGAGATGTTCTCCTATTATTTGAAATATAAGAACCAGGGCAACAAATTTCAGGCCGGAGAATATGAGATGCGTCCCGGCATCACGCTTGACGCTATTATCGATACTCTTAATCAAGGATTGACCGTGAAGGAGCAGGGGATCAAGCTGACCATTCCGGAAGGCTTCACCGTGAAACAAATCGCGGAGAAGGTGCAGCAGCAGTTCGGTACGGACGCTGTGCAATTTTTAACTGCGGTGCAGCAAAATACCGGATTTACCGCTAAGGTGTACGCGCAAGTTCCTGCGGCGGAATCGAAGCTGGTCAACCGGCTGGAAGGCTACTTGTTTCCGGAAACCTATGAATGGAGCAAGGACATTACGGTAGACGAAATGATAGACCGGATGATGCTGGAATTGGACAAGAAGCTTGCTCTGCTTCCTGCCGATTGGCAGCAGCAAATGGCGGAGCGGGGCCAAACCTTCCATCAGATGATGACTATCGCTTCGTTAATAGAACGTGAAGTCGTGCTGGAGGAGGAACGCCCTCTGGTGGCAGGCGTAATCTATAATCGATTGCAAAAAGGGATGCCGCTGCAAATCGACGCTACGGTACAGTATTTGTTCGACAAGCCGAAGGAACGGTTGTTTGAGAAGGACTTGCAGCTGGAAAGTCCATATAATACGTACTTGCACGCAGGACTCCCTCCAGGGCCGATAGCGAGCCCGAGCTTGTCCTCGATCAAAGCGGCGATTTATCCTGTGAATACGAAATATTTGTTTTATGTAACGAAAAAGGACGGAAGCAAGGGCCATTTGTTTGCCGAAACGTTCGAACAGCATCAGCAAAACATAGCGGCCAGCAAAAAGAATCAGTAAGGAGAGAATCATATGAAGAAACCGGAGCTGTATGTAACAGCCGGCTCGGCGGAAGAAGCCCGCAGCTATATTGAGGCAGGTGCGGACGCGGTAGCCGTCGGAGAGCACCGATTTGGCATGCGTCTGCCGGGAGAAGTCCCGCTGGACGAACTGGGCGCATTAATTCCCTGGGCTCATGAGCGCGGGGCCAAAGTATACGTCATTGTAAATAAAATTATGGATAATAATCTGCTGCCTGAGTTGCCGGCTTATTTGCGGCAAATTCATGAGTGGAAAGCAGATGCGGCGGTATTCGGCGATCCGGGAGTTCTAATAGCTCTGAGACAAGCAGGTGCACAAGGATTGCCGCTGCACTGGAATGCGGAGATGACCTCGACCAACTACGAGACGGCAAAATATTGGGGCTCCAAGGGCTCTACGCGCATCGTTCTTGCCCGTGAGCTGAATCTCGAAGAAACGCTCGAAATCAAGCGGAACCTGCCCGAAATGGAGGTTGAGATCCAGGTTCACGGGATGACGAATATTTACCATTCCAAGCGGACTTTGCTGACGAATTATAAAGATCATCAGGGACGCAACAGCCAAGAAGAAGGTACAAGTCTGGATAAAGGGCTGTTCCTGATCGAGCAGGAGCGGCAGGACGAGCGTTATCCCGTATATGAGGATGTTAACGGGACGCATATTATGAGCTCCGACGATATTTGCATGCTGGAAGACCTGCACGAGCTGATGGCGGGTGGCATTGACAGCTTCCGTATCGAGAGCCTGTTGAAATCGCATGAATACAATATTACGGTGATCCGGAGCTACCGGAAGGCTATCGAGGCATATTTCGCCGATCCGGAGCAATATGAATTCCAGGATGAGTGGATCGACGCGATTCGCGAGCTGCAGGATCCGCGGCGCGAGCTGTCGTTCGGATTTTTCTATAAAGAACAAGTCTATTAATCATAACTACGAAGGGGTGGAAACTGATATGACCATGATACAGCATGAGCTACTTGGCAAACGAGTCCGTCTGGAAAAACCGGAGCTGCTGGCGCCTGCAGGCAGTCTGGAAAAGCTGAAATTTGCGGTCCATTACGGGGCCGATGCAGTATATATCGGAGGGCAGCAGTACGGTCTGCGTTCCAATGCCGACAACTTTTCGTTCGAAGAAATGCGCGAGGGTGTAGAGTTCGCGGCTCGCTACGGCGCCAAAGTGTTTGTTGCGACCAACATTTATGCTCATAACGAAGATATCGAAGGGATCGAAAATTATCTGCGCGGCATTCAGGATGCCGGAGTTGCTGCCATTATCGTTGCCGATCCGGTTATTATCGAGACGTGCAAACGCGTAGCTCCGAAGCTGGAAATTCATCTCAGCACGCAGCAATCGACGATGAACTGGCAGGCCGTGCAGTTTTGGAAGGAAGAAGGGGCCGAACGTGTCGTGCTGGCACGCGAAGCGAATATGCAAGAGATCTTGGATATCAAGAAGAACGTGAATGTCGAGATCGAGGTATTCGTGCACGGGGCCATGTGCAGCTCCTACTCCGGCCGCTGCGTATTGTCCAACCACTTTACGGACCGCGACTCCAATCGCGGAGGCTGCTGCCAGTCCTGTCGCTGGAAATATGACCTGTTCACTACCGAGGAGGGCGGGCAGGACGGCATCAAAGAGCTGCCGTTGTTTGACGAGGAGGATCATGCCTTCTCCATGAGCTCCAAAGATTTGTGCATGATCGAGCACGTGCCGGAGCTGGTGCGTTCCGGTGTGGACAGCTTCAAAATCGAAGGTCGAATGAAGAGCGTCCATTATGTCGCAACCGTCGTAAACGCGTATCGCCAGGCAATCGACGCTTACTTCGAGGATCCCGAGCATTACGAGCTGAAGCCGGAATGGCTGTATGAAATTCAAAAAGCGGCGAACCGTCCGCTGAACACCGGCTTCTTCTTCGACGAGCCAGGGCATGAGGATCATATCTTCGAACCGGAAGATAAAGCGGCGCCTTACGACTTCGTCGGTGTGGTTATGGCGTATGACGAATCCACGGGAGTGGCCACAATTCAGCAGCGCAATCACTTCAAGCCGGGACAAGAAGTGGAGTTTTTCGGTCCGAAGGGCTCGTTCTTCAAGCAAACCGTTCCTGCCATTTACGATGAGGCAGGCCAGGAGCTTGACGCGGCGCGCCATCCGATGCAAATCGTCCGGCTGAAGGTTGAACATCCGCTCAAGCCGTTTGACATGATGCGCAAAAAAATGGGGAAAGCCTGATTACGCTGCGAGTTCAGCGCTAATCCAAGCTTTCACAACTAAACCTGTAGTACGAACCCGTATCCCGGCGATACGGGTTTTTTGCTGTATTTCGGGGCGGGGGTTTTAATTGTCAAAGATTGTGCCATTGGGAAGGATAAGGGAGGGATGGGACATAAGGCCCATGGACAAATTTGGGAAAAAGGAATATCATCCTACGTGTTGCGCAAAAAAATGGATTCACAGGACAAGCTGACGTCCTTTAAGGCGGTGGAACTATTTTTTTGCAATGTAAGCGATTTATTTAGAGGATTTTGGTAAACCGTGTCGAAATATTGAAAGGGACACGGGGTACGTCCTTACATAAGCACAATAGCCTAATATTCAGAACTGGGTGGTGGGTCCTTTGAAACAATTACTGTCAGTACTTAAGCAGTGGGCAGAGAAAGTCGGCAATGGGTTGGCATCTAGAAAACAGGAAAGTCGGGGATCAAGCAGCGGAAGTACGGTTGCACATACGATGCCCGGTTCGGCAGCAGGTCTTCGTCTGGAAAATCCGTTGAAGTCCGTGGGCATGAAACTGTTTCTTATCTTTTTGGTCAGCATTTTATTCTTTGTACTAGTGGCAGGATTTACTTCTTATAACATTTCAAGCGGCGTGCTTCAGAATAAAGTGGTGGACGCATCGGAGCAAACCATTGTCCAAGCCGGACAGAAAATGGACTTGCTGTATGGAGTATATGAGGACTTATCCATGCAGATTTTGCTCGATGAAGAGATGAAGAAGCTCCTGACGGAGATTGATGCCGTCAACAAAGGAAGCTATGATTATTTGCAGGTAAGGCAAAAAATCGGCGACAAGCTGAATGTGTACTCCTATTCTAACAAGACCATCAAAGCGATTCATTTGCTTCGTGCAAGCGGCGAGCCGATCAGTTCGTCGGGAAGCTCCATGAACAAGGAGTCCGTAGCGCAGGAAGACTGGTTCAAGAAGACATTGACCAACAACGGCAAGGCTACATGGCTCGAATCCAAAGCAAAAGGCTACGCTGACGGAACAAGCACGCCTACGTTCGCTCTGGGACGCGTATTGAAAAATACGTCGACCAATACGCAGCAAGCGGTTCTCCTGCTCGAAATCAGCCTCGAAGCAATTGATAAGGAGCTCGGCGACATCAAGATGGGCGACGAGGGCCAAACGCTGATTTTGTCTCCGGAGTTTACCGTTATTTTCGCGAAAGACCGGAATACATTAGGACAAAAATCTACGCTCGACGTACAACCGGAATCGTTAACCGAGGAAAGCCACAATACGATGACGGCCAAAAAAGATACGCAGGTTGTGTACTATCAGTCCCCTAAGACAAGCTGGTACTTAATTGGAGCCATGCCGGTCGAGGAGCTTGTGAAAGATGCGAAGAGAATCTTTAATTACACCTGGATTATTGCCGGTGTAGCGGCAATCATTGCCGTATTTATCGGAATCTTCGTCGCCCGCATGATCGGACATCCGGTCGTTACGCTGCGAAACCTTATGAAACAAGGAGAGCAGGGGAATCTGACCGTACGGATGAAGGTGAATTCCCAGGACGAAATCGGTCAATTGGGACAAAGCTTCAACCAGATGATGGAGAAAATTACGCTGCTCGTGCAGCAAACGACCCAATCCGCTCAAGAAGTGCTGGCTACCGCTACCGAGGTGTCGGATGCTTCGAAGAAAACAGCGCTGTCAGCCAAGGAAATCGCGGTGGCTACCGAGGAAATCGCAGGCGGAGCATCCAGCCTGGCTGTCGAATCCGAACGGGGCAATGAGCTTACTCATAACATTAGCACCCAGATGAAGATGGTTATCGACGCCAACTCCGTGATGGGTGAAGCGGCGGCGAGCGTCCAGCAGTCCAGTGAGCAAGGGATTCAATATATGTCCGAGCTGATCAACAAGACCAATGCAACGGAAGCAATGACGCGCGATATGGTCGAGAAGGTCGACAATTTGAAGGAAAGCACTCGCTCGATCCGTAAAATTTTGGATGTGCTCAACAATTTGACGAAGCAAACGAACATCCTGTCATTGAACGCTACCATTGAAGCGGCGCGCGCCGGAGCAGCCGGTAAAGGCTTCATGGTCGTCGCCGATGAAATCCGCAAACTGGCCGATCAATCGCGTCAATCGATTGCTATCGTCGGTCAAGTAACGGAAACGATTCAAAAGGAGATCGACGAAACGGTTCATGTCTTGTCCAATGCATACCCGATTTTCCAGGAGCAAATCGTCTCTGTTAAAGAAGCGGATATGATCTTCAAGGAAGTTCAGTCGCACATGGACGGATTCATCGTTCAATTGTCCGAGGTAACCGGTTCGATCGATAATCTGAATGCGTCGCAGGTCGTGCTGTCCGATGCGATGTCGAACGTAAGCGCCGTAGCGGAAGAATCGTCCGCCACATCCCAAGAAGTGGCTTCGCTGAGCGCGGAGCAGCTGAATATCAGCTCGGGATTGGTGCGGTTGTCCGACAATCTGGAGCAATTGTCCAATTCATTGAAGGAATCTTTATCCAAGTTCGAAGTATAATCGTTCGATCTATCGGTCTTATACTATATGATTCGTAATCAAAAGCTTTTTTCATGGCGTAGGCTCGCCTTGAAAAAAGCTTTTTTTGTCGGCTGTTTGAGGAGCGAAGCGGAAGATCATACTGCTAATAATCAGGTATGCTGTGCGGGAGGGTGTAGTACACGAATGAAGGGCAGAATGGCACTGAAGAAGCACCGCCTTTTTTATATATTAATGATTATCATCCTCGCTCTTGCCGGCTTGAACGCCCGTTTGTTCTGGATTCAGGTAGCGGCTAGCGGCGATTGGACGGAGCATGGCGTAGACCTGGTGCAAAATTCGGTCATTCAGAGAGCTCAAGGCATAGTGCTCGATAGCGGCAGGGGCGACTTTTACGATCGCGATGGGATTCCTTTGACCGGGAAGGAGCAGACGGTACTGGTTGTATTTCCGGTGCATGCTTCATCCCCCGAGCAAACAAGGATGGACGACACGAACATCGCCCGCACGCTGCAAGTGCCGGTAGAACAATGGAGAGCGTTCTCAACCGGATTGAAGGAGCCGCAAATTTGGACAATGGGAGATAAGCCCGTAAACATAAACGAAGCTCAGGCGAAGCAAATCGAAGCGCTGCGGCTGCCCCAGCTTGCCGTCACTAAGCTAAAGCAGCATTACGGCGATACCGTCTTGGCCAGCCAGGTTATAGGATACATCGGGCAAAACCCTGAACGGATTACGCGTCAGTTCACGGATCAGTTCCATCGCGGGGAGCTTCAGCTGACCAGCAAGATCGGCGGGGCTGGGCTGGAGAAGACGTTGGAGCCTTGGCTTCAAGGGATAGGACCGGAGTCCTTATCCTTGTTCACCGACGGCCGCAAACGGCCGCTCCCCGGACTGGCTGCAAGGTGGATGTCGCCGCACAACGGCTACTATCCCCTTAAAGTCATAACGACTCTGGATGCTTCGATTCAAAGCAAGGTGGAGCAGGCGATGCGCAAGCTTCAAGTGAAAGTAGGAGCCGTCGTGGTCACGGATGCTTCCAACGGCGATGTCATTGCAATGGCAAGCCGGCCCGACTTCCACCCGGAGCATGTCGATTTGCTGCATGGAACGTGGAGCAACCGTGCACTCAAGGCGGCTGCTCCGGGGTCGATCTTCAAGACGGTAACGGCCGCGGCAGCCTTGGAGGAGCATGTGACTGAGCCGGGTGAAATGTTCCGCTGTGACGGAGAGCTGGGGAAATACGGTTTGACCTGCTGGAATAAGCAAGGTCACGGCTTGATCAGCCTGGAGGAAGCTTATGCGGAATCTTGCAATATTGTATTCGCACGGCTGGCTGAAAGGCTGGACGGTGCTAAGCTGCAGGAATACGCGCATAAGCTGGGCTTGGGTACACAGATCGGATGGACAGGCCCCTTCCTGCAGGAAGAGCAATGGTCTACCTGGGATGCGGAGGAAAAGGGACAGGTGTTTGCCGCATCGACCCCACAGCAGGATGGCGGGGTCAAGGCTCAAACCTCCATAGGCCAGCGGGATGTGCTTGTGACGCCGCTGCAAGCCGCCAATATGGTCGTAACCTTGCTGCATGGAGGGAAGGTCGCTTCGCCGCGAATCGTCAGCGAGATGAGGTTCCGCAACGACAGGCTGATGGAAAAGCTGGAGGCCAAATCGTTAGACGGATTGCCTTCAGGCATCTCGAAGGCTACGTCCGGCCTACTGCTGGAATGGATGACGGATGTCGTCCAATACGGCACGGGAGCAGCGCTGCAGTCGGCGGATTGGACGGTAGCCGGCAAATCCGGTACGGCACAGGTAGGAGCAAAGAGCGGCGAGGAACGGGTTAACCAATGGTTCATCGGATACGGTCCGGTTGATGAACCGCGCTATGCCGTCGCCGTCTTAGTCCAGAACGTGCCGGACGGCACAAAAAATACATCCATTCCTCTCTTTCGAGAAGTGATGGATGTATTGGCTCAGGCGGAGCAATCGGGCAGGAAAGCTCAATGATATGATGTCGCGTGGAGCGTCGGAATGAGGAGCGAGAAGCAGGTGCCTTTGCCCACCTCGCTGGTGACGTCGATTTTGCCGTGAATCGTCTGAATGACCCGGTAGGTCACCATCATGCCGAGACCGGTTCCCTTGTCTCTGGTGGAGTAAAACGGCGTTCCGAGCCTGCGGATCTCATCCGGCGTCATCCCTACTCCATGATCGATGATATCGATGCATACGCTGCGATTTTGGACCGTTCCGATGATCTGCAGCTTGCCGCCGCTTGGCATGGCTTCGATCCCGTTCTTGCACAAGTGGATCATGCACTGGACGAATTTGTCCCTGTTCGCGCTTATGATCAGTTTGTCATCAAGCTGCGTTTCCACATCAACGCGGCAAAGCTTGGCATAAGGCTCTATGGAGCTCAGCGCCTGCTGAATCAGCTGCTTCGCGTCAACCAGCTCGATCACCTCCAAATGCGGCTTGGCAAACGATAAATAATCAGTGACGATGGATTGGGCTTTGTCGATCTCCTCCAGCACCATGTTGGTGTACAGCGCCTTTTTGTCGTCCTGGATGCCCGGCTGCTTCATGATTTGCACAAACCCGCGGGCTACAGTTAACGGATTCCGGATTTCATGGGCGAATGAAGCCGCCAGATCGCTGAGCACGTTCATTTTGTCGGCTTGCTGTGATTGATTGCGCTGCCGCGAGTTCAGCTTAATTTGCTCCACTACATAGACTACCATCCCTAATGTAAAAGCAGTAATAAGACTGTACAGGCCGAAGTAGCCGACAATACGCATGGTTATGGGCTCACCTATCCACCAGAAGGTAATACAGGAGCTCACTGCCGGCAACAAGCCGATCAGTAAGCCGGTTATTGCCGCCGCAGTCACATTCCTGCTGCGGGAGCCGGTAACGATATAGGGTTTGCTGCGCCATATTAGGACCATTAATATACCGGTCAAAACCAAGCTCAGGCTTAAGGCCGTGAAGCTTCCTCCGAGAAACAGCCGATAGCATATCATGACGGCTGCAACCCACAAGGAAGGCACGATGCCCGCATATAAGATACAAGCGGCGAGAGGCACCATTCTGAGATCATACAGAAAGCCATCGGAAAACCGGAATGGATACACCATACATAAAACAGCAATTAGAGAACCTAGGATGACAATGATCCGTCTGTTTATCTTCGCGCCGATCTGATGACACCTGTCACCCCAGAACAATTGATACAGTAAGACAGGGGTAATAATGATTAGCATGTTCAGCAGTAGTTGATTAATTACGTCCAATGACATCACCTTATGCAATTATGTTATGTGCACTATTAGTACTACCTAATTTCTTTATTCGACATCTTCTCCTGTTTTCCTACAAAAACGATAGAGAAAAGTCCTAATCTGTCTAATCTCAAGCCGTAGTGAGCGGGATGGTCCATTGGGACGATTCGATCCAGCTGCGGTTGCTGAATTCCCTTGCGCGCAGTACGACTTGGTGGCCGTAAACTTCGACAAACAGACCCTGAACATCCACCGAGTTTTGGCCAGGCTGAGCGGCGCGGGTGCGTCCTACGGATGCATTGTTAAACCAATGGAACGTGTTTTGCTTGTTGTAATGGTCCTCGCTCAGGAAATTACGGTGGGTATGCCCGGACAATACGAAGACATTGGGGTAGGGCGCCAATATTTCCCGGAATGCAATGGCTCGGATAAGGCGGTGAGTTCCCCCGTCGGTACCCGGCTCGGGAAGCGGCTGGTGAATAAATACGATAGCCGGCTTTCCATCCTCGTGGGCTTTCATCGTTTCGCGCAGCCAGTTCAGCTGCTCATCGGAATACCAGGCTCCTTCGCCAACGTCCGCCTTCTCCTGAACGTAGCACTCCTGGGATACAAGGATCAGGTGAACGCCGTTGACCCATACGTCCGTATAAGGCTTATCGGCATAGCCGATGAACGATTGGAACCTTTCCCTCGCCATCGAATCCGTCTTGCCGTTAGGCATCGTCTCCGTTGAAAACTGGCCCTCGCGGTCAAGCCATATATCATAATAATCATGGTTGCCCATGTTCGCGTAGAGCTTGGGCAATTGATATTGATTTAAAATGCTTTTCAATAGCTTGTAATCGCTTTCCCGCCCGAAATCCGTCAAATCGCCTCCGAGTACGATGGCGTCAAGCGGGCCGTTCCAAGCGCTGATATCTTTTAGCGCCATATGAAGCCTATCCGTCATGGAGGACTCGCTTACAGAAATATGGAGATCGCTAAGTAAAAAGAACGACGCGAGCAGTTCCGTAGGCAGGACCTTCTCCACATGAACCGGTTCCGGCAGCACTTCCGCTGCAGGGGTTTCCTTCTCCGAGTCCGCTTGGGCGATCCATCGTTTTAGGTAAGGAGCACCAATTCCGGCGCCGCCGGCTAAAAAAGCAAGAGAGACTAACATTTTTTTGACAAAATTTCTGCGAGACATCATGGCGCATCACCCTATTCAATATATAATTGCCGTTTTTTTCTACGGTTTTCTTTTATTATAACGGGACGCTACGGCTATCACAATAAAGGAAGGGCCGATCATTCCCCGGGAAATCAACATTTTTTGCAGCTGGAATGTTTGGAGAACAACTGGCATAAAATATTATAAAGTTACTTTAAGTTAGCCCCTTGACAAAAGTAATTAAAATAAAGTAATATACTTACATAATGTTAGTTATTAATTATCAGGGAGTGATAATCATGGTAGATGCAGGACTTCTTATTATTCGTTTGGTCATCGGTCTTATTTTCGTAGGTCACGGGGCGCAGAAGCTGTTCGGCTGGTTTGGGGGCTACGGGTTGAAAGGAACCGGCGGTTGGCTGGACTCGATGGGAATGAAGCCGGGTGTTCTGATGGCTCTTATCGCCGGATTAAGCGAGTTTGTCGGAGGGCTGCTGTTTGCCAGCGGCGTCTTGACTTGGGTAGGTGCGATTCTGATCGCATTGACTATGCTTGTGGCGATTGTGAAAGTGCATGGAAAGAACGGATTGTGGGTTACAGCCAACGGCTACGAGTATAATTTGATTCTTATCGCCGTCGCTGTCGGTGTGGCTTTGATCGGACCGGGAGCCTACGTTTTGTTCTGATTGAACGGAATAACCTTATGACGTTTTATAGCGAAGCTTGCCCCCAGTATATGCTGGGGGTTTTTGTTGTGTAATGCGCGTTTAAGGATAGGGATAGGGAGATACCGAGGTACTAGGGAAAGATAGTACTTCTTTTCCATTTAGAGAAAGATATAATGAAATTAAAGGCAATACATGAGAGAGGTGCAGCGACTATGAGCCGCAAATGGTTGGAAAAGGAAGGTCTTCGCTGGGTTGAACGCGATATCGTGACCCGTGAGCAATATGAGCGTATTTTACTATTGTATGAAGATAAAAAGCATGCGATCGGCATTCTTCCGATCCTCGGCAGCATCCTGGTAGGCCTCGGGATTTTGAGCTTTGTAGCCGCCAACTGGCAGGACATCCCCCAGCTCGCAAGGCTGGCCATGGTCATCCTCCTGATGGTCTCGTTCTACGGGGGAGGCGAAGTGTTCCGGCGCAGGGAGCATGAGAAGCTCGGCACAGCATTGACTGCTCTCGGCTATATTTCATTCGGAGCGGGAATCGTGCTCGTAGGGCAAATGTTCCATCTGGTCGCCTACGACATCACATCGTTTGTCATCTGGGGTACCGCGGGGATCTTGCTGACGTACATTGTCCGCAGCCGATTTATTTACTTACTGAGCTTGCTCGTGTTTACCATTGCGCAATATTACAGCACAACGGAATTTCATCAGTTCAGCTATGCAGGATTCGCGCTGATGATTGCCGGTCTCGGGTACTATGCTTGGAAGAATCAAAGCACCTTGCTAACCTGGTGCTTCAGTCTGAGCTACGTGCTTCATTGTCTCATGCTTGTTCTGGATAATGAATGGAAATTTCTATGGTTCTTTGTTCCGCTTATGGCTTTGTATACGGTCGGCGACTGGTACAAGGATCGCAGTACGGGATACGCTTTGCAGTCCGTCCCGTTGGCCGCGGCGTTCATATTCGGCATTGTTATGGTTCTTTCCTGGGATAATGGTCCTTCGGACAGGAACGAGCTGCTGGCGGAGCCGCTCTATTACATCACCGCACTGGTCGTTCTGTTCGCCGCTTCCGTTGCAGGCAAGCTGATGAACAAGAGAAACTCCAGCACGTTCGAATGGATTCTCGCTGTGCCTTTCGTCTACTTGCCCGCAGGGATTAGCGTCTTGTATTTACTCGCGCTGTTCTTCTTCTCCTTCTATGTGCTCTGGAGGGGATATATCGAAGAATGGCGGTTCAAAATCAATTTCGGTACGGTGCTCTTCATTTGCAGCACCATGGTTGCTTATGGCAAGCTCACGTGGGATTTCATGGACAAATCTATGTTCTTTATCTTCGGGGGACTGCTGCTCCTCGTATTGAGCTGGTTCCTGAACCGCCGCAACAAGAAATTTCTCGAGGAAGCCAAGGGAGGGAACCATCATGATCAGTAAAGGCGCTGGAGTCAAAAGCCGTACATGGTTGACCGGTATCCTGGTCCTGCTTCAGATTTTGTTCCTGTGCGGCATCGCCTTTTCGTATTACGCGGTAAGCTGGTTCGGTCATGAAATCAAGCTGAAGACGGTGCCGGTCGATCCGAGGGACTTTTTGTACGGTGATTACGTAACCCTTAGCTACGAAATCAGCCGGTTGAAGCCGGGAATCTGGCAAGAACAAGGCAAGCTTCCGGAAGAAGGAGAGCCGGTCTATGTGCTTCTCAAGCCTGTGAACGGTCTATATGAGGCGCAAGCCGCCTACCGATCGAGTCCAGACGTCAAGCCGGGCGAGGCGGTACTCAAAGGCGTTGTGCAGTACAGCTGGGATGAAGCCATAACGGTGAAATACGGTTTGGAAAAGTACTATGTCCCGGAAGGAACGGGTAAGGCGCTCGAAGAGCAAGCGGGCAATATGATCGTGCGCGTCAAGGTTGCTTCGTGGGGCCAGGCCAAGATTGAGAGTCTGGAGCCGCAGAGCTAGCGTTCAGCGAACATTCAGTTAACGTTCAGGTTCGTTTCATTTTCCTGTGAGATAATACGGTTATCTTGTTCAACTGGAGGAAACGAATATGACAAACCGTAAATCACTCCGATTGGTGTTGGCGACGTTTCTAATGTTCGGCACTACGGTAGCTCTGTATGAATGGAATCAAAGCGTTTCCGACCAACAGGCACAATCCACCGGTTCGGCTAACCATTCATCCACTGTTCAATCAACGGGAAAACCATCCGACTAATATGACAGGAACCGTTTATAAAGGCGCATGGAGCATGTATCCATACGCCTTTTTGCTATGCTCGGGCAGGATAAATATCAATGAAAAGCAAAAAAACATTGTTCTATGCCGGTTTAATGGTATTATAATCTCAAACTTGGTTAGGAAAAGGGGCCGTTCGATGGATGATCACCGGAACCTCTTCGAGCTGGAAGAGGTAGCAAGACAGCTGTACCGCAGAATGGCGGCAGCGTGGAACAAATTCGACGAGAAAGGAATGACGGCTCCTCAAGGCTACATTCTTGAGAAGCTGGAGCAGGAGGGGCCGCTTAAGGTTTCCCAAATGGCTGAAGCATTAAGCTATTCCGCCGGCGCCATTACGACGTTATCGGATAAGCTGATCGCATCGGGCTATGTGGAGCGGAACCGGGATGAGGCGGATCGCAGAGTCGTTTATCTCAGCATTACCGAAGAAGGAAGACAAGTGCTCGGAGCCATCAGGGAGCAACGAAAAGTGAACATCAATACTTTCTTCGGCGCACTTACGGACGAGGATATCCATCATCTGATCCGCATCTATAAGGACATTTTGGCCAAAACCGATAAGAAGGCGTAACAATACATAAATAGAGATATTTTGTACAAGAATGAGGGGATTATCATGGAACAGGAGCCGTGGAGCTTGCCGGCAGGCACACTGATTTGGGATCGTTCACAGCAGCTGGATCAGGCGGAGATATTGTACCCGTTCGCATTGGAGGAATTGCTGTGCAAGCTGGTGGGAGAGGGAGGCCCGCCGATCCTCCATTTATGGAGACATCGGAGAGCTTTCGTCATGGGCCTGAGAGACAGCCGGCTTCCGTTCGCACGAGAGGGAAAGCGCTGGTTAGAGCAGCAAGGGTATTCGACAGCAGTCCGCAATTCCGGCGGAGCTGCCGTACCGCTCGATCTCGGCGTAGTGAACGTCTCGCTCATCCTGCCCAAGCGAACGGGGCAAATCGATTTCCGTCACGATTTCGAAACCATGTACCATCTAGTGCGCGATGCGCTTCATGCGGTGACGCCGGATGTTGCCAAAGGGGAAATCGCAGGCTCGTATTGTCCCGGCGATTACGATTTGAGCATACGGGGTAAAAAGTTTTGCGGTATCGCCCAACGGCGTCAGGCCCATGCGTTCGTCGTACAGGCCTTTGTCGTTGTAACGGGAGTCGGGGAAGAGAAGGCGCGTCTCGCGCGGCAGTTTTATCAAATTGCTGCGGAAGGGGCGGACGGACAGCAATTCCCCGACGTTCAGAGCGACAGCATGGCAAGCCTCCAGGAGCTTGCAGGCTTGAACGACGTGCAGCCGTTTATCGATGCCGTGAAGGAGACGGTGAGAGGACGTTCAAGGATGGAGGAACAAAGCTGGAAGCAGATCCATTTGCCGGATGACGCGCAGGTTGCCGAAATGGTCGAATCGCTCCAAAACCGTTACGGCATTGATTGAAAAACAGACAATGTATCGGAAGCAAAGTATCGATGACTATACTGCCTTAGGACGTCTGCATTCTGTGGGCTGCAGCGTCCTTAACCGGCTCCCCGCTGTACCAACCGCCGCCGGATGAGTCGTTGAGCCATCACTTTATCGGCTTCCTAGGCTTACGTAACAGACACTACCACTTCCAAGCCATGAATCGAACCTATCCGAAGGACAAGCTGTTCATTCCTTACAGCCGACTCAATGCAATCCTTTTAAGAAAAGCTTCATAGCCTCAGGCAATTCATTTTGCCAAAAGCCCCAAAGATGCTTGCCCGGCTTCTCCTCATAGGTCAAGCGGCAGTTTCTCTCCTCCAGCAGCAAACGGGTATTCCTGTTGGCCTCTACGAAATCAAAGGTGCCGCGCTCCGTCTTGACCTCCCGTTCATCGAGTCCTATTAACATATATAGATTCAGCCACGATAAATCGGCTTCCTCGGCGATCCGCTGCTGCGTTTCGCGGAAAAATGCGCCGGACAAGGATATAACGCTGCAAAATAGGCTAGGATAATCTAAGGCAAGATGCAGCGAGACGGTACCCCCCAAGGAATCTCCCGCTATAATTCGTTCGGAGGGCGAGGTGCGCACCGGGTATTTGGATTCAATATAAGGAAGCAGCTCCTGGGTAAAAAATTGCGTATAGGCCGCGAAGCGCTCTCCTTCCGGGGCATATTCGCTCGTTCTTACCGACGTGTCGACATCGACACCGACGATAATGGCCGGATCGATGCCTTCGTCGAAAATAAGCCGGTTCATATGAGTGACGATGCGTCCGAAATTAAAAAACTGCTCGCCATCCTGACAATAAATGACAGGATATGTCATGACCTCCTGATAACCGGGAGGCAGGAAGACGCGGACAGGTCTTTCCTTGCCTAACGCAGCGGACGGGACAAGCTCCTTAACTACCGTTCGTTTGTAATAAATGGAATCGTCCATCGGAATTCCTCCAAGTGTATTATAATAGTTTGCACCTTTTTTCTCTTCTGTATTATATATTTTGTTGCACTGTTATAGTCATGGAAAAGGAAAGATCGCATATTTTGCAAGTAAGTAGTTGTGTTATTAGAGAAAACAGGTTTATAATACTACTATAACAGAAACTCCGGTTTCAAGGCATCAAAATCTATCGCTGAGGTGAATGTACATGAGTAAGCCATATGAAGTGGCAGTGTCTAAGGTGACGCCTTTGTCTGTATTGGCGCCAGACGGTACTGTAGTAAATGAGCAAGAAATGCCGAAATTGACTGACGATCAATTGAAAGAATTGATGAGACGCATGGTATTTACCCGTACATGGGACCAACGCGCGGTTAACTTGACCCGTCAAGGCCGTCTTGGCTTCTATGCTCCGGTTTCCGGTCAGGAAGCGTCGATGGTCGGCAGCGAATTCGCTTTAAATAAAGACGACTTTATTTGCCCGGGCTATCGTGATATGCCGCAAATCGTGTGGCACGGACTTCCGATGTACCAAGCATTCTTGTATTCCCGCGGCCATCAGCATGGCGGACAAATCCCGGCCGATGTGCACGTTTTGATGCCGCAAATCATTATCGGCGCGCAAATTTTGCATGCGATGGGCGTTGCCATGGCATTCAAAAAACGCGGCGAAAAGCGCGTTACTATTACTTATACAGGCGACGGCGGTTCCTCCGAGGGCGATTTCTACGAAGGCTTGAACTTCGCTGGCGCTTTCAAGCTTCCTTCCATTTTCGTAGTTCAAAACAACGGCTATGCCATTACGACACCATTCGCCAAACAAACGGCTGCAGAATCGGTTGCTCATAAAGCGGTAGCTGCCGGTATTAAAGGCGTGCAGGTGGACGGCATGGACGTGCTTGCCGTAGTTAAAGCGGTACAAGACGCTGCCGAGCGCGGACGTAACGGCGAAGGCGCAACATTGATCGAAATGATCACTTATCGTTTCCTTCCACACTCGATGTCCGGTGACGATCCTTCCAAATACCGTACGAAAGAAGAAACGGCGGATTGGGAAGCGACAAGAGATCCTCTGAACCGCTTCCGTACGTATTTGACAGCCAAAGGCTTGTGGTCGGAAGAAGAAGAAAACAAAGTTGTCGAAGAAGCGAAGGCTACTGTAGCTGAGCAAATCAAGAAGGCGGAAGAGACCGAGAAAATGACGGTTCCAGGCCTGATCGACAGCATGTTCGAAACGACACCGTCCCACTTGGCAGAGCAAAAAGCGGATTATATCGGGTAAAGGAGAGGAAAGCATACCATGGCACAAATGACAATGATTCAAGCGATTAAGGATGCTATGCGCGTAGAGCTGCAGCGCGATCCTAACGTTGTTATATTCGGGGAAGACGTAGGTAAAGTAGGCGGTGTGTTCCGTGCGACGGAAGGCCTGCAAGCAGAATTCGGCGAAGAACGCGTATTCGATACTCCGCTCGCAGAATCCGCTATCGGCGGTTTGGCAGTAGGTATGGGGATTCAAGGCTTTCGTCCGGTAGCCGAAATTCAATTCGTCGGTTTCATCTATGAAGCGATGGACCAAATCTGTGTCCAAGCTGCACGTATGCGTTACCGTTCCGGCGGACGCTATAATGCTCCTATCACGTTCCGTACTCCTTTTGGCGGCGGCGTTAAAGCAGCCGAGCTGCACACAGACCCGCTGGAAGGCTTGCTTGTACAAACGCCTGGTATCAAAGTGGTTGTACCTTCCAACCCTTACGATGCCAAAGGCTTGCTGATCTCCGCGATCCGCGACAACGATCCTGTATTCTTCATGGAGCACCTGAACCTGTACCGTTCGTTCCGTGCTGAAGTTCCTGAGGGCGAGTACACGGTTCCAATCGGAAAAGCGAACGTCGTTCGCGAAGGCTCCGATGTAACGATCATCACTTACGGCGCAATGGTTCACACTTCGCTGAAGGCTGCGGAAGAAATCGAAAAAACCCGCGGCGTGAAAGTAGAGGTTATCGACCTGCGCACCTTGATTCCGCTCGATATCGAGACGATCGTCGAGTCCATTAAGAAAACGAACCGTGCTATCGTTGTTCAAGAAGCTCAAAAAACATCCGGCGTTGCAGCGGAAGTTATCGCTCAAATCAACGAAAAGGCAATTCTTCACCTCGAAGCTCCGGTTCTCCGCGTAACGCCTCCGGATACGGTATATCCGTTTGCGCAAGTGGAAGATCAATGGCTGCCTAACCCTGCTCGTATCGTAGCAGGTTTGAATAAAGTACTGGATTTCTAGGATGACGCTCCGTTAAGGAGCGGCGGTTTGTCCAATGCGTTGTCGCGTAATGGTTGCAGGGAAGAGGGAATGCCTACGGCCGCTGTTGAAATGGTGTATGGTTGATGAGATCTAGCGGTAAATACACCATTTCAAAGGCGGACGCAAGCTCCTTCGGCACATCCCTCTATCCCTTCCACATTCCGCGTTCGTATTGGGACAAAAAACGCTCCTGTACAGGAGCGTTGAAGGGATAAGCTATCGTTTGCCGGTATCCGCAAACGGGTAATTTATATTATAAAGCGCAGCGGGAGCGCTTTTTGGAATTTATATAATGCGAACACTAGGAATCGGAAGGGCGTGTAACTGTCGGAGAGTTTACGAGCCGACTTTGAAAACGGATTTCAACCGCAAAAGGTGTAATCTAGAAATCCGTTTTCAACAGCGGACGGAGACAGTTGGCACGGCATGGAGATGGTTTCTAGTGTTCAGCACGATTTTTATAAATTCCAACCTGCAAACACCGCTGCGCCACCTTTAGGAGGATCAGAATCGTGGCGATATTTGAATACAAATTCCCGGAGCTCGGGGAAGGGATTCACGAAGGCGAGATCGTCAAATGGCTTGTGAAGCCTGGCGATACGGTCAATGATGAAACGATCATCATGGAAGTGCAAAACGATAAATCCACGGTAGAAGTTCCTTCTCCGGTAGAAGGCAAAATCGTCGAAATCAAAGTCGGCGAAGGTACGGTATGTACGATCGGCGACCTGATCGCGACGATCGAGGTATCCGGCGAGGTGCCTCAGCAACCGAGCCATGGCGGTCACGGCGAGAGCGCAGCTCCTGCAGCGGCTCCAGCAGCACCTGCTGCGGCAACGGCACCAGCCGCAAGCGCAGCTCCTGCAGCGGCGGCTCCAGCTGCAGCAGCACCGGCCGCGGGCGCATCCGCCGCAGGCCAAGTATTGGCTACGCCGAGCGTGCGCAAGCTCGCTCGCGAGAAAGGCGTGAACATCGCGCAAGTCACACCTACAGGCCGTAACGGCCGCGTGACGAAGGAAGATGTTCTCGGCTTCACCGGCGGCGCAGCGCCAGCCGCAGCAGCACCGGAAGCTGCAAGCGCAGCTCCTGCAGCGGTAACGGCATCTGCAGCAGCGCCATCGGCGGCGGCAGCGGCATTGTCCGGCGAACGCGTCGAAGAGCGCGTTCCGCTCAAAGGCATCCGCAAAGCGATTGCGAATGCGATGGTCAAATCCGCGTATACGGCTCCGCACGTAACGCTGATGGACGAAGTCGACGTCACCCAGCTCGTCGCCTTGCGCGGCAGAGCCAAAGCAGCTGCCGAGAAAAAAGGCGTCAAGCTGACGTACTTGCCTTTCATCGTGAAAGCTCTCGTAGCGGCAGCTCGTCAATTCCCTGCTTTGAACGCAACGCTCGACGAAGAAAAGAACGAGATCGTCTACAAAAAGTACTACAATATCGGAATCGCAACGGATACCGACAACGGCTTGATCGTACCGGTGATCCAGGATGCAGACCGCAAAAATATTTGGACTATCGCCGAAGCTATCAAAGATTTGGCAACTCGCGGACGCGACGGCAAATTGAGCGGGGCAGAAATGAAAGGCAGCACGATTTCCATTACGAACATCGGCTCTGCCGGCGGTATGTTCTTTACACCGATCATCAACTTCCCTGAAGTCGCCATTCTGGGAACAGGCCGTATTACCGAAAAGCCTGTCGTGAAAAACGGCGAAATCGTAGTAGCACCTGTCATGGCATTGTCCTTGAGCTTCGACCACCGGATTATCGACGGTGCAACGGCTCAAAACTTTATGAACTACATTAAACAGCTTCTGGCGGATCCAGAGCTGCTCATTATGGAGGTGTAACAGCTATGGTAGTAGGAGACGCTTCCGTTGAGATTGACGTTCTGGTCATCGGTGCCGGACCCGGCGGTTACGTGGCGGCCATTCGCGCCGCCCAGCTGGGCAAAAGCGTACTGATCGTGGATAAATCCGAATTGGGCGGCGTATGCTTGAACCGCGGATGTATTCCTTCCAAAGCGCTGATTTCGGCTGCGCATCATTATGAGGCGGCAAGCCACAGCTCCTCCATCGGCATTACGGCGGACAACGTAAAGGTTGACTTCGCTAAAGTGCAAGAATGGAAGGGCGGCATCATCAAGAAGCAAACCGGCGGCGTAACACAGCTGCTTAAAGGCAACAAAGTACAAATTTTCAACGGCGAGGCTTTGTTCATCAACGAGCATGAAGCCCGCGTGTTCAACGATAACGAAACAGCTCGTTACCGTTTCAACCACTGCATTATCGCTACAGGCTCCCGTCCGATCGAGCTGAAAGCATTCCCTTACGGCGGACGCATCCTGTCGTCCACCGAAGCGCTGGAGCTTCCGGAAATTCCGGAAAGCCTGATCGTCATCGGCGGCGGCTACATCGGTATCGAGTTGGGACAAACGTACGCGAAATTCGGTACGAAAGTAACCGTGCTCGAAGGCTCCGACGCCGTACTGCCTGGATTTGAGAAAGAAATGTCCCAGCTTGTCGCACGCAACCTGAAAAAGCTCGAAGTGGAAGTATTCACCGAAGCTATGGCTCAAGGCTGCGAGCAAACAGACAAGGATGTTACTGTGACCTTCACGGTAAAAGGCGAAGAGAAGAAAGTAACGGCACAGTATGTGCTTGTGACTGTCGGCCGTCGTCCGAACACCGACGGAGATCTGTCCTTGGAGCTGGCCGGCGTAGAAGTAGGCGAGCGCGGACTTATCAAAGTAAACGAGCAATGCCAAACGAATGTGCCGCACATCTATGCTATCGGCGATATCGTACCAGGCTTGGCTCTGGCGCATAAAGCTTCTTACGAAGGTAAAGTAGCGGCGGAAGCTATCGCAGGACTTCCAAGCGCTGTCGATTACAAATGCATTCCGGCGGTTGTATTCTCCGATCCGGAAATTGCCAGCGTAGGCTTGAATGAAACCGAGGCAAAAGCCCAAGGCATCAACGTCGCTGTAGGCAAGTTCCCTTACGGAGCTAACGGCCGTGCGCAATCGATGAACTTGAAGGAAGGCTTCGTGAAGCTTGTCAGCGATAAAGTTTCCGGCTTGCTGCTCGGCGCGCAAATCGTGGGAGCGGAAGCATCCAATCTGATTGCCGAGATGGGTCTCGCAATCGAGATGGGAGCTACAGTGGAAGATATCGCATTGACCATTCATGCGCATCCTACATTGGGTGAAATCACCATGGAAGCCGCTGAGGTTGCTATGGGACATCCGATTCATATTCTTAAATAATCGTATTTTCGATTTTCGAGGCTCGGGCTGCAGACATGCAGCACCGGGCCTTTTTTAATTGGGACAAACCAATACATTTGTACCGATAAATGGGTTATAGCCGATAGGGTTCGTCTGCACGGATAATCCCCGGAATTCATACAATACATCGATTGTCGAATTCTAAGGAGGATGATCATCGATGGGTAAACATCATTTTTGCAGCTGTCATCCAAAGAAGAAAAGAAAGCCGAGATGGACAAAGCATAAACATGTGCATTCATGCAAATGCAAGCATGTGAAGCATGTGAAACACGTAAAACACGTAAAACATGGAGACAACAAGCATGCTCGTCTTTGGGTCGGACCTGTATTCTTGAAGCATGTGCATAAAGCGACAAAAATGAAATGCGAGGATCATCACGGTAAGCACCACCATTCCAAAAAACATCATGGCAAAAGTCATTGCATGTGTTCCAAACGGCATCATCATCATCATTAATTGAGGTTAAAAAAAAGAACGGCCTCTTCCCATCGGATAGGATGGTTGGAGGTCGTTTGTTATGATTGCTCATTGCCTGGTCAGGGCTTTAATTCAATCCAGCGGTCCCATTCATGAACACTGTAGCCTTGGAGAGACGGATGGACCCGCAATGTTTCGATAACGCTGTTCAATTCGGTTTTCATAACTGCACTGCCTTTATCATAAAAGCTGGTGCCGTGCTCGTTATTATTCACGGTTTCTACGGCAACCAGCACGGGTATGCCTGCACGGTCCGCTTCCGCCATTTCCTGTTGGACGGATTCCGTAATCCCTTTAGCATTATCCACGTAAGCCATAAGCGTCACTTGATCGACCTTGCTGATGAACCAATTGGATAATGTCGTTCTGCCGCCGTAGCCGTCCCTAACATCCGTATAATTGAGCCATACCGGCATATCCATACCGACGGTTAGGTCCGTATCCGCTTTAACTTCCTCTACAAAGCCGCTTACGGTGTCCATCCACAATCCGATCACCGCGTCGGAATTCTCGCTCCATTGAGGCAGTACATAGGGTTCTACGTCCAGATGAATCCCGGAGAACTGCTCCTCGGGAGAAGCAGAGCTGTTATACTGCTTAACCCAGTAAATGAACTGGTACATTTTCTTGTTATGCTCGGGAAGTACCCAGTTCGGCGCCCCGGACAAGGCAAATACGTCGATTCCCCTCGTCTTGGCTTCCTTAATGAAGCTTTTGTAGTACGTCGCCGGAAAATCGGGATCTATGAACAAATAGACCCGGTTCACTTCGTGTTCTTTCAGTTGGGTAAGAGTCGCATCTTTGTTCTGGATGAGATAAGGATTCCACATCCACGTGCTGACGACATTCGGCTCCGCTGCAGCTGCCGTATTCCCGGCAATGCCTGCAAAGGAAAAAGCCTGGAGTGCGATGAGGCTGGCGGCTATCGACTTGCTGACTCGTCCAAATCGTTTCCATGAAAATTTCTTGTTCACTTCACTACTCCTTCTCCTTAATGTGTCTTCTCTCTATATCCATTATAAGATTCGAGGGAAATTCAGGAAATCAAGGGGTAGTTTTTGGACAAATCCTCTTGACAAGTCTTCAAAGACCGATGTATTATCCAATTATAGCTAATTTGAACATTTGTTCAAAACAATCGTTCAAAACAATTGTTCAATATATGCACTTTTCCCAATGGGTTTTTATGATACTAAAGAGCCCATGGTTGAACCCGACTAACTAAGGAATTTTATGCATAGGAAGCTATCTCAATGAATTCGGCGTGCGCCGACAGGAGGTTCGAATGAAACAGGATGCGAAAGATGTAAAGCTGAAAATTCTCGATGCGGCGAAAATATTATTTGCGCGCAAAGGCTTTGAAGGAACTACAGTAAGGCAAATCTGCGATGAGGCAGGAGTGGCTCTTGCCCTCGTTTCCTACCATTTTGGAGGCAAGGAGAACGTATATTACGCGTTGTTCGACACGTTCGCGCCGGACTTTTTACATACCGCTTATGAATTGAAGGATCCGGAAGAAGATCTGCGGTCGTTCATCCGCGAGTTCGTTCGATTCCGGATGGCGGAACCGGAGCTCATTAATATGCTGCAGCAGGAAGTCATGATGCAAAGTCCGAGGCTGGAGAAGGTGCAGCAATTATTGTTTTCGCTATGGCTTGGATTGCGACATATTTTGCAGGCAGGCCGCGACAAGGGCTGTTTCGAATACGACTCGCTGAAGCATACGATGCATTTTGTCGTAGGTACTTTGATCTTTTCCCGTATCAGCCCTTTCCTAGATCCTGTATTCGGGTCCGGCGAACCGCAAGCCGGGAAGGAAGACAGTCTGGAGTCCGTCGTATCCTACACGACCCAGTTTATTTTTAACGGATTGAAATGCAGGAGTTAGCCTCCTGATTCCAATAGATATAACAGCATCATGGGAGGAGTAGAGAGAGAAATGAAACGGAATGCAGCGGTATTGGCTGTATTGGCCATTGCTTTGGGGGGCGGAGGTTTCATGCTGTCCGCAGAAGGCAAGGATGCGGTAACGTTGGCCGCCAATCAGAAGGCGAGCATTGTGACGGCGGAGCAAGTGAACATATCTTTTCAAGGCGTTGGAGGCAAGGTTGTCGGTGTGCCGATCCAGGAGGAACAGCCTGTGAAGAAAGGGGATGTGCTGCTGACCCTCGACCCGACGGACATCGATTTGCAGCTGCAAAAGGCGCAGGCCGACATTGAGGTTACGACGTTGAAGCTGAAGCAGAGCCAGGACGGGCTCCAGGTCGCCCAGGAAAAGCTGAACAATGCATTGAAGCAGGCGCAAATCGGAGTGGCCCAAGCCAAGACATCGCAGCAGCAGGTGGAGGAAGGGGCACGATCCGAAGATATCGAGAGACAGAGGCTGGCTGTTACAGCAGCGTCCGATTCCTACAACCACGCCTTGAAGCTGTATAACCAGCTGTTGAATATGGAGGAAACCTACGATAAGAACCCTTACTCCTACAAGGACCACAGAGATGCGATGGAGAACGCCAAAAACCAGCTGACTACGCTCGAGAATGCGCGAAATCAGCAGCAGGCCGTGCTGGATAAAATGACGAACGGCGCGACCAAGGAGGAGCGTCAGCAGGCTGCTCTTATGGCGGACAAAGCTCAAGCCGTACTGGAGCAAAACCAGCTGGGTCAAGAAGATATCGACAATCAGCGAATCGGATTGGACGCTCTGGCGAAGCAGCTGGAGCAGCAGAACATCCTGCTGCAATCGCTGCAGATCCAGAAGGATCGGATGACCTTGAAGGCGCCGTCGGACGGCAAGGTCGTGAAGATCGTTCCCAAGACGGGCGAGAACGTAGGATCCGGCGCTCCTGTCGTCATCATCGAGACGGAGAAGCTGTACTTCGATCTGTACGTCAGTGAGCAGCAGGTCGGCAAGCTGAAGCCGGATATGACCATACCGGTGCATTTTGCTGCGCTGCCGGATCAAGTACTGGATGGCCGGGTCCATTTCGTAACGGCTGCACCGCAATTCGCAAGCTTAAGAATGAGCCGTGAGAAAGGTACGGCCGACTTGAACACATTCCAAGCGAGAATTTACATTGACCGGACCGACAAGCTGCTGCCGGGAATGACTGCGGAGGTACATGTCGATGAGATCCCAGCTCGATGAATGGCGATTTGCGCTTACGAGCAAGTTCATTCCGGCGATTCTGATCGCTCCGCTGCTTGTAGCCGCCCTGTTCGGATATATGTTCCAGAACAGCCAGATTAACGAAGCGCCGATTGCAGTCGTCGATGAAGACAACAGCATATACAGCCGGCAGTTTACCGAAAAGGTGAACGCATCGCAATATATGAATGTGACCGATGTGTTCTACCAAGCGGTACAGCCCGATACATTGCTGGCAAACGAGAAATACATAGCCGTCATCTACTTGCCGAGAGGCATGGAGCAGCTGAGGTACCAAGGCAAGCAGGTGAACGTGGGGGTATTGATCGACAACACGATGCCCTCTGCTGTAGGCAATATTCGTAACGGCATTCAAGAGCTGATCACCATCGAGAATTTGTCTCTGTCGGTCGGCAAACTGAAAGTAATGGGACTTAGCGATGAAAGCGCAGCGGGAATTGCCGCTCCGATATCGATGCAGCAGCGTCTGCTGTACAATCCGACCTCCGATTTTATCGGCTTCATGGTTATAGGCTTTGTCAACGTAGTTGCGCTGGGAATTACCGCTATCGCCACCGCTTCAATCGTCCCGAGACTGCGGGTAGAAGGTACGTTGGCGCAAGCGCTGAAGCGGCCGCTAGGTTTATGGCTGAGGGTCGTGCCGTACGCGGTAATCACGTGCATCAGTCTGCTGCTGGCGTTCGGGATGCTGAAGCAGCTGGGCGGCTTGAGGTTCGCAGGCAGCGCGACCGCTTTTGTCATTCCCCTGCTGTTATATACGCTGACGATCTCCTATATGGGGATGCTGGTAGGATGGTCGGCGTCGGAGCCGTCTAAGGTGGCTCTGAGGACATACGCCATTGTATATCCGTCCTTTATGCTGTCCGGCGTGCAGGTAGCGACGATTATATTCCCTTATCCGATCCAAGTGATAAGCCACATGCTTCCTTTGACCTGGTTGTTCAAGTTCATTCGCGGCATCGGCTATCGCGGAGGCAGCTTGTCATATTTTACAGCGGAAATCGGGGTCTTTGTATTGATGATCGGCATATTGTCCTTAGGAATCGGATTGATGATAATGTGGGAGCACCGCAAAATGAACGTGAAGACGGGTATGGAGGAGATAGCAGCATGAGTACGAACAGAAAATCTTTGGCAATCGTTTTTGGTTTGTCTTTATTGACCATGGGACAATTAAGTGGAGCCGTCGAGGCATCCGCTTCGGCACTTCCGGCGGGGATCAGCTTCATCGCTCCCGAACAGGCGGTGACCGTATATCAACTAACGGATTCCTTAAGTGTAGAAGTCAAAAGCCTATTGAACGAAGCCACTTCCGACGGACTGCGAATCGCCGCAACCATCCGGATGAAGAGCAACAGCTCGAAGGTTATTAAAATACCGGAAACGGATCTGCGGGTTACAACTGCCGACGGTTACGAATACACACTGCAGGCGAGCGTTTTTAACGCTCATGCGATCCGCCCTAACACAACCGAGGAATTGAGCTATATGGCAACAGTGGACCGCAAAGATCAAGTTAGCTTGACCGGGCTGTCCTGGTTCTCCGTCGACTGGTACACGTATCCCAAAACCGAAACAACGCTGTTGAACATTCCAGTATCTAGCAACATATGGAGTGGTCCCTTGTCTGAAATCACCGAACCTGAATACAAGAAAACATGGGGAGAAACGTTCCGTATACCGAATATCGACTCTCCGCTAGTCTACACTCCGGTTGCGGTACAGAAAGATACGACGCAGCAGGGGACGGTAACGACGGTGAAGCTGCTGGTTGAGAACCCTTCCGGCAAAAAAGAAACGCTGCCGGAGTTCAGCCTGGATGGGCGGACGGCGAACCAAACCGGCTCGGATCCGAACGTATTCCCCGGCAAAAGGGTGGAGCAAGGGCCAATTTCTCTCGATCCTCAAGAGCAGCGCTACATCCACTATACCGTCGCTATTGAGAAAGATACGTCCTTGGCCAGCTTGAACCTGCTGACGACGGAAACGTTCAAGCAGCTGGATGCCAAAGGAACGCCGACACAGACCTCGTATTCCGTCGGCCGCCTGAACATCGCGCTGCCATCGGGAGGACAGTCGGATATTTCAATCGAAGGCAATGCTTACGAATACAATACGCCGTTCCGATTCGACGCGCTGTCGGACGCTATCGATCCGAATATGGACGTATCGTTGGTTGAGATGCACATGCATGAGAATGAAGGCGAAGGCTACCAGACCGTCATCGGGAAATTCAAGCTGAACAATAAGGGCGAGCAGCCGCTTCCGCTGCCTCAGTTCCAGACGAAGCTTGTGACCGAATCCGGCCTGTCCTACGCCGGCAGCAGACAAACAACGACGACCCAGGATATTATGCCGAATACATCGTATGTGATCAGCTATTCCTACATTATGCCTGCGGAGATGAAGGATCGGAACTTTGTGCTGAAACTAGTCGATACCAAAACGGCCGCACCGGCTTCGACAACGATTGGAGCCTACCGGATCTCGCTGCAAACAAATACGGTGAATGAGGATGAGCTGTCCTTCTATCCGTTCAAGGTTAAAATGAACCTGTGGCAGCTGTCGGCCAGAACGAATATGGCTCCGGTTACGTCGCCTGCTCCGACGACATTCTCATACAAGCTCAAGCTCGATCTGGATATCGAACGGCAGGAGCAAGTCATCGTGGATCAAAGCTTTTCCAAAATGACGCTGGAGCTGGTGGACCCAACAGGCAAGCTGCTATCGGTCAAAACGTTAAGCTTCACAGGCGTCAATCGTCTCGTCAGCGGCACGCAGATCATCCCATTCGATAATCTGAAAACCGATGAACAGGAATATCCGCTCACCGTAAATATTTACGAATCGATCACGACACCGACGGGTGAAGCCAAGCGGTTAGTCGGCTCGATCAAGGAATAATTAAGGCGCTTATAACAATAAAGCAGCTGCCATCTATGGATGGGCAGCTGCTTTTGGCTGTATTACGGCAGCATCTTTAACCGTACATTTTCTTATAGCCTAAGCCTGCGGATAGGTTGCGGGTCGTCTCGAGAACCGCAGAGATCCACTGCTCCTGGGATTCCGTCATCCGGTCGGAAGGACCTATCGTGCTAATGGAGGCGATGACTTGTCCGGATGCATCGTAGATAGGTGCAGCGATACCCGTCACACCGACGTTACGGAGGTTGGAGCTTACTTCGTAGCCACGCTCCCTTATCGCATCAAGCCGCTGCTCGATTTCTCCCGGCGATTTCAACGAATATGGAGTAAACGTGCGCAGATCCTCGCCCAACACGGCGTCGATGATTTCCTTCGGCTGAAACGCCAGGATGGACCTGGAAGCCGAGGTGGCATACAGCGGAAACCGCCGATACACCTCGATATCGAACCGAATCGGATATTGCGAATCGATTTTATCAACGTAGATCGCGTCTTTGCCGTCGATGACGCACAAACAGACAAGCTCCTTGGTCGTTGACGCCAGCGAAAGTAGATGCGGTCTTGCGAACTCTACCATGTTGTGATCCTTAAGCACTTTATTTCCTAGCTCCAGCAGCGTATAGCCGAGGGAATAGAGCTTATTCGCCGGATTTTGCCTAATAAGCCCTTCACTCTCCAACGTAATGAGAAGCTTATGAACGGCGCCTTTGGATAGACCGAGACGCTTGCTTAGATCCGTAACGCCGAGCTCCTTGCTGGATGTATCGAGAAACAGCTTTAGCAGATGACAGCTGTTTTTTACGGAAGATAAATACGTTTCCATATGCTTCCTCTCCCTTAGACAATTACGCAAATATTGGTATTTTATCATAACCGAAACATTTTTTCACCACAATAATATTTATAAGTGTCCTCAGGCATCGGATGTAAAATCTATACGGCGATAAAAACTGCCTGGGCTTACGAAGCAAGTTTTGCTAAAGCAAAATTGTAAGGTCGCTCATCAGTTAATGAACCTCGTAAGAAGTCTTTCTCTAAGACGAAAGCGTAAACATTTGTAATTGAAAAAAACGGATAACCATGCTAGAATCGGTTTATGATTCACATATAGTATACATCGTTCACGTATAGTGAACAAGTTAATTTTCTGAATTGTAAAGGTCATTTGCTGTAATAGCTTGGTTTCAGGTGATTACCGGCGAATTCCTTGGCAAGGATACATCGCAATTATAAAAAGGGAGGATCATTTTACATGAAGAAAAAGACTATTTCCGTATTATCGGCAGTCATGCTGTTCGGAAGCATACTGGCAGGCTGTGGGACATCGGCGGACAAGCCCGCTGCTCCGGCAGGGGAAGGAAAGGCTGCAGAAGGCGGGCTCAAACCGGAAAAGCAGCTGGTTGTGGCCGGTAACGGCGCAACGGTCGAGCAGCTGATGAAGGATGAAATTTTCAAGAAGTTCAACGAGAAGTATCCCGATGTGAAGCTGACATATGTATCCGGCGTTTCCACTGAAATCGTTGCCAAAGCGAAAGCTCAGAAGGCTTCACCTCAAATGGACGTGACGATTGTAGAAGGCGGGGAGCAGGAGGCGGGTCGCGTAGAGGGTTTGTGGGACACGCTTAACGATAAAGATATCCCAAGCATGAAGAAGGTTCCGGACGAACTGAAGGTGAAGGACAACACCGGCGTCGCCGTCAACTTTACCCCAATGGGCATTTCGTATAACGAGGCGATGTTGAAGGAGAAAAACTTGCCGGTTCCGACATCGTGGAACGATCTGGCCCGTCCGGAAATGAAAGGAAATTTGACGCTGTCCGAAATCTCCAGCAACTTCGGGCGCTCCACGCTCATCATGCTCGCTTATGCCAATGGCGGTAACGAGAAGAATATGGATGCAGGCTTCGCCAAAATGAAAACGATCGCAGGCTATATGCCGACGTTCGCCAAAAGTGCGGCTCAGCTGCAGCAAAACCTGCAAAACAAGAGCGCAGCCTACGCCACATGGACAATGGCCCGCAGCCTGGTGCAAAAGGACGCCGGACTGGATTTGAAATTCGTCGTCCCTAAGGAAGGCGCGAATCTGGTGCCGAATGTAGCTACCATCATCAAAGGCGCCAAAAATCCTAATGCGGCAAAGCTGTTCATCGAGTTCCTGCTATCGGACGATGTGCAGAAGATGTACGCGAGCAAGCTGTACTATAATCCGGTGACGAACGTAAAGCTGCCGGATGATACGGCAAAGCTGCTTGAATTCGACCGCAGCAAGGTTGTGAAGTTCGACTTGGAAGCCGTTGGCACCAAAACGCCGGAGTGGATTGACCGTTTCAACAAAGAGATTGCACCCCATGTAGGAAAATAGGTGAGCAAAGTGAGTAAAATGTATGATGTAGAGCTGCACGGCATAAGAAAAACGTTCGGTCCGAACGTGGTTGTGGACAATTTTAATTTGCAAATCGAGCAGGGAGAATGCATCTCCTTCCTCGGCCCTTCGGGGTGCGGGAAAACGACGACACTCAATATGATCGCAGGCTTCCTTGATCCCGATCAAGGCGATTTGATCATAAAGGGCCAACGGATGAACGGCGTACCCGCCAACAAGAGAGACCTGGGCATGGTGTTTCAGACGTATTCGCTGTTCCCTCATATGACGGTCGCAGACAATGTGGCGTACGGCTTGAAGCTGCGCAAAGTGCCGAAGGCGGACATCACCGAGCGGGTACAACGCGTGCTGGAGCTGGTGAAGCTGCCCCATGTAGCCGACCGTTATCCGAAGCAGCTGTCCGGCGGGCAAAGACAACGTATCGCCATCGCCCGCGCTCTGGTAACGGAGCCATCGCTGCTGCTGCTCGACGAACCGCTCAGCAACCTGGACGCCAAGCTGAGAGAAGAGCTAAGGGACGAGCTGAAAAGATTGCATAAGGAAACCGGCGTGACGACCATTTTTGTTACGCACGATCAGGAGGAAGCGCTGTACTTGTCCGACCGGATCGTCGTGCTCGACCATGGGAAAGTCGAACAAATCGGAACCCCGTGGGATATTTACAATGCTCCGGCCAGCGAATTCGTGCATACGTTCATCGGCAAATCCAACCGGATTATCGGAAAGGTAAAGGGCATGGAGAACTCCCGTCTGCTTCTCGGAGCAGGAGGATCGAAACTTCCGTTCGAGCTGAGGGCGAATCCGAAGTCCGGAAGCTTCGCTGCAGGGGATGACGTGTCGATCTATATTCGCCCGGAAAAAATCGTATTGTCGCTGGATGAAGCTCAGGCATCCGGTTCTCCCGAATGGACAGCTGTGCAAGGGCAAGTGAAGCAGCTTTCCTTCCTAGGGGCGTTCGTGGAGTGCGAGGTTGCGGTCGGGGGCGAGACGCTGATGGTCCGTGTGCAATCGGCGGAGCTGCAGGGTCGGCTTCAGGAAGGCCAAGCCGTGTCGCTGCACTGGAACATCGACGATGTATTTGTTTTCCCGGGAAAGGAGCGGTAAGCGATGGCTGCCTCAACGATTGCCTCAAAAGGTTCGCTGCGCACGGCGCTCCTGCTGCTGACCCCCGGTCTTATCGTGCTGCTGGGAGCTTTTCTTATTCCGATGCTTTATATCTTCTTGCAAAGCGTTCAAAACGAGCACCAGCAGTTCTCGGTTCAAAACTACTTGTTATTCGTACAGGACCCGTACTACATCGGCATTTTGTGGAGAACGATCCGGGTTAGCCTGTATACCGTCATCGTAACGTTAGTGCTGGCTTATCCGGTAGCCATGTTTATGGCGAGGACGACAGGTAAAATGCGGGGGATCGTCACCTTTCTTATCATTTCTCCGCATCTGATCAGCGTGGTTATCCGTAACTTCGGCTGGGTCGTCATTCTAGGTGAGAAGGGGTGGATCAACACGACGCTTCTGAAGCTCGGCCTCATCGATAAACCGCTTCGCTTGTTATATAACGAGCTGGGCGTCGTTATCGGCTTGACCGACTCATTCATCGTCTATATGGTGCTGTCGATTGCAACCAGCCTGTATTCGATCGATTCTTCTCTCTATAAGGCTGCGGGCATCTTAGGCGCTTCGCGTCTCCGGTCGTTCCTGACCATTACGCTTCCGTTAAGTCTGCCGGGAATGATAGCAGGGATTACGCTTGTATTCAGCTTGTCGATGAGCGCTTTTGTCACACCGGCATTAATGGGAGGAACCTCGGTTAAGGTTCTGCCCGTCATTGCCTACGAGAAAATTATGGCGACCTTGAACTGGCCGCTTGGCGCAGCGTTATCCTTCTTGCTGCTGGCCTCCACCTATGCTCTGGTAACATTGTTCACGCGAATTATCGAAACGAAACGGTATAAAGAGGTGTTCTCATCATGATGCGGCGATTTCCACTGCTTGGCCTCATTACGTTCTGCGTCGTTCTGTTCGTCATTTCGCCGCTTCTAGTTGTTATCCCGGTATCGCTTACTTCCAAAAACGTGCTGTCGTTTCCGCCGGAAGGCTTCTCATTCAAATGGTATGAGAAAATCGCCGACCGGCCTGAATTTATCGACGCTTTCGTATTCAGTCTCGAGCTTGCGGCCGTAACTGCGGTGCTTGCCACGCTGGTTGGAACGCTCTGCGCCTTGGCGCTGCATAAATACAGCTTCCCCGGCAAAAAGCTCATCCATGCACTGATGCTCTCGCCGCTTACGATTCCCTCTCTCATTATCGGGATCGCAGCGCTGCTCTTTTTTACGCGGATCGCCATTGCCGGAACGTTCTGGGGACTGCTGGCCACCCATATTCTCATTTCGGTGCCATTTGTCGTCCGGCTGACGTTAACCGGTTTGAGCTCCTACGATTATACGTTGGAGAGAGCGGCTTACATTTTGGGAGCGAAGCCGGGTCAAGTGTTCCGGGACATTACGCTTCCGCTGCTGAAGCCGGCCATTATTTCGGGCTTTATCTTTTCGTTCCTGACCTCGTTTGACAATGTGACGGTATCACTGTTCCTCGTCTCTCCGTCTATGACGACGCTGCCTTTGGCTATTTTCAGCTATATGCAGGAGACGTTGGACCCTCTGGTCGCCTCGATCTCGTCGGTCGTAATATTGCTCAGCCTTGTATTTATATTGCTTCTTGAGTTCGTTTACGGTCTGGACCGGTTGTTCGGCTCGAACTCCCAGGCTCATTGATAATAAAGATTTTTCCAGTCAAAAATGGTTTCATCTAGAAAGGTTATGTAGATCGATGTTATTACTTGGATATATTCAAAATCAAATGCCGGAGCTGCTGATGCGGCTCGAAGCCTGCGTCAACATGGACTCTCCGTCGAAAAGCAAAGCGCATAACGACCGGATGGCCGACTGGTTCGCCACGTTGGCGCATCAGCTGCTCGATGCAAACGTACAGAGGCTCACTCACCCGGAGGCGGGCGACCGCCTGCTGGTGGAAGCCGGTACGGGATCGCGCCGCATCCTGCTCGTAGGCCATTACGATACCGTATGGCCGGAAGGCGAAGCCGCCCGGCGGCCGTTCGCCATCCGAGACGGCAAGGCGTACGGCCCCGGCGTGTACGATATGAAGGCCGGCGTGCTGCAGGCGTTCTATGCCTTGAAGGCGCTGCAGGACAGCGGCATGTGGCCTGCGGATACGCAGGTCGCGATGTTTCTCAACAGCGACGAAGAAATCGGCAGCCCGTCATCGCGCGGGCTGATTGAAGAGCTCGCGCGCGATGCATGCGCCGCCCTCGTGCTGGAGCCGCCTATGGCTCCCACGGGCGCGCTCAAAACCGCACGCAAGGGCAGCGGGCGGTACAGGCTCGAGGTGCGCGGCGTATCCGCGCACGCGGGGGTTGCGCCGGATCGCGGCGTATCCGCGATCCAGGAAATGGCACTGCAGATCCAGCGGCTGCACGCGATGTCTGACCCGGCGGTCGGCACCAACGTGAACGTCGGGATAGTCCGGGGCGGCATCGGCACCAACGTGGTGGCCGATTATGCCGAAGCGGAGATCGACGTTCGCGTGCCGACTCTGGCCGAGGCCGAACGCGTGCATGCGGCGCTGCTTGCGCTCGCGCCGTATCACCCGCTGGCGCGGGTGTCGGTGAGCGGCCGAATGATGCGGCCGCCGATGGAGCGCACGCCGGAGAGCGCGCGGCTGTTCGAGCTCGCGCAGTGTATAGCGCGCGAAGAGCTCGGTCTCGACCTTGCGGAGACGGCGACAGGCGGCGTTAGCGACGGAAACTTCACCGCCGCCTGTGGTGTGCCTACGCTCGACGGTCTAGGGGCAAGCGGCGACTTCGCCCATGCTCCGGGCGAATATGTGGAGCTTGCAGATATTCCGGTTCGATCGGCATTGCTTGCCCATCTGATCGCCAGCCTGTAGCTCCGACTTCCATCAATCTGCCTGTACCTGCACACGGCGAATGCATTTCTCGTAGATATCCAACCTCCATCCGCTTAGCCGGATCGGAGGTTGTTCTCATTTATAGCACCGGCTTCAAAATCATGAGAATAAACAGAACGATGCCCATAGCGGAGACGAGGTACAGCCAGTTATTAATCGAAGCGATACTCGCTTGAATATCTCCCGGCAGCATGTCCTTGTCCTGCAGCTCTTCGCGCTGCTCCAAAATGGCTCTCAGCTGCTTTTGCCTCGGTGTGACGACCCCAATGATGACAATTTGTATCAAAGCGTACAATAGGAGAGAGCCGATAATCCACAAATCGAGAAATCGTACCGGTGACCACGCTACCAGCATAATCCCGCTAATAACCGAGAGGCTGCCTCCTACTTTCGGAAATAAATCGAGCAAGCTTCCCAGACGCAGCGCATGCTTGAACTCTCCCGCAGATTGTCTTGTTCTGTACAAAACATGCAAAAAATAAGTTGGCCCCACACCGATTATGGCTGTAAACACATGGAGCAAGACAAGCCATTTCAACCTTCATACCTCCCGCAGTAGTTGGACTGTATTTACTATACAATGCCGAGAGGGTTTATAGATAAGGGGTTAGCAATAAATGGATATTAAATTTTCTTTATCCAAAAATGGTTAAGTTATGTTATACATATCTTCATGACCATGGCGAGTATCATTGCTTCGAGATACGCCGTGTTCCCGTAGTGTTTCTGGAAAAACGGGTAACTGCAGTTGTTGAAGAGGCAATTAGGAGCGTTTTCGTCGTTTGATTGTAGGTCAGCCTCCAAGTTTTCCCTGAAGCAAGGCCTAACGATGTCCGAATAGCCGAGGTGAGACGGAAGGTCTCATCCAGCTCGTTCACCGGAATGATCAGTCTTGCCCGTTTGCTCATATTGCCGCTCTTTACGGCAATCGCATTGCCGGAGACGGATTCGGGAATACCGAGCTTGCTTAACAGCGCATAGCCAATGACGATGACATCGTCGCGGTGCTTTCTCGTTTCCTGCAGCAGATAGCCGTAAGCGGTGCTGGTTACGATCCTCTTCATCATAACGGTCTTCGTATCCTCCAAATAGGTGAGGGAGAACCGCTGGCCATCCTTTATGGCGAGCGTTTTGGCCAGTTCAGGGCTGATCTCAATATAGCTGAAAAAGCATTCATCGCCTTGTTCCTCGACAAATGTTACTTCCCTTTCGGCTTTACCGTGTTTCAGCTGCAGCCCGGCGCGGTTTTGAATCATATGTAGATCGCCCGGCCGATCGTATCCGCAGTTCAAGATTAATTTGACTATACCTGCATTCAAGCCTTCCGTGATACTAACTTCCACGAATCCTAATAGCACATTGTCCACTCCTTACTCTGTTTACATAACTGAGTTGCTCACATGTTTAGTAGCATATGCGGCACTAGCCAATGATGATTGTATAGTTGTACCGTTGCCTTTTGGGGGAATTTGCCGCTCAAGCAAAGTAAGGTATACTGAATTCAATCCATTAAGCTTACCAAGAGAAGGGATAATCAAAAGCACATGAACAAAGAGACGATATTACTCGAAGCAGCAGCCTTTGCCAAAAAAGAGCTGGAAGCGGACTCTAGCGGACATGACTGGTGGCATATCGCCAGGGTTGCCCGGACCGCACGCTTGCTGGCCATGGAAGAGCAGGCGGATTTGTTCGTCTGTGAATTGGCCGCTCTTCTTCATGACGTGGCCGACGAGAAGCTGAATCCTTCGGCCGAAGCCGGTATGAACAAGGTACGGAATTGGCTTCAGGCGCACGACACGGAAGAAAAAGTCGCAAATCACGTGCTGGAGATTATAGCTACGATCTCCTACAAGGGCGGGCATAACCGTCCGGTGACGACCAAGGAAGCCCAAGTTGTACAGGATGCGGACCGTCTCGATGCGCTTGGCGCCATTGGGATTGCCCGGACCTTTGCCTATGCCGGCTGGAAAGGGCATCTGATCTACGACCCGGAGCAGCCGGTACGGACGGAGATTACCTACGAGGAATACCGCAAAGGAGAGGCGTCGGCGGTCCATCACTTTTACGAGAAGCTGTTCAAGCTGGCGGACTTGATGAACACGGACAGCGGCAAACGATTGGCGAAGTCCCGGCACCGGTTTATGGAGCAATATTTGCAGCAATTTTATAATGAATGGAATGGAGAGAATGTGTAATGGAGCGCCCTCCTTTCTCGGAGCAGCTCACGGTAGCGGAGTTCCGGCGGCATTACTGGTATAAGGCGGAGTTAGCCGGCATTTGCAAATCCATCGGTTTGTCCCCTCAAGGTACCAAAGCGGAAATGCAGCAGCGGGTCGAAGGCTTTTTGTCCGGCGAAACCATCGCAGATGCGAGAGAAAGCCATACGCGAATACGCAAAAAGGCTTCACCACGGGAAATCACGCCTCAGACGCGGCTTATCCCGGAAGGCTTCAAGTTTAACCGGCAGGCGAGGGAGTTTTTTGCGCGATACTATGGAAAGGAGCGGTTTTCATTTACTAAAGAAATGGCTGCCGCTCTAAGAGAAGCCGAACGAACCGGAAACCTCGAGATGACGGTTGCCGATCTGATCCGTGTATACGAAGGAAAGACGGATGCGCCTGCTGCCGCCTCTTCCGAAGAGGCTACATACCAATGGAACCGGTTTGTCCGGGATTTTAACGCCGATCCGGCGACGAGAGGAATCAAGGACCGGATGAAAACGGCTGCCCTGCTGTGGAAGCGGGTGAGAGATGACCCAGGATGGAGCAAAACGTATTCCACTACCTATTTAGCCGACTTGCTGCCGGCAAGCGAGCTTGACAAGAAGGATGAACCGGATCCGTCATAGCCTTAACATAGATTGAACGTAGTAAAGAGCGGCAAGCAGCACTATTTTTTAGTCCGTACAGGCACTTCCAGGCTATAGCCTACATAAAATGGTAGTAATCACTATAGCGGACGCCTCCCGTATCAGCTTTCGGCTCCGCAACTACGCTCAGGGGGTGGCTGAAGTGCCTGGATTTTTTTCCGCAATTGCTCTGTTTATTAAAGAATTAATGCTTCTGGTCTCTTACGTGAAAAACAACGCTTTTCCGCAGCCTCTAGCAGAGGATGAAGAAGAAAAGCACCTTCGCTTAATGGCCCAAGGCAATCAACACTCGCGTAATTTATTGATTGAACATAATTTGCGGCTTGTTGCTCATATCGTCAAAAAATTCGATAACACGGGGGAAGATCTGGAGGACTTAATCTCGATAGGAACCATCGGGCTGATCAAAGCGATCGAATCGTTCTCGCCGGATAAAGGCACCAAATTGGCGACGTTCGCAGCGAGATGTATCGAGAACGAGATTTTGATGCATCTTCGTTCGCTTAAGAAAACGCGCAAGGACGTTTCGCTGCACGACCCTATCGGTACGGACAAGGAGGGAAATGAGATTACATTGATCGATATTCTCGGTACGGAAGCCGATGATGTCGTGGACAAAGTGCAGCTAAAAATCGAGAAGAGCAAAATTTACAAAAATTTGGATATTCTTGATGACCGCGAGAAAGAGGTCGTGGTGGGCCGTTTCGGTCTGGAGCATGGCGGAGAAGAGCGGACACAGCGGGAAATTGCGAAGGAGCTCGGCATCAGCCGCTCGTACGTGTCGCGGATTGAGAAGCGGGCGCTGATGAAGCTGTACCATGAGTTTTATAAGGCGAAAAAGTAAGGTCGGTCTGACGTAGCGGATGAGTCGCATACTTCATTTATTTGGTTTCAGATAATGGAGGCGAAGCGTATGACCTTAATCCAGTTGGAGCATGTGAGCAAGAACTATGTGATTGGCGGGGAAACGATTCGAGCGTTGGATGATGTTTCGTTAGAGATTGTTCACAGCGAGTTCGTGGCGATTATGGGGCCGTCGGGGTCGGGGAAGTCGACGCTGATGAACATTTTAGGCTGCTTGGACGTGGCGGATCATGGGGCATATGTTCTCGATGGGAAGGAGATTAATCGTCTCAAAGATGCGCAGCTGGCTGAGATTAGGAATCGGAAGATCGGCTTTGTCTTCCAGAGCTTTAACCTGCTGCCTCAGCTTAATGCTTATGAGAATGTGGAGCTTCCGCTCATTTATCGGGGCATGAGTAAGAAGGAACGGGAGCCGCTTGTCATGCAGGCGCTGGAAGCGGTGGATATGGTGGACCGCAGGCGGCATCTGCCGTCGGAGCTTTCGGGCGGTCAGCAGCAGCGGGCTGCGATAGCGCGGACGTTGGCTGGGGATCCTGCAATTATACTGGCGGATGAGCCGACAGGGGCGCTGGATTCCAAGACGGGCATGGAGATTTTAAATATATTCAAAAGTTTAAATCAGCACGGCAGGACGATTGTGTTGATTACGCACGACCTTGCGATTGCGCAGCAAGCGAAGCGGGTTGTGTATTTTCGGGATGGGAAGTTGAGTGAAGTTGGGTAGGTTGAGGACCGGGGCTCCGATGGGGTTCCGGTTTTGCGATTTTGTTGTGGTGGAGAAAGGTTTTTGCTGGACAGCCTCTCCTTGTAATAGTGAAACTAACGATTTGCCATCCAAGCTGCTCTTCTTATACTCGACACCGGCGAAGTCCAGAATGGTTGGATGCAGATCCATCCATTCTGCTAGTCGCTGCTTGTCTCCACTTTTGTCGCCTCGGATCCGCAATGATAAGCGGAATTCGCCATGCACCCTCGTACATCGTGCTTTTCTGGAATAAACCGTGATAATACTTCCACTCAGAAAAGCGTTTACGGTAATCTTCAACGAAATCGGATAAACGCCACTGACCCCGTAAATAGCTTTGCTATGGGCCGGCGATATGATCGTCCTGATCAGGGTTAATGTCAAATATCATTAAATCATTTCCGTGAAAAGCTGCGTTCATCTTCCCTTCGGTTTCATGCGGAATGCCATAGGTATTTCTCCGGGGATGAAAACAAAATAAGTTAGACAATAATCCGGTTCAATCCTGTCCATGTACTCATACCATAATTGAAAAACAGGGGAGGAATGAAGGATGTCCCGTACCGTTACGCTTTGCGAGCGGTTCTCAAGGATTATCGGGGGTGAACAAGGGTTTGCCGGTGGAAAATGCGTCTCGACGATCAATCGAAATGAAATAAGAGCAACAATTCTGAGGAAAAGATTTCAAGTAACGTCTTCTTTTTCGTTCGAATCTTTAAATGAAAGAACCGGCAGAGCGCTTTGTTTAGGAAGAGCGGCATTCTTAGAGAAAGAAGTCAATAAATTCATTAGGGCTATTCGCAATCAAGGAATAATAGTTACTTCTGTCCGTAACGAATGGCTATTCGAGCAGCCCCGCTTGATTTATATTAATATTGAAGCGGTTGAGAGACCTCTTGTTTTTGCAAGAAAAGTCAGGCGAGCGTTGGATGCTATTCATTAATAAAACAAATGAGGTTGGTGTCCATCGTTAAGTAAACCTCATCTTTGCCAAAATGCCGATCCCATAATTGGGACGGTGTTTTTTTGTCTGATGACGGGAATAGGATAGCTCAGTCGGATGAGGATCCTTGTTTTACCGACTGACGGTAAAAAGTCTTGTTGACACGACACTAAATGGTGTCCTATAATAAATGAGACACCGAACGGTGTCTAATTAACAAATAGCTGCTTTTGAAAGTCTGCAACCGGAGTGAGTTCCAATGGAATCAATTATGAGGAGGGAACAAATGAGTACGATTATCGGTACGGAAACAACCGCGAAAGTAGAAAATCAGACCCGAGGAAAAATTATCGCTTATTGGGTTACAACTTCGCTGCTAGCGTTCTTTTTAGGGAGCGGAGGCATTGGGGAGCTAACCCATCAATGGGGGACGCTAGGGACGGTGGAGATTGTAGGGTATCCGGTGTACTTTCTGACCATACTCGGGATTTGGAAAGTGCTCGGGACGATAGCCCTCCTCGTGCCGGGTTTTTCGAGGCTTAAAGAATGGGCATACGCGGGCATTTTCTTTGGAATGACAGGCGCAGCTGCATCACATGCATTCGTGGGAGACTACGGGGCTTATGCGTACCACATAATCATCCCCCTTGGTTTTGTAATTCTCGTTCTCGTCTCGTGGGCGCTTCGTCCGAAGAGCCGCAGGCTTTAAGGTGAAGATGAACTAACTTGTAGTCGCTTTTGTACGCAAATCAAGAATAAGAGGAGAAAAGCAAATGTCCTATATCGTAAATTTTAATCATGTGTCCACGGTTGGTTTAGAGCCTTCCCCTATAGCAGAAGCGCTTGCGGGTTTACGTGCTAATGAAGCCCGTTACTATATGAACAAATATAAACATGAATTTACGGTAGTTCCAGCTAGCGAAAGTCAGGAGACTCTAGTTTATGTGAACCGAATTTTAAATGAAGAACGTGATATTGAGTTTACGGCCAATCCTTTAGAAACATCGCGGTTTCAAGTGGACAATATCAAAATGGCCTATGTCTTTTATGAGGATGGCCTTGTGGTCAACGTCATGTACACGGTTGATGATCCTAAGAAGCGGGCCGTTGGTTTTAAGCTATCTGAGGGGATGGAGGTACCAAAGGAGTTAGAAGGGAAATTTAAATTTGCTAGACAAAAGTCTAAGCTTGCGGGAACAATTCGGGGCTCTTTCTTTACAATTAAACGAGAATATTAAAGTTAACTAGCGTCGTCGTGAAATAACCTAGTAGGCGATTTGTGAAAACAGTATAATAGGATGTAAAAAGCTTCAAATGAGGTGCCGGAAATGGGACACATCCAGGCTGTAAGTTTTCTCAAAAACCTCTCCTTGAAATTGAATTGGATTATTGAATGGAATTTCAGACCGGACATGGGTGTCGGCAAAATCGCCTATCCTCACACAATCATATGGCTTATATTGGGCGGCAGAAGGCATATTACGATTCATGAGAAAACGTATGAAATTAAACGCGGAGATCTGGTCGTCATCCCGCCGCATACGATTCGCTACGTAGAAGCAGATGCGAACGACCGCGAGTTGTTTAGGTACATTACGGTTTGCTGTGACCTGAAGCTTGGCTCGTTGGAGTTTGTGGACATGTACCGGTTTCCGATCGTATCGGTCATACAGGACCAGACACGTTTCCAGGAGCTAATCGATCTATCCTACACGCTTCTGAGAGAGACGAATCACATTTTGAACCAACTGGCCATCAAGAACATCTCGGAGCTCGAAGCCCAGAAAAAGGCAGCAAACGTCAGTGCGGACGAGACGGAAGCGCTACTATACGTACAAAGCTTGTTCGGCGCCTGATCAATTTTATAGGCTGATGCGTCCGTTCCTGCTCGAGCAGCCGGTGACGATCGATCCGAGAATCCAGACGGCGTGCAGCTATATTGAGAAGCACTTGAATCAAACTATGAAAATCGGAGATTTGGCGCGAAACGTGTATATTAGCCAGAGCCATCTGCGGCTGCTGTTCCGCAAAACGTTCGGCGAATCTCCCATGGAATATTTGCAGCAGGCCAGAATGAAGCGAACGAAGGAGCTGCTTGTCAATACGGAAATTCCGATCCGCGACATCGCGGAAATGATCGGCTATCAGAACCAGAATATGTTCAGCCGATCGTTCGTCAAATTGGAAGGCTTGAGCGCTAGAGAGTACCGGAAACGGTACAGGGAGAAAGTAGACAAGCAGTAACATGGCTTCTCAACATGAAGTCATTGGCTGTTGAATCGAGCACATTGAGCGGAATAAACGGACACGGACATGGAGTTATCCGATAGTAAGAGGAGCATGGGAGGAACCTGGGATTTTCGACCGGGTTCTTCTTTTTTAACGCCACGAAATTAATGTCCGATACGGAGGTAAGCCCTTCCTTCAGTTCATTGTTACAGTTCATTCATTAATCGAAAATGAAACATAGCTAATCGATTGGGCTATATATTACCATACGAATTAATGATATATTTTGACACATAATCGAATTCAACATTGATGGAGGTACACTGCATGAGTGACAAACCAAACATACTATGGATTTGCACCGACCAGCAGCGGTTCGATTCGCTTGGCTGCTACGGCAACCAGTACGTTAGGACGCCGAATATCGACAAGCTTGCCTCGAACGGCTTGCTGTTTGAAAACGCATACAGCCAATCGACAGTTTGCGCACCGAGCAGGGGAAGCTTCCTGACCGGCCGCTATCCGCGCACAGTCCGGCTGCGCAAGAACGGGCAGAACATTCCGGACAGCGAGGTACTCGTTACCAAGCTGCTGCATGATGCAGGCTACACGTGCGGACTGTCCGGCAAGCTGCATCTGTCCGCCTGCTTCCCGACTGCCTCTCACGGAACGGAGCGCAGAATCGACGACGGATACGATATGTTCCACTGGTCTCACCATCCAAAGGACGATTGGGCGACGAACGAATACAGCCAATGGCTGCGGGCGAAGGGGAAGAAGTTTCCTGCGCGGCCGGTGGAAGGCTGCGAATATGTGGTGTACGGTCCGGACGCGGAGGACCATCAAGCGGCCTGGTGCGCAGAGAAAGCGATCGATTACATCCAAGCCCATGAGGGGAAGCGGCAGCCGTGGGTGTTCTCGGTCAACATCTTTGCTCCTCATCATCCGTTTGATCCTCCGGAAAGCTACTTGAAGCGGTATCTGAACATGCTTGATGAACTGCCTCTGCCGAACTATTACGAGGGCGAGCCGGAATCGAAAACGAGCGGTCAGAGAAGAGACCATCAAGGAGCTTACGCCAATCCGAAGCTATACCCTTTCAACAAAATGTCGGATTCCGATCACCGGTATTTGACGGCGGCTTACTACGCGATGGTGGAACTGATCGACGACCAGGTCGGACGTATGCTCGAGGCGCTGGAGCGTACCGGACAGCTGGACAACACGATCGTCGTGTTCATGTCGGACCACGGAGAGCTGCTCGGCGATCACGGCGTCTATTTGAAAGGGGCGCATTTCTATGAGCCGTCCGTACACGTGCCGCTGATCGTTTCGTGGCCTGCCGTCATCAAGCAGCCTGTTCGCCCGTCCACTTTCGTCGAGCTTGTCGATCTTGCGCCGACGTTCCTGGAGGCAGCCGGTATCGAGCGTCACCCCGGCATGCAAGGGAAATCGCTGATGAAGCTGTGGAGCGGCGAGACGGCGGATCATCGCAGCGATGTGTATTGTGAAGCTTACGAGAGCAGCAACAGGAAGCCTTATGGCATGGAGTACGCGATGATGGTACGGGACCGTACGCATAAACTCGTCGTGTATCATACGCGCCAGGACGGCGAGCTTTATGATCTGGAGACGGATCCGGGGGAAAGACGGAATTTGTGGAGCTCGTCCGAGCATGCGAGCGTCAAGCTTCGGATGATGGAGCTGCTGTGCCATCGTATGGCGGAGACGATCGATCCGCTGCCCGAAAAGCTTGCGCCGTGGTGAGGGGAACATAACGCTTGGCGATCATACGCTTGCGCTGAGAGCTCTACTGATGCAGCTTGATTTGAGTTACGGGCATCATTGCGTCTTACAACAAATAAGTAAATCTTTAAAGGCTTTTCTTCAGATGAAAGACTAAGGAACAGCCATGAACCGAAAAGGGAGTGAACAAACGTGGGTCAACTAACCTATTGCAATCCTTTGGCTATTCAACAGATTGGCGATCCGTTCATCTTGAAAGCATCTAATGGACGGTATTATTGTTATCCTACCTATGCTGCAGGCAACAATCTCGGGTTTAAAGCATGGTCCTCCGACGATTTGATCCATTGGAAGGATGAAGGATTCGTTTATGAAAAAGTAAAAAATAAAAAGGCTTGGGGCTACAAGCAATTTTGGGCTCCCGAGGTTGTGGAGCATCAAAACCGTTTTTACATGTACTATACAGCCCGTTGGAAGGAGAAGGATAGTTTAAGGATTGGCGTTGCCATCGCCGACCATCCGGCAGGGCCGTTCGTCGATATATTGGACTGTCCGATGTTTGATTTCGGTTATGCGGCGATTGATGCCCACGTGATGGTAGAAGAGAACGGGCGTAAGTTTCTCTATTATTCCAGGGATTGCTCCGAAAATATCGTTGACGGCCGTAGGGAAAGCCATATTTACGGATTCGAGTTGCTGGATGACATGCTGACACCCAAACAGGAAGGCAAGCTCCTGCTGAAGCCTGATCAGGAATGGGAGTTTAAATCCGGAGAGAGCTGGCGGTGGAATGAAGGGCCTTTTGTAGTGAAGCATAACCGGCTCTATTATTTGATGTATTCGGCTAATTGCTTCGCGGAACGGGATTACTCCGTCGGTTATGCCACAAGCAGCGAGCCCTTAGGACCGTTCACGAAATATGAGGCGAACCCGATCCTGTTCACCGATAGCGAGAAGATCTCAGGCCCGGGCCATCATAGTGTAACGGTATCGCCGGATGGCTCGGAATTATTTATGGTTTATCACACCCATACAGATCCTAAGGCGGGTGGCGGCAACCGTCAAGTTTGTATGGACAGGATGGCTTTCCGCGAGGACGGCTCGATAGTCGTTTACGGACCGACAATCTCGGAACAGCCTGCGCCTTCCGGAGCATCGAGCAATATGCCGGAAAACCTCCCCGCGGAAGCGACTCCTCCGGAACGGTAATGCTGTGAGCGAAGCACTGCCAATCCATGATTCCGCCGTCGAAATCAAGCTTCCGATCGAACTGGAGCTGGGCTTGCAGTCGAACTCCGGATAACAAGATGGCTGGGCAGAGCGATGCTGCATCGATCTTGCTTCGGGTTCTCAATAAGCGAAAGAACGAGCTTTGCAGCTTCTCTGCCCATATTTTTCTCGTTCTGATTAATATACGTAAGCGGCACCTCCGACAAATCGGACTGCTCATAATTGTCGAAACAGACTATAGACAAATCTCCCGGAACGTTCAGGCTTAAAGCCTGCGCAGCTTTTTTGGCCATTAGACCGATAGCCGCATTCGTTGCCACAATCGCTTTAATATCCGGATTATCGGCTAAATAGCTCCTGATTTGTTCGACGGGCGATGCGGTGCCCAAACTTAGTCTCAGGCGATATTCAATGAACAGCCCGGAATCGCTCAATGCCTGCTCGTAACCGTGCAATCGATCCTCGATACTCGTGGTTCCGGAAACCTTTGTACTGATAAAGCTGATTTTGGTGTGACCAAGATCGGTCAAATGCTTGGTTGCTTCGTAGGCACCGGTGTAATTATCGGAGATAATACGATTAGCGTCGAGTCCTCGAAAATATCGGTCTACGATGACAAGGGGAAAATGATTAATAGTTAAATTTAATATCTCATCGTTGAAGGTTTCCCCATCGACCGGATAAATAATAATTCCGTTTACGCCGAGCTCGTGTAGCTCTTTCAAAATTTTATTTTCCATATCCTGATTATTATGGGTCAATCTAGCCGCGAGATGGTAGCCGTGATCGGCCAGTTCCTGTTCTATACCGGTCATGAGGTTGGCGGTAAACAAGTTATTGAGGCGAGGCATAAGGAATGCGACGATGGGACGGCTGTCATCTTTTTGCTCAAACGAAAGCAGCTGTCCTGAGTCGTCATCGGAGATGAAGGAGCCTCTCCCTTGAATCCGATAAATAAGTCCTTGCTTGACGATATCGGCCATCGCATTTTTTACGGTAATTCGGCTGACGTTAAATTGCTCGGCGAGTTCATTTTCCGAAGGGAGCTTATCTCCAGGCTTCCAGATGCCCTGATTCATTTGTTGGATGATGTAGTTTTTCAATTGTATATACATGGGAAGCCTCTTCCGGGCTATAGACATATTCATCTCCACTCCCTACCATCAGTTGATATACCAAATATACAACTATATTATTTAATAGTAAAGCTTAAAGTCCGTAACCAAAACGCGGGTGGACTTCGTATGGAAAAAATAACGAGAGTTTGTTGATCTGCAAAACCACGGTTTACCAAAGCATAGTCGGTGCGCAATGCACTTTGACTATGCTATTTTTCGTTATATCACATTCAACTAATTGATATAAAAGTTATATTAGAATATACATCATATTTACAGATCAAAACGGGAGTGTTATAATCACTTCGAACCATGAAAACCCGTTATGGAACGAACGATTGTAAGCGCATTATTTTACTGGGATGGATAATTAATGGCTCGGGGAGGTGAACACATTTAACGTAAGTACTTAGGCATCGATACTCGAACTTATAGGGAAAATTATTATTATGGCAGGAGGGCCTTGGATGTTAAGAAAACGTTTACTTTTAGCTACGCTGTTATGTATTTTCGTGGTGATAGCGGGATGCAGCAAAACAGCTACGGACAGCGGAATGAAAAACGATGAGGTTGTATCAGAAGGACCCGTTGAAATTACTTTTTTTCTGAACTCTATGGGCCAAAAGGAGTTTGATGAAATTGTCGTTCCTATTGCCCAGAAGAAGTTCCCGAACTACACCTTAAAGGGTATCGTACCCGGAACCGGTACTGGAATGCGTGACCTTATTGCCGCCAATGCAGTTCCTGATATTGTTGTAGGGAGTAAAGGAGCCATACCCGCCTTAACGGAATTCGAAACATTTGGAGATATCGACGACATGATTAAGAAACATAATTATGATGTAAGCCGTCTGGAACCGGCTCTTGTGAATATCATGAAGTCGAATTTTCAAGACAAGATCATCGGGCTGCCTATTTGGTCCACGGTTTACGCATTAAGATACAATAAAGATTTATTTGATAAATTCGGGGTCGCTTATCCCAAAGACGGTATGACATGGGATGAGTTGTATGAGCTGGATAAGAAGCTCACGAGAGTCGAAGGCGGAGTTCAGTACCGCGGTTTCAGCGAGCGATGGCAGAACGTTCTTCTTGAAAATAATCAGCTCTCCTTGCCGATTTTGGATCCAAAAGAAGAGAAGTCCGCTTTGCTTACGGAGGATTTTAAGAAATTAGCGGAAAGCATCCTTAGATTTTATCAGCTTCCAGGACTGACCTTCGATTTAAAAACATCTGACCCGGAAGAAGATAAGCTTCTGTTTGAAAAGGGGCTTTCAGCCATGCAAATCAATAATAATAGCGACCAGGTGAATTTCAATTGGGATCTTGTAACCGTTCCGACATATAAGGAGAAGCCGGGCGTCAATTTTCAGGCCAATGCGACTTATTTACTCCTGACTAAACAGAGCAAGCACCGTAATGAGGCGTTTCAATTGATCGCTTATTTGACTTCGGATGAAGTGCAAAAAGAACTGTCAATGAAGGGGAAGGCGCCTGTAGTGAAGGAACCGAGCATTCAAAAGCTGTTCATGTCTAACAATCCGCTTTATAAAGGAAAGCGAGTCGAGGCCTATTTCATGCTGAAGCAATATGCCCCGGAGCCGCCTGCAAGAAGTCCGGAATTGCTGCAAGGTTATAGTAATGCTGCATCACAGATTGTGAAGAAGGAATTCCAGAACGTGATCATCGGAGCCAAAGATATCAATACAGCTCTAAGAGATGCGGATGAGGCCATTATTAAGGACATCAATACCAGGAAGGTCAAGTAGCACTGTTCGATGAGATGAAGATATACAAAAAGTTGGAAAAAGGAATGAGGAGACAGAGATGCTGAACGAAAAACAGACGGAACGAATGCTGGGCAAGCTCAGACGATTTGAACAAACGATAGAACCGCTCATCTTCACGAAGGTAGATACCTTTGATGCGGAAATTTACAGGACACAGGAAAGACTTCATCAAATCCCTGAGAGTCATTTGTTTATAAAGGCTAGTCCGGGTGAAAAGTGGGGCGGCGAGGGGAATTATTGCTGGTTTAAAGGTAAATACCAGGTTAAGCAACAATTAGATAATCAATCCCTGTTTCTAAAACCTCATGTTGGAGGACACGAATCGCTTTTATGGGTCAACGGATCGCCTTTTGGGACGTTTACGTCTGCGTCAAGCGCAAACCATGGCAATCATTACTGTGATCTGTTGAAGTCTAGTGTGAAGTCCGGAGAAATTATCGATATTGCATTGGAATCGTATGCGGGTCATTTTTCAATAGCGAGTCAACCTTTAGCGGCGACACCGCGCTCCGATTTTATGCACACATACGAGTCGATGGATATCTGTGTAAAGAACGAGAGCATAGCGGATTTTTACTTCGACCTGAAGACCTTTAATCAAATGGCCAGGGCACTGGACAAAAACAGTTTTGTCAGGGCAAATATCATTAGAACGTTAACGCAGATTCATGAGATTCTTTATTATTCTCCTGATAATATCGAGCAAGAAGCATTTTTTGATGCCATTGAACAAGCCAGCAAATTAATTAAAGCCTTATATCAGTACAAAAATACATCACTAGCGCCCATTGCGGCAGTTATCGGCCATTCCCATATGGATACTGCATGGCGCTGGACCATTGAAGAAACCGTTAAAAAGTGTACCCGGACCTTCTCCAATCAAATAAGCTTAATGGAGCAGTATCCGGAGTACAAATTTGTTCAGAGCTCTGCGTATCATGGGAAAATGATTAAGGACAACTATCCTGATTTATTCGAAAAAATAAAAGATACGGTAAAAGCAGGCAGATATGAACCGAATGGCGCTGTCTGGATTGAGTGTGACTGTAATCTGGTAGGCGGGGAAATGATGCTGCGACAATTCCTATGGGGACAGAGATTTACTATGGAGAATTTCGGTTACATGTCAAACAGCTTTTGGCTGCCGGATACGTTTGGATATAGTCCGTCCATTCCGCAGATTATGAAGGGCTGCGGGGTCGATTATTTTCTTACTACCAAAATGGCGTGGAACGATACCAACAAATTCCCATACGATACCTTTTACTGGCAGGGGCTGGATGGTACGAGAGTGTTGACACATTTGAATAAGACCCATTTATGGCCCGATCCGGAAACCTGCATTGACTTCGTATTGGACGGACATAGATCGAGAGATACTATTGCAGAGAAAACGGTATCCAATATGCGTCTGTTAGCTTACGGCTTTGGCGATGGCGGCGGCGGGCCGCAATTTGAAATGATTGAAATGGCACGGAGATGCAGCGATTTGGAAGGGTGTCCGAGAGTGGAGACCATGTTTGTCGGTGATTTTATGCGCAGGCTGGAGCAGTCCATTACATCCCCTTCCGTCTATGCCGGCGAACTCTATCTGGAGCTTCATCGGGGAACTCTCACGAATCAGCATACAATAAAACGCAATAACAGATTATCGGAAATCCGTCTGCACGATCTCGAATACCTCACAGTCCGAAATGCAGTGAATACTGATTCCATATGCAGCGATATCCATATTAAGCCTCTTGTTGAAACCCTTCTTGTCAATCAATTTCATGACATATTGCCCGGCACGTCGATTCCGGCAGTCCATGACCGAAGTATTTCGGAAACAACGCACATCATTCAAAAAGCCGATGAATTAATCAGACAGACCGTGCCGGTCAAAGCGGTGGAGAACAAGATTTCGATAATAAACACATTATCGTTCGACCGCAGCGATGTCATTTATCTGGATTATGTAGAAGGGTATGTTGTAAAAGGAGAATACCAACAGCAAATCGGAACGGATATTTCGGGTAATAAAAAGCTGGCTGTTTCAGGCGTAACCGTAGAAGCTTTATCGTCTGTGGTGCTTGAACGAGTTCCAGGCGATCCTGGAGAAGGCTCCTGCTTTGCTTTTGACGGCACTGTACTGGATACTCCACTAATCCGAGTGGTTCTTGATGACAGAAAATATATTACGTCATTTATCGACAAGAGTCTGAACAGAGAACTACGAGGTCAAGGCTATGCCCTAAATACTTTGCTTATCGCTGAGGATGTACCCACCGCTTGGGACAGCTGGGACATCGACGCCGATATTGAGCTTAAATTCAAGGATTGTGCCGTTCTCCTGGATAGCGAAATCATATCGGACGGTTTAGTCGAATTTAGAATCCGTAATACATATAAGCTGACCGAAAAATCAAGCTTGATTCAGGATATTATTTTTTATAGCGACAGCAAGCAGGTTACATTTGAAACGATGATGAATTGGCAAGATGATCATAGATTGCTGAAGACCGTATTCGATACGAATGTTTTTGCGGATTTTGCGAGACAAGAGCTTCAATTCGGCTACATAAAGCGCCCAACAACCCGCAATACGGATATGGAAAAAGCAAAGTTTGAAGTTTGCAATCATAAATATACCGATCTTTCAGAAAACAGGTACGGCGTCACGATATTGAACGACTGTAAGTACGGCATATCCGTACATCATTCACAGGTTGCTCTGACCTTGCATAAAGGCGGCTGCCGTCCGGATTTCAGGGGAGACAAGGGCGAGCATATGTGCTCCTATGCTTTTTTGCCGCATAGCAGCGGATTTGATGCAGATTCCGTAATCAAGCCTGCCTATGAGTTTAATTATAAGCCGATTATGATTCCAGGTGAATGCAGCTTTGAAAAGTTTATCAGCGTTAGTGAATCCAATATCATCATTGAAGCGATCAAGCCATGCGAAGATAACGAAAAAGCTTACATAATCAGACTTTACGAAGCTGAAGGCACCTATACGAATTCAACTCTGGCGTTTAATAAGAATGTAATGAAAGCCACATTAACCAACATGCTGGAGGAAGATATCCAGGCTTTGGAGGCTAAAAACGATGTTCAGCTTACCTTTAAGCCTTTTGAGATCAAAACAATGAGGATCAGCTATTAAATCGATCGGACCATTCCTGCGAATGGTTCCAGCTTTCCAGCTTTGAAGGGACGAATTAAGAAGAACCTAAGGAGGGAAAGAACGTGGAATTATTGTATAAATATGTAAACCGTAGCAACTTCACATCCGCTATTGCCCGAATTCTAGTCCTGCTCTTGATTCTGACTGCAGTACAAATCTATCCGAACGAGGCATTAGCGTCTGTGGACGGAGTCAGCATAACGCTGGGGCCGACCCCAGTTGAAAACGGGATCCATGCATGGGCGGGCGACAACCCAAACGGCTTGCTGACAGGAACGGTAGCCGGTACGACGTATTGGCAGACGAACAATAATGCCGCCAGTCCGGGCACGTATTATTTTTACATGAATGTAGATGACGCTTATCTTCAAAACAATACCCAAGACGTTCAGATCACTGTTAAATATTTTGACGAAGGCGGCGGAAAGCTGCTGCTGAACTACGATTCGACAAGCGCAGCCTTCAAAGACGCGCCTTTGGCAGCGTACACCAATACAGGAACCTGGAAAACGCATACGTTCGAGCTGAACGATGCTGCATTTGCGAATCGAACGAACGGGGCCGACTTTAGGATAGGGTTAGAAGGCGGTGGTGCAGGTACGAATGCTGATTTGAAAGTAGCGTCCGTAACCGTAACAAAGACGCCGTCAGTGAAAATTACGAATATACATGTAACCGCCACGGCTACAGAGGTTGAAAAGGGCGGAACGCTTCAATTTATTGCGGAAATAACGCCAACTAATGCAACGACGCCAACCGTGACATGGTCTGTTGTGAATCAAGATCATGAGGCCGTCACCAGTGGAACGACGATTAGCGATACCGGTCTATTAACGGTCGCAAATAATGAAACCGCTGCTTCATTAATAGTAACCGCATCATCCACAGCCGATCAAACTATAAAAGGAACCTATTCCGTATCTGTATCGTCCGTACCCTACTACGCTTTGCTTGAGTTCAGTGAAACGGTAGTGGAAAAAGGAGTGACCTATACCAGATATAACGGGAATCCTTCTTCCGAAGCCCAGACTTTCGTAGAAGAGTATAAAGGAGATATTGTCGGGCGTATTAATACCAATAAATATCTGTATGGTACATTACCGGCAGACTCTCCCCTCAGAGGCATCGAAGACGTGATTTTTACAATTCAGTATTATGATGTTGGGTCCAATAGGCCCTATTTGGAGCTTGGCCAGAAATCAACAGGGCATGCTTACAATAACAGACACTTCATACAGCTGTATAATACGGGAGAACTAGTAACACTTAGAATCGTAGTAAGCGATGCGCAAATGAACAAAAAACAAAATGGCGGCGCTGATTTCAGAATATCGGCTGCCGGCGGGAATTTTTACGTAAAAAGCATACGCATTGCCGGCGGTAAGGATACCCCTATAGATGAGACAGCTCCTCCTGTATTTGCCGAACAGACTCCAAGTAATAACATGATTGGAAAAACGGTTTCCGGTTACCAAATGTGGTTTGCTGCTACTGAAACCAATACAGGATGGGTTCATTGGGGCTCCGGAGCAAGGCCTGGAGTTGGAAAGCTTAATGTTGAACTTTGGCCGGATGTAAGAGAATATCCCGACACGGCTCTTTTCAATACAGATTTTGATAACCTGGAAAACGGAGAACAAGCTAAGCTGTTTACATCTAAGAATAAAGACGTGGTGGATCTGCATGCTTCTTGGTTGCGTGATTATGGCATAGACGGGTTAGCAGTTCAGCGATTTTATAACGAAACACAGGTCTCTGAAATTCCGGTAAAAAATCATATTAACCTGGTTCAAGAGGCGGCTGAAAAGTATAACAAGCTTTTCTATGTCATGTATGATATGTCAGGGTCCGGAAGTGCAGGGGACGCAGCAATAGAAAGAATCAAGAAAGATTGGGTTTATAATATCGAACGAAAAGGCATTGTAAGCTCAACGAGCTATGCCCATGCCAATGGTAAGCCGGTGGTCTGCTTATGGGGTCTTGCGGGAAATAATCCGACAAGATATCCGAGCGCCGAAGTGGCGCTGACTCTTATTCACTGGTTCCAAGACAGGGGCTACTATGTTATTGGAGGGTTACCTGATAATACATGGGCGTCGGTAACAAATGATTATGCCGAGGTTTATCAGTCCATTGACATGGCTTCTCCTTGGACGGTAGGACGGTTCTCAGGCACAGAGGGCGCCAAAAACTGGTGGAAGCGGTTAGATACCGAGCTGGCTTATTGCGAGAAATACGGAGTAGACTTCCAGCCAGTTATTTTCCCTGGATTTGCATGGTCGAACATGAGGAAAGGAGTCAACTCGCCGCCGCTTGAGATACCTAGAGACAGCGGAGATTTCATGTGGACCCAAGCGGCGCTTTTAAGAGAACATGGATTAAAGTCCATGTATATAGCAATGTTTGACGAGTATGACGAAGGCACTGCAATTATGAAAGGTGCTGAAGATTCCTATATGATACCGAAAGGCGAGCAGTATGTTTATACACATGCATCAGAAGGTACATGGCTTTCATCCGATTATTATTTGCGGCTGGCAGGAGCCATCGCTAATTTATCTAAACGTGATATAACCGAGGATAACCCTGTAAGCTATGTGGTACCGGTCGAGCATTCGACAGGCCCTGTTTATTGGCGGAACGGCTTTGAAAAACGCGTAGCTATGGGCGGGGAGCTGACCAACGTTGACGTAGGTATATACAATCCCGATGATGCGAATGAACGTGATAATCCGGCCATTTTGAAGCGGCAACATACGGATCTTGCTTCAGATTCCTTTGCCATAGAAAAAGATACTTATAATAGAGGAGCGTATTCTTTCCGATTCAACGGTACATCGGAAGGCCGCTCAGAAAACTCTCAACTTTATGCGCGAATTGCGCCAACGAAAATAAAAGTTCAAAAAAATCTAGAGCTTTCTTATTTTATGAAACCAGAAAATGACTTAGGCCGGCATGTTTTCATTGATCTGTTGTTTGATGACGGTACTTATTTGAGCGACACGTATGGTTTTGACGGCAAAAATGCCAAAGGTAAAGTAGGGGAATGGGAGGAATTAACTTATTACGTAAACTCTTCTTTTGCAGGCAAGACGATAGTCGCTGTTATAGCCGCGTACGATAACGCTGCAGAAGGTGAATTTACGGCTTATATAGACGACATCACGATTCAATCAGCACCTCCGATGCTGAATCTAAGTCCTGCCGTACCTGACGGAAGCAACGGATGGTATACGTCGAATGTAACGGTAAGCTTATCAGAAAGCGACAATATGGCCGGTGTGGTGAAATTCGAATACCAAGTAAATAACGGGCCTTGGACTGCCTACACTGGAACCCTGCCAGCCTTCGGTGACGGGCTGTATACCATCCATTATCGCGGTACGGATCAAGCAGGCCATGTAAAAGTGACTCAAACTGTAGAGTTTAAGATTGACAAAACGGCACCATCGCTATCCGTTCAATTGGATAAAACGTCGATATGGCCGCCGAATAATCAAATGGTCGTTATCGATGCAGCACTTCATCCGAACGATACGGGATCAGGCGTTGCTTCTGTGGAGTTAACCTCCATTACGAGCAACGAGCCTGCTGGCAGTCAAGATGATATTGCAGCCGATTTGGGCACTGCAGCTACATCCTTTAGTTTACGCGCTGCAAGGCTGGGTACAGGATCGGGGCGTATTTACACAATCAAGTATACGATAACCGATAAAGCAGGCAACCAAGCGGTTACTACTTCAACCGTCACAGTGCCTCATGATCAATCAGGAAATCATTAGTTCATTGTACACAAGCTTTAAACCGAAAGAAGATGGCTCCTGTATTTGTCAGGAGCCATCTTCTTAATTGATTCTGAAACGCTTCGTCACAATTAACGCGCCTTCCGGTCGGATCGGTAACAGACGATGCTTAGAATCAGAGCTGAGGCAACTAGCAGCGCTCCGACCCAAGGCAACGAGGTGATAGACAGGTGAGTAATCACCGTACCACCAATGAAAGCGCCGGTGGCGTTTCCCAAATTGCCGGCGGAGTGACTGGTCGTCGAGGCCAACGCCGGCGCCGATTGCGCCAAGCTCATGATGCGCACCTGCATGCCGGGGAATACGGCAAAGGATGCGGCGCCCCAGAGGAAAATGGTCACCACCGAAGCAATCGGGCTGTGGACCGTAAATGTAAAGAAGGTAAGAAGCACGCAGATGGTCAAATAAATGCCGATAATGGAAGGCATCAGCTTCCAATCCGCAAGCTTGCCGCCGATGATGTTGCCGATGGTCACGCCGCAGCCGAATAAAACGAGTATCCATGTGACGCTATGCTCGGCAAAACCGGTAACTTGCACAAGCAGCGGGGTAATGTACGTAAATACGGCGAACAAACCGGCATTCCCGAGCACCGCGATCAGTAGGAAGAGCAGCAGCTTGTGGCTTGTGAGTGCCGAAATTTGCTGCATGACGCTTACGGGCTTATCCTGCCGCATTTGCGGTATGAACATCAGGATTCCGACCAGGGTAATGGCTCCCATGACGGCAATCGTGGCGAAGGAAGCCCGCCAGCCCAAATGCTGGCCGATGAAGGTACCCAACGGGACGCCGATAATATTGGCGATAGTTAGACCGGCCATCATGATCGACACAGCGCCGGCTTGTTTATCCGGAGATACCAGCTTGGAAGCAATAACGGCGCCCACGCCGAAAAAGGTTCCATGCGTCAGGGCGGTGATTAAGCGGGCTCCCATCAGCACCGTATAGTTCGGAGCTGCGACGGAAAGGATATTTCCCGCAATAAATAAGAGCATCAGAAAGACTAGCAGTTTCTTTTGCGGAATTTTGTGGGTCAGCACCGTCAGAATCGGGGCTCCAACGGCAACGCCGAGCGCGTACATCGTAATGAGCTGGCCGGCGGCCGAGATGCTGACACCTAGATCGGCAGCGACGTTGGGTAATAGACCCATAATGACGAACTCCGTCATCCCGATGGCAAAGGCACCCATGGTTAAGGATATCAATGATATGGGGAATGGTTTTTTCGAAGCTTCATTCCTGATCTGGGTTTGTGTTAATTCCATGAGGTTATGATCACCTTCCGTTGTAAATAAAATGAAAGCTTCAAGGAGGACCTGTGAATGCTAAATCGAACTGTTCCATCTTATTATTATTTCTGGCAATGAATCAAGAGTTTTCTGCAAAACTTACAAGAAACTTAACCTTGAAACGTTTACATTGGAAAACCGAAATGGATAGTTCATTAATTCGCCTTAGCTTCCATTTTTTTCTTGACATGTTAAACGTTTAAGCATAATCTAATAAGTGTGTTAAACGTTTAACAAAGTGGAGATGAATTGCTGATGAGTAAGACCAAACAAGTCACCATAGTCGATGTAGCGGAATTTGCAGGTGTCTCAATTGCAACCGTTTCCAATGTCCTCAACCGAGGTGGAATTCGAACATCTAGAGAAACGATTCGTAAGGTTGAATTGGCAGCCGATGAACTGGGCTACCGGCGAAACATAATGGCAGCGGGGTTAAGTCGAAAGAAAACATTTGAAATCGGTCTCATTATACCAGGCTTTAAGAGCATCTATGGTATGTTAGCAGAGCATTTGCAGCTAGAAGCGCACCATGCCGGCTACCATCTGACCGTTTTTTCTTCCAACGGGCTGAACCCTGACATTGAGCGAAGACATCTGGAAGTACTGTTACAGCGAAGAGTAGACGGTCTCATTTGCCATGGCTTGGCCATGGGGATGGAGGCTACCAGATCCATTGTGAATCAAGGCACCCCCTTGGTATTGATTAACGGCTGGAGCTGGCCTGAGGATATTTCGATCGGCTCGGTTAATCTGGGAATTGCCGGTGCCTGCGAGCAATCATGCAAGGTTCTGGCTGATCGAGGGTGTACCATGCTCTGTTATGTAGGGCACAAAGGCTCAAAGATTATCGATGAACGGCGGCGGCTTGGTTTTGGGGATGGAATCGATAAATATGGAAGCGGTTTACTTCATGAATCTACGGATATTCAAGAGTTGGATTATGAGCGTTATTTGACGGATTTGGTACAGCGGCATTCGGGGCGAATCGGTATCATTGCCTTTGACGATAATATTGCATTGAAGCTGTTGTCCGCTGCGAACAAACTGCACATTCCTATTCCCGAGCGTTTGATGCTGATTGGTGTTAATAACGATTACATAGCCATTAACAGCTATCCGGGAATTTCAAGCTGGGAAATACCCTATATGGATCAAGCCCAGTCGGTCATTCATAAATTGATTAACAAGCTCGAAGGAAGATCAAAGGAGGATGAGGTTCGAGAAATGGAAGTGCCTCTTACGTTCGTTGAGCGAGAAACAACCAAATTACCGGAAGGGTTATAGCTACCTACGAAAAGATGTTGCGGCGGTGTAGGGGAATGCTTCAAGCTAGTGCAGACTCATATACCGTCTCCCAACAACGGACGCAGGAAAGCTGCAGCTGAAGGCAGTGACTGGTAATCGTTCTAAGGAGGATGATGCAATCAGGTGGAGAAAGCGGAGGCTTGGCTTCGTCGCAACGCTCTTTGAATACGGTTACATATCTTATAGTGATTGGTAAATATTCCCATATGACACAGGCAAGCTCAAATGGAAGACGATGAGATGAAATGAGATGTAATGAATCAAGAGGATATATAAGGAGGATTTCCATGAGACAGAAGAAGAACTGGACCATTCGTTTGACGATGCTCACGACTTTATCTCTAGTAGCGGGGGGCTGCAGCAGCTCCGGGACGCCAACCCAAGGCAAAGTAGAGGAAGCCAAGAAAAATACGGAGCCGGTAGAGCTTGTATTTTATTCCGTGAGTAAGGATTCCGAGGAGAACTTTAACGAGCGATTCGGTAACGCAATCCGCAAAAAGTTTCCGAACTACACCATTAAATATATTCAGCGTGTACCGAACAGTACGGATTTGCAGCAGCTGTTGACCTCCGGCGCTCAAATCGATATTCAGTGGGATTCCATTGCATCGTTCACTAGCTCCGTACTCGACAGCGGAACGGCGTTCGATATGATGGATTTGATTAAGCAGCATAACGTCGACTTGAACCGTTTCGAATCGAGCATGATCGATTCACTGAAGAAGACGTCCGGCGGGGGAATTTACGGTTTGCCGCTTTATAATGACCGAATGGCCCTCTATTACAATAAAGATCTCTTTGATAAGTTTGGCGTGCCTTATCCTAAGGATGGAATGACCTGGGATGAAATCATCGAGCTTTCGAACCAAGTGACCCGGGAAGAGAGCGGTGTTATCTACACGGGCTTATCCCCATCCCTGAACCAAGTATTCGTTTCCAATCAATTCTCACTTCCGCTTGTAGATAGCTCCACCAATAAAGCTACGATCAATAACGACACTTGGAAAAAAGTCATCGATACGATGCTAATCCGCCCTACGCAAAATAATATCTACAAGAAAAAAATTGAGCAATCGAAAGGCAAAATTCCTGATTCCAACACCTTCGTCAAGGAGAAAACATTAGCCATGTATACAGCCTCTCCTTTGCTGGCGGTAGTATTTGCCCAGGATATGGCTTCGATGAACTGGGATGTGGTTACCTTCCCTACATTCAAGGAGCTGCCAGGCGTCGGCGCGCAAGCCTATCCGGGAGTGATCTCCGTGACGAAGATGTCTAAGAATAAAGATGCCGCAATGGAGGTTATCAAGTTCCTCACATCCGATGAGTATCAGCTGGAAGCTTCCAAGAACGGGATCATGACCGTATTGAAGGACGAGACGATTCAGAAAACACTTGGGCAAAATTCAGCGTACAAGGACAAAAATTTCTCGGCGTTCTTCTCCAAATTTCCGGCAATGGCAGAAAAAACAGTGAGTGAAAGCAAAGCCGGAGTGTTAGGAAAATATACGACAAATGCGATGAAAGTAGTCAACGGAGAGATGGACATCAATACTATGCTTCGTACAACCGAAGAAGAAGTAAACAATGCGCTGCAATCCGCGAGTGCGAAGTAGGAGAGGAGGGGATAATACCTATGACACGAACGCAATAGGAAGGTGCCTATGAAAATGAAGTCTTCGCTACTAACATTTTGGGTAGTCTTAGGTATAGCAGGTGCCAGTCTAATCTATTACAGTAATCAAAAGTCTGAACAAACCGTTCCAGTACATCTGCCAAAAACAGTAAGCGTTGATATCGGGCACGGCAGGAATATGGAATTGGTTCTGATTAATCCAGGATCATTTACAATGGGATCTTCTTTGACTACGGGAGAGGGGGATGAGGCTCCGGAACACAAGGTCACGATCACAAGACCCTTTTATCTGGGGAAATATGAGGTGATCCAGGAGCAATGGGAAGAATTGATGGAAACCAATCCAAGTAAATTCAAAGGCGATAAACGACCTGTTGACAGTGCTAGCTGGGATGACTCTCAACTATTTCTAAACAAACTCCAAGAAAAGACCGGACGTAAATTTACCCTGCCAACGGAAGCACGATGGGAATTTGCGGCACGTGCAGGAACAAGCACCCCATGGCATTTTGGTAATAATGAATCATCTCTAGGCGACTATGCCTGGTTTCAGGAAAATTCCAATAATGGGACTCATCCTGCAGGTCAGAAAAAGCCCAATGCTTGGGGACTTTACGATATGTACGGTAACGTTCAGGAGTGGTGTAATGACTGGTATGCAGCGGCATATCCGCAAGGTGATGTCGTGAACCCGCAAGGTCCGCCTTCAGGTGAATCTCGTGTAATGCGCGGAGGGGCTTGGGGAGACGACCATACCATGGTTCGCTCAGCCTATCGTAATGCCTCCGGAACCGACGCGAAAACTCCCGGCATAGGTGTTAGAGTTGTAATGGAGATAGACTAAAAAGGAGTGAAATAACTATGGCAGCCTCATTAAAATCTATGGTTTTATCTATGAGCCAGATTGGTAAAATTGGTGTCGCTACGATAACGATTAGTTTAGCTGCATTATTTGTTATATCCACCTCAGTATTTGCAGCAAGCTATTACATTTCTCCAACGGGTAATGATAGCAATTCAGGAACGGAGATTGCTCCTTTCAAAAGCATAATGAAAGCGCAATCAGCATCGTCCTCTGGGGATACCGTATATATTCGCGGAGGAGTATATGATGATTTTGAAATTGCGAATACCGATAGTAATTATAACTATGTCCATGATATTACTAAGAGCGGAATTACATATGAGGCATATCCTGGAGAAAGGCCTGTCTTTGATTTCAAACATGTGCCGACGAATCTGCGTGTGGCTGCTTTTCGTGTAGCGGATAAAGTAACGGGTATTAAATTCAAAGGCTTTGATGTGACCGGAGTTAAAGTAGGGAATCAAAAGCAATCCGAAGTTTTTCGAGTTATTGGGCAAGCCGATTTCGAGAATGTAGCTGCTCATGATAATGAAGCTAACGGCTTTTACTTTACTACAAGAGGGACGGGAATAGTTCTTAATTGTGATTCATACAACAACATTGGACCGACGGATACATCGGCTGGAAATACAGATGGTTTTGGTGCTCATGCGGGTCCCGTTTCGTTCATTAATTCCCGTGCATGGAATAACAGTGACGACGGGTTTGACAGCATCAGTTCAAGCGCGCCGGTGATCTATGACCATTCCTGGTCCTTCAATCATAGGGGAAATCAGGATGGGAAAGGCGATAAAAACGGTTTTAAAGTCGGCGGATATACTACTAGAACAGAAGGACTTCCTAGTCCGCTGCCCGTTCATACCGTTAAATATTCCTTAGCTGTAAATAACGGTGGTGCCGGCTTTTATGCTAATCATCAGCCGGGTCAAGCAGCTAACTGGACTAATAATACGGCCTATAAAAATGGCAGAGCTAACTTCGATATGCTGGAGCGAGTAAGTCCGACTCAAGTCGGCGACATCCCCGGCTACAGAGAAGTATTGCATGATAACGTTGCTTATGTTGGTAAGGCAATAATAAATGATAATAATCCTTCGGAAAATGTAACGAATAATTCATGGACAATCAATGGCGGTCTCAACATTACGGACGCAGATTTTGTAAGCTTGGATACGACCCAATTATCTGCACCTAGAAAACCTGACGGAAGTTTACCTGACGTTACTTTTATGCGCCCGGTACCTGCCAGTCCTCTGTACACACATAAATTAGGCTATCTTGCTGACAAAGATACAATAGCACCCGTTACGACGGATAACGCACCGAAGGTCCCGACGAATCAGGATACTACTATCAGCTTCAACGCTGTAGACAACGGCTCCGGAGTAGCGGCAACCTACTATTCGGTAGACCGAGGGACTACACAAGCGGGGACTTCCGTTACAATCTCAACCGAGGGGGTACATTCGATCGTTTATTGGAGCGTAGATAACGCCGGCAACGTGGAGGAAGCCACAACGATTGTCTTCACTCTGGATAAGACAGCCCCGGTGATTACAGTGACCGGTGTGGTGTACGGTACGATTGACAATTCCATGGAACTATCGCCGGTCTTGTCGCTTAGCGATTACTTATCGGGGGTTGATAACAGCAAGACGACAATAACTCTCGATGCGAATGAAGTACAACAAGGCATGATAGTCCCGCTTTATACACTTCCACTCGGTCCGCACATATTCAATGTGTCTGCAAGCGATCTGGCAGGAAACGTAAGCAGCCAAACGATTAGGTTCCAGGCATCAACAAGCATCCAAGCATTACAAGCATTGATCGAGCGCTTTAGTAATGCCGGATGGATCGATAACGCAGGTATTGCAAACAGCTTAAAGAGCCAATTGGCCTCCGGCAATCTGGCTGCTTTTGTTAACCATGTCAATGCTCAAAAGGGCAAGCATATTTCAGCTCCATACGCAGATTACCTCATCCGGGATGCCGAATTCTTGTTGTCCCATAAATAAACGCGTGAACTGGAAGCACAACGAATGGCTCATGACTCGATGAATCGAGAGCAGTGAATAGCGGTGAAGGAACGATTTAAGGGAGCAGATTGCTGTGACAACTGCTCCCTAAACTTATAGCATTGCAGCATTACGGCATTGAAGCAGCATCGGAAGCTTATTCATCCGACATGCTCGCACAAAGCTCTCGGAGATGCCGGGTAACGATCCGCTCAACAGTCTCCGGTGTGTAGACCTCCGGGCGAAGCAAGGCTAGGCTTGTCAAGCCCTCGACGATTGCAGCCAATCGATATGTTTCGAGTTCGACGTCTATCGAAGAAGGGAGAAGCTCCGCCTTAGCTAGAATATCGAGGACGGCTTTAGTCAGGTAATGTAATCCGTCAGTGAGCTCGTCCTTTTTATTTTGTAAGGCCGAACTAGTGAGGGAACGGATGGCGAATACCCACCAGACACCGACTGCAGTTCGTTTTTCTGAATCCATAGGAAGCAGCTCTAATAGAATTTCCTTCGCAGCCTTCAGCGGAATACGGCTTATATGCAGCTCCCCTCTCCTTGTAACTCCTCTCGTCAAATAATAATCCACGATAAATAATAGCAGCTCGTCCTGGGTTGAAAAATAATGCCGCAAGGCCCCAGGCGATAGCCCTGCCGCAGCGGCGACGGCGCGGATTGACGCATGCTCGATCCCTTTTGCTTCGATAATACTCCATGCCGATTCAGCGATCAGTTTTCTTTTTTGTTCATGGTCCACGATTTTCGGCAACCGTATACGCCCCTTGTCTTATTTAACACACTGTATTAAAATAAATAATACAGTGTGTTATTTTGATTTTACTCCGTTATAACGCATCACGTTTGTCCCGTCAATAATGCTGGAGCTTGCCGCGATTAATGAGAGGGGGATTTTGGTGCAGGACTTCTCCAACGGATTTCGTTTGCATTCGACCTGTTATAGCTGCAAAAAGGCGTTTAATGCCTTCGAGGGGACTCAAGCCTACGACAACTTGAAACGTAACTTTAAAGGAATGCATTACTGCGAAGATTGTAAAAGCAGGATCGAGCTTGAAGCGCGACTGCAGTTTGGGAGACGGCTATTGACCGGCAAAGATTAGGTTTCAAGATAAACCGAAATTTCTTACAAAGAATGGACTTAATACGGAGCTTTTTTTACATGCGGAAGCAGAATAGTTGTTTTAAACATGTTATCAATTGTGTACAATTATGAAGAATAGGTAAAGATCTATAGGATGATTCATGAAAAATCATTTCTAAGTTATGCGGCATGTGATATTCTAAATGTAAAAAAATTGTTGGAGTGAAGAGAATGCAGGCTACTGATGTCGAAAAATCACCTTCCTTGTTTTCCAGAACCAACCCGTTTCAAGCAAAAGTGTTGAAAAACGTCAATTTAAATGGAGAAGGCTCCAGTAAAGAAACACGCCATATTGAGTTGTCGTTGCAGGGCTCCGGTCTGTCCTATGTGCCCGGCGATTGCCTAGGTATTGTTCCTGAAAACGATCCGGAGCTGGTAGCTCTCATTATTGAGGTTATGAAGTGGGATGCGGAGACTCCGGTTGTCATTAATAAACAGAATGAAACGCTTCCGTTGAAAGAAGCGCTTTTGAAGCATTTCGAGATTACCCTGCTATCCAAAAAAATCGTTCAGCAGGCAGCTGAGCTTTCAGAGAATGAAGAGCTGAAGCAGCTGGTGGCGGATGCGGAAAAATTGAAGGCTTATACGGACGGTCGAGATGTACTGGATTTGCTGAGCGATTTTGCTCCTTGGAAAGCTTCCGCACAGGATATTACCGCTTTACTAAGAAAATTGCCGCCACGGTTGTATTCCATTGCAAGCAGCCTGACAGCGAATCCGGAGGAAGTCCACCTCACGATCGGCGCAGTTCGTTATATGGCGCATGGACGCGAGCGCAAAGGTGTATGCTCTGTTATGTGCGCAGAGCGCCTGAACGAAGGAGCTACCGTTCCGGTCTTTGTTCAAGTTAACAAACACTTTAATCTGCCGGAATCCTCGGAGACGGACATCATCATGGTAGGACCAGGAACAGGTATCGCACCATTCCGTTCCTTTATTCAAGAGCGTGCGGTGAGCAAGGCGACAGGCAAGGCGACAGGCAAAGCTTGGCTGTTCTTTGGCGATCAGCATTCCGCGACGGATTTCCTTTATCGGCAGGAGCTGGAGCAATATCAGCAAGCAGGCGCCCTGACCACAATCGACGCAGCTTTCTCCCGCGATACGGATCAGAAAGTGTACGTGCAGCATAAAATGCAAGACAACGGTCAGGAGCTGTTCGCGTGGCTTGAGCGCGGAGCTTACTTCTACGTATGCGGCGATAAGCAAAACATGGCGAAGGATGTTCACAATACCTTGATTGACATTATTGAAAAAGAAGGCCAGCTGAGCCGCGAAGCTGCTGAAGCCTATCTTAAAGAATTGCAGGAGCAGGGACGTTACCAGCGTGACGTGTATTAATAAGACTGAACAACTAGGAAGGCGAGCAGGCTGAAGATCAGCCTTCTCGTCTTCTTTGCGTAACGGGAGCCGGTGTATCCGCCTCAAATCCATGAATCAAGAAATGACTATATGGCCTCCTTTAATGACAATCAAGCCTTGTAAGCCGCTGCTGCAAGGCTTTTTTCGTGTCTTTGCAATTACGTGCCGGAATGACTATGGACGGCAATGAAAGCCTTACCCTATGATGCAGAAGTGACAGCCAGAATAGGTTCACCGGTGAATCAACTCTGCAGTTTGTGGAGACCATCCACGGCATATTCATTGAGAGAAAGGAAGGAGCGTTATGACCACGGAATCGGCCGCAGCGGCCGTCAATGTATCTGGCGATATGCTGTACCGCCGGCAGCGCATACGGCGCATGCTGCGGAATCGCTGGCTTTACCTGATGCTGCTTCCCGGCATCCTTTATTTTCTTGTTTTCAAATACATTCCGATGTACGGGGTATTGATCGCTTTCAAAAATTATCAGCCGTTTCTCGGTTTCTGGGATAGCGAATGGGTCGGGATGAAGCATTTCGACCGGTTTTTCGGAGACCCGCTCTTTTGGAAATTGCTCAAAAACACCTTCGTGCTCGCGATCTACAATATCGTCTTTTTCTTCCCGCTGCCTATTGTAATCGCGCTGATGCTGAACGAGCTGCGCCTCGAGCTGTTCAAACGGATGATTCAGACCGTCGTGTACATTCCCCACTTCATGTCATGGGTTGTAATCGTATCGATCGTATACCTGTTCTTTACAACCGAAGGCGGCTTGGTTAATGAAGCGTTGGAGTCGCTTGGATTCAACAAAATCAACTTTCTGCTAAGCGCGGACTGGTTCCGGACGTTTATCACCGCGGAGGTGATATGGAAGGAGACCGGCTGGGGCACGATCATTTTCCTTGCGGCGCTGGCCGGCGTAGACCCGCAGTTATATGAAGCGGCCCGGATCGACGGGGCGAATCGGTTTCAGCAGCTGCGTCACATTACGGTGCCTGCGATCCGTTCCACGATTGTCATTTTGCTCATTTTGCGGTTGGGAAACTTTCTCGACACCGGCTTCGAGCAAATATGGCTGATGCTTAACGCGATGAACCGCGACATCGGCGAGGTATTTGATACGTACGTGTACTCGACGGGCATCACGGAGGGGCAGTACAGCTACAGCACGGCTGTCGGCTTATTCAAATCCATCGTCGGTCTGGTGCTGGTCGCAGCCTCTAATTATATCGCCAAAAAAATGGGTGAGGAAGGGGTCGTCTAAACACATGGAGAGGAAGGGTAGGCATGGTTAAAGACCGTAACCTCGGCAGCCGGTTGTTCGATACGGTAAATATCATCGTCCTGGTTTTGTTTGCTCTTATTACATTCATTCCATTCATCTATATTATTGCCGGGTCGTTCGCGACCCAGAAAGAGCTTCTGGAGAGGGGGTTCATCCTGTTTCCAACCGAGTTTACGCTAAGCTCCTACGAATACATTTTTTCTACCGGAACGCTGCTCAAAAGCTTGGGAATCACCGTCTATATCACGCTGGCCGGGACGTTCATCAATATTTTCATGACCTGCCTGATGGCCTATCCGTTGGCACGCAAAGATCTGGATTACCGGACACCGATTCAGATGGCGGTTATCTTTACGATGCTGTTCAGTGGAGGGATGATCCCGACGTTCCTCGTCGTCAAGCAGCTGGGCATGATCGACACCTTCTGGTCTCTGCTTATACCCGGCGCGATCAGCGCCTTCAATCTGATTATTCTGCGCAATTTTTTTCAGCAGCTGCCGGACGGTCTCGAGGAATCGGCCAAAATAGACGGCTGCAACGATCTCGGTATCCTGTTTCGGATCGTCATTCCGTTGTCGCTGCCGGCGATCGCCACGTTTTCACTGTTTTATGCAGTGGGCCATTGGAATACGTTTTTCAGTGCGGTGCTGTACATCAATGATGCAGCCAAGTGGCCGATTCAAGTGCTGCTGCGCCAGATCGTCATCATGGCGGACGGCGGAGGGCTGGGGGATTCTACCTCGCTCGCTTCGGACTTCGTTCAGCCGCCGGAGCAAAGCATCAAAATGGCGGTCATTGTCGTCTCGACGCTGCCGATTCTCTTGGTCTACCCGTTCTTGCAAAAGCATTTTGCCAAAGGCGTACTGTTAGGTTCCGTCAAAGGATAAACGGTTTACTCCGTTTGCCGATATCGATATGATGAAATAAGGGGAGGAAGTTTCAATGAAACAACGATTACACAAATCTATGCTTATGGCGTCCGTGCTGACGCTAACGGCAGGTGCTGCCGCTGGCTGCGGGGGCACCAAGAGCACCGATGGGGGAGGACAGCCGGCTGCAGCCAGCGATGCTTCCAAGGCAGCTGCACCGTATAAAATGTCGATTATGCTGCCAAGCTTCAACCCGGAGCCGATGTCGACCGACGGAGAAATTTTCAAAAAAATTCAATCGGCAACGAACACCGAGCTGAAGCTCAACTGGGTGCCGTCCGCTACCTATTCGGATAAACTGAGCGCTACCGTAGCATCCGGCGAGCTCCCGAGCGTTATCACAGTATTGAATCAGAAAGCGCCGTTCATCGTTAACTCCGTACGATCCGGGATGTTTTGGGAGCTCGGACCCTATCTGAAGGATTACAAAAATTTAAGCCGCATGAATCCGATCGCTTTGAACGCCATCTCCATTGACGGCAAAGTGTACGGGATATTCCGCGAGCGTGATCTGGCGCGGGACGGGCTGACGCTTCGCAAGGATTGGCTTAGCAATCTCGGTTTGAAGGAGCCGAAGACGATCGATGAGTTCTACAACGTTTTGAAGGCGTTTACGAATAACGATCCGGACAAAAACGGCAAAAACGATACTATCGGGCTCGTCGAGCAGCAGGAGCCTGCAGGCTGGAGAACCATGCTGGCGTGGCATGGAGGCCCTGCCGACTGGGAGGTGAAGGACGGCAAGCTGAGTCCGGCCCACCTGTCCCCGGCTTACTTGGAAACGATGAAGTTCTATAAAAAGCTGTACGACGAGAAGCTGATGAACCTGGATTTCGCTGTGGTGAAGGACGGACGTCAGGTGATGAATAAAGGGACGGCGGGCGCTTGGGTCGCCAATCTGAATGATGCCAACGGCATCGAGGAGCAGGCGAAGAAGGTCGATCCGAAGGCCGAGCTGACGCTGGTCGGTGCGCTGGAGGGGCCGAAGGGCTTGCGCAGCATAGCCGGGACGGGCTCTTACGGGATCTTCATGATTCCGAAGACGTCGGTCAAGACGGAAGCCGAGGTGAAGGCGATCCTGAACTATTTCGACAAGCTGTCGGATAAAGACATGCAGAACATGCTGTACAACGGCATCGAAGGCCGCCAATACACGGTGGAGAACGGTGAATATAAGAAGACGGCCGATCCCAAAATGCTGGTCGAATACGGCATGGGCGATTCCTCTCAGCTGGCGGTGCTGAGAGACCAGGTCACGACTTTCGGTTCCCCGCTTGTGCACCTGCGTGACAAGATGTGGCAGGAGAACGCGAAACGGGCGATTGAAAATCCAGTGAACGCTTATATCTCTGCTACCTATAGCGAGAAGGGCAAAGAGCTGGATAAACTGATCGATGATGCTCGCACGAAGTTTGTTATGGGCTCCATTGACGAGAACGGCTGGAACAAAGCGGTGGAGCAGTGGAAGCAGAACGGCGGCAGCAAGATCATGGAGGAGTACACCGCCGAATATAACAAAAGCGCCAAGAAATAAACATTCCCGGCCGGCAAAGCTGTATGGCGAAAAGGTCTGTGATTTTACCCCACGGTGCAGATATCTTTTTTGCTATACTTAGGGCATGAAAGCCATAGCACACGGGCGTTCCGAAGGAGAAAACATCAGGCATGAGGACACATTCCTATTTCCGCAAATTGATATTGCTGACGCTTGCAGTGGGGGCTTTTCCAGTTCTCATCCTGGGTTGGTATTCGTATAACTATTCTTCCCATACGGTGCTGGATAAGGTAAACGAAAGCAACGCGCAAATATTGCGGCAGACGCAGCTTCGAGTGGAGCAGACGTTGAAGACGATCGATTATTCCGCCTCCCAGCTGCTGAATACGCCTCTTGTCACGGCTGCCATCGGCAAGCGGCTTACAGCAGCGGATTCGGAGATGATTACCGATGTCTATGACAGTCTTATCGGTATCCAAACGTTCGAGCTCGGGATCAAGGACGTCCTCTTGTACAGCTTGGAAAAGGATTGGATCATCAGCAACTCCGGTATCGACGAGCACAGCCAGCCCGGGATGAAGGGGCTGTTGAACGAGTTTGCCGCCATGCCGCAAGGCTCCCGGTGGGTCAGCATGGATCTGACCGGGCAGTACAATACCGACCAGGAACCGCTGACGGCGGCCGGCAAACAGACGATCATGATAGTAAAAAAGTGGCCCATCAATTCCTTGCATCCGCGAGGAATGATGGCCGTCATGCTGTCCGCCAAGGAGGCAGAACGTTTCCAGCCCGGGTGGTCATCCGAACGACTTCCAGCTGTCGTTAGTCCGGCTGTTCGTGGAATTGGTCCGACTCCTGCAAGATGCGGGCATCTCGATCTACTCGCTTACCCGCAATGAACGGCCGCTGTTCGACGAGCTGCTTCAGCTGCACACGGTACGCGATATCGAGGCGTGGTTCAGCGGTCAGCTCGTCGAACCGGGCATCACACTGCTGGAGCAGCGGCGGGAGAAGCAGTTCCGTACGATTTCCGAGGAGGTCAAGCGGCTGATCGCCGAAGAGTTCGATACCGATTTGACGCTGGAGAAATGCGCCGCCCGGATCAATTACCATCCGCAATATATTAGCCGGGTGTTTCGTCAGGAAACCGGCATCAATTATGTGGATTATTTGGCCCAGTACCGGCTGGACGTCGCCAAGCGCTGGCTGAGAGAGACCGATATGACGGTTACGGATATCGCCGGGAAGCTGAAGTATAACAACCCGGCCAATTTTATCCGATACTTCCGTAAAATGGAGGGCATGACCCCGGGCCAATTCCGGGGGAAGGCTTAGTCATGCAGCAGGCTGGCTTCAGGCGATCATTTATCGCCTGGCGCGGCCGGCATGGTGGCTGCAGCCACATTACAATTAAATAACCTATTATTTCTATGTGAAAAGGAGGGTTATATGTGAGGAGAGGCAGAACTAGACTCGCCTATTTGCTGCTTGTTCTCATCCTGCTGGCCTCGGCAGGCTCTGCCTATGCAGAGCCGTCAGGTACTGTGCTGGCAGCGATCGGCGAGCAAAAGCAAGGCGAAGCCTTCATCATTCAAGGAACAACAGGCTTGCCCGAATTGATCGTTCAGGTCCTGAGGCCGAATCAATCGATTCTGGAAATGGATCAGCTTACGAAGGAGCAGTTTCAGATCGGAAAAACGCTCACGCTTCCCGCTGATGCTCCGGTAGGCATCTACACGGTGAAGGCGGGAGTAGGCAGCGAGGCCGCCGTGATGGCTTTCAAGGTGGTCGCCGGGGATCATGGCGGCGAGCCGGGGCCGGGGCCAGAACCGCAACCGCAGCCTGCATTAGAATTAAGCCCGATCGGCGCGGTCGAAGCAGGGAGGACGATACGGATTCAAGGTACGACGAATCAGCTTGTACTTCTGTGGAGGCTGTTCGCTCCGGACGGGACGCTGCTCAAGGAGCTGGCAATAACCCGAGGCGAGCTGGAGCAAGGCTATGCCTACACGATTCCTGCGGATGCCGTCAGCGGTGTGTATACGCTCAAGGTGGGCAATGGCAGCGTGTCGGGACAGCTTACGATTCAGGTGACGCGAAACGATACCGGAACGCCGGGAGACCGGCCTTCGGAGGGAAGCCGCCGCAACCGAAGCAGCGTGACCGTCCCTACACCGGTGAAACCGGAACCGCAGCAGGACGGCTCGGTTGCCCTCCTGATGCAGCCGCAAGGGCCGCCGGATGCAGCGGGAGCGGTTCAGGTGGCCGTCACGCAGGAGGCCATTGACCAAGCTGTTGCCCAGCTCCAAGCAGGAGCCTTGAGGCTGCGCATCGAGGCTGCACCTATGGACGGGGCGAAGGCTTATGCCTTTCATTTGCCCGCTGGCGTCCTGGTTGAAAAGATCAAGGGCCTGCAGATTGAGCTGCGTACCGAATTTGCCGGTGTGACGGTACAGGACAGCCTGTTCCGCCAGAGCGAGACAGCCGGTGCTCAGACCGTTTCTTTAACGATAGGGCAAGCACAAATGAATGCGCTTTCCCCAGAGGCGGCTGCAGCCATTGGTACACGTCCGGCAATTCTGGTTCGGACGTCGCTGGATGGGAAAGCGGTCGATTGGCCGAATCGCGAAGCGCCGGTCGTAGCTATTCCTTATACGCCGTCGGCAGCAGAGCTGGCCGATCCCAATGGAATCACGGTTTGGTCTATAGATCGTTCAGGCCAACCGTCTCCGGTACCGAGCGGACATTATGACAAAGCTAGCGGCAAAGTGATCTTCCGGGCGGCTCTTCCCGGTCATTACGCCGTCGTTCATGTGACGAAAACGTTCACCGATCTGACGGGCTACGCTTGGGCCGAGAAGCCGATTCGGGCGCTCGCGGCCAAGGGCATCCTGATGGGCGTTGCGCCGGCTACGTTCGCTCCGGAAGCCCCTATCAAGCGCGCCGATTTCGTGCTGCTGCTAGTTCGCACGCTGGAGTTGCAGGCGCCCTTCAAGGACAGCTTCGATGACGTGCGGCCCGAAGCATATTATTACGAGGCGCTCGGCACAGCTCGAGTCCTCGGCATCAGCGACGGAGCCGGCGATAATCGCTTCCAGCCGGAGCGCCCCATTTCCAGACAGGAAATGATGACGCTTACAGTGCGGGCGCTGCACACAGCCGGCCTGTTTGCCGAAAGCAGCGGCACCGACGCTCGCAGCGAGCTGCAGGCCTTCGCAGACTCCTCGCAGGTGGCGGACTATGCCGCATCCAGTGTTGCGGCGTTGATCCGCGAGGGCTTGATCGAGGGCAGCGGAGGCTCGCTTCATCCGCAGGACAGCACCAGCCGTGCAGAAACGGCCGTCATGCTGTACCGCATAGTACAACACATCGCAGGAGGGATGTAACGATGGCTTTTGGAACATCAAACAAGCTGCGGCAATTGTTGAAACGGTCATGCACCGTGCTTGCGGCCGGTGCTTTGCTGGTATCGGCCGTGGCAGGCTTCACCTCTGGAACCGCTCATGCCGCCCCCGTGAATCTGGAGGCGGATTATGCCGTAAACGAAGGGCCGCTTGTCCGCACAGAACAGTTCAACAATACGAACTACACGCCGCTGCCGGTTCATGTCGTCGATGAGCTGAAGGGGATCCGGACCAAGGTCGTAAGAGATTTTGTAAAAATCAATTGGTACTACAATAAAGATGAAGCCAACAGCGATTATTTGGCATATTCCATCGACGACCCGCGCAACGCGACGAACCCGGATTTGCAGCATGGCCGCAAGGAAACGTACGATTTCATGTCCCAATTCGCCGATGCCATTCTCCTTTCTCTTGCTTATTCGTATGGCGGTGACGCGAATCCGCAGAAAAACCGTGTTCTCGCCGGCGAGACCTCGATGAACTGGCCTGAATTCGACAAGGCGATGAAGAAAATCATCTATACGCTGAAGGAGAAAAATCCGAAGATCGAATACATCGAGGTAGGTAATGAGCCGAACCTGGAGCCTGCTTATTACGGCCATGTGAAGGACGATATCCCCGGCTACATGCGTATGTATCAGGGCATGTCCGAAGCCGTAAAATGGGTGAATACGCAGGGTTTGGCCGGGCAGCCGCTGAAAGTAGGCGGGCCTGTATTGTCCGGCTACAACTTCGAGAAGCAGAAGCAGTTCGTCGATCTCGCTTACAATGCCGGGTATCAAGTCGATTTCGTGTCATGGCACCGGTACCAGGAAGACGTGCGGATGAACGAAACGCAGGAGATTGAGATGAAAAGCTACCTGCACAAGTTTTATCCTAATGCTACGACCATTGTTAGCGAATACGGCTGGAAGGGCGGCGGGGGCTTAAGCGATCCGACGAACAACGTCGGGCTGGCGAAGCAAGCGGCGTTTATGACGGACTCGGCATACTATTATGCCCGCGGAGGCACGGACATCCCGATGAACTGGGTGGCGGTCCATACGCTGAATGCATATTTCAAGAACCAGTTCGATGTCGACTATGCTTTAAGCAGCGGAGATACAAAGAATTGGCAGACGTTTTTGAACCCGGCTCCCAGAGCTTTACAATATTTGAACCTGCGTGGGTGGAGGGAGTCGGCATCGTCTTCCAAGCCGATGAAAATCAAAGAAATTCGTTTTTTTGACAGCGGAAACAACCCGATACCGATTCCGAATCCGGCGAACGATCCGAACATTGCGGCGGTTACGGACGGTGACGATGCGACGCAGTTTACCCAAGCCGATTACTGGACCTGGCTCAAATTCGATTTGGGGCCGTCGGCCCCGGGGATTGCCAGGGTCGATATCAAGTGGGGCAACGCCGATATCAACACCTTCCAGCTCATAGGCACTAGCGATAAGCTGAAATATTACGAGGTGCTCGGCCGCACCTTTTTCACCCCGTATTTCAACACCATGAGGATGTTCGCCCGGCTGGGGGATACCCGGGTGAAAGCAACCGGCGGCAGCGGCGACATCTATGGGACGCGGATGCTGGCGACGAAGAACAGCGATTCCAAAGCGACGATGATGGTGTGGAACAAGCAGGGAGATAGGGCCGCATCGTCCAACATCAGCCTCAGCGTGAAGCATTTACCGCCTGGCTTTGAAGGAAAGAGTGTCCGGATCAAAAAGTATTTGGTCGACGAGACCCACAGCAATTACGCTTACAACAAAATAGACGAGCTCCAACTAGTCGATGAAACCTTAGCGAACACGGCGGACAACCTGACGCTTAGCGCCACGCTGGATAAGAATTCGGTGATGCTGATAGAGCTCGAGGCGGTTGATCCGAGCATTCAAAACATTGTGTCCGCCGGCAAGCCGGTCACCTCCGCAACCGGAATGTCGAATACGGCGGCGCTGGTGGACGGCAACAGCCTGACAGCTGCTGTGGCAGCAAACGGCAGCTATCCTCAAACGATACAAATCGATCTAGGCAGGCCCTATGAGCTGGCGGGGATGCAAATCGACTGGACGAACAGTGCGTCGAGAGGCTACAGCTACGCCATCGCGACGAGCTTGGACGGAACGGCGTATCATACCGCAGCGGACAGAACCCATCCGGCTTCCATAGCCTCGATGGGGAATAGTCTGGAGTGGTTCCAGACCAAGGCGCGGTATGTGAAGCTGACGGTGACAGGCTCCACGTTCGATGGTCCGCTATCCATTAACGATGTGAAGGTTTTTGCCGAAGCGCTGTATAAGAACGGCTTTGACACCGCCGAGGAAACGAATGCGATGGCGGCATGGACGACGGTTGGCTTCGGTTCGAAATCCACCCCATGGACCACCGTGAGCGATAGCGTCTATCATACCGCTTACGTTCAGCCGACGGACGTATACGGCACAACACCGAGCTTTGCGATATTTGGCGACAATCTAAAGGATTACGGAATCGAAGCACGAGTCAAGACCTCGGACAGCGGAAACGTCCAAATGGGCCTTATCGCCCGAGCGACCGATTACAACAACCTGTATTACTTCAAGCTGCAACGCAGCGGCTCCACGCATCAGGCGGTGCTGGAGAAGCGCGTCAATGGAACGACAACCGTGCTTAAGACGGGGGATTTGGCTGAACCGATTCAATCGAATCGTTGGTATAAGCTGAATTTGGAGGCTGTCGGGACGACGCTTCGGGCTTCTATCGACGGCGTTCAGGTTATAGAGCTTACGGATGCCAGCCGGACTTCCGGCAAATTCGGACTGCGGAGCCATGAATCCATCGCCGGCTTCGACGACGTGAAGGTGTACCCTATTGTTCCGCTGCTTGGCGATATTAAGGTGAACGGCATGTCCATCGAGGGCTTCCATCCGCTCTTGAACAACTATACCGTGCTTGTGCCTTCGACGAGAAGCGCAGTAACTGTGACGGCGTCGGTCTATGGTACGGCCAATGCCTTGGCCTCTCCGGCATCCGGGCAGGTAACGTTCGACGCGGTAGGCCAAGAGAAGCCGTACACGGTAGCCGCTCTGTCGAGCGAGGGCAACGGGGCGAATTACTACAAGATCAACCTGCGCACCGCCAGCGCCGATACGTCGCTTAGCAGCCTAAGGCTGTCGGTCATCTCCGATCCGCTGACGGCGCCGGGCCAACAATTACCCGAAACGAGCATTGCCCTGGTTCCGAATCAAACCGAATATACGATTCGCGTACCTTCCCGTACGGCTTATGTCAAGGTGGTGGAGGCGATCCCGACGGCAAGCAATGTGGCGACGGTACAAATCACCGATGCTGTCTTGGTAAACGGATCGGGTACTGCGACCGTAAAAGTTACCTCCGAAGCCGGTACGGCGGCGGAATACAAGCTGAATATCCTGGCGAATCCGGAGACGGCTGCCGGAACGGTGCTGTACGAAGAGAATTTTGAGAACGGGGCATATAATCAGGACGAAGCGACCGGCTGGAATAACGGCGCCGTACCGAATGGCGCGGCTTCACATTTGCGCGTCGCAGATGAAGATCAGGGCAAGGTGCTGGAGAAGTATACGACGGCAAGCATGGCTTTTACGGTTGGTCAAAGCGGATGGTCCAACTACGATGTACGGGCCAGAGTGAAGGCGCAGGCCAGCCCGTCGCTGCCGGGCATAATTGCGCGCGCGTCCGACGACGCCAAACACTTTTACATGCTGCGCATTCATAACGGCACGAACGGATTGCCCGGCGGAAGCACAGGGTACATCGTCCTTGGCCGTGTCGTGAACGGGACGCTCCGCGAGCTGGACAGCAAAAAAATCCCTTACCCGTATGTAGTCGGCAACTGGTATCAGCTGCGTCTCGTCGTCGACGGCAACCGGATCAAGGGCTATGTGGACGATAGTCTAATCTATGACGAAGTGGATAGCGGAACGCTATTCCCAACGAATCCACCGGCGCTGACGCAAGGTAAGGCGGGGATTCGTGTGGCGAATCAGGCGGCACGCATCGATGACTTACAGGTGTCCGGCCTTGCCGCCATTCCGGCGGATACAGATACGGTGAAGCCGGTGATTACCCTGAACGGGCCGGCAGCGGTCGAGATTCCGGCTGGCAGTACGTACACGGATGCAGGCGCAACAGCGACGGATAATGTGGACGGCGATCTGACAAGCCGCATTCAAGTGAACGGCAGCGTGGATACATCGCTTCCGGGAACATACACGCTGGTCTATACCGTGATGGACAACGCACAAAATGCGGCGGACCCGGTTAATCGTACCGTAACGGTAACCGCTGCAGTGGATAAACCGTTCACCGTCGCGGCGCACGGCGGACTGAACCGGATGAAAGGTTTGAGCGCTAAGGTCGACGTTGTCCGTACGGCCGGCTCGATAGACCATGCGGAAGAAGAAGTCGTCTACTTTCAGCTGCTCAAGGGCAGCACGCCCGTGGCCCATGTTGCGCTGGAAAGCGAGCTTGCGAATGGCGGCAGTCTGACGGGTCATTTCGATGTGCCGGATGCGGAAACAGACGCCTATACAGTTCATGTGTTTATCGTTGACAAACTCGACTCCATGGATGGAACGTTGCCGATTCCGTTATCGAATAAGGTAATCGTGAAGTAGTTTTATTCGTAAAAGACTGCCTGTGGTTGAAAGGTTATCCTTTCGATTGCAGGCTCTTTTTCGTAGGATGCCATAACGTGTTTTTTGGACAAACACATATTAGGATTGTGCAAATAACGATAAGGATTATACATTCAAATCGGCCGGCGCTTTGGATAAGATAATCCTAACAACATTAATTGAAAGGGGTTTCATTAACTATGAACAATGAAATGATTGAGTCCAGCTCATCTCCTTTTGTGAACAAAATGTCTTGGTGGCGGGAAGCCAAGTTCGGCATGTTTATCCACTGGGGGCTGTATGCGGTACCGGCCGGAGTGTGGCAAGGCAAGGAAGTCAACGGCATCGGTGAATGGATTATGAAGCGTGCCCGTATCCCGATATCCGAATACAAGCAGCTTGCGGAACAGTTTAACCCGGTACAATTCAATGCCCGCGAATGGGTCGAGATTGCTCAACAAGCCGGCATGAAATACATCGTGATTACAGCCAAGCACCATGACGGTTTTTGTATGTATCACTCGAAGGTTTCCAAATACAATATCGTGGATGCAACTCCGTTCGGACGCGACCCTATGAAGGAGCTGGCCGATGAGTGCGCCAAAGCAGGGCTGAAGCTGTGCTTCTACTATTCACAGACCCAGGATTGGTATGAAAAAGATGCGGTGGGAAATGATTGGGATTTCCCGAATGCTGAAGAGAAGAACTTCGGGCACTATCTAGAGGAGAAGGTCAAACCGCAGGTTAGAGAGCTGCTTACCCAATACGGCCCGGTCGGTCTGATCTGGTTCGATACTCCGATGACTATGACGGAAGAGCAGAGTCAAGATTTGGCTGCATTCGTCAGGAGCATACAACCGGATTGCATCGTTAACGGACGGGTTGGAAACGGCCACGGCGACTACGTTTGCTTAGGCGACAATGAAACCCCCGCCAAATCGCTGTCTGTTGACTGGGAGACGTGCGCCACTCTCAATCATACTTGGGGCTTTAAAAGTAATGACCACGAATGGAAGTCGCCGGAATTGATTATCAAGCTGCTGTCAGACATCATAGGCAAGGGCGGAACCTATCTTCTGAACGTCGGACCTACAGCGGAAGGAATCATCCCTGCGCCTAGCGTAGAAATACTGAAGGAAGTAGGGCGTTGGCTTAAGATTAATGAGGATGCGGTCCGGGGTACCCGGGGAAACCCGTTCGAAACCGAATTTGATTGGGGAACCGTGACAGTCAAGCCAGGCAAAGTGTTCGCACACTTATTTGAATGGCCTAACCAGGGATCATTCGTGCTCCGCGGTTTGAAGAATCACGTAAATAAAGCTTACTTGCTGGCATCGCCCGAGGAACAGCTTACTTTTGACCAAACCTATGATTCGGACACGAATACTCATGACCTGCGAGTCCAGCTGCCGCCGCAAGCCTTGGATTCACCCGTATCCGTTCTGGTTCTGGAAATTGTCGGGGAAGCGGTTGCGGACAATACTTTGATGCAGCGAGCGAACCGGCATATTGTATTGGAAGCGCACCATGCTGCAGTTCATCGAGGCAATCCCGACTCGTCTATCTCCTTATCCCGGTCCGGTACGATTACGGGCTGGACCGATATCCATGATTCATTGAGCTGGGGTTTTAAAGTAATTACCCCTGGCCAATATAAGGTTGAAATGATAAGCATGGCCGAGAAGGCACGGGGAGCGATTGGTGAGCAAACCGGCCAATGGGAAGGCGGTCATGAGCTGCGTATAGAAGCCGCTGGACAATCGCTGTCCTGCGTTGTGGAGGAGCAGGAACGAATTGTGACTTCGCGTTCGCTTTACTTCAACCGAATCCGTTCCGAATGCGGATTGATTAACATAGATCAAGCCGGAGGCTACAACCTTCAGATTAATCCTGTCAAGCTGAACGCTGAGAAAGGGCTTGGCTTAAAGCTGATTTCGGTTCATTTGATACCGGTACAGTAAGGAAGTCCAAAAGTATTTATCATGAATAGCCGCGGAAATCGCGGCTTTTTGTTTTTGGGATCAGTTATGTCAAAATCCAGCGGCGCCTGAGGAAAAGAGAGAATTCGTAGGGTGGAGTCGTTTGTTCCCTGCATGAAATGGGAATAATTATTTTCTAAACGTTTATCCATCCAAGATTCTGGTGATTCGCCATGATCCAAAAGAAAAGAGGGAGCAGAGTGGGGACAAGACTAGGGGTACGGAGTCTTAAATGGCTGATTATCCTGTCAATCATCGTTCCTCTGCTGACTGGATGCTGGGACAGACAAGAGATTGAGGACCGCGCTATTGTACTTGGCGTATCCATTGATGAAGCAGGGCCTGGTGCCGAGAAGGAAGAAAATGAGATTTCCCACCTTCACGATAAGTTCCCTGTTCCTGATAAAGGAATGATTCGGGTTGCCGTACAGATTGCGTTGCCCGGCAAAATTCCACTTGGACCCGGTGAGAGCGGCGCGGCAGGAAAAAGCTCGGCAGAAACGGTATGGGTGATCGAAGTCGTAGGGCATACGATCGACGATGCACTGATGAACCTGCAGCAGCAATTATCGTCCAGACTGTTTTTCGGGCATTTGCGCATCATTGTCGTATCCGAGAAAATAGCGCGGAAAGGATTGCAAAACTTCAACGATTATTTTCGCCGCAATTCGGAAATTCGCAGAACCGCTTGGATGGTCGTATCTAAAGGAGATGCAGAGCCTTTCTTGAGAGCCGCACCCAAACTGGAGCGGGTGCCGACGCTATATTTGCTTTCGACTCTGGACGATTCGGTGAAGCAGGGCAAGTTCCCGAACGACTTCCTCGGCACTTATTGGAGCAACGAGTCGAAGAAGGGACAGGAAGCGTTTCTGCCTTACATCGAGCTGATGACAGAGCAAAATGTAGAGCTGAAGGGACTGGCCTATTTCAAAAATTCCACCATGGTGAATTCGACGGAGCCGTTTGAGATTGCGGCCTACATGGGTATTAAAGGCATGAATCCTGCCGGTTATCGTGTCTTTATCAGCCTGGACAATCAGCCGTCCAAAACCGTGATGATTTATGCAACGCATCGCGAATCTAAATTCAAAGTCTCAATTAAGGACGGTCTTCCCCATTTTGTTGTCAAAATTTTTATCGAAACCAATCTCGAAGAAAAGCTAAGCGAAAGCTTGCTTACAAATAGATCCCAGATTTTAAAAGAGATTGAGGCACAGCATCAAAAATCACTCCTTAAAACCTATTCCGGGTTAGTGAAGAAGACGCAAAAAGAAGGCTCCGATATTTTCGGATTTGGGGAATATGTAAGAGCTTTGGAGCCGGGATTTTGGAATGAACATGTAAAGACAAAGGAAAATTGGCAAGTCATGTATAAAAATATTGAAGTGCAGTTTGAAGTTACTAGCAAAGTTAGACGGGTCGGAATGAAAGCCAGATAATTGGACTGATCAAGCGATCGAATCGTTCTCGCAGGGTAAAGGCTCCTCATTCGACGTTCACAGCGAGATGTATCGGTCCAAAACAATAAATAAACATTACGCTAATATGCTGTTTTTTGCCGCTTCAAATACGATGAGCGGACTGACGTCCGTGATGGTGAAGCTAGTATGCCGTTTCGTTATCCCAGATGGCGGAGAAGCTGCAGGGGCTGTTGTCCAGATTTCGCGTTTAAATTTACCCAATGGTCTGCCTTAGTGGCAGGCCGTTTTCCATAAGAAGACAGGGATTGAATGGAGACGATCCTGTCCAAATTGTGAAACAATTCACAGCTTGCAAACGAGAATGCCTAGAGGCTGCAAGGCTTTGCGCATGTCGGAAATACTCACTTTTCGTGCTAATAACTGTATTCAAACTTATTACCCCGCATTGTATGATTGCTGTGTATATTAACCTGCTCGAGTATATAGAACAACGGATCAAGCTCCGGGTCGGACCGGGTGCTTGTTTTTCCTGTATTCATCTAGCGGGGAAGGAGCGGGTACATGAGGCTATATTCGCTAAAAAGACTGTTTACACCAAGCGTGAGCATCCAGGGAAAGATTTTCGTCGCCTTCAGTCTCGTGACTTTATTCGGCATTGTTGCTGTGACGAGTATTGTGTATCTGTATATGAGAGAAACGGTCAAGAATAACGCATTTACTTCCGTCATGGAAAGCATAAGGCAAGCTGATGAATCCGTGAATGTGCGGCTGGAAGAAATCGGACGGCTCAACACGGTTGTCGCTACCAATAATACGGTACTGGCCACCTTACAGAGCGATACCCAAGAGCCGAGCTATGAGTGGTTCTTGGAGCAGAAGCGGCTGGAGGAGTTTCTATCTGCCTTGATAGCCTACAAGCCTTACATTTCTCGAGCTGCCGTCGTCGGATTGAACGGGAAAGTGTATTTCGTCGGCTCTCCCTGGCTTGATAAAACCGTATTAAACACCCCGATGATGGAGTACTTCCTGCAGCATGGCTCAGGGCGCGCGTATTACCATCAGGCGGGCTTCAACGATTCCATTATTACGGGGCGAGAGCTCCGGTATAACCGCAAAGTGATCGGGCTCGTCCTATTCGACCTCAATGCCGACAGCATCAAGAAGACCTATGACGTAAAGCCGACTCCAGACAGCAAGCTGTATGTGATCGACGACAAGAACGAGTTCATCTATGAGCCGGGGACGTCCGGACTGGACAAAGATACGGTTATAAGCCTGAGTCAAGAGCTGGCCGGTTCCAATGCCTCGGTGGAAAAAGTAATTCATCGAAAATCGTATCTCGTTATCAGCCGAAAATCGGAGTATACCGGATGGACCACCTTAGCGCTGGTTCCTATGGAATCGCTGTTGAACGAAACGGTACGCATTCGCAATGTGCTGGCTCAGGTCGCCATTATCGTTTTTATCATTATCGCTATCGGCACAATACAGGTTTCCTCGCGTATTACTAGAAATATCCGCAAGCTGCGATCTATGATGAAGCATGTGATGGATGGCAATATGACACTGCCCGCTGCGGAGATCCGCTCCAATGACGAAATCGGTCAGCTCTATCAGGTATTCCGACGGATGGTTGAAGAATTAAAGCGCTTACTTGAAGGGATTATGGCCACAGAAAGGCAGAAGCGAGAAGCGGAGCTAGCCGTGCTGCAAGCCCAGATCCGCCCCCATTTTCTCTACAACACATTGAATACGGTTAAATATTTGGCCAAGCTGAACGGAGTGCCGAATATTGTGGAAGTATCGGAATCGCTCATCGAGCTGATGCGCGGTGTGCTGGGGAACTCGAACGAATTTCTTACCCTGCAAGAAGAGTTGCAGTACGTTCGCAGCTACGTAAACATTGAAAAGTACAAATACGTGGAGCCTATCGATGTTACTATGGAGATCGAAAATGAAGAGCTGCTGCAATGCCGTGTGTTAAAGCTGATGCTGCAGCCTATCGTGGAAAATGCGATCATTCATGGGATTACTTCAGCGGAGCATGGCGGTCTGGTTGTCATCCGAATCTATAAAGAAGGGCAAGAGCTGATCATCGAAGTCACCGACAACGGCAAGGGCATGTCTAAGGAGCAGATAGAGGCGCTGTTCGAAGCGAAAAGCGACCAGGCCGGTTCACGCTTCAGCGGGATGGGAGTCCGCAACGTGCATGAGCGCATTGTACGGCTGTACGGGGAGTCGTACGGCGTGTTTCTCTATAGCGAGCCAGGTCAGTATACGCGGGTGCAAATCCGTTTTCCTTTCCTGGATCAAAGTGAAGTAGGTTAAGAAATTCATGGTTTGGAAGCAGGGGGGAGAACCGATGTTTCGGGTATTATTGGTTGACGATGAGGCATTGGCACGCAACGATGTCAAAGGTTTGATCGATTGGGAAAAGCATGGATTCACCCTATGCGGCGAATCATCCAGCGGACCGCTTGCGCTTTCCATGATGGAGCAGCTCGTCCCTCATATCGCCATCCTGGATGTAAGCATGCCGTCCATGAACGGAGTGGAGCTTAGCCGTATCATAAAGGAACGTTACCCCAAAGTGAAAATGATCATGCTGAGCAGCTTTGACGATTACGATTACGTCCGGGCATGCCTGACCAATGGAGCTATGGATTATTTGCTCAAGCATCGCTTAAATGCGGCAGCTCTCTTGTCGCTGCTGAACAAAGCGGTTCAGGATTTGCAATTCGAAGAACGGGAGCATGAAGCCCGCAGCGCTCAATCCAAAATCATTGAAAGGCTGAGCCCGGTCATTCATCGCGAGTATGTGTCGGGCTTAGCCAGAGATGCGCATGAAGCCGGAGCGGCGCTGGAATCGTATGCCCGGGAAAATCGGCTCTATGCCGATTCCGTCAAGTTTGGAGCCGCTGCCGTGCAGATCATTCCTTTTTTGCTTCTGACGGACTCCCTTACCGATGTGCAGAAAAGCCGCTTTGTGCAGCAGGCGGAGGACATGATGCAAATGGCGGTTGGCGATATCCATAAAAGGACGGTAGCTTACGTGGGTGAGGGTCGCTTTATCGTTGTGTTCTCTTCTGCGGAGCGCAGCGAGCATGCTGTGAACGCCCATATCCATCAGCAGCTCACCGGACTCTCCCACGCGCTCGACAAATTTCTCAATTTGAAATGCATTTATGCTGCAGGGCCGCTCTGTGGAGGGGTGAAGCAATTGGGGGGCAGCTTCGACAATGCCAGTCAACAGATTAAAGAGCTGCTGTATCCTAATACGGGCCCATCCGTCTTGCGGGAGTCCTTGCTGTTAGAGGAGCAGAAGCAGCTGCTGCTTTATTTGGAGCAATTGGATGAAGAGCGAATTAACCAGGTGATTGCTGCTGTTTTGGCTCCGGTACAGGAGCTGCCGGTCTATTCCATGGCGGTACAAATGCTGGTGCGCGAAATGCTTCATATGGTAGACATGGTCTGGAAACGGTATTTTTCCCATGTGCCAATGGATGGAAACCACCACCTTCCGTCGCGGAGCGATCTGGGACGAATAGGAAGCATCGGCGAGCTTGAACAGTGGCTGATTCAATACTACGGACGCGTCGTAGAAGCTATTAAGCAGCAATACGCTGGAGGGCCTTACTCGCGACATGTTACGAAAGCCGTTCAGTTCATAACGGACAATTATGCCTCTAATATTTCTTTGGAAATTACGGCACAGGCCCTTAGCTTGAATCCGTCCTACCTAAGCAGATTGTTCAAAGAGGAGACACAAATGACGTTCACCGAATATTTGAACCGGCACCGCATCAAAACAAGCTGCATGCTGATAGAGTCCGGCTCCTATTCCTTGAGACGAATCAGCAGCCAAGTCGGCTTTTTGAATTACACGTATTTTTTCAAGGTGTTCAAGAGTATAACGGGGATGACCCCTCAGGTGTACGCAGATCGTTTGAAACCGTCAAATAAGTAGAATGGAAAGTCATAAATTTGGAACGGGCGATAACAAAAAAACGGTTACAATGAGATCAGCTCCGATGGAAAACGCTTTCTTTTCAGAGGGGGAACCACTTGATGGGAGGAATAGAAGGATGAAAAGAAATTGGGGGACAGTACTGCTTTCTACCGTAGTCGTATCCGGATTAACACTTAGCGCCTGCAATTCGAATAATTCTGGTAACGAAAATGGGAACAAGGCGAAAGATGAGACTGCAAACAATGTGGCTGCGGCGGGTTTTCCCATTGTCAAGGAACCGATTAAGCTGAAGATGTTCACGAGAATCGCTCCAAGCAACGGACCTTTCAAGGATATGCCGGTGTTCCAGGACTATGAGAAGATGAGCAACATCCAGGTAGAGTTTATCGAGGCGCCGACGGACGGGTTCAATGAGAAGAAGAACCTGCTCTTTGCGTCAAATGAGCTGCCGGATGCGCTGTACCGTTCCGGGCTTACTCCTTTGGAGGCCATCCGCTACGGCTCGGGCGGACAATTGATCCCGCTGGAGAAGCTGATCGATGCCTACGCTCCAAATCTGAAAAAGCTGATGGAAACGTATCCGGAGATACGCTCTGCAATTACAACTCCGGAAGGGCATATTTATGCCATCCCGGGCATTGTGACGGTGGGGTCGGCACGAACCGACAAACGGTGGATGAATCAAGCCTGGCTGAAAAAATTGAATCTCAAGGAGCCTGAGACGACGGACGAACTTTACGAGGTTTTGAAAGCGTTTCGCGATAAGGATCCGAACGGCAACGGCAAGCAGGATGAGATTCCGATGACAGCCCGAAACGGTCTAAGCATCGTCCCCGTCATGGCCGGGTCGTTCGGCTTGGATTTCCAGCTCGGCTATAACATCAACTTGGCTAACGATAAGGTAAGTATTTGGATGGGCAGCGATAAGAATAAGGAATTATTAATGTATTTGAACAAGCTTTATTCGGAAAAGCTGCTGGATCAGGAGCTGTTTACCCAGAAGGAAGCGCAATATTTGGCCAAACAAGGGACTGGAAATACAGGTTACTTCTTTGACCAGACGAACAATCCCATGCTGGATGGTAAAGTATCGGACCAATATATTGGTACAGCTCCTGTAAAAGGGCCTCATGGCGACCGATTGCAGCTCGCCTCTCCGGTGCCGAGGGACTTTGGCGCCTTTGCCATCACCTCGGTTAACAAATATCCCGAAGCAACCATGCGCTGGATCGATTACTTCTTCGGTGACGAAGGCTCCACCAAGCTTCGTTTCGGCCGTCAAGGAGAAAACTATGAATTGCGCGACGGGATTCCTTATTATACGGATGCATTCCTTGCCACAGGCAACCAATCGAAAATTACGCCTTATGCAGGAGGCGGGGCGCCGCATCTGATCAGCGATAAGGTCGCTTCTTACATCAATCCGCCGCAGGTTCAGGAGGCTCAAAAGAAGCTGGACCCGTACATGCCGAAAATCCGCTATGCGGCCCCTATGTTCGATGAAGAAACCGCGCAAAAAATCAACGTGCTGCGCAACGATATCGATAAATATTACGAAGAGCAGAGCACTAAGTTTATAGCGGGAGCCCTTAGCTTCGACAAGTGGGGAGAATTCCAGGCCACTTTGAAGAAAATGAACATCGACGAGCTGCAAAAGCTGTATCAGGCAGCCTACGATAACCTGAAAAAGCAAAAATAAGAACCCATGCTGGTTGGGAGGGCTGCAGATGAAGATAACAGCGAACACGGCAGGCACGGCGTCTCGATCCAAGTCGAGGCGCTCCAGCCTTTGGAAGGCGGTGGGGAGCAGGTATGATCTGTACCTCATGCTGCTGGTTCCGATCGTTTGGTATCTCGTGTTCCACTATGGACCTTTGTACGGCTTGCAGATCGCATTCAAAAACTTCAACCCGGCAAAGGGAATCGCCGCCAGCAAATGGGTGGGACTCGATCATTTCGAGCGCTTTGTGGAGTCTTACTATTTCTGGAGGCTGCTGTGGAACACCGTTTCGATTAATTTATTCTCCTTGCTCATTGCTTTTCCGGTCCCGATCCTGCTCGCCTTGCTTATTAATGAAATTCGCAGCAAAGCGTTCAGCAAACTTGTGCAAAACGTGACCTATATCCCGCATTTTATTTCCGTAGTCGTTATGGTCGGCATGCTGATGCTGTTTCTGTCTCCGCGGGGCGGTCCGGTGAATGCCATCCTTCAGGCGTTCGGCTCAGAGCCCATTCGGTTTCTTGATTCGGCCCGCTGGTTTAAGACAATCTTCATCGGATCCAATATATGGCAAAATATGGGATGGCAATCGATCATTTATATTGCGGCTCTTAGCGGAGTCAACCCGCAGCTGTATGAAGCGGCCAAAATGGACGGGGCCAGCCGGCTGCAGCGCATTTGGCACGTGTCGATTCCAGGTATTTTGCCGGTCATCGTGATCTTGCTGATTCTTGATGTCGGGCATTTTATGAACGTTGGTTTCGAGAAAATATTGCTTATGCAGAATAATTTGAACTTGGAATCCAGCGACGTCATCTCTACCTTTGTCTACACCACAGGCATTTTGAAAGGAGAGTACAGCTATACGGCAGCCATAGGTTTATTTAACTCTCTAGTCAATTTGGCGCTGCTGGTGCTGGTCAATCGATTTGCCCGTAAAAAAGCGGAGACGAGCTTATGGTGAGGAGGAATCAGCGATGAGGGAACATACGCTCAAGAAGGGGCATTCGGATGAAAAGGTATTCGATGCCATCGTGAATACTCTGGCCGCACTAGTGCTGGTAGCGGTATTGTATCCGCTTTTGTTTATTGTCAGCGCTTCCTTCAGCGACCCGGCTCTGGTGCTGAACGGCGAGGTGCTATTGCTGCCGAAGCAAGTGACTTTAGAAGCCTACAAGAATGTATTTGAGAACGAGCAGATCTGGAACGGTTACTTGAACAGCATTATATATACGGCTGTAGGCACAGCGATCAACCTGATCATGACGACGCTTGCTGCCTATCCGCTCTCCAGGCCGGATTTGCCCGGAAGGGGAGGCATTATGTTCTTCGTTACGCTGACGATGTTTTTCAGCGGAGGCCTCATTCCTTCGTATCTTCTTGTGAAGAGTCTGGGCATGGTTAATACGATGTGGGCGCTGATTATTCCCGGCGCCATCGCCACCTATAACTTGATCGTCATGAGAACGTATTTTCAATCGAGTATCCCCTGGGAACTCCAGGAGGCGGCCCATATGGACGGCTGCTCCAACTGGAAGCTGCTCACGCATGTTATATTGCCCTTATCCAAACCGATATTGGCGGTAATGGTCCTGTTCTACGCGGTCGGCCACTGGAACTCGTACTTCAACGCCTTGATCTACATTCGTAACAAAGAGCTGTATCCGCTGCAGCTCGTGCTGCGCGAGGTGCTTATGGTGAGCCAGGCGGATGCCGTCGACAGTAACGTAGGATTGGAATCCAAAGTGCTGCTGGCCGAAAGCATCAAGTATGTGGTCATCATCATTTCCAGCCTGCCGGTGCTGCTGATGTATCCGTTTGTGCAGCGGCATTTTGTGAAAGGCGTTATGATCGGTTCTTTGAAAGGATAAACGAAGGGAAGGGAGTCCCATTTCGATGATGAATTCAACAGCCACAATCCGGGTGATGCCGGATCAGGTAGGCAAACACAAGATTAACCCTTATTTATTCGGACACTTTGTAGAAGACATCCGCGACCACATGGACGCCATGCTGGCATATCCCCTTACGGATATGGATTTTGAAAGTACGGACGACGTATACAGGGGGCTTTCCGGCCAATGGCGCCCGTATACGAATGGGAAAAACACCATGTATACTCTCGAGCCCGCTGCTGCGCATCATTCCGGACACAGTCAGAGAGTACGCATGTATAGCGATGACGAAGGCTATGCAGGCGTAAGCCAGGCTATAGCCGTAAAGCGGGATCCTCGTGGCTACCGTATGGAGCTGTATGCAAGAGCATCCGTCGATATCAAGTTCGCTATTGCCGAAATCGCGGACAGGATGAGCGGAGAAGTGCTTAGCCGGTCGCGAATCGATCTGGTCAGCCACGACTGGCTGCATTATGAAACGAGCCTCACCGTAGAGAGGGATTGCGAGCATGCGGAGTTCCGGCTGTATGTCCCCGCTCAGCACGACCGGTGGCTCGATCATGTATCGACGGGGATGCTGTGGCTCGACCATATCTCGCTGTTGCCATCGGACAGTGTCGGCAATGTCCGCAAGGAAGTCATCGATATGGCCAAGGAGCTGAACGCCGGCATGATGAGGCTGGCGGGAAATTATATCAGCGCCTATCACTGGCAGCAGGCTATCGGTCCTGTGTACGAGCGGCCATGCGTCGTCAACGAGGCATGGGGAGGCTGGACGAGCAAGTACTTCGGCACGGATGAGTTCATCCGGTTTTGCCGCGATTTGAACGTGGAGCCGCTCATTTGTGTCAATGACGGCTCGGGAACGCCGGAAGAAGCGGCTCAATGGATTGAATATTGCAATGGCGGCGCCGACACGCCGATGGGGAGGCTGCGAGCGGAGAACGGTCACCCCGAACCGTACGGCGTGAAATATTGGGAGATCGGCAACGAGGTATGGGGTCCGTGGCAGGTCGGTCATTGCAATGCCGAGCAGTTTGCGGAACGGTGCGTGCGCTTTGCCCAAGCCATGAAAGCCGCTGATCCCGGCATTGTGCTGCTCGCCTGCGGGGATACGAGGATGGATTGGAACCGTGCATTGCTCGAGCGGGCCGCCGAACACATGGATTATGTAACGCTCCACTTGTACCACGGTTACAACCGTTTCGGAATGAACGGCCGCACGCCCGCAGAAGAGCGGTATAAAGCGATCGTTTCCTATCCGGAGTGGACAAGAGAGTCGATCCGGCAGATAAGGGAGATGTTCGGATCGGATCCAAGGTATTCCCATCTCAAATTGGCTATTACGGAGTATAACACCATGTATTATCCGAATACCGTCCGCAAAGGTCTCCCCAATGAGCACACGTTGGAAGCGGCGGTGGCAAATGCGGCGAATTTGAACGAATTTATTCGCAACAGCGACCTGATCGAGATCGGCAGCTTTTCGGACCTGGTCAACGGCTGGCTTGGCGGATGCATCCGGGTAGGGGATTATTACGCGGATCAGTTTCGCGGGAAATCGAAGGGCTGGAGCGGGAAATCCTTAACCGTCTACGGAACCCCGACCTATCACATGATGAAAATGTATGCCAATCGGAATTTGGGGCATGTCGTTCAGAGCCGGATCGAATGCGGGAGCTACAAGCTGAGCAGCCCTGTGCCTGGCGCGCCGCAGCCCGGCGATTTACCGAATTTGGACGTTGTGGCTTGCATAAGTGAGCATGGAGACATGCTATCGATCTTTATAGTGAACCGTGGGCTGGAACATACGATGACCGAAGTCAAGCTAGGCGGCTTCGCCGAGACGGGAACAGCCCGGCTGCTTGAATTGACGGCGGAGCATTATGAAGCGATAAACAGTGTACACCAGCCGGAAGCCGTTATATGCGAGGCTCATGAATTGCCTATTTCGCAAGGTCAGGTGAATTGCTCACTGAGAGCGACCTCCGTCTACGTTCTCGAAGTCACCCGAGAATAGCAGCGGGGACAGAGGAGCCGGAGAGAACGATTTGTGCTGATAGGGAGAGATTCATTCTCATGAATTTCGCACCTATCAATGAATCCGCATGGAAGGAACTGATGTTTAATGAGAGCATGGCTGACGGGTCTCTTTGCATTTATTCTGATCCTATCTTTTCCTGCAGCAGGATTCACTTACAGCAATCCGCAAACGGTGCCCGAATCGTGGCGTTGGGATAACGGGAACTTTTACGGGGAAGGCGATCCCTTCATCTTGAAATTTAACGGAACCTATTATTTGTACACCAGTACGGTTGACGATAAGCCTGGAGTGAAGGTATGGTCGTCGGAGGATTTGGTTCACTGGGAATACCGCGGGTTATGCGCCACCGAGCCGGTTACGAAGGGAGCCTATGCTCCCGAGGTGGTTTACTGGAACGGCGAGTTTTACATGTACACGGCGCTGCTTCAGGATGACGGCAGCACGCCTCGCGGTCATCGCGTATTGAAGAGCTCCAGTCCAACAGGGCCCTTCACGGCTCGAACGGGCAGCAAAGTCACCGGCATTGACGGACATGTGTTCATCGACGATGACGGGCAGTGGTATTTCTACAGTACAGGCAGCGGAAATATCGATGTCCGGCCGATGTCCGATCCATATACATTCGGGGAAAAGTCGAATACCGGAGCCGCAATGAAGGGCTGGACGGAAGGGCCGACCGTCATCAAGCGTCATGGGAAATATTATATGACCTACACCGGAAACCACATCTGGAGCGATGCCTACCGTGTAGACTACGCAAGCAGCACGAATCCGCTCAAGGGGTTTGTGCCGGCGGTATCGCAGAATCCGATTCTCTTGTCCACGGAAGGGAACCATGCCGGTCTGGGACATAACACGATCGTCCGCGGTCCCGACCTGGACACCGATTATATCGTGTACCACAGCCACGCCAATCCGGGACGGCAGCTGAACATGGATCGGATCGCCTGGAACGGGGACAACATGCTTGTGCTCGGTCCTACGACAGCCGAGCAGCCTGACCCGGCCATGCCCGACTTTAGCGACAGGTTCAAACGTAACGAGTTGGGAGATGATTGGAAAGCGGTCGGCGGAGGACGTTGGGGAATCCTGGAGGAAGGCACGTTATCTCAAGAAGCATTGGGAGAGCCGGAACGATCCGCTATGCTCTTGTCCCGGCAAGCAACAGACGACGACTTCACGGCAGAGTTCAACTTGAAGCAGGTAGAGCAGGGCAGCAGCGCTAATCCGCTGATGGGTGCGGTTTTTTCCTATGTCAATGAGAATAACTACGCTACTGCCGTCCTGAACCGTAACCACAATCGGCTGGAGACCACGCTCCGCATCGGGGGCAAAGATATGGAACGGGTAACAACTCCGCTTCCGGCCGGTTACGATTATACGAAGTGGCATCAAATTCGTGTGGAAAAGGAAGGCGCAGACTATCGCATCTATGTCGATGGCATGCTCAAACAGACTCGTTCCGTCGAACGTCTGGGCAAAGGAAGAATCGGCTATATGACGACGGATGCGCATGCGGATTTTGGTTATGTCGCTTTTAGCGGCAAGGTGGGAGGCAGCCACGCCAATACCGATTACAAGCCGATTCCGGGAGATATTCAAGCCGTCCATTATTTACCGCGCGGAACCGATAAGTTGGACAAAGACGATCGCAAGCATGACCCGATTCAGATCAAAAAAGATGCAGACGGCAGCTATCATGTCGCATCGTTCGATAAGGGAAATTTGCAGTATAACATCAACGTAGCCGAAGCGGGAAGCTATCAGGTCGTCATCCGATATGCGGCGGCAGCGGATACCCGAATCAAGCTGGAGCTAGAGGAATCGGACGAGAAGCCGGTTCTGGTGCAGCTTCCTGCAACAGGCGGTGCGGATCAGTGGAGCAATGCGATCGTGTCGAATGTCAAATTGCCGCAAGGACTGCATAAACTCAAGGTGACGGCAGCTGGAAAACCGCTCGAGCTTGGTTCATTAAAGTTTAGCCGAACGGCCGAAGCGCTGTCCGTGTCCGACGACTTCAATGACGGCGACGATTCCGGCTGGTCCAAGTTCGAGCCAGGCTGGCGGGTGGACACAGGGGAGGAGCTTCCGTTTGACATTCCCAAGCCGGTGCCGGGCATTATCGAAGCGCCTTTTTACAATACGGGCGGTGAAGGAATTGCCTATCACGACGACACTCCCGAGAACATCGGGGGCACTTACCGGAGCGATTCCGTCGATATACGCACGAACACCAATTTCAATGGGCTGAACATCGGTTGGAACAAAGCCGGCGAATGGTACAAATACAACATCGATGTGAAGCGTGCCGGAACGTACCGGGTCGAGGTCACGGCGGCTACGACCTTCAGCGATAATCAAGCGCGTATATGGCTGGATGATCGGACGGATCTGACCGGTCCGATCCGGATTCCGGCAACTGCGAATTGGAACACATGGCAAACCTCCGTATCCAAGGACGTGTATTTGCCGGAGGGCCGGCATACCGTTACATTCGATACGTATAAAGGGGAATACGATTTTGCAAGGCTGAAGTTCGTATCCTACGAGGTACCCGCAACGATCCCGGGCCTCGTGGAAGCCGTTCATTACAACACAGGCGGCGAAGGCGTAGGCTATCACGACAATACGCCGGCGAATATCGGCGGACAGTACCGTGATGACCGGGTCGACATTCGCGGCAATCCGAAGGGCGGCTGGAACGTAGGCTGGAACCAGACCGGCGAGTGGTTGAAGTACAACGTGAACGTAAGCCAATCTGCCTCTTATGAAGCTAGCGTCCGGGTAGCAACGGCGCTGGATGGCGGAAAAATCCGCTTGTGGCTCGATGATGTAACCGACTTGACCGGAGTCGTGGATATCCCGAATACCGGAGGCTGGAACAACTGGAAGAATGTCAAGCTCGGAAGCCTGATGCTTCCGGAAGGCGATCATACTCTTAAGGTGGAAATCGTTCAGGGGGAATATGATTTCGCCAGCCTCTCGTTTCAGACTTTAAATAACCCCCAAGCGTTACCCGGAACCGTACTGGCGGTGGATTATATGAACGGCGGGGAAGGTGTCGCGTACCATGACAACACAGCGGACAACATACGCGGCTTATACCGAACCGATGACGTCGATATCCGCTTGCTTCCGGAAGGATACACAACGGGCTGGAACCAAACCGGCGAATGGCTGAAATACGACGTGAATGTCGCCGAAGCCGGTACATACAAGCTGGATTTGCGGTTGGCTACAGGGATGGAAGGCAGCCAAGTCAGGCTGTGGCTCGATGATCAGAACGATCTGACCGGGATCATCGATATTCCTAATACGGGAGGCTTCCATGTGTGGAAGACGGTATCGAAGGACGGGATTACCCTTCCTGCAGGCCGTCACACCATCAAAGTGGAGATTGTCACCGGCGAATTCGACTTTTACAGCTTCCGGTTCCATAATGACCCGACCGTCCCCAAACAAGGCGTATATAAATCCAGTCCGAAGGGGTATCCGAAATCCGTCCTAGGTGACAGAAGGTGGTCGGACTATATTGTAGAGTCGGATATTCAGTTAGGCGGGGCAACGCCGGCTGGAGGCAGTGCGGGGATTATTTTCCGTGTGAACAACCCGGCTGACGGAACGGAATACAATCAGAACCGGGACGATTTTTTCCAGGGCTACTATGCTTACTTGACACCAGAGGGTGTATTCTTGGGCAAGTTTAACTATAACTTTCAACTGTTGGCCAAAGCAGAACGAGCCGGGATGGCCGGCAAAATGCAGCATTTGAAGGTCGTAGCGAGCGGCACGAGGATCCAAGTTTATGTCGACGGGATAGATTCGCCTGTTATTGACTACACCGATCGAAGCGGAACGGCGTTCACTCAAGGCAGGGTGGGTGTTAGAAGCTTCAACAGCGAAAGTATGATCGACAACTTTAAGGCAACTCCGATTTATGTAAAATAGCAAAAGAAGAAAATCACTTTTCTCTGTGGACTGCACGGTATGGAGAAAGGTGATTTTTCTTTTCTTGAAAGCATTTTTATCGTACGGGCGGGTATCGTTTTCGAGCTGAAAATAGTCTATTATTACCTTAAGGAGGGAGCGATTGTGAGAAGAAAATCACTTTACTCAATACCTGGTTTATGTCTCATTTCTATAGCCTGGTACTTGTATGCAGATCAACAAATAACAGTTAACGAAGTCGGTACGCAGGCATGGGTGATCCCCTTTTCCAATGTCGATGATTTAATAAATCATCCTCAAGTTAACCTTATCGTAAAAGCGACTGTGACCTCCAATTCACAACCTAAAACTTATGTTCTTGAAGAGAAAATAGGAATAGAACGTAAACGAATGTTTACAGAAGTGATTGTTGATCAAGTTCTAAAATGTGACAATAGGGTTACTTCTTCCCAATCAATATCCATAATAGAGCCGACGTACATTACAGATAATGGACTCAAGCCCGGGAAAACAGAATTCCCAACCGGACTATACCGGAAAGCTGGGAGCGGCAAAACATATATCTTTCTTTTAACTTGGAATGAACAGCAACAAGCTTATAATCTATACGGGGTACATCAAGGTAAGTATAATATCAACGGGACTGACAGCAGAGAAAGTGAAATTGAGATGATAAACGAAAATTATCGTCATTTAAAAGCGTCTATTAAAGAACGACTATTATGAGATTCTGCAGCACCGGTATATAGAACGTTCCGAGCGGTGGATAAACACCGTTACGGAGCTTTTTTGTTGTTATGCTTCAGTTACTGCTCCCGGCACCAAAAGTGATTAAAATAATCCAGTTCTTATCTCACATTTTACATATCCTTTGTTTCGGGATGTTTGCTATAATGTTAAAACGCTTTCAAAACTAGCATAGGCCGGTGACTACAATGTACAAGCGCAGCTTGCTCGTGAAATTCCTCGTATGGATGCTGATGGCTACAGTCATTCCTTTCACTTGCTCCAATCTGATTTCGTATCGTTCCACCTCCGCCGCCCTAGAGGCCAATATGATTGAGTTAAACCATAAGACGATGAACATCGGCATGGACAATTTGAAAAAATATTTGCAAGAGCTCAACCAGCTTTCCGTTTCGTGGTATTACGATCAAAGCTTGATCAATTATTTATGGCTCGATAAGCCGGACTTTGACAGCGGCTCCTATATCGACCGGCAGCTCGCCTTCTTATATTTCAGCCGCCCGGAAATCAAGCTCGTTAACTATTACAGCGCAATGAGCGGACAACAATATATCAAATTCAACTACTCGGTATGGAGCTCGCCGCAGCAGCCGCAGCTTCCGCCGAATGTTAAGGACGAATGGACGAATTTGCCCGTTTACGAGACAAAGGTAATGAATGACAGCCGGTTTCTAGTTATTAACCGCAAGCTGATTGACTATCCGAAGCCGAATGTGCTCGGCTTGCTGTCGATGTATTTTACCATGGACGAAATTAAACGGCTCAGTACGCAGCTGCTCGACCCCGATCATGAATCGGTGTTTATTTATATGAACGACAGCCAACAGCTGATTTATGCATCGAGTGAGGAATCCGCTCCTCATCTGGATGAGTCGACTTTAAGGGACATTACGAAAGAGCCGCAGCAGACTCACTGGGATGGACAGTTCAGGGGAGAACAGGGGGTCTTTCTTGCGGTGAGCGACCGTTTTCTCGAGATGCCGCTGACGATTGTAAAGTTCATTCCCTCCACGTTCATCAATCAGGCGGCCAAACAAACGTTGGATCGCTCCATGGTTATCCAATTTATTGCGCTTGCTTTCGTTATTTTGTTTACGGTCATTCTGTCTTATTCCACCATCGCACCGATCAAAAGACTGATCCGCAATATGACACGCGTGGAAATCGGACAATTCGACGTGGAGCAGTTCAAGACGCGTGAGGACGAAATCGGCATTCTGGAGCTGCGCTTTCAGACGATGGTGCGCAATTTGAAGGAGATGATTATCCGGGAGTACCAGCAGCGGATTGAAATCTCGACGGCACAGCTCAAAATGCTGCAGGCGCAGATCAATCCGCATTTTTTGTACAATACGCTGCAATCGATAGGTACGACGGCGCTTCGCCATAATATAGAGGAAATCAGCGATAAAATATCCCAGCTCGGGGCGATTTTGCGATACAGCATGGATCTGGATACGGAGACGGTAGCGCTGCAGAAGGAAATCGATCATATTCGCGATTATTTGTCGCTTCAGGAATCCCGTTTTAAGCACAAGCTGACGTATACGATACATTGTGAGTCGTCTGCAGCGAAGAGGATGGTTCCCAAAATGATTTTGCAGCCTTTGGTGGAAAACAGCATTGTACACGGCATCGAAAGCGGGACAGGTCAAGGGGCCATCCGCCTGGAGATTACGATGGACGATGCGCTGATCCTTCGCATTATCGATAACGGCCGGGGAATGGATCAAACGGCTATTGAACAGCTGAAGCAACGATTCGCCAAGCAGCGGCTTCTGCAGCCGGAGGAAGACGGCATCGGGTTAATCAACGTGCTGCAGCGGCTCAGGATTACATACGGCGACGGGTTCGCTTGGACTATGGAGAGCAAGCCGTATGAGAAGACAGAAATCGTGCTAATCATTCCGATTCAGGAGGGAACTTGAGATGAATGTGCTGATTGTTGACGATGAAGAGCATGTAAGAGAAGGCATCGAGCTGTCCATCGATTGGGCGAAATTCGGCATCACCGAAAGGCATATGGCCGAGAACGGAATGGAAGCGCTGGAGAAGCTGAAAAGCTTCAAGCCGGCCGTCCTGTTCTGCGATATGAAAATGCCTGTCATGGGCGGGATCGAGCTGCTGGACAAAATCAGGGAGGAAGGACTTAACACGCAGGTCGTCGTTATTAGCGGATACGGCGATTTCGAATATACGCGCGCTACCATTAAGGCGAACGGAGTGGACTATATTCTCAAGCCGTTTCGGCGAAAGGACGTCGAGGAAGCGCTCCAAAAGGCGATTCAAGCCTGGCGGGAAAAGTCGGGTACGAAGCAGATCGACGTAGAACAGAGCTATTTGGTGCGTAAAGCCGACGAAATGGTGGGCGATAAGAAGCTCGCAGCCTACTTCCGTGGCGAAGCGCCGTTCACATCGTCCATCCGGCAAATCGCGGAGAAGCGCGGCCTCGCCGGCAGAACGCTGAAAACCGCTCTCATCCTGCCCAAAAACCGGATGAAGATTTTAAGCGAACGGTTCATGATGGACGAGGAGCTCTTCTCGTTTGCTGTGGACAATGTTGCCCGCTATACGTTGGGAGGACCTATGGCCAGTGCCTTGTGTCGGCTGGACGACTATCAATGGCTGCTCGTCATGGACGGCGAAGCTATGGGTGCGGGCGAAGCGGATCACAGGTTTTACTTGGAGCGCTTGAAGCGGGCCTGGCAGCAAACGCTGCGGCTGGAGGTATTGATCGGCGCGAGCGCTGCGCGTGCTCAGCTTGAGCATATTCACACGGTGATCGGGGAGGCGAGAGCGAGGCTCCTTAACGGGGACGTGCTGAGCGACGAGGCCAACGGGACCAACAGCGTCAAAGCGTCCATACCGGCAACCGGCGAGCTTCCGCAGCTGATGAATGAGCAATTTTTGCTCAAAAAAGCGATTGAATCCGGCAATAAGCCGTTCGCAACCGAGCTGCTGCGCAAGCATGTTCACATGCTCCGGAGCCACGGAACATTGAAGCTTAAGGAGCTGCAGGTATGCACGATGGAGGCCAATCTGCTTCTCGGCCGGTGGAGCCAGCTGGCTTCGATACCGCAGGGCATGGCGCAGTCGGCCTTTTTGCCGATGTGGATCAACGATTTGGACGAATGGGAGCGGGTGCTGATCGGCCAGGTTCATTTACTGATCGATCATATGACGCAGCAAGCTTCGTCCGGCAGCAGTATGGAAGAGATCAAGGACTATTTGGACAGCCATTTTCATGAGGACGTATCGCTCTCCCGGCTGGCCGAGCAGTTCCATTTCAGTCCGCAGTACATTTCCAAGAAGTTCAAGGAGACGTACCATAAGACGATCGTAACCTATTTGACCGATTTAAAAATGGAGCGGGCCAAGGCGCTGCTCTCCGGCACCGACATGCCGATAGCGGAGATCGCCAATCAGCTCGGCTACGACGATGAGAACTACTTCAGCAAGGTGTTCAAGAAGCATGCCGGCATGTCTCCGTTTCCGTATCGAAAGAGGAATGAGATTAAATAACTCCTTGTTTCAGCGCGTATATTCCATGTCGAATTCGTCGGCTTCTCTTTACAATAAAGCTATCAAGTCAATCCACAGAGTACCGAGGAGGAATACGATGAAAAAGAACAAGTGGGTCGCCCTAACGGCAACAGCGGCATTAACCGTGTCCATTCTGTCAGCCTGTGCCGGAGGGAATGAACCGGCCAAAACGGCTGCGCCGGCGCAGTCCAGCGCCCCGAAGGTCACTTTGAAGCTGATTCAAGGGAAGGTGGAAGTAACCGACCAGGTGAAGCAAATGGCAGCCGATTATGCGTTGGAAAATCCGAACGTTACGATCGATGCCCAAGTGATCCGAGATGTAGATACGATGCTCAAAACGAGATTCGCCTCCGGAGATGAGCCGGATATCTTCTTCGTGAAAAGCTTCAGCGGCATTAAAGATTGGAACGAGCGGCTGTACGATTTGTCGAATGAGCCATGGATGAGCCAAGTCATGGATACGGCGCTTCCAGGGATGACGATCAACGGCAAAAAGTTCGGCTTCCCGGTAGCGATGGAAGGCTACGGATTCATTTATAACAAAGATTTGTTTGCCAAAGCAGGCATCGACAAAGTGCCGACCACATTGACGGAGCTGAAGCAGGCGAATGAGAAGCTGAAGGCAGCGGGTATTCCTTCCTATGCCGAAGGCTACAAGGAAGGCTTCGTGCTTGGCCGCAACCTGTTCAACCTGCCTTTCGCCTATGCGAGCAATCCTAACGATTTGATCGGCAAAATTAACGCAGGCACAGCCAAAGTACAAGACGTACCGCTCATGAACAATTTCTTTGATGTGCTCGATATGACAGCGAAGTACGGCAAAGGAGCAGAGTCAGTCGGCATCAGCTATGACAACCAGGTAGCCGAGTTTGCAAACGGCAAAACGGCGATGATGCAGCAGGGCGTCTGGACGATCGAGCTGATCACGAAGGTCAATCCGAATCTCAAATTCGGCATGTTCGCCATTCCGCTAACCGATAATCCCGCCGATACCAAGCTTCCGGTAGGCATCCCGAATTATTACGTTGTCAACAAAGACTCCAAGCAGCTGGAGGAAGCGAAGAAATTTCTCACCTGGATGCATAAGAACGGTCAGAAATATTTGGTCGATTCGATGCACTTGATTCCGGCATTTAAAGATATGAAGGCTACGAAGGAGCTGGGTCCTCTGGCTGACGATATGAACCTGTATGTGGAGAAAAACCAAACGATCCCTTGGGCTTACTCCTTGTGGCCGGCCGGAATGGACGTACAGTTTACCAAGCCGCTGCAAGCCTATGTCGGGGGGCAGATGAGCAGAGAAAAAGTGCTGGAAGAGGTTCAGAAGCTGTGGAGTAACGCTGTGAAAAAGTAATTGCCCACCCATGGATCAGCCCATGCGCCGATTGTCGCTGTTCCGGTTATCGCGTATAGGCTGATCGTTTATAACGGGGAAAAGGAGTATGCATCATGTCGCGAACGAAAACGAGAAAATGGTTATTATACATCGCCTTTGTCTCCCCTGCTGTCCTGTTGTTCACGATATTCATCATGTGGCCGTTTCTGAGAGCAATCGTGTATTCGTTTCAGGATTGGAACGGCATCAGCAGCGAAGTCAAATGGGCCGGGTGGAGCAATTACACACGGATGCTCAGCGATACCGAGTTTGTAAGATCTTTTACCTTCACGCTAAAGTACGTGGTCGTTAGTACGATTTTGGTGAACATCGTTGGATTTGCGCTTGCTTTTGTTTTGAATATGGCTTTGAAAACGAAAAATGCGCTAAGAACCGTGTTCTTCCTGCCGCATGTCGTCGGCTCGCTTATCATCGGCTTTATCTTTCAATTCATTATTACACAAGGCTTTCCGCAAATTGCAAGCCTGACCGGCATCTCGATATTTGCAAAAAACTGGCTCAGCCTGCCGAGCTACGCATTCTGGTCTTTGGTGCTGGTAAGCGTATGGCATTACGCAGGATATTTGATGGTCATTTACTTGGCGGCACTGCAGGGCATTCCGACCGATATGATAGAGGCCGCACAGATGGATGGGGCCGGCCGCTGGCGGAGGCTGTGGAATATTATACTGCCGCTCATTATGCCGGCGATGACGGTATGCTTGTTCCTAGCGATCTCCCACGGATTCAAGGTGTTCGATCTGAATTTCGCGCTAACCAAAGGCGGACCGTTCGGAACGACGGAGTCGCTGGCGCTCCATATTTATTTGGACGCGTTCACAAAGAACGAATATACGTACGGCTCGGCTAAAGCCGTTGTATTCTTTATCGTGCTTGCCTCCATCACCGTGGTACAGGTGTTCGTCATGAAGCGGAAGGAGGTGGAGATGTAAATGAATGAACGTTATAACGCTGGAAAATTCATCATCGAGCTGTTCATGATCGCGCTTGGCGTTATCTTCTTTATTCCGCTTTATTTAACCTTCGTCAACGCCTTTAAAAGCTACAATGAGGTCCTTGCTTCGACGGCTTCCTTGCCGGAGCAGTTCCGGTTCACCAACTTCACTACCGTCTGGAATCAGATTCATTTCCCCGGAGTCTTCGCCAATTCGCTGATCATTACGGTAGCCGGCGTTCTCGGCATCCTGCTGATCAGTGCCGCGGCTGCCTACCAGCTGGTCCGAAATCCGGGAACGGTCAGCCATATTATTTTTCTGGTCATTCTGTCGTCGCTCGTCATTCCTTTTCAAACGATGATGATCCCGCTCGTCAAAGTGGCAAAAGACCTGCATCTGATCAACTCGCTGCACGGAATGGTCATCATGTACTGGGGCTTCGGCATCCCGCTCGCCCTGTTCCTGTACCACGGCTTCGTCAAGGGGATTCCGCTGGAGCTGGAGGAAGCGGCCACGATAGACGGCAGCGGGACGGTCGGCGTATTTTTCCGGATTTTGCTCCCGCTATTGGCGCCGATTACAACAACGATTGCGATCCTGCATTCGCTGTGGATCTGGAACGACTTTCTGCTGCCGTTCATCATGCTGAGCGCCAAGGCGAATCAGACGATTCCGCTCGCGACGTATGTATACTTCGGGGAATATACGAACCAATGGCATCTGGCGTTAGCTGCTTTGACGCTGGCGGTTTTGCCGATCATCGTATTCTTCCTGGCGATGCAGCGCTACATTATTCAAGGCATTACTGCGGGAGCGGTGAAAGGGTGACCGATTTCGGAGGAGCAGCCCCGCAACTGGGCGGTTCAATCATTTAGGAGGCTTATCATCATGACAACGATAAAAATAGGCGTTATAGGCTGTGGAGCCATTGCCAGAAGAAGACACCTGCCGGAATATGCGCAATTGCCGAATGTGGACATTGTTGCAGTCGCCGATGTCTTCGCAGGACGTGCCGAAGAAATGGCCGCACAATACGGCGCGAAGGCGTATACCGACTATCGCGAGCTGCTGCGTCACGAGGAGCTGGATGCAGTCAGCGTATGTACGCCGAATGCGCTGCATGCGCCGATCACCATCTCCGCCTTGGAGGCGGGCAAGCACGCGCTGTGCGAGAAGCCGATAGCGGTCAGCGAGGCGGAAGCGAGGGCGATGATCGCCGCATCGGAAAGAAACGGCAAGCTGCTCATGATCGGGCATAACCAACGCCTTATGCTGCCGCATCAAAAGGCGAAGCAGCTGCTGGCAAGCGGCGAGCTGGGCCGAGTATTAACGTTCCGCACCTCGTTCGGGCATGGCGGTCCGGAGTCATGGAGCATCGAAGGAGCCGGGGGCTGGTTTTTCAAGAAGGAGCTTGCGTTTATCGGAGCGATGGGCGATCTCGGCGTACATAAAGCCGACCTCATGCGCTATCTGCTCGGCGAAGAAATCATCGAGGTTGGCGCTTTCGTCGGCACGCTGCATAAGCCTAATACGGATGTGGACGACAATGCAGTATGCATCGTCAAGACGGAGAGCGGCATTATCGGAACGCTGGCCGCGAGCTGGACTTACAAAGCGAAGGAAGACAACAGCACCGTATTCTACTGCGAGCACGGCATATTGCGGTTGATCGAGGATTCAACCTATAACGTGATTGTTGAGAAAAACAATGGGGAAAAGGTGCTGCATCAAATAGGCAAGGTGGCCACCAACGAGAAGCAGACGGAGAGCGGAATCGTGCGTGAATTTGCCGGGCATATTACGGCTAACACGAAGCCCGCGATTTCCGGCGAAGAAGGGATGAAGTCGCTCAAGATCATTCTGGCCGCTCTGGAGTCTGCCGAAACCGGCCGGATGGTACGGATCCCATTGTAAGCCCGTTAACGGGGCAATTGCTCGGCGAATTAGCAGGAAAGATGGAGCATCGAGGTTCGTATACTCTTATAGTGCAGTGCGCTGACCATAATGGACAGTGCTTCAGGCAAAGCAATGTTCTAAATATTCGGAATAATCAATTAATTATTCGTTAAGCACAAACATATACAGAAGGAGATGCAGAGAACTTGAAAACAAAACCGGTTGTAGGAGTCACTTTAGGGGATGCGGCGGGCATCGGCCCGGAATTGGTTGTCAAAGCGCTGCAAAATGCAGAAATTCGTCAGCTGGCCACATGGGTGCTGATCGGTGATGAGCGCGTGCTTCAGCAGGGGCAGGACGCAGCGGGAAGCTCGATTACTTACCGCAGCATAGACAATGTCGGGCAGGTAGACTCGGCAGATGATCTCTACTTCATTGATTTGCATAATGTACCGGCGAATGCGTATACGCCGGGCCAGCTATCGGTTGAGTCGGGCAAAGCGACCGGCGAGACGTTGACGTACGCGCTGAAAGTCGCGCAAAACAAACAGCTCGACGCTGTCATTTATGCGCCGATCAACAAGGAAGCGCTGCATAGCGGGGGATTCCACTTCCAGGATGAGCTGCATTTCTTCGCAGATCTGCTCGAGTGCAAGGAAGGCTTCAGCGAAATCAACGTCATGGATAATCTATGGGTGACCCGCGTGACGTCGCATATCGCTCTCAAGGACGTGAGCCGACTGGTTACGAAAGAACGCGTTGCCCGAATCATTCGTTTTGCCCATACCACATTAACGAATGCCGGTATAGCCAATCCGAGCATTGCCGTTGCCGCGTTGAACCCGCATGCCGGCGACGGGGGACTGATGGGAATGGAGGAAATTGAGGAAATCCGCCCCGCTATTCAGGAGGCGAAGCAGGAGGGCATTAACGTGGCTGGTCCGTACCCTGCGGACACGATCTTCCTGCGGCTCAAGACCGATCCGTTCGATTGCCTGGTCGGGATGTATCATGACCAAGCGCAAACAGGGATGAAGCTGATGGGCTTCAACAGAGGCGTTACCGTCAGCGGAGGACTGCCGGTGATTATTACTACGCCGGCGCACGGCACCGCCTTCGATATTGCCGGCAAAGGCGTTGCCGATCCGGGTGCGATGGAGCAGGCGATTAAGCTAGCCGTTCGATTGATCGGATAATAGACAAAAAGGAGAGCATGCACATGAAACTGCCGCGGATGGTGCAGGTTAAGCAGCGTTTCGCCGGGCCTGCAGTGGAGCATATCGCAAGGGAAGTATGGGAGCAGCTAGCCCGTGCCGGCATTGATGAAGCCGTAACGCCGGGCATGAGAATCGCTCTGACGGCCGGGAGCCGGGGAATCGCCAACATCGCAGAGATCATCAAGGCGACAGCAGCGAAGCTCAAGTCGCTCGGCGCCGAGCCGTTCATCATTCCTGCAATGGGCAGCCACGGCGGAGCTACGGCGGAGGGCCAGGTGAAGGTGCTGGCCAGCCTCGGAGTGACCGAGGCGTACTGCGAAGCGCCGATCTTGTCGTCGATGGAGGTCGTGCAGATCGGCCGGACGGAGCGGGACATCCCGGTGTACATCGACCGCCACGCTTCTGAAGGGGACGGCATTATCCTGATCGGCCGCATCAAGGTGCATACCGATTTCAAATCGCCGATCGGCATCGAAAGCGGCATTATGAAAATGGCGGCGATCGGCCTCGGCAAGCATGAGCAAGCACTTGCGCTGCACAATTACGGCATTCAAGGAATCCGCGACTTCATGCCGGAGGTGTCGCGCGTCGTGTTTGAGAAAGCGAACATTTTGTGCGGCATCGGCATCGTGGAGAACGCATATGAGCAAACGGCGGTAATCGAGGCGATCCCGACACCTCGTATCGAAGAAAGAGAGCGTGAGCTGCTCAAGCTGTCGGCTTCGCTCATGCCGAAGCTGCCGGTACAGCAGCTGGATGTGCTGCATGTCGACCGCATCGGGAAGAACTACAGCGGTACCGGCATGGATACGAACATTATCGGCCGCATGCGCATTCTAGGGGTCGATGAGCCGGCATCGCCTAATATCAAGTATGTGATAGCGGGCGATCTGAGCGATGAATGCCAGGGCAACGCGCTCGGGATCGGCCTTGCCGATTTGACGACGAAGCGGCTGTTCGAGAAGATCGATTATCACAAAACGAATGAGAATGTGATTACGAGCACGTTCCTGCATCGCGCAATGATTCCGATCATCTTGGACAACGACCTGGAAGCGATGAGAACGGCACTGCGCTGCTGCTGGGGTGTCAATCCCGAGCAGGCCCGCATCATACGGATCGCGAACACGCTGCATCTGGAGCATATGTATGTGTCGGAATCGCTGATTCCTGAAATCGAGGCGCTGGACCACGTGAAAGTGGTCGGGGATTTGGAGGAAATGAAGTTCGACGGCAACGGAGTATTCATATAAATACGGTTCGATCTTAAGACACGACACTTAAGACAGTTCAAGCTCATGGGAGGCAATCGTATGAACAAGATTCGAGTCATTCAGGTCGGGGCCGGGAGGTTCGGGCAATCGTGGTTGAAGGTGCTATCCGAGTATGAACAGGTAGAGCTGGCGGCGGTTGTCGACGTAGTGCCGGACAATTTAGCGGCGGCATCGGCCATAACACAGCTTCCTGACAGCAGGCTGTTCGGCAGCCTGGATGAAGCGGCTCAGGCGGTAGAGGCAGATATGGCCTTGATCGTCACCCCTCCGGCTACTCATAAATCTATCGCTCTTCAAGCTCTGCAGGCAGGCTTGCATGTGGTGCTGGAGAAGCCGCTCACGCATACGTTCGACGAAGCGGCGGAGCTGTACGAGCAGAGCAAGCGCTACGACCGCAAAATCATGATCAGCCAAAACTACCGCTGGCGACCTTGTATCCAAACCTTAAAAAAGCTGCTGCAAGAGCAGATTATCGGCCGTGTAGGCTATATCGAATATGATTTCCGCAAGGCGCATCAAGTCGGGGGCTGGCGCAACGAGATGGACGAGATTTTGCTCGAAGACATGTCGCTGCATCACTTCGATATTATGCGGTTTATTTTGGACAAAGAACCGGTTGATGTATATGCGCAAAGCTTCCGTCCCTACTGGAGCTGGTTTAACGGCAATCCGTCGGCAAGCGTCGTCATCCGTTTCGAGGATAATATTCGTGTCAACTATTTCGGCAGCTGGGTAAACCGGGGCCGGGAGACAACATGGAATGGCGACATCCGCGTATACGGGGAGCACGGAGCCATCGAGATGACCGACGATCAGCTCTTCATATGGAAGCAGGATAAGGAAGGCGAGCCATCGGCAGTGGAGCTGCCGGAAGCAGCTTACGGCGACCGGATGTCTTCGTTGAACGATTTTGTCGAGGCGATCCGAAACCATCGGGAACCTGTAACAAGCCTTGCCGACAATATCAAAAGCTTCGCCCTCACTTGTGCGGCGATTCAATCGACCCAAGAGGGCCGTAGCGTCACCATCAACGATTTCATCTCCAAGTATACGAGGTGAGATACGGATGAGTAACAAGCAAATCAACGTCGGCATGGTCGGCTACAAATTTATGGGCAAGGCGCACAGCAATGCGTACAGCCGGATCGGGATGTTCTTCCCCGAGACGGTAACTCCCGTTATGAAAACGATATGCGGCAGAGACCGTCTAGCGGTCGTGCAGGCAGCGGAACAGTTCGGCTGGGAGGGCTTCGTCACCGATTGGAAGGAGCTGTTGAGCGACCCTGCGATTGAGCTCATCGATATTAATGCCCCGAGCGATGCGCATAAGGAAATCGCTATAGCAGCCGCCAAGGCGGGAAAGCATCTCTTTTGCGAAAAGCCGCTTGCCTTGAATTTGGCGGATTCGCGGGACATGCTGAAGTCGGCGGAGCAAGCGGGGATTAAGCATATGGTTGGATTCAACTACCGCTTCGCGCCTGCGGTCCAGCTGGCCAAAAAGCTCATTGAACAAAACAGGCTGGGGGAGATTTATCATTTTCGCGGCTGGTTTTTGCAGGATTGGCTGCTTGATCCGGACTTCCCTCTGGTTTGGAGGCTGCAAAAAGAAGTGGCGGGCTCCGGCTCCCACGGCGATTTGGGCGCGCATGTAGTCGATCTGGCCCACTATTTGGTCGGGAGCATGTCGGAGGTGATCGGCATGAGCGAAACGTTCGTACCCGAGCGGCCGATGCCTACTGCAATGTCCGGTCTAAGCGCCAAGGGCAGCAAGGACGCCCCTAAGGGCAAAGTTACGGTCGATGACGCGACGCTGTTTTTGATCCGTTTTGCCGGCAGCGCTATGGGCAGCATCGAGGCAAGCCGGTTCGCCGCAGGCCATCGCTGTACCAATGCGTTCGAAATCAACGGAAGCAAAGGCAGCATCCGCTTCGATTTTGAACGGCTGAACGAGCTGGAGGTTTATTTTACAGACGACGATCCCGACGTTCAGGGCTTCCGCCGTGTGCTGGCGACGGATCCGGCTCATGCCTATATGGATGCATGGTGGCCTCCGGGACATACGATCGGCTATGAGCATACGCTTGTCCATGAAATTCGGGAGCTGATGGAGGCGATTCGCGAGGACCGGCAGCCGGTACCGAATTTTGCCGACGGCGTCATGTGCCAGCAGGTGCTTGAAGCGGTCGACTTGTCCATTGCCGAACGGAGATGGGTGAAAATTAGCGAGCTATAGCCATATTAAGCGAATAAAGGAAGTGGAACGATGCAACTCGGTGTTTTTTTGAAATTGTTTAGGACTCTCTCCTTGGAAGATGCCCTGGAGCTCGCAGCTAGCCAAGGCATTCAGACGGTAGAAATCGCTACAGGAGGATATGTGGGCAACCAGCATTTGAATCCGAAAGAGGTGCTCGGCAAGCCTGCTGAGATCGCCCGAATCAAGAGCGCTCTTGAGCGAAACGGCTTGACGATCAGTGCATTAAGCTGCCACGGCAACCCGCTGCATCCTAACCCGGCGATTGCAGAAGCTCATCATGATGATTTTATGAATACCATCCTGCTTGCTAAAGAGCTCGGTGTCGAAACGGTCGTCAACTTCTCGGGCTGTCCGGGTGAATCAGAGACGTCGCAGCGTCCGGCATGGATTACATGTCCCTGGCCGACGGATTTTCTGGAGACATTGACCTGGCAGTGGGAGCAAAAGGTTATTCCATATTGGAAGAATATGGGAAGGACAGCCAGAGAGTACGGAATCCAAATAGCGGTGGAGCCGCATCCCGGCTTTGTCGTCTACAACTCGGAGACGGCGCTACGGCTCTGTGAAGAAGCCGGCGAGAACGTTGGAATCAATTTCGACCCGAGCCACTTGTTCTGGCAGGGCATGGATCCGATTGCGTGCATCGTTATCCTGGGTGAGCGCATTTATCACTTCCATGCGAAGGATACGGCCATATATCAACGCAACAACGGGCTGAACGGCGTACTGGACACGAAGTCGTACCGCGATATCGCCAACCGTTCCTGGGCTTTCCGCACCGTCGGCTACGGTCATGGGCATGAAGTATGGAAGGAAATCATCAGCACACTGCGGACCGTAGGCTACAGCGGAGCTATTAGCATCGAGCATGAGGATGGGCTGATGTCCACCCGGGAGGGCTTCAACAAGGCGGTACAGTTTCTCCAGGAGGCAATGATTACGGAAACGTCCGGCGAGATGTACTGGGCTAGATAACGAGATAACCTGTTTCGGTCCCGATAAGAACCGTACACAGAAGAATGGAGGATGAGCAGCTTGAACACAGCGGGCAGCATCTATAGGGCCATTATGATGAAAAAGCAGGACAACGTAGCTACGGCATTGGAGGATATCCCGGCGGGCGCTGCGGTACAACTGCACGTCGACGACGCTAGCTTGACCGTGACATTGTGCGAGCCTATCGAGTTCGGACATAAATTTGCGGTTCGGCCGATCACTGGAGGAGAAGATATCCTCAAGTACGGCGAGGTCATCGGGATGGCAAACCGGGTCATTCAGCCGGGGGAGCATGTCCACGTTCACAATTTGGATGGAAAAAGAGGGCGGGGGGATCAAGTTGGTGCATAACGCGAAATTTTGGGGATACCGCCGCAAGGACGGACGGGTGGGAGTCAGAAACCATGTGCTGATCTTGCCTACCATTGTATGTGCGACACAATCTGCCGTTCGTATAACGGAGCTGGTGCAAGGCACCGTGTCGTTTATTCATCAGCACGGCTGTGCGCAGGTAGGAATCGACTACGAGCAAACGTTCCGTACGTACGTAGGCATCGGCAGCAATCCGAACGTGTACGGCGTCGTCGTGCTCGGTCTAGGATGCGAGACGCATCAAGGGCGCAGCGTCGCCGATGAAATCGCCAAGCGGACGGGAAAACCGGTCGAGCTGGTGTCCATTCAGGAGAACGGCGGCACGCTGATGACTATCGCCAGGGGAGCCCAGGTGGCGGCACGTATGGTACAGGACGCCTCCATGCAGCGTCGCGAGGAATGCGACATCAGCGAGCTGATCGTAGCCACGGAATGCGGCGGATCGGACGCCTGCTCCGGCTTGTCGGCCAATCCGGCCGTAGGCGTAGTGAGCGACATGCTTGTCGATGGCGGCGGGACGGCGATATTGGCCGAGACGTCGGAAATCATCGGCGCGGAGCATCTGCTCGCGAACCGTGCGGTAGATGACCGGGTCAGACAGCGCGTGTACGAGGTCATTCAGGCGATGGAAGCCAAAGCGATCATGATGGGGGTCGACATTCGCACCGGCAACCCGACGCCGGGCAACATTAAAGGCGGTCTCAGCTCGCTCGAGGAGAAGTCGCTCGGTGCCGCAGCGAAAGCCGGTTCCCGCCCGCTGCAGGAGCTGATCGATTATGCGGAGCAGCCGACGAAGAAAGGTCTCGTCTGGATGGATACGCCCGGACAAGATATCGAGCAGCTGACCGGCATGGTGGCCGGTGGCGCGCAAATTGTTTTGTTCACCAGCGGTCGCGGTACGCCGACAGGCTCCCCGATTGCTCCGGTCATCAAAATCGCCACGAATACTCGCATGTTCGAAACGATGGCGGACAACATGGATATGAATGCAGGCACCATTATAGAAGGAAAAGAATCCGTACAGGATGTAGGGCGCCGGATGTTTGACGAAGTGCTGGACGTGGCGAACGGCAAATGGACGAAGGCGGAAATTTTGAAGCAGTACGACTTCGGAATCAATCGGATCGGTCCTACGTTTTAATAGCACGGTTGGAGGGAGAGCAGAACCATGAAGAAAATCAAAGCGGCGATCCTGGGGTCGGGTAACATCGGCACGGATTTGATGTATAAGCTGGAGCGCAGCGAATGGCTGGAGCTGACCGCGATGATCGGCATCGATCCGGCTTCCGATGGATTGCAACGAGCGCGTTCTCGCGGTTACGCGACTTATGATAACGGCATTCAGGCGATCTTGGATCGCCCGGAGCTGGCGGATATCGTATTCGACGCGACGGCAGCCAAAGCGCATGTAAGACATGCCAAGGTGCTGAAGGAGCTGGGCATCACCGCCATCGATCTGACGCCTGCGGCGCTCGGGCCGTTCCTGTGCCCGGTCGTTAACTTACGCGACCATTTGGAAGCGCCAAATGTGAATTTGATCACGTGCGGAGGGCAAGCGACGATTCCGATGGTTCATGCAGTGAACCGGGTGGCGGACGTCACTTACGCGGAAATCGTAGCGACCATCTCGAGCAAAAGCGCAGGTCCTGGTACTCGCTCGAATATCGACGAATTCACGAGTACGACCCGGCGCGGGCTGGAGGAGATCGGCGGAGCGGACCGCGGTAAGGCGATTATTATTCTTAATCCGGCCGATCCGCCGATTATGATGCGGAATACGGTGTACTGCCAGGTGCGGAACATGAATAAGGAGGCCATCAGACAATCTGTGCAAGAGATGGCTGAACAGGTACGGGAGTATGTGCCGGGCTACCGGCTTAGGCAAGACGTCCTGTTCGATGAAGACAAGGTGACGATCTTCATCGAGGTGGAAGGAGCCGGCGATTATTTCGAGCCTTATGCCGGCAATCTCGATATTATGACGGCTACCGCCGCCCGGATCGGCGAAGAGTTCGCCCGGTACCGGCTGGCAGCGGCCCCGGCAGGGAAAGGAGGCGACGCTAATGCTGCGCAATAGCGATAAGCCGGTCCGCATAACGGAAGTATGTTTGCGGGACGGCAGCCATGCGGTGGCCCACCAATTTACGGTGGAGCAGGTGCGGTCCGTTACCCGGGCGTTGGACGACGCAGGGATGCATTACATCGAAGTGAGCCACGGCGACGGACTGGGAGGCTCGACGCTCCAGTACGGGCGCTCGCTCGTCGATGAGATGAAGCTGATCGAAGCGGCGGTCGACGAATGCAAGCAATCCGCCGTTGCGGTATTGCTCATCCCCGGCATCGGCACGGTGCACGAGCTGAAGCAGGCCCGCTCGCTCGGCGCACAGCTGGTGCGCGTTGCGACGCACGTTACGGAGGCGGACGTATCCGCCCAGCATCTGTATGCCGCGCGCGAGCTTGGCATGGAAGCGCTCGGCTTCCTCATGATGGCGCATTCCGCGCCGGTCGAGGTGCTCGTGGAGCAGGCGCAGAAGATGGAAAGCTACGGCGCGCAGGCGGTCTATGTCACCGACTCGGCAGGAGCGATGCTGCCGGAGCAGGTGCGCGAGCGCGTGAAGGCGCTGCGCAGCTCCTTGTCGTGCGAGATCGGCTTCCACGCGCACAACAATCTTTCTCTCGCCGTCTCGAATACGCTCGTCGCGATGGAGGAGGGTGCCACGCGCATCGACGGCAGCGTGCGCTGCCTTGGCGCCGGCGCCGGCAACACCCAGACCGAGGCGCTGATCGCCGTTCTCCAGCGCATGGGCGTCGACCTCGGCATCGATCTGTACAAGATGATGGATCTTGCCGAGAGCGTGGTCGCTCCGGTCATGCACCGCGTGCCGGAGATTAACAAGGGCAGCCTCGCGATGGGCTACGCCGGCGTGTACTCCAGCTTTCTGCTGCATGCAGAAAAGGCAGGCAAGCGATTCGGCGTCGACCCCCGCGATATCCTGCTTGAGCTCGGCCGGCGCAAAGCGGTAGGCGGTCAGGAGGATATGATCGTCGACGTCGCCGCAAGCTTGCGCACGCGGCTGTAAGGAAGCAGCTTCCGCGCAGGATGCAACCGCATAATAGCTCAATCTCAGCACCGGACTTTTGTCCGGTGCTTTTTGTGTCCGGTGCTTTTTGGCTGCTGATTAACCGAGTGTACCCATACATGCTAAAGTGATGATTTGGTAGTTCTATGAGAACAAGTACTTCAACATATCCGATTGCGGTTATTTGGTTTATTTGGTGTGCACTCGCAGGTGCTGCACTTGTTCATTTATGCAACTAAATCGCAACTGGATGGGAGGTTGCGGGCTGTATTATGATCGAGGTGCTTAAGCTGCAATCTATTAGATGTGGAGGAACCCATAATGATCATCGATGGAAGCGGGAAAGCGAGCAAGATTACAGAAGCTTCGGCTGCCTACACAGCAGCGGTCCCTGCACCTGACTTCAGCCGGATCCGACCGGACGACTTCGCGGATGAAGATTACATATCCCCTCATGTATGGCCCAGCGACCGCCGGGGCATTCCGTATTACTACAAGCATTTCCACACGGTGGCAAACGCAGTGCGGCTGGAGGAGCCTCATCGTGGTTTTATCGATCTGGTGGTTCATCGCAGTCCCGAGCATAATTTCCCGTACAATGCACGCGTTCAAGAGAATCACCTGTGGTTTGCTTACTTTTACACGAACCCGGCGCCATGGAATATGTACTATGGGATGCCCCAGGTACAGCACCGGCTGGAGGCGATACTGGAGCACCTGCTAACCTTACAGGGGCCGAAAGGAGCGTTCTCCGAGTACAGCCCGGAGGGATACAATTTACCGGGAACGTCGTTCGCGCTCCAATTCCTCGGCCAAACCGTACGGTTGCTGAAGGAGGCCAAAGCGGCAAATCCTGACTTTCCTTTCATTAACGAAGATCTTTATACCAGAGTGATTGAAGCGAGCCGGAAGGCGATTGAACATGTCTTGCATGACAGCAGGCTTTGGGAGCATGGAACCGGCTTTACGAATCAATATACTTTGATGTGGTCGGCAACCGCAGCCTATTTGGCTATCCATCCGGATGAGGCGATCGAATCGAAGCTTCGTGAAAGGATGGCCCAATCTGCAAGCGCCTTCATCAGTCCGGCAGGATTTTATTACGAGAATAACAGCTATGATATGGGCTATAACGTGGGCGTCCATATTCAGAATATGATGGCGGACTACTACTATTTCAGGAAAACCGAGCTGGAGCAGGAAGTAGTGGAGAAGGAGAGCAGGTTTATTGAGTGGTTGTCCTACAATCTGGTGTTAGAGCCGGACGGATCGTTCTTCACGTCGAATGCGTCCGCTTCCTGCCGTACGGAATCCGCCCACTATGAGAGAAAGGATATTCCGCTTGCGGAGAAGCTGCTGCTGGCTAGAGCTTTTGTCAAATCGCAGGAAGAGGTCGCGAGAGATATCCAGAGGGCGAAAGGCGAGATCATGAAGGACGGCAGCTGGCCCAATGTGCCGGAGCTGAATAAGACAGGAGGCAATTCCTTTAATCCCTACGGGCTCTATAACCGTATCTTGTACCGGTACTATCCAACGGAGGCCGAACGTAAGGAGGCCATTGCCAAGCTTCCGTATAGAGCAAGCGAAAGATTCAACCATCAGCGCAACGACGACCGCAGCGGTCTGCAGTTTACCTACGTGCGGCGGCCGTCCTATTATGCGGCTTTTGCGGCCGGACCTCAGAAGGTGAACGCGCAAGTATTCGGACTCGGTCTGCTGTGGCATCCGCAGGGCGGTATTCTTCTATCCAGTCAGACCGAAGCGGGAGCCTTGAAAGGAAGCAAAGGGCTGTCCTGGGGGACGAAAAAGGATGGCGAACCTCGGGTATTCGAGAACGGAGATGTCTGCCCGCGATACTACGTAGACCTGCACGAAATACACCCTGTACGGGGCTGCACCGATATAGCTCAGGGCGATATGGAAATGAGATATGAGCTCGGGGCTGAGGGTGAGAAAACCGTCCGCTTCGGGGAAAATGCCATTGCTGTGACCGTCCGCCATCTCGGCCGCATCGAAGAGCAAATTCCGCTCATGGTTGCTCCTGGCGACCGGATGGTTGTGGAAGACGGTGAGATCGCTCTGTATAGGCGCGATATCGTGCTGCGTATCCAATTCGAAGGAGATGCGGTTGCCAAGCTGGTTCCCAAGCCTTTCCACATCTACACCCGCCAAATGCAGATACTTACCCTGGAAGCCAAAGAAGCTCTTCAATATACCTTTAAGATGGAATCGTGTTAAACACAGACTGAATCCAGGCGCAGATCCGATAGTTTATACCTATTGTGAGTTCTGCGTCTTTTATAAATCCTGTAATGTATGCACTTACATTAACATATATGGATTTTGTTCTTACAAGAAAGTGCTGTCTAAAATGGAAGGGAGCCGATGCCGAACTCAAAGTGCTTATGATGCATTACTGCTTTTCGTTTGTGCCAAGATCGAGAGGAAAGAAAAGGAGGCTTGCGAGTTGATAAAGATGAAACCGTTCCTGCCTTTTGCAACCCTGTTAACCGTATGTATCACGATACTAACCGTGCTTCTAGCCCCGGTGCCATTTACTCCATCAGTCAGCGCCAGTGAGGAGCCTATGACGGTCATTGACGAAAATGCCGATTACTCCAAGCTTTTTTACAAAACAAGTAATATTGCAATAAGCTCTAGCAGCCCCGAGCGGTATGGAGGCGATAGCTCCAGATTTTACAAAACGTCGAATGGGGAAGCTTACGTCATTTACGAGACTCCGAATGCAGATATTCGTGTCTGGAGCGGCTTCCAGATTGTGACGTGGTACAATCGAAGCGGCACGGGTGTCATACCTGGGGATATGTCTTTTGAGGCTTCGCCGGACAACTCCGTATACACTCCGATGGAAAGTGTTGTCAAAACGGTCAGCACGGATCCGTTGGTCGGGGGCTGGGGCAAGGTGAGCTGGGATGCGACGGCACTGCCTGCCGGGACCCGATATGTCAAGATCGTGTTCGGAGATACGGCAGCGCATCCGAGCTCGTGGGCCATCCAGATCGGCAAATCGACCCTGTACTCTGTGTACAACCGGCTGGCTCTTCAAGAAGAGATCGACGCCTCGCAATCCGTGCTGAATAGCGCCGTAGTCGGTAACGGCCCCGGACAGTATCCTCAAGCGGCTGCCACCGCGTTCGCTTCGGCGATTGAGGCCGCACGGGCTGTCAACAATAATCCCGATGCATTGCCGAACGAAATGCAGTCCGCCTACAACCAATTGAAGCAAGCGCGCAGCACATTTTTGAACGCAGTCAACATGGCCTTGAATTGGCCTGCCGGCGCTACAATTACGTCTACTTCATCAAGTCTTAATCACATAACGGTGACCTGGCCTGCCGTAATGGAAGCGAACCAATATGCCGGCGTCACCTATCACGTGTACCGGAACGGCAGCGAAGCGGCAACCGTTACGGGAACGACCTATACGTTTAACGGGCTCAAGCCCCAAGCCAAGTACGAGTTCAGTGTCGTGGCCCGTGCGGGAACCAATCAATCGAAGCTGCTAGGTCCTGCAGTACTCGCTACGAGCGATATCGGAGCCGTTCCAGCTCCCGATTTCAGCTTGATCGATCCCGATGACTTTGCCGATGAAGATTATATTTCGCCGGAGGTTTGGGTGAACGACCGCCGTGGAATTCCTTATTACTACAAGCATTTCCACACGGTGGCCAACGCAGTAAGGCTGGATGAGCCGGATCGCGGATTTATCGATATCGTGGTGCACCGGGATCCGAAAGATAATTTCCCTTACAATGCGCGCATTCAGGAAAATCATCTATGGTTCACCTATTTCTATACGAACCGGGCCTCGTGGAACATTTACTATGGGATGCCACAGGTGAAATACCGTTTGGAAGCGGTGCTTGAGCATCTGTTATCCCTGCAGAGCCCGCAAGGAGCTTTCTCCGAATACAGTGCAGGGGGCTACAATTTGCCGGGAACGTCGTTTGCCCTGCAATTTCTCGGTCAAACCGTTCGTCTGTTGGAGGAGGCCAAAGCGGCGGACCCTAGCTTCCCATCCATTGACGAAGCTTTGTACAACCGAGTAATCGAGGCGAGCCGTAAAGCGATCGTGCATGTGTTGAACGACAGCGCTTTTTGGACACACGGCACCGCCTATACGAACCAGTATACGCTCATGTGGTCCGCCACCGCCGCCTATTTGGCCTATCATCCGGATGCGGCCATCGATGCGAAAATGCGCGAGAGGTTCGATCAATCTGCAGCGGCGTTTATCAGTCCGGCGGGATTTTATTATGAGAACAGCGGGTATGATATGGGCTACAATGTAGGCGTCCATATTCAGAATATGATGACAGACTATTACTATTTCAAGAATACCGATATGGAGCAGAAGTTGGTTACCAAGGAAAGCAAATTCATCGACTGGCTGTCCTACAATCTGGTCCGTGAGCCGGACGGCTCGTTCTTTACGTCCAATGCGGCGCCGTCGGGACGTACAGACTCAGGTCATTACGCGAGAAAAGATATCCCTCTTGCGGAGAAGCTTCCACTGGCAAGAGCATTTGTCAAAACCCGGGACGAAGCGGCGGCGGAAATCGTGCAGGCTAAAAGCGATATCGTCAAGAACGGCATATGGCCGAATGTGCCGGCCCTTTCTTTGAACGGAGGAAACTCGTACAATCCGTACGGACTGTACAACCGGATTCTGTACCGCTACTATCCTACGGAAGCGGAGCGTGCGGCGGCGGTTGCCCAGCTGCCATACCTTGCGAGCGATCGCTTTAATCACCAGCGCAATGACGATCGAAGCGGGCTGCAGTTCACTTATGTGAGGCGTCCGGACTATTATGCGGCATTTAACGCAGGGCCCAAGAAGGCGGCCATGCAAGCCTTCGGTATTGGATTGCTCTGGCACCCCCAAGGCGGTATTATGGTGTCCAGCCAGACGGAATCCTCGTCGTCTTCAACAAATCGAGGATTATCATGGGGAACAATGAAAGCTTCGTCCAATAGGGTATACGAGAACGGAAATGTGCTGCCGACCTATCGAATCAACGGACAAACGCTTCAGCCGGCTATCGGGCATGGCGATGTAGCGCAAGGTCAGATGGAGGTTCAATACAATCTGGGTACAGCCGGAACGAAATCGGTAACCTTCCTGGAGGACGGTATATCGGTGCAGGTCCAGCATGCCGAGCCGTTTGTGGAATACGTGCCGATCGTGGTAGGAGCCGACGATCAAGTCATGCTGAACGGCGGAAGCTTCACGTTGGTCCGTGGCAACGCCGTGCTGCACATCAACTTCGACCAAGGGGTGGAAGCGACTCTTGAGCAGAAGGGATACCGGATTTATGACAAACGAATCCATATGCTCAAGCTGCAGGCCAGCGGCTCCTTGACCTATACGATGACGATGTCGACGGACGAGACGGCACCTGTGTCGACGTCGGCCATAGTGCCTTCGGAGCCTGCCGGAGACAACGGCTGGTACACGGGTGATGTCACGGTAACGCTGAACGCGACGGATGAAGGGACCGGTGTGGCGCGTACGGAATACCGTCTGAACGGAGGAGAGTGGAGGAGCTACGAGGGTTCGATTCCTATTGCAACCGAGGGAACGAATGTGCTCGAATACCGCAGCTCGGATCAAGCCGGCAACACGGAAGAGATCCGTACGGCTACGATACCGGTCGACCGGACGGCTCCGACGATAATCGTCGTGCCGGATCAGGCGAAACTGTGGCCGCCGAACGGGCGGATGACGCCGATCTGGATGACCGTGCAGGAGGCTGACTCCATCTCCGGTATAAGCACAGTAACGCTGGACTCCATCGTTAGCAGCGAGCCGGACCCGGAAGGCGTGGCTGACGCGGACTACGGGACGAATGACACCGACTTCCGGCTTAAAGCGGAAAGGGCGGGAGATGGAGCGGGGCGGGTCTACACGATTACCTATACGGCTGCCGATAAAGCGGGACACAAGACCAGTGCTTCGGCCACTATCACAGTTCCTCACGATGCTGGACAGGAATAACGGTGTAAGCAAAAAAAAGCGTTTGGTTGAATGACCAAACGCTTTTTCTCTGGGCTGGCATTACTTGGCTTTCACTTCCTTGGCTGCCTTGGCCGCTTCGATGGCTTTATTGATTTCTTCCTCGAAGCTTCTTAACGCCGTGTTGGAATCCGTCTTGTCTTTAATCATCGTTGCGAAGGAGCTGCCGAAGTCTACGCCAACGTCGGTCAGCTTGGAATCCCGCGGTTCCATGGGAGGGGCGTCGGGATAATAGAATAACGCGCCTACGTTTTTGCCAGCCCATTCCGGCACATTTTGGCCGAATGCTTTTTTCACGGCAGCGCTCTTGAGTGTCGTCCCTTGGCCATTCTTGGACAGAAGCGTCTGCATTTCCTCGGAGAGCATGTAGGAGATGACCTCGAAGGCCTCGTCTTTATACTTCGACGTCTGCGCGACGAACAGCGACAAAGTGGCCGGCTTGAACCCGGTATTCGGACGCTCCTTCAGGCCGGGCACGGATACCACGTCCCAATTGAGCTGCGGATTGGCGCGAACAGCACCGACAATCGCCGAATGGCTGTTGACCATCGTGGCAATCGTCCCTTTGGAGAAATCGCCCAGCGGAGCGATAATCGCGCCAGGAATTTCGAAGAAGCGTCTCAAGTTGTCGTACAGCAGCTTGTAGCCGTCATTATGAATGGTGGCTTTGTCTTCCTTTGTATGCAAAGGACTGATAGAGAGCTGGTTATTCAGCATAATATTATTAGGCTGTGTCGTAAAGCCCTGGTAAGTAACGGCCCCGTCCTCCCGGGTCAATAGCCGGGACAGCTCATAGACATCGTCCCAAGTCATGCCGTCCTTCGGGTAAGCGACGCCAAACCTGTCGAAGATATCTTTGTTGTAAAATAACGCGTACTTATTCATTGTAAACGGCAAGCTGTACAGCTTTTTCTCGCTGTTTTGCGCGAGCGTGTGGGCCAATACATTGGGTTCAATGCTGCCCAGATCGAAATTGTGTTTTTTTACCAGCTCCTGCAAGTCATAATGGAAGCCGTTCGTAATGACCCTGCTTGTCGTGAATGCGGTCGATTCGTAGATAATGTCTGGCAGCGTTCCCTGAGCAATCAAGTCGGCGTACTCGCTGCCTTTCCCCCTGTTAATAAAATTCAACGTAATGTGAGGGAATTTCGCCTTTAGGGCTTCCTGGATCGATGGGTCCAGGGTAGCCTCGAGCGAGCTTTGCGCGAAGTACCAGGTCAGTGTTATCGGATCCTTCGGCTTCTGTGAAGCGGGATCCCCTGCAGGTTCGATCGGCTCGCCCCGGCTGCAGCCGTTCAATAATGCACCGATCAGAAGGCAGCTTAACCAAACGGTTTCTCTCTTTTTGATCATAACAATCAACCTCCGTTTTTCATGTGTGCTCTGCCGGCACCCTGTCAATGAAAATCATGATGGTATAGTTGTCACGCGTGCTTTCACGAGGGTTCCGTTGGAACGGACCAAACGATTCATTTAGCGGATAAAAACGCTTACAAAATGTGGATATCGTTATGGTACAATAAATGATAAGCATGATATAGTTGAGGTTTTGTTGATTATATTACGAAAGGCATGTGAACCTATGGCCAGAAAAAAATCTGTCACTTTGCCTATGTTAGCCGAAAAGCTGCAGTTAAGCGTGTATACCGTCTCCAAAGCGCTGCGGGGACTGCCCGGAATGTCCGAGGCGACTAGAAGGGAAGTCATCCTGCTGGCCAAGGAGCTCGGATATTTAACGAAGGATCAGGAGCGCAGCCTCCTGTATGAAGGCATTCCGCGGCTTTCCATTCAGCAGAGGCGCTTCCTGATGGTTACGACCTCGCATTTCTCTTTCACCTTTCAGCAATTGTTCCTTGGCTTGAAAGAGAGAATGCACGAGCTGGGCCATAAGGTAGATATGGCTTTTATGCCGGCGACTCTTTCGACGGAGGGGTTCAAGGAATGGGTAGATCAAGAGGGGATCATGTACTCGGACGGCCTGTTTCTCGCCCCGCTTATACCTGAGCCGCTGGAGGCCTTGCTATTGGAGCTGAGACTGCCGCGGGTTTTGATAAATTTTCCGCCTGTAGGAGCCCGAGTGGACAGTATTATATGGGATATCCATGACGCAACGATTCAGTCGGTCCGTTACCTGATCGCGAACGGTCACCGCAACATCATGTATGTGGGGGATACGACGACAACCCGAGGCTATAAGCATCGCTGGGATGTTTTTCAACTGACGATGAAGCAGGAAGGCATCGAGGTGGAAGAGAGCAGCCACTTTATTAGGATTTCAACGAAGGATCCTGAGTGGATTGCCACGTTCCAGAACCATCTGGAGCGGAACAATCCGACGGCACTGATCTGTTCTTCCCATGGGACGAATTTGTCATGGTTGTTCTACGCATGCAGCGAGGCAGGCCGCAAGATTCCCGGAGACGTGTCGATCATCCTCATCGATAACCTGCAAGCGAGCACCGTTCCCGACATTACGCGCCCCGTGCTGTTTATGCAGGAAACGGGGTATCGGGCTGCCGATCGGATGCTGTGGCGAATTGCCAACACTCAGATGCCCTACGAGCATATTCGAGTACAAGGAACGTTCTTCGAAGGGGCGACCGTCAGGAATTTGTTGGCGGTTGAACAAGGTACAACCCAATAGCGACGAAGCCTATGGACTCTTAATAAATTGATACGCCAACGCAGCGAATAGAGGCTTCTGGGGGGGACCTATCTGTAAATAATTGTAAACCATTAAAATCGCTGGAGCGGACTCTCGGCTGCTCCCCGATGAAATCATTCGCTCCCTGCTTAGGGGAGCGTTGTTTGTTTACCGTCGCGATAGTGCTGCGGCGCGACTCCTTCCACCTTTTTGAACAGGCGGCTGAAATAAAACGGGTCCGAATACCCGACTTCCATGGCTATTTCTTGAATACTTTTGCCGGTATGAAGCAGCAAATGCTTGGCTCTCTGGACCCTGAGCTGTTGGATATATTGAACCATAGGGATTCCCGCGTATTTCTTGAACACTTGGCATAAATATTCGTATTTGTAGTCTAGTGTCCGTTCCAGCCTCTCTCTAGTGATGTCGGATTCGTAGAAATTGTTCAAATGATTGACCAATTTGCGAAAGGTAAAGTATGAGACCGGGAAAGCCGTGTCGAGATCGCTTTGCTCCAGAAAGTCACTTGCGATGAAACCGAGCATTTCCGCGAGAAGCAGCGTGCTTTGATAACGAAAGTAGCCTTGGGGCTTCCTCATCGTTTCCACAAGCTGCTCAAATCGGCTGAGCAGATGATAGCGCTTCTGGTTCTTGTACATTCGGGGGACAATGAGCAGATCCTCATGGTTGATCTCGACGGTTCGCAGCTCGGTTCGTTCGGCATGGATAATATTAAGCTCAGTGGAGCGATTTATATTGATAGTGTCCAGTCCGGGACTGCAGGAAAATTGGGCCCAAAAGAATTTGCCCTGCCGTACGTCCGGATTCCATCCGTTATGCTGCTCCCACGGTCCAAGCAATAGCGAATCCCCGGCTTGCAAGACCATCCGGCTTCCGCCCGCTTCCAAATGTACCGCTGCTTCTGCCGCGACGATCAGCTCATAGTACGGATTATAATGCTTATCGAAAAACGAAGAGTTGGTATTCACATCGAAAAGATCGGCCCACTTCACGTCCAGTACGGATAATCGCGACATTGAATAATACATGAAATGACTCCCGTTCCTATTTTTTGGGGAAACATCTTAATCGCGTTAATGGCCTCCGGCAAAAAGCAAATTTATAATCGGTTTAGGCTTACGTCGATTATATCATAACTGAAACGGTTGAAGGGGGCGGTATATTTGAAAGAATTAAATGTATTAAACGAACAAGATTATTATCGGATTGTATACGGGGGCTGGCTGGGCAAAAATATTGGGGGGACGCTCGGCGCGCCGGTAGAGGGCGTTAAGGATCTATTGGCATTGACGTTCTATCCGAAGCTGCCGGACGGACCGCTCGAGAACGATGATCTTGATCTTCAGCTGGTTTGGCTGCACGCGTTGGAACAGTACGGCCCCGGGCTGACGGCTCGAGAGCTGGGACAGGAATGGCTGGAGCACATTTTTTTCCCTTTTGACGAATACGGTTACGCGCTGACCAATTTACGAAGAGGATTGATTCCTCCATTATCCGGTTCGTTCAACAATCCGTTCACGAATTGTATGGGATCTCCTATCCGTTCTGAAATATGGGCCATGATCTCTCCAGGCTTACCGGAAAAGGCGGCTTATTATGCCTATCAGGATGCTATCGTCGATCACGCAGGCGGAGAAGGGGTATACGGAGAGATGTTCTTCGCCGCCATTGAGAGCGCCGCATTCTTCGAGAAGGATCGCGACCGTCTGATCGAGATCGGCCTGCAGTACATTCCTGCTTCCTGTCGGACCTACAAAGCGGTTCAAGATTTGATCCGCTGGCATCAGGAAGGGAAGAGCTGGACGGAGGCCCGATCGCTGATTCTGGAGCGGCATGGAAGCGACAATTTTACCGATGCGCCGCAAAATATCGCGTTTACGATATTGGGGTGGCTGTACGGCACAGATTTCGAAGATGCGATTCTGAAGGCTGTCAACTGCGGTTACGATACGGATTGCACAGCAGCTACGCTAGGTGCCATATTAGGCATGCTGCTGGGTCCGGACGGGCTCCCGGACAAATGGGTGAAGCCTGTCGGTGACCGGGTTGTCGTCAGCCCGCCCATCAAAGGGTTCCCCGCACCCAAGAATCTGGATGAATTAACCCGCCGCACGATTCGTATGGGGAAACAAGTTCTGGCTGCATCGGATTCAGGTATTACGGTTCATCCCAATGAACCAAGCTCATGGGATAGTCAGAACCATTCTTTGGAAGGAGTTAGAGAGCTGTGGGACAGGACTCCAACCTCGAATCAATATTTGCTCCCGCGGGGAACAGTGCAGAGCCCATCACTTGAGCTGATCATCGAGTACGGCCCGGAAGGACCTGCTATAGGCAAGAATCAGACGAAAACACTGCATTTTACTCTAATCAATCACACGCTGACCGCCATCGCAGGAAAACTCTCGCTTGACCTGCCGGAAGGGTGGAAGGGTCCGGATGCATTCGAGACGGTCATGCAGCCGAATGAACGTACGCAATGGGATGCCGAGATTGGTTCGTCTTCTTCTGCAGGAGCTTATCATGAGCTTGCTTTGGTCTGGACAAGAATTCACGATCAAGCGGTATGGGCAGCGGAGAAGGTCCCGTTTACCCTGATTGCTTCCTCACGCTGGATAGTATGGGGACCCTCAAGCAGCGATGGGATTGAAGCTGATATTTCGGGAAACCATCTTGCATGGGATAAGGCGGTCGGAATGGATGGAGATGGACGATACAGGGCTGTAACGAAGCTCCATAATCCGTCTGATCGGCAAGTGAGGTTGATCGCAGCGGCGAATAGTCCCATAACGCTCAAGCTGAACGGGGAGGTCGTAATCGATTGCAAACATGCTCCCCACTTTATGCCTGCTTATCACAGGGCGCCTAAAGAGCAGCAGGTTGAGTTGACGCTGGCGGCAGGAGTTTACGAAGTTGAGGTGGAAGCTTACCAAAGCGGCTTGCAGCTGCAGGCTTATATATTGCCGGTTGCGACCCGGAATACTACAGAACCGGGACCTTGCTATTACTACACCGATATGCTTTTTGATATAAAGCTATAGCAGGTTGCTGCATGTTGCCTCGTGTTATTAATAATTAGGCGGCAGCTCTAGTTTTCAGGAAATTTGTCGCTGGAAAGCGGTCAATGGACGCAACGTTAAGGAGGTAGCCCCTCATCGCGATATCTCTGTGCCCGTTTCACCGCTCCCTAAGCGAGTCCCATTCGTTGACGATCCATTCCGTTGGAGAGTGTTGCCCAAGTTGATGCGGACCGTAGATCCGCTATTTTACCAAAAATGACGCTATTTGCAGGCTGATCGGACTACAGATCCTTTATTTTGCGTAAATACACATTTTTACCTGTTAAAATAATCCAATAACGGACTCTCGGTCCGATCGCACTCCAAAAGCAGCAGCATTTCTGGAAATAACGGATCTCCTGTCCGATCTTTTTGACAAACTAGTCGGAAAGGGCATACCCCACTGAATATTCGTTATCGCCTTTGATTTCTCAACAAACCGAGCTTCCGCAGAGAAATTGTCATCGTAAGCGTAGTTATCGCCGGAGGCAGCGGATTTCTCATCTTGGCATCGGACATTGTCCGGTGCTTTTCTTTTATCCTGCATCAGGGACTGCTGATCAATCGCTTATCAGCTTCTTTATCTTTTGTTCCAACTGCTCGCGGTCCAACATGTACAACACGTCGACGACCTTACCGCTTTTGTCGATCAGAAAGCTTGTAGGAATAGCCCGTACCTGGTACGGTCCGGTCGCGTCTCCTTTCGGATCGAGCAGGACGGGAAACCGGAAGTCGAACTCCTTGACGGTGTCCTTCACATCCGCAATCGTGTCCAGATGCGTTGCGTTCACGGCATAAAGGTCGATCCGATCTTGATATTGATCGTACAGCGCTTTTAAATCCGGCGCTTCCTGCCGGCAAGGTCCGCACCACGAAGCCCAGAAGTTCAAGATCAGCGGTTTGTCCCGGGTCCCTCCTACGTGATACGGCTGCCCTTCGAGCGAAGCCAGCTCGAAGGATGGCGCCAGATAGCCGGCTTGCGGCCCGGTATCCGCCGGCTTCGCTGTGTCACTGACTTGGAATACATTCAAATATACGGTTACGCCAATGAATAACAGAATGATGATGACAATAATCCGATTTCGCATTATACCCATTCCCCCGCCTGCGGTTAGCAGCTGCCGCCGATGCCGGGCAGCGCTTTAAGCTGAATCCCATGAGGCTGTGTACCGACGGTAATCCGGTCGACAACCTCCTGCTTCTCGGTATCTATCACAGCTACCTGATTGGAGCCGCTGAGCGTCACGTAAGCTTTCGTTTGCTGCCGGTTGAACGAAATATGCTTGGCTCCCGGAAGGCCGGTTATCGTCTTCAGCGCTTTATTGCTTTGCAAGTCGACAAAAGTAACGGCGCTGCCTTCCATTCCTGTGACAATTGCAGTCTGTCCGTTATCGGTTACGACGACATCCGTCGCTCCGTCAGCCACGTCGATTTTGCCGAGCTGCTTGCCGTCGGCGGTATCGTAAATTTCCAGGGCGTGGTCTCCGGCAGCCGGTACGTACAGCTTTTTCCCGTCGTCGCTCACTTTGACGGCACGCGGGATTTTACCGGTAGCGATGGTGCGCTCGACCGTCTTCGTTTTCACATTCACAATATATACTTTGTGGTTCTCATGATCGCTTACATACAGCTTATCGCCGAGCAGAGAAAGATAGTTCGTTTTGGCGCCGGTGCCCAGATCGATTGTTCCCGCCTCTTTTCCTTCCTTCGTGTCGACGAGATAGACAAACTGGCTTGCTACGGCAGCGACATATAACGTTTTATTATCGGGGGACAGCACCATGCCGTGCGGCATAGGGCCGACAGGTACTTCCTTCACGACCTTCAGCGTCTGCGTATTGATGAAAGAAATGGTGCTGCTGTGCTGGTTGGCCGCATAAGCTTCGCGCATCGTACTCGAGAAGATGACGGTCGACGGGGATTCCGACACCGGGATGTTCCCGACCACCTTGCTGGTGACGACATCGATAACGGAGATGCTGTTCTCTTTCTCGGAAGGGACATAGAACTGGATGCTCGTCAATTTGCCGGCCGCCGGCTGATTGGCTGCCGCCGATCCTTCAGCGTTAGCAGTCTTTCCTTGCAGGCGCTGTTCCGCCTCTTGCTTCGTTTCCAAGGCGCATCCGCTTAACAGCACGGTTAACGATGCGATAACAAGTAACCCTTTTTTGTACGTAATCATTGCAGGCTCTCCTAACTTGAACATCATTTTCATGGTCCGCAAAAAAATCATTGTATTTCTATCGGAATTGATGATATTATACAGTGGAATCGTGATGGAAAGCAATCGTTCATTTTCAAATTAGTAGGGGGAATCATCAATGAAAAGCAAATGGATTACCGTTACCTTATTAGCTGTGGCCGTGTTGTCGGCAGCTTGCGGTAAAAAAGAGGCACCCGTCTCTGTAAATGCAGGGGACGTCAAGACTAACGGATCGGCTGCCGTGGTGAAAACGTCCGATACGTATCCGAACGCACAGCTGCTCGCGGATGTGAAATGGGCGGAAGAGCATGCGAAGGACGGCAATGTAAAAATATTCGACGTACGCTCCAAAGGCTACGAGCAAGGTCATATTCCCGGTGCGATTGCGCTAAACTCCGGCTTGCTCAAGGATGCCAAAAATAATACGATCTTGGCGACCGAGCCGTTCACGGAGCTGTTCCAAAGCCTCGGCGTAAACAGCGACACGACCGTGCTGCTGTACGATGAGGGGAATGCGCTGAATGCAACACGCGTCTTTTACGCACTGGAATATTACGGGCATAAAGACAAAGTGAAGGTGCTTAACGGAGGATACGCAGCTTGGGCTTCCGCAGGCAAAGACGTATCGACCGACAAGCCGGCGGTGACGAAAGGCAATTTTATCGCCAAACCGAACGATAAGCTGGTCACGACCAAAGATCAGATCAAAGAATTGAACAAACAGCAGTGCCTGCTGCTCGACGTTCGTTCCGCAAAGGAATACACAGGCGAAGATGTTCGTTCCCAGAAAGGCGGACATATCGATCAAGCGGTCAACAAAGAATGGAGCGATTCGATCGACGCGAGCGGTGCGGACGGCGTGCCGAAGTTTAAAAGCTACAAAGATTTGAAGGCCGCATTCGATCAAATCGGCATCGTGCAAGATAAAACAGTCATTCCATACTGCCAAACGAACGTGCGCGGGTCCCATACTTACTTTACATTGAGACTTCTCGGGTTCTCCGATATTCGTCCTTATGAAGGCTCTTGGGCGGAATGGGGCAATGCGGCTGACACGGAAGTCGTCAAATAAGGAGCGGAGCCATGGCACAGATCATAGAAAATATTTCTCATCTCGATTCGCAGGAGCTGCTTTCTTTAGCGGCAGACCCGGAGCGCGGAGCTATCTTCATTGACGTACGGGAGCCGGAGGAGTACGAAGCCGCCCATATTCCGGGCATCCCGCTCATCCCGATGGGCGAGATCATAGATTTGATCGAACGGCTCGACCGGGATCGGGAGTATGTATTCGTTTGCCGGAGCGGGCGGCGCAGCCTGGAGGTCGCTATATTTTTCAGCGCAAACGGGTTTGAGAAAGTGCATAACTATTTGGGCGGCATGCTGCAGTGGCAGCTGGAAGAGCGCAAGGTAGCCCATGGCCGTGAGCATATCACTGAGCAATTTACCCTAGACCAATTGGAGAGGAAGATTACCCCATGAGCTTGAGTGAACAGCAATTACTAGAATTGAAAGCCGATATAACCGTTGATGCAGTGGGCGAGGTGTGCCCGCATACGTTGAATTTGGCGTTGGACGGCCTGAAGCGGGCGAAGCCGGGCGAGATTGTCGTTGAAATTACGGATCATACGATCGCGACCAAGACGATCCCGGCTGCAGTAAAAATGAACAAATACGGAGAGTTTCTCGGCGTGGCCAAAAAGAACGGACAATATCATATTTTCGTTAAAAAAATATAAGAACTGAACTGGAAGGGGAAGACCGATGGCATACACATTGGATGTCTTTATACTGGCCGCAGTCTTCGGGTTCCTGTACGGGTTTCTATTACAGAAGGCGGATTTTTGCTTCGTTGCCTCCATTCGCGACTGGATCAGCGTAAAAGATAACCGGATATTGAACGGCGTTCTCGTTCTGATCGCCACGGCTCTGCTCGGATGGGGGCTTGTGCTCACGCTCGGCATCAAACAAGTGTCCGACGTCTGGACCGTACCGCTCGGCGGCGCGAACCTGCTTGGCGGCATTTTGTTCGGAATCGGGATGACGATTGCGGGCGGCTGCGGTTCGGGTACGCTGTACCGATGCGGCATGGGGTATGTGCAATTTTGGATCGTGCTGCTGTTTGCAATTGCAGGCAATCTGCTGTTCGCTTTTCTTTACGACCCGTGGGCGAGGGATATCCTGCAACCGTTAACGCTGGTTGAGAACGGATATACGCTGTACACCTTGCCGATCCCTTACTGGGTAATTCCCGTTGTCCTTGTGGCCGGAATGCTGCTCATCGCCATTTATCGGTACGGCGCGTCCGAATTTTGGGGTGGAGTGAAGGAGTCGCTTACGGATTGGGAGAGAAATCCTCTGAAGCAATCGCATTGGGATATTCGGCTGGTGGCCTTCCTGATCGGCGTCGTCGCGACGATTCAATTCGCGCTCATGTCAAATGTCGGCATTACCGGTCCGGAGACGCGTATCGGAGCCGTTGCTTTGGCGCAGCTGCTAGGAGACGATGTCGTATTCAACAACACGTATTTGAACGCGCTGTTTGCCGATTTCCCCCGGGTCGGTCTGGGGCCGGAAGAAACGCTCGTGATCTTCCTGGTCATTGGCTCGCTTGCGGCATCACTGCTGAGCGGAAGCTTCAAAATCCGTTTCCCGCGTTCTTCCCGTTTGCCCTATGCCATCGGCGGCGGCTTGTTGATGGGAGTATCGTCACGAATTGCACCGGGCTGCAACATCGCGAACGTCATCACGGGTATCGGCGGGCTGTCGCTTAGCAGCGTGCTGGTCATCATTGGCATGATAATCGGAATCTTTATCGTCGTTGCCTTCATATTCAAAATGCCTTTGATGCTGTTCCAGCGGTATGACTCGATGTAAACCGTGAGGAACGGACTCCCTTAAGGGAAGAATGTACACTGTAGAAAAACCCACTTTTTCTTGAAAAAGTTGGGTTTCTTTTTTACGTCTAGGCTTAACAGCCATTTTTTACATTCACACATTTTAACGCGACACCGCATAAACGTGCTAAGTAACGTCTTTTTAAAGTTTGAGAGATTTTTGTGAGAACCCTATGCTTGAATGAACATAAGGCTCCATTTCCAGCAACCGGCATTTGTTAGTCGCAAGGAATTAACATATATCTAATGAGTAACAGTACTATGCCACAAACAATACCAAGCAACTATTATGGAAAAAACCTCCTACGAATTCAACGAGACAATTCGCCTCACTATTCGTGAATTATATTTTGCAGTTTGAAATCTAGCTTGTCGGCGCTTTTTTATTACAAGTCCGCAAAAAAAGAAAAGTAAACATATTGACGCCATACAAAATTATGGTATGATTATCCACGGGATTTAATAGTAATAATTACTATTATATGATCTTATTTTTTATATCGGAGGTTGCTGCATGTCTAGAAAAAGGTTTGTTGTTTTAGCTTGGATGATTTCGCTTGCATTCCTGGTCGGCTGCAATAACGGAAACGTCGCCACTACGGGGACGGCTGCAGCAAAAGAGCTGGTCTACGCCACAGCGAAGGATATCAACGACATGAACCCGCACTTATATCCGGGATCCATGCCGGCTCAAGGCATGGTGTACGAATCGCTGATTGAGAATACGGAGGAGGGAATCAAGCCGCTGCTTGCCGAATCCTGGAAGGTCTCGGACAACGGAAAAGTGTATACCTTTCATCTCCGTAACAATGTCAAATTCCACGACGGGGAGCCTTTTAACGCCGAGGCGGTCAAGAAAAATATCGATGCCGTCCAAAACAATGCAAGCAAGCATTCCTGGATCAAGCTGTCGACGAAAATCGTAAGCTGCAACGTGCTTGACGAGTACACTGTTGAGCTGGTTTTATCCGAGCCGTACTATCCGACGTTGGTCGAGCTGTCCATGACCAGGCCTTATGTGTTCATTTCACCCAAAAACTTTATCAGCGGTGAAACGAAAAACGGAGTCAACGGCTATAAAGGGACTGGGCCCTACATGCTCGCCGAGCATAAAGTAGATCAGTATGCCGTGTTTGAAGCGAATGAAAGCTATTGGGGCGGTCCGCCGAAAATAAAGAAAGTAACGGCCAAAGTTCTTCCTGCAGGGGAGACGACCTTTCTATCGTTGAAAAAAGGCGAGGTTAACTTCATATTTACCGATGATCGCGGCACGGACAGTCTTGATGTAGAAGCCATGAATAAGCTGGCGGAATCGGGTGATTATCAAATCGTTAGAAGCAAAGCCATGAATACGAAAATGATTGTTGCCAATAGCGGCAAGCGGGATCAGCCTGTACATGAAACAGCCGTTCGCGAAGCGATTTGGCACGCCATTGACCGCGAAACGATCAGCAAGCAAATCTTTAGCGGAACGGAATCCGCTGCACACACCTTATTCTCAGCCAACGTGAACTATGCGGATGTCGATCTGAAGAAGCGAAGCTACGATCTCGAAGCATCAGCAAAGCTTCTCGACGGCGCCGGGTGGAAGCTTGAGAATGGTCAAGCCGTCAGAACGAAGAACGGCAGCAAGCTGACGATGAAGCTCTATTACGATACCAACTCTTCCTCGCAAAAAACACAGGCCGAGTTCATTCAAAGCACATTAAAAAAAATAGGAATTCAGCTCGAGCTAGCCGGTGAGGAGTCCGGCTCCATTGCGAATAGAAGAACTTCCGGCGACTACGATCTGTTATTTAATCAAACCTGGGGACTGGCGTATGATCCGCAAAGCACTATCGCTGCGTTTACATCCAAGTCTTCTTACCTGCATACGACAAGCGGTATTGCCAGAGCCGATGAGCTTTACCAAAAGATCGATCAGGTCATGGTGTCCGTGGATGAAACCACCCGAAAATCGTTATATGCAGATATTATGAAGATCGTACACGATGAAGCCGTCTTCATTCCCATTACGAATGGCAATGTAACTGTAGTTGCTTCAAAAGCTATCCAAGGAATCTCCTTTAAGCAAACGCAGTTCGAGCTGCCTTTTGAACGAATGAGCATAAGATAGCGTCAAATGTAAAGGAGATCTCTATGGCCAGATACATAGCGAACAGGTTATTGTTGTCACTCCCTTTGCTCTTATTCATTTCATTTATTACGTTTGTTCTCATCAATCTATCGCCTTTAGATCCGGCCGAAGCGGTACTGCAAGCACAGGGTGTACCGGCAATAACGGACGAATTGATTGCTCAGACTAGGGCACAGCTCGGCATGGACCAACCGTTTATGAAAAGATACTTGAATTGGCTGGCTGCAAGCGTTCAGCTGAATTTCGGAAATTCATACGTCACGGGTACCCCCGTGTGGACATTGCTCGGACCTGCCTTTCTCAACACCTTGAAGCTGACGTTCGTTTCGGTGATTGCGATTATAGTTCTGTCCATCATGTTAGGCGTAGTCTGTGCACTTAGGGAGGGCAAATGGATCGATAAATCGGTAAGAGGCGTTTCCTTTTTCCTGACCGCTATGCCGTCCTATGGACTTGCAGCGTTGATGATCTGGTATTTCTCCGTGAAGCTGGATCTGCTGCCGACAAGTGGAATGGACTCGTACCCACACTATATTTTACCGGTAAGTGTCATCGCGATCAGCTATTCAGGCATTTACTTTCGTATTGTCAGAGGCTCGATGGTAAGCCAGCGGGAAGAAGACTATGTGTTGTACGCAAGGGCGTGCGGCTTGCCAGAAAAGAAAATAACGATGCACATCCTGAGAAATTCATTGCAGGTGGCCGTTTCCGTATTTTGCATGGCGATACCGATTATCCTGGGGAGCACGGTGGTAGTCGAAAATATATTCGCATGGCCCGGGCTAGGAACGCTTAGTGTAAAATCCATTCTGAGCAGGGACTTTCCGATGATCCAAGCGTACGTTCTGGTGCTGGCCGTAGCCTTCGTCTTGTTCAACACCGTTTCCGATATCATCAATGCAGCGATGAATCCTAAGCTAAGAAAGGATTACTGAATGAAACGATTAAAGCATGTGCTGAATGACAGGCTGGCCGCTTTCTCCTTCTCTATCATCGCTATGACCGTTGTGGCGGGGATCTTCGCCACGTTCTTTGCACCGCATGATCCCGAGGAGGTCCATATGGAGCTTCGATTTGCATCTGCTTCATGGGGATATCTCCTAGGCAATGATCACTTGGGGCGCTGCATCTTATCCAGATTGATCTATGGAATCCGCCCCAGCGTGTTATGGGTGTTCGTTGCGCTCATTCTGTCCGTATCGATAGGAGCGGTTCTTGGCTTTATCGCAGGCTACTACCAAGGCAAAACCGACGCTATTTTGATGCGGATTTGCGATGTGATGCTTTCGTTCCCGGGATATGTCATGACGCTTGCTGTCATCGGTATTTTGGGGGTCGGCCTTGGAAATATTTTGATTGCGTTTGCGCTGATGAAATGGGCATGGTTTGCACGTATTATCCGAACATCCGTCATGCAATATGCGCAGTCCGACTATATCAAATTCGCCAAAGCCATCGGGGGCAGCGACGCCAACATCATGTGGAAGCACCTTGTGCCTGTCGCTCTACCCGACATAGCGGTCCTAGCCAGCAGCTCCTTTGGCTCCATGATATTGCACATATCGGGCTTTTCGTTCCTGGGATTAGGAATTCAAGCTCCGAATGCAGAGTGGGGAATGATGCTGAATGAAGCGAGGGAAGTCATGTTCTCTCGACCGGAGCTTATGCTGGCGCCCGGCATGGCCATCATTGTCGTCGTGTCCGCGATGAACTTTTTGTCGGATGCGCTGCAAACGGCTTTGGATCCTAAATTAATGGCTTTTCCTCGGAAGAACCAAGACGCCGCAGCCGTCTCAACCGTGAAGCTGCAAGAAAATGGGGTGGCATAATCATTGACGAATATTTTGGAAGTCAACCAGTTGAAGGTTTGGGATAGCGGTACCGGCAAAGTTATCATTCCTAATAGCTCGTTCCACGTAAAACAGGGAAGCAGTCTGGCTATCGTAGGGGAAAGCGGCAGCGGGAAGTCGATGACCTGCAGGGCGATCATGAGATTAAATAAACCGGGGATCCGCCATACGGGAGACATTCTGTTCAATGGGGAGAACTTAACTCATCTTCCGAGAGAACGAATGAGGAAAATAAGAGGAAAACAGCTTTGCATGATTATGCAAAACGGCATGCGTGCCTTTGATCCTTCTTGCATTATCGGGGTGCATCTTAAAGAAACCCTTGTAGAGCATTACGGGTGGAGCCGTGAGGAAATAACAACGAATATGAAGCATGCCATGGAAAGCGTCATGCTGAAACATCCGATCGATATTATGAATAAATATCCGCACCAGTTATCGGGAGGAATGCTGCAGCGGGTCATGATAGCGCTGGCGATCGTATTGAAGCCGGACCTCGTGATAGCCGATGAGCCGACGACCGCACTCGATTCGATCTCGCAGTTCGAAGTGGTGGAGCAGTTCACTCAACTTCGGGATCGGATGGGCTGCTCGATGATCTTCATTTCGCACGACCTGGCCGTTGTCAGGAAGCTGGCTGACGAAATGGTAGTCATGAAAGACGGAGCCATTGTAGAGAAAGGGACGACCGATGCCGTTTTCTCAGAAGCCCGGCACGAGTACACTCGGTATCTGGTGTCTACGAAGCATGCGCTAACCGAACATTTTAAGCGCATCATGGGGGGTGTTAATGCTGCTGCGCGTTGACAATGTTGAGAAATCTTATCCACATTTCGGACTATTCTCTAAGAGCAGACAACAGGTATTGAACAATATCAGTTTCGAATGCGAGCACGGGGAATGTCTCGGCATTATTGGAGAAAGCGGAAGCGGCAAATCGACATTAGGCCGATTAATCCTTGGCATAGAGAAGCCGGACCGAGGAACTATTGCGTTCGAAGGAAAACCGGTTGAAGACCGCAAGGTAAGGTCGGGGAACCTCAGCGCCGTATTTCAAGACTATGCTTCCTCCATGAATCCGTTCTATACTGTGGAAGAAGTTATTATGGAGCCACTGCGCTTGCAAAAGCAAAAACAAGCCGAAGGGAACAGCCAAATCGATCTGTTATTATATCAAGTCGGTTTGAATCCGTCTTATCGCAGTAAATATCCCCATGAGCTGTCCGGAGGAGAGGCTCAGAGGGTTTGTATCGCCCGAGCCGTCTGTACGGTGCCGAAATTGATAGTATTAGACGAAGCCATCAGCTCCTTGGATGGACCCGTTCAATTTCAAGTGCTTGATTTGTTAAAAAGCCTGAGAAGCATGTACAACATGGGGTACATTTTCATCACCCACGATATTCAGGCTGCTGCCTATATTTGCGACAGTCTAATGATCATCCGCAAAGGCCGGATCGAAGAAACGGTTAAGGTTGAACAGCTTGGAGACGTTCAATCTGCGTATGCAAGGAAGCTGCTGCAGATGGTCATTACCTAGCTGCGGAGAGACAGCCGAGAGATTTGAGGAAGGAGATCGAGGTGTGAGAGGAGCCTTGTCTTGGCCATTTGTACGATTATATTTGTTAACTCTTTTATATTTTAGCGCAAATTCCATATTAAATGTCGTGATTCCGTTAAAGGTTGAATCTCTCGGTGCGACCAACACAACGATCGGCTTGATCATGGGGGCGTATTTGCTGACTACCATGTTCTTTCGTCCGTGGGCGGGCCACAAGATTCAACAGTATGGGCCGATCAAAGTACTGCGCACGATTCTGGTCGTCAATGGATTGGCCTTGCTCCTTTATACGGTTACCGGATTGGGAGGCTATTTCGTCGCCCGTATACTGCAAGGGGTGTGTACCGCTTTTTTCTCGATGGCATTGCAGCTGGGCATCATTGATTCCCTACCGGACAAGGATCGGTCGCAGGGGATTTCCATGTATTCCTTATGCTCCTATTTGCCGGGTATTGTTGGCCCCCTGCTTGCGCTGGGTATTTGGCAGGCGGGAGATACGAATTATTTTGCCTGGGTCATGATTGCCATAGCCATCTTTACAGGAGCGGTCGGCTTCAGCGTCCGAATAGACAAGCACGAGAACGGATCTGCTTCAGCCCGGATGGAGCAGGGAGCAGCCATATTCAATTCGTTCCGTATGCTTGTCCAAAATCCGCATTTATTCAGGTGCAGCGTCTTGATGCTCTCAGCTTCCGTTATATTGGGTTCGGTTACGGCTTTTATCCCGCTGTATGCCGCTCAGATCGATGGCGCGAATGCAGGGGTGTATCTCATGCTTCAGGCTGGTACCGTTGTATTGGTTAGAGTTGCCTTGATGAAAAAAATCCCGTCGGACGGCAAGTGGCGTTCCTCATTTATCATGTGGATCCTGCTTATTCAGACCGCTTCCGCACAAAGCATAAGCTTCTCTGCCGCAGGCGGCGCTGCTTTTTTATATACAGGTGCCGTCATGATGGGAATCGCTCAAGCACTCCTGCATCCTACCCTCACAACCTATTTGACCTTCAAGCTGTCCCGGACGAATCGCAATGTGCTGCTTGGGCTGTTTCTGGCAATGGCTGATTTGGGCGTATCGCTCGGCGGAGTCGTCATGGGGCCGGTGGCGGATATATCCTCGTATCCGTTAATGTACATGATTTGCGCCATGTTAGGTGCGGCAATGATTATTTTTACATACTCCATAAAACTATCGGGAAAATCCGATACGCTTAATGATCAACCATAGCTTACAGACCTGGCCGAAAAGCCGGGTTTTTTCGTTAAAAGGGTATACAATGTAAGGCAACCGACGAAAAGCTAATGGGGATAGGTGAGGTATCTCTGCATGGAAGGAGCCCCCCTCCGGGTACCCTTGCAGCTTGCTCCATTGCTAACTGCGCCAGGAGGCAAACTTTCTGTTGAATTGTCTCGGGCTTTCGCCGGTATGTTTTTTGAAAAATTTCGAGAATGAAAAGATATCGTTAAACCCAAGATCGGCGGCAATTTCGGAGATGCTCTGCTCTCTGTAGCGGAGCTGCTCCTCCATCTTCTGGATTCGGACTTGGTCGATGTAAGACTTTAAGCTTTCCCCGGTTATTTCCTTGAACTTCTTCGATAAATGGCTGCGCGTATACGATAGCTCTTCGGCAAGCTCGTTGATCGTGATTGCTCTGCCGTTGCGCATTTTTACCTGATCCATAACAAGCTTGACCAGCAGCTCGGAGGTATCGTCCGATTTGTGGAAATCGTCGGACTGAACGTAGTGAAACATCGTATCCAGAAAACCGTTAACAAATGCTTCCTCATAGCTCTTGTAAGGAGAATCATGAATGACCGTCTTGAAGGAGGAGACGAGCCTGCTGGTGAACTGGTTTCCGTGAATCGTTCCTCCCCATACAGGAAAGCCGTCATCTTCCCGCTCGAACTTTAAAGTAAGCCAAGAGGCGCCATTTGGATTATATGTAAACCCGTGCTCCCAGCCTGGAGGAACCAGCAGCATATCGCCCATGTCCAGGGAGTGCTCCTCCCCGAGCATGGTGCTTTGAATTGCGCCTTGCGTAACGATCTCCAACTGCCAATACTCGTGCCTGTGCAGTTCTCTAACAGATGGATATGCTCTTGAGCCGAAATAAACGGAAAGCACTTTGGATTTCATATGCGTCCTCCCTATGGATGGCAGTGGATAATGAGAAGCTGAATCACACATTTTTACAAGTAATGCGACTATTCGGACATTCGTTTTCCGATGGGTACGTGGTAATTTAAAGGTATTATAAAGCAATGGGGTATGCGCTTACAAGGCAATAAAATCAAATTATGATGAAGTCGCGACCAGCACCTATTAAACAATCTGGGGGAAACGAAAATGAGCAATCCGATGTCAGATCATATTGAACAAAATAGCCCTGTTACCGTCGTTATCGTAGGAGCCGGACATCGAAGCCTAATCTACGCGTCTTATGCAAAGCAGCATCCTGAACAAATGAAAATTGTCGGCGTCGTCGAGCCGGATAGCGAGCGCAGGAATCTAACCAAGGAGCGCTTCGACATACCGGAAGAATGCTGCTACGCCGATCTCGAGGAGTTTGTACGCCAGCCTAAAATGGCCGATGCCGTCATTAACGGCACGTTGGATGATATTCATGTAGCTACTTCGATTCCGCTGCTTAGAGCCGGTTATGACATCATGCTCGAGAAACCGATTGGCGTGAGCGAAGATGAAGTAATGGAGCTGTATGAAGAAGCTGAGCGCAACGGCAGAAAAGTGATGATCTGTCACGTGCTCCGCTATGCGCCATTCTACGAATCGATTCGCCGCCAAATCGCCGACGGGGTGATCGGCAATATCGTCAGCGTGACAACAAGCGAGAATGTCAGCTACCACCATATGGCTATGGCTTATGTAAGAGGAAAGTGGGGGAACAAAGGCAAGAGCGGTTCGTCGATGCTCATGGCCAAAAGCTGCCACGACCTGGATATCATAACCTGGATGCAGGGCGACGTACGGCCGGCTAGAGTCGGCAGTTTCGGAAGCTTGATGCAGTTCCGTCCGGAAAATGCGCCTGAAGGGGCAGGTACCCGATGTCTGGTCGATTGCGCGATAGAGGAATCCTGTCCGTATTCCGCACGCAAAAACTACATTGAGCAGCGACTGTGGAGAGCTTACGTTTCTTACAATACTCATTTGGGGGTCAAAGCAAGCGACGAGGAATTGGCGGAATCGCTGCGGACGGACAGCCCGTACGGGCGCTGCGTATGGCATTGCGATAACGACGTGGTCGATCATCAGACCGTCATTATCGAATTCGAGGACGGAAGCACGGGGACGCATGTGATGACCGGCGGCGTGTCCAAGCCGGGACGAGCTATTCACATTATCGGAACCAAAGGAGAAATTCAAGGAGAGCTCGAGGAGGGCTCCTACATCATCCGCCATCCCGATGCCCGCAAAGGCCACATTTATTCCGAGCAGCGCATCGAGCTTGGAGTAGCCAACGATATGCACGGCGGAGGGGATCTGCGTCTTGCCGAGGATTTCGTCAAAGTATTGCGAGGCGCGGAGCCATCGATATCCTCGACCGCTTTGGAAAAGTCGATCGACGGACATTTGATCGGATTTGCGGCCGACCGGTCACGGGCGGAGAATAAAATCGTCGAGCTGCGACGTGTGTAACTGACTTTAAACCAGCTGCAAACGGTGCAGTGGGTTCAGATGGGAGATACCGTAGATGCGGGATATGCAAATGTCAAACGAAAAACCGAATGTCATCCTGATTATGGCGGATCAACTGAGACTGGACGCTATCGGCGTCCATACTCCGAACATAAATCGGTTAAAGGAAAACAGTGTCGTATTCGAAAGAGCTTATTGTGCCTCTCCCATTTGTGTACCTGCCCGTGGAGCGTTCTTTACCGGCATGTATCCTAATGAAACGGGCTGCCTCATCAACCGGGGCGAGGAGAGGCACTCTTTTGTGAGGAGCGGCCTTGATCATCTATACGGGCTTATGGATAACGAATGGGACAGCTGGCATACGGGAAAGCAGCATCTTCAGATGAAGCCCGGTTTGGATAAATCCCCTGACAGCCGTACGAACTGGAGAAGAGTTGAAGGCCGATATGAAGCCTTTTTGAAGGAGAACACGAAACGAAAGCCAGGCGGGCCGAATTTCCGCGGGATCGTGCCTGAGATGGCATACGGAACGATAACGCGTCCAAGATGGTATTCGATCCCTGCCGTTGGCCGGTACGAAGAAGGACAGACGTACTTCATTGACGAGTTTATTGCCAGAGACTCTGTAGATGCGATTAGAAATAGGGATCGCAGCAAGCCGTTGTTGCTTAATGCCATGTTTCACGCGCCTCACCCTCCACTGGACATTCCCGATCCATGGTTCAGTCTGGCTGATGAGGTTGATTTGCCGGAGAATGTAGGGGAGTGGTCGCCGAATCAGTCGCCGCTTCAATTATATAATTTGACCGGTGCCATAGGAAGCCGATACTCACGGGAAGAATGGAGACCCGTATGGAAGGCCTATCTGGGACTCGTATCGCTGCTGGATCATTGTGTCGGCCAGATTATCGACGAATTGCAGAGGGAGGGGCTTTACGACAACAGCCTGATTATTTTTACAAGCGATCATGGAGAGATGCTGGGCTCACACGGATTGTGGCAAAAAATGTGCATGTACGAGGAATCTGTCCGTACGCCGCTGTATATGAAGTTTCCGGCTGACTTCCAGCCGGCTGTCACTTCCTGCAGCTCGCTGGTCAGCAGTATCGATGTGCTCCCGACGATTTGCGACTATGTACAGATTCAGCCCAAATCTCCGATGTCCGGCCAATCGTTGATGCCGTTGATCACCGGCGGTGCTTCAGGCCGTGAGAGAATCTTTATCCAATACGACGGCAATGGCGGGAGAGGCAACTTCAGCCGTTGTGTTGTCGAAGGGGAATACAAGCTGATCGTCGATATGTTTAAGAACGAGACGTACATCGAGCTGTACAATGTGGTGAGAGATCCTCAAGAGAGGGACAATCTTGCGTTCCAAGATCAAACTTATCGCGCACGCATTGAACAGCTGCTGCACCATCTGCGTGAGCACATGCATGCTACGAACGATTTGCTAGAGCTGCCGGATGGCATGTATGACCGGTTCCTGCAAGATTACACGGAGTTTAAAGCGTAAGCTTCAGTAAAAATAATCGATTAATAGGCGCTGCCCCTCGGGCGGCGTCTTCTTGCAATTTATGGAACAAAATAGCCTCAACATTTACGATTTCTTAAAACCCAGGAAACATTCTTTTGATAAAACCGGTTTAAAATGATAATTGTCGGAACAAACAGAGGGGTTTAGTCATCAAGAAGATACACTCATAACGCAATACCGCTCAATATTTTACATTTATTGGCTAATCGAGGTGAAATTTTATAGGATCAATAAAATTATTGCTTGTATGGAGAAGCGTTCCTATAAATTGGAACGCTCCAAAATCTAAAATTGGAACGTTCCAATTCAGAGAAACGACAGAAACTCATCACTTCAGGAGGTGATCACAATGAGTCAAGAGGTCGTCAAAGCCGCTATTGCCGGGGAGAACAGGCGGATTCGGTTTTTCCGGAACTGCATGAAGTACAAAGGGCTTCTGCTGCTGCTGCTGCCCTCCTTCCTATGGTTTTTCGTTTTCAAATACATACCGATGTACGGTGTGGTGATCGCATTTAAAGACTATCAGCCGATGCAGGGTGTCATGGATAGTCCTTGGGCCGGATTCAAATATTTCGAAAGATTTTTTACGAACAGCCAGTTTTTCACTCTATTGCGCAATACGCTGGTTATCAGCATCTACAAGCTGGTCTTTGTATTTCCCGCGCCGATCCTGTTAGCGCTGCTATTGAATGAAGTCCGCAATCAAAGGTATAAAAAGACAATTCAAACCTTAACTTACCTTCCTCACTTTATATCTTGGGTGGTAATCGGCGGGCTGATCCAGACGGTGCTTTCGCCGACTAACGGGGTTGTGAACTATGTCCTTGTGCTGGCAGGCTTCGAACCGGTCAAGTTCATGATGACGCCTGAGCTCTTCCGGGGAATCGTAGTGCTCGCAGATATATGGAAGGAGGTCGGCTGGGGGAGCATCGTGTATTTAGCGGCTATCTCCAGTATCGATCAAGATATGTACGAGGCCGCGCAGATCGACGGCGCGGGAAGGCTGCGGCAGACGATCAGCATTACGCTTCCTGCTCTGGCGCCGGTCATCATTATGATGTTCATTCTACGGATAGGCAATATGATGGATGCCGGCTTCGACGGAATTATCAATCTATACAATCCGACCGTTTACAGCGTTGCCGATATTTTCGATACGTACGCGTACCGGGTAGGTCTGATCGATTTTAATTTCAGCTATTCGACGGCGATCAGTCTGTTCAAAAATGTCGTCGGGCTGCTCCTTCTCATCCTCGCCAGCAACGTAACGAAACGGTTGAGCGGGCATGGCATTTGGTAGCTGCACATCGAATCAAACAGGAGGAGAACCAAGTTGACCGGTAAACCATCTAGCGCTGAGACCGCGTTCAAGGTCTTTAATTACAGCTTTCTAGGCATTGTCGCTTTTCTTATGATTAATCCGTTTTGGGAGCTGCTGATCGTATCCGTCAGTCCTGCCGTGGAAGCGTCGAAAACCGGCTTGAAGCTGATTCCGCGGGGCTTCACCCTGGAAGCGTACCGGATGGTGTTCGAATCCAAATCGATCGGCATCGGGTATTTCAATTCCATATTCCGGACTGTCGTCGGCACTTCGATAACCGTATTTTTATGCTTTTGTACGGCGTACCCATTGGCCAAAAAGGTGCTTCCCGCGCGAAACGCGTTCACGATTTATTATTTGATCCCGATGTTTTTCGGCGGCGGCCTCATTCCGAACTTTCTGCTGATCAAAAGCCTCGGGCTGCTGGATACGATCTGGGCGCTTATCATCCCGTCGTTACTGAGCACATTTCAAATTCTGATTATGCGGAATTTTATTATGTCGCTCCCCGAGTCGTTGGAGGAGTCGGCGCTTGTGGATGGAGCCAGCTTCTTCATGATCCTTCTGCGGATCATTATTCCGCTGTCCATGCCGATTTTTGCAACGGTCGCTCTATGGGAAGCCGTGGCGCACTGGAACGCCTGGTTCGATGCGATGATCTATACGAGATCGAATCACAATGTGGTGCTGCAGCTGCTGCTGCGCAGAGTGATGATCGATCATAACAATGAAGGAATTACCGACAGCCTGCAAGGCGATGAGGGCATTGTTACGAAAACGATGGAAGCCGCCACCGTCCTTGTGACTATCGGACCGGTCGTTCTCATGTATCCTTTTTTACAAAAATATTTTATCAAGGGCGTTCTTGTCGGGTCCTTGAAAGGATAAAAAATCATTTCCCACCTACAGGAGGAGATTCGAAATGTTTGTCAAAAGAAAAAGAGCAATCCCCGCCATGGCCATTCTGGTATCCGCTTCGCTTGCAGTAACCGCATGCGGCGGACAAGCCCCATCCGATACCAAAGCCGGCAAGTCGGCAGCAGATTCGGGCAAGCCGCTGGACATCAAATGGCTGGGGAACGGAACGGCCGGCATGTATCCGGAGCAGGACGCTTATATCGTTCAAGAGCTGAATAAACGCTTTAATGTGAAGCTGCAGCCCGTAAAAGCCGATTCGACAAAAGATCAGGAGCTCAGCATGCTGCTCGCCTCGGGCGAAGTACCCGACCATATGCTGGTTAGCGCCAACAGCATCGGTAAATTCATCAATCAGGGCATAGGACGAACGATCCCTGTCGACATGATCAAAGAAGTCGCTCCGAATGTGTGGAAATCGACACTGTTGAACTATCCGCAGCTGGAGCAGATGTCCATTTACAAGGACGGTCAGCTGCTGGCTCTTCCGGAAGGGACGCGAGAGCTGTTTCCTTTTACGGCGGTGAGAACGGACTGGCTGAAGAAGGTCGGGGCGACCATGCCGACGAATCTGGATGAGTTCAAGGAAGTGGCCAGGCGGTTTACTACCGAGGACCCGGATGGAAACGGGAAAAATGACACGTATGCTTTCTCCCTGACAACCGGTTATGGGAACATTTATACGCTGGCGGCGGCATTCGGCATTTCTTTGCCCGCAGGAACCGTCAAGGACGATACATGGCTCAAGGACAGCAGCGGCAATCTCGTCCGCGCCCAAGTCAGCGAAAATTACAAAAGCCTGGTTGCCTACATAGCCGACTTGTACAAGAGCGGTTATATACAACCAGACGTTACTATTAAAGATCAAACCGCTTTATTCTCGGATGGAATCGTAGGGATGCAGACGGCAGGCTGGACCTCTTTGATGCCCAAGTACCGACCGAGCGACTTTTTCGCACTTACCTTCAAAAAAAATCCTCAGGCGACGACCGATTATTTGCCTCCTTTAAAAGGACCAGGCGGCAAAGAGGCGACGTTCGAAAATCAATCTGCCGTTTGGCGGTATATGGTCATAGGCAAAGATACATCCGATGAGAAGCTGAAGAAGATTTTGCAAATACTCGATGCGCAGCTGGTCGACCCGGTAGTTCACGATTTGGTCTGGAGAGGTACGGAAGGCGTCCATTTTACCAAAAACGGCGAAGGCATGGCGGAGCTGACCAAAGAATATGCTTCCAACGAAAAGCAAGCGGAAACGGGCATCAAATTTTTCATCATCAACAACCGGAACGAGGAGCAGTTCAAGCTGTCCTTCGGTAATGAAGCTGCCGTTCAAGCCAATCTTCAAAAAAATTATAAAACCGTCGATCAGCTTATACCTGCCGGCACCATCGTTAAAAGCTACAGCGAGTATGGCGCCGATGTCAAAAAGGTCGAGGACGAGTTTTTTATTAAAGCGGCAACAGGAGCTTGGGACGTCAACGCCGAATGGAATAACTATGTAAAACGGTGGAATGCAGCCGGCGGCGAGAAAATCACGAAGGAAGTCAACGATATCTACAAGTCGCTGAAGAAATAGAACATAGAAATTGGTCAAAAGAGAGGTTCGCTTATGCCGGTTACCATCATGGATGTGGCCAAGGAGGCCAATGTTTCCAAAAGCACGGTATCGCTGGTTATGAACAACAGCGACTCGGTGAAGCTTGAAACGAGAATCAAAGTGCTTGAAGCCATCGAAAGGCTGGGCTATGTTCCGAATATGGCAGCGAGGGAGCTGACTACAAAGATCAAACATATTTTGGGACTCATCTTTATGACAGACAATACGACGAACAAATCGTACCGGTTCGATTCGGTCACCGAGACGCTGCTCTACGATACGTTCAACGGGATTTCCTCCGGAATGAAGCAGACCGACTTCGGTTTGCTGAGCGAACGGTTCTCCGCCTTTGAAGCGACCCAGGAGCTGCCTTCCTTAATTAAAAATAACCGCGTCGACGGCGTATTTATAGTCGGCGGCTTGTTCGACGATTCGTTCATGCAGCGCCTTTTGCAGCGCAAAATCGCGGCCGTGCTTGTAGGACGCAGCTATCCGGGCATCGATTGGGTGGCTCCGGACGTACTGGACGCGATGTACAAGGGAACGAAATATTTGCTGGAGACCGGTCATAAGCATATTGCGTTCATCCTTGGCCCGCGAACCAGTCCGGTAGCCCACAAGAAGCTGGAAGGGATCCGCAAGGCGCTAGACGAGGCCGGTATGGCGCTTGAGGACAACGCGGTCAAATATTGCGATTATACCGGCGCCTCCGGGTATACGGCGATGAAAGAGCTGTGGGAATCCGGTGTCCGCACGGATTCGGTCTTTGCCGCCAGCGACGGGATTGCGGTCGGCGCAATGCGATATTTGTATGATCAAAGGGTGCGAATCCCCGATGACATATCCATTGTCGGCTACGAGCAGTCGGTCATTACTGAGCATGCCTTCCCGGCGCTCACGACGATCGACATCAACAAAGAACGGATGGGAGAGGAAGCGCTCCGCATCCTTCTGAACCGGATTGCCCGGCCGAAGGCGAAGCCGGTGCAAATGACGCTTGCGCCTTCCCTGGTCATCCGCGACACCGTAAAGCTGCGGGGATAGGAGGCTCGCTCTTTCGCGCCTTCACACTAGCCTACTTAGAAAAAACCGATTTATACGAAAAAGCCAAAGGGTTTCTCGATAAGCACAACTGCCTTTGAGAAACCCTTGCAGCTGCAGTATATCAGGCCCGATGCAAAGCTGCTCCATGGACCTGCTAGCGGTCGATCGGACAGGAGATCCGCTATTCCTTGTAAATTTGCTTCTTTTGCATGAAAAAAGCCCCATTTTCGGGAAAATAACGGATCTACGGTCCGAAACGACCGCATTGCTTTTCAAAGCATCATTCTCTAGAGTTCTATCAACAAAAGCCTTAAATAACGGTTTTCACTACAAGCACACCTGCCTACCCAGGCAGGTTTTTCTTTTCCTTTTTATCGATTGTAATGAAATGTTCGACTGGTTAAACAAATGATAACCTTCCCAAAACGAACTGATTTCTTAATACTATGCATCCCTGTATGATGAGAAAGTACGGGGAAGGGGGGATTCGTTCGTCAGTCCTGCACGAGCTTCGAGCTGCATAAGAAGTAAGCGCATTCCGACTATGGAAAGGAGACGATTTTGAAATGAAAAAGTACTTTACATTTTTTACCAGACAACACATTTCCAAAATGACCGCAGCCGTAATGATGGCCCTTGCATTGACAACATGTGTGAGCCCTGCAGCCCCCGTCCATGCCTTGTCGTCTTACGACACGGCAGTCCTTGCCGACAACCCCGTCGGCTATTGGCCGTTATCCACGACGGTAACCGCAGACCAATCGGGTCACGGCCTGAACGGCACGTTCACCGGCAGCCCGACGAATACGACCATGCCTAACGGAGATGCGGCGCCGGTGTTTAACGGCGTAGACCAGTATTTTACGATCCCGGACAACGACTACCTGGAAGTCACTCGCACCGGCGTCTTGACGGTCGAGGCCTGGGTACGTCCGGATGTCCTCCAGTTTTCCCACAGTGAGAGCAGTGGTTATGTTCACTGGATGGGCAAAGGGACTTCCGGTCAGCATTCGTGGGTCGCGAGAATGTACAACTTGACCAATCAGGAGAATCGCCCGAACCGGATCAGCGGCTACTCGTTCAATTTAACCGGAGGGCTCGGCGCAGGCTCCTACTTCCAGGACACGGTGACCGCCGGCCAATGGATCCACTATACGCTTACGATCAATACAACGAATACAAGCTCAACGTATCCGACCGGATATACGAAAATTTTCAAGAACGGCGTCCAACGCGACCAAGACAAATTGTCCGATTACAATATCGTCCCAGGCAACGGGACCGCTCCTATGCGGATTGCAACAAGGGATCTCGCCTCGTTCTTCGAAGGCGCGATCGGCAAAGTGGCCGTCTACGACTACGAATTGACCCCGGCTCAGCTAGCGGCACACTACAATGCCATGACGAACTGACTTGACACGAGAAAAGGACTACCTTCCGTACTATAGGGGAAGGTTAGTCCTTTTCCTTTGTTCATAGAATTTGAGCCCGCCGGAATTCGCTCGGAGTGATACCGGTATGCTTCTTGAACATGCGGTTGAACGACGCAACGGTGTGGTAGCCGACGAGTCCTGCGACGTCCTGTACTTTGAGCTCCGTTTTTTGCAGCAGCTCCATCGCTTTATTCATACGAACCGTGTTTACGTAATCGCTGAAGTTCGTTTCCGTCTTCTCTTTGAAGTACGAGGATAAATATGCGCCGGTGATGTTCAGCTTATCCGCGAGCATATCGAGGGATAAATCGCTGCCGAAATGCTCGTTCACGTAGCTTGTCACGAAGCTCGTAATATGATCGGTTGCATCCTTCTTCTGCCGAATGGCGCTGGCGGACTGAGCCAGCAGCTCTTGGAAGAGGAACTGGAACTGCTCGAGTGTACGGCAATCCCTCAGCTTGTCGGCAGGATTGCGCTTGCCGTCCAGCAGTGCAACCGGATGGTGGCCGGCGTAGAGCGTCTTAATAATCAGAGTGACGATTTCTTTGGCCAGCTCAAGGATTTGAAAGTAGGTGGCGCCTTTCTTGACTGCAAGCTCCAACGCTTTGTTGACGAGCGGGACGGTAATGGCATCGTTGCCGGAGGACAGGTTCGCCGTGAATTCCTTTAAGCCGGACTGTGAGAACCATAGATCGGGCGGAAGCTCCTCTTTCCTGCGTATGACTTGCACGCCTTCGCCAAGCTTGCGCTGCTTTGACAATTCGAGTGCGTATTCGAAGGATGTATTGAAAGCAAGCGCATTATCGTTCACCGGAGTGACCGCTATGGTGACGGCGCAGTAAGAGGCGTCCAGCTCCAATATGTTATATATCTTCTGCAGCAGCGCGTCCAATACGGACAGCTCCGTGTCGTTCATGAAGACGATGGTCAATATTTGATCTTTCTCAATTTGGAAGGTCAAGGAATCCCGGTAGGTATGGGTGAATTGGGAGTGAACGAATTCCTTAATATAGTACGACGCCCGGTTCGGATCCATCCCCATCTCGGCCAGCTCGCCGTCTTTATACATCAATTGATACAACACAATAAGATAAGGCCGGTCCGAGTCGATAGATATTTTGGCATCCTCGATGTCGGTATAAATCATTTTAACTTTGTTCAAATAAGCGTAATGCTTCAATAGCGAGTTTTTCGTAATCAAATCCTTATGAATCGTTTCGTTCGTTTGAAATAAATCGTGCAGCTTCTGGCTGATGACATTGAATTCCCTGATCGGGCTTAACGAAGGAGGAGAAGGATGCCGATCCATCTGTTGAATGGAGCCGATGATAGCGGAGAGCGGATTGTTGAACCTTCGGGCGAAAAAGATCGATACGGCAATTCCGATGACTACGGAAACGACGATAAGCACCGCCATAATCACGTTCAGCTTGAAAAATTGTGCGGTAATCGTGGCAAATGGCACGACTACAACGTAAGTAAAGCCGGTTTCGAAGCCTTTTTGATAAAAATAATAATTCGTTCCTTCCATATAAAAGCCGGCATTCCCCGTGAGCCGCGCCAATTCAATAGAAGACTCCCGATTCGTTGCCGAAAATGTTTCGCTGCCTGTTTCGTCGAAAATGTAAAATCCGGAATCCTGCTGAATATGGCTGAAAGCATCGAACATGGAAACACTGTCCATCAAGCCGATGATGGCAAAGTTGTCTGCGGCCGCGCTCTTGAATACGATCGGGTTGAAGCGGCCCAGGGTGCGGGTGGAGAAGGCCGTATTTTCCGTGTACTCGGCAGCAGGATAGACGCGAAAAGAAAACGGCTTGGCTATTTCCGCCGACCAAAATTCGGGGGTATATCGGGATTTATACAATTTGTTAAACATCGTATCGGCTTCTCGCGAGCCGTCTTTGTCAAACACATAGTCCCGGTGCGGAAAAAAATAAATGAGGTCGTATAAATAAAGCTGACTGCCCGCCATCGTGTTCTGCAGATCTCTCTGAACCTGGCTGACCATGTAATAATCGAACTGCTGCGGATTCTTCTTAAGATATTCGGTATAGTTGTTGAAGTAGAGCCCCACCATCAAACCTTTAATCAATTTGACGTATTTCTCATAGCTGGCGACGGTCACATCGAGGTTGCGGCTGCTGTTGCTAATAATCTCATCGCGGATGCTGCTGCGGAAAAAAGTAAACGTAACCACATTGAGCGATACGAGCAGCAGGATGATCGTAATGAAGCTGATGAGCAGCCGGTAGAATAAGGAGCCACTGTACTTATTTTTGGGTAAAATAGCAGCGTGCATAGTCATCCCCTCTCACGATAGCCAGTATCTTGTGCAAAATTATAGCATGGAGAAATTCGCTGTGGGAGACAAAATTTACAATCTTCTGCATCAATTTTTACGATTCTTATCAATTTTATCGATGGTTAAAGATTTGGTAAAAAGTAAATAAGGTCATGATAGCCAGTGCAACGCTCGCTTGCTATGATAGGCTCAACTTACCATCCTTTCCGCAGCAAGTCGCCGGAATAGAAAGGGAGAGATGACTGTTGAGCACAAATCCATCGGCCGCGCTGGCCGCCGAACCCGCTTCGCAGCGGTCGAAGCAAGCGTCTTATTGGAAGCAATGGAAGCGCGGCAAATATTTATTTCTGCTATTTTTACCAACGCTGCTGTTCTATGTGCTGTTCAAGTACGTCCCCATGTTCGGTCTTATCATTTCGTTCAAAAACTACAACTTGTTTAAAGGCGTGTGGGAGAGCGAGTGGGTAGGCTTCAAGTATTACAAGCTGTTTTGGGAAAACCCGGATTTCTTCAAATTGATTTACAATACGTTTATACTTGGCGTATACAGGCTTGTATTCGGATTTTCGGCACCCATCATCCTTGCGCTGTTATTGAATGAAGCGAGACATGCGCTGTTCAAGCGATTCGTGCAGACCGTCAGCTATTTGCCGCATTTTATCTCGAACGTCGTGGCGGCCAGCATGGTGCTGATGTTTTTATCCCCGTCAAGCGGCATTGTGAATCATATCATCCAGTGGCTCGGCTTCGAGCCGATCAACTTCATGGTTATGCCCGGCATGTTCCGTTCGGTCTACGTCGTCTCGGAAATATGGCAGCATGTCGGGTGGGAGACGATCATCTATTTGGCTGCGCTTACATCGATTGATCCGCAGCTGTACGAGGCGGCGGAGATGGACGGAGCGGACCGGTGGAGGAGAATGCTACATGTCACGCTGCCGGGAATAGCGCCCGCTATCGTTATTGTATTCATCCTCAACGTCGGACACGTCCTGGACATCGGCTTTGAGAAAGTATTCCTGCTGTACAACCCGGCCATCTATGAAACGGCGGATATCATCAGCACCTACGTCTACCGGACGGGGATCGGTCAAGGGAATTACAGCTACGCGACAGCCATCGATTTGTTTACGGGCATCGTCAGTCTTATCTTTATTTATTCCGCCAACTGGGTAAGCCGCAGAGTCGGCGAGACCAGCTTGTGGTAGCAAGGGGGATCGGAATCGCATGAGAACAAAGCTCGGCTTGGTCGACGTCATCATCGTCCTGCTGCTCCTCGTCGTAGTCGTAGTGACGCTGTACCCCTTCGTTTATATGATCGCGGTCTCCTTCAGCGACACGGTGAGCATATTGAAGGGCGAGGTCACTATTTGGCCCAAAGGCTTTAACCTGGACACGTACCGCATCGTGCTGAGCGATCCGCGCATTGCATCAGCCTACTTGAACACGATCCAATATGTCGTCGTCGGCACGCTGGTTTCGCTCCTTATTACCGCCGCCGGAGCGTTCGCCATTTCCAAGAAAGAATTGCCGCATCATCAATTGTTCACGCTTCTGATCGTATTTACGATGTTTTTCAGCGGGGGGATGATTCCAACCTTCCTCGTGGTGAAAAGCTACGGGCTGGTGGACACCCTATGGGCCATGGTGCTTCCTACCGCCGTCAGTACCTGGAATTTGATCGTGATGCGGACCTTTTTTCAAGCCATGCCCAAAGAGGTGGAGGAGTCCGGCAAAATTGACGGCCTTACCGACATCGGCATTTTCATCCGGCTCGTGCTGCCGCTATCCAAAGCGGTGCTGGCCACCATCGGACTGTTTTATGCCGTCGGCATCTGGAACAACTTTTATTCCGCCCTGCTGTATTTACGCGACCAAGACATGTTCCCGCTGCAGGTGGTCTTGCGCAATATCGTCCTGCAGGGCCAGATCAATTCCGCTAATGTAACCAGCGTCGGCAGCGATAATCTGGTCGTGGACGATGCTTTGAAATTCACAACGATTCTCGTATCCACCGTTCCCATCCTGCTTATTTATCCGTTCCTGCAAAAGTATTTCGTCAAAGGGGTGATGATCGGCTCGGTGAAAGGGTAGCCATCCTCATCGAGGAGCTGCCGATAAATTGCGCTGCAATCAAAACGATATGAAAATGGGGAGATGGGCTCAATGACACGTACTATGAAAGGGTTGTCGCTTTGCGTCGCCGCCGGATTATCGCTTTCCACCCTCGCAGGATGTACGGATAACGGAAAGGACACATCGGCACCGCCTGCCGCCGGAGGGAACGGAGAACCGGCCAAACAGACGTTCACTGCACTTAACTACTCCAATCCAAGCTGGCCGTACAATAAAGAGAACATCGTATGGAAGATGATAGAAGAGAAGACCGGGGTTACGTTAGATGTGCAGCTGCCGTCAGGGAAGCTGGAGGACGCCTTGAGCGTGACTATCGCATCCGGCAATTTGCCAGATCTTATGCTCACCATGGACAAGAAGCTTGCCGACAAATACGGCCAGCAGGGAGCGCTGGTCAATATTTTGGATCATGTGAACGAGATGCCTAACCTCAAGAAATGGATGGAAAAATATCCGTTAGAGACGCAAAACACCCTATCCTCCGATGGTAAAATGTATATGTTCCCGAATGCCGGAATCGGGGAAACGAACCGGATGATCTGGATGTACCGGGAGGATGTGTTCAAGAAGCTCGGACTGAGCCAGCCGCAGACATGGGATGAGCTGTATACGGCGCTCAAGAAAGTAAAGGAAGCGTACCCGAAGAGCTATCCGTTCTCTTTCCGCAACGGCCTGCAGCGCCTATTGAATTTTGCTCCGGCATTCGGCACGGGCACCGACGTCTATTACGACTTCAACAAGAAAGAATGGCGCTACGGTCCGGTCGAGGACAACTATAAGAAGATGATTGAATACTTGAACAAATTTTATAAGGAAGGGCTCATCCCGCCGGACTTCCTGTCCGCGGATACGAAGCTGTGGCAGGACTTGATGTCGACGGACCGGGCGTTCGTGACGGTAGATTACATCGGCCGTATCGACTTCTTCAACTCGGCACTGCGTAAGGACAATGCGCAATATAATCTGCTGTTTATGGGTGCGCCCGCCGGCTTTACCGGGGGACCGGCCAAAAATGCCTATACACAGTATGTGGATGAGGGATTCATGGTAGCTACCTCGTCTAAGAAGATTAAGCAAGTCATGAAGTTCATGGATTTCTTTTTCACCGAAGAAGGACGGACGATGGCAAGCTGGGGTAAAGAAGGGACTACGTTCAAGACGGAAAACGGCAAAAAGCAGTTTATTGAGAAATACGCGGACGTCGCCGATATGAGAAAGAAAACGGGCTTGTCGACGGACGGGACTTACGCTTGGTTTGATTACGATGCCCACCTGTCGCTATCGTCGCCGGAGCTTCAGAAGGCTTACCAGGAAGCGCCCAAGTATGACAGCCAGCAGCAGCCGCGCCCTGCGTTCACGCCGGACGAGATGGAAGTACTGTCGCTGACCGGCGATACCATTAAGAAAAAGCATGACGAGAACATCTCCAAATTCATTGTAGGAGAACGCAGTCTTGACGATTGGCCGAAATATGTCAGCGACATGAAGGCGCTGGGAGTGGATAAAATCGTCGATATTTACAAAAAAGCGTACGACCGTTCCACGAAAGCCGCCAAATAACAAGAAGAAGGGATACAGCTACGATGAGATACGAGCCATTGACTGCCGCTCATATCAGCGGTTTACAACGATTATGGAACACGGAATGGGGGCATTCGTTCCCGATGCGCGAACGGCTTCTGGTCCAAAATGTGCTGGAGGACCGCAATGTGGTTGGCGCAGGAACCCGGGTTGCCATAGACGAAGCAACGGGCGAGCTCGCAGGATATGTGGTGGCGAAAAGATGGCAGGACTCCATAGGAGGCCTCGATTATGGAAGCGAGCTCGGATGGATTCATGCGCTGCTGGTGGCACCGGCCTATCGAGGTCAAGGGATCGGGAGCAAGCTGCTGTCCGATGCCGAGAGCGTGCTTCGCGACCGTGGAGTCAAGCAGATCCAAATCGGCAGCGATTTCCACATGCGGGTGTTTCCCGGCGTGCCGATGCCCTGCGATGATGTGTCCGCTTGGCTGGAGAAGCGCGGGTATGTGAATCAGCGGCTCGTATTCGATTTATACCGTGAATACGAGGACGCTGATGCCGAGCCGCTGCCTGAGCGCGAAAGCGTTCTGTTTCGCCCGCTTAAGGCGGACGAAGCGGATTCGTTCAATGCATTTATGCGGCGCTGCTTTCCGGGATGGGTATACCAGACATTGCATTACTGGCAGCGGGGCGGAGACGGACGCGAATTCGTCGTATGCGAGAAAGACGGAGAAATCATCGGGTTTTGCCGGATTAACGACTCCCATTCGCCGATTTTGGCGCAGAACATCTATTGGTCTCCCTTGTTTGAGCAGGAGCTTGGCGGTATTGGCCCGCTTGGTATCGATGAGCGGTATCGGGGTCACGGCTACGGGCTGGATATTGTTAAGGCAGGGGTCCACCACCTGCATAGGCGGGGAATTCGCAATATCGTCATCGATATGACTCCGTTCGTCGATTTTTACGGCAAGCTCGGCTTTCAGACGTGGAGAAGCTATGTCTCCTTCCGAAAAAGGTTCGCAGAGGCGGATTGACGAGGCTTGATGACCGCTCGAAACATGCAAAGACCGTAAGGGATTTTCCTTACGGTCCTTTTTGCTGCATTCCTTGAAGAGTAAGCAATGGATATTGTTTACAAAGATAGGCGTCTAAAATATAATAAAGGATAGATATTATCGTTAATATTTACTGATTGATCACTATCCACAATCTACTGACAAAGGGTTTGTTACGCATGAATGCCAAGAGTATCCGTCAAAAAGAAATTGCCGAAAAAACCGGTTTTTCCATCAATACGGTGTCGCTCGCCCTCAAGGGAAGCCCGCGGATTAGCGAGGAAACGAGAGCCGTTATTATGGCATGCGCGGAGCAGCTGAACTACATTCCGAATGTCGTCGCCAGGTCGCTCGTTCAGAAGAAGACGAATACGATCGGCATTATTTTGACCGAGCTTATGAATCCGATTCTTACGGAAACCGCGCAGGAGATCGAGCAAACTCTCAAGCAATCCGGCTACAACATGATGCTGATGATTACCAACTCCAGTCCCGTGCAGGAAGCGGAGGCTCTGGATGTGCTCGTCTCCCGGCGGGTGGACGGTATCTTGATGTACCCTGTGTACACGGCGAATTTCGCCAAAATCAAGCAGCTCCGGGATAATAAATTCCCTATTATTCTGCTTGCCGGGGGGGATTACGATATCCCGACGGACGCGGTCTATGTGAACCGGAGAGCCGGCGCTTACGAAGCGGCATCGCATTTTATCCGGGCCGGGCACAAGCGCATCGGTTTTATCGGCGGCGGCAACTACAGCGACAGGGAGAAGCAGAACGGTTATTTGGCCGCATTGCAGGACAACCATATCCCGTTCGATCCGGAGCTGATAGGCAGAGTGCAGGGCGATGGCTACGAAGACGGGTATGAAGCTATTGGTCCATTGTATGAGAGCGTCAAGCCTACGGCCGTCATCTGTACAAGAGACTATATCGCGCTTGGAGCGATGCGCTGGTGCCGTGAGCGGGGAATCCGCATTCCCGAACAGCTGTCCTTTATCGGCTTTGACGACGTCGCTGCCGCCGGCTTTGCTGAAACGCCGCTCACTTCCGTGAAGTATGACGTCCAGACCGTTACCAAGAAGGCGACGGAGCTTTTGATGCAGCGAATTGAAGAAAGGGAGAATCCGGCTGCCGCCCCGCTTCAGAAGATTTCCATTCATCCTAGGTTGATTGTCCGTCAATCCTAGGCTTTTTTTTCCAATTATATCGTAGGAGGAGATTCTAATGAAATTAGGATTCAGTACGATCGGTTGCCCCCAGTGGAGTGTTGACGAGATTGTTGCTTTTACGAAACAAAGCGGATATGAAGGAGTTGAAATCCGATTTGTCCGAGGCAGCGTCAACCTGTGGGAAATGGAAGAGTTCCAGCCCGAATCGCTTGCGGCTACCAAGGCAAAGTTCGAGCAAAACGGAATCGACGTTGTGAGTATCGATACTAGTGTGCGTTTTGCCACCGATGCTCCTGAAGAGGTTGCCAAGCAGCTGGAGCAGGTGCAGCGCAATGTCCATATCGCATCCGCGCTCGGCGCGCCTTATATTCGGGTTTTCGGCGGTCCTATCCCTAAGGATCAGACGCGGGAAGAGACGCTGCAGCACATCATTGCCGGCATGAATCGGGCGGTGGAGCTGGCGGGCGAGCATGGGATTACCGTTCTGCTCGAAACCCACGATCATTTCAGCACCGGCGAGCAGGTTCTTCCTATTCTCGATAATGTGAAGGGACTCCATATTTTATGGGACATTCTCCATTCCTACCGCCACGGTGAAAGCTTCGAAGAGACGTACAGGCTGATCGGAGATCGAATCAAGCATGTCCATATTAAAGATGCATCCGTGTTCACGCCCGCCGGCTTTGATTACAAGCTGATCGGAGAAGGAACGATCCCGGTAGCGGAGGCGGTTCAAGTGCTTCGCCGTAACGGTTATAGCGGCTATTTGAATTTTGAGTGGGAAAAAGGCTGGCATCCGGAAATCGAGGAACCGGAAATCGCGCTACCGCATTACGTATCGGTTATGAATCAGATTCTCTCAAGCGGACCGGACGGCCGGAACGACAGTTAACAAATCGCGAAGCGAAGCGGAGGGCGGATTATGGCTGTATTCAAAGTCGTCATTACCGATTATGAATATAAAAGTCTGCAGATCGAACGCAAGATTCTGGAGCAGCTGGATATGGAATTCATCACCTCGTTCCAATGCAGGACGGAAGATGAGGTCATCGCGGCGGCACACGATGCGGACGCCATCCTTACACAGTATGCGCCTATTACAGATAAGGTCATCAGCCGGTTGGACCGGTGCAAGGTGATTTCCCGCTACGGCGTAGGCGTCAATACGATAGATCTGCATGCCGCAACCCGCAAAGGCATTGTCGTAGCGAATTGCACCGATTACTGCATGGATGAGGTGGCAGACCATGCTCTTGCTCTGCTGCTCGCATCCGCCCGCAAAATTGCCCAGCTGAATGACTATGTGAAGCAGGGCGTATGGGATTATAAGAGAGCGATCCCCGTGTTCCGGTTGCGGGAGAAAGTATTGGGGCTCGTCGGCTTCGGGAAAATCCCGCAAAATCTATGCGTGAAAGCGCAAGCGCTCGGCATGACCGTAACCGCTTATGACCCTTACATTTCCAATGATGTTACCGCCCGTTTCGGGGTGCAGCAGGTTGATTTGGCTGCTCTGTGCCGGGAATCGGACTTTATTTCCGTCCATGTCCCGCTCACCCCGGATACGCAAGGCCTTATCGGCGCCGAGCAGTTCCGACTGATGAAACCCGGTGTCATTGTCGTCAATACATCCCGAGGGCCTCTTATTGATGAGCAAGCGCTGATAACCGCATTGGCAAGCCGGCAAATCGCAGGCGCTGCCCTGGATGTGCTGGAGCAGGAGCCGATCCGACCGGACCATCCGCTGCTCTCCATGGAGCAGGTCCTTCTTACGCCCCACGCTGCCTGGTATTCCGAGGATTCCGAGCAGGAGCTGAAGGGGAAAATAGCCCAGAACGTCGTCGATGTTCTCTCCGGCTTTTATCCAAGGTACTTGGCCAATCCTGATGTGAAGTATAAGGTGCATTTGAAGGAACGAGAGCATTAACCGCGTAGTTCGCGAAAAAAATCCCGCTAAAGATTCTTAGGAATGCTTATGCGCTGCCGGGTAATATAGTATGATGATTAGTAGACAACGAGAATGCTGCTCAATACGCTTCACATCATCTTTGAAAACGCTTCAATGCAATTGTTTATCTCAGCTAGAGACTTACACCATGATGTAAAGCTGGTTAGTAGAGTATAACAAAAAAGGGAGTGTGGCGTGGGATGAGAATTATTCGGTTTATTGCACAGGACAGCGGTGAACCGCAGCTTGCGGCTATTACGGATGAAGGTGCAGGCTATGCGCTTCCATACCGCGATTACTTATCGCTGGTGAAAGTGGCGGAGTCGAGAGGAGCTTCCGTGCTCGAGCTCGTGCAATCGAGCATTGCGGCGGGCGAGCCGTTCACGGCCGATGTGTCGGACTTGCAGCTGCTGACGCCGATTGAAGCGCCTGAAGTATGGGCTGCCGGAGTGACGTACGAGAAGAGCCGTGAAGCGAGAAATTACGAGGCGACGGCAGGTAAAATGGATGCGTCTACGTTTTACGATAAAGTGTACGACGCTGAACGTCCCGAGCTGTTCTTCAAATCGACAGCCGCGCGTACGGTTGCTCCAGGGGGAGAGGTTCAGCTGCGCAGCGATTCGCAATGGCAGGTTCCCGAGCCGGAGCTTGGCCTCGTATTGGACGGCCAAGGCCGCATTATCGGTTATACGATCGGCAACGATATGAGCTGCCGGGATATCGAGGGAGATAATCCGCTGTACTTGCCTCAGGCGAAAATGTGGAAGCGCTCCTGCTCGATCGGTCCTGCAATCCGGCTCGTCGATGCGGTGCCGAATCCTTACGATTTGGACATTACGTGCAGCATTTATCGCGGCGGGGAGCAAGTATTCGAAGGGAAAGCGAATACGAAGCAGCTCAAACGGAGATTGGAGGAGCTGGTATCCTTCCTTGTCCGGGATAACGAAATCTACGAAGGTACCGTGCTGCTGACAGGCACGTGCATTGTTCCTCCTAATGAGTTTACGCTGGCTGGAGGAGACCGGATCGAAATCGAAATCGGGGGGATCGGCAAGCTGATCAACCCGGTGGCCTGCGCGGGATAACCTCGCGGGCTTCTTTTTAATTGAGCTGCATCAGGGCAAGCACTCGGGCGGGATGAAACCCGGCCGCGCCGCAAAGGAGGAGCCATGGATAAACCGTTTGACGAGATTATGGGAACCGCTGCCTCAGCCGACTCTGCCGGCCTGTACGAGGTGATCACTCATGCTTCCGGACCGGAAGGGAAGCTCCCGCTTACGGACGAGCTGCTTAAGTCGGCTCCGAGCGGCGATTTGTTCGGCATGTCGCAAAATGCAGGGATGGGGTGGAATCCTGCGCTTCTGAACGCGAAGCAGTTTCTGCTGCTCAGCACCCAAGGCGGGATCCGTGAGCAGGACGGCACTCCCGTCGCTTTGGGATACCATACCGGCCATTGGGAAGTCGGCTTGTTAATGAAAGCGGCTGCTGCCGAAGTAGCGGCGCGGGGAGGCATTCCCTTTGCCGGCTATGTAAGCGATCCTTGCGACGGGCGCTCCCAAGGCACGACAGGCATGTTCGACTCGCTGCCATACCGCAACGATGCGGCCGTCGTATTTCGCCGGCTGATCCGTTCCTTGCCCACGCGAAAGGGCGTTATCGGCGTAGCCACTTGTGACAAGGGACTTCCGGCGATGATGCTGGCGCTTGCGGGCATGAGAGATCTTCCCGGCGTCATCGTACCCGGCGGGGTGACGCTCCCCCCCACAGCGGGCGAGGATGCGGGTAAAATCCAAACCATCGGCGCCAGATATGCCAATGGGGAATTATCGCTTGACGATGCCGCGGAGCTCGGATGCCGAACCTGCGCTACTCCGGGAGGAGGCTGCCAGTTCCTCGGCACGGCGGCAACGGCTCAAGTCGTGGCGGAAGCCATGGGGATGGCGGTGCCACATTCCGCTCTCGCCCCGTCGGGGCAGCCGATCTGGGAGGAGCTCGGAAGGCAATCCGCCCGTGCCGTGATCCGGCTGGAGTCGCAAGGTCTACGGATGCGCGACATCTTGACGGATTCGGCCATTCGCAACGCAATGGCGGTCCATGCCGCCTTCGGCGGGTCGACGAATTTGCTGCTGCATATTCCGGCCATCGCTCATGCGGCCGGCCTCACGATGCCGACCGTTGAAGACTGGATCCAGGTCAATCGCGAAGTTCCCCGCCTGGTTAGCGTGCTGCCGAACGGCCCGGTTTATCATCCGACGATTCGGGTGTTTTTGGCCGGCGGCGTGCCGGAAGTGATGCTTCACTTGCGCCGTCTCGGCGTGCTGGACGATTCCGTGCTGACCGTAACCGGCGAAACGCTCGGCAACGTATTGGATTGGTGGGAATCGTCCGACCGCCGCCGCTTATTGCGCCAACGGCTGCAAGATGAGGACGGCGTTGACCCGGACAGCGTCATCATGAGCCCGGACCGGGCGAAGCAGCTTGGCATTACGTCGACGGTTACGTTCCCGACGGGCAATATCGCCCCGGAAGGCTCTGTGATCAAATCGACTTCCATCGATCCTGCCGTGCTGGATGAAGACGGCGTATACCGTTTTACAGGCAAAGCAAAGGTGTTCACAACGGAACGGGCCGCCATTGCTGCCATCAAGAACGGAGCTATCCAGGCGGGCGACGCGATGGTGCTGATCGGACGCGGACCCTCGGGAACGGGTATGGAGGAAACGTACCAGCTCACGTCTGCCCTGAAGCATCTATCCTTCGGCAAGTATGTGGCGCTAATTACGGACGCCCGCTTCTCCGGCGTATCCACCGGCGCTTGCATCGGCCATGTCGGCCCGGAAGCATTAGCCGGCGGGCCTGTAGGCAAGCTAAGGGACGGCGATACGATCGAGATCATCATTGACCGTAACCGTCTGGAAGGCAGCGTTCACTTCGTAGGCGAGGAAGGGAAGACGTACACGCCGGAGGAAGGAGCGGAAGCTCTGGCTGCGCGCCCGTTCCATCCCGGACTTGCCGCGGATCCCGGACTGCCTGACGATACGAAGCTTTGGGCCGCCCTGCAAGCCGTAAGCGGCGGCACGTGGAAAGGTAATGTCTATGATGTGGAACGAATCGTAGCCGCACTGGAAGCTGGGAAAAAAGCGTTGGGCTGGACTTCTTGACAGCTCGTCCTTGTGGTTTAGCTGCGAGTCGACGAAAAACGGATGTGTGAATTGCGGTCTGCCTTTTGCCGGCGGGCCGTTTTTTTATTGGAGAGCGATATATGGAACGACAGCGACTGTCGGAATTGGTAAGGAAGGGGTCACAGGGCTCCTCTTGAAGAGAATGATAATCAATATCAACTAAATTGTCAGCCCTTACGTGACAAATTGGAGTAAAATAATAACCATTGACAGCCGAAAGCGGCTAAGTCTACTTGCCGGTTAAGCTTGGAGTGAATGCAGGACCTCGTAGCAGGGATATCGATCTGCAAATCGAATGGCTGTAAGGCTCCGTTGACAACCGGCCGACAACGGCCTATAGGAAAGGTGTGAAGAATGGCATGAAGCCTTGCTGCGGCCTTCTGGCACAACGTAGGGCCGGAGCTGAATTCTGTTCTAAAGAAGTAATGGGTTCGGTTCGCTTGGAGCCGGAGGGAAACTTCTCGCTCTTTCTTTTAACCTCACGACGATAAGAACATATGCCAATTCAAACCTTTACGGATATTTATGCGTTGTCGATTTTTGTTCTTGACGGCGTTTTTTGTCATAACGACTCGAAAATTCCCAGATCGGGGTATTCCTATTTGACGGGCATTCCTTTACAATGATAAGTATCATGGGATTTTGTGGAAATGGGGGGCATTATGTGAGTTTCGGAAGTCGGGCATTGAGGCGATGGACACTGTCGCTGATTGTATTTTTATTCGCATTTTCTGATTATTCCTCGGCGTTCGCCGCCGATCGGTTCGTGCTGGAGCCCGTAGCCAAGGACTCAGTTACCGTGGACCCCGATATTCGGTACGGGGACTACATATCGACAGCGGATGGAGGATACGTTGCGGCGGGGACCGACGCAGGCGGCGAAGACCCGGAGTTGTTCATGGCAAAATGGAGAGCGAACGGCGATTTGCAATGGCGGACTTCGCTAGGGTTCGACACTAGCGGTCTTCCTCCAGCGGTGAACGACGTGCTGGAGACGCCTAATGGGTATATGTTCGTCGGTAGGATGAACGACGGTATGCTTTACGGCCTCGTTAATGAGACGGGGGTCGTCGTTCAATCGGGCGTGCTGCTGCCGGGGGGCGGCTCCGCGAATTTCATCGCGAAAATGGAAGGTGCCGGCACGGTGCGGTATCTCGTTGGAGGTATCGCGCCATTTTCCGATATCGGGACGGTAAACTCAATCTTCACCCTCGATGTGAACGGCAACCCGGGGGCGGGCATCGTCCACCTGACCACATATGGTCGCATTCCGTTCGAAGGGCTGACTCTACCGTCCGGTGACGTAGCAATCGTCGGATACGGTTCCGAAGGGACCGGCTCATCGTTCGGCACGTTGTACACTTACAGCGCCCGTTCCGGGGTTGGCCCCTTAAAAAAGTTCTACAGCGACGGGGGTAGCCTTACGCTGCAGGCCCTGGCTGATGCAGGCGCGGGATCGGGTTATTATTTGATCGGCAACGTGTTGGCGGGGAATGAGCAAAATATCGTCGTGCTGCGCACGGACGCGGACGGGAACGAGTTGTGGAGAAAGGAATATCCTCACGAAAGCGCCCAAGTCCCGGAAGGCTTGCTGCGTACAAGGGACGGCGGTTTTCTGATATACGGCGGCTCCAACGCGGGCGACGGCGTCCTACTGAAGACGGACGCAAACATGAACGAGCAATGGTTCAAGGTGATTCCTGGCACATGGAACCTTCGCGCCGCGTTGCAGCTTGCGGACGGCTCGTATCGTGTCGCCGGGAACAGCGCCAACTTAATCGACATGTACGTCGGACCGCCGACGGGACTTGTGCCGGACGACGAGGCGAATGTCCTCGTCGGACTGACGGAGGACATGGAATACATAGGGAACGGCAGCGTGAGTTACGTCGTTTACGACAGTGGCGACGCACCGACGTTCGCCGGAAATCAGACGGTATTCGTACGTTATAAAGCGGATCCGGCGGCGGGGTATGAGGTTGGCAAAGCGGCCTCATTCGACTTTACGGCGAATCCGGTCTCGATCGCGTCCGTCTCCCCGTTGGCGGGCGTACCGGTTGAGTACGGAACCCCGCTGTCGAAGATCGGATTGCCGGCGACGGTGAACGTCGGGTTGAGCGACGGAACGAATGTATCAGCGAGCGTGATCTGGGACGGCGGCAATCCTGCGTACGACGGAACGGTACCGGGGGCGTACAAGTTCGTCGGCACGTTGACGCCGCCGAGCGGGACGACGAACCCGGCCGCGCTTACTGCGGCGGTCGTCGTGACGGTCGAACCGCGGACGATCAAGAGCGTCGCGGACGCCGTATACCGGACCGTAGGATACGGAACCCCGCTTTCGGAGCTCAGATTGCCGGCGACGGTGAACGTCGGGTTGAGCGACGGAACGAATGTATCAGCGAGCGTGATCTGGAACGGCGGCAATCCTGCGTACGACGGAACGGTACCGGGGGCGTACAAGTTCGTCGGCACGTTGATGCCGCCGAGTGGGACGACGAACCCGGCCGCGCTTACTGCGGCGGTCGTCGTGACGGTCGAACCACGGACGATCAAGAGTGTCGCGGACGCCGTATACCGGACCGTAGGATACGGAACCCCGCTTTCGGAGCTCGGATTGCCGACGACGGTGAACGTCGGGTTGAGCGACGGAACGACAGAAGCGACGGGCGTAACGTGGGACGGCGGCAATCCTGCGTACGACGGTAATACGCCGGGACGATACGCCTTCAAGGGCGAGTTGATGTTGCCTTCGGGCGCGACGAATCCAGGCGGCTTGACAGCGACGGCGGTCATTACGGTGGTGGAAGCGCCGGTGGCGTCGCTGCCGATCGCAAGCGTCGTTCCGCTGTCGGCCATGACGGTCGACTACGGGACGCCCTTGTCCGGTCTCGTGCTGCCGACTATGGTTAACGTCGTCCTGAACGATGGATCCATCGTAGGCGCCCGGGTGTCATGGGACGATGGGGTACCGTCTTATAACGGCAACGCGGCGGGGGTTTACGCGTTTACGGGTACGTTGACTCCACCTGCCGGCGTGACGAATCCGGAAGGCTTGACGGCGACGATGGTCATTACGGTGGAGAAAGCGCCTGTCGCATTGGTCGGCTTGGAGGTTGACGAGAATACTTATCACTTGAGGGCCGGATCGTCCCGTGCTATCCTCGTCAAAGCGTCGTACTCGGATGGACATCGGACCGATGTCACCGATGCGGCGAAGTACACGACCTCGAACGCCTCCGTCGCGGAGGTAGGGGAGAACGGCGTCGTTCGAGCGAAAATGCGGGGGACGGCCACGATCTCGATCGAATACGGCGGTCTTCGCTCCGAAATCCAAGTCGATGTGTATCGAACGTCGCGCGAGAACGACGAGAAGGGAGCAGCCGCGGTGCCGACCGTAACGAGAAAAACGACGACTGCCTGCTCTAGCGGCGGATGCACAGCGACGTTCGGCGAGCAAGTATCGATCGAGATCCCTGGATTGCCCGGAGACGCGATCGTCACGATCGAAAAGATCGGGCTGCCTCCTGATTCGGTACCGGCTGGGCTGCATTTGGCGAGCGACGTGTTCGAACTGTTGCTGGGCACGGGAATGACGTTTTCGGAGCCGGTAACGCTTCGTTTCGCCTTCGACGCGGCGGCGGTGCCCGAAGGGTTCCTCGCGGCCTTATTCTACTTCGATGAAGCCCGTGAGGAATGGGTCAAGATCGAAAGCCGGGTCAAGGGTGGGTTTGTCGAGGCGTCGGCAGATCACTTCGCGAAGTTCGCCGTGTTTGCCTTCGAAGCATCGTCAGCGTCGCCTGCGAAACCGACAGCGACGCCAGCACCGCCGCCGCCGCGGTTCCTCGACATGGACGGTCACTGGGCAGACTCGTTCGTCGCGCGGGCGGTAGAGTTCGGTATTGCGAACGGGTATGACGCGCGCACGTTCGCGCCGGATGCGCAAGTAACGCGAGCGCAATTCATTACTATGCTGATGCGGACGCTCAAGGTAGACAGCGGGGCCACGCCGCGATTCACGGATGCTGATACCATCGAAGCGTGGGCGGCGTCCGCCGTTGCTGCGGCGGCCGAGCGCGGCATCGTCGTCGGCTTCCCGGACGGTACCTTCCGGCCGAACGCCATCATCACGCGGGCGGAGATGACGACGCTGCTTGTCCGCGCGGCGGGCTTGGAGACGTCGGGAGGCACCGAGCCGGCGTTCGCAGATGCAGCGGACGTACCGACTTGGGCTCGTGACGCAGTCACCGCGGCGGAGGGGATCGGTCTAGTGCAAGGCCGTGAAGGCGATCGATTCGAGCCGTCCGCCACCGCAACGCGCGCGGAAGCCGTCGTCCTTCTGCTGCGGATGTTGGATTTGAATTTAAACCCATAGTTAGGTAACCGCTGGCCGTACGTGGTCGGCGGTTTTTTTCGTTGTTATCGCCTGATAAAGAGTAAGCCGTTTGATGATAAGAACATTTGCCTTTCCCTCGTGAAATACGTCCGATGTATGCGATGCCGGCACCAGAGAACGGCGCACTCACCGCTTCGTTTGATTTGATCTTTAACGGCCTCGAAATAACGACTGGAGGCCAGCGGATTCACGATTACGAGGAGCTCTCCGCTTCAATACGCAGCCGGGGGCTGAATCCGGATCATTTTGCCGGATATCTTGACGTGTTTCGATACGGCATGCCGCTGCACGGAGGATTCGCAATCGGTCTTGAACGCCTTGCCTCACGTTTACTCGGCCAGTCAAATGTACGGGAAGCTTCAGCGTTCCCTCGCGATCGAACCCGGCTATTTCCTTAAGTGATTGCAGAAAAGGCTGCCGATTTTTTCGGCAGCTTTTAATTATAATAACATTTAGAAGAAATTATGAAGAATGCGACCTGATGAAGGAAAAAAGTAGTCGTTTGCACGCGAACAGATGAAACTGATACATTTTGTAGTCGGTCGAATTTCAGGCAGGCCATCCGGTGTTCAGCAGGAGGGAAGTTTTTGTTTTGAATTAAAAAGATAATAATTTATTTAAAACTATTGCAATGTAAGCGATCCCAATGTAGTATTGGGTTAAGCGCTTACTCTACATTGGTTAAGCCGGCCCAATTAAATCGGTTTAACGATACACTTCTGCTAGTACCTCTAACCTCCACAGAGATCCGCCACTTATGTTACATCTTACATCCATCCATTTTAACCACATACATAAAACGGGTTCGTTTGTATTACCATTATATAAAAGCGTTTTCATTTTCAAGTGCTCTATTAAACCGGTTTAATGCCTTCTGGGAGGTGATTCATACAGGGACCAAGTGTTATGTTATGGTATTGCTTTTAAAAAGTTAGTCAGATTATGGAGGGGATTATCTTGAAAAGCAGCTGGTATCTATTATGTATGCTTTTATTGGCAGCAACCGGTTTGGTTGCCTGCGAGAGCGACCCGAGCTCCAAGACCAACGTAGAAGTAACTCCAACAACGCCCCCTGTCGTCGCTCCCGATAAGATTTCAGCTTTCAAAGAAGCTCCGATGCTCAACAAGCTGGTTAGCTCGGGAACGTTGAAACCGGTAGCCGAACGCATGCCGGTCAAAGAAGATATTATGGTGGAGAAGGTGGTCGAAGAAACGGGTACGTACGGCGGCGATTGGAAGCTGCCATGGGGAGGCCCTAATGACCGCTGGACGGTTGGCCAACCAACAGAGGAAGCGCTGTTCCGCTTTAACAAGGACGGCAGTACGGTGGAGCCTAACGTGGCAAAGGGTTATGACGTGAATAAGGATTCCACCGAATTTACCGTTTACTTGAGAAAAGGGATGAAATGGTCTGACGGCATGCCATTTACCGCCGACGACGTTATCTTTTACTGGGAGCATATGCTCACCAAGGAAACCTTCGGCAAAAAAATATATGACGCTTATTATTCCGTCGATCCGGTGTCCGGGGAAAAAGCGTTGGCCAAGGTGACGAAAGTGGACGATTACACGTTCAAAGTCGTACATAAATATCCAAGCGTGCAGTTTCTGGAGCGTGTCGCCATCGACAACAAATGGTTTTTCGCTCCGGCTCATTTTCAGAAAACCATTTTGCCGGAGTTCGTAGGCGATGACAAGGCGCTCGAAATCGCCAAGAAATGGGGCTTCGAAGATATCAAATCATTCCTGGTCGCCACCGGTTATTATTACTGGGTATACCCGCAAATTCCAACCTTAAGAGCGTGGGTAGCGAAGAACGATCCGAACAGTGACCAATTTATTATGGAACGTAATCCGTACTTCTGGAAGGTGGACTCGGCCGGTAACCAGCTTCCGTATATGGACCGCATCGTAGCGGCCAAGGTACAGGATCCGGCACAGCGAATTCTCGGCACGTTGGCCGGCGATTTCAATCTGCTGGAATTTGATTTTAAAGACTTCACGGTATTAAAGGAAAATGAGAAGAAAGCGAATTTTCGGGTTATCCCGTGGAACACCCCCGCTTGGTCCAGCGCAGGCATCCAATTGAACCAGACGATAGCCGATCCTAATCTGCGCAAGCTGTTCCAGGATATCCGGTTCAGAGAAGCGCTATCCATTGCCGTAGACCGCAAGGAAATTTCCGAGATCGTGACCAACGGGCTAGGTGCTCCCCAACAAGCATCGGTGCCGGAAGGGCTGGTAGGCTATCAGAAGGGCTGGGCTGAGCAGTGGAGCCAATTCAACCCGCAACGGGCCAATCAAATTTTGGATGAAATAGGCCTGACCCAACGCGATAAAAACAATTTCCGCCTGCATCCCGACGGATCGGACTTAACAATTACCATCGTTGAAGCGAGCACCTCGACGGCTCCTTTCCTAGAGTTGGTCAAGAAATATTATGAAGCTGTCGGCATCAAGGTCGACCTGAAGGTCGTGGATCAAGGAACGCATCAGGAACAGAAGTATTCGAACAAAATCCCGGCCACGACCGAGAACATCTCCATCGTGAACGTCTCTTTCCGTCCCGATACGCTGGTGCCTCTTCGAGTATTGACTCCATGGTACGGAAGCTATGGACTGTACACCTCATCCAATGGAAAAGAGGGCGTGAAGCCCGAAGGCGACGTAGCGTTGATTCTCGACTATTGGAATAAAGTCAAAGCATCAACAACCAAGGAAGAAATCAATAAATGGGGCAACGAGATCGTCAAGCTGCATCAGAAGAACCAATGGATCATCGGTTACGCAGGCCCGACGCCCAAGCTGATTGTCGCATCGAACAAAATGCACAACGTCCCCAAAGATCTCATTCATTCCGATGAGTTCCGCAGCCTGGGGCACGGACATCCGTCCCAATTTTTCATTAAGCCGTAAGGAAAAATGAAATCCGGCGGGAAAATCGCAGGTTTCCCGCCGGTATTACCGGGCAATCCGAATCAAAGCGGAGAGGAAAGGATAAGAGATGCTTCCTTATATAGCAAGAAGGATCGTGCTGGTCATCCCGGTGGTCATCTTTATTTCCATCATCGTATTCTACATCATTCAGCTTCCTCCAGGTGACTATGTATCCAACTATGCAGCCAAAATGTCCGTCGCGGGCGACGTCATGTCGCAGCAGGACATGGATGAAATGCGGGCTAACCTGAAACTGGACCAGCCGTGGTTTATCCAGTACTTCATATGGATGAAGAACATCCTGCTGCATTTTGACTTCGGTTATTCCTTTAACTACAACAAACCCGTTCTGGCCGTCATCGAGCAGTATATGGCCTTAACCTTGATCGTTTCCCTGGTCACGATGGCCTTTACGTATTTGGTCGCGATTCCTATCGGAATTTATTGTGCGGTAAAGCAATACTCCGCCGGGGATTACCTGTTCTCGGCTATAGGCTTCCTGGGAATGGCAACCCCCCATTTCTTGTTAGCGATTTTATTAATGTATCTATCATACGAATATTTCGGAGATCCTCTTCTCGGCCTGTTCTCCAGCGATTATGTCAACGCTCCGTGGTCTATGGGCAAAGTGCTGGACCTGCTCAAGCATATGATTATTCCTGTTATTGTGATCGGATTGGCCAATACGGCAGAGCTGATCCGCGTGATGAGGGGGCAGATGCTCGATGAATTGAACAAGCCGAATGTGGTTACGGCCCGGTCCAAGGGCTTGTCGGAGACTAAGATTTTGCTGAAATATCCGACTCGCGCCGCTTTGAATCCGATCATCAGTACGATCGGGTGGTCATTAACTTCAATCTTTACGGGATCGACGATCACGGCGATCGTCCTCAATCTGCCGATTCAAGGCCCCGTAATGTATAACGCATTGCTGGGCCAAGATATGTACTTGGCTGGAACGTGGCTGTTGTTTATGGCCATATTGACGGTTATTGGAACGCTGATCTCGGATATTTTATTGGCATGGCTCGACCCCAAAATTCGTACAGAGTTCAGAGGGATGTAACTATGAAAACGATAACGGTGATCAAAAGGCAATCCGTCCCTCGGCATAAGAGGCAGAAGGACGACAATCTCTACTACAGCTCTCAATGGCGTCTTATGTATCAGCGGCTCAAAAAGCATAAGCTCGCCCGCGTTAGCTTGTTTATTTTGGCGCTGTTTTACCTGGCGGCTATCTTCGCCCAATTCATAGCACCTTACGATCTACAGAGCTACGACAGCAAATACGTGAATGCACCTCCTATGAAGCTTCACTTTATCGATGCGGACGGGGAATTCCATCTTCGCCCTTTTGTGTATGAGCTGAAATCAGGGAGAGACCCGGTTACTTTCAGGAAAATCTTCGTGCCGGACAAATCGATTAAATACTCGCTCCGTTTTTTCGTCGAGGGAGAGAGCTACCGCTTCTTGGGTATTATTCCAACTTCAACACATCTGTTTGGAGTGGACCAACCGGGTCGCCTGTTCATATTCGGCACAGACGGGATGGGGAGAGACTTATTTTCGCGCATTGTGTTGGGCAGTCAAATCTCCCTTAGCATTCCGCTGATCGGGGTCGCAATAAGCTTTGTCTTGGGCTTAATCATCGGCGGGATCTCGGGATATTTCGGCGGATGGATCGATTCGGTCATCCAAAGAATCATTGAAATCATCCGCTCGTTCCCAACGCTGCCGCTCTGGATGGCGCTCTCGGCGGCTATTCCGCCCCGCATCCCGGTCGTGACGATGTATTTGTATATTGTCATCATCTTCGCCTTCATCGGATGGACGGAGTTAGCCCGTGTGGCGAGGGGGAAATTTATCTCGCTCAAAAACGAAGAATACGTGCTGGCAGCGAAAATCGCAGGCGTCAGCGATACGAAAATTATTATTAAGCATCTGCTTCCCGGTTTCATTAGCTATTTGGTCGTGGCGACGACCTTAGCCATCCCCGGCATGATTCTCGGCGAGACGGCAATGAGCTTCCTCGGTCTCGGGATTCGTTCACCTGCCACGAGCTGGGGTGTGCTGCTCCAGGAAGCCCAGCAAATCGATAACGTGGCGCTTTACCCGTGGAAGCTGATCCCGCTTGGATTCGTCATTGTTACCGTACTTACATTTAACTTTCTGGGTGACGGGCTTCGTGATGCGGCTGATCCTTACAAGAGATAAAGGACGCGGGCCGAACAATGCCGCACCTTGCACACCATACCCAATGCAAGTCACCATTTCCCATACAAAGCGAGGGGATCGTATCGAATGAATGCTCAAGCTGCTTCCGGCAAACCGCTGCTTTCCGTCCAAGACCTGAAAATCCGCATTCAAATAGATAACGGGGAAATGAAAGCGGTCGACGGAGTCGATTTCGAAATCAAAAAAGGAAAGACGCTAGGCCTTGTAGGCGAATCCGGCTGCGGCAAAAGTTTAACGAGCCGGGCCATCCTCAGTATTAATCCGAAGGAGTGCGAGACGTCGGGCCGTATCGTATACCATTCGGATTCGGAGAAAGCGTTGAATGAGCTGAACCTGCTCTCCCTAAAACCGAACAGCAAGCAGATACGCTCCATCCGGGGCCGCAAAATCGCGATGATTTTCCAGGAGCCGATGACCGCATTTTCCCCGATGTACACAATTGGAAACCAGATTATGGAGGCAATTCTCATCCACCGCACCAAGGATAAGAAGGAAGCCAAGCAAATAGCGCTTGAAATGCTCGGTAAAGTAGGTATCTCCGATCAAGAGAAGCGGTTCGATCAATTTCCGCATGAGTTTTCAGGCGGCATGCGGCAGCGCGCCATGATCTCAATGGCCTTGTCCTGCAACCCGGAGCTATTGATAGCCGATGAGCCGACTACGGCGCTGGATGTGACGATCCAGGCGCAGGTGCTGGAATTAATGAAACAGCTTCAGGTGGAATTCGGAATGGCTATTTTGCTGGTTACACATGATCTCGGCATTATTGCCGAGATGTGCGACGAGGTGGCCGTCATGTACTTAGGGAAAATCGTGGAGCAAGCCACGGTGCATGACATCTTCTACAACCCGAAGCACCCGTATACGAAAGGCTTGCTTCAATCGATGCCAAGGATGGGCGGTAGCAGACATAAAAGATTGGAATCCATTGAAGGTACCGTTCCCATGCCGGTCAATATGCCTCCGATGTGCGGTTTCTACGACCGTTGCAAGGAGCGAATCGCAGGCGTGTGCAACATGCAAACCGTGCCCCAAACACGGATATCCGATAACCATACAGTGAGATGTTTTTTGTACCAGGATGAGGGAGGGGACAGTGGACATGGCTAAACGATTATTGGACGTCGTTAACCTGAACAAAGAGTTTCAGTTGAAATCAGACAAAACGTTTTTTCGCAAGCCTGCTTCCATCCGCGTATTAAGCGATGTGTCCTTTGAGCTGTACGAAGGTGAGACGTTAAGCATCGTAGGAGAATCGGGCTGCGGGAAGACGACGTTGGGACGATGCATCGTCAGAGGCATGAATGCGACATCGGGCCAGGTGCTCTATCATACGGAGGATGGCGGGCGGGTCGACTTTTTATCGCTGCGGGGCAAAGATTTCAAGAAATTAAGAAAAGAAATCCAGATGATCTTTCAGGATCCTTACTCCTCATTAAGCCCGAGAATGAGCGTGTATGACATTATTTCCGAACCTCTTCTGGCCAATTTCAAGCTGTCCAAATCGGAAGTCGAAGAGAAAGTGACGGACATAGCGCAGAAAACCGGCTTGAACGTCAGCTACCTTAGAAGGTACCCGCACGCATTTTCAGGGGGACAGAGGCAGCGTATCGCTATCGCACGCTCGTTAATCTCCAATCCGAGGCTGATTGTGTGCGATGAAGCGGTTTCTGCTCTGGATGTTTCGATTAAGGCGCAGATCATTAATTTACTTAAGGACCTGCAGCAGCAGCTGCAAATCACGTATATTTTTATTTCCCACGATTTGTCCATTGTACAGAATATTTCTGATAGAGTTGCCGTCATGCATCTGGGCAAAATTGTGGAGTTAGCGCACGTAGAGCTGTTGTTCAAGCAGCCTAAACACCCCTATACCGAAGCACTGCTGTCAGCAGTGCCCGAGCCGGACCCGGATTTGAAGAAAGATCGAATTATTCTTGAGGGAGAGGTTCCTAACCCTGCCAATCCTCCGAGCGGATGCCACTTCCATCCCCGGTGTGCTTATAAAACAGATTTATGCGTCAAGAAGGAGCCTGAACTAATGTCCATTGGAGACGGGCATTACGTTGCCTGCCATTATGCCAACGATTTAAAACTGAGAGGTGTAAATCATGATGAATCTTAATATGGAAAAAGCCTCGGAGCCGAAAAAGCTGATTATTTTTCTAGACTGTGGAGATACGATTATTGATGAAGGTACGGAAATTCGCGATGAGAACGATATCGTCATTAAAGCCGACGTGATACCCGGAGCGGATATCATGGTGAGGACGCTAGCGGAGCGAGGCTTTACGATGGCTATCGTGGCCGACGGATACGCGCAGTCGTTCAAAAATATTTTAACGCAAAACGGACTGTACGATTATTTTGCGACGATGGTATACTCCGAAACGGTAAAAGCGTTTAAGCCGAGTCCGCGCATGTTTAAGGCGGCGATCGGGGCTCTGGATCTGAGCATGGACGATTGCCCCCGCATCATGATGGTAGGGAACAATTTGAGCCGGGATGTGAAGGGCGCCAATCAAATGGGCATTACGAGCGTCTTCTTAAACTGGACCCCCCGGTATCCAAAGCAGCATGCGGACGAGAGCGAAAAACCGGACTATACGATCAGCGACCCGCTTGAATTAATTGAATTGGCGGAGCGGCTGAATGAGCGGTTAGCGTAGCAATCTTGGAAGGATGTCAGGTAACAAATGGCCAAAATCGATGATGTGGCAAAATTGGCGAACGTGTCGAAAGGTACCGTTTCAAATGTATTCAGTCAAAAACGCCCTACAAGCAAAGAAGTGAGGGAGAGGGTATTAAGCGCATCCAAACAGCTTAATTACGTGCCGAATCATATTGCGCGGAGTCTGGTTACGAAGAAAACGATGGCTATCGGATTGGCGATCCCACACGGCAATTTCTTTTTTAGCGCGTTTCATAATCAATTCATAAACGGAGTCGTATTGGAGGCTTCCTATTACGGCTATAGGGTTCTACTCGACATGATTCCCGCTCATAAGGTGAAAACGCCTTTCTTGTCGAGCTACCCGATTGACGGGGCGGTTGTCATGTGTCCTACGATAGACGATGAACGCATCTATCTGATGCATCAGAAGCAAATCCCGTTCGTCACGGTAGGCAAAGTCATGAATGCCAATGTGAATAACGCCCCGTATGTAGATAATGATAACTACAAAATAATCTATAGTATATGTAAATATTTACTTGACAAAGGCCACCGAAATTTGATGTTTCTGAACGCCAACGAACATATGACCGTATCGATAGTCCGCAACGAGGGCTTTGTCCAAGCGTTGAAGGATCATCATATTCCGGTGGAGGATTATATGATTCACCATAAGCCGGCGCTTCTATCCTCGGATTATATTAATTATGGTTACAAGGAGACGGTCCATATACTTGGTAGTCAGAGGATGAAGGTAACGGCCATCATTGCTGATGATGACCGAACCGCATTCAGCGTCATGAACGCTATCAAGCATTTGAAGCTGCAGGTACCGAAGGATATATCGATCTTTGTCATCTGTGGAGATCTATCAATGATGGGCTCATTGAATCCTTCCTTGACGAGCATGGATCTGCAGCCCTCGGAGCTTGGGGCCGAATCTGTCCGCTTATTGATGCACAAGCTCGGGATGCTGCAAGGGGATTATCCGGACCATCGGATCGTTGAGAGTGTAGTTGTCGAGAGAAATTCATGCCGTTCCATTTGATTGGCGTTAGCGCCTTGAGAAACGGAGAGGATGCCATTAATTTAATGTAGACCCCGAAAAGTTACTTCTGTCCGTAACGAATGGCTATTCGAGCAGCCCCGTGACCCCGAAATGTTAGACATTGTATAATCATTAGGCGATTCGTTGACTCCGAAATAAACCTTACTCCTAGCGGCTTGCCCTATAGGCAGGCCGTTTTTGCCTGGAATGGAAAAACCTCACTCTATTTCCCATTGTCTATTTGTCCAAGAAACTATAAAATAATAGTAGTGTGCCAATGATCGGGGGGGAATAGGATGAGTGTCAAAATACAAGAAATTCCTCGATTCATATTTGATGAACTGCTTGTTCTTATTGGGGAAAAGACAAAGGAAAAGCTGCTGAAGCTGGTGCTGCAGGACGAGAGCGATATTATTGAAAATTATATGCGCAACATTATGAACAATATCTTTTTTAACGACGATGACATAGTAGATTTGCTGGAAATTAAATCGACTTATCATAGAAGACGTCAGTTAACCAAGAAAAACTGGTTCAAGCAGCTGAAGAAGGACGTAGAGTCCAAACAAAACTCGAGCATTCATGAGGAGCGGGAAGTGCTGCTCAAGTTTCTGGAGAGCAAGAACGCCGACGACAGCTTCAAGGAAATGCTGAAGAGCATTAAAGACGTGGAGGGTTTCGTCCAAACCCGGCTGAACGAGATCGAGGCATGGGCTGTCGATACGGATACCCGGCTGACGGATTACCCGTATTTGGATTCGAAGCAGCAGTATCAGATCGAGAAGGCGTTCGAGAACGATATCGTCTTTATTATCGCCGACTTTTTGAAGAACGCGCCGCGCAATTGGATTACGCACCGGTTCAAGGATCTGATCGAGAACCCGATCTTTGCCGACGGGAAGGCGAAGCTGAAGGGGAACGTGCTGTTCGATTCGGAGCAAAAAGCGACGATCATCTACGACGACTACAAGCTGAGCGATAACCGCGTCCTTCGCTCTTTTATTTCTATTGAAGAGAACGAAGAAGTACAGATCGACAAAATGTTTCTGCTCGACGAGACCGATTCGGAAATATTGGAGCACATTATGGAGCACCGGGCGGAGCGGTTTTACACGGATAAAACGATCGCATTCGACCTGCGGCCTCTATTGACCCGAATCTACGGTAATACGAGCCAGAAGGCGTATGATTTGATTACGAAGCGGCTGCAAAAAATCGGCCGTTTCAGCCTGGAGGGCAGAACCACCGGGCCGAATAAGGAGACGCGAACGACGTTCTTATACAACCTGTTCGAATACGTTATCGTATCCAAGGAGGATGCGACAGGCCGCCGTTATGCCGAGCTCAAGTTTTCGGATACGCTTCACCAGCAGTTTATTACGAAGCAGACCGTCCAAATTTACAGCCACTTTATTCACCGTCTGGAGAACCGTCTGTCCAAAATTTTGATCTACGCGTTCCAGAAGGAGCGGCTGGACGCTTATTTGCAGGGACGGAACATGAAGAAGCACTTCGAGTATACCTTCTTCTCGGACCGGATCCGTTTTCGCTCCAAGCGGATCGACAGCAATCTGAAGCAAATCGACGCGTCGCTGCAGGAGTTTAAAGAAGCGAACATTTTGATTAACGACTACAAAAGGGTCGGCAACGGGTTCGAGATCATCTTGACGCCGGTTACCGAATCGGAAAAAGCGGACTTTTTTACAGGCACCGCTACGCCATCCCTAATTCAATAGACGCTGCTTTTTACCAAACTAGCGTACCGCGTTTTATGTAAAAAGTGAGGACATGCATCCAGTATGTCCTTTTTTTTGCGTTTCCTTTGAAAGCTTCATGAAAAGCGGGTGAGTTTTTACGAAAAACACGTACCCTTTGTATAGCTTTTTACACAGAAGGTATACTTTTTTTCGCTTTTTTACAATGATCGCGTACTTCAAATCCGCTTTTTACGGAAAAAGCGTACTGAAAAAGATGTTTTTACAAGATTAGCGTACTCGATGAAAAAACCCAAGTGTGGCGCGGAAAAATTATAGATCAATATGACGTTTTTACGATACCATTTTTACTCTTTACACGTACTTAACAATCTCTTTTTACTCAATCCGCGTACTTCGATACAATATTTTACGAAAATCACGTACTATTTCTCACAATATTTTTTTTGGTTATTCACAAAACCCGCTCCATCCCGCTGTGTAACGGCTTTACGGGTTTTTACGAAAAACGCGTACCGTTTTTTTCGGTCGCTTATATGACCTTTTTACAAAAAGCTCGTACTCTATCGCGTCTACCTTCCTACTATCATTGTTGATATAATGGAAAATGTCGAAAAAGAAAAGTTATCCACATGTGAATAACTTAGAAAAAGAAAAAAGCTCCCATTTACCATGGAAGCTCTCAACATGGAATGCTACCAACATCCCGTGTTTACTGAGTATTACCAGTACTCAGCGTAAGCAAAGAAACATTCGAGTCCGATCAGCGCTCGCTACCAACGATGAAGATCGTGACTCCATAAGACAAGCTTCTTGAAGTGCGTCCAAAAAAATTGGACCCTCAGAGGCCTGTTTGCTTGTTGTCTTTTGATTATTATATCAAAAAGGACTGCAAAAATCTAGGATAAGAGAATGCTTGGAAATCTGTGGCGAAAGGAGGGTACCCTTCATGCAAAAGCTCGTATTCTTGAATAATTTGAAAGGCAGGGTACACCTCCAGGCGACGAATCCCGTCGTAGTCAGCCATCAGTTTTATCATGCATTCAAGAGAATAGAGGAGCAGTTCGAGTATAACAAGGATCAATTCCTATTCCGAAACGACGGCAGAGGACGTCTGATTCATCATATTACGAAATCGGACATCCAGCTGTTTATAACCGTGCAGACCGTGTTCAATACGAAAGGCACGCTGGAATTTTGCAACCGGAACCGGATCTATCAGAAGCAGGCGGAGCTGTTCGAGGATCCTGTAACGAACGATCAGTTTTATGTGTCATTTCAAAAGTTTATCGATATGGGCCTCATAACGGTAACGGAGGAAGAAGTTACAGGTACTTGCCACTATACGCTGAATCATTATTTGCAGCCGGATACCGGAACGATCGGGTATTACTTCCTGCTGCCCCCGGCGGTATTCACGAACGCCTTCTACAAGCTGCCTCTGGCCGCTCAAAAGTGGTATCTGGAGGGCGCCGCGCAGCAAAACGACAGTCCGTCCAAGGCGCTGGAAAAAAATCTGCGTACCGACGGGAAAGACGGCGGCTTGTACAAATGGCTTCATAAAACCAACCTCAATCAAATGAAGAGGCTGATCGACGTCTTGACGAAGCAGCCTGTATTCGAAGGGCAGCCGCTCTTCGCGGCCACGGCTGCGCTGAAGCCGAACTCTACCGGCTATTACAAGGCTTGCTATTCGATTAACCCTTATTTCATTATCCCCAAGGATAAAGGATCGCATTACCATGAAGTGGTAAAGCCTAAGAAATCGTACCGCAGGTTAACCCAATACATTCAATCGCAGCTGTTCCAGCTGGGTATAGGCGATTTGGAGCAGCATAACGACGGGCAAAGCTTTCTTCAGCTCGTCAGCCTGATGAAGAAGAAGAGCTCCTCGTTCATTCGGTATGTGCTGCATAAGATCAAGGAGCTGCACGGCAAGCATTTTATTTTCCCGTCGGACATCGTCCGGTTTGTGAAGGAAGAGATCCGCCATCAGGGGATGTCGCTTTATTTGGATATTGCCAAGCAAACGGGAGTATACCGGTTTATCGCTCCGAGAAGCACGGATGACCGGGCGAAGCGCTCCTTCGAATTCGCGTCCGCAATGAGCTTATTCGATCTGAATTCGTTCCGCAAGCTGTGTAAGGCAGCACTTCCAATATTGCAAAAAGACTACGCCCGGACGCCGATACACGGTCCTGTCGCCTATAAGCGCGCGAACGGAACGTTAGAGCGGCGGATGGGAGACGCAGCCGCAGCTGAAATTCATGCTTATGCGTACCGGCTGCAGGTAGACCCGTACGAGTATCGAACGATAGAAGACCTCGCATTGCAAAAGCTGCATGAAGAAACTCCGGCAGCCGTGAAGCAGTGGATCTTGAACCAATTGAGGCATGCGCCGAAATGGGAATGGATTCCCGACGTGCCTCTCGGATTCAAGCTGGAGGATTTCCTCGTCCAAGTGAGACCGCCTTCTATCTCCGTTATTCGAGGATAAGCAGCTGCTGCTGTTTGAACTGAAGATCATATTACAGCCTTCCGCTCACTTTTTTGAAAAAAGGGGAGCAGAGGGCTTTTCGTGCTGCCGTCCATTCGCCGCTCGGCAGCAGCCGAGCGCTCTTCTTTATTGAACATGCAGCTGCCGATCATTTCAACGCATGATTGCGCTGCATAAATACTACAAAGGTGCAGGAGCATTTCATCCCAAAGGGGATAAAAACAGATATTCACTTGTGGATACAGTGGCGGATGTGAATCGTTTGATGTGAATAGAAGGATACGCCAAACAGCCGTATATAATAACAGAATAAGCTTTGGGGATAAAAGTTTACAATTGTGTACAAGGAGGAGCCTTCGGGGCTTACTGCCAGTGATGCGCCTATTGCGGGTGTCATTCGATTGAATGCATAAATATTCAACTGTTTTTGTATACGAAATGGAAATTCTCTCTGTATTTATCCTTCCCCAATCGAAGGTTCTCTGTAATTAAATAAAATAATCCCGTTCATCCCTTTCAGGACAAGCTGATTCCAGTCCCTAAGAGATTTTATTATTGTAAGAGGTGTTTATGTTTTAAGAGAATAGTATTATGCCATTTACAATTTGAACGTGTTCGGCGAAAAAAAGGGGTTGACGATGAGGCGGCAGGCCGTTACAATAAATCCATAGTAATCCACTAGGTATTATACAATAAAATCCTGTCACAGTTGACCGGCCCACCGGAGACTCGCGAATTAGAAGCGGAGTCTCTTTTTTGCGTTTTCCGGTACTGTACCGGAACTGTTTCAGACAAGAACGGCTGCTTCAGAAAGGAGATATCATATGAAAGAAACACTAGCTCCATCGAATACGAACCCAATCAGGAGCCTGATCCATTACCGGACGCGCAAGCAGCTTTGGTGTCTGCTATTTATCGCCCCACAGCTTGTCTTGTTCCTGCTGTTTACGTTATACCCGCTCATCATGAGTTACGTATATGCTTTTTTTGATTGGAGCGGCTTTGGCCGTCTTGACCATTTTGTTGGCTTCGCTAATTTTATTGAAACGTTCTCCGACCCGATCTTTTGGAACGCGTTTCGAAACAGTCTGACTTTCATGTTGTATGTCATCATCATCCAAGTCCCTCTCGCCTTATTGATGGCATTGCTGCTCAACGCAGAGTGGCTGAAGGGGAAGACGGTATACCGGACAATCTATTTCCTGCCGGTAGTAACGACGACGGCAGTCGTCGGCTTGGTAATGCGGTTCATATTCGGCGCTTATAAAGGTCTGGTGAACGAGATTTTGATCCGCTTAGGGCTTCTGAGCACACCGGTTGATTGGCTGGGTTCCATTGATACGGCATTTCTCATTGTGGTCTTGGTCGGTATTTGGAAAAGCTTCGGAATGAAGCTGATTTATTGGCTGGCCGGTATCCAATCGCTTCCTAAAGAGGTGCTGGAGGCTGCAAAAATCGACGGGGCGGGACCTTTGCAAATGCTCCGTTACGTCACGATTCCTCTTCTCCTGCCGGTAGGGAGCGTCATTCTGCTGATGTCGGCCGTTAATGCGCTTCATGTGTTCGATTTGGTTAAAGCAATGACGGACGGCGGTCCGGCGTTTAAGACGGATATGGTGGACGTGTATATATACCGTTACGCTTTTTCGGGCAAAGGTGAAGCCAGGGTCGGCTTCGCTTCGGCTGCAGGAGTTCTGTACGGGATGGCCGTCATGCTGATCTCGCTTATTTTGGGATTATTGGTAAAGCTGTCGGGCGGCCGCAAAACACGGAGCTTGTAGGGGGGAGTTCATAATGACAAGAAGGAACAACAAACGTTCGCCGTTCGTGCTGTTGGTACATTTGCTGCTGTCGGGGTTAGGGATCGTATGGATTTATCCTTTTATTTGGATGATTATGGCGGCATTTAAAACCAATAAAGAATACATCAGCTCGGGAATCTCACTGTTGCCTGACAAATTTCAATTCGATAATTACAAGCGGGCTTGGGAAACGGCGCATTTTTCCGTCTACTTCTGGAATACGGTTATCGTCACTGTGGCCGTCGTGCTGATAGTGCTTGTCGTTTGCTCTATGACCGGGTATGCGGTCGGACGCTTCCGTTTCCATGGCCGGATCCTATTTTTATCTGCCATTACGGCCACCATGTTTTTGCCGAAGGGATACACGATCATTCCGATCTATACGCTGGTCAACCAGCTGGGTTTGAACAATTCGCTGTGGGGCGTCATTTTGGCGGAAGCCGGCGGAGCCCATGTGTTGTTTATATTGCTGTTTGTAGCTTATTTTCGCGGACTTCCCAAGGAGCTGGAGGAATCGGCAGAGGTTGACGGAAGCGGCTTCCTGCGAACCTTTTTCCAAATCATGCTTCCTTTGTCCAAGCCGATTATTGCCACCACCGCCATCATGCAATTCATGTTTACCTGGAATGGTTTTTTATTGCCGCTTGTATTTACCTTGGGAAAGCCGGAATTACGCACTTTAGGAGTCGGCATGTTCCAGTTCGTCGGGGAGCATACGATGGATTGGACAGGAATGGCAGCGGCCGCCAGCATTTCCTTATTGCCGATTTTAATCGTGTTTATTTGCCTGCAAAAATACTTTATTGAAGGCGTAGCAGGCGCTGTAAAAGCTTAAGCTAATGACAACCGAATAAATGGAGGGGTTTACGATGTGGAACCATCAATGGAAAAAAATCGCCGCAGGTACGCTGGGAGCCGCTATGCTCTTGGCGTCAGGCTGCTCGAATAGTACGTCGGGAGCGGATGCCAATGCCGATGCAGGGGATGGTAAAGAAACGGTCATATCGGTCTGGGGCTTGAGCGATTTTCTCAAGGGCGACGAGAGTCCGGGACAGCAAATGATCCGTGAATTCAATGAGAAATATAAAGGGAAAATCCGCGTTGAAGGCAGATATATGCCTGCAGCGGAGTACAATACCGCTATTCAAGCCGCCATTACATCCAATGATTTGCCGGATATTTACCAGACGCCGTCGGGCTCGGATATCCGCACGTTGGTTGCCAACGGACAGGTGCTTCCGTTTGACGGCCTTGTTTCCGACAGCTGGAAATCGCGGTTCTTAGCAGGGAGCTTTGCCGAGGGAGTGAATGTGCTGGACGGGAAAACATACAGCTGGCCGTTAACGGGACCGCAGCTGGGCTCGATATTGTATTACAACAAGGAAGTATTGAGCCAAGCCGGCCTGGACCCGGAAAAACCGCCGAAAACCTGGGATGAATTGATAGCAATGTCCAAGACGGTTACGGCCAAAGGGAAGGGCGATGTGTACGGCTTCGTATTCGGCGGCGGCGATTCCGGTGCGGCTTCCTTCGTCAATGCTTTTTCTGCAGGCGTAGCTCCGGAGCAGTCCGGCGGGTTTAATCTCAAATCGGGAAAGTATGTTTATGACGAAAAAGCGACATTGGATTCGTTCGGACTTCTCCAGAAGCTGAAAAGTGACGGAAGTATATTACCGTCGTCCTATACGATGAAAGGGGCGGAGGCCGCCATATTATTCGGGCAAAACAAAGCGGCTTTCCTGATTGACAGCCGTGCGCGCATGTGGCTAGTGAAAAGGGATACGCCGGAGGCGAAATTCGGTCTGGCTGCCGTGCCGACTCCCGACGGCAGTAAGGCGACGTATTATTATGTTCCGGCCAACCCGACAGGCTATATGATTTCCTCCAAAACCAAGCATCCGAAGGAAGTTGGGCTTTTTCTGGAGGAGGGGTTTGCGGCACCGATGTTCTACGAGAAATATTTGAAAAGCGGCGTAGCGCTCACCCCTATCGAAAGCATCAATAATAACAAGGCGTTATACCCGTATCCGGAGTTCGATACATTTATTCAGCTTCATAAAGATTTGTTGAAGGTCAGACCCGATTATGCGGTGAAAAATCCTCAGACGGCTAAGGTGATCGTAGAGCTGGGGTCGCTAGACCAGCCGAAGGTGAAGCCGGGATTCAACGATATCCTGCAATCGGTGCTGTCGGGAGCCCAGAAGGATGCGCCTTCGCTATTGAAAGCCTACAACGATAAGCTGAACAAAGGCTTGGAGGAAGCCGTAGGCAAAGTGAAGGCATCCGGAGCCGGCGTTGATCTGAAGGATTTCATCTTCCCTAACTGGGATCTGAAGAAAGATTATACCGCCAATGACTACAAGGAATTGAAATAAAGTATCAAGGAGGAGAATATCCGATTATGCGTAACAGTATTTTGCTGATATCAGACGAGCACAACCCGCTATATTCTTCTGTCTACGGTCACGATTACCTCCAGACACCGAACATGGAACGAATGGCCGAGCAGGGCACCGTCTATGAAAATGCGTACTGCTCCTCGCCGTTATGCTCGCCCAGCCGCTCGGCCTTCATGTCCGGTCTGCGCGTACATGAAATTCAAGCGTACAGCAATTGCAATGTCGGACTTCGTTCGGAGTTTCCGACTTACGGTAAAGTACTGAAAGATCAAGGTGTGTATACGGCCCACTTTGGCAAAACGCATGTTTACGATAAAGGAGAGCGTCTCGGCTTTTCCGAAATCCATTACAGCAAGGATCAGCGATGGCCCGGTGACATTAATTTCTCCCGCAGGCCGCTTGCAATCCGATCCGACGCCGTGGAGCGGGCGGACGGATTTGGCATCAAGGATACCGCCTTTGACGACGATCTGGGCGTGATGGACGCGGCCATTCAATGGCTTCGGCAGACAGCTCCTGCACTGGGACAGCCATGGTGCTTGACGATTAACTTGTTAAATCCTCATTTCCCCCAATGGAATACGCAAGAATATTGGGATCTTTACCCGGAAGGGGGAGATTTGCCCCGTTACGGCAAGGAGGAGGAAAGCGCGCAGCACCCTTACGCCCAAGACCTCCGGGATCATTTTCAAACGGAAGCTTTCTCGGAGCAGCAGATTCGCGGTCTAAGGAGAGGATATTTGGGCAATGTCAGCTTCATCGACCGGCAGCTGGGAAGGCTTCTCGACTTTGTGCAGGAAAGAGGTCTTGGTACAAGTACGAACATTATTTATACATCGGATCATGGCGAGATGCTAGGCAAATTCGGGATGTGGTGGAAATGCTCGCTGTACGAGGATTCGGTCCGGATCCCGTGCATCGCAGCAGGACCCGATTATGAGAAGGGAAGACGAGTGGCAACGCCGGTCGACTCTCACGATATACAGGCTTCGTTATTTTATGCTGCAAGGGCAAAGAGACCGGACCATTGGTCGGGCCAGCCGCTGCAAACCATGGAGGAGCATGATGCGGAGCGGGCTGTGTTCTCCGAGTATCACGGACACGGAACAAGATCGGGGGCTTACATGATCCGTAAAGGTGATTGGAAGCTGATACATTATACCGAAGCGCCGCATCAGCTGTTTCAGCTGAGCAACGATCCGGATGAGCTTCGTAATGTATTTTCATTGTACCCGCAAAAAGCTTCGGAGCTGGAGGCCGAGCTTAGAGCTATATGCTCACCTGAGCTGGAGAACGACAGAGCTCATAAGTTTCAACAGGAGCAGCTGAAAGTATTGCAGAGCAGTCATTCAGGGTAAAGCGGCAGAGAGGGCTGCGAGCTGCAGGAAGCGGCAGAGGAAGGAAGGTCCGTTCTCTTGAATATAAGAAAAATCGCGGAGGAATGCGGGGTATCGGTTTCTACGGTATCCCGCATACTGAACAACAAGCCGGATGTGAATGAAGATACCCGAAATAAAGTCATCCGGTATATGAATGAGCACGGCTTTCGGCCTACTGTAGTAACGAATCGTCAGGATACGATCGGCGTCATTACGCCTACTATTTCATTCCCCGAATATATGGGGGAGTTGATGAACGGAATGATGGAGACCGCGTACTCCCTTGATATGCATTTGACCTTAATCCCGTATTCGGGCAAAGCCTTGAGTGAAACCAAAGATATCGCACACTTTTGCCGTTCGAACGGCCTCAAGGGATTATTCGTTATTAATCCGCCGTTACAATCCGCTCTGCCGGTATCACTTGTGCAATGCGGCATTCCGCATGTGGTCATTGCCGCGTCCTATCCGGAATCGGACGTCTCTTGGGTCGATATAGACAATACCGGTGGCTGCCGTGAAGCCGTACAGCATCTCATCCAGCTCGGGCATGAGCGAATCGCGCTATTCCATGCCCCGATCTTACACCCATGCGATGTGGATCGGGTGACGGGCTACCATGATGCGCTGCAATCGAATAATATAAAGGCAGAAGCAAATTGGGTCGTTGAACTGGGTGGTCAAGCCGACATTCGGCATATGGTGCAAAAAGTGCTTCAGGAGGTTCGGCCGACGGCGATATTTTGCACTACGTACCGGGGCACGCTGGCTGTCGGCAATGAACTGCAGAGCCTCGGAGTTCAGGTGCCGGACGACATTTCATTGGTCGGCTTCGGCGATTACTCCGTTTCTCCTTTGTTGAATCCGCCTATGACCACGGTGCATCAACCGATTTACCGCATCGGGAAAACAGCCGTAGACACCTTTGAGCAATTGCTGCGACAGAGGGCTTATTCCAAAATCCAGACCGTCCTGCCTGCCCGGCTCATCGTTCGGGAGTCGACGAGAAAAGCAACGGTTTGAAATTAGCAACAGCGAGCAATCATCTATCGGCTAATGACTGGAGGAGAGGCTTATGAACCGACAAACGCAACCTAATGTGATCGTATTTTTTACAGACCAGCAGCGCTGGGATACTACAGGCGTACATGGAAATCCGCTGGGTTTAACGCCCAACTTCGACCGTATGGCTCAGGAAGGGACGCATGTGGCACACTCCTTCACATGCCAGCCTGTATGCGGTCCGGCCAGATCGTGCCTGCAAACCGGACGGTATGCAACGACGACGGGCTGCTACCGCAACGGCATCCCTTTGCCGGAAGACAGCAAAACATTGGCGCACTATTTCACGGAGGCCGGATACCGAACCGGCTACATTGGCAAATGGCATCTGTCGGATGAAGAGCCGGTGCCCACCGGCAAAAGAGGCGGCTATGAGTATTGGCTGGCTTCCAATTTGCTGGAATTCACATCGAATTCGTATGATACGGTAATGTACAACGGCAGCAATGAAGCGGTGAAACTGCCTGGCTACCGGGTGGATGCGATGACGGATGCTGCGATTCGTTACATCGACGAGCACCAGAAGGACCCCTTCTTCCTGTTCTTATCTTATATAGAGCCTCATCATCAGAATCATCTAGATAATTATCCTGCACCCATTGGCTATGAAGGAATGTACACGGGGAAATGGAGCCCGCCTGACTTGACGGCTCTCGGAGGGAGCGCTCCGCAGCATCTCGGCGGATATTACGGCATGGTCAAACGTTTGGATGAAGCTTTGGGCAGATTAATGGATGCAGTGCGCAGTCTCGGTTTATCCGATAATACCATTATCCTGTTTACCTCGGACCACGGCTGCCATTTCAAAACAAGAAACAGCGAATACAAGCGCTCCTGCCACGACAGCTCTTTACGTGTGCCGACCGCGATCACGGGTCCGGGCTTTACCGGAGGCGGCCGGGTGCAAAGACTGGTCAGCTTGATAGATTTGCCGCCTACGCTGCTGGAAGCAGCATCCATTCCCGTACCGGATACGATGGAAGGCCACTCTATTGTTCCTGCTGTAAGGAAGATAAGGGAAGATCGTCCCGACGATATTTTTGTTCAAATCAGCGAATCCCAGGTGGGGCGCGCTATTCGTACGCAGCGCTGGAAATATAGCGTGGAGGCGCCTGACAAAAGCGGGTGGAAAGACAGCTCCTCGGATACTTACGTGGAACAATTCCTGTATGATTTGGATGCGGATCCGTATGAGTTGACCAATTTAATCGGATTGGACAAGTTCGAGCCGATTGTCGAGCAATTGCGTATTCGATTGATACAGACCATTCAAGAGGTGGAGGGATATACTCCTGTCATTGTTCCGGCGGAAACGAAAGCATCCGTACAGCGGAGAGCTTCGATCCAGGACTTGAATTATCGATAACAGCTGAGCTTGACTCATGGCAGGCTGTCGAGTAACTGTAAGGTTAGGTGTTATCTCCAGTAGGAGTGATAACACCTCTTTTGTTTTCTCTAAATTGACGATGAGAAGCGGCCAATGAACTCCATGCTCCGGAAGGAAGTCCTTCGTCGGGATAACGCTGAAACCGGGTTCATTCGGTTTCATAGTTCTCTCACCGGACAAACTAGTATACCCGTCCGTTGGAGAGCATTGTTGAGTTTGTACGGACCGTAGATCCGTTATTTCATCAAAAACACCCCTTTTTGTGGGGTGATCGGACAACAAATCCTTTATTTTGAAAAAACATATCGTTTTTTACGGTAAAATTAGCAAATAACGGACTCTCTGTCCGATCACACTCCCAAATCAGCTTCATTTCAGGAAATAACGGATTTCCTGTCCGATCCTGAAAACATGGTTGGAGGGAGGTAACCCACCGAAGACGTTTTGGTGGTTCTTTACTAAAAACAAAGAGTTTTCCATAGGAAAACTGGCATCGTAAGTGGTGATACCCCACCTACCCTCGTTTCACATTTTCGATGGAATCGGGTCTCTCAACAAGCACAGCCTGCCGCATGGCTGTTGTTAGTTGATTCACCGTACGAAATCCCTCCAGCGGTATTCGGGGACAAAACCGAGCAGCTCGGCCGCTTTCGTACAATCGAGCAGGCTTCGGAATCCGTCCAAAGGCTTGCGGATTTCCGCGTCCGGATAATACTTGCTTACAAGCTCAGCTGTAGGCACGGTAGTACGCTGCTCGGCCGCCGCAATATTGAATACCTGATGGCCTGTGAAAGGCCGTTCTATGGCCAAACGGAAGGCACGCGCACAATCGCGTCCGTCAATATAGGACCATACATTCCAAGGTCCCAGCTCAGGATCGCCCGTGGACCGGCTAAATTCGGATTGCGCATAATTCCCGGGCCTAATCACATACGTAAACCGTAAAGAGGCTACCGTGAGATCAAACCGTTTCGCCATTCCTTCGGCAACCTGCTCTCCGGCAAGCTTGGACATGCCGTAGCAGTTATCCGGAGCCGACGGGTGCTCTTCGTCTACGGGAACATAGATCGGCCTCGTGTCTTTATGGCTGTAGGTGATCCCGTAGGCGCAGTCGCTGGAGGCGCAAGCGGCCCGGCGAATCCCGAGCTCTCCTGCAGCGAGCAGAACATGGTAGACGCCCATGACGTTGTTGGCAAACACTTCGCTTTCCGACGGGCCGTGAGGGCTTGGATAAGCTGCCAGGTGGATCACCGCATCGCATCCGGCGAGCCCGTTCTTTACCTGATCGAAATTCTTCACATCGACCTGCATCGGCTCCACATCATCCGGACATTCCTCCCAAGGCGCGAGAGTTAGCGCTCTGACCTCGTAGTGATGCGTCAGCAGCTCGGACAGCACCTGTCTGCCGACGTTTCCGTTCGCTCCCGTTACTGCGATTTTCATAGATTCGCTCCTTTATGCGAAATAGACAACGACCTGTCCATTATGGTCTTACGGAAGTTCCGTCTGGCAGGCGGGCCAGAGTCCATTCCGGCAGCTTGTTGTTGCACGGGTACTTGGCAGCCAGCTTCTCATCGATATCGATGCCGAGACCGGGCTTATCGTTCGGATAGACATAGCCGTCGCGAACTTCCGGAGTCCCCGGGAACACGGCGGTCAGCAGCTCGTTCGCAGGCGTCCATTCCTGAACTCCGAAGTTATGGCTGCTGACGTCGAGATGGACGTTGGCCGCATGGCCGACAGGGGAAACGTCGCCCGGTCCGTGCCATGCCGTACGAACGCCGAATGCTTCGCATACGATCGCGAGCTTCCGGGAAGGCGTCAGGCCTCCGATTGCGCTTATATGTACGCGGATGAAGTCGATCAGCCGGTTCGCTATGAGCGGGGTCCATTCCATCGGATGGACGAACAATTCGCCCATGGCGAGCGGTGTCGCGCATTGATTGCGGATCATTTGAAAATAATCGATTTGCTCGGGAGGCAGCATGTCTTCGAGGAAAAACAGCCGGTAAGGCTCAAGCTGCTTGGCGAGACGCACGGCTTCAATCGGAGCAAGCCGTTCATGGACATCGTGCAGCAGCTCCAGCTCAAAGCCGAATTTGCTGCGGATATGGTCGAATAGAACGGGAACGCTGCGGGCGTAAGCATTCGGGTCATAATAAGCTCCCGGCGCCGAACGGTCCGGAGAGTGCAGCTTGTGGCCCTTGCCTCCGTAGCCGCCCATCTGGCAGCGGATGTACCGGTATCCCTGCTCCTTCAGCGCAGCGACGCTATCCTCGAGCTGCTGCAAATCGCGTCCGTCGGCATGGCGGTATACGGCGGCCGCTTCCCGGGATTTGCCCCCGAACAGCTGGTAGAGGGGAAGGCCGGCGATTTTCCCCTTAATATCCCACAGGGCCATATCCACTCCCGACAGCGCATTGTTGAGCACCGGGCCGTTGCGCCAATACGAGCTGACCATGGCGGATTGCCATAGGTCTTCAATGGCCTGAACATCCTTGCCTAGTAAAAACGGTTTTAAATACTCTTCGATTGCGGCGGCTACGGCTAAATATCTCTGGGTAAAGGTGGCGCACCCAAGGCCGTAAAGGCCGGGCTCTGAGGTTTCGATCTTGACGACGACGAGATTGATGCCTTGGGGTGCGGTCAAAATCGTTTTGACATCCCGAACGGTAATCATACTCATATCAATCGCTCCTTATTTGGATACATGGGATGGACAATGGAGTCGGTGCGAGGTGTTAATGCTAAGGTAACATAGAGCGCGGAACCTATCATTTGGGAAAAAAGGGCAAAATAACCGAAATCCCCTCAGGTGCATCGGTGAATAGGTGTTTATCTAATTATTTGAAAAGCGTACGAGCTTTTTCTGCTATGTATCTCCTCGAGACATAAAAAATCCTGATGTAGAACAGCCGCCGGAAGGAGGCACCCCGCCGGGGCACCCCTTCGATTTTACCGGTCTTCTCAACAAGCATTACCAGCCTCCGGTGCCGGCCTGTCTGCGGTTAACGTGAATACCGCCTGCGCCTGCCTGCAGCAGCTCTCCTGCGTTTTCTCGCTGAAGGCCGCCAGCTTCTTCTTCTACGGGACTTTTTCTTTTTTGAAGCTTTCTTTGCTGTTTTCTTGTCGTCAGGTTCCTCAAGCTTCAAGGAAGCTGCTGCCATAATTCGCTTTATTTTTGTAAGCTTCCGCTTTTTTGAGGCACGCCGCAGCGAAAATACACGATCCGTTTCTATGAAGGCGGATCTTAAGACGGATCGGAAACGGCTGTGCTCCGGAGAATCCGGTTCAGACAGCAGCAGGTTCGCGCATTTCGTGCAGGCTCTTCGTATCATTTTGGCCAAATATCGGGTGCGCCGGCGATTGCTTGATCGCAGCTTTTGCAGGATGCGCAGCGAATTTTTATAGATTTGCACATCCTCCGACGGGGAAATAACCGTAAATAGACTAAGCTCCGGATCCTTGCATCCGTGCGTCTGCAGCCCCATTTTTAAATTGTTGTTGCCCGGATCGTCGCGGCGGGAGGCTGAAGAGTGCTCCTGGTGGTAGCCTAGTGCTTCTTTCATGCTGATGAACTTGATGCCTTTGCGGTGAAGCCGGTATCCGAGCTCCCAATCCTCAAAACCGTATTTGCGGAATTTCTCATCAAAACCGCCCGCATCCTGGAACAGCTGCTTTGACATGGACACGTCGCGGGTAACGCATAGCAGCCAAGGGGCGACGTCGGTTTTGCTGTACTGTCTTTGAATCGGACCGGCTATGTCCCAAGGAGCGATGACCTTTTGCACCATCCCCGTTTCGTTGCGAACGTCTTCCGGAGTTACGATTTCAAAGGTGCGGTTCTGCTCCGCATACTGGTCGTTCCACAAGCCGGCACGCTGCAGGACCTCAGCCGCAAAAAGCCTCTCCTGGTCGGAGAAGTCGGCATGAAGGTGCGTATAGATGCTTTTCCATAATTTGGGTACTCCGGATACGACGGCATTTGGATATTTTTTATGGTAGGCGGCGTGCACTTCGATAAATCGTGGAGTGACAAGAAAATCCGGGTCGCAAAAAATTAGGTAGTCCTCTTGGGAAGCATGGACGCCTGCATTCCGTGCTGCGGACCGCCCCGAGGTTTCGTTCAATGAGACGACTTGAAGCCGATAGGGGGGCTGATAATGCTGCAGCCTTTCCAAAATATCGTCACTGGAGCCGTCGTTGACGACGATAATTTCAAATTGATCCATAGGGACGGTCTGTTTTTCGAACGAGGCTAAAGTCAGCATCAGTTGCAAGGATCGGTTGTAAGTCGGGATGATGACACTGAATTTCACCGGTACGGATCACCTCTTTTAGTAGTGGTATTCGTACCTAGTATACGTAAACGATTGCAACGCGGAATGGACAAATAACCAGCTGACCGAGATATTAGTTGAGCAGGTTGGCCACCTGCGTCATCCAAACGAGCCGGCCGAGGTACCGCCTACATGGGCTAACGGTTCTTCGCCAGCACGCTCCTGAGCGCCTCCGCAAACCGGGACAGGCCGGGGATCACCTCGTCAGCCTTCGCTCTGCCAAACGTAAACCGCACGTAACCGGAATCGGAGCCGTAGACGCTCCCCGGCACGAACACGACGCCCCTTCGGATGGATTCCTCCAGCAGCAGCGCATCGTTAACCTCGCTGTGAATTTTGCACCATAGATGCAGCCCGCCGTCCGGAACCGTAAAGCTGACCAAATCCGGAAGCTCCTTACGCAGCGCTTCGACCGCCTTATCCCGCTTATCCTTCAGCTTTCTGCGCAATCGTTCCAAATGCGGCTGCATATAGTCCGACTGCAAAAAGAGGGACGCAACGTTTTGCGGAACGACGCTAAGTCCGAAATCCATCTGCTGCCTCGCATCGGCAAGCCGTTCGACTACCGTGTTGGGCGCGACCATCCAGCCTATCCGTAGCCCGGAGGCCGCCATTTTGGAGAAGGAGCCGATATAAAGAACGGAGCCGAAGGAATCGATGGCCTTTAACGGCCGGGGCGGATTTCCGTCGTAAGCGGTCAGGCTGAACGGATCGTCCTCAACGATAGGCAGACCCAGTTCGCTCGCGATATCGAGCAGCTCCAGGCGCCGTTCTTCGGCGAGCAGCGCGCCGGTCGGATTTTGAAAATTCGGGTTCAAAAAGATCATTTTTATCCGATGCTTCTTGTACAGGGAACGAACCTCTTCAGGACGGATTCCATTGTGATCTACGGGAAGGCGGAACAACCGGAGTCCGGCCGATTGGAACATGGGCAGCGAATAGCAGTAGGACGGGTCTTCGATAGCCACCGCGTCCCCGGGAGCCAGCAGGCATTGGGTGATTAAGTACAGCGACTGCTGGGAGCCCGAGGTGATAAGAATGGACGAATCCGTCGTATGAATGTCGCGATATTGGCTTAAATAACGAACCAGCGTTTGGCGCAGCGGGACGAATCCTTGCGGATTGTCGTAGCCCAAATAGTCGGAATAATGGTTTTCTTTCATGAGATGATTAATTTCCGCTACAGGGGAAATATCGCCCGCCAGCTCGCCGCCCGCAAAATCAATCAAGGCGGGATCCGCCTGGAGAGCTTCTCGGATTCGACGCAAGAAGGGCACATTGGGCAAAAAGCTGCCGCCTTCCACGTACCTGTGCCAGTTCGGCGTATATTTCGGGACAGCACCCCACTTGTACTTGCTTACGCGTGTTCCGCTGCCTTGCTGGCTTTCCACAATGCCCAGCTTTCGAAGCTCGGCGTAGGCAAGAATAACCGTGCTGCGGTTGACTCCCAGCTGCTCCGCCAATTTCCGCTCCGAGGGAAGCGGGCTGCCCGGAGGAAATTCGCCGTAGGATATTCTTCTTTCGAGATCGTCGACAATTTGTTGGTATATGGGCAGATTGCTGTGACGATCGGGTTTGTGCATGAGACTCACTACCTTCGGGATAATGTTGGTTGGATGTTACTTCTGCGATTTTCATCATATCATTGGATTCGCCGCGAAAAAGATCCGCTTTGTATCGTTATAAGGGGATTATAACCGATAAACCTGTCCAATCCGACTTCCGCAATAAATTAGCAGCACGGAGTCTGTGTAAATGCAGCATTCTTGAAGAGCTAGGAGAAAATCTTATGATTGTGTAAATTCAAATTATCTTTCTCCATGGTCTCGTGGAGCAGGATGGCTATAATTAGAGTCAAGTCAATCATCCCACTCATTCCTTTCAGGAGGTAAGCTATGACCAGTCAAAACAAGGTTTTATTGACCGATGAGCAAATGAGAACGTTTATTACCGAGGGCTTCTTAATTCTTCAAACCGACTTCTCGGAGGAATTCCACCGCAGCTTGAGCGAGCAGCTGAACCGGGTTTATCAGGAAGAAGGTAATCCCGGCAACAACCTGCTGCCCCGCGTACGCGATTTGCAAAAGGTGTTCGATCACCCTATCGTGACCGGCGCCCTGACGAGCGTGCTTGGACCTAACTATATGATGCACACCCATAGACACGGCCATTTCAACGCTTCCCCCAAAGCCGGCGGCTGGCATAAAGACAGCTATTGGGGTTACAAAAGAATGCGCAACCATCATCCATGGTGGGCGATGGTCATGTACTTCCCGCAGGATACTCCGGTCGAGCTTGGACCGACAGGCGTGATGCCGGGAACGCAAAACTACGATACCCGCACGTTCGAGTCCGACGATGTCGAAGGCGAAGCGGTGGCGAGCGGCAAGGCAGGCACTTTTGCCCTGATCCATTACGATATTTGGCATCGTTCTACGCCGAACATTCTCGGTCAGCCGAGATTCATGCTGAAGTTCGAGTTTATGCGCACGGAAGCTCCTGCAGCGCCTAGCTGGGATTGCATCGAGCCGGAATGGAAGCAGCCTGCATCGTTCAGCACGAGCATCGTCGAGCACGAGACCATGTGGAAGGAAACCTGGAATTGGCTTTCCGGACGCCTCGGCAGCGTAGCCAATACGGCGGAAGCGGATGAAGCGCAAGCGAACGCCGTCGCTGGGCAATTGGAGGATGCGTTCGAGCCTACGGCATTGAATGCGGCATACGAGCTGGGGACGATGGGCAAGGCGGGCGTACAAGCTCTCGTGAAGGCGCTTCACCACGAGAACGTAAAAGTGTCCCGCAAAGCGGCTTACGGCTTATCCATTGCAGGAGCTGAAGCCGTCGCCGGTCTGGAGCAAGCGCTTGGGGACCAGCGGACGGAAACTGTAGTTCATGCGGTGTTCGCGCTCGGCGAGCTCAGCCACCTGGCGCAATCCGCGGTTCCTAAGCTGGTTGCCCTGCTCAACGGCTCGACGGATGTCGTGATCCGCCAAGCGGTCGTAGATGCGCTGTCGCTGATCAAGAAGCCGGCGGCTCAAGTCGTGGAAGCTCTGACGGCCGGCTTGAAGGACGAAGACGTTCAGGTGCGCTTCATGGCGGCATTGTCTTTGACCCGATTCGGAGCCGAAGCGGATTCAGCGGTGCCTGCGCTGGAAATCGCACTGGAGGACGAGAATCGCTATGTGCGCGGCCATGCAGCGGAAGCGCTTCATTATATCGGAACGTCTTCGGCGAAGGACGTCTTGATCCGCTTCCTGCTGAACTCCCGCTGGTGCCCGACGACTACACCGCAAAACACGTTCTATCCGTAAGACCGGGCTAGCGTTCACGTCAGGTTGCAGCCATGTGGCCTATTTTGAATTCAAGGCATTCAACAAGCTTAAGCCTGAGGCACTGCCTCAGGCTTTTTTGTTATAGTCCGCTCTGCTAGCAGGAGAGCGTAACCACGATATGCTGCGGATAGTTGCCGAAGCCTTTGCCGAACAGGCTGACTCCGCCGCAATGAACGGCCGTTTCGGGACAAGCAATCCGGAAGAGCAGCTCTTGTCCGGAGTGGATATGCAAATCGCCGATACGAACATCGGAACTTCGCACCCCGTCGATGAACGAGCCTTCCTGTGTGACGGAGATGGTTTTGTGCAGGCCGTACTGCGTGTGTATCCACCAATCGGGCGTATACACGCCGCGCTTGCTGCCGAAATCACCGGGACAAGTCCAGGTTGCCACATCGACCCCATTCAAGGAAAAGGTAATGTCCGACGGCCAGTTTTCATTATAATGGGGAGCCTCGGAGCAAATTTCCAATGATACGGTAATCCGGGTCGGTTTGGATTGCCCTACAAGATAATTCGGGATACGGTATTCGAGGTAACCGCTCGCGAACCAGAGATGCTCCGCCTTCGTATGATCAGGATCGTCGAAATAGCGGGGATCGTCCGCCATCCCGATCTGCCCGTCGGATGATGCCAATCCGCAAGTAGGCTGTACCTCGTAACGGTAATATTGCCCGATTGGCAGTTCCACGGAATATTTGGTTGCGTCGTGTTCCGGCTCAGCTTTTTCTTGGCGCAATACGAGAACAAGCTGATCCATTTTGAGCGAACAGCGCTTTTGCGTACCCCGCTTGCCAACCACATTTTCCGTCGCAATGATTCCTGCCTCTTCCAGCTTCTGAATGTGCTTCGTAATCATCGCCGATGAGACGCCTAAAGCTTCCGCCAGTTCGCCGATATTGTAAGGAGCGCCATTCAACAGTTCAATAATCCGCACTCTGGTTTCCGAAGAGAAGCATTCCAGAATACTCATGTTTTGGGTCGTTACTTTCAGATTCATGCGTTCACACTCCTATATACTCGAATTATATAACCTAAGGGTTAACGAATCAACTTTTTAGTTGACAATAAGCGTTCTATCTCATAATATTAACTATTATATTATTATTATAACTTATAAATTAATTAAATGGGAGGACGTAAAGATATGAATGAAGCTCAACAATTGCCGCGCCCCGAATATCCGAGACCACAGCTCGTAAGGGAAGCATGGATGAATTTGAATGGAACGTGGGAGTTTGAGTTTGACGATAATCGTGTCGGGGACGGAGAACAGTGGGGTTCGGGTCTGAAGTCTTTCACGAGAACCATTCAAGTTCCGTTCGCTTATCAGAGCGAGCTCAGTTCTATCGGTGAGACCGGCTTTCATGATCTGGTCTGGTACCGGCGTGTCGTTACGATTCCGGCGGACTGGTCGGGTCAATCGATCATTTTGCACTTCGGTGCCGTTGATTATGCAGCCACGGTATGGGTGAACGGCAAACGGGTTGCTTTCCATGAAGGAGGCCATACTCCGTTTCAGGCCGACATTACGGCGGCTCTTGTACCCGATCAGAACGTGATCGTAGTCCGTGCGGAGGATTTTAGCCGCGATGTGACGCTTCCCCGGGGCAAGCAGTACTGGAAGGAGGATTCGGCTTCGATCTTTTACACGCGGACTACGGGCATTTGGCAAACCGTTTGGCTCGAGCCGCTTCATAAGGTACATATTGCGAAGCTGAAGTTCAAGCCGGATATCGATAAGAACGAGATTGAAATCCGGACGTTCCTGAATGAGGTCCCTGCAGCGGGAAGCAAGCTGGAGGCTAGAATCGACATCCGTTTCAAGGATGAATATACGACGAGTACGACTTTCGCGATACACCATAGGGAAGAAACAAGAGCGGTTAGGCTGCATGATTTTAACGATCATGGTTTGGGGAGATGGTGGTCGCCGCACAAGCCGAACTTGTACGATATTACGGTAACCTTATACGACAACGGCAAGCAGGTAGACCATGTGGAAAGCTACTTCGGGATGCGGAAGATTTCCGTTGAAGCAGGGCAAGTGATGCTTAACAACCGGGTCTTTTTCCAGCGGCTTGTGCTTGATCAAGGCTACTTTCCGGAAGGCATATTGACTGCTCCGACCGATGAGGCATTGCGGAAGGACATTGAACTGGCCAAAGCGATGGGCTTTAACGGCGCGCGCAAGCATCAGAAGATCGAGGATCCCCGATTCTTGTACTGGGCGGATAAGCTGGGATACATCGTATGGGGCGAAATGGCCAACGCCTACCAGTATTCCGAAGACTACGTACGGAAAGTGACGCAGGAGTGGCAGGAAGCGATAGAGCGGGATTACAACCATCCCTGCATCGTGACTTGGGTGCCGATTAACGAGAGCTGGGGCGTGCCGAATATTTTGGTCGACAAAAGACAGCAGCAGCATACGCTGGCGATGTACCATTTGACGAAGTCGTTGGACGATACCCGATTGGTTGTGAGCAACGACGGTTGGGAGCAAATGGATTCGGACCTCGTGACGATTCACGATTACGCATGGAGAAGGGACGACCTGACCGAACGGTATTCCACCTTGGAAAAGACGATCGGAGGCAAGCCGCATCGGCGGGAGCTGTTAGTCGGAGGCACGGTGTATAAAGGGCAGCCGATCCTCGTAACCGAGTTCGGGGGTATTGCGTTTAAGAAGAGCCATTGGGAGGGCTGGGGCTACTCCGGAGCGGAGAACGAGGAGGACTTCGTACAGAAGCTGTCCGATGTCGTTGAGCCTTTCCTGCAATCTCCTCACGTGCAAGGGATTTGCTATACCCAACTCACCGACGTAGAGCAAGAAATCAACGGCTTGCTCACGTACGATCGTGAGCCGAAAGCGCCGTTGGAGAAAATAAAGCAGATTATTGCGGGACCTGTAAAGTACTAGGCCGTGATTCTGAGGTTGCATATTGTGTAAGGGTTAGGGCTGCGTAAGCAGCCTTTTTTCATTTACTAATCCATAAGGAAGCAGCTCAAATCACAGAGCAGAGTAGACAAGAGAGGGAATGGGAGTTGGGTGGAGGAGTGTCAGCGTCGGCGTTTGAAGCTTGTGTTCCTAATGCGGCAAGCCTACCAATCAAAGGAACACGACTTCGACAGCGGCTGAAGGGAGGTGCCCCACCGGGGTACCCTTGCTGACCCGGTGAGGGAAGCGCCCCCCTCTAGGAAATACCCCTGCAGAGTTGGGAATAAGTTTCCTGTAAGCTTGGTAGCGGTCTATCGGACAGAGAATCCGCTATTCCATGGAATGTGGCTACTTTTGCAGAGCGATCGGACAGAGAATCCGTTATTTGCTAATGTTTCATTCAAAAATAGTGTATTTTGGCGAAATAAAGGATCTCCAGTCCGATCGCCATAGAAAAAACACTATACTGGGTAAAATAACGGATCCACGGTCCGCAAGCTATTCAACCATGCTCTAGCATTCACGGAAACTCGGCTTGCTCAACAAGCTCAGGGCTGCTTTTGCAGCTCTTTTTTATTTGTGTCAACAAAGGCCCGAACGATCCGCCGTGCCATTTACACGATTTTACAGACATGGACACGAAACCGACTTATAATAAATTATATAGGCTCACGAAACAATAGTTCATCGATCCGACCATGGAATCGTACTCTATACCTTGCGGGAGGTTGTATGTACAATATTCTGATTGTAGACGATGAGAAAATCGAGAGGGAGGGCATCAAGCTGCTCATTCGGCAGTACGGCCTTCCATTTCATACGGCCGAAGCCGAGAATGGATTGAAAGCGCTTGACTATTTGCGGACCCATCCGGTCGATCTGCTGCTGACGGACATCAAGATGCCGTTCATGGACGGGATGACGCTGGCCGGAGAAGCAAGGAAGCTGGACGGCGCGCTGCAAATCATGTTTCTGTCGGCTTTTGGGGAGTTCCATTACGCCAAGCGGGCGATGCAGCTTCAGGCCGCCGATTATATTTTGAAGCCTGTGGAGATCCAGGAGTTCCTTCAAGTTATGCAAGCGGGAATCGGGCGGTGCGAGGAACGCCGGAGGCACTATTTGCTCGAGCTGCTGCATGGAGGCCCGCTCCTTACGCGCGGCATGATGAACGTGCCGGCTGTAGGCACAGTGCGGAAGGAGTTTCCCTATACGAGGCTTCTGCTGCTGGAGAGCCGAACCAAGTGCTTCGACAGTCGAAACGATGATGCCGAGCATATTGTGAAGCAGGCGGTATCGCTGTCCTGCGATTATATCAATTTGAACGAATACCAGAGCTTGCTGTTGTTCCACAACGAGCTTCACGAAGGGACAAACATGGAGCAGTTGACTGTACTGGGGCAACGGCTGCAGGATGAGCTGCGTGAGCTCCTTCATACGGAGTTTGACGTTGTCTTCAGCAGCGGAAGGCTTTCGGAGCAGGGATTTCAGACGGAATGCAATGAGATGGAGAAGCTGCTGGAGGCGAAGTTTTTCTCGGAAAAGCCGCTTGTATTATGTACCGAGTCGCCGGGATCGGAGCGAAGCGGACCGACGGATGGCGTCGATGCACTGGTGGAGAGGATTCAGGCCGCATTGGAGCAGAAGGAGGCGGGACGCAGCCGTGAAGAGCTGGAGCGGTTGTTCGATATCTTGGAGAACAGCACCTCCTACTCGACTATTTATGTGAAGTATGTGGCGACTGTACTGGTCAAGCATATGGTGACCCATTTGCCGGGCTACGCCAAGGAATCGGTACAGGAAGTGGCGCAAAATATTTATCATTGCCACAATCTTGCCGAGCTGAAGGAGCTTCTGGCACGCTTCCTGGAGCATGGAGCCGTAACAGACTCGCCTGGCGATCCGAATATCAATCGGTCGGGAAGAAAGGACGTAGCCCTTGTACTCGACTTCATCCATCAGCATTACCGGCATGACATCAGCCTGGAGCACATAGCGGAGCAAGTCTATTTGTCCCCGAGCTACTTAAGCTACTTGTTCAAGAAGGAAACCGGGCTGAGCCTTGTGAAATACGTCACCCAGTACCGGATGGAAAAAGCGAAGCATTACCTGCGCAGCACGAACATGAAGATCGTCGATATCGGGCACGAGGTAGGCTATGCGAACGTATCCTATTTCGGCTCCCTGTTCAAAAATTATGCCGGCATGTCTCCCGCCCAATACAGGGAGGAGAGCTTATGAGCCGCCTGCTTACCTATTTCATTCATTTGCGTCTGAAGCAGAAGCTTGTGCTAACATACATCGTGCTGACGTTTATTCCGATAAGCGCGCTGGGAGTGTATTCGTATCACCAGTCCAACCAGTTTCTGCAGAGGCAGGCGATGCAAGGGATGAAGGATACGGCCGGGGTGCTGGCGGACAAGTTCAACTACAAGATCGGGAAGTACAATAACGTTACGAATCTGATCGTATTCAACTCGGGACTTCAGCGCATCTTTGCGAACAAGTACCAGGATCTCGACAATTTGGCCTACGATTTGCGTCATGACCTCGAACCGTTCTTCCAAATGATCATGACGCTGCATAAAGAAGTTGCCCAGCTGACCGTTTACTCACAAAACGACCTGCCGGAATACGGCGAATATATTCAATCGTACGACAGGGTACGGCAGACGGCCTGGTATCAAAGCTCTCTAAAGGCCAATGCCCCCGGATGGTACTATGAGCAGGGCGAGCTTCTGTTGACGCGCCCGTTTCCGCTCTTTTTTACGAATAGTAAATTCGTGCTGCTGACCATGAAGTTCCATTATGCCGATATTTTTCAAGACATTAATCCGCCTGATCTAAGGGATTACGGCATCGTCGTAGCGGATCCGGCCGGGAAGGTTATTTTCTCCAGGAAACCTGAATCCGGTGTTGATTTGGCGCCCAGGCTCGCCTCAGACGCCCCTTTGCAGGAAGGAATCGTATCGCTGGAAGGAACAGACCATTTTGTCATTCGAAGCGGCATGGAGCAGTCGCACTGGACGCTGTACTTTTACGCTCCGGTTGCTCAGGTATCGCCGGGCATGCTGCAGATCGTAGGCGCGACGATCGTCATTATTATGCTGTGCCTGGTCGTATTGATGGTTCTTATCGGTATCTTCTCCAATACACTGCTGAGGCAAATTCTAGTGCTGAACCGGACGATGCGCTCGGTAGGGGACGGGAATTGGGACGTCGCAGTGCCGGAAGGGACGAAGGACGAGATCGGCGAGCTGGCTGTCCGGTTCGGCGATATGCTCCGCAAAATCAAGGAGCTCATCAACGAGGTGTACGATAACCGGCTGCGGCAAAAGGAGGCGGAGCTCAAAGTGCTTCAAACGCAAATCAATCCCCACTTTTTGTACAACAGCTTGTCCATTATTAACTGGAAGGCGCTTCATCTCGGCGCTCAAGATATTAGCCACATCGTCACGACCTTGTCCAAATTTTACCGGACGGCGCTCAATAAAGGAGAGTCCGTAACCTCGGTCAAGAGCGAGCTGGAAAATACGATGAGCTACACGGAAATTCAGCTGATCATGCACGATCACGGCTTCGATGTGGAATACCGCATCGACGAGAGGCTGCAATGCTGTCATACGTTGAACTTCATCCTGCAGCCGATTGTGGAAAATGCTATCGAGCACGGCATCGACCAAAAGCCGGAGGGCCGTGGGAGGCTGCAGATTACGGGACAGCTGAAGGACGACGGCATCGAGTTCATAGTAGAGGATAACGGGCCGGGCATGAGCCGGGAAGTGCTGGAGTCGTTATTCGGAGCGGATGCAAGAGGATACGGCTTGAACAATGTGCACGACCGGATTCGTCTTTCCTTCGGCGAGCCTTACGGAGTTACGGCAGAGAGCACTGAGGGAACCGGTACGCGTATGCGTATTTGGCTGCCCCGGGATGTAAGGATCGTAAAATCGTGATGCGTTTCCAAAAAATCTGATAATTCCTCCAGCGTTCCGTTCCTGTATAGTAAAGATAGCAAAATGAAAGCGCAAACAATAGGGGGAGGAGGTTCTAGCTTGCGATCCTCATACTGAAGGAGGCGATGCGGTGAAAACGACGGTGGAGCTCGGCAAGACGATGCACGAAGCCTTGCCGCTTCGCGCATCCCGGTGGCGGCGGTGGAAGGCGCATCAAGCGCTGCTTTGCATGCTGGTGCCCGGCTTGCTCTATTTTATCATCTTTCATTATATCCCGATGCTCGGCGCCGTGATTGCGTTCAAGGATTTCAAAATTCTCGGCGGCATCAGCGCGAGCCCCTGGGTCGGGATGAAGCATTTTGACAAAGCGTTCTCGGATCCCTATTTTTACACGGTGCTTCGCAACTCGATTCTGATCAGCTTCTATAAGCTGCTGTTCGGGTTTCCGGTGCCGATATTATTCGCGCTGCTGATGAACGAAATTCGTCATATTCATTTCAAAAAAGTGGCGCAGACGGTATCCTATCTTCCGCATTTCATATCGTGGGTCGTGCTTTCCGGTATTTTCATTAGTATATTCTCGCTGGACGGAGCGGTGAACGGACTGCTGAAGCTGGCAGGTTTGGAGCCTGTCCTGTTCATGGCTGACGAGCGGTATTTCCGGTCCATTCTGGTCATTACCGACATTTTCCAAAGCTTCGGCTGGGAGTCCATCATTTATTTTGCGGCTATCGCCGGCATCTCCCAGGAGATGTATGATGCAGCCGTTATCGACGGCGCAAGCCGGACGCAGCGGATCATGAACATTACGATCCCCATGCTGCTTCCGACCATCTGCATTTTACTCGTGCTGCGGATGGCCCATGTGCTCGATGCCGGCTTCGACCAAATTTTCAACATGTACAGTGCCAAGGTGTACGAGGTATCGGACATTATCGACACGTATGTGTACCGGAAAGGACTTATCGATGCCAATTACAGCTACTCTACGGCGGTCGGGCTTTTCAAGTCGGTCGTTGCCTTAGTGCTCATTGTCGTCGTGAATAAGGTGGTCGGCCTGATGGGAGGGAAGGAGCACACGCTATGGTGAAGACGGCTAAACCGGTTGCCGAGAGGCTGTTCGATACGTTCCTGTATGTGACGGTTATCTTGATCATGTTCATTACGCTGTTCCCTTTTTGGAATCAGGTGGTCATCTCGCTCAGCCCCGGCAGCGCGGCTTTTTCCACCGGAGTGCAGCTGTGGCCAACGAAGGTGTCTTTCGACAGCTACATCATGGCCTTCAAATATAAGTCGCTGTGGACCGGATTCGCCAACTCCGGCATCCGTATGGTGCTTGGGGTCGCGCTGGGCTTGACCCTGACCGCATTGTTCGCCTACCCGCTGTCCAAGAAAGGGCTGCCTCTCAACGCCTTTCTGACCGCTTTCATCTTGTTTACGATGCTGTTCAAGGGCGGCTTGATTCCGAACTACATCTTGATCAAATCGCTCGGGCTGTACAACTCGATGTGGGCGCTTATTTTGCCCGGCGCCATCAGTGCCTTCAATGTGCTCATCATGCGCAATTTTTTCAAATCGATTCCCGAAGGGCTGGAGGAATCCGCGAAGGTCGACGGGGCAGGATATTTTCTTATTTTCTGGAAGATTGTCCTTCCGTTATCCACGCCGGTGCTGGCAACCGTTGCCTTATGGGTGGCGGTCGGTCACTGGAACGCCTGGTTCGACAGCTTGATCTATATATCGGATCCGAACAAACAGGTGCTGCAGGTCGTGCTTCGCAAAATTATCGTCGACAACAACATGGATGAGCTGAATGCCATGCTGTACCGGACGGATCAGTCCGGCGTCTTCTCGGGCCGGCAGCTGCAAGCGACGATGATCATGATGTCGATCATTCCGATGCTGATTATTTACCCGTTCGTTCAGAAATATTTTGTCAAAGGGATCATGATCGGCGCAATGAAAGGATAGCTTATAAGGAGGCTTGTATATGAGAAGAAAACGGGTAGCCGCCTCGCTAAGCAGTGCGATATTGCTGACGGCCTTGATAGGCTGCAGCACTTCAGAAAGTCCGCCCCCTGTACCATCCGCCGACGCAGGCACAACCAATAAGAAAATGAAGCTTACCTTCCTGAGCGCCAACTATGACAAGGTGACGCCGAACGGATACGCCAACAACCAAATCAAAGAAAAATTCAACGTCGATATCGATATTCTGCCGATCCCCAATGATGCCAACGCGAGAAAGGACGCCATTCTGCTCAAAATCGCCTCCGGCGAAATACCGGATACGTGGGCCGACATGCCGTTTACGGCTTACAACAAGCTCGTGGATCAAGGAGCGGTAGCCGAAATTCCGCAGGAGATGCTGGAAAAGTATGCCCCCAAATATATGGCGTGGCTGAAAAAGCATCTGGGCAGCGACCCGTTCTTATATACGCGCCGAGGCGGCAAAAACTACTCGCTGCCGATCGTCTGGAGCCTCGGGCCGACGTGGCAGGTGCTCGGCATTCGCCAGGATTGGCTGGAGAAGACGGGCATCGCCAAAGCGCCGGATACGCTGGATGAACTGGAGGTCATGCTGCGCAAATTCAGAAACGACGATCCGGATGGCAACGGTAAAAAGGACACGTACGGCTGGACGGTGAAGAGCGAAGCGATTGAGAATCTGTTCTCGCCGATCTTCGGGGCGTTCGATGTGTATCCGGGCGCTTTCGTCGAGCGGGGAGGCAAGCTCGTCCGCGGCGAAGTAGAGCCTGGGGCCAAGGAAGCTCTGACTTTGCTGAACAAATGGTATAAGGAAGACCTGTTAGACCCGGAATTTGTGCTGAACAAGCAGAAAAATGTGGAGGATAAGGTCATTTCCGAGAAAATCGGCATGGTGCAGGACGCCTGGTATAAATTCATTCCGAGAGACGCTTTCAATTCCGGCATCTTTTACGAGAAGACGAAAGAGAACAACCCGAATGCCAAATGGACCACCATCTCGGGACCGAAGGGCCCTGCAGGGAAACTCGGCATTACGCAGCGCAATCCGATTCCGAGCTCGGGCGTACAGTTCGGCGTGCAAATGGCCAAGGACCCCGACAAGATGATCCGTTACATTCAAATTTGGGAGGAACGGTCCTTTAACCCTGAATTTTACGAAAAGCTCGTGTACGGAGAGAAAGGCAAAACCTACAAAATCAATGCCGACGGCGACTTAGAGTATATCCCTCCTTACGACAAAGAAGAGGAACGAATCAAATTCGGCATCGGCGATCAATACGGCACGTCCTTCAACGATTACGATTTGCAGGCTCCGTACATGACGAAGAGCAAGCTGATGACGATCCGTAAACAAGCCGAGAGCGTGGCCAAAGGGGAATACGACATCTTGAGCCCCGTGGAGCTGCCGGTCTATTACGAAAATAAAGACCGTCTCGACCAATTGACGATCAAGAACTTTGTCGACTTCGTCACCGGCAAGCGCCCGATTTCGCAGTTCAACGATTTCGTGGATGAATGGAACAAATCCGGCGGCTCCAAGGTCATGGAGGAAGCGCAAAAGGAATACGAGAAGATGAAGAAAAAATAATCCGTCCGTCCATTCGTTCGGAGAATGAAAAGGAAGGGATCCATGCATGACGACGAAGCCGCAGGTGGAATGGTTTAAAGAGGCTAGATGGGGTGTGTTCTGCCATTACTTGCCTACTCCCCCAAACAATCAGGCAGGACGGCATTTGACGGCGGAGGAATGGAACGATCGTGTAGACCGTTTTGACGTGGAGGGGCTCGCCTCCCAGCTGGAGCATATCGGAGCCCGATATTTCTTCATGACGATCGGGCAAAATACGGGCCATTACTGCGCGCCGAACGAGACCTACGATGCGATCGTCGGCATCCGTCCTAGCAAGTGCTCGCAGAGAGACTTGATCGCCGACTTGGCCGATGCTTTGGCCGTCCGGGGCATCAAGCTGCTCGTCTATCTCCCGAGCGGAGCCCCGGCGTCCGACAGCGTCGCGATGGAGAAGCTGGAATGGGAGTGGGGCTACGAGGAGGAATGGGGCAAGCCGCGCAAGGACGCCGCAGCGAGCCTGTCCGTCGTCGTGACGACGGAGCAGGGGACGCGCATTGCGGTGCCGCAGCGCAAGCTCGACCAGCGGCGTAAGGGCAAGCGGCTCGCGGAGTTTCAGCGCAAGTGGGAGGCCGTGATCACGGAATGGTCCTTGCGCTGGGGAACCAAGGTGAGCGGCTGGTGGATCGACGGCTGTTATTTCGCCGACGAAATGTACCGCCACGCCGATGAGCCCAACTTCGGCAGCTTCGCCAAGTCGCTCAAGGCGGGCAACCCTGACAGCATCGTTGCTTTTAATCCCGGCGTTATTGTGCCGGTCATCTCGCATACGGAGTTCGACGATTATACGGCCGGGGAAATATCAAAAGTATTTCCTATGCGCCACGACCGCTGCGTAGACGGCGCCCAATATCATACGCTGGGCTACCTCGGCTCCTCCTGGGGTGAAGGCAGCCCCCGGTTTCCCGACGAGTTCGTTATCGGGTATACGAAGCATGTCAACCGCAGCGAAGGGGTCGTTACATGGGATGTGCCGATTACTCATGAAGGATTGATCGAAGAGCCGTTCATCCGTCAGCTGAAGGCGCTCTCCGAGAGTCTGAAGTCCGAATCATAAGTGACAGCTCTCAGAACGGAAGCAGCAACCGGCAGGAATCATATGCACGGCAGCTGCCGCACGGCTAAAAAGGGAGGGAGAACGATGGAAACGAAGCTAAATGCCGATTGGTTCAAGGATGCGAAGTGGGGCGTCTTCTGCCACTATTTGCCGACTCCGCCGCACAACCGGGAAGGGCGCCATCTGACGTCGGAGGAGTGGAACGAACGCGTCGACGCTTTCGATGTAGAGGGATTGGCGAAGCAGCTGGAAAGTGTAGGCGCGGGATACTTCTTCCTTACCCTCGGCCAGAACACGGGTCATTACTGCGCGCCTAACGCGACCTATGACTCCATTGTGGGGATTGAGCCGAGCAAATGCTCAAGGCGCGATCTGGTCAGCGATCTGTACGAGGCGCTGGCTCCGAAAGGGATCAAGCTGCTCGTTTATTTGCCGAGCGGGGCGCCGAACGGCGATCCCGTTGCCATGGAGAAGCTGGAATGGGAGAACGGCTACACCGGTCCCGGGATACGCCATAACCGCCAGCGGACCGGCAAGCGGCTCGCCGAGTTCCAGCGCAAATGGGAGGCCGTCATCACGGAATGGTCCTTGCGCTGGGGGAATAAAGTGAGCGGCTGGTGGATCGACGGCTGCTACTTCGCCGATGAGATGTACCGCCACGCGGATGAGCCGAACTTCGGCAGCTTCGCCGCTGCGATGAAGGCAGGCAACCCCGATAGCATCGTCTGCTTTAACCCGGGTGTGATCGTGCCGGTGATCACTCACCGGACCGAGCACGAGGACTATCTCGGCGGCGAGGTGATTCGCGCCTTCCCTGTATGCGAGGGACGCTGGCTCGAGGGAGTGCAGTACCATATTCTCAGCTTTCTCGGCAAGGATTGGGGACACGGAGAGCCTGAGCTGCCCGACGAGTTCGTCATCGGTTATACGAAGCATGTTAACGAGCGTGAAGGGGTCGTCACATGGGATGTGCCGATTTCACATCAAGGGTTGATCGAGGAGCCGTTCATCCGCCAGCTGAAAGTACTGCGTCAAGCGCTGAGCGTATCTGCGGGCTGAGGCTGAATGAACGGAACCTTATCTATATAAACTATGAATCCAATGGAGGGAATCGCATGAACGCCAAGGAGAAATATTTATTCGATGTGCAGGGGTATTTGCTGGTGGAGGATGTACTTAGCAAGGAAGAGCTGACGGCGATGAACCGGGCGATCGACAAGAAGCAGGAGGCCGGTGAACCGATCCGCGATTTCTTCCTGTGGGATGAGCCGGGCTTCCGCAATCTCATCGACCATCCGAAGACGAAGCCGTACTTGAATGCGATGTTCGGCGAGCATTACCGGCTTGATCACGAATATGCGATCATCCATAACAAAGGGGATAAGCAGCTGCAGCTTCACGGCGGCAACAACCCATTCGATCCGGGCCAGTTTTATCATGTGCAGGGAGACAACGTTTTCAGCGGTCTAACGGTGTACTCGTTCGCGCTTTCGGATATCGGTCCTGATGACGGCGGCTTTTGCTGCATCGTGGGCAGCCATAAGGCCAATTTCCCGCTGCCTCCGGAGTACCGGCATTACGAGGAAATCGGGCCGACCGTTCACGTTCCGCAGAAGGCGGGAAGCGTGCTGATCTTCACCGAGGCGCTGACTCACGGTACGTTCCCATGGCAGGGGACGCAGGAGAGAAGATCGTTCCTGTACAAGTACTCGCCGCTTATGATTTCGTGGCGCAAGTATGACCGCACGCCGGAGCTGCTGGAGCGGCTGACTCCGGAGCAGCGTCTCATTCTGGATCCGACCTATCACCCTTATTTGCGCAGGTCGAAAGTATACGAAGGCTAAGCTGTCAGTACTATACGCTGCACCTCCGTGCTTCAACGCGATGTCCCGGAGGTGCTTTGTCTTGCCGAGAAACGGGGTGCAAACGAGGGTATGCCATGGAACAACAAGCCGCTCTGGATGCTGGCGTGGCCTATTATGATCGAGATGTTTCTGCAATTCGCGATCGGGATAGCGGATACGCTGATGGTGAGCCGGATATCCGATCATGCCGTAGCGGTCGTCGGGATCAGCAATCAATTTTTCATGTCTGCGATCGTACTCTTCATGCTCATCACGAGCGGAGCGGGAATCGTCATTGCCCAGCACATCGGCGCCAAGCGGGAGAACGAGGCGAGAACGGCGGCGGTCATGGCGGTGCAGCTGACGCTGGTTCCCGGCGCGATACTGAGTGTCGCTTTGTACATGGGAGCCGGACGGATTGCGGCATGGCTGCAAATTCCGGCCGAGCTGCTTGCATTGGCGAACACGTATATCTCGGTTGTAGGCAGCGGCACCGTCTTGACGGCGTTGATGCTGGCTCTGAGCACGATCATCCGCAATACGGGCAACACGAAGGGACCTATGGTAGTAGCCCTCGGGATGAATGCGGTCCATGTGGTGCTGAACTACTTGTTCATCTTCGGAGCGCTCGGCTTCCCGGAATGGGGACTCTACGGTGTTGCGCTGTCCACCGTCATCAGCAGGGGACTTGCCATTGTGCCGCTGCTTTATTTGCTGCGGCGCTCGTTCGCGAAGCCGGTCGGCTGGGGTGATGCGGGGCTGTTCTCGGGTCCGCTGCTTAAGGAGATGCTGCGTATCGGATGGCCCGCATCGCTCAATGGGGCGTCGTGGACCTTCTCGCAAATGACGATATTTGCCCTGATCGCCACGATGGGGGCGGTAGCATTGACTACGCGGACGTATATGAACACGTTGGAGTCGTTTTGTTTTCTTTGCGGCATGGCGTTGTCGATGGCGGCGCAAATCCGCATTGCCCAGCAGTACGGCGCCGGACGGTTGGAGGATGCTTACCGCGGAGCTTGGGAGGCACTGAGGTCCGGGCTCTGCGTTGTCGTAGTGAACACGATCCTGCTTGTAATTCTGTGCGGGCCGATTTTGCGATTTTTCACCGGCGACCGTCAGGTCGTAGCTCTAGGAACGACCGTGCTGCTAATGAACGTGCTGCTGCAGCCGGCCAAAATGTTCAGCAACGCGTTCATCAGCGCGCTTAGCGCCATTGGGGATACGCGGTTCATTGCCGCGGTAGGCATCTCCTCCATGTGGACCGTCTCTGTAGGGTTGACGTTCTTCCTTGGCATGGAACTCGGTTGGGGGCTGATCGGCGCCTATATCGCCATGCTGCTCGACGAGATCGTCCGCAGCACCTGCTACATCACCCGCTGGCGCAGCAAGAGAAGATTATGGCAGCTGAACGGAAGTGTGAAAACGGTTCATTTTTCGTTGGATCGTCGTATATAAAACCGGGCGCCGGCTTCGTACAATAAGCTTGTAGGCAAGTCAAGTCAAGGCGCCCATTCAACTATAACATTACGTAAAAGGAGATTTGGTCATGGCTGGCACAATCCGAGTTACCGTATGGAATGAATTTTGGCATGAGCAGCATCAGGACAACATTAAGGCAGTGTATCCGGACGGAATACACCGTGTCATCGCGTCCCATCTGGAGAAGCAGTCCGATATGGAGGTAAGGACGGCAACGCTGTACGATCCGGACCACGGATTGACAGACGAGACGATAGAGTCCACCGATGTGCTGATTTGGTGGTCGCATCTTCGTAACGACCAGGTGCCGGATGAGCTTGTCGATAAGCTGTATAAGCGCGTACTGGCTGGAATGGGAACGATCTTCCTCCACTCCGCGTCCGGCTCCAAGCTGTTCAAGCGGCTGCTCGGTACGCCCGGAGGCCACAAGTGGCGGGAAGCGCATGAGAAGGAGCGGCTCTGGGTGCTGAAGCCGGGACACCCGATTGTGGACGGCATCGGCGAGTACTTCGAGCTGCCGGAGGAGGAAATGTACGGCGAATACTGGAACATTCCCGAGCCGGATGAGCTGATACTTGCGAGCTGGTTCGAGGGCGGGGAGCTGTTCCGCAGCGGGATTACCTACACGCGGGGGAAAGGCAAGATGTTTTATTTCCGGCCGGGACATGAAGAGTATCCGACCTATTATAATGCGAACGTGCTGAAGATTATAGAGAACGGGGTGCGCTGGACGGCACCGCAGAAAGAATCGCCGGCAATAACCAGCGGTAACGTGCCTTCGATGGAGCCGATCAACGGTCATATCCGGGACGGCCGCGGCAACCGGATCGATTGAGGACAGATGCTTCCTTGCGGAAGGAGAATTGCTCATTATGGCTACGGAACAAACGGGAACGGCGCCGGCGGCAAACGCGTCAAGTGCATCCCATCCGTCCGATGCAACGGTTTACCCTATTCTGATAGCGGTCAGCGCCGCCCATCTGATCAATGACGCGCTGCAGGCCGTCATTCCGGCTTCGTACCCGATCATTCGGGATTCGCTTCATCTGTCGTATACGCAGTTAGGCGTGATTACATTTATTCTGTATTTCTCCTCATCGGTCATACAGCCGTTCATCGGGGCTTTTGCGGATGCACGGCCGACGCCCTATATTTTGCCTGCCGGGATGCTGCTTTCTCTGCTTGGCATATTGGGGCTCGCCTTCGCTCCCGGCTACTGGACGGTGCTGGCAGCGGTGGTCGTTATCGGGATCGCGTCGGCCGTCTTTCATCCGGAAGGGTCGCGGATCGTCTATTTAAGCTCGGGGACAAGGCGCGGACTGGCCCAATCCGTCTTTCAGGTCGGCGGGAACGCCGGAAGCGCCATGGCTCCTCTCATAACGGCTTTCATTTTTTATCCGTTCGGCCAAAGAGGCGCCGCCTGGTTTGCTCTGGTGGCTGTGCTGGGGATAGCTCTGCAGAGCTGGATAGCGGGCTGGTACAAGAAATATATTCATCAGGCGCGGACAGCCAGGAAACCGAAGGAGCAGGAGGATGAAGGGCTGCTGCACAAAAAGGTGATCGGAGCCATCGTCATCATCATCTTGATTTCGTTCGCCAGATCTCTGTTCGGCTCGAGCATCGGGACGTACTTCGTCTTTTACTTGATGGAGCAATTCCGCATGTCCATTCCGGAAGCGCAAATGTATTTATTCGTGTACGCAGGAGCGGGCATCGTCGGAACGTTTCTTGGCGGTCCGTTATCCGACCGGATCGGTCGAAAACATGTCATGCTGCTATCGGTGTTAGGCGCCGCGCCGTTCGCGATGTTATTGCCGCATGCGGATCCGATATGGATCTATCCGCTTCTTCTGCTGCTGGGCGTCATTAATCACAGCAGCTTCTCCGTAACCGTCGTCTACGTGCAGGAGCTCGTTCCCGGCAAGGTAGGGACGGTGTCCGGACTCATCACGGGACTCGCTTTCGGGATGGGGGCCATCGGCACGGTTGTCGTCGGCGCGATGATCGATTTGACGAGCTTGACGACGATCATCATCGCCTGCTCCTTTATGCCGCTGTTCGGCGCTATCGGCTTTCTTCTCCCGCCCGACCGGAGGAAGCGGGGGACGATGCACGAGGCGCAGAGCACTGCTGAAGGTACAGGCAACGGATGATAACGGCAACAAGTACATGGCTAAGTCGAAGGTACCGGAAACCTATTATTGAAGGAGGTTTACATATGGAACGCATGAAAGTGATACAGGTTGGGGTCGGCGGATTTGGAAAATATTGGTTGTCTAATATTAAATCGGTCCAATCGATCGAAATCGTGGCGATAGCCGATGTGCAGCAAAGCAATCTGGATGAGGCGCAAAAGCTGCTTGGCGATTCGAATATACCGGCTTACTTGTCCCACGAGGACGCTTTCCGCGAAGTGAAAGCAGACCTTGCGCTGCTCATTACTCCGCCGCCTACCCGTCACCGGCTGACGCGCGATGCGCTTGAAGCCGGGATGCACGTCATCGTCGAGAAGCCGATGGCATCCACCTACCGGGAAGCTTTGCAGCTGGTGAATATAGCCCGGTCGTACGACAAAGTCGTTTCGGTCAATCAGAACTACCGTTGGGCGCCTGAGATGACGGCTGTCAAGACGGCTCTGGAGTCCGGTCTCATCGGCAAGGCGGAGGTCGTGGAGTGGCAGTTCGACCGCGACGGTTCGAGAAATCGGGGACCTCAGTCCGAATGGAGGCGAAACCGTGAGGAGCCGCTGCTCACAGAGCTTAGCATTCATCATTTTGATCTGATGAGATATTTGTTGAGCGCACAGCCGGTATCGCTGTTTGCCAAGAGCTTCTGCACGTCGTGGAACGAGCGGGGAGGCAATGCGTCGGCATCCGCCATTCTCCAGTTCTCGGGTGGAACCCATGTCAACTATTTTGCAAGCAGCAGCAATAAAGGCAAAGATACCACATGGACGGGGAACTTCCGCATCGTCGGGCGCCTCGGGGCGCTGGAGTTTGCGGACGGCGTGCCGTATCACGTGACGGAAGACGGGGAGAGACATCCGTTGGAGCTTCCTTCGCAGCAGTACACCAATGTGGACTATACGGTGGATGAGTTCGTCCAGGCGGTTCGGGCGGGGCGCAATCCGGCCACAGTCATTGCCGATAATCTGATCAGCTTCTCTATGGTAGGGGCGGCGGTGGAGTCATCCAAGACGGGTCAGGTCGTTCGGCTGGACACCGGGTTTTATCACGCGTATTGATCACTGGACAATAAGAACCGGTGGGCAAAGGGGACTTCTCCGCATTTGCGGAGAGCTTCCGTCCCATACGGATAATAGAGGGGAGCCGTCTTATGGCGCAGCCGATTCGCGTAACGGTTTGGAATGAATTTTATCATGAACAGCACTTGGATATTGTGAAGCAAGTGTACCCGGACGGCATTCACCGGGCGTTGGCCGGCTATCTGGAGCAGCAGCCGGGACTCGAGGTTACGACCGGCACATTATACGATCCGCAGCATGGGTTGCCGGATGAGGTTGTCGAGCGTACCGACGTTTTGATCTGGTGGTCGCATATGAAGGACGGCGAAGTGCCGGATGAGCTGGTCAACAAGCTGTACAAACGCGTCATGGAGGGAATGGGAGCGATCTTCCTGCATTCGGCTTCCGGCTCCAAGCTGTTTCGGAGGCTGATGGGAACGGGGGGAGGAGGCAAATGGCGGGAAGCGCACGAGAAAGAGCGGCTCTGGGTGCTTAAGCCCGGACACCCGATTGTGAGCGGGATCGGTGAATATATCGAGCTGCCTCATGAGGAAATGTACGGCGAGCCGTCCAACATTCCGGAGCCCGACGAGCTGCTGTTCATGAGCTGGTTCGAGGGCGGCGAAGTGATGCGCAGCGGCAATGTGTATACGCGAGGCAAAGGACGGGTGTTCTATTTCCGGCCTGGGCATGAGGAATATCCGACCTATTACAACAAGGATATATTGAGAGTCATCGAAAATGCCGTCCGCTGGGTGGCTCCGAGTACGGAGCCTCCGCAGATTACCACGGGCAATGTATCCTCGCTCGAGCCGATCAAAGGAGTACGCCGGGATTGGCGGGGGAATCCGCTGGAATAATACGGAAAAGGGGGTACAGTCTATGGATCAATCATCGGCTGCGATACCGTCACCCCGTAGGCTTGAAGGGCGGTCTGTCCTCTGGAAACGCATGAAGCAGCACAAGCTTCTGTATTTGTTTCTGCTTCCGGCCTTCGCTGTGACCGTTGTCTTCTCCTTTACGCCGATGCTCGGGCTGATTATGGCGTTCCAGGACTACACGGCTGCACAAGGCTTTCTTGGCAGTCCGTTCGTCGGACTGAAGCATTTTACCCGGATGTGGTCCAATCCGGAATTTCTGCTTGGTCTGAAAAACACCGTAGCCTTGAACGGCCTTCTTATTGGAATCGGATTTCCGTTACCTATCTTGTTCGCGCTGCTGCTGAACGAAATCCGAAACGTTCTGTTCAAACGCGTTTCGCAGACGATTTCCTACTTGCCTCACTTCATCTCATGGGTTGTCGTAGCAGGGCTTGTCTATAAGCTGCTGGAGGAGGACTTTGGAAGTGTGAACCTGCTGCTGCAAGCTTTCGGCTTTGAGAAAATATCGTTTATGAGAGAGACGGACTATTTCCGCGGTATATTCGTTACTACGGTGATATGGAAGGAGCTGGGCTGGAATTCGATCATTTTTCTGGCAGCGCTTACTTCCATCGATCAGGACCAGTATGAAGCAGCAACCATCGACGGCGCCGGAAGGCTTCAGAAGCTCATTTATATTACATTGCCAGGGATCGCAACAGTAATCGGACTTATGTTTATATTCAAGATCGCCACCATATTCGGGGGCGGTGGCGGAGGAGCAAGCTTCGACGCCGTATATAACATGGGCAACCCGCTTGTGGCCGATGCATCGTTGACGCTCGATTACCACGTATATTTAGCCGGAATCCGGCATGCAGAAGTATCGTACGGCACCGCCGTCGGCCTTGTGTTATCCATTTTGTCGTTCGGCATTCTAGTCATATCCAACCGGATCAGCAAAAAAATAAGCGGCTACGGGGCGTTTTAGGCAGCTTCATTTTCCGCCTTCAGCTCCCGCAGCCATGAAAGGAGGCGGTTCGGCCCATGGGGAAGGATCGGCGGTTCCAATTTCCGGTTGCAGATATCGTGATTACGCTTGTGATGCTGCTTATATGTTTCGTTACCCTATACCCGTTCTGGTATGCAATCGTCTACTCATTCAGCAGCAGCGGCGCGACGATGAGCCATCCGGTGACTTTTATGCCCATTGATTTTACGTTATCGAATTATGCCACCGTGTTTGAAAATTCACAGATTTTCCGTTCGTTTCTCGTTACCGTCGCAAGGACGCTGGCCGGCATCGTCTATGCCGGGACGATAGTGGCGTTGGCCGCCTATGCGATTTCCAAACGATCGCTTCCGGGCAACCGGATCATTGCCATTATTCTGCTCATTCCGATGTATTTTAGCGGCGGGCTTCTGCCGAGCTACATTCTGATTTACAAGCTCGGGCTGTTCAATCACTTTCTCGTGTATATACTGCCGCACGGCTTCTGGGCGTTCAACATGCTGATCATGAGGACGTTCTTCGATTCGCTGCCTTCGAGCTTGGTCGAATCGGCGATGATCGACGGAGCCGGCGACTGGAAGGTGTTTTGGAAAATCATCATCCCTCTGTCGATGCCTGTCACTGCTACCATCGCCATGTTCAACGGCGTGTTTCACTGGAATTCCTGGTTCGACGCGATGCTGTATGTAAGCAATGAGAGTCTTCAACCGCTATCGTTTATTTTGCAGCGGATCTTGAAAGAAACGCTCGCCGCCCAGCTGCTGGCGTCCCAGGGTCTGGTCATGGCCGTCGATATGCAGGCCGAGCAAACGTCACCCGAGTCGCTCAAAATGGCTACGCTGGTCGTAACAACCGTACCGATTATTGTCATTTATCCTTTTTTGCAAAAATATTTCGTCAAAGGCTTCATGATCGGAGCGGTCAAAGGGTAGCCTCCGCATCGGGCAGACGTCCGCCGCACGCCCGAGAGCCAGTCGTTAAGCGATTGTCATGCGTGTGATCAAATAAACATAAAGGGGATATGTCCATGGCAAGGAAGATGCTTCAACTTCTGCTGATCTGTTCGTTAGGGTTCGTGACTGTGGCGGGATGCTCGGGCGGGGGAGACGGTCCGGTCAAGCCGGATGCGGCCAAAACGCCTGAAGGCGGCATACAGCCGGCCAAGATGCCGATCCGCTGGTACAGTCAGGGCTACCAGACGAAAATCGACGTCGCATCGCATGATGTCGTGACTCCGTATATTCAGAACAAATTCAACATCGAATTTACGGATATGTATGTCAACAACGATCAGCCGCTCAAAGAGAGGCTGAACCAGTGGATTGCGACCAAGAACTTGCCTGACGTAGTCATGATGGATAAGGCTGGAGCCAGCTATGCGATCAGCACAGGGCAATTCGCCGATTTGACGGAATTCATCAAAGACATGCCGAATTTGAAAAAATGGTTTCCGGAGCAGTATTGGAGCCGCTTCACGAACGACGGGAGAAATTATCAGATCCCGACGCCTCTCGTGAACACGAACTCTAACGATCCGAAATATGCCGACGATCCGTATAACTCGGGCAAAAGGCTGACCTCGCTCTACGTACGGGAGGATCTCCTCGCGAAGGCGGGGTACAAATTCAAGCCGTTGAAGGAAATTCAGAAGGAGACGGTCGATAAGGGGAAAAAGCCGACGCTGGAGGATTTCGCCATTGAGCCCGCGATCAAAACGCCGGAGGACTTCTATCAGCTGCTGAAAAAAATGAAGGAATTGAACGTCTCGGCCAACGGTAAGCCGCTCATCCCGATATCGTTCCCGATTTGGGCGCAGTTTCATTTCGGCTCGATGTTCGATTTCGGACATTGGACGCTGGATAAGGACGGTACGGTCGATGGGTTCCTTGGGTCCAAGGATGCCAAAAAATACCATGAGTTTATGAACCGGTTGTATCAGGAAGGGCTGCTGGATAAAGACTTCATTATCCAAAAGGACGACCAGCTGCAGACGAAAGCCGCAACCGGGCAGCTTGGAGTCATTCTGGCCGTACTGAATTTGGATGCCGTAAGGCAATCGCTCTTGAATATCGATCCTTCAATGGAGCTTCGCGCCATTCCGTGGCCGAAGGAGAATCCGGATAAAGGATATTACGATATATACGAAGGCTCGTTCTGGCGTCTGCTCATACGCAAAGATTTTCCGGATATAAAGCGGCTGATACAATACCTTGACTGGACGCTCAGTGACGAGGCGCTCGATCTCATGTCCTGGGGACCGGAAAACGCCGGTATTTGGAAAATGCAGGACGGCAAAAAGGTGTTCGTCGATCCTCAGGTCGAAAGCGACATGCTCACCGGCAAGCTGGGAGGGAAGGGGGCCGACTATTACGGCCTGTTCTCGCGCCAATTTTACAGCAAGGCATCCTATTTCGGGCTTGGATGGTATCTGGTGAGGGACTATAATCCGAAAAGTCCGCTTCGCAGTTATCCGGCCAAATACGATCTGTATGTGATGAACAGCGGCATGGTTGCGAATAAGTCGTATAACGTCTCGGGAACGGCGTCCTACGGGGATGGGAGCAAGGAAGCGGAAGCGGCATCCAATACGTACTGGACGTTCACTACGCTCGATGTCGCCAAGCTGCTGACGCCGAAGACGAAGGAGGAGTTCGACAAAAACTGGAATGCCATCATAACGAAATATATGAAGGATACGAACTACGAGCAGGCCTCGAAAAATATGGTGAAATGGTTCAAGGATAATCCTCCTGCCAAGCAGTGACGGAATCAGAAAGCTATGAACGGGACTTCCGAATGGAGTCCCGTTTCGGCGTACCATGCCGTCTTAATAAGATTTGGTCAGAGGATTAACATTGCATATTTGATGTCCGGGAGGCGGAAGATGATTAAGGTGCTGATTGTGGACGATTTTCAGATAGATCGGGATAACCTGGTGCAGATGCTGGAAAAAAGCCCGGCTTTCTCTCATGTGACCGTGACCGGCTCCTGTGGGAACGGGAAGGAAGCGCTGGAATGGTTGAAGCTGTGTGAGCCGGACCAGCCGGACATAATGATCACGGATATCGAGATGCCTCTCATGGACGGGTTCGAGCTGGTTCGATCGGTGCGGCAGCTGTATCCGCAAATCAAAATCATTTTTTCCAGTTTGTACAACGAATTCGAGTACGCCAAAAGCGCCCTGTACCTCGGTAGCTACGGCTATCTCTTGAAGCCGGTCGACGCCGGCGAGCTTCTGCTGTGCATCCGCTCCGTGACCGATAAAATCGACAGCGATCTGAAAGCGCGCAAAGACTACGAGCAGCTGTACGGGCAGCTGGTGGAGCAAAGACCTTATCTAATCGAGAATTTGATCACCGGCCTGATGTACGGAACGATAAGCGACGCGGACTTTGTCTCGGAGCAGCTGGAGCTGCTGGAGCTCGCACCGGAGCTGTCGGGCAGCCGGGTTGTCGCATCTCTGATCGAAATAGACGGCTTCGCTCAGCTGACACGTGAAATGAGCATCCAGGCGAAGCACCTGTTCCGGATGAAGGTGCTGAATCGGGTCCGTACCTTGCTTGGAACGGGGCGGCATTACACGGCGATATCCCTTAATGATGCGCATATCGGGGTCGTCTTTTTTATCTGCGGGGTAACCATGCCGGAGGAAGGGCAGCGGCAAGTGCATCGCTTGCTAAACGGCGTACTGCTGGATTTTGCCAAATCGGATATCAGTTTATCCATTACAGTTAGCGGTTACTCCAACGATCTGTTAAGCATCAAGTTTTTATATGAGCAGTGCCTCTATATATTGAGATACAAATATTTGCTCGGCGGCGGCAAGGTCATGCATACAAGCGATATCCCGATCAGCAGGGAGAAGCCAAGGTGGGATTATAACGCCATCGAGAAGGAACTGCAAATCCTGCTGAATACCGGATCGCCTGATGAGATGACGGCCTATGTGAATAACCTTGCCGCCCGCTTGACCGGAAACGGTTCTCCCAAGGAGCTTAGAGGCTTTTTTTACTTCCTGATGATTTGCCTGCAAAATGTCGTTCATGCCAATCCCGAAGCCTTCGCTGGCAGGCATTCGTTAACCTCTCCTGCCGCCTGGGAAGATTTGCTGGCGCTTGAGACTGTATCCGATGCGGTAGAGTGGATCAAGGATCGCCTGCTGCTCGCCAACCAATGTCTGCGGGATCGGGAAGGCCACAAGAATAGGGCTCTAGTCAGCAAAATCAAGATTTACGTCGAACAGCATTACCGCAGCAATGTGACGCTCGAGAGCTTGTCGGAATCGCTATATTACAGTCCCAATTATCTTAACCATATTTTCAAGCAAGAGACGGGACGAACGATTCTCGATTACGTTACCCGTTTCAAGATGGAGAAGGCCAAGGAAATGCTTGCGGATGACCGTTACAAGCTGTATGAAATCGCGGAGCAGCTGGGGTACCAGCATACGGCTTATTTCAGCAGCCTGTTTAAGAAATATATGGGCTTTACGCCCAAAGACTTCCGAAGGCAGCTGGAATTATGAAGGTTTGGTGGCGGACAACAACGACGGCGGTTCTAAGGCTTCATGAGAATACGAAGCTGAAATATAAGCTCATGTGGGCTTACTCGCTATTGTTCATGACAAGCATTGTATTCGTCGGTATGACGTCCTACTACCACTCCCGGGACTTCATGACGCAATCGGAGAAAAATGCGGCGGCTCAGAGCATGATTCAGCTGCACAATGCGATCGACAGCTTTCTGGAGATGTATTTCAACAAAAGCGAGATGGTGTTCTTCAATCTGCAGCTGCAGAAGCATTTATCCGCGCCACACAAGGAAATCGACGATCTGGTCTATACGCTTAAGGATATTAACGATACGGTCAATCAAATGATGAGCGACGTAAAGCGGCCGTATTTGAAGCATTCCAATTATTTGGGCGGCAATCTCCAACTGCTTTTGTATACAAAGAACCCGACGCTTTTCTCCGATGGACAGACGATATTCAAATACGATGAAATCAAGGATGCTCCGTGGAACCGGTGGATGCTCGATAACGACATGTATTTCGTATGGGAGAGCGGGGTCCGCTTCAGCAATCAGACGTATATTGCATTGAACCGGCGGTTGATCGACTTCGGCACGTCTACGGATCTTGGCGTCATGAGGCTGCTCATTCCGGTCGACCGTATTCAGAACATTATTGACCGGAGTCTCGGGCATTCCGATTACTTGCTCGTCTATTCAGATGAGGAGGGCAGGAGAATTACAAGCTACGGCCCCATACAATCCGGTTCCGCGTCGATTCAAAGGCTTGTAGAGAGACTGGTGCCGAATGCAGGAGTGTCGGAAGAAATGATGGATGGCACACGGTACCTGGCCGGCGTGATGAAATCGGATATGACGAACTGGAAGCTCCTGTATATGACCCGAATGGATAATATCACAAATAAGGTGAATCGTATTACGTATTCGATCATCGTATCCGTCGTCGTTTCCGTCGTCCTTTGTATTTTTGTCGCACTGCTTATTTCAACGTATATGACCCGAAGAATCGATGTTCTAGTCCGAAAAACCGATATGGCGAAGCAGGGAAACCTGATAATTTCGGACGTGATCAGGGGCAATGACGAAATCGGCAGGCTGGACCAAAATTTCAACGGCATGATGGAGCGTATACGGCATCTGATAGAGGTGGAATATAAGTCTCAGCTGGTGCTGAACCATACGAAGCTGGAGCTGCTTCAGGAGCAGATCAATCCGCATCTTCATTACAATACGCTGGCGATGATTGCAGCGCTTGCCCATCAATCGAACCAGACGGATATTTATGAGGTTGCCAACCATCTCATTGATTTTTATAGGACGATGCTGAATAAAGGAAAGCTGGTTATCGCGCTTGCGGATGAATTCGAAATGCTCCGGCACTATCTGGAGCTCAGCAAATTTGCATATTCACTTGAGCTGGATATCGTTATCGAAGTCGAGGAGGAGGTGCTAAGCTGCTATTCCGTCAAAATGCTGCTGCAGCCCTTGGTCGAAAATGCAATTTTTCACGGCATCAAGCCTTTAAGGCAGGGAACCGTAATCATCGGGGGCAGACCGGTGGAGGATGGCATCGAGCTTTATGTTTCCGATGACGGAGCGGGTATGCCGGAATATAAGCTTGAATACGTAAATTCGCTGCCATATGAAACGGGTGAGAGACACGGCTGCGGCTATGGATTGACCAATGTGTACCGGCGGCTTCAGCTGTTTTTCGGCGATTCGTTCCGCTTTGAATGCGAAAGTGCACAAGGGATGGGCACGACATTCATCGTTTTCATTCCGAGGTTCACCGAACAGGAAATACAGTCGTTTCTGGGGAAGAAATTGATGCATGATGAAGAATTGTAAGGGTAATGACATAGCCTCAATAGAATCTTTCGATGGCTAAATAGAAAAAGCTTCTTCTACATTGCTTCGCACTGCAGCCGATGATACATTAGGATCACGAATGAATAACCGACAAAACAAGTTTGAATTATCGGAATTAAAACTGGTTAGGAGGATTCGTCATGACCCATGTCATTACGGCTGCAGCCGAGAATGTCCGCAGTGAAGATGCGGAGCAATTAATCAAGGAGCTGAGTGCCGAGCTTGCGGCTCTCTATGAAGCCTCCGATGGAACGGCCGGATTCCATCCGTCCGATGTGGAAGTGCCGCGGTCGGCCTTCGTTATCGCCCGCCTCGACGGTCATCCCGTCGGCTGCGGTGCTTTGCGGCCGCTCGACGACAGCTCCGTTGAGGTCAAACGCGTGTATACGCGAGCAGGCTACCGCCGGCTTGGAGTCGCTCAGGCGATTATGGCCGAGATCGAGCGTCTGGCGGCCGAATTCGGGTACACCAGCATCAAGCTGCAGACTGGACCGAAGCAGCCGGAAGCGGCAGCGCTCTATGAGCGCGTCGGCTACTACCGTATCCCGAGATTTAAGGGAGAGTGGGAGTTGGTACTCGCGTTCCAGAAGGATTTGGCGCATGCTCCTGAGATCAGCGTGGGTAACTGAAGGGGGAGCGGACTGAAATGAAATTCGCCCTGTTCAGTCTCATGATGAATCTTCCCAATGCCATTACAGGCGAGTCCTGGACGCCAACGCAAAAGTTCGAAAATGTGCTCAAGCAAGCGATCCTAGCCGAAGAGCTGGGCTTCGATGCATACGGAGTCGGCGAACGGCACGGGGAGCCGTTTCTCTCCTCCTCTCCCGCCGTTGTTCTGACGGCGGTTGCAGCGAGAACGTCGAGGATTCGTCTGCTGACGACGGTGACCGTCCTAAGCGTCCTGGATCCGGTTCGGGTAGCGGAGGATTACGCCACGTTAGACCATCTCTCCGGCGGCAGGCTGGAGATGATTATCGGGAAAGGCAACGATCCCCGCCATTACCCGCTGTTCGGTATAACCGAGGAGGAGCAGTGGGAATCGCTGGCCGAGAGATATGCTCTGCTCAAACGGCTGTGGAGTGAGGAGCAGGTCACTTGGGAGGGGCGGTACCGATCGCCGCTGCACCAAGTAACGACGCAGCCGAGACCGCTCCAGCGTCCGATTCCGGTATGGCACGGCAGCGCATCCAGCACGCTCTCGACGGAGCTGGCTGCAAGACTTGGCGAGCCGATCTTTTCCTCCAACACGTTTCATCCCCAGGCGAAATATAAGGCTCTCATCGATCACTATCGGGAGCGTCTCGCCTACTATGGCCACGATCCCGGCAGGGCGGTCGTCGGTGCGGGGGCCGGCAGCCTGTATATCGCCGATACGTCCGAAGAGGCTATTAGGCGATATCGCCCCTACTACGACAGCTTCCGCGCCACCGCTTCGGCGCAGCATAACCGCTCCCCGTTCAAGGATCTTGAAGACAATATCGCGAACGGTCCGATCCTTGCAGGAAGCCCGGATTTTATTATCGAGAAGATATTGTCCTATCATGAGGCGTACGGCCATCAAGTGCTCAGCATTAGCGTGGACGGATTGACGGAAGCGGAGCAGCGTGAGCAGATCGAGCGGTTTGCCAAGGAGATTGCGCCGGTGCTGAGACGCGAAATTCCAAGCTCGGTTTGGGAGACGAAAGCGCAGCCTAAGCCGCATAATGAGACGGTAACGGTGCAGTCGCAGTCTTGAACGAATTTCTAAAAATGTTAAAAAATGAAAAGTAATGTAAGAAACGATTAATTATAATATAGCTTCAAGTACACTCAGTCTATCGCAGGATAGGCTGATTTTTTTTGCGTTTAAAGTTGGCTTCGATAGTTATCAACATATTTTGCTAATAACTTACAATAGTATAACAACATTTAATATTAACGTAACAACACATTTTTTAGATTCGTATTGCTATAATTACGTGGAAACGTTTCCTGAAACCGTTTCATTCCAACTTGAAAGAGGCGATAGGATCGGTACGGAAATAAAAGGGTACTTAGTCGCACGTCAGCTATTGTCCAATTCTATTTAGAAAAAGCACAGGAGGGGTAGAGGTGAAATTTCAAAAGCTGATTCCATTAGTTGCATTAAGCATGTTGTTTACTGCCTGTTCAGGAGGAAGTCAAGGAGCTGCGGATACCAAAACGGCGGAGTCCGGGGATGCTGTTCCGCAAAACAAAGAGCCGGTAGAGCTGGTCTTTGCTTCGGATGCAGGCAAAACGCCGGATGATTTCGAGAAGGAAATTGCCGAGCCTCTGCGCAAAAAGTTTCCTTGGCTGACCGTAAAATATATCGAGCGCGGACAAGGCACCAATATCGGAGATCTTGTGACGGCCGGAACGCCGCCGGATATTTACTGGTATGTGTACAATCGGTTCCCGAACCTGGTGCAAGGGCTGGGGCTTGATTATGACATGACCGAGTTGATTAAAAAATACAAATTCGATACAAACCGTTTGGAAGCGGCTTCAATGAAAGCGCTTGATCAGTATACCGGGGGCAAAGGCATCTACGGACTCCCGTTCATATCCAGTACAACGGTTATGTACTATAACAAAGACATCTTCGATAAATTCGGCATGGCTTATCCGAAAGACGGCATGACTTGGGATGAAGTTTACGAGCTGGCGAAAAAGATGACTCGGGAGCTCGATGGTGTCAAATATCGCGGATTGTCCACGTTCCACGGCTATTTACTGAGGGAAAATCCATACGGCCTAAGACCGCTTGATCCTGCAACCGGCAAAGCGAGCCTGAACACGGATGAGTGGAAGAAGCTGTATCAAAACCTGGCTCGTATCTATGCCATTCCGGGCAACAACAGACCTAACTCGAGAGCTACGAATCCTGAGCTGCAGGCGTTCGCCAAAGAGCAGACGATTGCGATGGCGGTCATCAACAACGACCTGAACCATGTCAAGCTTATCCCTGAAGGCATGAACTGGGATGTCGTTTCCATGCCTACGTTCCCGGATAAGCCGAATGTAGCGGATCAGCCGTCCCCATGGATGTACAGTATCATGAAGACAAGCCAGCATAAAGAAGCTGCGTTTGAAGTGTTGGCCTACATGCTGTCCGATGAGTTTCTTATGATGGAATCCAAACGGGGGGTACGGACTCCGTCAACCAACGATCAAATCAAGAAAGCCTTCGGTTCGGATTCGCCGTTTATGAACGGGAAGAATGTAGGCGCTTATTATTATCATAAATCGGCGGATACTCCGTCGTCCGGCGGAGATCCGAAGCTCATGGCATTGATTCCCGGCGGCGCCGATGCGGTTGTGAACAATAAGCTCCTCGATGTCATATTGGAAGGAAAAGATATTAACACGGCCTTGCGAGAAGGCGAAGAGGAAATCAATAAGCTGATTGAGAATTCCAAGAAACAATAGATCAATGATAGGATGAGCCCCCAACCGCATAGGTTGGGGGTTTTATGTACCTTACCTTATGATGCAAGGTACGGGGAGTGTGAAGCGAAGCGTCCTACTTAATAACCCGTCTTGCGACAACAAACCGGTCTTTGTAATAGCTTCCGCTATATATATTCGAAATGACCACATCGTTCTTCCCGTTGGCGTTATGAATCATTTTTCCATCACCAATGTAAATACCGACGTGACCGACATCGCTTTTATTTTTGGAGCTGCTGTTCCAAGTAAAGATCAAATCACCTTTTTGGAACTGCCCCCATGCCACTTTCTGGCCGACTTTGGCTTGATCGTCATCATCCCGGTTGACCAGATTGACATCGATGTTGGCAAGCTTGTAAACGAGATAGGTGAAACCGGAGCAATCCGTTTTATAAGGAGCATGCGCCTCTTGGCGTTGCTTCCAATTGACATATTGGACTTGGTTTTTCAACTTTAGCGCGGTTTGCACCACCTTGTCTCTTTTGGCGCTGACCGACATGGCTGCATCGGCTTGTTGAACATAGGCTGTAACAGGCAGGCTAAGGGCTAGTAGTGAAACGAAAAGTTTGGTTGTAATTCCCTTTCTCAAAATCTCACTCCTCCTCGTAGTTTCTACCCGTATTATATAGAGTCGGATAAAGGTGTTGGTATGCGCAAAAATTGGCAAGCGCTTGCATAATCATTCGCCGATGCGTGAAAAAATCCAGCTGCAATGCGGGTTTTCTGCCTGTCCATTCCATTTGCTTCACTTAAATGAATATTTTTTAATTTGAAAAGTCACCATATATATGGTAAGATGCCGTCCTTTTGCTAAAAAGGCATAAATAGGTCATGAATCAATCCACCATTCATACTACTTTCCGCCAGCCATCCGCCTGCCTTCGCAGGCTTTTTTGCGTTGATTTCATAAAAAATACGTAAGCGGTGCACCAAAGCTTTGTTAATAAATTACTGCCGTTTGTGAAAACCAATGTAAGCGTAAATCCAACTTCATACAATCTTAAAGCTTGTTTTACACTGCTCTGATGTCGACAAGTTACGGTTGTTTCAGAGTGATGGAGGTGAAGCGATTGTGAAGAGATACGCAGAACCGAAGGAGGAGATTACGCGTCATGTCATTGCCGACATTTTGCAGTCCGAAATTGACGGGGGAATGTACATGGTTGGAGAGAAGCTGCCATCGGAAGCCGAGCTGTGCCGCCGATTTCAAGAAAACCGTTATACGGTGAGACAAGCGCTCGATTTGCTAGTAACGACAGGAATTATTCGCGCGCATCAAGGCAAAGGACATTACGTTTGCGAGAAGCCGCTCGATATTTCGTACACGATTACTCCGGGAATGCGGTTTTCCGACGTGATCAGCCGTCTCGGCTGCCAGCCGGGGGCTCAAGTGCTGAAGCAGGATGTACTGATTCCGCCGCCTCAAGTGGCTCATCATTTGCTGCTGGTGGAAGGCGAGCAAGCCTATAGGCTTGAGATTCTTCGACTGGCCGATAACGTCCCTCTCAGCATCAATGTTACGTGGCTGCCGGAGAGGCATTTTCCAGATTTTTTCATGCACACCTCTTCATTTTACTCACTGTATGGATTGTTGGACGAGCATTACGGCATTCGGCTCCAGCGAATATGGTCCGCGTTTCAGGCCACGTTTCCGAATGCGCAGGAAGCCAAGTTTTTGAACATACCTCCCAATACCAATCTGCTCCACATCGAAAGCCTGATGCGTGATCAGCACGGCAGGCCAATCGAATTCACTTCAGCGAAGTATCGCGGTGATTTGTGCAAGGTTTCCATTTATTGTTAAAAAATACAAAATCGAAGGGAATGTTTCTTGTGAAATCATTCAAGGTAATGGCTGCATCTCTCCTCATCCTGGCTTTGGCCGGGTGCGGAACGACGAGCAAGCAAGCAGGCGGAAATGTAGAGCAAGGAAGCCAGGGAGGTCAATCCGTACAGGCGGCTTCGTCGTCCAATTGGCCGACCGTGCTTCGTTTGGGCGTACTGCCGGGCGAAGAAGAAGGGAAGCTGTCACGCGGGAACAAGCAGTTCGTTGAAGATTTGGGCAAGGAGCTTGGCATTAAGACGGAGCTGTATGTCGGAGAAGATTATACGGCGGTTGTAGAAGCGATGCGGACGAAAAAAATCGACATTGCCTCGTTCGGCCCGTTCTCCTATATTATTGCGGCTGAACGAAGCGGTGCGGTCGCCATGGCAGTCAAGGCGGTGAATGAGAAGGAAGCTACTTATCAAAGCTTGATTGTTGTACCGGCGGCATCCCCGGCGCAAAAAATCTCCGATTTGAAAGGCAAGACGTTCCTGTTCGCCGATCCCGCATCCACCTCGGGGCATTTGTTCCCGCGCGCAGCGATGATCAAGGAGCTTGGGATTACGAACGATAAGATTGAGTCGTTTTTCTCCAACGTTTCGTTCTCCGGAGGACACGATAAGTCGATTCTCGCCATTGCCAAAGGTACGGCGGACGGCGCCGGAGTATGCGACACCTGCATTAAACGGGTTGTCGATGCCGGTCTTGTTAAAGAATCCGATTACCGTGTCATCGGCAAATCCGATCCGATTCCGCAAAGCCCGATGGCTTACCGTAAAGACCTGCCGGCCGATCTGATCGAGAAGATCAAGCAATTCATGCTCAACTATCATAAGGACAACAAAAATCCGGCGTTTTTCAGCAACGGAACGCAGCAGTTTTTCCTGGTAGACGATAGCAAATACAATGTGGTGCGGGAAACGGCAAAAGCTCTCAACATGAGTCCCGAGCAGCTGCTGAAGTAAGGGAGGTATCAGATCAGCCATGGCATCCACGATTCTTGAGATCCAAAACTTGCGAAAGGTTTATTCGGACGGAACGGCGGCACTGCAGGGCATTGACTTTCAAGTACAGCGAGGCGAATTCATCGCGGTCATCGGACCGAGCGGAGCAGGCAAAAGCACGCTGCTGCGCTGCATCAACCGGCTCGTCGAGCCATCGGAAGGGACGGTTCGTTTTAACGGCATCGATACGACCAAAGCAAACGGCAGACAAATCCGGAAGCTGCGCCGGGAAGTAGGTATGGTATTTCAAGGCTTTAATTTGATCCAGCGGGTCACCGTCCTGCGCAATGTGCTGAACGGGAGACTTGGTTATATGAACAGCATGAGCGGGGCGCTTGGCTTGTACAGAAAGCAGGATGTGGAGGAAGCGAAGCACATTTTGCACCGGGTGGGGCTCCACGAGCAGATGTACAAGAGAGCCGCGGGTAGGCATCGCCCGGGCGCTGTCCCAGCAGCCGCTGCTCATCTTGGCCGACGAGCCGATCGCGAGCTTGGACCCGGTCACGTCCGAGACGATAATGGAGCATTTGCACAGCATTTGCCGCGAAGACGGGATCACTTGCCTGGTCAATCTGCATCAGGTCGAGGTTGCGAAAAAATATGCGACGCGAATTATCGGCATTCATAAAGGAAGCGTCGTATTCGACGGCCCGCCGGACGAGCTGACGGACGAAATGACGGAAAGGGTGTACCGCAAATGAGCAGAACGGACATGACCGCGAACCTCAAGCTCCCTGCCGAAAACCGATTGCTGGAGCTGCGCAGGCAAAAGCAGCGGCTGAACGCCTCGATTCTTCTTGTCATTGGCGCGATTACGGTCTGGTCGGCTGTAGAAACCGGGTTTTCGGTATCGGCTTTAGTTAGCGGCGCCGGCGAAATCTTCCGCTTTATCTTTATCGACTTTCTGCCTCCGGATTTTACCAAGTTCGGAAAGCTGATCGGACCGGCGCTGGATACGATCTATATCAGCTTCGTCGCGATGGTGGTCGGAGCCGTGCTGTCCATGGTTCTGGCGTTTTTGGCGGCGGCTACGACCAGTCCTCATCCTTATTTGCAGGTAGGCGTAAGAGCGTTTTGCTCCGTCATGCGGAACATTCCGACGTTAATCTGGGGCATTTTGTTCGTCGTCGCTTACGGTCTAGGAACGCTGGTAGGCACACTGGCTTTAATTGTTACTTCCATAGGTACTTTAACCCGGGCTTATGCGGAAATTTTGGAAGAGATCGATATGGGGCAGGTCGAAGCGCTTCGAGCGACGGGAGCCTCCTACATCCAGGTTCTCGCCCAGGGCGTGCTTCCTCAATTCATGCCGGGCTTTATCGGCTGGTCGCTTTACAAGCTGGAATTGAATGTGAGGGCATCCACATTGATCGGGATGGTAGGCGGAGGCGGCCTCGGGTTTGCTATCCAAAAAGGATTGAAGCTGTTCCAATTCAAGGAGGTTAGCCTCGCGATCCTGATGGTCATGGTGCTTGTGCTGATAACGGAATGGATTACAAGTAAGCTGAGGGAGAGGATCATATGAGCTCGGAATGGGTTTCAGCGGGTCGGCAGGCGGCTCAGCTGAACATTCGGGAAAGGCTGGAGGAGCCTAAGAAACCTAAGAAGGACCCGGTGCTGCAAACGGCATTAGTCTTCGGTCTATTGTTCTTCGGCTTTAGTCTGTACCAGCTGAATTTCAATTACGTCGTGTTATTTCAAGGAACGTGGAAGTTTGTCCAATCGTTCGCGCTCATGTTTCCTCCGAACGCTTCAGAGTGGAAGCATGTACTGGCTGCAGCACTGGAGACGCTGCAGATCGCTTTGGTCGGCACCGTGTTTGCCGTGCTGATTGCACTTGTCTTGTCCTTTTTTGCAGCTCGCAACCTGTCTCCGCGCACGGCTCCGGTCATCAATGCATTTGCTTCCTTTTTACGGGCTATCCCGACATTGGTCTGGGCGCTGATTTTTATCGTCGCGGTAGGCATGGGGCCTTTTCCGGGCATCTTGGCCATATGCACGCATGCGGCCGGCATGCTGATCAAAGTATTCGCCCAGTCGATTGAGGAAGTCGACGAGGGTGTCATCGAAGCGCTGCGAGCGTCGGGCGCGAGCTGGCTGCAGAATGTATGCCAGGGCGTGCTTCCTTGTGTAGCTACATCGCTCCTGGCATGGAGCGTGTTCCGCCTGGAGGTCGATATCGGCGAATCGTCCGTGCTTGGCGTCGTCGGCGCCGGCGGCATCGGGTTCGAAATCGCCAATGCGATGAGGGCGTATGAATTCGATTCGGCCTGCTTTGTGGCGATCGTTATTTTTGCCATGGTCTTTACCGTGGAACTGTGCAGCAACCGGTTCAAGACCCGCATTCGAAGGAGGAGTTAGCTTGCTGACACGAACGCAAATCACACGTATTTTAATCGAGGGAGACCGAAAGCTGCTGCAACAGCTATGCTGCCAAATCGAAGAGCGGCACGAGATTACCGTCGTGAAGCCGCCAGAGAAATCGCTCGTAATGAGCAAAGCGAGAGATTCGGTGTCTGGACAGCCGTTTTATTTGGGAGAAGTGCTTGTGACGGAATGCACGATTGCTTTGGGCGATGTCCACGGCTTCGGTCTGCTGATCGGAGAGGATGCCGAGCGGGCTTATGAGCTTGCCGTTGTCGATGCGGCGATGATGGCCACTCTGCCTGAAACCGAAGGCTGGTTCGAGCTGTTGAAGCAGGAGGAGCAGCGCATTGCAGAGAGGCGGGCACTCGAGAGCGCGCGAATTATGAAAACCCGCGTTCAATTCGATACGATGGAGGAATCTTATGGCAAACGATAATGCGGTACCGTTCGATCCGGTACATGATACGCAGGCCATCTACCGGGCGCTCTTGAACGCCGTTTCCCGTCCGGGAACCGTTGAAAGGCTGGAGGCGTCGATTGCCAGGCTGCAGCTGCCGTTAGGTATTTGTCCTGCCGCCGCCGGGATTGCTTCCGCTCTGCTGGACGGGGAGGTCCGGTTCGCCATGCTGATGGAGGATCAGGAGGCATTCACAGCCTATGTCCGCCGAATGCTGTTCAGCAAGGAAGCGGCTGCCGCCGAAGCGGACTATTTGTTCGCGGACGGCATCATGCCTGAAGCGGAGATTCGTGAGGTGATGGGCTCGGTGAAGCGCGGAACGCTGGTTGCGCCCGATGATAGTACTACGCTGTTCATCCGGGTGAACCGGATCGAGAGCGGGGACGAGCTGCAGCTGCAAGCATCCGGCGGTCAGGAGCAAAACGTTAGTCTGTTATTAAGCGGCCCGGGGATCCGTACGGAGCAGGCATGCATCATTCATGGCTTGTCTCGGGAATGGCTGATTGCCAGAGGCACGATCAATTCGGAATATCCGATGGGTGTAGATGTGTTCCTGTTCACGGAAACAGGAGACTGCATGGCGCTATCACGCACGACGAAAGTAAAGGAGGCTGAACCGGCATGGCGTATGTAGCGGTTACCGGAGGACAGGAGGCGATCTCGCAAGCGGATCGTTTGACGGAATATTACCGTCTGAAGGAGATCGATGCCATTCTGACCGTAGAGGCGGTGGAGAAGCAGCTCCGGCTCCTCGTTGACCGGATTATGAGCGAAGGCGGGCTGTACGCGCCGGAGCATGCCGCACTGGCTTTGAAGCAAGCGGAGGGAGACCCTTCGGAGGCGGCGTTTCTTATCCGGGCTTATCGTTCCACATTGCCCCGCAATCATTATTCGACTGTCATTGAGCCGGCGGATATGAGAGTCATCCGGCGTATCTCGTCTTCCTTCCGGGATCTGCCCGGAGGTCAAGTGTTGGGCCCAACCTACGATTACACGCATCGGATGTTGAAATTCTCGCTTCGCGGGGAAGACCGCGATGCGGTGCGCGATTTTGTCGAGCAGTATTTACAGGATGCTGCACCGCTACATTCTGAGTCTGAACTTGAGTCGGGGCAAGCCGATTCGGGGAGTGAATTAGCGGATACAGAGCAGGCGGAGCTAACTTTTGTAAAAGTGGCCGATCTGCTTCGGGAGCAAGGGCTGATGGCGAGAACGGAGAAGCAGGAAAGCGAGCCGTTCGATATGACAAGGGAGAAGCTGTCGTTCCCGGCTCCGCGGTCCGCTAGACTGCAAACGCTGGCGAGAGGCGAGACCGGAGCCATGACCGCACTGGCGTACAGCAGTATGCGTGGCTATGGTGCGGTTCATCCTACAATCGGCGAATTGCGGGTAGGCTTGGCGCCGGTCTACGTGCCATACCCAGGCAGCGAAGACGGAGAAGCGGCCGAGCCTGTCTATATCGGGGAAGTGATGCTGACCGAGGTGGAGTCAATCAATTCGTTTACGCAAAATAAGGCTTCCGGACGCATCGAATTTTTGCTCGGCTACGGGCTGTGCTTCGGACAAAACGAGCTGAAAGCCATTTCCATGTCCATCCTGGAACGGAGTCTCGATACGACGGGACCGGCGCCGGCGCAGGACGAAGAATTCGTGCTGCTGCATATCGACAGCGTGGAATCGAACGGCTTCGTATCCCATTTGAAGCTGCCGCACTACATTACATTCCAATCGTCGCTTGACCGTATTAGGGAAACCCAAGCACGCTCCGGCGACAAGAAGGAGGGGACTGCGCATGAGACCAAGCTTCAACCCGCCGGCCTATAATTTTGCCTTTCTGGATGAAGGATCCAAGCGGGAAATTCGCCGGAAGTCATTGAAGGCCGTTGCTATTCCCGGCTACCAGGTGCCGTTTGCTTCTCGGGAGCTGCCGATCGGCAGAGGATGGGGAACCGGCGGGCTCCAGCTTACACTTTCGTTGATCGGCAAAGAGGATGTGCTGAAGGTTATCGACCAAGGGAACGACGACAGCGTCAATGCGGTCAGCATCCGCCGCCTGGTGGAGGAAACGAGCGGCATCCGTACGACGGAGGATACAGCGGAAGCAAGCGTGATCCAGTCGCGTCACCGGGTTCCGGAAGAGCATCTCGAGGAACGGCAAATTCTCGTGCTTCAGGTGCCGCAGCCGGAACCGCTGCGCAAGGTGGAGCCGAGGGAAAGACAATCGCGCCGGAAGCATGCGGAGATGGATTACAGCGCAATGTGGCTGACGCTGTACGAAGGTATCGTCAAGTGGGGCGACATTACATTGGGCGCCGACTATCCGGTCATGGTGCACGAACGATACATTATGGCCCCGAGCCCGATTCCCCGCTGGGACAATAACAAGCTGCACCAGGCGGACCATCTGACGCTGTTCGGAGCAGGCAGGGAGAAGAAAATTTACGCCGTTCCGCCTTACACGAACGTGCTGCCGTTAGAGTTCGAGGATTACCGGTTCAAGGTCGAATCGTTCGAAGGCAAGGCGTGCCGACATTGCGGCAGCACCCATACGTTTCTCGACGAGGTTACGGCCGAGGACGGCGTATGCGCGTTGTACCAATGCTCGGATACGGCTTATTGCAGCAAACGCCAACAAAGCCGGTCCGGTGAAAAGGAGGTGCCGTCATGGCAATAGCTTCACATAAGGAGGAGCCTGTATCCGGATTGAAGGGGACAGAGCAAGCTTTTGCAGCATCCGCCCATCCGTCTCAGGAAACGCCGCTGCTTCAAGTATCCGGGCTAAGCAAAAGGTTCGGAGCCGGCTGCGACCATTGCGAGCAGCCGTCCGCGGATGAGGATGCCTCGGCGCGCTGCCCGGTTTGCGGAAGCATTTGGGCATGCCGATCGTTGGACTTTCATGTGTTCCCCGGCGAAATCCTGGGCGTTGTCGGTGAGAGCGGCTCCGGCAAGAGTACGATGGTGAAGTGCTTGTATTTTGATGAGGAAGTCACCGACGGTGACATGAGATTGTCCGTCTTCAAGGACGGCAGCTCCAATCTGTTTCAGGAATCCTCTCAGCAAAAGCGGTATGCCCGCAATCATCTGATGGGGATGGTGTATCAAAATCCGTATTTGGGGCTGCGGATGAATTTTTCCTCCAGCGGCAATATAGCCGAAAAGCTGTTCGCCGCAGGGCATTTCCATGTCGGAACGATCCGGGACAGAGCTGCCAATCTGCTGGACCGCGTAGAAATTCCGGTCAACCGGATGGATGAACCGCCTAAGCAATTTAGCGGCGGTATGCAGCAAAGGGTGCAAATTTCCAAAGCGCTGGCGAACCGTCCTCCGCTGCTGCTGCTAGACGAGGTGACGACGGGTCTCGATTTGTCCGTACAGGCCAAGGTAATTGATCTGATCCGGGATATTCAAAGAGAGCTTCATGTAGCGATGATGGTTGTATCCCACGATCTCGGCGTTATCCGCATGCTGGCCGACCGAACGATGGTCATGCGCAGCGGACGCATTGTCGAGGAAGGCTTGACGGATCAAATTTTGGAAGATCCCCGGCATCCGTACACTCAACTGCTCGTCCATTCGCTTCTGTAGGGAGGGAGTAACCTGTGCTCACAATTCAATCGCTTGCCAAAACATTCGAGCTGTCCATGACAGGCAAGATGACGATCGACCCGTTTGCCGACTTGTCCTTTGAAATTGCCAAAGGTCAGTTTCTAGGTATTGCAGGGCCTAGCGGTATCGGGAAATCGTCCATATTAAAATGCATATACAGAACCTACCAGCCTACGTCAGGTTCGATCTTATACGACTCCGAGCTATTCGGCCGAATCGATCTGGCCAAGGCGTCCGAACGCCAAATCATCCATCTGCGCAGAGCCGAGATCAGCTATGTGACTCAGTTTCTGAGAGTCGTTCCCCGCGTACCGGCATTGGATGTCGTGGCGGAGAAGCTGCTTCCGAAAGGCTTCACGATGGAAGAGGCAAGGGTCAAGGCGGAAGAGATGCTGGAGAGACTGAACATTCCGCGTACATTGTGGCCGGCTTTCCCGGCAACGTTCAGCGGAGGCGAGCAGCAGCGGGTCAATCTGGCCCGGGCGCTCATCGCCAGACCGCGCCTGCTTATTCTCGACGAGCCGACGGCGTCGCTCGACCATCAAACCAAGATGAGCGTTCTCTCCCTGCTGAATGAGATGAAAGCGGAGGGAACGACCATGGTCGGCGTGTTCCACGACTGGGAAGTGATGGGCCAAGTAGCGGACAACATTTTGGATTTGGGCGAAGTGCTCCAGAAGCAGCAGGCATCGGACCCATCCGGCGTAACGGCAGCCATTCACTAAGGGAGGATTAAGTACATGAAGGGCATTCAAAAAATATGCGGCGGCCGAATCGTCACCCCTTCCGGCACGATCGAGCAAGGCACGCTGGTTATCGAAAACGGGACGATTATAGAAATATCCTCTTCGGCCTCCATGCCGGGGCCTCGTGATATCGACGCAAGCGGCATGCTGGTGCTGTCGGGAATTATAGACACGCACAGCGACGCAATCGAGCATGAGATGCAGCCTCGTCCTTCCAGCTTGTTCCCTGTTGAAATGTCGTTTTACGAGCTGGAGCGCAAGCTGGCGGGGCAAGGCGTGACGACGATTTACCATTCGCTTAGCATGTGGGACGACAACTCGGCCAAGGAGGTTCGCCGCAACCAATCGGTCAAGCAAATGATCCGGACGATTCGCCGTCTGGCGGCCGAGGATCATCTGATCCGGCATAAAGTGCATCTCCGGTTCGAAATTGTTAATCTGAACGCCGTCCCTCATATCGTCGAGATGCTGAACAACGGCGAGCTGGATCAGCTTTCGTTCATGGATCATACGCCGGGCCAAGGACAGTACCGCAATCTGGAGGTACAAAAAAAGTTCGTCATGGAGCGGCAAAAGCTGACGGAGGAAGAAACGCTCAAAGTGCTGGAAGCCCGCAGGCAGCAGCCGAAGGTAAGCCGGGAGGATCTCCAGCTTGTAGCCGACCTGGCCGGAAGCCTGGGCGTGCCCCTCGCTTCGCATGACGACGATTCCGTCGAAAAGCTCGAGCTCGTTCAATCCTGGCGCGCCGCCATCAGCGAATTTCCGATCACGATGGACGTGGCGAAGGAAGCGAAGCAGAGAGGCTTGCACGTCGTCATGGGGGCTCCGAACGTGATGCTGGGCCGGTCGCACAGCAACAACTTATCCGCCCTGGACGCCATCAAGGAAGGGGTCGTGGATATTCTTTGCTCGGATTATTATCCTCCGGCCATGATTCAGGCCGCCTTTTTGCTGCACAATCAAGGGTATGAGCTTTCCTATGCAATGAATATGATTTCTTTGAATCCGGCGAAAGCATTGGGTCTGGACAAAAGACTGGGCTCATTGGAGGAAGGGAAAGCGGCGGACGTGTTACTGACTCGCATCCATAACGGCCGTCCTGTCATTGAGAAGGTATGGGTTGAGGGACAAACGGTATGCCAGATGGATTACCGGATGAACGCCGCTGCAGCGGTAAGGTAAAGCAGGGAAAGCCGGATCCGGTGCATGCAGTCTAGGATCTGAGGGCGGAAGGAGAGAGGATGTCATGAAGATAAGAGGTATGGGCATCTGTGCATTCATTAATGAGAGCACAAGCAACCCGGAACGGTTAAAACTCAAGCTGCACAGAGCGGCCGAGCTCGGCTTGGACACGGTGGAGCTGCCTATTCAGGGTATGAACCTATTGAGGAACGGACAAATCGACCGCGATCGGCTGCACATGTACCAGCAATTGCTGCGAAACGTGCCGCTTAAGTATACGACACACGCTCCCTTTGACCTGAATTTGTTCAGACAGGGCGATTATTCAACTGATGCGGAATGCCTGATGGCGTCCGTAGAAATCAGCGGGGCGCTCGGTGCAGAGCTCATGGTTTATCATGTCGGGAGATTTGTCGGTGAGGAGCAATTTATGTTCTCCCACACCTGGGCGAAGCTTACGGATATCGACAAGCGGGCCCTGATGGTCAGGGAGCAGGAATGGATGCGACGCGCCGGCGATCTCGGGAGAGAAACCGGGGTCCTAATCGGGATGGAAAACATGCGGCCTTATCTCGATTGCGAGGATTACGCTTATTCCGTTAGTCCAAGCGCATTGGCCGAGCAGCTCGAAGCGATTGACCATCCTCAAGTCGGTGCCGTGCTCGATACGGGTCATTTGAATTTGGCGGTCACGATGTACGGGCTGGATCTGATTCGCGAGATGGAGCGTCTAGTGCCCCATATCATCCACATGCACCTGCATGACAATTTCGGCAAAGCCTGCTTTTCTACGGAAAAAAGCCAATATGAGCTGATCCCGCTTGGACGCGGGGATATGCATGCTCCGATAGGCGACGGCAATGTGCCGTTTCATCTCATCGCGGAATGTCTGGCTTCCACCTTTGACGGGCACATTATTCACGAAGTGAGGGAAATGTATGAGCCCTTCTGGCCTGAATTGCGGGAGCGTTATGCCAATGCGCTGATTCCCGGCTCAGAGCAGATGATGGCTGTGAAATGATAGATACTGGAGCGGGGAAGAGTTTAGAAGAAGCCTGGTACGAGAAGTACTAGAAGGGTACAACCCGAGTGCATCTCATGCAGTCGACCCCACCGCTTCCGTCCCGATTATCAGTCATAACTAATGGAGCAGTCCATTTGAGCCTTTGATCTTCTGAGCTGCTGAACTAGGCGGAGGAAGTAATACCCCTCGGGGTAATTGCATAATATGATAAGTCGGCGCAGACGTGAATCGTTTGTGCTCTTTTTTTGCGCTTGTTTCTGTATTCCGCTTTTTTAGCAAAATGCTGAATTTACTGCAAAAAGAAATGAAATATAACCATTTATTTCAAAAGGCGTTGCAGTATATGATCAAATGAGCGTTTTGTCAATTATATACTATCGGAGGAAACAAGATGCAGTCCTTGGAAATAGCAAACGATGAGGTTACAATTCAGCTGTGCCACGATACTATGGATATTCGGATCGGCTATCCGGCCCTTTTGTCTCCCGGTGATTCATTTCCTGGAGTTATAGTGTCCGCAAAAAATGAGGGGAAAGCGAGCGTTTCTATTAAATCGCTAACAACCTGTGAAATCGTTGGGTCCGCTTTGGAGCAGACTTACCGAGCAAACGAGCCTTTGGCGATTGCGGTATCAGGAGAGGTTCCGCAGGACGGCGGATATGAACTTTTAGTAGAGCTCTCGCCGGCTGCCGGCGGTAAGGTGGAAGAGCGGTTTTATTTTACCGTCTTGTCGGAATACCCCAAGCACAGCAGCGGTGCTGCCTACACTAACGCAGAGGGACGGATGGTGTATTTGCCCGATTATCGGGGCAACCGGCTGCCGGACTTCTCAGGCGTAGGTTATATGGGCGGCGGCGTAGAGCTGCCCGAGCTGCCGGTCAAGGTGACCCTGGAGCCGATCCCGGGGGACAATACAAGCCGGATTCAGGAAGCGATCGACCGGGTTTCCGCCATGGCGCCGGATGACAACGGCTTTCGCGGAGCGGTGCTATTGAAGCAAGGCGTCTATGAGATCGCAGGCGTTCTCGAAGTCCGGGCCGGCGGCGTTGTGCTTCGAGGCGAAGGACAGGGCGATATGAAGAAGCTGTGGTACGATCCCCGGCAGATCGGCAGCTTCGAGGAATTGAAAGCGTCGGTGGCTTCGAAGGAAGCAACCGTCCTGATCGCTACGGGAAGCGAACGGAGAAGAATTCTGAAATTCCATGGTACGGAAGACGTACGCGTCCCATTGACCGAACAGAGCGAGATTATCGACAGCTATGTTCCGGTAGGGGCGAATTCATTCCGCGTAGCGGATCCGGGCTTGTTCCAGGTCGGAGATACGATTATCCTGCAGCGCAGCGGTAATGCCGCATGGATCAGCGAGATCGGAATGGATCAAATTCCGGATCGGGAGGACGGTGGAAAAATCACGCAGTGGTCCCCGTTCGAGCTCCATTTTGAGCATGTCATTACGGCCATCGAGGGCAGCCGGATTACCGTCGATTCTTCCCTGATGAATGCGGTCGAAAGCCGCTGGGGAGGCGGCCGCATTTTCAAATTCTCCGACCCGGGACGGATCAGCCAGATTGGACTGGAGAATTTGCGCGGGATCGCCTTCTGGACTCCAAATAGCGATGGAGTAGATGATACAAGGCATGCCAATGAGTTCGTGGAGCTGGACAATTGCCATAATGGATGGGTGCGGAACGTGACGCTGGAGCATTTCAACAGCACGAACGGCGCATTCCGGACAGGCCGCGGCTCCAAATGGATTACGATCCAGGACTCGTCCAATCTGATTGCGGACAAAGCTTTTTATAACGGCAAAGGCTACGATCCTACCGGTCGGACGTTCTACGAGACCAACATCTATGTTGGCCGATACGGCTTTTATTTGAACGGGCAATCTGCGCTCGTCACCCGCTGTTTTGCGTTGAACAACCGCCACGGTTTTACACTCGGCTCCCGGGTAACAGGGCCCAACGTGTTCCACGATTGCATCGGGGAGCAGCCGTTGACGTGGAGTGAGCCTCATCACCGCTGGTCGGTAGGCGGCTTGTACGACAACGTCCACGATATGATTTCGCTGATGAACCGGCTGAACATGGGTTCGGGGCACGGTTGGGCCGGCGCGAACTACGTCGCCTGGAACACCGAGGGCACGCTCGTATGCCATCAGCCGCCTACGGCACAAAACTGGTCGATCGGCCATATCGGCAAGAAAGATTTTGGAGGCAACCGCGGGCCTGACGGGTACTGGGATTCCCACGGTCAGCATGTGGAGCCGCGAAGCCTGTATACGCAGCAGTTGAAGGATCGGCTGGGGAAAGAGGCATAGTCAGTAGTTGTACATTTTGAGCGGTGAACTAAATTGAAATGATCGGGAAGGCAGCGATTTTCGCTGCTTTTTTTGTTAGAATGAAGTGAATGGATTCAGGGATAAATTGGAAATCAGGGAGGGAGAATCATCAAATTTAAAAGACCGGTTCGGACTGTTCTCATAATGTTAATGGTCGGATGGTAAAAAAAGATTGGCACGGCGAGCGCAATATGCTGCATCATCGTGCTATAATGACTGATAGATTACTATAAAACACAAAAGGAACCATCATGAGAAAATTCAAAAAGTTTTATATTGAAATTACGAGCATCTGTAATTTGGCGTGCAGCTTTTGTCCGCCGACGAAGCGGTCAGCTACTTTTATTAAAACCGAAGAGTTTACGCATATATTGGATCAAGTAAGGCCTTTTACGGATTATATTTACTTTCATGTCAAAGGCGAGCCGCTGCTGCATCCCAAAATTGGAGAGCTGCTGGACTTGGCCCACGAGAAAGGATTTAAGGTGAATCTGACGACGAACGGCACCTTGATTCCGAAAGCGAAGCACAAAATACTGCCTAAACCGGCGCTGCGTCAAGTCAATATTTCGCTGCACAGCTTTGACGGCCATGAAGGCTCTACCGATAAAGAGGGATATGTATCGACTGTGCTCGCGTTTGCCAAGGAGGCGGCGAGTCATAACGTGCTCATTTCCTTGAGACTGTGGAACCTGGACATGAATAACGCTACCAATGCGGAAAAAAGTAGAAACCGTGAGATTCTCGCCATGATAGAAAAAGAATTCAATCTCGATTATCGGATTGAAGAAAAAGTCGTGCGCGGCGGCGGGACCAAAATCGCCGATCGGATTTATATTAACCAGGACCATGAGTTTCAATGGCCCGATCTCAAGGAAGACGAGGATGACGGCAAAGGCTTCTGCCATGCGCTGCGCAATCAGGCCGCGATCTTGTCCAACGGAACGGTCGTCCCATGCTGTCTTGACGGCGAAGGGGTAATTAATCTCGGCAACGTGCACGAGAAATCCTTTGCGGAAATTATCGAAGGCGAGCGGGCGAGAAATCTGTATGACGGCTTTTCGCGCCGGGAGGTCGTAGAGGAGCTGTGCAGAAAATGTGACTACCGGAGAAGGTTTAATGCCTAGTAGACACAGCCGAATATCTTTTAACATGAGCAGGTCGCGTTAACGATCTGCTCTTTAATTTTACCTCATAGAGGTTCATGGTGCAGGAGAAGCCTTTACGGACCACCTAACAAGATAGAAACTACCAGGGTGTTTAATGATGGTAAAATAATAAAGTGATGCAATTCTATTTAGTGAGGTGCTTCGATCTGAGGACGTTTGGAGACAAGGACACGTTTGCGATCAGATATGAGTTCGTAACTAATCCTTTTAATGAACATAGTTTGGTTGGAGATACATGGGGTAAATTTGAATTACTTATAAGCGGAGTAGATGTTTGCCAAATAATGAGAGAACGCAGTGTTATTACCTACCAATGGAATTTGATTTATATTGTTGAATGGTTTAGTGAAAATCTAATTTATATATTGGGTGATGATCCATTCCCTCTCCCTGTAGAAGGGCAACACTCGCTTGAACTTTTAGATAATAGTTTTATAAGTGAACTAGATAATGATAGTGATTTTGATGAATGGTTCGACATAAAGCAAAACTGGGAGTTTAAACACTCATGGTTTTTAAATAGAGCGGGTTCTTTTTTACCAGTCGTATTATTCAGACGTGTTAACGATGAAATAGAGATTGCTTGGAGCAATGGATCGACGTACTCTTCACATGGAGTCTCGTTCATTAATCCGACTGGAGTTAAATACATATCATTTAGAAAGTTTGAATTAATCATAACAAATTTTATCAAAGACTTCTTGGGCAATCTTATGCTTACTTCAAAAAATAAAAGTGACGCCATTAAATTTAGGCAAAAAATAATAAACTTAATCAAATAGTCGTGGTCCATAGAAATAGCGATCATATAACCTGGATCGGACCGTGGTTCCGCTATTCAAGCCAAATAGCCCAAAATGGCGGGCGGATCGGACTACAGATCCGTTATTTGGCTGAATTAGGCCGATTTGGACCGGAAAACCGGTCAATAACGGATCCTGTGTCCGATCGCCTCGCCAAAACACCGGTTTTCCGTCAAATAGCGGACTCACGGTCCGATCGGTAGTGTAGTTTTATTGCCCATCCATCAAGCCGGCGTTTCAGAAGCCGATCAAGAGCAGTATTGTACAAAGTGTAACTCAAAACGCCCGCGCCTCAGCTACTCCATATAATGAGTTTCCTACGCCACAATCTAACCTGCGTCGAAGAGTCCAATCGATTTCGCGGTACATACAATGTTACTCCATAACGCCTTACCTTTGCCTTTGATCCATACAAAGAGTCCGGGCGCTCACTATATTACAGATCAAGCCTGCGTCGAAGAGTCCAATCAAGTTCATGCGGTACATACAATGTTACTCCATAACGCCTTTCCTTTGCCTTCGATCCATACAAATAGTCTCCAACTTTCACTATATTACAGATCTAGCCTGCTTCGAAAGTCCAATCGAGTTCGCGGTTCATACAATGTTACTCCAAAACGCCCATACCTCCAGATACATACAAAGTGTCCCTAACGTTTACTATACTTCAATCTACCCAACGTCCCAGCGGCCGATCAAGCACAAGTGGTGCACACAATGCCAGCAAACAACCATCCTGTCACAACTCCATACAGATGGACCGAACGTGCACAATGCTAATCAGCAAACAGTAACTCCGCTTACACCATATTTTCAACACGCGCGCTTATTCTAAGCTCACGTATCGCCTCTGTAATGCGGTAGGTCGAACTCTACGACCTTACGTTCCATGCACAAGCAGAGCTCCCCAACCACACATGTGCCACCATTTTTCACACCACTCAAACACCGCATGACGCTAACCGCCGCGGCATGAAACGCATGCGTTGCACCGCACACGACACCGCGACCACGCTCCTCACACCGGAGCTTACAGCGCACCGTGCGAGAAGCCCGATACACCCAGCAGATTGCCAAGCCGAAGGCAATCTGCTTTTTGCTGTGCCTATTAGTAAAAAACGCAGCGAATGGACAGATTAACCAGTAGCGATCCCCGGATTCGACATGTTCTTCACGGATTGTTATCGAAGTTTAGTTTTCGTTATTTCGGCTGCTAGCCGGATCAAGTAATCTAAGATAGTTCAAGTTCCAAAGCTAGCGCTATCTATCAGGTGGGAGGGAGACGATGAGGTCATTATGGAGCCGATGGAACTTTCCGGCAACAGCCCTTGTTCTTGCATCCGTATCCATAATGATGGCCGGATGCGGGAATCATTCCTCGCCGGGTCAGACGGCTCCCAGAGCATTTGAGGGCGAGAGCATTACGCTGATCATCGCCAATCATCCCTGGGGCGAAGCGATGAAGCCGCTTCTCCCGGAGTTTGAAGAGGCTACGGGCCTTAAGGTGAATGTTCAGGGTTTCTTCGAAGATCAGCTGACCCAGAAGCTCACGGTGCAATTCACATCGGGGTCGGGGACCCCGGAAGTGTTCATGTATCGTCCGCTGCAGGAGGGCAAGCTGTTTTACAATAACGGCTGGCTGGAGCCGCTGGACGACTATGTGCATCGGGATGCGGATTACGATTTCGCCGATTTCTCGAAGCAAGCGGTCGGCTCGGCAACGGTCAAAGGCAAGCTGACCGGCATTCCGATCATCACCGAGCAGGAAGTGCTGTATTACCGCAAGGATTTGCTGAAGCAAGCGGGCATTGCGGTGCCGGCGACCATTGAGGAGCTGGTCGAAGCCGCGCGCAAGCTGAACGATCCCGCGAATGGGGTGTACGGCTTCGTCGCGCGGGGCCAGCGCTCCCCGCTCGTGACGCAGGTCTCCTCCTTCCTATACTCGGAAGGAGGAGACTTCACACAAGGCGAGCGGGCGACGCTTAACACGCCGGAAGCGATCCGGGCGTTTACAACGTACGGCACGCTGCTGAGAAATTATGGGCCGCCCAGCTCCATTACGATGTCGTGGCCGCAAGCGAGCGCGTTTTTTGCAGCGGGCAAAGCAGCGCTGTACACGGACGCCAGCTCGATTTACAAAAATGTGCTCGATCCCGCGCAGTCGAAGCTCGCGGAGCAAATCGGCTATGCGCCGTTCCCCGCGGGAAGCCGCGGGTCGGTGCCGTACAATATCACGTCCTGGGGCTTGGCCATGCACCCCAAGGCGGCCAATAAAGAGGCGGCGTGGGCTTTTATTCGCTGGGCCACGAGTAAGGAGATCACACTCAAGATCCAGCAAAAAGGAAACACGGCAGCCCGCTTATCCGTATGGGAGCGTCCGGACGGAACGACGGGATTCCCGGCGGAGCTAGTCAGCGTCATCCGCAAGAGCAGCCAGGGCGGGGTCGATCACGACCGGCCGACGGTAGTCAGTGTAGCAGAGGCGCGCGACACCGTGGGCGAAATCGTCCATAAAATTATGGCCGGAGAACAGCGGATCCAGGAGACGGCCGATCAGGCCAATCAGCAGCTGCAAGCCATTTTGGATAAAGAAGCGAAGTGAAGGGGACAAGCGAGGCGTGCCGTACCGACGGAATATTTTCAGCAAAATTCTCATGACGATCACTCTGCTGCTTGTCCCCGTGCTGCTGCTGTACAGCTACTCCAATCGGATGACCCAACAAGCGGTAGAGCAGCAAATCCAATCCTCCGCTTTGAATCAATTATCTTTTTTTCTGTACCAGCTGGACTCCAATATTGAGAATTTGTCGATGTTTCCCGTCATTTTGAGCTCGGACCCGCATATCCGGGAATTCATCGAAGTGGCGGGCAATCCGCTGAGCGGCCTGCTCAAGGCGCAATCCCGCATTACGGAGAAGCTGAGCCTGCAGAGCGTATCGAGCAGCTGGTCCAACGATTTGTCGTTCGTGATCCCGAGCGCGAAGAAGGTGCTGTCCTCCAACATCTACATTAACGGTCTTGATCAATGGCCGTGGGAGCGACCTGTGCGGACGGCTTGGACTTATGACGAGGATGTATCCCGTGGACAGCCGATCGGCACATTTATCCGGGAAATCAGCGAGCCGGCGAACGTGAGCAATACCCAACAAGCGGATACAGTGTTTCAGGTGCGCTTTCCTGTTCAAGCTTTGATCGATCAACTGGACCGGTACAAGAAGGATAAAATGAGCGACCCGTTCCTGATTCATCCGGACTTTAAGCCGGTGTTCAACAGTACGTCCAGCTCGTCCTTAACCGAACCGATGATCCGGCAGCTGTTCAGCCAGACATTGGCGGATGCGGGGCAGGAGAGAATGCAGATTGACGGCCAGGACTATTTGGTCAGCTACGCGAAGTCACGGCAGCTGGGGTGGTATTTGATCGACTATGTTCCGGTGCAAAAAATGTTGGAGCCCATTACGGCGCCGAACAATCTGTTCAACATTTCCGTCGGTCTCCTGCTGTTGATGGGGGCTGTCGCTTCGTATTTGCTGTACCGCAACGTGCAAATCCCTATCATGACGATAACCCGCACTGTACAGCGGATGAAGCGGGGCGATTTGTCGTCGCGGATCGACGCCCGGTTCAAGAACGAATTCGACCATTTGTCCCAGCATTACAATGAAATGGCCGAAAGGATCCAAGTCCTCATCGAGGATGTGTACACGGCCAAAATTCGCACGAGGGAAGCGACGCTGAAGCAGCTTCAGTCCCAGATCAATCCGCATTTTTTATATAATTCGTTATTTTTTATCATCAACTCGGCCATGATGGATGATCGCGATGCGGTTGTAGCCATGGCGGAAAATTTGGCGGAATACTACCGTTACTCGACACGTGTGGAGAATCAGACGGTTACGGTTCGGGACGAGCTGGAGCTGGTTCAGCATTACTTGAACATCCACAATTTGCGGATGCGCCGTCTGACCTACACGATCGACGTTCCCGAGACGATGATGGACGAGCCTATACCGAGACTGCTTTTGCAGCCGCTGGTGGAAAATGCGATCGTCCACGGGATCGAGCCCTTACGAGAAGGCGGCGAGATTACGATCACGGGAGAGCAGAACGAATCGTTCAACCGCATCGTTATCGAGGACAACGGGACGGGTTTGACGGACAGAGAGCTTCGCAGCATGCAAAGTCAGCTGCAAAAGCAAATGACCGAAGAGCTGAGCCGCGGCACATGGAACGTACATCAGCGGCTGCAGTACCAATTCGGGGAAGGCTCGGGCTTAACTTTCCGGCATGGCTCCAAGGGCGGATTAAAGGCTGTGCTGACATGGAACCGCAATAATGAAGGCAAGTTTCATCCTCATGATGAAGGAGGGTAAGCGGGATGCAGCTCTTGCTTGTCGATGACGAAGCGCATGTAGTGGACCGGTTTTCCACCACCATTGACTGGAAGGCGGAAGGCATGGAGCAAGTGTACAAAGCATACTCCGGCTTCGAGGCGATGGATCTGCTGAAGCAGTTCTCCATCGACATCGTCATTACCGACATCAAGATGCCGGGCATGTCGGGACTGCAGCTCATCGCCGAGATCAGACGGCACTGGCCGAAGACCAAATGCATCCTGCTGTCCGGGTATTCCGATTTCAACTACGCCAAGGAAGCGATAATCTATCAGACGGAGGATTACTTGCTGAAGCCGGTGAAGGAGAAGGATCTCGTCGACACCGTGAAACGGGTGAAGGATAAGCTGCTCGCCGAATGGGAGGAAGTCGTCTCCGTTCAGCGGCTCACCTATACGCTGCGCGAGAATTTGCCGCTCCTTCGCGCCAATCTGCTGAATGAACTGCTCCAAGGGCGAAGCATCGCTGAATCGAGATTGCACGACAGGATGAACATGCTGGAGCTGTCCGATTTTGAAGGCCGTTCTTTTGTGTTGATGATGATCCGGCTAGAGGAATATTTTCTGAAGGTGGACCCGGAGAGCGTGTCGTGGATGGAATATGCGATCAGCAATATGGTGGAGGAGCTGTACGGCAGCCGCTACAAGTTCTGGTATGCGAAGGATGCCCACGATTATTTGGTCTTCGTCATGGCGCCTAGGCAGGAAGGAGACGGCAAGGAGGACTCGCTCTGGTTCGAGCGCACCGCATCTTCGCTGCAATCGGCGGTCAGTACGTATTTGAAGGGGAAAATTTCGATCCTCGTCAGCGGAAGCGGACAGTTTCCGCAGGATGTGAGGGAGATGTACGGCCGCTCGATAGCTGCTTTTCGCAAGCGGATCGCCAACGAGCAGGAGCTGTTCATGCGTTTGGAGGACGAGCATGCGACGGTCGATATTCATCCGCTGCAAAGCTTGTACGATCCCCCCAGCTTGATTCATCTGCTTGAAGCGGCGCGCTGGGACCATGCGAAGACGAAGCTGCAAACGGTTTTTGAGGATTTGGAGCAGCGGTATCCCGAATCGCAGGAGCACATATTGGAAATATATTTCCATATCGCTTCGGCTTACGCGTACATTGCGCACAGAAACGGGCGGCACTTATCCGACATGCTCGGTTCCGATTACGACAAGATGTCGGAGGGGAATCCTTTTCGCTCGGTCAATCAGCTGAAGGAATGGACGTTCCGGACGCTGGAGCGGATGAAGCAGGACACCGACCGGGAAACCAAGGACACGAGAGCTTCCCTGATTCACGACATTCAGTCGTTCGTCGACGAGAATATTACGAATGATGTGTCGCTGCAGTCCATCGCCGATCATGTCTATCTGCATCCGGTGTACGTGTCCAAGGTCTACAAGCTCGAAACCGGAGACAACCTGAGCGACTACATTCAAACCGTGCGGATGCAGAAAGCGGAATATTTGTTAAAAAGCTCGACTGAAAAAATATACGAAATCGCCTCCCGGCTCGGCTATCAGCGTCCGCATTCCTTTAACCACGCCTTCAAGAAGCATAAAGGAATGACGCCTCAGGAGTACAGGGATCAGTTCACATAAACTTATCATTTATCGTTTCTTACCGTATTGCAGCACTTACAACAAGGGCAAACATAATTAGGAGGTTTCATTATGCTGTTATTCATCGTGTTGGTGGCCATCGTCGCTCTGCTCCTGATGATCACTGTAATCAAATTGAATCCTTTCGTCTCTCTGATCGTGACGGCTATCGGTGTCGGCTTGGCCGCCGGAATGCCGCTCGTCGGGCCGGATGCAGCTCATCCGGGAATTATCGATTCCATCAAGAACGGGATGGGAAGCACACTAGGCTTCCTCGCCATCGTATTGGCGTTAGGAACGATGCTCGGTAAAATGATGGCCGAGTCAGGCGGTGCGGAGCGCATCGCCAAGACATTGATCGGTCTGTTCGGTGAGAAAAACGTTCATTGGGCAATGATGTTCGTAGCGTTCATCGTCGGAATTCCGGTATTTTTCCAGGTCGGCTTCGTCCTGTTGATTCCGCTTGTCTTCACGATTGCCCGCCAAACCGGAGTTTCTCTGGTCAAAATCGGCGTGCCCCTCGTAGCGGGCTTGTCCGTCGTCCACGGTCTCGTTCCTCCGCATCCGGCAGCGATGGCTGCGGTAGGCATTTTCAAAGCGGATGTAGGCACTACCATCTTGTATTCCATCATCGTAGGTCTTCCTGCAGCGATTTTGGCCGGACCGGTGTACGGTAACTGGATCGGGAAGAAGATCTACCGGGAAGTTCCGAAGGAAATGGGCGATCAGCTCACGGAAAGCGTAGAAGCGAAGGAGCTGCCGGGCTTTTTCAACACGATATTCACGATTCTTGTTCCCGTTCTGTTAATGCTAATCGCAACGATCGCCGACTTGTTCGTGGCCAAAGGGACGACGCTGTATCAAGCATTCAAATTCATCGGCGATCCGATCGTCGCCCTGTTGATCGCAACGGTATATTCGTTCTTCAGTCTTGGGTATGCCCGCGGATTAAGCCGCGAAACGGTATTGAAATTTACGAACGACTGTCTTGCTCCTACCGCCACGATCTTATTGGTTATCGGCGCAGGGGGAGCTTTCAATAAAGTGCTGCTCGATTCAGGCATTGGCAATTACATTGCGCAGCTGGCTACGGCATCCCATATTTCGCCGATTTTGCTAGGCTGGGGTATCGCTGCGATGATTCGCGTCGCGACAGGCTCGGCTACCGTATCGATGATGACGGCGGCAGGCATCGTGGCTCCGATCGCCGCGGTAATGCCGGGGGTGAACGTGGAGCTGCTCGTTCTGGCTACAGGCGCAGGCTCGCTGATTTTATCCCATGTCAATGACTCGGGCTTCTGGCTGATCAAAGAATACTTCGGCATGACGGTCAAGGAAACACTGGCAACGTGGACGGCGCTGGAAACGATCATTTCGGTCGTTGCGCTGGGGATGATTTTGCTGCTAGATGTGTTCGTGTAAGGGAAAGCTATCGGCCATAAATGAAATTGCAACTATCCAACGGTAATTAAGGAGGAAGACAGCAATGCAAATAGGATTAATCGGCTTGGGAAAAATGGGATCCAACCTGGCTCTCAATCTGTTGGACCATCAGCATGAGGTCGTTGTATTTGATGTGAACAAGGAGGCCGTTCAGCGCGCTGCCGAAGCGGGAGCAACGGGCGCGGGCTCTATTGCGGATATGGCGGCCAAATTGAGCCAACCGCGCGTCGTCTGGATGATGGTTCCGGCGGGAGATTTGACGGAGCAAGTGCTGCAGGAGCTGAAGCAGCTGCTGGATTCCGGGGACATCGTCATTGACGGAGGCAATTCCCACTACAAGGATTCCATCCGCAGAGCGGGCGATCTTCGGGAGCAAGGCATCCGCTATCTGGACGTAGGAACGAGCGGCGGTGTGGAAGGGGCTCGCAACGGCATCTGTACGATGATCGGCGGGGAGAGCGAAGCGTTCCGGCATGTAGAGCCGATGTTCCAATCGATTTGTGTGGAGAAAGGATATTTGTACGCAGGCGCGAGCGGCAGCGGCCATTTTCTGAAAATGGTCCATAACGGCATCGAGTACGGAATGATGCAGGCGATAGCCGAAGGGTTTGAGGTATTGGATAAAAGTCCTTACTCCTTCGACTATGAGCAGGTGGCGAGAGTATGGAATAACGGCTCCGTTATCCGCTCCTGGCTGATGGAGCTGACGGAGAACGCCTTCTCCAAAGATCCGGCGCTTGAAGGGCTCAAAGGCGTCGTCCACGCTTCCGGCGAAGGGCAATGGACGGTGGAGACGGCTCTTGAATACGGGACGGCCACTCCGGTTATCGCATTGTCTCTGATGATGAGATACCGTTCACAGCAGGAGGACACGTTCTCCGGCAAAGTCGTTGCAGCGATGCGCAATGAGTTCGGCGGACATGCGGTTGTAGCTTCGGACAATTAAAGTGGACTCAGGTAGGCTAAGGAGGGCGATTGACGTGAGTACGAAATACATGATAGGGGTAGACATCGGAACGACAAGCACGAAGTCGGTATTGTTCGAAACGTCCGGCGTGTTGAAAGCAAGCCACGGCATCGAGTATCCGCTTTATTCGCCGAAGCCGGCTATTGCGGAGCAGGATCCGGATGAGATTTTTCAGGCGGTCGTCGCTACCATTAGACAGGTGGTGGCCAACAGCGGAGTCGATCCGAGCAACATTTTGTGCGTTTCCTTCAGCTCCGCTATGCACAGCGTTATTGCCGTCGACGCGCAGGGTACGCCGCTGACGAAGTGCATCACGTGGGCGGATAACCGGAGCGCAGGCTGGACGGAGCGAATTAAGCAGGAAATGAACGGCCATCACATTTACTTACGTACGGGTACGCCGATTCATCCGATGTCGCCGTTAAGCAAATTGACATGGCTGCGCCATGAGCAGCAAGAGCTGTTCGATAAAACGAGCAAGTTTATTTCCATCAAGGAGTACGTCTTTTACCGGTTGTTCAACCAATATGTGATCGACTATTCCATCGCATCGGCAACAGGGATGTTCCATCTTGAGAAGCTGGCATGGGACGAGGAAGCGCTGCGCATTGCCGGTGTTACGGCTGACCGGCTGTCGCAGCCGGTTCCGACCACCCATTATTTGACCGGGATGGAGCCTCATTGGGCGCAGCAAATGAATCTCCCGGCCTCCATCCCTTTCGTGGTCGGAGCGAGCGACGGCGTGCTGTCCAACCTCGGCGTTAACGCGATTGATCCGGGGACTGTTGCTGTAACCATTGGCACAAGCGGCGCCATCCGGACCGTGACGGACCGGCCGGTGGTCGATCCGAAAGGGCGCATATTCTGCTATGCGCTGACGGAGAACTACTGGGTGATCGGCGGGCCGGTGAACAACGGCGGCATGATTTTCCGCTGGGTTCGCGACCAGCTGTGCGCATCCGAGATGGAGACGGCGCTTCGTTTGGGCAAGGATCCGTACGAGATTTTGACGGAGATTGCTTCCCGAGTGAAGCCGGGCTCGGACGGATTGATTTTCCACCCTTACTTGACGGGCGAAAGAGCTCCGCTGTGGGATGCCAACGCAAGAGGCTCGTTCTTCGGACTGGGCCTTCACCACAAAAAAGAGCATATGATTCGCGCCGTGCTCGAAGGGGTTATTTTCAACCTGTACTCGGTGTTCATGGCGCTGCAGGAGCTCATCGGCATGCCGAACAAAATTCAAGCTACAGGCGGCTTCGCCCGCTCCGAGCTGTGGCGCCAGATGATGGCGGACATCTTCGATCAGGAGGTCCACGTTCCCGAGAGCGTGGAGAGCTCGTGTCTGGGCGCCGCGATCCTAGGCTTGTACGGAATCGGCGAGATTGATTCGCTGCATGTCGTATCGGGCATGGTAGGCGCAACACACCATCACGTGCCGAACAAAGACAACGTGGTCATATATCAGGAGCTGAGCCGGATTTACGTCCGATTGTCCCGTCTGTTGAAGGAAGAGTACGGGGAGATTGCGGCTTTTCAGAAAAAATGGCTCTAAAGGCTAACTGTCGTTAGGCGTTAAATAAACAAGCTCAGAACAGCACGCTCTTAAGGAGCTGCTGTTCTTTTTTTGTGCCGTGATTCCGCCGCTTCCTAATGATGGCAGGCAGCAAACGCCGCACTCAAAAGTATGGTAACATGGAGGGATACAACATACGAAGCGTTTTGAGGTGGAAAGCATGGAGAACGCCCCTTTTACCGTGAAAAGCTTGCTGGAGCTGCCATTATTTCGCAATGCGAAATTGTTCGGCGGGCACGAGGGACTGGGCAATGAAATTTACTATATCGACAGCATGGAAATGCCGGACTTGACCGGATGGCTCCGTCCCAACGAGCTCATTTTGACGACGGGCTATTCGTTTCGCCATGAACCGAAGATGCTCGGGCGGCTGCTCGATGAGATGCATAAAGTAGGGGGATCGGCGGTAGGCATCAAATCCCGGCGGTTTTTTCACGAAATTCCGCAGGAAGCGATCGAAAAAAGCAACAAATATCATATCCCCTTATTTGATATTCCGCTGGAAGTTCCGTTCATGGATATGACGCGGACGATTCTGGATCAAATATTGCAGCGGCAGGCGTACATGCTGCGGGAGCTGCAGGAGGTGAACCAGCAATTCACGAATCTTGTGCTGAACCGCCGGACCTCGGAGCTGGTCGTTATGATTGGCCAGCTGCTCAAGTGCGAAGTGGCGGTAATGAACCACGAGCTGGAGATGGAAGGCTGTACCGCTCATTTTCACCGTGCCGACATCGCCGAGCAGCGGAGCGTCCGCGTCGGCAACCGCGTATTCGGTTATTTGGCCATCACCCGCAAGCTGGGGGAGCAGGACCGTTACGAGCAGATGTGCATGGAGCACGCGGTGACGGTGATGGCTGTCGAGTTTACGATCCGGCAGTCGCAGCAGCTGCAGAGGGAGCGGGAGCAGGAGGCGTTCCTTGTGGAGCTGCTGTCGGGTACGGATCACCAGGAAGACTTCATGCGCTACCGGGCTACCCGGCTCGGCATTCCGATCGGTACAAGCCAGTACGCCATGGTCATTAAAGGCGCTTGTCAAGCAGCGGATGCCGAAATGAAAGTAAGCCGGCAGTATCAAGGACTGCTGCGCGAAATCAACCAGCAGGGCGGATTTGCACGGAGAGCGATAGAGATGAACGGCCGCATCCTTATTCTTTGTGCTGCCGCGAATAAGGAACGGGATAGCCAGCTGGAGCAGTCGAAGCGGTTCGCGCACGAGCTTATCCGGAAAGCGGGGGAATCGGACCCCGACGTCACCTTGTCGTGCGGCATAGGGGGGATCCGCGAACGATTCGCGGAGCTGTCGGGCAGCTATCGCGAAGCGCTTAAGGCGCTTGCGATCGGCGAGCATTCCTGGTCGGCTGCGGTTACCCATTACGACGACGTCATGGTCGAGCAGCTGCTTCTGGATGTGCCGGGACATCCGGTGCTTATGGGCCTCGCGGAGCGATTGGTCGTTCCGTTGGAAACGTACGACAAAGAGTATGGCACCCAGCTGCTGCAGACGCTGGAAGTGTATTTGAGGACGGGAGGCAATACGAAGCGGGTTGCCGAGGAGCTGTTCATTCACCGGAATTCCGTGCTGTACCGGCTCGAGAGAATCCGCGAAATCCTTCAGATCGACTTCAACGCCCCGGAGACCCGATTCCGGCTTGACCTGGCTATCCGGTATTGGAGAATGAAGACGATAGAAATTCCCAGTATATTGTGATGCTGCACAAATAAGGGTTTTGCGATTTAGGATGCTTCCTATAGCTGAGGCGTCCTTTTTTGGTTTATTCTAGAAACACCTGACGACAGGAGCCAAAAAGTGATGCAATTCAAGGGAGATGGCAAGTTCATGACATTGAAGGATCATCGTGTAGTTATTATTGGCGGCAGCTCAGGTATTGGACTGGCTACAGCCAAGGCGGCGATAGCCCAAGGGGCGCGTGTAGTCATCGCCGGGCGTTCGTCCGAGAAGCTGGAGAAGGCGCAGGCGCAGATCGACAGCGAATCGCTGCAGGCGTTTCAGCTGGATAACAAGAAGGAGGAAGCGATCCGGGCGTTCTTCAAGCAGGTAGGCAGCTTCGATCATTTGTTCACGCCGGGAGCTTCTTATGTCCGCGGACCGGTCACAGCGGATACCGACATTGCCCAGAGCTGCTTCGAGGGAAAGTTCTGGCCGCAATACTTTGCGGCGAAGCATGCGCTGCCTTACTTGTCCAAGCAAGGCTCGATCGTGCTTATGTCCGGTGCGTTCGGCCAGCGTCCGTTAGCGGACGGCGCCTCCTATGCGGCCTGCAACGGGGCGATCGAGAGCCTGGGGAAAGCGCTCGCCGTCGAGCTGTCTCCGATTCGGGTGAACGTCGTCTCGCCGGGCACGATCCGGACTCCGTTTCGTTCCGATGAGGGGGAGGCTGCGAATCGGGAATTGGCTTACGAGGCGTACAAGCAAATGTGTGCGCTTAAGAGAGTAGGGGACCCGGAAGACGTCGCGCATTCGGTCATTTATTTGATGACCAACCGTTATACGACGGGGAGCACCTTGTTCCCGGATGGCGGCTACATTTTGAGCTGAGATTCGCAGACTGGCCAATCGATAAATAGATTCAGGAAACCGCTGGGATAGCGGTTTTTTGTTTTTCCCAGTCATTCAGCTGCTCTTTATGACGAAACGCCCATTGACAATAGAAAGTAAATTCATTACTATATCCATAACGGATATATCATTAATGGATATATTGATAATGGATATAAAAGAACGGAAGTGATGTTTTGTCCAGAAACAATTCATTAACAGCCGAGCAGCTAACCGACTCCGCTTATTACATCATGCTTTCTCTGCTGTCTCCAAGGCACGGTTACGGAATTATGAAGTATATTGAAGAACTGACGGATGGGGAAGTGACCATCGGGCCGGCAACCTTGTATACGTTAATTAAGAAGCTGCAGGAAGCCGACTATATTCTGCTGGATGAGAGTGACACGGAACGCAGAAAGACGTATACGGCTACGGAGAAAGGGAAGGCTATTACGTTAAACGAGATAGAACGAAGGGCAAGAATGGCGCACCATGGCAAGATCGCTTTAGAATCTGTTGGGGAGGCGAAGACGAATGAGTAGGGCCCGATATGTCCTGTCAGGCGGGTTGGCATTTACGGAGGAAAAGGATATGAGGAAATTAAGTCAATGGGCCGAGAAGGGCTGGCTGCTAGAATCGTTTGCATTCCTCGGGTATACGCTGCGCAAAGCGGAACCGCAATCCGTTCAATATTGCATGGATATTCAGGACTTGAATAAAGCCGACCGGGAGGACTATTATGATATGTTCCGAGCCGGGGGATGGGAGCCGGTGTGCTCGTCGGGCGATACTATTCATATATTTAGAGCCAAACCCGGGACGAAGCCGATCCATTCGGATAACGATACGTTATATGAGAAATACCGCGGCGGGGCTAAGCCTCTGAAGTCGATGTTCATCGTGCTGGCTTTGGTGGCCGTCGCTTCTTGGATCCTTCAATATGCTTCCAAAGCGTTCGCGTGGAGTGTGGTGATCTCGAATATTTTCATGGCAATCTGTACTGTAAGTGCCGTCTTAATCGTCCCGGTTCTCATGACTTATAGCGCTTTTCGTTGGAAGTCCAGTAGGATCCGGCAAAATCGATAACAGTAAAATAGGGTTGCCGAGCCTTCGGCAGCTTTCTTGTTTTCTTTTTTTTGAGAAAAAATGGTTGACGAACCGATCCGTTCCGATTTAGTATATAGATATAATTCGAAACGTTTCGATTATGTTGAAGGGATGATAGAAGTTGTCTACAATCAAAGACGTTGCCAGGTTAGCGGGAGTTTCCTTGTCGACGGCCTCCTATGCTCTGAGCGGCGACAGCAAGGTCAGTCAGAAAACGAGGTTGAAAGTACTGGAAGCCGCCAAGCAGTTGAATTACCAGAAAAATGGCTTTGCGATGGATTTGAAGAAAAGCAGCACGAAGACGATTGCTTTAATATTTTGGGATCTTGCGGGGCCGTACTATTCGGAACTGATCAAAGGCGTACAAGAAGTGACGATTGCCAACGGATATGACCTTATTGCCTGCAGCTCCTTCGGTCAAAGCTCGACGGGGATGCGATTTTTGAAGGAGAAGCGGGTGGATGGAGCGATTATTTCTTCCCAAAATATTGACGATCAGGCTATATTGGACGCGGCGCGGGAAGGCTTCCCGATCATTCTGCTCGATCAGCATTTGGAAGGGGACTATATTACCCATGTCATGATCGATAACAAGCAGGGAGGTCGGATGGCAGCCGATTATTTGATCGGTCTCGGTCATAAGCAGATCGGGATGATCAGCGGTCCGTTCAGCTCGTATGCTAGCCGCAACCGGTATTTAGGGTTTCAGGAAAGCTTGAAGGCCCACGGCTTGGAAGAACAGCACAGATGGGTAATGCACGGAAGAATGAACCGTAAGGATGGGTATCAGGCGACCAAGACGCTGATTTTGCAGGGAGACTTGCCGACGGCTGTCGTATACGGCAACGACGAAATGGCGATTGGCGGGCTTGAGGCGTTTCGCGAAAGCGGCATACGTGTTCCCGACGATATCTCGATTATCGGATTTGACGATATAGAGCTTGCACAGTATGTGAATCCGGGGCTAACAACGATACGCCAGCCCAAGTACGAGATGGGGAATTTGGCGGCGCACGTCATGTTTCAGGCTCTTCGGGGCGATATTGTCAACAAAAGCTATCAGCTGCAGCTGGAGCTGATCGAGCGAAATTCATGTGCTAGCATGTAATGGGCATGGATAGGAAGCAGCAGGAAGAATCGGAATCTTGGGGGCGATATCCAGGTCGGATGCGTCGCCCCTCTGACTATCTAACATAAGGCAATTAGGCTTAGCAGGTTATAAGACTGAAGCGGGTTCATCGACAAAATGAAATCGCTTACTTGTACGGTCTTGAAGCTTTTATCGTTTCCTGCATGCAGGTTGGTTATCGTTCAAGAACCGCTCGGTAATGGTAATTTTTTGACACATAATCGAAACGTTTCGATAAATCACTAATTTAGCTGATAAAGGAGAACGAAGCATGGTCAAACGGCTGGGTATTATAGGTACGGGCAAGTCTATCGGAGTATCGAACGATCATTTGAAAGGAATACGGGCTGTTCCCGGCTGGGAGCTGACGTCGATTTATGATTTGCACAGGGACCATGCCGAGCATTTCGCCGAGAAAAACGGAATGTCCAGCAAGGTCATCCGATCGTCGCTTGATGATCTGCTCTCTCAAGTCGACGCCGTAACCATTTGCACGGACAATAAATCCCACGCGGAGCTGGTACGAGAAGCGCTGAAGCGGGGGCTGCCCGTACAATGCGAGAAGCCGCTCTCGCGTAATTATGCGGAATCGTTGGCGCTGGCCAAAGAGGCTCAGGAAGCGGGCGTCGTGCATTACATGAGCATGCAGTACCGGTATCATCCGTACGCGCAAATCATAAAAGGACTGATCGGCGAGCTAGGCGAGGTTTACTATTACCGGCAGAAGCTGGGCGGGGCTCGTATTGCGAATCCGGGGATCGGTTTGGAGTGGAGGATGCAGAAGGAATTATCAGGCCCGGGGGCGCTCATCGATTTCGGCGTTCATGAGCTGGACCTTCTTCACTACTTCCTGGCCGAAACGTGCGGGGACATCACGGAAGTACAGGCGGAGCTTGTCACCGCGATTAAAGAACGGGATAAGCTGGACGGTTCGGGTCGCTCTCAAGTGACTAACGATGACATGGGTGCAATCATCGGCCGTTTGGAGAATGGAGGTTTGGTGACGCTGAACAGCTCACGTGTGGTTCCCGACGACGGTAACGGACTCGAAATTGTAGGGACGCGAGGCGCGATCTGGATGGATGGCAAGGGAGACGTTTATTTCCGCGGCAAGAAGCCGAACGGGACTTGGGATCAAGCAGCGCTCGTTCCGGCTGAAGCAAAGCATATGTTCCCGGGGCTTGCGCGAGGCAAGCAATATGCGGAGTTTCTCGATATTATCGAGAATGGAACCAGTTATGAGCTCGATTTTTTCTATGGGGCACAGATCGTCCGGGTCATTGACGCAGCCGTACGTTCAAGTGAGGAAGGGCGCAAAGTCAGTATCTCTGAAATTAAGGATTAATACCAATATCCGTACCGGGAGGAAACCGTCATGTTGAAGCTGAAAGGACTCGTTTGTTGCATGATGACCATAACCATTGGGGCGGGCTGCACAGGGACGAAGGAGCCGATGAATGAGAAGACGGAGGGCGATAAGCCGGTAACGCTGACAATGTATCAGAAAACAGCCGGCATTACGGATGAAGAATTTCAGGAATATTTCGTGAAGCCCGTTCAGCAGAAGTTTCCCCAAGTCAAGCTGGAAATGGTAAGAGCCTCCACCCAAGGCAATACGGAGCAGGAGCTCATGGTTAGCGGTACGTTTCCGGATTTGATTTATAGCAGCAATCCGGGCATTGCCAATTTCAAGACGCTTGGTCTGGTGGACGATTTGACGGATACGATCAAGAAAAACGGGCTGGACTTGAACGTTTATGATCCGAAAGCGATCGACTCGATCAAGCAAAACGGAGAAGCGGGACAGCTGTACGCTCTGCCGTTCTCGCAAAATTTTGGAGCCCTCATCTATAACAAAGATCTGTTCGACAAGTTCGCCGTACCGTATCCGACTGACGGAATGAGCTGGGAGCAGCTGCTCGAGCTGTCCAAGAAGCTGACGCGCAATCAGGACGGAGTGCAGTATATCGGCCTGGACCCTTATGCGGTCAATTTGATTGGATCCGGCTTGTCGCTGCCGTTTATCGATCCCAAGACGAATAAGGCTATGCTCAATAACGACGGCTGGAGAAAAGTCTTCGATCTTTACAAGCAGCTGTTCGCCATCCCCGGATACGTAGATAACGAGAAAAGCAAGTACCAGTATGGCGTCAACGGATTTTTCAAGGATAAAAACGTAGCGATGTTCACGCCCTGGTTCGATACGGTTGTTGGTCAGGCCGGCGCGATTCAGGATATGAAATGGGACTTGGCTGCGCTGCCGAACTTCAAAGAAGCGGTTGGAACCGGCAGAGAGTTCGACGTTCATGTCATCATGGTGTCCAACATGAGCAAACATAAGGAGCTGGCAGCGCAGATCATGCAGCTGGTGACGACGTCAGAGGAAGTTCAGGCGAAGATGACCAAGCGCGGCAGAATGACCGTCTTGAATAAGCCGGAAATGCAAAAGCTTTTTGCGCAGGATATTGAAGCGTTAAAAGGAAAGCAAATAGCATCGGTCTTCAAATCGAAGCCGGGTCTTGCGCATGTGCCTACCGTGTACGACTCGATAGCTTCTCAAAAGCTGAACGCCGCCTTGAAGGATGTAGCATTAGGCAATAAGGATGTGAACACGGTGATAAGGGAGACGGAAGAAGTCACCAATCTGGCGATTGAAGCAGCCAAAGGGAAGTAATGAGAGAGCAGGTCGATTAAGGGCTAGGGCTGAATGCTTCTTAGTTCACCGTTCGATCATTCAGGAAAGGAAAGGATTGGAGCTAGCTATGAAGCTTGGATTTTTAACGAACGCACTCGTATGGGAGGGATTGAACAATATACGCGATATGGCGGATTGGGCTGCCAGCCACGGATTCGAGACACTCGAGGTGGGACCGAACATTCCGCTTGACGAAGCGCTGTTCTCTGAAGTGTTGGAGGAGGGCAAAATGACCATCTCCGCGCTTACGTATTGCCGGAACTATCTTAGTCCGGATGCGGAGGAACGATCGCTGCACCGCAAAGAGCTGATCAGCCGGATTCAATCGGCAGGCAGGCTGGGAATCCCCGTCGTCGTAACCTCAACCGGATTCGACTCCACGCGTGAACGCGAGCACTATGATGGTTACGAGGCAATCCGCAACAAGCCGTTGAACAGCCTGGACCCTGTAGTCCGCTGGTTCGCAGAGGTGCTGGAAGCGGCGGAAAAGGCTAATGTACGCGTAGCCATAGAAAATTGTCCGTTGATGGGCAATATGATGATTTCGCCGGAAATGTGGGAGCGGCTGCTCGAACGGCTGGAATCCCCGTATTTGGGTATGGCGTATGATCCTTCCCACCTGCTATGGCAAATGATTGACCCCTACGAACCAATTAAGGAATTTGGGCCGAAAATCTTTCATGTTCATGCGAAGGATACGGAAATTTTGCGAGGGCGTCTGGCGAGAACCGGGATTTTGACGGATTTCTCCTGGTGGCGATACCGGCTGCCGGGATTAGGAGAGCTGGACTGGGTGAAATTCATCTCCAATCTGCGGGAGGCCGGTTATAACGGTATGGTTAGTATCGAGCATGAAGACCCGGTCTGGGGCGGAACGATCTCAAGAATTCAGGAGGGACTGCTGATCGCCAAGCGGTACATAGAGCAGATACCGGGGTTCCGCGTGCAATGAAAGCTATGAGAGGGAGAGGATTCGTTTGAAGCATCAATTAGCGGTACAGCTGTATACGCTGCGCAAGGAATGCAAGGACAATTTCCCGCAGGTGCTTCGCGACTTGCGCAAAATGGGCTGGTCCGGGGTACAAATGGGGGGCTTTTTCGGCTACGACCCGCAGGAGATTGCAGCGGTTATGGCGGAAACAGGGCTGAAAGCCGCCGGGTTTCACGCCGGCTTCGATCAGATGATGAATAAAACGGAACTGGTGGTGGAGCAAGCCCGCATACTGCAAACCAAAGATATCGTTTGCCCTTTTGTCCAGCCGCAAAACCGGACGGAGGAAGGGTACCGCAGGATCAAACAAGGTCTTAACGAAGTGGCGGCAAGGCTGAGAGAAGAAGGCATCCGCATCAGCTATCATAACCATGATTTTGAGTTTGATTGCCTGATCGATGGCCACAATGCGCTTGAATACTTGCTGGAGCCGCACCCGGACAACGAAATCCATGCGGAGATCGATGTATACTGGATTCAAAGAACAGGAAGAAACCCGCTCGAATTCATCCGCGCTTATGCCTTCAGGATGCCGATCATTCATTTGAAGGACATGAAAGGCGATGAAACGAAGGATTACGCGGAAATCGGTACCGGGACGATCGATTTCCCTCCCTTATTGCAATGGGGGCAGGCTAACGGGATTGAATGGTATGTCGTTGAGCAGGATGAATGCCGGCGCAGCCCGATGGATTGCGTAGAAACGAGCTACAACAATTTAATCCAATGGATACGGGAGTGACCGGCGATGCGAATCATTTATCTGGATATCGATTCATTGCGGCCCGATCATATGGGCTGTTACGGGTATGAACGAAATACGACGCCGAATATCGATGCTATTGCAGCGGAAGGGGCCATATTCACACGATGCTACTGTGCTTCATCGCCTTGCGTTCCCTCACGGGCAAGCTTCATGTCGGGACGGTTCGCCATCCATCACGGAGCGCTTACCCATTGGGGGCCTGGCTACGATTTTTATTATCCGGAAGGGGACGGCCACAGTGAGCATTATGCTTTTTTTACGCGTCACTTGCGGCAAGCCGGATTGAAGACGGTAACCTTCTCCTCGTTCGGCGACCGTCATCATGCTTGGTGGTATTTTGCCGGGTGGGATGAAGTGCATACGCATACGCTCAAGGAAGGGAACGAGAATGCGGACGAGGTGAACGCAGCGGTGATTCCGTGGCTGCAGCGGCACGGGAAGGAGGAGGATTACTTCCTGCATATTCAGTATTGGGACCCTCATACGATGTACACGTATCCTCCGGAATACGCTGAGCAGTGGAACGGCGAGCCGGCGAAGGCATTCCCGGATGAAGAGACGATCCGGAAGCATCGCGAGGATGTGTTCCCGAGGTCCGCATCTTTCCTGCATACGGCCGAGCATATTCCGGAGACGATGCCCGGACAAATCCGCGACCGCCGGGATTTCGAGCGGCTGCTGAACGGATACGACGGCGGAATCAGTTACATGGATAAACATGTGGGCGAGCTTCTTCAGACGTTAAGAGGGCTCGGCATAGAGGATGAGGTCACGTTCATTATCAGTGCCGATCATGGAGAATCAATGGGCGAGCAAGGGATTTATATGGAGCACGCCAGTGCTACCGAGCCGGTACACCACATTCCGCTGATCATCAAGGCTCCGGGCATTACGCAGCCGGGAACCGTATGCGATGAATTCGTATACAACGTGGACGTGATTGCAACCATAACCGAAATGACCGGGTTAACCGTTCCGGGAGGCTGGGACGGCCGATCCTTCATGCCAGCACTGCGAGGCGAGCATTGGGCTGGTAGGGATTATCTTGTAATGGATCACGGTCTGTATACTTGCCAAAGGGCCGTTCGTGACCGCAAGTGGCACTATATCCGTACTTACCACCCGGGGCTGTATCGCTTTGATCCGGTCACTTTATACGACATGGAGAACGATCCGTTTCAATTGGACAATGCAGCGGAGCGATATCCCGATATCGTCAAGGAAATGGACCACCGAATAGCGCTCTGGACACAGGAGCAGCTGGGACAGCCGGGCAGCCGGATGGACCCGCTGCATCAGGTTATCGAGACGGGTCCATGGAAGTACGTGAAACTGGAGGACTGGGTGGAGCGGCTCCGCCGTGAAGGGTATCATGAAGCTGCAGAAGCGCTGATGACGAAATACGCGCCGGTTCATTAATGGAATCCTGTTTCGATTGTTGTGCAGGTACGGAGCTGCTCTATGAGGAGCAGCCCTACAGTACCACAGGAGATGAGAACAGCGGATCCTTTTGTACGGACTAATTTGAAAGCGATTACAGAACTTCTTGGAATCGGCTATTATACCTTCCACGCACATGGAGCAGGGGACCGCCGCTGATATCAAGTGACCATTAGGAGGAAAACAATGAGTGTTCATCCATATTACAAAGGTCGAATCGTGACCGTATTCATATTGCTGCTAGCTTTATTAATGGCAAGCTTCGGAATAGTTCCTGCTCAGCAAACAGCACATGCCGGCACGGTTCCACCTTTGCTTGTAACCGAGTTGATGGCTTATCCGAACGATCCCAACGAGGCTTACGAATACATAGAGATTTACAATAACAGCTCGACCGCCATGGACCTAGTCACTACGAATGTATATCTGTTTTGGGACAATACGCAGCCGTTCAGCTCCTCCAAAATAGCAGCGCTCGGCACGATCGAGCCCTATCCCGGTTCATCCAATGCGATTATTGGAGCTTACAAGAGCAAAGTCATTTGGCTGAAAAAGAAGAGCTTATCGGGAACCGCAGCCGGAAGCTTGAACGGTTTCAATACGTTATACGGAACGAGCTTGACTTCCGACGATCTGGTTATGCTGCAGGTCTTTGGCAATGGGCTGCCGAACGGCCTGCGAAGAGATATTGCGCTGGTTCCGGCCGGCACAGACCCGGCAGTTGGCCGGATCGTCGGGGCAACCTTCGTTGGAGGCACCGATTTCATCAGAGGAGAGAGCGTGGACTATTACTATCCAATAGATGGAAGTAGTATTATGCAGCGTAAAACGCCGGACTCCTATCACCGGCAGCCGTCCCCGGGTACGGTTGATCAGACCCTAGTGCCGCTGACTATACCGCCTTCTGGCGATCCCCCCATCCTGGAGCTTGTCAGCCGCAAGTCATTCGACTATTTCTGGAATACGGCCAATACGGATCCGAACAGCCCGGGCTACGGACTTGTACCTAAGGGCATCACGGGCAACAATGTGAATATAAGCAGTACGGCCGGAGTCGGCTTTGGCCTTGCTGCGCTTGCGATTGGAGCAGAACGGGGGTGGGTGTTGAGGACGGACGCCGAGACCAGAGCGATTGGAACGCTCAACACGCTGTTGAACAACGTGGATCATGAGCACGGTTTTCTGTACCACTTCGTGAATATGTCCACGGGGAAGAGAAACAGTGAAGCTGAGGCTTCGTCCGTCGATACGGTCCGTGCCGTCAGCGGCGCGATTGTGGCGGGTCAATATTTTGGCGGGACGGTTAAACAGCTGGCACAGCAGCTATATGACCGGGTCGATTGGCAATGGATGCGAGACCCTGTGACGAATCAGTTTTATAAAGGGTACCGTCCGGACACCGGGTACGGCACCCGCTGGACCAACAGCGGCGAGCAGCTGGCTCTCTACGTACTGGCGGCCGGTTCGTCAACCCATCCGGTCAGCGGCGATATGTTTTACGGCTTCAACCGGAATGAAGGATCCTACGGGACGGGACCATCGTACATTTATTCATGGTTCGGTTCCATGCATACGTATTTGTACTCTCATGCCTGGGTCGATTTTCGCAACAAAGTCGATCTGCAGGGAGTGAACTGGTACGACAATTCACAGAAAGCGGTGCAAACCAACAGGCAGTATTCCATTGATATGGCGTCACAGTATTCTACCTACGGAACGAATGCATGGGGGCTGCTGGCGGGGAAAGGCCCGAATGGATACGAGGGGAAAAATGGAGCGCCGCCGTCCGGGAGCAGCAATACGGCTCAGCAGACGACCGGGACATTGCCTCCGGCCGGCGCAGCCGCCGCTATCGTGTTTGCCCCGCAGCAGTCGATCGATGCGATGAACCATTATTATAATGACCTTCCTGAACTCTGGGGACCTTACGGGTTTTATGACGGAGTCAATTTGGCTGTAAGCCCGGCATGGTATGCTGACGATTACTCGGTCATTAACGTGGGTGGACCACTGCTGATGATCGAAAATTACCGCAGCGGCTTCGTCTGGAGATGGTTCACGAACAACGCTTCGGTTCAGGCCGGTATGAAAAGCATTGGACTGTCCGGCATTCAGCCGCCTGCCGATGTACTGAATCCGAGCGTGAGCTGGGGCAGCGGGTCGGCAACTGTAAGCTGGAGCGAGCCTGCCGAAACGATGGCGAGATCGGACTATACTTTTGTCAACATATATCGGCAGGACGGCACGAAGGCAGCCGGGCCGATTCCGCAAGGAGTGACATCCGTGACAATTACCGGGCTTACAAGCGGAAGCAGCTATACGTTCAAGGTAGTCAGAGTAAAAAATGGGGTCGAAAGCGGCGGTGTACAGATTGCCGAAGGGCAGCCTTTTTAAAAGCCGAGTCACTGCATAGAGCTGCTCTATCGTGCGAGCGGATAGGTTCTACGAATATCAATGTCATTGGGGTCGCCGATTCAGGCGGCCTTTTTAGCTTTTTTGGATGGGTACAAGAACTTACGTCTCATTCCAACGACTGCTCCTGCAGCGGCAAAGAATGTCGAATTTCAAAAAAAATACCCATTATTCAAAGAAAAATAATAGAAATTTGGAGAATCTTAGATTCTACCACTTTGCATAAAAGCTAGAATCTGATAGGATATAAAGAAATACGATAGATTTAGTATGAATTAAAAGGAGGCACCTTTTCCATGGAAAAACTGATGCTTGATTCCATACAAGAAATGACGCATCTGGATCAACTCGAGGCTGAAGCGATTTATATTATTCGAGAAGTAGCGGCGGAATGTGAGAATCCCGTGATGCTGTATTCGATCGGGAAGGACAGCTCCGTGATGCTGCATTTGGCGCTGAAAGCCTTTTATCCCGAGAAACCGCCATTTCCTTTCATGCACATTGACACCACGTGGAAATTTAAAGAAATGATCGAATTCCGCGACCGCAAAGCCAAAGAATTCGGGATCGAAATGATTGTCCACTCGAATGAGGAAGGTGTTAAGCAAGGAATCAACCCATTTGATCATGGTGCCGCGTATACCGATATTATGAAAACCCAAGCATTGAAGCAGGGATTGGACAAATACGGATTTACGGCTGCGTTTGGCGGCGGAAGACGTGACGAGGAAAAGTCGCGTGCGAAGGAGCGGATTTTTTCATTTCGGAATAAGAACCATGCGTGGGATCCGAAAAACCAGCGGCCGGAAATGTGGAAGCTGTTCAACACAAAAATCAATAAAGGCGAGAGCATTCGCGTCTTCCCGTTATCCAACTGGACGGAAAAAGATATTTGGCAATACATTCGCAGAGAAAACATTGACATTGTGCCCCTCTATTTTGCCAAAGAAAGGCCTGTCGTTAACCGCGACGGACATATCATCATGGTGGATGACGACCGGTTGAAGCTAGAGCCTCATGAACAAGTGGAAATGATGAAGATGCGTTTTCGCACGCTAGGCTGTTATCCGCTTACTGGCGGTATCGAGTCGGAGGCGGATACACTTGATGCCATAATAGAAGAAACTCTTGGCGCGGTTTCATCCGAACGGACAAGCCGGGTTATTGACCAGGAAGCGGCTGGTAGTATGGAAAGACGGAAACGGGAGGGCTATTTTTAATGAAAAGTCTGCTTAAATTTATTACATGCGGAAGTGTAGACGACGGCAAATCCACGTTAATCGGACATATGCTTTATGACGCGAAGCTGTTGTTCGCCGACCAGGAAAAAGCATTGGAGCTGGACAGCCGGCTCGGAAGCCGCGGCGGAAAAATCGACTATTCCCTGCTTCTTGACGGCTTGCTGGCTGAGCGTGAACAAGGGATAACGATAGACGTGGCGTATCGGTATTTTACGACGGATCACCGTTCATTCATTGTAGCGGACACGCCGGGACACGAAGAATATACCCGTAACATGGCGGTAGGCGCATCCTTTGCGGATCTTGCAGTGATTCTCGTAGACGCGACCAAAGGGGTCATTACTCAGACTAAGCGCCATGCCCGGATATGCGCACTCATGGGAATTAAGCATCTTGTATTAGCTGTGAACAAAATGGATTTGGTAGGCTTTGATCAAACGAAATTTGATGAGATCAAAGAAGATTTTTTCCGGACGACTGCCGAATTTCACCTTCAAAGCATCCAAGTAATTCCTGTTTCTGCCACAGAAGGGGATAACATTACCAAAAAGTCGCAAAATACCCCTTGGTATGAGGGTCTTCCGTTGCTGTCGTATTTAGAAAATGTGGATGTCCATAATACCAACGACTTGAAGCAATTTATGATGCCCATTCAGCGTGTCTGCAGACCGGACCATACATTCCGCGGCTTCCAAGGCCAGATTGAGACCGGGCATATCGCGGTCGGCGATGAGCTGACTACGCTGCCTAGCCGTGAGAGAGCGAAAGTCAAACGGATCTTAGTGACGGATCAAGACAGGGATTCGGCTCATGCCGGACAACCCGTAACTATTCAATTGGACCGGGAGGTCGACGTTTCGCGGGGCTGTGTTTTCACGAAGGACAACCAAATAACCGAGGCTGACAGTTTTACCGCGACGATTCTGTGGATGGATGATTCCGTTCTGACTCCGGGTAAAAACTATTTGGTCAAAGTAGGCACAAAAGTACTGCCCGGCACGGTAACGGCAATTACTCATAAGATCGATATTAATACTGGAAATACGGTGCCGGCTGATCAAATTGTCAAAAATGAATTGGCGAAATGTGAGTTTTCTTTAGCGGACAACATCGTTATTGATTCCTTTGAGCAATATAAAAGCATTGGCGGATTTATTCTGATCGATCGTGTAACCAATATGACATCCGCTTGTGGCGTTATCGACCAAGCCATTCAAAGATCCCAACGAGTGGCACAGCTGGATACGGAGATTACGAGAGAGGTTCGTGCTCAGCAAAAAGGACAGAACCCATTGACGCTCTGGTTTACCGGATCGGTTGCGGATCAATCGCCCCTTGCGAAGGAAGTCGAGAAACGTTTGGTATCGTCAGGCTACCATACTATGCTGCTAGAGAACCGCCAGGGAGAGCCGGCGCGGCGAGTGGCGGAAGTAGTCAAATTAATGAATGATGCGGGACTTATTGCATTGGTTTCTAATTCCTTGCATGAAAACGACCGGGCAACGGTGAGAGACATCCTCGGCAAAGAATATACGGAAGTGAATCTAGACGGTTCGTTCGCAGGCAGCTCGAGCACCGATGATGCAGCCGGAAACCCGGTAATCGAAATCGATACAAGCAGAACTTCTATCGAAGAAGCTGCTCGGGTTGTAGTTAGACGGATTACGAATTATGTAGTCAACTTGTAGACGCGTATGCAAACCGATTGACGTTAGCGAAGTGGGTTTTGAAAAAAATAGTATCCCTGCATCATCGTAACCTAGTGATGCAGGGATATTTTTACATTGATAACATTTATTCGATCGGGGCACCCTGCAAAGTATCACATTTACTTCGAAGCTAAAGCTCCACCTTGTGGGGTTATTTTGCGTCCGCGATAGGGTACCGGCATATAGATTACAATGTCCGGACAGCCCGGTTGATGATGGCGACCAGCTCGCTGCTATAAGTCTCCAGGTCGACTTTGCGGGTCAGAGCCGAGTTCAGCATATATTCTCCAATGCCGCCCTGAATCAGATTCGCCATGACGTCGATATGGAATGCTCCAAACACCCCTTGCTCCTGTCCTTCGCGCAGAATATGCTGCAGCTCCTTCATCAATGAATCCTCTTCATCGTCGCTTATCTTGTAGTAAGGGATATCATCGGCCGTCCGGGCGTTAAAAATAATTTCCAGCAGTGCGGCGTTATGGGCGGGATGCGTACCCTGGTAGGCCAGACTGGCCGTAATAAAAGTACTTAGTTTCTCTTGCGGCGTATGTTCCTGACGAACACGGTTCAAAATATAAGTGGTGGACCTTTCCACAAGCTTCATCAGAAGATGGTTCATCAGATCGTTTTTATCGGCAAAATGATAGGAAATCAACGCTGTGCTGATCCCCGCTTTTTTTGCGATCTGAGCAAGGCTGGCTTTGACATAGCCGATCTCGTCCAAGGTCCGGATCGCTGCTTCAATAATCTGCTCGCGCCGGGCTTCTGCGATAAATGAGGATTTGCCTTCGTCTTTCTTGTTCTCTTCCTTCATGGCCTCTCCTTATTGACTGTTGTTTGGGTTACTCCTTTTATTCAACACTCCTAGTAAAGCAAATGCTACCACAATGACGGGAATAATCAAATGCTTCGGCTCGCTGAACAGGCGGTCCCAGAACGGTTGAGCTTCTCCTTGAACCAAAGCGATGACGCCGCGAATGAGGAGTATCATTAAATTGGTCATCAGCATAATCGGAATCAAAGACAACCCGCCTTTTAGTACGGACCAGCCGGAAGAACGGCCTGCTAAGAACAAGACTGCGGCCGCCAAGCACAAGATCCCCGCCCCAGCCATGAACACGGCCTTGATCAGACCATGCCAAGCCAACCCGGATAACGCCATTTCGTGATATAGAAGCCAGCTATACCATAAGGCTCCTCCGCCTAGCGCTGAGCTCAGTACAGGAATCCATTTCAATAGCCAGACGGGGTTCTCGTTACTTGTCTTGCTTTCATTGCTGCTCATGCGAATCCCTCCATGATAGATAATTGATTATTTGATCAAAAAATTGATCTATTGATCAATAAAATCATAACATCCTTGGATTCCCCGGTCAAGGAGACGAATACCTATATGTATTCAAAAAAATAAAAAAGCCCTATGCCGCAATGGTCAAGACCCCAAATAGCGGACATTGAAAAAAGCCCTAGGCTGCATGCTGACGTCGGTACTCTATCGGCGTCAGCTTGTTTAGCTTTCTTTGCGCTCTTTCTTCGTTATAAAAATGAATGAATTCTTCTATTCGCCTTTGTGCTTCCTCGATGTTTCGGATATCATAAGGATAGAGGGCTTCCACTTTCAAATGTGAAAAGAAGCTCTCCATTGAGGCATTATCATAACAATTGCCTCGCCTGGACATGCTGATTTGGGCGCCAACCTTTGGCAGCATGTCGTGGTATGCATGAGACGTGTACTGGCTTCCCTGATCGCTGTGAACGATCAGTCCAGTCACGTCTTTATGCGTTTCAAATGCCTTCGTAAACGTCTCTAATACAAGAGGATTGTCATTACGGTTGCTCATATGGTAGGCTACAATTTCCCCATTCCAAAGGTCCTTGATTGCGGATAAGTAAATGCGATCATCAAATACTCGATATTGCGTCACATCCGTTACCCATTTTTGATTCGGTTCTGTCGCATTAAAATCTCTCTGCAGTAGATTCTCCGCGATCCTTCCATCAGATTTAGCTGCTTCACGCGTCGAACGATGAACATATTTGCGACGAATGATTGCCTGAATCTCTAAATCTCGCATAAGCCGTAGTACCTTCTTATGGTTCACACACAGGCTGTACTGTCGGTACAATTCGTCCTGTATCCGCCGATATCCAACCGTCTTCTTACGTTGATCATAAATAGCAAGAATCTTCTCCTTTAAATCAGCGTCAGGAGCTGCGTATTTGCGTTTCAAGTAGGCGTAGTAGCTGCTCCTAGCGACATTAAGCATGCTGCACAGCTCCACGACTGGATAATGCCCAGCGGTAGCTTCAATGATTCTATACTTTCCGTTCACACCCCCTGTTTCCAAATTTGCAAACACTTTTTTAGAACGTCATTCTCCCGTTTGAGCTTCGCTACATACCGATCTTGATCTAAGTACTCCTCACGACGTCCTCGTTGATCCAGGAGTCCAAACTCACCTAATTGCTTATACCTCCGCATCCACTTCTTGACCCGATCTTTGTCATGAATCTCTAAATGCTCCGTAATCTGCCGATACGACCACTTCTCCTCCATATGAAGGCGAATAGCTTCTTTCTTCAATTCCTCTGAATACGTTTTAAACTTCTGACCTCTTACTGCCATAAAAAATACACCCCCTAGAATTCATCGGATTAACCTAGGGGTTTTTCCAATGTCTATTCTAAGGGGTGCACTTTACAAAGTCGGCAGGGCTATTGAGTCATGGCTGGTACTACTGTAGATGCTTCTTCTCAAGCTAGGTGGATGGCTTGGTCGCTTCTTCCATAGCAAGCAAAATTCTGAACGCGTCCTCGTTCGATGGACCGCACATCTCTTCCGTTGGCCGCAAGCTGCCGCAAACGTCCGGACGCTCCGGTTTACCGAACAACAGGCATCGATTCTCTTCCGAAAGCTGGATGCACCGGACGCCGGCCGGCTTCCCCTCCGGCATACCGGGAATAGGGGATGAGATGGAGACGACGATACAGCATGCGGCACAGCCTGGCCTGCACTCCATAGAACAACAACTCCCTTCGCCTGATATGCCTATTATAGCAAAGGATGTACGGACAAGTCATAATGCAGACGGCTGAAAAGGAATCCTTTTTGGCCAGGAAGCCTGTGCAAGCGGTTGTACTTAAGAAAATAGTAAGCAAAACCATACATAGTTGTTAAGATCACTCTGTTACATTGGTTATGGCTATTTCACGATGTGAGGAGGCTGTGACATGAAATATGATGTTCAAGAAGTCAGTCAAGGCGGGGGCGGATGTATGTTTCCCGGCCGCTGGATCGGAGGCGCAGCGTTGGTTCTCGGGCCGATGCTGCTCATGGCGGGAGTGCTGCTCCGGGTGAAATTCCATTTCTTTTTCCCCAATCAGCTTGAAGCGGTACGTACGCATCCGGTCCTAATGACGGTGTCCTACAGCTTTTTCTCCACAGGCACGGTGCTTATGTGGCCTGCTGTAATTATGCTTGTCGGGTTGATCCAGATCAAGCAGCGGGGTTGGGCGCTTTGGGGAGGCGTCTTTGCCGTATGCGGGTTGTTCGCCCGGACGTTTCATGCCGGTGTGGACCATCTTGCTTTTCAGCTCGTACGCCACCAAGGTCTTGAGCCGGCTGTGAAGGCTGTGGCGGATTCCTATGGGGCGTTCCACATATTCAGCAGCTTGAATCTTGCCATTCTGCTTGGATGGATCGTGCTCGCTATTGGCGCTTATCGCGCAGGAACGCTCAATTTATTTGGTGCTGCCGCACTTGCCTTGATGTCAGGCCTTCCCTTGGGGGTGCTCAAAGGGACGACGCTGTTCTCGATTGCCGCAGCGGCAGGAGCATGCATTGCGCTTGTACCGTTGGGAATCCGGGTGCTCCGCGACGGGCCGATGCCGAATCGGCGAACGGCGCTCGGTTGGATCGCAGGAGTACTGGCAGCGGGAGGCGCATTCTTTGCCATAGGCCAGCTGGGGTGAGTGAACGGCGGAAGTGCATGTCTAATAAATAAACTGAAAATTTGTAAAAATATGATTGACAAACGAACCGTTATCGAATTAAATAATATACAAGTAAACACATTGGAATAATGAAGTATCGACCGGATAACTGGAGATACATCTGCCAAGGAGGCGGGTGTGTCTCTTTTTTTTCTCTCAATTAGGAGGCTGATCACATGAACATTGAGAACATAGAAGCATTCGTCTATGTGATCCACTACAACAGCTTCAATAAGGCCGCTGACGCCTTGTTCCTGTCCCAGCCTTCCATCTCGGCCCGGATTCAGACGCTGGAGCGGGAGCTGGACGCCAAGCTGTTCGATAGGGAAGGGAGACATTTTACGTTAACGGAGAAAGGGAAGCAGTTCCTGCCTTACGCCCAACAAATACTGCAGTCGCTGAAAAAAGGCAAGCAGCAGCTCCGGCAAATGAAAACGGCGCTGCACGAGGTGCGAATCGGCTGCACCGTCTCGGTATCGAATTATATTATTCCCCAAATCCTTCCTCTATTCAAACGAAAGTATCCGGATATCCAGATCAAGCTGATTACTGCGCCTAGCGAGGCGATCATGGAAAAAGTGCTTAATAAAGAAATTGAATTAGGGCTGGTGCGCAACATTACGCATCCGCATGTCGATTCCATTAAATTTTACGAAGATCCCATCAAGCTGTTTGTGTACGAGGACCATCCGTTTCGCCGAATGAACAGGGTGGATATTGAAGATGTTGCGGGTCAACCGCTTGTATTCTTCGAATGCGGCTCTCTTGACTGGATGAAGATTCACCGGTTGTTCGAGACGCTGGACCGTCCGCCGAACATAGAGTATCACATCGATAATGTGGAGACGGCCAAGAAATTGGTGCTGCAAAAAATGGGGATCGGCTTCCTGCCGGCCTTATCGGTTGCTCAGGAATGCAGGGAAAAGCAGCTATTCCCTATCGATGTAGCCTCCCTTGCCAGCCTGTCGCTGCGGACGAATCTGATCGCTCTCAAGGGAGAATGCTCGGACATGTATAAGACCATTCTCGATGTCGGCAAAGAGCTGCATGTGGAGGCGGCGGTAAGATAGATTTGTTCTATTGAAGAATAGAAAAGCCTTATTATCTGGCCCGTTGACGCTCTATAGGCTCGATGATAAGCTTTATCCATGGATTAAAACCAAGCAATCCAATAGGAAATATTGTTTATAAAAATGCGGGAGTGAGGTGTGGAACGTGGGACTGAAGCTAAGCATATTGGATCAAAGTCCAATCGGCGAGAACGAGACGGCGGAGCAAGCGTTTCGCCATACGATTGAGCTAGTAAAAAAGGCCGAAGAGCTCGGCTATTACCGATTCTGGGTATCGGAGCATCACGATTCGGATAACGTGGTCGGATCGTCTCCGGAAGTGCTGATCTCCCATCTGCTGGCGCATACCCGGACGATCCGCATCGGTTCCGGCGGTGTCATGCTGCAGCATTACAGCCCCTATAAGGTAGCGGAAAATTTCAATGTGCTATCGGCGCTGGCACCCGGCAGGGTGGATCTTGGCATAGGGAGGGCTCCCGGAGGACTTCCCCGATCTACAAGAGCATTGCAGCAAGGTGAAGATGCTTCAGTCAAACCGCTTGAAGAGAAGCTGATCGAGCTGGAGCAGCATTTACACCGGAAGCTTCCGGAGGATCATCCGAATTACGGAGTAAAGGCGATACCGCATCCGGAACAGCCGGCCTCTCTCTATTTGCTCGGGACCAGCGTATCCAGCGCGCAATTGGCGGCAAAGACCGGCATTCCCTATGTATTCGCGCAATTTATAAACGGGGATGAAGCGGCGATTCGGGAATCGCTCGACACGTACCGGAAGCAGTTCAATGCAGAGGCATCCGTTGTTGCCGGCGCAGCCGCCGCCCGTACACAAGCGCTGCTGGCCGTCTCTGTGATCGTAACGGATACGGATGAGGAGGCGAGAGAGCTTGCCGTTGATTCCAAGAATGTAAAGATCCATTTGGCCAGCGGCCGGACCATTAACGTAAAGACGCTGGAGGCGGCGGAGGAATACGGCCGGCAGACCGACGAGCCTTTCACCGTAGAGGTGAAGGATGCTCCCATCATTCATGGGTCCAAAGAAACCGTCCGCAAGCGGCTCCTGGAGCTGCAGCAAGTATACGAAGTCGATGAACTGATCATCGTGGCGGCTATGAAAGGATTCGATAAAAGGCTTCATGCGTATGAACTGCTGCACGAGGCGTTTTCGGAACAAACCGTCTGAAGCAGCTGTGCGAACCAATATTGTGAATCGATAGTGTGAAACAACTGAATGAACAAATCATGGGGAGGAATATACAATGTCCAAACAAAGACAAATCAAATTCGGAGCGATTATTCATGGAGTGGGGGGCAACATGTCGGCTTGGCGTCATCCGAAAGCGGTAGCGGACGCAAGCGTCAACTTCGAATTTTACAAGGAGCAGGCGCAAAAAGCGGAAGCAGGCAAATTCGACCTCGTATTTATCGCCGACGGCTTATACATTAACGAAAAATCGCTGCCGCACTTCTTGAACCGTTTCGAGCCGATTACGATCTTATCCGCTCTGGCTGCGGTAACCTCCCGCATAGGGCTCGTCGGAACGTTGTCGACCTCGTACAGCGAGCCGTTCACCGTCGCGAGACAATTCTCCTCGATTGACCATATCAGCCACGGCCGGGCGGGCTGGAATGTCGTCACCTCTCCGTTGGAAGGGTCGGCGCTGAACTTCAGTAAAGCCATCGAAGAGCATCCGGATCATCCGAAGCGGTACCGGATTGCCACCGAATATTTGCAGGTGACCAAAGGGCTGTGGGATTCGTGGGAAGACGATGCTTTCGTTCGGGATAAAGAGTCAGGAGTGTTTTTCGATCCGAGCAAGCTGCACCGGCTCGACCATAAGGGAGAATTTTTCTCGGTTCAAGGCCCGTTGAACATCGCCCGCTCGAAGCAAGGGCAGCCGGTCATTTTCCAGGCGGGATCGTCGGAGGACGGCAAAAACCTTGCGGCCAAAGAGGCAGACGCCATCTTCACCGGTCATCCGACATTGGCGGATGCTCAGAAGTTTTATCAGGATGTGAAGAGCAGAGCGGCAGCATTCGGACGTTCGCCGGAGGACATCGTCATTCTGCCCGGCATCAGTCCTATTATCGGGCAAACCGAGGAAGAAGCGGAGCGCAAATATCAGGAAATCGTCGAGCTGGTGACGATCGACAAGGCGCTGGACTACCTCGGCAGATATTACGATCACCATGACTTCACGCAATATCCGCTGGATGAACCGTTCCCTGATCTCGGCGATATCGGGAAGAACAGCTTCCGCAGCACGACGGACCGTATTCGGCGCGAAGCGCAGGAGCGGGGATTGACGCTTCGTCAGGTGGCGTTACGAGAAGCGACACCGAAAACACAGTTTATCGGGACGCCGGAGCGCGTGGCGGATTTGGTGCAGGAATGGTTCGAAGGCCGCGGAGCGGACGGCTTTATCGTCGGATCGGCCGTGCCGAACGGGCTGAACGATTTTGTCGATTATGTGGTGCCGATTTTGCAGGAGCGGGGCATTTACCGTACGGAGTACGAAGCCGATACGCTGCGCGGCAATTTGGGCCTGCCATTCCCGATCAACCGGTATGCGAAGGAAGCCGTGACCAAGTAACGGACAGACGAAGCGAAAGGGGAGTTTACGATGGCACAAGAACAACGGCAACGAAAGCTGAAATTCGGAGCGGGGCTTCGCGGACCGGGAGGCAATATGGCCGGCTGGAGGCATCCGGATGCGGTGGCGGACGCCAGCACGAATTTCGAATATTATACGAGGCTGATTCGGAAGGCGGAGGAAGGGAAGCTGGACTTCGCGTTCATTCCCGACGGGCTCTTCATTAACGAGAAGTCGATCCCGTTCTTTCTGAACCGGTTCGAGCCGGTGACGATCTTGTCGGCGCTGGCTGCGGTCACGTCGCGCATCGGCTTGGTCGCCACGCTGTCAACCTCGTACAGCGAGCCGTTCAACGTAGCGAGGCAGTTCGCCTCGCTCGATCAGATCAGCGGCGGCCGTGCGGGCTGGAACGTCGTGACGTCTCCGCTGGAAGGCTCGGCGGCGAACTACAGCAAAGCCGAGCACCCCGCTCACGAGAAGCGGTACCGCATCGCATCGGAGTTTCTTCAAGTCGCCAAGGGATTGTGGGACTCGTGGGAGGAAGATGCGTTCGTTCGCGACAAAGAAACCGGCGTCTTTTTTGACCCGGCCAAACTGCATCGATTGAACCATCAAGGAGAGTTTTTCTCCGTGCAGGGTCCGCTCAATATCGGCCGGTCCGCACAAGGGCGCCCGGTTGTGTTCCAAGCGGGCTCCTCGAACGACGGGCGGGATTTGGCGGCGCGGGAAGCGGACGGCGTCTATACGAACCCGGAAGGCCTGGAGCAGGCGAAGGAGTTCTACCGCGATGTGAAGCAGCGTGCGGTGGCCTACGGCAGGTCGCCTGACGACATCGTTATTTTGCCGGGACTCATCCCGATCATCGGAGCGACGGAAGAGGAGGCGGAGCGCAAATATCAGGAGGTTGCGGGGCTTGTGACTATTACGGATGCGCTCAACTTTCTCGGACGGTTCTTCGATCACCACGATTTCTCCCAATATCCGCTCGATGAGCCATTCCCGGAGCTCGGTGAGATCGGCAGCAACAACTTCCGGAGCACGACGGACAACATCAAGAGACTGGCCAAGGAACGCCGGTTGACGCTCCGCCAAACCGCTCTCGAAGTGACGACGCGCCGGAGCGAATTCAGCGGGACCCCGGAGCAGGTAGCCGACCGTATCCAAGACTGGTTCGAGCAAGAGGCGGCGGACGGATTTATTCTCGGCGAGGCTTACCCGGGCGCTCTGCATGATTTCGTCGATCAAGTCATCCCAATCCTGCAGCAGCGCGGGTTGTTCCGGACGGAATACGAAGCAGCTACGCTGAGAGGGAATTTAGGGCTGTCTTACCCGGTTAACCGGTATGCTCAGTCTCAGGAGCACCAATCAATTTCGTAACGAGAGCGGAGTGGACCTCATGTTAAAATCTGTGCATCATTGGATGAAATATATCGCATTGGCTTCTTTCCTTATGCTTGTCTTGTCAGGCTGCGCCAAAGACAGCGGAGTGACGGCGACCGGGAGCGCCACGGACGGAAAGCCCGTGCAGGGCGGCGAGCTGAGCTTCGCGCTGGCGACGTCTCCCGATACGCTGGATCCGCACCGCAGCGGATTGGCCGTAGCGGTCCGGGTCATCCGGACGATCTACGACAATCTGGTCGTCCAGCTGCCGGATAACACGATCAAGCCGTGGCTCGCCACCGAATGGTCGATTTCGCCCGACGGCAAGAGCTACACGTTCAAGCTGCGCAAGGACGTGAAGTTCCACGACGGAACGCCGTTCAATGCAGAAGCGGTCAAGTTCAATTACGACCGCATCATTAATCCGGAGACGAAGGCGGCGAACGCGCTTGCGCTGCTCAGACCTTACAAATCGGCGGAAGTCATTGACGAATACACGGTCAAATTAAATCTGGAAACGCCGTCCGCCGCCTTCTTGGGCAATTTGAGCCAGGCGCTGCTGGGGATCGTCTCCCCGACAGCCGCAAAGAAGTATGGCGACGACTTCGGCAAGCATCCGGTCGGTACCGGGCCGTTCTCGTTCGTCAAGTGGAACGAGAATGCGGATATTCAGGTTGCCAAAAGTCCCGAATACAATTGGGCGCCTGAGCTCGTGTCCAACAAGGGGCAGGCTTACTTGGATAAAATCACGTTCAAAATCGTACCGGAGGAAGCGACGCGTCTCGGCAGCGTACAGAGCGGTCAAGTGCTTGCCGTAGAAACGGTGCCGCCGCAAAATGTCGTAACGCTTAAGAACGATCCGAAAACACAGCTTCTTCAAGCCAATACGGTCGGGCTGCCGTATACGTTATTTTTCAACCTGCGGCGTCCTCCCTGGAATGACGTGAAGGCCAGACAGGCAGTACAGGCGGCGCTGGATGTCGACGCTATCGTTAAGACGCTGTACCTGGGGACGTACCAGCGGGCCTGGTCGGCACTGACGCCCGGCATATTCGGTTACGACGCGTCGCTCGAAAACTCGTTCAAGCAGGACCTTCCCAAAGCGAACCGGCTGCTCGATGAGCTGGGCTGGGTGAAGGGAGCGGACGGCATCCGCGAGAAAGGCGGCAAAAAGCTGACGCTCCATTACGTAGACGCGTCGCCAAACCGCGAGAAGCGCAACGATATTGCCGTTATCGTGCAGCAGCAGTTGAAGCAGGTCGGCATATCCGTAGAGATTGAGATTACAAAGGATGTCGCCAACGTCGTTTACAAGAACGGCGCCCATGATTTATACGGCAACAGCCAGGTCAATTCCGACCCGGATGCGCTGAAAAACTTTTACCGCACGCAGGATCCTAATGCTACCAGACTCACAATCGCAGGCTTAGCCGATCCGGAGTTGGATCAATTGCTGGATCAAGGGACGTACGAGCAGGATCCGGCGAAACGTGAAGCTATTTACAAGAAAGTACAGCGATATTTGCATGACAATGCGGTCATCATTCCGATTTATATATTCCCGTATACAGTGGCGGCTTCCAAAAGCGTCAAGGGCTTGAAGTTCGATTCGCTCGGATATCCGTTATTTAACGATGTATCGATTCAAAAATAAGTCGAAGGAGTAGATGGAAATGGCCAAATCGATGCTGGAAAGGCTGATTACTTCGCTGCTAGTCATCATCGGATCGATGGCGCTGGTGTTTTGCATCATTTACGTCCTCCCCGGGGACCCGGTGCTGTCAATGCTCGATCCGGCTTCCGCTACTCCGGAGATGATCGCCAACCTGCGCCAGCAATTGGGGCTGGATCAGCCGTTCTATGTTCAGTTCGGCAGCTATTTTTCCGACGTTATACGGGGCGACTTCGGCAGATCGATGATCAACAGCGATCCCGTGCTGCCGAAGATCATCACGCACTTTCCGGCTACGCTCGCGCTGACGCTGGCCAGTACCGCCATATCGGTTATATTCGGGGTGCTGCTGGGTGTGTTGTCGGCCATTCACCGGGACCGCTGGATCGATGTGATTGCCCGGCTGGTCGGCTTGTTCGGCATCTCCATGCCGACATTCTGGTCCGGCATTCTGCTCATCCTCATCTTCTCCGTGTCTCTCGGGTGGTTCCCGGCCATGGGCTCGGATGGGCTGGCGACGCTAGTTCTGCCTGCGCTTACGCTTGGCATCGTGGGGGCCGGCTTCATCGTCCGCATGGTCCGCAACAGTATGCTGGAAGTGATCAACGAGCCGTTTATCGTGACGCTGCGGGCTAAGGGAGTCTCGGAGAAGCTCGTCATGTACCGCCACGCTCTGCGCAATGCACTGATTCCGGCCATCACGGTCATAGGTATACACATCGGGGATCTGATGGCGGGAACGGTCGTTGTCGAAACGGTCTTTTCGAGGCAGGGGATCGGAAGAGTGATCGCCGACGCGATCATGGCCAAAGACTTGCCGGTCGTGCAGGGCGTTGTCTTTTTCTCGGCTATCGTCTATGTGCTGGTGAATCTGCTCGTGGACATTTCGTATTCGTTCATCGATCCCAGGGTCAGACGCTCCCAATAGGCTAACGGGCAGCCGTTGCAAGTTTATGCATCATCGCGAACATTGAACGACCATTAGGAGGGATTTGAACATGAAGGAAGTGGTAACCGCCGGGACGTATTCGCCCGCCAGCAAGCTCCGGAAGGCGGATACGGCAATCCGCAGACGGCCTGCCGTATCGGAGCTGTTCGTATTTGGCGCGGGGCTTGTGGTACTGTTCATGATTTTATGCGCCGTCATACCGTCCGTAATTGCCCCGTATCCGCCGACGCAAATGTTTACGGACCGCATATTGCAGGGGCCTAGTGCAGCCCATTGGTTCGGGACGGATTATTTCGGCAGAGACGTATTCAGCCTCGTCGTCCACGGAAGCCGGGACTCGCTGTTTATCGGCGTCGCGTCCGTGCTGGCCGGCGTCTTGCTGGGCGGAGCGATCGGCGCTCTGTCCGGCTACATCGGCGGTTTTCTCGATGCGGCATTGATGCGATTTATCGACGTTTTGATGACGATACCGGGCATCCTGCTCGCACTGGCTATTGCAGCCGCACTCGGACCGCACTTGTTCAATATCGTGTTCGCGGTAGCCGTATCGGCCGTTCCGGGTTATGCAAGAGTGATGCGGGGACAGATAATGAGCATCAAAAGCCGGCCATACATTACCGCATCGCAGTCCATAGGCACGTCCCGGCTGCGGATGTTCTGGTGGCACGTGCTTCCGAACGCGTGGTCTCCGCTCCTCGTTATGGCGACGATCGGGCTGGGCTCTGCGATTTTGATAGGCTCCGGGTTAAGCTTTCTCGGACTCGGGGTGATCAAGGAGGTTCCGGATTGGGGCGCTCTGCTCTCCCAAGGAAGAGGCTACTTGACCGTCGCCTGGTGGATAGCAACCTTCCCGGGACTCGCGATTACCTTGTTCGTGCTCTCCATCAATTTGCTGGGAGATAAATTCCGGGATGCTGCGGATCCCAAGAAAAGCAGGGAATAGCAGGGGGGACAGCGATGAAACAGCTTTTGGACATTCAGCAATTGTCGGTAGACTTCGCGACGAAGAGCGGGGCGCTTACGGCGTTAAGCGACATCTCTCTGCACATCCGTCCCGGTGAAACGGTATGCCTGGTAGGGGAATCGGGGAGCGGCAAGACGATCACCTCCAAGTCGGTGATGCGGTTAATCGATTACGAGAACGGCAAAATTACCGGTGGAAGCATTGTACTGGACGGCACGGACTTGACGGCTTTGCCGCAAAAGGAATTGAAGAGCTTGCGCGGGAAAAAGATGGCGATGGTGTTCCAGGAGCCCATGGCGGCTTTCGACCCGGTATTTACGATCGGCAGTCAGATCATGGAAGTGATTCTGGAGCATAAGCTTGGGAGCAAGCAGCAGGCTTACGAACGCGCCGTTCATTTGCTTCGAAGAGTGGGCATCCCCGAGCCGGAGCTGCGGATGAAGCAGTACCCGAACGAGCTGTCGGGAGGGATGCTCCAGAGGGCAATGATCGCCATGGCTCTGGCGTGCGGCCCTGAGCTGCTGATCGCCGATGAGCCTACCACGGCGCTGGACGTCACCATTCAGGCGCAAATTTTGCAGCTGCTGAAGGAGCTTCAAGCGGAATATCGCATGGCTATTCTGCTGATTACCCACGATATGGGCATTGCGGCGCAAATGGCGGACCGGATCATCGTCATGTATGCCGGGAGCATCGTGGAGCAGGCAACGGCCCGGCAGCTCTTCGAGCAGCCGCATCATCCTTATACGAGAGGACTGCTTCAGTCCATCACGACGTTGGACAGCGAACGCGGGTCCAAATTGTTTTCGATAGAAGGCGCGATCCCGAACCTGTCGGAACTCCCGCCAGGCTGCCGGTTTCATCCACGCTGCCCCTTTGCGACGGACCGGTGCTCGAAGGATAGCCCTCCTTTGTTTCCCGTAGGAGGAAGGCAGACCGCTTGCTGGTACGCCGGTGAGCTGGTCCAGCGGGAGGATTGGTACCGCCCGGCTGCGACACCGATAGCGGATGAGCCGGAGTCGAAGCAGCAAGGGACGCAACGGACGGCGGCTGCAGCCGATCGGGACCTGCTCCCGGATGAAGTGCAGGGCAAGCCGGATCACCTATGGGAGATCCATAACCTCAGCAAATATTATCCGGTTAACAAAGGCTGGCTGAACCGGAACGGTTCATACATTCGGGCAGTGGACGACGTATCGTTCACGATCGCCAAAGGCGAAACGTTCGGTCTCGTAGGCGAGTCCGGCAGCGGCAAATCGACGCTGGGAAGGCTGCTCCTGCAGCTGGAGAAGCCTACGGCCGGCAAGGTGCTGTTCCAAGGCAGCGAGCTGACTACGCTCGGAGCGTCCGGTCTTCAGGAAGCGCGCAAGCATATGCAGATGATATTCCAGGACCCGTACGGCTCGGTGAATCCGCGCTGGAAGGTTGGGGATATCGTCGGGGAGCCTCTGCGCGTTCACGAATCGCTGAATCGGGAGGAGACACGCAGTCGGGTGGAGCAGCTTCTGGAATCGGTCGGGTTGAATCCGGCCTGGTATGACCGGTATCCGCATGAATTTTCGGGCGGACAGCGGCAAAGAATCGGCATTGCCCGAGCCATCGCGCTGCGGCCGCAGTTTCTGCTTGCGGACGAGGCGGTATCGGCGCTGGACGTATCCGTACAGTCGCAAATCGTCAATTTGATGCAGGACCTTCAGGACCGGCTGGGACTGACCTACTTGTTCATTGCCCACGGTTTGAATATCGTAAGGCACATTTCGGACCGCATCGGCGTCATGTACCTCGGCAAGCTCGTAGAAATCGCTCCGAGCGAGGAGCTGTTCCGGCATCCGGCGCATCATTATACGCGGGGGCTGATTGCTTCCATCCCTGTCGCCGATCCGGCCCGGAAGCGCGAGACGATATCCATTCAAGGGGAGATTCCGTCCCCGTCCAATCCGCCTTCGGGCTGCCGCTTCCATACGCGGTGCCCTGCAGCGACGGACAGATGCCGGCAGCAGCAGCCCGAGTGGCAGGAAATCGGCCCGGGGCACTGGACAGCGTGCCATCACCCGGCCTAGCGCACTTCGTTCGGGATGGGGACAGACGTCCTGCATCCCTTGGGCTAGGGCATACCCCAACGCATCCGGCGCTCGGAACATTGGATTCATTGTAATTTCCGGCTATAAGCCATTCGGATGCAACTACGTGCTGCATTAAATCCCATTATTCCGGTTGGTTATTGATGAATAAAGCGATCGATTGTTGAAAAGGGAGAGGGTATTTGTATGAAAAAGAGAGGCATTGCAGCATCCGTATTAGCTTTATTATTCATTGCAGCAGGCTGCGGGACGGCCCCGGCCGGCAAAGACGCAGCATCGGGAACAGCATCCACCACTGCTTCGGCAGGCGCTGCCAATGCTCCGAAGGTACAAAAAATCGTCGTCGGCACCGGAACCCAGTTTCCGAACATCTGCTTCATCGACGACAAAGGAAATTTGACCGGGTACGATGTCGAGCTCGTCAAGGAAATCGACAAGCGATTGCCGGAATACGAATTCGAATTCAAGACGATGGATTTCTCCAACCTGCTGTTAAGTCTGGAGACAAAAAAGATTGATTTTATCGCGCATCAAATGGAAGTGAACAAGGAACGGCAGGAGAAGTTTCTGTTCAATGACGAGGCCTACAATATTTTTCCGAACAAGGTTGTCGTTCATAAGGACCGTAACGATATTCAATCCATAGACGATCTGAAAGGCAAGAAGGTGATCGTAGGTGCTACGAGCAACGCTTCGGTTCTCGTGCAGGACTATAATAAAACGCACGACAATGCGATTCAAATCGTCTATTCGGGAAGCGGAGGCACGAACGATGTCATCGCCCAGCTGAAGGCGGGCCGGGTTGACGCTACGATCAGCACGCAATTTGCCGTGGATCAACGCAATGCAACTGCCGATGCGCAGCAAAAAACGGTGGGACCGGCCATATCCAATTCGAAGGTGTATTTTATACTCCGCAAAGAAGGAACCGATCTGAAAACGAAAATCGACGAGACGCTGAAATCGATCAAGAAAGACGGCACCTTGTCCAAATTAAGCACCAAATGGCTCGGAGCAGACTATACGGTGTCGGAATAACCGTTCGGAAAGGGCAGCGCGATGGGCAAAGCGTTCGATATTCAATTGGTGGGAGTGTTCCTGCCCAAGCTTTTATCTTATTTGCACATTACCCTGTTCATATTGGCCGCCTCCCTGCTGCTCGGTTTGGCCGTAGGCTTCCTCATTGCCATTCCGAGATTGTACCGGTGGCCGGTGCTTGACAGAGTAATTATGATCTATGTGTCATTCATAAGGGGAACGCCGATTATCATTCAAATGTTCCTCGTCTATTACGGTCTCCCCGAGCTGCTGAAGTGGTTCCGGCTCGATGTGACAGACGTGGAGGCCATCGTATTCGTCATCATTACTTACGGACTTCATATAGGAGCTTATGTGTCCGAAATCGTCCGCTCCTCCGTCAACAGCGTGGACCGGGGGCAGCTCGAGGCCGCCTATTCGACGGGAATGACAGGCAAGGATGCGTTCGTGCGCATTGTGCTGCCTCAAGCGATGGGGATTGCCTTGCCGAACTTCGGCAACCTGGTCATCTCCAGCATGAAGGATACGTCGCTCGCGTTCTCGCTAGGCGTAATGGATATGGTCGGCAGGGCGGAAACGCTGTTTACGACGAACCATTTTCTCGAAATTTATATGGCGCTAGCGATCATCTACTATACGATATGCATTGCGCTGGAATGGCTGTTCGCCGTAGCGGAGCGCCGATTGCTGAGGCATGAAAGGAAGCTGGCCGCAGGTCCGACTGGAGGGGTGACTTATAACGCTTGATCCCTTATTTATCATTGAAGCCTTTTGGGACATTTTGGAGGCGCTGCCGCTTACGTTATTCATTTCGATCATCCCTTTGCTGTTCGGATTTGTGATCGGCACGGCGATAGCCTTGGTAAGAATTTACAAGGTGCGGTATATCCATTGGATAGCAAGCTTTTACGTGTCCTTCATCCGGGGCACTCCTCTGCTGCTGCACATTATGATTATTTATTTCGGCCTGCCGATGCTGTTCGACTATTTGGCGGAGCTGTACGGCTGGGGGTTCCGCTCGAAGTCGATTCCGCTAGTTACCTTCGTGCTGATCGCGTTCTCGATCAATTCCGGCGCTTACATGTCCGAGGCGATCCGTTCCGGTATTTTGTCGGTATCGAGCGGTCAAATGGAGGCTGCTTACTCGGTCGGGATGACGACGGCGCAAGGGCTGAGGCGCATTGTCATTCCGCAGGCGCTGATGGCAAGCTTGCCGAATTTGCTTCATAAATTTGTCGGGCTGCTGCACGGTTCTTCGCTCGCGTTCACTATTTCCCTGCAGGAGCTGAACGGCAAAGCCAACATTGTGGCGACTTCGAACCTGAAATTTCTCGAGGCGTTTATTGCTGCCGCATTGATTTATTGGGCGCTGACGTTCGCTGCGGAGAAGGTGACGTACATGCTGGAGCGCCGTTTGAATGTATATAACCGGGGAGGAGTCGTATGATCGAGCTGAAAAACATCCGGAAGACGTTCGGAAAGCAGGAGGTGCTGAAAGGAATCGATCTGACGGTCAGCAAAGGGGACGTTGTAGTCATCCTCGGGCCGAGCGGTTCCGGTAAAACGACGCTGCTCCGCTGCATTAATTTCCTGGAGCGGCCGAATGATGGGGAGGTGGCCATAGGAGACTTCCGCGTTTCCTGCAAGCACCCGAGCAAAACGGACATTTTGACGGTGCGCCGAAAAACGGCGATGGTGTTCCAGCATTACAATCTGTTCAAGCACAAGACGGTTGTGGAAAATGTCATGGAAGGTCTCGTCGTCGTGCAAAAGCTCCCGAAGGAGGACGCCCGGGAGAAAAGCCTGAAAATGCTGGAGAAGGTGGGCTTGTCGCATAAGGTGGACGCATATCCCGTCGAGCTGTCCGGCGGACAGCAGCAGCGGGTGGGCATCGCACGAGCGCTGGCGCTGAATCCCGAGGTGATCTTGTTCGACGAGCCGACTTCCGCTCTCGATCCGGAGCTTGTCGGTGAAGTGCTATCCGTCATCCGCAAAATCGCCCACGAGGGCGTGACGATGATTGTGGTGACTCATGAAATGAGCTTCGCACGAGACGTTTCCAACCATGTCGTCTTCATGGATGACGGCAAAATTGTAGAGGAAGGGAAGCCGGACGATATTTTTGCCCGGCCCAAAGAGGAGAGGACGAAGCAATTCTTGAAACGAATTACCCCGGAATGGAGCTATGTCATTTAGATTGAAACGATTTTGCTGGGAAAAGGTTCGGAGGTGTGCCGATTGAGCGAGGTTTACCGGTTGGCCCGGCCGGAGGATGCAGAAGAGGTGCTGCGAATCATCCGCGGAGCCTATGCGTCCCTTGAGCGTCTGGGTATAGAATTTCGTGCCGTCCATGCCGATTTGGCCATGGTCAGAGACAATATTATTCATCATTCCTGCTTTGTCCTTTTTCAAGGCGATGCGATGACGGCAACCATCTCCTTACGGTCGCTGGAAGAAGTGACGGAATATCCTTTTTTGTACTGGTTCGCCGTCGATCCGCTTGTAAATGGCCGGGGTGTCGGCACGAAGCTGCTGACGTTTGCGGAGGAAACGGTCGTAAGGGATACGATGGGAGCCCCTGCCGTTACTTTGGCGACATCGCTAAAGCATCCTTGGCTGCTGCCGATGTATGAACGGAGAGGCTACGAGCGCTTTTACGAGCGGGAATTGGGGAAGGACGACAAGCTAGTATTTCTAAGTAAGCGACTGCTGCCTGAGGCGCAAACCATTTTATCCTAGGAGGACGGTCTTATGAGTCAACAAGTGATCGATCTTGTACCGTATACGAACACGTATCACCAATTAAAGGCTGCTGTAGAAGGATTATCGGAGGAGCAGCTGAAATTCAAGCCGGCGCCCGACAAATGGAGCGTTACCGAGGTGCTGTCCCATCTGGCGGATCACAGTATCGTATTCTCGTTTCGCATCCGCAAAGTGATCGCGGAGACCGACGTTCAGCTGGCGGCTTTTCAGCAGGACCCATGGGTCGCCCATTCCAAAGCCAATGAAGGGTCGGCTGCGGATGTTTTGGACGTGTTCGGTGCGCTGCTGGCCTATAACAGCCTGCTCTTTAAACGGCTATCCGCTGCCGATTGGCACAAATCGGGGGTGAATGGGAAAGGGGAAACGGTCACGCTCGAGGACTCCTTGCTGGCCTTTGTTCGCCACGTACAGACGCATTTGGGCCAGATTGAGCGGATCAAGAGTGCGCTGCAATGAGCGTTACCGATGTAACGAATTGGCTGACGGAACCATGGCTGGAGCATTCGAGAGCGTTATACCCGAGATTGGTCGAGTTTCGCCGCGATCTGCACCGGCACCCCGAATTATCGATGCAGGAAGTAGAGACGACTCGCAAAATAAGGGAATTTTTGGAAAATGAATCGATAACCATCCTTCCTCTTGATTTGCCTGTGGGTGTCTTGGCCGAAATCAAGGGAGCTTATCCCGGGCCGACGATTGCGCTCAGAGCCGATATCGACGCGCTGCCGGTCCAGGAGGAGACCGGATTGCCGTATGCTTCTACGGTGAGCGGCAAAATGCATGCCTGCGGGCATGATTTTCACACGGCTGCGATTCTCGGCGCCGCCGTGCTGCTGAAGAAGCACGAGAGGCTCTTGCACGGCAGCGTGCGGCTCTTGTTTCAGCCCGCCGAAGAGAAGGGGACCGGAGCGCAGGCGATGATAGAAGCCGGAGCGCTGGAGGGCATCGCAGCGATCTTCGGCATGCACAACAAGCCGGACCTGCCGGTAGGCACGATCGGCTTGGCGCCCGGCCCGCTGATGGCGAGCGTCGACGGCTTCAAGATCAAGGTGCGCGGCAAAGGGGGCCATGCCGCCGTACCGGATGCCGCCATCGATCCAATCGTGGCGGCAAGCGCTATCGTCGGCGGCATCCAGACGGCCGTGAGCCGCAACACGAGCCCGTTCGACCGCGTCGTCGTGAGCGTATGCAGCTTCCACGCGGGTACGACGTGGAACGTGATCCCGGACACGGCCGTGCTCGACGGCACGGTGAGGACGTTCCGCCCGGAGGTGAGGCACGAGATGCCGGACCGGCTGCAGCGTATCGCGACGGGGATCGCCGCAGGCTACGGTGCTTCCGTCGAGCTGAGCTGGTATTCGGGCATTCCGACGGTGAATAACGATGCAGCCGCCGTAGACATTGTCCGTGAAGCGGCCGACGGCTTGCGGTTGACGGTCGTGGACGCAGTACCTTCCGCCGGGGGAGAGGATTTCGCGCATTATCAGGAGAAGATCCCCGGCTGCTTCCTGTGGATGGGGACGGGCGGAACGGAGGAGTGGCACCACCCGAAATTTACACTGGATGAGGAGGCGCTGATTCCGGGAGCGGCATTATTCGCGTTGACGGCGGTTCACGGGCTGCACAAAGTGAAGGCGGAGTAAGGGGGAACTTCATGGGAAGCTTGAAGCTGATTACAATTCGGGATGCAGGAGCTGCGGATGAGGAAGCGGTCCGTCAATTGATGCTCGGTGCGTACGAGCAATATGCTGCCGTGCTGCCTCCTGCCCGCTGGGAAGCGTACCGGGAGTCCATCGCAAGCTCTGCGCACGGCGACGGTCCCATTGCCCGGATCGTTGCCGAAATAGAGGGGGAAATCGTCGGCAGCGTGCAGCTGTTCGACTCCTCCTTGGCGGCTTATGGCAGGCCGGAGCTGGATATCCGGTCACCGATTATCCGGCTGTTGTCGGTATCGCCTCAGTCCCGGGGATTGGGAATTGCCACGGAGCTTATTAAGGAAAGCGTTCGCCGCTGCCTGGCGCTGAAAGCCTCAGCGCTGCATTTGCACACGTCCGACATGATGCAATCCGCCGTAAGGCTGTATGAAAGGCTGGGCTTTGAACGCGCGGCGGACAAAGATATCCGCAACGGAGACGCTTTGATCAAAGGGTATCGCCTGCTGCTGAACGAATCGATTTTGCTGCAATGGCAGGAAAGGCTGGTAAGGCAGGAAGCAGCGCATCCAAGGACGGGTGGAGAACAATGACGATAGCGGATCTAGCGTATCCCCTGTTTGACTATATAGATTCATTGGAAGAGGAGCTAATATCCATCCGCAGAGAGCTGCACCAGCATCCAGAGCTGTTGTTCGATGTTCACCGGACATCGGCCCGTGTTGCCGAATTGCTGGAGCAATGGGGACTCGAGGTGCGAAGGCACGTTGGAAAGCACTTCGGAATGGGCGTCGTCGGTATCCTTAAGGGAGAACGGCCTGGCCGCACCGTCCTGCTGCGTGCGGATATGGACGCGCTTCCGATCCACGAGGAGAACGATTTGCCGTATCGTTCCCGCCTCGACGGCAAGATGCACGCGTGCGGGCATGATGTGCATACAACGATGCTGCTAGGCGCAGCCAATGCGCTTAGCCGATTCAAGGAGCACCTGAGGGGAACCGTCAAGTTCGTCTTCCAGCCGGCCGAAGAAGGCGCCAAGCCGAGTCCGCTGGACGGGAGACTGATCAGCGGCGGGCGGGACATGGTGGAAGCCGGCGTGCTGGACGGGGTGGACCTATGCTACGCCCTGCACGTATGGCCGGAGCTTCCCGTCGGCACAATCGGTGTACATTCGAAATATGCGATGGCGGCCTCGTCCCATTTCACGGTCGAATTTCAAGGCGCCACCGGTCATCACAGCACGCCGCAGTTGGCTGTCGATGCGATCCTTATGGTCTCTCAGTTCATCACCGAGATGAAGGTGATGATGGCGTCGGAGATCAATCCGCTGGAGCCGGCCGTATTGTCGTACGGCACCCTGCATGCAGGGACGGCGATCAATACGATTGCGGATAACAGCGTATTGACGGGCACATTCCGTGCCTTTGACAAGGAGACGGTGGACAAAATACGCCACGCATTGGAGAACCGCTCGCAGTCCATTGCGGAGAGCTATGGCGGAACCCGCTCGGTCCGGCTGCGTGTGGGGACCGCTTTACGGAATCATCCTGAGGCCGTCCGGCAAGTGATGGAAGCGGGAAGCCGCGTATTGGGCGCAGAGCGAACGATCCTGATGGATACGCCCAGCTTGGCGGGTGAGGATTTTGCCTTGTACGTAGAGCAGGTTCCGGGTGCGTTTGCTTTCATCGGCGTTGGCAATGCGGACAAGGGGATCGTCCACTCCATCCATCACCCGCAGTTTGACGTGGACGAGAGGGTGCTTATACACGGGGCGAAGCTTCACGTTCAGCTGGTGCTGCAGGCGAGTGAGGAATAGAAAGAGGGGGTCCAACTTGACGGACCCCCTCTTATTTTGTGTTATAATTAAGGCTTGTCCGGACTGTCTGGACGCGCCATTTACGTTCGTTGGTACCATTGGCCGGACATCCATTCGGTCGCTTTCCAGCGTAGGACATCGGGATTCGCAAGGTGAATGATTTGCTTAAAAAACTCCAGCTGCTCGATATCCGTCAAAGGCTTGAAGTTTTTGACAACCGCAAGGTTCTTCTCCAGCTGCTCCATCGACTCCATACCGACAATGGTCGTCGATACAGGCAGCGCCAGCGTATAGCGCAATGCCTGCTCGTACCAAGGCGCGAGCTTGCCTAGCGCAAATACTTTCATGCCGATGACGGCAATGCCCTTTGCATTTGCTTTCGGAAGAAACTCATGCGCGAAGCTGTAGATGAAATGATCCGCTGCCGATAAAGCGACCAACGCGCTGTCAAAAGGGAAACGATCGATCGCTTCCAGCTGCACGTTCGGGTTCGTATGCCCGCTGATGCTGAGCTTTTTGACGAGTCCTTGCTCACGGGCTTCCAGTAGAGCTTCCATAGCGCCGCCCTTGGCGAAGCACTGGTTCAATTGCTCCAGCGTCATAATGTTGTGCAGCCGCCATTCATCGACGTGATCCGTCTGAAGACGCTTCAGGCTCGCTTCCAACAGCCTCAATGAGCCGTCACGGGTACGGTCATGGGTCTTGGTAGCAATCCATACGTCCTTGCGGCGGGATTGAAGGGCTAGCGCTTTGCCCAGTCGTTCTTCCGATTGTCCGTTAGAATAGCTCGGAGCCGTGTCGAAGTAGGTGATTCCTTCATCAATGGCCCGGTTCACGATCTTTAAAGCCTCTTCCTCGGTGCATTGATGCTCGTCTACAATTCTTTGTGCGCCAAAGCTGAGGATAGGAAAGGAACGGCCGGTTTGTCCAAACGATCGTTGTTCCACATGATTCACTCCCTGTCATTATGAAATCATTTCCTGCAAATAGTATACCATAAGGAATGCTATGAAAAGAAAGGTGGACGTTCTATGCGTACGTCATATGATGTTATCGTTATCGGAGCCGGCTCGATGGGGATGAGCGCCGGCTACTTTTTAGCCAAGCAAGGGGTCAAGACATTGCTGCTGGATGCATTCGATCCTCCCCATACATCGGGCAGCCATCATGGGGATACTCGTCTCATTCGGCATGCTTACACGGGTAGCGCGGCTTATACGTCCCTAGCGCTTAGGGCGGACCGGCTGTGGACCGATCTGGAAGCAGCAACCGGAGAGCGGCTGCTTGTACGGTCCGGGGTACTGAATGCGGCTTCCGCCGATGATCGTTCCATGGAAGAGAAGTGGAATCGCGCTCAAGAGTTCGGCCTCCAGGTCGAATCGTTGTCAGCTGACGAGATAAGGAAGCGCTGGCCGGGAATGGAGCTCCCGGAGACGTATCGCGGACTTTACGAGAATGAAGCGGGCTATGTATTCAGCGAAGCGTGCGTCCGGGCCTACCGGCAGCAGGCGCTGGCCCATGGGGCTGTGCTGCTAGCCAACACGCCGGTAAAACGCATCGAAGCCGCTAACGGCGGCGCAACGGTATATACGGATGCGGGAGTCTTCACTGCCGACCGGCTGATCGTCAGCCTGGGAGCCTGGTTCGGCAGCATCGGTAATTTCCTGCCGCTTCCGATCCGGGCGGTAAGAAAAGCCGTAGCCTGGTTTGCCTCGGAGAAAGGCTTGTTCGAGGAAGGCTCGTTCCCCGGATTTACTATAGGAGGGGAAGGGACGGGCACGGATTACTACGGATTTCCGAGCATGAACGGCTCCGGCGTCAAGATTGGCCGGCACGATTCCGGGCAGCTGTGGACGCCCGGCCAGCCGTTTGAGCCCTTCGGGGCATACCCGGAGGATGAGCAGGATCTGCGTCAGGCGCTGCAAGCGTTCATGCCTCGCGCCGCCGGCAAAGTGCTCCGGGGTGTCGTATGCAAATACGAGCTCACCCCGGATGAGGATTTCATCATCGATAAGCATCCCGAGCACGATCATATATGGATCGCCGGCGGCTTTTCCGGCCATGGATTCAAGTTTGCCAGTGCCATAGGGGAAGTATTGAGCGAGCTGGCTACCAAACAAACGACGGAGCAGGATTTGAGCCCGTTTGCCATTTCCCGGTTCAAGTAAGCGAGAGCAAAGGTTGCTTTTCCGGTCCCGTTCGGTTTATGCTTCTTGGTATATGCTCACAGAAGAACTGCATACAACTGAAGGAAATCGTGAAGGAGAAATCAATGTTATGAAAGCATTGCAGGACAAAATCAAAGCGGAAGGCACCGTATTAAGCGAGAGCGTATTGAAAGTGGATTCATTCCTCAACCATCAGGTGGATCCGGAGCTTATGCTGGCCATCGGACAAGAGTTCGCGAAGCGTTATGCCGAAGCAAGAATCGATAAAGTGTTGACGCTGGAATCGTCGGGAATCGCGCCGGCCGTGATGACCGCTCTGGCTTTGAAGGTACCTTTAATTTTCGCGCGAAAACAGAAATCGTTAACGTTGAACGAGGATCTCATCGTGAAAACCGTATATTCCTTCACCAAGCAGCAGCAAAACGAAGTGGCGGTTTCGAAGAAATTTCTGAATCCGGGCGAGAATGTGCTGATCATCGATGATTTTCTTGCCTACGGCGAAGCCGCGCTGGGGATGGCACAAATTGTGGAATCGAGCGGTGCGGTCGTATCCGGCATCGGCATCGTTATCGAGAAGGCGTTCCAGGATGGAGCGGCTAAGCTTAAGGAAGCGGGATACCGGGTCGATTCTCTTGCTAGAGTCGCTTCACTTAAGAATAAAGAGGTTGCTTTTGTAGAGTAGCGGCAGCGTCCGCCTTTGAAGCTCGTGAACTACCGCAACAAGCCTATCATTCAAAGGAACACGACTTCAACAGCGGCCGGAATCCTACGCCTAATTCCCTCCCTACGCACAAAAGTAAATTGTACATCAAGAACGCCGCAAGGCGTTTTTTTCTTTTTTCCACCAAGTAAGCAGTTCTTTGGAAACCACATTGCCAGGAAAACAACACTCATGGTATGGTATAGGAAATTATTGGAGGAGGCGATGGTTTATGGAAAGCATAGTCGCGGCAGTGGGCACAAATCGAGGGGATAAACGCATCACGGCCCTATAAACTGCGGGAATCCCCTGAACGTGTGAGAGGGGTATCGTATTTTGAATCGGCAACCAAACGATAATTCGCTATATAATGAAGAAATTGTACTTTCCGACGAAAAGTCCGTTTCCCAAAAGGGAAATGTAGTGCTTCGGCCTTCCGGTCCATGGTCGCCCTATGTGTTCTCATTACTCCGGCATATCAGGGAAACAAGCGGCTTATTGGTACCTTCCATCGTTGGCCCAGGCTTTGACTCCGAGGGCCGCGAAATGCTGAGCTACATAGAAGGGGAGTTCGTACACCCCGGTCCTTGGAGCGATGACGCGTTAGTGGAGGTCGGCAGGATGCTGCGAAGGCTTCATGACGCCGGCGCAAGGTTCGAGCCTGAGGCCAATGCCGTCTGGAAGCCATGGTTCTTGCGGGATGTGGGCGAATCGAAACGAGTGTACAGCCATGGTGATATCGCACCGTGGAACATGGTTACGCGAGATGAAATGCCCGTTGCCTTGATCGATTGGGAATTTGCCGGACCTGTCGATCCCATGGCAGAACTGGCGCGAGTGTGCTGGCTGTTCCCTCAGCTTCATGACGACGATGTCGGCGAGAAGGTAGGACTGCCGTCTCTTGAAGTGCGGGCGAGGCAGCTTCGTTTGCTGGCGGATGCTTACGGCATTGATCCTTCCCAAAGGAGCTCATTATTCGATCTTATTTTAGAGGTTGTTGTGCGCGAGACCGCTGAAGAAGCGATCGAGAAGCGGGTTACCCCGGACTGTGTCGGGCCGCTGTGGGGAATTGCGTGGAGGGCGCGGGCTGCATCATGGATAGTGCGCAACCGGGTTGTTTTGCACAATGCATTGGATCGTCAGCTATTTTGATTTGCGCTGCTGAAAGAGGCTGCAGACCTGATCGGGTTGGCAGCCTTTTTTTGCTTTTCTCTGGTATCCCTATGTAGCTTCTAATCCTTGATGAGATCTATATCAGCGAGCAAATAATATTTCTGCTCTCCGGCTTCATACACGACAATACGCCCCTCCGCGTCCTCTTCCATGTTGATGACATCGGCGCGAGATAGGGTTTTTAATTGCAGCGTCTCGCAATGGATAACGTGATACTTCATCTTGGCTCCCCCTTTATTAAGCTATAAGTCCATCATAGGGAAGATCGTTGATGAAATCTATTAGTTAATCATGGAAAGCCTATCCGTTCGCGGTGCTAAGTTGAAGGTATTTTTCAATAATAGCTGAAACGGCCTCCAGACTCACCGGCTTGCTTATATACTCGTCCATTCCCGCAGCCATATATTTTTCGCGGTCTCCCTTTATGGCATGAGCCGTTACGGCAACGATAAAAGGACTTTTCTTCGACGCTGCATGGTTTTTAATTGTACTGGTTGCTTCTAATCCATCCATCAAAGGCATTTGGACATCCATAAAAATAATGTCATACGGATCGCGAGCGGCCGCTTCGACTACTTCCTTGCCATTCTCGACAATAGTGGAAGGATAGCCGAGCTTTTCAATCATTTTTTTCAATACAAATTGATTCACTGCGTTATCTTCCGCGATCAGGATGTTCAGAGAATTTGCCAATAGCATCTCCGAATGGGTCGACCTGTCATCCTGTATGGCTTCCGGATCGGTATATTCGTGAAACCGGGTAGTGAACATAAAAGTGGACCCTGGCGGATCCGCACAGGGCTCGTACCAGATGGTTCCGCTCATCAGCTCGACGAGCTTCTTACAGATAGCCAAGCCTAATCCGGTTCCTTCCGTCTTGCGCGTCATGAAATTATCCACCTGGTAAAACGGTTCAAATAGATGGGCTACCTTTTCTTTAGGCACGCCTATGCCCGTATCCCGGATGGAAAATTGCAGGCACACCGTTTTCTTGTCGGCTTGGGTGACACATTCTACGGAAATCGCGATGGCCCCGTTAGGAGTAAATTTGACGGCGTTGCTAAGCAGATTGATTAGCACTTGTCTTAGCTTCGTATCGTCACCAACTACAATATTCGGGACGGCCGAGCCGACGGATGTGGTGATTTCCAAGCTTTTCTCCAGCGCTTTCGGCATAATGATATTCAATGTCTCGGATATAACCGCGCGAACGCTGAACGGATCTTCCTTTATGTCCGCTTTGCCCGACTCAATTTTGGAAAAGTCCAGAATATCGTTAATGATGGTAAGAAGCGACGAGCCGCTCTTTTTAATAATTTGAGCGTATTCCTGCTGTTCCGAATCCAATGCTGTTTCCAGAAGCAAATCCGTCATCCCGATCACACCATTCATTGGAGTCCGGATCTCATGGCTCATCATGGCCAAAAATTCGCTTTTCGCCTTATTCGTTTTTTCGGCGGCCTCTTTCTCCACCAGCAGTCTCTTTTGCTCCGTCATGTCTTTGGCGATCATGTAGAAGCCCATATTTTGACTATGTATAATAATAGGCGCTAAAGTGACCAGCACCTCCACCGAGCTGCCGTCTTTGTGCCGGATATAATTGATGTTTTTTTCTACGGATGAATAATCTTCGGAAGAGGCAAGCAGGCTCGACAGATGCTCTTCTCCCATTAATTTGCCGATGCTACCACCGATCAGCTCCTCGATTTTATACCCGGACAGCTGTTCCGCCATTTGATTTCCGTTGATAATGCTGCCGTCCAGGCCGAAGGAGATGATGGCGTCGTGGTTGTATTTTTTGAGAGAAGTATAGCGTTCGATGCTCTCCTGCAGCTTCTGTTCCGCAAGCTTGCTCTTCGTATTGTCGATAATTTGCAAAATAAAATAAAGCGGCTTTCCATTCACTTCATCGCGTATGAGGGACACATGCAAGGAAGTCCAAATGGCATGGCCGTTTTTATGGAGAAACCGTTTTTCCACTTCATATGACGTCATCGTGCCTTTCAGCATCGCTCGGATTAGAGGCTCGGTCAGAGTCGTATCCTCGGGATGGGTAAAATCGGCCGCAGGGTGCTTTATCAATTCATCCTCGGTATAGCCGAATATGGTGCACATGGCCGGATTCGCCCGTATCCATGTCCGATCCATGGAAATGAGGGCAATCCCAATCGGAGAACATTTATATACGTGTTCAAATAAAATTTGATGGTCAATTACACCCGACTGCATACTCCTTCTCCTCCTCATCTGCTCTACCTCCTAAATTACCACAAACAGGTCTGGTTGAAACGGGCTGAACCGTTTTTATTTCGAACGGTATTTGGAATGCCTACGATTCAAGAGGATGCTAATTGGGAATAAAAGTTTATAGTACAATCAACTGCTGCGGGACAAAGGAAGAACCAATAGATGAAAAAAGTGCTGCTTATTGAGGACGAAAAAAACTTGGCCATGTTTATCGAGCTTGAGCTCCAGCATGAAGCCTTCTCCGTTACCGTAGCTTATGACGGCCAGCGAGGCGTCGAATTGGCGCTAGAACAGGAATGGGATCTGATCCTGCTCGACCTTATGCTCCCGGATTTGAACGGACTGGACGTGTGCCGCCGGGTGCGTGCGGTCAAGAAGACGCCGATCATTATGCTCACGGCCAGAGACAGCGTCGTAGACCGGGTTTCCGGCTTAGATAGCGGCGCCGACGATTATATTTCCAAGCCTTTTGCCATTGAGGAGCTGTTGGCCCGAATGCGCTCGCTGCTCCGCAGGGTCGACATGGCGGATGAACCCGAGAATCAGCAGGTGATATCCTGCGGGGACCTCGTCATCGATCTCGCGGCCAGAACCGTTATGCGGGGAGACGAGACTATTGAGCTGACCAAACGGGAGTTTGATCTGCTCGTTGTTTTCGCGCAAAATCGGAACATTGTAATGACCCGGGACATGCTGATCGAGCGGGTATGGGGATTCGACTCGGAAGCGGAGACGAACGTGGTGGACGTGTATGTGCGTTATTTGCGCAACAAGCTGGACTCTGACAGCAAGGAAAGATTTATCGAGACCGTAAGAGGAATCGGGTATGTGATGAGATGATTAGAACAATACGGCAATGGTTCGCAACGATCCCGATCAAATGGAAAATGGTGCTGTGGTGCTCCATTACGATTAGCGTTTTATTCGCAGCCTATAACCTGGTTCAATATTTGGCGATCAATCAATGGATGGTAAACCACGAGAAAGCATCGGATATGATGGTTTGGATCATGATATTGGCCGGCTGCGGAGTGGTGATGATAAGCTCGCTCGGGGGCTACTTCCTGGCGAAGCAATTTCTTAAGCCGGTGCAATCGCTAGCGGAAGCGATCCGCAATGTGAAGCAGAAGGGGCTTCATGAAAGGGTCGAGCAGCGTGGAGCGAAGGATGAGCTAAGCTCGTTGGCTGCTTTATTTAACGATCTTATGAGCGAGCTGGAGCGGTCGTTCAAGCAGCAGAAGCAATTTGTAGAGGACGCCTCCCATGAATTGCGCACGCCGATTTCCATCATTAAGGGGCATCTCTCGCTATTGAACCGATGGGGGAAAAACGACGCCCAAATAGTGGACAGCTCTTTGACCGCCTCACTTCAAGAAATCGACCGGCTGGAAGGAATTATTAAAGAGCTTCTTGTCCTTACCCGCTCCGAGAACGAGCTCGTGGCTGATGAGATTACATGGCTGAAGCCTGCAGAGCTGATGGAGCAGACGATTCAGCGGATGGCCGTCCTTCATCCCGATAGGCAGTTCAAGCCGGACCTGATTTCGCTTGGCGATGATGTCGAGATTAAGATCGTCCCTCACCATTTGGAGCAAGTACTGCTTATTTTGCTGGATAACGCTGTTAACTATTCAGAGGCAGGCACGACGATTACGGTTACCGGCAGAAGGCAAGCCGGCCGCATGATAGTGGAAATCAGCGATCAGGGTATCGGCATCCCCTCAGAAGACTTGCCGCATGTGTTCGACCGGTTCTATCGTGTCGACAAGGCGAGGAGCCGGAAGCAGGGCGGGACAGGCCTTGGCTTGGCGATTGCCAAACGGCTCGTCGAACGCAGCGGCGGAGAGATTTCCATTGCCAGCTTGGACAAGGAGGGAACCAAGGTTACCCTTGTATTTCCGCTGGCGGCTTCGATTCCTTAAAGCGCTAGTCTTCTTCCACATTCTTCCCTTCGCCCGTTTTCTCATTAAAATCTCATTTTCCTAATCTATACTGAACGAACGGAAGGGGAGGACAAGCCATGAAAGGGTGTCCATTACCTCGAAACCCAATTCCATACACGATAACTGGTGAGGAGATGACCGAATGAAAAAAAAGATCACGCTAATGATGGCAGCCGTATTCATGTTCAGCTCATTGGGCACGGTATCGGCAGCAACGGCAAGGACGACGGCAACGACAACGTCGACTGCGCCGGCGACTGCAACTGCAACTGCAACCGCTACACAGCAGAGCTTAACAGCCAAACAACAGAAGCTGATTCAAGTAGGCAAGACTCAACTGGGCGTTCCTTGGAAATACGGGACTAAGAAGCCGGGGGTTGGCTTCGATTGCTCGAACTTTACATCTTGGGTTTATGAAAAAGCGTTGGGGATTAAGTTCACCAGCTCTTCCAGAAAGCAGCGTTACACGACTTCATTAGGTACTCCGGTTCCTATCGATAAGAATAATAAGTTCAAAAATTTGCAAGTAGGAGATCTGCTGTTCTTCGCTAATTCCGCGGATGCCGGCGGCGGCGGCCATGTGGGGATCTATGCGGGGGTTAAGAACGGTAAGCATTACGTCCTTCAGGAAGGCGGCGGACGCGGTAAGGTGACGTATGAGCCGATGGAAGGAACATGGTTTGCCAGCAAGCTGGTCTATGCCAAACGTATTATTAAATAGCTCGTTGTCAGCGAGCCGTTAGAATGAGAGGCTGTCGAAATATCACTTTCGGCAGCCTCTTTAGTATGCCGGCGGCATGGAGCTCAAAACCGCCCTGACTTGAAAATCGAGTAGAACATCCACAGAAACATGAGGGCGGCTACGCTGAAGCCGATCTCGATAACCGGAAAGTTCCACAGCAGCGTCGATTGCCTGCCGAGCGACGAGCCGATAATGAGCCCGACCATGATGATACTGAAGGAGAGCAGGACAATACTGAAGGAAAGCCGGTTGCTGATGCGGTCCATTTTCTTCATGAAGGTGTCCAGCTCGGAGACGGAGACGTCCATCCTCAGCTTGCCCTTCTTCATCATCCCGAACATTTCCCGCAGACGGGAAGGCATCTCCGACAATAGCTCCGCATATTCGCCCATCTGATTCCAAACGCTGTCTGCGACATTGCGGGGACTGAAGCGCTCGGCGAACAGCTTGCGTCCGAACGGCTCGGCGATATTGACGACGCTGAACGTCGGATCGAGGGCGGTCACTACGCCTTCTAGCGTCAGCAGCGTTTTTCCAAGCAGCGTCAGATCGGACGGAACGCGGATCCGGTGCTCGTAGGCGACGCTGAGCAGGTCGCTGACCGACTCGCCCAGGCTGATGCGGCTTAGCGGGACGTCGTAATATTTCTCCCGCAGCTCGTCAATATCTCCGCGCAAAGAATCCATATCGACATCCTCAGGAATTATGCCGATGCCGTCGATCGCTTTGAGCACGCCATCCGTGCTATTGCGCCTTAATGCTATGACAAGCGAGCCGAAATGATACTTCATCATCGGGGTCAGCCGTCCAACCATGCCGAAATCGATGAGTCCGATGACCCCTTCGGGAAGAACGATAATGTTGCCCGGATGGGGATCGGCATGGAAAAATCCGTCTATGAAAATTTGCCGGAATACCACACGGGCTATTTGCTCGGCAATACGCTTCCGGTCATAGCCAAGCTCGTCGAGCCGCTGAACCTCCGTCGTCTTCACGCCTTCGATGAAGTCCATCGTCAGCACGTTCCGGCTCGTATAGTCCCAATAGATTGAGGGGAAGCGGACGTGGGGATCGCGCTCGAACGATTTGGCCATCCGCTGGGCGTTTCTGCCCTCGTTCGTATAATCCAGCTCGGCGCGCAGCGATTGCGACAGCTCGTACACCATATCGCGGAGCTGATATTTCGCCGCCCATGCCAGGCGATGCTCGGCAAGCCGCGCCAAATCGTCCAAGATTTCCAAATCGGTGGCAACGATAGCGGGAATATTCGGGCGCTGGATTTTGACGGCAACCACCTCGCCGGTATGCAGACGGGCCAGGTGGACTTGACCTATGGACGCCGCGGCCATGGGTGTTTCCTGAAAATCGGCGAACAGCGTATCGAACGGTTCGCCGAATTCATTCTCTATCACTTCGCGCACCTGCTCGAAGGGGAACGGGGGCACTTGATCCTGAAGCTTTACCAGCTCTTCGATAATATGAGCGGGGAGCAGATCGGGCCGGGTGCTCGCGATTTGCCCGATCTTGATGAAGGTCGGCCCCAGCTCCTCGAGAAAGATGCGGATCCGTTCACCGAGCGTTCGGGAGCGCGCATCCTGCCGCTCCTTCAAGCCGATCCGCGAACCGGTCAGATCGGGCAGGCCGAGCTCCTTGATAAGAAAGCCGAACCCGTTGCGGGCGAACGCTTTGGCAATGTCCCGGTACCGCTGCAAATGCCGAAGCTTGCGGCCGAGATTCATGATTCGGCTGGCGGCAATGGCTCCCCGGACTGCCGGAGCTGCTCCTCAAGCTCGGCGACCCGCCGCTCCAGCTCGCTGACGCGCTGCTTCAGGCGAACGTAGTCGTCCTTGGTCGTAAGGTTCAGCTCGTGAGCCGCCGAAATCATATAGCCGCGTACCTTCTCCTCCAAGGAGGCTTGGGCTTCCTGGCCTTTGCGCACCAATTCGTCGACGAATTGCTTGGATTCATCTTTGTTGACTTCGCCTTTCTTGACAAGCTCCTCAACGACCTTCTCCGCTTGCTCTTTACTCGCAATGGCAAATCCGAGTCCCAGAGATACGGCTTTTCCTAACAGATCTCTCATCGTCTCATTACCTCCTGCAAAATGTAGTGATAGGCTGATTTTACCATACGCGGCGGCAAACGCAAAAAACGCCGGACCGATCGCAGAAGATCAGCCCGACATCATTTTGAGAAGCCACGCCCGCTCCCCAAGTTCACAAATATTACTGCACGGTTTTTCGTTTGAATATTTCATGTAAACCGAATGTAGCGGCACCCATGGCCGCTCCGTATTTTTTCCAATGGGAAGCCACTACCGGGGTTGTTGCAACAAGGGAGTTCTCCCGTTTCTGGATGGCCGTGACGAGCTTGTCGAAGAAGAGCCCGTTATCCGTAATCCACCCGCCGAGAATCATTTTTTGCGGGTTTAACAGCTGCAGCGCTTTGCCGCAATAATCGGCCATATCCGTAATGATTCGATCCGCCTGCTCGCGGAACGGTTCGGTTCCCATCAGCGCCAAATCGATAAACGAGCGTATGGTCTCCTCCGCTGTCATGCCGTCGAACGCTTCGGGATACTCGGCTTTCAATTTGGTCGATAGGGTAGGAGTGCAGAACGGATCGAAAGCCTGAATTCTTCCGGCCGTTCCCCGCGATCCGTGATAAATCTGGTCGTTTAATACAAGACCGGCGCCCGTACCGTAATCGATCATAATGAAGATCGTCGTATGGTCCCCCTTGGCGGCGCCGCTGAATCGTTCCGCGAAGCCCGCGGCGTCCAGGTCGTTAATTAGAAGCGCAGGGATGGACAGAGCTTCTTCGAGGCACGACTGCAGCGGAAAATTCCGCACCTTCAGATAGGTCGATGCAAGGATGGTGCTCTGGATATCGTCGAGCCTTCCGGGAATAGAAATGCCGATCCTTTTGATCAGGTCGAGGGGGATGTTTTGCTTGTCGATAAAAGCTGTAATGCTCTCCGGAAGTCCGCTGCGGAGCTGCTCTTCTCCTATAATAGGCTTCAGCCCTTGGGTGGCGACAAGCTCCCCGTTCAAATTCAGGAGCACGCAGTGGGCGGGGGAGCTTGCGAGATCGACCCCAACGATGTAGCCGCCTTGGGAATCGATATTGAGCAGCGTCATTTTTCGGCCGACGCCGCTGCCGGTCGTACCGATTTCGCGGACGATGCCTTCCCGGATGATTTCTTCCATCAGAATGGAAACGGTAGTTGGGCTGAGCTTTGTCTTCCGCGACAAATCGATGCGGGAAATCGGCCCGTGATGGAATATGGTATGGAGCAGCGTCGATTTATTAATATCGCGGAGCATTTGCTGATTTCCAATTTTTATCATATAACTCTCCCATAGGACTTAAGATTAGAATCGGATAAGGCAATCAAATACGAATAGGGGAAGGGAAGTAATCTGGGTTTCTAATTTCGGGTGTTCAAGCATATTATTTTTATCGATGAAATAACCAAGGATAACCAGCAGCTGCTGTAATGCTCATTATAGGGACAACCAAAGCCGATGTCAACTAATGGGCCTGCTGAGCCGCAGCACGCTTCATGCCGGGGAATAGCAGCAATATATGCAGAAGAATCCCCGTAGTATGCCGGGAAATCAGTGATTTTAACGATAAATTTTTTAATGGATCAGCCCGTTTCATCTGCTTGAAATTTGATTGCAAATCCCGTTGACAAACTATTGTTCACCCCCATATAATGAACTCATTCGTTGGTGCCATTTGTTAAGAAATTATTTTTTTTGATTAATTATTTTTACTCATGGAATAATTAGTTGTCCTTCTCCAGCTTGCAGCATCATCATTGGAAACGCTGTACTACATTCGAGGGAGGTGAGCGCGGTTCGGCCGGCAGTTTACGGTACATATCGCTATCGCAATCAGGCAGTCTTATTCTTGAAGCCAGGTAACTAATCATTAGGAAGGAGCAGCACTATGTCCTCTTGGTTACATTTAACGAGCTTACATAAGATCAGGAAATATAAAATGCTGTACATCATGATACTGCCTGGGATCGTCTATTTGCTTATTAACAATTACCTTCCCATGTTCGGCATCGTTATTGCGTTCAAAGATATTAATTTCTCCAAAGGGATTATGGGCAGCGATTGGGTCGGGTTCAAAAATTTCGAGTATTTGTTCAAGACGGATGACGCCTTCATCATCACCCGAAATACGATCCTGTACAATGCCTTGTTTATCGTTTTGAACCTGGTCATTTCGGTTACGCTCGCCATTTTGCTCAACGAGCTGAAGAACAGGCTCTTCTCCCGGATGTATCAAAGCATCATACTGCTCCCTTACCTCATCTCCTCGGTTATCATAGGCTATCTTGTCTTTTCACTCCTCAGTATGGAAACCGGATTTGTTAACAAAACGGTCCTGCCTTGGCTCGGATTACGAGAAATCATGTGGTACAACGAGCCCCAATATTGGCCCTACATCCTCACCCTCGTAAAAATTTGGCACAGCGTCGGCTATCTATGCATCATCTATCTTGCCGCCGTGGTCGGAATCGATCAGGAATATTATGAAGCGGCAACCATAGACGGAGCGAGCAAGCTGCAGCGTATCCTGAGCATTACGATTCCCATGATTATCCCTGTTATTACCATCATGACGCTCCTACAGATAGGGCGGATCTTTTATGCCGATTTCGGCCTGTTTTATCAAGTACCGTTGGATTCCGGGGCGCTGCTGCCCACGACCAATGTGCTCGACACCTATGTTTACCGGGCTCTGCTGAAAAACGGAGATATCGGCATGTCCTCAGCCGCAGGTCTGTATCAATCCATCGTCGGCTTCATTCTCATCCTGATTTCCAATTATGTTGTGAAGAAAATCAATGCGGACAACGCGTTGTTTTGAGTGGAGGGGAATCCATGAACACAAGCAGGCTGGAGCAGTGGATCTTGCATTTGTCTTTTGGTTTCATTTCCTGTCTATGCCTCATTCCTTTCTTGCTGCTCGTCTCGGCTTCCATTACCGATGAGAATGCCATCATTCAGAACGGATATTCGTTTATTCCCCAAGCCTTCAGCACGGCAAGCTACGAAATGCTGTTTCATGACGCGCGAATGATATTCCATGCATACGGCATTTCCATCCTGGTTACCGTGATCGGTACGATCGCGAGCCTCACCATCATGGCTATGCTGGCTTATCCCATCTCAAGAAGGGAAATGCCGATGCGCCGTGCGATCACCTTTTTCGTATTCTTTACGATGCTGTTCAACGGAGGACTGGTCCCCACCTATTTGATGTATACCAATCTGTTCGCGATCAAAAACACGCTGTTTGCATTAATCGTTCCGGGATTATTGGTAAACGCTTTCTATGTCATTCTGATGAGAACCTTTTTTACCGTATCGATACCCGCACAGGTAGTGGAGTCGGCTTATATAGACGGAGCGGGGGAGTTCAAAATTTTTTATAAGATCGTGCTGCCGTTATCGCTTCCCGTTCTTGCAACCGTAGGGCTGTTTCAAATCATCAATTATTGGAACGACTGGTTTAACGGTTTGATTTATACGACGGATAACCGGTATTACAGCATTCAAGTGCTGCTGAACACGATTCTTTTGAACGTCCAATATTTAATCGACAATGCCCAATATTCCAGTCAAATGGAGGAGGCGGGAGTCATCCCGACACAAGGCGTGCGGCTCGCTATAGCGGTAGTCGGCGTAATCCCGATCCTGATTGCTTACCCGTTCTTTCAACGATTTTTCATCAAAGGCTTGACGGTTGGAGCTGTAAAAGGGTAATGGCCAACGTAATGGATCTTCCCTTGAAAGGGGGTGATGCAAGAACACGGAACATGCGAATCATGCTGTGTGCTGGCTGGCTTGAAGGCTGTGAACTATTCTAATTACTTTACGGAGGGATAGCGACAATGAAAATAAGTATTGGCGGCTTTTCATTCTTCAACATGATGAGAGCGGGCAAAATGGATACGTTCGGCTATTTGGAATCGTCCAAGTACAGGTATCATCTGGATACGGTTGATTTATGGAACGGGACCTTTGCGGAAACGAGCCAAGACATATTTAAACTGCCCGACGAATCCTACATTCAAAAGGTCCGCGAAGCGCTGGATGAAAAAGAGATGACGGTCATCAACCTGGCCGTTGACGGAGCCCACCTGTGGGACGCTGACCCGGAAAAGCGGAGCATGCTGTACGGGAATGCCGTCGCTTATCTCGGCATCGCCTCCAAGCTTGGGGCCAAATCGGTGCGGGTCGATGCAGGCGACAAGCAATCCGTTCCGTTAACCGAGGAGCAGTTCGAATATACCGTGACGAAATACCAGGATTATTGCCGGCGTGCGGCAGAGCTCGGGCTGGTGGTCGGACCGGAGAACCATATGGGCTCCTCGCAAAGCCCGCATTACTTGAAGCGGGTTGCGGAAGCGGTCGATCAGCCGAACTTCGGCATCCTGCTGCATATGGGCCGCTGGTCGGAGGATGCGGAGATGGGCGACGGTCTGGTTGCTCCTTGGGTGTACCACACTCACTTTGACGGGAAAACGGTAGGATCGGAGCAAGCGGAGCAAAGGGTGAGAACGCTGCTCGACGCCGGATATGACGGCTATTGGGGGATTGAATACAATGCGCCCGATAATCAATATACCGAGATGGAATGGGCTATTGCTTCGGTCAAAAGGGTTTTGCAGAAAGTGAATAAGTAACTCTTAATAAGGGAGAGATGTTCACATGGGGAGAAAAGTAAGGATTGGAATCGTCGGCGCAGGATTGATCGGCAAGGCGCACTTAAGAAATTACGCTAAAATTGCGGATGCCGAGGTTGTAGCCGTGTGTGACGTGAATGAGCGGGAAGCTCAAAACGTAGCGGAGCAATTTCAAGTCCCGCATGTGTATTCCGACTTTAAGGAATTGCTGAAGCGTGACGATATCGAAGCGATCGACGTTTGCCTGCACAACAATTTGCATGCTCCGGTAACCGTGGCGGCCTTGCAGGCAGGGAAGGACGTCTATTGCGAGAAGCCGATAGCCGGCACCTATTACGATGGAACCGTAATGCTCGACATGGCCGCACAATGCGGGAAGAACCTACATATTCAGCTCGGGACGCTGTACCGGAAAGAGACCAAGGCGGCCAAAGCGCTGATCGACGGCGGCATGCTGGGGAAGCTGTACCATGCCCGCGCAACCGGACACCGCCGCAGAGGACGTCCATTCATTGACGGCTATGGGACCCCGGCGTTCTTGAACCAAGAGATTGCCGCAGGCGGGGCGCTGATCGACATGGGCGTCTACCATATTGCGCAGATGCTGTATTTGCTCGATACCCCCAAAGTCGAGAGAATCTCGGGTAAAGGATACCGTGAAATGGAAGTGGATGCTAGGCGTGCACAGCAGGCGGAATTCAATGTGGAGGAGCTCGGCCTTGGCTTCGTGAAATTTGCCGGAGGGGCAACGATGGACATTTGCGAGGCGTGGAGCATTCACTTGGGAAGCATAGAGGGCTGCAGCGTCGTCGGGACGAAAGGCGGCATCCGGATGCCCGCCTACTCGGATCAGGCCGTACTGGCTCCTTTCAGCTACCATACGACAGCTTGCGATATCGACTTGAATTGCACGGTGAATTTGGACGAAATGGACGGCCGATGGAACCAGCTGAAAGAGAACTACGATGCGTATGCTTCCTCCCAGCATCACTGGATTGCTGCATTGCAAGGCCGGGTGGAATTGCTTCCAACCGCTCATATCGCTCTTCAGACAATGCTGATTAGCGAGGGCATTTATTTATCGGATCGGCTGGGACGCGAAGTCAGCTTCGATGAGATTATGGAGCATTCCCGCTCGACGGCGATTCCATTGTAATTTAATCCCGAAGGAGGGATGTGCATCCAATGGCAGCTCCTGCAGCAGGCGCTAATGCTCAATCGTTAGCCACCTTGAAGAGATTTAACTTTTTTCTGTATGGCACCATTGCTATCTTGTCGTCGTTCTTTCCGCTTTATTTCCAGGAAATCGGACTTAGCAAAATAGAGATCGGCATGGTCATGGCCGGAGGTCCGTTCATCTCCATTTTCGCGAATCCGTTCTGGGGCTATTGGAGCGACCGGCTGCAAAATGTCCGCAAAATACTGATGATGCTGTTAATCGGCAATCTTCTATTTACCATTATTGTCTTTCAGGTCAGGGATTATGCCGTCATCTTCATGCTGATGCTCGTTTTCTTCTTCTTTAACAGCCCGACGTTTTCGCAGAGCAACAGCTTGATCCTGAATGCGATTGAAGGAACGAAATACAAATTCGGTGCGTTCCGTTTATGGGGATCGCTGGGATGGGCGATTATCGCCTTGCTGGCGGGTCCGGTCATCAGCCGGATGGGCATCTTGAATTTGTGGATATTGTACGGTGCGATGATGCTTGTCTCGCTTCTGTTCACCGCCGGATTGCCGAGAGGAAACATAGGGACTCCGAAACCGAAAGCGGAGAGGCAAAGCTATTGGAAAGTGATGTTCTCAAGCAAAATCTTCTTCGTCTTCGTCGTGTTAGGCGTATTGATATCCGTGCCCAATTCGATCAATCAGACGTTCGTTTCGCTGTATATCGCCAATCTGGGAGGCTCGAAGGAGCTGATCGGCTGGTCGGTCTTTTTATCCGCCATCTTCGAGATTCCCGTCTTCCTGCTGTTCGATAAGTATTTGAAGAAATCGACCCGGGTCATGTTCGGCTGTCTGGCGGCCATCAGCGTATTATTCGTCATCCGCTGGCTGCTGATGTCCGTAGTCGGCGGGCCGGTACACATCGTGTTCATTCAAATCTTGCACTGTATAACCTTCGGCGGCTATTACTATGTGGGTACCAGCTTATCGGCGCATCTGATCCCCGGCGAATACCGGGCGACAGGCCAGGCCATCTATGCCTTGACATGGGGCGGTATATCGGGAATTATCGCCGGTTTGGTCGGCGGGTGGATGTTCGATCAGCTCGGGCCGAGAACGTTGTATGAGATTTGCACCATCATTTCCATCGTCGGTGTGCTGGGCTTCCTGATCATGTGGCTTCGGGTGAGGAGATCGGAATTGGAACCGGAGCCTAAGCCGAAATCGGCCTAAAGCGTTCCACAGTATTTCGCGGGTACCGGCCGTTTATTATGACCGGTATCCGTCGAACTTATAACAGCTCAAGCGGTCAAAGGATAAAGCTCTATTCAGTTCTAGCCTGATAACTTAACCAAACCGATCAGGAGGTCGTTATATGATCAAAAGAATGTGTTATCCTTTGTTGGCCATCCTGCTGACAGCTAGTATCCTTATTGCAGGCTGCAGCGATTCAGGTGCTCCTGCGGGGAAAACCGCGACGGAACCGGGCGGCAGCGCGCTTGCTCCTTATGAGCTTTCCATCTTGTTTTACGGGAGCAACCAGAAGGATCTGAAGCTGGTGGAGGAGGAAATAAGCAAGATTACGAAGCAGAAGATCAATGCCACGGTGAAGCTGAACCGGATCGAGCCCGCAGCCTGGGAGCAGCAAAGAATTCTTATGCTCGCCGGCAACGAGAAGGTGGACCTGCTCTTTACCGGAGAGAAGGAGTTTGTGACGGAGGTTACGCAAAGACAGCTGCTGCCTTTGGACGATCTGCTGAAGAAGCACGGGCAGGATATTATTAAAGCTTTCGAGCCGGAAGTGCTGGCAGCCTCGAAGATTAACGGCAAAACTTATGCCGTACCGAGTATAAGGGATTTTGCATCCTACTCCGGTATGCTTGTCCGGACGGATTTGTTAACCAAGTACAACCTGGATGTCAGCAAGGTAAAAACGCTCGATGATATGGACCCCATATTCGATACGATCAAGAAAAATGAACCGAACGTGACCGTCCTCGGCAAGGCGAGTGCCGGAGCCTCCATTGCTTATACGCCCATCATCACAACCGTCGATACCCTCGGCGATTCCATAGGCGTACTGTCCAGCCTCGACAATCTCAAAGTGGTCAATATGTACGAAACCCCCGAATATATCAAATTGGTCAAAACGATGCGGCGATGGTTTAATGCCGGGTATATCGCCAAGGATGCGGCCACAAGCACGCAAACCGGAAGAGACTATATTCAGGCCAACGTTGGCTTCGCCGTAATGAGCAAAGGCAAGCCCGGAATCAATACCCAAACCTCGCAGCGGATCGGCGTGCCTTTGACGGACGTGCGGTTTTCCCAGCCGAAGACGGATACGGTAGCCATCACCAATGCGATGTTCGGTATCTCCGCCAATACGAAGGATCAGGACCGGGCGATGATGATGCTGAACCTGATGTATTCGGATAAAGACATCGTCAATTTGCTCCATTGGGGAATCGAAGGGAAGCATTATGTGAAAAATGCGAACCAGACGATCGATTTTCCGCCCGGAGTCGACGCTTCCAAAAGCGGCTATAATTTGCGGCAGGGGTGGATGTTCGGCAATCAGCTGCTGTCCTACCCGTGGGCGACCGACGATCCGCAAATTTGGTCGCAGATGGCCGAGTTCAACAAAGGCTCCAAGAAATCCGCTGCGCTAGGATTCATGTACAATCCCGATCCGGTGAAAACCGAAATCGCAGCCATTAACAACGTTGTCAAGCAGTATGCCATGGGCTTGGAAACCGGGACGTCGGATCCGGACGAAAATTTGCCCAAATTTAACGCCGCTCTTAAGGCGGCCGGCATTGATAAAGTCATTGCCGAGAAGCAGAAGCAGCTGGACGAGTGGGCGAAAACGAACAAAAAGTAAACATGCCAAACAGGAACTTTCGGCGAAGGAGAGGCGAAAGTTCCTGTCTGTGTGACGGCATAGGCTCCGCTTCCGGGCTCCTTGTCACGTCTGCTTTTTGTTCCGGTATACCCGCTCGGGCCTCCCGACGACGCCGTAGGACAGATCGGCATAAACGTCGCCGAGGCTGACCAAATGCTCCAAGTAGCGGCGGCCCGTTGACCGGCTTACGCCGATAAGCTTCGCGATCTGGTCGGCTGTCAAACCGTCGCCGGCATTGGAGATGGCTTGAACGACCTTGACCAGCGTCAGCTTGTCGATCCCTTTGGGCAAATAAGGCTCTTCAGGGCCTGATTCCTTCTTCATCGTCCCTGAAAGCAGCCGGTCTACGTCGCTTTGATTCAAGCTTCCTCTGTCATTGAGGCGCGTCATCTCGCGACGAAATTCCAGATACCGGAGCAGCGTCTCCTGCATCCGGTCGAATACGAGCGGCTTCATAATGTAGTCGAACGCCCCGCCGCGTACGGCTTCGCGAATGGGGTCGGCTTCCTTGGCCGCCGTGATCATAATGACGTCGGTCTCTTTGTATTGCTGGCGGATGAAGCGGAGAATGTCCAAGCCGTTGGCGTTGGGCAAGTAAATGTCGAGCAGCACCAGATCCGGCTTGAAAATATCGAGCTGTTCTTTGGCCTGCGCTTCGTCGGTAGCGATGCCGATAACCTGGAAGCCCTCGACCTTTTCGATAAAGCGCCGGTTAATCTCCGCAATCCGGCTATCATCCTCTACGATGAGCACTTCCACGGCAGGCATCCTGCGGTTATCCTCCATCCGGGTTGCCCCCTTCCATATTTTTCGGAATCGCAACGGTAAATATCGTTCCCCCGACCGGGCTGTTATGAAATGTAATGTACCCGTTCAATTTGCGTACGGCATGCAGCACAAGCGCAAGACCGATGCCGCGATGCTCGCCTTCCTTGGTAGAGAAGCCTTTCTCGAATACGGCGTTCCGGGCTTCCTCCGGAATACCGACGCCGGTATCCTCGCATTCAATGATTAAATCTTCCCCCAGATCGGTCAAAAATAGCACGACGCTTTTCACTTCTTTATCGCGGCATGCCAGAACGGCATCCATCGCATTATCGATCAAATTGCCGATGATCGTTACTAGCAAGTTCCGGTCAATCGTATCCGGAATATCGCGAAAAGAGCTTTGCGGGTCGATCTCGAAGGAGAGCTTCAGCTCCTGGGCGTGATTATATTTGCCTATCAGCAGTCCGCCTATCATCGGATCGGGAATATCGCGCATGATGAACTGCACGAAATTTTGATGCACATCGACTTCGCGGGATATGAGCTCAACCGCCTCCTGGTACGATTCAAGCTGGATTAGCCCCGATATCACATACAGCTTGTTGGAAAACTCGTGCGTCTGCGCTCGCAGCGCTTCCGCAAACCGCTTGACCTGGGACAGCTCTTCGGCCAGCCGGTACAGCTCGGACTTGCTCCGGAAGCTTGAGACGGCGCCGGTAACGCGGGAGTTTCTATCAACGACAGGCACCCGGTTGACCACTACTTCATGATCGCCCAGCAGCATTTCGCGGTCGACCTCTGCTTGACCGGTCCGAACGACTTCGTTCAATCGCGTATTGGGGATCAGCTCTTCGATATGCCGCCCGGTAATCGTAGCGTCTTCAGGCAGCTGCAGCAGCTGCAGCGCATAGCGGTTGGCCATCGTAATCATTCCTTGCCGGTCTACGGCGATAATGCCTTCGTGGATCGATTCGAGAATCGCTTTTTTCTCCGTATAAAGAGCGCCTATCTCCTCAGGCTCAAGACCGTGGATGGAGCGCCGCACATTGTGCGCAATCAACGTCGCGCCGGCTATGCCGACGGCAAGGGCCATGAGCGAGACCCACTCGATTTGCGATTGATATTGTTCGGTGATCAAATCGATATCCTCGGTAAGAAAGCCGACGGAAATAATGCCGACGACCTCGCCCTGATTTCCGAATACGGGCGCTTTGCCGCGCAAGGAAGGACCCATGGAGCCGATCGCCCTGGAGATGATGGACCTTCCTTCCAGCACCGGCCCGTTATCGCCCCCGACCATTTCCTTACCGATGCGATCGGGGAGCGGATGGGCATACCGTATGCCTTCCCGGTTGCCGACGACGATAAACTCGGCGTCGATTGTCTCGCGGACGCTTTCGGCGATCGGTTGAATGATGGCGGAAGGGTCCGGCTGATAAAAGGCTTGGCGAATTTCGGGCATGCCGGCTATCGTCTCGGCGACTTTCAGTGCTCTTGTGCCGATTTGATCTTCAAGGACGGACGACATGACGTAATTGAAGATGCCTCCGATGCTGGCGATGACAAGGGCAAGAAGCGTACATATGATCAAAATCAGCTTGGTTTGCAGTCGAAGCTTTAGCCGCATCCACGGGTGCCTCCTTGCCAAAAGATGAGTTACATCATTGTAACATAAAGCGCTGTCATTTTGAGTTCCGACCGGCGCAGCGTGCCGTGAACAATATGAACAAAATGCCCGTAAAGACGTTATTACATTTAATTTTGTTAAACTTTCCTATTCCTTATTCCGGTGTTATTCTGAAAGCGCTTCAAAGAAAGCGTATACAAAAACGAATGGAATGACCATTATAACGGAGGGGTTCTCATGATAAACAATGTGTGGAAGGCATCCTGTAAAGTAACGGCGATCAGCGTGCTGGCGCTCAGTCTGGCGGCATGCGGCAGCGGCGGCAACAGCGCCAAACCGGCGGCCGGAGGCGATAAAGGCGGTTCGGCGCAATCCAAATATCCGGAAAGAGCGATCAGCCTTATAGCGCCTTCAGGAGCAGGAGGCGGCTGGGATATGACAGCCCGTACGGTAGCCAAAGTGCTGACCGAGACGAAAGCCGTAGAGAAGCCTATTACGGTAGAGAACAAACCGGGCGGCGGCGGCGCCGTATTCATGGCCGAATACGCGAACAAGGATACGAAAGACAACTACAAGCTGTTCGTCAACTCGCCTCCGATTCTCATTAACAATCTGAAGAAGGAAGGAAATACGCCGTTCGGTTACAAGGATACCACTCCGCTGGCTCAATTGACCAAAGATTACGGCGCCATCGCCGTAGCGGCCAATTCCAAATATAACGATCTGAAATCGCTCTTGAACGATATGAAGGCGGATCCAACGAAGCTGACCGTAGCAGGAGGCTCCGCGCCGGGCTCCATGGACCATCTGGTATCCATTTTACCGGCATTCAAATACGGCATCGATCCGAAAAAAGTAAAGTACTTGTCTTATGACGGAGGCGGCGAGGCGATCACGGCGCTGCTTGGCGGCAATGCCGATGTAATCGGAACCGATGCATCGTCGCTCGATCAATACGTGAAGGCAGGCAAGATCAAAGTGCTTGCCGTGGCCGCTCCCCAGCGTCTCGGAGGAAGCATGAAGGACGTTCCTACGATGAAGGAGCAGGGAGTCGACGCCGAGTTTCTGATCTGGCGCGGTGTTTTCGGTCCCAAAGAAATGAGTGCTGACGCCAAAAAGTTCTGGGACGAAGCCCTGAAGAAAATGGTCGATTCCGAGCAATGGAAAAAAGAAGTGCAGGCGAACAACTGGGAGACCGATTACAAGAAATCGGACGATTTCAAAGCGTACCTGGCGGCACAAGAAACGCAAGTTAAAGACATCTTGACGGCACTGGGCATGCAGAAATAAGGAGATGGTAAGGAATGAATAAAACGTTCGACCGTTATTCCGGCATCGTATTCTTCGCCATCGGCATAGCGTTCGTGTTCGGGAGCAGGAGCATCTCGACCAGCGCTTACGGCAGCAACGTGGGAGCCAACATCTTTCCGATGATTCTCGGCTCCTTCCTCGCTCTCTTGAGCCTGCGGCTTATTTATGAGACATTTCGCAATCAGCAGAAAGAAGCCAGGAAAAAGCAGCAGCTGGATTATAAACGCTTCGGCATTATTTTCACGGCGGCGGTATTATATGCTTTGCTGCTGGAGCCTATCGGCTTCGTTCTATCAACCTTTCTATTCTTGATGGTCGGCTTCCAAACGATGCAGAGAGGAAGAATGATCATCTCCATAGTGATTTCCGCTGCTTTTTCCTTGGGGGTCTACTATTTGTACGTTCACGTACTGGACGGCTCTCTTCCAGGCTTTCCGGAATGGCTGGGCCTTTCGTAGATTGAAGACAGCTTTTGGCTTAGCTTTAGCAAAAGCTTGCAGGAGGTTATTATTGTGAGCACGATGGAATATTTACTTCATGGATTAGGCACAGCGATGCAATGGCAAAACCTCATCTTTGTGTTCGTAGGCGTGCTGATCGGGACCGTTGTCGGGGTACTGCCGGGCATCGGGCCGATGAGCGGTGTCGCCTTGCTGATACCGATCACGGCGACGATGACGAGCGGCTTGAGTCCCGAGGAAGCGGCAACCAGCTCCATCATCTTGTTGGCCGGTGTTTATTACGGCGCGATGTACGGCGGCTCGACGACGTCGATTTTGCTTAACACTCCGGGAGAATCCTCATCCGTCGTCACGACGCTCGACGGTTACCAGATGGCCAAACAAGGCAGGGCGGGAGCCGCGTTATCGATTTCGGCCATCGGCTCGTTCGCGGCGGGGATCGTATCGCTTGCGGGGTTGATTTTTCTCGCCCGCCCGTTGTCGGCCGTCGCTATCAAATTCGGGCCAGCCGAATACTTCTCGCTGATGGTGCTAGGCCTGCTGGCTATCAGCGGCCTTGCCGGCAAGTCGATGGTCAAAGCTTTAATGATGACCGCGTTCGGATTGCTGCTCGCGACGATCGGGATCGACAGCGTATCGGGCGTCGAGCGGTTTACATTCGGCTTGCCCGAGCTGTATCAGGGGCTGGAGTTTCTGACGATTGCCGTCGGTATGTTTGCTGTAGGCGAAGTGTTCAAGACGATCCTGGAGCGGGAAAGCAACGACGGAGAAATCGCCAAGATCCATCGCATATTGCCGACGAAGAAGGACTTGAAGGACAGCGCGGCGCCTATCGCGAGAGGCTCGGTGCTCGGGTTCTTCATCGGGCTTCTGCCTGGAGCGGGAGCGATTCTGGCCTCCTTTTTCGCTTACATTGTCGAGAAGAAAATTAGCAAAAATCCCGAGAAGTTCGGCAAAGGCGCAATCGAGGGCGTCGCGTCTCCGGAATCGGCCAACAATGCCGCATCCGGCGGTGCCATGATTCCCCTGCTTAGCCTAGGCATCCCATCCTCGGGGACGACGGCGATCTTGATGGGTGCGTTCATCATGTACAACGTGCAGCCGGGTCCGCTCTTGTTCACGGATCATCCGCAGCTCGCATGGGGCGTTATTGCAAGTATGTTTGTAGGCAACCTGATGCTGCTTATTCTGAACATGCCGCTGGTCAAATTGTTCGCCAAAGTGATCGAAACGCCGACCAAATATTTGATTCCGCTCATTATTGTGTTCTCGGTGTTCGGCGTGTATGCCGTGCAGTATTCGACCTTTGACCTGCTTCTGATCATGGGCTGCGGCATTGTCGGCTATTTTCTGGCGAAGAACGATTATCCGCTCGCACCGCTCGTGCTGGGGCTTATCCTGGGACCGATGATGGAAAACAACATGAGACGCGCGCTCACGATTTCCAACGGGGATTTCATGATTTTTCTGCAAAAGCCGGTTTCCCTTGTGTTTCTGATCATCGGGCTGCTATGGGTCACGATTCCGCTCATTCTGAAGATGAGAGGCAAACATGTTCTCGTCAATGAAGAAGGCTAATCGTTGGCTGAACCCAATATGGTGGCGTAAGCGTAAGCGTAAGAACGATATCTAGGCAAGCAAAGGAGGGAAGCATATGGGCGGAATGCCGACCAAGGCTATCGTTGAAATTAACCAGACGGCCAACCGGTTTCAATCCAGCATTGTGATCAAAATCGGGGAGCGGGCCATTGACGTCAAGAGTATCCTTGGCCTAAGCATCACGCTGCTCGGCAACCAGCAGTATGAGCTCGAAATTCACGGGCAAGACGATGCGGAAGCGAAGCAAGCCATGGCCGAAGTGTTTCAAAAGCATGATTTGTCCGTTATCGTATAATCGGCGGATGCAACAGGTCCGGCGGGAGCGCTGCTCTTGCCGGGCTTTTTTGCGCTTGCGGAGGGGACTTGCATGCAAAAGGCGAGCTTTTGCCTCTCCTTATCAAATCGTAAGATTTGTCAAAAAAATCAACGGCGGCGTCATGGGCTCCAAGGAGTGTGCATGCTATGATTTTGTTACATATGGAAGCGTTGGTTCTACAATGGAACAAAAACGGATCGCAGGAGGATGGTCATGACAAGCGTAACCGACAAGAAGAAACAGCCGAATCTTATTTATATTCTGGCCGACGATATGGGCTACGGCGATATCAGCTGCTTGAACGAAAATTCCAAGATCAATACCCCACATCTGGATCAAATGGGCCGGGAGGGGATGATTTGCACCGACGGCCACTCGAGCTCCGCAGTCTGCACGCCGTCCCGCTACAGCATTATGACAGGTAGATATAACTGGCGCTCCGCCTTGAAGAAAGGCGTCACGAACGGTTACTCCCGCCCGCTCATCGAGGAGGGCCGGATGACGGTGGCCTCGATTCTGAAGCAGGAAGGCTATCATACATCGATTGTCGGCAAATGGCATTTGGGACTGGAATGGACGAAAAACGGCGAAGAGCCGCAAGATGTCGATTACAGCAAGCCTATTACGAACGGGCCGGTCACTCACGGCTTCGATTATTATTACGGCATCAGCGCATCGCTCGATATGCCGCCGTACGTGTACATCGAGAATGACCGTGCAACGTCCTTGCCGAACCGCATCACACGCGGGGAGGAGGAGATGGCTTTTTGGAGGGAAGGACCGACAGGGGAGGACTTTCAGCATGAGGAGGTGCTCCCGCGCTGCACGGAGAAAGTGCTTGAGCTGATCGAGAACGCCGGGGATTCCCCGTTCTTCATTTATTTCCCGCTGCCGGCGCCGCATACGCCGATTTTGCCGTCGGCCGAGTTCGAGGGCAAATCGGGGACGAACCGGTACGGCGATTTCGTCCTTATGTGCGACGATGTCGTCGGACAAATTGTGCGGAAGCTGGAGGAGTGCGGTCTATCCGACAATACGATCGTCGTCTTCACGAGCGACAACGGCTGCTCTCCGAAGGCGAATTATCCGGAGCTCGCTCAGCTCGGGCATAATCCGAGCTATGTGTTCCGCGGGCAGAAGGCGGACATTTACGAGGGAGGCCACCGCGTTCCGCTGCTGGTGAAATGGCCGGATCGCATCAAGGCGGGCTCCGTATCAAGCGAGCCGGTATGCTTGGTCGACCTTATGGCCACGATGGGGGATTTACTGGGGGTTGAATTACCCGAGCATGCGGGCGAAGACAGCATCAGCAATGCGCCGGTTTGGCTGGGCGAAGCAATTACAGGCCCGCTCAGGGAAGCTATTGTGCATCATTCCATTGACGGATCGTTCTCTATCCGCAAAGGGGACTGGAAGCTTGAGCTGTGTCCGGGCTCCGGAGGATGGAGCAGCCCGAGACCGGGGCAGGAGCCGGAAGGGTCTCCGCCGATCCAGTTGTACGATTTGTCCCGGGACATCGGCGAAACGGAGAACGTATACGAGCGCTATCCGGAAGTGGTCAAAGAGCTGACTGAACTGCTTTCCTCATATGTCCGGAATGGCCGGAGCACCCCAGGGGCTGTCCGTTCGAACGCCGGCGGAGCGGAGTGGGAGCAAGGGCTTGATTGGATGCGGTAAAACTATCGTATTTGGAAACGGAATGACAGGCTGCATAGGTTAACCGCATAAACAATTTCATAGAATGATTTGCACCGGCTGCAGATTGCTACCAGACTACTGGAGACTTCTACCTACAAGGTTGTTAGTCTCTTTTTTTTCACTTTAAACCGTGTCTAAGGGGAGATATCTTGTGATTAACAAAACTCGTTATACAGCTGCGGCAGCCGTATTGCTGCTGCTGCTTCAGGGCTGCAGCTCGGGCAAGGAGGCGGCAGTGATTGAAGAGCAGAAGGGGGAGCAGCAGGCGGAAAGCAAGGAACCGGTCACGCTGACACTATTCGTCCAGGCTTCCTCTGCCAATTTTACCGAGAAGGATTTTCAAACGTTTGTCGGCGATCCCGTTGCCAAGAAATATCCCCATATTACGATCACTTATGTTCCGAAGGGGCAGGGAAGCCAGCTGAACGATCTGATCACGGCAGGGCAGACGCCGGACATTATTTACGGATCGCTCGGCGATTTGACTGGGCTGAAGAAGATGAATTTGCTAAGCGATCTTGCTCCGCTGATTAAGAGTCACCGATTCGATCTGGGGCGCCTGGATCCCGATGCGCTGGACAATGTCAAAGCGAACAGTCCGGACGGGCAAATCTCGTTCATGCCCCACGCGATCAACGGTGCGGCGTTATACTACAATAAGGACCTGTTCGACCGGTTCGGAGTCGGGTATCCGAAGGACGGGATGACATGGGACGAAGTGCTCGATCTCACTCGCCAGATGAGCAGAACCGACAATGGGGCGCAGTACCGCGGGTTTGGCATGGATCAGTCGTTCTTCATCCAAAACAACCAGCTGTCCCTTCTGTTTGCCGATCCGGCGACCAAAAAAGCTTTGGTTAACGGCGACGGCTGGTTCCAATGGTTTACGACGATGAAGCGGTTTTATGAAATCGACAACAATAAGGTGGACGATACGACCAAGCTGAGCAATGCCTCGTTCTTGAAGGATAAAACAACGGCGATGTGGGCTGGTGCCAATTTGCTGAATGTGCTGCCTGAGGCGATGGCGGGCGGGCTTCAATGGGATATGGTGACGCTGCCTTCGTTTCGCGAAGCGCCCGGGATCGGGATCCAGCTGAACGCACCGTTCTATTCGATCTCTCCGACCAGCAAGCATAAGGTTGAGGCGTTCCAGGTTATCGAGGTGCTGCTGTCCGATGAAGTACAGCTGGTCCAGACGAAGCTCGGGAAGATGACGACGCTGAAAAATCAGGATATCCGCAGCCAGTTCGCGAGCGACCTCTCCTTTACAAGCGGTAAAAATGTGAAGGCCATGTTTGCAGCCAAAGCTGCCAAACCGATGAAGCCAAGCTATTACGATGCTTCGATTCGAAGTGTCGTCAGCGCCAAGTTCGGTGAGGTGATGAAAGGGGCCAAAGACGTCAATACCGCGCTCCGGGAAGCGGAGGATGAGGGCAATAAAGTCATTCAGGAGCTGGCAACCGCCGAATAGAGCCGGTCTTGTGGCATACTCGAAGAAGGGCGATTGCTGTATAATAGTGCTGTTGCCATAAGCACCTTAAAGGAGGACCGGCATGTTCACATTGAAGGATGAATCGTTTTATATTGACTATTTGCGCTTCAGAATACGATGGATTCGCAGCATGCCGAAGACAGCCGACTATTCCGTGCATCGGATGAGCTTTCCTTATACGTTGTTCTGGCTTGTGATGGAAGGACCGATTACTATGGTCATTCAAGGTCAAGAGCAGTCGATCGCGGCAGGGAGCCTGATCGTGCTCCCGCCCAATACTACGTTCAGCTTGCTGCCGCGCCAAGGGGAGCGGACGATCCGTTACTTGTCGCTGTGTGCCGATCTCAAGATCGGCAATTCCGATCTGGTTACGGTATATGGGCTTCCAACGGTGTCGAACGCAGCTTCTTCCTCAGAAGGTTATGAGCAGCTGGTCCAGCTATGGCTGGCTGCACTGGAGTCCTTCGATCAGCTGGGCGAGCTCATCACGGAAGAAGGTCCGTCGCCCGGCATCGGCCCCCAACACACCTATATCATCAATACGGGCATTTCAGCACAATTCTTGGGGCTGCAGGGCCTGTTATACCAATGGCTTCAGCAATTGTTGACCGTCATGCAGGATCGGCTTCCCAAGGAGCCGGTCCGTCTGGAGGAGCGGGTCATGAAGGTTTGCGACTATGTCCGTCATCATATCAGCCGTCCTTTAAGCCTGCAGGAGCTGGCGGAGCATGTCTTTTTGAGTCCAAGCCATCTCAGCTATTTGTTTATGCAAACGATGGGGATGCCGCCCATGGAATATGTCAGAGGGGTCAAGATCCAGACGGCCAAAACACTGCTAATGGACTCTGTGTATACGATAAAAGAAATCGCCGAGAAGGTCGGCTATGGGGAGCAAAGCCAGCTGAGCCGCGCCTTCCATCAGGCGGAGGGAATGAGTCCGTCGCGTTACCGGCAGATGATTCAAAACTCCTCCACCCTGTAAACTCTCCAAAATGGATTGCCAAATATTGTGATGAGCAGTAAGATGTACACAGAACAGGCTGACCGTACTTCATGAGGGATTGCAACCAAATCTGTGTATAGAAACGAGGGTGCTCGATGCTAAAACGATTTTTTTCCTATTATCGCCCTTACAAGGGCTTATTTGTGCTGGATTTCAGCTGCGCGGTTATCGCAGGCATCCTCGAGCTCGGCTTTCCGCTCGCCGTGAACCAGTTCGTGGATAAACTGCTGCCAGGCAAAGACTGGTCGCTGATTACTTGGGCTTGCATAGCATTGCTGGGCGTGTATGTGCTGAATACGGCGCTGCAGTACATCGTTACTTACTGGGGTCATATGCTTGGCATCAATATCGAGACGGATATGCGCAAAAAGCTGTTCGATCATATCCAGAAGCTGTCGTTCCGATTTTTTGACAATAACAAAACCGGCCATCTCATGACCCGGATTACGAACGACCTGAACGAAATCGGGGAAATCGCGCATCATGGACCCGAGGATGTGTTTATTGCCATTATGACGCTGATCGGCGCGTTCATCCTGATGATGTCCATCCATGTCAAGCTGGCGATCTTAACGTTTATCGTCATTCCGCTGATGGCGTGGTTCGCAATATTTTTCAGCAAAAAAATGACCCGAACCTATGAACGGCTGTTCGGCGACGTAGCGGAATTCAATTCGCGCGTCGAAAATAACATCGGCGGCATCCGAGTCGTTCAAGCTTTTACCAACGAGGAACACGAAAAGGAACTGTTCAAGGGGACGAATAAGCAATACCGCCTTACCAAGCTGCTTGCTTACAAATTAATGGCGAAAAGCATGTCCATCACCTATATGATGATGCGCTTGGTATCGCTGTTCGTGATGATTTGCGGGACGTGGTTCGTCATCCGCCAGGAGCTGACCTACGGGGAATTCGTCGGTTTCCTGTTGTTATCCAACGTGTTCTTCCGTCCGATTGAGAAAATCAATGCCGTTATCGAGAGCTATCCGAAAGGAATCGCCGGCTTCAAACGGTACATTTCCATCATGGATACCGAACCGGATGTTGCCGATGCGCCGGATGCGGTGAAGGTCGACAAGCTGAAGGGGGATATCCAGTTCCATTCCGTTACGTTCGGATACGACGAGCAGAAGAACATTTTGAACCGTCTGAGCCTGTCCATCAAGGCGGGGCAAACGGTCGCTTTCGTAGGGCCGTCCGGAGCCGGGAAGACGACGATCTGCAGTTTACTGCCGCGCTTTTATGACAGCACCGAGGGCACCATTACGATTGACGGCATGGATATACGCCGGATGACGCTGCAGTCGCTGCGCAGCCAGATCGGGATTGTCCAGCAGGACGTCTATTTGTTCGAAGGGACAATCAGGCAAAACATCGCGTACGGCAAGCTCGAAGCCAGTAACGAGGAAATATGGGAAGCCGCGCGGCGTGCGCAGCTGGAGGAATTTATCTTGAAGCAGCCTGACGGTATGAATACGCTGATCGGGGAGAGAGGAGTCAAGCTGTCCGGCGGTCAGAAGCAGCGGCTCGCTATAGCCCGAATGTTTCTGAAAAATCCGCCGATCCTCATCCTGGACGAAGCGACGTCGGCGCTGGACACGGCTACGGAGGTAGCGATCCAGGAATCGCTGGCCGAGCTGTCTGCAGGGCGGACTACGCTGGTCATTGCGCATCGTCTTGCGACCATCAAGAACGCAGACCGCATCGTCGTGGTGACGGAGGACGGCGTCGCCGAGGAAGGACCGCACCGCGAGCTGGTCGCTGCCGGCGGCATCTACAGCCGACTGCACGAAGCGCAGTTCGGCAGGTAAAATCTTCATCAAATCTTCATGAAATATTCATTATTCCTTCATTACGAGATTTACGCTGACTGGTATGATACTACTATACTTTTCAAGTGCAATTTTTGATTAGCAGCTATGTTTTCATAAGGAGTGATAACTATGTATAAATCCGTTATTATAGGCACAGGCCCAGCCGGGCTGACTGCAGCTATTTACTTGGCAAGAGCCAACCTGAAGCCGCTCGTTATCGAAGGTCCGGAGCCTGGCGGCCAGCTTACGACAACGACCGAAGTCGAGAACTTCCCGGGATTTCCGGAAGGTATTCTGGGACCGGAATTGATGGATAATATGCGTAAGCAAGCCGAGCGATTCGGTGCGGAATTCCGTACGGGCTGGGTGAACAAAGCCGACTTGTCCAAGCGTCCGTTCACGTTGTCCGTAGAGGGAATCGGCGAAATTCAGACGGAGACGGTTATCGTCTCCACCGGCGCTTCCGCCAAATACTTGGGCATTCCGGGCGAAAGAGACAACGTCGGCCGTGGTGTCAGCACTTGCGCGACCTGCGACGGCTTCTTCTTCCGCAACAAAAAAATCATCGTTGTCGGCGGCGGAGACTCCGCAATGGAAGAAGCGAACTTCCTGACTCGCTTTGCGTCTGAAGTGGTGCTGGTGAACCGCCGTACCGAGCTTCGCGCTTCGAAGATCATGCAGGACCGCGCTCGCGCCAACGAGAAAATCAGCTGGCAGCTGAACAAAACTCCGTTGGAGGTTTTGGCGGGAGACAGAGGCATTACCGGCCTGAAAGTTAAAAACAACGAGACCGGTGAGGAAGAGGTTATCGAAACCGACGGCTTGTTCGTCGCAATCGGTCACACCCCGAACACCAAATTCCTGGACGGTCAGCTCACTACCGACGACCACGGGTATTTGCTGGTGAACCCGGGCACAACGGAAACGAACATTCCGGGCGTCTTCGCTTGCGGCGACGTACAAGATAGCCGTTACCGTCAGGCGATCAGCGCTGCGGGAACCGGATGCATGGCGGCATTGGATACGGAACGCTTCCTGGAAGCGAACGAGATCGAGCATGCCGAAGCGGCATCGAAATAACGCATAACGGCGGATTGCCTAATCCGTTCAGAAATACAAGCTTGATGGGAAGGGACGATAGGTCCCTTCTCGGTCAAGCTTTTTCTATTTTTATCGCCGAGGATGCTTCTTCGCTTGCCGTGCTGCACGGATTTACCGGAGCAGTAGAGGCCCTTACGATCAATCGGGTCGGGACGACGACCTTTCTGCGTTTCTGCCGGGGATTTTCCATAATGGAGACAAGCAGCTTAACGGCCTCTCGGCCCACGCTGTACTCTTCTTGGCTTACGCAGGTTGGAGGAATGGCAGTAAAGCTGGAGAGCTCATAATCATCCAAGAAAACAACGGACAAGTCTTCGGGAATACGGATAGACATTTCTTTGACCGCTTCCATTAACGTCAGCCCGACAGCGGTATTTACTGCCAGCAGAGCGGTAATATCGGGGTTATTGCGCAAAAATAACTTTATTTGCTCCTTGCTGTCCGTATCTCCCATGCCTTCCGTATAGATCATATTAACTTTTTTTCGGTCCAGATTCATAAGCCGCATATGCCGGTCGATGAGGATGCTGTACTCGAACAAACCTCTCTCATACCCGTTAAGTCGATCCTCTATGCTCGTTGTGCCTTCCGGCTTGGTGGATACGAAGCCGATCCGGCGATGGCCGAGCTGGATCAAGTGGCTGCAAGCATCAAAGGCGCCTTCTGAATGGTCCGAGCTTACATAGTTGGTTTCGACGCCTTTTAAATAGCGGTCGACGACAACGACTGGAAATCCGTTCAAAATAAGCTTTAAAATCTCTTCATTGTAAGTTTGCCCATGGGACGGATAGATGATAACACCTTTGACATGAAGCTGGACCATTCTTGTCATCAATTCCTTTTCCGCCTCCTGGGAATCGCCCGTCTCGCTAAACAGCAGATGGTAGCCTTCTTCAGCCAGCTGATTTTCAATGCCGTTCAATAAACGCGCCGTAAACCGGTTGTCCAGCCGCGGCATCAGATAAGCGACAAGCCGTCCTGACGGAGAGGAGCTATAGACCGGGACTTCACCGGACTTGTCCTTCGCAACGAAAGAGCCTTTTCCCTGGATACGGTAAATAATTCCCTCTTCCATAAGAGCTGACAGTGCGTTCTTAATCGTAATTCTGCTGACGCGAAATCGGGCGGCCAACTCATTCTCGGACGGAATCCGCTCGTCGGGCAGCCAGCTCATCCGGATAATGTTATCCAGCACATATTCCCGAATTTGTTTATAAAGCGGTGTGCGTCCCGGTTGTTTTCTCATGACAGCCTCCAGACATAACAATAATACAACTTACTCCTTACCTAACCCGCAGTGTGTTTACAAAATATTAACAATGGAATTCCTATATAACAATTGACTGCCATCTCTTATAAAACATATACTTGTTCGTAATTGCAAGGAAAGAATAGCACAAATATTACAAATAATCAACTTGATAATCAAAGGGAGATGGCAGCGTGGATTCATTTCGTTTTGTAGTTATGGGAGATTTGCATTATGTGCAGGCTGAGTCGCATCAAGAGGTATTTAACGGCCGCGCGAAAGGCATTACGGAATTCGCGGATGTTACCCGGAATTTGTGGATGACGCACAACGTGACGCCGGAGATTATATCCGCCGTAGCCGCGCGAAAGCCGGATTTTATCATTCAAACCGGGGATATCATTCAAGGCCACTGCGACAACGAAGAGAGCGGTCTGCGCGAGATGAAGGAAGCGATGGAGCTGCTGGAGGGCTTAAAGGCACCGTTATTCTTCGCACTCGGTACCCATGACGGAGTTGTCGGCCGACGCGAGGAGCGGCAGGCCCGGCAGTTCGTATACCCTGCCATTGGAAAGGCATTAGGGACGTCTCCTTTAACGAAAGGCTATTACGCGTTTGAAAAAGCAGGTTCTTTGTTTATTGTGCTCGATTATACAACCTTTGTAAAAAACGATGAGCAGGCTCAATTTATTCAGGATACTTTTGCCAAGTCTACACAGTATGAGCATGTGTTCCTGTTCGCCCACCCGCCGCTCATATGCGTGGGAAGGCCTTTTTTCACCCATTACGATTTTGTCCAAAACGTTCTCGGGCAAATCGCCAGGTTCGAGGTTGACGCCTATTTTTGCGGGCATACGCACAATCAGGTTTCGACGCTGCATCGGATAGGCGATCATTGGCTGCCTCAGCTGAAAAGCTCGGTGCTGGGTTATCCTGACCGCCCGCCTGTTCCTTTGAGTGACGTTCGTCCGATTTTACCGGATCCGGCGGATATGGAATACGGTTGGGGCTATCTCGAAGACTCCGCTCCCGGATGGTGGGAAATCACGGTGAACGGACCGTCCATTCAAGCGGACTGGCATGTACTGCGGCAGGGAGTACAAGGGCAGCTTTGCTGGCGAAGAGGGGAAAAGGCGACGTTTACCCGGAAGCCTTCGTTCTCCACGACATCAGGACAGCCGCTGCCTGCGCTGAACGATATCCGGAGGGTGCAGCTTAGAGCGGCAGGCACCAACTGCAAAGCTCCGAACGGCTACAGAGTCTCTCTTAACGGAATGGAAATCGGAGCGCTGCCGCGTCTTGAGTATTTCGACAGCCGTCAATCGATGGAGATCCGGCCGGAGTTTTGGCCGTTGCTCGCCTCTGTAAACGATCTTTCTGTTACAATAGAGGATGAACCGATGTGCATCGGAGGTTTTGTCCTGGAGGTGGAGACGGACAGCGGCTGCATCCGCAGTACCGTATCCGATTATTACGCCAATACGGACAAGTGGGATCATTGGGGGAAGCATCCGGTGGAGAAAATAGCTGCTCCATCAACCGGCAGGTTCGAGCTGAAGTTCGGTTAACGTTTCGTAGGGCTCGGGCATAGGGATTCTTATGCTGCCCGAATATTTTTGGACATGGGGAGAGAGTGGAGTGGCATACAAATTGATCGCGCTGGATATGGACGGAACACTGTTGAACAAGGAAAAGCAAATTTCGGAGCAAAATCAAAAATGGATACAGTCAGCTATGGAAGCGGGAATCCATGTTACACTGGCGACAGGCAGACCGTTTAGGGATGCGGTCGTGTATGCCCGGCAGCTGAACCTGCAATCGCCGCTTATCATCAATAACGGCAGCGAGGTATGGTCATTGCCCGAGACGCTTCATACTAGATGTGAGCTGGATCCGCAGCTTGTGAACCGGATTCTGTCGGAGCTGCTTACCGAGTACGGCGAGAAGGTAGATTTCTGGGCGCATACCGTGGAGCAGCGAATAGACCGAAGCAATGTGCCGGAAAATACGGCTTCGCTTCGCTGGCTTCAATTCGCCGTTCGCAGCTCGGATGCGGTGGTATTGGCGGAAATCCGCAGTACGCTGGAATCGTGGAACGCATTCGAAATAAGCAACTCGCATATTACGAATATCGAATGCAATGCGCTCGGGGTTAGTAAAGCAAGCGGCTTGCTGGAAGCATGCAATAGGCTCGGTATCGATATGTCGGAAGTCATAGCGGTCGGCGACAGCCTGAACGATATTCCAATGATAAGGGCGGCAGGCTTGGGTGTGGCGATGGGGAACGCTCAGGAAGAAGTGAAGCTGGCGGCGGATGTTATCGCACCATCGAACCATGAAGACGGGGTAGCCCATATTATCCAGTCATATATATGACAAATAGACAACTTTGATACAGATTTAATGCAGGTTTAACAAATGAACAAGTTGTATTTTATACTTTCCCGTTACTATTCAATTATTAGGCCAGTCCAATAAGCGAATAGAAAGGGAGTTACAACTTTGAAAACACGTGTAGTTTATGGTTTCGCTGCTCTCATGATTTTGCTGTCGTCTACTGCTTGCGGTCAAACGGAACCCGCACCCGACAATCAAGCGAGTGCTCCAAAGACGCCTGAACCGGTTGTTTTGACGGTGTATCAGCAAGCGGAAATCAGCGATGAAGATTTTCAATTGTTGTTCGTTGAGCCGGTGAAGAAGAAGTATCCGTATATCGATCTGAAGCTCGTTCGACTGGATAAAGGCGTCACCCTGGATAATCTGGTGATTTCCGGCGAGGTTCCCGATATATTGACACCCCCGCATTCCGGCGTACTGGAATTAAGTCAGAAAGATATATTGTTCGATATCGCTCCGTTAGTGAAACAAGCTAATTTGGATTTGAACCGCTTCGATCCCGTAACGATTGACGCCGTAAGGTCGGATAAAGGAGAGCTTTGGGCGCTCCCATACGCCATGCAGTTTAATGCGCTGTATTACAATAAAGATCTGTTTGATAAGTTCGGCGTCGAATATCCTAAGGACGGCATGACATGGGACGAGGCTATTGAGCTTGGCAAGAAAATGATCCGAAATGAAGGCGGGATCCAATATCGCGGATTGGATCCGGTGAGCAGCTATATATTGAGCTTCCCGTTCTCACTGACTTACGTGGATGCCAAAACTAACAAAGCAAGCTTCAATAACGAGCAATGGAAAAAGGTGCTTGAGCTTACCCAGAGCATTCTGACGATCCCGGGGAATGAACTGAAAAGTACAGAACCAGGCGCGGCGACACAAGGCAACCTGTTTATTAAAGAAAAAAATGTAGCGATGCTCGCATCGACGAATTTAATGGCTCAAATCGGGAGCGCGGCTACCGGGATCAACTGGGATATTGCTCAGTATCCGAGCTATAAGGAAAAGCCCAATATTTCAGGCAAGCTGGATACTCATAATCTGGCCATATCCAAAACGAGCAAGCATAAAGAGGAAGCTATTAAAGTACTGGAAGTAGTAACATCGGACGAGGTTCAGCTGCTTAGCGCCAGAAAAACGGCAAGAATGTCTCCGCTGAAAAACCCGGAAATGCAAAAGCAATTTGGAGCCGAGGTGCCGTATTTGCAAGGCAAAAACATACAGGCAATATTCAAAAGCACCGTGTCGCCTGGTCCGATTTACTCGCCTTTTGAGGTCGACGGCAAGAAGATCGCGCAAGCGAAGGTAAGAGAGCTCTTGGCAGGCAATGTCGATATCAACACAGCTCTGAGACAGGCGGATGAAGAAATCAATAAAATGCTGGAAACAAAAAAATAACTTGCCTTGCGATCAATTTGTTTCATAGATAAGTTGACAAGCATGGCTGTAATGACCCCCTCAGAGGTAGATGAGGGGGTCATAGTATTACTGGCTCCACCTTCAATAGTAACCTCCAGGTAACCCCGTTTCGTGCAAGTGCCTACTTCCCAAACGGATACTGAGGAACTAAACTATACTTAATTACTTTATTGCATATAAGAGAATGGAGGCGGATATGGATGGCCAGCGATGTAAAAGAAAGAATTAATTTGAAGGAAATTAATTGCGAGAAAGAGCTGACATTAGCCGTCATAGGAGGCAAGTGGAAGCTGATCATCCTGTGGCATCTCGGTTTGGAGGGCACGAAGCGGTTCAGCGAGCTGAAGAAGCAAATTCCTAACATAACACAAAAAATGTTGACGAATCAGCTGAGGGAGCTTGAAGAGGATCAGCTGGTGCAGCGCAAGGTGTATCCGGAAGTACCGCCGCGGGTGGAATATTCCATGACGGAATACGGACAGAGCTTAATGCCCGTTCTCAAATTGATGTATGAGTGGGGACATAATTATAGAAGAGACGTCATCTGGAAAGAGGAGCCGGAGCTGTGTACGGGGAGCGGATTGTGATCCGCTTTTTATTTTCAATTGACTTGTATACAAGAATGTAAGTATACTTGAAATAACAAACGATCAATGCAATCATGGCTCAGTTCAAAATTGTAAATTTGGAGGTGCTGTCTATCATGACGTTTCTATCGCCGCTGCCTCCGCCTATTCAGCGCAAATCCCTAGGAGATCAGGTCTACGACACGATCAGGGAAAGCATCGTATCGCTGCGTGTGGAGCCGGGGAGCATGATTTATGAGAATGAACTGGCGGAGCTGCTCAATGTAAGCCGTACGCCTGTCAGGGAAGCGATCCGGCTGCTGGTAAGCGAGCAGCTGCTCGATGTGCTGCCCCAGCGGGGAACGAGAATCGCGTATATTTCCGAGCGCAAGGTGAACGAGAGCCGCTTTATCCGCGAGCATCTGGAGCTGGGGGCATTCCGGCTTGCAGCCAAGCTATGGAATCAGGAGGATCATGCCGAGGTGAGCCGAACGGTTCACAGCTTGATCGAGCGGCAGGAGCAGGCTTGCGCCGAACAGAGGGTCGAGCTGTTCCTTCAGCTGGACGAGGCGTATCACCGGGCTATTCTCGAGGTGACGGGCAACCTGACGCTGCTGCAGGTCGTGAATCAGATGCGGGGACATCTGAACCGCGTACGCTTTTTGGCGTTGAAGCAGTTTCACTATATGAACGAGGTAATAGAGGAACACCTCGGCCTGATCGAAGCGCTGGAGCAGGGCGATGAGCAGCGGACGGTGCAAAGGCTGGCGCAGCATATAGGCAAGCTGGATCACGAGCTGCCGGAGCTTCGCAAGGCGTATCCGCATTATTTTGTCAACTAAGACTTGGGGGAGGCTTGTCTTATGAGGATGGTTTTTCGATGGTATGGGGAAGGAAATGATTCGGTAACACTGCCGCAAATTAAGCAAATCCCCGGTGTGGAGGGAATCGTCTGGGCGCTGCATGACATCCCTGCCGGTGAAGTATGGCCGATGGACCGGATCTTGCAGCTGAAGGAGCAGATTGAGGGGCACGGGTTCCATATCGAGGTTGTGGAAAGCGTCAACGTGCATGAAGATATTAAGCTCGGCTTGCCGAGCAGGGACAAGTACATAGACAACTACAAGCAGACGATCGAGAACCTTGGGAAGGTCGGTGTCACAACGATCTGCTATAATTTCATGCCCGTATTCGACTGGGTGCGGACCGATCTGCATAAGGAGCTGGAGGACGGCTCCACGGCACTCTTTTATGAGAAGGTCAAGGTGGACGCCATGAACCCTTCCGAGCTCGTGCACAAAATTAACGAGAATCCGGATTTTACGATGCCAGGCTGGGAGCCGGAGCGGTTGTCGAGGTTGTCCGAGCTGTTTGAAGCCTACAAGGACGTAACCGAAGAGAAGCTGTGGGACCATTTGCACTATTTTTTGGAACGCATCATTCCTGTCGCGGAGGAGAACGGCATTCGAATGGCCATTCACCCGGACGACCCGCCTTGGCCTATATTCGGGCTTCCACGGATTATGACCTGCCGGGACAATTTCCGCAAGCTGTTGAAGCTGGTCGACAGTCCGTATAACGGGATCACCTTATGCAGCGGGTCTCTTGGAGCTAATCCGGCTAACGATATCGCCGGGATGGTAAGGGAATTTGCCGACAGCATTCCTTTCGCCCATATTCGCAATGTCCGCCGATACGACAACGGGGATTTTATTGAAACCTCGCACCGGGCACGGGATGGCTCCGTCGACATCTGCGATATCGTGAAGGCTTATCACGAGAATGATTTTACAGGCTACGTCCGTCCCGACCACGGAAGGCATTTATGGAACGAGCAGTGCAGGCCGGGCTACGGATTGTATGACCGTGCGCTTGGTATCATGTACTTATGGGGAGTATGGGATTCGCTGGAACGAACGAAACGGGGGAGCGTATCATGTTAACGATTCATGAGCATTTAAAAGGGAAAGTAGCGATCATTACCGGAGGAAGCGGAGTGCTGTGCTCGGCGATGGCGAAGGAGTTGGGGCGGCAGGGAGTCAAGGTCGCCGTATTGAATCGAACGACGGAGAAAGGCGAGAAGATCGCCTCGGAAATAAGGGAGGCCGGAGGTGAAGCGATCGCCGTTGCTTGCGACGTGCTGAATGTCGAGAGCGTCAAGAGAGCCGAGCAAACCGTCGCAGAGACGTTCGGTCCTTGCGATATTTTGATCAACGGCGCAGGCGGCAATCATCCGAAGGGGAGTACGACCAACGAAACGTTCAAGCTGGAAGATCTGGACAACAAGGAGATCACGACGTTTTTCGATCTAAGCGAGGAAGGCGTAAGCTACGTATTCAATTTGAATTTTCTCGGCACGCTAATTCCCACCCAAGTGTTTTCCCGCAAAATGATTCATAGACCGGGAGCGGTCATCATCAATATGTCCTCCATGAGCGCCCCGAGCCCCATGACGAAGGTGCCGGCCTACAGCGCGGCCAAAGCGGCCATCGAAAATTTCACGCAATGGCTTGCCGTACATATGGCGGACGCCGGAATCCGCGTCAATGCCATCGCGCCGGGGTTTTTCCTGACGGAACAAAACCGCAGGCTGCTGACGAACGAAGACGGCTCTTTAACGGAGCGGTCTCATAAAATTATTACCCATACGCCGATGAGGCGCTTCGGCAAGCCGGACGATCTTCTTGGGACGATGCTCTGGCTGGCTGACGATACGATGTCCGGCTTCGTTACAGGAATAACCGTCCCCGTGGACGGAGGATTCATGGCCTACTCGGGCGTGTAGCTTCGGAACCGCTCTCCTCACACAGTTTACTATGAGGAGGGCGGTTTTTTCGTTTTAGCGGTTGTGGATGTGACCGTGACCGGGACTGTGAAACCAATTTACCATCCGGAGCTCGCTGTAGCTGACCTTCCAGCCTAGCTTCTCGTTCACGCTCGCCATTGCTTTACCTGTATCTGAATCGACATGGGAACCCTCCTGCTAAAATGTCTACTACAGCTGCAGTTCCATCCGCCGGTTGCGCGTTGTCAATCCGTACGATTCGTACAAGCGGATCGCGTCCGAGTTGAATTCCGCAACGTTAAGCTCTAACGATGATGCCCCAATATCTCGTGCATAGCGGATTGCATATTCCATTAATGACGCTCCGATCCCTTGTCTGCGGTACGTATCTTTGACACAAAGATCATTGACGTACAGATACAGCCGGGGCGTCCGGAAGACCGGTCCGGCAGGCGCAAGCTCCTTGTTCAAAATCATATAAGCCACAAGCTCGCCGCTCCCGTTTTCCGGCTCCGCAACGATCACTTTCGTTTTTTCCGCCGCTAGATACGTTTCGATGGAACGCTCGTTGTAAGAGTCAGCGCTTACAAACAAGTCGGGTCTTGCTTCGGCATGAACATCGTCCAGCTGTCTTCTCAGGGCAATCAGTTCTTTCGCATCATGAAGAGCGGCTTCCCTCAAACGGTAGTTCAATTCGTTCACGATCCTTTCTAAATTGGATGGTTACTGCACGTAGAGGCGGTAATCCCTCGGCGTCATCCCTTCATGGGTTTTGAACATTTTCGTAAAATAGCTTTGGCTGCAAAACCCGACCCTTTGGGCAATTTCGCCGGTAGGCAGCTTGGAGGACGCGAGAAGCTCCTTGGAGCGGGTCAGTCTGTATTTGATCAAATATTCGAGAACGGAATAGCCGGTCGATCTTTTGAAAATACGCGAGAAATAATACTGGCTCAAATGAACGGCGTCGGCGACCTCCTCCAGCTTGATCGGGAGCTGGTAATGGTTCTCGATGTAATCGATCGCCTCCCGGATTTCCTTCGGATAATCGGGCGATACGTTGGGGGACAGCACGGCATCGCGCTCCATCTTGGTTACGAGCAGCTCCGACAGGATGCGGGTGATATACGCAGACGCGGATACCTCCAACCCGACCGGACGCGTCCGAAACATATGGAACAGCTCCCGGAACATGGAATGGACGGCGTTGGTGTTGCGAACCTGCAGCACCGGCTGCTCCTGGCATCCCAGCATCGCATAATAATCCGCAGCTTGCATTCCGCCGAAACGGACCCAGAGAAGCTCCCATGGATCGTCGGGATCGGCATGATAGCAATGCTCTTCGTTAAGATTCAGGAGGAAAAGGTCGTTTGGCTTCAGCTTGTATTTGCGGTCTTTTCCTTGAACATAGCCGGACCCGCTGACAACGAATTTCATCTGATAGGCATAAAAAAAGCGCCGGTCCACGACATACGACGGCTTGCATTTGAACCAGCCTACGTCTTGGACGAAAAACATGCATTTTTTCGCGGTTTCGCTAGGGGAATGGGTTATTGTCTTATAAAAATACGTCAAGTCCGTCACACCGCCTGGAAAGAGCAAGATTGTTATAAAAATAGGGCAAGGTTGCTTCAAAAGCTGCGCGATGAATGCGCTATACTTTTGATTATAGCATGTTACCCTACTACATTTGCCGGGAGAAGTGAAAAATGATGAAACAGCTGACCGCCATACTGCTTGGGGCAGGGGCAAGAGGAGCCCGCAGCTATGCACCCTACGCCCTTGATTATCCTCACGAGCTGAAGTTTGTAGCCGTTGCCGAAAAGGATCCGGCGAGAAGGCAAGAATTTGCTCAAGCCCACGGCATTCCCGCCGAGCAATGCTATGATTCCTGGACGCAGCTGATGGAGCAGCCGCGTATGGCGGACATCGCGGTCATCTGTACGCAGGACCGGATGCATTTTGAACCGACGATGGAAGCATTGGCCAAGCAGTATCACGTTCTGCTGGAAAAGCCGATGTCTCCCGATCCCACGGAATGCGTGCTGATGGAGCAAGCAGCCAAGAAGCACGACCGATTGCTGACGATATGCCATGTGCTTCGTTATACGCCATTTTGGACCGCAATCAAACGGGTCATTAAAGAAGGGCGGCTCGGCCAAATCGCCTCCATTCAGCTGAACGAAAATGTCGGCTACTGGCATATGGCTCACAGCTTCGTGAGAGGCAACTGGCGCAATTCCGATACGTCCAGTCCGATGATTTTGGCCAAGTCGTGCCATGATATGGACGTCTTGTCGTGGCTCATGGACGAACGATGTACGAGGGTGAGCTCATACGGCTCACTGATGCATTTTCATTCCGGCAACGCACCGGAAGGAGCTCCATCCCATTGTATCGACGGCTGTCCGGCCGAGTCGGATTGTCCTTATTATGCTCCGCGGTTTTATCTGGGCGAAGGAAAGAGCTGGGCGAAGCATTTTACGCAGGAGCTGACCCGTGAGAGCATCGTCCAAGGATTGAAGGAAACCGATTACGGACGATGCGTGTACCAAAGCGACAATAATGTAGTGGATCATCAGGTTGTGAATCTGGAATTCGCCAGCGGAGCTACCGCGATGTTCAGCATGTGCGGCTTTACGCGCCATCAGGAGCGGCGGATTCAAATTATGGGCACCCGTGGCGAGCTGCGCGGCGAAGAAGGCCGGATCGTATGGATGGACTTCCTGACGCACGAGGAGCATACGATCGACATTCCCAAGCAAACGAGCGGTCACGGCGGCGGAGATAGCGGCATTGTCAAAAGCTTCCTTCGCGAGGTGCGCGAATACAACGGCGAGGAGAGCTTTACGTCTGCGTCCGCTTCCGTCCGAAGCCACTTGCTTGCTTTTGCAGCGGAGGAGTCCCGCATGAGTAACGGCCAATCGATTGACATCGATGAGTATTATCAAAAGGTTTTGGCTTCCGGAACTTCCGGAGTCTCCGGAACGAAATGAAAATAAAAAGGAACAGCCCGGCCCTTTAAGGGTCAGGCTGTTCCTTTTTTATTTACCCTGAAGTACTCCGCCAGGAGGTTTTATCAAGAGAGAGGATTGACAACGTTGTCCGTCTTCCCGGCGAGGAAGGATCTGACATTGTCGACGGCCGTCTTCATAAGTCTTGCCCGCGCTTCTTTCGTAGCCCAAGCGATGTGCGGCGTAATAATGCAGTTCTTCGCGGTCAGCAGCGGATTATCTGCGCCCGGAGGCTCGACGGACAGCACATCCAGTGCGGCTCCGGCAATCCTATGATCATTCAGCGCATCGGCCAGATCCTGCTCTACGATCAGCGGGCCGCGCGAGGTGTTGATCAGGAACGCGGACGGCTTCATCAGCGCCAGCCGGTCTTTATTAATTAAACCCGACGTTTCCGGCGTTAAAGGACAGTGGAGGCTGACGATATCCGACTCCTTCAGCAGCTGCTCCAGTGTAGCCCATTCCACGCCTTCGACGGGAGCAGGGGTTCTTTTACCGCTTCCTACAGCCAGTACACGCATATCCATCGCATTCGCGATTCGGGCGGTTTGGGTGCCGATTTTGCCGAGACCGATCATGCCGATCGTCTTCCCCGACAGTTCCGTGAGCGGCGATCTCGTGAAGCAAAAGTCGGTGCTGTTTGTCCAATCTCCGGCTTTGACCGCCGCGTCATGACGCCCGACATGATGGCACAATTCGAGCAGCAGCGCAAATACGAACTGCGCAACCGAATGCGTCCCGTAGGTAGGCACGTTGGTGACGGGAATGCCTCTCGAGCGCGCCGCTTCCGTATCCACAATATTGTAGCCTGTAGCCAGAACCCCGATATATTGCAGCTTCGGAAGCTTCGTCAATGTCGATGCGTTAAGCGGAGTTTTGTTCGTCAGCACGATCTCCGCATCGGAGGCTCGCTCTACAATAAGCTCCTGCGGCGTACGGTCATAAATCGTAAGACGGCCAAGTCCGGACAAGCCGTCCCAGGTCAAGTCTCCCGGATTCAGCGTAAATCCGTCCAATACTACGATGTTCATGCACGGTTCCTCCCTTAGATACAAAAAAGTACGAATGAAGCGGTACAAGCTCATTATACTATGATTCGGCTGTACGGCCACTCCTAATGAAGATGCTCCCAAGCAAAAAGGGAGTGACAATTTACTTTGAAAGGAGTATGTTTTATATAGTGAAGCTAACTAATTTGGGAGGGGAACTTCGACTTGTCATTTTTCCGGAAATATGTAAAGAAATATTGGAAAATGTTTATTGTGGCCGTGCTCTTTCTGACTTGCGAAGCATTGGCCGACTTGACTCTGCCGACGGTCATGTCGCATATAATCGATGTCGGCGTGGCCGACAGGAACATGAATTATGTGCTGAGCATGGGCGGGTTCATGCTGCTGATTACGGGGCTCGGCGCCTTGGCGGCAACAGGCAGGAACATTGTGGCGAGCCGCGTGTCGCAGGCGTTCGGCACCGAGCTGAGACAAGATCTGTTCGGTAAAATACAAACGCTTTCATTCGAAAACATCGATCAGTTCGAGCGCGCTTCGTTGATTACGCGATTAACGAACGATGTGACACAGGTGCAAAACTTTACGAACGGGATGATGCGGATTTTCGTCAAAGCGCCGTTGCTGTGTATCGGAAGCTTGATTATGGCAGCGCGTCTCAACTCCCAGCTGGCTATCGTATTGGCAGTAGTAGTTCCCATTGTCGCCATTCTGATTGCCTTGAATATGAAAATCGGGTTTCCGCGGTTTATCCGCGTCCAGAAGGCGCTGGACAAGGTGAACGGCGTTATGCGGGAATATTTGTCCGGCGTGAGGGTTGTGAAGGCTTTTAACCGGTTCGATTACGAGGTGGAGAAGTTTCAGGACGTCAATCAGTCGTATCAGGCTCGTTCGATCGAGGCGATGCGGGCGATGGCGATCTTCAACCCGGCCATTATGCTGACGATGAATCTCGGCATTATTGCCGTGCTATGGTTCGGAGGCTGGGGCGTTGACCGGGGCACGATTCAAGTGGGAAATATTATTGCTTTTATCAACTACATGACGCAAATTTTGTTTGCTCTTATGACCATTTCCATGGTGTTCAATATGTTCGTGCGGGCCAAAGCATCGGCACTGCGCATCGGCGAAGTGTTCGATCAAGACAACAAGATGTCTTGGCGGGAGGAAACCGAGCTCGATCCGGCCACCCAAGGAACGATCGAGTTTGACAATGTCAGCTTCTCGTATGAAGGAGCTTCGGGCGACCCGGTTATTAAGCATATATCGCTGACGTGTCTGGCTGGCGAAACGGTAGGGATTATCGGATCGACCGGCTCGGGAAAAAGCAGCCTGGTCGGCTTAATCCCGCGCTTTTACGATGCGACCTCGGGAACGATCCGGGTGGGCGGCGTCGACGTGACTCAAATCGATCCCGCCAAGCTCAGGGAGAAAATCGCGATCGTCCCTCAGAAAACCGTGCTGTTCACCGGGACGGTGACCGAGAACATCCGCTGGGGCAAAGAGGACGCTACGATGGAGGAGATTGTCAAGGCATCCGAAGCGGCGCAAGCGCATCCGTTCATCACCTCGTTCCCGGAAGGCTACGAGACCCTGCTGGGTCAGCGGGGAGTTAACTTTTCGGGCGGACAGAAGCAGCGGGTATCTATAGCAAGAGCTCTTGTCCGGAAGCCGGAAATTCTCATCCTGGACGACTGTACGAGTGCCGTCGATACGGCGACAGAGGCGAAAATCAAGGAAGCGCTGAAGACCTATACCCAAGGGCTGACGTGCCTTATTATCGCTCAGCGAATTACGTCGGTTATGGATGCCGATAAGATCGTCGTGCTCGATCAAGGAGAGATCGTCGGAATAGGAAAACACGACAGGCTGATGAAAGAATGCCTAGTCTATCAGGAAATTTATCAATCTCAGATGGGGAAGGAGGTACACAAAGATGTCGAAGCCTAATGAATCGTCCAGAGAGACGCAGACACCTCCCGATTTGCCCATGATGGGGCCAGGGAGACCGGGCGGATTCGGAAATCGCGCCAGAGGCGGTCCGGTTGCCAAGCCGAAGCAGTTCAAAGCGACGCTTAAACGAATGTGGCAGTTCGTCGGCCACCAGCGCAAACGTCTTGCGATTGTGTTTCTGTTTATATTGGCGAGCTCGGTGCTTACGCTGACAGGTCCTTTCCTTATCGGCCACGCTATCGATGCTATGACGGCGGCGGATGGTGGAACGGTTCACTTTCAGCTGCTGGAGCTGTTTATATTGGGACTTGCCGCCGCTTATTTGATCGACGGGGTGCTGACGTTTTTGCAAAGCTGGTTTATGGCGGGCTTATCGCAAAGAATCGTCGGGCATCTGAGGGCCGCATTGTTCGAGAAGCTGCAGAAGCTGCCGCTCGGATTTTTTGATTCGAAGCCTCACGGCGAAGTGATGAGCCGGCTGTCGAACGATATCGATAACGTGAGCAATACGATTTCACAGTCAACGACCCAGCTGATGTCCGGAGTCATTGCACTGATCGGATCGCTGACGATGATGCTCATCTTAAGCCCAATTCTCACGCTCGCAACGCTAATTACGGTACCGCTAGTCTATTTGCTCGGCAAAACGATCACCAAGCGAACAAGCGTCTTGTTCAAGGAGCAGCAGGCGCAGCTCGGCAAGCTGAACGGCCATATCGAGGAGACCATTTCGGGCATTCATGTCGTCAAAGCATTCAATCATGAGGACAAAGCGATACAGGAATTCAACGAAGTGAACAACAAGCTGTACCAGGTCGGACTCAAAGCGCAAATTTATTCCGGCTTCCTGATGCCCCTGCTTGCCGTAATCAACAATATCGGTTTCGCTGCAGTAGCTGTCGTCGGAGGCGTGCTGGCCGTCAAAGGGAGCATTACCATCGGGGTTATCGCCAGCTTCCTCAGCTATTCGAGACAGTTCGTCCGGCCGCTGAACGAAATGGCCAATACGTATAACATTCTTCAATCCGGCGTCGCCGGTGCCGAGCGGGTATTCGAGATCCTCGATGAGAAGGAAGAGCCGGAAGATCCGCCGCATGCCAAGGAGCTGCGCAATCCGAAGGGGCATGTCGTATTTGAAAATGTCACCTTCGGCTACAGACCTGATGTGCCGATCCTGAAGCATGTCGATTTCGATTCGCACGAAGGCAGCAGTACGGCGCTTGTGGGGCCGACAGGCGCAGGCAAAACGACCATCGTCAATCTGGTGACGAGATTTTACGACGTAACGGAAGGGACGATCTACATCGACGGTGTAGACATCAAGGAGTACACGCGTGACAGCCTGAGACGATGCTTCGGCATCGTGCTGCAGGATACGTACCTGTTCTCGGGTACAATCAAGGAGAATATCAAGTACGGCAAGTCGGACGCAACGGACGAGGAAGTGATCGAGGCGGCGAGGATGGCCAACGCCGATCCGTTCATCCGGCGGCTGCCGAAGCAGTACGATACCGTGCTGTCCGAGAACGGCGGCAACTTGAGCCAAGGACAGCGCCAGCTGCTTGCGATTGCCAGAGTCATATTGGCTAAGCCGTCGATTTTGATTCTGGATGAAGCGACCAGCAGTATCGACACGCGGACGGAGCTTCATATCCAGGACGCGCTGCTCAACATTATGCAGGGCAGAACGAGCTTCATCATCGCCCACAGGCTGAACACGATCCGGGATGCCGATACGATTATGGTTATCGACCGTGGCGAAATCGTCGAGAAGGGAAGCCACGATCAGCTGATCGACCGGCAAGGAACTTACTATCAAATGTTCTTCAATCAGTTTAAAAATTTGGAAGGCTCCCATTAACAAGGAGAAACGGAAGACCAGGTGCCGTGAATGCGGCGGCCTGGTCTTTTTATGCGGCGAGAGGGAACGAATTGATTTTCAGCAGTTAATAAGGTATAAAAGCGGTCGATAAATTGACCCATTACAAACTTATATAATTGTTATTATGTATATTGACTGCGCTTACACCATTGTATATAGTTGAATTATAGGTTAGATAAGAGTCAATATGCATATAAGGGGAATGCCGATGCGACTCACATTAGGGTACAAAGGAGTTGTGATCATATTGGGAATGCTCGCTATGACGATAGCCTGCACTTCGGCTCCGTCCTCACGTTCCGCCGAGCACGACGGGGCGTCAACACAAACTGCAAGGCAGGGGGCCGGAGGAACGACATCTGCCGTCAACGACGTACCGGCTGCGGCGAAAACGGAAGAGGAGCCGCCTTTTGTCGCGCCGAAGGGGGTTACGCTGTATGAAGAAGTCGAGATCGGAAAAGCCGGGAATCGCCAGATGCATGCTTCGATAGCTGTCCCGGAAACACCGCCGGACGCCCCGATGCCGGTTATGGTCTATATCCACGGAGGCGGCTGGAATCACGGCGACAGGAAGGGGGCGCTTGGTTCCATTTGCGGTTACGTAACCAAGAGAGGGTATATCGGCGTGTCCTTGGATTACCGGCTTACTCCGGAAGCTCCGTTTCCTGCCCAGCTTCAGGATGTGAAGCTTGCCATCCGCTATTTACGAGCTCATGCCAAGCAGTACCACATCGATCCGAGCCGGATCGGCGTGTGGGGTGTATCCGCAGGAGGCCACTTGGCTGCGCTGCTCGGAACTACCGGAGACTTGGCGTCGGCGAATCGGGGATCGATGTCTGGCGGCGGAGATAAAGCGATCGCAATCGACTTGTCCGGTACAGGCGGCTGGCCGGACTATTCCGAGCAAGTGCAGGCCGTAGCCGATTGGTACGGGCCGTCCGATTTCACGACTAAGGAAGCGGATTCGAACAAGTCGATCGCCGCATTAATGGGCAATAAGCGCGCTCTTACGGTGCCGGAGCTGGCGAGATCGGCGATGCCGGGGACTTATGCTTCCCCCAACACGCCCCCTTTCTGGATACGTCATGGGGATGCAGATACGACGGTGCCGTTTACGGAGAGCGTGAAGCTCGCGCAGCAGCTGAAGGATGCGGGCTCCCCCGTCGTCGATTTCAAAATCGTGCCGGGCCAAGGCCACGGCTTCAAGGGCGAGGCGGCGGCGCAGGCTTCTGAGGAAGCTTGGGCGTTTATGGACCAGCATGTCAAGCATCGGATCTTATCGGAACCCATCCTGTATAAGAAGAAGTAAAGGAGACTGCGATGATCAAATCGGTTCGTTCATCAGCGATAATCGCTGCTGTCGCTGCCCTGTTTCTTATAACTTTGACAACGGTTATTATTGCGGTGCAGCGGCAGCACGCGGAGCCGGCAGCTGAAGGCATAACGCCCGCCATGCCGGCAGCACCTGCTCCAGCCCCGACAACGTCGCCGTCGCAAGCTTCTGCCCTTGTGCTTGCCTCTTCGGAAAAGCCCGGATTATACCGGGCGGACGGTACGGAGCATCCGCTTCATGCCGATCATCCGGTTACGGGGAAGACGCTCCTTGCTGCCGATTTCGGCGCGGACCCGGCGGATAACGGAACAGACGACACTGAGGCTATTAACGCTGCCATCAAGGCGGCACAGTCCGGGGATGAAGTGCTGCTGAGCAATGGCGTGTACAATTTAATCCGTACGCTTCCTGCGGATAAAACCGCGAATATCGAGCTGAAAAGCGGAGTCAATTTGCGCGGCGAGAGCCAGGACGGCGTCATTCTTCGCTCGTACCTGGACCAGCCTGATTCCAACACGAGAGTCATCAAAGCGCTCGGCGTCGACAGCATTCTCATTTCCCATCTGACCGTCAGCTCCGATTTCAAAGGCAAGTATCCTACCGACCGGACGGCGAACAATCCGGATCGCGGCGGACCGCTCGTAGGGATTTACATTGAAGACGCCTCATCCAGAGGCTCCCGCCAAATCACCATCGATCATGTGACCGTCGAGAAGTATCAGCGGATGGGAGTCCGCATTAGCCGAAGTCACGATGTTATCGTACGGAACTCGTTGTTCCGCGACGCTACGGATCTAGGCGGAGGCGGCGCAGGATACGGCGTCGTCATGCAGGGGATTCCCAAGGTGAGCCGCAGCGGCTTTGAGAACGATTCGTATTTTAACGTGGTGGAAAACAGCCGGTTTAAAGGGCCTTATATACGTCACGGGGTATTAATCCAATACCTTTCTCACAACAATGCCGTACGGAACAACACGTTCCAGTCCACGGCTCTCGATTCGATCGATCTGCACGGCGAGGGCGAGTATTTGAACGAAATTCATCATAACGCCATCAGCGGCGTCATCACGGGTGCAGGCATCGGCTTGGGAAATACGGGAGGGACGCCGCCCAACAATCATTCGGCTTCCGGGCCAGGTAATTTCATTCATCACAATACGATTGCGGGGTCGCGCAGCGGCATTACGGTTTCAATGGGGAGCCCCGATACCATCATAGAAAACAACATGATTACCGGAAGTGCAGTGAAGAACGGAACCGGTGTTACCGTGATGAACGGCCCGGGGACGATCGTACGCAATAATACGATTCGTGACAACATAGCGGACGGCTTCTGGGGAATAGCTCTGCTGAGCGATCCGGGAGATAAAAGCAACAACGGACTGGGAGCCGGGATTCCCGACGGCGTCCGGATCACAGGCAATATCGTAACGCACAACACCAACGGGGTTAAAATTGCCCAAGGCACGAATATCTTGGTGCAAGGGAATGACATTCGGGACAATGTACGTGACAATTTCGTAGACCAGCCGGCAGCCAAATGATAATGCGCGATGAGGCATCGACCCTCCAAATCAGAAGTCAAGGACCGCGAACGCGGGGCTTGGCTTTTTTGCTGTTGCTGCGGGGAACCCCCCATTAGACGAGCAGAGAAAGTATGTCTTCTAGCTTTATCCAGTGAATAAAACAAATAAATGAAATTTTCAGGCAAAATTCCTAAAGTTTACGTCATTTCTTTATGTTATTGTAAAAGGGTAATGGGAAATAAAGCGTTTTCTTAAAAAGGGGAATCGGGGAGGAATTATCGAATGATCAAGAAAGGTTTGTTAGTATCGACAGCGGCGCTGATCGCTCTTGCAAGCGGTTGCAGCAGCAAGCAAGAGCCTGCGGCTGCGGATACGGGAAAAACGGCGCAGCAGCAAGCAGTCAGCAACGAGCCCGTAGAGCTGGTGCTGTATTCTACAGCTGCCACTTCCGAAGAGGAAGTGCAGAAGAAATTTATCGATCCGGTAAAGCAGAAGTTCCCGAACATCACGATCAAATATATTAAAAAAGGAACCGGAACGACAATAGACGAAATGGTCGCCTCAGGCCAAACGATCGATATTTACTACGAGAGCACGAACTATTTTTATACGGTGAGCAATTACGATCTGGCCTACGATATGACGGATCTGATCAAGAAGCACAATATCGATCTAAGCGCCTTCGAGCCGACGATGATAGATTTTGCCAAGTCGATGTCCAAGAACGGTATTTACGGCTTGCCGGTGTGGTCACAAAACGTCATCCTGTTTTACAATAAGGATATATTCGATAAATTCGGCGTCCCTTATCCGAAGAACGGCATGACTTGGGATGAATTGCAGCAAACTGCGAAAACGCTTACGCGTACGGACGGCGACAAGCAGTATTTGGGCTTTGCTTCTTCACCGGCCCATACCATCAAAGCGAATCAGCTGGGGCTGACGTTCCTCGACCCGAAGACGGATAAGGCGACGATTCAAACGGACGAGAAGTGGAAGCAGCTGTACCAGACGTACTATGTCAATCCTTCCAACGATCCGAATTACAAGAAGGCGATGGTAGCGCTGAAAAACAAGCTTCCGTACAAGGATCCGTTCCTGAAGGATAGGAACCTGGCGATGATGGCTTACTTGTCCGATCTTGATTGGGCGAATTCGGGCTCGGAAGGCATGAACTGGGACATTGCGGCGCTGCCGTCGTTCAAGGATATGCCGACCATTGGTTCTCAAGCGTATCCTTTCTATTGGGGCGTAACCAAACAGAGCAAATACAAGGATCAGGCGATGCAGGTTATCCAATATTTGACGAGCGTCGAATACCAGACAAAGCAAGTGCGCAGCGGTACGATGACGGCGCTTAAAGACGACGCGATCAAGAAGCAGTTTGCCCAGGACAGCAAGTATAAGGACAAAAACACGAGCGCCGTTTTCTATCATCAATATGCTCCGATGCCGGCAAGATCTCCATATGAAGGGGATGCGCAAAAAGCTTACGAAGATGCGATTCATGAAGCGGCGCTGGGCGATACGGATTTGAATACGCTGTTCCGCAAAATTGAGGAAACGGCCAATAAAGCGGTTGACGCCGCCAAGGCCAAAACAAAATAATGGAGTAACGCCGCATTTCGCGCTTCCTGCCGGAATGCGGTTTTTGCTGTGCGGGGACGGCTGTTGCAGGCAAAATTTCGCCAAGACGGGTCGAACTTGCTCGCGTGGCGATGGTATAATATGGACAAAGGAGCTGATAGGATGTCCAAAATCGTGTGTGTTCATGCTTTGACTGACGAACAGGTGGAACGGATTCGCCAAACGGCGCCCGGGTGGGAGCTCGTTCACGGCAAAGAAAAGGAACTGTGGGCCGGCCATCTGAAGGATGCGGAAATCGTTGTGGACTGGAAGGAAGCATGCAAGACGGAATGCTTGCAGCCGGACTCGAAGCTGCGCTGGGTGCAAAACTGGGGCGCCGGAGTGGACCGGATGCCGCTCGGCGAGCTTGCCGGGAGAGGCATATGGCTGACCAACGCCAGCGGCGTCCATGCGTTCCCGATCTCGGAGACGATCTTGGCCATGATGCTTGGCTTTACCCGCAAGCTGCACTTGTCCATTCGGCATCAGCTGAAGAGCGAATGGAAGGGCACGGGTACGCTCGGAGAAATTCATGGCAAAACGATGGGGATTATCGGTGTCGGCGCCATAGGGGAAGAAACAGCCCGGCTTGGCAAAGCGTTCGGGATGCAGGTGCTGGGTGTCCGCAGGTCCGGGAGGCCAAGCGAGTTTGTGGATCGTATGTACGATAATGACGGGCTGGATGCCGTGCTGGAGCAGAGCGATTATGTCGTCGTGACCGTCCCGGCAACCGATGAGTCACGACATATGTTCGGCCGCCGACAATTCGAACGGATGAAGCCGACGGCGATGTACATCAATATCGGCCGCGGCGCAACTACGGATACGGAGGCCCTTATCGATGCGCTGCAGAACGGGACGATAGCCGGAGCGGGACTGGACGTCTACGAGCAAGAGCCGCTGCCCGATTCGAGTCCATTATGGCAGATGGACAATGTGATCATGACGCCGCACAATTCCGGGTCGACGGACCAGTATAACGAACGGGCGTTTGAGATTTTCTTGCATAATCTTCAAGAGTACGTGCAGGGCAAGGCTCCTTCGCGAAATCGGGTCGATTACGAGCGGCAGTATTAGGTTGTTTCATACAAGCAAGTATACATACTACTGAGGAGCACTCGGCCAGCCCCGGAATTCGGAAGGGGCGACGCCGAGTCTTTTTTTGAACGCTTTGGAAAAATGGAAAATATCGTGGAACCCCGTCGCTCTCGCGATTTCTCCGATCGTCATATCCGAGACGGACAGCAGCTGCTTCGCCTTCTCCAATCTTCTTTCGTATATGTAGGCCATCGGCGTGGTGCCCAGATGGTTTTTGAAATAACGGATAAAATAGTTCGGATGATGATGTATCAGCTCGGCGAGCTCCGTGACTGTTATATCGTTTGCCAGTTTGGAGTCAATATATTGAAGTACTTTGCTGAGCTTGTCGCTTGCCAGCGTGCCGGCCGTCTGGGGTCGGGCTTGAACCGCCTGTTCCACGTAGCAGGAAATGACGTCGAGAAGCGCCGCTTGGATTCGGATGGATCTGGCCGGTCCGTTGGCCCTCCTAGCCGCGATCAATCGTTCGAATGATGCAATGGTCTCGTCAGGCATACTGGCTGTAATGCAGTAAGGAAGCTGAAACAGGGAGAACAGGTTCATAAAGCTGAGATTCGAAGTGAAGTGGCACCACAGCATTTTGTAGGTATGATTCGGGTCCATGACGGAAAAAAACTGGGACAAGCCCGCTGGCGCAAACACGAGCTGCCCCGGCTGCGGAAACAGCTCCTGTCCTCCCACCATCATTCGGCCTTCTCCTTCGAGGATGTAATAGATTTTGCTGTAAGTCGGCGTGAAAGGCCCTTGTACCCAATCCGGCTTGCACTTGCTTAACAGCGAGATGATAAGCTCGACCTTCACTTCAGACAGAAAAAGGCTGATGGGCATCTCGTTTTGTCCCATATTGTTACCCACCCCCATAAATCCTACCTGCGCCGGGCAGCAGCATAGGTTAGTTTCGTACAAATTCACGTTAACCGCATCTATATGGATTATAACATATCGGACTTACAATAGAGGAGAAGACAAACTAACGGAGGTTTCCAATGGCACAACGAGATATGTATATGGATAACGCGGAGGCGGAAGCCGAGCTGAGTACAACCGAGCTACAATTTACTGGAGAAGCCCAGGACCGCAGACTGGCTTGGTGGAGAGAAGCACGGTTCGGGATGTTCATCCACTGGGGCTTATATTCGCTTCTCGGCGGCGTATGGAAAGGAAAGGAAGTGCCGGGCACATACGGCGAGCACATTATGCTCCGCGGACAAATTCCTGCGAAAGAGTACGAGACGATAGCGGAGGAATTCAATCCGGTTAACTATAATGCGGACGAATGGGTGAAAAGCGCCAAAGATGCGGGAATGAAATATTTGGTCATTACGGCCAAGCATCACGACGGCTTTGCGATGTACGATTCTCCGGTATCGGATTTCAACATTGTGAAGCGAACGCCTTACGGCCGCGATCCGATGAAGGATTTAGCCGAAGCTTGCCACAAGCATGGCGTGAAGCTGTGCTTCTACTATTCGCATTCGATGGACTGGCACCATCCGGATTCGCAGGGGAATACGCATGATTACCCGGGCAATATTGGAGCTTGGGACGATCTGGAATCATGGATCCATGACGAGGACAAGCGGACGCGATACGAGCGGTATTTGAATGAAAAAGCATTTCCGCAGCTGAAGGAGCTGCTCACCCAGTATGGTGACGTAGCGGTAATTTGGTTTGACTGCGGCCATAAAGTAACGGATGAGCAGGGACAGCGGTTCGTCGATTACGTACGCAGCCTGCAGCCTAACTGCCTGATCAACCGCCGCGTAAGGCGGGACGGCTTCGGCGACTACGGCAACTCCGGGGACAACCAGCTTCATATCCGCATTAACCGGAGAGACTGGGAGTCTATCCATACGATGAACAATTCGTGGGGCTACAAAAAGACGGATCATAACTGGAAATCCGTGAAAGGCATTTTGCACAACATGATCGACGTGTTCAGTCTGAACGGAAACTACCTGCTGAATGTAGGTCCTACGCCGGAGGGCGAATTTGACGAGAAGTCGAAGGAGATTCTGGCAGGCGTAGGCCGGTGGATGAACACGAACGGCGAGAGCGTGTACGGAACGACGGGCAGTCCGATCGGCAAGCCGCAATGGGGGCGCTGCACGGCGAAGGGCTCGAAGCTGTACTTGCACGTTTTCGATTGGCCGGCCAGCGGCAAGCTGATCGTTCCGGGCTTGCGCAGCCGCATTGCTAAGGCGTATTTGCTTGCCGACCCGGCGCAGGCGGAGCTTGAGCATCACCGCTTATCCGGTGAGGATGCCGTCATTTCCGTACCGGCATTGCCGCTCGATCCCGATGCGACAGTCGTCGTAGTGGAGATCGAAGGCAGCGTTGACGCGAATCCGGTGAAGCGTCTGCATAAGCAGGACCATTTGAATGTATTCGGAGCTTTCGACGGAGACATTCAAGGGGAGAAGCTTCGCTATGATACGGGCAAAGCCGGACGTGACGTCGTGACGAACTGGGCGGATGCGAACGACAGCATCAGCTGGACGTACCGGGCGGCGGAAGCGGGAGACTACGAAGTGAAGATCGTGTACGGCGCGGAGGAAGGCGCAGCGGGCGGCTCGTTCACGGTGGAGACAGCCGGGCAGAAGCTGGCGGGCCAAGTCGCTCCGAAGGGCGACGGCTACGAATTTAGGGAAGAGACGCTCGGAGTGATCCGTATTGAGCAGCCGGGCGAATACAAGCTGACAGTCAGCGCGAATGAGCTTACCGGCAGCGTGCTGATGAACTTGAAGGAAGTACAATTAGCGCCTGTACAGGCGTAATCGGGAACTCCACCGGACTTTGCTCTCAAGCGAAGTCCGGTGAGTTTGTTAAGAAACCAATGCAACTAAAATTTTTGCAGGGTATCCCGGTGGGGGACCGCCCTCCAGCCGCTGTTGTTTTCAGAGAACAATAAATTTGTCGCTCTTCGGCGGTATTTTTTTCTGAAAACAAAGGCAGACACTTAAGTGTTTTCCGCAGGAAAACTGGCTTCGTAAGCGGAGATACCTCAACTTCCTATTACATTAAAGGGCAGCTCACTTTATACCCCGATGGGGTATACACCTCAGCCGGGCTTACGAGGATCGGACAGGAGATCCGTTATTTTCTAGAATGATGCTGTTTTTGAGGTGTGATCGGACCGTGAGTCCGTTATTTGCTATTTTTGCCCCCCCAAAATGTGTATTATCGCGAAATAGCGGATCTGTAGTCCGATCGCCCTTCAAAAAGGGCCGTTTTGGGTATAATAACGGATCTACGGTCCGTAGCAAGGTGATCAACTCTTCCCAACGGATAGGCGATTGGATTCGCCCAATGAACTGTACACAGGGACAGCGGGATCCGACGATGGACCTCTTATTGGAACATGGTGTTCACTTGTAACGTTACAGCGTCAATGTCCAGATAACATAAGGAGCCTTATCGCTCCTTCTGGAGAGACCACCTAATCAGCATGTTTGGGTAAATCAGTTTATCAACAGCCTGATCGGACTTTGACTGCAAGCGAAGTCCGGTTTTTATCGGCTGCAATCTTGCAGCTATCCATTTTATTTCTTACTTGATTTATAGGAATTGTTGTGTTAATTTAGGTTCATACCCAATGGTTTGAAATCAAAATAAAACGGTTCGCCTACTGGATTGCCAATGGCCCCGAACACATTCAGCGTGACTGAGTGATGAACGGCGGCCTTTTTGTTTTGTTCGAAAGGAGAAGGAAGATGGACTCGATGCAGCCGACGACGCTGGAGCTGGATCGCCAGTTTCGGACGATGATACGCAAATTCATAGTAGAGCGGGATAAAATCGTGGTTAAGCAAACGCTGACGCTGCCGCAGCTGAACGTGCTGAGCATGCTGGACCGGGAGGGGCCGCTCAAAGCGGGGACGCTGTCGGATGAGCTTCATTTCTCTCCGGGAGCGATGACCGCGCTGTGCGATAAGCTGGTGAAAGACGGATATGTATCGCGGCAGCGTCCGCATAACGACCGCAGGATCATGCTTCTCAGCATTACAGCCAGAGGGAAACAGCTGCTGCAGGAGGTAGTTCCCATGCAAAAAGAGCATATGCGCCTTCTGTTTCAAGGCTTTTCCGATGAGGACGTCCGATGTTTGCTGCAGCTTAGCAGCCGGGTGTTTCAAAATCTGCACGGTTATTCCGAAGCGATGAAAAGACGGATCGAAGAAACTCTGGAGCCGCCCGGTATAACGGATGGAGAAACGGCTGCACAAAGCTCGTAGCGGGATCGATTAGGCAGGCTGACGGGCTCGATCAGCATCGGGTTCTCCTTCGGACTATTCAAAATTGGCGAAAGTGCGGTGACGTCGGTTGTTCCGCTGTATGAAACTCCGTATAGCTTCAGCGGGGAAATAAGGAAGGTTGTGTTCGTCACCTCGTCACCGCAGCTCGATGCGCCGGCTGCAGCGGAGCTGGAGCTGGTCACGGAGTAGCCTCAACCAAGAAAGCAAGACGTGCTAGTGACACCGTATCACACCGAATCATTTGTACGATCAACATCCCGATGCAGCGCACGCGCTGCCGGGATTTTTTTTATGGGCACAGGTCCAGGAAACCGGTACTACGGTCGGACACCGTTTCGCCACGATTCTACAACATCAGCCATTCGGTTGTAATAAAATAGAGCGGAAGGAACCATATCATCTTTGGCCGGGAGGAACGAATTGGATGAAAATGAGCTGGTACTACCGCATACTCCTGTCTTACGCTCCGATATTTTTTCTGGTTATTTCCGTGCTGATTTTCTCGTTTTTTGCGGTATTGAACAATTCGGCCCAAGAGCAAATTTCATGGACGGAAGAGGCTATTGCAACAAAGGTCATGCAGGCGGTCGATAACAATTTGAAGGCGGCCGAGCGCATGGTGATTAAGGATATTTACATGAATGAAGTGCTTGCCCCGTTTTTTCAGGAAAACATAGACCGGACGGTGTATGACTTTTTCCTCATCTCCCGCAAGCTGGACGATTTTTCGGCTATGCTGCCATTTTCCAATTCCATTTATTTGTACAACGAGCAAACGGGCAAAGTGCTGTCCCGAAGCGGACTGTCGAGCCTGGAGCAATTCGGGGACCGCGACTTCCTGCTCGATGCTTACCGGTCGGGACGCAACAGCTCGGGATGGAGCAGCCCGCGAATCTTTAAAGAGTTTTCGCATGAGGCCGGCGGGGAGCGCGTCGTCACCTTGTTCAAATATTTTCCGTTCAGCGGGGACAAGCGGGGGGCTGTCGTCGTGAATGTCCGGGTATCCGCCCTGCTCGGGTTCATCAAGGATTTGACCCGCTACGATACGGGGCTCATTCAGCTTTATGCGGAGAACGGTGCGTCATTCGATACGTACCAGCCTTCGCAGCAGTCCAAAGCCGCCTCCCCGGGGGAGCGGACTCCGGCCGTTTCGGATTATACAGGGTGGCATTACGTATCCGGCGCTGAAAGCGACAAAAAGCTGTCGTACCTCTCGTTGTTCCATGACTTCTGGATCATGGTAGGGCTGGCGGCGGTCATTGCAGGCATCGCTTGGTTTACTTACATCACCCATCGGAATTACAAACCGATTCAGGCTATCGCGGGCAGAATCCACGACTATTCGAAGCGCCGCAACGAGGAGCTCGTACGACACACGACTAAAGACGAGCTCAAGTTCATCGAATCGGCTATAGACGGCTTGCTGGAGAGGTCGAGCCAATACGAGCAGCTGTACAAGGACGATCTGCCGGTGCGCAAGAGGCAGAGGCTGGCCGAATGGCTGGAAGGAAATACCTTGATGAATGAAATGCAATGGAAGCAGGAGATGCGCAAGCTGCAGCTTCCGAGCGATTTTCACAGCATGCTTGTATCGGTGATGGAAATAGACAGGCATTCCGATTTCACGGCTGCTTATAATCCGCGCGATCAATACTTGCTGAAGTTCGCCGTCAGCCAGGTGCTGCAGGAAATAGCGGAATCGATGCGGGTTACGTTGTGGAACGAGTGGCTGGAGCCCCATCAAATGGCAGCGGTGTTCTATATGAGCGACTCTGACGAGAACGAACGTGAGCGGGCGATGGACTGTATGAGACAGCTCCAGACGTGGATCGATGTTAATCTGGAATTTACCGTGTCAATAGGAACCGGGACCGAGACACCGTTTTATTCGGAGGCTAACCGTTCTTACGATGAAGCCAGAGAGCGGCTGCTTCACAAGCCGTTATTTGCTTCCAATTGCTTTCTGGAGCACAAGGACTCCCGTCCGAAGGGAGAAGGACGCATTTTCCCCCATTTGCAGCTGCTCTCTACGCTGGCCCGCTCCTACCGGCTTGACGATGGTCAATGGCCGGTCCATTTGAACAAGCTGGCGCATTGCTTGCAGACCGGACAATTTTGCCAAGCGGATCTTCATCAAATTATGGATTATCTGCTGTATCAGTTTCATAAAGAGATGACGGAGCTGCCGGATGAAGTGCAGCAGCTGTGGGCTGATGAAGCGCTGCCGCAGCTGGAAGCGATATCCAATCACGCCATAAGCCTAACCGATTGGCATGAGAGGCTGAGCCGTGTCCTTGCAGAGCTAGAGCCCCGGATCCGCGAGACGAGAGCGGTGCGCAACCATCATTTGCTTATGAACAGAGTGAAGCAATATATCGAGATGTACTATGCGGACCCCGATTTGTCGCTGAACAAGTTAAGCGATCATTTCGAGCTGAATCCGCGGTATTTAAGCAAGCTGTTTAAGGAAGAGTTCGGGGAGAAATTCATCGATTACATGCTCAAGGTCCGGCTGGAGGAAGCGAGCCGCCTGCTGCTCCAAACCGAGCTGCCGGTGCAGGAAATTGCCGAGCGGGTAGGGTATCAGCACGTCATTTCGTTCCACAGGGCATTCAAAAACATGTTCGGTCTGCCTCCCGGCGATTACCGGAAAAAATCGGATTCCACCCGGAATACCGGCGAATAACCGAATGTTGCGAAATGGTAAAGCGGGGATGACAAAACGTTAAGAGGATAATCCTTAGCCTCGATGTTACTTTTTGCTAAGCAGCGATTCATGTAAATTGACCGTGATGCGAGCATTGCTTTACTGTGGATATACACCGCAACAGTCACAACTGATTCAGATGGGAGGAGTTGTATGTCCGCAATCGGCAGCAAGACAGCCGTTGAGAAAGCGCTATCCCGAACGGCTGTCAAGAAAAAAAGCTTCAGGTTTCTTGCAAATCAGGACTGGCAATTGTATGCGTTGTTATTTTTGCCTATGCTTTACTTCCTTGTCTTCAAGTACATTCCGATGTACGGAGTCACCATTGCTTTTAAAGAGTTCAACATGTTTCAGGGCATTTGGAAAAGTCCGTGGGCCGGGCTTGATGCGTTCCGCGAAATATTCCAAATGAGAGATTTCTACAAAGTGCTGCGCAATACGATGCTGCTTAACGTGCTGGACCTCGTCATATCGTTTCCGGCTCCGATCATCCTGGCGGTGCTGCTGAACGAGATCCGCATCAAGTGGTTCAAGAAGGGCGCGCAGACCATTTTGTACCTGCCACACTTCATTTCCTGGGTCATTATCGGAGGGATGGTATACCAGCTTTTATCTACGAACACCGGACTTGTTAACATCCTGTTAAAATCCGCAGAAATGAAAGCGATTCCTTTTCTGACCGAGCCATTCTATTGGGTTGCGACGTATATTGGGACCGGCGTGTGGCAAAGCGCAGGCTGGGGTACCATTATTTATTTGGCGGCCTTGACGGGTATCAACAAGGAGCTGTATGAAGCGGCGGAGGTGGATGGAGCCGGACGTCTGCGCAAAATATGGAACATTACGCTTCCGGGCATCAGGCCAACGATCGTTATTTTGCTAATCATCAATATTGGGCATATGGCTAGCATCGGATTTGAACGGCCGTTCGTGCTCAGCAATCCTCTTGTAACCGATGTGTCCGACGTTATCAGTACGTTCGTCTACAAGGTGGGTATTCAGTCGGCTCGGTATACGATCGCAACGGCTATCGGATTGTTCCAGGCTGTCGTCGGACTGATCTTCTTGTTGACTTCCAATTATATTTCCAAAAAAGTAACCGATCAGGGGATCTGGTAGAGGAGGGAGGAGGATTGTCATGAAAGTCGGACGGATGGAGAAGTTATTTGACGGACTTATTATCGCTATCGTTGCGGCGGCGTCCTTCCTTGCGCTAGTACCGATTCTTCACCTGGCTTCGGTGTCGTTAAGCTCCAATGCGGCGATCTTATCGAACAAAGTGACGGTGTTCCCGGTGGAATGGAGCACGATGGCTTATCAGACCGTATTTCGCGATGTAAAAATGATCAATTCGCTGCTCTTTACGATTATGCTGGTCGTTCTCTTCACGGTAATTTGTATGGTCATGACCATATGTGCTGCTTACCCGCTGACAAAGAAGCATTTGAAGGGCCGCGATGCGTTTTTGCTGATGATCGTCTTCACGATGTTTTTCAGCGGCGGTCTTATCCCTGAATATTTGCTTGTGAAAACAATGAAGCTGACCAATTCGATTTGGGCGCTGGTGCTGCCCGGGATGGTCAATGCCTTTTACTTGATCATTCTGAAAACGTTCTTCTCTTCCATTCCCGATGAGCTTGAGGAATCCGCACGGATCGACGGAAGCTCGCACTTCGGTACGCTAATCCGGATCGTGCTGCCTCTCTCGCTGCCGGTACTCGCTACGCTAAGCCTGTTTTATGCGGTCGGCCGGTGGAACGGCTTCATGGACGCCTTGTTTTATATAACCAATCAGGATTTATACCCTATTCAGCTTAAGCTGTATCAGCTGGTTATCTCCAATCAAATGAGCGATGCTACGGCAACCGAGGGAATGAATTCGCTGGCACCGGTTCCTGAAAGCTTGAAGGCCGCCAGTATCATGTTCGCAACGATACCTATATTGCTAGTGTATCCGTGGCTGCAGCGCTATTTTATATCCGGTATGATGATCGGCGCCGTGAAAGGGTAGAGACCCATTGAGGGAAAGTTCCAGTCCAAATGAGAAAAGGGAGTTGAATGAACATGCGTAAGCACCCATCATTCAAGAAAACGACAGCAGGCGTACTCGCCGTTCTCTTACCGGCATTGACGCTTGCGGCTTGCTCGGATTCCGGTTCCGGCACCGGTACGCAGGACGGGAAAAAAGGGGAGATGGTGACGCTCAAGATCGAGCTGTTCGACCGCGGCAATACGCCTCCGGGCGCGCCTCCTTTGACGGAAAGCTGGTTTGTCAAATATATGCAGGAGAAATTCGGCAATCCCAATAACATTAAGCTGGAGTTTGTAACCGTCCCTCGTACGGAAGAGGTGCCGAAGCTGAACGTGTTGATGGCGGCGAACGAGGCTCCGGATCTTATTTTTACCTACAGCGATCCTGCGGTACAGAACTGGGTGAAGCAGGGCGGACTGACCGATCTAGGCGATCTGATCAACCAGCACGGGCCCAATTTGAAAAAATATCTCGGCGAGCAGCTGCTGAACTATGGCGTCATTAACGGGAAGCAGTACACGATCCCGGCCAAACGGATCATCCTGGCGTCAAGCACGCCGATTATACGCAAAGATTGGCTCGATAAGCTCGGTATGCAGCCTCCTAAGACGACGGATGAATTTTATAACGTATTGAAAGCGTTTAAAGAGAAGGATCCCGGGGGAACCGGCGGCAAAGTCATTCCTTACGGCATTCGCTACAACAACAACCTGGACCCGCTTGTAAGAACATTCTGGAAAAAAATGACTGAGGAAGAATACTACACGCTGCCGGATTGGATGAAGCCTGGGCATAAGGAGGGGTACAAGTTCCTGAACAAGCTGTACAACGAAGGGCTGATCAGTCCGGATTTCGCGCTGGATAAGGACGGGAAGAAGTTCCAGGCGGATCTCGTGAACGGCCAGATCGGATTCGCGATTACGAATACGAACGAGCCGGTGTACCAGGCGTACTATTCGACCCTGCAAAAAAATGTGCCGAGCGCGGTCCTGCTGCCCGTCGATCCGTTTACGAACTATGAAGGCAAGCATGTCAAGCAGATTTATCATCCGTTATCCGCTCATATTATGGTTCCGAAGGCGAGCAAACGGGCTGTTGAAGTGATCAAGTTCCTGAACTGGATGTCGGACTACAATGTCATCTTCGATCTGCAAAACGGGACGGAAGGGGTTACGTACAAAAAAGGCGAAGACAGCGTTCCGATCTTCCTCGATACGGATGAAGCGAAAAAGGTCATGTACAATTACCTCGACTACAGCATGCTGATCAACGGTAAAGATATGGGCGATCCTGAGAAAACATTGAAGGCGAACGCAGCCGATCCGAAATATAAGGACTTTACGATGGACAGCATCAAGGTTGGCGATAACGACGGACAGCTGCCTGCAAGATACGACCGTCCGATCGAGGCGCAGATCAAATACAACCAGACGTTGAGCGATAAAGGCGTCGAAATTACCGTCAAGACGATTACCGCCAAGCCGGCCGATTTCGATAAGCTGTATGACGATATGGTGGCGGAATATATGAAGATCGGCGGCAAAGAAGTAATGGATGAGATGAAGAAGGTATATGCGGAAATGAAGAAAAAGTAAGCTATGAGGGGCGGCCGGGACGGGCCGCCTTTTGATTTGGGAAGGGAAGCAGGAATGAGATTTCCGCATGATGCCGGAAATGGTCAATAGTCTCACGGAGGCCAAAGTCGAACGGTGCCTGGCATTGCTATTAGTAAGTATTGAAATTTGCAGCATCCGGTGGGATAGTAGATAAGTGGACTACTATCCGATGGAGTTGCTGCTGCTACTTATTGTTGAGCAATCGTATCGGTTTATGGAGGAATAGCAGGATGGACAAAATCAGATTCGGTATTATCGGCGGCGGCTGGAGGGCGAATTTCTACCTGACCATAGCCAAGGTGAGCCCCGAGCGGTTCGAGGTCGCCGGCGTCGTTGTAAGGGATGAGGCGAAAGCCGCTGCTTTCGCCGAGGAATGGCATGTTCCGGTCTACGGAACATTGGACGAGCTGATCACGAACGGCTCTCCGTCGTTCGTGGTCGTTTCGGTCCCGTGGGCTGCCAGCCCCGGGATCCTGAAGCAGCTCGCGGAGCGGGGCGTGCCCGCCTTGTCCGAGACGCCTCCGGCTCCGGACCTGGCAGGGCTTACGCAGCTCCACGCGGAGCTGACGCAGCTCGGCGCCCGAGTGCAGGTCGCCGAGCAGTACCCGCTGCAGCCGCTGCATGCGGCGCGGCAGGCTTGTATCGCTACGGGCCGGCTCGGCCGCGTATCGCAGGTGCAGGTATCCGTGGCCCACGGGTACCACGGATTGGCCTTGATGCGCCGATGGCTCGGCATCGGCTTTGAGACGGCGGAGATTCGGGCGTTCGCCTACGAATCGCCTATCGTCAAGGGCCCTGGCCGGGCCGGGGCACCGGAAGCGGAGGAGATGGCGGTCTCGAAGCAGACGATCGCGACGCTGCGCTTCGAGAACGGGCAGCTCGGCATCTTCGATTTCACGGGAGATCAATATTTCTCCTGGATTCGCTCCAATCGGGTACTAATCCGCGGCGACCGCGGCGAAATCGTGAACGATACGATGACGTATCTGCAAGATTACTTGACGCCTATCGAGCTGCCGCTCATCCGCAAAAACGCGGGAGAGAACGGGAATCTGGAGGGCTACTACCTGAAGGGCATTATGGCGGGGGAGCAATGGGTGTATAAGAATCCGCTTGCTCCGGCAAGGCTTACGGACGACGAGCTTGCCGTAGCGTCCTGCCTGCTCCGCATGGACGAATATTTGCGGACCGGCCAATCGTACTACAGCTTGGCGGACGCTTCGCAGGACCATTATTTGAACCTGCTCATTCAACAAGCGATTGCGAGCGGGGAGACGGTAGTATCGGTTCGCCAGCCTTGGGCGGGGGAATGAGCGACCAATAAGCTGTTCACTAAAATAAAAGAAGCCTGCTCATCAAGAGCAGGCTATAGAGCATTTCCCAACACTCTTATGGGCGTTGGGAGCTCATATGAAACGGGCAGCCTTGAATGGTTAGCCCGTTTTCCTTGTTCTCAGATTGGCCGCTAGGAACGTCCACCGACTTCTCCTCTGCGGAGTACGGCAGCGGCTGGTACGAATAATTCGGACTCAGCTCCCGTTCCGTAAAGTAATAGTCCCAGATCGGCGTTGCCGTTGGGGACATGGGAGGGATGAGCCAAGACCATTTGCCGTTCACCTCGCGTCCGGCATCGGCTTCCTGCCGCTGGAAGCGCATGAACTGCTCGCTCGCGGTATGATGATCGACGATGCTGACGCCCCGGCTTTTGAAGGAATGAAGCACCGCGGCATTCAGCTCTACCAGCGCCCGGTCCTTCCACAGCGAAGCGTTGGTCGACCGGTCCAGCCCCATCAGGTCGGCGATGGCCGGCAGCTGATTGTAGCGGGTTACGTCCGACAGGTTGCGTGCTCCGATTTCCGTTTCCATGTACCAGCCGTTGAATGGGGCCGCGGTATATTGGATTCCTCCGATTTCTAGCCGCATATCGGAAATGATCGGAACCGCGTACCACCTAAGACCGAGCCCGGCGAAGCGCTCGATCGCAGGATGGATTAACGGTACCTCCAGCACAAGCTCTGAGGGGATCCTGAACCACTTCGGCTGCTTGCCGTCGATCTGCACGACTAGCGGCAAAACATCGAACGGTGTCCGGGCGCCCTCCCAACCGAGCTGAAGGCACTGCTTGGTAAATTCGACGGAGGCGGGATCGCCGACAATTCCGTCTTCAGTCTCATATCCGGCGTACCGGATGAGCTGATGGTTCCATATGCGAACGTGCCGGGCATGCGAGGCTGGAGCAAACACGGTGATCGACGGGCGTATGCGTCCGTTGTTCGTGGCAAAGCCGATATGCCGCATTAACGCTTGCGCGATGAGTTCTTCATCATCGAGCGCCCGCTCATCGAACACCTCAAGTGTAGGCCAGAACAGCCGGCCTATGCAGCGCGCATTATTTCTCCAAGCAGCCCTGGCACCGTATTGAAGCTCTTCGTATGTGTGCCGATACGTTCCTGTTTCTTCTACGCTATTGATAATTTCATCTATTCGCCGCTCCGCTTCCTCAGGCGTTTTGCCTAATTCCGCGCAGCAGGAACGGATGAAGGCAACGGCCTCATCCAGTACTTTTTGCTTATCGCTTGCCATGCTGCCATTCCTGCTTTCCGTCAATATATCGCTCGTCTTTACTATACTTCATTTTAGGCCGTTCAGGCTACTTTCAGGGTTTGACAAGCCACAAGACGGGAGCTATGATGATGGAAAACCGACCTGTAATAAGGAGTGAAAGGATTGCCGCGTAATGTCGAAAGAGACCTGGAGGCGCGAAAGGAACGGTGCCAGCAAATTTTGTCCGTTGCCGTAGAGCTTTTTGCCACCAAAGGTCTTGACGCAACCAAAATTTCCGATATTGCAGCCAAGGTAGGAATCAGCCATGGCCTTGTGTATAACTATTTTAAATCCAAGGAAGAAATTTATGCCTCGCTCATCAATATGAACCTGAACAGCTTGAAGGAGCATCTGGATCAAGTGGCTACGCTGCCGGCAGGGCCTCTGGAGAAGCTGTCTCTTCTGGCCGACAACCTGCTAAGGCACAAATGGGATGATGCCCTGTTCCATCAAATTTTCGTCGATCAGATTATGACATCGGACACGATTCCGGAGGAGCTGAAGCAATCGGTGCGGCGCGGCATATCGGATAACGTCGATAAAGTGGCCGACCTGTTCGCCGAAGGCCAGAGGGCCGGAGTCATTCTCGAGGGAGATCCGCGGGATCATTCGTTATTTTTTCTATCCTATATTCAAGTATCCACAGCATGCGAACGTCACGGTCTATACGTCAGGTCGAAGCCGGAGACGGTGATGAGGTATTTTTTGAATAAGCGTAGTTAAGCAGCAACAGCTAAGTCAATCGGACCTTTGGGCCGGTTGGCTTTTTTTGTGAACGTTTCAGAAAAATTTTTTATAACAAAATTCACAACTTGACTCAAAGTCAATTTATAGATTAATGTTGTATAGTAACCCGTCGCATAAGCAGATAAAGAGATAGGAAGCTATAGAAAAAGGAGAGAACCATGCGATGAATTCAGCTCAAAACCGAAAATCCCCGCTCATCCTGCTCATGGCGAACATGTTCATAGCAATGCTCGGGATCGGTCTTATTATTCCGGTGCTGCCCGAGTTTTTAAAGGAATTCGGCGCCGGCGGCAAGACGGCAGGATATTTGGTGGCGGCCTTCGGGCTTACCCAATTTCTGTGCTCGCCGATTGCAGGGGAATGGTCCGATAAATATGGACGCAAAATTATGATTGTAGCAGGCTTGGCCTTATTTACGTTATCGAACTTCTTGTTCGCCGCGGCGTCGGAAGTGTGGGTATTGTACTTGTCCCGGCTGTTCGGCGGAGTTGGAGCGGCAGCGATGATCCCTTCCATTATGGCCTATATCGCCGATGTAACCACTGAGGAAAAGAGAGGGAAGGGGCTGGGATTGCTTGGAGCGGCGATGTCGCTCGGCTTTGTTATCGGCCCGGGTATCGGCGGCTTTTTGGCGGAGCTCGGCTTGCGCACTCCGTTCTATGTATCCGCAGGGGTAGGGGCTCTGGCGATGATTTCTACGCTGATTTTCCTTCCGGAATCGTTGACTGCCGAGACGCGGTTGGCTAACCGGAACAAGGTGATCAAGCGCGAAAACATTTTCGCCCAGTTCTCCCAGTCGTTCAAGGCGCCTTATTTCATATTATTACTGCTGGTATTTGCCTTGACGTTCGGTCTGGCCAATTTCGAAGCGATTTTTCCATTGTTCGTCGATCAGAAATATGCTTTTACAGCCAGAGACATTTCGATTCTGATCACGGTCGGAGCGTTAATTGGAGCCATTATTCAGGCCGTTCTTATCGATAAGCTCATCCGCCGCTTCGGCGAACGAACGCTTATTAACGTAACCTTCCTGCTATCCGCGGCGTCGATGGTCCTGATGCTGCTGTCAGGTAACTTCTGGTATATTTTGCTTGTTACCTTGTTCTTCTTCACCTTTACTTCGATCATGAGACCTGCGATCAATACGCTGCTGTCCAAAATGGCCGGTGAAGAGCAAGGCTTCGTAGCCGGGATGAACAATGCTTACATGAGTCTTGGCAATATTTTCGGACCTGCGCTAGCCGGTATTTTGTTCGATGTCTATATCGACATTCCTTATTTGTTCGGCGCAGTGATTTTGCTAGGAAGCTTCGTCATCTCTTTCTACTGGGGCAAAAGAAGAGGCGTCAGAACCCAGGTTCAAAGCGAGATGTAATGAGAACCACCTAATGTGTTGAGGGCACATGCCCTTGACATTACTTTACAAACAGAGTAAGGTAAAACCAACAATGATTGAGAGGGTGACCTTTAAGCCGATGAAGTATTAATCCTTTTTCCAAGAACAAAATCATCGTTCGATACTAAAACGAAATGATGTTTCTGGATAGGGATACGTGTCGGCTTTTTCAGGTAAAGGAAACCCCAACGGTACTGCAGGTCTGCACGATGTGTGGACTAGGATTGATTGTTCCTTGTTAAGCTCAAGGGAACTGTTCAATGATGTATGCACAGTTGCGGTTGTCTTACGCATGAAAAGCTCGTTTATCGATACCTCCTGTCCAGAAATGGAACAAGGAGGTTTTTTATGTTATTGCTGGAAGCGAGACGAATCAAGCAAACGATCGGAGACCGGCTGCTGTTCGCAGCGGATATGCTTCGCATAGGAGAGCAGGACCGGATAGGCATTGTAGGGCCAAACGGTGCGGGCAAAACGACACTGATGACACTGCTCGCGGGAGGAGCGGAGCCGGATGAAGGAACGGTTGCAACGAAGGCGGCGCGGCAAATGATACCTCAGCTAAAGCAGGAATCGGAGCAAGGCTCGGTACGGAGCGGCGGGGAAATTACCTCGATGTACATTGAGAGGGCTTTTGACGCTATGCCGGACATTTTGTTCGCCGATGAGCCCACGATGCACCTGGATATCGAGGCGATCAAGGATTTGGAGCAAAAGTGCATCCGCTATAAAGGGGCGATCGTCCTTATTTCTCACGACCGGACCTTTCTGGACAAAGTGTGCAGCGTCATCTGGGAAATCGCAGGGCAGAAGATCACGGTCTATAAGGGCAACTATACCGCGTACTATGAGCAAAAGCAGCTGGAAGCAAGGCAGCACCAGGAGCGATTTGAAGAATATGTGCGGAAAAAAGCCGATCTGGAGCGCGCGATCCGTATAAAGCGGCATAAGGCGGATACGATGCTGAAAGCCCCCAAGGGGACGAATACGTCGGAATGGAGGCTGGCCAAGGATAAAAAGGGCTCGACCCAGGCGGGCGTTCATCAGTCGATTAAAGCATTGGAGACTCGGATCGAGAAACTGGAAAAGGTAGAAAAGCCGCGCGAGGCTGCTCAGGTGAAAATCGATCTTCCCGGCAGTCCCGCTTATAAAAATCAGACGGTCATCCGATTGGAGCGGCTCGAAGCCAAGGTAGGTTCTAGGCAGCTGTGGAAGGATGTATCACTTGGCATCCCATTCGGCGAGAAGGTTGCATTGATCGGTCCTAACGGCTCAGGCAAGACGACGCTTTTGAAAAAAATCGTGGCCCGTGAAGACGGCGTTGCGATCGCGCCAGGAGTCAAGCTCGGCTATTTCAGCCAAAACCTGGATATTTTGGACCGGGATGCTACAATCATGGACTGCGTTCTCGCATCGTCCGTTCAGCCGGATGCATTGGTGCGTACCGTATTGGCACGGCTGTTGTTCACAGGGGACGATGTGTTCAAGAAAGTAGGCGTGCTGAGCGGAGGGGAGCGGGTTCGGGTTGCTTTGGCGAAAATATTTTTGAGCGACATCACGGTGCTCATTATGGATGAGCCGACCAATTTCCTTGATATTGAATCGGTTGAAGCGCTGGAGCAGCTGTTTATCGGCTACAGCGGCACGATTCTGTTCGTCACGCATGACCGGATGTTCGTCGAACGGACGGCGACGCGAATCCTCGAGATTACGGCTGGCGCGATAGTCTCTTACGACGGTACGTACCGGGAGTATGCCGACAGCGGGAAGAAGCCGGGCGATCAGCGGAATGTTGACAGTGAAGAGCTGCTGACTGTCGAGATGAAGCTGACTGAGCTCGTGAGCAAGCTTGGCGAGCCGCTGCTTGCCGGTGAGAAGGAAGCGCTGGAGGAGCAGTTTCAGCGGATGGTACGGAGGCGGAAGGAGCTGCGGGCGAAGCTGCAGTAGCAAGTGGGTGTGGCAGGAGTATACCGGGATGATGGCTCTGTTGGCTTTGATAGAACCAGTGTAACCCCTTATTAGGGATCCTGATGGTTTGAATAGACAGAGTCAGTCAAACTAGTGGATCGTGGCAGAAGGGACCGTGACTTGCAGGACGTTCCGCTGCACGCACTGACACTGTTGACGCTATGGGAACGGACCGGAGTGGAAAGTACCTGGCAGGTTGCTCATGCCGTTCCTAAGTGTGTACTTCAGTACTGCAGACATTTTCCGAAAACATCGGGGTGGTGGGCAGACAATACCGTACAGCAGGCCGATCAGCAAATCACACTACTGACACTATCCGAACAAAACGGAATGAAAGACTAGGAATTGCCAGATAATCGATTCGTGGTTGGCCTATTAAGGGGATCGTATCAGAAAGTACCGTGCCGCGCTGCTGGATCAGCAAATCACACTACTGACACTACTCTAACAGACTGGGACGGAAGGACGAGAGTACCGGATAATGGAGCAACCGATCTTGGTTGGCATCAAAAGTAGTGGTTACCCGCATTGAGCTGATCGTACTACGACCAAATGGGGTTGACCTGCTACTATTGGTACAATATCGCATACATGAGCATGTCAGAGTGTGCCTTTGATACTATTTCTTAACGAATCGGACCGTAGATCCGTTATTTGCCCCAAAACGGCCCGATTCCTCAAGTGATCGGACAACAGATCCGTTATTGAGCCATTTTGCTGGCCCTTTCTCGCAAAAAGCTCCGAATAACGGATCCAGTGTCCGATCGGGGAGCATTTTCGAGGCAAAATCAGGAAATAACGGATTTCCTGTCCGATGAGTTTACAAACATTAGCTGCAGCAACAAATAGTCCGGATCACAGCTGTCCCATCATCGAATGTTACAGAACGGCAAGGGTCACGCTCACTCCTGAAGGGTAATCTTATGCCATAGGCCATAAGATTGGGAATCCCAGTACTGCCGAAGCTGCAACGCCGAATCTCCCAGGCCGCTGCCGCTTCCTTGGAGCTTTCCGCTCAAATCGGCCAACAATTACTCTCGCTATTCCGAACCGGCCGAACGGATGATTCGGTATCCAACCGAATGAAGGCAATTTCCAAACATACAATAGATGGTGTGGCATGGCTCAACTCCGTTATATTGAGCAGGCAACGCATTTGAGAAGGTCCCATCATTAGCATCAAACAAAGGGACCGCTGCTTCTCCCATTCGGCAGTCAGCCGGTATCGGATGGAAGGCAGAAAAGCGATGGACGCTCGGGAAAGGTTGTTTATTTTGCTGAGGTCCCTAAGGGTGGTACAATAAACGTAACTCGGATGGATGAGGGAGGGGAGACTGTTATGACGAAGCTGTTGGTGGTAGGCAGCGTCAATATGGATATTGTTACGCAGGTAACGAAGCTGCCGTCTCCGGGGGAGACGGTGAAGGGGCTCGGGACGGACTATTTTCCCGGCGGCAAAGGAGCGAATCAGGCGGTGGCCGCGTCGCTGGCCGGCGGGGACGTTATTTTTGTCGGTGCTGTCGGGGATGACGAGTATGGTATTCGTCTGATCCATTCGCTGCATGAGAAAGGCGTGCGCACCGACTATGTAGTGAAGAAGATGACGAGCTCCGGAATCGCTTATATTAATGTCGATGCGGAAGCGCAAAATCATATTATTTTGTCCGAGGGCGCGAACGGTCAGCTGACCCCGGCCAACCTTGCCAGTCTGTCCCATGCTTTTGCCGATGTGCAAGGACTGCTGCTGCAGAACGAAATCCCGTGGGAAACGACCGTATACGCGATGCAGGAGGCTAGAAGAAACGGCGTATTCACCTGTTACAATCCGGCTCCGGCCGCCCCGGTTCCGCCCGAAGTGTGGCCATTGATCGATCTGCTTGTCGTCAACGAGAGCGAAGCGGAGCAGCTGTCGGGAAGCCGTGTGGAGTCGGCCGGGCAGGGAGAACGGATGGCGGAGGCACTATTGGAATTGGGAGCTAACGCCGTCTTGCTGACGCTTGGAGAGCACGGAAGCCTGTACGCGGATCGGCAAGGTACGGTCGTGCGGCAGGAAGCGTACAAGGTGAAGGCGGTCGATACGACGGCGGCTGGAGACACGTTTATCGGCAGCTTTATGGTTGCCTACTTGTCAAAGTGGCCCGTCCAGGACAGCTTGCGGTTCGCTTCCGCGGCGGCGGCTTTAACCGTATCCCGCCCTGGAGCACAAGCCTCGATCCCCGATAGGAAAGAAATTGGGGATTTTATGTAATCCAAGAGACGCTGCCCGTTCGTTCAACGGGAGCGTCTTTTTATATAGAATTTATAATGGGGCTTCCCATAAAGTATCTGATGGACTTCGAAGTCAAAGCTCCACTTAGCGGGGTTAATTGCTACTCCAAAATATATTAAAGGCTGAATAATTGAAAAAAAGGCCGATTTGTGGTATAATTTGATCGAAATAAGACTAAAAGGGGGTGAAATTGAATGATAACTCGTTTTATCTCGTCCAATCGCATGTTATCTGTTATGTTTATCGTCGTTTTTATGATCTTTGCCACGCCTACTCCGATTGCGGAATCCAATATCAACGAAACGGCACGGACTACCGTTCAGCAAGGGATGGAGTTTTATTCCACGAATACTACGGTCCGTAAGCAGACCTCTACCTCCGAAACGCTTCGCGTATTGGCTTATTTGGCGACGCTGCATGCTGTTCTGCATAGCTTGATTCCTATGGTTCGCCGCGTGCTTACTGAAGCACATATCTCATTTCACCCTCAGATTGCCCGCCGGTTAACCCGGATGCTGTTATCCCCCCTCAAGTTCTCATCGTTGTACGTGTAGTGTGTCAACCCCTCTTTGTAATTCGCCGATAGTACCATACCGTTTATTCCCTTTGAGGCAATCCCATTTGCCGTGGTTAGCTTGTTAGAGCTGTTACTAACGTTTGTTTGAGCTGAGCGTTACTTGCCAGCCAAGCCATTGTCAAAAAGTTAAGGTTTATTCTCATTCTGCTCTTTTGACCTTCTTTTTCAAAAATGAAAAGAAAAAGGTTTGTTTGCTTCTGCTCAAAAAATAGGTCAGCAGACGTTTGTTTGCTTCTGCTCAAAAAAATAGGGTCAGCAGACGCTTATTTGACTGCGCCTAATTGTTTACTGCGTTAAAACGATAAAGTGAATTTTCATACAGGAGGACAGGTTTATGACAATAAGAGAAAGCGATCTCCCGGGAATCGGGAAAAAGTTTCAAATAACCACTCGCGGCGGCGATAAGCTGGTAATCGTCATCCATGACGACGGCCGCAGGGAATGCTACCATTTCGATCACGAAAACCCGGATGACAGTGTTTCCATGATTACGCTGGATGATGACGAAGCGCGTCTGGTCGCAGGTATTATCGGCGGAATGACTTATAAGCCGAAAGCTTTGGAATCGATGGAAATGGCTCTGGACGATCTCATTATCGAGTGGTACCGGGTGGAAGCCGATTACGGCTGCGTCGGCAAATCGATCGGTGAGCTGAATGTGCGCAAACAGTCAGGAGCGACCATTATTGCCGTCATTGAGAAGCGATCTAAACAGATCAACCCGGGGCCGGATGTAATTCTTACTGCGGAGAGCATGGTAGTGGTTGCGGGCGAGAGGGGGCAGCAGAAGCTTTTTAAACAAATTTTAATGAAGGGAAGTGAATGACCTATGAACTACATTGTCTTTGAGATAGGGGTGGCGATAGCGCTGATTGCTTTATCGGGCTTGCTGTCGGCGAAGCTCCGCTTTTCGGTCATCCCGTTTTATATATTGGTAGGTATGGCGGTCGGACCGCATTCCTTCGAAATTTGGCACATCGATCTCCGGTTTATCCAAAGTGCGCCGCTGATTGAATTTTTAGGCCGCATCGGCGTTCTGTTCTTGCTGTTTTATTTGGGGCTTGAGTTTTCCGTAGGCCGATTGATCAAATCGGGACGCTCCATAGCGGTCGGCGGAACGATCTATATTCTGATCAATTTCACGCTTGGCTTGTTGTTCGGCTATGTAGCGGGCCTGCCATTCCTGGAAATGCTCGTTGTCGCAGGTATCACGACGATATCATCCAGCGCGATCGTTGCCAAGGTGCTGGTCGACCTGAAACGAACGGCGAATCCGGAAACCGAGATGATTCTCGGAATCATCATGTTCGAGGACGTGTTCCTGGCGATCTATATCTCCATCGTCTCCGGATTGGTGCTTAGCGGTTCTACATCACTCGCCGGTATCCTGACTTCGGCCCTGATAGCGCTCGGCTTCATGCTGCTTGTGCTAATTGTCGGCCGCAAAGCGGTACCCCTCTTGAACCGGATGTTGAATATTCGATCTAACGAACTGTTTTTGCTGGTTATTTTCTCGATATTATTTATTATCGCAGGCTTCTCCGAAACCATCCATGTAGCCGAAGCGATCGGCGCTTTGCTCGTCGGTCTGGTGCTTGCCGAGACGGAGCATATGAAACGGATCGAGCATTTGATTCTGCCGTTTCGCGATTTCTTCGGAGCGATCTTCTTTTTCAGCTTTGGTCTTACGATCGATCCGTTCTCGCTTGGCGGAGCGGTATGGCTTTCTCTGGTTGCGGTGGTGCTAACGCTGATCGGCAATTTTGCCGCAGGCATGTGGGCCGGACGATACGCCGGATTATCCCCTAAAGCATCGGTGAATATCGGGCTGACCATCGTGGCGCGCGGCGAATTCTCGATCATCATGGCCAACCTGGCCAAAGCTGGCGGTCTCCTCCCTATCGTGCAGCCATTCGCTGCATTATATGTACTGATCCTAGCCGTTATAGGACCGCTGCTGACCAAGGAGACCAAGCACATTTATGCCGGCCTGGAACGGATCCGCAAGCTGACGGGTACGAAGAGGAACAAGACTGTATCGCCCGACCGGTAAAATTGGACTTGATTCACAACGCTAGTAAAGGCTTCTAACCGAACAGTAGGTGAGGAGGGATGGAACGTGCGGCATCTCAATTCCATGTTGGGCAGGTTGGTGAACGACTCCTGCTGGCTGCGTCGAATGACGATCAACAGCAGCCGTGGCGAGCTTATTATTACAGAAATTCGGAACACTACTAGACATGAACCCGTAATTCAGAGCAGCAAAGCCGGTGACCAGATCACCGTTCATACGATACAGCTGATTATTTCCCGGCTGGAGGTAGTGACATTGACGGATTTCATCCGTGCCATCGATCCGGAAGCGGTGATTGATGTTGTGGGATATTCTCCCGAAGAGACACCGGTGAGAAGAGGATGGAAGCGTCATACGCGCCATGATCTGCCGGATGTCACGAAGTACGGCAACGAGTGGCGGGATTCGTAAAACGAAAAAAACCAAGAGAGCAGGCACCGGGCAGTCTTAACCGTCGGGTATTTACTCTCTTGGCTTTTTTGCTTCATGTGCCTTGGGACATACGGACCCGCTGGCGCAATTCAGCCGCGACCTCGCGGGGATGATCGATCTGAAAGATGACATACCGGTACGTGTCGTGTCCGTTCAATTCGACAATGATGAGGGAGTCCGGCTGCTCATAGGATAAGAAGTACCATTCGTTCCTGTATTTAAAGCTGCCTTCATAAATATGAAGCGGTGCCAAGGATGTTCCGGGCATGCGGAGCATCCAGAGCGGAGCGTGGTAGGAATCGACCAGAACGCTGTGAACCGTGCGGTACGGGACGACAACCTTGGATTTAAAAGCAAAAATGCGCGTCCAACCTTGAAGCTGCAACGTAAATTGTGTCTCATCAAAAAGTACGTTTCTACCCATTACGGACATACCTCCTTGATCAAATACGCTGTAGTCTAAGCATAACATACTTGTCCATAGGGGACTATGGATTGTCTAATAAGGAGTCATTTTCCTGACAAGGGGATTAAGCATGGTATATTTCAAATAATGAAAATTGGCTCTATTCGATGTACCAAATGTCCGTTAAAGTAGTTAGCATAACTATCCAACATGAATCTATTCATATTAGGAGGTATCTCGGATGAACATATTTGTTGCAGGATGTACCGGGGCTATAGGCAGACGGATGGTTCCGGAGCTGGTAAGAAGGGGGCATGAGGTGACGGGAATGATCCGAAATCCGGATCAGAGCGAGCTGATCGAGCGGATGGGGGCTCGTGCGGTCATTGCCGACGTGTTCGACAGGGAGGCCGTGTTCAAAGCGGTGGAGCAAGCGCGGCCGGAGGTTGTCATCCATCAGCTGACGTCCTTAAGCACCCGCAATTTTGCGGACAATGCCCGAATCCGCATAGAAGGCACGCGCAATCTGGCGAATGCGGCTCTGTCCTCCGGCGTTAAGCGCATACTCGCGCAAAGCATTTCCTGGGTTTATGAGCCCGGTGAAGGGCCTGCTTCTGAAGCGGTGCCGCTGGATCTGGGGGCTCCGTCCCCGCGGAAGGAGACGGTAGCGGCGGTTCACGCGTTGGAGTCGGCAGCAGCCGAGGTTCCGGAGCACGTGATTTTGCGCTACGGTATGCTGTATGGACCGGGCACTTGGTATGAGCGCGGGGGTTACATGGACGAAGTCATTCGCGGCGGACAGGCGACGGCAACGGATGGGGTCGCTTCCTTCGTCCATGTGGAGGACGCTGCCATGGCGGCTGTAGCGGCCCTGGAATGGCCCTCCGGCCCGGTAAACATTGTTGACGACGAACCGGCCAAGGGGACCGAATGGCTGCCGGTGTTTGCCGAAGCTATCGGCGCGCAGTCGCCCGAAATTACGCAGGGAGGCAGCGGCTGGGAGCGGGGAGCGTCCAACGCCAAGGCCCGTAAGGAGTATGGCTGGCAGCCGTTTTATCCGTCGTGGCGGACAGGCTTTGCACTAAGTATGGCATCCAAGTCTTAGGCAAGGGCAGTCGGATTTCATACAAGAGCATATCCAACAGTGCCGATTTTCCGGTGTTTGGCATCTTCCGGGCATTAACATTGGCTGCACGGGGCTTCCTGTAGTACGATAAGGGATACGCGATGCAGTTATGAAGGGGGATGCCGGTAATGATCAAACGGTTACCGTTTCCGTTGGGTACGATAACGAAAAATTGGAAAATAAAACATAAAGTCATTTCTCTCATTTCGTTTATTATGGCTTTTTGTTTTCTTATCACTTACTTTGCGCTCCAATATGCGTATTCCATCTATGACGAGCAGCTGTATTCCAAATCGTCGCAGCTTCTCAATCTGTCTTCCGGAGGGATTGAGAACGAGCTGCAGCGGCTGGACAAGCTTTCCTTCACGATAGCGACCGATCCGCAAATTCAAAGTCTGCTTCGAGCGATTAACGAGGATACGCCGGAGTTTGAGAAATACCGGCTGCGGCGGTTCGTCTCGGATAGGCTGGTCCAGTTCGCAGGGTACGAGAAGTACATTTACTCCATGGAGGTCACCGACCGGCTGGGTGAGCAAGCGATGGCGGGACAATCGTCCCAGGCGACCGTTGCCAAAAATCAGACCATTCTCGAGGAGTCGGCCAAAGGCTCCGGGGAAACGCGCTGGATATTCCCTGATCCGGACGATACTTATTTGATCGCTGCCCGTGAGATCAGGTCATATGAGGATTTCAACCTGAACCGGATCGGCACGCTGGTCGTTCGCATCCGTTTCGATAAGATCGTCGATGACGTCGTAGAGGGAACGGAATTGAAGAGCGGAGAGATGCAGATCGGCTCCGGACAGCATATTATTTATCCTGCAAACCCTGCTGACCATGCGCAGACGCAAGTCATGGCCATACCCGGCAACGAGGAGTGGAGCCGCGGCGGCTATTTAATCAAGCAGATCAATGACAGGCCGTATTTCCTGACGCAGATCCGATCCGGCTATTTGGGCTGGTCGTATTTGAGCCTTGTCCCATATGATGCGATTTTCAACAAAATTGTTCTGATGAAGCGGATTTTGCTTATCGGATTTGTCGCCAGCCTGCTGGTGGTATTGGCGATTGCGATCAATTTCGCCCGGAGTCTTACGAAGCCGATTGAAACCCTGATTGGCCGGATGAGGCAGGTGCAAAAGGGTGATTTCAGCCTGACGGAGGCCGAATTGTCCGAGCAGCCGATGCTGCAGATGGATGAAGTCGGCCAGCTGCAGCGGACGTTCCGTATGATGATCCAGCAGATCAACGAATTGATCACGGAAAATTACGCGAAGCAGCTGACAATTAAGGAAACCCAATTCAAAGCGCTGCAGGCGCAAATTAACCCGCATTTTTTGTATAACACTCTCGACTCGATCAACTGGCTGGCCAAGACGAACGGGCAGCCGCAAATTTCGCGGATGGTGGAATCGCTCGGCTTTTTGCTTCGCAACTCGATCAGCTTGCGGGAAACGCTCATTACGGTGAGCGAGGAGCTCGATATTGTCATGAGCTACATTACGATCCAGAAATACCGGTTCGAAGAACGGCTCGTGTTCGAGATGGATGTGCCTGACGAAGCAAAGAAGCTTATTCTTCCGAAATTCACTCTCCAGCCTCTTATCGAGAATGCGATCCATTATGCGGTCGAATCCATGCTGGAGCCTTGCCTCATTCGAATACGAACCGATAGAGAGCCTGGCGGGCTTATTCTCATTGTAGAGGATAACGGACCGGGAATGGACGAGCAGCTGTTGGAGCAGGTGCGCCGGGGAGAGGCGAGAACCCGGGGAAGCGGGATCGGCTTGAAAAATATCGAAGAGCGTATCATACTTGCATTTGGAGAAGAGTACGGCATTCGGTTGGACAGCCAACCTGGCAAAGGGACTCGCGTCTCTATCATCATACCGGATGAAACGAGGGAAACGTAATGTATAAAGTATTGCTGGTGGACGACGAACGAATCATTTTGGACGGTATATCGAGAATTGTCGATTGGGAAGGGGCCGGGACGGTGCTCGCCGGGACGGCCCGCAACGGGATCGAGGCATACGAATTTGTATCCGTCAACCGGCCGGATATTATCATAAGCGATATTAAGATGCCGGGGATGGACGGCTTGCAGCTGGCGGCGAAGCTCCATGCGGACTTTCCGGATATCCGGGTTGTCCTGCTGTCAGGCTTCGGCGAATTCGAATATGCGCGTTCGGCTATGGAATATGGAGTGAAGCATTACTTGCTGAAGCCGTGCAACGAGAACAAAATTATGGAGGTGCTTCAGGAGCTTGTCGGGGAGCTGGAGCAGGAGCGTGAAAGCGAGCAATTCGTCCGCACGATGCGGGAGGGCCTCGAGAAAGTGCTGCCTTATGTAAAGGAGCAGTTTCTGAAGGAATTCGTGACGAACAAGACCTACGGCAACCGGGATTGGGAATATTACCGGCATTTGTTCCGGGTCGATCTCGGCAGCCGCCACGTGCGTCTGCTTCTCTTTCATTTGGACGGCCCGTTCGAGTTCGAGCACTTGTTTGCGGTGAAAAATATCGCCGAGGAGCTGCTGGACAAAACCGTATTAAGCTCTACAGTAGGAGATCACGTTCTCATCGTTGTTGAAGATCCTGAGGAGCTGAGCGTACTTCTTGAGAGGATCGGGAACATTCGTGAGACGTTTCTTCGTTATTACCGGATCGATCTGACAATAGCTCTGAGCGAAGCGGATGTCATTACACGCACCCGCAAGCTGTTCAAGCAGACGCTGGAATGCTTGAATTACCGGTTTTATTTGGGCGAGGGCAGCGTGATTACGGAGCGCGATATCTTAGGCTTGACCACGGAGTCCGCCGAGTCCGGCGACCTGAATTTCAACGAGGAGCATCTGATGCTTCAGATTAAAACCGGGCGCTGGGAAGAGGCATCCCGGGAGATCGACTTGTTCTTTCAGCGGATTGCCGAGCTTCGTTCCGATATCGCGACTTCGCAATCGTACGTCATTCAGCTGTTTATGGCGATGATCCGTCTCGGCAACTCGGACGACATGAGCCGCTACATGGATCAGATGGTGAAGCTGATGCAGCTTGATACGCTTCAGGCGATCCAGGCTTTCTTCAAGGAGGCGGCGGAGCACATTACGCTGCTTCATTACGAGCAGACGAAGACGAAGAACAGCGCCATCGTCAGCAAAGTGATCGATATCGTGAACAACCATCTCGGCGATCCCGAGCTGTCGCTGAACTGGGTGGCCCATCAGATGCTGTACATGAACTCGGATTATTTGGGGAAACTGTTTAAAAAAGAAACCGGGGAAAAATTTTCGAACTACGTCATGAAGACGAGAATTTCCAAGGCGATCGATTTGATCGAGCAAAATAGGGACATTAAGATATTCGAGCTAGCCGAGCAGCTCGGATTCGGCGATAATCCGCAATATTTCAGCCAAGTGTTCAAAAAATATGCCGGCTGTACGCCGTCGGAATATATGAAGTCCAATTGAATACCTCTGTTTTTTAAACAAGGAGAACGGTTTTTTGAATTCTATTTCTGATCCTTACACGAGATAATAGCTATGTAACCACGAACCATCAGGGGAGGAAATAGAGATGAAGAAAGCGTTGCCAATATTGCTCTCGCTGTCCGTCGTTTTAACTGCCGCAGGCTGTGGAGGGAATGCAGCTTCCGGAGGAGATACATCCAAGCAAGCGGATTCCGCCGCTTCCGGCAGCAAGGACCCGGTAACACTGCGCATTGCGTGGTGGGGCGGTCAGGCAAGACATGACTATACTTTGAAAGTAATCGAGCTGTACCAAAAGAAAAATCCGAACGTGAAAATTGAAGCCGAATACGCTTCGTTCGATGACTACTGGAAGAAGCTGGCTCCTCAGGCTGCAGCGAACGGCTTGCCGGATATTATTCAAATGGATATGTCCTACATCAGCCAGTTCGGCGGCAGAGGTCAGCTGGAGGATCTTCGCCCTTACACGACCAACGGGAAGCTGGATACTTCGGCTGTGAACGCGAATACTCTGAAGAGCGGGGAATACGACGGCAAGCTGTATCAAATTCCGCTCGGGGTCAATGCTCTCGGCGCTACGGTAGACCCGGATATCGTTACCAAAGCAGGGGCGACTATGCCGGCTAAAACCTGGACATGGGACGACATGGAAGCACTGGCCGGGAAGCTGAAATCGAACGGCAAATTGCTTGCAGACTACCTGCGCTACGATGTGTACTTCCCTTATTATTTGCGCACGATCGACCAAAAAATGTACAGCGCAGACGGTACTAGCCTTGGCTACACCGATGATAAAGCATTTATCGAATACTACAAGCGTTATCAGAAATGGTACGACGCAGGCTATCTGCTGAGCTTGGATAAGCTGGCTCAGAAGAAGTTTACGCCGGAAGACGACGAAATGGTATTGGGCAACGCGGTGGGCAGCTTCGCATGGTCTAACCAATACGTAGCTTGGTCTGCAGCGGCGAAACGTCCGACGGAATTGATTCCGATTCCTGGCCCGAACGCCAACAAAGGCTTGTTCCTGAAGCCAAGCATGGGCTTCTCCGTAGCGAAAAGCTCGAAGCAGAAGGAAGAAGCGGTTAAATTCATTAACTTCTTCGTTAACGATATCGAAGCGAACCAAATTATTAAAGGCGAGCGCGGAGTACCTATCTCTTCCAAGGTACAGGATGCTCTGAAGCCGTCGCTGTCTCCTGCCGAAGTGAAAGTATTCGACTATGTGGCATGGGCAGAGAAGAACAGCAGCCCGATGGATCCTCCGAACCCAGTCGGTTCCATTGAAGTAGAGAAGCTGTTGAAGGATTTGAGCGAGCAAATTTTGTACAAGAAAATTTCCGTAGAAGACGCGGCTGCGAAATTCCGTAAGGACGCGAACGCGATCTTGGCGAAAAACAAAAAGTAATTTATTGTTTAGATCGTACAGAACGGACCTGGACAGCTCCATTGATGGAGCCGTTCGGGTCTGTTTTTTTGTGGACCTATATACGATTTTGGCTTGAATCGAGGTCTGTTTTTTAAACAAAATGAACGGTTTTTTGAATTCTTAATCCGCACCGGAGTCTTTATAATGAAGGATATAGAAGCAACAGGCCATGCTCACTACAGCAAATTTACTAGCATAGGGGTTGAATTCCATGAAGCTGCGGGACAACGACAATGTGGTCGGATACGTGTTTACCGCTCCGTTTATCATCGGTTTTCTCATTTTCACTTTGTATCCAATCCTGTCATCCTTGTATTACTCTTTTACGGAGTATAACTTGATGGAGGCGCCTAGATGGATAGGCTTCGACAATTATCAACGGATATTTACGGAAGACGATAAAATATGGAAATCGTTTCAAGTTACGTTCACCTACGTATTCGCGAGCGTACCTCTTCGGCTCGGCTTCGCCTTAATCGTTGCGATGCTGCTGAATAAGGCTGCCCGCGGGATCGGCGTGTACCGTTCCGCTTATTATCTGCCTTCCCTGATTGGGGGCAGCGTGGCAGTCTCCATCATGTGGACGCAAATTTTCGGCGATAAAGGGCTCCTGAACTCGTTCCTCGGCGTCATCGGAATTCATACGGAGACCTCGTGGATCGGTAGTCCCGGTACCGCGTTGTGGACGCTGATCGCCTTGTCGGTATGGCAGTTCGGATCCTCGATGCTTATTTTCCTGGCGGGGCTGAAAAATATTCCCGCATCGCTCTACGAAGCGGCTAGCGTGGACGGTGCGAACGGATTTTACAAGTTCTTCAAAATCACCTTGCCGCTGCTCAGCCCGATCATCCTGTTCAACCTGATCATGCAAACGATCTCAGCATTCATGACCTTTACCCCGGCCTACATCATTTCCCGCGGGGAAGGCGGACCGCTTGACAACACGCTGTTGTATTCCTTGTATTTGTACCGGAGAGCTTTCGTATTCTTCGAAATGGGTTATGCGTCCGCGATGGCATGGATCATGCTGATCATTATCGGTGTCATTACGCTCGCCATCTTCAAATCGGCGAACTTCTGGGTACATTACGAGTCGAAAGGAGAGAAATAACATGCCGTCCACAGCTCGACGCTTTCAACCTTTTCTATATCATCTCGTTGTCGGCTTGCTGGCGCTCTTGATGATTTATCCGATCCTTTGGCTGGCGGTCAGCTCCTTGAAGCCTAACGATGAAATTTTTTCCCAAGCCTACAGCCTCATCCCGAGCCGGTTGGAGTTCATTAACTACGTGACCGGGTGGAAAGGGTTCGCGGGCAATACGTTCGGCACCTTTTTCAAAAACTCGTTCATTATCGTTATTTTCTCTACCATCGGCGCCGTAGTTTCTTCCGCGCTCGTCGCCTACGGCCTGGCCCGGATTCCGTTCAAAGGAAAAGGCTTCTGGTTCAGCTGTGTCATGATGACGATGATGCTGCCGCACGACGTTACGGTGATCCCGCAGTACGTGATGTTCGCGAAGCTGGAATGGCTGTCTTCGTTCAAGCCGATTATCGTCCCGAGCTTTTTCGGAGTTCCTTTCTTCATCTTTCTCATTATGCAGTTCATCCGCACGATACCGCCGGAAATGGATGAAGCGGCCAAAATGGACGGATGTAACAAATACTCGATCTTTTTCCGGATTATCGTTCCGATGATCGTTCCTTCGCTTGTTACGGCTACGATCTTCCAATTTTACTGGAAATGGGACGACTTCATTAATCCGCTGCTGTACTTGAATAAACCTTCGCTCTATCCGGTATCGCTTGCGCTCAAGCTGTTCCTCGACGGAGATTCGATCAATAACTGGGGCGGGATGTTCGCCATGTCGACGCTGTCGCTCTTGCCGATCGTTATCGTATTCTTTATTTTCCAAAAGTTTATCGTCGAAGGCATCAGCACCAGCGGCTTAAAAGGATAACGGAAACGGCTGTTATAACTATAAAATCAGGGGCCTGCACAACAGGCTCCATCATCTCGGGAGGGGTCATGGACATGCCGGCATTACTATATGATGAACAGGAAATTCGCAGCGCAATCGACCGGGTCGTACACCGGACGTTTCAAATGGATTTTAACTGGGACTGGCCGGGCGGCGTAGCCTTCTACGGCGTAACGGAAGCTTACGAGGCGACGGGCAAGCAAGAATATTTGGACATGCTCAAAGCCTGGGTGGACGAGCAGCTGGAGGACGGCCTGCCGAAGCTGACGGTCAATGCGGTATCCATTGGGCATTCGCTGCTTACCTTGTACAAGGCAACAGGGGAAGAGAAGTATATCGACTTCGCGGTGCAAATGGCCGATTTCCTTATGAACGACGCGGAACGGTTCGCGGACGGTATTTTCCAGCATACGGTCAACTCGGAGGATTACAACTTCCCTGAGCAGGCTTGGGTCGACACGATGTTCATGGCCGGTTACTTCCTCGTCCGGATCGGCACGCTGCTGAACCGCACCGATTATTTGGAGGACGGTATCAAGCAGTACCACGGTCATGAGGAGTTTTTGCAGGATCCGGTAACGAATTTGTACTACCATGGCTGGGACAACCTGGCTCAGAACCATATGTCAGGCATATATTGGGCGCGCGGCAATTCTTGGGCAGCGATTACGATGGCAAGAGCCTTGAAATTGATCCACGTCACCCATCCGTCGTTCATGATTATCGAAGGCTCGCTTCGCGATCAGCTGGCCGCGCTGGTGAGGCTGCAGGCGGATTCCGGGCTGTGGCATACCGTGCTGAACGATCCGGACTCTTACACGGAAACCTCCGGATCGGCGGGCATTGCGGCGGCGTTTATCGGGAGCGGCAAAATGTACAATAAATACGTGAACAAATCGATTCAAGGCATCCTAGGCCGCATAGATGAGGACGGCTCGGTAAGAGGCGTATCGGCGGGCACGGCCGTCATGAGGGATGCGGAAGGCTACAAGGGCGTTCCTTACAAAAGAGTGCAGGGCTGGGGACAAGGACTGGCGTTAACCTTCCTGTCTTCGCTGCTGACACGCAAGGAATGGTAAGAGAGGAAACACCGGCTGGATAGGCAACCGGTGTTTTTTCGATTACCCCTTCGAGGAACTTGAATTCCCCAGTATACTCCCGGTGGGATATCTCCCTCCAGCCGCTGTTGAAACCCGTGAATTGGATTGGAATTATTGGTATTTTCACGGATTTCAAAGGCGGACGCTAACGCTCCTCCGAGAGATATTCCCACCGTATGTAAATGGTGAATTTGTCGACCAATAAGGGCTCTCCGAAAGCACAACCGGCTGCAAAAACAGCCGGTATTTGCGCTGGAAAATAAAGAGGGACATGCCGAAAGGACATAAATCAGCGTTTGTCCCATAGCCATCTTTCCCGAGTAACGTAAACTATACAAAAACCATAGGGAGGTAGATCTATGCCGATCAAAAACGGAGAGCAGTATATCGATCGCCTCAAACGTTCCAACGCAAGCGTCTGGATTCACGGGGAAAAAGTAAACGTACCTATTCCGAGCCACCCCGCATTTGCAGGTCTGATCTCTACCCAGGCGGAACTGTACGATATGCAGAGCCGGGAAGAGCTGCGGTCCGTCATGACCTACGAATCGCCAACGACCGGAGAGCCGGTAGGGCTATCTTTCCTGCAGCCGGCAAACCGCTCGGACCTGGAGAGACGGAGGAGCATGATGAAGGTGTGGGCGGAAGCGCACCATGGTTTTTTGGGCCGCGCCCCGGATTATATGAACACGGGGATGATGGCGTTCGGTTCGGCTGCCGGCTTGTTGAATGAACTGCATCCGACCTATGCCGAGAACATGAAAGCGTACTACGAATACTGCCGTGAGAACGACATTACGCTGTCTCATGCGTTTATTGTTCCTCATACGGCAAGATTGAGCACGCTCATGAAGACGTTGGAAGAGCCCGACGCGCCGCGCGTTATAGAGAAGACCAAGGACGGCCTTGTTGTGAGCGGTGCGTTTTTGCTGGCGACGCAAGGGGTTACGGCAGAGGAAATCCTTATTTTCCCTCCGCCGCTGCCATCGATTTACGAGGAGAATCCTCACGCCTTCGCCATCGCGATTCCTCACGATCTGCCGGGAGTGAAGTTTATATGCAGGGAAAGCTTCGTCTCGGGAGCGTCGGCATTTGATTTTCCTTTGAGCTCCCGGTATGAGGAAATGGATACGCTGGTCGTTCTGGATCATGTCCTCGTTCCGCATGAGCGGGTATTACTGTACGGCGACGAGCATATGGCGGTCCGTTTCATCGAGGAGAGTCATTTTCACATGCATGCCGGTCATCAGGTGCTTTGCCGCAATATCGCCAAGACCGAATTTTTGCTCGGAACGGTCGAATCCATCATTCAATCGCTCGGATTGCGTACGTATACGCAGGTAATAGAAAAAGCGGCGGAGGTCATCGCAACGCTGGAAACGCTCAAGGCTCTGCTCACCGCTTCCGAAGCCAATGCGCAATTGGACCGGTGGGGAACGATGCTGCCGGATGCGAAGCCGCTGTCTGCGGCCAGCTATTTGTTTCCAAAGCTGTATCCCCGCATGCTGGAGATCGTTCAGCTGCTTGGTGCAAGCGGTCTCGTCATGATACCCGGCGAAGACGACTTCCGGTCGGATGTGGCGGACGAGATCGGCCGATATTTACGAGGCATCGACATCAGCGCCAAAGATAGAGTAGGCCTGTTCCGGCTCGCATGGGAAATGAGCTCGAGCTCCTTTGCCGGCCGGCAAAGCTTGTATGAGCGGTTCTTTTTCGGGGATGCCGTCAAAGTCTCGACCCGTCTATATCACGGCTATTCCGAGAAGGATACATTTGCCGAAACGGTGAAGCGGTTTCTAACGTAGCAAGCGCAGACTCGCCGCAAACGCCAAAAGGACTGTCTCCGACATCGCTGTCTGGGGCAGTCCAAGGCAGTAAGCGGGATATAGTTCTTTTATCGCAGCTTGCGGCGGGGATATACGTTCTCATGCTTGAAATAGCTTAATAATAGCAAAATGGCGGTAATGATATGAAGGATCATGCCTACAAAAGGAATCCATCCGATTGCTGACGTGACGATGCCGGCAATGCTTCCGTGGCGGTCCTTGTTCTCCCGCAAAGCAAGGAGCAGCGTAATGATATGAAGGACGAACATAATAAACAGAGGTGCGTAAGACAAGCTCAGAATGATGATACCGCCTAAAAAAGGAATCCCCAGTATGCCTTCCAAAATGCCCGTTACAAGAAGAAGAGCTCTTGCATTGCTCATCCGAATGCCTCCCTCCGAAAGTTCGCTACAGGTAGTATTTCTTCCAGCGTATGATGAAATCCTCCCCGCTTATGACAAAAAGTTACAACGATTGCACCGGCTTTAGATTCGGACTGATTTCGAAGGAAAAGCTTCACTTCGCGAGGTATTTTTTGGTTATTGTTCACGTTAAACATGCTATAATACCAAAAGGAATCATAATGGGGAGGAACTGCAGATGGGGACTATGTTTCAAAAAGACGCAGCGGTGCCGAGCCCGCTGACCGTTGCTTTTCTGGGGGACAGCATAACCGATAACGGGCGCTATATCGCATTTATGTATGCTTATTTCGTACAGCATATGCCGGATCGCGAGTTGAATTTCATCAATCTCGGGGTCAGCAGTGAAACCGCTTCCGGCCTCAGCGAGCCGGAGCATCCGTTTCCAAGGCCGTGCGTGCACGACCGGATCGAGAGAGCGCTAAGCGAAAGCAAGCCGGATTGGGTCGTCATGTGCTACGGAATGAACGATGGGATCTACCATCCATTGTCAGAGGACCGGTTCGCGGCTTACCGCAACGGGATGATGAAGCTGATAGGGCTGGTGAAGCAGGCGGGTGCGAAAGCGATTGTCGTGACGCCTCCGCCGTACGATAAGCTGTGCAAAGCAGCAGCAGGGAACAACGAAGACCAAGCCGCCGAACCGGCAGCAGAAATTACTTACAGCTGGAAGCAGCCCTATACTGAGTATAACGATGTTCTTAAGCACTATGCCAACTGGTGCTTGTCTCTCGGAGATACCGTCGATGCGGTAGTCAATATCCATGATCCTTTATTCGCCGATATCCAGAAGGCTCGGGCGGAGAGTCCCGACTATCGTTCGGGAGACGGCATTCATCCGAACGCGCGAGGCCATTGGGTCATGGCCAAGGCGCTGCTGGGCCGCCTGTTCAATGTGACGCTGGAGCAGGTTCCCGATCATGCGAAGCTTCCTGACAGCGAGCTTCCCGAATGGTTCGCGCTCGTGATGAAACGTCATCGCATGCTGAGCGCCGCCTGGAAGGAGCATGTAGGCCATACGAACGAGAACAAAGCCGAAGCGCTGCCGCTGGACGAAGCTATGAGGCAGGCAGCCGAGCTGGACAAGCATATCCGGCGTTTGGCGCCGGAAACTGCAGGCGTTGCCAAGACGTCGCAATGGAAGGGGCACGAGCGGACCGACTTTTTCGTGAGCGGGAGGGAGTGCATCGTCATTGCTCCGGATAAAGCCGCGGCAGGCCGCCCTTGGGTGTGGCGGACGGAGTTTTTTGACGCGTTCTCCTATGCCGATATGGCTCTGCTGGAGCAGGGCTGGCACATTGCGTACTGCCGGCTCAGCCACATGTACGGCTGCCCGGGAGCCGTGGAGCTGATGGACCGCTTCCAGGCTCAGGTGAAGGAGCGGTTCGGCCTGGCGCCGAAAGCGGCGTTGTTCGGCTTCAGCCGCGGAGGCTTGTACGCCGTGCAGTATGCGGCTGCGCATCCCGGGAGCGTGCTGGCGCTTTACCTGGACGCGCCGGTGCTCGATATCCGCAGCTGGCCGGCAGGCCTTGGAAGCGGCAGCGGGGCGCCGCAGCAGTGGGAGGAATGCCTGGCCGTGTACGGGCTGAACGAGCAGACGGCGGCGTCGTTCCGCGGTAATCCGTTGGATCATGCGGAGGCGCTCGTTCGTGCCGGCATCCCGATTCTGGTCGTGGCCGGGGACCAGGACGCGGCGGTGCCGTTCTCGGAGAACGGGGCACTGCTGGAAGAGCGCGTGAAGCAGCTGGGCGGTACGATCCGTACGATCGTGAAGCCCGGCGTCGGGCACCACCCGCACAGTCTGGAAGAGCCGCAGCCAATAGTGGATTTCATGAAGGAAGCGGCAGCGGCACGGCTGTAGCCACAATAACGAAACGCCCCGACACAGGCTGGGAGCCTGGATAGGGGCGTTGTTCTTTTCACGGGATTTATCCGCAAGCGAAGCTGTTTACTATATTGTGCCTGTAGCCTGCTTCCCTTGCGAATGGCGGTACAGCTGATCGTAGTAGCCTTGCTTCTCCAGCAGCTGCGTATGGTTGCCTTCCTCGACGATTTCGCCATGCTTCATCACGAGGATGCGGTCCGCCTGCATGATGGTCGACAGCCGGTGGGCGATGACAAGGGTCGTTCTGCCTGCGGATACGACCTGCAGCGCGTTCTGTACGAGCTGCTCCGTATGAGAATCGAGATTCGCCGTCGCCTCGTCGAGAATAAGGATCTTCGGCTGGAATACGACGATCCGAGCGAAGGAGATCAGCTGGCGTTCGCCGGCGGACAAGCCGCTTCCCCGCTCCGAGAGCTTCGTATCGTACCCGTCCTTCAGACGCTGAATGAGCGGGTCGGCGCCGACGAACGTACAGGCTTCGATGACCTGCTCGCGGCTGATGGTTTGGTCGAACAGCCGAACGTTATCGATAATGCTGCCGGAGTAGAGGAAAGGCTCCTGCTGAACGAGGCCGATCATCCGGTGCAGCGTCTCCTGCGGGATATCGCGGACATCGATGCCGTCGATGAGAATGCTGCCTTTGTTGACCTCGTAAAAACGGCAGAGCAGACTCATCAGAGAGCTTTTGCCGGCTCCCGTCGTACCGACGATCCCGATCATCTCGCCCGGACGGATGTGCAGGTCGAGATCTTTAATGACCGGGATTCCTTCCTGATAGCCGAACTGCACATGGTTGTAATCGATCTTTCCTTGTACATCCGGCAAACGGACTGCAGCCGGTTTGTCCGCATCGGTAATATCCGGCTTGATCGAAAAGATCCGGTACAGCCGGTCCATCGAAACGGTGGCCGATTGAAGCGTGTTCCATTGCTGCGTAATGGAGTTGATCGGCTGGAAAAACTGGCGGATATACGTGATGAATGCATACAGCACACCGAATTCAACCGTGTGGTTGAAGACGGCCATACCGCCGATATAGGTCAGGAACGCTACGGACAAGTTGCCCAAAATATCGAACGAACGGTTGAACAATACGTTGGTACGCACTTCTCTCAGGTTCGCTTTGTAATACCGCGTGTTTTGCTCGGTGAAGCGCTTATCCTGCTCCTCTTGCTGGTGAAACGCCTGAATCAGATTCATCCCCGCCAGGTTCTCCGCTACGAATGCGACGAGCCGGGACAGCTGGGTGCGTGTAATCTGATACGTTTTGCGCATGTAGGAACGGAAGCCGATGGCGATGATCGCAATGATCGGGAGCAAAATCATGCTGTAGCCCGCTAACGTGGGATCAAGATGAAACATCAGCGCGATAATGAAGATAAGCGTCATCCCGTCGCGCACAAGGCTTAGGAACACTTGCGTGAAAAACTGGTTGAGCGACTCCGTATCGCTGGATACGTGGGTTACGAGACTGCCGCTTTGGAACCGGTCAAAGAACGGCATCGAAAGCTTGGAGATGTGCTCGAACAATTCCTTCCGTATGCGGCCGACAATGCTTTGGCCCGTCAACTGCAGCAAATTGTTCTGAATATACGTAAAGGCAAGGCTTATGAGCGACAGCACCAGATATACGCCGCAGATGAGGACCAGACCGCCGAAATCGTTCTTGCCGATCAGCAAATTATCGTCGATAGCGATTTTTACCAGATACGGCTGCAGCAAATCGGCCGCGATAACGAGCATGGTACAGCAAAAGATCAGTAAGAATTTCCAGCGGTGCGGCTTGGCATAAGCCAGCGTAGAGCGAAAGGCGGCCTTTCTGTCTTCCTTGCTGACATGATAGGAGCTGCTGATTTCTTCGCCCAGCTTCGAATTAGCGGCTTCCTTCGGCATATCGGGTTCCCTCCTCCTGTATGGAATAAAGGGTAGCGTAAATTCCTTCCTCCGCCATCAATTGATGGTGAGTTCCTCGTTGTACGATATGTCCCTCGTCCATGACGATAATTTCATCCGCATGCTTGATGGCGCTGATCCGATGCGCGATGATAATCGTTGTTTTATTTTTGCGGGTCAGCCGCAGGTTCTCGATAATTTGTGTCTCCGTTACCGCGTCGACGGCACTGACGCTGTCATCGAGAATAAGTATCGGAGCGTTCTTGATCAGGCCTCGCGCGAGGCTCGTTCTTTGTCTTTGCCCGCCTGAGAGCGTAACTCCGCGTTCGCCGAGCTTCGTCTCGAACTGGTCGGGGAATTCCATAATGTTGTCGTGAATTTGCGCTTGCTTGGAAGCCGTGGCAATCGGCTCGAACGGCAAGCTTCGGTTATGAAACGCGATATTGTCGCGGATCGTCGTGCTGAACAGGAAGCCGTCCTGAGGCACATAGGCAACATCGCTGCGCAGGCTCTCCAGCGTAATATGGCGAATATCCTCGTTGCCGATCTTAATCGTTCCTTCCGGAGGATCGTAAATCCGCAGCAGCAGCTTGACGAGCGTCGTTTTGCCGCTGCCCGTTTTTCCGATGATACCTACGGTCTTGCCTGGCTGTATTGTCAGATTAATATCATGCAGCGCATCCTTGGACGAATCCGGGTATGCAAACGTTAAACCTTCCATGCGAATCCCTGCGTTATTCACCTTGAGCGGCTTGGATTCGGCGTATTCCTGAATGTCCGGCTCAATGCCGAGCAGGTTGTTGATTCGCTCGAGCGAAGCCCGCGAACGCTGCATCGTGTTGATAACGTTGCCAATTTGCTGAAGCGGGTTCACCATCATGCGCAGGTACAGCGTAAGCGAGACGAAATTACCGAGCGTAATTTCATTTTGAATCGTCAAGTAGCCTCCGTACAGGATGGATACGATCAGAGACAGCGCCCCGAGAAACGGCAGTGTTGCTTGGAACAGGGAAGACATCCGTACCAGACTCACCTGATTTTCAATGATTTGATCGACGGTTTTGCCGAACCGGTTGCGCATAATGTTTTCTACAGCGAACTTTTTGGTCACTCGGATGCCGCCGAACTGCTCTTCCGCACTTTCGGTCATTTTGGCCAGCGATTCCTGAACCTTCATGGACCGTTTGCGAATAACCGGGCCGAAATAGACGACGACAAACGGAATGGCAATCAGAGGGATAATACTCGTTAAGATCAAATACAATGGAATATTGCTGATGTACATCATGAAAATAACGGAAATGATGAGAATGACGGCGTTCGTCGTCTGGTTCAAACCGATCGAGATGGACTCCCTGACACTCGTTACATCGTTCATAACATAGCTGAGCAGCCGGCCGACACCGTGCTTGGAGTAGTAATTTTCACTCAGCGTCGTAAAATGCTGGAACAGTTTTCTGCGGGTGAAAAATTCAAATCGGCGTCCCAACCGCATAACCGTGTACTGTCCGCTTCCGACAAGAATGCCGAACACGAGGCCGATCGCCAGCAGCTGCAGGCTGTAATCCTTGATGATTTCCGGTGTGATGCCGTCCGTTTGCAGCTGGTCCGTGAAATTTCCGAGCACTTTCGGATAGTAGGACTGCGTAATATTCGCTACGGTGATGAATAAAATGGCCAGCACATAAAAAAACCAATGCGCCTTAAGATAATCTGTTAGCAATCGTCGGTCTTTCAATAGGTACCACATCCTGATTTTTTAATGTTGGTTCATCGCCGGTTATTCCCTAACGCTTCATGTGCTAAGGAAATAGTATGTCACGACTACCAATTATACTTCGGCAGCCTAAATAATTCACCCGGGCTTTCCTTTCTGAAAGGGCTATATTCTGAGCAGTACCCCGACTACGGCAAGCTGATACCGGGTATTCTTCCAATATCTCCATTTTACGGCTTCTCTAAGGGGGGGATGGAAAAAAAGACAAGACGAATGAACGGATTCATTGCGTCTTGCCTTGAATTACAGCGTGGCAGCTGCTTTTTTCAAAAAAGTGGAGTCTGCGCTCCGGTGCTTAAGGAGTTTCATTTTCCGGCGGTAGCGGCACCTCGAGGCTTTGAACAAAGGAGCTGGCAGGCGTATCGAAGTAAGATGAGCTGGTGATCACATTGGCATCCCCGACCAGAACGAGCGAGGAGCTGCCGACGCCTTCAATAACGAGTTCCCCCACCTGTATGCACTTATTGTTTACCGTCATCCTCATAGTCTCACCCTCCTGATTCGGTCATTTCGCATGGGAATCTACACTATCGTACGCGGAAGGGGCATAAATTATGTTTTTTGCAGCGGATGGACAACGGGTAGTATGAATACATGCAAATGCCCGTCATAAAGTATAGTAAGCACATTTTCATAAAAAGGGATGTTATGCCATGCCGGCTATTGTTGGTGCTGTAAATGTTATCACCGTCAGCGGTGTGTTCAATATCGGGGATGTAGGCATCATTTCACCTACTACGTACAGTAAAACCTATGCCGGCGGCGGTTCTTTCAATACGGGCAAAAGGTTGAACGTCACTAACGCGCCAAGCGTCATCAACGTATATGGATCGACAGCGTACGATCAAATGACGGTCGGACCGCCATATCGAACTACCGTGAAGGAGGCTGATGAGACTTGAATTTGTTTATTCAGCAGAATATCGTCATTCATTCGATACGGGTTGACGGCATTTCGAACTCATCGGTATTGCAAATCGGCAGCGCCGGAATCATCAAGCCCTTATCCCAGCTGTTTAATACGGGGGGATTCAAGGGGCCCGCGCCTCAGGCGGAGTTTTCTTTTATCCCGTTTATTCCTTTAACAGAGCCTACCGCCTAGATATCCAGCAGACTTTGTAGCGAAAGGTTGATTGATATATGTACATGAGTCCGGAGTTGCTGCGTTTCCTCCAACAAGTGAATGACTATTTACAATATCAAAATCAACAAATCCAGCAGTTGAACAGCAAGCTGGACGGCTTGATCCAGGAGATGAACCAGCTGAAGCAATCGAACGACGACAAACAGCAGCCGCCGCAGCCGCAGCCGCAGCCGCCCGTCATCCGCAACGAATACCACTTCGATCTGTTAAAGGTCGAGAAGCTGGAAGGTACGTTGAACATCGGTATTAATCCGAACGGATCGGATTCCAGCATTGACGAGATGTCGGTAGGACAATCCGTAGATGCTCCTTCCGTGACAACCGGGCCTGCGGAGCAGCCGGACCCGCTCATGTACAATTCCATACAGGAGCAGATTCACGATTACTTGCGCGGCGAAGCCTTTCATGCGCTGAAAGCTTTTGAAGCTGAATATGAATATCCGCTGGATGATCCTTACAGGAGCTTTATCGTCAATGACGTGAAGAAGCAGATCGATAAGCGGATCCGCTACTATATGAGCAAGCTGAAGACGCGCCCGGCCAATGCGGAGCAAGTGGCAAGCATGCAGCAGCCTATCATCGAGGAAGTAAAGCGGGACATTGAGAAGACGTTCGAAGCGTTTATCAAAAATCTCCCCAGAAAGGACGGGAACGGGACCTGATGGATTTCGATGTGATTAACGGTGAAATCAAAGTATGCCGGATCGATATTACTTACCTGAGCACATCGTCGACATTGATGGTAGGAGATATCGATACCGTAGTTTTGGTCAGCGCATTCGAAACGCCTCCGGAGGAGGTCATCGTTGGAGTAACGAGCGAGTAAACCGGGGTATCGGGAGGGCAGCGGTATGGACGCTAGAATATCTAGAGTAGGTACGATCAACATCACGACGCTGGGATCGGCGACAGCTATGGAAATCGGCGATTCCAAGGACATCGCGCCCTTTAACAATACGATAGCCGTACAGCGGGAGCGAGCGGTTTTTTTGCAGAGCGAAATGGATTTCCAGGACTACAGCTTATTCTCGAGAGCACTCGCCGTTCCTATAGTTCATGAACCGATTCGTATAAACCGGATCAACACGTGTCCTCTCATTTCCGTAGACCATATTCATGTATTTATCATATCGGGATCGGCGGTAGTGCATGTCGGCTCCAGCGAAAGACTAAGATCCGAGACACGGATCAAGCACATCCGGCATCTACTAAGAGAAGAGCCCGCACCGACTGAATAGCAGGTGGGCAGCGAGAAGCCGTCCATCGGATGGGAGGGATGCGTTTTGCCGTCAATTGTGCAATCCGTAAATATTAACAGCAACTCCGGGACCGTCAATTTCGGAGATACCTTGAGCATTTCGCCGGTATCAAGCTCCAAGGCGGTATCTGGGCAAGGCGGCGGCAACACCGGGAACGTAGTCAATACGCTGAACGGAGCCAACATTAACAACGTGCTGGATGCGGACTTGATCGATCAGCCGACCGCGAGCGTATAGGCAGTCTTCAGGAAAAGGAGGAGCTGTGATGAATGACAACAGGAACCCGTTTTCCGGTGTAGATTGGGAGCAATTCCAGAAATATTTTGCCGGAACGACCCCCTTTCCGCTGCATGACCATAAAGACAGTACAACCTGGGTCGAAAAATACGTACAGAGCGTTCTGAAGCAGACCGTACCGGAAGGGACGGCTGCGCGTCAATATGATACGGAGCTTGTGGAGACGCATCAAGCGATCATTATGAAAATCCATATTCCCGACGTCAATCAAGCCAAAAACATGAGAATTCACGTAGCGTCGAATCAAGTCAAGCTGGAAGGGGCGGAAGGTCAACACCTGCAGCTGATCCGTTTGTCTCATCCGGTGGTCCCTTCCGACTGCAAGGCGGTCTACAAGGCTGGAATCATGCAGTTACATATGAGGAAGCAGGACCGGGACGAACATTTTTATGAAATCGATGTCAAATTTGTATAAAAAAAGAAGGGCGGACGAACCTAAGTTCAAACCCCCTTCTTTTTATTTGTATGTCCGAAAAAACGGTGGGACTTTCGCTGACTGTTGCGTCAGCGCTGTCAGTTTTTCCGTTCGATGAAGTAAAGGCGGCCCGTTTCCTCCCAAATTTCGCCTGGCGCAAGCGACAGGAGACCGATCTGCTCGGCAGGCAGGGAGACGGAAGGCGCGTTCACCAAGTTGATCTGCGGCTCGGGGCAGAAAAATCCTTCGGTCGCATTGTTATTCCATATCATCCAATGTTTGAAGGCGGTACCGACGTCATATACGAGAGTGACTTGAAGACGGGTATCCGTCAGCTCCATCCGGTTGCGTCCGTTTTGCGGCTCCGATGTATAATGGTTATCCATCGGCTCGAAGAACGGGGAGATCCCGGTCGATTTCATCAGCTCCTCCTCCGGCTTGAGAGGCTGGAACTGACCGGTCGGCAGCATTCTGTCGTTCAACTCCCAGCGTTTTCCGGTAGTCATAGTGAACTTGTAGTCAGCCGCCGTGCTGCCAGGGGCGAACGGAGCGTTGATGGAGGTATGAAACGCCAACAGGCAAGGCATCGTATCCGTGCCGTCGTTACGGACCACAATATGCTGCTGCAGGCCCAGGTCGCTCAAGACATAGCTTAGCTTGATCGTAAATTCATGCGGAAGATAACGGTACACGGGATGTCCTTCGCGAACTTGCTGGACAAGCGTAATCCGGCTTGCATATTCGTCAGCGGCGTATTGCTCTACCGTCCAAGGAATGTTGTGAAGGAAGCCGTGCAGATGGTTTCCGGTGCTTGGTTCGTTAACCGGCAGCTGATAGCAGGCTCCGTTCCATGGAAACTTGCCGTCTTCGTAACGGTTTGGTGGAAAAAGCACGGGGATGCCGTGGATGATCGGCTTTTCCTTAAACGATTCCATCTCTTCTTCTGCCGGCTCGTGAAGAAACCGGTACCCCTTCTCCTTATCGCGGAAAGCGATCAAATTGCCGCCGATCTCGGGAAGTACAGCGGCCTCATACCGGCCGTAGGAGAGCCATACCGCTTTCTCTCCTTGATAGAGGCCTTCATAGGCTTTTGATTCCGTAGTAATCATTAGTCAAGCTCCTCCTATACGCTAATCCATATTCCTATTCAGCATACCATATGGCCGCGCGCATGGATATGCCGCATTGTCAGCCAAGCAGTATGACCCGGGTTCGTCTGGTCGGATCGTCCTATTTTTCATCTTTCTTGTTACCGGCAGAGGCAGCGAACCGTATAGCTATGTAGCGCTGCATGGTTGTAGGCAGTAAAACTAACATGAAATCGGGTGATTCGAATGAGTGATCTGTTGATGTGGGCGTCCGTAGTAGGCACAGGCGTCTTAGAATTATGGGCGGCGATACCGCTCGGCTTCACCTTGAAGCTGAATCCGGTCACGACAGCGGTCTTGAGCGCTTTGGGCTCTATGATCAGTGCGGTAATCGTTATTTTTTTCGGCACCTCGCTGCGCAATTGGCTCATCCGGCGGTTTCAGAGCAAGAAGGGCGGCAGAGGCGGCAGCATGGCCCGGATTTGGGACAAGTACGGCATTCCGGGGTTAGGGTTCTTGTCGCCGTTGCTTACCGGGGCACCATTGGGAGCGGCGATAGGCATTTCGTTCGGAGCGGAGCCGAAAAAGCTGTTTGTATGGATGGCGACCGGGATCATTTTTTGGAGCGCAGTATTGACGTGGGCCGTAGCCATGGGCTTGACCGCATTCATGCCGGGGCTAGCCCCATAGCGATAAGCACGTAAGAGGAGCGGGCTAGGATGAATACGGACACGGGAGAGCGAGGCATACTTTAACGGTAATGCCAATGTAAGCGAGAGGAGGAGTATCCATGTCCCGCAACAATGCGAACAATAACGGGAAAAAGTCGCAGCCTGGCAACAACCAGGATTCCGAGGTAGCCGGCTCCAGCAATAGGAAGAAGGAATAGCGCGCATGAAACATCCGACCGCCAGCAATGGCGGTTTTTTTAATGGCCGCTCCTTTGTGAAAGGACCCCGATATAGGTTTTTCTCATTTGTAGGTTACCTTTTGTAACAAAAGCGAAAGGGGAACTTTCGGCTTGTGTAGAATGTGTAAACTAACGTAAATTCCCAGTATAGGAGGACCATTGTCCGGTGAGCCAGTATAACCAAATCAGCCATCCCGGTGCTACCCCGTACCCGCTGCTTAGCACGAAATTATACATTCCCAAGCAGCCGTCTTATCTCGTGACCCGCGAGCATTTATTGAAGAAAATGTCGTGGGCGATGAAGCGGAAGCTGACGCTGCTTACCTCGCCCCCGGGGTTTGGCAAAACGACGATCGTCAGTCATTGGGTGCATAATGAACAAATAAACGCAGGGTGGGTCTCTCTGGATCAGGGGGACAACGATTTAATGAGGTTCTGGAGCTACGTAATCGCCGCTTTCGATCGGCTCCATCCTGGGGTCGGACACAAATCGCTTCCGCTGCTGCAATCGATATCCTTCTCATTTGAACAGATGATCGGCTGGCTCGTTAATGACTTGTTTGAAATCGACGGCGAAGTCATTCTTGTGCTGGACGATTATCATCTGATCGTTTCGGAGGAGGTGCACCGCTCGCTTGCATTTTTTCTGGATCGGATGCCGCCGCAAATTCATCTTTGCATTATGAGCCGTCAACAGCTTCCCATCCCGGTGGGAACCCTTCGCGTACAAGGTGAGCTGAATGAAATCGGGCTTTCGGATTTGAAATTTTCCGAACGGGAAATATCATCGTTCTGGCATCATCAAACCGGTGATGTGCCTGGAGAATCGTCGCTGAAATTGCTTTCCGAACGTACGGAGGGCTGGGTCGCCGGAGTTCAACTGGCGGTTTTGTCCCATGTATCCGGCCAGCAGGATACACTGAGCCATTTTATGGGGAATCATCGTTATGTGGCCGACTACTTGATGGAAGAAGTATTACTTCACCTGCCCGAACGGCTGCGTCTGTTTTTGCTAAGAACCTCCGTTCTGGAAAGGCTCAATACCGAGCTATGCGCCGTATTGACGGGCGAGCAGGTTGAGGAGGGACTCCTGCGGGAAATCGAGAGGTCGCATTTGTTTCTCATTCCTCTCGACGGCGAGGGACAATGGTTCCGGTATCACCATTTGTTTGCCGATTTTCTGCGCAGCCGTCTTAAACAGGAGCGAGCCGAGGAACTGGTCACCCTGCATCAGAGGGCAAGCGTTTGGTACGAGCGGCACGGCCTGGTGAGGGAAGCGATCGAGCATGCTTTGGTAGGAGGCGTGACGGAGAAAGCATGCAGCCTCATACAAAGCATCGCGACTGAGATGCTGAAGCTGCGAGAGCTGACAACGCTGCATCGTTGGCTGAAGCAGCTGCCGGATCCGTTCCGGCATCGGCCCGGTCTGCTTATTCTGCAAATATGGACCGAGCTGCTGCAGGGCCGCAAGGAGCCACTGGATGAGTATGTGATCTTATTCCAAAAGGCAATGGAGCCGCTTAGCAAGGAAGAAGCCGCTCATTATGCGGGAGTTCGGGAGGATCTGGTCGTAGCGCAAATTTATCAGGCGATGCTTGTCGCGGATAACAAGCGCGCATACTCCCTTATGGAAGCATTGGCCATGCGCGAAGATATACCCGAGATCGCGGGCTTGCCCATGCTGTTCGGACTCGGTATGGAGCTTAATGACCGAATCGTTCCTTTTACCCGCGGTTATTACGGTTTCAACGGACAATTGAAGCTCGCCGAGCGATATCACCGGCTATACCATACATTTATTTCCAACCATCATTTCGATAACTTTCCTTTTACGGCTTATCAACGCGCAGCCCTGAGCGAGATTTGCTATGAAAGAAACCAATTGACGGAATCGCTGCAGCTGGCGGAGGATGCGATCCGTATCGCCAAGCAAAGCAGCGTATGCGGGGCTTACGTTCCTGCGGTTATCGTACGGTCCAAAATATATTGGGCTCAAGGAGCCGAAGGTGAAGCGCTAACCGTCATTTGTGAAGCGATGGATTGGCTGCAGCAGACGCCCTATCGTTACTCTCATTGGATCGACCTGCTGCAAACTCAGCTCGTTCGCTTTTGGCTGCTCCAAGGCAATACGAGTGCGGCTAATGCATGGCTGGACCATGTCCCCTGGAGCAAGCAGCAGGACTGGAACGACCATCACGAGTTTGAAATGCTGACCTCCATACGAGTATTAATAGGAAAAAAAGAGGTTCAGACCGCCTATACGTGGTCGGAGCGGCTGTTGCAAAAGGCGAAGCGTTCCGGACGCATCCTGACGGAGCTTGAAGCGCTGCTGTGTCTCGCTGAAATTCATCATGAACGGGGGAACCTCCATACATGTATGCTGCATTTGCACGAAGCCCTTATCATCGGTGAACGGGAAGGATATGCGAGAATTTTCGCCGATCATCCTGCGGAGCATTTGTTAAGCCAATATGCCGAAGTGCGAAAAAACCGGTACATGCCGGAAGTCCAGACTCCGGGCGTTTCCTTGCCCTACTTGCAGCAAATCATGGCGCTGTCCTCGGCAACAAGCTTATCCGGCGATCCTGCGGCGCGTGACCGATCAATCGTAGTCCCGTTAACGGCAAGGGAGCAAGAGGTGCTTCAGTTAATCGCTGAGGGTTTGTCCAACAAGGCGATTGCGGAAAGGCTCGTCTTGGCTGAAGGTACGGTCAAGCTTCATCTGCATCGGATCTACGGTAAGCTGCAGGTGAACGGACGTATTCAGGCGATCCAAAAAGCGAGCCAGCTTCGGCTTCATTGAGAGCAATGGCTTAGCTGCTGCCGAGTTGAGTTAGCATAAGCTAAGCAATGATTTCCTTACAGTACGGAAAAAGATATAACCGCCGCATATATCGTTCGTCAGATGGTTCCCGGTACCTCTTCTGATATGATGAAAAAGTTGATATCGACTAAGCTTTTTATCATCTGATTTCATTTCGGAAGGTGTGTGAAGGGAACGATGAAGCGAATATGGGCTTGGATGCTGGTTGTGAGCCTGCTGCTGGAGCTCGCCATTCCGGCAGGGATAACCGCTGAGGCAGAAGCGTCCGGAGCATGGCGGCAGGAGCACGGTGGACCCACCGGCGTTCCGCTGCAAACCGTCAGCCGGAAAATCGGCGATCTGACGGCGGCGGTGATTCCCGCTGTGTATGAAATCCCTGCTTCGCCGAAGGGAAAGGAGCAGGGGAGCAGTGTGTCTAAGGCGGTATATCTGCTGCCGGAGGCGCCCCGTTTATTGCCGTTACCTGCCTTGACCAATCTGCAAACGGTCGAGGTTGCCGGAACGGCTGCTTTGCATGCCGTCGTTACAGTATATACCAGTGTGGGCGGACACCATCGGGAGGAGATCGGGCAAGCCGAAGCATCGGTGGAGGATGGACCGGGCGTAGGACGGTTTCGGCTGACCCTTCCCCTTACGTCGGAGGGGGAGTACAGGGTTACTGCTGCAGCGGAAGTGAACGGACAGGTAAGTCCGGAGTCAGAGCCGGTCCAATTTACGGTCGATCGTACTGCGCCAACGCCCACGTGGGAGGTGCGCTGGACGAATGTAGGCTATAACGAAATAGAGCTGCAGTGGGATCATCCGTTGATGGAGGACCCGAGCCATCCGGGCACTTACATAGAAGATCCTACCGTCGACCATTACGTAGTCGAGAAAAACCGCCAAGTCGTTGCCGTCACGAAGGATCGGTACTATTTTGAAGGCGGCCTGGGTGAGATGGAGAAGATAGAATACGGCGTCCGTTCCGTCGATAAGGCAGGCAACCAGTCGGAAGAATACAATCTGTGGACATCCACCTTTCATAAAAATGCGCTGCTTGTAGCCAAAATTCCGGATCAAGCGGAATATCGGGAGGCGTACTGGCAGCCGACATTGAGTAAAGACGGCAAATCGGTCGCTTATATCGCCTATGATGCGAATCCGGCTCCGCCCCGACAGAGCGGTTACGGTATTTACGTATACGACATCCCGACAGGGCAAACGGAATGGATTGCCGATATGTTCGATGTCCAGTACAGGCTAGAAAGCGAGCAGCTGATCGACATCAGTCCGGATGGTCGATACGTAGCCTATTTCGAGAATACGGACAACGGCGGGAACAACGTGGCGGTTTACGATAGAGTCGCGAAAACCAAAGACAGGCTGCCGCACGATTTCGGCAGCATGGCGTTGTCGGTATCGATAAGTGACGATGCGCAATGGCTCGCTTTCTCATCTGTCGCCGATGACGTCGTCAGCGGCGATACGAACGAATATAGCGATGTGTTTCTATATAACCGGTCCAGCAAGGAGCTGAAACGAATTTCCGTTTCCGCTGAGGGCAATCAGGGGAACGATGCCAGCTACAAATCGTTTATGTCCGCTGACGGCCGTTATGTCCTGTTCGTGTCGCTAGCCGGCAATCTGGTCACAGGGACAACGCAGTCCATGTGGAGACTGTACCAGTATGACACAGCAACCGGGAAGCTGGAGTATGTCCCTGCGCTCAGGGAGGGCGGTATTGAGCTTCCCGTCTTCGATCCGAGCCTGTCGTCGGACGGCAGATATATCGTGTTTACTTCGGCATACGGAACCGAGGATAAGAGACTCTATATTATGGATCGTCAGACCGGACGGAGCGAAATCGTAATTTCGTTCCCGCGCAATGAGGATATAGGCATCAGGGATCCGAAAATGAGCAGCGACGGTAGATTTATCAGCATGGAATATTACAATTACGATCCCGGCAGCAGACCGGGGCCATTGGGTATGTTTGACTCCCAATGGGGCGCCTTGCGGTATGACCGGGTAAACCAGGAGTTTCAGCGGCTCGGCAACCGGGCTGGAAGCACCTATGATACGAGCTTGAGCGGTGACGGCTCCAGAGTCGCATTTACCGTTGGCCGAAATTCGGTGTATGTCGTCTGCTTTGCGGAGGAGGAGCAATGCGACTTTACGTCCGGGCAAGAGGATCGGATCATGCGGCCCAGCTGGTCGCTTAATCAATCCGTATCCGGTTTCCCTGTAATGGGCGGCAGCTTTACCGTTCGCGCATACAGCGAAACAGGGGGAAGGCTGGAAGCTGTTGTTGATTACAAGGCACGTGCCGGCAGCGAGGCAGTGGCGAAGAAGCTTGTATTGCCGATGCCCGAGGCGGCAGGAAGCCCGGGATTATTTCTTGCCCAAGTTCAGGTGCCTTCGGATGCCTTCGAGCTGACCGGGATCAAAATCCGCTTGACTGACGAACCGGAACAGTTCAAGCAATTGACCTCGCTGCCTGTAAAAATAGCAGGGAAGCTTAAGGTGACGATCCAGACCGATTATCCCGATGCTTTGAGCGGTACTTCCGTAAACGTCTGGAGCAAATCGAAGCAGCTTGGTAACCGAAGCAGCCTGTCCAGACAATCCAATGCATGGATTGCTGGGATCGACCTGGCTGAAGCGGACGATTATGAAATCAAGGTTGTCGATTCTTCCGGCAAGAGCCTACAGTTCCAAGAAGGGATAGCTGTGCAAGGCGGAAGGGAAGCAAGCGTATCGGTTGCCGTTCGTCCGCAGGCTGAGCTTCATGTCAACGTGCGCAAAGATAACAACCGGGCTTCCGGCGAGCAGGTTGAATTTTACGATAGCCAGGATCGGCTGCTGTTCAGCGGTAGAACGGACAGTAACGGAGACATATCGTTGTGGGGAGCACGGTTTGCCGGAGAGACCATCAGCATTCGCGTTGCTGCACGTTCCCCGTATGCTGAGCCGGACAGGATGTCCGTCCGCCTCGAGCCGGGCAGAAATGACCAATCGTTCTCTCTGGTCAAGATGACGACGGGGACGTTAAAAGGAAAAGTGACCGACGAAACAGGAGATCCGGCCGCGAATGCCAAAGTCGAGCTGTTTGCACAAGAAAAGGGATTGTGGCACGAGACGGTTACGGACGAGTCGGGCGTTTACCAGCTTTCAGCAGACGTAGGGAGCTATCTCGTTACTGCGAGCAGCGTTCGTCCGTTTGCCCAATCGATCCAGAGCCGGGTCGTGCAAATAATTCCTGGCGGAGCCTCGGTTGCAGATTTGACACTATATAAGCAAATGACCGGCACCATAGCTATCGATGCCCGAATGAAGCCGATTGACGGCGATTGGCAGCGGATCGATATAGCCGATTGGAGGACGGCTGTACATTACGGCTTGCAGATCAAATCGCCTCGCAGCTCGTTTTACTACAACACGGATAGCGTCATAGGAAATAAGCTGTCCGTAGGCAATTCGACAGAGGGCGATACATTAGGCGTATGCATTAACGGGCGGGAGGCCGGACTGTCCGACCACTGCGATGAACTGGTTCTCGATGAGCGGCTTAGCGGTACGGCGGAGCTTCGTTTGGAGGAGAAGGGAAGAATACGCGGCGTTCTGGTTGGGGAATCGAAGCTGTCCGATTACCGTATTTCGGTCTTTTCCAAAGGGAGCGGGGGATCTTATGGCTTCAGCCATTACGGCAGCATGGACGGGAACGGCAGCTTTGCCGTATCGGTTCCGAAAAGCGGCGATTATCGAATTACGATCAGTAGTATTTATGGATATTACTGGAACTCCCCTCGAAGCTCCTATTCCATCGATGTAACGGTGGGGGAAGGCGAACTGAGGGATCTTGGCCCGGTATCGATCCCTCCGGCCAATGCACTATTTCAAGGGAAACAGGGCAACGGCTACAATTCTCAGGAAGCAAGAGCTATGCCCGGCGATACGGTGACGATGCGAGGCAGCTACCGGCTTGCTGACGAAGCAGCGGTGAATGATGCTTCCATTGCCGTTTCGGTGCCGGCCGGTACTTCGCTTCTGAACGAAAGCGTCATGCTGAATGGCCTACTCGTCATGCCGATAGTGAAGGATGGCATTGCGACGATTCCTGTTGGCCGGATCGAGAAAGGGATAGACGGCTCTATCAGCTACCGGTTAAAGATCGAAGACCAAGCGTCACCGGATATTCAAGCACAAATGAATATTCAGTATTCGCGGCGCGGCGCGGTTGAGCCCAACGTCGAGCTGCTCGGCACCTCCTTCATCCGGGTCGGCCCTATTACACTGGAAGCTCCCGCCCGGTTTTTGAAGCACACGATGAAAGTGGGGGGGCGTGCGCCTGCTGGACAGACGGTAACTATCTATGCCGACGGGCGGATAGCAGGCCATGCCCAAGCGACACCGGGAGGACTTTGGTACACCGATATTACTCTTCCCGTGAAGGAAGCGGATACGGTATGGGGAGATATCAGCCGTTACCGGCTCCTTGCCAAGACGGAGAATGAGGAAGGGATGTCCCAGTCGCAATCGGTCATTGTGGCGATAGACCCCAATCAAGCCGTAATGACCAAATTTACCATGAAGCAAGCCGGCGGACGCGTCATTGAATTTGATCCGGGTGAAGGCATTGCCCGATTCCCATTCGTTATAGTTCCCGGTATGCCTATGCATTTGGCAGCAGCCTTCAACGACCCGGAGAGAGTATCGAACGTGAGGGTGACTATTGGCGAGGAAGAGCTGACGGCGCAATGGAACGAGTCGTCCAAAGCGTATGAAGCGATCTTTATTCCTTCAAACGGGGTTGGCACCGGTGTTTATATAACATATGACGAAAAGCCGAAGGATTACAAACCGAGACCGATCCCATCGACGAGGGATTGGGAAGCCTCGCTCAGCGGGCTTCCGGATATTTGGAGCCAGGCCGTCTATGAGACGGTGGAGGAAGAGGAGCTGCCGCCTTCGAAGCAAGCAAGCTTGGCCGACGACGGATATTACCGATCCAAACCGTTGAAGGTGACGTTTCCGACGAAAGATAAAGAAACGCTGTACGTCAGGTGGAAGATGAAGCCTGCGCCCAAACCGGCCGGCACCAGTAATAAACGGATTCCGTATGGGGATTATTCCATGGATGTCAATGAAGCTGCTGGTACCGTCACCATTAAAGCGACACTGCCGGCCTCCTTGTTAAGCCCTCAACAGCAGCAGGAGCTGTCGGCAGCATTTGGCGCCAAAGGAATTGAGGATCATGTAATCAACGTCCTGGAGCTAGTATTTAAAGACAGCGAAGCGTTCGGCAAGTTCGCAACCGGCATGGATTTGAAAGACTATGTCATGGATAGTATGGACTTCGCCAAATACGCGGACGATTTGATTGCATTCCAGGATTATGTCATTAACAGCGAATGTCACGGTCCTACAGTCAACCACTACATTAAGATGACGGATATGCTGTACGAACAGGCGGCAAGAACGTTAATCGTCAAAAATACGATGACCGGTCTCGGTTTGGTTGCAGGAACGCTGACCTTGGCGGTGCCTCCTGTTGGCGGCTTCGTTTTGGCCACTTCGTTTACCGTCATCGGGGACATTGCCAAAGACAGCTGGGAGGAGAACTTGAACCAGCTCAAAGCCGAATTCGAGAAGGATAAGCAATGGCGGGACGACATGGCCGCTGCAGGAGCGATAGACCGCTGCAAGAAAAAAGATGATGACGACGAAGATGAAAAGAAAAAACGGCGCAAGGATGACGATAAAGTAGCCGACCCGACATGGATCTGGGATCCGAGCGGGTATGTGTATGAAGCGGTTCCGGATAACCGGGTGGAGGGGGCGACCGCGACGCTGCTTCAGTTGGATCCGTCTTCAGGCCAGTGGCATGTATGGGATTCATCGTGGTTTGGCCAGCAAAATCCATTGATTACCGACAGCAACGGACGCTACGGCTGGGATGTGCCGGAAGGCAAGTGGAAGGTACTGTATGAGAAGGAAGGGTATCTTCCTGCAGAGAGCGCGGAGCTGACGGTATTGCCGCCGCATTTCGATGTCAACGTCCCAATGACATCACTTGAGGCGCCCAAAGTGTCCGTAATTGAAGCTGTGTATGGATCGGGAGTTCAGGTAGGCTTCACGAAGTATATGCTGAATGAGACTGTGACCGGACCATTCTCCATAAAGGTTGAGACGGCTGAAGGCGATGGGATTGCCGGCACGGTAGTGCCTGTCAATCCCCAAATGGATGGGAGCGGCCGGCCGGTCGCCAAGCGCTTCCGGTTCATTCCCGACCCGGCTGACGGCAAGTTCAAACAAGGTGCCGCCTACAAAGTCACCGTGGCTGCACAGGCGTTCAGTTATGCCCACGTGGCAATGGAGGCCGATCAAGTAGCGGATTCGATTATCGTGAAGGCCGCCGATGCGGCTCCTGCTGACGCTGCATCCGGTTTAGTCGCGGCAGGCGGCTCCAAACAAATCGTTGTCGAATGGGAAAAAGCGCAGAACGCCGACTTCAAGGCGTATAAGCTTTATTGGCAAAGCAAGTCGGGGACATCTTCAGGATCCGAGGAAATAAGCGCCGGCCAGTCGTTCGCTGTTTTAAGCGGACTGCAGCACAGTATGACTTACGACTTGAAGCTGGTCACTGTCGGCTACAACGGTATGGAGTCACCCGGACTCAGGACGTCGGCCGCAACGATGAAGGAGGAAGAGCTTGTCATGGATACAACCGGTCCGGGACAACCGGCCGGGATCGCAATCGTTGCCGACAAGAGCGCACTGACGCTGAACTGGGCGGATCCGGCAGATATCGATTTGCGCAAAATGCTCGTTTCCTGGAAGCAGGAGGGTGATGCCCGGTTCGGCAATCCGGAGTATGTCAATAAGGGCATTCAGACATGGACCGTGAACGGCCTTAAGCCTGGCACCGATTACATCGTTCGCCTTGTTGCTGCGGACACGTACTGGAATGAATCCGCAGCGGCAGAAATAAAAGGCCGCACGCTGAATTATGAGGGACCGGATGAGACGCCGCCGGGTAATGTAACTTCAACGGCCGCCAGCGGAGCGTCGGGGACCATTCACGTGAGCTGGAAGGATCCTGCAGATACGGATCTGGACCATATTCTTATCTCGTGGAAAAAAGAAGGAGCATCCGGAACGTTCACTAATCCGGTCATCGTAGCTAAAGGGACTCAAGCATACGATATGACAGGGCTTCCATCGAACACGCTGTATGAAATCAAGCTTGTCGCCGTGGATACGAGCGGCAATGCGGCGCCTGGCGTATCGGTTAGCGCCCGTACTTTTGCATCTAGCCGCTCAAGATCGGGCGGTGGAGGAGGGGGGATTGTACCGCCTGCAGATCCGAACGGATCTGCGGAAGCCGTTACGGTTCCTGTATTCCCGGAAGCCCAAACATGGAGCGGATTCGGCGGCACAGTGAGCCTGAATATTCCGTCGGGAGCCTTTGACGAAGCACGGCAGCTGACGATTCGGCGTCTGAAGGAAGACGAGGTGGCGATTCCGGCCGCGTTCAACCGATACAGCGAAGCGTTTCAGCTTCAGTTGGATAGGGGAAGTATGGCGAAGCCGGTCAATCTAACGTTGAAATACGAAGCGGCTCAACGGCTTGATTTCGATGCGCGCAAGCTGGGATTGTTCCGGCGGGATGAGGCGAACTTGACCCAATGGCACTATGCGGGAGGAGTGTACGACTCCGGTTCAAGCACCGTTACCGCCAAGATAGACAGCGCCGGTATCTATGCCATCATGGATTACAACCGCAGCTTCGCCGATTTGAACGGTCATTGGTCGAAGCGCGATATGGAGGTGCTGATATCGCGCCGTATCGTAGATGGCATGACGGAATCCGAATTCCAGCCGGATCGTCCGATCACAAGAGCCCAGTTTACAAAGCTTCTTGTTGAGATGACAAAATGGCCGAGTCACGCAGAAGTATCACCGGCTGCTGCAACGGCTTCTACAGCAGCTTCCAGCAGTGCTTCTTCTGCCGTCGAGGAACCGTTCCGGGACGTTCCGAACAACGCATGGTACTACCCGTACATGGCCGAAGCGAAGAAGCGGGGGCTTGTACAGGGTGACGCAGCGGGAGCCTTCCGCCCGGATGAGTCACTAACGCGGGAAGAGCTTGCCGTACTGATTGTTCGTGCCCTGGGACTGGAAGGGCAAGCGGCGGACAAAGCAAAGCAGCTTGAAGCTGCTGATGCCGTTCCGGGCTTCACAGACGGCAGCGCAATTGCCGCATGGGCAGCCGGCTATGTTGAGCTGGCCCGGGAGCAGGCGCTTATCGATGGTGTCGGCGAAGGCGTGTTCGCGCCGCAGGCAACCGCCTCCCGAGCGCAAGGCGGCGTCCTGGTGTTAAGGGCGATGAGCAAGCTTGGACAGATCGGACATTAAGCGGTACCGGTCAGCTCCTTTTACCATTACGGCAAAGGACTAACCGGGCTGTATTTAGCAGTGGAAGGGTGATCGCTTCATGACCTTGGAAAAGGTTACGGCCAGTCTTGGCTTGATTGCCGTCATTAGCGGAATTTCCAGAATGCTTATGGCTCCGTTCGCATTCATTTGGGGAAGCAATAGCATGCCTGAGCTGTGGGCGGGTCTCATAACCTGCTATTTAATGGCTGTCGGATCGCCTGGCCTTTACTTATACCAGACCATCCGGACGGGGGTTGTCGGCTTGGTCGGCTGCCTGCTCCTATCGTTCAGCAATATGATCACCGGCTGCCTCGTCTGGAGCACCATGTTGAACGCGCAGCCTGTCGATGGGGTGACGATACTGCCAATAATTAATGAAGTGACCATGCTGGCAGGGATCATTTTATTTTCCGTCGTCTCCATAAAGGCACGGCAGCTGCCGCTATGGGCCAGCATTTTGCTCCTAGTCTGGCCGATTCTGGGCTTCGTTCCGGCTTTAAGCCAATGGTTCACTCTGTTATGGGGATTAGCTTATGTAGGGCTAGGGTACAAAGTATGGAGAAGCGGATTTCCGGGCAAGTATGACTCCGCATTGACTTTATAAAGCTTCAGCGGGAAGCGCCTGATCTCGAGCTAATGGCAGCATTGGCGGGAATCAGGTGCTTTTTTCATTGTTGTAAAAACATGAACTTATTTCCTCTTTTTGAAGGAGTTCCCCTTCGTACTGCAGAATAAGCAAGAATCCACACTATGGTTGAGAAGGGGTGCAAAGCTGTGATACAACAGTATGGTCAATGCCAAATTCCTATTTTACCGGTCAGCAATTTTCAAGAATCGGTCCGGTATTATACCGACGTGCTCGGCTTTGAGGTTGCATGGATTTGGGATGAGGACGGTTACGGAGCGGTAACGTGCGGAGGAATCGAGCTTCATCTCGACCGGCAGGACGTCATTTCGCCTGCAGCATTCTACTGGTTTGTCCATAACGCGGACGAGGTGTACTCATATTATAAAAGCCAAGGTGTCGATATCGTAAAGGACATCGAAACGAAGCCTTGGGGAGTTAGAGAGTTTACATTCAGGGATCTGAACGGCCACATGGTCCGCATTGCACATAACGTGGAAGATCACAAAGGATAGACGATAGAAGCAGAGAGCAGCAGCTTCTTCCCGGTTATTAATAGCCCGGGCAAGAGGCTGCTGCTGCACGTCATACTTATAAATCGCTCTCGATCCACTCCGCGCGGGAGTATTCCGGCTGCGCCTTAGGCGGCTCGGCGAACGTTACCTTGAACACTGTAAAATGAGGCTCGCTCGGCATGTCCGGCAAATCCTGCAGGATGAGCCTTCCGAAGCCTTCCTGACGATAAGCGACGGATTCGCCGCTTCCGACTATCGTTACCGACTCGACCTTCCCCTCGATTCGGACGCTCCAAAACTCGCGGCCGCTCCATCCGATGGCAGCCAAGTAGTGCACCCGCGGATCGTCGGAGCCGATCCATCTGCCTAGGCAGCCGTTCGGTCCGTGAGGACCGAATTCGTTAAGCGGGCTACGTCTCGCATGGTACACCATCTCCGCATTCCGCTTGACCCAATCGCCTGCTTCGAGGATGCTGCCGATCTCGGTTTCATTCATGGAGCCGTCCGGCTTCGGTCCGGTATTCAGCAGCAAATTTCCGCCTCCGGCGGCGATCTCAATCAGATCCCGGATTATAGCGGCTGCAGTTTTCCGGTTAGGACTGTCCGGCACATAGCTCCAGCTGAGCGGGCATATGCTTAAGCAGCTTTCCCAAGGGAGGCCTTCTTTGGAGGCTTCAATTTTTCGTTCCGGCGTTACATAATCTTCGACCGTGCCGGAGCGGTTGTTGATGACAATGTGCGGCTGCAGCCCGCGAACCATGGCGTTCAGCTCACGGGCTCTCCAGAACTCGGCGATATCCTCGTGTTCCTTCCATTCCCAGGTCGTCACCTGCGCCCCGTCATACCAGAGCAAATCGATGCGGCCGTAGTCGGTCATCAGCTCGCGGACCTGTTCGTGGGCTTGCTGTACCATTGCAGCCACTGATTCCGGATACCGGTCATGATCCCAGGCTCCCTTGTATCTCCAGTCGACCAGCGAATAGTATAGGCCGACCTTCAGTCCCGCGCGCCGTGCGGCATCCGTGTATTCGCGGATAAAGTCGCGCTTCGGCGTCCCTTTAACCGATGTGTTGTGGCTGACCTTGCTGTCAAAAAGGCAATACCCGTCATGATGCCGTGCGGTTAACACGATATATTTCATGCCTGCTTTCACAGCCATGGCGCACCACTGATCCGCGTCGAATCCATCGCCTGTGAAGCCTTCGGCAACTTTTTCGTACTCCTTGACCTTGTAGCCGTCCAGCCGGAACGCCCATTCACACCGCCCCAGCAATGAATATGGACCCCAATGGATGAACAGTCCAAGCTTGGCGTCCCGGAACCATTGCATTCTTTCTTGTTCTGTCATTTTCCTTATCCTCCGCATGTACCAATTGGTTAACGATTTAATTGTACTAGCTTTTGTGTTGGTTTAGGATGCATGATCCTAGGATAATGAGCATAATCCTAAGATTTTAGCTAAAAAGTATCCCAACCTTTGGGCGCGATGAATAGCATATAAGGAATATGCTTCACAAAGGAGAAAAGCCAAGTGATTACTTATGTCGTACAGCAAGGAGATTCCTTGTATTCGATTGCCCGGCGGTTCGGAGTTACGGTGGATGCCTTGATGAAGGCGAACCGGCTCACATCCCCGTCGCTTAGTGTCGGTCAGGTCATATCGGTCCCTGTATCCGGTCCTGTCATATACACTGTCAAAGCAAAAGATACGCTTTATACGATAGCAAAACAGTTCAGCACAACGGTGGAAGCAATCATGCTGCTTAATGGACTGTCGTCAACGGAGCTGCAGATCGGGCAAAAGCTGCGAATCCCGATTTATACGGAGGTCATCGTCAAGTCCGATACAGCCAATGTCCACCAGTATGCCAGTGTGCAGGCTCCTGTGCTGGCCCAAATGGATAAAGGAGCCCGGCTGCCGGTGACGGGGATTGTCGGGGATTGGATCCAAGTGCGTATTCACAACGGCAGACTCGGTTGGATGGCGAGAGAAACGGTGACGCTCGTGCCGCATGACGGAGCGCGTCCCGTAGAGGAAGTGCTCGGTTACTATACGGAGGAGGAAGGCCCGACGCTGCCAAGCTCGTACGATGTGTTTACCAAGAATACGGCGCAGCTTTCGAATGTCGGGATGTTTCACTTCCGTATTTTAAGGGCCGATCCGGTACAAATCGAGAAGTTTCCCTCCACCTTTACCGACGAATATATGCGCAGTGTGGTGGATTTCGGCCATCGTCACAATGTCAAAATGCTGGCAACGGTCCACAATCTGTTGTATGAACGGGGAAATCAGAACGTGAATAAAGAGGTTATCCACGGCATGCTCGCCAGCAACGCTACAAGGGCCGAGTTCATTTCGAATGTCATCAAGCTGATTGAAGCTTACCAGTTCGATGGAGTCGATATCGACTTTGAGGATGTCCGCTATGAGGACCGGGAGCTGCTGTCCATGTTTTACCGCGAGCTCGGGAGGGCGCTGAAGGAAAGGGGATATTATTATTCGGTGGCCGTGCCTTCCAGAACCTCGGATCAGCCGACCAATCCGTTTTCCGCGCCGTTCAATTATTCTGTGCTTGGCAGCGTCGTCGATGAGCTGGTGCTGATGCTCTATAATGAGCACGGCTGGCCGGGAAGCGGTCCGGGACCGGTCGTTTCCATCGGCTGGATGAAAGAGGTGGTCGGCTACGCGTTGACGAAGATGCCGGCCAGCAAAATAACCGCCGCCGTCTCCGTGTTCGGCTTCGATTTCAATTTGACGACCAAACGGAATACGTATGCAACCTACCAAATGGCGATGGATTTGGCCAAAAAGTATAACAAGGAGGTCATCTTCGACGAGAAGACGCAAACTCCTATGTTCGCCTACACCGATGAGTCGGGTAACCAGCACGAGGTTTGGTTCGAGAATGAGCAAAGCATCCGCGCCAAAATGGAAACCGCCCATCAGCTAGGCATCCGCGGCATTGCGCTCTGGCGGCTCGGCATGGAAGACCCAGCTATATGGACGATGATGGCGGAAGATTTTGTCATCCGCAAAAGCGTCATGTAATCCACTAATAGACGGCAATTGAGGCAACTGAACATGGTTCCGGATAGGTTGTCCTCGTCGGGATACCACTGCACGTATGTTTTATTTCATAGGTGATTCCAATGTGTTAATGCCCGCCGTCGGGGAATGTTGCTCAAGTTGGTACGGACCGTAGATCCGTTATTTTACCCAAAGCGGTTCTTTTTGAAGGGTGATCGGACTACAGATCCTTTATTTCGTGAAAAAACACAATTTTTCCGGGTAAAAGTAGCTAATAACGGACTCTCGGTCCGATCACGCTCCCAAAGCAGCATCATTTCAGGAAATAACGGATCTCCTGTCCGATCTAAGTAAGCCGGGCTGGAAGGGCATACCTCACGGATTATACAATCAATATTTGATTTCCTTTGAATCCTTTGGATTCATTCAACAAAATAGCCCGGGAACCAATAACGTTCCCGGGCTTTTCCTTGCATGGTTTACATGGCCGCCTGTTCCTCGGAGACGGCTTTTCTTTTTCGAAACAAAATCAGGATAAGGACACAGGGCACGAAGCACATGAGGCCGCATGCGAGATAAGCGCCGTCCGCGCCGAACCGGTCCGCTATAAAGCCGGCGAACAAATTACCGACAGGGGCGGATCCGGCGAACACGAGCGAGTAAACGCTCATGACCCTGGCGCGGTATTCATCCTTGGAATGAATTTGCAGGGTGGAGTTGCAGTTGGTCGAGAACAAAATGTTAAAAATCCCGGTACAAGCAAGAAACAGCCCGGCTAAGTAAGGCGATTTCGTCAACCCGATCAAGAACAGAAACAGCGAAATCATCATCGAGGCCACAACGATCACCTTCATGTTGGGGCCTTTTTTGCTGCGAAGCGACACGGTCAGCGCCCCGATTAATGAGCCGACTCCCAGACAAGACATCAGCAGGCCGTAGGTTCGTTCATCCATTTGCAGCACCCCTTTGGTAAATACGGGGATCAGGACGCTGAAATTAAACGCGAACGTACCGATAATCGTAACCAGCAGCAGGGTCAAGGCCAGAACGTTATCCCTCGCTATGTATACCATCCCGTCCTTGATTTCCTTAAAGATGCTGACGTCCTTTTTCTTGGCTCTCACGTACGGGGTCGTCTTGATACGCGTCAATCCGTACAAAACGGCCAAGAAGCTGATCCCGTTCAGCAGGAAGCACCATCCCGGACCGAGCAGAGCCATCATGGCGGCCCCGATCGAAGGGCCTAATATTCTAGCAAGATTGAACGTCATAGAATTCAACGCAATGGCGTTCATCAAGTCCTCCTTGCCTACAATTTCGATATTGAACGATTGCCTGGTAGGCAAATCAAACGTGTTCGTTAACCCGAGAATGAGAGCGAAGACAAGAATATACTCATATTTAATCGTGTCGGTAAACACCATTAGCGATAACAGCAGCGCCAACAGCATGGATATCGTCTGGGTGACGATCAAAATGTTTTTCTTCGGAAATTTATCGATGAGCGTCCCTGCAAATAATGAAAAGCATGTAATAGGCAAAAACTGAATCGTTCCGACAAGCCCCAATAATAACGGGGATCCGGTTAACGTTAATACGAGCCAAGACTGACCGATATTTTGCATCCAAGTCCCTATCAGGGAGACGCATTGTCCTGTCCAGAAATAACGGTAATTGGGATGGGTCAGAGCGTGAAAATGATTGTCAACCATCCGCTCGCCCCAAGCTTTAATGCCCAAGTGAGTCACCTTCCTGCTTGTTATGTTGTTTCCTTGCTGCCCTTCATGGTTTCTTCGTACAGCTGGGCTGCATTGGTTCCCATTTTTTCCAATACGGTTAATGCCATCTGCTTCTCTTCCTCCGACAAGCCTTCCGTAACCTTGGTCCGCCAGTCGGCGAGAACCGCTCTGACCTCGTCCTTAATCAGGAGCGCTTTTTCTGTCAAAAAAATCCGGTAGGACCGCTTGTCCTCATCGCGGACTTGACGGGTGACATAGCCTTGCTCCTCCAGCTTTTTAAGCGCTTTGGCCGTGGTGCCTTTATCGATTTTGAGGTAGCTGGAAAGCTCCTCCTGGCTTAAACCGTCTTCTCTGTATAATGTATTCAAAAAAATATGCTGCCCGCGGCCGATATCCAGATGCTTCAGCCGGTCGCCGATGTACATTTGCCCGTACCTGTACAGCAAAGATACCCATCGGGGAATCGTATACTTTTGATCGACCATCCCGTTCCTCCCCCAGGAGAATTAGTTGCATATGCCACTAATTAGTATAGTAGCGGAATCGTTGTAAATGCAACTAGTTTTTGCAGCTGGAGTGCTGAGACTAGCGAACTATTTTATTTGTTTACATGTGTATTTACGACTAATAGACTCTAGTGTATATTTAATGCATTGTTGCTAATTTTATCAAAAAAAGGAGACGTTCTGATGAACCGTCAAGTGTCCAAAGCCTTAATCATGATGCTTGTATTTTGCTTTATTTTCTCGACTGCCAGCTTTGCAAGCGCTGTCTCCTTGAATGAAGCAGTACAAGGGTATAAGGATGTGCCCAAAGATCATTATGCAAGCAAAGAAATCGCGGTATTATCGCAACGGGGGATTGTACAAGGCTCGGAGGACGGTACCTTTAAGCCGGACGAAGAAGTAACGAGAGGCGTGACGGCCCTTTGGCTCAGCAGAGCGTTGAAGCTCGGCAAGCCTGCATCATTGAAAGGCTTTGTCGATGTCCCTGAGACCAGTGAATATGCGTCAGCTATTAACGTTCTGGCTGAGAAAAAAATCGTCCAGGGCGACCAGGGGAAGTTCTCGCCTGATGCGTCGTTAACCCGTGAACAGATGGCCAGCTTGCTGGTAAGAGCCTTCGAATTGAAAGATAACGGGATTAACGTATGGTTTAAAGATGAAGCGGCCATGGGCGACAGCCACTTCCAGGATATTATCCGCTTGAAGCAATTTTTTCTTACGAATCAAGTCGAATTCATGCCGAAGAATAAAGTGACTCGCGCTCAACTGGCGCTATTCTTGTACCGGGCCATTATGATAGGTGAATTGGAGACCGGCCAAATCCCGATCGAAGATTTCTTCCGCAAATCCGATGTAGGGAGTGCGCAGGTTTCTCCTAACGGAGTTACTTATGCGCTGCTGAAGTCCGAGAATAATCAGAATGAGATTTTTGTGTATACATTAGGCGAGGACATTTCAAAGGCCGTTCGCATTACCAATAGCAAGGATAGGTCCATTGAAGATTTTGTTTGGTACGATAATAATACGATCGTTTATATGACGAGCTCGGGCGGGGATGAGGATTATCATATCCATTCCATACAAAAAGACGGAACGAAGGATATAGATCTAACGCCGTATCCGAAAGTCAAAGCGGATATTTTGGAGCTGTATACAAAGAAACCCGATTATATTCTGTTTACGATGAACAAACGATCCTCAACGGCATCCGATGTTTATGAGATGAACATTCTTACAGGGGAATCTAAGATGATCGCCGAAAATCCGGGCAATATTACCCAATGGGTGACGGATTTGTACGGTGAAGTCAGAATGGCTATGGCTACCGAGGGTACCGATACGAAAATGCTGTACCGGCGGTTCGAATCCGATCCTTTCGAGACGTTTATGACGATTCCATTCGGCGATACCTTTATTCCGGTCATGTTCTCGTTCGATCAATCGCAGCTGTACGCGTTGTCGAATATAGGACGGGACAAGCTGGCGCTGGTCGCTTACCAGTTCAACACCAAATCGATCGTAGAAACGATCTATGAGAATCCGGAAGCCGACATTACCAATATTGTCGTTTCATTCAAGAAGAAGGCGATATTGGCCGTCGAGTATGAAACCGACAAAATTTACTACCATTATATGGATGATGAGTTTGAAAAGCTGAATCAAGAAATAGCCGCTCTGGTTCCTGGACAGCAGTTCCGAATCGTCGGCAATCCGCTGCCGGATACCAAGGTGTTTTTCCGCACCTACAGCGACAAATCGCCCGGAGCGTACTACTATTACAACCGTAAGACCAAGGTGATGGATAAATACGCCGATCCGCAGCCATGGATCAAAGAAGAGCAAATGGCTGACATGAAGCCGATTTCGTATCCTTCCCGAGACGGGCGCACCATTCATGGATATTTGACGATGCCTAAAAAGGTGGGCACAACCAACCTGCCGGTCGTCGTTCTTCCTCACGGCGGACCGTGGGCACGGGATTCGTGGGGCTATGATCCGGAAGTACAATTATTGGCAAACCGCGGCTACGCCGTTCTGCAAGTCAATTTCCGCGGATCGACAGGGTATGGCAAATCATTCATGAACGCAGGCAATAAACAATGGGGCCGCGCCATGCAGGACGATATTACCGATGGCGTTCAATGGCTTATTAAGCAAGGGATAGCGGATAAAGAACGTATTGCCATTTACGGGGCATCGTACGGGGGCTATGCTGCTTTGGCAGGCGCAACGTACACGCCGGAGCTTTATGCAGCCGCCGTCGATTATATGGGGCCGTCCAGTATGTTCACGTTCCTGGATTCCATGCCGGACTATTGGGAGCCGGACCGTCAAGTAATGTACGAGCGGGTAGGACACCCCGAGAAGGATAAGGCAATGATGGAAGCAAGCTCTCCATTGATGAACGTAGACCGTATCCAAGCGCCGATCTTCTTCGCACAGGGCTTGAATGACCCGAGGGTGAACAAGAAGGAATCGGACCAAATGGTCATGGCGCTTCGCAACAGAGGCATCGATTCGCATTATATGGTCAAAAACGATGAAGGGCATGGCTTCCACAAGTTTTCTAACAAGATCGACTTTTACAATGCGCTTTTGAAATTCCTCGCGATACATCTGAATAATAAGTAAGCTTTTTCCGGTAAAAAACGCTATCCCGTGCTTGGTACACAGGATAGCGTTTTTCTCATTCACCGTTTTTGGGCGGCGGATCTATGGCATGCTTGGGGCGAAAATGGTTCGGCGACTGTCCCGTCCAACGCCGGAACTGCCGGGAGAAATGAGTCGGCGAATGATAACCGAGCAGCTCGGCTATCGCTGCAATCGACTTGTCCGTCGTGACCAGCAGCTTCTTGGCTTCGTTCAGCTTCAATTGGCTCAGAAATTGGCGCGGGGATACGCCGTAAATATGGGAAAATACCTTAGAGCACTGATACCGGCTCATATTCATGGCCTTGGCCATTTCGTTGACGGTAATATCGGAGTACACATTCGCGCTCAGCAGCTCTTCCATCCGGTGAGCGGTCTCCGCGGTGAATTGGGTCGCGTCCTGCCCGGGATCCGCACCAAGTACTTGCCGCTCGTTCAAGAGGCGAACCATCTCCGCAACGATCAGCAATATCGTGGCCTGAACCGTAAGGCGCTGCTGCACGTCCAGGATGACATGCTGCTCAGCGGGGATCCCTTGCAGACGGTCGTCGGCGATACTTCCGCCGAGAATCGCTTCAAGCTGCTTAACGTAGGAGGACAGCTCGCTGCCTCCCGCTTGGTGGTCAGGAATGAACTGATAAGACTCCACACCTAGCGCCCTGCGCATTTCGGAATCGTCCAGATCGAAATGAAGATTGAAAAATACATAAGGCTCATCGCTCTCATTGATCGTCTCGTGCTTCACGCCCGATTTCACCAGGAGCCAGTCTCCTTGTCGCATAATCACGACTTCCTGCCCGATCTGCTGCTTCACTTCACCGCTCAGACAGCAAACCAATTCGATCAAGTGATGATGGTGCTTCGGATACGACCACATCGGGGGCTTGATGCCGAAATGGCATCCGCTTACCTGCAACGTATTGGTGAAATTTTTGAATGTCCACTGCCGATCCATGATCCGCTGCCGCATCCTTTCCTTGATGACATTTTGACTTCACTATACCGCATTCTCGCGGATTGCACAAAAGGTTATACAATCGACACGTTTGGTCATTCAGATTTTCCGCTGCTTTTCTTACAATGAAAACAAAATCAGGAGAGGGTTGAGCATATGACGGTACGGTTTGAAGCTGTCGGAAATCAATTTAGGCTAAACGGAGAGCCGATTCGGATCGTCTCCGGGGCTATCCATTATTTTCGCGTAGTGCCCGAATATTGGAAGGACCGCTTGTTGAAGCTAAAAGCATGCGGGTTCAACACGGTAGAGACTTATGTTGCTTGGAACATTCATGAGCCGGCAGAAGGGCAATTCTGCTTCGAAGGCATTGCCGATATCGAGAGATTCGTTCAACTGGCGGGGGAGCTTGGACTTCATGTCATCGTGCGGCCAAGCCCGTATATTTGCGCGGAGTGGGAGTTCGGGGGACTGCCTGCATGGCTGCTCGGCTATACAGACATGCGTTTGCGCTGCATCGATCCGCTCTATTTAAGCAAGGTGGATGCTTACTATGACGCGCTGCTGCCCAAGCTGAAGCCGCTTTTGTGCACAAACGGCGGGCCGATCATTGCAGTCCAGATCGAGAACGAGTACGGAAGCTACGGCAACGACAGCGCCTACCTCGATTATTTGCGCCAAGGCCTCGTGAATCGAGGAATCGACTGCCTGCTGTTCACATCCGACGGCCCGACGGACCAGATGCTGCAGGGCGGTACGCTGCCTGGCGTGCTGGCTACAGTCAATTTCGGCTCCCGCCCTGCGGAATCGTTCGCCAAGTTCAAGGAGTACCGGCCTGACGAGCCGCTGATGTGCATGGAATATTGGAACGGCTGGTTCGATCACTGGATGGAGGAGCATCATACAAGGGATGCGGCTGACGTAGCGGCTGTACTGGACGACATGCTGGCTGCCGACGCATCCGTCAACTTCTACATGTTCCACGGCGGCACGAACTTCGGCTTCTACAACGGCGCCAACCATATCAAAACGTACGAGCCTACCATTACGAGCTACGATTATGATGCTCCTCTGACCGAGTGGGGCGACATTACGCTCAAGTATGAAGCCGTTAAACAAGTGCTGTCCCGATATGTGAACATCGAGGAAACGCCGCTGCCGGAGCCGATTCCGCGCAAACGGTACGGCGAGGTCCGGTTAACACGCCGCGCCGGATTGTTCGAGCAGCTGGATTCCGTATCCGCTCCGATAAGCAGGGTAAATCCCGAGCCGATGGAGAAGGTAGGGCAAAACTACGGTTTTATCGTGTACAAGACCCGTGTATCGGGACCCCGCCGCGGACAAGAGCTGCATCTGCAGGAGGTGCACGACCGGGCGCAAGTATTCCTGAATGGTAATTACATCGGCGCCGTAGAACGGTGGAATCCTCAGCCGCTGCACGTGGATATTCCTGCGGAAGGTGCGGACTTGACGATTTTGGTGGAAAATATGGGACGCATTAATTACGGTCCGTTGTTGAAGGACTACAAAGGAATTACGGAAGGAGTCCGTCTCGACAATCAATTTTTGTTCGGGTGGGAAATTTATCCTTTGCCTCTCGAGGGCGCTCTCCAGCTGCAGTATGAGGAGACGGAAGCGCGTCCCGACAAGGACGAACCGGCCTTTTATCAAGGAACGTTCGAAGCATCGGAAACGGCGGACACGTTCATGCGTCTGGACGGATGGAAGAAGGGTGTTGTCTTCATAAATGGCTTCAACCTGGGCCGGTATTGGGAGCGGGGGCCGCAAAAGGCGCTTTATGTGCCGGGTCCTTTGCTGAAAAAGGGTACGAATGAAATCGTCGTATTCGAGCTTCATGGAGCCCGTGCGGCCGTCGTGACATTGGACGACAAGCCGGATCTTGGGGCGGAAACCGGTGTGGACGACAGCATCATCAGCTTTACGGAGTCCGATAAGGCGGAGGAAGCGCAAGCTTAAGCAATATTGTATAAAAGGAAGCCGCATGCTTCGGATGGCTATGTCCGGGGCTTGCGGCTTTTTTTTGCCGATAACCGAGAATTCGATTTAACGGTGAACCCTACGGTTAACGATCTTATTGAGAAACCAAAGGAAACTTTTGATCGATACTTCGGTGGGGTATGCTTCTCCTCCAGTCAGTCCTACAAAGATCGGACAGGAGATCCGCTATTTCCAGAAATGATGCTGTTTTTGGAGGGGATCGGACCGAGATTTCGTTATTTGCTATTTTTACCTGAAAAATAGGTGTATTTTCGCGAAATAAAGGATCTGTTGTTCGATCACCACTCAAATAGCACCATTTTTGGGAAAATAGCGGATCCATTGTCCGAACCAACTTGAGCAATGCCCCGAATGGACAGGCACTAACAAATTGGATTCGCCCTATGGGTTAGATCTAGATATAGCGGGATTCTGACGAGTGACATCTTTCCTGTGCATTACTGTCATTTATCCCTTTCCAGCGTCATTCCAGAATCGGAGATACCATCTAACCCCACATTAGCAGTTCGGGTATACAGGAATACCAACAGCATAACTACCCCTACGGGTTAGCATGTAAAGGATGTCGAAGGAAGCAAGCCGTAGAAAAAGAGGGAATGGGTGAGGGTTGGAGAAGCGGCAGCGTCCGCCTTTGAAGTCTGTGTTCCAACCGCTCTAATCTTAAAATCAAGGAACACGGACTTCAACAGCGGTCGGAATCCCACACCCAATTCCCTCCCCTTGTATCAGCGTATGGGTTTATGCCGAATTTAAACGTTTGTCTAGAAAGTCCGACTAGAGGATCCAATACTGAGTATTGCTTATAAAACCAAGCGTACCGTAAAATAAGAATGATTTTTATCCTACAAGCACGGGGAGTAAGCCACAATATGCGGATTGAGAAAGACCCGTTCGACAGACATTTTGACAGCTTCATCAGCCTAGCGGACGCCATATGTGAAGCGCTTCAATGTCCCGTCACTATTGAGAACGCCAACCATCAGCTCATAGCTTACAGCTCCCACAGTCCCCACACCGACCCGGCGCGCATCGCCACGATCATCGGCAGACGGGTTCCGGAGCAGGTCATCGGCGCGCTTTGGCGCAACGGCGTCATTCAGAAGCTGATGTCGAGTGACGAGCCGGTGCGGATCGGGGCGGTTCACGATGTCGGTCTCGGACAACGGATTGCTATAGCCATTCGCAAGCACAATGAGGTGCTTGGTTACATTTGGGTCATGGAAGAAGCGGACCGGGGGCCATTGAACGAGCTTGAGCTGGAGCTGCTGAAGAGGGCCGCGCTGGCTTCCAGACATAAAATGCTGCAGCTGCAAATCCAAAAGCGCAAGGAAGAGGAAGGCCAGCAAAATTTGTTTTGGCAGCTGCTGACAGGACACTTGAAATCCCCTGCTGCTATAAAAGAACAAGCGGAGCAGCTGAACATTTCGCTTCCGCCCCGCTATCAGGTGACCGTATTCCAATTCGGACAAGACATTACGGAAAAAATGTATCAGCGCATTCAATACATGATCACAACGACACAGCGCGTCAAAGTGATTTTGCACGTGCTGGACGGCGCCCGGCTTATTATGCTGACGGCGCATCCGAAGCTTGCAGCGGATCGGGAGGACCACGCCAGGTTCATCCGAGATTTTATGAGACAGATGGAGGACCGGTTCGGGGTATCTCCGAATGACGGAGCGAGCGGCAGCGAGTACGACGACTATACGCTGGTTGCAGCGGCTTGGCGGGAAGCCTTGGCTGTGCTGCAGCTGAAGCAGCGGTTTCCGGAAGCGCTCCGGGATGCATCCGCCTACGAGGAGCTTGGGTTGTACCGTTATTTGCTGCTGCAGCTGAGCGACAAGGAGCCGCCACGCCGTCTGCAAAATCGCATTTTGCACAAGCTGAGACAATACGATCGCGAGCATAACGGCTGCTTGCTGGACACGCTCGAGGTGTTTCTCAATCTGGACAGCAGCCTGAAGGATACGGCGGAAGCGCTTCACGTCCATATCAACACGTTAAATTACCGCTTGAAGCGAATCGCGGAAATCGGAGACGTCGACTTGAAAAATGTCGATCAAAAAGTATCTCTTTACCTCGATTTGAAGCTGGAAAAGCTGATGGAACCCTCTTGTTGATTTCCAACAAATGAGAGCCTGTATTTTCTGTAATTTCAACAAAGCCAACCGTTCTCCAACCTTTTATAATCCTCTCATGAGCTTCATTTCATGAAAATCAAGGAGGATGGGCAATGAGAATCGGCATTCCGAAGGAGATCAAGAACAACGAGAACCGCGTGGCGCTGACCCCTGCAGGTGTCGCAGAGCTGGTACAATACGGCCACGAGGTATGGGTGGAGACCGGTGCCGGGGCAAGCAGCGGACTGAGCAACGAGGAGTATGCGGCTGCCGGAGCACGAATCGCGGATCAGGCGGAGGACGTGTGGGCATTTGCGGATATGATCATGAAGGTGAAGGAGCCGATAGCGGACGAATACCGGTATTTTCGGCGCGGCCTTGTGCTGTTCACGTATCTTCATCTGGCAGCCGATCCGGAGCTTGCCCGTGAGCTGGTGAAGCAGGGCGTTACCGCCATCGCTTATGAAACGGTGGAGCAGAGAGGCATACTGCCGCTGCTTGTCCCGATGAGCGAGATTGCCGGGCGGATGTCGGTTCAGATCGGCGCACAGTTTCTGGAGAAGCGCTATGGCGGCAAGGGTCTCCTCCTTGGAGGCGTTCCCGGAGTGAAGCGGGGGAAGGTGACGATTATCGGCGGCGGCGTAGCAGGGATGAATGCGGCCAAAATCGCTGTCGGCCTAGGCGCCGACGTTACGGTCATTGATCTGAGCGCTGACCGGCTGCGTTATTTGGATGACGTATTCGGACCACGCATCCAGACGTTAATGTCCAATCCGGGCAATATTGCCCAAGCCGTGGAGCAATCCGATCTGGTGATCGGAGCGGTATTGATTCCCGGCGCCAAAGCGCCGAAGCTGGTAACGGAAGCGATGGTCCGTTCGATGGCTCCGGGCTCGGTCATCGTCGATATCGCTGTCGATCAAGGAGGCATCGTCGCAACGGCCGACCGCATATCGACTCATGATGATCCCGTCTATTTGAAGCACGGCGTGCTCCATTACGCCGTGGCAAACATGCCGGGCGCCGTACCGGCTACGTCGACGCTGGCGCTGACCAATATGACGCTTCCGTATGCGCTGCAATTGGCCAATCTCGGCGTCGGGCAAGCGATCGCCAGCAATGCGGCATTGCGGAGCGGGGTCAACGTCGCAGGCGGAAGGATTACTCACCAGGCGGTTGCTCAAGCGCTCATGTTCGACTATGCTCCCGTTGAGCAGGCCGTTTAGTCTGCAACAACAACGGCTTGCTGCAGCACGATCATAAATAAGGGAGTCATGGAGATGTATAGTTACCGGGATACACGAGCCGAGGTGTCGCTGGATGCGATCCACTCGAATGTCGTCCGGCTGAAGCGGCATCTTCAGCCTTCATGCCGTCTAATGGCGGTCGTCAAAGCGGACGGATACGGCCACGGTGCGGTCGAGGTTGCTTTAACGGCCGTGGAAGCCGGAGCGGATTATTTGGCGGTTGCCTTCGTTGACGAGGCGCTGCAGCTTCGTGACGCCGGGATCGAACAGCCGATCCTTGTATTGGGACATACCCCGCCTCGTTCGCTGGAAGCAGCGGTGAGACAGCGAATCGCGCTGACCGTATTTTCCGAGGACATGCTGGATTCACTGGCAGCTTGTGCGGAAAATCTCAAGGAGACGGCCGTGATCCATATCAAATTCGACACGGGGATGTCTCGGTTGGGATTGACGGACGCGGAGGAGACGATCCGGCTGGCACAGAAAGCGGCGGCTTCTCCAGGAATCCGGCTTGAGGGGATTTTCACGCACTTTGCCGACGCCGATGCGGAGGACGCTGTTTGCACTTATGCCCAATTTTCCAAATTCGCGTATTTGCTTATTCGGCTCAAGCAGGAAGGGCTGCACATCCCTATCAAGCATTGCTGCAATAGTGCGGCGGCGCTGCGGTTTCCTTGGATGCATCTGGACATGGTGCGCATCGGCATCGCAATGTACGGGCTGCACCCTTTAGCAGCAGCCAACAACGACGCTGTTGCGCTGACGGCGGCGCTGCAGCTTAAAACGGCGGTTTCCTCGCTGAAACGGATTCCTCCCAATCAGCCTATCGGCTATGGGGGGACGTTTGTCCCGGCCCGGGAGACGGTGATCGCCGTCCTGCCCGTCGGCTATGCGGACGGCTATGCCAGATCGCTCTCGAATCGCGGCTATGTGTTGATTAGAGGCCGCAGAGCGCCTATCGTCGGCCGGATTTGCATGGATCAAACGATGGTTGATGTGACAGGGCTCCCGGAAACGGCAGTGGGAGATGAGGTTGTTTTATACGGTGCCGGTGATAGTGATTGCATCTCTGTCGATGAGGCGGCCGAATGGACGCATACGATTCATTATGAGACGGTTTGCCTTGTCGGAAAAAGAGTGCCCCGAATCTATTTCCGTCACGGGAGGGCTGCAAGCTTTACCAATGTGACATTAGATCGCCGTCCGAAGGCCGGCATTTTGCAAGGAGGAATTACCGACGATGAAGCGATGGGAAGCGAAGCTGGAAACTCATTTTGATACCTACGCTCAGGAACAGCAATACAGCGGTACGATATTGGTCGCTCAACACGGTGAGGTTCTTTTTCATAAAGCTTACGGTATGGCAAGCTGCGAGCATGACGTGCCCAATCGTCCCGATACCCGGTTTCATATTGCATCCATTACGAAGCCCGTCACGGCCCTGGCGGTGCTTATGCTTGCGGATCGGAAGCGGATCGACGTGGACCGGCCCATTGGGGATTATATAGAGCTAGGCCCGCAGCTTAACGGAGATATAACCATCCATCACTTATTAACCCATACTTCAGGCATTCCGGACTTCGAGAAGCTGCCGGACTACGCTTACGGCACAGAACGGACTTTATACAAGGACGCGCATATTTTGGAGCTCATTCAGGACGTTCCGTCAAGCTTTAAGCCGGGAGAAAGCTGGTCGTACTGCAATACCGGCTATAATCTGCTCGGGCTTCTGATTGAACATGCCGCAGAGATGAGCTACGAGCAGTTTGTTGGCCGCAGCATCCTGGAGCCTCTGGGAATGTGCGGAACCGGATTCGGAGCGTCCGACCGGGTTGTGCGCGGTTTGGCGAGCGGCTACTCGCAGGACGGGAATGGAATGCTCGTGAAGGCAAGATATCACGAGCTGGAGAATTTCAAAGCATCCGGAAATATGGTATCTACCGCTGCAGATTTGCTGAAGCTGGATCAGGCGTTGTATTCCGGGCGCAGTCTGCTATCGGAGCCGCTGCTAAGCCGGATGTTCACTCCTCACGCTTTCATTGAGCAGGGCAGACATTACGGCTACGGCTTGTCCATTTATGGCGATGGAAGCAGGGGGCACGGCGGCTGGCTGCCGGGCTATTGGTGCAAATTCAGGCAGTTTCCGGCAAGCGGAAGAGTGATCGTCATGCTGTCGAATCATGATTTTACGAAAGAAGACTCCATTGTGGACCGTACGGAGCAGCTGCTGCTCGCCGAATAATTACCGGTTATTTTTTTTCGTTGACAAATAGCGCTTTCAGTTCTATAATTCATATCAATTCAATGCATTGAACTACGGTAGGTTCGAGTAAATGGAGAAACCCTTATCCGTAATCATGCCTTTCTCGTCAGGAGAGGTGTGTTTACTGTGGATAGGGGTTTTTGTGTTATACGGATATTCCGGAAGCTTGTGTCTGTTAAGCCTGGATTCATCGTAATGCGGGTGGATTCGTGGCTGTAAGGGCGGCGTATTTGAACTAAAAGCGAGGAAGAACGACATGAGAGGATATGTATTTGATCTGGATGGAACCGTCTATTTGGGCGATAAAATGATCGATGGGGCGGCCGAGGCGATAAGGATTTTGCGGGAGCGCGGGGACAAGGTTGTATTTTTGTCCAACAAGCCGATCGCAACCAGACAATCGTACGCCGATAAGCTGACCAAGATGGGAATTCCTACATCGGTGGAGGACGTGCTGAACTCTTCGCTGATCGTTGCGAGGTATTTGCAGAAGAGAGTAAGCAAAGAAGATAAAGTGTTTGTCATCGGCGAGGAGCCGATCTACGACGAGCTGAGGGAGCATGGAATCGAGCTGACCGAGGACAGCAGCAACCCGGATTACGTCGTGCTTTCCTGGGATCGTCAATTCACCTACGATAAGCTGAATGTTGTGTATCAGGCGGCCATTCGCGGCTCCAAAATCATTGCCTCCAACCCGGACGCCACCTGTCCGCTCGATAACGGACAAATTCCGGATACGGGCACGTTCATCGCGGCTTTGGAAGCTGCGACCGGCAAGGCGATCGATCTGGTCGTCGGCAAGCCTTCGCTTATTGCGGCGCAAGCCGCCGTCGAGCATTTGGGGCTGAAATACGAGGATTGCTTCATGATAGGCGATCGACTGGAAACGGACATCAAAATGGGCAATGATGCAGGCATGGCTTCGGTGCTGGTGCTGACCGGAGTGGCTACGGCAGAGATGGCGGCGCTCGCACCTTCTCCTCCGAAACATATCGTGCCAAGCATTAAAGAAATCGTCCGGTTGTAGATAATCCGTGATATAATAGGGTCACCTTTTGAAAGGGGGGGACGTATGTATCCGATCGTCGATTTGGTCGAACATCAAACTATCGCAGCCGTCCAGAGAGAAGAAGAGTTGGAGCTGGCATTGAAAAGTGATGTCAATATCGTATTTTTGCTGACCGGCTCCATTTTCAATATTAAAGAACTGGTGGATCGAGTCAAAAGCGCAGGAAAGCATGTGTTTCTTCACATGGAATTTATCGATGGAATAGCGCCCGACAAGAGCGGGGTTGCCTATATGGCCCAAAATGTCAAACCAACGGGCATCATATCGACCAAGAGCAATCTGATCCGGGTAGCCAAGGATTTGCAGCTGATGGCCATCCAGCGCATATTTCTAATCGACCGCAGCGCCGTAGCGCGAGGCATCAAAGCGGTAGAGCAGAGCCAGCCGGATGCGATAGAGGTTATGCCGGGCATCATGCCCCGCATTGTTAGAGAGATGACGAATATGACACCGCTTCCGATTATTGCCGGAGGGCTGGTGGGCAATCAAGAGGAGATTGACGAAGCGCTCAGAGCCGGCGCCTTGGCGGTATCGGCAGGCACGTCGCAATTGTGGTGATATTCGAATAGTCACGGAGTCGTACATGCCGACTCATATACACTCGCCAACTGAATATTATGAAATGACTGCAGCGATTCAAAGCGGGATGAGACAAATGGAGAAACCTCTTTGGAAAAGTGCAGCCGGAATATACCCGGTTGTTCTTTTTCATGGAGGTTTTTATTTTTTGCAAGCAAATTGTATGAAAAAGTGTGTTGGAGGCGAGTCCAGTGGAAGGGAAATCATCGTTCTCGGCGAAACGCCGGGAAACGGTTTTAAAGGCAATGGAGCAGGAGACGCCGTTGGATCTGCTGGTGATCGGGGGCGGAATAACCGGCGCGGGGATAGCATTGGATGCGGCAACCCGCGGGATGAGAGTAGGCGTTCTGGAGAAGAACGACTTCGGATCCGGAACAAGCAGCCGTTCGACCAAGCTGATTCATGGCGGATTGAGGTATTTGAAGCAAGGCGATGTCAAGCTCGTGCAGGAGGTCGGAAGAGAACGGGCGATTTTGTACAAAAACGCTCCGCATCTCGTCGTTCCGGCTCCGATGCTGCTTCCCGTCTATAAGGGAGGCACCTACGGATATTTGGCGACTTCGATCGGCTTGTACGTCTACGATTGGCTGGCCGGCGTTGCGCGGAAGGAAAGGCGCAAAATGCTGAGCCGGAAGCAGACGATGGAGCTGGAGCCTCTGCTGAAAAAAGACGGTCTGAAGGGAGGAGGGCTCTACTTCGAGTACCGTACGGACGATGCCCGATTGACGCTCGACATCATGAAAACAGCCTGTCAGCGCGGGGCGAAGGCCGTCAACTACACAGAGGTAACGGATTTCGTGTATGAGAACGGCAGAGCGGCCGGCGTCACCGTCCATGACCGGATCAGCGGCCGTCATCACGAGATTCGCGCCAAGCATATTGTCAATGCCGCGGGTCCATGGGCAGACGAGATTCGCAGCATCGACGGTTCGTTGAAGGGCAAGAGGCTCTTTCTGACCAAAGGCGTCCATCTTGTCGTCGACAGCCACCGGCTGCCGGTTCATCAGGCAGCGTACTTCGATACGCCGGACGGCCGGATGGTGTTCGTTATCCCGCGCGGGCATATCACCTATATCGGCACGACGGATACCGCCTACTCGGCTTCGATAGATCAACCGCGCATGACGCAGGAGGACCGCGATTATTTGATCCGGGCCGTTAATGCGATGTTTCCGGCTGTGAAGCTGACGGAGCGTGACATCCGATCCCACTGGGCCGGACTTCGTCCGCTGATTTATGAAGAAGGCAAGGGCCCTTCCGAGCTGTCGCGCAAGGATGAAATTTTCATCTCCGACAGCCAGCTCATAACGATTGCCGGAGGAAAGCTGACCGGATTTCGCAAAATGGCGGAGAAGGTGGTCGATCTGGTGGCCGGGAGATTGCAGCAGTCCGGCGGGAAAGCTTATCCGTCATGCTCTACCGACAAGATCACCATTAGCGGCGGGGAACGGCCGGAGGGCGTATCGTATGAAGACTGGAAGCGGCAGATGATCCAGGATGGGATCGCCGCTGGGGTGGACGGGCAAACGATGCAGGAGTGGGTGGACCTGTACGGCTCCAATGCGCTGCGGATTGTGAAGCGGCTGCCTGAATCCGCACGACTCAACATTCCGCCCCAGCTTCAGTGGCTTCACGCTCAGCTCACCTACTCGGTGGAGGAGGAAATGACCGTAACCCCAGCGGATTTTCTAAGATTGCGCTCGGGATGGTCCTATTTCAACCTGGCCAAGGCAGAGAAATACCGGAACATCGTAGAGAAGATGATGAACGATTTGCTGGATCTTCAACCGGAGCAGAAGGAAGCGCAGCTGGCGATGCTGAACCAGTTGTTCCGTCACTTGCACGAGCTGCCGGTAAATGAACAACAGCTTCAATCGATGACATCGTAGGGAGGCGGATCTATGAACAGCATTTGGTACATCTCTCACATGGATCTGACCATCCGCATATTGGCGGCGGCTGCAATGGGAGGCCTGATCGGCTTCGAAAGAGAATGGAGCAACCACGCTGCGGGACTAAGAACTCATATCCTCGTTTGCATCGGCTCTGCCGCCATTATGCTCCTGTCGATTTACGGCTTTGGAGAATTTGCCACCGAGTCAAGCGTCCGAATGGACCCTGCGCGTCTGGCTGCGCAAGTGATCAGCGGGATCGGCTTTCTGGGGGCGGGAGCCATATTGCGCACCGGGTCGACCATCTCCGGATTGACGACGGCGGCCTCGATCTGGGTTGTTGCCGCCATAGGCTTATGCGTTGGGGCAGGCTTTTTCTTCTGCGCCATTCTGGCGACCATTATGGTTCTCCTCAGCCTGTTCGCCCTGAACAAGTGGGAGAAGCATTTGATGCGGAACCGCAGACAGCAGGAGATCACGATCAAGGTATTCGACAGGCCCGGAATTATGGGGAAAATCGCCACCTTATTCGGTGAACAGGGGGTGCAAATCGTCAATGTCAAAATGAGCTCGGAGGAGCCGCAGTCCGCAGGAGAGCTGCCGGATGCCGTGATGGAGCTGAGGTTCGTCGTGAAGTCGGCCCACCCGGAGAAGCTGATGCGCGCCATTCAAAATATATCCAGCGCCGGAGGGAAGGACGTCATTTCCTTGGATTCGTCGCATTTGAAATTGCCGATCCACAGCAATGCCGCTTCCTCCCATGCCATGTGATGGAAAAGGTCGAAAATTAATGTCTTGTATGCAGCTAGGATTAGTGGTATCATTAATAATTTATTAACAATCCAAAGGATTGACAATGTGCTACCCTGTATGTCATACTTTTTTCTAGGAAGCGAGCTATATTCAATTGTATATGCGATTTTCACTTGGATGCGGAGATCATGAGATAATCCAAGGGACACCGGGTTTGACTGTATGATGATTCATGCAGGCAGTGTCTCTTGCTATTGTCTTTATTGATCTCTTTTTGTCTGCTCATAAATGCAGATAAGTGTGCCGAGCCTAGTACGCTTCGACCGACATGTAAGCCTTTACATTACAATTGTCCAAAGACGAAAGGGGTATTCAGAATGAAAAACAAGAGATGGGTAACCTTAACGGTTGCTGCAGCACTATTAAGTTCCGTTGTGGGGTGCTCGAGCTCCGGCCAACAAGCTGCAGGGAAAATAGAGGATGCCAAGACGGCAGCGGAAGACAATTCCCCGATCACGATTCAATATTGGCACTCCCATGCCGAGAATCAAATGGCCGGCCTTAACTATATGATCAGTGAGTTTAACAAGAAATATCCTAACATTACCGTAGAGCCCGTGTTCCAAGGCGGCTATCCGGATCTGCATAAAAAGCTTCAGGCAGCCGTTGCGGCCAACGATGTGCCGGCCGTTACCAACGTAGAGGTATCCTCCCTTCCTAACTTTGCCGACGGAGGAGTGTTTGCGGACCTGACGCCTTACATCAAGCGAGACAATATGGACTTGAACGATTTTTCCAAAGGCATGCTCCAGGCGTACGCTTATAATGACAAGCAATTCGGATTTCCTCTCATTGTAAGTACGAGCGTGATGGTGTATAACAAAACGTTGCTCGACCAGCTTGGCGTGAAGCCGCCGCAGAAGTGGGATGAGATCGAAGAGTTCAACAAAAAAGTAACGGTGAAGGAGAACGGCAAGACGACTCGTTACGCATTCTCCGTGCCTGGCTGGGATACTTGGTACTACGATCCGTGGATTACGAACGGCGGCGGTACGATTTTGACCAAAGACAACAAATCGGGCTTCGATCAGCCTGACAGCATGAGATGGATTCAAAACTACCAAAAATGGATTAAAGACGGATCGCTGCAAATGGGCTACGGCAAAGGCGCATCCGATGTCATGAGACAGATGTTCCTCGAAGGCAAGGTAAGCATGGTGCAGCACTCTTCCGCCATTATCAAGACGTATGTGGAAAATGCGAAGTTCGAAGTCGGCGTTTCCTTCATCCCGGGTGATAAAGAAAGAAAATCGCATATCGGCGGAGCGGGTATCGTTATTATGAACGGTGCGGACGCGAAGAAAAAAGAAGCGGCATGGAAGTTCGTTAAATTCATGGTATCGGCTGAGCACAACATCAAATGGGCGGATTACACAGGCTACCTGCCGACTCATAAATCGGTGGTCAATACCGAAGAAGGCAAGAAATATTTCGAGAAATGGCCGCAATACAAAGCCGTATTCGAGAACTTCGACAACGTAGCGCCACGCATCCAGCATCCGGCATATCCGGAATTCAGCGAGAAGTATAAAGAAGTCGTCGGTAAAATGATTCTGAACAACGAAGATCCGGTACCTCTGCTGAAAGAGACCGTGAAGCCGATCAACGAAATTATTTCCGATTATAAGTAAGCCCCGAGAGGAGCGGCACAATGAAGGAAACGAGCAGCACGAATGTAAATGTGCAGGTTCAAACGATAAGTAAGTCGAAACGGGCGTCGAGTCGTATGTGGGATGGGCTAAAGGATTTTTCCTTTGCCCTTCCGGCATTGGCTTTCCTGGTTATGTTCATTTATTATCCGTTAGTCAATTCTTTTTACTTAAGCTTTACGAACTGGAACATGACGAAGCCTGTGAAACAATTTGTCGGGCTTGATAATTACGAGAAGCTGCTGACGAACGAGACGTTCTACAACGTACTCAAAATTACGTTTACTTACACCATATTGGACGTAGTTCTGACTTTGGGCATCGGCCTGCTGCTGGCGCTATTGTTCAATGTGTCGACGCGGTTTTTCAACTTTTTGCGCATGCTGATCTTTATGCCTCACTATATTTCGATGGTTATCGTATCGATGATTTTCCTGTGGATCTTTAATGCACAGTACGGCTTGATGAACGAAGTGCTGGAGCTGTTCGGCATGGAGAAGGTGCAGTGGCTGCAAAATCCGCGCACGGCGCTATGGGTGCTTATTGTCGTGTCGGTATGGAAAGGCGTAGGGTTCGCCATGATCATTTTCATCGCAGGCCTGCGCAGTATCCCCGTCGAGTATTATGAGGCTTCGAGCATAGACGGCGCCAGCAAATTCCATCAGTTTTGGAGCATTACGCTGCCGTTGCTGTCCCCGATCACCTTATTCCTGGTCGTAACGAACTTCATTTCCTCCATGCAGGTGTTCCAATCGGTCGACATTATGACGAACGGCGGACCGCTGGAATCGACCAAGGCGATGGTGTACTGGATTTACACGATGGCGTTCTCGGAATTCAAAACGGGCAGAGCCTCGGCGCTCGTCATTATCTTCTTCTTCATTATCGTCCTGCTGACGATGCTGCAAATGTACATTTCGAAGAAGAAAGTTCATTACGAAGGGTAGGTTATACGTTCAATGACGAAATCCATAGGGGTAACCTCCCGTTATATTCTCGCCATTGTGATTACGGCTATTATCTTTTTCCCGGTGTACTGGATGCTGATTACCGCCTTGAAAACGCCTTATGAGCTGCGGATGGCGGTGCCGACCTTCTGGCCGGAGAAATTAATGTGGAGCAACTTTCTTGATGCATTCGGATCCATCCCGTTTTGGCGGTTTGCCGGGAATACGCTGGTACAGACGGTTGGCATTATCTTTTTGCAGATCAATATCGGTCTGATGGCTGCCTATGCCTTCGCCAAAGGGAATTTCCCGGGCAGGGAGAAGCTGTTCATTCTCGTGCTGGCCGCATTGATCGTCCCGGATCAGGTCACCTTCGTTCCCGTGTACGTGATGATGTCCAAATTGGGCTGGATCAACACGTTTTACGCATTGATCATTCCTCACGCAGCGTCGGCTTACGGGATCTTCCTGCTGCGCCAGACGTTCAAGTCGATTAACAATGATGTGATCGAAGCAGCCAAGGTCGATGGCGCGAGCCGGATCCAGGTGCTGTACCGGATTTTGACGCCTATGGCGTTCCCGACGGTCATTACATTGCTCGTTATCAGCTTCATCAACAGCTGGAACTCTTACTTTTGGCCGCTTGTCATGACGAATTCGAACAATATGCGCGTGCTGACGGTCGGTATTGCGATGATGCGGGATTCCATAGCGGGCAACGAAGCGCTGAACTTCCACCTGCTGATGGCAGCGAGCGTAGTGGTCATATTGCCTATCGTCATCGTCTTTATTTTTGCGCAAAAATACATTGTGGCTGCGATGGCTAACTCGACCTTTAAATAAGGGATCAAGTCATGGAATACGGTAACACGGTAAACGATAAAAGGAGACTGTCCATTGAAGCGAAAAACGGTTATGATCTTACTAACCGGCATCTTGTGTACTGCCGTGATCGGCTGCCAAAAGGCCCCGGAGGGCAGCGCCGCCAAGCCAGCGGATAAGCCTGCTGCTGTTGCTGCGCAAGCGGGAGAAGGGGCCAAGACAAATGCTGCTGGCGGAAAAATTACACAAGAAGAAGCCGGAATCAAAATACGCGTCAACATGCCGGAGATCAAACCATTCCTGGAGCAGAGCAAGGCCGGGCCGATTGTGCCCGCTTTGCAGCAAAAAGCGGTTCCTCAAGGGATCGGATTCATTGAAGAGAAGAACTGGATTCTTATCAGCCATTACCGGGAGGGCGGCTTACCAAGCCTCTTGACGGTTGTGGATGCCGGATCGGGCGAGATGGTCAAGGCCATGGAGCTGTATAAGGACGCCAACACGCCTTATACCGGCCATGCCGGCGGAGTCACGGTCAGCAAACGCCATGTGTGGATTTCCTCGGACAGCTATGCGTATCAGCTGAAGCTGGAGGATGTGATCCAGGCGAAAAGCGACTCCAAGCTCACGTTCGCAGGCTCCATTAAGACCGACACGCGGGCTTCCTTCACTACTTATGCCAACGGCGTGCTATGGGTTGGGGAATACGCTAACGGCAAAGACTATCCGACCGAGAAGTCGCACTATATGAACAACCGCGACGATAAGGAATATAAAGCGTGGACCGTGGGCTACAAGCTTGACGAGCAGACGGACCTGCTTCCTGCCGGCAAGAAGGTCGAACCGAATGTGCCGGTCGTTCCCGACTATATCCTGTCGATACCGGACAGTATTCAGGGGATGGCTATTACGCCGAGCAGCATCTTGCTTAGCCAATCGGCAGGCCGTAATGCGGCAAGCACCTTGATGAAGCACAGCAATGTGCTGTCCGAGCAGCCGCACAGCAAGGCGGCGATCGGAAGTGAGACGGTGCCGGTCTGGTTCGTGGATAGCAAGAACAAGAAGGAACCGATGCAAATCCCTCCCATGTCCGAAGGAATCGTTCACTCCAAGGGAATGCTGTACATTTTGTTTGAATCCGGCGCGAGTATGTACAAAGCGTCTTCCAGCTATGCGCTGGACCGCATTCATCTTTTACAAATGAACGATTAATTAGGAGGAGCAGCAATGAGCATTGTCGGATTGGCGCATCGCGGGTATCCCAAACAATATCCGGAAAATACGCTTGTATCGTTTCAGGCCGCATTGGATTTGTCTTACAGCCACTTGGAGCTGGATGTCAATTTGACGAAGGACGGCGTTCCGGTCGTCATTCACGATCCGACGGTGAACCGGACAACGAATGGCAAAGGCCGTGTCCTGGACTACACGTGGGAAGAGCTGCAGAAGCTCCGCACGGACGGGGAGCAAACGATTCCTACACTGGAAGACGTATTGAAGCTCGCCCGAGGCAAAGCGAAGGTCGATATCGAGCTTAAGCAGAGCGGAAGCTTATACACGGGGATGGAAGAGAAGGTATTGGAGGTCATTCGCTCCTGCGATGTGCAGGATCAAGTGTTCATCACTTCGTTCGACCATTACTCGATTCAGCGCACCCGCCAGCTGTCGAGCGATATTGAAATCGGTTTGGTTATCTACGGAGCTACTCCGTCTATCTTCCCTTATGCGAAGGAGCTCGGAGCCAAATATATATCGGTCAAATACATATATTTAACCGATGATTATGTCCGGTTGTGCGAAGAAAACGGGATTCAGCTGATCGCGTGGACGATTGACGACGAAGCAGCGATGCGCCAAATGTGCAAGCAATATCCTCAAGTATGGGTGTGCACGAACGAGCTGGAGAAGTGGAAGGCCTGCGTGCTGGAAACCGCAGCGAATTAGTGCCTGTTCCAATGGAATGTTGAAGGAGCCGCAGCTGCGGCTCCTTTTTCTTATGCCTGAACGTCAATTAGACGCAGGCTATTTTTTCTCCATATCATTTTACTGCATCAGAAGATAGATTCCGGCGGCCAATAGAGCTGTGACGGAGAGCACAAGCAGAGCACCTCTCCGTGATCGGGGCGAATCAGATTCATGATGGATCGAATGAGCATCGTTTTGCCCGACCCGTTGGGACCGATTAACCCTGTAATATAGCCGCTGCGGATTTGAAAATTCAGATTGCTCAGGACGAACTCTCCGCATTGCTTGGTAAACTGACGAAACTCTACGGCATTCATGATCCATTCTCCTCTCCATAAAGAATTGATACTAAATTCGATAGGTCTTGTCGCGTTAGCCCAAGGGCCCGGCTTTCTTTGATGATGGCTTTGATCTGATCTTCCAGCTCACGGAATTTCATCTCCCGGATCGACTCCTTGTTGGTCCCGGTTACAAAGGTTCCTTTGCCGGTGACGGAAGTCACCAGTCCTTCCTGCTCCAGCTCGTCATAAGCCCGTTTTGTCGTGATCACGCTGATTTTCAAGTTTTGAGCAAGATGGCGAATGGAAGGGAGAAGCTCTCCTTCCTGCAGCTGTCCCGATAAAATTTGGATCTTAATCTGTTCCTTGATTTGCAAATATATGGGTTCTCCCGAGGATAGGGATACGGAAAGATGCATGAGTGTACCTCTTTCATAAGTGTATATATCGTATATATACACTATATTACACTTGTGATCAAATGAATAATATGGAGCTCGTTAAAATTAGGCTGAATCGATTAGGATAGGAAAGGAGACGAGAGGGTTCAAGATGTACTTACAACTTGGAAAAATGATATAATATACGAAAATTCAAACCGCAAGAAACGACAGCCAATCCATTCGAGGTGACAGATGACAACCAAGCAGCAGCCCAAATATATGATTTTGAAGCAGGAAATCTTAACCTGGCTTCATTCCGGACGATTGAAGCCGGATGATCAGATGCCGACGGAGAACGAGATCGCCGATCAGTTCCAAATGAGCCGGCAAACCGTCCGCCAGACGTTCGGCGTGCTGGAGCAGGAAGGCTGGATATATCGAATCCAAGGCAAAGGGACCTTCGTGTCCAGCCCGCAGTCAGGCCCCAAGCTCCAGGATGTGCAGACGATCGGAGTTATTACGACGTATATATCCGATTACATATTTCCTCACATCGTCCGGGGAGCGGAATCCGCGCTGCGAAGCCGAGGCTACCGGATGCTGCTGTCGAGCACGGACAACGACAAGGTAAAGGAGAAGGAAAGCCTGCACATGATGATGAGTCAGCCGCTGAGCGGACTTATCATTGAGCCGACCAAAAGCGCGGAGGGCAACCCGAACCTGGATTACTTTTTGTCGCTCTGCTACAAGGACATCCCTTATCTCATGATCAATGAAAGCTACCCGGAGCTGAGTTGTCCGTACATCAAAGCGGATGATGAAGCCGGGGGCTATAAGGCGGCGGAGCATTTGATTAAGCTTGGGCACCGCCGGATTGCCGGTTTTTTCAAAATAGACGATTTGCAGGGAGTCAATCGGCTAAAAGGATTTATGAGGGCGCACCAGGAGCACAAGGTTCCTCTGGTACCGGAAACGGTAATACGCTACACGACCGAGGAGAAGGCGATCAAGCCGTTCGAAACCGCTTATGCGATGCTGAAGCAGGAGGATACGAGACCGACCGCGATGGTTTGTTACAACGACGAGTTGGCGGTACATCTGCTTGAAGCGGTAAGGCAGGCGGGGTTGTCCGTACCGGGAGACTTGTCCATCGTCGGGTTCGACGACTCGACCTTGGCGGTGGCTACGGAAGTGAAGCTGACTACTCTTACGCATCCGAAGATGGAAATGGGAGCGATGGCCGCCCAGCTTTTGATGGACCTCATCGAGCAAAAGAAAGGGACAGCGAGCCATCATGTGTATGATCCGGAGCTTGTGATCAGAGAGTCGACAAGACAAATTTAATGCAGATGTTGTTTGAAGTATCGGGTAAAAAATAAATAAAATGGACTAACAAAAAAAAGATTTCAAAAAAATGTGGAATAAATGTACGTACAAATGTATAATTTATTTAGAACTTATTCATTTTTTTGAAAGGCGATGGTACAAGTTGTTAGTACAACTAAAAAAGGCCGTATGGGAAGCAAACATGGATTTGCCGAAGTACGGCCTTGTTACGTTTACATGGGGTAATGTAAGCGGTATCGACCGCGAACAAGGGCTTGTCGTCATCAAGCCGAGCGGCGTACCGTATGAGCAGCTGAAGTGGGAGGATCTTGTTGTTGTAGACTTGAACGGCAACGTGGTAGAAGGCGATCTGAGGCCATCGTCGGATACTGCCACGCATCTTGTGCTGTACAAGGCGTTTCCAGACATCGGCGGCATTGTGCATACGCATTCTCCGTGGGCGACCAGCTGGGCTCAGGCGGGCAGAGGGATTCCGGCGCTCGGAACGACGCATGCCGATTACTTTTACGGGGAAGTGCCGTGCACTAGGCCGATGACCGAGAAGGAAATCCGCGGAGCATATGAATTGGAGACGGGCAATGTCATCGTGGAGACGTTCCGCGACCGCGACCCGAACCAGATGCCCGCTGTGCTCGTTCACAGTCATGCACCGTTTAACTGGGGCAAGGACGCGCATCAAGCCGTTCATAACGCAGTCGTTCTGGAGGAAGTGGCCAAGTTGGCCCATCATACGTTCGGGCTGAACGCAGGCGCACCTTCTATGGACCAGACACTGCTGGACCGGCATTTTTTGCGCAAGCACGGCGCCAACGCCTACTACGGACAAAAGTAGTGCCATTCTTAATTACCGGGAGGAACGAGTGAAGCTATGAGCAAAACATATGCCATAGGCGTAGACTACGGCACGGAGTCGGGCCGCGCGGTGCTGGTAGATTTGGCGGACGGCACGGAGGTTGCCGAGCATGTGACGCCGTATCCGCATAATGTAATAGATGAGAGACTGCCGGGCTCCGGTGTCCGCCTGGAGGCGGATTGGGCGCTGCAGCATCCGGGAGATTATATCGAGGTGCTGCGCCGTTCCGTTCCGGCCGTTATGCAAGCCTCCGGTGTCGATCCGCGTGCTGTCATCGGGGTCGGGATTGATTTTACGGCTTGCACGATGCTGCCGGTGGATGCGGACGGAGAGCCTCTATGCTTCAATCCGGAGCTTCAGCATCTTCCGCACAGCTGGGTCAAGCTGTGGAAGCATCATGCCGCCCAGGATGAAGCGAATTTGATCAACGAGATCGCGGAGCAGCGGGGCGAGCCGTTCTTGCCGCGCTATGGCGGCAAAATTTCGTCCGAGTGGATGATCGCGAAAATTTGGCAAATTTTGAATGAGGCGCCGGATCTTTATGAAAAGACAGACTTGTTTCTAGAGGCGACGGACTGGGTTGTGTATAAAATGACTGGCAGCCGGCTGAGAAACAGCTGTACGGCAGGCTATAAAGCGATCTGGCATAAGCAGGACGGATATCCCGATTCGGATTTCTTCTTCGCTCTGGATCCCCGGCTGGCCAATCTGACGAGCACAAAGCTGCGCGGCGACGTGGTGCCGCTAGGAACGAAAGCGGGAGAGCTGTCCGATGAAATGGCCGCCGTGATGGGACTCGCGCCTGGCACGGCTGTTGCGGTCGGGAATGTCGACGCTCATGCGGCGGTTCCTGGAGTCGGCGTCGTTACCCCAGGTAAGCTGGTTATGGCTATGGGAACGTCGATTTGCCATATGCTGCTCGGTACGAAGGAATCCAAGGTCGAAGGTATGTGCGGCGTCGTGGAGGATGGGATTATTCCCGGATATATGGGATATGAAGCAGGACAGTCTGCTGTCGGGGATATTTTCGCCTGGTTCGTGGATCAGTCCGTACCGGCTTATGTTAGCGAAGCAGCGCAAAAGGAAGGCACCTCGGTGCATGAGTGGCTTGAGCAGCGGGCGGCTGCATATAAGCCAGGCGAAACGGGGCTGTTAGCGCTGGATTGGTGGAACGGCAACCGCTCCGTATTGGTCGATACGGATTTAACCGGGCTGTTCGTCGGCTGCACGCTGCTGACCAAGCCGGAAGAAATGTACCGGGCCTTGCTCGAAGCGACTGCGTTCGGCACGCGCAAAATTGTCGAGGCGTTCCACAGCAACGGGGTGGAGGTCCATGAGCTGTACGCATGCGGTGGGCTTCCGCAGAAGAACAAATTGTTAATGCAAATTTATGCCGACGTGACGAACCGGGAAATCAAGATCGCGGCCTCTAAGCAAACGCCGGCGGTCGGCGCGGCGATGTTCGGAGCTGTCGCTGCAGGCTCGGCTAAGGGCGGCTACGATTCCATCGTAGAGGCTGCCGCGAAGATGGCGCGTGTCAAGGAAGAATCGTTCAAGCCGATTCTTGAGAACGTCGCCGTGTACGAGCAGCTGTATGCAGAGTACAACAAGCTGCACGATTATTTCGGCCGCGGTGAGAACCAGGTGATGAAGCGGTTGAAATCTATCAAGGAAGCTGCTCGCTAGACTGTGATCTTATTTCATTGAGAGTTATTTGCACTCATAGGGAGGAAATAGAGATGATTTTGCAAAGAGAATACGTATTTTGGTTTGTAACGGGAAGTCAGCATTTGTACGGACCTGAGACGCTTCAGGAAGTGGATGAGCATTCAGCTCGCATCGCCGAAGGGCTGAGTCAGGATCCGGCGATAGCTTTTCCTGTCGTATTCAAGCCGGTCGTCACGACTCCGGATGCTATACATACCCTATGCAGGGAGGCTAATGCCGATGAGAGCTGCGCAGGGATCATCACCTGGATGCATACGTTCTCTCCTGCCAAAATGTGGATCGCCGGCCTGGCCGAGCTCCGCAAGCCGCTGCTTCATCTGCATACCCAGTACAACAGAGATATTCCTTGGAACAGCATTGATATGGACTTCATGAATACGAATCAATCGGCGCACGGCGACCGTGAATACGGATTTATCGGTGCAAGAATGGGGATTGCCCGCAAGGTGATCGCCGGTCATTGGGAAGACCGGGACGTTCGCCGCAGAATCGGCGGATGGCAGCAAACCGCGGTCGCTTATACGGAAGGACGCAAGCTGAAGGTAGCCCGGTTCGGCGACAACATGCGCCAGGTTGCGGTAACGGAAGGCGACAAGGTGGAAGCGCAAATCCAATTCGGCTGGTCCGTGAACGGTTATGGGATCGGCGATTTGGTGCAAAGAATGAACGATATTTCCGAGAGTGAAGTGAATCGGCTCTTTGAGGAATACAACGATTTGTATACGATTGCGGATGCAGCCCGTACGTCAGGTCCTGTTCGCGAGTCTATTTTGGTGCAGGCCCGTATTGAGCTTGGTATGAAAGCATTCCTGGAAGAAGGCGGCTTCGGAGCGTTCACAACGACATTCGAGGATCTTCACGGGATGAAGCAGCTTCCCGGTCTTGCCGTACAGCGTTTGATGGAGGCGGGCTATGGCTTCGGCGGCGAGGGCGATTGGAAAACCGCAGCCTTGGTGCGGACGTTGAAGCTGATCGCAGCCAATAAAGGCACTTCGTTTATGGAGGATTACACGTATCATTTGGAGCCGGGCAACGAGCTTGTTCTGGGATCGCATATGCTAGAGGTATGTCCGACGATTGCGGCTTCCCGTCCGACGATTGAAGTGCATCCGCTCTCCATCGGAGGCAAAGCGGATCCGGCCCGCCTGTTGTTCGACGGCCGCAGCGGTCCGGCGTTGAATGCTTCCGTCGTCGATCTGGGCCGGCGGTTCCGTCTCGTAGTCAACGAGGTTGACGCCGTGAAGCCGGAGCAACCGATGCCGAAGCTGCCGGTCGCCCGGGTGCTGTGGAAAGCGCAGCCGTCGCTGGGACTTGCTGCCGAAGCCTGGATTCATGCGGGCGGCGCCCATCATACCGCCTTTTCGTATGTCGTGACCTCGGAGCAGCTGGCCGATTGGGCCGAAATGACCGGGATCGAGTTTTTGCTCATTAATAAAGACACGACGATCCCTTCTTTCCGCAACGAGCTGAGATGGAACGACATGTATTGGAGCGGACGCCGTTAATGTTGCATCTAGTGCTATAAGAGTAGAAAGCCGGGAACCAGCGTATGCGGTTTCCGGCTTTTTGGTATGACCAGAGTAGGACTAGAGAGAGAATGGGTGTGGAGTGAAGGAGCGACCGCGTACGCCTTTAAAGCTCGTGTTCCGACCACGGCAAGCCTGCCATTCAAAGAAACAAGACTTCAACAGCGGCCGGGAATCCAACATCCAATTCCCTCCCCGCGCACGAACGTGTATGGTACACCGAGGAAGTTGAGCAGCGTTCAGCCTGTTGATAAACCTGGTTTGCCCAAACAAGCGTTGCCCAAGTTGGAACGGACCGTAGATCCGTTATTTTACCCAAAATGGCTTTGTATGCAGGGTGATCGGACTACAGATCCCTTATTTCACGAAAATACACCTATTTTTCAGGTAAAATTAGCAAATAACGGACTCTCGGTCCGATCGCACTCCAAACGCAGCATCATTTCAGGAAATAGCGGAACTCCTGTCCGATCGATCCTCGTAAGGCCTGACTGGAGGGCGTCCCCGCCACCACCAAACTGAAGATGCATCAAAGCTCGCTCGAGTACCTTTGGTATCTCAACAAGTTCGACGCCGCAAAGCGTTGTTCTCACCACATAGGAAAGTTTAAGACCGGTAAAGCGATAAAGTGCATCAAAGATCTTTCCTATTGGCGATAAAACCTACCATTGACCGCGGCCGCTCATCTTTGAAAGGCCTCGATAGCGGTTTTCTCATATTCGGCAAAATGGTTCCGATAGTTAGAAGGATGTTCTTAATCTGATAAGACGGCCGGATCGATACCCGTTAGTATGATACATGTAGATGTACCGATAGCGAAGCGACGTTTCGCTACTGCAACTTAACCACTTAACCACTAAACCACGTACTAAGGAGAGGGGACTGCTGCAATGGCTGTACAAAATATCGGAATTATTATGAATGGGGTAACAGGTCGTATGGGAACGAATCAGCACTTGATTCGATCCATCATCGCTATTCGCAAACAAGGCGGCGTTTCTCTGCCGAACGGAGACGTCATTATGCCCGATCCTATCTTGGTAGGACGTCAGGAACATAAATTGAAAGCGCTGGCAGAAGCTCACGGCCTAACTCGCTGGAGCACCGATCTGGACAGCTGCTTGGCTGACCCGAGCAATGTCATTTATTTCGATTCGCAGACAACGGTTCACCGTGCGGAGAGCATCCGTAAAGCGATTAAAGCAGGCAAGCATATTTATTGCGAAAAGCCGACCGCTACGAACCTTGAGGAGTCGCTGGAGCTGGCAAGTCTTGTCCGTGCAGCGAATCTGAAGAACGGTGTCGTTCAGGATAAATTGTTTTTACCTGGCTTGCTCAAGCTCAAAAGACTGGTGGATTCCGGATATTTCGGCAAAATTTTGTCCGTACGGATGGAATTCGGCTACTGGGTATTCGAAGGAAACTGGCAGCAAGCTCAGCGTCCGTCGTGGAACTACCGCAAAGAAGACGGCGGCGGCATCATTGTCGATATGTTCGCGCATTGGAGATATGTGCTGGATAATCTGTTCGGCGAAGTTCGCTCGGTGTCTTGCTTGGGCGTGACCCACATTGATGAGCGTGTCGATGAGCAGGGCAATACGTACAAATGTACGGCAGACGACGCTGCTTATGCTACGTTCGAGCTGGAAGGCGGCATTGTGGTGCAAGCTAACTCCTCATGGGCCGTCCGCGTCAACCGCGACGACTTGCTGACAATTCAAGTCGACGGTACGGAAGGAAGCGCGGTAGCGGGCTTGCGCGATTGCAAAGTGCAGCATCGTGTCAATACGCCGAAGCCGGTATGGAATCCGGATATTCCGAATCCGTTCGCTTTCGAGGAGCAATGGCAGGAAGTACCGGATAATCAGCTGTTCGATAACGGATTTAAAGTGCAATGGGAGCTGTTCTTGAAGCACGTAGTCATCGACACGCCGTTCCCATGGGATTTGCTCGAAGGAGCAAAAGGAACTCAATTGTCGGAGTTGGGCTTGCGTTCGTGGGAAGAAAGACGTTGGCTGGAAGTGCCTGAGCTGAAGATCAGCGAATTGGCTTCGACCAAAGGGTAGGAGGGAAATTCCATGAGTCGGGAATTACGTCTCCCCCAAGCGGGGGGCTCGCTATATTCGTATACACCGGGACAATCGGCAGTCATTGAGCTGCCGAAAGGTCCGCTGAAAAGCCGGATCGCCTTCTCGGCGGCGCATGTCGTGTGCGATCCGTTCGCGGACGCAGACCCGTTGACGAACGCGCAAATCGATTGGGACGGAACGCTTGCTTACCGCCGTCACTTGTGGTCGCTAGGCCTAGCCGTGGCGGAGGCCATGGATACGGCGCAGCGCGGTATGGGGCTGGATTGGATCCGGGCCCAGGAGCTGATCCGCCGTTCCATCGCCGAAGCGAAATCGGTCGGCGGAAAAATCGCATCCGGTGCAGGAACGGATCATCTGGCTCCCGGACCTCATGTGACACTGGAGCAAGTGGAGCAGGCCTACGAGGAGCAAGTATCCTTCGTGGAAGGCCATGGCGGCCAGGTCATCTTGATGGCGAGCCGCGCACTGGCTGCATGCGCCAAGGGACCCGAGGACTACGAACGGGTATACGGACGCATCTTGAGTCAAGTGTCGCAGCCGGTCATTCTGCATTGGCTCGGCGATATGTTCGATCCCGCTCTTGCCGGTTACTGGGGAGAAAAGGATTTGGATGCGGCAATGGATGTATGCCTCCGCGTAATCCGTAACCATGCGGACAAAGTGGACGGCATCAAAATATCGCTGCTCGATGACGAGAAGGAAATCAGGATGCGCCGTCTGCTGCCGGAATCGGTGAAAATGTACACCGGGGACGATTTCAACTATCCGTCCTTGATCCGAGGCGACGAGCAAGGATACAGCCACGCTCTGCTCGGTATTTTCGACGCTATCGCACCTGCGGCTGCTGCTGCGATTCATGCGTTGGATGCCGGAGACGAGGCTCGCTACAACGAGCTGCTGGAGCCGACCGTAGCCCTTTCGCGTCATATTTTCCAAAAGCCTACGTACGCCTATAAAACAGGGATCGTCTTCATGGCTTATTTGAACGGTCACCAAAATCATTTCCGCATGATCGGCGGGGCGGAAGGCTCCAGATCGATTGTCCACTTGTCCGAGCTGTTTGTGCTGGCGGACAAGGCGGGCTTGCTCGTCAATCCGGATTTGGCGGTACAACGGATGCGGCATGTTTTGACATTAGCCGGAGTTCAATAAAATGCAGCATGTTCTAAGAGCCTGACAGGCAACTGTTGGGCTTCTCTTTCAACTTGCAATATGAAAGTTTCCCAAAGCAAACTTTTAGGAGGATACGAATGGAAGCGCTGAAAAATATAGACCGGTTAAGCTTAAACCAAATTACTACGGACCGTTGGAGTCTGCGCGAAGCGGTGGAAGGCTGCGTGCGCGCGGAAATCCCTTGGATCGCACTATGGCGCCACAAAATCGCCGAAACGGGATTGGCGGAGAGCAAACGATTGGTTAAAGACGCCGGATTGCAAGTATCCAGCGTTTGCCGTGGCGGCATGTTTCCGGCGGCTACCGCAGCGGAGCGTCAAGTCCGAATCGACGATAACCGACGTGCCATCGAGGAAGCGGCGGAGCTTGGAGCCGATACGCTGGTGCTCGTATGCGGCCCGGCACCGGATAAGGATATTGCGGCAGCAAGACAAATGGTCGAAGACGGGATCGAGCAGCTGGTTCCTTATGCGCAGTCCTGCGGAGTGAAGCTTGGCATCGAGCCTCTGCACCCGATGTACGCTGCCGAGCGCTCGGTCATTAACACATTGGCGCAAGCGAATACGATCGCCGAGAAGTATACACCGGAGCAGGTAGGCGTCGTTGTCGATGTGTTCCACGTCTGGTGGGACCCGCAATTGTACGAACAAATTTCCCGCGCCAGCGGACGCATCCTGGGCTTCCACGTGTCGGACTGGATTGTTCCTACGCCTGACCTGCTGATGGGCCGGGGAATGATGGGGGACGGCGTCATCGATATGCGCCGCATTCGTTATGCGGTAGAAGCCGCCGGCTACAACGGGCCGATCGAAGTGGAAATTTTCAACCGGGCTATTTGGGATATGCAGGGTGACGATGCGCTCGCCTTAACGAAGGAGCGTTACTTGCAGCACGTATAATTTTCATTTGTTCCGCAAGGCAACCGGATTCTCATTTTTCCCTATCGAAGGCGGTGTCCTGACTGATGGATACGGATTTTGTATGCCAATATTATTGGCCCCATGATAGTGTGAAAGACGAAGGCGGCGACCGGAAGAAGCGGGAGCGTCCACCCCGCAGCTGGTTGTCCAAGCTGTTCAAGAGAAATGCACGGCCAAGCTTGAGAAGAGTGAAATAATAGAGTCGGATTGAGCCCTCTGCCGTTTCTTCGGTTAGGGGGATTTTTCTATGGGATCGTACGAGATGGAAAATTACCGGCTCGGCTTGTTGATGTTGGCCAAAAACGGTAAAATAGGAAGAACAAACGGCCGGGCCTGCGGGTTGCCGGTTGGTTGAATACGCTCTCAAGGCGGGCAGGACAATGAGTGGAATTCATTTATACGAAAGCAAACATCAAGAAAGCTATGAAGTGAAAATCCATCATCACTCCAATGTGCAAATTTTGTATGCGATTGAAGGGCACGGCACCGTGCTGCTGGAGGGGCAACAGTATGATTTCGAGCAGGATAACGCAGCCTTCATCGTGCCTTATTCCGAGCATGCGGTCTCGTCGGATTCGAACTTGACCTTGCTGGTGCTCGCTTTTGACGAATTTGCCGGGAGCAGGGATGTGCATCCGGACTGGAAGCCGTACTTGTTCACTAGCTCCGAGCTGTTGAAGCTGAATGCTTTCCAAGCGAGTGAAATGAGGCTGCTGCTCCGGAAGCTGCTCTTCGAGCAAAAGCAGTCCGATCCGCTAAGCGGATGGGCGATGCACAATTTGCTGCAGGATATTTATTTGCTCATGGTTAGGGCGCGGGAGACGAAGCCGGTTCAGGATGCCAATGGCCTGAGAGCCGAGCGGATACGCAATTATATAGATTTGCACTACTACGAGTCGATAACCTCGGAGGAGTTGTCGTCCAAGCTAGGCATCAGCATCCGGCAGATGAATAAAATTTTCAAAAAAGAATATCAAATGACTCCGATGCAATATTTGACGGAGGTACGGATGGGGCTCGCCCAGAAGCTGCTTGCCGAATCGGATAAAGATATCGTGTCGATCTGCTTTGAGGTCGGATATGAATCGCTGCCGACGTTTTACCGGACCTTCAAGCTGGTCTTGAATATGTCGCCGAACAAGTACAGGCAGCAGCATCAGGCAGTGGATCAGCCCTATTCCGGATAGGATCAAAAAAAAGACTTTACCGTTACCGCAGCATATGGTTATAATAATATCAGGAATGGAATCGCTTACAAAAAACACTTTTGGTACAAAATGGTTTTTCCCAGTCTTAAACAAAGTGTTGACGACATGTTAGAAGCGATGCTATAGTGTAAACAACAATTGAAAACTTTCATCACATAACGTGTTACCTTAAGAGGGCATTAGTTATGGGGAACGAGCATTTTCCCTGTAACTATGCCCTTTTTTGCTTGTCCGATGGAAGGTTTCGTTGCACATTTACCAAGAAAAAGGGAGCGAAGACGTCCATGAAATGGAAAAAATGGTTGAACATCGCACTGGTTAGTACATTTGCTTTATCTGCCGCAGGCTGTGGAGCACCCGCATCACAACAGGGGGGCACGGATGCCAAATCGGGAGCGGATTCCAAGCCGGCACCAGCAGCAGCGACCGGAACAACCTCATCAACGGGCGGCAAATTGACCGGCGAGCTGGAGGTGCAATACTTCGTAGGCGGTTACGGCGATGCCTGGTGGAAAGAGATGATCGGCGAGTTTCAGAAAAAGTACCCCGATTTGAAAATCAAAGAGTCGGCCGGCGCCAAAATCAACGACCAGATGAAGCCGCGATGGATTCAGGGCAATCCTCCTGACTTTGTATACATTGACGGAGCCGGGGCTAACGCCAGGCAGATGGTCAAGGACGACCAATTGATGGACATCACGGACTGGGTGAAGGATGCCAAGAACGCCGACGGGGAAAAAATTCTCGATCTGCTGATTTCCAAGCCGGAAGAATACGTTGCAGGTAAAAATCATACGCTTCCGCTCGTATTCGGTTCGTGGGGCACGTTCTACGACAAAGCCATGTTCACGAAAAATAATTGGGAGGAGCCTAAGGATTTCGCCGGGTTCCTTGCGGTCGCAGACAAAATCAAGGCTTCCGGCACCAGCCCTTATATTCACACGGGAGTATATCCTTACTACATCGCAGGAGGACTTCTGGACTCTGCAACGGTGTCCGCCAACAAGGACGACGCTTCAATTCTGAAAAAGGTAGCGGCTCTGGAGCCGGGTATTTTCAAAAGCGAGCCGGTTATGAAAGCGTTGGATAAAATCGTCCAGCTGAGAGATAAAGGATTCATCGATGCGGGCTCGGTATCCCTCAACCACACAGACTCCCAGTCGCTATGGCTGCAGCATAAGGCGGCGTTTATCCCGAACGGGCTGTGGCTGGAAAACGAAATGAAGAAGGACATTCCTCAAGGCTTCGATTTTGGTTTTGTTCCTTCCATCGCGCAGGATAAAGGCGGCAAATACGTAGCTATTCCTTACACAAGCACCATTGCCGTAGCCAAAAAGGCGAAAAACCCGGAAGCGGCCAAAGCGTTCATCCAATTCCTGTTCACCAAGCAGCACGCCGTTCGCTGGGCTGAACTCACTGGGGCATTGATGAATGTCAAAGCGGATCTGGAATCGTCCAAAGCAAGCAACGTCGTTAAATCGGCGATGAAATATTACAATTCGTCTAACACGGTAGTGGCTCCTGAGGTCGTACTGCCGGCAGATGTGGAGAAAGCGCGCAACGACGCCATCGTTGCACTGACGACAGGCAAGATCACTCCTGCGGAATGGGCGGATCGTATGGAGAAGGCGGCTGAAAAAGCCCGCGGCAGCAAGTAATCATTATTGCCCCACAACATGGTGAAGGCGGGGAGCGGAAGCTTCGCTGCCTTCCCATCCGCTTAATCCGAAGAAAAGGCGGGTTCAACCCATGAGCGCCAATATGAAACGGCTAATGTTCATCGTGTCTTTTATCGTTCCGACGTTCCTTCTGTTCTGCTTGTTTACGGTCTATCCGATCTTAAAAGGGATTTATATCAGTTTGTTCGATTGGTCCGGAAGCTCCGAGCATATGGACTTCATAGGCTTGCAAAATTTCCGCGAAATGATTAGCGATCCGGTAATCCGCACGGCGATCTACAACGACTATTTCCTTGTATTTTGGAAAGTAATCGGCATTATGCTGCTGGCAACGCTGTTTGCCGTAGCATTAACCCGCTTTCATATGAAGAAAGCCGCGTTTTTCCGCGTCGTCTTTTTCTTCCCGAATGTCATTTCCGTTGTCGTCATCGGGGTGCTGTGGCGTTACGTTTACAACCCTAATTTGGGGTTCTTGAATTCATTCCTCTCTTTATTCACTGACGAACCGGTCAAGACGCCATGGCTTGGAGACGAAAAGCTGGCGATGTGGTCCTTGCTTCCGCCGTCCATTTGGGCCGGCATCGGCTTTTATATGATCTTGCTTATTGCGGCCATATTAAGCATCTCCGATTCGCTGTACGAAGCGGCTGAAATCGACGGCGCAACGCAATGGAAGCAGTTCTGGCAAATTACGCTTCCGCTCATTTGGGAGCAGATGAAGGTGTCCATTTTGTCGATCGTTATGACCACCCTGAACGGTTCCTTCATTATTGTTACGATTATGACGGAGGGCGGGCCGGACAACGCCACGCAGGTTATGGGCTCCTATTTGTACCAAATGGGATTCAAGCAATTCCATATGGGGTATGCCGCCGCAATCGGCGTGCTCATACTGGTCTTATCTCTCATCACTACAGCGGCATTGCAGCGATTAATGAAGCGGGAAGTCATTGAAATTTCTTAAGAGAAAGGGGAGGGGGGCAACATGAAAACCGGTATAGCCAATCCGTTTCTGGGCTTTTGCATAAGACTTCTATTGCTGCTCTGGACCCTGTGCGTGCTGTATCCGCTGGTTTGGACGGTTCTCGGGGCGGTTAAGGACAATGCGCAGTTTATGCAGGGAAAGCCTTGGGATCTCCCGCAGATACCCTTATTATGGTCCAACTATTCTTATGTATGGGATAAATATCATATCGGAGGCTATTTTCTGAACTCGTTGACCGTAACGGTTGTCAGCACAGCGCTGGCGGCGTTATTGTCCGCTACGTCGGCTTATGTTTTGGCTCGATTTACTTTCAGAGGCAGCGGTCTGCTCTATACGATCTACATCGCATCCATGATGATTCCGATGATCTTAGGGTTAATTCCTCTGTTCTTTCTATTAAATGATATGCATTTGATCAACAGCCATTTCGGGCTGAGCCTAGTTTACGGAATCGGGGCCTTGCCATTCGGTGTGTTCGTGCTGGTCGGCTTTTTCAAGTCGCTGCCCAAAGAAATGGAAGAAGCCGCATCGATGGACGGAGCAAGCCATTACCGGACTTTTTTTCAAATTATGCTCCCGCTCGCGCGTCCCGGTATTGTTTCGGTCAGTATCATGAACGTACTGAATATATGGAATGAATATATTATGGGGACCGTGTTCCTGAACGATCCATCCAAGTATACCGTGCCTGTAGGCATCGCGATTATGCAGGGGGAGATGCAATACCGTACGGAGTGGGGGCCGTTGTTTGCGGCGCTGCTTATCTCGATGGTTCCGGTGCTGTTGTTTTATGTACTATTTCAAAAGCAAATTGCAGGGGGAATTACTGCCGGCGCGGTAAAATGACATTGTATATCTATAGTGAAGGAGCGGGACATGAGTCCCGTCTTTTTCCTTTCAACCCGTACATACATAAATAAACCGGGGAGGAGAACAATAAAGCGTGCATATTAGGCAAAGGATGAGATCTCATTGAAACGTGTATCGTTTGCTGTTCTTTTGGCGATTTGTGTTCTCTTTAGCGGTTTTGGACCGCTGTTTACCGTATTGGCCGCTCCGGACAATCCCCCTATCGAAGCTTTGCAGGAAGAAGGGGTATACATCGTAATAAATAAGCGGAGCAACTCCCTTATCGTGTACGTCAACGGACGGGCCCAGTATTATTTTCCCGTAGCTACCGGCAGAAGAAAGGATTTGACTCCGGTTGGCGAGTTTCAGATCGTAACGAAAATCGTCAAGCCCTTTTATGTCAGAAAACAAATTGCAGGCGGTCATCCCAAAAATCCGCTGGGTAGCCGTTGGCTAGGGTTGAGCGTTCCCGGGACAGGCGGATATACGTACGGGATTCATGGGACGAATCGCCCGTACTCGATAGGCAGTCATGCCTCATCAGGATGCGTTCGAATGCACAACAAGGATATCGAATGGCTGCACCGTCACATCCCAATCGGAACAAAAGTAATAATTCGAGAAAACTGATGTATAGAAAAAAGCAATGCGGACATAATACATTTAGCGGTGAAAAGAGAGGTGTGGTTCCGTTGAACGATTCAACGAAACAAACCGGGAATATTGTGGTAGACTCCAGATAGAAGCGAGGGGATGTGCCAAAGACACATTAATGTAGTACACGTACTGCAATAAGTGAACGAGGTAGTCGCTAGCTTTTGGAAGGTTTCGAGGCAAGTCCAAAAATCAATTCACCGCGAAAGGGATCCCGAAAGGGGTCCTTTTTCTCATTCGGGGCTCCCCGCAAAGTATCTGATTGACTTCGAAGCCAAAGCTCCACTTTGTGGGGCTATTTTGTTTGCTGCCAAGAGGCAAAAATACCAAATTTTTTACACTTTTTTCACATTTACGTCATAGTTTTATCATGAATATGCGCTAAGTTGGTGATAAGATGGTGCATCGTTTCTCGGGAGCCTGGGTTCGTTGGCCACAGTGCCGCGGCATAGGGTTACGGCATTTCCCGATTAAGGAAGATGGACAAGTATACATGGAGGTATGGGAATGATCAGGTGGATCCAAAACGTATCCAAAAAGTGGGTGGTTGCTGCGATTGCGGTGATTGCGATCGTTGCCGTCGTAGGAACCATGTTCATGAACGGGGCAGCGCCGAAGCAAGGACAGTCGGCGGCACCGAACGCGCAGCAAAGGGGAGGCCCGAGACAGTTTCCGGTAGAAACGCAAATCGTGAAGAAATCGGATGTGGGCGGAGGACAAGTGTTCACCGGATCGGTGACGCCGCTGTATACGACCAACATCTCGTCCAGAGTGGCCGGCAGAGTGGTGGAGCTCATGGTGAAGCCGGGGGATCGGGTCAAAGCGGGCGACGCGCTGGCCAAGATCGACACGACGCAGCTGCAGCAGCAAATTGCGCAGTCCCAGAGCGCCCTCGCGGTCAGCGAAGCTCAGCTTCAACGGACGACGAACGATCGGGCGAACAGCGAGGCGACAGCGGAAAAGCAGCTGGCTGTTCAGCGGGCGAATCTGGAAAAAGCGATAGCCGATCAGCAAAATGCCGTTACGTCGGCGAAGCAGCAGGTCGCGATTTCGCAGGCGAGCTACAACAGGGCGCTTAACGATCAGCAAAACTCGATTGCTTCGGCGAAGCAGCAGGTAGCGATCTCGCAGCAAAACTTGAATAACGCCATTACTACATATAATACGAATCTTACGAATGCTCAAAATACATTAAACGCTCAGCAGGACAGTATCCAAACGTCGCAGGTCAATTCCAGCAACTCGTTGGAGACGCTTCAATTAAAGCTCCAGCAGGCGATTATCAACTATCAGAATGTCAAGGAAGCGAGCGGCAACAAGCCGACGGATGTAGAGAATGCTTTGCAAAAATTGCAGCAGGCCCAGCTGGATCTCGACCAGGCGCAGCAGACGACGCCAAGCTCGCTAGTATCTGCGACAAGTGCATTGTTGAAAGCGCAGTCAGATCTGGTTGCAGCCCAAAACTCCCAAACCGTTCAAATCTCACAAGAGCAATTGACACGGGATTCTATAACTCTTGCCAATGCGCAGAACACGCTGTCGGTCATTATGGATTCCCAAGAGCAGTCGCTGCAAAAAGATCAGCTCGCTCTGGCTAATGCGGTCTCGAACCAGCAGCTCAGCCTTAATGTGTCGAAAGCACAAGTCGCTCAATCAGAGCAGGCCTACCAAACGTCGCAATCGACGGACAGCGTAGCCGTGAGCCAAGCCCAATTCGAGCAAGCGCAGACGAATCTGAAGGTGTTGACCGAGCAGCTGCAGGACGGCGTGCTGCTGTCGCCGGTAGACGGCGTTGTCACCACAATCAATACGCCGATCGGACAAAATGCGGGGAACAACGGCAATATCGTCTCGGTAGCTGCGCTGAATCCGACCCAGGTTACAGTGAATATCCCCGAATCGGGCATCGGTAAAATTAAAGTCGGAATGGAAATGAAAGTCAACGTTCCGACGTTGAACAAAACGTTCGATGGGACGGTAGCGGCCATCCGCCCTACATTGGATGCGGTAACGAAGGCTTATGGAGTCGATATTCGCGTCAACGATACGAAGGGTGAGCTGCTGCCCGGCATGTTCGCAACGTCCAGCCTGAAGAGCGAGGGGCGCCAGGCGATCATGGTTCCGGCGGATGCCGTGCTCAGCCAGCCGAACGGTACGGCTGCTTTCGTCGTGAAGGACGGCAAGGCGAAGAAAGTAACGGTCAAAATCGGCACGATGACCAGCTCGCTCTTCGAAGTGACGAGCGGCTTGGCCGAAGGGGACGAGCTCGTCGTCAAAGGACAGGAGTTGCTGTCCGACAAAGCGGCGGTACAGATCGTACAGCCGGGACAAGACGGCGCCCAAAAGCCGCAGGGACAGCAAGGGGCTCCGGCAGGCGGCCAGCGACCGCAGGGACAACAAGGCCAGCAAGGCCAGCAACAAGGGCAGGGACAGCAAGGCCAGCAAGGTCAGCGTCCTGCAAGCGGCGGCGCAGCGCCCGCACAGGGCGAGAAAGCGACGACGCAGCCGGCTCAAGGGGAGAAGCCTGCCCAAAGCGATAAGCCTGCTCAAGGCGACAAGCCGCAGGATAAGGCTGAGAAGAAGAACGAGAAGGATCAAACCGATAAAGCCGAAAAAGCCGAAAAATCGGATAAATCGCAGGATGCCAAAGCAAAGCCGCAGGAGGGGCAGGGCCAGCAGCCGCAAGGCAACCGTCCGGCTAACCAAGGCGGCGGCGCCAACGGCCAAGCGGGAGCAGGTGGAGGACAGTGAACTTAGCGAATTTCTCCGTCAACCGTCCTGTCACGATCTTGATGATCATGATAGCGATAACGATTCTCGGCTCCATAGCGGCTCCGCTGCTTCCGGTCGATCTGTATCCGAACATGGAAATACCGACCGCATCGGTATCCGTCAGCTGGTCCGGCGCATCTCCGGGGCAAGTCGAGAATCAGGTGACCAAACGGGTCGAGGCGTCAATGGCCACGTTAGCCAACGTCACGTCGGTGACCTCCGTCTCACGAACGGGAAGCAGTAACGTCACGGTCCAGTTTAACTTCGGGACCGATATCAGTGAAGCGACGCTGGCGATGCGTGACCGGCTGGACCGCGTGCGCAGGCAGCTTCCGACCGACGCGGAGGCGCCCGTCGTATCGAAGGCGGACCCGAACAGCCAGCCGATCATGAGCTTGTCGCTGTACGGCAATGACGTTGACCTGATTACGCTACGTGATCTGGCGGACAACATTGTCAGCCCCGCCGTTCAGCGCGTCGAGGGCGTAGCGTCCGTCGGCGTTACCGGCGGCCGGGTACGGCAAATTCAGCTGTTGGTCGATCAGAACAAGCTGACTCAATACGGCATCACATTCAACCAGGTTACCCAGGCATTGGGCAACGACAACCAGTCGATGGATGCCGGTCTCGTCTACAAGGGCGAGCAGCTGGTACCGCTTCGCATAAGCGGCGAGTTCAAATCGGCGACGGAAATATCGAAGGTCAGAGTTCAGCTGGCAAGAGGCCAGACGGTCGAGATCGGAGAACTCGGACAAATTATCGATACATACCAGGACGTAACGTTCGAGTCCCGGCGTAACGGTGAGCAGAGCGTTGGTTTGTCGGTGCAAAAGCAGTCCGACGGCAATACCGTCGCTGTTGCGGACAACATCCGTGAAGCGATGGAGGACATTCAGAGCAAGCTCCCTGAAGGAGTGAAGCTCGCCATTCTTAACGATTCGTCCAAATTTATCAAAAGCTCCATTAATACGGTTATTGAACATACATTGCTCGGTGCGGTCTTCTCGATTATTATTCTGATGCTGTTCCTGAACAGTATCCGCGCGACCTTAATCATCGGGGTCGTTATCCCGATTTCCGTTATCGGAACGTTCAGCATGATGTATTTCTCCAACCAGACGATCAATACGATTACGCTAGGCGGCTTGGCGCTCGGTCTGGGCTCGCTTGTCGACTTTGCAGTCGTCGTGCTGGAGAGCATTTACCGGAAGAAAGAAGAGGGGCTGTCGCCGATCGAAGCAGCCAAGCAGGGTACTACCGAGGTAGGGACCGCCGTATTGGCGTCCGCACTCGCGCAAATCGCCGTATTTGCTCCGACCCTGTTTATTGACGGCATGATCAAAAACTTCTTCGTGCCGATGGCGCTCACGGTCAGCTTCTCCCATATCGCGGCGTTGTTCGCGGCTATTACGCTCGTTCCGATGCTGGCAGCCAAAATACTGACCAAGCATCACGATGAATCGCTTCCTGAGGGGCGCTCATACAACCCTGCCGTATGGTTCGGCCGCGGAATGAACCGTTTCACGCAGAGCTATGTCCGTTTGCTCCGCTGGTCGCTCGGCCATCGCTGGATCATCATCCTGATTACGGTCGGCATGCTGGGAGGCAGCGTCTATTTGGCCAAATTCGTCGGGCAGGAAATGATGCCACGATCCGATGAAGGCCAATTGAACATTAACATCAGCCTGGCGCAAGGCACCAAATTTGAAATTACGAACGCACTTGCGACCAAAGTGGAAGATTTGATCAAAGACATTCCGGATATCGACACGATCTTTACGACAGTCGGCAGCGCAGGAGGCGGCGCTTTCCAGAGCGCGTCAACCAACTCGGCCAACATAAGCGTTACGCTTAAGCCGTTGGATGAGCGGCAGCTGAAGACGGAGCAGGTCGTCGAGCAAATCCGTAACCTGACGCAAGGCAACCCGGGTGCGCAAATTTCGGTTAACAGCCGTTCGTCCGTAAGATTGCCGGGTTTGGGCGGCGGAGGAGGCGGAGCCGACATTACCGTCAATCTGAACGGTCCGGACATGCAGGTGTTGAGCAAGCTCGGCGATATGGTAGCTGAAGAGCTGCGCACGCTTCCGACGCTGCGCAACGTACAAAATACGCTGGAGCGGAGTATCCCGGCTTACGATTTGACGGTCGACCGCGATGCAGCAGCCTACTACGGCATATCCGTGCGGGAAGTAATGACGGCGGTGCGGACAGCCTACCAAGGCTCCGTTGCCACTAACTTCAAAACCGGGGATGCGCAAATTTCCGTTCTCGTCAAATATCCGAAGGAATTTACCAATAATCTGGAAAATCTGAATCAGGTCGTGCTGAATACGAATTCCGGCGCGCAAATTCCATTGAGCGCCATTGCCAAAGTGGCTCCGGGTTCGAGTCCGGTGCAAATCCGGCATACGAACCAGCAGCGGTTGACCACCGTTCAGGCCGCCATAACCGGTGCGGCGCAGGGAGAGGTGGAGAAGCAGGTTCAGGAGCGTCTTGATACGATCCAGGCTCCGGACGGCTATTCCATTTCGCTCGGATCGAAGGCGGAGTCCAACGATACGTTTAAAAGCTTGTACATCATGCTGGGCCTATCCGTTGTACTTGTATATATGGTTATGGCCAGCCAATTCGAATCGCTGTACGGGCCGTTCATTATCATGTTCTCGCTTCCGCCTACGTTCATCGGCGCGATTCTCGGTTTGTACTTGACGAACCGGACGATCAACATGAACTCGGTCATGGGGATGATCATGCTGATGGGGGTCGTCGTGAATAACGCGATCGTACTGATCGACTATACGAACCAGCTGCGCAAGCGGGGCTATACGCTGTCCGAGGCATTGCTGGAGGCGGGGAAAATCAGGCTGCGGCCGATATTGATGACTACGGCTACGACGGTATTGGCGATGCTTCCGCTCGTCATCGGCTTCGGGGAAGGAGCGGAGGCGCAAGCTTCCATGGCTACGGTAGTGGCCTTCGGTCTAACCTTGTCCACCATGGTCACGCTCCTGCTGGTTCCTGTCGTTTACACGCTGATGGATGGCATGATGGAGGCGATCCGTTCCAAATGGAAGCGCCCAACCCCTCCAGCCCTGTCTGCCGATCATGATTCGAACCTGTAATTTGGCAGGGTGCTTTTAAATGGAACGTACATTGGAGGAGAGAAAGAACATGATTCGAAACCTTCGTAACAATACGCGATCCCGTATCGTATCGTGCGTGATGGCAGCCGCACTAGCGATGTCCGGATTGCTTGGAGCCGGCTCCGCCAAGGCGGAGGAGACGCCCTCGGAGGCGTCCTCCTCTCCGGCTTCACCGGTGCCGAGCGCAATTCCTTCCCTTGGCATAGTGCAAATAACGGGCGGGCTAAGCCATACGGTTGCTTTGAAAAGCGACGGCTCGGTATGGACGTGGGGAGACGGCTTCCACGGAAAGCTCGGGACCGGACCCAACGTGAACCGTTACACCCCTTCACGGGTGAAGGAGCTGTTCGATGTGACGGCGATTGCCGCCGGGATGAATCATACATTGGCATTGCGCAAGGACGGCACCGTATGGTCCTGGGGCCAAAATACAAAAGGCCAGCTGGGTGACGGAACAAGGGAAGACCGCACGGCTCCCTTTGAAATTCCGTATTTGAGCAATGTTGTAGCGATAGCGGCAGGCAACAACCATTCTATGGCGCTAAAAAGCGACGGAACGATCGTCACCTGGGGAGATAATTCCAAAGGCCAGCTTGGTGACGGAACGTTCGAGGACAAGCTGGAGCCACGTCAGCTTTCTTATCCGAGAGATGTGAAGGCGATAGCGGCGGGTGGCAACCATTCGCTGGCGCTGCTCGACGATCAATTCGTCGCTGCCTGGGGAGACAATGCGTACGGCCAGCTGGGCGATGCCGTCACGCAGGAGAAAGCGAATACGCCGACGCGGGTCAACTTTACGAATGAAACCAAAGCCATCGCAGCCGGAGGCAATTTCTCCGCAGCCTTGAAGGACAATGGCGAGGTATGGACCTGGGGCTACAATTCATCGGGCCAGCTAGGCAACGGGGGTGGCTTTAAAGACCGGAATTTTGCGGCGAGAGCTACCGGAGTGAACGATGCCGTCAGCATAGCGGCCGGCAATTCGCATATTATTGTTCTGCACAAGGATGGGACCGTCAGCGGCTGGGGTTTGAACAATTACGGCCAGCTGGGCACGGGGGATCTCAAGGAAGCCATTGTGAACACGAATATTGACAGCTTGAAACAAATCGCTGTTATTGGAACAGGTTTGTTCCATTCCATGGCAGTGAAGCCGGACGGAACGGTTTACGCTTGGGGCAACAGTACCTTGGGGCAATTGGGAGACGGGGAAGCCAAGAACCGGATTATTCCATCTGTCGTTCCAAGGTTCAGCTTGCTGGTAGCGCCGCCGGACATGTCAGTAGACGGCAAATACAGCTACACGAATACACTCGTACCCGAAGCGCTTGCGGCGGGAGACAGCTATACGATGGTTTGGAAGGCCGGCTCACTGTGGACGTGGGGCGAGAACGTTTATGGCCAACTGGGTCGAGACGGAATTATGGGTAAAAACAAACCCGGCGCAGTGAATGGTATTACCGATGCGGCGTCTGTAGCAAGCGGCAGCGGTCATGCGGCGGTGCTTCACCCGGATGGCACCCTATCCGGCTGGGGGCTGAATTTGGGCGGGCAGCTGGGCGAGGAGCCGTCCATTGGACGCAAGACGCCTCAGGCACTACTGGGCGGATGGAAGGATATGACCGCGGTTGCGGCGGGCAACGCCTTCACTATAGCGCTCAGGAAGGACGGAACTGTCTGGGCTTTGGGCGACAACGCCTTCGGCCAGCAAGGCGACGGGACGATGGACCGTCACACCAGCCCCGTGCAAATACCCGGATTAATGCGCATCAAAGCGATTGCGGCCGGGTATAACCATGCATTGGCACTGGCCGACGATGGCACGGTCTGGTCATGGGGCGACAACAGCAACGGCCAGCTGGGCGACGGATCGACGATGCTGAAGCGCTCCGCTCAGCAAATCGTCGGCCTGGAGGGCATCATTGCCATCGCCGCCGGCAAAAACCATTCCATCGCCCTTAAATCCGACGGTACCGTATGGACCTGGGGCTATAACGGTTACGGTCAGCTGGGCGATGAATCGACGACGAACCACTCGTATCCGGGCCGGGTGGCGGGGATCTCCAACGTGACCGCCATTGCCGGCGGCGCGTTCCATACGCTCGCCGTGCGTTCCGACGGCACGGTATGGGGTTGGGGCTATAACGCCTTCGGCCAGCTAGGCGATAACACCACTGAGAACCGGAAGCGCCCGGTTCAAGCCCAAGGCATCCGCGGCGCAGCGCAGATCGCCGCGGGGAGCAGCCATTCCGCCGCGATGTCGGCGGATGGTACCGTGTGGACATGGGGCGGCAACATGTCCGGCCAGCTGGGCGACGGTACGTTCAAGAACCGTACCGTGCCCGCGGCGGTGACCGGCTTCGTTCGCTCGATGAGCGATACGGCCGGTCACTGGGCGGAGGAGACGATCGCTTCCGCCTTGGAGAAGGGCTATGCCGACGGATACCCCGACGGCAGGTTCCAGCCCGACGGCACGGTGACTCGTGCCGAATTCGCCAAGCTGGCGGCATCCGCCGTCAAGCTGACGATTCCTGCCGCCGAAGCGGGGCAGGAATGGTACGCGCCGTACGCCGCCGCTTTGGCTAATGCAGGCTACTACGGGCCGGAGGATACCGGAGCGGCGTGGAACGAGCCGATTACCCGCGGCGAGATCGCGGCCATCGCCGTTCGCGCTGCAGACAAAGAGCTGCAGAAGCCGAACACGGTCATGACGAAGGAGTACGCGATGCAGACCGCCGTGCAAAAAGGCATCCTGCAAGGGCTGGACAACGGCCGTCTCGCACCGGAGGAAACGACGACCCGCGCCCAAGCGGTCACGATAATCGAACGGATGCTGACACTGCTCGGCGGCGGAAAGCTGCCGGTAGACGAGGCGGCGCTCCGTCTGGCAGCATCCTGATGGAGCTGCCCGTTCAGAAGAAGCAAAGGACTTGAAGCCTTTGCTTCTTCTTTTTTCATCTGAGCAGTAAGAAACACAGAAAGTAACGATTGACAGAATAAGCGCCTAGGCATAAAATAAACAAAAAACAACAACAAACATCAATAATCAACATCGAGTAAGGTAAAGGAAACCTTCCTTTTTTATGGACTCATGAAGGTAATTTAATGAGGGGGACGATGACAGTGAAGCAACATTTGACATTCCGTGAAGACGGTACTTTTACCATTGTGCAATTTACCGATGTGCATATGAAAGCGGGAGGAGAAGCCGATGATCGGACGCTGGCTCTTATGAGCGCCGTACTGGAGCAAGAAAAGCCCGATCTTGTTGTCTTTACGGGCGATGTTATCGAAGCGAACCGGTGCGACGATCCGCTGCATCGGTTTCATTTGGCCGCTTCCGTTGTCGAAACCAGCGGGACTCCTTGGGCTGTTGTATTCGGCAATCACGATACGGAAGCGAAGATTACGAGACGTCAGCTGATGGACCAAGCCTGCAGTTATTCGCATTGCCTCGCGGAGCCGGGTCTTGAGGCGCTGAACGGTGAGGGGAATTACGTGCTTTCCGTGAAGGATAGCAGCGGCCGGCCATCGACGGCGTTGTACTTTTTCGACTCCGGAAGCGTGTCGACGATACCTCATGTGAAAGGGTACGGCTGGATTCAAAGAGATCAAATTGCATGGTACGAGGAGCAATCCCTCGGATTAACGGCAAGCAACGGCGGTGTGCCGCTGCCAGCCTTGGCATTCTTTCATATCCCGCTGCCGGAATACGCCGAGGTATGGAATCGCGAAGTATGCTACGGGAATCAGTTCGAAAAGGTGTGCTGCCCGATGCTTAACACCGGCTTATTCGCTTCCATGGTCGAAATGGGTGATGTGATGGGCACGTTCGCCGGGCACGACCATGCCAACGACTACTGGGGAGCCCTGCACGGGATTCGTCTATGCTACGGAAGAGCGACCGGCTACAATACGTACGGACGCGAAGGCTTCCCTCGCGGGGCGAGAATGATCCGCTTGCGTTCCGGCGAGCGGCAATTCGATACGTGGCTCCGGCTCGATGACGGATCGCTAGTGCTGAACCAGCAGGAGCATCAGCCCGAAACGGTTGCGAAATAATCATTTCTGATCATTGATTTTGGCAGTTGCAGTTATAATGTGAATCATATATAAGAATGGTAAGCTTTACCTGAAAATCGCCCGGCTATCGATAACCTGAGTGCGACGGCTTATATCCCTGCAGATTTTCCGAATTTATGGGTATCTCGACCAGCTTGGCACCTTTTACAGTCGTCCCATTATCATTCGGGCTTTCCAGTTTACTGGCATAGCCTATTATTTTTTGTTGTTTAGGAATACTAGAACGGGCCTCTGACGAGGATTGTAAAATTGCTTGCGGACCGTAGATCCGTTATTTTACCAAAAACGGTACTTTTTATATAGTGATCGGACCGTAGATCCGTTATTTCATCAAAATCAGCTATTTTCTCATGAAAAATTAGCAAATAGCGGATCCTATGTCCGATCGCCTTTTAACAGATGCGTAAATTTAAGGAATAGCGGATTCGGTGTCCGATAGGCTGGCTGCTCTCAAGTTGGTGGGCAGCCGCCGTTGTTTTCAGAAAATGCATTTTAGCGCGTAATTTTCTGAAAACAAAGCCGGACGCTTGAGATAGGAAAACTGCATCATAAGCAGCAGTCCCCCTTGGCATTTCAACCCGCTTTCTTCAAAAACAAAGGCGACCTTTATGATAAGGTCGCCTTCTTCTTGATTATCGGGTTACCGCAGGATCAGGTTTACCAAGGAACTTCCAGAACGTGCCGCCGAGCAGGTCTTCCACGTCACGGCGGATTTCTTCTTCCTCCAGACGCCAGCCGGCATCCAGCAAGTCGCTGTATTTATCGCACAGCACCTTCGCAATAATGCCTCGGGAATGATCCCATTTATACAGCAATTGATCGAGGATGCGGCAATCGGAATGCTGCGGAATGATGCTTCCGCCCAGCAGCTCCAGGCGCATGCGTGTAATTTCTTCGATAAGGCTTGGGTTATTCAGGAACCACCAGCAGCCGAATACAAGCAGGTTGCGGTTTTTGCGCGCCGTAACGGCAAGCTCGTGCTGATTTTCCCGTGACAGCATCGTTACGAGGAATTTTACGTCCTGGTATTTGCTGACGATGCGCTCAACGGCTCCGATATCGCTCTTGCCAAGGCTGTCGCCTGCATCCTTAAGTGACGGATTGACTTTGCGCTTGACACCGATCATCATGGCGAACGGAATACCTGCTTCGCGGGCTACCGGTACGATACATTCGTCGATAATTTTGACGCGCACGGAATCTTCCGGATAAGCAAAATCGTTAGGCAGGGAAACGGCCATATAAAGCGGGTTCATGCGGCCGATCCAATCCTTCAGAAAACGGCGGATTTCCGCCAGCGTTTCGCCGGACAAATCCTGCTTCACCTCATAGCCTTGCTCTACCAGCTTGCTCCAGCTTGTATCCCACAAGTTCAGCAGCGGATCGATGCGCAGCGCAGCAAGGAAACGGGAGTCGGTGCTGCCTCCTTCGGCCCATTTGGAACGCTCGTAAGCATCGAACGGATCGTTGGTCATCACGACCGTCTTGACTTTGGCCAGCTCAAGAATGCGATCGATGTAGTCCGAAGCGCTGACCGAACGGAAATATTCGCGGTATGAATTCAGGTCGCGGCTCGACAGATCGAAACCAAGGCGGTTCAAAACCGTAACGACACCGCGGCAAGCCTCGCTGTATGGAGAGTGTTCGATGAACAGCGTTTGCCAGATCAGATCGGCCTGCTCCTGCTTGCTCATAGCCCAGAACGATTCATAGGACAGGTCGCTGCGGAAACGGAATGTTTCGGCAATGAGATAATGGTACGTAAGCAGCTCATCTACACCCCACAAAAGCAAGTCGCCGAACGATTCGGCAAATAAGTGCGTATGTATGTCGGTGACTTGAGTGTTTTTCACTGTTTCTTGTACGAAGGATAAGAGCTGCTCTTTACTTTGAATCGCCATGAATGAGGTAGCCTCCCGCAAAATAAGTTTATGTTAACGTGAACAATGATCTTATTATATCATTATTTTCGAAATAGGCATATACACATTCCAAGTGTTTTCGCCCGGCATACTTTATTAGGAGCTTTAAGGAAGTAAAATGTGTTTGTGGATTGGAGCCGACATGTATGAATAATAAAACGCCCCTCGTGATCATTCTCGTGCTCTTCATCTTGCTGGTCCTGCTGCTTATTGCCTTTTTGTAGACGCTTATGGATAAACGGTCTTGTGCCTTAGGAGCACAAGGCTGTTTTTATGAAAGTTGCGGTTTTCTGCGGCAATAAAAAGCCTTGCACATCACGCGAGGATATGCAAGGCTGGGGCTTCTAAAGCTCATTAGAAAATTAGAAGCCCTTGTATTGAGGCTCTTCATTTTCCAGCTGTTGTACGCGGCCGCTAATTTGATCCACAACGGATTGGGTCGTCTTAGCCGCTTGCTCAAACACTTGCTTTGCCTCTTGATTTTGCGTGCTTAGAGCAAAGGTTTCCAAGCTTGCTTGAGCGCTTTTCAACGAAGCAAGCGTTGTTTTTACGTTAGATGCAACTGTCATTGTTTTCACCTCCCTTACAAGTCCTATACTAATGTGTGCAGGGTCAAAACATATGATTACTGGAATAAGTTGGGGGCCAGCTGGAAAAAAGTGAACGGCTCGACCTTTTATAACGATCCCGCCAGTGGTAAATAATTTACTTGTGAAACATTTCGTTATCGGAAAGGAGAGGACGGAATGGACTGGCCTCATATAGTGCTCCGATCGCTCAGCGCTATCGCGATGCTCTATATATTGACGAGAATTTTAGGAAAAAAGCAAATTTCCCAGCTTACTTTTTTCGAGTATATTACCGGGATTACGCTGGGCGAGCTTGCAGGCTTCATTTCCACCGACGTTGAGGCTCATTACGCTCACGGCATCGCCGCGTTGCTTACCTGGTTTCTGGTGCCATTGACCATTGAACTGATTACATTAAAAAGCATTAAGCTTAGGCATCTGTTAGAGGGTAAAGGAACCGTTATGATTCAGGAAGGCAAGGTAATGGGAAAAAACCTGAAGAAGGAGCGGTACACCATTAACGAGCTGCTCGAGCAGCTGCGTACAAAAAATGTGTTCAACGTGGCCGATGTGGAATTTGCCGTTCTGGAGCCGAGCGGGGATTTAAGCGTGCTGCTGAAAAAAGAAAATCAGCCTCTCACAGCCAAGGACATCGGGCTTCAGGTCCGGCACGAGAAGGAGCCGCAAGCCGTTATTCTAGACGGTCGTATTATGAATGAATCGCTGGCGATCGCTGGCTTCAGCCGCGAATGGTTACATACCGAATTGGAGAAACTAGGGGTTACTTCCGACAATGTATTTTTAGGGCAGGTCGATTCATACGGTTCTTTATATGTCGATTTGTATGACGATAAGCTGCAGGTGCCGCAAAATAACGAGAGACAGCTGCTGATGGCGAATTTGAAAAAATGCGAGGCCGATCTGGTCTTGTACAGCCTGTCCACCGAGAGTAAAGAGGCCAGAGTCATGTACGAGAACGCCGCCGCCCAAATTCGGTCGGAAATAGAGAAGCTCGCACCAATGTTGAAAAGTTAACGGAAGGGATGGTCTCGATGGCTACAAAGGCAAAGCAAAAGCAAAAACTCACTTGGACACAGCAGGAATATCAAGCTTTGGCCAAAGCAAAGGAACCGCCAAGACCGGTTTTTAAAAATTGCGTTCGCGCATTTCTAGTCGGCGGGTTGATCTGTGTCATCGGACAAGCCTTTAGCGAGATGTTCATTCGCTATTTCGGATTTACGGAACGGACTGCGGGCAATCCTACCGTGGCCGTAATGATTTTTATTTCCGTCGTCCTTACCTGCTTTGGGGTGTACGACAAAATCGCGCAGTGGGCCGGTGCCGGCTCGGCCGTGCCTGTAACAGGATTTGCCAACTCGATGTGTTCTGCCGCCCTGGAGCACAAAAGCGAGGGCATTGTCCTCGGGGTAGGAGCCAATATGTTCAAGCTGGCGGGCTCCGTCATTGTATTCGGGACTGTCGCCGCTTTTGTCATCGGGATTATTCATCTTATCTTTGGGATGGGGAGGTAATCTGGCATGCTGCAGGGACATCAAAGCTGGATTTTTCGCGAAAAGCCGGTGATTCAGTCTACGGCGACCGTCGTAGGGCCGGATGAAAGCGAAGGGCCGCTGGTCAACGACTTTGATATTGTGCACGGTGATCTGACGCTGGGACAAGACAGCTGGGAGAAGGCGGAGCGGGCATTGATGGAGGAAGCGGGCAAGCTGGCGGTGGAGAATGCGGGCTTGACCAAAGAGCAAGTGCAGTTCTATGTCGGCGGCGACTTGATGAATCAAATCATAAGCAACACCTTCGCGGCAAGAACCTGGTCTATTCCTTACATCGGCATCTTCGGCGCCTGCTCGACGTCCATGGAAGGGCTCGCCCTGGCCTCGCTGATCATCGATTCCGGCTCCGCCAAATATGCGATGACCGGTACTTGCAGCCATAACTGCACCTCGGAGAAGCAGTTCCGCTATCCGACCGAATACGGCTCGCAGAAGCCGCCGACGGCCCAATATACCGTAACCGGAGCAGGAGCGGCCGTGCTGGCCCGCAAAGGGGACGGTCCCGTTGTTACCGGGGCGACGATAGGCAAAGTGACGGATATGGGGATCAAGGATCCTTTCAACATGGGAGCCGCCATGGCTCCGGCTGCCGTGGATACGATTCAAGCCCACTTCCGCGATTTCAAGCGGGAGCCCGGATATTACGATCTGATCGTCACCGGTGACTTAGCTAAGGTGGGATACGATATTGCCTGCGAGCTGTTCGAAAAGCATAAGGTGCCAATGAACCAAACGACCTATAAGGATTGCGGCATGATGGTCTATGATATTGAAAACCAAGCGGTCATGGCCGGAGGAAGCGGCTGCGGGTGCTCCGCCGTCGTGACGTACGGGCATATTATGAAAAAGCTTCGCAAAGGCGAGCTGAAGCGGGTGTTGGTTGTAGCGACCGGTGCGCTGCTGTCCCCGCTATCGTTTCAGCAGGGAGAGAATATCCCTTGTATCGCTCATGCCGTAGCAATAGAAAGCGGGGCGCAGTAAATTATGTTCATGCAGTTTGTATGGGCTTTTGTCATTGGAGGAGCTATTTGCGTCATTGGTCAGCTGCTGATGGACGTTGCGAAGCTGACGCCGGCTCACACGATGAGCACGCTCGTCGTAGCGGGTGCGGTGCTGGACGGAGTCGGTTTGTACGAGCCGTTCATCGATTTCGCTGGGGCTGGGGCTACGGTCCCGATTACGAGCTTCGGCAATTCGCTTGTTCATGGGGCGATGGCAGAGCTGAAGCAGAACGGAGCGATAGGGATCATTACGGGTATTTTCGAAGTGACGAGCGCCGGTATATCCGCCGCGATTATTTTCTCTTTCCTGGCTGCGCTGGTGTGCAGACCGAGAGGTTAAATTTGAAAAAATAAGCAACTTATCCAGGGTTACATGCGTAATAATAGTAAGAGCGCTCGCTTGACGCTTCAAGGATTTTTCCTTGGGGCGTTTTCTTTATTTCGGATGCTTGAAAGTGGTTCTGAAAGGAAGCAGGAGCGCGGAATGGAGGGACAAGCTGGCGAAAAGGTGCCAAAATGTGTAATTATACAAACAATTTTAGCATTATTGCATGTATACGGCTTTTTTTGAATCTTGTAAAATAGAATTAGGGCTTTTGCCGTATATCTAATTTCACCCACATATCATAAGGAGGATCAGGATCATGGAGCCTATCGTAAAAGAAGATATACAAATTGTTAAGCGCATACAAGCAAATTTGGAATCTTGCATCCTCGGCAAATCGGAAGAGATTATGCTGTTGCTGACAGCCATGCTGGCGGGAGGACACGTTCTGCTGGAAGATGTTCCCGGAACCGGGAAAACCGTATTGATCAAGTCATTGGCCAAGTCGATTCGAGGACAGTTTCGCCGGATCCAGTGTAATCCTGATTTACTCCCTACGGATATTACGGGAGTTTCCATATATCATCCCAAGGACGAAGTATTTATTTTCCGTCCAGGCCCTATTATGACACATATATTGCTTGCCGACGAGATTAACCGCGCTACGACCAAAACGCAATCCGCTCTGCTCGAAGCGATGGAAGAACGCCATATTACGGTGGACGGGGAGACGCATGAGCTTCCGCATCCATTCCTGCTGCTGGCGACGCAAAATCCGATCGATTTTGAAGGCACCTACATGCTTCCCGAGGCTCAGCTTGACCGTTTCATGATGAAATTCAGTCTTGGCTACCCGGATGAAGCGACCGAGACCAAGATGATCCTCTCCCAAAGCGTCGTGCATCCGATCGAGCTGCTGCAGCCTGTGGCGGATGTGGAGCAAATCGGCGCCATCCAGCAGCGGGTCAAGCAAGTGCATATGGACGATGCGGTGGCAGGGTATCTCGTTGCCATCACCCGCTTGACCCGCGAGCATCCGGCGATTTTCCTCGGAGCAAGTCCGCGCGCTACGCTGGCGCTTGTTCAGGCGGCCAAAGCTTACGCGCTGATCCAGGAGAGGGATTACGTCATCCCGGATGACATAAAGGTTCTTGCGCCGTTCGTCCTGGGCCACCGCATTCTGCTTCATGCTGAAGCGAGAATGGACGGGGCTACGGTACAGTCCGTGCTGCAATCGGTGTTCCAGCAGGTTAGAGTGCCTATCCGATTGGAGAAATGACTATGATGAGGGAAACTTTCGTGCAGAAATGGACCGAACGACAGCGGGCAAGCAAGCAATTTTGGGCTGTTCTGGCGAGCTTCCTCGGGAGTTTGTGCTTCCTCCTGTTTCAAGGCGGCAAGCTGGCATTGATGCTTTTTGTCATTATGAGCATTTTAAGTATATATTTGCTGCTCGGCCAATGGAGCGGCATCAAGCGCACCCAAGGGGCGCGTACGCTATATAATGTTGATCACGGCGGCACTTTGGAGGCCGGGAGCTCCCTAGGCATAGCGATTCAGCTGCAAATACCGGGCTTTTGGCCCATGCCCTATATTTTCGTGAAAGACCGGCTGTATCATAAGAACGGAAGCGAGCTCGTCTTCGAAGCGACTATCGTTCCCGATTGGCGCCGGAGAGGGGAGTGGGAGTACCGGACACCCGCTCTGAGAAGAGGCTCGTATTCGTTTGGTACGACCGAATGCGTGACGGAGGATATATTCGGCTTGTTCGAGCATAGCGGCTCGCTGGATTTGCCGCACAGCATTGTCGTTCTGCCGCAAACGATTCAAATCCGGGAGTGGCAGCAGTTCCATCAGATGATGAAAGGTACGAACCATCACTCGACCACGACGCGGGCGGTCCGTGAGACCACCCAAATCAACGGGGTTCGCGAATATATTTACGGCGACAGGCTATCCCGGATTCATTGGAACGCTACGGCGAAGACGGGAACGTGGAAGTCGAAGGAATTCGAGCGGGAATCGCTTCCCAAAACGTATCTTGTGCTTGACCGGGAGCGGAAGGCTTACCCCGATCCGGAGCTGTTCGAGCTGGCGGTATCCGTAGCCGCTTCGTTGTTTCAGTACGGTCACAGCCGGGCGCTTGCGCTCGGATTGCTGTCCACCGGTGCCGATGACACCTATTTCGAGCCGAAGCTTGGCCAAAACCAGCAAAAGACGGTTCAGCAGCATTTTATCCAGGTAGAGCCTGACGGTGCATATTCGCTGCGGCAGGTGCTCCGCGAGAAGGTGCAGACTTTGGTTCCCGGCAGCTTTATCGCCATCATTTCTCCGATTCATGGCGAGCCGATGCTGCAAATTATTAGCTGGCTGAAGCAGCTGCAGCTGAACCCTTGCCACCTGTGGCTTTGCACGGACACGGACGCCAAGGAGCGCTGGATCAAGCAGCTGCGTTCCTCCGGCGTTACCGGCTACGCGATATCGTCCCTGCATGAGCTGCCTGTCGTGTTGGGAGGTCGAAGCGGATGAGTACAGCCATTTCTACGGTACGGCGGGTGTTTTTGAGCAATTGGCCGCACCGCTTGAGCGTATTGCTGGTCGGTCTGTTCCTGCTTCAATTCGTGCTATGGTTTACGAAGGAAGATCATTTGTGGCTTCCGGAGACGGTTTTGATCGTTGAGCTTTGTTTGCTTGCCACTTTTATCGTAGAGCATTTTCCAAGAGTTCATTGGCTTGCAAGATGCTTGCTCCAGCTGCTGCTGGTGGTTGTCATCAACGTGCAGGTGCTTGAGCATTTCGAGGCTATCGAGGAGATGGAGCTGAAGAGCTTCTTCTCATCCCAATTGTTTCTGAACTTATATCAATTAACGCCTTACCTGTGGTTCGGCCTGGCTGCATGGGCCGCATATTTAACCGTCATTTGGTGGGTTGAAGTCAAATGGCGCGTCTATGTGCTAATGATTGTCAGCGTAATCGCCATGTGCGTACGGGATTCCTTTTCCAGCATTTATTTGTGGCCGCAAGTGGCCATGGCGGTCTGCTGCGGTTTGTTTCTGCTCATCCTGAGCCATTTTCAGCAGCTGCGCAAAAACGATCCGACGGCCTGGAGCTATATGGCCGACTACCCGGCATCCATTGCCGTGCCGGTCATCTCCTTGATCAGCCTCACGGTGCTGGTCGGCTCGTTCATGCCGGAGGTAGGTCCTCTTGTAACGGACCCGTATACCGCCTGGAGAACGTACCGTGGTGAAGCCGTAAATTTCACAACGGGCAAAGGCGTCGAGGTTGCGACGGCCGCCGGCGATACGTCGTCCGGTTACAGCCGCAGCGACGCGGCGCTAGGCAGCGGATTTCAGTTCGATTTCACACCGGTCATGACGGTGGATACGTCCCACCGCAGCTATTGGAGGGGCGAAACCCGCGCCCTTTATACCGGTAGAGGGTGGGACAGCTCGGAATCCGACCGGAGAGCGTCGCTATCCAGCGTAAGGCCGGATACGGTTCTGGCTGAGGACCCGCGCAGCGCCGGAAGCAAAATGAAGACCATCGAAGTGAAGCAGACGGTCAACATTTTGTCCGAAGATAAGTATCCCGTATTGTTCGGAGCTTACGATATCGAGAAAATTGTCGATATTAACGGCGAACGCGCCGGATTCGAGCCGCTGCGGTGGGCCGCTTCACAGTCGGAGCTGCGTGTAAGCCCGCAGTCCAGTCTGCCTTATCCGAAGGCGTATACGCTCATATCGCAAATGCCTATCATCGATGAAGAAGGGCTGCGGACAGCTCCGGATGCAGTCAGTCGCGGGGACATGAACGAGTTTCTGCAGCTTCCAGAGCAATTGCCGGGCCGGGTTCGCCAGCTGGCGGCCGAGATCACAAAAAGCGCGGCCAATCCTTACGATAAGGCGAAAGCCATCGAGAAATATTTGCGCGAGAATTACCCTTACACGAACAAACCCGATTTAACGAAGGGTCGGAGCCGCGATTTCGTAGACCGGTTCCTGTTTGAAATCAAGGAAGGATACTGCGACTACTATTCGTCCGCAATGGCGGTGTTGTCCAGATCCGTCGGCTTGCCGACGCGATGGGTCAAGGGCTACGCCTCCGGACAATCGGTGACGATGGATGAAATGTTCGGAATGTTCGGCGATCAGGAGCTGGTGGATCCGGATGCGGGCGGCGTTTACACGGTCCGCAACGCCGATGCCCATTCTTGGGTAGAGGTGTATTTCAGCGGCTGGGGATGGGTGCCGTTCGAGCCTACTTCCGGCTTTGCATTGCCTCGTGCCGTACAAGTGGAGGAGCTGTCGCTGGAAACCTCGACCGTTCCTGAAGCAGCACCGGCCGTTCCGGAAGAAACGGGTATGGCGCGTCATGGTCGAACCGCTGCTATCGCTGCTGCGTTAGCTGTGGCTGCCGCGGCAGTAGCATTTGCCGTGTGGAAGCTTCAACTGATCGAGCTGCTTCAGGAGAAGCTGGAGCGCCGCCGCGCTTCGCTGCTGAAGCAGAAGGTCATTATCGAATGCGAGCGATTGCTCCGCATCTGCCGCCGCAACGGCTATACCCGCCACGAGCATGAGACGATGCGCGAGACGGTTCGCAGATGGTCGCAGGAGAGCAAATGGATGAGAGCCGATCTGGAGCACATATTAACGGTGTTCGAGAAGGCCAAGTACAGTAAAGAGGAAATAACCGAAGAAGACTGGCAAAGCACCGCTTCCATTGTGGAAAAGCTGCGTTCCCAGTTTTAAACGGGAAAGAGGTACACGCTATCGCCGTGTATCTCTTTTTTTTCATGGTAATCCTGTATCCTGCGGGTGTGGTAAAAGATGTCGTTCATATAGCCATTTCGTTCTACAAATAATTTAGATAAGAAGGAAGTTCAAGCCTGAGAATGCGGAGGGACCTGAAACATGCCTGATTGGATAGAGGTTGCAATAAGAACCTTGTTGGCTGTTGCCGTTTTATTTATGATGACCAAGCTCCTTGGGAAACGGCAAGTATCCCAGCTGTCGTTATTCGAGTATATCACCGGGATTACCATCGGCAGCTTGGCGGGCTACATATCGCTGGATACGGAAGCGGAGTGGCATCTTGGCGTAGTGGCGTTGCTCGTCTGGGTAGCGGTCTCTCTGTTAATCGAGTTTCTGCAGATCAAGAGCAAGCGGATGAGGGATTTTATTGACGGCACACCCACCATACTCATTAAGGATGGCAAGCTGCTCGAAGATAATTTGAAGAAAGAAAGGCTTACCACGGATGAGCTGTTGGGAGTCTTACGCCAAAAAAACGTGTTTAGGGTCGCCGACGTCGAATTTGCGATCATGGAGCCGAGCGGCGATGTGAATGTGCTTCTTACCCGCGAGAATCAGCCGTTGACGCCTAAGCATCTGGGTGTTAAGGTTGCCCCCGAGCAGGAGACGCAGACGGTCATTATGGACGGCAAAAGGCTGGACGAGCCGCTGGCTACGATCGGACTCAGTCCCGGATGGCTGCATACGGAGCTGGAGAAGATCGGGGTGACGGTCGAGAACGTCTTCTTAGGTCAGGTTGACACCTACGGACAGCTCTATGTCGATTTGTACGACGATATGCTGCAGGTGGCCGCGCCGCAGCAAAAAGCGGCGCTGCTTGCAACTATGAAGAAATGTGAGGCGGATATCGAAATGTTCAGCTTGAGCACCGACAATCCGGAAGCGAAAAGCATGTACGAGCAATGCTCGAAACAGCTCGACGCGGTCATTCAGGAGCTCAAGCCGCTGTTAACTCGCTAGATCAGCCACTCAGATTGGAACTGCCATCTCTTTCGTTAAAGGGGTGGTTTTTTTGCGTAATACTGGAAATTTCTTGGACTTGCAGCATATATATATAGACATGCTGTAGTAGGAGCTGATTCGCCTTGATTCCACTCCCCCGGAAAATAGCTGCGATCCTTATCGGGAGCCTGTTGATTTCCATAGGCATTAATTTTTATTTGATTCCGTTTATCGTCTTGGATGGAGGGGTTATCGGAATCGCTCTTATCATCAGCTATTTGTATGAACTGAAGGTAGGACTCGTGATGATATTGGCGAGTATTCCGATATTTCTGATCGCCTGGTTCCGGTACAGAGCTTTATTTTACAATAGCCTGCACGGCATGCTGGTCTCATCGTTTTTCGTTGATTTATTGGAGCCGTATCAATATCATTTTCTATATTACATTGAGCTGTCACCTATCAGCAGCTCCATAATCGGCGGACTCTTTATCGGGAGCGGTATCGGGATTATGCTTCGGTATGAGACGAGCACGGGCGGAACCGATTTGCTGGCGGTCTTTATCTCAAGATGGATTCGTGTTAATGTAGGCGTCATCATTTTTGTTATCGACGGCATTATCATATCTCTCGGCGGGCTGCTGCTTTCTGCGGAAACGATGGTCTTGTCCCTGCTGACGATAACAGCCGGGGGGCTCGCCACGAGCCTGTTCACCTTGCATACCCGGCATTCTTAGGCCGTGCTTCCCTTAATGGCTGACATAGGTACAAACTCGCCGCGCATACATTCCTATTAAATGCAGCGTTTGGGAGTCTATGAACGGGGAGAAGGGATGCATGTGCAGATTAATGCGGTATTCGAGGGCGGCGGGGTAAAAGGAATCGCGCTGGCCGGTGCGGTGGGCGCGGCGGAGCGGAGAGGCCTGAAGTTTCACCAGGTTGCCGGAACCTCTTCCGGCGCGATCGTGGCCTCTTTGGTGGCGGCAGGCTATAATTCGGAAGAAATGAAACGATTGATCATGGCTACGCCTTTCAGTTCGTTCCTGAAACGGGCTCCGATATTCAATACGAAAATCATCGGGCCGGTCACCCGGCTGTTTCTCAAGAAGGGACTCTATTCGGGAGAGGCGTTGGAGCACTGGATTCACCAGCTGCTGCTGGCCAAAGGAATAAGGACGTTCGGCGACCTCAAATTCAATCAGCTTCGGATTATTGCATCGGATATATCGGACCGCAAATTGCTTGTTCTGCCGGAAGATATCGCCCAATACGGCATCGATCCCAAACAGCTGCTCGTATCCAAGGCCGTTCGGATGAGCACCAGCATCCCTTATTTTTTCGATCCCGTAATTGTACGTAAAGCTGCAAGCAAGAAACTCCCGAAGCAGTCCTTCGCAGATCAATTCGCTTATATCGTGGACGGCGGCCTGCTAAGCAACTTCCCGCTTTGGGTATTTGACCAGGAAAACAGCCCGAATTTCGAAGTGGAGCAAATGGTTCCCACGATCGGGTTCCAGCTGGTAGGGAGAGGTTCCGGACAGCCGAATACCATTGCAGGTCCCGTTTCTATGCTGAAGGCGCTGTTCTCTACAATGATGGATGCGCACGACGAGCGGTATATCGAAGACGCCAACCGGTTCAGAACGATCAAAATTCCAACGCTGGGCGTTAGCGTGACGGATTTTGACATCTCCAACGAGAAGAGCAAGGAGCTGTACGAGGCAGGTTCCTTGGCCGGAGAGCATTTCTTCAATAAATGGAAAATGGCCGATTACAAGCAGGGCTACATGGAGCATGTGCTGCGTAAAAAGAAGTGAAACGCAAAAAAAAAACGGCGAGCAATCGCCGTTTTAATGATATTTGGGAGGCTCGTCAGCATTCCCTTTATTTCCGTCTATAACGCGAAAGGTTGCGTTCCGTGTTCGTTTTTCTTTGGTTCTGCCGCCGCTGCCTTTAGCTGTAAAAGTAGGTTTGCGCCAACGGTTGGGCGGAAATTTGTACAGCAGGAAGATGATGCCGAATACAATGATCGGAATAATCAGCTTCAGCGCAACGGAAGCGACTCCGATCAGCGCTAGCCCCAATATGATATAGGTGGCAATGGAATACCGGTTCTTCATCGCTGCTTCCCCCTTTAATCCATATTATGCTCTTGCTTTATCGTCTAATTCCCTCATACGGTTAAATGAAGCAATCGATACTTCAACTTGCGAATCGTCGGGCTGCTTGGTCGTCAGCATTTGCAGCCAAAGCCCGGGATAACCGAGATAGCGGAGCACGGGAACTTCGCGAAGGCTGTTGGTGAAGCGCAGCACCTCATAGGACACCCCGATAACTACCGGCAATAAAATCAAACGCTGCACGATGCGCTCGATGAAGGAATCATATTGGAAAAAGGAGTAAATGATTACTCCTACAAGAACCGTAAACACGATAAAACTGCTGCCGCAGCGGTAATGGAGCGTGCTGAACTTTTGCACGTTCTCGACGGTCAGCTCAACTCCGGCTTCATACGCGCTGATCACTTTGTGCTCGGCCCCGTGATACTGGAACAGACGCTTGATCATGGGAGTCAAGGAGATGAAATAAATGTAGCCGACAAGCAAGATGATCTTGATCAGGCCTTCCACCAGATTGTGTCCGATCTGATTCTCGAACATATTGGAGAACAACAGCTGCTCAATAGCCGTCGGTACCAGCGTGAAGACGAACTTGCCGAACAGGAAGGACAAGACCCCTACGACCGCTACTCCCAAAATCATGGACAGGCGTCCCGACGCGCTTTCCTTCTTCTCTTCCTTAGGGGTCCCGTCGTCCTCCTCCTCAGCGAAGGCTTCCGCCGAAAAGTTAAGATGCTGCGCTCCTTTGGCGCTTGCTTCTACAATACCCACAATGCCCCGGATAAAAGGGATTTTCTTCAAGGGCCGTACCCAGCCGATTTCGGTCTTGGGCACTTCGAGAAAATCGATGGAATTATCTTTACGGCGAACGGCCGTTACGTTAGTAGTCTGGCCTCCGAACATGACTCCTTCGATTACGGCTTGACCGCCGTAAATAGCGCATGGCTTATCATTTTGCGACAACGATTGCACCTTCTTTTGCTAAGATGAGAAACGCGTCTTACCGACGCATTTCAGATAATGTGAGATGTTATATATCGGGTTCACCTATTATTGTATCGGATTCAAAGGGAGAATGCTACCGTTTAGGGTACAAATATTTGTATATACTAACGGTATTCAGCGCAAATGTTCGTACGTTTGCCACGGGTATTGTGCCGTAATATAACGAATGAGGAGGAGTCCGCAATGCAAGCCGAACATAACAAAAAGCCCCGCACGAATCGATGGAATTTTTCCTTATATATCGGCTTTTATGCCGGGGTCATATGGGGAGCTGTGAAAATGCTGGAGCATTATTTGCATTTTACGTCCCTGCCGCCCGGATTTTTGGTGGAGCCCTTCTTTCTCAAGTCGTTCTTGCTCAGCGCTCAAGGCTATATCGTAGGCTGGATTTTCTTTATTCTCTTCTCGATTCTGGCTGCGCTGCTGTATGTCGCGATGCTGCCTAAGGCCATCGGCCCATGGCCCGGGATTGCTTATGGAGCCGCCTGGTGGGCGCTCATATTCCTGCTGGTCGGACCGATTACGGGAATGATGAACTGGATCGCGTATCTTGATTGGAACACGATCATTACCGATTGCTGCCTGTTTCTGGTGTGGGGATTGTTTATCGGCTACAGCATCTCGATGGAATTTAACGACGAGAGCAAGCGGGAGCCATTCCCCAATGCAAGGAGGAGGCCTCAGCCGGAATAGGCGGATTGGGCGAATTGATGCAAAAAACAGTTCTCAAACGGAAGAAAGTTATGGTAAAATAGTCGGGTGTGAATTTAGCCTATGCAAAGAAACACCGATGGAGGGACCGGTTTGAAAAAAATATTGGTTTTAAACGGTCCGAATTTGAACATGCTGGGTGTGCGTGAGCCCGGCGTATACGGCACTTTATCGCTGCAGGCTATTGAACAGCGTTTGCGTAAGCTGGCTGACGAGCTGTCCGTGGATTTGGAATGCTTCCAGTCCAATCATGAGGGAGCGCTGATCGACAAGATTCATGAAGCCTACTCGGCGGTTGACGGCATTATCATGAATCCGGGTGCTTTCACCCATTACAGCTACGCCATTCGCGATGCTATCAGCACCGTTCAGATTCCGACTATTGAAGTGCATATATCAAACATTCATAAAAGGGAAGCGTTTCGTCACGTGTCGGTAATCGCCCCTGTCGCTCTCGGGCAAATCGCAGGACTCGGCGCGGAAGGCTACGAGCTGGGTTTGCGTGCCATAGTAAGCCATCTCAATAGTTTGGAGGGATGACCATGCAGCAAGCGAGATTGGAACGTCTTCGCACAGTTATGCAAGGGCAGCAACTGAAGGCATTGTTGATTACCAATGCGACGAACCGACTGTATATGACGGGCTTTACAGGATCTTCCGGCGTCGTTCTCGTTACGGAAGGCAAGGCGTATCTTTTGACCGACTTCCGCTATATGACGCAAGCGCCTGCGCAAGCGATCGGCTATGAGGTTGTGGAGCACGCTCCTAATCCAATGGAAACCGTTAAGGATTTGCTTGTGAAGAACGGCATTACCAAGCTTGGATTCGAGCAAAGCGATATGACCTACGGTGCGTATCAAGCTGCAGCCAAATCGTTGACCGGCATCGAAATGACGGCTACCGAAGGATTGGTCGAGCAGCTTCGGATGATCAAGGATGAGTCCGAAATTGCCGTCATGCAGGAAGCCTGTGACTTGGCTGACCGCACGTTTACTCATATTTTGAACTTTCTGAAGCCCGGAGCCAAGGAATCGGACATTGCGCTTGAAATCGAGATGTTCGTCCGCAAGAACGGCGCGGCTTCGACCTCATTCGAAACGATCGTCGCCTCCGGCGAGCGTTCCGCACTGCCTCACGGTAAAGCCAGCGATAGAATTCTCCAAACCGACGAATTTGTCAAACTGGATTACGGCGCTTATTATAAAAGATACTGCTCCGATATTACCCGTACGGTTGTATTGGGCAAACCGGCGGATAAACACAAAGAGATTTACAACATCGTTCTGGAAGCGCAGCTGGAAGCATTGGACAAGATCCGTCCCGACATGACAGGCAAAGAAGCGGACGGCATCGCCCGAAGCGTCATTGCGCGTTATGGGTATGGAGACCATTTCGGTCACGGTACCGGCCATGGTCTTGGAATGGAAATCCATGAAGCGCCGCGGCTATCCAGGACGGGAGACACGGTTTTAACACCCGGCATGACTGTGACGGTGGAACCGGGCATTTATTTGCCGGGCTTCGGCGGGGTTCGCATCGAAGACGATATCGTCATTACAGAAACCGGAATTAAAATATTGACGCATTCAAGCAAAGACTTGATTGTGCTTGATTAACATTACAACCTGGCGGACGCACGGTCATGGAGGATTAATCCGGCCGGCGGTCTGCTCACATTTTTAGGGAGGTTTATCTCAGTGGTATCAGTAAACGATTTTAAAACAGGCTTGACGATCGAAGTTGAAGGCGATTTGTTCACCGTAATTGACTTTCAACACGTAAAACCGGGCAAAGGCGCTGCATTCGTGCGCTCCAAGCTGAAAAACCTGCGCAACGGCAACACCGTAGAGCGCACATTCCGTGCCGGCGAGAACGTTGGCCGCGCTCATATCGAGAACCGCGAAATGCAATACTTGTACGCTAGCGGCACAGAGCACACGTTCATGGATACAGAAACGTATGACCAGTTCAGCCTGCCGGCTAAACAGCTGGAATGGGAATTGAACTTCCTGAAAGAAAACATGATGATCCACATCATGAGCTACCAAGGCGAAATTTTGGGTATCAACCTGCCTAACAGCATTGAGCTGAAGGTCGTTGAAACCGAGCCTGGCATTAAGGGCAACACGGCTACAGGAGCAACGAAAAGCGCCAAATTGGAAACAGGCTTGAACGTTCAAGTTCCTCTGTTTATCAACGAAGGCGACGTTCTTCTGATCGACTGCCGCGACGGTAAGTACATCTCCCGCGCGTAGTCGTTATCCACAGGTATAACAGACACACCTCCTCCGGGATTCATCTCTCGGCCGGGGGGTGTTTTTTTGTTGAAAAGAAGCTGTAATAGACATGAAAATGTCCGTTTACAAACCGGAAATGTCAGTGATATATTTGGGAAATAAAGTTAAGAAAGGTAAATGTCACAAGGATGATAACGACCCTATACTTAACCCGGCACGGAGAAACGGAATGGAATGTGGAGAAGCGGCTGCAGGGCCATAAAGATTCCTCGCTGACGCCCCGCGGCGTGCTGCAGGCTGCCTGGCTGGGCGAGATGCTGTATCCGGTTTCTTTTCACTGCATTTACTCAAGTTCGAGCGAAAGAGCCAGAAGAACGGCGGAAATCATCCGCGGCAAAAAGACCGCACCGGTCCTAATCTGCGATCAGCTAAGGGAAATTCATATGGGCGACTGGGAAGGAATGACGGGAAGCCGTATCCAAGACCGGGTCCCGGACGAATATTACTCGTTCTGGAACACGCCTCATCTCTACCAACCTACTAATGGGGGAGAGACTTTTTTTGAGCTGTATGATAGAGTGGTTCCGTGGCTCAACGGAAAGCTCTCGGAGCATCAGGGCCAGTGTCTCTTAATCGTCACTCATGCGATAACATTAAAGCTGATCATGGGTTGTTTGCAGAGCCGTCCGCTGAACGAGCTATGGGCGCCTCCCTTGCTGCCTCCCGCCTCGTTGTGCAAGGTCGTCATTGAGGACGGGGATGTAAAGGTGATGCTGTACGGAGACACTTCCCATTTCCGTGAGATCAAAATGTGAGCGGCCGCGTCAGCTGCCGTCAAGCCTATGAAGATTAAACCTAGACGCCACCAGGTTAATAGTAAGAAAAGGTGCTGATTCTGATTTTGAAATCCCTGCTTCGTTCCAAGCTGCTGACCAGAATAGCCTGGGTTATTTTCCTATCGTACGGCGTTTTTATGGTTTATTTGCTGTTTTTCGGGTTTTCCCGATCGTCGCGGACCGAGCGCATGTATAACCTGGTGCCCTTTAAGACGATATGGAGCTATATCGATCATTTCCGTTACTTTAATTTCGATATTTGGATCATTAATTTGTTCGGGAATGTCGCCGCATTTGTCCCTTTCGGTTTTTTGATTCCGTGGCTGTTCCCATTTTATGCCCGCTTGTCCGCTATTGTGAAGCTGTTTGTCGCGGCGCTGCTGGTAGTGGAATCGATGCAATTCATATTTAAAGTAGGCAGCTTCGACATCGACGATATTCTGTTGAATGTACTCGGAGGACTCTTGGGATTTGCGCTCTACGTTGGAATGATCAGATGTAAGACGGGCAGCAGCCGCATACACTGATACAACAACAAGACGCGAGGTGACGCGGATGGAAATCGTTTTTGTTCGACATGGTGAAGGTGAGCACACGTTGTCAATCCCCCACAGCTATCATGTGGCGGATCCCGGTTTGACCGAATTAGGGATGAAGCAGGCGGGAAAGCTGCGAGAGGAGCTGCCGCTCTCGGAGAACGATGCCGTTATCGTAAGTCCGACACGCCGGACTCTTCAGACGGCGCAAATCTGGTGCGAAGGCTCCAATGCCATCCGTTTCGTGCATCCAACGATCGGTCCCCGTCAAAATCCGCTGAGGTACGATTTTACAACCCTGCGCTGTGACGAGACAATGGAGCTGAGACGGATTGCCGAGCTGTACAGCGAGTTTTTAACGCCGGCCGATGTGCCGGATTATATATGGATCCAAGGGATCAATACGGTGCCAGTCCTGCTGTTCGAGAAGTTCGCGGGACAATTCCTGGCTTGGATTCGGCAGCTGGGAAAACATAAGGTGTACATAGTGACTCACGACGGCACGATTGCCTCGTATTTGCAATATTTGAACGGGTCGGGGCAATCCCGTCACCCTGTGCCAGGAGAAGCGGGATGGATCCCTTTGTCGGTATAATCCGACAATTTTCTACTTCTACGTTGGGTCCTCTTATGGTATAATGATACATTGTTATGCAAAAGTTTCGGTAGGGAGTGAACAGCTTTGTCTCTTATTGTGATGAAATTCGGCGGCAGTTCCGTTGGTGACGCGGAGCGGATGAAACGCGTGGCCAATCGTGTAGTAGAGAGACAGCGGGAAGGCAACCGATGCGTTGTTGTCGTTTCTGCGATGGGTGATACAACGGACGACTTGATTGACTTGTCCAAGCAAATATGCACGGTGACGCCTCCTGCACGGGAAATGGATATGCTGCTGACTACCGGGGAGCAGGTTTCGGTAGCGCTGCTTTCTATGGCTGTCCAAAGCCTCGGCCAACCGGCGGTATCGTTCACCGGCTGGCAAGCGGGAATGTACACGGAAGCCGTTCACGGCAAAGCTAGAATTACGGATATTCAGCCTGAGCGCGTATTGAAGGCGCTGGATCAAGGGAACGTAGTTATTGTTGCCGGGTTCCAAGGCATGACGACGGATGGGGAAATCACCACGTTGGGCCGCGGCGGATCCGATACGACAGCCGTTGCTTTGGCAGCTGCCATTCAGGCGGACGTATGTGAAATTTTCACGGACGTTGACGGGATTTATTCGACCGACCCGCGTGTGGTCAAATGCGCGCGCAAGCTTCCTGAAATTACGTACGACGAAATGCTGGAGCTTGCCAATCTGGGTGCGGCCGTACTGCATCCGAGAGCCGTTGAGTATGCCAAAAATTACAATGTGCCGCTGGTCGTGAGATCCAGCTTTAACCATAATGCAGGTACGAATGTGAAGGAGGAAGCAGCGATGGAGCAAGGAATCGTTGTTCGCGGAATTGCAAGCGATAAGAATGTGGCAAGAATCAGTATTCTTGGAGTGGAAGAAAAGCCGGGGCAGCTGGCGAAGGTATTCACCGCTCTGGCGAATGAGCAAATCGATGTTGATATTATCGTGCAAAGCGGCGTGATGAACGGAGCGGCAGACTTCTCCTTCACCGTAGCTTTGACGGATAAGGATAAAGCTCTTGAGGTCATTCAATCGATCCGCTCCGAAGTAGGCTTCCGCGAGGTGTCTTCCCAGGAAAACCTGGTTAAAGTATCCATCGTAGGAGCGGGCATGGTAAGCACTCCAGGCGTCGCTGCCAAGATGTTCGAAGTGATCTCCAACCTTGGTCTTAGCATCAACATGGTCAGCACTTCGGAAATTAAAACCTCCTGCGTGATCGACAACAGCCGTCTGAACGAAGTGATCCAGGCTCTTCATACGGCATACGGCTTGGACACCGATCAGCAAGCCTTTGTCGGCGGTCCTGCCGATAGACGCTAACCGGTAACCGGGATTATTTGATTTTATCCGCAATCAGCGTAAACAGCTTGAATAAAAATGCGGTAATTCCTGCGGCCATCAGCGGGCCGACAGGAATCCCTTTCAAGAAGATAATGCCAAAGATCGAACCGATAACAAGGCCCACAATTAATTGTGGGTCTATTTTTAATAGCTCAAGGCCTTTACCGTTCATATACGTAGCTATCGCACCGCCTAGGAGCGCCAATATCCCGGGCCAAGTCGTGAACATGCTGGTAACGTCTTTAAAGGAAATTCGTTCGCTGGCGAACGGAACCAGAACCCCCATAGTCAGGAACAAGAGGCCGAGCTCAAGTCCGCGGCGTTCGATTGTAGGCAAAAACCGGTCCAGGTGGATCAGCTTCACGATAAGCAGGACACAAGCTGCGGTGGTAATGATGTGGGAGCGGCCAATCAGTCCAATAATAATGAGTACTACCAGCAAAATGTCACCGTTCATCGTAAGACCCCTTGTCTCATGGATTTCTCTCTAATTGTATGAGAAGGAGCTAGATTTAGAACTACTTGTCTTAGGGCTAGGAGAGCTGAGTCACGGCGGAAGAGACCAGCTTGCCGTCACGGATGACAGGCACGATAGGGATCAGGTTCATACGAGAGCAGTAAACGACGTCGTCTTGGTACCCGATCTTGCTTAATCTTTTGCCGTTAGAGCAGTTGAGCAGGGCCTTGGTCATGTCGGATTGAACATATCGGAACGCGTGCAGCATGCTGAGGCCGAAGTCATTGATGTTGATCTCCTGGGCAGTCGGATCAAGCAGCTGTTGAAGCTCTTCTATTAACAGGCCTGCGCATAATCCGTCCTCCAACGAATATTCATCCTGTGTGCCGGAGCAGACAATGACAATATCCTTCTTGGAAGCGGCGGCTTCCATGGCGCACGCTTTACCGTTGAGCAGCGAGGCGGCAATAATCGTGCTGGCTTTGTTGGCTTTCTGGATGGCCCTGGTGCCGTTAGTCGTTGTTATGACAAGCGTTTTACCGGCAATATGGTCATCCATATATTCGAAAGGAGAGTTGCCGAGATCGAAGCCGGGAATTTTTTTGCAATAACGTTCTCCGCCCAACACGAACCCGGGCTGCTGCAATTGCTTGGCCTGCAGTACGGTTTCGACAGGATATACAGCCTGGCACCCGTGGGCCAAAGCCGTCAGCATCGTACTTGTCGCGCGAAGAACGTCGATGACAAGAACCGTCTTATTGATAAGCTCATCCGAACGCGCATCATTGACGCTGGGTACTACGGTAATATCCACACTTTATGTCCTCCTAAGAGTTTTTGCGTCAGCAAAAACTGACGTCGAAAGCATAGGCTTCCTCAAATCTCCCAATTGCCGATATCTTCGGCTTCCTTCCCGAGATGCAGCGTATCCGAGCGCAATCCGCGACGTAAAGCTTCCAAAGAAATCATATCCGCAGGCGCAATATTTCCCAGATGAATGTCGGAGCCGAGTGTATTGATCAGATGAACCTGCTGATCTTTGTTAGGAGCTTCCCACAAGAGCAGATGTTTGCTTGGTACCTGGTCCAGCACTTGAGCTATTTCCGCGTCTTTACAGCCCCCGTTCTCATCGTAAATACCGACGCCCTTGCCTGATTCCCGCCCTTCAATGGTAATGAGGCTCGCTCCCATCTCCGCGTCGATTATGACGGTTTCAATAAGCTGTTCGACCTCGATGGAAGATCCCCAACATTTTTTGCCGTATTCCGTTATTACCGTGAGTCCTTCGTCGACCGCTCTGCGAATCAGCTCGCTGCGCAAGGTCCGTTCTATCTCGATGGTGCCGTCCGATATTTCCAGCGCGTTAAATCCGAGAAAGCTTACCATATCGAAGAAGGAGTCGACCGCTCCTTGCATGATGGCAACCTCCAGGAACGTGCCTCCAGGATAGATCGAAATGTTATGCTCCTTGGCCATTTCGATTTTTTTTCTAAGCAGCTGTGTTGTATAGAGCGGAGAGGTACCAAAGCCGAATTTCAGCATATCCACATAATCGCCGGCGGTTTGCAGCAAATCCTCAAGCGCATGAATCCCCATGCCTTTATCAATGACCATCGTCTTGCCGAGAGTTCTCGGTTTATCCGTACGCTTTCCCGTCGGATCGCTAAGCAGGGGATGCCACTTGACGTGTGACGTAACCTCCATGTCCTATCGCCTCGCTGTCAACATTTTGTTTGAATTTCTGAAAACATCATATGCAGATGGAAATAGGGGTGTGCCCATGAAGCCTAAAATGAGACAAGCATGCATAGATTGATAGAGAGACGGGGGAGAGCTCCCGAGAAAACTGGATTCAAGGAGCGGTGGAAGAGAATGTTAAACAAGATCGTATTAAGCATGGCGTCTTTACGGATATTTTCCGGCTGTCTGGAGATTATAGCGGCGCTCATTATGCTCAGGCTAAACCAGATCGACAAGGCGCTGATGGTCAACACCGGACTGGCAATGGTAGGTCCGCTCGTTCTGTTGACAACGACGACACTCGGATTGGTCGGTTTGGCTGACAAGCTATCATTTGGAAAAATGATCTGGGTGCTAGTAGGAGTCAGCTGCATCTTTATAGGGATTTTGAAAAAGTAAATGGTCATAATCCAATAGTCCAAGCATACATATGAGTATGAAAGATGGACAGCTTGGGGGGATGAATCACGATGCAATCACTTCTCCGGCTTTTTTCTGTCCCCTTGCGGCAAAGACTAGCAACTCTACCAAACGAGGTCATTGCGCAAATACAAGAAATCAGGGTTCGCGAAGGGCGGCCGCTCGAGATTGTATGGGGGCAGCGATACAGTTTTATAGCCCAAGCCTCCGGAATCTGTGACGATCCTGACGATGCGTACCGCCCAACCCGCGACGATTGCTCGACACTATTGGAAATGCTCACTCAGCATTCGCTGTACACATTCGATGAAGAGCTAAGGCGCGGTTACATCACGGTCAAAGGCGGGCATCGGATCGGACTTGCCGGCAGAGCGGTACTGGAGCAGGGAAAGATCAAGCATCTGAAAGAAATCAGCAGCTTCAACATTCGGATTGCGAGTGAGCGGAAAGGGACGGGAGCCCGGGTGCTTCCGTACTTGGTCGATCAGCAGTCGGGAGGATTGCACCACACGCTCGTCGTATCGCCGCCTCAGTTCGGCAAGACCACGCTCATTCGCGATTTGGCGCGGCTAATCAGCACCGGATCTGCCGACAGGACGAACCGATGGTTAAACCGGGGCTACAAGGTTGGCATCGTCGACGAACGATCCGAGATAGCCGCTTGCGAGAAGGGGGTGCCGACCTTCGATCTGGGGCCCCGTACCGATGTGTTGGATGCCTGTCCGAAAGCCGAAGGAATGATGATGATGATCCGCTCCATGTCGCCGGAGGTTCTGGTTGTGGACGAGATAGGAAGGCCTGAGGACGCAGAAGCGATTCATGAAGCGCTGCATGCGGGAATCCGGGTTGTGGCTACCGCTCACGGCTATGATCTCGACGATGTTCGCCGGCGTCCCGTCATGAAGCAGCTGCTGAACGAGGAAGTGTTCTCCAGAGTCGTTGTCCTGGGCAACCAAGAGGGGGTTGGGACGCTTCAAGGGGTTTTTGATGCGAAGGGTCAGGTTGTGCACGGCGTACAGCAAATCGGCAGCAGAAAGCCATCCTCACCAACGGCGTCAGGAACGCATGCCGATTCGCCTCTAAACCGTAATCCGGGTGCTTCCCTGGATTGGACCGCGAGTCTCGGGTCCTTGCCTGCCGGCGGCGGACGTGAGAGAAAGGGGAGGATCTGATGTTGAAGCTGATCGGAGCGATGATGATCTTGCTCTCCGCCACCTTGTTCGGCTTCTACCAGGCACAGCAGTACTCCAGGAGACCGAAGCAAATCGCGGATCTGATCCGCTCGATGCAAAGGCTGGAGACGGAAATCGTCTACGGCTACACCCCGCTCAAGGAAGCGCTGGAGAAGGTCGCCAAAGCTTGCGCCCAGCCGGTAAACGCCATCTTCCGTTATTCGGCAGAGGCGCTAGATCAGTCGGATGCCCGATCCGTACAGAGCATCTGGCATCAAGCGGTCGACGAGCATTGGAAGCATACCTCGCTAAAAGCCGGGGAACAGGACATCATCCGACAGTTAGGCTTCACGCTCGGCTTGTCGGACAGCACGGATCAGGTAAAGCACCTCCGGTTGGCGATACAGCAGCTGCAAGGCGAGCTGGAAGGGGCTCAGGAGGAACGCAAACGGTATGAGAGCATGTGGAGAAGCTTGGGCTTGTTGATGGGAGCGCTGATAGTCATTCTGATGTATTGAAGGGACACGATGCTGAACGGTTGAGCAAGCTAATTGAACTACAAGCCATGCCAAGGGGATGAATGAAGTCGCAGGGATGTTTCAGGTCAGAGGTGAGGGGTGCCAGGAATGAACGTAGATGTAAACGCGATATTTCAGATTGCCGGAATCGGAATTATTATCGCGATGATTCATACCGTGCTCAAGCAAATGGGAAAAGAGGATATGGCTCATTGGGTAACGGTCATCGGTTTTGTAGTCGTTTTGTTCATGGTAGTCAGCCTTCTTGACAATCTTTTCAAGGAAATCAAGACGATTTTCTTATTCCAGTAGGTGCAGGTGAAGCAATGTGGAGATTGTGCAAATCGTGGGACTGGGCTTAATCGCCACCATACTGGTTCTGATCATCAAAGAGCAAAAGCCGATGTTCGCCTTCCTGCTTACCGCTTTTACCGGGATCGTGATCTTCCTCTTTCTGATCGGCAAGATCGCCTCCGTCATTGACATGCTGGAGGAGCTCGCGAATGATGCGAACATCAACATGATTTTTCTAAAAACGATACTGAAAATTATCGGCATCGCTTACATCGCCGAATTCGGAGCGCAAATCGTCCGAGACGCGGGGCAGGAATCGATAGCTTCGAAGATTGAGCTTTCCGGCAAAATTTTAATTATGGTCATGGCCATACCGATCGTATCCGTCATAATCGAAACGGTAGTAAAGCTGCTGCCCGCCTAAAGTTATAGTGCCAGGAGTTGAAGCAGATGATGCGGCAAAAAGGGACATACACTCTAACATGGCGGCATCGCCGCCGCTTCTACCAGACGATCGTGTGCTTGCTGATCTGGATCGGTATCGTCTTAGCTGCCGACATATCCGGCTTGGTTCACGCAGAGGCGACTACTCCGGTCGAGCAGATCATCAAGGAGCAGGCGGAGCGGTTGAATACGGATCAGGTGGAGCAATATTGGAACCAGCTGATGAAGAAATACGGAGGGTACTTTCCCGACGGCAAAACGCCTTCGTTCATGGATTTGCTCACGGGAGCCAAACAGTTCAGTGTAGGGACGATTTTTTCCGGAGTGCTCCGCTATTTGTTCCACGAGCTGCTGTATAACGGCAAATTACTGGCCTCCATCGTCATATTGACCATTTTTAGCATGCTGCTGGAAACGCTGCAAAGCTCATTTGAAAAAAATACGGTAAGTAAAGTCGCTTACGCTATCACCTTCATGGTGCTCATGATAATGGCTATCAACAGCTTCAGCGTTGCCATAGGCTATGCAAAGGCAGCGATAACGGACATGATTCACTTCATGGTGGCGGTTATTCCGCTGCTGCTAACTCTGCTGGCGTCGATGGGAAACGTCGTCTCGGTGTCCGTCATGCATCCGTTGATCGTGTTTATGATTCATGCCGTTGGAACCGCCATTTATCTGATCGTCTTCCCGCTGCTGTTCTTCTCGGCGGTGCTGCACATCGTAAGCTCGCTGACGGATAAATACAAGGTGACTCAGCTGGCGAATCTGCTAAGAAATATAAGCGTCGGGTGTCTCGGCGTATTCGTAACGGTATTTCTCGGGGTCATTTCCGTAAGAGGCGCAACCTCCGCGGTAGCCGATGGGGTCACGATTCGGACGGCCAAATATATCGCAGGCAACTTCGTTCCGGTTGTAGGGCGGATGTTCTCCGACGCTTCGGAAACGGTGATCGGGGCATCGCTGCTGGTGAAGAACGCGGTTGGATTGGCCGGCGTCGTAGTGATTTTGATCCTTTGCGCATTTCCGGCTTTGAAAATAATGGCTCTGGCCTTGATATACAACTTGTGTGCGGCGGTACTTCAGCCGCTCGGGGACAACCCGATGATCGCCTGCCTAGAAACGATCGGCAAAAGCCTGATCTACGTATTTGCGGCTTTGGCCGTAGTAGGACTGATGTTTTTTCTGGCAATTACCATATTAATAACGGCAGGCAACATATCCGTCATGATGCGCTAGCTGCGGGAGAGGAGAGGAGCGCTTGGAATGGTTAGGAAATTGGCTGAAATCCATCGTACTCGTCATTTTGCTTGCCACATTCGTGGACATCCTGCTGCCCAGCCAAACGATGCAGCGGTACGTCAAAACGGTGCTGAGCCTGTTCATCCTGTTAACGCTGCTATCGCCGCTGCTGTCGATTTTCCAAAAGCAGATCTCCCTCGAGCAATTGCTGAGCAATGCGATGTTTACCAAAAGCGGCGCGCTGTTCGCTTCAAGCTCGAAGCAAGGAGAAGCGGAGCAGATGCAATCGCTCGGGAGTATTCAGCAGCAGGCGGAGCAGCTTAAAACAGCACAAGAGCAGCAATCCCAGCGGATGATGCAGCAGCAGATCGAGGGCCTGATGAAGAAAGGCATCGAACAAGCCGGACCCGGCTCCGTCAAGGTGCAAAGCGTCAAGGTGGAGACCGGAAAAGACAGCAAGGGGCAAGTGCAGATCGTACAGGTCCATGTGCAGGTCGCTCCAGGCTCAACAGAAAGCAAGGGAGAGAGCAATTCGGGACGCGAGCCGATGAAGCCTGTGTACATAGAGCCGGTAACGATCGGCATCGGTCAGCAATCGAAACCGGCTGCTCAAGAAACGCCGGATAACGGTGGGCAGGCTGGAGGCTACGAGCAGGAGAGAACGCAAATCCGAATGAGCCTGAGCAAAGAATGGCAAATTCCGATGGACCGAATCGCCGTCGATGTCGCCGGAGACAAAACGAAGTCTTGATCGGGTCAGCCAGAAGGAGGTGAACCAATGGGTGGTTTTATGAAATGGATGGAATCGTGGTTAGGCGGTGGTCCGAGCGGGACGAAGCGGGTGAAGACGTTTCGCTGGCTGGTGCTGTTGGGACTTGCCGGAGCAGCGTTTATGATACTCAACTCCTTTATTACGGTTAAGGATGTTGACCCCATTAGTGAAGGCAGAGCATCTCCGGAGGCGCCGGCCCAATCGGCTTTTGCAGGCGGCGCGTCAAGCAAGGAACGCACCGCATTCCGGGATTATGAGAGTGCTTACGAATCGCAGCTGAAGGAAATTTTGTCCAAGATCGTAGGCGTAGGCGATGTGGAAGTGATGGTGACGATCGAGTCGACTGAGGAGGTCGTCGTCGAACGCAATTCCAAGGATACGCAGCAGGTGACGAACGAGAAAGACCAGCATGGGGCCACACGCCATGTAACGGATGTAACGCGAAGCGGCGAGGTCGTCCTCTATGAGGTATCCAACGGCAAACAGCCGCTCGTGACGAAATATATTAAGCCGAATATAAGGGGAGTTCTTGTTGTCGCCCGCGGCGCGGAAAACCTGACCGTCAAAAAGATGGTCACGGAAGCAGTGGAACGGGGGTTGGGCGTACCGGCCAACCGGATTTCCATCCTGCCACGCAAGCAATAATAAAAATAATAAACAACCCCAATTTAAGGAGGATTTTACATGAACTCGAAAAGACAAACAATTTGGCTCGTCTCCATGCTCAGCTTGATGGTCGTTTTGTCCGCTTATTATTTGTTTACCGAAGATGTGAACAAGCTGGATTTCAATGCAACAGGCACTGCGGAGCCCACTGCAAAGGAAATCGTAGTGAACACTAACGATCTGAACGCCGCCAAGCAAGCTCCTGCTGCAGACGCACAAGGCAGCGCTCAAACGGGCACAGCTGCCCCTGATGCCAAGCAGGCTCCTGCAGCAGCCAAGCCGGAGCAAAAAGAGAGCAGCGTCAAGACCGATACGCCATCCGATGCCAAAGCCAAGCAAGATACGCAAGCGAAGGATCAAGCCACTTCCAAGGCTAACGACCAAATCAGCCCGGCGGACGCCAAAGTGCTTCAGCAAGTATCGGCGCAAGCCACATCCGGTACAGACTACTTCATCAATCTCGGCCTCAAACGCAATGAAGAGATGGCTAAGCAAACGGAACAATGGATGACGATCCTGTCCGATACGAAGCAAACTCCGGAAGCGGCCGCCAATGCCGCGGCGGAGCTTAAGAAAATCCAGGACAACGAAGCCAAGGTGACTAACCTGGAGGACATCCTGCTGAAGGACTTCCCCCAAGCGGTTGTAACGCAGGAAGCAAGCAAATGGAGAGTTACCGTTCAAAGCAACAAGCTGGAAAAAAGCCAGGCTGTAACCATCGTAGAGAAAGTGATGGAAGAAATGAATATCGGACCGGACAAAATCATCGTCCAATATATTCCATAATAGAGGACTTCATGACGCTTACCGTGAGAGAGCCTGGATTGATCCGGGCTCTTTTTCCGTTGTTTTTCCTAGTAAAAATGCAGGCCGAACACGGCTGGAAATTGTCGAGAAACCGCGTACATGCACGATGTTCCAAGAAACTCTTTTCTTGGACAAAGATTATGATATAATAACAACGTCGTGTTTCACCATCGTTGAAGGAGTGAATCTTGTGTTTAAACTTAGCGAAATAAAGGAATTGATCAAATTAATCGATCAAACCTCTTTACAAGAATTGGAAATCGAGAGTGAAGGCTCGCGCCTTTTGATTCGTAAACCTAATAAAACGGAGTCGGTGGTTGTAGCTGCAGCACCGGTTCAACAAACCTTTACGCCTGTAATTGGACAGCCTGCCGTACAGCAGACGACTGCACAAGTATCGGCAGCTGCCCCTGCCCCTGCCGCAGCAGCTCAAGCAGCAGATGCCGGACTACATACTATCGTATCGCCTATGGTAGGTACATTCTATGAAGCTCCGTCTCCCGGTGCGGCTTCTTTCGTATCGAAAGGCAGCTCCGTTAAGGAGAAAACCGTAGTATGCATTATCGAGGCTATGAAGCTGATGAACGAGATCGAAGCGGAAATCAAGGGAGAGATCGTTGAGGTTCTGGTTGAGAACGGCCAGCTTGTTGAGTACGGCCAGCCGTTGTTCAGAGTAAGACCGGAGTAACAAAGATGAAGCTTTGCCCTTTGCAAAGCATAAGCCAATGCTTGCGACGCCAGTTTTGCTTACAGCAAAACTCAAAGTAACGCTTTCGAAGAAAGCTTTGCCTATGCAAAGCTCAGCCTATGCTTACGACGCCAGTTTTGCGTTCCGCAAAACTCAAAGTAACGCTTTCGAAGAAAGCTTTGCCTACGCAAAGCTCTCAGGAGGAGAAAATAAATTGAAGTTTCAAAAAATATTGATCGCCAACCGAGGCGAAATAGCCGTAAGAATCATTCGAGCATGCCAGGAACTGGGCATCTCTACGGTTGCCGTCTATTCCGAGGCCGACCGTGACGCACTGCATGTCCGATTGGCAGACGAAGCCTATTGTATCGGACCGACGCTTTCCAAAGACAGCTACCTTAATTTGACGAACATATTAAGCGTAGCGACCTTGACCGAGACGGATGCGATCCATCCGGGGTACGGCTTTTTGGCTGAGAACGCCGATTTCGCCGATATTTGCGAAAGCTGCAACATTACGTTCATCGGGCCGTCGGCCGATGCGATCAGCCGCATGGGTGACAAGTCCGTGGCTAAGCAGACGATGAAAGAAGCTAACGTTCCTGTAATTCCGGGATCGGACGGCCTGGTGGAGGATATGGAGGAAGCGATCCGCCTTGGTCGTGAGATCGGCTATCCTGTCATTATCAAAGCAACCGCCGGAGGCGGAGGCAAAGGAATCCGCATCGCCGAGAACGAAGAAATGCTCATTCAGCAAATTACGACCGCGCAGCAGGAAGCGCAAAAAGCTTTCGGCAATTCGGGCGTTTATTTAGAGAAATATTTGACCGGCATGAAGCATGTTGAAATTCAGATTTTGGCGGACAAGCACGGCAATGTCGTTCATCTCGGAGAGAGAGATTGCTCCGTACAGCGCCGGCGCCAAAAGCTGGTCGAAGAAGCGCCTTGCCCTATTCTGACGCCGGAAATTCGTCAGGCCATGGGCGAAGCCGCTGTTCGCGCCGCGCTGGCAGTCAATTATTCAGGAGCGGGTACGCTTGAGTTTCTTCTCGGACCTGACGGAAAGTTCTACTTCATGGAGATGAATACGCGTATCCAGGTCGAGCATCCGGTAACCGAGTTGATTACAGGTATCGACATCATCAAGGAAATGATTCACGTAGCCGAAGGGGAGCCGCTGTCGTTCACCCAGGACGAAGTGCAGATCAACGGCTGGGCTATCGAGTGCCGGATCAATGCGGAGGATTCTACGCGCAATTTCATGCCGTCCGCTGGTCAAATCCAGTTTTATTTGCCGCCAGGCGGTTTTGGCGTCCGTGTCGACAGTGCTGCGTATCCGGGATATACGATTTCGCCGCATTACGATTCAATGATCGCCAAGCTGATCGTATGGGGGAAAGACCGGGACGAAGCGATTCTTCGGATGAAGCGCGCTCTGTCGGAGTTTACCATCGAAGGCATACACTCTACGATCCCGTTCCATCTGAAGCTGATGGAGCATAAGAAATTTATCGCGGGCGACTTCGATATCAAGTTTTTGGAAGAGCACGATGTGAACGATCCTGAATCGTAAAACGTGGATAAATTCGGTTTTCCATATCGCGAGGTTGCGGGCGAGAAACCTTAATTTGTCATCTTTTTACGATAATGGTATAGTATTCGATAAGACAAGTTTTGCAAAAATGATGCATATGCATTAAGTAAGCACTGTTACTCGTCTCGCATCAAGCGAATTAGGATGGCTGGGACGAGCCGGTGTCCAACTAAGCATGTTTTGCAATTGCAAAACTTCCAAGGAGGTTCCCGTAATGACTATGATTGCTGCCGATTATGAGAAGACCGACATAGGCACAATTCAAATTGCGCCGGAGGTTATTGAAATCATTGCCGGCATGGCGACGATTGAGGTGCCTGGCGTAGCCGGTATGAGCGGTGGATTTGCAGGCGGTATTGCTGAGCTGTTAGGCCGCAAGAACATGTCCAAAGGAGTTAAGGTGGATGTGGGCCAACGAGAAGCCGCAATTGATGTATCCATAGTCATCGAATTCGGCACGAGAATTCCGGAGGTCGCTTCCGGCGTTCAGCAAAATGTTAAGCATGCTATTGAGTCTATGACCGGGTTGAGCGTAGTACAGGTCAATGTGCATATTCACGACGTCATCTTCAAAGGAACTGACAAAGTGGAAGAGCCGGAAGTAACGCCTAATCGCGTCAAGTAGACACGTAAATACGCACTTGGCAAACCCCCTTCAAGAAGTAAGGGGGTTTGCTCTATCGGAAGGAGTCCGGGTTTGTGATTAAAGTCATCGACAAGTTGCTACTTTTCATTTTTAGTCTGGCTGTTCTGATTGGCTGTATCATAATGCTTGTATGTTCATTTGGCTGGATTTCTTTGGAAAGCGTAGGCAACTTCATTCACGACGTTTACTACGACATGGATACGGCAATTGTGTTCATCCCCGTTACGATCGTAATGGCCCTGATCAGCATCCGCTTCTTGGTTGTCGCGCTTCGCAGAGGGAAGGCTAACGTTCCTTCCATTGACCAACGGACGGATTTCGGCGACATTCGCATTTCGATGGAAACGGTCGAGAACCTCGCTTTGAAAGCAGCGAAACGTTCACGAGGCGTCAAAGACTTGAAGGCTCGGGTCAAAGTCAGCCCTGCCGGACTTGAGATCATTATTAGAGCCATCGTCGACGGCGAAAGCTCCATCCCCCAGCTAACAGAGGAGATGCAGGCCGGCATCAAAACCCACATTGAAGAAATTACCGGTATTCCCGTTGCGGTAGTATCCGTTTTTATCGCGAATATTCAACAAGCATCCCCCACTTTTAAAAGTAGAGTGGAATAGAGGTGAGCTCCCTGATGTGGAAACAACTATGGGAACAGCTTTGGGAAAAACACAGAGGCAAAACCATCTATTCTGTGCTCGGTTTGCTGCTCGGATTGATCTATTTGATTTGCGGCTTGTGGGATATGTTAATTTTTGTCCTAATCGTATATACTTGTTATCATATAGGGAGAAGAGTCGATCGTGGTCAACCGGCGTTTCCCGTAGAAGAAACGTTTCGTTGGTTAATGGACAAATGGAGATTGTTTAGATGAAATCCCTGGTTCTATCCAAGGATTTTTTTGTTTGATAACCGGATTTTTTGCTCAGTTTAAGCTTATGATCCGAGCTTACGAAGAAGGCTTTTCTACGAAAAGCCCAGCCTATGCTTACGATGTATGCTTTCCTTTCAGGAAAGCCCAGCCTATGCTTACGATGTATGCTTTCCTTTCAGGAAAGCCCAGCCTATGCTTACGATGCAGGCTTCCTTTCAGGAAAGCCCTTAGGAGGAAACAAAACGAATGAGAAGAAGATTGGCAAGGGAACTAGCCCTCCAAAGCCTGTACCAAATGGAAATGAACGAAGTGAACGCACAGCAAGCGATTGCCCATGTGGTTGAAGAAGCTCAAACCGATGACGAAGCGAACTTGACCAAGGAGAAGGACAGCATCGCGACTCAAGACATCTTGGAGCTCGTAGCGGGAACGGCGACCAACAAAGCACAAATCGACGCGCTGCTCACGGATTACCTGAAAGGCTACCAAATGGACAGGCTGTCGAAGGTGGACCGCGAAATTTTAAGGCTCGCTACGTTCGAAATGATCTACCGCGACGATGTTCCGCCGAAGGTTGTCGTCAACGAGGCTATTGAATTGGCCAAGCATTTCGGTACGGAGGAATCGGGCAAATTCGTTAACGGAGTGCTCGGTAAAATGATCAGGGAACTCGAGCAAATCAAGTCGAAAAGCAAGTAGCACCACTCATAATGGAAAGGGGAACATCCAATGCCAGCGCAAGTTATTAACGGAAAAGAAATCGTCAGTACATACCGGGCCCAGATCAAGGAAGAAGTCGCAAAATTGACTCAGGCAGGCGTTCAGCCGGGCTTGGCGGTCGTTATCGTCGGAGACGATCCGGCATCCCACGTATATGTACGCAATAAAGCAAAGGCATGTGAGGAAGCGGGGATTTACTCCGAGGTTCACAAGTTGCCGGAGCAGACGCCGGAAGCGGAAGTGCTCGCGCTCATCGAGAAGCTGAACCGCAGCGGGAACATTCACGGAATTCTTGTTCAATCGCCGCTTCCGAAGCATATTTCCGAGGAAAAGGTTGTTGAAGCGATCGCGGTTGAAAAAGACGCGGATTGCTTTCATCCGGTTAACGTCGGCAATCTGATGATTGGCAAGGAAGGACCTGCTCCATGTACTCCCGCGGGTGTCATCGATATTTTGAAGCATGTTGGTGTGGACATCGCCGGCAAGCATGCCGTAGTCATCGGAAGAAGCAATATCGTCGGCAAGCCGATGGCCATTTTATTGCTGAGAGAGAATGCAACGGTGACGGTTGTTCATTCCAGAACTCAAAATATGGCTGAAATTACGCGGCAAGCCGATATTTTGATAGCGGCTGTAGGCAAAGCGAAAATGATCAAGAAAGAGCACGTCAAACCGGGCGCGGTCGTTGTTGACGTTGGCATTAACCGTCTAGACACCGGCAAATTGGCGGGCGACGTCGATTTTGACGATGTGCTTGATACGGCAAGCTACATTACGCCTGTTCCGGGCTGCGTTGGACCGATGACGATCACCGTCCTGTTAAAAAATACGCTGGAAGCGGCTAAACGGGCAGCGGCTCAGTCGCAGTCCCATGCATAAGCTATGAGTCAAAAAACGGTATTTTCGATCAAGGAATTAAACCGGTATATCAAAATGCGGCTGGAAAGCGACAATGTGCTGCAAAACGTATGGGTTCGCGGAGAAATCTCGAACTTCACGCATCATTCGAGCGGCCATATGTATTTCACATTGAAGGATTCCGACAGCCGCCTGAAAAGTATCATGTTCGCCTCGCATAACCAAAGGCTGGGCTTTATTCCGCGGGAAGGCACCAAGGTGCTTGCCTGCGGAAATATTTCCGTCTATGAACGGGACGGACAATATCAGTTCTATGTAACACAGATGCAGCCTGACGGAATTGGCAGCCTATATTTGGCTTTTGAGCAGCTGAAAAAAAAGCTGGATTCCGAAGGGCTATTTGCCGTCTCCAGGAAAAAAACGATTCCCCGGTTTCCGCGGGCGATCGGAGTTATAACTTCGCCGACCGGCGCAGCCGTGCGCGACATTATGATCACGCTGCAGCGCCGTCATCCGAACGTTCCGGTGCTGCTCTACCCTGTGCTGGTTCAAGGGACGCAGGCGGCGCCCTCAATCGTCAAGGCGATTCAAGCCATGAACGAGAGGAACGAAGTGGATGTTCTTATAGTGGGCCGCGGCGGCGGTTCCTTGGAGGAGCTGTGGGCGTTTAACGAGGAAGCGGTAGCGCGGGCCATGTTCGCGTCGGCGATTCCGATTATTTCGGCGGTCGGGCATGAGACCGACTTTACGATCGCCGATTTCGTCGCCGATCTCCGGGCGGCGACACCTACGGCAGCAGCGGAGCTGGCGGTTCCGCACCATCTGGAGCTGAAGCAGCAGCTGTCCTATTTGAGGCAGCAGCTGCAGGCCGGCTTGACGAATCAGCTGCAGCGCAGCCGCGACAGATTGAAGCGCACACAGCGCTCACCGGTGCTGTTAAATCCGCGAAGGCAGCTGCTAGTGCAACCGATGGAGCGTCTCGACCGTACTAAGGAGCAGCTGGCTTTCCAGTTGCGCCGCAAAGTCGCGAAGCTCCAGGAGAAACGGATGAGGCTCGACAAGCATTTATCGGCCTTCAATCCGAAGGAGCAGACGATCTATGCGAGGAAGCGTCTCGACGCGGCCGGCCGTCAGCTTCAGCAGGCGATGCAGCAGCAGCGGAGGAGCAAGCAGCAGCAGCTGGCTTCGATGATCCGGCATTTGGATGCGCTTAGTCCGCTCAAGATTATGCAGCGAGGCTACAGCCTCGTGTACGATGAAACGGAGCGCCAACTCATCAAATCCATTCATCAGATACAAATTGGGGATGTTGTAAAAGTAAGGCTGGCAGATGGTCAAGTGGATTGTCATGTGTGGTCAATGGAGGAGAAGCAAAATGACAAAACCGGAAACGACGCCTAGCTTCGAGCAGGCTATGGATAAGCTGGAGCAGATCGTTGCGCAGCTGGAAAGCGGGGACGTGCCCTTGGAGCAAGCGATCGAGCTGTTCCAGGAAGGCATGAATTTGTCCAGGCTATGCGGTCAAAAGCTGGAGCAGATTGAACGCAAAATCGAGATTTTGATGGAAGAAGAGGGTGGACTGGTCAAAAAGCCCTTCAACCCTTCAACCGACGAGAAAGGTGATATGAAATGATCACAGGCCCTTCCATAAAGGAATACCTGGAACAAAAAGCGGTATTGATCGAAGAGGAGCTGGCTGAATCTTTTCCCGGCATCTGGAATATTCCGGATCCGCTGCGGGAATCGATGATGTACTCATTACTAGCCGGCGGCAAAAGGCTGCGTCCTATTATGGTGCTTGCGACTGTCGAAGCATTGAACGGCAGCACGGAGAACGCTCTTCCCGTCGCTTGCGCGGTAGAGATGATTCACACGTACTCGCTGATTCATGACGACCTTCCGGCGATGGATAACGACGATTACCGCCGCGGCAAGCTGACGAACCATAAAGTATACGGCGAAGCGATGGCTATTTTGGCAGGAGACGGATTGCTCACGCATGCGTTTTATTCCATCGTGCAGGCGTACCGCTCGTATGATGTTCCTGCGGAAAGAATCGTCGAGATCGTAGAAGATCTTTCCAGACTGGCAGGAGCGACCGGGATGGTAGGCGGCCAGGCGGCGGATATGCTGGGAGAGCAAGGGATTACAGGTCTGGAGCAGCTCGAATATATTCATCTGCACAAGACTAGCGATTTGATCGTGTTCTCTTTAAAAGCAGGCGGGCATATTGCCGGCGCAACGCCGAAGCAGCTGGAAGCGCTGGAGCGGTTTGGAACGCAGATCGGCCTGGCATTTCAAATTCAGGACGATATTCTGGATCTGATCGGCGACGAAGAGAAGCTGGGCAAGCCGGTGAAGAGCGACGAGAAGCAGCAGAAGGTCACTTACCCTTACTTCGTCGGCATCGACGCTTCGAGAGAGAAAGTAAGTCAATTGACGGAACAAGGCAAGCAGGCGATTTTGGATGCGAAATTCCCTAATCCGGATCGGCTCCTTCAAATTGCCGATTTCATGATGAAGCGCGATCACTAATTGAAGCAAGCGAGTGACTAGGCTTCATGTGAATTTGTCATATCCTATGGGCCGTAAGGTTTCTGTTTGAGCGTTTCTTTGCGGGTATGTTATAATGGGTTCAATATTATGAGACGATCCGCCCATTGACTGCAATACCTATGGGAACGGTTAATAAGGAGTAAGGTCCGGGATATGAAAGGTTCCGCAAGAAGTGCAACGGCAAGCTTTATATTATCATTTGAGCAATGTTTCGGGGGTCCCATGGCATCAGCTACAGACAAAATCTATCAAGGAAAGCGAGGGAACAAGCATGCTGCTCGAACAAATCAATCAGCCTAAAGACTTGAAGCAACTGTCAATTGAGCAACTGGAACAGTTGGCTGCGGAAACAAGGCAGTTTCTTGTTGAGAAGCTATCCGTTACTGGCGGTCACCTCTCGTCTAACCTTGGTGTCGTTGAGCTTACAATTGCATTGCATTATTTGTTTAACAGTCCCGAGGATAAATTCATTTTTGACGTGGGGCATCAATCGTATGTGCACAAAATGTTTACGGGGCGCATGGACAAGTTCGATACGCTGCGTAAATATAAGGGAATGTGCGGCTTTGTCAAGCGTTCCGAGAGCGAGCATGACGTATGGGAAGCGGGTCACAGCAGCACATCGTTATCCGCAGCGATGGGGATGGCGATTGCGCGCGATATGAAGGGTGAAACGAACCGTGTCATTGCCATTATCGGCGACGGCGCTTTGACCGGCGGTATGGCTTTGGAAGCTATGAATCACATTGGCCATGAGAAGAAGAATCTGATGGTTATTTTGAATGACAACGAAATGTCCATCGCTCCTAATGTAGGGGCGCTTCATAACTACTTGGGCAAAATTCGCTCCGACCGGAACTATGTGAAAGTGAAGGAAGAAGTCGAATATTTGATTAAAAAGATTCCGGCGATCGGAGGCACTCTGGCGAAAACACTGGAGAAGCTCAAAGATTCGCTGAAATATATGGTGGTGTCCGGCGTACTGTTCGAAGAGCTGGGCTTTACTTACCTTGGTCCTGTGGACGGCAATAATTTGCCTGTACTGATGGAGACGCTTAAGCAGGCGGAAAAGGTGGAAGGCCCCGTGATGGTTCACGTGCTTACCCTCAAGGGTAAGGGCTATTCTCCAGCTGAAGAAGACTCCCATGCTTGGCATGGCGCAAGTCCATACAAGATCGAGTCGGGCAAAATGGTGAAATCGGCGGGACCGCCTATGTACACAGATGTGTTCAGTAACTCGATCATCGAGCTGGCCAAGGAAGATCAGCGTGTGATCGCCGTAACGCCTGCCATGCCGGGCGGCTCCGGCTTGATGAAGTTTGCCAAGGAATTCCCGAACCGGATGTTCGACGTAGGCATAGCCGAACAACATGCGGCCACCTTGTGCGCTGCGCTGGCAAGCGAAGGCATGAAGCCGGTGTTTGCAGTCTATTCCACGTTCCTTCAAAGAGCTTATGATCAAGTGGTCCACGATATTTGCCGAGCCGATCTGAATGTGATTTTCGCTATCGACCGTGCCGGCTTTGTCGGACCCGACGGCGAGACGCATCAAGGCGTTTACGATATAGCCTTCCTGCGCAGCATTCCTAACATGACTTTGATGATGCCAAAGGATGAGAACGAGCTTCGACATATGCTCAAGACAGCTGTCGAGTTCAACGACGGGCCGATTGCGGTTCGCTATCCGCGCATTAGCGGTCGCGGCGTATCGATGGATGAGCCGATGAAGGTGATTCCTATCGGGTCGTGGGAAGTATTGAGAAACGGTGACAGCGCCGTCGTACTGGCGGTTGGACCGATGATTCCTGTCGCTATGGAGGCAGCCGAGCTGCTAAGCAAAGATGGCTTCCAGCTTCGGGTTGTCAACGCGAGGTTCATCAAGCCTATGGATGAAGCGATGCTGCTTCAGCTGGCGAAGGAGAACATTCCAATCATCACATTGGAGGAAGGGGCCCAGGCAGGCGGCTTCGGCAGCGGTGTGCTTGAGTTCTATTCCCATCATAACCTTCATGGAATGCGTGTCAAAATTATCGGTATTCCCGATTATTTCGTAGAGCATGGCTCTGTACCGGAGCAGCGTGCGGAGGTCGGACTTACCGTAGAACGTGTCGTGACCGAGGTTCAAGCGCTTGTACCGCGCAAACGGCAGCGTGCCTGACGGACGGAAAGTGAGATCAACAACTAATGGCGGCAGATAAAGAACGTTTGGATATATTGCTTGTAGAGCAAGGCTTTTTCGAATCGCGGGAGAAAGCCAAAGCATCCATCATGGCGGGGCTTGTGCTGGTAGACGATGAGCCCATGGATAAGGCGGGGACGAAGATTCCAAGAACGGCGAAGCTCGTCGTTAAAGGAGCCGTTCACCCGTATGTCAGCCGTGGCGGATTGAAGCTGGAGAAGGCGCTCAAGCTGTTCGAGATTGATTTGACCGGTGTGACGATGCTCGATATCGGGGCGTCTACCGGCGGGTTTACCGATTGCGCGCTGCAAAACGGGGCTTCCTATGTGTATGCGATTGACGTAGGATACAACCAGCTGGACTGGTCGCTGCGCAGCGACTCGCGTGTCAATGTAATGGAGCGGACGAACTTTCGGTTTATGCAGCCGTCCGATTTGAAGGGGCCGCAGCCATCTTTTGCTTCCATCGACGTGTCGTTCATTTCGTTGAAGCTGATTTTGCCTCCGCTCAAGAATATTCTTGTAGAGAACGGAGAAGTGGTGGCATTAATCAAGCCGCAATTCGAAGCAGGGCGGGAGAAGGTTCCCAAAACAGGCGTTGTGCGGGAGCCTGCCGTTCATAAGGAAGTGCTGCAAACGATCTTAACGTTCGCAACCGACAACGGCTACGTGCTGAAAGGTCTTACCTTTTCTCCTATCAAGGGCGGGGAAGGCAACGTCGAGTTTCTCGCTTACTTCCGCTGCAATACCGATGAAACGCCCATTTCGGCGCAGGAGATGGAACGCTGGATCGACCAAGCGGTGGCGGAAGCGCAAAAGCTGCAAAACTCATCAGGATGATGAGTTTTTTTCTTTTATTTGGAGGATATCGGCGCGGTTTTCTCGAATACTAAGGCTGAGGTGAGGGTGCCATGCAGAACGGGGATGGAATCGTTGTCTTTCTCATTTTATTGGTATTGGGAACCTGGCTTTTTATATACGTACGCACGCGTTTGAAGGAAACGGTACAGCAAGGAATACACCCGCTGCCGGAATACACCGAAGTTCCAGAAGATGATGCAACCCGTCTGTTGGAGGCGGAAGGCTATACCGTTACCGGAAGCAAGCAGCGAGTACCCTTGCATATTACCGTCGATGGCGAAGCGGAGCTGCAAAGCCGGCTGTTTATCGATTATTTCGCCGAGCGGGACGGGCTGTATTACGCTGTCAAGCTGGCCAAGGAACGCAAACCACTGGAAATGACCGGAAGCGCCGTGCGCGATCATCTGCTTATTTATCAGCTGCTGTATCCTCAGACTGCAGGTGTTCTTTATTTGGATCTGCAGCAAAATAAAGTACAATGTATAGTATTCCATGTGGATTTGGAACATGACGAAGATGAAGTGAGTTAAAGCCCAGCTTATGCTTACGACGCAAGTTTCCTTACAGGAAACTCAGCTTATGCTTACGATGACGGCTTTTCTTATCAGAAAAGCCCAGCTTATGCTTACGACGCAAGTTTCCTTACAGGAAACTCTTAGGAGGTAAATAATGAAAGGCCAACGCCACATCAAAATTCGTGAAATCATCACGAATAACGAAATCGAAACCCAGGACGAGCTGGTAGAGCAGCTGCGCAACGCGGGCTTTCCAGTGACTCAGGCAACCATATCCAGAGATATTAAGGAGCTTCACCTTATCAAAGTGCCGCTGGACGACGGCCGCTACAAATATTCGGTTCCGGCGGATCAAAGATACAATCCGATGCATCGGCTGAAAAGAGCGTTGAACGATCATTTCGTTCATATCGACTATACCGAAAATCAGGTTGTGATGAAAAGCCTTCCGGGTACCGCCAACACCATTGCCGCTTTGCTCGACAGCCTTGAGTGGCCGGAAATTATGGGGACGATTTGCGGCGACGACACCATTCTTATTATTTGCAGGAACAAGGAACAAAGCGCAACAGTAGTCAATCAAATTTTATCCATGTTAAGTTAACGGGAGAGATCGCGATGCTGCTTGAAATGACAATACGCAATTTAGCTGTTATTGAATCGGTGCATTTGAATTTTCGCAAAGGGTTTCATGTGCTGACAGGGGAAACCGGCGCAGGGAAATCGATTATTATTGATGCATTGACCCTTATTGCAGGAGGGCGGGGCTCTGCCGATCTGGTTCGATACGGAAGCGATAAAGCTTTTATTGAAGCGCTGTACCAAATCGAAGAAGGGCACCCGGTATGGAACTCCCTCGAGCAATTAGGAATCGAAGCTGATTCCGAAGGACATCTGATCGTCCGGCGTGAGATTACGGCCCAAGGCAAAAGCACAAGCCGCATTAACGGGCAGCTTATCAATTTGTCCGGGCTGAAGGAAGTCGGTCAATGGCTCGCCAATATTCATGGTCAGCACGAGCATCAATCGTTATTTCAAGTTGAAGAGCATATTGGCTGGCTCGATACGTTCGGTGAAGAAGAGATTGAATCGGCTAAGAACGAATACCAGGCTGCATTCCAAGAATACACGGAAATTCGCAAAAGCGTGAGAGATCTTGAGGAAACAAGCAAGAAATCACTGCAAATGCTGGATTTATACCGGTTTCAGGTCGAGGAGATCACTTCTGCGCAATTAAAAAGCGGCGAGGATGAATTATTATTTGAAGAAAAGCGCAAACTAGCCAATGCGGAAAAATTATATCAGCATGCGGCGGATGCATACGATTTGCTGTATACCGGCAATAAAGGTCTCGATGCGATTCGGAAAGCGATTCAGAAGCTCGAGGACATCGCCAATCTGGATCCGGACAAGCTGAAGGCAATGGTCGAGCAAGCTCAAGGCGCGTATTATCAGCTGGAGGATTCGGCTTACCAAATCCGCGACTATAGAGATGAAATCGAATTTAATCCTGCAAGACTGGATTACATAGAACAGCGGCTGGATACGATTGCAACCCTGCGGCGCAAATATGGTGAAAATGTCGACGATATTTTAGTGTATTTGGACAAAGTAACCCGGGAGCTCGATCTGATCGAGAATAAGGATGAGAAGCTGCAGGAGCTGCAGAAGAAGGAACAGCAGGCTCTGCAACACGCGCTTCAGCTTGCGCAGCGCTTGTCGGACCGGCGTCAATCGGTTGCGGAGCGGCTGGCACATGAAATTGTAGTGGAGCTTCGTGAGCTCCATATGGAGAAAACGCAGTTCAAGGTTCAAATTACATACCGTGAAGACCATCTTACAATGGAAGGCGCAGATGAAGTCGAGTTCCTCATTTCCGCCAATCCCGGAGAGCCGCTGCGCAGCATGAGCAAAATCGCCTCCGGCGGTGAGATCTCCAGAATCATGCTGGCTTTGAAGTCCATTTTCGCCAGAGTGGATCAAATTCCGGTCCTCGTCTTCGACGAAGTGGATACGGGGGTCAGCGGGCGCGCGGCCCAAGCGATTGCGGAGAAAATGTCCAAGCTGTCCCGCAGCTGTCAAGTATTCTCGATTACCCACCTGCCTCAGGTAGCCTGCATGGCTGACGCACATTATAGAATCCATAAGGAAACGGTCGGAGAGCGCACCTTTACGCGCGTTGACGATCTTACATTAGAAGGACGCATTCATGAATTAGCGCGGATGCTGGGCGGTGTTGAGGTAACGGACAAAACTTTGGAGCATGCTCAAGAAATGATCGATTTGGCATTTGACAAGAAATCAAGGATGTAAGCCGACTGGCGTGGCATCATTTTCAGTTATAAAAGGGTGGGCGCAGGGTTAACTTATAGTTACACAAGCGGCGGTTCACCACAGCCGCCAAGCGAAGGAAGCAAGGGAGCGTGACACCGTGAGTTCCAACCAAAGAAAAAGAATGATTGGATTAATGCTCGTCTTCTTCGTTTGTCTGGGTAGCTTATCCACGCCCTTCCAAAGCTTTGCCTCATTTCCTGAAGAGCTTCGGCTCTTTACCGGACAACAGACCAGCTTGCAGCTAGCCATGCCGGTAAGTGCGCAAGTTACGGTTAACGATCCGGAAATATTGAAAGTCAATGGCTCCACCAAGCACTCATTTCAGGTAGATCTGCATAAGCCGATATCGCTGGAATCGTATAAAGCGGGACAAGCCGAGATGAAACTGAAGCTTTTCGGTAAAATTCCTCTGAAGACGGTCAAAGTGAATGTAGTACCCGATTTGAAGGTCATTCCCGGAGGGCAAACCATCGGAGTGAAGCTGAAATCGGCAGGCGTATTGGTTGTCGGTCATCATTTAGTATCGGTAACGGAAGATAAAAAAATTTCTCCGGGCGAAGACGCAAAAATTCAGCTGGGCGATTTGATCGTCAAGATTAACGGCAAACCCCTGAAGGAAATTGCCAAGGTTTCCGAGCTTGCAGCCGAAGCGGGACAGAGCAAGAAGCCGCTAACCTTGACAGTGCAAAGAAACAACGAACTGGTTGACGTACAAATTCACCCTGCCTACGACATCGTAGACAAAGCGTACCGGCTTGGCCTCTATATTAGAGACTCCGCGGCAGGAGTTGGGACGCTGACTTTTTACGCGCCGGATCAAGGCGTTTATGGGGCATTGGGTCATGTCATAACCGATATGGATACGCAGACTCCAATCGTAGTTGGCTCAGGCGAGATCGTCCATTCCAATGTCACATCTATTTCGAAAAGCCAGAATGGCGAACCGGGCGAGAAGCGGGCTCAATTTTCCAAGGAAAGCAAAGTATTGGGGAATATCGAGAAAAATACGTCCTTCGGGATTTTCGGCAAAATGACGGAGCTGCCTGATCACGGACTAATCAAAGAAGCGCTGCCTGTAGCGTTCGCTGAGGAAGTCAAAGAAGGACCGGCGCAAATCTATACCGTCGTCAACGGGCAAAAAGTCGAGAAGTTCGATATCGAAGTGATCCACGTAGCCAAGCAGGATTTCCCGGCAACCAAAGGGATGGTTATCAAGATTACCGATCAACGGCTGCTTGATAAAACAGGCGGCATTGTGCAGGGGATGAGCGGCAGTCCGATTGTTCAAAACGGAAAAGTCATTGGAGCCGTAACTCATGTCTTCGTCAATGACCCGACCAGCGGCTATGGATGCTTTATTGAGTGGATGCTTCATGATGCGGGAATTATGCTGCGAAATACTAAGAATGCCGAACCGAGAGCGAGCTAGAGGCTCTTGGTTTTTCTTTTTCAGGCTCGTTCAAGCTTTTGTCGAATAATGTACTTATTTGAAGTAAAATAATTATTATAATTTATATTTTAAAAAAAATCTAGAAAAATAATTTTCGACAGAAGGAATTTTATTATCGCTGTCGAAAATATACTTAGGTAAAAAATGCTAATCTTATTTGTCGCCATTTGAAGGAGGATGTTACGTTGCAAATGATCGAAGTATTATTGGCTGATGACAATCGCGAATTCACGAATTTACTTTCCGAATTTATCGACGAACAAGAAGACATGCATGTATCGGGTGTTGCATATAACGGCAACGATGTTCTTCGTTTGATTGAGCAGGCTGATCAAGTACCGGATGTGTTAATTCTCGATATTATTATGCCGCACTTGGACGGACTCGGCGTATTGGAGAAGCTCCGCGAAATGGATTTGAATCCTCAGCCGAAAATTATTATGCTTACCGCTTTCGGTCAGGAGAACATTACCCAAAAGGCGGTTCAGCTCGGCGCATCGTATTACATTCTAAAACCGTTTGATATGGAAATATTGACGAACCGGATTCGTCAGCTTGTTTCCAATAACCAAACGAGCTCCGTAACGTCGTCGCATTCCTCTCCAAAGGCGAATGTAGTTCAGCTGCCGAAAACCAAAAATTTGGACGCTAACATTACGACCATCATTCATGAAATCGGCGTTCCGGCACATATTAAAGGATATCAATATCTTCGTGAAGCCATCACGATGGTATATAACAACATCGAGATTCTGGGCGCCATCACCAAAACGTTATACCCTGCTATCGCCGAAAAATACAAAACAACCCCGAGCCGCGTCGAACGCGCCATTCGCCACGCGATTGAAGTCGCCTGGACCCGCGGCAACATCGACAGCATCTCCCACTTGTTCGGTTACACGATTAATATATCGAAAGCAAAGCCGACGAATAGCGAATTTATCGCGATGGTGGCGGATAAGCTGAGAATCGAGCATAAAGTGTCGTGAAAGTCTGCCGATACTACGTATGATGACGATAAGTGAATGTTTGTTCATCTTTATCGGGCACTGTGAGATGGGATAACGATACCTTAAACGATGCCTTGCGATAAAGCTGAACAAGTTCACCTCCGTCCAATAAGTAGATTTATCGGTTACTATTAGCGAATGTTCAATACGGAGGGAAATTACGACCAAAGGTTACGTCGAATCTTACGGGATTCGGCGTTTTTTATTTTCTTTTAACGGGCAAGTTTAACACCATCCTATGACGTTCATGAAAAAAGCGCCATCTGTTTACGGGTTGCAAATAAACCTATAAACAAAGGGTGCTTTTTGTTTTGGAATACACTGCCAGGGCAATAATGGAGAGTGAACATCCTAGCCGGGAGATAACGATATGAAACTATTGAAAAAGCTGCTTAACCGAGGGGCTAAGCCAATGCCTGGCACGGTTGCCGGCAATATGAATCCAGCCTCAACCGCGAAGCCGTTAATAAAGGCAAGTCTGGATGAGAATTTGGATTATGTCAGAAAAAGTATAGGGCATAGTACGGATATTATTATTAGGGAAACACGAATAGGCCAGAATGGCGTACTCAGAATGGGAATTATTTTTACAGAAGGATTGGCTGATAAATCGGTAATCAATGATTTTATCATGGAAACTCTCATGCTGGAAGTAAAAACAGCGGAGCTGGACGCAGAGCTATCCCGATCGGCTTATGCTCTTCAGGTGATTAAGAGCAAGGCTCTCACGATTGGAGATATCTTGGAGGTTACGGATTATGATACGATGCTCCATTCCATTTTGTCCGGAGACACGATTATTTTACTGGACGGCAATAGCGTAGCGATCAATGCAGGCACCAAGGGATGGAAAGATCGGGGTGTCACGGAAACCTCCAAGGAATCTGTGGTAAGAGGCCCTCGAGAGTCGTTCTCAGAGACTTTAAGAACGAACACCGCATTAATTCGGCGTAAAATCAAAGACCCGAATCTTTGGCTGGAGACGCAGCAAATTGGCCGGCTTACGAAAACCGATGTCGCAATCATGTACATCAACGGCATTGCCAATGACAAAATCGTGGAAGAAGTGCGCACCCGTCTTGCCCGCATTGATATCGACAGCATCCTGGAGAGCGGTTATATAGAAGAATTGATTCAGGACAAGACGTATACTCCGTTCCCTACCATCTATAATACCGAACGTCCCGATGTTGTCGCGGCCGAGCTGGTTGAAGGGAAAGTAGTGATTCTCGTCGACGGAACTCCCGTCGTTCTTGTCGTCCCTGCGTTATTCGTTTCTTTCTTGCACTCGGCGGAGGACTATTATCATCGCTTTGATATCAGCTCGCTTGTACGTATATTACGATACGTCGGCGTCTTTATTGCACTGCTTGGTCCGTCCTTATACGTTGCGATAACGACATTTCATCAAGAAATGCTGCCGACAGAGCTCCTCATCGGCTTGGCTGCCCAACGGGAAGGAGTTCCTTTTCCTGCATTTATTGAAGCGATAATGATGGAAGTGGCATTTGAAATTTTAAGGGAAGCCGGGCTGCGAATGCCTAGAACCATCGGACCTGCCGTCTCGGTTGTCGGTACATTGGTTATCGGTCAGGCTGCTGTCGAAGCGGGAATCGTATCGGCCGCCATGGTAATAGTCGTATCGACGACGGCGATCGCAAGCTTCGTATTCCCGTCTTATAGCTTAGCCAGTTCCTTCCGGATGCTTCGGTTTCCTTTAATGGGACTTGCCGCATCTTTCGGTTTGGTAGGTATCATCGTAGGGCTGATTGGCATCGTGCTTCACTTAACAAGCTTACGGACGTTTGGGGTTCCCTATATGAGTCCATTCGCTCCCTTGATTATCGACGATCAAAAGGATGCGATATTTCGCTTTCCACAATGGTTCATGCTTTCCCGTCCGAGGCTGATTAATCAAAAGAACGTCATCCGCCAAAACATGAGCAAGACCGATCCGAAAGGTCGCGAATAACAAAGGAAAGGGGACTGGATACGTGATTCGGAGAGTGGCCGTTTGCCTGCTTACGATGGTGCTTCTGACAGGCTGTTGGAATCGCAGGGAATTGAACGATCTGGCCATTGTTGTCGGGATGGGGATAGACAAAATCGGCGATCGGTATGAAGTCACCATTCAGGTTGTTATGCCTGCCGAAGTCGCCCCGCTTAAAGGGGGTACCAGCGGCAGGGCGCCGGTTACCATTTATCACGCTACAGGTGATACGGTTTTTGAAGCAATCCGGAGAATGACTACGATGACTCCCCGTAAAGCCTATTTTGCTCATGTAAGGATGTTCTTGATTGGCGAAGAGGCGGCCAAAGCCGGAATTTCCAATTTGCTGGATTTTATATCGAGAGACCATGAGCTGCGTACTGACTTTTATTTTGCCGTTGCCAGAGGAGCAATGGCCAGAGATTTGCTGAGCATCTATACCATGCTGGAGAAAATACCTGCGAATAAAATGTTTAACTCCATTGAAGTTTCTCAGAAAACATGGGCGCCGTCCGTCTCCGTTACTTTGGATGAGCTGATAAGAGATCTTGTCAGTAATGGCAAAAATCCTGTACTGACCGGTATCGAGATTGTCGGAAATAAAGAAGAGGGCAAGCTCAAAAGCAATGTGGAGCGAATCGATTTGCCAACCAAGGTCCAGTATACAGGCTTGGCAGTGTTCAAGAAAGATAAGCTCGTCGGTTGGCTGGATGAATATGAAAGTAAAGGGTATAGCGACATTACCGATAAATTGCAAAGCACGGTCATTGAGGTGGCTTGTCCGCAAGGAGGTAAGCTGGGAGTTGAAATTATCCGCTCCAAAACGACGATGAATCCTGAGGTTAAGGACGGCAAACCGGCAATGCGATTAAAAACACGAAGCGAGGCAAATATCAGCGATGTCGAATGCAAAATCGATGTAACTAAAAGCGGTACCATCGATGAGCTTGAAAAAAAGATAGAGGATAAAATGAGAATGAACAGTCGTTCATCCATAAAAAAAGCTCAAAAATTGAACAGCGATATTTTCGGTTTCGGCAGCTCATTCCATCTCAACTATCCTTCTTATTGGGATAAAATTGAGCAGCATTGGGATCGTTATTTCCAACAACTCCCTGTGCATCTGGATGTAGAAGTCACCATTAAGAGACTCGGAACGATCGGAGAACCGCTGCAAAACAAAATAAAGGAGTAGCTTGCTTATGTGGTGGAAAATTTTGTCCATGGTGGCTGTTTCCGGTTTAATGGCAGTGGTGGAATTGCCTTCTCTTCTTAAAAAAAATCAAAAAAAAGAGATCGTCATATTTTGGACATTGCTTGGTACAGGCACGGCGATAAGTATTGCTATGATTCTGCACGTACAAATTCCGAATCCGGCTGATGGCATCATGATCTTGTATAGACCGGTAAGCGACTGGATCGATAAGATATTATAGGACAGAGGCCAGCAGATGAACATGAGAAGGGGAGAGTTGCTAATGGTAGGAGATACGAAACTAAGTTCACGTCAATTCTATATTATAGTAACTCTGTACTGCATAGGCACATCCATATTAATAACGCCTGCCCCGTTAGCGGCCATTGCCAAAGAGGATGCATGGCTCGCTGCCATTGCGGGTGTCGCTATAAGTTTGTTGATTACCGCGCTTATCATAGCGTTAGGCAATATGTATCCGCAGCTGACTCTTGTTCAAAAGTGTGAAAAGCTGCTCGGCAAATGGTTGGGGAAAGCTGTTTCATTGACCTTTATTTTCATGAGTTTTTTCACAGGCTCTGAGCTTCTGTATATCATTGGAGATTTTTTAACTACGCAAATCATGCCTGAGACACCGGCTGTAGCCGTGCATATTTTATTTGCTTGTTTAGTATTGGGCGCGCTCCGTCTTGGGCTGGAGACGGTGGCTCGTACTGCAGAATTTTTGTTCCCATGGTTTCTGTTTTTGTTCATTTTGCTGGTTTTGTTTATTACCCCTCTGCTTGATTTTCATAACGTGAAACCCATTCTTGAGAACGGCTGGCATCCGATTATGTCAGGTGCTGTTCGTTTTGCTAGTGTTTTTTCCATGCCGACGATTGTGCTGCTGATGATTTTCCCCGTATCCGTACACCGGCCCCATAATGCAAGCAAGGCATTCTATATCGGAATATTCATTGCCGGATTACTTATGATCATTGTTGTATCGTTGACAATCTTGGTGCTAGGGGCGGATATTACGGAAAGGCAAATGTATCCTAGCTATAATTTAGCCAAAAAAATCAATATCGGCAATTTTGTCAAGCGCATAGAAGCTGTCATGGCTTTTATGTGGTTTATAACGATATTCATAAAAATGACGTTCTATATATATGCTGCGGTAGTCGGACTAGCCCAAACGCTGCAGGTCAAGGATTACAGGTTCATGCTGCACCCTCTCGGCATATATATGGTTATATCCTCAATAGTTATCCATCCCAATGTCGTTCATTCGATTGAGTACGATAAAGAAGCGTGGATGCCTTTCATAGCTACTTTTGCTATTATGCTTCCTATCGTTTTATTGGGTGTATATGCTTTTCGCAGAAAAAAACTGCATAGTCGGTGAGGGCTATGCAGTCGCCTATAAGGGTGTTAAGGATTAATATCACACTTGTTCTTAATAAAATGAATTTGATTCTCGAGCCGATGGATCAAATCTTGCGATTCCTTGGATGAATCGGAGCTTGCTTGCAAAGATTGGAGCTGCTCTTTGAGCTCATGAAGGTCATTGCCGGCTTGAGAGCAATCATAATTGCTTTCCAGGTTGTCGATCATGAAAGACATGCCTCCTCGCGGGTTTGTTCGAATATAGTATGGATGACCCGTGCAGGATTATGCCTTCATGGGCAATGAAATAACAGGAGGAATTGTCTCAGGCTGTTTATTGGCGGAGGATGCCGTCGGCATTTCTTCTTCATAGGCACTTTGCTGCGCCCAATTCAGCCAGCCTTCGGGAAGCTGTTGGCTAACGAAATCACGAATCTGCGGGAATGCCGCCGCGAGGTCACAAATCAATTTCTCGTAGGTGTTGAGTACCGATTCGAAATCCAGGCCGATGTCTTCCATAAGCAGTTCCTTCAATGCCGTATCGTTATCTTCGAAGTCACGATACCGTAGACCATCATAAATTTCCGTAATCAGACCATTCTGAACACGAACAATTTTTTGACATATTCTTTGCATTGACCTACTCCTTACGCTAAGATTAGGGTTATTATACCATAGAAAATTTGCACAAAATGTAGAATTGTGTTACCTGAATGTGGAAAAAAGAAAAATATTTGGAGGGACTCAATGGAATTCGATTATTGCAATATGGAAATGATTGTAACGGACAATTTGCTGCAGATCGATATCGGCTGCCGGTTTATAGACGAGCCTGACGAGCTGTATGCGATCCAATTGCAATGCAAGCCCTATGGGGTAATGGAAGATATAAAATTGATGTTTAATTCGATGGATTGCAATTACCGGTTTAAGGAAGACGAGATGAGGGCAATCGAGGCTTATGTTCGAACATCGGTATGTTCCTCGGAGTATGCGGACTGGTTCCAAGGATGCAATTCGCAGTAAGAAAACAATGCCTAACGATTCAAATAAGTTTTTTTCTCTGCCGGCCACATGAAAGAGCTTATGCCGAAGGTCCGGGAAGCATACCATGATTTTACAGCGACTTGTTTTGACAGGAATAGCTTGAAAAGAACGTAAAGTGCAATTATCTATATCATATAACGGATAGTTAAACGGCCGGGCCATGTCCCGGCTTTTTCTGTTTCCGGAACATCCGACTCTGGCTGCTTATTCATGCATGAAAACGGTTGTCGCAACAAATAATAAAAAGGAATAGCTGCGTCAAGCGGTATGTAAAACAGGTTTAGGAAAGCGATGTGCTGTAGCTATGGCCGTAAGGAAACGAATGGTAACAACCCGTTTTCCCGTTATTCATGGTATCGCCCGAGTGAATCGTAATACCAAATTGCTGCTGAGAGACCTTCAACCGAACGCCATTGCAGTCATTGAGCACGATGATCTGGATGACCTGGCAGCGGAAGGATTGTTGGCCGCTGAAGTACAAGCCGTGGTCAATGCAGGCCAAACGATGACGGGGAAAATACCTGCTACCGGAGCTTTGCGACTTCTGGAGAAGGGGATTCCCATATTTGAAATAGAGCCGGCGTGGCTGCCGGTATTCGACGATCATGAAGACATCCGCATAAGCATGGAAGGCATCGTGGTGAAGCAATCTATAGTGCCTTACTCGGCGTTTGCCAAGGAAAACTGGCTTCGGCAATATCGCCAGGCGCTTCATGTGCAGCATGATACGCTGCGGGAATTTATCGACAATACGCTGCATTATGCGGACATGGAGAAAAACCTCGTCCTGGAGCCGCTTCAATGCCCTGGCATGCGGACGGAGCTTGCGAGGCGTCATGTGCTGATCGTCACCCGCGGCAAAGAATATAGACAGGACCTGGCGGCACTAAGCGGTTATATTGCGAAGCATCGTCCCGTACTAGTGGGGGTGGACGGCGGAGCCGATGCTCTGCTGGAGTACGGCCATGTCCCGGATCTTATCATCGGCGATATGGATAGCGCAACAGATCATGCGCTTCGGTGCGGAGCCGAGCTCATTGTTCATGCGTATCCCGACGGAAGAGCTCCGGGCTTGCTCCGGATAGAGCGGCTCGGCTTACAGGCGCTGAAGCTGGCGGCATGCGGGACAAGCGAAGATATAGCGCTTCTTCTAGCTTACGATCAGCATTGTGAAAGAATAGTGACGGTGGGTACCCACAGCCACATGTTCGACTTTTTGGAAAAAGGCCGCAAAGGGATGGGGAGCACTGTGCTTGTCCGCATGAAGGTAGGCAGCAAGCTGACCGATGCCAGAGGCATAGGCATGCTGTATGACCAGGAGCCGATGCGCGAGAGTGCCGTCTCCAAGCGGATTCAAGCCGTCCTGCAGAAGCTGGCCGGGATTCTGATATGAGAGGGGGCCGGGATGGATGGAACCATACATATCCGTCATAATACCTGCATATAACGAACAATATTATATTGCCGAAACATTGCGGTCTTTACGTCAAGCCTGCAAATATATCGAGCACGAGAGCGAAATCGTGGTAGTAGACGACGGCAGCCGGGATGAGACGTTCGGATTAGCTTGTACGCTGGCCGATGCCGTAATTCAGCATACGCACAGCATGGGCAAAGGAGCCGCTATGCTAACCGGATGCAAAACGGCCCGCGGCCGGATCCTCGTATTTCTCGACGCGGATCTCGGAGAAACAGCGCAAAGCTTCCCTTCGCTAGTAGAGCCGCTATACCGCGAGGAGGCGGATATGGTCATCGCCAGACTGCCTGCGGCAGCGAAGAAGAGCGGCTTCGGGTTGGTCAGAACGTTAGCCGGGCATGGGGTATACCGGCTGTCGGGCTTCACTTCGTCGGCACCCTTGTCCGGACAGCGGGCTATTCGACGCGAGGTGATTGAGCGTATCGGACGGATGGCGGATGGCTTCGGAGTCGAAGTCGGGCTGACAATTGATGCAGTGAAGCTTGGATACCGCGTTCAGGAGCAGTTCGTTCCCTTTGCACATCGTGTGTCGGGACGAGATTTGGGCGGGTGGCTTCACCGCGGCAAGCAATTTTGCGCCGTCGGCAGCACCTTGTGGAACCGGTGGAGGGAGCCGATTTGTTAATGCCAGAATGGCTCTTATGGCTGGTTTCCATTGCTATAATACTGATAGCGGGACGGGCGGTACTTCCTGTGATGATGAGAATGTTGTCGGAGCATGGAATTACGGATACCAATTACAAACAATCGGTCATCCCGACGGCTTGCGGGCTGCTTCTGTGGCTGCTGTTTTGCACGACCATGGTTATCGCTCGAATGACGAGCGGATTGGGAGGAGCAGCCGTGCTGGCCACCCTTCACTACAACGGCAGCATCGTTGCAGAATACGGAGCAGCGCTAAGTATCGTCGCTTTGGTCGGATTTTTGGACGATGCCGTTGGAGTCAAGTCGTATAAAGGCTTCGCGGGCCATTGGAGGCATTGGAGGGAGAAGGGCGTGATCGGCACCGGCATGGTGAAAGCCGTGGGAGGATCGGCAGCCGCTCTGCTCATTGCTTTCTCCGACAGCCTTCAAGACGGCAGGACGATGTGGGAACGGCTGATACCGTTTCTGATTGTCGTCTTGATGACGAATGCAATCAACCTGCTTGATACGAGACCCGGAAGAGCGTTAAAAGGCTTTTGGGGAGCTGTGTCCGTTCTTCTCCTGATCGCCGTTGAAGGAGTGGAGAAGGCAGAGATCGCGTGGCTCATGCTGCCCGTGCTGATCGGGGCGGCGCTTCTGCTCTTGCCTGACTTGAAGGGGAGACTGATGCTTGGAGACACCGGAGCGAACCTGCTCGGTTTTGCACTGGGCAGCTGGATTGTTATGCTTGCGGACATGGCATTTCAGACAGCGGTGCTTGGCCTGCTGGTCGTGCTGCACGCCGTTACCTGGCGCTTCTCACTGACGAAACTGATCGCGCGCAGCCGGGTTCTTACATGGCTCGACGCTATCGGCAGAGGACGCCCCGACAAAATATAAGGAGCCGTTCCCGTCTCAACGGGCCGGCTCCTATTGTTTTTTGCGTTTGGCTTTGAAGCGGGGCGCGACGTAATTGCGTTTGCGGTCCCGGAAAAAAATCCACCCGCCGATAAACGCGACTCCGGCAAGAAACAGGACGAAGCCTATCGCCATCTTTCCCCATTGTACATGCGGATTCAGCTCAGGAGAGCCGAACTGGGCGAAAAAAGCATCCTTCATAGCGAGAAATCCATAGGTTGCCATAACACCGGGTATCACCAGCATCAATACGGCAATAAAACGGTACAGCGTTGCTTTCATGCGGTATAACTCCTTTTATCGAGGTCAGCCTCGTAGCTTCAAAAATTGCTTCTCTAAAAGTACCATATTCCCGGCAACATTTCATGTATCTTTCGCAAATTGTACTATATTTCTCACAACAATTATGGTTAAAATAAAAGAATCATAGTTTTCAGGAGGGTTAAACACATGACGCAAGCTTTTGACATCGTCGTACTCGGAGGCGGAACCGGAGGATATATTGCAGCCATTCGTGCCGCTCAGCTGGGAAAATCGGTTGCTATCGTCGAACGCGATAAGCTGGGAGGGACATGCTTGCATCGCGGCTGTATTCCGAGCAAGGCGCTTCTTCGCAGCGCAGAGGTATATGCAACGATGCTGGAAAGCGAGCGGTATGGAATTCAGGCGGAATCGGTCCGGCTGCATTTCCCGGGTGTACAAGCCCGCAAGCAGGGTATCGTTGAGCAAATGCATAAAGGCATTCAATTTCTAATGAAAAAACATAACATACAGGTTGTATACGGGAACGGCAGACTGCTGTCCCCGAGTATTTTCTCACCTCGTACCGGTTCGGTATCAGTGGAGCAGGAGGACGGCGAGATCGTAACGCTCGTTCCGGAGAAGCTCATCATCGCTACGGGCTCCCGTCCGAAGAGCCTGCCGGGATTGGAGACGGACGGGCATGCCATTTGGAACAGCGACGACGCTCTCGGCATGGAAGAACTGCCGCAATCGATTGTAATTGTAGGCGGAGGCGTTATCGGCGTGGAATGGGCGTCGATGCTGAACGATTTCGGAGTGCAGGTAACGGTTGTGGAATATTCGGACCGGCTGCTGCCTGCTGAAGATTCCGACATTTCCCGCGAGCTCGAGCGGCTGCTTAGAAAACGCGGCGTTCAAGTGATCACCGATGCCAGGCTGTTGACCGAAACGGTACAGAAGGAAGAGGGCGCCGTCAAGCTGCAGATTGAACGGAAAGGCGAGCTTCAGCAGCTTCAAGCCGACAAAATGATGGTTTGCGTAGGTCGTGAAGCCAATGTGGAGGATATAGGTTTACATAATACGGATGTCAAGATCACAAACGGCTTTATACAGGTTAATGAGTTCATGCAGACGGCGGAGTCCCACATCTATGCGATCGGCGATGTGAGCGGCGGACTGCAGCTTGCGCATGTCGCAGGACATGAAGGCATTATGGCGGTGGAGCACAGCGCAGGCCAGACGCCGCGTCCGTTCCCTCACCATGAAGTTCCACGCTGCGTCTATACCCGTCCGGAGGTGGCGTCCATCGGCTGGACGGAGAGACAGGCGGTTGATCGCGGATACGAAGTGAAAATCGGCCGGGTTCCTTTCGCAGCGGTAGGCAAAGCCGTTGTATACGGCGAATCGGACGGCTTCGTGAAGGTCATTGCCGATAAGAAGACGAATGATATTCTCGGCGTCCATATGATTGGACCGCACGCGACGGATTTCATTTCGGAAGCTGCATTGGCGCAAGTATTGGATGCAACGCCTTGGGAGGTCGGTCAGACGATCCATCCTCATCCTACTTTATCCGAGGCGCTGGGCGAAGCAATGCTGGCGGTCGATGGAGGCTCGTTCGCCATTTGATCTCCATCTGATAAATAATCGGGCTTGTAACAGGATTGAAATCAAACGGAAATTGTATTCATACCTGAAACCGATTATAATATACTAATAGAGGCAAGTATTAGTACCTAGTAATAATTTTTGAGATGAGTAAAGGGGGTTGCACCCATGTCCATCGGCCAACTTATGAAGCACCGTAAGCTTGGATTGTCTGACGAGCAAGCTGTTGCAATGTATAAAATGATGCAGAAGGCAAGAAAATTCGACGAGAGATCGTATGTCTTGCAGCGCGCCGGCAAAATCGCTTTTCACGTATCCGGGATCGGTCAGGAAGTGACCCAGGTAGCCGTTGCCTTCGCGCTGGAGCTGGGCAAAGATTACTTCCTGCCTTATTACCGTGATTACGGCTTTGTATTAGCTGCCGGTATGACGATGAAAGAATTGATGCTGTCCGTATTTGCCAAGGCGGAAGACCCTAATAGCGGCGGCCGCCAAATGCCGGGGCATTTTAGCCATAAGAAGCTGAATATTGTTACGGGCTCCAGCCCGGTGACAACGCAGGTTCCACATGCGGTAGGATTTGCTCTTGCTGCGAAGATGAAGAAGCAGGATTTTGTTGCTTACGCTACATTCGGGGAAGGCTCGAGCAATCAGGGCGATTTCCATGAAGGGCTTAATTTCGCCGGGGTTCATAAGCTCCCTTGCATTTTTCTGTGCCAAAATAACCAGTATGCGATTTCCGTACCTTTGAATAAACAGGTTGCCGGCGGCAGCGTTGCAGAGCGCGGTGTAGGGTACGGCATTCCGGGCATCAAGGTGGACGGCAACGACGCTTTGGAAGTATACCGTGTAGTTAAGGAAGCGCGCGAGCGCGCCATTCGCGGGGAAGGGCCGACGCTGATCGAATCTGTGATGTACCGCGTATCCCCTCACTCCACGTCGGACGACGATATGCTGTACCGGACGAAGGAAGAGGTCGAAACGAACCGCTCTAAGGACGGTATTCCGGTATTCCGGCAATACTTGATCGACTGCGGCTTGTGGAGCGACGAGCAGGAAGAAGAGCTGGTAGAGCAGCTCAAGCAAGAGATTACTGAGGCGACTCAATATGCGGACCGGGCACCGTACCCTCTGCCGGAGGATACTTTGCGCCATGTTTACGCCGAGGAAGGGGAGGTGCGCTAATGGCCGTTATTACCTATTTGGAAGCTATTCGTTCCGCGATGAAGGAAGAGATGGAGCGGGACGACAATGTATTCGTTCTCGGCGAGGACGTGGGCAAGGGCGGCGTATTGAACGCCACCAAGGGACTTCGCGATCAATTCGGCGAGGAACGCGTATTGGATACGCCGCTGGCTGAATCGGCCATCGTGGGGACTGCCATCGGTGCGGCTATGTACGGCATGAAGCCGATTGCCGAGATGCAGTTCGCCGATTTCATCTTCCCGGCCACGAACCAGATTATCAGCGAGGCGGCCAAAATCCGCTACCGTTCCAACAACGACTGGAACTGTCCGATCGTTATCCGTGCGCCTTATGGTGCGACGAGCGGCGGAGCGCTGTATCATTCGCAATGTCCGGAATCGGTATTTTTCGGGACTCCGGGGTTGAAGATGGTGGCGCCTTCCAATCCGTACGATGCGAAAGGCTTAATGAAAGCCGCGATTCGGGATGCGGATCCGGTGCTTTATTTTGAACATAAAAAGTGCTATCTCGGAGTAACAGGTGAAGTGCCGGAAGCGGATTATATCGTCGAAATAGGCAAAGCCGATGTGAAACGCGAGGGCACGGATATTACCGTTATTTCCTACGGGATTACGGTGCAATATGCGCTGCAGGCGGCAGAGGAGCTGGCGAAGGAAGGCATCAGCGCGCACATCCTTGATTTGCGCACCATTCAGCCGCTCGATAAAGAAGCGATTCTCGAAGCAACCGCCAAGACGGGGAAAGTGCTCATTGTCCATGAGGACAACAAAACCGGCGGCGTAGGTGCGGAAGTGTCGGCGATTATCGCCGAGGAGCTGCTGTTCGAGCTTGATGCGCCGATCAAGCGTCTATGCGCGCCGGACGTTCCGGCTGTAGGGATGAATCCGAGCATGGAGAAGTTTTTCCTCATCAGCGCGGATAAAATAAAAGCGGCGATGAAAGAGCTGGCGGAATTTTAGGCTGCTGTGAAGCGGGTTAACGGTATTCGTTAACCCGTTCAGTTCTGCCGGGGGCAAGCGGCGAGTTGTAACGCTCGCGGCTGGGGCGAGCTTTGCGCAGGCGAGAAGCTCGTAACGCGGAAAAGCCGCGTTACAGAGGCAAATTCCGCCGCGAGCGGAACGAAAGCGTTGCTGTAAAGCGGGAAAACCGCGTTACAGCGGAGGGATCCGCGCAGGCGAAGGCGTGTAAAGCGGAAAAGCCGCGTTACAGAGGCAATCTCCGCCGCGAGCGGAGCGAAAGCGTTGCTGTAAAGCGAGAAAACCGCGTTACAGCGGATGGATTGCGCAGGCGAAGGCGTGTAAAGCGGAAAAGCCGCGTTACAGAGGCAATCTCCGCCGCGAGCGGAGCGAAAGCGTTGCTGTAAATCGGGAAATCCGCGTTACAGCGGAGGAGCCGTGCAAGCGAGGGCGTGTAAAGCGGAAAAATCGCGTAACAGAAACGCTCCCGCTAAAGAAACAAAAAAGCAAGTTTTGCCTAACGGCAAAACTTTTTGGAGGAGGGAACGATAATGACCCGAAATACTAAGGAAACCGAAGTACCCGTGCCGCATTTGGCGGAGAGCCTCGTGTCGGCCACGATAGGCAAATGGCTCAAGCAGCCCGGCGATTACATAGAGCAGTACGATGTGTTGTGCGAATTGATCACCGAAAAGGTCAATACGGAGATGCCGTCTCCCGTAGCGGGCAGGCTGACGAAGCTTTTAGCCGAGGAAGGCCAGACGGTCGCTGTAGGCGAAGCGATTTGCCTCATCGAGGAGGAGTCGGACGCAGGAGCCGCAGGCGCGCCATCCGCATCACCTCAGTCTGCGCTTCAAGCGGACAGCCAGCAGGAATCGGCGGATACCGGCATGCGAAGCCGTTATTCTCCGGCGGTGCTGAAGCTTGCGGGTGAGCATGGAATCCGCTTGGAGGATGTACCGGGCAGCGGGTTAGGCGGCCGAATTACCCGCAAAGATATTGAAGCATACGTAGCATCAGGGAAGCACAAACAAGCACCCGCTCCGACGCAAGCAGCTCCGTCGCAGACTTTTCAAGCAGCGCCGGCCGAGCGTCCGTCTGCACCGGCTGCGGCGAACCAGGATGTGTTCCTGACCAGCCCGCCGAAAGGACCTCTCCGCTCGACGGGGATTCACTTGTCCGAGAATCCTCCACTCCCGCGCATTGAGGTGGAAGGCCAGCCACTCGAAGGACGCGGCGAATATTTGGTCGACGTCACGCCGATCCGCAGCGCCATTGCCCGCAATATGCGCCAGAGCGTTACGGAAATCCCTCACGGCTGGATGATGATCGAGGTCGATGTAACGAACATGGTGCTGCTGCGCAATAAGCTCAAGGATGAGTTCAAGCGCCAGGAGGGCGTCAATCTGACCTACTTGTCATTCATGATGAAGGCGGTAGTCAGCGCGATCAAAGACTATCCGATCATGAACTCGGTTTGGGCGGTCGACAAAATCATCGTGAAGCGCGATATTAACATCTCGCTTGCGGTAGGTACCGAAGATTCCGTGCTGACGCCGGTAATCAAACGGGCCGACCAAAAAAACATTGCCGGCATCGCCCGGGAAATCGAAGAATTGTCCCGGAAAACAAGAGCCGGCAAGCTTTCGCTTGATGATATGCAAGGAGGAACGTTTACCGTAAACAATACGGGTTCCTTCGGATCGATCTTGACTCAACCAATTATTAACTATCCGCAAGCGGCCATTATCACCTTCGAATCGATAGTGAAACGGCCGGTCGTCATTCAAGATATGATTGCAGTGCGATCCATGGCCAATCTGTGCTTGTCCCTCGATCACCGGATATTGGACGGCGTCATTTGCGGCCGGTTCCTCCAGCGCGTCAAAGAAAATATGGAAGCATATAATCAGGAGACGAAGCTGTATTAATAAGAGAAACCGGAAGCATGCGAACGGCCCTTTAGGTTAGAGAAACATGTTGAAGGTAAATAATAACGAAGATAACACCATGCTGATGAGCATGACGTAGACTATGACTTTAAACAGCATTTTGTTACGCATCTTATTTCAACTCCTCTTCATGCAGTACGTATATTCATATTTTAACTTAAATTGTACACAGGAGGAAAGAGATGATTCAGGAAAAGCGTCTTGTCGACGAATTCATCGAGCTGGTCAAGGTGGACAGCGAAACCCGGTTTGAGCAAGAAATCAGCCAAGTATTGAAGCAAAAATTCACCTCGCTCGGTCTAAAGGTGGAAGAGGATGACTCTGCAGCCGAAACCGGACATGGCGCCGGCAACTTGATATGCACGCTCGCTGCGACGGCCGATGCCGACGTGCCCAAACTGTTATTCACTTCCCACATGGACACGGTCACTCCAGGCAAAGGAATCAAGCCGCAGATCGGCGAGGACGGCATCATCCGCAGCGATGGAACGACGATTCTGGGCAGTGACGACAAAGCGGGATTGGCAGCGATGCTGGAAGCTATTCGCATCCTAAAGGAACAAAACATCAAGCACGGACAAATTCAATTTGTCATCACGGCGGGAGAAGAATCCGCTCTTCGCGGCTCCCGGGCGATGGATGCCAAATGGCTGGATGCGGATTTCGGCTACGCTCTCGACTCCAACGGCGAGGTCGGAGCTATTGCCGTAGCGGCGCCGACCCAAGCCAAAGTATTTATTTCCTTCACCGGGCGTTCGGCACATGCAGGCGTTAACCCTGAAGCGGGTATCAGTGCGATTACCGTGGCCAGCAAAGCGGTATCCCGGATGCCGCTTGGCCGAATCGACAGCGAAACGACGGCTAACATCGGACGGTTTGCAGGCGGCATCAGCGGAACGACGAATATCGTCGTGGACTCAGTGGAGCTCGAAGGTGAAGCCCGAAGCATCTCACAAGATAAGCTCAACAGCCAGATTGAAGCCATGCGCAAGGCTTGTTTGGAAGTAGCGAGAGAGACAGGCGCAGATGTTGATTTTAAGAGCGAGGTCTCTTATCCGGCCTATATGTACGATGAGACCGCCCCTGTAGTCAAACAGGCAATGGCTTCATTGTCCAAAGTGGGCTGCACTCCAAGAACGTTCCATACCGGCGGCGGCAGCGATGCCAACGTCTTCAACGGGCTTGGGATTCCTACCGTTAATTTGGCCGTAGGCTACCAAAATATTCATTCGACCAAGGAATCCATCGCCATAGCAGATCTGGTGAAGGTAGCGGAAGTCGTAGTACAAATCATCACCGATGTTGCATCATTGCCAAAATAAAAGCAATAGCTGGAAGACAATTGTCTGCTATGGAGAAAACTGCCTGGCAGCACAGATTACATGGACCGTCACTTGAATGTGGCGGTCTTTATTTTTACCGTCAACTCATGGAAGTGGAGAAGGAGGGCATATAATAAGAGAGCGAGTTCGCAGGGAAAGCGGGAGAGCGGATGATCGAATGGAAAATAGCTACGGTCGTACAGATCCTTTCAAGCTGCAGAGAACAAGAGCTGGAAGAAGTTCAGGTTCGTTTCACAGACGGCTCGGAAGGGGTTGCAATTCATTATGGGAACCCCGTCCTGCTGCTGGAGCCTGGGGATCGAGTGCTGTTGAATACAACCGCCGTCAGTCTCGGGTTAGGTACAGGCGGGGTACATTTCGTGCACGATGTACTGGGTCATGACGGCTATGGCGATACGGACGATTGGGATAGACGGTATCGGGAGGATGCCGAGCTAAAGAGGATGGAGAGGACGGACAAACCGGCGGGTCATATTATGAAGCTGAGATATACCTCGCTTCAGCGTACGGTAATGGCTGTGGAGGAGCAAGCGAGTCCGTTTCACGAGCTGTTTACCGGCAAGCTATCCCTGGAAGGAATGCCGGTTCTGGTCGGGGAGCTGCACAGCATGCTTCCCGTTGCAGCAAGCCGGCTGCAGCAGCTGAAGAACCGGCATCCGGAGGGCCGACAGCCTCGGATAGCCTATATCATGTCGGACAGTGCCGCGCTTCCGCTAGCCTTTAGTAAGCACGTAAAGCAGTTGAAGAAGCTCGGCTGGCTTGCGGGAACGATAACCTATGGGCAAGCTTACGGAGGCGATCACGAAGCGGTGAATAAATTCACAGCGCTGCTTGCTGCCAGGCATGTGCTCAGCGCCGATCTGGCGATAGCGGCTCCGGGACCCGGAAGCGTCGGCACGGGAACGCTTCTTGGATTCAGCGGGACGGAGGCAGCCGAGCTGATACATGCCGTTTCTGCTCTTAAGGGCCGCCCTGTTGTCATCCCGCGGATCAGCTTCGCCGAGCAGCGGTCGCGTCATCAAGGAATCAGTCATCATACCATGACCGTGCTTCAAGATTTAACGCTGGTCAAAGCATCGGTTCCGCTGCCCGAACTGGAAGGGGAGAAGGGCGAAATTCTGAGACATCAGATGAACGGAGCCCAGCTTGGTGTCAAGCATGACATTTCGTGGCATGAGCCCGTTATGGAGCCATTATGGCGGGAAGCTTTCTCGGAATACCCTACAGCTATTTCTTCGATGGGAAGGGGATTAAACGCGGATCCTGCGTTTTTTGCGGCGATTGGGGCTGCAGTGGATTGTGCTTGGATGTATGCGACACATAAGTGGCATCTCCGTCGAGCATAAGCCCGCGGTTCGTGTGACCTACATGACCGGTTTGTTGAGACAGGAAGGTGAGCAGGCTAACATCGGTTGTCAGTCTTTGCTGCGCCATTTTCAAATAGCGGCGAATTTCCCATACACGGCCTACCAGACGAATTTGCTGCTCGGATAAATAAGTTTTCATAGTCAAGTCCCTCGCTTCCGAATATATCGAACTGTTACACCCTATGCTGCCCAAGGACAAGTTATGCTATCCGAATCTATCAACATCCATTGATATGCTATAATAGATTGCAGTTCGACAGTCCAGGCTTCGGTCCGCCGGAGCTTCATATAACCAATTGGAGGAGGAACCAGACATGAGCGAGACGACAAATCAACATAAATTCGAGGAAGTGACCCTATCGACGGAGCCTATATTTCAGGGCAAAGTCATATCGCTGCAGGTGGATACGGTCAAGCTTCCGAACGGCGAGACGGCAACGAGGGAAATTGTAAAGCATCCGGGAGCTGTGGCCGTCTTGGCACTGCATGACGACCGTATGCTCGTGGTAGAACAATTCCGCAAGCCGCTTGAGAAATGCCAGATCGAAATTCCCGCAGGCAAGCTGGATCCCGGCGAAGAACCGCTCGAAGCAGCCAAAAGGGAGCTTGAGGAAGAAACAGGCTACCGAGCAGGCTCGATCCGGCATGTTTGTTCCTTCTATACTTCGCCCGGCTTCGCGAATGAAATATTGCATCTATATGTCGCCGAAAACTTAACCAAGGGCGAGACGCGCCTCGATGACGATGAATTTCTGGAATGCGAGAGCATTACGCTGGAGCAAGCATGGCAGTATATGAAAGAGCAGCGGATCAGCGACGCCAAGACAATCACCGCCTTGTATGCATGGCAAGCGTATAAGCTGACAGGGAAGTTCTAGGATGGGCTTGCAAACGGTATACGCGGATCTGCACATTCATATCGGACGGACGGAAGAAGGAAAAGCGGTGAAAATTAGCGCCGCCAACAATCTGACATTCTATAACATTGCCAAAGAAGCGTCGCAGCGCAAGGGCATCGATATGATCGGCATCATCGACTGCCAATCCCCATCCGTACAGCGAGATATACTGCAATATTTGGATAAGGGAGAAATGGAAGAGCTGCCTGGCGGAGGAATCCGCTTCCAGCAGACGACGGTTATACTAGGCAGCGAGATTGAAGTGCGCGATCCCGGGATGGGGCCGGCGCATTTGCTCGCTTACATGCCGACGGTGGAATCCATGCGGCGCTTCACCGAATGGCTGGCCAAGCATATGAAAAATGTCGGGCTGAGCTCGCAGCGCATTTATGTGCCCGGAAGGGAATTGCAGCGGGAGGTGAAGGACCGCGGCGGGCTGTTCGTCCCGGCGCACCTTTTCACCCCGCATAAAAGCATATACGGCAGCAGCTCCACACGAATGGAGCACCTGCTCGATCTGGACCAGATCGATGCGGTAGAGCTCGGTCTCAGCGCCGATTCGGAGATGGCCGGCTATATTTCGGAGCTGGACCGCTATACGTATTTGACCAACTCCGACGCGCATTCCTTGGCTAAGATCGGCCGCGAATATAACAAGCTGCAGCTCGCGGAGCCGAGCTTTGAAGAGCTGCGGCTGGCCTTGGCCCGCCGGGAAGGGCGTGCCGTCACGGCGAACTACGGCTTGAATCCCCGGCTTGGCAAGTATCACCGCACTTACTGCTCTGGCTGCAGCGAGACCGCTGATGATAAGGAGACAGCGGCGGAACGGTGCCTTCAATGCGGCAGCAAGAAAATCGTTCGCGGCGTGATGGACCGCATCTATGACATTGCAGATCGGCCGGAGGGCGAATCTTATGTACCGGACTATCGTCCGCCTTACTACTATCAGGTTCCGCTCGAGTACATCCCGGGTCTGGGCCCCAAGAGACTCGATGCGCTCCTAGCTGAATTCGGCACGGAAATGAACCTGCTTCACCGGGTGTCATATGAACAGCTGGAACGAGCGGCGGGCCAAGATATCGCCGATTATATTGTGCAAGCACGCGAGAACAAGCTGGTGCTGGAAGTCGGCGGTGGCGGCCGCTACGGCAAAGTTGCCGCGAAGTCACACGCAGGCCTGCACGAGTAACGAGCTTTTTTGGTCATATCTGCTAGTTACCCTTCATATGCTTGTACTAATCATGCAAGGGAGGCTGGCAGCATGAACCGAAACCGCTCGCTACAGCTGTATATGAAAGAGCATTTGTCGCTCTATGTTTTCGTAGGCATCATATTTCTTATCGGGGTCGTATTCGGGGCCGTTATGGTGAATGCCTTGTCTTTAGAGCAGAAGCAGGAAATTTCGCGCCACTTGAGCAACTTCTTCCTTTCGGTGGACCAAGGCGAGTTCACGGATGTACAATCCTCGTTCCAGCAGTCGTTCAGCCTGCATATCAAATGGATACTAATGATCTGGATATTGGGTATGTCGGTGATCGGCCTGCCGCTGATTTGGATCCTTGATTTTTTAAAAGGCGTGCTGGTAGGCTTCACGGTCGGTTATTTGGTTGGACAGCTGTCCTGGAAAGGGCTGCTGTTTGCGCTCGTTTCGGTAGCTCCGCAAAACCTGATTGTGATTCCCGCGCTCATTGTATGCAGCGTAACGGCGATGGCGTTCTCCATCCATATGGTGAAGCATCGGTTTATGCCGCGCAGGGGCGCCTTTTATGAGCCGTTCATGAAATATTCGGCCACAGTACTGCTTTCCATTGCGCTCCTTGCGGGTGCGGCTCTACTGGAAGCGTACGTTTCTCCGGTGATGATGAAGTGGGTAACACCTATGCTGGTTACATTGGGGTTTGACTTTCCAGCCGCCCTCCACCTATAATAAGGAGAAGCCCAGTAAAAGCTACGGTGTTACTTCGTCGTACCTTGACCGGGAGCAGACTTACGCAGCAGGTTTTGCTATCGCAAAACCCGTAGGGGGAGTAGCATGGAATCTCGCATTGAAAAAATCAAACAGCAGCTGCAGTCACAGGGCTACAAGCTTACTCCTCAACGGGAAGCTACAGTCCGTGTGCTGCTTGAAAACGAAGAAGACCATCTCAGCGCGGAAGACGTATTTATGCTCGTCAAAGATAAAGCTCCCGAAATCGGCTTGGCTACCGTGTACAGGACGCTTGAGCTCTTAAGCGAGCTGCATGTTGTCGAGAAGATGAACTTCGGCGATGGCGTAGCACGATACGATTTGCGAAACGACAGCACTCATCATCATCATCATCATTTAATCTGCGTGCAATGCGGTGCCGTGGATGAGATTATGGAAGATTGGCTGGGACCGCTCGAAGAACGCCTAGAGAAGGAATTCGGTTTTCAAGTTCTGGATCACCGCCTTGATTTTCAAGGCATCTGTCACCGTTGTACGGGTAAAAACAAAACTAATTAAACAAACAAAACCTTCGGCTTGCTTTACGCAAACGGAGGTTTTTTGCGTTGTTGCGGCCGTTTATCCGTTTATAAGGGCATGAAAAAACCGGCGCCATCAGGCGGCCGGCGACATTTTATATTTTAATCCCCAAAACGTGGTCCATAGGAATGAACCCGATGTTTCGGCTGTCCTTGCTGTTATTCCGGTTATCCCCCATGACGAACAAATGGTCTGCTGGAACCGTAATTTTTTCGTTGGTCGTATAATTCATCGTTTCATTCAAATAAGGCTCATTGAGAGGCTCGCCGTTTCGATATACTTGATGGTTCTTGAATTCCAGCACATCCCCGGCTTTGCCGATGACCCGCTTCACATAGACGGTGCGGTTGTCGTCCCCGCCTGTAAACAAAGAAATCAACGGATGCTCCATAATATCGTCCAGCAGATTACGCTTGCGGTCTACCCGGCTGTCGATGATGACGATATCGCTGTAATCAGGTTCTAGGCGGAACGTGTGCGATAGTTTCGATATAAAAATCCGCTGCTGATCGTGCAGTGTCGGGTCCATGGAGTGCCCCATCACCTTGGTCGGCTGGATAATAAACACGCCAACCAGCAAGGCGAGAATAATAGCCGCTCCAATGGAGCCTGCCCAGCTTCGAATTTCGGCTCCTATTTTTTTCATATGAGTTCCCCTTCCCCAAAGAGAGTTTCTGAATAAAGTATACCATGAGGCTGCGCGAAGAGCCAAAGGTAGTTGCTTGTACAAGATTCGGCACACGGACTGTTGTTTCCGCCGCGGCTTCCGCGATTAATGCATACGTGAATAGGGGAACGTATGGGTATAGGAAAGCAGTAAGCCATTCGAAAGGAGAGGCTGTCATGGGCAAGCAGCAAGTAATAGGCGTTCCGAAGGAAATCAAAAACAATGAAAACCGTGTCGCTCTGACACCCGGCGGAGCAGGTATGCTGCTTCAGCATGGGCATCAAGTGCTTGTAGAGAAGGGAGCCGGGGCGGGCAGCGGTTTTGCCGACCAAGACTATGCTCAGGAAGGGGCCGTCTTGCTGGACAAGGCGGAGGACGTATGGGGTCAATCCGATATGATCATGAAGGTGAAGGAGCCGCTGCCCGAGGAATACGCGTATTTCAGAGAGCACCTGACCCTGTTTACTTACTTGCATCTTGCGGCGGAGCCTCGGTTGACCGAAGCTTTGCTCCACAGCAAAGTGACCGGCATTGCCTACGAAACGATCCAGATGCCGAACGGCAGCCTGCCTCTGCTGACGCCGATGAGCGAAGTGGCTGGACGGATGTCGGTACAGGTCGGAGCGCAATTTCTGGAAAAGTTTTATGGCGGCAGAGGCATCCTGCTTGGAGGTGTTCCAGGAGTCCCGCCGGCGGACGTAATAGTCCTCGGGGGAGGCATTGTAGGCACGAATGCGGCCAAAATGGCTCTGGGGCTGGGAGCCAACGTCGTGATTATCGACCGGAGCGCGGATCGGCTGCGGTACCTCGACGACGTGTTCCACGGGCGGATCCGTACGCTCATGTCGAATCCGTATAATATAGCAAGCGCCGTGCAAAAAGCGGATTTGCTTATAGGAGCCGTCCTCATCCCCGGAGCCAAAGCGCCGAAGCTCGTAACCGAGGATATGGTGAAGCAGATGAAGCCGGGGGCGGTTATTGTGGATGTGGCGGTAGATCAGGGCGGAACGATAGCTACAGTCGACCGGGTGACGACGCATAGCGATCCCGTTTATGAGAAGCACGGGGTGATTCATTACGCGGTCGCGAATATGCCGGGAGCGGTGCCCCGAACGTCCACGCTGGCCTTGACGAATGTGACGTTGTCCTATGCCGTCGAGCTGGCGGACAAAGGCCTGCATGCCGCCTTGAAGGTACATCCCGAGCTGAAGCCGGGAGTCAACACGTTTATGGGCCACGTGACGCATTCGGCCGTAGCCGATGCCGTCGGACGTCCATATACGGAGCTGGAACCGCTCCTCCAAGTGGCGCAGAGCGATCCATCATAATTCGATACTGCGGATCATAGTCTATCCTTAGGGAGGAGGTACAGGCTATGATCTTTTCTTTTCGCAAGCTGAAGGATCAAATGAAATTTATGGTCGTCTTCGTGGTGTTTACTTATGCTCTGTATCATTTGCTGGTTATGGTTACGCATTGGATCGAGCCGACGCACCGGTACCGGCAGCCTGCGGGCAAAGCGGTCAAAGTATTTCAGGATCACGTAATGATAACGGACCAGGGACCGATGGGGGAACGGTTAAAATTGTTTTACTGGCTTGGGGAGTAAACAAAACAGTTTTTCATCTAGAAAGCAGGATTCTTTCCTTTCATGTTGAATTTCTTATGAATGGATCGAAACAGATGTTCCCACGGTTGGCCATCGCGGGGATGACACGGAAAGGGAAATCATCATGAAAAAGGAACTGGACTCGTTTGTACTTTTTTTGACCGACGAGCGGGGGCTTGCCAAAAACACGGTGGAATCTTACGAACGGGATATTGTCCAATATCTCGACTATTTGCCGACCCAAGGCATCGAAGTGCTTTCGGATACCAAAAAAATTCATATAACCAACTACTTGCAGCATTTGCGCCGACTCGGACGGGCAGCCGCCACCCAATCGCGAACCGTCGTTTCGATAAGGGCATTTTATCAATTTCTTGTGCGCGAGCGCCTGGCTGCTCAGGATCCGACCATGCATCTGGAAATGCCCAAGCTCGAAAAGCGGCTGCCGAGCGTGCTGACGATTGCCGAGGTCGAATCGCTGCTTAACGCGCCTCCAACGGGGGTTCCGAACGGCATGCGCGATAAAGCGATGCTTGAGGTGCTCTATGCAACAGGAATCCGCGTATCGGAGCTCATCTCGCTGGATGTCGACAACGTCAATCTGGAGATGGGGTTTCTGCGCTGCGTAGGGAAAGCCTCCAAGGAGCGGATAATCCCGCTCGGCGCCATCGCCTCCGAATTTGTCGGCCATTATGTCAACACGATGAGGCCGAAGCTGCTGAAGCAGTCCAAGACGGAGACGGCCCTGTTCATCAATCATTTGGGAACAAGAATAACCCGGCAAGGGTTTTGGAAAATTATAAAAAGGTATGCGTCGGAGACGCAAATCGTAAAAGAAATAACGCCTCATACACTGCGTCATTCCTTCGCCGCCCACTTGCTCGAAAACGGCGCGGATCTGCGGTCCGTCCAGGAAATGCTCGGCCATGCGGACATCTCGACCACGCAAATTTATGTGCAGGTCGCCCGCGGCAAGATGAAGGACGTCTACGACAAGGCGCATCCGAGAGCAAAGAAGCAAATGGTTGACTTAGGCTGATACATAAGCGGGCTGCCCTCGGCAGTTGAACCACAGCAGCTGGAGGAAGGTACCCCAACTGGATGCCGTTACCGCTTTTTCCATACCGAGGGTTTCTCGACAAGCTCAGCCGGCCGCTGGCCGGCTTTTTTTCCGTATGGCAGGACGCAGCGTTTTGCAAACAGGCACAGGTTTTGCGATAATAGCAAAAGATGGATAAGAATAGGAGGGGCTCCGCTTGAAGTTCCAACGTATATGTTTGATTGTTCTTGACAGCGTGGGGATAGGAGAGCTGCCTGACGCACCGTCGTTCGGCGATTCCGGCTCCCATACGCTCGGACATATTGCCGAGAGAAACGCGGACTTCTCGCTGCCGCATATGCAGCAGTACGGTCTTGGCAATATAGCGCCGCTGAAGCGGGTTGAGCCTGCCGATAGACCGCTCGCAAGCTATGGGAAAATGGCGGAGGTGTCGGTCGGCAAAGACACGATGACAGGCCATTGGGAAATTATGGGCTTGAAGGTCGAAATCCCGTTCAACGTCTTTCCCGACGGATTTCCGGCTGAATTGATCGAACGATTCGAGAAGGAAACGGGCCGCAAGGTCATCGGAAATAAACCGGCCTCGGGCACGGAAATATTGGACGAGCTGGGCGAAGAGCAGATGAAGACAGGAGCATGGATCGTCTATACATCCGCGGACAGTGTGTTCCAGCTTGCAGCTCATGAAGAGATCATCCCGCTCGAGGAGCTGTACCGAGCTTGCGAGATCGCAAGAAAGCTGACGCTGGAGGACCCTTATGCGGTGGGGCGCGTCATCGCCCGTCCTTATGTTGGCAAGCCGGGAGAGTTCAAGCGGACGCCGAACCGGCACGATTATGCCGTGAAGCCTCCGCAGCCGACGGTGATGAACCATCTGAAGGATGCCGGGCTGGACTGCATCGCTATCGGCAAGATCAACGATATTTACTCCGGGGAAGGCGTCACGGAAGCACGCCCGACCAAGAGCAACCTCGACGGGATCCAGGCTACGATCGAGCATATGCAAAAGCCGTTTCACGGGCTTGTATTTACGAACCTCGTCGATTTCGATTCGCTGTACGGCCATCGTCGCGATCCTGCAGGCTACGCCAAAGCATTGGAGGAATTCGATGCATGGCTTCCTAAGCTGCAGCAATGTCTCGGACCTGACGATTTGCTCATATTAACCGCCGACCACGGGAACGATCCGATTCATCACGGAACGGACCATACGAGGGAATATGTACCGCTGCTCGTGTACAGTCCTGCTCTTCCATCGGTCAATCTCGGCGTACGCAGCACGTTTGCCGATGTCGGAGCGACCATCGCCGATAACTTCGGCGTGGCATCGACCGGCAACGGGACAAGCTTTTTGCACGAGCTATCCTAAGCTTAACCAACATATAGGGAGGGTTTAATCCATGGGAGACAAAACTTTGCTTAACAAAATCCAAGAGGCCGCCGATTACATCCGCAGCAAGTATGCCGAAGCACCTTCGATCGGCCTGATTCTTGGCTCCGGGCTTGGCGTTATTGCGGACTTGGTGGAGAACGCCATGGTGATCCAATACGATCAGATTCCGCATTTTCCGGCCTCTACCGTGGAAGGTCACGCAGGCGAATTGCTGCTCGGAACGATTCAAGGCAAACACGTGCTGCTGATGAAGGGCCGCTTCCATATGTACGAAGGCTACGGAGTGGAGGTCGTTTCGTTCCCGGTTCGCGTAATGAAGGAGCTGGGTGTCAAGACGCTGCTCGTTACAAACGCGGCGGGCGGTATCAATACGTCCTATGAAGTCGGCGACCTGATGCTGATTAAGGACCATATCAACTTTACTTTCCGCAATCCTTTGATCGGACCGAACTTGAGCGAGCTGGGTGTCCGCTTCCCCGATATGTCCGAAGCGTACAGCCGCGCATTGCGCCAAACGGCCAAGAAAGTGGCGGAAGAGCAGGGAGTCAAGCTGCAGGAGGGTGTGTACATCGGACTGCTCGGGCCTACCTATGAAACTCCTGCGGAAATCCGGATGATGCGAACGCTAGGGGCTGACGCCGTAGGGATGTCCACTGTAGCGGAGGTCATAGTCGCCCGCCATGCCGGCATCGAGGTGTTGGGCTTCTCCTGCATCAGCAACATGGCCGCAGGCATTTTGGATCAGCCGCTATCCCACGAAGAAGTAATGGAAACGACCGAGCGCGTGAAGCCCAAATTCCTTAAGCTGATTTTGGGCATCGTTGGACAATTGAGCTAAAAGGGTCGTCAGGACGAAAGGAGCACGGCTGTTTTGGACAAAACCTATACGCAGCAAATAGAAGAAGCGGCTAGCTGGATTCAGGAGCGGCTTCAAGGGAAACGCCCGCAGATCGGCCTCATCCTGGGCTCGGGCCTCGGAGATTTGGCGGAACAGGTTACGGAAGCATTGACCATTGCCTACGACCAAATCCCGCATTTTCCCGTATCAACGGTAGAAGGCCATGCAGGCCAATTCGTTATCGGCTCGCTGGAAGGCAAGCAGGTTATGGTTATGCAGGGCCGGTTTCATTATTATGAAGGCTACTCGATGAAAAAAGTCGTCTTCCCGGTCTATGTCATGAAGAAGCTGGGAGTTCAGTCGCTGGTCATTACCAATGCGGCCGGGGGCATGAACCGCTCCTTCCGGGCAGGAGATTTGATGCTGATTTCGGATCATCTCAACATGACCGGAGACAATCCTCTGATCGGTAAGAACGATCCGGCTCTCGGACTGAGATTCCCCGATATGTCGGAGGCGTACAATCGGGAGTACCGCGCTCTGGCGAAGTCCATCGGGCAGCGGATGCAGGGCGAGGGCAAGCAAATCCGCCTTCAGGAAGGCGTCTACAGCGGCATCAGCGGGCCGAACTATTTGCCGCCGGCCGAGCTTACGATGCTGGCTAACCTGGGCGGCGACGCCATCGGCATGTCGACGGTCGGCGAGGTGATCGCAGCCCGTCATACAGGGCTTAAGGTGCTCGGCATTTCGTGCATTACGGATATGGCGATCGGCGAGGAGCTGGAGCCGTTGTCTCACGAGCAGGTAATGGAAGTGGCGAACCGGACGAAGCCGATGTTTATCGAGCTGGTCAAATCGTTTGTTCGCGAAGTGAACGTGTAACCCCCATGGCCGGTCTTTACCGTTATGGAGCCCAAGCTCGTGATAGTGGTTATCACTACGAGATTAAGACGTGCTCCATGTAACTGTAAGCCGGCCGTTCTTTTTTGCTCAACATATTTCTACCGAATCATGGCCATACGCGAACTGCAGCTCCGTCTCCCGATCGACCAATTGCTTTAAATACCCTAGCAGCTGGGGCCGCAGCTCCTCTCTTCGCAATCCGATCTCCATAATCGCCTTCATATAGCCGAGCTTATCACCGATATCGTAACGATCCGCATCGAGCTGCAGCGCCAGCAGCTTCTCTTGCTTTCCGGCTTCACGAAGCGCATCCGTCAGCTGGTACTCATTGCCGGACCCTCGGTCAATCCGCTCAAGAATCGGAAAGATCGACGGCTTCAAGATATAACGTCCCATAATCGCAATTTGTGACGGAGCATTCCGGATATCGGGCTTTTCCACCAGATCGTCTACCTCGTACAAAGTATTCCCAAGCGGTCGGTTGGAAGGATCGATAATCCCGTACTTCTTAACGTCCTCCAGTTCAACCGGCTGAACTCCGATAACCGGGCTATCGTACGCCGAATACACGTCGATCATTTGCTGCAGCGCCGGAGCTTCCGAAACCATAATATCGTCACCCAGCATAACGGCGAACGGCTCGTCACCGATAAATTGCTGAGCGCACAAGATTGCGTGACCGAGACCTAACGGCTCCTTTTGCCGGATATAATGGATGGCCGCCATATCGGTTATGCACTGAACCTCCTTCAGCAAGTCCAGCTTTCCTTTCTCCGCCAGCGTTTGCTCCAGCTCGAACGATTTATCGAAATGGTCCTCGATCGATTTCTTGTTTCTTCCCGTCACGATAATGATACTTTCAATGCCGGACTGTACCGCTTCTTCGACAATGTATTGAATGGCCGGCTTATCTACAATCGGCAGCATTTCTTTAGGCTGCGCCTTCGTAGCGGGCAGGAAGCGGGTACCTAATCCCGCTGCGGGAATGACTGCTTTTCTGATTTTCATCCTGTTCACTCCTAATCTTGGGATAATCGGAACACCCACCATCGGCTTCCGGTAAAATTAATCAGTGCTCCCGCCATAGCGGAAGCGAGCTTGCTGACAAGCAAAGGCAGTCCTGCTTGCGTATAAAGAATGGATAACACCCAGGAGGTAAAAAGCAGCACGACGCCGTTCAACGCCAGAATAGCAAGCTGTCCACATTGTTCGTTCTGGCAACGGCGGTAAGCACCGGCGTACAAGCCATCGCGAGCGCCCCGAGGCGCGCGGCGCCGATTCCGAACGACGGCTTTAGCAGAACGTAGATCAGCAGAACGGAGCCGATGCCTGCCAAAGCTTGCGGTAAAATAACGCTCCATCCATGCATCCCGAACACCGCGGCGCTGGCCGTTTGCACCCAGAAGGTGACCGGCGGCTTATCCACCGTGACATACCCGGCCGGGTCGAAGGAGGCGTAGAAAAAATTATGAAAGCTCTGCAGCATGCTGGTTACAGCCGCCGTGTAATAGGCGTTAACGTAGGTTTCTTTCCAAATTTCAAATAGATTCAAAAAAGCGGATAATAAGGCTATGCCGACGAGCGCCATATCCACCTTTCGATTTCGCATCAGTCTCATCCGGTTACACTCCCATAACGCAATTTGGTTTGAATCGTTGTGTGCTGGTTTCATTATGGGAGATCCAACTGAATTGAACTTGAGGATGAACTGAATATTTGCTGAGTGGCAGAGCACCCCGCTGGAGCTGCATGCGCGGCGGTTCGTTTAATGGTTTTTTTCAGCTTGTGTTCAGCTTCCGTTCAGACATGATTCAGTTGACGATCAGATAATAAAGATGCACATGAGAGAAAATGGTGTACAATGTGATATGAGGTGAATGGAATGAATCAACTAAAAGGGATCAAAATTTTACTCGTAGACGACGAGCCGAATATATTGCAATTTTTGGAGCTGGGCTTGCGCAATGAAGGCTTTGAAATTGAAACGGCGCAGGATGGATTCGCAGCCATAACCTCGGCCAGACAATTTCAGCCTCATATTGTCATTCTCGATGTCATGATGCCGGGAATGGACGGCTTTGAGGTGTGCCGGATGCTCAAGAAAACCGGCAATATTGCCGTCATTATGCTCACGGCCAAGGAAGAAGTGGAGGATCGGGTGAAAGGTTTGACACTCGGGGCCGACGATTATATGGTCAAGCCGTTCAGCTTCGAGGAGCTGCTCGCCCGCATTCATGCGAGAATACGCAATCATTTTCCAAACCTTCTGGGAGAAGTCAGCATCGGACCGTTCCGCATCGATGACCGCCGTAAGGAAATCAGCTACGATAACCGCGTTCTGGAGCTGTCGCCGACGGAATATGAGCTGCTCTCGTTTCTTGTGATCAATCATGGGCTTGTGCTGAGTAAAAGTAAAATTTTGGATAAAGTATGGGGCTACGATTTCGGCGGGGAAGAGAACATCGTAGAGGTATACATCCGGTCCTTGAGGGATAAATTGCAGGACAAGGAGCATAAGCTGATCCGCACCTTACGGGGCGCAGGCTATCGGGTTGATCTGACATGAAAGGGCAGCGTCTCAATAACATGGTGAGATTCCTATGGCCAAGATCGCTGCGATACCAGCTGTTGTCCCGCTCCTTGCTAATTTTGGCCGGACTGCTGCTTCTTACCGGGATCTTGCAGTACGTCTACATGAAGCAGTTCATTTATAAGAATAAAGCGGAGTCGATCCAAAACCAGATCATGACGATTCCGCGGGAAGTCTGGCCGAATCTGGCCAATTCCAACATCATTCGCAAAGATCCTCCGATGCGCGGGCTGCTGTTTTCGCCGGATTCATCGGTCGCTTTTATCAATCCGGAGGGCGAATTCAACATTATCGTGGAGCCGCCGGACAACGCTTTGACCGTTCAGCTGCCTGCGGGCGAGTATATGGAGGCTATGCGCAAAAAGCCGGGAATGCATTACCGGATCGTTACGGTCAATGGAACCGAGCAGCTCGTTGTTCTTCATACGATTGTGAATAAAGCGAAAAACGTAGCCGGCCTGGTCCAGGTCAGCATCGGTACGGCACCTTTGAAGGAGGTGCTATGGGGACAACTGCTCACTTTCATCGCGGTCGCTTTGATCGCCTTGATTTTCGGTTTATTAACGTTTTTGCCCGTATTGAAACGGACGCTGATCCCATTATCCAAAATGGTCGGGACCATGGAGAAGATCGATGCGGGGAATTTGGACGAACGGCTGCCGGATCATCAAAATCAGCTGGAAATAGACCGTCTGTCCATTTCCTTTAACCGGATGCTGGAGAGGCTGGAAGCTTCCTTTGAAGCGGAAAAAGAAGCGAAGGAGCGAATGAGGCGCTTTATTGCCGATGCTTCCCATGAGCTTCGTACCCCGCTTACATCCATTCACGGCTTTCTGGAAATTTTGCTGCGCGGAGCGGCCAATCAGCCAGACCAGCTGCACAAAGCGTTGACGAGTATGTATTCGGAGTCGGGGCGGATCAACAAGCTCGTGCAGGATTTACTGCTGCTGGCCAAGCTGGACCGGACCCCGGTGACGGAAATGCAGGAGGGGCTGCTGGATGAAGTGGTTCACAGCATGGAGCCTCAGCTGAAGCTGATGGCGGGAGACCGAAGCGTAAGCTTCTCCCTGGCGCCGAGCACGAAGTGCATGTTTGATCAGGATAAAATGAAGCAGGTCGTCTTGAATTTGTTTCATAATGCCGTCCAGCATACAAATCCGGTGTCCGGCCATATTGAAATCATCGTGCAGAATGTATCCGAAGGGGTTGAGCTGACGGTGAAGGACAATGGGTCCGGAATCCCCAAGGAGCATCTGCCTCACTTGTTCGACCGGTTTTACCGCATCGATACATCTCGTGCGCGCAAGCACGGCGGGGCGGGATTGGGATTGTCCATTACGAAGTCAATTGCGGATATTCACAGAGGGAAGCTGACGGTGGAAAGCGCGGAAGGGCAGGGAAGCGCTTTTCGCCTCTGGATTCCGTGCCGGCAGAGCGCGTGAAAGAAAAGACTGCCGCCTAGTAAGCTTTGAAAGGGCTTATAGGCGTTCAGTCTTTTTTGCATATGCGGAAATACAATCGGGTCTCCCCACAAAGGAGGTCTGTTCTGTTTGAACATCCAACCTTTACATTATGGGGTTGGTTGTTTTGCTTATGCCGTTAGCGTTTATTGGACTTTTTGGCGCCTTTATCGCTAGTGCGGGTCGTCGTATTCTGGTTGGCGTGACCTTGCTGCTTGTCTGACATGCTATTCACCTCCGCTGCCGCGTTGTAGCCTGGAAATAGGCTTTTATAGTATGACAAGCCGTTATTGTACATATACATGAGTATAGACGTAATAAAAAAACGTTAATTTGGTGTAGATAGGTCTTTTAGACCACCGATAATCATGTTATACTGTGGGTACAAGGGACTATAAACGGTTGGGAAGTGACAGAGATGAGTATTCTGGCAGTGGCTAATTGTCCCGGTTGCGGGAGAGTGTTTCAGCGGAACCTGCGCAACATGTGCACAGATTGCATGAAGTCGCTTGATAGTGAGTTCGATATATGTTACCGGTTTATGCTGCAAAATCGCAAGGCTACGACAGAACAGCTCCGATCGGCAACAGGAGTATCCTCGCAACGGCTTACAGCATGGATTAAAGAAAAGCGGCTGTCGGTGAAGGATTTTCCCCATTTGTCTTATCCGTGCAACAGCTGCGGAGTCCCGATCCACCAGAATCAGCTATGCGTTTCATGCAGCAGCAGAATATCAAGAGATATTCGTGATTTGCTGCATAAGGAAGAGAAAGTCGCCAGCGCAGGTATCGGCTTCAGAAGCCTTCGCAGGACGAATTAGCACGAGAGATCATCCCTGGTCAATGGACCGGGGATTTTTGCTTTTGCGACATTTTATGATAGAATGACTTCTGAGCAGCGCAGATTGTTAAATTGTCACAAATTTTTCACCTGATTCCCTCGAAAGGGAATAGGTAAAGAGCGTTTCATTTTGTACAATAAACCTATACGAGGTAGTTCAAAAAGTCGTCTTTTGATCCCGAAGCAGGTCACGAAGCAAATTCGGCATCGAATCTTGCACTTACCTTCGAAGGAGCTATGCTTACGAAGTAAGCTTTCCTCACGGAAAACTCTATGGTGCTCATGTAGGCTTTCCCTACACTCGGCTCCTCCTTCAGGTTCTCACAACCTTCTCGGTGCTGAAAACCCGACTTTTTGAATATGCACTATACGTCTATTGGTAAAACTGTTAGGGGGATATTTCCAAGATGCAAAAGTGGATTATGTTCAGTTTGTTTATCGTAGCCTGTTTACTGGGTGCGGGAGTGTTGTTCCAAAATATTTCCGAGCGTCAAGCAGAGATGGCTTCGGAATCCAAGGCTGGACCACAGTTGAAATTCATCGCTTCGAATTATCAATTCGACAAGGCTGAGTATACCGTGAAAGCTGGCGAGAAAGTAACGGTTTCTTTGCAAAATAAAGAAGGTCTCCATGCTATGGAAATTGTCGGTTTGAACGTAAAGCTCGATAACAACACCAAATCGGCTGAAGTTACTTTTGACAAACCAGGCACTTACGAGGTCCATTGTGTGCTCCCTTGCGGTCCGGGACATGCTCAAATGATCTCCAAGCTTGTTGTTCAATAATCAACTCATTACTATGTGTTCCTTGGGAGCTGTCTGCTCGACGAATCGTCGGGTTGGGCAGCTTCCTTTTCTTTTTATGCTGTGACCGATATAATAACAGGAAATAGTTGTTATCCTGATCAATCGAGGTGACCGGTAATGAGAACTGTAGATTTGATTCAACGCAAACGGGATGGAGAAACGCTATCGACAGAGGAAATCGAATATTTGATTCACGGGTACAGCACAGGAGACATCCCGGATTATCAAATGTCGGCGTTCGCTATGGCCGTCTTTTTTCGAGGCATGTCCGCCAAAGAAACGGCCGATCTGACTTTGGCCATGGCCCGGTCGGGAGATCAGGTTGATTTGAGCTCGATCCCCGGTGTGAAGGTCGATAAGCACAGCACCGGCGGTGTAGGAGATACGACGACATTGATATTAGCCCCGCTGGTAGCGGCCGCAGGTATTCCGGTTGCCAAAATGTCCGGCAGAGGTCTCGGGCACACGGGAGGGACCATAGATAAGCTCGAGGCGATCGAAGGCTATCGGGTGGAATTGACGAAAGAGCAATTTTTGCAGCAGGTTACTGACATCGGGGTTTCGGTTATTAGTCAGTCGGGCAATATTACGCCTGCAGATAAGAAGCTATACGGACTTCGCGACGTTACCGCCACGGTCGAGTCGATTCCTCTTATTGCCAGCTCGATTATGAGCAAGAAAATCGCCTCTGGCGCAGACGCCATCGTACTCGATGTGAAAACCGGCAGCGGAGCGTTCATGAAATCGCTCGAAGGCTCCATTGAGCTTGCGAAGGCGATGGTGGAAATCGGGGAACAGGTAGGCAGGGAGACCGTAGCCGTCATTACGAATATGGACGAGCCGCTTGGACTAGCGATAGGCAATGCGCTGGAAGTCCGGGAAGCGATTGAGACGCTGCAAGGCTCCGGACCGGATGACTTGACGGAGCTGTGTCTTCTGCTTGGAGCCCACATGATCCAGCTGGGCGGGAAAGCGGCCACCTACGATGAAGCGAGAGAAAAGATGGAACAGCTTCTGCACAATGGAGAAGCATTGGATAAGCTTAAGCGGCTTATTGCCGCTCAAGGCGGCGATAAAGAGCTGGCCGATCATCCGGACCGGCTGCCGTCGGCTGCGTATCAAGCCGAGGTCTTGGCTGCTGAGGACGGATTCGTGTCGCACATCGATGCGGAGGAGCTTGGCGTGACGGCGATGATGCTGGGAGCGGGAAGAGCTACGAAGGAAGATCGGATTGATCTTGCCGTCGGCATGGTGCTGCGCAAAAAAGTCGGAGACGCGGTAAAAGCGGGAGAGCCGCTCGCCGTGCTCCACATGAATCGGAACGAAACGATGTTCACAGAGGAGATGACTCAACGTACGCGCCGTGCGTTTACTTTAACGGGGAATGCCGTTAAGAAGCCTCCGCTAGTCTATGCGGTAGTTTCCAAGCACGGCGTGCAGATGCTGCACAACGAATAATCAGTGTAATTGCCGGGGCGGCTGCGCCCCGGTTTTTTTGTTTGGAGGAGCATGAAGTTTAAATAGATGGTTTTCAGTGTTACAAAATCAAAGGCTAGTGGAAGTCAGCTCAGGTAGAACAAAAGAGGGAATGGATGTGGGGTGAAGAAGCGGCAGCGTCCGCCTTTGAAGCTCGTGTTCCAACCGCTGTAAACCTATGATCAGGAACATGAGCTTCAACAGCGGTCGGAATCCTACAGCCAATTCCCTCCCCGCGCCAACGTGTGGGTCAAGTCAGGGCTTGTTTGATTTTCCAAACTCTTTGCTCCAACAATTACTAAAGAAAGTTCATAAAGCGGTGCTGCTGCAGAGGTGGCATTGATTTTCCTGCGTTTGGAATATTTTACAGCAAACTCGTCAACACTGATTAGCAGTAGTATAACTTATTTTGGAGGGGTAGAAAGGTATGTTCAACAAGGCAATCAAGCTGTTCGTTTCTATCTCGCTGCTAATGTCTTTGGCATTGCCGGCGGTGTTTGCGGAGGAGAAACAAGCTCCGAATCAAGCAGTGGATATGGCACCTAATGCAGCTTCGGCCGCAGTAATTGATGCGGATACCGGCACGGTGATCTTTGAGAAAAATAAAGACGCCAAGCTGCCCCCAGCCAGTATTACGAAAATTATGACCATGCTGCTCATTATGGAAGCATTGGATCAAGGCAAGATCAAGATGGACGACAAGGTGCGTACAAGCGAATACGCTGCGTCCATGGGAGGCTCGCAAATTTTCCTGGAGCCAGGTGAGGAAATGACGGTCCAGGATATGCTGAAAGGAATTGCGATGGCATCGGGTAACGACGCATCGGTTGCCATGGCGGAGAAGCTGGCCGGATCAGAGCAAGCCTTCGTCCAAATGATGAACGACCGCGCAAAGCAGCTAGGGATGAACAATACCCGATTTGCCAACTGTAACGGGCTCCCTGCGGACAATCATTATTCCTCCGCGTACGATATTGCCATCATGTCCCGCGAGCTGCTAAAGCACGAGGAAATCACCCAATTTACCGGCGCTTACCAGGACTACTTGCGCAAGGATACGCCGAAGCCGTTCTGGCTTGTGAATACAAACAAGCTGGTCCGTTTCTACAGCGGAGCCGACGGGCTGAAGACAGGGTATACGAGTGAAGCAAAGTTTTGCTTGTCCGCGACAGCCAGACGCGACAACATGCGCGTAATCAGCGTCGTTATGGGTGAGCCGGATACGAAAACACGCAATTCGGAAGTGTCCAGTCTATTCGACTATGCATTCTCGCAATATACGAATATGCCGATTTTCAATAAAGGAGATTCGCTCGGCCAAATGAAGGTGGGCAAAGGCGAACAACCGTCGGTTGAGCTGACCGCTCCGCAAAAATACAGCGTGCTTCTGAAAAAAGGCGAGGCGGCGGAAGGAATCCGCCATGAGGTTCAACTGCAGGATAACCTGAAGGCTCCCGTCGCTCAAGGGCAGCCGATAGGCAAAATCGTTGTTTATAAAAATGACCAGGTGCTGTCGGAGTTTCAACTGCAATCTCCGGTCGACGTGAAAAAAGCAGGCTGGTGGACGTTGACGAAACGGACAACCAAGCGTTTGTTCTTCATAGATTAGCACCAAGCTTAAAGCTCTGTTCTTAAGCAGGCGCAAGCACAAAATGTCGCATTTCTTCTTTTTGTAGCGCATTTCTTCTAGTTTTGTCGGGTGGCAGGAAAAGGGAAAACCCGTGTAGAAATGAGTGTGCATGAAAGGGAAGGAGTGAGCAGCTTGAGTCTGCATATTGAACTGGAGCATCACCGGAAGGCCCTTATTGTGAGGCTGAAAGGCGAACTGGACCATCATACCGCCGACATCGTGAAGTCGCGTATGGAGGAAGCCTTGGAGAAAGGCGAAACAAGCCACATTATCTTAAGCTTGAAGGAGTTATCCTTCATGGATAGCTCCGGGCTCGGGGTCATTCTCGGACGCTACAAGCAAATCACGGCCAGAGGCGGGAAAATGGTCGTCTGCGACGTTAACCCATCGGTCTACCGTTTGTTTGAAATGTCTGGTTTGTTTAAAATTTTGTCCATCCAGGATAACGAAAGACAAGCTCTCACCAGTTTGGAGGTCGTATCATGAGTGAACGAAATTTTATGACGCTTCAGTTGGCCAGCCGTTCCGAGAATGAATCGTTTGCCCGTGTTACCGTCGCCGCGTTCGTATCCCAGCTGGATCCGACTCTGGATGAGCTGACCGATTTGAAAACCGTCGTCTCGGAAGCTGTCACCAATGCCGTCATTCATGGCTACGACAACCGTCCGGACGGCGTTATCACTATTCATGCCGAGATGGACGGAGACACAGTCTACTTGACTATCGAGGATCAAGGGGCCGGTATCGAGGATCTGGAGCAGGCAAAACAGCCGTTATATACTTCTAAGCCGGAGCTGGAACGATCGGGTATGGGATTTACGATTATGGAAAATTTCATGGATGAGATCGAAATTACGACCGCCGTCGGCGTGGGAACAAAAATAAAAATGAAAAAGCGAATTGAATCTAAAAAAGCTTTATTCAATTAGGGGTCTGATCTATGGATGTCGATTTGAAACATGCCTCCCACAGCTATTTGGATGATGCCGAAGTCAAAAGGTTAATTGCTTTGAGTCAATCCGGAGATGCGTTAGCCAGAGAAACGCTGGTGAACTGCAATATCCGTTTGGTTTGGTCCGTCGTGCAGCGCTTTTTGAACCGGGGTTACGAAGCAGAGGATTTGTTCCAAATTGGCTGCATTGGATTGTTAAAGTCGGTAGATAAATTCGATCTGTCGTATGACGTGAAATTTTCTACTTATGCTGTCCCTATGATCATAGGTGAAATCCAGCGGTTTTTGCGGGATGACGGCACGCTGAAGGTGAGCCGGTCTTTGAAGGAGCTTGCGAACAAAATCCGCAAGACGAAGGACGAGCTGTCGAAGCGTAACGGGCGTCTCCCGACCATCAACGAAGTAGCGAACGAGCTGCAAATCTCTCCGGAGGACGTCGTCTTCGCCCAGGAAGCGAACAAGCCGCTCTCCTCGATCCACGAGACCGTATTTGAGAACGACGGAGATCCGATTACGCTTATGGATCAAATCGCCGATGACGGTCAGGATAAATGGTTCGAGAAGCTGGCCTTGAACGAAGCCATCGGGAGCTTGACGGAACGGGAGCGGCTCATCGTATATTTGCGCTATTTCCGCGATCAGACGCAATCCGAGGTGGCGACCCGGCTCGGGATATCCCAGGTTCAGGTCTCGCGCTTGGAGAAAAAAATATTGCAATCGATCAAGGATCAGATTGCTCAATAAACACAAAAAGACCGATTAGACCGCATTAAGGATGCGGGCTGCCGGTCTTTTTTACTTATAAAGAGTCATACACCCCGCAAAGTATCGGATTGCCTTCGCAGCGAAAGCTCCACTTTACGGGGTTTTCTCACGTGAGTCGCCTATATGGCGTTAGTCTGATAGAAGCTGCCAACCAACGGTTTGCCAAATGGCGCCGCCTGCGTTTGGTTATCTTGCTCTGGATCTGGACTCGTCCGTGAATAAATATTTCAAGCAGTACAATCCGGACAAGCCTACAAGCGTGTATACGATTCGACTGATTCCCGAAGATTCACGATGGACGTCGCCGCCGAAAATAGCCGTCACCAGGTCCCATTCGAACAACCCGATAAGAAGCCAGTTCAAAGCGCCGATAATAACAAGCGTTAATGCCACTTTACCCATTTGGAGCACCCTTTCCTGGGAATAGAGTTAATGTCGTACTTTTACTTTTTCAAAATCATGCGTTTTTTATACGCGCTTGCAAGTGAATTTTTGCCATGCTCTCCGATGACTATCCATCAACCGAAGGATTCATACTATGGGATAAATGCACAAGGGAGTGATTGGGATGAATCCGGCCTCCAAACCAACTTTGTATATCCGGTTGCGAAAGCACATTTGCGTTCAGCCGGGAGAATCCATCTTTCTCGGCAGAATCGCGCAGCTGCTTGTTGACCCCGAATATGAAGAAGCGCTGAGCAAGCTGCTGCTCCATAAGCCGAGAGAACGCGAAGGCAACAAAATCTTGATCGATATGATGCTGATCGTTCAAAAGATCAAGGAGAAGTATCCTTTTTTTCAAATCGAGCATTTCGGTGAGCCGCACTGTCTGGTGGAAATCCACGAATTGCGCAAGCCGCCGAATATTTTGATGATTGTAGGAGTGTGGCTTCTTTTATTTGTCGGGTCCGGACTGGCCATTATGAATTTTCATGCCGATGTTAGCATGGCGCTGGTACATCAGCGAATTTACCAGCTGCTTACAGGGAAATGGGTAGAGCACCCGCTGCTGCTACAAATTCCATACTCTTTCGGGATCGGAATCGGGATGATCGTTTTTTTCAATCATTTGTTCAAAAAGAAATTTAACGAAGAACCGAGTCCGCTGGAGGTGGAAATGTTTCTTTATCAGGAAAATATCAATATGTATGTCGTCACGGAAGAATACGCAAAAATTCATGAAGCGGGGGAAAAGCGATGAGCGGTTGGCTGGCGGTACCTCTGCAAATGTTTATCGGTTTGGCGGGAGGCGTCGCTGTCGGCAGCGGAATGGTCGCATTTCTGGTTGTTTTGGACGTTATCCCCAGGCTGGCGCAAATTACGAGGACGTATCATCTCATCCGCTGGTATGAAGTGTCGGTCGTTGCGGGCTCGTTGTTTTTTACCGCAACGGATTTTTTCAACTGGTCGTACTCCTTCTTTCCGTTGGCTGCCGGGCTGTTCGGAGTGTTTGCCGGAGCATTCGTAGGGATGCTCGCGGGAGCGCTGACGGAAATCGTCAACGTCCTGCCGATATTGACCAAGCGGATCGGGATGGGGTCCTACATGATCTGGCTGCTTATGGCCATGATCTTCGGCAAAGTGCTCGGTTCTTTACTGGATTGGCTCAATTTCCTCGGATAAGAAGAACGGTATGTAATCAGTGTAGCTCATGAAAGGGGATGGATTTATTGAAGAAAACTACTACAAATACAATCAAACCAAAACAAATATCGAATCACCATACCGATGAAGTGAAGGAAGAGCCTAAGCTTGAGATCGACCGGGAAGGAAATATATTGTCCTCGCCCATGGATTGGCACGTCCCGGAATCCGAGATCGAGGCGGTTCCCGGGCAAGAGCGGGATGAGCTTGAGGGGGAGCGTGAGGAGGAGCGTGAGCTTAAGGAATCAAAGCGTGACGATGCCGATGAGGATAGGGAGGAATCGATAGCGGCACGCTTCAAAAAGCACCCCGAGGAAGATCAGGGGAGTGTCGAAGCCAAGCGCGATGATGCTGCTGATGAGCGGAGCCGGGAGCCTAGACCGGCACGCGTTGTGAAGCATAAGGATGAGGGGCGCCGCAGCGCTCGTGCTGCATCTGAAGACCAAAACCAGAACAATACAAGGAACAAAGAGGACCATATTCCGGACGATTTTGAGGCGCTGAAGAAGCTGCTGGAAAAACAAGTCGGTCTGAATCAAAGCTTCGATGTCGTGTTCCGCGAAATGGTGTTCGGCGGTCACAAAACCGGTATCTTTTATTATAACGGCTTCGCCAAGGACACGGTGCTTACCATGATCCTGGACAGGCTGTCCGATGCGGAGATCGGAGAACGGCAGATCAAGGGAGATACTACCGAATCTCCTATCGACCATCAAGAGCAGGGCGGCAAAGGGCATGCTACGGTGCAGCTGTTTATGGATGCGATCATTCCGCACATTCAGGTCAAGCAGACGGACAAGCTGAGCGAAGTGATCGATAATGTATCGATGGGCGCTTCCTGCTTCTTCTTCGAGGGAGCTACGTCGGCAATTGTGGTTGATGCCAAAAGCTTCCCGGTCCGGTCCACCGAGGAGCCGGATTTGGAGCGCGTCGTCCGGGGGGCGAGGGACGGCTTCGTCGAGACGCTGCTCACGAACGTTACTTTGCTGAGACGCCGCATCCGAGATCCGAAGCTGAAGCTCGAGATGCTGCGCGCGGGAAGAAGAACGCATACCGACATCTGCATGGCGTACATCGACGATATTTGCGATCCGCATTTGGTGGAGTCCATTCGCGATAAAATTCAGCAGGTCGAGGTGGACGGCCTGCCGTTGGCCGAGAAGCAATTGGAGGAAGCGATAGTCGGAAGAGGGTGGAATCCATATCCTATGGTCCGCTATTCGGAGCGGCCGGATATCGTCTCGGTCCATTTGCTGGAAGGACATGTAGCGGTATTCGTCGACACGTCTCCGAGTGTCATCATCCTGCCTACGACGTTCTTCCATCATGTGCAGCATGCGGAGGAGTACAGACAAACTCCTGCAGTGGGCACGTATCTAAGATGGGTACGGTTCATCGGCATTGCCGCGTCGCTCTTTTTGCTGCCCTTATGGTTTCTGCTCGTAACCTCGCCCGAGCTGAAGCCAGCCGGCTTCGAATTTCTGGGTCCGCAGAAAAGCGGCAAGCTTCCACTACTCGTACAGTTTCTGGTAGCGGAGCTGGGTATCGATCTAATGCGGATGGCGGCGGTTCATACGCCTTCACCGCTGGCGACGGCGATGGGCTTGGTCGCCGCCATCCTGGTAGGAGACGTAGCGGTCAAGACCGGCTTATTCGTCAACGAGGTCATCCTATACTTGGCCATTGCCGCTGTCGGCACCTTCGCCACTCCGAGCTACGAGCTGAGCTTGGCCAACCGTTTAGCCCGGCTCGCGCTGCTCATATTGACAGCCGTCTTCAAAATTCCGGGGCTGGTCATCGGCTGCACCGCGCTCGCGCTGTATTTGTCCACAAGACGCTCGTACAATGCGCCTTACATGTGGCCGTTCATCCCGTTTAATGTCAAGGCGTTAACCGAGATCCTGCTCCGGCGCCCGTTTCTGGCCAGGAAAAACCGTATGAGCCTGACACAGCCGACCGACAACTCACGTCAGCCGAAATAATGAGGCCGCTCCTCAAGGCTGATTGTTGTTGTCAGCCTGCCTCGGATTATGGTAATTTAGTAGTAATGTTCAGGGGGAAGAGGGAAGCGGACAATGTACTTACATGGAACAAGTAAAATTAACGATAAAGGGCATCTTGAAATCGGCGGCTGCGACACGACGGAGCTGGTAGAACGTTTTGGAACTCCGCTCTATGTCATGGACGAAGCGTTGATTCGCCGGCGCTCCTCCGAATACGTAAGCGCGTTTCGCGCTTCCGGCTTGAAATTCCAGGTCGCCTATGCTAGCAAAGCATTTTGCGTTATGGCCATGTGCCGTTTGGCCGAAGAAGAAGGGCTTTCGCTGGACGTCGTGTCCGACGGCGAGCTGTATACGGCGCTTCAGGCAGGATTCCCTGCCGACCGCATTCATTTCCATGGCAACAACAAATCGCCGCAGGAGATTGAGATGGCGATCGATGCGAAGATCGGCTGTTTTGTCGTCGATAATATGGTAGAGCTTCATTTGCTCAATGCTATCGCCGGAGAAAAGCGTCAAAAGGTCAATATTTTATTCCGATTGACTCCAGGCGTTGAAGCTCATACACACGAATACATTTCCACAGGCCAGATCGATTCCAAATTCGGCCTGGATCTTGATAACGGTTCGGCTTACCGCGCCGTGCAGGAAGCCGTTCAGCTTCCGAACATCGAACTGCTGGGCGTTCATTCGCACATCGGCTCGCAAATTTTTGAAGTGGAAGGCTTCCAGTTGGCCGTTGACAAAGTCGTAGCCTTCGCGGCAAAAGTGAGAGACGAATTGAACGTCGTCTTCTCGGTCGTCAACCTGGGCGGAGGCTTCGGAATCCGCTATGTGGACGGAGATACGCCATTGCCGGTGGCGAAGTATGTAGAGGCCATTACCAATTCGGTCAAAACGAATTTCGGCAAATACAGCTATCCGACTCCGGAAATTTGGGTGGAGCCGGGCCGCAGCATTGTAGGCGAATCCGGTACGACGCTGTATACGGTCGGAACGTACAAAGATATTCCGGGCGTCCGCAAGTACGTGGCGGTAGACGGCGGAATGTCGGATAATCCGCGTCCGGCGTTGTACGAATCCCGCTATGAAGCGCTGCTCGCCAACCGGGCTTCTGAAGCGGAGGAAGAGCTCGTGTCCATAGCCGGCAAATGCTGCGAGAGCGGCGACATGCTGATCTGGGACGTGAATTTGCCTAAGGTGAACAGCGGCGACGTGCTGGCGGTTTCCTGCACAGGAGCGTACAACTATGCCATGGCAAGCAATTACAACCGAATCCGCAGACCGGCGGTTGTGTTCGTCAAGGACGGCGAGGCCGACGTGGTCGTGCAGCGGGAGTCGTTCGACAATATCGTAGGCAATGATGTCATTCCGACCCGATTGAAGCAGGTTTCCAAAACCGTCTGATCGTTACGGTATACCGATCGTCCATGAATCCGGCCACGGCTTAGCGTGAGCCGGATTTTTTCCAGGAGGCACAGTTCCTTGTGAACCAAGGTGCGATATAGTACAATAAGAAGCATTGACCGATAAAAGGAGTGTACATATCATGGCAAAACAAGCTCAAATTAAACTTGCAAACGGCGGCGAAGTAGTCATCGACTTGTTCGACAAAGACGCGCCTAACACCGTAGCTAACTTCGAAAAATTGGCTAACGAAGGCTTCTACGACGGTCTCGTATTCCATCGCGTCATTCCAGGCTTCGTAGCGCAAGGCGGATGTCCGCAAGGAACAGGCACAGGCGGCCCGGGCTACCAAATCAACTGCGAAATCAATCCGAACAAGCATGAGCGCGGCACATTGGCTATGGCGCATGCAGGACGCAACACTGGCGGCAGCCAATTCTACATCTGCTATCAGCCGCAGCCGCATCTGGACGGCCAGCATACCGTATTCGGGAAAGTGGCTTCCGGAATGGAGCTCGTTGACGAATTCAAAGGCAGAGACCGTATGGAAACGGTTCGAGTGGTTGAGGTTTAATTTCCATTTCAGAGGTAAACAATGAGGAAGCCGAGTGCTCTTTCGATAAAGGGTACTCGGCTTTTTTGTGCGCTCCTAAGGCATTTCATTACATTACCAGTTCATTTTCACGTTTTTTTCATGGTATTGTTGTTATTAGGATTGTTTGCAGCTAGATTACTAGATTGAAAGTAGGGAATATCGTTGGAAAGCAATCATGAATTATCCGTTCCTCAGCCGCGGAACATCAGGAAACGGGTGCGCAAGCGCCGCGGACGGGGACTTCTGTACAGCTTTATTGTATTGCTCGGCTTGTCCTCCGGATTTGCCGTCTGGTTTTTTGGGATGGAGTCCGGCTCGACCTTACGCTACATGATGGCGGACACGCTGATAACGACCCAGCACCGCAGCTGGGCCCGATACTTGATTGGCGACGAGGAGCTGAACCGCAGGGTCGCGGATTACGATAAACGGTTTAACGAAATGGCGGAGATTAAAGATCAGAACAATATCGATCTTACGCACAGCAGGGACAAGGAAGTAGAAGTTGAGCAAATTGAAGGCAAAAATTTCAAAGGGCATATTTTATACGTTCATGACCCCAAGATGATCCGGGTGGTTACTACCGGGATTGTCGGGCAAGGGGAGCAAATATTAAGCATGGTGCAGCGGACGGGAGCCATTGCCGGCGTGAATGGCGGAGCCTTCGATGATCCGAACTGGGACGGGAACGGATTCAAGCCTGCCGGCGTGGTCATGTCCGGAGGCAAGCTGCTCTACAGCGACGGCGGGATGGAGGATCCGGTCAATGTCGTAGGGATCGACAGGAACGGATTGATGGTGGCGGGCCGGTACAAGCCGTCCGAGCTGATCAAGATGGGAGTCAACGAAGCGGTGACGTTCCAGCCGAAGTTTATCGTCAACGGCAAAGGCTTGATCCGCAATGCGGCCGACGGCTGGGGCATCGCTCCGCGGACGAGCATGGCGCAGAAGCAGGACGGGACAATTATGTTCGTCGTAATTGACGGACGGCAGCCGGGATACTCTATCGGAGCGACGCTGTATGATGTGCAAAACCTGCTGCTGGAAAGAGGCGCGGTAACCGCAGCGAATCTGGACGGGGGCTCCTCCTCCGTCCTGGTCAAGGACAATCAAGTCGTCAATAAGCCTTCCAGCAGCTATGGAATGCGCTACTTGCCGACGGCGTTTCTCGTGTTCAGCCAACCGGAGAAAGTCGCAGTGAAGAATATCTGGGAAAACATCGACATGGAGCATTTCAACAGCTCTTACAAACCGTTCGCGTCCCAGTAGACAGCCCGCTGTAAGCATGGTCTGCAGGCGAAGAGCAAGAAAAGCCTTGCATTTTGCATTTGATGGTGATATCATTCACACAAACGTCAGTTGTATAACTGGCGCCATATTTCCTTCGGGGCGGGGTGCAATTCCCCACCGGCGGTGATGGGGAGCGAAGGCTCCGCTCAGTCCGTGACCCGCGCTGCAGCTTGATGCAGGCGGCTGACTCGGTGTAACTCCGAGACCGACAGTATAGTCTGGATGGGAGAAGGAAAAATGCGAACGTGCTTGTCGTCATGGCTGTTATTGCCTATACGGACGTTTTTTCAGCGTGCTTAAGTAACGATTTCTAACTGGCATGCAGGAAGAGAGTCCGGATGGAGTTGAGCTGGGACATTCCGTACAATGCGATGCAGTGACTCGGGAAGCGCTCGGCGGGGAGACGTTTATTTGACGTATCCGCTAAGGGGATTACTCTTTGGTTTTGTTGAGTCTGTTCAGTATTGCGGATTTCGGTCACTTCGGACGAACATGCTTTGTATTTGCGTTTTTTTCGTATACCTATCAAACACGCCCCTTTTTCTGCGAGGAAAAAGCGGGCTTTTTTTGTTGCCTTGGAGAGGTTAAGCAAAAGGAGAGGTAACGCGTGGAGCTGTTGAACGATGAATTTTACATGAAGCTTGCCTTGCAGCTGGCCGAAGGAGCCGCAGGACAAACCGGCATCAATCCCGCCGTAGGCTGCGTGCTCGTCAAGGACGGCCGAATCGTTGGCATGGGCGCGCATTTGAAGCGGGGGACTCCGCACGCGGAAATTCATGCGCTGCAGATGGCCGGCGAGGAAGCCGTCGGCTGTACGGCTTACGTTACACTCGAGCCGTGCAGCCACTTCGGCAAGACGCCTCCTTGCAGCGACCGGCTCATCAAGGAGAAGGTGAAGCGGGTGGTTGTCGCTACAACGGACCCGAACCCGCTGGTTGCCGGAGCTGGCGTAGAACGGCTGCGAGCGCACGGCATTGAAGTGAGCGTCGGGCTGCTCGCAGAGGAATCCCGCCGGTTGAACGAAGCGTTCAACAAATTCATTATGACGCGGCGGCCATTTGTTACGCTGAAGACGGCCAGCACGCTGGACGGCAAAATCGCCTCCAAAACCGGGGACAGCAAATGGATCACGAATGCCGACTCGCGGGCTTTCGTTCATACGCTGCGCCACCGGAACCAGGCGATCATGGTTGGAGTCGGAACCGTATTGGCCGACGATCCGCTGCTGACGACGCGCCTGGACGTGCCTGCGCAAAATCCGATCCGGATCATTGCCGATTCCGCGCTCCGTATCCCGCTTACCGCCCAAGTCGTTCGCGACCGGTCCGCAGAGACCGTTGTGCTTACAACGGCGGATGCTAATCCGGCCAAGAGAGCGGAGCTGGAGCAAGCAGGGGTGACGGTGCTGGCCTGCGGCGAGGGGAGCCGGGTGGGTCTGCAAGAGGCGATGCGCCGGTTGGGAGAGCGCGATATCGCCACTATTTTGCTGGAAGGCGGAGGCGCATTGAACGGAGCGATGCTGGAGCAGCAGCTTATCGACAAGGTGCTGTTGTTCTACGCTCCCAAAATTATTGGAGGCGCCGAAGCGCCGTCGAACTTCCAATTCGCCGGGTTCGAGCGGATGAACGACGCGATTCGGCTGGAGCGGGTAAAGGTGTCTCAATTCGGAGACGATGTATGTATAGCCGGTTATCCTGATTACGGAAGCGGGGTGTAATGGAGTGTTTACAGGCATTATTGAGGAAATAGGCACGATGCGCCGAATGACCAGGCAGGGACAAGCCATGGTACTAACTATCGGCTGCAAAAAAATACTGGAGGACGTGCATCTGGGAGACAGCATTTCCGTAAACGGCGTCTGCTTGACGGTAGTTCAATATGATGAATCGTCGATTACGGTCGATGTGATGCCGGAGACGTTCCGCAGGACGACATTGGAGAGACTCCATATCGGGGATGCCGTCAATCTGGAAAGAGCCATGCTAGCCGGAGGACGGTTCGGAGGCCACATTGTGCAGGGACACGTCGATTCCACCGGGATCATCACGTCCAGAACCCCTGAGGCGAATGCGGTTGTGTTTCAAGTGGAGCCTGCCGATCCGGGCATATTAAAATATATGATCCCGCACGGGTCTATTACGATCGACGGCATCAGTTTGACGCTGGTTCAAGTGACGAAGCAGCATGCCACGGTATCCATTATTCCTCATACGCTGGCGCAAACGGTATTGCAGCATAAGAAGCCCGGGGATGAAGTGAACTTGGAGGCGGATGTGCTGGGCAAATATATTGAGAAGCTGCTTCTGTCGAGAGAGGGCGAATCCGGCGGAGCTTCCGGCAAGCAGGGAAGTCTGACGGAGGCATTTTTGGCGGAGAACGGATTTATTTAATAGACCAATCAGATATAGAAAGGCAGGGACGGGATATGAGTGAACTGAGTCCATTCCATACTATTGAGGAAGCCATCTACGACTTGATGCTGGGAAAAATCGTCATTGTTGTTGATGACGAGGATCGCGAGAATGAAGGCGATTTTATTGCTCTTGCTGAGAAAGCAACGCCGGAAGTGATTAATTTCATGATTAAGGAAGGCCGCGGACTTGTCTGCGTGCCCATTACGGAGGAAAGAGCCCAGGAGCTTGATCTGCCGCCGATGGTGAACCGGAATACAGACTATCACGGGACCGCGTTTACCGTATCGGTTGATTATGCCGAGACGACAACAGGGATTTCCGCATCGGAGCGTTCCCGCACGGTTCAAGCTTTGATCGATTCGGCGACGAAGCCGCAAAGCTTCCGGCGTCCAGGACATATTTTCCCTCTTATTGCCAAGAAAGGCGGAGTACTTAGAAGAGCGGGACATACCGAAGCAGGCGTCGATTTGGCTCAATTGTGCGGCTCCTATCCCGCGGCGGTGATTTGCGAAGTCATCAAGGAAGACGGCGAAATGGCACGCGTACCCGAATTGCTGGAGTTCAGCCGCAAGCATGATATGAAGATCATTACGATCAAGGATCTGATTCAATACCGCAATCATAAGGAGAAGCTGGTCCAGCGCGAGGTGGAAGCCAATCTGCCAACCGATTTCGGCGTTTTTAAAGCGATTGCCTACTCCAATGTCGTCGATCAGAAGGAGCATGTCGCCATTGTAAAAGGCAAGATCAGCGATTCGGCTCCGACACTCGTAAGAGTTCATTCCGAATGCTTGACCGGCGACGTGTTCCACTCTCACCGCTGCGACTGCGGGCCTCAGCTGGAGGCGGCTCTGAAGCAAATCGACGAGGAGGGCTCCGGCGTTCTGCTTTACATGCGTCAGGAAGGCCGCGGCATCGGGCTGATTAACAAGCTGAAGGCTTACGTGCTGCAGGAGCAGGGGCTGGATACGGTCGACGCCAACTTGAAGCTCGGCTTTGCCCCGGATTTGCGGGATTACGGCATCGGTGCGCAAATTCTCAAGGATTTGGGCATCAAAAAAATTCGGCTGCTCACAAACAATCCGCGCAAAATTAAGGGACTCGAGGGCTACGGCCTGGAAGTCGTCGAGCGCGTGCCGATTCAAATGGAAGAGAACGAATCGAACTCGAACTATTTGCACACAAAGCAGGAAAAGCTCGGCCATATGCTGCGTTTTTAAACGGCGGGCCAATGCCTAACATTACGCTTGCTCCGGGACTTCTTCAGATCCGATGCCGATAGCATTTTGAAGGTACGAAGCTCTGAAGGCTTCCCGACAAAAAAATATACGATACCTTGGAAGGATGTTGACAAGACATGGCGAAAGTATACGAAGGACATTTAGTATCAACCGGACTGAAATACGGCATCGTGGTAGGCCGTTTCAATGAATTTATTACGAGCAAGCTGCTTGGCGGCGCTTTGGACGCATTGAAGCGTCACGGGGTTCAAGAGGATGAAATCGAAATCGCCTGGGTACCCGGAGCGTTTGAAATTTCGCTTATCGCACAAAAATTGGCGGAGAGCGGCAAGTACGATGCCGTCATTACACTGGGAGCGGTCATCCGCGGTTCAACGCCTCATTTCGATTACGTGTGCAACGAAGCGGCTAAGGGCGTAGCAGCCATCAGTCTGAAAACAGGGATACCGACAATCTTCGGCGTATTGACGACGGATTCGATCGAGCAGGCTGTGGAACGCGCTGGCACGAAAGCCGGCAACAAAGGCTGGGAAGCGGCGACTACCGCTATCGAGATGGCGAATTTGACCAAACAGCTTTCCTAACTTACAATGGATAATTAGGTAGCGCTGCAAATGCTGTCATTTTTTCGCGAAAAATATTTCGCTTCGAATGCTATCGGTCTTCGCAGCGCGCCAAATTATCCAGATTTTTTAGGGGGAAGCTTTACTTGGAGAAGGTTACATACAAGTTAGATACGTTTGAAGGCCCCCTTGATTTGCTTCTTCACTTAATCGATAAATCCGAAATCGACATTTATAATATTCCGATTAAAGAAATAACGGATCAATATATGGAATACCTGGATGCGATGCAGGAGCTGGAGCTTGAGATTACAAGCGAGTTCCTGGTCATGGCCGCTACGCTCTTGTCGATTAAGAGCAAGATGCTGCTGCCTAAGCCTCCTATTATCGAGGATTTTGAATACGACGATTACATGATGGATGAAGATTATGACCCGCGGGCGGAGCTCGTTGCCAAGCTGATCGAATACCGGAAGTACAAGGCGATTGCGGACCATCTTCGGGACAAGGAGACGGAACGCAGTCTTATTTATACCCGCGAGCCCGAAGACTTGACGCCATATGTTAGCAATGTGGTGGAAAACCCGGTGAAAGGGCTTCATGTAGCCGATCTTGTATACGCTTTTCAAAAAGCGCTGCGCCGGATGGCGAGCCGCAATATGGTTGCCAAAATCCGCAAGGATGAAATATCCGTAAAAGACCGGATGAAGGAAGTCGTTCAGCTGCTGGAGGAGATTGGCGGCAAAGTGCTGTTTTCCAAGCTCATTGATAACGATACGACGAAGGAAGGCATTGTAACGACGTTCTTGGCCCTGCTCGAATTGATGAAAGTAAAAGCAATCGTCTGCTATCAGCACCGGTTGTTTGAAGATATAGTGATTCAGGCAAGAGAGGAAGGAAAGACCGATGGATTTTCAACAGATGAAATCAGTTATTGAAGGCTTGCTGTTCGTGGCAGGGGACGAGGGTCTGGATGCCAAGCAGCTGGCTGAAGTGATGGAGCAGCATACTGATTTCGTCAAGGAACTGGTGTTGGATTTGCAAGCTGATTTGCAGCGTGACCAGAGGGGGCTGCAGATTGTGGAGATGGCGGGGGCATATCAGCTTACGACGCTTCCCGCGCATGCGCCGTATTTTGAACGGTTAGCCTATTCGCCCACTCGTTCCTCGCTATCCCAAGCGGCACTGGAAACACTCGCGATTGTCGCCTATAAGCAGCCGATTACGAGAGTGGAGATTGAAGAAATCCGCGGCGTCAAGGCGGAAAGAGCATTGCAGACGCTGGTTGCCAAAGACTTGATCCAAGAGGTGGACCGCGCGGATGCGCCGGGAAGACCTATTTTGTACGGGACGACCAAAGCATTCCTTGATTATTTTGCGTTAAGCAGCATCGACGAGCTTCCGGAAACCTCGCTGTTCCAAAACGACGATAATCTGGAAGAAGAGACAAGGCTGCTGTTCGATAAGCTGGACGCGAAGCAAATCGATGATCAGCAGATGACGTTCGACGACGTATCCGACTTGGAATAATCCGGATTGGCCCCAAGCAGCGAATGTTTTACCAATACAGGGCTATACTAACTCCTGAATGAGAGGAAGCGGGTGCTTCCGCATGAGGAGTTTTTTGTGCTTCTCGAAAGTTCGGTCATGTGTTGCGGGGAGGTTAAGCATGAGTTGGCCCTGGATTGTCGGTGCGGTGGTTGTCCTAGTATTCCTGCTTGCCGCCAGCAGCATTCAATGCCGGTTTTCCGTAATTCGGAGACAGCAGGATGACGATATTACCGTTGATCTTCATACGATGTACGGCTTGGTAAAGCGGCGGTTGACGATTCCCGTTATCAAGTTCATGAATGTCAATGACGGAGTGGGATTTAAAAAGGAAGTTGTGAATAAAGCCGATCAACAGCTCCAGCAGGATACGAAGGATCGGCTTACAAGCGAAAAAATAAAAACTGCTTTTGAAAATGCCCAAGTATTATTGGCTAATTGCTTTCATTTTAACACCTGGCTCAGGGATACATTAAGCCGTGTGCGCTGCACGGGGTTTTATTGGAAGACGAATGTTGGGATTGGCGACGCCGCGGAAACCGCCATGACGACAGGCATGATATGGGGCCTGAAATCATCGCTGTTAGGCTTCTTGTTCCGGTTCATACAGCTTGAAACCAAACCGGCTATTCAAGTTGTTCCTCAATACAACGCAGTAGCCTTTGCCTCGGAAATTCAGGTTTTTCTGAAAATACGGGTATGGTATGTAATCATGGCCGGCATTCAATTGCTGTTCCGCATTTTGAAGGTTAAAGGCGGCTTGAAGCGCTGGAGAAGCGTGTTGTTCAAAACCTCCTGACCCGTTTCTTCGCAAACGGGAACTGCCCGGCTGGATAGATATTACCGTACATACCCTCTCCCGCTTCGGGATATGCTATAGGTGCAAACGGAATCCTTTTGTATAAGTGTTCAGCAGAAACGGAGGAGATCAAATGTCATCACATCCAATCGAAGGCTTAATGAAAGTCGCAATGGAAAATATAAAAGAAATGGTCGATGTCAATACCATTGTCGGCGATCCGGTTGAAACGCCTGACGGCAGCGTCATTATGCCGATATCTAAGGTAGGCTTTGGTTTTGCGGCCGGGGGCAGCGAGTTTGTATCCGATGATTCCGGCAACGGAACGAGCCGCAACGATTCCATGAACGCTCATGTTTCACTTCCGTTTGGCGGCGGCAGCGGCGGCGGCGTTTCGATTACTCCGATTGCTTTCTTGGTTGTAGGCAAGCATGGAGTGAAGATCGTACCTCTTGACAATCAAACGCATTTGCTGGAGCGATTGATCGATTCGGCGCCAACTGTTGTTGACCGGATCCAAAGCATGATGAAGAATTCGAAGACAGGTGTTAACACAGCCGAAAACGGAACTCATGTTACCAACAACATCGAGAACCAGAATTTTATCGTTTAATAGGGTAGGATGGAATAATCAGGTTAGAGAAGCTGCTCATTCGTGGGCGGCTTTCTTACGTTACTTGTCCAAAAATTCGTTGCTCTTTGAAATAGTTTCTTTTATATTTAAGCTAAAAGCATGAAGTGAAAGAGGTTTTTTTGTGCGGTTATTGCCAACGCGATCTTGCATTCCAGGTATGAGGCTCGGCAAGTGCATCTTTAATGAGGACGGCATCATCCTGCTGAACGAGCATGTGGAGCTGACTCAAGGGCTGCTCAATCGGCTTCAGAATCTGGGTATCGATTTTGTTTATGTCGAGGATGAAGCGACGGACGATATAGTAGTAGAAGATCCGATTTCCGATGAGACCCGGGTCAAAGCACTCGCTGAAATAAGAAGCAACTTCCGTATCGTGATGGAAGGCAGCAGTAAAGCGAAATTTTCCAAAAGCCCCTACATGGGCAAAGCCTTTAACAACGTTATCAAAATGATTATGGATGATCTGGATTCCCGGGAAGACACGATGATCATGCTAATGAACATGAACGTGCTGAATAACTACTTGTACCAGCATTCGTTGAACGTGTGCATTTATGCGACGATGCTCGGGATGGCTCATGGATATGGCCGTGATGAATTGACGACACTTTCTCTTGGGGCGCTGCTCCACGATATTGGCAAGACCAAGATCAATCCGGACATCATCAAGAAGCCGGGGCCATTATCTCCTGCAGAGCTAGCCGAGGTACAGAAGCACGCCGAGCACGGCTTTAAACTATTGAAGGACGAGCCCAACATTCCGCTGCTTGCCGCGCACTGCGCGTTTCAGCATCACGAACGGTTGGATGGCTCCGGCTATCCTCGCGGCATCAGCGGCAATGAGATTCACGATTACGCCAAATGGATCGCCATCGTCGACAGCTACGATGCCATGACGACTCACAGGCCACACCGGTTGGCGATGCTGCCGCATCAGGCTATGGAGATTTTGTTCGCCGGCGTCGGAACGCTCTATGATCATAAGAAGGTGGCCTTGTTCCGGGATAATGTCGCGATTTACCCTTTGGGGCTTTCGGTAGAGCTCAGTACCGGGGAGCGGGGCGTAGTGGTGCGAATTAATCCGGCGGTTCCTCAGCGTCCGGTAATCCGGATTTTGGAGAACGAAGCCAAAGAGAGATTGTCACAGCCTTACGAGATTGATTTATCGGAGAAGCTGACGCTGTTTATAAACCGCGTGGACGAATGAGTTGGAGAAGGGAGATGGGGGAAAGCCATGTGCGGACGATACACGGTTACCGTTACGATGGAAGAGCTGATGCTGCACTTTATGCTGGGCAACTCTTTTCAATACAGTCCCCGATACAACATCGCCCCGGGTCAATGGATTCCAGCCATCATCGGCAGTGAAGCTGCGGATCAACGCCGCATAGGCGAGCTTAGATGGGGGCTTGTGCCGCATTGGTCCAAGGAGGAGAAAGGCGGAGCGCAGCCGATCAATCTGCGTGCGGAAACCGTTGCCGAGAAGCCTTCTTTTCAGCAGCTGTTAACCCGGAAAAGATGCCTCATTCCAGCCGACGGCTTTTACGAATGGAAAAAATCCGGAAATGTCAAGCAGCCGGTCCGCTTTATCATGAAAGACCAGTCGTTGTTCGGAATGGCCGCTCTGTACGATACGTGGATTCAGCCGGACGGCGGGAAGCTGCATACCTGTACGATCATTACTACGGAACCGAATCCGCTTGTGGCCGAAGTTCATAACCGGATGCCCGTCATTTTGCCTCGCGAAGCGGAGAGCCTTTGGCTGGACCGGTCCGTGACAGAAGCCAAAAAGCTGATCCCTTTGCTGCAAACCTTTCCCGAGGAGCAAATGAGGGCGTATGAAGTCGACCGGAAAGTAGGCAATTCCCGGTACGACGAGGCGGATTGTATCGAGCCTTTACAAGCGCTTTGGTAACAAAGCTTACATAAAACCTGTATGGCACTTAGCTGCCGTACAGGTTTTTTTGCATATATAGAATTTATAAAATAGGGGCTCTCCGCAAAGTATCTGATTGACTTCGAAGCCAAAGTTCCGCTTTGTGGGGTTATTTTGTGCTGCCGGCGCATTCGGCCGAATGAGTCCTTTCTCAATCAGACATTGGACATAACCTAGGTGGATAAGCATATACATGTACAAGATGGCAGAATGCGGTTGAGAAGCGTGCCATGTTCTCGCCGAGTGTATAACGGTGTAGGAGGAACGATAGCCACATGAAAAGATGGGTTTCATTTTGTATGGCGGGAATATTGTCTGCTGCCGTGCTGATTTGGCCGTTTACGGTACAAGCTGCTCCGCCGTCGGTTAGTACGAATGCGGAAACGGCCGCATTGATTGATGTGACCTCAGGACGGATATTGTACAGCAAGCAGGGAGACAAGCCGATGCGGATCGCCAGCTTGACCAAGATCATGACGGCTATAGTTGCTATCGAGCACGGCAACCTGTCGGATATGGTCAGAGTGAGCAAAAACGCGTTCGGCAAGGAAGGCTCCTCGATCTACTTGAAGCTGGATGAGGAAATGAGCTTGAATAACTTGCTGTACGGGATGATGCTGCGCTCGGGCAACGACGCTGCAACGGCGATTGCAGAGCATGTGGGGGGCACTGTCGAGGGCTTCGCTTACATGATGAACGAAAAGGCGCGCATGATCGGCATGGAGCGAACGACCTTCAAAAACCCTCACGGCCTCGATGCCGACGGCCACTTGTCTACAGCGAACGATATGGCAAAGCTTGCCGCTTATGCGCTTCATAATCCGGTGTTCCAGGAAATTGTCAAAACAAAGGTGAAAAAAGCCCCCAATCCTAACGATCCATGGGATTATACGTGGCTGAACAAAAATAAGATGCTGAACATGTACGATGGTGCCGACGGCGTTAAAACAGGCTATACGAAGACGGCAAAGCGGTGCCTCGTCTCCTCGGCAACCCGCAACGGACAGCAGTTGGCCGTGGTCACTTTAAACGACGGCGACGATTGGGCTGATCATGCCAAGCTGCTCGATTACGGGTTCCAAAATTACCCTCTTCAGAAGGTGATCGGCAAGGGAGACCCCGTGGAAGGCACGGAGTACGTAGCGGGCACTACCTTTATGTATCCGGTGCTGGATTCCGAGAAAGGGCAGTTCACTTCCAAAGTACAGCTGAACGCCGCGAATTCCATCAACAATAGACTAGGAGAGGCCGGAAAGCTTCAGCTTAGCTTAAGCGGCAAGCCTATAGGCAGCATTCCTGTGTATACCAAAGGAAGCCCGCGGCTGAAGCTGCCCGAGCGGCCGGCTTTTACGTTCAACCAGTCCGATAAACCGGTAGTGGGCTTTGCCGATAAATGGCTGTATACGATCCAGTTCCTGGTTCGCGTCCTGTTCACCGGCCGATCTGTATAAGTTCATGAACTAGAAAGAAAGGGGCTCGGTTTATGGTCAATCTGATCTGGCTGTTCTTCATCGTTGCCGGCTTTGCCGTCGCAGCCTTTCAAGGGAACATCGAGGTAGTAACCCAAGCGGCTTTTGACGGGGCCAAGAGCGGCGTTACCGTCTGCTTCGGGCTGATCAGCGTGATGGTGTTCTGGCTCGGAATGATGCGTATTGCCGAAGACGCCGGATTGCTGCAGAAGCTGGCTGTGCTGCTCGGGCCCATTGTACGCTTCTTATTCCCGAGCGTCCCTAAGGATCACCCCGCTCTGGGCTACATCATGTCCAATATGAGCGCCAACATATTGGGACTCGGCAATGCAGCTACTCCGATGGGAATTAAAGCGATGCAGGAGCTGCAGCTGCTGAATCCCGACAAGGATGTGGCGAGTCCTGCGATGTGCACGCTGCTTGCCTTGAACACGGCCAGCATAACGCTGATCCCGACGACGCTGATTGCCATCCGAATGAACTACAATTCGGTCAATCCGGCGGAAATCGTCGGTACGACGCTGATGGCCACGGCGATCTCCACGCTCGCTGCCATTCTGGTCGATAAATGGTACCGGCGCAAGAGCCGGTTTATTACGGGAAGGCCTCCTGTCAATCCGAAAGGGAAAGGATGATCCGACTTGTACTCGTTCGTCAGTTTAATCTCCGCATGGGCCATTCCGGTGATCATCGTGTTCATCCCTTTGTTTGCCGCTTACCGCAAGGTTCCCGTCTACGAATCGTTCGTAGACGGGGCTAAGGACGGCTTCGATACCGCGATCCGGATTATTCCGCACCTGGTCGGCATGATGGTAGCCATCAGCGTGTTCCGCGCGTCCGGAGCCATGGAGCTGATGATCGGCTGGATCCGCCCGTTATGCGCCATGCTCGGCATTCCGAGCGAGGTGCTGCCTTTGGCCATTCTGCGACCTATCACCGGTGCGGGCTCGCTTGCTTTTACCACCGACTTAATGCAGCAATTCGGTCCGGATTCGATGATCGGACGAATCGCCTCGACCATCCAGGGCAGTACGGACACGACGATGTACGTGATTACCGTTTATTTCGGAGCTATCGGCATCCGCAAAGCCAGCTACGCTCTAAAGGTAGGACTGATTTCCGATGCGGTCGGCTTCATTGCCTCCATCGTCATCTGTTATTTGGTATTTGCCTAGAACCCCTGTTTTTCTCCGCACATATACTGTACCAGCCAGACAAAGCAGAGGTGAGCTGTGTGCAGTATTACGGAATTATCATTCATCACTCCGCCTGTTCCTCGATTAACGGCAAGGGCTACGATTATTTTATAACCCGAGACGGTTCCATCATTCCATCCTCTGACAAGACCGATCCCCTTTACATTCATATTTGCGTGGAGGGAAACTTCTCCGCGCCCCGCACCCATTTGACGCCAGCCGAGCAAGAGCAGTTTTTCGTATTGAATAAATTGATCATTCGCCTTGCGGAAGTGTACCGGTTCGAGCCGGATGATCTGTTTCCGCACGATATTTCGTGTCCAGGTCCGCTTTTTCCTTGGTCTCAGCTTGTGATTTCACCTGAGGATAGGTATCATTAGGGTTGAGGTGAAGAGAGTCCAATGGAACGATTACAAAAAGTGTTGGCAGAAGCGGGAGTGGCCTCCCGGAGAAAATGTGAAGAATTGATCACCGCAGGCCGCGTGCAGGTGAACGATAAAGTGGTAACCGAATTAGGGGTTAAGGTCGACGCTCAGAAGGATGTTATTCAGGTTGACGGAAAGGTAATCCGGCAGCAGAAAAAAGTATATGTGCTGTTCAATAAGCCGAAAGGGGTTATTACGAGCGCGTCCGACCCGGCAGGCAGAAAAATCGTAACGGATTATATGAAGGATATCAAAGAACGGATCTATCCGATCGGAAGATTGGATTACGATACGGAAGGGCTGCTGCTGCTTACGAATGACGGGGAGTTTGCGAACCTGTTGACGCACCCTAAGCATCACGTTCCTCGTACATATCATGCTACGGTCAAAGGCGTGCCCCACGGCTCCCTGCTGGACAAGCTGAGAGACGGGATCGAGCTGGAGGACGGCATGACGGCTCCTGCCGAAGTGGAATATTACGATGTTAAAGAGGAAACTAATGAAACTATCGTAACGATTACGATTTATGAAGGGCGCAACCGTCAAGTAAGAAGAATGTTCGACGCCATTCAATTTCCCGTGATCAAGCTCAGGCGCGTACAATTCGGCCATATTCCGTTAACGGGAGTGCCTCGGGGCAAATACCGGTTTTTGAAGCCGCAGGAAGTGAAGGAACTCACCGATAGCGCTCTCAAGACACATAAAATTCAAAAAGGGAAATAAGCGTATGCGGTAAATTTCGCTATAATGAGGATAGACTCGACTAGAGATCGTTTGAGGTGGGGAACAATGGGAAAAAATAAACGTTGGGTACAGCTGGCTATTTTTACGGTGGTCATTGTAATCGGGGCGCTGACCCTGATCAACAATTTGTATGCGACAGACAAGAAGCCTGTCGAAGGCTCCAAAGCTCCGGATTTCACCCTCGTCGGCCTGGACGGCAAGCAGCATCAGCTATCCGAGTATAAGGGAAAGACGGTTATGGTAAACTTCTGGGGAACCTTCTGTCCACCCTGTAAAGACGAGATGCCGGCAATTCAGCACCAGTACGACAAGCTGAACAAGCAGAACGCGGAGTTTCTGGCATTGAATTTGGGTGAAAGCAAAATTACCGTTCAAAGCTTCGTTGATCAGTATAAGATTAATTTCCCGATCCTGCTGGACGATAAGGAAGAAGTGCGTAAGCGGTATGGCGTCATGCAATATCCAACGACGTTTTTTATTGACCCGGAGGGCAAGATAGCCAAGATTCGGATCGGGGAAATGGATGAAGCGTTCATTGAGCAGACTATGGCTTCCATCCAGGGAGCAAGCGGCAAATAAACGCCGGCTTGTCCCGCAACGGCTGGCAGCTTAAGGAGAACAGTGCCGGGAAAGCAAACGCGCTGGCTCTGCGGAGCGAGTTCGTTTGCTTGCCGCCTTTGAAAATGGGTAATTGCCGGAGACATCCATATTAAATTACCCATTTTCAATGTCGGCCGGAGGCGCTTCCTTTTCCAATCGGATGTTTCAACGACCGTCCGGAGCTTCCCTACGTATGCTTTCGAAGTCGAAGTAAGCTTTTCTAAGAGAAAGGTGCTCAGGAGGACATCATGATTGAGAATACAAAATGCGAATGCGGCCACCAAAATTTTGTCGGTACCGTACTTTGCGAATCATGCGGGAAGCCGCTGTTCGAGGACGATCAATCGGCTCCGCTTGAGATGCGTTACGACGGAGTAGCCAGGAGATCGCAAAAAACGAATCCAGGCTTGATAGACAAGGTGTGGAATTTCTTCTCCTCTGTCAAAATTGCCGTATACCTGATTATTATTACGTTATTGGGCGCGTCTCTCGGAACGATATTCCGGCAGGAGAGCAATTTCATCAACTTCGATCCGTCCACCTATTATAAAGAAAACTACGGGACGTTCGGAGACATCTATTACAAGCTGGGGCTGTCCCACACCTATGAATCCTGGTGGTTCATTACGCTTCTGTTTATGATCGGCACGTCGCTGGTCGTATGCAGTCTGGACCGGGTGCTTCCGTTGTACCGGGCGCTCAGCAAGCAGCAGATCCGTAAGCATCTCAGCTTTATTTTGCGCCAAAAAGTAAGGTACTCGGGGCAATTAAAGAGCGGGGACACCGATTATTCCGAATCGGAATCCAAGGCATGGATCGAGCAGACAGCCAAGGCGCTTAAGAAATACCGCTACAACGTACATACGGACGGTTCGGCGCTCCTTGCGGAGAAAAACCGCTTCAGCCGGTGGGGCCCCTATATCAACCATATCGGTCTAATCATTTTCTTGATGGCCGTTCTCATGCGAAGCTTGCCGGGATGGCATATGGACCAATACGTTTCCGTAGCCGAAGGGCAGACCGTCAAGCTGCCGGATACGTCTTTTTATTTGAAGAACGAGAAGTTCACGCTGGAATATTACAGCCCGGAGGAAATGTCCGAGGAGTTCAGAGCGAAGAATATGGCGGTACCGAAAATTTTCGAGACCAAGGCCGTTTTGTACAAATGTACCGCGAATTGCGACGACCCGCTGAACGAGCCGAAGCTGGAAGAGGTTCACCGTCAGGATATCATCGTCAACAAGCCGCTGAATTACAGGGGGCTGCTCGCGTACCAAAGCGAATATTCGCAATTTCCGCTTCTCATCTCCGTTAAGCCTTCCCTAAAGAACAAGAAGACAGGGGAAAACTACGGGAGCATCGATCTATCGATGTCCAGACCGGTGGAAAGCTATAAAATCGGCCCTTACGATTTGAAGCTGAAAGGGTATTATCCCGACTTCGGCATCGAGAACGGAATGCCGATTACGAAGTCCAAAGATCCGGTGGCTCCGGCATTTATCTTTCATATTACCGGTCCCGATCTTGCGCCGGAAGGACAGCCTTACATCTACTTCCCGCTGCCCGTCGATAAGGAAGAGTTCAAGCAGGATGCGATTAACCGCGAGATTGCGGACAAGCTCGATCTATCCGTAAACTCCATGCAGGACGTTCAATTCTCAGAGTACACCAGCTACTTGAATATTCGTGTCGATCGCGCGCTGCCGTACATATGGACGGGGGCTGCCATCTCGATGATCGGACTGGTTATGGGCTTTTACTGGCATCACCGCCGTATATGGATCCGGATCGATAACGGCAAGCTTTCGTTGGGCGCCCATACGAACAAAAACTGGTACGGCATCCGCAAAGAAGTAGAACACATCTTAAAAAAATCAGGGATTGATGTGGATCCTAAAACGTTAGAGGCAGGGGTGGGTCGCAATGGATAGCAGTTCATTTTTATTTCTTGCTTTTATTGTTTATAGCGTTGCCTTTTTAATATTTGTCGTGGCGATAACGGGGAAGCAGTGGAATCAGCAAAACCCTGAGGAGCATGTGGCAAAATGGGGCAAGGTGGGCATCATCGCCTCCATTATCGGCTTTGCCTGTCACGCGGCCTTCTTCTTCCTGCGGTGGGCGGAGGCCGGACATATTCCGACGAGCAATATGTTCGAGTTCATGACGTTCCTCGGAATGATGATTATGCTTGCCTTCATTATCGTGTACTTTATTTACCGGACGCCGGTGCTTGGCGTGTTCGCCTTGCCGGTGGGCATTATTATTATCGCGTACGCATCGGTATTCCCGAAAGAAATTCAGCCGCTCATCCCGGCGCTGCAAAGCTACTGGTTGAAAATTCACGTGACGACGGCCGCCTTGGGCGAAGCCTTCTTCGCAGTAGGGTTCGCAGCGGGACTCATGTATTTGCTTCGGACCATTGATTTCGGCAATAAGGACAGGTCTTCGAAGAAAGAACGCGTCGGCGTAGAAATCACGATGGGCTTCCTGATCGTTATCGTAGCCTTCGTCGTATCCATTTTCAGCTTCAATGCCGCAGGGTATCATGCTTCCTTTGCCGTTACGAGTACGGACGATACCGGCAATACGGTGCAGTCTACTTCCAAGTATGTGCTTCCGCCTATTTTTGCGCCGGATAATTCCGAAGTGATTGAGATGAAGCCGTTCCTCGGCATGACAGAACCGCTGCTCGAAGCTCCGTCGTTCTTCAAGGGCAGCGATGCAGGAAGAAAATTAAATACGGTGGTCTGGTCCATCCTTGGCGGTATTGTCCTATATCTCTTGCTGCGTCTAGCTGCCCGCAAACCGCTGTCCGCCGCTATCAGCCCCTTGATGAAAGGGATGGAGGAAGAGGACATCGATGAAATCAGCTATCGGGCCATCGCTATCGGCTATCCTATCTTTACGCTGGGTGCCCTTATCTTTGCAATGATCTGGGCTGCTGAGGCCTGGGGCCGATTCTGGGGCTGGGACCCGAAGGAAGTATGGGCTTTGATTACATGGCTGTACTATGCCGCTTACTTGCACCTCCGCCTGTCGAGAGGCTGGCAGGGGAAGAAGTCGGCCTGGCTGTCCGTAATCGGATTTATGGTCGTCATGTTTACGCTGGTAGGAGTAAATCTGGTCATTGCCGGACTTCATTCCTACGCCGGAGTATAACCCATTGCGCAGTGCAATAAGAAAGGATTGAGGCCCATGTCGGAAAGAAAGATGACTATTTTGGTAGTTGACGATGAAGAGCGGATTCGCCGTTTGCTTCGGATGTATTTGGAAAAGGAAAACTTCGCTATAGATGAAGCCGAGGACGGCGAGACTGCTTTGAAAAAAGCGGTGGAGTCGGACTACGATCTGATATTGCTCGATATTATGCTTCCCGGCATCGACGGGAATGAAGTATGCGCCAGACTTCGCCAGGTGAAATCGACACCCGTTATTATGCTGACGGCCAAAGGGGAAGAAACGAACCGGGTGCAGGGCTTTGAAGTGGGGGCTGACGATTACGTGGTCAAGCCATTCAGCCCGCGTGAGGTCATCTACCGGGTGAAGGCGATCCTTCGCCGTTCTTCGGTAACCGCGTATTTGTCCAAAGAGGTCAATTCGAGCAACAATATCGTATTTCCTAATCTCGTGATCGAGCATGATGCGCACCGTGTAACGGCAGGCGGTCAAGAGGTGGCTCTGACGCCGAAAGAATACGAGCTGCTTCATTATTTGGCTGTATCGCCCGATAAAGTGTTTTCCCGTGAAGAGCTGCTGAAGGATGTATGGAACTACGAGTTTTTCGGGGATTTGCGGACGGTAGATACCCATGTGAAACGGCTTCGCGAGAAGCTGAACAAAGTCTCCCCTGACGCAGCGTCCATGATCACAACCGTATGGGGCGTCGGGTACAAGCTTGAGGTGCCTAAATAGGTGTTTATTCTAAGAAGCATCGTCGGCAAGCTGTGGATAACGATCATCGGGCTGGTAGCGGTCATATTGATGCTGTTGGGCTTGTTTTTGCTGAATTACATTCAAACCTCGTTCCCGAAGTCTCAGGATCAGATCGAGAACCTGCATAAGCTCGCCAAGAAGGTAGCCAGCGGCATTTCGGTTCACAGTGAAGACGATCATTATATCACGATGGTTAACGATCTCCTGAGCGCTCAGGAAGCGACGGTTTTTATAGTGGATACCCAGTTCAAGCAGTCCGGATTTTTCGACGACGGATCGCTTGGGGATCTGCATTACGACGACTTTTTCAGTAATCAGGATATGCAAAAGGTGTTTGCCGGCGAATCGATTGACAATCAGCTGGAAGGGAAAGCTGGAGTGAAGCTGCGGGCCAACAATCTGTATTCGGCCGTTGCCGTTCCTCTGATGGATGCTTCTCAGCAAAAGATTATAGGTGCCGCCGTGCTGTATCAGTCGACCCAGTCGGTTGAGGCGACGCAGACGTATGTCATGCGATTGTTCGTTTATGTCGGCATCGCCGGGTTTCTGATGACCACATTTTTTGCGTTCTTCCTGTTGACCAAGATTACCCAGCCGCTGCAGCAGCTAAGAAAAGCGGCCGATCTCATATCCCATGGGGAATTTGGAACGAGAGTGCCTATCGCGTCCGATGATGAACTCGGGGAGCTGTCCAAGACGTTCAACCGGATGGGTGAGGAGCTATCGGATACGATCAAGGCGTTGAACCACGAGAAGGAGCATTTATCCAGCGTCCTGCGCAGTATGTCCGATGCGGTCATTACGTTCGATGCCGACGGGCAGGTGATCTTGACCAATCCGCAGGGCTACAAGATCGTTCGCGACTGGAATCAGCTCGAATGGAACGATTTTGACGCCGATCCAGACACGGATCCGCAGCAGAGTACGCAGCTTGGCACGATTCCGCCTCCGGTCCGGCCGTTGTTCGAAGAAGTGATTAACGGGGCCAATGAAATAACGGAAAACCTTCACGTGAAGAATGAAGTATGGTCCATTGTGATGGCTCCGCTGCATTCTCGTGATGTCGTACGGGGCGTCGTCGCCGTAATGAGGAACGTGACCGAGGAGTTCCGTCTCGATAAGCTTCGCAAAGATTTCGTGGCCAATGTGTCCCACGAGCTTCGCACGCCGCTGTCCATGCTGCAGGGCTACAGCGAGGCGCTGCTCGACGATATCGCCTCCTCGCCGGAGGAGCGGCAGGAGCTCGCTCAAGTCATCCATGACGAATCGCTGCGTATGGGCAGACTCGTTCGCGATCTGCTAGATCTCGCAAGAATGGAGACAGGCAATCTGGAGCTTCACATCCGGCAGGTCGATGTCGGGGGCTTCATGAGAAGGATGCATCGCAAATTCGCCGTACTGTCGAAGGAGCGGGGCATTACCATGACGTTGGAGCTGCCGGAAGACAGCCTGAACATTCAGGCGGACGAAGACAGGCTGGAACAGGTTATGACGAATTTGCTCGACAATGCAATCCGGCATACGCCTTCGCAAGCACAAATTCGGATGCGTGCCGTAACTGTGATGCATATGGGCAGGGAGGCCGCGCTGCTGGAAATATCCGATGAAGGGCAGGGGATCCCTGCAGGCGATCTGCCTTTTATATTTGAACGGTTTTACAAGGCGGATAAGGCGCGTACGCGAGGCACGACAGGGGGAACCGGCTTAGGTCTCTCCATTGTGAAAAACCTGGTGGATGCGCACCAGGGAACGGTACAAGCAAAGAGTATGGTAGGGCAGGGAACGACGTTCTCCGTCATTATTCCATGCCGGCAGGCATAGAGATTATACTCCTTACAACTGACTCCAGAGCGCGTTTTTGCTCGAAAAAAAAGAGAGCATTCGATAATCGTATCGGATGCCCTCTTTTTTTGTTGAAAAAACAAAGTAAATCTTGTTGTTCGTGAAACAAAGGATGGATTATTGTAAAGTCAGCTCGGTTACTTTCTCGATCTCTGGAAGCTGACCCAGTTGATCCAACACGTCTTTCGGCGCCGGTTTATCTGTGGTGAGCACCATGATTGCGGAACCGCCGATCACTTTACGTCCTACTTGCATCGTAGCGATGTTGACGTCGTTGCTGCCGAGCAGCGTACCGACGCGGCCGATGATTCCCGGCTTATCGTTATGGGAGATCAGAAGCAGGTTGCCTTGAGGCGCAATATCGACAGGGTATTGATCGATTTGCACGATACGCTCGCCATAGCCGGACAGAAGCGTTCCTGCCAATGTGCGCTCTTCGGTTTTGGTTTTCAATGTAACGGATACCAGGTTGGTGAATGTTTTGGATGCCGTAGATTTTTGAGTCACGATATTCACGTCGCGCGTTTTAGCCAAATGCATAGCGTTGACGATGTTTACGCCTTCGAGCTGGTTGGCCAGAACGCCTCTTACAATATAACGGGTTAGAGGAGTCGTGTCGACATCGCTCAAATCACCGGAGTAGTTAACGATAATTTCCTGCACCGCGCCTTCGGTCATTTGGCCGACGAATTGTCCCAGGTGCTCGCCCAAGTTGAAGTAAGGCTGCAGCTTGTTGAGGACGGTCGGAGGTACCGGCGGCATGTTAACCGCATTTTTGAACGGCTGGTCACGCAAAATGTGCAGTACTTCTTCCGATACGTCGATCGCAACGTTCTCTTGCGCTTCTACAGTAGAAGCTCCCAAGTGCGGAGTTACGATGATTTTCGGATTGTTCAGGAACGGATGATCCGCTTTAGGCGGCTCTTGCTCGAATACGTCAAACGCAGCTCCTGCAACGATTCCGGCATCGATAGCTTCTACCAAAGCCATTTCGTCGATAATACCGCCGCGAGCACAGTTGATAAGGCGTACACCTTTTCTCATCAGCTCGAATTGAGGGCGCGAAATCATATGGCGCGTTTCATTCGTGAGCGGAGTATGAACAGTAATGAAATCGGCTTGAGCACAAATCTCGTTCACCGTGCCCAATTTGACACCGATCTTTTCGGCACGCTCTTCGGTCAAGAACGGGTCGTAGCCGACTACGTTCATACCGAAAACTTTGGCGCGCTTAGCTACTTCGCTTCCGATACGTCCCATACCCAAAATACCTAACGTTTTGTTGCGCAGCTCTACGCCAACGAACGTTTTGCGGTCCCATTCGCCGCCAACGGTTTTTTTGTAAGCCTGAGGGATCGAGCGTGCCACCGACATCATCATGGCGAAGGTCAGCTCACAAGTTGCGATAGTGTTGCCGTCCGGAGCGTTGATAACGACGATACCGCGTTTGGTAGCAGCTTCAAGGTCAATGTTGTCTACACCGACGCCTGCACGGCCGACGACCTTCAGGTTGGAAGCGGCAGCCATGATTTTCTCGGTTACCTTTGTCTGGCTTCTAACCATCAAAGCGTCGTATTCGGCGATAATGGCAACCAGCTCATCTTCGGACAATCCGTTTTTCTTCTCAACCGTTACATCTTCCGCATCATACAGCATTTGAATCCCCATGTCGCTGATGCCATCCATTACTAACACTTTAAACATTGTTCATTGACCTCCATTTATAATCATTTTCATTGCCAGAATGCTTGCCGGGTGGCGAGTAGGAATGCAGCCGGAGACAAATTGGGCATAAAAAAACTCCTCATCCCCATACGATTGCCGTATTATGAAGGGACGAAGAGTAACTCTCGTGGTACCACCCTAATTCGCTGCGCGTTCGCACGTTGCAGCCTTGTCGAGTCCAATGACTCAGAAATGTAACGGTTTCTAACCGGCTGTACCTACTAGGGCTCTGTCCGAATAATCGGTAGAGGTTCAATACAGCAACTCTGAAGTGCTCCGTGTAAAAGATAATGTCCGATTCGCACCTACCATCGGCTCTCTGCGCATTACCGGTTCACACTGTCTCCGTCGGTGTTGATTACTAGATGAAATTTTCATTAGCGTAACATGACCCTCAAGCTTGTGTCAATAGGTGTCGAAAACGATTAGCGCACCCTGTAACAGCATTGGAACACTCGGTAAATCTACGTACATAACATAGAGAAGATTGATAGATTGTTCGTCTTTACCGGGTCACAAACCATATTTTATGGCAATTTCACCGGAATTGCAATGGTTTTTACTTGTTTAATTGTGAATTTTTCGTTATGCTTCTATACAGTACAGCGCGAAGGAAAGGATGAAGGTCATGGAACCGTTTGAAATGATAGATCCGAGATCGTTTGTTGAGAAGCTCGAGACCAAACAGCTCGGAGATGCGCTGATCATCGATGTCCGCGAGTCGTGGGAGTGGGAGTACTATCATCTGGACGAAGCGAAGCTCATTCCGATGAATACGATTCCGGCGAGGATGGGGGAGCTGCCCGAGGAGCAAACCCTTTATATTGTTTGCGCACATGGAGTTCGAAGCGCGAATGTGTGCTATTATTTGCGCCAGCAGGGATACGAGAATGTGGTCAATGTAGAGGGCGGAATGGCCGCAGTGGCCATGCTGAGAGGGTTTCAATACGATTGATTTCGTCTTCAGGGCATTCAATTCAATAAAGCCGCTAAGTCATAAGTCAGCTGCTGCTGTCTTGGTCTTAGCGGCTTTTGTTTTTCTTACCATATTGGAACTAATTAATGTTTTCTCAATTCGCACTGGCGAAAAACGGGATTTGCGGCAGCGTTTCGTTCGCGTACCAGCGGGTTTTGTTGCGGGCAAAATCGCCGGAACCAACCGCATTGGTCGCCAACAGCACGTCGATGACGTTCTGCACCTGGGATAAATTCATCTTGCCCGATTGGCCGGATGCAATCATCTCGTCGATTTTCATCGACAAATCCTGCGGCGTGAACGGCTTGAACACATTGTCTTGCGCAAGCTTGCTTGCTATGTATAAGTTCTTCGCATTTAAGGACAGCGTATTCCACTCCGCTATTGCGAGCGGATTGTCTTTGCCCGCGTGCTTGAATTGAGGATTTTCCGATTCGTTCCATTTCACGATGGATTCGTAATAATTGCTTTGCGCGGCCAAGGCGAACTTCCGTGCTTCAGTGAAGTAAGGGTCGCTATTCATCGCTTTTACAAGCTCGCTTCCCGGTATGGAATTGGCTTTGGCCTGGAAGCTCGTCAGCGCTTCATGGAACAGCTTCAGGCTTTTCGCATAATTTTGTTGGCCTTGCTGAAGCAGAGGCGACGAATCCGGCATGGACGTGGAGCTTACCGCGTCGTACTTCGCTTTGGCCAGCTTGCCCAAATCTTTAAGAATCAAGGAGGCATCAGCCGATCGGTTGATCTCCAGCTCGTGAGTTTTGTCGAACCAGCTCTGCTGAAATTCCCTGTACGGCTCATAAATGGTATGATAATATGACACCAAATACTGTTGATGATAAGCGGAATAACCTTTGGCAGCTTCGTTTTGTTTGGAGAAGAGCTCCTCATACTTGGCTGCGGATCGTTCCTGTCCTAATTTCAACCCCATGAAAAAAGTGCCAACCGATAAGACAAGCATAAAAATGAAGGTAAGGACAAACAAGTAATCTGTACGGTTAAGACTTCTGTCCATAAGCATGCTCCTCGCAGTATGTTATCAATTGATAGTATAGGTGATATTGTCGATAAAAGGAATAATTTGCATGAAAAAATTCGATTTCAAACCGTTTAAATTCAGGAAATTGAGTATTGACGAAATGGACGACCGGTTTCTGCTCATCAATTTGTACGTAACGCAACTTATCGTTCTTTTATTGGGCGTCATCATTATGCTGTTTCAAAAGCCTTCGCTAAGCGCCATGTTCTCTATTAAGGGCGGGTATTGGATTCTGCTCTGGGGCGCCGCTTATGCCGCGGCCGTCCTGATTGTAGATATTCTCATCTCCAGATGGGTACCGCCTGAAGTGACGGATGACGGCGGCATCAACGATATGCTGTTCAAAAATCGGCCGTTATGGCATATCGCCGTAATGTCGTTTATTGTAGCTTTTTGCGAGGAGCTGTTGTTTCGCGGAGCGGTCCAGGCGGCTTGGGGGCCTTATTGGACAAGCATATTGTTCGCAGCCATTCATATCCGCTACCTGCAGCATTGGCTTATGACGGGACTTGTTTTCGGCATCAGCTACGGACTCGGCTGGATCTATATTCAATCGGGCTCCTTGTGGGCGCCTATCGCCGCACATTTTGTCATTGATTTCGTTATGGGTTGTATTATTCGTTACAGGAGAGAGGATTAAATGAGTTCCAGACAGCCAGAGGATAACAGCACAATGATGCAGCATCCGATAGAGGAGAAGGAGGAAACCTTTCTCCCTCCCCGTAAGACTGTTCACGCTACGGAGAAGGAAAAGTGGCTTCCGATCTTTTACCGGACTTTGCTTTGGTTATTTATTGCGCTTGTCGTTGGACTGCTTGTTTGGGGATGGCGCCGTTATATCAACGGACTTTTGTAAGGTGTATGGTTTAAGGTGCGACCTCGATGGAAGCCGGATCGACAAATCCGTACTGCTTCTGCTCGAGCTCCGTCAGCAGTTTATCCAGAGCTTTATCGGTCCATGCGAGCTCGTGCATCAAAATATTGCTGCCCGGACGGAGTTGTTCCAGCACATTGGCTACGACCTGATCCGGGTTATTGCTTTTGGAAGTCATTTCCCAATCCTTCGAACCGTTGGACCAGGTCATGAAGAGCATTTGCTCCTCCAGTGCCTTGGCCCGAACCTCATCGCTCCCGGAACCGAACGGCGGACGGAAAAATTTCGGCGCGGTGCCGATCGTATCTTTTACTAACTGCTGAACGTCCCCGATCTGCTGATTCACCTTCTCCTTGCTTTCCTTCTTGAGATCGATATGATCCCACGAATGGTTGCCAATCGTTTGGCCTCTGTCATGGATCAGCTTCAACAGCTCGGGCTTTTGCTTGGCTCGGTAGCCGTTGACGAAAAAGATCGCTTTGGCATGATGCTTGTCCAGCGTGTTCAGCATCGACTCCAGCATGTCTTTGTCTTTGGGGCCGTCATCGAACGTTAAAAGGACGACCTTTTTCTCCGTCGCGGCAGAATCTATAGGAACGATATCGTAGCTTTTCGGATTCATTCGGTACAAGGGCTTCGCTTGTTGAATCGGCGCAGGTGTAGGAGCAGGAGTTGCCGCAGCTGTACTGCCGGCTTTATTGTCAGCTGCTCCGTTTCCTTGTGCGGGCTGGACTTGCTCCGTCTCTTTTGCAGAGGAGCCGGCGTTAGGAGCTGGCGCGGCATTCGTCGGTTCTGCGGCGGATGGGACAGGCGGCTTCGATTCGTTTTGGCAGGCGGCCGCGGCCATGAGAAGAAGGGCGGCAAGTCCGCACAGCAGCTTTTTGTTCATGTTGGTAACTCCTATTCTCAGATGGTTTCCTGATTTTATCATGCATGGTTCGTCCCATCATAGCGGAAAATACATTCGAATACTACTCTGATGGAGGGATGGCCATGAAATTCGGATCTTTCTTGCTCGGCGGACTTGTCGGCGCTGCTGCGGTTATCTATATCAATAATAAAAGCAAGTCCATGCTGTTCTCCGCGATGAGCAGCAATCAGTCGCTTGGCAGCTCGGCCGATAGGGGCAGATCGAATGAGCGTTCGATGGATTCATCGAATCAAAACAAAACAAAAATGAATCAAACTGCCGCCTCTAGCCTGAAAAAAGATGAGCATTCATCTTCATCTTTATCATCCTCTTCGACCCTCGGTAAGGTAGAGGAAATCATCAGCCAGGATCCCGAGCTCAAATCGACCGTCAACGAAATTTTAGCCGAGAACGGCCAAGAAGAAGTATACCAGAAGCACTGATGGTTGTAGATGGATCATAAGCACCAGACACAGGCAGAGCAACCTGCTTGTGTCTTTTCTTTTTTTCAGGACATTCGCACATTTCTTGTTATGTTGTGATATAATAGTCATATAATTGAATACAAGCTGTAAAAGCTTACTCACCTTTTTAACCTTACTTCATAAGCTGTTAATATATGCGTCGGCAAGGAGGAAACCTGTATGAAAATGGAGCGTTTAAGTCAGGACAAGATACGGATTTTCCTCACATTCGACGACTTGACGGAGCGAGGCATTCAAAAGGATGACATGTGGAGAGAAATTCCGAAAGTACACGAGCTGTTTAGCGACATGATGGATCAGGCATACAGCGAGCTCGGATTCGAACCATCCGGTCCGTTAGCCGTAGAAGTGCTGCAGCTGCCAGCACAAGGTATGGTTGTCATCGTTACCCGCGGTAAAGTCGATTTCCAATCCTCCGTCGAGACCTATGACGAGGAAGTGGAGGAAATGTATGAGCTGGAGGTTACTCTAGAGCAATCCGACCAAATTTCTTACGTTTTCCATGACTTTGAAGACTTGATCCGTATGGCCAAGGTGTTGAATCCATTCGTTACTGACGGAGGTACCCTGTTCTCATACAAGAACAGATGGTTCCTGCTGTTAAATGCCGACGAACTTGATGAGAGCGGATACCAAGCAGTAATTGCGGTATTATCGGAATTTGGCGATGCTGCTACCGTAACAAGAGCCGTGCTTGAGGAATATGGCAAGACGGTGATTGAAACCAATGCCGTACAAGTGCTGTGTTCCCATTTTAAATAACCCATATGAACGATTAAGAAACAGGTTGGCGGAAGCATTCTTCAAAAACAGTAGTTTTTGCGGAGTGCTTTTTTTGCGGCTTCTTTTGCTGAGAATGACAGCAGCCGCGCATAAATAGATAGCTTTGCAAACAGACGATAGCAGCATGTAGGGGGAGACCGTATGACGGCAATGAATATGGGGGCGTCCAAGTCCACCTTCGATTTGGAGGATTTGGTCCATCATTATCAGAAACAGCTTCGGGATGAAGCTTTTTTGTATTTGTATAAAAGAGGGATCGAGGAAGAGACGATCGAGCAGTATCGCTTGGGCTTCGATCAGGGGAAAATAGGCTTTACCGTCAATCCGGATGTTCTGAGCGATTACTTTGCCAACCGGGTCATCATTCCCGTCTGTGATGCCAATGGAGCGGTCATTGAACTGATCGGCCGCGCCGTCGATCACCGGGAGCCCAAATATAAAGCGCTTCTCGGCATCGAGGATTACATGTTCAATGAACAAATATTGGAGGAGACGGAAGATGTCATCCTGTGCAACGGGCTGTTCGATGTGATGAGTCTGGCCCAAGCAAGGCTCCCTGCCGTCTGCGTCCCTCACTGGTTCGGCTTTAAGGACATTCATGCCGAGCGTTTGAAGGGGAAACGGGTGTTTATTTGCATGGGGAACGATGAATTAGGCAGAAGGGAAAGTGTCAAAATACAAACGATGCTGCAGGAAACGGCTGCGGAAACGTATATTGTTAATTTGCCGGAATCGATCCGCGATTTGAACGACTTTTTCGTTAAAGTCCAAAATCCGCTGGAAACGTTCATGCAGCTTCTGAATCAAACGATGGAAGAAGCGATGCTTGTACCGGTTGCTCCCGATGTGAAAAATATTACGGTATATGCCGAAGAGTACATGAAGCGGTACCGCGGGCAGGTAACTGGCGTTTCGAGCGGTATCAGCCGTTTGGACGAAGTACTGTACGGCGGCTTCCAAAGCGGATTGTATTTGATATGCGGGGCGGCTTCCAGCGGGAAGACGATGCTAATGAAGCAGATGGCCGATCACATTGCCGAAGGACAAACCCCGGTCGTATATGTGTCGTGGGATATGACGAGCTTTGAGCTGTGGGCGAGAAGCATCGCGAGAATTATCGGCGTCGAGCCGCAGAAGGTATTGAACGGAAAGGTCGATCCCGAGCAAATAAACGAAGCAAACAAAGCGTATCTGCCTATAAGCAAAATGCTGTGGACATTGGAATGCTCGCTCGATACAACGCTCGACAAAGTGATGGGCTCTATTGAAAAAATAGCTTCGCTGGCCGATAAGACACCGGTTGTTTTCATCGACCATTTGAATAGGGTGCCGGCGCGGGCTTCCGGGCATGCTTCGTCTTCCGACGATCACCGGACGTTGATCACCTATGCGCTTAAGCAGTGGTCCAAGGAATGGAATGCAACGGTCATAGCGGCGATGCCCGGGGAATGCAGTCCCAACCGGTTCCCGGAAGGCATTGAAGCGTGCGCCGATGTCATCATGCTGCTCCAACCGCAAGAGGCTAAAGAAAATCAGGAAACGGAGATGACTTCCGTCATGCTGAAACTTCTGAAAAACAGAAACGGCACACTGGTCGACATTCCGCTAAGCTTCCAGCAGGAGAAAGCAATGTTTACGGAAAAATAGAAAGCAAAAAGGATGGTTCCGATGGCTGAAAACCTTAACGTGCTTCATGCTACACAGGTAATCATTGAGCAGGCGCTCGTCAAGCTGGGCTACCCACAAGCGATGGTGGACCTATTGAAGGAGCCGATGCGAATTATGACGGTTCGCATTCCGATTCGTATGGATGATGATTCGATCAAAATTTTCACCGGTTACCGCGCGCAGCATAATGACGCTGTAGGTCCTACTAAGGGCGGCGTCCGCTTTCATCCTGACGTAACCGAGGACGAGGTCAAAGCTCTGTCCATCTGGATGAGCTTGAAGTGCGGCATTGTCGATTTGCCGTACGGCGGAGGCAAAGGGGGCATTATTTGCGACCCGCGGCAAATGTCGTTTCGGGAGCTGGAGCGGCTAAGCAGAGGATACGTTAGGGCGATCAGCCAAATCGTCGGGCCGACCAAGGACATTCCGGCGCCTGATGTCATGACGAACTCGCAGATTATGGCCTGGATGATGGACGAGTACAGCCGGATCCGCGAATTTGACGCCCCGAACTTTATTACGGGCAAGCCGGTCGTCTTGGGAGGCTCTCATGGTCGGGAGACGGCTACGGCCAAGGGCGTAACGATCATGATCGATCAGGCGCTGAAGAAGAAAGGGATCCGGATTCAAGACGCCAAGGTGATCATCCAAGGCTTCGGCAATGCCGGGAGCTTCCTGGCCAAATTCATGCATGAAGCGGGAGCGAAGGTTATCGGGATATCCGATGCTTACGGCGCGCTGTACAACAAAGACGGGCTGGATATCGAATACTTGCTGGACCGTCGCGATTCGTTCGGCACCGTAACCAAGCTGTTCCAGAATACAATTACGAATAAGGAGCTGCTCGAGCAAGATTGCGATATTCTTGTCCCGGCCGCGATCGAGAATCAGATCACATTGGACAATGCCGATCGGATCAAGGCGTCCATAGTGGTGGAAGCGGCCAACGGCCCAACGACTCTGGAAGCGACGAAAATTTTGACCGACCGCGGCATCCTGCTGGTTCCCGATGTGCTGGCGAGCGCAGGCGGGGTGGTCGTATCTTACTTCGAGTGGGTGCAGAACAATCAGGGATATTATTGGACGGAAGCGGAAGTGCATTCCAAGCTGCAAGAAGTAATGGAAAAAGGCTTTGAAAATGTCTATAATATTCATATTACAAGAAATGTGGATATGCGTTTGGCCGCTTATATGGTGGGCGTTCGTAAGATGGCTGAAGCCGCCCGTTTTCGCGGGTGGGTTTAATTTTATAAATAATGGCATGTTTTTGATTGGGGTTCACTTGGCTATCGTCATATGGAAAACGGAGGTCGGCATAACTGCCGGAAGAGTTTACGTGCCGCCTTTGAAATCGGGTTATCACCGCCAATTCTCATCCATTTAACCCGATTTCAACAGCGGCCGGAGGCAGTTTGTGCTGATCCGGAGTTTTTCTTCATATGACGTACTTGCTCTTGAACCGCATCAAAAACACGGAAACGGAGGGGGACACATGAGCGTCTTCTCAGTCTTGACGGCAGCGATAGCGCCCGGTGTCGCTCTGATGGCTTATTTTTATTTGAAGGACCGTTACGATACGGAGCCGATCCATCTCGTCATGAAAGTATTTTTATTCGGAGTGCTGCTGGTATTCCCGGTCATGGTCATCCAGCGCGCCTTGGTTCATGGCTTGGGTGAGAATCCGTTCGTATTCAGCTTTATCATTTCATCCGGAATTGAAGAATTTCTGAAATGGTTTCTCGTTTATTTCATCATCTACAAGCATACTTCGTTCGACGAGCCTTATGACGGAATCGTCTATGCGGTAGCCGCTTCGCTCGGCTTCGCTACGCTAGAGAACGTATTTTATGCGCTGCTCAATTCCTCGTCCATTTCGAGTCTGTTATACAGAGCGCTGCTGCCGGTATCGGGGCACGCGATGTTCGGCGTTATCATGGGCTATCATTTGGGAAGAGCCAAATTCGTAGAGGAGCTGAGGACGCGCCACTTGATCTTCTCGCTTATGCTCCCGATTTTTTGGCACGGGGTATTCGATTATGTGCTCCTTACCGCCAAGGCGTATTGGATCTGGTTTATGATCCCGTTAATGGCATTCTTGTGGATAAGAAGCATAAGGAAGGTCAACCGCGCGAATGCCCGATCGCCGCTGCGCGTCGTGCGCAGGGAGGAGCAGATTAAAATTTAACCGGTTTGTCTATACTTGTCAGTATAGAATTCATGCCGGGAGGGTAAACATGACCGTAAACGAACGAGTAAAGGTAACGATTCGCTGCAACTGGTGCGGGGAACGGTTCATTTTGAAAGGAAGAAGAGACAAGGGCAAGATCGATACGGGATTCAAGCAGTGCATTTGCAACAACGAGAACGACTTTGATATCGAAACCCATGATTTCTAAACGGGAGAGGCCTGATGCAGGCTTCTTTTTTTGTGAATAAGACATCTTCCTTGGGCGAAAACTAAAGCCAAGTTTGGCTGAAGAAGGGAGAATTCACATCCATGTACAGAAGATTAAGCATCGTAATGTTTCCGATTTTAGTCGTTGCCTTGATCGGGGCGGGCGTATGGGGGTATTTGGAGCATCAGGAGAAAAACGCGATTCTCATTAAAGCGGAAAACCAGTATCAGCGGGCATTCCATGACCTTTCCTTTCATGTGGACCGGCTCCATAACGAGCTGGGCAACACATTGGCCATTAATACCGCATCTCAGGACAGCTACAAAAAAGGGTTGGTCAATGTATGGCGTATAACGAATCAGGCTCAAAGTGAAATAAGCCAGCTTCCACTATCGCTGCTGCCGTTCAATAAAACGGGGGAATTTCTGGCGAACATGTCGAACTTCGCGTACCGGGCCGCCGTTAGAGATCTTAACAAGCAGCCGTTAAATCAGGAGGAAATGGCCACATTAAACGCATTGTACACCCATGCGGACGAAATCAGCAAAGATCTGCGCGGCATGCAAAACAAAGTGCTGGCGAACAATTTGCGATGGATGGACGTTGAAATGGCGCTGGCGACAGAGAAAGAGCCGCTGGACAATACGATCATCGACGGCTTCCAGACGGTCGACAAGAAGGTATCCGAATACTCCGACGTCAAGTGGAGTCCTTCGATCATGAACCTGTTCCAGACTCGCGATATGAAAATGCTGTCCGGCAACGACGTCACCGCAGACGAAGTGAAACAGAAGGCGGCGACCTTCCTGAACATCGATCCTTCCGCTCTGCAGGTCGTCGAGAATGGAGCTGGTTCCGAGTACCATTCGTTCAGCGTTTCAGCCAATCGGGGCAATAATCCGGGCGGAATCCAAATGGATTACAGCACCAAAGGAGGCCAGCTGCTCTGGTTCTCGGCCGACAGAGAAGTGCCTGAGAAGAAGCTGGATTTCCGCCGTGCCCGCGACGCGGCGGCTGAGTTCCTCGATAGCCACGACTTCAAAAATATGACGGCGGTAGCTTACGACGAATACAGCAACAATGCCAATATTACGTTTGCCAGCCGTGACAATAACATGATCAACTACCTCGACAAAGTAGCGGTCAAGGTGGCGATGGATAATGGAGAAATCATCGGGCTTCAGGCAACCGACTACGTGTTTGATCACAAGGAACGCCAGCTGAAGGCACCTAAGCTGACGCAGGAGGAGGCGCGCAAGGTGCTGAATCCGAATTTCAAAGTCGATGGAGAAGCGATGGCTTTGATCCGCAACGATATGAAGGAAGAAGTGCAGTGCTATCAGTACACGGGGAAAATCAACGGCGGCATCTATAAAATTTTTATTAACGCCGATACGGGTGCCGAAGAAAAAATCGAGCATGTCCGCAAGGAAGATCAACAAGTACAAACATAACATCTGATGGAAGAAGCTGAGAGGCTTCTTCTTTTTTTTCTTCCCATATGAAAGCCGCATGGTATAATATAGGTGGATTCTAGTTCTTAGGCACTGTTTTTTGTCAAATTCTGGGGGGAGGAAGCTTTTTGCTGCCGAAAGTCAATCAGATTTTACATATACAAGTCAATTCCATCGACGATGAAGAGGCGAAGCAAGAGTTCAAATCGAGAATCGCCGATATCAATGATCGCCAAATCATTATGGAAGTACCATTAAACGAGAAGACGGGACGATTGAAAAGACTCTACATGGGCGATGAATTGTCCGTTTATTTTATTACCGACGGCGGGGTTAAAAATTATTTCAATACGTCTGTGCTCGCCTTCTCGGAAGAAACGATCCGGATGGTTCATATTAAAAAACCGGAGCCCGAGACGATAACGAAGGTGCAGCGGCGCAACTTCCTGCGGGTACCTGCGGAGCTGGAGCTTGCGGTTACTTATTCGGAGCAGCTGCGATTTGTCGCTCTAACCGATGATGTCGGCGGGGGAGGGATCTCCTTCCTCTGCGACGGTTACATACCGCTGAATATTCAGCAGTCGGTTCATTGCTGGATGCTGGTTCCTTACAAGAACGGGCAAATCGAGCATGTTCCTTTTCGCGGGGAGCTGGTTCGAATCAAGCCGCTGGAAACAGGCATACAGCAGGTTATGATGAGGTTCGCGGAAATTACGGACCGAGACAGGCAAAAAATCATCCGTTATTGCTTCGAAAGGCAGCTGGACTTGCGTAAATAATCCGCTGCATGAAATGTCGAAATTTGGATAGACTACCACGAAAAGAGCTTTTTTTGGAGTGGTAGATGATGGAAGAAGAGACAAGCGTGGAAAAGGAAAATGGGTACGAGGACCTATTTTTACAATTTTCCTCGATTTTTGAACGATGGGTCAAAAGAGTGCTGCTGGTGCTCGTATCCTTGCTGATCTTGAGCCAGCTGCTGCTGCAAGTACCTTTTCTACGATATTATATGGTCAAAGTGGAGCAGTTGGAAGGAGTTCCTTACTCCCGAACCGCTTCCTAGACCGCTTCGTTATGGGGCGAGTAGGCATCGAAGACTTTTGCAATCCTTCTAACACCTATGGTATAATTTTCTTCGATCGCAGGCTGGGCCTGTTTTTATTCAACTTTGTTCATTATAGTGCTGGGAGGCCCGCGTTTTGGAAAAGATCAATATCGCTATAGATGGTCCGGCAGGAGCTGGGAAGAGCACGATCGCTCGGCTTGTCGCGAACGAATTGGACTTCGTTTATGTGGACACCGGTGCCATGTATAGAGCTGTCACATGGAGTGTATTGAAAGCGGATCTTCGTCCGGATCAGGAAGCGGAGGTTGTACAAGTCGCTACGCGGCTTGACATTCGTCTGGTTCCAGGGAAAGACGGTCAGCAGGTCTATGTTGACGGACAAGAGGTAACAGCGGCAATCCGCTCCGCCGAGGTAACCGGTAACGTGTCCCGTATTTCGCAAATTCCAGAAGTGCGTCGCATTTTGACGGATAAGCAGAAGCTGCTTGCAGCCGACAAAGGTGTTGTTATGGACGGAAGAGATATCGGGAGCAGCGTGCTTCCGGATGCGGAGCTCAAAATATTTTTAACCGCCAGCGTCAGAATTCGCGCCGAGAGACGGTTCAAGGAAATTCAGGATGACAGGCCTGAAGTCACTTTGGAGCAGCTCGAGCAAGAAATTGCGTCGCGCGACAGAATGGATGAGCAGAGAGAAACGTCTCCGCTTGTACAAGCTCCTGATGCGGTGCTGCTCGATACGACGGAAATGTCGATAGCGGAAGTGGTTGAGCGGATCTTGGAACTTTGCAGAGCCAAAGTCGGAGGGAAGTAATATGCTTTACTCTACGCTTCGTGCCTTATTTCACTTTATATTCCGGACCGTGTTCCGTTTAAAAGTGATCGGCAAAGAAAACGTTCCCGAAGGAGTACCCGTCATTCTGTGCGCCAACCATACGAGCAATTTCGATCCACCTCTTCTCGGGTCGCCGCTTGTAGGGCGCAGAGTTCATTATATGGCGAAAGCAGAGCTGTTCGACGTTCCCGTACTGGGGTGGGTGCTGCCCAGAATCAGCGCTTTTCCCGTCAAACGAGGCGGCGTCAGCAAAGAATCCATCCGGTTGTCGCTTCAACTGCTCAAGGAGAACAAGATTCTCGGTATTTTTCCGGAAGGTACCCGCAATAACGCGGAAGGAATGGGCAAGAAGGGCGCTGCTATGCTGGCCTTGAAGTCCGGCGCTACAGTAGTTCCAGCCGCTATAGTAGGCAAATACAAGCCGTTCCGGCAAATGAAGCTGGTCTACGGCAAGCCCGTCGATATAAGCGAGTTCGCCGATGCAGGCGGTGAAGGCCTGGAGCAGGCAACCGATAAAATCTTGAAGGTTATCCGTTCCATGGTCAAGGAATACGAATCGAAATGATAAATTGTGGAATACTTAGTAAAACAATTAACCGCGTATTCTTTATGCGTCGGTAAATTATATAAGATAGCAGCAATTGTAACTACTATTATTGAGTTAGGTTGCTAATTGAGGAGGGTATTGAACCATGTCAGAAGAGACAAGAGTGGAGCAAAACGAACAAGAAGAGCAAGCACAGCAAGAGGTATCCCAAGAGGAATCCATGGCTAATGTTTCCGTACTGAAAAAGGGAGATACCGTAAAAGGGAAAATCATCAAAGTCGACGATGACCAAGCTTTCGTCGATGTAGGTTATAAGTATGACGGCGTAATTCCTATCCGCGAGCTTTCCTCCGTTAACCTGGGAAGCGCCGGCGAAGGCGTTCAAGTAGGACAAGATGTTGAATTGAAAGTATTGACCATTGACGATAACAAAGAAAAGCTTGTTCTTTCCAAGCGCGTAGTGGACAGCGAAAAAGCTTGGGAACAGCTGCAAGCCGACATGGAGAACAAAACGATTATCGAAGCTAGAGTGGCCGAGGTTGTTAAAGGCGGTCTCGTAGTGGATATCGGTTTGCGCGGCTTTGTGCCTGCTTCCATGGTTGAGCGTACGTTCGTTGAAGATTTCAGCGACTACAAAGGCCGCACATTGAAACTTCGCGTGAAAGAAATGGACCGCGAGAAAAACAAAGTGATTCTTTCGCAAAAAGACGTTCTGGACGAAGAGTTCGAAGCTAAGAAAAAAGATCTGATCGCAGGCCTGTCCGTTGGTCAAGAATTGACCGGTACAGTACAACGCCTGACTCCGTTTGGCGCATTCGTAGATATCGGCGGCATCGACGGCTTGGTGCACATTTCCGAAATGGCATGGCACCATGTAGAAACTCCTTCCGAGGTCGTTAAAGAAGGCGATCAAGTGAAAGTGCAAATCTTGAAGCTGGATCCGGGCAGCGAGCGCATCAGCTTGAGCATTAAAGCGACTCAACCTGGTCCTTGGCAGCAAGTGAGCGGCAAATTCAACATCGGCGACATCTTGACAGGTACCGTAAAACGTCTTGCACCGTTCGGCGCTTTCGTTGAGGTTGCTCCTGGCGTGGAAGGTTTGGTTCATATTTCCCAAATCGCTCATCGTCATATTGCAACTCCGTTCGAAGTACTGAAAGAAGGACAAGAAGTGAAGGTGAAGGTGCTCGATCTGAACGTGGACGAGAAGCGCATCAGCTTGAGCATCAAAGAAACCGAAGAAGCTCCTGCCGATGCAGCCCCGGCTCCTAGATCGGAGAAGCCTGCAAGAAACCAAAAAGAAACGGTTATTGCTGAAGAGTATCAAAACCAAGGCTTGAACCTGACGCTCGGCGAGCGTTTCGGCGATAAACTGAGCAAATTTAAATAAGCATCGGAAATTAGGGGGAAACAGGGTGCGTATTCCTAGGAAGCTGGAGCATGTTCATTATGCTCTGAAGCTTGGACAGAAGGGAAGCCACGGCTTCTCCGACATCAAGCTGATTCATAACTGTATCCCTGAATCCTGCACGAAGCTAATTTCATTGCAAACTACGATCGGCGAACTCAATTTGAGCTCGCCGATTATTATTAATGCGATGACTGGCGGCGCTCGGGAAACAGAGGAGATTAACCGGGAGCTGGCCGTTGCCGCTAGGGAAACCGGGTTGGCGATGGCGGTTGGGTCGCAAATGTCGGCGATTAAGAACCGTGAAGTCGTTTCAAGCTATAGGGTCGTCAGGCAAATGAATCCGGAAGGCATCGTCATAGGCAATTTGGGAAGCGAAGCTACGCCCGATCAAGCGGAGCAGGCAGTCGAGATGCTTCGTGCGGACGCGCTGCAAATCCATTTGAATGTGATGCAGGAGCTGATCATGCCGGAAGGGGATCGTGATTTTCGCGGGACGTCCGAGAGGATAGCATCCATAATGGAGCGGGTACACGTTCCGGTTATTGTTAAGGAAGTGGGCTTCGGGATGGCTCACGAAAGTGTCACGGCGCTGGCGCGCTTAGGGGTCACCTTGTTCGATATCGGAGGCTCCGGCGGAACCAATTTTGCCGCCATCGAGAACGCACGCCGATCCGAGCCGATCTCATGGCTGAACGATTGGGGCAGCACGACGGCGGTCGCTTTGCTTGAGGCACTCCATGCTCTGAAGAGCCGTAAAGCTCAGACGGGGGAAGCGATTATTGCCACCGGCGGCATCTCCGGCAGCAGGGAAGTCAGCAAAGCGTTAATTCTCGGCGCTTCCGCGGTGGGGATTGCAGGAGCTTTTTTAAGCATATTGCGAACGGGCGGAACGGCCGCGTTGATAGATCGAATTCGCGCCATTCATCATGAATTGACGCTTGTCATGACGGCGCTTGGGGCTCCTGCTATAGCTGATCTATGGAACGTTCCGGTGGTCGTTGGCGGCGAGACCGCGCACTGGTGCATGACCCGCGGAATCGATATCACCAGCTATGCAAATCGATCCGGTTTTGATAAAAACTAAATAACCCAGCCATACTAAGGAACGGATGACAAATTCGGCTGATGCATTATCCCGTCTATGTCTCCGCAGCAACTATAGCTCTTAGGTGGGTGCACATGAATCCAGGATACTTGTCCTTATTACTCATGGTCGTAACACTGATCCTGTTCGCCAGCGGCTGGAAAGACTTATTGGTAAGAGGTATAACTTCAAAGGTGATACTTCTTTTTTTTATTTCGTGGTTCATCGCTACGAAGTTTTCCCTAACGCTCAGGGGCGGGAAAATCAACTTTTGCATTGCCGTTCTATGCATACTTATCATCTGCGTTCTATGGCGGGCACACGGCTGGTTGTACCGGATCCATATCTTATCGGCGGGAGCGCTGCTCGGCTCCATCTACTTTTTTATGCTGGAGACGATTCATCTCGTACCGGCCTGGATCATGGGCAGCACGGAGATATCCATGGCGCTCCTCATAGGAGCCTTAGTGAGCGGCTTGACCCGCCTGCCTGCCGTTCAATTGGCTTCGGTATCCATAGGCTTGCTGCTTGCTGAGCTGTACCGCGGTTATATGCACCGGGATTTTGCCGGGTTTCAGCTCGGATTCCCGCTGTTTCAGGATCGCTGGTGGCTGACCGTATATATGACTAGGATATGCTCGTTGCTCTTGGCCAGCGCGATGTTCGCATGCAAAAAAAGCGTCCATTGGGTGACGGATGGTATAAGAAGAATGAGCGGCGGCGATAGTGAATAGAGAGGGGCGATGACCATGCTGGATTGGATCGTGGAACAAAAATATACGGTTGGGATCGTCCTCGGGGTTCTGTTCGGGATCGGCGCAAGGCTAAGCATGCTGCGGACGGATTACCGGCAATATCCTACTTATCCTCACGGAAAGATCATTCATATTTCGCTCGGCGTCATAGCAGCCGGATTAGGCTCTGTAGCGGTGCCGTCGCTTCTGGATAAAAACTATACCGCGATTACCTTCCTGTCGCTAGCGGCACAGCAATTTCGCGACGTCCGGAATATGGAGAGGCAAACGTTGTCCAAAATCGACAGCATGGAGCTCGTCCCGCGAGGGGCTACGTACATAGAGGGCATTGCGATGGTATTTGAAGGACGCAACTATATGGTTATCTTCACCTCGTTCGTTACCGCCCTATTCAGTATCGTATTGGCCTGGTATTGGGGAATCGTCGCCGGCATCGGCGCCATCATGATCACGAATCATTTCAAAAGCGGCAAAAGCATCTCCCATATAGCCGATGTCAGCGAAGCGAAGGTGCGGATGGACGGGCCGAATCTTTTTGTAGGCGACATTTACATTATGAACGTAGGCTTGGAGGATACGAGAAACATTATCAAGGAGCGCGGAATGGGGTTCATCCTGACTCCCAAAAACCAAAATTGCCGCGTAACCTTGGCCAATGTCGGACAACGCCAGGCGATGCTGCACGATTTGTCCACCATTATGGGCGTATACAGGGATGAGGGCGAGCCTTCGCTTTTGCCTCTCGCCAAGCTGGATATGGCCGACGGCAGACTGGCCGTGTTCCTGCTCCCGCAGGAGTTGAATGGGGCTAGAGCGAGGCAGGTGCTGCTGAAATCGCCGGTTCTCGAAAGTGCGGTAAGAATGCCTTCCGAGGCGGATGTCAGTCCAAGTAAAGGAGAGGCATAATCCACATGGGTAAAATTATGGCGATTGTAACGGCGAATCGAGACCAGGTTGCGGGAGGGGCGCCCATCTTTATTGTCCACAATGCGGAGGAGCAGCAAAAAGTGGCGTTTAAGCTGGAAAAAATACTGGATGCGTCTGCCCACGATTTGGAGAATGGAACGCTCATTCTGGTCGATCACAAAAGCTCGTCCGATGGATAAGTTGGTTATAGATTGCATTGCTTTCAATGAAGGCAAATGCTATGATGTAGATTGTGAAATTTTTCATGTTGCGGTATGTTGCAGCTAGAAGGGAATGAAGTCAAGTGGCAAGACCCATTGTGGCTATAGTCGGCCGTCCGAATGTGGGCAAATCTACTATTTTTAACCGCATTATCGGAGACAGGCTTGCAATTGTAGAAGATATGCCGGGGGTTACCCGTGACCGGTTATATGGAGTCGGAGAATGGCTGGATCGGAGTTTCAGTGTAATAGATACCGGCGGTATTGAAATCGACGGGGATAATGAAATGATGAAATCGATCCGCGCCCAAGCGGAGCTGGCCATTGAGGAAGCAGACGTTATCGTGTTCATGGTTGATGCCAAAGCGGGTGTCACCGCCTCTGATTCGGAGGTTGCCGAGATGCTGTTTCGCGCGAAAAAACCGGTTGTTCTTGCAGTCAACAAAGTAGATAATATTAAGCGTCTGGACGATATTTACGAGTTTTACAGTCTCGGCTTCGGCACGCCGTTCGGCATTTCCGGTTCGCATGGCACAGGCATCGGCGACTTGCTGGACGAAATCATTCAGCACTTCCCGGATACCGAGGAAGACGAGTATGGAGAGGAAGTGATCCGTGTCGCGCTGATCGGTCGGCCTAACGTCGGCAAATCGTCCTTGACCAATACGATTTTGGGCGAAGAGCGCGTCATTGTCAGTGATGTAGCCGGTACGACACGCGATGCCATCGACACGCCGTTCGAGAAAGACGGGCAAAAGTACGTTATCATCGATACGGCTGGGATGCGCAAGCGCGGCAAGGTGTATGAGAATACGGAGAAGTACAGTGTGATGCGGGCGTTAAAGGCGATTGAACGCGCGGATGTTGTCCTGGTTCTCATCAATGGTGAGGAAGGCATTATCGAACAGGATAAGCATATTGCGGGCTACGCTCATGAAGCGGGGAAAGCGGCCATATTTGTGGTGAACAAATGGGACGTCGTCGACAAGGACGACAAAACGATGCAGCAATTTACGCAAAAAATCCGCGATCATTTCCTGTTTATGACCTATGCGCCGATCGTATTTTTGTCCGCGAAGACGAAGCAGCGTGTTCATAAATTGCTTCCTATCGTCAACCAAGTGGCCGAGCAGCATGCTATGCGCGTACAAACGCACGTGCTGAACGATGTCATCTCCGATGCGGTTGCGATTAACCCGCCGCCTACGGATAAAGGAAGAAGATTGCGGATCAATTACGCTACGCAAGTGTCCGTGAAGCCGCCGACGATTGTGTTCTTTGTCAACGACCCTGAGCTGATGCATTTCTCGTACGAGCGGTATTTGGAGAATAAGGTTCGGGCCGCATTCGGCTTTGAAGGAACGCCGTTAAGAATGTTTACTCGAAAGAAATCGGATGATGAATAGGGAGAGATAAGCGGTGTTCTCAGTAATTTCCATCATTGTAGCGTATTTGTTAGGATCGATCAGCTTTAGTTATCTTGCGGGGAAAATGCTGAAGGGAATCGATATTAGAAATCATGGAAGCGGCAATGCCGGGGCAACCAACACGCTTAGGGTCCTCGGCAAAGGGCCGGCCATAACGGTACTCCTGCTCGATGCGTTAAAAGGGGTTGCGGCGGTATGGATCGGCCGATGGCTGGGACAAGGCGATATGCTGATCGAAGTATTGTGCGGCATTGCAGCGATATCCGGCCACAATTGGCCCGTCTACTTCGGCTTCCGAGGCGGCAAGGGGATCGCTACTACGATCGGCGTCATGATCACGCTGGCCCCAATGGCCGTAGTGTACGCCGGTATTGTCTGCATTTTGGCCATCGCGCTTACCCGATATGTTTCGCTAGGCTCTCTGGTGTTTACTGCACTCTTACCCATCTTACTTTGGTTTATGCAGGGACCGAACGAAATTTTCTGGCTAAGCTTGCTGCTGTTCGTATTCGCATGGTTCCGTCACCGCACCAATATCGTGAAGTTAGTCAAAGGACAGGAAAACAAGCTCGGTTCCAAAAAATGATCCGGAGGTGTTGACTTTTGCCCAAGAAAGTAGCTGTGCTTGTAGCTGGAAGCTGGGGAACGGCCATTGCCTCTGTATTGGCGGAAAACGGTTTGGACGTCCTGCTGTGGTCGAGAAATGAGCAGCAGGTGACAGAAATGAATAAGGAGCACCGCAATCGGCGGTTTTTGGGGGATGTTGCGCTGTCTCCCGCCATTCGAGCGACCAGTTCCATGAAAGAAGCGTTGGAGGAAGCCTACGCTGTTGTTGTCGTTGCCCCTTCGGCGGCGATGAGAGAGGTAGCGTCGCAAATGCGGCCGTATTTGAGCAAGGAGACCCTTCTCATCCATGCGACCAAAGGCTTCGAGGCGCAGACGCTGAAAAGAATGTCTACCGTGCTTGCCGACGAGCTGCCCGATTATGACGCTTCCCGCATTGTGGTACTGTCCGGGCCTAGCCACGCCGAGGAGGTCATACAGCAATCCCCTACGACAGTCGTCGTAGCGTCAGAAAGCGTAGAAGCGGCGGAGGCTGCTCAGGACCTGCTTATCAACTCCAGCTTCCGCGTGTACACGAACCCCGATGTCATCGGAGTAGAGGTCGGCGGAGCGCTCAAGAACATTATTGCGCTGGGCGCGGGCTTAACGGATGGTCTGGGCTATGGCGATAATGCCAAAGCGGCGCTATTAACGCGCGGATTAGCCGAGATCTCCCGCTTGGGAACGGCTATGGGCGGCAATCCTCTTACCTTCTCCGGGCTGGCTGGAGTCGGAGATCTCGTCGTAACTTGTACGAGTAAGCACAGCCGCAACTGGAGAGCCGGCTATTTGCTGGCACAAGGGCATCCTTTGGACGAGGTGCTGAAGCAGATGGGAATGGTCGTGGAAGGCGTCAAGACGACGCAAGCGGCCTACAAGCTGTCGCGCCAGTATGATGCCACTATGCCTATTGCCGATGAGCTGTATGCCGTATTGTTCAACGGGAAAACGCCTGAAGCTGCCGTTGAAGATTTGATGGGCAGAGGACGTACTCACGAGATTGAAGAAGTAGCCAAGCCCGTGCAAACTAAGTGGTTCAGCTAGTTATACGCCTACACGGCTGAAGGCTTCTGTTCATACAATACCTTAGATTCGTAACTCCGCCAATGGCAAGGAGCTATGAGGGTAAGGAGGGACAGAACAGTGGCTGATAAGAATACGCCGAAAGACGTGTTGAACGTCGTCAAGAAGAAAACCGGCAAATCCATCGATGAGAAGGACATTTATAAGCTGGCCAGCGGTGTGAAGCCTTCTACCATGCAAAATGAGGCTCAGCTTAGACAATTGATAAAGCAGGTTTCCAATCTGGTCAACGTACCGGTATCGGAGTCGACGATCAACGAGATCATTCAATCCGTCAAAGGCAGCAAAAACGGCAATACATTGGAGCAGCTGATGAAGCTCCTTTCGAAAAAGTAACAGTTTCGTGGCATAGGCGGCCATTTGGCACGCTTATGCTTTTTTTATGTTATAATAGCAAAGAATATTTTGGGTATTCCGGACGATACATAAAAATAAAAGGATAGGGGTCTGAATATGTCACCCATGGATAAAATGTGGGCATCGTTTATCGCCATCGGGCTAATGGTGCTGGCATCGTTGCTTATTTCTTTTGCAAGGACAAAAACGAAGGGCGCGGTTCGGGCGATTTTGTCGTTCGTCGCATTTTTACTGTTTATTCCTATTTTATTGTATATGGTAGTTTCCTTGCTTTGATGCGGCGGGGCTAGCGCCAACGCTCTGATATGCATCCATTTATTTATTTGCGGAGGGTTAGTCATTTATGATCACATTGATGGGACGTAAAGTACAAAAAGAGGTCGAGTTCGATAGCGGCCTTACGATATTGGATTTGGCCATGAAGCATGAGGTGGATTGGTCGTTCAGCTGTACCAGAGGGACGTGCGCCCGCTGCAGATGCTATGTAAAAGAAGGCGCCGAATTATTAAACGAGCCGACGGACGCCGAGCTGGATCGGCTAGAGCCGGAAGAAATAGAGAAGGGCTTTCGTCTCGGCTGCCAGGCGGTTGTGAAGCAGGACGGCCCCGTGACCGTATTGTACAAGCCATATTTCTAAAAACCGGCAGCCGCCGGTTGTTACGAAGAGGGGACTAAGAGTGTCACATATAGAGAATCTGGGCGATGCCCTGAGACAGCTGGCGGAAGACTTGACCGGCATAGGTCAGCCGTGGCTCGTCGGCGGCAGCTGCGGGCTGCTGATGCAGGGGGTAGCGCTTGCCGAGGCCCCGCATGACCTTGATGTGTATGCGGACGGCGAAGCGGCAAGGCGCATTCACGCCGAATTGAGAGCCTATTCCACTGACGAACAGACAGAGGATCGCTCTGCGATATATTATTCGATCTTAAGCCATTACCAAATCGGTGGCGTCAAGGTAGAATTGGTCGGGGACTTTCAAGTGACCGCCTGCGACAGCGTGTATCGGGTCGATGCCGCCCGATATTACGAGCAATACGCCGTAACTCATACCTTAAGCAGTGAGCGCAACAGCAATGCGATCAAGCTCATGCCTTTGGAGCACGAACTGGTGTTCAATATCCTTAGAGACCGTCCCGACCGGTATGAAGCGATAGCCCGGGTGATGGTGGAGCGGCACGGCGGAGCAACACGGACGCTACAGGAGCTTGCGGTAAGCAACCGGTTGAGCAACAAGGTGACGATGAAGCTGGGGCAGCTGTTAAGCGGAAATAAAATCTGATCGTTGAAGGAGGATATGCGGATGCCAATACGGGTTACCTTTTTGCCAGACGGGAAATCGATTGAAGTGCGACCGGGAACGACTTTGTTGGATGCATCCCGCAGAGCAAGAGTCAATATCCGTACCCGATGCGGAGGGAAAGCCGCCTGTTTGATGTGCAAGGTAATAGCCTCAGACGGAAGCGGTCTTGCTCCGATGAATATAAACGAGCGATTGAAGCTGGGCGGGCTGCAGGAGCAAGGATACCGGCTTGCATGTCAAGCAAAGGTGACAGGCGATGTTACGGTTACTACACCCGAGGACCCGTTGAAAGCAGCTATCAGGAAACAGCTGGAACGTCAGCAGGAGGATCTATAAATGCTAGCAAAGCTTCGAAATTCAAGCCTGGCCATAATCATTGTTGTACTCAGCCTGATGCTGTCGGGCTGCATGTACCCGAAGGATCAATTGAAGCAAAATCAAATCGCCACCGGCGAATTTGTCGTCGTGGTGCAAAATGCCGTTGACCAGTTCCACGCCAAAACCGGCGTATTGCCGATAAAAAACAGCGAGCAAACGACCCCGCTGTATGAGAAGTATCCCATCGATTTCAAAAAGCTGAAAGAACGAGCCATGATAAGCAGCATCCCGGCCAATGCCTTCGAGAACGGCGGCACCGCGGTGTATGTCCTGGTGGACGTGGAGACGAAGCCGACGGTCAAAATGATGGATCTGATTTCGTTCCAGCTAACGGCCGAGGTTCAGAAGCAGGTGGACGACTATAGAGCCAAAAACTACGGCAAGCTTCCTACCGGAGAACAGGTGGCGCCGTCCTTTTACCGGATCGATTTTGCCAAAATGAACAAAAAGCCGGTTCAAGCCGCCAGCATGTATACGCGGCAAGTCATGCTTCCGCTATTGCTGGACGACACTGGACGCGTATCGATAGACTATGCCGAGGAAATGATGCGGCTTATCGACAAAAAATCGCTTCAAAAGAGCCTCGATAGCAAGCAGGATTTGCGAGAGCTGCTGGTTAAGGAATCGTTCTATGTACCGGCGCGGACCGGCCCGTATCACTGGCTGAACGGCCAACCGACACCGGTGGTTGAATAATATCATCTAAGCCTCTATTAACCTTTACAAGGGAGATAGAGGCTTTTCTTTTTTGTTCATCCAAAGAATAACGCGGCGGTGCCGTTCATATATTCTCATAGAGATTAAGCCGCGGTGCCATGCCGTTGTCAGCTAAGGAGTGATTCAAAAATAAAATATGATAAGGTTCATCATATTTTGTTAGCTAGTACATATATTTTTACTAGTCCAAAAAGCATGTGTACGAGTTTCGTCTTAAACAACCTGTAGGAGGGATTCTCATTGGAAAAAGTGGATATCTTTAAGGACATTGCAGAGCGTACTGGCGGGGATATTTACCTGGGGGTCGTTGGAGCGGTCCGTACGGGAAAATCAACGTTCATCAAGCGCTTTATGGAGTCGATCGTACTTCCAAATATTCAAAACGAAGCGGATCGCATTCGGGCAACCGATGAATTGCCACAAAGCGCGGCGGGCCGAACCATTATGACGACGGAGCCGAAATTCGTACCGAACAATGCAGTACAGCTGCATGTTGCTGAAGGACTGAATGTCAATGTTCGTCTGGTGGATTGCGTAGGCTATGTGGTGGAAGGCGCCAAAGGCTATGAGGACGAGAACGGACCGCGCATGATCAACACGCCTTGGTTCGATGAAGCGATCCCATTCCAGGAAGCGGCAGAAATCGGCACTCGCAAAGTCATTCAAGAGCATGCGACCTTGGGCGTCGTAATCACGACGGACGGCTCGATCGCCGAAATTCCCCGCTCATCTTATGTTGATGCCGAAGCAAGAATCATCTCCGAGCTGAAGGAAGTCGGCAAGCCGTTTATCGTCATTGTCAACTCCACGAAGCCGAACAGCGAGATCGCTCAGGAATTGAGAAGCGAGCTGCAAACGAAGCACGACGTTCCTGTAGTTGCGATGAGCGTAGCGAATATGAACGAAGACGATATGATCTCCGTACTTCGCGAGGTGCTGTACGAATTCCCGGTACACGAAGTCAACGTCAATCTGCCGAGCTGGGTGATGGTGCTGGAGGAAAACCACTGGCTCCGTTCCCACTTCGAGAACTCGGTACGGGAAACCGTCCAGGATATCCGCAGGCTGCGTGACGTGGACCGCGTAGTGAGCCACTTCGAGGAGTATGAATTTATCGATAGAGCCGCTTTGGCCGGCATGAATATGGGCCAAGGGGTTGCGGAAATCGACCTGTACGCTCCGGACGAATTGTATGACCGCATTCTGATGGAAGTCGTGGGCGTCGAAATCCGGGGTAAAGACCACTTGCTCCAGCTGATGCAGGAATTCAGCCATGCCAAGCGGGAGTATGACCACTTTGCCGAAGCGCTTGAGATGGTCAAGACGACAGGCTACGGCATCGCGCCTCCGACCTTGGCGGAAATGGCTTTGGATGAGCCTGAGCTCATTCGTCAAGGCTCCCGCTTCGGCGTACGCCTGAAGGCAACCGCGCCATCCATTCATATGATCCGCGTAGACGTCGAGTCGGAGTTTTCTCCCATCATCGGTACAGAGAAGCAGAGCGAGGAGCTTGTACGCTATCTGATGCAGGACTTCGAGGACAACCCGCTGAAAATTTGGGAATCCGACATTTTCGGCCGCTCGCTGCACTCCATCGTTCGCGAAGGCATTCAAGGCAAGCTTGCCATGATGCCGGACAACGCCAGATATAAATTGCAGGAAACGCTGGGACGCATTATTAACGAAGGCTCCGGCGGCCTGATTGCCATCATTCTGTAATATACTTCACAAATGGCTATAAAAATGCACTCCGGAGGGTGCATTTTTTTGTTTTTACTTGAAAAAGTAAGGCGTGTGTATTACTATAGTCTTGATTTACAAGCAATTAGCGCGTTTCTATGTATATTTTGCGACTTTTCGGTTAACAAAGGAAGTAACGGGACAAAGTTGCTTTTAGGCATCGCTCTTAATTAGCTTTGGGGGGAGGTGAATGGCATGAATAAATCTGAATTGATCAACAAGGTAGCAGAAACTAGCGAGCTGTCCAAAAAGGATGCGACTAAAGCGGTGGAAGCTGTTTTTGAAGCAATTTCCGAAGCTCTGCAAAGCGGAGATAAAGTGCAATTGGTAGGATTTGGTAACTTTGAGGTTCGTGAACGTTCCGCTCGTAAAGGACGTAACCCGCAAACCGGCGAAGAGATCGATATTCCTTCCAGCAAAATTCCTGCGTTTAAACCAGGGAAAGCACTGAGAGACGGAATTCAATAATCGGCTCCAAAGTCTTTGTACATATGCTTCATGCTTTCTATAAGAGACACCTGAATGGCTGCATTCAGGTGTTTCATTTTTTTGGGAAATGCTTCTTTACAAGTCAGCGCTTCCATTTTATAATTAACAGTACATTGTGAATCGGGGTATGGCGCAGCCTGGTAGCGCGCACCCTTGGGGTGGGTGAGGTCGCACGTTCGAATCGTGTTACTCCGACCATACATGGATGAGACATCGTTATAGCGGTGTCTCTTTCTTTTTGGTTTTAGTTTAGTTGTATTATTAAAATTTCATGAAGCCAAACGGATTCGAATTTGGTATACTGGATAAATGTGATTGGAGCTATGCTTTTCAGAGGGGGACTACTAGAGTGAAAGACAGAGCGCGTGTGTGGCTCACATCCAACGACTGGACGATGTACGGCATCATTGCGTCCATTTTTCTCGTTTGGCGTATCGGCGTAGCGGGAGGATGGACCACGGAATGCTGGATTCTGCTGCTCGTATGCTTGCTCGGCGTTAGAAAAGACCAAATCGACGTCGATTGGAAACGTTTTTTTGTTTTTGCCATACCGTTATTGGGCGTGTTTTACTATTTCTACGGATCGGGCAACGGCTTGTGGTGGAAAATAGCCAACTGGATGTTCGAAAATAACCGCCATCCCTGGACCTGGGACACGATGATGAGGAATATCCCCGGAAACGACGCCGCATGGGCGAGAGCGTTTCATCGTGCATCTCTGGACCGCATTATGGTGTGGATTTATAATTACGGGTTTGTGCTGTCGCTTTGGATTTGCATCGTTCGCAGCTTCTGGACGAAAAGCATCAAGAAGATGATGTCCTATGCATTATCCGGGCATATTATGCAGTTTCCTCTCATTTTGCCGTTTTACAATCTGATTCTGCTTCGCGAAGTATGGTGGGTAAAGGGGCAGCCTGACTTGCTTGGCCGCGTCTTTGCGACGGAGAACGATAAGCTGGTGGCGGTGATGAATTGCTTCCCTAGCATGCACACCTCCATCTCGTTTGCGATGCTGCTGCTTGCATTGCGGGAGAAAGACCGCATTTTCAAATACATGATGGTTACGTATTGCGCACTGATCATCTTCTCGACGATGTACCTGCAAATCCACTGGGTGCTGGATGTTATTGCGGGCATGGCGTTCGCGTTTGGCACGGTCAAGCTTGCCGATCTTGTCATCCGGTTGGCGACGCGTTTGGTGCCGGCTCGGATCAAAAGCTTTTACAGCGGCAAGAAAGAGGCCGTATACGGCAAGGGAACGATGGCTGCCTGACAAGGCAGCTTTTTTGCTGAAAAAAGTGTCTCCGGGGAGTTGGACGGAGCGCCTGTTATTTTTCATGCAAACGGCTGTGTGCAGTTGACATCGCCCTTAATTTTTTGCATCATACAAGTAGGACAAAGATTGGAACAGGGAAGGAAGATCATGATGGAACCACAGCAACCGCAAGGGGATTATTTTATCATCAAGGCCAAGGAAAACGGAGTTCAGGTGATCGGTCTAACCCGTGGTCAGGATACGAAATTCCATCACACCGAGAAGCTGGACAAAGGCGAAGTGATGATTGCCCAGTTCACTACTCACACCTCGGCAGTCAAAATCAGAGGGAAAGCCGTTATTATGACGAAATACGGGGTTATGGATACGGAGGAATAATTTTTCAGTTTGCGCAGGCATAGCCTGCTTTTTTTCGTTGTACAATGATAGAAGAGGGATCGGTCAAGCATTCGAACGAGCCTTGAAGGAGGAATTCGCCCGATGAAATGGATTTCCCGTCTTCTGCTAACCGTTGTACTATCGATAGCTCTCGCCGCAGGGCTTTCCTTGCTGCCGCAATTGGAAAATATGGCCGTATTCCGCTCCGCCAAAGCACAGCCTGTCTCCGAATCGAATATCGTGGATGTGCTGAGCAAAACGCAGCTGCACCTTCGGATCCGAAAAGTCGAGTTAAACCACGCGATTGTCTCGATCGATTTGTTCGCATCGCCATCCTCGGACAAGAAGCAGATTGTGGAGGATCTGTACGAATTGCCTCTGTATATGTTCAGAACGTCGACGAACATCAATCAAATCCTGATCCGGGTGCTGGACGGCTCCAAGGACGGCGGCAAAAGCACGTCGCTGTTGCTTGCGGCGGATGCGCGCAGAGAGAAGTGGCTCCCAAGCGATACGTTTGCCAGGACGGAAAGCGTCGAGGAGATGGAGCAGTATTTACAATCCCATTTCCAAATGACGTATACGCAGAAATGGCGCGACCGGTTCGAGACAAAAAGTTGAGCCAACTATTGTGCGTCCATCTTGGGATTGTGCTATAATAATTTAGATTGAGATAATTGCGATTCTTTGTACTGGTTCGGAGGCTAATTATGAATTCTTATCGGATCCCGGAGATGGCCCGAAAATATATGGAGTACGACATGATCCAGAAGCATACGGACTTGCCGCATTTTCCAGAATTTCGTACGCGGCTGCTGTATGCTTTCTTGAGTAAGCACAGCTCGCTGTCGGGTTATAGCGAACTATTCAGCCTGGTGACTTCCTTGGTCCAAATAGGGATGGATACGCACGATTTGGTCAGCGTCAACAATAACGTAAAGGAGACGAAAGCGGCAAGATCCAGACAGCTGAAGGTGCTGGCCGGCGACTATTTCAGCAGCCGCTTTTATTATTTGCTGTCGCATGCAGGGCAGATTGATCTGATCGGAATATTGTCCAATGCGATCTGCGAAGTCAACCGGTTGAAAATGAATTTGTACCAAACGATGAAGCAGCTGAAAATGACCGGAGACGATTACATAAAACGTACGGTAGAAGTAAGATCACAGCTTTACTTGGCTTTTACCGGTTTTATGGAGGAGTCGCTGCATCAGGCATGGCCGGACATTTTGCGGCTCTTTACGCAATGCGAGGTACTGCTGCAGGAAATTACCCGCTCGGAGGCTGCACAGCAATACCGTGACAGCTGGGGGTATTGGCACGTGCTGCAGCAAGCGTCCAAGGACGAATGCAAGCATATTCAGGCAGAGGAGCCGGATTACTCCAAAGTACGGTCCATCTGGCTGAAATATAAAGTGACTCCGCAGCTGTACCAAATGCTTAACCATTGTATGAAGCAGCTTCAGGAGAAGATGCAGACGCTGGAATCGAAGGAATTGGGCAAAGAGCTTCATGCGATCGGCGAGCCGTTTATGCGTTACCTCTCGACACCTAAAGCGCTGGAAGAAATATGAGGTGAATTTCGTTGCAATCTAAAGCCAAATCCAAAGAAGAATTCGTGCACTCCGTATTTGAGAACATTGCTCCTAAATACGATATGATGAACGATATTCTTAGCTTCTACCAGCATAAGGCTTGGAGAAGCTTCACCATGAAGAAGATGAACGTGCAGCCGGGCCAGACGGCAATCGATCTGTGCTGCGGCACGTGCGACTGGACCATCAGCATGGCCAAAGCAAGCAAGACGGGGAAGATGGTCGGCCTGGACTTCAGTCAAAATATGCTGGATTACGGGGCGATCAAAGTACGCGAAGCGGGACTCGACCAGCAAATCAAGCTTGTACATGGTAACGCCATGCAGCTTCCGTTCGAGGATAATACCTTTGATTACGCGACGATCGGCTTCGCGTTACGCAATGTGCCGGATCTGGTCAAAGTTATCGAAGAGATGCAGAGAGTCGTGAAGCCCGGAGGAATGGTCGTCTCGCTGGAGCTGTCCAAGCCTACCTGGCAGCCGTTCAAAGGCTTGTATTATTTTTATTTCCAAAATATTTTACCTTTGATGGGTAAATTGATTGCCAAACGCTACGAGCAGTACAAGTGGCTTCCGGAATCATTGATTCATTTTCCTGATCATAAGCAGCTGGCCGATATTTTCAGAAAAACAGGACTGACCCATGTACAAGCTTTTCCGCTTACCGGTGGCATCGCAGCACTCCATATTGGCATCAAGAAGCAGGAAGCGGAATAAGGGAAATGGGAGATGGACATTCATGCTGTTGAAAAAAGCAAAAATTTTTATGGAAATGATTAAAATCGAGCATACCCTGTTCGCGCTGCCTTTTGCCTTTATGGGAGCGCTGCTCGGTTCCGTCGTTATTTTTCAAAAATTGCCTGGCTGGGGACAGATCGGGTGGATTATCGTCGCCATGATTGGGGCAAGAAGCGCGGCTATGGGGCTGAACCGGGTCATTGATAAAGTATTCGATGCGAAGAATCCGCGGACAGCGGCAAGAGCCATACCTGCCGGGCTGATTTCTTCGAAGGAAGCTATTATATTTATTGTGATTTCCTTCACATTGCTGTTTTGGGCTACCGCCAATTTGAGCTCATTATCGATGAAGCTGCTTCCTATAGCGGTCTTTTTCCTTGTCTTTTATTCTTACACGAAGCGGTTTACTTGGGCTTGCCACATCATTCTCGGCTTTACGATCGCTCTGGCTCCGCTAGGGGGCTGGGTAGCCGTGACGAACGGAGTAACCCTTTCGGCAATCATCTTTTATGTTGCCGTCGCCTTCTGGGTGGCAGGCTTCGATATTATCTATGCGTGCCAGGATGCGGAATTCGACCGCGATGAGGGTCTTCATTCGATCCCTCAGCGCTTCGGCGTCGCCAAAGCATTGATTATCGCCCGCTGGTTCCATGGCGTTACGGCCGTCGGATTGCTGACCTTGTTCTATTTGACGGACTTGAGCTGGGTCTACTTGGCCGGTCTTATCATCGCCAACGTCCTGCTGTTTTATGAGCACAAAATTGTAACGCCAAAAAACTTAAGCCGTTTGAACACCGCCTTTTTCACGCTTAACAGCGTACTGAGCATTGCAATGTTCGCCTTCACGCTGATTGATCTGGTGGTGTTTCAGCGATGAGCAGGCCATGGGTCATCGGGATTACCGGAGCTAGCGGCGCCGCATACGGCGTCCGCCTTTGCCGGTTTTTGCTGTCCCGCGGCTATGATCTTCATCTGCTGATAACGGATGCCGGCTGGCGCGTGTTGAAGGAGGAGCTGGGCTGGGATGCAGCCCGCCGCAAAGACATGCTGGACAAGCATTTGGGAGGACAGCCGGGCAGCTATACCTACCATCCTATACAGGATATAGGAGCGAGCACGGCAAGCGGATCGTTTCGGACCAGCGGCATGGTGATCATTCCTTGCTCGATGGGCACTTTGTCGGGCATTGCGAACGGCGCTTCCGACAATTTGCTGGAACGGACCGCCGACGTGATGCTGAAGGAAGGCAGACCGTTGATCGTCGTCCCTAGAGAAACGCCGCTCCATGCGATTCATTTGGAAAACATGCTGAAGCTGTCGCGCATGGGGGTGCGTATCATACCGGCTATGCCTGCTTTTTATCAAGGGCCGCAGACGATTGAAGATATCATCGACTTCATGGTCGGTAAAGTATTGGACAATATGGATGTGGATCATGAATTGTACAAAAGATGGGGGATGACGGATGGGCAGCGAGAAACGGGCAATCCGCATCGGCCGGATTGATTTTACGAATGTTTGGCCGTTATTTTATTATTTTCCTTTAGAACGCTTTCGCGGAGACGTACAGTTTGTGACGCAGGTTCCGACCCAGCTGAACGAAGCGATGGCCGAGGGCCGGATCGATATCGGACCTATATCCTCCTTTGCGTATGGCGAGCATTTTGAAGATTACATGCTTCTGCCCGATATGTCGGTCAGCGCTTATAACCAAGTGCATTCGATATTGCTGTTTCACCGTAAGCCCTTGAGTGAGCTGACAGGCGCTTCGGTAGCATTGCCGACCACGTCGGCGACTTCGGTCAATTTGCTTAAAATCATATTGCAAAAGTTTCATCAAGTTCAGCCTGTATACCATTATGCGGCTCCTGTTCTGTCCGATATGATGCAGTCCGCCGATGCGGCTCTCCTGATTGGAGATCATGCAATTCGGGAAAGCTGGATAGAACACGGCTGGATGGTTACGGATTTGGCGGAAGAATGGACCAAGAGAACCCGACAGTGGATGTCCTTTGCCGTCTGCGCCATTCGCAAGCAAGTGGTGATAGAGCGGCCCGAGCTGATCGGCTCTATTTATCAGGCATTTATGGAGAGCAAAAGCAAATCGCTTGAGGATTTGACAGCGCTTGTAGAGGACGCAAGGACACAGATCGGCGGAACGGCATCGTATTGGCAGCAATATTTTGCCGCGTTGACCTATGAGTTCGGGCCTGAACAGCAGGCTGGATTGCAATTGTATTACCGTTATGCATGGGAGCTCGGATTACTGGATAAAGAAGTGCCGATTCAATTGTGGCACGATAAATTTTTGACACAGGTGACGGAATGAAACTGATTGAGTTGTACGCGAAAATGAAAAAAGATATTTCGTACATCGAGAAGCAGCTCGAACGAAGTATCGATACGGATCACGCCCTGCTCCGGGAAGCTTCCGTCCATCTATTGAAGGCGGGAGGCAAGAGGATCCGGCCTGTTTTCGTCCTGTTGGGAGCCAAGTTCGGCACCTACGATTTGGAACGGATCAAGCATGTAGCTGTGCCGCTCGAGCTGATTCATATGGCTTCGCTCGTGCACGACGATGTCATTGACGACGCCATGACCCGCCGCGGACAGCTGACCGTCCGGTCCAAATGGGATAACCGCATAGCGATGTATACCGGAGATTACATATTTGCCAAAGCGCTACTTGTAGCGACCAAGCTGGAGAATCCGGAAATCCACAAAATTTTGTCCAAGGCGATCCTCGAGATGAGTATCGGCGAAATGGAGCAAATCCGCTTTTTCTTCAACTCAGAGCAAACGGTACGGGATTATATGCTGCGCATCCGCCGCAAAACCGCATTGCTTATTGCCATCAGCTGCCAGCTCGGAGCTATTGCCGCAGGAGCTAGCGAGAACATATCGAACCGGCTGTACTCGTTCGGATACAATGTCGGGATGGCGTTTCAGGTGAGAGACGATTTGCTTGATTTGTGCGGTACGGAGAAAGAGATCGGCAAGCCGCCGGGCAGCGACATCCGTCAGGGCAACATTACGATTCCCGTCATTTTCGCATTACGGGAGCCGGAGCTGAGACCGATGCTGCTGACGGAGCTGAAACGTATTCAGGAAGCGGACGGACAAACCGATATAAGCCGTTTCATCGAGCTGATTCGTGGCAGTGCCGGGATCAAGCAGGCGGAAGAGCTGGCTAACCGCTATATTGACAAGGCGATTTCCGTTCTCCAAGGGCTTCCGGATATTCAGGCCAAGAAGGATTTGATAGGGGTAGCCCATTTTATCGGCAACCGCTCGTACTAATAACGTTTAACAGCGCACACGATGTGTGATATATTGAGTCAAAGGGGGAATAGGATCATGGAACGCACTTTTCTAATGGTAAAGCCTGACGGCGTACAGCGCGGTCTGATTGGCGAGATAGTCAAACGGTTCGAACAAAAAGGGTTTCAGCTGGTCGGAGCCAAGTTCCTTCAAATGTCAACGGAGCTGGCCGAGCTTCATTATGCCGAGCACAAGGGCAAAGATTTCTACGCCAAGCTCGTAGAATTTATTACTGCTGGTCCCGTATTCGCGATGGTATGGGAAGGCGATCAAGTTATCGCGCTGTCCAGAGCCATGATCGGCAAGACCGATGCGCTGGAGGCCGCACCCGGAACGATCCGCAGCGATTATGCTATACATACGAGATTCAATCTGATTCATGGCTCGGATTCAGTGGAAAGCGCGCAAAGAGAGATTGCTAACTTTTTCCAGGAGCATGAGCTGGTAAAATATACGAAGGCGATACAACAGTGGATCTAGGACGGGGATGGCTGCATGGAAGACCAGGATTTTCTTTTATTCATCAAGAAGGTTAAAGATTACACGTCCATAGATTTGGCCCAGTATAAAGAAGCTCAAATGAAACGGCGTCTGACCACGCTGAGGCTGAAAAAGGGCTATTCGACCTTCACAGCCTTCTTCGACGCTATGGCGAAGGACAAGGAGCTCTTCTACGAATTTCTAGACCGGATGACCATCAACGTGTCGGAGTTCTGGCGTAACCCGAACCGGTGGGAAGTGCTGGAGAAGACGTTTTTGCCGGAGATGATCCGCAAGTCCCGCAAGCTCAAATGCTGGAGCGCCGCCTGCTCTACGGGCGAGGAGCCTTACACGCTGGCGATGATCCTGGCGGAATTGAATGTCCTGAAGGATGCGCACGTTCTTGCTACGGATATTGATGAAGGAGCTCTGGGGAAAGCGAAAACCGGGGTGTATTCGGATCGCTCCATTCGGGACGTTCCACAGAGCTACTTGAAGAAATATTATAAGCAGGAGAATCTGACGTATTCCATTACGGACGAGCTGAAACGGGAAATCCGGTATCAAAAGCAAAATCTGCTAACAGATACGTTCGATACCCAGTTCGACCTGATCATTTGCCGCAATGTGATGATTTATTTTACCGAAGAAGCGAAGCACTTATTATATCAAAAATTTTCGAATGCCTTAAAGCCCGGCGGCATCTTGTTCGTCGGCAGCACGGAGCAAATCTTCTCCCCGGGACAGTACGATCTGGAGCCGGCAGAAACGTTTTTTTATCGGAGAAAGAGCTGAGCCTGGAGGTATAAGTTTTTCCATCCGTTCCAATACTGTGAATAGTCGACAAAGTTCAGGAGGGACCTGATGGACAAACGTAAGGTGATTACAGCTTACCGGAGAGGCTTCATTACAATGCAGGAATGTGCGCAAATATTGGGCATCGATTCGCTGCAAGTGATGGGTATGGTGAATGAGCCAGAGCTTAAAGAGCTTTCCGGTTCCATGAAAAAACAGCACGTGAATGGCTGAACTTTTGCATAAACGCGACAACCCGGAGATACGCTTCTGCAGCTTTGTAGCTGCGCTAGCGTATCTTTTATTTTGCAGCCGATAGCGACTGCTTTTAGACGGACTTCAAGCTTTCATCCTATTAGAGGATTTGCGACGATTTCTTGTCAAACGGTGGCGCCTATACTATAATTAGCACATGAATGGAGTACATAAAAGCGCTAAAGCGTTCCGTTCTGGAACGTTTTCGCTTTTTTGGGGATAGGACGAAAGGGGACAAACACGTGAGATATTTAACAGCAGGGGAAACGCATGGTCCGCAGCTTACTGCGATCATTGAAGGGTTTCCAAGCAATGTGACCATCGATTTTGAAGAAGTGAACTTTCAATTGGCACGCCGCCAAAAAGGCTACGGCCGCGGGCGCCGCATGCAAATCGAGAAAGATACCGCGAGCATTGTCGGAGGGGTAAGACACGGCAAAACAACAGGAGCTCCGATTGCGCTCGTTGTAGAGAATAACGATTGGAAGCATTGGACGTCTGTTATGAATATCGAACCGATCGAAGGCAGCGATGAGACGAAGCGCAGAGTGAACCGCCCTCGTCCGGGACATGCCGATTTGAACGGCGGCTTGAAATACAATCAACGGGATCTTCGCAACATTCTGGAGCGCTCGAGCGCCAGAGAAACGACGATGCGTGTAGCGATAGGTGCGGTAGCTCGTCAGCTTTTGTCCGCATTCGGCATTAAAGTGGCGAGCCAGGTCATTCGCATCGGCGAAATCGAGGTTCAGCGCCAGGAATTGCCGATCGAAGACCTGATCCGCATTACGGAGGAATCCCCGCTCCGCGTAGTGGACAAGGATGCGGAAGCGAAGATGATCGCAGCGATCGATGCAGCCAAGGAAGACGGCGACACGCTCGGCGGTATTGTCGAGTGCGTAATCGAAGGCGTTCCGGTAGGACTCGGAAGCCATGTGCAATGGGACCGCAAGCTGGACGGACGTATTGCGCAAGCGGTTTTGTCGATTCAGGCGTTCAAAGGCTGTGAAATCGGCATCGGGTTCGAAGCGGCTAAGCTGAGAGGCTCCAAGGTGCATGACGAAATCATGTACGAGGAAGGAAGAGGCTTCTATCGCGCATCCAATCGCGCAGGCGGCTTTGAAGGCGGCATGACCACAGGAGAACCGATTGTTGTTCGCGGTGTCATGAAGCCGATTTCGACGTTGTATAAAGCGCTGCAAAGCGTCGATATCGATACGAAAGAAGCATTCACGGCTCAAGTGGAGCGTTCCGATACTTGTGCGGTCGCTGCGGCGGGCGTCATTATGGAGAACATCGTCGCTTGGGAAGTGGCGAGCGCATTCTTGGATAAGTTCGGCGGAGATTCGCTGGAAGAAATCCGCAATAATTACAATAGCTTTTTGGAGCAAGTGAAAAGTTATTAGAAGCGGGGCGTGAATCGGATGAAAGAGCTAACGGTTGATTTAGGGGAGCGTTCCTACCCGATTTATATCGGGGAGGGCATTCTGGAGCAAATCGGCAGTCTGTTCGGCAAGCACGGTATTGGCAAGGCATCGCCGCTGCTGCTTGTTACGGACACCAATGTCGCCAAGTACCATCTTGGGCATGTAGAGGGCAAGCTGAAGGAAGCGGGTTATACCGTTGTAACACATATCGTTGCTTCCGGAGAAAAGTCCAAATCTCTGCACGTCCTGGAGGAAGTGGTGGCTACTGCGCTGGATGCGGGATTGGACCGGAAGTCAACGGTCATCGCATTGGGCGGAGGCGTTGTAGGAGACTTGGCCGGCTTCGTTGCCGCCAGCTACATGCGCGGAATTCGATTCGTGCAAATCCCTACCACCATTCTGGCGCATGACAGCAGTGTCGGCGGCAAGGTGGCGGTAAACCATCCAAAGGCGAAAAACATTATCGGCGCGTTTCATCAGCCGGAAATGGTATTGTACGATACGGCGACATTAAGGACACTGCCTCCGCGTGACGTGCGTGCGGGGCTGTCCGAGATGATCAAGCACGGTCTCATTTGGGACGAGGCGTTCACTGCATGGCTGGAGGAAAATGCCGGGAAGCTGCTCTCCTTGGATCAAGAAGCGCTTCAACACGGCCTGTACGAAGGCTGTAAGGTGAAGTCCATCGTCGTATCCCAGGATGAGAAGGAGAACGGGCTTCGTGCGATTTTGAATCTGGGGCACACCATCGGACACGCGCTGGAAGCGGTAGCCAACTACGGCGAGCTTGAGCACGGTGAAGCCATTTCCATCGGGATGGTCGGTGCTGCGAAGCTGGCTCTCCGATTGGGTCACCCGGAGCACATTTATACGAGAACGAAGAGCATTTTGCAGCGTTTTGAGCTTCCGACCCGACTGCCTGCGCATTTGGATACGGATGCTATTATGAACGCGATGATGCACGATAAGAAGTTCCAGGAAGGAACGATGGTTTTCATCATACCGACGGAAATCGGCAAAGTGGAGATCAACAAAAACGTTTCTGCGGCATGGGTGAGAGAAGTCGTAGAGCAACTGAAACAGGAGGCATAATCCATGTTCGTACGAGGAATACGCGGCGCTACTACGGTAGAGCATGATGAGAAGGAAGAAGTATTGACAGCGACCAGAGAGCTGCTGGATCAAATCATTGCGGAAAATGAGATTCATCCGGAAGATCTCGCATGTGTGTACATTACGGTAACAAACGATCTGACGTCGACATTCCCGGCGGTTGCGGTTCGTCAGCTGCCAGGCTGGGAGCTTGTTCCGCTGATGTGCTCGTTGGAGGTCCCGGTTGAGGGCAGCCTGCCTAAATGTATCCGTCTGATGGTCATGACCAATACGGAAAAAAGACAGGATGAAATCGTGCATGTGTATTTGAAGGAAGCGATGCGTCTTCGTCCCGATTTATCCAAATTGACAAAAGCATAAGAGCCATAGTATAGTTACGGTAGTGATTTGTAAGATCAGTTGAGCAGAGTAGAGCGAGAGTTTAGTTTGAGCAGAGCCAGAGAAGAGCCGAGTGAAACGACATAGCCCTGTGTGCAGCCATATGCACTTATGTTTATTTATTGTTGCCTTTTTTGTGGCACAGGAGCGACGGGACGGTTATGATCATCTGCGAAACCACCTCTACTTTGACGTAGAGGTTTTTTTATTTTTACCATGAAATGAGCTTAGAATCGATTGAGTTGAGAAGAGGAGAGAGAGCGATGATGTACACACCCGAAGCGAAAGAAGTCATCCGGTTGTCGAAGCAGTACAATTTGATTCCGGTTGTCCGTTCTTTGATGGCCGACACGGAAACGCCGATTCGCGTATTCCAGCAATTTTATCAGGAGAAGCGCGCATTTCTGTTGGAAAGCGTAGAGGGCGGAGTGAAATGGGCGCGATATTCTTTTATCGGCACGGATCCGTTCCTGATGATCACAGCCAAAAACGGCGTGACCCGAATCGAAAGCCAGAATGAAGTGAAAGCATCGATCGAGAAGCCGATTGATGTGCTGAAAGCTTACTTGAGATCTTATTCAAGCCCTGCTTTGCCTGATTTACCTCGATTTACAGGCGGAGCGGTCGGATTTTTCGGCTACGATCTATTGCAATATTATGAAAAGCTGCCGGCTCACCGCAAGGATGATCTGCAGATGAACGACATTCAATTCATGTTCTGCGACCAAGTCATCGTATTCGATCACTTCAAGCAGCAGTTGAAGGTCATAGCGAACGTCCATGTTCCCCATCATGGCTCGGACGCCGAAATTGTTGCCGCATATGAAGCGACTTGCGCCAAAATCGAAGAGACGATCGAACGGCTGAAGCGTCCGGTTCCCGCATTGGCAGTCCCGCAGCAGCCGATTCCGGAAGATATTGAGCTTGGCGAGATCAAGTCCAATTTGACCAAAGAGCAGTTTGTCTCGAACGTGGAGAAAGCTAAGGAGTATATTCGCGCAGGCGATATTTTCCAGGTGGTGCTGTCGCAGCGGTTTGAAATTGAAACCGACGTGTCGCCGCTTCACGTATACCGGATCCTGAGAACGATGAACCCTTCTCCTTATATGTATTGTCTCAAGATGGACGACGAAGTCATAGTCGGTACTTCACCCGAGCTGCTGGTGCGCGTAGAGGAAGAACGGGTCGAAACCCGGCCGATCGCAGGCACTCGTCCACGCGGTAAAACGCCGGAGGAGGATGCGGCATACGAACGTGAGCTGTTGGCAGATGAGAAGGAGCGTGCGGAGCACCTGATGCTAGTCGATTTGGGACGCAACGATATCGGCCGCGTTTCCGAATTCGGCAGCGTGCATTGCGATACGTTCATGCAGGTGGAGCGTTATTCCCACGTCATGCACATCGTGTCCAACGTAACAGGTAAAATCGCGAAGGATAAGGATTTCTTCGATGCCTTCATCTCCTGCTTGCCTGCAGGAACCGTTTCCGGAGCACCTAAACTGAGAGCGATGGAAATTATAGCGGAAGTGGAAAATGAAGCCCGCGGCGCATATGCAGGCGCCATCGGTTACTTGGGCTTCTCCGGCAATATGGATACGTGCATCACGATCCGTACGATTATTTTCAAGCACGGCAAAGCGTATGTCCAGGCCGGAGCGGGAATCGTATGGGATTCCGTTGCCGAGAGCGAGTACCAGGAAACGATCAATAAAGCGAAAGGGATGCTCAAATCCATTCGTACGGCGGAAGCGGTGTTCGCCCGCAAACCGCTGGCTCATGCGGCTATTAACCACGACTACTATTAAAAAATGCTCTTTCAGCCGAAGGGCTTCGGAGCCAATGTCGGCTGCTTATATAAAATGGGGAGGCAGTTCACATGGAAACTAAAGTTACGGTTACGGTTCAACAGGCGATTCAACAAATTATCGGGCAGCAGCATTTGACACGAGCGGAAGCGAAGGCTGTCATGTCCGACATCATGGACGGTTTGGCTACACCATCGCAGATCGGAGGTTTCCTCACGTCGCTTCGTATGAAGGGTGAGACGATCGAGGAAATCACCGGCTTTGCCGAAGCAATGCGCCTTAAGGCCAACCGCGTACAAACCGAGCAGGTCAATCTGCTCGACACATGCGGAACCGGCGGCGACGGTGCGGACACGTTCAATATATCCACCACGGCGGCAATAGTAGCCGCAGCAGGCGGGGTGCGCGTTGCCAAGCACGGCAACCGCGCCATGTCCAGCAAGAGCGGAAGCGCGGACGTGCTGGAAGCTCTGGGCGTCAATATCGAGCTGGACCAGGAGCAAGCTGCTGCTTGTCTCGCGCAGGTAGGCATTTGCTTCATGTTCGCCCAACGCTATCATCAGTCGATGAAGCATGCGGCGGGCCCGCGAAGAGAGCTTGGCGTACGGACGGTGTTCAACCTGCTTGGCCCGTTAACGAACCCGGCAGGCGCCGACCGTCAGGTGCTCGGCATTTTCGATCGAGGCAAAACAGAGACGATGGCGCACGTCATGCGGGCATTGGACGTCAAACGTGCATTGGTTGTTGCGAGCTTCGACGGACTGGATGAAATCAGCATCTCGGATGCGACCCAGGTTACGGAGCTCAAGAACGGGGATATTACAACCTACGACCTGACACCGGACGCGCTCGGGCTGCGCAGCTACAGCTTGAAGGAAGTTGTAGGCGGAGACGCGGCTACGAACGCCGAGATTATTCGCAGCGTGTTCCAAGGCGCTACCGGAGCATGCCGGGATATCGTCCTGGCCAATGCCGGCGCGTGCTTCTATGTTACCGGCAAGTGCGCAACGCTGCAGGAAGGCGTCAAATATGCGGCTCATGTGATCGATTCGCGGCAAGCATCGTCCAAATTGCAGGAGCTAGTCCAATTCACAGGAGAAATCAGACATGTTTCTTGATAAAATCGTTGCGACCAAGCAGCACGAGGTTGCTGCATTGAAAGAGAAAATCACCATCGCCGAAATGGAGCGGCAAATTGCGTCCTTGCCTTCCTGCCTAGGATTCGAGAGAGCGATATCCTCAGGTCGGAACCGCTCCATGGGGCTTATTGCGGAAGTGAAGAAGGCTTCTCCGTCCAAGGGGCTTATCCGGGAAGATTTCGAGCCTGTCAAGCTTGCGCAGGCTTATGTAAGCGCAGGTGCGGATTGCCTTTCGGTTCTGACCGACGTGGACTATTTCCAAGGCTCGAACGACTATTTGTCTCAAGTCAGGCAAGCGGTGAAGGTGCCGATTCTGCGGAAGGATTTTACGATCGATCTTCATCAGATCTATGAGGCCCGCTGCATCGGAGCCGACGCGATTTTGCTGATCGCCGCGATCTTGACGACGGAGCAGCTGAAGCAGTTCAGCGAAGCGGCCCGAAGCATAGGACTTGATGTGCTGATTGAAGTGCATGATAAGGAAGAGCTGGACCGTGTGCTCGAATTGAACCCTACATTGGTTGGAATCAATAACCGGAACTTGAAAACCTTCGTAACGGATTTGAAAACGACGGAGCAGCTGATTATCCATATACCTGACCATGTAACAGTAGTCAGCGAGAGCGGGATTTCACAGCCTTCGGAGATCGGCTATTTGCAGTCGATAGGCGCCAAAGCCGTTCTGATCGGAGAGCACTTCATGCGGCAGCCGGTCGTCGGGCAGGCGGTACACGATCTGATGGGCGTCTACGAAGCGGCGAAAGGATTGCCAAGATGACTACGGTAAAAATATGCGGGCTAAAAGATTCGGAGATGGTCAAATCCATTCTGCATTTGCCGATTGACTATATCGGATTGATGTTTGCCAAAAGCAAGCGTCAGGTTACGCCGGCGCAAGCAAGCGATATGATCCGAGTCATTAAGGATTACCGGGAAGCGGGCAATTCCGCTCCGCTTACCGTCGGGGTGCTGGTAAACCCGACAAGGGAAGAGCTGACCGCAATTATAGCGGAGGCGCCTATCGATATTTTGCAGCTGCACGGGCAGGAGACACCGGAGGAATGCCGCTGGATCCGTGAGACTTTTCCTGGGGTCAAGCTGTGGAAGGTCGTATCGGTTAGCCAGGCGAACCAAGGGGATGCTGCCGGCAGCAGCGAATCCGCACGGCAGTCGATTGCAGCAGTGTTGAATCCGTATATCGGAATCGTCGATGCCTTGTTACTGGATACGTTCGATCCGGTATACGGCGGAGGCTCCGGCAAAACGTTCTCTTGGGAAACCATTCCGCCATATCGGGAGTGGTGCCGTCATGCCGGGATTCCTCTGCTCGTTGCGGGAGGGCTTCAGCCGGACAATGTTGGAGAGCTGCTCGGCGCCTATGCGCCGGATGGAGTGGACGTATCGAGCGGTGTTGAAACGGATGGCGTTAAAGATCGGAATAAAATTATCAGCTTTGTCGAAAGGGTGAAGCATCATGTATAACGTTCCAGATGATCATGGCCGGTTCGGTAAATTCGGAGGGCGCTACGTTCCCGAAACTTTGATGAACGCACTGATTGAATTGGAAGAAGCTTACAAGAAATTCGTAAAAGAAGAGAAGTTCCAGCAGGAGCTGAACTATTTGCTCCACCGGTATTCCGGCAGACCGACCTCCCTGTACTATGCCGAGAGGCTGTCCGCGCACTTGGGCGGGGCCAAAGTGTACTTGAAGCGCGAGGACCTGAACCATACGGGTGCCCATAAAATCAACAACTCGCTCGGACAAGGTCTTCTGGCCAAATGGATGGGTAAGAAGAAGCTGATCGCCGAAACCGGGGCAGGACAGCATGGTGTAGCTACCGCAACCGTAGCGGCGCTGTTAGGCTATGAATGTAAAGTATTCATGGGCGAAGAAGACATGAAGCGCCAACAGCTGAACGTATTCCGAATGAACTTGTTGGGTACGGAGGTTGTCCCTGTTACTTCCGGAACGAAAACTCTTAAAGATGCGTGTAACGAAACGCTGCGCTACTGGGTGAGCCATGTCGACGATACGTTTTACATTCTTGGCTCTGCAACCGGCCCGCATCCGTATCCGATGATGGTTCGCGATTTTCAGCGCATTATTGGAGACGAGTCCCGCAGACAAATCGTAGAGCTTGAAGGCAAGCTGCCGGATGCAGTAGTAGCGGCGGTAGGCGGAGGAAGCAACGCGATCGGTATTTTCTATCCGTTCGTTCAAGACGAGGGTGTCCGGTTGATCGGCGCGGAAGCGGCCGGAAAAGGGATCGATACGAAAGAGCATGCGGCAACGATGACCAAAGGCAGCCACGGCGTGTTCCAGGGCTCCATGAGCTATTTGCTGCAGGATCAATTCGGTCAGGTGCAGGAAGCGCACTCGATCTCCGCAGGACTGGACTATCCGGGAATTGGACCGGAGCATGCGTATTTGAAGGATTCCGGCCGCGCCGAATACTATCCTATTACCGATAAAGAGGCCTTGGAGGCATTGCAGCTGCTGAGCCGTACGGAAGGAATCATTCCGGCATTGGAAAGCGCTCATGCCATCGCTCAAACGATGAAGCTTGCTCCTACAATGGGGAAAGACGAGATTATTGTCGTCAGCTTGTCCGGCCGCGGAGATAAAGACGTGGAAGCGATTATGGGCTACTTGGGAGGTGCTGTTCATGAATCGCATTGATCGCACGTTTGCCGAGCTGAAGGAGCGCAAGCAGCCTGCATTTATTCCTTTTCTGACCATAGGCGATCCGGACCTGAAGACGTCCGTCGATATTATTAAGCAGCTGGAGCAATCCGGAGCGAGCATTGTAGAGCTTGGAGTACCGTACTCCGATCCGCTAGCCGACGGTCCGGTTATTCAGCGGTCCTCGATGCGCGCGTTGAAAAATCATCAAGTATCCATCCTGGATGTGATGAATGCGGCTCGTCAAGCACGGAGCGAAGGCTGCGAGCTGCCGTTTATTCTTTTTACCTATTACAATCCTGTTCTGCAGTTCGGTCTAGACCGCATTTTCCCGATGCTGCAGGAGAGCGATATCAGCGGCCTTATTATTCCCGATCTTCCGATGGAAGAGGATGAAGAGGTACGCAAGCGGGCAGCCGAGTACAACATTCATTTGATTCCGCTTGTCGCACCAACGTCGAACGACCGGATTCGCCGTATTGTTTCGCGTGCCTCCGGGTTCGTCTATTGCGTTTCCTCGCTCGGAGTTACCGGGACAAGAACGGAATTCCACAGCGGCATCGATGGCTTCTTAGAAACCGTCAAGCAGTCGACTTCTTTGCCTGTTGCTATCGGCTTCGGTGTCTCTACAAATGAACAATTTGCTAGATTCGCAGAGATTTGCGACGGCGTTGTCGTCGGCAGCGCACTGGTTCGTCAGGTGGAAGAAGTACTGCCTTTATTTGAGCAGGATGAGACTCGTTCACAAGCGCTCTTGCAAATTCACGAATTTGTGAGAAAATTAATAGGAAAGAATTAATAGCATTACAGTTCAAAAAGTTTGGTTTTCAGCACCAAGAAGGTTGTGAGAAGTCGAATTGAGCTACTTATGCCTTCGTGATCTAAAGACAACTTTTTGAACTGCCATTAATAGTGCGAGCGTGTTCATTATTGAACACGCATTTGCCTTAGTTAGAACCAATTATCGAATGAGGTGACCAGCGTGCAGCCTAAGAAGAACATTGTCCACCTGCCGGTGTATAAACCAGGCAAACCTATGGAAGAAGTAAAGAGAGAGTTGGGCTTGACGGAAGTTATTAAGCTCGCTTCCAACGAAAACCCGTTCGGCTGCTCTCCGAAAGCGAAAGAAGCCATTATTGCAAGTGTTGAGCAAACTAGCATATATCCGGATGGCGGCGCGGTGGAATTAACGAATGCGGTAGCTGCCCATTTTGGCGTGGAATCGAACCAAGTCATTTTCGGAGCGGGCTCGGACGAAATTATTTTGATGCTTGCGCGCGCTTTTTTCGTGCCTGGAGACGAAACGATCATGGCTTCGCCAACATTCCCGCAATATAAGCATAATGCGGAAATAGAAGGCGCGGTATGCATCGAGGTTCCTTGCGTGGATGGATACCACGATCTGCAAGGCATGCTGAGCAAAGTGAACGAGCGCACCAAAATTATTTGGGTGTGCAACCCTAACAACCCTACGGGCACGATGAATACGCATCAGGAGATTGTCGACTTCATCAATGCCGTACCGGAGCATGTGCTGATCGTTTTGGACGAAGCTTATGCCGAGTACAACGTGAGCGGCCAATATCCCGATAGCATCGGATTGGTTTACCAATACAAAAATGTGATCACCCTGCGTACGTTCTCGAAAATTTACGGTTTGGCGTCGCTCCGTATCGGCTACGGTATCGGACATCCCGATGTGATCAAGTCGATCAATCAGGTTCGCGAGCCGTTCAATACGACAAGCTTTGCCCAGAAAGCGGCAGTGGCTGCTCTGGCCGATGAGCAATTCATCGCGGATTGCCGTGAGGCGAATGCCAAGGGGATCGTCTATTTGTCCGCTCAATTCGATGAGCTGAAGCTGAACTACTACTCCGCACACGGTAACTTCATCATGGTAGACGTCGAGCGTCCGGGCAATGCCGTATTCGAAGGGCTGCTGCGTAAAGGGATTATCGTACGCCACGATCCAGGTTGGGGCCTTCCGACCATGCTGCGCGTAACCGTGGGAAGCCAGGAGCAAAACGAGAAGTTTATCGGCGCTCTCAAGCAAGTGCTGGAGGAAGTAGCCGTCATTGCCTAAGGCAAGTAAGGCAAGCGGAGACTCTTCCCGTATAAAACAAAATAAAGGAACTTATTCATGACAAAAATTGCAATTTTTGGCGTAGGGCTGATCGGCGGATCTTTGGCGCTGTGCTTCAAGGGGAAGCCTGGAATTACGGTTGTAGGCCATTCGAACAGCCAGTCGTCTGTAGATAAATACTTGAAGCGGAATGTTGTCGATCATGCAACGACTTCGATGGAAGAAGCGGCTCAGGATGCGGACTTTATATTCGTCTGCGTCCCTGTCGGCAACATAGAAGACTACTTGAGGAGGCTTTCGGAGCTTCCTCTGAAGCCCGGATGCATTATTACCGACGTCGGCAGCACCAAAGCGTCGATTGCGGAGTTTGCGTCCAAGCTTCAGTTCAAGGATGCGTTCTTTATCGGCGGGCACCCGATGGCCGGCAAAGAGAAGTCGGGCGTAGAAGCTGCCACATCACTATTGTACGAGAATGCGTTCTACGTGCTCACACCGGAGCAGTCGACGCCTGCAGAGGTGTATGACCGCCTGGCAGGTCTGCTCCTGCATACGAGAGCGCAGCTCGTCAAAGTGGATCCTCGTCTGCATGACGACGTGGTCGGTGCTATCAGCCATCTTCCGCATATTATTGCCGTTGCATTGGTCAATCAAATTGCTCGGTACAATGGGGATAACGCGCTCTATTCGAATCTGGCGGCAGGCGGGTTCCGGGATATCACGAGAATCGCGTCCAGCGATCCTGTCGTTTGGCGAGATATATTGATCGATAACCGGGATGTCGTACTGAAGCTGCTGGAGGACTGGAATCTGGAGATCGCTTCGTTCATAGAGCTGCTTAAGCAGGGCGACGGGGCAGGGATTGCAGAACAGTTCCGCATGGCGAATGACTTTCGTTCTGCGCTGCCGGAAAGACGTAAAGGCGTCCTGACCTCGGTGTATGAGATCTATGTAGATATCCCTGACCATCCGGGGATTATCGGCCAGATTGCGACGCTCCTTGGCAATCACAGAGTCAACTTGAGCAATATCCAGATTATCGAGAGCCGGGAGGATGTCCCGGGTGTGCTCCGTCTTTCCTTTAGAGACGAGTACCAAATGGATAAAGCGGCCGAGTTGTTGAACAAGGAAAACTATGCGGTTCACGCATAGTTTTCTTTTTTATAATTAAAATTAAAACGTTTTCAAAAAAGTATTGACATTTTGAAAACGTATACATATAATAAAAGTACAGTATGGTTTCTCTCCACTCCTATCCGAATATTTGCACTCTGTGCAGCCGCCTTTTATAGGCGGTTATTTTTTTTGTTTTGTAACCATTTTTTGAAGTTGGAATCGTACAATAGTAGTAACAATATACACCTTTTTTTGGAAGTAATTCTGAAAGTTGTATGAAAGATGTCGATTAAGCAGGATTTTTGACCAAGTTTACCGAATAAAATAAAGAAACCAAATTATTCTTAATTTTTTTTAAAATATACCGCAACTTTTTTACTCCCTTATAGTCAAACAAGTAAGAATCACTGGGGGTAAGCTAGGAATCACAAGGAGGGTCGTATTTTGATGACCGATTCCCAGTTGATCAGAGAGATCAAGGACGGTAACGTCCAGCTTTACGATGAATTAATGCGTCGTTATGAGCGTAAAATACTGGCTTTCATCTATCACATGCTGAAGAGCGCACAAATGGAGTCGTTTGCGGAAGATCTATGCAACGAAACCTTTTATAAGGCATATCGGAGCCTGAATTCATTCCGGGAGGTCGAGGCGACTTTTTCCACGTGGTTGTATACGATTGCCAGGAATACGGTGCTAAGCGAGCTGCGTAAAAATAAAAGTATTAAGGTTTCTTTAGAGCAAAAGCATGAGCCTCTTGCAGGGGAAGACGTCATGCCGGAGCTATCCATGCTGCGTAATGAGAAAGTATCGATGGTTCGAGACGCTATTAACAATTTACCTGAGAAGCAAAGGTCAGCGCTTATATTACGCGAATACGATCAATTGGACTATCAGGAGATTGCCAATATCCTTGGGCAGACCGTAAGCTCGGTGAAATCCTTATTGTTCAGGGCAAGGGCGAGTGTAAAGCTCCAATTGGAACCATACTTTCTTGATCCCATATTTGAGGAGATTGAAGGGATGAAATGATGATGAAATGTGATGATATTCAAGAGCTGCTGGGCGTCTATTGGGATTTGCCGGAGAATGATTTAAAACGCCAGCGTGTTGATGAGCATATTAAGCATTGCCGCAGCTGCGCGGCGGAGTTTGAAATATGGCTGGAGAGCACGGAATTGATTAAATCTGCAGCCGGGCACGAGCCGTTCGAAGAGAGCCAGTCGCCGATCTCGCGCAACGTAATGAACCGGATTTATCAGGATGAGTCGTGGAGAGTTCCCGTTGCGGATCGCATGTACTCCATATCCTATAAGTTTCGCCGGAATATAACGGCCGTAATCGCCTTTTGCCTGGCGCTGTTCATATTCTCGTTTGTTTACTCGATCACCCATTCGCCTGCACCTGATACGCTCGCTGCAACTACGGATTCTTCCGTTTTCGGGCGGATAGGAGATCCGGTCGTAGTAGCCGGAAGCAAATCGGAGTCGATGAACGTACATACGATGCCATCGGCTGTGGCAAGCTTGAAGGGCTTCAGCGAACCGTTCATGTATCAAGTCGGACCGATTCATACGTTCAAGGATTATATGATTTTTGTATCGCTGCTCGGCCTTACTTGTACACTTCTTATTATGAACTGGTTGTCCAGAACCCGATCGTAGTCTAGCGCGAAATTGCCCCTTTCGGGGCATTTTATTTTTTTGGAGTCCTATATAGAAGTAACACTTGCAGGAGAGAGAGGCGGAATGAATTGATCACTTTAGGCTTTATTCGTCACGGTACTACGGAATGGAACCTGGCCGGCAAGATGCAGGGGCAAATGGATACGGAGCTCGCGGAAGTCGGATTGCTGCAGGCAAAGCTGCTGGCTGAGCGGTTAAAGGGAGAGGCATGGGACGGGATTGTCTCCAGCGACTTACTGCGGGCCAAGCAGACGGCGCTTACGATCTCTGAAGCTACCGGCACTCCTCTGATCGGATTGGATATGCGGCTTCGCGAGCGTTCGTTCGGGCAAGTGGAAGGGACGACGCTGGAGGAGCGAATTTCCCGGTGGGGCGAAGGCTGGAGAGGGCTGGAGCTGGGTATGGAGAAGGATGAGGCTTTGCTTGAGCGGTGGAATTCGTTCCTTCAGGAGCTGGAGCAGGCACATCCAGGGAAGCGCATTTTGCTTGTCAGTCACGGCGGTTATATCGCCCCGGTAATAGAATCCATGCTGGGCAATCCCGTGGAATCCCACCTGAACAATACTTCGCTTACCATCATGAATAAAGAAGCCTCGGGGTGGAGCTGCGCATTGATGAATTGCACGGCGCACTTAGCAGAAATGTGATCCGAACATATAGAAGAAGTCCGCATACGACAGCGGGCTTTTTTTGTTTTCAAAAGACATCCATCATGAAAATTTCCTTTAGAGCGTTTAAATTCGGCACAAATTCCCATAATGGTACTAAGCAAGCTTGGAGGTGTCGTACGATGAATCTGGCGGACATGTTAAGTTATGCGGACATTCAGGACTTGAGCCGAATTGCCCATACGTACAACTGCGAATGCAACGGTCACTCCAAAAATGAGCTCATTCAGTCGATTCTCTCAATGGTCAGCCGCAGAGAAGTGTTCGAGCGTCAAGTCATTGACCTGTCGATCGAAGACATCCGCTTCTTGAACTCCTTAATTTTCGATCAGCGAGGCTCATTTAGTCTGGAGGAGCTTATTGCGCGGGTGCAGCAAAGCCGTTTTGTGAAAGATGAGAATGAAGGCTGGAATCCGCGGGACATGATCTCCCGGTTCAAGCAGCGCGGCTGGCTGTTTAACGGATATTCGCAGAACACAAGGTATTTGTTTCAGGTTCCTAACGATTTGAAACGAAGATTTAGCGAAGCGTTGACCAAACAGCTTCAAAAGCAGCTGGTTTACACGAGCGAGCCGATGGTATACCGCGATGAGCAGAAGCTGATCGTCGATGACATCTATCATTTTCTGCACTACATTGAGCAGAACGAAGCGGTGCTGACGGCGGACAATACGATGTATAAAAGGCAGCTGCAGCAGGTGCTGGACCGGCTCTCCGTCAAGGAGGAGACGGTAGGCAAGACAGCTTGGCGGTTCGGCTACGGCCGGCTGTTCAAGGATTATCCGAATCGGTTCTCACTCATCTATGATTATTGCTATTATGCCGATTTGATAACGGAGCATAACCAGGTTCTCGCATTGAGCGAGAAGGGCAGGGAACGTCTAAGCCAAGCCCGCAAAGAGGATATTGTACAGGTGTACCGGTTTTGGCTGCGTCTATACAAGGGAGCCATTCCCAACCTGCAGTCGCTTGTCCATTGGATGGATAAGCTGTCGAAAAGCTGGGTGACGGCGGAATCGCTAAAGGAAGCATTGCTTCCTTTAATACGGCCCTTTTATTACGATTCTGCCGAGTCGATTATGGAGCAGCGGATTTTGCAGATGATGATGCATCTCGGATTAATTCGAATCGGTGAAGCCGAGGACGCCGGGACGGTCATCCAGGTTACGAAGCTGGGCAGCAGTGTCATTCAAGGGAGCTACGTTGCGGAGGACGACAAAATCGAGATCCCGTTTGACAATGATTCGGAGTATTGCTAAAATCACTCCACCATCTATTGGAAAAGGGGAGTTGTCAACATGCTGCACAGCTATAACGGCATTATGCCGCAAATTCACCCAACGGTCTTTCTTGCCGACGGGGTTCAAATTATCGGTGACGTGGTAATTGAAGAAGGAGCGAGCATTTGGTACAATACCGTGCTCAGAGGAGACTTGGCTCCCATTCGGATCGGACGTAACAGCAATATACAGGACGGATGCATAGGACATGTGAATACTGACCAGCCGTTGATCGTTGCGGAGGAAGTATCCGTAGGACACGGCGCCATTATTCACGGATGCAAAATAGGTAAAGGCACATTAATCGGCATGGGGGCTATTGTACTTAACGGAGCAGAGATTGATGAATATGCTTTAGTAGGGGCAGGTTCGTTGGTTACCGAAAACAAGCACATTCCTTCGTACACTCTTTCACTAGGTTCACCTGCCAAGGTCGTAAGGGAATTGCAGCAGAGCGATCTTCAAAGAATGCAGCGAACGATGGAAAGCTATGTGAAGAAAGGCAGCGAATACAGGCAGCAGGCTAAGCCTTAAGCTCTAACAATATGAATATGCCATTAGGTTTGGAGGTAGGTTCTATGGGCAAAATGAATGTTTCCAATGATATGATGCTGAGCTTGTTTGCGGAAATGGTGCTTGATGAAGCCGTGCGTAAATACAGGGAGCAGTATTTGTACAGAGAAATTGATTTGGCTTTGGCAAAAGGAGACGAAGTATCGTTTCTAGCCCTCACTACAGAACTGAAATCGCTCCACAGTAATGGAACATAACCGATACAACTCCTGGACCTGAATTATGACATCTTTTTGAAAGACATATGAATTCCACTCATATGTCTTTTTTTTGTGTTAGAGTGAGATCATATGAAGCCAGCTGATGGAGGAACGACGATGAAATTTAGCGATGTGGAAAGCTCAACATGGAACGAACTTAAGCCTTACGTGGATACTTGCCTGCTGCCGGTGACCGGGCTGACCGGGGATGAAGAGCCTTGGGAGGCGACCCGTGCTCTCGAAGCGCTCAGGGACGCGCTGGACTGCTTTGAAATTCCTTATAAAGGAAGAGTGCTGACGTACCCTGCCTTTCATTATATAGAAGGAGAAGAGGGAATGGCACTTCTCACCGGTGTCGTCCGGCGCTTGAAGGAGCGCTTCCCTTATGTCGTTGTTATCTCCGCCGAGGCTGAGGGACTGGAGCAGCTTGCATCGGACGAGCAGCATGCGGACCTCGTATTCGTTCTTAGCCCTGAGCAGCTGTCAACTTCCATGCCGGAAATTAAAGAGAAGATCGCAGTAAGCCTGCAAACTTTGTGGACAGGGATGTAACGTTCCCGGACCGTGTATGAACGGTACCTTTTTTGCTAATTCTAAGTTATGGGACATACTATTTCCCTTTGTGAACAGATGTGACAATTTCGTTAAATGTTGCAGCAGGGACAAGATTTGATGGCTCGAAATGGAAGTCAACATTCTTGACGCACCTAGAGTCGTAAGCTATTATTAGTAATGTCCTAGTATGTGGTGTAAAGTTATGTCGAACGACGTGATATATGTTGCAAAAGGGGGTAGAACGAGAATGAGTCAGCACAATAGTCATGATGCGCAGCATCAAGGTGAACGGCCGGTTAAACGTCGCGAGATGTCCCGCAGGCAGTTTCTGTCCTATACCCTTGGTGGGGCTTCCGCATTCATGGGCGCCGGAATGATTGTTCCTATGCTTCGCTTTGCTGTCGATCCGGTACTTCAACCGAAATCGCAAGCGGCTTGGGTGAAGGTCGTCGAAGAAACGAAGATCGAGAGCGTTCCGAAAGCATTTAAATTTAAAGTGCATCAGGTTGACGGCTGGTATGAGAGCGATGTCGAGCTGGAAGCTTGGATTTCCAAGGACAAGGAAGGCAAGATTTTTGCTTTGAATCCGACCTGTAAGCATCTTGGATGTACGGTTAACTGGAACGCAAGCCCGGACTACAAGGATCAATATTTTTGTCCTTGCCACGGCGCACACTACACGGTTGACGGTAAGAACCTTGCCGTAGCGCCATTGCCTTTGGATCAATACGAACTGAAGGTAGAGAACGGCTTCGTTTATTTAGGACAACTTGGTCCTAACAAAAGGGTATAAGGAGGCGTAACATCGGATGTTTAAAAGCATGTATAACTGGATTGATGAACGTCTTGATATCACGCCGATGTGGAGAGATGTTGCCGATCACGAGGTTCCTGAACACGTTAACCCGGCACACCATTTTTCCGCATTTGTTTATTGCTTTGGTGGATTGACGTTTTTTATCACGGTTATTCAAATTTTGTCCGGTATGTTTTTGACGATGTACTATGTGCCGGATATTATTAACGCGTATGCAAGTGTTGACTATCTGCAGCATAAAGTAGCGTTCGGAGTTATTGTCCGCGGTATGCATCACTGGGGAGCCAGCTTGGTTATCGTCATGATGTTCTTACATACGCTGCGTGTATTTTTCACAGGTTCGTATAAAGCGCCTCGCGAAATGAACTGGGTCGTCGGCGTTCTGATCTTCTTCGTTATGTTGGGTCTGGGCTTGACAGGTTACCTGCTTCCTTGGGATAACAAAGCTTACTTCGCAACAAGCGTTACTCTGAAGATCATTGAATCCGCTCCGCTTATCGGTGGCTATGCGAAGACGTTCCTGCAGGGCGGCGAGATTGTCGGTGCACAAACGTTGACTCGATTCTTTGCTTTACACGTGTTCTTCTTGCCAGGAGCTTTGCTTGCATTGCTGGCGGGACACTTCTTCATGATTCGTAAGCAAGGGATTTCTGGACCGCTATAAAATGAATGAGATACCGGGCGCGTGTCGGCTGATCCTCCGGGAAGGGCGATTGCGTTGTAACGGTGGTTTTTCTTGCGTGCAGAAAATGTCCATCGGTTGTTATGATGGCCTTTCTGACACTTAAAGAAGTAAGGAGGGGCGGAATTTGGCACACGGCCATAAGTCTGACGAAAAAATCGTTTATGTGGGAGATTCCCGTGTTCGCGCGAAATCTTCGAGAATGGTTCAGCCGGATTACTCGGCATATCCGGGCAAATCCGAAGTATTTATCCCGAACTTCCTTCTGAAAGAATGGATGGTTGGGGTCGTCGTTCTGGTTGGGATTTTGGCACTTGTTGTATCCGAGCCTGCACCGTTGGGTTATCCTGCGGATCCTACCAATACGCAATTTATTCCAATGCCTGACTGGTACTTCTTGTTTATGTACCAATTGTTGAAATACCCTTATACATCCGATCAATTCCTCGTATTGGGAACATTGGGTGTACCGGGCATCTTGTTCGGCAGCTTGATGCTTGCTCCTTTCCTGGATACAGGCAAAGAAAGACGTTTTTACAGACGTCCTATTGCATCCTCTTTGATGATTCTAACGCTGATCGCTTGTACGTATTTGACTGTTACTTCCTGGAGCCACTATCAACACGAGCTTAAGGAAAAGAACATCATTCCTGAGCACATCAAGCGTGAAGAAGAAATGCATGCCGGTAAAGGCGAAAGCGGCGGAGGCGGAGCGAAGAAGCCTGCTGCAGCAGCGGCTATCGTGGCTCCTGACGATCCGGGCGCTGAAATTTTCAAAAAATCGACTTGTATCGCTTGCCATGGCGGTGAACTGAAAGGTATGCCGTCGTCCGGTATTCCTGCTCTTCGCGGAATCGGTGACAAGCACAGCAAGGATGAAATTATGAACATCATCAAAAAGGGACAAGGCAACATGTCCGCTCAATATGATGAGAACATCAAGAAGGGCTTGACCGACGCAGACATCAACAAGATGGCTGACTGGCTGGCCAAACAGAAGAAAGAGTAGTGCAAAGACCTGACCGGCAGCGGTCAGGTCTTTCTCTTAGGGAGGTAGCCCATTGCTTAGCATGTCGATTCGCACCTATGTTTCCAAAGCGTTCCTATCCGGCCGGTTTATGCTATGGTCTTTGTTTTGGGTCAACTTTTTGGGGACGATTTACGGGTATCAATGGTATTGGAAACAAATGACCTATACGGCTGACACGATGTCTCCCGCCTACTTGCCCTTTGTACCTGACAGCCCGACGGCAAGCTTATTTTTTACAGGCACTATCGTGTATTTGCTTGTGGACTCCTACAAAAGGAACGGCGAGCCCCGGCGCTCCTGGTTTCGCAGCTTTGTCGAAGCGTTCGGAGTAGTGACTTCCTTCAAATACGGCATCTGGGCCGTATCCATGATCTGGGCGGGCGCTTACCAAGGAAGCGAAATCGTGTGGCAGGACTGGATGCTTACGATCTCTCACCTGGGGATGGCGGCGGAAGCGTTGTTATATTTACGGTTATACACATACCGAATTTGGCCTATCATCGCCGTCGCGGCATGGACGTTGCTGAACGACTTTATGGATTACGTCTATGGGGTGTTCCCGTGGCTTCCGGATCCGCTGATGGATGACTTGCCGACGATCGCCGCTTTCACCATTGAGCTTAGTATTGTAAGTATTATCGTGGCTTGGGTTATCTATAAGATAAGAGAAATTTTAGCGAAGCGCGAGGTCTAAATGTGGACATCCCTCCATAGGATGATGGTAAGAGGAGGGATGTCCGATGTTGTATAGAGGCACTTGGAGAAGCCTTGGCCTCGTGCTTGTCGTTGTGTTGGGAATACAGCTTGTTGCGGGTTGCAGTAAAGGGGACAAGCCCATAGAGTCCGTCGAACCGAAGCCATCCACAGAACAGCTGCAAAGGGTGGAGCTGCTTAACGAGACAGCCGACGATATGTATAAGAAGGTCATGCAGGGGGATTTGGATGGGGGACGAGCTCTGCTTCAACAAGTAAGCGATCAAGTCACTACCATTCGATATGAGGGGCTAACGACGCTCGAAGGCTTGAATGCGCTAACTGAATCCGTAACTCAGGGGAAAAAGCTGTTCAATTCCGTCCGCGTATCTCCCGAGGAGGGGCAAATAGCCGCTGCGCAAATCAGACTTGCAACGGATGCGCTCTCGCATCCGGAGCAGCCGATGTGGTTGCAATATTACAAGCTGCTGCAAGAAGATGTGAACCGTGTCGAGCAAGCCGGCAAGGAGCAGAAGCTTCCACAGTTCCAGAAGGCCGTCTCCGTATTGGACAGGCATGTTACGATCATTATCCCGAGCTTGCTGATCAGCCGCGATCCGGTGGACGTAGATAAATTCCGTTCCTTGATCACGTTCATTGCCGGACAAGCCCGAACGGAGCAGCAGCCGTATCAGCCGATTGATAATGTACTGCCCCAAGTAAGGCAATTGATCGACAAGCTCTTCCTGAAAAAGGATACGACGGCCTTTTTACCGGTAGTCGATGATAACGATCCGATTCTGTGGACGGTAGCCATCGGATCGGTCATTATTGCTGCGCTAGGCTTCGCCGGCTGGCGCTTGTCCAAGAAAGATAACGGGCTTGTTCCGGTAAGAAAGAACGATGAGGGTTAACCCTGGTGTACTGCTTTATTCCGGCTTAAAGCCTTCCCCGACAACGTCATGAACCTCGGTAATGATGATGAAAGAACGAGGATCGACGGTTCGGGCGATGTCTTTAAGCCTTTTCATTTCTTGCCGGTACACGACGCAATATACCATGTGCTTATGCGTCCGCGAGTAGGCTCCTACCGCTGGAATGAGAGTGGCTCCGCGATCCATATGCTCCGAGATGGCATCTACAAGCTCTTCCGCATGATCGGTAATGATAGTGAATGCGCGAGCCGCGTAAGCTCCTTCGATAATGATGTCGATCACTTTGGTCGTAATGAATACGACAACGAACGTGTACAATATTTTTTCCTTCGGAATGAAGAAAAGCGCGGATCCGATGACCAGCGTGTCGAACGCCAGGATGACGCGTCCCATGCTCCAGCCGATCCACTTTTGACCGATAGTGACGATAATGTCCGAGCCCCCGGTAGTCCCTCCGTACCGAAACACCAGTCCAAGGCCGACTCCCAAAGTTAAACCGGCATAAGCCGTAACGAGAAAATAATCGTGCTCCGAGCGGAACGGAACAATCCAGCCGTTATGTATTAGCACCTCCATTACCCACAAGAAGAACGACAATGACAGCGTGCCGATGACGGTATTGTACATTGTTTCTTTGCCAAGCACCCTCCAGCCCAAATAAAACAACGGGATATTGATGAGCAGCGTCGTCATCGACGGCGGAACATGGAAAATATAATTCAGCAGCAGCGCGATCCCGGTAATGCCGCCTTCCATCAATTCATTCGAGATGACAAAATAGTGCAGACCGAACGCATAAATGGCGGTTCCCAGCATAATGGGGCACCAAATTTTTAGTTTCTTTGTAAGCAAATCCATTTCCCTCCCGCCCTGCGCAAGGATCCGATTCATGTCAGGTTGTTACTAGTATACCTCATCATTTGGCAAAAAAAAATTTGTCTTCCCTACCTGTTTGCGTTAACATGGTAAATGGGAATCTAAAACATATATAGCGTTGTACAAAGTGACAAGGTTGGTGAACATACTCGATGACGGAACGATCGCTTAAGGAACTGCAGCAGGAAGTCGACCAATACATATCGCAATATAAGGAAGGGTATTTCAGTCCGCTGTCGATGCTGGCCCGGATGTCGGAAGAAGTGGGTGAGCTTGCGCGGGAAGTGAACCACCAATTCGGCGAAAAGCCGAAGAAGCCGACGGAAGAGGACAATTCTATCGAACTGGAATTGGGAGATATTTTGTTTATAACGATTTGCTTTGCCAATTCACTCGGAATCGATCTGACGGAAGCGCACGACAAAATCATGCATAAATTCCGTACTCGTGACGCGAACAGATGGACAAAAATAAACACCGATAACGAGTAGAACACATATGCTGTACCATCACCTTTAACTAAAGGAGGATGGGCAGATGGATGGGAAAGAGCTAGTCAAGAAAGCATACGAAGCCATACTCAGCAATGATTTTGAGCAGGCGATTGTATGGTTCGAGCAGGCGATTGCGATGGAGCCGGACAATGCTGCCTTTCATTATAGACTATCGATTACTTATGCTAGAAGCAACAAACTCTCCAAAGCGATAGAGCACGCCACCCAAGCAATTCAGCTCGAACCGGAAGAGGAGCATTTCCGCTATCACCTGCAGCATTTGCGGGCCAAGGAAATCATTCAGCAAGCCGAAAAGTATATTAATGAAAGCGAAGGTCAGGTCTGGATGGCCATATCGCTCCTGAAGCAAGCCGTAGCTCTCGATTCTTTGTCATCGGAAGCTTTCTTGCTCCTCGGAATCGCTTATTCCATAGCCAAAGAATACAGTCTCGCGATTCAAGCCATTCGAGAGCTGCTGAAGCTCGATCCTCAGCACGAGATCGGCATTCAGCTGTTTGAAGAGTACCGGATGAGGCTAAAACAATATATGCAATCTTAGAACAATGACATTTCATGTACAAGAAAGGATCATAACAAGCGATGAGTCGAATTAGAGTTGCAGTAGCTGGAGCCAGCGGCCGTATGGGCCGTGAAGTAGTGAAAATGGTATTGAATGATCCGGATCTTGAGCTGGCGGCAGCCGTAAGCCGTACGTCGGATACGACGATGGATGCCGGCCGGCTCGTTGGTCTGGAGCCTTGCGGCGTATTGATGAGCAACGATTTGGAATTAGCTCTGGTAGAAGGCAAGCCTGATGTGCTGGTTGATTTCACGGCACCGCATTCGGCTGCAACCCATACGGCATTGGCGATTCGGTATAAGGTTCGTCCCGTAATGGGGACAACCGGCTTTACGCCTGAAGATATCGAGAATCTGGACAAGCAATGCAAAGAACAGGGCATCGGAGGCATCATCGCTCCCAACTTCTCGATCGGCGCCATCTTGATGATGAAGTTTGCTGCGCAAGCAGCTAAATATATGCCTCATCTGGAAATCATCGAGTACCACGGTGACCAGAAGCTGGACGCGCCTTCCGGCACGGCGATCAAAACGGCGGAGCTGATATCGGAGAGCCGCCAGGAGCTGCGTCAAGGCAATCCTAACGAAGAAGAAACCATTGAAGGATCGCGCGGCGGATTATACAATGGATTTAGAATACATAGCGTTCGCCTGCCGGGAGTATTCGCACAGCAAGAGGTAATCTTCGGAGCGTTCGGTCAGACGCTGAAGATCCGCCACGACTCGTATGATCGAGCAGGCTATATGCCTGGCGTTAACGTTGCTGTGAAGAAAGTAATGGAGTTTACCGGCCTAGTGTACGGTTTCGAGCATTTCATAGACTAATTGAAGAGAAACGGACAAAGGACCATGGAGCATGCGGATGACGCATGTGCCGAGTCCTTGTTTTGTAAGTTATCCAAAGGAGCCGACCAGGATGTCAATGAAGATAGCGTTAATCGCACACGATAGAAAAAAAGAAGAGATGGTTAATTTCGTCATCGCTTATGAAACGGTGTTCGAGCACCATGAGCTGTATGCGACGGGAACAACCGGCACGCGGATCATGGAGAATACGAGTCTGAACGTGCACCGGTTCATGTCAGGCCCCCTCGGAGGCGATCAGCAGATCGGAGCGATGGTTGCGACCAATGAGATGGACTTCATCATTTTTCTCCGCGATCCGTTGATGGCGCAGCCTCATGAACCGGATATCATTGCATTGCTTCGTCTCTGTGACGTTCAAGGGATTCCTGTTGCAACGAATATCGCCACGGCGGAGATTTTGGTAAAGGCGCTCGACCGCGGAGATTTTGCGTGGAGAGAGCTGGTGCATAAATATAAGCCGGGTATCGAGGAATGACCGAACCATTAGATATTCTTATTTTCGGTGCTCATCCGGATGACGCGGAAATTGGTATGGGAGGCACCATCTATAAGCATACCTCGGCAGGTTACAAGGTTGGGATCTGCGACTTGACGTTGGCGGAGATGTCCTCTAACGGTACCGTAGAGATTCGGCAGCAAGAGGCGGCTTTGGCTTCCGAGCTGCTGGGTCTGGCAATGAGGAGCAACCTGGGCTTGCCGGACCGTGGGCTGTGGATGGGGCCGGATTTGATCCGGATCATTACGCTGGAAATCCGCAAGCATAAACCTAGAATCGTATTTGCACCGTATTGGGAAGACCGTCACCCGGACCATATCGCTTGCAGCAAGCTGGTGCAGGAAGCGGTATTTAACGCTAAGCTGCGCCGATACGAGCCCGAAACCGAAGCTCATACGGTGGAGCAGTGTTATTTTTATTTTATTAACGATGTTGCCGAGTCCGATTTGATCGTAGATATTACAGACAGTCATGACAGCAAGATGCAGGCGCTGCAAGCCTACCGGACGCAATTTGAAGCTGTCGGGTCCGGCAACGATTTTGTCAACACGCCTCTGAACCAAGGATATTTGGAGCGCGTAGAAGCGAAGGATCGGATGCTCGGGCAGAAACGAATGGTGCCTTATGCGGAAGGCTTCGTCAGCAAGCTTCCATATTTAGTCCATTTATTCTGATTCAATGGAAGTCAGTGGGAAATACTAATAAACAGTAACCATGAGCAAGGGAGGGAGCCGCGTGAAAGATCGGTTGAAAATAGGAATTACCTGTTACCCTACATTGGGAGGATCAGGTGTTGTGGCTACCGAACTAGGCAAGCTGCTTGCCGAAAAAGGTCATCAGGTCCATTTTATTACTCATAGCATGCCTTTCCGCTTAGGAAAATTCGATAAAAACATTTATTATCATGAAGTGGAAGTCAACGATTATTACGTATTCAAATATCCTCCGTACGACTTGTCGCTTGCAAGTAAATTGGCGCAGGTGGTCCAGCTGGAGGAATTGGATCTATTGCACGTTCATTATGCGATTCCGCATGCCGTATGCGCGCTGCTCGCCAAACAAATGGTCAACGACCGGATCAAGGTGGTTACGACTTTGCACGGGACCGATATTACGGTATTGGCCCAGGATGAATCGTTGAGCGATCTGATCCGCTATGCAATCAACCGTAGTGATGCCGTTACGGCGGTATCCAAGGATTTGATTCAGGAAACGCGCAATCTGCTGTCCATTGATAAGCCAATTGATCTGGCGTATAACTTTGTAGATAAACGAGTCTATTATCCGCGGGAGGTTTCGGCATTACGCAAGGAGTTCGCGCATCCCGACGAGAAGATTCTCATACATATTTCCAATTTCCGCCCTGTCAAACGGGTAACGGACGTAGTGGAGGTATTCGACCGGATCAGCAAGGACGTTCCGTCCCGGCTTCTATTCGTTGGCGAGGGGCCGGAGCTGTCCAAAGTATTGTGCAAAGTGAAGGAGAAGGGACTGCTGGATCGGGTTACCTTCTGCGGCAAGCAGGATGATGTCGCTCAATTGCTCTCGCTATCCGATGTCATGCTGCTTCCATCCGAGAAGGAGAGCTTCGGTCTAGTAGCGCTGGAGGCGATGGCTTGCGGCGTACCGTCGGTCGCTTCGAATGCCGGAGGGATTCCGGAGCTGATTACGCACGAAGAGACCGGATTCTTGGCCGAAATCGGCGATGTGGATCAAATGGCGCATTATACGAAAATGCTGCTGACCGATCCGGGCTTGTACGAGAAGATGAGAGAAGCTTGTCTTTATAGAGCGCGGTATACATTCTGTAATGACATCATTACTAGGCAGTACGAGGAAATCTACTATCGCGTGCTGGGAATCCCCATGCCCGACGAGCTCAAGTTGAAACCATTGAACTGTTAAAACGGGGGTCGGCATGAAGGAAGCTTTGGAAAAGGGAGCTTATGAAGTGATTGAAACGCTTCATAAGAACGGATTTGAAGGGTACCTGGTCGGCGGCTGCGTCCGCGATCAATTATTGAATCGGCCAGTGAAGGATTACGATATCGCGACTTCGGCGCGTCCGGAGCAGGTTGAGCGTATGTTTGCCAGAACGATTCCGACCGGGATTCAGCATGGAACCGTAACGGTAGTGATCCAGGGGCAGCCCTATGAAGTAACGACATTCCGCAAAGAGGACGCTTATGAAAACTATAGGCGTCCTGCGGAAGTTGAATATATCGACAGCCTGTATGAGGATTTGCGGCGCAGAGATTTCACGATGAACGCCATGGCGCTGGATCGCGAACGCAAGCTGATCGATCCTTTTGACGGTGAATCCGATATGAAGCGGGGCATTCTTCGATGTGTCGGCAATGCCGACGAGAGGCTTCAGGAGGATGCGCTGCGGATGCTTCGCTGTATCCGGTTCGCATCAGAATATGCTCTCGAAGTAGAGGCGGCCACTTGGGATGCATTGTGCAGGCTGGCTCCGCTGCTCCAGCATATTGCAATGGAGCGGGTACGGATGGAGCTGGAGCGAATGCTGTCGGGATCATCGCCCAACCGAGCTATTGACCTTTTGGCGGCGAGTGGAATTTTGCGGTACAGCAAAATTCCGCTCCTTCTTGCATCTCTCGGATCCTTGAAGGAACCAGCGGATTTAAGCAAGCTGAAGGGGCCGCTCAGAAGGTGGGCCTATGTCTATTTGCGACTAGGCGCTTCAGCGGATCAAACCGAGGAAGAACTACGAAGCTTGACGTTCTCGAAGCAGCAGATCGACGAGGTGCGGCATATCGTTGGAGCAGCCGTCTATGTTGGGGAAGGCTTGTCTCAGCATCCTTCTGAACCGATAGAGAAGGTTGCGGCGATGGTATGGAAGCTTGCCGCCATCCGCCATGGCAAACCGGCGATGGAAGCGTTGCATGACATTTTGTCCATGAACCTTCAAGTGCTTCTCGCTTTGGGGGGATCGGACGAAAGCGCAGCATATTGCATGAGATCTGGAATGCAATGGCTGGAGGAAATGCCGGTAGACAAGGTGGCTTCCCTGCAGCTGAGCGGCGGTGAGCTTATAGCTGCTATTGGGCAGCCGGCGGGACCGTGGGTGGCTCAGACTTTGCAGCACTTGGTCAAGCAAGCCGCACTCGGACAAGTTGCTAATGACAAAAGTGCGCTATTAGATGAAGCGGCACAATATGCAGCAAATAATAAGGAAAGTGATAACCGTGGCCATACATGAACAACTGCTTCAAATGTTCGAGGCGCGTCCGGATGAGTTTCTGTCCGGCGAAGAGCTGAGCATGACCTTGAACTGCAGCCGGACGGCGATCTGGAAGCACATTGAGCGACTGCGCCAGGAAGGCTATGAATTCGAAGCCGTCTCGCGTAAAGGGTACCGTCTTGTAGGAAAGCCGGCTCGACTGGATATACCAAGCTTGCTGTCCCGCCTGCAAACAAAGAGCTTCGGCAAAACGATCCGCTATTTCGACGAGGTTGATTCGACGCAGATCGTTGCTCGCGAGCTTGTCGCTAAGGGAGCCGAGGAAGGCACCTTGGTCATTGCGGAGCAGCAAACGTCCGGCAGAGGCCGGCTGGGGCGCAAATGGCATTCGCCCAAAGGCAAAGGCATATGGATGAGCATCCTGCTGAAGCCGCGAATTCCGCTGCAGTTCACTCCTCAGCTCACATTGCTGGTGGCGGTAGCGCTTTGCCGTTCGCTGCGCCAGACGACAGGTTTGCAGATTGGTATAAAGTGGCCTAACGATCTGCTGATCGAAGGTAAAAAAATTAGCGGCATCTTGCTCGAATCGAGCGCGGAGGACGAGAATTTGCAATTTGTCGTCGCGGGTATCGGGATCGGCGTCAATCTGAAGCAGGAAGATTATCCGGATGACGAGCTGAGGGCCAAAGCGACATCGCTGGCCATAGCCGCAGGCAGGGAATGGAATCGCGAGGACATCTTATGCCAGTTCCTGCAGGAGCTGGAGTCATTGTACACGCTGTATCACGAGCAGGGCTTCGGACCGATTAAGCTGCTGTGGGAAGCGCTCAGCGTATCTCTTCAGCGCTCGATCCGGCTGCAGACGCCGAAAGGCGTGTCGGAAGGATTCGCGGTCGGACTGCACGACTCCGGCGCCATCACCGTGCGATTGCCGGACGGGAGCTTGACCAACTGGTATTCTGGAGATATTCAGTTTGCTACGCCGGATGCATAATGTCGAAAAAAAGGTTCCCAAACTTGAAAAGTCTGGTATACTGTAAGTATCAAGGTGATATCCGCGAGGAATCACACTTGTACTTGCTTGTATGGCTTTATCTGGACAACTTTATAGCTTTACCTGGAATATGTCGGATTCTGCTCTGAGCCTAACGGACCGAGACAGAAGGATCATATGATTTTTTTTGCATGTGAACCTTTTAGCTCTCGAGGGCTAAAAGGTTTTTTAGTTCATACTAAAACTAACCTTGGCCTTTGTAGTTAAAATTCAATGGAGAGGTGTGTTGTTAGATGGAAAAACGCAAACCGGTCACTACGTCGAAATTAAAAAAAATGAAAACGGATGGCGTTCCTATTTCGGTAATAACGGCATACGACTATCCTTCCGCTGTATTGGCTGAGGAAGCGGGCGTGGATGTCATTTTGGTCGGCGATTCATTAGGAAATGTCGTGCTTGGTTACGACTCCACCGTACCGGTAACCTTGGACGATATGGTATATCATACCCGGGCGGTCGTAAGAGGAGCCAAGTCTACTTTCGTCGTGGCGGATTTGCCGTTCATGACCTACCATGGAAGCATCGATCAAACGCTGCGCAATGCGGCTCGCCTTATGCAGGAAGGGGTAGCCCATGCGGTCAAAATGGAAGGCGGAGCGGAGATCGCCGAAGCTGTCGCAGCCTGTACGCGTGCCGGTATTCCAGTGATGGGGCATATCGGCTTGACGCCTCAATCGATTCATCAGATCGGCGGATATAAAATCCAGGGAAAAAACTCAGAGTCGGCACGCAAGCTGCTTGAGGATGCAAAAGCGTTGGAGCAGGCTGGAGCTTTTGCCGTAGTACTGGAGCTCATGACGGAGCAATTGGCCGCGCATATTTCCGAAGAGCTCTCGATCCCTACGATCGGTATCGGAGCAGGGCCGCATTGTGACGGACAAGTGCTGGTATTTCACGATGCGCTCGGCTACGCCTCCAACATTGTGCCGAAAAGGTTCGTTAAAGAATATGCTTCCATTGGAGACACGGTTCGAAAAGGCTTGATAAAGTATGTGGAGGAAGTAAAAAACCGTGAGTTTCCGGCGCCAAGCCATTCCTTCCAAATGGAAGAGGAAGTTGCGGAATTTTTATACGGAAGCAAGAAATAAATCGGGGGGGCGAAGAAACGATGCAAACGACCAAAGAAATGAAAGTGCTCCATAGCGTAAATGAAATTCGCCAAGCGGTTCGCGCGGCGAGAGCCGGGCGGCCGACCGTCAAGGTTGGCTTCGTGCCTACGATGGGCTATCTCCATAAAGGACATGCGAGCTTGCTGGAGGCAGCGCGCAAGAAGAGCGACATCGTAGTCCTGAGCATATTCGTTAATCCTCTGCAGTTCGGTCCCAATGAAGACTTCTCGCGATATCCGCGCGACGAGCAAAGAGATTTGGCTCTTGCTAAGGAAGCGGGCGTCGATTTCGTATTTCTGCCGTCGGTAGACGACATGTATCCGCGGCCGACCAAGACGATCGTATCGGTGTCGGAAGTAACCGATCGTTTGTGCGGAGCATCGCGTCCGGGGCATTTTGACGGAGTGGCTACCGTAGTTACGAAGCTGTTCAATATGGTGCAGCCCGACTTTGCGTTCTTCGGGATGAAGGACGCTCAGCAGGTCGCCGTCATTCAGCAAATGGTGGATGATCTGAACATTCCGGTCGATATCATTCCTTGTCCTACCTTAAGAGAAGAGGACGGCTTGGCGATGAGCTCGCGCAATGTGTATTTGCAGCCGGAGGAACGCAAGCAGGCACTGGTGCTGTCTTCCGCATTGAGACTCGCCGAGCGGCTCGTTAAAGAGTCTAATGGAACAATAGCGGCGGAGGAACTGCAGGCAGCCGTCAAGCAGCATATTGAGCAGTCTCCGCTTGCGCAAATCGATTACGCCGATGTTTTGACGTATCCTTCATTGGAGCCGGTAACCGATTTGAAGGCAGTGTCGAGCATCATCGTCGCGTTGGCGGTTAAGTTCGGTAAAACAAGGTTAATTGACAATACCATCATTCAGTTGTAATTTATACGAAGCCGGTTTTCTATTCAGAAAACTTCTTACAGGAGGTTCAACTCATGTTCAGAACGATGCTCAAATCCAAAATACACCGCGCGACCGTAACCGAAGCGAACCTGAACTACGTAGGCAGTATTACGATCGATGAAGATTTGCTTGATTTGATCGATATGCTTCCAAATGAAAAGGTGCAGATCGTCAATAACAATAACGGCGCCCGCTTAGAAACCTACATTATTCCCGGTCCGAGAGGATCCGGTGTCATCTGTTTGAACGGAGCAGCGGCACGCATGGTGCAGGTAGGCGATACCGTCATTATTTTATCGTACGTTATGCTGACCGATGAAGAAGCACGGAAGCATCATCCGCAAGTTGCCATTATGGGCGAAAATAATAAGGTTATCAGCGTATTGAAGGAAGAAATTCATTCCACCGTCATGTAACGAATGAAAAGCCGTGTGGGGGCGAAAAATGAGGGTATGCTCAGCTAAGGTGGGATGCCTACATGTTCAAACATTTATTTGCCTCCATGAACGAAATGCTTGATGAAGTGACTTCCCAATATGCAACGGCGACAGGCGTCAGAAAGAAGCAGCTTCAGGAGAAGCTGAAAGCATTGAAAGCGATGAGCGATACGTTTATTGAAGAATGGCTATTATTCGAAGAAAAGCTGGCCGCTTTTCACCAGCAGCATCATCCAGCCCCACTTACCAATGATTATACGGATCCCGAAATGGTCGGCAAGCGCTCCGACGCTTTTTCCAAAGGCCAAGGATATTATAAGCTCCTGATGTTTGACGAAGCGATCCGCGAGTTTTCCGAGATGGTGCATAAGCAGCCGGATTTTACATTGGCTCGGATGTACTTGGCCATGAGTTATTTGCGCAAAGGAGACATCGCGGAGAGCTACAGTCATTTTCATTTTTTATCTCAATTAACCGAGAACAACCAGATGAGAGCTATTTCGTACAACGCTATGGGCTGCATTCAAGCTCACCACAGCAACATGGACAAAGCCTTCGAGTATTTCAATCTTGCTTTCCAAACGGATCCGACGAGCGTTCAGCCGTTGATGGAAATGGGGCTCTGCGCAGAAAAAAAAGGCCAGCTTCAATTTCATCAGCAGCCGAACCGGCTCCCATAGGATGAAGTTTACTATTCCCTTTTCCCTGCAGTATTGGTATGCTAAGAAGAGAGTGGGAATGAAGGGATTGACATAAAAGGAATGAAATTCGCGGTATTGGATTTTGAAACGACCGGGAGCCAGCCTGCGGATCGCATTATACAGGTTGGCCTCGTCATCATACAAGACGATATCATCACGGACAGGTATACTTCTCTGGTAAATCCCGGGATAGGTATACCTTCTTCTATAACAACGCTAACCGGCATTGACGACGAGATGGTTCGCGAAGCTCCCGAGCTTGATGCGGTAGTAGCGGAAATGGTTCCACTTCTGCAGGATTGCGTTCTGGTCGGACACAATATCGCTTTTGATTTGAGCTTTCTGCAGAGAGCGCTTGATGAAAACGGCTATTTTCCGTTCGACGGCCGGGTGCTGGACACGATGGATACGCTGCGGGTATTGTTCCCTTTATTAACGAGCTTGCAGCTGAGCATGGTTTGTCTTGCCTTCGGGATCGAGCACGAGAGGCCTCATCAGGCGGATAGCGATGCGGAAGTAACCGCTGAAATTTGGCTGCGCTGTCTGCAGAAATTTCAAAGTCTGCCGCTATTGACCATTCAGCGCTTGTCTATCCTGTTCGATGGAGTAACGTCCGATTTCGGCTGGTTTGTTCAAGAGATGAAAACGTACAAGGAAATGTTCACCACCGTTGATACGGAGACAGGACGTTATTTCCGCCAGTTCGCAATCAATGTAGACGATTGGGGAGACGAAGAGCCGGTTAGGGAGGATGCGGACGTATCCAAGCTTCCCGATAGCTTTTCGGACTTCTATGAGCAGTTGAAGGAACAGATGAAGCAGCGGTTCGCCTCATATGAGGACCGGGAAGCTCAAGTGCGGATGCTTGAGGAAGTGGAATCGGCATTTCAGCAAGGACTACACTTGATGGTTGAAGCGGGAACCGGTACGGGTAAATCGCTGGGCTATTTGATCCCATCGTTGTATTACGGGCTGAAGCAGGATAAGAAGGTATTGGTCAGCACCCATACGATCAATCTGCAGGAGCAAATTCGCGAGCGGGATATTCCTCTGCTTCACAGCTTGTTTCCCGTAGGATTCCAGGCGTCCGTACTGAAAGGAAGAAGCCATTATTTGTGCTTGCGTAAATTCGAGCATAAATTGAATATGCAGGATTTCGAGAACGGCAAGGAAGACCGGATCACGGCCGGCCAGATGCTGGTTTGGCTGAGCGAAACGAAAAGCGGAGATGAAGAAGAGCTGCATTTTGCCGCTAACCGGGGTGCGCAGTTCTGGCATTCGGTGGCGAGCGATTCCGACTCCTGTCTGAATAGGGCTTGTCCATGGTTCAAGAAATGCTTTTACCATCGCGCCCGCCATGAGTCCAACATAGCGGACGTGGTCATTACAAACCACTCTATGTTGTTTACGGATACGAAGGCGGAGAACCGCCTGCTGCCGACTTATAAACATTTGGTCATCGATGAGGCTCATCATTTCGAAGAGGTGGCGAGCAAGCATTTAGGCATTGAGCTGTACTATGGCACCTTTATTAACACGCTATGGTGGCTTTATAAAGACGCGAGAAGCGGCCAGCTGCCTTCGTTGAAAGCGCGCCTGCAAAGAAACGAATCGGAGCGGGCCCAAGCGTGGTGCGATACGATCGATGCGGTTGCACCGAAGCTTGTTCAGGTTAAGGAGCAGTGGGATGAGCTGGCGGAAGCGTTGTATCAGCTGTTAGCTACCCGTTCGGATCCTTCGCAAACCGAAGGCGGCCAGCTAGTTTTCCGGGTCAAGAAAGACGATACGCCGGCCGTTTGGGAGAAGCTGCTTGTTCTGGAGGAGAATATTCACCTCGTAACGAATGAAGTGCTGAAGAAGCTGGACAAAATGGTCAGCGAGCTGAAAGAAGTGCAGGAAGAGCTGGATCTGCAAGGCATGGTGACCGACCTTAGCGGTACGGTGAAGGAGCTGTCGCGTCAGAGGGACAATCTTCATTTCTTCATGACCATGCCGGATGATAATTATGTGTACTGGCTCGAAGGCGGCCAATTCAATAAAGCCAAGTCGCTTCAATTGGTTTGCGTGCCTATCGACGTAAGCCCGATGCTTCAGCAGCATTTTTTCGATGTCAAGGACAGCGTGGTCATGACTTCGGCTACATTATCCGTGGGCAAATCGTTCGATTATACCTGCGAACAGCTGGGGCTCGAGAGCAAGGATGAACCCGCCAAACTGAAAACGGTTCAATTGCCGTCGCCATTCAATTACCGTCAGCAAGCGCTGGTTGTGATACCGAGAGACTTTCCGAGCATTAGAGGAAATTCCGGCGAGCAGCAATTTCTCGATCATTTGACGCAGTCGCTTGCGGAAGTGGCCTTGGAGACGAAGGGCCGGATGCTGGTGCTGTTTACTTCCAACCGGATGCTGAAGCTGGTTCATACTTCGCTGAAGGAGGTTCTAAGCCCGTTCGGCATTCAGGTGCTGGGGCAGGGGGTAGACAGCAGCAACCGCAGCAAATTGACGCGGATGTTCCAGAGCAGCCCGGCAAGCGTGCTGCTTGGCACAAGCAGCTTTTGGGAAGGGGTCGACATTCCCGGAGATGCGCTGACCTGTCTGGCTATTGTCCGGCTGCCATTTCAGCCGCCGAATCATCCTCTGGTGGAAGCCAAGACGGAGAAGTTAAAAAAGCTGAACCAAAACGCGTTTATGAAGCTGTCGGTTCCGCAAGCGGTCATTCGTTTCAAGCAAGGATTCGGAAGGCTCGTACGCACCGCAAACGATAAAGGTATCGTCATCATTTATGATACCAGGGTCATTGATACGACGTACGGGAAGTACTTTTTGTACTCGCTGCCCGGCCCCAAGATCGAGCACATGCCGACCAATCAGTTGGTTCCGAGAATTAAGCAGTGGATGGGGGAAAGCGGTACATGAAAACAATAAAAATATCAGAGGCGGTCGTTCGGCGGCTGCCCGTCTATCTTCGATTTTTGAACGAACTGAGCAAGAAAAATGTCAGCACCGTATCTTCACAGGATCTGGGTCAAAAGCTTGATTTGAATCCGGCGCAAATCCGAAAGGATTTAGCCTATTTCGGAGAGTTTGGAAAAAAAGGTATCGGCTACGACGTCGATTATTTGATAGAGAAAATACGGCAAATTCTGAAGCTGGATAAAGTCATTCCTGTTGCATTGGTCGGAGCGGGAAATCTTGGGCGCGCCTTATGCAATTACAACGCTTATTTGAAGGATAATATGAAAATTGTGGCCGTGTTTGACGCCCATGCCTCGAAAATCGGGGAGTCCATCAATAATCTTCATGTGAAGCCGATGGGCGAGCTGAAGGAAACGATCGAAGCTCTGCATGTTCGAATCGGCATTATAACCGTACCGGCGGCCGAAGCGCAGAACGTAGCCAACCAGTTTGTGGAAGCAGGCGTTGAAGCGATACTGAATTTTGCACCTATTATCATCAAGGTCCCGAACGAAATTCGTGTCCATCACGCCGATTTCACCACCGAGCTGCAAAGCTTGGCGTACTACTTGGATTAATGGAAAAATGAGAACATGAAAAAAGCCTACATTCGATGTAGGCTTTTTTGTGCGTCCTTACCTTATGCAGACAGTAGGAAGATGATTTTGTAAATGATATAGGCCAGAGCCATACTGATTGGGATCGTAATAATCCAGGTCATGACCATTTTGGTAACCGTAGCCCATTTCACATCATGGAACCTCATGACAGCACCCGTACCGATGATGGAAGAGGAGATAACATGAGTGGTGGAAAGAGGCATCCCCATGGCCGTCGATGTTTGGATAATGATGGAAGAATTTAAGTCGGAAGCAAATCCGTTGATCGGCTCGATCTTGATCAGGTTTTTACTTACCGTTTTAATAATTTTCCATCCGCCGATCGAAGTACCCAAGCCCATTGCGGTAGCAGCCGACAGCTTGACCCATAACGGAACATCCAGTGAGTCGTGATGACCTAAAGCAACCATACCGAAGACAATGATTCCCATCGCTTTCTGAGCATCGTTCCCGCCGTGGGACAAAGACAGCAGCCCTGCGGAGAAAATTTGAAAGAAACGGAACATCCGGTTCAGCTTCGATCTGGAATGATTGCCGCTCATGAAAATAATTCGGCGAATAATCCACATAACAATAATCCCCGTAGCAAATGCAACGATGGGCGATAAGATCAGAATGATGATGATTTCCTTGAAGCCGCTCCAGTTGACGGAGGCTACCCCAGCGCCAGCAATAACCGCGCCGGCCAGCGAGCCGATCAGCGTATGCGAGGAGGAGGATGGAATGCCGAAATACCATGTGACTAGATTCCATATAATAGCAGTTAGCAATGCCGCAATAACAACAAGTACGCCGTTCTCGACCGTCGCAGGGTTCGCAACCTTTCCTCCGACCGTCTTGGCCACCTCCGACGAGAAGATCGCTCCAATAAAGTTCAATATCGCTGCATAAAAGACCGCGAACTTGGGAGAGAGCGCCCGGGTTGAAATAGAAGTTGCTATAGCATTCGCCGTGTCATGAAATCCGTTAATAAAGTCAAACAGAAGCGCCAGAGCAACGATGATTATTAAAAAGGTTAGCATGTTTACCTCCTACCGATTATGAAAGACCTTACGAATATCGCAGGACGACGCTCTCCAAAATATTCGCTACGTCTTCACAGGCATCCGTAGTTTGTTCGAGTCGCTCATACAATTCCTTCAGTTTAAAATCATGATACGGATCCTTCGGATTCAAGAAAATTTCTCGAATGCCTTCGCGCATGAGACGGTCCGCCTCGTTCTCCAGGCTGTTGATCTGAACGGTGTGTTCGGTAATTTGCATATATTTCTTTTTGGACAACAATTTGAATGCGTCCAGAATGTGCTGACAGCTATCGACCAATACGGCGGAAAATTCTCTCATGTAATTATCGCTTGTGCTGATATTCAGGTAATCGAAACGTGCGATAGTCGCCTCGATACCGTCGATCACATCATCTACTTTGGAGGCCAGCTCCATAATGTCTTCCCGATCCAAAGGAGTTATGAACACTTTGTTAAGGCCTTTAAAGATTTGGTGCGTGATTTGGTCGCCTTTATTTTCCAAATCCTTCAGCTGAGGGTAAAATGCAGCCGGCGGCTGATCCCCCATAACGGCGTTGCGGAACGTTTGTGCCGCGTGCAGCGTGTTCTCCGACGCTTTGATTAACAGGAGCAAAAAGTCGGTGTCGTTCTTTTTGGCAAAAAGCATGAAACGGCCTCCTTAATAATATCTCAATATAAAAACGCTGATTAACGCAGATTATGTAGAAAAATAGCGTTAAAATTAACACAAAAATAAAAATAACACATGATACTGATGGAATGCAATCATAGTTTGTCCATTTCGGGAGATGTTCATCAATGTTCAAATTATGCTCCCCAATTGGGACTGGGCCAGCATTCCTTACTTGATTTTGACGGATTGAAGTTGTACAGTGGAGATTGATGCTATTGAACATGGGAAGGACTAGGTGATGATGAAAAAAACGATTATTACAAATGGGATTTTCATAACATGGAATCACGATAATCCGGTAGTCCACGGGTGTATGGTGATTGAAGGAAATGTAATTACATATATAGGTAAAGAAGCGCCGCTTCCTTTGGATCATTATGATGAGCAAATCAACGGGAACAACAAATTGTACATGCCCGGTCTGGTGAATACGCACTGCCATGCAGCGATGTCACTGCTTCGCGGATATGGTGACGATCTTGCCCTGCAAGTATGGCTGCAAGAGAAGATGTGGCCGATGGAAGGCAAATTCACCGCACACGATGTACAATGGGGAACCCAGCTTTCGATCCTGGAAATGATCAAAGGCGGTACTACCACGTTCGTCGATATGTACGACCATATGAATGAAGTGGCGCAAGCCGTGGAACAAAGCGGTATGCGCGCATGCCTGACACGCGGCGTAATCGGTCTATGCCCTCCGGAGGTGCAGGACGCGAAGCTGAAAGAAGCGATCCAATTCGCGAAGGATTGGCACGGAAAAGCGGGAGGTCGCATTACGACGATGATGTCGCCTCACGCTCCCTATACATGCCCTCCGGATTATATCGAACGTATTGTACAAGCAGCTCATGATCTGGATCTTCCTATTCATACGCATATGTCCGAAACGGCGAGAGAAGTACAAGATAATGTAGATTCCTATGGCGCAAGACCGGTTGCTCATTTGGAGAAGCTCGGTGTATTCGCAAGACCAACCTTAATTGCCCACGGGGTGCATTTGACGGATGAAGAAATTCAAGTATTGAAGAAATATGACGTTAGAGTCTCGCATAATCCGGGCAGCAACTTGAAGCTTGCAAGCGGAATTGCAAGAGTGCCGGAATTGCTGAACAACGGGGTGAAAGTATCCTTGGGTACGGACGGCGCGGCGAGCAACAACAACCTGGATATGTTCGAAGAAGTGCGCTTGGCTGCTCTGATTCATAAAGCCGTTACTGGAGATCCTGTGGCCGTTCCTGCCGAAGCGGCATTGCGCATGGGTACATTGGAAGGAGCCAAGTCAATCTGGCTTGATGATGTAGGAGCTCTGGAAGCGGGAATGAAGGCCGACTTCATCGCGCTCGATATAGACCAGCCGCATTTCTTCCCGAAAACGAATTTCATCTCCCACGTCGTTTATTCCGCGTCGGCGAAAGACGTTACGGATGTGTGGGTAGACGGAGCAAGAATTGTGAAAGACGGCGAATGCCTCACTTTGGATGAAGAAAAGGTGCTATTTGAAGCTCAGCGCTGCTTCGAACGGCTGACTAGCGAGTAATCGGATGATTACTCATAGGAGGTTAGTTTCAACATGAAAATCAAAATAGCGGTTGCAGCGGTCGCTGCAGCTGCTCTTCTTTTGTTTTTTGGCTTGCGCTTCATTAACGCCGTTCAGGAAGACGAATGGAAAATCCAGCGAAGCGCGGTACAGACCGCCTACGAAAAAACGATTTTGACGAAAGCGGACAAAGTAGAGCGGTTCGTAGGAGACAAAGCGTATACCGTCATCCGCGGTGAAGATAAAATTGCGCAAAAGCTGATCGTATGGGTTGGGGAAGACGAGATTTTCACTCAAATGCAAAGCGATGGAGTTACGGAAGAGCAGGTTCTCTCGGTACTCCAGACAAAGCAGCCGACGGCGGACGTACTGCGGACGATGCCCGGCGTGCTGAACGGAAATTTGGTCTGGGAGGCTTTCTACAAGCTGCCGGCCGATGAAACAGGCAGCGAGCGCTTTTATTACGATTATTATAGTTTTAAAGACGGTGCATGGTTGGACACTTATCGTCTGAGCATTCAATGAATAGCGAAGCCAATGTCGGTTCCTGAGAGTTCGCGGGTTCCGGCATAAGCTTCGTTTTTTTATTGTTCTGTTAGGGAAATGGCTTCATTGCCACACATTGCATCAGTACTTTTGATATATCATGTGATATACTCTTAATATGCTTGCGGCGATATATTAATCGATATACTAAATAGAAAGGGGGACGTCGGCTCATGAAGTTGCGTCTCTTACCTGTACTTGTAAGTGTAGTTATTTCGGCATCCGTCTTGTTTGGCGGCTGGTTTGCATATCAAAGCTATGCTATGGAGAATCCGTTGGAAAGTATCGTTGCGAAAACGCCAGGAGTGGACTTGGTCAATACGCGTATTACGAATAATGAGGCTATAGTGGAATTGAAGCTTCAACCGGGAACAAGCTTGCGCGAAACCTATGCGAAAATTCAAAATGAAAGCACTGCTTTCCTTGGTAAAAAAGAGTTGAAGCTTAAAGTCGTGAACGATACGACTCCGGAGATGGAGCAATGGTGGTCTTCGGCGTTGTTCGATGTGGCTCAGGCCATGGAAACGAGACATTACGCTCAAATCCCGACTACCCTGCAATCCCGTGTCAAGAATGCATCGGATATGAAAGTGGCGACGGAAATGGATGACAAATTCGTCTTCATTACATTGACGGACGGTGACAAAAGCAAATATGTGATGCTTCCTCGCACGCCTGAGAAAATGGGGGTGTGGCCTAATGAGTAAGATCTATAAAGAAATTGCCATCGGATTTATTCCGGTCTTAATAATATTCCTCTTTTTCATAGGAGTAAACGCCATTCCGCTGGTGTTTATGGCCATTATTTTGGGTTCGCTGTTCTATATGAATCAAATGCGCAGCGCCAGCGCCGGCTTTGGAGGCTCGGGCGGCAAGTCGAAAAGACAGCAGGCACCGTCCTATATGACGTTCGACGATATCGGCGGACAGCAACGGGCGAAGACGGAGCTGAAAGAAGCGCTCGATTTTCTTATTAAGCACGAAGAAATCCGCAAGCTGGGCATTCGTCCTTTGAAGGGCATCTTGCTTGAAGGGCCTCCGGGCACCGGGAAAACGCTGCTGGCCAAAGCTGCGGCGCATTATACGAATTCGGTATTTATCGCCGCATCCGGCAGTGAGTTTGTCGAAATGTACGTCGGTGTCGGTGCGAGCCGCATCCGCGATTTGTTCAAGGAAGCGCGCAGCCGTGCCGTGAAAGAAAATAAAGACAGCGCGATCGTCTTTATAGACGAGATCGACGTCATCGGCGGTAAGCGCGATGGCGGCCAGCACCGCGAATACGATCAGACGCTGAACCAGCTGCTGACCGAGATGGACGGCATCCACACGACGGAAAGTCCCCGCGTGCTGATTATGGCCGCGACGAACCGCAAGGAAATGCTCGACAGCGCATTGCTTCGTCCGGGACGTTTCGACCGTCATATCGAAGTGGATTTGCCTGATAAGAAAGGCAGACTGCACATCCTGAATTTGCACGGCAGAAACAAGCCTCTTGCCGAGAATGTCAATCTGGAGAGCATTGCAGAGGAAACGTTCCACTTCTCCGGCGCGCAGCTGGAGAGCGTGATGAACGAAGCGGCGATTTATGCTATGCGTGAAGATAGCGAGCTGATCGAGCAGCGTCATTTGTCCCAAGCCGTGGACAAAGTCATGATCGGCGAAAGAACGGACCGTGAATCGACGAAAGAAGAACGCGACCGCGTCGCATTGCACGAGCTGGGCCACGCGATTGCAGCTGAGGCGGTACGTCCCGGCTCCGTGTCTCAGGTTGCGCTTAGCCCGCGCGGCAAGGCGCTCGGCTATGTGCGTCATAATCCGCAGCAGGATCAGTATTTGTATACGAAAGAGCAGATCGAGGATCAAATCGTTATCGCCTTGGGCGGAGCAGTAGCCGAAGAAATGTTCTACGGCGGACGCAGCACAGGCTCCCGTAATGACTTCGAACAGTCGTTGAATATGGTGCGCACGATGATGGATTCCGGTTTGACGAATCTTGGGATCATAGATCGTCAAATGGTAACGAAGGAAGAGCTGATGAAGGAAAACGCGATGATTCTGGATCAGCTTACGGAGCGCACTCGCGAGCTGTTGGAACGTCATCGGATTGTATTTGAACAATCGCTGTATATTTTGATCAAAGAAGAAGTGCTCTCCGGGGATCAGTTCCGAGAATTGCTGGAGCAATCCCGTCTGCAAACAGCTTAATATTTCCGGTTTGCCTAGGCAAATTCGGGCAAAGCTCAAAGATGCAAGCATGGCTGCTTGTATTTTTGAGCTTTTTTGCGTTAAATAACCGTTCTGGCTCAGCAAGACGGGTTTACGGCAAGGGCAGCAGCGATTCTATGAAAAATTTATCGATTTTCGCAACTTTTTCGCTATTTTTGAGTCTAATAGATTGGTAAGTTTCGCCAAAATATCCTTTGATCCGATTTCCGATCATATCCATAAACATAATACTACATAAGCTGAGGTGTATGATGAGAGTTATTACCGCTTTAATCTCTATGCTGCTTGTCTCTCTGTTGCTATTTCCAATGATGGCGCTTGCCGCGGTTCAGCCGATTCAATTGTTCTTGAACGGAAAACAGCTGAATGCGGAAGTGCCGCCACGAATTATTAAGAACAATACGGTTGTGCCTGTACGCATTATCGCGGAATCGTTGGGATCGGAAGTGAAATGGGAGGAAAAAAGCCGCAAGGTTACGGTAGATAAATCCGGGGTCAGCATCCAGCTCTTCATTGATAAAGCGGAAGCTTTAGTGAATAACAAGAGCTTTAAGCTGGAAACCTCCCCGACCATTGTTGAAGGCAGTACGATGCTGCCTTTGCGGTTCGTAAGCGAGCAATTCGGCGTGAAGGTGACATGGGACGATTTGACGCGATCCGTGTTTATGTTCCAGAACGAGGAGGAGCAGCCTTCCGCAGGCAATGCTGAGGGAGAAGCTTCTACAGGTAAAGACAACAGTTCCGGGGACAAGCAGGCTGAGGCTGATAAGCCGTCGGACACAAAACAGCCTGAGGATTCCAAGAACGACGATAAATCGCCGGCGAAGCCAACACCGACACCGACTCCGATCCCGTCTAAACCGGAAGGAACCGGGCAGGACAAAGGCAGTACAGGTACAAACGCCAGCGAAGCGGACAAGCCTTCCGGCAAACCTGTAGACAAACCTGAGGACAAACCGGCTGGCAAGCCGGAATCCGGCTCTAAAGACGATCAGCAGACGTCTGGAGACAATGGGAAAGAAACGAAAACGACCGTCCGCTCGATTTCGCTTGAGAAGGACCAGTTCGTAATCAAGACCGGCGGAGCGGTAACCAAACCTAGCGTAAAGATAGAATCCAATCCGGATCGCATTGTCATCGATATCCCTAACGGGCAGCTGGATCCTTCGTTGAAGCTGAATGAGAAAGGCGAAGGCGATATCAAGGAGAACCACGATAGTGTCACGCAAATTCGATATTTGCTATTTTCAAAAGAATCGTCTATCGTTAGAATAATAATAGATTTGAATAAAAAAGTAGATTTCCGATCCAGTACAGCGACCGTCACATCTCAGCTGTCATGGACGCTTTCCGCAGCAAAGGACCGTTATAAGGTTGTGATCGATCCTGGGCATGGCGGCAAAGATACCGGCGCGATATCCCTTACGAAACGACGGGAGAAAGATTTCGTATTGTCTTTGGGGACCAAAGTATACAAGCTTCTGGAAAAAGAGCCGCGCATCCAGCCTTATATGACGCGCGACGACGATACATTCGTTGAATTGGACGGGCGTACCGAGTTTGCCAACGACTTAAAGGCGGATCTATTTGTTTCCGTGCATGGCAATTCGGCGGGCAAAGAATCGGTGGAAGGAATAGAAACCTATTATTATACCGAACAAAGTCTCGAATTCGCCAAGCTGATGCACGAGAAGCTGTTGAAGGCTACGCAATTCAATGACCGCAAGGTAAAGCAGAACAATTTCTATGTCATTAAGAATACCGCGATGCCTTCCTTACTGCTGGAGCTCGGCTTTTTAACGAACAAATCCGATGAAGCAGCCATGTATTCGGAAGAATTCCAGGATCGAGTTGCCGCGTCCATCGTTGCTGCTATCAAACAGCAGTTGAATATCGACTAAGGAGAGGGTAGCGATGCAAAGACGGATACGTAACAGCGCCATAATCGGTTTGACGTTGATCGTGCTGTTGTCCGGTTGCGGGCAGGCCAAAACTCCTGCGCAAGGTTCGGGGAGCCAGACACAGACCCCCATAACCCAACCGACGCCTACGCCGGCGCCGACACCGGCCGTACCGGAAAGCAAGCAATTGAAGATCAAGGTATATTATGGGGATGAAAATGCAGAGAAGCTTGTCGAGCAGGAAGCATCTATCACTTACAAAGAAGACAGCGACAAATATGCGGCAGCCTTGAAAGCTTTGACAGCCAGCCCGGACAGCAAGAATCTGGCGCTGCTAAAAGGGTTTACTTTCAATTCCGTTGCATTAAAGAATGGAACTTTAACGGTTGACGTATCGATGGCTCCCGAGTCGAGATTAGGCTCCGGCGGAGAAGCGATGCTGTTGGAAGCTATGAAAAAAACGGTTTTCCAGTTTTCAGAGATTCAGAGTCTGGATATTTTACTAGACGGAAAAGCCGTAGACAGTTTAATGGGACATATGGACCTGCCTCATCCGATGAAGCGCGGATAACCGCGCTTTTTTGAGGCTCTCTTTACCAAAGTATACCGGAAGGGGCAATAACATGAACAACAAGCATACACACACCAAGAAAATGGCCGCGGCGATCATTGCGGCATCCATGCTGGTAAGCAGTCCCGCGTTCGCTGCAGAAACGGTTAAGAATAGTTCAACAACTGCGGTGAATACAAGCTCTGCATTTACCGACGTCGCTAGCGACCATTGGGCGATCAAGCATGTTACCAAATTGGCCGCATTGGGTATTATTCAGGGCGTAGACAAAGGCAAGTTCAGCCCGGATACCCAAGTATCCCAGCAGGATGTCGTCATTATGGCCGTGCGGATGATGGGGCTGGAAAGCGAAGCCTTGAAGAACAAGACGGAAACGAATCTGCCGGTTACGGTGGACAGTTATGCCAAACCATACATAGCATTGGCGTTTGAAAAAGGCTTATTGAGCGTCAAGGAAGAATCCGACGGAACTGCGGCAAACTCCAAGACCGCTTGGGGATCCAAGTCTGCAACAAGAGAATGGGTCGCAAAGCTCGTTATTCGTTCCATCGATAAAGAAAACTTGGCCGATCAAAAAAATGCCGATCCGTCGACGTTTGCCGATTCCAAGGACATCTCCTCCTGGGCGGTAGGCTATATCAATGCTGCCGTTAGTTTGAACATCGTCAACGGGATGGACGACAATATGTTCCAGCCGAAGGGAAATGTCACCCGTGCGCAAATGGCGACGTTCCTGAGCAGAGCGGACAAGGAATTGACGACCCGTTCGGATCGCGTATTCATCGGTTATATGATGGAAATGAAGGACCGTAAAATTTCGGTTCTGGATAAAAAAGGAAATACCAAGGAGTTTACCGTTTCAACGGATACCGTATTTTATAATGCCAAGGATGACAGCAGAATTCCTTCGACTCAGTTGAAGGAAACCAATGAAATCTATGTCATTCAATCGAATGGAACGGCCTCATACATCGAATTGACCAATGACGAAGAGCAAATGGAAACGTTCGAAGGAACGCTGGATCAAATTTATGTGCCTAAGATGATGGTATCCGTAACTCAAGGCGGTACGGAGGATCTGAAGGAGTTGGCTCCTAACGTAACGGTGACGGATAAAGACGGCCGCGGCTTGAGTCTGGGCTCCATTCCGCTCGGAAGCATTGTTGAGCTGAAACGCAACCTGCTTATTCCGAATTCCAAATATTCAAAAATCATTGTGAAGCAAGTTCCGGTTACCAAGACGGCCGAAGGCAGCGTTGTAAACGTTGATCGCGACGCGAATACGATTACGTTCATGGAGAAGGCGTCCGGACAGAACGAGACATTCCCGATCAGCATCAAGCTGTCGGTAACTTTGCCAGGCGGTGCGGCAGGCGATTTGTCGAAGGTTCGTTCGGGAGATATCGTTTCCTATGATATTAAAGGCAACCAGGTTACAGGTATCAAGGTATCCAAGCAGGCCGACATCGGAGCGAGTATCGAAGGAACGTTACAAAGCGTCAGCGAAGATAAGAAAATATTGACGATTAACAAGGCCGACAACACATTGGGTGCTTATTATATTGCGGAAAATGCCGTAGTTTCCATCGAGGGCTTGGGCAATGCCGGATTATTCGATCTGGAAGCCGGAGACCAATTGAAGCTGGATCTGGTGAACGACAAGGTTGTTAAGGTTGGCGTAACGAGCCGATCGGTCAAACAAATGTCGTTTGCCAAAATCGTCACTTACGAGCCTGAATCGAAATTGCTTACGGTTACCGACGAGAACGGAAATCCGTTTGCTTATCGGATGACAGATACTACAGGAATCAGCTATTGGGATGCTCCGATGAATCTGGACGATTTTACGGATAAATTTACCAAGACCAAGGGCACGAAGGTGGATTTGAAGGTTTCCAAAGATAAGGTCATCAGCATTAAATATGCGATGAATGCGGAAGGAACCGTAACGCAAATCAACTCGAGCACGAATCAAATTACCATCCGTGCGTCCGGCGGACAAAACGTAACATTCAGTATGATGGCTAACATCGGAGTGGAAACCTTGGCGAAGGCCGGCGCTACTTTGAGCGACCTTAAGATCGGCGATACCGTAGTCGGCAACTTGAATAAAGATCAGGATCTCATTACGCAAATTGCCGTGAAGAGAACCGACGTATACAAAACGCTCATATCCAACTCCACCGAAAGACAGCTAAGCGTAAAAGACGAGAGCGGCGGCATGCTTGTATTCACGATCGACAGCAATGATAAGATTGTGAATCCGGGTAAAGCGACGCACAGCTTCGGTGATATTTTGGTGGATGAGTATATCAAGGTTTCTTACACCGGCAAAAAGCTGGAGAACGTGGAAATTTTGAATACTACTCGCGGTAAAGTGACAGGCGTGGATTCCAATGCCGGCACGATTACGGTTTCGGATTACGCCAAAGGAGTACAAATATTAACGGTAGGCAGCAAGTTCGTAATCAAGGAGTTTGGCACCACTTCGGCGGATTTGAACAGCATTAAAGCTAATGATCGTGTCGAAATCATCAAAGACGCCAAGGACCAATTGATCATTACGAAAGCCGCAGCCTCCAAACGGACGGTCAGCTCCTATGATCCGGTTCTGAACCTGCTCCAGCTGAAGCCGGGCGGCTCCGGCGATAAAACGACGTACAACTTCTACGCAAGAGCCTATCTGCACCAAGGCGCTACGACCGTTGCACCGTCGAGCTTCGTAGAAAACGATGAAGTAACCATTTACGTGTTGGATGATAAAATTTACGAAGTAGAAAAATAATCGGATTTTTCCTTATTTTTCTGCACAAAGGCAGTAACTTTTACTTTCATGAAACCGTCTATAGGAGAGAAGCATCAATATCTGTCCTGTAGGCGGTATTTCTTTCTTAGGGCTTGTCGAAAAATTTATTAAGAATTTTCGTGAAAAGTTCGTATTTTGTCGTATGAAGTCATTGATTCCTATGCCGCGATTCGTTAAACTGAAGTTTATACTACGAGAAAGAGGTAGCTTGTGCCAATGAACAAGAAGCAGGTTCGCAGCATTCTCGATACGATAGCCGGCATGTTTCCCGATGCCCATTGCGAGCTGAATCATTCCAATTCCTTCGAATTGACGATCGCCGTATTATTGTCCGCCCAGTGTACGGATGAGACGGTCAACAAGGTGACGGCTTCTTTGTTTCAAAAGTATAAGCGGCCTGAAGACTATCTAGCCGTTCCACTGGAAGAACTGGAGCAGGATATTCGGCGTATCGGGTTGTTCCGGAATAAAGCCAAGAACATTCAGGCGTTGTGCGCTATGTTGTTGGACAAGTATGGCGGTGAAGTACCAAAGCTTCACGAGCAGCTGGTAGAGCTGCCGGGCGTGGGCCGGAAAACGGCTAACGTGGTAGTATCGAACGCATTCGGCGTTCCTGCTATTGCAGTGGATACCCATGTGGAACGTGTTTCGAAGCGATTGGGAATGGCGAACCTGAAGGATTCCGTCCTCGAGGTGGAAAAAAAGCTGATGAAGCTCGTTCCGCGTGAGGAATGGACGGAGACGCATCACAGGCTGATCTTTTTCGGGCGCTATCATTGTAAGGCGCAAAACCCGCAATGCGAGAGCTGTCCGCTGACGGAATCGTGTCGTGAAGGAAAAAAACGTATGAAATCCGGTAGTCGTAGGAAACCTATACAGTAGCAAACTTTACCACAGCAAAAAATAAGGATGGGATTAACAATGAAATGTATCGCAGTATACACCAACGATTTCGAAGTGTTCTCGGATATTTACGAAAAGGTGCTCAGCACACCGTTAGCAGAGAATGAAGAGAAGCAAGTGGAAGGCGTAACCGTTATGGAATCGGGAAGCGTTCCGGACAACTATTTGGACCGCATGAGAACGAAGCCGGAAGTTGTCGTTATGAAAGTTCGCGATAAAGACATCACCATTTTGCAGCACCGCAACTTGTTTGAAATCTTTATCCCCGAGAAGGAAAGTGTGGTACACTAAAAGCCGAAGCAATTCGGTTTTTTTTGTTGTATGCACAAAGCTGCAATAATTATGGGGGATTAGAAATTAGTTACGGGGAGATTGGGATGAGCAACTTGACAGTTATCGGGGAAACCATGGAAAGCGCGATTCGGACGCTTCTTAAACAGGTAGAGGAAGCTAAGGATGCGGAAAATAAGAAGAAAATTACGCAGCTGCTGCAGAAAGCGGAAACCGGCAGCTTTTATATCGCCTTTTGCGGACACTTCTCCGCCGGGAAGTCGAGCCTGATCAATAAATTGTGCGGGCATATGCTGTTGCCCTCGAGTCCGATTCCTACAAGCGCGAATATCGTCAGCATCAGCAACGGTGAAGCGGGAGCAAGAGTGACCCACCGGGTAGAAGGAGACGTGGAGCAAGCGCGTGTACAGACCGTACCGCTGGAGGAGCTGGCGGCTTATTGCCGAGATGGAGAAGCCATTGAAACGGTCAATCTGCGGTATCCGATTCCGTTCCTTGGCGAGCACACCTCGCTATTGGATACACCGGGGATCGACTCCACGGACGATGCCCACCATCTTGCGACAGAATCTGCGCTTCATCTGGCTGATGTCGTGTTCTATGTAATGGACTACAACCATGTCCAGTCGGAAATCAATTTTGCCTTCACGAAAAAAATGCAGGAGTGGGGCAAGCCGCTGTATTTGCTGATCAACCAGGTGGACAAACACCGGGATCAGGAGCTGTCCTTCGAAACGTATCGCGAAGGAGTCAAGGAAGCGTTCGGCAATTGGCACATTAAGCCCGACGGGATTATTTATACGTCCGTTAAGGTCCCGGCTTATCCCCACAGCGAGTGGGGCAAGCTGGATTGGCTGCTGCGCAGGCTGATCGAGGAACGCGGGCAGCTGACGTCGCTGAGCCTGGAAAAGTCGGCGAAGCATCTGGCTGCGGCGCATGCCGGAAAAATGGCCGAGCGCAACGAGCCGGCCAAAGAGGAGCTGCGCGCCCGCTTAGCCGCCGACGAGGGTGCCGAGTCGGCACAGCAGCAGTGGGCGGAGCTTGGCAAGGCGGCAGCCGAGACGGCAGCGTTGCCGGAGACGCTGCGTGCGGCGCTGCGCAAGGAAGTGGGAGCGATATTGGACAATGCCAATATCACACCCGCGGTGACGCGCGATCTGGCGCACGAGTATTTGCAAAGCCGGAAGCCCGGCTTCAAGGTAGGCTTCTTCGCAGGCGCAGCCAAGACGGCGAAGGAAGTGGAGCGACGGCTTACTGCGTTCCACGGCGATTTCGCTGGACAGGTCGCGACGCAGGTGGAACGGCATTTGCAGCAGGCGCTGAGCAAAGGAATGGATGATTCGCCGCAGGTTGATCCGGACCGCGTCAGAGCCGCTGTTGAGCGTTTGCATGTTGACGTGAGGCCGGAATGGCTCGCCGATCAAGTCAATGAAGCAGCCGGCTTCGGCGGCGATTATACGCTCAATTATACGAAGCAGGTGGCGAGCGACCTGAAGATGCAGTACCGCAAGCTCGCGCATGATCTGATCGACGAGCTTGCGGCCGCCCTTAAGGCTGCGACGGAGCCGCAGCTGAAGAGCCTGCGCGAGCAGCTCGGCGCGCTTGAGAGCCGCCTCGGCAGCCTGCGGGAGCTCGAGCGCCTCGCCGCCGCAGAGGCGGCCTACGCCGCGCAGCTGCAGGCGCCGCTTGCCGCGCTGCACGTGGCTGCGCCGGCGCTGCCGGACCCGGCCGCGGCCAACGTGGCGGCCGCTTCCGGCGCCGCAGCGCCGCAGACTGCCGCCGACGACGCCGCGCGCGATGCCCTAGCGGCGGTAGCCGCCGCAGCGGGCCGCGCGGCGCGCACAGGCGCTGCGCCGCTGGCGAAGGGCGGCCACCGCGCCCGCCTGCGCGAAGCGGCGGCGCGGCTCGCCCAGGGCGCGCAGGAGCTTGCGGGGCTCGCTCCGCTGGCGAGCATCTGCCGCTCCTTGCAGGAGAAGGCGGAGCGGCTGGAGCATAACCGCTTCACCATCGCCTTGTTCGGCGCGTTCAGCGCAGGCAAATCCTCGTTCGCCAACGCTTTGATCGGCGAACGGGTGCTTCCGGTATCGCCGAATCCTACGACCGCGGCGATCAACAAGATCATGCCGCCGGAGCCGGAGAACGGATGGCCTCACGGCACGGCGAAAGTACGGATGAAGACGATGGACCGTCTTACCGACGATATCCGCTATTCCCTCGAGGTGCTCGGAATCGAAGTGTCTACGCTCCAGGAGGGCTTGAGCGCGATCCGCCGCTTGTCGGCCGAGCAAGTATCGGCTAAGGGCAAGCCTCATTACACCTTCCTCAAAGCGGTGGAGCGGGGCTGGAGCGACGTTGAAGACCATATCGGCAGCGAGCTGAAAGTCGATAAGGAGCAGTTCGGCGCGTATGCGGCCGACGAAGCCAAATCGTGCTTCGTCGATCTGATCGAGCTGTATTATTCCAATCCGTTAACCGATCAAGGGATCGTCCTGGTTGATACGCCGGGGGCGGATTCCATTAACGCGCGCCATACGGGCGTTGCCTTCAACTATATAAAAAATGCGGACGCCATTTTGTTCGTTACCTATTATAACCATGCCTTCTCGCACGCCGACCGGGAGTTTCTGCTTCAGCTTGGCCGCGTGAAGGACAGCTTCGAGCTGGATAAAATGTTTTTCATCGTTAATGCGGCGGATCTTGCATCCACTGCGGAAGAGCTTGAAGGCGTTGTGGGGCATGTCGTGACCAACCTGCAGCAGCACGGAATCCGCCAACCGCGGATTTACCCGTTATCGAGCTATTACGCGCTGGAAGGGAAGCTGGCCGGCAGCGAAGAAACGATACAAAACTCCGGTATCGCACAATTCGAATCGGATTTCGTCCGGTTCTCTCTGGAGGAGCTTACCGAAATTGCCGTTCGGTCCGGCATCACCGATTTGGCTCGTGCATCCGACGTGCTGAAGCAGTGGATCGGGAGCGCACAGTCGGATGCCACCGAGCGCAGCAACAAAGCGGCAGCCGTTCGGAAGGCGCTGCAAGAGGCGGTCGGGATGCTGCAAGGCATCTCGACCGAGCCGGAAGAGCGGGAGCTCCGTAAAGAAATCGAGGAGCTGCTCTATTATGTGAAGCAGCGCGTCGGTTTCCGTTTCGGCGAGCTGTTCAATCTGGCTTTCAACCCGGCGGTATTCCGCGAGGAAGGCAAAGATACAAAGTCCATCATACAGTCCGCTTGGGACGATCTGCGCCGGATGATTGCCTTCGACTTGTCGCAAGAAATTCTCGCGACCACGCTGAGAGTGGAGAATGCCATTCATAAGACGGCCAAGAAACGAAGAGAGCAATGGCTTCTGGCGCTGGGCGCCGATCTCTCCGCGTTCCAGCCTTCGGCCTATGAACCGCGGGAGCTTCAGACGCCGCAGCTGTCGGACGCTTTTCATGCCGGTGACAGCGTAACGTTGAAGTGGCTTGCCGGATTTTATAAGAACGCGAAGCATTTCTTCGAAGGAGACGGCAAGCAGACGATGCGAACCGAGCTGGAGGCGCGGCTGAACGAGCCGCTGGCCGCTTTCGTGCAGCAGCAGACGGATCGGCTGGAGGCGGAATACCGCGAGCAGCTCCAGGCATGGTACCGCGATTTGGCGGAACAGATGCAGCGGGAGCTTGGAGAATATGCGGAGGGCCAATTGGCCGCCTTGGAGATGTCGATCGATATCGGCGAGCTTCAGGCGAAGCAGAGCAAGCTGCAGTCGTTTCTCTAGGTCTTCCGAGGCTCTGTAAGTCTTGTCCCACCCTCGAATTTCTTGGTTGAAAAAACGGTTTATACCGAAAGTTTCACTGGCTTCAAACCGCAATTTCATGTCGGCTGTCCTGTCGGGGACAGCCGATTTCATTAGTTTTATTGAAAGGGTTTTCATTGGCGGGAATTGGCATTATTCACGTGATATAGGTGGATTGTGCTGCCATTTTGTGAAGAAATGCGCTTATTTCTCCCGTAAAGGGGAATTATGACAGGACGGTTTGTTGCCGCTCCCGGGGGATGATGTTAAGATTCAAAAAAAGCGAACGCTTTCGAATGCAGTCCACGCTGCTTCGGAAGCAATTTTTGCTTAAGCGGCCTTTTTAGGCTGCAAGTCACTGGAGGGGGTCACCATGGAAGTCTTTAGGCAACTTAAGGAATTTTACTGGTCGGAGAAAAAGTATTTGTTCGCATCGATTTTCTCGCTGATGACCGCAACGGCGTTAGGTTTGGTTTACCCGAACCTGCTGCGCTACCTGATTGACGATGTGATTTCGAAGAACAATTTTTCCGTGGTGCCTTATCTGTCATTACTTGTCGTAGGGGTGGTAAGCTGTAAAGCCTTTTTCCAGTTTCTTCACGGGACTATGAGCGGAAGGCTCGGCAACAATGTAGCGTATAATTTGAGAAATGCATGTTACAAAAAATTGCAGTATTTGTCGTTTCAGTACTACGATAAAGCTCGCACAGGGGATTTGATGTCCCGTCTCACAGCGGACTTGCAGGCCGTTCGAGATTTCATAGGGTTCGGCTTCGTACAAATATTAAACGTTTTCATGATGTTCACCTTCGGGACGATCATGATGGTAAGCATCAACTGGCAGCTGACCTTGATCACGATGATTTTTATGCCGTTTCTTGTATTTACGGCGATCCGTTTCGAGGGGAAAATACATCCTGCCTTTCGGTCGATCCGCAAATCGATGAGCACGATGACGACATCGGTTCAAGAGAACATTACCGGTGTCCGCACCGTGAAATCGTTTGCCCGGGAGCCTCATGAAATTATTAAGTTCTCGGAGCGCAACGAAGAGTACAAGGTCAATAACGTGTTGACATCCGGAATTTGGGCGCGCTATTTTCCTTTGATGGAGCTGTTCGCGAACCTGAGCGTCGTGATTTTGCTCGGGATCGGCGGCTATATGGTCATAAATCAATCGATATCCCTCGGAGAATTGGTTGCCTGTTTCAGCTTGATCTGGTACATCATCGGGCCAATGTGGGGTATCGGGTTTCATATCAATAACTTTACCCAGTCCAAGGCGGCAGGTGAACGGGTTCTTGAAGTCCTGCATCAATATGTCCACGTCAAGGATAAAGAGAACGCGATTCAGCTGTCCTCCGATCAGGTTCAAGGACATGTTCGCTTCGATGACGTAACGTTTGCTTATACCGATAAACAGCCTGCTCTGCACCATTTTAACCTGGACGCGCCGGCGGGTTCGGTCATCGGGCTGCTCGGCGGAACGGGATCGGGCAAATCCACGGTCATTCAGCTGCTGCTGAGAGCCTATAACGTCAAGGACGGCAGCATTTCATTAGATGGAAGGGACGTCCGCGACATCGAGCTCGAAAGCTTGCGCAATCAAATGGCCATCGTATTCCAAGAAACGTTCCTGTTCTCATCCACCATCCGCAACAACATAGCTTACGGCGTACGGGATGTGTCTATGGATCAAATAATTCATGCCGCCAAGCTGGCCAAAGCGCATGACTTCATCATGGAGCTGCCGTTAGGCTACGACACGATTGTCGGCGAGAGAGGCATGGGACTGTCCGGAGGCCAAAAGCAGCGTATCGCCATTGCGCGCGCTTTGTTGAAAAATCCGAAAATTTTGATCCTCGACGACGCAACCAGCGCAGTCGACATGGAGACGGAGCACGAAATTCAGCAAGGGTTCCAGGAAGTGATGAAAGGGCGGACCACCTTTATTATCGCTCATCGGATCTCTTCTCTCCGGCATGCGGATGAAATCATTGTACTCGATGAAGGACACATTGTTCAAAGAGGTACCCATGAGCAGCTAATGGAGCAAGAAGGGCCGTACCTTGAAACCTATAAAATCCAATTTGCCGACAACCCGGACCTCATTCAGTCATCGGCGGACGTTCATTCCGTCGTTCCGGAGGAAAGCCATCAGGCGGCGAATCAGGTTGCAGCAGCGGTTCATGCCAAAACAGGGGGGTACGCACAGTGAGCAAGTCAGCGTCAGCGAAAGCGGCGTCCGGACTGAAGGCTGATAACAGCCAGGCCGGTCAACGGTTTGTATATCAGGACGATGAAGTACTCGATAAAGAGTTCGACTGGGGCCAGGTAAAGCGGCTCAGTCATTACTTGAAGCCTTATTCTAAGCAAATTTTGCCCGTTATTATTACCATGATGATCGTTGGAGCTTTAACGAAGCTGCTGAATCCGCTGCTTATCGCCTATGCCATCGACAATGCATTGAAACAGGGCAACACGCAATTATTGATGCTATGTGTTAGCGGGATGCTCGGATTGTACGTCATTCAGTGGGCGGCGAACAATTACCGAATCCGCTACACGAATATGATTGGCCAGAAGGTCATTTACGATCTCAGGCACGATTTGTTCAGTCACATTCAGACGCTGTCGTTCAAATTTTTCGACAAGCGGCCTGCAGGATCGATTCTGGTCCGGATTACGAACTACGTCAACTCCTTGCAGGATCTGTTTACCAACGGGGTCGTGAACCTGCTGATCGACTGCGTACAGCTGATCGGTATTATATTCATCCTGTTATTCTATAATTTCAAGCTGGGAACGGCTATTATCGTTACCGTACCGATTATGTTCGTCATCTCTACCAAGCTGCGTTTACATATTCGACGTGCATGGCAGGTTGTGCAGACGAAGCAGTCGCGAATCAATGCCCACTTGAACGAATGTATTCAAGGGATCAAGGTAACACAGGCGTTTACGCAGGAAAAAGAAAACATCGCTTTCTTCGACCACATGAATCTTGATAACCATAAGTCGTGGAACCGGGCGACGACGCTGAACCAATCGTTCAACCCGATTATTGAGGTTACCGGAGCTATCGGCTACTGTATCTTATTCTGGTTCGGTGCATATTTGATACAACAAGAAGAAATTACGATAGGTATATTGGTTGCCTTCGCTACGTATATCGGACATTTCTGGGAGCCGATCAACCGTCTCGGTCAGATGTACTCGCAAATGCTGATTGCTATGGCTTCATCGGAACGGATTTTCGAGTTCATCGACGAGAAGCCGAACGTGGATGAAGCTGCCGATGCAGTCGTACTGCCGCGGGTGAAAGGCGATATTGAATTGAAGAAAGTGGAATTCGAATACGAACCGGGCCGTTTGGCGCTAAAAGGCATCGATCTCAGCGTAAAAGCGGGCGAATCCATTGCCCTCGTCGGCCATACGGGATCGGGCAAGAGCACGATTATCAACCTGCTCTGCCGCTTTTACGACATTACGAGCGGTTCGATCACTATCGACGGTCACGATATCCGCAATGTCTCCGTTCCGAGCTTGCGTTCGCAGGTCGGTATCGTACTGCAGGATACATTCATCTTCTCGGGGACGATTCGGGATAACATCCGGTTTGGGCGTCTCGATGCAACGGACGAAGAGATTGAATTTGCGGCTAAAGCGGTACGCGCTCACGATTTCATCGTAAACCTGCCCCAAGGCTACGATACCGAGGTGCAGGAGCGGGGGAACGTTCTCTCGATGGGCCAAAGGCAGCTGATCTCCTTCGCCCGCGCGCTTCTCGCCGATCCTCGCGTCTTGATTCTCGACGAAGCGACGGCAAGTATCGATACGGAAACCGAGCTCAAAATCCAGGAAGCGCTCAAGACGCTTCTGGCAGGCAGAACCTCCTTCATTATCGCTCACCGGTTGTCAACCATCCGCAATGCGGATAAGATTGTCGTACTGGATCACGGAAACATTATGGAGCAAGGAAATCATGAAGAGCTTATGCGACATAAGGGAATTTACTACGGATTAATTGAAGCGCAATACCGCTTTTTACGAGAAGTAGGCTAACAAGGAGACACCCGCAAGGGTGTCTCAGTCTGTCGAGAAACCCGTTTTTACCCGAAAATAGTAGCTGGGGGTAGGTGGGGTATCTCCTGGAGGAGCGTAAGCGACCGCCTTTGTTTTCAGAAAATTACTGCTAGAAAGCGATAAATTAAAGATTTTCTGAAAACAACAGCAGCTGGAAGGAGGTACCCCACCGGGTTACCATACAGAATTTTCGATATCAAGGGCTTCACGACAAAATTGACACCCGCAAGGGTGTCTTTTTGTGTCGATTGCTGTTTCTTCACACATTGGCCGGAAGACCTGTATTGTGAAGAGAGGTGCTATTCAGGGACTAGCGAGAATACGATGATAAGGTGTTCGTAAATATTTTGAAGTGCAGGAGGTTCAAGTGGATTACATAACAAGCTGGAAAAAGAATCAATGGTTGGTCGTCTCGTGCTGCTTGATGACGGTGCTCGTTGTAGTTTTTTCCTCTGTTTATGTATACATGTACCAGCATATCGTTACCCGGTATCAAGTGTTTGTAGGAACCGAGCACATAGGCGCGGTCAGTGACCAGGCTCTCGTCAACGATTGGCTGGCACGTAAACAGCAGCAGATCAAGCTGCAAAATCCGACCGTTCAGGCGGAGATGGTACTTGGGGATGTGCATTTTGTGAAGGAGCAGGAGTATAAAGCGGCTTTCAACAATGAGCAGGTATTGGCGTCGTTGGAGAAGAGGGCGCGAGTCCGGACCAGCGGTGTACAAATTCAAATCGACGGGGTTCCGCTTGGAATCGTCAAGGATGAGCAGGCCGTGAACCGGCTTTTGGACAGGTACAAGAGTAAATATGTTCCAGCCGCGGAGGCAGGTGCAGAGGGCGGCGGCGGACAGCTTGTGTCCGCAGAATGGACGCAAAAAGTGGAGCTTGCCGCGGTGGAGATTCAACCGGAGCAAGTGGACGAGTCGGAAGCATTATTAAACAAGATCGAAACGGGCGGCATGCAGCCCATTACATATACGGTTCAGCGGGGAGATTGCATCTCATGTATCGCTCACAAGTTCGGAATCAGCCAGCAAGTGATTTACAGTAACAATCCATCGATCAAGAGTACGGTGATCCGGGTTGGGGATGTACTCGATTTGACCGTAATGAAGCCGCTTTTATCGTTGAAAACCGTAGAAAAGCACAACGAATCGGTGGAAATCCCTTTTACGACCGCGTATATTGAAGAGCCTGAGATGAAGGCGGGAAGCTTTGAGACCGTAACGGCCGGGGAAAAAGGCGTAAAAAGTGTGGACTATTTGACGACAAAAATTAATGGCGAGCTGATAAGCGAATCGGTTGGAGCCGAGATCATGATTCAACCGGCCAAGCAGGCTGTTGTGAAAAAAGGAACCAAAGTCATTCCGGGCGTCGGAACAGGAAGCTTCGCGTGGCCAGTCTTTCAAGCGCAGCTCACAAGCGAGTTCGGCCAAAGATGGGGCAGGCTGCATCCAGGGACCGATATGGTGTCGGAGCAGACGGGTATATTGGCCTCTGATCATGGTAAAACCGTGTTTGCCGGCTGGAAAAGTGGGTATGGAAACTGTATCATTATCGACCATCAGAACGGCTACAGCACCCTGTATGGGCATTTAAGCAAAATATCCGTTACCGAAGGAGAAAACGTGCAGAAGGGCGAGAAAATCGGCGTCATGGGGAGGACCGGGAACGCTACCGGCGTTCACCTTCATTTTGAGGTGCGCAAGGGAGATTCGCAGCTGAATCCGCTGAAATTTTTGGGCAAGGCGGCGTCTTAGAAGCTCTGATCTGATAAATATTTTTTATCAACGTACAACCTTGTGAAGGTTCGGTTTTGAGCAGTCATTCACAACTACAATCACTAGACCGGGATCGGCTAACGATCACCGGTTTTTTGCCGTACATTTGCAAATTGCCCCATAAACCGCTACTCTAAAATGAAGCGACTGTCAATTGTCGAATGCTGGTAAAGGGGAGAAATTGTCTTGTCTACTCGATTTTTATGGCGTACGGTCGGACTTGCCGCGTTGTTGTCTACGCTGCTGTGTATTTTTGGCTTTGTGTATGCATTCAATCAAATCATTTTTCCCAAGAAAGCAGTCAATCCGGATGTCGCTGCAGCGCCTCAAGAAACAGTGAAGCCGGTGAAAACCTCATTCGCCGATAAAGAGAAAATTCAGATTGTGGCATTGGGCGATTCGTTAACGGCAGGCACCGGCGATCTATCAGGTCGAGGGTATGTCGGCCAGGTGAAGGAGATGCTTGGAAAGCAATTCGGAAAGCCGGTATTCGTCCTCAACAACTTCGCCATTCCCGGATTCCGTACCTACGATGTGCTGAAGGATATGGATGCGAAGCAGGATATCGGCAAATCGATCGCCCAAGCAGATCTAGTTCTTCTGACGATCGGAGGCAACGATTTATTCGAGGGTGGACAAGGCATATTCAACGGGCAAAACGAGGAGGGCTTTAATCCCGCAGCGGCGGCGGGCCGTGTGCCGGAGGCGCTGAAGAGGCTCGGTCAAATATTGGATACGGTGGCCAAAGCCAATCCGAATGCCGTTATTGCCTACGTCGGCTTGTATCATCCGTTCCTTGACTTGGATGAGAAAAGGGAAGGCTCGCTGCTCATTCAGAAGTGGAATACGGCTGCGTTCGAAATGATCAATAAATACCCGAATATGGTGCTGATACCGACCTACGATCTGTTCGAGCTGAACCTGAACAAATACTTGTACACGGATCATTTTCACCCGAATCAGGACGGTTACGAACGAATCGCCGAGCGCGTCGTCCAGGTTGTGAAATAAATCGCAGCAGACAAAGGAGAGAAGGATTATGGGAAGCCATCCGGAAGTTGTATTGTCTGTCCACAATGTGAAGAAAACGATCAAAAAGAAAGAGATTATAAAAGGCATTTCCTTCGAGGTGTATGCAGGCGAAATATTCGGCTTTCTTGGTCCCAACGGCTCCGGCAAAACGACCACGATCCGCATGCTGGTCGATCTCATCGCACCGACGGAAGGCACCATTACGATATGCGGGTACGACGTGCACAAGCAGCACAACGAAGCGATGCAGTACGTAGGCTGTATCGTTGAAAATCCGGAGCTCTATTCGTATTTGAGCGGGTGGGAAAACCTCGAGCATTTTGCCCGCATGCTGCCGGGGATCAACGAGGAGCGGATTCAGGAGGTTGTCAAGATCGTCGGGATGGATGCGCGTATCCACGATACAGTCAAAACCTATTCTCTCGGGATGCGTCAACGTTTAGGCATCGCGCAGGCGCTGCTGAACCGTCCGAAGCTGCTCATCTTGGACGAGCCTACGAATGGCTTGGATCCGCAAGGGATCAAGGAGATGCGGATGTTTATCCAAGAGCTGGCACAGACCGGATTAAGCCTGTTCGTGTCGAGCCATCTGTTGAGTGAAATTCAACAAATGTGCGACAGGGTTGCGATCATCAGCCACGGGCAAGTGATCAAGGTCGGCGAGGTCGACGCCTTGATTGACGAGTCCGCAAGCCGGGTCGTGTGGCGCATTTCTCCGAAGGAACGGGCGCTGGAGCTGCTTAATGCGCAGAATGATGTGGTCGTTCTGGATGTAAGCCATAAGGCGGAAGAGTATGACAGCAGCGATTCCTCGCAAGAAGTGCATGATATCGTCACGCAGCTGAATCCGGAGACGGTACCGGTTGTAACCCGTCAGCTGGTCGAAGCGGGAATTCAGCTGTATGGAGTAGAGACGAAAAGTCCGACGCTGGAAGATTTATTTTTAAGCCTAACGGAGGGGAAACGCATTGGTTAGCCTATACCCGCTGGTCAAAAACGAGTGCATCAAAATCATCAAAAAGAAGCGGCTTCTCGTCGTTTTGCTAATTTTGACGGCTCTTATCCCCATGTTTACTTATGCGCAAATGAAAGTGGCGGAAAACAATCTGAAGCAGTTCGGCACTTCGGACTGGCGCGCGGAGCAAAGACAGAAAATTGTCGACTATACCCGAAGCATCGGGAGCGCCCGCGTTCCGGAGGAATGGAAGCAATTTCGCCGGGTGGAGGTCATGCTTGCGCAATATTATTTGGATAAAGATGTGAATCCTGCGGCTCCTAACGGGGTAACCTTTACAAGAGAATTCATTAAAAATGCCGTCGGCCTCTTTATTCCGCTGATGGTTATGGTCATCGCTTCGGACCTGGTATCCTCCGAGCATTCGACGGGGACGATCAAGCTGCTCTTGACAAGGCCGGTCGGACGATGGAAAATCTTGATGAGCAAGCTGATCAGTATCGTTTTATTTACTTCGTTAATCGTGACCTGCACGGCGCTCCTCTGTTATTTGATATCCGGGATCGTGTTCGGATATGGCGGATGGGATATGCCCGTCTTCTTCGGCTTCCAGATCGTCGGAACCGAGGTCGACACCTCCTATGTCCGTGCGGTAGATCAATGGCTGTATTTGATCATGGAATTCGGGCTTGTCTGGTATTCCGCTCTTATCGTCGCGGTCATGTCGCTTATGGTTTCCGTATTGATCCGCAGTACGGCGGCGGGAATGGGACTGATGCTCGCGGTGTTAATTTCGGGAACGATCTTGACCAACATGGTCTCGTCTTGGGAGGCGGCCAAATATTTGTTCATGGTCAACCTGCGGCTGACCGACTATTTGACGGGCAGCTTGCCGCCGATCAAAGGAATGGATTTGCCGTTCTCGCTCGCTGTTCTGACCGTCTGGGGACTTGCTTCGGTAATCGTCTCCTTTACGGTATTCACGAAAAAAGATATATTGAACTAACGGTGCGAGATGATATAATGCACAGTATAACTCACTAGAACATAAGCTTTGCAGGTAAAGGGGGGTCTTCAATGGCTGATCAGGTAGATGTATTTGATGCCGCTGCGACCACGCGTTCGGATTACGACGCTGACGATATACAAGTACTCGAAGGCCTGGTTGCGGTCCGCAAAAGACCGGGCATGTACATAGGAAGCACCAGCACGTCGGGCTTGCACCACTTGGTATGGGAGATTGTGGACAACGCGGTCGACGAGCATTTGGCCAAGTTTTGCAACAAAATCGATGTGACCATTCATAAGGATCAATCGATTACCGTCTATGACAACGGCCGCGGCATACCGACGGGGATGCACAAGATGGGCATCCCTACGCCGCAAGTCGTCTTTACGATATTGCACGCGGGAGGCAAGTTCGGCGGCGGGGGCTACAAGAAGTCCGGGGGACTGCACGGCGTAGGCGCTTCGGTTACGAATGCGCTGTCCGAATGGCTGGAGGTTACGATTTACCGGGACGGCAAAACTCACCGTCAGCGGTTCGAATATGGGGTGGATGATAACGGAGTCGAGCATGTCGGCGAGCCGGTTACAGGGCTTGAAGTCATAGGGAATACGCGTCAGACCGGAACCAAGGTAACGTTCAAGCCGGATAAAAGAGTGTTCCAGGGCGGCATTGCCGTAAACTACGATACGCTGCTGGAGCGCTTACAAGAGATCGCTTTTCTGAACTCCGGTCTCCAGGTGACGATTAAGGACGAGCGGACGGACAAGCAGGAGGTATTCCTCTACGAAGGCGGCGCAAGCCAATTCGTCCGGTTTTTGAACGAGGATAAGACGGTACTGCATGACGTAATCCATTACACGGCGGAGAAGGACGAGATCGAAGTCGAAGTGGCGCTGCAGTACAACGACGGCTATACCGAAACGATCGTTTCGTTCGTCAACTCGATTCCGACCCGCGGCGGCGGAACGCATGAGACCGGATTTAAGACCGCCTATACGCGGGTAATGAACGATTATGCCCGGAAAACCGGGATTTTGAAGGAAAAGGACAAAAATTTGGACGGCCAGGATTTGCGGGAAGGCATGATGGCCGTCATTAACATCAAAATGGGTGAAGTCGAATTCGTCGGTCAGACGAAGGACCAGCTCGGCAGCGCTTCGGCGCGCAGTGTCGTCGATTCGGTCGTATCGGATAAAATGGCGGTGTTTCTGGAGGAAAACCCTCAGGTCGCCCAAATGATAATGAAGAAGGCGGTCCAATCCGCCAAAGCGAGAGAAGCGGCACGCAAAGCCCGCGAAGAAGTACGGAGCGGGAAGAAGGGCAGGAGCGAGAGCTCGAACCTGGGCGGCAAGCTGACTCCGGCTCAATCCAAGGATTACTCGCGAAACGAGTTGTTTATCGTTGAGGGAGATTCCGCAGGCGGCTCGGCCAAGCAGGGGCGCGATTCGAAGCACCAGGCTATTTTGCCTTTGAAAGGGAAGCCGATGAATCCCGAGAAGGCGAAGCTGATCGATATTATGAAGAACGACGAGTACAAGGCGATCATTTCCGCCATCGGTGCGGGAGTCGGTCCCGAATTTGACGCGTCCGAAAGCAATTACGCGAAGATTATCATTATGACGGACGCCGATACGGACGGCGCGCATATCCAAGTGCTGCTGCTGACCTTCTTTTACCGCTATATGAAGCCGCTGATCGACTCGGGCAAAGTATATATCGCCCAGCCGCCGCTCTATAAGGTAACGAAGAAAGCCGGCAAAAACAGCTCGATCCGGTATGCCTGGACGGATGAGCAGCTTCAGGCGCTTAACAAGGAGCTGGGTAAGAACGTCGAGCTGCAGCGTTATAAAGGCTTGGGTGAGATGAACCCGGACCAGCTGTGGGAGACGACGATGGATCCTGCTACCCGAACGCTGCTGCAGGTACAGATTGAGGACGCGGCCAAAGCCGAACGGCGTGTATCTACGCTGATGGGGGACAAGGTTGACCCGCGGAAGCGCTGGATTATCGAGAATGTCGACTTCACCGAGTTCGAGGAGTAGATGAAACGTGACGATATTGGAAAGCTTTTTACCTGCATTTCTAGAAGAAGTGGTTGGCGACCGGTTCGGTCGCTACTCCAAATATATTATTCAAGACCGCGCGATTCCCGATGTGCGGGATGGCTTGAAGCCGGTTCAGCGGCGTATATTGTACGCCATGTACGATGCCGGCAATACGCCCGATAAGCCATACCGGAAATCGGCCAAAACCGTCGGCGACGTGATGGGTAACTATCACCCGCACGGCGACTCTTCGATTTATGAGGGCATGGTCCGGATGGCGCAGCCGTGGAAGATGGGGCATGTGCTGATCGACGGTCACGGCAACTGGGGCTCGCAGGACGACGATCCTGCAGCCGCGATGCGCTACACCGAAGCCCGCTTATCGGAAATCGCGATGGAGCTGCTGCGCGATATTGAGAAGCGCACCGTGCAGTTTAAAGATAATTTCGATAACACGACGAAGGAGCCGGTAGTGCTGCCTTCCCGTTATCCGAACCTGCTTGTGAACGGAGTAAGCGGGATTTCATCCGGCTTCGCGACGGAAATTCCGACGCATAACCTGCGAGAAGTCATCGACGGCTGTATTGCCTTGATGGAACGGCCCGAGATGGAGCTCGACGAGCTGATGCAGATTATCAAGGGGCCGGACTTCCCTACGGGCGGCATCATTATGGGCTCGGACGGTATTCGGGAAGCGTTCCTTACCGGCAAAGGCCGCATTTATATCCGTGCCCGTACGGAGATTGAGACGGTGCGCGGCGGCGCTCAGCAAATCGTCATTACCGAGATTCCGTATCAGGTTGTCAAAGCGCGGCTTGTTACCGCGATGGAGAACATCCGTCTCGAGAAGAAGATCGAGGGCATTGCCGTTGTCCGTGACGAAAGCGGACGCAACGGGCTTCGAATCGTTGTAGAGCTTAAGAAGGATGCCGACGCCCAAGGCATATTGGCTTATTTGTTCAAGAAGACGGACCTTCAAGTCACCTATAACTTCAACATGGTGGCTATCGTCAACAAGACGCCTCGGCAGCTTGGCGTCAAAGAAATTCTTCAAGCCTATATAGCGCATCAGAAAGAAGTGGTGACCTACCGCTCCCAGTATGAGCTGGACAAGGCGGAGGATCGGGCTCACGTGTTGGAGGGCTTGGCCAAAGCGCTTAACATATTGGACGAAGTCATCGCGGCGATCAAAGCGTCCAAAAATCGCCAGGATGCGCAAAACAACTTGGTTGCACAGTTCGGCTTTACCGAGCGTCAAGCGGACGCCATTCTTACGCTGCAGCTGTACCGGCTGACCAATCTTGAGATTCATTCCATCGAGAAGGAATTGAAGGATGTGCAGAAGACGATCACTTACCTGCGCGGTATTTTGAGCAGCGAGAAGAAGCTGATGGGTGTTATCAAAGATGAAATGTCCGGCATTCGCAGTAAGTACGGAGTGGACCGCCGTTCGGATATTCAGGACGAAGTGGAAGAGCTGAAGGTAAATCTCGAGGTCATGATAACGGCGGAGGACGTCTTCGTCACCTTGTCCAATGAAGGGTACATTAAGCGGACAAGCAAGCTCTCGTTCACCCGTTCGGGCGGCGAGCTGGAGAAGACCGGCCTCAAGGAGGGCGACTACGTCCGATATCTGCTGGAGGTCAATACGCTCGACAACCTGCTGATCTTTACGCAGAAAGGCCAGTACTATCTGCTTCCGGTACATCAGGCTCCCGAGTACAAGTGGAAAGAGAACGGAACGGCGATCGTCAATGTCATTCCGATTCCGAAGGATGACCGTATTGTGAACGTCATTCCGCTTCGCGACTTTGACGATCCGGGCAAATCGCTTGTTTTCGTCAGCAAGCGCGGACAGGTGAAGCGTACTGAGCTGAAGGAATATATGACGAATCGTTCGAACGGTATCGTCGCTTGTAAAGTAGGGGAGAACGACGCGATCATCGATGTGCGCGTGAGTACGAACGACCAGGATATTTTGCTGGTGACGAAGCAGGGGATGGCGATCCGGTTCAGGGAAGATGAGGTTAATCCAATGGGACGAGCAGCCGGCGGCGTTCGCGGCATTCAGCTGAAGGACGACGATGAGGTTGTCAGTGCCGAATGGATTCAAGGTGAGGAAGGAGAGCTTCTCGTCATTTCCGACCTTGGCTATGCTAAGCGCTCTCTCATACTGGATTATCCGGTTCAAGGCCGGGGAGGTAAAGGAATTTTCACGTTCGAGTTCCGGGAAGGCAAACGGGTAAGACCGAACGGCGACGTCCTTATCAAGGCGTATACCGTCAAGGAGGAGCTGCTGCTTACGGCCGTTCTGCAGAGCGGAGAGAGAATGTCCTTCTCGTCCGAAGCTACGCCGATCGAGCAGCGCAAATCTACAGGCAGACAAGTCATTTCAGTGCCTAAGACCGATTTGATCGTCGACCTGCTGAAGGTGGATTAATCGTAGCTGTTGTAGTTAGGCTCCATTTTTTCTATTAATTGGATGAACATTTCAAGGACGGCCCACACTGGCATGGAATCATCAAGTCTCTCCAGCCATTGTGGGTCGTTTATTATGCCCTTCTGCAGCGCTTTCTCTCCGATCATCTGCTTCCACGCTTCCATTACCGCATCGCTCCTTCGCATGAATTGACAAGCTCCGCCGATCCTCATGTGCCCATAATGCAATATATGTTGAATGAGGTCTAATGTGCCTGTTTTTTATCGATTAATGTCTTAAAATATTTATAGCGTTAACCTTTAAACCTTGGGCTGTCAATGGTATAATATTAGTAACAGCACAGATGGTGACGGTACTACCGATCTTGGAGCAAGTGCGGACGAAGGCAATAAAAGTAGATGCAGGAGTGATGAATTGTGGTTACTCACGAATTTGCTAAGCTATGGTGGAAGCTATCCAAAGATTTGCGCAATCATATGGAGACGGAGCTCGCGCCAACGTTGACGGAAGGACAATTGACCGTATTGGAGCTGCTATCGGGACACGAGCGAATGAAGCCGTCCGATTTCATTGAGTTTTTGGCTACGACGCCGGCCGCCATTACAACGTTGCTCGACCGGATGGAGAAGGCGGAGCTGATCACGCGGGAGCGCGATGAGAAGGACCGTCGTATCGTCTGGGTGCAGGTAACGGACAAAGGGAAGACCGAATGCCAGCGCGGAAAAGAGATTCGGGATCATTTCCTGCAAAATTATTTAAGCCGGATTTCCTCCCACAATCAGCAGGTACTGGTATATTTATTGGGGAAAGTTGCGAACGCCTAGTTGATCTTGATTGAAAATAGCGTTATGATATACGTACATAAGCTATGTGTAACTGGCGGAACATGGGTAACCATGAGGGAGCACATAGAAACATTAGCCGTACGCCTGGGCAAAGGTAAGGGATCGTATCCCTTGCCTTTTTGCGTTTTTACATTACTCAAGCCGAGAGGATGGATGGTTATGGAAACGAATAGCATGATTTTGGATGGCGCGAGTGTAGCAAGCGAAATCAAAGAGGAGCTGAAGGAGCGAATCGCCCGGTTGACGGACAAGGGGATAACTCCGTGCTTGGCTACGGTGCTGGTAGGCGATGATCCTGCCTCTGAAACGTACGTCCGAATGAAAGGCAACGCCTGCAGACGGCTTGGCATGGAATCCAAACGGATTCAGATGAGCGGGGAAACAACCACCGGGCAGCTGCTCGCAGTAATAAGGGAGCTCAATGCAGATCCGACCGTGCACGGCATATTGCTTCAGCATCCCGTACCGCATCACATTGACGAGCGGGCGGCTTTTGAGGCTATTGCTATCGAGAAGGATGTGGACGGGGTCACAACGCTAGGCTTCGCCCAGACTGCTTTCGGTTTCGGTCTGTATCCATCGTGTACGCCAGCGGCAATACTGGCTATCTTGGATGCGTATCAGCTGCCGTTGGAAGGAAAGCATGCCGTCGTCATCGGTAGGAGCCCTATTCTAGGCAAGCCCGTATCTCTTATGCTGCTTAACCGGAACGCGACGGTGACGATATGCCATTCCAAAACGAACGGCTTGGCTGATATCGTCAAGCAGGCGGACATCGTTGTGGCTGCCGTCGGCAAGCCGAAATTCGTTCAGGGCGATTGGATCAAACCGGGCGCGGTCGTCATGGATGCCGGGTATAATCCGGGTAACGTCGGGGATGTCGACTATGACGCTTGTCTTGGCAGGGCGAGCGCCATAACACCGGTCCCTGCAGGAGTCGGTCCTGTGACGATTGCCACGCTGCTCAAACATACAGTGGATGCGGCGGAGAGAGCAAGCGCGCGTGCCGTATAACTACTTGCCAAGCAACACTCAAGCCTTCGTGCGGTCGTTCGGATCCGGGCAAAGGCTTGGGTGTTTTTTCTGTTGTGGGAGATACGTCATGAACTGAATCTTGTTCGGCTGCCGCTATCGCTGGGCGGTTCGGTCGGCTCGATGGCCATTCGGCTCCCATGGAAGCTCAGCTCCCGGGCACACCGTGAACCAGGCTGCGTAACCGTTCAATCTCCCTATCTTTTTCGGTTATGGATTGGAGAAGCCGTTCAACCGCAGATTCCGCTTCCACCGCGCGTTCCACGGCCTCTAGCCAGGCTGCCTGCGCTTTCAGGGGATATTCGCTGCCGGGGTTCCATTTGACTCTTAAACACAACAAATCCTCTATCAAGTTTCTCTTATCATTAGCCATCGCTTGTTCCTCCTAAGCTTGGGAAGTCTTCTGACGAATCGTCGGATTATTATATCATTACCCTATCCGCCGCAGTTTGAGTCGTATTCAACTTCTCATGCACCAAGTGTTGGAAATGCGCTATAATAGACAAGTCGTCAAACGGACGCAAGGGTGCGGACACTATTGAACAGAGGGAATCGGGATGTGAACGATACATGTTACTGGAAATTCGGAAGCTGGAGAAAAAGATTCGCCAACAAGAGGAGCAGCGCCTATTATTTGCCGATGTTAACGCGCAAATCATAGCGCCTTCCATCGTAGCTCTGTTAGGCTTGTCCGGACAAGGGAAAAGCACGCTGCTGCGAATTATCGGCATACTGGATGCAGCCGACGAAGGGACGGTATGGTTCAAGGAGAGGAGCCAGCAGCAATGGACGCCCCAGGAGTGGAGGAAGCAGGTTTGCTATGTGGCCCAGCACGCCGTCATGCTACACGGCAGCGTGGAGGATAATTTGCGGGCGGTAAGCCAGCTTCATCGGCAGCCATTCGAGGAAGCCTTGGCTCACAAGCTGCTCCAAGACGTAGGACTTGGCAGCATGGATTGGGGCAAGCGTGCATCCGACCTGTCCGGAGGAGAGAAGCAGCGCGTGGCGCTCGTTCGCTCACTGCTTCTCAGGCCGGAGCTGCTGCTGCTGGACGAGATCACGGCATCCCTGGATTTGCACAGCAAGCAGGCTGTAGAACAGACGCTGCTTGCGTGGCATCGGAACGAAGGGACCGCTATGATTTGGGTGACTCACGATCTGGAGCAAGCGCGTCACACCAGTGACCGGGTATGGTTTATGGCTGAGCATACGCTGATGGAGAACAGCGAAACGAGTATTTTCTTCAACCAGCAGGTGACGGAGGCGGCCAGGCAGTTCATTCCGCGGGACGATGAATAACCGTCGGGGTACGGAACAGGAAGGAAGAGAGCGGCATGTCCAATACAGCACTAATATTGACTCTGCTATTTATTGCGATTACTATCCTTATATCCATGTGGCAAAAGCTTGGCCTCAGCAAGGAGATTACGATAGGCACGGTACGTTCCGCCGTTCAGCTGCTGCTCATCGGCTACGTTTTGCAATTTGTGTTTAACGCGCGAAATCCTGTTTTTCTTCTTCTTATTTTATGCTCCATGATTGCCGTAGCCTCATGGAATGCGGGGAGCAGAGGGAAGGGGCTTCAGGGCATCCGCTGGAGAATCGCCATCGCCATTACGATTACCGAAGCGTCGACTATGGCACTGCTGCTTGGGCTGCGGATCATCGAAACGACTCCTCAATATATTATCCCTATGAGCGGGATTACCATAGGGAGCGCCATGATCGTTTCCGGGCTGTTCATTAACCAAATGATACGGGAGGTGGACGCCTCCAAAGGAGAGATCGAAGCGCTGCTGTCGCTTGGAGCGACGACGCGTCAAGCGATCCATGAGCCATTGAAGCGCTCGGTCAAAGCGAGCATGATCCCTACTATCGACGGAATGAAGACGGTAGGACTCGTACAGCTGCCCGGCATGATGACCGGGATGATCGTGGCGGGCGCGAACCCGGTTGAAGCGGTCCGATACCAGATCCTCATTATGTTTGCGCTGGTGTCGTCGGCTGCGCTGACAAGCATTGTGCTCAGCTTGATCAGCTACCGGCTGTGGTTTACGGAGGGTGACAGGCTGAAGCCGATGAGCTCGTGAATAATTTGGAGCCTTTTGCCGCTATTCGTCGAAAAGGATTGTCGAATTGAAAAAGCCTAACGAAGCCGAAAAGGCTGTCGTTAGGCTTTTTTTCCGCTATGGGGCTGCGGAGCATAGTTTTCTCATTGCAGCTGCATTCGTTCGGCCCACAGAAACCACGGATAAGCTTTAGGCGGCTTGGAGCTGAAGCGAAGCGTTTCTTTCGTCGTAGGATGCTCGAAGTTGAGCTCCGTTGACCAAAGGGCGATCTGCTGTCCCGGCTTGGTCAAATGTGCTCCGTACCGCTGATCCCCTACGAGCGGACAGCCGATAGCGGCGAACTGCACGCGGATTTGATGCGGTCTGCCTGTATGCAGCTCGACTTGCACTAGCGAGAGCCCTTCTTGATGATCGAGCACCTGGTAATCAAGAACGGCATCTTTAGCGCCGGGCTTGTTCGGCGGTACGACCGAAACCATATTCGTCTTCGGATCCTTGAGCAAGTAGTGGGTCAAGGTGCCTTGCGGCTGCTTCGGCTTGCCGTTGATCACCGCCGTATAAACCTTGCGGATGGACCGGGTACGAACCGCATCGGACAGCCGGGAAGCGGCCTTCGACGTTTTGGCGAATACCATCACGCCGCCTACCGGACGGTCCAGGCGGTGGACGAGCCCCAAATACACGTTGCCCGGCTTGTGGTGCCGGTGCTTCAGGTCCTGCTTGATCATCGTAAGCAGGTCGGGATCGTGGGAGTTGTCCTCCTGCGTCGGAACATTGACCGGCTTGACGACGACGATGATATGGTTGTCCTCATACAGCACGGGAACGGAAGGAAGAGAGGCCGGCGCCATCGGCTACGCCTCCCAACGACCCAAAATGCCGCATGGCAGCATCAGCTTGGATGCGGTGATCGGCAAGCCGATCTCTCCGCAAGTAATTTGACCGCCGTAGGATCTGCCCATCGACATGGCCAAAATATTTTTCAATACCGTAGCGGAAATTCCCGTCGTATACGAGTTGATCAGCATGAACAAAGGCCTGTCCGACATGATCTGCATGCAGGACTCCACGAACGGATACAGATTCGTCTCGAGCTTCCACGTCTCTCCGTTCGGGCCCCGGCCGTAGGAAGGAGGGTCCATGATGATAGCATCGTACTTGCTTCCGCGACGCTGCTCGCGCTGGACGAACTTGAATACGTCGTCCGTGATGAAGCGAACGGGACGGTCTCCGAGACCCGACAGCTGCAGGTTATCCTTGGCCCATTGAACGACCCCTTTGGATGCGTCAACGTGGCATACTTCCGCTCCGGCATAGGCGCAAGCGACGCTTGCCCCGCCGGTATAGGCGAACAGGTTCAGCACCTTGATCTTGCGGCCTGAGCCTTGAATTTTGTCGATCATCCATCTCCAGTTGGCGGCTTGCTCAGGAAACAGACCGGTATGCTTGAAGCTGGTAGGCTTAATGTGGAACGACAGCTTGTCGTACGAAATCGTCCAACGCTCCGGAATTTCCTTCTTGTACTCCCACTGGCCGCCGCCGCTGGAGCTTCTATGATAGTGAGCGTCGGCGCCCCGCCATTGGCCTGTCTCTTTAGGCAGCGGCCAAATGATCTGCGGGTCCGGCCGGCGGAGCACAATGTTGCCCCAGCGCTCCAGTTTTTCTCCATCCCCTGTATCGATTAATTCGTAATCCTTCCAATCGTGTGCAGCAAACATGAATTCGGGTACCTTCTTTCTGTCAATATACATCTACCACATTTTACACTAATTGCACGTGCAATGCCATGACGAAGAGACCGGAGGGAGACCGCCGGTCTTTCTTACCAATATAAGCAATGGATTCGGATTGATTCCCAAGCCAAGGCTTTCCTCTGCGGGAGTTCTTAAGCGCAAGCCGTTATTTCGGTATTTCCACGATTTGCAGGAGGGAAGGCAGCTCGCTATTCATAAACTGCTGGTAATGAGAGTCCATGATGGTCTCCGCCAGCTGGGTATCGTTAAATTGGGCATAGGGGATGAAATCCCGCGCTTCCACACGCATAATATGGGTGCCGTATTCCGTCTCAATCGGATCGCTGACGGTATTCAGCGCAAGCGTATGGGCTGCCTTCTTGAACGCTTCCACCCAGCGGGTTATCGGTTCGTCCTTGTAGAGGCCTCCGTTATCCTTCGAGCCCATATCCTCCGAATACTGCTTCGCCAGCGCTGCGAAATCTTCGCCGTTCCGAAGCTTGTCCTGCACTTCTTTCACGATTTGGGCCACGACTTCCTTGGTGCGCGGTTTTTTATCTTTATCCGTGTTCATAATGAGAATATGGCGGACCGAAGCCTTCACGACACTCTCATCATTAGCGGCAACCATTTTATCGTAAGCGGCTCTAAGTCCGGCTTCGTCAGTAAACGACTGCAGCCACTTGTCGAGAATAACTCCGTCGCGAACATACAGTCGGATGTCTTCCTCGGTAACGCCGTGCTTGCTCATCTCTTCGGCGTTCGACTGCAGGAAGTTAGCGGCTCCTTTCATTTGTGCATCCACCGCGGAAGGAATCGCCGCCTTCGCTTCTTCGCTTAGCTTGTCGAGCAGGATTCGCGAGCCGGCAATGCGGTTAATAACACTTTGCTTGTAGGCGTCGGTTTGCTCTGCGCTTTTTTGCTGCGGATCGGCCATTTGGATGATGGCCAAATATGTTTCATAATCGCCACGGGTCACTTGGCCCCCCGGGTAAGTAGCGATAACCGCGCTTCTGTCGATTTTTCTCCCGATCCATGCAGTCTGGGTATCGCCGTCCCACTGAACCTCCTTGCCAAGCGCTTCGCTCACAAACCGGAGAGGAACATACGTGGTGCCGTTGTAAATAAAGCCTTGTCCTTGATCTTCGGCCGGTTTTTTCTCAAAACCGTCAAACATATATTTGATGTTCTGAAAATATACTTCAATCTGGGTTCCGCTCGCATAGGCAACCGTTCCTGTCAGCAGCGTGCCTAGCGATAGTCCAAGCAGCAATCCTTTTACCTTGTCGTTCATGTGACTTTCTTCATCCTTTCCAAGCTCATGTACTTGCAACTGTTGCGTCGAGTATGTCGATGTCAGTTGTCAAAGTTGTGATATGGTCTTCTACAAGTTATTCTAAGTGGATTAGGAATCTCCTGCCTGGAATGGAAAAAGAGGTCGAATTTAGAATTACAAAACAATTTAAAATTTGCGGAAAGGAATTTGCTGCCCGATGTAGTATTTGATTTATAGAGGCCGCAAAATTGAACAATAAGGGGATGGATGACCTATGATGAGCGTAATCCCCGGTCCGGAAGATCTTTACCTGTTCCATGAGGGAAATTTATTCCGAAGCTACCGGGTGTTGGGAGCGCATTTTACGGAACATGAAGGAACCCTTGGCGTTCGGTTTACCGTCTGGGCGCCGCACGCTCGCGAAGTACGGCTTATAGGGGATTTCAACTTCTGGAACGGAAGCCAGCATGTACTTCGCAAAATCAGCACTTGGGGTGTATGGAGCTTGTTCGTTCCCGACGTCAAGGAAGGCGAGTATTACAAGTACGAAATCGTCACATCCCACGGGACGCTGGTATGGAAGGCAGATCCGTATGCTTTCTATTCCGAGCTGAAGCCTGGAACGGCATCGCGAGTCTATTCGCTGGAAGGCTATGAGTGGCAGGACCAGGCTTGGCAGGAGCAGGCCGCAAGGCAGACGCCTTACGACAAGCCGATGAATATTTACGAGGTTCATGCCGGAACATGGAAGAAGAAGACGGGGGACGAATACTACACCTATCGGGAGCTGGCCGATGAGCTGGTCGATTATGTAGTCCATATGGGGTATACCCATATCGAGCTCATGCCCTTGGCAGAGCATCCGTACGACCGTTCCTGGGGCTATCAGGCTACGGGTTACTACTCGGTGACGAGCCGCTTCGGAACGCCCAAAGATTTCATGTATTTCGTCGACCGGTGCCATCAGAACGGCATTGGCGTCATTATGGACTGGGTCCCGGGTCACTTCGTCAAGGACGATCACGGCCTGCGCCATTTCGACGGACAACCGCTCTTTGAGTATAACGATCCGTCGCAGGCGGAGAAGGAGCAGTGGGGTACGCTGTCGTTCGATTTCTCGAAGCCCGAGGTCGTCAGCTTCCTTATTTCCAACGCGTTGTTCTGGATGGATATGTTCCATATCGACGGCTTGCGAGTGGATGCCGTTGCCAGCTTACTGTATTTGAATTTCGGCAAGCCGCGAGAGAAATGGGTCAAGAATGCGCGTGGAGGGGACGAGAATCTCGAGGCCATCGAATTTTTGAAAAAGCTGAACGTCACGGTATTCTCCAACTACCCGCATGCACTGATGATGGCGGAGGATTCCAGCGACTGGCCGCTTGTCACCGCACCGGTTCATGACGGAGGTCTCGGTTTTAACTACAAATGGAACATGGGTTGGATGAACGACATGCTGCGCTATATGGAAACCGATCCTTACTTCCGCAAAGGCCGGCATAATCTGCTTACGTTCTCGTTCATGTACACCTACTCCGAAAATTACGTACTGCCGTTATCTCACGACGAGGTCGTGCACGGCAAAAAATCGCTTCTTAACAAAATGCCGGGTGACTACTGGCAAAAATTCGCCAATCTTAGAGTGCTCTACGGCTATATGATGGGCCATCCAGGGAAAAAGCTGCTGTTCATGGGCGGCGAATTCGGGCAATTCGACGAATGGAAGGATCTTGAAGATCTGGATTGGGAGATGCTTGGCTATGACAGTCACCGGGGAATGCACCAATACGTCCACGATTTAAACCGCCTTTATTTACAGGAAAAGTCACTCTGGGAGCTTGATCACCGGCCGGAAGGCTTCACCTGGATTGATCCGCACGACCGCAACCAGAGCATCGTATCTTTTATCAGACAATCGAACGACCCTAAGGATTTTCTTATTATCGTATGCAACTTCACCCCGGTAACCCATGCAAAATACCGGATTGGCGTGCCGTTTGCGGGTGAATATTCGGAGTTATTTAACAGCGATACTCCTGTGTATGGAGGCTCGGGACAACTGAATACAGGAAAGCTGAAGACGGAAAACGTTACATGGCATTTTCAACCGTGCAGCCTGCATATTACGATTCCTCCGTTAGCAACCGTCGTATTGAAGCCTGTCAAGATCCGACGTAAAGCAACTACTGGAAAAAGAGAAAGGGGATAGGTTCGATGCGCAAAAAAGAATGTGTAGCGATGCTGCTCGCAGGGGGTGAAGGGCGGCGTTTGGGGGTATTGACCAATAAGCTGGCGAAGCCGGCGGTGCATTTTGGCGGCAAATACCGGATTATCGATTTTACGCTCAGCAATTGCACGAATTCGGGGATAGACACGGTGGGTGTGCTGACTCAATATCAGCCTCTGGTGCTTAATACATACATAGGCATTGGGACGCCATGGGATCTTGACCGGAAGAACGGGGGAGTGACCGTGCTTCCGCCTTATATGGAGCAGCAGGGAGGAGATTGGTACAAAGGGACCGCGAACGCGATTTACCGTAATATTTCCTTCATTGAACAGTTCGATCCCGAGTACGTACTCGTTATTTCCGGCGACCATATTTACAAGATGGACTATGATCTCATGCTGGATTTTCATAAAAAGAAGGGCGCGGACGCGACCATTGCCGTGATCGAAGTGAAGTGGGAGGAAGCCAGCCGCTTCGGGATCATGAGCACGGACGATAGCGAACGAATTACCGAATTTGCGGAAAAGCCGAAGGAGCCGAAGAGCAATCTGGCCTCCATGGGCATTTACATATTTAACTGGCAAGTGCTGAAGGCGTACTTGACCAAGGATGAAAGCAACGAGGAGTCGAGCAAGGACTTCGGAAAAGACGTCATTCCGCTCATGCTCCGGGAAAATTTGAAAATGTATGCCTACCCGTTCGAAGGGTACTGGAAGGATGTCGGCACGATCGAGAGCTTGTGGGAAGCCAACATGGACCTGCTGGAAAATGAACCGCAGTTCAACTTAAACGATCGGGAATGGAGAATTTACTCCGTGAATCCGTGCCAGCCAGGGCAGTATGTAGCGCCGACAGCACAAATACGCCGTTCATTGGTTAATGAAGGATGCTGCGTATTTGGTGAAGTGGATCATTCCGTTTTATTCTACGGCGTACAGGTAGGCGAGGGAAGCTTCATTAAAGATTCCGTCATCATGCCGAATGTGCGTATCGGGAACAACGTCAAAATATATAAAGCGATTATCGGTGAAAACACGGTTGTGGAAGACGGCTGCGTCATCGGAGATCCGGAGGACCAGTCCCACATCGTCTTGATAGGCGGCAACGAAAACATCAGTGTGGCGACGATGGCCAACGTGAAAGGGTGAGCTCGTATGAAGCGAATGATGGGCGTTATCAATCTGGTGAATGAGCCGGATGAATTGGAAGAATTGACCTATTCCCGATGCGTGGCCTCGGTTCCGTTCGGAGCGAGATACCGGCTGATCGATTTTACGCTGTCCAACATGGTCAACTCGGGAATCGAGAATGTAGCCGTGTTCACCCAGCACAAGTACCGATCGCTGATGGACCATCTTGGCTCCGGCAAGGAATGGGATTTGGACCGCAAGCGCGGAGGACTGTTTATTTTGCCCGCCATTTTGCACGAAACAACCGGCATGGCCCGCGGCGATTTGTTCCAATTCTACAGCCACCGCGATTACTTCTATCGCGCCCGCGAAGATTATGTCGTCATTTCCCGCAGTCACATCGTCTGCAACATCGACTTGAATGAGGTTCTGGATTACCATCTGGAGAAAAATGCGGATATCACCGTCGTCTACAAGCGTGCCGATGAAGAGGAATTCGCTAAGTTCCGCCGATTGGCCGTCAAGGAAGACGGGCAAGTTACGGTCATGGAGGACCACTCGGGACGGCTGCGCAACGACAACATTTCGATGGAAATTTTCGTCATGCACAAAGAGCTGCTGCTGGATATGGTCGAATCGTGCCTCGCTCAGGGCTATGATCACCTCGTTCGCGACGGCATCATGAAGAATATCGACAAGCTCAGCGTGTACGGTTATTTGCATGACGGTCACACCGGCATTGTGAATACGATTCAAAGCTACTATAAGCACAGCATGCAAATGCTGAACCCGAAAGTTTGGCGGGAGCTGTTTTTCCAAAAGAACCTTATTTATACCAAGGTAAAAGATGAGCCGCCGGCGAAATACGCCGACAACGCGCATGCCCGTAATTCATTGATTGCCAACGGCTGCGTAATCGAAGGCAAGGTGGAGAATAGCATCTTGTTCCGCGGTGTCAAAATACGCAAAGGCGCATATGTAAAAAATTGCATCATTCTGCAAAACTGCGAAATTGAAGAAAACGTCATTATTGAAAATGCCATCCTGGATAAGGACGTATTCATCAGCAGAGGCCGGGTGCTCACCGGTGACAAACAAGCACCGTTTATCGCTTCCAAAACCAAAGTAATCTAATAGGAAATCAGCTTGTTGGGGGATTTCTCCCAACAAGCATAAAAATGAGGGTTCAAAAAGTAGGGTCGAAGGTGAACGGAAGATTCGATGTCGAAATAACTTCATGACCTGCTCCGTGATCAAAAGACTACTTTTTGAACAACCTCTAAAAATAAAGGAGTGGTAGGAAGCCATGAAAGTGTTATTTGCCGCATCGGAAGCCGTACCTTTTGCCAAGACCGGAGGCTTGGCGGACGTAATAGGTTCGCTGCCGAAGGAATTGGCCAAGCAAGGAATCGACGTCAGAGTCATACTCCCCAAGTATGAAGACATACCGGCAGCTTATACGCAAGCCATGGAGACCGTCGCCACGTTTACTTTAGAAATGGGCTGGAGGAAGCTGTACTGCGGGATTTTGAAGCTCGAGCACGAAGGCATTCCGTTTTATTTCATCGACAACGAATTTTACTTTCATCGCCGCGGCTGCTATGGCTACGGGGATGACGCCGAGCGATTCGCGTACTTTTGCCGTGCTGTCATGGATTCCATCCAGCACATCGATTTCATGCCGGACATCATTCACTGCCACGATTGGCAGGCGGGGATGATCCCGGTGCTGTACCGCGCTCATTTCAGTTATCAGCCGGAGTACGCGCATATGAAAACTGTGATGACGGTCCATAACCTGAAATATCAAGGCGTCTTCGCCAAAGAACAGTTCAAAGATTTCTTTGCATTGGGTGACGAGCATTTCACCGGATATGCGCTGGAGCAGTATGGCGGTGGGAGCTTCATGAAGGGCGGACTGCTTTATTCCGATGCTATTACGACGGTCAGCCCGACGTATGCGGAGGAGATCCAAACGCCGTTTTACGGCGAGTATTTGGACAGCCTGATGCGAAGCCAAAGCCAAAGGCTGCACGGGATCGTCAATGGCATCGACTACACGGAATTCGATCCAATGACCGACCCTCATCTGGAGGTGAATTATCGGGATTCCCTGGTGAAGAAGCAGCAAAACAAGGTGAAGCTGCAGGAGAAGCTCGGTCTTCCCGTCAACAAGGACATTCCGATGATAGCGCTCGTTACGAGATTGGTTGAACAGAAGGGGCTTGCTCTAATCGACCGGGTAATCTCCGAGCTGATGGCTCTGGACGCGCAGTGGGTCATCTTGGGGACAGGTGAGCACCGGTATGAGCAGTTGTTCCGTTGGGCGGCCGATCAATATCCGGACAAGCTGTCTGCGAATATTTTGTTCGACGAAGGCTTGGCGCGGCAAATCTATGCAAGCTCCGATTTGTTCCTTATGCCGTCCCAGTTTGAACCATGCGGCATCGGCCAGCTGATCGCCATGAGATATCGTTCCGTACCTATCGTGCGCGAAACAGGCGGTCTGAAGGATACGGTGCAGCCTTATAACGAATCGACAGGGGAAGGCACCGGCTTCAGCTTTGCCCACTATAATGCCCACGACATGCTGTACACGGTGGAGCGTGCCATTGCCACGTATCATGAAGAAGAAGCCTGGGGCAATCTGATGGCGAATCTGAAGAAAAAAGACTTCAGCTGGCGCAAGTCGGCCCAGCAGTATGCTTCCTTATACGAGCAGCTGATCAAGTAGTATAGGACTCTTTCGCCGAAATAACGGCAGAGCGCGAGAACCAAGCCAGTGTCTTTGTAGACGCTGGCTTTCTCCATCTTTCTCCATATCAAGAATAGAGGACGGTCGGTTATGAACAAGCATTACCTCGTTACGGACTTGGATGGAACACTGCTTCAACCGGATGCTTCTCTGTCTCCATTCGCAGTCGATGTAGTTAAGGAGGCACTTGGTAAAGGCATGGTCATCAGCTACGCTACCGCGAGAAGCTATATCAGCTCAAACTCGGTGGCCGGCGCCATTCCTTGGAAGCACCCTTTGCTTCTATATAACGGTGCGCTCCTCTTTGACCCGTTGGAACGCCGTGTGCTGGACGGGGCTTTTTTGGATTCCGATATTACCAATGACTTGATCCGCTATGCCAAATCCGGCTATTTGTTATGCCCGTTACTTTTCGCGTTGGATGACATGGATAACGAAAAGGTGCTGCACGAGCCTTTCATACGAAGCGGGGAGCGGCAATTTGCCGCAAGCAGGCCGAACGACAAGAGGTTCCATGAATTAATGGAGCTTGCTTGTCCCGGTTCATACAGAACGCTCCTGCTTACTTTTATCGGAACCATCGATGAACTGCAGCCATTGGCAGACTGCATCCAAAGAGATTACGGTGAACGGGTTCATCTTCATTTGATGCCCGATGCCTATATCGAGAATCATTATTTTCTGGAAATCAGCCATGCCAACGCGAATAAAAGGGACGGGTTGCTCCTGTGGGCGAAGCATGTCGGCTGTAAGCCGGAGGACATTGTTGTGTTCGGGGATAATCTGAACGATATCGGCTTGTTCCAGGCAGCGGGAAAAAAGATCGCGGTGGCTAACGCCCAGCCTCAATTAAAGACGCTGGCCGATGAAGTGATAGCGGCAAATTCCGATGACGGGGTGGCGAGGTTCATCCAGGCGCTGCAGTAAAGGAAAAAGCCCGATTCGCATCGGGCCTTTCATGGAAGCCATTAATGGTCTAGGAATGGTCTCCCGCCAAATCATCATAATACATCGTTTCATTATTAAAAGACCGGTTGATCGATAAGAATGTATGCAGCAGCTCAAAGAGCTCGGCTTGATCCAATTGAAGCGAAATTTTCTCATTATTCGCTGCATTTGTGGAAACATGAAGCAGAATGGATTTATGATCCTGATCGACCTGAATCTCCCATTGCTCCTTCTTTAATACGCTTTCCCACACGCGCAATCAACTCCCCTTCTCACTATAGGCTCATGCTTGTTCCTATTTGGACATGATATTCATTCTATGCAAGACGAGGATGAAATTATGTCTATTTTTTTGTGATGAGAAGAGTTTATTGAAACGGACTATTTAAGTAAGGGCCCTTGATGACAAGCTTCATCAGATTGGCAGCCATATACTTCGGCGAATAAGGCATATCCTGCTCCAGCCACCATATGATCACGCCCAGGAAGGCGGAGGCCGCATAACGCACCGCCATTTCCTTCGGTACGGTAAGATGATACGCTTCCGACTCCGCTTCCACCGCCGAGATGCCTTCGGAAGCAAAGTCGGACAGCACTTCAGTCATACGCGTCATAAAATGCGGGATTTTCTGTTCGGCCAGTATAACCTGATAGTACTTGGAATGCTGTTGGATGTGCTCGAACATGCGGATAAAGGTCGGGTGCGGCTTGTCCTTGCGGAAGTCAACCCGTTCCGATTCCGTTTGGGAGCGGATGTTGTTGACCAGCTGCTGCAAAACTTCATCCATACCTTGCTGCAGCAAATCATGCTTGTCGCGATAATGCAAATAAAACGTCGCTCTGTTCAATGTAGCACGTTCTGCAATCTGTTGAACGGTAAGTTTATCGAAGCCGCGCTCCCGGATCAGATCGAGTAATGCATCCTGCAAGAGCTGATGTGTTCGGGTTATTCTTGGATCTTGCTTCGGTTTATGGGTAGACATAACGATTCTCCTTGTTTAAGTTTCCCGACATGATCGACATTATACGGTCATATGTCAAGTAGTCGACATCTGCAGAAAACGTGTTGGTTGTACATTTCGCGCTATCAGCTATAATAAATATATCGACACTATGTCGATTATACAACATGATGCAAAACCAAACCACACTTCTCTAAGGAATAGCGTCCGATCACCGGACCCAATTCAACTGCAGAAAGGATGAAGATATATGCCGCGTTTAGAAGGAAAAGTCGCTGTCATTACAGGTGCTGCTATGGGACAAGGAGCCGCTGAAGCCAGATTGTTTGCCCGGGAGGGGGCTAAAGTCGTTGCAACGGATTTGCAGCTGGAGAAGCTGGAGCAAGTCGTCGCAGAGATTCAAGCAGAGGGCGGTCAGGCCATCGCCGTTAAGCATAATGTGGCCTCCGAGGAAGATTGGAAGCATGTGATAGAGGAGGGCGTAAGAGCCTTCGGCAAAATCGATATTCTGATCAATAACGCCGGAATCAGCACGGACCAAACCTTGGATAACCTGACGATGGAAAATTGGAACAAAGTCATGGATATCAATTTGACCGGAGCCGTTCTGGGAATGAAGCTGGTAGTACCTGAAATGAGAAAAGCCGGCGGCGGTTCGATCGTGAACATTTCGTCTGTCGCAGGAATCGTGGCCATGAACCGTACGAACGGATATACAGCCTCCAAGGGAGCGCTGCGGGTTCTATCGAAATCAGCTGCAGCGGAGCTGGCCAAGGATTATATTCGTGTCAATTCCGTTCACCCTGGCGTAATCGAAACTCCTATGACCGTGAAGGAAATTGCCAACGAGCAGGTAAAAGGCTGGTTTCAAGCGGAAACCATGCTGCCTCGTCTCGGAACAGCGGACGATATCGCCTACGGTGTCCTATACTTGGCGTCTGACGAGGCCTCATTCGTTACCGGAGCGGAGCTTGTTATTGACGGAGGCTGGATCGCCAAGTAAACTCCGTAAAGCTGCTGGCAAGGTAAACAACAGAATGCAAGCCAGCTATAATAAAAAGGATAGAGTTCAGATACCTTCTGAGCTCTATCCTTTTTCATTTTGTGCTCATAAGAGTCAATACAGCGGTACTGCCTGGCTGGCGGGAAAATGAAGCACGAACGCCGCACCGCCGTCTTTCTGATTGTAAGCGGAGATTTGTCCGCGGCAGCGCTCCACGATGGCTCGCGAGATGGCGAGACCGAGTCCGGTATCTCCGTTTTTCCCTTTCATAAACCGTTGAAACAGCTGCGGCAGCAGCTCCTCCGGAATTCCTTCTCCATCGTCGGCTATTTCAAGGCAAGTTCCTTTATCATGATGCTGGGTAATTTGGATGCGGATCGTATCTTGAGCATATTTGGCAGCATTGCCGACAATATTAATAAGTGCTTGAAGCAGCTTTTCACGATCCGCATCAATAAACAGCGGCTGAAGTGAGGGAGCGGCATTCTTCACTTGAATGCTCAGTCCTTTTTGCATCAGGAGCGGGTTCATGCGCTCGATCGTCTCCGTCACCAGCTCTTCGACCGGAACGGCTGCCGTCTGGAACAGGCCATCCTCGCTTTCCAGCTTGGCCAACAGGATCATTTCCGTAACGATTTTCTTCAGCCGGTCACATTCGTTGACGATAACATCCAGCCCTTTGTCCGCTTGTTCTCCGATAAATATGCCGTCCCGAATTCCTTCGGCGTACCCCTGGATGGACATCAGAGGCGTCTTGAGCTCGTGGGAAGCGTTTTGAAAAAACTGCTTCTGCGTCCGCTGATGCTTATCCAGCTCGCCGGCAAGCTGAAATACCGTCTTTGCCACATCGCCGATTTCTCCGGCAGATTTCACGAGCCGAACGTCGGAGAACCGCCGGTTCTCGACTTTTTTCAATTCTTTTCTAAGCATGATCAGAGGAGTGACGAGCTTCCGTGTAATGATCACGCTGAGAAGGTAGGCAAGCAGCCCGCCTGCGGATAACAAAATCATCATTCTTTTGAACAGCGCGATTTGCATGAGCTTGATTTTGCTGAGCGGTGACGTTAATACCAAGGTGGATGCCGGAACGGCGGATACGGCTGTTGCTGTTGCTGTTGTATTGTGCACCTGCAGCTTCTCTACGATGTATTGGTCGTCGGAGCCTTGCCAGACGTCGCCGCCCGTAGTCATATTTTTCTTTACGATATTGGCCCATTCCAACGATTGATCTTGAGGCAGCGTACTGAACGATACCTTTTGATCCGGTTCTACCAGCAACGCGTTTGTTTTGATATCCAGCTGGATAGCGGAGGGGATCAATTGAGCGGCAGATTCAGCAAGAGCAGGCTCAGGCTTGGTCGGCGCGGACTCGGTTTTGGGAACAACAGGGTCTGTTTCCGTCCAAGGCGTGCGAGTCGAGTAGGGCGTATTTAGAGCAACCGAGGGCTGCAGCTGAACAATCTGCATCAGCTGCGTTCCTTGCTCGCGCATTTCTTTTCGCTGGCCGTCAATTAACGTTTCCATCATCAGGGGGTAGATAACGACTGCGGCCAGCGCTAGAATGCATACAAGCAAAATGGCGAAGGACAAATGGAGCCTGTACATCAGTTTCATTGTAATTCCTCCTCCTTCATTGTACGGAGACGGTAGCCGTATCCCCACACCGTTTCGATGGGAAGGTCGCTCAGCTTGCGGCGCAGCCGCTTAACCAAATCGTCAATAGCCCTGTCGCTGCCGAAATAATCGTTCCCCCATACCAATGTGAGCAGCTCGTCCCGGGAAAATGCGCGGTTCGGCTGTTCGGCCATCGTCTGGAGCAAGGTGAACTCCTTCACGGTCATCTCCGTTTCGCTGCCGCACCAGAACACTCTTCTTTCATCGAGAGACAGGCGCAGGTCTCCGATTTCAAGCTGCTGCTTTTTACCGCCTTCCATCGTCGGCTTTGCAGCTATATCCTTGAAGCCGGCATAACGATGAAACAGACGCTTGACCCGGGCGACCAACTCACGCGGGCTGAACGGCTTGGTAAGATAATCGTCGCTTCCAAGCTCCAAGCCCAATATTTTATCCACTTCTTCATCTTTCGCGGAGATCATGATAATCGGAACCTCGGCTATATTGCGAATTTGCCGGCAAAAGTCGTATCCATTCATGCCGGGCAGCATGATATCCAAGATCCACATATCGGGCGTATCGGTATTCCATAAGTCCCATGCGGCTTCGGCGGAGCCTAGTCCGACGGTTCGATAGCCCTCCTTGCGCAAATAAGCTTCCACGATGTCTCTAATATTGGAATCGTCGTCCACGACGGCGATGAAATATTGACTCATAGCTATAGTCCTCCATGCGGTTTGTACTCGTTCATTGTAGCAGAAACAGGGATACAGATGGGCTTTTACACACTTTTTCCACACATGTTCCTAAGTTTTGCCGACAGCTGCTTCTACAATGAAAGAGAGAGCGGGCTACAGGGAGGATGATCGGTTGAATGCACGAGAAGAGAGGTCAGGGGCACTGGCGCGGTTACCTGGGATGATGCGCGTTCCTGTGTGTGGGATCCGGAAGACGGAGCAGGAGGTTAGCCTCTTGAGGCAATTCGAGGTATACGCTTACCGTGCAGCCTATTACTTGCTTCAGCAGGAGGAAGCGGCCTCGGCAGCCGCAGCGGACGCCTTGCTGCAATCGTTCCATGACGAAGCGTTTCGTAATGGCGATGAGCTAAGCCGACAGCAAATCATCAAGAAGAGAGTCATTCGAAGCTGCTTGAATCACTTAAGAGAAGCACGGCGAGCAAGGATGGCGGAATGATCAGCGTAAACTAATCCCGCCCGCAAAGTGGGAGCATTGGCTTTGAAATCAATCAGATACTTGCGGGGAGTCCCGATATAAACTCTATATATATGGAAAAAAGCCTGTTCCTACGCGGAACAGGCTTAACTGTATTGCGGGAAGCCGACAGTCATGGTTCTATCAACCTATTGTTCGGATGAGATATCTATTTTACACTCAATACATGGATGGATGCTGCTGGAAAAAACTCCGGCGCTGCCGGAAGATTAGAATCCGCCTTGAATAACGACCTCATTTAAAGGCTTACGCTGATTCGGAATTTCGCGCGCTTGCAGAGCTTCGGGAAGGTCTGCCGCATCTCCTTGATATCCAAGTGTGATTACAGCGTGAAGCTCGATATCGTCAGGTACGTTCAGCGAGGTACGCGCCTTGTTCCTGTCGAACCCTCCGATGGCATGAGTGGCCAAACCAAGCAGCTTGGCTTGCAGCGCCAAATAGCCCCATGCGGTACCGCTGTCGAAGGAGTGGGCACCGTTCGGATCCCCGTTGTCTCTCACTTTCTGCGAAGCAACCAGGATGAGGACAGGAGCCTTCTCAGCCCAAGACCGGTTGAACTCGCTCAGAAAATCGTGAAATACGCTTAATTGCTCTTCCGTTTGAGCCACGATAAATCGCCAAGGCTGATCATTGAAGGAAGAAGGTGCCCAATGAGCCGCTTCCAGTACCGTATACACTTCCTGCTCGGATACTTGCTTGGAAGAGTAGGAGCGAGGCGACCAGCGGTTCAAAAATAAAGGATTGATGGGGTATTCGGACTTTCGATGAGCTTGAACCTCTTCATTGACTTGATTTAGTACAGAAATTGCTTGACTCATGTATAAATACCACCTTTCCAATAGGAATTATTTGTAATATATCACACTTGAAAAATGTTAGCAACCTCATCATTTTCTTTCTCTATACTTTCGTTAATGAGCATTGGAGTCGAAAATGGATGAATTGACATAGTACGAGACGGCCAAGACATTTTGACATCATAATTTTACAATTATTTCACAAAAATCGGCATAATGATCATATTTTCTTCATAAAAATAATGATAATTGGAAGTAACGAGGAATTAAGGGGTGCGCCTAATGTACTACTGTATACTTTGTAAAGAGCTTCATCCGCTTTCCTATAAGGAACAGGAAATGATTTTCAAGAGCGGGTTTCATTATTACAGCTCAGATTTGTATCCGGCAGGCTTATGTAAGCTAGAACCTTATCCACAACCCAAGGAGCAGCCGGCAACGGCTTGAGGATTCCCCGGGCAAAAAAAATCCCTCCGTCAGAGGGATGTACGGACCAAGAACGCAGGATTAGAATATTCTGCGCCGGCTATCCAGTAACACAATAACCAGTAAATCGAACAAGACTAGAGGCAGAATAAAAGGGAAGAAAGACACGGTGGCTTTGTTCCGGCCGGTTTTGCGCTGCATCTGAATATATACTTTGTTCCGGTCTAATTTGACGATTTTTCCTTCGATTTTTTGTCCGTCAACGGTCGTAATGCGAACCTTTTTATTCATGTATCGTTTACATAACGCATAGTTTTGCTTGGCAAACATAATGACGCCTCCTTTCCGGTGGACATGTTATACTATATGCGATTCTAGCAATCTTCGTGCGGGCGGGCCGGTTATTCGCCGCTGCACTCTTATCTCCCGAGTGATCTATTGATATAATAGAAGGGAGGAGGAGATTGTGATGAGCCGAACGGCAGCATTTTTATTCGCCCACCCCGATGACGAAACGTTTCTGTGCGCCAGCTTGATCAGTCGGCTTCAACGGTCCGGCGACCGCACTATTCTGCTTTTGGCAACGAGAGGCGATGCAGGGAAAAAGAATGGCGCAGTAAGCCATTTGTCCAACGAAGAGCTTGGTGCGCTGAGAGAACAGGAGATGGAGCGTGCCGCAGCCATTATCGGGCTTCAAGAGGTGACGCATCTGGGCTACCCGGACGGGAAGCTGAAGGAGGTCGATGAAACGTCGTTCGTAAACCGGGTTATCGACTATCTTAACGACCGTAAGCCGGATGTAGCGGTTACCTTTCCCGAGGATGGCGGCAACTTTCACCCGGACCATATGACGATTTCGAAAATCGTAACGGCTGCCGTATTGAGCGGACGATGTCCATCGGTACAAAAGCTGTATTATGTCGCTTCGGACACTTTATTGCAAAGCGGTCGTCTGCCGTCGGTTACTATCGATACCGAGCAGGATTGGCCTATGAAAGCCGAAGCATTGCGCGCTCATCAATCCCAGATTTATGCCATTGAAAGATATTTCGGGGATCTGCGGGAGCTGCCTGAGAACCGGAGGCTGGAGTCCTTTGTCCTGGCATGGGAACGCGGGGTATCGTATCCAAGTAAGGCGGAAGCGGGCCTTTTTGACGGTATCAACTAAGCTTTTTACAATGGGGGAGCGGATTTCATTTGACGAAGCAATATGCCATAGACATGGCCAAGAAGCTATTCAGAGAAACAGACAAAGCGTATTATGTCATTTGTTATCCCGATTCGAATGAATATGTTGTGATGGACGATGATGAGTTTCAGAGAAATGCCGTCGAATTAAACAAGTGGGTCATATTCCAGATTCGCTAAGCGAAAGCTATAGGAGCTTGTTCACGGTACTATAACATACATATTGCAGCGGAGAGCGTATGCCTGGCCGCAAGGGCCGTATCCGCCTTCGCCCGCAAAAGAAAAGGTCTGCATACGTACAAATCCGGAAGAAAAGCCTAATGCTTCGGCATCAGGCTTTTTTGGTCAGGTGTTCAAGCCGGGGAATCCGTATGATAAGATGGAAATGGATCGGATATCCGCACAGAATACAAAGGAGTATCGCTCGATGAAGAATTCCCCCTATTTGGTGGTAAGCATTATTAATCTGCTCGCTGCCGTTGCATTCGTCTTTGCCGGATGGATTTCCAGCTCGAATTTGGTGAAATACGGATTTATGATCGTGGCCGTACTGTTTCTGATCACATGCTTTTTGAATTATAAAAAGTACAAGAGCGGCAAATAAATAGCCTTTCTTCTATTTTAATGAGGTGATATGGCGATGATCCTGTTTCAAAGAGAGAGGCTGCAGGTTCGGCTGCTTCAAGAAGAGGATGCCGGCCTGCTCGTCAAATGGCTATCGGACCCCGAGGTCCTTGCTTTCTACGAAGGACGGGACCGTCCGCACGACCTGCCGATGGTGCTGGACAGCTTTTATACCGATGATGAAGAGGAAACGAGATGCATGATCGAATACGACGGTCAAGCGATCGGTTATATTCAGTTTTATTTGATTACGGAAGAAGAGCGAGTGGAATACGGATATGAGGATTTCGTAGACAGCGTCTACGGTATGGATCAATTTATCGGAGAAGTCCGGTTCTGGAATCAAGGCATCGGTACGCTGCTCGTGAAGTCGATGATAGATTACTTGCTGCATGAGCGCAACGCCGGGAAGATCGTCATGGATCCTCAAGTGAGCAATGGCAGGGCGTTAAGGGTATATGAAAAATGCGGCTTCCGGAAAAAGAAGCTGCTGCGGGAGCGCGAGCTTCATGAAGGAATATGGAAAGACTGCTGGCTTATCGAGTATGATTTGGCCCTGAATGAATCGCTAGAATAGATCTGGAAAAAGTCTAAAATAGAGAAAGAAAATATGGAAGGATTTCTTGTTTTCCTCCCGAATTCTCCATATACAATGGATCGGTGAGGGATCGAGAGGTTCCGGATATTGGAGGGAATGGCGTGTCTTCCGGTGTAACGTACAAGCTGTTGACGATGTGCATGATTCAGGATCGGGAGCAAGTGCTTCTTATTAACCGACCCGATAATAAAGGATTTCCGGGATACATTGCTCCGGGCGGAAAAGTCGATTTTCCGGAAAGTATAGTCGATGCGGCGATTCGTGAAGTAAAAGAAGAAACCGGTCTTCTGGTAACCGAGATCGTGTACAAAGGCTTGACTGAATTTTGCGATCCCGGCGATAATTTGCGGTATATGGTGTTCAATTACTTGGCTACCTCGTTTGAAGGGGAGCTGCTGCCCAATCCGCCGGAAGGCGAGCTGTTGTGGGTAAACAAGGACCAGGCGTTGGAATTGCCGATGCAGGACTGGTTTAAGGAGCGATTTCCGTTATTTTTCCGGGAGGGTACGTTCGAAAAGAGCTCCGTATGGGACTCCGGCACGGATACGACGTTGAAGGAGACCTTTAAGCTCTACCCGTAGCTTGGCTCCAATGGAAGGATGAAGGAGAGACTCTCATGGACATAAGACCGCTGCAAAGCTACAGCCGGGAGGAGCGGGACCGGCTCGAGGGAACAGGCTACGAGTCCCCCAAGAAATACCGGGTTGCGAAAGAAGCGACGGAGCTGACAACGACGATCCGAGTTGAGCTTATCGATTTGGACGAGCCCTACCGGAAACTATGGGAGGCGGATCCCGACGAGCTGCTGTCGTATGAAAAGATGATTCGGCAAGGCTGCTCGCTGGGCTGCTATGTTAACGACGAATTGGTTGGCGCAGCCATTGCCGAGCCTCAGCACTGGAATCATACCCTATGGCTGCATAACTTCCACGTGTCCGATAAGCATAGGCGAAGCGGTATCGGCACGGAGCTGATGAATCGTCTTACGGACGTTGCAAGACAACACAAGTTTAGGGCGGTTGTGCTGGAAACACAGAATACGAACTTTCCGGCGATTCAATTTTATAAGCACTGCGGCTTCGAGCTGGAAGGAATCGATCTGTCCTTATACACCAACAGCGATATGGTTGATGGTGAAGTAGCCTTTTTTATGAAAAAGAAGCTGTAGCCGAGGTGCTCGGCGGTTATTAGGAGATGATATAATGACGTTTCGCCAAGTTTTGGACCAGGGCTACGTCAGGCTGGTAAATCATATGGGATCCGACTTGTCCGTAGTCAATGCCGCTCGCGTGTCATATGCCAAGGAGTCTTCGGCACTGAGCGAGAGAGACATCCGGCTTATAGCCTTTTTGGCAAGGGAAGGTCACACGTCGCCGTTTCGCCATGTGATTCTGCAGTTCGAGATTTACGCTCCGCTGATGGTGGCGCGGCAATGGTGGAAGTATGTTATCGGTTCCGCACATATGGAAGGTACGGGGGACAGCCTGGAGGCGTGGAACGAATCGAGCCGCCGTTATATTACGGAAGAGCCGGCCTTTTATATACCTCAAGCCGGGGAGTGGCGAAGCAAACCGGAGAACTCCAAGCAGGGCAGCGGAGAGGTACTGCCGGCTGAGAGCGGGGTTAAACTGACGGCGGAATTAAAGGAATATATCGAGCTAGGCATTCAAAAATACGAGGAGGCTCTCTCTTCGGGGGTATGTGCCGAACAGGCCAGACTGTTCCTGCCTTCCTACGGCATGTATGTCCGCTGGTATTGGACAGCTTCGCTTCAAGCCGTATGCCATTTCCTGAATCAGCGGCTGGAGCACGACGCCCAGAAGGAGATCCAGGATTACGCCAAAGCGATACTGGAAATAAGCAGGCCGTTATTCCCTGTTTCGATGGACCAACTGGTATCCCTGGCTTCGCCAAAAGAATAGGTTCCACTTTTAGGAAGCTGTGTTATAATGTAACTACTTTTTTGGGCGTGAACGCCTTATACATCATAATACGGGAAGGTGGTTGCGAATGAACGACGGCCCCGCAGGAGAGCTTCGAATCAGCGATGATAAATCGCTGCTGCATCTGGATACGGTGCTCGGCTTCTTATCCCGCAGCTACTGGGCGAGCAAACGGTCCAAAGGGCGGATTATGAAGTCCATCGACAATTCGATCTGTTACGGAGCCTATATCGGGGACCAGCAGGTCGCTTTTGCCCGGATCGTTACGGATGGAGCCACCATGTATTGGCTTTGCGACGTATTTGTCGATGAGCGGTACAGAGGCATGAATATTGGCAAGAAGCTGATCGAGGCGATAGTGCGGTCCGACGAGCTGAAGGATCTGATGGGAATTCTGGGTACGAAGGATGCTCACAGCCTTTATGAACAGTATGATTTTGAGTTGGATCAGGAGCGAATGATGCGAAGGATGCCAGACTTTATCCGGAACATGACTTCGTCTTGATGCTGGCTTTAACTGCTGCAGAAGAAACTTTGTGACGAATTAGGAAAATAATGGTTTACATGTCTGATAGCTAATGGTAAAATAATCGACGGAGAACATATGTTTGTCTTCCTCGATTTTTTTTATTTTAACGGTTCTTTACCTTGGTGTTTTTTACCATCTACCATATGATGGATAAGGTTAAAGAATCACCGCCTCTTGCTCGGTTCGTAGAACCCGCTCCCTGAAGTGACAGCCGAATCGGTAGAAGGGCAGATGCGCTCAATTAAAGGAGAGAAGAGATCATGTCCATTCTGGAAAAGCTTCCGCAAGCGATTGAGGCGAAGGTGCAGGGGAAGCCTTTGTTCACGGCGATGGCAGACGTGGATGAGAAGGGCCAGTCCGGCGAACGCTGGCTCGTCGTTACGGAGAATGCGGTAACCGTCTACCAGACGGATGGAGAATCGTTAACGAAGCTTGGAGTCGAGGAAATCACCGAGTGCCGTGTCGTCTCAGCAATCGGGGGAGGAACAGTGATCGCGGATACGATGAAGGGTCCTGTCGCTCTAGTCAGGTACACTTCCAGTTTTGCCGGAAAATTTGGATTCGCTTCCAAATTGATTAAAGCGCTTTCCGGCAAAGAGGACATTCCGGCCGCATCGGTCAAGGATTTGCCTCGGCGATGTACTCAGTGCGGTACGCCTCTTCTGGAGGGAACGCAAATCTGTTCGATTTGTACCGATAAGGGGAAGGTCGCCGCACGGCTATTAAGCTACGCAAAGCCATATCGCGTCCAGATGACCGCAGCAGCGGTAATGATGATTTTGGCAACACTGATGGAGCTTGTTCCTCCCTATTTGACGAAGGTTATCGTGGATGACGTGCTTCAGCCTAAGAATATTGGTCTGGCCCTGTTATGGTTCGTGCTGGGGCTAGCAGGCGCAAGGGTTATGCTGTCGCTGATGCAGACGCTGAGGGGATATGTCGGCGTATGGGTAGGCGGCAAGCTGATGGGGGATATACGGAAGGATATTTATTCTTCCTTAATGAGATTGTCGCTAGGCTTCTTCGATCGCAGGCAAACCTCGCAGTTTATCGGCAGGGTGAATAGCGATGCCGAAGCGATGAGGCAATTTTTGACCGATGGGGTCATGTGGATTTCGGGGCAAGTGCTCATGCTGGCGGCCGTCATTACGATGATGGTTAGTCTCGACTGGAAGCTGGCTATATATGCTCTCTTGCCTACGCCGCTGATTGTATTCACATCCATGATCATTTGGCCGACGATCCGCTCCCGCTGGTACCGTCATTGGCGGGCGATCAACCGCCTGAATATGCTCGTAGGCGACGCTCTTCAAGGCATTCGTGTAGTAAAGGCCTTCGGCCAAGAGCCTACGGAGATGTCGCGGTACGGCGATGCCAACAAGGAGCTTGTCGTGCAAAATATTCGTGCGGACGGCATGTGGCAAGGGGTATTCCCGCTGTTCGCGCTAATATCCACATCCGGCGCTATTCTCGTCTGGTATTTCGGGGGCTGGATGGTGCTGCGGGACCAAATATCGCTCGGTACACTGATGGCCTTTTCCGCGTATCTCGGTATGCTGTTCGGACCGCTGCAATGGTTCAGCCAGGCGCTGAACTGGACCAGCCGAGCGATGGCTGCCGCCGACCGCGTATTCGAAATTATGGATACTCCGTCCGATGTGCCGGACGATCTGGAGCCGGTATCGATGGACTGGGTTGAAGGACGCGTCGTGCTGAACCAGGTATCCTATGGATACGAAGCGCATCATCCCGTATTGAAGAATATCGACTTGAACGTCGCTCCAGGAGAGATGATTGGACTGGTGGGGCATTCCGGAGCGGGGAAATCGACGCTGATCAATATGATCTGCCGGTTTTACGATCCGAATCAAGGCACCATTACCATAGACGGCGTGCCTTTGAAGAAGATCAAGCAGGAGGATCTTCGCAAGAAGATCGGCGTCGTGCTGCAGGAAACATTCCTGTTCGACGGGACGATTACCGAGAACATCGCTTATTCCAAACCGGACGCTACGCCGGAAGAAATCATGAGGGCGGCGAAGATCGCCAACGCCCATGATTTCATAGTCAGGCTGCCGGACGGTTACGATACGAAGGTCGGCGAGCGGGGCCATCGGCTCTCGGGAGGGGAGAAGCAGCGGATTGCGATCGCGAGAGCTATCGTTCACGATCCCCGCATCTTGATCCTTGACGAGGCTACGGCTTCCGTAGATACGGACACGGAGCGGCAAATTCAGGAGGCGATATCCCGACTGGTCAAAGGGAGAACGACATTCGCTATCGCTCACCGATTGTCTACGCTGCGCAATGCGGATAGACTCGTCGTGCTGGATAAAGGACAAATTGTCGAGATCGGAACCCACGAGCAGCTGCTGGATAAACAAGGCGCTTACTTTAAGCTGGTGGAAGCACAGCGTGAGCTGTCCAAGATCAAGGGGGTGCAGAGCTAATGCGCGAGCGCGATCCATATGAGATTGTGTTACTCGACAGCCACAACGTGTGGCTGGGACGCAGTCCGGGAGGCGTACTTCAAGCCGTTATCGAAGGTGTGGAGTATCCGGAGGTGCTCCTATACCGGACATACCCCTTCTCCAAACCGACGGAATATATCTCGGTCCGCAATCCGAAGGAGGAGGAGATCGGGATTATCCGCAGCCTTCAAGAGCTCGAACTAGCGAGCAGGGAGGAAGCGGAGAGGGAGCTCAATCTGAGGTATTTGATTCCGAGAATTACTCATATCGAGAAAATTCAGCAGAAGCCGGCTCTATGGATATGGAAAGTGGAGACGACGCTGGGGCCGATGACATTGGCGCTGAGGAATTTGCACGAGCACTTGCAATCCCCGGCACCCGGCAGGTACTTGATATCCGATATCGAGGGCAGACGATGCGAGATCGTAGACATTAACGCGATGGATGCACATAGCCGTAAGCAGTGGAACAAGATCTTGTAATAGCGAAAGACCGCCGTTGGAAGGAACCAACGGCGGTCTTCTGTTTTACAGCTTCCGGTAAACGGGGGGCTATCAGCTTTTGAAACGCAAGGTGATTTCATGCAGCTCTTGGGCCATCCGTGTCAAGGCGTTGACGGATTCCGCTATTTCTTCCATAGTAGCCAATTGTTCTTCCGAAGCTGCTGCTACGCTCTCCGTCTTGGAGAAGGCGGCTTCCGTAATGCTGCTCATGTCGTGGAGCGAAGCGGTAATTTCCTCGGTGCCTGCCGACATTTCCTCGGAAGCGGCAGAAACCTCCTGCATCTGATAAGCGACCTGCTGTACAGCGTTCAATATGTTGCGGAACGCTTCGCCGGCTTCCTGCATGATCACGGTGCCTTGCTCGACTTCTCGGCTGCCTTTTTCCATGGCGATCACCGCGGAGCGAGTCTCGCCTTGAATTTGCTGGATGATCTCCGCTATCTGTTCCGCCGATTGTCTCGACTGCTCCGCCAGCTTCCGGACCTCGTCGGCTACGACGACAAAGCCTCTTCCGTGCTCGCCGGCCCGAGCGGCTTCAATCGCGGCATTCAATGCAAGCAAATTCGTCTGCATCGAAATATCGGTAATTACATCGACGATTTGACCGATTTCATTGGAACGTGTGCCCAATTGATTGACAACCTTGGATGAATCATTGACCGACTCGCGGATTAAGTCCATTTGGGACATTGCTTTCTGAATCGAAATATTGCCCTCTTCAGCTTCTTTGGAAGCCTCCATGGACATGGCGGATACATTGCCCGAGAATTCTGCAATCCGGTTAATACCGGTCGCCATCTCTTCCATAGCTCGTACGCTTTCGGTAGTGCTCTGCAGCTGCTGATCCGCGCCTCCGGCAATGTCCTGAATGGCCGCAACAACGTGATGGGTAGTCTGGGTGGATTGTTCGGAGCTCGCTGCCAATTGCTCCGAGCTTGCGGACAAGTTTTGCGACTCAAGGACGATCTTCGCGATGATTTCTCTCAAGCTTCCGATCATTCCATTGAAATCCTTCGAGAGAAGACCAATTTCGTCTTTGGATTGGTATGCAGCGTTTACGGTTAAATCCCCGTCCTGCGCTTTGGCCATCAATTGCTGGATGCTGCGGACAGGTCTTGTGATCATATTGGCAATGCCATATCCGATCAAGGAGCATAAAATGACGGCTAGCAGCGTTGCGACAACGATGATGGAGGTAGCCATCTTGGAGCTTTCAATGCTTTTCTCGTAAAAGACTTTTGCGTCTTCTTCGTTGAACTTAACAACGTTCTCCAGGCTCTTGATCATTTCCGCACGAATCGGCTTGAACGAATTCACATACTCTTTATGCGCCGCTTCTTTCTGATTGGCAACTGCCAAGTCGTCGACTTTCTTCTTCGCTTCGTTGTTTTTCGGGATTAAGTCGATGAAGTTTTTGTACTGCTCTTGTGCCCTCGGAGATAATGTAATCTGCTCGAGCGTTTTTCGAGTCGCCTGATTTTTGTCGCGAGTCTGGACTATTTGATCTTGGATTTGCTTAATAATCGCTTCGTCTTTGGCCAGCAGCAATTCAAGCTGCAATGAATCCATTTGCGAATTTCCGAACAGCAGTCCCTCAACGAGACTGTTCGGGATTAAAGTTTCCTCGTACATAGCACGGGCATTGCTAGCCATTTTGTCCATAACAAGATAGCCTGTAATGCCGATAATGAGCAGGAACACAATGGAAAGTCCAAGCATTCCCCCAATTTTCGTTTTGATTCGCAAATTTCGGATATACTTCATGCTCCAAGCATCCCCCACCTGAGATAATGTGAAATAAAAAAAGTCCACCCCCAAAAAAAAGGGATGGACGCCCCCCCAATTTTCGGTGGCCCGGCTGCCATAGATCAAATCCTTAGGCCCGTAGCTTTGCGTCCTTCTCTTTCGAGAAGTTTGCCTTTATCGTAATTCCGGGTGTATCTTTTTGCCAAAGTATAATATAGCATTTTGAAAAAAACAAGACCTCTTTACTAAAACTAAATACTTACTTTACGTACCGGAATGTCGGAATTTAGTGCGTTTGTCATGGACGATTTTGCAGGAATAGGTCTGTAGGCGGCGCCACTACACGAATTTTGGATTTATTCCCCATATTTCTTTTCGGCATAATTTGACAAAAAATGAAGTCTAGTTTATTCTCTGATTTGTCCGGACAAAACTACTAATTGGAAACGAGGGGTACATCTTGAGAAAACTTCTTTCGAAATTGGCTTTGTCGAGCTTGGCGATGGCACTTGTATTTTCATCCGGTTTGTCTACTGCAGAAGCTAGCAAGGACCCGTCACACACCAATAATAAAAAAGCAAAAGTCGCCTTGTTGATTCCAGGTTCCTCCAAGGACGGCGGTTTTATGGAATCCGCTTATACCGGTTTGAAGAAGGCGGAAAAGGATTTCAGAATCAAAGCGACGTTTGTGGAAAATATCCCGCATGATACAGCTAAAATTGCGGATGAGCTGAGAAAACTGGCTAAGAAAAAGCCGGATATGATCATTGCCCATGCAGGACAAAGCTCGGAAGCTGTGAAGCTGGTAGCCAAAGAATATCCAAAAATTAAATTTGTTAACACTCAAACGAATTTGACCGGCGATAACCTGTCCAGCTATCAGGTGAAGCAGGAAGAATCCGCATGGCTTGCTGGCGCTGCGGCAGGATTGTTGACCAAAACAAACGTGGTTTCGCATATTTCCGGTGCACGCGTAGGCCCTGGTCTGTTGGGACGCGCGGCCTATGCCGACGGTGTGAAATACACAAACCCTAACGCAAAGCTGCTCACTACGTTTACAGGCAATCAGGAAGATGCCCCTCTGGCGAAACGAGTTGCGCAAGCTCAAATTAACGCCGGATCGGATATGATCTTCACAATGCTGAATACGGCTCGTTCCGGTGTTACGGAGGCAGCACGCGAGAATGGCGTATATCAATTCGCTAACGTTCGCGATTACTATGCCGATGCTCCAGATGTGTTCATCGGATCTGCGATTTCGGACGCCAGCTTGACGGTTTACGGAGCGATTAAAGATTTGACCGAGGGAACCTGGAAGCCGAATACCGTGAAAAAAATCGGACTTGAGAATCCGGATGCCGTTCGGCTTGCTCTGTCACCTAATGTTCCACAAGACGTGAAGGATAAAATCGCTGCGTTCGCAGAAAAAATCAAATCTGGTGAGATTGTTATTCCTTCGGATTATACAGGACCTGAATTTACGAATTATTAAGCCTGGACTCGGGCAGTGATACTATTATAGATTCAGAGTTCGGAGAATGAGTTTAAGCACTTCTTTGCTCCCAAGGGGCAGAGAAGTGCTTTTTTCCTTAGTATGGATAAGTACCTAATTCGGCATCGGGCCGATAATGACAGATTGCGTGATAGGTGCGAACGTCTCTTTCACTTTCGTTTCGAGTCCACACATTGGCAGGGTCAGGCGTAACATGTCGGAGCCAAGAATAACTCCGGAACGGGAGTTTCGAAAATAGCGAGTTTAGGTGCGTATAATCCTATTCCAATTTATGGGATGAATTGCGTTCAACGAGGGGGACATGGATCATTCAGGTGGACTTGGTAGAGGTTGTTTTGTTAATTTTGCATGAATAATAGCCTGTCTATATGTACATACAGTATACTGAGTCATAGAGGTGTCCTTGATTGGCACCATCTTATTGAAAGGGTGATATGCATGTCAGTTGATGTTTATGTTAACTTTAATGGGAACTGTCGCGAAGCCGTGGAATTTTACGCAGAAGCATTTGGTTCGGAGAAGCCGAAGATGATGACATTCGGAGAGGCTCCTCCTAATCCGGAATATCCTCTCCCGGAGGAAGCGAAGAACCTGATCATGCATACGCGCCTTACCATTAGCGGCAGCAATGTCATGTTCTCGGATGTATTCCCCGGCATGCCTTTCACTGCAGGAAACAACATCAGCCTTTCCGTAGTTTCAGAAAGCAAGGAAGAGATCGAGTCCGCATTCAGCAAGCTGAAGGAAGGCGGAACGGTGATCATGGAGTTGCAAGAAACCTTTTGGAGCAAAAGTTACGGCAGCCTGACGGACAAGTTCGGAATTATATGGCAGTTCAATCTCGGAATGGGCGGAATGTAAACTGCCACCCTTAAGTGCTGCAGATACAACACCCAGCTTGGCTGAAGTAGCCAGGCTTTTTTTTCGTTGATATGTTGATTCCATTCGGATTACAATGGATTCATATAGTAGATATGAGAGATAATCGGAGGAGTAACGGGATGATTCGTTTGGGAAGCTTTGAAGTAGGTTCCGGATCCTTAATCGTTTCGGATCCATGCTACGATCACAATGTGACGGCGATGATCCGAGGAGTTATTGATCAAGTTCTGAATGGAACCTGGATCGGTTATGTAGAGAAGCAGGACGTTAGAGATTGGGGCGAAGCTTGTTCGAGGCTAGTGGCTTGCCACGCTTCCTTAGATGAACGAAAGGACGACCTACACTGGATGAAATGCAGCTTTATCGTTGGTGTAGATAGCGGTCAAGCCGGAATCTTCGATATCGCCAAGTATAGAATCCCTGACGTTGAAGGTCAGGATCAAGCTGCTTCGGAAGATAGCGAATGGTACCAGACTTGCTGCGATATAACGGAGAGCGCGGTGGAAGCCGGGGTCATGGACGGTGGCGTCGTTTCCCGTACAGGCATGGGGGACGGGGCGTATGGAGCTTATTTGGCTGTGAATGAAAGCAATCAGGCTATCGGTGTGAAGATTATATTTATTAGAGGCTCTGAAGTGTAGAGCAGCTTTATTACAACAGCATAGGTTTAATTAGATAACCCGGATGGAAGGTGTAGCTGATATAACTTAACCTTCTTCCGGGCTATTTGCGTGTACTTTTTAATTGATAGTGAGAATCGTTATCATTATAATAAGTTTATATCAACACAACTTTCAGCGAAAGGATAAGTGCGCATGGAGAACAGCTTAGACTATGCAAAGCAGCTCGCCAGTTATTCGTATAAATTGGAAAACGTCCAGCACTTGACTTTGAATGAAGTTTATTTTCAGCAGGATTCCTCTTTGAACGGGATGCTGATTTTCCTGGAGGGAGAAGGGGACCTGACGATGGACGGGAGAAGCTACCCGCTGCAGCAGCAGAAAGTATTTTTTCTCTCCCCCAATTCTGACGCAAAACTAAGCGTCCCCCTCAGCCGGCGGGCGGACTACTATTACATCCAATTTTATGTGCTGCAGGCTGCGGATAGAGGACTGTTCGTACCTATAGATATGAATGCTCCCTACGAGGTGTATCCTCCTCATTTTCATATACTGATCGATAAAGTCCAGGAGATGGACACTTGCAATCATAGCTCCGACAGCTGGGAGAACATGAAAGCGGCTATGCTGCTGCAAGAGCTGATTGTCATCTTATTCAAAGAATCCGTTGCAAAAGAAAAGCGGGAGTCGAGCGAGGCCATACCGCTAACCTTGGAGTATATGGAGCGGAACTACCCGCTGGCCATTACCCGGGAGAAGCTGGCGGAAATCGCGGGATTGAATGCGGACTATTTCTCAAGGGCTTTCAAGAAACAGTTCCATAAGAGCCCCATGGAGTATTTGAATGAAATCAGGATCAATCAAGCCAAGCAGCTGCTGGTGCAGTCCGGTGAATCGCTCAGGTCTATTGCCCAGAGCGTCGGCTTCAGTGATGAATATTATTTCAGCCGGAAATTTAAAGAAGAAATCGGCTGTTCCCCGAGATCCTACAGTAAAAAAATGAAAGAAACGTACAAGATCGCATCATTAAATCATCAAACGACAGGCCATTTGATTGCGCTAGGCATTGTGCCTTACGCCGCTGTCATCAATCATGCCTATCCTGTTACATCACGGCTTCGTAACACGATTGCGCTCGGCCGCACTGCGCCTGACCTGGATAGACTGGTGACGTCCAATCCCGACATCATCGTAATGAGCGGTACCCGTCAAGCGGTTCCATCGCCGAATGAGAGATTAATGCTGCAAATCGCCCCGACCATTACTCTGCAGTATGGCCTCGAATGGCGGGCGCATTTTTTGAGTGTGGCCAAGCTTGTCAATAAAGAGTCGGAAGCAATTCGTTGGCTGGAGAAGTATGAAAGTAAAGCATCCATGATACGAAGCTCGATTCGCAGCCGAATCGGCGACGAACCGATACTGATTCTCGGGGTCGGAGAGGGCACATTGTGCGTGTACGGCCACAGGAACTTAGGGTCCGTGCTGTACGGAGATTTGCAGATGACGGCTCCGGAAGGCGTGCGCGGTATAACCCACTTCATGGAGGTTTTGCCGGAGCATTTGCACAAGTTTGAGGCGGCGCGAATTCTTGTAACGAGCTTTAGGCACAACGGAACCGCCCATATGGACCAAATGATCCGCCATGAAGTAAAAGCGCTCTATGCCAACCCTCACTGGCTTGATCTCAAAGCTGTCAGAAATAAAAGGGTCTACGGCATGTATGATAGCCATCATTTGTACACGAGCTATAATCCGCTATCGCATCAGTTATTTTTGGACAAGGTTCATCAATTGCTGATGTCGGAGTCAGCGGATCCTCTCCTTTTAATGAGATAAACAACGTGATCTTCCATCGCCAATGACGTCGGAATTATACAAAAAAGTGGTCGTAATTATCCATGTTCATTGCGAGCCACATTCGTATAATAGGAATGAGAATCATTATCATCATTGGTGTTCAGAGAAGGGGAGGAAAGAAACATGGTACGGCCCAACAGAATATCACTTATATTGGCGGTGACGCTGCTTATTGCCTTCGTTATCGCCGGTTGTCAAGGGCAACAGCAGGCAGGAGCAGGAACGGCTCCTCAGCCGGCAAAAGGAGCGGATACGCCGAATCAAAGCGTCCGAGTCGTGAAGCATGTTATGGGGACTACCGAAATTAAAGGTACGCCGCAAAAGGTGGTCACGCTGTTTCAAGGAGCTACAGACGCTGCACTTGCACTTAAGGTGAAGCCTGTAGGTGCGGTGGAAGCATGGATTGAGCAGCCTTGGTACAATTACATAAAGGCGAAGATGGAAGGCGTAACGAATTTGGGCTCAGAAAACCAGCCGGACCTGGAGAAATTGGTAGCTCTTCAACCGGATTTGATTATCGGCGCCAAAACGCGTCACGAGAAGATCTATAACCAATTGTCGGCTATTGCACCGACGGTTATGCTGGACGAGGTACATATATGGAAAGATACGCTGAAAGTATCGGCGGAAGCGTTAAACAAGCAGGAGGAGGAGAAAGCGTTCCTTGCCGAATGGTCACGTAAAGTAGCCGATTTCAAAGGGAAGATGGGGGATAAGCTCAAATTGGAAGCGGGAATCGTTGATTTCCGGGTCGATCATGCACGGATTGTGTATACCGGCTTCTCCGCTCTAGTACTGGAAGAGCTAGGCATTCCACGTCCTGCCAGCCAGAGGGGGACGGAGTGGGGCGTACAGCTCACCTCCAAGGAAAATATTCCGAAAATGGATGCCGACATTATCTTCGATCAGACAAGCACGACGAGAAATGACGGCCGACTCGATTTGCGAAAGGCGTGGAGCGAGCATCCGTTGTGGAGTCATTTGAAAGCCGTTCAAAACAAACGGGTATTCGAGGTGGATGCGGCCGTATGGAATAATGGCTCCGGTCCATTGGCAGCGGTAGAAATGGTAGATGATCTCTATGGATTCTATGGGTTGAAATAATATCGTATCATCCGGAGGGCTGTTGATCCATAGGGTCAACAGCCCCGGTGAGTTTGCCGCAAAATTGAAAGAGGAGGAGCATCGTGAGACCATTGCTGCACCAGACACCACTGAAAACCATCGGTTTGGTGTTCGGATTTCTTCTTTTCATCGTATCCTTTATCCTAAGCATCGTCCTAGGGACGACAGACATCGGCTTCCTAGAGGCAATGGATGCATTCATCCATTATGATCCAAAATCGGACGAGCACGTAATCATCCTGACGACACGGCTTCCGCGTGCGTTATTCGCTACCATGATCGGAGGGAATTTGGCGATAGCCGGAGCTCTGATGCAAGCGTTGACCCGCAACCCGCTGGCTTCTCCAAGTATTTTCGGTATCAACGCGGGGGCTGTTTTTTTTGTCGTAATGGATTTAACTTTTCTTCCCATTGCCTCATTGGATCAATTGATCTGGGTTGCTTTTATTGGCGCAGGCATCGCTGCCATAGCCGTGTACTTCCTTGGTTCTCTTGGAAGGGACGGATTAACTCCAATGAAGATTGTATTGGCCGGCTCCGCTATGACGGCTTTGTTCTCCTCGTTTACCCAGGGTATGCTGGTGCTCAATGAATCCGGGCTGCAAAACGTCATGTTCTGGTTAGCCGGTTCCGTTGCTGGCAAATCGGCGGAAGGACTGGTTCCGGTCTTGCCTTATATGCTGTTCGCGGGTATAGCGGCATTGGTTATGGCACACCATGTCAACATTCTGGCCTCCGGGGAAGATATCGCCAAAGGGCTGGGGCAGCGAACGGGACTCATGAAAATGGCCGTAGCGGTGACGGTCGTCTTATTGGCGGGAAGCTCCGTGGCCGTAGCCGGATCGATCGGCTTCGTCGGGCTGGTCATTCCGCATATCGCCAGATTCCTCGTAGGCGTCGATTACCGTTGGATCATTCCGTATAGCGCCATCCTGGGTGCCATCCTGCTGCTGCTGGCCGATATTGTGGCCCGTTTTGTCATTATGCCAGGGGAGCTGCCGATAGGGGTCATGACAGCTATTATCGGAGGACCATTCTTTATTTACTTCGCTCGGAAGGGGATTCGCTCGAAAGGGGTTTCGCAATGAAGCAGCTGCTTGCAATAAGAAGCAAGAAGGGGACAGTCTCCTTTCTAATCCAAACCAAAACGGTGATAGTGATCGCGGTACTATTGATTCTGATCTTCGTTTGTTTTGTCCTTAGTACCGGGCTCGGCAACAAATTCACTTCTCCCGTTCAGGTGCTTCAAACGATACTGGGACAAGGGACGCCACAAAACGCGTTAATTATCGGGACGCTGAGACTTCCGCGGATCATTGCTGCCGTGCTCGTCGGAGCGGCGCTGGGTGTATCCGGCGCCATTCTTCAAGGTATTATCCGCAATCCGCTTGCCTCGCCCGATGTGATAGGGATAACGGGAGGCGCTTCATTTGCGGCCGTTGCCTTTATTACTTATTTTGCAGGGACGGTTAATATTCAGTGGCTTCCATTGGCTGCGTTTGTGGGGGCAGGTCTAGTCTCCGTCATCATTTATTTGTTGGCTTGGAATAAAGGGGTTACTCCGACGAGATTGGTACTGGTCGGTATCGGGATTTCGGCAATCATGAGCTCTTTGACGATGCTGATGCTCGTTTTAAGCCCCATTAAAGCAGCTGGACGGGCTTTTGTGTGGCTGACCGGCAGCATTTACGGGACATCATGGGAAAATGTATACGCTATGCTGCCATGGGTCATCATTTTCATTCCATTAACGCTATACTACTCCAGACTTGTCGATATTCAAGCATTGGGGGACGATCTCGCGAGAGGATTGGGAGCCCCGGTCCAGCTTCACCGCTGCATGCTGCTGCTGGTCAGCGTAGCATTGGCCGGATCGGCGGTTGCTATTGCCGGAGCGATCGGATTTATCGGGTTAATTGCCCCGCATATCGCTAGAAAGCTAGTAAGCTCTACGTTTGTAGACTTGATTCCGGTTTCGGCTTTAATCGGCAGCCTGTTGCTCTTGATAGCCGACACGGTGGGCAGAACCGTGTTTCTTCCGCTTGATATACCGGCAGGCGTGTTCACGGCAGGTATCGGCGCACCGTTCTTTATATTTCTATTGTTTAAAAATCGGAATAAATAATGCGTCTTGCTCTGCTTCGTCTGAACAAGAAAAAGCCGATCGGATCCAATAGGGTCCGGCCGGCTTTTGCAATTTCTTTTATTTTAACTGACCGCTTGTAAACAGCTGGTTCATATAGTCCAGCCCTTTCCATTGTCCCATGGCAAGCGGCCCGAGAATTTCCGTATCTGCAACGAACATCTTCTTGTTTTTTACTGCGTCAAGCGAGTTCCAGACGGGATCCTTGGCTAAATCCTCAAGCGTGATTTCGCTGGCGTGAGCATAGTCCTTCCCGATAAAAAGGAACTCCGGATTCAGCTTGCTGATGCCTTCCAGCGTAATTTCGCCGACATTTTGCATGCCCTCGAACGGCTTGAACCCGAGCTTCTCGTAGTAGAGCGACATTCTGGAGCCGCTCCAGTAGGTGAACCCCTTTTTCCACGGCATAATAAATAAGGCTGTTTTTCCTTTTGCTCCGGATTTCTCCATCATTGCGGCCATTTCAGACTGCTTCTGCAGGAATTGACGTATATACTCCTCGGCGGATGAAACGTGCTTCGCACCGGAAGAACGGCTTTAAAAACACCGGCGACAGAAATAAGCCTGCCCGTATATTGTCCTGCCAACGCATTAATGTCGATCATGAATAACACCTCTTTTTCGTAGGGTGTACCGTGTTCTTGTATGCTGAGAACGATTATCGCTAGTGAACAGCATTCTACTTGAAGAAGGAGGTTTATTCAATGACCCAGTGTCATTTCCGGTATAATGGTTATGCTAGTTGGGTAATTAAGTGACGATTATGGTTGGAAGGAGCGGTCGGATGAGGGATGCGATTGTAGCGGAAATTACGAAGGGGAGGACGAGAAAATGTCTGTATCACTTCACAAGAGCCAAGAATTTGCCGATCATTGACCGGTTCGACGCTTTGTTATCCAGTTATGCATTGTACCCTGAAAATGCCGGTGAGCGCCGAACCGAGGCTAAACTAGTGAACTATCGCGGTTTTGAGGTTACTCTCAATTCGCATCTGCGAATTCCCGAATCGATGATAGATGCTTCCGTCACACTGGAGCAGTTTCGTGCCAGCTTGGACCGGCATGTTTTTTTCTGGCCGACCATTAGAGACTGCCGGAAAATGATCGAGACTTATCAACGCAGAGAGCCGGAGGAAGAGTTCGCCGTTCTGGAATTTGATGCGTATTCTCTAATGCTGGAGAATGGATCCTCTGTGAAGCTGTCCAAATACGATTCAGGAAGCGCCCCGAGATTTCCGGCGAGCTGCACGTATAAGAAAAGTCCGTCGATGTTTCTGCCATTGGACAGCTTCAGGAAAGTGGTGAATCATACGGTGCCAGCGAAGCCGTCCGAAATTAAAGAGGTACTAATTGAAGAACAAGTACATCCCATATCCGACTATTTACGCGCTGTATACATCCAACATCGCCATGCAGTTCCTGAACGTTGGAGCCATCTGACGAGAGCGCTGGCTGAGCTGATGACTTAACGCAATAGCCTAAGGATTCTTAGAGAGCAGTTCGATTAATTGGTCGAGCTTCTGATTGGTTAGCATCTGCTCCTCTACAAGCCTCGAATTGGAAGGGTTTGAAGCTTCGATAGAATACTTGTTGGCAATGACACACGATCCAAGCAAAATGCAAATGCCTAGAAACACAAGGGAGCCTTTTAAGGTAAAAGAAGATTTATCCGGCGGTTGTTGTAGCATAGCATCTCCTTACTATAGTTTATATTCCAAAAAAGAAGTAGGGTATTTGCCGAACATCAGCCGTTCGTTTACTTTTAGAAAGCCTTGTCTAGTATAAAATGAAACTAAGGCCGGCCTGTCCGCGGCGCAGTCGAGCTTTACATAGCGTTTACTCGCTTGCTTGGCCTCAAGCTTCGCCCAATCTATCATCGCTTGGGATATTCCGGTTTGGGCAAAGCTTCTGCGGACGCACAGCTTATGAAGATATAGAGCTTCGCCGGGCGGGTCTTCAGGCCACATAACGGCATCTGCTTCCTGAAGGATCATGACGGCAGCGGATTCACCGTCATAATAGCCTATCATCATTTCATGCATACGATGATTCTTCATTAGCTTCTCCGCGGCTACTTGTTCTTCGCTCCACATGGTCATTCCGCGTTCAGCTAACCAACGAGCTCCTTCCAAGAGGATGGAGGAGAAGAGAGGCAGCTCGTCTTCTTGAATGGCTCGGATCGTTACTTCCATGACTAACCTCCTTCACTCAGTTTTTCGAATACGCCTCGCACGAAGTGACGGTTCCTTATTTTACCATTTGTTAATGAAATTTGCGATAATCCGAAGGGCTGGTGCCTTCGAGTTTATGGAACACGCGGCCGAAATAGCCAGCATCATCGAATCCGACGTAGCTTGCAATCCATCCGATAGAAGAAGGGGATGTCTTTAACAGCACCTTCGCTTCTTCGATTCGCTGCTTTTGCTGAAAATCCGTGAGCGTCATTCCGGTTTCCTTCTTAAATTGTCTGGACAGATGGGTCGGATGGACAGCGCATAAGGAGGCGAGATGCTGTAAATTCAGCGGCTTGCTGAAATGAACGGTCAAATACTCCGCGGCTTTTTGCACCACAAGCGAAAATCCGTATTTGGCGCGGTCGCGTACCAAATCGCAGTATTCGTCAACCATAACGTCCATTAAACCCGTTAGGGAATGAATGGTATCGAATCTTTCGATTTGCTTGGCGAATTTCTCGGATATTTGATGAAGGAAGAAGGGCTGAACCTTTCCTCTCTCCGCCGAGATTCGAAACAGAGTATTTAATATAATAAGCGAGTTTCTCATCGTTCGTATCGGCTGGTTGGGGAACCGATCGGAGAAATCGTACAGATTGCTAATTTTGGCATGCAGCTTTCTGAAAGCTTCTTTATCCCCGGTTTCCACCGCGCGCATCATTTCTTTTTCCATTTTGTAGCGAACATCGATGATCAGCGTGCTTTCTTCGTCGGTTTGCTCCAAAATACGCTCGACATTCGTTTTGGCAGATCCCCGCGCTGTCTGAGGAGTCGTCTCCACATACCGGAAGGAAGCCTGCCGGAAGGTCCCTGCGTGCTCCAGTATGTTCACGATACTATGCATTTTGGAGGTACTGATCAGCTTCAACCCCCGATAAAATTCCTCCAGCTCCATATGCTTTCTTTGCTCCATGCCGGTATGCGAGTTCACGTCCGGTGTTTGAATTAAGAAAGGACCGAGAATGAGTACCTTTGCATCCGCTTCGTCCTCCATTTCAAATCGGCGGGACAAATAAGATAATCCCCATTCGTTAGTCAGCATTACACATTGTTCCGGATCCTCGTTCGCTTCGCGGCACAGCTTCATCCAATCGTGTTGCTGCTCCTTGAGCAAAAACTCCGGTAAATGATCACGGATATGAGCCATCAGTACTTTTCCTTGTAAATCCAAGAGGCATGTATTGATATCGGTTAATTGAAAAAAGGTTATACATACGGTAGTTAGAGGAAGCGAGATCGTCGCCATTTCCGTTCATCATCCTTAATTTCTGTTATTGTAGTCCTATTAATGCAAATGGAATCCTACGACAGGTGGAGCAACCTTAGTATAATACTATATGTAAGTGCTTACAACACAATCGTTCGAGAAAGGGTGTTATATACATGCTATATCCAATCGTAACGGAAAGCCGCACTATTATCGATTTGAGCGGGATATGGAATTTTAAATTGGATACGGGAGTAGGATTTGAACAAAAGTGGTATGACGAGGGTCTAACCGAGGGCATGTCTATGTCCGTACCAGCGTCTTTTAATGATCTTGGGGTGACAGCAGATATTCGCAACCACGTAGGCTGGGTATGGTACGAAAGAACATTTACGGTTCCCCGAACGCTGTTCTTGGAACGGATCGTGCTGCGATTCGGGTCGGCGACGCATACCGCCAAGGTTTACGTGAACGGGCAATTTGTAATGGAGCACAAAGGCGGGTTCACCCCATTCGAAGCCGAAATCAACTCGTTCTTGCAGTCAGGTGCTAATCGCTTGACGGTAGCAGTGAACAATATTGTGGACCATACTACTCTGCCGGTCGGGCATTATACGGAAAAGGAAATAGAAGGGGTAGGCAAAGTCGTTAGAAACAGTCCGAACTTCGACTTTTTTAACTATGCCGGCATTCACAGACCGGTGAAGATCTATACGACACCATCGGTTTACATTAAAGATGTAACCGTAGTAACCGAGCTTAACGGAACAACCGGCGTTGTCGGCTATGAAACGGAAATTGCCGGAGATGCTGAGGTAAAGGTAACCGTCCTCGATCCATCCGGTGCTGTCGCAGCGGAGCATAGCGGGCGGAACGGTGCTGTGAGAATTAACGATGTGAAGTTATGGGAGCCGCTCAACGCACACCTGTATACTTTGAGAGTCGAGCTCATTCAAGCCGGAGATGTCATCGATGTGTATGAACAACCTTTCGGCGTAAGGACCGTTGAGGTGAAGGACGGGAAATTCCTGATTAATGATAAGCCGTTCTATTTCAAGGGCTTCGGCAAGCATGAAGATTCTCCGATTCACGGAAGAGGCTTTAACGAAGCTGCCAATGTTATGGATTTCAAGCTTATGAAGTGGATTGGGGCGAACTCGTTCCGTACCGCACATTATCCGTATTCGGAGGAATTGATGCGTCTGGCAGATCAGGAAGGCTTGGTTGTGATCGATGAAACACCTGCCGTCGGGCTGCATCTGAACTTTATGGCCATGTTCTCGGGAGGCGCCAAACGGAAAACATGGGAGGAGCTGGAGACACAAGAGCACCATAAGGATGTCATTCGTGAGCTGATCGCTAGAGACAAGAACCATCCTTGTGTCGTTATGTGGTCCATCGCCAACGAGCCTGCTTCGGAAGAGGAAGGAGCCGAGCACTATTTCAAGCCGCTCGTCCAACTAGCCAAGCAGATGGATCCGCAGCGCCGTCCTGTCACGATCGTTACTCATCTAATGTCCACCCCTGAGACGTGCAAAGTAGCGGAGCTGGTTGATGTGCTTGCGTTGAACCGCTATTACGGCTGGTATGTAGACGGAGGCGACTTTGACGCCGCGAAGGTGAAGCTTCGCAAAGAGTTCGACGGCTGGCGTAAGCGCTGCCCTGGCAAACCGATTATGATGACCGAATACGGTGCCGATACGATAGCCGGGTATCACGACATCGATCCCGTAATGTTTACGGAAGAATATCAGGCTGAATATTTGCAGGCCAATCACGAGGTGTTCGATGAATTTGACAACTTTGTAGGCGAGCAGGTGTGGAATTTCGCCGATTTTAATACCAGCCAAGGCATAATTCGCGTGCAGGGGAACAAAAAGGGTATTTTCACAAGAGACCGCAAACCAAAGCTGGCCGCCCACGAGCTGCGCAAAAGATGGCTTTCCATACCAGAGTTCGGATACAAATGATCCTGCCGCGCGGTGTTAACTTCATGTCTTTGGAGGGGTAAGCTATGAGTCAAACTGTGTTCCGAGCTTCGAAGGAGACCCATGTAGAGAGATCAACCGTTCATCCCTTCGGATGGAGAGACAAACTCGGTTATTTGTTCGGCGATTTCGGCAATGATTTCTTCTTTATTCTTGTCAGTTCTTTTCTGATGGTGTACTATACGGATATTTTTCATATCAGCGCGGCTACGGTAGGATTGATGTTTCTGATCGCCAGATTGTGGGACGCTGTTGCGGATGTGTTATGGGGACGGTTCATCGATACGAGATCATCAGGTACAAACGGCAAATTCAAGCCCTGGATATTCAGAATGTCGTTTCCTCTCGTATTGTCGGGCGTGCTGATGTTCGTAAAAATCCCGGGTATGTCCAACGGTTTTTATTTGGCTTACGCCTTTATAACGTACCTGGTTTGGGGTACTCTATATAGTACCGTCAATATCCCTTACGGGTCTATGGCTTCGGTCATTACTAGCGATCCGGTTGAACGGACTACGTTATCTACCTTTAGAACGATGGGGGCTATGCTGGCAGGCTTGATCATTAATGTGGTCGGCCCCCTGATGTTTTTCGTGGACAATAAAGCGGATGCCGGGCGATTTTTATGGGCGGCCATTATATTTGGGCTTTTGGCTATTTCTTGCTACATGGCCTGCTACAAGCTGTCGACCGAACGAATTACCTTGTCAGGGTCATCCGGGACGAAGATGAATGCTGGCAAAACAATCAAAGGCCTTCTCGCGAACAAGCCGCTCATCTGGATTCTTGTCGCCTCGCTGACGTTCATGGTCTGCTTTATGCTGATCGGTGCCGTTAACGTCTATTTGTTCAAGGATTACTTCGGCAATGCCAAAGCACTGAGCTTGGCAGGTTTTATCCAAACGATTACCGTGTTCATCGCCATTCCGATGGTAAAACCGCTTGTAGCCAAATTCGGCAAAAAAGAGACTGCCGCTGCAGGAATCCTGCTTGCCGTAGTAGTGTATGCGCTTCTTTATTTTCTGCCGCAGCTGAACGCTATCCAATTTATCGCCGTATCTTCTGTTGCTATGTTTGGATACGCTTTCTTCAATCTTGTCGTGTGGGCTTTCGTCACGGATGTCATCGACTATCACGAGTACGTAACGGGAATGAGAGAGGATGGCACCGTATACTCCATCTATTCCTTTGCGCGTAAAGTAGGTCAGGCACTCGCCGGCGGTCTTGGCGGGTTCGCGATTGCCTCAGTCGGCTACGACGCCACTTTGAAGGTCCAGTCTTCAGAGGCCCTCGCCGGTATCCATACGCTGGGGACTTTAGTGCCTGCGGTCGTGCTGTTAGTTATTTTCTTGATCTTGGTATTCCTGTATCCATTGAATAAGCAGCGGACCATCCAGCTTGCCAATGATTTAAAAGAGAAGAGAAAAGAGCTGCAGTGAGAGCAGAATAACGGCCGGTGTCCCATGGGGCGCCGGTTTTTTTGTGTATGCATGTTTCTGTGAATGAATTTATGCTTTATCATCACCCCAACTTTCTATATATTTATAGGTGGTAAGATTCTTTGAGGAAATGGAGCTGAATAGTTTGCTGATATGGGGCGTTGTTATTATTGGAGTGATAGTATCTTGTATATACATTCCACTTTTCATGAAAAGTCTGAGACTTATTCGTCATTGGAATGAGGTGGACGAGCAGGACAGAAGGAAGCAGCTGAGAACACTTATGCCCAAATCGTTAAACGATGACGCTCTTGGGTATTTGGATAAGCCTAAATTCAAAACGTATACCTATACTAAGTTTGGGATATTAGCGTTAGTTGTTGTCGGTGCTGTGGTTTTTGCGGCTCTTCGGTAGGCAGGTAAACATTCATCATTTTACCATAAAAAAAGAAAGATCAGCCCGTGTCCATAGGATACGGGTTATTTTTTTGGCCTAAAAACCATTTGTAAAATTGCTACAATCCGTATTTGTGTATTGACTTAAAAAATGTGATGGGATATGATGTGGTTGCGAGTCAGTAATTTAGTAAATTAGTAAATTAGTAAAAGTTAATATCGGAAGGAGATCAAAAAATGAAAATACCAACTTCGCTAATGCATAAACCCGTTATTGTTTCCGAGAATTACGAAAGAGTTGATGGGCGAAGTGCGAACCATTCGGATGCTAAGGGATTGTCTCTTGGGTTAACCCAGTGCAACGATAGAGAGAAAGTCGATGTATCCGCTCAAGTTTGGAGGTATACAGAAGAGAAGGGGGCCGGACAATCGGAGGAGTTACCGCTTCACCGAGTGCTTGATCTTACGCTTCTTGTATGCAGGAGCATGCTTCATTTTCGCGAGTCGTATAGGTACCAAGACTTGTATGACCCGGAGAATCCGGTTGTTGACCGGATAGGCTTGCAAGGAGACGCTATGACGGTAGCCGTCTGCACCGAGAACGACAATATTAAGGAAGATATCAAACGGTTCAACCAAGCGTTGAGCGACAATGATGAGCTGATGGGAGAACGTCTGCGGGCGCTTTCCCGAATTCTTAAAGATATGGGGTATTAACATGTTTACGAATCGATATGTTCGAACGATTATTTTGTCCCGGGTGTTTTTGCAGCTTGGGATATGGATACGTAACTTTGCCGTCCTGTTATATGTAACGGAAATAACCAACAATGATCCGCATTATGTATCGCTAATTTCCGTTGTTGAATTTGGGCCTATATTTCTGTTCGCTATTATCGGCGGAACGTTTGCGGATCGATGGAAGCCCAAGCGAACGATGGTTTGGAGTGATCTGTTATCCACCGTTTCCGTTGTGGCGGTAATCATTGCCCTTGTCATGGGGCATTGGGTCGGGCTTTTGTTAGGAACGCTGGTCTCGGCGAGCTTATCCCAATTTTCTCAGCCCTCTGCGATGAAGCTGTATAAGAAGCATGTGCCGAACGAGCAATTGCAGAGCGTGATGGCCTTTTCCCAATCCTTGGTAGCTATATTCACCATTATAGGTCCCGTTGTCGGTACGTTTATCTTCGTGCAGTTTGGTATTACCGTTTCCCTTGTTCTGACGTTAGTATTTTTCATGCTGTCGGCCATTATACTATCGTTACTGCCTCGTGACGCGGAGGAAGGGAAGCTTCAAAACAGCGGGAGTTTTTTGTCGGAGATGAAGGCTGGAATTCAATATATGTGGGCGAACCGCTCGTTAAGAACGTTGAGCGCTACCTTTGCCGCTACCGGCCTGGCTTCGGGAATGATTCAACCGCTGCTGATATTCATTACCATGGAGCAGTTAGGACAAGACAAACAGTTTATACAGTGGCTGCTTATGGCTAATGGCGCGGCGATGCTGATAGGCGGGATTGCGTTGATGGGAATGACCAAAAAGGTTCGCCCGCAGGTTTTGCTTGCAACAGGTTTACTAGTTAGCGCCATATGTACCGTTATCGTGGGCGCCTCCACATCGGTTGTGCTGAGCGTTACGCTTCAAGTGATCAGCGGATTATTTTATCCATGCGTTCAAGGCGGAATTCAGGCACTTATTGTGAGAAATACAAAAGCTGAATTTATGGGACGCGTCGGTGGAGCGATCACTCCTGTTTTCATGGGGATGATGGTTATAGGGATGTCCGTCTCGGGATATCTAAAAGATCTATTCTCTTTATTCGCTGTATACGCCGCGAGCGGAGCCTTGTTGATCATAGGCGTCTTGCTGTTGACTCCTCTTTTACGGGAAAACAGATCAAAACGTCGGGAAGTATCCGGACTGCAATAGCGAGCACGCCACATATAATTTAAAAAGAAACTCCAACCCTTTTCAGGATTGGAGTTTCTTTTCTCATGCGACGGAAATTCTCTTTTTTCTTCCCGCCCATTTATCCATATAATAAGTAAGTCCTGCAAATACCGCCATAATTCCAGAATAAGTTGCAATAACACTGACGAAATTCGGACTTATTCGGCCTCCGCCCGGAGCTCCTCCGCCGCTAGCGCCTTCTGCAGGCTTCATCGTACGGCGTTCTGGATTATCGCCTTGCTTCATCCCTTCAGGCCTACCACTTTCGGCACGCAGGCTCCTGCCGGATTCCGCACGATGCACACCGCCTTGTCCCGTTGGTGCGGATGAGCCGGTGAATACAACTTCCATCATCTCAAGCTTGGAAATAAAATGGGTCGAGTATGTTTGGTACGCTCCGAATAGCAAAACGATCGCTGCCGCACTCGTCATAAGAATGCGGGTACGTGCCCTAGAAAGCTTCAAGTTCAGTAGAAGTTGTGTTACCTTCATAACCCAATGCCAGTGGAGCCCGATATGAATACCAATTAAAGTAAGGGTGAGGTATGAAACACCCATATGGGAGAGCTTGAACCAATTTTCGTTCCCGTATCGGAATTCCGGTAGAACAACTCTGGAAATCAAGAGCCCGCTTACGATCACAAAGGTCATGGAAATAAGCAGCAGCACATTCAGCCCGTAGCTCAAGCGTGTTTTACCAGGCAGGCTTTTGTCCAAAAGTCTAAACGTAATTTTCTTAACAAACTGTACATTTAATAAAATGTGAGTAAGAATGGCAAAACCGATGGCTGTTCCGGCTATTTCGTGAAAAGCAAGGCCGCCCATAACCATTTTATTAAATAACAGAGCAAAGGTAATTCCCATAGCAGCATCATGGGTAAGCTTCACATACGATTTCTTTTTTGTCATAATTCCGGTCTCCCATCTGATCACTGTTTCTGTTCCGTATTGTCACACGGAAAGCTGAAACACACATGAGAAACGACTGAACATTTGCTGAATGTTTGAGCTTCGATACAAGGTTTGCTCTTGACGGCTGCAAGCTTTGAAGATACTAAAATGCCAAGTAAAAAACCACCTAAGAGGTGGTTCTTTGGTTTACTCGTCGAGTCCGGCTCGGCAAGTTTCGGGTGCTGTATATTCGGCATCGTTCAAGTGCTCATTGTATTGCTTCATAATTTCGGATGAAAGCTCAAGATCTTCGGCTTCCATATTGCTTGCCGAGCTTTCCGAATCATTTTTATTTCTTAGATCGGACATGGGTAACACTCCTTTGGATTGAACGTCTATCGTTCAAAGTTAGAAGCCGGATTACCGTATGCATCGATGTTCTCATCGCCAATGATATCGACAAAATCTTTTGCCCCTTCAGGAACACCTAGCAAATCGGATGTTTCTACAGCCCGATCCAGATTTTCCATGTCTTTATTCTGATTGTTCTCCATTGTGTACCTCCGATGTTATCGTCTAAAATGAATGGTTTGAATGAAAAAACTCTCTAGTCAGAGAGTTAATCAAGCTTATCTTCGCCTGTTATAAGGCTTTCTATCTCATTGTTAGTATCGACAGGGAGCCTCGTTTTGAAATATCCTACTAAAGCATCAACCGCTTTCTCTGCTTGAGGTTCCGTTATTCCTGCTTCTTCTGCAACCTGCTTAGTGATAATATGTTTCATCAGTTATCCTCCATTTCATTACTGAACCGTATTATTTGCAGTAAAAGGAGTATTATTCATGATAAGTAACCTCTCTTTTTAATAATCGAAATGATCGCCATTATACGGTCATACCGCGGAAACGGCATGGTCAGCCAACCGAATCATGGTATAATAAAATAGGTGTGGATGTAATCGCGTACGCTTGGAGAGGAGGTCGGCCGATGCTTGCTGCGGCAAACAAGAAGGTTGAGTCTTTTGAAAGTAAGCGCTTCCCTTTTAAAATGAGCATTCAGCAGGGCCGTCATTTGCTAGTTTCTTCCCATTGGCATGATCACTTGGAGTTTGTGAAAATTTTACAAGGGCCGGTCCGTTTCCAAATCGATCATCACAGCTTTGACGCGCAAACCGGCGACATTTATTTCATTAACAGCCGCCAAATTCACTCGGTCACATCGTTTCCGGGAACGGAAGGCGCCATTAAAGGGATGGTGTTTGACAAGACGCTGCTGTATTCGCAGGAAAATTTGGAAATGAGGCATCTGCTCTCCCTGTTCTTCAGATCGGACAAAGTGGCGAATCAATATGTGCGAACCCACCCGCTTTGGAACGAACTGAGTCAGGAGATAGACAAAGCTTACGAGGAATACTCTCGGGCACAGGCAGGGCATGAATACAGCATCCTTTCCAGCGTATACCGGATCATCGTACCGCTGCTGCGTTTGTATGAGCAGGACTTGAACAGCAGTCCTCCGCGACTGTACGCGAATCACTACATGCGGCTGAAGCCGGCCATCGATTATATGGAAGAGCATCTGCCAGATAGAGTGTACATGGAAACCGTTTGCGAAAAAGTGAACATGAACTTGTATTATTTCTCCAGCCAGTTCAAAAAAGTGTTCGGCATGCCGCCGGTTCAATATTTGATACAGCTGCGCATCGATCACGCCAAACGGCTGCTGCTGGATGAGGAAAAGTCGATTACGGAAATCGCAGAGCTGTGCGGATTTTGCAACATCAATTATTTTGACAAAGTGTTTAAGGAGAAAAGTGGGGTTACGCCGATGGATTTCCGCAAGCGTTACCTCCATCAAGACTAGTATTGCTTATGCAGCATGCTGCTTAAGGTTAGGGTCGCTCTAGCAGTAAAGATTAGAGCGTGGAGATAAAAGAGAAGGAGGCTGCCCCAACGGCAGTCTCCTTCTTGTGTCCATCCGGAACCGTATCGGTCCGGAATGTTGCAGGCATAAGCTTATTCGACGAATGTCGTCACGCTTAGCGGCGCAAGCGTATAGGTGAAGCTTCCGCCATCCGTGGCGAAATTTCCGACCGATGCAATATTTTCCGTTCCGCTCGTCCGGTATACGGCGACCGATGCTGCGGTTAATCCGTTAATGGTCACGGTTACGGGCTCAGAAGAGCTGTTAGCCGCCACAAGCGCCGCTTTGTTCGAATCCGTGTTTTTGGCAGCACTCACGGTAATGGAGCTGTTGCCGCTAACTGCTTGCACCTTACGATCGCCGGGCCGAATAAAGCGGCTGAACTGTCCCATCGTGTACAGCCTCTTGTTGATCGTATACGTGCCGTCCACATTCAAGTTGACGAGTCCTTCTCGCAGAACAGAGGTCGAGTTGGCGGGTCTTGTCACAAACAGCCAATACAAGTAGGAGCTGTAGCCTTGTTCCAGCGCGGCATTGATTTGATCGGCAACCGCCAAGCCTCCCGTAATCGAGGTGTCGTTAGGCTCCGGCATGCTGTATTCCATCATAAAGAGCGGCTTGTTATAGCTGCGTAAATCGTAATTATAAGTGTCGTAAGTTTCCCACCTATAGAAGTGAGTTCCGATATAATCGAGCTTCTCTACAGATGCAGGGTCCATCTGACCGATCAGCTTAGACGATGAACCGAGATGTCCGCCCTCAGGCGCTCCGAGCTGGACAGCGATACCGTCTTGCTTGAACGCGTCGTATACGGCGGATACAACACTGCTTAGCTCCGAACCGGTATAAACTGCCGATGCATAATCCATGGCCGCTTCAGGTTCGTTCTGGATGCTAAGCCAGTCGACGTCATATCCATAGTCTTCCTTGTACTTCTTAACCCAAGTCAGCAAGTATTCGGCAAAATCGTCATAGTACTCCGGCTTCAGATGGCCGCCGTACATCGCAGACTCGTTATCCTTCATCCAGGCGGGCGGGCTCCAAACCGACCCTGCGAACCGCATAGCAGGGTTGCGGCTGATCGCTTGATCGGCAAACCATCTTTGATGAGCGTCCGTATTAAAGTCCCATACGCTAGGCGCAGGGTGAATCGAAGCCTGCAGGGCATTTCTTACATTTGGATCGCTTTTCGTGAAAGGATTGACTTCCAACCGGATGATATTGAGTCCAACTCCGTCGTTTTGCATACCGAAAAAGGTATCGAGAAGCGTTTGCTGCGCTGCCGCATTAATGCCCATAAGTTCGTTGACCGGGTCGTTGGCTGAGGCGCCGAAGCCCCATATTTCCTGCTGCACCGCATTTTTGTTCACCTGAATGACGTTCACTTTCTTGGAGACGATCGATACGATCTTGTCATCCGCATTCCACGAGACGGTCGCTTCCAAGGCATCGGCAATATATTGCGCAGGCACCATCAATACGCCGTCCTTCATATACGCGGGAGCGGCAAGCGCCACACTCGCGCCGTTCACAACCGCAGACGATTGGCCGGCTGTAATCTGGCTCGTTCTGCCGTCCTTCTCTGCCACAGCAGTCTGTGTCTGCTCATTCCACGTCACATTGGCCCGCAGCACGGAGAAGGTTTTGGAAAGCGGCACGAACGGAACGCCGTCTACCGTCTCCGGCTTTCCGTTAAGGTAGACGACTTGCTTGCCGTCTACAACGGCCTGCATCGTTTTCGGTGGAATTCGGGAAGGGGGGATTTCCGTCGTCGTACCGGTCTTCACCACTTCCACATCGTCGATATACAGCTTGCCGACAACGTCCGCATAGCCCGGCATCGACATCTGCTCGATAGCGATGCCGTAGACCGGGTCGTAACCGATCGTATACGGCAGTGTAATTTGCACCCAGTTCTGGTCTGTAACGAGCGCCCTGTAGTTAGCTTTATCGCTATAATACGCCGTGCTCGTTATAGTGCCGTCGATATCGATGACAGACAAGAAAAAGTAGCCGGCTTTGACGGGACTGGTAGAGTCTACCCTCGCATAGAGGGACACGTTGTACTGAGTGCCGGGGGTCGTATCGAGCCCTGTAAACGCATCATTCATTTTGACCCGGTTATACAGTTCCGTGCGCCCGACAATGTGAACGCTTTTGCCGCCATATACGCCGTGCACGACCGTGCTGTCCAAAGATAAATTCCAGAGCGCTTGCGCGCCTCCGACACCGATATTGGCGTTTTGTATGCTGGTCGCACTATCGTATGTAATACGCTTCGAAGTCGGAGGGGGGACTTCCGTGACCTCCACATCGTCGATGTTGAACACCGGCACGACTTGGGTTAAGCTGCCGGAGGCAATCTGCTCGACGGCAATGCCGTATACCGGGCGATCGGAAGCTGCGTACGGCAGCGTCAGCTTCGTCCAGCCGTCCTGGCCGACCAGAAATTTGTAGTTGGCTGTATCGAAATAATAATTCGGGTCCGTCGGCTGCTTGGCCCCTGGATAGGTTACGACGGACAGAAAGAAGTAGCCGCTCTGCACGCTGCTGCTTGCGTCGACTTTGGCCCACATAGAAATGTTGTACTGTTTGCCTGCTTGCATATGGAGACCGTCAAATGCATGCGGTATTTTCAGCCGGCTGTACATTTGCTTGCGTCCGCTAATTTTTACGCTTTTCCCGGCATCGCCATGGTATACAGCGGAATCCAAGCTGAGGTTGGACAGGCTCAATGTGCCGCCGACATCCAGATTCGCCTCGGAGATGTTCGAGTACACATCGAACGATACGCTGACGGACGGCAGCGGGGCGCCGGGTTCTCCGGATTCTTCCGCCTGCGCAGCGGGGAGGAACCCGAACGTTTGCAGCACTAAACAGAGTAAAAGACCTAAGCGCAAATAATGTGCGGATTGGCTCAGCCTTGCTCGTGTCATGACAATAGCTCCCTTCAAATTGGCAAAAATGGTGTACCCGCGAACTTGACCGACACCGGCACCTTGCAGCAGCTCGTTATTTCTTCGCGTTTGCATCCAATCGCTTGTTTACGTTGGCTTCCGCTTCCCGCAGAGCGGTGTTGAGGTCTTTGCCGTTCATATATTCCTCGAAGCTTTTGAACACAAGATCTCTTACAGACGTATTGAACTGCGAATATTCAGGCGCAGGGGGAGAGGAGCTTTTGAAAATGGATTGCAAATTTTTTCCTTGGAGAAAAGGCATATCCGCTCCGAGAGCCTTCTTCATCTCGGGATTTTTCAGAGAGGATAACCGCGCGGTCGCCCTTGCGCTCTTCATTTGCACCTCATCCGATGACATGATGCTTAGCAGTTGAGCCGCTTGGTCTTTATATTTACTCGTTTTGGCAATGACAAAATTTTGCGAGTCAACATGGTTGTACAAATTCGGCTTCTCCTTGTAGCTCGGATATTGGACCAAATCCCAGTTCAGCCCAAGCTTGGTAGCTTCCTCGAGACCGATATTAAGCAGATTGTTATACGGAAGCATGGCGATGGTCTGGTCTTTCATAAACCAGTTGCGGGCTTGGAAGGAGTTCAGCTTCTCCGGCCGGTTGTGAGGGATGTTCCAAATTTCTTTGCCTAAAGTAAAGACTGTACGCCATCCGTCCGTATTGACCGAAGCGCGGCTCGTCTTGGGATCGACGAAGGTGAGCCCGAGAGGCATCGCCATACGGGCGATCGTATCAGGATCTAGCCCTCTATATTCCACTCCGTTGTCCAGGCGCGACACTTTTTTGGCGAGCTCGATCGTATCTTCCCATGTCATGCCGTCCTTCGGGTAAGGGACCCCGAACTTGTCGAAAATGTTCTTGTTGTAGTAAAGCGCGCTGAAATGGGCGAAGAAAGGCAAGCCGTACAATTCGCCTTTATCCGATCTGGCGCTGGCGAGCAATTCCGGATCGAAGCGATCCAGGTCCACTTGGTGCTTCTTCATCAGCGGAGTCATGTCTTCGAGCAAATCCAGCGTCTTGTACGTGCCGAAGTCGAGATTGTTCGTATAGATGATGTCCGGCGGCTGTCCGGCTACGACCAGCTCGGCAATCGTTGTTCCTTTGCCCGGCATAATTGCTTCAACAGAAATTTGCGGAAATTTCTTCTTCAGCGGTTCCGCGATCAGCGTGTTCAAGTCTTGTGCTGTTAGCGAGCTGTTCGACAGGTATACTTTTAAGGTTATGGGGCTCGCATCGATAACCGGTGCATTAACGGGTGCATTGTTGCCGGAAGAGGTGCCGCCTGGGCCAGAGCCAGAGCCGGCGTCCGTTTGGACTCCTCCGCAGCCGGCCAGTGCTGTGAATACGGCGAGTATGGATAATCCCGCTGCTGCTTTGCTTACACTCATTCGATTGTCCTCCTTGTGAACCTAAAAATAGACACACTTTTAGTGAAGCGCTTTCATTTAACGAACTTTTTAATGGCCTCCCTTTAGTTTAAAAGAACGTTGCAGACAGCCGACTCTGCTCCAGAAATTAACAGCCTGCACTGCAATTACATTATAATGGATGGATATTTTGAGATTCTACCTAACATTATGGAACAAATTTATGTTTTTTTGTGATTTAGGGTACGAATCCGATAAACGAAAAAAAGCCGATCTTATGTATCGGCTTCGAGATTCCATGAAAAACAGCCCCTTTGCCACTTAAGGAGGACTAGAAAGTGGTAAGGGGCTGTATGGCTGAATTCATTAAAGCATTATCGTTTGTAACCCGAAAGCTGCTGTTCAGCAATTTGGACTAGGCGACGAGTAATGTTTCCACCAATTGCACCTGCATCGCGTGTTGCGAGGTTGCCGTTGTAACCAGTTGGAGATAGCTGAATACCTAATTCTTGGGCTACTTCATACTTCAGTTGATTCAATGCTGACTGAGCTTGTTGTACTACTAAAGAATTGTTGTTTGCCATTGGTAATCACTCCTTTTTTATTGGTGTAACTGTATTATGTGAAGGAAGTAATTAGATATACGCAACAACGATTTGGTAAATAAATCCGGTCACTAAATTACATAGACTTGGAGTTTGACCGCCTCTTAGCTTTCGCTAAGAGGCTCTTTTTTGTAACAGAATTGTTTACTTTTATTGGAATAAGCAGCAGTAAAGCACACAAAATAATACCAAAATTATGGAAAGGGGGAGTAAGTGACATGGAGCTAAGCATTCCAGCGGATGTGAACGAAAATGTTAAGGTCAACTACGATACTTTACGACATATTTTTCATAATTGTGCTGATATCGTATTTAGATCGTTAAAACTTACGGATCAATCAGAGATTCTACTCGTTTATATAGAAGAGCTGACAGACTCGAATAAATTGGAACAGATTATTTCGACTTGTATGATTAGCCGTGATTTTGATCGACTGACACAATCCTTGATTGGCGTCATTACGGCAGTCTGGGTTATTGCGAACTAATATCGGATCCACCTTAATCTTTCCGTATTTTAGGATGGTCCGATTTATAAATTATTTAGGATTTCATTCAAAACATGGATGTCTGGATTATGTTCATTTGGATATTTAACGTATTCGTAAAGCTAGCCATTTACTTGTTCATCAACCATAGACAGGCTATAGAAGAAGCAGCGGTAATCAAACCGATACAGGATGCTAAACCTGTGCCTTTATTGCATGGGTTTTTCCTTTTAGCTGATTATGTTAAACTCGATACATAAAATCCAGCTGCCAAAGAGGTGATTCCTATAACCACACACAACACCACCAACAGATTAGCCAACGAAAAGTCTCCCTACCTGCTCCAGCACGCCTACAACCCGGTCGATTGGTTCCCTTGGTCCGAAGAGGCATTTGACATAGCCAAACGCGATAACAAGCCTATCTTCCTATCTATCGGCTACTCCACCTGCCATTGGTGTCACGTCATGGAAAGAGAGTCCTTCGAGGACGAAGAAGTAGCCGGGCTGCTGAATCGGGACTACATATCGATCAAGGTCGACCGGGAGGAACGGCCGGATGTCGACCACATTTACATGACTGTATGTCAAGCTCTGACCGGACAAGGGGGATGGCCGCTTACGATCGTCATGACTCCGGACAAAAAACCGTTTTTTGCCGGGACGTATTTTCCGAAGCACAAACGATATGGCCGTCATGGCTTAATGGATTTGTTGACACAGCTTGGCAGCTTGTGGAGAAACAATCCGGACAAGGTGCTCGAGACTGGCGAGCAGATCGTACAGGAAGTGGAAAAAAGTATGCTGGCCAATCTCAATGGGTCTATCTCCGCCGAAACGCTGGATCAAGCATTTGAGATTTATGAGCAAAGGTTCGATCCGGAATACGGCGGATTCGGGAATAAGCCCAAATTTCCGACCTCACACAATCTCTCCTTCCTGATGCGGTATTATCAAAGGTCGGGAAACGAGAAGGCACTGCAGATGGTGGAGAAAACATTGGATTCCATGCATCGCGGCGGCATGTATGATCATGTCGGATACGGCTTCTCCCGATACTCGGTGGATGAGAAGTGGCTTGTGCCGCATTTCGAGAAAATGCTGTACGATAATGCGCTGCTCGCGTGGACTTACATCGAAGCTTACCAATTGACCGGCAAAAAGAAATATGCCGAAGTGGCGGAGCAGATTTTCGCATATGTTCTGCGGGATATGACCGATTCGGAAGGGGGCTTTTATTCGGCGGAGGATGCCGATTCCGAAGGCGAGGAAGGCAAGTTTTATGTCTGGTCCCCGAAGGAAATCGTTGAAGCTTTGGGGGATGAGGACGGGGAATGGTACTGCGATTTATTCGATATTACCGATACTGGCAATTTTGAAGGACGCGGCATCCCTAACTTGATCCATCAGGATTTGGAGACGGCGGCGAGCCGCAAAGGATTAGCGCTCCACGAGCTAAAGGAGCGTGTCGAGCGCTGCAGTCAGCAGCTGTTCGCTGCACGAGAGAAACGGATTCATCCAGGCAAGGATGATAAAATATTGACCTCATGGAACGGTCTGATGATTATGGCATTGGCGAAAGCATCCAAGGCTCTGGGCAACGAATCGTATTTGCAGGCTGCCGCCAAAGCGGCCCAATTTATTACGATCAACTTGCGAAGAGAAGACGGACGCTTGCTAGCCCGTTATCGCGATGGAGAAGCGGCGTATCCAGGTTATGTGGATGACTATGCTTTTCTGGTATGGGGGCTGATCGAGCTGTACGAAGCGGCCTTCGACATCCGTTATTTGAAGCTGGCTGTTGAACTGAACGCCCAGATGATCGACCTGTTTTGGGATGAGGAGCGGGGAGGGCTGTATTTCTACGGGAATGACGGCGAGCAGCTTATCTCCAGAAATAAGGAAATTTATGACGGTGCGTTGCCTTCAGGCAACTCGGTTGCCGCTATGAACTTATTGAAGCTGTCCAAGCTGACATACGATGCCAAGCTGTCGCGGATTGCCGATACGCAGCTGGAGGCGTTCGCAGGCTCTATTGAGCGCTATCCGGCAGGCCACTCGATGTTTCTGATCGCCTTGGATTTTGCCTACGGCCCGACAAGCGAAATTGTTATAGCTGGCCGCAAAGGGTCGGATGAGATTGCCGAAATGCTCGAGGAAGTGAGAAGCGGTTTTCGCCCCAACGCTATTACCGTATTCGTGCCCGATGGTGCCGAAGGCGAAGAAGTCGGGCGGCTGATTCCGCTGGTTCAGGATAAAAGAGCCATAGGCGGACGGGCAACGGCATATGTATGTAGTGATTTCGCCTGCCAATCGCCCACGACGGATTTAGAGGAGCTTAGAGAGCTTCTCCAGCCGGAACAGGAGTGATTGAAATTTTTTTCGGATAAAAAAGGAATTTGAGTCTCAGCGACGAATATGGATTATTCGGCATCAATACAACTACATACGAAAACGTCAGGTGCCTTTGTGAAGACAAAGGGTAACAGGGAATCGGGTGCAAATCCCGAGCGGTCCCGCCACTGTATACGGGGAGTTTCTTTCAATACGTCACTCGAGCTGCCACGCAATTTGGGGAAGGCGAAAGAATACATCGATCCGTGAGCCAGGAGACCTACCTGATGTGTATGCACCATATTGCCTTCGAGGAAAGGAGAGGTGTACGAACGATGAAGCGACAACGCCTTTTTTGTTTGTCGTCTATTGATACGTACCCATGACCAATCCGACACGGATTGGTTTTTTTGTTTGAACAAAGGTAGGAGGGGTATAAATATGAAACGCAAGAAAACATGGATGAGCACGCTGCTCCTGGTCGCAGGCTTCGTGCTGTATTTGTCGGTCAATGAACCGCAATCCGCTTACGCAATGCACATTATGGAAGGGTTTCTTCCTTTAGGGTGGGCGATTTTTTGGTGGGTATTATTTATTCCATTTTTTATTATGGGGCTTCGCGCGCTGATTCGCATTACGAAAGAAACTCCGGAGCTTAAGATGATGCTCGGATTGGCCGGTGCCTTCACGTTCGTGCTGTCCGCTCTGAAGCTGCCTTCGGTAACGGGAAGCAGCTCGCATCCGACCGGTACCGGTCTTGGAGCAGTCATGTTCGGCCCGCTGCCTATGAGCGTGCTGGGGTCCATCGTACTGCTGTTTCAAGCGCTGCTCTTGGCTCACGGCGGTTTGACGACGCTCGGCGCCAACGCTTTTTCCATGGCGGTTGCGGGACCGATGGTAGGTTACGCCGTGTACCGTTGGATGATGGGGGCGGCCGGAAAGCAGAAGCTGTCCATCTTTATGGCGGCGGCGATGGCTGACCTCTCCACGTATGTTATGACATCCGTTCAATTGTCGTTGGCGTTTCCGGCGGAGCAAGGCGGTATAGCGGCTTCGTTTATCAAGTTTGGCGGTATATTTGCTATTACTCAAATTCCGCTTGCTATCAGTGAAGGACTGCTGACCGTTCTGATCTGGAACTGGCTCCAGTCTTACAATTCCAATGAATTGTCCGTATTGCAGCGCAAAATGAAAGGGGCACGCGAACAATGACAACAACGACTAAAAATATATTGCTGCTGACGGGCGTCATCTTGCTCGCAGTCATTCCTCTATTGTTCGTCAACGGCGAATTCGGAGGAGCGGACGGAGCTGCGGAGGAAATGATCAAGGAGCTGCATCCTGCTTACGAGCCGTGGTTCTCGTCGCTGCTCGAGCCGCCTCCGGAGACGGAGAGCATGCTGTTCGCGCTGCAAGCCGCATTGGGGGCAGGCTTTATCGGATACACGATAGGCTTATTCAAGGGAAGGGCCTCCAAGTCGAAGTCCCAATGATGAAGACCATCGATCGTTTATCTTATGGCAATAAGCTGCGGGCCGTTTCTCCCATGTGGAAGTGCGGCTTCGCAGCTCTTCTTCTGCTTATTGCTTATGTGGCGCATCCGTGGATTCAGCTGCTTATTTTCCTGTGGATGCTGATTTGGCTTATCGGCTATGCGGCCATTCCCGCCAAGCAGGTGGCTTTGATGCTGGGCGCTTCTTGCCTGTTTTTCATCGGAAGCTTGCCGGCTTTGATAATAGAAGTACGGAACATGGATTTCGGTCATGAAATGGCTCACGGTATCGTATTATTTTCGTTATCCCACTGGACAATCTATATGAATTTGACGAGCCTGATGAGTGCGGGGCAGCTGCTGATCCGCATTATGGCCTGCGTGTCAGCAAGCTTTTTCGTCATTCTTACGACGCCGATGTCCGAGCTATTCCAGGTCATGAAGGTACTAAGAGTGCCGACTCTGGTCCTGGAAATCATGATGATTACCTACCGGTTCCTATTCTTGCTGTCCGATACGGCTCATGATATGTATACAGCGCAGCAATCGCGGGGCGGCCAGTCCGGCTTCGCAGGCAAAATCCGTGATACCGCGACGCTTATAGCCCGGCTGTTTGTCAAAACAATGCAAAGGTACCAAGGACTCACGAATGGTTTGATTTCGAGAGGCTTTACAGACGAGCTCCGGCTGCCTCCTTATGTAAAAAAGGCTGTTCCTGAGCGGTACAAGGTGGAAGCCTGTATGGGAGTAGCAGTATTAGTCATATTGGAGTGCTGGATTCGATGGGGGTGAAGGGGAAACGATGAAGCGAGAATCCATACAACTTGAATCGATGTTACCTGCGATACAATCGCAAGATGTGGTTTACAGCTATCCGGGAACGAGTGTGCATGCGCTTCGGCAGCTGAATATAGCCATACCAACGGGGAAGAAAACCGCGATCTGCGGGCATAACGGATCGGGAAAATCGACGCTCTTCCTGCAAGCTATCGGCATTCATCGTCCGGATGAAGGAACGATGCTCCGGCGGGGCGAACCTTTGTCCTATGACCGCCATTCGTTAAAAACGTTGCGGCAGCAGGTAGGACTCGTATTCCAGGATCCGGAGCAGCAGCTGATCCTTACTACGCCGCGTGAAGATATCTCTTACGGCTTGCGCAATGCCGGAGTGCCCGAGCAGCAATTGCAGGAACGAACCGCACAGATGCTCATGACGATGGGGCTGGAGGAGCTGGCCGATACTCCTATTCATCATCTGAGTCTCGGGCAGAAGAAACGGGTGGCGCTCGCAGGGGTACTGGTGCTAGAACCAGAGGTCGTGCTGCTTGACGAGCCGACAGCTTACTTGGACCGGCGCTCGGAGCAGCAGCTCATTCGGGAGCTGGATCGAATCCACGGGCAAGGGATCACGGTTGTTATGGCTACGCATGATATGAACTTGGCCTATGCATGGGCGGATTGGATCCTTGTTATGGATCGGGGGCAGTGTGTGAAGGAAGGCACACCCTATGAAGTATTCAACGATGAGGGACAGCTTCAAGCAATGGGCCTGGAAATGCCGATCGTTCTTGATATATGGAATTCATTGCCGGAGAGGCTTCGTAGGGACTGTACGCCTCCAAGAGACGTAAACGCTCTGAAGCAGTGGCTGCAAGAGACCGATGAACTGGCGATACATCATCATGGAGTGTAGGGAAGCAAATAGAAAAATCCCCGTTTAACCTAGCAGGTTGTACGGGGATTTTGCGGTTTCTTAGCTTATTTTTCCTGAATCATCATCTTCCATAAATCGGCTGAATCGTAGCCTAATCTCCAAGCGGCCACGCCAGCCAAATTGTACTTCTTGGCTATATCAAGACGCGCCTTCACCGTGCTCTCATCCTCGAGCCAGAAGATATAGTTGTACCCGTCCTGACTGTATTCCACACGGTATTGATTGAAGTTGGCGTCCCATGTCTTGGTTGCGTTCTTACTCGCAATTAGCGCAGGCAAATCCTTCATCAGGAGCGCCCGGTTGCTCACGAGATTGCCGGAGCCGTCTATCTGCCATTCGCGGACATAGAACGGAATGCCGATGATCAATTTGTCTCGCGAAATGCCGTAGGAGAGGAACTCCTTCACGCCTTCCTCAACCCACTGCAGTCCCGCTACGGAGCCGGCTTCCGTACTTCCTTTCCAATGCTGATCGTAGGTCATTGTAATAATGTAGTCGACGATATTGCCGAGCTTTTCATGGTCATAGGCGGTTTGCGCATTCCATTTGACGCTGCCTCGCGGCAGATCGATGGAGATCAGCAGCCCTTTGTCGTGCGCTGCTTTCGTCAAATTCGTAATAAATGCAGTATAGGCTGCACGGTCTTTGCCGGCCAAGCTCTCGAAGTCCATGTTCAGCCCGTCGACGCCGAGCGCAGCGCCTTTTGCAACGAGCGCTTCAATGAATTTGGTCTGTGCTTCGGCGTTCGACAGAAAGGCGGAGGTCAATGCCGCATCGAACTGATTGTTTACCAGCGGCTGTACCGAATAGCCTTGCTGCTTCAGCCAAGCTACCGTATCCTTATTCGAAGTATCCGTCAAAGCGCCGCTCGCATCCGCCAAAGTAAAATACGTAGGCGATACGACATCCAGACCTGCTGTATTGTTCACTTGTGAGCGGATCGTATCGTTGCTGGAGCTTCCGTTCCAGCCCCAAAATTGCAGCTTGCTGAAATTGTCCCACAGAATGCTGTTCCCGCCCAAAGGACGAATCGATGCGTTACTGTAGCCCATTGCATAATTCAGGGCATTCGGGATGGTAGAGAAGTCGGAGATCCAGCTGTCGTTCTGATACACCTGATAATAAGGATAATTAGTCCATAGGGATAACGATTTGCCGCCGTTCGGGCTCTCGTTATAAATAGCTGTATGATCGAACTGCTTGGCATAAGCGATCGCTTCATCCACATGAAGGAAGGAGTCCAAAGGCTTGTTGTATTGATAGACCCGGTAAGACTTCACGTTCGAGAAGACGACCTCATTGCTTTTCTCGGTGCTTTTGACCGTAGAATTGCCCCATTTGAGAGATTCGTTGACAGCATCCTCAAGGTAAGCGAATGACCAGCTGTCGCTCGTAAACGTTCCTTGGTATACCTGATACGTGTTGTTCCCGGAAGCCCTCAGCTCGGCCTTGGTCCCTGCCGGAATGTTATCCCACACCCATTGATGGGTGTTAAGATCGATGATGTGGGCGTTGCCCCATTTGGCCGCTTCAGCCTTGGCTTCATTTAGAGTAGCGAAATCCCAAGAAGGAAGCGTTGCGTCACCCTGGTATACTCGATAATTCGGATAATTGTCCCATACCCAGCCGTCTGACTGAAGATCCCGAATGCTGGCATGGCCCCACCGGCTTGCTTCGCGGATAGCTTGATCCAGCGTTGCGAATTCCCATGCGGAGCTGCTGTAGCCGTTCTGGTATACCTTATACCGTGGATAATTGTTCCACAGCCATTTGCGCGTGGCGATTTCCTCGACATGACTGCTAGCAAACTGTTTGGCGTAATTTTCCGCCGATTTGTAATCCGACGTTTCCAGCAAAATATGATTATCTTGATAGACGCGGTATTTGGACGTTTTGTCCGCGGCCAGAGCCGAACCGCCGGAAGAGAGGAGCAGCGTCATGATGGATACTATCATTACGGTTTTGCGATTCAACATGCATCAGCCTCTTTCTACTAAATCTATCCTATTAAACGCAAAAAAAACAATATAGTTGCGAAGGAAAATAGTAGAAAATAGACTTAAGCTTTTAAAAGAACAAGAGAATGTACGATATCAGGGTGATTTCATAGGAAAAACCCCCTGGAGTGCGGATTTTTCCGACTTCAGGGGGCTTTACTTTATTAGGCGATATCCGCAACGATTTCATCTTCCAGCTTCAGGTGGATCTGGTCGCGGAACACCCGGATATTCATTTGTGTCAGCAAATATCGCTCGATGGCTTCCAGCATATTCGCTGCGATGATGATCTGGCTGCGGCCTTCGGCATGAACCTCTGCGGAGAAGCCGTAGTCTTCGTCCCACATCAGCTCCACTTCGACTTGACTCGGATGAAGCTGCTTGCGTTCGCCCATGTGCAGGCAAATCGCGTTAATAATGTCCTGCTCGGTTAATCTCATCTCTTAATTCCCTCTGTATCTTCATTAGAATCGTTTCGGCTCTTCCTTGAACTTGCGCTTCTCTCTGAAATAGTGAACGAGTCTGATGACCAGGACTACTACGGCAAAGATCGCCATCATGTTAATCAGGAAGCCCAGGATGTTGCCGAGCATGCCCAAGTTGCCGAACAAGCCGCCGAACAGCATACCTGCGATACCGCCGATCAGCAAGCCCTTCATCAAACCGCCGCTAAAAAATCCCGGCTTCGTTGCCGTAGTCGGATTCGTTGCGCCAGGCGTCTTGGTCGCTGCAGCAGGATCCGCTTTATTGACACCGCTGTTAGGAGTCTGAGTGGTATTGCTGCTAGGATTGAAGCTTTTCTTCGACGACTTGTAGCCTTTCGCATCAGCAACGCCGGCACCGGTGGCACTGAAAGAGAAGGCGATGACAAAAGCCATCATGATGATAGATAATCGTTTCAACATTGTCTTGACCCTCCAAGTCATAATAAAATATAGCGATGCTAAAAGTTACTACGAATAACTTAGACAAAGGTTTCAGTTTTTATCCCTTCTTGATACAATAGATACAAAGAAAATTGAAAATCAAATTATGTATCTAATAGAGGCGGTTACTTTCATGTCAGCATACCCTCAGGCTTATATTGATTATTTGGTTTATTTTCACGCGGAGCGGGATTATTTCGAATGCCACGAGGTGATGGAGGAATATTGGAAGGAGCATCCCGGCGATCCTCTGGCTTCGAATTATGTAGGATTGATTCAGATCGCGGTTGCGCTGTATCACCATCGGAGAAATAATCGTACGGGCGCCAAGAAGATGCTGGCGAGCTCCTTGAACAATTTGACAGACACCGGTATGAACTCTCTCGGTATTCATTCGGAAGAGCTGCGCACTAGGATCGCGGCCCGTTTAGAGCAGCTGTCGCAGCCTGACAGCGTATACGAGGACATGAACCTGCCATTGTCCGATCCGCGATTGGCAGCGGCCTGCATGGCTGAATGCGCCCAAAAAGGCAAGACGTGGCTGGGCCCGATCGATACGAGCGACACGTTTCTGATTCATAAGCACCGGCTGCGAGACCGCAGCTCGGTATTGCACGAGCGGGAGCAGAGCCGGCTCCGCAAAGCTGAGCAGCGGGGGATGGAGCCATGACAAGCGCTGCGAAGCTGGGGAAAGTGGTCGTCGTCGACGATGAGCCGAACATTGTGGAAGTGATCCGGCTGTATCTCGAGCATGCGGGATATGAGCCTTTTATCGTGTATAGAGGCAACGAAGTGATGGACATGATCCGGAACGAAGCTCCGGACCTTGTGCTGCTCGACGTGATGCTGCCCGATTGCTCCGGCTTTGAGCTGTGCAGCGCTATTCGCAGCGAGAGCGGGCCGATATCCCAGACTCCGATCATCTTCCTGACAGCGAAAGGCGAGTCGATAGACAAGCTGCGCGCCTTCAATCTGGGCGTGGACGATTATATCGTCAAGCCGTTCGATCCTAATGAGCTAATAGCGAGGATTAAGGCCGTTCTGCGCCGAACGAGCCAGCAGCAGAGCCTGCCCGCCGCCGCGGCTGCAGTGAAGACGGTCAAGAGCATTCTCCGCATCGGCTCCCTTATGATCGACCCTGAGCAATACAGAGTTGCGATTCAGGGAGAACGGATCGATCTGACGCCCAAAGAGGTGGAGCTGCTGCATTTTTTGGCTTCCAATCCTGGACGGGTATACTCCCGGGAGGACCTGCTCGGCTATGTGTGGAACTTTGACTTTAGCGGTGGAACCCGAACGGTGGACGCACACGTGAAAAATTTGCGGAAAAAGCTGGGGGCCAATACCGAATGGGCGATCCAGACGCTATGGGGCATAGGGTATTTCTTCGAGGTATCCCGGCATGCTTAAGCGGTGGTACACCAGCTTTTATTTGAAGATCTTTTTATCCTTCTTGGCGACATGTATTTTGTTTTTCCTCGGACTCGCCTTGTTTTGGAACAACTATTTTACAGATCTATTTTATAAGGATAAAAAAGAGCTGCTCTCCTCCCGTCTGGTAGAGGTAGCCAAGCTGCTGCCGTCCGTTCAGGAAGGAACCATATCGACAAGAGAGCTGCGTTTCGGGATCCGTATCATAGCAAGAGGCATTAACGGGCAAATTTGGCTTATTGATGCCAAAGGCAACGTGCTGAACGGCTCCTCCGAGCGGGAAGGCACCGTGATTCCGAACGCGATGGACGAGCTGTTCATCGACGGTCTCAAGGGGCAGACAGGCTTCGTTGTCGGCGAATACAAGTTTGAAGACAGGCCGCGGGAAGGTCTGCTCACGTACTATGCCCCCGCCCAAATGAACGGGCAGCCGATCGTTATTTTCTTGAACGTGCCTGTACTCGAAGTGAGTCAAGCGTTGGCTGCCGTTCGATGGAATATTATCGTCCCGCTGCTGTTCTCGCTCCTTGCGGTCGCCATTATTCTATTTATTCTGTCCCGAAAGCTCGCAGGGCCTCTGCAGCAAATGAGCAGGGCGGCGCTGGAAGTGGCCGGAGGGGATTTCACGACACGGGTGCCGGTGAAATCGGAGGATGAGGTCGGAGAGCTGGCCAAAAGCTTCAATTTTATGATTGACCAATTGGTGCAGTGGGAGGATGCGCGCCAGGACTTTTTGGCTAACGTATCCCACGAGCTCCGCTCGCCGTTAACGACGCTGAGAGGCTTCATTATTGCGATGAATGATAAGGTCATTCCCGAGGACAAGTATGAGCATTATTTGAAAATATGCGATTATGAAGTGCAGCGGCTGCAGCGTCTTGTGAATGATCTGCTTGATCTGGCCCGCATCCAGAACGGCGCCGACGCATTCAAGTTCGATCCCGTGCCGCTCAAGGAGCTGCTCGAGCAAGTGCTGGCGTTAATGAAATCGCCAATTCATGAAAAAGGTCTGGCGCTGCGAGAGAAGCTGCCGGATGACGATGAAACGATCGCCGCCGACCTGGATACGGACCGGTTCATTCAAATCATGCAAAATTTAATCTATAACGCCATCCAGTTCACGCCGTCCGGAGGGACAATCACTATAGGACTTCACCAAGACGGTGACCAGGCTGTAATCTCCGTAAGCGACACGGGGATTGGCATGGAGCAGGAGCAGCTGCAGCGGATATGGGACCGCTTTTACAAGGTGGAGCATTCGCGGAATCATACTGCCGGCGGGACGGGGCTTGGTCTTACCATTGTGAAGCATCTGGTTAACGGGATGAAAGGTACGATATCGGTAACAAGCGAGCCCGGCAAAGGAACTCAGTTTGTACTCACGTTTCCTCTCCGATTGCCTGAGGAATGATTTTACACTTTTTTTACAAAAGACTCATCAATGGTTCAAAGTTTAGAAGTATTCTGTCACTATACGAATAGAGACGGAGTGCTTCTTCTCTTTTTCGGGAAGCGGCTTATGACGCAGGGGAGGTTGGCTTGTGAGACGCGGATTGCCGATAGCATGTGGTACTATTACAATCGCATCAAGTCTTTTGCTTGGCGGGTGCAATACGTTGAAGACCGTTCCTCCACAGCCTGTGCCACCGGCGGCAGCGCCAGCGCCAGCGGAAGATGAAATCCAGAGGGAGACGGAGCGGGATATGGTGATCCTGTTTCAAGGCCTGATACAGCTGGACAAGCAGCAGGCTCTCGTCATAACCAAGACGCAGGCGGAAGCTATGCTGCCTGTTGTAAAGCGCAATAGCAGCAAAGGTGAGCTGACTGCGGGGGACCAGCAGCGAATCATTGCCATGCTGACCACGGAGCAAAAGAAGTTCGTCATCGAGTATCGAGATCGTATACTAACCCGGATGCGTGTTATGATGGAGAAGAAGGAGCCGGAAGGTCTTACCGCTGAGGAGCGGGAGAGGATGGTTCAAGAGTTTCAAAAAAAACGGCGTCTCGAGCATGAGGCAGGAGATCCGGATATGGTGCCTAGGGATGCGCCGGAATCGGGTCCGACCCTGGTTCCCAATGCGGATCAAAGACGCGCCAACAATGTGGAACAAAGGCTGATCCGCCTTCTCGAAGGGAAGCTTGCCGTTCCGCCGGAGTAAGAAACTAGCAAGAGTTTGTACTAAATAGTGTTGAAAAAAAATGAAAAAAAAGATAAAGTTGCTCTAGCGGGTTATGTTGATAGTACATAGCTGCATAGAGCCTTTTTGATACAGATTCAAAAAGAGAGAGCATCGAAGGGTGGAGATTGCCATGAGCAAATTACTAAACGATATTTTGGAGTACAACCGTCATTTTGTCGAAGAAAAGAAATACGAGCCGTACTTGACCTCGAAATTTCCGGATAAAAAGTTCGTTATTTTATCCTGCATGGATACCCGGTTGATCGAGCTGCTGCCAGCCAGCATGAACATCAAGAACGGTGACGTCAAAATTATTAAAGCTGCGGGCGGCGTCGTTTCGACACCTTTCGGGGGCATTATGCGAAGCATCATCGTAGCCATTTATGAATTGGGTGCGGACGAGGTATTCGTTATTGGACACCACGATTGCGGGATGAGCCACCTGAATCCGGAGAAGACGAAGCAGAAGTTCATTGAGCGCGGCATTAAGGAAGAAACGATTAAGACACTTGAATATTCGGGGCTTCATATCGAAAGATGGTTAAGAGGCTTTGACGATGTGGCGGAGAGCGTGAAAAACAGCGTCAACGTCATTAAAAACCATCCGCTGGTTCCGGACATTCCGGTACACGGCTTGATCATTGACCCTGCTACCGGCAAGCTGGATGTAGTATCGGCCGATTGATTCACGAGTAATACGGCAGCTCGACCAGCCTCGGCATCCGGTATTTGCCGGGGAGACTGGTCGTGCAGGCTGCCGGCTGTTCCAAGATTATCCTCGTTTATCGACTAACCTCATATTGGCATTATAGATTTGTCCGCTGCTCTTCAGTACGTACCCGCTGCCGCTCCGGTAGTCCAGCGTCATCCGATCCTCGAAAAAAATCTCGTCCTTCTTATCGTACAATAATGAGAACGGCTCTCCTGAAGCGCGTAAATCGCGTTCTCCAGCGCCGCTTACAATCCACAATGTCGGCACTCCGCTAACCGAGCATCCGCACCCCTCCGAATCAAAGGCAAGCTTCAACTCCTCATTCCCGTTCAACGTTTGCTTATGCAGCTGTTCTGTCGCTTGTTCTGTAAATGTAATATGCATGGATGTCCTCTCCTTTGTCTCTCTGTTATGCACTCCTCATCATACCACACAATAATTTTCAAATGTCATTTGATTCTCTATTCCGGACGAAGTATGATTTAAGTAATTCGCCTGGAAAGGGGTGCCATTCATGACTGCACTATCGTTCGAGCAGAAGCTGACAGATTTCAAGGAATATTTGAAAAAAATGAAAAGCTATGAGGAAGCTATCGGATTGTTGTATTGGGATATGCGCACCGGTGCGCCCAAGAAGGGGATAGCTACCCGGTCCGAGGTCGTTGGCGTCTTGTCGGGAGAGCATTTTGCCATGGCGGTTTCCGAGCAAATGGGAGAGATGCTGGACTATTTCACCGAAGCGGAAACGTTCGGCAAGCTTGACGCCGTTGACCGCGTGATCGTGACCGAATGCAAGAAGGATTACGACCGCAGCAAAAAAATTCCTCCGAAGCTGCATCAGGAATACGTCGTGCTGACCTCGCAAGCGGAGTCGATATGGGAGGAAGCCAAGGAAGCTTCCGATTATAAGAGATTCCAGCCTTACTTGGAGAAAATTGTAGCGACCAATCTGGAGTTCATCTCCTTATGGGGATACGAAGGGCATAAATACAATACGCTGCTCGACATGTATGAGCCGGGAATGACCGTAGCCAAGCTGGACCAAGTGTTCGGCGCCTTGAGAGAGAAAGTCGTTCCGCTGTTGGCCGCCATTCAAGCTTCTCCCGACAAACCGGAAACGGGATTTCTTCGTCAAACGTTCGAGAAGGAGAAGCAGAAGCAATTCAGCTTGTTCATCCTGAAGCAAATGGGATACGACTTTGAAGCGGGACGATTGGATGAAACCGTCCATCCTTTTGCAACGGGGCTGAACCCGGGCGACGTAAGGATTACGACGCGTTACTTGCTGGATGATGTGAACAGCGCCTTGTTCGGAACGATTCACGAGGGCGGACACGCCTTGTATGAGCAGAACATTTCCGAGAAGCTTATCGGAACGCCTCTCTGCACCGGGACCTCGATGGGGATTCATGAATCCCAATCGCGATTCTGGGAAAATATGATCGGTAGAAGCCGTCCGTTCTGGAAACGGTATTACTCCGATCTGCAAAACAATTATCCAGGGCAATTCGATTCGGTTCCGGTGGAAAACTTCTACCGTGCGACGAATGAAGTCAAGCCGTCGCTTATTCGGATCGAAGCGGATGAATTGACTTACAACTTACATATTATGGTGCGCTATGAGATTGAAAAAGCCTTGTTCAGCGAAGCGGTGAAAGTGGCCGATCTTCCGGAGGTATGGAACGAGAAGTATAAGGAGTACCTGGGCGTCGTTCCCGCCAATGACGGGGAAGGGGTGCTCCAGGACGTACATTGGTCCGGAGGGGCATTCGGCTATTTCCCTTCGTATGCGCTCGGGAATATGTATGCCGCACAAATTACGCGGACGCTCCGCGGCCAACTGCCTGAGTACGATCAGCTGATCGAAAGCGGCAATTTGCTGCCGATCAAGGAGTGGCTGACGGATAAAATTTATCAATACGGCAAGCAGCTGACACCGAACGAGATTATTATGCAGGTGACCGGAGAAGAGCTGAATCCGGACTATCTGGTGCAATATTTGAAGGAGAAGTACAGCGATATTTACAAGCTGTAAGCTGATACACGATTCAATGGAGCTAGGATGAAAAGCCTTGGGAGCGATCGGTTTCGCGTTCCCGGGGCTTTTTTTCGATAAATTATTGATAATGATTTTCAAAATCGTTGACAACTGATAACGATTCTCATAGAATAAAAAAGTACTTTAATTCCTTTATCAACTTATCAATCGCTAGAAAAGCAGAAGAGGTCATATGAAAGCTTTACTTTCATCAAATCAAGCCAAGATTTGGGGTCTTATTTTTTTCGTTATTGTATGTGCGGCATCTTTTGCTTGCAGCGTCATGTTCGGAGTGAACAACTACTCCATTCAGGACGTCATCGACGCGTATACGGCGTTTAACGGCTCGAATGAGCATCTGATCATTCAGACGGCGCGGATCCCCCGCGCATTCATTGCCATCGCTGTAGGAGCGAGCCTGGCGGTTGCAGGAGCCTTCATGCAGGCGCTCACCCGGAACCCGCTGGCATCGCCCAGCTTGTTCGGCGTCAATTCGGGAGCCGCATTTTTGATCGTATTGCTGGTAGCCTTCGGGTCTTCGGCATCGCTTATGACGTTAACCTGGGTCGCATTCGCTGGCGCGGCAATGAGCGCAGGCATTGTTTATTTGCTCGGTTCGCTTGGGAGAGACGGTTTGACTCCCGTGAAGGTCACACTGGCCGGATCGGCTGTCACGGCGTTCTTCTCCTCCATGACGCAGGGCGTATTATTGACGAACGGCAAGGCGTTCGATCAGGTGTTGATCTGGCTTGTCGGATCGGTTGCGGGCCGTGAGCTGAAAATGCTTCTCGCCGTAGCTCCGTACCTTGTCCTTGCGATGATCGGTGCCCTGCTGCTGAGCCGGCACATCAACATTCTGGCTATGGGCGATGATGTGGCCAAGGGCCTGGGTCAAAAAACAGCATACATAAAGCTTGGCGCCGCTGTAGTCATCGTGCTTTTGGCAGGCGGATCCGTTGCGGTTGCCGGGCCGGTTGTCTTCGTAGGCATTATCATTCCGCATATCGCGCGATACCTGATAGGCACGGACTACCGTTGGATTGTGCCCTATTGCGCGGTCTTGGGAGCCATCCTCATCCTATTGGCGGATGTAGGATCCCGTTTTATCGCGATGCCGAAGGAAGTGCCTGTTGGAGTAGTCACCGCATTGCTCGGAGTTCCTTTCTTCGTGTATATAGCACGGAAAGGAGCGAAGTCGTAGGATGAGCAAGTATTTGACAGTTCGCGGGAAAAGTTCCTGGTTTTCGTTTCTAATCAGTAAAAAGATGCTTTGGGTTATAGCAGGCCTGCTTATCGTGAATGCCGCCGTTTTCATTGTCGGCACGGGTATCGGTTCGGTGAAGGTCACGCCGGTGGAGGTTATTAAAGTCCTGCTCGGTACCGGCTCCGAGATGCATACGGTCATCGTGAATACGCTGCGGCTGCCGCGGATGATCGTAGCGGTGCTCGTTGGGAGCTCGCTGGCGGTTTCCGGCGCGATACTGCAGGGACTCATACGCAACCCTCTCGCTTCTCCTGATATCGTAGGGATTACGGGAGGAGCAACGCTCGGCGCAGTTTGCTTCTTCTTCTTTCTGGGGAGCGCCATCAGCATTACATGGCTGCCGTTGTGCGCCATTATCGGAGCGTTCGTTTCGACGCTGATTATATATTTGCTCGCCTGGAAGAAAGGCGTATCCCCATTACGAATGGTAATGATCGGAATCGGGATGTCGGCCGCTTACAGCTCGATTTCTTATATGCTGATGATATCCGGTCCAATTATTTTGGCTAACAAGTCGATGACGTTCATGACCGGGAGCATCTACGGCGTTTCTTGGGAAAAAGATGTGCTGGTCATGCTGCCTTGGGTTCTTATCCTGCTGCCGTTAGCACTGCTAATGGCCAGGGAAGTGAACGTGCAGGAGCTCGGGACGGATATTGCGGCGGGAGTAGGAAGCGCCGTTCAAGTCAAGCGCGCATTATTGATTCTGCTAAGCGTTGCGCTGGCCGGAGCGGCGGTAGCTATCGGAGGTGCGATCGGATTTATCGGTCTTATGGCTCCGCATATTGCCCGCAAGCTGGTCGGTCCCGCGTTTGGTGGCGTGCTGCCCGTATCCGCGTTGATCGGATCTCTCATTCTTCTGGTCGCCGATCTGGCGGCAAGAACGCTTTTTACCCCATTAGATATACCGGCAGGCGTATTTACGGCCGTTATCGGAGCGCCATTTTTCGTCTATTTATTATACAAAAACCGTCATGCATGATGATATTGAAGGAGATGACTTCGGATGTACGCTTTGGAAGCGAAAGGCTTAAGCTTATCCTATGGAGCCGTGCCCATTTTTAAAGATTTGAGCGTGAACATTCCAAAAGGAGAAATTACGGTACTGATCGGCAGCAACGGCTGCGGCAAATCTACACTGCTTCGCTCGCTTGCCCGATTGTTGAATCCGCAGCGCGGCACGATTGTACTGGATGGTCATGAGCTAGCCAAGCTTCCTACCAAAGAAATTGCCAAGAAATTGGCGATTTTGCCGCAAGGACCGACCGCCCCTGAAGGGCTTACGGTGCTGCAGCTGGTAAAACAGGGGCGTTATCCGTACCAAAGTTGGCTCCAGCAATGGTCGGAAGAGGATGAACGGATGGTGCGGCTCGCGTTGGAGGAAACGGGGATGACGGAATTTTCCGAGCGAACCGTCGATGCCTTGTCCGGCGGACAACGGCAAAGAGCCTGGATTGCTATGACGCTGGCTCAAGGCACGGATACGGTGCTGCTGGATGAGCCGACAACGTATCTGGATATGACGCACCAGATCGAAGTGCTGGATTTGCTGTATGAGCTGAACGAGAAAGAAGGCCGGACGGTCGTCATGGTGCTTCACGACATTAACCTGGCGTGCCGGTACGCCCATCATATGATCGCAGTGAAGAACGGCGCGATATGGGCGCAAGGAAAGCCGGAGGATATCGTTACGGAGTCGATGATCCGTTCCGTGTTCGATCTCGAGAGCCAGGTGCTGAAGGATCCGTTTTACGGAACGCCTCTGATCATCCCGTACGGCAAGGGCAGAACCGTAGGTCTTGAGCAAGCGGTAGAGGCTAAGAGTAAGCCGGAGCCGAAGAAGGAAGCCCCTTCCCGTGTCCCGACCATAGCGTAAATTATGAAGTAAAAGCCGTCTGGAAGCAGACGGTTTTTTTGCGTTTTCGCTTGATGCTTTGACGGCTGCGGCATGACGCTCTCACCATTCTCTGGGCTGGCGCATAGACTATCGCATCAACGAAAACAAATGGAGGGACTTGCTATGAAAAGGATCAAGTGGGGCCGCATTGTCGCCATTCTGCTAGCCATGGCATTGATGCTGACGGCCTGCGGACCCGGCAAGAAGGAGGAAGTGACGAAGGTTCGCATCGGGGAAGTAACACGGTCGATTTTTTACGCTCCTCAATATGTGGCGATTTCCAAAGGCTTCTTTAAAGAACAAGGGCTGGATGTGGAGCTCACTACAACCGCCGGCGGCGACAAGACGATGACGACTTTGTTGTCGGGGGGCATCGATGTGGCATTGGTCGGATCGGAGACATCCATATACGTAACGCAGCAAGGCAGCGGCGATCCGGTAATCAACTTCATGCAGCTAACGCAAACGGACGGTACGTTTCTTGTATCCCGTAAGCCGGTCACAGGCACATTCGACTGGAACACGCTGAAGGGGACGACGTTCCTGGGGCAGCGCAAAGGCGGGATGCCGCAAATGGCGGGAGAATTTACATTGAAAAAGCATGGCATCAACCCGCAAAAAGATATGAATTTGATCCAGAACATCGATTTTGCCAACATCACGTCGGCCTTTGCCTCGGGAACCGGCGAATATGTCCAGCTGTTTGAACCACAGGCAACGGTAATTGAAAAGGAAGGCAAGGGGTATGTTATCGCCTCGTTCGGAGTCGAAAGCGGCAAGCTTCCTTACACCGTATTTATGTCCAAGAAAAGCTTCATGGATAAAAACAGCGGAACGGTCCAGAAGTTCGCCAATGCCGTTCAAAAGGCGCAAAACTGGGTTCAAACTGCTAGCGTAGATGAGATTACGGATGCCGTAATAACGTTCTTCCAGGATACGGATAAAGAAATCATTAAAAATGTCGTCAAGCGCTATAAAGATCAAGGCTCGTTCGCTACCGACGGATTGATCGACGAGCAGGAATGGAACAATCTGCAGGACGTTATGGAAAGTGCAGGAGAATTGAAGCAGCGGGCGGATTATAAGGCACTCGTGAACAACCAGTATGCGGAGAAAGCGAAGCAATCGGTCAAATAATACGCAGGATGTATACAGTTCGGAATCAAACCGTAAGCCGGAAGGGGGTTCTACAATGCAAACGGTGGTGGAGCTGCAAGATCTTACCCATGTTTATGTAAACGGGCGCGGCGCTTCGCTTGCACTGGAGCAAATCAGCTTGCAGGTGACGCAGGGGGAGTTTATCAGCTTGATCGGACCGAGCGGGTGCGGCAAAACGACACTCTTGTCTCTGATCAGCGGTCTGCTGACGCCTACAGCCGGAACCGTACGTATTGCAGGCGAACTCATCAAGCGCCCGACACCGAAGGTAGGGTACATGCTGCAGCAGGATTACTTATTTCCATGGCGCACCATCTATGAGAATGCATCCATCGGCCTTGAGCTGATGGGCAGGAAGGATCCGGCCGCCCGTTCCTTCGTGCTGGAGCTGCTGGACGATATGGGGCTGTCCGATTATGCCGACAGCTATCCTCAGCAGCTGTCCGGGGGAATGCGCCAGCGTGTGGCTCTGGTGCGCACTCTTGCTACCGAGCCCGACATCTTGCTGCTGGATGAACCGTTCTCGGCATTGGATTATCAAACAAAGCTCCAATTGGAGGATCTCGTTGCGGTAACGCTCCGCTCCCGCAACAAGACGGCGATCCTGGTGACGCACGATATTTCGGAGGCTATCGCCATGAGCGACCGTATCGTCGTGCTGCAGCCGAGACCCGGGCGCATCCGGGCAACCGTCGACGTACCTGAGCCGATTCGTTCGGCTATCCCGCTGAAAGCGCGGGAGGAAGCGGGGTTTCATAACTTGTTCCATCGATTGTGGGGGTTGTTCGAGGAGATGGACGGGGATGGGGTGAGCACCAATGGATGAATCGAAGACTATAGAAGCCGAAGGGACGGTTACGATTTCAGGAGGGCTGCATTCGCAGCAGCTTGCACAGAAGGAATACGACCGCTTCTTGAAGGCGGAGCGTAAAACGACGCATCAAGTGTGGCTGACCCAAGCGGCCATTCTGCTCTTGTTTCTCGCGCTCTGGGAAGTAGCGGGGCGAAATCAGTGGATCGATGCGTTATTGTTCAGCTTCCCGAGCCGGATCGGCGCATTGCTGTATTCGAAGTGGGTGGACGGAACGCTGCTCATTCACGTTGGGGTCACTTTGTGGGAGACGGTGGTCGGATTTCTCCTGGGTACCCTAGTCGGAACGGCCGTGGCAACAATGCTCTGGTGGTCGCCGTTCCTGTCCAAAGTACTGGACCCGTATATCGTCGTGCTCAACAGCTTACCCAAAGTGGCGCTAGGTCCGCTTTTTATCGTCGCTTTAGGACCCGGTGTTTTGTCTATCATCGCAACCACCTTGTCGATAACGGTTATTATTACGATTTTGACCGTATACGGCAGCTTCAAGGAAGTGGATGCGAATTATACGAAGGTCATTCGAATTTTCGGCGGAAGTAAGAGCACCGTGTTTCAGAAAGTGATTTTGCCGGCATCTTACCCGACGATTGTATCGACGCTGAAAGTGAATGTCGGCCTTTCCTGGGTAGGGGTAATCGTAGGCGAGTTTCTGGTGTCGAAGGAAGGACTGGGCTATTTAATCATTTATGGCTTCCAGGTATTTAATTTTACGCTGGTTATCGGCAGTGTCCTGCTGATTGCCGTTGCGGCTACGGTCATGTACCAGGCGGTCGCTTATCTGGAAGGCAAATTGATAGGTAATAAAAGGAATTAAGTCTCATAGGGAGTATGAAGCTTCTATATGAAGCTTCGTGCTTCCTCTTTTCCTATTGGACAAGCTGTGTGAAGGCTCATGATCATCCGCATGGAGAATATTGTCGAATGAATCGAAAGAAGATAAGATAGGGATACATTTACCAAGGAACTAATTAAAGTGGGGTTTGACTATGGGGATTCGCGTCATCAAAACAGCCGTTGCCGTGTGGGCATCGATTACATTGGCCGGCTTGCTGGGCATTCCATCTCCTTTGTCCGCAGGCTTGCTTGCTATTCTCGGAATCGATGTGACCAAGAAGAAAGGATTGCGAACTTCGATCCAACGCATTGCCGCGTCGATGATTTCACTGGTATTATCCGCGTTCCTGTTCGGCTTGCTCGGTTTTCGCATTGAAGTCATAAGCTTATGTATTCTTATCTTATATCCGGTATTGACGCGGCTGAAATTGAAGGAAGGGGTCGTCACAAGCTCGGTTGTCATGTTTCACGTATATACTGCCCATGAATTATCGGCGGCTCAGCTGTTGAACGAGGTTTCGCTGCTTCTGGTCGGACTCGGGACGGCTACCGTTATCAACATCATCTATATGCCGCGAGCGGACAAGAAGCTGATGGAGCTGAAAGGAAAGCTTGAAGCGTGCTTTTCACAAATCTTCGTACAAATATCCCGGCATTTGAAAGAACCCGACTACATATGGAGCGGTAGCGAGCTGCTGGAGGGTCAAGAGCTGATCCGATGCGGATTGCAGGAAGCCGAGCGGTCCAAGGAGAATGCGCTGTTCCTTCAGGATGATCCGCTATGGACGGTCTACTTTTTGATGCGCAAGCAGCAGATGGAATCGATCGACCGCATGATTCAGCTTGTTGCCCAGGTTTATCAGACGCTTCCTCACGGGGAGCTGCTTGCTTCGGTATTCGAAGGGCTGAGCGAGGATGTGAAGGTGGATTATTACACGGGCCGTGCGGAAAAGGCGCTGGAGTCACTAGAGGTGGGCTTTCGCCAAATGCCTCTGCCCGACAGCCGAGAAGAGTTCGAAGTCCGTTCCGCTCTGCTGCAGCTGATGATGGAGCTGAAGGCTTACCTCGCGGTTGCCAAACGAAGGAAAAAGCAAAAAGAAGCCCATCCCGGTCACTAAGGAATGGATTCTATTAATCGCTTTTAATTTCTATGCTTGGAAACAGGCATTTCACAAAGCATTTACGAATAATATTAATTCACGTGAATTTGTTTTATCAACATTTGCCTATGTCCTGCATACAAATGTAATGAATGATTGTATGGAGGAGGTTGAACAGATGTCATTAGATAAAGATTTGCAGTGCAGAGAGATCTATACGAAGGCTGTATGCGGCAAAGGACGTAAATTTTCGCAAGTAACTAATACGGTCACTCCGCCTCATGCTCCGACGAGTATTTTGGGTGCTTGGATTATCAACAACCAGTATGATGCGGTGAAGTCGGGAGAGCATGTGGAAGTAGTAGGTACTTACGACATCAATATTTGGTATTCTTACGACAAAAATACCAAAACGGATGTTGCGAAAGAAACGATTTCTTATGTTGAGGCGGTAGGGCTCTCTTATCTCGATAAGAAGCACAGACCGTCGACAGCCGAGGTGACGGCTTTCGCCACCCAGGAGCCTAACTGCGTGGAAGCCAGCATTTCCTCACGCGGGGATAGTGTAGTGATTCGCGTGGAGCGCGAATTCAAGGTGGAAATGATCGCTGAGACCAAAGTTTGCGTAGTGGTGTGCGCGAACGGCTGCGGTGATTTCGACGATAAGCAGGTTGACTTGGCGAGCGTTGACGACGGCGACTATGAAGATCTCGATCCCGATCTCTTGGATGACGATTTGAACTGATTTCTGCTTTTAGTATATGCCAACAAGGTTCAATTCGGCAGAGGGCGTCAGCCCTCTTTTTTGTTTCAAATGGTTGTTCGCCTGAAAATAGGCTCTTGGCCATCCCGGGCCAAATTATCCGATGGTAAAGGGGGCTGCACTCAAGATGCGCGTTTATTTGCTGCATTCCAATGAACCGACCCTGCATTTGCTGCTCGAGCGGATCCATCTGCCGCATGGAACGCAGCTGCCTGCTCAACACGCTCAATCCTGCATTATCCATTGGGGCTGCTTTCATGCGGCGAAGGCGGGCCGGCTGTCGTTTCAGCCGGTCAAATGCATGCTCCGCGCGGCCAGCCCCCGCAAATCCGCGGAATTGCTGAAGCTTCACGGAATTCACCTGGCGTCGGAATCCGAGAAGCCTTCGCTGCGTTTCTCATATGAGTATTTAATCCCCGTATTTCATCTGCAAGCACTGGCGCTGTTTCAAAAATCACAAACGGTCTTCTTCGGCAGCAAGCGGCCGCTGCAAAAGGCCGAGGAGCCCGATTTTACGGAAGTATTGGCGGAAACGCCGTCTTATCATGCCGTTCGGGCAAAGCGTGAGGCAGTTAAGGCCATCTATGCGCTTGGGCTGGATTACGGCGTTGTGAAGGTTGGAGTGCTCCCGAACGGCGAGCTCGTCGTTCTTGAGGTGAATGCCGTGCCGAAGCTTACCGACCGGCTTGCGGAGCTGTTTGCCGAAGCGATGCATCAGCTGGAGCAGGAGCTGGCCCATGACGATCCGGAGTCACGGCAGGAAGCGATGCTTGGGGCGGATCCTGAATTTTTGCTTCGCAACGAAAGAGGAAAAGTGGTCTTTGCTTCCAATTATATGGAAAAGGAAGGGCCGATCGGCTGCGATGCGATCGTACTCCCGAGCTTTCGCAAAATTTATCCGTTGGCCGAGCTTCGCCCGGAACCGAGCAAAGACATTAAGCAGATGATCATCAATCTGCACCGGACGATGCAAATGGCCTCGCGCCGCATTACGGACGGCTCGCTGGAATGGATTGCGGGAGGCATGCCGGTCAGAGGCTTTCCGCTCGGCGGGCATATTCATTTCAGCGGAATCCCGCTAAGCGGCGAGCTGCTGCGGGTGCTGGACAATTACTTGGCGCTTCCGCTGGTGCTGCTGGAGGATGCGACGACAGGTAACCGCAAGCCCCAATACGGCTTCCTGGGCGACTTTCGGAGGCAGCGTCACGGCGGCTTCGAATACCGCGTACTGCCGAGCTGGATGATCTCTCCCTCCATTGCCAGAGGCGTGCTTACAATGGCGAAGCTGATCGCCGATCATTACCGCCACCTGCCGGCAAGACCGCTCGATGAGCAGGATATGCAGGAGGCTTATTATGCTGGAGATAAGAAAGCGATACGCCCCCTGGTTCCGAGCCTGTGGGGAGACCTCGTAAGGCTCCGTGATTTTCGCCAATACGAGCCCTATTTGATTCCGCTCAAAAACCGGCTGCTCCGCATGGAATCCTGGAACGAACAGGAAGATATACGCCGCAATTGGAAAATAGGGCCTTTTCATAGAAAAGAAGAATCGCCTGTTAATTCGTGATATAATAGACAAAATGATAGAGGAAATCATAGTTGCGGCTGGCAAGCAAGGAATGGACCCGTCGCCGGATATTGGCTTGGACGCAGAGGGTCAGAGGATCCCGGCTCCTACAGTCGAAAACGGATAGCAAAACGCTGCGGTTCATTCCTCTGCTTGAAGGTTCGCGTTTTTTTTCCTCACAGGCATATACGAATTAGCATGGAGGAGCAAGCATGGCCAAATATACGCCGATGATAGAGCAATACCTTGCCATCAAGGCGGAGGTGCAGGACGCTTTTTTATTTTTCCGCTTGGGCGATTTCTACGAAATGTTCTTTGAAGATGCAATCAACGCTTCGCGGGAATTGGAAATAACGCTGACCGGACGCGAAGGGGGAGCCGAGGAGCGGATTCCGATGTGCGGAATACCCTATCATTCGGCAGATAACTATATTGCCCGTTTAATAGAAAAAGGGTTCAAGGTGGCCATCTGCGAGCAGGTGGAGGATCCGGCGCAGGCCAAGGGCGTCGTCCGGAGGGAAATCGTCCGGATTATTACACCCGGAACCGTTATGGATGCCAGGTCGCTCGGAGAGACCAGCAACAATTATATGGTGTCGGTGACGGATACCGGACGCGGCACCTACGGCTTCGCCGCATGTGACATCTCGACGGGGGAGCTGTTCGTCACCCGTCTCGAAGGAACGCTGGCGCTAGTGATCGACGAGATGAACGTGTATCATCCGTCGGAGCTTCTGGCCGCACCTGAGCTGCTGAGCAAGCTTCAAGAGCATACGGCAGCCGCGTGGTCCGGTACCATCGTGGTGACGCCGCGGTCCGATCGCAACGTACATACGAACGTGAAGCTTGGAGATTATTTTGCGGAGACGGAGCTGGCCGCTCTGCACGGTGAGGGCAAGGAGTGCGTACAGCAGCTGATGTCGTACCTGCAGGAGACGCAAAAGCGTTCGCTGTCCCACATTAAGCATATACGCGTATATGAGCAGAACCAGTATATGATTATGGACCCGTTCACGCGCCGCAACCTGGAGCTGGTGGAAACCGTGCGCGACAGAGCCAAAAAGGGCTCGCTCTTGTGGCTCCTGGATAAGACGGTTACCGCCATGGGCGGACGTCTGCTGCGCCGGTGGATCGAGAAGCCGCTGATGAGCGAGACGGCGATTCAAGAGCGTCTGGAGGCCGTGGAGCGGCTGTACCATCAATTGATCGTGCGCGACGAGCTGAAGCAGTCGCTGAAGGAAGTCTACGACCTGGAGCGGCTCGTGGCGCGTATTGCCTACGGCAACGCCAATGCCCGCGACCTGGTCGCGTTGAAGGCGTCGCTGCAGCAGGTGCCGCAGCTGAAGCAAATATGCGAGGCGTCGGGCTCCGCGACGCTGTCGGCTCTTACGGCACGGATCGACCCGTGCCAGGATATTATGGCGTGGATCGAGGACGCCATTACGGAGGAGCCGCCCGTCTCGATTCGCGACGGCGGGATGATTAAGGCGGGCTACCACGATTACCTCGACCAGCTGCGCGAAGCCAGCACGAACGGCAAGCAGTGGATCGCCGAGCTGGAGAGGCAGGAGCGGGAGCGAACCGGCGTCAAGTCGCTGAAAATCGGCTATAACAAAGTGTTCGGCTACTATATTGAAGTGACCAAAGCGAATCTTCCTTCTCTGGAGGAAGGCCGCTATGAGCGCAAGCAGACGCTCGCCAATGCCGAGCGGTTCGTCACGCCGGAGCTGAAGGAGAAGGAAGGCTTGATTCTCGAGGCTCAGGAGAAGATGGTCGATCTGGAGTATGAGCTGTTCATGCAGCTGCGCGAGAAGCTGTCCGTGCATATTTCCCGGCTGCAGCAGCTGGCCGAGCTGATCGCAACCATCGACGTCTACCAGTCGCTGGCCGCCGTCAGTGCGGCAAACCGCTATACGCGCCCTCAGATCGGAGAGTTCTACGAGCTGATGATCGAGGAAGGCCGCCATCCCGTTGTGGAGGCGGTGATGCTCGATGGAGTCTTCATCGCTAACGATACGAAGCTGAGTGCAGAGGAAGGCAGCATGCTGCTTATAACCGGGCCTAACATGGCCGGGAAAAGCACCTACATGCGGCAAGTAGCCATCATTTGTCTTATGGCGCAAATCGGCTGCTTCGTGCCTGCGCAGTCGGCGAAGGTGCCTATCCTCGACCGGATCTTTACGCGTATCGGTGCTGCCGACGATTTGATCGGTGGTCAAAGCACCTTCATGGTCGAAATGATGGATATTCAGGTCATGACCGAGAAAGCGACGGACAGGAGTCTTGTCATCATCGATGAGCTGGGACGCGGTACGTCCACCGGCGAAGGGATGGCGATCGCTCAGGCGGTTATCGAGTTTCTCCACGACCGGATCGGCTGCAAAACGCTGGTCTCGACGCATTTTCACGAGCTGGCGCATCTGGAAGAGACGCTCTCCGGCCTTCGCAACTGCTGCATGGCGGTCAAGGAAAGCGGCCGCCAGGTGACGTTTTTGCGCAAGCTGATACCAGGTGCAGCGAGCACCAGCTACGGGATTTACTGCGCGCAAATCGCAGGTCTGCCGGGAGACATCATCGACCGCTCCTACGACCTGCTGAGCGCATTCGAAGCGCGGGCCGAGCTGCTGCAAGGCACGGATCAGATTGCAGCCGGTAGCGGACCGGCAGGAGCCGGACAAGCTTCACCGGTTCAGGAGCGGACTGCAGCTTCGAACAATGTAGATGAAGCCCAGCACCCGGTCACACAGGCTAACGCTCCGGAGACCGAAGAATCGAAGCAGGAGCCTCAGCCGGTTATGAACAGCCGGTCATCGGAGCAGCGTCAGCCGGATCAAGTCAAGGAAACGGCGGCCTACGTTCAGCTGAGCTTGTTCCAGGAAGCCGAGCCTGCATCCGACCGGTCGAAGAAGAAATCAGATCCTCGGCTGGAGCAGCTAGCAGAGCAGGTGAAATCCGCCGATCTAATGAATATGACGCCGATGATGGCGATGAACTTTTTATTTGAATTGAAAAAGCAATTAGGATAGCTTCCAAATGCGAAAGGATGAACCTTCGATGAAAAAGAACGGCTACCGTGCAGTGATCCGGCAAACCGCTTCCGCTCTATTATCTCTTTCTTTATTGTTTCCGGCGGCTACTGCCGTTCTGGCCGCCGATAAGCCGGACGCCGATTCGGCCCGGATGAACGAGGTTCTTGATTTGATCGAGCAATATCATGTCAGCGCTCCGTCGAGGGAAAGCCTGACGGATATTGCGATCCAATCGATGGTCCGCTCGCTAGACGATCCGTACACCGTTTATTTTACGCCGGAGGATTACAAGAAATTTTCCAACAGTCTTGAAAATTATTACGTCGGCATCGGTGTACGGGTAAGAGCCTTCAACAACGGCGCTTATATTAACGAAGTGTTCGACGGTCCGGCCAAAAAAGCGGGGATGCTGCCGGGCGATCGTATTATCGAGGTGAACGGAGAGTCGACGGAAGGGCTCACCATTGATGAGATATCCCAAAAAATCGTCGGTCCCGAAGGAACGAAAGTATCCGTTACGGTTGAACGCGACGGACAGAACGTCGTATTGAGCATGTCGAGACAAACGTATCAGGCTCCTGTAGTCACTCACAAGCTGTTCGGCAAAGACGTAGGGTACATCCGGGTAACCAGCTTCTCCAGCGAAGCGGATGAACAGACGGCTGCGCAGCTGGCTGAGCTGAAGCAGCAGGGGATCGGAAGTCTCGTATTGGACTTGCGCTACAATCCCGGAGGTCTTAACGAAACGGCAATCAATATGGCGAAGTTGTTTGTCAAGCAAGGCATCCTTATTCATACGAAGGACAAGAACAATGTCGATGTGCCGGTCAAATTTTCGGGAGGTACGACGCAGCCGTTCCCTCTGTATATTTTGGTAAATGAATACAGTGCCAGCGCATCCGAGGTATTGACCGGAGCGCTTCAGGATTACAACGTCGCTACCAAGGTCATCGGGACCAATACATACGGCAAGGGCAGCGTTCAATCCCTCATTCCTTTGTCCAGCGGCGGAGCGTTGAAGGTTACGATTGAGGAGTATTTGACGCCGAAGCTGCGCAAAGTGAACCATATCGGCTTGAAGCCCGATATCGAGGTGGAAGGGGAGCTGTCGCAGCTCATAACGGCGCTCCATGAAGCGGGGATCAAAGAAATCAAGGTAGGATTGGACCGGCAAGGGGTATCTGTCAACCAAATGTATGTTGAGGACTATTTCGATGTCATTCGCGATCAAGGCGATCTCTATGTGCCGTCAAGACTGCTGAGCACGCTTGTGGACGGACTTATCCGCTGGAATGGCGAGGCTGAAGCTATTGAAGTGACCGCTGCCGGGGAGACTCATACTTACCGGACCTCCGACGGCAGTGTCTTACTGAAAAACGGTACAAGCTATTTAAACATAAGCAAGTTTAAGGAAGCCTTCCCGCAGCTGAAATGGTCGGACAACGGAGTAGAGGTCGATTTGAGCGCTTCAAAGGGGTAATGAACGATGGGCAGAATCAAAATATTGGATGAGCATATAGCGAACCAGATCGCAGCGGGGGAAGTGGTGGAACGCCCTTCTTCGGTTGTCAAGGAGCTGGTGGAAAATGCGATCGACGCCGGGAGCACGCGCATCGACGTTGCGATTGAAGAGGGCGGGCTCGAGCTCATACGCGTTACGGATAACGGCTCAGGCATGGAGCGGGACGATTGCGAGGTTGCATTTTTCCGTCATGCTACGAGCAAGATCGCAAGCAGTCAGGATCTGTTCTCTATCCGGACGCTCGGCTTTCGCGGAGAGGCGCTGCCGAGTATTGCCGCCGTCTCCAAGGTGACCTGCGTCACTTCTACCGAGCAGACCGGTCTAGGCTACAAAATGGTCATTGAAGGCGGCACCGTCAAGACGTTTGAGGACACGGCTTCTCCCCGTGGAACGGACGTCCAGGTAAGGGAGCTGTTTTATAATACTCCGGCGCGTTTAAAGTATATGAAGACGATTCAGACGGAGCTTGGCCACGTCTCGGATTATATGTATCGTCTCAGCCTGGCGCACCCGGAAATCGCGTTTACGCTCAAGCATAACGGAAGCCAGCTCTTTCAGACGCTCGGCAACGGAGATATGCTGCAGGTCATCGCGGCAATCTACGGTACGGCTGTCGCCAAGGGCATGCTTCCTATCGAAGGAGAGCATCTGGATTATACGATCCGCGGCTATATCGGCAAACCGGAGACGACACGTGCGAACCGCAACGCGATATCCACGGTTATCAACGGGCGGTATATCCGAAATTACACGCTTATCCATGCCCTCCTTCAGGGGTATCATACACTGCTGCCGATCAACCGATATCCGATCGCGGCATTTCATATTCAGACGGATCCTACGCTGATAGACGTGAATGTGCATCCGGCCAAGCTGGAAGTACGATTCAGCAAGGAGCAGGAGCTCATCCAGTTCGTTGAGCAGCAGGTTCGTCAAGTGCTGAACCGTCAGATTCTGATTCCGTCGGCGGCGCAGGCGAAGCCCAAGAAAGAGGCGCTGATCCAAGAGCAGCTGGAGCTGTACCGTCCCGCAGCGCAGGCAGCGGAGCCGCAGCGGGATCAAGCTTCGCCTTCCAATTCGCATAGAGTGGGCTCGTACGGAGATAGTGACGAATTATCCGCATCGGCAGGGAACAATGCTGTGCGGAATGAACCGTCGCAAGCTGCGGCTCGCTCCTATGAACAACAGCGTGAGTCCTCGTACAGCGATGATAGGGCACTCCGAAGCTTATACGATTCCATAGGCTCTATGGATTCTTATCAGCCGCCGCAGCAGCAGCCTCCGGGCGGCGCCGAATTTGGACAGACGCGTGCCTCCGGGCCGCCGGCAAGCAATTCGTCCAAGCGGGCGGATAGCTTAGACTACCGCCAGCGGGAGAAATCGCCGAAAGAGCAGGCCGCCTCGAATGCCGCCTTTCTCCGTTCGGCTATTCCTGATGAAGAGGAAGCGCCGCCTTCGTTGCCTGCGTTCCCGAAGCTGTTTCCGATCGGACAAATGCACGGCACGTACATCGTCGCCCAGAACGAAGAGGGCTTGTTCTTAATCGATCAGCATGCGGCTCATGAGCGCATTAATTATGAATATTACTACGAGAAGTTCGGCAAGCCTGCCGAGGCCAGCCAGGAGCTGCTCGTTCCGATAACGCTGGAATTTACTCCTTCCGAGTCGGAGAGATTGAAGGAGAAGGTGCCTCTGCTGGAGCAAGCTGGGGTATATATGGAACCGTTTGGTGGCAATGCTTATTTGGTCAGAGCATATCCGCACTGGTTCCCCCAAGGGGAAGAGAAAGCGCTGGTGGAAGAAATGACCGAATGGCTTCTGTCCGAGCGCAAAAGCATCGATCTCGGAAAAATGCGCGAGAAGGCGGCGATCATGTGCTCCTGTAAAGCCTCGATCAAAGCCAATCAAAGCCTAAGTACGCTTGAGATGGAAGGGCTGCTGGACCGGCTGGCGGCATGCCGTAACCCGTACACGTGCCCGCATGGGCGGCCGATTGTCATCAGCTTCTCCACCTACGAGCTGGAAAAAATGTTTAAGCGGGTGATGTAGTTGCTGATAACGACCTCCTATGAACCGCTTTCCTGGCAGCTCGAGCTTGCTTCGACACTCATGGAGCAGGTTCAGTCGCTGGAGGAAATGGAGACGCCGGCACGAATTGTAAGGCGGGGGAAATTGTCGCTGCCCCAGCTTCGCGATCGATACGGGGACTCACAGATCCTGCTTGTATCCAGGGAGCGAATAGAGTATTATCATGAACAGCAGCCTGCATTGTTCTTCCATCCAAGCACGGCGGCTATTCGCGTCAAACGATTGATAAACGGCGAGAAGGATACACTGCTGGAGTTTGCCGGCTTGGAAGCCGGGGATTCCGTACTGGATTGTACGGCGGGTCTAGGATCCGACTCCATCGTGTTCTCTTTTGCTACGGGTGAAGCCGGAAGTGTAACCGCTTTGGAAACAAGTTCCATCCCGTATATGCTGCTTCATAACGGATTGCGCAGCTATGAATCGGATATTCCCGGATTGGAAGCCGCTATGCGGCGAATCCGTGTGCTGCATCAGGATCATCTGACGTATTTGCGTCAGCAGGAGCCGGGATCGTTCGATGTCGTATATTTCGACCCGATGTTCCGCAAGCCGATCCACGAATCCAGCTCGATTCGTTCGATTCGGGGGCTTGCCGACTCCAGGGCATTAACGGAGGAAGCGGTCAAGCTGGCTCAGAAGATAGCCCGGCGCGCCGTAGTGATGAAGGAGCACAGGGACAGCGGAGAATTCGAACGGTTAGGCTTTCACGAGGTTCACCGATCTACAACGAAAATTGCTTACGGAGTGATAAGATTGTGACTCAAGCTTTAAGTAAGCCAAAGCTGCTCGTCCTGATCGGACCGACGGCGGTCGGCAAGACGAAGCTTAGCCTAAGCTTGGCGGCGGAATACGGCGCCGAAATTATTTCGGGAGACTCCATGCAGGTTTACCGCGGGATGGATGTTGGTACGGCTAAGGCGACTTTAGAGGAGAGGGAGGCCATCCCTCATCATCTGATCGACATCCACGAACCGGATCACCCGTTTTCGGTTGCTGAATTTCAAGAGCGTTCGCGTTCTCTGATAACGGAAATTCATGACCGCGGCCATTTGCCGTTTCTCGTAGGAGGCACCGGACTTTACGTTGAGTCGCTATGCTACGATTTTCATTTCAGCGAGCATGGGTCGGACGAGGCGTTCCGGGAAGAGATGCGCCAGTATGCCGAGCTTCATGGGAACGAAGCGCTGCTGGAGCGGCTGCGCGAGGTAGATCCGGAGATGGGCGACAGACTGCATGCGAACGATCAACGCCGAATTATTAGGGCATTGGAAGTATACCATTTATCCGGACAGCGGCTCTCCGAGCAGCTGAAGGTACAAAAAAAACAGTCCCCGTACGAACTATGTATCGTCGGGTTGACAATGGACAGAGCTTTACTATATAAACGTATTGAAGAGCGTATCGATCTCATGGTCGAGCAGGGCCTTGTAGAGGAAGTCCGCCGTCTGAAGGAAATGGGCTACGGGTTGCAGCACATAGCCATGCAAGGGCTGGGCTACAAGGAGATTTTGGGCTATTTGGACGGAGCTCTGACCTTGGAAGAAGCGATTGTACAGCTTAAACAGGATACGCGGCGATTTGCCAAACGCCAGCTCTCGTGGTTTCGCCACATGAAAGATATTGAGTGGGTGGATGTCACCGATTTGGGAAATTTTTCTGCCCACTTGGACCAGATTCATGCTATAATAGCAGATAAGCTAAAAATCGAACGTCAATATCATTGAGGGGGCCCATGATGAATAAAACCATCAATATTCAAGACACATTTTTGAACCAGCTGCGCAAGGAAACCATTCCGGTAACCGTCTATCTGACCAATGGGTTTCAAATCCGCGGAGTCATCCGTGCGTTCGATAATTTTACAATCATCATCGATAGCGAAGGCCGTCAGCAAATGGTTTACAAGCATGCGATTTCGACCTTTACGCCGCAGCGGGCCGTTTCGTTAATGCAGGATAACAGCTCGGAAGGTTAATATCTTGACGGAAGGAGCCGGGCTCTGACCGCAACATTTTGGCTCCATCTCCCGTCTAATTAAATAACGTCCATAAGAGCAACCCGTTCCCTTAGGGTTGTTCTTTTTGTAGAAGTACCTAGAGAGAAGCATCTGGCAGACGTGAGAGGTTTTCTCGTTAGCGCTGCTCCATTTGAAACCTGAACATGCACTTGCCGTAAGCGTTCTAGAGAGAGTAAAGGGGTGACAGATGAGAATGTCTACTGCGAAGAAACCGACCTCGGGGAAACCGAAGAAAAAGAAGAAGAGCAAATTTAGTGCCGGAAAAGCGTTTATGTTCGTCTTTATAGCAGCCGTAATGGCTCTGATATGTGCAATGGGCGTTTACATTTTTATTATCATTAACGGTGAAAAGCTGCTGAAGGAAAACATCAACAAGCTCGATATGTTCGAAGCCTCCCATATTTACGATGCGGCGGGCAATGAAATCACGACCTTATCCCGCGAAAACCGCGAGGTGGTTCAGCCGGAGGACATACCGCAAAAGCTGAAGGAAGCGTTCATCGCGACGGAGGACCGCCGGTTCGGACAGCACTCCGGGATTGATTTCCTCGGCATCGGCCGGGCGCTGGTCAAGGATGTTATCGCGCGAAGCGCTGTTGAAGGCGGCAGTACGATAACCCAGCAGCTGGCGAAAAACGTCTTCTTGTCCAGCAACAAAACGTTCTTCCGCAAAGCGACGGAAATGTCGATAGCGGTGGCTTTGGAGAACAATTATACGAAAGACCAGATTTTGACGATGTATATGAATCGGATCTTTTTCGGTAATCGTGCCTTCGGCGTGAAGGTGGCGGCCAAAAAATATTTCAACGTATCCGATCTGAACAAGCTGGAAGTATGGCAGATGGCGACTCTTGCGGCTATACCGAAAGCGCCAAGCACTTATAATCCGATATCGAATCCGGAGAAATCGAAGGAACGGCGAAGCGTCGTATTGAAGCTGATGCTGGATCAAGGCTATATTACCGAAGCCGAGCGCGCTCAGGCTGAAGCTGTAGAGTATGTGCCACCGAAGGCGCCGACGGGAAGCAATAACGATTATTTGGCCTTTATCGATTATGTGTTGGACGAAGCCAACGACATGTATGGTTTAACGGAAGACGATGTGCTTACCAACGGATACAAGATCTATACGACGATGGATGCCAACGCGCAAAAAATAATGGAGCAGACGTTTGCCAACGACAAGCTGTTCCAGAAGGACGGTCCCGAGCAAAAAATGCAGGGGGCCATGGCGATCATCAACAATGAGGATGGCGGTCTCGTCGGGATTATAGGCGGGCGGGATTATGTCGCACGGGGCTTGAACCGAGCTACGGTGCCGCAGCAGCCCGGTTCTTCGATGAAGCCGATCATTTCGTACGCACCAGGTATCGAGTACAAAAATTTAACGCCATACAGCATGCTGCAGGATAAGGAAACATCGTACAGCGGGTATTCTCCTCGAAACTACGATGGCGTTTACCGCGGTCAGGTGAGCATGCTTGAGGCTGTCAAGCTGTCGATCAACGCTCCGGCCATTTGGCTCTTGAACGATATCGGCATTAAGAAAGCAATGGACTTTGCCATCAATATGGGCATTCCTCTGGATCCGCAAAAGGACCGGAACCTGGCTATCGCTCTCGGCGGATTGACTCGCGGAGCGAGTCCCGTACAGATGGCAACGGCGTATGCCGCTTTCGCCAACAACGGGAATTTGAACAAAACGCATTCGATCGTGAAAATCCAAAACGGCAAGGGCGAGGACATTCATACGTTCAAGCCGGAAACGAAATCGGTCATGAGCCCGAAAACGGCATACTACATGACAAAGCTGATGCAAGGCGTCGTAGAACCTGGCGGTACAGGGGCGGCGGCCCGATTCGACCGGCCGGTCGCCGGGAAAACCGGATCGACACAGAACGTCATCAAAGGGCTGGAGAAATATAACCGCGACCTATGGTTCACCGGGTACACGCCGGAATGGAGCGCGGCGGTCTGGCTCGGGTTCGATAAAAATGACGCGAAGCATTATGTAACCATGAGCAGCGGTGCGCCGGCGGTTATCTTCAAAGAGGTTATGCAAAAAGCTCTAGCGAAAAAGCCGATGACGCAGTTCAAGAAGCCGGATAATGTTCCGGAGCTCGGAGCGCCTCCGAAGGGGATCGCCGATTTAAAGGCGGAATACGTGAAAGAGAAACGTTCCGTAGTGCTGAAATGGACCGGGGCAGGCGACAATGTCTCCTACCAGGTATTTCGTAAGGGAGAGCAGGATAAAGACTTCCCGACGGAGCCGACCTTCATGTCGGCGGCAACGGAGACGCAGGATATTGTGGCTCCGGGAACGTACAGCTATATGGTTGTTCCCGTCAACTCCGATAGCGGAAACGCCGGCGCGCAGTCGAACGTTGCCACGGTAACCGTACCATCGGAGGAAAGTGGTTCTGGCCAGCAGCCGGGCCAAGGTCAAGGACAGGGTCAGGGCCAAGGGCAGGGCCAGAATGGCAGCGGCAACGGATCGAATAATGGCAAGCCGGGAAATGGCGGTACCGGAGCCGGAGGCAGCGGCAACGGCAGCGGGAACGGTACCGGAAGCAATGGTACCGGGACTGGCAACGGCGGCACGGGCAACGGCAGCCTGCCGGGGCAAGGCAATGGCCAGCCGGGTAACAACGGCGGCACAGGACAGCAGCCGGGCGGCACCGGGAAGCCCGGCGGCAGCACCGGCGGTGCCGGCACAGGCACCGGAAACACGGGTGCCGGCAATAACGCCGGCACGGGCAACGGCAGCGGTACCGGAGCGCCTGACGGCGGTACCGGAACCAGCCCCGCTGCCCCAGGCACGGGCAGCGGCGGTACGCCATTACCAGGCGGAGTAACGCCTGGTAATGGCCAGCAAGGCACGGGGGCGGCCGGCAGTACGCCCCCGCCTAGAGGCGGCAGCGGCGCCGGAGCGGGCGCCGTGCCGGGCAGCACCGATACGTCTGCGGGGAAACCCGCAGACGGCGGTGCTGCCGGTACGCGCTAGCGGAGCGCTCAGCGCGTCGGTTATGGCAGGGCGGCGGGGATCATGATCGATCCCCGCCGCCCTGTTTGCTTTTGCAGCTGCGCTATCAGTCAGCTGCGCAAGCTTATGCATGCACCTCACTGGCCGCATATGGCCATCCGCGGCGCATGTTCTTGCGTTGTTCCATCGCCGGATGCTGAGGCAGGTTTTGTTAATTTTTCCCCTGTCGTAGTATAATACTTCATATGGACTTGTCCATAAATTACGAACAATGGAGTTGAAGTAATAATCATGAAAGCATCATTCGCAGCATTGACCGCCAAATGGACTGCCGTAGCCGTAGTATGCACGCTCCTGCTTTCCGCTTGCGGCACCAAGCCCGCTGAAAACAGCAATGCGGCAGGAGGAAGTCAGCCTCCCGCATCCCAACAAACTCCGGCGCCTACCAGCAGCCCGCAAGCCAAGAAGAGCTGGTCTGCACCGCCTGAAATGAAAATCGACCAAAACAAAACATATCAAGCTACGGTGACGACCTCGAAGGGAACGTTCAAAATCGACCTGTTCGCCAAGGATGCTCCGAAAACGGTTAACAACTTCGTGTTCCTGGCTAAGGAAGGATTCTATAACAATGTCGTGTTCCACCGCATTATCCAATCGTTCATGGTCCAAACCGGTGACCCGGAAGGGACGGGCCGCGGAGGTCCGGGATACAAATTCGAGGACGAGCTGAAGAAAACGTACAGCTACGAGCCGGGAATCGTTGCCATGGCCAATTCCGGTCCTAACACGAACGGCAGCCAGTTTTTCATCTGTACCGGTGAAGACAGCAAGGGCTTAAATCGCCAGCCGAACTATACGATTTTCGGAAAAATTTCCGAAGGCATGGATGTGGTGAACAAGATCGCTGCAACGCCGGTTAGCGTAGGAGCCTCCGGAGAGAAGAGCTCCCCTACGGAGAAGGTAACGATCCAGTCCGTGACGATTACAGAGAAATAATTTTCTGCAAACGCGAGCAATTTGCCGTAAGACTTGCGAAGATTAAGCATACATTTTAATGATGACGGACAGCGTGGTAATTCCACGCTGTTTTCATTGACCACATAGGAAAGTTTAAGATCGGTAAAGCGATAAAGTGCATCAAAGATCTTTCCTATTGGCGATAAAACCTACCATTGAACGCGGTCGCTCATCTTTGAAAGGCCTCGATAGAGGTTTTCTCACGAGCAAGGTTTTCGTTTTGCTGATGCAGGGGAATTTGGGGAAGGAATACAATCGCATAGCGGGAAAGGGGAAATTTCGCATGACGATGAATGTTACGAGATTGGATAGATATCAAGGATGTTTGCTCGGACTTGCCGTCGGGGATGCATTGGGAACAACACTGGAGTTCAAGACTCCGGGCTCGTTCGAGCCTTTGCGGGATATGGTGGGGGGCGGTCCTTTTCAGCTGGAGCCGGGCGAGTGGACCGACGATACGTCGATGGCCCTTTGCTTGGCGGAAAGTCTTCTGACCTGCGAATCGTTTCATCCGCTCGATCAAATACAGCGGTACGTCAAGTGGTACCGTGAAGGGTACTTGAGCTCTACCGGCGTTTGCTTTGATATCGGCAATACGGTGCGCATGGCGCTCGAACGATTCGAGCAGTCGGGTGAGCCGTTCAGCGGCTCCTTGAAGCGAGCGGCTTCCGGCAACGGTTCCTTAATGCGGCTGGCGCCGGTCCCAATGTACTACGCAGCGAATGCTCAGGAAGCTATCACCCGCTCAGGCGACAGCTCTTTGACAACCCACGGCTCTATAATCGCCGTAGATGCATGCCGTTACTTCGGAGGACTGTTGGCCGGCGCTCTGCAAGGAGCAGGCAAGGAGGAGCTGCTCTCCAGCTTATATTCACCTGTTCCGGACCTATGGAAGCGAAGAAGGCTTGTACCCGAAATCAGTGAAGTGGCCGATGGCTCATTCAAAGCAAAGCAGCCTCCGGAAATCCAGGGCTCCGGTTATGTAGTGCAATCGCTGGAGGCTGCGCTGTGGGCGTTTTACAACAGCAGCAGTTTTGAGGAAGGCTGTCTGATGGCGGTCAATCTCGGAGACGATGCGGATACGACCGGTGCGATATACGGTCAGCTGGCGGGTGCCTACTACGGGGTTAATGGGATTCCTGAACCATGGCGCAGGCCTATTATAATGAGAAGCTATATCGAAGATACGGCTGCACGGCTTTTGCAGGCTTCCGATCGTCTCTCGAAAGGGCAAGAACTACGATGATAAAGGTAAGAGGAATAAACCACGCCACTTTGCAGGTAGCCAGCTTGGAGCGTTCGCTGCCCTTTTATGTGGACTTTCTCGGCATGTCCCTAGTTCATCGCGGCAGCAAGGATGTATATCTGGAATGGGGAAGTGCATGGATCTGCTTGCTGGAACGCCCTGTTTCACCGCGCTCAGCTGAATCGGTTAATACGGCCGGAATGGATCATATGGCCTTTTCCATAGAAGAAGCGGATTTCCATGAAGCGTCGAAGAAGCTGCTGGATGCCGGAGTTTCTGTTGTCCGAGGCCCTGTATATCGCGGGGGCGGTTGGAGTATCAATTTCCTTGATCCTGACGGAATCGAGCTGGAGCTGTTTACCGGCTCATTGGCTGAAAGAATGAAGGTGTGGACATAACGATGAAGCGAAAAAGCGCGAAACGGACGCTAGCGCGAATCGTGATCGCCTTATGCTGCGCTGCATTGCTATGGATCGGCTATTTGCTATGGCTGATGGGGTCGCTGACTGACAATCCGGAAACAAAAGGGGATGTCGGTATCGTGCTTGGCGCCGCTTTGTGGGGGGATAAGCCGAGCCCCGGCTTGCGGGAACGGTTGGACAAGGCGGTAGAGCTGTACCGGACGGGACGTATTCCCGGTCTGATCGTTTCCGGAGGAGCCGGGTCCGCTCAAGAGATTGGAGAATCCAGGCTAACGGAAGCTGAAGGAATGAGAAATTATTTGCTGGAGCAAGGGATTCCGCGCGATGTCATTTGGATGGAAAATCAGTCGACCGATACCTACGAAAACTTATTGTTCAGCAAGTCCATCGTTCAAGAACATCATTGGAGGAAAGTGGTCATAATTACGCATCAATATCATGCTGCACGGGCTTTGGATATGGCTGAATTTCTCGGTTACGAGTATCCTGCAGCTGCTCCTGTTGCGAGTAAGGTGCTTATGATGTCATGGCATAAGAGCCGGGAGACATTGGCATGGACCAAATGGACGCTCGATAAGCTTCTGTTGACGGTGGGATTCAAAGGATAAAATGGCTGGCGAAGCTCCTCATTGGAGAGCTTCACCGGCTTTTTTGGCCTTACGCGCACGCAGTGAAGGTAGAGACTGTTCAGCTCTGCAATGGTTCACGCCGGTAATGATATTCGTACAAGGGAGTAAAACCGGCCTTCGTATACAGCCTCCACGCCGGAATGTTATCTTGAACAACTTGCAGATACAGGTGATGCGCGCCCTGATCCTTGCACCAAAGTGCTAACTCATGCAGCAGCACGCGTCCGATTCCTTGACCGCGCCGTTCGGGAACTACAGCGACATTGGTAATGCCCGCCCAGCCTTCTTCCAGTACGACGGTTGCAACAGCGGCGCATTGACCGTTGATTTTGAAGGAGAAGAAGCCCTTGAGCGGCTGAATGCGGCTTAACACCTTTTCATAAAACGCCCGTTTGGATGCGTCGAATTGTTCTGCAAGAAGAAACTCGTCGATCCAAGCGGAATTGGCATGAGGCGTGACCGTGATTTCCCATTCGTCATCGGAAGAGTCACTGTCCGGCGTATTTGCGATGACTATAGCCGTCTCACCGGTAAGTACCGAACAGGGGGCTTCCACTATATATCCTGCATCGGCCAGCTGCTTATCCAGCCCCGGCGGGGATACGTTGCTAATATGGAATAGCAAAGGGAGAGTGTGCCGTTCATAAAAGTGTTTCGCTTGTTCCAGCCAATTGCTTTCGGGAAACGGGCTGCCGGTAGATGTCCATACGCTGTTGGCCCTCTTCGTTATCCCTTGCGAGGCGCGAAATACAAAGTCTCCGCACTCGATGGTTTCTTCGGCAGGCCAAGTGCGGAAAGCGAGACGCTCAATCAGCTTGATGAGATTCCACGAATCGGTTGTCAATGGAGTATCTTGTTCTTTTGGCATACGCGGGACATCCTTTCTTACTTACGAATAAATAACCAAATTTATGAATAAAAATACATCATTTTGGCTCTACGGTCAATCGTTTTTTATCCGCCGAATTATGAAGATTATTTAAACCGCCTCCTGTTACAGCATTTCACAATGTGGTTGACAAGGGGGAAACGGAGTAGTAAACTGATTAAACGTAATTATTACAATTAAAAGGAGCTATCCATTAAACCAAACTGGATAGACTACGGAATAAAAGCGTAATGATTACGGTTAGATAAGTTGTTTTATCGTAAAAATTACATATAAAATGGAGGGCTTTTTAATGAATCAGCTTCAAAGCAAGATCAAAATTCCTGTCACTGTATTAAGCGGTTATTTGGGAGCGGGGAAAACAACCGTTCTGAACCATGTCCTGTCGAACAGGGACGGGTTGAGAGTCGCCGTTATCGTTAACGACTTGAGTGAAGTGAACATTGATGCGGAGCTTGTACGGAATGGCGGCGGTTTGTCTCGTACGGAGGAGAAGCTTGTAGAAATGTCCAACGGCTGCATTTGCTGTACGCTTCGTGAGGATTTGTTGAAGGAAGTAGAGCGTCTTGCGCTGGATGGACGATTTGACTATATCCTCATCGAGTCTACTGGGGTTGGAGAGCCGGTGCCAGTTGCTCAGACATTTACTTATATCGATGAGGAGCATGGAATCGATTTGTCCGCTTTTTGCCGGTTGGACTGCATGGTTACTGTTGTAGACGCCAATCGTTTCTGGCATGACTACAGCTCGGGAGAGACCCTTCTCGAGAGGCAGCAGGCGGTTGGAGTAGACGATACTCGCGATGTTGTAGATTTGCTGATCAGTCAGATTGAGTTTTGCGACGTGCTTCTGCTCAATAAATGCGATCTTGTTGACGAAGAGGAGCTCGCCCAGCTGGAGCAGGTGCTGCGCAAGCTGCAGCCTAGAGCCAGGCTGATCCGTACAACGGAAGGCAAAGTAAACCCTCGCGATATCTTGAATACGAACCTGTTCAACTTCGACGAAGCGAGCCATTCCCCCGGTTGGATACAAGAGCTGCAAAGCTCGCATCACACTCCGGAAACGGAGGAGTACGGTATTTCCTCGTTCGTCTATGAGCGCAAGCGTCCGTTTCATCCGGGCCGGATTAAAGAGTGGATGGAAATGTGGCCTGCGGAAATTGTACGTGCCAAAGGCATCGTATGGCTGGCTACCCGCAACACGTTCGCCCAGAGCATTAGTCAAGCGGGACCGTCCATTCAGTTCGGGCCGGCAGGATATTGGGTAGCCGCGTTAAGCGAAGAAGAGCGCAGTGCTTTGCTTGAGGAGGATCCTGCGCTTAGGTCCGAATACGACGAGCAGTTTGGTGATAGGATCAATAAAATTGTGTTTATCGGAATAGACATGGAGAAAGAGCAGCTGATCGCTTCACTAGATGACTGTCTTCTTACTGAGGCTGAAATGACGGCAGACTGGAGCTCATTCCAAGATGGACTCCCCAATTACGAACCGGCCGTGGTATAATATGGAAGCGGATGGTTCTGCTGCTGTGTAAATTCGCAGACGGTTAAGCTGAATAGGCTCCTTTTGCTCGAGCAGCTGCAATTAGTATAAGCCGCTTGAGCGAAAAGGGGCTTGTCTTCGTTCATGCTCAATGCCGCTAATGATTAAGGATATGAATGATTTTCGGATGGGGGAATACGGGTTGATCAAAGCGATTGTGTTTGACTTTGACGGATTGATTCTAGATACGGAGACACCGGAGTATGAATCGTTTCAGGCCATGTATCAAGAGCATGGTGCCCAATTGCCGCTAGAGGTATGGGGAAGACATATCGGAACGGACGGCTCCTTATTCGAGCCCTATCAATATCTGGAGGAATGTATCGGCAAGCCGATTGACCGGGAGAGCGCTCGCTTGCTGCGCAGAGAAAGGTATGCCGAGCGGATGCGAGGAGAGCTTCCTCGCCCGGGCGTCGCCGATTACTTGGTACGAGGCAAGGCGTTGAATATCGGCATCGGACTCGCATCCAGTTCCTCTAGAGCGTGGGTTATCGGCTATTTAACGGAGCATCGGCTTACCGATTCTTTTCACTGTGTCCGTACCCGGGATGATGTGGCCAAGACGAAGCCGGATCCGGAGCTGTATTTGCGCGTTCTTGAAACGCTTGGAGTGCAGCCTCATGAAGCGGTGGCCTTCGAGGATTCGCCGAACGGTGCGCTGGCGGCCAAACGAGCGGGTATGCATTGCGTCATTGTTCCAAATTCCGTTACTCGTCAGCTCAAGTTCGGCGAGTTCGATTTGCGGCTCGATTCCATGGCCGATATGCCGTTGGATACCGTGTTCGAGCGGATTGCGGGTATCCGGGGATAGCTCCTATGAAACGGCATCGCATTATTATGATGCTGCCCGTTTTCTCCTTAGAAATATTGCCTTACAGTTATTTTCTACCTCTACTAATTCTCATAACTCCTTTATAATAAGACACAAGGTCGTCTTAGTTCCTGCGCAATGAGCGCCCATACCTCCCACTTTACGAAGCTGATTTTGAAATTTCATGAAATGGCTATACAATAAGATAAGAAAAAGAGCACATTCGACTGGGCACTTGCGTATACTGCTAACACCAAGTAAAGAGGTGATACGCATGAGTGGACGTGTCGTACCGACAGATCAGATACAGATTACGAAAAATGCCAACCAATTGAACGTGGTATTGCGTAATCCGGATCCGGTAAGCATGAGCGCCGAGGCGGAGCCCCATTATCGCGGCAAACCGTTGTCCCAGCAAGGACAATTCGGGGAAATCATGAAGGAGCTCGATCGGATGGTCGGTTTGGACAACGTGAAGGAGCTCGTATTCGAGATTTATGCGCTGCTGCGCATCGGCGGATTCCGGGCTGAAGTTGGCTTAATGGCCAATAGTCAGGTGTATCATATGGTGTTCAAGGGCAACCCGGGTACGGGCAAAACGACGGTAGCACGAATCATCGCGAAGCTGCTGCAGACGATGGGTGTGCTAAGTAAAGGTCATTTGATTGAAGTCGAGCGTGCCGATCTGGTAGGCGAATACATAGGTCATACGGCATTGAAGACGCGAGAGCTTGTGAAAAAAGCACTGGGAGGCGTGCTGTTTATCGACGAGGCTTACAGCTTGGCGCGCGGCGGCGAGAAAGATTTCGGCAAGGAAGCGATCGATACGCTGGTGAAGGCGATGGAGGACCACAAGAATCAGTTCATCCTTATCCTGGCGGGATATTCACAGGAGATGGAGCTGTTTCTCCAGACGAATCCGGGCTTGCCGTCCCGTTTTCCCATTCAGCTCGACTTTCCGGACTATACGGTCGATCAATTGATGCAAATAGCGGAAATCATGATTAAGGAACGGGAATATGCTTTAATGCCTCAGACGGAGATGAAAATCAGACAGCAAATTATGACGGAGAAGCAGCAGAGCGATCCGGAAACGGCGTTCAGCAATGCGCGCTATGTCCGTAATCTCATCGAAAAGGCGATGCGCAACCATGCGGTTCGTCTATTAAATCAGCATACGCAGCAGCCGAGCAAACAGGATTTGATGAACCTTCGTCCCGAGGATGTAAAGCTGGAGCGAAAACCTGCAAAGGAGATATACAAAACTTTATGAAACCAACGACGCACACGATTGAACACGAGCAGGAGCGGGCTGTATTAGTCAGCCTTGTTACCCCTCAGCAAAAAAGGCAGGATGCCTATTCTCCGGAATATTCGTTATCCGAGCTCGTAAGCTTGGCCGAAACGGCCGGTGTAGAGGTATTGGATACGTTAACGCAGAATAAAGAAAACGTAGATTCCAAATGGTTTATAGGAAAAGGCAAGGCAGAGGAGCTGAAGCAGCTGCTCGAGCAGCATGATGCGAATACGGCGATATTCGATCAGGAATTGTCCGGTGCGCAGGTTCGCAATCTGGAGCAGTTTCTCGATGTAAAAATTATCGACCGCACACAGCTGATTCTCGATATTTTTGCCGGACGCGCCAAAACGCGCGAAGGGATTATTCAAGTCGAGCTCGCTCAGCTGAGCTATTTACTGCCGAGATTGTCGGGGCAGGGCAAAAACTTATCCCGGCTCGGCGGAGGCATCGGTACCCGCGGTCCGGGGGAAACGAAGCTGGAGACGGACCGCCGTCACATCCGCAACCGGATCAACGAACTGAAGCAGCAGCTGCTAGAGGTTGTCCGTCACCGCAATCTGCATAGAGAGCGCCGGAAAAAAACAGGCGTGTTCCAGGTCGCGCTGGTAGGCTATACGAACGCCGGCAAATCGACGCTGCTCAAACAGATGACGCAAGCCGATGTGTATGTCGAGAACCAGCTGTTCGCCACCTTAGACCCGACTTCCCGCACGCTGGAGCTGCCAAGCGGCAAGGAGATCGTGTTGACGGATACGGTAGGATTCATCCAAAACCTCCCGCATGATCTGGTCGCCGCGTTCCGCGCCACGCTGGAAGAGGCTAACGAAGCGGATCTTATTTTACACGTAGTGGACAGCTCCTCCGAGATGATGGTAACGCAAATGAAGGTCGTCGACGAGGTGCTGGAGGAGCTTGGGGCTCACCAGAAGGAGCAGATTACTTTATTCAACAAAATCGATTTGTGTTCACAGGAACAGATCGAGATGCTGACGGCCGAAGGGGACTATTTGAAAATCTCCGCTTACCGGGATGAGGATCTGCAAAAAATCCGTGAGGTTATCGAATCGCGGCTGATGGGGGACTGCAAGACGTTCCGCATTCCGGCGGAAAAAGGCGACGTCATATCGCTCGTCTACAGAGTAGGAGAAGTGCTGGAAAACGAAGTGGACGGCGACGATATGCTGCTTCAGGTCAGAGTAAACAATAAGGAATACGATAAACTGGGCTATTTGCTGGCTGCTTACGCCATGGATCAGGCACAAATCAAGGGAGAGAATTCGGAGCATGTTTAATGAACGCATTACGGCATGGATGGAGCGTGCCGAGCAGGTTATTGAGGGGAAAATCAAAGAAATCGACCGCATTATCGACCAAAATCAATGGAAGGTCATTAGGGCCTTCCAAAATCATAAAGTAAGTGACTATCATTTCTCGGGCTCTACGGGTTACGGCTATAACGACCGGGGCCGGGAAGTATTGGATCTGGTGTATGCGGAAGTGTTTGGAACGGAGGCCGCCTTGGTGCGGCCGCATTTTGTGTCTGGGACTCATACGATTGGAACGGCGCTTTTCGGCGTACTAAGACCGATGGACGAGCTGTTGATGATTACGGGAAGGCCTTACGACACGCTCCACAAGGTAATCGGCAAGCCTGGAGACGGGAAGGGCTCACTGCAGGATTGGGGCATCGCCTATGGCGAGGTTGCCCTGCTAGATGACGGGGCGCCGGACTTTGAAGCGATCCGCTCACGAATTAACGTGAAGACGAAGGTTATCGGTATCCAGCGTTCCCGCGGCTACTCGTGGAGACCTTCCTTTACGGTCGAGCAGATCGGGGAGATGGTCCGATTCGTCAAGGAAATCAAGCCGGATGTCATCGTCTTCGTAGATAACTGCTATGGCGAATTTACTGAGCTTATAGAGCCGACTCAGGTCGGCGTCGATTTGATGGCGGGCTCCCTGATCAAAAATCCGGGAGGCGGCCTTGCTGCCACGGGCGGATACATTGCTGGAAAAAGCGAATACGTCGAGCTCGCTTCGTACCGGTTGACCGCACCGGGGATCGGCGGGGAAGTAGGCGCCATGCTCGGTACGACTCGCAGTATTTATCAGGGGTTGTTTCTGGCGCCCCATCTCGTCGGACAAGCAGTCAAAGGCTCGATTTTTGCCGCTGCGGTATTCGAAGAGCTGGGCTTCGTCACCCATCCGCACTGGAACGATCCGAGAACCGATCTGATTCAGGCGATCCGCTTCACGAGCGATAAGCATCTGATTGCATTCGTACAGGGCATCCAGCAGGCGGCCGCGGTTGATTCTCATGTGGTTCCCGAGCCGTGGGATATGCCGGGATACGAGCATCCGGTCATCATGGCGGCAGGGACTTTTATTCAAGGAGGAAGCCTGGAGCTGTCTGCCGATGCGCCGATCCGTGAGCCTTATATCGCCTACATGCAAGGCGGGTTAACGTATTCCCACTGCAAGTTAGGCGTGCTGACAGCACTGCAGAACATGATCGATCGCGGTTTGTTGTAGCACCCTATACATCGCATAAACCTAACATAACTTGACACGTTTATGTAGCGAGGTTACAATGGGGTTAGGTTTTCTGTTAACAGGGGTGAAAAGGTCATGAGTGATGATATTCGCCGCAATATGGCACTGTTTCCGATTGGGATTGTAATGAAACTTACCGATTTGACGGCAAGGCAGATCCGGTATTATGAACAGCATGAACTTATTATTCCTGCCCGAACCGGCGGGAATCAGCGGCTCTATTCGTTTAACGATGTGGAACGGCTGCTGGAGATTAAAGATTTGATCGAAAAGGGAGTTAACATAGCGGGCATCAAGCAAGTGCTGCTGCCGGTTTCCAAAGACTCCGAGGAAGCAACGGTCCTCAACGAGCAATCGGAAGTGAAGCGAAGAGAGATGACCGATTCCCAACTTCACCGTATGCTGAAGCAGCAGCTGCTGGGCGGAGGTAAGCGGGGGCAAGTATCTTTGATTCAAGGAGAGCTTTCACGTTTCTTCAAGAAATGAAAAGGCTTCATCAGAGCAAGGGTTAAGTTCGTCTTTCGAACATGCTCTGTCATTTTAGTGATACCAAGGAGGAGAAATCGACCGTGACAGATAAAACATACACAAAAGAGGACATTTTACGCATTGCGAAGGAAGAAAATGTACGCTTTATCCGACTTCAGTTTACCGACTTGCTGGGCACGATCAAAAACGTGGAAATTCCGGTAAGCCAGCTGGAGAAAGCATTGGATAACAAAATGATGTTCGACGGCTCCTCCATCGAAGGCTACGTTCGTATTGAAGAATCCGACATGTATTTGTATCCTGACCTGAGCACATGGGTCGTATTCCCTTGGGTAACAGAGGATCGCGTCGCTCGTCTGATTTGCGATATTTACTTGCCGGACGGCCGTCCGTTCCCTGGGGACCCGCGCGGCATTCTGAAAGCTGCGCTGAAGGAAGCCGAAGAAATGGGCTTCACAGATATGAATGTTGGTCCAGAGCCGGAATTCTTCCTGTTCAAAACCGACGAGAATGGCAATCCGACGATGGAATTGAACGACCAAGGCGGATATTTCGACCTGGCTCCTATGGACTTGGGCGAGAACTGCCGCCGCGAAATCGTATTGACTTTGGAGGAAATGGGCTTCGAGATCGAGGCTTCCCATCACGAGGTAGCTCCAGGTCAGCACGAGATCGATTTCAAATACGAGAGTGCGATCAAAGCGGCTGACCAAATCCAGACGTTCAAGCTGGTCGTTAAGACGGTAGCCAGACAGCACGGTCTTCATGCGAGCTTTATGCCGAAGCCTTTGTTCGGCGTGAACGGTTCGGGTATGCACTGCCACCAATCGCTGTTCAACGGCAAAACGAACGTGTTCTATGACGAAAGCGACAAGTTGGGCCTAAGCGCCACAGCAAGACAATATATGGCCGGTATTTTGCGTCACGCCCGCGCATTCGCAGCGATTACGAACCCGACGGTTAACTCTTACAAGCGTCTGGTTCCAGGCTACGAAGCTCCATGCTACGTCGCATGGTCTGCGAGCAACCGCAGCCCGATGATCCGTATTCCTGCTTCCCGCGGCTTGAGCACACGTGTAGAAGTGCGGAACCCGGATCCGGCGGCGAACCCTTATCTGGCTCTGGCCGTTATGCTGAAAGCGGGATTGGACGGCATTAAGAATAAAATGCAGCTTCCTCCTCCTACAGACAGAAACATCTATGTGATGTCCGAGGAAGAGCGCGAGGAACAAGGCATTCCTAGCTTGCCTGTTGATTTGAAGCAGGCCCTGGATGAGCTTCTGCGAGACGATGTGATCTGCGATGCTTTGGGCGATCATGCTCTGGCGCATTTCGTAGAGCTTAAAGAAATCGAGTGGGACATTTACCGCACGCAAGTCCATGCTTGGGAGCGCGAGCAGTATTTGACTCTGTATTAATAAGGAACGACCCGGTGCCGGATGGCGCCGGGTTTTCTTTTTGTCTAAAGTTTGAGTGTGTTAATAAGCAGGATGCAGCAACGGTAATGCTTATGAAAGAAGAAAAAACAGCCGGGATCAGGAGCGAAGGCTCCGTGAATCCCGGCTGTTTGATGTTAATGGATGTCGCGAAATACCCCGACAACTCGTCCCAGTATGGTAACTTGATTCAAGCGAATCGGTTCCATGGTAGGATTCTCCGGCTGCAAACGGAAATGATCCTTCTCCTTGTAGAACCGTTTCACGGTTGCTTCATCATCCTCCGTCATGGCTACTACAATGTCACCGTTGTTCGCAGATTGCTGCTGGCGCACGATCACGTAGTCTCCGTTATGGATCCCGGCTTCAATCATACTATCGCCGATAACGCTGAGCATGAACACATTGTGGTCGCCGACGTAGTGGCTTGGCAGAGGGAAGTAGTCCTCGATGTTCTCCGTAGCTGTAATCGGTACACCGGCCGTGACGCGTCCGATCAATGGCACCCGGGCAACGGACAGGTCGAACTGGCTGCCTTCGGTAGAGGAGCCGTCAGTGATCTCTATGGCTCTCGGTTTAGTTGGATCGCGGCGGATGAGGCCCTTCTTCTCAAGACGCTCCAGATGTCCGTGCACAGTAGAACTGGAAGCAAGTCCGACGGCTTCACCGATTTCTCGAACGGAAGGCGGATATCCTTTATCTTTTACTTCATTCTTTATAAATTCCAGTATCGCCAGCTGCCGATTGGATAGTTTGCTCATCACGATCACTCCAGTATTGGTAATTATTATCCAAAGTATAACACAGAACCGGAGTTCGTACAAACATAAGTTCGAAAAAACGGTTGACACAAACATTTGTTCGTGTTAATTTAATACCAGAACAAATGTTTGGGGGTCGTTGAACATGTATATGAATGAACAATTAATCCGCAGCACGGTATCTACTCACAACCGCAACCATAAGGCAAATAAGAAGTCTATGAATAAAGTAAAGCTAGCCAGGCTAGGCGCTTTGCTGGCCGCAGGGCTGTTGATAATCATACTAAGTCTTTTTATCTCCCTGTTCGGTGGAGATCAAGACGCGTTAGCCGCGGCTAACGGAAGCGCGTTGAAGTCGACGGTAGAAGTCGATAGAGGCGACACGCTCTGGAGCATCGCGAACGAGCACCTTGAGCAAGGGCAGAATGTTTCGGAATACATATATGAATTGAAGCGAGTGAATCAGCTTAAATCGAATGTGCTGCATGAAGGACAAATTCTCGTCTTACCCTAACGTTTGAGTACGGATCTGTTCCTGCTCTTGACAATCGAATCCTGTAATGTCAAAGTATAATTTGATGCATTTGGCGCTGTCTGTTCTTGTGCTTTCATGTACCAGACACGAGATAACCAGGAGGATTGGAATGAACGAATCAGAACACGATCAATACATCAAGCGAATTAATGAACTGGCACGAAAAGCGAAGTCGTCTGAACTGACTGAAGAAGAGATTGAAGAGCGCAACACATTAAGAAAGCGTTATATAGAAGCTTTCAAGAGCAATCTCCGCAATCAGCTGGATAATATTAAATTTGTGGACGATGAGAACAAGCAGTAATCGGGGGAGAAGAGTATAATGCAGTATCGGGTTTTGGGGAGAAGCGGCATTGCCGTCTCCGAGCTGTGCTTGGGGACAATGACTTTCGGTAATACCACGAACGAGTCCAACTCCATTCAGATGATTCATCGGTTTCTGGATGCCGGAGGGAACTTCATAGATACTGCAGACGTTTACGTTTCCGGTCAATCGGAAGTCATTGTTGGCAAAGCGATAAAGGAGCGCCGTTCCGATGTTATATTGGCTACAAAGGTTCGGTTTGCTACCGGTGACAATGTGAACCATGTCGGTTTATCGCGCAAACATATTATGGATGGTGTAGAAGCGAGCCTGCGGCGTTTAAATACGGATTACATCGATTTGTATCAGCTGCATGTATGGGACCAAATTACACCGATTGAAGAAACGCTTCGAACGTTGGATGACCTGGTGACATCTGGTAAAGTCAGATACATCGGTTGCTCCAACTTTTTGGCGTATCAGCTGATGAAATCATTAAGCTATAGTGATTTTGCAAGATATGCCAGATTCATATCCATTCAGCCGCAATATAGTTTGGTTAGCCGTCAAATGGACCGTGAAGTCATTCCGCTCTGTCTTGAGGAACAGGTTGGTGTCATTCCATGGGCACCGCTCGGCGGCGGATTTCTAACCGGAAGATATGTAAGAGGCCAGGAGCCGGTTGAGGGAAGGTTATCTTCTAAGGCCGGGGAGAGCCGATGGGAGCTCCGAAATACGGATAAAAACTTCCGCATCCTGGACGAGGTGACCGCTATTGCCGATGAAATCGGCAAAACTCCCGCTCAAGTGGCGCTGAACTGGCTGATTAATAAGAACGGCATAACATCCCCGATCTTTGGCGCCCGCACACTTGAGCAATTCGAGGAGAATATGGGGTCCGTAGGCTGGAGACTCACGGACGAACATTGGACAAGACTCGACCGGGTCAGCGCGTTGGAAGACGATTACCCTTACCGTTTTATTGAAAAATTCGCACGTCGAGTATAATGAGGGTCGTAAAGACTTCTATAAGGAGATAACAAGCATGTCTCGTAAGTGGGAACGAATGGTTCAGAAAAACTCCAAAGCTGCCAATAAAGTAAGAACGAAGCAGGGCAAGCCGCTGGTAAACGAAACGGCATCCGACGGCACGGTGACTATCCGCGGACGAAGCTGGGTAATGCCGATCGTACTGTTTTGCATAGGGATTTTTTGTTACATTGCATTCAGGGACACTTACCAGAGCGATAATTTGTATTGGGTAACCGGGGGCAGTTACATGGCTCTAGGTTTGTTCATCTTTTTTGTTCGCCGCCCATTCTTAAGAATCGGGAAAAACTATTTAGTGTCGCGCAGATTCTCAGGGGATAAAAGAGTCGATGCCGCACACATTCAAGAGATTGAGATATTGAAAGACGCGGTTGTCATTTCAACCACTAAAACCCGATGGGTATTCACGAAATTGTATCACCGATTCGATATGGCAGCACTGACAGAGCATCTGCAGGAATTCGCTGAACATAATGCCGTAAAGCTAAAGATAAGTTAAAGATCGGACAACATGGCCGTATCATACTTCATGGGAAAAGGATGGAATGAGAATGAGCATACAAGCGGTACTTTTTGATTTGGACGATACATTGCTGTGGGATGACCGCAGTGTGAAGGAAGCGTTTCAGGCTACTTGCGAAGAAGCTGCAAAATATTACGATATTGACCCGTCGGAGTTGGAAACGGCGGTACGCATAGAAGCTCGCGCGCTGTATGAGTCATATGAAACGTTTCCGTTCACCCAAATGATCGGAATTAACCCTTTTGAAGGCCTTTGGGCTAACTTCACCGAAGGGGAGAATGACAATTTCCGCAAGCTCGAGCAGCTTGCGCCAGGATATCGGACGCAATCCTGGACCCTAGGTCTTAAAGCGCTAGGGATCGACGATGCGGAGCTCGGCTACAAGCTCGGTGAGTTGTTCCCGGCAGAACGCCGGAAGCGCCCTTTTGTATATGAGGAGACATTCGAGGTGTTGAAGCAGCTGAAGGGGAACTACAAGCTGCTTCTGCTCACGAACGGTTCACCTGACCTGCAAAAGGAAAAATTGGCTGGAGTTCCGGATCTTGCTCCTTATTTTGATCATATTGTTATTTCAGGGAACTTTGGTGAAGGAAAGCCTGCTTCGTCGATTTTCCATCATGCTATGGAGCTTCTCGGTATTACTCCTGAGCAAGGGGTTATGATTGGGGATAAGCTGACAACGGATATTCTGGGCTCCGGACGAGTAGGTATGCCTAACATGTGGATCAATCGCCATGCTGTATCCCGGACGGATGAAATCGTTCCGGCTTATGAAATAACGAACCTTAGAGAAATCCAAGGTGTTATTGATACTATTAATCATTCTATTAATACAGTTAAGTAATAGATTTAAGCTAACAAGATTAAGAAAAAGACCCTTCCGCTTTACGACTAAGCAGAGGGTCTTTTGTACGATTAGGCTTGTTGGAAGTTTGGATCCGCGAAAGGATGAGCGATCCAGCCTTCGGTTTCGATGAACAAACGAACGGCAACGATTTGACGATTTTCCATAAGTGTGAAAAAGTGCGGTTTATGTTCCGGAACGGAGATTACATCGCCGGCTTCCAGCTCAACATCAAAGTATCCAACATCGTCCGTACCTTTGATGATGAAAATGCCTTTACCAGCCGTAATTGCGCGAACTTCATCTTCAGTGTGGGTATGAACCTGCTCGAATTTTTTCAACAGTTCATCCAAGTTAGGAGTAGCATCGGACAAGGCAATCAGATCCCAAGTCAAGTAGCCGCGGCGGCTTGCCAAATCTTTGATTTCCGGTTCGAAGGTTGCCAAAATTTCCGCTTTTTCTTCGTCAGACAATGTGAATTTATTTTGCAGCGATGCAGGAAGCTTGTTGGCATCCCAGTGCTCATACAATACTTCTTGTTTGTCTAAAAATGCTTTTACATTTTGTTCGCCGGAGATGCGCTCGTTGGTGTTGCGAATGCGAATTTCTGCCATGCTAATCCCTCTTTCGAATAAAAATAGTTGCTTCTTTTATTATAGATGAAATAACAGCTTCTGTCGATGGCCTATTCACGACAAAACCAATAGGAATTATAAAGATTATTCAAAGGAAAACGGTTGGAATTGCTTTTCAATAGGTAATGTTTCTGGTAAACTTAAGCTTACAATATTCGACTTTTTGTGGTGTATATATAGGAAAATGGGCCATACATCCAAGATATTCATTGGAAGGGCGTCGGTGAAAGGAAGATTGGGATGAGTAAAACATCATTGCAGGAACAGTTAGAGAAGAAAATTATGATTTTGGACGGCGCTATGGGTACGATGATCCAACAGGAAAATTTGACCGCCGAAGATTTTGGCGGAGAGGATCTGGACGGCTGTAACGAATACCTGGTTGTCACTCGGCCCGATGTTATATCCAAGATTCACGAGGCGTATTTTGCCGCGGGCGCCGATATTATTGAGACGAACACGTTCGGAGCAACAAGCGTAGTATTGGCTGAATACGATCTACAAGATCGCGCACGTGAAATCAACCTGCTGGCTGCCAAATTGGCTGTAGATGCTGCGAAAAAATTCAGCACGCCGGAATGGCCGCGTTATGTTGCCGGTGCTTTGGGTCCTACAACGAAGACGCTTTCGGTTACAGGCGGTGTAACGTTTGACGAGCTGGTCGACAGCTATTACGAGCAAACCTTGGCATTGATTGAGTCCGGGGTAGATGCCATTTTGCTGGAGACTTCCCAAGATACGTTGAATGTTAAAGCAGGCAGTATTGGTGTCCGTAAAGCTATGGACACGCTGGGAATTCAGCTTCCGATCATGATTTCCGGCACGATTGAGCCTATGGGAACGACGCTCGCAGGGCAAAATATCGAATCGTTCTATATTTCTTTGGAGCATTTGAAGCCGATTTCCATTGGTCTTAACTGTGCTACAGGGCCGGAATTTATGCGTGATCATATCCGTACTTTGTCCGAGCTAGCTACAACAGCGGTAAGCTGTTATCCGAACGCCGGACTTCCGGATGAGAACGGGAAATACCACGAATCGCCGGAATCGCTTGCCAAGAAGCTGGCCGGCTTCGCAGAGCAAGGCTGGCTTAACATTGCGGGCGGATGCTGCGGAACGACGCCGGATCACATTCGGGCAATGGCTGAGACATTATCTGAGTACAAGCCGAGAGTCAAGTCCGAAGGCCATTTGCCGGCCGTCTCCGGTATTGAAACAGTATATCTCGAAGATGCCAACCGCCCTTACATGGTCGGGGAGCGTACGAACATTTCCGGTTCCCGGATGTTCAAGCGGCTGATGAAGGAAGGCAAATTCGAAGAGGGCTCAGAAATTGCCCGAGCTCAGGTGAAGAACGGTGCGGCGGTTATCGATATTAACGTACAGGATACGGATATCGATGAAGCGTATACCATGGAAAACTTTTTGAAGGAAGTCGTCAAAAAAGTAAAGGTTCCGCTGATGATTGACTCGACCTACGATCATATCATCGAGCTTGGATTGAAATATTCCCAAGGGAAAGCGATTATTAACTCCATTAACCTTGAGGACGGAGAAACGAAGTTCGACAACATCGTACCGCTTATTCATAAATATGGCGCAGCGGTAGTCATGATCTTGATCGACGAGCGGGGCCAGGCGGTTTCGCGGCAGGCGAAGATGGAAGTGGCGGACCGGGCGTATGAGCTTCTTACCAAGAAGCACGGCTTGAATCCGTCGGACATCATTTTTGACCCGAATATGTTCCCTGTAGGCTCCGGTGACCCTCAATATATCGGATCGGCTGTCGAAACGATTGAAGGCATTCGGATGATCAAGGAGAAATATCCTGAATGTAAGACCATTCTTGGCTTAAGTAACATCTCTTTCGGCTTGCCGCCGGCAGGACGCGAAGTTCTGAACTCGGTTTACTTGTATCATTGTACGAAGGTCGGCTTGGATTATGCGATCGTCAATACGCAAAACCTCGAGCGCTACGCATCCATTCCGGAGCACGAGAGAGAGCTGGCCGAAAGGCTGATTTTCAATACGAACGACGAGACTTTGGCTGAATTCGTAGCCCACTTCCGCGAGAAGAAGGTGGAGAAGAAGGAAGTCATCTCGAATTTGACCTTGGAAGAACGTCTCGGGTCCTATGTAGTCGAGGGAACGAAGGAAGGTCTCATTCCGGATCTGGACGAAGCATTGAAGAAGTATGCTCCTCTCGATATTATCAACGGACCGTTGATGAAAGGGATGGAAGAGGTCGGCCGCTTGTTCAATAACAACGAGTTGATTGTCGCCGAGGTTCTGCAAAGCGCTGAAGTAATGAAAGCGTCGGTTGCTCATCTGGAGCAATTCATGGAGAAGTCGGAGAGCGCCGTGAAAGGTAAAATCATTCTCGCCACCGTTAAGGGCGATGTTCACGACATCGGTAAAAACCTGGTGGAAATCATTTTGTCCAATAACGGCTACAAAATTATTAACCTGGGTATCAAAGTACCGCCGGAGCAGCTGATCGAGGCGTACCGCAAAGAGAAAGCGGATGCTATTGGATTGTCCGGTCTGCTCGTAAAATCGGCTCAGCAAATGGTCGTGACGGCTCAGGATTTGAAAAATGCCGGCATCGACGTGCCGATTCTGGTCGGCGGAGCGGCGCTTACCCGTAAATTTACGAAAACACGGATTGCACCTGAGTATGAAGGCCTTGTATTATATGCAAAAGATGCGATGGACGGGCTGGATATCGCTAATAAGCTGAGCGACCCTAAACAGAGGGAGCAGCTTGTGAGGGAATTGCGTGAAAGCATGGAATCCGACGTGATGGAGGCCGGCAAGAAAGAAGATTCGATGCCGGAGCTGACTCGCGTCAGAACCTCGACTGTCGACCGTACGCTGCCGGTTCAGGTTCCTCCAGATCTGGAGCGCCGTGTAATCCGCGACTATCCGATCAGCCATGTAATGCCTTACATCAACATGCAGATGCTGCTCGGACACCATCTCGGCTTGAAAGGCAAAGTTGAGAAGCTGTTGGCGGAAAAGGATCCGAAAGCCGTTCAATTGAAGGAAACGGTCGATCAAATCTTGGCCGAAGCCCAAAAGGAAGGCATCATCAAAGCGCATGGTATGTATCGTTTCTTCCCGGCGCAATCGTCAGGCAACGATGTTATCGTGTATGACCCGAATGATGTCACCAAGGTGCTCCAGAAGTTCTCCTTCCCGCGGCAAACCACAGAGCCGTATTTGTGTCTTGCGGATTACTTGAAATCGACCGACAGCGGAGAGATGGATTATATCGGCTTCCTGGTTGTAACGGCAGGCCATGGAATCAGCGAGAAAGCGGCCGAATGGCGCGAGAAAGGCGATTATCTTCGCTCGCATGCTCTGCAGGCAACAGCTCTTGAAACAGCTGAAGCGCTGGCTGAGCGAGTACACGAAATGATGCGCGACACATGGGGCTTCCCGGATCCAGCGGAGATGACCATGCAGGAGCGTTTCGGCGCGAAATATCGCGGACAGCGTTTCTCCTTCGGTTATCCGGCATGTCCGAATCTGGACGATCAGCAGCAGCTGTTTGCCTTAATGAACCCGGAGGATATCGGAGTCCATCTAACGGAAGGCAGCATGATGGAGCCGGAAGCATCGGTTTCGGCCATTGTATTTGCCCATCCGCAGGCACGTTATTTTAATGTTGATAAAAGTTAGGCATCTTATTAGAGTGGAGTTCCTATCGGACTCCGCTCTTTCCCTATAAACTTAGAATGTGATGAAACGGAGAAGCGGTAGTGGAGCTATATTTTCTCGGTACGGGGGCAGGCATGCCTTCCAAAGAAAGAAACGTTACATCCGTCGTCCTGAACTTGTTGTCCGAACGGAACTCGTACTGGATGTTCGATTGCGGCGAAGGGACTCAGCATCAAGTATTGCGGTCGCCTATCAGAATAGGCAAGCTGGAGAAGCTGTTTATTACGCATTTGCATGGCGACCATTTGTACGGCTTGCCCGGCTTGCTGACGAGCCGCTCTTATCAGGGTGGTGATACAGGAACTCCTTTCACGATCTACGGCCCCAAAGGGACGGAGCGCTTTGTACGGACCGCGTTAGAGGTAAGCCAGGCACATCTCGGATATGAGCTTGAAATCGTAGAATTCAGCGTCCAGGAGGAGTCTCTGCTGTTCGAAGACGAGCAGTTTATCGTCACGGCTGCACCTCTGGTCCATAGGGTCGAGAGCTACGGGTACCGGATCGCGGAGAAGTCGCAAACCGGCAGACTTCAGGTAGAGAGACTCAAGGAGCTGGGGCTCGCTTCCGGACCTGTATTCGGCTTGATCAAGCAAGGGATCGATGTCGTGCTGGACGACGGCAGAGAGCTTAAGGCGAGCGAGTTTATCGGTCCGTCTTACCCCGGCAGAATCGTGACGATACTTGGCGATACGCAGCCGTGCGAGTATTCATTGAAGCTGTCGGTAGATGCCGACGTTCTCGTGCATGAGGCAACTTTTGCGGAACAGAAAAAAGATCTGGCCGTGGCGTACGACCATTCTACGGCGAAGGATGCGGCGCGAACCGCCAATGAAGCCGGTGTTGGAGCATTAATCCTTACGCATATCAGCTCGCGTTATCAGAAGGATGAGGCGGAGCTGCTGGTGGATGAGGCGAAAGAGATCCATGCCGAAACCTATTTGGCGCGGGATTTATGGTCCTTTGAAGTACCAAGGAAGAGACATGCTGTACTTGAAAACTAAGTGCTTGCAGGAAAAAGCCCCGTTCTGTCAAGGACGGGGCGGCTTCGTTATGAATACAACTAAGGCTACTCTTGTTGATTAGCTTCGTCCTTGATCTCATGACGGAAGGAATCTAGGCTTTTTTCTCTGCGTTCATTTTTCGTTTCAATGTCTTGTTTCTCTTGAGGGCTGATTTCGTCGGCATGCTCGGCTAAGTATTGTTCAGCCTCTTCCATGTTTTCAATGGTGTTGTCGATGCTTTTTTGCAAATGCTCTACATTGTCTGCACGATTGTCCGGTTTGGCCATGGTGGTTAACAGCTCCTTTAATTCATATAGTAAGTCATCGGACACACGGCTATATGCCGTTCGCCAAGGTTTACAATCCCTCACGGGACGTGAAATTATTCATGATGGATCATAATCTTTCGAAGGATGGGGAACGAATGATCGGTTTATCCATATTGATCGGGTTTTATTTGCTCGGATCAATTCTGCATGAAGCAGCTCATATCCCGCTTCCGGCCAATGTGATCGGACTGATTTTATTTACCGCGAGCTTGTTTTTGAAGCTGGTGAAGCTCGAATGGGTGGAGGATGCGGGACAATTTCTGATTAAGCATATGCTGCTCTTCTTTATTCCTTTTGTCGTGGGCACGATGGTTTTTTTTCATTACATAGGCGTCTATGCCGTGCAGCTGCTTGTCAGTTTGTTTGCCAGCACAGCGGGAGTACTCCTAGTCACCGGCTGGTCGGTGAAGCTGTGGAAACGAAAAGGAGGCGAGCAGCATGAGTCCCGATGAATTTGTCGCACAGCCTTTGTTCGGAATTGCACTATCCGTGATCTGCTATTCAATCGCGCTGATTGTCAATCGCAAACGGCGGTGGCTGCATCCGTTATTTTTAAGCTCAGGGCTTGTGATCGCGTTCTTGCTGGCAGGAGATATCCCATATGAAGCTTATAGGGTCGGAGGAGATATGCTGATCTTCTTCCTGGGGCCAGCAACGGTAGCGCTTGGAATCCCTCTGTATAAAAATGCCCGGCGCATCCAAACCAATTTGGCTGCCATCTTGGGCGGCATCACCGTCGGATCCGTCAGCGCGCTTATTCTGTCTGCGGCGTTCGTATGGAGTCTCGGCGGCTCCAAAGAATTGATGCTTACGATGATGCCCAAATCGGTGTCGTCACCGATCGCATTGGAAATATCCCGTCAGTCCGGGGGAATTCCCGAATTAACAGCCGTGCTGACCGTGTTAACCGGCTTAATTGGAAGCATGTTCGGCCCCGCGTTATTAAGGCTGAGCGGTGTACGTGATGACATATCGATTGGTACGGCTATCGGCACCGCGGCGCATGGAATCGGGACGGCCAGAATCATACGCGATTCGGAGCTCCAGGGCAGTGTCAGCGGGTTTGCGATGGGAGCGGCCGCCATCATCACATCCATTTTGTTCATCCCGCTTTACTCGTTGTTCCGTTAACCGATCGGCTTGAACCCTAAAGCCAGTTTACAAATAAAACATGATTACTATTCAAAGCAGAGTGCATGGCGCTCTGTTTTTTTTCTATTTTCCGATTGGACAAGCAGCCGTAATCCTTACAAAACATTAACAACGCGCAAACGTTATCATAATAATCATTTGCTACGCTTACAAGGTATTCCACTCCACTTTCCCTGAGAAAGGCGTGTTGATGATGATTCAAACGGCTACTCAAGCAAGCCATTCGCAGTCTAACCTGTGCGTGAGGCTGGCTGCCAATTCGGAAGAAATAGAGCAGGCCATGCGCTTAAGGTATCAAGTTTTTGTCGAAGAGGAACGGAACATGATGCTGCTGAACGAGAACGGCTTGGAGCAGGATCCGTACGATACCTATTGCGATCATTTGATAGTGAAAGATCTGGATAGTGATCATGTGGTAGGGACTTACCGTTTGCTGCCAGGCGAGCGGGCTATCAGCAACATTGGCTTTTATTCGGAGACGGAATTTGATTTATCCGGTATTCAAGAATGGAAGAGAGATGCATTGGAGCTGGGGAGAAGCTGTATCGATCCGGCGTACCGGAGCGGAAAAGCGATCCAGATGCTGTGGGAAGGAATAGCTTCTTATATTACCGAGTATGATTACCGGTTCCTGATCGGCTGCGCCAGCGTTCATATGCAGTCTATGGAAGAAGTGAACTTCATCTACAGCCTGCTTAAGCATAAACAAGTGATTACAGATCGTTTTGGGATCCACCCGCATCCGACGCATCAGATCCAGGGGTTACAGCAATTGGAATGCGATTTGAATGAAAAAGAGCTGTTTCGCAAGCTGCCCCCGCTTATGAAGGGCTACCAGTGGCTTGGAGCTGAAATCGGCGGAGATCCGGCTTACGACGCTATTTTTGATACGGTTGACTTTTTTATCGTTTTGGAAAAGGATCGCGTTACCCGCAAATATAAGAAGCATTTTTTGAAGCGGTGAACCGGGCTATGAACGTATACCATGTTCGAAAAAGGGGAGGGTGACTTTGTACGAGTGGATTGGAGCTATAACCGGAAATCGAAAAGCGCTGCAAACTATGGCTTCTTGGAGCCGCTTGATTCCGCGTCCGGTCATCCTGCTGCTGTGCCGCTGTGTAGGTATAATGCTGTTTGTGGCTGCGGGAAAAGGGCTTCGCGATAATATTTTACGCAACATGATGGATATGCTCCCAGATCGGTCCAGGAAGGAAATCGCGAGCTGCCGGTTTCAATTTTATCAAAATCTCGTTATCACGCTCTATGAAATCATCATCGATTCCCACAGGCTCAGCGGCAGTGAAGATTGGCGGTTTCGCGTCGACGGCGAGGCTCATTTGGAGGAAGCGCTGCGTCTGGGGCGCGGTGCTATTGTGTATACGCCTCACGAAGGGAATTTCTTTTATTACTATTGGTATTTATGTAAAAAATATCCATGCTTAACGATTGCAACAGCCGGGAGTCCGGAGCTGCGTCCGCTGTATTTCCACTTTCGGGATATGGGCTGTGACGGGCTGGACTATGACAGCACGCCTCCGCTGGAGCTTGTACGAAAGCTTCGACAACATATAGCGGCCAACGGTGTCGTTTTTATTTTAGGTGATTTTTACCGCGAGTCGTTTCCGATTTCCCGGTTTTTCGGACGGGTGACACGGACACCGGAGGGCGCTGCTTTGCTGGCGATCGGCGACGAAGTGCCTGTAATCCCTTTTTACGGCAGGAGGGAGAAAGGGTTTGTCCATCGTCTGACCTTCGAGCAGCCGTTGCATTTGTATGCTTCCTACCAGAAGACTCAGAGAAGGGAAGCTACCAAGCTGTTGAACCGATTCATGGAGCAGGTGATACGCAGCTATCCGGCGCAATGGTTTTATTGGTTCAATGCAGAGGAGCGATGGCAGGAAGATCCAACGGCCCATAATTCGAACGGGAACTCCCCGGGAAATACGCAAAGCCGGACGGAAGGCAAGCAAGCATCCCATTCAGCTTAGGAGGGAAGACAATGGATACGGGAAGTCATTTGCTGTTCGGTGCGACTCTGGCCGGCTTGGCTGCGCTTCACCCGGTCATAGCCCATCAGCCCGAGCTCAGTCATGCTATTATGGCGGCAACCTTAATCGGCTCGCATGCTCCGGATTTCGATACCATTGCCCGTCTGAAAGGATATTCCGCCTATATACGAATTCATCGCGGAATAACCCACTCGCTGCCTGCGCTTTTGATATGGCCTGTTGTCCTTTCCATTCCTGTGACTGCGGTGTTCGGAGTATGGGAGCATGCTCATTTGGTTTGGCTTTGGGCTTTTTTCGCAGTCGTGTTTCATGTATTTCTGGATTGGTTTAATGCTTATGGGGTCCAGTGCTTTCGGCCTTTTTCGCAAAAATGGCACCATCTTGACGTGCTCTCTTTGTTCGAGCCGGGGCTGTTCCTGCTTCACTCCGCAGGGCTGCTGCTGTGGCTGCTGAATGTGCCGGGAATTCCATTCGGCTGGATGTTTGCAGGGATTTATGCGGTGACCTTCATGTATATCGGGGTGCGCACGGTACAGCATCGTCAGGCGGTGGAGGTCGTTCGCCGGCATGTAGGCTTCGACGGAGTATGCCATGTATTGCCGGGAATGTTGTGGTACCGGTGGCAGTTCGTAGTGGAAACAGAGAGCCATTTTACAACAGGAACGCTGCATCGGGGTGTTGTGTCGATCAAGGATGTGTATCGCAAAGATGCGGCGGATTCGATTGTTCAGGCAACGATGTCGACGGACGGAGTCAGAGCTTTTTTGCATTTTGCCCAGAGGGTGTATGTCATCAGTACGGAGCAAAACGACGGATATGTCGTTAAGTGGCGCGATGTCCGCTTTTGGCATAATCACCAGCTCCCTTTCGGAGTCGATGTGTACTTGGACCGTAATTTGAATGTCGTCGATCAATCCCTAGGATGGCGAAAAAAAGTGTGGGACCCGCCGTTTGTTTAAAAGAAAATGAGGCGAAGAGGCCGTAATTCGGCCTTTTCTTTGTATGAATATCCTCAATATGGGATATACTAGTCGGGTGTGAAAAACGATGCTCAGGGGGGATGCCAGCATGAACTTCACAAGTCAGGATATTGCCGTGATCGAGCAAGCTTTACAATTAGCGATTCAAGCGGAGGCCAAAGATTCAAACGTCAAGCAATACCGGGAAGTGCTGGGCAAGCTGCAGAGCAAAGCAGAGGAAGCAATGAGCAAACATACTACATTGACGGTGGATCGTGATGAATTAAGGTTCGATTACGACGATTCGTCGGACTTGCTGTAAAAAACTTTCCCGGGAAAGCGCAGGAAACGACATTAATTTTGCTGATACAATGAATTTTTGATAGATTTTGTTATGTAAAGACGAACTGGTGATTTACTTGAGTGGAATAGAGAATAATATTAGGTTGCGATTGTGTGTCACAACCAGTAAATAAAAAGGAATGGCGCCCGTGAGGGTGTCATTCCTTTTTTATTTAAGCTTATTATACAGGAACCGTTCCGGTCGTTGCTGTCAGGGAGGAGTAAGTGATAGCTGCGGTGGTAGTTCCGATGACTATAGTGATACCTGTTACGGTAACTCTTAGTGTATAGGTGTGAGTGCCATCAGTAGCTGAATTGAAATAAGTCATTGGAATGGTTCGTTGGTAATTAAAGACGCCTGCTCCAAGCGACAATAGATCCGAGTTAACAGTAGTTGCAACTACTGTAGCTCCATCAAGCAATTCAACCGTAATTGTAGGGCTTGCAGCTAGCGCGACTAGAGTATTAAAGCTAATGTTAACCGTAACAACGCCATCCACAATAACTTGGTTAGAACCGGCGTTTACAGGAATGTTGAGGGTTGCTGCAGTTACTGGTGTACCTACTGTCGGGATGTTAGTAGGAATTGTTCCTTGTAAGCCGGTAGCTGCTGAGCCAGGTCCGGTTGGCCCTTGTGTACCCGTAGCGCCCGTAGCACCGGAAGGTCCTTGATCACCTTGAGGTCCTTGATCGCCCTGAGCACCCGTAGCGCCCGTAGCACCGGAAGGTCCTTGATCACCTTGAGGTCCTTGATCGCCCTGAGCACCCGTAGCGCCCGTAGCACCGGAAGGTCCTTGATCACCTTGAGGTCCTTGATCGCCCTGAGCACCCGTAGCGCCAGTAGCCCCCGCCGGTCCTTGATCACCTTGAGGTCCTTGATCGCCCTGAGCACCCGTAGCGCCAGTAGCCCCCGCCGGTCCTTGATCACCTTGAGGTCCTTGATCGCCCTGAGCACCCGTAGCGCCTGTAGCACCGGAAGGTCCTTGATCACCTTGAGGTCCTTGATCGCCCTGAGCACCCGTAGCGCCCGTAGCACCGGAAGGTCCTTGATCACCTTGAGGTCCTTGATCGCCCTGAGCACCCGTAGCGCCTGTAGCACCGGAAGGTCCTTGATCACCTTGAGGTCCTTGATCGCCCTGAGCACCCGTAGCGCCTGTAGCACCGGAAGGTCCTTGATCACCTTGAGGTCCTTGATCGCCCTGAGCACCCGTAGCGCCTGTAGCACCGGAAGGTCCTTGATCACCTTGAGGTCCTTGATCGCCCTGAGCACCCGTAGCGCCTGTAGCCCCCGCCGGTCCTTGATCACCTTGAGGCCCTTGATCGCCCTGAGCACCCGTAGCGCCTGTAGCCCCCGCCGGTCCTTGATCACCTTGAGGCCCTTGATCGCCCTGAGCACCCGTAGCGCCCGTAGCACCGGAAGGTCCTTGATCACCTTGAGGCCCTTGATCGCCCTGAGCACCCGTAGCGCCCGTAGCACCGGAAGGTCCTTGATCACCTTGAGGCCCTTGATCGCCCTGAGCACCCGTAGCGCCTGTAGCACCGGAAGGTCCTTGATCACCTTGAGGCCCTTGATCGCCCTGAGCACCCGTAGCGCCTGTAGCACCGGAAGGTCCTTGATCACCTTGAGGTCCTTGATCGCCCTGAGCACCCGTAGCGCCTGTAGCCCCCGCCGGTCCTTGATCACCTTGAGGTCCTTGATCGCCCTGAGCACCCGTAGCGCCCGTAGCTCCCGCCGGTCCTTGATCGCCTTGAGGTCCGGGAGCGCCCGTAGCGCCAGTAGAGCCCGCCGGTCCTTGATCGCCTTGAGGTCCAGGAGCGCCAGTAGCCCCCGTAGAGCCCGCCGGTCCTTGATCGCCTTGAGGTCCAGGAGCGCCTGTAGCGCCAGTAGCCCCCGCCGGTCCTTGATCGCCTTGAGGTCCAGGAGCGCCAGTAGCCCCCGTAGAGCCCGCCGGTCCTTGATCGCCTTGAGGTCCAGGAGCGCCTGTAGCGCCAGTAGCCCCCGCCGGTCCTTGATCGCCTTGAGGTCCAGGAGCGCCTGTAGCGCCAGTAGCCCCCGCCGGTCCTTGATCGCCTTGAGGTCCAGGAGCACCCGTAGCGCCAGTAGAGCCCGCTGGTCCTTGATCGCCTTGAGGTCCAGGAGCGCCCATAGCGCCAGTAGAGCCCGCTGGTCCTTGGTCACCTTGAGGTCCAGGCGCGCCTGTAGCGCCAGTAGAGCCCGCTGGTCCTTGGTCACCTTGAGGTCCAGGAGCGCCTGTAGCGCCAGTAGAGCCCGCTGGTCCTTGATCGCCTTGAGGCCCAGGAGCGCCCGTAGCGCCAGTAGAGCCCGCTGGTCCTTGATCGCCTTGAGGCCCAGGAGCGCCCGTAGCGCCAGTAGAGCCCGCCGGTCCTTGATCGCCTTGAGGTCCGGGAGCGCCCGTAGCCCCAGTCGGTCCAGGAGCACCGTCAGCTCCAGCAGGTCCGACAGGTCCCGTCGGTCCAGTAGGACCGGTTGGACCGGTTGGACCGGTTGGACCCGTAGCGCCCGTAGCGCCCGTAGCTCCAGTATGTCCAGTATAGCCAGTATATCCCGTCATTCCAGTAGGTCCCGTCGGGCCCGTCGGGCCCGTTGGCCCAACAGGTCCAACAGGTCCGGGAGGTCCCGGAGGTCCAGGTGTAAAAGCCATGAATCAATCTACTCCTTTCAATTTGGAATATTAAAGTATATGATGAAGATTTTAACGGGTAACGGCAATTGTTACCATTTTGTGCCTTTTAATAGATAAATAGTTAAACAAATCTGCTAGCAACTATAAGCTAGAATAGTAGCGAACGTAGGTAATTAAAAACTTTTCCCGGGAAAGCGCAGGAAACGACAAAATATTCAGAAAATTAAAATAACAACGTCATCCAATGGTTCAATTCAATTTCGATCCATACCGTGTATCTGCCCAAGCAATGGAGATGTGATTATTGCTTTGTTCTTTTCCAAGCAATCAGATTAAACAGAGGAACGAATGTTCTGTTAACAAAGAATTCAATGAGGATGCAGACCAGAGAGTATTTAGATGACACTAAAATCAATAACAGGGGAGGTTGGAAGAAAAGCCGGCAAAGCATCAAGAAGGCCGCCAACGAATTTCTCGCTGACAGCCTCCAGATAAGTGAGGGTCAAATCCTGCACAGCTTTAGCTCCTGTTTAGCTCTTCACCTTTGCGACACTGCCGGATTCTTGCTCAACGTTACGATAACCTTGAAATAATCGCCATCTATCTGGATCAAAAGCTCGCCTTCATGCAGATCAATGATGCTTTTGGCAATAGCCAGTCCAAGTCCCGAGCCTTCCGTATGTCTGGAAGCGTCGCCTCGCTTGAACCGCTCCAGCAGCTCCGAAGCTTCAAACTCAATTTCATAAGCAGACACATTATTAATGCTGAATGTGATTTTATCGGTACTTTCCGTTAAGGTAATGTGCACACGGGTATTCGGCGTGGAATATTTCAATGCGTTGCCGATCAGATTTTCGAACACACGCCATATTTTTTTGCCGTCCAGGACAGCTTCGACTTTTTTGTCAGGTACGGTTATTTTGAAACGTAAACCGGAGGCTTCGATTTGCTCACTGAGCTCCGCCAGCGTTTGTCTTAGAAGCGATGTGACATTGACGTTCTCAAGGGTAAGCTCTGTGGCCCCGCTTGCCATCTTGGAAGCCTCGAACAAATCGTCGATGAGCGCCTTCAGACGTTGAGCTTTTCGATCGAGCACTTCGATATAGTTATCCCGCTGGTCTTGGGTAAGGTTCTCTTGCTTTAACAAATCTACGTAATTAATGATTGAAGTAAGAGGCGTCTTGAGATCGTGCGAAACATTCGTAATCAGCTCCGACTTCAGTCTTTCGCTTTTCATTTGCTGTTCCAGAGAGGACTTGAAGCCGGCTTTCATATTATTCAAATGGTTTGCCAGAGCTGCCAGATTGCCGCGTCCCTTAGGTTCGATGGGTTGGTTGAAATCACCTGCAGCAATGGCCTCCGCACCGGCCAGTATGGAGCTGAGCATCGAGATGCGTGTAAGGATGTAAGGCAGGATAACAACCAGATACAGCAAAATGTATAGAGCCGAGACGACAATCGCACCGCCGGCGCCGTCATCCAAGCCGATGATGCCAACAACACTAAAAATAACCAGCAAAATAGAAGCGCCAAAGATCAGAGCAGCCTTAACAAACAAATTCCGGTTAGCCACACTGCCGCCAATGAACTGTCTAAGACGAAAAATGTAAGTTTCCTGCCACTGACGCTTAAGCTCCGGTTTGTTGCGATAAAGCAATAAGACTTCCTGCCACTGAAGGATCAATAGAGCTGCAACCACGGCAAGGAAAACGACCGGCAGCACCCGCACGGGATCAACCGGTATGCGGAACAGCTCAGACGGATGAACGTAAGAGAAGGAGACTAAACAGATGATTAGCAGGACGGCAAACCGTGCATCGAGCGGAACTTGCCTGAATCCGTTCTGGACACTCGAAGCGAAGCTCAAAGCCCAGCCCGATTTCCGGATGACGGCAATCAAAATGAGTGTCAAAAGCAAGGAAACACCAAACAAGACGCTTTCCTTAATGATCCTCTCGCGAATCGCCAAGTAGTACGCATAGTCCGAGTGGATCTGGCTGTGCTCATTTACGGTCTCGGGAATGAATAGCGTGCCTGTCAGCCGGTTTTGCTGAAAATATCGGTTGATCGGCTGCAAAGCCTGATTCATCAATTGATTCGTTGGAAGCTCGATTCGGTAAAGAGCTGGGTACAGCTTAACCCCCTGCTCTGATGAATTGGGAATATTCGTGTATACTTCTCCGGAACCGACGTCTTTTATGTAATATTTGAAAACGCCGCTGCGGCTGTCGAGGCTTTTTTTCACTTGGTTATATTCGTGTTCCTTATAAGCTAGATATTGATTTATATCTTTTTCGAGCATAGCTTCGATTCGCGAGCCTGTATTCATGTTCATTTGCTTTTGTTCGTCATAGCTTTTTTTCAAATAGAGGATCCAATCATCATTCAATTTATCCTCACGAGGTAATTGAGGGTAATTTTTATTATCCAGATGTATATATTTGATCAGCTTCCAATGAGTTTCTATTTGGTTGTAAAAAGCGTTGCTTTTAAAATAGTAAGACGTATCGAAAAATGCCCGGTGAGTAACCACATCCCATCCCGACAAAAAGGCGGCTGATGTGAACGCAAGCAGCAATGCCCAGGCGATCAAGGGCGTCGCCTTACTTTTCAATTTTGTATCCAATTCCCCACACCACCTTTAAATATTGAGGCTCCTTCGGGTTGACCTCGATTTTTTCCCGGATTCGTCTTACGTGAACCGCAACGGTATTCTCCGCGTTGAAGTAGGGCTCTTTCCAAACGTTTTCATAGATTTCCTCTATGGAAAATACTCTGCCCCGATGCTCCATCAGCATCTCCAGAATTTTGTATTCCGTAGCCGTGAGCCTGATTTCTTCCCCGTCCAGTGTGACGGTTTTCATCCGCTTATTGAGCGCGAGACCCCTTACTTGAAGCTCGTCGTCGTTCGGTTTGTAGGTACCGAGATGCGTATATCTTCTTAATTGGGACTTCACCCGCGCCACCAGCTCCATGGGGTTAAACGGTTTACTCATGTAGTCGTCCGCACCGACCGTAAGGCCCAGTATTTTGTCCGTATCCTCGGTTTTGGCCGAAAGCATCAGGATCGGAACGTTATGTAATTCTCTGATCTTATATGTTGTCTTCACACCGTCGAGCTTGGGCATCATAACATCCATGACGATCAAGTGGATCTCCTCGCGTTCAAGCAGCTGCAGCGCCTCTTCGCCGTCGTTCGCTTTAAATACGTTCATCCGTTCGTTAGTCAAATAAATCTCTATCGCCTCTTGAATTTCCAATTCGTCGTCCACGACGAGGATATTGTACGTTTGCACTTCTACGACTCCTTTGTCCTAACGGGTTCTTTCCTTTGGCTTTTCGCGAAAAACTTAAGTCTATACTACAAGATACTTTTTACAAATAACTAGACAAAATCCTTACAAATTTATGAAGACTTTAAACGGAAGCCGGCCGATATCTAGGTGACTCGGTGTATCCATACTGCCAAATATCCCCCTAGACTATAGTCGGGTATGATTCTGTTCGGCGGTCCAGTGTGTCACCATGAGTGTTCATGATAAATTAAACATGCGAGTCAAGCAAATAAAAAATAAATCAAATGGGATCGATTGGAGAGAAAAACATGAGTAAAGGATCAGGAATGGGCAAGCTTTTCATTACGGCAGGGCTTGTCATTTTACTGGGTGTATTTATAAGCGAGCAGGGCTTTGCGGCAAATGTGTTTTCCTGGAATACGAAAACGGTAGATATAGAGAAAACGGTAAAAGCAGAGGGCATCCGCAGTGTGAATATCGATGGAGGAAGGACGGATGTGAAAGTTGTACGCGGACATTCCGAAGCTATCGAAATTCGACTGGACGGCCGGGTGAAGCGGGACGCTGCCGATAACATTCAGCTGCAGGCAGACCCTCGGCGCGATACGCTGGAGCTAAAAGTCGAGATTCCGGAGCGCTTCCCGTTCGGCATGAGCTTCTCGGATCTGAACTTAACCGTAGAGCTTCCGGAGCAAGTATGGGAGAACGTCAAGGTCCAAACCGTATCCGGCGATGTAGACATAGAAGAGCTGAAAGGGACGAACATAGACGTACATGCTAATAGCGGCGATGTAACCGCAAACGATATTGAAGCAGGCCAAGTTACGCTGCAAGCGGGTTCGGGAAATATCGAATCGAATGCATTCAGAGCCAAAAACCTGACTTTTCATGTAGGGAGCGGAGACGTGAGCTTGTCCGGAGGGCAGGCCATCATTAAAGGAGAGACCAGCTCGGGAAATATTGATGTTGCAGTGAACGAGCTGGATCAAGATATGGATTTAAAAGCCGGCAGCGGCGATGTTACGGTGAAAACTGCTAATGAGCCCAAGTCGTTGACGGTTCAATATAACGGTGGTTCGGGCAGCGGAAACATAGAGTGGGATAATGTAACGTATAAAGAAAAAGGCGAGGACGGCCGTACGCTGAAAGGCGTCTTCGGCTCCGGTACAACTCAGCTGAAGGTTCGCACCGGCTCGGGGAACTTTACTCTGGGGCAGGATTGAAAGGAACGAATGACGGTGCTGAATCCGTCAGCCTTATGAACATCATTGAAAGCCCTGGACAAGGGGCTTTTTTATTTTTCCATACAAGTTTATAATAGGGGAACAGTAGTTCTTAATAAGGGGTGACCCAATCATGTTCCGTAAGAAAAATTTGTCCCAATTGATTGAAGAATTGAGAGGGAATGGAAATATCATCAATTGGCACGAGGTCGAGCCGCAAGAAGCCAAAACCAGGCCGATACCGGAAAGCGTAGACCCGAGAATTAGAGCCGCATTAGCCAAACGCGGAATTGAGCAGCTGTATACTCACCAATATACCGCCTACGAAACAACCGTACTAAAGGGGGAACATATCGTAGCGGTAACTCCGACCGCATCGGGCAAAACGCTGTGCTACAACCTTCCCGTGCTGCAGACGATAGCCAATGACGACGTTAGCCGGGCGCTGTACTTGTTCCCGACGAAAGCTCTGGCGCAAGACCAAAAAAGCGAGCTGAACGAAATTATCGCGGAGATGGGAATCGATATCAAAAGCTTCACCTATGACGGCGATACGTCCCCGGCGATTCGGCAGATTGTAAAAAGCGTCGGGCATATCGTCATCACCAACCCGGATATGCTGCATTCCGCCATTCTTCCCCATCATACGAAGTGGGTCAGTTTATTTAGCAATCTTAAATATATTATTATTGACGAGCTTCATACATATCGTGGCGTATTCGGCAGCCATGTTGCGAATGTAATACGCCGCTTGAAACGAATCTGCAAATTTTACGGAAGCAATCCGATTTTTATTTGTACCTCTGCAACCATCGCTAATCCTAAGGAGCTTGCCGAGCAGCTGACAGGGAGTCCCATGCGGCTAATTGACGATAATGGGGCGCCGCGCGGGAGAAAGCACTTTGTTTTTTATAACCCTCCGATTGTGAACAAGCCGTTAAACATCCGGAAAAGCGCGACAGCCGAAGTGAACCACGTGGCTAAGGAGTTTTTGGCGAATAAAATACAGACGATCGTGTTTGCCCGCAGCCGGGTGAGGGTCGAAATTATTCTAAGCCATTTGCAGGAGCTTATTAAAAACGATATCGGAGCCAAATCGATAAGAGGCTATCGCGGCGGCTATTTGCCGAATCAGCGGCGCGAAATCGAAAGAGGGCTGAGAAGCGGGGATATTTTGGGCGTCGTAAGCACGAACGCTCTGGAGCTGGGTGTAGACATCGGACAGCTTCAGGTCTGCATTATGACGGGATATCCCGGAAGTGTCGCAAGTACATGGCAGCAAGCAGGCCGGGCCGGAAGGCGGCATGGGGAAGCCCTGGTGGTGATGGTTGCCGGCAATACGCCGATAGACCAGTATATCGTACAAAATCCGGAATATTTCTTCGACCGGTCTCCGGAATCCGCCAGAATCAACCCGGAGAACCTGATTATTTTGGTCGATCATTTGCGGTGTGCGGCGTATGAGCTTCCTTTTAAAAAAGGGGAGGAATTCGGCCCGCTCGAAATCGAGGAGCTATTGGAATATTTGGTAGACGAGAAGGTGCTCCATTATGCAGGGGATACGTTTTATTGGGCGAACCAGTCGTTTCCGGCCAGTGAAGTGAGCTTGCGTTCGGCAGCGCAGGAAAACGTAGTGATCGTCGATCAATCCGACGTAGCCAACGTAAGAATCATCGGGGAAATGGACCGTTTCAGCGCGATGACCCTGCTGCACGATGAGGCGATCTATTTGCACGAGGGGGTACAATACCAGGTCGAGAAGCTGGATTGGGACCACAAGAAGGCTTACGTAAGGGAAGTCAGTGTGGAATATTACACGGACGCGAACCTGGCTGTAAAGCTGAAAGTGCTGGACACGGACCGGACGGAGCATAGGAGAACCGCTTCGCTGCATTACGGCGACGTGGTTGTTAACGCCATGCCGACGATTTTTAAGAAAATCAAGCTGACCACGTTTGAAAATATCGGATACGGCCCTATCAGCCTTCCCGAAGAGGAGCTGCATACCAGCTCGACCTGGATAGAATTGAAGGAGACGGACCCGGGCATAGGCACGAAAACGCTGGAGCAGCTGCTTCTCGGGATTTCGAATGTGTTGAGGCATATCGTTCCCATTCATGTCATGTGCGACCGGAGCGATATTCATGTCGTATCGCAAATACGAGCCGAGCATACGCAGCTGCCTACGATCTTCATCTATGACCATTATCCCGGCGGGATCGGATTGGCCGAGGACGTGTACAAACGGTTTGACGAAATAAAAGCATCTGCAAGAAATTTGATTCGAAGATGTCCATGTGAGGACGGCTGCCCTTCATGTATCGGCACGGAGATCGAGGGGCTGAGCGCCAAGCAAAAGAGCATTGAATTGCTGGCGGGACTATGACCTCATCGAAGGGGCGAACTTGAAAGGGAGGCTGAACGAGATGATGCAATGTCGGTTATTGCCCGTGGCTGAGCAGCTGCCCGATCCAACGGAGGTGCCGCGATGAGCGGGCTTCGGGAGCGGCTGCTGAGGCATAAGAAGACGGAACAGGCGGCACCATCCGCTGCTGCGCCTGCCGAGATTAGCAGGGAGGCGGACGAGCAAGGGGAGTGGAGCTTCATCGGGGCGCAAATGGAGCATAACGAGCGCGGTTCGTTTGTGCTGAGGCGAATCCGTTACGGAAATGACTTCCGTCATGGCCGGTATGCTATTGGAGACCTGGAAGGGCAGGCGGACGAGCTGCTGTCGATCTTGCTGCCGGGAGATGTCGAGGCTGCGGCGGAAGGGATGCCGTACGACAAGCTTTTGTATTTGGATACCGAAACGACGGGATTGGGAGTTGGAGCCGGCAACGTAGCATTTATGATAGGAATCGGCTTTTACGAGGACCGGCAGTTCGTCGTGGAGCAAATGTTTATTCGTAATCCGGCGGAAGAGCTGGCCATGCTTCATCATTTGCAGGAGAGGCTCCAACGGCATCCGTATTTGGTCTCTTATAACGGCAAGACGTTCGATTGGCCCCTTATCAAAAACCGGTACATATTGAACCGCATCCCATCGGAGCCGGATATCGCGGGCCATCTGGATTTCTTGTATCCGTCCCGCAGCTTGTGGAAGCACACTCTGCCGTCGTGCCGGCTGGGCAAAGTCGAGGAAGACAGGCTTCACGTGGAAAGGCAGGACGATCTTCCCGGTTCGATGGCTCCGGCGCTATATTTTCAATATTTGGCGGACAAGGATGCAACGGTCGTAAAAGGCATATTTATCCATAATGAGCTCGATATATTGTCATTGGCCGGATTGTCGATTCACTTCGCCCGAATTCTTCGCGGCGAATTCTCGCTATCCGAAATGGGCCTGGAAGAACATTTCCGCCTGGGGCTCTGGTTCCTTAAGCTGCAGCTATCCTCCTACGCAGAGGACGTATTGGATCAGCTGAAGGAGCGCCTGCTTCAAGACGATTCCGGAGAGCAGGAAGAAGACTATTTATTGCCGCTGGCGCAAGTATATAAGCAGACGCACGACTATGAGACCGCCTGCCGGTTATGGACCGCTTATGTGCTGCGTAAAGGACATCGAAGCATGGCTTCGGTCGAGCCGTATATCGAATTGTCGATGCACTATGAGCATCGGGAGAAGCGGCTTCTGCTCGCTCTGCAGTACGCAGAGGAGGCTTTGAACAAAGCGCGGCAGCGCAAATCGCTGGCCAGGCCGGGACTCCTTGGGGCTCGAGGTCGAAAAGGAATGACCAGTGAGGAAAAAAAGCAGAACGATCAGACGGCTGAGCTGGAGAAACGCCTGGCACGGCTCAAGTCCAAAATAGAGCGCTCAAATAACGTTAATCCAGCTGCCCGTAAGGCGAGCGAAGCTTCGGGCCGTCGGTCCGGAAGCCGAAGAAGGGCTGCAGGCGGCGAAACCGGATATAGCATGGACAGCTTAATCTGAGATGAAGATAGCCTTATTTTGGTCAGCTGAGGCGAAAAGAAGCGCTGAACGGCATAAAACCGCTCCTTTTTGGAAATATAAGGAGATATTGAAGAGGCTTTTCTGCGAGGCCTGAAGGACCTTTCTTGGTCTTATTCTGTATCGTCTTAAGAAGGAGTGCTGCTTATGCCGGAGCTGCCGGAAATGGAGAATTATAAGCTGCTGCTGAATCAGCGGCTGGTCGGACACCTCATCACCGATGTCCAGGTAGAGCGGGAGAAGTCGATTAACGTCCCCGTCTCCCAGTTTAGAAACGAGGTAATCGGAACATCAATCCAGAGGGTGGAACGGAGAGCGAAGCATCTGTTGTTTCATTTGAGCAACGCTCGGATTTTACTGCTCCACTTGATGCTGGGGGGCATCATGTTCTATGGCTCCAAGGAAGACAAACCGGATCGTACTGTACAAGTGACGATGAGCTTTCATGATATGAACCTTTTTTTTATCGGACTCAGGCTTGGTTATTTGCATTTGTACAGTCCCGATGAGGCGGATCGGTTCTTGCAAAAGCTCGGACCGGAGCCGACGGACCGTTCCTTTACCGCGGAGCGGTTCGCTTCCTTGCTGCACAAGCAGAGCAGGACATTAAAGGCGACATTGCCTGACCAAGCCGTAATGGCCGGTATCGGCAACTGCTACTCCGATGAAATCTGCTTTGAAGCCGGGCTGCTGCCATCCCGGAAGTGCGATCGATTGTCAGTGGAGGAGTCAGCGCGATTGTACGATTCGATGCAGCATGTTCTATCCGAAGCGACGCGATATGGCGGGTACATGGACATGCCTTTGTATGCCGGCGATGAGTTGACAGGCGGTTACGACAGCCGATGCAAAGTTTACGACCGGGAAGGCGAGCCCTGCGTCCGCTGCGGCCATCCGATTGAACGACGAGATGTTTCTTCAAAAAAATCTTTTTGCTGCACGCACTGTCAGCATTAGGAGGCGGACACGATGAACATCGGATGCCACCTCAGTATTCGCAATGGCTTCTTGGAAGCGGCTAAGCTAGCGAGTAAGCTCGAAGCTTCGGCTTATCAATATTTTCCCAAAAATCCGCGCAGCTTGTCCGTGAAGCAGTGGAATCCCAAAGATGCAGAAGCCTGCATGGATTATTGCAGGACGCACCGTATGTATTCGATCGCCCACTCCCCCTATCCCACCAACCTGGCAATCGAAACGCCCGAGCTTAGACAGGCGACCGTAAGGTCGCTTCGCAACGATTTGGCCATTGCCGAGGCTTGCGGCTCGGTAGGGGTCGTGGTTCATTTTGGCAAATATAAAGGGGCGGACCCGTTACAAGGCTACAAAAATATTATACAATGTCTTCATGAAGTTCTTGAGGGCTGGCATGGTGCGGCCAAGCTGCTGATAGAAAATCAGGCCGGTGAAGGCTCTGCGATGGGGACGACCTTGGAGGAGCTGGTTCAAATCCGCTCGTTATCCGACTATCGCGAGCATATCGGGTTTTGCTTCGATACGTGCCATGCCTACGCATGCGGTTTGTGGTCCTCAGCACCAGGCGGCTGGGCGGAGCTGGACAAGAAGGCTGCCCGTCTCGGGTATTGGGACCATTTGCTCGCCGTTCATCTGAACGACTCCCTTTACGAGGGGGGAATGGGCAAGGATCGCCATGCTATAATAGGAACAGGCAGCATTGGAGCCGACCGGTTTCGTCAATGCTTGAAGACGTTCTCGGCGATGGATATTCCTGTCGTATTGGAAACTCCGGTGCCGCGGGGGGGCGATCATGGACCGGAAATCCGCTTTGTTAAAGAGCTGTCCCCTACATAATAGGCAAACCATTCTACTATCGCTCCATCGGCGGCTTCTACTATTTCCCTTGTCTGAATCCATGGCGAAGGACCGATCTACAAGATGGAAGCGGGAGCGGGAGGGGAGAAGCATTACCATGATCAACGTTTTTTTGGATGATTACAGAGCCTGTCCAGCCGGCTTCGTGTTGGCACGCAGCGCTGACGAATGCATTATGCTTTTGCAGGAGTGCGACATCGCGATCTTATCGCTTGACTACGACTTGGGATGGGATCAGCCGACCGGCATGGATGTTGTGCGATTCATCATCGCATCGCAGCGTTTTCCTCAGGAGATTTATATGCATAGTTCAAGCTTCGAAGGAAGACGAGGCATGTATGAGCTGCTGTACCAGAGCAAGCCGGATAAGGTAGAACTGTACGGCAGCCCCGTTCCTTATGCCAGACTTACCGCTATAGCAAATACTAGAGAAGAATAGGTTGTGATTTTTCGTGCAGGTCTTATCTTTAGAGCATATTCATTTTATCCGCGAAGAGCGGAATATTTTATCGGATGTGGGAATACAGGTCAATGCAGGGGAGCACTGGGTTATTCTCGGCAAGAACGGATCGGGAAAAACAACTATCCTCGAGCTGATCAACGGCTATCAATTTCCGAGCAGCGGTAAAGTCGAGGTGCTTGACCATATTTACGGGCAAGTCGATGTCAGAGAAGTCCGCAAACAGATCGGTTACATCAGCCAATCCTTGTACGAGAAACTGACGCCGGCCGATTCCGTATGGGAAGTCATTGCTACCGGCGAATACGGGTTTCTGCGTTTCTATGAGGAGATACCGTCGGAAGTGCAGCAAAAAGCGCTGAGCATGCTCGAGCGTGTCAACCTGCGGCACTTGGCGTACCAGCCTCTAGGAACATTGTCTCAGGGCGAACGGAAAAAAGTGATGCTGGCCCGCGCGCTGATGACGGAGCCGAAAATTTTGATTATGGACGAGCCTTGCTCCGGTCTGGACTTATATGAACGCGAGCGGCTGCTCGAAAATATCAATGAATTGGGCAAGCAGAAAATAACGGTGATTTACGTAACACATCATATTGAGGAAATTATGCCTATGTTCTCGCACGTAGCGTTGATCGACCAGGGTAAGATTATCGCTTCTGGCCGAAAAGAAGACGTATTGAACGAGGCCAACCTGCTTCAAGCGTTCCAGGTTCCGGTTTCTCTGGAATGGTATAACGGCCGTCCATGGATCAAGGTGCTGTAATGACGGAAACGATTATATCTGCCGCCGCTTTTATCGGAACGGCCAATCATGGATTCGGTCAGCACGCCCAGGAAGAAATTCGCCGTCTGTTCCAGACCGGCACCCAGTTTCGGCATCTGATTCCGTCGGAGGTGTTCTGGTTCTCGATACCGGAGAGCAAATCGGCCGCCACTCAGACGATTCTGGATCAGGAGCCGATGTTTTTGCGCCATATGCAGCCGGTCGATGCGGAGCTGGAGTGGGACGGAACGCTGTCCGGTCTTCGCGATTTCGTGCGCAGCCGGTTAGAGGTTGAGGCTGGAGCCAAGGTCGCGGTGCAAGTTCGCAAGACCGAATCCGTAGGAGGCGACATTACAACTGCAGCTTGTAAACAAATGGTCGACGAGCTGCTAGTTAACGAGTATGCGGCTATGCCGGTAGCCAAGGACGCGGACTTCGTCATTTCGCTCTTTTTAACCGAGGACAACGCGTACTACGGGATCTCGAAGCCGGAGCATAATGTGAGCGATTGGTCGGGAGGAGCGATCCGCTTCCGCAAGGAAGAAGGACAAGTGTCCCGCGCCAAGTTCAAGCTGCTAGAAGCGGAACGCACATTTGGCTTGGACTTCTCCCAGTACCGGTCTGCCATTGATATCGGCGCAGCACCCGGCGGCTGGACGTCGCTCTTGCTGGAGAGGGGAGTCAAGGTTACGGCCGTCGATCCGGCCAAGCTGGATGCAGGGCTGCTGAAGCATCCCCGGCTCACGTTCCTTCAGAAAAACGCGGGAGAGGTATCGTTCCCTCCTCAGTCGTTTGATTTGCTTGTCTGCGACATGAGCTGGAGTCCGCGCCAAATGGCGAAGCTGATCAAAGGATTATTGTACTCGCTGCAAACAGGCGGATCGGCGATCATAACAGTCAAGCTGATGCATAAGAAGCCGTTCCAGACGGTCCGTGAGCTTACTCAGGATCTGTCTCCGGAGCTGGAGCTGCAAAAAGCGAAGCAGCTGTTCCATAACCGTGAGGAGCTGACTTTATTCCTGATCAAATCATAAGTTAACATCGTTAAAGATCTCGAGCGTGTCCTGCCAGTCCTAAAAAGAAGAAGCCCAAACCATACTAAAGGGGAGGCTATCCTGTGAAAAGGCTGCTTGTGCCGATTGGATTATTTCTCGTGATTGCCGTTTTGGGCTTGCTGTTTCTGCCGCGTGATACAATACAGCCGCATCGTGCGCAACCGGGCGCGACATCCTCGATTACGCCAGTGCCATTGCCGGACAGCACGATCAATACATAGCTTGCATTCATTGCACAGCGGTACCATTCGTGAATGTGCTATTTCTGCTGGTTATAGATCATTGAAGGAAGTGGAGGAGAGCTTGTGAAAATAACGATCTTAGGTCCTTGGGGAGCCTATCCCGCAGCAGGGGGAGCAACGGCAGGCTATTTGCTGGAATTTAACGGAAACCGCGTGCTGCTCGATTGCGGAAGCGGGGTTCTTTCTATTTTGCAAAACTATATGCCGTTGAATGAGCTTGGGGCTGTGGTTATAAGCCATACACATCATGATCATGTCGCCGATTTGGGCTGCTTGCAGTATGCATGTATCATCGATACGGATTTGAACAAGAGAACGAAAGCACTTCCGATCTACGTGGCTGGCTTGCAGCCTACGGGGCATAACCCGTATCCATCGATGGAAGGCTCCGAAGTCGTGCCGTTTTTTGAAAAAGAGATTTTGCATTTGCACGGCATGACATTCTCATTTCTTAAGACCTTTCACGGGGCATATTGTTTAGCGATGAAAATCCAGAGCGGATCTGCCACCATTGTCTACACAGCGGACACGTATTACGACGATTCGTTAATCGGTTTTTGTGCCGATGCTGATTTGCTCATTGCGGAAACTTCCTTTTACGCCGGTCAGGACGCCAAGAAATACGGGCATATGAACTCGGAAGAGGTCGGGCATTTGGCTCAAATGGCCAAAGTAAAGAAAGTTGTACTGACCCATTTGCCGCATTTCGGTGATATTGCCGATTTAGAGGATGAGGTCCGGGTGAAGTTCCGCGGCGAGGTCGTTCTGGCCGCAACCGGTCTACAATTTGAAGTATAAAAGAGGTTAGTCATAGTGGAAGATCGTAAACAACAGGGACAAGAGTTGCGCCATTCACTGCAGCAATTATTTGCCGAGTCTGAGCAGGATGGCGTTGCCTATGCGTTGCTGCTCCGTTGTATAGAGGCATACGAGCAAGAACCGGAGAGACTGGAACGGATTCAACGTCTGGAGGCGGACAACGTAAAGCTTAAGGAGCAGAATCGCAAGCTTCGCGCTTCCTCCTCTGCCAAAGAGAACGGCATGTCCAGCAAGCTGAGGGAAGCGTTACGGGAGTAGCCGGAAAGAAGGGGGCTTGAAGGTGCAAGGTTGGATGACAATGGGAATTTTGGTTCTGTGCGCATTGCTTCTGATCGTATGGTTCCAATACCGTGCCCGCTCTCAACGTCAAGGCAAAGTCGTTCGGATGGATAAATTCAAGAAGCAGCCCGACAAGCGGGGCCAAAAATGCTCTTACTGTAAAAAGAAGTCGGACCGTCTGACTTTTTATGCCGGCGTCCATGGCTCGGCGGTTGGTGTTTGTAAAGACTGCAAGCCGAAAGCGGAAAAGCAGGATTTAATGCCGATCTAGATGTTCTAACCGTCTGTGATGCAAAAAAAGGCGCAACCTCGAAGGTTGCCGCCGTGGTAGTACCGCACTATTATTGTAATTGATTCGACTGAGAAGCTTGACCGTACGGATCGGACTGATTGGAGTCGGATTGATTCGATTGCCCTTTGGAGCCGGGTTGTCTGGATACAAGGTCCATACTCCAGTCAATCATGCCGTTCATCATGCTAAGTACAAGGTTAATCGCGTCTTCATCGCTTAAAGGTTGGCTTTTCGAATTTTTGGATATGTAATCCTGCATTTTGGTTTCCAGCTTGCTTGTCAAATCCTTCAGTTTGAGAAAATCTTTGGCGATATCGGAAAATGTATTGGATCCGCTGCTGTTGTTTTGCTGCTGCTGTTGTTGTTGCGATTGGCCGTCGCTGGACTGCTGAGTTCCTTGGTTGTCGGAATGACTTTGCTGCAGCAGATCTTTAATTTGCTGCAATTCATCCGTCAAGGATTGCTGCTGCTCAGTAATTTGCTCAATTTGCCCCTTTAATTCGCGATTGCTAATCATGTCCAATGCTCCTTCATTTCTGATTATGAGGATAGTATATCCATGGAAGCAATTATTAACCTGATTCTACATTTGCTTAACAAAAATTGATAAAACAGTTGTAAATTCCATTTATTATGATATAATAATGGCAAATATGTAATCGTAAGCGGAAGCACCGCTGAGCAAGAATCTTTTCTTGTTCAGTCGGTGCTTTTTTTGCGTGCAAATGCAGGGAGGCGATATGTTATTACGAACAAAGGGAAGGTTGCTGTCGTCATCGCTATTTTATCGTTGGTGCTGATAGCAAGCGGAGTTTTGCAGATCATGGGGGTGATGTAACCTACGCGTTTGGGATTCATGGTTAGGGAGGGGCGAGGCTGTCATGCCGAAAATGAAGCTGGTGTTATTAGATACCGATGCCTATTTCATCGAGATGGTAACATCTTATATCCGAGCTACCGATTATTCGGGAACATTTACCGTTTCTGCATTTACTACGAAAGAACATGGTTTTGCTTTTATCGAGCATTCCAACGAGCCTTTCATTCTATTGGTGCATGAGAGCTTCATGCCGCTGCCCGAGAGAGTGTATCAAAGAGAACACGGGTGCATGCTTATCGTCAGCGATCTCCAGGTCGTCGCCGATATCGTTGAATACCCGATTATTTGTAAGTATCAGCCGTTGAATCAACTCATGTCGGTCGTCATTTCACATTATAACGAGTTTACCAGAAGCCGAATTTTGAAAGGAAACCGAAGCTCAGAAGTCATCTCCATTTATTCCGCTGCAGGGGGAAGCGGCAAGACGCTAACCGCCATGCATTTGGCGCGAGAGCTTGTCCTAGCCGGGCAAAGAGTATTTTATATTACGCTGGAGGAGCTTCCTTCGGCCAGCTGGATAGGCTCTGCTTCCAACGAGGAGAGCGGTCATTTCTCCAGAATGCTGTTTTACGGCAAATCGGACCGCAAGCTTCAAAGCGCCAAGGTGGAGAGAATGAAACGCAAGCATAGCCTGCTCGGATTCGACTATTTTCCCGGTAACGAAGAGGCTGCGGAACTGGCGGAAATGCTGGAGTCCGATACGGAAGCATTGATCGGCGCTCTTCAGGCTACCGGGTCCTACGACTATATATTGCTTGATCTGGATTCCGCCTCACATCCTCGTGTCCGGTCAGCGCTCAAGCTGAGTGATCACATTGTCTGGCTGGTGGTGGACGAGCGTGTTCAGTGGGAGAAGACGCGGATGAGAATGCGGCCGGCGGCCTCAGGCTTTTCAGAAACCGAGCGATTGGGAAAGGTGACCCTGCTCGTTAATAAGTTCCACGGCTCCTTGTCCAACAATGCCCACGACTTGCCGGTTCCCATTCACGGTTATTTGCCATACATCCCGGAATGGAAAACATTCAGCCGGATGGAGGGGGTACTGTCCCGTTCCGCATTCAGTGAAAGCCTGGCTGCGCTTCCCTGGTTTCAAGCATTAACCGGAGAAGCGGAGGTACAGCGGCATGTGGTCGGATGAAACGGTTGCTCAGCTGAAGCAGCTGGTAAAGGATAAGCTGGATCTGTCGGTATCACTGACCGATGAGCAGCTCATGGAGATGATTGAGCACGAAGTGTTTGCCTTTCCGTTCCAGTCTTACTTGACGGCGGGCCAGAGACATCAGTTAACGATGAGACTGTTCCACTCGTTTCGCGGACTGGACATGATTCAGCCCTTGGTGGATGATCCGTCGGTAACGGAAATTATGATTAACCGGTATGACCGGATATTTATTGAGAAGGAAGGGCGTGTCTGCCTGACGGAGGTGAAGTTTGAAAGCAAGGAGAAGCTGGAGGACGTCATTCAAGCCATTGTATCCCGAGTGAATCGTGCCGTGAATGAAGCGAATCCGATCGTGGATGCAAGACTTTTGGACGGCTCCCGTGTCAATGTCGTCCTGTCGCCGATCTCACTCGACGGTGCGGCTATGACGATCCGTAAGTTTCCGGAAACTCCGTTGACCCTTAACGATTTGGTAGCCAAGGGGGCGCTGACGGAAGAGGCCGCTTCCTTGTTAATTAAGCTGGTAAGAGGGAAGTACAATCTGTTTATCGGAGGTGGGACGGGCTCGGGCAAAACGACTTTCCTTAATGCGCTATCGCAATATATCCCTGATGACGAACGATTGATAACAATCGAAGACTCGGCAGAGCTGCAGATCCGCACGGTACCGAACTTGATTCGGATGGAAACGCGCAACGCCAACACCGAGGGTAAGGGCGAAATCACGATTCGCGATTTGATACGTTCCTCCTTGCGTATGAGGCCAAACCGCATCATTGTGGGCGAGGTTCGGGGATCGGAAGCGTTGGACATGCTTCAGGCGATGAATACTGGACATGATGGGAGCCTCTCAACCGGACATGCTAACTCGACGGAGGATATGCTAAGCCGGCTTGAAACGATGGTATTAAGCGGTGCTGCTCTTCCGGTTGAAGTGATCCGCAAACAAATTTGCTCCGCTATTGACGTCATGATTCATTTGCAGCGGCTAAGAGACCGTACGAGACGGGTAGTCGAGATCAGTGAAATCATCGGCATGGAGAAGGGGGAAGTGAAGCTGAATCGTTTGTTTCAATTTATAGAATCGGGAGAGGACGAATCCGGGAAGGTGCTGGGAGAACTGCAGCCGTCAGGACAGCTGCATCATTCCGAGAAGTTGGCCATGGCGGGAATTCAACTGTGAAGAATACTTGTATGCGTGAAGGAGGTGATGATGGCTGTTGACATTGCTGGTTATTATTCTAGTCATAGTTGGCTGCTGCTGCTGGTTCGTCTTATCCGCATCCAACCGATTCCGGTCCGCTAATAAAGCAAAAATGGAGTTAAGCTCCAGCTCCAAGGCTGGCTGGATGGCTCGATTAAGTTCTCTTCAATTCGGCTCGCGTAAACCGGCAAAGCCTCCCAAGTCTTCACTCACACGTTACGGTGAATACGAGATGAACTCCGGAGAAATCATTACGTCTGCTGCAGCGGGAGCCGTCCTGCTAGGGATGATTGGATTTATCTTTTATCAGAATGTATTTGCCGTACTGGTGCTGGCTTGCGGGGGTCTGTATGCGCCGGTCCTTTGGAAACGGGAGCTCATTCGCAAACGAAAAACCCAATTGCAGCTGCAGTTTAAGCAAGCATTGTCTTCGTTATCGTCCGCCCTGGGTGCGGGCAATTCCGTCGAGACCGCATTCAAGGAAGCATTGAACGATTTAAGGCTACTGTACCCGGATTCGGATGCTTTCATCATCAAGGAGCTGGAGACGGTGAACCGGCGGATCGAAAATGGCGAAACGATTGAGCTTGCATTGAAGGATTGGAGTGACCGGGCGGAGGTGGAAGACATCCAGCAGTTTACCGAAGTGTTCATGACCTGCAAACGAACAGGCGGGAATCTGGTGCATGTGATACGGAGGACAGCCTTGATCATCCAGGAGAAGCTGGACATTCAGCAGGATATTCATGTCATGATGTCGCAAAAACGGTTTGAATCCAAGGTGCTGACTTTTGCGCCGCTGGTTGTTGTCGCTGTATTGAATTTGAGCTCGCCGGACTACATGGAGCCGTTGTATCAGGGCTCCGGTCTTCTGACTATGACGGTGGCATTGCTAGTTCTCATAGGCTGCTATGCCATTACAAAATGGATTATGGATATAAAGGTGTGATGATTTATTGGGTTTGTTCTTAATGATGTTAATGGTTTTGGAGCTGGTCATCGGGAGCTTGATTCTCTGGAGAGCTTATCCGCGGTACATCGGCTTTGTCAAAGAGAACCAGAGCAACATGAAGCTGGTGTTAATAGCTCCCTTATCCTTATGGTTGACGGATCGTTACCAGTTGGCCGACCGGTTGTCCGGGGCTGTTTCTTACATACATCAGCAGATGATCGGACTATATGGTGCCAAATCAGCTCTTATCCGAACCAAGTGCTTTATTGCCGATGTGCTGTCTCTTAGTGTGGCCATGCTTGTTGGATGTACCGTCCTGTCCGCGGTTGCCGACGGGAACGCAGAGCTGCTGCTTTATGGCTGCTGCTTGACGTTATTTTTGCCGTTCGTGATGTATAAGGAGCTGTCCGGCAAGCTGCGGCGGAGGAAACGGCAAATGCTGCTGGAGCTCCCCGAAATATTGAATCAGATCGTCTTGCTGGTCAATGCCGGAGAAACGGTTCAGAAGGCGCTGCTGAGATGTATTGAACGCAGGTCTGACATTGCTCAAAGTCCCTTATTAACGGAACTGGCCATTACCGCGCACGAAATAAGAATGAATGCCTCCTTTTCCAAATCGCTGGAGGATTTCAACAAAAGGTGCGGTGTCCAGGAGGTTTCCTTATTTACAACCACTTTATTGTTAAACTACAAGCGTGGCGGCGACGAGCTGGTGATGTCGCTTAAGGAGCTGTCCAACACATTGTGGGAGAAAAGAAAGTCGTTAGCTAAAACGTTGGGTGAAGAGGCCTCGTCGAAAATGGTCTTTCCCATGGTAATTATTTTCATGGTTGTCATGGTTATCGTTGCCGCGCCTGCATTAATGGTCATGGGGTGACAGGCAATTAGTTAATTTGAGGGGGAGAGGCAGAGATGAGTTCGGTTTTTCAATTTATGAAGAAGCTCTGGGAAGATGAGGATGGATTGGGCACGCTGGAAATATTGTTGATTTTGGCGGTGCTGGTGATTATTGCGATCGCGTTCAGAAAGTGGATTATGAAATGGGTAAAAAGCTTGTTTGATTCCGCGAATACAGAAATCACGAACCAGTCCGGATCGATTACCGATGATGCCAAAAATATTAGTCCTGCTGCGCCATAATCACGTTGTGAGCCGATACCGTGTCGGGTGGCAAGAAAAGATAAGGCTTGTATCCGGAAGCAGCTTGATTCGCAGCACTCAGGGCAGCTTTACGATCGAAGCGAGCTTCGTGCTGCCTATCGTTTTATTGAGTACGATATCGCTATTGTTTTTGGCATTATTCGTGTTTCAAACGTCGTCCGCATTTCATAATGCGGGACTAGCTGCGGACCGTGCGGCATTCGTATGGGATAACAGCAGCAAAAATCCTGTTACAGGGGACGTTGACATCCAAGCGAGCGACGGCCTCTATTGGAGACTGCATAGCGACAGTATGTCCGATTTGTTCAGGTTCCTTATTCCCAACACATCGGCTTCTGTTGAGCTCCCGACTTCCGGTAATGAGAACGTCGGTGGTCCAGAGAAAAAAATGATTAACGTTGGACGTACGATTCCTCAAGAATGGAGAGGAAGCATGCAGTACGTGAACAACGGGATAGCAAGAGAGGTTAAGGTACAGCTGCAAAAGCCGTTTCGTTCACCGCTGTTCGCGTCGGACAAGCTTCAAAAGCAAGTCGAATCCGGTGCGCATGCTCAAGTAATCGACCCTGTGGAATGGATTCGACTTGTCGATTTGACCCGTACGTTCATTCAGGAAATTCAGGGTCGAATCAATCCGAAGGAAGCATTGCAAACGATGGTTGAGCCGAATACGGTACCCGAACCGTCCCCTGTCATCAACAGCCATCAGAGCGCTGCGGCGTACTTGCGGACTCTGGTTAACGGGCAGGAGCAGATCATTCAGGTGAATCCTTCTACGAAAAGAACGGTGGATGCCATGGACGCGAACCAGGTAGCGCATCAAGCCTACTACAGCTTTAACGAGAAGCAGCTGAGAGAAGTGCAAATGCCGAAAGATGTAGAGCTGTTGAGGGAGGGGACTCATGTGAAAGGGATCGTCTGGCATTTTTTTAAGCTGTCCAAGCAGGACAAGGTGAAGCTAACCGGTGCGCTAAGACAGGAGCTGGAGCGACAAGGCATTGTCGTCGTTATTCATGAATGATCGAAGTTATGGTTGGCACCCTAGCTTCTGAACGAAAGGAGAAGGGCTTGTGAAGCTGTTGCGGCGGCTGATTGCGGAGCAGCAGGGAGCGGTCTCATTATATTTGCTGCTGCTGTTGGTGCCGATATTTTTATTTTGTGCGCTTCTTATCGATTTCGCGCGCATTAAGACATCCGAGAAGGAAGCGGAGAATGCCGTGAAAACCGGGGTTCGCTCGACCTTATCGGCATTCTCGCCTTCTTTGCATGCATATGGTCTGTATGCATTAACCGATGACCGGGAGAAGGCACAGGGGTTGTTTATGCGCACCGTAAACGGGAATGTATCCGGGAACCTGCCGTCCTCCAGATTTCAATTTATTGATCTTCGTGTTGAGGAGGAGGGGTCCAGCCTGACATCCATGTATTCGCTTGGTAATCATGCGGTAATGAAGAAGCAGATCATGGAGGAAATGAAGTACCGCGCTCCGATGATCTATTCTTTGGAAATAGCGGATGCATTCAAGAAGACAGGAATAGCCTCGTTGATGGGACAGGCGTCCCAATTTTCCAAAAATGCCGCTCATATCGAGAAGCTGCTTGATGAGCGTGATTCGTACCTGGATAAGGCATGGAAGGAGTGGACGGCCATCTATCAAAAGGCGTCTGTCCTGCACCCGTTTTATACGGCACAATTGGCTGATTTGAATGGCCTTAGCAGCAAAATCGGCATTCATACTGTGGATGAGGTTCGACGAACGATACAAGAGACGGAAACAGAAATAAACAATTTGAAAAAGGAACTCGACCGTATAGATAACAGAATCGATGCGCTACATCAAGCGGGGGCGTCCGCAGGCTCTCTACTTGATAAAAGAAGACAACTGAAGGAGCAAATGAACGATATGAAGTCGATCCTAAGCGATCTCGAGCAGCTGCTTCAATATATTTTGGATTATGCCAAGCTGATCGCGATGCTGAAGCTGAAATCGACTCAGGATTTGGATGAGCTGAAAGACCGTTTGCAACGATTTCAGGATGCGTTGGAGCAAGCGAAAAAGAGCAATGATGAGCTAAATGCGCAGCTTCGCGACGTCCAATCGCAAAGCTCGGCATCCGGAGCATTCGACGCGGAGAAAGCATTTCAATCGATCCATTTGATCACCCGAGGAGAATTGGATGAATACGGCAGTAAAGCTTCTTCCTCTGTAGCCATGTTCTCCGGACTTCAGTCTCAGCTTGCCAATGTGTTATTATTCGATGCGCAAAATTATGCCAATGCGGATAGTACGCTGCAGTCGTTTTGGAAGCAGGTTCAAGATCTATACACAGCCCAGAGCGCCAAAGAAGCAGAGCGCAACAAGAACAAATCGGCTGCTAACACCTCCAGACAGGAGCAAAGAAAGAAGGCTCAGCCTTATCTGGATCAAGCGATGCGAGCCATAGCCGGATGCAGCTTGGCAGGAAGCGTCGATCCGTCGAAGGAGCATTATATAGCTTTGCAGGGAGATCCGTCCAAAGGCAACAAAGGCTATTATCAAGCCTATATGGAAGCGAATCAGGAGAAGAACAGCTCTCAACCGGTTCCTGTCATCGATCTGGACAATGCGGATAAGGCCGGATCCAGTGCGTTAAGCTTGATTTCCGCTTTTTCCGATCTGCTTGTCGATGTCCGTGATGAGTTTTACTTGGATGAATTTGCTGTAAGCAAATTCAATTATCGTACGTTGGGGATGGAAAAAGACATTCACGGACAGCTCAAGACTTCCAAAGAGCTGTCTCAGCCGGAAAGCCATTTGCTGATCAATCAGGAGCTGGAATATTTGCTGTACGGCGCCAACTCTTGCGTCAGCAATCAAACGATGGCTTACGCGGAAATGTTTGCATTCCGATTGGCGGTAGGTACGACAGAAGCGCTTTTGGAGCCGGATAAAGCCATGCTGAATCTCGGTTCCCCGCTGCTTGTGTTTTTGGCGGCTGTTGCCGAGGGTGCGGCCAAAGCTCAGCAGGATATGGCGAAGCTCGTCCAAGGAGAAGCCGTACCGCTGTCCAGCAAGCTTGGGCAATGGCTTCACTTGAACTATAAAGATTATTTACGCGTTTTTTTGCTGCTGCACAGCCGCGATAAGGTTTTGTTGTCACGGATGCAATCGTTAATCCAGCTGAATACGGGGCTAGATTTGCTCCAAAGCTCTACTTATGTTTCAGGTACAGCAACCACCTCGATTAAGCTTTGGTTTTTGCCGGGATTAATGAAGCAGCTCGGTAAAACCGGTTTGAACTCCTGCAAAGTGGTGGAAGGAAGATGTCAAATTACGAAAACAGGAGTGATGGGCTACTGATCCCGATATTCATTACGGTTTTAAGATTACGCTGTAAATCCAAGGCTCGTTCAGTGGCGAGGCAGGAGGATGGAGGAATCGTACTGGAGGCGGCCCTTGTCCTGCCTTTGTTTCTTTCTTTCATTGTAATGCTGATTGCCTTCATCCAGGTTTCACTGGCCGAAATGGCTCTCCAGTCCGCTGTCTCGGATACGACGAAGGTGGTTGCGGCGAACATGTATCCGGTCGATTTGCTGTACCAGCAAGCGAAAAGTCAATGGGGCCAAAGTGCGGCCGCAGGCTGGGTGGATCAGGCGTTAAGCCAGATTCAAGCGGCAAAGCAAAGGGTTGAAGACACGGAGAAGTTCGTTGAGGATTATGAAAGCTGGATTCCCGATGTTGTAGTACAGCTAGTAGGCTGGGAGAAAACATACCGGACTCATTTGGAGGAGCTTGGCCAGGCTACGACCGATGATGCTAGAAAGAAGCTTGAAGAAGCATATAAACCGTTGGTGCATAAGGCCTTCACGCCGATTGTTGCTATGTATGCCAATAAAACCAGATTGAAGAAAGAAAGATTAAAGGTAACGGACGTTATGTTTCCGGATTTGAACAATAAAGAAAATGCTTTTATCGGTATCGAAGCGGAATACGAGCTGCCGTTAGCCGTTCCTTTCTTCAGGAAAACCGTCACGATTCGTAAAAAAGCATATGAACGTGCATGGGTAGGAGGGGTTGGATGATGGCTGCGATAATGATTGCGGCTGTTACTGGCGGTTTGATTGTCTTTGCATTCATTACGGACATCTGGAGAAGGAGAATTCCGAATGCACTGACGTTAACCGGATGGCTTGCAGGACTTGGCCTGCATGCCGTTTACTCCGGTGGATCTGGCGTTCTACATGCGGTGATAGGAACGGCAATAGGATTTATTCCTATGCTGCTGCTATATCTGATCAAGGCGGTAGGAGCGGGGGATGTCAAGCTGTTCGCAGCCATAGGCGCATTGACCGGCGGGGAAATGGTACTGCAAAGTATGCTGTATTCGTTGTTCTATGCTGGCTTGGTCGGCTGTCTTATATTACTGTGGCGGCAAGAGTGGAAGCAGACGAGCCAACGGATCGTCATGATGCTCATAGGCTTCCTTGCTTTCAAAGACATGGCTCAATGGAAACCATACATTCGTTCGGGCCATCATGTGAGGTTTCCGTTCATGTGGGCGGTCTTGCCTGCGGTAGCCACCGTCTATTTACAGTTTCCCTAATCCCCGCGGAAAGGAGGGATCATGAGTGTTTGCGGAGCTATACGGCTTAAAAGTGGATTATGTGAATCAACAAGGCCATTATATGGTGCTATCGACAGAAAAAGGTCTGGATCGAGACGAATTGTCTGCTTTTCAGCTCAATATGCTGCTGGCCAATCGCATTCCGCATCTTTTGGAGCTTCAAGTTGAGGAGCTGAATCGGAAGATGAAGCTCTATTATCATATTACGGATAAACGCATGCTCTCGCATTGGTTAAGGATGCACAATCTGACCATGAAGCATTTTTATCATTTGATGTACACGATTGCAGATACGCTGTCGGAATGCGGCGTAAATATGCTGCAGGAACGAAGTTACATCATTCATGAAGATTATATTTATTGTGGGAGCGATTTAACCGATATATATATTACATACATTCCGATGGAGCTTGCCGAACCGCATTCCGTCCAAGAACGGCTGCAACAGCTGGCGTCCCGTCTAGTGCATAAAGTGACCGAGCTGGCAGGCAGCGGCTATCAAGAGCTTGTAAACTACCTGATGGACGAATCGTTCCATCTGTCCACGTTGAAGCAGTTACTGCTGAGGCATATGAACGGTCCAGCCAGCGACACCGGGAGCAGAGAGAGTTCAGCTATTCCGGAGAAATCCATGGATTCTTCCGGCTTCGGGGAATTAAATGTTACGCAGCCGGCTTTGCATAAGGCAGCTGCGCTATTCCATGCCGCACCAGATGGTGCGGACACTGCACCTGCCATTGCACCTCGCGGTGCTTATGATGAAATAAGCAGACCGGATGGACAGCCATTGTTCGCCGGGCCTGAAATAACAGAAGCCGGAGATACGAGCAAGCCTGCTAATAAAATGAAGCTGCCGATGATGCTGATCGGAGTTCTTGGGATATGCCTTTCATGGAAGCTTTATCTGGATCACCCTTCGGAAGGGTGGTTATACATTAGCTCAGGATTGTCTTTACTGACAGCCGATTTGGTTTATGTCATGATATGGCTTCGGAACCATACAGGTAATGCATCCGGACGAATCGCAGAAGACGGGATAGTTGAAGCCAATAAGCCTATGGCCGATGATCTTCCATCTCCGGAAGCTATCCTTTCCCGACTGATAGCACAGAAGCCTGTGGAAGCTTCATCGCCGCTGGCATCGTTCTTAATGGGGGAATCGCAAAAGAATGCTACCTCAGCCGTTTCCGGTTTGAGCCGCAATGCGGAACTTCGCCCGGCGGTGCAAAGTCCATTTGAATCCATGTCAAACCATGCTCATGCTCTAGCACCCGATCCGTACTATCAGTCCCTTGAGCAAAGGACCACCCTTCTATCCCAGCCTGATGCTACCGTTCTGCTCAGTTCGCCTGACAGCCACAGCAAGATACAAGCACCGCTTCCTTACATGGAGCTGCTTGATGCAGGTACCGTACGGAAAATCAGCTTGGACAAGCCGTGTTTTGTTATTGGCAGAGGGGGGAAGGGCGTCGACTACGAGCATCAAGAGCATGGCGTGTCCAGACTTCATGCGGAAATCGTCAATCAGAACGGCACTTTTGGGGTGAAGGACTTAGGGTCCCGTAACGGAACGCGTATCAACGGAGAATGGATGGCTCCCTATAAAGTGTATGAGCTGAAAGAAGGAGACAAAGTGACGATAGTAGGTACCGACTTTACTTTTAAAATGGGGTTGTAAAAGGTGCGAACAACATTTGCCGTAAACTGGCATTACGGAGTTGCGACTCATTCGGGATGGTTTCGGATGATGAATGAAGACCGCTCCATGCTTAGGATAGGAACGACGAAACGAGGTGAGCCCTACGCTGTGGCAGTGATTGCCGATGGCGTAGGAGGAAGCGGGGACGGGGAGAAAGCGAGCGAAACCGCCTTTGAAATAATCAGAGGATGGCTCGACAGAGAACTGAAGTCCGTACTCCGCGATCCTGTAGATTGGGACAGGCTGGACTATTCCGTCCAGCGATTGTTTCATGCAATCAATGAGAAACTGTTAATGATCGGAAATCGTGCAGGAAGTCAGGTGAGCACCACACTGACCCTGCTTTTTCTGCTGAATGAAACCTTTTTCTTATGCCATACCGGAGATTGCAGAATTTATCGCTTTAACGGGAGTCGTTTGAGGCAAATAACAAAGGATCAGTCTTGGGTTTCCAGTCAAGTCCGCTTGGGACGGCTGACGCAAAAGCAAGCGCAGGTCCACCCGAAACGCCATATTCTTCTCCATTGTTTAGGAGTAAGTAAGGAACTGAATTTATACCGCCGGACCGGATTTTATACGAAAAACAGCTTGTTCCTGCTTTGTAGCGACGGCTTGTACAACCGGCTGTCCGACTTGGAGGTTGAACGCTTTTTGACCGAACAGCTTCAATCTGGTGCGGATATGCAGCTCATTTGCGATAAAATCGTCGATAAAGCGCTGGATAAACGGTCTCCGGATAATATAAGCGCCGTGCTTCTTCAATCTCTTGACAGCCATTTCAATCCGCTGCAAAGGGCATGGCACAGGGCGAAAAATATTGATAAGCTATTTCCAGTTGAATGGAGAAAATGGTATAATAAGCTGTCATGAAACGATGGGCGACAGCGCGGAAGAGCAAACAGGCAACTACGATAAGGAAGTCTATCGGGAACATTGAATTCGAGACCACAAAGGAGACATTGTACAATGCTAACTCATATCGTTTTTTTCAAGCTTAAAGATCGCAGCCCGGAATCTATACAAGCTACTGTTGACGTATTGGAGAATATGGACGGTAAAATTCCTGTGCTGAAATATATTGAGGTTGGCACGGACGTTCTCCATTCGGAACGTTCCTACGATATCGCCCTTATCACGAAATTCGATTCGCTTGAAGATTTAAGCGTGTATGACAACCATCCGATTCACGTGGAGGTCAAAGCACATATGAAGCAAGTGCTGGATGGAACGAGCGTTTGCGTTGATTTTGTCTCTTAATAGCTGCATCATTACAACGAAAACCGGCTCGGGTGAACGATGGTCACCACAGAGCCGGTTTCATTATCATAAGCCACAGCATTAGGAAGAGAACGAATAGATAAAGATACAACGCGCGGGCCAGCTTATCCACGAGCCGTGTTCTGTCATGATCGGGCTTACGCAATTGACGGATGGTCGGGGAAAACGCCCTGGCCATGAATAGCAGGGAAGCGAACAGCACGACGAACGTTCCGAATAACCATGGAGTATTCCATGGCCAATCACCGAGCCACATGAGCAGCAATCCGGAGAAAACCAAAACATGGCCGCAATGCTTGGAAAGTCGGACGACGAAGTGAAAGGAATCCAGGTATGCGCTCAACAGCGGCTCTTCGGCCGTGCGAAGCTTGGCTAGCATAGGAATAAGGACGAAGAATGGACCGATGGATACCATCGCGCTTACAGCATGGATAAAAACGAGCCAAGGATACAAAATGAAGCCTCCAAACTTGAAAAGGTGAATAAAACAGTGTAGCATTCATGTATTGAAGGCTACACTGTTTTTGGCATGCAACTGGCCTTAGGAGCCAACGTGCACTTATTGCACTGGACGGAATTCGTGAACCCACACTTTCATGTGCGGTAGCCAAGGCATGCCGGCATGCATGGAAAGGATGTAGTTCTTGTATTCTTCCACACTGGCGTAGCCTTCCATTTGAACGGCTTCATCCGTAAGCTCGCCGAGCGATTGCTGGTACACTTTGTGCACCTCAAATTTGTGGCCGTTAAGCTCCATGATTTCACCCGGATCGGCGTAACGACCGTTACGGCGGGTCGCCGTTTTTTCGCCTTTAATGACTTTTTCCACGTCAGCGGCTACGGTCACGAGGCGTTCGATGGTACAGGTTTTTGGCGGCAATGCTTCAGACATGATGGTAATACCTCCCTGATTTTATTCATTTGATAGCTTACACGAAATAAATAACGATAGCAAATGCTTCGTAATCAATAGAAGAAACGGAGTGCAGTCCAATGAAAAAGCAGATCAATCAAGAATATGTTTTGCGTCTTCTAGAACAGCTGCTTAATACGCCGAGTCCGAGCGGATTTTGCAGCACAATCATGAAAGTCATAGCCAAGGAGGCCGAGGCGCTCGGATACTCGATTAGCTATACGAAAAAAGGCGGAGGCCTGATAACCGTTCCGGGCAAGCAGCCGAATCGCGTCGTCGGCTTGTCCGCTCACGTCGATACGTTGGGAGCTATGGTGAGAGCGGTCAAAAAGAACGGCTTCCTGCGCTTCACATCGGTTGGCGGTTATATGATGGGAGCGGTGGAAAACGAGTATTGCAAGGTGCACACAAGAGACGGGCGAACCTACGAAGGCACGATTTTGACAATCAAGCCTTCCGTGCATGTATACCCGGATGCGAGGGAGTTCAAACGCGAGGAGTCGGTTATGGAAATTCGCCTGGATGAGCCGGTGAAAAGCGATGAGGACGTCAAGAAGCTGGGCATCGGCGTCGGCGACTTTATTTCTTTCGATCCGCGGGCGCGTTTTCTGGATAGCGGATATATTAAATCGCGGCATCTGGATGATAAAGCCGGTGTAGCGGCGTTGTTCGGTCTTCTGGAGCTGTTGAAGCGGGAGCAAATCACACCGGAGTATACCCTTCAGCTTGTAATCAGCACTTACGAGGAAGTTGGACACGGAGCGGCTTATTTGCCGCAAGAAATCGACGAGCTGCTCGCTGTGGACATGGGTGCGATGGGAGACGATCTGTCCTGCACGGAGCGGGATGTTTCCATCTGTGCCAAAGATTCTTCAGGTCCATACGATTACGAAATGACCTCCAAATTGATTGAGCTGGCCAAACGCGAGAAGCTGGATTATGCCGTGGACATTTATCCGCAATACGGTTCCGATGCGTCGGCTGCGCTTCGTGGCGGAAGCAATATTCGAGCCGCATTGATCGGTCCGGGCGTACACGCATCGCACAGCATGGAAAGAACCCATCAGGACGCTGTTTGGAACACGATCGCACTGCTCACGGCTTACGTAACCGAAGCATGGGGAACCAACGCATAAAAGGGGCTGGTATCATTGAATATTGTAACGATTGAGCATTTTTGCAAAAGCTACGGCGACAAAGTATTGTTCGACGACATTTCATTTCAAATTAACGAAAAGCAGCGGATCGGCCTTGTCGGAGTCAATGGAACCGGAAAATCGTCGCTGCTCAAAGCGATGGCGGGACTCGAATCCGTCGATTCGGGCAAGCTGATTCATTCCAATCACTTCCGGGTGGAGTACTTGCCGCAAAATCCCGAGTTCGACGGAGAGTCGACCGTGCTGGAGCAGGTGTTTTACGGCGATACGCCGCTCATGCAGGTGCTGCGCGATTATGAAGCGGCATTGTCGGAGCTGCAGCTGGCTCCGGAAGACGAGAAGAGACAATCCCGGCTGTTCGCCGTTCAGCAAAGAATGGACGCCATGAATGCATGGGAAGCCAATACAACCGCCAAAACGGTATTGACGAAGCTAGGCATTCATGATTTTTCGCAGAAGGTGGGGGTACTCTCCGGCGGCCAGCGCAAAAGGGTTGCAATGGCTAGGGTGCTGATCCAGCCAGCGGATCTCCTTATTCTCGACGAGCCGACGAACCATATTGACCATGATACGGTCGAATGGCTCGAGGAGTTTTTGGGGAAATGGAAGAGCGCGCTTCTGCTCGTTACGCACGATCGTTATTTCCTCGACCGCGTAACGAATCGCATTATCGAGCTGGATCACGGCAAGCTGTACAGCTATGAAGGTAACTATGCGGCATTTCTGGAGAAAAAAGCGGAGCGCCTCGAGCGCGAGGCAGCGGAGGAAGACAAGCGGCAAAACATGCTGCGCCGGGAGCTTGCCTGGCTGCGTCGCGGAGCGAAAGCACGGACCACGAAGCAAAAAGCGCGCATCGACCGCGTTGTCGAGCTTAGAGACCGCAAAGTCGACGGACCTGCAGCCAAGCTGGAGATGGCCCTTGGAGCGAGCCGTTTGGGCAAGAAGGTGATTGAGCTGGAAGGCGTGAGCAAATCGTTCGACGGACGCAAAATGTTCGATCCGTTCAGCTATATTGTACTTCCGGACGACCGGATCGGGATCATCGGCCCTAACGGGAGCGGCAAGTCGACGATGCTCAACTTGATAGCCGGCAGACTGCAGCCGGATGAAGGCACGATAGACGTCGGAACGACCGTCAAGCTAGCGTATTATACGCAGGAAAATGTAGAAATGGACCCTAAGCAGCGGGTCATCGAATATATCAAGGACGCGGCGGAAGTGATCCGCCTGGCTAACGGAGAAGCTGTGACGGCGGCGCAAATGCTGGAGCGCTTCCTGTTCTCCCCGGCGCTGCAGTGGACCCCGATCGGCAAGCTGTCCGGCGGTGAGCGCAGACGACTGTACTTGCTGCGCACGCTGATGGGCGAACCGAACGTGCTGCTGCTCGACGAGCCGACGAACGATCTCGACATCCAAACGCTGACGATTTTGGAAGAGTACTTGGAAGACTTCCCGGGTGCGGTCATTACGGTATCCCACGACCGGTACTTTTTGGACCGTACGGCGGACCATTTGTTTGCATTTGAAGGCGGAGGGCATATCCGCCACTTTTTCGGAAACTACACGGAGTATATGGAAGCCGTTAAACAAGAGGAGCAGGCGGAAGCGAACGACCGCAAGCTGCAGGCACCATCTGCCCAGTCCACCGTGGAAGCGCCGGAGCGAAGAGAAACGGCGAGAGCTCGCAAGCTTTCCTTTAAGGATCAGAAGGAATGGGATGAGATCGAAGGCAAAATTGCAGCGATTGAGGAGCGTCTTGCCACAGTTAAATCGGAGATTGAACGGGCGGGCAGCGACTATGGCAAGGTTCAGGAGCTGTACGTGGAAGAGCAGAAGCTCACCGAGCAGCTTGAGCAAACGATGGATCGTTGGGCGGAGCTGTCTGAACTGGTGGAGCAAATTTCGGCAGGCAAATAGACAGGACGGTACTTAAGCTCATGCCCGGCGCATGCTCCATAGCATTTTTTGCAATGTAATGGGAAATGCCAGCCGGTTTGTGGTATAATCTGTGATTGGAAGCTTTGAGGGCGTTATCGTACTAAAATGAGAGAGTAGGTTGTATCGATGATTACAGTTAATAATGTCACTTTACGATACGGAAAAAGAGCGCTGTTCGAGGATGTAAACATCAAATTTACACCGGGTAACTGCTATGGTTTGATCGGCGCGAACGGCGCGGGCAAATCGACATTTCTGAAAATTTTATCCGGTGAGATGGAAGCGAACAAAGGAGAAGTCAGCATCACCCCGGGCGAGCGGATGGCAGTATTGAAGCAGAACCATTTCGAATACGACGAAGTGGAAGTGCTGAAGACCGTAATGATGGGTCATGTGCGTCTGTTCGAGATTATGGAAGAGAAAAATGCGCTGTACGCCAAGCCCGACTTCTCCGAAGAAGACGGCATGCGCGCAGCGGAGCTTGAGGGTGAGTTCCAGGAGCTGGACGGCTGGCAGGCGGAATCCGACGCAGCTGAGCTCCTGATCGGTCTCGGAATCGGCAAAGAGCTGCATGAACAGAAGATGAAGGAATTGGGCGGTAACGAGAAGGTACGCGTATTGCTTGCGCAAGCGCTGTTCGGAACGCCGAACATTCTGCTTCTCGACGAGCCTACCAACCACTTGGACATCGAATCTATCAACTGGCTGGAAAACTTCTTGGCCAAATTCGAAGGCACCGTTATCGTGGTATCCCATGACCGTCACTTCCTGAATCAGGTATGTACGCACATTGCGGATATCGACTTTGGTAAACTCCAATTGTACGTAGGTAACTACGATTTCTGGTATGAATCCAGCCAATTGGCTTTGAAGCTGACCCGCGAGTCGAACAAGAAGGTGGAAGAAAAGCGTAAAGAGCTTGAGGCGTTTATCCAGCGCTTTAGCGCGAACGCATCCAAGTCGAAGCAGGCTACTTCCCGTAAGAAGCAGCTGGAGAAGCTGACACTGGAAGACATCAAGCCGTCCACGCGGAAATATCCGTTTATTAAATTCCAGCCGGAACGCGAAGCGGGCAAACAAATTTTGACCGTGGAGAAGCTGAACAAATCCGCTGAAGGCGAGCAGCTGCTGAATAACATCAGCTTCACGCTGAATAAAGGCGATAAAGTAGCTTTGGTCGGTCCGAACGGTCATGCCAAATCGACGTTGTTCCAAATCCTTACGGGTGAGGTCGAAGCGGATTCCGGGGAGTACACATGGGGCGTTACGACGACTCAAGCTTATTTCCCTAAAGAGAACTCGGCATACTTCAATAGCGATATGAACCTGGTGGATTGGCTGCGCCAATATTCCAAAGATCAGGACGAATCGTATCTCCGCGGATTTTTGGGACGGATGCTGTTCTCCGGCGAAGAAGCGCTGAAGAAGGCAAGCGTATTGTCCGGGGGAGAGAAAGTGCGCTGCATGCTCTCCAAAATGATGATGAGCGGAGCGAACGTGCTCATTCTCGACGAACCGACGAACCACTTGGATCTGGAGTCGATTACGGCTCTGAACAATGGAATGGTCGATTTCGACGGAACGATGCTGTTCGTATCGCATGACCACCAGTTTATCCAAACGGTTGCTAACCGGATCATGGAGATCACGCCTAACGGTCTGATCGATAAAATGATGACGTACGACGAGTACCTGGAAAGCGAAGAAATCAAGCAGCTGCGCGCTAAGCTTTACGCTTAAATGAAATGAAAAAGGATGAGCTTCAATATAAGCTCATCCTTCTTTTCGATGTAAAAAGGTATCTTTGTGGCGAAGCAAAACGTTCCGCCTAAGGCCCGCTTAGCTCCCGCCGGTACGGCGACGCTGATTGTTAGGCTTTTTATTGTTTTGGCTTCTCATCACAGCGCTGTTGCCGCCGCGCAGTTGTGGGTTCGCTTTTGCATCGTGCTGCTCTTGCTTCTTCTGGGCAAGCTTGTTTTTAATAGCGTCAGCCAGGCTGACCTTCTTAGGCTCTTGTCCGGATTCGACGTTCTGATTCTCGTCAGACATTGATGTAACACCTTCCTTGAATTGGATGATTTCATTGTACTGATTTGTCCCATAGGAAGCAAGTGAAAAATATAATATAATCAACTTACCAGATATGAGGAGCGTTATGTTCGACCCTACGATTTTTGACAATTTAAAGGTAGTATTTGAAGGCGCCATGTATGACTTGGACCTCGGAGGATCGGTGCAAATCGTGAATCGGCTCGACAGGGTGGAGCTGTCTACGATGTCCCGCAGCTTCAGCATGGAAGCGGTAAGACGTCCGGGCGGAGTAGTGAAGGGCAGCTTTGTATTAACCGCATCGTTGGCGGATTTGTCGGCGGAGCTGCTGGCGGAGCCGGGGAAACAGCCAGGCTGCAGTCTTGAGCTTGCCTTCACGTTTCCCGTCAGCGATATAGACAAGGATTGTGCCGAAGCGGAACAGCTGATGCGCTCCATTTGGGGCGAAGGGCCGGTCATCCGGCAGACGGTGCATACGGCTTACGGCGAGCAGCCGAGACAGCTCCGTAATCATCTGACCGTTCATTTTGTCAGGAAGCTCGACGAACGGCAAATCGAGGATATTCCCAGCTTGCTGGAGCATATGGAATCCAGTATGGAGCAGCTGGATCAATCTTTCAGGTAATTTGCGCATAAGGCCGGGGCAAAAGAAGCCGGTCATCGCGACGGATTCGGTATCGTCAGAGGAAAAAGGGGGGCCGGCTGTGGAAGATTGGACGGAACAACAGGTGAAGCAGCTGTCAGCTCATCCTGGCAAGCGAATGTTTATTTATTTTTATACCCCCATGTGCGGAACCTGCAAAGTAACGGAGCGAATGCTGCAGGTAATTTTGGCTATGAAGCCAGAGCTTCCTATCGTTAAGTGCAACATTAATTTCAGCCCCGACCTTGCGCAGCGCTGGCAGCTGGAGAGCGTTCCCTGCATTGCCTACGTTGTAGATGGGGAAGCGGCGGATAAACGGTATAGAATGCAATCCGTAGACGATCTGCTCCGATGGTTCCAGCACAAGGAGTAGCACAATTCGACAAGGAGGAATAACTATGAATCATAGCTTCGAGATCGGCAGCATCGTGTCAGCCGAATATAAGACCGGGGAGTACGTAGGTGAGGTAGTGGAGCTGACCTCGTCATCCAAAGCGGCTGTTAAAATTTTGGCGGTCCGGAAGCATCCGACCCAAGGCGATTTGCACAATCCGATGAACCCGAACGTTGCCTTTTTTCACCAGCGCCGTGCGCTTGCGTTCCAGGAAATCGCGTTGATGCCGTTGTATACGATCAAACCATTCCACGGAACGGTTCCGGAATATAAAGCGTCCTTGGAACAAGCTCTTTTGTCTGAAATTCAAGGGCTCAAGCAAACGATTCAATGGGCGGAACGCAGCGTTCAGGAGCTGGAGCAATTGAAGAAGGATTACGCCCAGTAGCAAGACGATAATCAAGACGGAACTGGAGAGTCGGCTTCGATGATGTTTGTTCTTATTGGGTTATGGACGATCGGGCTTCTGCTTATAGTGACGGACCCGAAACGGCGAACGACCCGTTGGATCGCTTCCATTGCGTTTACCGGGGGCTCCGGAGGCTTATCGGCGGTCATTGACGACACTCTTAAGCCTCTTTTTTACGATAAGGGATGGCTAACGGAGCCTGTTGCCAAGATTCTCATCCAGATTGAAACTACCTGCTCGCTCATTTGCTATTACGGGCTGCCCTATACGTTTCTGATGTTCACGATTGTGTATCATCCGAATTATGCCGTATGGTCCTCGCGGAAAACCTGGGTTCCCTGGGCGCTATTGGTTCCAGTACTCCTATCCTTCGGCTTTGATCCCGTTAAGGACGACCCTATCCCGTACCGCTATGTTACCTTGTGGACGACGCCCTATATTATGGCGGGTATCGCGATCTTGGTGCATGCGACGTTGAAGGAGCGCAACACTTTTTTTCGCAAGCACAGGATACTGACCACATTAGCCGCGGCGCCCACTTTGTTTTTTGCCTTATTTACCTTATATGTGCTGCCTACTTTTTTCGGACTTTATGAAATGTGGCGCTACAATTCGTGGCTGATCGGGTTTACGCTGGCTGTCATCTTGATTTCCAGCTTCCGTTACGGCTTTATGGGCTTGCAAATCTCGATTCAAAATCAAAAGCTCGATTATACGTTGAGAGCGATCACTTCAGGAACGGCCATCTTGAATCATGCGATCAAGAATGATGTAGGCAAAATTCGGCTGTTCAGCGAAAAAATCCAGTCCGAGGCGGATCAGCCCGATCCGCACCAGCTTCGTGACGATATTCGGGTCATTATTACCGCTTCTCAGCATATATACGATATGATCTACCGGATTCAAGGGCAGACGCAGGATGTGGAGCTGCATCCAGACAATGTTCACCTGGATCAGCTATTGGAGCAATGCGTAGCGACGCTGCTGCCGGCAATGAATGAGATCGAGGTTGAACGGGACTTCCGCTACACCGGAACGATATGGGGCGATAAAGCGCAGCTGGCCGAGGTGTTCACCAACGTCCTTACCAATGCTGTAGAAGCTATGCCAGGCGGAGGGCTGCTGACCGTCAAGCTGACGGAAACCAAACGCAATATTACGGTGGAAATCAAGGATACGGGCATCGGTATGGATAAAAAGCAGCTGAAGCAGGTGTTCGATCCTTTCTATACGACCAAGGGCGGCAAGAAATTCAATTTCGGCCTGGGGATGTCTTATTGCTATCACGTCATTCAGAAGCACAAAGGGTCTATGCATATTCACAGCAAGCCGGGCGAAGGCACAGCGGTGTTTATTAACTTTTCCAAAAAAGAGAGGGGGAAACGCTAATTGAACCGGATTCGAGTGGTCATCGTTGAGGACGATCAGGATTGGCTGAGGGGATTGTCCAGCTATTTGAACAAGCAGGAGGACATCGAAATCGTCGGCACCGCTTCGTCCGGACAAGATGCCGTAAGCCTGCTGGAGCAGGTGGAGGCGGACGTCGTATTGATGGACATTATGATGTCGGACAGTCCGGAAGGGATATGGGCTGCGGCCGAGATTGTGCAGTGTACGGGCGCAAGGGTTATCATGCTTACCTCAATGGAAGAGAAGGAGCTGATCTTCGAGGCGTTCAAGGCGGGAGCCGTCGATTACATGGTAAAATCGAATTTTACGGAAATTCCCCAGTCGATCCGCAGCGCGTACGCCAACCGGAGCTCGATCTCACCCGGCGCGGCTGCCCAGATGAGGGAGGAATTCCGGCGCCTGAAAAAGCTGGAGCAGGAAATTCGCGTCAAGGAGCTGCGAGATCTGCTGACCCCGACGGAAATTCAAGTGCTGGACCTGATTGAAAAAGGATATACGCAAACACAAATTGCGGATAAATTCGTAGTATCCATTCGAACGGTCAAAGTGCATGTCGGCAATATATTGCGCAAGCTCGGAGGCAAAAGCAGCAAGGAAGCGGCGCAAAAAGCAAAAGATATGGGTATTTTGTAACGGCGGAACGGTCATCCATGACGGTTTTGGCCGTTTTTTTGTGTATTATCGAATTATTAAGATCGATGGCTCCAAGCATAGAATTGGATAGAATTCAACGTCATAGCTCCGTCAGGTGGAGGCATTTTACGATAGCGTAAATCCGCACGCATATGGTATATTTAATGTCGGCTTGACTAGTGACAATGAATGGAGGAACCCGTGAACATGAGTGCTGACAGCCAGCTTCATATTGGCGTTATCGGGGCCGGAAATATCGGCAACGTGCATATTAATGAGTTTAAGAAACTGCCTGACACGAAGATTACAGGCATCACCGACGTTTTTCTGCCTTCCGCAGAAGCCAGAGCGAAAGAACACGGAATTCCTAATGTATATGCGAACTACGAGCAGTTGCTCCAGGATTCGAGTATCGACGCGGTAATCGTTGCGGTTCCCAACCAATTTCATGCGGACATTGCAATCCATGCATTGAAGGCTGGGAAGCATGTATTGCTTGAGAAGCCTATGGGGATCAATGCTGCAGCCGCAAAGGCGATAGTCCAAGCTCATAAGGAAACCGGCAAAACGCTGATGATTTCACATCAAATGCGCTGGGAGTCGATCAACCAGCAATTGAAGGAACAGATCGACAAAGGCGCTTTAGGACATATTTATAACGTTAAGACGGGTTGGCTCCGCCGCAAAGGGATCCCGGGCTGGGGCACATGGTTTACGCAAATGTCCAAATCCGGCGGCGGTCCGTTAATCGATATCGGCGTTCATATGCTCGACTTGTCGCTGCATCTGATGGGCAATCCAAAGCCGGTTTCGGTGTTCGGAACGACCTATGCGGAGTTTGGACCGAAACGCCGCGGCATCGGAACATGGGGCACGCCGGATTGGAACGGCACCTACGATGTCGAGGATTTGGCTACCGCATTGATAAAAATGGATAACGGCAGCACCCTGACACTTGATGTTAGTTGGGCGGCGCATACCGATATGCTGGACAACCAGCCGTATATTTACTTGATGGGGACGGAAGGCGGAGCTTCGCTTCGCGGCGGCAAAGGGAAGCTGTTCACCGAAGTGTTCGACCGGACAGCCGATGTCGAGCTGACTCAGCCTGCCAACGATGCAGGTCCGCGCGTCCGGATGAGCCGTCATTTCGTGGATTGCATCCGGGAAGGCAAAGAACCGCTGACCTCAGGTTTAAGCGGCTTGACGAACAATTTGGTGCTGGAAGCCATTTATGAATCGTCCCGAACGGGCAACGTCGTAACGTTGGATTGGAATTGATGCGCACAACATGAGCGAGCTACTCGAATTGAATTTACAGCTGTTCAGCATAATCGGCACGATAGCTTTTGCCGTTAGCGGCGCCGTAGTCGCCATGGAAGAGGATTACGATGTGCTAGGGGTGTTCGTTCTTGCCTTGGTAACGGCGTTCGGTGGGGGCGTCGTCCGAAATCTGCTCATCGGGATTCCGGTGACGACCTTGTGGGAGCAGGGCTTATACTTGAAGACCGCGCTGATTGCGGCGGCGCTAGTGTTCATCGTACCTACAAGCTGGATCAAGCGCTGGAAGACTTGGGAATCGCTGTTCGACGCGATTGGGCTGGCCGCCTTTTCCATACAGGGAGCCTTATATGCGACGAATATGAACTCGCCTATCAGTGCGGTTATCGTTGCGGCGGTCATGACGGGAATCGGCGGAGGTATTATCCGCGATGTGCTCGCCGGTCGCAAGCCGCTTGTGCTGCGCGATGAAATATACGCCGTATGGGGCATGCTGGCAGGCCTTCTGATAGCGCTCGGATGGTTCCAGGGATCTTATCCGTTGTTAGTTTTATTTGTGTTGATCGTTGTGCTGCGTATGCTTTCCGTTGTATTTAAATGGCGTTTGCCGCGGCGCTCGCTTCGTTTGGCGGATGAGACCGTAACTCCGGCCAAATGGCACGGGTAACCGCAGGCAATTCAATAGGAGTGAATGATGATGGTCATGTCGTTCGTTGAAATGAGACGAATTCCTTCCGATTGGCTCCAGGAGCGGCTGGAGACGGTCAAGCCGTTGAAAGAAGAGGCGCTGGAAATGTATGAGGTCGCCAAAGATAAATTGACCGGGGAGCATTATTTGCACTATGCTTACCTGCATAAGCAGATTGCCGCTGTCGGACCGGAGAGCAACGGGGAAGAAACGTTTCACCATTTAATGCCTCTGACAAGCGACGATGTTCTCGGCTTGGTATTCGGTGAGCAATCCTACGAGTATCCGGAGAACTGGTCGCAATCGTTTTTGCGCAATGGTCCGGACGGCGATTACGTATGGTTCGACCCGTCCTATACCGATCAGGAAGCGGAGAGCGAGGAGATGGGTGTGAACCTGCAGGAGCAGCTGCTCCGGTTCAAGCAGTCGTCGGACCGGTCGGAAGAAGCCGTTCGTAAGCTGTTGGAGGAGCTCGACCGGACATTAGGGAAAGACGATAACGGATCATAAAAGCAAAAGAGGGAGCCCGGCTGATGCTGTCATGCATGCGGGTTCTTTTTTTGTGCAGAGTAACAGCTCCAACCGAAGGAATGGCTGAACTTCGTTCAGGGCAAGCGTATATTTTCCTGCTCATAACTCATCCTAACCATAGAAGGATGAGACATTTGAGGAGGTTCACCATGCGCAAGATGCACTTACGGAGTGTCATTTGGAGTATAGCGATAGCCGCGGCTGTAATGGTTCTCATGGCCGGCTGCAATCAGAACAAGAACAAGCAGCTGGGAGCCGGCTTGCAATCGGGCGACCACCACGCTTTATATGACCGGAGCAGCTTGAATAACGAAGATAATACGCTGGGTGTCAAGCCGAAGTGGGAGAAGCAGCAGGTTTCGGGACCTGAACCGGACAATCCGGGCGCGTTCCGGCAGCTGGATATGAACAATCCGCATTTGACCAAGACGTTTCGGTTCGCGCCCGAAATTTCAGCGAGAGTAGAGCAAATGGCCGGGGTTGATAAGTCAACCATTATCATTACGGAGAACAATGCGTATGTTGCTCTGGTGCTGGACGGACATCAGCCGGACAAAGAAGCGCATCCGGAAATGATGGCCAATTCCATTACGCCGAAAGGCGGAGTAGGACTATTCGGTACGGACAAAGGCTCTCACCGGTTGAATTGGTCCGATCCGGGCGGATTAAGCCATGCCATGTCGAATCGCATTTCCGGCCATGTGCTTGCGATGTCCCAGCCCGGTGTACAGCGGGTATTCGTATCGGCGAACCCGAATTTCGTTCAGCGAATCCGGTTCTACTCGATGGAGAACGATCGGGGAGTCGATTTGTCAGTGTATATGAACGAGTTCAACACGATGATACAACGGGTGTTTCCGAACGATCACAATACGCGTCAATAATGAACAAAACTCCTGAACTAGGCTTGCTGCCGGTCAGGAGTTTTTATTTGGAATCGTTCATTTCCAAGACAAGCTTATCCGTTAGAGACGGATTTATGACTCGAATTTATATCCGACACCCCAGACGGTTTTAATATGCTTCGGATCCTTGGGGTCCGACTCGATTTTTTTGCGAAGATTCGTAATATGTACGTCTACGGAGCGCTCGGTTACGAAGGAATCGATGCCGCGAATTTTATTTAACAGTTCTTCTCGGGAAAAAACTTTGCCCGGATGGAGCCAAAAATGTTTCATTATCTCAAATTCCGAGTAAGTTGTTTCTACAAGCACATTATGGACAAACACGCTTCTTTTCTCGATATCCAGCTTCACTGCCTGCGGCGGCTCAGGCGGCGGTGACGCGGCTGCTTTGGACATTGCCGACCTTCGGACCAGGGCGCCGGTTCTTGCTGCCAGCTCTCTCATACTGAACGGCTTGCACAAATAATCGTCAGCGCCGATCACAAGCGCTTTCACCCGTTCGGAAACTTCGCTTTTGGCGGATATCATCATGATCGGTATCAAAGAATTCGCGCGAAATTCTCTGCAGAGCTCAATTCCGTTCATATCGGGCAGCATCACGTCGAGGATAATGACATCAGGGTCTATCGTCTGAAACAGCCGCTTGCCTTGTTTGGCATCGGAAGCGCTGTGCACCGTGTAACTTTCTTCGGATAAATAAATGGAAATCATATCCGCAATGCTTTGATCATCTTCAATAAGTAATATGGTCGACATGAACTCCTCCTCCTTGATACATATGGGGAATAGTGAGAAAGGCAAACTATAAAGTTGCCATCGAATGTTAAGAAAGTATTAGCAAAATCAGTCGAAACGGGCTGTTTTTTTACCAAAGTCTACAACTTTTTTAAAACAATTCCGTCATAATAGGAAGTGTAGAAAACACAAGTATTTTTACTGTAACTGAAAAACAAGTGCAGGACAAGCTTCAATTTTCCTATGAATCGTGTCAAATTGATGAACAACAAGGAGGTTGGTTCCATGAAATTGCCAGTACGATTGGAACATAAAATCCGCTTGTGCATTGATGCATTGGAAGAGATGGTTACAGTGAAGGGATACGATCTGACGAATCCGGACGTCGTGAAAAAGAGCAAGGAGCTCGATCGTTTAATCATCCGCGCGATGCATCTGCAGAGGGAGAATAGAAAGCATCGGGAGGAACCTGTCAATACATAAATCGGCTTTGCCGTCAAAAGCTTTATAGAAGATGGGGGATTTCACAGGGCATGGCGCGGCGGTTTGGATTATCGGAGAATGATAGGTGGAAATCGCCAATAAGATAGGAAACGCTTATTTTCTGACACTCGTCAAGGTAAGCGGCAAAATAGACGAACACCTCGGGTGCTCGTCTATTTCTTTTTTGCTGGAAGAGGATAAAATGAACGGGGCTTGGCATCCGGATATCATGCTCACGTAAGCGAAGGGCTATACGCGAATGCACAATCGGTTCAGATGCCAAGCCCTCGAAATAGGTTCACTGCTCGATGCTCTACAGTCATTGGGTAAGTCAATGTCGATTATTTGACCCACTGCTCGCCCCACTGACCTACTGCAACCATAACAGGCTGTAGAGCCTTGCCTTTGTCCGTCAGTTCATACTCAATTCGCACGGGTGTCTCCGGGTACACATGCCGGTTAATAATGCCAGCTGCTTCCAGCTCCTTGAAACGCTCGGCCAGCATGCGATCGCTCATTCCGGGAATCATTTCGGAAATATCCTTGAACCGTCTAGGTCCATGCAGCAGCGATTGAATAATCAAGCCTGTCCATCGTTTCCCCAAAAGCTCGAAAGCCGCTTCAAACTTGGGACATAGCTGATAATCGTGATCGGCCATGTTTGATCATCTCCTTCTTCTCTATAGTTTAACATAAGTTACTTGTCAAAAGTAAGCCCTTTTCTACAATCCGATGAAATTCCGTTATTGTGATGGTTGTTGCTCCTATTATACTCCTTATCTTATGCTTTCGCATACATCGGTTTGATTAAGTAAAAAGTTGGTATGTGGCGCTAGGCGGTTTTGGGTAAACCGATCCGATTAGGTGTTGAAAAATTTCACATAGTAAAGTATAACAACGATAGGTAACTTAGGAGAATGCCTTGAATGGAAAGGACAGATCACATGATTGAAGTAGAACCATTAACGCGCTCGAAGCTTCCCGCCCCGCTGCTTAAAAGAATATTGGAGAAGCGGGAGTTTCTGCGGCATTCGTTGGATGCCGAAGCTTTGAGCTTAATCGGAGACGACGGATACCGGGCGCCGGACGAGCATGTGCTGGACGATGCGATAGTATCTATGGCGTTGGGCAAAAACGTGCTTCTTAAAGGGCCTACAGGCTCGGGAAAAACCCGCTTGGCCGAAACGCTGTCGTATTTGTTCGGCCAGCCAATGCACGCCGTCAATTGCTCGGTGGATTTGGATGCGGAAGGGCTGATCGGCTTCAAGACGCTTGAGGTCGAGCAGGGGCAATCCGCCGTCCGGTTCGTTCCCGGACCCGTCGTCAAGGCGATGACGCTCGGGCATTGGCTGTATATCGACGAGATCAATATGGCAAAGCCGGAAACGCTGCCGCTCATTAACGGCGTGCTGGATCATCGCCGGACCATTACGAATCCTTTTACCGGCGAGATTATTCGCGCCAAGGAAGGCTTCGGCGTTATAGCGGCCGTCAATATAGGCTATGTCGGCACGGTTCCAATGAATGAAGCGTTGAAAAACCGTTTTGTTGTCGTAGACGTCCCTTATTTGCAAGGGGATAAGCTGCTCGAGCTGCTAAAAGAAAAAGCGCGGTTTACGAATGGTTCTGTGCTGGAACGTTTCGTCCGTTTGTCGTCGGATTTGCAGGAGCAGATCCGCTCGGGACAGCTTTCGGATGAAGCTGCATCCGTACGGGCGCTTATTGATGCGTGCGATTTGGCCGCTTATATCCCAACGTTGCGTGCAGTGCAGCGCGCCATTGCAGACAAGCTGGACGACGAACGGGAAAAGGCGCTTGTGATGAATTTGGCGGAGACTTATTTTGATTAACGAATGCATCTTAGGCTCTGCAACAAGCGATATGAAGGAGTACGGATATGCGATTTGTTGAGAATGAAGTGGACGCTTTCTTACGCATGCAGCTTCTTGATTTGGCCAAGGCGCTCACAGGCATTGAGGATCTCGGGCTGGAGCTATCGTATTTATCTTATTATAATCATCGGGAAAAATTGCTGGCGGTCAGCCAGTTTTGGAGCTATTACCCGGAAGAGATCAAGCTTACAGGCATGAAGACGGACGTCTATTTGCGCGGAATCGGCAGCTCGTGGTTCACGGATTCTACCGTTATAGCCTCTTATTTGGATTGGATCAAGTCAATCCGGCTGCCGATGCTGGCCAAGCAATGGCTTGCGCTTTGCGAGGAGAGGCGGCTGATGTCGCTATGCCTCCGTCATCGGCCTGGTACTGCAAGCAGCTTATCGATGCGCAGCGCGATGTATGCGAAGCATTTTGCCGGCAAGCGCGCCTCACATTCGGATCGCGGCGAGCAGGCGGATGCGCTGCTCAGCGGATTTGCAGAAGTAATCTATCGCAATCGCAATCTCGATGCGTTGGAAGGGCTGGACGGACAGTTGGCTAAGCTGCCTGGAGATGCACGTCCAGCGATTGAGCGGCTGCTAATTGATTTGAAGAACGATCAGTTTAAGAGCACGCAGGAGCTGGCAGAACGGTGTAAGGCCTTATTCACGCTATTGGACGATTGGAACGGTTTGGGCGGCGACACTCGAGCACAATATTTTTCCTTGCAGAAGGATTCCGGGACGGACGAGCCATTGTCCTGGGAATATATCGGCGAGCTGAAGCGCAAAAAGAAAGGGATGCACGAGTCCGTGCTCCCGATGAAGCAAGAGGAAGAGCACCCTCAGCAGGGCGAGAGGCTCCCGACCTGGCACCGGGAAACGAAGAAGCAGGAGGAGAGCCTGCTTCGATTCGACAGCGAGCAGGGCTCGAAGGCCGGTCTGCTCAGCGATCATGTGCGCGAAGCCGACAGCGGGGATCAAGCCTTGGGAATTGTGCAGGGCTCATCACAGGCGGCTCAGCGTAATGAGCCCGAGCTTCCTGCTACTCAGCCGCTGGAGCGGATGGACACCGGGCTGAACGGGAAAGCGGACGCTTACGGGGCGTTGAACCGGAAAGCGGTGCCGGTGTTTCGTCCTGCGGAGCCGCCCGATGCCGATGCTTATATTCGCTATAACGAGCTGCATAAGGGAATCGCTCCCTTGATTCATAAGCTGAAACAGACCATTCGCATGACCATGGAGCAGAAGCGGATCGCGCCACGGGATGAGCTGTTGTCCGGCAGACTGAGCCGGAAGCTCGTGAGGGCCGCGTGGGAGCCGTTTCCGCGATTGTTTTACAAAAAAAGCAGCCCTTCGACAGAGGTCGACGCCGCTTTTTGCCTGCTTATCGACTGTTCGGCTTCGATGTATGATAAAATGGAACAGGCTCATCAAGGGATTGCTCTGTTCCATGAGTCACTTCGAGCGCTGCGTGTGCCTCACGAGATCATAGGCTTCTGGGAAGACGCCGACGAAGTGACCGAATCGTCCAGCCCCAATGTGTTCCATGTCGTCACGGACTATATCAGCAGTTTGACGGACAGTGCGGTTGGACCTAAGCTGCTGCAATTACAGGCGGAGCAGGACAACCGGGACGGCTATGCCATCCGCATCGCTTCCGAGAGACTGATGCTGCGCCCAGAGAAGCAGAAGGTGCTGCTCGTGTTCTCGGACGGGGAGCCATCCGCATCCGATTATCATGAGGAAGGCATCGTTGACACGTGCGAAGCCGTTCTGCGTTCGAGAAGAAGCGGAATAGAGGTCGTGAGCGTATTTCTCGGTAACGGCGAGATCAAGGATACGGAGCGCGAAACCATGCGGAACATTTACGGTAGACACAGCGTGCTTGTTCCTGATGTTGCCGATATTACGGCACAGCTCGGTCCTTTGCTGCGAAAAATGCTGTTAAGCAAGCTCTAAATGATTTTTGCCTGTTATGCAAGTTATTTCAATTTGGGAGGAACGATAGTACATGTACGGATCGCCATTATCAGGTCAAGCCAAAAAAATGATGCTGCTGGGCTCGGGAGAGCTGGGGAAGGAAGTCGTCATCGAAGCGCAGCGGCTAGGGGTCGAGACGATTGCCGTGGATCGCTATGGACACGCTCCGGCGATGCAAGTCGCGCACCGCTCTTATGTCATTAACATGCTCGACGGGGAGCAGCTGCGCGAGCTGATTATGAAGGAGCAGCCGGATTTGATCGTGCCGGAGATCGAAGCTATCGCAACCGAAGTGCTTGTGGAGCTCGAACAGGAAGGCTTCCGGGTCGTTCCGACGGCGACAGCGGCAAGACTGACGATGGACCGCGAGGGCATTCGCCGTCTTGCGGCAGAGACGCTGCAGCTTCCTACGGCCAAGTTCGAATTTGCCGACAGCCTGGAGGAGCTGAAGCAAGCCGTCGCCAAGATCGGTACGCCTTGCGTGATCAAGCCGATCATGAGCTCGTCCGGCAAAGGCCAGAGCGTATGCCGTTCGTTCGATGACGTCGAGACGTCGTGGAACTATGCGATGGAAGGCGGACGAGCGAAGAAGACGAGAGTTATCGTGGAGGAATTCATCCACTTCGAGTCGGAAATTACGCTGCTGACCGTCCGCTCCGCATCGGGAACTTCCTACTGCGCTCCTATTGGCCATGTGCAAAAGGACGGCGATTACATAGAATCGTGGCAGCCTCACCAAATGACCGAGGAACAAATTGCCGAGGCGCAGCATATCGCCAAAACGATTACCGATGCATTGGGCGGCGCGGGGATTTACGGCGTCGAGCTGTTCCTGGGCAAAGATCGGGTCTATTTCAGCGAAGTATCTCCAAGACCTCACGATACCGGAATGGTCACGATGGTGACGCAGGATCTCTCGGAGTTCGCGCTTCATGTGAGAGCGATTCTCGGTTTCCCGATTCCGACGATCCGTCTGCTGACTCCGGGAGCGTCCCATACTTTGAAAGCGGCGGAAGAGCGGCAGGATTTCACGATCGAAGGGCTGGAGCAGGCGCTGGCGCTGCCTAACACGCAAGTCAGAGTATTCGGCAAGCCGGAGACGAAGGTTGGCCGGAGAATGGCCGTCGCGCTAAGCAGCGCCGACGATGTGGAAACAGCTCGCCGAATCGCGGAGGAAGCGGCAGGCAAGCTTAAGCTGGTCTATCCTTCCGGCGAGTGACATATCCGAATGAGCAGCAATGGAGGAGAAGATGGATGGAAGCAAAGGCAGCCAGTTTATCCCGCACGACGATGAGTGACATCATATTCCCTTCCGATACGAATTATCATGGTACGATGTTCGGCGGCGTCGTGATGCGATATATCGATAAAATTGCTACGATTGCAAGTATGCGGCACTCCCGCCGCGGTGTGGTGACCGCTTCGAGCGACAGCCTGGACTTCCTGGCGCCGGTTCGCGTCGGGGAAGCGATCCTGCTGGAAGCCTTCGTATCCTGGACCCACCGCAGCTCCATGGAGGTTTACGTCAAGGTGGAGTCGGAGAACTTGTTCACCGGGGAGCGGAAAACGACGGCCACGTCATTTCTGACATTCGTCGCGCTGGACGATGAAGGGAAGCCGACGCCGGTGCCCGCGGTCATCCCCGAGACCGAGGAAGAGCGCAAATTGTACGCCAGCGCCCAGGAGCGGTACCAGGCGCGCAAGAAGCGCAAGGAAGAACGGGCGGCAGAGTCGTCCAAACAGGCATGACGATGCAGCCGCATTTCAGGTATGATATAGTGTACGTATAGTGTAAAGTAATGGGAGGGATTGCCACTATGAATGCTCACGAAATTGATTACCGGATTTGCGGTTCGGAAATGCAATATGTCGAGATTGAGCTCGACCCGTCCGAGAGCGTCGTTGCGGAAGCGGGAAGCTTGATGATGATGGATGCCAACATCCAGATGCAGACGATCTTCGGTGACGGCAGCGACGATAACAAAGGATTTATGGGCAAGCTGTTCGGTGCGGGCAAGCGGCTGCTGACAGGGGAAAGCCTGTTCATGACCGTATTCACGAATCAAGGCTACCAGAAGGAAAGAGTTACGTTCGCGTCGCCATATCCCGGCCAAATCCTGCCGATGGATCTATCCCAGCTCGGCGGCAAGCTCGTGTGCCAAAAAGATTCATTCCTGTGCGCGGCTAAAGGCGTATCGGTAGGAATCGAGCTGCAGCGCAAGCTGGGTGCAGGCTTTTTCGGCGGCGAGGGCTTTATTATGCAGAAGGTCGAAGGGGACGGACTGGCCTTCGTTCATGCCGGCGGCGCCATTTGCGAGAAAGTGCTGCAGCCGGGCGAGCTGATCCGGGTGGATACAGGCTGTCTCGTAGCCATGACCCAAGATGTCGATTACGACATTGAGTTCGTAAAAGGCATCAAGACCGCGATATTCGGCGGCGAAGGCCTGTTCTTCGCTACGCTTAGAGGTCCGGGGCGCGTATGGATTCAGTCGCTTCCATTCAGCAGGTTGGCCGACCGTGTATTGTCCGCATCGCGTGCCGGAGGCCGCAAGGAAGAAGGCAGCATCCTCGGAGGACTCGGCAATTTACTTGACGGGGATAAGTAAAACAAGCTATTATTCAAGATACAATACATAAGAGAGGTGCTGAAACAATGGCATATCAACCACAAGTCGTCGATGCCAAAATTGTCAGCAACAACCCGAAAAACGGATTGTTTGAAATTGTGGTCAATTTGAAGGATCGTACATCCTGCCGTCTTATCTTCGAGAAGGACGGAGAATCCGGCGAAGCACGCGTAACGCATGTGAATCGTCTGCTGAAAGAGCCTTGCCCGATTTGCCGCAAAGACTTTTTGTGCAATTGCATGGCTAGCTATAAGGAAGAGCTTCAGGCGCAGGCTTTGCAATTAGTAGGCACGCCGTAAAAGAACCCGTGAACCCGTGGGCCTCCAAGCCCATGGGTTTTTTTCCAAACAAATATGGATCGCCCCAGGTGATAAACGACGATGATTCGTTTGCTGATTTACTTGATTATGGTCTGCTCCTTGTCTATTACAGGTACGTTGATGTTCTATTCTTACAACCTTTCGTCGGGCGAACGGCGCGAAATGTCGGATCAGGTGAGCCGGCTTCACGAGCAAACGCTGCAGAGGCTCCGGCAAACGTTCAATCAAATCGACTATATGGCGCGTAATGTCGGGAACGACTACGTCATCCAGCGGCTTACCGAGGGGCAGGCTGCAAGAGACTCCGCCGAAGAAAGGTCAATGCGCGATTATGCGGATATGCTGATCAAACAGCAAACATCGCAGCTTCCTTATATTACGGACGTTTGTATTACGGTCAGCGACAACCCGTTCATTCTATGCACGAACTCCGACGCGGCCTCTTCGCTTCTGGATACGCAAAGGCTGATCATGCAAAGACAGGACAGGCTCATTGTGCCAAGAGTAAATGAAGGCGCCGCCAGCTCCCCTTATGAAGTGATCTTCGTATCGCCGCTTGTCGACCGCAAGACGAATGTCGTCCGCGGCTCGATCCAATTCATGGTCTCGCTGGACTCTATCATGAAGGATATCTACGGCAAATGGCCGTTGACCCGCCATCAGCTGATGAATTCGGATGGCGATGTAATGTATTTGCGGATTCCGCCCGGGGGCCCGGGGAAACCAAACGATTCCGATTGGAAATGGTCGGAAACATCGCAGCTGCAGTGGAAGGATGACACCGTCATATCCCAGCAGTCCGTCGATCTGCAGGGAACCTTATGGATATCGAGAATCGAGGCACCGCAGGTGTTGGAAAAGGCGCACAGCACGACGGTTCAGCTGACGGTACTGCTAGCCACCTTCATTTTGCTGCTTCTAGGCATCGTCAGCACGTATTTGTTCAAGCATTATCTTACGAAGCCGATGGATCAATTGCGGCGGCTCATGAATAGGGCGGAGCTCGGCGATTTCAAAGCTTATTGGGTCAGTAAAACAAGCAAGGAATGGAGCGAGCTTGGGGAGAGCTACAACCAGATGCTCAACCGGCTGGAAGAGCTGATCAAGCAGGTCAAACGGGAAGAAGCGTTGAAGAAGGAAGCGGAAATGGAAGCGCTGCAATACCAGCTGAATCCTCATTTTCTGTACAATACGCTCAATACAATCAAATGGGTAGCCAAAATGCACCAAACCCCGCAAATTGCCGAAGTGGTCACGTCCTTGGTCCGGCTGCTGCAGGCGAGTCTCGGGAAGAAAGGCGACTTTATTACGATCCGCGAGGAGATCGGGCTCATTCACGATTATATGGAGATCCAGTCGTTCCGTTATGGCGACCAGGTTCAGCTGGAATGCAGCATCGATCCGATGGCCAACCAATGTCTGGTCCCGAGAATGATTTTGCAGCCGCTGGTCGAGAACGCCATTATTCACGGCATCGAGCCCGGAAGGCGATCCGGCTGCATCGTGATCCGCATTTGGCTGGATGTACCAAGAGATCTTCTGTATTGTCAGGTCGAAGACAACGGGGTAGGGATGGCCAGAGAATCGTGGGATAATGAGGCGTCCGCCGCTTCCGTAAGAGAGAGGATGAGCGGGATCGGACTTCGCCACATTCGTGAAAAAATCAAGCTGTATTACGGAGAAGGCTACAGTATGCAAATGATGAGCAAAGCCAGGGAAGGCACGACGATCCGGCTTACAATGCCTGTACATCAAAGCGAGGTAGGATAATCTATGATGAAAGTGCTCATAGTGGATGACGAGCCGATCATCCGCAAAGTCCTTAAGTCGATGATCCGTTGGGAGGAGCACGGTCTGCAGTGGGGCGGTGAGGCCGTCGACGGAGAAGAGGCTTGGGAAGCCGTGCAGCAAGGCGGTATTGATCTTGTCGTGACGGACATATTGATGCCCCGGATGGACGGACTGGAGCTGGTCAAACGTTTGAAGCAGACGGGGGCCGATGTTGCGGTTGTCGTGCTGAGCTGCCTCGACGATTTCACCTATGTGAAGGAAGCGATGAAGCATGGTGCGCATGATTATATTTTGAAGCCGACCATGGAGCCGGAGCAGCTTGTTCACATTTTGACCGAAGCGAGAGACGGCCTGCTGCTGCAGCGCAAGGATCGGGAGCAGAGCGAGCAGCTGAAGCGCCAGCTGATGCTGTCCAAGCAAGCGCAATGGGGCCAGCGGCTGCAAAAAGCATGGGTGACCGGAATGCCGGACGAGGAGCTGGAGGCTGCCTGGTTCCGGGATGGCGGGGAAGTCGCCAGCTATTTGATTCATTTTGCTCCAGGCTCGCAAATGCCGCTGCTCGGGTGGCAGTGGCCGGATGCGCTTGCCTATATTTCCTTGTCGGACCAGCGTCTCCTATTAATCTATGAGGGGCCGTCCCGATCGGAAGAAATCCGCCGGTTTTTATTGCACGAGTGCAATATACCGGAAGCATGCTTTTTCATTACCGATATCGCGGCAATACGCGGCGTCGAACAGGTAAAGCAGACTCTCGGACAGCATGAAGCTCTCCGGAGCCGCTACTTTTATTCGGACATCGACGGAACTATGATGGAGCCGGAGCCTTTCTCCCTGCCTGCCGGGAGCGGTGATACGCTGCCTCTGGAAGAGAGGCAAAATCTGCTGAAAGCTATCGCAGGCCGCAACGAGGAGGCGATTCACCATTGGGCGCGGCATATTTGCCATCGCCTGTATCGTGAGAAGCCGCCAGTAGATCAAGTGTATAGCTTTCTCTACGAGCTGCTTGGGCTTGCAGCGGCATTTGCCAGACAGCAGACGGAGACTGCTGTGGACACCTTCGAGCGCAAATATGTCTCGCTCGCTGCCGTTCAGAGCCGTCTGCGGATGCAGGAGCTGACGGAATGGTTCGACGAAGCCTGCCGCGAGCTCGCGGCGATGCTGCAATCCCGCTCGGAGGCCGCTACCCGCAATCCGTTCGTGCGTAAGGCTATCGAATATATGAGGAATCACTACCGGATGCCTATCAGCACGTCGGATATTGCCGAGCATGTCAAGCTGAGCCGCAGCTACTTAAGCGACCTGTACGGCAAAGAGACGGGAGAGTCGCTGATCGAAGCGCTGACACGCATTCGCATTGAGGAGGCGAAGCGCCTGCTTGCCGGCCGGGAACGGAAAGTGTATGAGGTTGCCGAGGCGGTCGGCTTTATCGATGCCAAGACGTTCGCCAAAACGTTCAAGAAAATGGTCGGCTGTACTCCGACGGAATACGAGGAACAGAACAAATAGACACCATTATCTAACAGATTGGTGTCTATTTTTATGTCAAGGTAACGATTACATTTAATATAGATAACGCTTTCATTGAAGGGGAGTAGAGAAGCAATGAATGTTCCTATGAAAAGGGATGAACCGATTATCGAGGCGGTAAGCGTTAAGCGCACATTCGGTAAAGGAACCGGCGCCGTACACGCGCTCCGCGGAGCGAACCTCAGCATTCCTCACGGAAGGCTGGTAGCTCTCAGAGGAAGATCCGGCTCCGGCAAGACAACGCTGCTGAATATGCTGGGCGCGTTGGATCGCCCTACCGAGGGAGCCGTTTACTTCATGGGACAGGACGTGACGGTCATGTCCGACAAGAAGCGCAATGAGCTTCGCCGAACCAGGCTGGGGCTTATCTTCCAGTCGTTCGCGCTTGTGCCGTATATGTCGGCCTACGAGAATGTGGAATTCGGTCTGCGTATTGCGGGAGTATCCTCCTCGAATTACCGGGAATATTCGGAGCAAGCATTGGATTTCGTAGGCCTTAAGCCAAGGATGAAGCACCGGCCCTACGAAATGTCCGGTGGGGAGCAGCAGCGCGTTGCTATCGCCAGGGCGATCGCGCACCGTCCGAAGCTGCTGCTGGCCGACGAGCCGACGGCGGAGCTCGACAGCCGCATGGGTTTGCAGGTCATGAAGGTGTTCAAAGACCTGGTCCAGCAAGAAGGGATGACGATTATTTTAACAACACACGATCCGGCGATTATGGAAATTGTCGATCAAGTGTATGCATTGGAGGATGGACACATTGTGGAAGAAAGTTAGCAAACGCCGTAGCACATTAGCCATCGCAGCGTTGACAGCATCCGTTCTGGCCGTATTGCCCGGCTGCAGCCTGCTGCCCAAGGAGGAGCAAGCGCTGCAGCCGCCTCTCGTGAAGCCGGTGAAGGAAAATTTCGAGCTGTATGAGGTCAAGAAAGGGACGATTACCAAGCAGGTCAGCGGGGTCGGAACGTTCGCTTCGGACCGATTGCAGTATTTGTCTTACAACGAATCGGGCGGCCGATTTTCGTCCATGAACGTCAGTATGGGCTCCAAGGTGGCCAAAGGCGATGTGGTGGCTCAACTGGATAAAGGTGAGGTCGAGGGCAAAATCCGTCAGCAGGAAATCGTGCTGGAGAAAGCGAAGCTGGCGCTCGAGCAAGCCAAGGAAGATCAGCGCGGCGACGCCATTGCCATCAGGATGAAGGTGCTGGACGTACAGAAGGAGCAAATTGCGCTGGACATGCTTCGTCAGCAGCTGGAACGTACGAAGCTTGTGTCCAATGTGGACGGTATCGTTACGTTTATGGATCCGATCAAGCAGGGCGATGCCGTTACGGCATACAAAACGCTGCTCACCATTTCCGATCCAAAGTCGATCAAGCTTGTGTATGAGACGGCCAATTCGAATGACTTGACCGGAATTCAGGTGGGCATGGCCGCCGATTTGAAAATTAAAAATACAGCCTTGAAAGGGAAGGTCGTGCAAATACCGGCTACGGCGCCGCAATCCGATGTTAAGGCGATTCAGGATAAGAATGCCAAATCCATTGTCATCGTGCCTGACGAGCTGCCGGAGACCGTGACGATCGGAACCAACGCGGATATTACGATCGTAACCGAGAAGCGCGACAATGTGCTGCTTATTCCTAAAGTGGGGCTCCGTTCGTACATGGGACGCGATTACGTGCAGGTGCTCGAAGGCGAAAGCCGGAAGGAAGTGGACGTAGAGAAAGGCATCGTATCGGCCACGGAAGTGGAAATCCGCAAAGGGCTCAAAGAAGGACAAAAGGTGATTTTAAACAATTGAGGTGACGCTTCGTGGCAATACTTGTGATGATCATGAGGAAAATGATCAAAAACAAATGGCTAGAACTCAGCCTGCTGCTTGGCTTGATCATCTCGGTCGGGCTTGTCAGCAGCATGCCTATATATACGAATGCCATTCTGCAAAGGCTGCTGGTGAAAGATCTGGAGCTTCTGCAGGACAATACCCAGCAATATCCCGGCATTTTTTGGACGTCGACCTTCATTACGGGGGAAATCCAGCCCGACGCCGCCAAGCAAGCAATCATGGCGACGGATGAGTACATGGTGAAGACGGCGCAGCCCGGATTCCACTTGCCGATCAAATCCTATGTCATCGAGCGGGCTACCGATAAATATAATCTGGTCCCTGCAGACGGCGACAAGGTGGACGGCACGGTCAAGCGCTTGTCCGATATTACGTCCTTGAGCGGTCTCGAGGATCACGTTCGACTGATTGACGGCAAGTTTCCTTCCGCCGAGCCGGTGAACGGAGTCGTTGAAGTGGCGGTCGTCGACCAGGCGCTCACGAATCTGAAGATGGTCGTCGGACAGGAGTATGTTATCGAGGATGAGACGGTGAAACTGCCGTTCAAATTTAAAATCGTCGGCGTCATCGACCGCAAATCGTATGACGACGTGTATTGGTACAATGCTTTATCCAGCTATAACGCGAGTTTGTTGGCAGCGTTTCCATGGTTTGAGAAAACCGTCACGCAGGAGCAGCAGCTCATGCTTCGCTCCAGTATATGGTACAGCACTGTAGACTACACTCAGATGAAGCTGGATTCCATATCCCATTTCCTCCGGACGTATCAGCAGACGGAGAACTTTCTTAGCGAGAAGTTCCCAAGCTACTCTATGAAAGCGCCGGCGATGCAGACGATCAGCGGCTATTTCGTCAAGGAAGAGAAGCTGCGCACGATGCTCTGGTCGTTGAACGTGCCGGTCATGATCATGCTCGCTTACTATTTGTTCATGGTATCGAATCTGATTACCGAGCGCCAGAAAACGGAGATCGCCGTGCTGCGAAGCCGCGGGGCAAGCCGGCTGCAGATTATTCTCGGCTATGTAGTGGAAGGGCTGCTGCTGGGAGGCATAGCCATCATCCTCGGTCCGTTCTTCGGATTATCGCTGACGAAAATGCTTGGAGCGTCAAACGGGTTCCTCGAATTTGTGCAGCGTGCGGCACTTGATGTCCGTCTGAACAACGATGCTTATCAATACGGCCTGATGGCGGTGCTGTGCTCGCTGGTCATGACCTTGCTGCCGGTGCTGCTCGCTACAAGAACGAGCATTGTCGGACATAAGCAGCAAATGGCCCGTCAAACGAAGCTGTCGTTTTGGCACAAATATTTTCTCGATGTGGCGCTTCTCGGCGTATCGCTGTACGGGTTGCTGCAGTTCCGCCGCCGTATGTCCGACATGCAGGCGCTGGGGCTTGAGGCAAGCGATTTGCAGATGGATCCGCTATTGTTCCTCGTACCGGCCTTATTCATATTAGGCGTCAGCTTTATGCTGCTGCGTATTTATCCATGGATCATCAGGCTATTGTACCAAGCAGGTAGGCGCTGGTGGTCGCCGTCGTTGTACTCGACATTGCTTCAAGTCGGCCGTTCGACGACGCAGTATCAGGCGATTATGGTCTTTTTGAGCGTCACACTGGCAACGGGGCTGTTCAGCGCCAGCGCGGCGAGAACCATTAATAAGAATGCCGATGAGAAAATTATGTACTCCAACGGCGCCGACATTTCGATGCAAATTCAATGGGAGGACGATGCCCCTCCGCCAGGGATGGAGTCGGATGCTGCCGGCGAAGAAGGCTCGGACGAGGAAGGTGCCGCGCCTGCCGCTAACGCTCCGATCGTGCCGGTTGTAAAGAAAAAGATCCAGTATTCGGAGCCGCCGTTCCTGCCGATGACACAGCTGCCGGGAGTCGAGCAAGCGGCCAAGGTGTTTACGAAGAACGATGCTTCGTTTACCGTCGGCAAAGAACGCGGAACCGCAACGTTGATGGGGATCGATACTGATGAATTCGGCAGAACGGCCTGGCTGCGCAACGGGCTCTTGGATCACCATTTCAACGAATATTTGAATTTGCTCGCATCCAACCCTCAAGCGGTGCTCATTTCGAGAACGCTGGCGGATCAGTTCAACTTGAAGGTGGGCGATCCGTTCTATGTCGGCTGGAACGGAGTAGAGAATACGATGTTCAACATCTTCGGCATCGTCGACTATTGGCCTTCCTGGAACCCGAACCCCAGCTTCTCGGCCAAAAGCTCTGCTCCGGCAGCGACCGGCAGCAATGCCAAGGGCAAGAAGGTGCTTGCGCCGATGCTGATCGTCGGACATCTGTCCTATATTCAAAACAATATGGCGCTGGAGCCGTACGACGTATGGCTGAAGCTGAAGTCCGGCGCTTCGAGCCAAGAGCTATACACGGCACTGGAAGAGAAGAATATTCCGGTAACGAAGCTGAAGGATGCGAAGCAGGAGCTGATCCGCTCGAAGAACGATCCGTTCCTTCTGGCGATCAACGGGGTTATGACGTTGGGCTTCATTATTTCTATCGTAATCAGCTTTTGCGGATTTTTGCTGTATTGGATCTTGTCGCTTTCCAGCAGAGTGCTTCAGCTCGGTATATTGCGGGCGATGGGGATATCGTTCCGTCAGCTCATCTTCATGCTCATAGGAGAGCAGCTGCTTACGTCCGGCGCCGCCATTGCGATCGGCCTGCTTACTGGAAGTCTGACGAGCCGTCTGTTCGTTCCGATGTTCCAGCTGTCCCTGCAGTCGACCAGTCAAGTGCCGCCGTTCCAAGTCACGTTCGATCCGCGGGATCAGTTCCAGCTGTATATTATTGTCAGCATCATGCTGGTATTGGGCTTGTTCATTCTCGGAACGATGCTCTCGAGAATTAAAATTCATCAGGCTGTGAAGCTCGGGGAGGACTGAACATGATTCATTGCGACAACCTTGTGAAAATTTATAAAGTCGCTGATCTGGAAGTTGTTGCTCTTCAAGGACTGGACCTTCACGTTGATCCCGGAGAGCTGATGGCGATCATCGGCAACAGCGGCAGCGGCAAATCGACCCTGCTCAATATGCTCGGGGGGCTCGACCGCCCCTCTGCGGGCCAGCTGCTTGTAGACGGCAAGGATCTGCTGAAATTCGCCGAGAAAGATCTCGTGAAGTACAAACGCGAAACCGTCGGCTTCGTTTGGCAAAATAACGCGCGGAACCTGATTCCGTATTTGACCGCGCTGGAGAATGTAGAGCTTCCGATCCTGCTGCAGGGCAAAAGGAGACGCGAAAGAGCGCTTGAGCTGCTCGATGCTGTAGGCTTGAGCCATCGCGTGAAAAACCGGCTGCATCAGCTCTCCGGAGGCGAGCAGCAGAGGGTTGCTATCGCCATCGCATTGGCGAACAATCCGAAGATGCTGCTTGCGGATGAGCCTACCGGTTCTGTCGATACCAAGATGGCGAATCAAATATTGGATTTGTTCCGCGACCTGAACCGGCGGATGGGGCTGACCGTCGTTATCGTTACCCATGATCCGCTTCTGGCCAAGAAGGTGGATCGTGTCGTTGCGATACGCGACGGCAAAACGTCATCGGAAATTATTCGGCGCAAATCGTACGCCGACGAGCTTGCGGAGCTTGAACAAGGCGCGCAAGCGGAAGAGGAAGATTCTCACGTGGAGTATGCCGTACTGGATAAATCCGGCCGCTTGCAAATTCCAGCCGATATGCTGCAAACCATAGGCGTTCAATCATCGAATAAGGTTAGGGTCCAAGTGGAGGATGGAAAGATCGTACTGCTGCCTCCGGAGGAGAAAGGGGAAAAGAAACATGAGGTTGTCCTTAAAGGCTAGAATCATCTTACTAATGGCTGTGGCCATGACAACGGCTTGGGCGGCTCCGAGCCGAGCCGTCTTGGCTGACGGCGAAATATACCAGCGGGATGAGCTGGAGTCGTCCTCCCGGCTTGCATCCGTCACTATCGCCAACCGGAGCTACATCGATCTGAAGAGCGCGACGGTCATGCCTGGCGATAACGGGAATATGCTGTATTTCACTCTAACCGTAACGAACGGAACCGGCGGCACGCTGTCCTTCCTCGATTACTGGGTTAAGGTTTACAATAAATCGGGTGCGGAGTTCAAGCCCGAGCTGATTCCGCAAGACAAGCTGAAGAAAGAAATTCCAGCCGGTCAGCAAGTCGACTACACCTTTTATGCTCCTGTGAATGATGCGACCGTACTCCAGGATCTGTGGTTTCAAATCACCCGCTGGGATTACACCAGCGCCGAGCTCGAGAAGCCGATAGGCAGCATTCAATTCCCGCAGGAGGCGGCCGACGTCTGGGCGCCGGAAACTAATCTCAAGACGGTGCAAATGGGCGGAGTGCCCGTTCAATTGGAAATTACGAGATGGACGGCGCAGGCAAACGACAACTACATCTCGCCCAAGCTGACGCTAAAGATGACGAACAAAGGGTATGCGAGCATCAAGCTGCCGGGCTATCAATACGCCCTGCGCGCTGCTAACGGCGCCATGTATCCGTTGGAAATCGCTGTGAACGGCGACAAGCAAACGCTGCAGCCCGAAGTTCCGGTCGAGCTGCAGCTGAAGGCGGTGAAGCTGCCTGCAACGGCCGGTGCGGACGGCTGGGACCTGGTGCTTACCCAAACGTTGACCATTTCGAACGAACTGAAGCTGAATGCGCCGGTCACAGCGTTAAAGGTCATCGCTGAGCAGCAGGATGCAGCGCTCGTTGGCGCTACAGTGGACTACGCCAACGAGAATGGCGTGTACGAGCTGAAAGTAGATAAGCTGGATCGGATGCCTTGGGAGGACCAGGACGTCCTCAGCACGAATTTATCGATCTCTCATAAGGAGGCCGATGCACTGCCTTTTCCGAACATCCAAGCCTATTACGAGCTTGACGGCGGCGTAAGGGTCGACGCCAAGCTTATCAAAACCGACCAATCCGTCGGTGTCCCGCCGGGTACCGACGTTCATTTCCAGCTGATCGGGAAAATCCCGTATACGTATTCTTTTGCTTCGACCAAGCTGTTCCTTGTAGAGAAGGTCAGCGAGAACGCAACGGAGGAGATGGCCCAGTTCACGCTGCCGCCGTTTGAAATCAATATGCCTGTCATCCCGTACGGCAAGACGCAATCGATCTCCGGAATAGGCCGTAACACGCAATTTGCTCCGCGTTGGATCAATATGTTTACAGACGGCAAGAGCAACCTGCTCGAGGTGCAGCTGGAAACGTCCAATCTGGAGAAGCGCTCCAGTACGATTCCTAAGCTGACGGCTTACTTCAAGACAGCCGATCAATCGCTATATCCGACCAAAATCCGGGAAGTGAAGCAGAAGCTGAATCCGCAAGGAAAAGCCCTGATTTCCTTCACAGGCAAGCTTCCCAAAGGGGTGGACTCGGAAGGGCTGAGACTGGTTATCGGCGAATCCATTACGGACCAGCATTTGAGCGTGGGGGATGAGAAAGCCGATGCTTACATTAACGCTGTCGAGATGGAGCTGCCGAGAGAAATCGACGGCCCGAATCCGACGGTGAAGCAGGTGAACTTTTATCCTTATACCATTTCATTGAGTAATATCAGCACTTGGCTGGACAGCAAAGAGCTGCGGGTAAATTTCCTGTACAACCTGGAAAAAGACAGCAATTATGAAACGAACAACGAAGGCAGCAAGCTCGTTATTCAGTTCCAGGACATCAGCGGCAATATGACCTATGAGCAGAAGTTTTTCCTGGAAACGGCGTCGGATAAAGACGACCTGCGTCTGGAGCTTGGCGAGCATAGCTACAAAATGACCGTCAAGGATACCGATCTGCTTGGCAAGATCCAATCGCTGAAGCAATACCGAATTAACATCTATCACGAATTCCAAGGCATGAGAAAACAGCTGGCGACCCAAACGATGGATTGGTTTGGCGTTACCGAATAAATGGAGAAGAAAAGCACCCTGAGCCGGTGCTTTTTTCTTTATTGTTTTTTATGGTAAAATGGAGGAATGAGCGGTATACGAGAGAGGAGGGGAATCCTATTCGGATTGGCGTAGTCTCCGATACACACATGTTCGGCCGTGCCAAAAAGCTTCCGGATGCATTGCTGGAAGGGCTGCAAGGGGTGGACATGATCCTTCACGCAGGCGATTGGGTGGACGAAGCGGTTGTCGGCTTATTCGAGCAGATAGCTCCTACCGACGGAGTCGCCGGCAACAATGACGGGACCGACATTATCGAACGCTTCGGGAGCCATAAAGTGCTGAACCTAGCCGGGTTCCGGATAGGACTGGTCCATGGAGACGGCGGCCGCAAGTCGACGCTGGAGAAGGCTATCGATGTTTTTCGCGATTTGAACGTCGATGTCATTGTGTTTGGCCATTCCCATATTCCGTATCAAGGAATGCATAACGGCGTTCTGCTGTTGAATCCGGGTTCTCCTACCGATAAACGCCGCCAGCCCCGCTATTCATATGGCATTATGGAGTTGGGATCTACCGTTGAAGCCGCAATATATTACTACGATTAACGATAAAGCACTTTATGTGGAGGGATTACTAATGGCACAATGGAAAGAAATTACAACACAGGATCAATGGAACGAGCAATTTGAAGGGTCTGCGAATAAATCCAAAGTGATTTTGAAGCACAGCACGGCATGTCCGGTAAGCTTTAACGCTTTGAAGGAATATGAGGCTTATTTGCAAAACGAATCGGCTGCCGACGTCGATTATTTATTGGTGAAAGTGATCGAATCGCGGCCTGTATCCAATCAAATTGCGGAAGATACAGGAGTCAAGCACGCATCGCCGCAAATTTTGTACATCAAAAACAAAGAGACGATCTGGAATACGTCCCACTGGGCTATTACCGAGGAGCACATAACGGCGGTTCTTAACTAAGAAGGCGGTAGGAGGAACTCTATATGAGCGTTCGGCCGCATCCATTTTTTTCCGGGGCTTTATATGCCCGCAAATCGTGCTTCGTTTATGTCCCGGAAGGCTATGATCAGGGAGAAGAGCGGTATCCGGTCATTTATTTGCTTCACGGGATGTATCAGAGCGAATCCAATTGGCTGCTTAAAGGAAACGCCGAGCAGACGCTGGATCGCATGATGGATGAAGGGACGCTTCGCAAATGTATCGTCGTTATGCCCAATGACGGGGGATATGGAACGGGTACGTTTTATGTGAACTGGTATGACGGAACCGGCAATTTCGAGGATTACATGCTGTATGATCTGGTTGGCGAGATCGACAAGGCGTTTCGGACGATTCCGGATCGAGAACACCGTGCTGTTTGCGGCTTATCGATGGGAGGCTTCGGAGCGTTCTCGCTAGCGCTGCGGAATCCGGAGGTGTTCGGCGCAGCGGTGAGCCTGTCCGGCGCGCTGACTTCAACAGAGCTGATAGGGCCTCAATATGCACGTTCGGATATCAGCCGCATGATAGGCCCGCTGAATGGACCGTATGCGCAAAGCCTCGATTTGCAAAAGCTTGCCGAGCGCAGGCTGCACGATGCCCATCCTCCCGCACTATATTTCCACTGCGGAACCGAGGATTACCTGTATTCGATGAATGAGGCATTCCATGCGCATTTGAATCGAATCGGCTATACCCACCGATATGAGACCTATAGCGGAGAGCATAATTGGGATTACTGGACGGGGCATCTGGCCAGATCGCTCTCGTTCATGGATTCCTTCTTTGCGGCACCAAAAAACCCTTAAGACATCGTCTTAAGGGTTTTTGAATGGGAAGGAGGGAGAGGGGCTGCGTTCTGCTTCAGTAAGGAGACGGTAAACGTCGTTCCCTCCCCCTCAACAGAGCTGCACTCTATAGAGCCGTTGTAATGCTGCAGGTAGGTGTGAACAATATTCAAGCCCAAGCCGGAATTGGTCGTGTCCGATTTGGTGGAGAAGCCTTTGTCGAAGATTTTCAGCCGGTTAGCTTCCGGAATGAAGGAGCCGGTATTGAATACGATCAGCTTGTACTGGTCGTCGTCCTCTTCAATCGTAAGCCGCAAGGTTCTCAGCGGGTCATCGTCCGGAATCGCTTCGATAGCGTTCTTGAGCAGATTGTGCACGATACTCGAGAAATAGCTGATCGGCAGCGTTATCCCTTCGAACGTACAATCGAGCTTGCCTGTAACCTGGAGCTCGATTTTATTCGAGATACAGGGTAGGCTGATGTTGTTCAGCACGACGCCGAGTACAGGGAATTTGACCGAGTTGACTACCGACTGCTGGACGATTTCCTTACACCAGACCGAGATGTATTCTTTGGCCATATCGTATTTGTTCATCATCAGCAGGGCGTGCACCGTCTGAACATTATTGATCAGCTCGTGCTGCGCTTTACGAATATTGAGCATGGTGGCCTCGGACGATTGAACCCAGCGCTCCTTCTCGTCCAGCTGCAGCTGAATGTTTTTCTCCCGTTCCTCCAGCAGCTGAAGCTTGTAATCCTTGTATTCGAGATTCGTATACAGCTTCGCATTTTCGATGGTGCTTGCTATTTCCGAGGTCAACAGCTTCAGCGTATCCAGGCGCTGCTCCTGAAAGACGTGCGTCGCAAGATTGTTTTCCAGATACAACGCTCCGATCATTTTGCCCAGCTTGATAATAGGCAGGACCAGGACCGATTTCGGCAGCTGCGTACGGATGTATACGTCCTTCGGAAACATATCCGAGCTTGCCGCGTCGTGAAGCAGCAAGGGCTCTTCCTTGCGGACGGCGTATTGGATGGCCGAGATGGCGGCATGGCCGTAATCTTCCATAGGAATGGCATGCTGAGCCTTGAACGGCTGGTCCGGCAGCTTCTCCACTTCCACATACAGCCGGTGATCCCTTACGAGGACGAGCAATCCTTTTTCCGCGCCGGCATTTTCCATTACGATATGCATGAAGCTTTCCAGCAGTTTATGGAATACGGCTTCATTCGACAGCGCCTGCGATGCTTTCATAAAGGTAGATACATCAATCACGGATTGGGCGGACGGCGTTCTGCTGATCAGATAAGGATGCTTATCCTCCAACTGGGCGACTTTGCGCTGCGCTCCCCATTTGGTATACAGCTGTTTGGCTTCCATCCAATACGAGCGGGCAATTTTCATCTTGCCGGTTTGCATATAAAATTTGGCGGCGCATTCGTTGGCCATCGCTTCGATATGAACGAAATGCTGCTTGCCGGCGTGCAGGATCGCCTGCTCATACTGTTCAGCCGCCAGGCTGCTGTTGCCGGCAATCCGGTTCATTTCCGCCTCTATGAGCAGCTGCTGATGCAAGAACGTCTCAGGGGCATGGGCGCTCCATTTTTTTAACACCTTCAAGTTCTTTCGGAGCTTCCTCCAGTACACGCTCTGCTCCGCCTTGCTTGCATCGGGATAGAGGGCGCAAAGGACAAGAGAGCTCGTAAAATGATACATTTGCACATGAATCAGACCGAACACCGAATGGATGCTTTCTTCCATTTGCTCGAGCAATTGTTTGGCTTCCTGGATCCGGTCGAGCATATAGAACGTTTGGAGCTGAAGCGCATAATACGTATGAACGACCGCTTTATTCGAAAAGCTGCCGAGCTGCAGCCGCTCGTCCTCGTTCATAAAAGGCTCGAGGAGCGCGTCCTGGTTCATTTGGCTCTGAGGAGCCGGTTCGTCCTTCATAAACAGCATGAACCGCTGCAGGACAAGCAGGATATAAATCGTATCTTTGTCCTGGGACCGGTCAACGAACGAATGATACAGCTCCGTCTCGGTATATACCTCTCCCAGATGGTCGCCCTTATACAGCCGAAGGAAAAAGCTGAACGTAATGGAGTACCCTCCGTACACGAAATCCCCCGATTCGACGCCGAACTGATACGCCTTTTTCAAATAGAGCACATTGGATTCGATGTGCTGCGTCACGTTGTTCGTAAAGGCGCCGAAGCCGAAGTACACCTTGCATTTGATAGGCAAATGGTCGAAGCTGTCGCACAGCAGCAAGCCTGCTTTGCCGAATTTGGCGCCGCCCTTCACATCGCCGAATAGAGAGCTGATGATAACACCGTAGGTGGAGTAGGCCAGCGACGAGCCCTCGGAGTTCCCGTATCTGAGCGAGAAGTTAAACAGCTTCATCATCAGAAACACGTATAAATCCGAGTTCAAGAAATACGACGGCGCGATCAGATTGATCATCAGCCTGACCACCGCTTTATGATCGGGATCGATCATTTTGGGCAGATCGAACAAATCCTCCGGCTGCTTGGCGATCATGTTCCATTTGGTCTTAGCCAGCTCAAGCAGGATGGAGGAGCGGCTAATGGTCGACTGAAGCGGGATGCCGAACAGGCGCAGCCCTTCGAGGCCCATCTCCAGAGCTTGCTCATGCAGCCCGAGATTCGTATAGAGCACCATCATCAGGTTGTAGGCGTCGGCTTTTTCCATTCTTGTGCTGGCATGGCTCAAAATGAGCTGGAACGAACGTTTCGCCTCTTCGAAATGGCCGCATAAATATTCCAGCTCGGCAAGCTCCAAATAGATCGAGAACGTCAGATCATATTGATGGTTCCAGCTATTCGTATCCAGTAATTGGACACTATGGGTGACGTACTTCAAGGCGGTCTCATAGGCGGTATTCGCCTTGGCCTTCCGGCTAGCGCGAACGTTGAACTCCGCAAGACGTTCCCGGTCCCTGGTTGTCGTCAACAGCTCCTTCCCCTGGTTAAACTGATTGGCTACATCGAACAGATGCTCTTCCAGCTCTTCTGGGGAGAGAGTAGTGTACAGCAGCTTGCCGACATGGTAATGGAGCTCCTTCTTCTGGAGCTTGGGCACCATGGAATAGACGGCTTGATGCACCCGGTCGTGCAGGAAGCTATACTTGCCCGCCGACCCATTGGCCTCATCGGCTTTGACGGGCATCAGCAAGCCTTCCTTTACCGCCTGCTGTAATGCGGCGTCGACGGCCGAAGCTTCCTGTGAGGCAGCCAGCGCAAGCAGGTCGGTATTGAATATGTGGCCGATACAGGCGGCATGCATTAACAGCTGCTGTACTTGATCCGGCAGCCGGCGAATTTTGTTAATCATGAAATCGACGACGTTGTCGGTAATGTGGAGCTCCTGGATTTTGCCGAGATCCCACTGCCACATGCCGATTTCATAGTTGAACTGCACCAGCTGGTGGTCGTATAGCGAGCGGAGGAACTGCTTCGTAAAGAACGGGTTCCCTTTCGTTTTCTCGATGATGATGTCTGCGAGCTCGTTAACCTGGTCGTCGGACACTTTGCGCAGCGTATCGTGCAGCAGGTGCCTCACATCGAGGATGTCCAGCGGCTCCAGCTCGATGTTCACCAGCTGGATATGATGCATGCGATCCAGCTTGTCGATTAACCAGCGCAGCGGATGAGCCTCCGTCACATCGTTGCTGCGATAGGTGCCGATAAATAAGCAGCAATTGGTGCTGGGCTGTGAAGACAAGTCCTGCAGCAGTTGAAGGGAGGCCGGGTCCGCCCACTGCAAATCGTCGATAAAGACAATGAGAGGGTTCTCTTTCGTCGCAAACACGGAGATGAACTGCTGCACCGTAATCAGAAAACGATTATGCATCTCGGCCGGAGGGAGCTTCGATAGAAGCGGCTGCGGGCCGATCACCTTTTCCATTTCCGGAATTACATCGATCAAGATGTGTCCGTTCGGGCCGACAGCATCCAATATTTTTCGTTTCCATATTTGAAAAGGCTCATCGCTTAGCGACAGCAAATATTGAATTAATTGCAAGCCTGCTTGAGCAATCGCCTGAAAAGGAGTATCGCGTTTGAACTGCTCGAACTTGCCGGAAATAAACAGTCCCTCTTCCTTGAGAATGGACTTTTGGAATTCCTGAATCAGGTACGACTTGCCGACTCCGGACAAGCCGGATACGAACACCATCTCGTTGCTTCCGAGCAGTGCGCGGTGATAAGCGTTGCGCAGGTCCTGCAGCTCCTGCTCCCGTCCGTACAGCGAATCGGAAATTTTGAAAATATCTGCCGCCTGACCGACTTCAATAGGTGACTGGTCAAGCTTTCCTTCCTGAAGCAGTATCGTCAGACACGCCTCGAGATCGCTTTTTAAGGCGAACGCGCTTTGATACCGGTGCTCGGGGTGCTTGGCGAGACATTTCATCACGATATCCGATACGGGCTTCGGAATGGAAGGGATGGCTTTATGAGGCGCGACGGGCTGTTTCGCCATATGGTGATGGATCCATTCTGTGGTATCGTTTGCAGAAAAGGGCCGTTCTCCCGTGAGCATTTCATAGAAAACGACGCCGAGAGAATACACGTCGGTTCTATAGTCGATATTCCGGTCCATGCGTCCGAATTGCTCGGGTGCCATAAACGGCAAACGGATGCCTCTCAGCTCGGCCGTAGGCTTGAGACCGGCCGCTGAATCGAGAGAATATGCTGCATTCAGATCGGTCAACTGTACTTTATGGTAGGCAGGCTGGACGACAAAGGCGTTCGACGATACATTCAAATGAACGTATTTGAGCTGATGCAGCTTGCGGATGATTTCAGTCATCGAAACGGACAAAAACAAAAAGAGCTTCAATTCCATCGGACCCGAAGCTGTAAGCTGAGAAAGCGGTTGTCCTTCCGAGTGCTCCATTACCAGCATCATCGTACTATGATAAGAATCAAGCCGGAGCGGCTGGAGCAGCTCCTCCAGTCGGATGCGCTTTCCGTTCTCGTATTCGTTTGTAATCCATTCGATCTCATGCTGCGACGGATACTCATCAGTAAGCATCTTGATCCAATACTTCTGACCCGTGGAAAGGTTGAGGCCGCGGTAGATAGTGAACGGCTCGTGATCGTACCATTTTTGCATTTGAATATTGTTTATGGTCAATAACAAGCGGGTATCCTCCGATTACTTCCAATTAATTATATTTTACCGATTACGCGAAAAGGTAGCAACAGGAAAATGTAAAAAAGGACACTATTCGACCCGTTTCGCACGTAATGCAGTAACCGTTTCAAAAGGAGAATCGTTAGTTCCGCATGTTTTTGCACAATTGTCCTGTCAGCCGCTCCATATACCCGATCAAATCTGCTTTTTCCTGCTCCGTGAACTGGTTGAACGAATCGTTCAGGGCTTCCATCCAGAGCGCTTCCTTGCTTCGGATCATTTGTTTGCCTTCATCGGTCAAGGCGACATTCTTTACCCTGGCATCCGGCTGGCTGCTCTCGCGATAGACAAGCGTTGCTTTTTCCAGCCGGTCGATCATTTGCGACATGGTACTCGGTCTTACGTCGAGATGAACGGCAAGCTGGCCGATCGTGCGTGTGCCATGCCGGTCAAGATGCTTCAGCAGCATCCATTGGACGCGCGTGAGGGCATCCGGCTGCTGATCGAACACCTTGGACCGCAAATGGCGATTTATCGTTTGCATATGGGAAATGAACTGCTCCAGCGATTCATTGTTTTTATTCATAGACTACCCTCCGTTTAGTCCTATTATATAGGTAGGCGAAATAATATGACAACTGCGTTTGCCCTGCCCGGCAGTCGAATGAGCGGTCATAATGTTAACTTTACCACAAAATGAACGAAACCGATTGATAGCTTGAAAAATCCTGTAATATAATGTCGATGCATTGACTACATAAACACATAAGGATGGATGAAGGGATGCAGCCAAGACTAAGAAAAGCGTTGGTTTCCGCAATTGCATGCTGTATTACGATCGGTTCAGGCTGGTCGGGGGCGCTGGGCGCCGAAGCGTCTAAGGCGGCTTTTGCCGATGCGGAAGGCCATTGGGCCAAGGAATACGTCGATTATTTATCGGCGAAAGGCATTGTCGACGGGGTGGAGAAGGACGGGAAACGATGGATCTTGCCCGACCAGACCATTACGAGAGCGGAGTATATGAAAATTCTGGTCGGTGCGCTCAAGAAAGACGGTGCAGCCGGGCAAACGGCTTCGTTCCAAGATGTAGGCGCAAGCCATTGGGCTTACAAGTATGTGGAAACGGCTAAAAAAGAAGGATGGGTCGACGGCTACGAGGACGGCAATTTCAGGCCGGATTCCCCTATTAGCCGTGCCGAGCTTGCAACTATGCTGGTTCGTGCCTACAAGCTTCAGGAGAAGCAGGGCGAGACCTTGTCCTTCGCCGATGTAGCGTCGGATTATTGGGCGTACCCTACGATTAAGACAGCGGCTTCCCTGAAGCTGGTGGAAGGCGTTCAGGAGCAAGGCAAGACTTGGTTTAAGCCGGCGGCTTCGGCTACACGCGCCGAATCGATGACGGTTATCGCCAGATATATGAAAAGTCAGGAAGGGTCGGCTGAAGCTCCCAAAGAGGAAGCCGGCAAGACTGACCCTGTAGTGACGCCTGAACCGCCGGCTGCCGGCGCTGGATCCGGCTCGGGCGGCGGAAGCGGGAGACGCGGCGACAGCGGCGTAACGATCAGCTTAAGCGGAGCCGATCTTATTGCTTCCGTGGGCAAAGGCAGCCCGATAGCGGGTACGGACGGTCAAGGCAACAAAGTCGAATTGACCGGTTTGAATCTGACCGGCTTCACGGGGAATGCTGCCGATATCTCCGTTACGGCCGAGCCGCAGGAAACTACGTTCCGCACCGCGGGGATCGTCGTGCCGGGGATTACAGGCCCGGTTCTCGAGTTTACAACGAACGGCAAGACGTTCTCCAGCGCTACATTGAGTGTAAATGTAGATTCCAGCGTGAACAAAGCGAATCTGGTTGCAGCGTATTTTAATGAAACGACGCATTCCTTCGAGTTCCTGCAAACCTCCTACGACAATGCTACCGGATCGATCAGCTTCACGACGAATCATAACAGCAAATATGTGTTGATCGACAAGCTGGCTTGGGAGCAAGCGTGGAAAAACAGCCTTTCCGTCTCCGAGGGCGTGTACAAGCCCTATGTTGACTATGCCTTCATTATCGACAGCTCGGGAAGCATGACGTGGAACGATCCCGACGATTTGCGGAAGAAGGCGGTAACGGGTCTGGTATACAGCCTCAATTATAACCCTTCGTCTCCACTCCGTACGGAGACCGTAACGGTATTGGGCAGCGTATATACGAATAGCGTTCATTCCGAGTCGGACCGCGCGGCTATCATCGATTTTGACAATGCCGCCCGGGTTTTCGCCACCTTCTCGGCGGACGGGGCTACGGTTGCCAGAGCTGTATATAACATCGACAGCTCCGGCGGAACCAATATTTTCTCGGGCTTGAAGCTTGCATTCGAGCAGTTCGCCAGCAACGGCGATCCGAATCACCGTTATGTTGCCGTGGTTCTGACGGACGGTCAGGATTCCGATCAGATGGAGAAAGACTGGAACATGATACAAACGGCGTACGGAAGCGGAGTGACGCTTGTCACGATGGGCTTAAGCAGGGAAGTCGACCAGGCGTATTTGCAAAAAATGGCGTACTTGGGAGGCGGCCAATACTTCCAGGTTCTGACGGCCGAAGAACTGGAAAATTCGTTCCGTACCGTTGTGGAAACAACCCGCCACAATGAGCCCGTAGATACGGACAACGACGGTCTCGATGATTATTACGAAGTAACAGGTATGCTCCTTGCCAACGGGATGCTGGTCAAAACAAGCATCGATCCGGTGACTGGAAGAGATACGGATGGAGACGGATTTACGGACGGGGAAGAAATGGGACAGCCTGAAGAGGTGCTGATCACGGCGGAGATGGTTCCTCAAGGCAGTGATCTTGTAGGCAAAACCGTGAAGATGTTCAAGCACATGAAGAGCCTCCCGACAGACCCGAACGATAAACCTTAAGGAAATCCATCATTAAAGGGTATTAGATGGACTGACGAAATGTAACGACAAAAGGCACAAGCCGAAGCGATTCGGTTTGTGCTTTTTTTTTTGCTTATGGGCGGGTTTGGTATATAATGATGGTAACTTATTCAAATTTATTGGTGAAGGTGAGTAATCCTACATGAAGATTGCCATTGCAGGCGGTTCCGGGTTTATCGGACAGCATTTGATTCGATATTTTTTGGAACGGAAAATATCCCTGATCCTCATATCGCGTCAGCGTCGTGCGTCCAATCATGCGTTAATCCGCAATGTAACCTGGTCGGACCTGAAATCCGACGTTAAGGTGATGGAGGGAACCGATGTTATCGTGAATTTGGCCGGGGAGACTATTAACCAGCGATGGACGAATGCAGCGAAAGAACGGATTCTGCAGTCGAGACTCGAATCCGTAGCACAAATAGCCGATATCGTATCACGAATGGAGAAGAAGCCCGAAGTCGTTGTGAACGCATCCGGCATTTCCATCTACGGAACATCGGAAACCGAATCGTTCGTAGAGCACAGTGAGCCGCGTGTCATGGACTTCCTGTCCGGAGTGGTTCAACAGTGGGAGGAAGCAATGAAGCAGATTCGGGGTACCCGTCTCGTGAAGCTGCGGCTCGGTCTCGTTCTGGGGAACGACGGAGGCGCATTCCCGCGGATGCTGCTGCCGTATAAGCTGGGCGTCGGAGGAAGAATAGGCAGCGGCAAGCAGGTGATGTCCTGGATCCATATTCATGATCTATGCCGTTTGATCGAGTTCTGTATACAGAACGACGATATCATAGAGCAAGTGAACGCGACGGCTCCGCATCCGGTGACTAACGACGAGTTCGGCCGGACATTGGGCAAAGTGCTGCATAGACCGCATTTGTTTCCGGTGCCGGGGTTTGTCATGAAGCTGCTGTTCGGAGAACTGTCGACACTGATATTGGAAGGGCAAAAAGTATTCCCTTATTTGGCGACCGAATACGAGTTCCATTATCAATTTCCATATATCGATATGGCGCTGCAAGATCTTGTAGGCAAAAAAAAGGCGTTGAAATGAGCGCAGGCTTGGCTTGTAGGAAGAGGTGGATTGCATGATAGCGTACGGCTCCGTAGATATTCGAGAGCTGAGATTTATGAATATGCGCTCGACCATCGATTTGCGCGACGAGCAATGGATCGATGTGGAGGTCCGGTTTGATCTGCCGGATCGTGGCGAATTGCCCGAAGATATTAGTGACTTGAGCGCGCTGCTTATCTGTACGTACTCCGGCGATATCGTCCAGATCGTTCCTCAGGACGAAGGACGCGATTGCGAGTATCAATTCACGGAAGCGGAGAAAAACCAGCTGCGCGATTATTACGAGCGGCAAGCGAAGCAGAAGCTGCTGAGCGCTGCGGGAATTTAGCTCAGGATAATAGCGCGGTGGAGTGCAGGGCTTGATTTCCCTTGATTTCCCTTGTTTTGCCTTGCTGCAAAGGCGCCTATAGAAAAGGAAAAAGAAGATTGGGCATGAGAGCCTCAATCTTCTTTTTGTTTATTGAGCGCAGCTTTGAGAGCATCCCCAAGGCTGGACCCGATATTCACATTATCGCTGAATTGTTGAATCATTTGCTTGCTGTTCCGTTTGGCGGCTTTCCCGCCTGCGCGCGATTCGTCATTCAGCATCTCGATCACGTTGCAGGATCGGCATTGCGCGTATTTCCCGGCTTTGCCGGTATGGATTTCCATCTTTTTATGGCATTGCGCACATCTCTTATTGGAGAGCATCGGCTCGCCCGCCCGTTTGTACCCGCATTCCCGGTCGATGCAGACGAGCATTTTCCCTCGCTTGCCCTTGATTTCCTGAAGTGCTTTGCCGCATTCCGGACATTTGGAATGAGTGAGGTTATGAGGCTTGTACTCGGTCGTGCTGTTCTTAACCTCGCGAACCATCGATGTCGCCTGCTCGCGTATCCCTTGAAGGAAAGTCTTCATATTGCCGTTTCCTTTGGCAATTCTCTCCAGCTCCTGTTCCCAGCGGGCCGTCAATTCCGGCGAACGGAGCGTTGGAGCCACAAGCTCAATAAGCTGGGCGCCTTTGCCGGTAGGCTGGAGCGTGTTCATCTTGCGCTCGATCGTATCCGTCTGAAGCAGCTTCTCGATGATGTCGGCGCGGGTGGCCGGCGTACCGAGGTTATTCTTTTCCATCACCGATAGCAAGGCGGCTTCCGTATATCGGGCGGGAGGCTGAGTCTGGCGCTTTTCCAAGCTGCACTGGGCTTCACGAAGCGTTTCGCCGAGCTTCAGCGCCGGCAGCGATTGCCGCTGCGAATCGAGCTCATTGTCCTCATCCTGATCGTTATCGGAGGACGTTGATGCCGTGTCCTGACCGTAGAGAGCTTTCCAGCCGGCATCCTTCGTAACCCTGCCTTTGGCATAAAAACGCTCTCCGCCCAGCTCTACTGTCACAGAAGTCTCGTCATAGCGGAATACGGGATAAAACAATGCGATGAAGCGGCGCACGATCAAATCGTACAGTTTGCGCTCATCCGCACTCAGCGTATGAAGAAGAGGCGCTTGCTCCGTCGGGATGATGGCATGGTGATCGGACACTTTGCTGTCATCGACAATCCGCTTGGTAACCGGCAGCGGCTTGCGGAGCAGCGGCTTGACGAGTGGTGCATACGGCTGCACCGTAAGACTTTCTAGACGCGCCGGCAGGGTCGATACCATGTCCGAAGTCAGGTAACGCGAATCCGTCCGCGGATAAGTAACCAGCTTATGCTGCTCATACAGCTTCTGCAGCACGTTCGACGTCTGCTTGGCAGAGAAGCCGTACTTCTTGTTGGCGTCCCGCTGCAGCTCCGTCAAATCATAGGCCAGCGGCTGCGGCTCGGTCTTCTCGGATACTTTCAATTCCGCTACGACAGCCTTGCTCTTCTGAAGACGCTGCACCATGGCGTCTGCCGCTTCTTTATCGTACCAGCGTCCGTCCGGCTGCTGCTTGCTGCGCCACCACGCCTGGAAGCCCGGAAGCTGGGCCTTCAGCAGCCAGTAATCTTTGGACTGGAAGCTTCGAATTTCCTTCTCTCGATTCATCAGCATCGCCAGCGTAGGCGTTTGTACGCGCCCTGCAGCCAGCTGTGCATTATATTTGCACGTCAGCGCCCGCGTCAAATTGAGTCCGATCAGCCAATCCGCTTCTGCGCGGCAAACGGCGGATTGGAACAACGCATCGTAATTGCGTCCCGGCTTCAGGCTGGCGAAGCCGTCGCGGATCGCTTTATCGGTTTGGGACGAAATCCACAAACGCACAAACGGCTTGCGCCAGCGAATGAGCTCCATAATCCACCGGGCTACGAGCTCGCCCTCGCGTCCGGCATCCGTGGCGATAATGAGCTGCTCCAGATCGCTGCGCTGAGCCAGCTGCTGAATTGCCCGGAATTGAGGCGTCGTTTCCTTGATGACCTTCAGCTTCATCCGCTCGGGCAGAAGAGGGAGATCTTCGAGATTCCATGCTTTATATTTGGCATCGTAATCCTCGGGCTCGGCTAACGTGACCAGATGGCCCAGCGCCCAGGTAACTACGTGCTTGGGACCTTCCATGTAATGCTTTTGCTTTTGGTTGCAGCCTAGGACCCGCGCTATTTCTTTAGCGACGCTCGGCTTTTCGGCAAGTACAAGTGATTTCATAACGGGATTAGGGACTCCTTTGTCAAATGTTGTTGAAATGTACCTAATACTTTCCTAAAAAATCGGTGATACGATGGGAGGAAAGCTGCTGAGAGGTGAGCCGTATGACCAAAGATTTGATTGTCAATTTGGCATTATTAACCGCATTTATTTTTTTGTCAAGCAGACTGCTTAAACCGGCGGCACCGCTTGGCCTGAACGACAAGGCGTACCGATGGAAGGTAGGAGCGCTGCATGGCCTATTCGGCATCGTGCTCATGTATTTCAGCGTCCACATTGACAACGTAACCATATTGGATTTCAGGCAAATCATTATTTTGGCGGCGGCGCAATTCGGCGGCATTCACGCTTCCCTGCTGTCAGGCATCATTATCGGGTTAGGCCGAATCACGTTGTTCGGCGGGATGAACAAGTCGTCCCTCACCGCTGCGGCAACGGCCTTGATCGTCGGAGCGGGCAGCGGAATCATCGCCCATTACATACAACATTACTGGAAAAGATGGATGATGTCCATTTTCATGAGTGCTTTGGTCATATCGGGAAGCCTCTTCTGGCTGTTCGACATGAATCCGGCCAGCCATATTATCGTGTCCTTCACGACGTTAATAACGCTCGGCGGACTCTTTGTCGCCGGGTTGATCCGACATTTGCACAATGCCGACGAGCTGGTCGTTCAGCTGGAGCGAAGCGAAGCAAGGTACCGGCGGCTCGCGTCTTTGCATGAAGCGATTTTTCATGCCCCTTCGGATTTGGCATTCCTTGTTACGGATGAACGCGGGAAGGTCACGATGTTCAACAGCGGAGCGGAGAAGATGCTGGGCTATCGGGCACAGGAGACGGTGGACAAGCTGACTGTCGTGCTGCTTGCGCAGGATCGGGAGATCGCGCTGGTGCCCGAAGACGAAGCCGGGTATGGGGAACGGCCGAAGTATAGGAGTATCGTTCCTACGGCTCCATTGATGGAGACGGAGATACAAGGGGAAGCAGCGGAGAAGGAATGGACGTTCACGAAGCAGGGCGGCCAATCGATCGATGTGAGCGTGATGTTCAGCCATGTCAGAGAAAATGGCAGCAGCTTGAACAGCTACTTATTGGTTATAACGGATGTGACCCAGAAAAAGCTCGCAGAAGCGAAGCTGATGGAGGCCAACCGGATGCTGTGCCAATTGTCAAGATTGGACGGACTGACGCAAATTCCGAATCGTCGCTCCCTGGACGAATCGCTGAGGGAGTGCTGGGATCATGCCGTTAGCCATTCGCAGGCGTTATCCTTCATTTTGCTGGATATCGATTATTTCAAACGATACAACGACACGTACGGTCATTTGGGAGGAGACCAATGCCTAAAGCAGGTGGCTGCGGCCATTGCAGCGTCCGTCCGGCAGGAGAACGATTATCCGGCCCGGTATGGAGGCGAAGAATTCGCGGTTATCCTGCTTGCGACCAAGCTGGAGCAAGCGATGCAGGCTGCAGAGAACATCAGGGAGGCTGTCGCAGCCTTGCACATTCAGCATATCGGCTCCAAGGCGGGGCAGCATCTCACGGTCAGCCTGGGAGTGGCCTCGATCATTCCGTACCCGGGAGCGGAGCCGCAGGATATCGTGTCGATGGCCGACAAAGCGCTGTACCGCGCAAAGCAAGAAGGAAGGAACCGTGCGTGCCGCTATCATCCTTAAGTTATCCATAAGTCATTCGGAACGCGTGGAGATGCACCGCCACCTTAGCTTTATCCTGCTTCGTTTCGGCAGCAGGGAGTGTGCCAGGTCATGATCATTTCCAATACAGCTCCCGGTACTCCGTCGGCGTCATGCCTTCTTGTTCAAGAAACCTTTTGTTAAAATAGCTTGTGCTGGGATAGCCGGCATCCAGAGCGATCTGCCGAATCGGCAGGTCGCTTTTTTCCAATAGCCACTGCTTGCTGATCTGCAGCCTGCATAACGTGACGAACGTCATGGGGGTCATTTGCGTAACCTTCTTAAACAGCTTGCAAAAGTAATAAGTGCTGATCCCGGCCTGCTGGGCCCAATAATCAAGCTCGAACGGCTTGCATGCCTCCTGCTGGAGCAGAGGGAGCAGCTGAACAATCCGGTCGGTCGTCTCCATGCTTTTATTCGAAGTAAGCGGAGCGGCTTGATTGACGAACTCGGCGATAACGGAATAAGTCAAAGTCGACAGCCTGGTGAGCTGGAAAAAGGTGTTTTCCTCCGCTTCCAGCAGCAGATCGTGCAATGCCTGCTCCAGAGGCTTCCATTGGCGGAGGGTCCATAGATGAGAGCGGTGCAGGCCGCTTTCCAACAAATAATCCTTCACCTTGGAGCCGTAAAAATGAACCCAGCGGACGTCCCACGGATCATCCGGGCAGGAATAGTACGATTGCTCCTGCAAGGGGAAATACAAGAAGGCGTCGCCCGTCTGCAATGTATATACCTCGTTGTCCGTCTCCAAATAGCCTTTGCCTCCGACAATCAGATGGATGCTGAAATTATTCAAGGCTCCTTCCTGGCGGGAAACCGTGTGTCCGGGCTCGTCCTTGTACCAGCCGACGGATTCGGGCAGGCAAAAGTATGCATGCTCCGTCAAGGTGGGGAGCAGCCGTTGTCTTCTCATTATTTTCAGCTCCAGTGATGACAATATTGTTATATCGATGTGCAAAAAGCTACTATTTTCATTTTAATTATAGTTCAATATAATAGCAATAAAGTACTACATATTCTTTCTTCAAAAAAAGGAGCTGGAATCGTAATGAGTCAAGGGAAATTGCGTTGGGGCGTTCTGGGATGCGCCGGAATTGCAAAAAGGGCGGTCATTCCAGGCATTCAACAATCGCAAACGGGTGAGGTTACGGCAATTGCCAGCCGTGACGAGCAGAAAGCGAGAGAGACTGCAGCGCAGCTTAACATTCCGAAAGCGTATGGAAGCTACGAGGCGATTTTGGCTGATGACACAATTGATGCCGTTTACATTCCGCTTCCGAACCATTTGCATAAGGAGTGGACAATCCGTGCGGCGGAAGCAGGCAAGCATGTGCTGTGCGAGAAGCCGATTGCTTTGAATGCGGAAGAAACCGAAGAGATGGTTGCTGCATGCGCCAAAGCAGGCGTGAAGCTGGCGGAAGCGTTCATGTACCGTCATCATCCGCGTTACGAGATGATTAAAGAGATTATCCGTTCCGGGGAGATCGGGACGATTCGGGGCATTCACGGAGCTTTCACCTTCAACAACGCGAAGGACGCGAACAATGTCCGCTACAAGCAGTTTATGGGCGGCGGATCCTTGTACGATGTCGGCGTGTATCCGATCAGCGCAGCGCGCTTCCTGCTTGAGCAAGAGCCGCAAGCCGCTACCGTTCATGCATTCTTCTCGCCGGATCATGATCACGTCGATATGATGGCAGCCGGCTTGCTGGAATTCCCTGACAGCGTAGCGCTGACCTTCGATTGCGGGATGTGGGCGGCAGGACGCAATGTGTTGGAGGTTATCGGGACCGACGGACGCATCGAAGTGCCTAGCGCCTATGTCTCCCGTCAAAATGCCGACGATCACTTCTTTGTCATCGCCAAGGGTGAGCGCAGAGAGGTAGCCGTTCCTTACGTGAATCAGTATGCGCTTCAGGCTGACGATTTGGGCCGTAGTGTTCTGGAAGGAACGCCTCAGCGGTTTGAGCCGTCCGATGCCGTTCTGAATATGAAAGTCATTGATGCTTGCTTGAAATCCGCACAAGAACGCGTACGCGTTGTATTGTCCTAAGGAGGAGCCGTATCCATGGAAACCATTCAAATTCAAGGTTCGCGTAAGCCCGTATCCAACCTGATTCAAGGTACTGATTTTTTCACTCATGACGTATACGATACCGTCTGCAATGTGTTGGACAATTATTTCGAGATCGGCGGCAACACGATCGATACGGCGCATATATATTGCGGCGGGCAAAGCGAAGAGACGATCGGCAAATGGATGAAAGAGCGGGGCAACCGGGATCAGGTCGTCATCTTGACCAAAGGGGCTCACCATAATGCGGATGGGCCGCGCGTGAATCCCGAAGCCATCGCAAGCGATCTGGCTACAAGCTTGAAACGGCTCGGAACCGATTACATCGATTTGTATGCCCTTCACCGGGACGATGTGGAAGTACCGGTGAAGGTGATTATCGACTGCTTGAACGAGCATATTCAAGCGGGACGCCTTCACGCGATCGGCGCCTCCAACTGGACGCACGAAAGAATGCAGGAGGCGAACGATTACGCCGCCGCCAACGGCCTGCAGGGCTTCACCTTCAGCAGCCCTAACCTGAGTCTTGCCAAGCCGAACGAGCCGCATTGGAAAGGCTGCGTATCGGCCGACACGGAAACCTGCGCCTGGCATGAGCGGACACAGATGCCGCTGTTGTCCTGGTCCTCGCAGGCAAGAGGCTTCTTCACCGGCCGATTCTCGCCGGAAGTGCTGGACAACAAAGAGATCGTGCGCGTCTATTACAGCGACGCGAACTGGGAACGCCTTCGCCGCGCCCAAGAGTTGGCGGCGCAAAAGGGAGTCTCCATGATCCAGATTGCTCTGGCTTATGTGATCAATCAGCCGTTCCCGACGGGGGCGCTGATCGGAGCGAGAGACCGCTCCGAGCTGGAATCCTGCCGTGACGGCGCGCTGATCCGGCTCACTCCGGAGGAGCTTCACTGGCTCGAGCATGTATAAATAGAAGAAGCACCCCGCGTTCGGGGTGCTTCTTTGCTTGTTCGTGCGGGAATGGCGGCCTAGGCGGCTTCCCGAGCGGAACCGATCGCTCCACGTGTAATTCGTGGAATCACGATTTCGCAAGCGGCTAGTTGCCCTTGCGGTGCTGCTCGGTCGGCAGCGCCTTTTCGGGATGGCCGCTTCCTTGCTGCTTGCGGTTTTTTTCGTCTTTTTGCTGGGTGTCGTGAAGCTTGTTAACCCAACTGGTCGTATCTCCGGTTAAGTTGTCATTCATAGGGAAAGAACCTCCTTTCACGGTTCGTAGTATGCCCGACCAAAACGGTAATTATTTCAACGCATGGGTTCGCGAAATGCCTGCTGCCGCTTGCTTCGGTCTGTGTTCTATCTGCCATGAGCCGCTGTTTTTTATACATTTTCGCAAAATTCCTGTATAAGTTATCCCTTCAGGGTGTGTTATCATTATAGTGTAGATCGTTGAAAGCGCTTAAATGTAATGGAATGGGGGCAAAGCAGATGATGGGTCAATCCGGTTCGCTGCCATTGAACGTATTGGTTGTAGATGACGAGCTGCCGCTTCGTGAGGAGCTTCGATCGTTTCCATGGCGGCAGCATCACGCCGAGCTTGTAGGTGAAGCCGAGAACGGCGAAGAAGCGCTGGACCTGTGCCGCAAGCTGACGCCGGATCTGGTTATAACCGACATTACGATGCCGGTCATGAACGGACTGGACTTGTTCCGCAGCATCAAACAGGAATTTCCTTATACGCAGGTCGTCGTGCTGACATGCCACAGCGATTTTGAATATGCGCGGGAGGCATTGAAGTGGGGCGCATTGGAGTATTTAATCAAAGTGTCGCTGCTTGATTCCGACATGGTTCAAGTGCTGGATAAAGCCCGGCTCGCGATAGCGCGAGAGCGCAATCACCGCCACAATGAGTCGGACCGCCTGCGATGGGACATCTCCAAATGGCTCACGCATTATTCAGGCATGGAGGTGCTGGATGGCGGCATCGAGCGTGAGGATACCGGTCCCCTGCAGCAGTGGGGCGTAAAGTGGCCGGCGACTATTGTGCGGCTGTGCGTCTGTGTCCGGGAGGCCGATGAGCTGTATGTCCAGCGTGAGCTGCAGTCCTTACTGGGAGAATGGAGAGGCACAGAGGGATTCATCCGCCACTGGATTCCATTGGAGAGCATGAACTATTTACTTTTGGCGGAGCGTGAAGAGTCACCGTCCCGAGCGGAGCTTTTGTCAAAAGTAAAGGAGTTTCTAGCCAAGCTTCAGGAGGAAATGGAGCGCAGGCTGTCTTATATCAGCGACGCAATCCGCTATTATGCTCTGCTGGGGCCCGAGATCGACGGCTCAGACAGCTTGCTGCGTTCAGCAGCCGGAACCCAAATTCCGGGTGGCGTCTTATTTTACGACCGGTCGGGAACGGTCTACGACATCGAGCGGGGCTTTCAGAGCGGCACCCGGGATGCAGCGGATAAAGAGAAGCTGACGACATCGATCCGTAAAGCGGCGGCTTCCTCCGGACAGCTGGCGCAATTTTTCCGCCAATCGTTCCCTACATGGGCGGAGCAATGCCGCCCGGAGCCGGAGCAGCTTAAACGGTGGATACTAAAGCTCCGCACGGAGTGGTCCAAGCCGGAGGAGGAAGAAGGCGGAGCCGATGATGCGGCTTCGATGCACAGCATATTGCTGTCTCCAACGCTCGAAGAATTAACAGCGCATATATCGAGAGAGCTGGAGAGCGTTCCGGTCTCACAAGGCAAATGCCGCAAGGAGATTGTCCTGGCGAAGCAGCGGATAGCCGATCGGCTTGCGGAGCCGATCACACTTACGCAAATTGCGGAGGATGTCGGACTGAGCTCGTTTTACTTCAGCCGTCTGTTTCGGGAGGAAGTGGGGGAGTCGTTCAACGAGTATGTGACGCGGCTTCGGATGGACAAAGCGGTGCACTTGCTGAAATCAACGACATTGAAAGTATATGAAGTAGCCGAGCAGGTTGGAATTCCAAGCTACCGATATTTTTCGGTTCTATTCCGCAACCGGACCGGGGTTTCTCCGACGGAGTACAAGAAAGGTTGAATGCGATGATACAACGGGGACTTCGATGGATTAACGGCTGGAGCATGGCGATGAAGCACTTTCTGTTTCTGTTTATGGGAACGTCAGTGCTTTTTGGTCTGCTTGCATGGAACAATTTGCAGGATGCGGAGCAGCTGTTCCGCAAGCAGGTGCTTTCGGACGCACAGATTATTATCGACCGGACCAATTTGTATTTGAACGCCTATTTGGACAATGTACAGAACATTTTGCTCCTGTTGTCTACAAGAGACGACCTGCTTGACGAAGGGCACGAGGAGGAGGCGGTCCGTGTGCTTCGCCAATATGCGGAGAAGAACAGCACGCTGTACCGAACGTTGTACCTTGTCCGCTCCGACGGCAAAGCGCTGTCCAATACGCAGGTCTATTTGGATATTATCGGAAATCCGTATTTGACCAAGCTGTATTCGCAGGCGCAAAGAAGCTACGGCGTCTTCATCAGCGAGCCCTACGAATCCCCCTTGTCAGGCAGAACGGTAGCCTTTGTCCTTCCTATTCATTCCAAATCAGGGGGAGCCATGAAAGGCATGGCTGTCATCGAAATCGACCTGGTGAAGCTGACGAATACATTGGCGCAGTTCATGAATTCCAAGGATCAGACGTTTACGATCATTACGAACAAGAGCAACGTCGTCAATACGTACGATTCCAGCTGGCCGCTGTTTTATTACACGCTGCTGCCTTACGACACGACGATGTTCCCTCCTGAATTGAAGGAGGACTTCGTAACGGAAATTAGTGATTTGCCTATCGGGATTACCGAAATGGATGGAGCCAAAGATAAGCTCATCGCCGTCAAATCGGGAATGAACCGGCTTGGCTGGTATTTTATCGCGTTCATAGAAGACAGCTTCTTTTATCAAAACGTGATCATTTTGTACAACAACTATAAGACGGCGGCGCTCGTTTGGCTGTTGATTTTGCTTGTGAGCTCGTATATGATGAGCCGCTTTGTTACGTATCCGGTGCGGAAGCTGGTAGCCAAAATGGACCGGGTGCACGATATGGAGGTGCTTCCCACGATATCCGTTCAGCAGGACGATGAAATAGGCCGGCTGGCCAAAAGCTACAACGCGATGATGGAACGGATTCATCACCTGCTGACCGAGACGAGAGAGATGGAGCAGCGAAAGAAGCAGTATGAGCTCAAAATGCTGCAAAGCCAAATCGCGCCGCACTTCTTGTACAACACACTCGCATGCATCAGCAGTCTAGCCAAGCAGCGAAAAATTGACGAGGTGAGGGAAACGATCCGTTCCTTGGTCGGCTTGCTCTCGTTCAGCTTCGACAAGAGCGATGAGTTCGTCAGCCTGGAGGAGGAGCTGGAGGGCTTACGAATGTATGCTCATATTCAAACGGTCCGCTACGGCAATAAGTTTACGATTGAGCGTAGCATCGACCCATTATCTCTTTCTTGCAAGGTACTGAAGCTGACGCTGCAGCCTTTGGTGGAAAACGCGATATTTCATGGCATTGTACCGAAAAAAACGGAAGGACTCATCAGCATTCGAACCGTGGTTCGCCGGGGAAGATTGTACATTTATCTGCGCGATAACGGCGTGGGGATGAGCGGAGAGCAGCTCGACGGCGTATTCGCCGAACGCAGAAAAGCGCCCAGCAAGCACCGGTTTACCGGTATCGGAATCATGAATGTCCAGGAGCGGATTCAGCTGCATTACGGGGCGGAATACGGCCTTCGAATTTCGAGCATCCCTCAGTCGGGCACGTTGATACGCATCGTCCTTCCGGTGCAAAGCGTCGAGGAAATGAAGGTTAGCAACAATTGAAACACTTTCGCAGGATCACTGCATATCTCTCGTTGTAAGCGCTTGCTATACTACAAATATAGAAATGCTAGCCGCTGACAATGGAGAAGAGGTGATCAATGTGGAGCAGCAATGGACCGCTCAAGACTTGCCGGCGTCCCAATCGGGAGTGGCAAAGTCGAAGTGGCCGGGAAAGCAGATTTGGGCCTTTCGGGCCTTCTACGCTATGCTACTGCCCGGGGTGCTATATTACGTAATTTTCAAGTATATCCCGATGTACGGCGTCATTATTGCGTTCAAAGATTTTCAAATGCTCGAGGGCATTATGGGGAGCCCGTGGGCAGATCCATGGTACAAGCATTTTGAGCTGTTTTTTAACTCGCCATATGCTTCGCAGCTGATGGTGAACACCATCCTTATCAGTGTATACAAGCTTGTCTTCGGGACGATACCGCCGATCCTGATGGCGCTGCTGCTTAACGAATGCCGTGTCCGCTGGTTCAAGACGGTCGTGCAGACGCTGACGTATATGCCCCATTTCTTATCGTGGGTCATCATTTACGGTATCCTGATAGCGCTGTTGTCGCAAAACTCCGGTCTGCTTAACCGGTGGATCGAAGAAGCGGGAGGGCAATCAATCGGATTCATGACCTCCCTCGATTATTTCCGGATCATCCTCGTCGGCTCGGAAATATGGAAGGATCTGGGGTGGGGCGCGATCATCTATTTGGCGGCGATGACCTCGATCGACCCTACGTTATACGAGGCGGCGCGAGTGGACGGGGCCGGCCGGTTACGGATGATATGGCACATTACGCTGCCGGGTATCCGGCACGTGATCGTGCTGCTCCTGATCCTGAAGCTGGGTCACATAATGGATGCCGGCTTCGATCAAATCTACATTTTATACAACATTCAGGTCTATCAGGTCGCCGATATCTTGGACACCTGGGTATTCCGTACCGGCCTGCAGCAGTTAAACTTCAGCCTGGGCGCGGCTGTAGGGCTGTTCAAATCGCTGATCGGCATGGCGCTCGTGATCGGTTCGAACCATTTGTCTAGAAAGTGGGGTGAAGGCATATGGTAAAAAGCTTCGAGGAGCGTTTGGTCGACACGGTAGTTTACATCATCCTCGGCCTCGCCGGCTTGGCGGCGGTATTCCCGCTCATGTACGTCGTGTCCGTATCGATCACCCCTTTCTCTGAAGTATTGAAAAACGGCGGCTTCATCCTGATCCCCCAATCCGTCACCTTTACCGCCTATCACAAGCTGTTTACCGAATCCGCCATTCCGCGGGCCTTTTGGGTGACGATCTTCATTACGATAGTTGGAACCGTTATCAATCTCGTATTGACCGCACTGATGGCCTATCCGTTGAGCAGGAAAGCATTGCCGGGACGATCCATGTTCCTGATGTTGGTCGTCTTCACGATGCTGTTCAGCGGAGGCATTATTCCGACGTATCTTATCGTCAAATCGCTCGGATTGATCGATTCCGTGTGGGCGATGATTTTGCCTAATGCAGTGTGGAGCTTCAATGTGCTTGTGATGAAAAGCTTTTTCGAAAATTTGCCCGAGGAGCTGTTCGAATCGGCCCGAATGGACGGAGCCAGAGAGTTTCGCATCTTGCTTCAGCTGGTCGTCCCTTTATCGGTTCCTTCGCTGCTCACTATCGGCTTGTTTTATATGGTAGGTCACTGGAACGAGTTTTTTCAGGCGATCATGTACGTGACCGACCGCACGCTGTTCCCGCTGCAGGTTGTCATCCGGGAGCTGTTGATGCTGACCCAGCAGCCGCTGGAAAATGCGGAGAACATGCTGCCTACCGAGACAATGCAGATGGCTTCGGTCGTGACGGCGAGCTTGCCCATCATTGTGATTTATCCTTTTATTCAAAAGCACTTTACCAAAGGGATGCTGCTTGGTTCAGTCAAAGGTTGAATGACGGTCAGCCTGAGACGGACTGCAGCCGGACCCGGGCGACCGCTTCAATATAACAAGAAAGAAGGGGATTTCAGTGAACAAAAGAAGCCAATTCGCAGGGCTGCTTGCATTGTTGATGCTGGGGGGCGCTACATTGGCGGGATGCTCCGGCGGCAAGCCGGAGTCAACTACCGCTTCTGGCGGCAATACCGGGACGAGTACACCAGGCAAGCCGGTCAAAATCGACATTATCGAAACCGGCAACGGCCTGCCTTCGCCGGATCAGGACATTATCAAGCAGGAGCTGGATAAAGCGCTGGGCACGGATTTGAACCTGACCGTCTACGCTTCCGGCGACGATTACAAGAACCAGCTGAATGTGCGCATGGCGTCGGCCAATTTTCCCGACTTGTTCGGAGTGGACCGGCAGCAGCTCAAGCAGTTTTCCGAGCAGGGTCTGCTTCTCGATCTTACGCCTTATATGGATAAGCTGAAGCCGGCCAAAGATTTCATCGGCGAGGAAAGCCTGAAGAAAGGAACGATGAACGGCAAAGTATTCGCCATCGCCAAATCGCCGACGATTCCGTACAATACGTATTTCATCCGCAAGGATTGGCTCGATAAATTAGGGATGAAGCTGCCGACGACGATCGAGGAGCTGCTGGAGGTGGCGAAGGCATTCAGCGAGAAAGACCCGGATGGCAACGGGAAGAAGGATACGATGGGGATTACGGGCCAAAAGCTGGATACGTTCAGTACCGTATTCGGTGCATTCGGGGTCGGATTCGAGGGCGGTAGTCCCAGCATGTACCTCAAGGACGGCAAGCTGGTGAACGCGTTATACGATCCGGGAATGAAGGATGCGCTCGGCTTTATTAAGAAGCTGACGGACGCCGGAGCGGTCGATCCCGAGATCATGGCGAACTCAGGCTTACAGCACCAGCAAAAGGCGATTAAAGGGCAGGCAGGCATCATCTATATCGATTGGCCGAACATGACCAAGGATCAATTCGTCGAGCAGATCAAAGCTGTGAACCCCAATGCGGAATGGGTGCAAATCGGGGCGCTGAAAGGACCGGGAGGCCAGTTCGCGAGCGCATGGGACATCGGGAAAACCGCGGGCTTGTATGCGATTCCGAAAGCACTGGAGAAAAATCCGGAGAAGCTGCAAAAGGTATTCGACTTGATCAACTACGTCTCCGGCAAAGACGGCTCCAATCTGGTTCAGTACGGCGTCAAAGGCAAGCATTACAATGTGGAAGGCGGCAAAATTGTACCTACCGATCTTATGGGCAAAGAAGGCGGATATTTCTGGCTGTATCAATTCACAGGGCGGCCCGAAATGGATTACTTGCAGGTGAAATTCGCCAAGCAGGCTTCATCCATCGAATTTTCCAACAAACAGCCGCGAATTCAATCGCTCGTAGGGTTTGTCGATTATCCGACGGGATACAACGCAGCGGACGCAGGACGATATATCGAAGAAGAGCTTGCCAAGTTCGTGTACGGCAAAAGACCGCTTAGCGAATATGACGCTTTCCTGAAAACGCTGGAGGGGTCTATGAATTATAAAGCTTACTTGGATGCGGCGCAAAAGCAGCTGAAGGATCTGGGGTATTTGAAATAACCAGTGTTCCGGCAAAGAAACAATAAGAGTAGAGAGGGGAAATTCCAATGAGTTCGTCATCGCTTTCAATGGATCAATTAACGGAGCAGTTTCAAGAGCAGGGCTATTTGCTGCTGCGCGGCGTGCTGTCGCCTGAGAAGGTCAAACGGCTGAATGCAGCCATCGACAGCATCATTGCAGAGGAGCCGGAGGCACTTGCCTACAACATTTATAACAGTGTAGAGCGTCATGAGGAGATCGCCTCCCTCATCGACGAGCCGACCATACTCCCGCTGATGGTCCAGCTGCTCGGCTATAACATTCAGCTGCACATATCGCACTTGACGATCCGCAAGCCGAATCCTAACGATGAGCAGACGACCTCTCAGAGCTTCATCAACTGGCATCAGGACGGCCCGCACCCGCAATTCCCGCGTATTAACGGCATTACGTCCACATATTACATCAAGAGCTGCTACATTTTGAGCGATATGTCGCAGCCGGACCGGGGCAATACGAAAATTGTTCCCGGTTCGCACAACCGTCCGTTTCAGCCTGATCACCACAACGTGAACGATAAGCTGCCGGGGGAAATCCAAATTTGCGGCGAGCCGGGGGATGTGTTCCTATTTGCACAGAACTTGTGGCACGCCGGAGCCCCGAACCGTTCCTCGTTTACGCGCAGGCAGCTGTTCCTGGGATACAGCCCGATCTGGGTACGCCCAATCGATTACAGAACGGCTTCGGATAAGCTGCTTCAAGGCGCCAGCCCGGAACGCAAGCAGCTGCTCGGCGTCATTGACGACAATCCGTTCAAATATTACGTCCCGAATGACTCCATGGTCCCTTTGAAATCGTATTTCAAAGGCGATGCCGGAAAAGGCGGGTACGCTCATTAAGCGATGGCGGGCGTGAATGAGGGGTTAATTTTCAAAATATACATTTCTAAACAAGCTTGCCGACCGGCTGACCGAGCCGGCCGGTTTTTTGTCATTTCGGGGAATAACTGGCGGTAAACCGCGCCGAAAGCCGCTCCTGTCGTGGTGTTCTATCCCTGTAGATGGTATAATGACAAAAAAAAATAGAATGTTTTGGAAGCGAGCTGATACGGGGAATGAACCCTCGCGAACTATTCGGCGAAATCGATATTTATTTATTCGACCAGCTGTTGAAAGGCCGGATTGCCGAAGACATGAGAATATTGGATGCCGGCTGCGGCACCGGCCGGAATTTGACTTATTTTTTGCGCAGCGGCTATGAAGTGTATGCGGTGGACCGGTCGGAGGAAGCCATCGAAGCGGTCCGTAAGCAAGGGCGTGCTTTGGCCGCGGACTGGTCGGACGATCAGGCGAGAGTGGAAACGGTTGAGAAAATGAGCTTTGCCAACGACAGCTTCGAAGTCGTCATATGCAACGCCGTCCTTCATTTTGCTGCGAACGAAGCGCACTTTCAACAAATGGTGATGGAGCTGTGGCGCGTGCTTCGTCCGGGCGGGCTGCTGTTTGTGCGACTGGCGTCATCAATTGGCTTGGAGAAGCTCCTTGTGCCGCTAGGAGATTACCGCTACAAGCTGCCGGACGGAACGACCCGCTTTCTTATCGACGAAGAGCGGCTCGTCAAGATGACCGAGAAGCTGCAAGGCATGATGCTGGAGCCTATCAAGACGGTCAACGTCGCTAATGAACGGTGCATGACAACCTGGTGCGTGAAGAAGCCGCACATCCTGTTTTTTGACCCGATTGAGGAAGGTCCTGCGGACAAATAGAGACATAAGATAGGAGAGAGAAACCGATGAAATTAAGAGTTTCCGCTGTACAATATCATCTGCATACGATCGCAAGCTTCGAACAATTTGCCGCCCAGGTAACTCATTATGTGAAAACGGCTGAAGAATTCGAAGCCGATTTCGTGTTATTTCCCGAGCTGTTCACTACCCAGCTGATGTCCATAGGCGGCGGCAAGCGGCATCCGGAAGCGCTGACGATCGAAGAGCTTCCTCAATATACGGAGCAGTATAAGGAGCTGTTCGTTTCTTTGGCACGAAGCACGGGCATGCATATTATCGGCGGCACCCATATTGTGGAGGAAAATGGGAAGCTGTACAATACCGCCTTTCTGTTCTATCCTGACGGTCGAATCGGAGAACAGCGCAAACTGCACATTACGCCTACGGAAGTAAAGGAATGGAATATGGAGAAAGGGGATGCGCTGCACCTGTTCGATACGGAGAAGGGGCGCATTGCCGTGCTGATATGCTACGACATGGAGTTTCCGGAAATCGTTAGAATGGCGCGTGCCCGCGGAGCCGACGTAATCTTTTGTCCATCCTGCACGGATGACCGCCATGGCTTCCACCGCGTCCGGTATACATGCCATGCCAGAACAATCGAGAACCAAATCTACGTAGTAACTACCGGAACGATCGGCTCTTTGCCGACGGTCGATTTTATGCGGGGGAACTACGGGCAGGCTGCGGTCATAACGCCGAATGATGTACCGTTTCCTCCTGCAGGCTTAATGGCTGCAGGCGAGATTAACCATGACATGGTTATTACGGCGGATTTGGATTTAAGCCTCCTGCATCAGGTGCGCGAGAAAGGGTCTGTGACCACATGGCGCGACCGCAGAACCGACCTGTACACTGATTGGAGCTGACAAGGGGGGAGTCCGGTGTATCGCAAACAGCTGTATGTTTTTGATGAGGAGCGTCCTGTCCAAGCCGTTGTGCGTTCTTATACCGAAGCGGATTTCGCCGATCTGATTCATATTCAGCAGGAGAGCTTCCCGCCGCCGTTCCCCTCGGAGCTATGGTGGAATGAAGAACAGCTGACCAATCACACTACGCTTTTCCCGCAAGGGGCCTTGTGCGTCGAGATCGGAGGGCGTGCCGTCGCCTCCATTACCGGTCTGCTCGTCGATTTCGACCCGCAGCAAGCGGATCATACTTGGGAGCAGGTGACCGATCACGGCTACATACGCAATCATAATCCGGACGGGAACTCGTTATATATCGTCGATATTTGCGCGCTGCCGGAATACAGAAAGCTGGGCCTTGGGAAGCTGCTCATGCAATCCATGTACGAGGTTGTTGTTGAGCTAAAGCGGACAAGATTGCTCGGCGGAGGCCGGATACCGGGCTATCATCGGCATGCTTCTACCATGACTGCAGATCAGTATGCCCAAGCGGTTGTCAAAGGCGAACTGAAAGATCCGGTCATGACCTTTCTGCTGCGCTGCGGGCGCACCCCTGTTAAGCTCGTCGCCGATTACCTGGAGGATGAGGAATCGCTGAATTATGCGATGCTGATGGAGTGGCGGAACCCTTTTATGGAACATTAAGGAAACGATGTTTAATTCTACTTCAATAGGAAAAACTGTATGGGGTACATTCAGACTATTGAAGGAGTGCACAACATGAGAAAATTGATGAATCGCGGAGCTGTTCTTCTTAGCTTCACGCTCCTACTGACGTCCGGCTGCGAATGGAGAACCGTCGCTACGAATGTGATGGCCGGCCATAGCCACCCGGGGCATCAGGAGGAGACTGCAGCAGAAGGGACCCCTTCCGGATCCGCGGACGAGGGAAGACACGAGCCTTCCGCCGTAGAGAAAACGATCGACATGATTAACAGCAAGGGAGTCAAAATCGGAACCGCCAAGCTCTCTCAAGTTGCGGAGGGAGTGAAGTTCCAGGTGGATGTATCCGGCTTGACCGCCGGCAAGCATGGCATTCACATCCATCAAACCGGAGTATGTACGCCTCCTGATTTCAAAACCGCAGGCGAGCATTTTAACCCGGAAGGCAAGCAGCATGGCTTTGATAATCCGAAAGGCTATCATGCCGGTGATTTGCCGAATCTGGAAGTTGGCTCCGACGGCACGGCGAGGGCGGAATTCGTTGCTCCCAAGCTGACCTTGGAGAGCGGCAAGGCGAACTCGCTGCTGCAGCCGAATGGCACCGCGCTGGTCATTCACGAGAAGGTGGACGACTATAAGACGGATCCGTCCGGCAATTCCGGCAACCGCATTGCATGCGGCGTCATCAAGTAGACGTTATTTGCTTGAAGATGAGCATTGTCGGCAGACGGAACCTGTGATACGATGAAAAGAACCCGCCTTAGGGGCTGATAAAGCCAATGGGGTGGGTTTTTATTTGTCATGGGGGAGTCTGAAGATGAAATTTGACGTCGAATATATATCTTTCTTTGTCATCCAGGTGGATGGGGAGGACAATCAGGGAAACAAACGGTGCAAGCACTATCAAACGCTGGATGGAGACGACTATGCGGAAAGCGAGCTAAGCTCGTTTCTGGGCAGCGAGTTTACGAAAATCGCCAAGCGGAACGCGGAACGGAATCCGAAGGCGGAGCAGGTTCCGACGAAGATCGGCCGTTTTGGCGCCGAGCCGGGCTACGATCTGGACAGCAACCCGAACTACAATTTGTTTGCGAGGCTGCGTACAGCGGAAACGATGGATTTGTTCCAGGAGCATGCCGAGGCAATGGTACAAGCCTATATGGACACGAGCGCTATTCGCGGAGGAGCGGTATTCATCGTCCGCGCTAAGTATAACAAGCTGTTCGACGAGCCGTTTATTTTTGTACTGAAATGCGATTTCGAGCAAAAAATCGCGCGCATTACGGATGAGCGAAGCCTTCTGAACAAAGTAGAAATGGCGATAAACGCCAAGAACATGAAATCGATCATGTACCCGCACATGCCGGAGGAAGGGATGCTGGAGCTGTGGGAGCTGAAAATTCATCAGTCGTCGCATGCCCGGTATTTCGAGGACTTCCTGAAATACGTCGAATATGAAAAATCGATGCCGGAAATGATGAACGAGCAGGTGCTCGGCTTCGTCCATCAATATATCGATCAAGTATTCGAGGATAACGAGGAGGCGAAGGAACGGGAGACCCAGGAGATGGAGCTGTGGGCGTGCAGCGAGCAGCGCGAGCTCCAGCAGAAATGGACGCCGGAGCAGGTCGTGGAGGCATCCAATATATTGATCGAGCAGAAGCCGGATATCGAAATGAAGCTGAAGCTCGGAAATATGACCGTCAAAGCGCTGCTGGCCGATTTCGGGGATCGCCTTCATATCGCCAAAATGGGCAGCCGGTACGTCATCGTGATGGAAGGCGACGGCTTGCTGTTCGATAAAGGCATATCTCCCGTGGAGCTGCTGGATCCCGAACCGTTGGAGCAAATTGTTGAACGGATCCAACGCAAGGCCGAAGAGGAAGAAGCGGTGGAGGTTTGGTAAAAGCAAGCAGTTTTGAACATATATGACTAAAGGGGGAGAGGAGCATGCTGGAAGCCGTAATTTTTGATATGGACGGAGTGCTGATCGACAGTGAACCGCTGCATTTCCTGGTGGAGCAGCAGGCATTCGCGAAGCTGGGACTGCCGGCGACCAAGGAGGAGCTTGATCTGTATGTAGGGATGACCAATCCCGACATGTGGGCCAAGGTAAAAGAGAGGCATGGTGTGGAGCTCCCTTTGTCCGAGCTGATCGAATGGCAGGTGGAGATGAAGCTGTCTGCGCTTAAGAAAAGCGAAGAACAAGCTATCGACGGCGTTACCGGGCTGCTGGAGCAGCTGAAGGCGGGCCGCATAGCCGTAGGGTTAGCCTCCTCATCGCCGAAGGTGTTTATAATGGCCGTGCTGGAGAAGCTGGGCATTTCGGAATATTTCGATTGTGTGGTCAGCGGCGAGGAGGTGCCGAAGGGCAAACCGGAGCCGGATGTGTTTCTGAAAGCGGCCGAGCTTCTGAACAAGCCGCCACATAGCTGTGTGGTTATTGAGGATTCGCGCAACGGGACCCGGGCGGCCAAAGCGGCGGGGATGAAATGTATCGGATTTCAAAACGTCAATTCGGGAGAACAGGACCTGTCTGCAGCCGACAAGATCGTTCATTCGATACGTGAGATTACGCTGCCGGTTCTCGAAGCGCTGTAACAGGATCAGGAGGGATGGAAATGGCTTTTCATGATGTGTTAACTAGCGAGGAGGAGCTGAGGGAGCTGCTCGGCTATCCGAGCGACGTCGTAACGCGCAAGGTAATAGGCGCTATGGATGCGCATTGCAAGGATTACATAGCCCAATCACCGTTTGTGATGGTGGCCACTTCCAATCAGGACGGCTCCTGCGATGTATCTCCTCGAGGCGATGCACCCGGCTTTGTGCTTGTTCTCGACGATCACCGTCTTGTCATCCCGGAGCGGCCGGGCAACCGCAGAATCGACTCCTTACGCAATATTATATCGAATCCGCATATCGGGCTGATCTTTCTGATCCCCGGTATGGAGGAAACGCTCCGCATCAACGGCCGTGCCTATGTAACTAGGGATGAAGAGCTGCTGCAGCAAATGCAGGCCATGGGCAAAACACCCCAATTGGCTATAGGCGTTGTGGTGGAGGAATGCTATATGCACTGCGCCAAAGCCTTCAAGCGTTCCGGCTTATGGAATGCCGGCAGCTGGCCGGCCAAGGAGGAGCTTCCTTCCGCAGCTCGGATTATTGCGGCGCATACGTCTTTGGACGAGTCGCAGATCGTCCGGGGTTTGGAGGAAAGCTACACGAAGCGATTATATTGATGAAAGTGCAGGAAAAAGGTGTCCCGGTCTGTGCCGGGACACCTTTATTAGTTAGCGCTTGCGGAATACGTCAAGCAGCAGCTCGTTTTTGACGGGATCCTGCGTCTCCCAAGTCGTCGCAAAGCGCACTTGGTGGGACACGCCCAGGATCTCGTATTGATTCGCCAAGTGCTGGCGCGCGTTCCCGATAATCAGCGTGTGCAGCCGCACTTGCTTGCTCTTGCCGAGCTCGGCCAGCTGCTGCCGAACGGGCGCTCCAATGGTCCCGATGCCGTCGGTGACCATTACGAAGTCGGCATCCTTGAACTGCGGATGCCCGTTCACGATGTCGATGCCGCGTTTGATCGGCGCATCGAAATGGGTGCCGCCGCCGAAGGCGAGCTGCGACAGCGCGTAGAACGCCGGCCAGTCCGGCTTGCGCCAGTAGAGCTGCCGCTCTACGAGCTCGCCGCGCGCGCCGAACAGCAGCAGCGTGAAGTCGCGGCGTTCGAGCAGGCTGAAGGCGGCGAAGGTGGCGACAAACACCTGCGCGAGCCGCAGCTTGCTGCCGCGCATCGAATGCGACGTATCCAGCATGCAGATGACCGGGCCCTTCTGGGGCTCGTCGGTATGCCCGGATACATTGTAGGTCAGCAGCTTGCGGTCGAGCCATTTGACCGTGAAATACATCTCGTAATCTTCGTCCGCAAGCAAGCTGGCTTCGCTCGGCAGCATGTGGGTGATGTCTCCCGATTGCCGCAGGTCGTCGAAGGCTTCCGGAATGTGCGGGGAGCGCATTTGCTTGCGCTGTACCTTCAAATGCTGCAGGTTGCGGCCGATTTGCTGCAAGAAGGCAAGCAAATCCGGATGGCGCTTCAGCTTCTCGAGCCATTGCATGTAATTGGCGAACTGCTGGCGGTGCAGCCGGCCGAGATCGCTGCCCCAGCGCCGGTTGGCGACTCGCTGGCTCGCCTTGATCAGCTCATGCAGGTCCAGGCTTTCCGCCTCCTGCTGGCCGAGCGTCTCCTTGAGCGAGCGGTTCAGCCATTGCCCCAATTGCTCCTCCAATTGCTGGATCATTTCCCGGTCCCGCTTCGTAAACCGCTCCAGCTGTCTCTCCCGCTGCTCCAGCTCCGCTTCGGTCTTCTTGAGCTTCTGCCGCGCTTTCTCCCGCCGCGTAAAATCGGTCCGCATCTGCTCCTGCAATTCGACGATGCGCTGCTTCAGCTGCGCAATCTCGCTCTCCACCAGCGGCCGGGTATCCAGGGCCGACTGTTTGTCCTCGACGTTCCGCTTGCCCTGCTGCAGCGTGTAGCCGACCAGCTTCAGCTTCTCAATCTGCTTCTCCGACAAATGCTCATTGATCTGCGTCTGGTCCTGCCCTTGCTGAGGTTTCCGTTCATTCAGGCCGACGGCGGCGAGCACCTTCTCGTCCTGCTTCCGCTGCTTCACTTCCTCCGCATAGCTGGTCGTCAGCCACATCAGGCTCTTGAGCGCCGTCTTGAACGCGGCATTCACTTCGCCGATCGTCCGGGGATGGATCGACCGGTAAAAATACTGCTTGCGAAGCTCGCCGATGAGCCAGCGCTGGAAGGGCGTAGCGTCTTGGGAGCGGTCGACCTCCGGCTTGGGCAAATAAAAGCACATGAAAAAATCGGCAAACAGCTCGATGGAAAACCACGACGTCGTCGCTTGCGCCTCCCGTATCCACTCCTGCGCGGTACGGGAGGAATGAACGTATCCGTCAAAGACGTACCTGTCGATTCGGGCGCATTGAATGATCATTTAAGTTCACCGCCGATGTATGAAATTACAACGTGTAATCGTACTGGACTCCCGGGATTTCCCGATCGAACAGCGTCCGGTACAGCCCTTGAACGGTCTGCAGAATGCGCTCGCCCTGGATACGCAGATGGGTATATTTGACCGCGAACCGGTCCGTTTGATTCAATAAGTAGTTCTGGTTGCGGATATAGCCCGGCAAATCCTTCTCGCGCTGCTGCCATTGCACCAGCTTGCCCCGGAGCGTCCGAGCGGTTTCCTCCAGCTCGATGCGGCAGCTTTCGAGCTTGTCTCGCATTTGCTCCTGAGCTTCCTTGCTCATGCCGCCGCCGACTTCTTTTTTGAACTGGAAGGCATGCAGCTCATCCTCCATCCCGAGCCAATGCTTGGCTGTCTGATCGTAGGTACGCAAGGGGAGCTCGCGTTCGGATTCCTGCTTGAGCGCCTCCTGGAATTCCTTCTGGAACAGCTCCTGCAGCACGGCCAGATCCTCCGGCACATCCCAAAGCATATGCGGAGTATAGACGGTATCCCATACGTTGACCTCACTTCGGCCGTTCAGTGCGGCCGACGTCTTCCACACTTGGCCGATCTTGCGCCATCTGCGGTCCGAAATGGTGAACTCGTGCGCTTCCATTTCGGTTTTGAGGCGGTATAGCAGGTAGATCATGCTCTCCGGAATTTTAACTTGCTCAACCGCCTGGCGGACGGTATGGACATCCTTCAGAGACAGAAGGGCGGGCAGCGGCTCGACAGGGAGCTGAAACATTTGCTCATAGCTCGACATATGCTTCAGGAAGCCGACCTCGTAACGGATGAGGAACCGATCATACAGCGCCGTGAGCTGATCGTTCTCCTCGGGCAGCTCGTTGGACGCGGCCATCAGGAAGACGAGAGGAACGTTTTCCTTTTCCCGGCCGTTAAAGAAAATCCTTTCATTTAATATCGATAGCAGCGCGTTTAAAATCGCGCTGTTCGCTTTAAAAATTTCATCGAGAAAAGCAAAGCTTGAAGACGGCAAATATCCCGCGGTTTGCCGGACATATAGATCCTGCTTGAGCTGCTGAAGAGAGACGGGACCAAACATTTCATCAGGCGTTGTAAAGCGGGTCAGCAAATAATCGAACCATTCGCTTGTGCCGAACAATTGGGAGATCGCCCTCGCCAATTGCGATTTGGCGGTTCCTGGAGGGCCGATGAGCAGCACATTCTCGTTGCTCATTAAACCGAGTAGCAAAAGCCTTATCAGCTCTTCGCGTTCCAGAAACCGGCTCTCCAGCAGCCGGATTGCCTGCTCCATTTTATTTTGAATCGTTTGCATATCGTTCATCGCGTCAAGTCCTCCTACCGTTGATGCATGGATTAGCTCTTGCATCCCCATAGCTTCGTTCCTGTCATTCACCGAATCGATTCAAAAGGTGAACCTTTTTATTGTAACAAAATTACATCGGATATTCGAATGAAAGAAGGGTTTTTATTCCAACTTTGTTCATGATAAGATGACAGTAAACCATTTAAGGAGGAGCTAATATGTCATCCATTTATGAGCTATCGGTACAAACAGCGGATGGAGCAAGCCGCTCGGTGAGCGAATACAAGGGGAAGGTGCTGCTGATAGTCAATGTGGCCTCCAAGTGCGGCTTCACTCCGCAATATGCCGGACTTGAGAAGCTGAACCAGCAGTGGAAGGACCGCGGGCTCGTCATTCTCGGCTTTCCGTGCAACGATTTCGGCGGGCAGGAGCCGGGGACGCTGGAGGAGATTCAGCAGTTCTGCAGCTTGAATTACGGAGTAACCTTTGAAGTGATGGATAAGGTCGCCATTTTGGGCGAGGACAAGCATCCTTTGTACCGTTATTTGACGGAGCACTCCCAGCCGCAAGGGGATGTGAAATGGAATTTTGAGAAATTCCTTATCTCCCGTGACGGGGATATTGCCGGGCGGTTTTCGAGCAAAGTGGCGCCGGAAGATGAAGAGCTGCAGCAGGCGATAGAGAAGCTGTTGTAATAATACGGATCGCGGGGCTCTAGTCCTGCGGTCTTTTCTTTTTGGCCGCTCATCCTGGGCACGCCGACAATGGGTTTTCCCGGAACAACTTTCCATAAGGTAGACCACTAAAGACGCAACCTATGGTATAATAAACCAAACATTCATTGCACGGCTAGTTGGGGAGTGAACACACCATGACCAATCCGGAAACGATGAGCGCTTTGGCTCTGCATCCGTTATTCAAATTCAGCGCAGATGCTATGCTGATCCTCGACTCTGATGGTTTTATCCGTTTTACAAATGCCCGATATAGCCAGCTGACCGGCTATGATCCGGTGAATCATCCTCATACGCCATTGGCCTCATTGGTTGAATCCGTTGGTTCCTCTCCTTTGGTCGAACATCTACGCAGCCAGCCCGGTAAAGAAGCGCTGGAGCATGAGACCGAGCTTCGGCACCGCTCCGGACATATGCTCAAAATTCATCTGAGGATGATTCCGATGCGCGTGGAGAACGAGGGGCTCTGGTATGTCGTAATAAAAGATATTACGGAACAAAAGCTGGCAGCACAGCTAATCGAGCATATGGCCTATCACGATACTCTGACAGGGCTGCCGAACCGCACTTTGTTCCAGATACAGCTGACCCAGACTCTCGCGAGCGCGGGCAGCGAGAAGCCCCCGAAGCCTTTTGCCATCATGCTTGTTAATCTTGAGCGATTCCAAATTATCAACGAATCTCTGGGTCTGAACTGGGGCGATTTGCTGTTAAAGCAAGTCAGCGAGCGTCTGATGCGCTTCAGCGGGCAGGTGGACTTGATCTGCCGGCTGGGCAATCACGAATTCGCCCTGCTGTACAAGCAGCTTGACGATCAACAGCAGGTTGTGGAGGATGCCAGAATGATTCAGCAGAAGCTGATGGCGCCTTTCACAGTCTATGACCGAGAGCTTGTTATTCCGGGAAGCATCGGAGTGGCGTTCTATCCCCAGGACGGAACCGATATGAACAGCCTGATGCGTCATGCGGCCCAGGTGCAGACCGAGGAGAAGGAAAAAGGACAGGGGCTGTTCCGGCTGTCCCCTGAGGAATTGGTCACCAATCCGCTCCAACGGCTGGAGCTGGAGCACGATTTGCGCAAGGCGCTGGAGCGCAATGAGTTCGAGCTCTACTATCAGCCGCAATACGATATACGGGATAACCGGCTTATCGGCATGGAGGCGCTGTTGCGATGGAATCATCCGAGACATGGTATGATCCCGCCGTCGCAATTTATTCCGTTGGCGGAGGAAACCGGACTGATCGTGCCGATAGGGGATTGGGTGATCCGCACCGCCTGCGCGCAAAATAAAAGCTGGCAGCAAGCCGGGTTGCTCCCGTTGACGGTGTCCGTCAATTTATCCATCCGGCAGTTTCAGAAGCATAATCTGGTCGGAGAGATGATGGCGATGATCCAGGAAAGCGGCCTCGATCCGCGGTTCTTGGAGCTGGAAATTACGGAGAGCATGGCGATGGACAATGTAGACCGCGTCATCCAGAAGCTGAATCAGCTGAAATTGTTCGGCATTCGCATTTCCATGGACGATTTCGGAACCGGCTACAGCTCGCTGCATTATTTGAAAAAGATTCCGATACATAAGCTCAAAATCGATCAATCGTTTATTAAGGACATAACTACTGATACGGACAGCGCGGCGATTGTCGCTACAATTATCGCTATGGCGAATCATTTGAAGCTTGAAGTGGTCGCCGAAGGAGTGGAAACGGCGGAGGATTTGCAGTTTCTGCTTCGTCAAAACTGTGCGCACGCACAGGGGTATTTTTTCAGCAAGCCCTTATCTCAGGCGGATTTCGAGAACCTGCTGCGGCATGCCTCTCTTGAGAAGCTCTGAGCTCTGTCCCGCTATACAAAAGGTAACCTCTTTTTCAATTCGTGAAAAAAGTCTATAATGGATGAATCCAGGTAGTCATTATTTTTTCTCATGCACACGATTGCATAGCTTGCGGAAAATTGCCGGGACTAGATGATTCGGTTTCTTGCGAGAAACCTTCAGGAGGGATATACGATGGAGAGCATGGAACAGAAGTACGAGAAGCTGGGGGACATTTTGCGATCCATGGGCAAGGTCGTCGTAGCCTTTTCCGGCGGCGTTGACAGCGCATTTTTATTAAAAGCCGCTTTGGAATTTCTCGGTCCGGAACGTGTATTGGCCATCACGGCGGATTCGGAAACGTATCCGGTGAGAGAGAAGGAAGAAGCGATCGCACTGGCCAAGGAGCTGGCTGCGCCCCACGTCGTTATTCATACGAGCGAGCTGAATATTCCGGGATATGCGGAGAACCCGACGAACCGCTGCTATTTCTGCAAAAACTCGCTGTTCGATCATTTGATTCCGATCGCTAAGGAGCGCGGCTACGATCACGTTATCTTCGGCGCTATCGCGGATGATCTCGGAGAGCATCGGCCCGGATTGCAGGCAGCCCACGAGCAAGGAGTAAGAGCGCCGCTCTTGGAAGCCGGCATCAAGAAGTCCGAGATCCGCCATATGTCGCGGCAGTTCGGCTTGCGCACATGGGATAAGCCGTCGTTCGCCTGTCTGTCTTCAAGAATTCCGTACGGCGAAGCCATTACGGCCTTGAAGCTATCCATGATCGATCAGGCGGAAGACTTTTTAATCCAGCTCGGCTTCAGACAAGTACGGGTGAGACAGCACGAGAATTTGGCCAGAATCGAAGTGCCGGCTACAGAACTGGCGGAGATGATCGCCGTTGCCGATACGGTTCATGCCAAGCTGAAAGAAATCGGATATGCTTACGTAACGCTGGATCTAAAAGGGTATCGCTCGGGAAGCTTAAACGAGGTGTTGAGTCCCGAACAACAGGCGGTACATGCCGAATCCGTATAAACTACGCTTGGAAGAGGAAGGGAGCAATGAGAAGTGGCGCATAAACCGAAGGTTATGATTACCCGCAAGCTGCCGGATCCCGTTCTGTCCTATTTGAACGAGCATCTCGACTGTACCGTATGGGAAGGGAAGGGCTCGATACCGAGGGAAGAGCTGCTGCGGACGATCCGGGATTACGAAGGGCTGCTGCTGTCGGCAGGGCCGGTCAATGCGGAGCTGCTGGAGCATGCTCCCTCGCTGAAAGTCGTCAGCTCCGTTTCCGTAGGATATAACCATTTTGACATTCCCGAGATGAGGGCCAGAGGTGTTATCGGGACCCATACTCCTTATGTGCTGGACGATACGGTAGCCGATTTGGTGCTGGCTCTGATGCTGTCCTCCTCCAGAAGAATTGCGGAGCTGGATTTGTTCGTGAAGCAGGGCAAGTGGCAGCGCGGCTCGGTAAAGGAAGAAGAGCTGTTCGGGATGGACGTTCACCATGCAACGCTAGGCATTATCGGAATGGGACGGATCGGTGAAGCCATTGCGAAGAGGGCCGTACACGGGTTCGATATGAACTTGCTGTATTATAACCGCAGCCGCAAGCCGGAGACGGAAGAACGCTTCGGAGCGACCTATTGCTCGGTGGAGGAGCTGCTGCGCCTATCCGATTTTGTCGTGCTGATGACGCCGTTGACACCGGAGACGACGCGATATATTCGCAAGGAGCATTTCGAGATGATGAAGCCTTCGGCGTTCTTCATTAATGCTTCTCGAGGTCAAACCGTAGACGAGCAGGCGCTGATCGAAGCGCTGCGCAGCGGGACGATCCGCGGTGCGGGTCTGGACGTATTTGAAGTGGAGCCCGTTTCGCCGGACAACCCGCTGCTCCAAATGCCGAATGTGGTGACACTGCCTCATATCGGCTCGGCGACGTCTAGAACGCGCTTCGACATGGCTATGCTGGCCGCACGGAACCTCGTCGGCGCCTTGACCGGAGGTCAAGCCCATATTGTCCCAGAGCTCAAGGATCTGGCCGTACGAAGCTAACCTTGAAGATGTTGATACAAAAAGATCGTGAAAGTACCGTAGGTGTAACAAGGAACGGTACGTTTTCCGATCTTTTTGCATATTTACTCTACCATCGGATGGGGACGGGTGAACTATGAAGCTAATATTGACCTCTGACGGCATCGGCAATGAGATCGCTCAACGGAAGCTTGCCGAGATGGTGGACATGCCCTTATCTTCCTGCAGTGGCTGCATTGTCACCACCGCTTCATCGAAGAAACAGCATAGCGAGACGGCCCTCGAGACCAAAGCCGTTCTCGAACGGATGGGTTTTGCTGCTATCGATTTCTTGGACATTGAGTATGAAGACAGTGCAAAATTGAAAGACTACGGTCTGATATACTTGAATGGGGGCAATCCGTTCTATTTGCTGAACCAGCTTCGAAGCAGGGAATGCATTCCTATTCTTCGTCAGCTTGCAGTCCAAGCAGTGATCGTTGGAACCAGCGCAGGAGCAATGGTACTCGCCCATTCCTTGGCCCATGTGAATGAGCTCGATGTCATTGCCGGATACCGTCCAATGGATATAGAAGAGCTGAACAAGGATTATGAAGCCGTCGGCTTGACGGATATAACGGTCATTCCGCACTATAATCGTTTCATTGATAAGGATCCGGATTTTGAAAATAAGCTCGGGCAGCTTGAAGATAAATGGAAAATGTCGTTCGAACGGGTCAATGACGGTGAAGCCGTCATCGTCAATGGTTTGGCGATAGAACGGATCCATGCATCCTGATCCGAGCAGCCGCTTTGATGATGAAACGCGAGGAGGCACCAATCGTATACCAAATAGGCAATAGTTTGAATTGGTTTGAATGAGGAGCGTTAGTATGAAATTGCTGCAGGTTATCGAACAACTATTTGCACAGTACGGCTACTGGGTGCTTTTGATCGGGCTGCCTCTCGATGCGATCGCATCGCCCATTCCGCCTGGAAATACGACATTAACGTATACCGGGTACTTGGCCTATAAAGGTGTCCTTAAATGGCTTCCAGCTGTGGCGGCCGCGTATGCAGGAGCGGTCATAGGGATGACCGTAACGTATTGGATCGGCTATAAGCTCGGGGTGCCGCTTGTTGAGAGGTACGGACGATGGCTGCTTTTGAAGCCGGACCATCTGGAGAAAACCCGCAAATCGTATGGCAAATACGGTAACAGGCTGTTGTTCATCAGCTACTTTATGCCGGGAGTGCGGCAATTTATAGGGTATTTTGCAGGCATCATCCGGGTTCCTTATTCGACCTTCGCTTTGTACGCCTATACGGGATCGGCTCTTTGGGTCATCGTGTTCATTGGCATCGGGTTTATATTCGGCGACCAATGGCAGGCTGCCTTTACATGGATCGAACGGTTTTTCAAATATATTTTCATTGGAGCGGCGGTTGTCGCTGCCGTAGTCTTGCTGGTTCGATGGCGCGGAAAAGCCGGTGCCCGGGTTAGAGCGAACAAGCCGGACCGTGAGACGGAATAATCATCGTGCCGTATACAAATAAGAAGAGGCTGCTCATCGGCAGCCTCTTTCATTTGGGGTTCAATACCGTACAACTTCCGGGATACCCGTCATCTTGCACTTGATTCTGCAATTGCTCGCGTACGGCTTCGTCTTCGGGAATATCCGCAACCAGCTTGGCGGCAGGCTGATGAAACTCCACAAGGCCTTTTCGTTTTGCTTTCGGCATATCGTTCTCTCTCCAGTAACGGATAATGGTTGCAAGCTTATTATCCGATAGGAAGCCGTACAATATGCTTGAGAGCGGACATGTATAAATTAGCAGCCGGCCTGCGCGATTAAACCCAAATCGCGAAATCGCCCCGAATGTGAGAGAGGAGCGGCGAAGGAGCGTCATTGTACCATAATTGCAGCGAGTGGAGGGCGCGGGTGCAGCTGACATACAGCAGCTTGGCGTCCTGCGGGGTTGCTTCATAAGTGGCTTCATCTGCGTCGGCAACGATGACCGCATCGAACTCCAAGCCTTTGGCCATGAACGACGGCACTATGGACACGCCTCCTTCATAATGCTGCTGGCCCGCCGCGATGAGGTTGGCCTTCATGCCCGCCTGGGTCAACTGCTTGTGAAGCGCCTCACAGCGGGCTTCCGTTCTCGCCAGCACGGCCACGGTAGCGATATCGTCGGATTGGAGGCGGCGGATTTCGGTCTGCAGCCGGGAAATCAGCTCCGTCTCCTTGACTTGTCTTACGTGCACCGGATCTCCGCTGCGAAATACCGGAACCGCCAGCGCCGCCGGGTTATCTAGACCGCGGCTCAGTACTTCGTTGGCGAAATATATAATTTCCATAGTCGAGCGATAGCTTCGATTCAATTGAAAATAGGACGATTTGTCTTCCTCGAACAGCCTGGAAAATTCGTTCCAGTCTCTAATGCCTTGATAAGCGTGAATCCCTTGCGATAAATCACCTAATATCGTAAAGGACTGGTTTCTGGTATGCATGTTCAACAGTGCAACCTGAAACGGGGAGAAATCCTGTGCTTCATCAATCACTGTATGATCGAAGGTCAAATCGCCGTGTATGCCGTGGAATTTGGCTCGAATATACAAGAGAGGCGCCAGATCCTCGGGCTGGACGATTTTTTTCTTCAAGTGTGCTTGGGTCGCCGCCATCATTTCGTCCGGCCATGCGCCGCGCAGCTCGTCGGACAGGTAGGAAGCTTTGCTGTCTGCCGCAAACAGTTCTTTATAAAAAGTATAAGGGGTGTAAGCGGTCCAATGCTTCGTATAGTCGCGAAGCTTTTGCGACGCTTTCTTCTTGTAATCCTTCTTCAGATGGACTTCCCATACCTTCTCAAGCTCCATCTCCTGCCAGCGCTTAATCCTGGCAATAACCCGATCCCGCCGTTTCATCAACGGTTCATGCTTGTTCTCCACATCATACCACTTGCGAATGGTCGCTGAAGAAAGCTTGGCGCCTTGCCATGGCATGTAATCTGCGTCCGGAACGGCGGTTTGTTCATATAGAAGCAGCGCCTTGTCGAGCCACTGCATATAAGCGATGGAGCCTTTGATCCGGCCCGGAGCCGTGTCATCCATGGCAGGGCGCTTCGGCCCGGTCTGGAACCAATAGCGAAGACGCTCTGCCGGATCAGCCGGCTTCACTTCGTTCTCCAGCAGCTCCAGCGCCCAATCCGTAAAAGTCGTCTGTTGGATATGGCCTACGCCCAACTCGGGGAGAACGCCGGAAATGTAGTCGAGGAACATCCGGTTCGGAGCCAATATGATCATCCGTTCCGCCTTGACTTGATCTCGATATTGATATAACAAGAAGGCCAGCCGATGAAGGGCGACGGTCGTCTTCCCGCTGCCTGCAACCCCTTGTATGATGAGAGCGCTGTTTTTTACCGCCCGTATGATTGCGTCCTGCTCGGCTTGAATCGTAGAGACAATGTCCCGGAGCTTATTATCTTTATTTTCGCCCAAACGGTATAACAGAAATTCGTCGGTAACGGCCATAGAGTCTTCCGAGCGATCGTACGTATCGACGACCCGCTGCAATATTTGCTTGCGGATCACTAAATTTCGTTTCAAATAGACGAGCCCCTCCACGGTGCCTTCAGGCGAATCATAGGAAACGGCATCCGTACCGCCCGTAAAGGAATAAAACAAGCTGGCTACCGGGGCGCGCCAATCGACAACCATTAATTCCAGCGTGGGATCCTTCTCCACGCCGACCTTTCCAATGTATAAGGGTGATGGAGCGGAATGTCCGGTTTCCTGGAAGTCCAGTCTCCCGAAATACGGTTCCGTCTGCGCTACCGCCAGATTGCGCCGTCTGGAATCGCGGATTGACTCCAAAACCTGCTCCGTGTGGTCTTGCCCTGTATAGGGCGGAATGCTGCGAAGCTCGATTAGCTGCCGGTCAATTTCGTCTAACGTTTCCTTAAGCCTGCTCATTTCTTCGTCATATGCTTGCTTTATGCTGGACTCCACTACATAAACCTCCATTCGTTCCATCCTGGTATGAAGACAGGGACGTATACTATATCATACTTGCTCTGGGAAATGCAACCAAAAGCAAAACGTAAAAAAACACAACTGACTACAAGCCAGTCCATTGTTGGATACATGGTTCGACAAGTAAAATCAAAGTACAAAATAAATCATGACTAGAGGAGGGGTGTAGAATGGCAAGCAAGATTCAAGCTGCAGATAGCGTGCAAGTTCAATTCGGCTCGAAAAAAGCGAAGAGAGCATTCATTAGAAAATACGCTGCATTATATCTGATTTCCATTCCGGGCATTATCTATTTTTTGGTGTTTAAATACGTACCGCTGCTCGGTTCCGTAATTGCCTTTCAAGACTACAACATTTTTAAAGGGGTAACGGGAAGCGAATGGGTTGGTCTCGATCATTTTAAACGGATGTTCGAGTACGATGAATTTGTAATTATACTTAAGAACACGTTGCTAATCGGTTTATACGATCTGGTATTTGCTTTTCCGGTTCCGATCATTCTGGCGCTTCTTCTGAACGAGGTGCGCATTCAAGTATATAAAAGAATTGTGCAAACGGTCATTTATATGCCGCACTTCCTGTCCTGGGTTATCGTAGGCGGGATTGTAGCCGGATTGCTTTCTCCGAGCAGCGGCTTCGTCAATCATATCCTTGGTATGTTCGGTATTGAACCGATCTACTTCCTGGGTGAAAATTCGTACATTCGTACGATTCTGATCTCCTCCGGCATTTGGAAGGACAGCGGCTGGGGAACGATTATTTACTTGGCAGCCATCGCCGGCATTAACCCGGATTTGTACGAGGCGGCTCAAATCGACGGTGCGAATCGTCTTCGCCAGACGTTCTCGATTACCATTCCAACCATCATGCCTACCATCACGATCTTGCTGCTGCTTCATATGGGTAACTTCCTGGACTTCGGCTTCGAACGCGTATACATTTTCTTGAACCCGCTGAACAGCGAGAACGGGGAAATACTCGACACCTATGTGTATAGAGCGGGCTTGGTGGACCGACAGTACAGTTATACGACAGCGATCGGCTTGTTCAAATCTCTTGTCGGCTTGGCTCTTATTATGATAGGTAATACTTTCAGTAAAAAAGCAACTGGAGAAGGTCTCTACTAATACATTAGAGCAACATGGAGGTGAAACGAAATGATCATGACGAAAAGCTACAAAACATTTAATGTAATCAATATTATATTTTTGACGGTGTTAGGATTGACCATGGTGCTGCCGCTGCTGCACGTAATCGCTCAATCGTTCAGTAACAGCGTTGCCATCAATAAAGGCGAGGTGTTCTTCTGGCCCGTCAATTTTACAACAGCCAACTATGCGAGTATCTTGAGCGACGCTTCCATCTGGACAGCGTTCCGTAACAGTATTATTATTACGGTCGGAGGTACGCTAATTAACCTGATCGCTACCGCGTCCTTGGCTTATCCGCTATCCAGACAAGAATATTTGGGACGCAAAGTGATTTTGATCATGGTTTTGGTTACCCTAATCTTCCATGCTCCGCTGATTCCTAACTATTTGGTTCTCAAACAATTACAGCTTTTGAACACCTTGTGGGTATTGATGATTCCGACTGCGATCAGCGCCTATAACTTGTTCGTTATGCGCTCGTTCTTCATGAACCTTCCTAACGAGCTGTTCGATTCGGCCCGTATTGACGGCTGCAGCGAGGTTGGCATGGTATGGCGAATCGTGCTTCCATTGTCCAAACCGGCTATGGCTACCATGGGTATTATGTACGCCGTTAGTAACTGGAATACGTATTCCGCTGCAATTTACTATATCAACAACCGTGCGTTGATTCCGCTGCAAGTCCGTCTTCGCGAAATGATCATTACCGACCAGTTCGGCGGGCAGGATTCCGCGTTGGATTCCATTGTGAACTTGTCGCCGGAAGGCATGAAGATGGCTGTTATCGTTATTGCAACAATCCCGATTATGTTGGTGTATCCGTTCCTGCAAAAGCATTTTATCAAAGGGATGCTTGTTGGTTCGATAAAATCATAAATAAACACAACCTTCCGTAAGTTTAACAATTCTGCTAAGCTTACGGTTAGGTTATGATAACAATGTAAACGCAACCAAACAAATTACACAGATTATTAAGGGAGAAGGGGTAACATGAAAAAGACAATAGGCGTAGTAATGGCATCCGTACTGGCTGTTGGCTCTCTTGCAGGCTGTGCAGGCGGCAGCGGAACCAAGGAAGGCGACAAAGCTGGCGGACAAGCAGCAGCAACCGGTCCTACGAAATTTTCCATTTCGTTTCCTACAACAACAGGCGACGGATACGGTCAAAAGCAGCCGGATCTGAAAAATGAAAAGTGGGTTCAACGGTTAAATAAATTGACCAATACCGAATTGGATGTTAGATTGGTTCAAAGGGAGAAAATGAGCGTTCTGTTCGCCGGTAACGACATTCCGGACGTTCTGGGAAGCCTTGACACTCCGACAGGTAAAGACATGGCAGGATCCGTCGAAGCAGGCGTATTCCAGCCGCTGGACGAAGCACTGAAGCAATATGCTCCGAACCTGTTGAAGAAAGTTCCTAAGTCCGCATGGGATGCCGTTTCCTACAAAGGCAAAATTTACGGTATTCCGGATTACTTGACGAACCCGTCCCGCCGCGGTACGTTCATTCGTACAGACCTGCTGGAAAAAACGGGCCTTCCGGTTCCGAAAACCGTTGATGATTTCATCAACGTAATGCGCGCATTTAAAAAGCTGGGTGTAGAAAATCCATATCAAATGCGTGAAAACTTCAAGTATGCCGATGTCATCCTGGGTGCGTACGACGTGCTTCCTTATAAAGACCAGTTCGAGAAACAAGGCGACCAAATCGTTCCTAAGTTCTTCGATGTAGAGAATATGCAAAAAGCGCTCCAAGCTTACAAAACGATGTATGATGAAGGCTTGATCCCTAAAGATTTCGCTACCATCTCTTCGACAGACTACAGCAAAAACATCAACGCGGGTAAATCCGGTATGTGGTCTGCCAACGTTGGCGGCGGCTTGCCTAACTTCAGAACAAACATTAAAGCTGTAGATCCTAGTGCAAAAGTGGACGTTATCGCATCTCCTAAAGGGCCTGAAGGCAAAGGCGGATACTTCTTGTACTCCCCAATGGTTCGTGCGTTCTATATCAACAAAAGCGTAGACCAAGCGAAATTGGCAGGCATCCTGAAATTCTTCGACTGGATGACTACGGACGAAGCGGCTAAATTCTTCAGCCTTGGCGTCGAAGGCGAGAACTACACGGTAGATAACGGCAAAATCAACTACAAAGTTCCTACAAACAAAGATGAGAGTGGAGAAGAAGGCTGGCGCGCAGGTACGCTGTGGGTAGGTCAAGACGCAACGTACAACAAGCTGCACCTGCAATTGAACCAAGACGGTCAAGATACTTTGAAAGCATTTGACACTATCTTGTCCACCGAAGGCTTGGGCGGCTTCGGCTACGCTCCTGACCTGAAAGCATTCTCCAAATATCCTGACTTGACTCCGCTTGGCGACGTAGGTCCTAAACTGATCGTTGACCATATGGTCAAAATGATCTATGGTAAAGAGCCTATCTCCGACTGGCCGAAGGTTATTGAGGAGTACAAAGCAAAAGGCGGTAACGAGATTATCAAAGAAGCAACAGAAAGATATAATAACAAAGACGGTCTCGTAACATTTACTAACCAAAAACAATAATGAATCGAGCATCTGCCTTGACTGTTCAGGGCAGATGCTTTTCCCGTTTTTTCATCCAAAGGGGGATAACAGCATGCAATTGCTTATCGTAGATGACGAACCAATCATTCGCAAAGGATTGGCACGAATGGCAGAACAATACCCCCTGCCGTCATCTCAAATTCATACGGCGTCCAACGGTGTTCAGGCTTTGGAAATGATCGAGGAGAACATGCCCGACATCATTTTTACCGACATTCGGATGCCGAAAATGGACGGGGTAGAGCTCTGCAAGCAGCTCCATGAACGATACGACCATATTCCCGTCGTCGTCATATCCGGTTATTCGGATTTTGAGTATGCTCAAAAGTGCATGTCATATGGAGTGAAGCACTACTTATTAAAGCCCGTGACGAAAGCCGATGTCGCCGACGTTCTGAATTCCTTGATAAAGGCCAAGCCGAAAGGCGTTATTTCCTTAACTAAGTACGAGGAATGGATCGAGAAGGTGGAACAGGCCATCTGGCTGCTCAAGCTGGATGAAGTGAGTCAGCTGACGGAAGAATGGAAGAAATATTGTCTGTCGTCGGATATGAATGCGGCTCAGCTCAAAGAGCTGCTTGAGGAATGCATCAACCTGCTTGTAAAACGGCTGGAGCGAAAGTCCATGGCAATCGTTCCCGATAAGTTCGACGACCGGATGATGACCCGTGAGGAGGCGTTCCAGGCATTCGACAAGCAGCTGCAGCAGCTGATCTCCGAGCTGATGATGAAGCGGAGCGGCAATTACAAGGATCCGATGAAAGAGGCCAAAGCGTATATCGACAACCATCTGTCCGAAGAAATTACGCTGGAGGAAGTAGCCGAAATGGTGGGACTTACTCCGACCTATTTCAGCTCGCTGTTCAAAAAAATGACGAACGAAACGTTCGTGCAGTACCGCATTAAGAGACGGATCGAGCTGGCGCAAAAATTAATGGCGGTGCCTCATTTGAAGATGAGCGACATTGCGGCAGAGGTCGGCTACGAGGACTACCCGCATTTTACGAAAATGTTCAAGAAAATGACCGGCTATTCGCCGTCCGAATATCGGAATATACTGGGGATTAAATAATGAAAGGAAATTTGTCTCGCAAGCTGGTTACGTACTTTCTGGTCGTCATTGTGCTGTCGTTGACATCGGTAGGCGTCTTTACGTATACACGCTCCTCCGAGGAACTGGATAGGCAGAGCAGCCGCCATATGTCGCAGATTGTCAATAATGCCATGTACCAGACGGATTTGTACTTGCAAAACTATGAGCGCTCCATGTCGTCGCTGTTATCCAATCAGGACGTGAAGCAGTTCGTCGATATGCCGCGCATTGAAGGCTATGAATATTACAGCTTCTATTCGTCGATCCGGGACTACGGAATGAAGCCGATATTTATCCGGAATCCGGAAGTGGCCAGTATTTATATTATCAGCAATAACGAAAATGCGATTTTCGGTTTTAACGGCAGCGGACCCGATCAAACGTTGAGCCCACCGGAAATTACAGACAGGCTGGCCTTTCTGAAAGAGCGAACGAAGGACAACGGTCAGCTAAGTCCGCTCATCTCAAGCATTCAAACGGAACGGAAGAACAGCTACATTACTTTGGCGCGAAAAATCAGAGGGTTGGCATCACCGAATTTCAACGGAGTCCTGGCGTTTGAAGTACAGTCCAAGGAGCTGTCCACGCTGTGGGGCGGCATTGATTTAGGTGAGGACGGCTACTTTTTCATAATCGACGAATCGGGAGAGATCGTGTACCATCCGCAATGGGAACGAATAGGATCGGTTCTGGAAGCGGATATGATGTCGCAGATCAATAAATCCGATGCGCAAATGTTCGAGAAGCGGGAAGGAAACGAGAAGCGTATGTTCGTCAGCCGCAAGTCCGCTTATTCAGGCTGGACGCTTGTCGTTTCGATGCCGCTCGACGAATTGAAAAAACCGATTGCCAGCATCCGTACGACGACGATTATCGTCGGTTTGATCACCTTGGTTGCGGCAATTTGGCTGTCGCAGCGGTTCGGCATGTCGATTGCCCGTCCGATCCGTGTCCTGAAGAACGGAATGAGGCAAACCGAGAAGGGGAACTGGATGACGATTCCGGTGAGCCACCCCGAGCCGAAGGATGAGATTGACGAGCTGACATTCAGTTATAATCTGATGGTCAAGCGATTGTCGGAGCTGGTCAAGCAGGTGTACGAAGCCGAGCTGCAGAACAGGGAAACGCAGCTGGAGCGCCAAAAGGCCGAATTCCAATCGCTTCAAATGCAGATCAATCCGCATTTCTTGTACAATACGCTGGAAACGATAGCCTGCTATGCTGCGCTGAAGGATTCCGATGAGATATCGGAAATCGTAAAATCGATGGCTTACATGCTGCGTTATTCGGTGCAAACGAATCTGGAGGAAATTACGGTAGCGAATGAGCTGAAGCATGTGCTGACGTATATGATTATTTTGCGCCACCGGATCGACCATGAGTTCGAGATCGAGGCAGCGGTCCCGCCGAAATATTTGCTTCATAAAATGGTCCGGCTGACGCTCCAGCCGCTGGTGGAAAACGTATTCCAGCACGCGTTTCCGGACGGCGTGGAAGATCATCATTATATACGTATCGACGCAGGCGTTGAGGACGATATATTTTGGGTGAGCGTAGAGGACAATGGTGTCGGCATACCCGAGAGCAAACTTGCGGAATTAAATGAAAAGCTGTCCACGTACCGGCTGACCGACGAAATGGACAAAAATGAAAAAATTACAAGCGGAATCGGAATCATGAACGTGCACCGGAGAATCCAAATGGTATTCGGTGAGAAGTACGGTCTTCGCATAGAGAGCGTAGAGGGTGAAGGCACCAAGATGTTCATGGATATGCCGGTTTCCAATTCCAAATAAATCAATCTGTACTCAGGCGGACGGCTCCGATCAGATTCATTCGGGAGCCGTCTTTTTTCGCTTACATACTATGAAAAACGATGTCTGAAGGCAGCTATGGTAGTTTACAAAGATGCTGTTTTTCGTTACGATGAAGGAATAACTTCTTTAATGATTGAGGAGCTAATTGCATTTGAAGACGCTTATTATTGCCGAAAAGCCTGATATGGGAAGAAATATCGCGGCTGCGATCGATCCGAAAGCGAAAAATCACCGCACCTATATCGAAGGCGAGCAGTACATTATTACGTGGGCTATCGGACATCTAATCGGGTTGGCCGAGCCGGATGCTTACGACGATAAATATAAGAAATGGAATTTTAATGACCTGCCGATAATTCCGGACAACTTCAAGCTGGTCCCTAACTACAAGACCAAGGATCAGTTAAAGGTCATTGCGGATCTTGCCAAGCGAAGCGATAACCTCGTTAACGCGTGCGATGCGGGGCGGGAAGGGCAGCATATTTTCTCATTGATTCAACGCCATTTGAAGCTGCGTCATCCCGTGAAGCGGCTGTGGATTTCGGACTTGACGCCGGAGACGATTCGAAGAGGCTTTGCAGAGCTGAAGGACGGCAAGGATTACGACAACTTGACGAAGGCGGCCAGAGCGCGAAGCGAGGCGGATTGGCTGATCGGGATGAACGGATCGCGCGCATTTACGACGAAGCATAATGAACTGCTGTCCGTCGGCCGTGTACAAACCCCCGTGCTAGCCATATTGTATGACCGCCAAAAGGAGATCGAAGCGTTCCAGATCAGCAAGTATTACGATGTGGAAGCTCAGTTCAAGCAAGGTGAGACGGAATATAAAGGCATGTGGCAGGGAGAGCGGATCACCGATCCGGACAAAGCGAATGCTCTGGTCACCAAGCTGAAGGGCAAACAGGGCCGAATCAACAGCTACGACGTGAAGGATACGAAGGAGTATCCGTTCAGGCTGTACGATCTGACTCTGCTTCAACGCGAAGCTAACGCCAAGTACGGCTATTCCGCCAAAAAAACGTTAGACCTGGCCCAGGCCTTGTACGAGAAGCACAAGGTCATCAGCTACCCAAGGACGAATTCGAACTATGTGACGGAGCAAAATATCGCGGAGATGCACCGTTCCCTGGATCAGCTCCGCAGTAACCCGGCTTATAGCACGCTGGTAGTGAATGCCGATAAAAGCCGTGTACACAAAAACAACAAAGCGGTATGTAACCCGGCCAAAGTGGAAGACCACCACGCCATCCTGCCGACACACAAAAAAGCGAGCGGCTTATCGGCAGATGAGCAGCATATTTACGATTTGATTGTGCGGCGGTTTTTGTCCCATTTTTACCCTCCGGCGGAATATAAGGTGCATACGATACTGACTGAAGTGGAGCAGGAGCTGTTCAGGAGCACGATCAAGCAGCTGTTGTCCGAGGGCTGGAAAGTCATTTACACGGACCAGAAAAAAGAAAAGCCGAAATCGCGCGGGAAATCTGATAAGTCCGATGAGGAGGAACAGGAGGAGGAAATCAGCACTCCATTCACCCTGGAAGTGAACGTCCCTGTCCGGTGCGCCAAAATTGCCGCTAAGGAAAAGGAGACGCAGCCGCCGAAAGCTTATACGGAAGGAACGCTCCTGAAAGCGATGGAAGGGGCGGGCAAGCAGGTCGAGGATGAAGAGCTGCGGGAAGCGATGAAGGATTCAGGCCTCGGCACACCAGCGACGCGAGCATCGGTAATCGAGCGGTTGAAGCAGGTAGGCTACATCGTCATGCAGGGGAAGAAGATCGTCATCGCGCAGAAAGGCCGCACTGCGGTCGAGCTGATCCGCGGCGCGGGCGTCGATCTGCTGACGTCGCCCGAAATGACCGGTCATTGGGAACGCCGTCTCAATGAGATCGCCCGCGGGTTGGCCTCGGACGAGGCGTTCATGGCCAACGTGAAGAAGTTCACGAACCTTATTATCGATAAGGTTCGAGTGCAGTCGAAGGCAGCGAAGCAAGCCTTCGAAGGCGACGCCCCGTCAGCAGGCGCAGCCAAGCGGACGCGCAAGCGCGGCGCTGCCGCGACGGGCGAAGCCGCAGCGGCCCCTGCCGGGAAGCGCACGCGCGCCAAGCGCAGCGCCGACGCGGAGGCGCCTGCTCCGGCGGGCAGCAGCGCGCGTACGCGGCGCAGCACGGCGGCGAGCGCAGCTGCGGCAGCGCAGCCCGCGCCTGCCGCAGCTGGCAGCGGGGCCGCGCTGCAAGCCCGTGCGCCGCGAGCCGCGAGCGATGCTGGCGGCGCTACCGCCGCCGCGGCTAGGCCGGGCATAGCCGCGTGTCCGCGCCCGGGATGCGGCGGGCGCATCATCATGGGCAAGCGCGGCTACGGCTGCACCGAATACAAAGCCGGCTGCGGCTTTGTCATATGGAAGGACAGCTATGGCGCCTCGCTGTCCGAAACGGCCGTACGCTTCCTTATCGAGAAAGGAAGCACGGCTTGGATGAGCTTGACGGACGACAGCGGCATGCCCGTAGAAGGACGTCTGGTGCTGCTGGACCCAAGCACCGGGAAGCTCGGGTTGAGGCAGAGCTGATTATATACCCGGTGGAGGCTCTGTAAGCCTCACTGTATTGACATCATGGGGAAGAGGGTGTGTGAGATGCTGGAAATACCGGTGCCTTACGTGCGGGCGAATCAGGCAGGTATCGTCTTGTTCGTTCTATTGGGAATCGTGCTTCAACAGCCGGCATGGATCGTAGTGCTGTGGGCGATTCAGGTCGTCGGATTGTGGCGCGGGGCTCGCGGCAATGCGTTCATCGCAGCAGCCGCACCTTTGCTGAAGTCGCGAATAGCCGGCGCACCTACCGAATCGCGGGAGCTGCAGCGGTTCAATAATTCCATAGCCGTCCTGCTGCTTACGGTCTCGACGCTATGGTTCCTCTGGAGTCCGGAGTCCATCGGCGGATATGTTGCTGCAGGGATGGTAGCTGTCGCCGCACTGGCAGCGCTTTGCGGATACTGCGTCGGCTGCTTCCTTTATTACCAATTCAAGAAAAATACGAGAAGAAGAAAATAATCCAAGCACGCTGCATTCGAGGCGGCAGCGTTTCTTGATATTCAAAAGACCGGCCTTCACGGGTTCTGCCCGAAGTGCAGCCGGTCTTTTTCTTGTCGGTTAAATAGCGGAATATGCTGCTAAGCGAGAAGCGGGAGTACGTACCCATAGACACAAATAAAGTGGCATACGCTGCCTGCTACGACGAACAGATGCCATACCGTATGGTGATATCGTACCGTTCTCCAGAAGTAAAAGATGCTCCCGATACTGTACAGCAATACTCCCAGTAGAAGCCAGAACATCCCTTTATGGGGCAGCACCAGCTGCAGCGGCCGGATTATTAGGACGACCAGCCAGGCCATCGCCAAATATTGACCGATGGAGAAGGTCATGAACCGTCCTGGAAAAGCAAGCTTCATGGACACTCCGACCATAGCCAGCAGCCATACGATGCCAAGCATTGCTAGCCCTAATGTCTGGTTGCGCAGAAGAAGCAGGAAAGGTGTATACGTCCCTGCGATAAGGATATAAATGGCGGCATGGTCCAGCATCTCGTAGCGGATCATGGACTTCTCGTCCGAGCTGCTGTGCAGCAGCGTCGAGCAGACGTACAGTACGACGAGGGAGCCGCCGAAAGCTATGCTTCCGCATGCGTGCAGCAGGCTTCCGGTCTTCACGGACTGCATGATCAATAGGATGAGCCCGGCGGCGCTGAGAATGGCTCCAAGTCCATGGCTCAAGGCGTTGGCTCGTTCTTCGTTCCATGTGGATGCTGCGTTCATGGTAGTTTCACTCCTGTTGGTCCATTTATCCAGGCTCTTCTACCATTGTGTCCAAGGAGCGGATTTTTTACCACAATAGAACTTTTAGATTCCGATGTCATCGGAATGAAATTTCTATTTGGCGATAAAAACTACCGCTGAACGCGGTCGCTCATCTTCGCTAGATACGTAGAATATTCAAACAATACTTGACACCGGAGAATAAGTGATTTAACATTAAATCTAATATTTATAAATACATTGAGAAGGAATAGTACGGTTTTTTAAGCGAACAGAGAGCTGTTGGACGGTGTGAAACAGCCGCGGAGAAAATCGGAACTCACCTTGGAGTTGCTCGCTGAACCAGTAAAGTAGGTGGAGCCGGAGCCTGACCGTTATCATCAGGAGGATACGAGGTTACTCGGTTTGATAACCCGTGTCCGTAGAGTGCATGCCTATAGGGCGTGAATTCGGAGTGGTACCGCGTAAGATATCAAAGTCTTTCGTCTCTGTTTATGGAGATGAAGGGCTTTTTTTAGTTCCGTCCGATTTTCGGCAAAGCAGCGCAGAAATTGATGAGAGGAAAGATGACCATGAAAAATGTTGAAAAGTACGCAAGAGGATATTTTACGCCGCCGGAAACAAGCTTGAAGTGGACACGGAAGGAATATATTACGGAGGCGCCTATTTGGTGCAGCGTCGACCTTCGCGACGGAAATCAGGCATTAATCGTTCCAATGAATTTGGAGGAAAAGCTGGAATATTTCAAATTGCTTGTGGATATCGGGTTCAAGGAGATTGAAGTCGGATTTCCAGCGGCGTCGGAGACGGAATTTACCTTTTTACGCACATTGATTGAGCAGGAATTGATTCCTGATGATGTAACAATTCAAGTGCTTACCCAATCGAGAGAGCATATTATCCGTAAAACCTTTGAATCGCTGAAAGGCGCGAAAAAAGCCGTAGTCCATTTGTACAACTCGACTTCCGTAGCGCAGCGGGAACAGGTATTCCGCAAATCCAAGGAAGAAATTATTGAAATCGCTGTGAGCGGCGCGAAGTTGTTAAAGCAGTGTGCGGAGGAAACAGAGGGTAATTTTCAGTTCCAGTATTCGCCGGAAAGCTTCACAGGTACGGAGATTGATTTTGCGCTAGACATCTGTAACAGCGTACTCGATGTATGGCAACCGACGGCGGAAAACCCAGTCATCATTAATCTTCCTGCGACGGTATCCATGTCGATGCCTCACGTCTACGCCAGCCAGATCGAGTTTATGAGCGAGCACATGAATTTCCGTGAACATGTTATATTGTCACTCCATCCGCATAACGACAGGGGAACAGGCGTGGCGGATGCGGAGCTGGGGGTACTGGCCGGAGCTCAACGCGTCGAAGGCACCTTGTTCGGAAATGGTGAAAGAACGGGGAACGTGGACATTGTCACGTTGGCTCTTAATATGTATTCGCACGGAGTAGACCCGCAGCTGAATTTTAATAACATCCCTGCAATCATCTCCGTTTATGAGCGACTGACCAAAATGAGAGTAAGCGAAAGACATCCTTACGGCGGCGAGCTGGTATTCACCGCATTTTCCGGTTCGCATCAGGATGCGATTGCTAAAGGAATGAAATGGCGCGACGAGCAGAAGCCTAGAAATTGGTCGGTCCCTTATCTGCTGATTGACCCGAAGGATATCGGCAGAGAGTATGAAGGCGATATTATCCGCATTAACAGCCAGTCCGGCAAAGGCGGGATTGGGTACATTCTACAGCAAAAGTACGGTCTTGATCTCCCGGCGAAAATGCGTGAAAGCTTCGGATACTGCGTTAAGAACGTATCGGATCAGCAGCAAAAGGAACTGATGCCGGAAGAAATTTACGATATTTTCTTGAAAGAATATGTGAATTTAAATACTCCAATCGAGTTTGTCAAGTATCGCTTTACGGACAATGAAGATTTTCAAACCATCGTCACTATACGTTCCGGCAATGAAGTCAAGGAGCTTGCGGGCACCGGAAACGGGAGACTGGATGCAATCAGCAATGCACTCCAAACCCATCTTGGAATAGATTATTCCGATTTGTTCTATAAGGAGCATGCTCTGGAAACAGGCTCTAAATCACAAGCTGTTTCTTATATCGGTATCACGGCTCCGAACGGCATCGTATATTGGGGTTGCGGCATTGATGTGGATATCATGACCTCATCTGTAAAAGCTCTGTTTAGTGCTGTAAATCAGATGAGCAATAATACCGCAAACGTAACAAAGTAGAGTCGCAACATGTAAGGCATGAACATGAATCAAGTCTTGTTATTGGACAGAACTGCAAAAAGAGGAGCAGCTTGAGTACTCAAGCTGCTCCTTTTTGTTACCACAATAGAATTTATAAGATTTCGAGATCATCGGATGAAAAATTCTATTTGGCGATAAAACCTACCTCTGAACGCGGTCGCTCATCTTTGAAAGGCCTCGGTAGAGGGTTTCTCATTTATAAGGGTGAGGTCTACTTCCCGCATTCAAGGATTAACAGTCTGGCTGCTGCCATCTTTTTTGGCTGCTTCCGAACAGTCAATCATCCACTCGGACAATACACGGAGCCGGCACTTCATTGCCGCGCTTCTGGGGAAACAGCCACAGCTGCGGCGTATCCGATACTCCCGTGATGGATATCTGGAATGGACGATCCGGAAAATGACGGCTTCGCAGCAGGACATTGCTTCCGTCGGTTTCGGCCGATTCCGGATGAGTGCTTGGAACGGGCTTGCTGTCGCATAGAATTTTATAATTCGTGACATCGCTGCCGGAAGCCGTATCGATCCTCTTCTGAAACTGAATCAGCACGGCTTCCCGGCTTTTCCTTACCGCGTTCATGGGACGCGGTTTTTCGTCGTACATATACTTGCCAAGGTGATATTCATAGGCCGTCCAGGTGGCATATCTTAGCTTATCCGATGTATTTGCGAATTGCTCCAGCCAGCCTCTCGATCGGCGCATGGGCTTCAGCGACCCGATGTCGGTTTGCAGGCCTAGCGGCAGGGCAGGATGAAGCGCGCGGATTTTGGCGGCAAAAGGCTCATAGCGGCTTGCGTAGTCGGCAGGAAGCTTCCAGCGCATCCAATCCGGCCAATGCGTCTGGATGAAATGAACGTCCGGGCGGACGAACGAAATCATCGACGGTGCATCGATACCTTGGTATTCGCGCACCTTATCAACCGAATCGGGGCCGGCGTCCACTCCGAGCGACCACGTGGCAATGCGGATATCGGGCCTTGCTTCTCTTACGCCGCCTTTTCCGTTGATGAGCTCATAAAGAAACCGGTTGACGGCGGTGACCCTGAACTCGATCCACTGACGGTACAAAATCGGATTTTTCTTATAATACAGAGGCGAGGAGGAATGCTTGAAATCCGGGATATCCGACCCGCACTGCTGCTTGAAGGCCGCTCGGGCATAAGGTCCCACATCGCCGTACACGCCGCTAGACAGCCCGTTCCACTCCGGAAAATAGGGCTCGGCAACCTCCAGCCCGTCGAACGGATAATTTCGTACCAGCTCGGCCAGCGCGTGTTTTTTCCATTCGACATAGCGATAGCTGAACGGACTAAGACGATAGTAGCCGTCGTTAACCGGTTTGAGCAGCGTCATTTGCCAGTCCGGCCAATCGCCCGGCAAATGCTCGGTCGTATACGTTCCGTTGCCCAGTACCGTAGCCCACACGCCAAACCCAGTGGAACGAAGCGTGTCCAGCAGCCGGCCGTTCACCTTCGTTTCATTCGTAACGAAAAAATGGATGACTCTATAGCCCGCCAGCCAGAGCTCATCGGCAATGCTTTGGTCGGACCGGTTTAAATAATAGGGAAATGACGGGTCGATCTGAATGGAGGGGCCAAGCCATTGTCTATTCATCTTTGCACCGCCTTTCGGGAAAAAATCGTGCGGGTTAGGTGTATCTTTCCATCATACCGCTCCTGTGCAGCAATATAAAGCTTGCGATAGTGAATGATGATTTTGTTCGGCATACAAAACATATATGACGATTGACTTTTAATAGATGATGATTGATAATAACTAATATATTATAGACGTATTTATAAAACGTTAGTTATTTAGACAGCGAAAGGGGAAGGTGTCGTGAATCGCAGAAAAGAATTGGTACAGCAATATTTGGAGAAGAAGACGGTAGCGGGAGTGTATCAGATCAAAAACACCCGCAACGAGAAAATACTTATCGACAGCACCAAGAACATCAACACGATCAACGGCAAAAAGTTTATGCTGAATTTCGGCTCGCACCCGAACAAGCGGCTGCAGGAGGAATGGAAGCAGTACGGAGAGGAAAGCTTTACTTTTGAATTGCTGGAGCCGTTGAAGATGGAGGACAGCCCTTATTTCAACGCGAAGGAGGCGCTGGCCAAGCTGGAGGAGAAGTGGATACATGAGCTTCAGCCCTTCGGGGACCGCGGCTATCACAATAATGCATAGTCGCGGCTTATACACCGTGTATTTGCGGGCAATTGATCGGCAGCATCGCAGATCAATTGCTTTTTTTGTTGTCTGCTCGACAGGTTTAATAGTAATTATTACTTATAATTTGACATTAGGAGCGGCTAGGACTACAATTTTCTACATAGGTGTTGAATTGTCAGATGTTAGAGGAGAGAGAAGTCCATGGCCAAAGCGGTACCCGTACACATTTTATCCGGATTTTTGGGCAGCGGGAAAACGACCTTGCTGTCGCAAGCGATCGATTATTATAAACAAATGGGCAAAAGGCCGGCTGTTCTCATGAACGAGCTGGGAGATGTCAATCTGGACGGTATGCTGGTGGAAGACGACGTACCGATGACGGAAATGCTAAGCGGCTGCATCTGCTGTACGATCCGCGGCGATCTGGGGCTGGAGCTGCGCGATTTGATACGCGACAACGACCCCGACGTCATCTTCGTCGAGTGCACGGGCGCAGCCAATCCGATAGAGATTCTGGAAGGAGTGACCGACGCTTCGTTATTGACGGAGCTGGAGCTGAAATCGGTCATTACCGTGGTAGACGCAGCGCAGCTGCTGAGCCATCTGGAGCATGGCAAAGGCAAGACGTTCCGGCTGATGCAAGATCAGATCCGCTGCGCAACCCAGCTCATTGTGAACAAAATCGACCTGGTCAGCCCGGTACAGCTGCCTAGAATTGAGCATGCGATCCGTGAGCTGAACGCGGTTGCGCCAATGACCGCCACCATCCGATGCCAGGTGGATTTGTCGCTGCTGGAGAAGTTGGAGAGGCAGCAAGGGGCAGTTAGCGCGGCCTCTGCAGGCACAGGCGCATCATGCGGCCATACGCATCACGAGCATGGAGAATGCTGTAATGATCCGTCCCATTCCCATGATCATGAAGCCGGTGAGCATCGTGAACACCGTTCTCACGACCATACGGCCAGCCACCATTCTCACGATCATGTCATGGTGTACACGCATTATTTTGACGGTCCGATAGACAGCGAGCAGTTCGAGGCTCTGGTCGGGCGGCTTCCACAGGAAGTGTATCGTGCGAAAGGGATCTTGCGCTTTACCGATACGGCGAGCCCGTTCTTGTTCCAATACGCGTACCGCGAAATGGATTTTGTCAAGATTGCGCCGAAGGAGCAGGTGCCTAACGTAGCCGTGTTTATCGGCGAGCATTTTTCCAAGGAGCGCCTCGCTTCCGAACTGGCTGCATTAGAGCAAAAAGATTGACTCCATACCTGATTTGGGGCATTATTATCATAAGTATGCGATAAATCGAGGGATAAAAAATGGCAAAACACGAGCATGATCATACTATACAGGAAACGGTGCAGGAAATGGTCCGCGCCATGTCCAACAAGGGCTGGAGAATTACGGATCAACGTAAAAGCCTGGCTACGTTGTTCGCCGAGGCCGACGGCTATTTGTCGCCTAAGGATGTCTATGAATCGATGCGGCAAAAGTATCCCGGCGTCAGCTTTGACACGGTATACCGCAATCTTCGTTTGTTAAGCGAGATGGGGGTGCTGGAGCAGTTTTATTTGAATGAGGGCGTCAAATTCCGTGCCCGCTGCCAATCGCACCATCATCATCATATGATCTGTATCCAATGCGAGAAAACCGTCCCGTTCGAGTTTTGCCCGATGAAGCATGCTCTGAATTTGCCGGACGGATTTCAGGTTGTAAATCATCGCTTCGAAATATTCGGCTATTGCGACGAATGCGCAGCTCAATCGGCGTCGCCGCAATGACGGGAAGGAGCCTTCGGATTCCATGGGGAGTCCGGAGGCTTTTTTGCCTAAACTTTAGGTTTCGCTGCCTGTATCCGGCTTATTCGTTCGACAAAAGTGGAAGCCATTCGACATAAGTCGCTGTTGTCAGTTGGATATTTTTGTAATATACTTTTCACATAAATTAAAGTGCTTTAACTTTACTGCTGGAGATCGTCTGCAGACAAAGAGTATAAGCTCTTTTTTTAAATCAAAAGTTTAAGCGCTTTAACTTTAATATCGATATGGAGGTGGTTGGAATTGAAATTAAGCAAGGCCATGAGAAGGGAAGCCAGGACATTTTATTTCTTCATATCGCCCTGGATTATCGGCTTCCTCGTGATTACACTGTACCCGGTGGCAGCTTCGCTTGCTTACAGCTTTACGGACTATGATATCATTCACGATCCCGAATTTATAGGTTTGGGGAACTACTCGGAGCTGTGGAACGATGAACAGTTCTGGAACTCGATTTATGTTACGTTGAAGTATACGCTCATCAGCGTTCCGTTGACGCTGCTGCTTTCCCTCGCATTTGCTCTTCTGATCAACCAGAGAATTCCGCTGCAAGGCTTTTTCCGTACCGCGTTATATTTTCCGAGCATGATCTCGGGCGTTGCCATGTCTTTGTTATGGTTTTGGGTGTTCAATCCTCAAGCCGGACTCTTCAACTATATTTTGTCTCTGTTCGGCGTCGAGCCGATTCTATGGCTGCTGGATGCCAGCTATGCCATATGGGCTCTAATCATCATGTCGTTCTGGGGCATGGGATCAGGGATGCTGATCTTCTTGGCAGGACTGCAGGGCGTGCCCGTAAGCTTGCTGGAAGCGGCGAAGCTCGACGGCGCCAATCGCTGGACCTCGTTTTGGCGGGTTACGCTGCCGATGATTTCACCGGTATTTTTATTCCAGCTCATTATCGGAGTGATTGAGTCGTTCCAGGTATTTACGCAAGCCTACACCATCACACAGGGAGGTCCAAGCTACTCGACCTGGTTTTATGTATACAACATTTACGTCAGCGCTTTCAAAAATTTCCGATACGGCTACGCCTCCGCCATGGCATGGCTGCTGCTGGTCGGTGTTATGCTCGTCACGTTCCTAATATTTAATACGTCACAGAGATACGTTTACTACGAAGGGGGCCGGGAACGATGAACGAATCGTCTGTTGCACGTACGAGACATACTGCGGGCCGCACCGGCACATTCCGCTCGGATCCTGTACGGATTATCTGCTTTGTCGTACTGCTGGGATTAACGGCGGCCATGCTCTCTCCCGTTTGGTTCATGATATCGACCTCACTCAAAAGCCCGAAGGAAATGCTGATGTTTCCTCCTACATGGATTCCGCAAACGTTCGCATTCGACAACTTCGCGGAGCTGTTTAGGAACAGCGACCTCAAATTCGGCCGTCAGTACGCGAACAGCCTTATCGTCGCTCTGCTTGCCGTTATCGGCACGGTGCTCAGCTCCAGCTTCGTCGCATTTGGATTTGCACGGTATAGCGCGAAGATGAAAGGGTTCTTCTTCATGCTGCTGATGAGCACCTTGATGCTGCCTTATCCGGCGGTCATGATCCCGCAATTTATTTTGTTTTATAAAATCGGGCTGCACGATTCGCTGCTGCCGCTGATTGTTCCGTCCTTTTTCGGCTCGGCTTACATGGTGTTTTTACTGAGGCAGTTTTTCCTCTCCCTGCCTAACGAATTGTTCGATGCGGGACGAATGGACGGCTGCTCGGAGATCCGTTTGTATTGGAACATTACGCTTCCTTTATCCGGCTCCGTATTGGCTACCGTATCGATTTTTACGTTCATTTGGTCATGGAATGACTTGCTCGCTCCGGTGCTATATTTGGATTCGCAGGAGAACTTCACGCTTCCGATAGGCATGGCCGCCATGCTGTCGTCCAAGTTCCGCATTGCTCCATGGAATTTGTTAATGGCCGCGTCGATCTTGTCGGTGCTGCCGATCATCGCGTTATTTGCCGTTGCGCAGAAACGGTTTGTAGAGGGGATAGTGACTACCGGGATTAAGTAGCTCTAGGGATTGCATGAGAATCCATCTGAATATTAGGGGGAAGCCATTATGAAACGAATGAACAAGCGGTCGAAAGCGGCATTGAGTCTGATGATCGGATTAGCTCTAGTATTAACGGCGTGTTCGGGAGCGAATGACGCCAAGTCGGATAGTACCGTTACGATTACTCACTATACGATAGACTCGCCCGACAGGACGTTTGTCGAGAAGCTCATTCCGGATTTCGAGAAAAAGCATCCGAACATCAAGGTGAAAGTGACGAAAGCGCCTTATGAGCAGTTCGACTCGAAGCTGCAATCGTCTATCGCGGCCAAGAATGCCCCGGACGTCACCTCGCATTGGGGATACGGCGGCTTTATGGAGTATTACAACAAAGGAATTTTGGCCGATTTGACCGAAATCATGAAGAGCGACAATTTCAAAGCCTCCGACTACAGTATTCCGGAGGATGTAATGAATATATACAAGGTAGACGGCAAAACGTACGGCATCCCGTTGAACAGCTATGTTACCGTAATGCTTTATAACAAAGATTTGTTCGACAAAGCAGGACTTGCCTATCCGCCGACAAACTATGAGGACAAAAGCTGGACGTTTGAGAAAATGGTCGACTATGCGGCGAAAATGACCGTCGATTCCAAGGACTTGAGCAAAGCGCAGTACGGCGTCGATTTCGGCTGGGGAGAGCGCGATCAGCGGCCGCAATATTTCAATGGCAATGTATACTCGGAGGATACATGGACGAACGGAGGCAAGCCAACGGCCGTCAACCTGACCAAACCGGAGGTCGTTCAGGCGTACAAGACGATTTACGGGCTAATTTGGGATAAGAAGGTTTCTCCGACTCCCGCATTTTCCAAATCGGTATCCGGCCAATTCGGCGATCCGTTCCTGTCCGGCAAGATCGGGATGTCAGTAGTCGGATCGTGGAGCCTGGCGTCGGCCAAAGATTTCAGCTTCAAGGTCGGTGTAGCGGCTGTGCCTCAAGGGCCGAATAAAAAAGTCCGCAGCGTTCTCTACGTCGATCCGCTGTTCGTGCTGAAGGATTCCAAGCATCCGAAGGAAGCGTATGAATGGATCAAATATTTGATATCGACCGAGGTGCAGGAAAAGTCGATCGAGCTGAGCGGCGGCAACCCTCCGGTCAACCAGAAAGCGGCGGAGAAATACTATTCGAACTTCGAGGGCATCGATCCGAAGCAAATCAAGGAAGTGTACGAAGGGGCGTTCAAATACGGCTTCGAATCGTATAACCATCTGATTTCCGGCTACTCGCAAATTAACGAGCTGTTCATTAACGAATTGGCATCCGTGGAGAACGGGGAGAAGAAAGTCGAAGAGGTGCTGCCCGGCATCCAGGATAAGCTGTCGAAGCTGATTCAGCGTACCAATAAACAATAATGTTGGAACAGGAGCTGTTGCTTCATGAAAGTTAGCATCTACGATGTTGCCAAAAAAAGCGGCTTGTCCGTCGTTACCGTATCGAGAGTCATCAACAATGCAGGTTCGGTGCGCGAGAAAAACCGGGAAAAGGTGCTCGCCGCAATGAAGGAGCTCGATTACCGCCCGAATGCGGCCGCCCGGAGTTTGGCCCGGGGGAAAACAGGCATCATCGGTCTGTCGATTACGACGCTGCAGGATATGTTCCTTGATGCGGTGGTCAAGGAAGTGAACGACCGGCTGGCGGAAAAAGGGTACTTCCTGGCGCTTTCCGTATCCACGGACGGTGCGGATTCCATCTTCAGCGACTTGTTTCAGGAGGACCGGGTGGACGGCGTCATTGTGCTGTCCCCGTTAGAGGAGGACCCGTACGTTACGGAGCTGAAGAAAAAGAAAATCCCGTTCGTCATGCTCGATAACCAACGCAAGCATGCTTCCGTCTCATCCGTCCTTGTCGATAACTTCAAGGGAGGCTATGAAGCGACGAAGCATTTGATCGAGCTCGGGCATCAGCGCATCGCCCATATCAAGGGACCGGAGCCTTTCCTGAGCAGCGTGGAGCGGGAGCGCGGCTTCTTGCAGGCAATGCAGGAAGCCGGACTGACTCCTTTCGCCATCGAGCAAGGGGACTTCAGCATTACGTCGGGCTATCAAATTGCGAGCGGCTGGATTCAGGCGGGAACGCTCCCGACGGCGGTATTTGCGGCCGACGATTACATGGCGTTCGGCGTCATGGATGCCTTCAAGAACGAAGGCATCCGGATCCCCGGCGACGTATCGTTGGTCGGATACGACAATCATCCGTTTACGTCCGAATTTCAGCCGGGCTTGACGACGGTTCGCCAGCCTGCGGAAAAAATGGGAGCGCAGGGAGTGGACCTGCTGCTCAAATGGATTGAAGGCACGGGCAAGCGCAGCGTTACCATACAGCTTGAACCGGAGCTTATTATCCGGGGCTCTACGGGACGAGTATAAAAGATGAACGATTCAGGAGCGGATGGCGATGAAACATTATTTGGGTGTAGATGCCGGCGGCAGCAAGACGTACGCCATGATAACGAACGAACTGGGCGAAATTGTTGGCAAATGGCATAGCGGCAACGGGAATCATCAAATCAATTACGACGAGGCTAGAGCGAATATCGGCGAGTCCGTCCGGCTCGCGCTCCATCAAGCCGGACTCGATCCGGGCGGAATCGAATCCGCATGCTTCGGGCTGGCCGGAGCGGACCGGCCTGTCGATTTCTCAATACTTCGTCCCATGATCGGAGAACTTGGATTTGCAAAATACGATATCGTATGCGATACGATGATCGCGATGCGGGCAGGCACTTCGAGGTCTTACGGCGTCGTGTTGATTTGCGGCAGCGGTACGAACAGCGCGGGGCGGAACCGGCAGGGAGAGGACTACCAATGCGGCGGCTTCGATTATCAATTCGGCGACTTCGGCGGCGGATGGACGCTTGCCGTTGAGGCGTTTCGCTCGGTCATTCGCGCGTGGGACGGCCGGGAACGCCCGACGCTGCTAACCGGGCTGCTGCTTGAGTATTTGGGATATGACTCCGTGCTGAAAATGTTCAACGACTATTTGGATAACGGGAAGTCCGTACCGGTCGATGTGACCAAGCTGATTTTTCAAGCGGCGGGCCAAGGCGACGAGGTTTCGCTCGCTATTTTGCGCAGACAAGGCGAGGAGCTCGGCAAATCGGCTTGTGCCGTTATTGAACGGCTGAACATGCGCGAGGAGACGTTCGATATCGTGCTTGCCGGAAGCGTCGTTACTAAAGGAGAAGGACCGTATATCACCGACTGCATCCGTGCCGCGGTTCGCGGTTTGGCTCCCAACGCATCGCTGCTCAAGCTGCGTACTGAGCCGGTCATAGGCGCGTTGTGGATGGCTATGGAGGCGGAAGGAACGCCTCTCAACCGGTCTGTGTACGAACGGTTGAGTCAAGTGACGGATTATCATGATGTTCACTCACGAACGTAGGAGGTTCGCTCAATGAAAGACGCATTGAAAGTAGCGGTAATCGGCGGAGGCTCGTCCTATACGCCCGAGCTCATGGAGGGGATCATTACCCGCTTTGCGAAAATGCCTGTGAAGGAGCTGTGGCTCGTCGATATCGAGGAAGGACGGCACAAGCTCGACATCGTGGGCAATTTGGCCAAACGGATGGTTCGGAAGTCGGGTTTGCCCATGGAGGTCCATATGACTTTGGACCGTAGGCGGGCCATCGATCAAGCGGATTTCGTGACTACGCAAATGCGGGTAGGGCAGCTGGGGGCTCGCAAATGGGATGAGCACATTCCGAACCGGTATGGCGTCATCGGGCAGGAAACGACGGGTCCCGGGGGGATGATGAAGGCGCTGCGGACGATTCCCGTCCTTCTGGAGCTGTGTCGGGATATCGAGGAGCTGAGCCCTGACGCCTGGCTGCTGAATTTCACGAACCCTGCGGGTATGGTGACCGAGGCCATACACAAATATTCCAACGTAAAAAGCATTGGCTTATGCAATGCTCCCATCGGGCTGCACAAATGGCTGATGAATCTATACAATACGCCTGCAGAACACATTTACACAGAGTTTGTCGGCTTGAACCATCTGCACTGGGTGACGCGCGTGGAAATCGCGGGCGTTGACAAGCTGCCGGAGCTGCTGGCGCGGAGGGAGGAATATTCAGCCGGCAACGTCCCGCCGAGCGAATGGGATCCGGATTTCCTCGTATCGCTGGGAGCGCTTCCGTCGTATTATTTGAAATATTTTTATATGACCGACGCTATGCTGGATGAGCAGCTCGTATCCAAGGTGCACGGGGGGACCCGTGCGGAAATCGTTCAGAAGGTGGAGGCGGAGCTATTCGAGCTGTACCAGAGCCCAGATCTACAGGAAAAGCCGAAGCAGCTGGAAAAGCGCGGCGGTGCGTATTATTCGGAAGCGGCGGTTAATCTCATGGAATCGTTGTATAACGATAAGCGGGACATACAAGCCTTAAACGTCGTTAACGGCACGACACTCGATTTCCTGCCCGAGGATTCGGTTATTGAAGTCAACTGCGTCGTGACAAGAAGCGGCCCGCTGCCGGTTGCGGTAACGAAAGTACCGGAATCGGTCAAAGGCTTGACTGCCGCCGTCAAAACGTATGAGCGGCTGGCGATCGATGCTGCCGTTCAAGGCAGCCGCGAGCTGGCGCTGCAGGCGCTCGTTCATCATCCGCTTGTACCGTCGGTGCGAGTGGCCAAATTGATGCTGGACGATTTGCTGGAAGCGCACAAACGGTATTTACCGGCCTTTTTCTCCCGAGCCTAGTTCCCCAGAGGAACGACTAGACTCCAACCGGATACCAGAATAGTACCGTGTTCAGGAACCGAATGCGGACAGAGGAAGGTCCCATATCGGGATCCCCCTGCCGCATTTCATATTCATTGGTTTCCCAACCAACCCAAAGTCGCGATTAACGCGACTTTTTTATGTGAAAAAATCAATTGACACAAATCACCAGCGATGCTAATATACTGACTATAAATCATAGTAATCGCATCGGAATAAATGTTTAATCGACCGGACCACCGGAGATAGCATTCTGGATTAGGCAATCGTCCTGACCTTGCTCAACAGATTACATATGGTTTCTACCTAATGGTGGTTAGAAGAGGGGAGAAAGAAATATGTTTACATCCAACGTGTTGAATTGGAAAAAGTGGTCCGTCGTCAGTCTTGTCAGTTTATCCTTGCTCGGTCTTACCGCATGCGGAGGAGGTTCCTCATCACCCGCAGCGAATAATGCATCGCCTGCAGGCGCTTCCGACAACAAATCGGCTGCAGCCGCCAAGCCTGTAGAACTATTGAACGTTTCCTACGATCCTACCCGCGAGCTGTACCAGGATTTCAATAAATCGTTTGCAACCTATTGGAAGAACAAAACCGGTCAAACCGTAACCTTTAAACAGTCCCATGGCGGCTCCGGCAAACAAGGCCGGTCGGTCATCGACGGATTGGAAGCGGACGTCGTAACACTGGCGCTCGCTTACGATATCGATGCGATCCAGGAAGCGGGCTTGATTCAGAAGGACTGGCAGAAGAAGCTGGCGAACAACAGCTCGCCGTACACTTCTACGATCGTCTTCCTCGTTAAGAAAGGCAATCCGAAGGGAATCAAGGATTGGGACGATTTGATCAAGCCGGGTGTCCAGGTCATTACACCTAACCCTAAGACGTCCGGTGGAGCCCGTTGGAACTATGTAGCGGCTTGGGGCTATGCGTATCAGAAATACAACAAGGATGAGGCCAAAGCCAAAGAATTCGTTCAGCAGCTGTTCAAGAACGTGCCTGTTCTCGATTCCGGCGCACGCGATTCTACGACAACCTTCGTACAGCGCGGAATCGGCGACGTGCTGATCGCTTGGGAGAATGAAGCCTACTTGTCTATTAACGAGTTCGGTAAAGATAAATACGAGATTGTTACTCCTTCCATCAGTGTATTGGCGGAGCCTCCGGTTGCTATCGTAGATAAAGTAGCGGATAAAAAAGGGACCCGTGAAGTAGCGCAAGCCTATCTGGAATACTTGTATACGGAAGAAGGCCAAACGATTGCCGCCAAAAATTATTACCGTCCGCGGCTTGAAGCGGTAGCGAAGAAGTTCGAATCCCAGTTCAGCAAAGTCAACCTGTTTACCATTGACGACGCGCCGTTCGGAGGATGGACCAAGACGCAGAAGACGCACTTTAACGACGGCGGCGTATTCGATCAAATCTATAAGCCGTAAGTTCAAGTAGCTTGAAAGTCAGAGGAGAGAAATCCATGGCAAAAGGTTGGAAAGCACGCAGTATTTTACCGGGGTTCGGATTGTCGATGGGCTTTACGGTGCTGTATCTCAGCTTGATCGTCCTGTTTCCTTTATCTGCTATTTTTATTAAAACATCGGGATTGTCGTGGGAGCAGTTCTGGCACGTCATTACGGACCCGCGGGTAGTAGCTTCTTATAAAATCAGCTTCGGAACCGCCATCGGGGCGGCGCTGGTGAATACGGTGTTCGGCTTTATTGTAGCGTGGGTGCTGGTACGGTATTCGTTCCCCGGCAAAAGGTTCATCGACGCGTTGGTGGATCTCCCGTTCGCCCTCCCGACGGCGGTGGCGGGGATCGCACTGACGACCATCTACTCGCAGAACGGATGGATTGGCAGTCTTCTTGAGCCGCTTGGCATCAAGGTCGCATTTACTCCGATTGGGATTGCGCTGGCTCTGACCTTCATCGGAATTCCCTTCGTTGTTCGGACACTCCAGCCCGTGATCGAGGAGCTGGAGAAGGAACTGGAGGAAGCGGCGGTCAGCCTCGGCGCAAGAAGATGGAGGACGTTTACGAAGGTTATTTTTCCGGAGCTGCTGCCGGCTCTTCTGACCGGGTTTACCCTTGCCTTTGCGAGAGCGGTCGGGGAGTATGGATCGGTCGTCTTCATCTCCGGCAATATGCCGATGAAGACCGAGATCGCGCCGCTGCTCATTATGACCAAGTTGGAGCAGTACGACTACACAGGAGCAACGGCTATCGCTCTGGTAATGCTGGTCATCTCGTTCCTTATGATGCTTGTCATCAACTTCATTCAGTGGCGGGCCAACCGATTGAACACAAGCGTATAATCAACCCTTAGGAGGACCCACCATGGCCGGTTATGTGGCAACCGTAAAAACAGGTTCGGTATCGACGGACAGACCGCGGCACATTACCGAACCGGCGGTCGTAAAATGGATTTTGATTGCAATTGCATTATTGTTTCTCGGATTTCTGCTCGTGCTTCCTTTAGTATCGGTATTTGTTGAAGCGTTCCGCAAGGGAAGTGAGGTATACACTGCCGCATTATCGGATCCGGACGCGTTGTCGGCGATTAAGCTCACCTTGATGACAGCAGCGATAGCGGTGCCGCTCAACCTGCTGTTCGGTTTGGCTGCGGCATGGGCCATTACGAAGTTCAGATTCAAAGGGAAAAACTTGCTGATCACGCTGATCGATTTGCCGTTCGCCGTCTCTCCTGTCATTGCGGGCCTTATCTACGTGCTGCTGTTTGGAGCCAGAGGCTGGTTCGGACCTTGGCTCGCAGAGCACGATATCAAGATCCTGTTCGCCCTCCCGGGCATCGTACTCGCAACTGTGTTCGTCACGTTTCCATTCGTTGCACGCGAGCTGATTCCTTTAATGCAGTCTCAGGGCGTACAAGAGGAAGAAGCGGCCGTCACGCTGGGCGCCAAGGGCTGGCGCATCTTCTGGAAAGTGACGCTGCCCAATATCAAGTGGGGCCTGTTGTACGGTATCATCCTCTGCAACGCCAGAGCGATGGGCGAGTTTGGAGCGGTATCCGTCGTCTCGGGCCATATCCGGGGATCTACGAATACGATGCCGCTGCATATTCAAATTTTGTACAACGAATACAATTTTGCCGGATCGTTCGCCATGGCTTCCCTGCTAGTGCTGCTCGCTGTCGTTACTTTAGCGGTGAAGTCGATTGTCGAATGGAAGTTTAACGCAGCCAAGCATCAGGGAGGGGAGTAAGAGAGCATGCATATTGTAGCCAAACACTTGATGAAAAGCTTTGGCAGCTTTCAAGCTACCAAAGACGTCAGCTTCGAGATTGAGAAGGGAAAGCTGATCGGTTTACTCGGACCGAGCGGAGGAGGAAAGACGACGATTCTCCGAATGCTCGCAGGGCTTGAGGAGCCGGACTCCGGTGACATTTTGTTTCATGGCAAAGTCGTCAATAACCTGCCGCCGCAGGAGCGGGGCATCGGCTTTGTTTTTCAAAACTATGCCTTGTTCCGACACATGAGCGTTTTTGATAATATTGCGTTTGGTCTCCAGGTGCAGAAGCGCAGCAAGCAGGAGATCAAGGACCGGGTGAGCGAGCTGGTGGAGCTTACAGGCCTTAAAGGGTTGGAAAAAAGGCTCCCGCACCAGCTGTCCGGAGGCCAGCGGCAGCGGGTCGCCTTCGCCCGGGCGATAGCTCCCGAACCGCAGCTGCTGCTGCTCGATGAGCCGTTCGCTGCGATTGACGCCAAAGTGCGCAAGGAGCTTCGCACTTGGCTGAAGGACATGATCAACCGGGTCGGGATCACGACGATCTTCGTCACTCATGACCAGGAGGAAGCAGTAGAGGTTGCCGATCAGATCATGATCATCCATCAGGGCCGGCTGGAGCAGCAGGGCTCGCCGATCGATATTTACCAAAAGCCTGAGACGCCTTTCGTAGCCGGATTTATCGGCGAATCGAACAGCCTTCACGGCATTTCCGGCTTCAAAGGCTTCGAGAAGGCGGATTTGAAAGACGCCAAAGCGATCATACGCCCCGAATTCGTCGAAATCGGCTTCGCATCGGAGATTTCTTTTCCTTCGGCATCCGAGATAGGAACGGTCAAGAACAGTTATTTCCGCGGCACCAACTGGCAAATCGAGGTGGAAGTGAATGGTCAAACATTGTTTGCTTACCGGTCACTGGAATTGGAAACACTAAAATCCGGAGACCCGGTACACGTCCTTATACATCGCGTTTATATATTCAACGATCAAGAGAATCAAACGGTAGAGAACGGTCTGAAGGTCGACCCGCTTCCGGTACACATCTAATCGAATCGAGAGGAAGAGTTGTCATGGAACATCATATTCGAATACAGAGCGAACAAGCAGAGTTGGCGGCAACTCTTCACTATCCGGCAACCACCTGCTCCAAGAATCCGATTATTATCATCGCTCATGGGTTTATCGGCAGCCGAATCGGCGTGGACCGGTTGTTTGTGAAGGCGGCCCGCGATTTCAGCGAGCAGGGCTATATGGTGCTGCGGTTTGATTATGCCGGATGCGGCGAGAGCGAAGGAGATTACGGAGCCAATGGACTGGATGCCATGATCGATCAGACACGTTCGGTTATCGATTATGCATTGAAGATCGATTGCGTTGATCCTACCCGCGTCATTTTGCTCGGACATAGTCTGGGCGGCGCGGTGTCCGTTCTGACGGCAGCCAAGGACAAACGCGTCAAATCTCTGGTGCTTTGGTCCGCCGTTGCTCATCCGTTTAACGATATTATCAAAATTACCGGAAAGAAGGTCTATGAAGACGCAGTCCAGCTCGGTTCGTCCGATTATATGGGATATTCGTTCAAGCCGGAATTTTTCGATTCGCTGACGCAGCATCAGCCGTTTGATCAGACGCGGAAGTTTGGCGGTGATGTGCTGCTGATCCACGGAACGAATGATGAGGTAATCCCGGTTGATTATTGCTTTTTATATCAAAAGCTGTTTTGGATGAGATCGCAGGGCCAGTGTGACAAGGAAGTGATTTTCCAGGCGGACCATACGTATTCTTCCGGTCAAGCCTATGTTCAGCTCATGAATGCCACGAAGCATTGGCTGTTGTCTCTCGAAAAACGCAAAAGCGACTGGTATGACTGGACGATTTAGCACTATTTTTATGCATATAATCCGATAAAACAGATGGGAATAATATTTATAAACGGAGGGATTAGGATGGCAAAGCCTTTGGAAGTGGATGACGTTTGGAGCAAACGTATCGTGAATTCGGTCAACGGGTTGGAGTACGGGACGGTACAAATCGTTGTGCATGACGGCAGAATCGTCCAAATTGAGCGAACGGAGCGCAAACGGTTTGAATCCGAGGCGGCTCTGCGGGAACAAAATGTTGTGGAAAGCAAGTCGCAAGGCAGCCGACGTAAAGGCTAGCAGCCCCAGGTCCACCGGTATACCGGAGACTCCGGCCCTTTGAATCTGTGTTCGGCGTTCAGACCGGATGCGAGAGAGAAGAGCGGAGTCTCCTTTTTTGTCTAGAAGCAACCATCACTGCCTAAGGAGCTGATGAGAATGATTGCCAATGCAAGCACCTGGAATGAATTAACCGAAACGGATTTGGTCCATTTGCCGGACATTCAGTTTGTGACGTACTGCTTTCAAATGTTCGGTTTGAATCGCGGCATTTATAACACCATTGATCAATGGCTGTATGATTCAGGGTATAAGGATGTGCTGCAGCGCCGCAAAGCAACGGTTTCTTTCCTGCACTTAATCAATGAGAAAGGCGGCAGGGAGCGTACAGGCAGCCTTCTCCGCTTCGGCAAAGGCGGTGTAACCAAACAGCTGTATGATTTTATTCATTTACCGGAATCGGTATTTCTATCCCAACGGCTTATATCCGAATAAGGAGTATGCAAAAGATCAGCCCTCAACGCGGTACACATTATCCGTGTGAGGGCTGATTTCTTTTTTATGGCCGGTGCTCTATCTATTGCTGCGTTGCATAATGAACCCGGTTGTTCCTCAGAAATACCCATACTCCGATCAGAAGCAGCAGGCAGGCTCCAATCTGCACCGGCTGGATTGATTCCCCGAGCATCATCCAGGCGAGCAAGGAAGCCCCGACAGGCTCTCCCAGCACGGCTGTCGAAACCGAGGCAGCATTGACGAACTTCAAAGCCCAGTTGAACAAGATGTGGCCGAAAACCGTCGGAATGAGCGCCAACAGTATGAACAGAATCCACTCCTTGGGCGGATAAGCGGTGAAGGTATAGCCTTGAAAGACATTGTACACGGCAAAGCAGCACGCAGCGACGAAGAAGACGACGAAGCTGTACAGGAGCGAGGAAATATGCTTGCTCAGCTTTTGTCCCAGCAGCATGTGTATGGCAACAGCGGCTGTTCCGAGCAGTGATAGCAGGTCTCCCTTCAAAGCATCGCCGGAGACGGACATATCTTTCCATCCGACCAGCATCGCCCCGGATACGGCCAGAACGATCCCGGCTACGGCGGCCAGCGTTGTTCTTTCCCGGTACACGAAGTATGCGCCGGCCAAGACGAAGATGGGTTCCAGTGTAAGCAGCACGGTAGAGCTGGCTACGGAAGTGAAGCGAAGCGATGCCATCCATAGCAGGAAATGCAGTCCGAGAGCGATACCCGAGCCAGTCAGCATAAACCAATCGTGGGAAGACAAACCTTTTATTTCTGGAATATACTTCCACATTATTGGAGCCATCATAAGGCAAGTAAACAGCAATCGGTACATGCCGGAGACGGATACCGGAGCCGAGGACAGCTTGACGAGTATCGATGAGAAGGAAATGGCTATGATGCCCGATGTAAATATTATCCAAAGCGGGACAGGGCTTTTTTTATTGGTATACATTGGTATTCCTCCGATTATAGCAGCTTTCAAACCTATCCATTATACTAATAGAAACGCAATAATACTAGAGGAATTCACTAATATTTCATAGGTCGGAAGCGGTTGTCAAACAGGGGCTTGTATTATATAATGTTGAAGTTATTTAGAAAGGAGAATTGACCAATGTTTAAATCAAAAGCTATTATTCTCATGCTGATAAGTCTAGTACTAGTTTTGTCGGCGTGCGGTCAAAAGCCGGCGGCCGAAACAGCGGCTAACGGGAACTCGGGCCAAACGGGAACGCAGAAGGAAACCAAGCTGGACCAAATTAAAAAAGCAGGAAAAATTGTTGTCGGAACGAGCGCGGACTATCCTCCTTACGAATTTCACAAAGAAATCAACAAGAAAGATGAAATCGTAGGCTTTGATATCGAGATCGCCAAAGCGATTGCGAAAGATCTCGGCGTGACCCTCGAAATTAAAGATATGAAATTTGACGGTCTATTGGCTGCTTTGGAAGCGGGAAATATCGACTTCATTATTTCCGGCATGACTCCTACGCCTGAGCGTCAAGCAAGCGTTGATTTTACGAAAATTTATTACACCGCGGTACAAAAGGCTGTTGTTAGAACGGAAGACAAAGAGAAATACAAAACGATTGACGACCTGAAAGGCAAGCGCGTCGGCGCGCAAAAGGGCGCCACTCAAGAACAAATCGTAACGAAGCAAATGCCGCAATCCGAGATGAAAGCATTGGGCAAAATTTCCGATCTGATGCTTGATTTGAAAAACAAGAAAACGGAAGCTCTTGTTGTCGAGCTGCCTGTAGCTACGGCTTACTTGTCCAAAAATCCGGATTTGACCGTCTCCGACATCCAGTTGTCGACAGAAGACAGCGGCTCTGCGATTGCCGTGAAGAAAGGCAGCCCTGAGCTGGTTGAAGCAATGAACAAATCGTTGGACAAGCTGATTAACGACAAAGTAATCGATAAATTCGTAATTGAAGCTAACGATATGGTGGAATAATACGACAAGCACGCTAACAAAAACCTGTGCGGATCTCCGGCGGGTTTTTGTTAGGTTTGGTAGCTTGTACTAACAAGAAGGAGGAGGTGACCCGGTGGATTTTTCGTTTTTGCCCAAGTACTATATGTTTTTCTTGAACGGCGCCAAAATTACGCTGCTGCTTTCCTTATTTACGGTCATCCTTGGTGTCGTCCTGGGAGTGATCTTGGCATTGATGCGGTTGTCCCGTATTGCACCGCTCAAAATGTTCGCAACCGCCTACATCGAGTTCATACGCGGGACTCCGCTGCTGGTCCAGCTGTTTTTGTTTTACTATGGGCTGCCTAAGCTCGGCATCCAATTTCCCGATGTTCCGGCACTGGGAACGGCCTTTCCGGAATTTATGGCCGGAGTCATCGCGTTGTCCGTCAACAGCGCCGCTTACGTCGCCGAGACATTCCGCGCCGGCATTCAAGCGATAGACAAAGGGCAGATGGAAGCCGCCCGTTCACTCGGAATGCCGCATAGTATGGCGATGCGCTACATTATTTTGCCGCAGGCGATCCGCAATGTGCTTCCGGCCCTTGGCAATGAATTCATTGTCATCATCAAGGAATCGTCCATTGTGTCGGTTATCGGAATCAGCGAGCTGATGTACAACGCGGATACGGTACGAGGCAATTCGTTCCGCGCGTTCGAGCCGCTGATCGTCGTCGCGATCATTTATTTTGTCATCACCTTCACGTTATCCAAAGTTCTCGGTATTGCAGAAAGGAGGATGAGGACCTCTGATTAAAGTAACCGGACTTCATAAATCATTCGGAAGCAACGTCGTATTGAACGGTATCGATATCGATATTTCCAAGGGGGAAGTCGTTGTAGTAATCGGCCCGAGCGGCTCAGGCAAAAGTACGTTTCTTCGCTGCCTGAATTTGCTGGAGCAGCCGACCGGCGGAGATGTTGTGTTCGAGGGTGTCTCCTTGCTAAACGGAAAATCGGATATCAATCAGCTCCGGCAAAAAATGGGGATGGTATTCCAGCAATTCAATCTGTTCCCGCATTTGACCGTTCTGGAAAATATTACGCTGGCGCCGCGCAAGCTGAAAAAGCTGAGTGAGAACGATGCTAACGAAATCGCCTTCGAGCTGCTTCGCAGAATCGGCTTGTTCGATAAAGCCGATCGATATCCGAACCAGCTGTCCGGCGGGCAAAAGCAGCGTATCGCTATAGCCCGCGCGTTGGCCATGTCGCCGGATATGCTGTTGTTCGACGAGCCTACGTCGGCACTCGATCCGGAGATGGTAGGGGAAGTGCTGGATGTCATGAAGCGTCTCGCTTCAGATGGAATGACCATGGTGGTCGTAACCCATGAGATGGGCTTCGCGAGAGAGGTCGGAAGCCGCCTGGTCTTTATGGATGGCGGCAAAATCGTCGAGCAGGGCAATCCCGCCGACATTTTCGCCAATCCGCAGCATCCAAGAACGAAAGAGTTTTTGGGGAAAGTCCTGTAGTCGTGAAAAAACCTTGCCTTGGCTGGCTGAGCTTATCGAGAAACCATTAGAACTGATAAAGCTGCAAGGGAACCCCGGTGGGGTACCTCCATCCGGCCGCTGTTGTTTTCAGAAAGTATTTTTATTTCATCGCATTCTGGCGGTAATTTTCTGAAAACAAAGGCGGCCGCTTACGCTCCTCCAGGAGATACCCAACCTACCCCCCTTTAGCATTTTAGGGAAAAACGGGTTTCTCCAAAGCCTGAACCTTGCCTTGGCAAGGTTTTTTTGTTTTGTAGCAGCGGGTAGAGTAAATTCAGGATGGTTGGCGGAAAACGATAGGAGCGCCGTAATAGATAGCGGTGCCTTCGTCCTTGCCTTCGCAAATTGCTTTCATCGAACCGGCCTTATCGAAGTTAAAGACGAAGACCGGCAGCTTGAAATCGCGTGCGAGAATGAAGGCCGACTGGTCCATCACGGTCAAATTTTGCCTCAGCACTTCGTCGTAGGGGAGGGAGGCGTACGGCTTCGCCTTTGGGTTTTTCCGGGGATCGCTGTCCAATACGCCGTCGACACCTTGCTTCGCAACGAGAATCGCATCGCAATTGACCTCCAGCGCCCGCTGGACCGAAGGATAGTCGGTCGTCACATACGGCTGTCCGTTTCCTCCTGCGAAAATGACGATATAGCCTTTTTCCAGGTGATGAATCGCCCGCAACCGGATATAAGGCTCGGCAACGGCGTTTACGGGGATGGAGGACATGACGCGAACCTCCTTGCCTGTCTTGTGCTTAAGCACGCCTCTTAGCATCAGGCTGTTGATAACCGTAGCCAAAGTGCCGATATTGTCGGCTTCCGCACGCTCGATCCCCCAATCCTCCGCCATATTGCCGCGGAAAATATTGCCGCCCCCAATGACGATCGATACCTCGATCCCCATATCCAGCACCGTCATAATCTCTTTGGCAATATGCTCGAGCCGTCCGGGATTAAAGCCGAACTGGCTATCACCTGCGACTGCACCGCCGCTCAATTTGATCAATATCCGTTTGTACCTGGCCATAGGAATCCCTCCATAAGGTTAAATGATAAACCGACTTGCAAGGCGAAAAAAAAGAACTAAAGCACGATGTGCCTTAGTTCTTTATCCAATGTCAAAAAGGAAATAGGTCCCAGATTGTCGCCTATCCTGCGAATGCTGATCATGGAACCGCCTCCTCAATAGTTACTGATTAGTATTAAGATAGCCGAATTTGCGCGGCTTTTCAACCTTTTCTTTCCAGAGTTGGCCTTTTCAGTCGTCAGTTAGCCGAAGAACGGATGCTTTGCTCGAACTCGTCTCGAACGGCCTTCAATATCTCCGGGTTGGCGATGACGTCATAAACGGTGTTGGCCAATACCTTCGCTCCCAAAATCATTCCCTCAAAAGCGCGGTCCTTCATCGCCAAATCGCGGAACTCCTTCGTATGCAGAAGGTGTTTCTCGTCAATGACTTTAATGTACGGATGGATGGTCGGACAATGTCTGGATACGTTGCCCAAATCGACGGAGCCGTGATCTTTGCCGTATTGGATCTCGTCCTCACGGACTCCCATAGCGAGCAAATTGTTAGTAAACAGGCCGGAGAGCGTTTGGTTCGTTATCAGCTCATCGTAGGAGAATTCGTAATTTGATGTTTTCAGCGTACATCCGGTTTGCAGCGCGGCACCTTCTGCACAGCGGAGCACCTTTTGCACGACTTCGTCCGTATAAGGCCGGTTGGCGGAGCGGACATAGAATTGGGCGGCCGCATAATCCGGAATAATATTGGCGGCTTTGCCTCCTTCGGTAATAATGCCGTGGATGCGTACGTGGCTTTGCACCTGCTGTCTCAGCGCATTGATCGATTGGAACAGCAGGAGGACGGCATCCAGAGCATTGACGCCCTCATAAGGGCTTGCCGCAGCGTGTGCCGCTTTGCCGAAGTATTCGAACTGGATGGCATCCATAGCCAGCGACTCGCCTGATTTTTCATATGTGTGATAAGGATGGGCCATAAGGGCAAAATCAACATCATCGAACAATCCTTCCGCAGACATCGGCACCTTGGCACCCTTCGTTTCCTCTGCAGGCGTACCGTATACCCGGATCGTACCCCCGGTTTGCTCGATGACCGATTTCAAGCCGACCGCAGCGGCAACACCCATCGTTCCAATAATATGGTGACCGCATGCATGTCCTAGCTCCGGTAGCGCATCGTATTCACATAAGAAGGCAGCCGTAGGGCCTGGCTTGCCGCTGTCGTATGTCCCGATAAAAGCGGTCGGCAAACCGAGCACGGGGTTTTGGATTTGAAAGCCGTGCCGGAGCAGCTCATCCATAAGCAGACGGGACGATTGCCACTCTTCATGGCCCAGTTCCGGATTTTCACCGATCGTGCGGGATATTTGGATGAAGCTGGCGGAATGCTCGTCGATGGCGGCGGCAATAACAGGTTTCATTAGGAGGACTCCTTTATCGAAGGTATAGTCCTTTCATTATATACAAAAAGACCTCTGCTGCCCAATCATGAGCGAGTAGAGGCCTGTATTCCAATTATTCTTATTGAATGGTTCTGCGTTTAGGATCAAGCAGCAATTGGTCTTCCAGCGAACGCTTGATCTTGGTCATGGCGTCGACTTCCAATTGATGATTCTGAGGAAAACGGACACCGGTTAAAGCAAGCGCTTCGTTCAAGGTCAATTCAACGGAAATCTTTTTTTCTTGCTGATTTTGAGCTTCGTGAGTCATATGATATCGCTCCTTTACATGATCAATTGTGCTGCATCAAGCTAGAGGATTTCAACTGTGTGTAGAGAACCATGTCAGCAAAAAACCTTGATATTGCTTGATTTCAATTTAACACATCATGTCATGTTTTTCAAGTGCGAATTCGAAAAAGAGGCTCTATTTTTAAGAAGGCTTGTCCTTCTGTGCTTCATTCGCCTACGCTGCAGCTTGACTACCAAATGGTCTATTTGTTGACTTAATTCTACAACCTGCGGATCGACCAAACTGCCGGTTTCCTCGAAAAGCATGTACAAACGCTTCTGCATCTCCTCCATATGCTGACTCAGGTTTGACTCATCCATTTTTTTACGACTCCATTCGATAACAATATTTTCCTCACATCGTGCAATTATAATACAAACCTTTTATGAAAGATGTAAAACGCTGTCGACCAGTATGTTAAAGTTTTATGACAGATTAACACATAAAAAATGTAAAAAAAGGCATGCTATTTCCTGTGATACGGAAGGGGTGACGTAGTTATGGATAACAAAAAAGCCGATACGAAAAATAATCCCAATTACAGGGAAAATAAGTTTACGGAGGAAGAAGCGCTGGTACAAGCGGAGAATGCCGCCGAGCTGCCGGCAAGCTTGAACGAAATTCCTAAGGAAACGAATCCACAATAAGCTCCGACAATATGCTGCCGTAACCTTTTACAGGTTCGGCAGTTTTTTTACATTTTAGGACTTACTTCAGTAGATCCGAATCGACTTTGAAGTCAAAGCACAGCTTTGCGGAGGTGTTTTTTTACGACCGCATCTGACGCAATCCGATTGTCAAACAACAGCGCGTTTCGTTGTCGATTGCCGTAATTACCGCGCGGTATGGCGCGCAGCATGGGAACATGGTAGTATTTCATTATATGACAAGCACAATATGGCAAGAGAGGGGATTTACAGTCATGAAAATTGTTTTGGCTCCGGACTCATACAAAGGAAGCCTGTCGGCAAAAGAAGCCTGTGAAGCGATGGAGCTCGGAATCCGCCGCGCGCTCCCCGACGCGGAGATTTTGAAGGTCCCCATGGCGGACGGAGGAGAAGGAACCGTGCAGAGCCTCGTCGACGCGACCGGCGGTTCATTACATACTGTGCAGGTGCAAGGGCCTTTGGGCTCACCTGTTGAAGCTGTATACGGGATATTGGGAGACGGCGCGACAGCCGTCATTGAAGCGGCAGAAGCGTCGGGATTGACTTTAATAGAGCCAATTAATAGAAACCCTCTGCTCGCTTCAACGTATGGAACAGGGGAGCTTATTCGTCATGCCCTCGACAAAGGCTGCAGGACATTCATCATCGGACTGGGCGGCAGCGCTACCAATGACGGCGGAGCAGGGATGGCGCAGGCTTTGGGCGTCAGACTGCTGGATAGCGAAGGCGGCGCCATTGGTTTAGGCGGAGGCGCGTTGGCTGATCTGGCGTCGATAGATGTGTCGCAGCTCGATCCGAGAATCGGCGAGAGCCGGTTTACCGTCGCCTGCGATGTCAATAACCCGCTGTGCGGACCGCAAGGGGCGAGCGCTGTGTTCGGCCCGCAAAAAGGCGCGACGCCGGACATAGTCCGTCAGCTCGATATGAATTTGGAACGGTTCGCAGCCGTGGTCCTAAGAGACGCCGGCGCCGACATCCTGAATTTGCCCGGAGCGGGAGCAGCCGGAGGCATGGGCGGCGGATCGGTCGCCTTCCTGCGCGCGGAACTGAAGCCTGGCGTCGACATCGTGATCGAGGCGGCACAGCTCGCAAAACACGTACAGGGCGCGGATCTTGTCATCTCGGGAGAAGGCCAGTGTGACTTTCAGACCGAGCGGGGGAAAACTCCTTACGGCGTTGCCCGCACCGCCCGTCAGTACGGTGTCCCTTGCGTCTTAATCGCAGGCTCTATCGGCAAAGGAATCGAGGTCTTGTACGATAGCGGTGTCCTGAGTGTATTCAGCATGGTTGATAAACCGATGACATTGGAGCAGGCCATGGAAGAGGCTCCGCGATTGGCCGCAGATGCTGCGGAACGAATCGTCCGATTGTTCGCTCGTCCTGTTTTATTACGTTAATTATTTATAGTATTAATTATTATTAAGCCACAAAGGAGTTATTCAGTTATGCTTCGTTTCATTGCATCTTCGTTGAAAGCGCGCACTTTGATAAGCACCGTTGCAGCGGCAAGCTTGATCATGCCGTCGGCCGCCGGTGCCGTTTCGGTTACCCATCAGCATCTTCAGTTATTTGCAGACCAGTCCGAGGTGTATGTGAACGGACAGCAAGCCGAGGTGGACGAGCCTGCCTCGTTGATTAATGATCAATTTTACATCCCGGTCCGGTGGCTTGCAGATACGTTAAAGCTCGACCTGTCTTGGGTGAAGGATACGCAAACCGTACAGCTGATCACCTCCAAAGCTTTTATCGAGTTTCAATCCTCGCAGAACGCGATTAAGGTGAACGGGACTCCGGTTTCCTTCGATTCGGCGGCCGTCATCCGCAATGACCGGCTGTTAGTATCCTTGTCTTGGCTGGCGCAATACATTGACATGGATTATGAACTATCCCCTGACAAGAATAGTATCGAGATTCGTTATATCGGAACTCCGGGGGCTACATATAGAGAATCTTTGCTCGTAAAAGACGATGCTCAGCCGAATTCCCGTCCGGTCGCGTTGTTTGCTTTCGGCAAGCCGGAATACCGGCTTGGAGAGAAGGTGGAATATGTCGATCTGAGCTACGATCCCGATGCGGAGGGGCTGCCGGTTTACGAATGGACCGGTAATGAGAATGCCTTCTATAAGCCGGGCACTTATCCGGTGACGCTGAAGGTTAAGGATGGCAACGGAAATGTGAGTGCTCCGTTCACCCGGACTGTGACAATCGTGGATGAGCCCTATTTGAGCCAGGAGCAATACCCGTATTACTACGGCCCGGCCGGCAAGGTGTTCCCAGCCGAGTCGGAATGGCTCGAGCAAACGGTCGGCAAGGACCGCAAGGTGCCGGTCATTGTGCGCCAGCAGACGGAACGGCCGCTCCTCTTCGGCAGAAGCTCGGAACCGGTTAAGGAATTAGGGTTCTTATATCAGGAGAAGGTGAAGGGCAAGGCAAGGCTGTTCCCTCAGTTCACTAACGGGACCGGAAGTGCGGTTCAGTTCGCGATTGTGATCCAAAATCAGCAGGAGAAGGAAGTCAAAGTTACGACGACGAGGAAATCCGAGCAAGTGCCGTCGATCTATAACAGCGTACGCGGAGATAAAATCGCTGAAGATTTCCTTGGATCGGATCCGGTCGAAGATGTGCTAACCGTTCCGCCGAAATCAACCGTTTATTATAAAGTAAGCCCTCAAGCGGCCTCGGGACAGAGCTTCCAGGGGATGTACGACATAGAGACCGACGGAGAAGTGCTTGTTTCGTACGGCATGATGAAGCCGGATGAGCCGGCTTACAAGCTCGGATCGTATCGCTTCACGAATCAACAACCCGGGCAAAACGGCACCTATCCGGTGTCGGAAATAGCTTGGACGGTAGATTCGCGGGCACTGGTGAGCCCGACGAAGGCGGGGATCGGCGACGAGACGGTAGAGCCGGTCATTAAAGGCGCTGACTCTGTATTAAAGCAGGAAGCTGCTGCAGCCGGAAACGCCGGAATGCATTACAGCATCCGATTGTATGCCGGCAAGAATACGGCTATAGCGCTGCATCCGCGCGACGGATATTTCCAAGGAGCGGTCCGAGTCAACGGACAGTTCATTTCGCTGCCTGCAAGCGGTATGACTTCCCATGAAGCCGTGATCCTGTACAGAACGGGTGTCAAGGAAGAAGACGTCAGCATTGAGATTTTGCCGGCAGGAACAACGCAGCTTCCGGTCGATCTCGTGTTGTATCCGCTCATCAAGAAGTAAGTAAGAAATTGCACTACTATATTCATGCTTAATAAAGGAGCTTGTCATTATCATGGTTTTCGCCAAAAAATTGTGTCTGATATGGACTGCATTGTCATTAACCGCCGCAGCCGCACTGCCTGCTGCTTCGGCAGAAACGGCCGCTCCCGCAGCGGCTCAAGCCGTCTCCGTTCCGGAAAGCTTGTCGGCACTGTTGTATTTCGATAAGAATGACGCTTATATCAACGGCAACACAGTGAAACTTGACGTACCCGTTCTGGAGTCGAAAGGACAGGCTTACCTGCCGGCTGCGGTGCTTCCGTCCTTGCTCGGGCTCACCGTGCAATGGCAGGAAGCTACCAAGAGCGTGATGGTAACGACACCTTCGGGCTTCGCCGAATTCCAGCTGTCACCCAAGCAATTGCGCGTCAACGGAGCGGAAGAGGATTTCGATAAGGCCGCATGGCTGGTTCACGATCGGTTGTATGTATCGATGGATTGGCTGAACCGGTATGTAGGCTTCAAGGCGGTCGTGAACAAAGAGCTGAAGCGAGTCGAGCTTCAATATATCAAAATGCCTCAGAGCGGAGTATTCCATAACGATACGATGCCGAACACGAAGCCGGTAGCCCGGTTTACGGTAGACAAGGAGAAGTACCGGTTGGGCGAACCGATCCGGTATTCGAATATTAGCTACGATCCGGATGGCGATGCGATAACAAGCGTGAATTGGACCGGCAACGCGGAGGCGATTTTCGAACCGGGGTTGTTTAAAATATCGCTGCAGGTTACGGACAGCAAAGGGACGGTCAGCGATACATTCTCCCGCAATGTCGAAATCGTGAACGAGCCTTATCTCGATCCGTTCGAGTACAAAGTGTATCACGAGCCGGTAGGGACCTATGTGAAGGAAGAGGAGCAGACGCTGCGCAGCTACTTGCGCGGAATCCCGCAGCTTCCTAACGAGGCTAAGCTGTTAGCTGACCGTCCGCTTATCGTAAGCGACAGCCCGGAAACGTTCACGGAAAAAGGGTTTTTGTACCAGGAACGGGTCAACGGGAAAGCGAGATTGTATGCGGATCATGTGAACGGGACAAATGAAAAGGTGCAGTTTGCCATCGTGGTGCGTAATCCGAGCCCGGACAAGTCCGTGAAAATTACGACAACCCGTAAAGGCGAGGTATATCCTTCTATTTACGCCAACTTGATTGGTAACGAAGCGACCATCGAGTTTTTGCAGGATAGAGGCGACAAGCCGGAGACGATTGTCGTAGGACCGCATGAAACGGTGTACTACAAGAAAAATCCGGAGTTTTTCCCCGGCCAAGGGATGAATGTCATTTATGATGTGGAAACCGACGGCGAGGTGTACTTCTCCTTCGTGGCTATGGACGCCGGGGCGGGAATCGACTCCATCGGGATGTATCCTCAATTGGATTACACCGGGAACGTCCGGGGGACGTTTAACGGCTCGGATGTGATATGGAATGTGGACGCCAAGTCGTTCGACAAGCCTTCCAGCCTTGCGATCGGCGACGGTACAACCGACAAATTCGTAACGGGTAACGACTTCTTTATGAAGAAAGATTCGTTGAACCTCGGAAACTACGGGGTGGTATACAAGATTCATATCGATCGTCCGAGAGCGATGTCGATACTGCTTCTTCCGCGCGGAGGCGTATTTAAAGGACCTTTCGAGGTCAACGGCAGGATCGTGCAGACTCCACCGTCCGGGGCTATGATGGACTATACAGGGTATGTGATCCTGGGCAGAACCGATGGCACCGAGCCTTCACTGGATATTGAATTTTCTCCTGCCGCGGGCTCCGCTTTCCCGGTAGATGTGATTTTCTATCCGATAGACGAGAAATAAACCGTTTTTCTAAATCGGCCCGGGTACGGTATAATATAGGCAGCGCATTCGGACTACGGCAGGCAAAGGAGCAACGATCCGATGATCATTGTACGCAATTTATCGAAATCATTTCCGCCAGGGCAAGAGATTTTATCCAAAATCAGCTTCCAGGCCGACGAGGGCGAGCTTATCGCCTTGGTTGGAGCCAGCGGCAGCGGGAAGACGACGTTTTTTCGCTGCTTGGCTTTGAAGGAGAAGTGGGACGAAGGCCAATATATTTATAACGGCAACGACATTTCCCAGGTTCGCGGGCTGGAGCAGTGGAAGCTGCGTAAAGACTGGGCTTATCTGGAGGAGAAGCCGAATCTGAATTTGAAAAAGTCCGCATTGAAAAACGTATTAAGCGGCTTGTTTTTCCATAAGGCGTGGTGGAGAATTCTCTCGGGAACGACTTCCAACGACGACCATATGACCGCGATGGATTACCTGGATAAAGTCGGGCTGCTGGACAAGGCTCACGAGCCTGCGGAGAAATTGAGCGGGGGCGAGAGGCAGCGCGTGGCGATCGCCAAAGCGCTGATCCGCGGAGCCAAGGTTATCTACGCCGATGAGCCGGTATCCGGTCTCGATCCGGAGGCGGCGAGCAAAGTGCTGGATGATTTGAAGGAAATTTGCCGCAAGGATAAGGTCATCGTATTTTGCAGTCTGCACCAGCTGGAGCTGGCCGAGAAATACGGCTCGCGTATTTGGGGGCTGTCCGGCGGCAGGCTGGTCGTAGACATTGCAGGCAGAAGGCTTACGCAAAGGGAAAAAGATCTAATTTTTTAAGCTTCAAGCAAAAGGACATCCCGATTTCCTATGTCGGGATGTCCTTTTTATCATGTCATGGGGATGGCGGACTAGAGAGAGGAGACAATATGCTTTGCAATCAATCCGCCATGAAGCCGTCCGGTTTCAATGAATACTTCGTTCGCATTGCTTCCGGAAGCGGCCACGCCGGCTATGAATAACCGTGGTACGGTCGTTTCCATTGTCTCCGGGTTATAGACCGGTAGGGTCTGTGATTCGTCGAGCTCAGCGCCAGCTTCGGTCAGCATGCCGCGGTCCGGCCGAAATCCGGTGAGAGCCAGTACAAAGTCGTTATCGAGCACCTGCTCCTCTCCATCTTCCACTACGGTAATGGATCTTTCATCGACGCGAACCACTTGGGAACGAAACATCATCCGAATCCGTCCTTTGTTGACCATACTTTCGAAGAGAGGCAGCACCCACGGTTTTATGTTAGGGGAATAAGCATCGCCACGGTACACAACGGTAACGTCGGCTCCGACGCGAAGCAGGTCCATGGCGGCGTCTATCGCCGAATTGTTGCCGCCGATCACCGCCACTTTCGTGCAGCTGTAAGGATGAGCTTCTCTGTAGTAGTGAGTTACTTTGGACAAATCCTCGCCGGGAATGCCCAGCAGGTTCGGATGGTCGAAGTAGCCTGTCGCCACTATCACATAACGTGCTTGCGCGGAAGCTTGCTTGCCGAAACGATCGGTCAAGCTCAGGTCGAAGTGGCCTGCATCCGTTTTGCGAATGGAAGTGACCTCGGTATACGACTGAACGCGAACGTTGTTCCGCAGCGCCGCATTCCGGTAATAGTTCATGGCTTCCAGCCGGGTAGGCTTGTCATTCGGCGACGTAAAAGGAATGCCGCCGATTTCGAGCAGCTCCGGCGTACTGAAAAACGTCATATACGTCGGATACAGACTGATGGAATGTACTAGACAATGCTTTTCTATAATAAGGGGCTCGATCCCAAGCTTTTGCAGCTCCAGCGCCGCCGACAAGCCGCATGGACCGGCTCCTATAATAATGACTTGTTCCAAACTAATTGCACCTCGCTTATGATTACTATGGCTAGAGAACTAAACACGCTTCTCTTTTTATAGTAACCGATCAGAGAGAAGGATGCCACCGATCCGTCATCTTTTTCTGCAGACGTATACGAAAGCGGGAGGCACATTCCGCATTTCAAAGCGGATGGATTCAATATGGAATAGGCTTGCAAGCTGTTTTTTCATTTGCAGTGAATATTGGAATGCAATGAAGTAGCCTCCAGGCCGTAAAGCGCGACGGACTTGATCCATTAAAGCATTGCGGACCGGTTGAGGAAAATTGGCGAAGGGAAGTCCGCTGATGACACAATCGACATGCTCAAAGCCTGCTTCCCTTACAGCCGAGCACAGATGTTTCGCATCAGCGTATGTATTCGACTCGGGAAACTGCAGCGCCAGCTGCTTCCGCAGGTGCGAATCTTTCTCGAAAAGCAGCACCGTCGTGTTCGGCATCATTTTGCGATGGATGGCTTTGGTCATTACGCCCGTACCACAGCCTAACTCCGCTACGCAGTGAATGCTGCTCCATGGGACGGCGTCGATCATTTTATGGGTCAAATAGCGGGAGCTGGGTGTTACGCTGCCAATCGTTCTAGGAGTACGAATAAATTTGTAAAGAAACTTTACTTTTTCCATTGTTGAGGTAGACAGGTTGGCACTCATTCTTCAAATCTCCTCCTTTTCACCTGCTTCTATCATAGCCTAAGCTTGGCTGCTAAATATGAAGATAACCTGAAAATTCGCTTAATAATGAGTCGGCTATCGGGCCGGGCGGTCCAAGCGGAACAAGCCCGCATCGGGATGAGCTCCTCTGGCAATGATACCGCTTATGATTTGAGCGGCGATGGTGCTGTATACAGTCCCATTGCCCCCATAACCCAGAGCAAAATAACAATGGGGCAAATCCTCGCGTTCTCCGATTAGCGGCAATCCGTCGTGGGTCGTTGCATAGGGTGCCGACCAATAGTAGTCTGCTCGCAGTCCGGTCAAGGCGGGGAACATCCTGCTAATTTCTTCAAGCAATCGTTTGCTTTTTGAAGGAAGCAGGGCGTCGCGTTCCTCCGGAATCTTCGTATTTTCATCCAGCCCGCCAGCAATAATGCGCCGATCCGGCGTCGTTCGTAAATATAAATAAGGACGGGCCGTTTCCCAGATCAAGCTCTGCTCGTACCACCCGGGAAAGTCTGAAAGTGGCTCGGTAGCGATAGCATAGGTGCTTTCCATGACCGCATTGGGGTGACGCTTAACCTGTAAAGCTTCGTAGCCCGAAGCTACAACGGCTCTGGCTGCCGTAATGGTTCGGCGCTCTCTCGTTGTGAAGACCAACGGGTGCGTACCGGTTTTGTGCGAAACGACCTCCGTATGCTCATAAACCCGTACACCTGATCTTTTCAAAACCGATATTAATTCGGAAGTCAGCCGGTAAGGATTAATTTCGGCATCGCCGCTGCTGAAGATCGCGCCCGGTCTATGAAAAGAATAATGCCGCGCTATTTGCTCGGCTTCCCAATATTGCACGGGAAATCCATAGGTCCGCAGCGTATGGAATTCCTGTTTTAACGCTTCGACATCCTTCGGTTCCGATGCCGCGTACAGATTACATCTTCTGCGAAATTCCGCCTCAATGCCGAGCACGGAGCATATGCTCTCCAGCTCATCCAGCGCCTGACGGCATAGTTGATAGAATCGGACACCGTCTTTCTCGCCGAACGAATGGATGCAGGATGTCAGCGATTTGTCGTTGGCGAATTGAAGATGACCTGCATTGGCCGCTGTGCTGCCGCTCGCGATGGTGCGCTTCTCGACGATGACCGTATCGATGTCTAGCTTAGCTAAATAGTATGCGCACAACGCACCCGCAATCCCGCCGCCGATGATCAGCACGTCGCAGGATATATCTTCGGTCAGTGGGGGAGATACCGGCGGGGGTGGTGAAATGTCCGGCCATAACAGCTTGCCGACTGCTAAATCCATGCATGAACTCCTTTATTCATATGATTCTAATAGGCTTTCACGGCATTGATTTTTTATACTATGATTTATGGTTGAAGCAGCCGTTGACAATCTCTTATCGACTTGTATAGGATTAATGGGAATCATTTCTTAATCAGAGAGGAAGATTGGATATGTTAAAAGGAATTCCTTCGGTGCTTTCGCCTGAATTGTTGAAAATATTGATGGAAATGGGACACGGGGACGAGCTGGTGCTGGCTGACGGCAATTTCCCCGCAGCGAGTCACGCGCAAAGACTGGTACGCTGCGACGGTCACGCGATTCCCGGCTTGCTGGATGCGATTCTGACCTTTTTCCCGTTGGATACTTATGCGGATCATTCCGTTGCGCTGATGGAGGTCGTTCCCGGTGACCCGACGGTTCCGGTAATATGGGACGAGTATAAGGCTTTGGTGCAAAAGCACGATCCGCAAGCATCGGAGCTGAAGACGGTGGAGCGGTTCGCTTTCTATGAACGTGCGAAGGAAGCGTATGCGGTTGTAGCGACAGGCGAGAAAGCATTGTACGCCAATATCATTTTGAAAAAAGGCGTCGTTAAAGAAGGCTGATCATAAATCGGAATCTATTTTCATAGAATGAGAGTAATAGAATATATGATTCTATGAAAAACGGTGTAAATGGGGGAGCCTTGGATGGTTGTTCGTGCGCTGCGAGGAATGTTCGGCTGGCCGACAAGGTCGCAAATACCGATGCTTCTGGCCGCTTTTTTATTCGGCAATTTGTTGGCGGTGCTGTTCACAGCCGTACAGCCAGCCTCGCCGTTCTTTCACCCAAGGCATTATACCTACCAGGAAACGGTTGCCGCGAATGGAGTCAGGCTGTTTGCCTTGCAGACCGTACCGCAAAATATCTCATTGAAGCCTATTGCGACGAATGTTTCCCGCACGCCCGATTATGGCATTAACGGCGGTTTTTTCTGGGAAGGTTACCTGCTCAGCATTGCTGTCATTAACGACAAGCCTTTGATAGGACAGCCGGAGGACTACGGTTCCGGATGGTACAATATCGATTACCCGAAAGGGACGCTGGTCTGGGATGAGATTACGAGGCGATTTTCCGTGCAGGTCGTCCAGGACGCCCACGAAATCAAAGTAACGGACCGGCAGCGTTATTGGGCACAGGGCGGGGTAAGCATGTCTTTGCATAATGGAGCCCGTTGGGTTCAGCAGGCAAGGGCTGAGGATATGCCCGCATTTGACGAGCCGAGATTGCGCTCCGGCGTGGTTTACGACGACCGGCAAAACGTATGGATGGTCGTTACGGACAAGCCGTGTACGGTGGAGCAGTTCCGGACGGCGATAGTGGAGAAAATTGGCAACGGCAGGCTGGTGGACGGCGTGTTTCTCGATGGTGACGGCTCCAGCCAAATGAACAGCGCCCAGAAGGTGTTAAAGGGCGATTCGCGTGAAGTATACCAAATGATGGCGTTGAAGCAAAAATAAAGCAAGCCGCCGAAAGCGATTCTCAATGGCTTTCGGCGGCTTTGTTGTTTTACTGGCTAAGGCAGAGCCGGATTATGCCAGCAATGCTTTGACGCGGCTTACTACGTTGTCGACAGTGAAGCCGTATTCGTTAATAACCTTGGAAGCAGGCGCGGAAGCTCCGAAACGGTCGATGCCCATCACATCGCCTTGCTTGCCGACATATTGATGCCAGCCTTGCGGCGAAGCCATCTCGATGGCAAGACGCGCTTCCACGTCCGGAAGCAGCACGGAATCTTTGTACGCTTGCGGCTGCTGGTTGAACAGCTCCCAGCTCGGCATGCTGATGACGCGCACATGCACACCTTGCTCGGCGAGCTGCTTCTGTGCCTCAACCGCCAGCTGCACTTCGGAACCGCTGGCGATCAGCTGAGCTTGCGGTTTGCCGTTCGCTGCGTCGGACAATACATACGCTCCGCGAGTCAGCCCTTCGGCTCCCAACGTGGATGTGCCTGCCAGATTCGGCAGCGCTTGACGAGTAAGGACCAAAGCGACTGGGCCGGATTGATTTTGCACCGCGTATTTCCAAGCAAAGCCGGTTTCGTTGGCGTCGGCTGGACGCAGCACGGTGATGCCTGGGATGCTGCGCAGCGCAGGCAGCTGCTCGATCGGCTCGTGAGTCGGTCCGTCTTCGCCGACTGCGATGCTGTCATGTGTGAATACGTAGATCACCGGCAGCTTCATAATCGCAGCAAGACGAATGGCAGGGCGCAGGTAGTCCGAGAATACGAAGAACGTAGCTCCGAATGCGCGGACGCCCTGGTGAAGAGCCATCCCATTCAATGCGGCTCCCATGGCGAATTCGCGAACGCCGAAGAAAATGTTGCGCTGGCTGTAATCGTTTCTTGTCAGACGGCCAGAGATTTTGATATTCGTCTTGTTCGATGTTTCGAGGTCAGCCGAACCGCCCAGCAAATGAGGCACTTTCTTTGCGAGCGCATTGAGAGCGAGCTCCGATGCAGCGCGTGTAGCTATAGCTTTATCGTCAGTGGAGTAGACAGGAACCTCAGAGTCCCAGCCTTCCGGCAATTGGCCGCTTACCGCCGTTTCGAACTGCTTCGCAAGCTCGGGATACGACTGGCGGTACTGCTCGAACTTGGCTTGCCAAGCAGCTTCCTGGGCTTCGCCTTCGCGTGTGAATTGTGCAAAGTGAGCCTGAACGTCCTCCGGAATATAGAAATCCTTATCTTCCGGCCAGCCGTAGGCTTGCTTAGTCAGGCGCGTTTCCTCTTTGCCAAGAGGAGCGCCGTGAGATCCGTGCTCGCCTGCTTTGCCGCTCTTGTTCGGACTGCCGTAGCCGATCACGGTTTTAACTTCGATCAGAGACGGACGAGGGTCAGCCTGAGCTGCGGCAATCGCCTTATGGATGGCTTCCAGATCGTTGCCGTCCTTCACTAATTGAACGTGCCAGCGGTAGCTCTCATAGCGCTGCTGTACATTTTCGGAGAACGACATGCTCAAATCGCCGTCCAACGAGATGTCGTTCGAATCGTAGAGAACGATCAGCTTGCCGAGCTGCAAATGGCCGGCCAAAGAAGCCGCTTCGCCGCTGATGCCTTCCATCATGTCCCCGTCGCCGCAAATCGCATAGGTGTAATGATCCATGACGTTGAAGCTGTCGCGATTGTAGGTAGCAGCCATATGCGCCTCGGCAAGAGCCATACCTACTGCCATGGCGACACCTTGTCCCAATGGTCCTGTTGTTGCGTCTACGCCCGCCGTATGGCCATATTCCGGATGGCCCGGAGTCAGGCTTCCCCACTGACGGAACTGCTTCAATTCTTCTAACGGAAGGTCGTAACCGAACAAATGAAGCAGGCTGTACAGAAGCATGGAGCCGTGTCCGGCAGACAATACGAACCGGTCGCGGTTGATCCATTTCGGGTTGCTCGGGTTATGCTTCATAAACCGGGACCACAGCTCATAGGCCATTGGAGCCGAGCCCATTGGCATGCCGGGATGGCCTGAGTTTGCCTTGTCGATAGCGTCGATAGCCAGCGTACGGATCGTATTGACCGCTTTTTGCTGGATGGTAGTGTTTAGCAATGTCATTGGATTTCTATTCCTCCTCGAATTCGAAAGGTTAGTATCGATTCACTTTCTAGATTATAATAGGACGATGAGGTATATATGAAATCGATATTATACATAGCAGATATAGAAGGGAATAATACCATGATTGCCAATCTGGAATTGTATCGCGCTTTTTATTGGACAGCCAAGGAGCAGAACGTCTCACGAGCCGCGGAGCGTTTGTTCATTACGCAGCCCAGTGTCAGCCATGCGATCAAGCAGCTGGAGAGCGAGCTCTCCGTTCATCTGTTTCATCGGGGACCCAAAGGGATGAGGTTGTCGGAGGAGGGGCAGCTGCTGTATTCACAGATCGAGCTTGCTTTTCAAGTGATCGAATCGGCGGAAAGGCAGCTGGCGGACATCAATAACTTATTGCGCGGAGAACTGCGGCTCGGGAGCAGCGATTCGTTGTGCAAGCATTACTTGCTGCCTTCGCTCGGCCGGTTCTGCAACGATTTTCCGCATATTCGGCTGGACTTGGTACACGGGACGACTCCGGAAATTATACAGAACATCAAGGAGGGGCGGATTGAATTCGGCATCGTCAGGCTGCCGGTGGCAGACAGCTCGCTAACCATATTGGAGACGATCGAGGTACAGGATTGTTTCGTGGCGGGTCCGAGATATTTTCATTTGACGCAGCAGCCGATCCCGCTGTCGGAGCTTTCGGCGAATCCGTTGATTCTGTTTTCCAAAAACAGCAGCTCCCGGCGTTTTATCCAGGATTTCGCCCTGTCGCAGGGCGTCGCTATCGAACCGGAGATTGAGCTGGCCAGCGTCGACCTGCTGATCGAGTTCGCCAAGGCGGGACTCGGCATATCGTTCGTTACCCGGCAGTTTGTCCAGACGGAGCTTGCAACCGGCAAGCTGGCCGAGGTCAAGCTGACGGAACCCATTCCGCAGCGTAAAATAGGCATCGCCCTATTGAAAAATAGGCGGCTTTCGTCAGCCGCCACCATGTTTTTACAGCAATATTTGCATGTCGAGCCGGGCAGAAAGAACGGCAAACCGTTCGGTTAACGCCGGTTCGTTTGCTTCCAGAGCTCCATCGGGTTCTGCGCCGTATCCGGCTCCATCCGTTGAATAGGCAGAGATTGCCGCTCTAGAGGGAGCGATAGCTGCTGATACACATGCTTGGTGCTCATTCCGACGGCTGCCGCATCTTCTTCGGTATAGGCATAGTAGACCGCTTTCGCTCCGGTCCAATGGATGGCCGCGAGACACATCGGGCACGGCTGGCCGCTGGCATACACCTCGCAGCCGGTAAGCAGCGGGCTTTGCAGCTTATTGCATGCTTCGCGGATCGCCTGAATTTCCGCATGCGCAGTTACATCGTGCGTAACCAATACATCGTTGACTCCGGTAGCGATAATTTCGCCGTTCTTGACGATGACGGCTCCGAACGGCTTGCCGCCATGCTGCTTCGTATTGTTATAAGCGAGCTCGATCGCTTGACGCATAAACTCATTGGGTTTCATGGTGTCGTATCCCTCCTGTTGATCGATGCGCGTATTTTATTTGGCTCCTGCTTGAACCAGCATAGCTTCAATTTCTTTATAGCCGCGCGATCTCGCATGCTGCAATGGGGTAATGCCGTCCTTATCCGGTATGTTTATGTCAGCGCCATGTTCAATAAGCAGGCGAACGATTTGCTGATGTTTTTCTCCGCCATTGCTTAATACGATCGCCTCGATCAGTGCGGTCCATCCGAGATTGTTGATATGATTCACATTAATATCCGAATGCTCCAGCAGCTCCTTGACTACCTCGACGTGACCTCTTTCCGAAGCGGGAATGATGGCGACTCCGCCGTAACGATTCGTGAGCTTCGTATCCGCCTTGGCCTCTACGGCGATTTTGACGATGTCCAGCAATCCTTCCGCACCGGCGTACAAGAGCGGATTATCGCTGCGCTGGTCTCGGATATTCAGATCGGCGCCCTTGGCAATGAGCAGCCGCAAGGTTTCCGGCTTGTTCCCGTGCGTGGCGGCCATTGCAGCCGTTCTGCCTCTGCCGTCCGTGGCGTTAATATCGGCTCCCGATGCAAGCAGCCGTTCTACTGCTGCATTATCTCCTTTTTCCGCGGCCTCAATCAATTGGGCGTTCTTGTTCATTTCGGTTTCCATCGGTTGAACCGACTCCTTTCCGGTTTGGACGGGCTGTGTTGCATCTATTGAGCAGCCCGTAAGTGTAATGGCAATGGACAATAACGTGATGGGTATCCACATAGAGCGTACACCACCCTTTCGAAGTGCTTGTTTCTATGCTACCATGGATCTTAATATACGGAAAATATCATTAAAATTAGAAAAGCATACGTAATCCATATAGGAGATCATGGAGGTTCAAATGCTGGATATTCGGCAACTGCGTTACTTTATTGCAATTGCGGAGGAGAAGCAAATCTCCGCCGCCGCCAAGAAGCTGCACATGGCTCAACCGCCGCTAAGCCAACAGTTGAAACAGATGGAGGAGGAGCTGGGAGTTCCGCTAGTCATCCGCCACGGCCGCGGTCTGGAGCTGACGGAGGCAGGCTCGACCTTGTACAGGCATGCGCTTCATATTACCAAGTCGATGGAGCAAACGCAGATGGAAGTAAGGCAGACCGGACTCGGCATGCGCGGCAAGCTGACGATCGGCGTCAACACGCTATCAGCCGAGGCGTTTTCGCGGCATCTGCTCCAATTTCAATCCCAATACCCGGATATTACCTACAAAATTCAGCAGAACGAATCGGCGCATCTTTGCAGGTTGATCCGGGAACGGGCGATTGAGCTTGCCCTGATCCGCTTTCCGCTCCAGTTGGATGAATTCGCCTATTATCATATCAAAACCGAGCCGTTGTATTTTCTTACGTCTCCGTTATCGGCATTGGACGGACGTCAGGCTACGTACGAGCAGATGGGCGATTTCCCGCTCATCATCCCGAGCACAGACGGGCTGGGTCTCCATCACATGATTGTGGAACGGCTGTCTAGAGAACACATGGAGGCGAACATCGTATGCGAGTGCTCGGATATCGCCCTGTTGATGGAGCTGGTGGAGGCCGGCTTCGGGGCGGCGATAGTACCTGAGGTCGTCCTGCAGAAGCACCGGGGGTATAAAGTGAAGGTCCATGAGCTTGCGGATTCCGCCTGGACGGCATCATCGGGGTTTATATGGCTGAAGGAGCACCACTTGTCTCCATCCGCCAGCCGGTTCCTGGAGTTATGGAAGGACGGATAATTCAGGAAAAGTTTTGAAACTTTTCCTCGGATTTGGCGTATTACTTTACGAAGCTAACTAAATTAGTCAGGAGGGTGCCCATGCTGCAATTGTATTGGGGGTTGCTCATCACCGGCGTGCTGCTGGCTCTCGTAACCGTCGTTTTAGGCGATATTTTAGGCAATGTGCTGGACGGCATGTTTGACTTTTTGTCAGGCGAGCACCTGCACGCGCTGCAGCCGATGGTTCTGTTCAGCGGCATTACCGTATGGGGCGGAGCCGGCATTTTGTTGTCGAAGTATACGGCCTGGAGTGCGATAGCCGTTCTGTTCAGCTCTGTCGTATGCGCCTTACTGATGTCGGTCCTCATTTATTTCCTGTACGTGAAGCCGATGCAAAACAGTGAAAATTCGGTAGCGTTCTCCATCCACGATATGGCGGGCAAGATCGCGGAGGTTACGGTAACCGTACCTTCCGTCGGCTATGGAGAAGTCATGTTGCGCGCGGGAGCAGGCAACACGAATCAGATTGCCGCAAGCTATGAGGGAGACGAAATCCAAACCGGCGCGAGGGTCGTTGTCGTCGAAGTGAAGGACGATACGCTGTTCGTAGCCCGTTTAGATAAATTGGAGTAGAGGAGAGATGTTCATGCCAGAATCTTTAGTTATTCCAGCCGTGATAGTAGGGGTCATACTCGTTTTCGGACTCGCATTCTGGGCGCGGTACAAAACGGTAAGCCCTGACGAAGCAATGATCGTAACCGGATCGTTCCTCGGCGCGAAAAACGTCATGACGGACGATTCCGGGAGAAAAATCAAGATCGTCCGCGGCGGAGGCGCATTTATTATTCCGATATTCCAGCAGTCCCAGTTTCTTTCTCTGCTATCCCATAAGCTGGACGTTTCCACTCCGGAGGTCTATACGGAGCAGGGCGTGCCCGTAATGGCTGACGGCGTGGCGATCATCAAGATCGGCGGCAGCGTCGAGGATGTAGCGACTGCGGCTGAGCAATTCATGGGCAAGCCGACGGAAGCCTTGAAGGGAGAGGCGCAGGAGGTGCTGGAAGGGCATCTTCGCGCAATTCTGGGCTCCATGACGGTGGAGGAGGTTTACCGCAACCGCGATAAATTCGCTCAGGAAGTGCAGGGCGTTGCTGCGAAGGATTTGAAGAAGATGGGCTTGCAAATCGTTTCCTTCACGATTAAGGATTTGCGCGACAAGCACGGTTACCTGGATGCGTTAGGTAAGCCGCGAATCGCAGCGGTGAAGCGCGATGCGGAGATTGCCGAAGCGGAGGCGGTCCGGGATGCGAGGATCCAGAAAGCCCGCGCCGAGGAGGAAGGGCAGAAGGCCGAGCTGCTTCGGGACACGAATATCGCCGAAGCGTCGAAGGAGAAGGAGCTGAAGGTCGCTAGCTTCAAGCGCGAGCAGGATACGGCGCGCGCGGAAGCCGACCAAGCGTACAATATTCATGAGGCCCGCGCGAAGCAAAGCGTGGTCGAGGAGCAGATGAAAGTCGAGCTCGTTCGCAAAGAGCGCGAAATCGACCTCGAGGCGAAGGAAATTCTTCGCCGCGAGAAGCAATACGACGCCGAGGTGAAGAAGAAGGCGGACGCGGACCGTTACGCCGTCGAGCAAGCGGCCGAGGCGGATAAAGCGAAGCGTCTGCGCGAAGCCGACGCGCTGCAGTACCGCATCGAGGCGGAGGCGAAGGCGAATGCCGAGCAGAAGCGGCTCGAGGGCTTGGCTGTGGCGGATGCGGAGCGGGCCAAAGGTACGGCCGATGCGGAGGTTATCCGCCTGCGCGGTTTGGCCGAGGCCGAAGCGAAGCAGAAGCTTGCCGAGGCGTTCGAGAAGTTCGGCGAGGCCGCGGTGCTCGACATCATCGTGAAGATGCTGCCGGAGCTCGCCGGCAAAGTGGCGGAGCCGATCAAAGGCATCGACAAGCTGACGGTGGTCGATACGGGACACGGCGAAGGAGCCGCCCGCGTGAGCAACTACGTCACTTCGCTCATGGCTACGGCGCCGGAAATGCTCAAAAGCGTGAGCGGCATCGATCTCGAGAAGCTCGTGAAGGGGCTGACCCAGCGCGGTCAAAGTCCGGCGGCAGCGCCTAAAGCGGCCGAGATTGCTCCCGCATCCGCAGGTTCGACAGAAACTGCATCGTAATTAAGTTTGATCCCTTAAGCATCGACCCGGGTTCTTCGCAAGAAGACGCCCGGGTCGTCTTTTTTTCTACGCATGGACTGCGCAATTATTGGCGCTTTTTTCATTGAACAAACAAAGTAAACGAGCTATAGTAGAATGGATTCCAACTGTCAGGAGTTGGAACGCGAGCTGACACTAGGAGCAGGGAGATGGAAACCATATGACAGTCAATTTTTGCGCAGCATGCGGTCATCCAATGGAAACCCGGGAAATCGGAGGAGCGGAACGACGGGCCTGTACGAGCTGCGATGCGGTTCACTGGGGCAACTACAGCATCGGCGTCGGAGCTCTTGTAGTGAAGGATGACAAGGTGCTGCTCGTTCGCAGAGCCCAGGAGCCCGGCAAAGGGAATTGGACGAATCCCGGCGGCTATATCGAGCAGTTGGAGCCGATCGAGGAGACTATCGTCCGCGAGGTGCTCGAAGAAACGGGTGTCCATACGCGAGTGAAGGGTATTGTCGCATTGCGCGATCAACCAAGACAGATTCATAACATTTACATCGCCTTTGAAATGGATTATGTCGATGGAGAACCGAAACCGGATGAAGTGGAAGTGGACGCTGCCGGTTTTTTCACATTGGAGGAAATGAAGTCGATGAAGGTCGCGAGCTTCACCCAATGGCTCGTAGATGTGGCACTGAACGGCAAGTCGGACGGATTGCTTCCTGACCGGGAGCCGCTTGTTCATCTTAACGGATATGGAATATTTCGGGTGTAGCGGAGAAAAAAGTTTTTGGTAAAAAAGGAATTTGTCGATCTATTCCGAATATAAATAATATTTAGATACTCTTGCTGCAGTCTATTCTCGAAAGGAGTCATGCAATGGTTACGTTACCGAAAACGAACGAGCTGGGCTTTTTTGAAATCCGTCTTGAGTCCATAGGGGGACTTGGAGCGAATTTGGCCGGCAAAATGCTTGCAGAAGCCGGTGTAGTAGGTGCAGGATTAAACGGGGTTAGCTTCTCTTCTTACGGTTCGGAGAAAAAAGGCTCCGCCGTAAAAGCGCATATTCGATTTTGCGATATCAACACGAATATCCGCGATACGTCTCCCGTAGAGAGACCTCATGTGGTTGGCGTATTTCATGAATCTTTGTCAAAAACGGTCAACGTCGTCAGCGGGATTTACGAGGACAGCCTGGTGCTGGTCAATTCCACGAAAACTCCCGAGGAGTTGAAGGAAAAGCTGAAAATGCGAGGCGGCACGATCGCTGTCATCGATGCCATCGGTATCGCAATCGAAGAGAAAAACCGGGTTAACATGGCCATGCTAGGCGCTTTGTTCCGGCTCTGTCCATTTTTGAACCCTGACACGATGAAGAATGTCATCCGCAAATCGCTGGAGAAGAAGTATCCTCAAGCCGTCCAACCTGCACTCAACACTTTTGAAAGAGGTTACAACGAAGTTCAATTCCAGACGTTCGATTTGCCGGAAGGGGAGCAAATGCCCGATTTCATCCGTCAGGATACTCCGGTTCTCGGTTTCGAAACCCAGCCTATGGGTGGTGTCATCACTAACCCGGGCAACAGTATATTGAAAGATTTGAGCATTTCCAGGGCCGGCATGATGCCCAACTTCGAGGAAGACAAATGTATTCATTGCGCCGCCTGTGATACGGTCTGTCCGGACTTTTGCTTCGTATGGGACGAACAGGCCGACAAAAAAGGACGTCCGCAAATGTTTTTGCAAGGGATCGATTATCAATACTGCAAAGGCTGCCTGAAGTGTGTACAGGCTTGCCCGACCGAGGCGCTGTCGTCGCTGCGTGAAACGGACGGCTATGCCGAAGAGCACCGCGTGCCTCATCGATTTGATCTGGCTGCCAAATAAGCATGCTATCCATAAGCTAACCTGAAAGGTGGAATTCCAGTTGGCCATTGAGATTAATAAAGAAATTTCTCAAGGAAAAGTAGAGCAGCGTATTGTATACGAATCCGGTAATGAGATGGCTGCTTATGCAGCGCACCAGATCAATTATCATATTATGGGTTATTTTCCCATTTCCCCTTCGACGGAGGTCGCCCAATTTCTCGATTTAATGAAGGCTAACGGCCAGCACGATATCAAGCTGATTCCGGCGGACGGAGAACACGGCTCCGCAGGCGTATGCTATGGCGCTTCTACTGCAGGTGGACGCGTGTTCAATGCTACGAGCGCCAACGGTTACCTGTATATGCTGGAGCAGATGCCGGTTCAATCGGGAACACGGTTTCCGATGGTCATGAACCTCGTGTGCCGTTCGGTTTCGGGGCCGCTCGATATTCACGGCGATCATTCCGACTTGTATTACGCATTGAATACAGGCTGGCCGATCCTGATGTGCCGCGACCCGCAAGCCGTTTACGATATGAACATTATGGCGCTCAAATTAGCGGAGGACCCTGAGGTTCGCCTGCCTGTCTTGGTAGCATCCGACGGCTACTTCACTTCTCACCAAAAGCGCCGCGTCCAAACGTTCGCAAAACGTGAAGATGTGCACGCTTTCATCGGGGAGAAGCCGCCGACGGGATTCGCCGATACGCTGGACCGGGAGCATCCGATTACCGTAGGCCCGTACATGAACGAGCCGGACTACATTAACAACTGCTACCAGCAGTCGGTTGCAATGTACAATGCCGAACGCGTTTACGACCGTATCCGGGAAGAGTATGCCGAGCTGACCGGCCGGGACTACCCGATTCTGGACTTGTACCGGATGGAGGACGCCGAGGTAGCCGTATTCCTGATGAACTCCGCGTCGGAGATCATCAAGGACGTTGTCGACCAGCTGCGCTCTCAAGGCATCAAAGCCGGTTCGATCGCGCCTAACATGATCCGTCCGTTCCCGCAAAAGGCTATCGCCGAAGCTCTCAAGAACGTGAAGGCTTTGACAGTGGGCGACCGTGCTGATTCCTACGGCGGACACGGCGGTAACATGGTGAATGAGATCAAGGCGGCTCTGTTCACTCACGGCAACCGCGATACGATGGTTATCAGCCGTATTTACGGGCTTGGCGGCAAAGACTTTTATGCCGAGGACGGCCATAATATGTTCAAGTTCGCGATCGAAGCTCTGGATAAGGGCAAGGTCGAAGTACCGTTCGATTATTACGGACACACGCCGGGCGACCCTGCAAAAGCGCCGAAGCGCGTGCTGAATCCGATGAAATATGAGGATTTGAAAACCGGTCTTATTACGGTAACGCCGGATGAAGCCAGCGGCAAGCTGAATGTGCGGATTCCGCCGCTCCGTTCCTTGACCAAGAAGCCGAAGCGGATCGCTCCGGGGCACGGCGCCTGTCCGGGCTGCGGTATTTTCTCGGGTCTCGAGCTGTTCTTCAAAGGGATCGAAGGCGATATCGTAGCCTTGTTCCACACGGGCTGCGCCATGGTTGTTACCACGGGTTATCCATATTCGGCGCACAAAGCGACCTACATCCACAACTTGTTCCAAAACGGTGCGGCGACGCTGTCCGGTGTGGTGGAAATGTTCTGGGAGCGGAAAAAACGGGGCGAGCTCGATGAGCTGAACCTGAAGGATGACTTTACTTTCGTCATGATCACCGGTGACGGCGGTATGGATATCGGGATGGGACCGGCAATCGGAGCCGCACTGCGCAATCATAAAATGATCATTCTTGAATATGATAACGAAGGCTATATGAACACCGGCGCTCAGTTGTCGTACTCGACACCGATGGGACATAGAACGTCCACGTCGAATGTCGGCTCGAAGCAGGGCGGCAAAGTGTTCCACCATAAAGATACGGCTCAAATTATGGCTGCGACCCATATCCCGTATGTTTTCACCGGTTCGGAAGCATTCCCTCAGGATTTGGTCCGCAAAGCGGCCAAAGCTCAATGGTATGCTCAGAACGAGGGAATGGTATACGGTAAAATTTTGATCGCATGCCCGCTGAACTGGCTGTCCGAGGATGAGCAGGGCTCCAACATTGTTGGCGCGGCGGTAGATTCCTGCTTCTTCCCGCTCTATGAGATCGAGCACGGAGTCACGAACATTACGTACAATCCGGAGGACAAGAACAAGAAGGTTCCGTTGTCGGATTGGCTCAAAACGATGGGCAAAACGAAGCACATGGTGAAACCGGAGTACGAGGAATCGTACAAAATGTTCGAGGCGGAAGTAGAGCGCCGCTGGAACATGCTGAAGGCGAAGCACGAGAGCCCGTACCTTTAAACATCCCCAAAAAGTGAAGCAAAACTCTGGAGCGGATTCCGATTACTTTTCGGGGAGCCCCGGGGAAACATGCCTCAAAAAGTGAAGCGAAGCTCTGCACAAAAAAGACACCATCTCCGATGGAGATCGTGTCTTTTTTCCACTATGATCCGAAGTAAAGGAGGCAGGCCCAATGCCTTTTGTATTAAAGCATAAACAAACCTCGCAGTTGTATACATGCAATCTAATCAATGTATACCGGCTGCCTTACTACGGAACGAAATTTTGGGATTTCGAGGATGACGCCGCGACAAGCTATATTCCTTTTCTCGAATCCAAGGGCCAGCCTGTTGACGAATGGGAGCTGCTGGAGCTCTCCGAAAATCAGCTCAAGCTGTGCAATGTCAAGCTGAAGAATGATCCTCAGCTCATCCTTTTATGGGATGCAGAGACGCAGAAGGCTCGTGTAAGTACTTCTCCGTCAGAACCGTAAGCAGGTTAATGCCGACTTCGTTATGTCCGCCTTCGGGGATAATGATGTCGGCGTATTTTTTGGATGGCTCGATGAATGCTTCGTGCATTGGCTTGACGGTAGTCAAATATTGCTCATAAACCGATTCGATCGTACGGCCGCGTTCCTGCATGTCACGCAGCGCTCTTCTAAGGATTCGAACATCGGGGTCCGTATCCACAAATACTTTGATATCGAGAATGCTGCGGATCGGCTCGTCGGACAGTACGTGCAACCCTTCCAATATAACGATAGGATTAGGCTGCAGCCCCACCGTATCAAGGGAACGGGTATAAGTGGAGAAGTCATAGATCGGCGCGCTGACTGGATTTCCGCTTTTCAAGCTCTTCAAATGCTCCAGCAGAAGCTCATTGTCAAAAGCCAGAGGATGATCGTAATTGATCGCCTCCCGCTCGAAAAACTCCAAATGATTCTGGTTCATATAATAATCATCCTGGGAAATAAAGGTGACTTGTTCGCTGCCAAGCTTCTCTATTACGGAGCGGGCGACGGTTGTCTTGCCTGACCCTGTCCCACCGGCGATACCTATAATTAGCATGAAACGATAACCCCTCCGAACGTGTACTTTTTAACAATATCAAGTATTGTAGCACAAACAGTTTGCGGTTTCGAGCGCCTCATAATTGTTGCGAAACATGGCAAAATAATCGTGGACTTCAAGCCCACATCCAACAAGAATTGAGGTGCATCATGAGCTTACAAACGTTACAAAAACCGAAGGCTGCTTATCCGGAGCTCAAGGATAAAATTGCCGTCGTTACCGGGGCCGGTTCGGGGATCGGACGAGCCGCGGCGCTCGCGTTGGCGGCGCAGGGGGCGAAGATCGGCCTTCTAGATTTGAAGGATAGCCGGACCGAGCAGGTGAAGGCAGAGATCGAATCGTTGCAAACAGAAGCCATTATGGCCGATGTGGACGTCTCCGACCCTGAGAGATTACGCGAAGCCATAGAAAAGGTAGGCAAGCAATGGGGTAAGATCGATATTGTGTTTGCCAATGCAGGCATCAACGGCGTTCAGACGCCAATCGAGGACATGAAGCCGGAGGACTGGGACCATACGCTGTCCACCAACCTCAAGGGAACGTTTCTGACCGTGAAATACGCAATTCCTTATATGAAAAATGAGGGCGGCAGCATCATTGTCACCAGTTCGATTAACGGGAACCGGGTGTTCTCCAACTTCGGCATGGCTGCTTACAGCACGTCCAAGGCTGGGCAAGTAGCATTTGCCAAAATGGCTGCGTTGGAATTGGCCCGTTACAAAATCCGCGTCAATGCGATTTGCCCGGGGTCCATTCAAACTCACATCAGTGAGAGCACGCATCCGACGCCCGAGCTGAACAAAATAAAAATTCCGGTTCAGTACCCGCAAGGCAGCCAGCCTCTGGAGCACGGTCCGGGTCAGCCGGAGCAAGTAGGCGATCTCATCGCTTTCCTGGCCTCGAATGCGTCCAGTCATATTTCCGGGACCGAGATGTATATTGACGGAGTGGAATCGCTGCTATAATGTAACGGCAACTCCCGCTATGCAGCCCCATTTAGCCTGAAGCATCCGCAAAATAATTATGCTTCAGGCTTTTTCTCATTAGGAAAGAACGTGCGTACATCCCCGGATTGTGGTATGCTGGTTGAAAGCTTCGAAGGAGACAAGAATCCAGAGCTTCCGTCCCGCCGTTAAAGTCACGGAACACAGAAGAAGGAGGATTTCTTATGAATGAGAACTTTATCCAGATCAAATCGATCGAAGGCGATTTAAAGCTGTCGCACAAGAAAAGAGACTTCGGTATCACCGTCTCCACAAAGGAGGTAGTCTACCAGAAGCCTCATGCCAATTACCATTTGAAGCTGGAGGACATTATCAGCGTGGTGCCTTTCGACACCTCATCCTTGAAAAGCATCGCTTTTCATAACCGGAAAAGTCAAGGCAGCGAGCTGATGAATATGTCGGCCGGCATGCAGCACTACAAGATCTATGTCCGCAGCGCTACCGTCCATAACCGCAGCGGGATCTTCACGCTTGGGGCGGTACAGTTTATTTTGCCGATTCACCATGATTTGCTGCTGGCTATCTCCAAATACGGCGGCCTAAGCGCAGTCATATAACCGTTCGTTACTTTGTATTCATTCTTATGATATATTGCGCTTCGGGAATCCAGCGTTGACTGTGGAAATCACGTCCCTGAATAATTACTTTTCCGTCATACACTTCCACATGCAAGCCTTCGCTGGCTTCCGGAGACAGCATCCTTTCCCCGCCATCCTCTCCAACCGTCCACGGCTGCTCGACAGAAGAAGAATTCAACATTACGAAGCGATCCTGTACCAGCGTATCGGGATGCTTCAGCTCCCAGTGCGTATGCCCCGTGAAAAAAATGACCTGTGGGTAGGCCGACAGGATATTCTTAAGTTGCTGGTGCTGGATAACAGCCCGGTTGTTCACGCAGCAGGACGAACCCGCTACTGTATCGGGAAGCGGCTGATGCAAGAAGACGAAGATCGGCTTGCGGCTCGCCCCGTGCTTTTTCAATGATTGCTTCAGCCATTCCAGCTGACTGTCGGATAAGTAAGCATCCTCCGAATTTCCGGCATCCGATTGCCTGTACTGCTCGGAACCGAGAAACAAGAACGGATACCCCCCGATTTCTTTCTCATAATAAATACTCGATTCCTTGGTGAATTGCAAAAACCTGCCTATAGAAGCCTGCTCCGTTTCCCCATTGGGAAAACCTGCTTCATTCCAGCTTCCCTTGGCGTCATACCACGCCTGATAAAACTCGTGATTGCCTATCGTTGAATATACGGCCTCGGGATGAACGGTTCGTTTCAGCAGCTCATTCAGCTTATCGTAATCTGACTGTCGTCCGTTCGTTAAATCGCCGTTAAATATTAATGCATCCGCATCAGGGCTCATCGTATTAAGATCATTCAGTGCGGCCTGGAGCTTAACCTGCGACCGCTTGTCCCAAGCTTGGAAGTGAATATCGCTCAGGACATGGAAGGAGAGGAGAGGCTTGGCTGCAGGCTGTGCCGCTGTGAGCGGTTGGCCGTGCAGCAGCATGCTTAAGGATAGAGCAATAGATAATGTCCAGGATTTCATAACGGCTACCTCCGGCTGCAAAATTCAATCTGTTGCTATTACCCGTTTCAACTACAGAGTAACCAACAAATGTTTGACCAAGGTCATCGGAGTATGGAGCTTTCGTGAATAAGCAATAAAAGGAATAAAGTCTCACGTTTCTAGTTGTTTTGACTCATCCTTACTGCGGATACGCAGATTTTTCTTCGGGAATTCATGCATTTATGCTGTTTTTGTGACTTTCTTCACGGACATAAAGACTTTCGAACTAGCGTTCGTGCCATGTTGAAACATGTATTTTTTAGGATTGAAGGTGAATACCATTTTCACTCTATTGCCCTTATTCTTAGAATGGTCTGTTAGTACATAAATTAACAAAAAACGACACGGAACAAAGAGAAGAGAGGGTATTATGGTCATGAAGAAGTTTGGCTTGATTTCATTATCCATGGTGTTATGCTTCGGGATATCGGGAACCGCTTTCGGTCAGTCGGCAGAAAAGCCCAAATTTTCGGATGTGAAAGGACATTGGGCGGAGAGCGCCATTATGCGTCTGGTTAATGAGGGGATCTTGGACGGTTTTCCGGATGGGACGTTCCGACCGGACGAGCCGGTGACGGCGGATCAATTCGTCAAAATGCTGCTGATGTCGTATACCCAAATGTATCCGAACGGAGAACGCAAATGGACGACCGATTTCGTGCAGTCGTTAAGCGCGATGAACAAAAACATTTTGCAGCAGGACTACCGGACGTTCGATTTCAAGCCTAGTACAGTAGGCTATTGGGCGAAGCCTTACATCGATTTGGCAAGCGATTTGAATTTCATCAGCAAAACCCAGTTTCCCGATTTCAAAGCGAAACTGAAGCGGGAGCAAGTAGCCGAAATCATATACTATACGGCTAAGGAAACGGAATATTTGGAGAATGAGCAGTACAGCATGGCAACCGCAGCAGGCATCGGAGATTTGCAGAGCGCCAAAGCCCGTGAGCAAAAATTCGTCGCCGAAGCTTTCACGAAAGGGATTATGGAAGGCTACCCGAACGGCTATTTCGGTATCGGCCGGGACGTAACCAGAGCGGAGTCGCTGACGATTCTGGAACGGATTGTACATAGGGATAAGCGGATCAACGTGAAGAAGGCGGAAGACGGGCTTGAGAAAATCGTTCCGACGAAGGACGGAAGCTACAAAAAGCTGATCTTCCCTGATCAGAAAATGCTTAAGGCATATGATGTGCTGCAGGAAGCGGCTAAGCTGAGAGGGACGAACTACGATCTGGAGGAAACGACGCTGAAGCTGTATAAGGATGCGGAGATGAAAGCCAAAGATTTGAGCAAATCTACCGTATCGTCACAGCATTATGAGGAGGCCTCCTTATGGCTGGAGCCGGAATACAAGACGTATGGGGTTACGGTTCATGTCCAGGAAGGCATGCTCGCGCGGAACAAGGAAGCGATCAAGACGTTCACCAATTACTTGTTCTCCTATGACGCCCTTACCTTCGATAATATATTCCTGAATGTGTACAACCAGGTTGTCCTGAAGGAGGCGGTGGAGACGCAGACGGTTCAGGTAGGCAATTTCTCCGTGGAAATTCATGTTGAGGCTGACGGGGAAACCATCGTCTTTTCTATTTTGGAGAAAAACGGATAATCACCGCATACAACGCTTGTTCCTGTGAGGGGACGGGCGTTTTTGCTTCGTAATTTCATTTTGCGCAACCTAACGGGAATATGGTAATCTGAGTTTATATTTCACGAAGTGAATTACATATATTTACAGATGGGGAGGAGTCAACTGTGTCAACGGGTGCACCTGCTGCGGTGCGTACATCGGCGTCGAGCAAGCTGCCCGTTATGATCAGCATCGTGCTGGCGAACTTGGTCGCTTCCATGGATACGACAATCGCTAATACGACAATGCCGATTATAACGAAGGAGCTGGGAGGTTTCGAGCTGTATGCCTGGAGCTTCGCTTCGTATATGATTATGTCCACGGTCATCTCTCCTGTCGCAGGCCGGATATCCGATATGTTCGGCAGAAAGACGATCTTTGCCGTAGGGATCATTCTGTTCCTGATCGGATCGGTCTTGTGCGGATTTTCCAATTCCATGCTGCAGCTCGTCTTATTCCGGGCGGTTCAAGGGATTGGGGCAGGCGTCATGATGCCGTTTCCCGCGATCATTGCCGGAGATTTGTTCAAGGTGGAGCAGAGAGGGAAGATTCAAGCGTTTTTCACCGCGATGTGGGGATTGTCCGCCATCCTCGCGCCTATGCTGGGCGCTGCGTTCGTCGAATATGCCAGCTGGCGCTGGATCTTTTTTATTAATATCCCGATCTGCATCGTGTCGGTATTTCTGTTATGGGGATATAAGGAAGTGTACGAGCCGAAGCGGTCGAAGGTCGACTATTTCGGTGCGGTGCTGTTCGCGATCGGAGTCAGCCTGCTGCTGCTAACCACCATTGTGGAGAGCAGCATTTATGTGTACGCCCTGCTTGGCGTCATCGTGATCGGTATCTTCATTGCCTATGAGAAGCGTCATGAATCGCCTATCGTACCGCTGTCGTTACTGAAAAACCCGCCTATCGCCTGGATGATCGTCAATTCCTTCCTGGCTTGCGTATCGCTATTCGGGGCATCGAGCTACGTGCCGTTGTTTCTCCAACAGGAGGGATACTCCTTGTTTATTAGCGGTGTTGCTTTGCTAGGGACTTCGTTCGGCTGGATGGCGATGGCTGTTCCTGCGGGCAAATGGATATTGAAATGGGGCTATGGCCGGCTGCTTGTAGTCGGGAACATATTCCTCGTCTTGTCCGGAGTCACCTTGCTGTTCATGAAGGAAGGCACGGGATTCTGGTACGTGTTCGGAGCGATGGTCGTGCAAGGGCTCGCATTCGGCCTCATTGCAACCGTCTCGGTTATCGGATCGCAGCAGCTGGTCAAGCCGCACGAGAAGGGGGTATCTACCTCGCTGCAGCTGTTTTCGCGCAATATCGGGACAGCGATCGGGGTCACGATTATGGGGGCGTTTTTGGCCAAAACGACCGATTTTTACGCAGGCTTTGAAAATATGTTTTTATATGGATTTATCGTCAGCTTATTCGCCTTCGCTTCCTCGTTTATGATCAAGAAAGTGTAGGCGGACAAAAAAAGACATGCGTTCACAGACATAAGAGATCTGCGAATGCATGTCTTTATTCGTTCATCCAAGAAGGCTATTCGTTGGACAGCTTCAATGTTTCAATTAGTTTGAAGAACAGGCTGAGCAGGATGGCGATAACCGTGGCAAGAGCCATTCCTTTCAAGGAGAAGTTGCCGATAGTGACGGCTGCGCCGCTAATTCCGATAACAAGAACGACGGTAGTCAAAATCAAGTTCGTCGCTTTCGAATAGTCCACCTTCGTCTCCACCAGCATCCTGATGCCGGAGGAAGCGATGACACCGAACAGCAGCAGGGAAACGCCGCCCATAACCGGAGCCGGGATCGTGGTGATCAACGCAGCCAGCTTGCCGAAGAACGACAGGATAATCGCGAATACAGCGGCTCCGCCGATGACCCAGACGGAATAGACGCGAGTGAGCGCCAAGACACCGATATTTTCCCCATAAGTCGTGTTGGGAGTCGAACCGGCAAAGCCGGAAATAACGGTGGATATCCCGTTGCCGAGCAAGGAGCGGAATAGTCCCGGGTCCTTGGACAAATCTTTGCCGACGATGTTGCTCGTTACAATCAGGTGGCCGATATGCTCGGCGATAACGACAAGAGCTGCGGGAGCGATGATGGCGATCGCCGAAGGACTGAAGTTAGGCTTGTAATAAGTAGGAAGCGAGAATACGGGCGCCTGGGCTACAGCCTCGAAATTAACGTAACCTAGGACGAACGCTACGATATATCCGCACACGATGCCGATCAGGATAGGAATAATTTTGAGAAAGCCGCGGAACATAACATTGCCGATCACGGTAACCAGAAGAGTAACGGTAGAGATCAGAATCGCTTTGCCGTCAAAGCTCCATTTGGCCGCATCCACGGCTGCAGGCTTGATGTAACCCGCCATTTCGGCAGCTACCGGAACGAGCTCCAGACCGATTACGGCGACTATGGCGCCCATCGCGGCGGGAGGAAACACAACATCGAGCCATCCCGTCCCAACATATTTGATCAGCAGCGAGACCAGAATGAAGATCGCCCCGGTGACAATGAAGCCTCCAAGCGCCGACTCATAGGACTGGCTGGCCAGCACGACAAAGACGGGAGAGATGAAGGCGAAGCTGGAACCGAGGAATGCAGGGATTTGACCCCGGCATAAAATCAGATACAGCAGGGTACCGATTCCGTTCAATAACAGGATGGTTGCCGGGTCTACCTTGAACAGGACGGGCACCAGTACGGTCGAACCGAACATGGCGAACAAATGCTGCAAGCTTAACGGGATGCTTTGCAGCAGCGGCGGCCGTTCGTTGACCTGAATTTCGCGTTGCGACATGAAAACACTCCTTAATAAGATGAGATAGTTCTGTAAAAACACCTTCATAATAGTACCAAAAGTCCATGTCGTTTGGAATCGATTTTTTTAACATTTTGTAAAAAGATGTCTGTGACAGTTGGAGAACGGGTTGGACTTTACGTTTACGATCCGCTTGATTATAATTAATTTTACGACTAAATATTTTAACGTTAAAACAAGTTGAGGGCAGCTTGCGGCTGCCTTTTGCTGCGGGGAGTGGGTACATGGCTTATCAGATGGATGCATCATTAACGGAAGGACCTATCGGCAAGAAGCTCATTGTGTTTGCATTACCTCTATTAATGGGTAACGTTCTGCAGTCACTCAACGGTACAATCAATGCCATTTGGGTCGGCAATTACTTGGGCGAGAGCGCCTTCGCCGCGACCTCCAACGCGAACAACATTATGTTTTTCCTGTTAAGCCTCGTATTCGGGATCGGGATGGCATCGACGATACTTATAGGGCAAAGCATTGGAGCCCAGGACGAGACCCAGGCTAAGCGCGTCGTTGGTACGAGCGCATTGTTTTTTTTATTGCTGTCGCTTGTCATTACGGTCATCGGCCTTATATTCTCACCGATGATTCTTAAGGGAATGAATACGCCGCACGACGCTATGGATTATGCGATATCTTATTTACGTATTATTTTCATAGGATTGCCATTTATGTACGGTTATAACTTTATCATGATGATTATGCGCGGGGCGGGAGATGCGAAGACGCCGTTTTATTTCTTGCTGATCTCGACGTTCCTCGATATTGTGCTCAATCCATTGTTTATTTTTGGACTGGGTCCGGTTCCCGCTCTCGGTATTTCGGGTTCAGCGGTAGCGACCGTTGTGGCTCAATTCGTAAGCTTGGCCTGTCTTGTTGTGTTTTTGTACCGGAAACAATATTTTTTGCGGATTACCCGGGAAGATTTGCCGTATGTCCGGTTTGACCGGGAGATCATCGCTTCCCTAGTGAAAAAGGGCGTCCCGATGGGTCTGCAAATGCTGATCGTGTCGACGAGCGCCATTGCGGTCATTAATCTCGTCAACAGCTACGGATCGGTTGCCACGGCGGCGTTCGGTGCAGCTATGCAGCTGTCGAGCTATGTGCAAATGCCGGCTATGGCGATCGGCGGAGCCGTATCGACGCTGGCCGCTCAAAATGTGGGCGCAGGCAAATGGGATCGCGTTCATAAAACGACCATTATGGGCATATTGATCAACTTCTTTATGACAGGTGTTCTAGTAGGCATCATTTATTTGTTCAACCGGGAAGCGCTGGGATTATTTCTTCAGGACGACGCGGCGATCGAAATCGGTATGCGTATCAATCTGATTACACTGTGGGCATTCATTTTGTTCGGCATCACGTTCGTCGTATCCGGTGTCGTGCGGGCGACGGGAGCCGTTATGGTGCCGCTCATAACGACCTTCCTTGCATTATGGTGTATTCGGATCCCGATCTCCTATTGGCTGAGCGCCGAATACGGACTCGATGCTATTTGGTGGAGCTTCCCCATCGGATTTACCGTCGGAATCATTTTATCCGTCTGGTATTATGTGTGGGGAAATTGGCGCCAAGCCAAAATGATCGGCAGCAAGCAAGCCCAGCCTGCAAAATAATAGCTTGCTGCAAAAGACAAAAGAAGCTCTCTTCAAGAGGGCTTCTTTTTTGTTAACGCACACACGTTCGCATTTTTCGGTGAATTATGGTACAATATAGCAATCGCTTCGCGGCAGTGGTCCCAAGCTGCGATGCCTTTACGGGAGGAAGAGGAGACAGTCGTGGAATGACAGGAAAAACCCATTTAATCGTAAGCACGGGCGTGACGTTATCCGTTATGCAATTCATGGGGCAAGGAATAACACTGGCTTCGGCCGCCATTGCGGTAATCAGCTCGCTGCTGCCCGATATCGATGAGCCTAACAGCCTGCTGATGCAAAAAACGATGCCGAAGAAGCTGCTCAACTTCATCAAGCTGTTTTTTGCGGCGGCGGGAATCGGATTTATTGCCTATTGCTATTTGCAATCCTTTTATACACCTTACAGCTATGGAGCCGGAGCGCTGCTGATCATAATGTGTCTTGTGAATCAGAGGCTGTTTCGGCAAATCCTGATGATATTGCTCGGAGGGCTGCTGCTGTACGTCGGAGCGGAAGCGGGGCCTTGGTGGGGAACGGCCGGAGCCTTGATCATGGTATGCGCGCTGCTGCCGCATCGCGGCTTGACTCATTCCTTATACGGCGTTGTGATGTGGGGAGGCCTGCTTTATTACGCATCGATCAGGCTAGGGGTCACCTTGTGGATGGCCGGAACCTTATCGTACACGCTGCACCTGCTATGCGATATGCTCACCAAGCAGGGGATCCATCCGCTTCCGCCATTGAAATGGAAGCTGGCGGTCCCGCTAATGAGCACTGGGAAATTCAGCGGCTTCCTCGTGGAGAGCGTTTGTATCACCTTAGCGTTCGTGATGTTGTGGAATGCATTCGTCGTGCCGATGGGGCTCGTCACCTACAGCTGGTGGGAGCAAGTGAAGGCCGTGTGGAGCAGCGTATAGAACGAGAACAGAGAGTACGGATTCGATGTCCGTAGTCTCTTTTTTTACCTTAATGCAATGGATAAGCCGTTATTGCAGGATTTTCCTTGGAATGGTGGAAAAAGTAACAAGTGCACGCGATTCGTAATGCCTGCCTATTACGGTAAGAGGGGATAATGCAAATGACGGAACGACGGACATTGGATTACTTTATACGGAACGAAAAAGAAGCGGAGCTGGCGGCGCTGGCTGACCGATTGGCGGAAGGGTTCGCATCCAGAGCCGCTGCGCACGATGCAGACGGCTCGTTTCCCTTCGAAAATTTTGAAGAGATGAAGAAGTCGGGCTTTCTGAAGCTTGCAGTTCCGAAAGAGTACGGAGGTGACGAGATCGGATTGTACGAGCTTGCTCTCGTACAAGAACGATTGGCCCGGGGAGACGGCTCCACGGCGCTCTCCGTCGGATGGCATATGGGGCATATGCTGCATTACCGTATAGCGAGACCATGGCCGGAATCGCTGTTCGAATGGTTCTGCTCGGAGGTTGTGACCAAGGGGGCTATGATTAACAGCTTTGCAAGCGAACGGGCGACCGGGAGCCCGAGCAGAGGGGGCAAGCCGCAGACCGTCGCAGAGAAGGTGGACGGCGGTTGGTTGTTAACCGGGAGAAAAACCTACAGCACGCTCAGTCCGATTCTTGAGCATTTTATCGTATCGGCCGCAATTGCCGATGAGGATCGGAACGGGGAATTTTTCGTGACGCGTTCTCCTGGAATTACTATAGAAGAAACCTGGAACACGCTGGGGATGCGCTCCACCGGAAGCCATGATCTGGTGCTGGACCGTGTATTCGTTCCTGATCATGCATTCGTGTCGCAAGCAGCGGAGACGGAGCGGAAGTACCCGAAGCAAAATGACGGAGGCGGCTGGATGCTGTTTATCCCGGCTTGCTACCTGGGGATCGCTTGGGCAGCGAAGGATTTTGCCGTCCGGTATGCGAAACAGTACCGCCCTAACAGCTTGCCCGGACCGATCTCCGATCTTCCGAACGTTCAGCAGCTCATTGGTTCGATGGAGGTCGAGCTGACAACGGCTAGGCATTTGCTGTATTCCGTAGCCGCCCGCTGGGACGAACAGCCTGAAGCGCGCAGCGCGCTCAAGACTGAGTGCGGCATAGTGAAGCATGTGGCTACGAACCATGCAATACAAGTCGTGGATAAAGCGATGCGGATTGTGGGCGGAGCAAGCTTGTCACGGGCATTGCCGCTGGAGAGAATGTACAGGGATGTCCGGGCCGGCTTGCATAATCCTCCGATGGACGATGTCGTTATCAAAAATGCGGCATTGAGAGCAATAGCCGAGCAGGAATTGAGTTAATGTGATTAATCATTTATCTCATTAACTAAATAAATCAGCATAGATTACAGCTTTAAGTAAGCCCTTATTATGGAAAAAAAAGTGAGTTTTAAACAAATATTTCTTAGTTTCCTGCATTGTTAAAAAATGGATTTGTTCGTATACTTTGACTATCGGGCACAGCGTCAACGTATTGCCAATCCGGTTGGCGCCGCCCGAAGTGACCAGTAAAGGAGGGATAGTGGCTTCGAAGTTTATGAAAGCGTTTACCATTGCCGCTGTGCGGCATATCCATCCCAAAGGAGCTGATTTGATGAGAAAAGGACGATGGTTTGCAGCAGTACTTATGATCAGCACGATATTGCCGTTTCAGGCATTCACCGCCTCGGCAGCCGGGGAATTAAGACCGTTCCCGCAGCATACCACATACACCTCCGGCACCATCAAGCCGAATAATGTAACTCAAACCCAGCTGGATAACGACGTGAAGCGGATTTACGACGAGTGGAAGGCAAGATACTTGAAGCAAAATCCGAAAGCTACGGACCAATATTATGTGTTTTATAATCTGGAGGGATATTCCGAACCTGCCAACGCCGTATCCTGCTCGGAAGGGCACGGATACGGGATGCTCGCAACGGTGCTTATGGCAGGCTACGATACTAACGCCAAGACGTATTTCGACGGCTTGTACCGTTTTTATCGCGCTCACGGCAGCGTGAATAACAGCAATCTGATGGCATGGCAGCAGATCAAGGACAGCAGCGGGAATATCGTCGATAATCCCGACGGAGGTAACGATTCGGCGACGGACGGCGACATGGATATCGCCTACGCTTTGCTGCTCGCGGATAAGCAATGGGGCAGCAGCGGATCGATCAACTATTTGGCTCAAGCGAACAACGTCATCGGCGCAATCATGAGCAAGGATGTCAACTCCAGCGAATGGATCTTAAAGCTCGGTGACTGGGCGGCGAACAGCGATGCTACCTATGGCAAGAGCACGCGGTTGTCCGACTTCATGATGAGCCATCTGAAAGCGTACCAGTCGGCTAGCGGTAACGCGAACTGGGCCAATGTAACGGATAAGGCCTACAATATTATCAATTATTTGTACAACAATAAAAGCCCGAACACCGGATTGATGCCGGACTTCGCGGTCAAGGGCTCGTCGAATTACGATCCGGCTGCCGCAGGCTTCCTGGAAGGCCCGAACGACGGCAAGTATTACTACAACTCGGCTCGTACGCCATGGCGGATTCCGGTCGATTATTTGCTAACCGGTGACAATCGCGCTGTCGGACAGCTGACCACGCTTAACAACTGGGTCAAAACATCGACCTCCAGCAATCCGAACAACATTAAATCGGGCTACAACCTGAACGGTACGGTTATTACCGGTGAAACGGACAATACGATGGCCTTCGTTGCTCCTTTTGCCGTCAGCGCTATGATCAATTCAAGCAATCAGACGTGGTTGAACAGCCTCTGGACGAAAATGGCCGGAACGTCGACCTCAAGTCTGTCTTACTTCGACAACAGCATTCGTCTGCTCGTTATGATCACGGTATCCGGTAACTGGTGGTCGCCGGTATCGGCATCAACACCGCCAACATCGGTTACACTTGTTGACGACAACTTCAACTCCGAGACAACGGGAGCGGCGCCTACAGGCTATACTACAAGCGGCAACGCTACCGTAGTGAATGTGCCGAGCTCCACGAATAAGAGCATCAAGCTGAACGATACGGATACGACCAATTCGATTAAAGCCAATAAAAGCTTTACTTCCCAGGCAGGTCAGGTGACCGTTGAGTACAAAGTCATGCTGCCGGCTGCAGCCAACAATCTGTACGTTCATTTGAAGCAGGGCTCAACCACTGCGGTTACGATCCAATCCGGCTCGGACGGAACGTTACGCTACCGGAATGCAGACGGCTCGAGCACTAACATTGCGAACTATACCGCCAACGGCTGGACGACGATTAAAATCGAGGCGGACTCGGCAACGGACAAAGCCAATGTCTATGTGAACGGTACCTCGGTTCTGTCCAATGTCGGCTTCCGGACGGCTGTGACGGGAATCGACGCGTTCGAAGCGATTACTCATTCCACAGGAACGGGCGTCCTTCATATTGACGACGTCAAGGTCACAACTCCATAAGTAGTAACGGCGAAAACGGCCTTCTCTTGCAGAAGGCCGTTTTTGTCATGCCGCAGGAGCCGTTTTTGTTGCATCCTGCATCGAAAAATGGGTTTACAAGGTTCCGTACGAGGGCTATATTTTGTATAGCGAACCACATCAACGGATAGAGGAGAGGCAGCCATGCAGGTAACGGATTCAACGCCAACCCGGAGACATCACTTTGTTTTTATTCTTGTTACGTTATTTTTCTGGGCATCTCTCTATACGTATGTCCCCATTTTGTCGCCATATCTGGATCATCTCGGAGCGACTTACAGCTTCGCTGGTTTAGTGCTAGGAAGCTACGGCTTTGTCCAGATCCTATTGCGCCTGCCTCTCGGGATAGCTTCGGACAGGATGAAAGTCCGCAAGCCTTTTATCATGCTCGGCATGCTCTCTACGACATTGAGCTGTATTTGCTTCGCCATGGACGGACATTTGGGCTGGGCGCTGGCAGGACGGATCGTATCCGGAATCGGTGCGTCGACATGGGCTGCCTTTACCGTGCTCTATGCAAGCTATTTCAGCCGGGACCAAGCGACCCGGGCGATGAGTCTCATCAGCCTGCTTACGGCTTCCGGTCAATTGGTCGGGATGGGCGTCAGCGGCTATTTGGTCAAGGAGTGGGGCTGGACGTCGACATTCTGGGTCGGCAGCGTCATCGGCGCTGCAGGTCTCATCATCAGTCTCGGCATCCACGAGCCGAAGGAAGGGATTTCAAGGGAACCGATTCAATGGAGCAACCTGTATCGGGTCATGAAAGAGCCTCTTCTGCTGAAGGTATCCACGTTGTCCATACTGGCTCACAGCATCCTTTTCATAACGATGTTCGGCTTTACACCGTCCCACGCTATGGCACTGGGAGCCGACGAATTGGGCCTGACGCTCCTTGTATTCGCGTTCATGCTTCCCCATGCGGTAAGCAACTATATATCGGGCAGATTCCTGGCACCCCGTTACGGTTCCTGGACTTTGGTCATTATTGGCTTCATTCTCAGCGCTCTGTGTACGACGGCCATTTCATTGGCGGACAGCCTAACGGTGCTTGTTGTAACGCAAGTATGCAACGGCTTTTTCCAAGGAATCTGCTTCCCGCTGCTGCTGACGCTCGCGATTGACAAAATCGACCGGGAAAAGCAAGCGACGGCGATGGGGTTTTATCAGGCGGTATATGCCGTCGGCATGTTTGCAGGTCCGTTTGTTGCCGGGTGGATCAACGAATGGGGAGGCTTGAAGAGCGGGTTTTATTTCGCCGGAGCTTTGGGCGTCGCGGCGACTATTCTGGCAATCATCTGGAGCCGGGCGGAGATGAAATTAAGTGCCGCTCAGGCGCGGAAACGAAACGTTACCGTAACCTAAGCTCACGAAGAGACAGTTTCCTGACAAGGAAGCTGTCTTTTTTTATGTTAAACCATAAAAAAACATATGGTCATAATAATTTAGCCAATTTTCAACGGGAGCCAACATGCTTAAGATTGAGATAGGTTTTGAAATATCCATTTTGCATCACTGATATACTGTTTTTTCCAAGTTTTGATTGCGGGATCAATGAATTTGAAAGAGCTTTCAAGAATGGTGAATATCGTCGTAACAGCCGCACTAGACTATGGAACATGCCCCGAAGTTGGGCGGGAGGAGACGTGAGATATGACCATGGAAAAGAAGCGATTGCTGAGAGATGCCCAATTGACGATGTTGAAGGTTGCCCGCAACGATTATCAGGAGCAGGAAGCGATACCGACTCATCAGACTGGAGATTACCATCAACTTATTGTTGTACATAGGGGCTCCGGCAAACTAATAGTGAACGATCGCCATTATCCGGTTATCAGCAAATATTTTTATCTTCTGCCTCCGCATTCCCGGCATACGTTAGATTTTACCGATGCAGCGATAATGATGACATTCAAATTCAAGCTGTGCGACGAGGGACTGGAGCATGCTCTGCAGTCGTATCCTGCACATGGCTGCTGTGGCAGCGACGATTGGGCTGATTTGAAGCAATGGTTTCAGTTGTCCGTCGAATACAGTAAAACGCCGGAGCCATTAACGTTGTATCGTATCGATTCCGGGTTCAAAGGGACTCTGCTGTCGCTTCTGCAGGGCAGTCGAATGGAATTCGAGCAGCCCAAGGACACTCAGCGGGCGAGAACCGGAGCTCACTCCAATTTCCCCATCGCCGCATATATTTCCAACCATTTGTCAGAGAGACTGTCTCTCGTTGACATTGCGAGTCATTTCGGGTTTCATCCTCACTATATAATTAAAATTTGCAATGATCACATCGGAATGAGCCCTATGCAATATTTGCAGGAGCTTCGTCTTGAAAAAGCAATGGAATATTTGCAGGATACCGATCTGACCGTTTCGGAAATCAGCGAAAAGCTCGGATGGACGACCTCGTACTTCTCCAGGCTGTTTCACCAGAAGAAGGGAATGTCACCTTCGCAGTTCCGCAAGGATGCATCCTATCGCATGATGGCGACGGATATTTCGCTATCTAATGAGCATGCGGCAGCAGGGCAGTGAAGCTTGCGTATGACAAGCTGTCGGGTTTGTTTAAAGTATGGTAAAATAGGAGGCGAAATGACGAGTCAGGAGAGGATGCGTTCGAATGAAGCATTTTGCCGTATTTTTACCGATGCTGGATGAAGAGAAAAGCCAGACCTACCGCTCCGAGCATCTCGATTATTTGGCGGCTGTACGCAGCCAGGGCCACATTTTTGCCAACGGAAGATTTACGGACGGGGCCGGGGGCTTGGTTATTTATCGGGCGAATACGCTCGAGGAGGTTCAAGCGTTCGTCAATCAGGATCCTTATGTGATTCATAAGGCGAGAGGCTTTGAAATTCATGAGTGGGATATTGTCATCGCCGACAAGTAGTTATTATAAAATTAACTTCATTAACAATTAATGATGTAAATGAATAGCTGAATCTAGTCCAGCCGATTTTTCCCGACAAGGGAAAGTCGGCTTCTGTATGTTCGATTGGATCAATACATAAGAACAGGAGAACGGATATTTTGAACGCTTCCTATTTCGAATACGCACGGTTCGGGGATCCGCTGGAGGTTCTCGAGCTGAAGTCCAAGCTTGTGACGCCTCCGGCTTCAGGCGAGCTGCTGGTCAAGATGACGGCGCGACCGATCAATCCGTCCGATCTAATCCCGATACGAGGTGCATATTCCCACCGTATTGCTCTTCCAGCGATCCCCGGATATGAAGGGGTCGGCGAAGTTATTGAGGTAGGGGCTGGAGTTTCTACCGCACTGCTGGGCAAACGAGTCCTTGCTCTGCGCGGGGAGGGGACGTGGCAGGAAATCGTCCGCATGAACGCGGATTGGGCGGTTCCCGTACCGGACTTGATTCCGGACGACGCGGCGGCGCAGCTGTATATCAACCCGATGACGGCATGGTTGATCTGCCGGGACAGGTTGGGACTTCAGCGGGGAGACACGCTGATCGTCAATGCCGGCGGATCCGCGATCGGCCGGATCTTCACCCAGCTTGCCCGGCTGCTGGAATACAAGCTCATCGCCGTAACGCGAAATGACAAGCATACGGCCGAACTGCTCTCCTTGGGAGCGGCACATGTCGTTAACGCAACGGCCGTCCCGGTGGCTCAGGCAGTGATGGAGTGGACGGACGGCCGTGGAGCCCATGCGGGGATCGATAGCATAGGCGGTGATGACTCAGCTCAGTTGGCGAGATGCATACGGCCAGGCGGGAGTGTGCTGAGTATCGGGCTGCTGTCGGGCATCGCTCCCGATTGGATACGGATTGCCAAAGAGACCGGCGTCCAGCCAAGCCTGTTCTGGCTTCGTCATTGGGTGGAACGCGTGAGTGTGCAGCAGTGGCACGAAACGTTCAACGAGCTGATGAAGCTGATAGAGCATGGCAAGCTGCGAATGGCTGCAGCCGGATCGTATTTTAAGCTGGAGGAGGCAAAAGAGGCGATACGAAGCGGATTGGAGCCGGGCGGGGAATCTAGAGGCAAGATTTTGCTGATAAGCGGGCGGCCGCATCGATGATGTGGTTCCGGATTGTGCCGCAAACTGGCAGCCGCGGTTCATTCACCGTCTGCACTTGAGAGTAGCTAGGGAAAGGTCTGCCCGCGTTAAGCGTCCATTTCCCACGCTACTCGTTCATTTCCCGGGGAAGCGCACGTCTCGATAAAATCGCAATCGATTCGACAATTCTAGCTTGGGTCCTGCCGAGTTGGACGGGTGCTAAGGTTTTTTAGTCCCCAAAAAAAGACTCCTGTCATCAGGAGCCTGCATCGGTTAGAACATGCTGAATTTTTTGCAGTCGGATATACTCGTTTCTTTGGAGACCCGGGCGGAAATAACAGTATAAGTAAGCCGCTTCATCAAAGGTGAGTCCCGGGTGGCATACGACCTCTTGGATCGTAAGCGGATTGTCCAGAATGAGCTGCCATTCGCCATCTCTTTCGCGAACAGGAACCGTTTGCAAAATTCTCTGCTTGATCTCCGTCATCTGCTGTAATTCCTCCCAAATATGAATCCAGGAAGGACTGAACAGGCCGGGCTCGGGAAATAGGCGGGCGGCTTTATCAAGCCAAGAGCGAAAGCTTGGCACTTCCTCGTCTCTCATTGTCTTGAGACGCTTTTTGTAGCCTTCAAGCAGCATATGAAACGCGGAGTAGCCTCCGTCACGGATCGAGCTTTGCCATTGTTCGAGCTGTTCCTCGGTAATCCCGTCGGCCAGATGGTCCCATTGATTGCGGCTCATGAATCGGTCTCCTCTATAGATAAAGTGGTAGATTGTCCTTAATTTAGCATATTATCGCAGCAATGAAAAGAAGGCGGAGGAGCTTTGACTTTCTTTTCCAAGTTGTGTAGCATGAGAAGTAGCTGACAAGCTGATTTACCTTCCAACCGTATGACCATTCGAAAGGAGAGACCGAGAATGTATGACGTAGTTATTATTGGAGCTGGTCCGGCAGGAGCCAGTGCAGCTTTATTCACTGCCAAAGCAGGGAAGAAGACGTTGTTGATCGATAGCGATCAAAGCATGACCAAACGAGCATGGGTGGAAAATCATTACGGCGTCATGGAAATTACCGGACCTGATCTGGTCGAGATCGGCCAGAAGCAAGCCGCTAAATTCGGTGCGGAGCTGGCTCAGGGTAAAGTTCAGAATGTTACGAAGGCAGGCGAGGGGTTCCAGATCGTAACCGAATCCGGCAGCCAGTACGAAGGCAAGCACGTCATTTTGGCTACAGGGGTATTGACGGACCTGGCCCAGCATATCGGTCTGCAAACCAAAGACGGCACCGAACCGAGAATTAAGACGGTTATCGATGCTTCTCCGGAAGGCAAGACATCGGTAGAAGGCATCTGGGCGGCGGGTACAGCGGCAGGCGTGAGCGTACATACCATTATTACCGCGGGAGATGGCGCCAAGGTGGCCATCAATGTCATTAGCGAATTGAACGGCGCCCGCTATGTCGATCATGATGTGATGAAGAAGGAATCCTGATCGCGTTCGGGATCTTACCAAAAGGGATTGTTCCAACAGGGACAGTCCCTTTTTTAATGTCCGTAAAGTATGCAGCGATTGCTGCCAAATCTCTTTAGCGATATGTTCATCTGCAGATTGGAAAAAAAATCAACCCTCTTAATCCGGATTGGATGATGAGGGTTTTGCTTCTTCTTGTATTTGTCATAATGATAAAAAGATATGCTCAGTCTGTTCGAATACCTAACTTTGTAACGGAGCGGTACAACCAAGCTTTCTAGAAATTTCATCGGCTGCTTGTCTTACCTTTTGGATATACTCGGGCAGCTGTTCTTCGCCGAATTGCACTTCCAGTCCTGCGGTACTGAGGGCAGCGATAATTTGACCGGAATGATCGAAGATGGGAGCGCTTAATTCCGCGGTATAGTTCTCAAGCTCCGACTGGCTGAAGCTGTACCCGCGTTTTCTGGTCAGCTCTAGAGAAGCACGCAGCTCTTCTTTGCCGGCAATCGTTCCCGAACCGATCGGCTTCAATTCAACCTCATTCAAGTAAGCCTCCCGTTCCTCATCCGGCAAGAAGGCGAGAATGGTCCTAGAAGAGGCACCGGCATACAGAGGAGCCTTTTTTCCGATTTTGGTAAAAAGTCTGACCGGATGATTCGTATCCAATTTTTCAATGTATATGGATTCTTGACCATCCCTGAGAACGAGATGGACAGCATGTTCGATATCGTCACGAAGCTTCTCCATCACAGGGAATGCGATATGACGGATATCCAGCCGTTCGGCGACCAAGTTGCCAAATTGCAGAAACAACAGCCCGAGGGAATAGATTCCATCCTTGTCCTTGTGAAGAAAGCCCATTTCTTCAAGCGAGCCGATCATTCGATGGACGGATGTTTTGGGAATGCCTGAGAGCTGTACCATCTCGTTGATGCTCAATTTGCCATGGTTCAAGAAAAGATTAAGAAGATCCATGGATCTGACTACCGTTTTATTTTTGTTCTGCACTTTACAAATGTTCCTCCTGAAGCCCTGATTACGGCGTATTTCGCAAATCAAGTATACACTAAAAAGACCAATGAACTCCATTGTCTGCAAAGGTTTGTGAAAAAACCGTCGAAATTTCTCTTGATTTTCAATAAATACCGACTATAATGATCGTATATCTAGGTTATTAAAAAACGGAATTACAATTCCGAAAAACGGAATTTAAATTGAGGGAAGAGGAAGGAGTCAAACAACAATGAATGGGCAGGCTCAAGTTTTGGAAGTAAGGAGCAGACGTGACATCGTCGATTTCATCAACTCCAATCCGGTAAGTAAGCCGGGATTTAAAATTATTTTGTTGGCGCTGGCAGGCGTGTTTGTCGATGCCTATGATTTCACGAGTATCGGGATCGGGACGGCTCAGCTGCAGCAGCAGTTTGGTTTGACGGCAGTCGAACTAGGAAGCTTGACGGCCATTATGGCTGTCGGTTCTTTATTGGGAGCGGTATTCGGAGGCTATTACACCGATAAATTCGGCCGTAACAAAATGTTCTTGATCGACTTGTTTCTTATGGTGTTTGCTGCCTTCGGCGCAGCGCTCTCACCCAACTTCGGGACGCTGGTCTTCTTCCGGCTATTAATGGGCATAGGGGTCGGACTCGACATTCCGGTTGCTTTAAGCTTCATCGCGGAGTTCAGCAATATGAAGAAAAAAGGGGCAAACGTGACGCTATGGTGCCCTCTGTGGTTTAGCGCTGCCTCTGTTACGGGATTAATTGCACTGCCGTTTTATTTTTTGAATCAGCATGAATACATTTGGAGATGGTCCGTCGGCCTTGGGGGCGTATTTGCACTGATCGTTTTATTCTTACGGTATTTCTATATGAATGAAAGTCCTTTGTGGGCGGCTCATCATTTGTCGCTGGAAGAAGGCGCTAAGGTTATTCGTAAAACGTACAACGTCGAAGTTCGCGTCAGTCCCGCTGCCAAAGAGGAATCGAATACGAAGAGCAGTGCAAAGCTGTCCTACATGGAAATTTTCAAAGGCAAATACAAGCTTAGAACTATTTTGGCTTCGGTGATCACCTTTACGCAAAGTATGGAATATTTCGCTGTTGGTTTTTATATCCCGACCATTTCCACGATTCTTTTCGGCCAAGGGGTCATTTATGCCATTACGGGCACGATTGTTTTCAACTTGTTCGGGGCGCTCGGAGGATTTCTCGGCTCTTCCTTGAATACCCGTTGGGGCGTTCGCAAGCTATCTATTGTTGGTTATGTTATTGCAGCTATCGGTTTGCTCCTGATGGGTACGGCAGGGAATTCCTACGTTGGAATCTCAGCTGTTCTGTTAGCCGCCTTTATCTTCGGACATGCCTTTGGGCCAGGTTCGCAAGGGATGACCATGGCGACACTTTCTTATCCGACAGAGCTTAGAGGACTTGGGGCTGGGTTTGGTCAAGGAATTACGCGGGTCGGCAGTATCCTGGGATTTTTCCTTTTCCCTGTCGTACTGGCTGTAGCCGGGTTATACAATACGCTGTTGCTGCTGGCTATTGTCCCTGTGCTGGGTTTGCTGGCGACATTGCTGATTAAGTGGGAACCGATCGGAAAAGATGTGGAAAACGAGACGATTGCATCATAACGTCTTTTCATGCAGAGACGGATAATCCTCTTGATTTTTTATCAACACCTACTATAATGATCGTATATATTAAGTTTCGAAATACGGTATTGTAATTCCGAAATACGGAATGGATAAACGCCTTACGTTGATATTCGTTACTTAGCCCCGAGAATTTGTCTATAGTGAGCATGGATATCCATCTTGCTAGGGCCTCCTTGGGGCTAGCCTATTTTTCAATTACACTATAGGGAGTTATAGTTGAATAGGAGCTCTGATACTTGTTCTTCTTCCCGAAGAAGTCAGGTATGAAAAGGAGATGATAGTATTCGTTATGTTGAAATGTCTCCGTTAGGGGATTGTGCCATCACGGTAAAGCTCGGCGATCAGGTAGATGTGGAGACTCACACCAAGGTCAGAGTGCTTTCGGATTATTTGACGCAACATCCTTTTAACGGACTGATTGAATTTATTCCTGCGTTTACTTCAGTAACGATTGTGTATGATCCCTTGCTGCTTTTTGTCAACAACAGCAAGGAATCACCTGCGGGAGAGATTCAGTATCCATATGACCTCGTGAGAAATCAATTAATAACCATATTGGAGCGGCTGAATGAAGGTACGGTGCCTGAACCAAAGGTTGTTGACATACCTGTCTGCTATGGCGGCGAGTTCGGCGTGGATTTGGTGCATGTCGCGGAGATCAACGGGCTCAGCACGGATGAAGTGATCCGAATTCATTCCGGAGGGCAGTATTTAGTGTATATGCTGGGGTTCGCTCCGGGCTTTCCTTATCTTGGGGGAATGGATAAGCGGATTGCAGCTCCACGGAAGGAGTCGCCAAGGTTAGCGATTCCGCCGGGGACCGTTGGAATTGCGGGAGAACAGACGGGCATTTATCCGATCCAGACGCCGGGCGGCTGGCAGCTGATCGGACGTACGCCATTATCGCTGTTTTTACCCGATAGGCAGCCTCCTACCTTGCTGGAGGCAGGTAACCTGATACGATTTTACCCTATCACACGTGAACAATATGACCGGTGGGGGGAATGAATCGATGACAATTCATGTTCGCAAGCCAGGCTTGCTGACAACGGTGCAGGATGCCGGAAGGTATGGTTATCAAAAGTATGGTGTCATCGTAAGCGGCGTGATGGATAGCTTTGCTCACAGGACAGCCAATTTGTTAGTAGGGAATGATGAGCAGGCAGCCTCACTCGAGATGACGATCATTGGTCCGTCACTGTATTTTGAAGCAGCTGCATTGATTGCGGTCTGCGGATCCGATTTTTCCGCCAAAGCGGACGGTATGCCGGTGCCAATGTGGAGGCCGGTTTATATAAAAGCAGGGACGACGCTAGAGTTCGGCCCCTCCCGCGAAGGCTGCAGAGGCTATATAGCTGTATCGGGGGGCATGGATGTCCCGAAGCATATGAATAGCTACTCCACCTACCTTCGCGCGGGTTTCGGGGGCTTCGAAGGCAGGGCGCTCAAGGAAGGGGACTTGCTTCAGCTGAAGCCTGCAACGGCACTGGGAAGGAAGATGCTGAGACGCCTAGAGTCCGAAGCTGGCGAGACGGCATTTCATTCGGTAAAGTGGCGAGTATCCTATGAGACCCTGCCGGCCTATAAGCCGAACCCGGAAATTCGGATAATCCCCGGAGCGCAATACGATTTGTTCGATTCGGACTGTATCGAAGCCTTGCTGTCGTCGGAGTTTAAAGTGCAGCCGCAGTCGGACCGGATGGGGTACCGGTTGGCGGGGCAGCCGCTTGCCATGCTTGAGCGGAAGGAGATGCTGTCTGAGCCGGTGACGTTCGGAACGATCCAGGTGCCGCCGGACGGGAATCCTATTGTATTGATGGCCGACAGACAGACGACGGGCGGCTACCCTAAGGTGGCTCAGGTCATTACGGCGGACCTGCCTCTATTGGCGCAAGCGCAGATCGGGAGCGGCGTGCGGTTTAAACTGGCGGATCTCCATGAGGCTCAGGAGGCTTATCTGCTAACGGAATGGAATTTGATCAATTTGAGAAAGAGCATTCAAATGTATTTCTTATAAGGAGGCATTTTTCATGAGATATGTCGATCTGAATTGTGATATGGGCGAAAGCTTCGGGGTATATAGTCTCGGCAGAGATGCGGAAATTTTATCTTTTGTCACATCGGCGAATATCGCCTGCGGGTTTCATGCGGGGGATGCGGGAACGATGAGAAAGACGGTCAAGCTGGCTCTGGAGAACGGAGTTGCGATCGGTGCTCATCCGGGATTACAGGATTTGATCGGCTTTGGCCGCAGAAGGATGGATATTTCCCCTCAAGAGGCTTACGACATCGTCGTATACCAAATCGGAGCGTTGTATGGATTTGTCCGGTCCGAGGGCGGTACGATGCAGCATGTGAAGGCTCATGGCGAACTATACAATATGGCGGCGGTGAATCCGAGCCTGGCTGAAGCCATTGCCGAAGCTGTCTACAAGGTTGATCCCGCGCTGATCTTATTGGGTCTTGCGAACAGCGAGCTTATCAAAGCGGGGGAGAAGGCCGGACTGCGTACAGCGAGCGAAGTATTCTCCGATCGGACGTACCAGTCGAACGGATCCTTAACTCCTAGAAGACAGCCGGATGCAATGATAACGGACGATTCGGAAGCGGTGAATCAAGTGATCCGTATGGTCCAGAAAGGCAAGGTGCTTTCTCGGCAAAATGCAGATGTCCACATTCAAGCGGATACCATTTGTATTCACGGCGACGGTGTGCATGCCCTTGAGTTTGCCCGAACGATTCATGAAGCATTGCAGAAGGCAGGCATTACCGTTCAACCGATCGGACAAACGATCTCCAGCAAATCCTGACACAGATAGGAGCATGATGATGAATCCTTTGCATATACAGACGGATGTCTTGGTAATTGGCTCTGGGGCCGCAGGGATGATGGCCGCCAAAGCGGCTGCAAACGAAGGAGCCAAGGTTGTTTTGGTCGATAAAAGCTTGGTCGGCCGCGGAGGCGCCACCATCCTGGCACAAATGACCGTGGCGGTAGCGTTGGGTGAAGCGGAAGAAGATAATGCAGATATTCATTTTGAAGATACAATGAAGGGCAGCCGCGGGATGGCGGATCCGGAAATCGTACGGACCATAGTGGACCGCGGTCCCGAGCTCATTATGGAAGCGGAAGGCTACGGGGTCAAATGGGCCAGAACACCGGACGGGAAGCATTCTCAAGTCGTCGCGCCGGGTCATTCACGGCGCCGCTGTGTCTACGTGGATATATTGAACACCGGAGGCGCCACCTCGGCAGGGCTTAGAAAAGCGATTTGGAAGGACGAGTCCATCGAACGTTTAAAAAATATCATGATCACGAAGCTGGTTATAGAAGACGGTACTGTCGTGGGAGCTGTAGGTTTTGCTATGGAGACATTTCAGCCCGTAATGATTGCGGCCAATGCCGTCATCCTGGCGACCGGCGGACTGACGGAGATTTATGAAAGAAACAGCGCATCGGCGAATATGACAGGCGACGGATTCATGTTGGCGGCCGAAGCCGGAGCCGAGCTGCGGGATATGGAAATGGTGCAATTTTTCCCGATAGCCCATCTGTATCCGCCGCTGGTCGGTATCGACCCGATCATGTGGGATCCTTTCCGTTACAAATTAGGCGGGCGGCTGTTAAACGGCAATCTCGAAGAATTTATGGATAAATACAATAGCGAAGTTGCAGGAAAGTATACGGCAGCGCGAGATCAGACTACCTTCGCTATTTTTAAAGAGGTTGAGGCCGGAAGAGGGACTCCGCACGGAGGCGCCTATCTCGATTTTCGCATGGTGCCGGAGGAGCAATTGAAGGAAGCGTTCGGACCGGTCATTCAAATATTGAAGAACCAGGGCGTCGATTTGACCAAAGACATGGTCGAGGTAGCGCCGATGGCGCACTTTACGATGGGCGGAATTCGCGTCAACCGTACGATGGAAACGACTGTGCCTCGCTTATATGCCTGCGGCGAGCTGATCTACGGCATGCATGGAGCGAACCGGTTGTCGGGTAATGCGATTACGGAAGCGTTAGTAACGGGCCGAATTGCTGCGGAATCCGCAGCGAAGGCCGAGCGTCGTCAGGAGCCGTCGGGCCGTCTGCAGGCTGAGCTGGAACAGGAGCTTCGACGGCTGGAACAGCTGTGGCATCCTCGTGAAGTGGATAAGGATGAGGTTTCGATGCTCTCCGTAAAGCGCGAGCTGCAAGAGTTGATGTGGGAAGGGGCAGGGCCTTTACGTACGGAGACGAGCTTGCGCGAAGCGCTGGACAAGCTGCGTGAGCTCAACGCTCGCGTGGAAGGAATTGCCTTGGCCCGACAAACCTATTATGCTCTGACCTTGGTGGAGAAAATAGAGCTGCTCCATATGCTGAAATTGAGCGAATCGATAATTATCGGAGCTTTGGCGAGACGGGAGACGCGCGGCGCTCATGTTCGCCTTGATTATGATCATGCTTATGACACTGCGGTTAGCACCACATTCCGGCTCGAGGCCGAAGGTGAATGGACGATGAAGGAAATTCCACTGCCTCGTGCGGCAGACGTCTGAATAAAGGGGGATACAACAATGTCTAACGTAAGATTACACGTGGTCCGCGGCGATTCCGAAACCGGCAGAACCATGGAGGATTACGAGGTGCCTTATCAAGAAGGTATGAGTCTGCTGGATGCGATCTTCTGGATTCGTGAGCATAAGGATACATCGTTCTCCGTAAGGTACTCCTGCAGATCGGCAAATGCATGTAAAGAGTGCATGGCCGTTGTGGATGGAAAAGCCGGTTACCTGTGCAGCATTCGGGCTGTTCCCGACTCCCATGTTCATATCGAGCCATTGACAGGTCTCCCTTGGATTAAAGATCTGATCACCGCACTGGAATAACCGGCGGTAAACCGGCTGTCATGCCAAAAGATCGAACTCATAAATCAGCGGCGGTCTAGGACGCTCTACGTCCTATGCTGTCGCTGTATTTTTTTGAGCTTTGCGCGGATTGCCCCCTTTGAGATTAAAATAAGCGGGTTATCCTATCAACGGGCACCAGCCGGATTCGGAAGGGATTGGAAGTCCCCGTAGTCTCATTGGATGAGACCTTCCAGACAAATTTCGACTAATTCTTTCGTTGTCTGTCTCCTCAAAGTACTTTACAATGGAGTCAAATCACGTCGGGGGGGAAGCGAGATGTGGAAAATAAAACGGGGCAAGGCGGGCGGACATAAGGTGTTTCTGCGGCTGTTGGTGCCCAACCTGCTGTTTTTGCTGCTCCCGCTTCTTGTCGGTTGGGTCATATACAATCAAACGCTTCAGGAAATGGAGAAGGAAGTAACTGCCGGCAACATAAGCATGCTTCAGCAGAGCAGGGATATTCTCGACCGGAGGCTGGCTGAAATCTCATCCATTGCCATGCAGCTTGTGGGCGATACGAGAATTATGCAGTTCCAGCACATTACCGAACCGTTTCAAGGCTCCAACATCAACCGCATACTCGATACGCGCAAAAGTCTCAACAACTACAGTCTAACGAATAATTTTATATTCAATTTTTTTATTGTATATAAAAACAGCGAGCTCGTGTTCACCGAGAACAGTACGTATAAGCTGCCCGAATTTTATAACAACTTTCGCTACGGGCAGATGGAGCTTGATAAATGGAAGCAGATGATGGTAGGCGATTATCATCAGCGGGACGTGCTTCCCGTCCAAAGTGTGACGATAAATGGAACCGCTTACTCACTGATGACCTACATTCATTCGCTCGGTTATCCTGGCTATCCGCAAGGCGCGGTGGTCATCACCGTCGATAACCGGGAAATCCAGAAGCTGCTGGGCGGATTAAAGCCGTCCGGAGAAGGCTGGGCGTATATTATTGACGATACGGGCCAAATCCTAACTTCCACGGCCTCCAATGCGCCGACGAGCTGGATCGACCGCAGCAAGCTGCTTGGCAAGCAGGGGAATATGCTCGAAACCATAGACAACCAGCAAATGATGGTGACGTACACGAATTCCTCCTATAACGGCTGGACCTATCTCGTAGCTCAACCGGCATCCATCGTGTTGAAAAAAGTGCTGTATATTAAGAAAATTACGTTTACCATGGCGTTTGTGTTTCTGGCGCTGGGACTTCTGATCGCTTATTTGCTCGCGTACCGGAACAGCCGGCCTCTCAGCACGATTATGGATACCATCATCGATCGAATGGACGGAGATGCCTATTCGGAGCCCGATGCGTACCGATTTATACGGGATTCCGTAGCCAAGCTCATCGATAACAACCGCGAGCTGCAGGACAAGATGAAGAAGCAGGCGCCGTTTCTGCAAGCCGCCTTGTTCGAGAGGCTGTTGAAGGGCGATTTCCTGTCCACCAAAGATACGCCCGTTCTGCTGCAGCACGTCGGAATCGAAGCGCAGGGCAATTGCTTCGCCGTTGCCATTCTTCAGCTGCGCGGCTATGAGAGCGGCTTTGACCGCAGTCTGCTTGAAGAGCTGGATGTAAAGCGGGTCAAGATCAAGGACATCCTTCGCCGCGAGTTCCAAGGGAATATTTATTGGCACGATGTGGCCGAGGACCAATTCGCCCTCTTATTTGCGTTTGCTTCGAGCAAGACGGAGACCAACGTGTCTTACTTGAATGAAATGCTTCCTCATGTGCTCGAACTGATCCAGCAGCAGGTTCATGTCGCGATATGTCTGGCTGCGGGAAACATGTACGACGAGCTGCTCAATGTCTCCCGATCCTATGAGGAGGCAAGGCAAACGCTCGAATATTTAACTTGGCGAAATCAGATAGGCGTCATGAGCTATAACGAGCTGCCGCAAGAGCAGAGCGGCTATTTTTACCCGTCGGATTTGGAAATGCGGCTCAGCAACCTGGCTAAAGCGGGGGAATGGGAAGCGGTGGAGACGCTGCTGCAGGAGCTGTATCAGATCAACTTCGAAGAGCGACGGCTGTCGGTACCGATGCTGCAGCTTTTTATGAACGAGATGCTGGGCACGGTCGTGAAGCTGCTGCCTCAGGTGCAAATGGACGAATGGAGCGTAATGGAGCGGATGAAGCAGCTTCCTGCGGAAGCGGCGAGCTACGAAGGGCTGAAGAAAAACTTTGCTTCGCTCACCAACGTGTACAGGCAAGTGTGCAGCTTTGTTAACGATCATAAGAAGAGCCAGAACGTGCAGCTGCTGGAAAGCATCGTAACCCGCCTGCATGAAGGCTTCGCATACGCGGATCTGAGTCTCGATTCCGTGGCGGATCAGCTTGGCATATCCAAAGGGTATTTATCACAGTTTTTCAAAGAGCAGACGGGCGTTAATTTCTCCGACTACCTGGAGGATTTGCGGATGACGCAGGCGAAGGAGCTGCTCGTACGCACCGATTTGCCGGTTTATGAGATCGCGCTTCGCGTGGGCTACAGCTCGTCCAATACGTTTTGCCGCGCCTTCAAGCGGTTGAACGGCGTGAGCACGACGGCATTTCGCGGTTCTCATCCATCTTGAAAGCGCATTCTTAACATTTGAATATGAGCTGAACGATTGCACATCGGCATTCTGAACAGATGCACATCGACCGTTAAGCTATCCTATATACATTCAACGGCTACCAAGCTATCTTGATAGCAGGGCAGCCGTTGATTCTATGGTACGGTCTGTGTATACCCTGCAAGCAAGTGATCCATAGCGCAACCGCCGCTACCCATATCACAGTTCTTAAAGGGGATGAATGAGAAGAAGGAGGTGAGCAATTGGAAGCGCTAAAACAAACAACAGGAGTACAATCAAAAGCCAGCGTAATGACGAGAAGCAAATCGCCGTTTTCCAAAATTCGCAAAGGATGGAGGCTGTACGCACTCATAGCATTGCCGCTTATTTATATTCTTATTTTCAAGTATGTACCGATGTACGGCGCTCAGATTGCTTTCAAAAACTTTATCGTCACGAAGGGTGTACTCGGAAGCGAGTGGGTCGGGTTCAAGCATTTCATCCGGTTTTTTAATTCGTACGAGTTTTGGAGATTGATGAGCAATACCATTGTTTTGAGCGTGTACAGCTTGATCGCCGGGTTTCCTTTTCCTATTATACTGGCGCTCAGTCTGAACTACGTAAGACACAAATTTTTTAAGCAATCGGTTCAAATGATCACCTATGCGCCGCATTTCATATCCGTCGTCGTTATGGTCGGCATCATTCTGGAAATGTTGGATCCGCGCAACGGGATCGTCAATACGATACTGAGGTTTATCGGCCTGGATACGATCAACTTCATGGGGGTACCCGAATACTTCAAGTCCATATATGTATGGTCCGGCATTTGGCAGAGCGTTGGCTTCGGCTGTATCATCTATTTGGCCGCGTTGTCGGGGATCGATCCGTCGCTCCATGAAGCGGCGGTCGTGGATGGGGCTACGAAGGTTCAGCGGATGTGGCACATCGACATTCCGGGTATTATGCCTATTGCCATCATTATGTTGATTATGAATACGGGACATATGCTGGATGTCGGCTTCGAGAAAGTGCTCCTGATGCAAAACCCGCTCAATTTGCGGACGTCGGAAGTCATCGATACTTATGTATATAAGGTTGGTTTGGCGTCGCAGGCGCTGAATTATTCTTATTCTTCCGCTATCGGCTTGTTCAAATCGGTAATCAACCTGATCTTGCTTATTATCGTTAATAAAATCGCCCAGAAAACGAAGCAGGCTAGCTTGTGGTGACCAGGGGCCGGAAAGGAGAAACCAGTGGAACATTCGAATATTCAGGAAAACCGAAGCGACAAGATGTTTACGATCATTAATTACACGATATTATCTTTGTTTCTGATTACCATAATGTATCCTCTCATCTACATTGTAAGCGCTTCAATAAGCAGTTCGGAAGCTGTCATTTCGGGAGCGGTATGGCTGTGGCCGATCGATCCTACGCTCGATGGGTACAGTGCCGTCTTCAAGCACAAGCTGATATGGAGCGGCTTTATGAACTCCATCTTCTATACGGTCGCAGGAACGGCGATTAACGTCGTCATGACCATTTTGGCTGCGTATCCGTTGTCGAGGAAAGATTTTTACGGAAAAAATGTGTTCATGTTCCTGTTCGTGTTCACCATGATGTTCTCCGGAGGGCTGATCCCGACTTACCTCGTGGTCAAAGATCTGGGGCTGCTGAATACGACTTGGTCGATGCTGCTTCCGGGCGCGCTCGGGGTATGGAACATGATCATTACGCGCACCTATTTCCAGACAACGATTCCCGATGAGCTGCTGGAAGCGTCTCAGCTGGACGGCTGTACGGACTTTCAGTTTATTTGGAAAATCGTGCTTCCTTTGTCGGGTCCGATTATTGCCGTAATCACGCTGTTTTATGCCGTCGGGCACTGGAACTCTTATTTCAATGCGCTTATATATTTGAAGAATCAAAATCTGTACCCGCTGCAGCTCGTGCTCAGAGATATTTTGGTGCAGAACGATGTGGATTTGAACATGCTGATGGACGTAGCGGAGCAAGCGAAACGGGAAGGACTCCGGGAGCTGTTGAAATATTCGTTGATCGTGGTAGCTACGGTTCCGCTTCTCGTTGTGTATCCGTTTGTTCAGAAGTATTTTGTTAAGGGTGTTATGATCGGGTCTTTGAAAGGGTAAGAGCGTGACCTCGTAATCTTATAAATTCTATTGTGGTAAAGAAACCGTCTAGGAGGGGTTTGTTTGAAAAAAATGACGCTAGTCATGCTCTCGATCCTGTTATGCTTCGGAATTGTATTAAGCGCATGCTCCGGAGCCGACGCACCTGCCGGCAAAGATACCGGAAAAACGCCGAGCGTAGCCGTAACGCCTGCCGGGCAGCTCCCGATAACGAATGAGAAGACAACGATTAAAATCCTTGTCAAAGGCAGCGCATCGGTTGAAGACTTTGCCACGAACGAGTTCACCAAATGGCTGGAGCAAAAAACGAACGTTCACATTGAATGGGAGGTAGCTCCTGAAAAGTCGGCTACCGAGAAGCTGAATCTGGTTCTGTCGAGCGGCGACTATCCGGACGTCATTATGGGCTTCGGCGTATCCCCGACGCAGATGATGATTTACGGCAGCCAAGGCGTATTCCTTCCATTGAACGATCTGATCGACAAGTACGGGGTTGAAATGAAAAAAATGTTCGACGTCAACCCGTTCTACAAGGATCTGATCACCGCGCCGGACGGCAAAATTTACGCGCTGCCGCAGGTTAACGAATGCTACCACTGTATGTATCAGCAAAGAATGTGGATTCATAAACCGTGGCTCGACAAGCTCGGACTGAAAATGCCTACGACCACCGACGAGTTCTACGAAGTGCTGAAAGCGTTCAAAACGAAGGATCCGAATGGCAACGGCAAGGCGGATGAAATTCCATTGTCCGGTTCGATTCAAGCCGGCAGCAGCCACTTGTTCTCGACTCAAATGCTCGATTCGTTCATCATGAATGCGTTTATTTATGATCACGGAGATAAGAAGCTGTACTTGGACAACGGCAAAGTAACCGTTCCGTACAACAAGCCGGAATGGAAGGAAGGCTTGAAATATTTGCGCAAGCTGTATGCCGAAGGCTTGATTGACCCGCAGGCATTGACGCAGGATAACAACCAGCTGAAAACGCTGGGCGAAAATCCGGATACGGTTATTCTCGGAGCTTCGAACGGCCATAATATGGGTTCGTTGACAACTCTGGGCGGAAGCACCGGCAGATGGCTGACTTATGTCGCCGTGCCTCCTCTGAAAGGTCCGAACGGCTTCCAAACTGCTGCATATCATCCGTATGTGGTCGGCAACGGGCAGTATGTTATTACGAAAAATGCGAAAAATCCTGAAGTGGCGTTCCGCCTCGCCGATTTCTTATACAATTCGCCGGATACGACTTTGAGATGGTATGCCGGACGTGAAGGAACCGAATGGCGCTATGCGGAAAAAGGCGAGATCGGTATTAACGGCAAGCCGGCGATCTGGAAGCAGCTGACTCCATGGGGCGGCGTACAAAACGTGAACTGGGGCCAAACCGGTCCGAACTACCGCTCCAACGATTTCCGTCTCGGTGAAGTTGCGAATCCGGATCAACCGCTGGAAGTCATTCTGTACAACGAAACGAAGCAGAAGATGGAGCCGTACCAAATGAAGATCGATAAAGTTATGCCTCCGGTCTTCTTCACGGCGGACCAGGCGTCGGAGCTGGCCGATCTGGAGAAAACGATTCTCGATCATGTCAAAGAGATGATGGCTCGGTTTATAACAGGCGACTCGGATATCGATAAGAACTGGGACGCATATGTGAAAAATCTCGACAACATGAATCTGAAGCGTTATCTCGAAATTTACCAATCGGCGTATGACGCCAAGCAAAAGAAAAAATAACGGCTTCTTAAGCGCCCTTCACACCGTTAATGGATGTGGAGGGTGCTTTTTTTCGCAGTATTTCGGCATGCTCGTCAACTCGACAGATTTCGACAAAAGTTCCCGTTGAATCCGGAATAAATCCATAATAAGATAGCCGCAGGAGGCGATTCCAGTTAATGGTTTTGCGCATTTGTACGAGAAATGAACCTGTAATCCTTTCGTAACGATTTCCATTTCGCGATTGGTTATAGTTAAGGTATCAACGTAGAACATTGACACCTTAAGTGAATGAAAGGACAGAAGACAGATGAGCCGAATCGCTATGATGGAGGATACAGGCAGCAAGACGAGGAGAAGAGAGAATGGCGGCCGATGGGACGGCACGGGCTTAAGCTTCCGTAAGGGAGGAAGCCCCGATGCCTAAGCCTGTACAAGGCGGCAGCAGCCGCTATATGGCCGGACTGGACGGCTTGCGCGCATTGGCTGTGCTTGCCGTCATCGTGTACCATCTGAATATGGAATGGGCGCCTGGAGGGCTTCTTGGCGTCGGTGTGTTTTTCGTATTGTCGGGATATCTCATAACCGATATACTAATCTCCCAATGGAAGCAGACCGGAAAGCTGGATTTAAGATCGTTTTGGGTCAGGAGGGCACGAAGGCTGCTCCCAGCGCTGCTGCTAATGCTTGTGCTGGTCAGCGCATGGATTTTGCTGTTCGACAAACCGCGGGTAGCGGGGCTTCAGGCGGAAGTGGTAGCCGGCTTGCTGTATGTCAGCAACTGGTGGTTAATTTTTCGTCAAGTCTCGTATTTCGAGAGCTTCGGGCCGCCGTCTCCTTTAGGACATTTATGGTCCTTGGCGGTGGAGGAGCAGTTCTACTTGCTGTGGCCGCTTCTGCTGCTCCTGGGCCTGAAGTTTACGCCGCGACGGATTCAGCTGCTCGTGCTTACCCTGATCGGCGCAGCGGTATCGGCTGTCGCGATGATGTGGCTGTATGAGCCCGGGACGGACCCGAGCCGCGTGTATTACGGAACCGATACGAGAGCCTTCGGGCTGCTGATCGGCGCAGTTCTGGCCATGGTCTGGCCCAGCCGGAGGCTGACGGCTCCAACGGACGCTCCCTTCCGGATAACGCTGGATACGCTGGGGATTCTGGCGCTGGCAGCGATAGGCTTCATGGTATGGAATACCGACGAGTACGACGGATTTCTGTATAACGGAGGATTAGTCCTGTTGTCGCTTGCAGCTGCCGTCGTAGTAGCGGTCATTGCTCATCCAGCAACCTATTTGGGGAAAGTACTGAGCAACAAGCCTTTGAAGTGGATCGGAGTAAGATCGTACGGCATTTATTTATGGCATTATCCCGTCATCGTGCTCACCAGTCCCGTTATGGATCACGGGCAGGTTTCGATACTGAAGATGATATTGCAAATGGGGGTGACGGTCCTGATTGCCGCCTTGTCATGGCGGTTTGTGGAGGAGCCGATCCGGCGCGGGGTATGGAGGCGAAGCCGGACGCAAGCAGGGGAAAGCAGACGAAGCCGGCAGCGGCCGCCTGCGGCTCGCTGGACTCCTGCCGCCTGCGTGCTGTTTCTTATCGGATTTCTCTGCGTTGGTATGGTAGACCGGGTAACGGATGCGACGGCGAGCTCAACGCCCCCCGGCATAGAAGCTCCGTCGGGACCGTCGGACGGGGATAAGGCTCAACAGCCGAGCGATAAAGAAGAAGCGATAGCAGCCGTCGGACCTGTCAAGCCGGAGCCGATAGCTATCGATCCGCCGAGCCAGCCGATCTCTGCCGGACCTAACAATGACGGCGGAATATCCGAGCAATTGGAGGATACGCCCGCGGAAGGAACAGGCAAGCCGTCTGATCAGTCGGACGGGCATGCTGCGGACTCTCTACCGGCAACCGTGGAGCCGAAAGGCTCGGTTGCGGCGACGACGGATCCTTCCAAGGAAGCCGGAGCGGAGATAACAGCCGGCGTTACGCCTGAAGCCAAACCGAAAGTCGGAGACGGCATAACGGTGATTGGGGATTCGGTTATTTTGGGTGCAGCCACTCATTTGGAGAAGCAGCTGCCGGGAATCGTCATCGACGGCAAGATCGGCCGGCAGCTGCTTCAAGCGGCGGATGTGGTGAAACAGTTAAAAGAGGAAGGAAAGCTCGGCAAGCGGGTCATTCTTGAGCTGGGCTCCAACGGACCCTTCACCGAGAAGCAGCTTAATTCTCTCCTTGAATCGCTAGGGGATCCCGAGCAGATCGTTCTTGTTAATACACGAGTTCCGCGAAAATGGGAGAACGAAGTCAATACGATATTGGCATCCGCTGCCGAGAACAATCCGAAAGTCAAGCTGGTGGACTGGTACGCAGCGAGCGAAGGCAAAGCATCGATCTTCGCCCAGGATGGAGTTCATCTGGGGCCTGAAGGATCGGAGCTGTACGCTTCACTGATCGTTTCCGCGCTTGCGGAATCCAAATTATAAAAACAGGGCCTCACCTTCGTATGAAGCGGGAGGCCTATTTTTTTGCTCGATAAATAGTTGAAAAGCCTGCCCGGTTTCATGAAGAAACGGGACAGGCTCGCTCGGATGTTTACCATACGCTCGGCATGACTTTGATGCTGGAGTCCAGCTTAGGAAGAAAGGAATAGCTAGGATTGAAGGTGAAAATACGTTTGATTTGGTATGTAATCATAACGACGGCAGTGATCGCTTCCGTCAGCGAAAGCTGAAGATCGGGGCAATCGACAAGCAGCCGCTTGGATTCCTGCTCGAATTCCGAACAACCGGAAATTAAGGTTAACGTCCCTTTTTGTACGGCTTGCTCCATCGTTTCCAGGAAAAATTGCGCCTGCTGAAATCCGAATTTGTTTCTCAGCCATTGATGCGTATCGAAAATAACATAGTTCGTCGTAATGAGCTTGCGGTCCAAATCGTCCAAATCGAGAAACATCGTCCGCGCTTTTGCATAATAGGGATCCTGCGGGTTCATAAATGCCATTAAGGCCGACTGGTCCAGATATACAGCCTGCTGGAGATTCGTTTCATCAAGATTGTTCATATTCATACTTCGGTTCTCCGTATAAATTAATGTTGCGTTCGGCTAAAGCGTCCAAATAAAGCAAAGGATTGCGCTCCAGCTGTTCTCTCGATATAGGAACCAGCAGGTCGGCGCTCTTGGCGGCAACATGCTGTTCCAGTATGTAATGGACCCATTCGTTTACGCTGATTTGCTGCGCATCCGCCTCTTGCTGGCATTGTTCAAATATAGCGGGCTCAAGCACGACGGTTCTGTTATCTTCTTCTTCCTCGGGTCCTGCAATAAACTGGGTTGCCGCAGTTTTCCATTGTTCCAGCCGGCGCTGCAGCAGTCTTGTGGAATTGCCCATGGACTTGCACCTCCGTTGTAATTGGTTACGGCATCTGTATCATTCGTCGCCATCTTACATGATTCGTGGGAAGTCGACAGTTTCATGGGGTCCGCTTTTTGCAAAACGACTTTCATTCGGGATAGAAAATGTACGGATTTTCCAGTTCTTTTTTCTTCACAAATGCCCCCGCAAGTTGGGCAGGGGGGACGAAGAGTATAAAATCTCGGAGCATAAGGGGACAGGACAAGTCTGTGCAGCAAGCTTACGCTGTGTACAGCACAATTCACCAACTACGGGCGCGAGAATAAGCAAAGAATATAAAAAGTCCTGCGCTTCGACAAAACGATTGAGACGGAGGATGTATATGTTTAGTGAGCTGCAATTTGGGATCGATTTAGGCACGTCCAATACGATTATTTATCAGCGAGGGAAAGGGATTGTTCTTCAGGAGCCATCCGTTATTGCCGTGAAGCAGGATACAGGGGAAGTTCTTGCCATTGGCTCGGAGGCGCAAGCCATGATCGGACGGGCACCGGGCAATCTTGAAATCATTTATCCGCTGCAGGATGGCGTCATTTCCAACTACAATTGGTCGACGGCGATGCTGCAGCATTTTATGCGAAAAATTCAGGGCCGCTCTTGGATGCGGCGCTCCAGGGTGTTCATTTCGATTCCATGCGGGATTACGAGCGTGCAGAAGCGGGCCGTTGAAGAAACGGTGTTTCAAAAAGGGTCCAATAAAGCCATCACGGTAGAAGAGCCGCTGGCTGCGGCATTGGGTGCGGGGCTGCCGGTCGACCAGCCGCTCGGCAATATGATATTGAACATCGGCGGCGGAACCTCGCAGGTAGCCATCCTGTCTCTCGGAGGCATCGTTTCCAGCAGAACGATCCGCAGGGGGGGCATGTCGATCGATCGGGACATTATCGAGTATGTCAAAAAAACGTACAGCCTGGATATCGGCGAACGGACTGCGGAAGACATCAAAATCAAGCTCGGTACGGTGGTAAAGCCGGATCCCGACGTGCAATTGGATATACGGGGAAGAGACCTGGTCGAAGGACTTCCCAAGACGATTACGATATCATCGCAAGAAATCTATAGATTGCTGGATAGCTTCATCGGCACGCTGGTGGACACCATTCGAGCGACCTTGGAGGAGTGCCCGCCTGAGCTTGCGGGGGATGTTATGGAGCAAGGCATTATTTTATGCGGAGGCGGCTCTTTGTTGAAAGGGCTTAACACGAGGCTGCAGTCGGATACGCACATTCCGATTTATTTGGCGGATCAGCCGCTGGAGTGTACCGCATTGGGAGCAGGGAAAATGCTCGATTATGATATCCGTAAATTGGACCGCACCCGTTCCTCCAAAAGCGGCAGCAAAGGGTTCCAGCCGGATCCGCTTCATGAGAATGAAGCCGTTAAGCAAGCGGCGGGAGATTAATTGCAAACAAACCGTACATACGATGACCTTGAAGCATCGTTCCATAAGGAAACCGCAGGCTCTAGCAGAAGCCTGCGGTTTTTTCTGTTGCTTTAAATACGTGCAGCCTAACCGTGTTACCTGGTCGCATAACGCGATGCCGACGCAGGGGCGTTCTTGCTTTCGGACTCCTGCTCTTTCCGGTTGTCGATAGCTTCCGCCATCGTTTTATCGGTCAAATGGGCATAAATCTGCGTCGTTTCCGGCGAAGCATGCCCGAGCTGCTCCTGCGTCTTGTACAGGTCATTCCGCAAATAATAGTCGGTTGCGAAAGAATGGCGCAGCTTATGTACGGACAGGAACGGCTTGCCGAACCGCTTGGCATACTTGATTACCATTTCCTGCATCGCGCGCTTGGTCATCCGCTCGCCTTCTTTTTTTCCGTTCGCTATGGCAAGGAAGAGAGCCTTTTCTCGCTTGGGCGCTTTGTACCTGGTTTGCCGCAGATCCAAATACGCTGCGAGGTCGTCGAACGCCTCCTGACGGAAGTAGACGGGCGTCTTGAAGGAGTCGTCATTTTTACCTTTGCGGTACACATGGGTCAGCTTCTTCTTCATATCGATATCGTCGACATTGAGATTCACCACCTCGGAGACACGAAGCCCCGAGTTTAGAATGAGGCTGATGATACAGCCGTCGCGCACTTTATTCAGCTCGTACGAATACATCGCCTGCTTGTTGTTCGCGATATCTTGCTCATAGCCGTTATATACATAATCCAGGAATTCGCGGATTTCGTCCTCCTGCAGCAGCTTTCCTTCAAGCTTCGCCGCAGTGTCCTTCGGTTTATGAGTCCGTTTGATCTCGACCTTAGCCATCACATTGCGCTTCAGCAGCGGATAGAACTGCTCATCCTCGGCGATCTGGCTTAAGTAGTGGAACAGCGAGCGAAGAGACGAGAGCTTGCGGGATATCGTTGTCTTGCTGTTGGCATTTTCCTTGCGCGTGGACAAAAACATGCGGAAATTATCGATGCTCTCCATATGCAGCTTCTCCAGCGATTCGATAGGCACATCCTTTATCGTTTGACCTTCGGCCAACCCTTCGGCCAGCAGCCAGGATAAGAAGGTTTCATAATCCCTAACATATTCCAGCAAGGACGAGGGAGACAGGTCGGGCAGTTTATAATTGATGAATTTTTCGACATACCAAGGCATGGACGGAATTTTTTTGTCCAGCTCTTGACGGTCCTTCACTTTCAGTATGTTCAAGAAGAGTCACCTCGCTATTGTATTGTTCGCAGGAAAGAAACGGCAAGTGAGGAAAAGCTATCTGATTCTTAGTATAGTACAGCGCGGCGGTGAATTGTAGTGTGCAAGTCCGTCTACCCGTAAAAGGATGGAAAGATGGAGGATGCATGAGAAGCAATTGAACAAAGCATACTAAGAATTAAATTAAAGAAAGGGGGACAAACTTCATGTCCAATCACACTTCCAAAATGGTTGTATGCACGATTTCGGCCTTCCTGCTCGCAGGCTCATTAACGGCGTGCACACGGAACCAAGCGGCGCAGCCCGCTCCAAATCAATCCGTACGTCAGCAGGCTGCCAATCCAACGCCGGCTGCGATTCAAGACAATCGGATTCAAGTGGCCAGACAGGCGGCGGACAAAATCGTTCAGCTTCCCGGAGTCAAGTCCGCGAACGTTCTGGTTACACAGAACAATGCTTATGTGGCTGCCGTGCTAAAAGACGGCACTGGACAGCTGACGAGAGATATGGAAGGTAAAATCGCCCAACAAGTAAAATCGACGGATGGCAACGTTCATAACGTGTATGTATCTACGAACCCCGACTTCGTTCAACGGGTGAACAATTATGCTGCCGATGTTGCCGCCGGCAGACCGGTTTCCGGCTTTTTTGCGGAGTTCACGGAAATGGTAAAACGGGTATTCCCGAATCCGCGATAACGATGATCCGAAGCCCTGAGTGATGAGAAGCCGCGAGGCGGATTCATTGCTTCAGGGCTTTTTTTGCTGCAATCTCTTCGTAGATTTTTCGAGCCTCCTTATGGTAAAGTTTAGTTTGATACCATTATTACTGAGGACATCTTACGAACGAAAGAGAGGTTGCGGCGAATGCAGTTGAGCGAAATTCAATCGTTGGCGCAAACGATTCGAGCTAATGTGAGCAAGGTCATCGTTGGAAAGGAAGACGTTATCGACAAGCTGCTTATTGCCCTCATAGCTTCCGGTCATATTCTGCTCGAAGACGTGCCCGGCACGGGAAAAACGCTGCTCGCCAAAGCAGTGGCGAAATCTTTGAATTGCAGCTTCAAACGGATTCAATTTACTCCCGATTTGCTGCCTTCGGATTTGAGCGGAATCAATTATTTCAATCAAAAGCTATCGGAATTCGAGTTCCGCCCCGGGCCTCTGTTTACGAATATTTTGTTGGCCGACGAGATCAACCGGGCCACGCCGCGCACGCAATCGAGCCTGTTGGAATGTATGGAAGAAAGGCAGATCAGCATTGACGGCGAGACGAGGGGGCTGGAGCAGCCTTTCCTGGTTATTGCAACCCAGAACCCGGTGGAAAACCAGGGGACGTTTCCGTTACCCGAGGCGCAGCTGGACCGGTTTCTATTCAAGGTGAGAATGGGGTATCCTACAACCGAAGAAGGACTGGACATCATGAAACGGTTTAAGGATGCCAACCCGCTCGAAGCGATTGTGAGCGTAGCGGGAACGGACGAGATCATCGCGGCACAGCGTCATTATTCCCAGGTGACGGTTAGCGACGAGCTGTTGAGGTATATGCTGCAGATCGTGGAAAAAACGAGATATCACAGCGAAGTGGCGACAGGCGTCAGCCCCCGCGGCAGTCAGGCATTATTGAAAGCGGTTCAAGTGCAGGCGCTGCTTCAAGGCAGAGATTTCGCAACGCCGGATGACGTCAAAGCGATGGCAGGGCCCGTGCTTGCGCACCGCATAATGGTCAAAGGCTCGTTCCGCTCGCGGCATCTTGCGGCTGAGTCGATTGTCGATTCCATCCTGCAGGAGGTTACCGTACCGGCTGAATCCGAGTTGGTGAAGCAGGAATGAGCATTCATTGGTTGTTATTCATTACCTTAATTGTTTTGGTGCTGCAGGTAATCTTGTTCCGCTTCTTCGGCGACAAAGGGCTTACTTATCATCGGTATTTCAGCATGAAAGCCTGCTTCGAAGGGGAGGAGGCCGAGATGGTGGAGCGGATCGCGAACCGGAATTTACTGCCGGTCCCCTGGCTGAGGCTAGAATCGCTGATCCATGCGAATTTGGTATTCTACAGCCAATCGAACCTGGACATCAACAACGGCGCCATGTTCCAAAATCATAAGAGCTTGTTCAGTCTGATGCCCTACACGCAGGTGACAAGACGTCACAGGATGGTGTGCCGCAAAAGAGGCTGCTACCGCTTGAATACGGCAGCGCTTACTCACGGCGATCTGCTCGGGATGTACAAAAATACGCTCAAGCTCGAGCTGGATGCCGAGCTGCTGGTGTACCCGAAGCTCGCGCCCCTCGAGGAAATCGCGCTGCCGTCGCACAGCTGGCAGGGGGACTTCTCCGTGCGCCGCTGGATCGTAGACGATCCGTTCATGATCACAGGCGTACGGGAATACCGATACGGCGATCCCTTGAACGGGGTGAACTGGAAAGCGACGGCCCGGATGGGCAAGCTCCAGGTGCATCAGCGAGATTATACGGCGGATCACCGGCTTATGATTTATTTGAATGTGGAAGATCATGAGAAGATGTGGAATCAGGTCAACGATGAAGAGCTGTACGAGCGAGGATTGTCTTATGCCGCCGCCATTGCCCAGCAAGCTATAGATCAGGGGATGGAAACGGGCTTCGGCACGAACGCCTATACCGTCGATGCTCCGAAGGAAGCGGTACGCGTTCACCCTGGCAGCGGTTCGGAGCAGATGACCTTTATTCTGGAGACGATGGCGAAGGTTGTCGTCGCCCGCAGCATTCCGTTCGATACATTGCTCGAGGAGGAAGCAGCGAGCGGATTCTCCAATCGCGATATTCTCATTATTACTTCTTATATAGGCGAGAAAATGAAGACGCCGATCGAGCAGCTCCGTTATCAAGGCAACTCCGTGGACATCCTGCAGCTGGAGAAGCGAATGCGCCCGGATGAACAGGCGGGTGAGAGCGCATGAGCTTCCTCTCCCGTATGGGTGCAGCGGTCCTTAAAGGCTGCGCCGAGCTGCTGCTGTTTCTGCCTCTGCTGCTCGTGTTATCCGTCTATGTGCTGCCGGAGAACGTTCGCTGGATATGGCTTGCTACGCTTCCGGTATGTTATGCCGCCGGTTTTGCTGCCGCCACATGGATCCGGATAACAAGGCTATTCCAGCTGTTATTTCTCATCGCTTGCTTGGGCGGTGGCTATACCTACCTGCTGTTCGGCACCGACCTTATCGCGCTGGTGTCCATCCCAATAGCCTGCATAGCGGTCTACAGAGGGATCAAGCTGACGGAGGTTCCCTGGTATATGCTATTTCCGGCAAGCTTTTTCCTGCTCGGTATGATTTTATATTTTTTCGCATCGGTTATCTTGCATTTCATGCCTGAATTTGAACCTTTCATGCCGTTATTGACAGGGGGCGGACTCGTATCGCTGGCAGTGACCCTGTTTGTGACGAATGAATCCAACATGAAACAGGAATCGCTGCCAGGGGATAAAGAACCGGTCATTGCATCGGAAATGAAATGGAAAAATCGCCTGCTGATCGGGCTTGTTTTGCTGCTGATCGCACTCATCGTAGCATTTCGGATGCTGCAGCAGGCGATGGGGTGGCTGAAGGAGCAGCTGGCCGCCCTGCTGCGTGCGCTGTTCGCTTCCTCCGACAAGCCGCCGGCTATGGTTCCTGAGCAAAAGCCGCAGCCTACGCCGCCTAATTTGGGGGTGAGCGAGGCGCCGCCGGTTTGGCTCGAGGTGCTGGAGAAGATATTTTACTATATTACGGCGGCGGTTATTATTGCTGCGGTCTTGTATTTGCTGTACAGGATCGCGATCAAGATTCCCGGCTGGGCGCGGCTTTTCTTTACCTGGCTCGCAGGCAAGCTCCGTTCGAACGATATGCGGGCAAGCCGGACCGGGTATGAGGACGATGTCGAGAGTCTGATGGATTGGGATCAGCTCGGCAGCCAGCTGTTCTCCCGCTGGAGACGATGGTTCGGCGGTTCGCGGCCGGAGAAGTGGGAGGATATGGCCACGAACCGGGATCGCATCCGTTTTTTGTATCGCAGCTGGCTGCGTCAATCGATCCATCAGGGATACCGCATTAAACGGTATTTGACCCCACGTGAAACCGGCCGGGAGATAGAGGCTTGGCACAAGCTTCCTCCCGATGAGGCGGATAAGCTGGTCGCCATGTATGATTCCGTCCGCTATGGTGATAAGGATGCCGTTTCCGATCAGGAGGTTCTTGCTCTGAAACGGGCAATGGAGAAGAAGCAGTAAGCATCCTGCCGCCGCCAAGAGTCGAATCGGTTGAAATAGGGGAGCGATTTCCATTATAATTTTTGAAGCGTACAGGTTACAGGAAGGGTGAGCAGGTTGATTAAGGTAATGGATGCATCCATGTCATACAGCAAGGAAGACGGCTACATCGGGAAAGTGGCTTTTGAATTTAAGGATCATAAGCTGCCTTACGAAATCACATTGCACAGCAAGAACGGGAAAGAATGGAGCTACGGCTTATTCTTCCTGAATGAATCGGGTAGTGAGGATGAGATTCTGGAAGTCGAGGATGTGCTTGAGGAAAGCGACGAATGGTACGATTTCCTCGTCAACGCCGCGAAAAACACACTTCAGAAATAAGCTGTTTCAAAAGGGAACTGTCGACCGGGTGTCGGCAGTTTTTTTTTGTTGGAACAGCCTACAAATGTTTCCCTTGACAAAAATATTTTGCCGAGTACAATCACATACATAGGAACTTTTGCTTTAATCAGCATATAATTTAATTACGCAATTGGTTTTTTTTACCCGAAAAGTTGCACGAGGCAAACAAATTTAACCTAATGCATAGATGTCCATATTATTAAGACTGTAAGAGGTGATAGCTTATGTTGGAAAACAGCCAAATCAACCAAACGGCGGACGAAGGATGGAGATTGTCAAGGAAGCAGGCGACGCTTCCTGAAGTATACCGTTCTCTCAAAATTCCTAAGACCGGAAGCTGGATCAAAAAATTTCTTGCGTTCGCCGGACCGGGCTACCTGGTAGCCGTCGGGTACATGGACCCGGGAAACTGGGCGACGGATATCGCAGGAGGATCGATGTTCGGATATTCCTTGCTGTCGGTCATCCTGTTATCGAACCTGATGGCGATGCTGCTCCAATCGCTGGCCGGCAAGCTCGGGATCGTCACAGGCAGAGACTTGGCTCAAGCATGCCGGGATCATTATTCCAAGCCGGTTGCATTTACATTGTGGATCCTGTGCGAGCTGGCGATAGCGGCTTGTGATCTTGCGGAAGTGATCGGATCGGCCATAGCCCTGAACCTGCTATTCGGCATCCCGTTACTGTACGGGGTCATGATAACCGCCGTGGATGTTCTGTTAGTTTTGCTGCTGCAAAATAAAGGCTTCCGGTTCATTGAATCGCTCGTCATCGTGCTTATTGTAACGATCGGCGGCTGCTTCTTAACCGAAATGATCTTGTCGAAGCCGGATATCGGCGGCATTGCCCGAGGCTTCGTACCGACCACGGAGCTGTTCACCAATCCGACGATGCTGTACATCGCTATTGGGATTCTCGGCGCAACGGTCATGCCGCATAACCTGTATTTGCATTCCTCTATTGTGCAAACACGGCAATTCGATCAAACTCGTGACGGGAAACGTCAAGCCATCAAATATGCGACCTGGGATTCGTCCATTGCGTTATTTTTCGCCTTGTTCATCAACGCGGCCATTCTTATTTTGTCCGCCGCTACGTTCCACAGGGCAGGAATGACCGATATTGCGGAAATCGGGGATGCTTATCAAATGCTGACGCCGCTTCTCGGTACGACGTTAGGAAGTATTCTGTTCGGCGTAGCGCTGCTCGCATCGGGGCAAAATTCTACTCTGACCGGAACGCTGGCAGGCCAGATCGTCATGGAGGGCTTCCTGAACATCCGGCTGCCCGGTTGGCTGCGCCGGCTGATTACGCGGATGATCGCCATCATTCCGGCGGTTATTGTAACAGCCATTGCCGGGGAGAGCGGAACGGCGAAGCTGCTTATTTTGAGCCAGGTCATTTTATCGCTGCAGCTGTCCTTTGCCGTTATTCCATTAGTATTTTTTACGAGCGATAAGAAGAAAATGGGTGAGTTCGCCAACAAAGGCTGGTTGAAATGGCTGTCCTGGGTGGTCGCAGGAGTCATCGCCATCTTGAATGTATATTTGCTGTACCAAACCTTTTTCGAATAAATCATTAGCTTGTTCACGATCAGGTCAGGAATCGGACTCCTAAACGGGAGGGAAGATCCTGGCCTGTTTTTTGCAGCATTATATTATAGTTATTTCCTATGAAATAAATTGAATTTATATATTTTACATTATAACAGTCGCTGTATACTATAAATAGTAACAATGAAGAAATGAGGGATGGACATGAACGAGAAGGTGATCCGCCAATTTAATGAGGTGGCGCATAAGTATGATGAGCAGAGGCGGCTGCTGATTCCGTGCTTCGACGATTTTTACGGCACCGCAGTACGATGGGCGCAGACGGATAAGCCCTCGCCGCGAATCCTTGATTTAGGCGCAGGGACCGGTCTGCTGGCGGAAGGAATGCGGACCAAGTACCCTGCATGCAAGCTGACCTTGATCGATTTGGGAGACAAGATGCTCGATATCGCCAAGCAGCGGTTCGCGGCCGTGGAGGAAATCGAATACATAGTCGCGGATTATACGGAGTATCCGTTCGAGCACAAGTTTGACCTCATTGTCTCATCCTTATCGATCCATCATCTCACTCACGAGGCTAAGCAGACGCTGTTTCAAAGAATTTACGGCTTGCTCGAAGACGGCGGCTTGTTCATTAACGCCGATCAAGTGATGGGGGAGACTCACGCCGTGGATCAGCTCTACAAACAGATGTGGGTGCAATGGATACGCACCAACGGAATTTCGACGGAGGCTGCGGACGCATCGATCGAGCGGCGGAAGCTCGACATTAACGCGAAGGCCGGGGACCAGCTCCGCTGGCTTCAGGAAGCCGGTTTTCAGGAGTCGGACTGCGTATATAAGTACCAGGATTTTGCCGTTTTTTATGCAAGGAAATCGGAATAGGAAGCATTTCTTGATAAATAAAGTCTGGCGTTTCTGCGCCAGGCTTTTTGCTGTCCGTTTCGACAAAAAGTCAAAATCGTCGACAATGTAATCAAAATACCGTTAAATATCTTGCATTGCCATTGCTTATAATAAACTCAACATTATAGAAGTAGAGGTGAAGCATCGTGAATTCTAACACATCGGCTGCTGCGGCAGAGAAGCGCATATCGCAAAAGCGGAACGGCGGGCTACAGCGGAAGGAAACCTTAGCGGGCTTCTTGTTTGTAAGTCCCATGCTGATCGGGGTTACGGTTCTTGTCTTAATTCCCATCATCGCCACTTTCGTTCTGAGCTTCGCGGACTGGAATTTTATTGTAGGCTTTAAAGGCTTCAACTGGGTAGGATTGGATAACTTCCAAAAATTGATCACGGATGCGACATTCTTGAAATCATTCCGCAATAACGCGGTGTTCTTGCTTACCGTGCCCATTTACTTAATTATATCCTTAGTTCTTGCCATTATTATTGATAAAAACGTGTATTTGAAAGGCTACTTCAAGGTTGCTTACTTCATGCCTTACATCTCCAGCGTCGTGGCTGTAGCGATCGTATGGCAAGTATTGTTTCATCCTTCGGCCGGTCCGGTCAACCAGTTTCTGATGTCGATCGGCATTTCCGATCCGCCGAAGTGGATCGCCGACCCGAACTATGCCTTGATCTCCGTTATGATGATTTCGGTCTGGATTTCCATCGGCTTTAACTTGATCGTTTATATTGCGGGTCTGCAATCGATTCCTAAAGATTTGTATGAAGCAGCGGATATCGACGGCGCCTCCAAATGGGTGCAATTCCGCAGCATTACACTGCCTTTGCTGTCGCCAACGACATTCTTCCTGTTGATCACCGGTATCATTGCAACTTTCAAAGTTTTTGACTTGATTGCCGTTCTGACGCAAGGCGGACCTATTCAGTCCACCAGCATGATCGTATGGTATTTGTACGACACGGCATTTACGAACTTGAAAATCGGTTATGCATCCTCCATGGCGGCTGTGTTGTTCTTGTGTGTATTGGTCATCACTGGACTGCAATGGATCGGTCAGAAAAAATGGGTTAACTATTAAGAGTCAAGTCATATGAAAGAAAATGAGGTGGGTACAACATGAAGGAGCCATTAAGCCTCCGTAAATTAATCATTACGGTCATCATGTTTGCAGTCAGTCTAATGTTCCTGATGCCGTTCTTCTGGATGCTTTCCGCATCCTTCAAAATGGAAGCCGATGTATTTAACTTTCCAATCGACTGGATTCCGAAGCAATGGAATGCGATTGCCAACTACAAGGAAGTCTGGTTCGGCGATTATCCTTTCTACTTATACTATTGGAACTCCATCAAAATTACCGTTGTGACTACAGTGCTTTCCGTTACGGTATCTGCACTTGCGGCCTACGGATTCTCCAAAGTGCAGTTTGCGGCAAGCAAATGGCTGTTCTTGATCGTCTTGACAACGTATATGGTTCCGTCTCAAGCGATCCTTGTTCCTCAGTTTATTCTGTACCGGTATATCGGATTGTTCGACAATCATATCGGGCTCATCATCATTGGCAGCTTTAGTGTCCTCGGTACCTTTATGCTGCGGCAGTTTTTCATGGGGCTTCACAACGAGTTCATCGAATCCGCCAAAATTGACGGAGCGGGTCACTGGAGAATTTTCTGGTCCATTGCGATGCCGCTGGTTCGTCCTGCGGTTGCAACGTACGCGATTCTACGTTTTATCTGGACTTGGAACGACTATACGAACGCGCTGATCTTCCTGCGGACGGACAAGCTCTTCACAATCCAATTGGCTATGCAGAAATTTACCTCGCTGTCCGGCGAATTCTATTCTTTGATCATGGCTGCCGCGGTATCTGCGATCCTGCCGCTGCTGATTATTTTCATCATTGGTCAAAAAAGTGTTATTGAAGGTATAGCCATGGGCGGGGTTAAAGGATAATAAGTACAGGATAAGTCAAAATAATTGTAAAAAAGTCAATTTACGCGCATGGATGAAAGATAGTAAATTGATACAATTTCAAAGAACACAAGATACAACACATAAGTTCAGGTCCAAACAAGGAGGGTTAAGTAAATGAACAAAAAAGTAGGAGCCGGTATTTTAACCAGCGTAGTGGCATTAGGTGTGCTTGCAGGCTGCGGCGGTGCCGGAGATCAGAAGGATGCTGGCCAAGGTGGAGCGGCTGCTGGAGGTACGACTGAGCTTCGCTTCTATACATTCGGGACAGAAGGCAACTATGCTTGGAAAAAAACGATTGCCGCGTATGAAGAGAAAAATCCGGGAGTCAAGATCAATGTAATCGGACTGAGTGAAAAAGGCGACACGCAAGAAGCTTTGAAAAAACTCGACCTTGCGGCTGCATCGGGCGAAGCAATGGACGTTCTGATGTTCAGTGATGCGGCAAGCTACGCACAACGCGTTGCTCTCGGCATGGTCGCTCCGATCGACGATTACATCGCTAAGGACGGCTACAAAGTCAATGAAGAGTACAAAGTAGACACGAAGCTGAACGGCAAGTACTATGCGCTGCCGGGCAAGTTTAACCCATGGTACGTTCTGTTGAACAAAACCATGCTGGACGCGGCAGGATTGCCGGTACCAAAGGATTGGACATGGGACGAATTCATGGACTACGCCAAAAAGCTCAGCAAAGGCGAAGGCGCGAACCGGGTATACGGAACGTACTTCCACGGACCGCAAAACGGCGGCTGGCTCGACTACGTGAAGCTGGCGATGTCCAACCAACCGGAAAATCCGGAGTTTATCAAAGCGGACGGCAGCTCGAACATGGACAGCCCGCTGTTCAAGAAATCGCTTGAAATGCGCGTGAAAATGGAAAAAGAAGACAAATCCGCAACACCTTACGCGGACATGCTTTCTCAGAAGCTGAACTACCGTACCCAATTCTTTAACCAAAAAGCGGCTATGATCGTGACAGGCAGCTGGATGAACACCGAGCTTGGCGGTACGGATCAAGTTCCGTTGAACTTTGACGTAACGGTTGCTCCATTCCCTAAAAACAATGCTTCTGAGCAAGGCGGTTATGCAACAGTAACTACTGACTATATTTCCGTAGCGGCTGCTTCCAAGAATAAAGATGAAGCTTACAAGTTCATTCGCTGGTTGACAACGGACGGACAGCTTGTTCAAGGCAAGAACATTCCAGCCTGGAACAAAGTGAAACAAGAAGATCTGGGCAAAATCATCGATACGATCTTGGCCGGCACGAAAAACCCCGAGAAAGTCGACAAAGCTTCTCTGGTGAGCGTTCTTGCTAATTCGAAATCCTCCGCTATTGTTCCTCCGGTTTCTTACCAAGCCGAAGTATACAAAGCGGTGAACGAAGAGTTCGAGAAGCTGATCCTGGGCAAGCAAGATCTCGATACGACGGTGAAAGCATCTCAAGACCGCGTCAACAGCATCATTGCAACGAACAAAAAATAAGGGTTATACTAATGCAAGGAGGGGAAGGCCAAGCCTACCCCTTCTTTTGCTGCGGTATGGGGATTGTCCATTTGCGAATACAGCGAGGTGATAAGGTTTGTTCAAACGGAAACGCCAATGGATAGCTTCCCGGTCGTTCCGCTTCAAGCTGATGACGGCGGCCATAACATGCATATTGATCCCTGCCTGCATCACGCTCTTGATGTACAACTACTTGACCCGGGATGCCGTGAAGGAACAGGCGGTATCGAACTCGCAGGAATCGCTGCTGCTCGTCAACAACTACGTCAGCAATACGCTGAAATACATGCTTAATATCGCCAACTCGATCCAGATGGACTCCGACTTGAACTCCATTATGAAGCGCAATGTGTTCGGTGCGCCTTATACGGGACCTACTGCCGAGTATGACGAGTTCAACGACCGGAATAAAATACTTAAACAAATTGATAATATCACTATCGGCGGAGAAAAAAGCTATGTGACGATTCTGCTGTCCAACGGCACTTATTACTCCAATTATTCGGTATATGACTATAATCCCATCAATTTAACCAAAGAACCGTGGTTTTCCCAGCTGAAAAACTTATACGGATTTAACTCGTTGTGGGTCGGCGCTTCGCCAACCGTATTCTCCTCCTTGAAGGACAGCCATCCATATCAGCTGTCGGTAGTCAGGACGCTCCGCGGAGAAGGCTCGATTATTTTCGGTTATGTCTTTGTGACGATAATGGAAAATCAGATGAATCAAAACTTCGAGCGGCTGGCCGAAAATCAGGAATTTAAAATTGTCGACGCCTCGAATACTATCATTTCGGATAATGACGTGACCAAGATTGGACAACGGTTTCCTATCGAGCTGGATGGAAGCCGGAAGGATATGGCGTCCGACATCGTACAAATCGATAACGAAGATTATCTGCTCACGCAAAAAGAGCTGTTTACCGGATGGAAGATCGTGTCGCTGACGCCTTACAAGAAGGCGATTTATAAGATCGATTCCATCTTCAATAAAGTGTTTACGTTCCAGATCGTCTCTTTTATCGTATTCTTGCTGCTGCTTGTCTATTTGCTGCGCACGTTTACCAAGCCGCTGGTCGGTTTGGGCAAGGTGGCGATGAAGGTGCAAAAGGGCAATCTCGAGGTCCGCTCCCACATCCGCGGCGAGGACGAGATCGGACGGCTCGGCTTTTCCTTCGACCAAATGCTCGACCGGATCAAGGAGATGATAGCGGAAATTTCCGATACCCAGGCGCGTAAGCGAAAGGCGGAGCTCGATATGCTGCAGGCGCAGATCAATCCGCACTTCTTGTTTAATGTGCTGAACTCCATCCGCATGAAAGTCATGTTTCGCGGAGACAAGGAGAGCGCCGAAATGATCGGCTCGCTGTCGAAGCTGCTGAGGATGACGATCAATCAGGATAAAAGCATTATTCCGCTCCATGAGGAAATTGAGATCGTCATGGATTATACGAAGCTGATGAATATGAGGCAGAAGGAGAAGGTGCAGCTTAAGACCGAGATATCTTCCGATGCGCTGCTGGAGAAAGTGCCTAGGTTTTTCTTGCAGCCTCTGATCGAAAACGCGCTCATTCACGGGCTTAGCCAATCGGCAGGGACGATTCTTGTGGAAGCCTGGGTGGAAGGGCACATGCTGATCGTCGCTGTGGAGGACAATGGAGTGGGCATGGACGAGTCAGCCTTGAATCGTCTGCGCAGGAAGGTCGAACCCGGCACGGAAAAGGCAGCTCCGGAGGAAGCGGAGCATGAGAAACATCGGGGATTTTCCAGTATGGGATTAACGAATGTCAATGAACGGATGCGCATGACTCACGGCGAGGCGTTTGTTATGCAAATTGACAGTGAACAGGGTAAGGGCACGCGCATTACGATGTTCATTCCTAGTTTGGAGGTGACATCTTCTCATGTATAAAGTAATGCTGGTCGACGACGATTATCCCGTTCTCGAGTTTCTCTCGGAGACCATTCCATGGAATGAATACGGGCTGGAGCTTCAAGGGTGCTACGAGAACGGAGCCATCGCCTTGGAACAGGCGGAGAAAGCAATGCCCGACATTCTTATTACGGACATCGGGATGCCCAGAATGAACGGCTTGGAGCTGATAGCCAAGCTGAAGGAGCAAAAGGCAAGCTTGCGCGTTGCAATTCTGTCGTGCCATAACGAATTTCATTACGCCCAGCAAGCGGTCAAGCTGAATGTGCAGGACTATGTGCTGAAGGATACGCTGGACCCGAAAGACCTGGAGAAGCTGCTTCAGCAGTTCAAGGCCAGTCTGGATCAGGATGAGCGGGTACAGACGCATCAGCATCAGCTGCAGCACATCGTAGATCGGAATAAAGAGCTGCTGAAAGAAAAATTCATTCGCAGAACGCTGCAGCAGCCGATCATGGACGCGGGGGATTGGCTTGCCGAAGCAAAGTCGTTTCAGCTGTCTCTCGAAGGCATGGAGTGTCTGCCGATTCTCGGGTTGATTGACGAATACCGCACGGCGAAGCAGCGCTTTGTGTCGGACGATATATTGCGCTTTGCCGTAGATAACATAATCGGTGAAGTGAGCTCAAGAGACGGCTCGCCGGCCGTCCATTTCGCCTATGGAACGAAGGAGTCGTTCTTCTTGTTCCCGTATTTGCCGTCGTTGAAAATCAACCCGTATGATGCCGCCGTGGAGCGGATGAAGCAGATTCAAGCCGCGCTGAACAAATATTTGAAAATCTCGATGTCCTTTATTATCGGCGAACGGTGCCGCAATCCGGAGGAAATCAAGGGGACTTTAAACGGACTGCTGGCGAGCGGCCTGCAGCGGTTTTATATGGATGAGGGCTCCATTGTGAAAAAGCAGTCGTTGAAGCACGGCGACATCGATCTGTTCTCCTGGTATGATCAAGCCAGCACGGAGCTTAGGGAATTGATGCTGGAGAAGCAGACCGGGCCGATTGTCTCTACGGTCAGACATTGGATGGCGTTTTTGAAAGAGCACAGCTTTGAGCCGGAGAAGGTTAAGGATTGGGTGCTGAAGCTGCTGCTCGATCTGAAGCTGAAGCTTCAGTCGCTGCAATATTTCCGTTCAACGTATGCCGTAGATGTGCTGCACAAGGAGATTCTCGAAATCGACTCCCTCTTTGAGCTGGAGCACTGGCTTGTAGAGCATTTGCAGTCGGTCATCGCGCTGGCCGGGGAAATAGGAGAACGGGGCAAGCGGACGGAAGTCGTAGAAGCCTGCCATTACGTATCGCTTCATTTGGACAAGCGGATCAGTCTGGAGGAGGTCGCGGACCATTTGTTTTTGAACAGCAGCTATTTCAGCCGTTTGTTCAAGAAAGAAACCGGGGAAACGTTCATCGAGTACGTCACGCGGATGAAGATGAACCGGGCCAAAGAGCTGCTCGACCAAACGAACCACCCGGTGGGGAAAATTTGCGAAATGCTCGGCTACGACAATCAGAGCTATTTCATAAAAATATTCAAAGCATCGGTAGGGGTCACGCCGCTGGAATACAGAGGTCAAAAAACTTCGCTTTAATGTAAAAATAGTCCTATCGTTCGGCGTGGCGATGAGCTAGGATTAAGATAATAACCATTATCTATCCATGGAGGACGCTGCGCTATGAAAAGCGACGAAATCAAGCAATTGCTGCAGCAGTCGATGCCCGTCGACAAGCTGCTGTTTCCGTCTTGCGAGCAGGAATCTTGGTGGGAGCAGGTAAGACAAGCGGAAGCCTATCGGCCTATGATAGACGAAATCCGTGCCGAAGCGGCGCTGCTTCTGGATCAGACCGCTCCCGCGCTTTCGTATTCGTTGTTCCGCATTTTCAAAGACCGCGGTACGAGATTGGAATACGAGCGGGTTTATTTCGAAATGAGAAAACGGCTGAACACATTCGCCATCATGTCCTTGTTGGAGCCGGAGCGGGAAGATTATCAGTCGGCGCTGGAAGAGACGCTGTGGTCCATATGCAACGAATACACATGGAGCTTGCCTGCGCATGTGAACACGACGACGGAGTCTACGGTCGAAACAGAGTATTCCGTGCAGAAGCCGAGCGAGGCTATTGCAGGCAATGCCGGCGCCATAGACTTGTTTTCAGCGGAAACCGGATTCGCCTTGAGCGAGATTTTGCGGTTAACGGAGCACCGACTGCCGCTATTGCTTCGAAACCGGATCAGACATGAGGTGTACCGACGCATTTTTTGGCCGTTCATCCATCAGGGCCCGTTTCACTGGGAAACGGCGAGTCATAATTGGGCTGCGGTATGCGCGGGCTCAATCGGTGCGGCTGCGCTTCACTTGATCAAGGACCAGGATGATTTGTCGATCATCCTGGAGCGAGTGCTGCAAGCCATGAATCATTATTTGTCCGGATTCAAGAGCGATGGGGCGACTACGGAAGGATACGGATACTGGTATTACGGCTTCGGATTTTTTGTATTTTTCGCCGATTTGCTGAAGGTCAAAACGGGAGGCGCTCTGAGCCTGTTTTCAGACGAAAAAATTCATCAAATTGCGCTGTTCCAGCAAAAGTGTTTTCTATGCGGAACATCGGTGGTCAACTTCTCGGATTCCCAACCGGAATCGCACATTCATATGGGACTGACCCATTACTTGAATCGGATGTATCCCGATGTGGAACTGCCGGAATTCGCGCTGCGGACAAGCTATACGGAGGATCATTGCAACCGCTGGGGTACGGCCTTCCGCAACTTGCTGTGGTTTCAGGAGGATAAGGCGGCGAACGGAGCGCCTTGGGGACCGGCCACCTACTTCCTTGAAGATTCGCAATGGCTGATATCAAGACATGCCGACGAGATCGGAATGTACTGCTTTGCGGCAAAAGGCGGGCATAATGCGGAGCCGCACAACCACAACGATGTCGGCCACTTCATCCTGCATTATGAAGGGGAGACGTTCCTAGCCGATCTCGGATGCGGCATGTATACGAAGGAATATTTCGGTGCGGAACGGTACTCTTATCTATGCAACGGGGCACAAGGTCATTCCGTGCCCGTAATCAACGGCCGGCTGCAGCAAGCCGGAGCTGAATATCGCGCGCGGGAGGTAAGCTGCTATTCCGATGGCGATACCATACATTATGAAATGGAGCTGTCCGCGGCATACGGCGCCGATGCTCAGATTAAGCTGTTGAAACGGAGCTTTGCATGGGAAAGAACGGAGAAGCCGGTCCTTACGTTGACGGATACGTTTGAGTTCACCGGAACGCCCGATGAGATAACGGAACGATTTGTTACCGTGCTGGAGCCGGTAATGGCGGACGGCAAGCTGACGATTCCCGGGAAGGAGCAGCGGCTCATCGTTTCATACGACCCGGACGTGCTGGAGCCGCACATTCATAAGCTCGAATATGCTGACCACTATGGCGTCATGAAAGATGTGTATGCGATAGAAATGAAGCTTCGTCATCCTTCGCAGCAGTGCAGCGCCGTGGTGCAGTTTCAGTTCGAGTCATAATTTAAGGGGGAATAGATGCAATGACTGCTTTAAATACAAGCGGCTGGGTTGAGGAAGCCTGGCAGCAAACCGTAGCCAAGGTAAACCGGACAAGCCGGAGGATCGGAGCGGGATTCCCGCATGCCAGCGTGGACGGAACTTATAAACTGGAGCCGGCTTATTGGTGGACGGCGGGCTTTTGGCCGGGGCTGCTATGGCTCTTGTACCGCGATACGAAGGACGAGCATTTCAAAGCGATAGCGGAGCAATGCGAGAGCCAGCTGGATCAAGTGATCGCCGATTACTACAAGCTGGATCACGATATCGGCTTTATGTGGACGTTGACCAGCGTTGCGCAATACAAGCTGCTGCAGTCGGAAGACTCCAAGCGCCGCGCGCTGCTTGCCGCCAATCTGCTGTGCGGCCGCTTCAATGTCAAAGGCAACTTCATCCGCGCCTGGAACCCTTGGCGGGAAGGCGAGAACAACGCCGGCTGGGCCATCATCGATTGCATGATGAACCTTCCGCTTCTGTACTGGGCCACCGAAGTAACCGGAGACCCGAGATATAAGCATCTGGCGATGGAGCACGCCGATACGGTATTGAAGCATTTCATCCGCCCGGACGGCTCCGTCTATCACATCGTTCGTTTCGACGAAACGACGGGAGAGCGAGTCGAAGCTTTGGGCGGTCAAGGCTATGCGCCCGAGTCCGGTTGGTCGCGAGGCACCGCTTGGGCGATCTACGGGATGGCGCTGAGCTACCATCATACCCGTGAAGTGCGCTATTTGCATGCCGCGAAGCAAGCGGCTCATTTCTTTATTTCGCAGCTGCCGGAGGATCATGTCCCGCATTGGGATTTCCGCATTCCTCCCGAGGTCACGCCGTATCGGGATTCATCGGCCGGCGCTTGCGCCGCGTGCGGGTTGCTTCTCATCGCAGACGAAGTAGATGCGTTGGAAGCCGATGGCTACCGGAATGCCGGAGAAGCCATCCTGCATTCGTTATACACGAACTACGGAGCGTGGGATAACGAGCAGGAGGAAGGGCTCATTCTTCACGGAACAAGCCATTATCCGGAGCAAAAAAATATGGATGTGCCGCTGATTTACGGTGATTACTATTTTGTAGAAGGCTTAAGCCGGTTGAAGGGTCATACGGAGCGTTTTTGGTAAAAATTACGAAATGGTGATGATAAAAAGCCATCTTCAAGCAGACTTGCTGCTGGAGATGGCTTTTTTGCTGTTGTGCTGCAGAAAACGGATTATCTCAAGTATTGATTTTCTGAAAATAACAGCGGCTGGAGGGAGGTATCCCACCGGGGTACTCATACTGCTTTTTCGGTTGTATGGGTTTCGAGTCACTCTAAAGAAGCCGACTGAACGTCGGCTTGTCGCCTTACTTACCGAAGCGTTCCAGCTGTTCGCCGGTGAATACCGCGCTCCCCGCCTGGGCATTTTTGGCTGCCTGCTCCGGAGATTTGGCTCCGGGGATCGCTACGACGGAAGGGCGGGATATGACAAAGCGAAGCGCCGCCGTCGCCATGTCTTCACCATCCGCCAACGCTTGGCGAACGGCTTCGAGCTTGCCGATGCGTTCTTCAAATTGCTTCCGGCCGGCGCCGTCTTGATTCCACCCGCTGCGGACGCTGTCGGTAAACACCGACTCCGCCGTATAATTGCCGGACAGAAGTCCCATTGCCAGAGGGCCTCTGACAAGAACCGCAATACCGTTGGCTTCGCAATACGGGAGGAATTCATCCTCCGGCTGCCGGTTTAACAGCGAGTAGTCCGCTTCCACTACCCGGCAAGTGCCGTTTGCGTTAAACCGTTTGAGCACTTCCAGGTTATTGGTGGAAATGCCGTATTCGCGGATTTCGCCGTTCTGCTTCAATAGGTCGAAGCCTTCGAGGAATACGGACGGATCTTGAATATCTCCGATATGGCACAGCATCACATCGACCCAGTCGGTTCTTAACCGGTGCAGGGAAGCATGGGCGCACAACCGGATCATATCGGGGGTTGTCAGCGGGACGCCTTGTCCGGTCCGCTTGCCGAAGTTGCCGATTTTCGATACGATATACGACTTATGCCGGTCCCCGCCAAGCGCTCTGCCGAGCCGCTGCTCGGAGAGTCCGTTCGGAATGCCGTACGATTCCGCCGTATCGAACAGGTTCACTCCATGGTCGATGGACGTGCGAATGGTAGAGTAGGCTGTCGCTTCATCGATATCGCCCCATTGATTGCCGATATTCCAAGTTCCGAGTCCGATGGACGATACGTTCCAGCCTGTACTTCCAAATTTGCGGTATAGCACGGGTCTCACTCCTTAATGGGTTCAGTATAAAGCAGAGTACTAATTCATCCCCATTATACCTGAATTTTATATCCGTGCGTTAAAGCGTTAATGAAAAACGGAATATCGGATATAAACAAGTGAATATTGACTATATCCATTCGGATCGGCCGTCTTTTATACTGTAGTGGTTTATTGCAAGACATTTTAAACAGCGAGGAAAGGTAAGCGGGGAAAAAAATGAAAAACCGAAGTGAGCTGCCGGCAGCCAAAAAGGAGCTTTCCTTATGGTATTTGTCGTGGCCGATTGCCATTGAAATGTTTTTACAGTTTCTCATGGGAACTGTCGATACGTTGATGGTAACCCACATCTCCGATTATGCGTCATCCGCGGTCGGACTGTCGAATCAAATCTTGAACGCAACAAGCGTCATGTTTACGATGATTAATTCCGGCGCAGGCATTCTCATCGCGCAAAAGCTCGGCTCCGGGAATGTAGAGCAGGCAAGGCGTACGGCTGCTATCACCATCAAGGCGAATATTGTAGTTGGAGCGCTGCTCAGCGTAGCGATGTTTTTCAGCGCGGAGTGGCTGTTGGGCTTTATGCAGGCTCCCGAAGAGGTGCTTCCGCTGGCCGTTACGTACTTGAGCATCGTCGGATCGAATACGATCGTCATTTCGCTGTATGCGGCTGCGTCGTCCATTATACGCAATACGGGAAATACGCGGGGACCGATGCTCATCGTCATGGGAATGAATGCGATCCATCTGGTATTGAATTACTTATTCATCTATGGGGAGTTCGGGATTCCTCAGCTGGGCATCTTCGGTGTTGCTTTGTCTACGGTTATCAGCCGGACGGTTGCGCTAATCCTCGCTCTCATCGTGATGTACAAGTCGTTCAAGCCAGGCTTTGTCAAGAGCGATTGGAAAGGGTTTGACAAGCCGCTGGCCAAGGAAGTATGGCGAATCGGCTGGCCGATGACCTTTAACGCCGCATCCTGGAACTATACGCAAGCGATTATTTTCGCCATCGTCGCCTCCATGGGCGCAGCAACATTAGCTTCGTTCACTTATATGAACACGATTCAGTCGCTTCCGTGGCTGGTCGGCATGTCCGTAGCCATGGCTTCACAAATTCGAGTCGGCCATTTGTACGGCGCCCGAAACTTTGAGCCGTGTTACCGCAGCGCTTATTCGGCGCTCTGGGCGGGGTTGCTCTTCGTCCTGACGACGTCGCTGCTCCTGCTTAGCGTAGGAAGAACGGCTATAGGCTGGTTTACTTCTGACGCCGAAATTATTCGGATAGCGATGCCGTTATTCTTTATCAACGTGGTGCTGCAGCCTCTGAAGATGGTGAATCAGGCCTTTTCCTTCTCATTGAACGGGATTGGAGATACCCGGTTTACCGCTTTGACCAATATGCTGTCCATGTGGCTGGTGGCTGCCGCCTGCTCTTATTTGTTCGGTATCGCACTAGGATGGGGCATTATCGGTATCTATATGGCAATGATTGCAGATGAGACGGTTCGGGGCATCCTGGTCGCCATCCGTTGGAGGAGAAGAGGCCGTCTGCCGGAGGCGGCAGCCGATAACCTTAGTTTCGGACACAAACATATGAGTTTGTAGCATTGAGAACTGGGTGGATTTGGAATAGGATGGTAACGAATGAAGCTTGTCCCGAATTTGGTTACTGTCCGACGACAGTCAAATAACAATAAGGGGAGTGTTCTGTATGAATCAAGCAGTTGGAGTACTAACGAAGCAAAGCTGGGTGTTAAGCTCTCCGGATGCCGTAATTCAGTTCAGCGTCGAGTTGAATGAATCCGGCATGCTGCAATACAGCGTAAGCAAAGAGGGCAAAGCGATTGTCGCCGCCTCGCCGCTGGGCATCGTTACGGACAGGCAGCGGTTTACAGATCGGCTGCAATTTATGGAAAAATCCGCTGCGGTAATTGATGAGACTTACTCGCTTCCGCACGGGAAAACATCACAATACGTCAATCATGCCAACGAAATGACGCTCGCCTTTCAAAAAGACGGGGACGTGCTGCAGCTGGTATGCCGCGCATACAACGACGGCATCGCATTCCGTTATGTGCTGCCTGCCGAAGGCGTGCTGACGATCACGGAGGAGCCGACCGGTTTCGTGCTTCCGCAAGAGACGCTGGTCAATGTATGGGCTCAAAAGTTCATGGAATGCTACGAGCGGACGTACGATTTGAGCATGATCGAGCTGATGGATGAAGAGGATTATGCCTTTCCTATGCTGTTCCAGGTAGGCAACGACGGCTGGATGCTGTTGACGGAAGCGGCCGTGTACGGCCATTACTGCGCGTCTCATCTAAAGGTTAACCGTGAGAAGCCTCGCACGCTCGATCTGGCTTTTGCACCTGATCAGCCAACCCCGAACGTGACGGACGGACCGCTCGCTACGCCTTGGAGAACGGCGATCATCGGCGACAGCCTGGCGACCATCGTTGAATCTACTTTGGTGTTCAACCTCAATCCCGCTTCGGAAATCGAGGACATGTCCTGGATCCGTCCCGGCCGTTCCGCGTGGTCGTGGCACTCCGATTCGCAATCGTGCCGGGATCATGACAAGCAGGTGAAGTTCGTCGATTTTGCCGCTGACATGAGCTGGGAGTACTCGCTTGTGGACGGAGGCTGGGACCGTGAGGAGAGCACGACGAACGTGCCGGAGCTGATCCGCTACGCGGAAGGCAAAGGTGTCGGCATCTGGGTATGGACGCATTATAACCGGATTCAGGAGGAACAAGAGTGCCGGCGGAAGTTCGCGCTATGGGCCGAATGGGGCGTTAAAGGCGTGAAGGTTGATTTCTTCGACAGCGATTCCCAGTCAAGAATCCAGGTATATGATATGATCGCACGGGTGGCGATGGAATATCGGTTGATGATTAACTACCATGGCTCCACGAAGCCATCCGGTGAACAGCGCCGATGGCCGCATGTGTTGACCAGAGAAGGAATTCTTGGTGCGGAATACTGGAAGAACGATTTGAACGAGGGCCCTAATGCCGTACACAACTGTACGGTACCTTTTACACGCAACGTGGTCGGGGCGATGGACTACACGCCGGTCACCTTCTCGAGATTGACTCGGACCGGGCACTGCCACCAGCTGGCATTGGCGGTACTGTTCGAATCCGCTGTGCAAAATTTTGCCGACTCCGTAGAGGCTTACCAAGAGAGCGCAGGACAGCCGTTCCTGAAGCAGGTGCCGGCAGCTTGGGATCAAACCGTTCTGCTGGAAGGCTATCCGGGACGTTATGTCTCGATGGCGAGAAGGAGCGGGGAGGACTGGTATGTCGGGACGATCTGCGCAGCAGGAGGCCGGACTGCCCATATCCGGCTTGACTTCCTCGATCCGGGCGAAGCGTACACGGCTGAGATTTATGAGGAAGTATTCGGGCAGCTTGATCATTACCGTTTCAAACATTCGACGGAAATTACCGTCCGCTCGGAATCGGTTACCGCAGGAGATACACTGCATCTTCCATTGAGGGTTAACGGAGGAGCCGTCCTCCGAATTGTCAAAGCTGTGAATTAACAGCTTAGCTAAAAAGGGTCCTGGCGGCGCCAGGACCGTTTTTTCCTGCCATAATAGATTTTATATAATTCCGATGTCATCGGATGGATACAGAGCTGTATTTGGCGATGAAAACTAAAGGAGAAGGTCCATGAGCAGACTGATAAAAGCAGGAACGAATGAGGAGCTTCGGCAAGCCGTTGAGAAAGCGCTGCCAGGAGACGTCATTGTCATGAAGAACGGGATTTGGACGGACGTAGAGCTGGAGCTGAAGACAAGCGGCACGCCTGATCAGCCTATTACGATCAAGGCGGAAGCTCCGGGGGAAGCGGTGCTGACCGGCGCGTCCGCACTCACTTTTGCCGGTGAATATGTAGTCGTTGAAGGGTTATTTTTCAAAGACGGAGTGCAGCCCGGACGGAACGGAAGCGACACGGTCATCCGATTTCTTAAAGAGTCCTCTCATTGCAGACTGAGCGAAACGGCCATCATAGATTATCATCCGGCGAATCCGGAGAAAAAATATTTCTGGGTCACCATCGACGGCTCCCATCATAGAGTGAATCACTGCTACTTCAAAGGCAAATATTATGCCGGGCAGCTGCTGCGCAATATGAAATATTCGAGTCATAACCTTATTGACGGTAATTATTTCGTAGACATTCCGGCATACGGAATCAACGGGCTTGAAATTATTCAAGTGATGGGGATCGGCAGCGACGGCGAGCTCGGGAGCGCAGGAGGGGAGCATGTCGTCATCGAGAATAACCTGTTCGAGCGAGCCGACGGCGAATGCGAAGAGGTCATCTCCTTGAAGTCCAACCACGATACGGTCAGAAACAACACGTTCAAGGAGTCGATAGGCGGATTAGTGATCAGGAGCGGTCATAATACGGTTGTGGAAGGCAATTATTTTATCGGCGGCCAGGTGGGCGGAACTAAGGGAATTCGCATTACGGGAGAAGACAATATCGTTAAGGGCAATTATTTGACCGGGCTTCAAGGCTTCGGGATCAGCGTTATGTCAGGGGAGTACATCGACGATTACTTGACGGATCAATGGCAGCCGACCTTACGTGCCGGTACGCCTCTGGGACGGGTTCCCGTATACAACTGGTCCAAGAACAATACAATTGCCGATAACGTGCTGATTCATAACGACGGAGTTGACCTGGACATCGGTATCGGTTATAAAACGGCATGGCCGTCCAAGCAGCGTGTTCTGCTGCCGGAGAGCAACCGGATCGCGGACAATGTCATTGTGAAGGAAAAAGGCCGGGTATACACGGCAGCGCAGCAGGATGCGTCAGTTATGAATATTTCTTTTGCCCCGAATGATTATGTTAACAACCGGATTGATTCACAGCCATCGTCCGGAATACCCGAAGGCTTCACCTTCGAAGCCATTGAGCTGCAAAGGTCGAACAACGGATTACAAGAGCCGCTAGACGGGAGAGGACTTTCTGCGCAAGGGCCATTGACAGAGGATGATGCGGGGCCAGAGTGGACCAAGCAGAAACGAAGAGCGGGAGAGCCGTTATTCCAAGCTAGAGATCAATTTGCGACGGTAGAACGTGTTCCGTGGAATACGGATAGAAACACAGCTGTACTATGTGCCGGAAGCAGTGATATGTTCATCCGCTCCCTGCGGACCAAACTGGATGTCCGCCGCCGGGATCTCTGTCCTTTGGAGCTTAATGGAGAGATACTGCTTCCCGTACAGGCGGTAGCCGAGAGACTGGGCTTTGCCACCGTAACGACGATGGTGGGAGCAGCCGTTGAGGAAATTCGAATTCGCCGAGGTGCGTCGACCTGCGTTCTAAGCGAAGGCAGGTGCACGGTTGTCTCTAACGGGGAAGAGAAGGGTATCGACCATGCTCCTATACGCTACGGGAATGTACTATTCCTGCAAGCGAAGTCCATAGCGGAGCTTCTGGGAAAAGCATTGCAGTGCTGCGAGCAAGGGCTCGTTGTGTTAACGGATCCAAATGAATCGGTGTCTTCATTTGACGACGAAGCAACCAGGATGGCAGCGTTCGAGCTGTTCAAAGTAACGGCAGGCAGCTTTGATAAGGAAATGACGATTCCTCCGGAAGGCAGATCCCACGGAAAAATTCCGGCCTATACGCTTCAGGAAGAACCGGATACTTACTGGGCTTCTTATGGGGATGGGCAGTGGATACGCTATGATCTCGGGCGAGCGGTGGAAGTCGGATCTGTCGCGATCGCTTTTTTGAACGGCGAAGCCTACGGATATTCGGCAGACATTGAAGCATCGGACAATGGGTTCGATTGGACACCCATCGGCTCTGTGGTAAGCGATAGCGATGAGCTGAAGCCGTATCCCGTTCAAGCAGTATTCGCCCGCTATGTTCGGATTGTAGGACGAGCCAATAGAGTGGGCAATGCGAATCGGATTCGTCAGGTTCAGATGTATTCTGTACAAGGTGAAGCTTTACTTTAAAAAGTGCAAACCATATGCGGCTGCCAAGACAACGTCTCAGGCGGCTGTTTTTTTGTTTGGGGATCTTTACCAAAACTTCACATCAAGGAAACATTCGATTAATAAAGCAAACCTATACTATAAATAAATCAAATTGATTAACTTAACTCCTGGAGGTCTTTTACCGCTATGTTCAACTTTACCCGAATCATGTAAGATAAGGAATCATCGGCATACGGTCGCAAAAGTAAATTGAGCGGGTGCCGATCCAAACGTCAGGAGGGTGAAGCCCATGTCTTGGAGTTCCAATGTACAGCCTCAACAGCTCGATCCCAATATGCGCACCCATTCTTTGCAAGGGGACTGGGAGTGGTATTCTCCGCTTACGCCGCCGTTCCAGGTATATGGTTTCCCTTGGCTTGCCGAAGAAGGAATATACCGCAGACTGCCGCTTAATCCGAAGGAAGCTCTGCCATCCGCTATCGACCGGTTGGCCAATTGCACCGCAGGCGGGCAAATTCGCTTCCGAACCGATGCAGAGCGGGTGGCTGTTCGCGTCCGGCTAGGCGGTACTGCTTCGATGGACCATATGCCTGCAACCGGGCAAAACGGCTTCGATGCCTATATCGGGGAGCCGGGGAGGGAACGGTATGTGGGAACATCCCGCATGAAGCTGCATGAATCCGGCTATGAGTGCATCCTGTTTAGCGGGAGCAAACCGGACAAGCTGCGTACGGTCACTCTCAATTTTCCGCTGTACCAAAGCGTATCGGAGGTTGCCGTCGGTGTTGCTGCAGGCGCCGCCATCGAAGCGGATGAAACGTATCGAAGCCGGGGGAGAATCGTCTTTTACGGCACGTCGATTACTCAAGGCGGCTGCGCCGGCCGTCCGGGATTGGCCTACCCGCAGCAAATAGGCAGAGCGCTGGCAAGAGAGGTCATTAATCTGGGCTTTTCGGGCAACGGAAAGGGAGAAGCCGAGCTGGCAGCCGTCATCGGCACCATTTCGCGCGTCGATTGCTTCGTCGTCGATTATGAAGCGAACTGCAGCACAGAGCTTTATATGCAAACGCTGGAGCCGTTTATCCGGCAATATCGGTCCGCTCAACGTGAAGTGCCGATTCTCGTCGTTTCCCGTATTCCATACGCCAAAGAGCTGCTGGATCGATCCGTTACTGCGGAGAGGAAGAAGCGTTTGGTATTTGCAAAAGAAGTCGTAGGCAAGCTGTACCGCGACGGCGATGAACGGATTGCTTTTGTCGATGGCTCCCGCCTGCTGGGCAAACGGTATGACGAGTGCACGGTTGACGGCGTTCATCCGAATGATTTGGGCTTTACCCGTATGGCTAACGGCTTGCTTCCGGCGATTCAAAAAATAATAGGCGAACCGTAAAATAAAGTTGCGATTTAGGATTGTAGAAAGGAAAGCGATATCGTAAAATAATAATTAATCAATTTGATTTATAATTAAATATTTAATCGTAGAAGGGTGGAATGATACCATTCAACCGGATACAATGATGCAAACTCATCTCAATAACGGGTGGCGAATCGTCAACGAAGCCGAATTCCAGGTGTCCCCCGGCGTCAGGCACTTCAGGCAGAGGCTCTTAGGAGAGCAGCTGTTACAGTCCGTGCACATGATAGAGCTTGACCCGGCTCATGAGTACGTCAGGCTGGAGCCGGTCTCTTCCTCACACAAGGTCCATCGATTGGAGACGGTAGGAAACTTGATGGCGGAGTTGGAGCAGGAAGGGAAAAGGGTCGTCGCAGGGATTAACGGCGATTTCTTCAGCTATGCGGGCGTTCCTTCCGGGCTGCAAATGATTGATGGTGAAATCATCACTTCTCCCGAAACCATCAAGGTCGCTATGGCTGTTATGCGTGACGGCAGTGTAAGGCTGGAGAGAGGAATTACGATGAGCGCCGAACTGTGCTGTGAAAACGGATACATGACACCGGTTGGCATGGTGAACCGCGCCATTTCGCCTAAACAAGCGGATATGACTGCCGTATATACGTGGCGTTACGGCTCGACTAACAAAAGAGCGGGAACGGCCGGCCGTCTGGAAATTACGGTTGCTACGGCAGAGCGGCAGCTAACGCTAAAGCCCGGTATTCCCGTTATGGGAATCGTTCAAGCCATTGCAGAACAATGCGGCGAAGCGGAAATCGCTCCCGGAAGCTGGGTTATTTCGGCTGCGGGCTCTGCAGCGGAGCATTGCCGCAGACATATGCAGATCGGCCAGACCGTTACACTTCGCATGAATTACAATAAAGATTTCAACAACGCCGTGCACGTGTTATCGGGCAATTCCACACTGGGCATGGAGCTTCTACAGGATGGCATCATTCCATCATCTGTATGGGACCCGGACGTAAGGCTGAACAGTGACCGGCACCCTAGAACCTTTCTGGGAACGAAAGGCGGCAAGCTGTATTTGTTTGCGGTCGACGGCAGGAGCCCCGGACATTCGGACGGGATGACCTTGGCCGAGCAAGCGGTTTATTTGCAGCAGCTCGGTATGGAGCAGGCGATCAATCTGGACGGAGGCGGCTCTACAACCTGTTACTTGAGAATCCCGGGAGAACAACGGGCGGAGCTGATCAATCGGCCGTCCGACGGCTTCGAGAGAAAAATTGGCAATGCACTGGCTGTTATATCAAGCGCGCCAGCTCGCGAGCTATCGGAGCTGATCGTGACTCCCGATCCGGTGCGGATCATCGCCGGAGGCCGTATCGCCTTCGGTGTCAAGGGTCATGACCGGCATCTCAATGCGATCAGGATTCATGCAGCGGACCTGCATTGGTCTGCCGAAGAATCCATCGGCACAATCGACGATGAAGGCTGTTTCACTGCCGGACCTAAGGCCGCAAGCGGGCAAGTGATCGTCCGTCACGGAGCTGTGACCCGGTCCGTCCAAGTACAGGTAATCGATGCATTAGCCCGGATCGATATTGCTCCTTCCAAGGCTGCTGTAGAGCCTGGCGGGAGTTGTCAACTGTACATTCGTGCTTACGACGATTATGGTCATCCGATTATAGTGCCTAATGAACTCGTATCTTGGACCTCGGACGAGAGCATTGGCGAGATGAATGCTTCCGGCGTATTGCAAGCCGTTACCACCGAAGCTCGCGGTACAGTCACTGCCGTTTGGGGAGGACTGCGTGCCCGTTCCTACGTTCAGGTCGGCAAACCGCACCGGATGATCGCCGATTTTGAAACATTGGATGGAATCCGAGTCCACGAAACGGGTACTGTGCCCGGCGCCGTTAATCTGAGCAAAGTCGCGAGGCCTTTGCCGGTTCGTTTCGGGACGTTTTCCGGCAGGCTTACCTACGAATTCGTCAGTGGAACGGAGAACTCTCATATCCGTATTTCGATGCTTAACGAGCAAGGATTCTCCGGGCGGTTGCTCGAGGGGAATCCGTTCCGGTTTGGCTTATGGGTGAACGGGGACCGAAGCGGCAACGGCATGAAGCTCGTTGTTGAAGATTCCGAAGGGAACCTGCATTCGTTACCGATAACCGGACCGGCCGGACTGAATTGGAAAGGCTGGAAATACGTTTGCGCAGAAGTCGATCCTTCCCAAGGCTCACCGTTACGGGTTCATTCGCTTATATTAGTTGGGACACCGGGAGCCAAGCCGTCAGGTGTTATCTATTTGGATCATTTCAGGGCGGAATATACGGATTTCAATGAGGATGTCGAGGGGCCGACGTTCGATCAAATGCAGCCTGCCGAGAATGCAGAAGTCACTAGCAAGCGGCCGCTGCTTCAAGTTCACGCGACCGATCCGGGCAGCGGGGTAGATCCTTCGTCCATTCGGGTTTGGCTCAATGACAGGCATATGCGCCACCGCTACTTTCCCGGCACAGGGAGAATCGAATGCTTGCTTGATACGGACCTAGAGCCCGGGCCTTACCAGGTCACCGTCGAGGCTTCCGATATGGAGCGAAATGCTGCGGTACCTGCATGCTCCTGGCATTTTACGGTCGTAGGTTAGCCTCCGCTCGTACAGTTCAACCAAAATCAATATAAAAAGGTGAGAAAACCCATGATAACCAGAAGTCGTCTTTCTATGGCTCTGCTGCTCTCATTATCCGCTGCGATAGCTGCAGCCGGCTGCTCGAATTCGGCGCAAACGCCGGCAAAAGGAAACACCGCAGGCACGGAAGCCCCGGCCAAGGCGGAGGAGCTTGTTATCACCGAACCGGTTACCGTGAAGCTCTACTCCCATAGTGCAGCGATCAATACGCCTAAAGATGTGGACGCCCTGTTCGGTACGGTCAAGAAAAAGCATCCGAATATTAACATTGAGCTCATAAAAGGAGTAAAGCTAACCGATATGATCGCTGCCGGCGAGGTGCCGGATCTGATTGCTACGACGCATTTTTATATGAACGATCTGCTCCCCCTTGGCGTAGTCAGCGATATGAACGAATTCGTCAAAAAGTATCAAGTCGATCTCAGCAAATTTGAACCGCAAGCCATCAGTGCCATCAAATCGTATGGGAAAAAAGGGGAGCTGTACGGAATTCCTTACACGCTGAACTATGGAGTGCTTATTTACAACAAAGATATTTTCGATCGATTCGGAGTCCCTTATCCGAAGGACGGCATGAAGTGGGAGGAGATTATTGAGCTGTCCAAAAGGCTGACCCGGGAAGAAAACGGAGTGCAATATTTGGGCTTCGATCCGGGCACGGAGCGCACTTTTTCCAGAGGCTATTCCTTGGGCACCGTGAATGACAAAGGACAGCCGATCTTCGATTCTGAAGGATATAAGAAAACATTCGGTTTGCTCAAGCAGATGTATGAAATTCCCGGATATATCGATCCGAAGAATAAATTTCAATATGGCGTCGATTATTTCATAAAAGATCAGAAGCTTGCCATGTTCCCTTCTTGGCTTGCCGCCATCACCAGCCGTCTTCCCCAGCTCACTGAAGGGGGTAAAGAAGGCTTCAACTGGGATGTAGCCGGTCATCCAGTGTTTGACGATCGGCCGGGGATCGGCAGGGAAATTGAGTTTCAATCGTTCATTGTTCCGCCGACAAGCAAAAACAAGGAAGCGGCTTACCGCGTCATTCTGACGATGATCAGTGAAGAATCGCAGCAGGAAATGAATCGCGGCAACAATTTGACCATCTTAAACAATCCGGAGCTCAAAAAGCAGTTTGCATCGAATACGGATATTTATAAAGGCAAAAATCTGGAAGGGATTTTCAAGGTAAAACCGGCGCCCGCACCTGTTAACTCCGAGTATGACAACGAGAATTATAAGTTTTTACGGGAAGGCTTGAACGGCATGCTATTTGACAAGAAGGACATCAATACAATTCTGCGCGAGGCGAATGAAAAGGCCGCCAACTATATGCAGGCCGAGCAGGCGCGAAAATAAGTAAGGATAAGCAAACGGGCAGGCATTGTTCAACAGGAGGCACTGCCGGACGGCCGGAATGCTGGTCAGTTCTGCTGCCTCCCGATCATTTCGCGTTCGGAAATAAGAGAGGAGTGAGTGAGGGCTTATGCAATATGTCGGCATATCTTGGAGAAAAGCCATTACGGCGTTGCTTGCGATCCAGCTGCTGATTTTGCCTGTCCTTGAGCAGGCTGGACAGCCTTACTTTGTTCGTGCCGAGGAGGCGCCGACGTCAGCGGCAACAGCTACAGCAGCTACAGCTACAACGACCAATTCGGCGAAGGTGTCATGGCAAACGATAGAGGAAAGTCAATATCCCGTCTCTCCGGGCGTAGTACATACGAGCCGTACGTTGACAGGCAACGGGCTGAAGGAATCCGTTCATCTGCTGGAGATCGATCCGTCGAATCCTTACGTGAAAGTGGAGGCGGTTTCATCCCATGGGGAAGTGTCCGAGCTCGGGACGGTGAATGAGATGCTCCGTCAGCTGGAGAGCAAAGGCGGGCGCCCTGTGGCGGGAACGAACGGGGATTTCTTCAGTTCGCTCGGGGTTCCGTCCGGATTGATGATATCGAACGGCGAGCTGGTCAGCTCACCTTCGACCAGCAAAGTAGCGATGGCCATTATGAAAGATCATACCGTAAAGATCGAAGATAATGTGACGATGACCTCGAAGCTGACCAAAGACAACGGCGAATCGTTAACCTTAACCATGATTAACAGAACTCGTGTCGCAACGCATACGAATCATGCTTTCTTGTACAATTGGCGTTTCGGAAGCTCAACACGGACACCGCAAGGCGGTGTGGAGGTCGTCGTTCGCGCCGATGATCCGGCCTATAAGCTCATCCCCGGCCAGCCGGTTAGCGCAACGGTCGTGACAGTTGCCGAATCGGCGGACACGGCTATCGAGCCGGGCACGTTCGTTTTGTCGGCAACCGGCTCCAAGGCGGATTGGATAAGGCAGAAGCTGTCCGCAGGGACGAGACTACGGCTCGACATCGCTTTCAGTAAGGGTTTTGGTGATGCGGAGCAGGTAATCTCAGGCAACTCGACGCTCGGGTATGTTCTGATAAGAAACGGCGAGGTGTCTCCGACGGTTCTCGACCCGGCGGATCCGAATACGAGCGACAGGCACCCGCGCACGATGGTTGCTTCGAAACAAGGCAAGCTGTATATCTTGACCGTAGACGGCCGTCAGCCGGGTCACTCCGATGGCATTACGATGGCGGAGGGCGCGTATTATTTGCAAAGTCTCGGCATGGAGAACGCGATTAACATTGACGGCGGAGGGTCAACCACGTACTACGTGAGGCAGCCGGGAGATGAGCATCCGAGTCTGCTCAATCGTCCGTCCGACGGTCACGACCGCGAGGTCGGCAATGGCATCGCCGTCTTGTCGACGGCACCGGTAACCGCATTAAGCCGTCTGGTTGTATCGCCGGACAGCCCGGTTCAGGTTGCGGCAGGCAGCCGCTTGTCGTTCGAATTGAAAGGGCAGGACGAATACTTTAACGGTGTACCCGTCAAGCCCGAGGAAGTCCAATGGTCAGCTCAGGGCAGCATTGGAGCTTTTGATGGTCCGGGAGCGTTTACCGCATCCATGAGCCCTGCTTCCGGCATTTTGACGGTACAAAGCGGAAATGCGGTCAAACTAATCGACATCACCGTTGTAGATCGTGCAGACCGCTTGACGCTATCGCCGAATCCGGCGGTGATCGAACCGGGCGCAGCGGTACGTTTTACCGCAGCGGCAGCCGATTCGCAGGGGCGACCGATTTGGATTTCGCCGGATCGGATCGGCTGGTCCGCGGAAGGAGCTATCGGCTCCATTGATGCCAACGGGACTCTGCAGTCCGTGAACGGAACGGCCGACGGCAAGGTGACAGCCTCCTATAACGGAGTCAAGGCAGAGGCTTTCGTTCAGGTCGGCAAGCCGCCGCTGCTGCTGGAGCCATTCGAAGGAACCGGGAATATGCAGACGAAGGAATCGAATGCCGTCGCCGGCTCCGTTACCATCACCGCCGTTGCCCGGCCGAATCCGGTCCGCTACGGAACCAAAGCCGTGAAGCTGACCTATGATTTTACAGGAAAATCGGGCAGCTCTAACGCTTATGTCAATCTGCTGAACGATGCGGGAGAGATAGGACGCGAAGTGGAAGGCAAGCCTTACCGGATCGGGATGTGGGTATACGGCGACTCCAACCGACATTGGCTTCGTTTGGGCGTCACAGACGGCATGGGGACGAGCCGCGTTTTCAATTTCACCCAGCCCGGAGGACTGGATTGGACCGGATGGAAATATGTGACCGCGGATGTTCCCGAGAACACGATCTTTCCGTTGAAGGTTCGTTATGTGCTTGTGAATGAGACAGATGAAACGAATAAAAACAGCGGCGCCGTCTATCTGGACAATTTGCGGGCCGAGTACATGGATTTGGGTGAAGATGTGACAGGACCTGTGTTCGGTGTCTCTACTCCGGCACCGGACTCGGAAGTGCAGGGGCTTAGACCTGAGATTGCTATCGGGATAACCGATGCTGGTACCGGAGTCGATCCGGGATCGATCCACTTCACCGTTGACGGCGTAGCTGTAGATCATCAGTATGACGAAGCTCTAGGTACGATTCGTGCGGTTCTGCGGAACGATCTGACCGAAGGAGAGCATGTGGTACGCGTGGACGCAGCCGATCGCGCAGGTACTTATGCCATTCCATCCGCTGGATGGTCGTTCCGGGTGAAGGCTCCGGATACCGAACCGCCGAGATGGGGAGACGGAGCGGGATTGACGGTTACGGATATTACCTATCATTCCGTGAAGCTGAGCTGGAGAGAGGCTGCGGACAATGCAGCCGTGCACGGATACCGTATATTCCAGGACGGCGTATCCGTTGCATCCGTCACCTCATCCGTTTACACGGCTACAGTAGACAGCCTTGCAGCCAATACCCGGTATGCCTTTGAGATAGAAGCCTTCGATCCATCCGGCAACACGGTACGAAGCGGTGCAATAACAGTTACAACGGCTGGAGATCCTGTGCCTCCGGCGTCACCTTCGCAAATCCGAGTCAGCGGTCACGGACACGAAATTCAAGCTTCTTTTACACCGCCAACGGACAACGATTATGCCGGCACGCGGATAGTTATTTTGCGGAACGGGAAAGAAGGAGGCAAGGAGGGCGAAGCGGATTCGCAGTTTTTGCCGCCTGGAATCCGGGAGATGAAATCGACTTGGTTGAAGCACGGGAAATACGAAGTCAGCATTTGGGCCGAGGATACTAGCGGCAACCGGTCTGCACCAGCAGTATTTGAGGTCAAATTGAACGAAGGGAACGGGGAAGAAGAAACCTCAGCATTGTAGCGAACTATACGTCAATCTGCGAATGGTTTCGATTGAAGTATGACGCTGAATGTCGTACAATATAATTAATCAAATTGATTGATTAACAGATCGTTACTTTTTGCAGAAAGGAATATCAGCATGTGGGAAATGTTGTTACTTGGTTTGGGATGTACGGCAGCGGCAGTTCCGTTGTTGTACTTCGTCTGGATGCATACAAGCCAAAGAAGAAAGAGGGATGCGGACGCTTTAATTGTGCTCGGCTATCGCTGCGACGGTAACCGCATTCATCCTCTTTTGCAGGAAAGGCTGGATATAGCGATGCGGCTGTTTCGCGAGAATCGGTACCGCTATATGATCTTGTCCGGCGGGGCTGTGAAATCGGAAATTACGGAAGCGGACATAATGAGGGAATACCTTCTGAAGCAGGGAATGGATGATGATTGCCTCCTCTTGGAGACCCAATCCCGCAATACGGTGCACAATATGGTGAACTGTAAAGCGCTGCTTCAGGAACACGGGCTGGACAGCTGTGTCCTTATTTCCAATTCTTTTCATTTGCGGCGCATGGGGTATATAATGAAGTCATTGCAAATCCCGGCGTCCCTGTATGCAAGCCGTAATTGGAACAGCATCGTGAAGCTGCAGTGGAAACTGACGTTTCAGGAGATACGGGCTTTCCGCTTGACCCTCCCGTGGCTGGAGCAAGCAATCCATATGAATTCGCCCCAGACGATGGGGAGCAAGAAAGGTGCTGCATCCCGTGAAGCCTGAACGAACAACCAGCAATAAATTACTCAAATCGATCAATCAGCAAAAGGTGCTGAGGCTCATTTATACAGAAGGCCCGATCTCGAGGGTTGAATTAGCCGACAAGACGGGCCTGACGCAGCAGACGATTACGAATATTGTCAATCGGCTGTTGGAGGAGGATTATTTGCTCGAGACCGAACCTGTCGGCGGCAGCAGCGGGCGCAAGCCCATCCCTCTGCTCGTGAAGACGGGAGGAATGTATGCGATTGGCATTGAATTGGCGGTCAAGTATGTCCGGGGCGCGCTGATTGATTTTCAGCACAGCATCATTCATGAAGTGACAGAGCAGGTCAACGAATATACCAATGTAGACACTCCGCTCGAATACGTAACGCAAGTCGTCGATCAGCTGTTGAAGCATGTTCCAAAGCCCGAGCAGCTAAAGGGGATCGGCTGCAGTATCCAGGGACTGGTCGATTCCAAACAGGGCGTCGTCATCTATTCCCCAGGCTTGCGCTGGAGAAACTACCCTTTGAAGGAACGGCTGGAGAGCCGTTATAACCTCCCGATCTATCTTGAAAATGATGCCAACCTGCTCTCTCTTGTAGAAAATTTGAACGGCAGGCTGGCCGACTCCGCTAATAATGTGACGATCAAGCTGGATTACGGGGTCGGAGGAGCTCTCGTACTGAATAATCAGCTGTGTACCGGTGCAACGCATGTAGCGGGAGAATTCGGTCATTACAAAGCTTTCGCAGCTGAGGATTCGCCGGTATGTCATTGCGGTGCCAGAGGCTGCTTGACTTCCTTTGCCTCGGTAAGCGGACTAAGACGGCATGCGGGGCGGACACCCGAGCAGTTCGACGAGCAATTGGAGGCTAATGATCCAACTGCCGTGGCGTTACTCGCCAAAATCGAGCTTGCTATCGGGACGGCTATCAGCAACGTGATCACGTTCTTCAACCCGGACCATGTGCTCATAACGGGCAAGATGATCGATGTTCTCGGACATCGGCTGCTTCCTCTGCTGGAGAAGCGCATTTATTCGACTATACCGGAGTCGTGCCGTGGGGTTAAGCTGATTCATTTGCCGCAAACGCCTAACGAATCCACTTCGGCCGGAGGGCTTGTTGTAAACCACTTTTTCGATGTTCCTTTGGAAAGCTTATCATTATAAGTTTAGCGTCTTTTTGCTGTTATTGAAGGCAGGAGACCGGGAGAGGAAGAAAATGTTACCATGTCGCGATACCGGTTGTTGGCTCTAGACCTCGACGGAACGACTTTGACCGAGGAGAAAGTCATTACTCACGAGACACAAACCTGGATCCGCCGAGCGGAAGAGGCGGGAGTTACGGTCATCTTCGCCACCGGTCGCGGGACTCAGACGACGCAATCCTATTGGGAGCAGCTGGGGCTGCAATCTCCGATGGTCCTAGTGAATGGTGCGGAAATATGGGGCAATCCTGATTCGCTATGGGAGAGAGCGAACATTCATCGTGAGCTTATACGTGAGCTTCATTCGCTTGCAGAGGAATGGAACGCTCATTATTGGGGCTATAGCGTTGAGAGCTTGACAAGCAGGCGAAACTGGTCGGAAGCCATGTTCGATCGGGATTGGATGAAATTCGGCATCCGTCATGACGATCTTGATACCATTCAAAGGCTCCGCGATATCGTCGATAGCTGGGGTACTTTGGAGATAACCCGTTCGGCTCCGGTTAATATGGAGATTTCTCCGCAAGGCATTTCCAAAGAATCCGGCGTCCGGAAAGTATGCGATAGGCTGGGGATCGGGATGGACCAGGTTATCGCCGTCGGAGACAACATGAACGATTACCGTCTTATCCGCGCCGCGGGTCTAGGTGTCGCCATGGGCAATGCGGATGAGCAGCTGAAGCGGGTCGCAGATGCATTCACCGACACCAACGAGCGGGATGGCGTGGCCAAAGCGATACAGCGGTATGTGTTCGGTTTGGATGTTGAAATGGAGCTTGCAAGCTCCATTTAGAATATGAATAGAAAAAACAGGCCAATTTCACATGGGATAATGTGAAGTTGGCTTGTTTTCTTTTTTTTCGTAGCTCCGCTTTGCGGGACTCCATTCCTCTATGATCTTTTAGCTTCCTTTTAGCCTATTTTAAAGTCTATTTAAGGTTCGGGCCTCATGATAGAGTCATAAGCCACAGCAAATACCGCAAGTGACTAACTTTTATCAGGAGGGCTTTCTATTATGGATAACTACAATCGTCAAGATAATGATAAGCTTCATCAATCGGAGAACCAGTATAACCCGCCGTTGGATCAAGATCAGGACAGCATAAGCAGCGAAAATGCGGAGAATGTGGAAGTGACGAAGCCGAAACGAAGCAGCTCGTTTTTCAAATATTCCGGACTTGTCACATTGGATTCCAATCAGCAAGAGCATGAGATGTACGCAGCACCGAAACGAAATTCCCTGAAAAGCATGTTTGCCGCCTTTTTGGCCGGAGCTGTTGTAGTAGGGAGCTTGATGTTCGCGGCGGATAAATACAACTTGTTCACCGTGAACGGCACATCCCAAGTCGCGCAATCTTCTTCGTCATCCGCCGGAGCAGGCGGTGCACAGACCGCCTCGTACAACACTATAACGAACGGAAGCATTGCGTCCATTGCGAAGGAAGCAAGCCCGGCGGTTGTCAAAATCGAGACGAAGGTGAAGGCGAGCAAGCAAGGCAATTCAATGCTTGAAGACCCGTTCCTGCGGCAGTTTTTCGGCTATGACGGCAGCCAAGGCCAATCGCAGCAAAACCAAAGCGAAGAGCTTCAGCCGAGCGGATCGGGAAGCGGATTTATTTTCCAGTCGACCGGATACATTTTGACCAATGAACACGTCGTTGACGGCGCAGATGAAATTAATGTGTATGTACAAGGACATGACGAGCCGTATAAAGCCACATTGTTAGGCAACAGCTATGATCTGGACCTGGCTGTGCTCAAAATTGAAGGAGATCAGCCATTCCCGACATTGCCGATAGGTAATTCCGACGATGTTCAGGTAGGCGACTGGGTTGTTGCCATCGGAAATCCGTACGATTTCGATTACACCGTTACATCGGGAGTCATTAGCGCCAAGGAGCGACCGATCAGCATTCCGGATTCGAAAGGAACACGCAATTACAAGCATTTGTTCCAGACGGATACAGCCATCAATCCCGGTAATTCCGGCGGACCGCTTCTGAACATGAATGGTGAGGTCATAGGTATCAATACAGCTGTAAGCGCCGACGCACAAGGAATTGGTTTTGCTATTCCAACCAGCACGATCAGCTCTGTTCTTGAAAACTTGAAAAACAATGTGAGTATTCCTAAAGAACCGTCTCCTTATATCGGTGTCGGCGTTCAGGAGGTAACGGAAGATTTGGCGAAGGATTTGAATCTGCCAAACACCAAAGGCGCTTATGTCGCCGATGTCCAGCCTAAAACACCGGGTTTTGAAGCCGGTTTGAGACCATACGATACTATTATTGCCGTTAATGGCACCGAGCTATCCAAACCGGAGGATTTAACGAAGAAAATTCAAGCCTCCAAGGTCGGTGACAAAGTGAAGCTGACCGTCATTCGTGACGGAAAACAGCAGGAGTTCACAGTGACTGTCGGAGACCGCAATGCCACAGAGAAAAAATAACAAAAAGGCTGCCGTGAGGCGGCCTTTTTTGTTTTACCATACTGCTGCGATCCCTTACCAAATTGACAAAAAAATGGGTAATCAGTACAATTTCCTTACGAATATTCGTTTTGCAAGGAATCGGAAACCAATTTGACAAAAGGGGATACATCATGATTGACATGGCAACGCTTGGCGCATTTTTGGCGGTACTTATCGGCATCTTTCTCATACCCGGACCTGCCGTACTGCTAACGGCGACGCGAACGGTTCAAGGGGGACGGAAAGCAGGGATTATGGCTGCGTTCGGCATAGGATTAGGCGATATGATTCATACGATTTTTGCCGCGGTCGGTCTTTCCGCGATATTGATGACATCCGCTTGGGCTTTTCAGGCAGTGAAATTTGCCGGAGCTGCGTATCTGATTTACTTGGGAATCCGAGCGTGGATGGAGAAATCCGTTGACCCGCAGCTGCCTAAGGTTCAAGCTCTATCGCCTTTACAATCGCTAGGTCAAGCAGTGTTGACGGAGCTGCTGAATCCGAAGACGGCGTTATTCTTTTTGGCATTTTTGCCGCAATTCGTTCATCCGGAGCGGGGGGCGTCGGTGTTCCAATTTTTAATTCTCGGCTTGATCTTCGTGCTGCTGGGAACGGTATATACGATATGTATTGCAATGAGCATCCGGCCGTTGAGCCGGGTGGTGAAGCGGGTTTCTTGGCTTGGGCGTTGGAGCGGCAAAATAATCGGGACCATTTATATCGGGCTCGGATTGAAAGTAGCTATGCAAAGCCGTTGAGTGTTTGGACGAGCGGCATTATTGAACGAGAGAACGGCTGCCGTGCGGCAGCCGTTTTGTTGTTAGTTGTTCTGTTATCTGTACCCGTTTGCGACCAACTCTTCTAATCGCGCCATAACCTTATCCCTGTAGATGCCCCCATGGTAGCAAACGACCTTGTCTATATCGAATGCCAGAAGCTTGCTTAGGGAAGCGTGAGCGGTAGCGGGATCGAAGGTCGTTTCAGGATCGGCTCCGTGTAAAGATCCGTCGCGCACTACGAGCGCGTCCCCTGCGATCAAGGTACGTGATGGTGAATGATATATACTCACATGCCCAGGCGTGTGACCCGGTGTGTCAATGACAACGCCGCCGCCGCACCATGGGAGGCGCTGACCGCCCGCAATCACATCGTTCACCGGTGCCTTTGGCGTATTAAGCATCAGAGCTTTTAGTCCTTTTCTAAACGACTCCGGTACCTGCTCAGGCATCCTATCGACTGCCGCTATAGCTTCGTCCGTAAAGCGAAGAAGCCGTCGGTCCCCTTGGATATAAGGCTTCTCCAGCAGATGAGCCGATACATGGATAGGGGTGGCGGAGCTCTCAACTAAGTCCTGTAAGCTGCCGATATGATCGATGTCCTGGTGTGTGATGATAATTCGTGTCAAACGTTCCAGAGGAACGCCGCAGCTTTTCGCTTCAGAAAACAGCTGCTGCTTCTGTCCCGGATATCCCGTATCGACGAGCACTACGTCATGATCATCCCATAGTAAAACCGGATGTACGGTGTCCATACGGCCCATTACAGGAGCGGATATAGAGAGCATGGCAATTCCTTGAGCAATAAGCATAGGGGTTCACACTCCTTGTCAGGATATGAAATACCCGGCCGGGGTCATTCTTTTGTATTGTATCGAAAGTTTAGATGTGTGTAAATGATAAATATTTTATAATACCATAAATAAAGTTATTTGTCAATAGTTAATTCGTAGAATAGAACATCTTTCTCCTTGGATGCTTTGCCAACTGATGTTGAAGGCGGTTCAAGGAAACAAAACTGTCGTGCTTGTGGCAGATTTTGTTCGGGAAGACGTTTCGGAGCTTATGGACACAGCTTGTTCAAGCGCCTTTTAGGTTATATAATAGAAAAGGGTATAATGACCGATGATATAAATTCCATGTCGAAAGAGAGCGGGAACAGAATGGGACGTAAGTGGAACAATATTAAAGAAAAGAAAGCTTCTAAAGACGCAAACACGAGTCGTATATATGCCAAATTCGGACGCGAAATTTATGTAGCGGCCAAGCGGGGGGAGCCGGATCCTGAGTCCAATCGGGCTTTGAAGGTGGTCCTCGAACGCGCCAAAACGTACAACGTTCCGAAAGCGATCATTGACCGCGCCATCGAGAAAGCGAAGGGCGGAGGGGACGAAAATTACGACGAGCTGCGTTACGAAGGCTTCGGTCCTAACGGCTCCATGGTTATCGTAGATGCTTTGACGAACAACGTGAACCGGACCGCATCGGAAGTTCGTGCGGCATTCACCAAGAACGGCGGAAGCATGGGAGTGAGCGGATCGGTATCATACATGTTTGATGCTACGGCTGTATTCGGGATTGAAGGCAAAACGACGGATGAAGTGTTCGAGCTGCTGCTGGAAGCCGATGTGGATGTACGCGACATCAGTGAGGAAGAAGACGGAGTTATGGTGTATGCCGCTCCTGAACAATTCCACAGCGTCCAAGAAGCATTCAAGAATGCCGGCATTACGGAATTCTCTGTTGCCGAGCTGACGATGCTGCCGCAAACGTACTTGACGATTCCGGGCGACGCGCAGGCGCAATTTGAGAAAATGATTGATGTGTTAGAGGATTTGGAAGACGTTCAGCAAGTATACCATAATGTTGAGTTCGAAGATTAATCTTCATGGAAAAACCGCGCAAGCGGTTTTTTTTGTTTCATCATTGGTCAATCTGTATACAATGAAGCTGATCGTGAACGGAAAGGCTGTCGCCTTTCTTTTTTTGACAACAGTTTAACCGAGTTTAGTCTAATTGTGACGCGTATCTCCAGAAGATTGGAATCGATTGGAAGGAATTTCGTGCGTGAACGAGAATATTAAATCAAAATAACTGATGAGGAGGAGAGTCTGGGAATGAAGGTCAAACGAATTGTCGCCAATATTGCGACGCAGCATGTGTTGGCTGCCCAAAGCTTTTATCAGGATGTGCTTGGCCTCGATGTACTGATGGATCATGGATGGATAACGACTTACGGCTCCACGGATGAGATGAGTATCCAAATCAGTATTGCGAGCCAAGGCGGGTCCAATGCCCCTATACCGGATCTGTCGATTGAAGTGGACGATGTCGATGCTGCATTAGAGCGGGTGAAGCAAGCGGGATTTCCGATTGAGTACGAGCTGACGGAGGAGCCTTGGGGTGTTCGGCGGTTCTTTGTCCGTGACCCTTTCGGTAAGCTGATCAATATTCTTGCTCATGTATAACAATATGAAGATGTTAGAGAGCGGTACCTGGAAAGAGCCGGGAGAGCAGGCGGCAGGCTGACTGCTCTCCGTAATCACAATGCTGAAGAGAATGCAATGGGTTAGCCTTGTTGGCCTTCTTGAGTCGAAGTATTCTGCTCGATTTGGGATAGCACCGATAAATGCTGCTGCATCATTTGGATGACCAGCGCGAAGGTTTGTTGAGTCTGCTCGTTGTTCATTTGCATTTGTTCCCTAATTTGATCGGTGACCCCGATTAACGAAGTTTGGAGCTGGCTGATCTGGTTAAGAACGAGCTGAGTTTGCTCGTGATTCTCCTGAATTCTTTGCCCGATTTCTCCCGTTGTATCGGTTAGTGCGGCTTGAGACTGACTAATTTGGCCAAGAACGAGCTGAGTTTGCTGATGATTCTCCTGAATGGCTGCCCCGATTTGTTCCGTCGCCCCGACTATTGCAGCTTGGGATAAGTTGAGCTGGCCAAGAACGAGCTGAGATTGCTGGTGATTCTCCTGAATGGCTGCCCCGATTTGTTCTGTCGCCCCGACTATTGCAGCTTGGGATAAGTTGAGCTGGCCAAGAACGAGCTGAGATTGCTGGTGATTCTCCTGAATGGTTGCTCCGATTTGTTCCGTCGCGCTTACTTCTGCAGCCTGGACTTGACTGATTTGACCAAGAACGAGCTGGCTTTGCTGATGATTTGTCTGAATTTCCTCCCTGATGCGGACGTTCTCATTAAGATGTTCAACTTGGTATTGGGCTATTTGAGCGAGAATTTGTACGGATTGCTGATGATTCAGTTGAACTTGATCGCTAATCCCGGCAGTCTGGTTAACTAGCTGAGCTTGTGACTGCACGATTTGCTGGAGAGCTCCCGGCGAAGGCGGCTGCATCGCTTGAATTTGCTCTCTGATTTGCTCGACTCCGGTAACTAGCGCATTGCGTGTTTGTACGATCTGATCGAGGACCTGGGGATTTTGGCTTTGACCTGCTTGTACTTGCTCCATAATCTGTTCAATGCCGCTGCTCACTTTTGCAAGCTCCTGCGTGCTTTCCTTTTGCTGCTGTACTAATTCTCGCCCTGTCTTCGTCTGAGTTTGCTCTTCACGAAGTGTTCGGCGAAGCAATGTGCGTGACGATTTGACTGCCAATAATAACACCTCCTTGTAATATGTTAATAGTGTAGTAGCGGAGGGGTAAGATTGTCTGGGTAAAAAGGAAAACAATTTAGGCGACATGTCCCAATGACAGCGGCGGATAGTTGAATATATAGAAATGCTCCCTACCTATGTGAAAAATTGGCATATATAATGGAGTCGTGGCAATGTGTGGTGAGGGGGTCTTAGGGTGACAGAATTATTGGATATTCATACTATAGTACAATTTCTCGTTGAACAAGGCGTTGTCGAGCGTACCGTTACAATTAACAATAGATTAAAAGGAACAACGGACGGTCGCGTATTTACACTGGCGGAAAACGAGGAACCCAAATATGTATTAAAAATAGACCATCCGCAAAGTATTTCCTATGTAGAGCAGCTGCATCAAGCTTACTTATCTAGTCCTCTGCTGCCTAAGCTCATTTATATCGATCCTGATAAGCAATATATCGTATATACGTACATTGACGGCACCACTCATGTGAATCGGGGCGCTAAAGTAACTTGGCTTACACGGCTGGTACATGATCTCCTAAACCACTATGAAAAATATGAACAGTCGAAACAGTGGGGGAGATTGGAGACTCCCCGGGAATCGTGGCAAGAATTTAACCAGCGGAGCTTGCACTATGCAGAGAGGGCCATCGGCAGTCTATTGCCCGCAGAGGATCACGAATCGGTCAGAGCATGGATAGGAAACCTTTCCGATGTAAAATCAAAATATTTGTTGCATGGAGATACGGGGATCCATAATTTTGTGTTTCAGCAAGGCGAGCTTGCAGGTGTAATCGATCCGTCTCCAATACTAGGCCCTATAACGTACGATTTTACTTATGCTTTTTGTTCCTCTCCGGACGATTTGAAACGGTCAACCTTGTTCGCTGCATTCGACAAGCTGAATCGGACAACAATCGACAGATCAAGGCTTATCCAGGAAGTGACCTTTCAGCTTTATTGCCGAATCGGCATTTGCTCGAGAGTGCACCCGCAAGATTTGAACGATTACTTGAACGCCTGGGATCATTGGAAACGCGAGGTCCGGCTACATGAGGTGTAGAGGGAAATTTTGATATAGAGTATAGTCGGGAGGGGTCCTAAATGTCTGAGTTTTTCGTTGGCATTGTGCCTCCGGAGCCTTATCTGAAGCAAGTAGTCTCATTTCAACAGCGGTGGTCCAGCAATCGCCTTCCTGACATGGTAGAGCCGCATATTACCGTCAAAGCTCAAGGCGGACTGACCTGGGACATGGGCTGGCTCGGCAGGTGTAAGGAAGTGTGCCAAGCAATCCCCCCGTTTGAATTGGCAATAACTGCACCATTATCATTCGGCGATGAGGTTGTCTTTTTGGGCGTCCATTCCAGCCGCATATTGGAGCTTCACAGGCAGTTAGTTCATGCGGTATCGCCGTCCATAGAGCAGCTTGAGCAATATTTCGAACTGGATCGATATGTACCGCACATGACACTAGGCCAAACTCACTGGGGAATGACACAATCGGAGCTTGCTGCCATGAAATCCGAAGCGGGCAAAGCGCTGTCCCCATATCCTGCATTCACGGTTACTCATCTGAGGGTGTACCAGCTGGAAGCAAATCATAGTTACGTGCCCTTCGAAGATATTCTGCTAAAAGAAAACGGAATGAATCGTAACAACAAATGAAACAGAGCAGCGCGGTCAAAGGAGTTTTGATGATCCTTTTCCGCGCTGCTTTTTATTATGGGTTCTGCTTCAGTTTGTTCATCTCCTGTAACGACATCTCATTGCATTTTCTTAAGAACCCAAGGATCAGCTGGATCTCTTCCGCTTTGTATTGCGATATCAGCTGGGTCGTGGAGTGTGCAATAGACTGGAATAGGGGGGAGAGATGGTCGGAGCCGCCCGTCACAGGTTTGACTACTACGCGGCGGCGATCGTTCGGATCTTTATCTCTGATGACATATCCCGCTTGCTCTAACCGGTCAATGACATTGGTAACGGCCCCCGTTGTCAAGCCGGTTAAATCTGCAAGCTGGCCGGCTGTGACCGGTCCGGTGCGAAGAATGAAGTCAAGACATTTGTGATCGGTGACATTCAAGCCCAATGTTTCGGAGATGACCTGGTGAAGCATAATGGCGCTGGTGCTGGTTTGACGTAATTCCATGAGTAAGGCCTGCTGCAAAGAAGCAAGCTCGGAAGAAGTCAGGGAAGAATGATCGCTTGACATATAGAGACCTCCAGATTAAGATAAGTATATCTTAATTAATTAAGATAATTATTTAATTAAGATAACTTGTTAATTAAGCTTTCTTATGTCACACAGTATATCACATTGCATAGGAGTCACCTAAACGAAATTACAATGGAAAGGTTGATGTGGAAATGGCAGCTCAAGAGGATTTGAAAGCAATTCAACTATTGTTTAATAAGCTGGGCGAATCCTGGAATAGGGGAGATGGGGGAGCTTATGGCGAATGCTTCATGGAAGATGCGGATTACGTGACATTTGCCGGACAGCATTTGAAAGGAAGCAAGCAAATTGCCGAAGTTCACCAGTGGCTGTTTGACAAAATGTTAAAAGGCTCTACCATGGTATCCAGCGCTGCTTCTTCGATTGAGCCTCGCTTCATCTCGCCTGATGTTGCCATTGTTCACGCGATTGGAGAAGTACGGCTCGCTCAACCTTCCCAAGATCATAATGAGAGGGAATCCATTAATACGAACGTAGTTGTAAAACAGAATGGGGAGTGGAAAATTACCGCTTTCCATAACTGCCGCATTCAGGATATCCCCGGCGGCAAACGATAATTGCATAAGTTGGCATAACTCTCCTCGAACCTCTATATATATGACATCAGAAAATATAATTTGCGAGGAGAGTGCCCTCATTGTCAAATGAATTCGTCAGACGTTCATTGGATGAGATCAGGTTCTGGTCACGCATTATGAAAGAGCATTCTTTATTTCTCAAGCTCGGGTTTCGTTGTGAAGACACCCAATTAATTCAGGAAGCCAACCAATTTTACAAAATATTCGAGAATATCGAAGTACGAGCTCATTCCTTTTCCGACACGACGGATCCTGAGCAAATCAGACGGTTCAATGCCGAAGTCCGGAATGCTGCGGCGCATATTTGGGCGTTTAAACGAAAGGTGCTCGGTCTCATCATCTCCTGTCAGCTGCCAGGCGGCAACAACTTCCCTTTGTTGGTTGATCATGTTAGCCGGGAAGCCAATTATTTCCGAAACCGGCTGGATGAATTAAATACAGGGACGCTGGAGCCGCTTCCGGATGCGATTATCGACGAGAACGTATTTTTTCTAAGAATCATGGCGGATCATGCTAAATTCATCGGGCATCTGCTTGACCCGTCGGAGCGGCAATTGGTTGAACAAGCGCGTAACTTCAGCCATGATTTCGATCAGCTGCTATTCCAAGCGATCGATTTAAGCGGTATGCGCCCTCAATCCCAAACGGTGCCTTTGTTGGACCAATTTTTGGATGAAAATAAGGTCTCGGTCGTTGCGCTCCGTGACTTCAAAAAGACGGCAAAGGAATTAATCGATGCCTGCCGCATCAAAAGTATTATTCATCCTTTGCTTGCCGATCATGTGTTTCGCGAAGCAGAACGATTCCTGTTTATTATCGATATGTTTGAAGCAAGCTTGACGAGGGTGCGAAGATAGTTTCTGGTGAGATAAATGCGATAGGCACGATTGCTGTACACCGAAGACAGAGCGGACTATAATAAGGGATATTGTTCCTTTAGCGGAAGGAGAGTCTCGAGTGTCTGTCATTGTAGGTGAAATCAGCGAAATCGTTCGCTATCCGGTCAAATCATTCGCTGGTGAGCGACTGGAGAAATGCACGATAGAAGCTTATGGTTTATATGGAGACCGGTTTGGCGCATTTTTCGATCCTGCCAAAGTAGGCTGGGAAAGCTATGTTACGGCCAGAACGATTCCGCAAATGTTAGGCTATCAGGCATCTTTAGTCGAGGACCAGGTTCTTGTGAAATCGCCGGACGGCCGAACCTTTGCGTGGAATGGACAATTGTTGGAGGAAATACAGCGGTATACCCGGAAAACGATTTCCATGACAGAATATCGGGCGCCAAATCTGGAAAGTCCGGAATTGATGTCTGTCGATTCGGCCAGCATTTTGATTGTTACCGACACATCCTTACATAAGCTGGAAGCGATATGGAATAAACCATTGAATCCACGCCGTTTCCGTGCAAACCTCGTAGTCACGCTGGAGGGGGACGTAAAGGATGAAAGCGAGTGGATTGGAAAGCGGCTGCGTGTCGGGGATTCGGAGCTGCAGGTTGACTCCTACTGCGAGCGTTGTGCCATGATTACTATTGATCCGGACACACTTGAACGAGATAGCACTCTCTTGAGAAAAGTGAATGAAGAGATGAATCTTCAATTTGGCGTGTATGCTTCCGTTGCAAAAGGCGGACCGATCCAAGTCGGCGAAAAGGTATATCTTTTGTGAGCCGGATATGATGATAACAGCATTAAAGCCCTCGATCCCAATGGGAACGGAGGGCTTTTTGCGTTTCGCCGATAGACCGAGGAACTATCAATAGACATCCTTGGAGTATCTATGGGAGCCGATCATCTCTTTCACATAAGCATTCGCCTCGGATTCACTCATACCGCCATGCTGCCGGATAATTTGCTTTAAAGCGGCATCCACGTCTTTGGCCATATGCTCGGCGTCGCCGCAAACATAAAAGTGCGCTCCGGCTGAAAGCCAAGCCCACAGCTGTGAGCCGTGCTCCAGCATGCGATGCTGGACATAGATTTTCTCGGATTGATCCCGGGAAAATGCGGTATCCAAACGGTGCAGCACACCGTCGTTTTGTAAGCCTTCCAGCTCCTTCTTGAAATAAAAATCGAATTCGGAGCGTTGTTCGCCGAAGATGAGCCAATTATGTCCTTTGGCGCCGACGGCTCGCCGCTCTTGCAGAAACGCCCGAAAAGGGCCGATTCCCGTTCCGGCGCCGACCATAATCATCGGAGTATCCGGATCGGCCGGAGTGCGGAAGTGCTCGACCTTTTGAATAAAGATCGGCACCTTGGTACCGGATGCAACCCGGTCGGCGAGAAAGACGGAGCAAACCCCGTTCCTTGCGTTCCCGTTGCATGAATAGCGTACGGTAGAAACCGTAATATGAACCTCGTCGGGAGTGACTTTGGAGCTGGAGGAAATCGAGTACAGTCTTGGCTGCAACGGCTTGAGAGCCCCGGTAAAATCGTCCGCACTGACCGTCACCGGGAATTGCTGCAGCAGATCGATGAGCTGCCGCCCCCATAACCATTGCTTTAACTCCGATTTGTTTTCGGGCAGCAGCAGGGTCTTCAGCTGCTCGCTCTTGGAGTGCTCTTGGACGAACTTCAGCATGCCCGGGGTGATACGGGCTATTTCGAAATGCTGAAGCAGCGCTTCGTCTAGCTCGATTTCACGATCTTTTACTTTTACGAGAACGGTCGGCTCCAGCTTAAGGGCTTCGAGCATTTGCTCGACGAGCTGCGGACTGTTGGTCGGCCAGACACCGAGAGCATCTCCGGCTTCATACTGCAGTCCGGTGTTTTTCAAATCGAAAACATACTGGCGGGTTTCTTTCTCAGAGCCGTCTTTGTTCAGAAGCCGATTGGTTGTCAGTCGGGTGTGCAGCGGGTTTTTGCGGTCGTAGGTGACGGTTGGTTTCGATACGGTCCCGTTCACACTTTCATCCAGTGCCTTGTCAATGGCATGAACCCACGCTTCATACGATTGTTGAAATTCGGTATCGCAGTCCACACGATGGGATAGCCGTGTGGCGCCGAGCTGTTCCAGACGGGCGTCGAGATTGCGGCCGAAACCGCAAAACAAGTCGTAGCTGGAGTCGCCGAGTCCCAGCACAGCATACCGAAGCTCAGGTAAACGAGCGGCTTGTTCCTCCTGCAAAGCCTGCCAGAACGCTGCGCCATTATCAGGCGGATCACCTGCTCCGAAGGTGCTTGTGATGAACAATACATGACGCTCCGAAGCTAATAACGCTAGGGAAGCGGCATTCATATTGACTAAATGAACGTCATAGCCGGAGTCCTGCAAACGTCTAGCACAGTCGATAGCTGCACCTTCCGCATTGCCCGTTTGGGACGCCCAAACAATGGTAATACGCGGCTTACCGGTGCTTAGCTCCTGCGCGGCCGTAGACGAGACCGCGTTCGGCGCTACCGTTACGGACTCCAACGTTGCTTGTGGCGTAAAAACAGCTGCCTGTGCTGCGGGAGCTTCTGCGGCAGGAGTATGAGTGCGGGAGAACAACCCTGCGAGCATGCCGTCAAGCCAAAATCTCTTGGATGATTCAAGCGGAGCGGTGACCGGAAGTACAGGGACCCCGGAAGCCGATTTTGATTCTTCCGTACGCAGGCTGGTAATAAATCCGGAAAGATATAGCTTCTCGTGACGGTCTAATGTCATGACGGGCGATGGTTCAATTCCGAGCATATTGGCAATCGTATCGACTTTGGCCATGTAGACTTCCTCCTTATTTATTGAGCTTGCATCCTCTGCATCCGGGTGGACAGAGAGGTTATCGGCGGGAACCTCCGTCTTCTCAGTCACGGGTGTATCGGCGGTACGAATGAGCGATACGGCACTAAACTTAAATTCAGGCTGAAACGATATCGGGTCGATGGCGTCGCTTGTAACCGCGTTAATGGCAAGCTGTTCGCCGAATACATCGTTCCAGTGAAACGGGGCGAAGCAGCTGCCGGGAAGGACTCGATCGGTGATGATCGCAGGGAGTACCGCCGATCCGCGGCGGGATGCTACTTTGACCGAATCTCGCTCGTTAATTCCGAGAGCTGCTGCGTCTTCGGGATGAATTTCGATGAACGGGCCGGGATTCAGCTTGTTTAACGTCGCGATTTTCCCGGTCTTCGTCATGGTGTGCCATTGATGCTGCAGCCGTCCGGTATTGAGGACGAACGGGTACTCAGAATCCGGCATCTCGGCAGGAGGTAAATACGGCCTCGCCCAGAAGACACCTTTTCCGCTTTCCGTCGGGAAAACGATGCGCGGACGGCTGCCGTCGGCATGCTCCAGCAGCTGTTGGCTTCCTCCGTTATTCAAATAACGGATAGGATTGCGGTCACCGCTAGTTTCCGGTGCACAAGGCCACTGGAGAGGAGCTTCTTTCAATCGCTCATAGGAAGCGCCGCGAAGGTCGTAGCCGGTTTTGGGATTCCAAGCCTGTCGGATTTCTTCAAATACCTCGGCGGCAGTCTGATACGTAAAGGCTTCGGCATAGCCCATCTCACAGGCAACGCGGGCAATAATCTGCCAGTCAGCCAATGCTTCACCCGGCGGATCAACCGCTTTTTGCATCAGGGTCATATTTCGTTCGGAATTGATCATTACTCCTTCGGCTTCTGACCATAGGGCGCCGGGAAGCATGATGTCCGCATACCGGTTGGTTTCCGTATCGAAATAAGCATCTTGAGTGATGACGAGCTCGGCTGCCTGCAACCCGGCAATGACGTTGTCACGATTAGACACGGAGGCGACGGGGTTGGTGCAAATAATCCAGCATGCTTTGATGTCGCCGGCTTGCATGCTCTGGAACATGGATAGGGTACCTGTACCTGCTTCCGTTCGTAGAGTTCCTTTGGGCAGGCCCCACATATCTTCTATGAAAAGCCGGTCGGCTTCGACAAGCGTGGAACGCTGTCCGGGTAAGCCCGGGCCCATGTAGCCCATCTCCCGGCCTCCCATGGCGTTAGGCTGGCCTGTTAAGGAGAAGGGGCCGCTTCCAGGACGGCATATCGCTCCGGTTGCCAAGTGCAGATTGCATATGGCGTTCGTATGCCAAGTGCCGTGCGTGCTCTGATTGAGGCCCATCGTCCAACAGGTCATCCATTCGGGCGACTCGCCGATCCACTCAGCTGCCAATCGAATCTGGGCTTCGGGAATCCCGGTGATCTCAGAAACTTTGTCAGGAGGGTAGTCCTCAAGAAAATCCGGCATCGCTTCCCAGCCTGAAGTGAATTCGGCAATGAAGGAGGGATCCGTATGACCGTTTTTGACAAGCAAATGGAGAAGACCGTTAAGAAGCGCCAGATCGGTACCCGGCTTGATTTGCATATATAGATGCGCTTTATCTGCCGTTGTGTTGCGTCTCGGATCGACAACGATCAGCTTGGCCCCGGCTTTGATCCGATCCATGACCCGCAGGAACAAAATGGGATGGCAGTCCGCCATATTGGCTCCGATGACGAAAAACAGATCGGTCCGATCCATATCCTGATAAGAACCTGGTGGACCGTCAGCACCTAACGAAAGCTTATAGCCGCTTCCTGCGCTGGCCATGCATAAACGAGAATTGGATTCGATATGGCTGGTGCGGACATAGCCCTTGGCCAGCTTATTGATCAAGTACTGCGCTTCCAGTGACATTTGCCCCGACACATAGAAGGAGAGGGCGTCAGGTCCGTGCTTATCGAGAATGGACCGAAGCCGTTGTGCGGTTTCACGTATCGCGTTGTCCATGACGAGCGGGACCGGATCGGCTCCTCGCTGCGGACGTTGATAAGCATACTCCATCCGGCCTGAATCGTTGATCGGCTGGGCGCATGTATTTCCTTTCGTGCACAGCCTGCCAAAATTGGCCGGGTGCTCTTTATCGCCCGTCACTTTTACTACACGGTTTCCGGACACTTCCATAACAATACCGCAGCCGACGCCGCAGTAGGGACATACACTCTTAATTTTTGTGGATGTCATGCAATTCACCAACCTCTTGCTTAATCAGTCTTAGGGCAAAGCAATATGTCAAGTTAGAAATTATTACAGAGGGATATGCACAATATATATCGCAGTACGATCAAAGTCAATATCGAATGTCATGTATTATGACATTAATGATGATAAATTTTGATTAATATATGAAAAACTGCGATTTATGCAACTTAATATAACATATAATTATCGTTAGTTTTTCTGATTTTCATTGTTCTCCTGTCTGAAATGCAATACACTGTAAAGAAAAGGGACTACCAAAGGAGCCGGCTATGAACGAAGAACGATTGCCGAAGCATGTCTACGAGCAGCTTGCTCTATTTCGATACCGGATCCGCAAATTTATTCGCTTCAGCGAGGAAGCGGCCAGAAGCAAGGGGCTGACTCCGCAGTATCACCAGCTTATGCTCTCCATTATGGGGTTTCCCGAGAGGAATTATGCCACTCCCAAAGAGCTGGCCGAGCGGCTGCAAATTTCCCCTCATGCCTGCGTGGAGCTGATTCAACGCTGCGAGGAGCTGGGCTTGGTCTGGCGGTTTCCTAACCAGTCGGATAAGCGAAGCATTTATATCGGCCTGACCGATAGCGGTATGGAAGTCTTGGAGGAGCTGTCAGAAATACATCGGGACGAATTAAAACGTGCTGGGCTGCTTGAATTTCACGATCCGGAGGAGCGGTAGGAGGATCGAACGAAAGGCAAACAATTCGTAAGCAGCGGCACGCGGAGAAGGCCTCCTTCATCGGAAAGGGGGCCTATTTTATCACATGTTATATTATGTGACATGAAAAAGAAGAATGATTTAGTGCAGATTCATAACATCTTCATTCGTTACCGCTTGGTGTTCAAATTTCAAGTTTCATACAGGATTTCTCCTGTGAGTGACAGATCGTACCCGGGGATGGTCAGCAGCTCCTTCTTAAACTCCTCGGACCGCGTGATGTGCAGCAGGGAGGGCAGCCAAGAATGAGTGTGCTCATTCTTCAGGATGACGAGATCGTAACGCTCCTGGATTAATGGGATAAAATCGACTTGTCCCACAAGCGCAGCCGCTTTCTCAATACCGATGCCGACATCCGCTTCGCCGGACGATACTTTGGAAGCGACACCGAGATGATTCGTTTGTTCATTCTCGTAGCCGATCAGCTGATCAGGCTTGATCCGGTGAAGCCGCAGCTGCTCATCGAGCAGTACACGGGCGCCGGAGCCTTTCTCCCGATTGACGAAGCGAAGTCCAGGACGGCTTAAGTCGGACCAGTGCTCGAGATTGAACGGGTTGCCCTGTTTGACATACATCCCCGCATTTCGGGAAAGCAGGTTGACGACGATATAGGAAGATCCGACGAGAATCCGCCGAATGTAAGGAATATTGTAGTCACCGGTATCCCCATCGAGCAAATGCGTGCTGACAATGTCGGATTCTCCGCGGTACATGGAAATCAGGCTGTCCATAGAGCCGACGAATGAACGCAGCGGACGGATGCCGGGGATATGCTTCTCCATATGCTTAGCCAATATATCCAGCCCGATGTCGTGGCCTGTTATGACGATACTGCGCGGTCCGTTGAAGGCTGCGGGAGCAGCGGAATGGAAGGAGTGACCGGCCGGAGCAGGGCGCTCAGCAATCGCCGCTGTTTTGGCGCGCTGCTTGTATGCTTCCAAGTCTGCAGCGTCAACCCGCATCTGCTTGCCGACCCGATAGGAGGGCAGCTCGCCTTTTTTGATCAGGTCATAAACAGTCAGCTTGGATATTTTCAGCAGCTTGGCGATTTCTTCGGTCGTATAGGACATATCGCTGGCCATCGGATGCCTCCTTGTTACATGTTGTTCGTTATGCTTCATTGTAACATAATTTGTCATGAAAAGTTTATGGACAGGGTTACTCTAGCCAGGAAAACTATGTATAATGATTATTATTTATATCTAAATAGTATTAAATAGAATGGTGGAGGGGTAATCATGTTTCGAATAAGTAAAAGTAATATGATTTTGTCTGCTTTGCTAGCTATGACATTAGTAGTTACTGGGTGCGGATCGGGAACCAAACCGGCAGCGGACAGCGGAACTGGGGCACAAGCACCGAGTACCAATGCAGCGGCTCAGAAACCGGCTGAAACGGTAGAGCTGACCATCTCGGCCGCAGCAAGTATGACAGATGCGCTTAAGGAAATTCAAAAGGATTTTGAGACGAAAAATCCGTCTATTAAATTGAACTTTAACTTCGGTGCTTCCGGGGCGCTGCAGCAGCAAATCGAGCAGGGGGCGCCGGCGGACTTGTTCCTCTCGGCGGCTGCCAAGAACATGAGTACGCTTGTCGAGAAGCAGCTGATCGATGCCAAGCAGCAGAAAAAATTGCTGACAAACGAGCTCGTGGCTGTAGTCAATGCCGATGGGAAGACCGCCGTAGCGAACGTATCGGATCTAAGCAAAGCGGATGTGAAGCATGTAGCGATCGGGATTCCGGAAAGCGTCCCTGCCGGAAGCTATGCGAAAGAAGCGCTAACCAACGCGAAGCTGTGGGGAACGCTGCAATCCAAGATGGTTCAAGCGAAGGATGTCAGACAAGTGCTGCAATACGTAGAAACAGGCAATGCGGAAGCTGGCTTTGTGTATAAAACCGACGCGATGACGTCGCAAAAGGTCAAAGTCGCCTTCGCCGTCGATCCGAAAACCTATACCGCGGTGGAATATCCTATCGGAATAGTTAAGGCAACGAAGCATAGTAAAGAAGCGGAAGCCTTCTACAACTATTTGCAAGCCAAGCAATCGCTGGATATCTTCGTTAAGTACGGCTTTTCCGTTATTCAATGATTGCGGCATCAATAGATTGGCAGCAATTTTGGACGCCGATCCGGCTGTCGGTGCAAGTCGCCTTGTTATCCAGCGTGGTGGTCGTACTGCTCGGAATAGCTGCAGCCTGGTGGATGTCACGGCGATCGTTTAAAGGAAAGACGCTTCTGGAAACGGCGTTCATGCTGCCGCTTGTGCTTCCCCCGACGGTCATCGGCTTTTTACTGCTGGTTATCCTTGGCCGTAAGAGCTGGTTCGGGCAATTCATCGAATGGCTGTTTGCAGCTCCTGTCATCTTTTCCTGGTGGGCTGCCGTCATCGCTTCCATCGTCGTTGCCTTTCCGCTTGTTTACCAGACGATGAAAGTGGGCTTCTCCTCCGTAGATAAAGATTTGGAGGCGGCAAGCCGCTCGATAGGGGCAAGCGAATGGCAGGTGTTCCTGTATATTACGCTTCCATTGACGTACCGCTCGCTCGTTTCCGCCTATATTCTAGGCTTTGCCCGCGGACTTGGCGAATTCGGAGCGACACTGATGATTGCGGGGAATATTCCGGGCAAAACCCAAACGATCCCCACCGCCATTTACGTTGCTGTGGATGCAGGTGATACTGCCATGGCATGGGCTTGGACGGGATCGATCATTGTTATCTCGTTCATCATGCTGCTGCTGACCGGGCGTAGAAGCTGATGCGGATTTCATAACGCAAAAAACAAACAGCACAATGTGCTGTTTGTTTTTTTATGAGGAAGTATTTACTTTCGTGCCGCTGAGGAAGAATCGCGGATTATAAGTTCGGAGTCAAGCACGACAACTCGGTCAGGGGTGATTTCCGTATGCTCCAGCTGATGGATGATTTTCTCGACAAGGATGCTGCCCATCTTGAATTTCGGCTGGGCTACGGTGCTTAGCTTCGGTGTGATATAGCGGCTGACGCGATTGTTGTCGACTCCGACAATAGCAAGCTGCTCGGGGATTTGAATACCGAGCTCTGCACAGGCTTGGTACACGCCAAGAGCCATTTCGTCGTTAGCGGAATAGATGGCGGTGAAAGAAACCTTTTTCTCGAAGAGCCGTTTCATCGCTTTGTAGCCGCCCTGTTCGCTAAAATTACCGTTCTCGACCCACTCCGGACGAAAAGGGATATGGTGCTCCCGAAGCGCCTTCAAATAGCCCTCGAGCCGGTCATAGCTGTCGATCGCATCCGCATAACCACTCAAAAAGGCGATCTCCCGATGACCCTGTTCGACCAGATGATTGACGACATCTCTCGAAAATTTCACATTATCCGTGAACACGCAGGGGATGGTAGGGTGCTCAATGTACCGGCCGACGATACCGACAGAATAGTTCAGATCGGCAAGACGGCAAATTTCTTCGTCGGATTGGAGCGGGGTGACGAGAATCATGCTGTCGACCGTTTTATCCATGAGCAGATTGATAAATTCCAGCTCTTTCTCTTTGTTGTTGCCCGTATCGCAAATAATGACCTTATATTTCATGGCGTAAGCCTTATTCTCAATCCCTTTGATAACTTCCGCGTAGTAGGAGTTGTTAATTTCGGGTACGATGACTCCGATGGCCATCGTTTTCTGGGAACGCAAATTTTTGGCTGCGGCATTCGGCTGGTAGCCGAGCTCGTGAATGATCTTCATGACCTTTTCTTTGGTCGCTGCCGTAACACTGCTGCTGTTATTGAGCACACGCGAGACGGTCGCGGAGGAAACTCCCGCTTTAGCCGCTACATCGACGATTTTAATATCCATCTTCATCAACCTTATCCGTAGTTAATAGGCACTTTTATCGTTGTTAAAAATATACTCTATTACGAAATCGATTTCAAGCTGATACACCAAGCGTACCAGCCTGAAATCGCTTAGCATTACTTGCTGGCGGCTTCCTGCTGCTCAATCGTTTTGTTCACCGATTCGGTCGCTTCGCGCAGCACCGTATTGATATCTTTTTTGCCTTGGATGACGCTCTTCAAGTCCGGCACACGGCTGGCGGCGTTGTCATATTTGGTTACATCCCCGGCGGGGGCGTATTTTTTCGGCCGAAGTGCCATCACGTTTTTACCTTTATAGAGCGGATTCTCTTGACCGAAAGCCTTCATGACTTCCGGATTGCTGGAGATCGGGACAAAGTAGCCTTTCTTGGCATTGTCCTGCTGAAACTCGTCCGAGGTCCAGAAGGTGAGCGCCTGGAAGGCTTGATCCTTATGCTCGGATGTAGTCGTTATATAGAAGTAGGTCGGGTACGCTTGAGGGCCAAGCTCGGGTTTATCTTTGAATACAGGGTAGGGTGCGAGATCCCAATTCATCCCCTCTAGCCGTTCAGCCGGCTCCAGCGCTGTATGGGCCAGGAACATCGCAAAGGTGCGATCTTTGAAAAATTGGTTGCGTTCGTACGGCTCCGACATTTGATTTCCTTGCAGCGAGGCATAAGCAGATGGGCTGTACAGACGAAGGAAGTTGTCGGCGAACGGTTTCCATCTGTCGTCGGAAGTAAATGTGGCCGTTTTCGTTTTCTTGTCCACCAGCGGGATGGACCATTGATTTAACAGCAAATAATGGTTGTAGGAGGTGCCGAATCCAAAGTATTGCGTTCCGTTGTCCTGGCGGGTCAGCTTTTTGTTCAGATCAATGAGATCGTCCCATGTCATGCTGTTGCTAGGATAAGGAATTCCGAACCGGTCGAACAAATCTTTGTTGTAATAAATAGTGGCGGGAGGGACGAGAACAGGGAGTCCGTACATGCCTCCGTCGGCCATCTGTTTGGCCAAATCGACCATGGAGGGATCGATCTTGGCAAGATCATATTTGAACTTTTTTATGAGCGGTGTAATATCGTATTGCAGTCCGGCATCGAGAAGATTGGCGGGAGTTACGCCTATGGAAGACGCTACGATGTCAATTTGTTGTCCCGCTGTAATAAGCTCAGGAATCGAGGTGCCTTTGGAGCCTCCGACTATGTATTTTACCGTAAGATGAGGATGCTTTTTGGTGAGGGGCTCGCTGAAGGTTTTGGTGAATTTGTCCTGGTCCCAGTCCTGTGGGAACGGATAGTACACGACGAGCTCGGCGGGCTCGGTATTGACAGGGGCTTGAGCCTCGGCTTCGGGATTGTTGGCGGGTGCTGTCCGGCTGCAGCCTGACAAGACAACGGCAAGCAGTGCGGTCAATACTATGAGTTTTTTTGTATACAACGAATACGACCTCCTTTTAAATATGAACCATGGTTAAAAGCTTCGATACGATTCAAAGCAAGGGAAGGATAGTGCTTACAATGGCTGTATGCAAAATGGCAGGGGGTCATCATCACCTCCAGATAGACTGAAATCGATTTCATTTATAGACGCCGATCTCCAGTCGTATAGGTTTCTTGCAGTAATCAGCTGATAGCCTGAAAATAGCGGAGGTGACGTACCGAGATGCAATCAAAGTTGACCTACAGCTAATGGAATGAGTATAATGTGAAATGTAATCGTTTGCAAGATGGAAATTTTGATTATAGTGAAATCTTGCTCGCCGGCCCCAAATTTGTCCGGAAAAGTTAAGTAAGCAGGAATTCGGTTGTTTCTAGTGTAAATTAGAAATAGACATAAATAACCCTTTATCAAGGGGAGGTTCGGGACTCCATGCTGCAGGAAACACTAGCCGGAAACAGCTGGATTGTAGAGGGGTCCATTATCAAATCCTCTTCGAATGGAATCATGGTTACGATAAGCAAGCGATTCGCACCCTTATGGAAATTACCGATAAGTATGAAGAGAAGCGAATTATTATGAAGCGTAATGAAGAGATTTAGCGCTACGTAGACGAATTTCAAGCGAGGCTGGTGCCGGTGAGTTGAAGTGATTATGCCCGCATCCCCAAGCAGCAGGGGCAGACTATTCCTGCTGCGGATAGGCTGCCTTAAGCGCCTCGACGGATTCATACGACTCCGTTTCAAAGACGAACTTGGCCGGTGCTTTCTCCGTCTTGTTCTTCACAATGTGGCCGTAGTATTTGCCATTCTTGGCGAAGACGAACATCGTTTTATCCGGCTCGTCTCTTAAAATGTACTTTTCAATCATGGACAACAACCTCCGGTTTGATCACTTCGGTGATGTAACGGCTTAGCCGTCGGCCGACCTCCGCTTTCACCGCTTCTTTTCTTATTGTAAATCGCCCGCTCTGCCCGCGCAATAGATACGGATAATGCACGCTGTCGTGATCCCGGGTTTCTACGGAATCGATCACACAAATGTTAAGCTCTTTAAGCTGCAGCCTGACGGCATTCAAGTCCTCACGCATCCGGTTCATCACGATTTCGGCCGCCGAAGCGTACAAGTTTCTCAGCATTGCGGTGGATGTCTCCATCTCCAGCCGGTTCTTGTTCACAATCGATATGACGATGGGCAGCAGGATGTAGTCGCTGATCAAATTCATTTCTTTCTCGGTTGCGTTCATGGGAATCACCTCAACACTTATTATATGCGAACGCACGTTCTTTATTCAATATGCAAAAAGGAAGCAGATTATAAGGCGATTGAATCTATATGATTTGCACAAACGGAGTGTCTGTGCGCGAGCCCGAAATGCCGAGTTCGGGAACTAGGCGGTTTTCGACATGGCAATTTAATCCATGTATTGAAATAACATCATCCATTTCAACGGCGATCCTTACTGTGATATTCTGATATTTGATGGATAATCTTGCTTACGTAAATACGGAAGGGATGAGCTGCTTGGAACAAGTGCCGAGAGCACGAATGCGAAGAATGGAATTTGAACGGGACCCGGATAAAAACGGAATGTATTATTTTAAAATTTATATGTGGCTCCTGACTTATCTCAAGCCGTACAAATGGCAAATGCTTCTGTTTATTGTGTGCGGATTGTTGATATCGCTTTCACAAATGAGTATTTTCCGGGTACTGCAGCACATCATTGACGATATTGTCATGGCAGGCAACGCTGAGAAATTCAAGCTGATTATAGGCGGTCTGGTGCTGATCCTATTATGTATGTTCGCCGCAATGGCTGCCAACAACCTGCTGTCGCGGCTCATTCGGGAGAAAGCTTCGCGCGATCTCCAATTCGACTGTATCAAGCAGCTGCGCCGGCTCAGCTTCTCGTATTACGAGAGCCACGCGGTAGGAGAGACGCTGTCGCTGCTGAACAGCGATGTGCAGGCGGTGCAGAGCATTTACCAGCGGCATTTTCCAAGTCTCATCAATAATGCGCTGCTGCTGTTCGTTGCTTTAGGCTTCGTGCTGCACATGAATGCGGCGCTTACGCTCGCCACGCTGCCCTGTTTTTTGCTGTATTACTTGGTCGGGCCGTTTCTGACGAAAAAAACGTCCTTTTGGGGCAAAATCGCCAGAGACCGCAGAACGGATTGGAACCGTAAAATTTACGAGAGCATTACCGGCATAACGGAAATGCGGGCGTACCGGAGCGAATCGTGGGACCTCGAACGGTTTCAGCAAAAGCACGAGAGCTACAACGAGAGCCAGAAGATGCAGTTTGTGTACCGCGGACTGCGGGCACTGGCCCGTCAGCTGTCTTCGTTTGCCGGGATGATGGTCATGTTCGTGTACGGAGCGTACTTGAACCGGATAGGCTCGCTGACCGTCGGCGAGTTCGTTGCGTTCACAATGTATTACCAAATGCTGAGCCGTCAATCGTCGCAGCTGGTCTCTATTTTTATGGATCAAAGCTTGCTGCTGCACCAAGGGGAGAAGCTGAAGGATTTCATGGGTCTCGAGCCGGATGTGAAGGAGGCTGCGCAGCCCAAAGTATTGCCGCGCATTCACGGAAATGTCAGCTTCCGCGGTGTCCGGTTCGGCTATAACGACCGGCAGATTTTGACCAACTTTACGCTGGAGATTCAAGCGGGTGAACGAGTTGCTTTTGTCGGCACCAGCGGCAACGGCAAGTCTACCTTGTTAAAGCTGATAGACCGGTTTTACGACCCCAACGCGGGAGAAATACGTCTCGACGGCGTACCGCTGAAGGAGATGTCGCTGGATCAGCTGAGGGATGGGATCGGCATTGTGTTTCAGGAGACGTACCTGTTCGGTACGACCATTATGGAAAATATCCGCTTCGGCAATCCCGAAGCTACGGAAGCCGAGGTGCATGAAGCAGCCAAAGCGGCGAACGCGCACGACTTCATTACGGCGCTGCCGAACGGATACGATACCAATGTTGGGGAACGCGGCGTGAAGCTGTCAGGGGGGCAGCGCCAGCGCATCGCAATAGCACGGATGTTCATCAAAAATCCGCGTATCGTCCTGCTGGATGAGGCTACCTCCGCACTCGACAACGTCAGCGAACGCGAGGTGCTGAACGCTCTTGAGCATCTAATGAATGGACGTACGACCATAACGGTTGCCCATCGTTTATCTACCGTTCGCGATTATGACCGGATCGTTGTATTGAAGGACGGAAAGGTGGCGGAGGTCGGCAGCTATGACGAGCTCATTGCAGGCCGCGGCTGGCTGTATGAATTGGAAACGGACCGTATCGCTCACGGATAGAAGGAAGGAATAGGCAGATGGAGACAATCCGATGGATATGGGGCTATGCGGTCAAGGCGCGCTGGGGCATTCTGCTCAGCATGCTGGTGCTGGTCCTCTCGCAGTCCGCGCAAATTATGGCGCAGGGCTCGCAAAAGTTTTTGATCGACGATGTACTCGTCGGCAAGCATTACGACAAGCTGAGCTGGGTGCTGCTGTACTTCACTTTTACCTATACATCATCATATGTGCTGACATGGTGGGGCAGATATTTGACAAGAATGAACGGGCTTGTGCTTCATAAACAAATCGGCAGCAGCTTGATGTCTGTCATCCAGCGGACCCCGGTCAGCTCGATTCAAGACAGCAGGACGGCCAAATGGGTGCAGTATTTTACAAGCGACCTGCAGAACGTATCTACATTCGTCGCCGAAGAATTGCCCCGTGGCCTTCAACAGGTTGCGGGTACGGCGCTTCTCATGATCATCATCGGCTGGAACAGCCCGATTGTACTGGCTATTGTTGCTGTGTTCAGCGCATTGTATATCGGAATCGGCCGCTATTACGCCCCGATCATGAGGCAGCAAACAAAGGAAATGCAGGAGAAGCGCGGCGATTTGCTTACCAAAATTGAGGAAGGCATCTCCTCGACGCGGGAAGTTATCGCCTATAACCGGATGACGTGGGAGGAGAAACTGTTCCGCGGCTCCTTTAATCTTTTCTTCGATAAGGTCATGCAGAACGGCAAGCTGTCGAATACCCAGCTTCTCTTGAGCAACAGCGTCCAATGGATCGGAAGGATGAGCGTGCTCATCTTCGGCGGTTATTCGGTAATCAAAGGAGATGTCTCGATCGGGTTGTTCGTCATCGTATATCAATATTCGAACCAGTTATTTACCAATTTTCAGACAGTATTCGATTTTGTTATGAACATGTCCGGAAAGCTGGCCTTTGTCGACCGCGTCAAAGGGATTTTCGATCAAGAGAAAATGAATGACGGCACCGTGCCGATGCAGTCCAAGATTCGCAGCCTGGAATTCGATGAGGTCACCTTCAGCTATCCGGGAACGGACCGGATCATTCTGGACAAGATGAATTTAGCGTTTCCTTTCGGGGAGAAAATTGCCATTGTCGGTTCCAGCGGAGGCGGCAAATCTACCGTTACCCAGCTTTTATTAAGGTTCTTCGAGCCTAGCGGCGGTTCGATCCGCGTCAACGGCATTCCGCTCTCCGATATACAAATGGCTGATTGGATGGGCAAAGTGGCCGTCGTATTCCAGGAGCCGTTTATGCTGCCGGATACGGTCCGCAACAATTTGCTGCTTGGGCGGGAAGGGATTACCGAGAGTCAAATGATCGAGGCTTGCCGCGCTGCGCAAATTCACGATTTTATCATGTCGCTGGATCAGGGGTACGATACGATAGTCGGTGAACGCGGTTATACGTTATCCGGCGGCCAGAGGCAGCGGGTAGCCATAGCCAGAGCGGTTATGGGCGACCCGGAAATTCTCATTTTGGACGAAGCGACATCGGCGCTGGATATGGAAACGGAGCAGAAGCTGCAAAAAAATCTCGATGAGCTGCGAGCAGGGAAGACGACGTTAATCATCGCCCACAGGCTGTCGACAATCCGCAACGCCGATCTGATAATGGTCATTCAGTCCGGCAAAGTGGTCGAGCAAGGGACGCATTACGAATTGATGGCCAAAGGAGATGTATACCGCAGGCTTGTATCGACGATGAGCGATGCATATACCGAATCAACGATGGAAGCGTAGCAGGATTGGAGATCCGGACATTCACATGAAGTGGATGACCCGGATTTTTTGCGCTTAGAGGTGCCCAGGTTTATATGAACATTATCATATGATTTTATAATAGATAACCGTTGCATCGAGGCTGCCGTCAGCAGATTGTGCATAACAAGGGATTCGGCCGGCTTGTTCATATCCTAGCGATGTATACAGGCGATTGGAAGGATCCCCCTCTCTTGTATCCAGAACCAGCAGCGACCTGTTCTCCTGCTTGCCCCGCTCCTCAGCGGCCTGCATAAGCAATCGACCGATACCGTTGCGGCGAAACGAAGGGCGGGTCATCAATTTGGCGATTTCGGCCCGATGAGTTCCGTTCGGTTTCGTACACAGATGAAGCTGAACGCTCCCAACGACCCGTTGATTTATCGCTGCGACAAATAGTACGGCATCAGGATTTACTACGTGATCCCAGTAATGCTCTGCATCCGCGACTGATAACGGAGGCAGAAATCCGATCGAAGCCCCATCTTGTACCACCTCGATCAGAAGCTCTGTAAGCTCGTTTCTGTGAGGGCTAATGGAATGGATTTGTTTTATTGAGAGATTGTCTGACATTTTTTCATCCCCTCCAGCTGGGTTGTTAATAATCACAATTTTTCCGCTATAGTGAAATCGTATCGAAAAATGTACTATTTGTATAACGAATTTTACAAATGCTAATAATTAATAAATCGAATCATTGAGGTGTGCAAAGTGGATTTATCTCATTTGGAAGCTTATTTGGCCGTGTGCAAGTACCGTAATTTTACAAAAGCCTCGGAGCATTTGCATATTTCCCAATCCGCTGTAACAGCCAGAATTAAAGGGCTGGAGAGTGAAATAGGCAAGGTTTTGCTGCTTCGCGACAACCGGAATGTAAGCTTGACTCCGGCTGGAACAGCGTTTCTTCCATACGCCGAGAGGATGCTGAGGCTGTTTGAAGAAAGCAAAGTGACGTTATCGGAGGAGCTGGAGCACTATATCATTTTGAGCGGACCGGGAGCTGTCTGGCATTTTCGTTATTTGGAGCAAATCCTCTCGTTCCGGAGGAACCGTCCGAAGGTAGCGGTCAAGTTTCTAAGCTATATCGATTCAAGCTATATGATTAGAGATCTTTTGCTGGATGGCCTGGTACATGTTGCGATTCGCAATGACGCTCCGTCCCACCCGAAAGTCTCGGCACAATGTCTGTTTGAGGATGAATATGTTCTTGTTTCGGCCAAGCCAAGAGGTTTGATCGTCAGCAGGGCCGATTTTTATTCCCCGGAGTATTGTCATATTGAATGGGGGGCGGCGTTCCAGGAATGGTTTGCCCAAATGGTTGGCGCGGGATATGTTCCACCCTTACAAACGGATCATTCCATGATCCTGCTTACGATGCTTTTAAAGGGGGCGGGGTTCGGGTTTTTGCCGCGGTCCGTGGCACAGCCCTACTTGGATAAGGAGGAGCTGGTCGAGCTGCCATGTGAATACAAGGCGCCGGTCACTGCATATTATGCTCATTACTTGACGGAGCAGCGTGATCATATCAGCGTCAAGCTGGGATTGCAATTGTTAGGCGTATAGTAAGATTTCATTTAGATGGACAGCGCACTATTTGCGAAAAAAGCAATCTGAAAGAAATTCGGCTCCTTTCTATGTGTTAAGATGAAATCAACCAAATTCACGAAAAGGTGGCTAATCGATGAAAGCTAACATTTCCAAAGGAACTCTCTGGACGTCACGTATCATGAGCGGAATTGTCATTTTGTTTATGCTGTTTGATAGTATCATGAAGCTGGTCAAACCGGCGCCGGTAGTAGAAGGTACGTTGGTACTTGGATTTGCGGAGCATCATATTGCGGTTATTGGAATTTTGGGGCTTATATCGACTATTTTGTATGCGATCCCTCGCACATCGTTCTTGGGAGCTCTGCTGTTAACCGGCTATTTCGGCGGAGTTATTGCTACGCACGTACGTATGGATGCACCGTTGTTTACTCATGTGTTGTTTCCGGTGTATATCGCCATATTGGCTTGGGGCGGCATATGGTTAAGGGACGGAAGAGTGCGCAGCCTCTTTCCTATACAAAGCAGAGAGCTGGACAGATGAAGAAAGTACATAGCTAAGATAAGCAGAGGACTGCTCGGGTAACCGGGCGGTCTTCTTACGGTAAATCCGAAGATGGAGGGCATGTATGGACATTACGCAAGCAAGAAACGGGGACTCAGGCGGCAAGACCAAAGTGATAGTCACCGGAGCAACGGGAATGGTAGGGGAGGGCGTGGTGCATGAATGCTTGATGCATCCGGATATTGAACAAGTGTTAGTTATAAACCGCAAGCCGTGCGGAATCGTCCATGGCAAATTGAGGGAGATTATCCATGCCGATTTTTTCGATTTATCCCCGATCGAATCGCAGCTGGCAGGCCACGATGCCTGTTATTTTTGCCTCGGTGTTTCTTCTGTTGGGATGAAAGAAGAAGAATATTACCGGATGACCTATGAGCTGACCCTGCATGCAGCAGGCATGTTATGCAAGCTGAATCCCGGCATGGTATTTTGTTATGTTTCCGGGAGCGGGACCGACAGCTCGGAGAAGGGGAGAAGCATGTGGGCAAGGGTGAAAGGAAAGACGGAGAACGAGCTGCTGCAGCTGCCGTTCAAAAAAGCTTATATGTTCCGGCCGGGTTACATCCATCCGACAAAAGGATTGAAGCATACTCACGGGTATTATTATGCTCTGTCCTGGCTGTATCCGATTGTGAAGCTTCTTGTTCCGCAAGGGGTGATAACGTTAAAAGAGCTAGGGATAGCGATGATTCATACGGTTACTAAAGGATATGAGAAATCCATTTTATACAGCAAGGATATTAAAATCCTGGCCGAACGATAGTGACCGATCTAGGTGCGGAAAACTCAACAAGTGCTCGCAGCCGGTACGGAACGAAAGGAAGCCGGGCGGCAGCATAGTGAAAAGCGTTCTGACAACAAGTCAGGCGCTTTTTTTTGCCTGGACCACAATAAAAATTTCTAAATGTAAAATTATTTTCTTGATATAAAATATTGACTCGTGCTACACTGTTTCCATAATCTCTCAAACCCAATATATGGAACAAGGCAGGTGACCCGTACTCTTGTCAGCTCAGCTGCGCATTGGTGTAGTAGGCGTCTATCATGAAACGAATACATTCGCACCTGGAGTAACGCAATGGGAGGACTTTCTCGATGGTTTCACCGTAGGGAAAGAGGCTTTTCTGGAAGCATTCCGGCATACCCGCACAACCATGGGAGGCGTTATCGAGGCTGCGGATCAACGGAGCGTTCTGCTTGAGCCCGGGATTTATGCGTCGGCAACTCCAAGCGGAATCGTGTCGGCAGAGGCGGCACAGCGCCTGATGGAACAGATAGCAGCCTCTGTAAAGACAGGGCTCGATGGATTGGTTGTCATCCTGCATGGAGCGATGGTATCCGAGCAGCACTCCGATATGGAAGTGGCCTTGCTGGAGACTATCCGTTCCGTTGTCGGCAAGGAAATGCCCATCGCGGTGACGGTAGATCTGCATGCCAATTTGGGAGAGCAAATGCCCGAATTATGCAACCTGCTGGTAGGGTACGATACCTACCCTCATATCGATGCTTATGAACGCGGATTGGAAGCGGTCGATCTGTTGATACGTCACATTCGAGGAGAGATTCATCCGACCATCGCTATCGCACGGCCGAACATGCTGGTTGTTCCGCAAACGATGATCACTACAGAAGGCGTCATGAAGAGGATCATGGAGACGGCCTTTGAGATCGAAAACGATCCTGAAGTGCTCAATGTAACCGTATGCGGCGGGTTTCCGTATAGCGACGTCCCTTGTGCAGGGATGGCCTTTGTTGTGACAACCAATCGGAATGAACAATTGGCATTAAGCTATGCCGATAGTCTGGCTCAGCTTGCATGGTCACTCCGTGATGAATTTGTGACGAAACAGCTCTCGTTGGAGCAGGCGATGAAGGAAGCACTCGATGCCAAGGAAGGGCCAGTCATTCTGGTTGAGGGATCCGATAATGTCGGAGGAGGAGCTCCGGCGGACGGCACGCATATACTGCCCGCCCTGCTGAAGTTCCCCAAACCAAGTCTCATTATGCTTCGGGATCCTGAAGCGGTTGCGGCTGCGGTCCGAGTCGGCGTAGGAGCCAGGATGAAATGCAAGGTCGGCGGGAAAAGCGATCGTCTTCATGGAGAACCCGTTCCTGTCGAGGGAAGGGTACGGCTGCTTTCCGACGGCCGGTACACGCATCGAGGGCCATACATGAAGGGGCAGGCAGCCAATATGGGCACGACAGCTGTCATCGAAGCAGGGGAAGTAACGATCATTTTGACGGAACAGCGAGTTCCGCCTTGGGATATCGGTCATGCGGCGTCCCTCGGATTGGACCCGGCATCCTTTCACATCATTGTAGTAAAATCCGCTATCGCATGGATTAGTGCGTACGGACCGGTCGCCAAACAAGTCATTCCGGTGGATACGCCCGGATGCTGCACCGTCTCGCTCGATCATCTTGTTTATCGAAATTTGCATCTACCGATCCATCCATTCATGTCCTTAGAAAAGGAGCATGCCCAGTGACACGATACGAACAATCTGCAGCAAAATTACAGGAAGCCGAGACTTATTTGGCCGGGGGAGTGGCAAGCAGTCTTCGAGCATCGATGAAGCCGACTCCCCTTTATGTCCAGCATGCTTATGGAGCTAGACTTCGTGATGTCGATCAGAATGAGTATATCGATTATATGCTGGCCTATGGGCCGTTAATCCTAGGGCATGCCCATCCTGCGTTCAATGAACGTATGAACCAAGCTCTGCAGCGGGGGAGCACGTACGGAATGCAGCATGAAGGAGAGATTGAGCTCGCACGGCGGCTTACGGAAGTACTGCCATGTGCGGACCAGGTCGCTTTCAGCGGATCCGGCACGGAAGCGGTGATGCTGGCGCTTCGTCTGGCACGCGCTTATACAGGCAAATCCAAAATCGTCCGATTCAGCGGTCATTATCATGGCTGGTCGGATGCGATTTTCACTTCATTTCCGAGTCCGGATTTTATCGCTTCAGGGGGCTTGGGAGACGACAATACGGACATTGCACCTGGAACCGGAGGTCAAAGCAGGAATAGCTTGCAAGACATCCTTCTCATCCCGTGGAACGATCCCATTGCGCTGGAGGAAACGTTAACGAAGCATCATGATGAAATTGCAGCGGTCATCACCGAGCCAGTGATGTGCAATTCCGGCTGCATTGCGCCGAGGACGGGGTATATGGAGCGAATGAGGGAGCTGACGGCCCGGTTCGGCATTGTGCTGATATGGGATGAAGTCATAACCGGCTTCCGGTTAGGATTAGGCGGCGCTCACGGACGATTCGGCATTACGCCGGATCTGGTGACTATCGGTAAAGCTTTGGGGGGCGGGATTCCATTAAGTGCCGTTGCCGGCAAACAAGACATTATGCGTCTTATTGCAAGTGGTAAGGTTATGCATCTCGGGACTTTAAACGGAAACGGTCTGTCTACGGCCGCTGGTATCGCAGTCATCGAGGAGCTGGCGAAGGGAAATGGGCAGGCATTTGTTCACATGGAGAATACTGCAAGCTTGCTGGCCAAGGAAATGCGCTCGCTCTTCAAACGACAAGGAATCCCGGCGGTTATTAACCAGCTGGGTCCCGTGTTCCACCTCATGTTTATTGATCGGCCGGAAGTCGCGGACTTCGATACGTTCAATCAGCGCGATACCGGTTTGTATGCTCGATTCGCCGAAGAAATGCTGAAAGAGGGGATTCTGGTTCGACCCAACGGGCTTTGGTATGTATCCACGGCTCACGGCGAGGACGAAGTGAAAGAGACGCTCGTTGCCGTGGAGAAGGTTATGAAGCGAATAGGGCAATAACGTTTGACGTGCGGGAAAAGAGGTGAACGAGCTTGTTCTTTGTCAGCAGCAGATTAACGGCTCCTCACATGTTCACAACCGGTATTGAAGGTCCAGCCTGTGATGCAATGGGAAATCTGTATGCCGTGAACTTCTCAACCAAGCATACGATCGGCAAAGTCACACCGGACGGAGAGGGAAGCCTGTTCCTCCAGCTGCCGGAAGGGGCTACCGGGAATGCCATTCGCTTCAGCAGGTCCGGCACTATGTATATAGCCGATTATACGGGTCACCGTATTCTGAAAGCGGATATGACCACGAAGGAAGTATCGGTATTCGTCCATGAACCTGCGATGAATCAACCGAATGACCTGGCTGTAACGTGGAAGGAAACCTGGTTTGCAAGCGACCCGAATTGGAAGCAGGGAGACGGGCAGCTGTGGAGAATCGACCGGAATGGCCGGTGTGTGCTGCTTGAAGCCGGGATGGGAACGACGAACGGCATTGAAGTGAGCAGTGACGAGCGGACATTGTATGTGAACGAAACGGTTCAACGGAGGATATGGAAGTACGATTTGTCTGAACGGGATGAAATAAGCAACAAGCGGCTGTTCTACGAGTTTGCCGATTATGGCTTAGACGGGATGCGCTGTGATATGACCGGAAATCTTTACGTCACCAGGTATGGAAAGGGAACGATTGCCGTTCTGTCTCCGGATGGCCTATTGGTCAGGGAGGTTGCCTTGACCGGCAAATTATGCACGAACGTCACATTCGGAGGCGCTGATGGATGCACATGCTATGTTACCGTTGCCGATACGGGAGCGATTGAAAGCTTCCGCACGGATATTCCGGGGCGCTGCTGGGCTTTGTGGAAACAAGATAATGGAAACAAGATAAAATGAAGGAGTGACTCCAGATGCATCAAAGTAAACAACCTGTTGCGACGCAAGAGGCAAGTACAATGCCGTTTTCTTCCGCCATAGCGGCGGGAGGCTTCCTATTCGTTTCCGGTCAAGGAGGGTTGGACCCTGATACCGGCCGGGTGGTGGGTCCGGATTTACAAGCGCAAACAATACAGACGCTGGCTAACATTGAGCGTATTTTGCAAGAGGCGGGCGCTTCGCTGCAGGATATAGTCAAAGTGAACGTATATTTGAAAGAAAGAGCGCTCTACGATGAATTCAATCAGGTGTACAGAACTTATTTCTCTTATCCATTTCCGGCAAGGACAGCCGTATACAGCGATTTAAATTATGATATATTGGTAGAGATTGACGCTATCGCCATTTTACCCAAAGGATAAACAAAACGATAAGGATGATACTGACATGACGACATCAAGCTATACATACCGCTGCGAGCGGGTACAATCAGGACTGGATTCTGCTAATTGGGAGTCATTGCCGAAGGTGGAGCTGGCAGACTCCCCGACAGGAGAACGAGCGGCTCTCCGTACTGTCGTACAGTGCTGCCGGGATAGCATCGCCTTGTATTTTCGATTCGAATGTCAAGACGATTTCGTGATTTCTTCTTATACCGAGAGGGATGAACCGCTTTACGAGCAGGATGTCGTGGAAATTTTCATAGACGAAACGGGAAATGGAACCCGATATATGGAAATCGAGCTCAGTCCGAACAATGTCATATTCGATGCCATCGTGACTAACCATAACTTCACGAAACCAGGCGGACGGTTAGAGGTGGATACTTCGTGGGACATGGAGGGCTTGCAGACTTCGGTGACCCGGGACGATAATGGAGCCTTTCACTATCAGATCGTGATGCCCTTGGATCAATTTGCTTCCGTACCTGCAGAAGGGGATAGCTGGAGGATCAACTTTTACCGGATTGATCAGGAGGTTTCGGGAGTAAGACACTACTCTGCCTGGTCTCCGACTTATAATCCTTCGTTCCATGCAGCCGAAAGGTTCGGTACTTTACTATTTGTATAAAGGAAGGAAAAGGGATGACAACGGACAAAACGAATCCAACGGTCAAATCGGCCGATCGTGTTCTGGACATCTTTGAATTGTTTGCCGAAGCCGATGTCAGGGAGCTAAGCTTAATGGACATTTCCCGCCGTCTGGAGCTTCCGACAAGCAGCTTGTTCAAAATACTGCAAAATCTGGTTCACAGAGGCTATTTGGAGAAGGATGAGCATGGCAAAATGTTTCGCCTTGGCTACAAAATTTTTCAGATCGGAGCGAAATATGCCCAGCATACCAACTTGACTGCCGAGTTCCAGTATGTCGCTCAACAAATCGTTGCAGAAGTGAATGAAGCGGTGTATTTGTCGATCCGGAGCGGGCGAAATATATTGTACATTGCGGAGAGACAAAGCACGCACCCGGTACGCTTCGTATCCCACTTAGGGATGCAGCTTCCGCTACATACAACGGCTATGGGGAAGCTGTTCTTAAGCTCATTGAGCGACGAGAAATTGGCAGAGCTGTATCAGGAGGAGGAGGAGCTGGGGCTTCTTACCGATACAACCATTTCCGAGTGGGATGTGCTGAAGAAGCAGCTGGATGAAATTCGTCGAACCGGCGTTTCATTCAGCAACGGGGAAGCGGTTCAAGGCGTTCGCTGCGCAGCTGCTCCCATAGTCAATGCCAATCAAGAAATGATTGCCGCAATGAGCATTTCCATTCCACTAACGCGATGGAAGGAAGAGACTTGGAACCAGATGACGGAGCTGGTTGTTCAAGGCGCGAAGAAGCTGAGCTGGGTTCACTTTTACCAGCCTGATGAATCGATGAGGACGTGAGAGAGCTAAAAGCAGCGGTCCCAGTCTCTCTCCTGACCTTGGCGGACCGTTTAGCTGTCGGTGAATTGCTTTCTAAGCTCAAGCGGAGTAAAGCCATTCATTTCCTTAAACACCTTATCAAAATAATTGACATTACAAAACCCGGTTAAATCTGCAATTTGCGTAATCGACAAGTCTTGCTGGATCAGCAGACGCTTAGCCATATCGACCCTGTATCGATTGATGTAGTTCGTCGGAGTTACACCCGTGACCTTTTTGAAAAAACGCGTGAAATGGAAGGGGCTCATATTCACAAGGGACCCTAGGGTGTCGGTATATATTTTTTCAGCATAGTTGGACTCTATGTAGTCGAGAGCCGGCTTCAAACGCAGATATTGAGCGGAATGCTTGCTTACGTCTTTGGATAGGCACTGTTCTTGCTGAAAGCTTCGTAGAAGAGGAATCATTATCCGGAACAGGGAAGATATAATAAGGTGCTCGCTGCCGATATCTTGATTCGTGTATTCGCTGAATGCGGAAACAAAATGGGCGTGAAGCTCGTTCCAAAGCGGATGTGAGGGCACGAAAGGCTCCAGGATCGGAGCGGAATGAAGGAAACGGGAATATACATGCTGCGTCTCAGATAGGTCGAAAGAGCTTGCCAATAAAGACATGTCGAATATCATGCCGTGGATCGTACTGCTTGTCCCATGCAAGGAGTGCATCGAATGAATTTTGCAGCTGTTAACAAAAATAATGGCCGGTGCGCAGATGACAAACGTTCGGTTGTCAATATGCAGCTGAGCTTCACCATCGACAAGATGAATGAATTCAAGGTGCTCGTGCCAATGCGGTCTGACCAGATGAGAGCAGCTTACGACTTCCGTCATCCTCAATGGGAAGCGCTTACCTTCGAAAGGCTCAATCTTCTTCACAGCATCCATGCAGCCACCCGCCTTAAGGTTCTTTTGAAGATTAGTATACCATAGCTTGCTGCAGCCGTAACGAGAAAAGAGCAAAATCATGCAACGAAAGCGCAGATTGTTCTATAGAAGACGTGCTCCGAATTGCGCATAATGATATCAATAAAAGCAATTCATAAGGGGAGAGAGTCCGTTGACGAGCTTGACGCCATTGCATGTTCAATCACATTTACCTGATATTTGGAAGGAAGGGGCATTATTCGCCTTCTCCGGTTATGACGGACCGACGGATTCGAGCTCCGGATTCGTAGCTTCACTAGGAGCGACGGGGTACAGCTTGTTATTCCATACACCCCAGCGGAGATTGCTGTCGTTTGAAGTTCCTCAGTCTGGTAACGTAAGGATTTGCACGGGAGACGTGCTCCTGACCGAATTGGAGGAAGGAAGCTTACTGGCTGTGTATTCCAGCTGGCATACGCTCATAGGAACTGCGCCATCGGCAGTCCTTATACAATTAAGCTTCGAGCAGAGCGATGGCGGTGAATCGTGGCGGGAAGACAATCTTATTATTACAAAATCGAAGAACGGGCAGGATGCGGTGGTGCTTGTTCGGGATAAGGAACGTTGGTCGCTGGCTTTCGGACGGCAGGTCGAAGAGGCATCAAAGCGGGCATTGGAAGGGTTGGAGCTGGATGCTGCGAAGACAGCGGAAGATAGGCTGCGGTTTTACCGGAATGTTCCTACAATTGCCGATTCAACGAAACAGCAGCTGCTAAACAAATGCTTCAGCGTTATGAAAGTGAATACGCTCTCTCCCGAGGGCGTTATTCAACAGCGATGGTCGACTCCGGACCGCGTTCCCCATCAAGCTATGTGGCTGTGGGATTCCGTATTTCATACGATAGCCATGAATAAGCTGGATCCTCTGTTATCCTGGGATTTTCTAAAATCCGTACTGGATACACAGCTGGAGAGCGGAATGATCCCTCATATGACCAGAGTCGACGGTACGTGCTCGAGCATAACTCAGCCTCCGCTGCTTGCCTGGGGCGTATGGGAAAATTACCTTCACACTAAGCGCCTAGCTCACCTGCAATATGCGCTTCCTGTCCTGGAACGGTATCTTACCTGGGACTTGACGAATAGAGACCGGAATGGCAACGGGCTGTTGGAGTGGATGATCGAAGGCAATCCACTGTGCCGCTCCGGAGAATCCGGAATGGATAATTCCCCAAGGTTTGATCGCGCCGCCACGCTGGACGCAGTCGATTTCTCCGTATTCGCCGCTCACGAGGCTGAATGTATCTCATTAATAGCTGATGTGCTCGGGGAAGAAGAGAAAGCGGGGTATTGGAGGAAGAAGGCTTCCTATCTGAATGAACAGATCCAGTTGCTGCTCTGGGACGAACATGAAGGCTTCTATTTCGATAGAGAGATGGACGGCAGCAGCTCTCGGGTGAGAGCGGTGAGCGGGTTGCTGCCGCTGCTGCTTAAGCCGCTGCCGCAAGAGCGGACGGAGCGGTTAATCAGCCATTTGCGGGATCCACGGCATTTTCTGACGAAGTACCCTGTCCCGACGACAGCCCTATCGGAACCGACCTATGGAACGGACATGTGGAGAGGGCCGGTATGGATCAATATGAATTATCTTGTGTACATGGGATTGATTAAGCAGGGTAGAGTGGAAGAGGCGAACGAGCTGGCCGCCACGACAATCGAAATGGTCCAAAGCAATTACGAGCAGTTCGGCGTTATCTTCGAATATTACGATTCTTCCGGTCAAGTTCCGCCTCCAGCCTGCGATAGAAAAGGTCCTACGTCAGGGATCTATGACATCAGACGGAAAATGGATGTGGTTCGCGATTTTCACTGGTCCGCCTCGCTGACCGCCTGCTTGTTGATGGAGACCGATCAAGGTTAAAACTGCCTTCATGGGAGGATGACAATGTTGCAGCTGCACAATAAAGTAATTCATATTACAGGATCGTTAGGCAAGCTCGGATTGTCGGCGGTTAAACTGTTTGCAGAACGGGGAGCCGTTGTCATTGCAAGCGATCTGGCTGATCCGGAGGGCGCTGCTCTGAAGCTTGGCAAAGTGCTGGATGAGAAAGTATGGCAAGAGCAAGTTATGTATTTGCAGCTGGACGCACGAGACGAATCCCAAATCCGGTTGGGGATGCAAGCAATTCAGGATCGTTGGGGGCGATTGGACGGATTGTACCACAACGCCTATACCCAAATCTATAAACCGGCACTGGAGCTATCCTTAGAGGAATGGAACCAGGTGATACTCGGCACGCTGACCAGCACCTTTCTGATGAATAAATATTCGCTCCCGCTCATGATTGAGACTGGTGGCGGTGCTATCCTCAACACATCGTCCGTCTTAAGCCAGATGGTAAAACCGGCCTGTCTGGCGTATGGCGCAGCCAAAGCGGGCGTCAATCAAATGACTCGCGTCATTGCTTCCGATTACGCAGACAAAGGGATCCGAGCCAATGTGCTGCTGCCGGGCGACATTAAGACGCAGGAGGCGCTTGCCGCCATGCCGCTTTCCTTTCGCGAAGCGGTAGCCGAGCAGACGCCGCTTGGACGGTCGGGGACACCGGAGGAAGTATCGGAGCTGGCAGCCTTTCTGCTGTCCGACGGTGCTTCGTATGTTACCGGAGCTTTGGTAGCTGTAGACGGGGGGTTCTCGCTATGAACGACGACTTCTTGTTCCACCGTAAGACCCGGGAAGTATTAAATCGCCATGCAGCGGAAGGCTATGCCGTGGTTGTCCCGCTTGCCGCTACCGAACAGCACGGTCCCTATCTTCCGGTGTTTACCGACAGTATCATTGGCAATCATATTGCGCTGGAAGCCTGCAGGAAGGCGTCGAGCACTATGAAGCTGCTGCTGGCACCAACGCTGACTATAGGATGCTCGCAGCACCATTTGGCCTTCGGCGGTACATTATCGTTCACCTCGTCTACCTATCTTGCGATGTTGAATGATATCGGCGAAAGCTTGGTGAGAGGAGGCTTCCGGAAAATCATCTTTCTGAACGCTCACGGGGGCAACGAGCCATTAATGCATCAGGCCGCACAGGATTTGGCCGTGAAGCATGACATCTGGACTGCGTCTTCCTCTTATTGGAGCCTATCGAGAACGGCTCTTAACGAGCAGAACGCCCAGGATATGGGGATGGTCCCGGGTCATGCGGGAGGATTCGAAGCTTCGCTCGTCGCAGCCCTTGAACCGGATTGGATCGAAGCCCCCGATCGGGCAGCACAACCGTTGCATCCGCAGCGTTCATGGATTAACGCGGGGCCAGCAGGCTCCTTTGTAGGAAAGCATGGACAGCTGACGGGAGCGGACGGGTATACGGATGGTTACACTCATGCCGATGCCGTAAAGGGTGCTGAATGCTTGCAATCCATTATACAATCGACGGCAAGCTGGCTCGAACAAGTGGTTAATTGGATGAATGAAAGGATGGAAGTCGAAGGATGAGCGGACCGGCACGACGCAAACAAGTGGCTGCAATCGTAACCGAATACCGTTCCGATTCCCATGCAGAAGTAATCCTTGGCAGGCTGCTGGGCCAATTCGGGTATCATCCGCAAATCGACGTAGCGTCCTTGTACCTGGATCAGGTTCCGGCTAACGATATGGGGTTGGCTGAAGCACAGGCACATGGCGTTGCCGTCTGCACAACGATCGAAGAAGCTATTGCCATCGAGCGAAACGGCAGTTCGATCGACGGGATCCTTTTGATCGGTGAGCATGGGGACTATCCGTGGAATGAGAAGCGTCAGAAGCTGTATCCGCGACGCCGTTTCTTTGAAGAAGCTTTCAAGGCGATGGATAAACTAGGGTTGGCAGTGCCTATATTCAACGACAAGCATTTGTCTTATCGAATGGATGACGCACAGTGGATTTACGGTGAGCTGAAGAAGCGAGGATTGCCGTTTCTAGGCGGATCCTCTATACCTCTTACGCCTCAAGTGCCGGACTACCCAACCGGCAAGTTAAATAAGGTACAGGAGATTTTCGTAATCAGCTGGCTTGGTCTCGAATCTTATGGCTTTCATGGGATGGAAGTGCTGCAGTCACTTGCCGAGCAAAGAGAGGGCGGCGAGCAGGGGATCGTTTCCGTTCAGGCTTTGGAGGGGCGTTCCGTCTGGGCTGCGATGGATCAAGGTAAGGTTCCTGAGGATTTGATGCTCCAAGCGTTACAAATGACCAGTGAGGAAATTCCAGGCCATCCGAGAGACCATGTCGACGTCCCCACGCTGTTCATGGTGGAATATCGCGATGGAGTGAAGGGTTACGTTCTCCAGCTGCAGCGTTTTGTAAAAGAGTGGGTGTATGCCTTCCGCGGAGGGGACGGGGAAATTACAGCCTCACGCTGCAGCAGCGAGCCGGGACGTCCTTACATACATTTCGCCGAGCTGACGAGACGAATCGAGCAGATGGTCATGACAGGGCAATCAACGGTTTGTGCTGAACGGACTTTTCTCACCACCGGAATGATCAATATGAGCATGGAATCGCTGCATCTCGGCAAAAAGCTGGCAACTCCCGAGCTCAGCACGATCCGCTACTCTCCTGCAGCAGCTGCAAAAGCTCAATTATAGCAGGGCACACTAAACAAATGGCAAAGAAAGAGGGATGCCGAATGGGCATGGGCAGCTTTTCCAAGTTGTACTACTACAAGCCTTCCAGCAAGGATTCAACCTCCGCACTGCATGTCGAAGCGGATCTGTGTATTTACGGCGGCACACCGGCCGGAATTGCAGCAGCCGTGCAAGCAAGCCGCATGGGCTTAAAAGCCGTGATCGCCGAATTCAGCCAGCATATAGGAGGCATGACGTCAAGCGGGCTCGGACGTACGGATGTGGGAGAAGCAGCGGCAATTGGCGGCATATCGAGCGAATTCTACCGTGCGCTTGGTCAATATTACGACAGTAAGGAGCCTGACGGAAGAGCGTGGGCTTTCGAGCCGCATGTGGCGGAGCGCATCTATTTGGAGTGGTTGGAGCAAGCCGGGATACCGGTATACTATGAGCAGCATTTGGAATCCGTAGAGATGCACTCGGGACGTATACGGAAGCTGACCATGGAGAACGGAAATACATTTTCGGCACCGATGTTCATTGATGCTTCCTATGAAGGCGATCTGCTTGCGCAGGCGGGCGTTTCGTATCATGTGGGAAGAGAATCGAATTCGGTGTATCAAGAGATTTTGAACGGAATTCATTTCGGTCACCCCAAACATAACTTTATGGCCTGGGTGGACCCCTATGTAAAAGAAGGCAAAATCGACAGCGGGCTGCTGCCGGGGGTTACCGATGCCGCGCCGGGAGTACAAGGCCAAGGCGACAGCTCGGTGCAAGCCTATAACTTCCGCATATGCTTGAGCCGCAACAAGGACAATCAGCTTCCTTATCCCGAACCGCCCAACTATAACCGCGATGAATTTGCATTGCTGGCGCGGTATATCCGTAATGGAGTTTGGGACGCGTTAAGGCTTAATAAGGAGATGCCGAACTTCAAGAGCGATTTAAATAATTGGGGCGGGGTTTCGACCGATTATATCGGCAGGAACTATGACTGGCCGGAGGCCGATTATGCACGGCGCGAGCAGCTTTTTCAAGAGCATGTGCACTACAACATGGGAATGCTGTATTTCCTGGCGAATGATGATAGCATTCCAGCATCGGTCCGAGCGGAGGTCAGGGAATGGGGACTGCCTGCCGATGAATTCCGGGCAACCGGCGGATGGCCGCACCAGCTGTATATCCGTGAAGCGAGACGAATGATCGCTGAGGTGGTCATGACGGAGCAGCACTGCCGTCACTACCGAGTCGAGGAGGATTCTATAGGATTGGCTGCGTACACAATGGATTCCCATAACTGCAGGCGGCTGGTTCTCGACGGACGATGCATTAACGAGGGGAATGTCGAGATCAGTCCGAACGGTCCGTACCCGATCTCTTACCGCGCTATTATCCCTAAGGGAGAACAGTGTACGAATCTGCTCGTCCCCGTGTGCCTGTCGTCAACGCATATTGCCTATGGATCTATCCGAATGGAGCCCGTGTTCATGATTCTCGGGCAATCCGCCGCAACAGCCGCCGCCTTAGCACTAGAGCACCAATGCGCATTGCAGGATCTGGACTACCGGCTCTTGCGCAGCCGATTGCTGCAGGACGGTCAAATACTTGATGCAGTCAAATCGTAACAGCCGCTAAAAAAGTGCAATCACTTTATGGTTAACGGGAGGTTATTCTCATGAACAAAAAGACGGCAGTTGTCGGACTCATCATGGCTTTTTCCCTAACGGCTTGTTCTACCGGAACATCGACAGAGAGCGGGCCAGGTGCGAAGAGCACGACAGCACCGGGGACTACGCCATCATCCAATCCCGTCACGCTGAAGATCGGCTTGCCTGGCGGGTATGACATTACAAGCAAGAAGCTGATTGACAACTTTCAAGCCAAATATCCGAACATTAAGCTGGAAATTGAGGAGACGCCTTGGGCTGATTTCGTGACCAAAATCGTCACCCGCATTGCGGGAAATAATCCGCCTGATCTGTGGCTGCAAGAAAATGCGGTTATTCTAGGCTACGGAAAACGCGGTGTCGCTGAAAATTTGGAGCCTTACATCAAACGGGATTTGAAGACGGAAGACTACGTAAGTGCTCTTACCTCCGCCAAGCTCGACGGCAAAATCTATGGCATTCCCCACGGAATTAACCCAGGAGCACTAGCCTTTAATAAACAGATATTCACGGAAAACAATGTACCGCTGCCTACGGACAACTGGACCTATAACGATATGATCGAAGCCGCCAAGAAGCTGACCAAGGATACGAACGGCGACGGGAAAGCGGATATTTACGGCTTCCAGGCGGGCAACAATATTACGCTTGGCTGGCTCCCGTGGATGCGGGCATACGGCGGCTCCGCGTTGGACCCGACGCTGACCAAAGCGACCTTTGCAGATCCCAAATCGATTCAAGGACTTACGGCATGGGCGGATACCATTAACAAGCTGAAGATCAGCCCTACCCGGGAAGCGGCCAATACGGGCAAATTTTTCGAGAACGGCAAGGTGGCTATGACTTTTTTCCAATATGCTACCCAAGTATCGCTCAATAAGAACAAACCCGATCTGGACTGGGATACGGTCAAAATTCCGATCGGCATGGACGGCAAACGGTTTGTTCCTATGGTAGTTAACCAATGGGTGATGTACTCCAAATCGAAGCCGGAGGTTAAGGAGGCGGGCTGGACGTTCCTTAAGTACTATTTGAGCGACGAAGGACAGACCTTGCTTTCGGAAAGCGGAACGAGCTTGCCTGTGAAGAAGACGGCGCTGGAACAGCTGGAGAAATCAACCTCCAAGCCGGCGAACAAAAAGGCATTTACGAAAGGCATCGAAGAAGCGGGAGGCACACTGGACGAGAATCCGTCGTGGAATGAATGGAGAGCGGCGGCCGGGCCTATTCTGAACGATATTATGGACGGCAAGCGAACTCCGGAAGACGGAGTGAAGGAAATACAGCAAAAGGTGCAGCAGGTGCTCGACGACAACAAGTAAGCCGAATTAGTGATGAGAAGGGGTGTTTCCATGCGCAAACAAGGCTGGTGGGGGTTCGCGTTTACCTTACCGTTTGTCCTGCAGCTGCTCGTATTCTTCTTGTTCCCATTCGTATTTTCCTTCTACCTGACTTTTACGAAGTGGGATCTATTCAACCCGCCGCAGTGGATCGGATTGCGCAACTGGACTCAATTCCTGCACCAGAAAGTGTTCTGGCTCTCGCTGCGCAATGTCGGATATTTCGCGGTTTTGTTCGTGCCTCTGCAAACATTGGCTGCGCTTGTTCTGGCTTATCTGCTCAACCTGCAAATTCGGGGAAAATCGTTATTCCGAATGGTATTCTTCCTTCCCGTTATTACCCCTTGGGTCGCGGGCGGCATGATCTGGCTCTGGATTTACAACAATGAGTACGGTCTGCTTAACTGGATTCTGCAGACCATGGGTCTCCAGCCTGTGGACTGGATCCGGAGCGGGAACTGGTGGCTCGTTATTGGGTCCATCGCCCTGGTAAATATATGGAAGGGTGCAGGGTATTCCATGGTTCTAATATTGGCCGGCATGCAGAACATTTCGCAAGAAATGATGGAGGCAGCTCGTATGGACGGGGCATCGGGCTGGACCTTATTTACTAAAATAACGGTTCCTCTCGTGTCCCCCATGGTGTATATGGTTATGATCCTTTCCACGATTTCCGCGTTTCATGCGTTCGACGTGTTCCTGGTCATGCTAGGGGATGTCATCTCGGTTGCCGACCGGAATATGGTGCCCAACATCCTGATTTACCGCGATTCGTTCTTGAATTTCAAAATGGGCAGCGCATCTGCGATGGCCTGGGGACTGTTCCTGATAATTCTGTGCATCACGATGATTCAAAAGTTTGCAGAGAAGAGGTGGGTGCATTATGAATAAGCCGTCCATCGGCTTGCATGCCGCCGCCTATGTCATTCTGGCACTGGGTTCCGTCATCATGCTCGTCCCGTTCCTGTATATGCTGTCGACCTCCTTAACTGCTCCGGGCTCGGAGCTGACTTTGCCGCCTAAGCTGATTCCGGACCCCTTCGTTTGGAATAATTACAAGCAGGTTTGGATTGAGGTTCACTTCTTGCAATTTACGTTGAACAGTATTTTTGTGACCTTGCTTGATCTGATCGGAACGGTGCTCTCCTGCGCAGTTGTCGCTTATGGCCTTGCATTCTTCCAATTCCGCAGCCGCAACTTGATTTTTATGGCGATGCTCGGGACGATGATGCTGCCTTCCCAGATTACGATGATTCCGACATATTTCATTTGGAAGTCTGTCGGGGCATTGGATACGTTCTACCCGCTTATACTCAGAAGCTTTTTGGGAGGGGCCTTCGGGATCTTCCTGCTGCACCAGTTTTTTAAGACGCTGCCGAGGGAGCTCTACGATGCGGCATGGGTGGATGGGGCGAATCCTTGGACCATTTTCATTCGCATTTACCTCCCGCTCGCTAAACCGGCTTTGTCGGCTCTTGCTGTCTTCACGTTCATTAGCGCTTGGAATAACACGCTGGAGCCGTTGATTTATTTGCAGGATAAGCAAATGTTCACCCTGCCTCTCGGGCTGCTGTTTCTAAAAAATGAGGTACAAAACCGGATGACTCTGATAATGGCCGGTGCGGTCATCACCATTGTTCCCGTGCTGGTAGTGTTCCTGTTCGCGCAAAAATATTTCGTTCAAGGCATTGCATCTACGGGGCTGAAAGGCTGATCCAGGTTGTAGTTTTTCGGATGATAAATGAGATAAAGGAGCGATCTCCGTTATGTCTGTACAATCCAATAAAGAAAACGAATCGGTTGAAGCTGTGATCCAGAAGGTTGAAGAAGAGAGCGCAGCAGGACGGGAACATAAGCAGGATGCGCTGATTAGCCGCAGAAAGCTGCTGGCGGTATTAGGAATGGGAGGAGCAGCCGCTATCACCGCAGGGTTATGGAAAGGGGCGGGAGCGGCCACCGCCTATGCCAATGAAATGACCGTCACCCAATCCGTATATGACCAGAGCAAAAAAGTAAAGCCGAAAGAACTAGCGGCATTGCTTGACGAGCATTTGTGCTTGGCGGTAAAGCTGGAGGAGCTGCGGGCCGAGACCGATCCGGATTCCACGATCATGTACTATGTGACGAACGAAGGGCAAGAGGGATTTTTCCGTTATGATCCGAACGATAGTACGACGCCCGATAATACAGGGACCGTGGCGGTGTCAACGAATGGATGCCGGTTTAAGAGGATCTATGAGGATACGCTGATTGTTTCCTGGTTCGGGACGAAAGCGGACGGCGTAACGAACGACACGCAGGCTCTGCAGGCGGCATTAAATGCCGCTTCCGGGCGTAAGCTGTTCATTCCGAAGCAGCGGGCAGGGTACTATTTGACTGGACAGCTTTTTATTCCAGGCCAAATTGCGATCGAGCTGGAGCCGGGTACGATTATTCAAGCTGTGGACACCTTAAGCCGCGTCGGTCCTGCCTATGAACGGCTAATCCGTATCAAGACCGTAAAGGATGTGTACATCAACGGGAACGGAGCGACCTTTCGCATGAATAAGGCGGCCTACACGTCAGGGGAGCAGGCGCATATCTTCGATATCAGCGGCTCGGAGAATGTGGTGATCGAGAACGTTAACGCTAACGATAGCGGTGGCGACGGGTTTTATGTAGGCTATTTCGAATCGACCGTCCTGTCCTGCAAAAATATTGTGCTCCGCAATTGCAAAGCGAACAATAACCGCAGGCAAGGGTTGTCCGTTATATCGGTTGACGGTCTGCTGGTGGAAAGCTGCCGGTTCACGAATACCAAAGGAACTGCGCCGCAGAGCGGGGTGGATATTGAACCGAACAGCCAGCTGGATCTGTTGAAAAATATCCGGTTCGTTCAATGCGTAGCGGAGGGAAATACGGGACGCGGATTTCTGGTAACGCTGCTGAAGCCGACAGCTCTAAGCGAAAGTATCGATATTGTGTTTGACCGCTGCAAAACCAAAGGAAACTCATACGGCTTCTCCATGAACTATGGGGGAGACGGTGCAAAAGCCGTACCCGGGGAGATTAAGCTGATCGATTGTATTGCGGAAAACGAGCAGTATTCGGGGTTCTCGGACTTATCCTTCTCCGCGGACAGCGCGAAGCGATCCTATATCCGATGCCGTGCCATCAACTGCAACACGGTGAATCAACCGGACGATCCGTACAGCAACGGTTCTTCGTTCATACTTACCACGGTGCCGCAGCAAGTAAGAACTTCGATAGGAAATGCGGTCTATGTAGATTGCGAATCGGTGGATTTACGCTCGGCGCCTCTGATGAAGCGCGGATTCACATTGAGAAAGAACAAGACGGAGCTGATTCGCAACGTCCAATATTTTAATTGCTCCGTACTGGGCGGGGGCCAGAGCTTATACTCTATAGATCCTTCAACGGAAGACCTGTATGCGGAAAATCGGCCTGTGAAGGTTCGAGCGTTTACGGCATCGGGCTCCCTATCCTTTGATTACACCGGCTTCCAAATCACTAACGCCGGCGCATCCGGGGATATCGTCCTAACCCTGCCGGCTGCAAAAGCTTCCGTGGCGTTTCAATTTTATTTGGATTCGCCATTCCGGCTTAGTCTGGCAGCCTCTTCCGGCGGCTCCATTATTACGCCTGCCGGCGTAAAATCATCCATCGGAACAGCTGCAGCCGGGAGCTCGGTCTCGTTAATGGGGCGAGCCGACGGCAGCTGGGCGATAACGGGCATGGTTGGCGATTGGTCATAGTTCGCATAGGGATAAACAAAGTTCAAGGCTGCCGATGAGGATCGGCAGCCTTTGTTTTATGCAAGCGTGCAGCGTAAACGTATCGTTGAATTATCAGATGTGCTGCAGCGGAAGATGGCAAATCAGTGGAACGCCGCCACCAGCATGGAGATTCCGGAACACAGCAATAAAATATCCAGCACATACCGGTGCGTGGACGTATTCATTCGCTTGACAACCGACTTGGCAAGAAATGTACCGGCCATTAAAGAGGCACCGACGATGAGCCCTTGAAAAATCATCTCGACAGGCAGAGCCCCGGACTCCTGGAATGTTACAACTTTACTGACGTACAGTGCGAGCGAGCTGGCCGCTTCTGTAGCAAGGAATGCGCCTTTTACCAGTCCATAGGAAGTAAAAGCGGGCACGCTAAGAGGTCCGGTTGACAGGACCAGGCCGGTCAAGAAGCCAATGATGGCTCCAGCGACGGAAAGCTGCCATAAGCGTATTCGATAATGCTTTGCATCAAGCCAATGTCTGACGGGGATCATCAGCAGGAAAAACATTCCGAGCGCTATATCGATCATCCTTACCGGCAGTACCAACAGGGTTCGCGCGCCAATGGCGGCAGCAGGCACGCCCGGCAGCGAGTAAGCGGCAAAGGCCCGCCAGTTCACTTCGCTCCACCAGGCGATAATTCTCGAAATATTGGCCATGACGGCAGCTACCGCCATAATAGGCACTGCTTGCTTGGGACCGAATACTAGGACGAGAACCGGCAATAGCATAATGGATGAGCCGGTACCAATGACTCCGCTTATAGCGCCTGCCGCAAGCCCGACCAATAGAACCAATACATATTCCACGACAAAAAACACTCCACTCCCTATAAGCTCATTAAACAGCAAGCATAGAACATATGGCAAACAGCGCATTCACCCGAATTATTGTATCAGGGTATGCGTAAAGTGGAAAGGGACAATAGAGATAATCCGGGTTCTGCAAGAGGAATACATTATGAGGATCCCGAATACTTACAAGGTTCAATCATTACGATACGGTTCGATTGGAGGAGGCTTTGAACATGGCTTGGCTTCATGTACATTATCATTCCGAAACACTGCGGATGCCCGTACCGATGGAGGTGCTGCTGCCTCAATACCATTCCGGAGGATCACGCAAAGTGAGTGATTCGGGTCCTTACCAGACGCTGTATTTGCTGCACGGCATGAGCGACGATCATACGGCATGGATGCGGCGTACCAGTATCGAGAGGTACGTGGAACAGCTCCCGCTGGCGGTGATTATGCCTGCCGGACATCTTGGATGGTATACGGATATGGTGAGAGGCCGCGATTATTTCTCCTTCTTGACCGAGGAGCTGCCAGCGATCAGCGAAAGAATGTTTCCGCTTTCCGGCGCAAGGGAGGACCGGTTCATTGCCGGACTGTCCATGGGCGGCTACGGGGCGATGAAGGCGGGGCTGCTTGCTCCTGACAAGTATGCAGCCGCAGCGTCCTTCTCCGGGGCGTTGGATGCCGTTGATGTTTGGGACCGGATCGGCCCTAGGCTTGCAGGCGATGTATTCGGGAGTAGAGAGCAGCTCGAAGGCGGCAGGAACGATCTCTTTGCGGCTGCAACCGCCATTGCCAAGTCCGGGCAAAGCTGTCCGCAGCTATATGCGTGGTGCGGTACGGAGGATTTTCTGTACGATGCCAACGTACGTTTCAAGGAGCATGCCGCCGGGCTAGGACTTCCGCTCACCTACGAGGAGGGGCCGGGAGATCACCGGTGGAAATACTGGGATCTGTGCATCGAACGCGTTCTCGACTGGCTGCCGGTGCGCGATGCCCGTGTCGAGTGAGAGGAGGAATCACCTATGGCATTGATAGAGATGCATATGTTCTCGGAGACGTTGGGGATGGAAATGACCGTCAACGTCATCCTGCCTCAGGAAAAGCGTCCGTATGCGGGGGACGGGAAGATGAAGGTGCTATGGCTTCTCCATGGAGGTCATGGCGATGAAACGGCATGGCTAAGGATGAGCCGCATAGAGAGGTATGCCTTGGAATACGGCATTGCCGTAGTAGTACCGGGAGTGCATCATTCCTGTTATACCGACATGGTTCATGGAGGAAGGTTTTTCACATATGTCGCGGATGAGCTGCCGAAGGTGGTTTGCCATCTGCTTCCTCAGTTATCATCCGCTAGAAAGGACAATTACATATCCGGCTATTCGAACGGCGGTTACGGCTGCTTGAGAGTAGGACTTGCGCGTCCTGAGCAGTATGCGGCGATCGGAGCCTTCTCGGCGGGTGACAAGTCGGATATCGCCTTTGACAATGACGGGTCCCAGCGGGCACGGGACCGGATTCTTTTGTTCGGGGATGGCAGCATCAAGAATACGGATAATGACTTGAAGCATCTTGGACGCGAAGCGCTGGTCAACTCAGCTGTGCTGCCGAGAGTATACCACGCGTGCGGGAGTCTCGATCCCTGGCTCGATTTGAACGAGCTGGTGCGCGATTTTTTCACCTCGTTGGAAGGGAATCCGTACGACTATCTGTATCATGAGGCTGAAGGACTCGGGCATACATGGGAGTTCTGGGATATGGAAATCGTCCGTTTCCTGGAATATGCCGGGCTTCGCAAGGAGCCGTCCCGATTCATTGGCGTATAATACGATCCCCAAAAAATAAAGCCTGCAGCGCTCTGCAAGGCTTTTTTTTTTATGTCACTGTCACACTTTGAACTTATCGTCCACTTCGTTCCGGAACGCTTTGGGAGAGATGCCGATATGTTTCTTGAACCATTGCGAGAAATAGGAGGTACTGTCGAGACCGATCTCATAGCAAATGCTGTTGACGGGCATATCGGTTGTTCCGAGAAGCAAACAGGCTTCGCGGAGCCGTCTCGCTATTACATAATCCATGATGGAGAAGCCTGTCATTTCCTTGAATAGATGAGAGATGTAGTACGGCGATAAATGCAGCTCAGCGGCAAGCTCGTCCAGCGAAAACCTTTTCTTGAAATGAGCTTCCACCCATTCCATCACCTTTTCGGTATGATGATCGGTGCGGATCTGGCTGCTGACTGCGCTGGTAGTAGTATCTCTCAAGTAATTGAGCAACGAGATGATAAAGATGACGAATTCTTCATATCGGGTTTCCTGCGGTGCCTGTCTAAGCCGGGCATGAAACCGTTGATACAGGAGGGTCAGCTCCATCCGGTCTTCTTGAGGAAAGATTTGCTGAATTACATGCTCTTTCCATAAATGCCGGAAATAGGCTCGCAGCTCCGGGAACGGCTTCAGACGGGTATCCAGGAACACGGGATCCAAATTAAGCACGCTTCTTATGTACTTGCCGGCGCCGGGATCCATATACACCCGATGCAGCTGGTATGGCTGGAACAGGATCAGCGTGTTAGGCGATATCGCATAAATTTTTTGATCCAGGACGATATGGCCTGTGCCCTCGTGGACGAAAAGCAGCTCAATTCCTTGATGAGAATGAAACATATCGTAGACGGAGCCTATCCGTTCATGCTTATAGTTCAGAATAAACGGGCCGCGTCCAATAAAGTCTACCATCTCGATCAGCTTCATATACGCATTCTCTCCTTAACATGAACAATAATGGTTCGATGCACCAGGACCCATCCCCAGAATGTGGTTGATGCTTGGATTATATAAGTAAAGGAACCGCAATACAACAACATTTTAGAACAAAGAAAAGACATTGGTTGTTGGAGATGCTTTGTTATAATCATGTAAGGGCTTACAATGGTTATGCAAATGCCCGGGATTACCAATATTTCCTGCATTGGAGTGAGCTCTATTCGACCCGTTTGATGCCGCAAGCAGTGCCCCCATCATGACTTGACCTCAAGCCGATTGTCTTCCATGAATCAACATCTTCAAATGAAGCATGAAAAACTCGCAGATGTAAAAGAGAATGGAAAGATCAACAATATCATATTGAAGGGGTAATCTTATGACCAAATCCAGCACTTTCCGGTTCAAGCAAACTCCGGCATATCTTGTTGCCGCATCTCTGCTTATGGGGATGGTGTCCGGCTGCAGCAGCCCGAGCGCCACGGCACCGGAATCGGAACCGGCCAAGCAAACGGCGGAGAACAAACCGCAGACTCCCGTCGAGCTTACCATGGCTCCGTATTTTCTGAATATGACGGATGAAGAATTCGATCAGATTATGATCAAGCCGTTGAAGGAGAAATATCCGCACATTACGCTGAAGATCGTAAGAGACGATATCACCAAGCTGGTGGCGGCTGGTCAGACTCCGGACATTGTGTACAGCGCGAACTCCAGATTTTCCGTGCTTCAGGATTTGGATATTCCTTCGGATCTTAGTTCCTTTGTGAAGTCCAGCAAAATGGACTTGGCCAAATTTTCGAGCCCCAATATCGATTGGATTAAAGAGCTCGGACCCAAGGGGGAAATTTACGGTATTCCTTTCGCGCTGAACCAGATGGCGCTGTTTTATAATAAGGATTTGTTCGATAAGCGCGGGGTACCGTATCCAAAGGACGGAATAACGTGGGAGGAATACGTCGATCTGGTGAAAAAAATGACGTACAACGACGGCGGCGTGCAATATCGCGGCAGCCTCCCGCCGAATCCGGAGTTTATCGCACGGGTAAGATCGATGTCTCTGGTCGATGCAGCCACCAATAAAGCGCTCATCAACAATGATGCGTTCAAATCCGTGTTGGAGAGGGTGCACGAATTTTATCAAATTCCCGGGATGGTCGTCGACGGCAAGATGCCGCCGAATCAGGATAGCTTCGTGAAGGATCAGCAAACGGCGATGTATTTGAACTGGATCCCGGATACGCTCGGCTTCATTCAGAAAGCAGGAACGCAGCTGAATTTCGACCTGGTCGGAGCTCCGGCCTTCAAGGATAAGCCGGGGGTTACGATTGATCCAGGCGCACAGATGATGGTCATTTCCAAAACTTCCAAGAACAAGGAAGCCGCCTTCGACGCGATTCAGCTGTTTACTACGCCGGAGGTGCAAAAGATTTTGAATCGCTCTAGTCGTTTGACCGTTCTGGCCGACGAATCCATCAGGAAAGATTTCCTTGCCGACCTGCCTTTGACAAAAGATAAGAACATTCAAGGCGCCTTAAAAATCAAGCCTGCCAAAATGGCTCCTCCGAATCCGTATCATGTCATCGTGGCGGGGAAAGTCAACGCGGTCGTCACGAATCTGGCGACAGGCGCGAAGGACATCAACACGATCCTTAGGGAAACCCAGGAGGATGCGGATAAGGCCATTGAACAGGAATTGGCCAAGAAAAAGTAATTGCATTCAATAGATTGGGAGCAGTCAACCGGTTGAGGCGGGCTGCTTTTTAGCTTTACTCGAATTTGTAAAGGGATAGGACAGGGGGAAGCAAGAACATGGAGCATGGTAAGCAGCATCCGTACTTATATTTCGATCGTTCATGGGTGGGCACCTTTGTTAGACGGTTGCGGCATGATGAAGCGCTTCAACGCGAGTGGACCGGCTTCGTCACTCAGGCGGACGAGCTGCTCAAGGAGAGTTTTGTCGATGAAGCCTACGCAGACGGGGAGGATTCCCAGCATGGCCGTTACGGCCCTCCAAGCGAGCAGGTGGCCAGAATGGGAACCGTGCTCGGCCTTGTATTCCAAGTGACGGGGGATCTTCGTTACGGCGAAAAGCTGAAGAGCGCTTTGCTTCACTATAGCGGCTATAACAAATGGTTCGGGAAGGGGTTGCTCCGAAATGATCCGCCGTGGCATTCCGAGCTGAATACATCGCGCTTCTGTCACGGTTTTGCTGTAGGCTACGACTGCATCTATGACATTCTGAGTGACGAAGAACGCAGGCTTGTGCGCGGAGCGTTACTCGGACTGGGCGTTCTGCCAACGCTTAGGGATTGGGTGTTTGCCGAAACCCGAATTCATACGCTTGATTCGATGGGACACAATTGGTGGGCGGTTATGATCGCGTTGGCCGGTGTAGGCGTACTGGCGGTGCTGAATGAGGAGGATAAGGCGGAGGCTTGGCTGGAGGAAATCGTCCGCATCTTCCCTGAGTATTTCCTGTACAAAGGGAGCGTACTTGGCGGCAAAAGCCCGAACTACGATGAAGAAGGCGCGTTCTACGAAAGCGTCAACTATGCCAATTACGGATTGTACGAATACTTGGTATTTCGTCTTGCTTTGCAAGAAACACGCGGGTATACCGGTTTCTCGGATATTCCGATGCTGGAGAAGGCGGGGGATTTCTTCCTGCATACCACTTATCCGGCATCCGAAAGGCCGCTGACCGTCAATTTCGGTGACGGCCACATTCATAATGGAGGCGCACAAGCAGTGAAGCTGCTGATGGCGAATGGATGGGGCGATGCGCGTTTGCGCTGGTATGTCCAGGAATGGAAATCGCCGGCCGGTTTCTATGACATCATATATTATGACCGGATTTGGACGGGGAAGTCTGAAGCACCGTCATGCGACCATGCTTCGGTGATTTATCCCGAGATCGGTTGGGCGGTGATGCGTGATGGCTGGAAGCAAGACAGTACCCTTCTGGCAGTCAAGTCGGGCTTCACCTGGAATCATGCCCACGCCGATGCAGGCTCCTTTGTGCTGTACCATCATGGGAAGCCGCTGCTGATCGATTCCGGGAACTGCTCGTATGGCCGTCCGGAATATCAAGGCTATTACATGCAGAGTGTAGCTCACAACGTAGTGCTGTATAACGGCAAAGGACAGCCGGTACAAGATATAGCGCGAGGGGTGAAGGAGCCCGGGCAAGTATACCACCTGGTGGACCACGAAGGCCTGCGCTATGTGTATGCCGATGCGACAGGGCCGACCTCGCTCCATTTTTCACGGAATTACCGCCATTTTCTGTGGGTGGAAGGCGTCATGTTAATCATTGACGATATTCGGACTCATGAGCCGGGTACTTTGCAATGGCTGCTGCATTATGAGGGGGAAGCGATACCGCTGTCGAATGGACACCTACGCATTCAAAATGGCGAGGCGGAAGTTACGGTGCAGCATTTATTCCCGAGCGAGCTGAAGGTAAAGGAAAAAGAGGGATTGGCCGATCATGCTCCGGATACGAAAGTGAAGTATTTATCTTATGAAACGGTGCAGTCGGGATTGGATACCAAATTCATTACAGCGATCGCTCCGGTTGATCCTGACCGCAAGGCACCGGATGTCACAGTCACAGAAGGCGATGAAGTAATCCGTGTACGGATCGAAGGCGGAGGAAAACGAACGGACGTGCATCTAAACCTGCGTGCTGACGGGCGAATTATGCATCGAAATTGCATTCGGACCTGTGATGGCTGGGAGACGGACGCTTATCTGGTTGCGCTGACGCGTCCGGCCGATTCCGAAGTGAGTGACGGATCCGATATCGAGAGATGCTTCATCAGCTATGGCAGCTTCCTGCGCAGAGATGGCCGGCCGCTGTTCTCATCGATGTCGCGAGCAACGGCTTGCATCAAGCTAAGTGAGCAGGTGTTGTCCGTATCGATACAGGGACAGCCCTTTATTCGAGCGGAGCTTCGTCCGCCGGTCATGCCGGCCGCAATAACGACCACCGGCAGCGCGGAGCTGCTGCTTGCTGAGAACGGTCTCATCGCGATTCGCCAAATCACCCCGATGCCGGCAAGACGTCCGGGATGATGCGTGATGCGCGATCTTTCGTCCGTGTTCGTCATGCTCTGCCAAGCCCGACCTTAGCTCGAAGGAGAGCCTTCGCTTTCCGACAAGGGTACAATCGCTAGATCCATTTGATTCGGGACGAGGCTGCATGAATCATTGCAGTCTCGTTTTTTATAACCGCAAATGGAAAGATAAAGTTCGGTAAAGCGATAAAGCGTATCGGAGATTTCCAATTGGTGATAAAAACTACCTTGCTTACGAAGCGAGTTTTGCTAAAGCAAAACTTTAAGGTTGTTCATCCCTGAAATGCTACGATAGGAGTTTTTCTCATGTGAAATTATTCCGCAAACAAATGTATTTAATGATGCAAGAAAATGGTTGACATAGAAACATTTCTCACTTAACATAAAATTACAGAAGTTATATTAACGTTAATACAACAATGAATTCAAACTTGTGCAGACACACTAACATCCTGGTTTTTCATCCATACATCCAGTACGTAACCATTGATTTTATTTTGGAGAAGGAGTTGTTATTATGAGTAACGGGCAAGAGAATGTTCAAGTATACGAACCGGTTCCAACCAGCCGCTATTTGGCGGATCATCCAAGAGGGTCTTATTATACCGGGGATTATAAGCTCGGCCTTAACTTCTACAGCTTCAGCCATAATCTGAACTCTTGGATGAACGGCAGCACGGACGGAGCGACTCCGATCGACACGATGCAAGTGATCCGGTTTGCAAAAGACGCGGGATTCGATGCCGTGGATGTAACCTCGTACTACATTCCCGGGTATGACAATGCTTCGATGCCGACCAAATCAGACCGTGAGATCTTTGAGTATGCCGCCAATATCAGAAAGCTGTGCGAGGAATTGGGAATCGCCGTCAGCGGAACAGGAGTAAAGAACGATTTTGCCGATCCGAGCCAAGAGAGACGTGAGCTGGATGTGAAACGAGTCAAATATTGGATCGATGTAGCGGCTGAGATGGGAGCTCCAGTCATGAGAGTGTTTAACGGAGCTGTACCGCAGGATATCGAAGCTCATGGCTGGGAGAAGATAGCCCGCGAAAGGATCATTCCTGCACTTCAGCAATGCGCGGAGTACGGGGCGAGCAAAGGGGTTGTCGTCGGCATGCAAAATCACGGAGATATGGTGTGCACAGCCGATCAAGTGATCCGAATTTTGCAATGGGCGGATCATCCTAATCTGGGGCTGATCAACGATACCGGATTTTTCAGAAACTTCCGTGATCGAACGGGTCTTGACTACGCCTGGTATGACGATATCGAAGCAGTCCTTCCTTATACCGTCAACTTCCAGGTTAAGCGAAAACCGGCCGGGGCGAACACCGATGCTCTTATCGATCTGGATGAGCTGTTTACCCGAATTCGTTACAGCAGCTACCGGGGCTGCATTCCGTTGGAGACCTTGTGGGTGAACGGGGACGCGAATCATCCCAAAGATTTGAACGAGCCGCCATTCGGACAGGTTGCCGATTTTCTTAACCAAATAAGAGCTGCATCGGAGCGTACGAAAACGAAGTCGTCCTAAACGGAGGAGCAAAAGGCATGTGATTGAACTAAGAGGGAACTTTCGATGCCAATACCGCTTTGCGTTAAGCGGACTAACTTAAACGAGGTGCGTGAAGGTGGATTTTACCGGAAAGGTAGCTGTAGTTACCGGAGCAAGCTCCGGAATAGGTCTGGCAGCCGCCAAAATGCTGAGCGAGCATGGATCCTATGTCATCTCGCTGGCGAGAGACGAGGGCAATCTGAGGAAGTCGATCGATTCCATCGAGGCCGATGTGAGGAAGAACATTACCGGAATAGCAACCGATGTCAGGGACGAGGCTTCCGTCAAACAAGCCATAGAGCAGACGGTATCCATGTATGGGCAAATCGATATATTGATAAATGCGGCCGGCGTAAGCATGCCTGGAAAGCAGCTGCTGCAAGAAATTGAGCTGAAGCAATGGCAGCGAATCATGGAAACGAATTTGACCGGGACGTTTCTAGTGAGCCGAGAGGCGCTGCTGCGGATGAATGAAAGAAATTCCGGCTATATTATCAACATCTTGTCGACGGCCGCTTTTCATGCTGGCAGCGGGGACAGCATTTATTCCGCTTCCAAATACGGCGCAAGGGCATTGACGGAATCGATGATCTCGGCCAGCCGCCGTTCGGAGTTCGCGTCTCGTCCATCAGTCCGGGCGCTGTCGATACTAACATATGGAGCCACAAACTAGAGCCGGTGTCGCAGGAAAGCCGCGATACGATGCTGAAACCGGGCGATATAGCGGACATTATTCTGTTTTTATTAACCCGCCCGCGAGCCGTTCATATCGATAATATTACGGTTACTTCTTGGGATCGATGATTGTGATGATTGCTGTCAGAGAAAAATGGTTCAAGCAGCCCGCGAATAGCGGGTTTTTGCTTGTAAATAATTCGGTAGGGGAAGCGACTCTCCCGGGTGATAACCTGCAAGGAAGCTGCACCAAGACGTGCTAGCGGGCTATCGTACCTCGGACACAGGATCCGCTATTCCTTGGAATTCTGCTTCTTTTGCAGAGCGATCGGACAGTGAGTCCGTTATTTGCTAATTTTTCAAGCGAAAATAGTGTAATTTGGCCCAATAAAGGACCTCAAGTCCGATCACCATAGAAAAAGCGCCATTTTGGGTGAAATAACGGATCCACGGTCCACAAGTAATTTGACAATGCTCAACTTTGCTGTGCCCCGGTGCGTTCCCCCAACATCATCATCAGTCTCTCACAAGCTCAAGCCCGCGAATAGAGGGCTTTTTTTCTTGTTATAATCTCGGACTAGCCGTCTTCTCCATCCTAAGTAAGACAAAAAAATGAAAGTTTGGAAATGAACTCCGCAAACTTGCGTAAAGATTAGGCTTCAGATGATATGCTATGCTGAAAGCGTTATCAGGAGTGGACATCATTAGCACCCTTATGAATGGAGGAGAATGTTTGTACAACTTTAAAAGAGGCTTATCCGCATGGATGGCTGCCGTACTCTCTGTCAGCCTGATCCTCGGGTCCGGAGCGTCCGGTTCGGGACAAGCGGAAGCCGCAGCGGCGCCTTCCGGATCGAAATTCGACTTCGGATCGGATACAAGTCCGGTGGCGGCGGGCTATACCCGGGTTTCCAACACCATGATTTACAGTGCGGCACGGGGTTACGGGTTGGACAAGACGGTGAATAACCGGGATCGGGGCACCTCGGATCCGCTGCTGCGTGATTTTGTACTTGCATCCGATTTTGCTTTCATGGTCGACTTGCCCAATGGGGAATATTCCGTTCGCGTCATCGCAGGGGATGATATCGCCTCTAACAAAACCGAGGTGAAGATCGAGGGTGTCTCCTACGGCACCTTGACCTCGTCCACCGGCAATTATGCCGAGCTGACCAAGACGATCCAGCTAAACGACGGACAAATGACCTTCCAGTTTAGCAAGGACGGCCGGGTCAATGCGATTGAAATCACACCACAGAAGGCGCCGACCGGACTAACCGTAACCTCCGTAACGTATGCGCCGAATCCTTCGGTGGGGCTCGTATGGGATGCCGTTTATGGCGCGTCTAGCTACAACATTTATAGACAAACAGATGGCGGTACGGACTTTACCCAATTGGGGTCTACTGTTGAGCCGGCTTATACGGATACAACGGTTCAACTCGGCGGGACCTATCAATACAAGGTCACACAGATGATGCTGCAAAATATCGAATCCGCAGCCAGCGCACCCGTGACCGTAACGATTCGTGATGCCTCTGTTCCGGTACCTGCTGCGCCTACAGGCCTAACCATAACTGATTCCACGAAAACGAGTTTGACGCTTCGTTGGAACTCTGTACCTTCTGCGCTGCAATATCGGGTACTTCGTTCCCTAACCCCCGAGGGACCGTTTACCGAAGTGGGGACGGTATCAGCGGCAGGGTATACGGATCAGGACGTATTTACGACGGTACCTTACTATTATCAGGTAAAAGCAGTCAGCCTGGGCGGAATGTCCGGACCGTCGGAGGTGCTTGCCGTACCGGCCATGACGAAGCTGACACGTCAGATGGAGACGCTGGACCGCAGTCCGGTTGCCGTGAAGGTTGACGGCGGCGTCTACGCGGGTTGGAGGCTTTTCGGAACCGATGCCAAGGATATTGCCTTCAATCTGTATCGGAATGGCATAAGGATTAACCAGGAGCCGATTACCGGAAGCACGAATTATTTGGATGCCGATGGAACGGCAGACTCCGCCTACGAAGTCCGTGCTATACGTAATGGAACGGAAGATTCATACGGCGAGACCTTCCAGGTATGGGGCCAAAATTATATGGATGTCCCGCTCCAAAAGCCGGCTGACGGCGTCACTCCTGCCGGAGAGGCATACACCTATCGCGCCAACGATGCAAGCGTCGGCGATCTTGACGGCGACGGCAAGCTCGAGCTGGTAGTGAAATGGGATCCTTCCAATTCCAAGGATAATTCCCAGTCCGGTTATACCGGCAACGTGTACTTGGATGCTTACAAGCTGGACGGGACCAAGCTATGGCGAATCGATCTCGGACGCAATATCCGCGCCGGGGCCCATTATACGCAGTTCATGGTATATGATTTGGACGGAGACGGCAAAGCCGAGGTCGCTTTTAAGACGGCTGACGGCACCGTTGACGGCACGGGTCAAGTGATAGGGAATGCGGGCGCGGATTACCGCAATTCCAGCGGGTATATTTTGAGCGGCCCGGAATTTTTAACTATTTTTAACGGCCAGACCGGGCAGGCATTGTTCACAACAGATTACGATCCGCCGAGAGGCAATGTCTCCAGCTGGGGGGACAATTATGGGAACCGGGTGGACCGCTTCCTGGCAGCCGTTGCCTATCTGGATGGAGAACGGCCGAGCCTCGTCATGGCAAGAGGCTATTACACACGCACCGTGCTGGTTGCTTACAACTGGCGCGACGGCAAGCTGACCAAGCTGTGGAAGTTCGATACGAACGATCCGGGCAACTCTTCCTACACCGGGCAGGGCAATCATAATCTGTCCGTTGCGGACGTAGATCAAGACGGCAAGGATGAAATCACTTACGGCGCTATGGCCATTGACGACAACGGAACGGTCTTGTATTCGACCGGGCTGGGTCACGGGGATGCGATGCATCTAGGCGATTTGGATCCGAGCCGCCCGGGAATGGAGTATTTCGGCGTCCACGAGGAATATCCGAATCCGGCGGGTATCGAGTTCCGCGATGCGAAGACCGGCAAGCTGATATGGGGCGTTCCTACGAATTACGATGTAGGCAGAGGCATGTCCGCCGACATCGACCCCCGTTATCTAGGGGAGGAGATGTGGACTTCCGGAGAGTCCGGCGGCGTGTACACTACAACCGGTCAGAAAATCAGCACCTCCGTGCCGTCGATCAATTATGGCATCTGGTGGGACGGGGACTTGCTGCGCGAGCTGCTGGATCACAAATGGAGCGATCCGATCGGCGTCGGCAAAATCGATAAATGGGATTATACCGTCAATAAGTCCGTCAATGTGTTGATGGCCACCGGTACGAATTCGAATAATACGACCAAGGGCAATCCTTCTCTTCAGGCCGATTTGTTCGGAGACTGGAGGGAGGAAGCGGTCTGGCGTACGGAAGACAGCAGCGCGCTGCGGATTTACACGACGACCGATGTGACCTCTCATCGATTGTACACCCTAATGGATGATCCGGAGTACCGATTAGCCGTCGCTTGGCAAAACGTCGCGTATAATCAGCCTCCGCACCCGAGCTTCTATCTGGGTGAAGGTATGTCGGAGCCGCCTGTTCCATCGATTCAGCGCATTCCGTTGAAGGTGGTGGCCATTTCCGTAACGGCGCCGGCCTATGAAGTCGAAGCAGGCCGCAGCCTCCAGCTCCGGGCGCAAGTATTGCCTGCAGCCGCTGAGAATAAGTCGGTAGCATGGAGCGTACAATCGCAGGACGGTACACCTTCGACGATTGCATCCATTGATGCGAACGGCGTGCTGCGAGCTATTGCGCCGGGAACGGTTCAAGTGAAAGCGGCAGCCACCGATGGATCCGGGATCGTTGGAAGTGCAGCCGTTACGATCGTTATTCCTGACGGCCCTGCAGCGGGAGCTCCCGCCAAAGGCGTCCTGTCCAGCGATAACGGGCATGATACGGGTATTTTGGACGGCAGCTACAAGATTACGATGAACGTATGGTGGGGAAATAACGGCACTATTTACAAGCTTTACGAGAATGACCGTCTGATTGAAATCAAGACGCTTTCCGATCAAACGCCGAATGCCCAAGCCGTTACGAGCACGATCACAGGCAAGCCGAACGGAACTTACCGATATACATGCGAGCTGATCAATCGGCAGGGTACGACCCCGTGCGATCCGATTTCCGTACAGGTGACCCAAGCTAATCCGGGCAAAGCGGTGCTATCCCATAACAATTGGGACGGCGACGGCAGCTATGACATCCAAATGAATATGTGGTGGGGGACGAATGCGACCACCTACAAGCTGTACGAGAACAATGTGCTTATCGATACCCAGACTCTTAAGAGCGCTACCCCCGCAGCCCAAGCGGCGGTAACGAAAATTCAAGGCCGCAGCGCCGGAACGTACGAGTACATCGCGGAGCTGAGCAACGATGCGGGCACGTCCCGCTCGGAGGCCATCAAGGTCAAGGTTTCCCCGTAGAAACCCGACTAGAAGAAGCTTAGATCAAAAGCAAATGCTTGATCGCTTTTGGCTAAGCTTCTTTTTTACCACATAGGAAAGTTTAAGTTCGGTAAAGCGATAAAGCGTATCGAAGATCTTTTCTTTTGGCGATAAAAACACCTCGCTTTACGAAGCGAGTTTTGCTAAAGCAAAACTTTAAGGTCGCACATCCTCGAAGTACTCCGATAGGAGTTTTTCTCATTTTCAAACCAAGGAGGAGAACGACAAAATCCCTGCTTTTTTGCGTACAAATAGGCTATAATTATGTCTGAATCGACCATGATGCACGGCAGCGGTTGCCGTATGATGAATATAAGGGCTGCATACAATGGGGAGAGCCCATGAAGTCTGTTTCCGCAAGAACAACGTGACTGATGCTTTCGAAGGAAGGTTTACTTTGTAAGACTTGAAGGAGGTTTTCCCATGGAAAGACAGTTGCACAGCAGCCAATTTATTAAAGAGCAGTCGTTTCCATTCTGGATCCGGCGTTTTTTTCACGACCATGATCATGTTCCGCTGCTGCACGGCCACGACTTTGTCGAGCTGGTCTATGTTGTGCGGGGAGAGGCGCAGCATGTATTCGAGGGTAATTTCTACGACATCCGTTCGGGGGACGTATTCATCATCAATCCGGGCGAGGTGCATACATACAGCATTAATCCCGGCAAAGAGATCGAAATCATCAACTGCCTGTTCATGTCGGATCTGATCCAGGGCAATTGGTTGCAGGATTTAGGCGTTACCCAGTCGATGGACTATTATTACGTGCATCCTTTTCTGGATAAAAAAGAGCGCTTTCATCGCTGCCTGAACTTAAACGGGCATGATGCGACGCGCACCCAGTTTTTGCTGGAGACGATCATTCATGAATTTGAGAACCAGCAGCCGGGCTATGAACCGCTCATTCGGCTCCAGATGGTGGAGCTGCTCATCTTGCTGTCCCGTGCTTACCGGCAGGCCGAGGGCCAGAGCGGCAGAGAGCATGTTCGCAGCAGCGCGAAGCAGCTGCTTGTCCGGCGCATTTGCGGTTATTTGGAGCGCAATTTCGATAAAAAGATCAGCATTCCGGACCTGTGTGAGCTGTATAGTATAAGCTCCCGGCAATTGAACCGGATTTTCAAGGAATCGCTCGGGATGACTGTCGTCGATATGATTCACCGCATTCGTATCGAACGGGCAAAGCACCTGCTGCTTGAGACAGACGAGAAGGTGATCACAGTTGCTGGGCGTGTCGGATACGAGGACCCGGCGTTTTTCAGCCGCTTGTTTCACCGTGAGGTGGGCTGTTCGCCCGGCAAATACCGGGAATCGACCTGAGAGAAACCGGGGGGAGTCCTATGCGTATGCGTCATTGGAATGACCGGATGCTGAAGACGAAAATGTTCATTTCGTTCTCCGTCGTCTCCTTGTTCATCGTAGGAATCACCTGCTGCATCTTTTATTACAAAAACACGAACGACAGCAAAGCGCAAACGTTCTCTTTATCGAACATTATTTCCAAGCAATTTTCCGAAATGATAGATCTGTACATGCAAAACGTCGAAGAGCTATCGCTTGCGATCTCTATCGATCCTTCCATTCAGAGTATCCTGTTCGACTTCTACAAGGAGTCGGATCCAATCAAAAAAGAGGTCGTAGGCTACAAGCTCAATCCGATCCTGTTCAATTTCTCCTATCCGAAGCCTTACGTGCAGAGCATATCCATCTATTCGTTGGATAGCCACCTGTATCAATACTCGAAGCTGGTTGACCCGAGGCCGAGAATGCTATTGACACTGGATCAGCTGCAGCAATTCAAAAGCACGCTTAACAGCAATGCCTTTGTTATTATGCCGGTTGACGAGGACGATCAGCATAGGGAGAAGGCGGTGTCGTTCGTCCGCAAAATTACGAAAATCCCCACCCAGACGATCATAGGCTTTGTGAATATTCACATCAATGTCAACGCTTTCAAGATGGTGCTGGCCAATACCAATGCCAATGAGCTGGAGCACTCAATGCATGTGCTGATTGTGAACGACGAAGGCAGAATCATCTATGAGAACGGAAGCAGCGGCAGCACAGGCGGCGAGCAGCGGTTTGAGTTCGACCGGACTGCCTCCAAAGGCGAGCTGCGCTGGAAGCAAACCGATTTTTTGTATACGGCCGTAAAATCCGGCTATACCGGGTGGCATACCGTGATTCTCATCCCGAAGGATGTACTGCTGCTTAAACAAAAGCGGATTCAAGATATCGTCCTGCTAGTAGGCGTCCTCACTATGCTGCTTATTGCAGCGGTTTCCTATGTGCTATCCCATCACATCACATTGCCCTTAAACAAACTGATGCGGAATATGTCCAGAGTCGAGCTGGGCGATTTCAGCCATAGAATGGAGTACGCCGGACGCAACGAGCTCGGGAAGCTGAGCCGGATGTATAACCATATGCTGGACAGCATCTCCCGGTTAATCCATGAAGCGTACGAGTCGAAGCTGGCGGAGAAGAACGCACAGCTGTCGGCCCTGCATGCGCAAACGAACCCTCACTTTTTATACAACACCCTAAACATCATGAAATCGATCAGCCGCCTAAGAGGCATTGAGGAGGTAGCCGATATATCCGAGTCGCTTGCCGGCTTGTTCCAATACAGTATGAAAAATATCCATCAGCCGGTAACGCTGCAGGAGGAAATCGACCATATACGCAACTATTTTACGATTCAGCAGCACCGGTTCGGGAACCGGATCCAGCTGCAATGCGATATTCCTGAGCATTTGCTCCAGGCGTCAGTTTTGAAGCTAACCGTACAGCCATTGGTGGAGAACGCGTTTAACCACGGGCTGCGCAAGGTGAAATCGGGAGGCTGCATTACGCTCCATGCGGCGGAATCCAAGGGTGTGCTCACTCTTACACTTCACGATAACGGGGAGGGGATTCCGGAGAAGACGATGGCTGAGCTGCAGCGGGCTTTCCTAATGTCCAATGCGCTGAATCCTTATAAGGGCGAAGCCCATGGTATCGGCTTGTTGAACATTCGCCAACGAATTCAGCTCTTTTACGGTAAGGAGTACGGGCTGCACATAACCAGTTCATCGGGAAAAGGAACCTCCGTCTCCTTGACGCTGCCGTACCGGACCGACCTCAAGGAAAGCCATAAAGCCAGGGAGGCTACTTTATGAATATTTTTGTAGTGGAGGACGAACGCTGGGCATTGGCGGAGCTTGTGCAGCTGCTCTCCAGTTATGAGCCGGCGCACCGTATTATTGCTTTTGACAATGGAGATGATGCATTGGCTGCAGCGGAAAGTACCCGTCCGGATTTGGTGCTGACGGATATTAACATGCCCGGGATTGACGGACTGGAGCTGATCGAGCAGCTGACGAGGCTGGACTCGACGATCAAATGTATGATCCTGAGCGTTCACGATGAATTTGAATACGCCCGCCAGAGCATGCGGTACGGTGTCGGCGATTATTTGCTGAAGCCCGTGAAGAAAGAGGCATTGTATCAAGCGGTGGACAAAGCGATTGCGGTTATAGAGGAGGAGAACAGACGGAGGGAGGCCTGGTTTCACGGCAGTATTGCCCGAATGCTGTTAGCTGAGGAGACCGGAGGCGCGGAATCGGCCATTGAACGGGAAGTCAATCGTCAACGGTATGTCCTGCTGCTGCTAACCCTGGATAAGGGGGGACAGCAGGTATCAAGTCGGGAAGACAGAGACTACGGAGGGGGCTTCGATGCGGATAGGTACAAACGGGAGCTAGCAGACGTCGTCCCGCCTGCCGTTAAGATTCATGGTGTCGAGCTGGATAAACGGCACACGGTTTTGCTGATTCCCGTGAGCTCCTCCGCTGAAGAAGACAGGATACAGCACGCTGTATCGCGCATAGCCAATGGAATGAAGGGACTATGTACGGAGCATCCGTTGTGTGTACATACAGGGCTTGCGTTAAAGAAAGAAAATCAGCCGCTTCGCGGAGTATATCTTCAGCTGAAGAAGTGTGTGGAGGAGCAGGCGGTCTTCGGAATATCGACTTATGTAACGTTAGGGAAAAAGCGGGAAGATGCGGATCTCTCAAGCATCTGGGACAAGGTGCGGATTATGGAGGTTCACTACAAGAAAGGCGAGCTTCAAAAGGGACAACGAACCCTCGAGCTCATTAATGCAGATCTGTGCCAAAAACAGGTGACGAAACGGCAGCTGAGGCTGTTCGTCCAGGATATGCTGTTCTCGCTAAAGTATCGGCTGCTGTCCACAGGCAGCGGGGTCGTGAGCCTTAACGATTTGCAGGAGAATTTGAAGCATTTGAACGAATGTGCGGGTTATGACGAGCTGACCGTCTGGCTGAAGGAGAAGCTGCTTGACCTGTATTTCGGAAGGGACAGCTGCGACAGGAATCCGAAGGAGCTTGTGCCTTTACTGCTTCAGTACATTCATGCGCATTATCAGGAGAACATCTCGCTTCAGCAATTCGCAGTCGATCATCATATCAGCATGGGTTATATGTCCCGCATGTTCAAGAGCCAGACCGGCACAACCTTCTCCGACTATATTGCCGCTTACCGTATTCAAAAGGCGAAGGAGCTGCTGAGCGGTGGCATCGATCGGCTGCAGGTGGTCAGCCAGCTTGTCGGCTATGAAGACACGAAGCATTTCAGCACCTTATTCAAGAAATTCGTAGGTCAAACCCCCATAATGTACGCCAAAGAGCATTCCTCCGACCAATAGGAAAAATTCCCCCCGTGAATCCGTACAATTCACATGTATTCACGTGCGTTGAAACCCTTTTACAATACAGATACAGCAAAGCCAAACCACGTGATAACAAAAGGGTCAAAGGCGAACGAGCCGGTAAAAAAGGAGGAACACAAATGAAACGATCCTCAATGTTAACGGTTATTACTTATGCTGCTCTTGTTTCAATGCTGGCAGCAGGGTGCAGCTCGACAAGTCAACCGACAGGCGGTACCGGGCAAGCTCCGAACGGAGGTGCAGCTTCATCCGGAGGGGCCAAATCAGGAGAGCCGACTACGCTCACGCTTCTGATCGGCTCAACAGGGACCCCGTATCCCGCAACCCAGGCGGTAGCGGCGGAGGCGGAGAAAAAGCTGAATATCAAAATCAAGTTTGATATTAAGCCGGACGGCACCGAAGGGGACAACCTGGTGAAGACGCGCCTCGCAACAGGTGAGATGGCGGATATTTTGTACTACAATTCCGGCTCGCTGCTTCAGGCGCTGAACCCTGAAGAGAACTTCGTCGACTTGTCCAAGGAGCCCTACATGGCAAATTTGCTCGATTCTTATAAGGAGACCGTGACCTCCAACGGGAAAGTGTTCGGTGTGCCGGGAGGCTCCTCCAATGTCGGCGGCATTTTGTACAACAAGAAAGTATATGCAGAGCTCGGCCTTACCGTTCCAAAAACATGGGCTGAGTTCATAGCGAACAGCGACAAGATCAAGGCAGCGGGGAAAACGGCCGTCATCGGCTCGTATAAAACCACTTGGACCTCCCAGCTGTTCGTTCTTGCCAATCAATACAATGTACAGTCGCAAGTACCGACGTTCGCCAAGGATTATACGGAGAATAAAGCCAAGTATGCCACGACTCCCGCGGCGCTTCGCGGCTTTGAGATGACCTCCGAGGTGTTCAAGAAGGGGTATTACAATAAGGACTTCCTCGCTACCACTTACGATACGGGCTTAAAAATGCTTGCCGAAGGCACCGGCGTCCAATACCCGATGCTGACCAGCGCAATCGACGCCCTGGCACAAAACTATCCCGATAAAGTCAAGGATATCGGTGTATTCCCGATTCCGAGCGACAACGCCAGCTTGAACGGCTTCACCGTATGGATGCCGAGCTCTTACTATATTAATAAGAAAAGCAAGAACATTGATGCGGCCAAAAAGTTCGTCGAGTTCCTCATCTCTCCGGAAGGGCAGAAAGCCTATATGTCCAAGAGTAAAGCGAACGGCCCTTATGTCGTCAAAGGGATTCAGGTGCCGGACGACGCGTTCCAAGCGGTCAAGGATATGCAGACTTACTTCGATAACGGTAAGACGCTCCCTGCGCTGGAGTTCATCTCTCCGGTCAAAGGGCCGAATCTGGAGAGTATCTTGATCGAGGTAGGAACAGGACAGAAATCGGCTGCGGACGGAGCCGCCGACTATGATAAAGATGTTCGGAAGCAGGCGCAGCAGCTCAATTTGCCGGGCTGGTAACAGCTACACCAGTCAGTTCTGGCAGTTCCCGATGCGCTGCTTCCGATGAACCGATGATGCTATGCCGGCCCTGCAGGTGTCCTGCAGGGCCGATTCCATCCGTAGATAAGAGGGAGGGAACCTGATGACACTGAGTCAAAAGAAAATGTATTCGTACTTGTTCTTGCTTCCAGCAGGTATTATTTACTTCGTGTTTTATCTGCTTCCGACGATCATGTCGCTATTTTTCAGTCTGACCCGGTGGACGCTGACCAAATGGCAGTTTATAGGCTTGGACAACTACGTCATGTTCTTCGAAGAGTCTTCGCTGAAAATCGGCTTCAAAAATACGCTGATCTTTGCTGTCGTCACGTGCGCGCTCAAGGTGATCCTCGCACTGCTGCTCGCTACGCTTCTGACTTCGTCCATTTGGTTTAAGGACTATTTCCGGTCGATGGTATTTTTCCCGACCTTGTTAAGTACGATTGCCGTCGGCATCGCCTTCAGCACGATGATGCACCCGACGCAAGGGGTTATCAACACCGCTCTTGCCGCCTTTGGCATTAACGGTCCGGACTGGCTGGGCAATACCAAGCTCGCGCTGATATCGGTCGCGCTGGTTGACGTATGGAAGGGCGTCGGTATTGCGACGGTCATCTATATTGCCGGCATTATGTCCATTCCGCAGCATTATTACGAGGCGTTGAAAATAGACGGCGGGAACGCCTTCCGCGCCTTTTGGCATATCACGCTGCCGCTCAGCAGACCTGCAATGAATTCCGTCATTATATTGGCCTTCATCGGCGGCTTGCGCACGTTTGACTTGATCTGGGCGATGACGAAGGGCGGGCCGGGCTTCGCATCCGACCTTATTGCCTCGATTATTTATAAGCAGTATCAGGCGGGCTTTTACGGACTTGCGACGGCAGGCAATGTCATTTTGTTCATCGCCATTTCGGTCCTTGCGTTTCCGCTATACATGTTCTTGAACCGAAGAGAGGTGGACCTGTGAACCGGATCGTGCAAAAAACACTGGTCAGCGCTATTTTGCTGGTGTTGTCTACCGTCATCTTCTGGGTGCCGTTCTATTTTGTGATCATCAATTCCTTTAAATCTCCTACCAAAGCGGCCGATATGAATATGGCTTGGCCGGATTCGTTCCATATCATTGAAAACTACCAAGCGGTGCTGGCGGCAGCGGATCATATGCTGGTTCGCGCATTTTACAACAGCACGCTCCTGACTGTCTTGTCGATTGCGGGGCTGGTGCTGGTCAGCTCTTTGGCGGGCTTCGTGCTGCAGCGGAGAGAGAAGGGCAGGGGGGCAGCCACCTTAAACTTTCTCGTGTTGGCCGGGCTGATGATTCCGCCTGCCGTCGTCCCGACGATCTGGGTATTGAACTCCATCGGGCTGTTCAAGACGCTTCCGGGGCTCACCTTGGTCGAAATCGCACTGCATTTCCCTTTTTGCGCCATCCTGTACAAAGCGTTCACGGCGACGATACCGCGGGACATCGACGAAAGCGCGTTTATCGACGGGTGCGGCGGGTTCAAGCTGTTTACTCATATTATTTTTCCGCTGTTAAAGCCGGTTACTTCCACGATTGTCATCATTCAATCGGTCAGCGTGTTTAACGATTTCGTCAATCCGCTCTATTTTTTGCCGGGCTCCGAGAACGCTACCGTGCAGCTCACTCTCTATAATTTTATGAGCATGTACATAACTTCATGGAATTTGCTATTCGCTGATGTGGTGCTGATCTCGATACCGCCGTTAATTTTATTCCTCTTCTTCAATAAAAAAATTGTCGCAGGGATGACCGCAGGCTCTGTCAAAGGATAGGCTGCCGTCCCTTTTCGTCCGCATCGACCATGCGAATGGCGCAATGCACAATGAAGCCGCTTGGAGCGCGAAGTACAATAAGGGCAAGAAGAAAGTTTTCTTACGAAAACTCAGGTTGTTGAGAAACCTTGTATTTTCGAAATGTTTGTAATAGGTAGGTGGGGATATACCTCGGAGGAGTTTACGTCCGCCTTTGAAACCTGTGAAAATACCGCTAATTCTAATCAGATTCATAGGTTTCAACAGCGGCTGGAGAGGTATACCCCACTGGAGTATACAATCAAATTTCGATTTCCTTTAGTTTCACAACAAGCTCAGTTTTGTACACAAAACTCAAGCTATGCTTACGAAGAAAGTTTTCTTACGAAAACTCTTAGGAGGAAAGTACATGGAAAGCTCCAGCGGTAGTGTACTTTGGTTTACGGGCCTTTCGGGCGCGGGAAAAACAACTACGGCAAATCAGCTGAACGAAAGGCTCACGAATGCCGGACGCAAGGTCGAGATGCTGGACGGGGACGTCATCCGCACGACGATAGGCAGCGGGTTGGGCTTCAGCAGGGAAGACAGGATGGAGAACATACGGCGTATCGCGTTTGTAGCGAATTTGTTGTCCCGCAACGGGATTGACGTCCTCGTATCCGCCATCACGCCTTATCGGGAGATGCGCGAGTATTTGCGCGAGCATGTCAAAGAATATGTGGAAATATATGTAAAATGTTCTCTTGAGCAATGCGAAGCCCGGGACGTGAAGGGTCTGTATGCGAAGGCAAGACGCAACGAGATTCAACAATTCACAGGCATATCCGATGTGTACGAGGAACCGGAGCAAGCGGACCTTGTCATCGATACTCAGCATCAGCCGGTCGAGGCGAATGCTGCCCTGATCATGGATTGGCTTAGATGCAAGCGATGGGGAGCAGCCGAGAAGCTTGAAGAGAAGCTGGAACAGCAGCCGCAGCCGTTGATGAGTCCGGTGAAGGAGAGCTTGAATCAAGAAAGAAACCGTTGGCAGGAGGGTGCCGCCGGATGAAAATCATCATGATTTCGCTGGATACATTGCGTGCGGATCGCCTCGGCTGTTACGGGTATACCAAGCCGACCAGTCCGCACATAGACAGGATCGCTTCGGAAGGCGTACTTATGGAGCGTGCGTACGCAGCAGATATTCCTACCGAGGTGGCGCATACCGCTATTTTTACAGGAAAAATCGGCTTGACGACCGGCGTCGTATCGCACGGCTCAGATCTCTCGTACTTGCCTAAATCGGTGGAATGGCTGCCCTCCAAGCTGAAAGCCGCAGGCTTCAAGACTTGTGCGGTAGATAATTTATACAATCTGAAGGAATGGTTCGCCCGAGGCTACCAATGCTATCTGAACAGCTCGGGGAAAAAGCGGTGGATTGACGGACGCACCGTCAACGATTTGGCGCTGCCCTGGATCAGGGAGCATAAGGACGACGATTTCTTCTTGTTTCTCCATTACTGGGATGCGCATACGCCTTATTTGCCGCCGGAGTCCTACATTGAGCCTTTTTATGATAAGAACAGGGACCCCTACAAAGACGGCGGGTCCGGTATGTCACGGGCTTATGAGCACCCGGCGTACCCGTTCTTCAAGCATCATCATTACAAGCTGCTCGGGCCAATTACGGATGTGGAGTATATGAACGCGCTGTACGATGCCGAGATCCGTTATCTGGACGACATGCTGCGGGAGCTGGACGAAACCCTCGAGCAGCTTGGGATCAAAGAAGACACGCTGCTCGTGCTGTTCGGCGATCACGGGGAGAGCTTGACCGAGCATGACATCTATTGGGATCATTGCGGGTTATATGAGCCGACGGTCCATGTGCCGGTCATCCTGAGATGGCCGGGGCATATTCCGGAAGCCGTGCGTGTGCAAGGCTTCGTCCAGCATGCGGACCTGCTGCCGACCCTTTTGGAAGCGGCGGCACAATCCGCTCCGTCCGGGCTGGATCTATCGGCGCTTAGAGTGCCGGAGGGGATTGACGGACACAGTCTTTGGCCCTCCATCAGAGGAGAGAGCAGCGGGACGATGGAGGAAGTGTTCTTGAGCGAATGCGCGTGGCAGGCAGCGAGAGCCATCCGGACCGAGCGCTATAAGCTGATCCGCTATTATGACCCGGGCATTTTTCAGCGTCCGGTTACGGAATTGTACGATTTGCTCGAGGATCCGGAGGAGCTGGTGAATTTGGCCGATTCAGAGCCTGAGACGGCGGAGGAGCTGGAATACAAGCTGAACCAATGGATTGCCCGCAAGCTGGCCGGCAGACCGGATCCGATGCTGAAGCAGATCCAGGATAGTCAGCTGCCGTTTCGCCGGCGAATCGAATCAATTCTTGGCACCGTAGGCTTAACGTGGGAAAGCTGGATCCAAAATCCCCGCAGGGAACGCTATGACGCGCTGGATCACTCCCACACGGGTCACAGTTTATAGAGTAGATCGTTGTTCCGCCCGGAATTTGACTCAATCGACCCTAAGGTTGTCGCAATCGGCAATGTTATCATTTTCCAGGCGGATTATGATAGGTACAGCATCGTGGTTCACGGCTCACAAGGCAAGGCTTCGTACATTCAAATCGAAAGGTGGTGCAGTCCCAGCTTGCAGCCGTTGCATTCGGAGCAGGCGGAGGGACGCAAACGAATGGCTTTGAAAATCGGGATTGTCGGAATGAACGGGATCGGCATGCGACATGCGGAATGCTACGCATCGGATCCGCTGGGGCAAGTGGTCGCAGTATGTGATGTCGTGAAGGAAAGAGCCGATAAGGCGGCTGAAAAGTATGGTGTCAGAGCCTACTACCGGCTGGAGGACATGCTGCAGCAGGAGCCGGAGCTGGATATCGTCGATGTGACGACCGGCGGGATAGATAACGGAAGCTGGCATTTCGAGCCGGCGATGCAGGCCATAGCCGCAGGGAAGCATGTATTGATCGAGAAGCCGCTTGCAAACGATATTCACGAAGGAAGAGAGCTGGTCCGCTTCGCAGCGGAGAAGAAGGTTACGCTCGGCTGCAACCTGAATCATTACTTCTCCCAGCCGGCGGAACGTGCAAGGCAGTATATGGACTCCGGAGATATAGGGGAGACGGTCTACTGTCTGGCGAAGATGGGCTTCAACGGCGGAGAAGAGATGTATTCGGCCCCGAAGTCTCCGAAGGATAAAGGCCAGCCTTATTTTCATATGAAAGCGTTCTTAACACATCCATTTAGCGTAATGAGATATTATTGCGGCGATATCACGCATATCCAGACGTTCTCCAACCAGGCGGGATTCCGCAAGAGCGCCGGGGATATTACGGTTTCGATCAACAGCATCCACGTGAAATTCGCGAGCGGTGCCTCCGGTTATCTGCTCAGCCAAAGAGGCGACGCCACTTATGGTCTGGGCGGCTGGTGGAGCATGGAGGTCGGCGGGACCAAAGGAACGTTCTGCATCGAAAACTGCGTGGAAAAAGTCTCCTACTGGCGGGCTCAAAAGGGCGTACCGGTTATTGGAGCCCATCCTCAGCCAGAGGTCACTTCATCCGGTGTTACGGAGTTCAACTCGACCTTCAACAACCGGCTGCATGCCTTCCTCGAGGATATTACGAACGGGGTTCCGCGGGAGCATATCCGGGCGTCAGGCAGAGATGCGCTGGCCGTTCTGGAGTACACATATGCCGTCATTGAATCATACGAACAAGGCGGGGCGGTAGTAAGACCTCATCCGCTGCCGGCATTCCACGGCGATCCGTTGGCGATGAAGTAAGAGCCGGCTGCTTCTAACATAATAAGAAACTAAGGGAGTGTAATCCATAATGATTAAGCTTGGTGTGAACTCGGTACTGTTCAAGGAATTCGATTTTGCCGATGCAGCCCGGCATATTGCGCTTAGCGGGTATGACGGCTTAGAGATATCGGCGATTCAGGGCATGTGCGAGCATCTGGATCTTGCCCGTTGGAAGTCCCAAGCGGCGGAGCTTCGGTCGATTGTTCAAGATAACGGCATCAGCTTCCTGTCGATGGAGTTCGGCAGCGTCAAGGACGAAGAGCGTCTCTTGACCGCCTTCGAAGCGGCAGCGGAGATCGGCATTCCCATCGTCAATATCGGACCGGGCGGCAAAACCGGTGTAGAAGAGGACGTGCAGCGCTCGATCGACCAGCTGCAGCGCATGTCGGAGAAGGCAGCGGCCTTAGGCGTTACGCTATGCGTCAAGGCTCATATCGGTCAGGCGATTCATGACACTCCGACGACATTAAGAGCCATGTCGGAAGTGACTTCATCGGCGTTCGGCATCGACATGGACCCGAGCCATATTTACCGGGCTAACGAAAATCCGGAGGATGCGCTGCCGGCCGTCATCAGTCGCGTGAAGCACGTCCATATCCGGGATTGCAAAGGACGCGAGCAAGGGCCGGGCCCGATCGAGCTGCAGGCTTGCGGACGCGGAGATATTAACCTGTTCGCCTACTGCAAAGCGATGGTCGATAACGCGTACGACGGGCCTGTCGTACTGGAAGTGATCGGTGCGAAGCCGGAGCATTCGCTGGCGCAGGTGTCTATTATCGCCGCAGAAACGTACGGATATTTGAACGCATGCTTGAAGCAGCTCGGGGCCAGGTAGTCCCCGAAGAAACCCGAACCCAAATGGACACGACAAGGAGCGTGAATAGCAATGTCTGCATCCGCCAAGAAGCCTAACTTGATCATATTGGGCATCGACAGCCTGCGAAGAGATCATATGAGCTCTTACGGCTACAATAAATTAACGACACCTCACCTGGATCAATTTGCCCGTGAAGGGGTATTGTTCGAGCAGCATTTCAGTCCGAGTATACCGACGACACCCGCCTATGCAGCGATGCTCACCGGCAAAGACTGCTTTGGCACGAACGTGGTGGCGCTGCGTCATAAAGGGCAGGTAGGTGCCCCGACGCTGGCCGAGATTCTCGGCGATCAAGGCTATAACACGACTTGCGTAGGGTTTACCGGAAATCCGTCGTCACGCGGGTTTGAAACGTATTTGGACTATGAAGCATGGGCGCCTGATGAAACCGGAAGATGTCCGAAAGCGGAAAACTTGAACGCGGTAGCCATTCCCGAACTGCACCGATTGGCGCAGGAGGATAAGCCGTTCTTCCTGTTTCTGAGGCATATGGACCCTCACTCGCCTTACTTGCCGCCGAAGCCCTTCGAGCGTATTTTTTACGGCGGCGATGAGCGCGACCCGTCGAACCAATCCATGGAGTCGGTTTATCAGTTCAAGCCGTTCGCCGACTTCTTGAAGTCGTGGATTCCGGATGGGGTGACGGATCACGAATATGTAAGCGCGCAATACGATGGAGCCGTTGCTTACATGGACGCGAGCATTCAGAGCATCTTCCAGGCAGTGGAATCGCTGGGCTTGACGGAGGAGACGTTGATCGTCGTCACATCCGACCATGGGGAAACCTTGTATGAGCACGATTGCTACTTCGATCATCATGGGCTGTATGATTGCACTCTGGTTGTGCCGCTTATATTCAAGTTCCCCGGCAGGCTGCCCTCCGGCAAACGGGTGTCTGACGTCACGGTCATCCATGACATTATGCCGACTATTTTGGAGCTGCTCGACATAGAGGAGCCTCTGGAAGCGGACGGACAGAGCCTGCTGCCCTCCATTGACGGGAAGCCGGAACGTCGCGTAAGCGAGCTCTATCTTACGGAATGCACTTGGATGCGCAAGCACGGCTGGCGTACTCCGCATTGGAAGCTGATCCGCGCGCTGGAGCCGGATTTTCACTTCAAGCCGGAGGTGGAGCTATACAATCTGATTGAGGATCCGGAGGAAAACCACAATATCGCCGAGCAGGAACCGGAGATCGTCGAGCTGCTGACGGCCAGGATGGAATCGCATATTCAACGTCGCGAAGAGGAGACGGGGCGTACGAACCCGATCTATACCAATTTGGGGTGGCATGGCAAAGGGGATGCTCCGTTCACATCCTCCCAGCAAGCGTACGACACGCTGCATATCGGCAGCTCCCTCACAGCCAGGTCGCTTCAGGCCAAATCGAGCAAGTAGGGAACGATAACGCGATACCGTTAGGAGGCCCGCGCAATGATACGAACTGCCGTAGTCGGCGTGAACAACATAGGCAATATTCATTGCCGTTATTACAACCAGCACCCGGATACCGAGCTTGTCGCGGTATGCGATATCATGGAGGATCGGGCCAAGAGTGCGGCGATGACTCACGGGGTAAAAGCTTATACCGATCTCAGGCATTTGCTCGATAGCGAAGAGATCGACATGGTCTGCGTAGCTACGGGAGGGGAGGAAAAAGGCAGCCATCACTTCGACCCGGTGATGGCCGCCATCGAAGCGGGCAAGGATGTGCTCGTCGAGAAGCCTATTTCCAACTCGATCGAGGAAGCCAGAACCATGGTGCAAGCAGCTCGGGAGCGGGGAGTGCGCTTCGGCTGCAACTTGAACCACCGGTTCACCCCTGCCGCATCGAAGGGCAGAGAATGGATCGATCGCAGCATGCTGGGAGCTCCCTTGTTCATCAACATGCGGTTGACCATCGATAATAAGGCGGATTTTACCGAATGGTTCCATATGCGGGCGCTGCATCCTCACTCTATCGATGTGATGCGGTATTTTTTCGGCGACGTGAAGCGGGTTCAGTCATTCATGTGCAAAGCCCCGGGACGCAAGACGTGGTCGACGGCCAGCGTCAATATGGAATTTGCCAATGGAGCGGTAGGCCATTTGACCGGAAGCTACGACATGTCGATGCTGCACCCGATTGAATGGTGCGAAGCCGCAGGGACGGAAGGCCGCTTCGTCATCGAGAATGTGTATGAGAGCATTACCTATTATCCTCGTCAAAGCAGTGAAAAGCTCGTTATGCAAAACTCGATTATGAGGGGAATGCAGGGCTTCAACGATACGTTCGGCAACCGGATCAACCGGTTTATCGATCAGCTGAAGCAGCAGGTAGCGCCTGAACAGATCGAAGGCTCCGGAGCCGAGGCGCTGGCAGCCCAGGAAATTATCGAAGCGGCAATCCGCTCGCATCAATCCGGCGGGAATGTCGTCGAGGTTCCTGCCATAAGATAGGGGGATGGACGAATTGGCAAACCGAATGCCCTTGGATATCCGTTCCGGCGGAGATATCCGGAAAAGACGGGTCTGGAAGCATATCAAAGCGTATTTGTTTCTCGCGCCCATTTTGGTATCGATAGGGCTGTTCAAATATACGCCGTTCGTCCACGCCTTCCTCCAATCGTTCTATGAATGGAACGGCGCGAACGTAAACCGTTTTATTGGGATGGACAATTTCATCGCGTTGTTTCACGATAAGACATTTTATGCTTCGATGAAGAACATCGCGTTGTTCACAGGCAGCTTCCTGCTCATTCAATTGACGTTTCCTCTGCTGGCCGCCATCGGTGTATATCGGATGAAACGGGAGAAGGTAAGCTCCTTGTTCAAATTTATGTTCGTCCTGCCGATGGTCGTGCCTCATATCATTGTTTTTCTATTGTGGAAGTGGATCTATGTCGGTGACGGGTTATTGGACCGGCTGCTCGAGGCCATCGGTCTGGGGCAGCTGATTCATGCCTGGCTGGGAGAGAGCGATACGGCGTTAGGGTCCATCGTCTTTATTAACTTTCCTTGGGTGTCCGGCATTTTTTTTCTGATTTATTTGGCAGGATTGGTAGCAATCCCCCGGGAGCTGGTAGAAGTCGGAGAGATGGACGGGATGAGCGGCCTGCAGCGGCTCCGGTATATCGAGCTTCCTCTGATTCGCAGCCAGGTTCGTCTCGTTCTTATTCTTGCCTTTATCCAACAGTTCCAAAGCTTCGAGAACGTGCTGGTGCTGACCAACGGCGGTCCCGGCTTTTCCACCTTGACGCCCGCGCTGTATTTGTATAAAAAAGGCTTCGAATACAACGAGCTCGGCTACGCTTCGGCCATAGGCGTCGTCGTATTTGTGCTGCTGCTTGCAGTTACTCTTGCGGCAAACCGGTTTATCAAGCCTGCGGATCGGGCGGATTAAGAGGGGGGACCACAATGAGAAGACTGGGTACGGTGACGAACTATTCCGTTATGACGCTGCTGCTTTTGCTGACGCTGGTTCCCTTTTATATGCTGATCATTACTTCGCTTAAATACCGTGATCAGGTCATTCATCAATTTTGGTCTCCAGCTCTTCCGCTGCACCTGAACAATTATGTCCAGGCGTTCCTTCAGCTGGGACCTTATTTATGGAATTCCATTTTGATCACTGCGGGTATTATCATCTGTGTGCTTGTCAATTCCACGCTGGCGGGATATGCATTCGCGCGGTTTTCTTTTATCGGCAAAGGGATCGCTTACTATTTGATCATTATGCTGATGATGGTTCCTTCGTTTCTCATTCTGATTCCTCAGTTCATTTTGTTCCGGGATCTCGGCTTGATCAATACGTATTGGGCGCAAATATTCGGGCCGATGGCAGGCGCTTCCGCGATGGCGACGATGCTGATCCGGACCTTTTTCGAAGGGCTGTCGAACAGCTTGCTCGAAGCGGCGGAGATCGAAGGGGCCGGCGATGTGCGTATTTATTGGCAAATAGCGGTACCGCTGTCCCTTCCCGTCATCTCGACGGTAGCCGTTATCAATGCGCTGCTTGGCTGGAACAATTACGTCTGGCCTTTGGTCGTAACCTCGGGCGACAAGGTGAAGCCGATCATCCTTGCGCTCGGAAGCGTGCACGGTCCCTTGGATCAGGTGCAGGGGCTGCAGTTTGCAGGCTATGTCATATCCTCCGTCCCTCTACTGCTGCTGTTTATTTTTGCAACGAAATCATTCGTTTCGGGAATTACGTCAGGTGCGGTCAAAGGGTAGAACAGGAGATCGTGGTTATATGACAGAGGAGGAAGCAGGGAAGAGGGCTTCAATAGCGATAAGATCAAGTGAGGTGACGTACATGAAGGTCCTTACACGTTGGACGGTTCAGCTTGCGGCCGTGACTTCCGGCATACTGGCGCTTAGTGCATGCAATGCCGATACGCCGGCGGGCGGCTCTGCGAAAAGCGATGGAAAAACGATCGAGCTGAGCGTAATGGTCATGCTGGAAAGCGATGGGGATGAAGCGGAACGCAAATCATGGGAGAGCATTGCCCAGACTTATAACGATTCGCACCCTGGTGTCAAGGTCAACCTGCAGCTGCAGCATTTTGCCGGTGTGGAGCAGCACCGTACTTGGGTGACGACCCAGCTGATCGGCAAGACAGCGCCGGATCTTTTTACAACCCGCTACATCTGGGATCAGGAGGATTTGAAAAAAGGGCTGCTCGTCGACCTGACTCCTTACTATAAGCAGAAAACGGCCTATTCCGGGGATCAGCCATGGGAGAAGCAGTTCCCGCCAACGATATTGCAGCAGCTGATCGGGGACGACAAAACGTACGCGAGCGTTCCGAACTACGTCAATTCCGTCCGTATTTTGTACAACAAGGATTTGTTTGCCCAGGCCGGCATCACGAAGGTGCCGCAGACATGGAATGAGTTCCTCGATGCGCAGGAGAAGCTGCTTAAAATCAACGTCGTTCCGTTCGCGTTCCCTAACTCCAAGCCGGGGGATTACAATTACAACTGGACGATCCGGATCTTGACGGAGGAGCTGGTGGCCGGCTCATACAGCAAGCTGGATATCGACAAGAGCGGCTTTATCGAAGTAAACGAATATGCGAGAGGCGTCGATCAAGGAATCATCGATATCGAGAAATCGCCGTACAAGGATGTATTTGCCATCGTCAAGAACTGGAGCAAATATTGGCCGAAAGGCTACAACGGCCTTGATTTCGAGACGGCGGGCGATTTGTTCCTTCGCGGCAAAGCGGCCATGGTCATGCGGACATCCGGGCAGAGCAAGCCTCTATTCGAAACGACGGCACGCAAATTCGAAATGGCGGCCTTCCCGCTGCCTTACTTAACGAAAGACAATCACCCCGACGCGCTGGGCAAGCTCATGGAGATCGGCGGCGTGCCTGCGGGAAATATGGCCATACCGAAAACCATTGCACCTGAAAAAATGGAGGCTGCGGTCGATTTTCTTGCCTATACTACGTCCCCTAAGGTCCAAGGTCTGCTGGCGGAAAACCTGTATCGTACGCCGGTTACAGAAAATGCGGCGCTGCCGGATAAATTGAAGGGCTTCCAGTTCGTCGGCGAACGAATGCAGCTCAACATTTATGCCGGAGAGGTTGACAAGAACGTCACGGAGCTTAATCAGAAGCTCGGTCAGCTGTATTTGGAGGGCTCGAGCACGCAGGACAAATATTTGGCGGAGTTAAAGAAAACGATGGTGGATGGAGTCAAGAAGAAGATGAGCGATAACCAGTGGACCAAAGAAAATAACTACGGGATCAAAGCTCCATGAAGCAGCCTCATATTTTGCTGATTATGCTGGACCAGCTTCGGTACGATTGTATTGGGTACAGCGGTGCCTACCCGGTGAAGACGCCGAATATCGATCGGCTGGCATCGGAAGGGATGTGGTTCGAGCATGCTTATACCCCGATCCCGACTTGCTGTCCGGCAAGGCAAGCATTCGTTAACGGACGGAGACCGGAAGCCTTCGGGGCGCTGTGGAATTTCAAGAACGGTCTGCCTGTCCCGGCGCTGGAACCGAAGGAATATGCTTGGCCACGGGAGCTGGGCAAGTTGTCGTATCGTAATGTTATGCTTGGCAAATGGGATGTTCATCCTCAGCATAGTCCGTTGGAATACGGCTATGATTTCTTCGTTGGGCTGGCTTCCTATACGGAAATGACCGAACGGAAGTATCCCGATGTCCGGTTTCGCGCAGGTTATGTCGGGGAGAGCAATCCGATTCCGCTGGAGGATTCTCAAACCCATTGGCTCGCTGACCAGGCTTCCGGCTTCATTAAGGAGCTGACGGCGAAAGGCGACCCATGGTACATTCAACTGAACTTCAGCGAGCCGCATCTTCCTTGCCGTCCGTCCGAGCCGTTCGTTTCCATGTATTCGCCTGAGGAAATCCCTGAATGGGGAGGGTTCCGCGAGACCTTTGCGAATAAGCCCTATATCCAAAGGCAACAGCTGCACAGTTGGCAGGTGGATGCTTTTACATGGCAGGATTGGGCGCCTATCGTAGCCCGATATTACGGCATGATCAGCCAAACCGACGATGCCATCGGACGTGTACTTCGTGCGCTGGACGAATCGGGTGAGGCGGAGAATACGCTCGTTATCTTTACGGCCGATCATGGAGATATGTGCGGTTCCCACGGGATGATGGATAAGCATTATATTTTATATGACGATGTCGTCAAGGTTCCGTTGATCGTAAAATATCCACCTCTAGTCCCGCAAGGCGCTCGGTGTAATTCCTTTATAAGCAATATGCTGGATTTGCCTCCAACCCTCCTGGAGCTGACGGGTGCTGCCATTCCTTCGTTTTTCGCGGGCCGCTCGTTTGCACCGCTTCTGGCGGAGGAGGAGGTCGCGGACTGGAGACCGCACATCGTAACCACTTATAACGGACAGCAGTTCGGACTGTATACCCAGCGCATGCTGCGTACGAAGCGGTGGAAATACATTTGGAACACGACGGATATCGATGAGCTGTACGACATGGAGCAGGATCCGTATGAGCTGCTGAACCGGATAGACGACCCAAGCTGCAAGGAGCTTGTGAAGCAGTATCGGATTTGGTTGTATGAAACCTTGGAGGCGGAAGGCGACGGCCTGGTGCAAAACGAGTGGATGCGAAATCAGCTGCTCCACAATGCCATTGTGTAAGTAGGCAATCTTGCCTATGCCAGTGCTAATGTATGGAGCGGTTGTGTGGACCGGCTCCTTTTATTTTTTGAAAAATAGGGGTCTCCTATCTTGTTCTGCAGCGATTCGTAATGTAAACTATGATTAGAATTCTAATTATAGGGAGAGTTATACAGCATGCCGAACAATCCTCCTGTAATGTCACGAATAGGAGTCATCTTCCTCACTTGGCAGCGGTATTTGCAAAAGCAGCTGGTTCCGCATCAAATTACGTTAAAACAGCAGTTCGTCCTTCGCAAGCTGGTTTCGAAGCCGGCTCTGAACCCATCTCAAATTGCCGAGTTTCTTTACTGCGACCGTCCGACAGCAACCGTCATCATTAACAACATGGAGCGGCAGGGCTGGGTGAAACGAAGCAAGGATCCGCTTAACAAGAAGATGGTCCAGATTGCGATTACGGAAGAAGGGGAGCATAAGCTGGCGTCCTTGCAGCCGGTTTTTCAATCTGCGAATGAGTTTGATCCTCTATCGTGTTTTACAGAGGAAGAGAAGCAGCAGTTAGGCGCGCTGCTGGGCAAGCTGTCGGATCATATCAAGCAAGTAAAGCATGAACCTGAGTAACATTCATGTTTATGCTTGTATAATGATTAGAGTTCTAATTATGATCTCGAGTTGAAGGAGAGATGCTGTATGGCTGCAGTCATCAACACAGGACCGCTACCGGAAGAGCGGGCACGAATCGTCGAGAAGCTGGTTCAGGAATGGATCGCGCTTCATCCTGGAATGGACGGATTTATTCTGACCGGCTCGATCTGGAATCCGGACACGCAGTTGCCTCATTCAGACATTGATATCAATTGGCACGGCTCGGCCAATGAAAGGATTCATGATCCGCGACTGGATACGCACAGTATCTTTCAGGAGGCGGGAATTACGGTTGAGATTGCCCATTATTTCTGGGGACATTTGTCGGAGCCCGAGTCCATGCGTCTGCCGGTTATCGTTTCTCTGAACCGGGCCCATATTTTGTGGGAGAGAGAAAGCCGATTCTCCATCCCCCAGCAGCGAACCTACGAACTGCTGAGTGACGCTCAATGGGTTGAGAGTGCGGTGGAGCGCCTCATTTCAGAAATGAAAGCGCGTGCAGAGCTGTGGCTCGATCCGGAATATTGCCGGGAGAATAAAGACGATCATCAAGGATTCGACTTCGTGAGATCGGTAGTAGGCCCGACCGTCGGTCTGCTGGATTCCGTTGATCTACGACCTCCCAGCGCTGCACGCAAAGGCTTGATGGAGATTACGCAAACGAGCGCATTATGCGGCATGCCGGAAATCAGCGAGATGGTATTGTCTTGTCTGGGAGCGGACTTAGTGAGGGAAGAAGAGATTAGAGAATGGAACCGGCTGCTGGATGAGCTCTATACCTCGGCTGCTGATCTATGTCCCGGGGTGCAGCTGGTGAAACGCGAGTACCACGTTCAGGGCATACATTCCATGGTATCCATGGGATACACTAGAGAATGCGTGTGGCCTCTTTGGCGCGGTTTCGCCGATTGTATGCAATTGCTTGAAGGTGTATCTGATAAGGGGGAGGAGGCATTCGTGAGGTTTGCCGAGCGGTTGCAAGTGTACACGGTTGAGGATATTACTAAGAAAGCGAAGCAGAATATTGCCATAATTGAGCTAATCCAAGGAAACCGGCAGAGACTGTCCGAGCATCTGTTATCGGTGGTTCGATCGTCTAAATAGGGTTACACCTCTGAGGCAAAAAATAATACAGCCCTCTGCCACGACCGGTGACAAAGGGCTGTGATGGTTTATCTGGACATCCAATCCGATGTGGTACTGCTAATCAATCGCTTATAACCCGGCAAAAACTCTTCATACACGTTGACGGTATATTGTGTCGTATTGATGGACAGCTCTTTGCTGTCCGCCGTCCATTTCTCGGTCCCCGAGCCGATGTCCCATCCTTTCGTCCCGGCGTCCTCAGGCTCCAGAGCGTAGGCCTCCTCATGGATTTTCTCTCCGGCACCGTCGAGCAGCTCGACGATCACGCGCCGTTTTTTCATCTCCGATACGATACTCAGGTCCTTCAGCAGCGTGTAATCGAAAGAATAGTTGACCTCGAATACGGCTCTTTTCTCGTTATAGTTCCAATACGGTTTGTTTTTGTCTTTGATGGTCAGCGTATAAGGATAGAAATTCAATTCGCCTTCCTTAACGGGCTGCGAAGCGCTTTTTTCCGGCAACAAATATTCGGCTGCCTGGAGGAAAGAATCGGGCTTATCCGTCATGCCGGACAGCTTGCTGCCGGTAACGGCCAGCCCAAGCATGAGCTTAAGGCCTTGGATATCCGCGCCTTTGGGCAATACGGTCCAAGCGGTGAGAGATGCTTTTCCTTGGGGGATAACCCTTTGCTCGGTTACTTCCACCTCGGCAGGATATACGGCTCCTTCCGCCGTCACCAATTGCGTCACCCATTTATCCAACGGGTTATACCGTTTGTCGAGGTTAACGGCATCCACACGGACCGTCACCAATTGCCCGTTGGTGCTTTCGTAAACGGTCGGCGCTGAAGCCGAGTAAGCCCATTTTCCTCCGAGCCCGTTCATCTCGGTGGACTGCCCGGCGGCTACTTCTTTCACTGGTGCGGCCGTTTGCTTGCTCCATTCGGTACGATGAACATTTTGCGGCTTGCCGTTCATATCGACGGCTTCCTGGAGGAGGATATCCCAGGCTTGCACGATTTCCTTAGGATCCAGATTGGCCTGCATGTACATGCGGGTTGATTGTCCGGGCTGCAGCAGCCGGATCGTATCGGTGGGCACGACCTGCGCCGTCCATTCCTGCGTATTATCCGCCCTGAATGTCCCGTTCAGCTTGGGAACGGGCACTGCTGCGTCTGAGACGTTAACGAGCGTAACAGCAGCGGTAACCAAATCGCGATGATCCCAAGGCCAGCGCTGCAAGGATTCCAACGAAGCGGTGAAGGTGCCTTCCGCTGCGATGAAGGTCCGTGATGCCCCGGACTCGGCTCCCCCCGTGTCTGCCGGAATGGGCACGTACGAGGCGGGGACATACACTTTGGCCTGATTATTGGCTTCCGCAAGCGTTCGCGTGATGACCAAGCCGGCAGGGGAAGAATCGGTGTCGGTCTCTGCAGGCAATGTAGCAATCAAGGTAAAGCTCATGTCCGTTCCCGGCTCTATGATCAGACCTTCCGTCTTACGGTCAGGCGTCATGGAGTAGACCTGATCCCCGGAAGACTGCAGCCAGAAGCTCCAATCCGGCAGCGCAGCCGGAGCGGCTTGAGCGTTGCGGAAGGTTACGGTCCATGTGATTTCCTTATTTTTTCCCATGCTTCGTGAAGCCGTGCTGGCGATAGTGCCTTGAAGCGTTCCGTTATTCACATTCACATCAACCACATTTCCTCCCGGTGCAGGGGCAGCGTCGGATAGTGCCACCGAACCGAGCGGGACGGAAAGGGAGGCCGAGCCGAAATCCCATCTGCCGATTTCTATAAGGAGACCGTCGGCATTAAGACCGTTGGCTACGGTTCCATAAAATCGATAAGTCCCGCTGGCTCCTGCAGGAACGAGCTTACGTTGCGCATCCTCGGGCAGCACCTTAAAGTTCATGATGCTGCCGGAGCGGGTCTTGACGGCAAAATAATAATCGTCCAACGGCAAATCCACGCTGCTGCCGTTGCGAATGGTGACCTCGAACGAGATTACCGACGAGCTCTCGTGCCGGAACAGCCTCGTATTGCCGACCTCAAGCATCTGCTCCGCTCCTAGCACGATTCGGGTTGTGCCTCTCACCGAATCGGAGGACAGCTCCGGCTGATCCGCAGCCGATCCAATCATTGGCGGTAAGCAGGATGCAGTTACCGCCAATGCCAACATTGCCGATAGACCAAGCTTGGTCCATAATATCCGTTTCACTGGCATCTCCACCTTATTGTTCTCTCCCGGCTGTGCGGGGCTCAAGCTATTCGTTCAAATAAGTTGTAACCCGGTTCTGGATCAAGCCGGCGGCAGCTTTTGCCGTTTTCGATTTATTGAAGAACGCTTGGGTTTCTTCTTTTACGATTTTCAATACGTTAGGGTCTCCCGCAGCATATTGGTCCGCTTTCTCCACGAGCTGCAGGATCGATTGAAATTGCTTCTCGTCAATTGCGCCCGACGGGGTAGCCCCATTGGGACCCTGCAGCTTGATCCTTCCGCTTGCGAGCTGCTCGACGGACTGCCTGAGCTGTTTTTCCAGGGAAGCCTTGTGAACGGCAAAGCCCATCATACCGGGCTTGGACTGGATGTTTTCCGACAAAAGAAATTGCAGGAATTTCCATGCCTCCGCTTTATTTTTCGATTTCTCGTTGATGCCGAACATAAGATCAGAGGTAATAGTAATTCCGCCTTTTTTGCCGCCGTCTGAAGGAGTGGCATAGATGGTTCCTTTTCCTTCGTACATCATTTGCGGCATGAAGAGCAGCTGCATGGGCATCGGGACGCTCATCGATTTGAACACATCCTTACCCGCATTCGCCATGTCGGCTGTCTCCAGGATTTGCCCCTTGTCATACATGTCGCCGACCTGCTCCAGCAGGCTTACAAATTCAGGAGCATCGAATGCCGCTTTTTTACCTGTTACAAGCTTGCCGTATTGGCTCATTACGATATCCGAGATAAGATCTGTCTTGGGTTTGCCGGTCCAAACCGCCGTGGCGTTACCGCCGGATTGAACGGCTTGCCGGCCCAAATCCAGCATCTCCTTCCAGGTCCACTTCGAATCGTCGACGGCGATTCCTTTCTCCGCCAGTAACGGTGCATTGCCCAGCGTCATGTTCATTTTGAAATGGACGGGAATTGCAAAGGTTTTTCCATCGAGCTTCATAGAGTTGAATACGCCCGTATAATAATCGGAGGCGCGGAACCCGCTATCTTTTTGGATGAGATCGTCCAGATTCGCGAGCAGCTTTTTGTCCGCATATTTGGCGTAAGGGAGGTTTTCTAACGCAATCAGATCGGTTCCTTTGCCGGACATCAGCTCGGCATTGACGCCGGTCCGGTACTTTTCCAGATCGGCCTCGCTGTTCTTGTCGCCCTCGGGGCTTCTCATAACCATCCTCTTTTCTCCGCCGCCCTCTGGGGTCGCTACATAGGAGCGAATATCGATATCGATATTCGGGTTCGCCTCCTCGAACAGCCGCTCCGCTTCCTGAAGGAAAGGATCTTTTTTCAGAACGGATACCGTTACGGTCGTTCTGCCGTTGTTCGCTGACGGAGAGCTGTTAGTGTCTGCAGGCTTGGAATTGCTGCTGCACGCGCTCAATGGCATAGAGAGCAGCACGGACGATAAAAATACGGTAGTAATGCGGTGGTTTTTCATAGTTTCCAATCTCCTTTATCCCATGGATTCTTAGCTTAGCCGAACCTGATCGCCGTCACTAATCGGCTCGCTCGTTTCGGTAACAATCTTTTCGTCGGGTGAAATCATCCCGTTCAAAATCGCGTTCGTTTCATCCGAATCCTCGGTATGAACATATTTTTTGCGAACACGGAATTCGTTGCCGAGCGGGCGCTTCGTTTCTTCAACGGTATAAATGTATTCGCCCTGGGAATCTGTCTTAATAGCCGACTTGGGCACCAAGGGTTTGGGCGTTCCGACCTTCCGGCTTACCTGGAATTCCGCCTGCTCGCCGCCGATAAGCTTGGTGTCGGAGATAGCTACCGTAACCAGCTTCATACTGGAGGTGCTGTTCTGATTTTGACTCTGGCTCTGGCTCTGGCTCTGGTTTGAGCTGCCTCCCGAGTCGGCTTGGTCAATCTCGGTCACCTTCCCTTTCACGAAGCGGGGGACGGTCTCTTTAATCTTCACGTCAATGGTTTCGCCGGTGATCAGGCGGTTGGCGGAATCCGCATCCACTTTCGTTTCAAGCTCCCACCCCTGGGACAGGTCGGATAGTACGACGACGGCTTTGCCTTGAGATGAGGTGAGACCGACATCGGCCTGCAGGTCGTCGATCAGCCCGTCGAATGGCGCCGTAAGGGTGCTTTTATCGGCAATATCTTTGCGAATGCTCTCGATTTTGCGTGCTTGGATCGACATATCCAGCTTCAGCGCTGCGATTTGCCGTTTGATCTCCTCCAGTTTGGATGCTTCACCTCCCATTCCGTTCAGCTTCAATGAATCCTGCAATTTCTCCAGCTCCAGCTGCTGCTTAGCCAGCCGATCCTGCTCGTCCGCCCTATTTTTCTCGGCGGTAGAGGGATCCAGCACGATGAGCGGCTGCCCTTTGGTCACGGCGTCGCCTTCTTTGACCAGCACTTCTTTCACGACCCAGCCGGATGGATCGTACAGCGAGACGTTGCGTTTCGGTCGAATCGAGCCCGATCCTTCGATATCATAGGAAAGCTGGCTGATCTGGGGCTTTTCGACAGACACCTTCGGAAGGATCATTTGCCGGTATGTATTCGAGAAAAAGGTGAGCAGGAGCAAGCATCCCGTAAAAATCCCCGCCGCACGACGGATCGTCCGTTTGCGCCTGGCACGGAGTTCTTCTTCCGCAATCCCTATCATGGGTATGCCTCCTCATTGATGGTAGTTAGCCTTTGATCCCCGATAATTGAATGCCTTGAATCAGCTCGTTCTCTCCATGCAAATACAGAAATACGATGGGAGTCATATAGAGCGAAGCCGCAGCAAACGCGACACCCCGGTCCCCTTCGTTAATTCGCGAAAGATAAACCGATAAAGGCTGCATCAGCGCATCCTGCAAAAACAGCAACGGCTGCTCCACCATATTCCAGTTGTCGACGAAGACAAGAATTTGCATGGCTGCGATACCGGGCATGGTCATGGGGATCATTACGCGCATAAAAATCGTTACATACCCGGCACCGTCGACCTTGGCCGCTTCCACGTAAGCCCAGGGGATATGGGACATAAACTGCCGCAGCAGGAAAACGCCGAATGCCGAGAAGATGCCGGGAAGGATAATGGCCGGATACGTATTCAGAAGTCCGAGCGCATCCATGGCGATAAAATTGGGAACCAGGGTCACCTGGAACGGCAGCAGCATGGTAATGATGTAGAGAAAAAACAAGCCGTCTCTGCCGGGAAAACGCAGCTTGGCAAAGGCGAAAGCTGCCATGGACGCCACAATGGTCTGTCCTGCCACGATGGGAACCGTTAACATGACGGAATTCCAGAACATGGATAAAAATTGCGGTTTATCCAGCAATATGAGTTGGAACTGCTCCAGCGTAACGAGATCGGGAATCCACTTCAAATTGGCGTATTCACCGGCTGCAGCATCGTCCCCAATCGCATCGTAATTGACTGCGATCTCATTCTCGGACATAAACGAATTGGTTACCGTTATAACCAGTGGCGCGAGCATCAACAGTGCTACGATGAGCATCGCAGCCGTCAGCAAGCTTTTGTTTGCTGCGTGTAGCATGGGATCATCTCCTAAGAGTTTTTCCGTGAGGAAAAACTGCATCGAAAGCAAAGGCTTGAGTTTTTCCGTGAGGAAAAACTGCATCGAAAGCAAAGGCTTGAGTTTTTCCGTGAGGAAAAACTGCATCGAAAGCAAAGGCTTGAGTTTTTCCATCCCGCCGTCATTCGATAGATTGCCGGAACCGCTTGTCTACTTGAAATAGCAGGACAACTACGGCGACGATTCCCGCAGCCATAATATAGGCGGCTGAAGTCAGCTTCTGGTAATCCAACGACAGGAACATGTTGTTCATGTAGTGCTGAAGCATATAAATGCTGTCGTGGGGGTATTCGCCTGCCATCAGGTACGTCTCCCTGAACACCTTGAACGAGCCGACGACGGACATGATCGTGACGAAGAACAAGGTCGGGATCAAATACCGCAGGGTGATACCGAAAAACTGCCTGACTTTGCCCGCACCGTCCATGCTTGCCGATTCATAGTAATCCTGCGGGATCGTTTGGAGTCCGGCGAGCAGCAGTACGACGTTATAGCCTGCATTTTTCCATATGTACATCAGGATGATGACAGCCTGTGCCTCGCCGCTTTCCATCCAATTGACCGGGTCGCGGCCCGAGGCGGCGAGCATGCCGTTCAGCCAGCCGTGGGTATCGAAGACGACCTGCCAGAACAATACGACCGAGGCTACCGGGACCACGAGAGGCAGCACGAAGGCGGTTCGGAACCATCTGCGGAGCGGAAGGCTGCGGTTCAGCAATACGGCAATGGACAATGAGACCAAAAGGAGAAGCGGCACCCCGATACCGGTGAAGGAGAACGTATTGACGGCGGCCTTGCGGAACGAGGTGCTGTTCCACACCTCCTTGTAGTTGTCCGCTCCGACGAACGTGCCGTCCACAGGGCTGTCCATCAGCGAATAATAAATCCCTCCGATAAACGGAATGAGATAAAATAGAGCAAACCCAATGAGACTGGGCGCCAAAAAGAGCAGCGCAGCCGGTCCGTCCCGATCGGGGCCGGATATACGCCGGAATAACGCCCAGTTGCTCCGACTCGCTTGACGGGCCATATACACGATCCTTTCTGTCTGATTTTTCCTTGCTTTCGGTAGTCAGTGTATCAGCCGTTTGTGATTCTTATGTGACAAGACGGAGCTTTTTTGCTTTAATGGGGGAAGAAATAAGTTGCAGGAGGGAAGCTTAGGATGAAAACCGTTCTGGTGGTTGAGGACGAGCCGCTGATGCGGGAATTGATCGCAGACTACATGAAAAGCGAAGGTTTCTGTGTTGTGGAAGCCAAGAATGGGGCGGAGGCGTTGGACAAATTTGCCCAATCACCAGCCGACGCCGTCGTATTGGATATTATGATGCCTTACCTGGACGGTTTCGGAGTTTGCCAATTTCTTCGCAAAACCTCGGATACGGTAATCGTTATCGTAACGGCAAAATCCCAGGAATCCGACAAGCTTTACGGCTATGAGCTTGGCGCCGATGACTATGTGACGAAGCCGTTCAGCCCCAAGGTTTTGGTGGCAAAGGTGAAAGCGTTATTGAAGCGTGGCGGAAATTACGTAGAAGCGGAGTCGATTGTCCATCGGGTGGAAGGGCTTGAAATCCGGGAAAAGTCATACGAGCTGCTGGTTGACGGTCAGCATGCGGACGTGACGCCGAAGGAATTTGAGCTGCTGCTGTACTTGTACAAAAACCGCAGCTTCGTACAAACCCGCGAAGCACTGCTGAATGGAGTATGGGGGTACGAATATGACGGGGATACCCGCAACGTAGATGCCGTCATCAAGCGGCTGCGCCAGAAAATGGGGCCTTATGCCGGACTCATTCACACCGTGAGGGGCAACGGCTACGTGCTCAGGGTGCGGACATGAAGTGGCGGGGAATCTCCTTCAAGCTGTTTGCCGCTACAAGCCTGGTGTTCATTGGCTGTCTCACCGTGATGATGTTTCTCCAGCTTGCCTTCTTCGAGCCTTATTATGTCCGCGACAAGACGAACAGCTTTCTTAGGGATTTCGAGCAGAGCCGGAACCGTTTTTTGTCGGAGAATCCTGGCCGTAATACGGTGCCGAACTATTTTGCCGAGCTGGAAGAGCAATATTATGCGGTGACCGCTGTTATGACGATCACAAATAATGAAGTCATGATCTCTGCGGGTAAAGGCATCGGCGGCAGAGATAAACAGCTACTCATCCGCTACCGCTTGCCAATGGATATTAAACCGGACACTCTGCCGTCCATCCCGGCGTTTCCGGATGCCGAGCGGGACAAGCTTCTGACCGGCGTGCAGCAATGGTTCAAGAAACCAGGGGAGATGGACAAGGTCCTTAAGCATTACCAGAAAGCAACTTTCTTCACCGACGTATCGCTGTCTGCAGGGCCGAACAACCGCGTGTTCGTAGTTGTAGCCCCTCTACAGGTAAAAAACGGTCAGGGAACGATCATGATCGGAGTTTCGTCCCTGCAGCCGGTTGGTGATGCGGTCAATGCCTTCCAGGGATTTTACTCTTACTTTTATTTGCTGGCCGCGGCCGGAGCGCTGCTCTTGGTGCTGCTATATTCCAGAATGATCACCAGGCCGCTCCGGGCTTTAAATAAGACGGCTCAGAGGATGGCCAAGCTCGATTTCCGGCAAAAAAGCGGCATTCGCCGTAACGATGAAATCGGCAGCTTATCCGATACGCTGAACTTCCTCTCCGAGAACCTGGATAAGGCGCTGTCCGATCTGCAGAAGGCGAACGTGAAGCTGCAGGAAGACATCGAGCAGGAAAAACGGCTGGACCGCCTACGCCGCGAATTCGTTGCCGGAGTGTCGCACGAGCTGAAGACACCGATAAGTCTGATCGGCGGCTATGCCGAAGCGCTGCAGGACAATGTAGATGACGGCAAAAAGCGCGACCGCTACGCTGCCATTATCCGGCAGGAGACATCACGGATGGCCGGCATCGTGAACGATATGCTGGACCTGAGCCAGATGGAAACGGGCCAATACCGGCTCCAGCTGGACGAATTCCGGCTTGACGAAGCGGTACATTATATCGCGGGCAATCTACAGGAGTACGCCGGCAGCGGGGGGAAAACCATCGAGCTGGAGCTTCTGCCGGTCGCGGTCCATGCCGACCGGTTCCGCATCGAGCAGGTCATCACCAACCTTTTGAGTAATGCGCTGCGGCATACCCGCGACGGAGGCAGACTTGGGATAAAGATGGAACAAGACTCGAAGGAGATTCGGACCATCGTCTGGAACGAAGGCGAGAGGATCCCGGAAGAGGAGCTGGCCCATCTATGGGACCATTTTTACAGGGTAGAGAAGTCGAGAGAGCGGGATTCCGGCGGTACCGGTATCGGACTTGCGATTGTCCGGCAAATTATGCAGCTGCATGGCGGGCAGTTCGCAGTCCGCAACACGGAGGAAGGCGTGGAATTCAGTTTTTCGTTGCGGACAGAATGATGGTGATACCGGATTAGGCATTTCTTATATCCTGAAGAATACAATGGGTTATGAACATGCCGTCGGGAGGGGAATCATCATGCCTTACTTGCAGTACCCGTATCTGGGTTGGAAACAGCAATGTACGTATGTCCCTATCGTCTTTCCGCCGCAGCATCAAGATAGACAACCGGGGTTTGAATATGTAATGAATCCGCGTCCGATATCGGATAATCCGTCCTACGTAGGAAGCGGGAGGTTAAGGAATAAAATCGCGATTATTACAGGAGGAGATAGCGGGATCGGACGTGCTGTAGCGATTGCCTTTGCAAAGGAAGGTGCCGATCTGGCCATCGCCTATCTGGATGAGCACCAGGACGCGGCTGAAACCAGACAAATGATTAACAGCCTTGGCCGCCATTGTGTTCTGATCCCTGTTGATTTAAGAGCGGAGGAGGGCTGCCGGCTGGTTGTAGATACTGCGATACGCACGTATGGCCGGCTTGACATCCTGGTGAATAATCATGGCGTCCAGTTTCATCAGCATAGCATTATGGATATTACGAGAGAGCAGCTGCTCAATACGTTCCACACGAACATTATTTCCTTCTTTGATATGACGAAAGCCGCTTTGCCGCATTTGAGGCCCGGAAGCTCCATCATTAATACGACCTCGGATACGGCTTTTTCAGGAGCCAGGTTTATGATCGATTACACGGCAACGAAAGGCGCCATCGTCTCCTTTACACGATCGTTATCCCTCTCGCTTGCCGATCAGGGAATCCGGGTTAACGCAGTGGCACCTGGACCGACTTGGACTCCGCTTATCCCGTCGGCATTTACTGCGGAGCAAGTGACCACCTTCGGAACGGAAGTTCCGCTGGGACGGCCTGGGCAGCCGTTTGAATTGGCACCCGCTTACGTTCTTCTGGCTTCCGATGATGCCTCTTATATATCGGGCCAGGTTGTTTTCGTTAACGGAGGATCGATTGTTGTATGAGCAAATAGTTCCAGTAATGGTTGAATAATGAGGGGCTTAGCACTTGCTTGGAAACATAGACGAGGCGCTGGTCCTTTTTTGTCGTGCAATAATGATTGCTGCACTTGGCTATGGTTCCATGAATCATAGCGGCTCATACTGAATTCGTGCCACACCCTTCTCAAGCAAGGATCTGTACGCTACAATAGATCAAGAATAATGAGAATTGTTCTCATTAGATTGATGAAAGTGAAGAGGAGGAGTTCACGATCAACACGTTTGTCAGAACCTCCAATATTGAGCGAATGCAGCATATGTGGTTTACATTGGATTATTTGTTCAGCAAACAGTGCCGGCCGGGGTGGAGCTTTCAGCGCAGACTAATGAAGCGGCATGCTTTGCTTTTTGTTACAGGCGGGCAATTCGAGCTGTGTGTCGATGGGGAATGGCATCGGTTAGAGTCAGGCCAATATGCGCTTCTGGCGCCGGGGGAGCTCGCGGAAGCCAGAGTGTCCTCTTCGGAACCGTCGGATATTGTTCTCCTGTCCTTTTCCTATGGTGAGGCGAGACCGGACAAGAAAGGGAACGGGCTGGAGGAACCCAATGCCCTATTATTCGATAATCATTTACTAAGGGGATTGCCGTTCGGGCAAGCGGTCCTCCCATTGATAGAGCAGCTGGAAATAACTGAATTGGAACGGGATGCAATGGGCCGCTGGAAGCAAACTATTGTTTTTCAGCAGCTGCTGTTCACCTTGGCCACCGAGGCGCAAAAAAGAAAGCAAGCCCAAGGCGGGATGCGTAAAGCGAAACAGCAGCTGGTATCTTATCTGGATGAACACTATATGAATGCGGATTTATCGCTGCAATCGTTGGCCGAGTCCTACGGCATCAGCTGGAGCAACTTCTCGGGAATTTTCAAGAAATATGTTGGCGTTAAGCCCATCGACTATTTGACGCAGCTGCGGATGAATCATGCGAAATCACGCTTGCTGCAGTCTGTGCGCATGGAGGAAGTAGCCCAACAGGTTGGTTACCGCGACCCGCTGTATTTCAGCCGCAAGTTCAAAAAAAATGTTGGTATATCACCGTCTGAATATAGAAAAATAAGCGCCAAGGAAAATATCATTACGCTTTCTCCCCATGTGAACGATTACTTGCTGGCATTGGACATGCTGCCCTTCGCTACGCTTCCTTATGCTGGAAACGACCATACGGAAGGTCTGCTTCCCTACATTGCCGATAAGCTTAGGGGGACGCGGCTCATCGGAGAAGAATTTCAGCACGATCCGGATACGCTGGTTAGCGCCAATCCAAGAATGATTCTCTCTTTCGATGGTCTATGGACAAGTCTGGCTTCCTTACAAAACATAGCCCCGACGGTCAATATTAAGCTTAAGGATGATTGGAGGAGCCTGCTATTTGAATTATCGGCGATGTTTGGCCGAAAAGCGCAATATGTTCAATGGATTAGGCATTTTGAACAAAAAGCGTCTCTGGCCAGAAGACGTCTGGCACAGGGATGGAAGCGTAACGAGACCGTCATGGTGCTGATTGCGTCTTCCAACGAGCTCAGAGTATACGGAGGGAGAAGACAGCTTGGAGAAGTACTGTACCAAGAGCTGCGGCTGCTGCCGCCGCAAGGCATTACGCTGCAGGGACAAGAGTGGAGGTCTGTAGTCTCGCTGCCGGGAGCCCACAATGGGCAGAAGAAGGATTCGACATTTTTCAATAATTGGGGAAGGCTGCTCCTGATAGATCAGGCTGCGGCCTTTTTTCATGTACAAGTCCAGCTTTTTGATAGATATGGTAAGCAAACATGTATTGAAATTTTACAAATTTGAATTATATTTAATAGTAGTAAACATTAGATTATGGTTGGTTTACTAGCAGAACTAGCGGGAGGATTACATAGCGTTAATGCAGCATGAATGGCTGGGGATTACATTGGGGGCTACAGAAGGGGCAGTAGAAAGAGAAAATAAGAAAAAGTCGTTCAAAGAAAAGAGAATGAAAACCAACACAAAGCACTACCCAACTTATCTGTTTTATGGTAAGTCTATAAGTGAAAAATTACTAACTAGAAAGTATGGTGTTCTATGCCCGCAGTCAGTCGAATTTTGTTGTACATCTTGGAGTATGGTGCAACGGGCCTCTTTACATTTTCGATATTTCGCCTCTTGTATGGAAGAAATCCGGTAAAAATTATCCTCATTACTACGTTGATGGGAATCATTCAATTCTATTTATCTGAAATTGCGGATATGAAAGCAACAACCATCATCTTTTTGCCCTTGTTTTTGATCATTACCTGTTCGGTAGTTTTTGCAATGCCGATCTCTTACTCGTTTCTAATAGCGATTATTTTCACGGCGGTCGGATTTTTGTCTGAATTTATGATCGCTTCCATCTTGCAGGTTGCAGGGCTGACGACCTATATTAGAATAAGAGGATCGCTGATGCTCATGTCCACGATTCAGCTCGGTGTCACGGTGTTTCTTCTGTCGCTGACGTATTTCTTTTACAAAAGAAAATTCGGCTTCATGTTTGTAGAAAGCAGCATGTACGGCAGAAAAGTGTTGAAGCCTATCAATATTTTATTCGGTATCCTGCTGGTGCTAGTGGTTTGCGCCATTGAAGTAAGCAGGCTGTCCATTTACACCGCAACGCACAGCATTGTGCACCCTATCATCTTTTTTACCATATCGGCGCTTCTCGTCACGATCTTGCTGGTTGCGTGGAGAAAGAACAAAAAGTCAATCGATAAAAAATATACGAATACGATTGGGGTAGGTAAAAAATGAATCCTATTGATGCGGCAGCAGCTCGCATTGCTGAGTTTATTAGAAAACATAATGACAAGGCCGCATCAAAAGAACTGCTTACTTATTCCTTAATCATTACGCTGAATACGCTTATCGCCCTGTTGATATCCATGCTCGTGTGCGTCTTTACAGGGAATTTCGACCGCTTCATGGTCGTGTTCCTTGTCTTCACGGCACTTCGGTACTTTACGGGCGGAGCACACCTGAATTCTTCGCTGTCCTGCTGTATTTTTACGATCGTCGTATTTGTCTCTCTAGTTCATATTCATTACCCCTATATGTATTTAGGCTTAGTTTTCGACATCATCTCCTTTATCTTATTTGCTCTAAAAGCACCAAGCGGAATCGATGTGATTCGCAAAGTAAGTCGAAAACATAAAATTTTAATAAAATCTATCAGTTTACTGCTTATTTCGGCAAATTTCATTTTACAAAATTCTCTCTTATCATCTATTATAATAGTACAAGCGTTTTCATTTACTAGCTTATTTCAAAAAATTGCGGGATTAGAGGGAGGAATTACCCATGAAGAGAGTACTAGCCATGATTCTTAACACTGCATTAGTTGGAGTTGCTTTCTTTACAGTACCTACATCTTTCAGCTTCGAGTGGCATCGACCGGAAGTACCGCAAGAATTAAAAAAATAGGGCTTACTGCTTTTATCCGTGAACAAGATGGATCACGGACTTTCATTTCATAAAAGATGACTTCTGAGTTTCTCAGTTGTCGTCTTTTTTTGTATCCTTCGGGATTATTCCACAGGCGGGGTTATGGTTAAAGTTTACACGATAGGGAATCCTTTGTTATTATAATGGCAATAGCATAAAAGCGATGATGAGAAGAGTAAGGGAAACAGGTCCTTGTACAGAGAGCTCCGGATGCTGAAAAGGAGTCATGGGCACCTCCCTGAACCAAGCCTCGGAGCAGTGTGCCGGAACGGAACGATCCGCGGGATGGCATGACGGGAGCTCCCGTTACAGAGCCGAAGTATCGCATAGAAGCTTATGCCGTACTTGCTGAGGTTAATATGGCGACATATTAATGAACCTGGGGTGGTACCGCGAGAATTTCGTCCCCGAGACATGAGAGATGGTCTTGGAGGTGAAATTTTTTTTTGGTCAAAAGCTAAATACCGCTTACTACGTTCATTAGGAGGATCAAGCCATGGAACATGAGAAGGATCGCGGAACCGAGCATTTTTTGTACAGGACCATAACCGAGGAGCTTGAGGCCGAGCCTTTGGGCAGAACGATGTGTACACGATTTCCGCCCGAGCCTAACGGCTATCTTCATATCGGCAGCGCCTATGCCATCCATACCAATTACATGATAGCCCGCAAGTTTAACGGAACGTTTCATCTGCGCTTTGACGATACGAATCCGTTGAAAGAGGACTGGGAGTATGTGAACGCAATTATCGACGACATCCGATGGCTCGGCTACGATCCGGGCAGCCATATTTACTTTGGCTCGGATTATTCGGATGAAATTTATAGCGCGGCTGTCACCTTGATTAAGAAAGGGAAGGCCTATGTATGTGACTTGACGCCGGAGGAGGTCTCAAGCTATAGAGGGACCTTAACGGAGCCCGGCAGAAACAGCCCTTACAGGGATCGGACCGTAGAGGAGAATCTGGAGCTGTTGGAGCTAATGAAGCAGGGGGCGTTCCCGGCGTCATCCAAAGTCGTTCGGGCTAAAATCGATATGAGCTCCCCGAATCTGAACCTTCGCGATCCCGTCATTTACCGGATTCTTCATGCAGAGCATTACCGTACGGGAACCGACTGGTGCATTTATCCGATGTACGATTTTGCCCATCCTATTCAAGATGCGATTGAAGGCATTACCTTCTCCTTATGCTCCATCGAATTCAAGGACCATCGGCCTTTGTACGAATGGGTTCTCAAGGAGCTTGACATACCTGAGCCTCCGCGGCAAAGGGAGTTCGGGCGGCTGAACATCACCGGGGCTGTTACGAGCAAACGGTTTCTGAGGCGGCTGGTGCAAGAAGGGTATGTCGACGGCTGGGACGATCCGAGGCTCCCGACGCTCCGCGGCTTAAGGAGAAGAGGCTTTACGCCGGAGAGTATCCGCAGCTTCATAGAGGAAACCGGCAGTATCCGGACCCAAAGCACGGTCGATATTTCCTTGCTGGATCATTGCCTCCGTCAGGATCTGAAAGCTCGTACGATCAGTGTCATGGCGGTTCTGCAGCCGTTGAAGGTTGTCATTACGAACTACCCTGAAGATGCCGTAGAGCAGCTGCAGATCGAGAATAACAGCGAGAACGAGGCTCTGGGAAAACGCGAGGTTCCGTTCGCCCGAACGATCTATATCGAGCGGGAGGATTTTATGGAGCAGCCGCCCAAAGGGTTTCACAGGCTGAGTCCGAATACGGAGGTCAGGCTGAAGGGTGCTTACTTCATCCGATGCGAGGAAGTTGTCAAGGACCTCGATACTGGCGAGATTACGGAGCTTCGCTGCACCTATGACCCGCAGACGAAGAGCGGTACCGGCTTTGCCGGGCGTAAGGTGAAGGGAACGATCCATTGGGTTTCGGCTGCCCATGCGGTTAACGCCGATGTCTATCTCTATGATCAATTGCTGCGCGGACAGGAGCTTCCTGACGAGGACGACGGAAACTGGACGGAAGTAATCCATCCCGAATCGCTTGTAATTATGAAAGACAGCTTGCTGGAGCCCTACGTTCATGGTGCGCAGGCGGAGGAAAAGCTTCAATTTTTCCGTCATGGCTATTTTAGTGTAGATAAGAAGCTGACCGTGGGCGGCCGGCTTGTATTCAACCGGATCGTACCTTTGAAGGATACATGGAATAAAAAAGCTTGATTGCGTGAGAACGAAGAGATTTCAGAATTTTCGCTTGCACCTTACGTAACGTCATGTTTTATAGTGGTCTTACCGGGAAACGCTAGCGCCAACGGAGGAGTTGATTATGGATCGACAATGGAAGGTCGGGGAGCTCGCCAAGCTGACGGGACTCACCGTGCGAACGCTGAGATTTTACGATCAAATCGGCTTATTCTCGCCGTCCGACCAGACAGAGTCCGGCCACAGGCTCTACAATGAATCCGACCTGTCGCGTCTGCAGCAGATAGTATCGCTCAAGGAGCTGGGCTTATCCCTTGATGAAGTCAAGTCTGTGTTGGACGGAGGGCAATATAGCCCTCTTGAGATTGTGACGATGCAGATGGAGCGAATCCAGGAGCAGATCAAGCTGCAGCAAAAGGTTTTGGAGCAGCTCGAGCACGTATCCAAGCTGATGCAGTGGAAGACTCCGTTGACCGTTGAAGACTTCACCAGCTTGCTGCTGGCCATGAAATCGGGCCATGAGAAGCTCGTTGTCGAGCGGAGAATGAGCTGGGAACACCATCTGGATCTGCTGGGAGATTATCTATCCGAGGAACATAAAGTAACCAAGCCTAAGGAGGACAACAATCATGACTGAACGATTCGTCAAGCACGCCACCTTCGTCGTCGAGCGGACCTATCCCGCTTCGCCGGCGCAGGTATATCACGCATGGGCCGATCCGGTCGCCAAAGCAAAATGGTTCTCCAAGCCCGACATCTTCGATTTCCGGGTTGGAGGACGCGAAACGAGCAGCGGCGGTCCGCCGGAAGGACCGATTTTTACTTTTGATGCGTTCTACCAGGAGATTGTTCCGGAGCAGCGCATTGTGTATACGTACACCCTGGATTCGGGTGACACGCGGATGTCGGTTTCCATCACGACGGTAGAGATCCTTCCTGCCGATGGGGGAACCAAATTGATTTTCACCGAGCAGGGCGCTTTCTTCGACGGACATGATACGCCTGAAGTACGTGAGCATGGTACTGGCTTAATGCTGGATGCGTTGGGCAAATCGCTCTAAAGGAGGTAATGCCCTTGACTTCAAGCATAGGTGCCAATGAAATCTTAACCACACGTGTTATGGATGCACCGCGGGAGCAGGTGTTTCATGCATGGACAAGCCCTGAGCTGTTAGCTCGCTGGTGGGGGCCGAAGGGCTTTACCAATACGTTTCATGAGTTCGACTTGAAGCCCGGCGGCGCGTGGAGGTTCGTCATGCACGGACCCGATGGTACGGATTACCCTAATCATAGCCAGTTTGTCGAGATTGTGCCGTTGGAGCGGATCGTGTTCGACCATTTGTCGGGACACGAATTTCGGGTCACGGCCGCCTTTGAAGACTTGGACGGGCGTACCAAAGTCACATTCCGTCAGCTTTTTAAAGACGCAGCCGAGTTCGAACAAGCCAGAATGTATTGTTTGGAAGGCAATGAGCAAAACATGGACCGGCTTAGCAATCTATTGACCGGCGAGACTGTGAAAGATTGAATACTTAGCTATAAGCGGCCTGCTATACGTGGGCTGCTTTTTTTTGTGGAGGGCATTTAGCGGGAGGGAGATTCCAACGTATCAAGGACGCGGAAAGCTCGTTTGATAAATATGGGCTGTACCGTCTTTTTCTCCTACAAAATAGAGCTCCTTATGATCTTTGCTTAAAACCGGGGAGCGAAGCTTGCGAATGCCGTACTGGTTCAATCCAAGCGCCTTCGCTTCGGTCCATTGGCCGTCAAGCTGATAACTGACGTACAGGTCGTTGCTTCTGCCGAACAATAAGATGCTCTCGTCGCCGGATATATGCGGATAGCCGTCGATGTCGCTCGTATTGATCACCGGTCCGAGATGCTCCGGTTCCCCGTACGATCCGTTAACGAGCCGGGAGCGGTATATATCGTCCTTCCCATTACTGTCGGCACGAAAGGAGGTAAAGTAGACCGTACCGTTGTCACTGACGGACGGATAGTAGTAGAAATCGTCGGCTTTCAGCTTAGGAATGTCTAGCTGTTTGGGGACATCCCAGCCCTTATCGGTCCGCTCGGAGACCCACAGATTCAATGAGGAGGACGGAGCTGCTTGATCGGCTGCTGCGCGGAACGAGTGGAAGTATACTTTGCTTGCGTCTTTATTGAAAGAAGGTGTGCCTTCACTTACAGAGGTGCTGCTGAAGGAGGGAGCTGCAGGTTCGCTCCATTGCCCCGCCGCATTGAACGTGGTTTCATATATAGCGAATGATTTGCCCTTCACTTCCTCAAACAGCATTGTCTTTCGATCGGAGGTGAAGGTGAAGTTATCGATCTTCCTTTTCACTGCTGAACCGTTGACGAGTATTCTAGGCTCTTCGGCTTTTGAATTGCTTGTTGGTGCAGGAGACGGCTGCTGTTTCGCGCCAGAAGAAGCTGAGAGCCCATCTGGGGGCAGGTCGTTGCCGGTTCCGCATCCTGTTACAGTGATCCATAGTGAGGCCAGAGTGACTACTAATAAACATTGAACGTTTCGAATGGCCGTCGTCCCCTTCCTTTACTCTCATTCACCATCATTTCGTGTGATATACTGAACTATAACAAAATGGCATAATTGTAAAAAGAGGGCACTTTTTTGTAACAAGGGGGGTACCTATGGGAAAAACGGAATACCGCTGCTTGGTCGACGCTGCGCTCGAGGTGATCGGTGCCAAATGGAAGCCCTTGATTATCCATCAGCTTTGCCGCAGACCTCGTCGGTTTCGCGAGCTAGAGAGGGCCGTGCCGTTCATTACCAGAAAAATGCTTGTTCAGCATTTGCGGGAGCTGGAAGCTCATGGTATTGTTCACCGTAAAATTATCCCGGCCAAACCGGTTCTGGTCGAGTATTCGATAACCGACTATGGGACAACACTGTATCCCGTATTGCAGCAGCTATCCGATTGGGGTAGACAGCACTTGGAGCGCGATGGGGAAGGGTAACTGAAAATATATGACGTGAGGAGTGTCTCAATGACACCGTTTCAAATAAAAGGGATTGTATTCGATATGGACAATACGCTCCTCAAATCGAACATTGATTTCCCTGCAATGAAGCTGGAAACCTTCAATTATCTGGTTGCGAGCAAGCTGTTGCCTGAGGATTTTCCGGCACATGAGCATACTTCATCTTCATTAATGACCCATGTCCAAAGTTCAGGACTTTGGAACGGACAGCTGCAGAAAGAAATATGGGGCATCTTCACGAAGCATGAGCTTCTTGGCATGAAAGATGCAGAGCTTGAGCCTGGTGCGAGAGACTTGCTTCAGCGGCTGCATACCCAGCTTGCTATGGTCATTCTGACAAACAATTCTTACGTGGCGGCTTTGGCGGCGCTGCAGTATCATAGTCTGGATAAATATTTTGATTATATCGTAGCCAGGGAACAGATGGAGTTTATGAAGCCATCCCCCTGCGGCGTTTACACGATTCTAAGCAGATATAAGCAAATAGCTCCTGAGGAATGGTTGTCCGTTGGCGATTCATGGATCGACGGCAAAGCGGCTCAGGATGCGGGTGTTAAGTTCGTAGCATATCGGGGAAAGCTGGCGGAAATGAGCAGCCGAGGGGTAGTTCCCGCAGGGGCGATTCATCATCTCAGCGAGCTGACGGCATTTCTAGGTTAACTTGCGATTGTTATTTCATTGGTGTGCGTTACCTTAGTATCGTGCAAGGTGCATGCCTAGTATCGTGCAAACAATAAAAAAGACAACAAAAATCGTAATTTTTCACATCCACAGCAGCAGATAAGTGCAATACAATAGACTTTATGTAAGCGATACCCATATTCAGGCAGTTATTCTATCTATTGCGAGGAGGGCAGGTAAAGACTAATCGAGTGCAAATGGATATGCTTACTGATGAAAGGGCATACATAGACCTGCTCTGCAGGTCTTGGGTCTATGTCGCTATAACAAATGGACTAGCACAAGCTTAAACTGAAAGGAGCCATCTGCATTGAGTCTGCTGAAACGTGTAAAAAAAGCGACGTCAGTTGTATTAACGTTATTCTTCGTTTCGAGTACGGGTCTTATGAATATTCCTGTCGTATCGGCGGCACCATCCGGTTCATCTGCACCGATAGTGGATGAGGATTTTATCAAAAATTATGGAAGCGGTAACTCGGTTACTATCAACGCACAGCAGGACAGATCGCCTTATGATGTGTTTGGCCAAGCGTTCGGCACAGACAATCCGGTGGAAGGCGCTACTAAGACGGCAAGACAAATCCTAGGGGCTGAAGTCGAAAGACATGTCGCGAACATGTACGACTCTGCATTAGGCAAGAACGTGTTTAAAGTAGAAGTTAACGGTAACGACTGCTACACCTGCTATTTGCATGGTACGTCCTACAACGCTGCCACAGGCAAATTTGAAGGCGGGAACGACGACAGGCAAAGAATCGAGATTAGACCGGCCGAAGAAAGCACAAATTGGATTGGCTTGGAAAATGAAATTACTGCGTTCAACTGGAAGCTGAAAATCGATAAGGAAATTACGAAGCCGGACGGATTTTTTCATATTTTCCAATACAAGGCTTATAATTCGACCGGAGATGTCAGCGATAAGGCTTTGCATGATTCCGTCAATTATCCGAACTTTAGAAGCTCCGAGGACGGAAACCCGATTCTGACGTTTACGATCTCTTCGTCCGCCAAACAAAATCTTGAATTCCGTTATGCCGATATCGGTACGGATGCGGGTCAAGAAGTATTGTCTTCGATTCCTCTCGATTCCGTTAAGGACAGATGGCTCGATATTACGGTGAAAATTCTTAATTCCGAATCCGGTTGGGTTACCATGGTCATGAAGGACGCTTTAACCGGGGAAGTGCTGAGAGAATACAATGATCCGGACCGGATTCTTGATATGTGGAGACGTCCCGAGATCAAATATAACAACCAGACGTTTGAAGGACCATATTCTGCCGTCGAAAAGATGCTGAACCGTCCGAAATGGGGGATTTACCGTAAAGCGGACAAGTCGAACCCTAATGTCAAGGACGCCAAAATTTATCTTGCCGATATGACGCTGTATAAATCATCTACAGTGGCTTCGCCTGTGAATCTTGCCTACAACAAGAAGGCTTATAATGTTGGTGATACACAAAAAGCTAATTTATTCCAATTAGCTAACGCAAAGGCGGAAAGGCTTACTGACGGCGTACAAAAGGATCCCGTTAAATATACGAATTTGAATGTGCCTCAGAACAATTTCTCCTCTCTGGGCGATTTGAGCTGGATCGGTACCGATAGCTCGAAAAAGGGAAATGTTGTTATCGATCTGGGCAAGCCTATGAGCTTTAATCAAATTAAGTTGTTTGCAAAAACAGAAAGATTAAAGTATGTAAATGTATCGTTGTCCGATGATGTGAATGATCACACAGAGGCAGAGATACCAGGCATTTCATTTACACCAATAAAGGAAAATGAAAATATTTATTTTAACCCAGACAACAACAGCGGAAATGATTCGGCTGACAAAGAGTACTTAATCGATCTTGGGAAGACCTATACTTCCCGGTATGTTAAGTTTTATTTTGAAAATGGTGCCGGGTCTAATAGTACCAATAGCGGAAGTAATCCTACCTTCACTATGACAGGGCCGCCACGTTTGACGGAGCTGGAAGTGTACAATGCGCCACTAACTCCGCAAAATGTAAAATTAACTTACAACGGCGGTTCAGAAGCAACGCTTTCTTGGGATCAAGTACCTGCCGATAAATTCATTATTTACGATAATAGTAATCCTTTGGCGGAATCAGCGTCGAATACGTATAGACTGACGAACTTGGATCCAGGAGCAACGTATAATTTGTCAGTGGCGACCGTAACAACCGATACTTATTCCCGCAAATGGATGAAATCGCCGAAGAGTATAGTCGAAGTACTTCAAACTACCGGAGATCCTATCATTCCGAATCCACCGGCATCGGTTGCGGCATCCGGCATAACGGATAAATCAATCACAGTCAATTGGGAACCCGTTGCAGACGCCGAAAGCTACCGGGTTTCGCTGGTTACCGACGCACTTGAGAGAGTCATAGCGGATAAATACAGCACGAACACCAGCTATACGATCAAGGATCTGTCTCCCGGCACATCATATAAAGTGAAAGTGTACTCCATACGAAGAGGCGCACCTTCTACAGCAGCTGCCGAAGTGCAGGTTACTACTACGGGGCAACAATTCCCTTCCGATAACCTGTTGTTCAATAAAGAGGTTCAGTACCCGAGAGTATGGAACGACGATACGAGCAGCTATGGAGCGCAAAAGGCTCTGGACAACGAGGAAAGCTCACGTTGGGTTGCGATCAAAGGCTCCACTACCTCATGGATGATGGTTGATTTTGGAGCTGTATCTCCTGTCAATGTGCTGGAGTACTACAGCTACCAGAATAAGCTGAAGAAAGTTTCGTTCTATTATGCTACGGATGCTGAGGCATTTACGAATCCGGAAAGCAGCAAGTGGATCAAAATCCTTACCGATGACCGGGTAGCTCAAGGCAAGTATGGCAATCCAAGCATCACCAAAATTGCCGAGAGCATTAAACTTGACGCACCTGTCAACGCGCGATTCATCAAATTTACGGTGGACGAAGTCGACGGCGATATTAACGTCAACGAAGTGAAAGCTTTCGGACCTATTGCCTTTACGGGGAAATCGTCATTACAAGCAACGGAAAAAACGGATACCAGTATTGGACTTAACTGGGCCGGAGCTAATACAAACATGCCGGTTGCAGGCTATGACGTATATAACGGCAATACCAAATTAACAACTGTAACTTCCGATGTGTATAGCTACTCGGTCACCAATCTTACTCCAAAGACCGATTACACCTTCAAGGTTAGAGCGGTAAGCCAGTCTGTATACGGCTCTAGCTATTCTCCATATGGTGAATTGACGGTTAATGCAACTACATTGCCAGGATCAGGTACAGATCCAGGGACGAACCCGGGCACGGATCCTGGGACGAACCCGGGCACAGACCCAGGGACAAACCCAGGTACAGATCCAGGGACGAACCCGGGAACAGATCCTGGGACGAACCCAGGCACAGACCCAGGAACAAACCCTGGTACAGATCCAGCCATCCCAGCGCCATCAGGGCTTGCAGCAACTCCCGGGAACGGACAAATCACATTGTCGTGGAACACTGTAACCGGTGCGACCTATTACAATGTGAAGCGCAGCACGACTTCAGGCGGAGCCTATACGGCGATTGCTTCCAATGTAACAACGAATGTGTACACGAACACTGGCTTGACGAATGGCGTGAAATACTACTACGTTGTGACTGCTGTCAATGCTAAGGGTGAGAGTGTTATCTCGAGTGAAGTATCCGCTACACCAAATCAACCGGGCCGCAATAGAAGCGGCGGCGGAGGCGGCGGTGCTGCAGTAACGACGCCAACCGTTCAACCGGCGAATGACGGTGCACAATTCCTGAATGTTGAGCCCGTCATTGAGAAGGGGAGCGACGGCAGGAATATAGCAAAAGTAACATTGGATGCAGCGGCGATTTCCAAAGCTATCGAAGCTTTGACAAGCAATAGCGCATCCAATCAAAAAATCATTATCGAAGCCAAGAGCGGAGATGCCGCAACTGCCGCATTCCAGCTGCCTGCACAGCAGTTAGCTGATGCTTTGGCAAAGCTTCCTGCTTTGAGCGTTTCCGTAAAATATGGCGATGTAACCTATGATTTGCCAATCGAAGCGATTGATTTCGCTGCACTTGCCAAATCGCTTGGCGTCGAAATGAAGGATCTGAAAATTACCATTACGATGGGCAAAGTTGCCGACAGCACGCTTGGAACCATTACCTCAACAGCAAAACAAGCCGGATTGACGCTGCTCGCCGGTGCTACAGATTTTCGGGTTACGATAGAAGGTAACGGCAAATCGGCCGATGTAACTGATTTTGGCCTCAACTACGTTACAAGAACGATGAATATCGGCAAAGCGATAGATTCAAAGAATGCAACAGCAGTACTGTACAATCCTTCCACAGGAGAGTTCAGCTTTGTACCGGCTCTCTTTACAGGAACAGGCAGCTCGACACAAGTATCGATTAAGCGTCCCGGCAACAGTATTTACACGGTCGTTGAATCGAACAAAACCTTTGCGGACCTGAGCAGCCATTGGTCCAAGGCCGATGTAGAGCTTCTGGCATCGAAGCTTGTGGTTAAAGGAATGACCGATACGAGCTTCACGCCGGACAATCGGATTACCCGTGCTGAATTTGCAGCAATCCTCGTCCGCGGATTGGGTCTTTCCGACAGCAGCGCTGCCAAATTCTCCGATGTGAAAGCAGCGGATTGGTATGCCGGTGTAGTCGGAGCGGCTGCCAAAGCAGGCTTGGTTGACGGCTTCGAGGACGGCACGTTCCAGCCTGGAGCCAGCATTACCCGCGAGCAGATGGCCGTCATGGTAACAAGGGCTATGAAGCTTGCGAACAAAACCGCAGCAGCTGATGCCAAAGCATTGGACAAATTCAATGACCAGCAAGCTATCAGCAGCTGGGCTAAGGAATCGGTTGCCAAATCCGTAAAAGCGGGCATTATTAACGGCATGACGGATCGCACCTTCGTTCCGACAGCCAACGCAACCCGTGCAGAAGCGGCTGTTATGATCAAACGCTTTCTGCAATTTGCTGAAATGATGAATTAAAGGGCTAGGGAGAAGTGCCTCTTTTCGCTGTGAGCGAGGAGAGGTACTTTTTTTGTCTAAATATAGTAATGAGAAAAATAATTCGCGCTGCTGAATCACTGACATGCAGCTGTCAGTATTCTCCATTTACAATGACAATAGAAACGACAAGAAACAAATTAAACAGACGTTATTTATCGAAAAAAACCATCATTCCAGGAGGGAAATGAACGATGAGTACAAACACATTACGAGGGCTTTCCACAATCAGCTTTTGGGCGGAGGATCATGCGGCAGCAAAAAAATGGTACGCCGAGCTATTAGGCATCGAGCCGTACTTCGAACGGCCGGGATATGCCGAGTTCCGCATCGGTGATTACCAGCACGAGCTGGGCCTGATCGATAGCCGATACGCTCCAGCCGGTTCAGCCGCAAGCCCGGGGGGTGCCATTGTCTATTGGCACGTTGACGACTTGGCAGCAACGTACGAGAGGCTGCTGTCCTTGGGAGCCAAGCCATATGAGGCGCCGACAGAGCGCGGCGTTGGATTCGTCACTGCGTCTGTAGTCGACCCGTTCGGGAACATCTTGGGCATTATGTACAACCGGCATTATTTGGAGGTGTTAGGAATTCGAGAATCTTAAGATTGGCAGGCCGGAAGCGGTCTGCTTATTTTTTTGATAAAAAACCTTCAAGCATAATGACATGCATTCACTGTTTCTGACATTGGCTGATAACCGGTTATTGTTTAGTATGGGGTTAAGAAATCCGCAACCGTCGAGGGAGAGAGGAAGTAAACGTCCATGAACAAACAAAAGAAGCAACCGAATGTACTATTTATTATATCTGACGACCATCGCCATGATGCGATTCATTGCGCCGGCGATTCGACCGTCCATACTCCTCATTTGGATGCGTTGGCTGCAGGCGGGGTACGATTCGCGGGAACCCATATTATGGGCGGCTGGAATGGTGCGGTGTGTGTACCGTCACGTGCTTGCGTGCACAGCGGGGTATCCGTGTTCCGATGCGTGGAAGGCAATACTATTGCGCCTCAGCTGGCACTGTTACCGGAAACGCTGCGCAGCGTTGGCTACCATACCTATGCTGTCGGCAAATGGCATAACGACCGGGCTTCATTTAACCGCAGCTTCGCTGGGGGAAGCCGGATATTTTGGGGAGGAATGAGCGGTCACTACCATGTGCCGTTGCATGATTTCGACGCTAGCGGCACCTACTCCAAGGAGAACGCTTATTATTTGGACAGCCATTCACATTCAACGGATGTATTTACCGATGCGGCGGTAAGCTTCCTGGAAGCTTATGATCAAGACAATCCTTTTATGCTGTATTTAGCCTACACTGCGCCGCACGACCCAAGGACTGCTCCTGAAGAATTCCGAAGCATGTACCGGGATGAAGACATTCCGCTGCCGCCTAATTTTATGCCGGAGCACCCCTTTGATAATGGAGAAATGAAGATTCGTGATGAGGATTTGGAAGCGTATCCAAGAACGCCGGAAGCTATAAAGCGGCATATAGCCGATTATTATGCAATGATCTCCCACATGGACGATGGAATAGGAAGAGTGCTTCAGACGCTTCATGAACGCGGCTTGATGGACAATACAATCATCGTCTATACTGCCGATCATGGGCTGGCGGTAGGGCAGCACGGGCTTATGGGCAAACAAAACATGTACGACCATAGCATACGTATACCGCTCATTATGAAGGGCTGCGGAATCCCAGAGGGGATAGCCGTCACCGGCTTGACGTATCAAATCGATATTTTTCCGACGTTATGCGATCTGACGGGAACGCCGATTCCAGCTACTGTGGAAGGGATGTCTCTGCTGCCCCATATGTCAGGAAATAGCAAGGAGATCAGAACGACGGTAGGCTCCGCCTATAAGGACATTCAGCGTACGATCAAGGATAATCGCTGGAAGCTCATTCAATATCATCCCGATCAAGGAGTACATAAGGGGGAGAAGCTGCAATTGTTTGACCTGCTTCAGGATCCTTGGGAGACGAAGGATCTCTCGGATCAGCCGGATTATGACCAAATAAAGCAGCGGCTGGTTCATGAGCTGTTGAATTGGAGAAGGTCGGCAGGTGATCCATTGCTGCAATAATGGTGTTCACATTAGTTAATGCTTTGCACGGATGACGGGGAGTAGCCTCTGTACTTTTTGAATTGCTTGGAAAATGAATAGGGGTCGGGATAGCCGATAATGCCCGAAATTTCTTTGACCGACTGATTGGAATGCTTCAGCAAATACTCGGCATATTCCATCATTTTCATCAGCTGATATTCCTTTAGAGGCATTCCTACCGCTTCGTGAAACATTTTGGAGCAATAGCTTGGGGACAAGCCGGCAACCTTCGACAGCTGCTGAAGGGTGAATCGTTCCGTCGGGTGGTCGTTCAAATACTCCTTGAGCTTCCAAATTCCGGGATGCATAAGCTGTCCGTTAACTAACGTATGGTATTCGCAATAAATTTCAGCCAGCGTTTTGGATATGGCGGCATGGCAAAGCGTATCCTTGGCTAAGGACGGCGGATATTGATGATAACGATGGATCGATTCAAACAGGCTCTGAAAATGAACGGCATTCCGGGGAGTAAAGCAAAAATGAAACGGCTTGACCTGTGATTTTATAAGGACTTCTTCATTAGGAGCATAGTATCTGAACCGGATCGGGATGATTCTGAACGAGGAGTCCATCTTGCGAAACGCATGGTGCCGGATGTCATTCATTAGGAACAACAGATGATTTTGGGTCAGCTCTATGGTCTGGTCCTCCACTACATAAGCGCCGGCTCCCGAAACGACATACAGCATATGGATATCGTCCAGCACCCGTTCCGGAATAATCCAATTCGAATTGATACTAAGCGTAACATTGTAGCTTGTCATGATCCGGAATATATAGGGCTGCACCATCACTTCCTTCATCAATGCCTCTAATCCATCTAATGTATTTGCTGAATTGCTCTTTTTTGACATGATTCATCTACCTCCATGCTCGTCAAAATCATACTAACGATCCGCTATTTCCTTGTCAATACAAATCATTGTTTTTTCTGATTGGGATATCCGGCAAAAGCTTGTGATGATGTGCAATATCTGTTTTTGACATGGGTTGTCATACAAACAGGAGGGTCGGAAGATGATCAATAAGTGGATTAAGGTAAATGCCTATCTAGTTACTGTCTTCGTGCTGCTCAGTGGATGTACCTCGTCCAGCCCAGGCGACAGTTCACAAGAAAATCAACCGGCGGAGGGGCAGGTCAGTGATGCCGGAGTGTTCCCCATTACCGAGAAACCCGCCACACTCAAGGTTATGGTAAAAGCGAACCCGCTTGTCGAGGATTTCGCTGCGAACCGGTTCAGCAAATGGCTGGAGGAGAAGACGAATATTAAGGTCGAATGGGAGGTTGTCCCTGAGAAATCGGCGCAGGACAAGCTGAATCTGGTGCTGGCCAGCGGCGATTATCCCGACGTTATTATGGGCTTCGGCGTCAGCCCGGCGCAGCAGTTGATTTACGGAAGTCAGGGAGTGTTTCTCCCGCTCAACAAGTATATCGACCAGTATGGTGCGGAAACGAAAAAAATGTTCCAGGAGAACGACTACATCAAAGGGTTGATCAGTGCGCCGGACGGTAATATTTACAGCTTGCCTCAGGTCAATCAGTGCTACCACTGCTCCGTTCCTAACAAGATGTGGATTTATAAGCCTTGGCTGGATAAGCTCGGTCTTAAGCTTCCGACGACGACGGATGAGTTGTATGAAGTGTTGAAAGCGTTTAAAGAGAAGGATCCGAACGGAAACGGAAAAGCGGATGAGATCCCTCTGGCGGGATCTATCATTGGTGGCTCTCAGATTGATCTGTTCCTGATGAACGCTTTTATTTACAACAATTCCAATCATCTTCTGCTTCAAAATGGCAAAATCGATGTTGCCTTCAACAAACCGGAGTGGAAAGAGGGACTGCAATATTTACACAAGCTGTACACTAACAAGCTGCTGGATCCTCAAACGTTCTCGCAGGACGACAAGCAGCTGAAACAGCTCGGGGAAAATCCGGACGTTCCGATATTGGGAGCGGCACCTGCTCAAAATATGGGGGTATTTACCCAGTTTTTCGGTTCAAGCGGCAGATGGCTGGAGTACGTTGCCGTTCCTCCATTGAAAGGGCCGAAAGGGGTACAGCTAGCATCAAGCGACCCGTGGGGGATATCCGGCGGCACCTTCGTCATTACGAATAAAGCCAAAAATCCGGCTGCTGCCTTCCGCTGGGCCGATGCAATGTACAATCGGGAGATGACGTTAAATTCCGTCTTCGGCAGAATGGATCAGGAATGGCGCTGGGCGGAGAAGACGGAGCTCGGCATCGATAATAAACCGGCCATATGGAAGCGTCTTGCCAGCTTCGGACAGGTTCAAAATATACATTGGGCGCAAACAGGCCCATCTTACCGGTCCAACACGCTGCGCTTAGGCGAGGCGATGGATCCGGAGAAGCCGAATCAGGAGATTTTGTTATATAACGAAACCAAGTCCAAGTATGAGCCCTATCGTCAGAAGCAGGAGCAGGTGGTTCCGCCGTTGTTTTTCAACAGCGATCAATCGGCGGAAATTGCGGACCTGCAGAAAATCATCGGCGATTACGTGATGGAAATGATCGCGAGGTTTGTAACGGGAGATGCCGATTTGACTAAAGATTGGGATGCCTACCTGAAAACCTTGGACGGCATGAATGTGAAGCGCTACATTCAATTGTATCAGGAGGCTTATGACAGCAGGTCTGTGAAAAATAGCGGAGCACATAGGAAGCCCGGCGCATACAAAGCGTCTGGGCTTTTAAATTTGCATACTTCGACTAAATTTGCGCCTGCCCAATAAGACTTTTATATCTTACGAATCATTACTTTAAGGATAATAACGAATATGATAAAGCTTGAGTCGTGTTCTTTTGGTACGGTAATTCAGCAATATCAGATATCTCCAACGGGGTTTACATAGTGGCGAGGCAGCGGAAGCTCTGCGGCGGATATCGCCGAATTCATGAAGGAGGAGTGTGGTAAGCCAAAAGGAAGGTGGGGAAAGTCTGTACGGTGCGGTTGCTATTGGCTGTCGGTATGTCCGAATGAATTATCTCATATGGAGGGAAGTTCTGTGAGAATCTTTAGAAAGACCGCTATTCTTTTTATGGCCCTTTTGCTGTCGCTAAGTGTAGTTTGGCCGGCATCTCAAGCCCTTGCAGCCTCTATCACCCGGTTCTACATCTTTGACGCGGGTTCGTATTTGATCGCCGGTAACGAGTACATACCTGTATTTGAAAGCGACAAAGGTTTTATGACATCCGTGGAGTATGTCAAGTACGAATATTCCACCGATAACGGCGCAACGTGGATTAACCTTCCGACATATAGTCCGAAGGGTTACATGATGGACTTTTTTAGGCTGCCTATCGATCCGCAGCTCATCTCGGCCAAGTTTCGAGTCAGCGCCTATTATTCGCCTCTCATCGGGGCAAAGAGTTATTCCGAGAAAACGATCGGACCATACAAGATCTTACAGCCGGCGGATCCATCCGATCTCACGGCTACACCGAATGACGATGCTACGGTAACGTTAAAGTGGAACGATAATTCGAATATGGAGTCTTATTATCAAATAACCCGGTACGGTCCTGACGGCACAAAGACGTTTGAAGTCAACGATACAATGAACCGCATTGGTCCGATTACTTATGTAGATAAGCAAACGAATAAAGATAAGAGCTCGGTTTATGTTTACACGATATCGGCAATCATCGATAAATATAACTTACCGGACAATCTGCAGCCCGGGAATGTCAATGTTATTGCCAAAACAAAGGTGCCTTTGAAGGAAGCGGATTTGTTCCGTCTGGACCTTAATACCCCTATTGCAAGCTTAGGTACGGAATACACTTATCTGCAAAAATTTAATATCCACAAGGTTGCAGACCTCAATAAAGTGGCTGTGAACAGTGTCAAGCTGGATAAACCGGCCATGATTTTTAAAAAAGGAGAGCGAGGAGCATTGACGGTAACGGTGGTTCCTTCCTCCGCGACGAATCGCAATGTAGCATGGAGCAGCGATAATCCTGATGTTGCCGAAGTAGATTCCAAAGGCAATGTGACGGGCAAAGCTGCAGGCTCGGCGAAGATATCTGCAAAGACCGAGGACGGGGGATTTACGGCAGTAAGCGTAGTGACAGTCATCGAGGTGCCGGATTTGAAAATCATTCAGCCTAATTTAGGAAACGGAAAGCTGATTTATGACCCTGACATCATCCAGTCCGCTCCAAATGCTGAAATGGACATGATTAACCTTCAGCAAGTCGTGTCTGAACGGCAGGAAGCCTTGGAGCTTGCAAGGAAATTGAACGAATCTTTGAATGAAACTACAAAGGACATTGTAGGCAATATCAGCGGCGGCGGTGCTATTAACGCAGCTTTCGTCTATATCAGCGATGAAGCCGTCACGCTAAGAGTGGGCGAGAACAGACAGGTGACCGCAATGGTTGCTCCTCCTGATGCGACGAATCAGAGCGTGAGCTGGAGCAGCAGCAATCCTCAAGTTGCCGAAGTGGACAGCAACGGCGGCATTACGGGCAAATCGAAAGGTACGGCGACTATAACCGTGCGGACCGCTGACGGCGGATTCACCAACAGCTGCGAAGTAACGGTAGTGAATAACTTGACGGATGTATCCGGTCATAAGGCGAATACGGAAATTATGTTAGCGATGACACAGGGCATCGTGAGCGGCTATCCGGATGAAACGTTCCGTCCGGACGGGGATGTTACCCGAGCCGAATTTACCGTAATGCTGATGAATGGAATTCAGCCGGGTGCGGCATCGACCGAGCTTGCCTTCAAGGATAAAAACAGCATCGGAGACTGGGCGCAGCAGCCGGTGGCTCAAGCAGTGCAGCTTGGCATTATTAGCGGATACGATGACGGTACGTTCCGTCCGGATGCGAAAATCACTCGTGCGGAAATGATTTCGATGGTGATCCGCGCCTCCGGCTTGGAAACGGAGGAAGGACAGCAGAGCGGCTTCACAGATCAAGCCGATATTCCGGACTGGGCGAAAAAAGCTGCGAATACGGCAGAACAAACGGGTATTATTATTGTCGGAGGTCTGCCTGAGAGTAAATTCGCGCCTCAGACGTTGTCTACCCGTGCGGAAGCCGCTTCCGCTATCGTCAGAATGCTCATGATCAAGAAATAACGGATAAGCAGATTTGAGGAGACAAAAAAGACCTTTACCGGATTGCCTGGTAAAGGTCTTGCTTTTACGATCCTATTTATTCTCTGGAATTCTGATTTCCAGCTCGCTTAAATAATGGTTCGTGGAGGCACTTCTTGGCTCCGAAAATTCGACCTCCGCCGATTCGGCATATTTTCCGATATAATTGATTCTTATCTGCATCGGAATAGGCGCATGACCTTCCGGCAGCCATCTGGCCGTAGCCGTGTACTTGCCGATCGGTACTTCATCGATACCAAGACCGCCTAGGACAGGGCCAACACGTTTGGTTATCGTTTTGCCGCTGTTGCCGTCGAGTAACGGACCCACAGGGGTGAGCGTTATCTCTACATCGCCGATAAGGAACTCAGGCAAGGAGGTATCATAGGTCAAGTAAGGATAAATATAAATTTGCCCGTCGAATTTGGTCCATGTAAAATCCTTGACGGCTCCGGCGCTGCCTGCGAGCGGCTGATCGACGTCGGCGGTTAGCCGGAACTTGTAGTTTTTGCCGTTAAACGACTTCACCAGATCGGCTCCCATCCGCCAGGAGGTGGCTACCTGCGGCAGCTCAATCCGGTAATGCCCCGACTCGTCGGTTACCCCCAGGACGTTGCTGTTGTAGAGCAGGGTGTTATCCGCATAAACCGTAACTCCGGGCACAGGATTGCCTTTTGCGTCGCGGATATAGCCTTTTACTACATAAGGCTCTATTTCCTCTTTAGCCGGTTCGGGAGTCGGGTTTGGAGCCGGATCATCGGGCTCGGACACAACCTCGCCTTCATCAATCTGAATCGTCGCCGTACTGCCGTTACTGGAATATGAGACCTCGTATCCGCTATTCTCGGCTACAAAACGCAATGGAACCAAGGTGCTTCCATTAATAATCTGGGCTGGTATATCCAGCGGGACATTATTGCCGTTTACTTTTGCAGTCGTACTACTAATGGTCAGCTCAATATTGAGGCCATCCTTAGTGCCGATCGCTTGCTGAACCGTTCCTGTATCGACCCATTTGACGGCAAAGCCAAGGGCTTCGAACAATTTGCGGAAAGGGACCAGCGTCGATCCGTCCTTAAGAATCGGTTTGGCATCGTCGAACATAAGCTCCTGCCCCTTGAAAAATACATGAATCGTCGGACCTTCCGCAGGTACAGGCGGCGGTGGAGTAGGAGTCGGAGCAGGCTGCCCTGATCCCGGATTAGGAGTAGGGGTAGGAGTAGGAGTAGGCTGCCCTGATCCAGGTTTCGGCGTAGGAGTCGGCACTGGCAGTCCCGAGCCCGTATTCGGCGCGGATGCTCCCCCAGCCGTCATCGGCTGCTTATATTTGATCGGCTTGGAAGTAACCATGCCCTGCGGCGTCTCGATTTCCAGCACATAATATTGCGTTTCCTTGATCGTCCCGTTATTGCTGGCGTATAGATCAAATGCAAGCTCTCCGGTGAACTCGCCTACAGGTGCATTTACCTCTTTTTGAAAACCTGGATTGATAATTTCGTTCTCATACGTGGTCGCTCCGTTTGTGCTTGTGACCGGTTTGTTCCGCACCATCCCAAGCAGCCAGCCAGTAGTAGCGCGGTTTGTTCTCCATACTCCTTGATCATTATCATCCCCGTAGGCATCCGTAGACCGCAGAACTACGGATTTTATTACCGTATTCTGCGCTAGACTGAGCGTTAGCTTGAAGTGGCCGTCCTTATTGCCCTCCGGCGTGAAATCCGCTGCACCGACAATATCGGAAGCCGTATCCAGCAGGCTGAATTCCTTGATTTGCACACCGGTCGAAGTCTCGCCGAATGCGCCCGCGAGTCCGGGTGCGGCAAGCGCTCCTGCCAGTACCGTGCTCAGCACAGCATTACGTATGTTTTTGCGCAAAATGTACATGGTTTGTGGTTTCCTCCTTGATATCTCTTTTCCTTGTAATTGCCCTAGTGGCATGCCGATCCTTCCGTTACATCATCATCCTCCCGAATCTGCGGTGTTTTTTGAAATGCACAATCAAGTATGACAGCTTAAGCCGAGAAACTATATTATCCAAAAGAGTACTTTCCGAGTACAAAAGGATACTTTTTCATGTTAACTTGTAAGTTAATTAATAAACATCGTGTTGACGCAAATCGGGAATCGAGTCATAATTGAAGCAAGTACGGAGGGGATGGGGTGGACAGATGAGCACGCCTTTTGTAAAAAGCAGAGGCATTCTCTTTTGGAAAAACTTAGGTTTGGTCCTGTTGATAACCAGTATCCCGATAGCCTTGGCAGGTATGCTGCTGTACACGTTCGGAACAAGCCGAATCGAAGCCGAAATGAATAGATCACATCAAAACCAGTTAAACATGTCGATTCAACAATTGAATGATTACCTCGCGAATTTGGAGCATTCCGTCGTTCGGCTGGCATTTGACGGGAGCTTCGACGAAACGTTAAAGCAGCTCGATTTTGTCCAAGACTTCTCTAAAACAAACGAAATTATGAAATCGTTCTCATTGATGACAGAATCCAATTCACTTATCAGCAGCGTTAATTTGTATATACGAGATTCGGGTAAATTGATTAGCGACGAGATAGGGTTCCAAACCATCCGCTCGGAAGAAGACATCAAGCTGTTGGACCATTTATTGGAGAAGGAACAGACCATTTATTGGAACTATAGCTTGAGAAAGATCAACTCCCCGGATTCCAATCATAAAGCGATCATTATTAAGCTGCCCGGAGGACAATTGTACGGTTCCTTTGGCGCTGTCATCATTTATTTGAATCAGCAAACATTGGATACGATGGTACATAAGCTTGTTGCCGGTGAAGGGGTCTCTCTCTTATTTAACGAACATGGAGATTATGTAACCGCTCCCAACCCTGTTGCAAGGAACCAGGACCGTCTCAGTCTGGAGCAGGCTTTAAAAGAGAAAATCAGTACCGAGAATGCTCCGGAAAGCATGTTCAAGTACGAATGGGGAGGCACAACCTACTCCGTGTCGTTTGGCAAAATCGCTAAGCTGGGCAGCAAATGGACCGTCGTCTCCGCAACGCCTCTGTCCCAGGTCACCGCTCCGGTCACGGATTTATCCATGCTCATCCTGTGGATCAGCGTGATTGCATTAACCATCGGCTTGCTGCTGTCATGGTTTGCATCCAATACGATGTATGCGCCTATTATTCGCATTAAACATCTGTTCGAGGTACCCAAAGACGGGAAGAACGAGGGGAAGGATGAAATATCCTTCATTGAGAATCAATGGAAACAGTACTTGGAAGAATGGAAAACGCTTTCTAACCGGGTCAAGCAATCGATTCCGGCGCTTCGCGAGAGCTTTTTGCTGCAGTTTCTTCACCATAGCCTGAGTAATCATACGGCCAGAGAGCTATTCGATAAGCTGAAGCAGCTGGATTGGGATGTAGAGGGGCAAAAGTTTGCCGTAATGGCCGCCCAATTGCATGGGTTATCGGAAATGGGAGGGAAATGCACGGACCGGGACGATCAGCTGATCACCTTCGCCGCGTCGAATATTCTCATGGAGCTATGCCCGGTTGAAATGAACAAAGTCCATGTCATCCATTTTCAGGATATGTCGGTTGGAGCCTTTTTTGCTGTCGATCCAAAGCTTTCGAATGACGAGATCAAAGCTTTGCTCAATAAGCTCTCCCACGATTATATTGCTGCGGTGAATAACGTGCTGCGGCTTCGAGTCACTATCGTAACCGGAAAAATATCCGATTCGATAACGGAGATGCCCCATGTGCTTGACCAGACGAGAAAGGCATTGCGTTTCCGGGATCTTCATACGTCCAATCAACTGCTGGACATGAATCAAATCCGGGTGGAGCCGACCCACTATAAGCGCTTCCCGACGGACTTGGAAAGGGAGATCGTGCACGCGGTAAGCTTGGGTCTGGAAGAGGAGGCGGTAACGCTCATCCGAAAATTCATGCAGGAGCTGCAAAGCAGCGACAGTACGGAATTCATGGTGCATCAAGGAATGATGAAGCTGCTCGGATCGATTCACGATACCATTCTGAGGCATGACGTAAACCTGTACACATTATACGAGGGTACGCATCTTTATGAGGAATTAATGCATTTAACGGAAGCGGAGCAAATCGTGGAATGGTTTCAATTTAAGCTGATCCGGCCTTTTATCAAAACGCTGTCCGTCGCTTACGACAACCAGATGCGGGAGCTGATGGACCATCTGCTGATGCAAATTCAAGACGAGCTTCTGAGCGACGTGTCGCTGGATAAGTATGCAGAACAGCTGAACATGAGCCCTTCCAAGCTGAGTAAAGTGTTCAGACAAATTAACGGAGTGAATTTTATCGATTACATCATCCGGCTTCGGATAGAAAAATGTAAGGAGCTGCTGGTGCATACGGATATGAAAATTAACGATATGGCGGAGCTGCTGCAATACCAGGCATCCCATCTGATCCGGTTGTTCAAGAAAAGCGAAGGAATCACGCCGAGACAATACCGTGAAAAGCATCGGGAGCGGGATACCGCAGCTTTATAACCAACCATACAATCCTTCCAACCGCTGTTTGGAAGGATTTTTTTGCCTTGATCTGCAGACGGAAAAAAAAGACGATAACCGGAAATTTTTCGCGGACATAGCGAAAATTTATTATTATTGCAGTATGCTTGGAAGCGCTTTACATTGAGCGTATCGGCTTTGCCATCATTGGAGCATGTGTCTCGGGAAGGAGGGAGATGTCAAAGGCCAACGAGCATGCGGCAAGCAGAATTGGATTTTAAGCACATCATAGAAGCGGGGTGAAAAAGCAAATGTCGGCACATGAAACCAAGCTTAGGTCTTACACAATGGTGAAGAAGAAGAGCAAGCTGATGCTTTGGTCCGATCTGAGACGCGATAAGTATTTATACTTGCTGGTTTTACCCGGAATCCTGTACTTCCTTATTTTTAAGTATTATCCGATGTGGGGCATTATCATTGCCTTTCAGGACTACTCTCCTTATCTGGGAGTGTGGAAAAGCGCCTGGGTCGGAATGGAGCATTTCGTCCGATTTTTTACGAACCCGAGCTTTTACGTCTTGTTCCGCAATACGATGATGATCAGCCTACTGAGCTTAGTCTTCTTTTTCCCGCTGCCTATCCTGCTAGCCTTAAGCATGAATGAGGTAGGCAACAAGTTATTCAAGCGAACTATCCAATCTATCGTGTATTTACCTCATTTTCTGTCCTGGGTCATTATTGCAGGGATTACGTTTTTGCTTCTGTCCCAATCCAACGGCATCATCAACCTGCTCCTCGAGCGGATGGGATACGCCAAGATTGCTTTTTTAACCAGTGAGAACTATTTCTGGGCACTTCTTACCGGGCAGAACATATGGAAGGATACCGGGTGGGGTACGATCATTTTTCTCGCTGCGATCACGGGAATCGACTCCCAGCTGTATGAAGCGGCCAAGATCGACGGGGCGAGCCGTGCAAGGCAAATATGGCATATTACGCTTCCGGGAATACGGAATGTCATCATTATTTTGTTGATTTTGCGGCTGGGGCACATTATGGATGTCGGCTTCGAGCAGGTGTTTTTGATGTCTAACGGAGCAGTAGCGAACGTTGCAGACGTGTTCGAAACGTATGTGTACCGGAACGGGATCCAGCAGGGGCAGTTCAGCTATACGACGGCTGTCGGGCTGTTTAAGTCCGTCATTGGACTTGTGCTGGTCGTATGGGCCAACTGGACAGCCAAGCGGTTTGGCGAAGAAGGCGTCTATTAAGGAGGGGCGTCGAGTGTAAAGGAGGATGAATCGCATGAGAGAAAGTCTGGGAGACCGGATTTTTAACATCACCAATATCGTGCTGCTGATTATCGTTGCCCTCGTTACCTTATTTCCTTTGTACTATGTGTTTGTCGTTTCCTTCACAGAGCCCGGCGAATTCGCCGATAAGAACGGCTTTGTGCTGCTGCCGAGCCGATGGAGCACAGGAGCTTACGAGTATTTGCTCTCGACCTCGGCTTTTATTAGGGCTACCGGAGTCAGCGCCTTTCTGGCCACGGCAGGAACCTTACTCAGCCTGATGATCACATCGGCGTTTTCCTTCGGTCTTTCCCGCAAAAGACTGCGTGGCAGAAACATCATGCTGTTCATGGTCATGTTCACCATCCTGTTCAATCCCGGTATCATCCCCGTTTATTTGCTGGTCCGGGATTTGGGACTCATTAACAGCGTATGGTCGCTGATCATTCCGGTCCTGACGAGCGGCTGGTATGTCATCTTGATGAAAAGCTTCTTCGACAGTATTCCGATCGAGCTGGAGGAAGCGGCCATGATTGACGGCTGTAACGAGCTTACGATCTTTTTTCGGATCATTCTTCCGCTATCAGCCGCATCGCTGGCAGCGTTCGGATTGTTTTACGCGGTGGCTTACTGGAATACGTTCTTTAGCGCAGTCTTGTACATTAACGATTTTACCAAGGTGCCGCTGCAAATCGTATTGCGCAACATGCTGATCGATTCGGATACGGCGGTGGGAGGGGCGTCCGCAGTAGAGATGGCTTCCGATAAGCAGCTGCCTACACAGACGATCAAGATGGCTGCTGTGGTCATATCTACGCTTCCCATCCTGATAGTGTACCCGTTCCTGCAAAAGCATTTTACGAAAGGCGTCATGCTCGGATCCGTCAAAGGATAATACAATATGAGGAGCTGTTACGATGAAAAACTTTAACGAACTGGATGCAAGTTGGCGTATTGAAAAAATAGAGCAAGTAGTGATGAAAGGCGAACGCAGACGATTGGCCGGATGCAATGCAAGACTTGGGGTACACGGCAAAGAAGTCAGCTTCCCAATGCTGAGCATTACGATAGGCGGCATTACCGGCTACGGCTGGTCGAGAATATCCAAAGAGAATGCAGCGGCTTTGGTCGGCAGCCGAGTCGGCGACATCTTCTCCGAGGAGCAATGGATCGACGACCGGTTCCAGGCGATTCAGTTCCCGCTGCTGGATTGGCTCGGACAAGTAAGAAACCAGCCGGTATACGAGCTGCTGAGCGGAACAAAGACGACGTCTCCTTTGCTGGTTCCCTGCTACGACACCTCCTTGTACTTCGATGATCTCCATCTTGCCACGGATGCCGAAGCGGTTCGGCTGCTTCAGGACGAGGCGATGCAGGGGTATAATGAAGGCTTCCGCGGCTTCAAAATTAAAGTGGGACGCGGGGCGATGCATATGGACTTGATGGAGGGAACTAGAAGGGACATCGCCATAGTCAACGGTATCCGGGAAGCCGTGGGGCCGGCATGCAATATTTCCATCGATGCCAATAATGGATATAACCTGAACTTGACCAAGCATGTGTTGAAAGAAACGGCGCAGTCCAATCTGCTGTGGATTGAGGAAGCATTCCATGAGGATGACCGGTTGTACCGCAATCTGAAGGAATGGATGGCCGAGCAGCAGCTGAACGTGCTCATTACCGACGGCGAAGGCTTGGCGGCGAAGCCGATCGTGGAGTGGGCGGAGCAAGGATTGATCGATGCCATTCAGTATGATCTGAAGGACTACGGAATTATTAACTGGTTAAAGCTCGCCGAACGGCTGGCACGAAGCGGAGTCAAGGCGGCACCGCATAACTACGGCGGTTTCTATGGCAATTATGCATCAGCCCACGCGTATCCGGCAATCAAAGGCTTCCTATTCGTAGAGTGGGATGAAGCTCAGGTTCCCGGAATCGATACGTCCGGCTACTCGATTAGTGACGGTAAAATATCCGTTCCGCAAGCTCCGGGCTTCGGATTGCACGTCGACAAAAGCTACTACGACAATCAGGTCCGTGACAACGGATGGAGTGTATAGCTGTCCCAGCCTACTAATTTCGAGGAGAGATGATTCCTTATGAACATTCGTGAGCATCGATGGTCCCGTAAGCCCGCTATACTGGCCGTTTCTTCCGCTATGCTGCTGTCTGCCTTTACAACCGCCTGCACATCGTCCACCAGCTCTCCGCCAAGTGAGGGAACGACTCCGAAGGAGGCTGCACCCCCTTCCGGCAAGCCAACGGAAATCAAGATCATGGTGGACTATACTATCGCCCAGCCGCCTTCTCCGGAAAATCCGGTACTGAAGGAATTCGAGAAGAAAACCAATACGAAGCTGACCGTTCAATGGGTGCCGGGAGGAGATTATTCGGACCGGGTCAATGTGGCGCTGGCAGCAGGGGATATTGCCGATTTAATCAAAATTCCAAGTATAACGACCCCGCTGTTCCGCCAAATGGTGAAACAGGGAGCGTTTTGGGATTTGACGCCTTATGTCAAGGACTATCCTAACCTCATGGCTCTGGATCCTAAGATTTGGAACAATACCAAAATTGACGGTAAAAGCTTCGCCGTGCCTGCAGGAAGGCCGTTGGACGGGGGCGGATTCTTCTCAATCCGCAAGGATTGGCTGGATAAGCTCGGACTGAAGATGCCAACGACGATGGATGAGCTGTATACTGTGATGAAAGCGTTTAAGGAGAACGCGCCGGACGGGAAAAAGGATACCGTCGGCTTCACGATGCGCAGCGCGCAAATGATCGAAGAGGTGTTCACCGGGACGGTTGGCCGATGGAAAGAGAAAGACGGCAAGCTCGTCAATATGAACCTCGAGCCGGAGGTCAAAGAATCGATTGCCTTCCAGCGCAAGCTGTACCAGGAAGGGTTAATCCCTCAAGACTTCCCGGTGCTGAAAGAAACCCAATACTGGGAGCTCGCCACAAGCGGCCGAGCTGGAGTTACTGCGGAAACGCCGGAAGCGCTGTTCCGATACACCATGGATCAATGGAAGAAGGATCCGAAGGTAGAGTGGACCCCATTGGTATCCTTGGCGCCTAAAGCGGGAGGGAAGCAGTATGTCTCTCAAGGCTCCGGCATGAACGGCGTATTGGCGATACCCAAATCCGTACCGGAAGCCAAGATGAAGGCGATATTGAGCTTCATCAACTATGGCTCCGGCGGCGAAGGTCTGGATTTGACTCTATACGGAATAAAAGATGTCCATTATTCGGTAGCCGACGGCTTGAAGATAGCTAACGACAAAGCGGTGGCGGATAGCGTAGGAACCGGCTCGTGGGGAAAAATGTTCAGTACGCCTGTCGTAGACCTATGGCAATATGCAGCGGGCATGCCTAAAGAGATTTACCAGCGTAATATGAAAATCGCGGAGGAGCGTTCGAAAATATCCGTTGGCGATCCGGCGATCGGGTTGGTCTCAGAGACGGATCTCAAGATGGGCGCGGATTATACCAAGAAAATTGCCGATATGAAGACACAGGTTATTATCGGGAAAATTCCGATGGAGGAATGGGATAAATACGTTGAGACGCTGAAAAAGGATGCCAACTATCAAAAAATTACAGAGGAAATAAACGCGGAATATCAAAAACGCAAATCTGCCAAATAAGAGGTGCAGGCAGACTAGGATGAACAAAGCAAACTGTTTGACTGCTTGGAGCAGTTCAAACGGTTTGTTTTTGTTTACTGAAATCCCGGAGAAGTAATACTCCAGTTCGCGCATCCCAGAATAGATATTTTTTTGGCAAGTGAACAAGAATATCTTATTTTTCAACAAATATTACTGAGTTTTCAGCATAGACACCCCTAATTAATCGGAGCTATGATAAAAAGTGTAAGGGTTTACAAACAAAATGGGGGACTTGAACATGAAGATGAAACAGATTGCGCCGGTAATGTCGGCCTTGCTTGCCGTAACGATGCTGGCGGCATGCAGCAGCAAAGGGAATGAAAGCGCTACAAAGGAAACGGCTGTACAGCCCGTCGTAGATATGACGAAACCGGTCACGTTGACGGTAGCTTCCGGTTTGGGCATGAGCCTGGAGGACTTCGACAAAAGCTATGGCGATGACATTCGGAAGAAGTTTCCCAATGTTACATTAAACTATATTGCGCGCGGTCAAGGAACCACGATACCCGAGCTTATCGCTGCAGGAACCTATCCGGATCTGGTGTTCGGCGTGCTATCGGATGTCGATAACTACTTGATCAACCTGAATTTGCACATGGATATGGCGCCGCTTGCCAAGAAGCACGGATATGATCTTGGGAGGTTCGAGCCGGGCTTGCTGGATGCGATTAAGACGACGACGCCGGAAGGCAGCCTCATCGGTCTGCCGATGCCTTATGGCGGAACGCAGGTTATGTTTTACAACAAATCCATCTTCGATAAATTCGGCGTGCCGTACCCTAAGGACGGCATGACTTGGGATGATACATACGACTTGGCGAAGAAAATGACACGTAACGAAGGCGGCGAAATTTATCGCGGGTTCAGCTCGTTCTACGGCGTCGTGCTTCGCGATAATCAGCTGTCGGTTCCCTATCTCGATCCGAAAGCCGATAAAATGTACAATCCGGAGAAATGGAAGGAGCTGTTCCTTAACATTTCCCGATTCTATGAGATTCCTAACAATATGAGAGCGGAAGGAACTTCGCAAACTACGGAAGCGGCTGCGTTCGGCGCTACGCAGAAGGTTGCATTGACCGTCACCCAATTCGGCGCGTACAGCGGTCTTCCGGATGAGATGAACTGGGATATGGTTACCATGCCGACATTCAAGGAAGCGCCTAATACGTCCGGGATGGTCACTGGCTCCAGCGCTTACTGGTACATCACGAAGACGAATCAAAATCCGGATATGACCTTCAAAGTTGTTGAATACTTGCTGTCGGACGAAAGACAGATCGCGGAAGCGAAGTCGAAAGCGAACATGCCGTCCGTTAGGACGATCAAAGATTTGGATAAGATTCTGGGCTCCGAGATGCCTAAGCTGAAAGGCAAGAACATGGCAGCCGTTACAACGATGAAGCCTGCGGCCGTTCCACCGGCTCGTTCACAAGGACTTGTAGGCGCCAACCTGAATGAGTTGAAAAAAATCGTTGAGGGTACGATCAACAAGCTTATAATCAACAAGATCGATATCAATACCGCGCTTCGCGAAGCGGAAGAAGCGATGGCGAAGCAGGTCGAAGCCAAGAAGAGTCAATGATGGATAACAAACCGCCGGGTAACCCGGCGGTTTGTTGCTTTTTGCAGTTTCTTTTGCGGTAATGGGAAAGTACATTTTCGTTTGCATTACAGACATTAAGTATCTATAATGTAGTTTATGAGGATGAGGGAATGGGCGGCATATATAAAAGCTGGGATCGCTCAGGAGTTTTCCAAAAAAGTAAGTGCTCAACATGCAGTAAACAAGAAAGCTCAGTTTCTTGTAACTTATTATGGATATTACAGATCCGGAAGGGTGGTTATTATGAATCCATTAGTTGATGTAGGAATTATCGGCGGCGGGCCTGCCGGCTTGAGTGCAGCATTGGTGCTGGTTAGGGCTAGAAAAAGCGTGATTGTCATTGATGAAGGGCGTCCGCGCAATCGGGTTACCCGCGAGTCTCATGGGTTTCTTACCCGAGACGGCATTCAGCCAGGTGAGCTTCGGCGAATTGCGAAGGAACAGATATCCGCATATCCTGGCATCCAGTTTGTAGAGGATACCGCTGTATCCGTCACCGGCTCCGATGGTAACTTTCTGATACAGACCGGCCGGGGAGAGGAGTACCGGTGCAAAAAAGTGCTTTTTGCCTCAGGAATGAAGGACCTGCCGGTAGAAATAAACGGATTGTCTGACGTGTACGGCAAAAGCGCCTTTGTCTGCCCGTATTGCGATGGATGGGAGCTTAGAGACCGGCCGCTCGTAGTCATCGTCAAAGGAGCGAAGGCTCTGCATCTGGCGAAAATGCTGTCCGGGTGGACCGACCGGTATACCGTCTGCACGAATGGTCCTGATGAGTTGACGGATGAACAACGCGAGGAGCTGAAGCAGCATGGCGTGCCAGTGCTCAATTCACCGATCAAGCAGATCGAATCGGTTGACGGCATGGTACAGCAGGTTGTATTGGAGGACGGTACGGCAGTGCCGTGCACGGGAATCTTCTTCGCTCCGAAGCTTGCTGCAGGCTCTGACTTGCCGAAGGCGCTGGGCTGCAAAGTGGCGGATTCAGGAATGGTAGTGGTCGACGGCTTGGGCAAAACGAACGTTCCCGGCGTCTATAGCGCAGGTGATGCGGCATCGGAGCTGTATCAGGTGGTAAACGCCGCATCATTAGGGTCATTAACTGGAATGGGAATCAATCATGACTTGATTTCAGAAGCCTGGTACAGCGATGACAAAGCGATATAATGATTAGTGCAGAGTCTTGAAGGCCAAAAAAGGATATATATTATAAGTTGGCCTGGCCGCAGCAGTTTTATTCCAAAAACTACTGTTTTTCCGCCAAATTGTTACACGAAAGGGAAGCTTGAATCCTCAGGCTTCTCTTTTTTTTGTCGAATAGAAGAGAAGGAATTCCAAGTGCTTCGCTAGAATTAATAAATGTGAAAGCGTTAAATTGATAAGAGCCGCATAGTATTAATGCATTTTCAGGCATATTGCCTGTTCAAATTTTGGACAAATGATTGTGTCGAAAAAATGTACTTTCGCCCTGACCTATTGCAAAGAGTGAAATCTTCAAAAAACTGTCGAAGGAGCTGGGTATTAGCCGGAAAATGCCGGGAAAAACGCTGATTTAAGTGTGCTAATTATCAAAATCATACCTTTTCGGAATTTGTAAATGCATTTATCAGGATTACTTATGAATCTTATAAGGTCATTCTAATTGACCTGTTTGGCTTGCTGTGTTAGGTTCAATATATCTAAAGATTAAGAAGATAAGTTTACTGGGAATTAAATATTACTACTGGGGTGGATATTGTTGGAACTTCAAGTAACGAACAGTCCTTTTAGTCAGGAGCAGGCAGAGCTGCTCAATCGTCTTCTGCCTACTTTAACGGAATCGCAACGCATTTGGTTAAGCGGATACTTAACGGCGCTTCAAGGCGCTGCAGCCGCGGCAGCACCAGCCGGAGCACCCGCAGCCGTCGCAGCGGCTAGCACACCTTCCGTCTCCAAGGAAGTAACCGTGCTCTTCGGATCACAGACCGGCAAGAGCCAAGGCTTGGCAAAGAAGATGTCGAAAAAGCTCGAGGGACGCGGGTTTCAAGTATCGCTCTCCTCAATGAGCGACTTCAAAACGAGCGGCTTGAAAAAAGTGCAAAACCTGCTTATTTGCGTGAGCACGCATGGCGAAGGAGATCCTCCGGATAACGCGCTTCCTTTCTATGAGTTCCTTCACAGCAAACGGGCGCCGAAGCTGGATGGCTTGCGTTTCTCCGTCCTGGCATTGGGCGACACGTCCTATGAATTTTTCTGTAAGACGGGCAAGGATTTCGACCAGCGCTTGGAAGAGCTCGGCGGAACACGGATTGCGCAGCGCGTAGACTGTGACGTTGATTTCGATGAGGCCGCTGCCGAATGGATGGAGAGTGTATTGGGCTCTCTCAGTGAGACTTCGGGGACTGTATCGAGTCCGGCAAGCAATGCAGGCGCTGCTGCAGCGAGCGACACGGCATCGGAATATTCGAGAACGAATCCATTCCAAGCCGAGGTTCTTGAGAATTTAAATTTGAACGGCCGCGGTTCCGATCGTGAGACCCGCCACGTTGAGCTATCCCTCGAAGGTTCCAACCTTCAGTATGAGCCGGGGGATTGCCTCGGTATCATTCCGGAAAATGACCCTCGTCTTGTAAGCGAGCTTATCGCCGCAATGGGGTGGAAGCCGGAGGAACAGGTTACAATTAATAAAAATGGCGATAAACTGTCCGTACAAGAGGCATTGCTGCGTCATTATGAAATTTCCGTTTTGACCAAACCATTGCTGGAGCAAGCAGCCAAGCTTTCTTCGAGCAGCTCGCTCAAAGAGCTTGTAGAACCAGGACATGAGCAGGGGCTGAAAGCCTATATTAAAGAACGGGATCTTCTGGATTTGGTTCAGGACCACTCTTTTAAGGGAGTGTCGGCGGCAGAATTCGTCTCCATCCTGAGAAAAATGCCGGCTCGCTTGTACTCGATCTCGAGCAGCTCCAAGGCGTCTCCGGAAGAGGTGCACATTACGGTTCGCGCCGTGCGGTACGAGTCGCATGGACGCGAGAGATACGGCGTCTGCTCCGTTCAGCTTGCCGAAAGGGTACAATTGGGCGACAAGCTGCCGGTATTCATTCAAAACAACCCGAACTTCAAGCTTCCGGAAAGTCAGGATACGCCTATCATTATGATCGGACCAGGTACGGGCGTAGCGCCGTTCAGAGCCTTCTTGGCTGAGCGGGAAGAGACCGGAGCGGAAGGCAAGACATGGCTGTTCTACGGAGACCAGCACTTCACCACCGATTTCCTGTATCAAATCGAATGGCAGCGCTGGATGAAAGCGGGAGTATTGACACGTATGGATGTTGCCTTCTCCCGGGATACGGACAAGAAAGTATACGTTCAGCATAGAATGCTCGAGAAGAGCAAGGAGCTGTACCAATGGCTGCAAGAAGGCGCGAATGTATACGTCTGCGGCGACGAGAAGAAGATGGCGCACGACGTACATGCAACGCTGCTGACCATCCTCGAACAAGAGGGCGGCTTCAGTCCGGACGAAGCGGCGGAATATTTGAGCCGCATGCAGCAGCAAAAACGGTACCAGCGGGATGTTTACTAAGCACGATTCCTGAAGAAAAGAGGAGAAAGCAGCATGTCAGATAATAACTTACTGTCACCGAACAGTGCTCCGCACAGTGACGTAGAAGAGATCAAACGCAGAACGAATTACCTACGGGGCAGCCTTGCAGAGACGTTGGAAGACGTCCTCACGGGCTCTATCCCGGAAGACGATAACCGCTTGATGAAATTTCACGGCAGCTACATGCAGGACGACCGGGATTTGCGCAACGAGCGTCATAAGCAGAAGCTGGAGCCTGCTTATCAATTCATGCTTCGCGTACGCGCGGCGGGCGGAGTCGTTACATCGGATCAATGGCTGATGATGGACCGCATCGCGCAAAACTATGCGAACGGCACGATCCGCTTGACTACCCGTCAATCGTTCCAATTGCATGGCGTATTGAAATGGAACATGAAGAAGACGATCCGCGAAGTGAACGACGCCTTGCTGAGCACATTGGCGGCTTGCGGCGACGTTAACCGTAACGTCATGTGCAACCCGAACCCGTATCAATCGGAGGTTCATTCCGAAGTATACGAGTGGGCGCGCAGAATCAGCAATCATCTCGATCCTCGGACTAGAGCGTATCATGAAATTTGGCTCGACGGTGAGAAGATCGTTGATAGCCAAGATAACGACGTAGAACAAGAGCCAATTTACGGTAAAGTGTATTTGCCGCGTAAATTTAAAATTGGTATGGCGGTACCGCCGTCCAACGACGTCGACGTATTCTCCCAAGACTTGGGATACATTGCAATTATTGAAGACGGACGTCTGGTTGGCTTCAACGTTACAGTAGGCGGAGGAATGGGGATGACCCATGGAGACCCGCTGACGTATCCTCAAGTGGCACAGGTGATCGGCTTCTGCACACCGGAGCAAGTCGTTGATGTTGCGGAGAAAACCGTTACGATCCAGAGAGACTACGGCGACCGCTCCGTCCGTAAGCACGCACGCTTTAAATATACGATTGATGACCGCGGTATCGATTGGTTCATTGAAGAATTGAGCAGCCGTCTCGGCTGGAAGCTGGAAGCGGCGCGTCCGTATACATTTGAACATAACGGAGACCGTTATGGCTGGGTTAAGGGAAGCAACGGAAAATGGCATTTCACGTTGTTCATCCAAAATGGCCGCGTTATGGATGAAGGCGACTATTTGCTGATGACCGGTCTTAGAGAAATTGCCAAGATTCATACCGGTGACTTCCGCCTGACTCCGAACCAGAACCTGATTATCGGCAATGTAAGCAGCCAGAAGAAGAAAAAGATTGAAGATTTAATTAAGGAATACGGCCTCTCCGATGGAGTACAGCATACGGCCTTGCAAAGAAATTCCATGGCCTGTGTAGCTTTGCCAACCTGTGGAATGGCGATGGCCGAGGCGGAGCGCTATCTTCCGGAATTGCTGCAAAAAATCGAGCCTATGCTCAATGAGGCCGGTTTGCGCGAGGACGATATCGTGATTCGGATGACAGGCTGCCCGAATGGCTGCGCGCGTCCGATGCTGGCAGAGCTTGCGTTCATCGGTAAAGCACCGGGCAAGTACAATATGTACTTGGGAGGCGGCTTCGCCGGAGACCGTCTGAATAAGCTTTACAAAGAAAACATCGGCGAAACGGAAATTTTGGAGTCGCTGCAGCCGATCATTACCCAATATGCCAAAGAACGGCATGAGGGCGAGCATTTTGGCGATTTCACTATCCGTGCCGGCTATGTCAAAGAAGTTCGCTCCGGTCAAGATTTTCATTCATAATCCATCAAGCTTGATTACAAACGAAGTGGCTCCCCTAGGGATTCACTTCGTTTTTTCTTGTCCCCAGGCAATGTTCTCTTTCTATCAAAAAAGAAACGCTTGCTCCGAAAAACAATAACACCTCCAATCCACAGTAGTGGAGGAGGTGTTATGTCGTTAAGATCATTCATCGTAATCTTCTATAATGATCGTAATCGTATTGGAGCGGACTTCCCCGGAATAGCTTCTTCCATCCAACTCATAACGATATGCTGCCACCATATAGCGATGAATACGGTGGGAAGCGTCATCCTCCTTTACCAAGATCTTATAACAGATGGTCACCTCTTGATTCGGGTGAATGATTCCGAGCGAAACGGTACCGTTAATCATTACGAGGCCGCCGCTGACCCCGGACCATCTCAAGCTTCCCGCCACGTAAGAAGTATTGGCCGGAATAAGCTCAGACAGGACTACTCCCGCAGGCCAGTTCCCCACATTGACTGTAACAACCTTGCATTCAGTTGTACATCCGATTTCGACAACGGAAGGGTCAACTTCAGCATGTAGCTGAAGGATCGGGACGACCAACGCGGTCACCACCGTATTGGAATCATCCGTTAATTGAATGAGCCGCCCGTCGGGTAACCGGAACGTATAGTAGACTTCGGCTAGATTGGTTATCAACGGCTTCTGGATCGTTACGGTAGATGGAATTTGGACTTCATAGGTCACAACCGACTGTGAGTCTGCCGTTAAGGTTCCAAGCGGAAGACGATCGGAAGGCTGGGCACCTCTTTGTAGAACACCGTTGATATAAATACTGTTCCATACGAACAATGTGTTATCCGGTACGGTAATTTCCAGCTCTGCATCCACAGCAAGTGTTCTATTGTTTCGGACAACGATTGTATATTTCAGCGTATCGCTGATTGTAGCCCGGACATAGTTAACGGTGGTGACAACTTGCAGGCCAGCGGCATAGGCTTGAATGGTTACCGTATTGGTCTCCAAGCTGTAAGATCCTCCACCGACGTTATAGGACACGGTTGCTTGACTAAGGAATGACTCTGACGGCGGGATTTGGACGACTTGCATACGGAACGAAATCTTGACTGATGCCCCTGGGGCAACCGATGCAACCGGAATGCCTATCTCAGGATTCAATGTGGGAGCAATCATATCGTTGATAACGACGCTGCCCTGAATGAACAGCATGCCTGGAGGCACAGGCATTTTCATGATGACATTGGATATAGCCGTGTTCCCCTCGTTCACAATGACCGTTTCGTAAGTAACGATATCTCCGACAAAGGTAGTATTGGTGCTTGCACTAAGGCGTGCCGAAACAAAAAAAGGTTTCACCGGAATGTTGACGATGTTGGACGGTTCGCTTCCCGTTACGACTCTGTCATCGTCGGCTTGGAAGGAATACCTCGCTACGGCCTGATTACTCAACTGAAGATCCGCGGGGATGGAGACCACGATGACTTGAAAGACGATCGTTATAGTGCCGTTGACTTGCAGTGTGCCGGCTGGAATCCCACTGCCCGGGCTGATGCCGGGAAGCGGGATTCCATTGAGCAGCACGCTGTTTGCAATTAACGAAGTTCCTTCCGGAATCGTATCGAATACTGTCAGCTGCGCATCTTTATTACCGGTGTTGGTCATAACGATCCGGTAAGTAATCGACTGACCGAGCGATGCTTCCGTTTCGACGGATGATTTAGTGACAGTAAGAATGGGACCGACCAACGGTGTGACAACGGTGTTGGAGTAAGATACCTGCTCTGTGCCGGAGGTGTTGAAACGAACCAGGGATTGGTTTTGCAGCAATGGGTTCGTTCCGTCGGGCATCATATTGTCGTAACCTCGACCTTGAAGGTTACCGTAGAGAAAGTACCGTTAACAATGGTGCCGACTTGGATCCCGGTATTCGGATTGCCGGATCTTGATTCTCCGTTAACGGTAACACTGCCTGGAACGAAGACCGTTCCTGCCGGAACAGGGTCAATCATAACCACGTTGTTCACCGGTTCGATGCCATTGTTGCTGATCACAATCGTGTACGTAATGATGTCTCCGACTACGGCATCGACGGCATCCGTACTTTTCGCTACGTTGACATTCGGCGCGGAAACAGGGATGACCAGCACATTCGAATTGACGGTGCCTGTCAAAACCCGACCGTCCGGAGGTGAATACGTGTAGTTGGCGGTTGCCTGGTTAACCAATTGCTGCGGTGAAGGAAGAGCTTCCACCGTAACCTCGAGTGTAACCAATACGTTCACGGTTGTTCCTGCAGGTACGACCCCCAACGAAATCCCTGTCCTTGGATCGGCACCCGGCTGAGGAACGTCGTTCACAATGACGCTGTTGGGAACAAATGCGGTTCCGGCCGGAATGACATCCGTTACGGTTATCGTAGCGGCCAAATTACCGGTATTGGTTACATTGAGCATATATACGACCGTATCTCCAACCGTGGCATTGGTCGTGTTCGCACTCTTGGTTATTGCGACGATCGGCTGATAGACAGGGATAACAAGGGTGTTGGAGAACGTCGTGCCAGAGAACGCGCCGGAAGTAAAGCTGACGGAAGCTTGGTTGCTAAGCTGTGCAGGGCTCGGCAGCGCGTCGACGACGACGCTGAACGTGACGTTAACTGTAACTCCAGGAGCGATGGTATTCAGCAATATGCCTGTAGTAGGGCTGACACCCGGCTGCTGGACTTCGTTCACCTTCACGCTATTGGTCACGAAGCTGGAACCTGCCGGAATCGGATCGGTAACGACGACGTTGTTCACGTTCTCGATGCCACTGTTGGTTACAGCGATTTTGTAAACGATGGTATCTCCTACGACGGCATCTGTCGATAACGAGCTTTTCACCGCGGCGACGTTAGGCGCCGATACGGCAATGAGAGTCGTATTGGAGCTGAACGATCCGCCTGACGAGCGTCCGTCCGGAAGCGTAAAGGCGAAAGTGCCCGTTGCTTGGTTGGACAGCTGCTGGTTGGGCGGCAAGGATACGATCACAACGGAGAACGTGACCGTAGCTTCGGTTGTGATCACTCCAAGCGGAATTCCGGCTGACGGGTCCGCGCCTGGAATCGGTGAGCCGTTCAGCAGGACGCTATTGGGAACCAGCGAGGCTCCAACCGGAATCGTATCGGTTAACGTGACCGTAGCGCCGATGTTGCCCGTATTATTCAATTTGATTTGGTAAACAATGGTATCTCCTACGGTTGCTACGGATGTATTCGCGCTTTTGACCGCATTAAAGAACGCCTGATACACCGGTGTCGTAACGGTATTGGAGAATGTTACGGCAGAGAACGCTCCGGACGTAAAGCTTACCGAAGATTGATTATTTAATTGGGCAGGCGAAGGCAAAGAGATCACAGTAACGTTGAAAGCTACTGTAACGGTATCACCTGAATCGATGGAGCCGATCGAAATGCCGGTCGCCGGATTAGCTCCTGCTCGTGAAATCCCGTCAACGGTCACGGTCCCGGGCACTAGAGCGGTCCCGTTAGGAAGCGGATCCGTGAACACGACACTATTGACCGCTTCTATGCCGGTATTGGTCATTTTGGTAGTATAGACGATAACGTCTCCTACGTACGTTGCCGTTGTAGGGGTAGTTTTGACGACATTGACATTAGGCGCCGATACCGGCATCGTAACCGTATTAGACTGTACGGAACCGCTGTGCGGAGTTCCGTCAGGCAGAGTAAAGGAGTAAGCGGCGGTCCCCTGATTTACGAGCTGCTGCGGGTTCGGCAAGCTGGTAATGATCACGGAGAACATGACACTCGCGGTAGTGCCCCCCGGAACCGAAGCTATAGGGATTCCAGCGGAAGGATCGGTACCAGCGAGAGATGAGCCGTTAACGATGACGCTGTTCGGGACGAACGTAGTCCCGGCAGGAATCGTATCGGTTATTACAACAGAGGCTCCGTAGTTCCCGGTGTTGTTGACAAGAAGCGTGTATGTCAGCGTATCTCCGACTGTAGCAATGGTTATGCTTGCGCTTTTGACCACGGAGAGGATCGGCTGGAAGACGGGCGTTAACAGCGTGTTCGAGAAGGTAACCCCGGAAAAAACGCCTGATGTAAAGGTGACCGCAGCTTGATTGCTTAATTGGCCGGTTGAAGGTATCGCATTGACGAGGATGCTGAAACCGACCGTAACGAAACCGGATGACGGGATTGGCGATAAAGCAATGCCTGTTGTCGGATTTCCAGGAACGGATGACCCGTTAATCGTTACGCTGCCGGGAACAAAGGACGATCCGGCAGGCGGTGCATCCGTAAATAGCACATTATTGATTGTGACGAGTCCGTCATTACGGACCAGCACGGAGTAAGTGACGGTATCGCCTACCGCTGCTGCCGTTGTGGTTGTGCTCTTGGCCACCGTAACATTGGTTGCGGATACCGGGAACGTGACCGTGTTCGAGACGGCCGAACCCGTTAATGGCCTGCCGTCAGGAGGCGTGTACGTGTAGGTGGACGACGCTGTGTTGCTGAGCTGCTGAGGGGTCGGCAAAGAGGTGACGACCACGGAGAAGCTGACGTTCACATTCGTTCCGGGCGCTACAGAGCCAACGGCAATCCCTGAGACAGGGGAGCTGCCCGGCTGAGGAACGACTCCGACAATAACGCTGTTCTCGCTGAAGATCGTGCCCGGTGGAATCGTATCCGTTAGCGTTACGACAGCCGGCAGATTCCCGGAATTGCTCACATTGACGGTATAGGTAACCGTATCGCCGATGGTCGCGTTGCTGGTGCTGGCGCTTTTCACCAGCGCAATTTGCGGTTGGGTAACCGGTGTGACGGTAACGTTGGATGAAGAGGACCCGGAGAACGTACCGGATGTAAAGCTGACCGTGGACTGATTGTTAATCTGGGATGGAATCGGCATTAATATCTTCACCTCGAATGTTACGGTAGCCGCCGTGCTGGGAGCCAGGGTACCGATTGGGATGCCGGTGGACGGATTTGCGGAAGGCCGAGGGGAGCCATTCACAAGTACGCTTCCGGTGATGAAGCTTACATTCTCAGGAAGAACATCGCTGAGAATGATATTATTGACGTTCGCAATGCCGTTATTGCTAACCACCGATGTATAGGTAAGCGTATCGCCGGTAACGACATTCGGCGCGCTGGCGGTTTTTTTGACGCTGACGTTCGGCGGCGAAACGGGAATCGTAACCGTATTGGAAGCCGCCGAGCCCGAGAAGGGTCTGGAATCAGGCAAAACATACGAATAAGATGCCGACGCCGTATTCACCAGCTTCTGTGTTGCCGGTAAAGAATGAATCGTACAGACGAAGGTCACGGTTACGGTTGTGCCCGCAGCCACCGAACCGACCGGAATACCGGTAACCGGGCTGACATCCGGAATAGGATTATTGTCAATAATGACGCTATTGTCTACGAAGACGGCTCCGTCCGGGATATTGTCCGTTAAGGTTACAGCGGCGGGATAGTTGCCCGTATTGCTGATTTGTACCACATAATTGTATGTATCACCGACGGTAGCATTGGAAGTGCTGGCGCTTTTCACCAAGGAAATGACAGGCTGGTATACCGGCGTGACGATAGTTTCCGACAACGACGTTCCGGAGAAGGAACCGGATGTAAAGCTAGCGCTTGCTCTGTTGCGAAGCTGCGCCGGATTCAGCAACGCGGTGACTTGGATCTGAAAAGTAATCGTGACCGTAATTCCTGCATTGACGGTTCCTATTGTTATTCCAGCCGCCGGGTTGGCGCTCGGCGCAGTGCTTCCATTAATCGTAACGCTACCGGCTGCAAACACGGCTCCGGCAGGAATAGGATCCGTTACGACAACGTTATTGACTGCTGCAATACCATTGTTCTTTATGACAATCGTATAGGTGAGCGTATCGCCAACCGTTGCGGCGGTACCATTTACCGACTTGCTTACGGTTAGGTTGGGGGCCGACGCCGGAATCGTAACGGTGTTGGAGCTGCTGGAGCCGGATAGTCCTCGACCGCTCGGCAGCTGATAGCTATAGCTGCCAACCGCTTGGTTGACGATGGAAGGCGGAGACGGCAGCGAGTTCAGTACAACCTGGAACGTTACGTTTACCGGTGTTCCCGTTGTTACCGCTCCCAGAGCAATTCCGGTTACTGGGGATGCTCCGGGTACTGAGGCTCCATTGACCGTGACACTGCCGGCAACGAACGCCGTACCCGATGGAATATTGTCGGTCAAAGTGACTTGAGCGGCAATATTTCCGGTATTGCTGACGGCGACCGAATACGTGATCGTATCTCCTACGGTCGCATTGGATGTACTGGCGCTTTTGGTCAGTCCTATGACCGGTACATAGACCGGTGTCGTCGTGCTGTTCGATAAGCTGATCCCCGAAAAAGAGCCCGAGCTGTACGATACCGTCGATTGATTGACCAGCTGCGCCGGATTTGGAAGAGAGCTTACGGTTACCCGAAAAGTGACGGTGGATGAGCTTCCTGCGGTAATGAGCCCGACCGGGATGCCGCTGCCGGGATTGGCCGTAGGCTTGGCGACCCCGCCGACGATGACACTGCCTGCAACCAGGGTCGTGCCCGCTGGTATCAAATCGGTCAGCACAACATTGCTGACAGCCTCAATCCCGTTGTTGGTAATGACCGAGGTGTATGTTAACGTGTCGCCGACCGTGGCATCCGGAAGGCTGACGCTCTTGACTACGCTCACACTCGGCAGCCGTACCGGGATCGTCAAAGTGTTCGATGACGCGGATCCGCTGACGGTTCTGCCGTCCGGCGGATTATATGTATACGATGCCGTCGCCTGATCCACGAGCTGAGGAGGGGAGGGCAGCGAGTTCACCTGCACCTGGAACGTTACGGTTACTGTGCCGCCTGCCGTCACAGTGCCGATAGCGACTCCTGCCGCAGGATTAGCGCCGCTAATGACGACTCCATTGACTCGGAAGCTGTTGGTAACAAAGCTGCTGCCAGCTGGAATATTATCGGTGATCGTAGTTACAGCTCCGATGTTACCGGTATTGGAGATCGACAACGTATAGGTAACCAGATTCCCGACGGTTGCGTTTGCCGTACTCCCGGTCTTTGTAATTGTAAGCACGGGAGAGTAGACGGTTATCGGGAGCGAATTGGATGGAACCACTCCCGAAATGGTAGGCCCTCCGGCAACGCTTTGAAACGAAAATGCCGCATTCGCCGTATTCACTAGCTGCTGGCTGCTCGGCAAGGATGTCACCGAAGCGCGGTAAGTAACCGTAACCGAGCTGCTGAGGTTCACCGTCCCGAGCGGTGCCCCTGCCGTAATATCATATGTAGGACGGCTGACTCCAGCTACGGTGACACTGCCGTTGACGAAGGTCAACCCGCCTGGCAGCACATCGGACAGAACGACGCTGGATGCATTGGCCGTACCGGTGTTGCTTATCGTTACCGTATAGGTAATCGTATCTCCGACAATGACGCCCGACACATTGGCGCTTTTGACCAAAGTGATTTTCGGAGCATTAATATCGACCTGAATCGCGTTCCCGTTGACGACATACGCATCGCCCGATGTAGTCAGGCTTAGAACGGCGGATGATTGAGTGTTGACAAGGCGTGCCGATACATCAACGTTGGTGATGTCCCAGCCCTGACGTCCCCCGATAATGTTAGTACCCGGGGTACCATTAGTCTGGTTGCGGTTGCCGAATGTACCTGTCATGTCCAGCTGACCGGCGTCGTTGTTAATCTGCGAAGCGAAGAAGTTGTTGGCAAAATTGTTCGGACCGGATAAAGCTACGAGCGAAGAGGAGGTAGGCCCGAACAGCGCTTGATCCCCGGTCCGATTCGCATCCCCTTCCTGTGCGCTGAATAAGGCGCGTCCTCCTAAGGGGCCAGAGAGTGGCGTGGCAAATCCGGTCAATGTCGTGTTGACGGGGCCGGAGTTAGCCTGTACGAGTACGGCGCCCGCCCGGATGGACATGTTTCGGAACGGGAGCAAGCCGTTCTGATAGATAACGCCCAAGGTCCATCCGGCATGATTGGCCGTCGGATCTCCGGTGACGACGATGGTTCCGACTACACCGCCCGTCGTGTAAGTTCCTGCTCCCCCTTGCTGAACAATGGTAGTGACATTGGCTGATCGCACATAGGCGAACGCCCCGTTTCCCAAATCGACCTGATTGCTTGTGGCCGAATCCGGGGTAATACTGAAGGTTCCGGCGGGATTTATTAGCGTAACCGGATTGTTGATGGCGGAGCTTAAATTGACATTGCCGTTAATGTAGGATCCGCCCCAGATCAGCTCCGCATATAATACGGTGCTGCCGGCTGGAAGCGTGAGAATGGCCGACGAGCTGTTGCTTTGATACAGGCTGGTTGTGCCGTTCGGATACGTGCCGAAAACACTTGACGTATTCGTTGTTGTGAAAGCGCCAATGCTGTCCTGCGTTCCCGGCGTGCCGGAATTATCGGATCGGCTCAGTCCCATCGTATTCCCGGTAAACGTGATCGCTCCAGTTGCATTGAACGTAGCGCGAACAATAAGAGGAATTGATGTCACCCCCTTACAGTACAAAATAGAGTTTTGCAGCAAGTAAAACGGGTACGTCATGCTACAATGAGTAACTGTTCCTTTACCATGCCTATGAGCGAAAATGCATTAATTGTTTGTCTTCTCGAAAAAAACTACGGCTGAGGCTCCGTCCGGAGAGCTGCGGCATGATTGGCCTCAGGATACGTAAGCCGGCTTAGCTTCTCCAGCTCCGTGGAGGTAATAGGCTTTTTGATGACAATCAGATGGTACATAATCTCCTGAACGACATTGACACTGAGCGTCTTAAGCACTTCCAATTCTTCCATCTCGTATAGCGGAGGCGCATAGGGGATCTGATAGAACAGCTCCATCCGCAGAAGCCGAAAGTCGAATGGAGGGGCCGCATCCGGCATATACAGCAGCTCGGGACAGACCGGGCTTTGGGATGGCTGAAAAAAAGCGGGCGTAAGATATTTCGGAGTATACTCATCGAATTTGTGCTTTAATCCCGGATTCGACATATGAGCGAAGCTGTGGGCATACGGAGCCAAGATGCATACTACCGCTGTGTGGACGCACATTCGGTATAGCTCGGACAAGAGCCCGTTCAGGTTATCGACATAAGGCAAAGAGCGGCTGGCCATGACGAATTCCACCGAGTTGTCAGGCAAAGGAATCGGATCGTTCAAATCCCACACCAGATCGACGCCCTGCAATGGCCTGCGGTCTATTCCCCAGAAGCCCGGATGCTTGTTAAGACCGCAGCCGATATCAATTTTCATGCGACCCTCCCCATTCCTAGACGCGTGTTTTTACGGCACATTCATTATTTTGTATAGTATGTTTGTACCTACTGAGTCGTATAGTTAGTTGCCATGCCCCTGCCGAAATGTTCAGAATGAAATGCAAGCATGTGTAACAACAAGAGGAGAGCAGGATTTGTGATAAAATACCATAGGAGAACGCATCTGAACTATCGATTCTACGCATATAGTTTCAGAATGAACATTTTATAAAAGGGAGTCATGATATGAGCAATGCATCACAAACAGACCGGAAGTCTCCGTCCCAATTTTGGATACAAGCCTGGGAGCAGGCGTCGGGGGCGGATCTTCGCGTCGGCAGCGATCAGGAGGAGGAAAACTACTGGCGCGAGAACGCAGCGGCCTACGATGAGCGAAATCCGTTAGCGCCATATACACAGCCCATAATGGATAAGGTGTTTCAGCACCTGCAGCCGGATGATCATCTGCTGGAAATAGGTCCGGGTACGGGAGGCTTCACCCGATTGCTCGGTCAGCATGTCCGGGAAGTGACGCTCATTGAACCGTCTGCCGCCATGTATGAGGTGCTGTGCAGCAGCTGGGACCAAGGACATAAGCCGTTGCCCAAGGCGATGATAGCCAAGTGGGAGGAGGCGCCTGAGGTTACGGCCGATATTGTATTTGGCGCGAATGCCTTCTACCGGATCCGGGACATGAAATCCAGCTTGCTGAAAATGCATCAAACGGCGCGCCGTCATGTGTTTCTTATTCAGTCGATCGGGCGGCCTTTTGCCGGACCTCTTCATGCAGAGGACAATGGAGAATGGGTGGATAAAGAACGTGCAGAGGTTTTATCCGGCATACTGGATGAGCTCAATATCCGCCACCGGTACGATACATTCCCTATTCAGCGGAAAAATGGGATGATCCATGATGTTGCCCTGATTCACTGGAGCAAGCTGCAGAGGAATAAGGAAATAAAAAATACCAGATGCGATCTGCTATAAGCGATTAGAACAAAGGGTACGAAAAACAAATTCGATATGCGAAGAATATGTTACGGATGCCAAAATATGGGGTAAATACACCTTTAAGTGCCCATATGAACCAATGGGTTCCGACTAGAACAGCTCCCGCTGCCATAGCCAAGCATGCTGCGCGGGTTAGCTGTAAAAGGAGGCTGCAGTTTGAATACACTGTGGGGCATACGCACAAGCATTAGGGATTGGTTCGAGGCCATATACCGGCTTTGCCAGGCATGGCTTGCCAAATATCCGTACATCCGGGTGGCGTATGCGATTCTGGTTTGGTTATCGTTGATCGTATTTGTTTTAAGCTTGATCTTCTTCAGAGAATCACGCACGATGCTCGTTCAATACTTATGGTCGCTGTATGTTCTGCTGCAGTTCTGGTTTCTGTGCAGAAGCAAAACGCTGCGATGGAAGCCGATCGTTCTATTCGTCCTTGCAGGCGTATATGTTGTCATTCCGATCACAACGCTCACGCTGAGCGGCTTCCATGCGGTATTCGGGGGCAAAACATCCGATACGTGGTCGGTTGCGGTCCTTACCCCGATCTTTGAGGAGGTATGGAAGCTCCTTCCGCTTGCCGTCTACCTGCTGTTCTCCCGGAGAGCGTCCGCCCTTAGCTTGGGCGATTATACGTTGATCGGCGCAGCTACCGGGGTCGGCTTTCAGCTGATGGAGGAGCTTTCGCGGCGATGGCTGAATTCCGGCATCATTGGAAGAACATTTGGATACAGCACGACGCTGCTTGGCGGTGAAACGATTCATTGGGACGTATTCTCACTGTTTCCCGGCCGGTTTGAGGAAAGTTTGCTGCCAACCTTGATGACCGTTGGACATCCCGTACATACCGCGATGATCGCACTTGCCTGCGGCGCCGCCTATCGGCTGCGCATGCGCACAAGAATGAGGCGATCGATCTTTGCCTTCCCGGTACTTATGCTGATATGGTCCATCCTGGATCACGCTGCATATAACGGCCAGCACAAGCTGCCGGATTGGGTGTTCACCGTCCATGGATGGACAGGTGACGGTTATTTGACGCAGCCGGCCTTTCTCCTCATGCTGGGAGCGGCGATATTCGCCGATTACCGGTCGCTGAACCGGATTCGGGATCGACTTCCGTCTTTACCGGGTGAGACGGTAATCAATCCGTTGACGGAGCTCTGGAACACCGCATACGCCTTACTGCACGACCGGGGCCAATTTCCTTCTTGGATCGGCTTTTACCGGAAACGGCGTGAGCTTGGCTTTCAATTGCTTTATGGCAATGAGGAAGCAAGGGGCAGGGATGAGCGTATCCGGGAACGGATGATGGTATTGTACCGCACACTTGCCGGGATAGCGGCGATAATGCTTGTTGCCGGTCTCTTCGCAGGTTTGATGGATTATTACATGGGCGGAGACAGTACATCGTGCTTCGCCTGTATGTTCGATTCCCTGCAAAGATGGTGGGATCGGCTGGATTGGTATGAGCAGGGCGCCATTATGCTCGGTGCGCTGGCGTTATCCCTGCTGTTTGTCGGGTTCTGGCCGGCTCTCGGCTTTGCTTTGACCGTAGGAGGGATAGCTGGCAGCGGGCATACGATTGCCGATTATATTCGTGACCCTCGAAAGCTGCTGACGCCGGAGAATGCGCTGGCCGTAGCGACAGGCATTGTTCTAAGCCGCATTCCATTCGGCAGAGCGCTTCGTTGGGCAGGGAAGAAAGGCCGGGATTACGTCCGCAAACTCCTCGACAAGCTGGGCTCTCGGAAGCCTGATGCGGATATACCCAATAAACCGCCGAGGCATGATGGCATGGATGCCGACAAGCCTGTGGACGAACCGAATCATAACAACAAGCAGGATGATGAAAAGGGAGATAAAGGGGACGACGAGAAAGCTCCTGTTGCAGGTAAATCGTTCAACGAGGTCGAAATAGTCGATCACAGGGGAAACCCGCTGGGTGAGTTCGATGAGATTGACCTGGACAATCGTATTTTCTACGAAGACAAGACCGCCAAAGGACTGGACCGCATTAATCCGCGAACGGGACAGCCCGCTCAGACGCCGCAAGAGTTTGCCGACAAGCAAATATGGAAGAAGACTCGGGTGCGGATTCAGAATATGCTGGAAAAAGCGGCCTCCACCCGCCCGACGCCAAACGGGTCTGCCGAAGTGCCCGATTTGGAGGAGATTAAGTCGATCAAAGACTTCGTGTTCCGGCTCGACGGGGATACCCCGGAGCTCCGAGCCGCCGTTGAGAACAGCTTGAATCAACTTAGAAACGAATTCCCGGATTATACCTTTAACGTCTTATTTGGGGGGAAACCGTAATGTCAATCAGCGCATTTATACCTGAACCTGCCGATGAGCTAGAACGGCAGTTTCACGTGCCCGTTGCGGCGGAGGCATTTTTCGCGGAATGCTGGGAGCCGGCGGCAGAAGCATTAGGTTTAAAGTGGATACCCGTATTTTCGACAGGGATTGAAATCATGAAGGAAGACTTGCCGGAAGTGCTCGACGAGCTGAATCGGCTCAAGGAATGGGCCTTGGATCAGCCGGGCGCAGAGAGAATGGAAAAGCTGACGATGCGGATCGAATTATTGCTGACTGAGCTGCCCAAAGCGCTGCAGCGGGACGGGGCAATTGTCTATATCGGGTAATGGAGGGATGAAGCGTTGAGTACCACCGATCGTTGGATAGAGCATGTCATCCGGATGGCGGAGGACAATGCCGTTAAGGAAGAACCGTTTGCGGCGATCGTAGTGCGCGGCGAGGTAATCGTAGGGACGGGTGTCAACTGTGTGCACGCAACAAGCGATCCAAGTGCCCATTCGGAGCTGCTGGCTATCCGGGATGCATGCAAACGGCTGGGCACCATCGATTTATCCGATTGTGAGCTGTATGCCAGCGGTGAGCCGTGTCCGATGTGCATGGGAGCTATCTATTGGGCCAAACCGCGGGCAGTTTATTTTGCATGCAGCAAAGAGGAGGCGGCTGCAGGCGCCGGCTTCACGGATCCGCTTAGCAGCTTTTTTGCCGAGATGGGGCGACCGCCGGAAGAGAGGACTCTAAGCTTCCATCAAATCCATTCTTCACGCAAGCTGGAGCCGTTTAAGGCTTGGGCTGCGTACAGAAGCAAAGTATGAGGACTACAATATGAACAATCTGCACGCAATTTTGAAGACACACTATGATCTGGATATTACCGGTTTAAAGCCTATGCAGGGAGGTTGGGCTGCTCTTGCGTTCAGAGTGTATGACAACAGCCATGCGTATTTCCTGAAGATGTATGAACAAAGCAGAGCGTCCACCTCTAAATGGACGCAACACATTGATGATTACGTGCCGATTATGGTTTGGCTGCATCAGCATAGCCGTTTGAAGCATAAAATCCCTGTTCCGGTGATAACACAGCAAGGCGAGTATAAGGTTGAAGACGATGAGGGCGTATATTTGCTCTATGAATATATCGACGGGGCAACTATAGGCGAGACGTCTTTGTCCAAACAGCAAGTGATCCAGCTCTCAGAAATCATAGCCGAGCTTCATCGCTATGGAGACGAAATCCCCGTCCCAACAGATGCATTACGTGAGGATTTCACCGTACTGTTCCTGCATCAGTTAAGACTTGCATTGAACGAAGAGTTTGGCGAATTGCCCGACGATGTAAGTATAACCGTAGAGCCTTACAGGCCACCGATGAATGCTCTTATGGATACTCTCGACAGTCTGTCCGGCTATTTGAAGGGACGAACCTGCAGCATGGCGCTCTGCCACACTGATATTCATAATTGGAACATGATGCAGTCCGGACAACAGCTAATGCTGATCGACTGGGAAGGATTGAAGCTGGCTCCCGTTGAAGCGGATTTCATGTTTTTGACGGATCAGCCGTATTATGATGCGTTTCTCGATATATATCGGAATGTTCATCCCGGCTTTGAGCTTTGCACCGAAGCTTTGCAGTTTTACAAATATAAACGTTTGCTGGAAGATATATGGGAATTTATGGAGCAGCTGATGTTCGATAAGCAGACTGCCGATGAGCGAGCGGCTACACTTAACAGCTTGCAAAAAGAGCTGAATCACCTGTAACATCGCAGCTTCCATCCAATGGGGCAGTCTCCGGACTGCCCTTGTTTGCATTAGTCTGATGTTCTTCTGCGAAGCGATAATAATTTTTAATTATAAAAGAATCGTACTGCCAATCCGCGGAATGTGCCGGATATAATGGAACCATATTGCAGGATGCTTTAAGGATTCTGCATAACAACAAATAACAGAAACGGGTGTTGATTATGAAAAATTCACGGAAATCTCAACCTCATATTTATTGGAGGGCGACTATACTTTAACCCTCCAGCCCAATGGAGGAGAAGCTATTGAATGCTAGAACCCAAAAATTTTTGTCCTACTATCGGCCTTATATTAAGTTACTTGTTGCTGATATGGCATGTGCGGTTATCGTTTCTGCCATCACTTTGCTCCTTCCCTTATGTGTGAGATACATCACCAACCATATGCTGGATGGTAACAATCCCGATGCGCTGTACCAAATTTACGGGATCGGAGCCTTTATGCTGGCTTTAGTAGCCGTTCATACGTTGTGTGACATGTTCATTTCCTATAAGGGTCATATGATGGGGGCCATGATGGAGAGCGATATGAGGAGGGAGCTGTTCGATCATTACCAGAAGCTCTCGTTCAGCTTTTATGATGATCAGAAAACAGGGCAGCTTATGACCCGGACGACCAACGATATTTTATCGCTTGCCGAATTATATCATCACGGTCCCGAGGACCTCGTCATTGCCATGCTCAAATTTATCGGCGCATTCGCCATATTAATCTATATCGATGTGAAGCTGACCTTGATCGTTTTTCTCTTTTTGCCGGTCATGGCCGCCTATGCGTTCTATTTCAATAAGAAAATGAACGCTGCTTTGAGAAAAAGCAAGGATCGGATCGGCGATATCAATGCACAGGTGGAAGATACCCTGGCAGGTATCCGCGTCGTGAAATCCTTTACCAATGAGCAGCTGGAAAAAGAGAAATTCGAATACGAAAACGACCGTTTTGTCCAAAGCAGAAGAGAAGGCTACAAAAGCGAGGCGCTCTTCGCGGAGGGCATGAGTGCATTTACCCACCTGATTACAATCGCCGTCATCATCTTTGGGGGAGCCGCCATTGTGGATGCATCGCTGCAGCTTGCGGATTTGCTGACCTTTTTCCTATGCATCGCTCTTTTGATCGAGCCTATACAGAGACTGGTGAATTTCGCCAGGCTCTATCAGGAAGGGATTACCGGCTTCGACCGGTTTATGGATATTTTGGAGATAGAGCCGGATATTCAGGATGCAGAGGATGCCGTTGAGCTTGCTCATGTGCAGGGGCGGGTACAGTTCCAAAATGTAAGCTTCAAGTATAAACAAGACTATGGCAATGTACTGAATAACGTATCTCTTGATATCCGCGCGGGAGAATATGCAGCCTTGGTAGGGCCATCAGGCAGCGGCAAAACAACGCTTTGCTCCTTGATCCCCCGGTTTTACGAGGTATGCCAGGGGACCATAATGCTTGACGGCCTCGATATCCGGCAGATCAGCCTGCGCTCTTTGAGGCAACATATAGGCATCGTACAGCAGGATGTGTATTTGTTCGCCGGAACCGTGCTCGACAATATCCGGTACGGCAAAGCGGGGGCAAGCAGGGAGGAAATCATCGAGGCAGCCAAGCAGGCGAATGCGCATCAATTCATCATGGAGCTGCCGGATGGCTATGACACGGACATCGGTCAACGCGGCGTCAAGCTGTCCGGAGGGCAAAAACAAAGACTCAGCATCGCGCGCGTATTCTTGAAGGATCCGCCGATTCTCATCTTCGATGAAGCGACTAGCGCATTGGATAATGAAAGCGAGAAGGCCATTCAGGATTCGCTGGAGAAATTAACCGATAACCGCACTACGCTCGTAATAGCCCATCGTCTGTCAACCGTGAGGAATGCGCAGCGAATTATAGTTCTGACGGATCACGGAATCGATGAACAAGGAACGCATGAAGAGCTATATGCTTCAAACGGTACGTATTCCCATTTATATAGCATGCAGCTGAAAATGTAATTCCAAAAGCCACCGGCATGAACCGGTGGCTTTTTTGAGGTGCTTGCAAATACTCAAACAAGCGGTTTTTGGATTAAAGTAGCAAATTTGAACCGGTGTCTGTGACCGTCATTCAATGTGGTCATACCAGTTACAAAGTGGACATGCTTGCCGTTTCCAACGGGAATGGCAAGTCCGGTTCTAATTTTTTTGAGGTCATGGAAATGATTTAAGAAATCGGTATGGGATAGATCGATCTCATGGATGTGGCTTCTTCCAACCCGGATCACTTGCCCCGTAACGCCTGCAAACCGATGATTATGTCTGTCTGCGCCTTCTTCGGCTAATTGTGTACTGCCTTGGAATTCATGCACATGGGTTTGTGTCGGTGTCCATCTTTTTTTGCGTGCCAATATTTTTCTGCTCATATGAGCGTAGGCCTCCTTTAAGTTTAGTTGAATCATGGTATTATATTTTCGCGATTCGAGGAGCGCGTTAGGCAGCTTGATCAATTGTTTGTAGAGTAGGGTAATATGGGAGAATACCCGGTTGCTCCGGATCAGCTGGATCTGGTTATTAACAATTATTGAGAACAATAAAAATGGAGCCTAACGGCCCCTTAATAGTCGTGATTTATGAGATTGGCGCCTCGGCTTCACCACTAAGGTAACGCTTTCGGGCTTATGCTTTTCTAAAGCTTTGTACATCCGTACCCTTCCCGAGTAAGTGGCTGTATGCAGAACGATCTTCCTGGGATACGTTCCTTTCTCAATCATGTACTTTACAACGCGGTACCCGGTCGGCTTATCGGTGCCAAGATTGTAATCCAGCGACAGGACATTGATATTGCCGTGTTTGACGTATCGGATGCATTCTCTAGCGGATCTGGCTAGCTTATACCCTTTGGGTCTTGGTCGCAAGTCATCCAGAAATACGTTGATCATAGCCTATCCCCCTTAAGCTTCTCCGTCATTATTGTCGCCCTTACTATATGCAGGATGCTGCGAGTGTGATTGGGCATAAAATATGCTAAAGGTTAGTTCCAAAGAACTAAGTTTGTAGTACAATGATTGGGTTGCATGATCGATTCGGGATTAGGTCATTTTAGGCGAGGAGAGTACTGTCACATGCTAAATCGATTTAAAGGCAAAGCCATGATCAAGGCGCTGCAGAGATATGCGGACGATAAGGAGGAATATACGAAGGCATTATGGCTGTTCGGCTATTTATTTTGCGTAGTCTCTGCTTCCACGGTAGGCAGGACATCGGCCGATGCACTGTTTCTGTCCCGCTTCGATGCGTCCGAGCTGTCCGTCATGTATTTGCCTCAGTCGGTTTCGCTGATTGTGATCGGCGTTTTGTTTCAGAAATTCAGCGGCAGGTTTCGTCTGGACCGGTTGATCCAGGTGCTCATTCCGGTTATTTCCCTGCTTGTGCTCGTGTCCAGAATGGGTGTGGGGCTTGGCTACGATTGGGTCTTACCGGTCATTTACATTGGTTATGATGTGTTCAACTTTCTAATGATTGTTGTTTTCTGGCAGTTCGCAACAGCTGTGATGGACCAACGGAAGGTAAAACGGATGATTGGCTTGGTCGGCAGCGGAGGCCTCGTCGGGGGCATCATTAGCGGCTTCGGGCTGAAGCTTATCGTGCCCGTGGTCGGGACGGCCAACCTGATCTATTTCTATGCCGCTTTGCAGATGCTTGCGCTGTTAGCTGTATACAGACTGATCAAATTGGGTGCGGATCCTAAAGAAACCTTTGCTTCAGCTCCAGCAGGCTCCAAGAAACCGGTCAAGGAGCGACAGAAGCAGGAGGAACCAAAGGGCGGCCTGTTTCATAATGTACCGCACTTGAAATATGTTGCTGTCATGTTCGCCGCTCTCGTGCTCTCGCTTACGTTTATTGATTACCAGTTCAAAGTCATATTGAGAAATACGTTGCAAAATGAAGCTTTGGCCGGATTCATGGGAAGCTTTTACGGTTATTCCGGGTTGTTGGCTTTATTCTTCCAGCTATTTATTTCGGGCACGTTGTTAACCCGCTTTGGGGTGATGACGGCGATTCTCGTATTTCCGGTAGCGTTGTTTGCGGGCAGCCTGGGCGTACTCCTGATGCCGGTGCTGGCTTTGGCCGTTATTGTCAAAGGAAGCGATAAAGTGCTGGGAGATACGATTCACTCCTCCGTTAGCCAATTGATCATGTTTCCTATAGCTCCGTCGTGGCGGAATAAGGCCAAAAGCTTCCTTGACGGCGTTGTACGCAATGGCGCCAAAGGGGCGGCAGGCATCAGCCTTATGATCTTATCTCCGCTGCTGACTGCAGGACAGTTCAGCTACCTGATTCTTGGGCTGCTTGTGTGCTGCGTTGCGGCGGCGATTCAGGTGAAAAAGGCGTATTTGCAAACGTTGCTGTCATCGCTCGAAACAAGAGGCACGGATTTGCAGGAAACGGAGCTTGATTTCATGGATCCGGCTAGCCGGGACATCCTGAGTGCCGCTTTACGCGGCTCGGACAAGCAGCAGATTCTGTATGTCTTGAAAATATTGCGCGGCTTGGATTCCTTTGACTTGACGCCTTATATCCCGGCTCTGCTGAAGAGTCCTTATCCTGAAGTATGCATTGAGACGATTGCCTATATAGAGCAAAAGGTTCCTGCCGGATTGGATAAGGAGCTGAGACAGCTGCTCGATTCCGGCCATCCGAAGATCCAAGCCCAAGCCTTGCTTGCGCTGGCTGCGTATTTCCAAGACGACGATTTGGAGACAATCACAGCCCGTCTTGAAGCGGAGGAAGTAGAAATCCAAGCCGGGGCGATTGCGGGCTTGATCAAATTTTACGGTATCGAGGGGATGTTCCGGGCGGTGGGGACTCTGAAGCAGCTGATGGAAAGCGGGGTCGATGAGGAGCGCCAGGCCATGGCCGTTCTGTTCGGGAGGATCGGTATCCGGAGCTTCTACAAGCCGCTCATACCGATGCTGCAGGATACGTCACCTCCAGTTCGCAGGTCCGCCCTGGAATCAGCCGCTTCGTTACGCGTGCCTGAACTGGTTCCACAGATCGCGCTCATGCTGCGGGATAGCCAGACAAGACGCCATGCTATCGAGGCGCTGGCTGCTTATGACGAAAAGCTGATCATAGGGCTGCTGACGCCTTGCTTTCAGCAAGCGGGCAAGGATTGGCTGCATCTGCCCAAAGTATTCGAGAGGATCGGAACGCAAGAGGCGTTCGACGCGCTGCTCGCACAATATACTCTGTCTGATTACGAAATGAGGGACAAGCTGGCGGAAGCGCTAAGAAATCTTCGCCCGGGCATACGGCAGGTGAATGAGAAGCTTCTAGAGGAGCTGATCCTCGATGAAATCCGGTTGTACGCACAATTTGCCGAGCATGGTGCAGCGGTAACGGGAGCCGACGGGAAAGCGGCGGCTGTCTCCGAGGCGATAGCTCAGCTCCGCTCGTCTATGACAGAGCGAATCTTCGGATTATTAGGGCTTATCTATGATGCCAAGACGGTCCAAGCGGTATATATCGGCTGGTCGGAGGGAGATGCGAGACAGCAGGCGAATGCCGCGGAAGTGATGGATCAGCTGCTGCAAGGGCATCTCAGGCTGGAGGTGAACAAGCTTATGACCTCCCCAAGAACGATACAAGGCGGCCGAATGCAGGGGATATCCGGGGAGGACGAGCTGGGTTGGCTCTATGAGCATGGGGATGAATGGCTGCGGCGCATGATCCGATACGAAACCGGTTCACAGTACCGGCTGGGGAGCAGGGAAGGGATGAAGCTCGGATTCAGCACGGATGGCAGCTCGGGTATGGAAGAGCCGGACGTTCAGATGAACCGGGTCCGGTGGTTGAAGAACATATCCCTATTCCAGGGCTTGAAGGATAGGGATTTGTTTCAAATTGCCGCGCTGCTGAAGCCTGTATATGTACCGGCTGGTGGAATGGTATTTCAATTACGGGATCCAGGAGATTCCTTATACATTATCGAGAGCGGTCAAGCGGGGGTATACCGTAACCGCGAGCAAGTAAGCGTGCTGCAAGCCGGGGCTTGCTTGGGACAGACGGCGCTGCTAACGCAAAAAGCAAGGACGGCCACGGTTCGGGCCGCAACGGATCTGCAGCTGTGGAGACTTGATTCCGCTGCCTTTTACGAGCTGATGTTTGACCGGACCGGGATCGCAATGGAAATGATGAAATTGTTATCCCGCCGTCTGCGATCCATGCTGGAGAGCAGCGCGCAGCGGCTCGAGGCGGATTCAGAGCATGAATCCGTAGAGACGGTTCCAAGCCCGTCGTCGCAATCCGAGGCTGCTGCTTCTGTGGAGAGCGTTCATACCGCTTCAACGGCAGACACGGCTGCGAACAACAAGCTGCTGCGCAGAGTCTTGATCTTGCAAAAAATCGAGCTGTTCTCCCATTTGGCTCAGGATGACTACATCCGATTAGCCCAGATGGTCGATGAGGTGGAATACGAGGCGGGGGAAGCCATCTGCAGGGTGGATGAGTTCGGAGATGCGATGTTCGGCATCATTGAAGGAAACGTCCGCGTTCATCGAGGCGGTGAAACCTTCGCCAATTTGGGCGAGGGGGAATACTTCGGAGAGATGGCGATCATCGATAGCGGCCTGCGTTCGGCCGATTGTACAGCCGTAGAGCATACAGTGCTGCTTCAGCTGCAGCGCGATCAAGTCTTCTCCTTTTGCTTTCAAAACATCGATGTGCTGCGCAGCATGATGCAGGTGCTGGCGGACCGAGTCAAAGGCATGATTCACGAAGACGTAAGCCGTTAGCGCGTGCGGAAAAAGCGGTCATACCCTCAGGAGGAGGCCGCTCGGCTTGTTGACGAAGCCTATCCTTTCAGATTTTTGTTGATAAAACTCTGGAAGAAGAGCAGTGCTGTACTACTTTCGGACCGTAGATCCGTTATTTAACCGAACATGGTACTATTTACATGAGGATCGGACGTGAGATCCTTTATTTCGCCCAAATACTCTATTTTCGGTTGAAAAATTAGCAAATAGCGGTTTCTCTGTCCGATCGGTCTGCAAAAGAAGCATAGATCCAAAGTATAACGGATTCTCTGTCCGATAGACCGGATAGACCGCCGTCAAGTGTATGAGCAGCTTGTTCCCCACCATTGTATCATTGAATACTGGAGCAAGAAGACTATTCCAGCACTTGTATTGCTCTCAAACCGTCTTAGGGATAAGGCGGTTTTCATTTTGCCGCTACGGTAAATTAACCTAGCCATTACTAAAGGTTGCTGCCGGGCATCCTGGGAAAACGCCGATAGACGAGTTTCTCGCCACCATAGAATGTATAAGATTCCGAAGGAATCGGATGAAAAATTCTAGTTGGTGATTCTTTAAGGCTGCTCGCCTCTGTATACCTCGATAGAGGTTGTCTCATCGCCGCTCAGCGCTATATATCGACAATACATGTGCCGCTCCCCGTGCTACAATATGACAAACTTTTTGATCAAGACAAGCTATACTGGGAATATGACAGCATTCCTGTCCGTATTACATATACTAACCCGGGGAGTGGTTTATGTGGACGAGCAGTTCATTAAGAGGCTTCACACGTTAAATCGTCGTGACGAATTAAGATCGCAGCTATTGATCGAAGGTGTTAAGCTCACTCTCAAGCGCAAGAAGGAATTGGGGTTGTTGGACAGGTATTTTCATTCAAAAAAGGATCCGGTCATCGCAAAAGGCTGGAATGGTTAAAAATATGCTGATAGCCCGTAAACATGTATTGCGAAAAATCGCGATGCAGTTTACGGGCTATTTTTATCGCATCCATGATGATAGAGCTTTAAGTTATGTGCCCGGCTTAAGAAACCAGCATACCTTGTTGCTCCCCTGCAGAGGTAGCGGTTCGCGGTTAAGCCGCAGTTCAACGAAGGTGGTTGTAAAAGGATAAAAAAACTTCACTTTGCAATCTCCAAGTAGGCTGGTGAGGTCCAGGGCGGCATGCCACACGCCATCCGCGTCATACGTTCCGTCGGTAAAGCCATGGTAGGCTACGAAGTTGGAGCCGGAAGAGGCTATAATGTTCATAGTGAGGCTTTGCAGGCTCTCGGGCTGCAGATCCTTCAGATTGATATGAAAATTCCGCAAGCTCGAATCGCCGCTGAACACATGGACATTCACATCGAAGTGTTCCATCGCATCCGAGCCCCCATCTTGACGCACCCCTTCAAGCTGGATGAAGTAATCCGGTATCGGATCCCCGCGCTCATCGGTCACGCGCATAACGAACTGCTGCCAGGGAGTAAGAATTTTTTTCATATGGCAAGCATTATCCTTATACCAATCGTCCAAATCCGTCTTGCTGTTGACATCGAGGGCGCTATGCACCATTTGCACCAGTGCGTCGGTCGGCTGTTTGACGATCGTTCCATGGTTTAAACCTTCAACCGGGATCAGGGGGATGTCAACATGGTGATCCTTGTGCCAATTAGAGAGCGTTATCCGATTGCTATCGTCTGTATTGCGGGTCACATCCAATGTAATCTTCCGCGCGTTCAAGGCGCAGCCGGCCCACCTTACCGTCCCGTCCGTGCCGTCTTCGTTGACTATACTGCGCAACCCACCGTAAGGCTCCGATCCGCAAAAGGTAAAGATGTACGGCGTATCCCCATCCGGCCCGTAATAAGGCTTGGCGCCGAACAAATCTTGATCCGTTAAATCCCAGGTGAAACGGCTTCCCAGCTCCAGCCCTTCGAGAATCCGGTCTCCTGCTTCCAGAAAATCAGGGCCAAGCTCCTTGCGCCCTTTGAATATACCGCCCAACCAGCTGCGACCTTTGTGTGCCAAAGGAGAGCCGAAAGTGGCGGGCGCGAGCGCGATCAAATGCTTGAGGCGATCGCGCCGTTTGGCATAGACGGTGAGCCAGGAGCGGATAACCAGCATCCCGGTCGAATGGACGATAGCATCGAAGGCTTCGTCCTCCTTCAAGCCTATTTCCTCACGAAGCGCCCGGTCGAACCCTTCCGCAATATCCGGAATGGTTACCTCGTTGGTCAGCGATTCATAGGAACACACATGAAGGGATTGAGGATCGCGGCCTTTTTCACATAGTCGGTTCACCCAGGTTTGAAAAGCCTCTCCCGTGTCCGAGTAGCCATGAATCAAGACAATCGGTCGTTGCGTCATCGCTTTCCTCCTAATAGCTTGTATTTTGCAGATCCAATGTTATATATAAGAGGAATTCGTCAAATTAGAAGACTGCAGCGGAAATTATATGCTGAAGGCGATGTCGGTAAGCAGATGGAGCCCAATATCGTGCTAGTAGCTTTTTACTAAAACCTATGTAGTGCGGCTTTGTGATATCGTAACGTTTACGCTTTTTTGTCGTCATATACGCAGCCGATTAAGAAGAGAAAAACAATAAGAATCCAAAGGACAAACTGATTCATCATAACACCATCCTCCCAATTGGTTTGCATTTGCTCGGTTTGGGGGCAGGGAGCTTTTATGCTGAATGCCTTAGGGAATGTCATTTTATGCTGAGCCGCTACAGGTGGTGCCTAGTCGTTATGGATCATTGATAAAGGCTGTATGGGCTTCAATAGATTGTTATTAGTGAAAGTTGTTAGAAAAGTGCAAATATTTCTTTACATAAGGCATTCCTTTTTTGCAGATGTGTTCTAAAATAAAATATTGCGTAGCAATGAATTAGGACGAGGAGGTAGCTCTATATGGATCAGACGCGTTCCCCGAAGGTTTTTATTCTTGATCCGGCACTGCTGCTGGAAGTCAAGAAACGGATTCACAATCAGGATGAAAAGGTTCTCGGCGCTTGGCAAAAGCTGAAGTCTCAGGCTGCGGATGCCTTGAATGCCGGTCCGTTCTCCGTCGTGCATAAAGCTCTTACGCCTCCGAGCGGAGATAAGCGCGATTACATGAGCATTGCGCCGTATTGGTGGCCGAATCCGCACACAGCCGATGGGCTGCCGTATATTCGGAGGGATGGCGAAGTCAATCCCGAGCGGACCAAACTGGACCGTTCCGCAATAGGGAATATGAGCAGCCATGCGGATACGCTGGCTTTAGCTTATTTCTACTCGGGGGAAGAAGCTTTCGCTGAGAAAGCCGCTCAGCTGCTAAGAACGTGGTTTATGGACGAGGAGACCAGGATGAATCCTCATCTGAACTACGGGCAGGGTATCCGGGGAATCTGTGATGGAAGAGGCATCGGGATCATTGAAACCAGGGAGCTGTTAAAGGTTGTCAATGCGATAGGGCTGTTGGAGGGATCGGCTGCCTGGACAGCGGAGGATCAGTCGACACTGATCGCATGGTTCACGCAATACCTTGACTGGCTGCTTCAAAGCGATCATGGGCAGGACGAAGCTGGCCAAGCCAATAATCACGGCACGCATTACGATGTACAGGTTGCGGTGTTCAGCTTGTTCACAGGCGAGAAGGACATATCGAAGCGGGTAATAACCGAAAGCGCTATCTTGCGAGTTGCATCGCAGATCGAACCGGATGGACGTCAGCCTCTGGAGCTCGCACGAACGAAGGCGCTCGGGTATTCGACCATGAACCTGGACGGATGGCTTGACCTGGCAGCTATCGCTGCATCCTTCGGCATAGATTTATACAACTACAAGACGGCCGACGGCCGGGGAATCCGCGCAGCCTTGGACTATATAGCGCCTTTCTATACCGAGCCCGAAGCATTTCCATATCCGCAAATCCAGCCGATGGATATGAATACGGTCATGAAGCTATTAAGGCGAGGTGCCTTAGCTTATGATGAACAAGAGTATGAGCGAATCATCGATCGTTTACCCAGCATCAACACGGCTCAGAGCCGAATTCAATTGCTGTATCCTGCTTTTGGATGATTACTGCAAATATAGACATATAAGGAGTCAATGAATATGGAAGACAGCAAGGCGCAATTGCAGTCCATCCGGTTAACGGCGACTAAGTCTGCACTTCGTTTGGATGAGCCGGCATGGATCTTTTTGAGCGGGACAATGAGCAACGGAAAGGAAGCGAACTTCCTGGGATATAAGACGGCCTATTCATGCAGCGATACAGAAGTGCTGTCAACGGTGACTAAAATGGGTGTAGGCGCCTATGTCCGGGCCGGCACTCGTACGGACGGTAACGCCACTGTCACGGTAACTGTCACAGCTCCAAGTGGGGACACATGGACGGACAGCGTCCGCTTCATGGTCATTCCCGAGCCGGAGCGGCCGTTCAACCATGCCTATCACCAGACTCTGACGATGAAGATCAGCGTTTGCTCGAACGACGGCACCGTCTTCAGTACGTTCGAGCAAAGTCTCGAATTAATTAAAAAAACGGATACGCTGACGCGCGGCATTCCCAAAATCGTCTACCTGTCCGGCTGGCAGTACGGCGGCCACGATACCGGATATCCTGCGTGGGATATCGTTAATCCGAAGCTGAAGCGTCCGCAGGATGCTTCTGCACTGGACAGTCTCAAATGGCTGATGAACGAGGCGTTTGCCTATAACACGACCGTCAGCCTGCATATCAATATGCTCGATATTAATAAGAGCAGTCCCATGTGGGACACTTATCTCGAACAGGACCTGATTGCACGCAATGCGGATGGCAGCTTGAAATCATACTTATGGGGCTATCCTATCAGCTTCACGCGGGAATGGAATGCGGGCTTCACACAAATCCGCATCGATCAGCTCCTACAGATGCTGCCTTTGAAAAAGGCGGGGACGATCCATATCGATGCGTTCCATCAATATATTCCCCGTCTGGAGCATGAGACGATCAGTCCATATCATAACATCAGCGTTGAAGAGGAGACGGAGACGCAGAAGAAGATTTTCCGTTATTGGCGGGAGCAAGGAGTGGACGTCACCTCGGAATTCGACAAGAAATATCGAGTGGATCCGCTTCTCGGGCTCCAACCGATGGCGTGGCATTTCGGCCAGCTCGATCCGATGAAGGTCCCGGCCGCACTGTGCATTGGCGGCGAAGGCGGCGATCCGCGATTCGGAGTATCGATGCTGGGACAGAAGACGATGAAGACGGACCCGGAACGGCTGGAAGGGTTTGTGGATGAATTTTGCCGTAAGACGCTGGTCTGGTATTACTTGAACCGGCTTGAGCGGCTGTCTGATATTGACGGAGTAGTCACATTCTCGGAAGGCGTCACAAGCTCGATTGACAACGACATTGCCTTAATCCGCCAAGGAGATGTCATTCTGAGAGACGGACATGATCTATTCGTTCCCGCTCTATGGAACGAGAAGAAGCATAAAGAGATCCTTGCTTTTAGCAGGAACGGGTATGAGAGCCGGGAGTGGACGATGCCTGGAGACTGGAAGCAGGTGGAGCAGGTGGATATTTATTCAATTGAATTGTACGGCTTGACTCCTATGGTGAAGGGGCAAGCTGTCGGTCAAAGCGGGCTTACTCTAACGCTTGGCAAAGGACAGGCTGTATCCATCGTACCGTCGGGGACAGCGTTACAATGATAAAATTGAGAAACGGAGACGACCTATGGGCAATGTGCAGAAACCGGAATCGCGACCTAATGTGATTGTGTTCTTTACCGACCAGCAGCGCTGGGATACGACAGGCTACAATGGCAACCCGCTAGGTCTGACGCCGAACTTGGACCGTATGGCATGGAACGGGATGCAGGTACCGCTCGCTTTTACCTGCCAACCGGTTTGCGGCCCTGCCCGTTCCTGTCTGCAGACGGGGATGTACGCAACGGCTTCAGGCTGCTTCACCAACGGCATTCCGCTGCCGGAAGGGTCAAGAACTATCGCGCATTCCTTTCATGATGCGGGCTACGATACCGCCTATATCGGGAAGTGGCATTTGGCCAACACGCGTACGGAGCCGGTGCCTGAGGAGCGAAGGGGAGGATACCGCTACTGGCTGGCCGCCGATTCCCTGGAGCATACGTCCGATGCTTATCGCACGCTGCTGTATAACGCGGATAACGAGCCTGTAAAGCTTCCCGGCTATCGGGTCGATGCGCTGACAGATGCGGCGATCCGCTATATCGCGGAAGGACGTCCGGAAGAGAAGCCGTTCTATCTGTTCCTCTCTTACCTGGAGCCGCACCATCAAAATCACCGCGACGATTACCCTTCTCCGGACGTTTATAAGGGCAAGTATGCCGGCGGACAGTACGTACCGCCCGATTTGGCGGCGCTCGGAGGTACCGCGCATCAGCACCTGGACGGCTACTATGGCATGGTGAAGCGGTTGGATGAAGCGCTTGGCCGATTGATAGACGCGCTCAAGAGTCTCGATTTGCTGGACAATACCGTTATTGCGTTTACCTCGGATCATGGCTGCCATTTCAAAACTCGCAACAATGAGTATAAACGCTCCTGTCACGAAAGCTCTATCCGGGTGCCGTTGGTCTTCTCCGGCCCTGGCTTTGACGGAGGAGGCCGCGTACGCGAGCTGGTCAGCCTGATCGATCTGCCGCCGACGCTGCTGGATGCCGCCGGCATTGACGTACCGGAGCAGATGCAGGGGCGTTCGCTGCTGCAGCAGGTGAACCGCCGGAAGGGGGATGCTGATTCCCAATCCCCGTGGCCTCAGGATGTATTCGTACAGATCAGCGAATCGCAGGTCGCCAGAGCGCTCCGGACACAGCGCTGGAAATACGGGGTGCATGCCCCAGAGCGCCACCCGATTAAAGACTCGGGTTCCTCCGAGTACGTAGAACAATTTCTGTACGACCTGGAAGCGGATCCTTATGAATTGACCAATCTGGTCGAATTCCAGTCCCACGAGGCAGTGCGTGCGAGACTGCGGGAGCGCCTGATCCAGCGGATGATCGAAGCGGGCGAAGAGGCGCCGGTGATCGTTCCGATGCTCTCCAAGCCATCGGGGCAGAGGAAAGTGCTGCCTGAGGAAATAGAGATGTAGCCGTTAAAGAGTGACGGAACCACGCAATTCCATGTTATACTATAGGTAAAATTACCGTATTGGAGGAGTCATGTATGCGATATCGGAATTTGGGGACAAGCGGGTTGGAAGTTTCGGTGCTTGGTTTGGGTACGAATGCATTCGGCGGACGGGCGGACAAGGATACATCGATACGTGTACTTCACCATGCTGCAGACAACGGCATTACGTTCATTGACACCGCCAATATTTATACAGGTACGAAGTCGGAGGAGATCATCGGAGAAGCGTTCGAGGGTCGGCGGCATGAGGTGATCCTCGCAACCAAAGCAGGCATGAAGCGAGGAGATGGACCGAACTCCAGAGGCTCCTCGCGTCAGCATCTTATGCAGGAGCTTGAAGGAAGCTTGCGCCGTCTGCGGACCGATTACATCGACTTGTATCAAATCCACGCCTTCGATCCGAAGACGCCGCTGGACGAGACGCTCCGTGCGTTGGACGATCTGGTCACTTCCGGTAAAGTGAGATATGTCGGCGCTTCGAATTATTCGGCCTGGCAAATGATGAAGTCTCTGGCCGTTAGCGAAAATCAACGATTGATCAAATATGTATCCGTTCAACCGGGTTATTCGTTGGCGGACCGCGGAGTGGAGCGGGAGCTGATTCCCTTCTGCAAAGATCAAGGCATAGGAGTCATTCCTTACTTCCCTCTGGCCGGAGGAATTCTGACGGGCAAATATTCGGGCGGAGCCGTACCAAGCGGGTCCCAATTGGACAAGAACCCTAACTTCGCGTCGCGGATGGACACCGCCAGAATGGCATTGGGCGAGCGTGTAGCCAACATCGCGGCCGAGATCGGAACATCGGCTACGGCGCTTTCGCTCGCTTGGCTGATGCATCAGCCTGCGGTAAGCACGGTCATCGCCGGAGCGACCCGTGAATCGCAGATCGACGAGAATCTGAAGGCGGCGAGCCTGGAGCTTAGCGGAGATGTTCTGAACGCGCTCGATGAAGCGAGTGAGGAATTTATTTATTCTCCGCCGTTTGGAAGCGGACCCCGCAGAAAATAAGACTGAGCGCAAGGGCACCCGCGGGTGCCCTTGCCATTTGGGAATACAGGTGACATGATGAGCAAAATTACGATAGGCATGTTCGCCCATGTGGATGCAGGTAAAACCACGTTCGCCGAACAGCTGCTTTATTATACAAATAGTATTCGGGAGAGAGGCAGAGTCGATCACAAGGATGCTTACCTCGACGCCCATACAATAGAAAAGGCAAGAGGTATTACCATCTTCGCAGATCAAGCCGTCATGTCGTATAAGGGCACGACCTATTATTTGATCGATACGCCCGGACACGTCGACTTCTCTCCGGAGATGGAACGGGCCGTCCGGGTGATGGACTATGCCATTCTCATCATTAGCGCAGTGGAGGGAATCCAGGGACATACGGAAACAGTATGGCAGCTCCTTCATAAGCATGACGTACCGACATTCTTTTTCATCAATAAAACGGACCGGACCGGGGCGGACGCAGACCGGGTCATCGAGGACATCCGCCTTCATTTGACGGCGGATGTATGCCCGTTAACCGGGAGCCTGAAAGATGGAATCGTCGGGGAAGCTTTGATGGAAAGCATGGCGGAGCGGGACGAGCATTTGCTGGATCAATTCATTGCGGGGACGAGAGATCATGCATATTGGCTGAGCTCGCTGCAGGCTATGATTCGAAGCCGCCGGCTCTTTCCGTGTGCAAGCGGCTCCGCATTGCAGGATGTCGGGGTTAGCGAATTTCTGGACCAGCTGCATACAGCAACGACAGTGGACTATGACGAACAGGCACCGTTCGGCGGGCGCATTTATAAAATTCGCCATGACAGCAACGGGGTGCGAATGACCTTCATTAAGGCGTTAAGCGGGACGCTTAAGGTCCGTGATGAATTGTGCTATCCGGCCAATGAAGTTCAGCTATGCGAGAAGGTTACCCGGCTTCTCATAGTTAACGGCAACAAGTCGCAGCCGGTCGAACAAGTGACTGCAGGCGACCTGTTCGCGGTAACGGGACTCACTGCGGCTGAAGCGGGGCAAGGGCTAGGCTTGTTTTCAGACCGGTTGGTCTATGAGATGGTGCCGACGTTGAAGTCCAAGGTTATCTTCGATAACCAGCTGAACGTTAAGGAGGTGCTGAAGGCGTTTCAGATTTTGGATGCCGAGGACCCGTCGCTGAACGTCGTCTGGGAGGAAAGCCTGCAGGAAATTCATATCCACGTGATGGGCGTTATTCAGCTGGAAGTGCTGGAGCAGATTGTTAGAGATCGGTTCCGGCTGGACGTCTCTTTCGGCAATCCGGAAATATTATATAAAGAGACGATTCAATCTGCCGTGAACGGCTACGGGCACTTCGAGCCGCTGAAGCATTATGCGGAGGTGCATCTGCGGCTGGAGCCGGGAGAGCGCGGCAGCGGGATGGAGTTTATGAATGCCTGCCATGCCAACGATTTAACCGTTGGCCATCAGAATCTGATCCGTACACACCTCTTTGAGCGGGATCATCACGGGATCTTGACGGGGATGCCGGTTACCGATATCAAGGTGACGTTGCTGACGGGCGCAGCGCATAATGAGCATACGCACGGCGGAGATTTTCGCGAAGCCACCTTCCGCGCTTTAAGACAAGGATTGGAGAAAGCGCGCAACGTGCTTCTCGAGCCTTACTATCACTTTAAAATCAAAGTGGAGCTAGACGATATGGGCAGGGTGTTATCCGACATTCAAAAAGCTAGCGGACAATTCGAGCCGCCTCAAACGACAGACACCCATGCGGTCATAACGGGGCAAGTTCCCGTAGCTACTTTTATGAATTACAGCACGGAGCTTGCTTCCTTCACGCATGGCAGAGGCAGCATCCAGCTCGTCTTCGGCGGCTACGATCTCTGTCACAACGAACAAGAAGTGATTGAGCGGAAGGGCTACAGGAAGGATGCAGACCCGCTGTACACCTCCTCGTCGATTTTTTGCGCCAAGGGACATGGCTATACGGTAGCATGGGATGAGGCGGAGGCGAAGATGCATCTATTATAAACCTTGAGGGCAGAAAGGCAGGAGGAACCCATGGCTGTACATCAATTTAATCCAAATGGTTACTTCAATACGATAGGCGGGCATCAGCCCGTACTCCATATTAGCGATGGAGATACGGTGATTACGACTACCGTCGATGCCAGAGGCTGGGATCAAAGAGGGGAAAGTGCCGCGCTACGGGGGAATCCGATGACCGGTCCCTTTTATGTGGAAGGTGCGATGCCCGGAGATACGCTGGAGGTTCGGCTCGAGTCGATGACGCCTAACCGGGAGTGGGGCTGGACCTCCAATGTATTGGCTCCCCATGTCGTTGACCCCGGCACGGCGCTGCCGCCGTCGGAAATCGTGCGGTGGACCGTGGACGTCGGTCAAGGTGTCGCCGCTTTGGAGCAGCCGAGCCCCGGATTAGCGAATTTGAAATTGCCGTTGCGTCCTTTTCTCGGCTGCTTCGGTGTTGCCCCTTCGAGAGGCCAGGCTATTTCTACGGCGACTAGCGGTGAATATGGCGGAAATATGGATTATAAAGGATTTACAGCCGGTGTTTCCGCCTATTTTCCGGTATTTGCGGAAGGGGCGCTTTTCCACCTGGGTGATGGTCATGCCCTTCAAGGGGATGGGGAAATCGCGGGAACCGGAGTGGAAATCAGCTTGGATGTCCGTTTTTCCGTCAAGCTGCATAAAGGGAAAACCATCCGATGGCCTAGAGGGGAGTCGGGTACGCACTGGTTTTGCATCGGCAATGCCCGGCCGTTGGACCAGGCGCTTCAGCATGCAACGACAGAGATGCTCTCGCTGCTTCGCGACAATTACGGCTTAAGCGATACGGAAGCGAGTCTTCTCTTGGGCCAAGCGGTCGAGTATGAAGTGGCCAATGTGTTCAATCCGGCATACAGTGTCGTCTGTAAAATGCCGAAAGCAGTCTTGTCTATGCTGTAGTTCCGGGGCTGCAGCTCCAAGGCCGTATCCAGAAGCAGGATGCTTCGGACATTGGAGCTGGGGCAGTCTGGTTGCCGTCATTGATTGGGTTAAGATACACCATTGTCGATGACGGATATTCCCCAAACCGCTCTGCCTTAATAGTTAGGCAGCCTAACTTTTCCCGAATCTATAATTGGATGCGCTTACAATACGGTTCCGGATTCATCATTTTCACCAGACAGGAGAATGATCATGACGAAGAAGAGCTACTTCGTAAAATTATTGGCCTTCAACATTGCATTGGTCATCATTTCCGTATCCTTCCTCGGGTATATCGCTTATTGGAAAACATCCGGAGCGCTGAACGAGAAGATCCAAACCGTTAACACACAGCTGTTGACCCAAACGCAGCTCCAATTGGAAAATTCACTGCAGTCCATTGAAGCGGCTATCGTTCAATTATCTTTATCGCCGAGCTTCACCGCTATTTTGGAGGACGATTTAACCGGAATTAGCTACGATAATTATTTGAAGGTCAGGAGCATGGTGCTCGAGATCAGCTCCCTATACCTGCACGATTCCATTATTAATAACATCGAAGTCATTAACTTGGACAAGGGCTGGGTGCTTCGCAACGGCGGGGTTGTCGCACTGACCGAGGCGTATAACGGTGAAGAAATAGAGAGGCTGAGGCAATCCGTCACCGGCTCGACATGGACGAAGCTGAATGCCGATTATTTTCAATACATATTGAAGGTTCCTTTTCCGACATTTCAGCAATTCACAGGCATGATTCGAACGAAGGTGTCGAGCCACGATATCAATCAAGAGCTGATGGCCAGTAAAGAATTGGGGGAAATGACGCTGATCGACGCGAACGGCCAGATGATCCGCGGCTTGACTCAGTATAAGCTGGTACAAGCGGATGTCGACGCGTTGATTGACCAGATTCATTCAAGAATACAGCAATCCCCGCAGGGCACGTTCCTCACCAAGCTGGGGAAAACCGATTATTCGATCATTTACATGCAATCCGCCAAATACAAGTGGACCTATGTATCCATCGTATCCACTTTGGAGGCAAGGCGAGATTCCCGGTTTATCGGTATGTTTATTTTTGTTACCGGGTTTCTTGTGATTAGCGTGTTTTTTGTGTTTTCTTTATTCGGATCGAAAAGGCTGTATTCGCCGATTAAGCGGCTGTATCAGCTTGTGGCCTTGCATTCCAACGAGAAAACGGTGCAGCAAAGCAATGAGCTAGACTTCATGAACAGCAGGCTGCAGCTGTTTTTTCAAGATAGCCGCAAGCTGCAAGGGCAGCTCAGCATTCAGTCGCAGCAGCTGAACGATTTTTTTGCCTTCAAGCTGTTCCAAGGGGAGGTCAAGCAGCACGAGATCGATAAGAAATGGGGCCATCCCGCTCCATGGAGCCAGTTCGGCGTCCTGGTCATCCAAATCGATACGCTGGAAGGAACGGTGTATAAAGAGGCCGATAAAGATCTGCTGCTGTTTGCCGTGAAAAACATGGGGGCAGAGGTTGCCGACGAAGACTTGGTGCAGGAACCTGTTATTATTCATAATATGGCCGTCATTCTAATAGGAGTGAACCATCGCAGCGAAGAGGCGCTGCGCGAAGACATTTACTTGCTGTCGCGCTCCATTCAACAGGCGATCAAGCAATATTTGCGTCTGCAAATCAGCATCGGCATCAGTCTGCCCTTCACCAAATCGGTACATGCCGGGGATGCATTCCATGAAGCGGCGGATGCGCTCAAGTCGCGGATAACCTATGGGCGGGAGGCGATACTCTTCGCTGCTGAAGCCGATGCGGCCGAAACGGCGAAGGCGAAATACCCGACGCACCTCGTGAAGGAATTAACCGAAGCTGCCAAATTCGGCGACATGAACCAGTCCAGGCAATGCCTCCATGCTTTTATCATGGAAATTTTCTCGGGCCAGCACGATTACCGGAATGGCACGATGTTTATTTTTCTGCTGATTATCGATTTGATCAAAATCTCCCATCACTCCGAGGAAAGGTTCCTCAAGCTGCTGAAAGACAAGCCGATCTTTAACCAGCTGGATCAATTGCTGCAGACGTCCGCTCAAGAGACGGAAGAGTGGTTATACCGTCAGATTGTAGAGCCGATCATCGAAGAAATGATGACGCGCAGCGAGACACAGCAAAGAAATATTACGAAAATGCTCATTCAAATGATCCACGACGAGTACGATTCGGATCTGACACTGGAAGGCTGCGCATCCCGCCTGCATTACAACCCGAACTATTTGGGCCAAATGTTCAAGAGGGAGACGGGCAGCAGCTTCAGCGATTATTTATCCCACCACCGACTGACCATTTCCAAGAAGCTCCTCGTCGAAACCGATGACCTTGTGCAGGATATCGCGGAGAAGCTCCGGTTCAGCAACTCGCAAAATTTTATTCGTTCCTTTCGTAAGCTGGAAGGGATGACGCCCAAGCAATATAGGGAGCTTGCGGCCAAACGCTGATGGAGAGCCGATAATCCCTGCACGACTGTACTAAGGATTATCGATAGTTCAGCCGAAAATGGTGATCTTTAGAGTAGTGCGGAACGGATTATTTACTATCGGGGACCGGTCTTGGTATGTTACGGAAGGAGACCGGACAGAAGGGGGATACGAAAATGAATACGCTTGCAAAAGAGGCCCGGGAAAAGCCTGTTTCAGCGAGTGTAAGGACCAACGGGAAAATGGACCGATTCGTAAAAGAGCTGATCAGAGACCGCTGGCTTTACCTTATGCTGCTTCCGGGCGTGCTGTATTTTCTTGTTTTCCGCTATTTACCTATGTGGGGGCTAGTCATTGCGTTTCAAAATTACATGCCGTTCCTCGGGATTATGAAAAGCGAGTGGGTCGGCTTTTACCACTTCAAGTATTTATTTACTGGCCCAGATTTCTGGATGCTGCTTCGCAATACGGTTGTTTTGGCCGTGTACAACATTTTCTTCTTTTTCCCGCTGCCGATCATCGTGGCGCTTATGCTTAACGAGCTAAGACACGAGTGGTTTAAAAAAGTCGTCGTTTCGCTCATCTACGTTCCGCACTTTTTATCGTGGGTTATCGTCGTCTCTTTCTTTTATATTTTCTTCACGATTAAAGACGGCATTGTAAATGAGCTGATTCAAACGTTCGGCTTTGACAAAATCCATTTTCTTGACAGTGCGGCCTGGTTCCGGACGATGGTGACATTGGAAGTGATCTGGAAGGAAACCGGCTGGGGAACGATCATCTTTATGGCGGCGCTGGCCGGCGTCAATCCGCAATTGTACGAGGCGGCCAGGATGGACGGGGCGAACCGTCTGCAGCAGCTGTATCATATTACGCTGCCTTCGATTCGAAGCACCATCGTCATCCTGCTGATTTTGCGTTTGGGATCGTTCCTGGATACCGGGTTCGAGCAAATCTTCCTTATGCTGAATGCGCTGAACCGCGAGGTCGGCGAAGTATTCGACACGTATGTATACACCGTTGGGATTCAAGGCGGCCAGTTCAGCTTCAGTGCGGCGGTAGGCATGTTCAAATCGGTCGTCGGGCTGCTGCTCGTATTAATTACGAACCGGTTGGCGAAGAGGTTCGGCGAGGAAGGGATTTACTAACCGGAAACAGGGGAAAGGAGAGAAGGCAATGCATGCTCAACGTTCCTGGGGCGGACTGTTATTCGACGTCCTCAATTATGTCCTATTGTTCCTTATGGCTTTCGTTACGGTTATTCCGTTCCTGCTTAACGTGACCGGTTCGTTCGCGTCGCCGGCGGAGGCGCTGCAAAAAAACTTCATTCTCATTCCGGAGCAATTCTCGCTAGAAGCGTATCGCTATATATTCAGCACGAACATCATCCCGCGCTCGCTGCTAGTGACGATCTTTATTACGATCGCAGGTACGGCCCTCAATATCGTGCTCACTTCCTTGATGGCTTTCCCGCTGGCTGCGAAGCGCCTTCGCTTCCGACGTCCGGTTATGCTGATGGTCATCTTCTCCATGCTGTTCAGCGGCGGGATGATTCCGACCTACCTGGTGATCAAGAGTCTCGGGCTCTTGAATTCGTATGGTGCACTGTTATTTCCAAGTGCGATCAGCGCATTTTACTTGATTATATTGAAAAACTTTTTCATGCAGCTGCCGGATGAGCTGGAGGATTCGGCCCGGATCGACGGGTGCAACGACCTGCAAACGTTGTTTCGTATCGTCATTCCGTTATCGATGCCGGCTCTGGCGACGCTGACGCTCTTTTATGCTGTCGGCCATTGGAATACGTTCTTCAATGCGCTGCTGTATATTAACGACTCCGCCAAATTTCCTATTCAGGTGTGGCTGCGCACCATCGTCATTTTGTCGCAAACGGGGATCGGCGATTCGGCCAATTCCTTCGAAGGCGCGATCCCTCCGGGCAAGACGATTCAGATGAGCGTGATCGTCGTATCTACGCTTCCGATTCTGATTGTGTATCCTTTTCTGCAAAAGCATTTTGCCAAAGGCGTGCTGCTCGGGTCGGTTAAAGAATAGGTGTCAGCTCGTTAGAGAGCTCATCATACAGCTACAAATAAAATGGAGGGTTGATTTTATGAAAAGAGGCAGGTTGAACAAGTCGGCAGCATCGCTAGCATTGTTCACGGTTTTCATCTCAGCCTTGACGGCTTGCAGCAGTAATTCGCCGGCGCCAACAGCTACGAATCCAGCGGATTCCGGCCCGACGACCATTAAAATGATGAGCCAGTACGAGAGCGCGGAGCCGCCGACGGCGGATAATCCCGTGGTCAAGCATATCGAGCAGGTAACCAACACCAAATTGGACATTACGTGGGTCTTGAACTCCAACTACACGGATAAATTAAATGTGACGATGGCCTCGGGAGATTTGCCTCAAGCGATGCTTGTTGTCAATCCGCAGGATACGGTTATTGTCAGCGCCGCACAAAACGGATTTTTCTGGGACGTGGAGCCTTTCCTGAAAGACTATCCCAATCTGAGCAAGCTGGATAAGAATACGCTGAACAATACCCGGATCAACGGAAAAATATACGGGCTCTACCGCGGACGGTACCCGGAAAGAATCGTACTGTATTTCCGTAAGGACTGGCTCGATAATGTGGGCATCAAGGAGCCGCCAAAAACTGTGGACGAATACTATCAGGTGCTTAAGGCGTTTACGTATAACGATCCGGATAAGGACGGGAAGCAAAACACGTGGGGCATTACCGAGAACAAGGATCTTGGCACGTACACGTTCCCGCTTCTGTTCGGCGCTCCAAACGGCTGGGGCTATGCGAACAACCAGATGGTTCCCGATTTCATGACCAAAGAATATATGGATTATTTGAAATTTATGAAAAAGCTGTACGACGAGAAAATATTGAATCAGGATTTCGCCACAGTGCCTAGCGCGAATGTGTCGGACGACTGGAGCAAGGGGAAAATCGGCATTCGGGGCAATATTGCCGAGAATTACCGTGGCGACTCCTTCTCCTATCTGGGCAAAACGCTGCCTGGAGCCGATGTCCACATCATCCCGGCATTGGTCTCGACGACCGGACAGAAGCGCGTCCATACTAGCAGCGGCTACAACGGCATGTATATGTTCCCGAAATCCAGCGTGAAAACCGAAGCCGACCTGAGGAAGATTCTCAGCTTCTTTGACAAAATGGCGGACGACAAATTAATCAAAACCGTCATGCTCGGCGTCGATGGGGTTCATTACAAAGAGGAGAACGGCGTGACCAAAATTTTGGATGATACGAAATACAACAAAGAAGTGGTGCCCGTAGTCCATTTGGCTATGCGTCTGGATCTCATAAACAACGGCACGACGCTCGCGAAGGAAGCCGAGTCCGCATTGAAGGAAATCAAGCAGTATGGGGTTGCGGACGCCACCTTCGGACTCATCTTGAGCGATGACGGCAAGAAAAAGCTGTCGACCAACAAAAAAATAATCGATGACGCCAAAATCAAATTCATCATGGGCGTGATCGATGAAGCCGGCTACAACAAGGAGATCGACCGTTGGAAGCAGCTTGGCGGCAATGATGTCATTAAGGAATATACCGAGCTGTATAGCAAAAATAAAAAATAATCTTCTACATGCAGCATAGAAGTAGGGGCGGATCAGGACGAAGGTTCTGGTCCGCTCTTATGGAAAGCGATGGATAATATATATGGGAGCGTGATTCAGGATGGACTACAAAGAGCTTGTATCGCACGGAGATTTGCATTACAGCCACAATGTCAAACGAAGCGAAGGCGGCTTGCCAATCGGCAATGGCGTCATGGGAAGTCTGCTGTGGACATCGCCTTCCGCCGTCAAATTTCAGGTCAATCGGGTGGACGTATATGCTAACGACCGCTCCACGAACAGCTTCAATCAAAGACACATGGATTACGGCTACGCATGCGGCTTTGTGGATATCGATTTCGTCGATTATGGCGAGGATGTGTTCCAGGACGGCACGATCCGCCAGCACTTGAGCTTATATGATGCGCTTGCCACGATTCAGGGGAACGGTGTGAGGCTGGAGGCGTTTGCGTACGATTACAGCGATGTGTTCGCCATTAAGGTGGCGGATGAGAGAGACAAGCCGCAAGGAATTAACATTAAGCTGAAAATGCTTCGCCCGGCCGAGGTTCAGACGAAGAGCCATTTGGCCGTTTCCACACTTAGCATGAGGAACGGCATCATGCTGCTGAAGCAGGAATTCACAGAAGGCGATTATTACTGCTCGTCCGTTGTAGCGGTGGGCATCTCCGGACGTGATGGCGTCATCCGGATGAACGACGAGGCAGGCGGCCGCGAGCCGGTATGCGATTTCCGGGCAAGCAGGGTGCTGGGACAGCCGAATGAAACGGAAATGCGCTTGTGCGTCAGTCCGGCATCGGGAAGCTTTGAGATCCTGGTCGCCAGCGCAGCGACTTTTGATAGGAACGAGGACATTTCGGCTGCAGCGGTGAAACAGCTGGAAGCCGCACGTGCTGCAGGCTACGAGCAGATGCTGCAGGAACACAGGTCCTGGTGGAACGAGTTCTGGACCAAGTCTTACATTCGGTTAAGCAGCGAAGACGGCAGCGCCGAATTGGTGGAGAAGCATTATACCTATTATGTGTATCTGATGGCGTCGAACTCCCGCAGAGGAAACTATGCGCCGAATTTCGGCGGCATGCTGCTAAGTCCGCGCGGCGATCTCCGCCATTGGGGCGCTATGCAGTGGTGGAGCAACCTGAGGCTGTACTACAACGCGATTCTCGCGACGGGTCATTATGAGCTCATGCAGCCTTATTTCAGCATGTACTCGGGGATGTACGATTCCTGTGCCCGAGCAGCGGAGCAGCAGTGGGGGAGTAAGGGGATCTACATCCCGGAGACGGTATGGTTTAACGGAGTAGACGAGCTGCCTGAGGATATTGCAGCGGAGATGAGAGAGCTGTACCTGCTGCAAAAGCCTTGGGAGGAACGCTCGGAGAAGTTCAAACGATACGCCCACAAGAAGCACCCGCACGAAAGCCGCTGGAATTGGAAGGGGCATGAGCAGTGGATCGACGGTGAGCTGGTGTACACGGACAAGAGCTGGGGGCCCTTTGGTTCTACATCCCATATGTTCGGCAATATTGCGGGCATCGCTTATCATTATTGGAATTATTATGAATTCACTCGGGACGTGGAATGGCTGAGAGACCGGGCTTACCCGATGATCAAAGGGGCGGCGGAGTTTTTGCGCAATTATCCCTCAATGCGGAAGGACGACGACGGCAAGTACCATATGTACAACACCATCAGCGGGGAAAAATATATCGGCGGCAAAGATACGATCCAGGTGATGTCTTCGCTGTACGGGATTATGCCTGTGCTGCTCAAGGCAGCGGACCTTCTTGGCGAGGACGCCGATATGATCCCGGTATGGGAGGAGTTTTACCGCAATTTGGCTCCCATTCCGAAAAGCGATCATCCCGAAGCCGTATTCAAGACCGGGGAGAATGAGCCTGCGATCTGGGTTGGAGCTATCGGTAAGGTGCTGGACGAGAGAAGAGATTTTGCGACGGAGCCGATGCGGTATTTTCATCTGTGTTCCTTGGAGACGGCCTATGATCAACCGGACTGGTTTGAGACCGGGGCCGCAACCCTTGCTTTTCAGGAAACCCAGCTGGGAGGAGATTGGGGCAGGGCGGCGACGGAGATGTCGTCCGTTGCGTCCATGCTGGCGGGCATGGGCCATGCCGAAGGCTTTAAGCAAGCGGTGCTGGCACAGCTGGAGTGCATTAACGCAGACCGGGAATATTGCTATTATCAGGACACCGGGCGAATCAAGTTTTACGATAACCGGTTGACCGTCCGGGAAGGAGTCAATGCGATCAGCGCGCAGCGGTTGGGCAACGTAGCGAGCGGATTACAGTATGCCGTCTGTCAGAGCCAGCCTGGCGGTCCGGGCAAAGAGTCCGTCATCCACGTGTTCCCTGCGTGTCCGAAGGATTGGGACGCGGAATTCTCTCTCTGGTGCCAGGGCGGCTTCAGGGTGACATCGGCGATTCGTCAAGGGGTGATCGATTCGATCCGCATCGTGTCCACGCTTGGCGGCACTTGCAGATTCCGTAATCCATGGGGCGATACGGGAATCTCCGTAGTGCAAGAGGAGCGGGAGGCAATCACGCTTCAAGGCTCTATGCTTGCTTTTGAAACTAGTCCGGGTACCGTCTATACGATTACGAGAACACAATAGGGAATGCAATAATATCAGGTGATAACAAGATAATTTGACTAATGCCGCTGAAATTAGCGGCTTTTTGTTTTGGATAACGGAACATCTGGCTGGCGCCATGCGTCTAATGAAATGACAGAAATTTGCAAAAAAGTCGGGAGGTCTCATGATTTGCTCTACACATAAACAAACGGACTCCGTACGTCGATGTCCTAATTGTCGCCGATACTTATGCAGAAGCTGTATAGAAGTAGGGCATTGTAAAGAGTGCGGTTGGAATTTATCTGTTCCTACCAAGTCATCCTTGATGAAATATACATTGTTTTGGATGTCCTTAGTTACCGTATGGGTTGCATTAATAGGGTTCGGTTACGAATATCTGACACAGTATTGGTATAACGGACCGATTTATTTCTTAGCACTAACGGCTTCCATTCTGCCGGTTTATATTGTTCTCTATCGTTCATTCAAGCACTACATGGAAGCAGGCTGGTTAAACAAAATCCACATGATTTGGTTCTTTATTATGATTGCTTTTACAGTGGTGCTATTCAAGTGGGTTGTAATCCCGCTAAGTGATATCGATATTGATTGATACTCTACTAAACTCAATATTTACGATAAAAATGATTTGAAAAGGTGATACCTATTTTGTCAAAATATCTAAAGCTACTCCTATGGAGCTTCCTTGCGGTTTTCGTAATCATTACAGTTGGACTGATCGTTGTTGGGATCATGTCCGTCAATACGTCGGCCACTAATGATATTTATTTGATTCCCGAGGGATTCGAGGGAAAGATCCAGGTGACCTACAATGTGCAGGGAGCTCCTTTGCTTGCCAAAGAAGGAAAATATGATGTCATTCCTATTCGCAGCGATGGAACCTATGACACCTCCAAGCCGGATATGGAATATGGAACGGTTACCGATCAGTATTACTATGTTACCGCCGACGGGAGGAGAACGGCCATCGATACAAGCTGTGTTTATGTTGGGGGAAATGGTGCTACGGAATCAGGGGGAGTGACCATTAGGTATAATTACTTGAAAATAACGCGCACGAAGTGCGGGGAACATTTTCGTGCATGGGGAGAGTAGGCAGGATTGAATCTAACACGGACTATGAAAGGTAAGCATCTCCTGTTTCTTCTTATCCTTATACTAGCGGCTTCCGGGTGTTCCAGACAAAGTGAGGATACGGATATTACGAAGGTTATCGATTCGTTGTTCACGGCAATGCAAACAGAGAGTAAGCTGCCATTATTAGGATTGGCTGAAACCAATTCCCCTGCTTTTAAAGTGTTTTCGGAGGAAAATCTCTACATTGGCACATTAATTAATAGAGAAGTCAAGTCGATGCAAGTGAATCGGAATCATGCGGTAGTGAAGGTAAGCTTTCAATATAATGACGGGTTTCATTCTTTGGATAACGGCAATCGTGATCAGAACGAAGATATCATTGTCACATTGGATATGAAAAATAAGGAATGGAAGATTTCGAATATCCAAAAAGAATAGACGGGAAAAAGTTAAGACATGATGCCATAAACAATCGATATTAACACCTATATATTACGTGCAGGAATGATATAATTCGGGCAATTACAAGTTTCTAAGAGCGGGGGGTCATTCAAGTTGAACACGTTTAACGTAACAAGCTTTGGTGCGGCAGCAGACGGGCAAACGAACGATACGCTCGCGATTCAGGCGGCTATTGATGAAGCTGGACGGTCCGGAGGGGCCGTTCTTGTTCCTGCGGGAATTTATCGGATCGGAACGATTGTATTGCGAAGCGGGATACGGCTTCATCTGGATGCGGGTGCTGTGCTGGTTGGAAGCATCGATATTGCCGATTATCGTGACGATATCGGCTGCTTTATTGACGGCGTAGGACAAAAGAGAGGGATCAGCCTGATTTATGCAGAGGAAGCGGAACGGATTTCCATTACGGGGGAAGGGACTATAGACGGGCAAGGAGAGTACTTCCGCAAGGATCGCGGCTACACGGGAGTGAGGCCTTTTCTTGTTCGATTTGTCCGCTGTCAGGGGATCGAAATGCAAGGTGTCACGTTAAAAGATTCCGCTGCATGGGTTTCTCATTATCACGAATGCAGCGAGGTGGACATTACAGGTGTAACTATCCGCAGCCGGGTCAATTCCAATAATGACGGCATCGACATCGACAGCTGCTCCCATGTCCGTATTCACGATTGTGACATCGATACCGGGGACGATGCGATTGTGCTCAAAAGCACAACAGTGGCTTCCTGTGAATATATCGCCATTCGCCACTGTAAGCTCAGAAGCAACTGGGCAGGCATCAAGTTCGGAACGGAGTCGTTGGGCGGATTCCGCCATGTTACCGTTGCTGACTGCTACATTTATGATACTAACGGATGCGGTATCAAGCTGTTGACCGTGGATGGCGCCCATCTGGAGCATGTCGAGCTCAGCGATATAACCATGGAGCAGGTGAGCGGACCTATCTTTCTTCGTCTCGGGAGCCGACTGAGAACCTATATGGAAGGTCAGCAGAGTAAATCGGCGGGGGTGCTGCGCAATATCGTATTCCGGAACATCAAAGCCAACGTAAAGGAGCTGCCTGATCGAAAAAGCTCCGTGTGCATATCCGGTATCCCGGGCTACCCGGTAGAGAACATCGTCTTCGACAATGTCGACATTACCTTTCCCGGAGGGACGACGGAGGAGAACGATTATCACGCCATTCCGGAGCTGGAGACGGCTTATCCGGAATATTACATGTTCGGTACTGCTCCGGCGTACGGGATGTTTTTGCGGCATGTAAAGGGTATTACTCTTAAGCAGGTAACGCTTAAGACCATGCAGCCGGATCTTCGGCCGGAGATGGTCCTCGTAGATGTCACGGGAATGCAGCAATAGCTGCTGAATCCGCTTGATTCGCAGCACCATGAAGGAATATGATACAATCGGATCTAAAGAACGCTGTGGGGGATTGTAGCATGAGATCAGTCGATCAAATTAAACGAATGATAATACAACTGGAGCAAATGGCGCAAAGATTGGATTCCACCCGCGATGAACAGGAAATAAAAGAAATCAGGGGTAAAATTGAAATGCTGGAGTGGGTACTGGATGCACCGGCAGGTAAGTACCATGCCTGATGAATAAATCTATGAGGATTGTAAAGGAGCTAAGCAGGCGCAAGCCGCTTGGCTCCTTTTTTCGCGCTCCTCAAGGAGGGTTCATTATTTCATTCCCAATATATTCCTGTTAAACACAAATTTACAATTCTTTTATTTCTATCTTACATACCAGTTTACATTTGGATGCTAGTCTTTAAGAGGCTGTCCGTTACTTTTACTATAAGGGGGATTAGAAGGCTTTATCCGTACATACGACAGCAGAAAAAACGTGGGGAGGATTTCCAAAGTGCTATCAGGGAAATGGAACAAACTGAAGCGGTTGACTAATGTCTGTCTTGCTTCTGCGCTGGCTTTTGGCGGAATGCTTCCGCTAATTCCGGGTCCGACGGCTTATGCGGCGAATGCAAGCGATTTGTTCTTCTCGGAATATGTCGAGGGCTCGAGCAACAATAAGGCGGTTGAAATTTTTAACGGTACCGACCATGAGATTGACTTATCCAATTATACGGTTGAGCTGTATTCCAATGGTGCCTCAACGGCGACCAACACGTTTAACTTTACTGCCGGAACGGCGATAGCCAGTGGAGATGTATTCGTCATAGTTAACAGCTCCTCAGGCGCAGCGCTGAAAGCCAAGAAGAATGCAGAGAGCAGTGTAACGAATTTCAACGGCGACGACACACTCCTTCTCAAGAAGAACGGCGTCGTTATTGATACCATTGGCCAATTAGGCTTTGACCCTGGGACCAAGTGGGCGGATTCAGGGGTTGAGACTGTAGATAAGACATTGGTTCGGAAAAGCTCTGTCGTTACCGGAGATAACCAACCTGAAGATAGTTTTAATCCTTCTTTGGAATGGGTCGCGTTCCCGATAGATACCTTTAGTAACCTTGGCACTCATACTATGGATGGCTTTACAGCTCCAGCGGTAGCCGGCGTAACGGCGAACCCTGCGGCAGGAGCGGGTTCCGGCGGGCACAGAGGTCTCACTTCAGACGGCAACCGTTGGCGCCAGCGTTTATTATAGCATCTATGACGGGAACGGGACCGCGCTTATCCAAAATGTTAAATATTCGACGCCAATCCCCATTACGGTGAGTACAACCATTAAAGCATATGCGCAGAAAAATTCTTTGATCAGTGCGATCAGCGAATTTGCTTATACGATTGCAGCCAAAACGGATATTGCTGCCGTTCGTTCGATGACTGTCGGCTCTAATGCATTATTTGACTGGATCGTCACGTACAAAGAGCTGAGCGGCGGCAAATACAATCTGTATGTCCAGGATTCCGGTGCCGGAATTGTCGTCCGCGTCACTACCACTTCAGCGAACATCGGCGACAAAATCAGCGTATCCGGTAGTCTGGCGGATTACTTCGGTCTTGCCCAAGTGGAAGCTGCCGACAGCGGTGTGCAAGTGGTGCAAATGAATGCCGGTGCGCCTGCTCCGCTCACGATCGACTCCAGAGGCTTCGCCGAGGCAAATGAAGGAAAGCTTGTAAAAGTTCAAAACATTACGTTGGGCACAAGCGCCGGTTTTAGCGAATATGTAGTGGATGATGCTTTCGGCTCCTTAATGATCAAGTCCGATTGGGTTGAACCCGGCAAGCACTATGATCAAATCGTCGGAGTATTAACCTACTCCTTCAACAGCTTCAAGCTGGTTACCCGTTCGTACTCAGATATCGTCGAGTCCAGCTTCTCAGTTACACCAAGCGTACAGCCGGGTATTGTAGCGGCGGGAACTGCCGTATATTTGTCTACCCCTACCACGGGGGCGAAAGTCTATTACACGATCGACGGTACGACGCCGACCGCTTCCAGTACCGAGTTCCAGCAAAGTACACCTATTCTCATCAATGCGGATACCATGGTGAAAGCGATCGTTGTTAACGGCTCGGAAGTGAGCCCTGTACAGACGTTTGATTACGTTATACAAAAAACGTACAGCGGCAAAAAAATCAATGAGATCCAGGGTGCCGCCCATCAATCTCCATGGAAGGGCCACTTGGTAACAGGCGTTCGAGGTGTTGTAACTCATACTGAATCCGTGAACGGCACGAAACGGTTCTATATGCAAGCGACGGAGTCCGATCAAGATCAAGACGCCAGTACATCTGAAGCTATTGTAGTTATTTCTTCTACTAGCGTTGCCGTAGGCGATGATGTATCGGTGGACGGCATGGTATCCGAAATCAAGGAAGATGGTTATGCCGATGCAAAGGATTTGACGACAACGGCGCTCATGAATGCAACGGTGACGAAAGTCGGTACGCAAACCGTTCCGGTGCCGATTGTAATCGGTGTGGACCGGATTCAGCCGTTGAGCATTATTGATAACGATGGCATGCAACTGTTTGATCCGGCGGAAGACGCTCTTGATTTCTATGAGAGCTTGGAGTCGATGCGAGTCCAATTGAATCAACCGACTGTGGTCGGACCGTATGACTACGAAATTCCTGTTGTGGTCGGGGAGCCTTCGAGTGATATGACTCCTAACGGCGGTGTCATTTTGACGGGACAGGATTTGAATCCGGAGCGCATCTTGATCAAGAAGAAGTTGATTGTAAAAACCGGAGACAAATTTAACGGAAATGTTATTGGGGTACTCGGCTATGATTTCAGCAACTATAAAGTGCTGCCGACCGGAACCCTGCCAGAGATTACTAAGAGCAGTATTGCTCAAGAAACGTCTTTTATCGATTTTAAAGAGAACGAGCTGACGATCGCCGGCTTTAACATCGAGAATTTTTGGAATAACCCGGCTCAAACAGCCAAGAAAAACAACATTGCCGAAGCCATTGTCTCGAAGCTGAAAACACCGGATATTATCGGTCTGATTGAAGTTCAAGATAACAACGGCGATGAAGAAACGAACAGCAGCAGCGGCAACAATGGCGTTACCGATGCGAACGAATCGTACGAAGCGTTGATTCAGGCTATCGCTGCCAAAGGCGGACCTGCCTATGCATTCACGGATATCGCTCCGGAAAACAATAAAGACGGAGGCTCTCCGGGAGGCAATATTCGCGTAGGGTACTTGTACAACCCGGCCCGCGTCTCGCTTGTACCGAAAGCAAGCGGGAAAGGCGATGCGACAACGGCTGTCAGTTATGGAGCGGACGGACTATCCTACAATCAAGGCCGTATCGATCCGACCAACTCGGCGTTCGTGAGCTCCCGCAAGCCGTTGGCTGCTGAGTTCGATTTCCAAGGCGAACGTGTCGTTGTCATTAACAACCATTTTAACTCCAAGGGTGGAGACCTGGCTCCTTATGGAGCCGTACAGCCATTGCCCGCCACGCTGGGCAGCGAGGTGCAGCGTCACCAGATTGCAACCGTGGTGAACGGCTTTGTAAAAAGCGTCATGCAGCAAAACCCTAATGCTAACGTGGTCATGCTTGGCGACTTAAACGACTTTCAGTTCTCTAAGACACTCGAGATAGTAAAAGGCAGCGAATTGACCAATATGGTAGACAGCTTGCCGGTAAATGAAAGATACTCGTACGTGTACCAGGGCAACTCGCAAACGCTTGACCACATCCTTGTGAATAAAAGGCTCACAGATTATGCCAAGCTCGATATCGTTCACATGAATGCGGATTTCGATACGGCTCAGGGACGAGTAAGCGACCACGATCCGCTGCTTCTCCAGGTACATCTTGCAAGCAAGCCGGAGCCTACAGAAAACATCAAATTGCAATTGCTTAGCGTTAACGACTTGCACGGCAAAATTAACGACAAGTATTCAGAGAAATCGCTGAACGAAGATTTGGATGGAGACGGCATCATATCGGCAACCACCTTCGTAGGCGGTATGGATTACATGGCGGGAGCCATGAAGCAGCGCGAAGCTGCCAATCCGAACACATTCGTCATTCATGGCGGTGATATGGTTGGAGGAAGCCCGCCGATCTCTGCCTTGTTCCAAGACGAGCCGACCGTAGAAATTATGGAAGCGATGGGCTTCGACGTTGGCGTACCTGGGAACCACGAGTTCGACGAGGGTACCCGGGAAATGCTCCGACTCCTAAACGGTAGAACCCACCCGAAAGGAACGGCGGGGTACGACGGGCAAAACTTCCCGCTGACAGTGGCTAATGTGGTTTACAAAAGCAACGGACAGCATGTGCTGCCGCCTTATATTATTAAGGAAGTCGAAGGCGTAAAAGTCGGTTTTGTCGGCGTTATTACGGAAGAAACACCTTCTATCGTTATTCCTGCCGGCATTCAGGATATCGAGTTTACGAATGCGGCTGACGCGGTTAACGATGCAGTTACAGAACTGAAGCAGCAAGGCGTGAAGTCGATTATCGTGCTGGCTCACGTTCCTGCTGTGGATGCCGGAGACAGTGCAACGGGAGATGCAGCTGAGCTGGCCAAGGCGGTTGACGACGAAGTGGACGTTATTTTCGCAGGTCACAATCATCTGCGCGTTAATGGCGAAGTAGACGGTAAGCTGATCGTTCAAGCTTGGGAGTACAGCAAAGCGTTCGCTGATGTTGATCTGGAGATCAACCGTACAACCGGGGATATCGTATCGAAGAAAGCTGAAGTTGTAAATAATTTACAGTTAAAAGCAGATCCGACTGTAAAAGGCATCATCGAGAAGTACAATACGCTTGCCGCTCCATTTCTGAATCGTGTTATTGGAAATTCCCAGGTTACGATGAGTAAAGACTACCCGGGCATGGGTATTGGGGTCAATGGTGACAAAGCTCTCGGCAACATGATCGCGGATGGAATGAAGGCCGAGATGAATGCTGATTTTGCCCTTATGAACGGAGGCGGTGTCCGTGAGAATCTGGATGCCGGCGAGATCACTTGGGGCGAGCTGTTCAGCATCCAGCCGTTTAACAACGTGCTTGTGAAAGTGGAAGTAACAGGCGCCGACTTGGAGGCGATCCTTAACGCTCAATTGGGCTCGGGCTCGAACTACGGACCTGATTTCCATGTTTCCGGGTTCAAGTACACTTGGTACAGAGATGCTAACAACAACCGTAAGGTGGTAGATATGCTGTTGCCGGACGGATCGAAAGTCGACAAAGCGAAGACGTATACGGTTGTAGTCAACAACTACATGCAGACGTCGACGAACCCGAAAAACATTGAAATCAGCAAGCGCGGCAAAAATCCGGTTACGGGTCCGGAGGATCTTGAAGCAACCGTGAACTTTGTACGCAGCTTTACAACGCCGTTGAACTATGTAGAGGAAGGACGTATTAAAGAAGTAGCGGAGCCGGTTGTTGTTGAATATCGCAACGACAGGGGGGGCAGCTCGGGGGCAGTAGTAACACCGCCGCTTCCGGAGAATCCAGCTGGCTTTACCATAGACCCTGCCGACCTGAAAACCGAAACTACGGAAGATGGAAGAGTCATCACTAAGCTGGCTATCAAAGCGGAGTCTTTGGTTCAGGCACTTAAAGAAGCCGCCGGCAGTGAAGCGGGCAAGAAGCTCGTCATTTCCCTTCTTGACGTTAAGGACGGAGCACAGGTCGACTTCCCTGCCAATGCCATCATCGAGGGAGTGGCAGCATCCCAAGATTTGATCATCGAAATCAAGACGAATGAGCACTCTTACGAATTGCCGATTCGCGTAATTCAAGCCGAAGCGTTGGCTGCTGAGCTTGGAGTCGGAGCCGCCGATGTTACCATCAGCGTTACGATTGAGAAATTGGCGGAAGCAGAAGCGCAAAAAGTGAAGGAAGCCGCTTCGAAGTCTGGCCTGACGCTGCTGGCGGATGCCGTCAGCTTCAAGATTACTGCGGCATCGAACGGAAAAACGATCGAAGTGAATAACTTTGGGACAACTTACGTAACCAACCGTGACAGTCCATGATTCGGCAGGCGGCCAAGCAACAGCTGTCGTATACGACCCGGCGACCGGCCTACTGACCTTCGTTCCTGCTTTGTTTGAACAAGCTGACGGAAAGACGATCGCTGCAATTAAACGCAGCTCGAACAGTATTTATACGGTTGTAAAGCTTGAAAAAGCGTTCGCAGACTTGAAGGGCCACTGGTCCCAAAAGGATGTTGAGCTGCTGGCCTCCAAGCTGGTGGTGAACGGGCAGACTGAAACGCAGTTTGCTCCGGACAGCGATATTACCCGTGCGGAATTTGCAGCGCTTCTCGTGCGCGCACTCGGCTTGAAGGAAGACCGTTCGGCCGCAGCGGCCGTACGTGATTCGGACGGCACAGAATGGTTCTCCGGCGTCTTGGGCGCAGCCGTAAAAGCGGGCTTAATGGCGGGCTTTGAGGACGGCACCTTCCGTCCGAATGCCAAAATTACACGCGAGCAAATGGCTCTGATGATTAGCAGAGCGATGACGGCAGCAGGCAAAGGCGGAGGCATCGAGAAGCTGAATGCGGCCGCCAAATTCGCTGACGGCAGTCAGATCAGCGATTGGGCGATGGACGCTGTCGCAAGAAACGCGGCTGTGGGCATCATCGAGGGCAACTCGATGAACAAGTTCGAGCCTGCGTCATTTGCTACAAGAGCGGAATCGGCTGTAATGCTGAAGCGATTGCTGCAGTATGTGGAGTTCATTAATAAGTAATGGTTGAAGGTTGCCGGTAACAGGGAATGCTCTCTTAGGTTGAAAGGTTCATTATGAACCTTCAGGGAGAGCGGTTCCTGGCCGGCGGCCTTTTTTTACCACAATAGAATTTATAAGATTCCGAGATCATCGGATGTAAAAATTCTATTTGGCGATAAAAACAACCTCTTAACGCGGTCGCTCCTCTGTGAAAGGACGTTGATAGACGTTTTTCTCATTGTAAGGATGAATATAACAAATAGACACCAGAAATAACAAAAATAGACTATTAAGTGAAATCATTGTTCGATATGATGGTCGTATCAAGATGGGAGGGATAACCATGGAGCAATCTCGTTTTCATCCTGGCGATCACACTATACTGCGGCGTGTATGGAAGGACCAAATTTATCGAGTGACTACTACTACGGTCGTAGAGGATACACCTGAGTTAATTGCGCTTTATTGGGGAATAGACTATCCTATCAAATCAACCAGAAATCCTCTCAAAGTATCGTCGGAGCCATTACCGGAGCTTCGGGATGGCACATGGGGGAATTCAGAAGTGCTGATGCTGATCCCTGCGAACGCTGCTTATGCCATTTATGCTTTTAGGGATAGCGCCGCCCATTTCAGCTGGTACATTAATCTTCAAGAGCCCTTGCGCAGAACCAAGGTTGGATTCGATACGACGGACTATTTGCTGGACATCACCCTGGATAAGGAACGATCGGAGTGGAAGTGGAAGGATGAAGCCGATTTTAATAACTCGGTTGCTGCCGGAATCATTTCTCCTGATAAAGCACAGGCCATTCGTTCTGAAGGAGTTCGGGCCCTCCAATGGGTGCAAGAAGGGCCGGCAGCTTTTTTTGATGCTTGGGAGAACTGGCGGCCTACAGCAGATTGGAAGATTCCTAGTATTCCTGCGGGCTGGGACCAATTGCACCAAACCTTGTAAGGAGGTCAAATTACGATCCTCTTCATTTTTTGTGATAGAATAAGACAGAGCAATCATTTACTACCTACAAGAAATGAGGATTTGAAATCATCATGGGCTATTTATTTCTACTAGCAGCAGTCGTTGTATTGGTAATCCTCGTTCTGAAGTATTATCCTCCGTTAGGTGCACAGGCAAAAGGGGACGCTCGGAGTGCGATTGACGGATCCGACAATTATGTGGGAGGCAAGTTCATCTATCCGCTGCCCACTCCGATGGAGATGAGCTTCAAAGAGATGTCGAAGATCATGACTGAAATGATCAAGGGCGGCTCGAACCGGAAACCGTTGAATGGAATACCAATGGACCGTTGGGAGCCTCAGCAGCTTCTGGAATCCAGCAGTCAAGCGCGGCTCGTATGGTTCGGACATTCGGCGTTATTCCTCCAAGTGAATGGCTTGAACCTGCTGCTGGACCCGATGCTGGGCCCGTCTCCGTCACCTGTTCCCATGGTCGGAGGCAAGCGGTATGGCGGGGAGCTTCCGATAAGCATCGACGATTTGCCGCCCATCGACGCGGTAATCTTGTCGCATGATCATTATGATCATCTGGACTATGGGACCATCAAGAAGCTGAAGAATAAAGTACGCAGGTTTTTTGTCCCGCTGGGTGTTGAAGCACATCTCGAGCGGTGGGGAGTAGACAGGGAGCGCATTACTTCTGCCGATTGGTGGGATGAATTTGACTTCGAGGGCTTGAAGCTGGCTTGTACACCGGCACGGCATTTCTCCGGACGCAGTATGACCGATCGATATCAGACACTATGGTGTTCTTGGGTTATCGACAGCGGCGGTACGAAACTGTATTTTAGCGGAGACAGCGGTTATGGTGACCATTTCAAGCAAATCGGGAACAAGTACGGACCGTTCGATGTGACGCTGATGGAGTGCGGGCAGTATGATAAGCGATGGCCATTGATTCATATGATGCCGGAGGAGACGGTTCAAGCGCATAGGGAAATTGGCGGAAAGGTGATGATTCCTATTCATTGGGGAGCGTTCACGCTAGCCCTTCACGACTGGACCGATCCTGTAGAACGAGTGCTTCGTGCAGCCGAACAGCATAATGTGGTTGTAGCAACTCCGCGCATCGGACAAGCGGTCATGCTTGGAACGTCTGAAATTCCTGCTGCGGCGTGGTGGAGACACCATGTTTAGTGATGCGGATAACGCATGGTGAAAAACAGGATTATCGCTTGAAAATCGCAATATTCCATATGAATCGCAAAAACCTGCTCTTTTTTTGAGACAGGTTTTTGTTTTTTTGAACAGCGGCTTAAAAAGAGAAGACATGATGCCATATTTTATAGATCTCAGCACCTGTATATTTTGGGGGTGAATGCTATAATTCGGTCAGCTACATATAGCCGCTATAGTATAGGAGGACTTGTATGCTGACATTGGACGCACTAAAGAAACTCGATCATGCAGTGAGACTTGCCGATTGTACGACCGCCTCTGAGCAAGAGGTGTTCGTTGAGAAAGCATGGGACGACAATGTGGTAAAATCGACGGTAACCAACCGCTCCGGACGGCCGCTCAGAATCAAAGAGGTCGTGCTGTTCTCCGGGGAAACCTCGTATTCTCCGGACACTCCATTCTACGGAGAAGGCTATCAAATGCTGACGCAGTATAGCGGGACGCTCTCTGAGCCATATCATATCGGTGCCTACGGGACGGATTGGGATTTCTTCCGGCTGCCGAGAACAAAGTTTCACGAGAACGTCTGGTCCGTGTACAACCTTCTCTTGCTGTCGCCTGAAAATCAGGGTCACCAGCTGCTGGCATTTACTTCCTGCCACCGGTTTTCCGGTGAAATTCGCTTCCGCGGCTCTTACATCGAAGTTATCATGGACACCGAGGATTTGACGCTGGAGCCCGGTGCATCGTGGGATTTGGAATCATTCGTGTTCTCCTCCGGCCCGGATCATAACGAGCTGCTTCTGGACCTGGCGGGCCACTTGAACCGTAACCATCCACGGAAGCTGTATCCGGAAATTCCGACGGGCTGGTGCTCCTATTATTGTCTGCGGCCGATGACGGCGGAAGGCTTTTATGAAAATGCCCGTGCAATGAAAGAGCGGATTCCCGAGCTGAAGCGGATTCAGATCGACGGCGGCTATGCGGCCTATAACGGAGACTTCTTAATCCCGAGACCGGGTCTCGGAGCGGATGTGAAAACGATCAGCGACGGCATTCGTGCGAACGGGATGGAAGCTGCCGGTTATTTGTCTCCCTTTATCGTTCAGCCTGAATCGAACCTGCGGAAGGAGCATCCGGAGTGGCTGGTGAAGGATGAAGAGGGAAATCCGTATAACGGGATCGGCCAGAAAAAGAAAACCCCGGACAAGCAGTGGTATATGCTCGATACGACGCATCCGGGAGCGGTGAATTATTTGCGGACCGTGGTCCGAACGATGCATGACGAATGGGGCTGGCGCTACTTCAAAATGGACTTCCTGCAATACGGAGCGCTGCCGGGAATCCGTTACGATAAGAACGCTACTCGTATCGAAGCGTTCCGCCGCGGAATCCAGGCCATCGCCGACGAGGTCGGGCACGACAGCTTCTTGCTTGGCTGCAACGCGCCGTTCTGGCCTTTGCTTGGACTTGTCCACGGCAATCGGATTACGAACGATATCGCACGGGACTGGAAACACGTCGGTGGTAACGCAAGGGAGCAGTTCCCGCGTAACTGGCAGAACGATACGTTATGGTACAACGATCCTGATGTTGTCGTGCTTGAGAGAGTGACCTTCAAAACCCGGAATATCAGCGGCGAGCTGGTTGACAAGCCGTCTATCATTACCGACCAGGAGTTTGAATTCCATAAAGCGGTCATTCTGGCTTCCGGCGGCATGATCATCAGCGGCGACTTGATCCCCAAGATGTCGGAGAAGAACATCAACGTCTTGAAAAAGCTGCTGCCTCCGACCGGGAAAGCGGCGTCCTTCGACGACACCGGCTATACGATCGGGAGGATTGATCTGGGAGATAAGCAGGTCGTCTGCGTATTCAACTTTGACGAGGAGCCGAAGGATTTCGAATTTGCGATTCCGGGAAGCCACCGTCTTTACGATTTCTGGACGGACGAGGAGTTCGGAGAGGTGACAGATAAGGTCCATGTGCCGAACCTTGACGGCCATTGCGCGAAGGTGCTGTACTATTTTGTTTAGAGTGAGAAAAGCCACATTGCGTGGCTTTTTTTATTTGCAGCACCGGTTACAGCGCATCAGCCGTCGGAGCCTTTCATAACCGTTTTTGCAACGGTCGGACGCCAATTGATGATTTTGACCAGCTGCTCCTGCATATAGGACGTGGAGTGCTGAAAGCCGCTTTCAACCCAGTAAAAGACTAGCCCGAGCAGGGCATGGATCGAATAGATGGCATGAAGCTCCCGGTCAATCTCATGCTCCGGGTATACGAGCTCTTCTTGCGTAATGTGCTTCAAAGCAATAAACATTTTTTCTCTCAGCTGGGGAAGCACCTCGCTTTTGGCCAATACGGTATAGATGGAAGCATGCTGGTAAAAGTGCTCAAAGATCATGACGGAGCTGGCAGGCAAATCTTGAATGCTAAACATCTCGACCTGCTGATATGGAGCGCGAAACGACTGAAGAAGCTGGTCGATCAGCTCCGCAAAAATATCGTCCAGTAGTGCTTCCTTATTGTCATAGTTGGAATAAAACGTACCGCGATTGTAATCCGCAAGCTCGACAATTTCCGTAATGGAAATAGCGGCTAGAGGCTTTTGTGACATCAGTGTCAGCATGGCTTCTCTCAGAGCTTTTCTGCTGCGTATGATACGTCGGTCGAGTTTATTGTTTGTTTCAGACATTATCATTCATTCCTTTAACAAGTTTAAAAGATTATCGAACAAACGGCGTCGTTTTGTACGGTAACATACAATGGACAATTTTTTGCTGATTGAAACCCCGCTGCTTCTTTTATTATACTTGATGTAACAGATGTTCTTTATTCAACATTTGTTGAATTTTATAAAATAATTTTGTTGTATGCAATCCAGAATGGTATCCCATAATAAGAAAAAATGGAGGAACTTCGCATGAGATTATCAGGAAAAGTTGCTGTCATTACGGGTGCTGCTTCAGGTATGGGGAAAGCAATTGCAGAGCTTTTTGCAGCAGAGGGAGCCCATGTGGTGGTTTCGGATTTGCGGATGGAGACCGCACAACCGGTCGTATCCGGCATTGAAGCTAATGGTGGTAAAGCCATCGCGGTTGCGGCGAACGTAGCTAAAGAAGAAGATGTCCAGCAATTAATCGATAAGACGGTCGAAGCTTTCGGAACCGTAGATATATTGGTCAATAACGCCGGAATTATGGACAACTTTGTTCCTGCGGCAGATTTGACGGACGAGCTGTGGGATAGAGTCATTGCCATTAATACTACCGGTCCTATGAGAACGACACGGAAAGTGCTGCCGATTTTCATCGATAAGAAAAGCGGCGTAATCGTAAACATCGCTTCCGCGGGAGGATTGAACGGTTCGCGTGCAGGCGCTGCGTATACGGCTTCTAAGCATGCGGTAGTTGGTTTTACCAAAAACGTCGGATTCCAATATGCAAACCTGGGTATCCGCTGTAATGCCATCGCGCCGGGAGGCGTCAATACGAATATTAGCACGTCGATCAATGCGCCCAATTCTTTTGGCATGGAAAGAGCGATGGCGGGGATGCAATTGAATCCTCGTGCCGGGGATCCGGAGGAAATAGCCAAGGTTGCGCTGTTCCTGGCTTCGGACGAGGCAAGCTTTGTTAACGGAACCGTAGTAACGGCCGATGCAGGCTGGACAGCATATTAAAATAAATACAGATAGAATGAAACGTCAGTCTAATGGGACTGGCGTTTTTTTGCGTGCACAATGTCTGAGATCACCCAAGTTGTATCAGTACGATGCAGCTGCAAAAGATGATAATTCCAGCGTGGCTGCGCTTGAAATCCCGCGCCGTTGCAGGCTTTTCACCTGGAAAACAAATGGTTTGATCGATACTATTGCCTGTCGCAACGGCGGCGTCTAAGATGTGAGTGTGAAGGCCGCACAAGCACAAGCAAAACCACTTTGTCAGGAGGAAAGCGGATGAAGGAGCAATATGAGGCCCGGCTGCACGTGACGGATAGATTCAGCTTGAAACGATCCTTGGTTTTCCGGGATCTGATCAGAGACCGATGGTTGTATCTCATCTTATTTCCGGGAATCCTCTATTTTATCATTTTTAAGTATGTCCCTATGTGGGGACTGGTAATGGCTTTCCAGGATTACAAGCCGCATTTGGGCTTTGCCGGGAGTCCTTGGGTAGGATTAAAGCATTTCGAGCGTTTTTTCTCCGAGCCGCAATTTTGGATGCTGTTTCGGAACACGATCATTCTTGCGGTTTACAATTTAGTCTTTTTCTTTCCGCTTCCGATCGTGCTCGCATTAATGCTCAATGAAGTACGTAAGGAAGCGTTCAAACGGTTTGCCCAAACGTTGCTATATTTGCCCCATTTCGTTTCCTGGGTGGTGGCGGTTGGGATCTTTTATATTTTATTTACAACCGAAGGCGGGATTGTGAATGAAATGATCGCGAGGCTGGGCATGGAAAAAATTCCGTTCCTGCTGAGCGAGGATTGGTTCCGGACGATGATCATAAGCCAATCGATCTGGAAAGAAGCCGGCTGGGGAACGATCATATTTTTGGCAGCGCTTTCCGGAGTGGATCTCCAGCTCTATGAAGCGTCACGGATGGACGGTGCGGGAAGATGGCGCCAGCTGTGGCATATTACTCTTCCGGCTATACGAAGCACCATTGTCATCTTGTTTATTTTGCGCCTCGGAAGCTTCCTCGACACGGGCTTCGAGCATATATTCCTCATGCTGAACTCGATGAACCGCGAGGTAGGGGAAGTGTTCGACACCTATGTCTACCTGAAGGGCTTGACGCAAGCACAGTACAGCTACAGCGCTGCGGTAGGCATGTTTAAGTCGCTGGTAGGACTGGTGCTAGTACTCGGGGCCAACTGGCTGGCCAAAAAATTCGGTGAAGAAGGCGTATATTAACCAAATTAACCACGGGAGGCGGGACGTTATGCCACAGGAAGACCGCAGCTGGGGCAACCGGCTGTTCCATACCATCAATTATTCGCTGCTGACGCTCATCTCAGTGATCACAATCATTCCATTTATTTACATCGTCATGGTCTCCTTCGCCACACCCGAGGAGGTGGTGAAAGGCGGACTGCTCTTGTTCCCGTCCCAGTTTACGTTGGGTGCATACAAGTATATTTTTTCTACCGATACGATGCTGCGGAGCATACTCATCTCGATCTACGTTACTGCGCTCGGCACGTTCGTTAACCTGATCATGACTTCATTCACGGCTTATCCGTTAGCGCGAACGAATTTACGCGGACGCCGTACCCTCATGCTGATGATTTTGATAACGATGCTGTTCAGCGGCGGCCTGATTCCGACTTATTTCGTCGTCAAAGCGTTCGGCCTGATCAACACGTACTGGTCGTTAATGATTCCGACGGCAATCAGTGCTTTTAACCTGATCGTCCTGAAAAATTTCTTTCAGCAAATTCCAGACGGCTTGGAGGATTCCGCGAAAATCGACGGCTGCAACGATCTGGGGATTTTGTTCCGCATTATCCTGCCTCTCTCGATGCCGGCGATGGCGACATTCGGACTTTTTTACGCCGTAAGCCATTGGAACACCTTTTTCAACGCGGTCATGTACATTAACGACGCCGAGAAATTTCCTGTACAGGTCGTGCTCAGGCAAATCGTCCTGCTGTCTCAGGACCAAATCGGCGATACGACGACACAACAGGATCCGACGGATTACTTGCCGCAAACGATTCGCATGGCATCTATTGTAGTCGCGACGATCCCGATTGTGATGGTGTATCCGTTTTTGCAAAAGCATTTCGCCAAAGGCGTACTGTTAGGTTCGGTAAAAGGATGAGCTAACATGTCCATCTTTTTATATAATGATTATGACAAGCTATCCAGGAGGGGTTTAAGATGACAAAGAGACGCTTTATCGCTATGGCTTGTTCACTCGCAATGACGGCAGGCGCGCTGGCGGGCTGTGCCGAGGACAAAGCACCACAGCAGGGAGAAGCCGGCAAAGCGGATTCGACGCCGCTCAAGGTGACCATTGCTACGCCGCAGATCGGCGAAGCGCCCAAGAAGGACAATGAGATTGAGCTTGCGATCGAGAAATATACGAATGCCCAAATCGATATTCAATGGATTCCGGCGGCCGCTTTTGAGGATAAGAAGAACATCATGATCGCTTCCAGCGAAATGCCCAAAGCATTCAAGCTGACCTATAATGCCACTACGCTTAACGCGATTCAATCCGGATTGTTCTGGGAGATCGGACCGTTATTGAAGGATTACAAAAATTTATCCGCGGTCAACGCTCTTCACTATGATAATATCAAGGTAGACGGCAAGCTGTACGGACTGCCGCTGTATCGGGATATCGGCCGTGCCGGCATCGTTTACCGGAAAGACTGGTTCGATGAGCTGGGACTCAAGCCGCCGGTAACGCTCGACGATTGGTACAACGTTTTGAAAGCGGTCGCAGAAAAGGACCCGGATAAAAACGGCCAGGCCGATACCTACGGCATGTTTTTGGAGAAATCCTACAATGATGCGGCGGCCAGCAGCTCCTTCTTGACACGGCTTGCCGTGTCGCAGGGAGCGCCGAATAAGTGGGGAATCGAGAATGGAAAGCTTATTCCCGAGTTTATGTCCAAGCCTTATTTCGATAGCATGAAGCTGCTTAGGAGGCTGTATCAGGAGAAGCTGATCAATCAGGATTTCTCGGTTGTTCAGGCGGCGGACGCCGACAATAAGTGGAATGCGGGGAAGGTGGGCATCCGGATCAATACCGTTGCTTCCGCAGCCGCCACTTCGTTCGAGAACGTATCCAAGTCCGCGCCGAATGCGGTAGTCGACGTTGTGCAGTATATGGGGGCTTCGGGCAATCGCGTGCCGGCTGAGCCCGGCAATAACGGCTTCTTCGTTTTCCCGAAATCGAGCGTCAAGAACGAAGCGGAATTAAAGCAGCTCCTTGCTTTCTTCGATAAGCTGCTGGAGCCCGAAATGTCGACGCTGTTGACGAGAGGCGTGGAAGGAAAGCATTTTACGAAAACGGACGACGGCAAAGCCCAGTTCAAGGACCTGTCCTTGTTTAACCTCGAAGTGAAGCCTTATCGCGACAGCTTGCCTTCCTTTGAGGTAACAGGAACCGGGCTTCCGCTTAAACTAAACGAGCTGCAGGATAAGGGCTGGAAGGTCGTTGCCGACAATTTGAAAAACACCGTGCCGAATATTGCGTTAACGCTTACCTCCAAGACCTACTCAGAAAAAGGCGGAGAGCTTGACACATTAATCCGCGACGCTCAAACGAAGTATATCATGGGCAAAATCGACGATGCCGGCTGGCAGGCGGAAGTGGATAAGTGGAAGAAGGCCGGCGGCGACAAGGTGATTGAAGAGCTTACGGCAGAGCACGCGAAGCAGAAGAAATAACGCTTTCCTGCAAGACTTGGAGACGAGCGTCGGAGTCGCGCGCAGAGGGGATCAGGCTGCTGAGGTGTATACCCGGCGGCTTTTCCTTACGATGACATAGAAAGTTTTCTGGTATAATGGTTATCGTCGAAGCCTTGCATGTACAGAGAGGAGAGGTTTCCGGTGCCGAAATATTTAGTTCGCTTGTCTTTGTTCACCCTGCTGCTCGGCGCGCTGCCGGTTGCATCCATCGGAGTCATCTCCTACTATATCGCCTCCAAGGATATCGAGAAAAAGGTGAACGAAGGAAATGGGCAAATTTTGCTGCAAAATCAGATGCGCATGGAGCAGGCGCTGAAGAACGTCGAGATGGGAGCCGTACAGTACGTCAACTCCTCGCTTGTAAGCGATTACTTGGACGATGCCCTGACCAATGACGATTTTCAAACGATCGCCAATCTGTCCAAAGGCTTGTACAACCTTCATTCCATCTGGGGGGTGGCGGATGCGCATCTCATCAATATGGAGCATGGATGGATGATCAGCAATCTGGGCTTCACTTCTATGGAGGACTTCACCGATCAGAATGCGCTTAAAGATTATGCACGTCAATCGAAAAATTTATTTTGGCTGGCCGAAGGCTCGGATAGCCGGCCTGACGATACAACGGAGCCAACGGCGAGCCGCGGCATGATCAGGCTTGTCGTCAAGCTGCCGATGGTTGCTTCGACAAGTATTCCCAAAGCGCTGCTTATCATCGATATGTCGCATAATGCGCTGGAAAGCGATTTGGCGCCGAACAATCAATGGGGAAGCCTCTTCGTACTAAACCGTGACGGGGAGCCGTTCCTGACAAGTCCCGGAACAGGGCGGCAGCACGAACGCATTTTGCAGCATATGCCTAAGGGGGATAACGCTGAGGGCTATTTTGAGGAAGAGCAGAAGGCTGTCAATTATCTTGTATCCGCCAACTACGGCTGGTCCTTTGTGTCCGTCGTATCGATCGGTGAAATCACGAAGGAATCGAAAAAAATTGCCATCATTACGGCCAATGTGTGCCTTATTATCATCGTTATTATTGCCGGTACCGCTTTCTACGGTACACGAAGGATGTATAAGCCGATACGCCGGCTGTTCAGCATTATGGAGCAGTTCGGGGGCGAGACGCCAAGCCTGAAGAAGAAGGATGAGTTCGCCTTCATCGAGGATCGCTTTCAAGCCTTGTTCAGCACGCGCAAGCAGATGCAGCAGCAGCTGATAGCTCAGAGAGTGCAGGTAAAGGAGCACTTGCTGCTTAAGCTCTTTATGGGGCAGGTTAGCGAGAGCGAATTTAGATTCAAAATGGAAACATACGGCTTTGCGGAGCGGGGCAAATCTCTGGGAGTGCTTGCTTTGCAGATCGATTCGCTGGAGGGGACCCGCTACTCGGAAAGCGATAAGGAGCTGCTGCTGTTCGCCATCAACAACATCGTCGCAGAGCTGCTTCCCGACGGGTGCATCATTGGCACGTTACTGCTCGACCAGTCGCAGGTATCTCTGCTGACAGCGGATGCGGATGAACCTGCGGAGATGAGCGCTTACTTTTACGAGATGGCGGAGCGGATCAAGCATAAGCTTCACGAGCTACTGCAGCTCAAGGTGAGCATCGGGATCAGCCGCCCGTTCCACCGTTATACGGATGCGATGGATGCCTATTCGGAAGCGCTGGAAGCATTGAAACGCCGCATCAGCCTCGGCCACGAGCTTGTGCTGAGCTATGGGGATATCGAATCGAACCCCGGTACGGCTCAGCCCTCCGCATCATGGGATCATATGGAGGACTATATGATCAATGCGCTCAAGAGCGGCGATTCGGCAGCGGTATATGATTATTATAACAACTACGTGTCTTCCCTTTTGGAGAAGGGAGTCATGTTTAACGATTTTCAAATGCAGATGATTCAGCTGATTACGAAAATATACCGGCTTGTCCATCAGCAAGGGGGAACGCTCGACGGCTTGATCGGTTCGATGTCGGTCGTCAACCGGTTTATGAAGCTGCATACCGTGGAGGAAATTAATTCCTGGTTCAAAACCGTGCTGCTGCCGCCGACGATCGCTTTTTTGCAAGGACGCATCGATACGCAATATATCAATATCGCCCATCAAATGGTCGAGATGATACATGAACAGTACGACCGGGACATTACTTTGGAGTCCTGTGCGCAGCAGCTGAAGTTTCATCCGGTTTATTTAAGCCGGGTGTTCAAGAAGGAGATCGGCGTCACGTTTATCGACTATTTGACCAATCACCGGATGAGCATGGCGAAGCTCTGGCTGAAGGACAGCCAAATGAAAATTACCGAAATCGCCGAACGGCTCAACTACAACAGCTCGACCGGCTTTATCCGAACGTTCCGCAAGGCGGCCGGCATGACGCCGGGTCAATACCGCGAGCTTCATTCGAAAATGAATTGAGAAATCCCGTGAATCGCGGCATGAGTTCATAGTGGGAGGTGTTTCCTGGTGTCATATGAATTAGTAGGCAAATTGAAAAAGCAATACAGGTCGGAATCAACATGGTATTCGCACCGGTGGCATTATATCGAGGGCTGTATATTGAAGGCTTACATGGACAGCTACGAGCATTTCGGAGAGGAAGACGATTATAGATTCGTAAAGACGTTTATCGACGGACTGTACAACTCGGATGGGGAAATAAGTGATATAAAGCCCGACACCTACAATATAGATCAAATACGGATGGCTACGCTGCTGTTTCCGTTGTATGAGCGTGAAAGGGACCCCAAATATAAGCAGGTTCTGGACTTGCTCTACCGCCAACTGGATACTTACCCCAGAACGCAGAGCGGCTCCTTCTGGCACAAGCAAAATTATCCGTACCAGGTTTGGCTGGACGGACTGTACATGGGGCAGCCGTTTTACGTCAATTACTTGAAGACCTTTGCGGAGCACAAAACATACTCCGATTCGTTGCAGCAATTCGCCAACGCACGCCGTTTTATCTATAACGAGCAAAAGCAGTTGTACCACCATGCATTCGACGAAAGCAGGCAGATGTTCTGGTGCGACAAAGTAACCGGCCATTCACCCAATGTATGGGGACGAGCCGTAGGATGGTTCGCCATGGCGCTTGTGGATGTGCTGGAGCTGCTGGAAAGAGAACTGGCGGATACGCAGCCGATGAAGCGAATCTTAGAGGAGCTGGTCGAGAATATGCTTCCTTACCAGCAGCCAGGGGGGATGTGGTTTCAAGTTGTCGATCGGACGGAGCATCCGGACAATTATTTGGAATCGAGCGGCACATTGATGATGGCTTACGCGATGATGAAGGGAGTTCGTTTGGGTTATTTGCCGCAGGAGTATCTCGTCTATGGACGACGAGCCTACGAAGAAACGATATCGACCTATCTAAGGGAAGAAGAGGGCATGGTGCTGCTGGGAGGCATTTGCCGAAGCGCAGGTCTCGGCAAGAAGCCGGAAAACGGGCAAATGAGGGACGGCAGTCTGGAATATTATATTTATCAGGAGCAGGTAGTGGATAATAACGGGCATGGCGTGGCGCCTTTATTAATGTGCCATAATGAAATGAACCTGCTTTCGCGGAAGGGCAATGCCGTAGAATCGTTGTCCAGAGGACAATAGAGTGTCATGTTTGCTAGTGAGGAAACGTTATTCATTCATAGGGGATTCGATTCAGCGGAAAATAAAATGCCATAGCATTCATGGATGGAGGAGCTTGTGATGTCGATTCAGGCGCAAAACCATAATGAGAAACCGCTTTATATTAGAATAAGCGAACAAGATAATGTCGCCATCGTTGTCAATGCAGGAGGACTGCCGAAAGGATCCGTTTTCGAATGCGGTCTTGAGCTGAAGGAGTATATCCCGCAAGGCCATAAGGTTGCCTTAACGGATTTGCAGCAAGAGGAGCCGATTGTTCGTTACGGTGAGGTTATTGGGTATGCGATGAGTCCAATTTCCAAGGGAAGCTGGATCGAGGAGTCCTTGGTCCGTCTTCCTACGCCTCCAAGGCTCGAGGAGCTGCAGGTCGCCAATCGGGTACCGGAACCGCTGCCGCCGCTGGAAGGGTATACTTTCGAAGGCTATCTGAACAAAGACGGCAGTGTCGGCACGAAAAACATTCTCGGCATCACGACCAGCGTGCAATGCGTCGTCGGTGTTCTTGAGCATGCGGTCAAGCTGATTAAGGAGAAGCTGCTGCCCAAATACCCTAATGTTGAAGACGTTGTCGCGTTAACCCATAACTACGGGTGCGGCGTTGCCATTCAAGCTCCGGATGCCGTCATCCCGATTCGCACGATTCAAAATATTGCCGTCAATCCGAATTTCGGCGGGGAAATATTGGTCGTCGGGCTCGGCTGCGAGAAGCTTGTCCCGGACCGGCTCATTCCGGACGGGGATACGTCCAAGCTCGTCACGCTGCAGGATCATTACGGCTTCAGCAGCATGATCGAGTCGATCCTGAATCAAGCGGAAGAGCGGCTTGCCGCATTAAACCTCAGGAAGCGCGTCACCTGTCCTGCCTCCGCCCTGGTGGTCGGGCTGCAATGCGGCGGGAGCGACGCTTTCTCGGGAGTTACCGCGAATCCGGCTGTCGGATACGCCGCTGATTTGCTCGTGCGGGCCGGCGCAACGGTCATGTTCTCGGAGGTGACGGAGGTGCGGGATGCCGTTCACCTGTTGACGCCGCGGGCTGTAGACGAGTCCGTGGGCCAAGCGCTAATTCGCGAGATGGCGTGGTACGACCGCTACCTGCAGCAGGGGCAAGCGGACCGCAGCGCCAATCCAACGCCCGGCAATAAAAAGGGCGGACTGGCAAACATCGTGGAAAAATCCCTCGGCTCGATCGTAAAGTCCGGCTCGAGTCCCATCTCCGGCGTCTTGTCGCCGGGCGAAAAAGCAACGCAAAAAGGGCTGCTTTTTGCAGCGACGCCTGCCAGCGATTTTGTGTGCGGTACCCTCCAGCTGGCTGCGGGCGTGAATATGCAGGTGTTTACAACCGGCCGCGGAACCCCTTACGGGCTAGCGGTGGTGCCTGTCATCAAAGTGTCCACTCGCAGCGCTTTGATGGAGCAGTGGCACGATTTGATCGACATCAACGCGGGAACTATCGCTACAGGAGAGGCGACGATCGAGGAGGTCGGCTGGGACATTTTCCGCATGATTCTGGATGTAGCAAGCGGGAAAAAGCAGACGTGGGCGGACCGTTGGGGCTTACACAACGACTTATGCCTGTTTAACCCGGCTCCGGTAACATAAGTTGAGAGCTTTAGGGTGGAAAAGCTTGAGAAATCTGTATTCGGCGATAAAAGCCTCCTTGCTTATAAAGTGAGTTCTGCCAAAGTAAAAAGTTTAAGGCCATTCCTCTGAGGAAGGTTCTCGATAGAGGATGGCTGATGGCGGGAGGAGTTGTGTATAAGCTGACATGGACTTGGAGAAGGTCTATCGGACAGAGAATCCGCTATTCTTTGGAAATAGGCTGCTTTTGCAGTACGATCGGACACAGAATCCGTTATTTGCTCATTTTTCAGGCGAAAACAGTGTATTTTGGCTCAATAAAGGATCTGCTGTCCGATCACTCTCAGAATAGTTCCATTTTTGGTAAAATAACGGAACTACGGTCCGCAAGCAATTCAACTTTTCTCTACAAAGGGGCTGCCCTTGTTGGGGCACTCTGGGAACTAAAAAAATAGGATGGGTACCCATGTGCTCTTCCAGAGGCCGCTGTTGTTCCCGGGAAGCTCTGGATATTATCGCTTTATTGCGGTAATTTTTCGGCAACAAATTCGGTCGCTGTAGAGTTTCCGCAGGAAAACAAGCATCGTAAGCAGAGATACCCCAACTAGCCCTTAAGATTTGGGTTACCCGGGGTTTCTTGACAACATGGACCTCGATAGAGGTTTTTTCTTTTTTACATTCTATGAAGTTTCCATACTCTGCTCACTTTATTCATAGACCGGGAGGATAGCGGAGCATTTTCACGAATAGTCTATATGTGGATTTTTTTGCGAAACTAGAAGGAGCGTGACGATGGACTTGGAAACTATGAAAAACTGGGCAGGCAACTACAGCTACAGCGCCGCGGAGCTTCTCGTTCCCGAGAGTGTGGAGCAGGTACAAGAAGAGGTTGCCCGAAGCAGTCGCGTGAAGACGTTGGGCACTCGTCACTCATTCAATGGAATCGCCGATACGGACGGAAGCCATATCTCTCTTCAAAAGATGAATCGAGTGGTTGCCTTAGATCGAGCTCACAATAGAGTTACAGTGGAAGCGGGGATCCGCTATGGAGAGCTGTGCCATTATCTGCATGATAATGGTTATGCGCTGCACAATTTGGCGTCATTGCCGCACATTACGATTGCAGGCGCATGCGCATCGGCCACCCACGGTTCCGGGGACAAGAACGGGAGCCTGTCAACGGCGGTCCATTCCATGGAGATCGTCAAGGCGAATGGAGACGTGGTTGAATTGTCGCGCGAACGGCAAGGAGACGTTTTCGACGGAACGGTCGTTGGGCTTGGCGGATTAGGCGTCGTTACGAAGCTGACACTGAATGTGATTCCGGCGTTTCAAATGAGTCAGACGGTATACGAGGGCTTGCCTCTGGCACAGCTTGAAGATCATTTTGACGATATTTTTGGAAGTGCCTACAGCGTCAGCCTGTTTACGGATTGGAAAACAGATACGTTCAACCAATTGTGGAGGAAGAGTGTAGTAACAGATCTTGATTCCGATCAGACGGAGCCGGAGTTTTTCGGCGCCAAACGCGCTGCGGCGAATCTCCATCCGGTGCCGGGCTATACAGCGGAAAATTGCAGCGAGCAAATGGGCATACCGGGGCCATGGTACGAGCGGATGGCTCATTTTCGCATGGATTTCACCCCAAGCGCCGGTGAGGAGCTGCAAAGCGAATATTTCGTATCGCGACAAGATGCTTATGCTGCCTTGGGGGCCATTAGCAGGTTGAAGGAGCAGATTGCACCGCTTCTTTATGTATCCGAGGTACGTACGATAGCAGGAGATCAGCATTGGATGAGTCCTTGTTATAAGCAGGATTCGGTCGCTTTCCATTTTACATGGAAACAGCATGGGGAAGACGTGCAGCGCTTGCTGCCACTTATTGAAGAGCAGCTGGCGCCTTTCCAAGCCCGCCCTCACTGGAGTAAATTGTTTGCCATGACGCCTGCCCGCTTGCGGTCGCTTTATGAGAAGCTCCCCGAGTTTCAACAGCTGCTTCTTCAGTACGACCCGAACGGAAAATTCCGCAATGCATTCTTGAACACCTATTTGTTGGATAGATAAGGAAAAACCTGAGTATAGGACAAAAAGTCATTAATTATCATTATTTTCTAAGCCCCCGTTTATCGATATCATTAGGGTCAGGCAGGACGATGCAATGAGGTAAACGGGGGACAATGGACAGCATTGTTCCCGATCGTATTGAAATCGCTATCAAAGATAGCGGAATGGTTACATTCTAAATACCGGGGAGGATACAAATCAAATGCTGACATTAGACGAACTAAAAAAACTCGATCAAGCCGTTAGACTTGCCGATTGTACGACGGCTTCCGAGCATGACGCAGCGATTGAGAAAACATGGACTGGCAACGTACTGCAAACAAGAGTAACCAACCGCTCCGGCCGGCCGCTTAAAATCAAAGAGGTCGTGCTGTTTTCCGGGGAAACGCCGTATTCTCCGGACACTCCATTCTACGGAGAGGGCTATCAAATGCTGACGCAGTATGGCGGGACACTGTCATCACCATATCATATCGGTGCTTATGGAACCGACTGGGACTTCTTCAGGCTACCCAGAACGAAGTTTCACGAGAACGTCTGGTCCGTGTACAACCTCCTGCTGCTGTCGCCAGAGAATCAAGGTCACCAATTACTGGGCTTTACGTCCTGCCATAGGTTCTCCGGCGAGCTTCGTTTCCGGGGCTCTTATCTGGAAGTGATTATGGACACAGAGGATTTGACACTGGAGCCCGGCGCTTCGTGGGAATTGGAGCAATTCATATTCTCCGCTGGTCCTGATCATAATCAGCTTCTTACGGAGCTGGCAGAACACCTGAACCGCAATCATCCGCGAAAGCTGTATCCGGAAATTCCGACGGGCTGGTGCTCCTATTATTGTCTGCGGCCGATGACGGCGGAAGGCTTTTATGAAAATGCCCGCGCCATGAAAGAGCGGATTCCGGAGCTGAAGCGGATTCAAATCGACGGAGGCTATGCTGCGGCAGACGGCGACTTCTTGATACCAAGACCGGGTCTCGGGGCCGATGTCAAAACAATCAGCGACGGTATACGAGCTAACGGGATGGAAGCGGCCGGTTATATTTCTCCATTTATCGTTGACCCGTTCGCCAAGCTGCTGGAAGAGCATCCGGACTGGCTGATCCAGGATGAAGAGGGGAAGCCATTTAACGGAATCGGCCAGAAGAAAAGAACGCCGGACAGGCAGTGGTACATGCTGGATACGACACATCCGGAAGCGCTGAACTACTTGCGTAATGCTGTCCGAACGATGCATGACGAATGGGGCTGGCGCTACTTTAAAATGGACTTCCTGCAATACGGAGCGCTGCCGGGAATCCGTTACGATAAGAATGCTACCCGCATCGAAGCGTTCCGCCGCGGAATCCAAGCTATCGCCGATGAGGTGGGGCATGACAGCTTCTTGCTTGGCTGCAACGCGCCGTTCTGGCCATTGCTTGGACTCGTCCACGGCAACCGGATTACTAACGATATCGCCCGCGATTGGAAGCATGTTGGCGGTAACGCAAGGGAGCAGTTCCCGCGCAACTGGCAGAACGATACGTTATGGTACAATGACCCGGACGTGATCGTGCTTGAGAGAGTGACCTTCAAGACGAGAAACATCAGCGGCGAGCTGGTTGACAAGCCGTCACTCATCACCGACCAGGAGTTTGAATTTCATAAAGCGGTCATTCTGGCTTCCGGCGGCATGATCATCAGCGGCGATTTGATCCCCAAGATGTCGGAGAAGAACATCAACGTCTTGAAAAAGCTGCTGCCTCCGATTGGGAAGGCGGCGTCCTTCGACGACACCGGCTATACGATCGGGAGGATTGACCTGGGAGATAAGCAGGTCGTCTGCGTATTCAACTTTGACGAGGAGCCAAAGGATTTCGAATTTGCGATTTCGGGAAGTCACCGTCTCTACGATTTCTGGACGGACGAGGAGCTCGGGGAGTTTTCGAGTAAGGTGCAAATTCCGAGCCTGGAAGGCCATTGCGCGAAGGTGCTGTACTATAACGTCTAGCTATTTCTCACAGACAGAAATCGGCCGGACCGAGCCTTACGGCGCTGGGGAACGTTGAGTCTTCTAATGGATTAAGTGTGTGCTGGACATATTACCGAAAGAAGCTGCGAAGCCGCGTGAATCGCGGCTTTTTTCTATAGCATTAGGCAGATTCATGTTAATTAATATAACATGTGGATACAAAAGTTTAACTTCATGTAAGGTTACCTCTTGACGACCTGCCCAAGAAGAAGGTACACTACAAGCAAGATACAAGTACGATACAACTGCAAAGAGAGGAGGCAGCATTGAGGGAAACGCGCATCGAAGAAACACTTGACAAGGGAAAACGTTTTCATTACGATAATAATAACCATACAGGTATCGTACAACTATGCTTGATTTGTCCATCCACTTAACAACCTTGGTGCAGATCCTAAGCCTGCCATCTCCGTACACCCTCACATCACGGTACAGGATCCTACTTCCCGTTTGAATTGGTTACCATCCAAAAGATAAGGGAGGCAAACTATGAAGTACCGTCCATTGGTTCTTGCCGCTTTGATGACATCCGCTGCCATTAGCGGATGTACCCAGTCGCCCGAGCCCTCTTCCGTTTCGACTGGCACCGATACTCCGAGCAAATACAAGGATAAGCTGGATCTCAAGCTGTTCCTTGCCGTTGCGGGCGGGGCGAACGACGCCAATCTGCCGCAGGGAGATAAAGACTTCGTCAAGAAAGCGATCGAGCAGAAGTTCAATGTGAGCTTGAACGTGCAGTTCATGCCGATCGGAGCCGATCGGACCAACAAAACGAACCTGCTTGTAGCATCCGGTGATGTCCCCGATTTGTTCATCAGCACCGGAACCGATTCGCAGAAATACATTCTTGATAATGTCGTCGCAGACATGACCCCTTTTATCAATCCCCAGACCATGCCGAACTATTTCAAGTGGGTTAGTGAGGTGGAGCTTAAGCGCTATGCTGTCGAGAACACCTTTAAGCGCGCCCCGATCCCGTTTGCCCGCAACGTGTACCGTTCCTACTATATCCGCAAAGACTGGCTCGATAAGCTGAACCTCAAAGTACCGGCGAATTACGATGAAATGATGAATGCGATGAGGGCTTTTACCAACAACGATCCTGATGGAAACTCGAAAAAGGATACGTTCGGCTTCTCGACCGTAGGGAACGGTAATACCGTTTCGACCGACTTCCCGCAATATTTGAAGCACGGGCTGGTCGGCGCCTTCATGGTGGAGAACAATAAGCTGACCGACGTTTCTACCGATCTGCGGATGGAGGGCGTGCTTAACGATATTAAAGCGATGATCAAGGAGGGAATCGTCGATCCGGACTGGTTCCTATCCAAAGGAACTGCTTATCTGGACAAAGCGGCTCAGGGCAAAGTAGGGGTCATTGCTTCAGGTGAGCGTACGGTCGCTTTTGACAGCAATCCGACTTCGCTGCAGAACAAGACCAAGGCGCTGTTCCCGAACGCCCGCTGGGTGCCGTTTCATCCCTATGCCTCGGCCGGAGTATGGACGGAGAACCTTCCGAATGATGCCTTCCTATTCTCGAAAGCTACGGCGGAGAAAAGTCCCGAGAAGATCAAACGGATCGTCGATATCGTAGATTGGCTTTGCGGTGAAGAAGGCTTCCTGCTTACGCATTATGGAGTGGAGGGCAAGCATTACACCAAGAACGGCAAGCAAGTAACGCTAAAGCCGGAAGCGATCGATAAGGAAATCGTGACGCAAGGGAATTTTCTTGCGATATACGGCTCTCTCGTAGCGGCGGAGCCCGAGGTGCTGGGTCTCGAGGTCATCGATCCGCGGATGACGGATAACGACCGGGCAATTTTGAAAACGATCAAGGGATACAAGCTGCTGCCTTCCATCGGAACGAACGTTGCACCGCCTCAAGGGTTCAATCTTGCCGATTTCCGCACCAAAATGCGCGAATATCACGTGAAAATTTTGTTTGATGAGCAGGATGCCTCCAACTGGCCGAAATACCGTGAAGAATTAATGACGAAGTATCGAGGCGGGGATATGCTGAAAACCTACGAAGACCAGATGAGAGCGGCCGGCGTCATCAAGTAAACCGCACCGACCTCAGTCCGGACCCCATGGCAGGTCAGCTGGATCAAGTCGAATCAAGGAGCCGATGAAATGTGACATGGATGTTAAAAAGCTGGAAATACCGCTGGTTCTATCTGATGATGGTACCCGGACTGCTGTACTATCTCATCTTTCATTATGTTCCGATGGGCGGTCTGTTGATCGCCTTCCAGGATTATAACTTATCCCAAGGCATCTTCGGCAGCGAATGGGTTGGTCTGAGCAATTTCCGGGAGGTGTTCTCTTCGCCGGAGTTTCCGAAGCTGATCCGCAACACGCTCCTCATTTCCTTTTATAGAATTGTGTTCAACATGCTGCCGGATTTGATTTTTGCCCTGCTGCTTAACGAAATTCGTGTTCGCTGGTTTAAGAGAGTGATCCAGACGGTTACTTACGGACCTTATTTTCTATCATGGATTATCGTCTATGGCCTGGTGTTCGCTTTTCTTGCCCCGGAGTCCGGGATCGTCAACTATTTCATCAGGGAAGCCGGCGGAGAGAGCGTGAACTTTCTCGCCAATAACGACTATTTCCGTTCCATCATCGTGCTGACCGACATTTGGAAAAATACGGGATACGGAGCCATCATCTACTTGGCCGCTCTTGCTACGATTAATCAGGAGTTGTACGAAGCGGCCGTCGTCGACGGTGCGGGACGGTGGAAGCAGCTGTGGCACGTGACGCTGCCGGGAATCCGGGATGTATTCATCCTGCTCTTGATCCTTCGGATCGGTCACATCATGGATGCGGGCTTTGACCAAATCTATATTTTCCTGAATTCGCGGGTATACGAGACGGGCGACATCATTGATACTTGGGTGTTCCGGCGGGGGCTGGAGCAGCTGGAATTCAGTGTGGCGGCGGCTACCGGCATTTTTAAATCACTCGTCGGACTCATCTTGGTCATAGGCGCTAATAAGCTGGCCAAACGGTTGGGCGGATCCGGAATCTGGTAGAAGGGAGGAGAAAGCTTATGTCTATCCAGGTGAGTAAAACGCCGTCCGATCGTATAGCGGACATCGCCATTTATTGCCTTCTGGCTTTCTTCGGGCTGCTGACCCTGTTCCCGATCTACTACGTGTTTATCATGTCTCTTACTCCCATGGCGGAGGTTGTCCGCAACGGAGGCTTCGTGCTGTGGCCGGAGACGTTCACGATGGAGGCGTACAAGGTTATTTTCTCCAGTCCGGTCGTGCCGCAGGCGCTAAAGATTACCGTTATTATTACTTTGCTCGGAACCTTCCTGAATTTGGCGGTGACCATGCTGCTGGCCTATCCGCTGTCCAAGAAGTATATCCCGGGAAGATCCGTCATCTTAATGCTCATCGTCTTCACCATGCTGTTTTCGGGAGGCTTGATCCCGCTTTACATCGTCGTTAAATCGCTGGGGCTGCTCGACACGATCTGGTCATTAGTAATTCCGGGGCTTGTCTCCACGTTCAACCTGCTGATTATGAAAACGTACTTTGAAAACTTGCCCCAAGAGGTAGAGGAGGCGGCCTGTGTCGACGGCTGCGGGGAGCTTCAGACGCTGCTGCGGATCATTCTTCCCTTGTCAATGCCTATTATCGCGACAATGGGGCTGTTTTACGGTGTAACGCATTGGAACGCTTATTTCAGCGGAATCATGTACTTGTCGGACAGGACACTGTATCCGATCCAGGTCGTATTGAGGAATATGATCCAATCGCCTGCGATCTCCCAAGAGCTTCAGGTGATGAACCCTATCGTGATGCAGACACTTCCGCCCGAGACGATCAAGATGGCTACGGTCACCGTAGCGATACTCCCTGTTCTCTTGATCTATCCTTTCGTGCAAAAATACTTCATCAAAGGGATGCTGATAGGGGCCATCAAGGGGTGAGCGGCAATAAGGTAGCTTTACCAGCCGGGTTACGAAAAAAAGAAGCCCGTCAGAGCTTCTACAGGGCTTCTCAATGATTGGTTATTTTGCTGCAAATTTTTTGCGCGAATGAGGCGGCCGACTCCAGCCCGCACCAGAACATATCCATTTCCCGCTCGATTTCGTACAGCAGCTCGAGGTCGTCCACCAGCTCGTGGGTGAAATAGCTGCTGTCCATCCCTTCTCCGGTCACTCCGAGAGCTTGAAGATCCTCATGAGATCGGAGGGCTTCATTCACGGAGGGAAGAACGGAAAGGAAGGAGCTGTTGCGGCAAAAAGCGGACTGAGTCTCGGCATCCAGCGCGACACGGATAAACTGGGCGGCAAGCGCAGGATCTTGGCACGTATCGGGGATCACGAGCGCATTCGCTATCAGCATGGTGGAAGTGCCCGTTCCGAATGGCATTGGGGCGATCTTGGGCTCGAACGGCAGACCGGTACGTTCCCAGTACGTCATTTCCAAAGTTGTTGTAAGCACCATGCCGGTCCGTTCCAAATGAAACGCCTCGGAGTTCAACGCGCTGCGGCTGGCTAAGGTGGCGACCCGATATCGAAACAAAATATCGTGCAGGAAGTTCAAGGTGTTCAACAACGTGTCGGTCTGAAGCTGCTCTGCCCGGAAATGCACTCCGTTGCGCAGGGCGACAGCCGGCCATCGGCTCAACGCAGTCGGGATGGAGAACCCGCTGGTATCGTTAATGCCGTCGCCGTCGGTATCACGGGTAAGCCGCTTGGCGGCCGTAATGAATTCATCCTTCGTCCATGCGGCATGAGGCTGATCTGCACCGAACCTTTCGAACATTCGCGGATTGTATGTCAAATACACCGGCGAGAACGTAAGCGGAGCGGCCAACACCGTATTCTGAATGCTGAATGACCGCAGCAGCTTCGGATATACAGCCGCAAGCGCGTCCGATACCAAAGGCTCCAACGGCAGGAAGGAGCCTGTCAGCTCCTGAATCAGCTCATAGCCGTGCTTATCCGGCACGAACAGAAGATCCGGCTGAAAGCCGAGCTCCCGGCTCGTTTCAAACAGATCGCGAAACGATGGGCCGGGGAGATTGAGAATTTTGACCTCGACGTGAGGAAACTTGGCTTGGAACTGCTTTTGAATCGTCGGCAGGGCGTAATCGGCGAAATAGGACGGAGTAAAGGCGAGAATGCGCAGCGTATCGGTTCCGCCCTTTGGAATGGAGAGCTGATGGGGCACGATGGTCCCTTGGCCGACGCGCTTCTCAATAAGGCCTTCATCCAACAGCTGGTCCAATGCTTTACGAACCGACGAGCGGCTGAGACCGTAATGGCGGGTCAGCTCGTTCTCGGACAGCAGGTATTGGCCGGGCCGGATGTAGCCGGACAAAATTTGTTCGCGCAGCATGTTCGCAAGCTTCATATAGCGGAATTCATTTTCTCTTTTCATTGGTTCGCATCCGTTTCGTATAAGATCATAATTTCCCTTATAGCAGTCAGTTACGGTTAAGCATAGCTGGTTTTCTTTTACAGTGCAAGTACCATACACGTATTCAAATCATGGGATAATTGCAGAAAGGAATGATGAATTTGAGAGTCGCGCGCATCGGCCTGCTGCTTGATCTGCAAGCCGCAGAAAAACGCTGGCGTTATGGGTATAACATCTACTCCTTGTATTTGGAGGAGATTTTGGCTCATGCAGGAATCCGTGTGGAACGGGTATCCAATGCCAGAGACATACAGACTTCCCGATATGACATGGTTATTGATGTACTCGGTGATCATACCAAGGAGCAGCAAAATGGTTTGTGGGAGTACATGGAGCGCGGGGGACGGCTCGTATCCTACGGGAGAGGTCATGTGTGGGCCGAGCGGCTCGGTTTCGTCCGGCAGTCTACGATCCGGTGCGGTTATGCACATTGGAGAGAAGGGGAGCTACCGGTTCCGGGTATCTATAGGCTGCGTTTTGTTGAGGCATCCCCTTGGTCGTTAAGCTCATCTGTAGAAAAACCGAATGGAAGCCTCACGGAAAAAGGAAACATGACGATCTTGACTCCCGGAGGTTCTTCTGGCGGCACTGTGCTGCAAAGCATACAGGTAGGTAACGGGTATCTGGAGCGTTGGGCTGTAGATATTCCTCAGACGATCGTTCGCATGCAGCAGGGGATGGATCCGGTTCTGGAAGACGGGGTTCCGGCACCTGACGGCTCTGCGGTTCTCAACGAAGGGATTTTGAAAGCAGACGACGCGATAGCTCTGGATTGGGAGTTCGACCGGAAAGCGACGGACACCGGTGCTCTGTACTTTGCTGAGCCTCAAGCGGATTTGTGGCGGAGCGTATTGATCAGCCATTTGATTTCCATCGCACAGGAGTGCGGAGTTGTCCTGCCTTTCGTCGGCTTATGGCCGGAAGGAACGAAGCAGGTGGCGCTTATTTCTCATGACAGCGACGTCAACCAGGATGAGCACGCACTGTCCACGCTCAAGCTCCTGCAGGAAACGGGTATCCGTTCTACGTGGTGCATGATCGAGCCTGGATACAGCCCGCACATTTACGATCAGGTGAAAGCGGCAGGCCATGAGCTTGCGTTTCATTATAATGCGCTTGATGAACAAGGGGGCCGTTGGTACGGTGACGAATTCGACCGGCAATTGGAATGGTTGAAGCGGGCGGCTAATTTGACCTCCGTCACGTCCAACAAGAACCATTACACCCGTTTTGAGGGCTGGGGAGAGCTATTCCTCTGGTGCGAAAAAAATCAGATCGCGGTCGATCAGACGCGCGGTCCTAGCAAGCGGGGCAATGTCGGATTTCTGTTCGGAACGTGTCATCCTTACTATCCGATGGCCTGGGCTGATGAACGCAATCGGCTATATGACGTGCTGGAAGTCGGATTTCTGACGCAGGATATGGATTTGGCGGCATGGTCGGACAGCTCGGTTATCGTTCCTTTTCTCGAAGGTGTAATGAGGGTGGAGGGGGTAGCGCATTTTCTATTCCACCAGATTCATATCCATAACCGGGAGGCGGTGCGGGATGCCTTCCGCAAGCTGGTTCGCGAAGCACGCAGCCGGCAGTTCGAATTCTGGACCTGCGCGGAGATTAATGAATGGACACGGAAAAGAAGGCAGGCTGTAATCAAAGGGCTGGACGACCAGGGCGGACCGATCGTCGAAAATGCTCAGGCAGGAACCGTTGTCTGGATTCCGGTGGATGCAGTGAGGGAGTCGAACCATTCGGAAGCGTTGGAAGTGCAGTACGGAGTAACTTGCCGTAAGTATGTCGTTCAAGAGACAACCAATAACGTGAGGTGATGGTCATGGAAAAATTAGCGGTTCTCGGAGGAACGCCGGTACGGACAAAGCCTTTCCCGAGCTGGCCGATCTATGGGGAAGCCGAGGAGCGCCTTCTTCTGGAGGTGCTTCACTCCGGAAAGTGGGGAGGAACCGGGCGCGTTAAGCTCGAGGCTCTGGAGACGGAGTTCGCCAAGCTGCAGGATGCACAGTACGCTATTACGACGGCCAACGGGACCATCGCGATCACGTTGGCGTTGAAGGCGGCAGGAGTGCAGCCCGGGGATGAGATCATCCTGCCGCCGTATACGTTCATTGCGTCCGCAACGAGCGTGCTGCTGTTCGGTGCGATTCCCGTGTTTGTGGATGTGGAAGCGGATACGCTGCTTCTGAATCCGGAACGGATCGAAGCGGCGATCACGCCGCGCACGAAGGCGATCATGGCGGTTCATATCGCCGGATGCCCGGCGGATATGGACCGGATCAACACCATTGCAACCAAGCACGGCTTGGCTGTAATTGAAGATTCGGCCCAGGCGGTGGGGGCGAAATGGAACGGAGTCGGCGTCGGTGCACTCGGAACGGCGGGAACGTTCAGCTTCCAGTCCAGCAAAAATATAAACAGCGGCGAAGGCGGCATGATTGTGACGAATGACCGGGACGTTGCCGACATGGCCTGGTCCATAACCAATGTAGGCCGCGTGAGGGCAGGAGCCTGGTATCAGCATGAGCATATCGGCTGGAATTTCCGCATGACCGAGTTCCAGGCAGCTGTACTGCTGGGGCAAATGACCAGGCTTCAGGAGCAGATTCAGCATAGAGAGCGCAACGGCCTATTGCTGGAAAACCTTCTGGGCCAGATCGATGGGATTGCAACGATGAGGCGCGATCCTCGGGTAACCGTACATGCGCGCCACTTGTTCATGTTCCGTGTGACAACGGATGTGGCGAGCTCCGTCGGCAAAGAGGAGATCATCCGCCGTCTGCAGGCGGAAGGCATACCGGTAGCCGCCGGATACGTTCCGCTGCATCGTAATGCGGCCGTGCTAAGTGAGATTCGCAAGCTGACAGGGGCCGAGCCCAGCTACGAATGCCCAGTGTGCGAGCAAGCATGCGCCAATGAGGTGCTATGGCTTCATCAGAACGTGCTCCTCGCCGAGGAGGACGACATGCGGGATATCGCAATGGCTGTGAATAAGGTAATGGCTAACCTTAGCTGAGGCAAACAAACTGGGATGAGAACTGGATAGGCACCCGGTTCAACCATATCTTCAGAAGGAGTGTAACGAGGATGCAAACCGAACAGCTGGCCATTCATGGCGGCAGCAAAGTCAAGTCGACACCGTTTGGAACAGGCAAACGATTCGGTCCGGAGGAAGCAGCGGAGCTGGCGGAAGCCCTGGACCAGAACACGCTGTTTTATCATTTTGGCGGCAAGGTCAAGCAGTTCCTTAGCGATTTTAACGACATGTACGGCGTGCCCTGCAGTGTGGCTGCATCTTCGGGAACGGCTGCGATCCACATAGCGCTTGGAACTGCAGGCATCTCGGTAGGAGACGAGGTCATAACGAGCCCAATTACGGATCAGGGGACGGTCATCGGCATTTTGTATCAAAATGCTATTCCTGTGTTCGCCGACCTTGATCCGCAAACGTACAACATGGACCCGCGTTCTATAGAAGAACGGATTACGGAACGGACGAAAGCGATTGTCGTTGTCCATTTGGCCGGCAATCCCGCAGACATGGATCCGATTATGGAGATCGCCCGCAAGCATCGGCTTAAAGTGATCGAAGATTGTGCGCAGAGCTACTTGACCCGGTACAAAGGGCTCCTCGTCGGCACCATCGGTGATTACGGCTGCTTCAGCACTAACGATTTCAAGCATATTTCCACCGGAGACGGCGGCATCGTAACCGTTAATTCCGGCGAGGAGGCGGATTATCATGCTGCACATGCGTTCGCGGATAAAAACTACCAGCGATTCGGCAATACCGTGCAGCGCGATCTGCATTACGTTGCGCCGAACTACCGGATGACCGAGCTTCAAGGAGCGGTAGGCGTAGCTCAGCTGAAAAAGCTCGGCGGCATTTGCGAGACGCGGCGCCGCCACGGCGATCGGCTAACCGCCGGCATCCGTACGCTGCCGGGTATTCAGGCTCATTATGTAGAGCCGGACAACGAATGCACGTATTGGTTTTATATGCTTCGACTTAAGCTCGACGAGCTGTCCTGCACACGAACGGAATTTTGTAAATCACTGGAGGCGGAAGGGATTCCTAACATGGAAGGGTATATTCCGGATGTCGTCTATATGCAGCCGCTTTTTCAGAATCGGACGGCGTATCCGAGCTCCCATTTTCCATTCTCGCTAACCGGCATTACGTATGAACGGGGCTTGTGCCCCAATGCCGAACAGATTTTGGCGACGGCGGTACGGCTGCCTACCAATGAATTTTATACTGAGACGGATATCGGCGATATGATCGAAGGGATTCGCAAGGTCGCCGCTTTCTATGCGAAATAATTGGGTGGTTTCAGAATTAAATTAGCAGTGGCGATTCGTCGTCAGCTGCTTTTTTTATGTTCTCTGAGTGATTGCGTCGAGAGTCCGCTTAGCTTCAGGAAGAAGTAACAAGGGATTTTTTCCACGTTTGTGGAAGTAATATACAAATAGATTTGTGCAAAAGGAGGAGGGCGATGAATGAGGGATGATAGAAAGTACTTGCTCGAGGCCTTTATGGAAGCTGAAAAATCAAAAGTGGAAGGAACCTACCCTATCGGAGCTGTAATCGTTGATTCTGATGGGATTATTGTTAGCCGAGGACGGAATCGGGTGTTTTCAGAATCAGATACTACAGCGCATGCCGAGGTTGATGCCATAAGAAACGCCGGACCCGCCATGCTGGATATAGACAATTTGAAGTTTCTGAAGAAGGGCTTCACATTATACACTACATGCGAGCCATGTCCGATGTGTACTTGCACGATTTTGCTATCTTTTAGTATAGCCAGGGTGGTCTGGGCGGCGAACGATCCGGAAATGGGAGCGATGAGGAAGTTTAAGGCAGGTCCCCACTTTCAAGAACGTTTCGATAAAATCTCATATGAAGCCGCGCCTTACAGGGATTTGGAGCTTCGCCAAAGGGAGATGCTGTCTGATTGGTACGGTCAACGCGGATATTCCAATTCCCATTGGCAAAACAGCAGTAATTGAGAGGTCAATCAGAGCATCCAGATGCAATAATGATGAGGCCAGATACAAAATGGAGAAGCTTAAATGGAAGCAAGTTCACGATTTTATGGAAAAGTTCCATACCTTCCTTGAATACGATAGCCGGCATCGAATCGTTATTCGTTCTTCGGACGAGTTGCTGACGTATTTTGTATTTGATGAAGAAAATATCATATTGGCTTACGGTGATGTGGAGAGCTATAAGGAAATCCTGAGAGGATTAGGATTTGAAGAGCAAGATCATCCAATAATTCTTCCTGATCCACATATGCATATGTATCATGAGCAATTGGATAGAGACGAGGATAAGCTTTTAAGCTTTTTCCCCTGGTCCAAAAGTAAGCTGCTGGAAATAGATCGTTGACTACATAATCAGAGCCAAAAGCATTTCGAAAGTGTATAATACATTGGAAGAAGTAAACAATAACGTGACTATTTTTTGTTTGGCCAGAAAGGAGTTACCATGACGGAACATCATGAAATCATAGAGGCAGGATGGAATTTCGACAACAGCTATGCTCGTCTGCCGGAAGCGCTGTTCACCCGTCTCGATCCGACTCCGGTAAGATTGCCGAAGCTGAGCCGGTTTAATGAAGCATTGGCGGCAACCCTCGGATTGGATGCGCAAGCATTGCAAAGCAAAGAGGGCGTCGCCGTACTTGCGGGCAACAGGGTTCCCGAAGGCGCATCGCCACTCGCTCAAGCCTATGCAGGACATCAATACGGCTATTTCACCATGCTCGGGGACGGCCGCGCTTTGTTACTGGGCGAGCATATCACCCCTTCAGGAGACAGGGTGGATATTCAGCTTAAGGGCTCGGGACCAACCCCCTATTCCCGACGGGGCGATGGCCGGGCGGCACTCGGACCGATGCTTCGTGAATACATCATCAGCGAAGCCATGCATGCACTCGGGATTCCAACTACTCGCAGTCTGGCCGTTGTAACGACAGGAGAGCCTGTATTCCGTGAGACCGAGCTGCAAGGCGCAATTCTGACCCGGGTGGCTGCCAGTCATATCCGTGTCGGGACCTTTCAGTTTGCCGCCAGTGCCGGTAATGGCGAAGAGCTTCGGGCATTGGCGGATTACACGTTGCAAAGGCATTTCCCGGATGCCGATACAGGAGAAAACCGCTATCTTGCCCTGCTCCGTGAAGTGTCTAAGCGTCAGGCCGAGCTCATTGCCAAGTGGCAGCTTGTAGGCTTTGTTCACGGGGTCATGAACACGGACAACATGGCTCTTAGCGGTGAAACTATCGACTATGGACCATGTGCCTTTATAGATGCTTATGACCCAGCTACGGTATTCAGCTCCATTGACTCTCAGGGTCGTTATGCCTTTGGCAATCAGCCTAGCATTGCTGCGTGGAATCTTGCCAGATTGGCGGAAGCCCTGCTGCCGCTGCTGCATTCCGACGAGGATCAGGCTATTCAGCTTGCCGAGGCGGAGCTTTCACATTTTGCAGAGCTGTTTCAGCGTCATTGGCTCTCCGGAATGAGGGCGAAGCTGGGGCTCTTAAACGAGGAGCCGGATGATGAAGCCTTGATTGAAGATCTGCTGAATATGATGCAGAAGCATCGTGCCGACTATACCAATACATTCCGGGCGTTAACGTTCGATAAGCTTGAGGAGACAGGGATGTCCGGCAGTCCGGAATTTATCGAGTGGCATAAGAAGTGGCAGGCGAGACGGGGCAGGCAGCAGGAGTCCGAAGCTGCTTCACATCAGCTGATGAAAAGCAGTAATCCTGCAGTCATTCCACGGAATCACCGGGTGGAAGAGGCGCTGGACGCCGCGGTGGATGAGGGAGATTACAGCGTGATGGAGAGACTTCTTGATGCGCTATCGAGCCCCTATGAGCACTCCGGCAAACAAGCCGAATACTGCTCGCTGCCAGACCCGTCGTCACGGCGTTACCGGACTTACTGCGGAACCTGATGCAGCTATATGGGTATTAAAAGAGCGACTTTGGTTGCTCTTTTTTTCCTCCAGATAGATGATTTTGAAGCATCAGACTCCAAAATATACCAGAAAGAAGGCTTCCGCACGGGCATCTTCGAGTCTTTATAGCCGCAGGCTATGACTAGATATATTGTAAAGGAATTACACTGCATTCACCGAGCTGTGCTACATTTTGGGTAACAAATTGTAGAGGAGCTATGCATGATGGTGAAAAGCAGTGTATTGGGATATCCGCGGATCGGGGCCGACCGGGAATGGAAGAAAGCTATTGAAGCGTTCTGGTCAGGAAAGCTTGATGAAGAGGCGCTTCATAGTCAATTGCAGCAAATCCGTTTGAATCATTTGCGCAAGCAGAAGGAGAAGGGGATCGATCTTATCCCGGTCAATGATTTTAGTTACTATGATCATATCTTGGATACAGCCGCTATGTTCGGCATCATTCCGCAACGGTTTGCTTACGAAGGCGGCGCCGTTCCTTTGTCTGTCTACTACGGCATGGCACGGGGAACGAAGGATGCTGCGGCGAGTGAAATGACCAAATGGTTCAACACCAATTATCATTATATCGTGCCTGAATTGGGCGGAACTGCGCCGGTGCTTACCGAGAACAAGCCGCTTACTGCCTACCGGGAAGCCAAGCAACACCTCGGTATAGAAGGAAAGCCGGTCATTGTCGGACCTTTGACCTTCCTGAAGCTGTCCAAGGGATACGACAAATCGGAAACCGATGCCTGGCTCGACCGCCTGCTTCCCTTATATGTTCAAGTTCTTCAGGAGCTTGCTGCAGAAGGTGTGCAATGGGTTCAGATTGACGAACCGATTATTGTAACCAAATTAAGCGACGATGACATACAGCGCTTGAATACGATTTACAGTAAGTTTGCATCGGCTGTGCCTAATCTGAACATTATGCTGCAAACCTATTTCGAATCGGTTGAGCGGTACAGCGACATCGTTTCGCTTCCGGTTCAAGGCATCGGTCTTGATTTCGTCCATGGACTGTCCGGTAATCTGAAATCGTTACAAGCACAAGGGTTTCCGGCTGATAAAATATTAGGAGCGGGTGTTATTGACGGACGCGGCATTTGGAAGGCGTCGCTGCGCGAAAAGCTCCCGCTCTTGGACGAGCTGGCCGAGATTGTCTCGACAGACCGCCTTATCGTGCAATCGTCGTGCAGCTTGCTTCATGTTCCGGTAACGACTGAACGTGAGACCAAGCTCTCGTCCGTTTTGAAGAATGCACTTGCCTTTGCAGAGGAAAAGCTTGACGAGATCGTTCTGTTAACAAAAGCAATGGCATCGGGCAGTGCGGAGGTTGAAACGGAGCTGGAGAGAAGCGAACATGCGGTGCAAGCTCTCCAGCAATCGGAGGAGCGCAACAGGAGAGAAGTACAGGAAGCCGTAGCTTCTATTAGCGTTCAGCAACCGAATCGCTCCCGTCCTTTCACCGAGCGTTATGCCGCACAACAAGCGAAATGGCAGCTGCCGCTGTTTCCGACTACGACCATCGGAAGCTTCCCGCAATCGGCGGAAGTACGTAAAGCCCGCCAATTATGGCGCAAGGGTGAATGGAGCAACGAGCAGTACAGCGAATTCATTCATGAGCAGATCGATATTTGGATCCGGCATCAGGAAGAGATCGGTCTGGATGTACTCGTGCACGGGGAATTTGAGCGGACGGACATGGTTGAATTTTTCGGCGAGAAGCTCGCGGGCTTTGCATTTACACAAAACGGATGGGTGCAGTCGTATGGCTCCCGCTGCGTGAAGCCTCCGGTTATTTTTGGCGATGTGGCATTCACCGGGGACTTGACGGTTGAAGAAACCAAGTATGCGCAGTCCAAGACTAACCGTCCTGTGAAAGGAATGCTGACGGGACCGATTACGATCATGAACTGGTCATTCGTCCGTGAGGATATTCCGCGCGAGCAAATCGCCTACCAGTTAGCTTACGCTCTGAGACAAGAAGTAGAGGCGCTGGAGAAAGCGGGCATCGGCATGATACAGGTCGACGAGCCGGCGGTTCGCGAAGGGCTTCCGCTGAAAGAAGAGGAACAAGACGGTTATCTTGCTTGGGCCGTCAAAGCCTTCCGTGTTGCTACGTGCACAGTGCAGGAGACGACACAGATTCATACGCATATGTGCTATTGCGAATTTCACGATATGATTGATTCGATCGAAGCGATGGATGCCGATGTCATTTCCATCGAGACCTCCCGAAGCCACGGCGAGCTGATTCATAGCTTCGAAGCCAACACGTATAGGCTGGGTATCGGTCTCGGCGTGTACGATATTCACAGTCCGCGTGTTCCGAGCGTGGAGGAAATGACAGGTATGATCGAGCGAGCCTTGCGTGTGCTGGATCCCAAGCTGTTCTGGATCAATCCGGACTGCGGTCTGAAAACCCGCGGACTCGAAGAAACGATTGCTTCCTTGCGCAACATGGTTGAAGCGACCAAGAATGCCCGCGAGAAGCATACCGCAGCCGTTTAAGATAAAGCAACATGAGCCGGCGCTTTTACGCCGGCTTTTTTCGTTCATCGACAGAAAACGATAAAAAGTGAATATTTTACAAATCTTGGGGTACCCTGTACGAGCAGGCCAAAGTCATGACCAGAACCGTAGATGGAGTCAATTACCGGGGGATTCAGCTCCTTCCACAGCAGCTTGATCTGACTAAGTCAGCTGTCGCTGTCACCTCTTGATCCTCCGGGATTAAACAGCGGTCTCCGCCAAGATGCGATCAATCTTGTAAACGAAGCGTTCACCGATATGCTTTTTGCGTACGGCCGAGAGAAAATCCATCAAATATTCGACGATAAGGCCAAAAAGAAATAAATGAGGTGTGAAAATCCGCGTAGTAGATCGCGGATTTTTTTTGTCCCGCGAGTCCGGAAATCAATGAACACTACGAACGCCGCTCCTATTGAACTGATATGAAGTAAGCCGGAGGTCTCAGTCATTTTTTTGTTCAGGCTCCAGCTGCATTTATTGAGTCAATAGATATAAGTTATTCTCGTAAAACGGACAATTCAAAGCTTGTTTTATGGTAAAATAAATCGAAATACCTATCTATTATTTTTCCCTTCGCGAAAAGGAGTTTGTTATGCTCAAAGCCGCCGGTTACGACATCCAGCAGATCATATATGAAGATCCCGCCATTACCGTATGCCATGCATTGTCAATGGAAGACCGCCGTGACGTACTTTTGAAGATGGTGAAAGAGGGTCCGAGAGCCATTGTAGAAAATGCCAAGGTTATCAATGAATATGAAGTGGCGGGCAGTCTCGATTTTCCCGGTATTTTAAAGCCCTTAGCACTCATTAGGGACGGCAACCGATTAATTATGGCCAGTGAATGGCTTTACGGATTGACTCTGAAGCATTTGGCTCTGTCCAAACCGCTTAATGTGCCTGACTTCCTTCAAATTGCTATAGATATCACCCATGTATTAGAAAAGCTGCATAAAGAAAACATTATCCACATGAACATACGGCCGGAAACGATTGTCGTTGTACCCTCGACATTGCAGGTTTGCCTCACAGGATTCGGCCATTCCATATATATAATAGAAGAAAAGCGCCAGACGAAGAGCATTCCGCTCATTGAGGGGAGTCCGCCTTATATGGCACCGGAAAGAAGCGGGCAGCTGGACGGATCGATCGAGCCTGGAACGGACCTATATTCCCTGGGCATAACGCTGTACGAGGTGCTTGCCGGCAAGCTTCCTTTCGCAGCGAAGGATCCGTTGGAGTGGGCGCACGCCCATGTAGCCAGAGCTCCCATGCCGTTCGACAGCATTTCAAGCACAATTCCCCTAATAATTCAACAAATTATCTTTAAGCTGCTGGAAAAATCGGTAGTTAGCCGGTATCGGAGCGCCGCTGGGCTAAGGAAGGATTTGGAGGAGTGCCTGACACAGTACAAGCAGAAGGGACGAATCGATCCTTTCGAGCTGGGACAAGGTGAACATCCTTCGCCGTCTAACAAGCTCACTTCTTTGTCTGCCAACGATGGGATGTCACTGGGATCGCAGGGCATGGATGAAGGTGTAGAGGAATCGACAGGGAGCTATGCGCAGGTTTTGGAAATGGAAGCACTCATTAGAGCGTCGCAGGCATTTGCGGAAGAGAAAGATTCGTTCAAGCTGATGTCGCGAATTATGCTCATTATCATGAAAGTGTCAGGTGCTCACAAGGGCGCTTTGGTCAAATGCGCAGGAGATGAGTGGCATACGGTGCTGATGTCCGATCTGGACAAAAGCTCATCACTTTGGGCAGGCTCGACCCCGCTGGACGAATGCGGAGATTTAAGTCCGGCTGTCGTACGCAATGTGGCGATAAATCGGGGGCCTGTCATATTGAACGATGCCAAAGATGATCTCTCTTACGCAAATGACGCCTACTTGAAGATGCATCGCCCTAAATCGGTTTTGGGCTTGCCCGTTTCGATCCAAGGGGACCTGCAGGGCGTGCTGTATTTGGAAAATCATTACACAAGCGGCGTTTTCTCGACAGACCGGTTATCGCTGCTGCAAATGCTGGCATCGCAGTTGGGCTATGTACATACATTGACAGGATACTTTGAACCTTCCGGCAAGAAGGCTGACGCCGCGCCAGAGAGCACACCTTCGTTGACCAACCGGGAAATCGACGTTTTACAATGCTTGTCCATAGGCCTGTCGAACAAAGAAATTGCAGACCGCTTGATCATGTCGCCGGGCACGGTCAAAGTCCATGTCCGGAACGTCTTCGATAAGCTGGGGGTTAATAACAGGGTAAAAGCCGTTGCTATGGCGGTCAAGCTGAACTTGTTGAACCATAGCGATAGCGCTGCAAAAAGCGGAACCCGATAGCTCGAGCAATTCGAGCGCAGCCAAGAGTACCATCCGTCAACACGATGCTGAAGCTCTCCTATATACCCCAAATGGGGTATGTACATGACATGCTGCAAGCTTATAATTAGAAGCATAAGCAAGGACGAGATAGGATAACGAAAGAGCCGGAAAGTGCGCTTGACACGATTCGGCTTTTTCATTTGCCCGGCATCAAGCGGATGAGGTTCTTGGAAGGAGACATCGTTTCTTTGAATAAGCTGACATTTCTGGAGATTCCGCTATTTGAAGGTTTGGACAGAGTACATAAGGTCGCTCTGCTGCAGGAATTTACCCAGCTTAGCTACCGCAAAGGGGATTTGCTGTTCGAGGAAGGCGAGTTCGGGGATTCCCTGTATATCATTATGCAAGGCCAAGCGAGAATTTATCTAGGTTCCGGAGCCAAAGAAACGACTCTGGCCATTTTGGGTGAAAAGGAATATTTCGGCGAGATGGCGCTGCTGACGGGAGATCCGCGCTCGGCTTCGGCCATGGCGGAAACCGACCTGGTAGTGCTCAAGCTGATCAAGGAATCCTTCGATCGGATTCTGTACGAGCATAACGCGCTTGCCGTTCAATTTGCCGGTATTCTGGCCAAACGGCTTGCACGAGTAAATCGTCAAGCGAGCACGGATAACAAACAGGACGATAAGGCGCCGTCGGCATCTGCGAAGCCCGAAGGAACGCAAACGTCTGCAGCTGCAGCGTACAACGAAGTAAAGCAAAGCGAGCAGCGGGAAGAGGTCTATGCTGATGCGGAGCGATTGCGTTCGCCGCTGTCCCGGGCACTGGGCTTGGCTGCTTCTCTAGGTTCCGGGCTGCTGCTGTATTATGCAATGCTGGCGGGGGGCATATCGAATACGATCTGTGCTCTCGCTGCTATCGGGCTCACCGGATTGGCGCTAACGGCTTTACAAGCGGCATCGCTTCCGATCGTGGCGGTCCTTATGGCTGCAGCCGCTATCTCACTGCCAGGTGTGAATTTCGCTGCGGGTATGGCACCATCGTTAGCCTCTACGCTCATCACTGCATTGGCTCTTACGCTGTCCGCGCATGCCGTCTATCGAACCGGTGTCGTGCAGCGTCTGCTGCTTGGGATTTGTCTGCGCATCCAGGGCAAAGGAGTCCGGGCCGGATGGATAATCGGAGTCATGTCCGCTTTATCGGCAGTGCTGCTGCCGTCTTCCAAGCTGCGCAGCGATGCGTTCGCATTGCTTCAGCTGCAATCACATCCAAGGCGCCGTTCGGACGCTTTATCGATTATTTTCATTCAATCCTCCAGCTTATGCTGGTTTGCCTTGGCGATCGTTCCAGGGGCTGTAGGCGGATTGGCGCAATGGCTGCTGGCCGCGCTTCCTCTGGCCGCAGTAATGCTCCTATACAATATCGTGCTATCGCTTCGACAGAGGGATAGTGAGCTTTTAGTAACGGATCCTTCTATCTTGGAAGCTCAGCTGTTAGTTATTGGCAGAAGGTCGGCCAAGGAAACCGCGGCACTGATCATTATGCTCGGCGGCAGCTTCGCGATGGGGATAGCGCCTTGGCTCGGCGTAAGCCTCGTATTGGTTAGCTTGTTCATGCTGTTAGCGCTGACCGCTTGCGGGCTGCTGAACAAGACGACTGCCGGAGAGGTGAGATACGAACCGTTTGTCGTTTTTGCCCTGCTGGCAGCGATGGCCGGAATGTATGAGGGAGCCGGTTTGCTGCAACTGACCGCCGATTGGGTGACCCGGCAGCTTCATCTGTCGGCTGCAGGCTCGCTATTGCTGCTGTTTGCCATAGTCATGCTGCTAAAACGGTACATCCCTCCGATGGCGGCAATATTCGCAGGAATGGTCAGTATCGGAGCGGGTGCCATGGAGGCGGGAGCGAGTCCTATTCAAGCGGCCGTCGTGGCTGTACTGGCATCGCAGTTGCCGGTGGACCGGTTGTTCAATAAAGAGTCTTGGAACCAGACTTTGCGGCATAGAATGATTCCCGCTTGCCTGGCCGTTCTGCTCGCTATTCCTGTCTGGCAATCGAAGGCGGTAGGGGCAGATAGGCCTGTAGCATCCTCCGTTCCGGCGATGAGCTCGGACATCGGCGCCGTACTTGAAGTGCCTTTTGCGGTGGCGCTTCCAAGAGATACAGCCGTAGCAGCCTCTATCCAACGAGGCGTTGAACTCGCTTTGAAGGATATCCAGCTCCAGCGGAGCACGGATTCTGCTTCATCGGTAATACTGAAGCCGGAATACCAGGGCGACGGAAAAGCCGGGCCGGCGGAAAGGCAAACAGCCCCCGTTATCGGCATTGCCTTATCACAGCCGGAAGCTTCGTTCAGCCAAGCATTGCCGACCTTCCTGCTGGACGGAACCGAGGTGTCCGGCAATCGATCGGTTGCGTTGGGAACGGCACCGGAAGTGTATGCCAAAGAGGTGGCGGAGCTGCTTCATCGGCAAGGCTACACCAAGGCTGTCATTTACTATGAGGACAGCAATCCGGGTAAGCAGTTCGCAGCAGCTCTGGAGAAAGCAGCCGAGCATAAGGGGAGCATCATCGTGGACCGGATGACTCGCGTTCCCGCGCGATCGGGCCTCATTGCCGCAAGCAGCAGATGGAAGCTGCTGGGGACGGAAGCTGTAGTCGTCTATGACAGCAGCGGGGAGGCTGCATCGGAAATCGGAGCTGCGTTGGAAGCAGCAGGGGCGGGGTATCCGATGATTGCAGGTCCATCCACTCCGGAGACCGATTCTGCAGCATCGTATAAAGGAGAAATGTACGGATTTACCGACTTTGACACCACTACGAATAGAGCACCGGCTGCGGCATTCATAGAACGGTATCGCAATGCTTACGGGGCTGCGCCGAACCGTCTGTCCGCCGCCGCTTATGACGCCGTCCGTCTGATAGCTTTAACAGCCCAAAAGGCTGCAGCGATGGAGCCCGAGCCGATACTGGATGCCCTCAAAGAGCTCGGCTCTTGGGACGGAGCCGTCCGAAGCTATCAGTTTAAAGGCTTGAACGAGACGGAAGCCGGAAAACAAGTGTACATAGTTCCATTAACGCCGAAAACGGGACGAATGGAGGGGGCGAAGCAATGAATCCGAATATTTTCCGTCAATCGTCCCTGGAGAAAATGTCTTCGCCGGAGAAATTGGATGTGCTAATGACCATCGCCCGTCCCAGACATTGGATCGCCTTATTGTCATTGTTAGGATTGCTTGTTGCATTTTTCATATGGGCGGTGACGGGGACAATCACGGTGAAGCTGAACGGAAACGGGGTGTTCCAGCTGCAGGACGGATTTACGACTATCGTTCATACTGCTTCGGGTCAAGTCACGGATATTGCTCTGAAACCCGGCGATACCGTACGTCGCGGGGATACGGTCGCGAGAATCTTCGATCCGTCGTGGCAGGATGCCGATGCTTCTCCGGACCGGGCACAGCAAATGCTCCTGAAATCCAGAGTGGTGAGCATGCAGAGCGGTCAAATACTCAAAGTTCACGTACAGCCAGGTCAATGGATTCAAGCCGGGCAGCCTCTGTTCACCATGGAAGCGGAGGGTCCGGAAGACAAGCACGAGGCTATCGTCTACGTTCCTGTGGATCAAAGCAAGAGCTTGAAGCCCGGCATACCGGCCAGGGTATGGCCGAACGGAGATTACGCGAATGCGAATGGAGCCGCTATCGGCGAAGTTGCGTCCGTATCGCAGGTGCCTGCGGGACTGGACGATATGGAACGCACTATCGGAAACCGCGAGCTGGCGGCAGCATCCATGCAGTCCGGTCCAATGGTCGAGGTCAGGGTCCTTTTGCAAAAGGATCCGTCTCATCCGACCGGACTCCGCTGGACTGCACAGCGTGCAGAGCCGGGGCTGACCGTGAAGACGGGAATGCTGTGCTCCGTTCAATTTATAGTAGGGAAAACGCATCCGATCGAATGGATTTTCTGATCGCGCAATGAGGTGTAGTCCAATGAAGGCATCGTTATTATCCAAGCTGCGCGGAGGAAACCGTGCTTCCACGCCAACGGTTTTACAGATGGAAGCGGTCGAGTGCGGAGCGGTTTCGCTCGCGATTGTACTTGCTTACTACGGGCGCCATGTTCCTATTGAGACGCTCCGGTATGATTGCGGGGTATCAAGAGACGGCAGCAAAGCAAGCAATGTATTAAAAGCCGCCCGCAAGTACGGAATGGAAGCCAAAGGCTATAAGAAGGAGCCCGAAAGCCTCAAGCTGCTCAAGCCTCCGTTTATAGTACATTGGAACTTCAACCATTTTCTCGTGGTGGAGGGCTTTTCCGGCAGCAAAGTATTCTTGAACGACCCTGCACACGGTCCGTATACGGTAAGCTATGAGGAATTCGAGAGCTCCTATACGGGAGTCGTACTGACGATGACGCCGGGTGAGAGCTTCGTCCGGGAAGGGCGCAGATTCTCGGTCATCTCGTCGCTGCTGCAGCGGCTGCAAGGGTATCATTGGGAAATGGTCTATTTGATTGCTGCAGGTATCGCCTTGGCCGGCACGGGGGTGCTTGTTCCGCTATTCCTGAAGCTTTTCGTTGACCGGATGATGCTGGCCGGCCGGATGGAATGGATGGGCGCTCTTCTTGTGGGCATGCTCGTTACCGTCATCTTCCGATTGGTGCTGACCTCGCTTAGGCAATATACACTGCTCAGGCTGGAGACGAAATTTTCCCTCAGCATGTCGGGTACTTTCGTCTGGCACATTCTCCGGCTGCCTGTCGGTTTTTTTGCCCAGCGGTTTGTAGGAGAAATTGCCGGCAGGGCGCAAGCGAATGACCGCATCGCGCAATTTGTTACGGAGAAGCTAGCCGGTACCGTTATCGACATGCTGCTTGCGGGCTTTTATTTGACCTTTATGCTGCTCTACGATTATCGTCTCGCCATGGCCGCCTTGCTGGTCGCCGGACTAAACGTAGCTTATTTGCTGTACGTATCGCGCAAGCAGACGGACCGCAACCAGAAGCTGCAGCTGGATCAGGGAAAGCTATGGGGTGCTTCCATCGCCGGACTTATCAATATGGAATCGCTGAAGGCGAGCGGCAGGGAGTCGGATTTTTTCGCGCGCTGGGCGGGATATCAGGCGAATCTGACGCGAGCGGAGCAGATGCTGGGCGTATCCAACCAGTATTTATCGGCCATTCCGGTGCTGCTGGAGCATCTGAATCATATTGTTATTCTCGTTATTGGCGGCTTACTTGTCTTGAACGGCTCGTTCACTGTCGGGATGCTGCTCGCCTTTCTCGGCTTTACCGACGGGTTCCTCACGCCGGTGAACAGTTTGGTTGCAATGGGCGGAGAGCTCCAAGAGATGCGCGGACACTTATCCCGGCTTGACGATGTGCTGAAGCATCCTGCCGATGCTATACACACCACCGAATCCGGCGTTACGAAGGGGATTATTCGTGAGGATTTGCCGCCGAAGCTGTCCGGGGCTCTGGCTATTCGGGATGTGACGTTTGGCTATAGTCCTCTTGATCCTCCGCTTATCGAGCAAGTTGCTATGGAGGTTTCTCCCGGTACAACGATTGCTATAGTCGGAGGATCGGGCAGCGGCAAATCCACGCTGTCGAAGCTCATATCGGGGTTGTACGAGCCGTGGAGCGGTGTCGTGGAATTCGACGGATGTTTGCGATCCGAGCTTCCGCGCCATGTTCTGGTCAACTCCGTATCACTCGTCGATCAAGATATTCGGCTGTTTGAAGGAACGGTTCGCGACAACCTTACGCTGTGGGACCAGACAATTACGGATGCTGTTGTCGTTCAAGCGGCCAAGGACAGCTGCATTCATGAGATCATCGCCGCCAGATCCGGCGGATACGACCATCCGGTGGAAGAGGGCGGCCGGAATTTCAGCGGCGGCCAGGCGCAGCGTCTGGAAATTGCCAGAGCGCTCGCTCAACAGCCGTCCATCCTCATATTGGATGAAGCGACCAGTGCCCTGGATCCCGAGGCAGAGGCGGCCATCTATGCCAATATTCGCAGGAGAGGCTGTACCTGCATTATCATTGCCCACCGGCTCAGTGCGATCCGCGACTGCGACCGCATTGTGGTGCTGGATCAAGGGAAGGTCGTCCAGACAGGGACGCACGAGGAACTGATCCAATGCAACGGATATTACCGTGAGCTGTTCAACGCATCGGAGAGGAGTGAGGCTTCATGAGACCAGGTTGGACAATGGATGCGGAAGGACGACGGCATTACAGGACCAAAACCTCCATGATCCTGCAACAGAACTTGTCGCTCATGATGCACTATGTTGAACAGGGCGCGGTCGAGCTGTATACCGTGAACCTTGCCCAAGGCGCCATAGCGGGTACGAAATCGTATGTTCTTACGGTAGGACCTGGACAAATCTGGTTCGATCTGCCGCAAACGGACGCGGGCGATTTCGGTTGGATTGCCGAGGTGATGCCGGATACGGTGCTTGCCAGCAGCACAAGCCTATTCGAACCATTCGCCGGGGACGGTGCGGTTGCTGACAAGGTTAAGGGGCTAAGGGGTGCGGCGGAGCTGATAGGTGAGTGGCTGGTGAATGTAACCTCGGCTGCGGTTGCCGATATGCCTCCTCTGTTAGCCCAGCAAGTCGAGCCTGGAACGGAGATCGTCGTCTGGGAATCGGCGGTGTTCACCTCGGAAGCCGGGCTGGTTTGGGTCCGAGCCGATGGAGGAGCGCTCGGTTTATGGCAGGATATAGACTTGCCGGCGGTGCCGCCCGGTGTCTACGTCCCGCTGACGCGTTCCGTATGGGCGGCTGCTCCCAAAGGAAGCCGTCTACTGACGGCGGACACGCTGACTTTATTGCAGCAGGGTCAATTGATTGACTCGCTGAACCTGTTCCACCGGCTTCTTGCCAACAAGCAACTTCATCGGCAGTATCGTGCAAAGCGGGAAGAGCAGGCCAGAATGGCGAAGCGGCTGGAGCAAGACAGGCTCAGCATGGAGGAAGCGGTCAGCCGATTCTCCGCGGTTGCCGATAAGAGGGGCATCCTAGCGCTGGAGCACCATACGGATCACCGCGATCCGCTGCTTTTTTGCGCGCGATCGGTATGCGAATACATCGGCATCGAGCTGATAACGCCGAAGCGCTGGGAGCCGGGCCGCAAGGCGGAGGAGCTGTTCCGCGAGGCCGGCATCCGCTGCCGAAAGGTTGCGCTCCGTTCGGACTGGTGGCGCGAAGATAACGGGCCGCTGCTCGGCTTTCACTTGGACGGGCGGCCTGCAGCGCTGCTTCCGGCAGGAGAAAATGCATACGAGCTCCATAGCGTTGCCGGGGAGAAGGCAGTCATGGTAACGGACCGTCTCGCAGCCCAATTGCGACCGTTCGCCTACGAGCTGTACCGCCCGCTGCCTTACCGCTCCCTGCTGCCCAAGGATATAGCCCGGTTTCTTCTTACCCCGCGCGCGAAGAAGGAGATGGTATGGGGGCTTGCATCCGGTCTTGCCGTAGGTTTGCTCGGTATGTGCCTGCCGGCCGCAACCGGTATTATCATTGATAAAATCATTCCTGCGGCAGAGCCCGGCCAGCTGTTTCAGGTCATGGCGCTTCTCATGAGCATCGCGTTCGCCTCCTTCGGCTTCCGGGTCACGCAGTCGATGGCATGGCTGAGACTGCTTGGGACGTGGGGGGCTTCGCTTCACAGCGCGACCTGGGACAGGCTGCTGAACATGCCTGTAGGCTTCTTCCGCCAATATAATGCAGGGGATTTAGCCAGCCGTATCGGAGGCGTTAGCGCCATATTTCAGCTTATTTCCGGCTGGCTCGTTTCCGGAATGTCGGTTGCCCTTTTTTCCGTGCTGCAGTTCGGCTTGCTGTTCTGGTATGAACCTCGGCTGGCATGGCTTGCGATTGTACTGACCGCTGTCTATGCGGCCATCTTCGCGGTGCTAAGCATCCAGCTGGCAAAGCATACGAGACAAAAGGCGGAGCAGGAAGGCCGGGTCGGGGGAATGCTTGTGCAGCTTCTTGCCAATATTCCCAAGCTGCGTGTGGCTGCGGCGGAACAGCGCGCCTTCAACCGCTGGAGCAGCGCGTTCAGCGCACAGCGAGCGCATGTATACCGGCTTCGGGAAACCGGGAACCGGCTGGCAGTCCTCAACAGCGCATATCCGCTTGTATCCAGTCTGCTGTTGTTCTGGATTATATCGGCTTCAGATATCCGGATGAATCCGGGAACGTTCGCCGCTTTTCACGCTGCATATGCAACGTTGATCGGCTCGGTCATCGCTTTTTGCGCATCATCCATTCCGCTGTTTGAGCTGAAGCCGTTTTATGAACGGATCAAGCCCTTGATGAAAGAACTGCCGGAGACGGAAGCGAGACGGGATGATCCCGGCGATTTGAAAGGGGCGATTGAGCTGAGCGAGGTCACGTTCCGCTATGATAGGAATGGACCGGCGATACTCGATCATGTGTCTTTAAGGATTCGTCCGGGTGAATATGTGGCTGTAGTCGGCGCTTCCGGCAGCGGCAAATCCACTTTGCTGCGACTCATCATCGGCTTTGAAAAGCCCGAGCAGGGAGCGGTATATTTCGACGGCAAAGATTTGAGCGGGCTGGAGCTTCGTTCCGTGCGCAGACAATGCGGCGTGGTGCTGCAGAACGGCCGTCTATGGGCCGGCGATATCGCCCAAAACATTATCGGCCAAAGCAGCGAATATACGGTCGACGACGCCTGGAATGCAGCGCAGCTGGTGGGGATGGACGAGGAGATCGGACGGCTTCCGATGGGGATGCACACCGTGCTCTCAGAGGGCGGGGGAAGCTTGTCCGGTGGGCAGCGACAGCGGATTCTGATCGCCCGCTCCATTGTCCATAAGCCGAGGATCGTGCTTCTGGATGAAGCGACGAGCGCGTTAGACCAGAAATCGCAAGAAAAGATAACTGCGATGCTGCGAGGAATGAGCAGCACGAGAATTGTCATCGCCCACAGGCTCAGCACCATCATCCACGCCGATCGGATCATTGTGATGGATAAAGGGAAGATCGTCCAGCAGGGCAGCTACGAGGAGCTGCTTCAGCAGGAGGGGCTGTTCGCTCGGCTCGCTGCACGTCAAGTTGTCTAATGACGTCAAAAGATACCCCGAATGGGGTACGGATTTTTGTCGAAATTCCCCCTATAATGAGGTCATAGCCGTTGAATGAGATGAAGGAGGCAGGACTTAATGAGTTGGACTTTTGAAAAAGCAACTGAGCAATTTGAGCTTTTCAAGCAGCGTGCTGCGGCAGACGCTACATTCCGGGCGTTGGCGTTGGCCAATCCTAAGAAAGCGATCGAGGAGCTGGGCGGGCTCGAATTGCCGGAGGGGATCGAAATCGTCATTACGGAAGACGCGAACGGAGAGCTTCAGGCGAAGGCGCTGCTCACCGACCCGGCTTCCAACGCAGAGCGAGAGTTGGATGAAGCGGAGCTGGAGCAAGTTGCAGGCGGTACAACCTTTGCCAGCTTCATTCAGTACGACTCGACAGTCAAGACAGGGTTTCCGCCGAAAAGAAGATAAATCATTTACACCCATTTATGGAGGGATAACGAATGAGCTGGACATTGGAGAAAGCTAACGAGCAATTTGGGGTTTTTAAGCAGCGGGCATCGGAGGATGCTCAATTTCGGGCTTTGGCTCTGGCCGATCCGAAGCGGGCGGTACAGGAGTTGACGGGCTTGGAATTGCCGGAAGGCGTTGAAATCGAGATTTCTGAGGGTGAGAATGGCGAACTCCAAGCCAAGACGCTGATCAACGCACCTTCATCCGACGCAGAGCGTGAGCTCGATGAATCGGAATTGGAGCAAGTCGCAGGAGGTACTTCTTTCTCTGCGTTTATCCTTTATGGTCCTCCATACCCTGAGAAAACAAAGAAAAGATAATGCTGAAAGCGGAGCCGAGATGATCGTTTCGGCTTCTTTTTTTTGAGGAGAGGGGGCGCTTGACAGTGCTTGAAATTAATGCTTTATCGCCTGAAACTGCTGAAGCCTATCGGCAATTTACGTATCGCTCCTACAAGGATTGGTTGGTCAAGCCGGAAGCTGGAAGTGACTCGGGCGAGCGGAACATAGCGCTTGGGGCCAGCTTTATGGGCCAGCCTGTCGGTCTTCTCCTCGTTCATCCGCCTACTAAAGACGAGCTCGCTAGAGTGCTGTCCATCTTCGTGGGCGGGAGTTTCCGCAATCTCGGCATCGGTGCAGCTCTGATGAAGGAGCTCAGGGCGTCTATTGAGCGAAATCGTTGGAAGCAGGCGTGCATCGAGTATTATGCGTTAAACAATTACAAGGCGCTGGAGAGGGTGCTGGCCAAATCCGATTGGCAGCTGCCCGAAGTATACAGCCGCTACTACCGATGCGACATCTCTGTTGGCCGAGACAGCCGATGGATTCAAAGATTCAAGCTGCCTGCACGCTGCCGGGTCATTCCGTGGAATGAGCTGCAGCGGGACGAATTGATGGCCATGAATTCACTTCAGGAAAAGGACTTCGATGCTTACTTCGCACCGCTTCACGCTGAAAGCACCATCGATTGCAGCTGCAGTCTGGTGCTGAAGATAGACGATGAAATCGTCGGATGGTCGATCGTTGACAGGGAGCTGAAGGATACGCTGCTGTATCGGGCCTTATATATTCGCGAGTCTTATCGCGATCAAGGGTTAGGTCTGGCCTTAGCAGCGCAAACCGCACAGAGGGTGAGCAGATCCGATGCTACTTATCTCGTTATCCAGATCTTGTCGAGAAACGAGCGAATGCGGAAGGTGGCGGACAGACTCCTTATGCCGATGCAGCCTGTCGTCACAGAATACAAGCGGGCGGTTCTTGACCTATAGCTGGGGCGTTAAGCAGAAGCGAGCTCTTGCTCAGCCGTACTTATGCTGAATTTCATGTGAATTCACCACTAACTAAAAAAACGCGCCGAGGCGCGTTTTTTTCATTTTGAAGCAAAAAGCAATCCTCACATTAACTGGATTATGACGAAAGAAACAAAATGCTTCAATTCTACATTGGCTGGACTCCATGCTTAATCCGAAACATGACTTTAAGCGGCAGGTTCGGTTTTGGACTCAGCTTGGTTCGAAGAGGGAGATAGCGCCCCGCTGGTGATAAATACAAGCAGCGAGCATGCCAGGCAGACTCCCGTAAAAATCCCCACGGCAGAATAGCCGGAGAAAGCCGCATACAGCATGCCTGCCGCCCAAGCCCCGCACGTCGTCGCCGCGTTCATGGTAGATGTAGCCAGACTTGAGATCGTGCCCCGAATGGTTGGGTTTAAGCTATTCAAGAGACCGACCATTAGCGGGAACAAGATGCCGAGAATGGTGAAAATGAGAAAGTAAACGCCCTTGACTAAAAATACCGATGATGCATAAGGAAGGGCAATATAAGCCGCAATGATTAGGAGCATCCCCGCCGTCATCGTCCGAATCTGGTTTAGCGCTTTTATCACATATGGACTGAGCAGACTTCCGAGAAAATTACCAAGCCCCAGGAAAATGATCACATAGCCGGTCTCATCGATCGAAAGCGTGAAACGGTCCGACATCCATTTTCCAAGAAAAGCGAACGCCGCGCTGCTCCCTAAATGTACAAAAAAGTAAGCGAGGAAGGTGCCTCTAGCTTTGCCGCTTGTCATCAGAGGGGCGTACCTTTTGAATATGGAAGGCTTAGCCCCTTGCCGCTCCTGCTGCGGCTGCTGCAGCCTTTGCGGTTTCATGCTGGGCACAATGAGCAAGACGGTACCCGCCAGCAGCAGCGAAAAGATGCCGATAGTCCAGAAGGGAAGGGACCAGCTGCCTGCAGCAAGCAAGCTTCCGATCGGCACGCCGAGCGCTTGAGAGATGGCGAGCCCTGCGTAGGCTACGCCCAGCGCTTTGCTGATTTTGGCGGGAGGGAACAGCGTCGGAATGGCGGCCCATACTTGCGGTGCGGTAAAAGCAGCGCTGACCCCCGCCAAAAACCGGAAGAGGCACATCGTCCAGAAATCGACGGCGAAGCCGCACAAGAAGGTGGAAACGGCGAAGCAGGTCAGTCCGTAGAGCAGTACCTTTTTACGATCCAGTCCATCGGATAAGGGACCGGCGATCAACGCGAACACAGCTGAGCCCAAGGTGTAGGCTCCCATCATCCATCCCGCCATCTCGGTAGGGACGGCGAAGCTTTGCTGCAATGTCGGGATCAGCGGGGAAATCAAAAACGTGTCCGTACCGATTACGAACATAATCAGAAAAAACAAAACGATCCATTTGTTCATTGTATTCACCATTTTCTTTTAAAATTTGATCTTGACCTCATTGTAGTAGATAATAGTGACAACAGTTGTCATAAATATAAAAATAATGGAGTCTTAGGCATGTCCAAATCAAAGCGTCTGCTGGAACTGATGATGACGGTAAACCGGAAACGGAAATTTACGGTGAAGGAGCTTGCGCAGGAGTTTGGCGTATCTACAAGAACGATGCTTAGAGACCTGCAGGAATTAAGCGAGCTGGGCGTCCCGCTATATTCGGAGGTAGGTCCTCATGGCGGTTACCAGGTATTGAAGGAACGAATACTGCCGCCTATCGCCTTTTCCGAAGAAGAGGCGGCTGCGATGTTTTTTGCCGTCTATGCACTACGGCATTATTCGTCGCTGCCTTTTGAATCCGAATCCGCATCTGCATTAGATAAGTTTTATTTGCATATGTCTGGGGATGTAAGAGATCGTATTGATCAGATGAAAAACCGCGTGGATTTTGTAACGCCGACCCGACAGCAGGAATCCCCCTATCTGTCCATTCTTCTTGAGGCGGCCGTTCAACAGAAGGTGCTGCGCATCGAATACGGGTCGCAAGGGGAGGAGGCGTGCCGGAGCATCCAGCCGATCGGAATTTACGCCAACAACGGCTTGTGGTTTTGCCCGGCGTACTGCTTTCTTCGCCAAGGATTTCGTATTTTTCGCTGCGATCGCATGCATTCGGTGGCCAATGATACGTCAGGTATGAAGCCGTTGGATTTGCGGGACGTACATCTGGGGAACCGGGAGTCGTTCTTCCAGACGGAGAAGGAGTCGGCGTCCGAGCTTTACGTAGAACTGAGCCGTCATGGCGTTCAAATGTGCGAGGCGGCATTATGGCTCGGAGCTCTGCTGAATATCCGGGAGGACGGAACCGGCTGGCTGGAGGGCCCCATTCCTCGGAATGATCTTGCCTTTTACGCCCGGTTCTTCATAGGTTTGGGTGTTGAGGCGACAGTAGAGCGCCCCCCGGAGCTGATCGGATTCATGAAAACGCTGTTCAAGGAAATCATGTCCAAATACGAATAAGCTAAGATAAGTATATGAACCGTTACTTTAACATTGGAGGAATAAAAGCATGAATACGAATAAGAAAGAGCTTATCCCAACAGCCCGGCAGCTGATGGAGCTTCATGTGAACGCGCTGTTCACGCACGACCAAAGCATGAGGCTTCGCGCGATTAACGAGCCATGGCCCGGAGAGGCCGAGGCTCCTCGCTTTTTCTTGGGGCGGACGACAGAAGGGACGGCTTTATGCCGATTTCGGCACGATGTTCCGGAGCAGCTCGTCGAGCAGCTGGAAGGTTTATGCTCTGACGAACGGATAGCGGCGGATATCGAGGCTAAACCAAAGCATTTAGAGGACTATATGAACCTGCTTCAAGGGGAGCGATTCACCATGGGACCGTGCTTTCTAATTCCTGCCTATGCTGAGCCGACAATGCAGGTGGTAGGTCTCACCAGGGAGACTATTGCGGATTATGTGCTCGGCGATTTGCAATGGCTTGAAGAGGAGATCGACTACGTGCAGCCTTGTGTGGCGCTTGTTCTCGATGGAGCGGTCGTTTCGGTATGCCGCAGCGTCCGCATCACATCCGAGGCACACGAAGCAGGGCTGGAGACCGTGGAGCGGTTTCGCGGTAACGGATATGCCCAAGAAGTTGTCGCCGGATGGGCAATGGCAGTACGGCAAGCGGGCTGCCTCCCGTTATACAGCACTTCTTGGGATAATCATGCATCCCGAAGCGTGGCCGGTAAATTAGCGTTATCCTTCTATGGAAGCAATTTTACCATTTATTAACCTTGCAGACGAAAAGGATGTTGATGGAACCCTTCCCCTTTTTCTGGATCGCGATCTCTCTGTCACTCCCTCTTTTTGGGGGTATTTTTTCATGGAAAATAGTGGTGTATTGTATTATCTGTGTTGATGCAAAAATAAAGAAAAACACATGTAATGATGATTATTTTGATTATTGTATTATTAGATGAAGTGATACTAGAAATAGTAATTCAACTGTATTGTTTTATCGAGGACCCCATATGTAAAGTGGACTGGCACACATGGCCTATGACTCCATGATGCTGACCGCCGCGAATCATCCCCATCAATTGTTTGGCGGCTGTTCGGCCCATCTCGTAGAAAGGCTGATTGATGCCGGTTACATCGCAGCGAAGCCGGTAGTTTAAGTTGGCTGTATCATAACTAACGAGAGAAATATGCTGCGGGATACGGTAGCCGAGCTTTTCCAGACAGATCATGACCGCCTCGGCTGTCTGATCATTGGCGCAAAACACAGCGGAGCATTGCAGCTGTTTCAGCTTTTGTTCGAAAAAAGGGCAGTGTGCTTCGAAGCCTTGTTTAAAATCTTCGATTTGCATCGGAATGAACACGTCCAACTCGGAAGGGGCTTCGAGACCCGTATCGATATGCGCTTGCTTGAATCCAAGCCACCTCTCGTTCAGCGTGGGCAAATGGGAGTTGCGGACGAACATGATGCTGCGGTGTCCGTGGTCCAACAGAAGACGTGTCAGCTTATAGGCGCCGATCTGGTTATCGCTGGTTACATAGGGCACGTCCATATCGTAAGCGTATCGGTCCAGGAGCACGGTATGGATGCCGTTGTCGGATAAGAGCCGGAGCAGCCGGGCGTTGGCATGCTGCTGGCCGCTTTCCAAAATAGGGCACATGATCAGACCGTCCACCCGTTTGGCGATAAGCCCCTTGATCGTCGTTTCCAGCTTCTCGAAGCTTCCATCATCGCTCGACGACAACAGGCTGCAGCCGTATTGATGCACTTCGTCGTCCATTCCTCTTAGGGCGCTTGCCCAAACGGGATTCTCAATACCGACTACAGTAGCGGCAATAAGCCCCGATCGTTCGGGATTGGACATGCCGGCGGCAATGAATTCCCCTGCATAAGTACCTCTGCGGCTGTCGCGAGACAGCAAGCCTTCTTCCACCAGTTCCTTGATGGCTTTTTCGACGGTATTGACACTGGAGCTATAATATGCGGCAAAGTCACGGCTGGATGGAAGCTTCACGCCGTGCCCCCAAGTACCGCTCAACACGCGGCTTCGAATATCCGCTTTAATTCTTTCATAGGCGTATGTCATGTTTGTTTCAACCTTTCTATGGAAGGATGTAGCACTATTGTATCTAATTGAATGTACATATATTGTATCATCTGTGTCAGTTGTTTTGTTAGTGAAAATAAAACGGTCACAGCGATGCTGATAATAGAATGATTTTTATTGATTTCATGCCGATAAGAGATTAGTTTGATCGAAAAGCGGTTCTGTTCAGCTGAGATCTCTCTCCATAAAATGGAAATGAAACGAGGCTTGAATGAAAAGGGGAGACGATGGGATGAGAGAGCAGCTGTCATGGAAAGTGGGAGGCCAGCAAGGGGAAGGGATGGAGAGCACGGATAAAGTTTTTTCGCGGGCATTGTCACGGCTCGGATATTACTTGTACAGCTATAGGCATGTCTCATCTCGTATACTTGGGGGCCATGCGAATAACAAAATCCGCATCAGCACCAAGCCGCTGCGGTCCACAGCGGATGATCTGGACATTCTGGTCGCTCTTGACCAGGAAACGATTGACCGGAATGCGCAGGAGCTCCATGCCGGGGGCATTGTCATTGCGGACGAGAAGTGGGGTCCTGTGCTTCCCGACGGCATCTCGGCACGACTGCTCCCCATTCCAATGACCGCTATCGCGGTACAGGCCGGATCGGCATTGTTCAAAAACATGGCTGCATCGGGAGCCTCATGGGCGCTCCTAGGATTGCCGATGGAGCTTTTTTTCGAGGCTATCGAACGGCAGTTTGCTCACAAAGGGGAAGCGGTAGTGCTCAAAAACAAGCAGGCCGCACAAGCTGGGGCCGACTATGCATTGAGGCTGGCCGGAGGCTCGCTTCCCGAGCTGCAGCTGGCTCCCGCTGACGGTAAACCGAAGCTTTTTATGATCGGAAATGAAGCCGTCGGACTTGGAGCGATCGCAGCAGGCTGCCGGTTCATGGCGGCTTATCCCATAACACCGGCAACGGAAATTATGGAGTATATGATCAAGCAGGTGCCAAGTTTCGGCGGAACCGTGATTCAAACGGAGGATGAAATTGCCGCTATTACGATGGCGATAGGGGCGAATTACGGCGGCGTGCGAGCATTTACCGCTTCGGCGGGACCGGGCCTCTCTTTGATGCTGGAAGGAATCGGTCTGTCGGGCATGACGGAAACGCCAGTAGTCATTTTCGACACGCAGCGCGGTGGTCCGAGCACCGGGCTACCGACGAAGCAAGAGCAATCCGACGTTATGGCGGCGATTCACGGGACTCATGGGGAAATTCCGCTAATTGTCCTCGCGCCAAGCACCGTCGAGGAGTGCTTTTACGATACGGTGGAAGCGTTCAACCTCGCTGAACGGTACCAATGTCCGGTTATCGTATTGACGGATCTGCAGCTGGCGATGGGTAAGCAATGTGCAGACAGATTGGATTTCAGCCGCATATCCATAGACCGGGGAAAATTGCTTTCCGATGGGGACAGGCGGCCCCTAGGAGCAGCGGATGCGGAAGCGAACTCAGGTGAATCGTTTCGCAGGTATGAGCTTACCGCTGACGGCATCTCCTCCCGGATACTGCCAGGCACCAAATCAGGTATTCATCATGTGACCGGGGTCGAACACGATCCGTTCGGGAGAGCATTGGAAAGCGCGGATAACCGCAAGCGAATGATGGATAAACGGATGCGGAAGCTGAAGGATTTTACTATAACGCATCCAATTGATTCGGATGGAGGTTACGAGGATCCGGAGGTGCTCCTTATCGGCATGGGCTCGACGAGAGGGGTTATGGACGAGGCGAGAGGACGGATGGAGGCATTAGGCATAAAGACGAAGCGTATCGTCGTTCGTCAGCTGCATCCTTTTCCGGTGGACGCGTTAGCTGTTTCCATCTCGCAAACATCCCGGGTACTCGTAGTGGAGCATAATGCGACGGGACAATTAGCTTCGCTGATCCGTCTTCACTACGGAATAGGAATCGGAAGCGACGACAGGCTCCATTCCATAGTAAAATATGATGGAACGGTATTTATGCCGGCGGAACTGACAGCAGCCTGTGTCGGCATCTATAACGAAGGTAGACGGGATGAGCTCAACGACCGAAGGAAGCAGGGGAGGCATAAACGATGAAAGCGACCGAGATGTTGTAGTTTCCATATGTATGCAATTCATGTAAAATATACGTAACAGCAAGAGAGAGACCCGTTCTCTCTCTTTTCTTTTAATCGATATCTCCTACATAGGAAGGAAGGGAATCCATATGAATGCTGCGGTAGAGTTTTATGAGTTCCATATTTGGTCGTATAAGACCTTGCTCGAGCATTTGGAGAAGCTGCCTGAAACCGTATTGATTGCGGAATTTGCGGAAGGGTTTCGGAGTATCGGAGACGTGCTGCTGCACGTTTATAACGGAGAGCATTTTTGGCGGTCGGTTCTAAGTGCGAAATTTCCGTATTCCAGCTTGGATGGCAATATGTCGATTTACGAATGGAAGGTGCTGTATGCTTCACTGCATCAAACGACGCGCGAAATAGTGCTGGATTCATCGGATCCGGCACAGCCGATTCAATTTAGCAGCCGCAAGGGCAGAGAGATGAGCAATACGATACAGGAAATTGTGCAGACGGTAGTCAATCATGGAACCTACCACCGCGGCAACATAGCTACGATGCTTAGACAGCTAGGACATAAAAGCGTCTCGAGCGATTACGCGTTTTACCTGAACGATTTGCGCAGTAACTAGCACGCCAATACCTACAAAGCTTAGAGGAACGGAAATGACAATAAAGCGAATCATCGCAAGCTTGATCTATGCCGTATTAGCCGCAATCTATTTATATGGATATAAACTGTTGAACCTGATTATCGACGAATTCGATTCTTCGTTCAGTATGATAAGTGTTACCGGTATTCTTCTGCCTTTCGGGCTGGCGGTGGTGGTGATGGTCATCGTCAGCTCCTGCTTTCGAAGCGTGCGGATGAAAAGTGCTTTCATAGGACTCAGTCTGCTGCTTTTTTTGACTCCCGTTCTATATAGTGTGAGCAAGCTGACCGCGAATGAAAGACAAGCAGTGAACCCACTCCGGCAGGCGGAGCTTGCGAAACGGTTCAAGGAGGCATTGCGCGGCGGAACCGACGGAGCTCCGATCTCCATGGCTTCTGTAGCGCCTTTTGACTGGGATCGGTTGATTGTTTTCGGCCCCTACGTATCTCCATCCGAGGTTAATGGCAAGCTGGGCTATACTTGGACGCGAAGCTCTTTTTTGAACAGCAACGAGACGGACTACACCATTTTATTTGTGAACAACGGTAAAGTAGTGCAGTCCTTGTATTTTGCGGGCAGCGTAGATCCTGCGATTCTGGGGACATTTTGGCCGAATGATGTCATGCTCGCCGTTGATAACCAGCAAGGAACCTTCAGGCTGCCTCATTTGAAGAAATATAAGGAAGAGAAGGAATCCGATCCAGGATGAACGGGTAAAAAGAAATGAAATGGATTCATTATGCAAATAATAGGAAAAGACGGTATTTCATATGTGCTGCGATTTGATCGAAAGTAAATAAATGTAAAAAGGTGCTTTATCATTGACGGGGTCGGCCAACCGTAATAATATAGCATTAGCGCTTTAAAGCTTTTTCACTATACACAGGAGGGGTCAATTTATGAAATCAGCAAAAATTTTATCGCTGCTCGTTGCCGTACCTTTGATTTTCGCGGCCGGCTGTGGATCGAAAGGTACTGGAACCGCATCCAATAGCGGTGGTGCTGCCGGTACACCGGATAAGAAAGTCGTTAAGATCGGAATTTCCCAAATCGTGGAGCACCCGTCTTTGAACGCAACGCGGGAAGGATTTCTTGCGGCATTGAAAGATGGGGGCTTCGTAGATAAAGATAATTTGCAGGTCGATTATCAAAATGCGCAAGGCGACTCTACGACAAATTTAACCATTGCTCAAAAATTTGCATCGGATAAGAAGGATTTGGTGCTGGCGATTGCAACTCCGTCCGCTCAAGCGGTAGTGCAAAATGTGAAGGATACGCCGGTATTGTTCGCGGCTATTACGGATCCTGTCGGCGCGAAGCTGGTTAAATCGTTGGACAAGCCGGGCGGCAACGTTTCCGGTGCTGCCGATACGAACCCTGAATCGATCACCAAGCTGATGGACTTTATCGCTTCCGATTTTCCGAAAGTGAAGAACGTCGGGGTTGTTATTAACGAAGGCGAGCCTAACGCGGTTGTCATGCTGAAAACAGCTGAAGCGGCACTGGCCAAGCACAATATTAAAGTGGTGAAGGCAGCGGTTGCCAACAGCTCCGAAGTGAAGCAGGCTGCCGAGTCTCTGGTTGGACGCGTGGACGCATTCTATACAACTTTGGACAACACGGTAATCAGCGCAGTAGAATCTATCATTAAAGTTGCCAATGATAAGAAGATTCCTTTCTTCTCCGCAGACCGCGACACTGTAGAAAAAGGCGCTATCGCGACTTACGGCTTCAAATATTACGATCACGGCTATCAAGCCGGCAAAATGGCTGTTGAGATTTTGAAAAACGGTGCGAAGCCAGCCGACATGAAGGTTACATTCCCTGATAAGCTGGACCTGATCATCAACCAAAATTCAGCTAAGCAGCAAGGGGTCGAAATTACAGACTCCATGAAGAGCAAAATGCAAGACAAAAACAACTTGTTGAACGCTGCTGCGAAATAATATTAGGAAATTTGGAGTGACCTTCGCTTAATTGGGAAGGTCGCTCTTCATTCTTTTTTGGAGGCTGCATACATGGACGCTTTTTGGAGTTCCGTGGAACTCGGTTTAATTTACGCCATTATGGCGCTCGGTGTGTACATTACATTCCGGATATTGGACTTCCCCGATTTGACGGTTGACGGAAGCTTCACGACGGGCGGAGCCATCGCATCCGTCATGATCGCAGGCGGTTCGTCGCCGCTGCTTGCAACCTTGTTCGCTTTTGTAGGCGGAATTATTGCAGGGGCTTGCACAGGATTGCTGCATACGAAGGCCAAAATCAACTCGCTGCTCGCAGGGATATTGATGATGATCGCCTTATATTCGATCAATCTCCGCATCATGGGCAAATCCAATATCCCGCTGCTCGGTGAAACGACGCTGATGACGGATATTAATGTGCTCTATGTCATGCCGTTCGTCATTATTATCGTGAAGCTGCTTCTCGATTGGTTCCTGCACACGGATATGGGCTTGTCGCTTCGCGCCACGGGTGACAACCAGCGGATGATTCGCAGCTTCGGCGTCAACACGGACAATACGATCATTACCGGCGTCAGCTTATCGAACGGTCTGGTTGCACTGTCCGGAGCGCTCGTCGCACAATATTCGGCGTTTGCCGAAATTACGATGGGTGTAGGGATGATCGTTATCGGGCTTGCTTCCGTTATTATCGGCGAAGCGTTGTTCGGAGCCCGTACCGTGATCTGGGCCACCTTCTCGGTCGTTCTCGGCGCGATCCTATACCGGTTGATCGTTGCGCTGGCGCTGCGTGTGGGCCTGGAGGCGACAGATATGAAGCTTATGACGGCATTAATCGTTATTGTCGCGTTGGCATTACCGATGATCCGTAAGAAATTCAAGCAAAAGGCATTGATTCGGAAACGAGCCAGCCAACTGGGAGGAGAGTAACGATCATGCTGCAGCTGCAAAAGGTAGCAAAGCTGTTTAACCCGGGAACCCCGGATGAAAAAGTGGCGTTGTCCGGCATTAACCTGCAACTGAAGGAAGGCGACTTCGTCACCGTGATCGGAAGTAACGGAGCCGGGAAATCGACATTGATGAATATCATTTCCGGTGTCATGATTCCCGACGCGGGAACGGTGCATATCGAAGGCAAAGAGGTGCAATTCGTTCCGGAGCACAAGCGGAGCCAGTGGATCGGCCGTGTGTTCCAGGATCCTATGGCCGGTACGGCGCCGACGATGACCATTCAGGAAAATATGGCGATAGCTTATGCCCGCAACAAAACCCGCGGCTTGGGCTTCGGTGTGAACTCCAAGAAGCGGGTGCTGTTCGCCGAGCAGCTGAGCCGTCTTGGCTTGAATCTGGAGAGCCGCATGAACGCGAAGGTCGGCTTGCTGTCTGGCGGGGAGCGGCAGGCGCTAAGCCTTCTGATGGCTACGTTTACGGAGCCGCGCATCCTGCTGCTGGACGAGCATACCGCTGCGCTGGACCCGTCCCGTGCGGAGCTGATCACCCGATTGACACAGCAAATCGTTCAAGAAATGAATTTAACCACGCTGATGGTTACACATAATATGGAGCAAGCTATTCGCCTCGGCAACCGGCTGATCATGATGGATAAAGGGAGAATTATTCTCGATGTGCCGGAAGAAGAGAAGAAGACGTTAACGGTCGAACGGCTGCTGCGGGAATTCGAACGCATCCGCGGCGAGAAATTTGTGGACGACCGGGTTGTATTGGGTTAACACGCATGTTAGTCATATTGAAAAGCGCATGATCCTGTTGGACAGGACATGCGTTTTTTTTGTCTGGCTCTGAGACGGCGCCGCTTGATGCATCAATGAATGCTAACGCAAATAGCCAGAACGGTATTTGGCAGGCGATATTCCGGTATGCTGACGAAACACGCGCAAGAAATAGTTGTAATCGGTAAAGCCGACCTTGGTGACGATTTCTTTTAACGGCAGATCGGAGTGATGCAGCAGCTCTTTGGCCTGTTCCATCTTGATCCGGTTGGCATACTGCAGCGGCGTCATTCCGGTATGCTTCTTCAAGCATTTGGACAAGTAATCGATATGGAAATTAAATCGTCTGGATAAGTCATCAAGCCGAAACGGCCGGTCTGAGGTCGCATACAAATAGTTGATGATTTGCTCGCTCAGCTTTTGGCCGGGTGAAAACACACGAGCCCGCAGCTGCTTCTGGAGAAGTGCAAAAAACTGGCACAGAAGCGTCTGCAGCGGCAGCTGATTTTCGACGGAAAAGCGGTTGTTCAGCTGAAGCATCTGATCGAGCAAAGGGAACACCTCCGACGTCTCAATCGCACCGGACTTTGGAATGTACATGGTTTGTTTGCTGGGCTCTAAATCTCTGTAAGTCGGTGAAGGCGATACCGCCGTCCATTGGATTTCGTCCGCAGTTACGGTGCGAAGCGGGAGGAAGTGCTTGAAATGCACGTAATACAGCTCGGTACCTTCTTTGCTTCCTTGATGTCCCCAGTGGCGGCGATGGGGCTCGAGCACGAGAATATCGTTTGCTTTCAGCTCATACTCCTTCTCCTGCTCGGTCATATAATAGGCGCCTTGTTTTACAATCAGCAGATCGTATAATGAGAAGCTTCGTTCGTAATGGTGGGTGCCTGTTGGCGGCTTGGTCAGGCCGATCGTCATAAATTGCGGCAGCGGCGGTATTTGCAGTTCTAAACAGTCCATAGCGGTCCTCGCTGAGATATTTTGAAAGCGTATAATTTTACGTATTCCTGCTTATTGTACCTTTGGGAATCCTGAAAAATCAAGGAATGCAGCAATAATAAAATACTGATATTGTGCTTAAAGCTATCGGAATTCTCTCTAGTACTGCCTTTCAGCATATGATTTAATGGGGAAGAGTACTAGTCTCATAGCTATTTATAATCATCGATAATAGAAGAGAAGGAGAGAATAGGAATGTCTCTTGCAGGTTTGAATTTGCATCAAAAGCTGAAGCCGGCGCCATTGAACGGCGGTTTTCGTATGGAAGGATACTGGGTGTGGTGCGGGTCCGTAGTCAAAGGAGAGGACGGCCGCTTTCATATGTTCGCTTCCCGCTGGCGCCAATCGCTGCCCATGCATCCGGGCTGGATTATGGCTTCGGAAGTAGTGCGTGCGGTATCGGATACGCCGGAAGGTCCATACGAGTTCCAAGAGGTTGTGCTTCCTGCCAGAGGAGCACAGTTCTGGGACGGACGCAGCACGCATAACCCGCATATTACGAAATGCGGAGACACCTATTTGTTATATTACATGGGCTCGACGCATCCGCTTCCTGAGCCTGCTGAAGGAGAACAGGTCGGTCTCGACGATCCGAGATGTATCGTTGGCCGTGCGAACAAGCGTGTCGGGCTTGCAACGTCGAAGAGCGTATTCGGGCCTTGGGAACGTTCGGATTCGCCGCTGCTGCCAACGCGCCCGGGCAAATTCGACAGCTTCCTGACTTCGAATCCGGCTCCGTGCGTTAGTCCGGACGGCTCTGCACTGCTAGTGTACAAAGCAAGAAGATACGAAGGCAATGTACATGGCAAAATGACTATCGGCGTGGCTCATGCAGAACATTTTACAGGTCCTTATGTACGCAGCTCGGATGATCCGTTGTTCTCGCCGGAGCAATTTCATATCGAAGATCCGTTCATTTGGAAAACGGACGAAGGCTATGAATTGATCGCCAAAGATATGGAAGGCAACATCGGCGGGGAGAAGCACGGCGGAGTTCACGCCTTCTCCAGAGACGGTAAGGAGTGGGCGTTCAGTGAAGCGCCGAAGGCTTATTCCAGGACCATTACATGGGAAGACGGCACGGTTCAGACTATGGGGAGTCTCGAGCGCCCGTTTCTGCTGTTCCAGGACGGCAAGCCGACGCACTTGTTCTGTGCGGTAGCGAACGGTCCCGGAGGCTTTCAAAAAGCTACGCAAACTTGGAATATGTGTATTCCGATTGGCGAATAACCTGCAAGCGGCTGACTTTGTCGGCCGCTTTTTTATTTATTGCATTATAGTCCTAATGATCTGCAAGACTTAGGTCGGGGAGAGGGCCAGCCTAGGGACGGTTCAATCATCAGGATGATCGGAGTAAACTTAGGGAAGCTTACAACTGAGCGAATCTATCGATGACAGGTGCTTCCAATGATTGAATCCTACTTATTTCCCATACGCTATGCGCTTCTGACGTTTCCTATTGCCGCACTGCTGTTTACGCTTCCGTTCCTTATTATCCAGTACCGGATGTACGGTTATGTGAACAAGTTTCGGGGCTTTGTCGTATATTCCGCGCTGCTTTATTTGATTACCGCATATTATCTCGTTATTTTGCCGCTTCCCGATACTACTCATACGTGCACGGCATCCGGGAATACGTTTACGCAGTGGATTCCGTTTCAATTCGTCCAAGATTTTTGGAGAGAAACGGCGCTAGATATCCATAATCCATCCACTTATGCCGTCCTGTTCAAGGAAAGGGCTGTGCTGCAGGTATTGTTTAACGTCTTGCTGCTTGTCCCGCTCGGAATGTTCCTCAGGTATTATTTCCGCTTTTCCTTCCTGTGGACAACCGCGGCTGCGTTCGGATTATCGCTGTTTTTCGAGTGGACGCAGTATACGGGGCTTTATGGATTTTACGACTGCCCGTACCGTTTGTTCGATATCGACGATCTGATGCTGAATACGATCGGGGGTATGCTTGGGTATGCGCTTATGAAGCTGTTCTCCAAGGTATTGCCGAGCATGGACCAGCTGGACGATAAAGTCGATTTGTCATTGATCCGGGTAGGCTATGTGCGCCGGTTTATCGCTTTTCAGATCGATTGGGTCACATTGATTCCATTCGCTGTCTTCCTGTACTTTTTCGGGAATCCGATTTACTTTGCCGCGCTGGTGGTTGCCTATTTTATTATTTTGCCTTATATGACGAACGGGTTTACGCTGGGCAAGTATATCGTGCGAATCCGGCTGGCGGGACGGGGAGACCGGATCCGGTTAACCGAATTGATCGTCCGCTACGGGCTGCTGTATTTCCTGCTGGGCGGAATTCATGCGCTGGGATTGTATGCGGCTGTACAGCTTCACTCCGTCATCCTGGGCTGGATGATCTTAGTCCCTTTGTTGGCTGTGGACATCCTATTCACAGGACATCTGGCATACCGGCTGTATAACCGGGAAAAGGGGCTGTTCTACGAAACGAAAAGCGGCACGCGGCATATTGTATCGTGACGTAAGAAGCGTTCGGACTCTCTCCGGATGCTTCCGGGTGTCGAGAAAGACTAATCTTCGAAATTTGTTTATTAGCAAGGCGGGAGTATGCCTCGGAAGAGTTTACGTCCGCCTTTGAAACCTGTGAGAATACCGCTAATTCTATTCAAAATCACAGGTTTCAATAGCGGCTGGAGGGGCATACCCCACTGGCGTATACAAACAAATTCGTGTCTCGTGGCATTCACAACCATCTCAAGCATTCGGAATCTCTCCGGATGCTTTTTTTTTGTTCACATAAGACCGGTAGAAGCTATGACAAGAAAATGAAATAATAAGGCGCAGAAAGCATTGATCCGTATAGAATCTTGAATTTGCTTGAACTACAATGGGAGCATGTCAGCTTGACAAGCATGCTGATGATTATTTGCGCTATAAAGGAGACAGCTTCAGATGAACACGTTCCGTAACCCGATATTGCCCGGATTTTATCCGGATCCATCCATTTGCCGAGTAGGGGAGGACTACTACTTAGTTACCTCCTCATTTGAATATTTCCCGGGCGTCCCTATTTTCCACAGCAAAGATTTAGTGAACTGGCGGCAGCTCGGGCATGTGCTGGATCGTCCCTCGCAGCTTGATCTCGACGGCACCCCAACATCCAAAGGAATATACGCCGCCACGATCCGGCATCACCGTGGAACGTTTTACATGATTACGACGTTCGTCGTAAGCGCTACCGGCGCGCGGAGAAATTTTTATGTTACCGCCAAGGATCCTGCAGGACCGTGGTCTGATCCGGTCTGGCTTCCGGATGCACCGGGGATCGATCCTTCCTTGTTTTTCGATGACGACGGCAAAGCCTATGTCATGGCCAATCGGCAGCCCCCGGCAGGCCAGCAGTATCCGAAGCATATGGAAATTTGGCTGCAAGAGCTGGATGTTGAGAACGGCAAACTGGTTGGAGATAAATTCAGTCTGTGGGACGGCGCATTGAAGCAAATTCATGCGCAGGAAGGCCCGCATTTATATAAAATCAACGGCATGTATTACTTGATCATTGCCGAGGGCGGCACAGGCTTCACCCATTCGGTGACGATAGCCCGAAGCGAGACGATCACCGGCCCGTATGAAAATTGCAAGATGAATCCGATTCTTACCCATCGCCATTTGGGAAGAAGCTATCCGGTCGTCAATGTCGGTCATGCCGATATCGTCGATACTCCGAACGGGGAGTGGTGGATGGTATGCCTTGCTTCGCGACCATATGGGGGGGACTATCGCAATTTGGGCAGGGAGACGTTCCTGGTGCCGTTCGAATGGGAAAAAGGCTGGCCCGTCGTCAATCCCGGTAAAGGAATCGTGGAGCTGGAAATGCGCCGTCCCGAGCTTCCGGAGAAGCGGTGGGCATCGGTTCCGGCCTGCGATCATTTCGACTCGGCGGAGCTCGGAATGCAGTGGAATTTCATCCGCACTCCGAGAGGCGAGTTCTGGTCCTTGTCCGAGCGCCCGGGCCATTTGAGGCTGAAGCTGAAGCCGGAGCGAATAACGGACAGTGTGAATCCGAGCTTCGTAGGACGCCGTCAGCAGCATATGGATTTTGCCGCCAGAACGGTAATGGAATTTACCCCAAGCAGCAAAGGTGAAACTGCAGGATTGGTCCTTCTGCAAAATCCCGATTATCAATACCGGATGGAGTATGGCTGGAGCGAGGAAGGATCGAAGCTCAGCCTCATTCAGCGAAAAGCAGGAGAAGAAGCCGTGCTGGCCTCTCTGCCGATGACGGCATCGAAACTGTATTTGAAGGTGGAGGCTATCGGACAAGCCTACAGCTTCTATTATGCTACGGAGGCGGAGCAGTGGCTGCCATTGGTGGAGAGTGCGGACGGAACGCTTCTGAGCTCAGATGTTGCGGGTGGCTTTATCGGTGCTTATATGGGGATGTATGCCAGCAGCCAAGGGGAGCACAGCAGCCATGCGGCGGATTTTGACTGGTTCGAATATGTCCCGCTTTGAAACTAATCGAGGGGTGAATGGATATGACGGCGATACAACAGGAAATCGAACAGCAATTAGCTGAAATGGACGAATTGTTTTCGGGATTTTACGGTTGGCTGGCGGGTCAGTACGACCCGGTCTCCGGGGGATTCTACTACGCGAGAAGCTCCTTCGATATGGAGAACTTTATCCCCGATATCGAATCGACCGCACAGGCATTAACCATTCTGCAGCGATCGGGCTTGCTGGAGCAGCTTCCTCCTGCGGTGAAGAGCAAGCTGGCACTCTTTTTCCAAAACAAGCAGGATCCGGCGTCCGGTTATTTTTATGATGAAAACGAAAATATGCGTAAGGACGAAGTCATGGTGATGAGAGCTCTCGGCTACAGCACCGGCTCGCTTCGCAAGATGGATTCGCAGCCGCTATACGCCCTGCCTCACAACAATCATTTGCGTCCGGATTATTTGAGGTCGCCGGAATCGTACGTGGAATGGCTGAAAGCGGTGGATCTGAGCAACAGCTGGCGGGGCTGCGACTTTATGGGAACTCCAAACCATCATATCGCCAAATTCGAAGAGAAGGAGCGGCAGGCGTTCGTCGAAGCCGGTGCCCGTTATTTTGCTTCTATCCAGGATACGCAGACCGGACTATGGGGCGAAGGCAACCGGTACATCCGCATTTCCGGTACGTTTAAGCTGAATGCTTTTTACTCTACGTTCGGCGTGCCGGTTCCGCATGTGGATCGTATCTATGAAACGATTAAGCAAACCTTGAGGGAGGACGAAGCAAGCGATATGTGCTGGATTCGCAACCCGATCGATCTGCTCGGTACCTTCCGTCATGAGCTGCACATTTCACCACAGGATTTGGCCGAAATATTGAGCATAACGGTCAGCAATATGCGGAAGCTTCTGCGTGCGGACGGAGGATTTTCAAGAGAAATTCACCAGTCGCCGCCGGCTCCTAATGTGGCACAGGTGAAAGAGGGAACCGTCTACTCTTACATGCCGGTCCCGGTTCCCATCGGTCTAGGTAAGGTTGAGGGGGATATGAACGCCGGGACGCAATCGCTGCTGATTCGTGAATACAGCTGCAAGCTGGCGGGTCTGGAGCATCGGCCGTTAACTGCGTATACAGGGACTTTTCTGAATCAAATTCAACAGCGGATAAAGTGAGGAGAGGAAGACCTATGACCAACAGAACGTACTCCAATCCGATCCGGCCCGGATTTCATCCCGATCCATCCATAGTGAGAGTCAATGATGACTATTACATGGTGAATTCGACGTTTCAATTTTTTCCGGCCATCATCATCTCGCATTCGCGGGATCTCGTGAACTGGGAAATAATCGGCCATGCGATTAATGATTCCAGTTATATTAAGCTTACGGACTTGCCGGATTCCTACGGAATATGGGCTCCGGATATTTCTTACCATAACGGCGCGTTTTATATATTCGCCACGCTTCGTCTGCATGGATCGGGACGTCAAAATATTATGATGACCTCCAAAAGACCGGAGGGGCCCTACTCTAAGCCGGTGGTCATCAATGAGGAGGGGCTGGATCCTTCCCTTTTCGTCGATAATGACGGAACAGCCTATATGGTGTTCGGCGGGGGCGGGGCAAGGCTGCAGCGACTGAACGAGGACATGACCGCTGCCGTCGGTGATCCGCTGCTTCTATGGCCGGGTACCGGCAAAGCGTCGCCGGAGGGGCCTCATCTGTTGAAGAAGGACGGCTATTACTACATCATTCTGGCCGAAGGCGGCACCGAGTACGGTCATTGTGTTTCCGTGGCACGTTCCAAGTCGCTTACCGGCCCCTATGAAGCTTGCCCCGGCAATCCTGTGCTGACGCAATCCGACCCGACAGCGGCGATACAGAGGGCCGGTCACGGCAAGCCGGTGCAAACGCAGCATGGGGATTGGTGGATCGTTTACTTGGCTGGACGGCCGATCGGCGGGAGTTATTGCGTGCTCGGAAGGGAAACGTGCCTTGATCCGGTTCAGTGGACTGAAGACGGCTGGTTTCGGGTGAATGACGGCAAGGGGCCGAGTATGGTTCAACAGGCGCCAGAGCTGGAGGAAACGCTGTTTCCTTCTATCGACACCGATGACTTCAATGGCGAACGGCTGCCGCTTCATTGGCAGTTTGCCAGAAATCCTGACGACAGCTTATGGTCGCTAACTGAGAGGCCGGGCCATTTGCGGCTATGGACGGGAGATGCAGATATCGATTCGATAGATTCGCGCAATGTTATTGTCCGGCGAGAACGGCATCACCGGTACATGGCTAGCTTGAAAATGGAGTTTCAGCCGGAAAGGAACGGCGAACAGGCCGGTCTTGTGTGCTACTACGATACCCGGTGCTTTGTGAAGCTGTGTCTGCTGTACGATGACGGCTTGAAGATCCGGCTGGTCGAAAGAAGAGCATCCATAAGCAGGTGTTTGCAGGAAAAAGCCGTTCCTGCTGGGGCCGGCAAGGAGCTGTACTTCAAGGTGCTGGTAAACCGTGAGAACCGAAGCTTCTATTACAGCCGCGATAATCGGGTATGGGAGTACGTGGGGACGATAGAGGACGCTCAGTTCTTGAGCGATGAGGGGACGCAGGAGAAAAAGGCGTTCACCGGTACGATGGTTGGCATCTATGCGACCAGCTCCGGGACGGGGAGCAGGGCTGCTGCCGATTTCGATTGGTTTCACTATGAGTGCTGATCCGCAATACACCATAAGCCGAACCAGGCGATCGACGCCAGGGCTCGGCTTTTTTCTATGGGATGATGAGACCGGGAAAACCATAATCCCTGCCATTGAATGCTTTTACAAGCTGCTGCCCGGCTGTTTATTTTGCTTGCGGTATCGAAGCGGGGTCATGCCGGTCACTTTCTTGAACGTCGTGTTGAAATGCGCAACGTGCTCGAACCCTGTTTTCTCGGCGATAATCAGCACCTTCTCGTTCGTCTCCCTGAGCAGGCGCTGGGCGTCCTTCACACGGATCAACTGCAAATATTCGCGGAAATGAAACCCCGTTACTTTCTTGAACACTCTGCTCAAGTACGAGGTGCTTATGTAAAATTGTTTGGCAATCTGCTCCAGCGTTACGTTCTCGTGAAAGTGTCCGTTCAAATAGGTGGCAATTTCGGAAATTTTCTGATGCATCGGATGGGCGTATTGCAGCGGCTCCTGCCGGCTGCTTGTGCTCTCCCGGTATATTTTGATCAGAAGCTGCCGCATTACCGACTTGACGTAATCAACGTAGCCTTCCTGCTGCTGCTCGCACTCGGCAAGCATGTCCCTCATCATTTGCTCAATGATCGTCTGGTCCTTGATGGAAAAGCGGAGCAGGCGGGAGCCTTGAACAAACGGCAGAAAGGGCGAGCCGCCGGGAGAGCCTTCAATCGGTGCGAACGTCTCGGAGAAGTTGACCAGAATCCGCTCGAACTCCTGCACGTCGGTGCTTGTCGTCCGGTGAACGTCGTAAGGGTTTACAAGAATCATATCGCCTCGGCGCGCGGTAAAAATATTACCGTTAATGAAGTACGTGCGCTCTCCCTGGAGCAAATAATAAATCTCGTAAAACGGATGAAAATGCGGTGTCGACATCGTCGAGAAGCCTTTGCGATACATGTATTGGATCGAGAAAGAGTCATTCTCGATGAAATATTTAGGGCCGAAAATATCTGACAATCGAGCTTCCTCCTCAAGCATGAGCTTATTTCATATTACCACATAACGATTTTATAGGTTCAGGGAATTTTCTTGCCCGGATGAGGAAAAAGATGCTTGACAAACAAAATTAACATGTCATAATGATAATATCAAAACGACAATATTGATAGCTCGGCAGGTGAACCCCATGTCTTCCCAAGAGAACGAATCCAGCTACAACCCGCGTAAATACCGAACGCCCGATGGCGCGCCTGCGGATATCGTCATTTTTACCATTACGGCTCAAACGAAGCAAGGCATTAAGAAATCGCTGCCCGTGCGTGAACTGCAAGTCCTGTTAATCCAACGCAAGCAATGGCCGTTCGCAGGACAATGGGCACTTCCGGGAGGCTTTTCCCAGGAGACGGAAACGATCTATGAAAGCGCGAGACGCGAGCTGTCCGAGGAAACCGGCGTGGACGATGTCCATATCGAGTACCTTAATGTGTACAGCACACCGGGTCGCGATCCCCGCGGCTGGATCATTTCTCACGCATTTTTCGCGCTCGTGAACGAAACGTATTTGGAGAAACGCCATGCAAGCGACGATGCCGCGGATGTCAGGCTATTTTCCGTCCAGGAGGCGCTCGAAATGGAGCTGGCATTCGATCATCGGATCATCCTGCAGGACGCGCTGATGAAAGTCCGGGAGAAGATGCTGACTACGACGATCGCCAAGGAGTTTCTGCCGAAGCGGTTCACGATGAGCGAGCTGTATCAGGTCATTCAGACGGTAGTTCCCGATTTCGAGGAGAAAAACTTCATTCGCAAAATCACATCGACCCAAAGCAGGAAAGGAATTATCGAGGAAGTCAAGGACGCTGACGGCAAGCCTTTGATGTCGAATAAATATTCGCAGCGCGCCGCACAGCTGTACTGCTTTACCGATTACGTACCGAAGCTGTCCATTTACAGCTGAGTTGATCCCTATTCCCATTGAAAAGAGGATGGTTCGATATGAAAGCTCTTGTTGTGATTGATTATACGGTAGATTTTGTTACCGGCAAGCTGCCTTGCGGCCAGCCTGCCATCGATATCGAGGACCGGATAGCCGAATTGACCGACAGCTTCGTCCGAGACGGGGATTATGTCGTCATGGCCGTCGATTTGCACGACGAATCGGATCCGTATCATCCCGAACAGCGGTTGTTTCCGCCGCACAATATCAGGGGAACGGAAGGAAGAGAGCTGTACGGCAAGCTCAAAGGCGTGTATGAAGCGAACAAGAACAAGATCTATTGGATGGATAAAACGAGGTACAGCGCGTTTTGCGGGACCGATCTGGAGCAGCAGCTTCGCGCGCGGCGCATTGACGAGATCCATCTGGTCGGCGTATGCACCGACATATGCGTGCTGCATACGGCGGTGGATGCCTATAATAAAGGGTTTTCGATCGTCGTCCATCAAGATGCGGTCGCTAGCTTCAATGAAGCCGGACATACGTGGGCTCTAAATCATTTTGAGCATACGCTCGGCGCCGCATTGCGGTAATGGTTTTAGATGTGCCGGATCAAGGCAACAATGTACAATAATAAGGAATTGGCAGATGGAGAGGATCAGCATGACGTACGATAATTTGACGCTTCATACGGATAAATATCAGATCAACATGATGTATGCGCATTGGGTTCACGGAACACTTGACCGTAAGGCGGTATTCGAGATCTTTTTCCGCAAGCTTCCGTTCGGCAACGGCTATGCGGTGTTCGCCGGCTTGCAGCGCATCGTGGATTATATTAAAAGCATCCGGTTTGACGAGGAAGTTCTGGCATACTTGCGGGAACAGGAGGAGCATTATGACCCGGCGTTCCTGGAGCTGCTCGCGAAGTTCCGTTTCAGCGGTACGCTGTACAGTGTGGAAGAGGGGACGATCGTGTTTCCCGATGAACCGTTGATCCGTGTTGAATCGACGATTTTTGAAGCGCAGCTGTTGGAGACGGCGCTGCTCAATTTTATGAATTTCCAGACATTGATCGCTACCAAAGCCTCGAGAATTCGCCAGGTGGCGCCGGATGACGTGTTGATGGAGTTCGGCACGAGAAGAGCCCAGGAGGCGGATGCTGCCATCTGGGGAGCCAGAGCGGCTTATATCGCCGGGTTCGACGCCACCTCGAACATGAGAGCGGGGATGCTGTTCGGCATTCCGAGCAAAGGAACGCATGCTCACGCTTGGGTGCAGGCGAACGATTCGGAGGAGGAAGCGTTCGAGCGGTATGCGGCGGCGCTGCCCGATCAGGTGACGCTGCTCGTCGATACTTATGACACGCTGCGCAGCGGCGTGCCTCACGCCATCAAGGTTGCCAAGGAGCTGGAGCGACAAGGCAAGAAAATGGCGGCGATCCGCCTCGACAGCGGCGATTTGGCGTATTTGTCCAAGACGGCGAGAACGATGCTGGACGACGCGGGTTTGCCTTATGTGGCCATCGTAGCGTCGAACGATCTGGATGAGAACATTATGTTCAACCTGAAGGCGCAGGGCGCGCAGATTGACAGCTGGGGTGTCGGCACACAGCTCATTACCGCGGCGGATCAGCCGGCGCTGGGTGGCGTCTATAAGCTGGTAGCCCGTGAAAAGGATGGGGAGCTCGAGCCCGTCATCAAAATTTCAGGCAATCCGGAGAAAGTATCGACTCCCGGTAAAAAAGAAGTGTACCGGATTATTAACCGGGATACCGGCAAGGCTATCGCCGACTATGTGGCGTTGTTTGACGAGACGGATGTTCAGCGTGGTGAGAAGCTGAAGCTGTTTGATAAAGTGCATCCTTACATTTACAAGTATGTCGAGAATTATGAGGTGCAGCGTCTCTTGACTCCCATCTTCGAGAACGGAGTGCAAGTATACGAGCTGCCGGAGCTGGAGCAGATTCGGGCGCACCATAAAAAGCAGCTAATTCAGTTTTGGCCGGAATATTTGCGCAAGCTGAATCCCGCCATCTTCCCGGTGAACTTAAGCCCCAGAGCATATCAGCTGAAGATGGATCTTATCCACGAGCATACCCTATGACCCACAGCGGGCCGAAGTACCAGGAAGCCGCCAAGCGCCTGGTATTTCGGGCTTTTTGCTGTTTGATAGAAATAAAAAATAAATGTGTTGATAACGCTTACTAATACGCTAGTTTTATAGTATAATGACATCAAATTCGTCGTGCGGGGAGCAGATGGATTCGATTATAAGTGAGGATCGGAGGAATCATGATGAGGGTGCACGAAATTACTATTGCTACCGATTTTCAGCCGGAATATTTGCAGTTAATCGTCCAAAAGGCCAGCCATTTCAGCTCGGATATCAGAATTAAGTTTGAGAAAGAAAACATACAGCTGGATGCCAAGAGCATTCTCGGTATGATGCTTCTTCCGATTCGTCAAGGTACGATCATTACGATTCAAACGAAAGGCAGCGATGAAGAAGAAGCTATTGAAGCGATGAGCAGCTTGCTGGAAAAGCATTGACGCTTCGCGCTTTAAGAGAGAATAGAGTTTACAAGTGCGGGACCGCCGGGATCAGATGGTGCGGTCTTTTTTGTTTAATCGGATCATCCCATGCATTGCTGGGGGTTCTGTTGTTTTTTCAGGTTTTATTGCTTGTTAACCTAAAAAAAACACAAGTCGACCTTAAGTTTCTCAATTCCATTGTCGCTACAAATGACTACAATTAGTTAAAAATGTGGATACGCAAAGGAGAAATGCCGATGAGCTGCATGGTGACCGAGTGCTTTGATTGCGTTCGCTTTACGGTTGCAAGAGGCGTTCCTTACCTTGGTACGGACAGAAAAGAGCAGATGGACGTTTATATGCCGGCTTGTGCGGATCAATCTCTATTGCCCTGCGTTATCGTAGTCCCGGGTGAAGGCTGGGCTGCGGGAAGACGAGGGTGGGACCGGGAAGCCCGCATCGCCAACAAGCTGCTTGCACACGGTTACATTGTCATGGTTGCAGATATCGCCGCAGTTCACTACAGCGGCGAAGTATGGAATGAAGAGCTTACGATTCCCGGCTGGCCGACGAATTTATTTGATCTGAAGGCGGCCGTCCAATACGCTCGAAAGCATGCTCCTGAATATGGCATCAACCCGGGCAAAATCGGCGTCATTGCCGGCTCGACGGAAGGTCATGTTGCTTTGCTATCCGCGCTGACCGCCAATTATGACGGGCATCCTCACGATGCAGCCGACGCTTCTGTTGAACATGGCTTCGGTGTTCGGTGCATCATGAATTTGTACGGTATTCCCGACTTGCTCTCGTGGGGGGAGGGTTTCACGGGGGTTCCTTACCCGTACAGCGGAGAGAAAGGGGAGCAGTCAGTTGAGAATCATGCACTTGAATCCATTGCGGCTGGGATCCCTGCGATGTTCATTGTTCATGGTCAAGCCAACGAGACGAATTCGATCACCTTATCGGCATCCTTTGCCGACCAGCTGCAGCACATCGCCGAAGTGCAGCAATATGTATCTGTTGACGACGTGGAGAAAGCGGGGACGAAGGCATCATCGGCGTTCGATTTGAGGCCTGTTATGGTCGATTTCCTGGCAGCGCATTTAAAATAACAGATCATTAGACAGACAGGCATAGGGCTCCTATGTTTTTTTGTTTGCCCATTTACAAACCGCTAGTCGGTTTGTTATAATGAGAAAAAAGTCCAACTTTGACAAATGAACTCATTCGAACCATTGGAGGAGCTACCCTATGAAACGTGAATTGAAACGTCAACAGACGCAGCAGCTTCTATTGAATACAACCATCGAGCTGATTCGGGAGAAAGGATGTGAGAAAACGACGTTCAGCGATATTATGGAACGTTCGGGATTGTCCAAAGGAGCGATATTTCATTATGTGAAAAGCAAGGAAGAGCTGCTGGCAATGGTATTGCAGCAAAGTCTGGAGGAAACCAACAGCCGGTTTTACCAAGGAGTGGCCGATGCAAACCAGGAGTTTGCCGGACCGATGAGCGGGATCAGCCAAAATTTGCCCACATTAGAGGATTCGCAAAATGTTACGAATCAAGTGTTTATGTATTTGCTTGGGAAGAGCGATGAGTCTGCCGTTAAGGAAATTACCAAGTTTTACGAGCATGTTCTGCAGGTTTCCAGGCAGTGGATTGAAGAAGGGCAGAAGCACGGAGTTATCCCGCAGACAGTCGATGCCGGCAAAACAGCCGATTTGTTCGTCCTTATCTCGATGGGCCTGAGGGTAAGGGGATTCATTCAAACGGACTCGGCCGCATTTCGAGCCGAGGATTTTACGGAATTGATCACTCGTCTGCTTCAACCAAGAAGCTAGTATTTCTAAATCGATAGAGGAGGATGGAGAGAGATGGCGCCTTTCGTTGTGCTGGTAGGAACGTTTCTTTTGTTTCGGGTTGCCGGGTTGGCGGGGCTCGATTATTTCGACAGCTGGATCCATTGTTTGCGGGCCGCTGTTGGGTGCATGCTCCTGATAACGGCATCCGCTCACTGGGGGAGGCTTCGTCCCGATTTGATCCGCATGGTTCCGGCGAGTCTTCCTCGTCCGGATTGGATCGTAACTGTGACCGGAATACTGGAGATCGCGGGAGCCGCCGCCATCGTCATTCCGGCTGCATCACAGGCTGCATCGGTCTTGCTGATCATTATGCTGTTAGCCATGTTTCCGGCGAACATCAGGGCGGCGAAGCAGAAGCTTCCGCTCGGCGGCAGACCGGCTACGCCGCTTGGTTTTCGGACCTTTTTGCAAGTCGTCTTCATAAGCGCAATCTGGATTGCAGGCAACGTTATTGTGTAGTATCCTTTGAAACCCACCCGCCGATGGCGGGATTTTTTTTGCACCAATAGGGGCAATCGCTTTCCATTTTCTTTACAAAAATATATAAGAAATGGTGTTGACTTGCTCTCAAGCCGTGCTATAATCGCTGAATACACTAATTTCGGATAGGTAACTTACCTTCCAGAAGAATCATTTACAGAGAGAGGAAGGATGAACGTGGCGAAAACAGCTGTCACGACAGCACCCATACCATCAACCGTTTTTCCGATTTTATTCGCAATCAGCATCGTACATTTATTGAACGATTCGATGCAGTCGACGATATCGGCGTTGTTTCCGATCTTGAAGGACTCCTTGCACCTAACCTATACCCAGATCGGTCTCATTGCGTTCGCCATGAACATTACCGCATCGTTCCTGCAGCCTGTTATCGGGATGTATGCGGATGTAAAGCCAAGGCCTTACATACTGCCGATAGGGGTCTGCTTCACTTTGGTAGGTATCGTCACCTTAGCGGTCGCACCGAATTTTATCGTCATTTTATTGTCCGTAATCGCGATGGGCGTAGGCTCGGCCGTCTTCCATCCGGAATCGTCCCGTGTCGCTTACTTGGCAGCAGGAGGAAAGCGGGGGCTGGCACAGTCGATATTCCAGGTTGGAGGCAACATCGGCAGCTCGCTAGGTCCCATTATGACGGCGGTCATCTTCGTTCCGTTAGGGCAATTCGGGGTCATCTGGTTTACCTTTGCAGCCGTAGCGGCTATCGTTATTCAATATTATGTAGCGAATTGGTACAGCCGTCAGCCGGTTCAACCTCGTAAAGCCCGAAATACAGCCGGATTGGAAGCGGGCGTTAAAGGCTTGTCCCGGAATCAAGTTATAGCGGCCATTGTCATTCTAGTATTTCTTGTCTTTTCGAAGCATGTCTATATATCGAGTATCACGAGCTTTTATTCATTCTACTTGATCAATGATTATGGAATTACCGTGGAGCACGCTCAGCTGTTTTTATTCGCCTTTCTCGTAGCATCAGCGGCAGGGACGTTCTTCGGAGGGCCATTGGCCGACAGGTACGGCAGAAGAAACATCATCTGGCTGTCCATCCTTGGAACGGCGCCCTTCTCGATTTTGCTCCCATACTCCAATCTGTTCTGGTCCGGAGTCATGTGCGTATGCGCCGGTTTCGTCCTATCGTCGGCGTTCTCGATTATTGTCGTGTACGCGCAAGAGCTGTTACCAGGCAAAGTCGGTCTCGTATCCGGCCTGTTCTTCGGTCTTGCCTTCGGCTTAGGGGGACTCGGTTCTGCCGTGCTGGGGTGGATTGCCGACGCAACGAGCATTGCCTTCATTATGAAAATGTGTGCGTATTTGCCTTTGCTTGGCATCTTGGCCATAATGCTGCCCAAGGATGAAGAAGTTCGTGGATATACAGTTTAAAAGGAAAAACATAAGGAGCCTATTCCTTATGTTTTTTTCATGTTGATTTACATAACCTTTAGACCGGGGTTACATTCACTTTACATTGTTTCGTTACATTGAAGAGGGGAGGGGCTTTTCCCAATAATTACATGAGTGGAGGTAATTATGTACTATGAGTCACGATGAAGCAAATAAGAGTGTGAGCAGGAGGGAATTTATAAAGATCGGCGGAGCGGGGGCGATCGCTCTAACACTTGGCTCTGCGGTGATGCCCGTCGAATGGTTGGGCGGTGGAGAGGCGCATGCCGCACCCAACGATAATACGAAGCTGCAATTCAACCAAGAAGGAAAGTTCAAGATCGTCCAATTCAACGACACTCAGGATGACGAAAATATCGATCGTCGCACGGTGGAGCTGATGGAGAAGGTTCTTGATTCGGAAAAGCCGGATTTGGTAGTGCTGAACGGGGATAATATCACCGGAGGCTGCGATACCGCTGAAGAAATGAAGCAAGCGATGAACAATGTCGTCCAGCCTATGGAGCAGCGTGGAATCCAATGGGCCGTAACGTTCGGAAATCATGACGAAGATTCAACTCCTAAGGGTGGCCTCAACGAAGAGGAAATGCTGAAATTTTATATGGCGTACAAGCATAACGTGAACGAACCTGGGGAACGGGGTATTACCGGGACAGGGAACAGCAACTTGCTGATCCGTTCTTCCAAAGGCTCGAAGCCGGCCTTCAATGTATGGCTGCTGGACAGCGGAAGGTATGCGCCGGAGACGATTGCCAATCAAAATTTCGAGGGGTATCCGACTTGGGACTGGATCCGGTTAGATCAAGTGAAGTGGTATTATGAAACGTCCAAAAAGCTGGAGGAGAAGAACGGCCGCAAAGTGCCTTCGCTCATGTTCATCCATATTCCTCTATGGGAGCACCGTTTTATGTGGTATGCCAGCGTAGACGGCAGGTCCGAGGCAGACCATGCAAGAGCGGTAGCCAAACACCAGATTGTGGGCGAACGGAACGAAGACGAATGTCCCGGTCCGATTAACAGCGGCATGTTCTCGGCCATTTTGGCGCGAGGCGACGTCAAAGGCGTCTTCTGCGGGCATGATCATGTCAATACATACCATGGCAACTACTACGGCGTGCTGCTTGGTTATGCAGGAAGCGCAGGATTTGGCACGTACGGGTTGCCAGGCGCTGACCGCAACCGGCTTCGCGGTGCCAGGGTATTCCAGCTTGATGAGAACACGGACAATGTCCTAGTCGATACGCATATGGTGTTTGCCAAAGATTTCGGCATTGATCTTACCGCTAACGATCAAAGCACGGCCCCTGAGCCGATTCCGGCAAACAAGAAGCAGGAAAAGATCGTGAAGTAAATTCCCTGGCATGGAATGACGATTCACTGCATACGTTAGCAAACAGAAGCAATAGAAATACCTTTACCTGTGATATGGTGAAGGTATTTTTATTGTACCTATGTAAGGGGAAGTGTAAGAGAGGAGATCCGTTATGCTAACCAATCGGAGTACTCTGATAAAGCAGGTAGGAGCTGCGATGATTTCGTGTATCGTCGGGCTTTCTGTCATTCCTGCATCCAACTCGGCCGGTGCTGTTCCGCAGCTCACGATTCCTGATATGAACTATTTTCCGCGTATTCGAACCGATCTGCTGATAAATTCTATTACAAATAAAGGAAATGTCAGTCTGGTTTGGAGCGCACCTTACCCAGAGCTGATCAGTCCCTTAGGAGCTCCAGCCGTAGGATCGGACGGTACGGTTTATTTGGGGTTAAATTATTTTATTTATGTAGGGTTCCAAGGCGTTCTTTCTGCCAGCACGCAAGATGGGAAGAAGAAATGGGACTACTCTCCCCCCAGTCCTTTGCTAAGTCCGCCGACCGTTGGGCCTGACGGCACGATATACATCGGAGCGGGCAGCTCCAAATACAATGAGGGGGATTTCATCGCCATACATCCGGACGGTACGCCAAAATGGTCGGTATCCTTGGGACCAGTTAGTTCCAAGCCCGTATTCGGGACGGACGGAACCGTGTATGCAGCAGCAAACGATGGTATGCTGTATGCGCTGGATCCTGCAGACGGTACCAAGAAATGGTTTTCGAAAGTAGGACATACCACCACAGCCTACATGTCGATAGGTCAAGACGGAACGATCTATGCGGGTAATGAAAGCGATACATTCTATGCCATCAAGCCGAATGGCAGCATCAAATGGACCTTTAAAGCCGGGGGAATGGTTAACACGGTACCGGTTATCGGTACGGACGGCACGATCTATATCGGGGCGGGGGACGGCAAGCTGTATGCGCTAAACTCCAATGGCTCGAAGCAATGGGAATACGGCTTGAAAGGAATCCCTACCTCACCCGTGATTGGAAATGACGGAACAACGGTCTATTTCGGAGCAGCGGATTCGACCGTATATGCACTTCATTCCAATGGCACATTGAAATGGAAAACGGGCTTTGGCAAAGCAATAACACAAGTCGTCAAGGGCACGAACGGCACGCTCCATTTCCTTACAGCCGACGGCATGGTTCAAGCATTAAATCCGGATGACGGCAGTCTGCAGTGGAGATACGTTCTCGACACACCGGATGGAATTAACGTTCCGGCCGTCAGTGAGGATGGAAGCGTCTATGCAATCGGAATGAAGAAAACGCAATTAACTTTATACGCCTTGCGGGTAAAAGTCAGTGACATCGCTCTGAATGTACCCAAGCTGACGTTACAGGTCGGAAAAAGTGATGCCTTGTCGGTTTCGTTGTCTCCTGAAAATGCGCCTAACCGAAAAGTAACGTGGAGCAGCAGCAAGAGCGGAGTTGCTTCCGTGGACAGTGAAGGCAAGGTGACCGGCATTTCCGCCGGAACGGCGATTATCACGGCCATATCGGATGACAGCGGGCTCTCTGTGTCATGCGAGGTCACGGTATCAACTACTCCTGACACGATCGAGGTAGAGAGCATTAACATGGATCGTGCCGAACTGACTGTAAAAGAGGGCGGAGTCGGCAAGCTTACGGCAACTGTGCTTCCGGTAAATGCATCGAACCAGAAGATGGCTTGGCGCAGCAGCGATCCCGCTGTTGCCCGGGTCAATGAATCAGGCCAGGTCACGGGGATGACTCCGGGTACCGCCATGGTTACCGCTGCAGCGGAAGATGGAGGGTTCACCGCTTCAAGCAAGGTCACGGTACAGCCGGATACGGAGAAGCCTGAAACGAAAGCATTTACCGATATCGAGGGACATTGGGCGAAAGGGGAAATAGCAAGAGCTTTTGAGCTCCAAATCGTGAACGGCTACCCCGACTTTACTTTCCGTCCGGACGGAAATGTGACCCGAGCTGAATTCGTGGTTATGCTAATGAATGCGTTAAAGCCCGGGGTACAAGGCTCGGAGCTGGTATTCCAGGATAACGATAGCATCCAGCCATGGGCCGAGCGATCGATTTCCCAAGCGGTTCAGCTTGGCATTGTGAACGGCTACTCGGACGGCACGTTCCGTCCTGATGCGAATATCACTCACGCCGAAATGGCTACTATGGTATTTAAAGCTTCAGGAATGCCGCTGCCTGCAGATCCGAGCACAGATTACTCGGATGATGCCGATATTCCCGAGTGGGCAAGGGGCGCGGTATCCGCTGCCGAGAAGAACGGAATTATCGTTGTGGGAGGAAGAAGCACCGGAGCTTTTGCCCCGCAACAGCTTTCCATTCGCGCTGAGGCGGCGGTATGGATCGTCAAGATGATGGACATTAGGAACAAAAAATAACCATAAGCATTTCCATATGCGGGCAAGGTTCATGTCGGAAAGACAGGAGCCTGCCTTATTTTTTTGGGAAAAAACAATTTAAACGGAATAATCCCATGTATACTGGATTCATAGTGGTATCATTCAAAGGAGCATTCCTTAAGGAGCCGTGGATTTTACCAATATTTGTGCATCGGCCAGAGGATCGTATTTTATGGAACGGATGCGGCACTTCCTTCGTAAACAAATAAATGAGTTAGCTCTTCCCCGGCAAGGCCGGCAGGTTTAGCGGAGAAATGAATTTCAAGAAGCCTGGACAAATAAAAAAGATGACATGAAGTCATCTTTGCAAGAACCATTTCAAATCAGTCTAATCGGCTTTGGCTGCGACCGCCTTCAAAGCGAACAGCTTCTCAAGCTGCTCGCGAAGCTGCTTATGCCCTTTTCCCAAGGTAAGCAGGTAGCTGTTCATGCCTTGAACGATAACCTCGTTCGGCTTATCTTTCTTCCATTCCTCCACGAGCGCTTTGAGCGATTGGAGCATCGTTTCGGCAGCGCTCTTGTCCTGGATATGTCCGCGGATCCATTGGGTAAGCTGCTCAGCGCAGGCTTGCCAGTCCGGCTCTTTAATGCAATGGCAGTGAAGCTTAAGCGCATCGATATCCGGCATGATAGGGGCAGGGCGTTTGGAGAGGATACCCTGGACTAGATCGTCCAAACGATCCAAGATAAATTCCGTTAGCTGGGGGATATCCATAGGAACGTTATAGCCGAAATAGTAAAACATGTATTCCTTCATTAAGCTGTGCAGCATGATCGCACAGTCGCAGGAGTAAGGCTCAATTTCAGGTCCGTACACTTCGACGACCCGTTTCTGGATCCACTCCAGAACCTGGGCCCCTAGATCGAGGAGAAGCTCCTTGACGGCTGCATTCTGAATGAACGCCGCACCATTCACCTGCTGCATGGATAAAAATTCCTTGTTTCCAACGACGAAGTCGAATTGCAGGAGGATGGCCTTGTGCAACCGTTTGCGCGGGGTGGCAGCGGTATCCGACAACGCCTGGTCAAAACCGGCCCGGATCAAGTCGAAATAATAGTTGTAGATCGAGATTAACAGCTCTTCTTTGGAATGAAAGTGCAAGTAGAAGGAGCCTTTCGCTACGCCGGCAAGACTGACTATATCCTGAATCGAGGTCGTATGGTAGTCTCGTTCTGCGAACAGCTTGATAGCCGCCTGCACAATTTGCAATTTTTTATCTTTCATTGGCTCACTTCCCGATTCATAGTCATACACAGATTGTATACGCGAAGGTATGTTTAGTCAAGATATGACTGACTGGTCATAATATGATTTTTCACCGTTTTATATTAAAAAATTTACTTGTAATTCACGGTTTTATTCGATATATTTACTAAGTGGAATGACTGGTCAGTTTGTAAGGGTCAATCCAAATTTATCAAGATCGTTAGCAACATTCGTAACGTTAACAACGTAGTACATAAGGAGATTGCTATGAATCATTTGCCTCCGCAAACCTACTCTGACATCATGCAGCTTGTCAGCAATCACATGTCGCTTAATTTGGAGCACGAGGGCTATAGCCCGCTGGTCGGGAAAATTTTCACACTGCTGCTGTTCGCTACGGAACCGCTAAGCATTCAGGAAATGGCTGAAAGGCTGGGGGTCACGAAGGCGGCGATCAGTGTACATATCCGCGCGATGGAGCGGAACGATCTGTGCAGCAAGCGTCCTACTAGCAGCGACAGGAAAAACTACTATACGCTATCCGACGGCTACAACATGGCCTGGATCCGGTCATTTCAAGATAAATTGAAGCAGTCTCACGAAGTGGTCCAGACGGCTCTCGAGGCTTCAGGCTCGTTGACGGATATGACCGCGGTCGAGAGGGATTCTCTGAAGCAGTTCAGACAAAGATGCAAGGAAATTTCTGAAATACAGCAATTGATGATGGCGAGTCTTCGACAGCTGCATCAAGATTGGCAAGAAGCAAGAATGCGCCTGCGATAAAGGGTTATTTGTAAACTTCGTAAGGGAGTGATTAATGCATCATGAGGATGGGAAGGACGAAGTGATTAAAGAAAGTGGAGGAGTAGAGAGATGAACAAGTTAACCCATTTTTCCCTGAAAAACGCAGCTGCGATTATTATCATCAGCGTCCTGTTGTTCCTGGCGGGAACCTACGCATCCTCGACGCTGAAGCAGGAGAGCATGCCGGACATTTCGCTGCCGGTCGTGTTTGTAAGCACGGTCTATTCTGCGCCGCCGAAAGACGTAATGGAGGACGTGACGAAGAAGCTGGAGAAGCGGATCGTCGGTATAGAAGGATTGAAGAAAATCAATTCCACCTCCAATGACGGATTTTCGGCAATAACCGTCGAGCTCGTTAACGGAAGAAGTCCGGATGACGCCAAGAAAGATATAGAGGCCGCCATTCAGGACGTCATCCTGCCGAAAGGGGCATCGAAGCCTAAAGTTTCGAAGTTCGGCAGCAATGAATTCCCGGTCTTTTTCGCTGCACTTAACGGCGACAACGGAATGAACCAGGAAGAACTGAACCGCATTTATAAAGACGTCATTGAACCGACGTTAAGCGCAATGAAAGGGATCGACCATGTCGATTCCGTAGGTCAGCAGGAAGCTACGCTGAAGCTGAAGCTGGACATTAATGCAATTACCAATTACGGCTTGACGCCATCGCAAGTTTCCCAGAGCATCCAGGCGGCACTGTTGACCAGTCCTGCAGGTATGGCGGATTTCAACGGGAATACGCAGATGGTTCGAATCCAGAGCGATTTGAATACGATCTACAATCTTGAGAATATGAGGCTTTCGACTCCGCAAGGAGAGACGGTGCTTCTGAAGCAGCTTTCCAAAATCGAAGCGATCTCCGATTCCAAATTTGTGACCCGGTTGAACGGCAATCCGGCGATCGGTCTTACGCTTTACAAAAGTAAAGATGCCAATACGGTAGAATTCGCTAATGAAGTGAAGCGGTTGATGGCCGGGTGGGAGCAGGAATTCCCGAACCTCAAGTTCACGACGGTCTACAACTCCGCTAACGATGTTGAGAAATCGATCCACGGGATGTTGAAGGAAGGGATCTCCGGTGCCATCCTTGCATCCATCATGATTTTGCTCTTTTTAAGAAATGTTCGTATGACGATTATCGTTTTGGTCTCCATCCCATTATCTATTTTAACAACGTTGGCCATTATGGCGCCGTTGGACATCACCTTGAACATTATGACCCTCGGCGGACTCACGATAGCGGTCGGACGCGTCGTGGACGACAGTATCGTTGTTATCGAGAATATTTACAGCGAGCTGCAGCGCGCCCAAGAGCGCAATGAATCGGTTATCAAGATGGCAACGGCGAGAGTGGCTTCGGCTATCACCTCGTCTACGATTACTACAGCAGGCGTATTTTTGCCTATCGCGTTTGTAGGCGGCATTTTGGGCGATATCTTCAGACCGTTTGCCATTACCCTGGTTGTAGCGTTGATGACTTCCCTGGTCGTTGCGTTGACGGTTATTCCGATGCTTGCTAAGCTTATGGTATTGAAAAGCGACAAAATCAAATACCATGACGAAGATCATGTCGGCAAATTTGCAATGAAATATAGATCGGTATTGAACTGGTCTCTTGATAATCCAAAGAAAACAGTGCTTATTTCCTTCCTGGTTTTCGTAGTTTCTTTGGCAGGTACGGTTCCTTTCCTGCCGGCGGCCTTCATGCCTGAGAGCGCGACGGATAAGCAAGTGCAGTTTACGGTGAAGCTTCCTCGGGAAACATCGTTTGAATCGTTGGATTTGAAGATGAAAGAAATTGAAGCTATGCTGAAAGAGTCGAAAGATTCTGCCGGCCAGCCTACCTTTGATTACTATGAGACGATGGTCGGTTACGATCAAATGGATACAAGCGGTGAGCGCGTAGCTTATAAAGCCATGATTATGGGTGCCGTCTCACAAAACACCGATGCCAAGCAAGCGGCGAAAGACTTTACGGACAAAATTTTGTACTTGGTTCCGAAAGGTTCTGAAGTAGAAGGAACTTTGCTGACAGCATCCATGGGAGGCACGGGCGAGGACTTTTCCTACCTGCTGAAGGGGGATGACCTCAATCAGTTAATGGCCAGTGCGGAGCTGATCAAAGCCAAGATGAAGGAGTTCCCTGAGCTTGAGGAAATCGAGGACAACTTGAACGAGAAGAAGATGCAGGTTGAAGTGACGGTCGACCAGAACAAAGCGCGCTTATACGGCTTGTCTTCCGCACAAATTCTCGATACGGTTCGCGTCTGGCTCGGCAAGGAGGACTTCGGCGATCTGAAGTTCGACAACGTTACATTCAAGACGCAGCTCATGCTGGCTGACGATTACAAGAACTCGGTGGATAAAATCGGATTGTTCCAAATCAAAACGCCGACCGGATCTACAGTGAACTTGAATGAAGTGGCAAAAATTCGTCAGGTTGACGCACCGGCGTCCATCTCCCGCGAAATGCAGGAGCAATTCGTTAAAATTACCGCCAAAATTGACAGCAAGGATAAAGGCGGCGTGAGCGCCAGAGTTACAGCAGCACTGGGTGAAGTCGACCTCCCGAGCGGAGTCAGAACCGCGGCTCAAGGGGTCAGCGACGATATTCAGGAAAGCTTCGGGCAGATGGCTGTAGCGATGGTAGCCGCCATATGTCTGGTATATTTGGTCATGGTTATTGCGTTCGGCAATGCCAGTGCTCCATTCGTTATTCTGTTCTCCCTTCCGCTTGCGGCCATCGGCGGTTTCCTAGGCCTCTTCATAGCGGGAGAATCGATTAACATTACTTCCTTGATCGGATTTCTGATGCTGATCGGTGTCGTTGTAACCAACGCCATCGTGTTGATCGACCGTGTGCAGCAGCTTCGCGAAGAAGGGGTTTCCGTAAGGGAATCGCTCGTCAAGGCAGGGATGACCCGTTTGCGCCCGATCATTATGACAGCCGGAGCGACGGTGTTCTCCTTGCTCCCATTGGGACTTGGGTTATCCGATGGATCGCTTATTTCCAAGGGGCTGGCCGTAGTTGTTATCGGCGGCTTGACCACATCGACCGTTCTTACCTTGGTTGTCGTGCCTGTAGTTTATGAAATTATCGAAGGCATGAAGGAAAGAATAGGCCGGATGTTCTCGAAAAAGAAGAAAGTAAATAAAAACAATGCTGCAACGCTTCAGCAATAAGAAAGACAAGGGAAAAGGAGAATCGTCCAATGAACCTGACATTTAAAAGCTCAATCCAAAAGCATTCAAAAACAATGGGAGTGCTGCTGCTTAGTGCAGCCCTGTTCACAGGGTGCTCTCCGCAGCCTGCGGCTCCGACCGCGGCCGAACCGCAAATCAAGACGGTTAAAGTAGAGAAGATAGAGAAAAGAAAAATCGCCGAGCCTCTCGAGCAAGTAGCCGATGTCGTCTCGTCCTTGCAAATCGATGTCATATCCAAAGCATCAGGCGATATTCAGGAGATATTGAAAAAGCGCGGAGATGCGGTCGTTAAAGGTGATGTGATCTTGCGTCTGGATCCGACGGATGTGCTCCTTAACAAGGAGAGAGCCCAAATCACGATTTCCGGTACGCAAGCGCAGCTGGTGAAAGCCCGTGAAGATTTGGCCAACTCGAAGCAGGATTTGCAGGTCGGCATAGCCAAACTCGAATCGTCGTTGAAGGATACGGAGAAGAACTACAACAAAATGCGCAACGACTATGATTTAGGCCTTGTGACCAAAATTCAGCTGGAGCAAATGGAAACGCAAGTGAACAATTTGCGTATGGATTTGGAAAGCAACCGCAATAAGCTGAAGACGCTGGATTCGACCAATTCCCTCGCACAGCTGGAGCAAGGACTCCAATCGGCCAACTTGTCGGTGCGTGAAGCGGACCGTACGCTGGAGAACATGGAAGTGAAGGCTACGGCGAACGGCATCATGACGGATTTGCCGGTCGAGGCGGGTATGACGATTCAAGCCGGCTTCAAGGCTGCACAAATTCAACAGCTTGATCCGATCAAGGTCAAAGCCGAGCTGACGGAAAGCTCCGCAGCGCTGGTTCGCGGCAAGCAGGAGCTCACGTTCTACATTCCGGGCTCTACAGAGAAGCTTAAGGGCAAAGTGAATTACTTGGCCGACGTTATGAGTGCTCAATCGAAGTCGTATTCCCTGGAGCTGGAAGCTCCTAACGCGGACGGCAAGCTTAGACCGGGAATGAAGGCGCAGGTGCTTCTGACCGAGGATCAGGATCAAGTAGTAGTTGCTATTCCTACCTTGAGTGTAGTCAGAGAAGGCGGGGAAACCTTCGTATTCGTGATGGCAGGCGATCAGGTGGAGAAGCGCAAGGTAGAGCTTGGCCGTCTGAGCGATACGCATCAAGAGGTTCTATCGGGGCTTAAGGAAGGCGAGCCATTGATCGTTTCCGGTCAGCATCAATTGAAGGACAAGGAAAAAGTACAGCTTGCGGCGCAATAATATTTGATCTAAGGAGGAGAAACAATGAACAACAAGATGAAGAAGACAGCAGCAGTCCTGGTCGTATCCGCAGCGTTGATGAGTACAGGGTATTCGGCTTTCGCGGACGAAGCAGCACCGGTCGCACCGGTTGCTTCCGAAGCGATAGCCGTGCATAAATTAACCGACAATTTGGACGTGGAAGTAAAAAGCATTTTGAACGAGCATGTTCCTGAAGGCACCCGGATTGGGGTTGTCATTCGGATGAAAAACAATAGCACCGGCATCGTACGCGTTCCGGAATACGAGCTTCGCGTCAAAACGTCTGACGGCACCGAGTATACGCTCCAGCCGAGCGCATCGAATATTAAAGCCGTTCAATCGAAGGCCAATTCGGAGCTGAGCTACATGGCTGTGATTGACCGCACAGACGATGTGCAGCTGGCGGAAGTGAACTGGACGGACGTGGATTATTACGTCTATCCGAAGAAAGAAACCCCAATCCTTAATATCCCGGTTGCCGGTCTTGGCTGGCAGGGAAGCGATATGCCGATTACGGATGCCGCTTCGGTGAAAAAGTGGTCGGATTCGTTCACAATTCCGTCCCTGACTTCGCCGATCCAGTACACGCCGGTGAATATCGACAAGCAATCGACGGACAAAGGCACCGTGTATGTCGTACAATTGCTTGCATATAACCCTACGGACAAGCGCGAAACGATTCCGGAATTCTCGCTCGACGGGAAGACGGCGGCGAAAGTATTCACAGGCAAGCGGGTAGAAGAGGGAGCATTGGTGCTGGATAGCAAGGAAGAGAAATATATTCACTTTGCGATTCCAACCGATCAAGATACGGAGCTTACGAGTCTGAATCTGCTGACGAAGGAATCCTTCGCTCAAGCGGGCGCTAGCGCAGCAGCTCCAGGTGAGGTCATTCAATATCAGGTGGGCCGATTGAACATTTTGCTTCCGGTCAACGGCGGCACAACAGCTCTTGCACCGTATACGTTGGGTGAAGCGATGACCTTCGATACGCGCAGCGATTTGATTCATCCAAGCCTGCAAGTATCCTTGGTGGAATTGCATACCTACGATAACGAAGAGGAAGGCAACAAAATCGTAACCGCCAAATTCAAACTTAACAATTCAAGCGACAAGCCTATTTCGATTCCTGAGTTCCAAGCCGACCTTCTGAATCCTGAAGGTTATGAGTACAGCGGTCAACGCCAAACGATTACCAATACGCCGATTTTGCCGAATTCCGGTATTGTAGTGAATTATTCCTTTAATATCCCGTTGTCCGAAGCAGGACAAGGGCTCGGCTTGAAAATCGTCGACGCCAAAACCGCAGCTCCTTATAAACAAACGATCGCATCGTACCGGGTAGATGTGCAAAAACAAGAAGAGAATACGAAGTTCAGCGTCTATCCGTTCAAATTTGATGTTTCCCATTGGGATGTCTCTTACTTGTTCAGCATCCAAACTCTGGAGTACTCGTACAAAGGGAAGTTCATCATGGACATTGAGAGAGAACCGAGCATTCAAGTGGATCAAAACTTCTCCAAGCTGCAATTCGAATTGTATGATGCTTCCGGCCGATTGGTCGGCACAAGCACAGGTTCCTTCATTGGAGCTAACCGTCTTGTAACCGGAGAGAACAACTTTACGTTCAAAGGCACGTCCCAACAATTCGATTCGCCGTTGACTCTCAAAGTGTTTGAAGTCTTCACTACAGCGGGCGGAGAAGCGAAACGTCTTGTAACCGAATATACAAAATAATCCAATTTTATAGCGCAATACAAACAGAAAGGCCGCGGGGATGTCCGCGGCTTTTTTGTATTGTGCATACAGATGCAATTATAGGCTCGTCCGTTTACTTTTCGTACAAACGGATGGGCCTTTCTATTTCGGCATAATTTTCCTCAATATCTCGGGTTATCGATTCCAGCATATATAGCGCTTCTTTCCGCTTGCTCTCGTCCCCGATAGCTTGAAGCAGCGACTCCAAATAATCCAATCTCGTTTTGGTTACGAACCTCATATACATGACCTCATTATTGGTGGGATGGTTATATCATTCGCAATGAAACGAAGGATTCAGGCCGGAGGTGCAGAACCCGTCAGCCGCGTAACGTGTCCGGACAATCATGAAATGCGGACTAGGAGAATAAACTTGGAGATAGGGTGCGAACATCGGGAATAATCAAGGATCCAATCCGGATTGAAAGAGAGGTGCCAGATGGAGCGCAATGTTATTATTGGACTCCCCGCCTATAACGAGGGAAGTGTGCTGCCCATTTTGCTATTGAAGCTGGAATCGCTTAGATCTAAGCTGGATGACCCTATGCATATCCTTGTCATCAATGACGGAAGCACGGATGATACGTTGGCCATTCTCAGAGAATACGGTGCTTGTTGTGTCGACTTGAAGTCGATTACGCATCCGACGAACCGAGGCTTAGGGGAAGCGATGAACACGATGTTCCGATATGTCGTGAATCATTATGATAAAGAGGACTTACTGATTACGCTGGACGCTGACAATACGCACAGCCCTGCGATCATCCCCGATCTGGTGAAGAAGCTTATTCATGAACAGCTCGATATGGTCATTGCTTCCAGGTTCACGGCAGGAGGCAAGGAGCTCGGGCTTGCCATGCACCGCAAGCTGTTCAGCCGCGGAGCGAAGCTGTTTTTCAAGCTGTTTTTCCCTATCGACAACGTGAATGATTATTCGTGCGGCTTCCGGTGCTACCGGGTCGGATTTTTGAGCAAAGCGATGAGCTCTTACGACGGCCCTTTCATTACGAGTGCGGGGTTCGAGTGCATGGCGGAGATTATGGCCCGTTTTAGCAAAATGGGAGTGAAAGCAGGCGAGTATCCTTTAATATTGGAATACCATCTCAAAGAAAGCAAGAGCAAAATGAAAATCTGGAAAACGATTATTGGCTACTTCATGCTGTTGAAAAAAGTGAAGTTCGATAAAAAGTGGAACAAAGAGCACGCGGTATGAAAACGTTAGTATGGATTATGGTTTCCGTAGTTCTCGGCTCATTGGGACAGGTTGTACTGAAGCTCGGCTCGAACAAGCTGGGGGATGTCGGTCTAAGCTTACAAACTCTCCCTGAAGATATGCTCAGACTTCTCAAGACTCCGGAAATTGTCGTCGGTCTGGTGTTATTCGGAACAAGCTTTCTATTATGGATTAAAGTGCTCACCCAAACGGAACTAAGCTATGCGTATCCCATGGTGAGCTTAGGTTATGTGAACGTGGTGCTTCTGTCGTACTTTTTGCTGCAGGAGACGTTTACGTGGAACAAGCTCATCGGAACGGCCATTATTATCATCGGAATTCTGGTTATTAACAAGTAGTGACAGGAGGAAGCCGCGGCTTGGACAGGAAACCCAAATACGGATGGCTTGTAACTCTCCTTGTATTCATGTTCATTGCAGCCCTGCGCATCCCTTATATAACGAACTCGCCTTACGAATACGATTCGTGGAGACAGTCGGATACCGAGTCCATTGCTTTGAATTTTATCGGGCATCGCTTCCATATTTTGTACCCGCAGCTGAATTACGACGGCCCGCTCCCTAATTATGTACAGCTGGAGTTTCAAATCACGACATGGATCATCGCGATCCTGTATCAACTTTTCGGTCAGCATTATGCATTGGCAAGAGCGGTTCCCATCCTCTTTTTTATCGGCTCCGCGTATTTTCTGTATCGGATTGCGAAGAGCTATTTCTCGCCGTCCATAGGCTGGCTAGCGGTGCTTATTTACGGAATGCTGCCGGTCAGCATTCTGTATTCAAGAGCCATCATGCCGGAGTCGGCGGCGCTTTTCTTCATGCTCGGAGCCTTCTATTGGTTCTCCGAATGGAGGGATAGCCGCAAGCGATGGCTGCTGATCATGGCGGGACTGTTCACGGCGCTGGCGATCTCGCAAAAGATCCCTACCATATTCGTGGGCATCCCGATGCTGTGGATGGCTGCCGCAGCTTACCGCTGGCGCATGTTCGCCAAGTGGGAGCTGTGGTTGTTCGCCGTCATAGCTCTGCTGCCGCCGTTCCTGTATTTTGGCTGGTTGAGCACGATTGCCGAATTTCCGTTCGTCAGCGGAATTGCGTCTAAACACATATTGCCGAATTTGCTGACGAGCATAACAACGGACGCGGCGCAGCGTTTTTTTGTCGAGCAGCTGCCCGAAACCTTCACCTGGTATGGAGTCGCCATGTTCGTAGGCGGATTGCTGATGTTGCACTGGAAGCGGCAATATCCTATCGGCATATGGGCAATTGCCATGATCATCGAGCTCGTAACGATTGTCGCTACGATCCGCTTCAACTACTACTTAATCTTCACCGGACCTCTCGTAGCGCTGCTCGGGGCTAAGCTGCTCCATACGTTAGACCAATGGATATTCGGAAGACTGGTGTCGGTCGCATGGTTTCTCCTGTTAGCCTATCACAGCTCCATGATTGTAGCGCCTATTCTTGATAATCAGCTGAATCTGGTGCTGCAGCAAGCCGAAGTGGTACAAAAGCTGACGAAACCTGACGATTTGATCGTTGTCGGCACCGACGATCCGTCATTATTGAATGCCAGTCACCGGAGGGGCTGGAGGGTGGGCAATACGATGCCCGGCGATCCGGTAGCGGAATTACAATATTTCGTGAACCATGGCGCAGCCTACTTTGTTCCGCTGCAGGGAACGATTTATGGTGATGACGGGACGCTCCATCAATATTTGCTAGCGAACTATCCTTTACTGGAGGCCAAAAACGGTCTATCGATCTATAAGCTGAGCAAATAATCGCTTGGCCGGCCGTACCAGCTGAAGCCGTTATACTGCGGCGTCAGCTTTTTAGGATATGCCGCTTGACGAACATGCCGTTTACTCTTTAAGATAAACTCACCATCGATTGAACGGTGGACTACATCATCCGATGGGAGGATCAGGCCTCTTTAATGGATACGGTCAATTATGCCATTTCGGCAACCTCGTTAAGCGAGCAAGTGTATTTATCCTTGAAAAAGCAAATATTGAAAGGAAGTCTCGCTCCCGGACACCGGTTGATCGTCCTAGAGCTTGCCAAGCAATATGAAGTAAGTCAAGCTCCCGTGAGGGAGGCGCTGGAACGGCTGAAGCAGGAAGGGCTTATCGTGGGAAAGGCCAATAAGGGATCGGTCGTCTCCGAAATAACCCAGGACGAAATCCGTGATATTTATGAGCTGCGGCAGCTGATCGAAGGCTATGCTTTGCGGCAAACGATGCTGGCTTTGAATGAGAGCGATATCGACTATTTGCAGCAAATCTTGAACGAGATGAGAACCGCAGTGGACAATAACGACGCCTACTTATTGGTCGAGCTGGATATGAAATTCCACGGGCATTTCTACAAAAGAAGCGGTAACGCGCTCTTCCTGCAAATATGGGACGGGATCAAGACGAAAATTATGCGATTTATTTCAGTAACGAACCAGGATCATTCCGGGTACAGTATTCCGGATTCCCACGCTGAGCTGCTGGGCATTATCAAGTCGGGGAACATCGATGAAGCGGAAGAGAAGCTGATTCGCGGCTTGGATTTTTATAAGCAATATACGAGCTGAATAGGCTAGGGACAAGACAAGGATCATTTGCGATGAGCCTTGTCTTTTTCTTTTGGAAATGAAGTGACGGGACTGTTACCGTAAAAGAAAGTCATTTCACCAAATTTGCCGTATTCGAATATCAGCTTCGACAAATTCTCTTGTTTTTTGCTATTTCCAAATGAAGGGAGGAGCATTATAATGTGATTAATAGATAATCGATTATCGATAATCTATTCTAAGAAGGCTGCAAATCTTATTATCGATAATCGATAAAAAGGAAGTGATGGATATTGCCTAGCGATTCAATCCCTTTGCTTTCTCATTCGATAAGCACTCAAGTGTACACCAGGCTCAAGAGAGAGATTCTGGAAGGGGGGTTATCTCCTGGCGAGCGATTAATTGTAACGGACATTGCCGGCCGGTTCCAAATCAGTCAAGCTCCTGTCAGAGAGGCTCTGGAAAGATTGAAGCAGGAAGGGCTCATTATCGGCAAGGCTAACAAAGGGTCGGTAGTTTCCAATATTACAAGAGACGAAATCAACGACATTTATATTTTACGAGAGATTCTGGAAGGCTTTGCCGTCCGACAAACGATGCCGATGCTTAACGACAGCAACTTTCAGTATTTGGAGGAAGTGGTCTCACGAATGAATGAGGCTATTGAAACGGAGGATCTCATGGGAACCGTGGAGATCGATCTGGAGTTTCACGGATTTTTTTACAAGCAATGCGGGAACCACGCTATTCTGGAAGCATGGGAGCGGATGAGCACCAAGGTGATGCGCTTTATGGCCATATCGAATCAGCGCCATTCCTCCGACAAGCTGGTTGAAGCTCACAACGCATTGATCGATTCGTTAAGAAACGGAGATATAGACGCGGCTGAGTCATTGTTTCTCGAGCATATCAAGCATGCGCACGCTGGCTTATTATAAGATTCATGGAAACTGCGGGACCATTCGGATGCACCTTACGGGTGTCCTAAAAGGGGAAATGGATTTTGCTGAACAAAGAGCGGTTGTTCGATGAAGACGAGATGTTAGAGTTGATGAGAGAGCGTTTTTTAAGCAGCCTGGTGTCCAGGGAGAATTATTACAAGCAGCGCTTCAAAGAAATATGCTTCTACTTGAAGCTGAATCCTTATTTTAATTTCCCTGCTCTTGCGCTGCTCGAGCCTGCCAGGTCCAGCGGCGAGGAATGGGAGAAGCGGAAGGCTTTGAAAGAAATTCGCGATTACTTGCAGCGATACGAGCATGGTGCCGGCAGCATCGTTATTTTTACAGATAGCGAGGAACGGCTCGGATTGTTATTTTCATGGGTGTCGCGTGAACTGATAGAATCCATCAACAGCAAGCTGAACGGCGTGATGCCCCATCCGGTGCATATTGGCGTCGGCAGACCTTGCTCGAACCTGGCGGACGTGCATTTGTCATACCGCCAAGCTCTGGCGGCTTTGCAGGACAAGTTTTATAAAAGCGACGGAGAAGTGGTTTATTATAATGAGCTGATCCGATACCAGCCGGTTGGCAAATATCCTGTTGAGAAGGAAAAGGAATTGCTGGAGTTTCTGAAGCATGCGCCGTCTAGCGGGGAGATCGAGTGTGCGGTCGAACGGTTTTATACGCATATATTGCAATATGGACCTGTTGACAGCAAATCAATCTATGAGCTGACGATCCGACTTTTATTGGGGTTGGAGAAAAGAATCCTTACCGATTTGGAAAACGTAAACGTTTACAAACCGTGCGAAAGCACGGCCGTTGTGCAGATGAAATCGATGCGGCAGATTAAAGCCTATGTGACGGAGCAGCTCTCGGCATTACGGGAGGTACTGCTGCAGAACGAAGGGGAGAGCCACCGCAATATCATTAAAAAGACGATTCAATATATGGAGCAGGAATGCCAGAACGCAACATTGTACAGCGTCGCACAAAAGGTCTATATGACCCCGACGTATTTAAGCTCGCTGTTCAAAATGAACACAGGGAAGACGTTCATCGATCAGCTGACGGAAATTCGGATTACGAAAGCGAAAGAGATGCTTAAATGCACACATCTGAAAAATTATGAGGTAGCCGAAAAGGTAGGCTATAAGGATTCGCGGTATTTCAGCCAAATTTTCAAAAAGAAGGTTGGTCTGTCGCCAAGCGAATATAGAGATTCAGCACAGTAATGCTGAACTAATGAGGAGGCTGTCATTGCCATGCAGATGTCGATGGAAGCCTCTTTTTATGATGAAAAAAAGGGACTGCTTTTCAGGATTCGAGGAGCAAGCTGTTCCCCGGCATGAAAAGCGTCCCTGCGGCCATTTACAAACGTACGTCGTTGGATCCGTTCGCATCGATTTTGCGGGCTTCTTCCAGCTCTCTATCCCACGTTAAATGACGGTACTGCGCTGCATCGTCCGATTGGTTGAACCAGTTCAGGAAATCCGACCACAGAGCTACCGTCCACGACGAATCGATCTGCGCGGTGGTATAAACTCCTTCCTTCAAACGAACGAAGCCGAACACATCCCGAACCTGAGATTTCTCCGCCTGCACAACGGTCAGCTCCGCCAAATGCGGCGGGATGAAGATGACGCCGGAAGGAGTACCGAGAACGATATCTCCCGGCAAGCACACGGCACGTCCGATTCGTGTCGGGGCGTTCATGCTGATCATCGTGCAATCCCCGATCGCAGTAGGATCGCTTCCGCGGAAATAGACATTGATATTTTCAATCTGCACAACCTGCTGATTATCCCGTATACCGCCCCAAATTACGGCGCCGCCTCGTTTCGTGCGGGTAGAAATCGCCGTCGACAGATTCCCGCCTACATAGGTGCCCTGGTATATTTTGTCGTACATATCAACGACCACAACGTCGTCTTCACCGAGCGAATCGATTACCCATTGATTGAAAAAGCCTTTTCGGCCTTCCTGTTCATGACCATAGGTAAGGAGCGTCTCGTGCAAATCCGGCCGTCTGGGCATCATGACGGCGGTAACCGCGCGTCCAACCATGGTTTTCTCAGGATGAATGATTTTGAAATCGCCTTCAAACTGATTCGTATATCCCCGGTTCCACAGAGGGCCCCATGCCTCTTCCAGCGTAATTTTTCTCATGCGGCGAAGAACATCGTCCGATACTTTCGGCCGGCCGTTCGGGAATCGCTCCCCTGTCCATAACGGGGTTAATTGAACGATATCTTCCGGATTATCGAATTTCATGCTAAGCACCTCACTCTTTCCGATGGGTATAGGATTGATTTCCTATGTCTATTGTTAAGGACATTGCCCGGTTTGTCGATGCGACGAATTTAAGATATTTTCAGCAAATTCGTAATATTTTCACACCTCGAAAGAAGGTGGAAGTATGCTTCCGGCATGTGCGACTCGGTTCTGAAAAAAATCAAACAAATTCATAAATTCCTCTCCTGTGCAATTGAAAGCGCTTTTGTTACTTTTATAAGCACAGGTGATTACACACCATGTTCATGCAAGATAATGAAAGGAGGTCTGGCAGTTCATGGCGGATCCGATATCTATTGCAAATAAGAACGAGACATCGATTACAAGTCAGCAGCTTTCCTCGAAGAGAATCAAGAACGCTTCCGAAACCAATCTCGCAGGGTATCTGTTTATTTCGCCTTGGTTAGCTGGTTTTCTGCTGCTCACGGCATGGCCGATTGCCCAATCGCTCTACTTATCGTTTACGGAATATTCCTTGCTGGATGAGCCTGTCTGGATCGGAGCGGACAATTATGCCAACATCTTTATGAAGGATCAGCTATTCCGCAAATCGTTAGCCGTTACGTTCACCTTCGTGTTATTCTCGGTGCCGATCAAGCTGTTCTGTTCCCTAATGGTCGCGATTGTTTTAAAACAGAGCATCAGAGGAATGAGTATTTACCGGACTGCGATCTATTTTCCGTCGCTAATTGGGGGCAGCATCGCCGTATCGGTGCTGTGGAGAAACATGTTCGGCCTGGACGGCTACATCAATCAGGTGTTGAGCTGGTTTGGCATTCAAGGAGTAGGGTGGATCACGAACCCTAACACATCGCTAGGTACGCTGATTTTATTGAGTGCATGGCAGTTCGGCTCCACTATGGTTATTTTCTTGGCAGGGTTAAAGCAAATTCCTCAAGAGCTGTACGAATCTGCATCTGTCGACGGAGCAGGCAAGGTGAAGCAATTTTTCCGTATTACGCTGCCAATGCTGTCCCCGGTAATGTTTTTCAATCTTGTGCTTGGGATTATAGGCTCCTTCCAAATGTTCACCTCCGCTTTTGTCATTACGAAGGGCGGTCCTGTCAATTCAACCTATGTGTATGCGCTGTTCTTATTTGAAAAAGCGTTCAAGCATTACCAGATGGGCTACGCGTCCGCCTTGGCGTGGATCCTGCTCGCTATCATCGGCGTCCTGACGGCGATCAATTTCTTTGCTTCCCGGTACTGGGTATTCTACGAATCGGAAGGGGGGAAGGCCAAATGAATACGTCCCGCCTGCGCGTAGCTTCTATAAGCAAGCACGTTATGCTGTCCGCCATATCGCTCCTCATGATGTATCCGGTCATCTGGTGGGTGGGAGCGTCCTTGAAGAAAAACGAGGAAATGAGGCTGCCGAGCATTTGGCCCGAAACACCCATCTGGGACAATTATATCAAGGGCTGGAGCTTTTCGTCCGAGTACACCTTCACCCATTTTTTTGCCAATACGCTGATGATGGAGTTCTGGAGTGTAATCGGCGCCGTATTGAGCAGCTCCGTCGTAGCTTACGGCTTTGCCCGGCTTCAGTTCAAATTCCGTTCCCTGCTGTTCACAATCCTTCTAATGACGATGATGCTGCCGGGTCAGGTGACGATGGTACCGCAATACATTCTGTATAACAAATTCGGCTTGGTAGACAGCTACATCCCATTAATCTTGCCACACTTCTTCGGTGGGGGAGCCTTCTTCATCTTCCTGCTGGTACAATTCATCCGGGGAATACCAAGAGAGCTAGACGAAGCGGCCAAGATGGACGGAGCCTCCGTATACGGCATCTTTATCCGGATTATTTTTCCGCTGCTTAAGCCTTCATTGATTACTGTAGCCATCTTCACGTTCATTTGGAGCTGGGACGACTTCTTCGGGCAAATGCTCTATTTAAGCTCCATTGATAAATACACCGTCGGGTTAGCGCTCCGGATGTTCGTCGATCAGTTTGAAATTCAATGGGGGCAGCTGCTTGCGATGTCACTGCTGTCCATCGTTCCTTCCGTCATCGTATTTTTCCTCGCGCAAAAGCATTTCGTGGAAGGGATAGCGACAACAGGCCTAAAAGGCTGAATCAACTTTCCATTTGAAAGGGGAGTAACAGGTATGAACGGTCGAAGAAAGCTCTTTAAAGCAGGTTCTGTGTCTATGGTATCTCTAATCGCATTGCTGGTCCTGGCAGGGTGTAACGGAAGCGGAGCGAAGCCAACGGATACCAATCCGAACGGACAGACAAGCTTAAGCATCATGTGGTGGGGTGCCGACGCGCGACACCAGGCTACCTTGAAGGCGCTCGATATTTACTCGCAGCAGCATACCAATGTGAAGTTTAAGCCGGAATATTTGGCATGGGAAGGGTATTGGAGCAAGCTGACGACCTTGGCGGCTTCGAAGACGATGACGGACGTATTGCAAATGGACGGAGCTTACATTCAAGATTACGCGGGCAGAGGGACGCTGGAGGACTTGTCCGATATTGACTTGAAAGGGGTCGTCGATCCGAAAATTGTTGACTATTTAAAAATCAACGGCAAGCTGTACGGGATCCCGTTAAGCCATAACGGTCAAGGCTTTGCCTATAACAAAGCGGAGCTGGAGGCTGCAGGAATCCCTCTCCCAGCCAAGGACTGGACGTGGGACGACTATTTCAAGTTCGCCAAAGACGCCAGGGCGAAGCTGCCCAAAAATAAATACGGGATAGCCGATTCCTCATCCGACTGGACCTTCTATCAGTATTATCAAATTGCCCAAGGCAAAGGACCGATGCTGACCGACGGGAAAACGTTCCAGCTCGACAAGGACGTCTGGTTTCGGTATCAGAACTTGTATAAAGATTTACGCAAGGATGGCATAGTACCGCCAATCGAAGTTTCGAAAGCCTTTGTAGAAAATGATCCGAAGGCCGATCCGATGGCTTCCGGCACGGTCATGACGAGAGGTGCGACGGTCGGCTCAGTCAGCGTGCTCGAGCAGTTAATGCCCGGAAAAGTAGGCGTGGCTTCGTATCCGATAGGGCCTACGGGAGGCGGATGGGCGCAGTCGACTATTTTCCTCAGCGTCAGCGCCAATTCCAAAAACAAGCAGGCGGCCAAGGAGTTCGTCAAATGGTTCATTACCGACAAGGAGGCTGGCAAAACGCTCGGGCTTACTCGCGGCATTCCGATAAGCGAATCGATCTACAAAGAGCTCGAGCCGACATTGGAGAAGAAGGATGTACTCGCCAAGGAGCTGTTGGACAAATCGCTGCCGAAGGCGCTTCCGTTCTATCCTGCTCCCACGGGCTGGTCGGAATGGGTTCAGGCTTACCAGGCGGAGATGGATGCCGTTGTGTACGGCCAGCAATCGCTGGAGGATGCTTTCAAGAAAATCGATTCGATGGGAAAAGAGACGGCGGCCAAAGTGAGCGGGAAGAAGTAAAGCGTAGCGGGATAAGAAAATACATGTAAAAAGGACGCCGATTCATCGGCGTCTTTTTCATAAGTCATTAATTTTTGCTTACGGAGCAAAAAAACGCAATAAAAACAGCGGCCAAATAGCCGCTGTTTTATTTATTTCCCGGCATCCTCGGATAATCTCTTCATTTAGCTCCACAGCCTGTCGTTACCAAAATAGTGGTTCCACGATTCCGTCTCATCCCAATGTCCTGGAATATCCGGATGAAGATGCTGTGCGATAACTTCATCATTCAGCTCCTCAATGCCGAGTCCAGGCGCATCCGGAACGGCGATGAAGCCGTGTTGCAGCAGCGGCTTCGGCAGCTTGCTGATAATAATGTCGTCCCACCAATCCACATCGTTGGAGTGGAATTCCAACGCGAGGAAGTTCTCCGTAGCAGCGGCAGCATGAACCGCTGCCAGGCAGGCGATCGGGCTCTCGGCCATATGAATCGCCATGGCGACGCCGTGCTCCTGAGCGAGATCGCCGATCTTTTTCGTCTCAAGGATGCCGCCGGTGGTTAGAACATCGGGATGAATTACCGATACGCCGCCCGATTGGATCAGGGGTCTGAAGTTTTCCTTCAAATAAATGTCTTCTCCGGTACATATCGGTGTAGTGACCGAGTTGGCCAGCCGGACATATTGCTCGGTGTACTGCCATGGAATCATGTCTTCCATCCAAGCCAGGTTGTACTTATCAATTCTCCGGCCGAGCTTAATGCAATCCTCGACGCCTATGTGTCCGAAATGGTCAATCGCGATCGGCACTTCGTCTCCGACAACGGAACGCACATCGGCAACATACTGCTCAAGCACGTCAAGCCCTTTCTCCGTAATGTGGATGCCCGTAAACGGATGGGCGATATTTTGCAGGTCATACAAGCGGCTGCGCAGCTGGCGGAGCTCCAGCTCCGACAAATTGGCTTGTTTCCGGTTATGCCATTGGCGGGAAACAGCTCTCATTTCCTCCATAAATCCCAACGGGGCGCTTACCGTTCCCGGCTCATTGGCAAGGATACCGAGGCCCAGGTCCATTTTGAGGAAGGTAAAGCCTTTGTCCATCCGTTTCTTTAACGCCTGGCCCATGGCAAGGCCGGTATTTTTGCCGTCGACATCCGTGTCGCAATACATCCGAATGGTATCGCGGAATTTGCCCCCCAGCATCTGGTAGATGGGAATGTGATAAGCTTTGCCGGCAAGGTCCCACAACGCGATCTCAATCCCGCTGACCCCGCCGCCTTGCCGGGCATGGCCGCCGAACTGCTTGATGCGACGGAACAGCTTATCGATATTGCACGGATTTTCGCCGATAAGGCGGCTCTTGAGCTGCTGGGCGTACAATTTATCCGCTCCGTCCCGTACTTCGCCGAACCCGACTAAGCCTTGGTTGGTGTATACCTTGATCAGGCTGCAATGCATGGGAGCTCCGGCAATATCCGCAAAACGAATATCCGTAATGCGAAGCTCCGAAGGCTTGGAATTCGTGTTGACATGGGCTAGCGTGCTTTCGTAGGTTTCTTGATTGATCATAAGAGAACCTCCTGTATCGTAAAATTTGACATCATAGCAGCATGCTGGCTCCATCCATACGGATGGAGGCTCCGGACAAAAATTCCGCCTCGTCCGAGGCGATGTAACAAATCAAATTACCGATATCATAAGGCCTTCCTGTTCTGCCCAATGGGAACTTAAGAGCTATCCGCTTGCGTTCTTCTTCCTCCGAATGGCTGATTGGACGTACCCGAATTGCACCCGGTTCAATGGAATTGACGGTTATGCCGTATTGGGCAAGCTCGATGGCGCTTTCTCTGACGAGCATTTTGACGCCTCCCTTGGTCATCGAGTAGACGGTATCGAAGTCGGTCGGTCTTTTCCCGTGTACGGAGCAGATATTGATAATTCTCCCGAACCGCTTCGCCTTCATGTAAGGAACGACGGCTTGAATGCACTGCCAATAGCCCTTCAAATTGATATTCATCTCTTGATCATACGTATCGTCATCATGCTGAAACAGCGTATAATTAAGCTGCAGAGCTGCATTATTGACGAGAATATCGATTCCGCCGAAATGTTCTGCCGCTTCCCGGACCATACGATCGATTTCATGCTTTTGGGAAACGTCCGCTTTTACGATGATAGATTCGCCGCCGACGTCCTTGATGCGCTGCATGGTCTCCAGGCCTGCGGCATCGCCGTCTTTGGAATTGCAGTTAATCGCTACTCTGACACCGCGCTTGGCCAGCTCTACCGCTGTGCCTTGTCCGATTCCGGTTCCCGATCCTGTAACCAACGCTACTTTTCCTGCAAGACTCAGTGTCATCACCCCTTTTCCAGAGTCAGCTTGACGGCTTCTTCATTTTGTGATTCATGTAATGCAGCACGAATCCGCCGTCCAACCGAATATCCGCACCGTTGATGAAGCGGGATTCATCCGTTGCCAGGAAGAGCGCACAGTTCGCTATATCATCCGGTGTTCCTAATTCTGCGCGGGGCACTTTGTACGTATAATCTTCATACAGGGTAGACAAACCGCTCTTGAACGTTTCGTTATCTCCTGCAACCGGACCGACCTCTATCGTATTGACATTGATGTTGTAACGGCCGAGCTCGAGCGCCGCTTCCCGGGCCAGCATCTTCAGTGAGCTTCGGGAAACGCTGTACACAAAGGAGGAGCCGGTCGGTTTCTCGGCATGAATGGAGCTGATATACACGATTTTGCCGCTTTGTTTGGCGTACATTTGCTTTCCGACGGCTTGAGTGCACAGGAACGCGGATTTGGCATTATAATTCATGACATTCGTAAACGTGTCTTCGTCGCATGCTTCGACACTGGCTGGCAGGACCTTGTTATTGTTATGAATAAGAACATCTACGGTTCCGATCTTCCGCTCTGCTTCAGCTAACACGGAAGCGACTTCGGAGCCTCGCCAAAGGTCAGCCGTAACGACCATCGCTTTGGCTTGAACGGATTCACAGTAAGCCAGCTCCGATGCAATGGCACTGCCATCCGACAGGCTGTTTAAAATAAAATGAGCACCCTCATCCGCAAAACGGCGGATCATTGCCGAGCCTGTCGGGCTGTCCGCATCCGTAACAAAAACGATCTTTTGCTGCAATCTCAATGCAGTTCCTCCTTTCCTCAATAGGTAATTAACGTAAACTAAGGCACACACTCATCATACCGAGGAAGCTGGAACGGATTCGATGCCGTAAATTTATGATTTTGTTTAATTTTTTTAGCAACCGCTCTATCTCCCCAAAAAAACGAACAAAATCATAAAAATGCCGCCTATGCGCGGTATCGGGATACGGGTAGTTTGTAATCAGGAGATGGGGGATGACCCAAAATAGAGGTCTGTGCTGAAGAGGCATAGAGAAAAAGGGAGTAGGGAGACAATCATGGTTCGAATGAGCTTGTTTATGTATTTTCTGTTTTCCACTTATAGCATAATGGGATTTTTTCTGCCTCCGTATCTCCAAAGCAATGGCCTCGATTCCGGTCAAATCGGCAATCTTCTGGCCGTAGGCTCATTGGTGGCCATGATAGCCCAGCCTGCCTGGGGATTTATCAGCGATAAGCACAAAACCGTCAAGCCGATCCTGCTCGTGCTGCTTATCTGCGCTTTCTCGGTGAGCTTAGGATTTTTTTCGGCGACATCGTTTTTCGCCATCCTATTTTTTTATGCGCTGTTTTCCTGTTTTCACAGTGCAACCGGACCGCTGGCCGAAACGCTGTGTATTGCCTATGCGAGCCAACACCAAAAAAGCTTCGGGCAAATACGGCTGTGGGGAGAAGTAGGGGTGGGAATGTCCTCGCTTCTTCTGGGCATCGTTATTGACCGCATCGGGATTCACCATCTAGGCGGTATCTATGCGTTGGCCGTGTGCGTAGCGGGTGCGGCTACTCTTTTGCTGCCAAACTCGAAGTCCGCTGCGTCCGCGGTGAACTTGTCGAACCTGGGGAAATTGTTCGTTAAACCCAAGCTATTATGGTTTCTGCTTCTTGTGCTAATGGTCGGAATCCCTCACCGGATGAACGATAGTATGCTAGCTATTTATCTTCACCGTTTGGGAGCGACGGATACGCAGCTTGGGATGGCTTGGCTTGTGGCTACGTTCAGTACGGTCCCCGTGTTTATGTTTATAAGTAAAATCATGAGAAAATGGAACGAATTAGGCATTCTAGTCATTGCCGCATTCGCGTATTCGCTCCGATGGATGATATACAGCTTTGCGGAGAGCCCTGGGGTTCTGATAGCCGCCCAGCTGCTGCACAGCTTGACGTTCCCGTTATTCCTCGTATCCTCGATCCAATATTTGTCCAGTATCGTGCCTGCCGAGCTTAGAGCTTCCGGTCAAGCGGCCTTTGCCGTTACGTTCGGCGGTCTTGGGGGAATCATCGGCAGCTCAACAGGAGGATATGCCATGGCTCAGCTTGGACCTCAGCCGACTTATTTGGCCGGCAGCTTGCTCGCACTAGCTGGAGCTGCCGCCATCATAGCAACCTATAAGTTTGGTCAACGCAATAGCCGCCGGGGTCAGAGCGCAGTGATCAAGCCAGCGGATAACGAATCACTATAGGAAAGCATTGTAAAAAATCAAACGATATCCGTAAAAATGTCACATGTACAGCGGCTCATCCGTTTGTTATTTTTACCACATAAGAAAAAATAACAGAACCGGAGGAGATTCGTCATGAAGTTGGCGGAAATGCTGGGAACTCACAAGTCGCGATTGTGGACGTTATCGAAGCAAATGGGTGTTAATTACGCAGTAGCCGGTCTTCCTAAGGAAGAAAATGGATATAAGCCGTGGGATTTCATGAATCTTCTGCATATGAAGCAGCGATTTGAGAACTTCGGCATCGAGGTGGAAGTTATTGAATCGCGTCCTCCTGCCAACAAAATTAAACTGGGGTTGCCGGGCCGCGACGAAGAAATAGCGGTCATCCAGCAGCTGATCCGCAACATGGGCAAAGTCGGCATCCCCGTCTGGTGTTATGACTTTATGGCTGAATTCAACTGGTTCCGAACGTCAACGACGAAGCTGACCCGGGGCGGGGCGCTTGTATCAAGCTATAATCACTCCTTGATGAAGGATGCGCCCTTTACGGAAAATGCGCCGATCAGTGAGGAGCAGCTGTGGGAAAATTTACAATATTACCTGGAAGCCATCGTACCGGTAGCGGAGGAAGCGAAGGTGAAGCTTGCGCTTCACCCAGACGACCCCCCGATCTCTCCTATCCGCGGCGTATCCCGCATACTTACCAGTGCCGATGCGCTGCAGCGTGCCATCGATCTTGTGCCAAGCGAGTATAGCGGCATCACCTTATGCCAAGGCACGCTGGCCGCTGCGGGTGACGATATCCCAGCAACAATACGCCGGTTTGCAAAGCAGAACAAGCTGTTCTTCGTTCATTTCCGGGATGTGCGGGGCACGGCCGAATTATTCGAAGAGACGTTTCACGACGACGGCAAAACCGATATGTACGAAGCTATGGTTGCTTATGCCGAATGCGGCTTCAACGGACCCGCGCGTCCGGATCATGTGCCGACGATGGACGGGGAGAGCAATGAGAATCCTGGATACGAGACGCTGGGCCGCCTGTTTGGAGTAGGTTACATCAAAGGTTTGATGGAAGCGGCTTATCGGTAAACAATGCGAAAGAAGGGAAAGTCCACCTGGTTTGCGGTGCGTTATCACTGCGAATCGAGGCGGATTTTTTTTGATGCCCATTCATCAGATCTTAATGAAATCTTCATCGAATCTTCATGCAGCTGCCATGGGAGAATGGTATGATTTGTCTATCAAATTTAGATTTAGTTTAAATATAAAATAAGAGGTGAATGACAATGACTCAAACTCAACCATTGGTAACGGCACTGAACAAACAAATCGCGAACTGGACTGTCCTGTACATCAAATTGCACAACTATCATTGGTATGTAAAAGGAAATCAATTTTTCACGCTGCATCTGAAATTTGAAGAGCTGTACAATGAAGCCGCCCTTCATATCGACAACTTGGCTGAGCGGGTGTTGACACTAAGAGGTCTGCCAGTTGCGACGATGAAGCAAGCGCTGCAGATCGCTTCTATCGAGGAAGCGGTTGGAAACGAGGATGCGAACGCCATGGTTTCTGCGACCGTCAAAGATTTCGAGCAGGTGCTGGCTGAGCTGAAGGAAGGCATGGAGCTGGCGGAACAAGAAGGCGACCAGACAACAGGCGACATGTTCCTAGCGATATACTCGTCGTTGGAGAAGCATACGTGGATGCTGTCGGCTTTCTTGGGCTAAGCTTAAAACAAGAGCTTACGACCATCAGGAAACGCATACGAACCCTTGGCTTATGAAGCCGAGGGTTTGTTTTTGTTGTGGTATAGGGGAGAGCTGAGGAGGCAGACTTGGCCGTTTGCTCTATGCGAACGATTGTTCTATAATAGAAACGTCTAAAGCCTCATACGATGAAAGGAGTATGCATGATGTCAATCCTGAATCAAAATCCCATGGTTAAGGTAGAAATGCTGATTAGAAGACCGGTGGAAGAGGTATTTCGGGCTTTTATCGATCCCGCGATTACGACCAAGTTTTGGTTCACCAAAAGCAGCGGCAGATTGGAAGCGGGTAAACGTGTCCGGTGGGAATGGGAAATGTATGGTGCTGCTGCCGATGTGAATGTTTTGGAAGTGGAAGAGAATAAGCGAATTGTCATCGATTGGGGGACTACTGTCGAGTGGACCTTTACTCCGAGAGGGGAGAACGAAACGTTCGTTACAATCATCAACACCGGGTTTGAAGGTGACGTGGATGACGTCTTAAAGCAAGCTACAGATTCAACGGAAGGCTTCACGATTGTGTTATGCGGGCTGAAGGCTCTGTTGGAGCACAACGTCGTCTTGAATCTTGTTGCGGATAAGGCTCCTGAGGCTCACGTTGACTCACGCGGATAAAAAAGATTCGATTCATCTGGCAGGAGTACAAGGATCGATATCGAATACATCTGGATGGCTAATACTTCGAATTTGACAGATTTTTCTTGACTTCCGAAAACGCCCACACTACAATCTGTAGTGTGGGCGTTTTGCTCATTTTTGTCAATATTGCATAGTTGAGTGGAGGGGGATAATTGGCGAGCAGAATCCAAATTCGTATGATTCAAAGTACATAAACACTAACTTTAGGAGGTTACCTTGATGGTAAAAGTTCGTTCTGTTGCTGTGGCAGCGATTCTGTCTACTGCTCTAATCTTGTCGGCCTGCGGAGCCAAAACATCCAATGAAGCAAGCAAGCCTAATCCTACTCCTGCTGCAACCGCTACTCCGTCCCCATCCCCGTCTCCATCGGCTACACCAACGCCTACGCCTGCAGCTACGGCTATCAATGCCGAGGCTATCGTGAAGCAAAACTGCATCGCCTGTCATGGCGATACGCTGGATGGCAAAGGAAGCGAGAAGAAGAACCTGCAGAAGATCGGCGCAAGAATGAATAAAGATCAAATCGCCAAACAAATTGCCGATGGCGGCGGCGGTATGCCTGGAATGAAAAGCAAGCTGAAAGAAGAAGAAATCGCAGCTGTAGCTGCATGGCTTGAAGCTAAGAAATAGAAATACGAAGACGACCCCATTGCAGAAATGGAGTCGTTTTTTTTACGTATATAGAATTTATAATCGGAGCTCCTCGCAAAGTATCTGATTGACTTCGAAGCCAAAGCTCCACTTTGTGGGGTTATTTTAGCGGGGACAGGTGTTATCCTGCCATGTTATTGATGGAATCCTTCGGGCTGAAGACGGAGATATGGTCTACTTTGCCGCTGGATTCAGGGATGATAAACTTCAGTTCAAACTGCTCGCCGGCTTTGTAAACATAGATGGTTTCGGTTTTGTTAGGAATCGTATCGGAAGGGTTGCCCAGAACCGATTTGATCTCAGACAGCGATAACGAGTGAAGCTTGGCGTCGTAGGACCGCACATCGAAGATTTTGCTGCCTTTATTGAAGCCGAATGCCGCTTTATGATTATCGTAAGTTGAGTAGATTCCTTTGCCTGCGGACTCGGTGGTGTCTGCTTTTCCCCAGCTTTTCTCCACGTCGTCAATCAGGCTTGTATGCGCTGCAAAATCACTTCCCGGCACCTTGCCCTTCTTGGCTTGCTCCATGATTTGTTTCACGTAAGCGAGCGCCTCATCCTGTTGCGAGGGGCCTTTCGGCGGAGCAGTTGCACCGTTGTTCCCTGTGGAGGAAGTCGGCGGCGGTGTCGGAACCGGTGTGGGCGAAGTGCTGGGCGTAGGCGTAGGAGTCGGTGTAGGTGTCGGCGCCGGAGTAGCGTCCTGTTTAGGTGGAGCCGCACTCTCTCCTGAAGCGCTGCATGCAGTTAGAGATAAGGCAAGTATAGCTGCAAAGGCGGAAAGTACAATATGTTTCTTGGTGAAACCCATCATGATGTTCACTCCATTCCTTGATCTGTTGATCTCTGTTTAACCTTTAGACGAAGCTTTTGAAGAAAAGGTTGCCGCCAATTTGTCGAGGATCCAGTCGAGCGTGTCTAAACGGAAGGGTCGTTGCCCATAATAATACGTATTACCGGTGAAGTCAGGAGGATGTTACATTGCTATCCGTACATTGGAGAATGGCTGAGCTTTGGACGCTACAGAAAACAAGAGGGCTGACGGAAGACGAGCAATCCGAATTGTCGGCATGCCTTCATTACAATGCCATTTATGCGCGAAAATTAGCCGGACTGTATAACCTCTCGCTCGCGGCGTCCATGACGAACGATACCGATTGGCAGCACGAAATATGCGCACAAATCGAAAAGCTGGAGAATCAGGGAGGCTCGTCGCCTCAACTGAAAAATGGATAAAAAGCCGATTCGGTAAACGAATCTGGATGGAAGGGGCTGCGGAAGCAGCCTTTTTGCGCTGACAAAAACGTGATAAAAAAGGATTTTCCCAAGTAATTGGCGAATGTTACCAATGAATGGGATTTTGCTCCGTTGGGGTAGGATTCCAATGAAAGGATGCTAGTAAACGAGGTGGGTTGATGTGAAAAGAACGGTTATTCAAGCAGCGGTCTTTGGCGTCTGCGTTCTTGTGATGTATTATGCGGTTCAGATAGGGACCGGCATGTATTTGACGATGACTTATGTGCCTGATGTCATCAAGCAATATGAAACTGCTGGGCAGCTGCAAAGCCAAGTTTCGTTCGGGTATATGTCCGGATCTTTAAACGGTATGTGGGAGCTCGTGCTGCTGTTCATCGCCGGAATGGCTTTGTTCACCATGGGCAAGCTTGTGTACATGAAGCTGAGAAAATAATACAACTTTGTTAGGCCTTTGACTGAGCCGCGAACAGAAAGCTTTAAGCTGAAAGCGGGAAAAAAAGCGCAAGTCTTTACGACTTACGCTCGGTTGCCTTTCTTTTCGCAATTTCCTCGGTAACGACAAAGGCTAAATCCTCATTTCCGAATAAGGACAACACATTCAGAATCATTTCGTCCGCAATTTCGCCCGCTTCATCCTTCGGAACCGTCAATTCAATGGCTTGCTGCAATGCCGGGTTCTCAGCCTGATCCGGGTGTGCGCGCAAATATATTGCGGCAGGATCCAGATCGTTATTAATGCACCATTGGGCGAAGACAAGAATCATCATTTGCTCTTCCTGCCGGTAGTTTTGTATGATTTGCTCTTCTATCTCTTTACGGTTCATTGATAAATCTCCTTCTGGGCTGTAATATAGGTTTCATTATAACGAAAGTTCAGGTGGAATCACAATGATCATGAATGAAAAAATTAAAGCCTCCGAAGTCCAGCTTACCGGGATTCATGGAGAAAATTTGGGAGTAGTCGCTACATCGGAAGCGCTGGCTCTCGCCAAGAAGCTGAAGGTAGATTTGGTCTGCACTTCGTTAATGAGCAGTCCGCCGCCGTGTAAATTGATAGGAGCGGGAGCTGCGAAGCAGGAAGCCCAACAAGCCCGCAAGAAGGAGATCAAGGAGTCTAAGGTAAAGGAAATCAGGCTGACTCCACATATAGAGGACCACGATCTCGATACGAAAAAGCAGCAGGCCGAGCGGATTCTCAACTCGGGAGATAGCGTCTTGCTTGTGGTGAAGATTCAGGGGAAAGAAGGGACAAGGGCTAAGGAGCTTCTGGAATTACTGATCAAAGAGCTTGCTCCGGACGGCCGTCCCCTTACGAAAATCCAGCTCAGCGGGAAGCAAGCGGCTGTTCAGATCGACCCTCTATAAGCTCTTGGACATTTGCAGCGGGGAGGGCTGCTTTCTTGCAGTCTTCTTTTCTATGTCATGGACTCGTTATAGAACATACGTTCCAATTGTTCTGATTCGCAATCCGTACTAAGATAATGAACAGGAGATGATCAGATGAATAAAGGATCGCTGTCGTTTCAAACGGTGAAACGCAAGCAAATCGTCGACGATGTGGTCGAACAGCTTCAGAAGAAAATTTCGCTCGGAGAGCTTGGTCCAGGGATGCAAATTCCGACGGAGCCGGAGCTTATGAATCAATTCGGAGTAGGCCGCTCGACGATTCGAGAAGCGGTGCGCGTGCTTGTGCATGCAGGCTTGCTTGAGAAAAAGCAAGGACACGGCACCTTCGTCTGCGAGCAGAAGACGATGAAAGAGCCGCTCGACTATCGGCTGCGCCGTGCGGAAATTCTGGAAGTATACGAGGTTCGCCGCATGATGGAGCTCGAGGCGGCCCGATTGGCTGCGCTTCGCCGGGACGATGATGACTTGCGCACGATGCGGGAGCTTCTGGATCGCAGACAGCACGCGCTTGCAGACGGCAAGATGAGTGACTATCTGGACGCGGATATCGCTTATCACATTGCTGTAGTGGCTGCAACGAAAAATGCGGTTCTCATGGATTTGTATCGGACATTTACCGACGTCATACGGCAAGCGCTGGAAAACCTGATGAAAGATCCAGAGCCCAAAAATCAATATTCGCTTCAGCACGAAAAAATATATGAGGCGATACGAGACCGTGATCCCCATGCAGCGGAAATGTACAGCATTCAGCATTTGGACGGGACGAAGCTGGAGCTGCAGCAGCATATGGGAGAAAAATAATATTTTTTTAAGAATAAACGTCTGATGATAAGATGTATCATTATGATTTTGTAACAGCTAGGAATAGTATCATGTTTTTTTATAATTAAACATCAGATGATAGGATCAATATGCTGTATTTTATCGATAGGAGTGGAGAAATCATGAACCATCAAGCTGTAATGCGTCAACCTGCATCCACCATTTATTCCGTATTATTCGCTATCAGCATCGTGCATTTGTTGAATGATGCCATACAATCCGTCATTCCGGCCATGTTCCCGGTATTGCGCGATTCTCTGCACTTAACATTCGCTCAGATCGGCTGGATAGGCTTCACTCTGAACATGACCGCCTCCATCATACAGCCTGCTATTGGATGGTATACGGATTCTCGTCCTAAGCCTTATTTGCTACCTGTCGGGATGGGATTTACATTAGCCGGCATCGTCGGACTTGCTTTCGCGTCTTCGTACGGGCTGCTGCTGCTATGTGTTGTTTTGGTAGGCATCGGATCAGCCGTTCTGCATCCGGAATCGTCACGTGTAGCTCATTTGGCCGGCGGTACGCGTAAAGGTTTCGCGCAATCGTTGTTTCAGCTAGGCGGCAATACCGGTCAGGCCATTGCTCCTGTGCTGGCTGCGCTTATTTTTATACCGTTGGGGCAAAAAAGCATTCTCTGGTTTTCGGTTGCTGCTATAACGGCTATTGCCGTCCAAATGTCCATCTCCCGCTGGTATGGGAATCACCTACATACAACAAAACGGGACAAAACGGCCGGAGCTGTCCCAACCGAGAGCAGGCTGTCGCGCGGAGCGGTCGCTGTGGCGATGGGTGTACTGATTTTCATGCTGTTCTCCAAATTCGTTTATATGGCCAGCATGACCGGCTACTATGCGTTTTACTTGATGGATAAATTCCAGATGACCGTTCAAACCGCTCAATATTATTTGTTCGCTCTTCTCATAGCCGGGATGGCAGGAACCTTTATGGGAGGTCCACTCGCCGATCGTTTCGGCAGGCGCAATACGATCTGGTTTTCGATCTTGGGAACGGCGCCTTTCTCCATCGCATTGCCGTTTGCCAATCCATTCTGGTCCATGGTCTTGTGCGTTTGTATAGGCCTCATCCTGCTGTCAGGATTCTCTGTTATCGTAGTGTACGCTCAGGAGCTGCTGCCGGGAAAAGTCGGTACGATCGCAGGATTGTTCTTCGGACTTGCATTTGGTCTCGGAGGTATCGGCTCCGCATTACTCGGCTATTTGGCCGATTCGGCCGGCCTGGAGACAGTCATTCGAGTCAGCGCCTTCCTGCCGCTGCTCGGGCTGTTGGCTATCCTGCTGCCTTCCGATGAAGTGCTGACAGGGACAAAGACACCCGCTATGGACAGCTCATCTGTAAACAGCTGATCCTGTTAATCGTTCAGAGCCAGACAACAATTCGTTCGCAGGTCGCGATCCGGCAAGCGAATATTGGATCCGACAATTCACTGCTTCATCTCCAATAGATAACAAAATCGTAGAAGCTCTGTGAAGATCGCATTTTGATCGCTTCATGGCGGATAGGCGGAAGGCTGCATAAGGATCCGTTCTCCAAGGCAAAATATAGAAAATAATGCATTGAAGGAGGGGCGGACAGTGACAAAACCAGAGGACATCTATAACGAAACGACGAATACGGCGGGAGGCATAACGACTCCGGCTGATCAGGAGGATTGTGCTTCGACGGATATGATCAGCAATGCGGTCGCGGAAATGATGGATCGCATCCAGGAAGATTTTATCGGGGAGCCGGAAGACGACAAGCGGCAGCATTACAACAACGAACGCAATAGAGTATAACTCATGGAACAACGGGTAATACTAAGCTAATGTGTAGAACACCTTCTGCTTACTCCGTATAGAGCTGCGCCATTGCAGCTTTATGCGGTTTTTTTATTGTAAAATCGCAATACTGCCCGACGGCAGGGAGTCCTTTCCGACATTTGCATCATGCCAGCAAAAGGTTTTTCCCCATTTTGGGACAAGGTGGATTATAATGTAGAGAGTAATCTAAAACTTAATACATAAAGAAAGACGGGCCAAGCTTATGCAAAATAAAAATGTCATTATTTTAGCTATCTTCTATGCCTTTATTTACATGAGCACCGGATCGTTCTCTTCTTACATCGGTGTATATTTTACGGAGCAGGGGATCGGTCATACGGAAATCGGAATCCTTACGTCTATCGGTGCTGTTGTAGGATTGATCGCACAGCCTTTATGGGGACTGGCGGGGGACAGATCTAAGACGAAAAACCGTGTGCTAACGATCTGTACGCTGTTCGCCGGATTAACGGTATGGCTGGTACCGTGGGCAGGGACGCTGTTCTGGCCGCTGCTGGTTGCGATGGCCTTGTTCAGCTTGTTCCAGATCGCCATCAATCCGCTCAGCGACGCGATTACATTGGAGCTGTCCTCGAAAGGAATCGTCCGTTTCTCCACCATCCGGACATTCGGCTCGGTAGGCTACGCCATCATTTCCATTGTTGCAGGATGGTTGTTCGCAAGACATCTGGATTCGATCTTTATGGTTACATCCTTTATCATGCTCGTCTGCTTCCTTATCGCTTTGGGAATTCCGAAGGTGGCCGGGCATCAGAGCGGCAAGAACAAGGTCAAGATGACGGAAATGCTCAAAAGCAAGCCTCTGATCCTCCTATACGGCTACACGCTGATCCTTTCGACAACGATGGGATTTTTGTGGTCTTTTCAGGCGATTTACAGCAAGGAGCAGGGAATCAGCTTGGAGGTGATCGGAATCGGTCTTGCGATCGGATCGTTCACGCAGTTTCCTTTTATGATTTTCTTTCAAAAGGTGTATGACCGTTTCGGTATCCGGAACATATTGCTTTTTTCAGGATTGATTCACACTTTGCGCTGGTGCTTGTATGGCTTTGCTCTAACGCCGTTTACTTATATTTTAAGCTGGGTACTGCACGGAGGCACCTATATCATGTTCTATATGTGTCTTGCTGAATATGTGAACCGGAACGTAGTGAAAGAGCTGAAGGCTACCGGTCAAATGCTGAATTCCGTGATCCAGCTCAGTGCGGGCAAAATTATTGGAGGCATGTTCGGAGGCATTATTGCGGCTCAATTAGGTTTCCGCCATTCGTTTATTATGCTGGCAGTGTTAGCCGGCGCTTCCACTGCCGCTTTTTATTTGGCTTGCCGAGTGTTCGGAGTCTTCTCCGAGTCGAAACGAAGAGCCATCGGACAGCAGACTACGCTGGCCAAGTAAAAATGTAACCACTGATGACGTTTTCTCTCAACAGTCAAGCCCCTTGTCGCCGACGAGGGGTTTTTCAATGAAAATGTACGTTTTCAACCAGATAAAGGATCTCCTGTCCGCATGATCACAGTCAGAGAAACAGTAGGCACATAAAGCACATGTCGTCACGGCAAAGCAAAAGCTCATGCATTGCTCATTTTCCGGCGGATCATGGAAATAACCATTAATCCTACTGGATAAAGAATAAGGATGGCTAACGAATAAAAAGGAGAGTCTGTCGTGAAAAAATGAATCAGCTCGTTTAAGTTGGGAGTAACCCAAATACTGGTCACAATGATAACAAGCCCTAATGGATAGACGAGCGGACGATAGTCGTTTAGGTTCAGCCATTGAGCTATCCCGAGTGCCAGCGCATAGTACCATAAGGAGATTTGGACAAAGCCCCCGAGCACCCAAATGACCATCACTATGGCGTCCATATGTTCAATGAAATTGGCAAAGCTGATGTAGGATGCCGCTTCGAATACGGGAAAGTGAAAGGAGCCGGTTAAGTTTCCGAACAGAAACAGACTTGAGATATTGGTTATGACCATCATTACCATCATACCCAGAACCGATAGAAAGCCCCATTTCAGCGTCTTGCTCCGATCCGATACATAGGGGTAAAGAAACGAAATAAGAAAGAACTCCATAAACCAGGTATGCGGCAGTACGGAGCCTATGATCGAAGGCATGATGCCGTTCTCCATAATCGGAAACATCCGGTACGGCTTCAAATCCGGAATCAGCAAGATAGTGATGCCCAAAAAGATCAATAAAATAAAAGGCAAAAAGATTTGTGTCGCACGGGCTATGGCCTCGAGGCCGCATCGAACCGCTATGGCACAAACAATAATGAGACTTGTCATAATAATTATGCTGGGAGTTCGTAATAAGAAAGAGCTGACGATAAATTCGCCGTATTCCCGAGTTATTAACGCATTTCCGTGAATAAGGAAGTAAAGGATGAGCAAGCCTCCGAGCCTGCCGAAATAACGTCCCAATATGGATATGCTGTATTGAATGACAGTGTATTGAGGATACCACCGGTTCAATATCCACGACACAGAGATAACAACAAATCCGCTAATGGAGCCCCAAATAGGCGATATCCACATATCGCGCTCCGCCTGCTGCGCAGTAATCGCAGGGACGATAAGAGTCGACGTCGCTCCGATCATAAGGAACATCAGCATCCCCATCTGCAATGAGGAGATTTTACCTTTTTCTATCATTGCAGCCTCCAATCCCGGCGTATTCTACACGCTTCCAGTCTTTGCCTAGTGTTACCTGAATTGAGGTGCTGTAAACGCGCTGTTACCCTGTCCAAGCCTCATTTTTAACTATAACTCTCATGTCAGGTTACCTGCTTTAATCCATGATACCATATTCCATTTTGGATTCGTTATGAGAAAAGGAGCGCTTCAATAGCCCGGAACAGGGGATTCTAAGCGCATGTTAAGCCGTTTCAGGCGATAATTTATATTTTTTTGTTATAAAACATAACAAATCAGTTGCATTTCAATGAAGTAGATGTTATATTAAGTGACATAAATTGAATATTTAGTTTACTAGGGTTCCGCTGACAGTCATTCATGTCAGGTCTGGTCCGAGGGTAAACCGTTTCTTGAGAGTCTAACGTACAAGGATTCAAGGGGAGCGACACGGACGGCTAAAATCCTGGGAGATATCATTCAGACGTAATGTCTGTTGGTATCTCCTTTTTATTTTATCTTTTTTAAGCACTGTTAAGGATAACAGCCGCAAAACAACCATTGGGAGGGGTAAATCAATGAATAGCTTATGGAGTATAACCATTCGTCCAGGCGGGAAATGGTCAGCCGTTGTAGGTCGCGGCAAGCTGGTTCGTTTCACCGCTTTGGAGAAGGGAGCGAACGTCTCGCTCGCCTTGTATAACGCTGACGACACGTCGGAACGGTACAATATGCCGGATACGTTGAAGGCGCAGCATACGGCCCATTTGACGAGAGGCAATGTGCTGATGAGCGATAACGGCCGTGTCCTGGCTAGTATCGTCGAGGATTCGCTAGGCTGGCACGATACGATAAGCGGCTACACGACGAGGCAGGTTACCGATGCCAAATACGGTGAGACGACATATCAGGAGCTTCGTAATGAGTGGCTTCGCAGCGGGCAAGAAAATTTTGCCGTGGAGTTATTCAGGAATGGAATGCGTATGCGCGACATGGTGCCTGTCGTCAATCTGTTCTCGAAGGTTTACTGCGATGAGCATGGAGATATGAGATTTGTAACTGACCATGCCGTCAAGGGATCGACGGTGACATTGCGCACCGAAATGGACACATTGATCCTTTTGTCCAATACTCCAAATCCGTTGGATCCAAGAACAGCCTACCCGTCCGTGCCTGTGCAAATTGATATTCGCTCGTCGGCACCTGTGGACGAATCGGACTTTTGCTTAAACTACCGCCCGGAGAACCGGCGTTGCTTTGAGAATACGTGGGAGTATTACACGCTGTATCCGCGAAAGTAACTGACTCGGAAATCGAGACGAATCACAAACGAATATGGTTAAGGAGGAGCTGCAATGGCTGTATTTAATCGAGTTGAAAGTCCCCGCAAGGCGGAGGAGGCCATCTATGATACAACGGTGCTGGCAGGAGACGGATGGACAAGGGAGCTGCTGCCGGGCCAAGTGCTGCGGATTGTCGATCTGGAAGGGAATCAGGCGGCGGATACGCTCTTTTACGATGCGGATCATCCGGAGGATCACTATAGCGCCGTATCGACCATCGCCGGTCAAGGCAACATTTATTTGACGGCGGGGAGCGTGTTGCGCACGGAGTCGGGCAAAGAGCTTCTTACCATTGTGGCCGATACATGCGGGCGTCACGATACGCTCGGAGGCTCGTGCTCGGCTCAAAGCAATACGGTTCGCTATTCGCCCGACAAGCTGCATATGCACAATTGCCGGGATACGTTCATGCTGCAATTGTCCAAACGGGATGGAGCTTATTCGAAGCGAGACCTCGCACCGAATGTGAACTTTTTTATGAATGTACCGGTAACTCCGGAAGGCGGACTTGAATTTGCAGACGGTGTATCGTCCCCGGGTGCTTATGTCGAGCTGAAATCGCTATGCCGGACACTGGTCCTTATCAGCAATTGCCCACAGCTAAACAACCCTTGCAACGCCTACAACCCGACGCCGATTCGGCTGTTGATTTGGGATCAATAACAAGCGCCCCGAGAGGAGAGGTCATCATGTTCAACAAAGTGCTCATTGCCAATAGAGGAGCGATAGCCGTTCGGGTCGAGCGGACGTTGCGTAAGCTTGGTATTGCCTCCGTGGCGGTATATACGCAAGCCGACCAAGACAGTCTTCATGTGGAATATGCGGATGAAGTGGTGCCGATCGGAGAAGGGCCGGTCAAGGAAAGCTATTTGAATGCAGAGCTTATACTTCAAAAGGCGATTGAAACAGGTGCGGAAGCGATTCATCCCGGCTATGGCTTCCTGAGCGAAAATGCCTCCTTTGCCCGCACATGCCGTGACAGGGGCATCGTATTCATCGGTCCGACTCCGGAGCAGATGGAGATGTTCGGGCTCAAGCATTCCGCGCGAGAAATAGCGGAGAAGGCCGGCGTTCCGATGCTGCCCGGAACCGCCCTTATAACCGAGCTGGATGAAGCGGTCAATGAAGCGGCGTCGATCGGGTACCCGGTCATACTGAAAAGCACGGCCGGCGGGGGCGGCATCGGCATGCGCGTTTGCGCCGACGAACCGGCGCTGCGGGAGGCATTTGATTCGGTGCGCCGGCTGGCGGAGACCAATTTCAAAAACGGCGGCGTATTCCTGGAAAAATATATTGCAAGAGCCCGGCATGTCGAGGTGCAAATATTCGGCAACCGGTTCGGCGAGGTTGTCGCACTCGGTGAAAGGGATTGCTCGATACAGCGCCGCAATCAGAAGGTTATCGAAGAAACGCCGGCTCCGTTACTGCCTGAGCATGTTCGAGCGGAAATGCTCGATTCCGCCAAACGGTTGGCCGCCGAGGTCGGGTATCGCAGCGCCGGGACGGTAGAATATTTGTACGATCCGCAAACCTGCGAATTTTACTTCCTGGAGGTGAATACAAGACTCCAGGTAGAGCATGGCGTAACGGAAGAAGTGCTGAAGGTGGATTTGGTGGAATGGATGATCCGGGAAGCAGCTGATAATCTGCGCGATTTGGCGTCACTGGTTCGGCAGCCTCAGGGGCACAGCATTCAGGCCCGCATTTATGCGGAGGATTGCTTGCACAATTTCCGGCCGAGCGCCGGTCAGCTGGACCGCGCCGTATTTTGCGACGATGCCCGCAACGAGACGTGGGTACGCGACGGTCTAACGGTAACCTCGCTGTACGATCCTATGCTTGCCAAAATTATCGTACATGGCGCAAACCGCGCGGATGCAATCCGCAAGCTAGCTGCAGCGCTCGAGCAAACCCGTCTGTACGGCATCACGACCAACCTGCAATATTTGCAGGCGCTGCTTCAGGATAAGGATGTGCTCGATGGCAATGTGTATACGCAGCTGCTGAACGGCTTTGAACCGGCGGAGCATGCGCTGGAAGTCGTTGACGGAGGAGTTCAGTCGACGGTACAGGACTATCCCGGCAGGACGGGACACTGGGATGTCGGTGTGCCGCCGTGCGGACCGATGGACCCGCTGGCGTTCCGAATCGGCAATAAGCTGCTTGGCAATGACGACTCCGCTCCGGGGCTCGAGTTGACGCTTCGCGGAGGAGCTTACCGGTTCCGTCAGGAGACGTGGTTTTGTATTACTGGAGCAGACATGCAGGCGACGCTGGATGATGTGCCTGTATCGATGTACAAACCGGCCTTTGCCGGAAAAGGCCAGCAATTAAGCTTCGGCGAAGCCGAGGAGGGGATGCGCGCGTACTTGCTCGTTGCCGGCGGCTTTGATATGCCGCACATTCTCGGAAGCGCGTCGACGTTCACGCTCGGCGGCTTCGGCGGGCATGGCGGACGGGCGCTGCGCACCGGCGATGTTCTCGGTATTCGCAAGATGGCGGCCAAGAACCCGGTATACAGCGGGTTAACCGCAGCGGATCGGCCGGCCGTATCGAGGGAATGGACGATAGGCGTGATCCCGGGGCCGCATTGCACGGAGGAGTTTTTGCGGCCGGAATATTTGCGCCAGCTCACGGATACGAGCTGGGAAGTGCATTTTAACAGCTCCCGTACGGGAGTGCGCCTAATCGGTCCGGCGCCGCTGTGGACCAGAGAAGACGGTGGAGAAGCAGGGCTGCATCCGTCGAACATTCATGACAATGCCTACGCCATCGGTACGCTGGATTTGACGGGCGACATGCCGATCCTGTTAGGTCCGGACGGGCCGAGTCTCGGGGGCTTCGTATGCCCGGTAACTACAGCGACTGCCGAGCTGTGGAAGCTCGGTCAGCTGCATCCGGGCGACAAGGTGCGCTTTCAGCTTGTTACGCTGCAGGAAGCTGAAGCGATGCGGCATGTGCAGGAAGCATATTTAGCTGGCGTCGGGGAAGGGAAACGGACGGAGCTTCAACTATCGGCGCTGCCGAAACATGAGTTTGAATCTAACACGGAGCTAACACCGGATTATCCTTTGTTAGCTTATGAAGCGGAGCATCGCCGATTCCCGATCACCATTCGCTGCTCCGGAGACCAAAATCTGCTGGTTGAGTACGGCCGGTTGGAGCTGGATTTACTCCTGCGTTTCCAAGTACACGCCTTAATGGAAGCTATCCAAACCAAGAGCGACATACCGGTGCTTGATTTGACGCCGGGTATCCGTTCGTTGCAAATTCATATCGATCCGCTGCAAATGACGGTAACCGAAGCTTGCCGCAAAGTGCTGGAGATCGATAGGCAGCTGCCGCCGTTGGAATCGATTCGGGTCCCATCGCGAATAGTCCGACTGCCGCTATCCTGGGACGATCCCGCTACACAGCTCGCGATTCAACGCTATCAGCAGACAGTCCGGCCTGACGCGCCTTGGTGCCCGAGCAATCTCGAATTCATCCACCGGATCAACGGGCTCGACAGTATCGATGACGTGCAATCCATTGTATTCGATGCAAGCTATCTCGTCCTTGGCTTAGGCGATGTGTACTTGGGCGCGCCGGTAGCCACGCCGATTGATCCGCGTCACCGGCTCGTAACGACCAAATACAATCCGGCTCGTACATGGACGCCGGAAAATGCAGTCGGTATCGGCGGAGCCTACATGTGCGTATATGGAATGGAAGGTCCCGGCGGCTATCAATTCGTCGGACGAACGATCCAAATGTGGAATCGGCTTCGCTCCACCGAGAGCTTCCAGCCGGGCAAGCCTTGGCTGTTGAGATTTTTTGACCAGATCCAGTTTTATCCGGTAGGAGCCGATGAGCTTCTTAAGCTGCGTGAAGATTTCTTGCGCGGAAGGTACGAGGCGGACATTACGGAAACGACGTTCGATCTCGGAGAATATTTGCAATTCCTCGAATCCATCAAGGAAAGTGCGGATCGATTCCGCGAGCAGCAGCAGCGTTCGTTCCAGGCGGAGCGGGAGAGCTGGAAGGCTCTCGGCTTGGCGGAATATGTATCGGAACAGGATCATGACAAGGCTGCAGAGGAAGAGGAACTCCCGGAAGGTGCGGTAGCAGTCCGCTGCACCATGCCGGGAAGCGTATGGAAGGTTCTCGTCACACCGGGGCAGCTGGTCAAGAAGGGGGAGACGGTCATTATCGAGGAAAGCATGAAGATGGAGTTCCCGCAGTTCGCTCCGTGCGACGGATATGTTCAGTCGGTCTTCGTCCAACCTGGCGACGAGGTTCATGCAGGTCAATTACTAGCCGGAATTGCGCTGGAGAAAGAGGTGTTGAGCAAATGAAGACGAAAGATGCGCCGGGCGCCTTGTCCATAGGCCGACTTAGAGAGCAGTATTTGAATGGCGAGACGACACCCGAAGCCGTCATTTCCGACATTATTCAGCGTGCAAATGAAGATGTGGAGATGAACCTGTGGATTACGCCTCCTACTATGGAGTGGATTCGGCCCTATCTGGACCAGCTGAATGCTATGGATCGGACCAAAGCGCCATTGTGGGGAATCCCTTTTGCAATCAAGGACAACATTGATCTGGCTGGATTGCCTACAACCGCAGGATGCCCTGATTATTCCTTTATCCCGGAGGAGCATGCAGCGGTAGTCGCACGGCTGATCGAAGCCGGAGCGATCCCCGTCGGCAAAACGAATCTGGACCAGTTCGCCACGGGCCTTGTAGGCACAAGAAGCCCCTATGGGGAGACGCACAACGCGCTGCGCCCCGAGCTTATTAGCGGCGGTTCCAGCTCCGGCTCAGCTGTCGCTGTCGCTCGCGGCCATGCCGCCTTCGCGCTTGGTACCGATACTGCCGGCTCCGGCCGGGTGCCGGCGGCGCTGAACCGGCTCGTCGGATATAAGCCGAGTCTTGGAGCTTGGCCGACGAAAGGTGTCGTTCCGGCTTGCGCAAGTCTCGATTGCGTGACGGTTTTCGCCCGCAACCTTGAAGATGCACTGGTCGTAGACAGCGTTGCCAGAGGGTTGGAGGCTTCCGATCCGTGGTCGAGAATGGTTGCTGGACCTGCTGTGAAGCTTCCTGGCAAAATCATATTGCCGAAACATGCATTGACGTTCTTCGGTCCCTTTGCCGACGAGTACCGGCATGCCTGGAATGCTTCTGTTGCGCAGTGGGAATCTCTAGGTATTCCGATCGAATATGCTGAGATTGAATTGTTCTCCAAGGCGGCGGCCATCTTGTATGAAGGACCTTGGGTTGCGGAGCGTTGGGCGGCACTAGGCGGCTTCCTAGATGCTCACCCCGGCGCAGCGAACCAGGTAACGGAGCTTGTGCTGCGTTCCGCCACATCGGCGGAATATGACGCGACGGCGGTCTTTCAAGCGATGCACGACCTTCAAGTGTATAAGCTGGAAGCCCGTAAGCTGCTTCAGGATGCTGTTCTCGTCCTGCCGACCTCCGGCGGAACATGGTCCCGAGAGCAAGTAGAGCAGGATCCGGTCGCAACGAATCGGGACATGGGACGATATACGAATCATTGCAATTTGCTTGATTTGTGTGCAGCTGCCGTACCGGGTGAAGATGCAGGGGAGCAGTTGCCGTTCGGCATTACCCTTTTCGCGTTAGCGGAGAATGAAGGGCTTGTTTGCGGAGCTGCTGAGCGTTTTATGAACAGGGGGACGCCTATCGGACATGCTGAACCGAATGGACTGAACCAGGTGAGTGCGGCGCCGGACCGCGAACCGACGACTCTCGTAGCCGTATGCGGCTTGCATATGCGCGGGTTTCCGCTGGAGAAGCAGATGGTTGAATGCCGCGCGGCCTTTATTCGCGAGGAGTCGACGGCTCCACGGTATCAGTTCGTCAAGCTGCCAACGGTACCGGCCAAGCCAGGGCTAATCAAGCTGCCTGAGGGAGGCTCTTCGATCCGCTTGGAGGTATGGGAAATGCCGCTTGCTTCCTTCGGCCGTTTTGCCGCGTCTATCCCGGCCCCGCTTGGTATTGGTAAAGTCGAGCTTGCCGACGGCTCGGAGGTGCCTGGTTTTGTATGCGAGGCTTATGCAGCGGAAGGGGCGGAGGATATTACGGCTTCCGGAGGTTGGCGGCAGGCGGAAGCCTGAGAAGATCCTTTTTTCATTGATAAAGCTGGTAAAAGGGATCCAATGCCTTCATAATATTGGAACGAAGGTAGTAAAAGAGCTGCATCTCGCTGCATGGTGAAAAAATATATCGAGATCGGATTAGGAAATCGCTGGTTCGCGAGAACCGAGTATGAACGGGAAGACGGGACCGAGTTCGAGAGGCGAGGGATGGATTTTCCCAATAAGTTCGAATCCGTCTATTTAAGAATCTGGATGGGCAAACGCGTTCTTATTTGGGATAGCAAAGAAGGAATGAGACTACTCTTAAATCCAGTCGTAAACTGAAGGTGGTATTAGGTATTTCGGGTACGGAATAGGAACCTTGCGAGGACTCCAAATTCATTTTGGGGTCTCTTTTTTTGTTTCCGGAAATTGGCTCGAGTGGTATAGTGAAGGGAAGCGGGACTGTGGGGAGATACGGAGTAACGCTATTGGGTAGATGTTCATAAGAGATGGTAAGCGTAACAACAAATTATGGAACAGGTGAATACTTATTAAATTACTATTTGTTTGCAGCCGCAATAAATGGCGGAGTTTAACTGCGGAGAAGATTTTTGAAGGATATAACGGGTACGAGGTCAAGTCCGCCGGGACAGAGGATAGTGCAAGAATCAAGGTTACCGAGGGGCATATAGGCTGGGCCGATCTTATTTTTGCAATGGAGAAGAAGCACATAAGAAGACTTCAAGACAAATTCCCCTACAAATTGGCTGGTAAGAACGTGATCTGTCTCGATATCCAGGATGATTATCAGTTTATGGATGAGGATTTAATAGAAGTCTTGAAATCGAGAGTTTCCGAGCATATCGACATACCGGAGTAGATATAAGATCTCCTTGTTACATTTTTGACGGAAGAAGGGATTGGAAGTTGACGACAAAAAGCAGATTGATTCAAGAAAGCGAGCTGGAGAGCTTATTGACGCTCTATAACTATTTGCAGCCTAACGATCCGGAGCTGACAACGGATGAGGAGCTGCTGCAGCATTGGCAAGAAATCATGAATGATCCCGGCATGAACATTATTGTAGTGGAGCACGAGGGAACCTTGTCGCGACATGTGTTCTGGTGATCATCAAAAATTTAACAAGGAACGCAAGACCGTACGCTCTTATTGAAAATGTAGTGACCCACGGAGAGTATAGACGGCAAGGCTTTGGCCGAATGGTCATAGAAAAAGCGATCGAGCTTGCTTCAGAGGCAAACTGCTACAAATTAATGCTGCTTACAGGATCTCAAAAAGAGGAAATCCATCAGTTTTACGAAAATGTAGGTTTTGTCAAAGGGAAGAAAACCGGGTTTATCAAGAGTATGATGTAAAAGGATGATCGTATGAACATTTCCTTTTTATCCAAGGATGAATACCTTGTCCAGGATGTCCTAGTCCGTGATTTATTGAACAGTACCTTTGTCGTATTCGATCTGGAAGGCACCGGGATTGATTTTGCAACCGAGTCGATAACTCAAATAGGCGCAGTGAAAGTAGAAAACGGCACCATTCATGCAGCTGCACCGTTCGAAAGCTTAGTTCAATCGTCCAAGCCTATTCCAGCAGCAATTGAAGAACTGACAGGCATTTCGAATCAGGAAATGGCCGATGCACCCAAGTTCCCGGAGGTGTATAAGCGTTTTGTAGAATTTATTGGGGACGCCGTTCTCGTAACGCAAGCCGGTTATGAATATGATGTGCCCATGCTTCAGAAATATTGTGAAACGTATAATGCTCCCCCGTTGACCAATACCGTTTTGGATACGAAAGTGCTTTTTGCCAACCTGCATCGGGATGTACAGGACGTAATATCGACCGACTTTTTAATCCGGTATTACCATATACAAACCAGCGATTTGAAGAGACATGATGCTCTGGACGACTGTATACTTATTGGCAGAATTCTATTAGGTATATTGAATGAATATAAGGAAAAATCGATATCTTCGTTACATATAGACGGAGATGGATTAAGGGTTAAGCGATTTATCATACCCGCGATATACTTGAACGAAAACAACAGCCATACCGATTCTACTGTTTAAGGAGAGGATTCTTATTTACACGCATAGAGCTTTATCCGATGCAGATTTACATTCGATCTGCAGCTTTCCGCAAACGGCTGAGGAGTTGTTTTATATTGGTCCCAAGTTCGTGTTCCCCCTTACGCCCGATCAAATCACTAGTTTACTTGCCAACCGCTTTGAGCCCACAGTGGTCATCGAGGAAGGCACGGGGAACGTTGCTGCATATGCCAATCTGTATGATAGAAATGAGCAGACTTGCTGGCTTGGGAATGTCATTGTTTCACCGGAATATAGAGGCAGAGGAGCGGCGGAGTATTTACTTAACACCATGATGAGAAAAGCAAGTCAGCTCCATGGTATGCACAAGCTCACGCTATACTGTCATAATACGAATTCGCGGGGTCTAGCATTTTATCATAAGCATGGATTTAAGCCGGTTGATATAAGAATAACAGCGACGGATGCCGGAAAGTCAATTATATCGATCCAAATGGAGAAGGCTTTAGTCTGATTATGGGTGTCATAACGGGGGGAAGCATCATGAAGCGGTCCTTTTTTTTGCTCTTATTGAATCATCCGGCTTTTGGCATCTCCAAGTACTGCAGAATCTTAATACTTAAGAATTGCCTCGTCGGCAGTTCTTTTTTTTGTCTATCAAGATGCGATTCTATCATAAAAATCCATTGTACATACCTTAATGCGCCATCTCTCGCGTTATGGTATTCTTTTTTGCCGCCGCTCTATACTCTAACATGGAAAAACCACTGACCGCTATTCATAGGCAGGAGGGTGAAACACCGACAGAGGAAATAAAAGATTAATATATGGTATAATCAGGAAAAAGTAACGAAAAAAGATCAGGTCGTTGGCATGATCGGCGTTCGGCTCGTGCATTACTATGAGGCAGATGGGGTGGCAGCGCAGATTTCGGCATTAGTCGCAAGACATGATTATCAAGGAAAAGGAATTGGAAAGCAGCTTATAGCCTATGTGGAGAAATGGGCGTTGGAGCAAGGATGCAGCAGTCTATATTTGACAAGCGGACTAAAGCCCGAACGAATGCAAGCGCATGAATTTTACAAAAAGCTCGGCTTTCAAATAACCGGATATCGATTCGTGAAGCCGTTATCAGGTTCACTAAATTCAGCTAAATGAGGAAAAATGTTATGCGTCCTAATAACTTATGGAAGATGATCTTTATTGTTTATGTAGTTATGCTGCTGCTTTTTGTAGTAATAAAATTTGGCGATGCACTTGAAACGATTGCCAGAATAAAAGCAGGCAGAGAATTAGGGATATATAATTACGATTTTTCATTCAGAGCGCTAGCCTACTATCTTAAAAATATAAACGAGCCCTTTGCGTATAGGAATATTATAGGAAATACAGTGGTCTTCGTTCCGCTGGGATTTCTGATTCCGATTGTTACAAAAAATTCCAGTTCGTTCTCAAGAACGCTGTTCATTTGTATACTCAGCATAGTCGGAATCGAAACGTTTCAGTTGGTCACCTTGGTTGGATTTTTTGATATTGCCGACATTATCCTAAACACGATGGGCTGTTTCATTGGTTGGATGGGATTCCGGGTCATGTTAGGTAAAAAACATTCACACAGAGCACAAAGACGGAGTTATCAACGCTAGATGCGTTGGAGAGCAAAGCCATGGAACGATCACAATATCAGAGGATTTTTCCACAAGATCGCTAGTTGTATGAAAAAATGGTGAAGATTACAATGGGTGTGACAAGTTTTCCATCGTTTGGAAAGCCTCAATAATCAATAGAGAAAGGGATAGATTCATGAGTATTGGAATCAAAGTAAGGCTAAGCTGTGCTCCGGAAACTCCGCTTCCCACCGTATCGAGATTGGAGCTGGAAGAAGCTGTATTTCAACGGCTGGAGGATTGGACCGGCAACATGGAGCTACTACTTGTTCACGAGTCCGGTCTGGAGCTTGCCTGCCAGCTAAGCCGCACAGCCATGTCTGCCTCCCCTGACGCGATGGGGGAAGAGCGGGCGCTCTATCTATTGTTGACGGAATGGCCAGCCGGGAATGAAAATTCGGAGCTGATCTTCTCTTTTGCCAAGAAGCCCAAGCCGGAGGCGGCACTCATCGAGAGATCCAACAATCCTTGGAAGCACATGCCTGGGGTGTATCTTGATCATCAGGAGGAAAATGCGAGGGTAGTTGTGAGTGTCCAGGGCGCATTGTTCACCCGATATCTGTATTCGCTTTATGTAGGAAAGCCGTATTATTACCCCATGATCGGACCCAATGGGAAAACGCTGATTCAGGACGCTCCGGACGATCATCTGCATCATCACGGTCTATGGTGGGGACACGACGATGTGAACGGTCACAAGGTGTACCACGAATTTCGCGGGGAAGGGCGGCAGCTTCATCGCAAGTTTCTCGCTATGTTCGGCGGTCCTGTCTTCGGACAAATTACGTCGCAAGTGGAGTGGGTTGGCGAACAAAGTCAGCCTCTGCTAACCGAGACGCGCAGTGTGCGTATTTATAACATGCCCCGTGAGGCAAGGTATGTGGATCTTTGCACGGAGCTGCATGCGGTGAACGGCGATGTTCGATTCGGGGATACGAAAGAGGGCGGGTTTCCTTTCGTCCGTGTTAACGAGCAGATAAACGGCCATCATACCGGAATGTTGACCGCCGCGAACGGTAACAGGGGAGAAGCAGGCATCTTCGGGACATCAACCGAGTGGGTTGATTATAGCGGAACGGTTTATCGTGATACGGATGCCGGAATCGCGATGTTCTCCCATCCTGAGAATGAATCGTATGCATCCCAATGGTTTGTCCGTGACTACGGCCCTTTTACTCCAGCGAATTTTCATTTTTGCGGTGGTATGGATGTGCCTGGCGGCAGTACGCTGCGCATGAAGCATCGTTTGTATTTGCATCAAGGGGATGTTACTAGCGGCAAAGTGAAGGAGCGCTATGAGGAATATATCCGGCAGCTGCCGGCTGAACTGATTTTGTAGCAATAGCATCTTATTGTGGTCCGTCCGTAATATGAAATCTCTAATAGCTGCACCCCGATTGTTAATTACAACTTACAATCGGAGGTGCTTTTTTGTATGAGTATATTTCATAACAGGCGGCAAACTTCAGTGAAAATGATTATAACTGAACTTACTGTTGTCTGCAGACCCATGCAGGTATAATCTGGAACTGCCTTCTACGAGGGCATTGATAATGTTACAGATTGGGGCGACGATATGTTTGTTATTAAATCGATTACTGAGTGTCCTCAGCGCAAAAGGGAGCTTACTGAATTTGTAATTGAAAAGTGGCCGCAAGTGAAAAAGGTCGTGCTCCCAACCATTGAAGAAAGTGTAACCTCTGCAGGTGTGTTTCCATTTACATTTTTGCTATTAAAAAACGAGAAAATAATAGGATTTTATCAATTAATTGAGCAGGAATTTGTAACCCGAAAAGATATATCGCCCTGGATAGCACCCTTGTTCATCGACGAGAATGAGCGAGGGCAGGCGCTAGGCGCATTTTTGCTGGCGCATGCAAGAAAAATAGCCGGGCAATTGAACTATGACAAGGTTTATTTGGCGACAGACCATATTCGTTACTATGAGAAATACGGATTCAGGGAAATCGGATTGGACATGTTCGAGTGGGGGCGACCGACCAAACTATATGAGCATGACACTATCAAGTAATTTTTTAATCGCTGTATAAGCAGTTATGAAATAATAGCATTAGTAAAATTTTCCTAGACCATTTATTATTACCAGAGGGGGTGTTCAATGGACTGGGAAAGAGATTACGACGCAAACCTTCGTCATGTGCGGCAAGTATATTTAAAACTGTACTCTCTCGAATTTTCAACTGATAGTTTAGGATAGGGAGATAGGATTAAATTCATCGAATGAATCATTTATATATAGGGGGACGATCCGCATGAGAAGGCAAACACTCAAACGAGCGTTTATTAATACAGCTCCTGCATCCAAGTGGAGCAATAAAAACTGGGTGGTGCTTGGTGACAGCATATCGGTAGTGACCGGGCTAACCGAAAAATTTTATCATGAGTACATCCAGGATTCCATTCCGGGGTTGACAGTGTATAATCATGCGATTAGCGGAACGGGATATTATTGCAATGTACGCAGCAGAATTTATCAGGTTATTGACTCATTGGAAAACGATGCCGATTTAATCACGATATTCGCTGGAACGAATGATTGGAACGAAAATGGCGGTACACCAATGACGCTGGGGAATCTGGGGGACACCGATCCAACCGAATCGTTTTATGGTGCTGTTGATTACACCTTGCGCCAGCTGGTCACGAAGTACCCGACAAAAACTATTGCTGTGTTTACACCTCTGCCGCGAGACAATAATTGGGGCGTAAAATCGACGGGCGTTACGCTGGAACAGGTAGCGGATGCTATTAAGCGAACTTCGCATCGTTACTCGATCCCAGTACTTGATTTGTATAATGAAAGCAATTTCTATGCATGGGATAGTAATTTTAACCGTTATGCGATGCCCGATGGTCTGCATCCTAATGCGAATGGTCACAAGATTATAGCGAATAAGGTGTTAAGCTTTCTTAATTCCTTGTAAGAAATCAATTAATTAATTGAATAGTTGATAAAATAGCTTGACGATAAAATGCCTTCTTGCATATAATTCAACTATTGCATTGAATAGATTGGAAAGGAAGAGAGGCATGAACGATTCCCCAGTACGAGAATTTAAAGATGATTTGTATCGGCAATTTGCTCGAATCGGGAAATGCTTGTCCAGTGATAAACGGTTAGAGCTTATGCACCTGCTATCACAAGGGCCAAAATCGGTGGAGAAGCTGGCTCAGGCTACGGAGATGACGGTGGCTAACGTTTCCAGACATCTTCAGATCTTGCTTGATGCCAATTTGGTCAAATTTAGCAAAAAGGGCAATTTTGTTATTTACACTCTTGCTGACGCAGATATCAATGGATTTTTGACTTCCATGTGGAGACTTTGTGAATCTCAGCTTGCGGACATACCCCGCATTAAATCGAGTTTTATGAACCAGTATGAGGATTTGGAGACACTTTCTCTTCATGAAGTGTTAACCAAAATGGAGGATGGCAGCATTATTTTGCTGGATGTTCGCCCGGCTGAAGAATTTGAGGCGAAACACATTCCGGGAGCAATTTCCGTCCCATTGGAGGAGCTTCATCATTATCTCCGAGAGCTGCCCAAAAGTATTCAGATCGCAGCTTATTGCCGCGGACCTTATTGTGTGTATGCGGCACAGGCGGTGGAGGAAATGCGCCGGGAAGGTTTTACAGCATTCCACTTGGAAGAAGGGGTTAATGAATGGCAGGAATATCAAACACAGAATCATTAAAGCCGATTTATTTGGATAATAACGCCAGTACGCCGGTGGCTCCTGAAGTGTTTCAAGAAATGCTGCCGTTTCTGCAGCAGCATTACGGCAATCCATCCTCTTCGCATTGGGCTGCAGCGTCACTCCAAGAGACGATTGAAATGGCCAGAAGCCGGATCGCTTCAGCTATTGGAGCTGCCACTAGGGAGGTTATCTTTACAAGCGGAGGGACCGAAGCCAACAACCATGCTTTAAAAGGAGTTTATTTTGCGTCACGACATCGCGGGTCTCATATTATTACGACGACGATTGAGCATCCGGCGATTTTAAACCCTTGCAGCTTCCTGGAAACGCTAGGCGCTGAGGTTACCTATGTCCCGGTTGACGGATTGGGGCGGGTATCGCCTGAAGCTGTGGAGCGAGCGATCCGTAACGATACGATCCTGATTTCCGTCATGCACGCCAATAGCGAGGTAGGAACGATCCAGCCGATCGGGGAAATTGCCAGGATCGCTAAGCGATACGGTATTCTTGTACATACGGATGCAGCACAGTCCTTTGGCAAAATTCCCGTCCATGTCGATGAGCTTGGCGTAGACTTGTTGTCTATCGCTGGCCATAAGCTTTATGCACCTAAGGGTGTAGGAGCGCTATATGTTCGTAACGGCACGGAGATTTCGCCGTTTGTACATGGAGCTGGACACGAATCGGGCAGACGGGCGGGAACCGAAAATGTGCCATATCTCGTAGCGTTAGGGAAAGCGGCGGAGCTGGCAGCCGAAAAAGTCAATGATCCTGCTGTACGAGTACTTAGGGATGCATTAAAGGACGGGCTGCAAGCTGTCTTTGGCCATCGTGTTCAGTTCAATGGCGACCCCACGCTGAATTTGCCCAATACGCTAAACGTTAGTTTTTTGGGGATGAATGGTCAACAAATTTTGAATCAATTTCCGGAAATTGCTGCTTCGACCGGATCCGCTTGTCATTCGGGGAGCACATCGCTTTCCCCCGTGCTGCGTGCGATGGGGATCAGCGAATATGAAGGCTTAGGAGCCATCCGATTTAGCTTAGGCCGATACACAACGAGGGAAGAAATCGAGACGGTCGTTGCATTGTTCGCAGAGCGTCTTCCTTCAACCTAGTAATTGAGTCTTCGATACCCATCTCCATGCGGACCACGTGTCAGACGCGAGGAGAGTTTTTTTACTTCTATCAAACTATTCAATTAATTAATAGAATAAGAGGGGGTGCGATTGATGGATGAATCCATAGCAAAGAATCAAAGTTATCCTGGCGGGATTCAAGCCTATGTTGAATCATTCGAGAAACAGAGGCAGCTGTACAAAAGAACGATGGTCATCGTTATCCTATCACAAATTTTTGGCGGTGCAGGGCTGGCCGCAGGGATCACCGTTGGGGCATTACTTGCGCAAGACATGCTGGGAACGGACAGCTATGCCGGGGTTCCTGCCGCCTTATTCACGTTAGGCTCTGCTGGCGCAGCACTTCTGGTCGGCCGTCTCTCCCAGCGTTATGGACGACGGTTTGGATTGGCAACGGGGTTTTTGGCAGGCGGACTAGGGGCCATCGGTGTTGTCTTGGCTGCTGTATTGAATCATTTGCCACTGCTGTTCTTGTCCTTATTGGTTTATGGGGCAGGTACCGCGACGAATTTGCAGGCGCGTTATGCCGGCACCGATCTAGCACTGCCTACACAGCGTGCAAAAGCCATCAGTACAGCCATGGTATTCACAACTTTTGGTGCGGTTGCCGGTCCTAATCTTGTTACTGCCATGGGAAAGGTAGCGATCTCGGTGGGCGTTCCTGCTCTGGCTGGTCCGTTTATTCTAGCGGCTGTGGCGTATATTATAGCCGGGTTGGTGCTTCTGTTCATGCTTAGACCCGATCCTTTAATTGTGGCAAGGGCCGTTGCGGAATCGCAATTCGTAAACGAGAAGCGCAGCGAGGCAAAGAACGGGGAACATGCAACAAGCTATAAATCAGGCTTGATCGTAGGTGCAACGGTGATGGTACTGACCCAAATTGTCATGGTTGCCATAATGACCATGACCCCGGTTCATATGAGGCATCATGGACATGGACTGGGGGATGTCGGCATTGTCATCGGGATTCATGTTGCAGCGATGTATCTTCCTTCCCTCATCACCGGTATTCTGGCTGATAAATATGGGCGAACGGTGATGGCTTACGCTTCCGGCGTAACCTTGCTTCTGGCGGGCTTAGTGGCTGCCATTGCACCAGGGGATTCGATGGTTCTGCTAGTAGTTGCGCTTGCGCTTCTAGGACTTGGCTGGAATTTCGGCTTGATTAGCGGCACGGCTACGATAGTTGACTCAACACCGCCAAGTGTTAGGGCTAAAACACAAGGGACAGTGGATGTTTTAATAGCTTTGTCGGGAGCCTCCGGCGGTGCGTTGTCCGGTATGGTTGTTGCCAGCTCAAGTTATTCCACGCTTTCTCTGCTTGGCGGCTTCCTTTCCTTGCTTCTGATTCCGGTCATCATTTGGTCGCGCAGGAGCAAAAGAGAGAGACAGTGAGCGATAGCATCCGTTACATGTTGTAGTAAAGAAGGATCCTTTTTTCTAGTCTTGATAAAGGGATCAGCATCTCGAACAAGCTTATATTCAAGGGATCAGTCAACTGGGGCTGATCCCTTTGTACATTTTGATAGTCATTATGTGTAAGATAAAAGAGACGGATTCATAGCTGTTTACGGCAGAAGCTCACTCCTGTATACTATTTTTGAAAGCGTTTCCTGTTAAGGGGAGGAGGAAAGGCGCATGTTCCGAATGAGCGGTACGTTTCGCTCCCGCACTTATTTTATCCGTATCCTGCGAACGATTACTTTGGTATTGATCATGTTTCTGTTGATTTTGTCATCCGTACTGTATGTGTTCTCCCGAAGCATGGCGCTGGAGATGCAGCAGGATGCGAGCCGTAAGGTACTAAACCAGATCAGCTACAACATCGATAACTTAAATGAAACGGTTCGCAGTCTGATGATGACGGCTTTCAACGATCGCGATATGACGGTACTGATGAACAATCAAGATATTGAGGTGTTCGAGCTGTACAATAAGCTGAATAAGCTGGATCTCTTCGTCAGCTCCAATCCTTTTATCCAGTCGATTTGGATCTATAACGGGTTTAACGGCTGCTACTACTCGACCGCACTGAGTGCTATGGTTTCCTGTAAAGAACTTGACAGCGCAAGCAATCTGTTGAAGCCGTACATCGTCCAGCCCGCAACGCTGACCAAGCTGACGCTGCTGCCGATCGGTCCGAGCTTCTCCGAAGCGGGCAAGCAGGAGCTGTTTGCTTATTTTATGTACAAAAATTTGGATGCTTATGTTCCAGGCAGCAGCGTGCTGATGATGTCAATTAAAGCGAAGTGGCTATTCGATAATATTCGAACGCTGAACGAGCTAGGTGAAAATTCGCTTGGCGATCTGTTCATTATGGATTCAGCCGGTAAGGTGTACAGTCCTGGCGAGAACGGACAAATTTGGGATGACAGCATTTATAATGCCATCCGGTCGGCATCCTCTCCATCGGGATATTTAATGATCGGTGAAGGAAGCGAGAAGCAAATCGTCACCTATATGACTTCCAAATTCAACAACTGGAAAGTCGTAAGCGTTCAGCCGCATGACAAGGTTTTTGGCAAGGTCAACAAGCTGTTTACGATGATGGTCATTATTCTCGGAATATTTATTATACTTGCTTTCGTGGTGTCGTCTCTTGCGACAGTACGGCTGTATCGTCCGTTCGGAAGGCTGATGAGCAAAATTCAAGGATTGCATGAGGAGCAGATGGGGCTGTCGCCGAAGGATGAGCTGAGTATGATGTCGTCCGTGTATGACCGGATTGTGGAAAAGATGAATCAGCTGCAGGCTGATCATTCCGGGAATCATGAAATCTGGCAAAGCTATCGGCTGCGCCGCCTCATTACCGACAGCGCCGCCGTTTCTGAGGAGGAATTCGCAGAGTGTTTGCCAACTGCAGCTTCTGCAGCGGAGGGAAGACAATTCATTGTAGCAGTGTTAAAACTCGACGATTATGAGACCTTTAGGCGGACGCGCAGCGAACGAGAACAGAAGCTGTGCCGCTTCGCCGTCACCAATATTGCAGGGGAGCTATATGGCGGGCATTTTCCGAACGTTCCGGTAGATATGAAGAGCGACCATGCCGCTGTATTGCTCATGGTTCCTCCCGGGGATGCCGAAGCGGCTTACGCGGAGCTATCCCGGTTGACCAACTTGGTGATGAGCACAGTTGATAGCTACTACAACTTGTCGCTAACTGCGGCGTTCAGCGAGCCGTTCAACGATATCAGGAACACAGCTGAGAGCTACGAACAGGCGTTGGCTTACAGTCTTTACCGGATGGTGTTCGGCAGAATGTCCGTAATTACGCCTTCTCATATTGCCTTCCGTCAGGGCGTCGACGCCTATGAAATCCCTTATGAGATGGAAAAGAAGCTGGTTGAAGCGATCCGATCGGGAGAGTCGACAGTCGTACATACCCGTATGGATGCGATTTTCGAATATATGGCGGAGTTGAGCCCGGATAATGTTGACTATGCCATTTTGCACTTACTTATTATTTTGCAGCACACGGTGAGGGAAATTAGCTCCAACAAGCTGAAGAACGTGGCTGTAGATTTGCGTGCTTACAACCATCGCATGCTGGAGCAGGAGACGCTGGCGGACGTGCGCCGTCTTATGAACGATCTCCTGCATGAAGTTACCGAACAGATCCAGTCGGCCGCAAAGGGCAAGAACGAGTATCTGATAGAAGCTGTGAAGGAGATCGTGGAGAACAATTACGCAGATGAAAACCTGAGCTTGCAGTATATTGCATCGGCGCTGCGAATGTCTGCAGCTTACCTTGGCCGGTTTTACCGTAACAGCGAAGGGCAGTCTGTGGCAGATTACATCAACGAAGTACGGCTGACGAAGGCGCAGGATATGCTGAGTGCCGGTAATGACAGCATCGTGGCGATCATGAAGAACGTTGGTTTTACGAACGAAAGTAACTTCTTTAAGCATTTCAAGAAAAAGACGGGCGCTACGCCTGGTGAATACCGATTGAAAAAAGCAAATCCATTGCAATGATGCTGCCGGCGTCCGCAAGAGCGATACAGGCCTTTTCATGAACCCTTTTCTCTAGATGAGAAGGGTTGACGAAGAGGCTTTTTATTTTTCTGTAAGCTCTGGTTTTTGGCGTCCTGACAGGATTTCATATACGGAATCTGCGAAAATAACAGGAATGTATCATTTAAACAGTTGTAAAAAACAGGAATATTCAACAGTTACAGTACCCCATGGAGGGGAAGTTCGGGATAATACAATCAACCCGTAAACAGCCCTACTCTTATGTCAAGCGAGGTGATATCAAGATGCATCAAAATAATAGCGTCAACATCGGAACATCGGAACAGAGTCATACAAAAAAGGGCGATACAGCAACGAAAGGAATTGTCTTCAAATTACGGATGGAATGGAAGCAATTTCAGAAAAACCGCGAATTGTTCATTCTGACCGTTCCTGCGCTCCTATTTAAGTTTATTTTTTCTTACTTGCCGCTGGTAGGCCTGATCATCGCATTTAAAAAGTTCAATTATGCCAAAGGGCTGTGGGGCAGCGAGTGGGTCGGACTGAAAAATTTCTCGTTTTTTTTCGCTTCGGATAACGCCTTCCGTATTACACGCAATACGATTTTGTACAATATCAGCTTTATTGTGCTGACAACAGTCATTGCAGTAACGCTGGCCATTCTAATGAATGAATTGAGCAAAAAATGGTTGAAGCTGCATCAAACCGCGTTGTTTCTGCCTTACTTCTTATCTTGGGTTGTCGTCAGCTACGTCACACTCGGATTCCTTGATAACGGCAGCGGTTATCTCAACCAGCTGCTGCAGCAGTTCGGTGCGGCACCGGTAAAATGGTACCAAGAAGCAAAGTACTGGCCGTTTATTCTTATTCTTGTTCATTTATGGAAGTCGGTAGGCTTCTCTGCGCTCATTTATTATGCAGGTATAATCGGCATCGACTCGAGCTATTACGAGGCGGCCCGGATCGATGGCGCGACCCGACTGCAAATGATCCGCCGCATTACGATTCCGCTGCTTACTCCGCTCATCATCATTTTATTTATCGTCGCTGTCGGGCAAATGTTCCGCGCGGATTTCGGCTTGTTCTTCTTCGTGCCGAATGACACAAGCTTTCTTTACGCGACGACGGATGTCATTGACACCTACGTGTACCGCTCGCTTCGTGTCGTCGGTGACATCGGCATGTCTTCCGCTATCGGCCTGTATCAATCGGTTGTCGGACTTGTGCTCGTGCTTGCCGCGAATTATGTAGTAAAAAAAATCAACTCGGAAAACTCGCTATGGTAGGAGGTGAACCAATCTATGAGTGCTTCAGCTGCATCCAATAGCAAACCAACGCTTGCTCAGCATCTGATCAACTTGTTCTTTTGCGTATTGACGATCGGGATGGTCATTCCGATGGTGCTTGTCATATCCATTTCGCTATCGGAGGAGAAATCGCTCGTACTGAACGGGTATCGCCTGCTCCCCGAGAAGTTCAGCCTAATGGCGTACGAACTCATCTTACAAAGCCCCGGACAGCTGCTGAAGGCGTATGGTGTGACCATCTTTGTCACGGTAGTCGGGTTGATCGCCAGCCTGCTTATAACCTCCATGGTCGCTTACTCGATATCGAGAAGAGATTACCGGTATCGGCGGATCACGACGATGTACGTGCTGTTCACGATGCTGTTCAGCGGAGGTCTGGTGCCATTTTATATATTGGTCACGCAATATTTGCATCTGAAGGATACGATCTGGGCGCTGATCGTGCCGTATTTGGTCAGTCCGTTTTATGTCCTGATTATGAAGGGTTTTCTGGAAAAGCTGCCGGGGGAAATCTTTGAATCGGCCAAAGTGGACGGGGCGAGCGAATGGCGCATTTTCTTTCGCATCGTGCTTCCCTTATCTACTCCTGCATTAGCGACCGTAGGCCTGTTCATAGCATTCGCTTATTGGAATGACTGGTGGCTCGGACTGCTGTTCATCAACGATCAGGATCTGGTTCCTCTGCAGCTACTGCTGTACCGGATTATGAGCACGATCGAATTTATGACGAACAACATCAATACGGTTAATGTACAAATTGACCTGTCACAGTTTCCTAGTCTATCGGCCCGAATGGCGATGGCCGTGCTTGCTGCAGGACCGATGATGTTCGTATTCCCGTTTTTTCAGCGGTTTTTCGTGGCCGGACTGACCGTTGGCTCGGTTAAGAGCTAAGACGGTGCAGCCGCCTTAACTTAAATCCTTAAAGGGAGGGTCTTTACTATGAATCGATTTGCGTCAACCACATGGTCTCGTACGTTACTTGCCGGTCTCAGCGCATCCTTATTGTTAGCCGGGTGCAGCAGTGGCTCCGGGGGTGCAGGAACGAAAGAAGCGGGGGCGGATGGAGACGGCGGACTGAAGCCGGTCCAGTTGTCCTGGTATTACCCTGCGACCGCCGGGGTTCCGGCCGATCTGAAGACGGTGGAGGAAGCGGTTAACAAAATTACGAAAGCCCAAATTAATGCAACCGTTAAGCTGAATGCCGTGTCGTCCGGCGACTACAATCAGAAAATGAACACGAGCGTCGCGTCCGGGGAAGAGTTCGATATTTTATGGACATCCAACTGGAACTTCGATTATGTGCAAAATCAGAGTAAGGGTGCCTTCATTGCGCTTGATGAACTGATCGACAAATATGCGCCGACGGTTAAGAAGAGCATGCCTGACTTTGTATGGGAAGCGACGAAAATTGATGGCAAAATCTATGGCCTTCCCAATTATCAGACCGTGACGAACAAAGAGGGCTTCGTGCTGCAAAAACGGTATCTCGACAAATACAATATCGATCCGTCGCAGCTGAAGAAGATAGAGGATATCGAGCCGCTGCTCGCTAAACTGAAGGATAATGAGAAGGATGTTATTCCGTTTATGATGGACCGGAAAGGGAAGTTCGGCAACATGCTGCGGATGTATAATCTGGAAAGCGTGATCAATGGCATTGCCGTCATTAATTTGAACAACCCGGATAAAATTCTGAACATGTACGACATCCCAGAATACAAGAAATATCTGGATCTCGTGCGTGCCTGGAATACCAAAGGCTACATTAACCAGGATGCAGCAACGCTGAAGAATGGCAACGATTACACTAAGGTCGGTAAAACGGCGGTCAGCTATCATAACGTGCTGAAGCCGGGCGGGGAGCAGGAGTCCAAGGTATCGTCGGGAGGACTGGATCATGTATACGCTCCGATAACCGATGTCTATACGGGAACGAACACGATCATTACAACGCTGCAGGCGATTAGCCGTACTTCGAAAAATCCGGAGCGTGCGATGATGTTCCTTAATTTGGTCAATACGGATAAAGAACTGTACAACTTGTTATCGTTCGGCGTCGAAGGCAAGCATTATACGAAAAATGCCGACGGCACGATCAAAATCAATAAGGACGCGGGCTACGTAGCGGCCGATTGGGTGTTCGGCAATGTGTTTAACGGCATTCCCATCGAAGGTAAAGCGCTTGATATTTTCGATAAGACGAAGAAGGAAAACGAATCCGCCAAGCCGTCGCCTATTATGGGCTTTAAGTTTAAGGCGGATCCGGTAGCTGCCGAGGTCGCAAACATTAATGCGGTTGTAGACGAGTTCGGGCCGGGTCTTAATACCGGTATCGTTGATCCAGGGAAGCTCGGTGAATTTCAGGATAAGCTGAAAAAAGCCGGCATGGAGAAAGTGATTGCTGAGGCGCAAAGGCAATTGGACGAGTGGAAGAAAACGAAAAAATAACACGGACCGCCATAGCGGGCGGCGAAATGCCGCCCGCTGTGTGCATCCGCTTTGTTCAGGAGGAGGAACATGACAGGTATCGATCAATTGTCGTTGCGTCAGCTTAAAAATGCGCTGGAACATCCCGCTGGTCAGGAGAAACCGTTGTTCCCGGAGGCTGCAAACAAGGAATATTGCCTTCGCAGTAATCGGGACCCTCGTTGTGAGGCCGTATGGGATGATATTCGCAAGGCGGGGGAGTCGTTTACAGCCGTTCCTGTGGAGCTGCTGCCGTATTCGGAGTTTACACTATTTCATCGAACCGGCGACCGAACCCGGTATGATGATAAATATTTCGACCGTCGACGCCGGCTCTGCGTGTTAGCCATGCTGGCGCTTGCAGACGAGGATGCAGAACGCTGGATCGCTCCGCTCCAGGATATCATCTGGGCCATTTGTGACGAATATACATGGGTCATTCCGGCTCATGTCGGGCTGTATCATAATGAGTATCCGAACGGCATTTGGGATCAGCCTGCACCTCCGCGAGAGACGGTGGACTTATTCGCCGGGGAGACGGGGCTTGCGCTTGCCGAGATCGTCGGTTTATTGGAGCCGAAGCTGGAGCCATGGATTGTCCATCGGGTACGTGAGGAAGTGGAGCGGCGACTGCTGAGCGTGTATTTCGCCGATCCGGCGCCGCAAAATTGGGAGCTGAAGACGAACAATTGGCCGGCTGTCTGTGCAGCTTGCATCGGCTGTGCGGCAATGTGGCTCGTCCGCGACCCGGAGAGGCTTGCCGGAATGCTATGGCGGGCGATCCATGCTTTGCGGCAGCACTTGCAGGGCTTCGATGCACAAGGGGCAACGCCGGAAGGAGCCGCTTACTGGCAGTTTGGTTTCGGTTACTACGTTTATTTTGCGGAGATGATGGCTGAACGCACTGCCGGTCAGATCGATTTGTTGGCTGGAGAAAAGCTGCGCCGTATCGCCTGCTTCCCGCGCAGCTGCATGCTGACCGGCAGCCAGGTGATCAATTTCTCCGATGCTCCTGCGGAAATGGATTATCAGCCGGGGCTGTACCACCGGCTTCACAGACGGTTTCCGGAGGCAGCACTGCCGGATCAAGCACCCGTATACGGGAGCGCATTCCGCTCCTGGACGATGGCCAGCCGCATGCTGCTGTGGATGGAGCCGGAAGCTTCGGAAATCAACCGAGACTATGGAGTACTACCATTCGAAGACTATTATTTTCCCGGCCATGGCTGGGTTATCAGCAAGTCGGAGGATACCGGTGGCCTTGTCGCCTTTGCAGCCAAGGGCGGGAGTAACGATGAGCCGCATAATCATAACGACCTTGGACATTTTATCATCCATGTGTACGGCCAGAGCGTTCTGTGTGACCTAGGGGCAGGCGAGTATACTAGGCAATATTTTCAACCGGCCTATCGCTATGCTCAGTTAACAGCCAGCTCGCACGGTCATTCCGTACCTGTCATAGCAGGTACGGGTCAGTTGGCTGGAGAACAGTATCGCGCTTCTCCGCTCGGATACGAGCAAACGGATGGAAGAGTCGTATACAAGATCGATCTGACCAGGGCGTATCCTGCCAGTACAGTGCTTGATCGGCTGCATCGTGAATTCGTATGGGAGAGGCCGCAAGCGCCGTCCGAGACGGATTATCGGCTTACCTTGCGAGATGAATGCGTCTTTACAAGCGGAGCAGAAGCCTTTGAATCCGTCTTCATGTGCAGTATACCTCCACGGCTGATGGAGCCGGGATGGGTAGCGATCGGCCCCGTTAGGATGATATACGATGCGGAACGGTTCCGCTGCCGGTTTACAGAGGAGCACTACCGGTCCATTGCAGGTGAGGAGCGTATGGCATACCGGCTTGTATTGGCTGTAATCAAGCCGTCTGCCCGAACGGTGTGTGAGGTTCAGTTTGAAGTGAAGGGGAGAGGTGAACGGATATGATGACAGATAAGGATGGGGCGTTCTCCAAGGTGGCTGTAGACGCTGGGGATGGTGCAGGATCGGCTAGTACCAGGCTGCTGCCGAAGATTGAGGCTACTAGCGGCTGGAATCCGCCTAAATGGGCGCTGATGCAGCGACTTCTGCTGGATACGTTGAACGATGCTGCGGTCGAATTCGTTCAGCGGTATACGCATCCGGACGGGACACTGATTTGGCGGGATAACTGGCCGGGTATGGACGGTTCGGACGATCCGTATGAGGCGTTCATGAATTTGGCCCTGCTTTATGCGCTTGGCGGCAGTGAGGAAGTTCATGCTCTGGCGCTGAAAATGTGGGACGCCATCACTTGGCAGTGGACGCAGTACGGACAAATTCATAATGAATTCGACCGGTACTACGATTGGATGCATCATGGCGAGGGCTATTTATATTTATATTTCCTTGGACTGACCGATCCGCATTTGCCCAAACAGGTGCAGCGTTCCATCCGGTTTGCCGGGATGTATACCGGTGACGACCCGGAGGCGTTGAATTACGATAAAGAAAAGAAGCTGATCCGATCCCCCATCACTGGAAGTCAGGGGCCGAGATTTACGATGACGGAAGAGGACTGGTGTACGCACCGGGGGGTGCTGGACGACTATTTGGCGCCGTTCGAGGATATTCCCGGCGTTGATTTCGCCAGCGGAAAATGCAGGTGGTCCGACGATGACGTCTATCGCGAGGTCATCCGGCTGATGAATGAACGGATGGCGCGTGGCGACGTGCCGCTCAATCTTAATGCGACCTCTCTTGTTGCGCACGCCTATCTGATCTCGGGTGAGGAGCGCTTCCGCGACTGGGTGTTAACCTATTACGCTGCATGGGAAGATCGAGCGAGGCGTAATGGCGGCATTATGCCCGATAATATCGGACTATCAGGGGAAATTGGGGAATGTATGGACGGCAAATGGTGGGGCGGCTATTACGGCTGGCGTTGGCCGCACGGCTTTATGACGGTGATTGAGCCGCTGACGAATGCGGCGATGAACGCTGTGCTCCTCTCTGGAGACATGGCCCACCTCGAGGAAGCACGCCGTCAGCTCGATTTGAATTGGTCGCTCGGGAAGCAGGAAAACGGCGTATGGGTCGTTCCGCACCGTCATTTCGACGCAGGATGGACGGATTATCGGCAGCCGGATCCGAAATACGCCATCCATCTGTGGACGATGTCGATGTCGGAGGAAGACCTGCTGCGGGCGAATCGGATTGAGGCTGCCCCTCACTTCCGCGAAATCGACGTTCCTTCCGTCTCCGGACGAAATCCGGTGACACGGAAAGAGACGAAGCATTTTATCGGCAATACGTATCCATGGTTCCGCTATATGCAGGGACTGGCACCGGATTATCCCGAGCAAATTACACAAGCAGGGTACCGCCTGATCCGGCAGCAGTTGGAAAAAATGCGGTCGGAAGCCGGAAATCCGCGTAACTGGCATTATGGTGTGTACAACACGGACGACTTGTCGAGCATCCATTTCTGGCAGGAGTATTGCCCGCTTTACTTCGAGAGTCTGGTGCAGCTGACACTAGGCGCCCCGATGCACATTTCACATGGAGGTTTGCAGCATGCTCGCCTGAGGTATTTTGATGCAGACGGACGCAGGCCCGGCCTGCCTGAGCAGGTTGGTGCGCTTGTAGAAGAGCTGTCGGCGGACAGCGCTACGGTGACGCTAGTGAATGTCGGTCTCGCGGCAGAACGAAGGGTTATCGTGCAGGCCGGCTGCTTCGGGGAGCACCGCTTGGAGCATGCGGTGTGCTATGACGAGCAGGGGAAAGAAACGGGAACGGTGCCGATTGGGAGCAAATGGGTTGAAATCAAGCTTGCACCCGGCAGCGGCATCCGGTTAAAGCTGGTAATGTCGCGCTACGTTAATGCGCCAACCTATGCCACTCCATGGTCGTCGGAGTCAGATTATGCACAGGTACTTCACGGCAGAACAAGATAAATCCGGAGGCGGAACGACATGAAACAATGAATGTCAGAGGCGATAGGGAGGTAAGCGAAATGGCAGCGTGCGCATACGAGGGTCTGACCGCAGCGGAGCGGGCATACGTGGAATCGCTGGAGCATGATGGTGAGACAGTCAACTTCGTAACCGACTATTTCAAGAGGTGTGGCGATCCTGAGTCAAGCGAAGCTTTGGATGTAAAGAAGACGGCTCGGTCCGCCAAGGAGGCATATCTGGACTTTGCGGAAGCGCGGTTGCGCCAATTTGCGGACTGCATCGATGAATCTGCAGCCGTAATCGACCCGTATGACGGGAAGGAGCGGCAATTCGTCACCTCCAGCTTTGCGTTGACAGGGGCGGTGCTCCTCGCAGCCGGACGATGCGCAGAAATCGAGGACAAGGTGCTTGCGACGATGGATAGAGCTACGCTTGCTCTGCAGTGCCGCAGCGTGCCGGACAGCCACGAGGACTTCACGACGCATATGCTGATGCAGGCGCTGCGACTGCTCGGGGACCGGAATCAGGCATCCGGGCGCGTGGCCGAATGGAGAGAACGGCTTGCAGCGATCGATCCCGAGTATACCTATACGCAGGTGGAGCGCAATATGCCCCTAAGGCACGTTCGCAACTGGGCGACGTATGCGATGCTGGGCGAGCAGATGCGAATCCGTGACGGACTTGCCGAGTCAGTTGGCTTTATCGATAAATATATTTCTGCACAGCTGCCCCGGTTTACGCCAGAAGGCCTGTACCGCGATCCGAATCTCCCCGCAGCGTACGATCTGGCGGCGCGCGACAATTTGGCGGGATTGCTGGACGAAGGCTATGCAGGACCGGCGGCGCTATTACTTGAGAAGCTGCTGCGGCGCGGGGCGCTGACCATGCTGTTTACCCAGTCGGTCACAGGAGAAGTATCCTGCGGCGGCCGCAGCAATCAATTCTTATGGAATGAGTTGACGTTTGCCCATATTTGCGAACGCGAAGCCGTTCACTACAAAGCTGCGGGAGATCTGCACCTTGCGGGCGTGTTTAAACGAGCTGCACGCCGCGCCATGGACTCTCTCCGGCGTTGGGCGGACATGACGGAGGTGCGCCCGGTGAAGAACCGCTTTCCGCCGGGAAGCCGCGCAGGCTACGAGCTCTATGCGTTCGACGCCAACTATTTACTGTATGCCGGCAAAATTGCTGCTTCCTGCTACATGCATGCGGACGATGATATCCTGGAGCGGCCTGCGCCCTGCGACCTCGGCAGCTATGTGCTGAGCTTGCCATCATTTCATCGTATCTATGCTACGGCAAGCCCTGCGCAAGGGGGATACCACCTATGCATCGACACGGCGGCACAGATGGGCCAGGATGCGACTGGCCTTGTACGGCTACATCGGTCGGGCGTTCCTGGAGAGACGGCCTTGTCGGCCGGGATCCCCGGAGCCCAAGGTGAAGTGCCTCTGGCCTTTATGCGCCCTAGAACCATAACGCCGCCGCCATGGCAGGCGGTGGCAATCGGGCCCCAGTGGCGGGATGAGCATGGTACATGGCATCGTCTGGCGGACTTCGGCCGCCGTAAGCACGAGATTTTCCATGCAGTGGACAATCGGGGACAGCCGTTTGATCCAGAGCCGTTGGCTTGGGAGGCGGAGCTGCGGTTTGACGAGTGCCGGGTGTCAGGGCAGAGTAAAGCTCTGACCGAAGCTACGTTCGGTGGATTAGCTGATGATAAAGGAGAGCTTTGCTTTGAGGTCATCTATACTGCGCGCTCCGTAACGGTTGCGGACCCGTCACCGGATGGAGTACCTCCCGGAGCGGGAGCGCAGGAGGTATTGCACCGTGCACAGGCAGACATATTGCCGCGTCCAGGTTGTGGGAGTTGCGCCAAGTTGATCGAGCGTTACCGGATCAGCAAGACAGGAGTTGTTATCGACTGGGAAGTACAAAGCGCGGAAGGCGGTGAAGTAACGGCCGTCGCTGCGGTCGTACCTCTATTGACAACGAACGGCACGGATACGTCGGAAATCGCAGTCAATAGGGACGATGGCGTTACGCTTCGATATCTTGGCAGTGAGTATTCTGTAAAGCCGGTTCAGCAAGAAACCGCGGTTGAACGGGGTGATCGACCTTGGGATCTGGAGCTGTATCCCGGTCTTGCACCAAATCGCAATGGCCATTACCGTCTGGCTGAATGGACGCACCGGGGCGGCAGCAGCGTGAAGCTGCTGCTGCGGTTGGAGCCGCCTGCAGCGGGAGCTTAAACTGAGAGGAGCAATCTAGATGGAATATACGACATTGGGCCGAACCGGTATCCGCGTCTCGCGAATGGGACTAGGCGGGGCGCCGCTCGGGGGGGATTTCGGGGCGACGAGTGAGAAGGACGCGGTCGATACGGTGCACGCCGCACTGGATGCCGGCGTGACCTTTTTCGATACCGCGCCGTTATACGGACGCGGTGAAAGCGAGCGCCGGCTTGGGCTTGCTCTCAAAGGCAGACGGTCCGAGGCGGTCATTGCAACTAAAGCGGTTATGAGGGGCGACGCGTATACATATGACAACACGATCAAGTCGGTGGAGCAAAGCCTCCAGCGGTTACAAACGGACTGGATCGATCTTATTCAGCTGCATGAGACGGAAGCGACGACCTTTCAGGAAGCAAGCGAAGGAACGCTCGCTGCTTTTCAGCAGTTGAAGCAGGAAGGCAAGGTACGGGCGATCGGTGCGAATGGCCGCAATGCAGATACGCTTGCTTTGTATTTACGTACCGGTCTGTTGGATACGGCGCAGACGTACTGCCGCTATACGCTGATCGATCATACGGCGCGTGAGCTCGTATTTCCGCTTGCACGAGAATACGGTGTAGCCATAATTAATGGCAGCCCGTTGAATATGGGGGTGCTGGCGGATACGCCCGCTCCATTCTTACTAAATAATCCGGAGCTCCTTGCAGAGGCCGACCGGCGCATGGGGCTGCTGGACTTTCTACGGAAGCCGGAGCCGCACGGTCTTGTGGAAGCTGCCATGCGGTTCAGCTTGACGTGTCAGGACATCGCCGTGACATTAACCGGAGCCGCATCCCCGGACATCGTAACTCAAAATGCGGCCTATTGTGACGGCCGCGGGCTGAAGGATGAAGAGCTGCTCCGGGTGCTGGAGTTGTTTGCCGGAAAGCCGTTATATTAAAGAAAGAAGGGACGCCGGTGTATATCGACAGTCATGTTCATTTTTGGCGGCTGGCGCGCGGTGATTACGGTTGGATTAAGCCGGATAATCCCATATTGTATCAGGATTTCACCCCCGAGCACCTGCTGCCTTTTTTAAAAGAAGAATCGGTTGGCGGCTGCATTGCCGTTCAAGCTGCTCCGACTATTGCCGAGACCGAATTTCTGCTATCGTTAATTATTGATCATCCTTGGATTCTGGGAGTCGTCGGATCGCTGGACCCGTACTTAGTGGAGGCGGAATACATTCTCCACTATGAGCGTCTGCGTGTGAACCGAATGTTTAAAGGAGTCAGGCTGAATGGCGATCAGCTGGAACGAATCGCTCGTTACGGTGGAGAAGCCTTGCTGCGACTGAGACGCTGGGCCAAGGACAGAGTGACGGTTGATCTGCTTGTGCGCGAACATCAGCTGGAACATGCATTGACGCTGCTTCGGTTTGTGCCGGAGCTGCATATAGTGGTGAACCATTTGGGCAGCCCGCCGTATGGTGAAGAGCGTTTGAGCGAGCAGTGGGCACAGCATATGTCTGCGCTCGCGCGCTACCCTAATGTTATGGTGAAAATCTCCGGGATGATTACACCCGCAGGGAATAGACCGCAAGTGCTGCGCCCTTATGTTACACATCTTCTTGATGCATATGGGCCAGGTCGGCTTATGTATGGGAGCGATTGGCCTGTGGCTAAGCAAAAAGGGAGCTACGCGGACGTTGTGAGGCTATGACACAGGTGCTTCCAGAGGGACTTACGGAGCGGGAATTGCATGCGATTCGTTTCGGGAGCGCTTGTGACTTTTATGGGGTTTCTGAATGCCAGGAAAATAATAGTTAAGACTGATTCGGAGTATACGAGGATACAGGGGGGGGAGCCCTCAGATATCCATAAAACGACAAAGAGCCGCTTCTACGAGTAGGCTCCTTTTGTCCGTTACTAGCTTAGGCTCTCCATACGTCAAAAGCCAAATGAGCCTCGAGTTTCCGTTTTACCAAGAAAAACTTGTTTCCCTCGCGAGTTGGGTATTGACGTTATCAGGCAAGTTATCTAAGATAGCAGTAAATTCGCGAGGAGGCTCGGCTGATGAAGCGCGTTCCCGGCACTCACTCCATTCAAACCAAACTGACCTTGACGTTTCTGTTGATTTTGATTCCTCTTGTGGCGGTTAGTGTATTTGCCAATTATTATTCGCGAAATATCTTAAACGAGCAAATTAGCGACCGGACCGAGGGAGCCCTATTGACCACGCTGGAGTATATCGAACAGATGACCAAGAGCATGGATCAGCAAACGCTCTTGATCGCATCAAATCCTAATATCGTGGACATCTGGAGCAACGTCGACGACCCGCTTAGACCGGATCTTCTTTATGGCATCCATACGGTACAACAGCAGCTGTCGGCATTGACCAACGTGAACGGAGCGGTCAAGGAGGCGTACATTCTTCACGGGGAGAGCGGAAACGGGGTCTCGACACTGAAGGGCGGTGTCAAATGGCCCGGGGTCAAAGAGGAGTTCTGGTTTCAACAAACCATCGATGCAAGAGGGGGGCTCGTTACTTATGTCCCGACGGATACGGAAGTGTTCCGATCCAACTATTTAAACAATGATCTGATTTATTACGTGAGGCAGCTTGATTTTCTAAGTCATAATAAGGAGCCTAATGTCATGATTTTGGCTGTGGACAAGCTTGCTTTTCGATCGATCATTCAGCACCTTCAAACATCGGAGAATACTAACATCACTTTGTTTTATAACAAGGAGCGTGTGCTGGAAACGAATCCTTTAAATGAGGAAGTCCGCAGCAAGCCGATGTTCAACATTCAAGTTGAAAGCGATTACTGGTCCATTGAGCTGGAACAGCCGATGTCGGAGGTATACCATCTGTCCCGAAATCTGCAGAAGTTCACTTTTGTCATCATTGCATTTAGCATTATCTTGGCGATGTGGATCTCATGGCTTGTTTACAGCGGAATCGCGAAGCCGCTGCGCCAGCTTCTCGGCGCATTCAAGCAGTTCGGCAGCGGCAATCTGACTTTTCAGGTCGAGCATCGGAGAAAGGACGAATTCGGGCTCGTCATGAATGGATTTAACCGGATGGCGGCCACCCAGCGCAAATTGATCGAGGATGATTATGAGAAGGAGCTTCGGTTGGCCAAGGCCGAATTTTCTCTGCTGCAATCGCAAATCAATCCGCACTTTTTGTATAACACGCTGGATACGATCTACTCGGTAGCACTGAAGAAGCAGGTGCCGGAAATTAGCGAGATGGTCATAAACCTCGCCCGCTTTTTCAGAGTAAGTCTTGGAAAAGGCAGAGAGTCGTTCCCGTTGTCGGAGACCGTGCAGCATCTGATGTACTATATACGTGTGCAGCAGCTGCGAAAGGACCACTTTACGGTCCACATCCAATTGGCTGAGGAAACGAAGGGTATTCCTATGCTGAAGCTGATCTTGCAGCCGATTGTTGAAAACGCAATCATTCATGGCTTGGATAAAAGCAGGGGGGAGAGCGAGCTTACTATTCGATCGCAGATGGATAGAGAAAGACTGATCGTTGAAGTAAGCGATACGGGAGAGGGGATTCCGGAGCCAGTTTTGACAGACCTGCGACATGAGCTATCCTTGATCAACAGCCAGTCGTACCAGCATGCAGAGACGCGTCAGTTCCGGCGTTATTATGGCTTGCAGAACGTGAAGTCCCGTATCAAGCTGTATTATGGCGATGAAGCGGATCTGACTCTGGAAAGCGCCGCAGGACAAGGAACAACGGTGAAGCTGATATTACCTATTCGGAAGGAGGATCGGGAATGAAGCTGTTAATCGTGGAGGATGAGCCTCATGTAAGGGAACGAATTGCAGAAGGGATCGACTGGGCCGCTTATCAGATTGAACTGGCGGCTGCAGTCGAGAGCGCTCAAGAAGCGCTTATGATTATGCATAACGATAAGATCGATCTCGTTCTGAGCGATATTTATATGCCTGAGATGAGCGGGTTGGAGCTAGCCAAACGGATTAAGGCGGAATTTCCGCTCGTGAAAACAATTCTGTTATCCGGATACGATGAGTTCGAATATGCGAGGGAAAGCATAGCTTATGGCGTGTTCAAATATCTGCTCAAGCCGGCGGAGAATGAGGAGATTGTAAGCACGGTCCTTGAGGCAAGGAGCGTTCGAGAGAGGGAACTGCATGACAAGCATAACCTTCAAACGCTGCAGCAGCGATGGAAGGATCACTTCCCCTATTTGCGTGAGCTTTTCTATAAAAATTGGTTGAACGGGCGTTATTCCGAACGGGAGATTGAGAAAAGCAGCCAGGAGTTCGCGCTATCGCTGGAGCGGCAAATCTACCTTCCGCTTATCCTCGATATGGATCCGATAGCGAAGGACAATGAGCGGTTTCAACCACGAGACCGTTCGCTGGTCCAATTCCAGCTGTTTACCATTGCAAGAGACCTCTTGCCGGGAACGGAATGGATGGTGCTGCAAGATGATGACGGTATGACGGCGGTGGTGTGCTCCGCCCCGGCGGATGTTCAAGAAGATGCGTTCTGCAATCGAGTCAACTCGCTTGTAAGTACGGTACTTGGCACGGTGCACGATTGTTTGAAGCTCACGGCCAGCGCGGGCATAGGGACTGTCGTTAGGACTCCGCTGCTGCTCAGCCAGGCCTACAAGCAGAGCAGGCTTGCACTGCAAGAGCGGCTTATATTCGGCAACGGCATAGCCATCCCTTATCGTAATGATGGAGCAGCGCAGCGTTCATGGGTGCTTATGGAGCAGCTTGAGAAAGAGCTGGAGCTGTCCATTGAAACGGGAGACGAGTCCAAACGCAGGCAAACGATCGCAGCCATTATGGAATCGGAATTTTCGGAAGAGCATGTACTGGCCGATTCGAAGGAAGCGTTGTGGAGGTTCGTCTGCCTGTTGGCCCGAATGGTTCACAAGCACGGTTGGACTTTGCGCGATACGTTAAAGGAGGAAATCGAAGACTTCGAACAGTTCCATCAGCTGCTGTCGAAAGAACAGATCGCGGAATGGCTGGATCGAATGTCCTCCCGGATCAGCCAATCGATTGCCGAACGGCGGCAGAGCGGCACGCAAATCGCGATGAATGAAGTTGTGGGTTTTATTCATGCCCATCTCCATGAAGAGGCGCTCAGTTTATATCTCATTTCAGAGAAGACGTACATCAGTTATTCGTATTTGAGCAGAACCTTCAAGGAAGCTATCGGAGAGTCATTCACCGAGTACGTGCTGCGGCTGCGCATGGAGCGGGCGAAGGAGCTTTTGTCCAAAGGCTGTAAGGTTTACGATGTATCGGAGCAGGTCGGGTATAAGCATGTCAATTACTTTTCCAAAAACTTTCAAAGATATTGGGGAATAAAGCCAAGCGATGTGAACAAGTAGCCGGAGATGCTTCCGGCTTTTTCCCATTTTCCCGAAACAATAAGTTCAACATGACAAAATAGTTGCGAGTAAACGCAAAGAAATGGTATACGACGGAATTGGCAAAGATGCTACAGTAAATGTGAGCGGTTACACTATTGCGATTAAAGGAGGAGAACGCCATGAGAGCGGCGACTACGCCAACGTCCGCCATGTCCAAAGCCGCTGCGAAACGACGCCGTCCGCTGTTGAAGTTTTGGGATTTCTACTTAATGCTAATTCCTGCGCTGCTGTTCCTGCTTGTGTTCAAGTATGCGCCGATGTACGGTGTCGTGATCGCATTCAAGGATTTCAACATTATTCAGGGGGTGATGAAAAGTCCCTGGGTCGGCCTGCAGCATTTTCGCGAGCTGTTTGCTTTTAGCGAATTTCCCCAGGTTGTCCGAAACACGCTGATCATCAGTCTCATGAAGCTCGTCATCGGCTTTCCGGCTCCCATTATTATGGCGCTGCTGCTTAATGAGCTGAGATTTGCACTATTCAAGCGTACGGTGCAAACAATAACGTATTTGCCTCATTTTATTTCTTGGGTCGTCATTGGGGGGATTACGGTCGATCTGTTGTCTCCGAACAGTGGAATCGTCAATATGGTAATACAGTCTTTTGGGGTGAAGCCGATCTTTTTCATGACCGACGAGAAGCTGTTTCGCTGGATTCTGGTGCTAACCGACATCTGGAAGGAAGCGGGATGGGGCGCGATTATTTATCTGGCGGCCTTGCTGGGCATCAATGAAGAGCTGTTTCAGGCGGCTACGGTGGACGGGGCCGGGAGAATGCGGCAGATCTGGCATATTTCACTGCCGGGCATTCGATCGACTATTGTCGTGCTGCTGCTGCTGCGTCTCGGGAATGTGCTGGATGTCGGCTTTGAGCAAGTGCTCGCGATGTACAACCCGACAGTGTACTCCGTCGCCGATATTATTGACACTTATGTATTCCGGGTGGGCCTCGGCACGATGCAGTTCGGCCTAACTACTGCCGCCGGCCTGTTCAAGTCGGTGATCGGCTGCATCCTCCTGATTGTAGCGAACTATATCGCACGGAGATTGGGGGAAGACGGCATCTATTAGCCGGAACAAAACGAGGAGGAGGTGCCGCCATGATTCGTTCGAGAGGCGAGAATGCATTTTCGGTTGTGAACATCATTATTTTAAGCTTGATTTCTCTTTCGATGATACTGCCGTTTATTCATATCGCCGCCAAATCGTTAAGCAGCGAGGCTTATGTGTTAGCGAAGGAAATCTTACTGTGGCCAAAGGGTTTTACTTGGATGTCGTATCAGTATGTGCTTACGAACAAACAGTTTTTTGATTCCTTTACAAATTCAGTGTTCATTACGGTTGTCGGCACATTGATCAGCATGGCGTTAACGGTATTGGCCGCTTACCCGCTGTCCAAGCGCAATCTCCCTTACGGAAGGGTTCTCATGCTGCTGTTCGTCATCACGATGTTTTTTAGCGGGGGTCTAATCCCTACTTATTTGGTTGTCAAGGAAGTCGGTTTGTTGAACACCCTCTGGTCGCTAATTTTGCCTGGGGCGCTTGCTCCGTTCAATTTGATTCTGGTACGCAACTTTTTTCTCAGTCTGCCTGACACACTGGAAGAGTCGGCGCGCATGGACGGAGCTTCCAACTGGCGCATTTTATGGTCGCTCTACATTCCTTTGTCCAAGCCTGCGCTCGCGACTATATCCATGTTCTATGCCGTCGGCTACTGGAACAGCTTTTTTCAGGCGATGATGTATATTACCGAGCGACGCTGGATGCCGCTTCAGATGTTCCTGCTTCAGCTGGTTACGGATGAGAAGACGGCGGATACAGCCGTTCTCGACGTGTTTCGTGACATCACTCCGGAGACGATTCGGGCGGCAGCGATTCTATGTGTGGTCATTCCGATTCTGTGCGTGTACCCGTTTATTCAAAAATATTTCGTCAAAGGCGTTATGCTCGGTGCGGTCAAGGGCTAGCCACTACCCTGACTGGGATATGTTGACGCAGGATGCTTGGCCGAATACAAAAAGGCTATCAAAAAATGGGGGAGTGTAAGCATGTTAATGAAAAAGGCTTCTTTCATCGGTTTGTCGGCTTTACTACTGACGGGGATGACGGCGGGCTGCAGCCAGAGCCCGGACGCAGGCGGTACTTCCAGCGATGCGACAGGCAGCAAAAATAAGGATTTGAAGGTGATGATGTCTTATCACGCTTCCATGGAGCAATTCAAGGGCTCGGACAATATGAATGATAATAAGCTGACCAAAGTGATCAGAGAGAAATCCGGGTTGAATGTGAAATACGAATCGCTCCCCAAGGATAATCCGTCCCAAAAGGTATCTATCGTATTGGCTTCCGGCGACGTTCCCGACCTGATGCGGATTAACGGCAAGTCCGATTATTTCAAGCTGGCCAAGCAAGGAGCCTTCGAACCGCTGGACGAATTGATCGCCAAATATATACCGAACGTCTCGCAGATGAATTCCAAAGAAGTGTTGGATGCTACCCGCTATGAAGGTAAAATATACGGGCTTCCTCACCGGGTTGCGCAAAAGGTAGGAGCCGGAATTTTGAGCCGGTCGGACATGATGCAGGAGCTGGGTATTCAGGAACCCAAAACTATGGATGAGTTTTATGCGGCGATGAAGACGATCAAGGAAAAGAAGAACATCGCCCCTCTTACGGCCAAAGCCTCTAATCCGGGCACCTTCCTACAATCGTTCCTGCCTTTTGCCGGCGCATTCGGAGTTGGCACCACCACGGTTGTGAAGGATGGCAAGCTGGAATTTTCCTGGGTGCAGCCCGAATTCAAAGAGTTTCTAGCCACGATGAAAAAGTGGTACGACGAAGGCTTGATCGATCAGGAGTTCTCCATCAATAAAGACGAGAAGGAGAAGATGATCAACGGCACAGCTGCTTTCTCCATATCGTACTGGGCGGATGCGATGGCGATCGACCGATCGATCAAGGAGAAGAAGTCGGGAGGAACGATTCGTTTTCTTGCCCCGGTCACGGGTAAAAACGGCCAGTCCGGTGTGCCTGAGGAAGCAGTGGCTGGAGGCAGCTATTGGGTTATTCCCAAGCAAGCCAAAAACAAACAAGGCGCAGCGGAATATATCAACTATATTTACGGAACCGATGCAGATAAGCTGCTGACCTACGGGATCGAAGGACAAGATTACAAAGTAGAGAACGGTAAGGTCATACAGACCCCGGAGCAAAGCAACGAGATTCCATGGCGTACGCTGTACTTCCTGGGCGATTCGGACCCGAGCTTCTTCGCCCGGCTGGAGGCGAAAGGGTTCCTGCCTTACTATCAGCCGTTGGAGCCGTTCAAGCGTAACCGCGAGGAGACGGTATTCTCGCCGTCCGTGGAAGCGTACGATACGAAATTTTCGGAGCTGCGCAATTTTATGGAAGAAAACGCACTGAAATTTATTATGAATAAACGCAGTCTCGACGAGTTCGATAAATTCGTTCAGGAATTCAATGCCAAGGGCGGCAAAGCCGCAATTGACGCCATGAACGGCTGGTACACCAAGAAATAAGCCGGAAGTTTCCAGCGGTGAGCCGTTTTCTATGAAGCGTTACGCGAAGGAAGCGGCTCACTATTTGGTAAGGGAAGCTCATGTCCGAAAAAAGGAGAGTTGTAGAGAAATGAGTCATTGTCATCATTCCGTCATTGCCGGTCATCCGGCGCTGGTATCCTTCTGGGATTTCCAAGGCGAAGAGGCGCTGCTGGCGAAGGGACCGTATCCGTACCAGTTGGAGGAAATGGCCGGGCGCGTCGAACGGTTCACGGAAGGCGTATTTGGACCGCAGTCGCTTCGCTTCGAAAGAGGGCAGTGGCTTCGCATTCCGCGCTCCGACTGTCCTGCTCTGAATTTCCGGGGGCACGGGGCCAAATTGACGATAGCAGCTTGGATCAAGCGGGAAGCAGCCCCGGAAGGGCAGTGCCAGGCGGTTGCCGGCATGTGGAACGAGACGGAGAAGAAGCGGCAGTACTGCCTATTTCTGAACCTGCGAATTTGGGACAGCAAGGATCAGGTGTGCGGGCATGTGTCTGCAACTGGCGGGCCGACTCCAGGGTATCCCTGGTGCATGACTACGGCTATCGGCGCTTCGCCGATTCCTTTGGAGAAGTGGAGCTTTGTAGCCTTCACCTATGACGGCGCATTTGCCAAAGTCTATGTAGACGGAAAGCTGGACGCCCGGCTCGCGTTTAATCCGTTCGCTTATTTTGAGGGATTATACGATGGAGGGGAGAACGGGGCGGATTTTACCGTAGGTGGCGTGAATCGTTCCGGGGAGATGGGCAATTTTTTTGCCGGGGTTCTTGGTGGGCTTGCTGTGTTCAACGAAGCGCTTGGCGAAGACGAGTTGTCCGCAATCGCAACCTAAGCTTCATCGGCTAGATTTATGAGGAGGAGATGAACAAGCATGGCGATATATCCCGTCGCCTCGGTGGACGAAATACCGGAAGGCATGTACAAAATCGTAAGCGTAGAGGGCCGTTCGATCGGGATCTACAATGTAAAGGGCGAATATTGCGCCATTCCTAATTATTGCCCGCATCAGGGGGCGGAGCTGTGCAAAGGACCGGTGTGCGGCACGACGCTCGAATCCCAGGTGTATGAATTCATTTACGGCCGCGATCAGGAGATCGTGCGTTGTCCATGGCACGGCTGGGAGTTTGATTTGAAGACCGGCAAGTCATTGTTTAGCGAAAAAGTGCGCGTACGCCGCTACACGGTAGTCGTAGAGGACGGCCGGATAGGCATTCTCATCGGCAGCTCTTCGATGGAAAGGATGGATCCCCATGAGTCATACTCAGAGTAAAGAAATCATTCCCGTTATAGATTGCGATGTGCACAATCAGTTTCGCACGAATAAGGACCTCGTACCCTATTTGGAGGAACCATGGAAAAGTCATGTTGCTAAATTCGGTGTGAGCGGAGGTGGCCTGCCTTATGCGTCACCGATCGGCAACAAGCGCAAGGACGCCGACCCCCCAAGTGGTCTGCCTGTAGGCTCGGATCCGGAGTATATGCTTCAGCATCTGGTGGAGCCGTTTCATATGGAATACGCGCTGCTGTGCTCGGATTCGATCATTGGCGTATCCGCATTCGCCGATCCCGATTATACGGCTGCGATCTGCAGGGCGTACAATGACTACCTGATCGCGGAATGGTTGTCCGTCAGTCCGAAGTTCAAAGGCTTCCTATGTATCGGCACCCAGGATCCCGAGACAGCGGCATGGGAAATCGACCGGGTCGGCTCTCATCCCGACATTATCGGCGTGGCCGTCATTGGAGGATCCCGCTCTCCATACGGCCAACGCTTTTACCATCCGATCTATGCGGCTTGTGAACGCAACGGCTTGCCCTTAATCATTCATCCCGGCTCAGAGGGAGCGGGTATCTTCAATCCGCCAACAGCGGTCGGTTATGTCTCCAATTATTTGCAATGGCATACTTGTTTGCCGCAAACCTATATGGCGCACCTGGTTAGCTTCGTTTGTGAAGGCGTATTCGAGAAGTATCCGGGACTGAAGGTGGTGTTCGGCGAAGGCGGCGTCAGCTGGCTGCCATCGCTGCTGTGGCGGCTGGACAAAAACTACAAGGCTTTGCGCTCCTCCGTACCGTGGCTAAAGCGCATGCCGAGCGAGTATGTGCAAGATCACTGCTTTATGACTACGCAGCCGATCGAGGAACCGGACAATCCGAAGCATCTGGACGCTATGTTCGAAATGTTTGACGCCGAGCATATGCTGCTGTTCTCAAGCGACTATCCGCATTGGGATTTTGACGATCCGACGAAAATTTTGCAGCGGCTTCCGTTAGAGAAGAAGCGGAAAATTTTTAGTGAAAACGCGAAGCAGCTGTTCAAGCTGAAGTGATGCATGAACGATAATTTATAAAACAAGGGTGTTACATGGTTGTATATGATGTAACCCCTTTTTTCGTTGCTCTAGGATCTGCGGTTTAGTCGGTTGTTTTGTTATAGCACATCAATCGATTACATTACTACTTCCAAAATGTGTTAATATTAACCCGGAAAGAAATTAGTAAAGAAGGATGCTGCTAGGAGGGTGAGAATGGGACAGGATTTAATCAAGGAAATCTTGGCTATGTTGGAAGTAGATCCATCGGACTGCAAGCTTACAGGCGGATACAGCAGCAATGTATTTGAAGTTGGCCGTAGCGAAAAGTTTATAGTGAAAATTTTGGAAAAGTCAGTTGTTAATGAATCCAGCATATTAGCTGAAATGGAATGGCTTGATTTCCTTTTCTCGAGGGGGATTCATGCTGCTAGACCGATACGTAAACTGGGAAAAGATTATATTCAACAGATTAACGATGACTACTACTTCGTTAGTTATGAGAAGATAAACGGATTGCATGTCAGACCTGCCGATAAAGAGAATTGGGGAGCACGTTTGTTCGAACAATGGGGCGAAGCGATGGGACAAATTCATGCTGCTTCAAAAGCTTATAAAGCAAACAATGCGTTTCCAACCTGGAATGAAAATAAGACTTTACTTGCGTTAGAGTCATTGCAACTTCATCCTCTACTAGTCGAGAAATGGTCCAAATACATGAATGAGCAAAAGCAGCTCCCAGCTTCATCGGATCATTTTGAGCTGATTCATGGTGATCTTCATCATGGGAACTTGCTGCTCAGCGAAAATGCTCTTTGTGTTATTGATTTCGGTGACAGCGAGTATCACTGGTTTATGAAGGGATATGTTCGGTGGAACCCGGATACGAGCTTTACAAGGGACATAAATTATTTCATTCATATAGACATTTATACTCATTCACTTATCACTCTCTCTATTTAGACAAAAGTCAACTAACGGAAAAACAATTGGAGCACCTGAAAAATATGGAGTTCTCGCTGGTTAACGACGAGCCTTACTTAAATTTGAATTTAAGCTAGACGTTTATCTAACGGGGTAAAAGGCATCAGGTGAAAAGGAGATCTGGTTATGAACTATGTTTACGAAAATGATTTGCTAACAGAAAGCTTGTCAAAGCTATCCACACTGGAGATATCCTATCATTGAGAAGAATCCTTGCTGAGAATCCGGGTTTGGCTGCAGCAAGAATTGTCAAAAGAAACAGTAACAACGAGGACAGCAGCTGCAAAATATCTCGAACACTTTTGCATGTGGTCGCCGATTGGCCCGGTCACTTTCCTAATGGTGCGGCTACTGTGGGTACTTTAGTCGAATTCGGAGCAGATGTGATTGCTCGGACCATTGGCTCTCACACCGAGACTCCGTTACATTGGGCTTCTAGCTGCGATGATACTGATGTGCTTGACGCTCTTCTGGATGCCGGTGCCGACATCGAAGCGGCGGGCGCAGTGATCGCCGGTGGGACACCATTAGACGATGCAGTAGCGTTCGCACAATGGCGGGTGGCACATAGATTGGTAGAACGTGGAGCGCAGATCGCGCTATGGCATGCAGCGGCGTTAGGATTGATGGATGCTATCGAGGCCTACTTCGCCGGTGCCGCACTTTCGGATCAATACCCTTGGGGAGCAAACGGTCCTTCACCTCCGGACAAGATCACCGTAGCCTTTTGGTGTGCTTGTCATGGAGGACAGCGTCACACCGCAGAGTACCTTCTAGACCGAGGAGCTGAACTGAATTGGATATCGGTTTGGGATGGATTGACCCCGTTGGATGCAGCTCAACGCAGCTCCAGTGCTGATCTGGTTGAGTGGTTGCGATGGAAAGGCGCCAAATCTGCAAGCGAGCTGTGAACGGTAAATCATTACTACTGAGTGAACAGGAGGGTACAAGTTGAGAATTTGAAAATGCGTTAACCGCGTTTATTGTTTTATTGCGTAACTAAGCTTAAGGTGGGGAGTGAAAATTCCTGTTGTTATAGCAAAACAGGCATATGTCCCAATAGGAGACATATGCCTGTCTTTATTCAGCCCAAGGCTGCCGCTGCGATTTGACCGGTTCTCCGGTCCGAATCGCCTGCTCGATCAGAAGACCAAGATAATGATCCTGCGACGCTTCCGCCAGACTGTAAAAGCTCGGTCCGCCCGACGCATATTCGGCCATCTTCAGCAAGCAGGTCGCGATCGCAATTTCATCGTCATATAACCTTGCAGGGACGAATGGATTGCTATAAACCCAGCGTTCTCCGGCCATATAGCCTTGCAAATAATGCCCTTCTTGATTTTCTTCCTCGCCACTGTTGATCCGTTTGAACTCCAGATGAAGCGGTGTCTTGTAGTCGGCAAGAACACTCAACCGGCGATCGAATATTTCTCCTCTGTCGCCGCGAACGGAGAGATGGTTGGAGCGGATCCACGAACGATGTTGATCCTTTGCGAAATCATAGATTGCAAGCTTATTGCCGAACTCAAGCCAAGCCATATCCCGGGGCTCCGCTATGATTTTCTCCTCTTGCGGCGGTCCGCCGCGCCCGGGTCCGGCAATAACCGGCGATTCGAACCGCATCCCGCGGATATCGGCGTCTTCGAACCCGATGCCGAGCATTTTTCGCATGAGGCTTACAGCATGATACGTTTGCGATATGGACACCGTTGCCTGAGTCACCGTGCCAAGCATCCCGGCTTTGATCGCCGCCTGCCGTGCCATATGAAGCGGGTGAAATTGATACTGCTCTGCGACCTGTACTCTTGCTTCCCGCTTCGAGAGCTGATCGTACAGCTCCAGCATGGATTCCAAATCTGGAGCAGGCGGTGTTTCGACCAAAGCCGCTATCCCCCTGTCCGCCAGATCTAGCAAATAACCCGAAGCAGCACCACGGCTGACGGAGATTACTGCGAAATCCGGCTTCTCCACGGCAAGGGCATCTTCAAGCGTTCTGAAAGCGGGGATGTTCCACTGTCGCTCCATAGCTTTGGCCTGCACCTCGTCTCTTATGACCAATCCGTTGATTCGGAAGCTGTCCGGCAGTGCCTGTGCAATCCGCAAAAAATACTGTGCCCGAAAGCCTGCACCTCCGATAATGATGAATGTTGCTGTATGTGCCATTGCCGATAAGTCACACCCTTCTATTTCCATTTGACCTAAGAATAATCTATCGGCGGAAATTGTCAATACAGCTATACAATAATAACTTTGCTTGAAGTCATGGAGTTATCTCGGGCGTTTATAAAAATTACTTTTTTATCCATAATGTGGTACCATGAAGGGAGTTATCTAAAGGGGAGGAAGGTGCCGGATGGATCCGTCGTTGACTCGGGCACGAATGAATCATTGAATGGTTTTACAAGGAAAAGTATTTTAGTAGGGTTAGCTATCGGAGTACCGTCGGGTATTTTGCTTTTTTTGGCAATGATGAGGAGATAAGCCTGGAAACTCCAACTTCCTTCAGGTTGACAACAAACGGATATCAATGGCAGGTGAATACAATGCAAGTAAAAATCGGATTATTGATTGCTGCAATTCTTGTGGTACTCACAGGGTGCTTTAGCAGTGCAAAAGATCCAGTTGTCGCAACAATAAGTCCGGCGCAAGACACCGTCTCATCAAACGAGTTTAGATTATCAGCCAGAGAACAAGAGGTTTATATTAACTTTGAACAAGACTTAAAAGAACAGCATTTAAAAGAACTAGACCCAATTAGTATCGCCAAGTTGTATGTCCAAGCAAGTTTGGATGGTAAAAACGAGGTGGTTTATGCACTATACACGGATAGAAAAGGACATGTTCAATGGACAAAAGAAGAGCATGAACAATTTGCCGCTTCGGATAGAGGAACAAAGGACCAAATTCTTAAAATCTTTAAACATATTGAAACAGGGAAATTCATACAAACAAGTGATTCTGAGGGATACATTGAGTATCAGTCAAACAAAGATGCTGAGAATAAACCTGAAAACAAGTCCGGCTTTAAAATGATCAAAGATGAGGATGGGATATGGAACGTTTCATTTCAGCCCATTCAATAAAAAAAGGATGTGTGTTTAGTTGGATATCTCAATGCCTGTGATCGATAGCATCCTAAGCAAATTTAAGGCTGATAAAAAATGGCTTCTTCAAGCAATTGAACAGCTAACGGAAGAAGATATTTGTTGGTCCCCAACTAACGAAAGCAACAGTATTGCGAATCTGATCTCTCATATTAGAGGGACGGCTCACGCAAGAATTGAGATCTTACTCTACGAAATACCTGACACTAGAGACAGAGCTAAAGAGTTCGAGCCAGGACTGACCCTTTCAAAAGAGCAAGCCTTGCTAAAAGCAACTGAAGCCTTCGATATTATTATTGCATATCTGGAATACCTGAAAACCTATCCTGAAATGCTATTATCGCAGCCTTTTCTTGATAAACCGCCGCTAACCTTCAGCGCCGTGAATAATCAGACAACTGCGCTTAACTTGATGATACAGATGGTAAGGGAAATCAATTACCACGTTGGCCAAATAAACTATATAGCAAAGATGAGGAAGGGCCCATTAGTGTGGAAATACGATTGAAGAGATAGCATCCTTTAATAAAGAAAACCCGCCGACAATGCGGCGAGTTTATCTTTTGTATTTGCGTCATATTAGCGTAAGTGTATTTGTACAATCTTTTACTCAATCATATGTTTCAAGGCATTATACATAGTTTCAACATGTTCGTCGACCTCATCGCGCGACATGCGCAAGCGGTTCACAGAGGTACCATATCCAATTTCCTTCTTACCCTCTTCCAATCCCTTAAAAATGCCATCAGCAAAGGCATCTAAAGGCTCTCCATGAGTATGCAATCCGGCTCCACCCAAATCGGTATTTACTGCCGGAGGAGCAACTTCAATAACTTCAACAGATGTATTCGAAAGCTGATGTCTTAGACTTATTGTAAAGGAATGCAGCGCTGCTTTGGTTGCTGAATAGATTGGAGCAATAGCAAACGGTGTAAAAGCTAGCCCGGATGTCACATTAATGATAGCCGCTGCTTCTTTGGCTGCAAAAAATGGAGCGAACAGCATGGAAAGATGGAAGGGGGCTTCCAAATTGGTTGTTATTTCTTTATTGAAGTAGCTCCAATTGTTCTTTGCATCCGCTGTTAATACATTAAAACGTCGCTGAATCCCTGCATTATTAACCAGCACATTCACTTCCGGATAGGTAGTCGTTACCCAATCAAACAATGCTGTACGATCGGATTCATTATCTAAATTTGTCACACGAGTAATGAGACCGGGAAATGTTTCTTTCGCATTGAGAAGTACTTGTTCACGTCTTCCGCAAATGATGACTTTATTCCCAGCTTTGATAAAGCGTTCTGCAAAGGCTAACCCGATTCCAGTACTGCCGCCGGTTATAAGAATTGTATTTCCCGAAAGATTCATAATCATTCCTCTTTTCCATTATTTTATCAATCCTTTGTTTCCTGAATACGGTTTGAATACCGATCAATTTTGAAGTCAATGCCTTTTAAAGATTCTGTCATCAAGGAAATTTCAGACAGTACCGCCTGCTTGTGCTTATTCATCATCGCAAGCCGGAGCTCCATAGTGCCATCTCCTTCTACTATCCAATCCATGTATTGCTTAATATCGCTTATGGGCATGTGCGTGTTTTTCAAACAAACAACGGTCTCGAGAAGCGACATTTGGTCTTCTGAAAATAATCGCCTTCCTGCATTATCACGCTCGATTAGAGGCAGTAATCCTTTTTTTCATAATAACGTAACGTGGATTCTGGAATATTGAGTTTATCTGAAGCTTCGCTTATGGAATAATACTTCATTCTGGAGGCCTCCACATCCTATCTTTCATTGTCGACAAGAATATGATACGACTTAAACCATGGTTTAAGTCAACTATAAAAGATGTGCGTCTCTCTATTCCTATTGAAACCCTACTTCAATTTTGCTTCCGCAGAAGGATGCGATCGGGTTTAAGCAACCTTGTGAGTAAGGACTCAACAAAGCGCAATGTAAGTAAGAGATAGTTCATTGTATTAGAGTTAGCAATCTAAAAGAAATCAACTCATCATCTATTTGCTATGATTGAAAAAAAGGAGTTGATCAAAATGACAGTAAAACTAACACCGTACTTTAATATGGAAGGGAATGCAAGGGAAGCTATTCAGTTTTATGAACAAGCGATAGGTGCCGAAGTCGTCTCCATCGTAACTTACGGAGATATGCCGGAAATGCCTAATACCTTCACGGATTCGTTGAAGAATCTGGTGGCTCACGCAAAGCTGCGGGTTGGTGAAGCGGAGATCATGTTTTCGGATGCACCAACAGGATCGCAAATTCCCAAGGGCAAACAGGTAACCATTTGTATTACAACTAACGATGTGGAAACGTCAAAACGATTTTTTGAAGCCTTACGCCAAGGCGGCCAAGTGAATATGCCGTTTGAAGAAACTCCTTTTAGCCCAGCTTTCGGTGATGTCACGGACAAATTTGGAGTAACCTTTCAGATATATACTGAAATCGAGAGTTAAAAGTGTCTTCGTTAATAACCCGGCCTTAAACAAGGCTGGGTTAATTGCATTTCATTGCCAGCAAGCATAGCACCATAGGAACGATTCAAGAGGAGGCAGCGAAGTTTATAAATGGTTATAATATACTTGATGACTACTTCAGAATAAGGAAGTGTTAATTAATGAATATAAATATGGTTATGGACGAGCTCGAGGCTCTCGGCAAAGAACGAACTAAGAAAATTTACATATCCAATGGGGCGCATGAACCGCTTTTTGGTGTAGCAACAGGCGGGATGAAGCCCATCGCCAAAAAAATCAAAAAAAATCAACCGTTAGCCGAGGAGCTCTATAATACGGGGAATTACGACGCCATGTACTTTGCGGGTGTCATTGCTGATCCGAAGGCCATGACCGAGGCAGATTTTGAGCGTTGGATCGATGCGGCTTATTTTTTCATGCTATCCGATTATGTAGTTGCAGTTACCCTGGCGGAAACTGATATTGCGCAAGAAGTTGCCGATAAATGGATCGCAAGCGGAGAAGAACTGAGAATGTCTGCGGGCTGGAGCTGTTACTGCTGGCTGTTGGGGAGTCGGCCGGACAGTGAATTTTCTGAAAGTAAATTGGTCAAGATGCTTGACTTGGTTGAACAAACGATTCACGATTCCCCTGAACGAACCAAATACGCTATGAACAATTTTATTTATACGGTAGCAATATCCTATAAGCCTCTCCATGATAAAGCGGTTAGGACCGCAATGGCAGTGGGTCCAGTAGAAGTCAACCGGGATAAGGCCAAAAGCAAGTTTCTTAACGCTTCCGAAAATATACAGAAGGCAGTAGATAAAGGACAAGTTGGTTTCAAGCGAAAATATGTAAGGTGTTAAGCAATTCAGGCTTAAAGCTTAGGGGGACGCTAGCGAGTCAGCCAGCTGCTCCCTTTTTTACTGGCTGGAATGCATCTCTGTATTTGATCTTCTATTAGTAGAAGTCACTACCGTAATTTACTCAATAAGATCGAATAGTGCAAGGGAAGAGTTCTGGAGGCAATGGTGGGCTCAGGGCGTGTGCTCATTCCGCTGCTTGAATCAGGACTAACGGTGGATGGAGTAGATTACTCTCCTCAAATGCTGGCATCCTGCCGACATCGTTGTGAAGAGCGGGGATTAAGACCCGAATTGTATGAGTCGAACTTACAAGAGCTTTCTTTACCGCATAAATATGAGGCAATCATCGTTGCCGGCGGATCCTTTTTGCTGATTGAAAAGCGTCTAAGTGTTCCCAAAAGGTGCGATTGCAGTCTCTACAGCGATACCTCTGACGCTTTATAAGAAGGCCTACACGCTTGCCGTGAATAGGCAAGTCCATACAGATCTGTTCCCTGATATCGTGTTTGTAGAGGTTGGCTATACATCCACAATGAGGGCAAGCCAAAGGTGGAGAGTTCGTCACCACTTGTATTAGAAAATCAAATTCATTCTCACTAATACTTAGGATGTTGAATTTTGAAAGATTTAGAATGTCCATATGAATTTCTTCTATGCATTTATGATGCAAACTCCTTCTTTGTTTTCGCGTGACTGGTCAAAATACCGCTGAATATGAAAGATAACAACGAACCGGCAAAGCATATAGCCGCAAACATGCCTACGGCGGAAAAACCGTTAAAAGTCGCGTAAATCAGGCCTGCGACCCAAGAACCGAGCGTTGTCGCAGCGTACATGATTGAATTGGCCAAGCTGGAGATCGTGCCGCGGATGGTTGGATTTAATGAATTCAGCATTCCCAATATTAGGGGAAAAGCGATCCCCATATTAACGAATATGAAAAAGTAAACACTTTCGAAAGCCGCAACTGATGGCAAGTGAGGCAAAACAATAAAACATGCGATAGAGACAAGAAAGCCCACAACCAGCGTATTGAAACGGTTTAACGTTTTGATTACATAGACACCGCCGAAGCTCCCGACTATATTCCCGAGACCAAGAAAAAACATCACGTACCCCGCTTGATCAATTGAAAGGTAAAAGCGATCCGTCACCCATTTTCCAATGAAAGAAAAGGCAGCAAAGAATCCACATTGAAATAAGAAATGAGCGAGGAAAGCCTTTCTCACCATTCGGCTATTCAATAGTGGGATGTATCTACTGAAAATTGGAGTCTTGGTTTTTTGGCCTTGATTCGGTTTCATTTCGGGCAAAGCATAGAAGATGAATACTGCTACCAATAATGCACATGCACCGATTGTAAAAAAAGGATAATACCAATGGGTTGAGGCAAGCAGACTTCCAATAGGGATGCCGAACGCTTGGGAAGCAGCCAAGCCTGCCATGACGATCCCTGATACTTTGGCGATTTTTGACGTTGAAAACAGAGTAGGGATCGAGGCCCAGACTTGAGGCGCCGTAAATGCTGCGCTGACTCCGGCTAAAAAACGGAAGAAGAACATCGACCAAAAACCTGTGGCAAAGCCGCATAACATGGTTGAAACCGAGAAGCAGATCATGCCGGAAAGCATTACTTTTTTGCGATCCCATCCATCGGAAAGCGGTCCAGCAATCAGTGCAAAAATGGCATAACCTAAAGCATAAGACCCCACCATCCAACCAGAATATTCGGTCGGGATATGAAACAAGTCCTGAAGAGTGGGGATGAGCGGAGAAATCAAAAACGTATCCGTACCAATAACAAACATGATGAGGAAAAATAAAGCAGTTAATTTGATCATTCTATTCACCCTTTGTAGTTAGTTCTATAGTTCAAAGATTATTGAACTAATGAAAAAAAAAAGAATTTCTTTCTACAACGTATCCAGAAACCCGGGTAAGTAAGTTTGAAATGTCTCCAAATCGATGCTCATATACTTTGCTTGAGCTTCTTTTCGTACCTTGATCAATTTCGCCTCCTTTAAAGTACGCAAGTGATACGAAGTATTCGATTTCGTAGTATCGCGAATGTGTCCTACTTCTCCACAATTCATCTCCTTCTTGCTGGCGTATAGAGCTCGTATGATGTCCAATCTTGTTTCATCAGCTAACGCCTTAAATATTTTGACTCTGAGCTCATCATTTATTATTTTTTGAGTAGTCATAAAACCATTGTACTAAGATATCGCTACAAATCAAGTCTTTAGAAAAATACCACCATATTCTCCGATTTTTAAGTGAAATGTTTTGATTTTGATTTTGTCTCCACCATAAAATCCGAATACCCTTTTTATTTAGAGATGGAGCGATTATCTTTTTACTTGAAGGGTATAGGAAGGATATCGTAATGTATAAATATGTAATATAAATTATTATTATACGATAAGGAGGGCTATCATTGAAATTAAACACTGTGGTTCTTAATGAATTGAACAAACAGCTAAGTAGAATTGAAGCCTGTATAAACCTTTTGTCAGAAGCACAGATTTGGTACAAGATTAAACCAACCATGAATAGCATCGGCAATTTATGTTTGCATTTGGCAGGAAATGAATATCAGCATTTTGTTAGCGGTATAGGAAACTTGCCTTTTCAGCGAACGAGATCACGAGAATTTCTTGAAAACAATGGAATGAATGGCCGAGATTTATTGCAGCTGCTTCACGATGTAAGACGGCAATCATCCGGCATTCTTGAAGGACTGAAGGAAACGGATCTTCAAAAAAGTGTAACCATATACTATTCTATCGAAGATTGGAACAAAATGCTTGTACGTTCCACACTTGAAACGGAAGCTCATTATTCAAAGGATATTGAAACTATGCTAGTTCAAGTCTGTGAGCATTATAGTTATCATACAGGACAAATTGTATTACTAACAAAATGGATAAGTGAAAGTCAGAATAGCATTACGGGAACGTTTCATTGAAGATTTTTATCTTTGAACCAGCGACGGCCATAGGGCTGCTTTGCTTTTTTTCTCGCTAAAAATAGTGGTATAATATGGGAACCATATGGAGGAGTGATCGCGATGAATCCCAAAAAGCTAGCCGCTGATAAAGCGATAGAATATGTTACAGACGGTATGATAGTTGGACTAGGTACCGGATCTACAGCCTATTGGGCAATCGAAGCGTTGGCAAAAAGAGTTCGGGAAGGGTTGAATATTCGCGCCGTAGCCAGCTCCAACCATTCAGAGCAGCTTGCCAAGCAAGGGGGAATTCCTCTTGTGCCATTCTCGGATATTGAGCTTATTGATGTGACGATAGACGGCGCGGACGAGGTCGATAGCCAGCTTAACCTGATCAAAGGCGGAGGCGGTGCGCTGCTCAGAGAGAAAATACTCGCTGCGAACAGCAAGACATTTATCGTCATTGTGGACGAGTCCAAAAAGGTGGAGCATCTGGGCCGTTTTCCGCTGCCTGTCGAAATAGTTCCCTTTGCGGAGTCTTTAACTATCCGTCAAATACAGCAGCTTGATTGCATTACGACCATCCGAACCGTTGAGGGAAAGCCTTTCGTGACCGATAACGGCAATCTCATCGTCGATTGTGAATTTGGCAAAATTCTGGATCCCATAGAGCTCCATAAACAGTTGAATCTGTTGCCAGGTGTGGTCGAAAATGGTTTGTTTCCTAGTATGGCGAGTAAAGTCATTGTCGGGCATCTCGATGGCAGTGTGGAACTAATTGATAGTGCGGATAGCATGAATTAAGTTGCCACAGCTGACAAACATGAGGGAAACCATATAGAGGAACCGTATACAACAAGTACGAAATAATGAATGTAATAGAACAGAACGGCTGGCCGCAGGAATGGAACTAAGAATGGATCGAAAGGTCCGGAGAGATATATCGAAGTCCAGATCTGGTCGAACACTGTGATTAGCAGGTACATCAAGTAATTGATTATAAGATAACGTGAGGTGCGTCACGAACCTTGAAAATACGAAATTCAGCCAAAGCCATCATCATACATGATCAAAAGCTGCTTGTGACCAAGCTTGCGGATGAATCGGGCTTCTTCTATTTACTTCCCGGAGGGGGACAAGAGGCCGGAGAGAAGCTCCAAGACTGCCTCGTCCGAGAGTGCAGAGAAGAAACCGGTTATGAGATCGAGGTTCACGATCTGCTTTTTGTAAGGGAATGCTTTAAGGATGAAGGGATTCATAGAATCGAATTTATGTTTAAGGCTGAACTAGTGAATCTAAAGCATAAGGTACCATTCAACAGGGATGACGCTCAAGTAGGCGTAGAATGGATTAGCTTGGAAAACGTCCTGAATGAACCTTTATTTCCCGTGGAGCTCCGACAACGCATAGCGGTGGCTTACAAAGAGGGACGGCAAGAGCGCGTTTATATAGGTGAAATAGAATGACGAGGTGATCCGATCCTGATGCAAATAGCTATCATTACGGATGTGCATGGCAATTACCCGGCCTTGAAAGCGGTACTGGAGGATATCGAACGACGGAAGTCGATTTCCCATATCTACTGTCTTGGGGACATGATTGGTATTGGGCCATATACAAATGAAGTCCTTGAGATGATTTTTAGCCGGGACGATATGTCCGTCTTGTCGGGAAACCATGAAGAAGCAGTTCTTCATATCTTAGCGGGCAAAGGAATACTGTCCGGGCATGAACAAGCTGCCAAGCATCATGAATGGATTGCGAGTCGATTGAATCCGGAATGGATTCCCAAGCTGCAGGCGCTGCCTGTATCTCTGGAATGGAAAGCAGAGGGCCATCAGATCTTGATGGTCCATTACCATAGGACAAACGATAAACTCGATGCGATCGACAACGAACCCAGTGGAGACAAATTAGATACCCGTTATTTGAACTCAGGATATGATCTCGTTTGTTTCGGTCATCACCACCCGGTACATTATTTTAAGACCGACGCAAGGCTCTATTTAAACCCAGGTGCGTTAGGCTGTCATCATGAACCGATTGCGCGTTACGGCATTGTGGACCTGTCTGTGAACCGTTTGGATCCTAGCTTAATAGAAGTGCCTTATGATAACACGGATTTTATACAATCCTATGAACGGCTGCAGGTGCCGGACCGCTCGTTTATTTTGAATGTTTTTCATGGAAATCAGCATCTGGTACCGAAAGGCGGAGTGGCGCATGAGGAATGAGCAGCCAAAAGTTATTGCCCTAGCAGCGGTGTCCGGCGGCGGCAAAACAACTACCGTCAAAGAACTGCTTAACAGATTGCCCAACTCCAAGGCATTATATTTTGATGATTACGATTTCGACGGGGTACCGGATGATGTTTGCGATTGGGTTGAACAGGGAGCGGATTATAATGCGTGGAACTTGCAGCCGTTGATAGAAGATGTAGAGCGTTCCTTGGCGGAGCAAGGACTGGATTACATTATTCTCGACTATCCCTTCGCTTATATGCATCACGGGATGAGTCGATATATTCACTATACGGTTTTTATTGATACTCCGCTGGATGTAGCGATGGCAAGACGAATCATGAGAAATTTTGCGGATTCTCCTATGGATGAGCTGCAGGTGGATATGAAGGGTTATTTGTCTCGCGGGAGGTTCGCTTATTTGGAGATGCTGAACACAATAAAACCGAACAGTGATTACATTATTGACGGGTGTCTGCCTGTCGACACCATTGTTAAACAAGTGCTGGAAAAGGTTAAATAGGTTAAAGAACTGCCTGGATAAAAAGGCCGGCGAATCTGTCACGGGATCGGCACGAATACGATGGCCCAAATAATGGGAACTATGGATAACAAGGAATGATTTCATTGCCGCGGCAAAAGCCATCTAAGGAGGAGACATGGACAAGGTTGAAATTAGAGGAGCAAAAATTGTCGTCATTCATAACAATCAACTTGTCGTGGTTAAGCAATCAAGAGCCGGCAAGAAAGGGCCAACTTACGAGCTGCCAGGCGGGCGAATCGAAAAGCACGAAGACATCGCTGCTGGTGCGATCCGTGAGTTAAGAGAAGAAACAGGCCTGATTTCCAAAGAATTGATCCCCTTGGGTACGTTCAGCATTCCGACGAGCCCTATCGTCATTACTTTATTTTTTACGAATAAGATCATTGGCAAGGTTGAACAAAATTTGGATGCAGACGAAGACATCGAGGTGATTTATGTAAGTATCGATGAGGCATTCAAGAAAATAGCCAATCATACATGGACGGATTCGAGATTGGCTATTGGGTTATTTTTGGCTAGAGCAAGAGGATTGCTGAATTAATTACATAACGATATCAGCCTATTATCATTACATTATGTCTTCCTATATATGGATAAAAGTGGTAAGTTTGTAGATGAATATAATCAAAGGGGTGATTGCTTAGGATGCCGCTGCCAATGATTCATCTGCAAGTTGCTGTGAGCATGTTCGATGAGAAAGACGTTCCCGCGCCATTCCTTCTTGGAAGTATAGCGCCGGATGCGATTCACATGAGGAAGCATACAACACGAGAAGATAAGAAATTTACCCACCTGGACATTGAAGCTCAAGGAGAATCATTGGATTACTCCCGACAAGAATATCACCGTCTCCTGCATCTGTCCGATGATGAGTCGTGGCGATGGTTTGTACGCGGCTATTTTGCTCATTTGATGACCGATTATTATTGGCTGCATCAGGTTTACAGGCCTTTTAAGGAAAGGGCCATGGAAGAAGGGTTAGATCCCGATTCGATCCGTAAAGCTTATTACACGGATACGGACCAAATTGATTTTGATTATTACCGCACAAAACCTTGGAAAAATCGTGTGTGGGAGCAGTTAATACAAACACCGTCTTACAACCCGGAGCCCTATCTCTCAGCTGACGAAATACATTGCTGGCGATTAAGAATCGTGCATTGGTTCGATTTGATTGCGACAGAGCCCGGGGTTGCCCCGCGTTATATAACAGAGCCTATTGTTGATGCTTTTTGCAAAGATACGGTTCAACAAATCATCCGCGTGCTGCAAACATGGGATTCCAAGTTCCCTATCGGACAGGAAACCTTGAAATAAAACGTTGAGAAAAGGTTTGCCAATCCGGTATGGGTTTGGTAAACCTTTTTTAAGTTCCATTATTTTCATATATTGATATAATATATAAGGATTTGTATTTGTATGGAGAAGGGTTGGAAATACTGAACATCTGCAAGACTTTTGCCGATATAGTATGAAGGGTGGGGATTCGTTTGTTTTTGGTGCAAATGTCCGGATTTCCGGGCTCTGGCAAGTCGACGTTGGCCAGATCCATTGCAAAGCATACAGGAGCTGTTGTGATAGACCACGATGTGGTCAAGACCGCGCTAATGGAGGCTATGAATGAGAGCGTTAACAATAAAGATACCGGCAACGTCTCTTATTCTATTGAATGGGCTCGAATCGGTTCTTGAGTATATGAACGATTCATCCGTTGTCTAGCACTTATTTTAGGAGCCAGAATCATTATTTAATAACATGAATGTTTGTTAGAACCAGAAATATAAAAGGGGGAGGGACGATGCGGAAGATTTATTATGCTGCGGTATTCCTGCTGTTATTAGGAATCGGTATGTTTGTGTATATGAAGTACTTTCGAGTGGATTCATTTGAAGTTTTGCAATCCAGCATAAGCGACATCCTGCAAAAAAACAGCTTGAAGGAAGAGATTATTACCGCTACGGAACGCATCTTATTCGTAAAACCGGTGTCAGGTGACAAAATATACGCTGTCAGTATGGAGGGAAATGAAGTAACGATGGTAAGGCCTTTCTTTCATATAAAAGAAGGGAACCAGATTGACTGGAGAGTCAGCGAGAGGAACAACACGACACTGCTCGTGGGGCAGATCAACAACAGCAACATCACTAAAGTTACATTTAACGGAAAATCAGACGATATCGTATACTCGAATTACGACGGGGTCCGGTTTTTTTACGCAGTGAGGGATCGGTCTCAAACGCTGCTTCCTTTTGCCATTGTCGGGACGAATGTGAAGGATGAAGTGCTGTATAAAAGCGTTCCGTGAGGAAGGGAGGGCGATTATGGTAGTAAAGCCCATATGTGCGGTAGATCACAACATTCATTTATCTCCGGAAGAGCATGCCAGACTACAGGATTGTTTTGATGTAATCTACGTAGATTTCTCCCAGCCGCTTTCAGCTCATATCAAGCAGTCGGAGCTGCTGCTCATTCATACCCGATTGAATCATCAACTAATAAGAGAATTTCCTAAATGCAAGTACATAGGAATTAGAGCTCACAACACCGACTATATCGACCGAAGAGCGGCGGAAGAGCTGGGAATCACGCTTACAGGCATTCCCCAGGCAGGTGAACATTCGGTTGCTGAGCATACGTTCGCCTTAATTTTCGCTCTTTCCAAACGAATTCTCCAGTCTCACAACAATGTCATAGGCGGACGATGGCGGGACGGATTGCAACCCAACCTTGAGCTGTATGGTAAGAAGCTGGGTATTATTGGATATGGAAACATCGGACAAAGAGTAGCCGCTATCGGCAAAGCTTTAGGGATGACCATCTTACTCGCTGCAAAAGAGGGCACTGATGCGGACGGAATGATACCGCTGGAGGATGTATTGAAGGAAGCGGATATTGTTACGATCCATGCCTCGACCCGTGCTGCGAATACCCCCTTGTTGAACCGAGAACGTATTGCACTGATGAAGCATGGATCCATGCTGATCAATACGGCGAGAGGAAAGCTTGTAGACCATACCGCTTTGGAAGAAGCGCTGGAGTGCGGCAGATTGTTCGGCGCGGCGCTGGATGTGTTTGAAGTAGAGCCTGCCGTTAACGAAAGGATATGCTTGCGTTCGGATGTTATCTGCACTCCGCATCATGCGTACTATACAAGAGAGACATTATTTGTAATGAATTCGCATTTAATCGACAATGCCATCCATTATTACCTGCGATAAGCCGACTGCTGAATGCATATATCCCAACGCGTCAACAAAAATCGCTAAAAACGAACGGCTGACGGCGATTGGAATCGATTTTTGCGCTTACCCAGGAAATATTGTTGGGGAAATAAAACAAAAGCCCGGGAATGAATTTCCCGGGCTTTCGTGCATTCACGGCACGATTATTCATTTACCGGAACATCGCCGATCAATCGCAGCAGAGCTTCCGGCAGCTGGTACTGCTGGTTGCTGATGCTGATCTGCTTCAGCTCCTCACGCAGCTCTCCGGTCTGAGCTTCCTTCACTTCCGTGATTTCATTATGCAGACGCTCCATCTTCAGATCAAGCGCGGCGGCGGAATCCGATGCCTCTTTGAGTTCCTGCAGCAAACGGGTCGGTACTGTCCGGTTATATTTATAGTAGATTTTGTGCTCGAGGCTGGCCCAGAAATCCATCGCGATGGTCCGAATCTGTACCTCGACGCAAACATTTTCCTGACGGTCGGACATGAAGACAGGAATCTCCACGAGCATATGGAGGCTACGGTAGCCGTTCGGCTTCGGATATTGTATGTAGTCCTCAATCTCGATTATTTTTAAGTCGCCCTGGTTTTGCAGCATTTCGCTGATCCGGTAAATATCCGAGATGAATGAGCACGTAATACGGATCCCGGCAATATCCTGGATATGGTTCTTGATGCTGGGGAGAGATATATCATGGCCTTTTTTGTGCAGCTTCTTCAAAATGCTCTCGGGCGATTTCAGCCGGGATTTCGTATGCTCAATCGGGTTGTAGTCATGGAAAAGCTGAAACTCTTCCTTTAAAATTTCGAGCTTGGTCTCGAATGCGTCCAGAGCGAATTTATAGGCCATTAAAAATCGCGTGATTTCATTCTTAAACTTGCGGAATTGTTCCATAGGCAATGTATTCACGGTAAAGCCCCTTTCCAGCGAATCCGGAGATTCAATTTGGTATCCTAGTCAAAAGCATAATATAACCGCGGAGCAGAAAGCAAATATTGCGCTCCTCTATGGGGTATACTGTGCAAAATACTGCTGTACTTTGCCGATAAAAGCCTGAGCCGCGTGGCCGAGAAAACGGTCCTTGCGATATATAATGCCCAGGCTCCGAGTGGGGGCTTCATCCTCAATACGAATGCAGCGAAGCGTGGACTCGTTCATCGATTGAATCAGCGGCTGCGGCTGTACCGTTGCCCCTATATTAGCCCGCACTAGATGGATGACAGAAGTGATGGAGGACGTCTCCATCGTCGCGGTGACCGTAAATCCCTGCTCGCGGCAGCAATTATCGACGATCTCCCGTCCGATCATGCCCTTGGGGAACATGACCATCTCGATATGCCGCAGCTCATGGAGCGCTATGGACTCCAGATGGGCCAACGCATGATTCTCGGAGACGACGAGCACATACTCTTCCGTACATATCGGGATTCGCACCAGTCTGTCGTCGGGATAAGGCATGATCCCTATTCCAATATCCACTTCATTCTCCAGCACTTGCTCGACGATTTCCACGGATGAGCGGACGGTGAGCTGGAGCTTGGGAAACTCATGATAAAAGTCCACCAACAGTGCCGATATGCGATAATCGAGATCGGAAGGCAGCGTCCCGATCCGCAATGACCCCCGTTGATAGCTCTGAAGCTCAGATATCGCGTCTTTGACGTTCTGCAAATTACGGATGATCTGAATGCTTTGATCGTAGAGGATCTTGCCGGCTTCGGTTAAGGCGATCTTTTTCCCGACACGGTCGAAGAGCGGGATGTTCAGCTCGTCCTCCAGAGAGCGAATCTGCTGGCTCAAGGTTGGCTGGGAAATACCGATGTTCTCGGCAGCTCTAGTGAAATGCAGCTCCTCACATACGGCAATGAAATATTCCAATTGTCGAAGCTCCATTAAGTAAGCCCTCCATTATTGGTGATACCAATGATAATAATAGAAATAATTGTATTGATCAATCGTATGATTCCTCTTACACTACAATAACCGGAGTCCAATATGACACAGTGTGAAAGGTAGGGGATCAATCATGCGCTTCAAGTATGGATACTTGATATGTGCGCTTTTTCTTGCATCATTAAATTTGCGGCCGGCTATCTCATCGATTTCACCGCTTCTGGAATCGATACGAGATGATCTGGGGATGAGCGGTTCGGCCGCCAGCTTGCTGACGTCCATCCCGGTTCTATGTATGGGACTATTTTCTCCAACAGCGGTGAAACTAAGCAGACGTTGGGGAGTCGAGAGGATGCTGACTCTCGCGATACTGCTGATCGGAGTGGGGACCGTGCTTCGAGTTTTCGCGGGATCATCGCTGCTAATCCTGATTACCGCGTTTGTTGCGGGGATGGGGATTGCGATAGCAGGACCTCTGCTGTCCGGCTTTATCAAGAAATATTTTGCCGGCCGCGCTTCATCGATGGTTGGCATTTACTCTATGGCGATGGTGCTGGGGGCGGCATTGAGTGCGGGGTTGTCCGTACCGTTTCAGCATCTGCTGAACGGCTGGAGAGGCTCGTTGGCTTTGTGGGCGGTGTTTGCCTTGATCGCGCTCCCTATATGGTGGAGATTGGCGAGAGCGGGCCAACAGCATGACCAGCAACCGGCGGAAGCGAGCCGACGTGCGGCCGCGGCTCCTGCTGCTTCGAGTGCACGGATTCCATGGGGAAATAAGCGAGCATGGCTGTTGACCTTGTTTTTCGGACTCATGGCTACCATCTTTTATTCCATTACTGCGTGGCTAGCGCCTGCTGTGGAAAGTATGGGCTATGACAAGTCGGTTGCCGGAGGCGTGCTAACGTTATTTACATTCATTCAAATCCCTGTAAGCTTGGTGCTGCCGTTCCTGACGCAGCGTTTTCCCAAACGGATGTACTGGTTGATGGGCTGCGCATTGCTAGAGCTTTCAGGATTTATGGTGTTCATGATGGGCGGCAGCCCTTGGATCGTATCGATCCTGCTGGGAATCGGAGCGGGCGGCTTGTTCCCGATGGCGCTGATGCTGCCGCTTGACGAAACCGGCAACGCGGAAGCCGCAAGCGCTTGGTCGGCTATGAACCAATCAGGAGGCTATATTATCGGCGCGTTCGGCCCGATATTCGTAGGTTGGCTACACGATGTAACAGGCAGCTTTACGCAGCCGTTTGCGGGCTTGGCTGTATTAATTGTGTTCATGCTTGTATTGCATTGGAAAATTGGAAATAAAAAGCAAGCTCAGCATTCCGTCACCCCGGTTGGTAAAGTGAAGGTGGAAGCAAGCTAAACGAAATAATAACAGTGATGGCCGAGGACTTTCTGCACCTCTATCGATGGATTTCGATAGGGGTGTTTTTCATTTAACGGCATTAACCAAAAGAAAACGAGCGTGTACAGCCATTCGCATCTTTTACATTCAACATTTTATAATAAAGGGACAATGATCTAAAAAATGGTTAATACCGGAAACGCATGATTTAAGGTAAGATCGGATATGGGAAACGTTGGGAAACCAATCAAGCTCGAACTTATGACGAGGAGGCAAGAAAGAATGAGAAAGTATCGTATGAGAGCCGCTGTTATTATTTTGCTGCTCGCTGCATTCGGACAAGTACTGGGTCAAGCAGCGGCAAGCGCTGAGTCGGAGGGTACGTCGGATTCGGGGCCTCTGCGGCTGATGACGTTCAATCTGCGGACCGCCAACGCGGCAGACGATCAGCCTTGGGAGAAGCGGCGTCCGGCTATGAAGCAGCTGATTGAACAGGAGCAGCCCGATCTTATAGGGACACAGGAGGGCATTCAGAGGCAGATCAAGGATCTGGAGAGCGATTTGCCAGCATATGACTGGATCGGCGTTGGCAGAGAAGGCGGCAGCTTGGGCGAGTATATGGCAATCTTTTATAACAAAACACGCCTAAAGCCTTTGGAACAGGATCATTTCTGGTTATCCGACACACCGAATCTTATTAGCTCCACCGGCTGGGGCAACCGGATTCCAAGAATGGTCAGCTGGGTGCGATTCCAGGATTTGCACAACCGCAAGACGTTTTATATGGTCAATACGCATTTGGATCATGAATCGGAACCTGCGCGGCAGCGAAGCGCTCAATTAATCATCGACAGGTTGAAGGAGTTCGATCCCAACGTTCCGGTTCTTTTGACGGGCGATTTCAATACGTATCCCGGAGGAGCTACCTATTCGGCATTCATAGACGGAGGACTGCACGATGCCTTCCTTGATGCGCACCAGCGGGTTAACGATACCCTGGGGACTTTTCATAATTATAAAGATCCAATCGGAGGCGGAAGCTCCAAGCGGATCGACTGGATCCTGTACCGCGGTAAAGTAAACGTCATTCGGGGGGAGATCGTAACCTCCACTCTGGACGGTCAATACCCGAGCGATCATTATCCTGTAACGGTCGATTTCGTCCTGCAAAAAGCTAGCAAAGAGACCGGGGAAACCGTCGTGAAGCGGCCAATTTCAACAGCGCTGCAAATTACGGAGGTGGTTCCTAATTCGAACGGCAAGGGCAATTTCAATTATGTCGAGATCTACAATAACAGTGATCACGAGATCGATCTGGAAGGCTACAAGCTGTACTATTATTACGATCCCGCGCTTCCGTTTGATAAAGGCAAATCGAACAAATGGGTCATAACGAAGGACAAGTATAGTACGGACAGCATCATCAGGCCTAAGGAGACGAAAGTAATCTGGATCAAAAAGCAGCCCTGCTGTTATGCATTGGATATCAGTGACTTCAGGCAAAACTATCAGTTAACCGAGCAGGATTTGACCGCGGATAAGCTGTTGGCGGTATTCACGCCGGGAGAGAACCAAGGACTGAACGGAGTCGCTACGACGGGACGGGCACTTGGTATTGTATCACCTGACGGAGCACATCTGGTCGGAATCCAGTATAATAACGGAGTCCTGGATGTAAATGCGAATGAGTCCGTAATTTATTCGGAGCCGGATGCGCTGGATAGCATCATGCGTAAGAAGGCGGCCCATCAGACACCTACACCGGGCCAAGCCCAGCCTTAAGAGTATTTACCTCTTCCCGCCTAAGCAACCTTAAATAATCGAACGACCGGCTCCCTTTGTTGTCATGTGAGATGACGATGGAAGCCGGTTTTTTTTAATGTAAACCGCCATGAGGATAGAGGGCTTTAGACGTCCGGGGTAGAACTATATCTAGATACAGGTGCAGCAGCAGTACTAGAGCACAGTAGGATCGTTCCGTAAAGGGAGGCAGCTATGCTAAGAGGGAAATATTTTCGCAACAGCCTTGCTTTGATTCTGGTTATTTCAAGCATTCCCGGTCTGATCGTCGGAGGAGTCATCTACGGGATCGCCGGCGGATGGCTGGAACAAGCGCTGCTCCAGCTGCACAAGAGCCAGATCGTGCAGAGAGCGTCCAACGTCGACGATCAATTCGCTTATATGGAGACGTCATTGGCCCATTGGGCGTTTGATCCGAAGTTCAACAGCAACCTGTACGAAACGTTGTTTTACCGGGACTTTGAAATTGCCCGCGATATTACGAAGACGCTGAATGTCATGCAGGGCTCTACGCCGTTAGCCAAAAATGTCGAGCTGTATTTAAGCGGTCCACAGTCAACGCGCTTCCATCCCGAGTATGATGCGGTAACCGATAAAGCGGTGGAGGCGATGTATCAGGACATCTTCACACATGACAATATGGCGTTCTGGATGCAGCTGGCCGCGGATCCTACGGATCTACAAAAGCAAAGCCTTGCGCTGGTCCACAAAATTCCCGGAGTCGACACCCACCCGTTCGGTGCTGTCATTGTCCGAATCAACGAAGACAAGGCGGCGAATCTGTTAACAACGTTAACGCCGTATAATGTTGGGGAAACGTTCGTTATGCAAAGTGACGGGAACATGCTGCTGACCAGCTCCAAAAACTCGGATTCGGCATCCTTCAACGAAGTCCTGAAGCAGGAAGTCGTAAGTAGAGGCGGAAGGGAAGGCTCCTTCCTGTTCGATTACAACAAGAATATGTATACGGTTTCATACGGGACGCTTCAGCGCATAGGGACGGAGTGGATGTACGTTTCGGCATCACCGATCAGCGCGATAACGGAGCCGGTCGATTTTGTGTCCAAGCTGATCTTGTCGGCCAGCGCGGCAGCGCTGCTGTTAGCTCTGATCTTATCCTGGTATGCTTCCCGGAAAATTTATTCGCCGGTACGCCGGCTTGTCGCACTGTTGAACGGACATCAAACAATTACGAATTCAGCGGCCGAGCATCACGATGAATTTACGTTAATCGAGAAGCAATGGGTGCATCTATCACGGGAAAGCAACCTGCTGCAGTCGAAGCTTGAAGAGCAGCTAGAGCATGTCAGAGAAGGATTTTTGCTGCAGTTGATTCAGGGCTTCCTGTATTCTTACTCCGAGGAGGATTTGCGCGAACGAATGCGCGGCTACGGCTGGGAAGTGGACGGGAAGCAGTTTATCGTCATGCACGTTCAACTAACGGGATTAGCGAACCTGGAGGGGCGTTTTACTCAGGGGGACGAGGGCTTGATCACCTTTGCCGCCGCGAATATGGTGGAAGAGCTGTCAAGCAGCCGCTTGTCCCAAGCAGATGTCATCAATTTTCACGATTTATCCTTAGGATTGCTGATCATGCTGCCGTCTGAGGAGGAGTATAAAGAGGCACTTTATGAGCTTAGCAGCGATATTGTTAATGGCATTAATAAAATATTAAAGCTTCAAGTGTCGATTATTATTAGCAAGCCCGCCACCGCGATCGATCAAATCCCTTCCTTCTATGAGGAAGCGAAGCAAGCCTCGGGCTACCGTAATTTCGTGAGCGAAAATCAAATTATGGATCTCGAATCGATCGATACGGCAAAGGAAACAAACGAGCAGCGGTACCCGTTTGCGCTGGAGAGGGAGATTGTCCAAGCGATTCGTACCGGTCAGCAGCCTGAAGCTGAAGCGCTCATCACCTCATTTCTTGATGCACTTCTGGAGCGGGGAGCCAAGGAGATGGAGGTTCAGCAGTCGATGCTGCAGCTGCTGTTCAGTATTTTCCACGCTATAAGACAGCTCGGAATGGATCCGAATCAGTTGTTCGGGACCGCCAATATGTACGAGCAGTTCACGAGCTTACGGGAGCCCGACAAGATGCTTGGCTGGTTCAGCCACAAGATCATCCGCCCCTTTGTTCGCGAATTGGAGGCAAGATCGGACGTTCAATTGAAAAAGGTCGTGGAAACCGCCAAAATCTATTTGCAGCAGCGCTACATGCAGGAAATTTCTTTGGATACATGCGCGGATTATACCGGAATGAATGCCGTCGCATTAAGCAAGGCGTTTAAGCAGGTGACCGGTATTAATTTTATCGACTATTTGACGGAGCTGCGCATGGATAAAGCGAAGGAGCTGCTTCGCGACACCGAGCATAAAATCAACGATATCGCGGTACAGGTTGGTTATCAGCACAGTTACTTCAATCGCATATTCAAAAAGCATACGGGATTTACCCCGAGTCAATATCGGGATATGCACCGCATTTAACATGCATCATCTGCATGCGGGAAATAACGTTTCAAGTCGATGTCTTATTACAGGCATCGGCTTTTTTTGCGTTATTTCGGGGAGAGGAAAGGCTTGAGTTGTCGATAGTCGGGAAGGTCCGCCAGTGAGGCGAAAACGCTTCTAAACCCAGACGGGACAACGGTTTCAAAAAAGTATTAAGCCTATTAAAAAAGTACTAGAGCCCAAAAAATCGCTTCCAAAAAAGTGTGGTTGCCGGAAAATAAGGCGGCGTATATGTTGGATTTAGTAAGCGGTTACAATGCTGCGACAAGAGACATAGATCGAGAAAAAGGAGTGAGAGGAATGGACAAAGTATCGCGTGCAGAACAGCTCCCTACGGACGTTTCCGCAAGCGCAGCTCGCAAAAAGAACACGTTAATGAAACGAATTCTGCAGGATAAATATTTGCTGATGCTTCTGCTGCCCGGCTTGGCCTACTTCATTATTTTCAAGTATGTCCCTATGTGGGGAGTGCTGCTGGCGTTCAAAAATTATCAGCCGTTTCTCGGATTTTTCCAGAGCGAGTGGGTCGGCTTCGATAATTTCCGGCAATTTTTCGGGGACCCGATTTTTTTCCGGTTAATGAAAAACACGCTGCTCCTCGGTTTGTATGACATGGTATTTTTCTTCCCTGCTCCAATCATTCTGGCTTTGCTGCTCAACGAAGTCCGCATTTCGATCTACAAACGATTCATTCAAACAATGATTTACATCCCGCATTTTATCTCCATGGTTATCGTCGCAAGTATTACGTATTTGATGCTGACTACCGAAGGGGGCATCATTAACGAGCTGCTCGGCCAGGCTATCGGCCGCAAAATCGAATTCCTAACCAGTGAGGACTGGTTCAGGCCGCTAATCATTACCCAGAGCCTGTGGAAGGAAATGGGCTGGGGAACGATTATATTCCTCGCCGCGCTGGCCGGTGTAGATCAGGAGCAGTATGAAGCAGCCATCGTGGACGGTGCGAGCCGGTTTCGCCAGCTGTGGCACATTACGCTTCCGGCCATCCGAGGAACGATTATTGTCCTGCTTATCTTGCGCATGGGCAACTTCCTGGACCGCGGGTTCGAGCAAGTATTGCTGATGAGCAATGCTCTTAACCGCAATGTTGCCGAGGTGTTCGATACGTACGTGTATACGATAGGGATTACGCAAGGCGCATTCAGCTACAGCACGGCGGTCGGTTTATTCAAAGCAGTGATCGGGATCATCCTCGTGCTGTCATCCAACTATTTGGCCAAGAGAGCCGGACATTCCGGCATATTTTAGACCGAAGGAGGCTTGAGCCGTGAGACATAACACGTTAGGCGGTAAAATTTTCGACGTTGCCAACTACACGTTCCTTGGCCTGGTGGCCCTTAGTATGATTCTGCCGATCATGTATATCGTGGCCGGCTCGTTCGCTACCGAGATTGAGCTGAGCAACCGCGCGTTCTTCCTCATTCCGAAGACGGTCACGTTGAACGCTTATGAGTACGTGTTTAAAGACAACGCGCTGCCGCGCAGCTTGCTTGTATCGGTGTTCGTCACCATAGCCGGTACGCTGGTCAATCTGTTCTTCACGTTCACGATGGCCTATGCATTATCCCGGCGCAATATGGTCGGACGCAATATTGTCATGAACATGGTCGTCTTCTCCATGCTGTTCAGCGGCGGCATCATTCCGACGTTTCTCGTTGTGAAGAGCATGGGACTGCTCAACTCCTACTTGTCTGTCATGATACCGACGGCGATCAGCGCATTCAATTTGATTGTCATCAAATCGTTCTTTCAAGACATCCCGAACGAGCTGATCGAATCGTCGAGAATCGACGGCTGCACCGACCTCGGTGTTCTGTGGCGTATCGTGCTGCCGCTTTCCAAGCCGGTCATCGCAACGTTTGCGTTGTTTTACGCAGTCGGTCACTGGAACGATTTCTTTAACGCGCTCCTCTACATTAGCGATGCCAAAAAATGGCCCATGCAGGTGCTGCTGCGCCAGCTGATCCTGCTCGCCTCCGGGTCGCTCGATATGTCGACGATGGACCCCGAATACGTCAAGCCGCCGGACCAGTCCATCAAAATGGCCGTCATCGTCGTAGGGACGCTGCCTATACTGCTCGTCTACCCGTTCCTGCAAAAGCATTTTGCCAAAGGGGTACTGCTCGGCGCAGTAAAGGGCTGAGGACGCTGCTACTCTATTGATTCAGGTTGATAATAGCCGGTGCTTATCCCCTTCAGAAGCGGTAAGCCGCCTGCGTATCATACAAGTTGTTCATTTCTGTGACAAGAAAAGGGAGGAACAAACATGAGATGGAATGTCAAAATGTCTAAAAGAACGGCGGCAGCAGCTGTTAGCATCGCCCTGCTAGCGAGTATATTTGCAGGCTGCAGCTCGGAAACGAAGCCGGCAGCACCGGCGGAAGGCGGCACTCCGGCCAAAGAAGCTCCTTACAAAATTTCGATCATGATGAAAAGCTTCCAGAATGACGCGATTACGGCGGAAAGTAAAATTTGGAAAAAAGTAGAAGAGTACACGAATACGAAGATGGAAGTGCTGTTTACGCCGGACGCGGCTTATAACGACAAGCTGAATATTACGCTTGCTTCCGGTTCCATGCCTTCCGTTATTTTCACTGCCAACGCCAAGCTGCCTTCGATCGTTAATGCCATTAAAGGCGGGGCGTTCTGGGAGATCGGACCTTACTTGAAGGACTATCCGAACTTGCGCCAAATGAATACGACGATATTGAACAACACCTCGGTGAACGGAAAAACGTACGGCTTGTACACGGCAAGACCGTTAGGACGATTCGCGATTTCGTACCGCAAGGATTGGCTGCAAAGTGTCGGGCTGGCTGAGCCGAAAACACCGGAAGATTTTTATAACATGCTCAAAGCATTCAAGGAGAAGGACCCGGACAAAAACGGCAAAGACGATACGTACGGCATGGTAGTAACCAAATATTCCGGCCCTTGGGATATTATGCAAACGTGGTTCGGTGCTCCGAACAAATGGGGCGTCGACAAGGACGGCAAGCTCATTCCCGCTCATTTGACCACGGAGTATATGGATGCGCTGAAATATTTCAAAAAGCTGTATGACGAAAAGCTGGTCAACCAGGACTTCGCCGTATACGATTCGGCCAAATGGAACGATCCGATCATTAACAATCAAGCGGGGGTAGCCGTCGACGTCGTGGACCGTTCTTATCAAATCGATGAGAAAATGAAGTCGGGCAATGTGAAGGGCGAGATGGACATCATCGGCGCAATCAATGGACCTAAGGGACCCGTTACCCCTGCGACGACAGGCTACGGCGGTATCTTCCTCATTTCCAAGACCGCGGTGAAGTCGGAAGCCGAGCTGCGCAAAGTGCTTAACTTCTTCGATAAAATCGACGATAAAGAATACCAGATCTTAATCTCATACGGCCTCGAAGGCACGCATTATAAGGTGGAGGACGGCAAGCTCGTTACGATCTTGTCCTCCGACATGCCGCAAGCGCCGGATATTAACATCAAGAGCCTCAACCAGCTGCTGGTCGGCGTGCCTAACGTGCTGGATACTGCCTTCAAAGCTGGTACTCCTCTGAGGGAGAAAGCGAACGTGGTGAAGGCAGCCAACGAAAAGATTGCGCTGGCAAATCCGGGTGAGCCGCTAATCTCTGCAACTTATACGCAAAAAGGAGCTCAGCTCGATCAGCAGGTCGAGGACGCGAGAATCAAGTTTATCGTCGGCAAAATCGACGAGGCCGGCTTCAAGGCGGAGATGGAGCTGTGGAAGAAAAACGGCGGTACGGAATATATTAAGGAAATGAATGACGCCTATGCCGAAAGCAAGAAGAAATAAGCGGTAAAAGCATGAAAAAACCAGTCTGCTCCGATGCCGGTGCAGACTGGTTTTTTTGCCGTTCCGATACTATATCATATAATCGTCGTAATCTTTATCGCTTCTCGGCTTCCGTCTATGCAGGTACAAAGAGATCAGCAGGATGAGCACGAACAGAAGGTAATAAATGGCGCACTCGACCCCATCGCGGGAATTCATATAAAAGATGATGGCAAAAGGGAGTGGGAACAACAGGGAAATCCAGATGATGTTCTTCAAGGCTGCACCTGCCTGCAAACGAAATTTGGTTCTAATGATATCACGAATCCTGCAGGAAATGAAGAACCGGCGGCGCTTCAAATCATGAAAAATGCTGTTGTCCTTGCCTAGGCAAGGTATCCTCTATGGCCGGTTACGTCCATATACCAGATCGAGCATACCGTCCTTCGGCGCAGATCAGGCTCCAGCGCAAACCGGATCCGGGAGTTCCTTGCGGAAGGGCTGTAACAGATGTTCATTTGGCTAAATGGCGAAACCAGAAGCAATGGCGCATCGTAAGTAGTTAGATGATCCCGGCCAGTTTACCTGGTTGTGACAAATGATTGAATGTCTGACATCACTTGCACAGGGAAAGGGCGTCCGTAGCTGGGGCGGAAGTTTCCTAACGCATGCAAATCTGGTATGATTCCACATAGGAATGCGAGGCACTGCAGCCTCTATCGCTGAATCGAGTTCGCTCGAGAACAGATACATATTAAAGGAGCTATTATGCGTAAACGAATCATCCTAATCAGTCTTGCAGTCATTATTTGTATCGGGGTATGGTTGGCGGTGGACAGCAGGTCAACCGGTTTCCGCAATCAGGTTGCCGTATTGACCTATCATCATGTCGATACGGTGGAATCAGAGTACACAATCTCTCCGGAGAGGTTAAGGGACCATCTCGAGGCTTTGAAGGCGAATCAGTTCAACGTTATCACCACAGAGCAATTCGTTGCCTTCCTGAAGGACGGCAAGCCGGTTCCGCCGAACGCCGTAGTCATTACGTTCGACGACGGTTACGAATCGTATTACCGTTATGCTTATCCTGAGCTTAAGAAGCAGGGGATGCCCGCCACCAACTTTCTCATTGTAAAATCCGTAGGAGACCGGTCGGCGGAAACGCCGTTCATGACCTGGGATGAAGTCAAGCAGATGGCGAAGGACGGCTTTGATTTTTATTCTCATACGTACGATGCTCATGGATTCGGCGTGGATGCTAAGGGCAAACAGCTGTCTCCGTTAACTCACCCTAACTGGTCGGATGCGTTAGGCCGCATGGAGACCGAAGAGGAATACAGCAGCAGAGTGCTGAACGATTTGACGCAAGCGGAAACGATTCTCCGACAGCAGCTGGGCAATAAGCTATCCATCCTGTGCCTGCCGCACGGCCGGTATACCCAGTCGCTAATCGATATCGGGAATAAAGCGGGAATCCATTATTATTATACCGGTGATTATGGACTGAACAATCCAGGCGATGTTCTTGTCAAGCGAGTTACGGCCGGAGTGCCCACTTTAACCGGACAAGGGCTCGTCGATAAAATCAACAAGCAAACGACAATGCTTGGCAAAGCCGAAAATGTAGTTAAAAACATCGTTTTACAGATCAGGTACCGTTATTTCTAACGGATATCCGCCATGTGACAAGCCTTTTCAAAAAAGTGCAAGACGGGAAATAAAGTGCTAGCCGCAATCAGGCCGTTTTCAAAAAAGTGAGATTGTCCGCAATCCCTTTATCCGGTACGCTTATCGAGGAATCTAGACGGATTGAAGGGGTGGCTAAGATGAGTTCTTCTGGTAAAGGAAAGGTTTGGCCTGCAGAATGGAAAACGACGAAAGACCTGATTACAGGAATTCCGATGCGTCAACTGACCAATTATTTGGCGCATAGCTTTCACCTTTATTTCACTAACAACGGCTGGTATGCTAATGGCAGCAAGCTGCTGTTCGGCTCGGACCGCAACAACAGCACGAATTTATTCAGCCTGGATTTGAATTCAGGGGAAATTACTCAATTAACGGATTACGCGCAGGATGCAGGTGTTGGAATCCAGCAAGCGTTTATTAACGCCAATGGATTGGAAGCTTATTTCTCCAAAGGCAAACAAATCATAGCGATTCATCTGCAAACGCTGGAGGAAAAGGTGCTGTATCAAGCGCCGGAAGGGTTTCTCTTAGGCAATCTGAGCAGCACGTCGGATGGAGTCTGGCTGTGCACTTGTGTGAAGGAAGACTTGTCTGACCGGATCCCTACTTCTCTTGGTGCGGGATATATCGGGTTCGAGGAGACGGCGAGAGCGAAGCCTCATTGCAAGATCGTGAAGATACCTACCGCAGGAGGAGAGTCCCAAGTCATCCATGAGGATAAGGTATGGATCGGCCATGTCAATACTTCGCCGACGCAGCCGCATCTGCTGAGCTTCTGTCATGAAGGTCCGTGGGATCTGGTGGACCATCGGATTTGGTGTCTCAATATGGAGACCGGAGAGCATTGGAAAATTCGTCCTTCCGAAGATAATGTGTTCGTAGGACATGAGTACTGGCATGAAGACGGCGTGACCATCGGCTACCATGGCTATACGGAGTCGCTTCACAATAAAGACGGCAAGTTCATCGGCTCGATTAAGTATGACAATACGGACAAAGCCGAGAGCGCGTTTCCTTTTCAAAATATGCACGTCCATTCCAATGATGCCAGCCTGATTGTGGGCGATGGACAGCAAACAAGCGCTTATCACGGCGCACAGTATCAGGACACCGTCTGTCTGTGGAAACGCAGAGAAGACGGCACGATGGAAGGTCCTCGTATTTTGTGCAGACACCGCGGAAGCTTTCAGGCGCAGAAGCTGCACGTTCATCCGAGATTTAGCCCTGACGGCAGCAAGGTGTTGTTTACCAGCGACATGACCGGCTATGGCAACTTGTATTTGGTGGATGTCCCCGACTTTGAATCTTTGCCTATACAGCCGGAGTAACGATCTGGCGGTAAGAGGGCAGGCTGCGTATTGCAGCCTGCTTTTTGCTGTCCGATGGACCGTGTAGCCCGCTGAACGGGGTTTACCGGCATGAACCCGGATTATCCTCGTAGGTCCTGCGGAACTGGACAAGCGGGATAGTTATCCAGTAGAGTTAAAATGACAGTTTACGAGAGTAGAGGAGACCGGATTTATGACTATCTCATGGAAGACCGCGATGTTACCAGCCGCTGTGGCGCTCAGCTTTGTACTAATCATCCCCGCCATTGCTAACGAGCCGGCACCTGCCGAACGGCCGCAGCTGGCGCTGCCAAGCGAGATGGCGTTTCAGCTGCCAATGAACAATTACTGCAGCCAGGAAGACGACTTGGACGTTTCGTTTCAATTGTCCAACGCATCGGATGAAGCCGCGAATGTAACTCTGTTCTTTTACAAGCAGGACGGAACCTCGTTCACAGAAGAAGGGACGTCTTATCGGGATATCGGATCGACGATCGTTCCCGGGAAGCCCACGACTATCGCGGCGAACGGAACACAGCTGTACCATATTAATTTCGGCAATCATAAAACATGCGGCGAGCGGATCTATTTGGGCAAGATCAAAGTCAATTCAGGCCAAGTATCTTTATTGGCACGAGGATGGGTTAATTCGACTGATGGAGTCGAGCCGATTACAGTCAATGATAATAAACGGTTTGAGCTGATCGCTCCTACCAAGCCATAATAGCATGGAACAAACGGCGTTGAATCTGAAGCTTTTCTTCAGACGACGTCGTTTTTTTGTACCCCGAGATCGGCTCGATTGGTTTCGTGGAAGTGCCTACCCCACTTGAAAGTGCCTTCTTCCTAAATTTTTTCAGCCGGGCTACAATGTGCTTGTGATCGAAATCAAATCTTGGGAGTGAGCAAATAATGGAATTACAGCTGGCATTAGATCTTGTGGATATTCCTCAGGCGAAGGAATTGGTCAAGGAAGTAGCGGAATATATCGATATAGTTGAAATCGGCACACCGGTTGTCATTAACGAAGGATTGCGTGCGGTCAAAGAATTGAAGGAAGCCTTTCCTTCCTTGAAAGTACTGGCCGATCTGAAAATTATGGATGCGGGTGGCTATGAAATTATGAAAGCTTCCGAAGCCGGAGCGGATATTATCACCGTGCTCGGCGCAACCGACGATATGACGATTAAAGGTGCCGTTGAAGAAGCGCGCAAACAAAATAAGAAAATTATGGTCGACATGATCAATGTAAAAAATATCGAGCAGCGCGCACAAGAGATCGATGCGTTGGGAGTAGATTATATATGCGTGCATACCGGATACGACCTTCAAGCCGTTGGCAAAAATTCCTTCGATGAGCTGCTAACGATCAAGCAGGTGGTCAAAAATGCTAAAACCGCGATTGCCGGAGGCATCAAGCTAGGCACATTGCCGGAGGTTATCAAGGCACAGCCGGATCTGGTTATTGTGGGCGGTGGAATTACCGGGCAGCAGGACAAACGAGCGGTAGCAGCAGAAATGCAAAAAATGATCAAGGCAGGCTAACCCCATGCCGACGAATCATTATGCAGAGGCTATTGCTCGCGAGCTGCAGCAATCGGTACAGTATATAGCCCATGCGCAGACCGACAAGCTGGAGAATGCTATTGCAGAAGCCTCCAACGTCTATGTGGCCGGAGCAGGACGATCCGGGCTGATGGGGCGTGCTTTCGCCATGCGGTTAATGCACTTGGGGATTACATGCTATGTGGTAGGGGAGACGGTAACACCGGGAATGCGAGAAGGCGACCTGCTGATCATCGGTTCCGGTTCAGGGGAGACGAAGAGTCTGGTATCGATGGCGGATAAAGCCAAGAGCTTGAATGCTCAAGTGGCGCTGGTCACCATAAACGCTGAATCAACCCTAGGTCGAAAATCGGATGTTGTAGTTACTCTGCCAGGGGTAACTAAAGACCAATCGGCCGGAAGCGGCGTGGAGACCATACAGCCGATGGGCTCGCTGTATGAACAGACATTGTTATTGTTCTACGATGCGGTTATTCTAGGGCTAATGGCCAAGCGCGGGCTAAGCTCATCTGCGATGTACGGCAGACATGCCAATCTAGAGTAGGGAGTCGATATGGCTGTACGGCTCGAAACTTGAACCATTCGGAACCGATTCCGGATGGTTTTTTGTCGTGTGCAGAATCCTGAATTTGGAAAGAAGAAGCGAATGAGTTAGAATAAAGCCAAGCCATGGCATACAAACTACAGCTAGAAAGAGGCGATAAGCATGAAAGTTGCGGAAACCATAATTACGATCATCGTCATGAACATTGTGTACGTCTCGCTGTTTACGATACGGATTATTCTTGTTATGAAAGCAAGGCGGATTTTGGCATCCTTCATCAGCATGTTCGAAGTGTTTGTGTATTTAATGGCGTTAAATATCGTGTTGAGCAACATCGATGATCCATTGAATTTGGCCGCTTACTGCGTCGGGTGGGGCGCGGGCGTCTGGCTTGGCATCATGATTGAAGAATGGATCGCGCTCGGCTACTCCATATTGCAGATTGTAGTCGATTATGAATCGACGAAAATTCCAATGACCTTACGAGAAAAAGGCTATGGCGTCACGAGCTGGACGGCGGAAGGAAGAGATGGTCCGCGGCTGGTCATGCAGGTGCTGACCCGGAGAAATCAGGAGAAGCGGCTGATGCAGCAAATCACGGAGCTTGCTCCTAAAGCGTTCGTTATCTCCTATGAGCCGCGCACCTTCCGCGGTGGCTTCTGGACCAAACGATTGAAAGACCTCAGACCATGAGGTCTTTTTTGTATTCCGTGGAGGGGGAAGCAAGATCCAGTGATCGATCGGACACAGCTTCAGCTATTGTGCATATTTTCTCAAGTAATAAAGGAACGTTGCAAATAAATGATTCAATTAATGGAAATTGGGGTAAACCATAAAAATATAAAGGAGTTGGGACGATTGATACGATTCGAAAATGTCAAAAAGACGTATGAAGATGGCTATGTAGCACTCAAGAACATCGATCTTGAATTCAAGGAAGGGGAGCTCACCGTCCTGATCGGACCGAGCGGCTGCGGGAAAACGACCTTAATGAAGCTGATCAACCGGCTGAACAATCCGAGCTCGGGCAAGGTATCCATCCGCGGCAAGGATTTATCCCAGATAGACCCGGTCGAGCTAAGGCGCAGCATCGGTTATGTCATTCAGAACATCGGCTTGTTCCCGCACATGACGATTGCAGCCAATGTGGCCGTAGTGCCTCGGCTGCTTCATTGGGATAAGGCTCGCATCGATAGCAGAATAGATGAGCTGCTGAGGCTGGTTAACCTGGAACCGGACACGTACCGTAACCGCTATCCTGCAGAGCTGAGCGGAGGGCAGCAGCAGCGGATCGGCATCATTCGCGCGCTGGCGGCAAATCCGGAAATTATTTTGCTCGATGAGCCCTTCAGCGCATTGGACCCGATCAGCCGTGAGCAGCTGCAGGAAGAGCTAGTTAGGCTGCAGCAGGAATTGAAGCAGACGATAGTGTTCGTCACGCACGATATGGATGAAGCGTTGAAAATAGCGGACACCATCGTATTGATGAAAGATGGCGAAGTCGTACAAATGGGGCGGCCGGAGCAAATATTGCGCCACCCTGCCAACGATTTCGTGAAGAGCTTCATTGGCGAGAAACGACTGCAAACAGAGTCGCCGGGAGAACTGTTAACCGTGGACGATGTCATGAACGAGAACGCGGTAACGGCATTCCCTACCCGAGGGATGGCGGAAGCCATTAAGCTGATGGAGAAGCGCAAGGTCGATTCGTTGATCGTCGTGGACCGTCAATCGAAGCTGCTAGGCTTTGCAACGATATTCCGGGTGCTGGACCGTTACAGGGAAGAAAACACGACGCTTGCGGATGTAATGAAGCCTTTCGAGCATGTGGTTGAATCGGGAACACCGCTGGCAACAGCGATAGCGCTGATGAATGATTATTCACTTCCTTATGTCCCGGTTATTCGCGGGGGACGTTTTGCCGGTCTGATAACCAAAGGAAGCATCGTAAGACATTTGGCGGAAGTATATACTCCTGTGGAAGCAGAGCCGCATAACACGGAAGAACGGACGGTCGAAGCTCTTAATGATGCCGTTCCTGAGGCAGTGAAAGGCGGGGGAGCGGTATGATCGGAGAATACTTCGAATTTGTAGCCGGCCGGCAGGCCGATATCCTGCGTGCTCTTCAAGAGCATCTGATTATTTCTTTCGTTTCGGTACTGATCGGAGCCATCATTGCCATCCCTGTCGGTATATGGTTGGCGGGAAATCGCATACGCGTGGTGAACAGCCTGGTATTTGTTATCGCCAATATTTTGCAAACGATCCCGAGCCTCGCTCTTCTCGCGATTCTGATCCCTTTACTGGGCGTTGGCAGAGTTCCCGCCATCTTCGCTTTGTTCCTGTATTCGTTGATGCCGATTCTGCGCAACACGTATTCCGGGTTCCAGTCGGTCGACCCGAATTTGATCGAAGCAGCCAAAGGAATGGGGTACAGCAAGCAGCAGACGCTGCTGCAAATTCAACTGCCGCAGGCTTTGCCTTACATTATGTCGGGCATTCGTGTCACCACCGTGTACATTATCAGCTGGGCGACTTTGGCTACGCTGATCGGTGCCGGCGGCTTGGGCCAGCTTATTTTTGCCGGGATGGGTACGAATAAGAAGGAGCTCATATTCACAGGAGCCATTTTGGCCGTATTGCTGGCATTAATTACGGATTTTCTACTGAACCTTGCCGAGAAAAAGGTGACCGCACGCGCAAACCCAGCGGCTATGGCGTCAACCGGAAACCGGGGTGGTCATTGATGAAGCGCACACGGCGAATGGGCTTGCTGCTGGCAGCTGCAATCGGTTGGACGGCCGTGTTAAGCGGCTGCGGTACCGGTGATAAGATCATTATCGGCACGCAAACGTATTCCGAGCCCAAAATCCTCGCGCAAATGCATAAGCTGCTCATTGAGGACCGGACGGATTTGAAGGTCGACGTACTTCCGGATTTGGCCTCCAGTACCGTAGTTCTGCAAGCGATGAAAAGCAACGACGTGCAGATGGCGATTTTGTACACGGGCATGATATTCGATAACTATTTCCCGATTGAGCCGACAAAAGATCGCGCCAGCGTCCTGAAGCAGGCCAAGGAAGGGTTTGACAAGCATTTCGGCATGCAATGGCTCGATCCGTACGGCTTTGAGAATACGTATGCTTTTACCGTGAGGGACGATGTGGCGAAGCAAAACAATTTGAATGCGATATCCGATGTCGCACCTACGGCTGGTAATATGACGCTTGGCGTCGATACGACCTGGCTTGAGAGGCAAAACGACGGTTATCCGGCGTTTCAGAAGCACTACGGCATCACATTCGGCAAGACGCTTCCGATGGAGGTCGCGCTCGTATACAAGGCGGTTGCGAGTAAAAACGTCGATATAGTGCTCGCTTATTCCACCGATCCGCGCATCAAGGAATACAGCCTGAAGTCGTTGAAGGACGACAAGCAGTTCTTCCCTCCGTACGATGCTTCGCCGGTTATCCGCAAAGATATTCTCGCCAAGCATCCGGAGCTGAATGAAATCATGAACCTGCTGACAGGCAAAATCGACGTGAACACGATGATCGAGCTGAATTACGAAGTGGACGTCAATAAGCGGAATGAGAGAAAGGTCGCGGAGGAGTATTTGAAAAAGGTCGGTCTTCTCAAATAATTGGATTCCGGAGGTGATACTATTGGCGTTATTTTTCCGATATGTAGGAGAAAACTGGACGTATTTACTGGAGCTTGCTTACCAGCATATCCTGATGGTGATTCTTGGCTTACTGCTGGCTTTGGTGGTTGGGGTGCCGTTGGGACTTGTAGCGGCGCGGGTTCCCAAGCTCACTAACCTCATTTTGATGCTCGCCAACATCATACAAGTATTTCCGAGCATGGCTTTGCTCGTATTGTTAATGATTGCGTTCGGACTCGGCTTTACAACCGTTGTCGTAGGGCTGTTCCTGTATTCACTGCTCCCTGTTATCCGCAACACCTATGTCGGACTTACCCAGGTGAATCCGGCGATTACGGAAGCGGGGAGAGGGGTCGGAATGAGCACGTCGCAGCTCTTGTTCAAGGTACAGCTGCCTCTTGCGCTGCCGTTCATTTTCACGGGAATCCGGGTCGCTGCCGTCATTGCTATCGGGGTGGCTACCATTGCTCCGCTGGTGGGAGGCGAAGGACTTGGCCGCGAAATTTATGCAGGCATTAACATGGATAATCCGGCAAGGCTTTATGCCGGCGCAATCCCGGCGGCTCTGCTTGCCCTGCTGGCGGATATGCTGCTCGGCGTGCTGCAAGGGAAAGTAAGCAGAGGAAGGGCATAAGCGACATGTTCTTGAGGACCTGAGTTACGACGGTGTAACGTAACCAGGTTGCTGCTGGATGAACCGTTATCCGGAATCGATCCTCTCTCGAGAAACAGATTGCGCAAGCGCGGGACTTACAAGCAAGTTCCATGGTCGATATGGAATGGATCGTTCTGCATTGTCGATCTCCATTGCAAAAAAACCGACATCCCATGCCGATTGACTGGCAATGGAATGTCGGCTTTTTGCCGTTAAGCAGCGGTATTACGACCGCAGCAGCGAGAGATCAAACTCGGGAACAAGGCCTTCCTGAGAAGCGCGATGAAGCAGTGCGGTTACAGCGGCATAGCCGTCCTCACCCAAATTCCCCGTGAATTTGTTCACGTACAGATCAATGTGCGCCTGCGCCACCTCGGGAGACAGCTCTTGAGCATGGCTCATCACATAGGGTCTCGATAGCTCCGGATGTGCCCATGCATACTCAACGGATGCGCGAGTCCATTCAGCCAGAGAGGCCAAATCCATGGAACGGCGGGCGATAATGGCGCCGAGCGGGATCGGCAGTCCGGTGTCGCTCTCCCACCAGCTTCCCATATCGGCCAACAGCGTCAGCCCGTAGGAAGGATAAGTGAAGCGGGCTTCATGGATAACAAGCCCTGCATCGATGATACCGTCGCGAACGGCGGGCATAATTTCGTGAAAAGGCATCACGACAATTTCGCCGACTCCGCCCGGAACGTTCTGAGCAGCCCAAAGGCGGAACAACAGGTAAGCGGTGGACCGTTCGCTCGGCACCGCAACGCGGCGGCCGCTGAGCACGGAAGGGTCGCTCGTTGCCGTCAAACGGCCCGACGTAAGGACGAGCGGGCCGCAGCCGCGACCCAGCGCACCGCCGCAAGGCAGCAGCGCATAGTCTTGTAATACCCATGGCAATGCGGCATAAGAGATTTTGAGCACTTCCGGTCCGGTGCCGGATGCTGCCCAGTTGTTCGTGATGTCGATATCGGCATACGTAACCTCAAGCTCAGGTGCGCCGGGAATCAGCCCGTGAACCCAAGCGTGAAAGACGAACGTGTCATTAGGACAAGGTGAAAAGGCAATCTTCATTTCAATACCTCCTGTAGTACGGTACCGGCCGCTTCCAATGCGGCCAAAGCATCCCCGATACGCCATGCCGACCGATCTCTCGGTCCAACGGCGTTCGAGATAGCGCGCAGCTCCAATACGGGCAAGCCGTATTCCTGGGCTGCGCTCGCTGCGCCGAAGCCTTCCATCGCTTCGGCAGCGGCTCCGGGCACGCGCTCGGCTAGCGCGGCCGCCGTAGCAGCGGACCCTGTCACCGTGGACAGGGTGAGCACCGGCCCCAGCTGCGCGGGGATCCCCGCAGCAGCGAGCGCATCCGCCAGCCGCTTCGCCCGGCTGGCGTCAACGGGCACCCTGGACGAGCCGAAGCCGAGCTCGTCCAGGGTGGAGAAGCCCTCAGGCGTCTCGGCGCCGAGGTCGGCGGCGATGATATCGCTCGCTACGACGAGCGAGCCGACTTCCGCCCTACCGCTGAAGCCGCCTGCGATGCCGGCGACGACGACAAGATCGTAGCGCGCGGCAGCCAGCGCTTTCGTCGTGCGGATGGCCGACGTCACCGGCCCCACGCCTGCGGCGATAACCTCAAACCGGGGGTTATCGGCAAGCCCGCGCTGCACGGCGTCTCTTTCGGCGGAGACCGCGGTTACTACGAGGACTTTCAGCTCCTGCGGTTCTTTCATTAGAATGATCTCCTTCATTGAATCAATATAGGCAACCTTCATGACCAGGTAATAGAAATAATAAGCATAAAGAAAATTATAGTACACTTTGCGGAAATTGCAAAGAAACACGCGAGTGATGAGCTGCTGTTCATAAGGAATGCAGTTCACAATTTGAAGCTTGTCGCGGCTAGGAGGCTGTGGTAATATGGATAAAATTTACTTTTCGAACCTTGTCCTTATGAATTCTGCCAGGGATACGGATCTGGATGGTAGAGGGGGAGTTTTGCTATGAAGTCGACTGTATACACCCGCGCGGCCGATTTTCTTGCTGCTGCCGGAGCATTCCTGGAACAAAACGAAGCAGCGAACAATTTATTGCTTGGGTTATCGAATATTTTGGTGCAAAAGGAGCAAAGAGGCGAATCGACAGCCGGAAACCTTTTGTATACCGTGGAAAGCGGCAGCGGAACCCCGATTATGGCCATTCTTTTAAACAGCAAAAATTTAATATTGTACTGTTACGGAGACGATGCGGATACCGAAGCAGCCGTCAAAATGGCAATAGCCGACATCCGGCAGCGTGGATTGGAGGTTCCGGGCGTTGTCGGGCCGGTTGACGCCGCACGCTCATTGGCGCTGGAGTGGGCAGCACAGATGCAGCTGGAGCCGTATGTCCGGATGAATCAGAGAATATACCTGTTGGATCGAGTGAATGAGATTCCCTATGCCCCTGGGAGGTTAAGACAGGCCGGCATGCAAGACCATGAGACGGCGGCAAGCTGGATGTACGACTTTGCGGAATCGGTTAACGAGAACATGTCACGTCAGGAAGCGGCTAACAAAGCTCTCGAGTGCTTGAGGGACGGTTCGTTATATATGTGGCAGGACGACAACGGGATTCCGGTGAGCATGACAAGAAAAACAAGACCGACCCGTAACGGAATCGTCCTTAGCTTTGTTTACACTCCGCCGGAGTGGAGAGGGAAAGGCTATGCATCTTCGTGCGTGGCTTCATTAAGTCATCTTCTGCTGGATGAAGGCTACCGGTATTGCAGCCTGTATACCGATTTGGCGAATCCGACCTCCAATCATATTTATTCCGTGATCGGATATCGTCCCGTCCTGGATTCCGTTTTGTATCGATTCAACAGATTGTAAGGGATCGGTAATCGTTTTTTTTTTGGGGGAAAGGAGCGATGGGGTATCGAAATTCGACGTGCGGATCCTGCAGAAGCCGGGCTCTTAAGCGATATAGCTTTCAAGTCCAAATCGTATTGGCATTATGATGCCATCTATATGCTAGCTGCTAAGGAGCATCTGGTTGTGACGGAGCAGCAGGTCAAAGAGGACGCAGTATATGTTATTGAGGACCGCGGCGTAATTCGCGGTTTCTATTATTTTCGATCGATCGGGTGCGAGGCGGAATTAAAATGGCTGTTCGTTAGTCCCGAATGGATCGGACTTGGACTAGGTAAGCTTCTATGGGAGCACCTGCTGGAAACGGTTAAGAAGGCTGGAATATCGCGATTTCGAATCGTAAGTGATCCGAATGCGGAAGCTTTTTACAGGAAACTAGGCGCTAAGCGAATAGGGTGGGAACCGTCCAGCGCCGATTCTAATTTGCGGCTTCCTTTGCTTGAATTCACATTGGATAATTCCGATGCAAGCTGAAGCGTTGGTGGGCGCAACCCACTCGATTGATTGGCGAATCCGTAAGCAACAGTTTTTTTCTTGAAAAACTATCTTTAGGAGGCCGGACATGCTGCCAATGGAAATCGAAGGTGAACGGTTGAAAGAACAAATTCACTTGCTCCAAGGGAAGAATTGTCAATTAACATTAATAGACAAGGGATACTCCAGCGATCGCAAGTATAGAGTGAGTCTTAGTGAACAGCATTTTCTGCTGCGGGTTTTTGCTGCCAAGAGCTCCGAAAGCAAGCGGCGAGAATACGACGTATTGGCCATGATGGAGGAATATGGAGTAAGGTGCTCCAAGCCTTTGGAATTCGGACAGCTGCCGGAAGCTGAGATCGGTTACATGCTGCTCTCATATGTAGAAGGTGTTGATGCATCGGAGGAGCTGCCCCGTTATTCGGATAGCGTGCAATATCAAATCGGGCTCGAGGCGGGCAAGGAGCTGTGGAAGATGCATCAGCTGCAGGCTCCTCGGCACGCACCGGATTGGTATGAAAGCAAAGTTTCCAAATACCGGCGCTATAGCGAACAATATAAAGCGTGCGGCGTAAGGATCAGAGATGATCATAAAATGATTACTTTTATTGACGAGCATCTGGAGATTATGAAAAACCGGCCTAATTCGTTTCAGCACGATGATTTTCACCTTAGCAATATTATTGTGAAAGAGGGCCGGCTTGCAGGCGTTATTGACTTCAATCGTTACGACTGGGGAGATCCGGTGCACGAATTTTTGAAAATCGGGATGTTCAGCAAGGAAGTCAGCGTACCTTTTTCTATTGGACAAATTCATGGATACTTTGAGGGAAAACAACCTGATGATATGTTCTGGAAGCTGTATTCCTTGTATACCGCTATGACGGTGATTTCGTCCGTTGTCTGGATTTTGAAGGTGAAGCCGGACGAGACCAAGCAAATGCTCAATCGCTTGTATGGCGTACTGGATGACCATGACTACTTTGAGATGGTGAAGCCGCGGTGGTATCGCGATTGATATATGCGCTTTGTTGTCGCTTGGGAGAAACGGGGGTGCTGAATGAGATTATCGGCGATGGCTGCGGCGGCTCCCACCCTCTACCACACGATATGATATGATATGGTGACACGACTAGATACATAGGAGGGATAGAGTTGAAACTGGAGCGCATTGACCATATTGTGTTGACAGTCCGGGACATAGGGGCGGCGATCCGCTTCTATACCGAGGTGTTGGGTATGGAGCCGGTGGAGTTCGGCGGCAGCCGCAAGGCGCTGGTATTCGGGCAGCAAAAGATCAATCTGCATGAAGCAGGCAAAGAATTCGAGCCAAAAGCCAAGCTTCCTACGCCGGGATCCGCCGATGTTTGTTTTATTACTCAGACCCCGCTTGAAGAAGTGTTGATGCAGCTGGAAGCGATGAGCGTCCCTATAGAAGAAGGACCGGTAAAACGAACCGGAGCTATAGGAGATATCGTGTCTGTGTACATCAGAGACCCCGACGATAATCTTATAGAAATATCGAACTACCGGATCTTTTGGTAGAAATTGAAGTTGAAGCCATAGTAAGATCGGGTTCGTAAGCGAATGATGCCTGCTGCAGCAAGTATGGCGGGTAAGGAAAAGGATGATGACATGTCTAAGATGAAAACCACACAGTACTCTTCATACCTGTTGACCAACGTACTCCTGGAAACCGGATATGTATATGAAGACGATCAGGTGACAGGAACGAAAACGGCCATCTTCAATCTGCGCATCGATGATGGAATGATATCGGAAGTGTTGAGCAAGGGAGCCGTTCTGCCTCCCGAGCTGCCGCGCTACGATGCCAGAGGGCTGCTGCTGCTTCCATCGTTCAGAGAAATGCATATTCACCTTGATAAAACATTCTACGGCGGTCCGTGGAGAGCTGTTCGGCCTGCGCCTAACGGAAAATGGGACCGAATCCGCGAGGAGCAGGAGCTGCTGCCGCTGCTCCTGCCAACGGCGCAGGAGAGAGCGGAGAAGCTTATCGAGATGATTTTAGGCTACGGCTCTACCTACGTTAGAAGCCATTGCAATATCGATCCGGTCATTGGCGTGAACAATTTGGAGAGTCTGCTTCGCGCCCTGGATCATTATAAGGATAAAATTTCGCATGAAATCGTCGCATTCCCGCAGCATGGGCTCGTGCGTCCCGAAGTGGCCTCTTCCGTCATTGCTTCTATGAAAGAGGCTATGAGGATGGGAGTGACCCATGTCGGAGGGATCGACCCTGCTACAGTGGACGGGGATATGGAAAAATCGCTGCAGACGATCATCGAGCTTGCCGTAGAATACGAAGCCGGTATTGATATTCATCTCCACGACGGAGGCGAAACCGGATTAAATACGATTCGTCGCCTAGCCGATCTGACGGAGGAAGCCGGACTTCAAGGACGCGTCACCGTCAGCCATGCATTCTCTCTAGCATCCGCCGCTCCGGGAGAAGACAAGGAGCTTGCAGGAAGACTTGCGTCATTGGGCATATCCATAGCCTCATCCGTTCCCGCAGGCAAAGGAATGATGCCAATCCCGCTGCTTATGGCTAACAAGGTCGAGGTCATGCTCGGCAATGACAGCATAATAGACCATTGGTCTCCGTTCGGCACCGGCGATATTTTGCAAAAATCCAATCTGGCTGCACAGCTTTACGGCTGGTCCAGCGAGTATAGTTTGTCCCGTGCTTTGGCACTGGCCACCGGCGGTGTAATACCATTGGACGAGAAGGGCGTACAGGTGTGGCCGGCACCCGGTGTTGAAGCGAGCGGCGTGCTGGTAGACGCCAGCTGCTCGGCGGAAGCCGTGGCAAGACTGCCGAGAAGAGTTGCGGTGTTCCATAGAGGCAATCTGGCCTCGGGCAGCTTGGACGCCGCCCAAACCTTTGCATAGGGAGTACTATGAATAAACCGGAGGTAAGGAAGCATCCTTGATGCGTCTCGCCACCGGTTTTTTTGCATGCCCGTTAACCAAAACAATTTGACAGAAGCGGAATAGGAGAGTACCATACGTGTAAGGTATGGAATAGAGGAATTCGTGTTACGGGGTGATTACATTGGTCAAAAAGAGAAAACAGGCTGCGGTCCCGAGCTCCGCTGCTTCAGATAAACCGGCTACGTTAAAAGATCTGTTGAACCCGTCCATCGTGGAGCAATTGAAGTCTCAGGCGGACCAGATGAAAGCGGAGGAAGCCGAGAAGCGGGAGAATGCCCGCAAAGAAGCGGAAGCAGCCCGCAAGGCTGAACAAAAACGTCTGGAAGGCGATTTCGGTTATTTGCTTGAACAAAGCGGCATGGATTGGCGTAAATACAAGTAAGCGGTCGAATTCGAAGTTCCATTGATTGTCAATTTCAAAATGGAAATCTGAAGAGGGGCGATACCGGTTGCCCTTCTTTTTGTTTGTTTAAAAGCAGTGGAGGAATGATTTATGTATCATGCACAATCGTTAAAACAGAAAGCAGCACTATTTTTTGCCATACTAGGTCCAATCATGATCACGCAAATCAGTTACAATTTGTTGACCGTCATTGACACGATGATGTCAGGGAGAGCAGGGACCAACGATTTGGCTGGCGTTGCGATAGGCGCGAGCCTGTGGATGCCCATTGCCGTCGGCATTAACGGTATTTTGCTTGCCGTCACTCCGATGGTCGCCCAGCTGAATGGCCGGGGAGAAAGCCAACAAATCGGCAGAACCATAAAACAAGCACTATACTTGGCGGTTTTGCTGGCCATGATCGTGCTGGCGGCAGGCAGTATAGGTTTAAATCCCGTTTTATCGGCTATGAAGCTGGATGCTGAAGTACAGCATATTGCCAAACATTTTTTGATCGGACTGGGATTCGGCATCGTCCCGCTGTTTGCAGGGAGCGTTCTTCGTTATAGCTTTGATGCTCACGGCAATACCAAAATAACGATGATGATCATGATCATCGCGGTCCCGTTCAATATGCTGCTCAATTATTTGCTCGTGTTCGGTCATCTCGGCTTTCCGAAGCTGGGAGGTATCGGGGCGGGTTATGCTACGGCGCTCACCTACTGGCTAATATTCCTTATTGGCATCGTGATGACATTCCGAGTTCATCCCATAAGCGCTTACCGATTGTTCAGCAGTTGGACCGCACCATCTTGGAAGGCATGGAAGGAGCAGCTGAAAATTGGGGTTCCTATGGGACTTTCCGTCTTTTTTGAATCCAGCATTTTTTCTATTGTAACATTGCTGATGGGGATGATGTTCGATACCGTCACGATTGCTGCGCATCAATCCGCGATCAATTTTACTTCCCTTTTGTTTATGATGCCGCTTAGCATATCGATGACGCTCACCATTCTTGTTGCCTATGAGATCGGAGCGGGACGTCTTGCGGACGCAAGACAGTACAGCAGCTTCGGCGTTTCGTGCGCAGTCGGCATTTTGGGCGTCAGCTCCGTGTTCTTGTACTTGTTCCGGGAACAGATCGCCTATTTCTATTCGGACAACCCGGAAGTCGTCGGGCTTACGATGCATTTTTTCATCTTCGCCATCTTCTACCAGCTATCCGATGCGGCCCAAGCTGCCTTACAGGGGGTGCTGCGCGGCTATAAAGACGTAACCGTCCCTTTTATAACCGCTCTGGTATCCTATTGGGTCGTCGGTATCCCTTCTGGCTATTTGCTGGCGGTATATACAGATCTGGGTCCGTTCGGGTATTGGGTCGGAATTACAATCGGTTTGACATTGGCGGCCGTAGGCTTCTTCATGCGGCTGCTGCTCATCCAGAGGAAGGAAGTTAAAGCGTTCATAAAAGCTGCATAAAGATGATGGATCAAGAGCCCTCGAGGCTCTTTTTTTTCGTTAATCAGGCTGACTTAGAAATGTAAGAGGGGGGAGATTAGTTTTAAACTACTGCCGATAAAAATAGATTTTGTAAAAAAGATTGGAGAAAATGATTAATAGCATTAAATATTAGGTTCATTAATCAAGTGAATAAGATGTTAATATTGTGCAAATGTAAGTGAATAAATTGCATCCTAAACAGTGAACAGGATATAGTATGATAGGAAATGTAAGCGCTTTTTTACCCATTCAAAGTATGTAATGCCAGTCCGATTTACCATGTAAAAGGCGGTTAACTTAAGAGGGGGAACAAGCATGAAGAAAAACGTAGCAAAGATGGTCTCACTATCTCTAGGTTTGGTCATGTTAGTAAGCGGTTGCAGCGGAAGCGGCCAAGCACCATCATCCGCCCCGGCAGACACAAGTACGCCCAAAGCCAGCAATGAACCGGTGACGCTCATTTTTTTCACGGCGCAAAACTCTGTTTATGCAGATGAAAGCGGGTTCGAGAATGAGATCGGGCAATACATCAAGAAGAAATTCCCCAATGTAACGATTCAGCATATTCATAAAGGAAAAGGCCAAGATTACGCCGATCTGGTCGCGGCAGGAACAATTCCGGACATCGTGCTGGAGTCCAAGAGCAATATTTTATCCCGTATCAAAGAATTTGACTTGGCTCTCGATTTGTCTGAGCTGATCAAGAAGCATAATTTCGATCTGAACCGAATCGATGATGCGGCGCTTGCACAGGTGCGTAACGCCAACCCGGAGGGGCAGCTGTGGGGATTGCCGTTTACTCTCAGTAATATCGTCATGTTCTACAACAAAGATTTGTTCGATAAATTCGGCGTTCCGTATCCGAAAGACGGTATGACATGGGATGAAGTGTACGATATTGCGAAGAAAATGTCGCGAACGGTGGACGGAGTGGATTATAAAGGTCTGTCTGCGCATCCGGGTGTGATGATGGGTTATAATCAGCTGTCGCTCAATCCTTTGGATTTGAAGGAGAACAAAGCGGCTATCAATACCGAGAAGTGGAAGCAGCTAATCGAAAATTTCAAACGGTTCTATGATATTCCAAGCAACGCATATACGAATATCGATGACTTCCCTAAAGGTCAGACGGCTATCGGTGTCCATGTTGCAGAGAAGGTAACAAGCTGGTACAACGCCAACAAAGATTTGAACTTCGATCTCGCGTCTCCGCCTTCCTTCAAAGAGCTGCCCAATACCGGCATGCAGCCTAATACATATTCGCTTTTCGTAACGAAGAACTCGAAATATAAAGATCAAGCCTTCCAGATTGTCCAGCACTTATTGTCGGAAGAAGTCCAGTCCGAGCTGTCCAAGCAGGGGATCGTGACTCCGCTCAAGAGCAAGCCGGTCCGCGATTTGTACGGTCAAAGCTTGCCGCAGCTCAAAGGCAAAAACACCGGTGCCGTGTATTACAGCAAAAATGCTCAACCGCCGGCTGCCCGTGCTAACGGACTCGTAGATTACAACGTGAATACGGCCAAAATTTTCGACAACATCTATAAAAGCAGCATGGATGTCAATTCGGCTATCCGCGCTGTCGAGGAAGAATCCAACATTGCCATTCAGCAGCTGGTGAATCAGAAGAAGTAACGGAAAAAAGCAGCCTTCGGGCTGCTTTTTTGTGGTAATCACACATAGGGCAATTGGATTCATTCGTTTTAATGCTAATGATATAATAATGTAGGAAATGGCATTGTAATATGGAAAATTAACCATATAGTGTATATAGAGTCATTCGGATGGGATTTGAATAACTGAGTTTAATAATCCAGAAAACATTGATTGGTGGTTAGTGACAAGTATGTTTGAAATTATTGACTTTAAAAGTGGGAAAGTTGTTTTAAATGATCTGGATTTTGATCCGAACCTATCTTACGAAGAGCAAATTTGGTCATTTAAGGAAGATATTCTTCAAGTTCGATACCATAATGGATTTATATTGGATGTCGGATGGTACCCGGAATTCAATCTCGAGATTGGCAGTTTTAATATAGTTGTAGTACAGATGGATGACTGGTTAAATCCTATTTTCGAAAGGCGAACGCAAGATCTCCATAAATTATATAGCTGCATAATTGAAGCTATTGATGTAGCCAAAGCAGCACATTTTAATTCTTGTTAAGCTTCTTTCTAATTCTTTTTTTCATTTGTTCACCCATCGTTAGAATCAACTGAAAGTACACGGTTTTTAATTATACCATCTTTGGACTGTAGAATTCTTTTTTAAAATTTCAATTTAATATTACGGTAATAATGGCCTTCGGGCTGCTTTTTTTGTGTATAAATTATTTTATGCAGTTAAACAAGCAACTAATTTTTAGTTAGCATCTTGTTAAAATACAAAGCATATGGTAAAATCCAAACTAATTGAAAAAGGATCTTCGGGGCAGGGTGCAATTCCCGACCGGCGGTAAAGGGTCGTACGTCATGACCCGCAGCCCGCGACTCGTTCATCGTGTTAGCCGCGATGCACGACTGATTTGGTGAAACTCCAAAGCCGACGGTATAGTCCGGATGGGAGAAGGTCAAAACAAGTTTGTAGTTTGGTGCGTTCACTTTGATGTGAAAAAACGTTCCAGATCCAAGCCTGTTTCAGTATGCCCCGTTGTCATTATGATAACGGGGCTGACTTCTTTCGAAGCTTCCTTTTCAAAAATAAGGAGGTTGGATTGGATATGGAAAATGTATCATCGATTAACCCGTCCGTACGGCAAGAGCCGTCCCGCACGGGAATCCGCAACGGAGTATGGCTGGTTGCACTGGGAGCTGCACTGTGGGGCGTAGACCCGCTATTCCGCATTTTGCTGCTTAAGTATTTTACATCGACTCAGATCGTACTTATCGAACACGTGCTTTTGCTATTTTACTCCGTACCGATATTGTGGCTGTACCGTAAATCGCTCCGCGGCTTGAACCTGCGCCATATTGGTGCATTGCTGTTTATATCCTGGGGCGGCTCTGCTATCGCGACGATCATGTTCACTTCAGCTTTTGCGCATGGTGATTTGAACGGCGTACTATTGCTGCAAAAGCTCCAGCCATTGTTCGCCATCCTGATGGCAAGATGGATTTTGAAGGAAATGCTTCCGGCACGGTTTTTCATTCTGGTTATTGTGGCTCTGGCGGGCACGTACTTGCTGACGTTCGGCATAACGTTTCCTTTTGACGGACTTTCCCGTTTTGGGGTGATCGGGGGTCTGTTATCGATAGGTGCTGCAGCTTTGTGGGGCGGATCTACGGTTATGGGGCGTTTGCTGCTTGATAAAATGCCGTTTGAAGCCGTTACGGCGCTGCGCTTTACGCTAGCCTTGCCGCTGCTGTTCGCAACTGCCTGGGTTGGAGGAGAGAGCTGGAACTGGCCGGCTCAACCGACCGAATGGTTCGCCGTTTCGGTAAATATGCTGCTGCAAGCCTTTTTGCCCGGATTATTGAGCTTGCTCCTGTACTACAAAGGACTCTCAGGGACCAAAGCATCGTATGCCACACTAGCGGAGCTGTTCTTTCCGGCCATCGGTGTGCTGGTGAATTGGCTTGTATTCCAACAGCAAATTACAGTGGCGCAAGTCGCCGGCTTCCTGTTGATCTGGTTCATGCTGTTCCAGCTGTCCAGGCAGCAGGACGGGAAGCAAGAGAGCACCGTAGCGATGCAGCAAGCAGCAAGTTAAGTAAGGAAAACCGTCCTGGATCAGGACGGTTATTTTTTTCCTCTATTCTATAGGCACTCCGTCTTCCATCTCACCGGGTTCGCCATAATTGCGCAGAGGAGTCTCATCGTCTACCCGAAATCCTGGGCGCTCATGCGCTGTCGTATCTTCATACAGCGTTTGCGGATTACCGTCGGTTTCTCTGTCCACTTGTTCGTTGGGCACGGGATTAATACCTCCTTATAGACTGGGAAGTCATCCTTTTTGTCGGAATTGCAGTCCGATAGGGATGGTGTCCAGTAGATCCATATCGTCGTTCTCGTAATAATTCTCATCGTCCGAATGCAGCACAGGGGTGTTCATGATCTCGGCAGCTTCCCCGTCCGTTAAATCTCTGTCGAATTTCTCTTCAAGCCGTTTCTTGTCATCTGCTTCCATCGATACTCATCCTTTCGCTTCGGGAAAACATTCATCTCTCTTAGGGTAAACGGAACGGTTGATTTTATTCCTTTTCTTTCAGGAAACCGCCAATTTCGTATTGCATAATGTTGACAAATACGATGTAATGAAAAGTGTAGTTCAATCCCGATCATACGAGGGGGCATACATTGTGAATGCAGATGGTTCCAAAGGACATGCAACTCCAAGCATTAAAGAAATGCTCGTAATTCCTGTAGCCGGACATGACAGTATGCTGCTTAATCTCAGTGGAGCCCATAGTCCGTTCTTTACCCGTAATGTCGTCATATTGAAGGACGATGCAGGCCGTGTAGGAGTGGGTGAGGTACCTGGCGGAGAAAAAATTCGCGTAACGTTAGAGGAGGCCAAGCCTCTTGTGCTGGGTCAAAGGATTGGCGCGTACAACCAGGTTCTTGGCAATGTTCGCCGAACGTTCGCCGATAGGGATGCCGAGGGGCGAGGGAAGCAGACGTTTGACCTGCGTACGACGATTCACGCCGTTACAGCATTGGAAGCGGCCATGCTAGACTTGTTGGGGCAATTTCTAGAAGTGCCGGCGGCAGCTTTGCTCGGTGAAGGTCAGCAGCGGGATGACGTCGAGATGCTCGGATACTTGTTCTACATCGGAGATCGGATGAAGACGGATCTTTCTTATCGCAGCGAGCTGGACTCCCAAGATGAGTGGTTTCGATTACGCAATGAGGAAGCGCTTACAGCAACATCTATATTACGTCTTGCCGAAGCTGCTCACGAGAAGTACGGCTTTCACGACTTTAAGCTAAAAGGCGGCGTGCTTCGTGGTGAAGAAGAGATCGAAGCGGTTACGCTGCTTGCTGAGCACTTCCCGCAGGCACGGATCACGCTGGATCCTAACGGCGCATGGTCTCTGGACGAAGCCATACGGCTATGCCGCAACAAGCATTCGGTTCTTGCCTATGCCGAGGATCCGTGCGGAGCGGAAAAGGGCTACTCCGGACGTGAAGTGCTGGCAGAGTTTCGACGAGCAACCGGACTTAAGACGGCGACGAATATGATTGCGTGCGATTGGCGCGAGCTGGGACACGCCGTACAGCTTCAATCAGTGGACATTCCTTTGGCGGACCCGCATTTCTGGACCATGCAGGGCTCGGTGCGGGTTTCCCAGCTGTGCGCCGAATGGGGGATGACATGGGGTTCTCATTCTAATAATCATTTTGATATATCTCTTGCCATGTTCACACATGTCGCTGCCGCCGCTCCGGGTAAGATTACTGCAATCGATACCCACTGGATATGGCAGGACGGCCAGCGGTTAACCAAGGAGCCTCTCAAGATTGTTGGCGGGAAGGTGAAGGTGCCCGACAAGCCGGGACTCGGCATCGAGGTGGATATGGAACGGATCGAGGAGGCACATCAGCTGTATAAAAGTATGGGACTTGGCGCGAGAGATGATGCCAAAGCGATGCAATATTTAATCCCCGGATGGACCTTCGATCCCAAACGGCCTTGTCTTGTAAGATCATAACAAAAAAAGATTGGGTTTGGCGTGAAGCCAAGCCCAATCTTTTTGATTTATTACAAAGTCAATCCGCCGTCAACGGCTATAACGGAACCGGTCATATAGCTGGATGCAGGAGAAGCGAGGAAAGCGACCATCTCGGCCAGCTCGGCAGGTTCTGCATAGCGGCCCATCCGCATGTTCGGAAGCTCTTCCGGCACATAGCCGGTTTGCGCGAACATATCGGCGACGGCAGCGGTCAATGCTGTTGCGACGCCGCCAGGGCAAATGGCATTGACGCGAATGCCTTTCTTCACATACTCCAGCGCGGCGGATTTGGTTAGGCCGATCACGGCGTGCTTGCTTGCCGAGTAAGCCGCGAGGCTGTGCTCGCTGCGGAGTCCGGCCGTCGATGCCGTATTGATGATCGAGCCGCCGCCTTGCTGCTCCATGACGGGAATGATATATTTCAGACCGAAGAAAATACCTTTGACGTTGACCGACATGATCCGGTCGAATTCCGCTTCTTCAATTTGGGTAAGCGGCGCGAAAGTTTGCAGTACGCCGGCGTTATTAAAAAATACGTCGATACGCCCGTAAGCTTCCAACGATTTGGCAACATAATTCTGCACATCTGCAGCAACAGCTACATTAGCTTGTACGAATATGCTCTCGCCTCCGGCTTGCCGGATCAGCTGAACGGTTTCTTCTCCGGTTTCCACATTATAATCTACCACTACAACCTTAAATCCGTTAGCAGCCAGCTTCAAGCTGGACGCACGTCCAATTCCGCTTCCTGCTCCGGTAACAACGGCAACCTGGTTCCTATTCGTCATGATCATCGTCTCCTTAGGTATGATTTATATAATATCAATGCGATAGTACGACTATCATTACGATATCAATCATATCATTGCTTAGTCCACAATGCAACACCTCCCATCATGTTGACACTGGAACCAAGTTTTGATAGCATGGCTATCAAATCAACGATCGAAGGGACGTGAAAGGATCGTATGGGTCCCAAAAACAGATGGGAGCAGGAGCGGCTGGAAGGGAAGAATCAGCGGCTTACGGATATATTAGAGGCGGCCAAACGGGTATTCGTCCGCAAAGGGCTCGATAAGAGCACGATGCAGGATGTAGCGAAGGAAGCCAATATCGGAGTGGCGACCGTCTTTCGCTATTTTCCTAAGAAGGAGAAGCTGATCGTAGCCGTAGCAACGCAAATTCTTGAATCTCAAATGTCTGCTTTCGAAGTAATTGCGCAAATGCCGGTACCTTGTCTCGTCAAGGTCGAGAAGCTGTTGGATTTGTTCATTTCGTTCGTGACAGAAGAGCATAGCGACAATACGAAGCTGATTGAAGCATTCGAGAGCTACACTTCATTGCTGCATGAGCCCATGGAGGATATAGCCGCGTATGAGGAGGTTTCGAGAAGGCTGAACGGCATTTATTCCGACATTTTCGCCCAGGGTCAGACCGACGGGTCGATCCGTTCGGACATTTCAGTCGATGCCTATTTGCGGTCCATAGCCAATACGTTCGGCACGGTATCGAAGAAGCTGTCGGCACAAAGGTACCACATCCTGCCGCACCTTAAGATGGAGCCCGAGGAGCAGCTTCATATATTAAAACGAATCTTTCTTGATTTCTTAAGAGCCTGACCCTGATACGCCGTAAAACGCAATAAAACGTGCCTGCCATTGCAACGATGCAATAGCGGCACGTTTTCATTTAATAATGACATTGCCGAAGGGCAGCAGCTCTCTCAGTATCCTTTTGAACAGACTGTCGTCCTGCAGATGAGCCATCAGCTCGTGATCGCGGCTGCCGGTCTGAATCAGGATCGGCCCCGTTCCGGTAATTTCCCACTGTACATTCATATGCTGGCTTGCCAGCTGATTTCCATAGACGGATAGCCGGATCTTGGCATTCTGCGGATAAGCGACCAAGGCGCTTTTGTCGACGAAAATCGGTTTGACCGGATCGAGGTGCAGCGTGGCCAGATCACCGGCAGTCAGCAGTCCGACAACTCCAAGACCCGTGAACCGTACACGGACCAAATCGCGTGTAATCCAGGCTGTTTTCATTTTTTGGATGACACTTTTCATGGATAATGATTCCGAGAACATCATCACATGCCGCAGATCGAACAGAAGCTCCTCCTGTTCACCGAGGTCGACGGTATTCAGAGAGCAGCCGGCCGGAATACCGAGAATCATTTGGCAGGGACCTCGAAGCAGGGAGCGGATCCACTTCTTTTTGCCGTATACTCCTGTCAAATTCATCAGCTGATCCTGACGGTTCTGAGGCATGCCTTGGTACGCGATAATCGACTTGGGATGCAGGATGTACAGAGATTCCGCTTCCTCCATCGATACGCGGACATGCTCTAATGGCGGGGGTGCACTTATGTTCATGAGCCGAGGGTCGAGCCGCTGCCTTGGCTTCTTTGCCTGCGCCATACGGTAAACCGCCAAATGCGGACGGATAAAATATAAAGCGCAATCAGCAGTACCGCAGCGGCACCAATGCTGATCCAGGTACGGCGGTTTGATTCTCGCTCCTGCTTCATTTGTTCCAGCTGCTTGAGCAGTTCGGAGTTTTGGCTGGCAAGCATTTCAGAGTATTGCTGAGCTTCCTTGAGCTTTTGCTCCTGTTCGGATAGCTGCTGCATCGTCGAATCGTATTTTTCCTGAAGCTCATTTACTTTATCGGGCATGTTGTATACGTCTTTGACTTTGTCCCAGAAGCCGGCTTCGACGGGAGCGGCCGCTTGAAAGCCAATCATAATAAAAAGAGCGATAACCCAGCATAAGACCGGAAAAAGCCTGCCTCTCATTTCTCCTACGCTCCTTGTCCAGATGATAGATTACCTTCATTTTACTTCATTTTTCGACAATGCGCCATGCCGTGAGTCACCATCCTATTCCAATACGATTCATACAAATTTAATGGGAAAATGCTGCGCCGAAGCGTAACTTGTGGAGCCTTCTCTCGTCTAATGTGTTATGGAATGAGGAAAGGTGTGGGACGATGCTGAAGAAAACTATGCTGGCCAGTCTGATCAGCCTAATGGCAGCCTCCGTACTGCCACTGCAGGCAGGAGCGGCTGGAAATACGGTCCAGGTACGGATAACGGAATTTCCAGTAAAAGTAAATGGTCAGATCATTAATAACACGCAGATGGAATATCCGTTTCTCATTTATAAAGATATTACCTATCTTCCACTGAATTGGGATTTGCTGAGGGAACTGGAGTTGTCCAGCGAATGGAGCGATACAGAGGGCTTGAAAATATACCGGACCTGCTGCGCTAACGATTACGGGGATATCCCGGCACTGGAGAAGCCTCCTCTCACGCAAGCCGGGACGGCGAACAATGCGATCAAACGTTCATACAATGCCGTACCAAGCTCCTATCCCATTGAAATCAGAGGGATGCCTGTCGATAATACGGCTCAAACGTATCCATTTCTGCAATTCCGGGACGTGACCTATATGCCTCTGACGTGGGACTTGGCTCATCTCAAGCTCATGATGGATTTACAGTGGAGTCCGGAGGAGGGCTTAAGCATGTGGGGCGGAGAGGATCGCGTTATGCAGCAGATCGTTTATGACGATGAAGAATCGCTATATATCAGCACTACGGGCACTAATAAGGAGAAAACGATGCTCAAGGTGAGCAAATCGCTGTCTGCTGCGCCGGAATGGCTGGAGACAGGAGAGGAGCAGGCGATACGTGAGAAAGCCGAGCAATCCGGGGACACGAACCGGGTGGAGGGAAAGGAAGCGGTTATAGAGAGGGATGGCAATACGCTTCGTTATAATAACATGACCTTGTCCGAGCTGCGGGACGAGGAAAAGAACGAATTGGGAGGCACCACGCTGCGAATAGAAGGAACGCTGTACGACATTGACGATAGACGTAAGCTGCTTGCCGTATATACGTATTACCCCATTGCCGTAATCGGACCGCCTCCTCATAGCAGGTATCAATTGTTCTCTATAGTTGACGGGAAACTGAAGGCAGTGACTGAATATCCCTATTTACCCGAGCTTGTGCTGAAAAATGCCGATGGAACCGTCTGGATCGCCCGCGACAGGCAGCCGTTCCGGAATTTATACTATCTCAACTCAGGACTTCTGGCATTGATGGATACCGATGGTTCGATTCGACTTGCCAACGAGCTGTGGGACGAACAGGATGTCTCTCCCGTCGGGATTCGGAAGTTAACCGGGAATCCTGTGGATTCGAAAGGAAGTCTAATAGTCCGCTTGTACGGAAAATCGAGGAAAGTTGCAGAGGGGGGCGCAGTCGATCCTTCCTCCGGCCGATTTCCACTGACGGTGGAGTACGGAGATCCTGAAAAAGACGGATTGTATGAGGTGGATACAAGCCTTCAATTGAAAAAACTGTCAGGAGCACCCGATCCGATGGACGATATCGCCTTCTATAGAGACCGTAGTGGTAATGTTTTTTCTATCAATCGCTACAGTAATACATTGACCAACTGGACGAAGCACGAATCGCGTACGTGGACCGATAAGGAGCTGCTGAAGCAACGTTAGCCGTACTCAAAGGTTTCGATCTTCTCATCCGCCGGATAGCGATAGCTGGACCGGCGGATTTTTTGTTGCGGATTTCCCATATTCGCCGCTTGCTATACCGGGTTCCTTGCGCTAAGATGAAGAAAATAACCGTTTTCAAACGGTTGGTGTCGAAAAAGGAGTTTTACCGGTATGGTCTCAGCCGTCTTATTATTCCTGATAGCCGGGCTGGCTGAAATCGGCGGAGGATATCTGGTATGGCTTTGGTTAAGGGAATCCAAATCGATTTGGTATGGAATTGCGGGAAGTCTGATCTTGATCGCATACGGTATTGTACCGACACTTCAGAGCTTTCCGAGCTTCGGACGCGTCTATGCCGCATACGGCGGTGTATTTGTCGTTTTAGCTGTCCTGTGGGGATGGCTGGTCGACCGGAAAACGCCTGATCTGTACGATTGGATCGGAGCCGCGGTATGCATCGTTGGCGTATCCATTATGCTGTGGGCGCCTCGCAGCTAGCGCCTGCACTAGCTCTGCTCACAGACAGAAGCTTTATTTTGCGAACATATCGATAAAATGCCGTGCGCTTTTGGACAAGTACCGGTCCTTCAGCCAGACCAGTCCGACGTCGGATTGAAATTCCGCATCGATAATATTCAGGACCCTGATGTTAGGCAGGGGGAAGGAAGTCATGACCGATTTCGGGAATACGGTGACGCCGATGCCTGCTTCCACCAAAGCCATAATAATGGCAACACTGGAGCATTCGCATATGATATTAGGCTCGAAGCCGTGGCGGCGGCACTCGTTCATGACCTTCTCATGCAGCCCGGTGGTTCTGTCCGTCTTCAGAGTGAGCAGCGGATAGCTCGCCAGCTCGCTCATTTTCATCGTGGTCTTATCCGGATCGTCGCTCCATTTCCTAGGTACTACTGCGACGAAAGGATCCGAGGGCAGCGGCAGCACCGAATAATGGTCGCTTCCTTCGTCCGATTCGAACGGCAGACGGGCGACAACGAGCTCGATCTGTCTTTTTTCCAAATGATAGCCGAGCAAAAAATGATCTCCCTCCAAAATTTTAAAGGTAACCTGAGGATAGGTTTTCCTGAACATTTCAATTTTGGGCGGAACCAGCGAGATACAGGAAACGACGGAGCCGATGGACAGGATCCCCTGAACGCCGTCGTCCAGCTCTTTGACTTCCTGAAGCGTCTCATTGAATTGCAGCAGCAGATTCTCCGCCTTTCGCTGCAGCAGCTCACCGGCAGGAGTAAGCATCAGCTTGTTGCCGTTACGGTCAAACAGCGTCACGTTAAGCTCTTGTTCCATCAGCTTCAGCTGGCGGCTCAGCGGCGGCTGTTCCATATTGAGCGCTTTGGCGGCGCGGGTAATTTGGCCTTCTCTGGCGATAGCGAGAAAGTATCGTAATTGACGGATATCCATACTTGCCCTCCTTCTCAATACCTTTTAGGTATGGGAACCCCATAAAACAGATATTTTTAATATACTCAAACGAGTGGTACGATTCAACTATTAGTATCCAAATAAGGAGATGTATCGAATGACGGCCCATTCCATCCACATTGAAAAAACAACGAATCCAAAGCAAAAACCGGCATCGAATCAGCTGGTATTCGGCAAGTATTTTACCGATCATATGTTTATTCTCGATTATGAGGAAGGAAAAGGCTGGCACAGCGCGCGCATCGTACCTTATCAGCCGATTACGCTGGATCCTGCTGCACGTGTGTTCCATTATGGACAAACGGTATTCGAAGGCTTGAAAGCCTATTTGACAGCAGATGAAAAAGTTCTGTTGTTCCGTCCCGAACAAAACTTCAAGCGCTTGAACCGTTCCAACGAACGGATCAGCATTCCGGCATTGGATGAAGAGCTTGCGTTAGAAGCGCTTCGCCAACTGATCGTGACAGACCGCGACTGGATCCCGAATGAAGAGGGAACGTCGCTCTACATCCGACCGTTCATTATTGCTACACAAGCGTCCCTGGGCGTATCACCATCGCTGCAATACCAATTTATGATCATCATGTCGCCGGTCGGCGCATACTATGCGGAAGGCATTCATCCGGTAAAAATCTACGTCGAGTCCGATTATGTTCGTGCCGTTAAAGGCGGAACTGGCGTGGCCAAGACGGCGGGCAACTATGCCGCGGGCTTGAAAGCGCAGGAGGAAGCGACAAGCAAAGGATATTCCCAAGTATTGTGGCTCGACGGCATTCACCGTAAATATATTGAAGAAGTAGGAAGCATGAACGTGTTCTTCAAAATTAGCGGAACCGTCGTCACTCCTGCTTTGAACGGCAGTATTTTGGACGGGATTACCCGCAATTCAATCCTTCAGCTGCTTCGTCACTGGAACATTCCTGTGGAAGAGCGCCAGCTGTCTATCGACGAAATTTACGAAGCGTACAGCAACAATACATTGGAAGAAGCATTCGGAACGGGTACCGCAGCCGTAATCTCTCCGGTAGGCCAGTTGTTGTGGAACGATCATCAAATGATTATTAACGAAGGCAAGACCGGCGAGCTGTCCAAGAAGCTATACGATACGTTGACCGGCATCCAAAAAGGCGAAGTGGAAGATCCGTTCGGCTGGATGGTTGAAGTAACCGACCAATTGGTCAGAGCCAACGGATAAGATCGGAAGGAGATTTCACTTTGATTCACGTGCTGTTTGTATGCCTCGGCAACATTTGCCGTTCTCCGATGGCGGAAGCGGTATTCAGAAGCAAAGTACGGAGCGCGGGTCTGGAAGACAAGATATCCGTCGATTCGGCCGGAACGGGAGATTGGCACTTGGGCGAGCCGCCTCATGAGGGCACTCGCAGTATTTTGAAGCAAAATGCCATAGATTACACCGGCATCCGGGCGCGGCAGACCAAAGCGGACGATGTTACCCGATTTCAGTATATTATTGCGATGGATGATTCCAACGTCCGGAATTTGAAGAGCTTGTCCGAGGATTTCCAAAAGGCGAATGTAAGCAAGCTGCTGGATTTCATTCCTGAGCGCAAAGGCGGCGATGTGCCGGACCCGTACTATACCGGAAACTTCGAGGAAGTGTTCGATATGGTGAACGAGGGTTGCGATCGATTACTTGCCTATATTCGGGAAAAGGAACGGATTTGAGCCTTAGTGGTTTGTAATGCGAACACCTTATTTCTGGTTATTTGCCAGAGATAGGGTGTTTTAGTTTTATCTCTATTAACACTACAAACGATCACGGTCAACGCGACCGGTTCGATGATTTTCGCAACCAAGCGAACTTGTGAGCTCATCCCCTTTGGGGGGATGGGCTTTTTTTAACCACAATGCATATCCAGTAAATGGAACGAATCCCAAATCATCGTTTACATTTTATCGAAGAATCATTTAATATGGAAATGTTGGATAAATAAGTTAATTGAGAGGAAGAGAATCAAATGTCAGCGGAAAGGACGACGGTGCCTAAACTGACTTACGACGGATGGCACATCGAAATATTATGGGATAATCACGATGAAGCCGTGCAATGGTTCGAGCAATATATGGGCTGGAAAGCGCGTGATCAATTCAAGAGCGGGGAGAACGACTGGTTCATCATGCGCAGGCAAACTCATTTGGGCTTCGGGACATGGATTAAGTCCTATATTCCCAAAATCAGACCGCATGTCTTAGCCGATCGGACTGCGATTGAGGGACATGTGCGCTGGTGCTGGAGAACGCGTGATCTGGAGGCGGTACACAGTGATTTTCAGAATAAGGGAATTCGGGTGACCGATCTGTATGCTGGCCCGGGCGGGCATTATTACTTCGATTTCTGGGCAACGGCTGAAGGAGTACGGCTAACGGCGGAGGGAGATGACACCATCGCGGAGGATGCCCCGCTTTTTGTACCGTCATGGACCCGTATCGGAGTGAGTGATCTGCAGGCAAGCATTGATTGGTATAGCCAATATTTGGGAATGCAAGTCGCCGCAACGCATATGAAGGAAGGCTATGCTGTAATGCATTTGGCCCTTGAACATCATCCCGACGATGTTTCGACTTGGGTGTTGGAGCGTCTGCCGGAAGGGGCGCACAAGGAGTGCGTGAATAGTCCGGTTCGGCCATACGTTGTTATGCACGATACACAGGAATTTCAGACGTATCACAATATTTTGCTGCAAAGCGGGGTTAAGGTTTCCGACATGGAAGGAAATGTATCGTTATTTCATCTGTACGACCCCGACGGGAATCGGTTTACTATTTCGAGGTAGGATAAGAGTGAAGTGAGGAGCTTGCTTTGGCATAGCTTCTTTTTTTCGGTTGAACAAAATCCGAATATTGACAATAAAATGGTTCTGGATATAATATGAATACATGATCATATATACATTAAAACTGGGGGAATACATATGAGGCAGAATACGGAGGTTCTGATCATAGGAGCCGGTCAAGCGGGGCTGGCGGCAGGTTATTATTTGAAGGAACGTCATATCGACTTTCTGATCATAGATAAAGGCGAAAAGCTTGGTCACGTATGGAGCAGCCGATACGATTCTTTGGTTCTGTTCACGCCCAGGTGGTACAGCTCGCTGCCAGGCATGAAATTGGACGGAGAGCCGGACGGGTATGCAGGGAAGGATGAGGTCGCTCAATACTTGCAGCGGTATGCAGGCCGGTATGCTTTGCCAGTCCAGCTTAGTACGGAGCTTTTAGCTCTTGTCCGAACCGATACCGGCTTCTCAGCGCGAACCACTAAGGGAACCATTACTGCACAACAGGTAATTGTGGCTACGGGACCGTTCCAAAGCCCGCGCATACCGGATTTTGCAGATCGTTTCTCGCCGAGAGTTAAGCAAATCCATACATCTGCTTATGCGAATATGTCGAGTTTAAACGAAGGCTCTGTTCTGGTAGTTGGCGGAGGTAATTCAGGAGCTCAGATTGCGGTTGAGCTGGCATCGGAGCGGGAAGTATATTTATCCGTCAGCCATCCAATGAAGTTTCTTCCCATGGAGATATTGGGCAAAAGTATATTTTGGTGGTTTAAGAAGCTGGGCATTCTGGGATTCCACCGGAATTCCTGGGCAGGACGCCGGCTGCGGGCACAAAAGGATCCGATCTTCGGCAAGGAGCTGATAAGTCTGATCGAACAGGGCAAAGTCAGGGTTAAGCCCAAAACGGTGAAAATTCACTCCGACCGGATTACGTTCGCCGACAACACCCAATTGCAAGTGGACAATGTCCTATGGGCGACAGGCTTTGTGTCCGAGTACAAGTGGATGGAGATCGAGGGGGCTAAGGATCGTTCCGGCCAGCCGCTGCATGATGGGGGGCTAAGCCCGATTCCGGGTCTCTACTATATCGGCCAGGCTTGGCAGAATACAAGAGGGTCTGCATTGCTTGGAGGGGTAGGTACCGATGCGAAGCATATTGTAGAAACGCTGCTGAACGCCAGGGACAGCACAAGAGTCATTTTGCATGATCGAACCTATGGCTATGGCTAAACGCAGCTAGAGCTTGCCGCAGGCTGATGCCTTAGAGCAAGCTTTTTATTGGTTGTCCTTTGGCTCGTATAGCCCGGATCGTGACTTAAACCATAGGAACAGATGCGTGATGATCACCTTCAGTACGGCATAACCGGGGACCGCCAATATAATACCTGGCACACCGAACAAATTTCCCGCCGTCAAAATAACGAAGATGATGGTTACGGGATGGATGTGCAGTGTTTTTCCCATAATTTGCGGCGAAATAAATTTGCCTTCGACCAATTGGACGATGGTCCATATCGCGATCATCTTGAGCAGCATGACCGGTGAGGTTACGCTGGCGACGATCAAAGCGGGAGTAATGGCGATGGCCGGTCCCAAATAAGGCACGATGCTGGTACAGGCTGCGATCACCGCAAGAACGAGAGAATAATCCAGACCAATGACCTGATACCCGATAAATAGCAAAAAGCCGATACAGAAGCTCACAATAATTTGTCCGCGGATGTACGAGCTGATCTGGTGACTCATTTCCTGCATAACCCGATACGACTGGTCGCGAATCGCAACCGGTACGAATGACAAGAGGTAGGGAGGCAGCCTATCGCCGTCAATCAGCAAATAAAACAGGATAAACGGCACTGTCACCAAGGCAAGCAGCGTTTCCGTCAGCACCCCGAGAAATCCGCTTAAGCTTGACCATGTGCGATTCAGCACGGCAGTAATCCGCTCCGTGATGGTGTTCATCAGTTCGTCGGAGTTGAAATGAATCGTTTGCGTGAGCTGATTGAACAAATCGCTGCCGATGACCCGTTCGAACTGGCTTCTGATAGTTTGGCTGTAAAATGGAATATTACGAACTAGACTTAACACTTGCTCACGAATGATCGGAATGCCGGTTCCGACGATTAACGAAATGATGCCAATGATGACTAAATAAAGGAGGATTATGGAGTACACTCTCCGTATCTTCCGTTTTTCGAAGTAATCCACGATCGGATTCAGCAAGTAGTACAATACGCCTGTCAAAATAAATGGAAGCAGCACCGTCTTTAGAATAACGGCCAACGGATGGAAGACAAAATGGATCCGGGTAAAAACCAATATATTAAGTCCGATAAGCAGCAGTACGGTTAAGAAGAAAATGAAGGGGTGTCGGTACACAAACACTTTGAATCGATCTGACCAAATTCCTGGATTTCGCATCGGCTGCCATCCTCTCCCGAACTACTAACTACGATTATCCAGTATGGACAGAATAAGGGGGATTTTAACCGTTTTGCAGCAAAAAAAGTCAGTCAGATCAACAAAGGCAACTAAAAAAACGACCGCGTAGGGCAGGTTACACCGCTTCGCGCTCGTCCTTATGTTAAGATATGGTTGAAATGTGCTATAAACTATGATAGAATCATAAGACAATAAATCTAATATATTATATCATATTACTATATAAATGTCAATTTTAATTTTCTGTAAACAAGTAAGGAGGTTTTTTATGGAATATCTTCCATGTAACGGCTGTAGAGGCTTGTGCTGTGGTCCGGTTCCGGTTACCGCACAAGAGCTCAAGATCATTCGAAAGGCTCTCGATGCAATGCCGGAGGAACAGCGCAGTAAGCTGCAGCACCAGTTAAGATTCCCGGGCACGTGCATCTTTTACGATGACGATAACGACAAATGCGGGATCCATTCGTTTCGGCCCGGCGTGTGCCAAGCGTTTGGCCATTACAGCAATTTGATCTGTTTTCGCAATCCGGCTGCCGCTGCTGAGGAAGGCTGGGATACTTCGGAAGAACCTGCAGGGATCTTATCGGTCGATTTTACGTGGAAAGATTTCTAGTATCGTGATATATTGGATGAGATTGAATTTTTAGAAAAGAGGACTTGACATGATCGATCATACCGTACTAGTAAAATTCGCAGATACAACTACGCAAGAGCAATTGCAAGAAGTGGTTGACCGGTTCAAGGCGCTTAGAAGCCATCTGACGGGGGTTATTGACCTTCAAGCAGGAATTAATTTTTCGGAGAAAAATCAAGGCTACCAGGTCGTATTGTACGTCCGGTTCGAAGATCGGGCAGCTCTAGAAGCATACGGTCCTAACCCGCACCATCAAGCTGTAGCCGCATTCATCCGCGAGTCGGGACGTGTGGACAGCATCGTGAACGACATCGAGATTTAAGAGTCGTCAGCAACTTTAATAAGCTTAGTCTTGCGGCCTGTGGCGCGGACTAAGCTTTTTTTGATCCTATTGGGAAAGCTAATTTCTGTGATAAGAAACAGGCGATGAAGACCTCGGACGATCGATAACGATGGCGGTGCGATGGCGTTATATCAAAGAGAGGATGATCAAGATCAGTAATGCAACGGATGATACCAAAGATAGTAAGAAAATAAATAATCTAAAGGCTCGATCCGGATCTCGCGGTTTATTCTGATTGTGTGTCTGGCGAACCATTAGAAGACTAATCTCCCGTGTTGCTAGTTCTGTAAACGACCAGAATGGTGCTGCGTTGATACTCGCTTTTATCCGGCTTGCTCTTGATCAATGTGCCGTAGCTGATGCTGACGAACTGGTCCTCTCTTAACGTAGCCAAAAACTCATTCGCCTTTCTTTCTGCGTAGCTGCTGTCGGAGTCAATAAATTCTTTTACTTGAATCATTGGATTCACCCTTTTCGATTAGTAGTTGCGTTACCGCAGAGAATACATTTAATGTAAAAAAAGCCTGGAAGCAGGAAGGCATTCCGCTCTCATCTTAAGAGGGAATGCCTTGTCAGTTGAAGATAACATATAAGTTCAAACGAGTCAATTACCGTTAGGTAAATATTGTTATTCTATAAGGCCTGATATTCATTTTGCTGAAACCGGGGTAAACAATGTACGTATTAACAATCAACACGGAAAAGGAGGAATAGCCATGCTGCGTAAACTATTAGGCAAGCTTCTCGGTACAAACCACAAATCCGGTGGATCCTATTATCGACCGCGTCATAGCAGTGATGATTACAAGCAAATAGGCAGAGGCAATAAATATCAACAGCACAATCAATATGGGCACAACCACTATAAGAAAAAGCGTTCTTCCAGTTCATACAGCAGCTAGGATTTACGTCAACGAGCGTAAAATAAGAGCAACCTCCTGGCGAATCTGCTGAACGGATTCGAATGGCTGGTCCGTCATGAGCAATCGGCGGAGCAGCTTTATTGTTTTGGGATCAATCGATAATTCCTGCTCCCAGCCGGGCTCCTCTTCCGAACGGGGCGATTTCTTCTCGGAGTAGCTGCTGTATAATAGAAACAGCAGGAAATGGCCTACCGCATAAAAGTCGCTCGTAACGTGAACGGCTCTTCGAAGTTTTTTCTCTGTCGGATCTTCGTCTTCAAGGTCTTCTTGTTCACCTTCTACGACTTCTCCGTCCTTCCATTCCCTGGAAAGCCCCAGATCAATAAGCTTTATATCATCTTCGTCCACAAGGACATTGGCAATGCTAATATCGCGATGAATGATGCCCATCGAATGCATATACTCTACAATTTCCAATAGCCGCCCGACGATAAGCAGCGACTGCCTTTCGGTATACTGCCGGTTTTGTTGAAAGAGAAGCCGGTCGAAGCTGCTGCCCTCCATAAACTCCATGGTGAAGCAATGATGTCTCCGGAACCCGAACATCTCGTAAAGCTCCGGAATCGCTTGATGATGCAAACGGCTCATCATGCCGGTTTCCCGTACATAAATTTGCTCTGCTCTTGCCGCTCCTCCTCGCAGGGGAGAGATTCGTTTCATAACGCATCGGCGGCCCTTTTGCATATCGAAACACAAGTAAGCGACGCCATAGCTACCGCTTCCCAGCTTTTCAAGCATTCGGTATCGTCCGGCGATGACGTTCCCAGGGCGAAACGATACATCCGCTAGCAGACGGAGGCCTTGATTAAGTTTTTTGGTCAAGCTTTGTAGAAGCAGCTTTCGTACGTGCCTTATCAATCGGCCGGCCTCCGTTTCCCTATGAGCGGACTGCAGTCTTTCTTATATTATACATGGAACCTGGGTTCTGCTCTAATGCAGAAATAACCTGATTTCACCCGGGTTACGAACAACGAAACGATGGCACAATGGTAAGGAGGTGATAGCAGCATGCACTTGTTTACCCCCTTGAAGCCGATGATTGTGAGCATCGGTAAAGAACCATTTGATAGTGAGGATTATATCTTTGAACCTAAGTGGGACGGCTGGCGTCTGCTGCTGCACAAGCAGAACGACCGCGTGGAAGTGTATACGAGGAACGGATTACAGGTGACCGGCAAGTTTCCGGAGTGGAGGGAGGCTGCGAGAGCCATCCAAGCCGATACGGCCATTCTGGACGGGGAAGGCATCGTTCTGAGGGGAGGCAGACCGGTATTCGATGATTTCGCTTATCGGGGAAGGCTTGGCACTTCTATAAAAATTCGCAGTGCGATGCAGACGCACCCGGTTACTTTCGTTGCTTTCGACGTTCTCATGACGAGCAGGGAGCATATTCATGAACCGTTAATGGAGCGGAAGGAACGTCTGATGGATATGATCGATCCGCATCCTTCCCTCATGCCCACGATGTACGTATCGGGACAAGGAAAGGCATTGTTCGAGCTGACAAAACAGCGAAATATGGAAGGGATCGTAGCCAAACGAAAGCAGTCGCTATATGCTCTCGATACGAAAAGTCCCGATTGGTTGAAAATGAAGCATTTTAGATCCATCGATGTCGTCATTTTGGGCTATCGGATTCGGCCGTTCGCTCTGGTTATCGGCTTGCATTTCAGGACGATGGCTAACAAGCCGGTAGGCTTGGTGGAGTTCGGCTTTCAAGCCGAGGACAAGCGGCTTTTTCTGGAGCTGGCTCAGCACCTGGAAACGACCAAGGACGAACAAACACAGTGGCTCAAGCCAAGGCTCTGCTGCCGAATCGACTACCAGGAGAGGACCGATACTCATCAGCTGAGGACAACGATTTTTAGAGGATTTTTGCCGGATAAGGATCCGAAGGATTGTGTATGGCAGTCGTAAATGGTAGGATATGGTTATTGTGACATCCTAGTCATATGATTCTAGTAAAATCCAGGCATTGATGCTAATGGAGGGACCGGAGTGCAAACATGCGTCAAACTGGACTCCGCTCCGTTGTCCACTTCGGTTAAGAAAATCCAGCTGAGGATGCGGATGTCAATTCAATATTGGTCGACGACATTAACGTAAGTAGGTAATTGCCGAGTTCTGTCACCTTGTTGCAGGAGCCGTAGGGATATTAGTCGTTATGTTTAACTCAGTAAAGTAACCGCTTTCATTCCATAGCCGGATTGTCATTCTGGATCAGGGGGTCGCTACCGAATTAGGGACTTGTGGTGAGTTGATGGCTGTGGCATTATATCATGCTGCAGTGGATCCATGTGGCACTCGGTACGCTGCTCCTGGTATGGAACGATGCTCTTCGCTGGCAGGCGAACTTATACAAAAATATCTGGTCGATGACGTAATGATAGGCGGAAATTTCGGTTCATTCCCGAATGTTGTAGTAGACAGGTGGAGAAAGCAACCCGTGAAGTGAGGACACGAAGGCGGAGCTTGCCGTACAATTGGAGAAGGAGTTTGTCCGTGAAGTCGTTGCTTTTCATCGTGAAGCCTCGATCAAAGGAAAGTCCCGGGAAGATTTCGACCGTTACTTCGTAAAAATTCGTGCAAACCTTCACAAGGAGGCAGATCATCCGATGAAAATTATAGACTTATCCGTTTCGATTCATACGGGAATGGATGTATACCCGGGAGATCCCACGGTATCCGTTGAAATCGTGCATACCCACGAGCAGAACCAGTGGGAGCTGCGCCAAATTACTATGGGCTCTCACACGGGGACGCATGTGGATGCTTTTTCTCATATGAACTCAAAGGGCAAATCATTGACGGACATGCCTTTGACGCATTTCTTCGGTAAAAGCTACGTGGCTCGGCCTGATCAGGACTTCCCTATCCGAGCAGGACTGTTTTTCCGGGAGGCTGCGGGTATCGAGCTGTTCGATAAAATCAAATCGGCCCAAGCGCCATTCGTCGGGGGCTTGATCAGCGAAGAGCTGCAAAGAGCGCTATTGTCGGAGCAAATCGTCACTTATACGGATCTAGCTAATCTGGAGTTACTTCCGGAGCAGACGCCGTTCATGTTTTACGGCTTTCCGCTGAAAATTAAGGACGGGGACGGCTCTCCGGTCCGGGCGGTAGCGATGCTGGATTTTTTTCAATCGTAACAAGAGACTCAACCGAGACCGAGCTATAAGTAAACGGCCGTTTTCACTCCTCAGGCTGCTGAGGGGCTGAGATCGGCTTTTTTCGTATGGTCTGTAAAAAGCTTTCAGGCTGTTATACGTCAGGTTTTACCAGCATAAGATGGTTGCAATGGGTTCGATCCAGATAGGCGGTTTGCAGAGCTTCTTGAGGAGGGAGATGAGATGAACGACCCACAATTCAGTGAGATGAGGAATTTCTCCAGGTCTTCGGGTGATACGAGCCTGTATAACCGCGACAAGCTCAGCCTTGATGCATTAGATGTTTATGTTTATGGATTCCCTCTGGTTTTGATGGACATTACCCGACGAACGGGTGCGGTAAGCATCCCCCAGCGAAACCGATTTTATAATCAGAAGGTATTGGCGACTCCGAAATTTTCACATGTCGTCCGGCCCAATGTAGATACACTATACTCCTCGGCATGGCTGGATCTGAGCAGAGGTCCTCTCCAATTGCATGTTCCGGATACGCTCGGAAGGTATTATTTGCTCCCTATGCTGGATGCGTGGTCTAATGTTTTTGCTTCGGTTGGCTCGAGAACTACGGGGAACAGCGAACGATCATTTCTTATCGTCGGCCCGGGCTGGCAAGGCAGTCCGTCTGGTGCCGATATCATTCATGCACCTACCGACACGGTTTGGATTATCGGCAGAATACAAACGAACGGTCCTGAGGATTATCCGGCAGTCCATGCCATTCAACGAGGCTTCCAATTAACGAGACAGCAGCCCGTAGCTTTGAATACGCCTATCAGCGACCATATTCTCATCAGTGACAAATCGCCGAGCGAGATTGTGAAGTCGATGGACGCGGACGTTTTTTTCAATCTGATGATGGAATTGATGTATAGAAATCCGCCATACCCTCACATTCAATCGCCCGAGATAACACACAAGCTCCATTCTCTCGGTCTTATTCCCGGACCGGGCTTCAACTTCAGTAAACTAGAACCGCAGGTTCAAAAAGCACTGGCTCAAGCGGTACGGAGTGGACCGGAAATTATTAACAGAGCAGGGGAGCAGCTGTTAGCGGATACCGGGTGGAGTATGCCAATGAATAATATCGGATACTACGGAACCCATTACTGGGATAGGGCTATCATAGCCAATACATTATTCGGAGCGAATATTCCCGAGGATGCCGTCTACGCGTATGCATTCTCAGATACCAACGGCAACGCATTGGACGGAAGCAATCAGTACGTTATTCACTTCGCACCGGGCCGTCTTCCGCCGGTTCATGCCTTTTGGTCCATAACGTTATATAACAAGGACGGGTATTTGGTGAAAAATCCGCTGAACCGGTATTCTATTAGCTCTCATCACAGACAGCTTCATTATGAGGAGAACGGCTCGCTTACCGTATATATTCAACACCATTCCCCAGGGGCAGAGATTGAGTCCAATTGGCTGCCCGCTCCGCAAGGACCGTTTAATCTCATGCTCCGAATGTATTGGCCCGAACCAAGCGTGCTGGCAGGGCAATGGCGTCCTCCTGCCGTTTCAAGAAGCTTTTAATATCCTATGACCTTTCGTATGAAACAAGAAGTGAGGTGTGTACTTTGAGAGCATACAACCCGTTGGAGCAGCTTGTCAGAGCGTATTTGCCGGCAGGAGCTCAGCTGGCGACCATAGATCGCTCGGCTGCTCCGGCTATTTATGCGGCGGACTTGGATGGCGACCGGTTAGAGGAAATAGCAGCGGTCTACCGCTTTTATGACGGCGTATACTTGCTGGTGCTGAAGCATAACGGCACAAGCTGGGAAATCGCCAGCGTCTCCAAAGAACCTGGTGATCATGTGGGCCTGTTGGGCGCAACCCCGGTGCTGCAGCAGGATAGAAGCAATCTTATCGTTGGATGGCAGCGTAACGGAATGACTTCGCATTTCTCTGTTTATGAATGGACTGCAGGCGGTATGCGGGAATATGAAGACCGGAGTGTGGGTGAATCCTTCGGTTTGCCAAGAAGCGGATTCCAGCGGATCGTGAGCTTGTTCCCGGCAACCGTCAATACCGTTTCCGGAACGGTATGGGGATATATCGATAACAAAGGACAGCTGCGCATCCAGCCTCAGTATGAATATGCTTCCGACTTTCAGGACAACGGTCTTGCCCGGGTACAGTCTCATGGCAAGAACGGGGTCATTAACACATCCGGACATTATGTTGTTAGACCCATGTACGACTTTATAGGGGAGTTTTCGGAAGGAAGAGCGGCAGTTATCGACAAGCAGGGCTTCAAGCTAATGGATGAAACGGGACGTATCGTTACCCCAAAAGCGTATTCCTTCATTTCATCCATGAAGGAAGGCAGAGCGATGTTTTCCGACCACCAATCAAGCAAATATGGATACTTGGATGCGAACGGTAACGAAGTCATCCCGGCTCAGTATGATGAAGCCAGTGATTTCAGGAACGGTAAAGCACTCGTAAAAGTAAAAGACGGGGAATATGCACTGATCGGATTGGACGGGAGAAAACTCACAACCTATTCCTACCCATTCGTCGGGCAGCCGGGAGACGGACTGCTGCCTTTTCAGAAAGAGCAGAACGGCCGTTACGGCTATATCAGCGAAAAAGGGGATATAGTGATCCAGCCGGCATTTACCGGGGCGTTTCCTTTCCAGGAAGGCCGTGCCGTAGTTAATACCGCGGAGGATTACAAGAACAAATACGGACTAATCAATACCAAGGGGCAGTATGTCATCCAGCCCGGCTATAACGATATTCGTCAAATCGGTGAGAAGAGGGTGGCTCTGGGCAAAGCAATTCGTGCCGATCAGCCTTACATCGGTTCCGTATATGCGATTGCCGATACGGACGGGAAGCAGCTGACCGATTTCGTATACTATGATGTCGGAGATTTCCATAAAGGGCTGGCATCGGTTAATGATCGTAAGCAGACGTTTTTTATTGATCCGAGCGGCAAGCCGGCACCCGGCTACCCGAAAATTAACGGTACGGGCACGGTAGCTCTGCAGGACTCCATTATTCAAGCTAACGTGGATCAGCGTTTATCGTATTGGAATCGCGAGGGACAGCCGATTTGGCAGCAAAATACGGTTATCCCATTAAGACCGCCGTACCGGGTAAAGGAAGAAAAGTATAAGCCGAATAAAGATTATTTGGTCTATTATCCGCAAGTAGAAGGGATGAGCAATGCCACTGCACAGCAAAGAGTGAACACGAAGCTTAAGGAGATGTCGCAAGTGAAGCCGATCCCGTCCGATACTCAGCTGGATTATGCATACACAGGGGATTTTGCCGTTACCTTCTTCAAAAAAACGCTGCTCGTACTCGAGCTATCCGGCTACAATTTCCCGTTCGGCGCGGCACATGGCATGCCTTCGAGAAAATACCCCCATATTAATTTACAAGACGGCACGATGTATGCGTTGAAAGATTTGTTCAAGCCAGGCAGCAATTATGTCGCCGTACTAAGCGAGATTGTTGGAAAACAAATCAAAGAAGACCCTCAATATTCCTATGTGTTTCCTGATTCATACAAGGGAATCCGCCCGGATCAGCCGTTTTATGTAACCGAGCATGCGCTGCATCTGTATTTCGAGCCGTATGAAATCGCTCCCTATGCAGCCGGATTTCCGACATTTACGATTCCGTTCGCACAAATCATGAATATGATTGCGGTGGACGGGAGCTTCTGGAAATCGTTCCACTAAGGGGGGAAAAAGCTTGAGCAATCAAGCTTTTTTTCATTTGTTAACGAATCGGATTTCCCGGGTCTTGTCATTCGATGCGGCGAAGTCTAAAAGGCGGAGGCCTTCTTCCTCCAATGCATTTCGGTCGTGGTTCATCAAGGGCCCGAAGGGCTCCAGAATCAGTACAGCGCCACCGCGCTTGCGCTCCAGCCTCCATAGACCGCGGACAAATCCGTCGATCAGGAATGTAGACCGGATAATTCCGTTTACCGTAAATACCCGCGGCCGGTATTCGTCGGAGATGATACGTGTCCGATCGGCATAGGACAGCAGCATATTATCGAACTCGCCCAAAAATATCGGCGGAGCCGGCGTGCTTCCATCCGGGAGCGGTGCGTCTGGCAGATCGAACAGCTCGTTGCCGTGGACATCGCAAAAGGTTCGGAGCTCCGGACGAAGCCGATCAACGATCTCACGAAGCCGGGTCAGACCGCACCAAATCTGCATATCGTTGACGGAAGCGGGACCAAACGCAGCCAAGTAGCGTTTGATCAGCTTCTCAACGTCAAGGGCGGGCGAGAGCGGGGTTCCGAGCCAAGCCTCCGCAGTAGTATGGGCTGCTTGCCCGCTCGAGCCCCACAAGCCTCTGGGAGGAATCTGGACAAGCGGTACCAGATTCCTCACGGCTGCGGCCAGGACCGCCGGGTCGCGGTCCGGCCAGCGTTCCAGCAGCTGAGCTCCGAGCTCGCTGAAGGTTAACGGCCGTTCTTCGACCAGCGAACGGCCTACTGCGGCAAGCGCCGAGGTATCGATCCCCTCGAGGCGCTTGCCGTGAGAGCCCATCAGCCCGCGCGTCAGGACGGGCTGCAGCAGAGGGCGCAGCTCCAGGCAATCGCGAGCTGTGACCAAGTGAATCGTCGAGCGCATGAGTGCTATGCGCACGATTTCACGGCTTTGGATGGCTTCTGCCAAAGCCTCTTGGCGGAAGCCATTGATGCGCGCCCATAGCCCGAAATAGGGCGGATTCGGCGCTTGGGCCTGTAACCCGATCAAATGCTCGACAACCTCTGAGACAGGCAGGTCGACCCGTTGTAACAAATATTGTCTGGCGAGCAGCGCCCGGTTTAATTCACGCTGTCCCAGGACATTTCCTCGCTCCAACTCCTTACCAGCGGAATGTTTTGTTAATGACTCCCGTGTGCTCATTCGCCAACCCCATTTCTTATGAATAAATAGCCTCGATCTGTTCTTGCCATCATTTTATCCCTATAATGATCATGTTACACAACGAACACTGACAGCAGTATGTCAGTGTTTTGCTGCAAATAGCGACACCTTTGGACTTTTGCTGCGTATAACCTTATACAGATTTATCCAGTCTTTCGACAGCTAGAACCAATACCTTCAAGGAGGCGAGTGGAAATGATAGATAAAGAGGGCAGCAAAGCTCTTTCCGCTTCCGCTTTAGTCGTATCGTTATTTATGGCAACGGTTGTTACCGGATGTTCTCCGGCGAAACCAGCAGGCCCGGCGGGGGTACAGTACTTGCCAGCTTCATCGTCGATGCCGACGCAAGTACAGTCGGGAATCGCATCTCAAGGGAGCGGTAATGGCAGCACGGCTCCTGCGTTCCCGTACGGCGGATCGGCTCAAGATTATTGTGAAGACGATAATCGGGATAACCGCTGCGATGATAATGGAGATTCCTATGATTCGTCATTCTTCTATGCCCATGGCGGGACCGCTTATTACGGCAGATCCAGCGCGACGCAATCCGGAAGGCTTACGAAGGGTATTGCACCCGCACCGCCTGTGGCAAGCGGTTCCGGAACTTCCTCAGCCGGCTCCAATCCATCCGGTGGCTCGGTGAAGAGCGGGGGAGATTCGACAGGCAGCAGCGCGACAACCGCGAATCCAAGCGGGACTACAAATCCGAGCACTTCTTCCCGTACAGGCTCGTTCACGAGTAACGGCTCAAGCTCGGGCAGCGGCACAAGCTCGACCGCTGCGGGTGGAAGCGGATCGACCTCTTCCAGTTCCGCAGGAACCGGCGCTTCCAGCTCGCCAAGCAGCAGCGGCGCTAATGGTACCTCTTCCAGCTCAAACAACAGCAGTGGAACTACAGGTACCACTCCCAGCTCGAAAGGCAGCAGCGGCGCTTCTGGCTCCTCGTCGAGTTCGATCCGTAGTAGCACTTCCGGTTCCTCTTCTAGCACGATATCCGGCAGCTCCTCCGGCAGCATCTCTAGCGGCTCCAAGGGGGGCATCGGCAGCTCGGGAAGCAGCAGCGGAGGATAAATCCTTTCCTGTGCCAGACCTATTCGAAGGCTGCCTTGATAGGAGGAAATAGAGAGCGGGAAGCTCGCTCCGAGTATTGCAGCATTTGATAAAAATGGAAAAAAGCTTGAAAATATACCACAGTCATGATAGTATGAGGATACTTTAAAACGAACGGAGGGTTACGTATGTTTGATTATATCCGGTTTAGATCTTTGTCTCACTACAATTAAATAGTGATCAAAGGCTCTGCTTGCGTTAGCGGAGTAACCGGATTGATGAACCTTTACTGTAACCGTAATAGTTGTAACCAAAGAGGGGGTAGGTCCATTCTGCCCTCTCTTTTTTGTACCCAAAAACAGCATTCCATAGAATGAGTTGGTTCTGGCTTACCCTTCAGTTATCCTGATCTAAGGGTGGCTGTCTTCAGGTGTCTTTACACTCTTTTGCGACTCATTCTAACCTATTGCTTTAGGGTACAGCTTCCGGTTATTTCGAGCACAGGCGGCCATAGTCTGTGTTTTTTGCCGTTTACTACTTAACTATAAGGAGCGTGGCTTTTATTATGACGAAACATCTTTTGCAGGATCAAATTCAAATACAACAACTCTTGGCATTGGCTGAGAAAAACGGGCTTCGATTGAGCCCGAATGGATTGGAAGTAGACGAATCGGGAATGGATTTCCAAGTTGTTTTTGCCCAAGATGAAACAGGAAGATCGTGGGTGCTGCGCAAGCCGAGAAGGGCGGATGTGCTGGAACGGGCGGATAACGAACGTAATGTACTGGAGCTGCTGAAGCAGCGGCTGCCTGTTGCCGTACCGGAATGGCGTATTTATACCCCGGAGCTGATCGCTTATCCGAAGCTGGATGGGGTGCCTGCAGGCTCTGTCGATATGGAACAGCATGGATACGTGTTTCGAATCGACCGGCAGCCCTTAGCCGATACGTTCGTAGACTCATTGGCTCGAGCCTTGGCGGCTCTGCATGGTGTTGACCATGAGGCGGCGGCAGCAGCGGGAATTAGAGTATTGGGGCCGCAAGAAGCAAGAGAACGCTTTGCTGGTCGGATGGATGAAGTCAAGCGCTCAATCGGCGTTGCCGAAGAGCTCTGGCAGCGTTGGCAAGCGTGGATTTCGGACGATTCCTGCTGGCCGCAGCATTCTGCGCTTGTTCACGGGGATTTGCATCCTCCGCATATTTTGGTCGATAAGTCTCAGTCGGTCACAGGCCTGCTGGATTGGACGGAAGCGGAGGTCGCCATCCCTTCCACCGATTTCACGCTCTACAGCGCCATCTTCGGCGAGGATGAACTGGATCGGCTGCTGGTCAAATATGAGCAGTTCGGCGGGCGCACTTGGCCTCGAATGCGAGAGCATATCGCGGAGCAGCTGGCGGCTTATCCCGTATTGATAGGGTTGTTCGCATTGAAGTCGGGCAATGAGTCGACCATGCAGATGGCTCGTACCGCTTTGGGTCTTGAAGGTTCAGCAGAATAAAATAGGGTAGCACCAAGTCGCAGCTTGTTGGCTGCGGCTTTTTTTACATTTCGAGAGTGCTAAAAATTTACATGAGGAGGCGAAGTCGTTACCTGAAGATAAGCCGTTTAGATGTATTCGCCCTATGGAATGGAAAAGAAGCCCTATAAGAACGATTCCATCCACCCTGTATAATTTGTAAATGCAGCAAACGATTTCATCTTTCCCATTGTCAACAGTGTGATTCTTGAAACCCAAGGATCCCTATGTAAATGGGTGGTGCAGATCATTTGTTGTAAGCGGTAACAAATTGTTCGCGCGACAGTTGACTGAACCATTATTGTTGGGAGGGATTAGTAATGAGAGTAAGTAAGCTAGCCTGCGCGTCGCTGCTCTCGATCAGTGTCCTGGCAAGCTCCGTGCCGGTGATGGCAGCAGACTTGCCTGCGGTAGCGGCCGCTATTCCGGCATTTCCGGGAGCGGAAGGAGGAGGGATGTATACGACGGGGGGACGCGGAGGCTCGGTATACGAGGTTACGAATCTGAACGATTCGGGTCCCGGGTCCCTCAGAGATGCGGTAAGCCAAGGAAATCGCACGGTCGTATTCCGGGTATCGGGCAATATCGAGCTGGAGTCTCCGCTTAACATTACCGGCTCCAATATTACGATTGCCGGCCAAACAGCGCCAGGAGACGGGATCAGCGTCAATAACCATTCAACCTACGTCAAGGCGGATAACGTCATTATCCGGTACATGAGATTCCGTATGGGCGACGAGACCCCTTCTGCCGGCGATGCCATGACCATCGACAAAAGGAAAAATCTGATCATCGACCACTGTTCGGTTACTTGGGCGATTGACGAGGTGCTGTCACCGCAGGATACGGATAATTTGACGGTTCAATGGTCGATCGTTGGGGAAGCTTTGCATATGTCGAAGCATGAAAAAGGACGCCACGGCTTCGGCGGCTTATGGGGAGCAGGCAATAACACGTATCATCACAATATTTTGGTTCATAACAGCAGCCGAAATCCCCGGTTCAAAGGGAGGACGGAAGAGGATAAACGAAATTTGGATTACCGCAATAACGTCGTCTACAACTGGAATTATAAGACGGCTTACGGCGGAGGCAGCGCCAATGTGAACATGATCAACAATTACAACAAGTACGGTCCGGATACGGTGTTGGATAAAAGGGATCTGGTGCTCGATGAATTAGGCGTCAACGGCCAGTGGTACATTGATGGAAACTACATTGACGGGTCCCCTACGGTAACAGCGGATAACTGGGCCGGCGTGTTCGAGTTTACCCCTACGAATACGAGGCTAGGTTCTCCTGTGCCGTTCGCACCTGTGACAACGCATACCCCCGAGCAAGCTTATGAGCTTGTATTGGCTCAAGCCGGCGCTATTTTGCCAAAGCGGGATTCGGTTGATGCGAGAATTATTCAAGATATTCGCAACCGGACCGGCAGACAGATTAACTCGCCAACCGAGGTCGGTGGGTGGCCTGATCTGAAGAGCGCACCGGCACCGGCTGATACGGATCACGACGGTATGCCGGATGAGTGGGAGCTCGCTCGCGGGCTTGATCCGGCCAATCCGGATGACCGTAACGGCGATATGGATTCCGACGGCTATACGAATCTGGAGCACTATTTGAACGGTATCGTAGGCAGCGGATCCCAAAATCCGGTTGTACGGATCGCCAGCCCGGCAACCAACACTATAACCGGAAGCGGCAGCACCATGGTCATTGATGCGGATGCTTCGGACCCCGACGGATCGATCCAAAAGGTGGAGTTTTACCAGAACGGAGTCAAGCTTGGCGAAGATACGACCGCCCCGTATCAGTACACATGGGCGAATGTTCCTGAAGGCACTTTCTTCCTGACGGCGAAAGCTATAGACAATACGGGTACATCTACGGATTCCTATGCCGTCCCTGTACATAGCAATGCGACTGGCGGTATTTCGCCTTGGAGTGAAGCAACCATCGGAACACCTGGTTTACCAGGCCATTCCAATATGAACGACGGCGTGCTTACGTTGAAAAGCGCGGGCAACATAGCAGGCCCAGGCAACGACGAATCGTTTCATTACGTCTACCAAAAGCTTCAGGGCGACGGACAGCTCATTGCGCGAATCGATAAAATTACGCATACCGCACCATTGGCCAAGGCGGGAGTGATGATTAGGGAAAAGCTGACCCCTGGAGCGCGGATGGGGATGACTGCGTTAGCTGTAAGGGGGGACGGCCATGTTGCTGAATTTTACAGCAGGGAAACCGAAGGCGGGGCATTGGCCGAAACGCCGCCGCTGCCGTCCATCAATCCGCCGTATTATGTGCGTATCGTTAAGTTCGGAAAGACCGTAACCGGTTATATCTCCTTGTTAGGCAATGACTGGAGTTCGATCGGATCCATGCAGCTGGACTCGGATGAAGTGTATATCGGCCTGATGGCGGATGCCGGCAAGGAAAACAATCTGATTGAGAACTACAACAAATCGATGTTCTCGCAAATTCAATTCGAGAAATTCCCGGAGCTTCCTTATAAAGCGACGAATGTGAGCGTATCCCGCGGAGAATCCGATTTGCTTCTTTCCTGGTCGCCGGCCGAGAGAGCAACGGCTTATCAAGTTCGCCGGAGCTTGACCCCGGGAGGTCCTTATACTACGATTGCCACTGTAGCGGATACGAAATATTTGGATACGACAGCGGAAGCAGGAGTGAATTACTTCTATGTCGTACGAGCGACCAACTCGAATGGTGAAAGTCTTGAAAATTCCGAGGAACGCAATGGCGCGCTGCTCGGGACACCGGCAGCCGTCTATTTGATCAACGAGGATTTCGAGAATATGACCGTCGGCAGCCATCCGGAGGGCTTCGACAGCAGACCGACGCCGAATACCGATGCCAATCGCGTCATTGTCGATAATGTGCCTGCAATACCGGCGGGCAATGCATCGAGCAAGCTGATGAACCTGGCGGATAACAGCACAAGCCAAACAAGAGCATCAAAAACTTTTCCGGCGCAAAAAGGAGTCGTCATCGCCGAAGCCAGCGTCATGCAGACAGAAGGGGCGGACTATCCTCGTGTACTGCGGTTAAACGACGTTCCGTTCGGCAAAAGCTACATCGAGCTGTTCTCCGGCTATGGCGCCGGATGCCCGACCGCCTACTGCTTCTACTACCGGAAATCGGACGATAGCAACGGCAAGGCCGCACCGCTGCCGGCTAACAATGAATTTGTGCCGAACAAGTGGTACAAATTGAAGGTGATAGCGGATGTGAAAACCCAGTTGGCCGAGGTATTCATTAACGGAACCTCTGCAGGCGTCATTCCTTTCCATAAAAGCAAAGGCTGGCCGGATGCGCCTAGCTTAAGCGCCGTCGATTTCTTATCGTCGGCCACCCACAAGGTCAACGAGTATCTGGATGATATCCGAGTCGGCATACCTGCCATTCAAGCTCCTGCCGGAGTAACGGCGGCTGTGTACGGGACTTCGGCGTCTGTCAATTGGGATGCGGTGCCGGATGCAACCTCTTACCGGGTTTATCGCAGTGAAGGCAGCGGAAGATATACGCTAGTCGCTTCCGACTTAAAGGAGTTGAGCTATAAGGATCAGGGCTTGGCTTATGACCAGACCTACACGTACAGCATAGCCGCTGTAAATAATACAGTGGAAGGTGCCTACTCCGCACCGGCAACGGTCCGAACCTTAAGTCCGTTAATTATTCACTTGGATCAACAGAGTGGATCGGTGAGTACGGTTGTGTACACAATTACCGGTTCCTTGAACAGACCGGGTCAAGTGTTCGTAAACGGGAAGGAAGCCGCGGTCCAGCCTGATTTGAAGTTCTCTTATCCGGTTCGGCTGATAAAAGGAGTAAACGACATTACGGTGGAAGCTGTCGATGCGGCAGGTGACAAAGCAGTTCCTGTGAAGCTGCAAATCGTGTACGATACGACTACTCCGGTTGTAACGGTAACCAATCAAAGAGGCCATGACAATGGCAAAGATGACAAGGCGGAGATTGGTGATTATCTCATTACCGGGAAAATTAGCGAGCCCGGAACGGTGACAGCGGACGGCCGTCCTGCAACCGTGAAGCCGGATCTGACTTATTCCGTCGTCGTGACTCTGAAGCAAGGCCGCAATAGAATAACGATTCAAGGTGTTGACTTGGCAGGCAATCATTCTGTACCGGTTGTTTGGGAAGTCGTAGCGACCAAAAAAGGAAACGACAAGGATGTTGATCCCGACAAAGATTGAACCGGACAACGATGAATAAGCTTCAGTGCCGCCTATTAGGCGGCTTTCTTTTTGCCACAACAAAATAGGCAAGCAGACAACTTGACTTTGTGCGATTTGTTTCATATAGTAAGACTATCCTACTCTAAGGAGAGATTTTGATGTCGGTGGTCGTTCTTAACTAATAAATTCCATAATTGAGGGAAATCACAACCTGGAAAAATTGACATCCATGCGATGTTTATTTCTTATGGGCTTGTTAAGACCTCGGAATTAGTTAAGAACAACGGATATCATACAATGCCTTAGGTGTATTCCTATCATTGAGCTCCCATCCGTGCTGTGTTCAGCACGGATTTTTTTGTAGATGCGAAGCGGAAGTCACGCTTTGCTCCTCAAGCATCCTTGGATGAACTCGCACATGCCGCTTACATTCTAATGCGGCATAGGCTATCTTCATCCATGAAAGGAAGGGACTCTTGAACAGGAATGTGCCTATAAGGGGCGGAGAATGAACATACGTTCATTCTCCGCCCTTTTTTTATTTTACATCCCAAAGGAGAGTATCGAAATGAACGAAACCGCATTGCAACGACTGGAATTTAACCGCATAAGAGATTCCATCATGGATTATGCCGTATCCTATGCCGGGAAGCGGCATGTAGAGTGCATGGCACCTATGACCAATGCCAAATTAATCCGTACGAAGCTGGAGGAAGCAGCCGAAGCCAAGGCTATGCTGCAGCTGGGAGCGAGCGTACCTATTCCGTCACTGGAAGGAATTGAACATGTTATTTTGCTGCTGGGCAAAGGATATGTGTTCACAGAAGCCGATTTCTCGCATATTCATCAATTTCTGGTCAGCTGCGGCCAGCTGATGAAGTATATGGCATCCAAGAGCTCGGTGGCTCCTAATGTCAGCTCATACGCAGCATCCATGTATGGGCTCGACAAGCTAAAATCGGAGATCGATCAGTGCATCCGTCACGGCCGCGTGCTGGATTCGGCAAGCAAGGAGCTGGCCAAGATCCGCAAAAAAATGAATATCTTCGAGGAGCGGATCAAGGGCAAGCTGGATTCCCTGATGAGCAGACACCGTTCCATATTGCAGGAAAATCTATTCAGCACTCGCAACGGCCGATTCGTGCTTCCGATCAAGAAAGAACACCGCAGGCTGGTTAAAGGTGCAGTGCTGGATGAATCGGCCAGCGGCCAAACTGTCTATATCGAGCCGGCGGAGTTATCGAGCCTGCAGTTCGAGCTATCCGCGCTGAAATCAGAGGAAGCACGAGAAGAACTCAAAATTTTGAGCGAGTTAACCGCTTTGACGGAAGGCTACACGGCGGAATTGGAGACGAATGTGGACACCGTCGGTGTGTACGATTTTCTGTTTGCCAAAGCGAAATACGCACAAGCCATAGGCGGAGTCCCCGTACAAATCAATGAGGATGGAATCATTCATTTTCAGAACGGAATCCATCCATTGCTGGGCCGACAGATGATTCCGCTGCATTTTTCGATCGGAGAGGGCTACAGCTCGCTTATTATTACGGGTCCTAACACTGGGGGCAAAACATTAGCGCTCAAGACTGTCGGCCTGCTAACCGCGATGGTACAATCGGGCTTGCTCGTACCTGTCCGGGAAGAAAGCATGTTTTCTGTATTCACCAACCTTGCGGTCGATATCGGCGACGGACAAAGCTTGGAACACGCGCTTAGCACATTCTCCGCACATATTCGGAATGTCAACCAAATATTGCAGATCGCAGACCGTTCGACGCTCGTATTGATTGATGAAATGGCATCGGGAACCGATCCGGGCGAAGGTGTCGGGTTGTCCATCGCGATTTTGGAAGAGCTGCATCGGAGAGGGACGACCGTCATAGCGACAACCCATTTTACCGAAATCAAAAATTTCGCAGAAGCGGCTCCCGGATTTGAGAATGCGCGAATGGAGTTTGATGCGGACACTTTGCAGCCGTTATACAGATTAACGATAGGGCAGGCAGGGCAGAGCTATGCGTTCCACATTGCCTTAAAGCTCGGGATTCCATCCGGCATCATTCACCGTTCCCGAGAAATATCCCAGAATGGATTTAAGGCAGCTGCCGCCGAGATGGCGGTACAGGAAACAGCACAAGATCGTCCGTTCAGGAAGAATGAGACACCTGAGTCAACAAAAGCCGCTGACCAATCTGCCGCAGCCAAGTTTGTGCTCGGAGACAGTGTCTATATCTCTTATCTGGGACGTACAGGCATCGTGTGTGAGGTTGAAGACGCGATGGGCATAGTCGGGGTGATGATTCAACGGGAGAAGCATCGGATTAACAAGAAGCGATTGTCTCTTCATATTCCCGCCAAGGAGCTGTATCCGGAGCAATATGATCTGGACATCGTATTCGAGACCAAGGAACACCGCAAAATGAAAAAACTGATGAGCCGAAAGCACGTGGAAGGGCTTATGATCGTGAAGAAAGAAGAATAGCCGCAATAAGAAGACAGCCTGAGCCGAATGCTCAGGCTGTTGCTTTATTCCTCTGCTTATCCCCCAAATGCCGATTGCGGTATCGGACCCAAGCAACGATCCCCATGGAGACGATCGCGCCGGCCAACCCTAGCGCCATGTCTTTATGCGTATCGAATGGGTCCCCTTGCATGCCCATATAATCTTGTCCGGCTTGAGCTCCGACCAGGGCTACAATCATCTCAAGGATTTCGAATAAGGCGCTGCATGCAAAAATAACTGCCGCTGAGACCGCTAACGACCAGAATCCGCGCAGGCCGGCTTTTCTCATCAGCATCTCTCGCATGGGATAGGTAAGGAGTAGGCCGAAAGCAAAGTGTACGACCCGGTCAAAGTAGCTCCTTTGGGTATGAAAGGATGCTTTCAGCCACATATCCATTGGGGTGTTCTGATATGTATGGTGAGCGGCGTAAGTATGCAGGCACAGAAATACGAAAATACAAAGATAAGAGAGATTCGAAAATCGGTACTTAGGATAAGTTAGGATAAGGAGCAGTCCCGAAACGACCACAAGCACATTTTCCAGCAGCCATTGCAATCGGTCGGTTGGACGGATGGCCATAACAGCCCAGAAGACAAGGAAGCTGACAAAAAGCACCTGCAGCAAATGATTTCGGCTAAACGGGATATACGGATTCATCAGGCTGCTGGTGGGACTAACAGTTGCTGAACGTCGATTCATGCCGGACTCTACTCCTTCAGTTAATGGATTTGGCTGCAGTGTGAATTATTGGTAGTATAGGCGAAAATCCAATTATCATACATCGCCATGGTATAATGATGCTATTCTAGTACATCTATGTGTGATTAAGGTTAATGGAATAGGCGGGATATGAACATGACATTGGATGAGGTAATGGAAAAGCTGCAATCCATGGGAACGGAGCAAACAAAGCGTACTTTCATTCGCCACGGGGCCAAGGAGCCGTTATTCGGCGTCAAAGTCGGAGATATGAAGAAGCTTGTAAAAGATATCAAACAAGATCTGGAATTGGCCATGGCACTATACGAAACGGGCAACAGCGATGCCATGTATTTGGCGGGCTTGACAGTGAATCCGAAGCAAATGTCCAAGGAGCTGCTCCAGCATTGGGCACACCAGGCATCTTGGTATATGCTTGCTGAATATACGGTTGCCAGTGTAGCGGCGGAGAGTCCTTATGCCATGGAGCTGGCAGCCGAATGGATGGAGGCGGAGGAGGAGATGATAGCCGTCTGCGGATGGAGCGCTTATGCGAACTATTTATCCATTACGCCCGATGACAAACTCGATAGGGAGCAGATCCGATCGCTGCTGAACCGGGTGGCCGAAACAATTCACCGGGAACGCAACCGTGTACGCTACGTGATGAACGGTTTTGTCATTTCTGTAGGCAGTTATGTTCCTGCATTGTTCCAAGAAGCCGTGCTCACTGCCGAGCGTATCGGGAAGGTTCACGTTGATGTCGGACGAACCGCGTGCAAGGTGCCGACGGCGATGGAATATATACAGAAAGTAGAGGCCATGGGCCGAGTCGGGAAGAAACGCAAGACGTGCATATGTTAAGCAGGCATGCGAAAAAGGCAGAGGAGTCGTCAGTCTCCTCTACCTTTATATTTGCCCGTGTGCAGCAGCTTTACTTTTACATCGATTTGCTTCAGTGAGTCCTCGTTGATTAGCAATTCATCATCCTGCTTCAGTTCGTGAAATCGTTTCGGGTAATTACGATATAAGGCTTCCTCCAGCTTCAATACATCGGAGCGGATTTGGAGCCCTTTTTTAAACGTGAACCGGACTTCTTCTTTAATTTGGTTGGCGGCTTTTTCCTCTAATTCGATCTCGGTCAGGTCATCCGTAAATTCATCCAAGTAACCCTGCGCCCTAATCGAGATATTGAAATACACTTTGCCATCTTTGAAGTAAGGTTTAATCTTGCTTTTGGGGTGAATGATCACGATCGCGGCTACAGGATGGTGATTGTCACTGTCGAAAATGTTGATGGGTGACCGCTCAAGCCTCGGCTGCATCCAACGGTAGCCTCTCAGATCGCTCTCACTTAACCATCCCCGCAAATTTTGATTGTAAAAAAAGTAACCTCCGTCGATTCGCAGCATCCCTTTTAATTTCTTATCTTCGGACCAGCTTTTCCTATCGATAGCTATCGAGGGCATCATCGCTCCATCACCGGGCTCATTGAATTGGGCGATCACTTTGTATCCATATACTGGAACGACATAGGAACGCTGTGAGAACACTTGCGACGGGCTGAACATCACGGTATCGAGCGGTGAAAGGTTTAATATCGACTTTTGGACAAAAATGTTCTTCAGCGGTTCTTTCGTTCCATACAATAGCACATTATAACGGATCTCCCTGTACCGGTTTACCATATCGTAGGCTTCCTTGATCCTTTGGGGATTGCTCAACAAGCTTTCGGAGCACACAATGGTTCGGACATGACCCCAAAATACGCGGATTTGCGATGTGGAGTAAATCGCGTTAAACGATTCCGTAACCGTTTTGCCCTCTCCTTTGCCGATCCAGACAGGGATGGTTTTCCCAAGCTGAGAAGTATCGCTTCTGGCGACATTGGCAAAATTCAATACTTGAACGTAGCTAATATACTTTCCGTCTTGATAATCGAGTCCAAGTGCGGTTACGTAAGCCATGTTCTGGATATCCTTGGCGTTCCAGCATGCCGGAAGCAGAAGCGTCAACCCCAGCGTTATCAGAAGCAATAATACCTTCTTCACGTCGTGCTATCTCCTTGATGGTCCGAATCCAATGTACTCAAGTTCGAAGGCCTCTTCTTCATCTTGTTATAAGGAATTTTCAAGAATGAAATGGCCAAATCCTTGAAGCTCACAGGCGAAAGGGGAGCCAAATACGGAACTCCGAACGATTGCAGCTTGGACATGTAGAACAAGAGCAGAATGAGACTCAGAATCATGCCGTACATTCCGAGAAACGCCGATAACAGGAAGATCACTAGTCGGACGATGCTGATCACCGTACTTAGGGACTGGTTCACCAATGTCGCGCCGGATACCGCCGTAATGGCGCCAACTACGACAACGGAAGGGGACACCAGACCGGATCGAATCGCAGCGTCACCGATAACAAGCCCTCCGACTACCGTAAGTATTTGTCCAATGGAGCTCGGCAGACGAACGCCGGCTTCACGGAATATTTCCAGCAGCAGCAGCAGAATCAGCATTTCCATTTGAGAGGAAAACGGAAGTCCCATTCGGGCGACGGAAATGGTAGCCATGAGGCGAAATGGAATTTGGTCCTGGTGAAAGGCTACGATGGCAACCCAAAATCCAGGCAGCAATATGGATAGCCATAAGCTGAACAGACGGATGAGCCGTGCGAACGAAACATACTGGAAGCCAAAATGTATATCTTCCGGCGACTTCAATATTAACGATAAGGTTGCAGGTCCGATCAGGACGAACGGATTTCCGTCGACGATAAGGACAAAACGGCCGGCAAGCAATGCGCTGACGGCATAATCGGGACGTCCCGTGAAATCGATTAGGGGAAAAAGGGAATATTTCACATCCGACAAGTTTTCTTCCAATTGCGCGATACTGTAGATGCCGTCGATATCAATCTTTTTAATCCGCTTGCGCACTTCCTGCAAAATTTGCGGCGATAAGATATCTTCGATATACATCAAGCCTACTTTGGTTCGCGTTCTTGTTCCCAAAATGTACATCTCATAACTTAAACTGTTGCTTCGTATTCGTTTACGTACTAAAGCAACATTGGTCGCAATATCTTCGACAAACCCGTCCTTTGGCCCTTTGATCGAAATCTCCGTAGTCGATTCTTCAGGCGTTCTGCCCGGCGGGTTACATGCATTCATTTTGAAGACATTACGACTATTGGGGAAAAAGAGTATCAAATCGCCTTGAAATACGAATTCAACCAGATGTCCTGGTGAAATGTTCGAATGCAGCGGGATTAAAGGCAGCGTCCCGTAATAGCCCTCCCGAAAGCGCCGCTGCCCTTGGGCCAAATCATGAAGCTCCGGAAGCACGACTTTACTTATTTGCGAAGAGTCGCACAATCCTTCCGCGTAGATGAACAAGATTTGGGTATCGTCTGCGTCTCCGAGATGGAAAAGCTGTATTTGAACATCAGCCGAATGTTCGAATAATTCGCGGATGGAAGACTCCGTCCAGACCGGTTGCGAGTTAGCATGTTGTAGGCTCATGAGACTTTCTCCTTGGGTGGTTTAGTCATTAGCGCGACGGCCATCCAAATTCCAGTAACAATCAGGATCGTGTATAGACACGGCGGAAAATAGTCCTGGAACATCCATAAGTAAAAAGCGTCTTGATTGATCGGCAGCATCGCTAATATGATATAGCTTAATGAAACCAATAAAATCAGCCAATTGCGAGACTTGGTACTGCGCAAAGGCAGAATATCGGCAAGCAGAAACAAGGAAAGGCTGATTCTGATGCTGGCGCCTGACAGCCACTGAAACACCGACAGAAAATCGACGTGCTCTACATAATCGCCCAGCTTCACAAGCCGCCACTGCTCGTAAGGGGAGATCATCTGCTTGGCCGCTTCGTGCGGGCCGAACTCGGTAATGGCTCCGATCAGTGGACCTACCGTAATATAGACAAGCATGGAAGCCAGCAGCAGCAGCTTCCACCAGCTTGCTTTCGTTTTCAGATGATGCTGCATCAGCACGACTACGAACAACTCTGTCAATCCGCCTGCCGCGTACATAATACCATTGATAGCAGGCTGCCAGCCATTTTCGAGAAACGGCTTCAGCATGGCATAATTCTTTTGGGTTGAATTGGCGACAGACACAAATATTCCCAGAGTCACTACGGTAGGGAGAAGAATCCCCGAAGCAATGGCAATGGCGCGAATACTGACTCTGGCCGGATATTGGCAAACCAGCACCAAAGCCGTAATCAGAATGAACTTGGGACTGGCAGGTAAATAGTTTGTGATCGTCCATACCGTCGTATGAACGATAGTCATACCGCCGATTAGGTACAGGATAACGAGCACGGGAGCCAGGATCACCCAGGACAGGAAAGGAGTCGTTTGCTGTGCCAACCAAGGTTGAAGCTTTTGCTGCCGGGATTTTTTCATAATTAACAAAAGTATGAGGCACCAAGGAAGGAATAGGATGGAGGTGAGCAGCACCGAAATCCATGCATCCCTTCCGGCGACATCCAGCATCATCGGATTGACTATGACGTGAGAGGCCAGGCCGCACATTAGCATCAAGATCATGGATGCTTGCAAGAAGCTGATCGTTCCGTTCGGCATGTTCTAATCTGTCCATTCTGCAGCGTTAGATCGCATTTGCATGTAGTATGTTTGTTAGAGTTGCCAATTTTGGAAAATGGTATTCAAAATAGAAAAAGACAGCCTGCATCAGGCTGTCTTGGTATAGTTATTTTTGCGCGGCGGCTTCAATTTCTTTGACAGCCGCCTCATACGCTTTGCGAAATGCGGTGTTCGAGTCGCTTACGCCCTGCGCGACTTCCCGGAAAGCATTCCCCGCATGTTTGGAGCCGATATCGTCGAATAGCGTTTTTGCCGATATCGGGGCTGGCTTCGTAGGGTAGAACGCTTTAATGTTCTTGCCTTTCAATACAGGAATGTCGGAGCCGAACGTATCGATAATCTTAGAGTTGTTGATGATCGGCATTCCAAGTCCTTCCTTCGCATACTTCGTTTGCATTTCTTCCGAGGTCAAGAATGCCAGTACTTCAAATGCCGCTTCTTTATACTTGCTCGTGCTTGTAACGCTTCCAAACGTCGGATACATTTGCGAGCCTACGCCCGGTGCTTCCTTGAACGATGGGAGCGGAACCGCATCCAGGTTTTGATCCGGCTGAGCGCCAACCATTACGCTGTTAAAGTGGGCGTACATCGCGAGAGTCCGGTCTTTGTTGAACAGGTCAGCTTCTTTGCCGTATTTTTCCTTAGGCAGCACAGCTCCAGGGATGTTGTAAAATCTCGTGAAGTTTTCCGTCATTTTAATAAACTGCTCATTATTAAAGGCCGGCTGGTTCGTTTTCCCATCAACGAAAGGCAGCGAAAGCTGGTTGACGTTAAGCATATGGCTAATGGAGGTCAAGAAGCCGTAATATTGCACTCCGCCTTCATTACGGGACATTTTCTTGGCCAAGTCATACAGTTCATCCCAAGTCATGCCTTCCTTCGGATAAGGCACACCGAATTTATCGAACAGATCCTTGTTGTACATCAACGTTTCCGCCGTAGTGAACAAAGGAAGGGAGTAAATTTTGCCGTTGCCGTTTTGCTTGATGAAATCGTAATTGGTTTTCTCCAGCTTGTTCAAATCGTAGTTCTGTTTCTTAATATACTCATCCAGCTCGGCATACAAATTCAATTTATGATACTGCTGAATGAAGCCGATGGAATAGATAATGATATCCAACGGTTGACCGGAAGCCATGACCTCGTTTACGCTGGTACCGGTTCCGTACGTAATGAATTTCGGAGTAATGTGTGGAAATTTTTCTTTAATTTTATTGCCGAACAGCTGCATAAACTGTTCTTCTGTCGTTCCGGTATTCGGACGGTAAAACGTCAGCTCGATAGGTTCCTTCTTAGCGGCCGGCTCGCTTCCTTTGCCTGGTGCCGCCTCATTGGTCGTTCCGCCGCCGCCGCATGCGTTCGAGAAGAGCAGAGAGGTTAATACAGCGGAAGCTAGTAAGCGGTTTCTTTTTTTCATAACTTTCATTCGCCCCTTTTTTCATATGAGAGTTACTTGTTAAGCGCTTTCATCTTATTATAGATGATTGTTTCTCATTCGAAGATAGACAAAATTCATTTTTATATGTAGAAAATTCACTTTTTGACAAGGTAAAAAACAATTAAAGGAATTGTATACCATAAAATGGATTGGAATGGGCTTGTTCGCATACAACTCGGCCAAGCTGAATATACATAGACGTAAGCTAAAAGATATGGAGCGTACGTCAAATGGACAAACAACAATCTACCTTTGTACGAGGCACTTTCATTTTAACTACGGCCGCTTTTATTACCCGTATTCTTGGCTTCGTCAACAGTATCATTATGGCCCGGTTTTTGGGCCCGGAAGGGATCGGCCTGCTCATGATGGCACACCCTCTGGTCCCAATGATGATCACATTGACAAGTCTTGGGCTGCCCGTAGCCATCTCCAAGCTGGTAGCCGAAGCCGAGGCGCGCGGCGATTCCGCTAAGGTGAAGCGGATTCTCCAGGTGTCCTTGAGCATCACGGTGTCGATGAGCATCGTGCTCACTCTGGGCACGTTCCTGGGAGCCAAGCCGATTGCAGGCATGATCCTGGCGGATCAGCGGGCGTATTACGCCATGCTGGCTATTATACCGATAGCCCCTCTGGTGGCCATCTCCTCCGTGCTCAAAGGCTATTTCCGCGGGAAGCAAAATATGAAGCCGATCGCGGTCTCCGACGTGGTCGAGAATATCGTTCAAATTGCCTTGATCGCTGCGCTTGTACAAATGCTGGTGCCTTACGGACTTGAGTATGCGGCGGCAGGGGCGATGATCTGTACCGTCTTGGGCGAAGGCAGCGGACTGCTGTACTTATTGATCATGTACACGATCCATCGAAGAAAGAACAGCGCGCAGGTGCAAGCTGATCAGCCGCTTCCCGGGAAGAAGCAAACGTTGTCCGAGCTGTTGAGCATCGGGCTGCCCTCCACCGGGCAAGGGTTTATCCATTCTATTTACCGGGCTATCAAACCCGCACTGGTGATCAAAAGCTTAGCTATAGCAGGCATCGGAACCGCCGTTGCGACCAAGCAATACGGGCTGCTCGTAGGATATGCTTTTCCGCTGCTGGTGTTTCCTACATTCATCATGCATTCCTTATCTACTGCGCTTATTCCTTCCATCAGCGAAGCGAATGCGGCCAACAACCGGCGTTTGATCCACGAACGAATCGATCAGGCGATCGGTCTTGCATTTATGATTGGCGCGCCTTGTACGATCATTTTGTATATGTGGGCGGTTCCGTTGACCACCGTCCTGTACCATTCGCCTGAAGCCGGGAAGCTGTTGATGCTGCTGGCGCCGTTTTTCCTGCTCCATTACTTCGAGGATCCGCTGCATGCCGTCCTGCTGGGAATCGGCAAGGTGAAGACGGTGATGTGGAATTTTATTATGAGTACGCTGCTGCAAGCCGTGGCGATGTTCATCTTCGGATCGGAATGGGGGATATACGGGGTTGCAACGGGAATTAACTTCGGTATATGCATCATTACGATGTTGAACTTTTTGGCCATATCCACTTACATCGGGTTCTCCGTGGACGTGCGCAGGTATTTGAAAATCATCCTGTGCTTGTTGGCGATGGCCGTATGCGGTCAAGCCGCTTATACGTATATGAGTCAGGCCGGTTTCGGTCAGTCTTGGGTCGTGGCGGTCTCCATAGCGGTCTCGCTCTGCGTCTACTCCTTTTCCTTGATGGCAACGCAATCGGTGAAGCCGGTTTTCCGGGGCGGAAGCACCAAAGGCTTTTTTACAAAGCTGTGAAAAAAGTTTCAATTTATTAAAGCAGCCGCAAGGCTGTTTTTTTGTATTAGGCACAGGTTGTATGCAAGGTACCACAGCCCTAAAGCATAACGCGAATATGGACCCTACAAGTGTCAACATTTTCCTGCTATAATAGTGTATAAACCGACATAGAAAGATGAATGAGGTAACCCTATGAAGCAGAAATTGTTCAAGGCACTCATCCTTCCCATTATGATGCTGGTTCTGATTTGGCCGCAAGCAATGAGTGCACAAGCAGCAGGATCCCAGAACGCCAAAGTGTTAGCCTCATCGCTCAGTGTCCGCAGCAAGCCCGATGCAAAGTCTCCCGTGGTCGGCTCGTTATCGAGGAATACGATGGTAACCGTGTCACAGGAGTCATACGGATGGATGAAGGTTCAATCCGGAAAGACGACGGGCTGGGTGGCCGGATACTATTTGCAATTGCTCAAAGGCGCTCCAGCGTCTCAGGGCACTGCGAAGTCCCAGGTCACGATTGCAAGCAGCAAAGGTTTGAAAGGCAAGCTGATCGTCATCGATCCGGGGCATGGAGGCGGCGATCACGGTACAACGGGCACCAAGTACCGCTCAAGCGAGAAAACGTTGAATTTGTCGACCGCCAACTATTTGGCGGACAAGCTGAAGCAGGCCGGGGCTCAGACGATTATGACCCGCACCCGGGACGGGGACAATCCCGAGCTCTCCGAAAGAGCAGGCTTAAGTCAATCGAAGCGGGCGGATGCGTTTATCAGCATTCATTACAATTCTTCACCGAAGCCGACTTCCGGTACGCTGACATTTTTTTATTCGCAATCTAAGGATATGCCGCTCGCCCGTAAGATCGAAGAGCAGCTTAACAAGCAGCTGAATTTGAAAAGCAACGGAATTTCTTTCGGCAATTATCACGTGCTGAGAAACAATTCCCGTCCGTCTGCCTTGGTGGAGCTCGGATTTTTATCCAACGCCAAGGACGAGGCTGTGGTAAGAACGGCCGATTATCAGCGCAAAGCGGCGGATGCGATCGTCGACGGGCTGCGCGAATACTTTGATTAGGGTTGTTCTAGGGAAAACCGCCGAAAGGCGGTTTTTTGCTTTTTTCCGCAGCTTTTGTAAAACAATGACAGAGAAAATTAATAAATCCATAACACTGCATTGATAATACGATAATAATTGTAGCCTACTCTATTACTAGAACAACTAATATAAACCGGAAAAGAGGACGTACTCTTGAGCTCATATCCTATTATTGCGTCCATTACCGATGCGGAACAAATTAAACACGTACTCAACAGTCAAGTAAAACGAGTGAACCTGATGACCGGAACCGTCAACAACTTGAAGCAAATTATCGGTCAGCTGCATGACTCCGGCAAGCAGGTGTTCGTTCACATCGAGATGGTTGGCGGAATCGGAAGGGATGCCGCATCCATTCAATACCTGGCCGAGGAGTTCAAAGCGGACGGCATTGTGACAACCAAGAGCAACGCGGTGGCCGCAGCCAGACAGGCCGGAATTCTAAGCATTCAGCGGTTTTTCGCCATCGATACTTCTGCAGTGGAGACAGCGGTACGCATGATCAAAACGAGCAATCCCGACGAAGTGGAATTGATGCCCGGACTGATGCCACGGATCATAAGTGAGGTCAAGCAGAAGATTAAGCAGCCTCTGATTGTAGGCGGGTTAATCCGGCATGAGGATGAAATCAAGCTCGCTCTGGATAGCGGCGCAGATTTCGTATCTATCGGAAGCAGCACTTTTTGGTGACAGTCAATGGACAATAACATAATGTACCTCGGGTGGAGACGATGAGAAAACCCAGTGGTCAGTAAATCAACTTACCTTACAGGCAAGGGGGGATTTTCTGCTACTGGTTTTTTGTGCTCAAAAAAAGATTTTGATTCATCAAATCATAGGAGGGGTATCCAATGCGTTTGGTATTAATGGGAGATTTGCATTATCACGAAATTGATGAAACGATTCCAGGATGGCTGGAAGCGCGCGATGATTTCTATCGAATATTTCTAGATCGGTTTTTGGAATTGGAAGGCGATGCTCATATTTCGTTAGGAGATTTAACTAATTACGGAGCTTCCTCTGAGCTGCAAGAAGTGTATGAGATGATACGACAACATGATAGAACGTTCTATCACGCGTTGGGGAACCATGATCTTTACGCTCAAACTAGAATGGAAGTTCTCCAAATAACCGGTCAAGCGCGCTATCACGCGGTAGTAACCGATCGTGCCGTACTTGCTTTTCTTGACACCGCGAAAGAGATGGATTTTGAAGATTGGGGAGGCTGGATTGACGCAGAACAATTGCAGTGGTTTGAAGAGGTTGTAAAGGCATCTGGGACAAAGCCTCTTTTAGTATTCGCTCACCATCCGGTTTATAATACGACAACCAATTCGGAGAAGGAGAAAGGATCTATTCATCCGAGCATTGATATGTGGAACATTTTAAACCAGAAAGAAGGGGTGGGGATATATTTTAACGGTCATACTCATGTCGACTCAATAGTGAAGCAGAATAATTGGACTTTTGTTCAGCTGTCTGCCTGCCTTGATCAGCATGGTTTGAGAATCGTCGATATCGAACAAGAGGAGATTCGTATTTCCGCTATGGATATTACGGATGTGGCGCTTGCGGAAAATGTAGGAACTTTATATAACCATATGAAGCACTTTAGACATAATCCTAATGCACGCGGTATAGAGTCGGATCGGGAATGTAATGTCCCTTTTCAATTAGCAGCGAAACAAAAATAAGATTTGGTAATTCCACATTGAATTGAAGACTCAGATTAAAAAACTAGGAGGATTTGTCTTATGTTAAGCAAAAAAAGCTTATCCATTCTTGCACTTAGTACGGTATTTATGACCTCTGCATGCGGGTCCAGCGGTACAGGCGGCCAAGCAGGCACGGCTGCCGGCAATTCCTCTTCGTCAAACGGAAAGATCGTTATTAAGTACTGGACAGCTAACGGCGGGAAAATAGAAGAAGCCAAACAAAACCTTGTGAAAAAATTTAATGAATCTCAGAACCGTATTGAGGTGCAGCAGGCGAACCAAGGAAATTATGACGATCTTCATGCAAAAACGCAAGCTGCATTTGCTGCCGGCAACGCGCCTGCGGTATTTGATCTCGAAATAGCATCGACCGGTATTTTTGCCCGCTCCGGCATGCTGGTAGATCTGACGCCTCTTGCCAAAAGAGACGATGCAGAGCTTGATCTGAAGGATTTTAATCCGGGTCTCATGGGGAACGCTTATATTGACGATAAACTGTACGGCATTCCGTTTATGCGCAGCACCCCGATCTTCTATAAAAATGTCACCATGTTAAAAGATGCCGGTCTCGATCCGGCCGGTCCTAAAAATTGGACTGAATTGGAGCAGTATGCCCGAGTGTTGAAATCGAAGGGGAAAACACCGCTCACGATGCCGGTCGGCGTATGGGAGTATGAGGCGTTAGTTGCTCAAAGCGGCGGCAAGGTGCTGAGCGATGACGGCAAAAAAGCTACATTTAACTCTCCTGAAGGGGTTGCGCCTGTAGAGTTTTGGAAGAAAATGTCCGATGAAGGTCTGATCAAGTTTGTAGTAGGGAAAACAGCGGGCGCCGACGCAGACAAGGATTGGAGCAACCAAATTTCCGCCTTTAAAATCGGTTCTACCGCCGGCGTTTCTCAAAGTATAGAGGTTGCAAAAGGGAACAACTTCGAAATGGCAACCGACTTTATGCCTGCCAATAAAAATTACGGCGTTCCAACCGGCGGATGCCACCTGGCTATGACCTCCAAGCTCAGCGAGCAAGAAAAAGAGGCGACTTGGGAATTTATTAAATTTATGACATCCAAGGAAAATACGATCTATCAGCATAAGTATGTCGGGTACTTGCCAAACCGTCTCTCTGCGTTGAACAGTGAAGAATTGCAAAGCTACTATAAAGAGTTTCCGCAATACAAGGTGGCTTCTGATCAATTAAAGTATGCGGTAATGCGTCCGAACGCAAACGCGTACGCCGAGGTTTCGAAAATCATGATCGATGCTATGACAAAAGCAATTCTGGAGAAAAATGTGAAACCGCAAGATGCAATGAACGAGGCTGCGGAAAAAGCAAACAAGCTGTTGAGCAAGTAATAGCTGCGAATAGGTCTCCAAGCATAAGAGAAGAGCCGGCTCCCATTCAGGAAGCGGAGGCTGGCCTTCTTTCTTTTGTTCGAGAAAAAAAGCTGCAAGACAAGGAGATGATCGTATGGCGAAGATCGTATTGAGAAATATTTCCAAAATGTATAAAGACGAAACGATAATCAGTAATTTGAATCTCACCATTAAAGACGGATCGTTTACTGTTCTTGTAGGCCCGTCCGGCTGCGGCAAATCGACGACGCTTCGTATGATTGCCGGTCTTGAAAAGGAAAGCGGCGGAGAAATATGGATCGGCGACAAATGCGTTAACAATACCCAGCCCGGATATCGGGATGTGGCGATGGTTTTCCAGAACTATGCTTTATACCCAACCATGTCCGTTCGCGAAAATATCGAATTCGGACTGAAAAACAGAAAGGTTCCCAAACCGGAACGCGAGACCTTGATCCGTGATATTTGTGAGATCGTCGGTTTGACGCCCCATCTGGATAAGAAGCCGCAAAACCTATCCGGAGGACAACGGCAAAGGGTTGCTCTTGCCCGGGCGATGGTAAAAAAACCAAAGGTATTTATCCTGGATGAACCGCTCTCCAATCTGGACGCGAAGCTGCGTAATCAGATGAGAACGGAATTGATTCAGCTTCACCGCAGGCTCGGTTCTACCTTTGTTTATGTAACCCATGATCAAGTGGAAGCCATGTCTATGGGCGATGAAATTGTTGTTATGAACAAAGGCGTGATTCAGCAGGCGGACTCGCCAATGAAGCTCTATAACGATCCGGATAATGTGTTTACCGCCCAGTTTATCGGCACCCCGGCCATGAACATCTTCAACTACAGCGCAGTACCAGGTCTAAAGATGGAGTCGGAAGCTAACCTCGGTTTCGTCGGATTCCGGGCGGAGCATGTGTTGATGAACCCGAAAGATCATTCGGAAGGACTTTCGGTTGAAGGGGAAATTATCACACGGGAAAGCTTGGGTGCGGAAAATATTTATCAGATCCATTCGGCTGCGGGGGTATTTTTCGTCAAGACCTTCCTGGCACCTTTAGTAAACGAAGATCATGTTAAAGTCGTCATTCCGGATAACTGTCTCTATTATTTCGACTTGGACGGCAAAAGAATACGCGGTACCGAAGTGCCGTATCACGCAGCAGCGAAAGCGCAGAATGCAGCACCCAATAAGACTCTAGTCAGTGTCGGCGGTGTGTAATATGACAATGTGGGAAAAGCTTCGTCCTTACGCGATGGTTGCTCCGGCGATCACGGTATTTTCATTGTTTTTTATTTATCCGATCCTGTATATGATCTACTTAAGTATGTATGATTGGAATTTTATTAGCCCGACGAAAAATTTTGTCGGTTTGCAAAACTTTTCCGACCTGCTGCAGGAAAAAGAATTTATCCAAGTCATCACGAACTCTACGGTATATACCATTTTAACCGTTATATTCATTATTGGACTTTCTTTGCTGCTGGCTCTCTGGCTGAATAAGGCCGGCGTGTTCCACAGCTTTGTCCAAGGTGCGATCTTCAGCCCGCATATCGTTTCCTGGGTATCCATATCCATGATATGGGCTTGGGTAATGGATCCCCAGTACGGCTTATTAAACTGGTTTATCGGATTATTCGGATTTGAAAAACTGCAATGGCTTTCCTCACCGAGCACTTCTCTGATCTCGTTGGTCATCGTTGCCGTGTGGAAAGGACTGGGCTATAATACCTTGGTTTTTATCGCGGGCTTACAGAGCATTCCCAAGGACATTTATGAGGCGGCAGCCTTGGACCAATCGAAGCCTTGGACTACCTTTTACAAGCTGATTCTTCCTATGCTGTCGCCAACCATCTTTTTTCTGGTTATCATCAACATGATCGGTTCGTTTCAAGTGTTTGAGACAATAGCGATCATGACTCAGGGTGGACCGGTCAATTCGACCAATACGCTCGTTTATTATATTTATGAGTACGGGTTCCGGTTCTTTAAAATCGGCTACGCCTCTGCAGCAGGTGTTATCTTGCTGTTCATTGTTGGAGTATTGACGATAATCTACTTCAAAATGATGTCAAAACGCGTTCATTACCAATAAGATGAGGTGAATCCATTGAAAGCAGAGCAGACGCTTGATGCTGAGCGTACATTGATTCATGTCAAAAGCAAAGAAGAAATCGCAACAAAGCTGTTACATTATGTTCTTAAGGCAATAAGTATAGCCGGTATGATTGCTTTGGTCCTTGTTTTTGCAATGCCGTTCGTATGGATGCTTTCAACTTCCTTGAAAACATTGCCCGAAACGATGATTTTCCCGCCGAATTGGATACCCAAAAATTTCGTCTGGAGCAATTATGCCCAGGCTTGGGCTTCGGGTCCGTTTCTGCACTATATTACGAACAGCATCATCATTTCGATTGGTATTCTCATTATGCAGATGCTTACGATTATTCCTGCAGCCTATGCATTTGCACGCTATCATTTTAAAGGGTCGGGATTTTTATTCGGCATGGTTATGATTACCTTAATGATTCCGTCTCAATTAATTTTCCTGCCCGTTTACTTGCAGTTAAGCGCCTGGAAGCTGCTTAATACGCATCTTGCCCTCATTCTCCCGTTTGCATCCAGCGCGTTCGGTATCTTCCTCTTGAGGCAGTCGTTCAAGCAGGTACAGGAGGAATTGCTCGAAGCGGCGAGGCTGGACAGCGCCAAAGAGTGGCAGATCATCTTGAAATTAATGGTACCTATGGCTAAGCCTGTATTGGCGACTTTTGCCTTATTCAGCTTTATTGCCCATTGGAATGATTACTTCTGGCCGCTGGTCATGACAACGGATGAAACCGCGAGAACATTACCTTTAGGTATTGCGAAGATACGCGAAGAAGAAGGAGTAGCTAACTGGAACGTGCTGATGGCCGGAAATATGATTCTGGTAACGCCTATTCTGATCGCATTCTTTTTTGCTCAACGTCATATCATACGTGCTTTTGTTTATACCGGCGTAAAATAATGGAAGGTATGGCTGTTAGGTAAATAAGGAATGGAATGCAAAAAGCCGCAGGCTGGGACTTTTTCCCGTTCTGCGGCTTTTCTCGTATTACATATCGCCTGCCATGGCGCCCGAATATTTGTATTCGTTCGATCTGGCGATAATTTTATCCTTCGAATCCTTAACAATCACTTCGATCTTCATAGGCTGCTTCTTGCTGGACTCCGGCTTGATATGCGCCGTCATCTCCCGGGGGCTGTTCCAATCCACCTCCACCGGCTGTCCGTTCACTTGAACAATACAATTGACCGGCAGATCCGCTCCGGTAATGAGCAGTTCCTCAGCGCCTTTCAGCTTCACGTCCTGAATTTCCATGCGCCCGAGTCCAAGCACATAGTTCTTGTCTTTGATGCTGTCCTTCATGTCGCCGTAGCCGAACTGCGATCCGAACATGATATCATATTGCAGCTGTTCGTATGTCTTGAGCGCTTGCTTGTCGATCTTCATTTCCTCGTAATAATTTTCGGGAGGTAGGATCGGCATTTGCTGAGAGAGCTGATACAAATAATCGGTATAATAGCTTCCGGGTCTTTGAGCGAGCTTCAACAGATAAGGCCCGATAAAGGAAGGACTCATATTAATCTCGTCTTTATGCTCCGGCAAATAGTTGTTCCAGACGAGAGTAGGGACGCGATACATTTTATTCAGGAAATCCGGATCATTTTCCTTCAAATAGCCGATATCCTTGTATGCTTGGTAGTTATCTCCGAGACTCGGCAGATGGTCGCCGAAGAATAAGATGATCGTCGGCTCCTTGGTCGTTTCATAATGAGTGACCAGCCTTTTGAGCATATCGTCTACGCCGAGCAGCCCTTGGGCATACGTTTCCAGCAAGCCTTTGGCTTCGCCTTCCACGCCTGTAACCTCGATCGTATTCTCTTTAAATTTGCCGGGATAGTAGTGATAGTGATTCTCCATCGTATTGGCAAAAACAAAGTCGGGACCGTCAGTCAAGCCAGTCGTGTTAATAATTTGATTGGCCACTTCCCGGTCGGCGATATAGGGACCTTCGTAGTCAGGCTTCATGAATTCTTGCGAAATATATTTCGAGAATCCAAAATTCTCGTAAACCTTCTTGCTGTTATAGAACCAGCTGTGGAACGGGTTGATGGACGTCGACGTATAGCCTTGCCGTTCCATAATACTTGCGAGAGAGTCGACGCCTTTGTTGATATATTGATTGTACGGTACGGAGCCTTGCGGCAAAAACCGCATCGAGTTTCCCGTCAGCACTTCGAACTCTACATTCGCCGTGCCGCCGCCGTATTGAGGAGACAGCATCGTGCCGCTCGTATATTTCTTAATCATCTCGTGATAAAAAAGCAGCGGGTCTTTGCTGAAAGTAATGTTCTTCACCTGCGTCGCATCCCAGAACGACTCGCTCAACACGACAATGATGTTAGGCTTGACGTCGCCTTCAGCCGGCACAGCAGGAGGGGTGGAGGAGATCGCAGCGCGCACATTGTCTTCGTTGTAGCCTTCAGGCTGGTTCAGGAACAGAAATTTCAAGTTCATGATCGTCGACAAAAGAAATCCGTTCGTCTGTACATTCAGCGTCTGATCCCAGCCAATATTCTGCACATGCGCAAGCCGTTTCAACGACATGGAGCCGTCCGTATAGATCATAGTCAGCATAAGAAGCGATGCAATCCCCATGGCGACGCGATGCTTCCAGCGGAAGCTGAACAAAATTCTCGGAAGCTTGTATAGCAGCAAAATACTAATAACGATAAAGGTTATAATGCCTGAAACCACCGTAAAATTGAGAAGACCACTTAAATATTGCGCCATATCCTTGGTTTCGCTCGTCAGCAGCAAATCCCATGGAAGGAACGGTACGCCTAAAATATCGAGCTTGATGCCGCTTATTAGCCCGAAGGCTAAACAAAATGTCGCTACAAGCCAGAACGACAAATGAACTCTGCCCGTAATGGCCGTTAATAGAAACAGGAAGCCGAGGACGACCAGCGCGTTAAGGGCTACTTCCGGCAGCGCCTCGAAGGTCCATTTTAAGGTACCCCACCATTGACCTCTGCTTAACAACTCTACAAGAAACACAATCCACAGCGACCACAGCAAAAGCGGGATCCGTTTGGCCGCTCTGGCGCCATGATTTTGAAGCGCCAACCCCAACTCCCTCAAATGTATCACCACATTCTATTTATAAAAATTTTGTAAACACTTAACCAGTATAGCATACCTTATCGTTATTGTAATAAGTCTTTATTTTGGTTTGTAAAGCAATTAAAAGGAGAGGGTTCAAGGGTTCCGTGAAACGGGGCGGGAGTTGCGATATAATAATGAAATCAAGGTCCAAAGTCGAAGGGGAGAACGCTATTGTTCATACGCAGAGAAAGCTTGAAGCAGTACATCCGGCTGTATCCGGTTACGTCACTCATCATTGTAATTCATTTGGCAGCTATGGCGGCGATGACCTGGTATGGCTCGTCCAAAGATACGGAGACGCTGCTGCGTTTCGGAGCCATGTTCGGTGTACCGGGAGTGCAGCCGGAGCTGTGGCGCTACGTTACGTCTATTTTTTTGCATATCGGGTTCGAGCACTTGTTGTTTAACAGCTTTGCCTTATATGTATTTGCCGCGCCGCTTGAACGAATGTTAGGCAGCTTGAAATACGCCCTGTTTTACGTTGCCTGCGGCATCGTCGGCAATATTGCCGGCGCCTGGTTTCATACGGACCCTTATGTTGGGGCGGGGGCATCCGGTGCGATTTACGGGGTGTATGCAGCCTACTTGTATTTATCCGTATTTCGCAAGGACCTGATCGACTTTCAGACGAAACAGACGGTCAGAACGATTGTCATCATCGGTTTCGTCTACTCGATTTTGATTCCCAATGTGGACCTTTACGCCCATGCCGGCGGATTTGTCGGAGGCTTGCTTCTCACCGGCTTGTTCACCCTATTTGTTAAGCGCAGAAACGGAGGCCGTGCAGTCCCGAACGGGGAAGGGGAGAATTAGGATGCATCCTGTGCCGATAGGGAAATAGTATCTTCAGTACTTGTCTTACGGGATAAAAATCCGTACTTGAGCAGCCTTGTGTAATAGAAATAGACAAGCAAATAGGCAAGCAAGTAGGATCCGCTGGTGAATAAGATATTCCATCCGTTGCCGTAAGTGACTTTCCCAATGACCACTCCGAAATATTCCAGACAGGTGGTAAATGCCATTGTGATCAAGCTAATGAGCAACCAGTGAAGGGAACTATTCCGAATCCAATAAATCATGTAGCTGCCTAATATGGGATATAGCCCCAAGTCCAGCGGCAGAGCGGATATAGTCTCATCATCGGGAATATGCGGCGTGAAATCCCAAAATTTTAAATGGAAGCCGACATCATTAATGAACATCGAGATAACAACGCTGATGGGATAGATCAGAAGTAGGATTTTGCGATCCTTCTTATACAAATAGATACCGAACAGCCATGGAATAATGAAGCCCAATGTAATATTAAACAGCATGCTGCCGACCCGCCCTGTTCCCAATGTATTTCCCCTGTCCAATAGGCTGTCTGTGTTGAGCTGACATTATGCAAAAAAGCCGAGGTCCTTTTGGACTTCGGCTGTTTACATTTGTGGTAAAAACTAGTTAAGACTATGGAGGAACAGCGTGGCGTTCAAGTATCTTCTTGCTATGGAGTGAAAGTAAGCCGTTTGGACGGAAACCATGGAAATAAACAGCATGTTCCGAACCGACTCTTTTTGCTGCGGATTCAGATGGTCCATGCCGCTCACGAATTGCTCCGCCTTTTGCCGGATGGTCAGCTCCGTCAGAGAGTCATGATTTCGTTTGCCTGCGCTATGTCCCTGCACGTCCAGAAGCTGGTCGTTGTTGACGTCAAGCTCTTCAAACTGCCGCGAATAAGCTGCGTACAAATCTACGGGATTCATCAAATCGTCCCGGTCGTCATCAGGCTGCCGGAAGATGATTTCGAACAATCTTCGGATCGATTCGAAATCGAGGCAGTTTTTTAAGTCGTCAATGATGAACAGCATCGCGACCTGATCGATGGAATACTTTTTGCCGCATTTGGGCGAGCCCAAAAAATCCTTCAAATCCCGTTTTACCCAATTTTGCATAGAGGTAAGGGACATATTGGTATATTCGATTTGATTCCCCAAGGAGACAATATCTTGAAGAGAGAAGCCTTCGACGCGGTCGTTCTTGATCATCTTCTCCAATACAGGGGTAAGCTGCGTGGAGAGAAATGCGGTGAACGACGTTCCGTGCATCATATCGGCGAGATGGTTCTTTTTCCAAGCTTCCTGCAGTACATGGAGCGGCGTTACACTGCCGGTTCCATTTAACGAGAGGAGAATAATTGCCATTTCTTTACGAGTTAGGGTAAAAGTCTCCATACAAGCTCCTCTTTTCTACAATCAATATTTCAAGTTCATTTGAACTCATAATAAAAGGTTAGCAATCGTTTGTCAAAGGAAGAAAATGAACGATTGAACGATTGTTTAAATCCCAATTTGAGCGAAAATGAACCGGGATGGTCTAATATGAGCCAGAATGGACGTTTGTTAATTCCGAATAATGAAATATAATAAGTTCATATGAACTCGTAAATTGGAGTTTATAAAACTAATCATTATTAAAGGAAGGTTGATATGGGTTTAAATCTGTTTCTTGTAGCCGTACTTATCTTACTGACCGCATTTTTCGTAGCAACGGAATTCGCCATCATCAGACTGCGCAGCAGCCGGGTAGACCAGCTTGTATTGGAAGGCAGAAAAAATGCGTTGGCTGTGCGAAGGGTTCAGAGCAATCTCGACGGATATTTGTCCGCTTGTCAGCTGGGGATCACCATTACGGCCCTCGGACTCGGTTGGTTAGGTGAGCCTACTATTGAAGCGATGCTGCATCCGGTATTCCATGCATTGGCTCTGAGCGATGAAGCAAGCACACTGATTTCGTTTATTCTGGCTTTTGTCGTCATGACTTACCTGCACGTCGTTCTGGGTGAATTGGCACCTAAGACGCTGGCGATTCAAAAAGCGGAACAGATCAGCTTACTTACGGCAAAACCCATCATGTTCTTTTACAAAATCATGTATCCTTTCATTTGGCTGTTAAACGGTTCGGCGAATGTGCTTATCCGTATGTTCGGATTGAAGCCGGCGAAGGAGCATGAAGAAGCGCACTCGGAGGAAGAAATCCAGATTATCGTCGAGGAGAGCTACCAGAGCGGTAAAATCAATCAAACCGAGTTCGGCTATGTGAACCGGATCTTCGCTTTCGACGATATGCTGGCGAAGGAAATCATGGTTCCGCGGACCGACATGGTATGTTTATATACGGACAATACGCTCGAAGAGAACTTGAGCATCATCCGCCGCGAGCAGTATACCCGATTCCCGATTGCAAAAGGAAGCAAGGATAACATCGTTGGCGTTATCAACACCAAACAGTTTTTCCTGAATTACGAGCCGGGCTGCGAATCGTTTGATTTCCGCACATTGGTTCAACCGGTACTGACGATTCCGGAATACATGCCTGTCAATACATTGTTGACTCGAATGCAAAAAGAGCGTGTCCATATCGCGCTGCTTGTAGACGAATATGGCGGAACTTCCGGCTTGATCACTATGGAGGATATTTTGGAGGAAATCGTCGGTGAAATCCGTGACGAGTTCGATGCGGACGAAGCCAAGGAAATCGAGAAAATCGATGACGAGCAATATATCCTGGACGGGAAAGTACTGTTAACCGAAGTGAATGACCTGCTTGGAGTTCAATTGGATAATGACGATGTGGATACGATTGGCGGATGGCTGTACTTAGCTAATCCTGAGCTGGAAGTAGGTACCAAGTGGTTCTATGAGGAATTGGAATTCACCGTTCTGAAAAAGGATAGTCATCGGGTTCGCCGAATCCAGGTTAAAAAGCTAGCAACGGTAGCCGATGCCGATGCGGTGGTTGCCATTGAATAAGAGAAGCCTTCCCTGCAGTTGACGGGGGAGGCTTTTTCAGAAGCCAGTGCTTATACATAAGTTGTAGCCATGCTTCCATCTGTGGTACTATTTATGGGAATTGAATAGCAATGAATCGACACTAGGGGTGCTGATGAAGCTGAGAGAGGCGAGTGCCTTAACCCTTATACCTGATCTAGGTAATGCTAGCGAAGGGAAGTGGATTGTGCCGTATGATGATGGTAAACCGCTTCTTTTATGGAGGCGGTTTTTTTGCGTGTAATGAATGGTGAGGAGGATGAAAAGCTGTGACAACTATTGAATCGCTGCTGGAACAGGTGGAACGGCGTCAAGAGGAGCTGGTGGGCCTCGCAGAGCGATTAATCCGTTATCCGACCCCGGCGCCCCCGGCAAGAAATACCGCTGAGGCTCAACAATATATTGCCGGTTTTCTGGAGAACCTGGGCTTTGCGATAGATCAATGGGATGTGTATCCGGGCGATCCCAACGTGGTTGGTGTAAAAAAGGGAACTAGCTCAGGCGATTATAAGAGCCTGATTATTAACGGTCACATCGATGTGGCCGAGGTGAATGCGGACGAAGCGTGGGAGAAGGATCCGTTCGAGCCTATCGTAAAAGACGGAAGGCTGATAGGCCGCGGCGCATCCGATATGAAGGGCGGACTGGCGGGCGCGTTATTCGCCGTTCAACTGCTTGCTGAAGCCGGGATTCAGCTTCCTGGCGATCTCCTATTCCAATCGGTCATTGGAGAGGAAGTCGGCGAAGCGGGGACGCTCCAGTGCTGCAAAAGAGGCTTTACCGCCGATTTTGCTGTTGTGGTAGATACGAGCGATTTACATATTCAGGGCCAAGGCGGGGTTATTACAGGCTGGGTTACGGTAAAAAGCCGGCAGACTCATCACGACGCCACCCGACGAAGCATGATTCATGCTGGCGGTGGATTGTACGGAGCCAGTGCGATTGAGAAGATGGTCAAGCTGATTCAAGGGCTGCAGGATTTGGAGCGGCATTGGGCGGTCACCAAGAGCTATCCAGGGTACTTGCCGGGAACGAATACCATCAATCCGGCCGTTATCGAAGGCGGGCGCCATGCCGCTTTCATTGCGGATGAGTGCCGTTTATGGATCACGGTGCATTTTTATCCGGATGAAACCTATGAAGGGGTGGCCCAGGAAATCGAAGAGCATCTCTTAAGAGTCGCTCAGGCCGATCCATGGCTAAGGGAGAATCCTCCGCAATTCCGCTGGGGAGGAACCTCGATGATCGAAGACCGCGGCGAGGTGTTTCCGTCGCTTCAAGTGGATCCGGGCCATCCGGCTGTACAATTGTTAAGTCAAGCCCACGAGAGGGTGCATTCTCAGCCTGCCGTAATCGATGTATCTCCTACTGTCACGGACGGCGGATGGTTCGGTGATGCCGGAATACCGGCAGCCATTTACGGTCCGGGAAATTTGCACAATGCCCATTCAGTTAATGAGTCGGTTCCCATTCGGCAGCTGGTTCACTTTACGAAGGTGCTGCTTCGTTTTATTTATGAATGGGGTCATACGCCTAAATAATGAGTAGAGGAGATGCAGTAATGAAATTTTCCGAGCAGCTGATTCAAAAGCTTGAACCGATCTGGAGAAAGAACCATTCACATCCGTTTGTAAGAGGAATGGGTGACGGGACCTTGGAGCTGGACAAGTTCCGCTTTTATATGATTCAGGATTACTTGTATTTGATCGAGTATGCGAAGCTGTTTGCCATCGGCGCCGTAAAAGCCACCGATCTTGAAACGATGGGCAAGTTCGCTGCGCTGCTGAATTCGACAATGAATGAGGAGATGTCTTTACACAGGTCCTATGCCGCCAGATTCGGTATTTCGGAGAAGGAGCTCGAGGAGGCGGAGCCATCTCCGGTTACTCTAGCGTATACACACTATATGCTGCATGCGGGACAGAACGGATCGATAGCTGAGCTCGTCGCCGCACTGCTGCCATGCATGTGGAGCTACTGGGAAATCGGCAAAGAGCTGTCGGACGTCCCGGGAGCGCTCGATCATCCGTACTACGGCGAATGGATTCGGATGTACAGCTCGGACGATTTTGGCTCGCTCGCGATTTGGTGCATCGGTTTGCTGGACGACTTGACCGCAGGGAAGCCGGATAACGAGCTTGCGAAGCTTGAGGAAATATTCGTCCATACGACCCGGTTCGAATATTTATTCTGGGATATGGCGTACCGTAAAGAAACGTGGCCGTCTTGATTTAGCTTGAGCGAGCGAGTTTATGGTCGGATGGATGATTATTGTTAAATACTTGTGCGTTATCGTGATGTATTCGGGGTAATGGAAATTAGAACGAAGCAGTCCATTCCATTGCATAAGGAGCGTGACGCATATGACTAGAAGCATCCAGGCTTATTTTCATACGGAGAACGAAACGGAGGACGTGAGAATCAAGCTGCAAAAGTACAATATTGACCAGCTCGAAATCGGTGCCTTGCCGGAGCCACTCCATAAGAAGGTTCCATTGCTAATTCCTCTCGCTTCGGCTTCCGGAGAAGAAACCGGTACCGCTGGAGGAAGCTATGCGGGAGGGAGCTTGCCTTCCAGTGGCTCGGCGGCAGGAGCATTTGTCGGATTCCGGTCCATTGACCAACTGGAACATGACAGCAATCACGATGGAGTCGATGACAGGGAGCTGCTATACTCACTTAGCTTGAAGGTAAGCGAGCTTGATTATAACGAAGCTGTAAAAGTAATCCGTTCGAACGGCGGTCATGTCGCCATCTAGACGATGTATCATTCAAGACCCGTTACAGGGTCTTTTTTTTTGTTTTACGAATCCTAATTTCCATTAACTGTAAAAAATTCAGTGATGTTATACGATTATTTTTATATACTGGATTAGGGAAGGGGGGGAAAACAATGTGGACTCGCAAAGAACTAAAGGATCGAGCTAAACAGGTACTCAGAACTTCGTATTGGAAGGCGTTTCTTGTTGGATTGCTGTTAACCTTCGTTAGCGGAGGGCTGCCCAATTGTTCGTATCAAGGAGGGGGATCCTCGTCGGGATCTCACAACGAAACCGGCGGAATCTCCGGGTCTTTCGGCGGATTGGGAGAATTGTTCAACGGAGAAATGAACGTCATCATTTGGTCTGTCCTGATCGTATTCTTCATTATTATGGGACTGGTAATCGTTGCCACTATTGCTTTTGGAATCTTTTTAGGCTTTCCGTTACTGGTTGGTGCGCGGCAATATTACAAGCAAGCGGCACAAGATGACGTCAATATGAATTATCTCGGCTACGCCTTTGTCAGAGGCCGTTATATGGCTATCGTCAAAGGGATGCTCTGGATGACATTGCTCAATTTTTTATGGTTTTTGCTGCTCATCATTCCCGGATTCGTTAAGAGGTATGCTTACAGCATGGTTCCGTACATTCTGGCGGATCATCCGGGCATCGGAACGAAGAGGGCGGTCGAATTGAGCAACCAAATGACTCGAGGTCACAAGTGGAACATGTTCGTGCTCGATTTATCGTTTATCGGCTGGTATTTGCTCGGGATTCTCGCTTTGATTGTCGGCGTATTGTTCGTCATGCCGTATGTGTATTCGACTCATGCCGAGCTGTATTTGGCGATTCGCAGGCAAGCTCTGGAGGAAGGCATCAGCAGCAGAGCGGAGCTCAATTTACCTGATCCAGTGTAAGAAACCGGCCGTTCAGCGGCCGGTTTTTGCTTGCTCAATGAGGGAGGTTCGGGACGGCTTAGCTTCCGATTGACTATATTTGGTATAATACGTTAAAGGAAGCGGCGGAAAAGGAGTTTTGTTACGATGGGCGAATCAAGTGCAAGCCTTTTTCACCCGTTGATTGCCGAATGGTTCGAGCAGCGATTCGGCAGTCCGACGGATGTACAAATACGCGCGTGGCAAGCGATACAATCAGAAGAGCACACCTTAATAGCAGCTCCTACGGGCTCGGGAAAAACGTTGGCGGCTATGCTGCCCTGTCTGAGCCGGATTTTGGAGGATAAGGATACGCCCACACCGACAAATGGAGTCAAGCTGCTGTACATTACGCCTCTCAAGGCGCTCAACAATGACATTCACCATCACGTGATCGGGTATATAGATGAACTGAAGCAAACCGCCGAGAAGCGTGGAACCGTTTGGAACGGGCTGACTGCAGCTGTCCGTACGGGCGATACGACGCAAAGCGCTCGTGCCGCGATGCTTCGCAATCCGCCGGATGTGCTGGTCACGACGCCGGAATCGCTCTATCTGCTTCTGACCTCTCCCAAAGGCAGAATGATGCTGCGGTCGGTTCGGTATTGTATTGTGGACGAAATTCACGATTTGGCCGCAGACAGCAGAGGGCTGCACCTTTCGGTCACGCTCGAGCGGTTAAGCGAATGGATAGGGGAAACGCCTCAGCGAATCGGTGTCTCCGCGACACAGAAGCCTATCGAGCGTATCGCGAGATTTCTTGGAGGCTGGGATAGCAACGACTCTGGCTATTCGCCGCGCGAAGTGGAGATCATCGAAAGCCGAATGGACAAGCGGTTTCGCGTAGTTGTCACGCATCCTGAGAAGTCGCTGATAACAAAAGACAAGCAGGAGGCCGTGTGGGGGCCGTTGACGGAGCATTTGTGCAAATGGATCGGGGAGAGCCAGTCCGCGCTTATTTTCGTAAACAATCGCAGGCTGTGCGAGCGATTGACGCTTTGGCTGAACGATCACGTAGGGTATGAGATGGCCCGCTCACATCATGGCAGCATTTCACGTGAGCAACGGCTTGAGGTTGAGGCTTCTTTAAAAAGAGGCGAGCTTCGCTGTCTAGTAGCGACTTCTTCCTTGGAGCTTGGCATCGATGTAGGGCATATCGATCTGGTGCTGCAGATCGACTCGCCGAAAAGCGCCGCTGCCGGCATACAGCGAATCGGCCGTGCCGGCCATTCCGTAGGAGACGAGAGCAGGGGCGTCATCGTCGCCAGATCCCGCGGACAGCTCCCGGAATGTGCGGTGCTGGCACGTCAAATCGTGGAGCGGAATATCGAAGAGATTCGCGTTCCCCGGTTTGCTCTCGATGTGCTATGCCAGCAAATCGTCGCGATGGTGGCGGCGGACGACAGGCCAGTTGAACCGTTGTACCGCCTGTTAAACCGAAGCTACGGCTATCATGGATTTGCGCTGGAACGGCTGGAAGCCGTACTTCAGGTGCTGTCGGGCTATTATCCCTTCGTCCGGCCTCTGCTCGATTGGGACCGGGAGACAGGGATGCTGACGAAGCGGAGCTCGACCGCGATGTCCGCGATTATGGGCGCAGGCACGATCCCGCAGGGGAGCGCTTATCCTGTTCATCATGCCGACAGCCGCATCCACCTAGGCGAGCTGGATGAGGAGTATATCCACGAGAGCCGCGTCGGGGACGTGTTCCAGCTTGGGACGAGCTCATGGAGAATTCAGTCCATCCGCAACGACAGAGTTTATGTTGTGGAAGAGGCGGGCAATACGTTCAGCGAGATCCCTTTTTGGCGGGGAGAAGGACAAGGGAGATCGTACGAATTCTCGTCGGACATCGGCCGTTTTCTAGCCTATATCGAGGAACGGCTGGATCAGGAGAAGAAAGCTTCCACGATCGAATGGCTGACCTGCGAGCATTTCATGGATGCGTCTGCGGCAGATGATTTGGTCAATCTGGTACACTCCCAGAAGGCGGTTTCCGAGCTGCCCACCCACCGCCGGATTGTCATTGAGCAGTTTCAGGATGACTTCAAGCAGCATCATTTGATAATTCACAGCTGGTTCGGACGGGCGTTTAACCGCACCTGGCAGATGGCGATTCAGCTTCATGCCGAGCGCAGCATGCCTTATCGCATCTATGCCAATGCCAAGGACAACGGCATTGAATTTATTGTGGCGGACGGCGGCAGCGGAGAAGCGCTGCGCTTGCTGCCGCTCATTCGCGAGGTGACGGCGGATCGGCTGGAGCCTCTGCTCCGTCAGGCCGTCCCGTCATCGCCGCAATTCGGCATCGCCTTCCGGAGGCTCGCGGAAACCTCGCTGCTGCTGTCCCGCAGCTTCGGCCGAATGCCGGCATGGCAGAAGCGTTTGCGCAGCGAAGAGCTGCTGCGCGAATCGCTGCCCTACGCCGAGCAGTTTCCATTCATTGGGGAAGCGATACGCCAATGTCTGTATGAGGAACTGGATGTGCAAGGCGTACGTGAAATGCTGCACAACATAGAGAACGGCGAAATGGAAGTGGTGACCCGTCAGGGTGCTTATCCGTCACCGTTCGCGGCGTTGTTTCTCGCCGACTTTATCAATGCGCAAATGTACGAATCGGATACAGTGGAGAAAGATCTCCAGGCGAGGCTGCAAGGACTCGACCGTGCCATGGCCGGGAGCTGGTTCGCTCCCGAGTCCGCTAATGAAGGTGCTCCAGTTACGGAGAGGGAGCAGGAGAAACGGCTTGAAACAGCGGAGGAAGCACCATCATCGCTGCCGGAGCATAGGATCGAAGAGCCTGATCAGCTGCTAAGGCTGCTGAAAAGACTTGGGGAGCATAGCGACGAAGAGCTTGCCGGCGTAGTACCCGATTCCGAAAGGAGCGAGCTTATATCCATACTACAGCAGCGCAAACAAATCGCACGAATCCCGTTGGGCAGCCCTCAGCTTCATTACTGGATATGTGCGGACGAAACGTCTACCTATTCCCGGCTTGGATCAGAGCTGTTGGCGGATCGTTTCGTGCTTACCCGTTTCGTTGAACGTCAAACGAGCTTCACCGTAGAACAGCTGCTACAACGATACGGCGATCAGGTCAACCGGCATGTGGAAGAGCTCGTGCCAGCCTGGGAAGCGGAAGGACGAATAGAACGATTGGCGGACGCTGCAGCCGGTGATCGTGTCGTATGGATGAACTTGCGCAAAGCCGTCCGGAGGACGCGGCAAGAAGCTGAAACGCTCAGGCAGGCCAATCAGGCTGTGGACGGCGTTCGTTATTGCTCCCGGACGATGGATTTGCAATATACATCGCCTCAGGAGAGACGCAGCGGGGAAGAAGGGCTTCGACAGGTCATCGAAAAGCTGCAAGGGTTGTTCTTTCCATTGTCACAATGGGAGGGTTCCCTCTTTCCGCTGCGGATGCACGACTATAAAAAAGATTTGCTGGACCGGCTGTGCGCTGCCGGAGAGGTCATCTGGATTGGCCGCAAGCTGCCGGGGGAGAAGGAAGGCAGCGTTGCCTTTTTTCTGGCGGAAAGCAAGGAGCTTTACGGACCTATACTCGAACAAGCGGAAGCCGATGTGATGCAAGAGGTACCACTGCTGGAGCTGCTTCAACGGAAGGGGGCAAGCTTCCTGTCCGCGCTCAGCCGGGAAACGGGCGAAGTACCTTCCGAGCTGACAGCCCGTTTGCTGGAGCTATCCTGGCGAGGGCTCGTGTCGAATGACCAATTTGCGCCGCTGCGTCTGAATGGCGGAGCGAAGACAGCCAAAACCGCCGTCAGTGGCAAAGGCTTTCAGTCGGGTCTTGGGCGCTGGTATGCTCTGCGATCCCTTGGTGAAGATTACGACCGGCAGGCGTCTTTGGCTGCATGGATCAAGCATTTGGTCGGAGTATACGGGCTCCTGACCAAAGAGATTGTCGCGCAGCACCTGCCATGGTCATGGGACGACGTATACGCGTCATTGAAGCAGCTGGAAATGTGGGGCTTACTGACTCGAGGCTTGTGGGTCGAAGGAATCAAGACGCTGCAATTTTCAACAAAGGATCAGGTGGAGCAGCTTCGCATGCCGGAATGGAATGGTGATCTGCACACGGTGGTGCTTCCTTCTACGGACCCTTCCAATCCGTTCGGACTAACCGTCGGCTGGCCGGATGCGGATGGAATTTCATTCTCGCGCAAGAAAGGAAACGATCTCGTCCTGCGAGGTGGGCGCTGGGTGTTGTGGGTGGAGAACAACGGCAAAAGAATGTACACGATGGATCTAGGGGTCTCCGTTGCTGGAAGGGCGAATGAGGACAAGGCGCTCCCATTAAGCCCCGATGAAATGGAGCAGCTTCTCAGAGCCGTAGCCATCGAGTACTTGCGTATTCCCGGCATACGTAAAATCGTCATCGACAAATGGAGTGGACAGCCTGTGCTTAAGACAGAGGCGGCCAATCTATTGTTGAAGCTGGGGGCCGAAACCGACCGTGATTCTCTGGTCATTTGGCCAAGCGCGTTAAGATAAACCGTAAGGCAAGTTTGTGAGAGAAGGGGTAGCCGTATGATTATTAGAAAGCTGGGAGAACATGAGCAGCCCCCTATGGACCTGCTGCTGCTTGCCGATCCCAACCGGTCGCTGGTGGAGCAATATGTGCAAAGAGGGTCGTGTTTTATTGCTGACAAGGATGGTTCGGCCATTGGCGTCTATGTTCTGATACCTACAAGACCGGCAACCGTTGAGCTTGTGAACGTTGCCGTACTGGAGGCATTGCACGGACAGGGGATCGGGAAGCTGCTTGTGCTGCATGCCGTTCAATCAGCCAGAGAAATGGGCTTTCAGACCATTGAAGTAGGTACGGGGAGCACCGGAGTGGCTCAGCTCGCTCTGTATCAGAAATGCGGCTTTCGTATGACGGGGATCGACCGGGATTTCTTCATCCGGCATTACGATGAACCGATCTATGAGAACGGAATGCAGCTGAAGGATATGGTTCGGCTCTCCCAAGATTTATAAAATAAACTAAGCACTGTTGGAGACAGGTGACTTCGCAAGCGATGCGAGAGCTGCCTGTCTTTTTGCGTTGCATATCTTGCTGCTGAATCATTATCTGAATGGAAGCTCGTTACCCTCCCTCCTAGTTGGCTTAAACTACTAGCAAAACGGGTAATTCCATAGAAGCGGCAATAAAAATGAAGGCAAAAAGGAATCAGTTTTACAGGATAAGGAAACATTAGTAACTGGACTAAAAGGAGGTTGGATCCAGGATGCCATTGACGCCTGAACAGCGTATAACCCTTCACGGCTTTAACAACCTGACCAAATCGTTAAGCTTCAATATGTATGATATTTGCTATACGAAGACGAGAGAGGAACGGAAAGCCTACATAGCTTATATCGATGAACAGTATAACGCGGCGAGATTGACCCATATTTTGAAAAACGTGGCGGACATTATCGGAGCACACGTCCTAAATATAGCGAAGCAGGATTACGAGCCCCAAGGGGCGAGCGTGACGATGCTCGTTTCGGAGGGACCCATTGAGGAGCCGACCAAGGAGGATTTTGATGAATCGCCCGGACCGCTGCCGGACACCGTAGTGATGCATTTGGACAAAAGCCATATTACCGTCCATACGTATCCCGAATACCATCCGGACGAAGGCATCAGCACCTTCCGCGCCGATATCGATGTTTCTACTTGCGGCGAGATTTCGCCGCTGAAGGCTTTGAACTACTTGATCCGCTCCTTCGATACGGACATTATGACCATGGATTACCGCGTTCGCGGCTTCACCCGGGACACAACCGGGCATAAGCTGTTTATCGACCATGAGATCAACTCGATTCAAAACTACATTCCAACCGAAATAAAAGCTTTGTACGACATGATCGATGTCAATGTGTATCAGGAAAATATTTTCCATACCAAATGCAAGCTCAGAGAATTTGACCTGAACAATTACTTGTTCGGCTATACGAAGGACAAGCTGAGCATTGAGGAACAAAAGGATATTACCGAGAGCTTGAAGTGGGAAATGGACGAAATCTTTTACGGAAAAAACATCTCTTACGCTTGAAGATAGGGGATGCCGCAAATATTAGCGCGAGGAGCCTGCTTATTCGGGCTTCTTTTTTATTTCCAAATGACAGAAGGGTAACTAGTTAGTTTCGGACAAAAAGAAATTAGTTTTGCGTATTCCAACATAATTGAAAGCGCTTTATAATGTTGTACGAGTCCGGCCGTTTTCCGGAAAATACACAATTATGGAGGTGAATACCAACGCAATCCATTAGACGCTTGCTGCGTTAACCAATCCAAGCAGCATAGAAGAAAGGTGATAAAAAAATGCAACTAATGAAACAAAAAAGCAGCGCACTACTGGCACTACTTCTCGTCTTTTCTCTTCTGTTTCAGGGTCAATGGTTCATGCCTGCTTCCTTGGCCGCAGGTACAGGGGAAGTCAACTATGCTTTGGACAAGCCGGTTAAGGGCAAGAGCTCGGATACATCCGCAGGTAGGGCAACCACCGCTTTGGATGGAAATCCGGCTACCTATTGGCAGCCTCTTCAAGCAGACCGCAAGGACGATTTGAATGTATGGATGACCGTTGATTTGACGACGGTGCAAGCTTTTCATAAGACGATCCTTGATTTCAATGGGACGCAAGGGCTTGTAAGCGGCTACAGCATCTTGTATTCGAACGACAACTCCAATTGGAGCGTAGCATATGAAAAGTCCAGTGCAACAGAAGCTGTTGCCGCTGTGGATTCGGTATCTTTTCCAGAAGTGTCCGCAAGATATGTGAAGGTTTCCGTCAATTTGACCAGAGACTCGCTGTTTAAATTGGCTGAGTTCGAAGTCATTAGCGGCGGAGATCCGAACGCAGTCGACTTGAAATCGGTGTATTTTGCCGATCCTGCGGGAACGGCTTATACGGAAGACACAACCATAAAAACTCAGGTGAACGGCAGCGTTCCGTTGAAGCTGCATGCCAAGCTGAGCAATGGCGAGGAAATCGACCCGGCGGATCCGAGACTGAGTGTTGCCATTACCAGCGCGAAGCCGGCAGTGGCCGCGGTTGATGCGACCGGGAACGTGAGCGCATTGGCTTCCGGGGTAACGCAAATTACAGGCACGATTATTTCCGGCAGCAAGACAGTTACTACGAGCTTGTGGATCGACGTAGCCAACCCAGAGCTGCTTATTGCAGATCTGCAATTGACGCATCCGACGATGACCATCCAGAACGGACAGCCGGCCTTCGTTAAGCCTGGCGATGTGTATCCGACCGTTCAGGTCAACGCTTTTGTCGATGCCGAGATTAGCGGCGAAGTGGTAGACGGCTCGCAAAATGTAGTGTATCGTTTCCCTGCAGCTTCCTTGACCGCAGGAACGGTTCAACAGCTGACGGTACCAGGTACGGTGTCTTTCATCGGCGAGCACCAAATCCGGCTTACTATTACACCTGCCGGTAAAGCGCCGATGTACGATACGTACTATTTCTTCTCGGCAAACGAGAATACGATTCCAGCCGGCCAAAGCAAATTGGCCTTCACGGGAACTGACGGCAAGATGGTCTATGTGCCGGATTTCAAGGGCAACAAAATTATTGATTACTCCAATGCGGGATATATGGGCGGAGGCGTGAAGCTTCCTGACGTTCCTGTCAAAATGACGCTCTATCCTAACCCGGAAGGCGATGATACGGCAAGAATCCAGGCCGCTATCGACGAGCTTTCCGCTATGCCCTTGTCTCAGGATGGCTTCAGAGGTGCACTGCTGCTTTCCAAAGGAACATATCGTTTGGGCGGCAAGCTGGCCATTCGGGCATCCGGTATCGTGCTGCGTGGCGAGGGGCAAGGAGCTGACGGCACGATTCTGTACGGTACGGGTACCGACCAAAGAGATTTGCTGGAAATTGGTGGCGCGCGGGGACCTGTAGTCAATACCGCGGTATCCACAACAATCGCCGACATGTTTGTGCCTACAGGTGCGCGCAGCTTCCGGGTTTCGGATGCAAGCCAGTTCCAAGTTGGCGATACCGTTATGGTCCGCAGAAAAGGAAATGACCGTTGGATTCATGAGCTCAAGATGGATCAAATCACGGACAGACCGGGAACTACGGACAGCACGCAGCAGTGGACGCCGTTCGATCTGAACTTTGACCGCGTCATTACGAATATTCAAGGCAACGTCATTACTATCGATGCGCCGATTGCAAACTCCGTCGAATTGCGTTGGGGTGGAGGCGAGGTTCTTGCTTATGACGATTCCGACCGGATTCAACAAGTAGGTGTTGAAAACCTACGCGTTGATGTTAATTTCGATCCGTCGATTGTCAAGCAGGACGGCGGAGTTAATTATTATGCAGATGACAGCCATCCCCAAACATTCGTTGTTCTGAGAAGCGTTAAAAACGCATGGGTACGCGATATTACGGCGCTTCACTTGGGTTACTCGATGGTCTATACGGCAAGAGACGCCAAGTGGACGACGACACAAGACAGCACCGTCCTGGAAATGGCGAGCACGCTGGACGGCGGCAGAAGATATCCGCTGCTGTACGAAGGACAGCTTGGTTTAACGCAAAGAGTCAATGTTGACACGGCAAGACATTCCTATATCGTAGGCAGCCGGGTCCCAGGACCAAACGTCTTCCTGGACGGAGTAGCAGGTACGGAATTCGCAACCTCCGAACCGCATCACCGCTGGTCTGTCGGCGGATTGTTCGATAATATCGATGCCGATATTGCGATTCAAGACCGCGGCTGGCTCGGAAGCGGCCATGGATGGGCGGGCGCGAACTGGGTTGCTTGGAACACGAAGGGCACCCTGGCTCTGCAAGGACCTCCAACAGCACAAAACTATGCGATCGGATTTACAGGGAAAGTGAGCAAGCCTTACCTTCCTAACAAAGACGATCTTAGACCAAGAGGCGAAGGCTATTGGGAAAGCACAGGTGCAGCGGTTGGACCGCGCAGCTTGTATTTGCAGCAATTGCAGGATCGTCTCGGCACCGGTGCGGTGGGCAACATTGCAGCGTATCCTTATGGACAGCCGGGACTGAGCAGCCTGACCGTTAGCACAGGTCAGCTTACTCCATCGTTTGCCAAGGATCAAACAGAGTATTCCGTCAGTGTGCCGAGTAAAGTGGAGAAGCTGACAGTGACTCCAAGCGCTGTCGACACCGGTTCCTCCATTTTTGTTAACGGTTCCTCGGTTGCGAGCGGCCAAGCAAGCCAGGAAATCAGCTTGAACGAAGGAAATAATACGGTACAAATCGCCGTATATTCCCCAAGCGGCAATGCTTCCAAATCCTATACGGTTTCCATCGACCGCGCGGTGCTTCCAGTATCGTCGATCGTTCTGGATTCGAAGCTGTATTTACTGAAGGCGGACGATACGCAACAGGTTGCCGTCACAGCAGTTTTTGAAGATAACAGCCGCAAAACGGTAACATCCGGCGTCACCTACCGTTCCTCCAACCCTTCCGTAGCCCAGATCGATGAGAACGGCGTCATTAAAGGAATGGGGCCGGGAACCGCTGAAATTACAGTGGAGTATCGTGGTAAACGGGCGGAGGCAAGAGCCGTAGTTTACGGCATTCCTTATCAATTAGTGGGCATCCAGCTCGACTCCGTAGCGTATACGCTGAAGGCGGGGGAGACCCATTCCACCGTCGTTCAAGCTGTATATTCGGATTTTAGTAAGAAGCCCGTTACTGATGGAGTCTCCTTCCAATCGTCCAATACGTCGGTTGCTCAAATTGACAGTAATGGCGTGGTTACGGCAGTAGGCAGCGGAGTGGCCGACATTATTGTGGAATATGCCGGCAAACGGGCTGTAGCCAAAGTCATCGTTATTGGAGCGCCACCTGTATTTCTTAAATCTATAGATCTTGACGACCGGGAGTACTCCTTGCGTGTCGGCCAAACACACTCAACAGTCGTGTACGCAGAGTATACCGATCGGACGAAACAACAAGTTTCATCCGGCGCTACGTTCCGTTCGTTGAATCCGTTCGTCGCCAAAGTTGATGCGAATGGTGTCGTGACGGCATTGAAATCCGGCAAAGCCGATATTTTAGTCCAATATCAAGGCAGATTGACAACGGCTAAAGTAACGGTATCCGCGCCTTGATGGAACAACGGAGCCGGCTAGTACACATGAAATAGTTACTGCAAGCCATCGGACCTCATTCCGGTGGCTTGCTTCATGTTCGACAGCTGTAAATGGATAAAACCGTTTACAATAGAACAAATGTTTGGTATGATAATAGTGGTTAATTTTACCATAAAGGTCTGGATTTACTACCCATGGGAGGGTGTTGGATGGAACAGACGCATCAGGCCAATCGGCTGACCGCAATATTCAGAGAAGCGCTTCAGACGTTCATCGACAAGGTAAAGCAGGATGATCAAGTGATTGCCGCTGTCCTGCTAGGAAGTTTATCGTACGATCAAGTCTGGGAGAAATCGGACATTGATCTCAAGCTCATCGTTCATGATCAGAAGCTGTCCAAGGGGTACAATTGCTTTGTAGAGAACGATGTTCCTATCAACACCTCCATTCAGACACGAAACGATTTCAAGCGGTGGATGGAGAGATCCATTCAGACTTCTATAGATCATTCCATGCTGTTACGCAGCACTTTATTGTTTACCAAGGATCCTTCGATTGAATCATACTTTGAACAAATACGGTACGTGGGAGAACGCGACAGGCAGCTGCAGCTGCTTCGTCTCGGATGCTATACACTAAGTATTCTCGCTAAGGCGGAGAAGTGGCTGTATGTGAAGAATGACCCTGCCTATAGCGGATTATGGATTATGAAGATGGTGGATGTCCTGTCACAAATGGAAGTAGTCTTGAACGGAGAAGTTCCGATGCGTGAATCGGTTCAACAGGCGCTTCAACTTAACCCGGCATTCTTTCAAAGTATCTATACGGAAATGATAACTAACGGGGCGAACGAGCATAAGGTGAAGTCCGTTCTGGAGGAGATCAATGGTTATTTGAATGTACGGGCCGAGAGACTGTTTCAGCCGGTACTTGATTACTTGAAGGAGGAAGCGGATGTCCGCACCGCCACGGATATAGTGGAAAAGCTGGGTGTTGTCGTCCAATTGAATACCAGCTCTATCACCACGGCATGCGATTGGCTGACGGAACGTGAGCTTCTGTCCAAAATGGAAGCAGAGACGAAAGCGACACCCAAAAGCCGGGTAGAGCTTAAGGAACCGGCGTATTTGTATGAAGTTACCGATGACGATGATTGGGGGATGTAGCCGAAGATGAGACAATTCATTGAGGTCCGGGGAGCGCGCCAGAACAATTTGCAGAACGTGGATGTGAACATTCCGCGGGACAAATTAACCGTAATAACCGGAGTCAGCGGCTCCGGGAAATCTTCGCTTGCCTTTGAGGTCATATATGGCGAAGGCCAGCGGCGGTTTCTCGAATCGTTATCTACCTTCGCCAAAAGCCGCATGAGTCAGATCAAGAAGCCTGACGTGGACTTCGTGTTCGGTTTGTCTCCCGTTATTGCCATCGAGCAGAAGAAGGGGATTGTCAATCCTAGATCCACCGTCGGTACGATGACGGATATTTATGACTTTTTGCGGCTGCTGTTCGCGTCTACAGGAGACGCAAGCTGTCCGTTCTGCGATCATCCGGTTCCTGTACGGACTGCCGACCAGATGATAGAGCGCATCCAGTCGCTTCCCGAAGGAACCGAAATTGAAGTATTAGCTCCCATTTACAAGATCTATGGGGAGGACTTTGAAACCTTATTTGACGAGATCCGGACGAAAGGATTTCGAACCCTTTTGATCGATGGCGTCCCTCATAGTCTCGGGGATCCGCTGGAGCTCGACGAAGAGATGGAATACCGGATGGAAGTGGTCGTCGATAAAGTCGTTGTGAAACGCGACATTTTCAAGGTGCTCACCAAAACGATCGAGAACAGCTTGAAGCTGGTAGGAGAAGGCTTCATCCGCTTTGAAATCGTCGGGAGTCCGGAAGGCAAACAAGTTGATGCGAACGCTTTTTATTCCGGGTTTGCCTGCCCTGAGCACCACCTTACATTAGGTGAACTGCAGCCTTATTACTTTTCCTTTAACGACCCGGAAAGCGCCTGTCGAACATGCGGCGGGATCGGAACTTTTATGAGGACCGAATCGCGGTTTCTGGTAAAGAGCTGGGAGAAGAGCATTTTGAAAGGCGCATTGGATACGAAGCTTCTTGGCACCAGCATGAACACATGGCGATGGAGCATTCTGCACAGCTTGAGTAAGCATTACGGCTTTGATTTGGAGACTCCGCTAAATGAATTGCCGGAGGAGATTCTGAGTATATTGTTTCACGGAACGAAGGGACAAAAGTTCCCGTTCGTCGTTCCCGCCGACGCCTCCAAAACTCAAGCGAGACATGCCGGGAAAATGATGGGTTACGGCGGTTTGGTCAATATGGTGAATCGCTGGTACAAATTGTATGTCAAGCGCAAAGCTCAAAATAACACGGAAGACGAATTTTACAAACGGGTAATGGTTGAACACACATGTCCTGACTGCGAGGGGAAGAAACTGAAGCCGCAGCGGTTCTGTGTCAAAGTAGGCGGCGCAGACATACACGAGCTGTGCAGCATACCAATGATGGACCTTCAGCGGTTTATGAGCGAGCTGACATTTCGGGAGGAAAAGGCTCAGGTAGGACGGCAAATCGTCAAGGAGATCCAATCCCGGCTGACGCTGCTGTTGGATATCGGACTTGATTACTTAAGCCTCGGACGCCGCTCTGATACAATTTCCGGCGGGGAAGCGCAGCGGATTCGGCTGTCAACTCAGATCAGCTCGGGCTTGATGGGCATGCTGTACGTACTGGATGAGCCGAGTATCGGACTTCACGCGAGAGATAGCATCCGCATAGTGGATACGCTCAGGAAGCTGCGCGATATCGGCAATACCATTATCGTGGTGGAGCACGATATGGATACGATCTGCAGCGCCGATCACATCATAGAGGTCGGCCCTGGCCCGGGCTTGCGCGGCGGACGCATTATTGCCCAAGGAACGGCAGGGGATTTGAGAGCCCATCCGGAGTCATTGACAGGATCGTTTCTAGCCGGCACCCGCAAGATCGAAGTGCCGTCGAAGCGCCGCCAAGCGTCGGGCCTAATGCTTTCTATCCGGGGAGCGAGAGCGAACAATCTGCGTTCTGTGGATGTCGATATTCCTTTGGGCGTCATGGTCTGTATTACCGGTGTATCGGGCTCAGGCAAAAGCACCCTGATTAACGAGGTCATGTATAAGCAGTTATACTCGTTGTTCCATGATGCGAGAATTGTTCCAGGAGAGCATGACTCGTTAGAAGGGAAAGAGCATTTAACAGGAATCATCAATATCGACCAATCTCCGATAGGACGAAGCTCCAGATCGAATGCGGCGACTTATGTCGGATTTTTTGACCGCATTCGTGAGCTCTATGCCGAAGCTGCCGCTGCCGCGGGTAAGGCGCTGGGCAAGAACGACTTTAGCTTTAACCAGAAGAACGGCGGGCGTTGTGAGCACTGCCAGGGTGAAGGCGTAGTCACCACCCAGCTGCAGTTCATGCCTGACGTGGAATCCGTGTGCCCTGTGTGTAAGGGAGCCCGGTTCAATGAAGAAGTACTAGATGTACGTATCAAGGATAAGAATATAGCCCAGGTACTGGAGATGAGCATCGAGGAGGCTGTAGATTATTTCTCGGACCAGTCCTATATCCTGCACAAGTTGAATGTGTTGAACCAGCTGGGTCTCGGGTATTTACGCGTAGGTCAATCGTCCACGACCTTATCGGGCGGGGAAGCACAGCGTATCAAGCTTGCCACTGAATTGAGCAAGATCAAGCGCGGCGCGCACAACCTGTACATACTCGACGAACCGACCACCGGTCTGCATTTGCAGGATATACAAAAGCTCATCGACTGTATCCATCAACTCGTCGATGCCGGGCATACCGTCGTTGTCATAGAGCATCACCTGGATATGATTAAAGTAGCCGACCACATTATAGACATGGGACCTGAAGGCGGCAAAAATGGCGGTACTGTCGTTGCCTGCGGCACACCGGAGGAAGTAGCCAAGACTGAAGGCTCGTTGACCGGCAAGTTTTTGCAGGAAGTGCTGGTTGCGGAAAACTGTTATTGGTAAAGTAAAATAGAACTTTTTAAGCTGAATGCCATTGTTAGTCCATGAGTCCATCGGACCATGGGCTTTTTGCTATAGATCTAGAGAGAAATTTTGATTAGCTTGGGTATCGGTAAAAGCATGGCTTCTGGAGCAGACTTTGTCATCTAGGTATTGATACTTGTAGGATTGCCAACCCGGGCAGCAGCATAAAGTTCATTTTTCAAGTTGACTCTAACGTTACGTTATACTCTATAGTAAGTCGTGAAGGGAGGTCATCCTTATTGCAATGAAAGTAAAAGAGGTGGCGGATTTAGTCGGTATTAGTGTGCGCACACTACATCATTACGATGAGATCGGGCTGCTGAGTCCAAAGGAGATTACCGAGTCCGGCTATCGTCTGTATTCCGATGACAATCTCGAAGTGCTGCAGCAAATATTATTTTTCAGAGAGCTTGGATTTCCACTCAAACAAATCAAAGAAATTATTCACAGTCCTTCGTTCGACCGACAAGAGGCATTGGAGCTGCATAGAACAATGCTGCTTGATAAGCGCAGGCAGCTCGATCAGATGATTAACACGATTGAAAAGACAATTCAACATTCGAAGGGAGAAATTCAAATGTCACAAAAGGAAAAATTCGCAGGATTTGACTTCAGTCATAATCCATATGAGCAAGAAGCTAGAGAACGTTGGGGAGATAAAGCGGTCGATGATGCTAATGCCAAATTAGGGAAGCTTTCCAAATCGGAGCAAGCAGCAATGGGGGAAAGAATGAATCAGATCTATTTCAAGCTGGCCGCGCTGCGTCATAGCTCTCCACAGTCCGTCGAAGCTCAGGCGGCGATCAAAGAATGGTTCGATTTCTTGAATGAAATGGGCAGCTATTCGCTGGATGGCTTCAAAGGTCTTGGTCAAATGTATATTGATGATGTGCGTTTTACGAAGAACATTGATAATTTCGGTGAAGGTCTGGCTCTCTTCATGCGCGATGCAATGGCGTACTATGCCGATACTCATAAGTAAGACTCTATACTAACCAGGCTGCTATAAGCAGCTCTGGTTTTTTTCTGCTTCCATCGTTACAGGGAGCGAGTCTTGTTTAAGCTAATCTTGAGTTACTCTTTGAGGCAAGAAGGGTAATAACGATTAGGCTTTACAAATGAGCATTGTAGGGATATAATAGTATTAATTAAATATTAAACTATTTAACGCTGAGTTTTCTTTGAGAAAAACGGGGGAACCAAGTTTCATGGGGTGAATCGAGGTATGATTTCGATCGTACAGCGTAGGGCAAATTCTCACAGCCCGAATCCGACAGCTAACCTCGTAAGCGTCGTGGGAAGGATAGATTGCTTATAGCACAAGTCTAGCCTTGTGTTTTTTGTGTTTTTCCTAGAGCAAACAATCTTCCCGTCTCTGTAGTCCCGTTCATTCGAGAGGAGGATTTATAATGGAAAGCAAGGAAAAATTGTTCAGATTGTTCGATGCATTGAATGAGCATGATCAAAGAGCCGCATTCGAGTTTATTCAAGATTTAGCTAAGCGAAATGGCAAGAAGATGGATCACGAGGATGTTATTCAAGTGTATGGAAAGAATTATTATGTCGTCCCGGATTGATTCTTATTTAATCTTATAGTTGTGGAGCTGCGCAGAATACTGTGCAGCTTTTTTTTCGTTGTCGCCCGATCGGGAGCGTTTCGCCGTGCACTTCGCCGTGCACTTCGCCCCTTTTTTGAAACCAAGACAAACAAGGCGGAGTATTACATAGAAAATGACAAAAGGAGGGGAACCTTAATGAGAGTAAAGCTGCTGCTATTACTATTCGCGGTTTCATTATTATCCGGCTGCTCTTTATTGGATAAGGTGGATCAATCATTGAATTATGTGAACGAGGCGACCCAATTCATCAACAGCGGAACAAGACTGGCTGAGCAACTGCCGAATTTGGCAACGCAGGCTATTACCGATCCGGAAGCGAGAACAGCCATTAAGAACGAATTCATGGAAATGAAAGCGAGAATCGAAGCCTTCAATAAGCTGGAGCCGCCTGCTTTTGCAAAGAGCATTCACGAGCAGCTGCTGGCTTATAATGAAACGTTAACCAAGCAAATCAATACGTACCTCGAGCAAATGAACGTTGGCCAAATAGACTGGAAATCATTGACCGATTCATCATTAATTCAGACATTGGATCAAATTACGCAAATTTTGGATAAATTACAAAACTTGACGCAATAATGACGACGACGACTCTGAATTCCACGTATAAATTTAAGAAACCTCCTGAAGTCCTCACCTTATGGTATAATAATCTATAAGAACAAATGTTCCAAGAAACCTAATGGACTTGGTAGGTGGACTATGCCATATGCTGTGATACTTTCCGTAAGAGCTCTTGTTGAGTATGTGTACCGGGGCGGGAGCATCGATTCCGGTTTCCGAACGACCACTTCCTTGCAGGAAGGGACGAAGGCACATCAAGCTATACAAAACAACTATGGCGAGCATGATCGCAAAGAGGTCCATTTGTCCGGAGATTGGGAGCATGACGATCTTCTGATTCAACTGGAAGGCCGGTGTGACGGGATTATCCGGGAATCCGAGGGGGAGCTGATCGAGGAAATTAAGTCAACCGCCGGTCGGCTAGAGCTTATCCTTGAGGATTCTCATCCTGTCCATTGGGCCCAAGCGAAATGCTACGCCTATTTATATTGTGTGCAAGAGGAGCTTGAATCTATCCGGATTCGCTTGACTTACGTTCAAGTAGATACGGAGCAGACAAAGCAGTTCATTCAGTCGCTGACCCGCACAGAGCTGCAGCAGTTTATGGGTGAGGTCATCCTTCTGTATTTGCCGTATGCCAAGTTTCAGGCCCGGCATGCTGAGGCAAGGGACCGCAGTGTAAAAGAGCTGCCTTTTCCCTATGCCGCGTATCGACAAGGACAACGCAAGCTGGCGGGTGCCGTCTACAAATCGATTATGGAGCGGCAAACCTTATTTGCCAAAGCGCCGACAGGAACGGGAAAAACCATCTCCACTTTATTTCCTTCGATTAAAGCAATCGGCGAAGGTCATCTGCAAAAATTGTACTATTTGACAGCCAAGACGATTACACGAACAGCGGCCGAGGAAGCTTTCCGGCTAATGCGTTCCAACGGTCTACAGCTTCGGTCCGTCACATTAACCGCAAAGGATAAAATCTGCTTTAAGGAAGAAACCCGCTGTCAGAAGGAATATTGCGAGTTTGCAGACGGATATTACGACCGTATCAATGCCGCCGTGCTCGATCTGCTGTCAAATGAGCAGGAGATTTCGCGCGAAGTAATAGAAGCTTATGCAATGCGGCATAAGGTGTGCCCGTTCGAGTTTTCGCTCGATGTTTCTTATGCTGCGGATGCCGTAATATGTGATTACAACTATGTATTCGATCCCAAAGTATCGTTAAAACGAATGATGGAGGAGCAAAAGAAACAGACGGCCATTCTAATCGATGAAGCGCATAATCTGGTTGACCGCGGAAGGGACATGTTCTCGGCCACTCTTACGAAGTATCCGTTTTTGCAGCTTAAGCGTGAATTTAAAGAGAGCAACGCGCTGCTGGCTAAGGCTGCGAACGCGGTCAACGATTTCTTCATACGTTTTCGGAAAGCCCACTTGGAAAGCGGAAGCGTGGTGATGCCCAGTTGCCCTGAGGAGCTGGCCGAGCTACTTGAGCCGTTTATAGCTGCTGCGGAAGCCGAACTATCCGCTGGAAACGAGATGACAGCCGAAGCTGCGACAATCCTTCTCGAAACATACTTTACTGCACAAACCTTTATCCGTACGCTTGGCTACTATAATGAGGCTTATGTAACCCTAGCGGAGCTCGATCGAAACGATATCCGCTTGAAGCTGTTTTGTCTCGATCCGTCCGGTATGCTGCGCCAGATGGCGAAAGGCTTCCGGTCGCGGATCTTTTTCTCTGCGACTTTATCGCCGCTGCATTATTACCGGGAGATGCTCGGAGGGAGTCCGGACGACTATGTACTCACGATACCGTCGCCTTTCCGCAAAGAACAGCTGGACGTGCTGCTGCTTCCGCTCTCCACAAGGTTCCGGGATCGGGAGAGAACGAAGCGGGGCATTGCTGTTAGCCTGCACCAAATCCTGCAGGAGCGCAGCGGGAATTACTTGATCTTTTTCCCTTCATACGATTACTTGAACGAGGTTCTCGAGCTGTTCATCCAATATCCCTTAGATGTACAGCTGTTGGTACAGCGTATAGGAATGTCGGAGGAAGAGAAGGAAGCATTCCTCGATGCATTCCAGACTAATCCGGCTAAGCCTTGCATCGGATTTGCCGTAATGGGAGGGATGTTCTCCGAAGGGATCGATCTGACAGGGGATCGGCTGACCGGGACTGTTGTCGTTGGTGTCGGCCTTCCCCAGATCAACATCGAGCGTAATCTGATCAAACAATATTTTGATCGCAATGGAAGAAACGGCTTCGATTATGCTTACGTCTATCCGGGGATCAACAAAGTGCTTCAAGCTGGAGGCCGGCTCATCCGTACGGAAACCGATCACGGGACGCTGCTGCTTGTGGATGACCGGTTCGAGCAGCGCCAGTATGAGCAGCTGCTGCCTGAAGAATGGAAGCCTCTTACAAGGTATTCACACTTCTGATGCCAACTTGCAGCCTCCATCTCCATTCAAGTTCATTAGATCCCGGACAATACGGGAGAGTCGTTCGAGCCCTTTTTCCATATCTGTCAATGATGCGTAAGCGTAAGAAATACGCAGATGCCTGCTATTGTCCTTATCGTACAAATATCCCGGATTTAGCAGGATTCCATCCTTTAAGGCCAGCTCGAACAGCTTTCCCATATGCAGCGGCCGCGGCAGACACAGCCAAATATAGAATCCCCCGGAAGGCATATTCCAGGTTCCCAACGACCCGAAATGCTTCTCCAGTGCAGTAAGGCAAGCATCGCGCCGCACGGCGAGCTGCCGTCTAACAGTTTGCAGATGCTCCTCATATAGACCGGTGGACAGCCATTCGGCGGCAGCCCATTGAGAGATCGAGCTGGATCCGTAATCGGTCTGCATCTTGATATCGGCCAAACGTTGGATTACCGGCTCGGGTCCAATGACCCAGCCGATACGCAGCCCGGGGCTTACGGTCTTAGAAAAGCTGCCTAAGTAAAGGACGATCCCGTTGGCGTCCATTGCTTTTAACGGAGCGGGCGGCGGGTTGTCCAGCCATAAATCCCGGTATACGTCATCTTCAATAACAGGAAGGCCTTCCTTATTGCATACATCCATTAGCTGCTCGCGACGCTGCTGCGTCATCATAACGCCAGTCGGATTGTGATAGCAGGGAATCGTGTACAACAGCGCTCCGTTATGGCGTTTCTTGCAGCTAGGGAGAAGGGAGACATCAATGCCCTCGTTATCGAGCGGTATGCCCTCCATATTCATAGCGGCGGAAGGGAATACCGGCACGGAATACAGGTAAGACGGCTTTTCCAATAATACGGTCGATCCTCTGTGCAGTAATCCGAGAGAAATAAGCTGCAATGCTTGCAACGCTCCGGAAACGATCAAGATAGACGAAGGGGACGCCGTTATCCCCAGCGATTTTACATGCCGAGAGATATGCTGCCGCAAAGCATAATTCCCTTTCGGCTCCTCATAACCGAGCGGTACGGCCTGTAATGAGATGGATTGCAGTACCTCTTGCATTCGGTGGGAAGGGAGGAGCTCCTTCGCCAGCTCGCCGGTTCCAAGGCGGATGATTCCTGGTCGAAACTCCGCCTCATTAATTTGCTGGATTGTCGGCAGGTTCGCACTATGAGCACCTGACTTCACATAGGAAGTCCAGTCGGGAGGCGGAGTCGAGGCCATCACACTCCAAGTATGGTTAACGACAATGGTGCCCGCACCGCTGCTTCCTTCGATGAAGCCGTCTGCAGTCAATTCATCCATAGCCGCTACAATTGTGCTGCGGTTTACGCCAAAGGCTTCCGCCAGCTTTCGCTGAGGCGGGATCTTCGTTCCTACGGGCCATTCTCCGTTGGCGATTTTATTGATGATGTACGCTTTGATTTGCAAATGAAGCGGGATATGAGAGGCGCGGTCAGGCTGCCAGTTCTCCATGTCTAAAGTGTATCCTCCTGCAGGTGTTCGTTGTCATCCATTATATTATACCACTTGGTTGGTTTAGCAGCCATCCAAATGGTTGGAGCCAAGGCATCCGAAATGCATTATAATGGGCAAAACAAAACGACACCAAGATAAGAGAGGGTACAGATGACTGAAGCAATGATCCATGGTTTTTTACTTGCGCTAGGGCTTATTTTGCCGTTAGGCGTACAAAATGTGTTCATTATGAATCAGGGCATGAATCATTCGGCACTTAAGAAGGCTATGCCCGCTGTAATTACAGCATCATTATGCGATACGGTGATGATTGTAGCAGCCGTGTCCGGAATATCGGTCGTGGTTTTGAAGTGGGAATGGCTAAACGGCATCCTGCTTGGATTGGGCAGCTTGTTTCTGATCTATATGGGGTGGACTTTATGGACAAGCGAAGCGGTAATGCAGAATCCTGCATCGGAACAGAAATTCGACTGGCGGCGGCAAGTCGTCTTTGCAGCTTCCGTATCGTTATTGAATCCTCATGCTATTTTGGACACCATAGGGGTTATTGGGACGACTTCGATCGGCTATATAGGCGTGGAGAAGACAGCATTTACATCAGCGGTTATCGTTGTGTCCTGGATATGGTTCACAGGCTTGGCCATTGCCGGTCATCGAATGGGGAATGTAAATTGGGCTAAAGGATTTAGGATGGGATTGTCTAAATGCTCGGCTCTTCTAATTTGGTCAACCGCGGTTTACATGGTATGGAAGCTTATCGGTTCAGCCTGAATATTCATAATTCGGTCAAGAAGCCTTGTCTAATGTTGCACAATGTGCCGGTTCATATTGACCTTGTACCAAGTTTTGCGTAAGATCAGGTTGCAGCAGACCGACAGTCCATGCAAATTAAGATAAAAGGAGCACCGCTTCCGATGAAAACATCTACCTTCAACTATGTTCCATGGGTCGTAGGACTTTCCATTGCAATTAATGTCCTTGTGTTACTGCTTTTATTTTTGCCGAATATTGATCCGGTTGCGGGCTTTGATCTGAAAGTATTGCCTCTATTTAACGCCATCATGAATTCATTTACCTTTGTGTTTTTGCTGGGGGCGCTATTTCTCATTTTGAAGAAATATGTATTGTGGCATCGAAGATTTATTTATGCAGCATTTACAACCACGGCGTTGTTCCTGGTCTCTTACCTTGCTTACCATGCCATGGCACCTTCGACATCTTATGGGGGAGATGGGCCTCTAAGATATGTATATTATTTTGTGCTGCTAACCCATATCGTACTGGCCGCTGTCATTGTACCGCTATCTTTGCTAACGTTCGCACGGGGGATTACGAATAAACTGGACAAGCATCGCCGAATTGCCCGTTGGACTATGCCGCTGTGGCTTTATGTCAGCTTCACAGGAGTACTCGTTTATTTAATGATTAAACCTTATTATTGATATAGGGGAAGTTAGAGGGGTCACAACATTACGCCGCCGACATTGGGTCGAGCGGTGTTTTTGTATCATCTTGTAATACCGTGAGGATTGGCAGGCACCTTGCCGTTCAAAAATTCGAATTCATACTCGTACGAATCCGTCGGAATAGGATTGACCAAAACAAACCTCGAACGAAGTTCATTGATCCCGACAAGAAATAAAGAGACCAAGCAAACGATAGCGATGATTCTTTGGATAGGCTTTGGGTGGATTCTCATGGCAATTCCTCCTGTAACCTTAGATGACTTTATTGTAAATGTAAAGTGTAATAGGAGTATTAGGCGTACATTTAATTAATGTTAACGTCGCAGGTAAGAGAGATTCAGTTAACGAAATAAGTTCCCCCCTAAAAACATTAGGAGAAGAACTTATTCCGATCTTGATAAATAATTATTAGAACATGCTGCCTATGAAATGTGGTAACAGTAATTAGTATGTAAGTGAATGAGGCAAACTATACCCTGTTATTTGGTCACATAATAAGCTCCGGGAGGCAATGCCGTTCCTTTATTCACAACGACCAGACCGACTCCGCCTGGAATGTAAGCTACTCTTGAGTCGGGATTCGTCACATAGTAGCCCGGTACGACGACTCCGTTTACATTCGTTTGACCGACGCTGCCGGAGATTACGGCAGGTGTAGTTTTTGACGGTTCCGACGTTGCCTTAGCCCCGGAGTCGGTCGCAGCGGCTGCACCGGCAGCGGCAGGCAGCATGAAGACAGCGCACATTGCCATGATCCCTAATTGCATGTTCAACTTGTTCATCAATCATCTCTCCTTATACCTGGTCTTATCATGACTGCTCTTGTTGTTATGGGAATTATTACCCAAATCATTCTATTTGAAGCACATGTTGATAGAGAAGTTGTGAAAACTATATTCTCCAATGTAAGCGTATTCTGGATTGTAAAGTTTTATACAAAATGTTTGCCGAATACATAAAAAAGCCCAACATGTTCAGGCCGGACTTTCTTGCATAATAGTTATATAGAAAATATGCAGTCTTGCTTTCTTTAAGCTTAAGCTCCAGTCGAACCATTAAATCGTTCTCGGTAGATGAACAGCAGGTTCATATTGAATTCGTCACACCGGCTTCAAGAAAGGCCGGATGGCTAAACATCATCTGAGCGGAATGATTTTTTATAACATTAATAATTAATAACATTAATATAAGTTGCTGGGTAATTGATCAAGATGACGGGTAAAGTAATTGGAGAATCTTGTGCACACTTGGAGGGATGAGGGAATGGACGCCAAAAAAGTGGAAGAGCAGCTCGCCCAAACGCTGACGGAAGGCGAAATGGAACAGCAGGACACGACGGAAGCGGCACGAAAACGACTGCCTATAAAAACGGAAATCCGCATACAAGCGCAAGTCGAGCCTGTGGTCGAAGAGACGAAGCTGTACCGGCAAATGGCGGAAGAGATCGATAACCGCTATGACCGGATACTCGGTAGAAATTCCGACGACAATAAAAAGTAACGCTGCTGCCTGGACGCCGACGTGATCGGTGAAGAGCAGTAAAAAAAGCCCTGGCATAGGTGACTATACCAGGGCTCTTTATGCTGAATTTCCGGAAAACTATTCCTGCGTTACTTGAACACCCGCAGCAACACGGGTACCGTTCGTAGTTACAACCGTCAAAGTGAACTGGGTTACGTTACCTTTAATAAATACGTAGCCTGCATTGTCAATCATTACCGAACCGGTATCCCCCTTGGAAGGATCGCCTACGACATCCTCAGCCATGAACTGGATTCCCAATGCAAAGTTGTAATCCTGAATTTCTTCACGCTCATATTCATTGCCGTAATTATCGGTAACCAGCATATCCATTTCTTCATAGGCGTTGAATACTCCGCCATATACACCGCTTGTTACTGTGGATACCGTTGCTTTAATAGTGGTATCTCTTGCCTCGACTTTCTGAGTAGAGATCGTTTCGTCCTTAACGGTTACCGGAACGGAAAGCTGCTTCTTCTCGCCGGAAATCGTCTTATAAAGAATGTTGATTGTTGCTGTACCCGCTTTGTTGCCTAGAATATACCCTTTATGGTCAGCAGATACGGCAGCTTTGACAATCGTTGGATTCGAAGAGGTAACGGACTCGATAAGACCGGGAGCCGCCACTTCATCACCGGATGTCGTTGTAACGGTGATTTCGATTTCTTTGGCAAACATGCTCTGAGTAGGGTCCTCGGCTTCGGCTCTCGTAGCGTAGCCGGATTCTCCGGTTGCGGATTCCGTCAAACCGCTATCGATAACGTTACTGAGCGTGTAGGATTCAGGAACCCAGTATTTGTAATCTCCTGTGGAGCTAGAAACGCTGCCGACGGTTAATGTTGCGGATGCAGTGCCGATCGTCGAGCTGTCAATACCGCCTAAAGTAACGACATAGCTTCCTGATGTCAGCTTGTTGTCTGTTGACAGAGTCAAAGTAGCTGTTTTCTTATCCACTTCCCAATTTGTCGTAACAGGGAGCAGAGTACCGTCTTTACTTACCGTAAACGAAGCTTTGGCTGTATCTACTGTCTTGTCGAGTGCTACGACGATAGTCACATCACCTTGAGCTCGTACCGAGGCTACCGACACTTTATTTTCATTTGCCGGCTGCTCCGTTGTTGGCGGCGCCGGCAAAGAGCCGTATGCACCTACAACTAGATCCGCGCGGGTAGCTGCGGCATCGCCATTTTTATTGGAAGGATGAATGCCAAGCTCGGTCGCTTGCTTCACCGCATTCGCATACCAAGGAGTTGCGGATGTATCTACCTTTTTACCGAGGCCTTTCAGCAGCACCGTATCCAATTGACCGACTGTAACATTATCGCCAGGAGCGAAAGTGGTTTCCGTCATGCCGTCGATCAGACCGGCTTTTTTGGCTGCCTCGATATAAGGAATCGCCCAGCCGTTGGCAGGATCGTTCGCTTGAACGTCTGTGAAGCTGGAGGTTTGAAGCGATGTGTCCACTTTCAGGCCGAACACAAGAGAAGCTACTTTGGCGAATTGTGCGCGGGTCATATTTTGCGAAATGCCGAATGTATCGCTGGATACGCCTTCAAAAATACCTTTCGACAGAAGCGTGTCAATTTTGGTTTTTAAACCGGATTCGATTCCGGCGAGATCTGTATAATCTGCTGACGTTTTGGCTGTGTCCGCCATTGCAACCGATGCGAACATAGAAAATGCCATTGCTGTAGTTGCAACCAGCGTAATGCTTTTTTTCATCGTAATGGTTCTCCTCTTCTATATAATCTACTAAAGTCAATCATACTACGAGTTTAACCGAAATGCCAACATACGAATAGTGGCAGGTTTAGTTATAACAAAGAAATCATTGTAATCCTCTTAAAAAGATGTGAGAATGGGAGGGAACCCTAATATTTACAGTAAGATCGGGATTATCCGGAGGATGAAATAAAGATGACGCGAGTAAAACAACGTAAATCCAAGAAAACCGCACTGCTGCTATTCGGACTCGTTGCAGGGATGGCCGCAGGCGGCGCACTGTATGCGATGCCCGGTTTTCAGCATATGATTCCCGAAGGCTGGAAGCAGGAGGCCAAGACGGCAGAGCCGCCGGCTCCGAAGTATAGAGAAGCTGTTGAATTTCGCATGACGGACTTCGATCATGGCTGGATCCGGTATGCGGACGGCATCATGGCGACATCGGACGGAGGCTCTTCATGGGTGAAGGCGGATAATGTCCCGGTTGAAGCCACAACGGGATCTCAGCCGGAAGATCAATGGATGATTTTACAAGAGTCCAAGCCCGTCACAACGATCAAGTATCTTGAGAAAGAATATTCGCTTAAGCAAATGCAAATGATGACGGACCGAGTAGGCTGGGCGCTCGTTCAGGATCAAGGCGCTATAGGAGAGAAGCTGTTCGTCACAACCGATGGGGGCGCTAGCTGGCAGTCCGAGGTTACAAGCGGTGTAAAGGATGCGATCCAAGAGGAAAAGCGGCTGCTGCAAAGGATGCAGAACGAATCGCAGTGGTACGCTTCCAAAGAACAGGCGGAACAGGCATTCCGCTCCGAATGGCTGCTGATCCCTGGAACGGTTAGTCAGGGGGATGTCGCGCTGATTCGCCATAATAAGCCGGGAACGATGGATTGGCAGGGGAAAACCTATACGTTACAGCCGTTCGGCGCAGGTTACTTTACCTATTTGCCAATCAGTACCGAAGTGAAGCCGGGCGATTATCCGATCGGCGATCAAATCTTGAAGGTGACGGCTCAAAACTTCCCTAAGCAGTATCTTCAAGTGACGGAAGAGATGAACAGCATGCGCCAGGACACGAAGCGAATCCAAGCGGACCAGGTAAAAATAGATGCAGCACGAAGCATTTCCGCTCCTGAGTTTCTGTTCACATCGGAATTCATCAAACCGATTGAAGGTATTTTGACGACGCCTTACGGGCATATGCGCTATGTCAACGGCAAGCTGAGCGGATCCCATCTGGCACTAGACCTCGCGGCCAAGCAAGGTACGCCAATCAAAGCGACGAACGATGGAGTGGTCGCCCTGGCGGACAGCTTGTACTTAACCGGCAATTCGATCTACATCGATCACGGAATCGGGCTGTTCTCTCAATATGCCCACCTGTCGGAGCTGAAGGTTAAGACCGGAGATAAAGTTAAGAAAGGCGACATCATCGGCTTGGTAGGCTCCACGGGCTTCTCTACCGGCCCGCATTTGCACTTTACCTTCTGGGCGAACAATGTGCCGGTGAATCCGAATTTGTATTTTAATACGACACCGTTTCATTGGCTAGGCAAGCCGCAATAAGCTGCTGTAACAAGGTATTGCGAATTCGCCCATATTATGGTAGCTTAATTGGAAATATCTTCAACTGGGGTGGTGGAAACCGTGAAGAATCCGATTTTATTGTCGTTTCCCGAAAGCTTCGAAACCGACCGATTGTTAATTCGCGCTCCGCTGTGGGGAGACGGGGAAGCAGTGAACGAAGCGGTAAAGGAAAGCATCGAGGAGCTGCGTCATTGGATGCCGTGGGCGCAGCAGATTCCGAGCCTCGAAGAGTCAGAGCTTAACATTCGCCAGGCGCGGCTGAAATTTTTGGACCGAACCGACTTGCGCCTCATGTTAATGAATAAGGTTACAGGGGAGCTTGTCGGGTGCAGCGGTCTGCACCGGATCGATTGGGAAGCCGGGCGCTTCGAGATCGTTTACTGGGTGCGCACATCCTGTGCAGGACAAGGCTACATTACCGAGGCGGTCAATGGAATTACGGAATTCGCCATTTGGCACTTGAATGCCAACCGGATCGAAATCCGCTGCGATTCCCTGAATTCCCGAAGCAGTAAGGTGGCTGAGAGAGCCGGCTTCACGCTCGAAGCGGTATTGCGGAGTGAGGCCCGCGATGTTAAGGGGGCTTTACGAGATACGATGATTTATGCCAAGGTACGTGGAGAAGAATTCCCAAACAGCTAGCTCCGAACAGGAGCCAGCTGTTTTTTTGTTGATATGATTGATAGCGGTTTCATTTTTGTAATAATTTGTTGACAAACGTATGATTCCTGATATATTGATCTTAATAAGGAATGTTTCTGGAAAGATTAAATATAATGCATTTGCAAGCGATTGGACGAGTGGCTTTCGCAACATCTTGAATGCGCTTCCAGTTTGGATTCATTTACTACTTAAGGGGGTCATTTCTTGAACAAAGTCATTTCCACAGCCATTTCATGCACGCTGCTTATTCCGCTGCTTGCAGCCTGCAGCTCTTCGTCAACAACTTCGACTGACAAGGCTCCTGCAGAAACTGCCGCCGATTTGAACAAGGTCGATAACGAGCCGGTAACGCTCACCTTCAAGTCGGATTTTCCTGACGATATGGATGTATTCAACCAATATTACGGCGATCGCATCAAGCAGAAATTTCCGAACGTGACCATCAATTTCATTCCGCGTACGACGGGCCAGACTTTACAGGACCTGCTTAATGCCGGTACTTATCCTGACATCATGTACGGCAAGACCAACGGGGTAGACGGGTTTATCATCGAAACGGGCCTCGCCTACGATATGTCCGAGCTTGTGAAGAAATATAATTATGATTTGTCCCGCTTCAAACCGCAGCTTATCGACGCTATCCGCAACACGAATCCGGACGGACAATTGTTCGGTCTTCCAATGCCGGACTTCGACCCGCAGGTGCTTTATTATAACAAATCGATTTTCGACCGGTTCGGTGTCCCTTATCCGAAGGATGGAATGACATGGGACGAAGTGTACGACCTGGCTCAGAAGCTGACGAGAGTGGATGGCGGCAAAGTATATCGCGGCTTCAGCATGCAGCAAGGGGTCATCATGAGAGATAATCAGCTTGGCATTCCGTATTTGGATCCGAAGGCTGACAAAATGTACAATGACGAAGCTTGGAAGAAGCAGTTTGAGAACCTTGCGCGCTTTTATCAAATTACGAACAATAACCGGGATACGAAGAACAGATCGGCCGGCGTCGAATCGGATGCTTTTATCAAAGGCGATGTAGCGATGCAGGTTAACCAGCTTACCAAGTTCCGTACGTTCCCGGAAGGCTTGGAGTGGGATATGGTCACCATCCCGACGTTCAAAGAAAAGCCTAACACCATGAATCAGTCGTCCTCCGCATACTGGTTCATCACGAATACGAATAAGAATAAAGACATTTCCTTTAAAATTATTGCTTATCTGCTTTCGGATGAAGTACAAACGGATTATGCCACGAATTTGGCAGGCCTGCCATCGATCAAAGCGATGGACAAAGCGGTCAAAACGTTCGGCCAGAACGTTCCGGCTCTAAAAGGAAAGCATGTCGAAGCAGCCTATAAATATGATTTGGCACCGGCCTCTCCTCAAAGGGACAAAGGGCTTGTCAAGGCGGATCCGAACAAAGTCGCCTCCGCTATTAATAATGCTTTCCTCAAAGTCGTTATCGATGGAGTGGACATTAATACCGCATTGAGGCAAGCCGGCGAGGATATAACCAAAGCGATTGACGAGAAACGGACCAAATAGGGTTCAAGCAACAGCTTCTTATGCCAGTTCAACATGATTATAAAAACACGAGAATGAAGAGTCCCGGATGATTCCGGGGCTTTTTTGGTGTTTCTGGAATGTTTAACCGCAGCGCGCATGCGCGATGACCATTTCTTTTTGATATTGTTAAAACGAAAGCCTTCCACAAGTTCGACCGGATTTCCTCCTTACATCTTGCGTAAAATCGTAATACACTTGGATCATAGATAAGAAAATCATGGGATCTTATAAAGCGGTTGCAATCAACGTTTGTTTAGGGGGTATCTGAATATGAAGCGATCCGTGTTTATCCGGCTGCTGTTTCACTTGACCGTCGCGATGATGGTCATTACATTGCTGGTCGGCACACTTGTATATCGCTATACGAACTCCATGCTCAAGGAGGAAGTGCTCGGAAGCAATACGGAGCTGCTGGACCAATCGAGAAAAATTGTCGAACAGGCATTCGGCGAAGTACAGCAGATGGCCAGCTCACTGGCATTGAATACCGATGTCCAAAAATCCGTATGGCTGCCGTGGAATCTGGAGGAGGAATACCGTTTCTTGAAAAATACGGGAGACTTGTTTTCTACGCGAATCAACTCTTCCAATTACATCGACTCCATTTATTTGTATAGTGCGGTTAATAAAAAGCTCATATCCAGCTCGGGGATCACCGATATCGCCGATTTCCTTTATGCCGATCATCTGAGCAAATTTCTGGAGGGGCGTACGACTTCCGCTTGGGAGGCTGCCAATGCCGCTTCGGCGGTGCGCTCCGATACCGTCATCTCGTTTTATTTCAGCGTGCCGATTCAAAGTGTGAAGAAGCAAGGCGCACTTCAGATCAATTTGAAGGAGGACGTACTGTATAACGCTGTGGTGAACACGAATAAGCGTAAGCTAGGCAATGTGGCGATTTTGAACCCGGAGGGGCAGGTGCTGTCTTACAAAGACAAATCGATGCTTCTGACCCGCTTCAACCAGACCGACATGGAGCGGATTCAGCGTGAAAAGGTAGGGTACTTCGTGGAGGAAATCCATGGCGAACCTACCCTAGTTTCCTTTATGACCTCATCGTTTAACGGGTGGATCTACCTGACCCTCAATCCTTACGACGAAGTATTCAAGCGATCCAAGGACGTCATTCATCTTACGATATTTATTTCGCTGTTCGTACTGGTGCTGGGCGTACTGATGATGGTAGTAGTATCGCGCAATTACTATAAGCCGGTTAAAAAAATGGTGATGGCTCTTGCTTCGAACAGGGAGAATCCTCTGCAGGACATGCAAGGGAAAGATGAATTCGGTTTTATTGGCGAATCGATCAACCGGCTGTTCCATGAGAACGAAGAGTTCAAAGCTAAATTCCGCAGTCAGGAATTGATATTGCAGGACCACGTGCTGGTCAATCTGTTGTCCGGCAAAACCACCGATGAGAAGGACATGCTGCGGCAGCTGGAATATTACGGTTTGGATTTGAATCCGGAGCATTTCATGGTGCTGGTGCTGCGAGTCCATATGGAGGCTGCTTCGATAACGGAGAGCGGGGAGCAGGAGCGCAACCTGATCTATTTTCAAATTAGGTCGATCTGCGAGCAAGCTATGGCCGGCTTTGGAAAAGGCGTCTATGTCAGCCAATTCCACAGGCACGATGTCATCATCATGAACACCGGAAACGAGCCGGATCATTCGCACGCATTCGAGAAAGCAAAGGAGCTAGCCCTCCGCATGATTTCTGTCGTGAGTGAACAAATGGATGATGTCGTAATGACCGTGGGCATAGGCGGCAAGTATAAAAAGCTTACCGAAATCGCTTTGTCCTATAACGAAGCAGCGGAAGCATTGTTGTATGAGCAAGTAGCAGGGCAAGGAAGCATTCTGTCGCTTCATGATTTGGAATTGAACCGTTCGAACAGGAACCGGTTTATCGCATACCGCCAACAGGTGGAGAAGCTGATAGCGGAGCTCAAGACAGGCAATCTGGACAAGGCGCTTGCTCAGAAGGACGAAATGATCACGCAATTGAACAACGATTCGCAGTTCGGCTTCTCCTACAAGCATATGATTTTGACGCATTTATTGAACGGATTGGTTGCCGTCCGGGTGGAGCTTGTACAAAGAGGCGGGGGACCGGATGAGGAAGAACGGCATTGGTACGCCGATTTTGCCAAATTGCAAAGTCCTGAGGACGTGCAGCATTGGTTTGGAGAGCTGATCAGGAATACCGCGTCGGAGCTTCAGGATAAGAGGGAGAACAAAAATGCCGAAGTCATTGAAAAGCTCACAGCGTACATCCGCGCCCATTTCCGGGAGCCTCTTAGCCTGCAGATGCTCGCTGATCTCGTTTTTATGAACAGCAATTATTTGTCCAAAGTGTTTAAGGAGGTAACCGGCAAAACCTTCATCGATTATTTGACGGAGATCCGGTTCGAGGAAGCATGCCGACTGCTGGACAATACGGATAAAAATATTAATGAAATCGCCGAGCTCACCGGCTTCGGTCAAAAGCAAAACGTTATTCGAACCTTCAAGAAGATGACCGGTTTGACGCCTACGGAATATCGAAACCGCAGCTCTCTGGATCGTTTGAGAATCGAAAACTGAGAAATTGAACCCTTTCCGATGAATTGATACCTGTGAATCTTATCAAAAGAAACCGTTTACAAAAAATCAATCTTGAGCCGGATTGCCTGAGCCCCTATGCTGAAGATGTTTTCAAAAACAAACTATAAAGACAGGGGGAATCATGATGGCAATTCCGGCGACTACAGTCCAGTCGAAGGCGTTGGTCAGAAAACAGACATTATGGAAGCGCATTCTTTTATTCCGCTATTTGTATTTGATGCTTTTGCCTGCGATCGTTTATTACGGGATCTTCCATTATTATCCGATGTACGGAGCATTGATTGCGTTCAAACAATTCAGCATTACGAAGGGGATTGTTGGCAGTCCATGGGTCGGATTTCAACATTTCGAGTATTTGTTCAAGCTCGATAAATTTTGGCAGGTGTTTTGGAACACGATTGTGATCAGCTTGTACCGGTTGCTGTTCGGGTTTCCGCTGCCGCTGATTATGGCTGTACTGCTGAACGAGGTCAGGAAGCTGCTGTTCAAGCAAGTCGTCCAAACGATCGTTTATTTGCCTCACTTTATATCGTGGGTTATTATGGGAGGCTTGCTGATCAACCTGTTATCTACGGATAACGGCGTCGTCAATAACATCCTCCGTTCATTGGGGGGAGATCCGGTCGGATTTTTAACGGATGAATCCCATTTCCGCAGCACGCTCGTATGGTCGATGATCTGGAAGGAGTTCGGCTGGAACACGATCATTTATATGGCGGCGCTGGCAGGAGTGAATCCGCAGCTGTATGAGGCTGCCTTGATGGACGGAGCGAACCGTTGGCGCCGAATATGGCACATTACTCTGCCATCCATCCGCGGCACGATAGTCATCCTGCTTATTCTTCGCATCGGCAGCCTGATGGAAGCGGGGTTCGAGCAAATCTTCGTGCTGTATCACCCCGGCGTTTATAATGTAGCGGATATCATCGACACGTACGTCTACCGGATCGGGTTGACGGAAGGACGTTTCAGCCTCGCGGCTGCAGTCGGATTGTTCAAGTCGGCCATTAATTTCGTCCTGCTTGTTATTGCGAATCGACTGTCAAGAATGATGGGCGAGCAGGGAATTTATTAGAACGATAAGGAACTACAGACGAGTAGCCGTCAGGAGGATTCATATGACACATACCGGTTTTGCGAGCAAGCTGTTTGACGGGTTCAATCTTGTGCTATTGACGCTGATTGCGTTATTGACGCTATACCCGTTCTGGGATTCACTGATCATCTCGATCACGCCGTTGAACGAAAGCTTGGCCCAAAGTGTTCACTTATTCCCTCGAACTCTAACATTAGAGTCCTATGAGTACTTATTGAAGCTGGATCAGCTTTGGACATCTTACAAGGTCAGTTTCCTGGTTACGGTTCTCGGTACGGTAATCAGCATGATCGCCACGACGCTCGCCGCCTACGCTTTATCCAAGAAAGAACTGCCCGGGGGAAGAGTCCTTATGTTCGCCATCGTCTTCACGATGATGTTCAGCGGAGGGATTATCCCGAACTATCTTGTCGTGAAGCAGCTGGGGATGATGAACTCGGTCTGGGCGATGATGATTCCCGCTATGATTCAAACGTACAATCTCATCATCATGCGCAGTTTTTTCACATCCATTCCGGAGAGTCTGGAGGAGTCGGCTAAAATAGACGGCAGCAACGATTTTGGCATATTGCTGCGCATTGTCATCCCTTTGTCGATGCCCGCGATTGCCACCATCTCGTTATTTTACGCGGTATCCAAATGGAACGAGTTTTTTACGGCCGTCATGTACATTACCGACAAGGATATTTGGCCGCTACAGCTGTTCCTCCGGTCGATGCTGATCGATAATGAGGCGGCTTTTCAGTCAGGGGGGGACAGTCCGTTTCTACTGGGACAATCCATCAAAATGGCGACAATTATGATATCAACGATTCCGGTGATGATCATTTATCCATTTTTTCAACGGTATTTCGTACAAGGCGTTACTTTGGGCGCTGTGAAGGAATAAGCTTAGAGGGGGACATGTAAATGAGACGATCGAAACAAGGCGCGTTGGCTGCTCTAGCTGTTGTGTTGACCCTATCTTCAACTGCTTGCAGCAGTGGAGCGGATAATGCGAGCAAGAAGGAAGGGGGGAGTGACGGCGATAAACCAACCAAGATTGTGTTCCTGACGCCAGGGGATAACGCGGCCATGGGAATCAAACCGGGAGATCGTATCGTCGCGGAAATCAACAAAAGATTGAACATTGATCTCGAAGTCAAATTCGTTCCTGAAAACGGTTACGAGAAAATCAACGTAGCCATGGCTACCGGCGACCTGCCGGATATCGTTACCATCAACTACCCGTCGCCATCACTGAATCAATGGATTGACGAAGGTCTGCTGCTTCCAATCAACGACTATTTGCCTCTGATGCCGACGGTGAAAGAGAAAATCGAGAAAAATCTCCAATGGACCGCGGTGAACGGGAAATATTACGGCTATCCGTTCATTGAGGAGCGGGCGAATACGACGATTGCCTTTCGCGCGGACTGGTTGGATGCTCTCGGCTTAAAGCCGCCGCAAACCTTGGATGAGTTTCACCAAGCGCTAAAAGATGTGACGACCAAAGACCCGGATAAAAACGGGAAAAACGACACATACGGTTTAACCGCGCAAAAGAGCACAGGCTTTAACGGATCGTTTAATTTTGTGTTCTATGCGTACGGGATGCCGCACGGGGATTGGGTTCTGGATAGCGCAGGCAAGGTAGTGCCGATCTTCGAGCATCCTGCGTTCAAGCAGGGCGTGCAGTATTTGCGCAAGCTGTGGGATGAGAAGCTGATCGATCCGGAGTTTTTATTGAACGATACGCAGCAGCGCGAGCAAAAGTTTTACCAAGGCAAGGTTGGTTTCATGTCTGCGCCGTTATTCCGTCATGTGAATCGTCTCGAAACGAGCTTGCAAAAAATTAACCCTAACGGAAAACTCGGCTATTCTGCGCCGCCCGCGGGTCCCGACGGCAAAAGAGGCATGAACAGTAATCCGAAAAACGGCTTATTCACCGGAATTACAAAGCAAGCAAAGAATCCGGAAAAGGCGGCGAAGCTCATTGAGTTTATGCTGTCCAAGGAAGGTCGCAGCTTGTTGGAGCTAGGTATGGAGGGCGTTCATTATACCAAGCAGGGCGACAAAATCGTCTACAACGAAGAAGAGCGGGCAAAAGACGGCTTTGCCGCCAATGGTTGGGCTCATCCGCTGGCATGGGGCAGCCTTGTCTGGCCGTTGACGGAAAATTACTTGCCTCAGACGGAGCCGCAAGCCGACCGGGCGAAGGAATCCGTAGACATTGCGACCAAAAACATGGTGCCTAATCTGATCCATTCAACGACGGTTGAGGAGATTGAGATGGGCGGCGTGCTGGGAGAGCTGATGAATCAATATTATATTGAAATGATTACGGGGAAAAGAGATATCGACACCGGGTTAACCGAGCTTTCCAAAAAATGGCGCGATCAAGGCGGGAACAAGGTGCTTGATGCCGTTAATAAAGCGTATCAGGCGCAAGGTAAGAAGTAGACGTCCGTAGACAAAGCTCGAGAGCATAGGTCGCGAGATCGTTGAGTCGAATCTATATTGAAGGAGAGCTTAAGAAGGGAGCGGTTCACCTTATGGAACAACGGATTACCGAAAAACCGAACATCGTGTTTATTTTAACCGACGATCAAGGGCCGTGGGCGCTGGGGTGCACAGGAAATACCGAGATTCACACTCCGCATTTGGATCGGCTTGCTTCAGAGGGAGTACAGTTCACGAATTTCTTCTGCACCTCGCCGGTCTGCTCGCCTGCACGAGCTTCTCTATTAACCGGACGTATCCCATCGCAGCATGGCATCCACGACTGGATACGCCAAGGAAATGTTGGTGAGCGGCCGATCCAATATTTGCAAGGGCAGACAGCTTACACGGAACTACTGGCTGACAACGGCTATCAATGCGGCTTGAGCGGCAAATGGCATCTCGGTGACAGCTTGCAGCCGCAGAAGGGCTTTACGCATTGGTACGTCCATCAGACCGGAGGAAGCGCTTATTATGACGCACCTATGATTCGGGACGGCGTACTGATTCAAGAGCCGGGCTACTTGACCGATGTCATTACAGAGGATGCGCTGCAGTTTCTGGATCGGCACGACGGGCAGGAGCCGTTTTACTTAAGCGTTCATTACACGGCGCCTCACAGCCCGTGGATCGATAATCATCCGCAGGAATTTGTGGATCTGTACCGAGACTGCGCATTCGAGTCGTGCCCGCAGGAAGAGAAGCATCCGTGGTCGATCCGTACGGCACCCTGGTCGGATGACCAAAGGGCAAATTTAATGGGATACTTCGCTGCGGTTACGGCGATGGATCGGAACGTTGGACGCATCATCGATAAGCTGGAGCAGATTGGGATTCGGGAGCAGACGCTCGTCTGTTTCCTGAGCGATAACGGATTTAACTGCGGGCATCATGGGATCTGGGGCAAAGGCAACGGAACGTTCCCGCAAAATATGTTTGATACGTCGGTCAAGGTACCCGCTATCTTTAGTCAGCCGGGACGCCTTCCGCAAGGGCGTGTATGCGAGGGGCTGGTCAGCGGTTACGACTTCATGCCGACGCTGCTGGAGTATGTTGATATTGATCATCCTGACCCTGACTCGCTGCCGGGACGCAGCTTCATGCCGCTCCTGCTTGGGGAAGAGGATATGGGTCGCGACGATGTCGTCATCTACGACGAATACGGGCCGGTGCGCATGATTCGAACCCGGGAATGGAAGTATATACACCGGTATCCGTATGGACCGCATGAGATGTATGATCTGGTCCATGATCCGGAGGAGCGTAATAACGTCGTCGATCAACCGGATCTCCAGGAGCATCGCGCCGCTATGAAGTCGAAGCTGGATCATTGGTTCGTTCAGTATGTGAACCCGTCATACGACGGGATTCGGGAAGCGGTTACCGGCTTCGGGCAGTTAGAGCTGGCCGGGCCGGCAGGTCAAGGGAGAAAGACGTACGAGGACGGTTGAGTCGTTTTATGGTTATGAATACCGATTAACCGACAAGTTTTAAAGAAGCAGCACGAAGCACAGAGTAGAACATGAGAGGGAATGGGTGAGGGTGGAGGAGCGGGAGCGTCCGCCTTTGAAGCTCGTGTTCCTACCGCGGTAAGCCTACCATTCAAAGGAACACGACTTCAACAGCGGCCGGAATCCCACACCCAATACCATCCCCATGTACAAACGTATATTGCACACCAAAGACGCCGCAAGGCGTTTTTCTCATTTGACAACAGAGCAGCGCACCATTTTGCATTTAGTACGGAATGCGTTACACTAGAATCTATTGATTGGAAGTAGCTAGAAATAGGAGAGAACTATGGATTCGATTCGTGTATTGATAGCCGATGATGATAAGGAAATACGACAGCTGTTGAAAGCGTATCTGGAAAAGGAGTGCTACAAGGTCGATACAGCCTCTGACGGCGAGGAAGCGCTTCGAATGTTTGCCGGCAGGTCTTATAACCTGGTCATATTGGATCTGATGATGCCTAAAGTGGACGGGATGGAAGTATGCCGGAGTCTTCGCACCCGGACGAACATTCCCATTGTCATGCTGACCGCCAAAGATCAGGAGATCGACAAAATTGTAGGTCTTAGCATCGGTGCGGACGATTATATTACGAAGCCGTTCAGCATTCATGAGGTCATTGCGAGAATCAAGGCGCATTTGCGGCGGTTTCTCGTACTAGGCAGCGGTACTAATAGTAATGGGAATCAGCAGACCCAGGGGGAGCAGCGGATCCAATTTAACACCCTGACGATAGACTTGAAGAAATATGTTGTAACCAAAGGCGGGGAAGAGCTGGCGTTAACAGCCAAGGAATTTGAGCTGCTGAAATTTATGGCGTCGCATCCGGAGCAAGTATTTACGAAGACGCAGCTGTTTCGCAACGTGTGGGATAGCGATTACCTGGAAGACGATAATACCGTGATGGTTCATATACGTAAATTAAGATTGAAAATCGAAGACGACCCGTCCGATCCCAAATATATCCAAACCGTATGGGGAATCGGATATAAATTTGTAGGTGACTAATGATGATGCGCGACAAATGGTTATCGGTTCTAGTTGTTCAACTGCTCGCGTTAGGCGTGCTGTTCTTCCTGGTATGGCCTTCCAGCCCCTTCGATATGATTCGTGGGGGTCTGTTTGCCGTGCTTTTTATAACAACGATCACTTTCATTATGCTCAGGATCAGAACGTTAAGGAAAACGCAGCAGCGTGTATACGAATTGAAGCGGGCTATTGAAGGGAATTTGAACACCCGGCTGCTGGCGAACGATGACCCTGAGCTGGATGCGTTCATATTCGCGATCAATGAGCTGATCGAGCAGCTGGATAGGCTGCAGGTAAGGACATTGCAATCCGAGGCCGCCAGAAAGCAGCTGTTATCCAACATTTCCCACGACATCCGCACGCCTCTGACCTCCATTATTGGATATATCGATGCATTGCGGGACGAGATCGGGGTAACCGAAGAAGAGAAGCAGCAGTATTTGGATATTTTAGGTATAAAAGCAAGCGCCTTGAAGCATTTGATCGACGACCTGTTTCATTTGGCTAAGCTGGACGCCGACGAGATCGTGATGAAGCCGGAGACGCTGGATTTGGCTGAAATGACACGGGAGACCGTAATCGAATTTTTGCCTGAGCTGAAGCTGCATTCCATGGAGTTGAAAGCAGCGATCCCGGAAGCCGTGTGCCGGATACAGGGAGATCGGATCAGCCTGCAGCGAATCATGCGCAATGTTATCAAGAATGCGATTCAGTACGGGAAGGAAGGGAAGGTGCTCGGCATCGAGCTGACCGAAACCGATACGTCGTATGAGTGGATCGTTTGGGATAAAGGACCGGGGATTGCGGCGGGTGATCTTTCGAAAATTTTCGAAAGAATGTACCGTGCAGACCGTTCAAGAAGCCCGCGGTATGGCGGAAGCGGTTTAGGTCTTGCCATTGCAAAGGCGCTGGTAGAGAAGCACGGCGGAACACTATGGGCGGAAAGTATCCCTGGCGAACGGACAACATTCGCTTGTACGATTCCCAAACGCTACACCTACGGATTAAGAAATAATTAAGAACTCGTTAAGAGCCATTTAAAATCGCCTGTTTATGATGAGCCTATGAACGAAAATCACACATTATAAGCAGGGAGGTTCCAATGAGCACGATCATCAAGACGATGCAATTGACCAAGCAATACGGAACGCAAAAAGCGGTCGATCGATTGGATATGAATGTGCAGCAAGGGCAAATTTACGGCTTTCTTGGCCAAAACGGTGCTGGGAAAACGACGACGATCCGTATGCTGCTAGGCCTTATTAAACCGACTGAAGGGCGCATCGAGATATTCGGCGAGTCGCTGTTCGAGAGGCAGAAGGAAATTTTAAGAAGAGTCGGCGCGATAGTAGAATTTTCCGGGTTCTATGAGAATTTGACGGCGCGGGAAAATTTACTGATTAACGCAAAGCTCATGGGCGTCCATAAAAAGAGCGCTATTCAGGACGCGCTGGAAATCGTAGCACTGCACCGGGAAGAGACGAAGCGGGTAGGCAACTTTTCTCTGGGTATGAAGCAGCGCTTGGGTATTGCTCGTGCGATTCTTCATCATCCGGAGCTGCTCATACTGGACGAGCCGACGAATGGACTTGATCCTATGGGCATCAAGGAAATCCGCAAGCTGATCAAATCTTTGGCTGTAGAACGAAGCATGACCATCTTGATTTCCAGCCATATTTTGTACGAGGTGGAGCAGCTGGCGGATCAAATCGGAATCATTCACGAGGGCAGGCTGCTTGAGGAAATATCGTTCGAGGAGCTCCGAGCGAGAAACCGCATTTACCTCGAGTTTCAGGTTTCGAACGAGAATAAAGCCGTCGTGCTGCTGGAACGGCATTTCAGCATAACCGATTATGAGGTGCTGGACGAAGGCAGCATACGCGTGTACTCGCATATCGGTGAACAGGCGAAGCTGAACCGGCTGTTCGTTGAACATGACATCGAAGTGTATAAAATCAAAACGAGCGAGGACCGGCTGGAGGATTATTTTATCAAAATCATAGGGGGTGGGCCAATTGGTTAATTTGCTCTATACGGAGCTGCTGAAGCTAAAACGGGCCCATATGCTCTGGGTGAGCATCATCGGCGCGGCAGCGGCCCCCGTCATGATATTCATTGGCTTCATGAATTCACGAAGCGCTCATCCCGACGAGCCGGTCACGTTCGAGGTTTCCTTTTACAACACGAATTTATACGTGCTTCTGCTTATCGGAACGTTGTTATACGGAGTCATCACCTCGTATTTATTCCATCGCGAATATGCGGAGGATACGTTAAAAAATTTGCTGATCATTCCGGTATCCAAGCTCAGTCTGATTGTAAGCAAATGCTTGATGCTGTTTCTCTGGATCATGCTGTTAACGGCGGTTGCTTGGGGACTGACCTTCGTACTTGGGCTAATCGGCCGGTTTGACGGATTGACCGCCGCGGTCATCCTCGTATCGTTGAAGCAATTTTTCCTCGGAGGATGTCTGTTGTTTCTCTTATCCACTCCGACGATATTCGTAACCCTATTATTTAAAAACTACGTGCCTACGATCATTTTCACCGCGGTCATAACGATGGCGAATGTGGCTCTGGCGTCACACGAATACCGTGTTTTGTTCCCTTGGTCGGCGGTTCACGCGATTGCGGTGCAAGGATTTATCCCCGAGTACCCAGCTCTCTACTCCTATATAGCCGTATCGGTAGCTTCATTGGCAGGGTTTGCGGCAACGGTTATTTATTTCGAGAAATCGGATATTCATTGAGAGCGGGGGAATATACAATTGAATATTTGGGATTGGTTGGCTGCACTCGTATTAGGGTTTGTTGAAGGGATGACCGAGTTTGCTCCGGTGTCTTCCACCGGCCATATGATCATTGTGGATGATGTTCTGTTCAAAACGAAAGAACGATTTTCCCAGGAAGCGGCAAATACGTTTAAAGTCGTCATTCAATTAGGCTCTATCATGGCCGTTGTTGTTCTAATGAGGGAGCGGTTTGTCCAGCTGCTTCGGATGTCGCGATCCGATGGTTCGCGCCTGCATCTCTTGAAGCTTGCCGTGGGGTTAATTCCATTTGGCGTTCTGGGGTTATTATTTCATGACGATATAGACGAGTATTTGTTCTCAACGACAACGGTCATCATTGGATTGGTTGCCGGTGCCTTACTGATGATCGTGGCGGATCGAGTATCGAGAAGACGTACGAGCACCGAGTCGGTTGACCGGATTACGTATAAGCAGGCGCTTGTAATGGGATTGTTTCAATGCTTGGCACTGTGGCCGGGGTTTTCCCGTTCCGGTTCCACCATATCCGGAGGGGTCATGTTGGGGATGAGCCATCGCGCGGCTGCCGATTTCACGTTCATTATGGCGGTTCCGATCATGGCCGGAGCCAGCTTCATATCGCTATGGAAGCATTGGGACTCGATAACGGCTGACGTCGTTCCTTTTTTTGCTAGTGGCTTTATCAGCGCTTTTGCGTTCGCTTTGCTGTCGATCCGTTTCTTTCTTAAGCTGATTAACCGCATTAAGCTGGTACCCTTTGCTATTTATCGACTACTGCTGGCGGCGGTGATATATGTTGTCTTCCTCTAGACGTCCAGTAGCCGGCCCGTCTTAAGTCGGGTTTGCAAACCCGTCGCGGGTGCGTTTCTGTCAAGTGGCCATTTCTTTATTCTAAATGTAACAAAACGTTTGGGATGGGGAAGGGAACCATGAAAGAAACACACAGCATTTATGTGCTGCTTACCGATACAGGAACGCTATTTACGAGATTCATCCGATGCTTTACCGGAGTGGAGATGAATCACGCGTCTATCGCCATGGATCGGGAGCTGAAGGAAGTGTACAGCTTCGGCCGCAAGCAGCAAAATAACCCGTGGATCGGAGGTTTCGTAAGGGAAGATATGACTAGCCGCATGTTTGGCCAAGCTACCTGTGCCGTGTACCGTTGTACGGTGAGCAAAGCAGCCTATGAACGAATTCGAAGCCGGATACGTGAAATTGAGCGGAACGAGCATCGGTACAAATATAATTTCCTCGGGTTGTTCGGGGTGCTGCTCAATATGCGGATTCATCGCGAAAATGCGTATTTTTGCTCCCAGTTCGTCGCGTCGGTACTGGATGAGAGCGGCGTAGACATCAGCACCAAGCCCGCTTGTCTGGTAACGCCGGCCGACATTGAACGGGCGCAGCCCCTTCGGGAGGTGTACCGCGGCTGCTTGCAGAAATATTTGCATAAAAGCTCGAAGCACCTGTCTGAACAAACATTGCCGGCTTAACAAATGGAGGTGGGAGGTATCCGTCGCGCCTGCAAAAAAGACACAAAAAAACAGCACATCCGCTGTGCCGTACCTGTAAAAGACATATTTAAAGCAGGGGGCTGTATCTCAAGCCCTTATAATAGTAGTATAAATGAAAGAAAAGGATAAGTCTATATCTTTCTGGAAAAATAGGATAATGTTGTTGTACCCGGCCGGTTATTATTCAAAGGAGCGTGCAGCAATGGAAGCAAGTTCATGGGATGACAAGATCGACTACCTGCGAAACACAAGATGGACGTTGTATAACGACGACTATATTGAATTTCTAGTGAAAAATGTTTGGAAAATTACCGAGCCGATCCGCCTCATCGACTTCGGATGCGGATACGGTTTCATGGGGTTGAAGCTTTTGCCGATGCTGCCCCTTGGGTCTACCTATACCGGAGTTGATGCGGGGGGAGCGCTGCTTGCCCATGCCAAAGAGCTTTTTGCCCAACTGCCTTATGAGAGCGAATTTATCCGTGCGGATATTCAAACGGTTTCTCTGGAGCGCAAGTATGATATGGCTATCAGCCATGCATTTCTGATGCATATGCCCAATCCGAAGGAGATTTTGCACAAGATGATCGATTGTGTCGAGGATCAGGGGAGAATCGCCTGCTTCGAGGCGCACTGGATCGCGAATATGGCCAGCTATTATTTCGAAGGGGTGGACCAGTCCGATCTCGTCCAGCTAGGGCCTACTCAGCGGTTATATGAATCGGACACCAAGCGGGAAGGCAAAGACGGGAATATCGGCATTAAGCTGCCCGTCTACATGAGCGAGCTGGGAGTGAAGCAGGTTCAGTGCAGAGTGAGCGATCGGGTGAACTTTCTCGATTTGAATACAGGTCTAGAGAACAGGAACAAGCTTGCGAATTCCATGAGGCCATCACCCTGCGGTGAGAAGGAAGAGTTTGTCCACAATCTGATGATGCGCGGGATGACCGCTCAGGAAGCATCACAGCAATACGAGTGTGAGAGACGATTTGAGGCGGCGCTCCACCCGGATGCTTATTTTGCGGAAGCCTCCAGTATGAAGATTTCTTTTGGCCTTATCGACAGGACGTAATTATCCTTCCTTACAAGTACGAAGTAAAATCCGGATAATCGGTGGATACTTCATCCGGTTTCTTGGTATAATGGCTGCAATCCAATAGCCGTTATATGGGCTTGGTTCCGGACCGGAAGGGAAGTCATCTATGAAAATGATCCTCTTTTTTATTCTCCTGCTGCTGTATCCGTTGTTCTTGCATTGGGTCAACATCCATGATTACCGGGTCGTGCCTTTGATCGTTCCCTATGCGCTCGGCGTGCTGTCTATCACGGTCATGTTGACGGGCATCGCCGAGTTTGTCATGAAGAAAATGAAGGGGAAGCAGGAATAGCCAAATTCATAGGAGAGGATGATCTCTTATCAACCAGGATCGCATCAAAGCTATGATGAGCTGTACTATCGAAGGCAATTTGCCGGCCTTGCGAACAATGCTGGAGGAGGATCCTTCGTTAGTAAATCGAAGTGTCGGGTACTTCACTCCGCTTCATTTTGCCGTACGATCCGGGAACATCGACAGCGTACGCTTATTGCTCGAATACGGAGCCGATCCGACGGAGAGAACATTAGGCTGGCAGGATGACTCATGGACCAAAGCGAAGGATCGCGGATATGAAGATATTGCGAACCTGCTGGAAACGCATATGGGTCATCGCTACAAAAGCTCACCGGCAGGAAGCGGCATCGTGGAAAGTATTAAGAACCGGGATCGAGATGAGATCCTAAGACAGCTTAATGCGGACCCGGAATCGATCCACACCGGCGACGAACGTGGCAACCGTCCGCTTCATTGGGCTGTGCTCACCCGGCAAATGTGGCTCATTGATGAATTGCTAAGCCGCGGGGCTGATTTGCAAGCAGCCAGAGTGGATGGAGCTACACCGATTCAGCTTGCTATTGACGGGGATTACTGGTATCGGGCCAACCGGGATTTAAGCCAGGAAGCTATTCGCGATCAATGGATTCTTGTAGGCTATTTGCTGGCTTGCGGCGCCGAGTATGACTTATGCACGGCTGCCTCCGTAGGCGACACGATTCATGCACGCAGCCTATTGGAAGCGAAGCCGGGGCTAATACACGAGAAAAATGCCATTGGCAAGAGACCGTTAAGCTATGCGGCCAGAAGCGGTTACCTGACCATGCTGAAGCTTCTTTTGGAATACGGTGCAGATCCGAATGGTGATGAAGAGTCCGGAAAGAATGGAAGCGCTCTCTGGCAGGCAGCCAAGGGAAATTATCTGGATTGTGCGCAATTACTTCTGGACCATGGCGCGAATCCGAACAGCGATGTGTATGCCAGCGGCAACCCATTATATATTGCTATGAGCAATGGGCACGATAAGATGGTCCATTTATTATATTCGTACGGTGCCTCGGTAAACCTGGATTGTGCCTGCTGTTTGGGCAGAATCGATTTGGCGGGAGAAATCATAAGAGCCAATCCTTCGTTAATCGAATCCGGTGATTACGGTCCTTTATGTATGGCGGCAGGATATGGCCACACGGACATCGTCAGGCTTCTCATTCGCAGCGGCGCGGATTTGAACGCAGTGTGGTATGCGAACAATTACATGGGATACGCTTTGGATACCGGACTTGAAATGGTCCGACTACTTCTTGACGCCGGTGCCGATCCCAACAATGCAAATTGGCAAGGGATAACCTATCTGCATATAGCTGCATGGCTCGGTAATGTTGAATATGCGAAGCTGCTGTTAGACTGCGGCGCCGAGCTTGAGCCTATCGATCAAGAGTATGGTACTACGCCGCTCGGCTGGGCGGCCAAGTACGGACGAACCGAGATGGTCCGCTTTTTGCTTAGCAGAGGGGCGAATCCGTTACTCCCGAAAATAGAGCCGTGGACGCAACCGTTGGCATGGGCGATCCGTAAAGGATATAAGGAGATTGCCGTACTTCTTTCGAACGAGAACATTTAACGATGTTAATTGATACTTGGAACGGCGTAAGGGCTGTTTAGCAGGGAAATCTTAAATGATGTCGAAAGAATTACTGGTTCACCAAAGACAAGAACTTTATAGCGAGGAGCGAATTTATTTTGTTTTTGCATTTTTTACAGTCCCGAGAGCATAAGAAAGCATTCCTGGAGCTGGCTCAAGTCGTGGCTCAAGCCGACGGGTTTGTTAGCGGCAAGGAGCGAGGATATCTGCACACCTTCATGGATGAAATGAACATGAGTCAGGATCTGCAAGTCATTTCTGAAGCGAGAAAGCTCCCCGATATTGTCGAAGATTTAAAGGAAGACCATGTCAAGGACATTGTATTCATGGAAATATTGCTGTTGATGTATGTAGACGGCGATTATAACGATGAGGAAAAGCAAATCGTGAAGGATTTGAAGGAGCTGTTCGGCTTCTCCGATGAGAAATACGAAGCGTTCCGCAGCTGGGTCATTCGTATGGACCAACTGAAAATTGAAGGCATGAAGCTCATTTTGAATACCAAATAATCCGCTATAATCCAGGAAAGCAGGGTATGAAGTACCTAGTTCCTGGATTTTTTTGCATTTAAGTAAGCTTTAAGGAGCTTTTATCCTTTTGGAAATCGGTTCATTTGTAAGGATGGACTGGGAAAATACAATGAAAACCAAAAGAATAACATAAAAAAACACAACGTAACGTAAATTAACGATATTAATTATTTTTCGAGATAAGGTATGATAGATCTTGTACTTTTTTTGGATGTTATCATCCTGAATCGCAACTAAATAGGAGAGAAGAGAGAGAAGCCATGAAAAAAGCATTAAGTTTAGTCATGGTCACCGCCGTTGCTGCAGGTTCCCTGGCAGGCTGTGCACCAAAAAACGATGGTTCTGCTAACAGCTCCAACGGAGCAGGCGCAACAGGACCGACCAAGTTTTCCATTGCCCTTCCTATCACTACAGGGGACGGCTATGGACAGCGTTCACCGGACTTGAACAAGGACAAGTGGGTACAAAGATTGAACAAGCTCGCCAACGTAGAATTGGACGTTCGTCTTATTCAACGGGAGAAAATGAGCGTGCTGTTCGCAGGAAATGATATCCCGGACGTGCTTGGAACGCTGGATATGCCGACAGGCAAAGATATGGCCGGATCCGTGGAAGCCGGCGTCTTCATGCCGCTCGACGATTTGCTGAAGGAATATGCACCTACCGTGTATAAGAACGTTCCTAAAGCAGCGTGGGACTCCGTTACCTACAAGGGCCAAATTTACGGGATTCCAAGCTATTTGACGAATCCTTCGCGCCGCGGCACGTACATCCGTACGGATTTGCTTGAGAAAACAGGGCTTGCTGCGCCGAAGACCGTCGATGAGTTCTTGAACGTAATGCGTGCCTTCAAGAAGCTCGGCGTAGAAAATCCTTATCAAATGCGGGAAAACTTCAAGTATGCCGACATTCTGCTCGGCGCGTTTGACGTACTGCCGTACAAAGACCAGTTCGAGAAGCAGGGCGACCAAATCGTACCGAAGTTCTTTGACGTGGAAAATACGCAAAAAGCATTGCAAGCCTACAAAACGATGTATGATGAAGGCTTGATGCCGAAGGATTTCGCAACAATCAGCTCCACCGACTACAGCAAGAACATCAACGCCGGTAAAGCAGGCATGTGGTCCGCTAACGTAGGAACCGGGCTGAGAGACTTCAGAACCAATATTAAAGCTATCGATCCGGCTGCCAAAGTGGATGTTATTCCTTCTCCGAAAGGACCTGAAGGAAAAGGCGGATACTTCCTGTATTCTCCGATGGTTACAGCATACTACATCAACAAAAACGTAGATAAGCAAAAAGCTATCGGCATCATGAAGTACATTGAATGGATGCAAACCGAGGAAGCGGCCAAGTTTTTCAGCTTCGGCGTTGAAGGAGAAAACTACACGGTCGAGAACGGTAAAATCAATTACAAATTCCCGACGAACAAAGAAGAGTCGCAAGAGGAATCGTTCCGTACTTCTTTGAGAATGGCGTCCGACGCTACGTATAACAAGCTTCAATTGGAGCTGAGCGCCGACGGTAAAGAAATTTTGAGCGCATTTGACAACGTGTTGTCCAAAGAGGGCTTGCCTGGTATCGGGTTCTACCCGGATTTGAAAGCTTTCTCCAAATATCCGGACTTGACTCCGCTCGGAGATACCGGTCCAAAATTGATTATCGACCATATGATCAAAATGATTTACGGCAAGGAGCCGATTTCCGATTGGCCTAAAGTTATCGAGGAATACAAGGCTAAAGGCGGCAACGAGATCATCAAAGAAGCGACCGAGCGTTATAACAACAAAGACGGCGTTTCTATCTTTAACAATCAATAAGATATAGCAATAATTAAAAGCATCTGTCTTGAGCAATCAAGGCGGATGCTTTTTCTCATGAAAGGTTATCCCGGCTGATTATCGGGTACGGCTGCAATGACGGATACCAGATTGGTGCTGCCCATGCCTAACCCTATATGCCAAGGACTCGAAGTGGCATTCATTTTCTCAAAGGTCCTTGAAGCGTAAAGCCTCATATAAGGACAGGAGGTGAAACCGGCATGCTGCAGACGTCCGATCCAGCGGTTCGTTGTTTCATGTCTTTCAAAGCGGGCTTGCTCAGGGCTTGCAATAATATCTTCGATCTCCCGACCGAAAAAAATTTTGAGAATCCGGTTTTCTTCATCCGATAAATCCAAGCTGTCGATCAATCGAAACAGGGTGGAGAAGTGCTCCCAGCAATTGGTAAACCGTTGAAGGGTATCCGGCGTTTGGTGGTCAGAATCCGGCTCGCATAGGACAATGCAGGAGGGCTGGAGCTCTCGAATGCTTTGCAGCACGGCGGTTTTTACGGAATGGATGCCCGAGGTGCCGAAGTCGCCTATATGATGCATGGCGAAGGTTGCGTTGACCAATAGCCGCCCGTCATGCGCCGAGAATTGCTTCCAATCGGAAGGAGTCAATCGTTCAATTTCAACAGGGACAGGTTTGAAGAGCAGCGGTATCCCTGCTTGGTAAGCCGTTTCCTCGACGTTTTTGCGAGCATCCTCCAAGCAGGAGACATTGGGTTCTATGGCATACAGGGTGATGGATGCGGGGCGCTTGCCTTGTCTTGCGAGCAGCTTTATCAGGCTGACCAATTGGCGGCCGGTACCGATGCCCACTTCAAGCAGAGTAACAGCTTCACCGTGTTGGATGTAGCCGGATAACAAGGAGTTCGACAGCTCCGATGCATGGAAAATTAATGGAAAGCGGGCTGCCAGAAGGTTAAACAGCTTGATTTGCGGTACGCCGTAATCGCGCAAATATAGATTCATTGGCTTGATCTCGCTCGGCTCGACTCTTTTCATCAAAGCGGTTGCGAACAAGTAATACAGCAGATCTCCCGGCTTTTCCTTCATCTCCAGTCTTCTAATAAACAAGTCGAGCTTAGCCTTCGTATCGGCACTATGTGAAGCAGCGGTTTCCGTCATTAGCGATTGGAGTATGGCGTCATAGGACATAGTTACATCGTTCATCATCTTCATCCCTTTCTTCTGGTGCTTGCGGCACGTGGACTACAAAACAATTATAGAAGCACATTTTCCCGGGGGTAAGGGATAGAAGCGGGAATTGTTACGGGAACTATTCGGGAACATTTTCACACAGCTTCCGCCTGTCGTATAATAGAAACCGAGAGTGGCGAAAGAGCCGGTCGTTACGAAAGGTGGTCTTCATACTGTTTCTATTGACTTATTTGGCGGTGCTGAACATTGCCGGCTTTATGATGATGGGCTATGACAAATCCCAAGCGGTACATCATGGACGAAGAGTGCCTGAGAAGCGTTTGTTTGCGGTAGCGGCGGTTGGGGGAGCATTGGGAGCGTGGCTGGGAATGAAAATATACCGGCACAAAACGAAGCACCTGTCCTTTGTCATCGGACTGCCCGTCTTGTTCGTGCTGAATATGGTTTGTATTTATTACTTTACAGACTTCTATTATTCCGATTAATATCAAAGATTTCAGCTAACCCCAGGGCCAAGCAGGCAAAAAGAAGAAACGGTATCCGGAATGCGTATTTTGCGTATCCGATACCGTTTTTTTTGTAAAAGGAGAAAGACACTCACTTTACATACATACTGTATGTATGTTAATATGGGCTTACACCAAATTTTGGAGGCGATTTTATGAAATGGAACAGCTTTTATACCGTTATTTTGACGGACAACGTTGCGGCAAGCGCAGCTTTTTACACAGAGTACTTCGGGTTTGAGATTGTATTTGAATCGGATTGGTATGTTAGTTTAAAATGCTCACAAGGGGACATTCCTTACGAGCTGGCAATCCTGGATTCCCAGCATAGCACCATACCAGCACCTTTTCGCAATAGAACGCAAGGACTTATTCTTAATTTCGAAGTGGACGATGTCGATGCGGAGTATGCGAGGCTTATTACACAGGCAAAGCTGCCGCTGCATCTTGAGCTTCGCGATGAAGAATTCGGTCAACGGCATTTCATCACGTCGGACCCGAATGGTGTGCTGATCGATATGATCACGATCATTCCGCCGTCCGAAGCCTTCTTGAAGCAATACCAAGAGAATGTATGGGAGGAAGGGAAGTAAGCGATACGTGAAACGTAACAAGGAAGACACGAACGCAACGATTCGAGCATTGCTTGACGTTGCCAGAGAGCACTTTACCGTCAAAGGGTTTGCGGCAGCTTCGCTGGAAGAGCTCGCGAATGAAGCGCAATTGACGCGCGGTGCGCTGTATCATCATTTTGGCAGCAAGAAGCAGCTGTTTATCGCGGTGTTGGAATCCGTTCAGCATGAGGTGGCACAGCGTGTCGAACAGGATGCGGCTCAAAGCGACGATGTCTGGGAGCAGCTGCTCCGGGGCTGCCGGGCTTTTGTCAGTGCGGCCGTAGAACCGCGAAACAAGCGGATTATGCTCATTGACGGACCGGCGGTGCTGGGGTGGGAGCAGTGGAGGAGCATGGATGAGCGGAATTCGATGAGGCTTCTGTATGGACAGCTTGAGATGATGCAAAACGAAGGCTACATTGGAAACGTGTCTATCGATGCTCTCACGCACACTCTTTCGGGTGCTTTGAATGAATCGGCGCTTTGGATAGCTCAGACGGAGGATAGCGAACGGGCGCTGGAGGAAACGATGCACGTCATTTCCCTTTTGCTGAGCGGTTTTAAAAGGTGACAAGAGTAAGACCGGCGATTAAAATAAAATTCTGCCCAAGCTAATGAAGGAGGATTGCAGCCAATTGAATACGCTGAAGCTTCGTCCGTTTATTCCGTCCGGTGAAGATTATCCGTTGGCACAACGTTTTTTCGAGGATTTGGGTTTTATCGTTGTGTATTCCGACAGCAGTTTGACGATTTACCGAACAGGGGAGCAAGAGTTCTTCTTGCAAAACTATTCCAATCGCGGATTCCAGGAAAATTTCATGGTAGAGCTGATTGTATCGGATTTAGATGACGTATGGGAGCATCTGCAGACGTTAACGGATAAATATCCGATCCGAATCAAGGAGCCGACATGGTACCCATGGGGCAAACGCGAGGTTCATTTGATCGATCCTGCGGGCGTGTGCTGGCATATCTCGCAGGTGAACCTAACATAGAGTACAGAATGAGAACGGGCTGCGGAGCCCGTTTTTTTCATATTACATTCAGCAGTAGTAAGTCCGAGATCATCAGATTTTGTAGAGCGGCATAGATCATGGAACCCAAAATCCATAATAAAAAATAAGGGGTTGCACCTCACGCGGCGTGAGGTTGTATAGTGAGCTTACCGGTAAAATCAAGCGCGCGAAATGAGGGGATGGTTATTAAGCGAACCTTTTGGAAAGTAGGAGATTTGGCCGGCCAAACCGGGCTTACCGTCCGGACGCTTCATCATTACGATGAAATCGGGCTGTTCTCCCCATCGATGCATTCCGAATCGGGCCACAGGCTGTACAGCCAAGAAGATATTGCGAAGCTGCAACAAATTCTTTCACTGAAACAGCTTGGGTTCACGTTGGAGGAAATAAAAGAGATTTTGTCCAACCCGTACTACAACAAGCTCGAAGTAATCAAATTTCATTTGGACGGCATTAAGGAGCAAATCCGGATCAAGGAACAGATGCATGAGCAGCTGGAGAGAATATACCAACAGCTCCTGACTCATCAGGAAGTTACGGCTGAGCAATTTATCCAATTAATAGGAGTGACTCAAATGAACGCTGACAACTATTTTACGAAAGAACAAATGGAAAAGATGACGGAGCATTTCGGCAGTCTGGAGCAAAGAGCCTTGTATGTAAAAGAATGGGCTGCTATTCTGGCGAATCTTCGAATAGAGATGGCGAAGGGAACTCCGGCGGAAAGCCTGGACGTTACGAGGCTGGCTGAGCTGCAAAGCTTATTGACCGGAGGCGGCGATCTTTCGCTTATCAATGCGATGAAAAAGTACTACATGGATTTCCCGGAAACCGGCGAGAAATTCGGATTGGATGCCGAGCTTTCCGAATATATGAAGAAGGCTTTGGCCAGTGCAGGCAAATAACCGATAGCATAAGGTCATGGCATACCTTTTAACGAATTGCTTCCAAGGCCGCTGATCAAGCGGTCTTTTCTCTCTGAACAGTCTTGACTCCGCTTCAATGGCTCAAGCTGCTGAAAGCTAATGCATCATTAATTAATTAATTAATTAATTAATTCCTGTTTACTAGCGCCGATCGTCAATATAGCAATCGAGAAGAAACGAACGCACGTTTCGTATGGTATGGTAACGGTACGCAAGATAACGCGCTTATAGACACATCAAACTGCTTCATTTAGGACACTTTAAAATCTTCAGTCTTGATGGGCAGCCTCATACCGTTACATGAATTCCAGCCCGCCAAGAACGTGAAAGGAGCAGTCTCTATGCTACAAGTCATGATGCGTTTCCCGCTGCTGATGTTTAGTTACCTATCATCACCGCCTATGCATGGCGACGAAGGAACGGAAGCAAAGGACGATGGAAACATGACGGACGACTGCAAAGAAAATCTGGATTGTATCCCCTTTGAAGGAGGAGACAAAATTGAGAAATAACCGCAAATTCCAAGAGCGGCTCGGAACATTACGGACTGTAATGGACGGTTACGTAGAAAGCGGGAAAATACCCGGCATCGTGACTTTAGTCAGCCGAAGAGGCGAAGTGGTTGTCGATGCCTTCGGCAAGCAATCGCTAGGAGGTGGATCGATGCGCCGCGACTCGATTTTCCGGATTTCCTCCATGACCAAACCAATCGTGGCGGCTGCCGCTATGATTCTGGTGGAGGAATGCAAGCTCCGCCTCAATGACCGGATAGACGACCTGCTGCCGGAGCTTGCAGACCGTAAGGTGCTGAGACGAATCGATAGCCCGCTAGACGACACGGTGCCTGCAAACAGACCCATAACCTTAAGGGACCTGCTGACCTTTAAGCTCGGCATCGGAATCGTAATGGCTCCGCCAGGACTGTATCCGATTCAGATAGCTTTGGATGAGGCGGGACTTACCCCGGGACCAAATCCGCTCAAAGTCGCTCCGGATGAATATATGAGCCGGCTCGGACGCTTGCCGCTTATTCATCAACCGGGAGAGAAATGGATGTATCACCTCGGTTCCGACATTCTCGGCATACTGGTCGCCCGGGCTAGCGGGCAATCGCTTGAGCAGTTTTTGCACACGCGATTGTTCGCACCGCTAGGCATGAAGGATACCGGGTTTCACGTTCCGGCGGAGAAGCTGAACCGGTTCACATCCAGCTACATGGCCGGTAAAGAAACCGGGGAATTGGCAGTTCACGATGAAGCTTCCGCTAGCCGCTGGGCAGAGCCTCCCTTGTTTCCTTCCGGCGGAGGCGGACTGGTTTCGACCGTCGATGACTATTTGGCTTTCTGTCAGATGATGCTCGACAAAGGGGTGCATAATGGCGAGCGCATTTTGTCAAGACCCTCCATTGAGCTGATGATTACCGATCATCTGACGCCGGAGCAGAAGGCGGACGCCCGCATCTTTTTCGGGGAGCATAGCGGCTGGGGCTTCGGACTTGCGGTCAATACTCGTCGTGTCGATCTGGCTACGGTTCCGGGGCGTTTCGGATGGGACGGAGGCATTGGTACAACTGCATATACCGATCCCGTAGAAGGGGTTATCGGCATACTGATGACTCAGCGTCTGATGGAATCTCCTGAGCCTCCCGGTGTGTTTCTCGATTTCTGGACATCGGCGTACCAATCTATAGATGATTAGGACTATTACTTAAGGGTTGAACGGACAAAGATTCGAATTTTGAAGCATACTAAAAGATGCGATTTACATTAAGCCCAAGGAGATGGTAATGATGACAACACGGTTAATTGCCTATTTGGTTATGGATGGTAATGCAAGAGAAGCGATTCAATTTTATGTACAAGCACTCGATGCGAAATTAATGTTTCAGCAAACGTTCGGGGAGATGCCGGAAAACCCGGATTTCCCGTTGCCTGCTGAAAGCAAAGAACGGATTGCTCACGCCATGCTGAAAGTCGGAGAAAGCGATTTGATGCTTTCCGATACATTCCCGGGTCACCCGCATCAATCGGGCAATCAAGTAACGATCTGTATTTCGACGAAAGACAAAGAGAGTGCCGCGAAAATGTTCGATGCCTTATCGCAGGGCGGTAATGTCGGCATGCCCCTGCAGGAAACTCACTTTAGCCCGGCGTATGGTTCGGTAACGGACAAGTTCGGCGTAGGCTTCCAGGTGTTCACAGAAGGGATGATGTAAGATCAATTCCTGGATCTGAGGAACCTCATACATCCAGGTGGTCATATACGACGGAGCGCAAGAGCCAATGCTTGCTCTCCGTTTTTTTGCATTGATTATAATGCAGCTTGGGAGCCTTATCCAATTTTTATATTTACTCTCTTGAGGTACTGGATTATAATAGCTAAGGGAGATATGTAGCTTGCCTAAATGTTTTTGAATTCAGGATTGATGGAAGTTGAAGCCGTCCTGCAACCTTATCACGCAGAAATGATAACGGTTACAAAGGCGGACTATCTTAATGTCTGGAGGTTCACTCTATGCAGAAGGAAACGAATCAATCAGTGGAAGGAAAAGCAGCTGTACAAGAGGCAACTAGAAGAACTCAACGGGTAGTCCGATTACAGGAAGTGGAAGTAAAGAGTCCTGACGGTACCGTCGCATTCATTTTGGGCTCCAACCCAGAGCGCTTGACCTACACGGTGAGTCTGGATAACAAGCCGGTAATTGAACGGTCGCAGTTGGACATGAGGCTCGACGGGTACCATCTTTCATCAGGAGTCGTCATGAACCAGGTGGAGTCCTATTCGATCAATGAGACATTTACTTACCACGGAGTCCACAGCCTGGCAAAAAATGAGTGCAACGGCGTTCGGATTTCGCTGACACACGATCTGAGCATGACAACGTATACGCTGGAGGTTCGCGTATTTAACGACGGAGTGGCCTTCCGGCATATCATTCAAGACGATAGTAACCGTACGCACGTACCGGACGAGCATACCGAGCTGTTGATTCCTGCCGGATCCACAGCGTGGTTTCACGGCTTGGACGGTCATTATGAAGCGGAATATGATCAAGTCGAGATTTCCGATGTGGAAGCAGGGACATGGGCGGGACCGCCTCTAACGTTCCAGCTGCCCGAGAACGGTGGTTACGGGGCGATTACTGAGGCTAATCTGGTTAACTACAGCGGCATGGCATTGGAGAGCGACGGGCGAAGAGGCTGGAGAATCGCATTGGCACATCGTCATCCGATTAACTATCCTTACGAGCTGCGTTATGGACGAGAGGAGGCGAAGCGTCTCGCAGCACCGGCATCGGTCGAAGGCACCGTTACTACGCCATGGCGGGTTGTAATTGTTGCCCGTGACCTGAATGCTCTGGTGAACAGCGATATGCTGCCAAGCTTGTGTCCTCCTGCCGATGAGAAGCTGTTCCCGCAAGGCATCCAAACATCTTGGGTGGAACCGGGACTTGCCGTGTGGGATTACGTCGATCGCAATTACGAGCCACGGCCTGAGGACGTGGACCGCTTCGAGCTGATGAAGCGTTTCTCCGACATGGGAGGTCGGATCGGGGCGAAATACCATATCATTGAAGGATTTGCTTACCGTTGGACCGATGAGCAAATACGCGAGATTGTCGAGTATTCTAATGAACGAGGCGTAAGGTTGATGTTCTGGAGACACAGCAATCAGCTTCGTACGGAGGAGAGCCGGGAAGAATTCTTCTCGCGACTGCACCGTCTTGGCGTATCCGGAGCGAAGATCGATTTCTTCGACCATGAAGCCAAGGAAAATATTGACTTGTATGAGGCACTGCTGCTTAAAGCGGCCGAGTACCAGCTCGTAATAAATTTCCATGGGTCGAACAAGCCGACAGGACGGTTGAGAACTTGGCCGAATGCAATGATCTATGAAGGGATTCGGGGCATGGAATCGAGCGCGCTGCAGCAGCGGGCCCGCCATCAAACCACATTGCCATTCACCCGTTATCTTGCAGGACCGGCCGATTATACGACAATGATTTTCACCGAACGGAGAAGGGACTCCTCGGTGGCGCATCAGATTGCATCGCTCGCCACGTTCCAAAGCCCGATGCTGACCCTTGCGGCCCATCCGCAGAGCATCTTGGACAGCCCGGCCAGAGACGTGATCCAAAGCATCCAAGCGGTGTGGGATGAGACGATCGTATTGCCGGAATCAAAGATTGGCGAGTTGACCGTGTTTGCAAGAAGGAGCGGCTCGATGTGGATGCTGGCCGTCATGAGCGCCGGACCGGAGAGAACCGTCAGCATACCGTTATCGTTCCTCGAGGATCAGGAATACCGTGCAACCCTGGTAAAGGATCAGACGGATGATTCGAGCTCGGTCGTCGTTGAGGAAAGCATGGTCCATTCAGACGACACTTTGACTATTGAACTGAACAGCGGCGGCGGCTTCGTCGCGCGCTTTGTGAAATAACGATTGCAATCGCTGCATAAGCAGCGGAGCAACATGGGACTCCTTCCGACGACGGGAGGAGTCTTTTGTGCTGCCTCCATACCGGACTAGAAAATACACACAATTGTAAACACTATGCAAAATTTTTGCGGGATGGATTACATTTAGCTTGTTTATACGATAATATAAAGAGATGAAAGATGATTAGGAGTGGAACAATGAGCACAGAAGAGATAGTACTGACAAAAGAAGGCTTGGCCAAATTGGAGGAGGAGCTCCGGGACCTGAAGACGGTCAAGCGCAAGGAACTGGCCGAACGCCTTAAAGTAGCGATCAGCTACGGAGATCTTAGAGAGAACAGCGAATATCATTCCGCCAAGGAAGATCAGGCGTTTATGGAAACAAGAATTTTGACTTTGGAGCGGATGCTGAAAAACGCGAGAGTCGTTGACAGTGAGGCGATTAGTTCAAACGAAGTCGGAGTGGGCTCGGTTGTTATTTTAAATGACCTGGAATTCTCGGAAAAGATTGAATACCGGATCGTAGGCCCGGCGGAAGCGAACGTGGCAGAGGATAAAATATCTTATGAAAGTCCGCTCGGTAAAGAGCTGATCGGCAAAAAAGTAGGAGACATTATTAACGTGAACGCTCCTATGGGAATTATCAAGTATGAGCTGCTGGAGATTAAATCCGGCGTATAGCTAGGCTTAGACAGCTTAAAGCAGACGGAGATTTCCGTCTGCTTTTTTGCTTGTTCGGCTCTGCAGCTTGGCAATCCATGTCTAGAAAGCAGGACTTATTCCTGAATCTGCCGAAATGGATAAACAAACCTGGTTTACATCATGGCCGATTCATATAGATAAAGATAGTCAAGTTTAGGGAGAGTTCGATATGGACCTTGAGTATAACAGTCTTGCTCAACGAGAAAACCAATATATTGTCGGCCGTGAGGCGGAATTAGAGCGGTTTAGTAGCATGCTTGCTGCTGAGCATGGAGGAAGCCGGGCGTCGGTCCTTCATATTTATGGTACAGGAGGATTGGGGAAAAGCACTTATCTACGGCTATGCCGAGAGTTATCCGTAGATAGAGGCTGCTGGTTTGTTCTGATGGACAGCAGGGATTTCGTTCATACGGAAGACGAGTTTTGCTCTGCATTACTAAATCAGTTAACGAGACAAAACAGTAACGGGAAGGCCCGGGTCACGGGTGGGGAAAGTGCAAGAGAGCGAGCTCTGGATTGGATAGAACAAGCATCAACCGAACGCAGAGTAATCATCGCGTTGGATACGTTCGAAGAAATGATCGATATGGAAGCTTGGATGCGAGACCGTTTTATTCCGTGGCTCCCTAAGGGAACCGTTGTCCTCTCGGCGGGACGGCATCCTCTGAAAGGCGGTTGGATTACATCTCCTGTATGGCGGGAGCTGATAAGCCAGCTGCGGCTGCCTCCGCTGGATAAAGAAGAGTGCTTGAAGTATACGAAATTATGCGGAATTCAAGATGCAGAACAAATGGAGTCCATATGGATTCGGTCCAAGGGACACCCCTTAACGTTGTCTCTGGCTGTGGCTTCTTACGCATATGAAGGTGAACTCAGCAAACATTCGGAAGTGGACTGGTTCGGAGAGCTTGCTTCCTTATGGCTGAAGGAATATCCGGACCGCGAGCTGAGAAGCGTAGTTGAGGCCGCCTCGGTATTGCGACGGTTCGATCAGGAGCTATTGTCCTTCGTTATGGAAAAAGAGATCGACGCGCAGGTTGTGGATAAGCTGAAAAGCTTGTCGTTTGTGCATAAATCGGTGAACGGCTGGCAGCTGCATGATTTGATGAGCGAAATAACAAGTTGTCAATTGAAAGACAGGGCACCGAAGCTATACAAGCGATATATTGAAAGAAGCGCGATCTATTATGCAGAGGCTATTCTGACTGCGGCTGGGAACAAGGGGATGGCTTGGGAAATAGGGGAATTGTTTCGTTATGCAGGCATTAAGGTGCTCAAAGCGATGGCGAGAGACAACACGACGAGTTATTCGTACTATTGGGAGACGGTCACGGAATCTTCTTTGCAGGATGTTTTTCGTTACATCGAATGGCGTGAGCAGTGCACCGAGGGCATTTTCGGAATGGAGACCGATCCGGATACCGGCGAGCAGTTTGTACTCGAATACTCGGTAGAAGCGCTGCGGTATAATTTTTCCGGTGTAGACGTTCGGGCTTTGTTCCAAAAAGCCCCTGAATCTCTCAAGCTGCTGCGTGATAGGGAAGGGAGGGTTCATGCCCTGGCCGTTATCATTCCGATTCATTCAGAGACTCTGCCATTGCTTGAGGAGGATCCTTTATGCCGGCCTTATCTAAATGCTTTGTCCGCCGAAGAGAGAAGCAAATTGGAGGCTCCGCGCGATCGTCCATCGGGCTGGTTTATGCGTTCCATGGACTTTATCGATCTTATGAACTCCAGTGCGCGTTCGCAGGGGGTCTATCTGATTTATGCACATATGTGTTCCGGAGGACTATTCGTATGTTCACCTTACCCGAGCGAAATTTCCAGCAGAATCTATCCCGAGCTCGGCTTCTGTATCGTGGACAATGCATGGCATGATTATTATGCCGGCTTCGATCAAACTCCGACCTATGCTATCGATACGAGGGGCAGTAAGCTGCGTTTATTCCTGGAAGGCTTGCTTAAGCAAGCGGGTATCCGATGGCAGCAAGCACCGCCGATTCCGCTCCCGGAAACGAGAGGAACTCGTATGGCGGATTTAATGAAACAGTTCACGAACCGGGAGCAGGAGGTTATCGAGCTCGTTCTCTCGGGCTGCTCGAATGCGGAAGTTGCCAACAAGCTGTATATTAGCGAAGTGACGGTAAAAAAACATTTGAAGTCCATTTATGCCAAGCTTGGAATTAATACAAGAACCCAGCTTGCCAGCAAAATGATGGCTGAATCAGGATAAAACAAAAGCGCCGACCCCGCACAAGATGCCGCAGGAACGATGAAGCAGCCTTCAAATAGCTGTCGCCGGAGACGACGGGCTTTATCTTAATTTGCACTGACCTTCTCCTATCCTATAGAAGCCTAAAAAGTATCCTTACGGATAATATCGTTTCCTCCTGCAAGCTGTCATAATGGCTTTGCACATAACTTAGTTTCATATTGCACTTGTACTGGAGGAACGATGATGAAGGCTTCAACAGATCCAACCGAATGGAGAACGACGATGATTGGCGGTTCACTACAGGCGTTCAGAGAGGATCCGCTATTATTTATGTGCCGGCTCCATCAAAGTCATGGGGATTACGCCCGTTTCCGGCTTGGACCGCAAAGCTTTTACGCCATATTTCAGCCGGATATGTTAAAAGAGGCTATGGTTACGAAAGCCGATGCTTTCAGCAAAGCAGGAGCATTCGACGAAATCAAGAGGTTGACGGGCGAAGGTCTTGTTATGAGCAACGGTGAGCTTCATGACAGACAGAGGCGCATCGTTCAGCCGAAGTTCACCCGCAGCCACATTCAGGCGTATGCAGCTCAGATGGCACTAAGCACACACCGTATCATTGCGAATTGGGCGCATGTACAGGAACGTGAGCTAACCCGCGATTTATTCAAGATAACCTTCGATATCATGGCGCGCACCTTGTTCAGTTATAATTCCCAATCGACGCTGGAACAAATCGAGAAGGCCTTCGACAGCATCAACCGCATCGCTTCAGAAAAAATCCGATCGCTGATCCGGCTGCCGTTACTCATCCCTACGAGACAAAACCGTGAATATGCCGCAGCACTCCGACTGCTTGACGAAATCGTGTTCGGCATTATAGCCGAGCGCAGACAAAACCAGGAGCGGGAGCCGCAAGATTTGTTATCCGTCTTAATGGGTTCAGTAGACGAAACCGATCAAACCGGGATGTCCGATCGCCAGCTTAGGGACGAGTTGATGACGATGTTCCTTGCCGGACATGAAACGACGGCGCATACATTGGCTTGGGCATTCGATTATGTGATGAAGAGGCCGGACATAGAGGAAAAGCTGCTGCAGGAATGGGAGCGGGTACTTGACGGGGCATTGCCCGGTGCAGAGCATTATAATGAGCTTGAATACACGCAAAATGTATTATGGGAGACACTGCGGCTCCGGCCGGCAGGTTATTTAACCGGACGTACGGCTATGGTGGATACGAAGCTCGGAGACTTGGCGCTTCGCCGTGGCGATGCCATCATGATAAGTCCATATCCGCTTCATATGAGCCCGGCGTATTTCGAAGATCCGGAGAGCTTTCGGCCGGAACGCTTTGATAATGACTTGATGAAGAAGCTGCCGCTTATGGCATACTTTCCGTTTGGGGCCGGCCCTCGATCCTGCATAGGCAATCATTTTGCCATGCTGGAAATGGTTATTATACTGGCTGGAATTGGGCAATCGTTCCGACTGCGTCATATAAAGGGGCATCCTCCGGTTGTTCCCGAAGCGCTGCTTACGTTATCTCCCAAAGGGGGAATTAAGGTTGTCGCTGAACGAAGATAGCAGCCTCTAGTGCTCGTCCATTTGGAAATCCCCGTTCAAAGAGTCGCTGAGCAAGCGGCTTTTTCTGCTTTGAAATCATGTACCTTCACTGATCGATAACATGCTATACTAGGCTCAGCTGTACCGGAAGCTTTAAGGCTCCCGGAAACGATGATTCCCTTTGTTGCCGGTAAAATTGGAGGAGGTACATACAGGATGAAGCTTCAATGCGCAATTTTGGACGATTATCAGCAGGTTGCACTGGATATGGCAGATTGGAGTGCGATCTCCGATCGGGTAGATGTAAAAGTATTTTCTCAGCATATAGCGTCTGAGGATGAGCTTGCACAAACGCTCGAAAGCTTCGATATTATCGTTATCATGCGTGAGCGGACCCCGTTTCGCGCTTCACTGCTCGCTCGTCTGCCGAAGCTGAAGCTCTTGGTGACAACAGGGATGCGCAATGCGTCGATCGACCTTGCGGCAGCAGCCGCCAATGGCGTTGTGGTTAGCGGTACTAACGGAGTTCCCGCTCATACCGCTGAATTGACCTGGGCATTGATGCTGGGCTTGGCACGCAACATTGTCCAAGAGCATCAGGCGGTTCGCGGAGGCGGATGGCAGAGCACATTAGGAACTGATTTGTATGGTAAAACGCTCGGAGTACTCGGTCTCGGCAAGCTCGGCGGTCGGGTAGCCCAGATCGGACAAGCGTTCGGGATGAAGGTTCAAGCATGGAGCCAGAATTTAACGCAGGAGCGAGCGGACGAATTAGGCGTTCGTCGCGCTTCTTCGAAGCAGGAGCTGCTGGCAAACAGCGATTTCGTTTCGATCCATCTGGTGCTGAGCGACCGGACAAGAGGGCTGATCGGAGCGGAGGAGCTGAAGCTGATGCGTCCGACTGCTTATTTGATCAACACGTCGCGGGCAGCGATTGTCGATCGGGACGCCCTTGCCGAGGCACTGCAAAACGGCTGGATCGCAGGAGCCGGGCTGGATGTCTATCCGCTAGAGCCGCTGCCTGAGGACGATCTGTTCCGATCGCTTCCGAATGTACTGACAACCCCTCATCTGGGTTATGTAACCAAAGATAATTATGCGGTATTTTACCGTGATGCCGTGGAAGACATTCAGGCATTTCTGGCGGGGGCACCCGTCCGGACTCTGGGCTGAACTTAATCGGGATGCCAGGTTAAACCACGTACGTGAAGAGGCTGATCTTCAACCATCGAAATGATGGAAGAAGGTCAGCTTTTTTATTAAAAATATTGGATAAGCTCAATGACATGCTGGAATATTCTCGCAAAACGTGCCGTATTCTGAAAGGAAAGCCTGCATTGATAGCTCAACTAGACGGGTTACGATGTCTTGTAGAGAAAGGAGCGGTGGCTACTGCAACAACTACTAGTACGAAAGTAGGAGGTGCTGCACCATTCGTCCGAATCTGCTGCGAATCGCATTCGTTGTCGTTCTGTCCATTACAGGAATTGTTTTGATTTTGCAGCCGCTGTGGGATCGGCATGTGCAGGAGCAGCGCCGAATATCCATGCTTGACCAATGGAATACGTGGAAACAGCTTGAGACGGTTTCCTTGGGCTCTTCCGAAGGCGGAGTGATACACTCCGTAACCATCACCGAGCCGAAGGTGCAAGAATCCGGTCGCTCCATCGTTCCGGAGCCGGTTAAGCTAGACGGTTACCCTGTGCTCGGCGTTCTGTCCATCGAAGCCTTGAATATGGAAGAGCCGATTGTTGAAGGTGCGGATCCTGAATCGTTAAAAACCGGTGTCGGCACCGTCGTACCGGGCCGAAGTCCAGGCTCTACCGGCAATTATGTAATAGCCGGGCATCGCAGCTGGACGTACGGCAAGCAATTCAGCCGGCTGGATGAGCTGGCGGCAGGGGACAGCATCAAGCTCGATACCCGGGACGATACGTACGTGTATTCCGTCACATCCAAGTTTCTGGTCAAGCCGGACGATCTGTCCGTTCTGGAGCAAAGCAAGGACAAGGCTGAGCTGACACTAATCACGTGCGAGCCGAAATACAATCCCACTCACAGGCTCATAGTAAAGGCCGTTCTGATGGAAAAGCCATGCAATGAAGCTAGAGGAGAAATGAAACAATGAGAACGATGATAAAGAGGCAGGCTGTTGTCTGGGTGCTGCTGCTTCTTTTCCACGTATTCATGGTGCCGATAACCGCATGGACGGCAGCCGCCGCCTCGGACGGCATTCAAATCGAGATGAGAAGCTCGGTTGCCGTTGTACCTTCAGGGAGAGCGTTCTCGTACGAGATCGACTACAGCGTCTCCAGTACAACGCAGCAGTATACGAATGCGCAAATTGTCCTGCCCTTACCTGAATCTTTAATCTTTGACTCGGCATTCGATGCGGGAGATACGTCGCATTCGTATCAAGCGGCAAGCCGCACGGTAGTTTTTCGATTCAACGGTGTCGTAAAAGCCGGAACGACCGGCACGCTTCAGGTGAACGCCCATTTTCCCAATTACTTGACACCCAACAATACGCAAGCTCGCGCACAGAGTAAGTTCGAGAGCGATCAAGGCGGCAAAGAATCCAATATCGTGACAGTAACCGCTCAGGCTGCTGCTGATTGGAAGCTGACGAAGGAACGTTCAAGACCGATTAATGAGCTCTTGCCTAAGCCCGGCAGCGAGGTCGAATACAAGGTGACCTTATTTGATAATACCCCTAACACTGCCGGCAAGCTCGAGCTGCAAAACGTTGTCGTACGCGATATTCTTCCCGCCCAAGCCCAGTTTGTATCGGCGCGGCCCGCACCGGATGCGGTCGCAGGCAATCAGATTACCTGGAGGCTCGGCACTCTCGGAGAGGGAGTCAGCTTCAAGGAGCTGTGGGTGAAGGTGAAATACCCGGACAGCATTACCGGAGAGGTAGTGAACGAAGCGGAAGCGTCATTCACCCCGCTGCAATCGGCGGCAGTGACATTGAAGGCGAATGCAGCTCACTCCTTTACCTCCGAGTCCGGGAACGATGGGAGCGGATTTTCCAAGTGGGTGCATAACCGGCAGCAAGAGATTTCTCCGGGACAAGAGGCTAACTTCTATATTGGAAATTTGTCCAGCCGCTCCAACATCCCTTTGCAAAACTACACAATGACCGATATGGTACCCGCTCCATTGGAGCTGCTGCAAATATTCACGCCTACGTTTACAGGCATCTCATCCTACCGGGTTCAATATACGGTAGCCGATAATGTATACGGGGAATGGAAGGACTGGGGAACGGTACGTGCGGATCAGCGGGTAACGTTGATGGCCGCTAATGCGGTCGGCCCGGGAACGGTTATTAAAGGCTTTCGTATCCTCTTCGGTGAGGTTCCGGTAGACTTCAGTCAAATCGGCAATTTTGAAATTAGGTATAAGCTGGATGAGGGCTACAACGCGCCGGTTCGTCCGGATGAGAGCCACAAAGTAACGAATACGGCCGTGCTGCAGTATCTTTTTGCAGGGAAAGCAGTGGAGCACCAAAGCAGCGCATCGCTGTATATGGTGCAGGACCGGCCGCTGATTGAGGTGATCAAGCAGACGGAGGGAGCGACATTCTACTCCCCGGGAGACAAGGTCAAATACCGCATCTCCGTAAGAAATACCGAATTCAGCAGCTCTCTGTTCCGGAACCCGGTTATCGAGGATTTGCTGCCTTCCGAGATACAATACGTATCGGGCAGCGCGAGGCTGGCGAGTGACGACGGACTGAACCTTCCGGCTCCACGGATCGAGCAGCAGCCGGATGCGGCGACGGGCCGAACTCTGCTCCGATGGTTGTGGGATGATACGAATCCTGCCGTAATAGGAACCAACAAGAAGATCGAGCTGGAATTCGAGGCGAAGATCAAGGCGGGCACCCCGAGCGGCTATATTACGAACCAGGTGGACGTGACTTCCGACAAGCATGATTATTTGAACAGCTATGATTTTGCTAAAAAAGTGTTCAAGAACGGCAAATGGTATGTGTACAACAGCAACTTCATTTACGTCAATACGGCAGCCAAGCTCGAATCGGTCAAGTGGGTGCAGGGGGATCTGGACGGGACCAACTGGACTCGATACCCCGACAAAGGCACAACAACCCCCGGAGGAAAAGTGGAATATAAGCTCCAAGTGACCAACGTAGGCAACATTCCGGTGCAAGGCTTGACGATTGTCGATGCTTTCCCGCGAGTCGGGGACCTGGGCGTTATCGATAAATCGCCCCGGGACAGTAAATGGAGTCCGGTATTGACTGACAAGATTACCGTATCTGGCGGCATTAAAGTGTATTATACGGCGGATTCGGACATATCGATGGCCGGAGGCCATTGGTCGACAGTACCGCCTGCCGACTTGACGACCGTCACCGGAGTCAAATTCGAATTCCCGAGCGGGCATATTATCGCGCCGGGAGCTCAAGAAGAACTGACATGGGTTATGAGAGCGCCGGTTAATGCGCCTACGAACGACCAGGCTGCCTGGAGCTCCTTCGGCTTTACCGCAAAACGTACGGATAATAACAAACCGCTGCTGGCAACGGAGCCGCTTAAGGTCGGTATGGTTGTTCAAGAAGACGCCAAAGGAGAAATCGGCAACTATGTTTGGCGCGATCTGAACGAGGACGGGATTCAGAATGAGGCGGCGGATCAAGGTGTCAACGGGGTGCGGGTCGAGCTGTACAACAATGATGACAACCTAGTGCAATCCACGATAACCGGCAATGACTTTGCCGGGAACCCGGGCTATTATTTGTTTACGAATCTGACCTCGGGTACCTACAGAGTCAAATTCGTACTACCGCAAGGCTACAGCGGGTGGACCGTCGCGAATCAAGGAGCCGATACGACGGATTCCGATGCCGAAGCGGACGGATGGACGGCGCCGGTCCGGCTGAGCTCGGGCGAGAAGATTGTTACGGTGGACGCAGGCCTGAACCCGCCGAAGAGCAGTCTCGGCGATAAGGTATGGCTCGACCTGAACGGAAACGGGCTTCAAGACAACGGGGAACAGGGTCTTGACGGCGTTACTGTAACTTTGCAGGACACCAATGGTTTTCAGCTTGGAACAACGACGACAGCCCAAGGCGGATTGTACGGGTTTCAGCGGTTAACGGCCGGCGAATATGTCGTACGATTCGAGCTTCCTGCCGGGTATATCTTTACGCGACAAGGAGACGGAACCAGACCTGAGCTGGATTCGGATGCAAAAGAGGACGGTACAACGGCTGTGATCCGGTTGGCCCCTAACGAGAGCAACACTTCCATCGATGCTGGACTTATGGGTCCAAACGCCAGCATCGGAAACCGCGTGTGGGTGGATAGCAATCGTAACGGCGTTCAGGATGCCGGGGAAGCCGGGTTGAACGGAGTCGAAGTGCAGCTGCACGATTCAAGAGGCGCGACGCTCGCCACCACTTCGACGGTCAACCACGCGGTATACGGCGACGGGTATTACACCTTCGACAAGCTGTGGGCAGGTGGCTACGAGGTCCAGTTCACGCTTCCGGGCTCGTATGTCTTTACTACTCAAGGAACGGATGCCTCATCCGACACGGACTCCAACGCCAATCCGGCGGACGGAAAGACCGGCATCATTTCGCTCGGAGCCGGTGAAGCGAATCGGACGATCGATGCCGGAGTGTACAAGGAAGAGAAGCCGCCGGCCAGAGGTGTCCTGGGAGATTATGTATGGGTTGACCATAATGGAGACGGTATCCAAAACGACGGCATTAGCGGTTTGAACGGCGTCGTCGTGAAATTGTTCAGCGATCGGGGAGCGATGCTCGACTCGACCGTGACGTCTTCGGTTTACCGCTCTGTGTACGGCACGGTGCGTCAATCGGTGTATGGTTCCGTGTACGAGTATCCCGGCTATTACCAGTTTGGCGATCTGCTGCCCGGGAGCTACGCTTTGAAATTCGAGCTGCCTGCAGGTTATACGTTCTCGCCGAAAGAAGCGGGAACCGACAGGGCCGCCGATTCGAACGTCAAACCGGACGGGACGACGGATTTCGTCACGCTGTCTGCCGGCCAAACTAATTTGACGATCGACGCGGGGGTTACGAAGAATCCGGAACCACCTTTGACAGGGTCGCTCGGCGATTACGTGTGGATTGATTCGAACCGCGATGGAATCCAAAACGATGGTGAAACCGGTCAGAACGGGATCAAGGTGGAGCTATACAACGATTCCGGTCAACACCTTGACACGACGGTAACCGGCAATGTATACGGCAAGGCGGGCTTCTATCGTTTCGATAAGCTGCAGGCTGGCCGTTATCAATTGAAGTTCGAGCTTCCTTCCGGTTATGAGTTTACATCCAAAGAAGCGGGAGACAATCGCGCTGCCGATTCGAACGTGAATGCCGATGGCATGACGGATGTGGTTACACTTAGCGCCGGTCAGGCAAATCTCACTATAGATGCCGGCTTATCCGTAAAACGGGAACAGCCATCATTCTCCGGCTCGATAGGGGATTATGTCTGGAATGATACAAATCGTGACGGTCTGCAAAACGAGGGAGAAACCGGCGTGAACGGGGTCTTCGTATCGTTGTACAGCGGTGCCGGTCAGCAGCTGTCCACTACAGTCACTGAGACGGTATACGGCAGATCGGGGCATTATTCGTTCGATAAGCTGCCATCCGGAAGCTATGTCGTGAAGGTCGAGCTTCCTTCAGGGTATGAGTTCACGAGCAAAGGTATCGGATCGGATAAAGCCGCCGATTCCGATGTTAAAGCGGACGGATCGACCGACGTTATTGTTCTCGGTTCCGGAGAAACGAACCTTACGGTTGATGCAGGCATGATTCGAGACGATGACGGCGGTCCAGGTCCGGGCGATCCGGCAGCTGCACTTGGTGACCGGGTATGGCTGGACACGAACAGCGACGGCCTGCAAAACGATGGTGAGCCGGGAATCAATGGAGTTGTAGTGAGACTGTATTCGGAAAGCGGAACACTGCTCTCCACTACGGTAACCGGCGCTGTATACGAGCAAGCGGGGCTGTATCAATTCGAACAGCTCCAGGCCGGCAAATACAGTGTAAGATTCGAGCTTCCTCCGGGCTATCAATTCAGCTCGAAAGGCAATGGTACGGATCGTGCGATCGACTCCGATGCAAGAAGCGACGGGTCGACTGACTGGTTTACGTTGGCGGCAGGGGAACGCAACATGACGATCGACGCCGGATTCCTCCGCAAAAGATCCGATCCTTCCGGGCCAGATGGACCTGGTGGCGGTGGCGGCAGTGGAGGTGGAGGCGGATCGCCTGGGAATCCGCAGCCTGGTGGCGGAACTCCCGGATCGGTTCCGGGAAGCAATCCTGGAGGCAACAATCCTGGCACCACGCCGCCGGCCGGGGAGAACGGGCCTAATACTAACCATCCGGAACCAACCGATCCGGCTGTGAATCAGCCCCCAGGAGAACAGCCTGCTGAACCTTCTCCTGACCAGGATCAGAACCGTCCGGATAATGTTCCTTCCGATGACAAGAAACCGGATAGCCCTAATGCAGGCCTGCTGCCTTTAACCGGGGAATCGATGCCTTTGACACCTTGGTTAGGCATGATACTGATCGTTATTGCTGTTACTATCGCCGTTAGAGGAAGAAGAAGCGAAAATCAATAATTTAGAGCTTCATGAAGCATGGAGTACGCAGACCGAGCGAAAGCGAGGATGCGTACTCTTTCTTTTTTGCTTAAACTTATTAAGAAACTTTTAAGAAACCGAGTACCAATCTGTTAAGATTCAGACGCTATACTAAATATTGCAAGGGGATGTAGTAGCCATAAGAAAGGAATGCGGAAGGTTTCCTCCACGTACATAGAGATTCCAGTAAGACCGGATTTACGAAAAGGACAAAAGTGCGTTAAAGTAAAGCAAAAAGGGGGACGATCGTATTGCAATCAACGATACTGCTGGTAGATGACGAGAAAGACATCATAGATATGCTGGAAATTTACTTAAAAAACGAAGGCTTCAGACTGCTGCGCGCGTCGGACGGAATGGAGGCGCTCCAGGTTCTGCAAAAGGAAGAGGTGGATCTCATCGTCCTTGATATTATGATGCCTAGAATGGACGGGATCGAGGCATGCCTCAAAATCCGCGAGCAGCGGAACATGCCGATCATCATGCTGTCGGCAAAAAGCCAGGATATGGATAAAATATGGGGATTAAGCTCGGGTGCGGACGACTACATGAGCAAGCCCTTCAATCCGCTGGAGCTGATCGCGAGAATCAAGTCCCAGCTGCGGAGATATACCCGGCTTAATGTTCCGCAGGCTAACAAGGATCATGAAATAGAAGTGGATGAATTGACCATCAACACATTGACGCGGGAAGTCAAGCTTCAATGCAGGGACATCAAACTGACGCCGAGAGAATTCGCCATCCTGGAGCTGCTCGCACGCAACCGCGGCATCGTCTGGAACATCGAGAAAATTTACGAGACGGTATGGAAGGAAGCCTACTTCGATTCGGATAATACGGTTATGGTGCACATTCGTAAAATTCGCGAGAAGATCGAGGAGAATCCGCGCAAGCCTAAATATATCAAAACCGTATGGGGGGTTGGCTACAAAGTTGAATAGCCGTTATGAATTGCATCCATCCTCCAGGCTGAACCGATTTCCGTTCACCTGGTTTCCGTTCAATATTGTCCGCAAGCTGATTATCCTGCTGCGCAGACTGTACTTCATCGGATCGGGCAGAATAGGCCGGAGCATTCGACTTCAGCTGATTTTAACGACCTGCGTCTGCTTACTGGCTTCTACGCTCACTTATGCTATAGGCGACGAAATATTCGGGGAATATCAAAGGGAGGCCGTCATCGACTATCAAGTAGGTCTCTCCCGGATTGACAATGAGGCGCGAGGCTTGATGATGGATTTAAAAAACCGTACCTTGGATGAAAAAAACACGAATATCCAACACGATGAGAAAATGTCTGACGATTTCGAACAGCGGGTCGAGCGGATCGTCCAAAATGATCAATACAAAGTTCTGATAACCGATCTGGAGGGCAGGGTAATTTTCCGGAGCAGCAATGCCCCTGAGACCAATGTAGAAATTCACAGCATCATCGATAATGCCATGAATACGAGATATGAAGGCAACGAGAACCGCAAGGTGCATTCCAGCTTTTATCCCGTTAACTACAACGGACAAAAATCGTATTTGATCGTTTCGGGTATTCCTGAGCCCCACATCACGTATCAAAAAAACGAAGGCCCGCTGCCTTTTATGGGTGCCGCGGCAGTGTTCATCTTTCTGTTTTACTATTTGACGCAAAGAAAAATGCGCTATGTGGAGGAGCTGGCAGGCGGATTAAGAATTATCGCTACCGGCAATCTGAGCTATCGCGTCATTGAACGGAGTGAAGACGAGCTGGGCTCTTTGGCCCGGGATATGAATCTGATGGTCGAGCAGCTGCAGCAAAAAATCGAAGAGGAGCGGCGTAACGAACGCCTGAAGAGCGAGCTGATTACGAATGTGTCCCACGACCTGCGCACCCCGTTAACCTTGATCATGGGATACCTGCGCCTGCTGCACGACAAAGGCTACGAAACGCAAGAGCAGGCGGACTCCTACGTTGGCATTGCTTACCACAAATCGGAGAAGCTTCAATCGCTTATCGACGATCTGTTCGAGTATACGAAGCTGTCCAATCACGATGTGCCGATGATGAAGGAAGGCGTAGCGATCAACGAGCTTCTGGATCAGCTGCTAGAAGAGTTCGTGACGCCTGCAGAGGAGCAGCAGCTGACGATCCAGCGTCATATCCCAAAGGAAAAGATTCTGGTCAAAATCGATGTAGACAAGATGATCCGCGTGTTCGAAAATTTGTTGACGAATGCCATCAAATACAGTGTCAAGCCGGGGAAGATCACGGTTATGGTCAAGCAGGATTTGCGTTATGTGACCATTAGGTTCAGCAACCGTTCGGAGATGCTCGAAGAGAGCGAAATCAAGCAGCTGTTCGACCGATTTTACCGGGTGGACGTATCACGTTCCTCAAATACAGGCGGATCGGGTCTTGGCCTTGCCATTGCCAAAAGCATTGTGGAATCGCACGACGGAGCGATATGGGCGGAGCAGAGCGATGAACAAATCCATTTTTATGTGAAAATAAAGCTGATTTAGTTGATCCGGAAATAGGGGATAGAGGGGGTGGTTGTCATGTCCAAAAGATTCATGTGGATCGGCGCTGTCATTCTTGTTGTTCTGGCATCATTGATCGGTTGCTCAAGACCGAATCTGTACAGCGGTAAGAGCTCGTATTGGAATATAGAATGCTCCGTTAATGAGCCTGCTAATGTGAAGAAGTACTCAATAACTTACATCGGCGAAGACAGATTACCTGTGTCCGATGTTCAATATACGTTTAAGAACAGCTCCAATTTTCAAGAAAGCGGCCAGCACAAGGGGCCGACCGAGAAGCTGAAGATCAGCGGGAAAGCGACACTAAGCGCGCCATATGTGAATGAAGGCAGCATGGCGGTTCAAATTCGCTGGAACGATAAAGAAGAAACGGTGACACTGACCAAGCAACCCAAAGAATAAATTTGGAAATCACTGTTGAAACATCACGCCTCCTGCTTTACCATCAATGAAGGACAGTATCTCACAAGACATCATCTGGAGCTATAATCATTGCAAAGGAGGCTTGATGGTAATGCTGCATATCGTGAATGGCGATACCGTAGGGGATAAGCTGAAGCAAGGCGGGATTCAAGGAGAGGTTCTCGTATGGCTGGAAATATGGTCCGAAGGTCCAGTGTTCGTCGACGCGTCATCCGAATCGAACAGAGTCTATCGAGCGAATTACTTGGAACAAACGATGGGCATCCCGTCGTCAAAGTTTATCGCCTTAAGCAAAGAGCAGGAGCGTATACTGGAGCAATTTCGCGAGCATGAAGAGATTGTTCTATGGTTTGAATATGACCTTTTCGATCAAGCGATGCTATGTTGCTTGCTGCATTGGTTCGCAGGACAGCCGATGGAGGGAACAAAATTAAGCCTGTTGTCGTTGAATTCTTTCCCTGGCATTGATGATTTCCGAGGCTTGGGCCAATTGTCTGTAGAACAGCTGCTGTCGCTTGTCGGTACATGGCAGCCTGTCGGACAGAAGACGCTCGAATTGGGCAAACAGCTATGGGAAGCGTATGCCTCTCCGGATCCGCTTGTTCTGAACAAGCTGCTTCAGGAAGGTGATTTGGCTGCTCTGCCTTATGCAGGCGATAGCTTCCGGCTTCATCTGGCCCGGTTCCCATCCATACTCAATGGACTAGGGATAGTCGAGCAAACTACGCTGGAGCTGGTGGAAAGCGGTATCCATTCGCCGCTGGCGTTATTCAAGCACACAGGAGATAAGCTGCACGGACTTGGAATGGGGGATTTGCAATATTGGTACCGCCTGGAGCGAATGACGCAAGGCTCTAAGCCGCTGCTGGCATTTCGCAATTTCGACCGGTTTCCTGACTACATGAACCCATCGATTTCATCGTTCCGTGAGGGCAAGCTGGAGCTGACGCCATTTGGCAAAGCGGTGCTGGCAGGGAAGGAAGATGGGGTGGAGGCGAACGGAATCGAGTGCTGGTACGGCGGAGTTCACCTGTCCGGTCACCGGATCCATTGGAGATGGGATAGCTCCAAGCAATCGATAGTTCGTACTTAGTTTATTTCACTGAAAATACTAGAGGATGTTCGTGGGAATAAACAATAGATTTTGCGATAAATAACAGCGGCTGGGGAGGTACGCCACGGAGGTACCTCCCCAGCCTTTTTTGATCTAAATCGTTCACGTTAGCTATCCTCTACTGCGGAGGGTAGCTTTTTATTTTACGGAACGAAACCGTACAGGGTACTGCTTCACTCCAAAGACGAACGGGCTTTGTATGTATTGCAGCTCGGATCCGCTGACGAATTCAATATCGTGAAACCGCTGGAGCAGATGCGAAAGTACAACCTGTCCTTCCAATCGGGCTAATGGAGCTCCAAGGCAAAAATGGGTGCCAAATCCAAAGGAGAGATGCGCATTCGGCTTCCGGTCCACAATAAAGCGGTCAGGATCGGGAAATTTGTTGTCATCCCGATTGGCCGCTGCGACCCAAGAGACAACTTGCTGTCCTGCTTTAATCGGTATGCCTTGAATTTCGACATCCTGCATCACGACCCGGCCAATGGCCTGGATCGGAGGATAATAACGAAGCACCTCCTCTACGAAGCTCGGAATAAGCTCGGGCTGCTCCTGAAGCTGCTTTTGCAGCTCCTGATCCTCCGTCAGCCAGCGCACGGCATTCGTGATCAGATTGGTTGTCGTCTCATTACCGGCGGCGAGCAGCAGGATACAGAAGCCTAGCAATTCCTCATCCGTGAGCTTCTGCCCTTCCACCTCGGCTTCCAGCAGCAGCGAAATCAAATCCTCCTGCGGCTTTTGACGTCGTTCCTCAAGGATGACGGCAAAATAGGCATTCAGCTCCTTCATCGCCTGCGCTTTTTCCATCATGACTTGCCGGAAAGCTTCATCCGTATTTACATCCGGACCTTTGACGAGAATATCCGACCATTCTTTAAACAGATGTCTGTCTTTGGGCGGCACCCCGAGCAGCTCAGCTATGACTATTACGGGAAGCGGGACGGCGAGATCGTGAACGGTATCCATTTGGCCTTTGGATGCAACGGCATCCAGAAGCTCTTGGGTAATGGAGGCGATGTGAGGAGCGAGATCGTTAACTACTTTGGGAGTAAATGCTTTATTGACAAGGGCTCTCATCTGAGTGTGCCGCGGCGGGTCCATCGTCAGGATGGTATCTCTCTCAGCGAGCTTGCGTACGGAAGAGAAAGTAGCGGGATCCTTCAAAATCCGGTGGACGTCCTCATATCGAAACACATCCCAGCAGCCGCGGCTTTCATCATACCGGACAGGAGTGGTTGTCCGAAGGTTATTGTAAATAGTGAAGGGCAGCAGTCTTTTTTCCGGCGTGTTTAATTCCTCCATAGGGAGAATATTCGCATAGCGTTCAGCTTTTACGGCATCCATTCATTAATGACTCCTCTCGGATTGGTTATACTTACCCTTCTAATTTACCCCGTATTGCGGCAGGAAAAACCTTCATGCAGGGGAGGAAGAGAGCAGGTCCATCAAACGATGGAAATAAGAAGCGCCGCGAAGCTGATTCCGGTTCATATGATTGAGATAAAGCAGCGCTTCCCTGGCGGTCTTGATAGCCGTTGCCACTTGATTATCGTCGAGCTCCGAAATAATTTGCTTAATGATATCGAGAGACCAAAACGCCGTTTTCAGAGTACGGATAATTAATATTTGCCGCAAATTGGCGGGGGTGAAAACCCGGTACCCGTTCTCCCGATCCCGGGATATGGTAAGCAGTCCCGCTTTTTCCCAATGGCGGATAGCGGTAGTCGGAATCATGGTTTGTACGGATATTTCGCCGATGGTCAATCCTTTTTTTCCTTTTTTGGCGGGGAGCAAATTCGTATCCTCAGTTTCTAGAGCTTGCACGGCTTTTTCTGCGATGAGCTTATCCTGATATAGCTCGGCTTGACATTGGTTCAATATCCATAATGCTTCATCCGTCCTGCCCTGAAGTGTCAGCTTCATCATCTGCGCCGTCTTCTGCATGCCAATTCCATCATTTAGGACACGTATACACTCGAAATAAGCGACATGCAGCTCCGTATATATCCGATAGCCGTTAGGACCGCGTTCTACGGGAGGAACGATCCCCCATTCCTCATAATGCCTTAAGGTGTTGGTGCTGATATGCAATTTTCTTGCAATATCGATAGGTCTTATTGTCATTGAAAACCTCCGGACCACAGATAAAAACATTAAACAGCTGTGTCAAGGTTTTGTCAAGAAAATGCCTGTTACAGGCCAAACATGATTCTAAACCTTCCCACTTGCATCAATGTAGTATTCTATTATTGAATCGAGCGGATCATTTGATGGCCATCATTCCGTTCCAATCATGACCCCGAATTAAAAGGAGGAATTGTATGAAGGATGCAATCGTCATTAAAGGTGCGCACGAGAATAATTTAAAACATGTTTCACTATCTATCCCGAAGTTCAAGCTTGTTGTTGTTACCGGCCCGTCCGGGTCAGGCAAATCGACATTGGCCATGGATACGCTGCAGCGGGAATGCCAAAGGCAGTATATGGAGTCCATGGGGATGGTACCCGATTCCGTAAGCAAGCCGAAGGTGGAGTCGATAGAAGGACTTTCGCCATCCATCAGCATCGGTCAGCATGTTACCAACCGGAATCCACGTTCTACAGTCGGAACGGTTACGGATATTTACACTTACCTGCGCTTCGTATACTCCAGACTAGGGCAGAGAATATGCCCAGGCTGCAAAGGAATGATCCCTCCAAGCTTTCAGGAGCCGGGAACCGTTATGATGGAGGAAGAAGAGTCAAGAGCCGGATCCATCACGTGCCCGCACTGCCTTATGGAGCTTGAGAAATTCGGTATGGCCCATTTCTCTTTTAATAAACCCGAAGGCGCATGCGAGGTATGCAGCGGTCTCGGGAACGTCGCCACCTTGATTATGGAGGCTGTATTCAATCCGGAGTTAAGCTTGCGGAGCGGAGGAGTCACATTCCTGTATGATGTGCTGAACGAATATTATTCTAGTATTTTGCTGGCGGCAGCGAAGTATTACGGCTTCAGCTTTGATCCAGATATGCCACTGAAAGATTACAACGACATTCAGCGAGATGTGTTATATTACGGCGTGGAAAGCCCGGAATTCTTGCGCCACTACCCGGACAAGAAGCCTCCGAAAACGGTCAATGGCGGCAAGTTTGAAGGAATCATTACCGGAATATGGCGCAGATATAAAGAGAAGGACGGCGATCAGGGGCCGATGGAGAGGGAAGCGGAGCTCTTTCGTGTCAAGCTATGCACCGGATGCCAGGGCGGACGATTGAAAAAGGAAGTACGCCAGGTTACGGTTGCCGGAGCGTCCTTATCCGAAGTGGCCGAATGGCCGCTGGAAGAGGTGCTGCGCTGGACGCGGCAATTGAGAGACCATCTGCCCGTCGAAGGCTTCCATCTGCTTGAGCCTGTTCTGCATGATGTACCCGTCCGGCTCGAGCGGATTATGGATGTTGGGCTTGGTTACTTATCGCTGCATCGGCAGACGGTGACGTTATCGGGCGGCGAAGCGCAGCGGCTGCGGCTTGCATCGCTATTGGGCTCCGGATTGACGGGGGTACTATATATTTTGGATGAGCCGACGACGGGACTCCATCCCCGCGATACGGCGGGTCTCATCCGTGTGCTGAAGCAGCTCCGAGATTTAGGTAACACAGTTCTCGTTATCGAGCACGACGTGGATGTAATGCGGGCGGCAGACCATATTATCGATGTGGGTCCGGGCGCAGGCCGCAACGGGGGCACGATCGTAGGTCAAGGAAGCCTGGAGGAGCTTATGGATAGCGAGCATTCGGTTACTGGAGCCTATTTGAGGAATGAAGCTCGAGCCGTGCCTGACCGGAGACGGAGGCAAGGGAATGGGCGTTTCCTTACGATTCGCAATGCTCATGCCCGCAATTTGAAGCATATCGACGTATCCTTTCCCTTGGGCAGTTTCATATCCGTGACCGGTGTCTCCGGTTCGGGGAAATCGACGCTGCTGTTCGATTTGCTGGCGCAAGGCGGGGAGGAGGCTGTCGAAGGATGTGACGGAATTACCGGCTTCGAGCATATCGGTAATAAAATCATCGTCGATCAGTCGCCGATAGGCAGAATGCAGCGCTCCAACGTCGCTACGTATACCGACGTGTATACTCAGCTGCGGAATCTGTATGCCGGATTGCCGGAAGCCAAGAGGAATAAGCTGACGTCGAAGCATTTCTCCTTCAATACGCCGGGAGGAAGATGCGAAGCATGCCAAGGGCTTGGCGTTTTGCCGGTGGAGATGAATTTTCTTCCTAGTACGGAGATTACTTGCCCCGCCTGCAAAGGCAGAAGATTCAATGAAGACGTGTTGAAGGTCAAATTCGAAGGGTACTCCATATCGGATTTATTGAATTTAACGGTGCAGGAGACGCTGCCGATCTTCCAATCGAAAGCGAAAATATACAGCATGATCGAGCTGCTGTGCGAAGTAGGGCTAGGGTACTTGCAATGGGGGCAATCCGTCAAAACCTTGTCAGGCGGAGAAGGGCAGCGGATCAAGCTGGCCAAGGAGCTGAGCAAAAAGACAAGAACGCACACGCTTTACTTGCTCGACGAGCCAACGACAGGGCTTCACCCTACTGATGTCAAGCGGCTTCACCTGCTGCTAGACAAGCTGGTCGATGCCGGCAACACAGTCATTGTAGTCGAGCACAGCCTTGAGCTCATCCGTGAGGCGGATTGGGTTATCGATATCGGCCCGGACGGCGGAACCGCAGGCGGTGAGCTGGTCGCAGAGGGAACACCCGAGCAGGTCGCGAATAACCGCGCTTCGGCAACCGGCAATTTTTTAAGCTTGGCGCTTGCAGGTCAATGCTAGCCCATCAGCCCGAGCGAGGCTCGTTAGCTTGTGATTTATATCACTTACTTTTGACGTATAGACTCCTATAATGATGTCTAAGAGGTACAATCGACATGATATGGGGGACGATACTATGGAATTGGCAAAAGCAAACGAACAGAACCGCTTCAGCGGATTAGGTCTTATCATCACTTTGTTTACTTTGATTATTCTTAGCCCGATAGCCTATTTTATTATTAATTATTTGCTTGGCAATGAGCATCCCGTATATATCTAAATCAAGACATAGATGATTTAATTTAAGGCGGCATCCGGCGGCATTCCTAATAGGGTGTCCCGGCAGCTGCTTTTTTTTGTGAGACGGCAATATCTTAAGATATTCCTCCGATAACGGACGTTACAACACTTATTCCTTCAAAGTAACATAGCAATCTATAAGAAACGATAGCCGAAACCCTATGCTACTATTAAGGTACAGGTACTAATTAATCCTACGCATGAGGTGATAGAGAGTGGCAGTGACATCCGACAAAATTTTTGTTAATTTACCGGTTAAGGACTTGCAGCAATCGATGGACTTTTTCAAAAAAGCAGGGTTTGAATTCAACCCTCATTTCACCGACGAGAACGCAGCTTGCCTAGTGATAAGCGACAGCATCTTCGCTATGCTGCTAGTGGAACCATTTTTCAGCTCATTTACTAAGAAGGAAATTACGGACACGACCAAGAGTGCCGAAGTCATCGTAGGCTTGTCGGCCAGCAGCAGAGCGCAAGTCGACGAGATCGTAAATAAGGCAGTGGCTGCAGGCGGATCGTCTAACAGCGAACCGATGGATCAAGGATTTATGTACAGCCGAAGCTTCCAGGATGTAGACGGCCATATTTGGGAAGTCATCTACATGGACATGAGTGCTGTGGATCCGCAATAAAAAGTATGCGTTGAGATAGACAAAAACCTCCCCAGGCTTAGATAAAAGCTTAGGGAGGTTTTCTATTATTGAAAGGATAAGCGGCGCTAATCCATTAGTAATTTGCAAATCGAAGCACTCTTCTGTACATAGTCTTATCGTTCAGCGTATTGAATATTTGTTTATCCGGCTTGGTATTGACCTCCAGAATCCACAGCTTCTTCGCCGGATCAATAGCTATATCGACTCCGAATGCTTTAAGGTCACGGAACCTTTTGCTCATGGCGATGCTGGCTCGTTTTCCTACCAACGCAATTTTTTTAACGTAACGTCCTCTTCTTTTGATGCCGATATGGTTACGCAGCAGAACGTCGACAGGCAGCGGGGTGCCGCCGCTATGATAATTGGTGACAATCTTGCCTTCTTTGGCCAAACGACCGATGATGCCGGTTACGACGAATTTTCTGTTTCTGTTCTTTTGCACCATTACCCGGATATCGAAGGGACGTTGCTTGATTCTCAGCAATCGAATCCCTTTTTGCAGAACATATCTTCTTTTTAGCAGAAGCGGACGAATCATGGTATAAAGTGAACGGAATGAAGTATAATGCTTCGTTTCCGTGCCGTATTTTACCGTGTACGAGGAGGGAGTCTTCATAATTTTAAGTATTCCGTGGCCGCCGGATCCCAAATCCGGTTTCAGAAATAGGGAAGGGTAGGCCCTTAGCATGGCTCTCAAGTTATCTCTTGTAGCCTTTCTCGTATCCGGCAGATGCCTGCGGACGACTTTGAACCTAGTCATATAGAAATGTTTGCGAAGCTTGCCGTACTTCAACCGGCGCCTCCGTGCTCTAATCTTGGCTTGACCCGGATTCAGGACCGCTTCGTTCCCAATCGCATAGGGCTGGATGTCATCCAGGTTCGATAGGCTAAGTTGATGAGCCTGACGGCGGGTCTTATAGGGCTTGGTATTTTGAGCGGCTCTTGGTCTGACTCTCGGATTCTTTTTCTTCATCCTTTCGATGTTTTGATTCCCTTGCCTTGCATTCTGCTTCACTTTATCTACCTCCCATATGGTCGCATAGTAATATATGCACCCTGTCCTGCGAGTGGAACAGGCTTTTGATTGATTTAGAGATTCCGGCATAGGGAGGTGACGAGAAAGACGGAAGAGCGCCAGCCCCTCCGTCAATGTTATATGCTATAAGGTTAAAAATCCGGATTACCCATTTTGCCGAGCTGAAAATCCTGGAAGGCTTCCATAATTTCTGCATGACTGTTCATAACGAACGGACCGCGCTGGACCATCGGCTCGTCGATGGGTTCGCCGCTTAATACGATAACCAGAGCATCATCCGTCAGTGCTTCAAGAACAATGTCACCCGGTACGTTATCGAACAAGATGAAGTCTCCCGCAGCCGCGATCTGGATATCGTTGATTTGCAAACTGCCCTTAAGCACCAGCAAACCGGTGTTATACGATTCCGGCAGGGTGAATTCCGCTTTACCGTTCAGATTAAATTGGATGTCAAACAAATGGATGGGAGTAAAAGTCTGTGCCGGACCACGCACTTCCTTATATTCGCCGGCAATGACCCGGACGGCGCCGCCGTCATCTGGCAGCTCGACTTTTCCCATCTGAGCTTTCAGCAGCTCTTGGTATTGGGGCGGATGCATCTTTTGACTCCGCGGCAGGTTGACCCACAGCTGAATCATGTGAAACAGGCCGCCTCGTTTGGAGAACTCCCGTTCATGGTATTCCTTGTGCAGCAATCCCGAACCGGCTGTCATCCATTGCACGTCGCCGGGACCGATAATACCATGATTGCCTGAATTATCGTTGTGCTCGATATACCCGTCATAAGCGATAGTCACGGTTTCAAATCCGCGGTGAGGATGAGCGCCTACACCTTTGACGTTGTCGCTTGGAGGAAACACGAACGGAGCGTTATAGTCCATCAAAATAAAGGGGCTGAACCGTTGTTGAAAATTCGTTCCCGACGGGAAGTAGTTGGATACCCTGAATCCGTCTCCCACCATGTGAAAGGGAGCCCCCTTGTAGGTGCCTTGTATGGTTCTTAATGCAGTCATGCTTCATCTACTCCTTTGCCAAGTAATTTTAGAAGCGCGATGGCTTCATTCTTTTGATGGTCTGACAAGCTCTGCATCATGCTGTGAATATGGGCGGCATGGCGGGGCATGATATGCTGAATGAATTCCTTGCCTTTGTCAGTCAGCTCCGCATACACCATTCGGCGATCCTCCTGTCCGTGAATCCGCCGTAATAGCTGTTTCTTTTCCAGCTTATCGATATTGTAGGTCATGGTCCCGCTTGTAATCAGAATTTTGTCGCCAATTTGCTGCAGCGGGATGCTTCCCTTCGTATACAGCACTTCCAATATCCCAAATTCGGAAGGGGAGAGGTCGTATTGTTTAATGTCCTTGACCGCTTTATCCATCACGCTTTTATAAGCCTTGGACAGAACGACCATCAGCTTAAGGGAGGTTTGTATAGACTCCTCGTCCGGTTCCGTAATCAAGTTTGAATCCCTCCTGTCAGCTTGAGATGTGCAGGGACGGATAATTTAATCTTGATGGCTCGATGAGAAGAAATTATCTTGAGTTAAATTATCTTGAATTAAAGATAAATCAATTCCGTCACTTTGTCAAGATTTTTATAGTTACTGACGAAAAAGAAGTATGGCCTATGAATTATGCGCAAAATTCGGAAGAACGACCCTATGTGCCAAGGCAAGTGATAATCCTAGTAAGCGATCAAAAATTGGCCAATCGTTGCGGGGCCGGATAATGCCTGTGCAGAGCCGTCGACAAGCACGCCGATGCCGCCGAAAATACAGCAGATAGACGAGCCGGTCGGGACGTTCGGTTTCTATAAATTGGGGAAAGAGCGAATATTTATTGTCGACTATCATTTGAATCACGGAAGTAGTGTCGGTAATGACGCTGGTCTGAATGGCGTTCAAGCGCTGAATCATTCTTTCGGAGATTGATAGGATTGGTAATCGTTTCAATGTACACTAGGCATTCACGAATACGGCTCCTTTCCCAAGTTCTGCCTTAGTATGTCCTTGCCAATATAGGGCCATGCATGACGGACTGAACTGGGAAAGCTATGTTTGCGCACATAAAAAAGAACCCGGCAAACCAAGATGTTCACCGGGTATTTCTTCGTAAGCTTCGTTAACCTCTGATCCGCCGGAATTCGTTCATGAATGCGATCTGCAGCCCGGCTCCGATCGTATCGTACAGCACCAGCAATACGATAAAGAAGAGAGGCAGCCACAGCGCGTTAATGATGAGGCCGGCAGCGACATTGATCAGAAGCGCGGCGATAACGAGCGGTATCGTAAGGGGGGTTCTTTGCTGAAAATGCTCGTAGGAGCGGGCAATCGCATCCAGGATGGAGCAGTCGTCGGCTACGATGGTATATTCCAGGAACAGGAACAAGACTCTGAGCCATAGGAAGAGGATCATGAACAGAATGATCCCCGGCGTTCTCAGCAGGAAAGCGGCTATTCCGCCTATAACTAGCAGGATTAATAGAACAGATACATTCAGGAGCAAAAATCGCAAGAAGAAACGCCCTCCGTACTGAATGAACCGTCTCGAATCGAGTCTGCGGCCATCCGTCGAGTCATAGAGCAAGCCGACATACCCGCCTTGAAGAAATGATTGAACGGCGATGAATATGCCAAGATACATCAGGATGCCAAGAATGCTCGGCAGGTTCACGCTTCCTGCACCGACAACCTGTACGGAGCCTGGCATGAAGGTTTGCTCCGTCACCGCGGCAACCGAAGGCAATCCCATCTGCAGTACCAGCTTGAATGTAAAGTGGGGATTTCCATGAAACCCGTTCATCGCTGTACCCATTATCACAGATAAGGCATCAATAGCTATTGGAATAATGGCTAGCAGGGGATAGCGCGCGAGTTTTCCAAGCGAATCGTTTAACAAGTGCCTCCCTCCTTATATGAAGTTATACGTGGAAGAAGCTGGAATTGTTGCGGTGGCAGGAGACACGGCCTTGTGCCGAGTTGCCACGACAGTGCGGATTGGATACAATAATTCCGTTCATATAATGGAGGTTGGAGGAAGAACAATGAGCAGGAAACGTTTCCGGGATTACGGCTTCGCAGTGGGGAAGCTGCCGACCGGCAAGCATAACAGCATAACCGATGTCCCGGGTGTAACCGTAGGTCATGTAACGCTGCATACGGACACTCAAGATAGCTCGGTGCGCACAGGAGTAACAGCTATACTGCCGCACGGTGGGAACGTGTTTCGTGAGAAGGTGGCTGCAGCGTCCTATGTCATTAACGGCTTCGGCAAAACGACCGGTCTCGTTCAAGTGAACGAGCTTGGAACTGTAGAGTCGCCGATCATGCTGACGAATACATTCAGCGTCCCTGCGGTAACCGAAGGCGCGCTGCAATATATGATGGATGTGGATGCGGGAATCGGGGAGCAGGCGGGTTCAATCAATATCGTAACAGGGGAATGCAATGACAGGCTGCTGAACGATATGAGAGGACTTCATGTCCGGCCGAAGCATGCGGTAGAAGCTATCCGGCAAGCAGCAGGGGATCGGCCTGTAGCGGAAGGAGCTGTCGGTGCAGGAACCGGCATGGTCTGTTTCGGCTGCAAAGGGGGGATCGGTTCATCTTCCCGGCGAATCACAATAAGCGGCAAGGACTGTCACATCGGGGTGCTGGTACTGACGAATTTCGGTCGCGCCGAGGACCTGACGATACTCGGCCAACCTGTCGGAGCTCATCTTCGCGATAAGGCAATGGAGCGGGGGCGGGGGAACAATGACGGTTCGATCATTATCGTGCTGGGTACGGATGTGCCCATGGACGCCCGCCAGCTCCGAAGAGTAGCCAAAAGAGCGGGCATCGGACTGGCCCGGACCGGCTCGATCGCCCACCATGGCAGCGGAGATATTGTGATTGCATTCAGCAATGGAAACCGGTTCCAGCATGAGCCGGAAGTCGATCTCGTATCGTCAACCATACTGCGAGAGGACGGGCCGTTAATGTCCGAATGCTTCCGTGCCGCCGCCGATGCAACCGAAGAAGCGATCTATAACTCTTTATTTATGGCGGAATCGACTCGCGGTCATAACGGAAGTGAAGTACAAGCTCTGTCTGTGGAGATTGTCCTTCCCTTTCTTAACAATATGCAAGGGAAACAATAGCAGTTGAAAGAAAGCGGCCATCCAGGATCGGTGGTCGCTTTTTCCATGTGTTGGATTTGATGAGCGGCGGCTCGGCACTCATTTCTGATCGATATAGCGCATGACGTATTGCTTGGGAGCGGTGCCGTAAATTTTTTTGAACATTTTGATGAAATAACTGGTCTCCATCCCGACTTGTCCGGCGGCCTCTTCAATGGTAATCCCAGGGTAAAGCTGAAAAAGCTGCAGAGCGCGCCGCAACCGGATCATTTGCAAGTAACGGTTCGGCGTCACCCCATACGCACTGGAGAACAGCCTATGCAGATGCTGAACGGAATAACCGACGGCATACGCCACATTGGCTAAATGCAAGTCTTCGTTGTAATGCTCCTCCAGGAAGCGGGTAGCGTGCTGCAATGCTTGGTTAGGCTGGTTCCGAACATGGCTGGCGCTAGTGGCATCTACACGAATCTGCACTTCCTGCAACGTCAGCAGAGTGGAGTAAAGCCGCCGCGAAGCGTCCCAGACGCTGTACGATTCGTGATCGTTGACGCTGTGCCACAACTCGATGAGCTCCGTCCATAACAGCTGAAATCGTTCTTCCGAAACCGTCATTGGCTTGCCGGTGCCTATTAGGGTTGCCATGACGCCGGAAGCATCCCCTTGAAATCCGATAAATCCGAGCTCCCAGCCTTCCTCTTTGTTTGAAGGGAAGTACTCATGGGGCACCCCTTTGCCTAGAAGCAGCAGCGACCCCTCTGATAAAATCAGCTCCTCTTTTCCGAAAATACGAAACATCCCAGACCCTTTGCGAGTCAAAAAAAATTGATACACCGGAAACCCTGTCGGCCGGTAAATATGCTTCTGCTCATGATAGCCGATGCAGTAGATATAAAGCGGAGGGAGCTGCTCGGGATTCGAGTTGGCAAGAATAAATGGTAGCAATAAAATCACCCTTTATGTTAATAATGAACGATTTCTTGCATGGATAAGAGGCAGAGCTTTACATAATAGCCGCAAGATTAGTATACGAAATATTCAAAGCAGATGGTAGATAAAGCATGGTTCCATCTAATTTTTACTGATATCTCTAGCAATTGAGATCTCCTAGTATCTGGAATCATGTTCTTTTTCAACGATTTTATCCGATTATTGTACTACTGGGGCAATGTTCCAATTTCTTATAATGTAAGCGTTATCTATTTGTTGGAACGAACTTTTAAGTTTGGGAGGAATATGCAGGATGAGAAAAAGGAACAAAGCAGGTTTAATTGTCCCGGCCGTACTACTGGCTGTCATCACCGCATGTAACGGAGGGGAGAAGACGACCGGCGATTTGCCGGCCGCGCAAGCAGAGGCATTCAAAATGGGAAGCGAACCCATAGAGCTGTTCATCGTTTCCGCTAGCGGGGATTCCGTGGAAAGCTTTAACGACCGGTTTCTCGATCTGGTGAAGGAGAAATACCCGAACGTGAATTTCACTTATCTTCCCTGGAAGAAGGAAGGTCCGTCCATTCAGGAAATGATTACTGCCGGTCAGCAAATCGATATTTATTATGATTCGATAGGGATATTCAGCACCGTCCAAAATTATCAGCTGCAGATGGACATGACCGAATTGATCAAGAAGCATAACGTCAATCTGGGAAGCTTGGAGCCGGCAACGGTGGATGCAGCGAAAATCGTCTCCGGCGGCAAAGAGATGTGGGGCGTACCCGTATTTAATAATAATTTGGTGATGTACTACAACAAAGATTTATTCGATAAATTCGGTGTCGCTTATCCTAAGGATCAGATGACATGGGATGAATTGAACGAGCTGTCCAAAAAGCTGGGGAGAAGTGATGAAAGCAATGTCTACGTAGGCTACACGACCTCTGCCAACCATGCGCTGCGTATGAACCAGATGTCGCTGCCGTATTTGAAGCAAGACACTCTGAAATCCGCCATTTCCAGCGATCCGTGGAAGAAATATTACGAAACGGCTTTCCTCGTTCCGTATAAAGCCTCTGGTCTTGATGCCTTTACCGCCAAAAACAACCGATTACCTAATTTCTTGACACAGGAAGCGGCTATGTTCATGTATTTATCGTCGGCGATGTTTATTAATAAGGAGTATGAAACCCTCAACTGGGACATGGTGCCCATCCCGACACTGAAGGAAGCGCCTGGTGTAGGCTCTCAGCCTTATCCGACCTTCTTCGGGGTTACTTCGACGAGCAAGCATAAGGATGAAGCGATGGAAATTATCAAGTATTTGATCTCTGAAGAAGTGCAAATGAAGTTATCCAAAAAAGGCATCATGCCTGTACTGAACAATGAAGCTGTGAAAAAGGCGTTCGGCCAGGATAGTAAATTCAAGAACAAAAACTTGAAAGCGGTATTCACGAATCAATTCGCACCGGTGCCCTACAAATCGAAGCTCGACTCCCTGGTGGAGAAAACATACAATGAGGCGGTAGGGACGGCGCTGAATCAAGATATCAACACCGCATTGCGAACGGCCGAGGAAAAGGCTAACCAGCTTCTGAGCTCGGAAGCGAATAAATAGCCATTTGCGACCCAAGAGGCAGAATCATTTCTGCTTCTTTCTTTTTGCTGCAGAACACGATACAATCCAAGAAGCGAATGTTTATTAGGTAAAAGGAGAGCTTTCATGTGGAGTAACCGTAACGTATGGATCGTGTTGGCCGGTGAATTCATAGCAGGGCTGGGTCTATGGACTTCGATCATTGCCAATCTGGAATTTATGCAGAGGCATGTCCCGTCTGATTTTATGAAATCGTTAATCTTGTTTGTCGGTCTCCTCGCGGGGGTGCTAATTTCGCCTTATGCAGGACGCGTTATCGACCGCTCGTCCAAAAAGCATGTGCTTCTGCTATCAGGGGTTGGCCGAATAATTAGCGTAGGATTTATGTTTCTGGCACTTCATTTCGAATCGGTATGGTATATGGTTCTTTTTGCCGTTCTGCTTCAGATTTCCGCAGCCTTTTACTTCCCCACGCTGCAGGCTGTCATCCCGTTAATTGTCAATGAGAAAGACCTGTTGTCCATGAATGCCGTACATATGAACGCGGGAACGGTAGCACGAATTCTCGGAACGACGCTGGCCGGGCTGATGTTAACGGTAATGAGCCTCAGTACATTGTATACCGTTTCGTTAGGTGCATATATCGTGCTGCTTGGATCGACATGGTTATTGCAGCTGCAAAAGCCGGGTGAACTTGGAGCCGGTAAGCCGTCACAACGGTCGAGCGGCGGATTCAAGGAAATGCTTGTTCTGCTGCGATCCATGCCCAATGTAAAAAGAGTGCTGTGGATGACCATCATTCCGACGTTGTTCATCGGAGGGTTTAACTTGATGGTTATTAACGTGAGTGAGCTCCAGAATGATCCGGAGATCAAAGGATGGCTGTATGCGGCGGAAGGCATAGCATTTATCGTGAGCGGCTTTATCGTCAGAAGACTCTCGGAAAACGGAAGCTTGATGAGCCGTCTGTTCATTTGCTCGACGGTGATCGCCGCATCCCAAATGCTGCTGTTCTTCGGGGATTCCAAGCTCGGGGCGATAGGATCGTTCGGCTTGTTCGGGCTGGCGGCAGGCTGCTTTATCCCTATGGCGGGCACTTTTTTTCAAAAGCAGGTACCGAAGGAATATCACGGTCGCTTCTTCTCGTTCCGAAGTATGCTGGACAGGGTCATGTTTCAGGTCGTATTGCTCGGAACCGGCTTGCTGCTCGATTTGATCGGGCTGCAGTTCACCGCGCTTCTATTCGGTGCCGTGTCCCTTACTCTGGTCGTTTATTTCTTTGCAAAAGAAGCCGCATCGGCGGAAATGAACAAGAAAAAGCAGGCTCCGGATATCGGATAGCCTGCTGTTTTTTTGCATTGGGAAGGAGTTATATAAAGCGAACCAGCACTTGGACGAATCGCTCCAAATAGTGCTGATCCAGCTCGCTGAACCGGTTAAGGGATGGGCTGTCAATATCCAGCACTCCGACAAGCTCGTTATTTTTGATCATCGGCACTACGATCTCGGATTGGGAAGCGGCATCGCAAGCGATATGACCTGGGAATTCGTGCACATTGTCAACGCGCACCGTTTGTTTGTTTTGTGCCGCCGTCCCGCACACTCCTTTTCCGATAGGGATGCGCACGCATGAAGGCAAGCCTTGGAACGGGCCCAATACCAGCTCGCCGGATTTATATAAATAGAAGCCTACCCAGTTAATATCGTTCAGAAATTGATTCAATAAGGCGGACGCATTGGCCAAATTGGCCGTTTGATCTTGTTCGCCCTCCAATAACGCCGTAAGCTGCTGGATGACTAGTTCATAGTTTTGCTCTATCGTACCGGAATAGTGAGACGCATGAAACAAAATTATTCCCTCCCAGTAAGTTGTCATGAATAGGAACATCTTATACGGCGTAGGAGGCTGTGTCAATAGAGCTGAAACTGCTGTCTGCAAAAGATAAGATTCGTTTGCAACTTTTGAAGCGTAAGTAACGTTAAAAAAATAATTCCGCTTCAGTCGGAGTAAACCAAACCGGGGAGAGAACACCAGCATGAAAAAAGTATCGGTAGCAGCCACAGCTGCATTATTGATCAGCAGTTTGTCCTTCAGCTCTGCATTTGCCTTCACGGATGTGTCGGGAACCCAGTTAACCGCCGTATCAGATCTTCAGCAGCGCGGCATTGTTAGTGGAATCGACAAGGACCATTTTGCGCCGATGGGTACGATCACATATGCGCAAAGCGTGCAAATGATCGTAAAAGCGTTTAATTACAACCTGGATCTAAATCGGTTGGCCAAGCCGCCCGTCGCATCGGAGCTGTACACTAATGTCCAGAATGATTCGTGGTATGCGGATGCTTTTATCGCCGCTCACTTCAATGGGATAGATATTCCGAAGGATGTGAATCCGAATGCTGCGGTAACGCGCGAGCAGTTTGCCGCATTATTAATGCCGATTGTGGAGAAAAAAGCGAATCTGCCTATGATCAACCTGGTTGTCGAACTCAAAGACTCGGATCAAATCCAGCCGGAGCTGCAAGGCAAAGTTTTAAGGCTGCTGCACTACAAGATTGCGGAGCTGGACAAGGACAGCACGTTCAAACCTAAAGCGGCTTTGACGCGTGGAGAAGCGGCGACATGGATGTATAACTCCCTTCAATTTGTATCGTCTCATTCTCAGCATCCTGTTGCCGTTGACGAAGTTACAGTTGGAGTAGAGAAGATAAACGAGAATGTGAACAAAGTTACGTTGTTCCGTGGTCAAAAGCCGAACGCAGGATACGGCATAAAAATCAACAGTATCCGATTTGAACAAGACGGTCGTGCGGTCATCAGTTATACTCAAATCGATCCGCAGCCAGATCAAATGTATCCTGAAGTAGTTACCGACGTTAAAGCCGAAACCTATCTTCCTTCCAGCTATACTCCGGAGATTGAGCTCGTCCGGTAATCGGAGAGAGGGAAAGGGAATTTATACTTAGAAAGAGGAAAGAAGCTAAGCCCGCAATAGTTCGAGGAGGGGCTTAGCTTCTTTTGCATTCTTGGAATTATCCTTCGTATTCCTCCGGCAGCTCGGATACAAAGCCGTAATAATGAGCAAGAATCGATACGATCCGTTGGGAGGCGCTGCCGTCACCGAACGGGTTGTGGGCACTAGTCATTGCCTTGTATTGTGCGTCATTGCTTAACAGATTCGCAGTGATCTCATAGATGGCGCTCTCGTCGGTTCCTGCAAGGCGAACGGCTCCGGCATAGAGCGCTTCCGGCCGCTCTGTCGTATCGCGCATCAGAACGAGAGGTTTATGGAACACCGTCGTTTCCTCCTGCAGACCGCCTGAATCGCTAAGGATAAGATAGGAGCGGGACAGGAGGTTAATCATATCGGGATAATCCAATGGCTCCAGCAGGTAAATTCTATCATGGGAGGAAAGGATGGAAGAAGCCGTTTCTTGAACGACAGGGCTTAAATGAACCGGATAAATAACGATGACATCCGGATGCTCGTCCGCTATACGGCGAATCGCCCTAAACATTTGCTTCATCGGTTCTCCGTAATTTTCTCTGCGGTGTGCCGTTACTGTAATGATTTTGCCTTGATGGCGGATCAGATGATTCAACCGCTCATCATGGAAGGTGTAAGCTGAATCATGAGTCTGTACAGCTGCATCGACTGCCGTCTGGCCTGTTACGAATAGCTGTTCCCGGGCGTATCCCTCGCGCAGCAAATGGTCTCTCCCTACGGATGTCGGTACAAAAAGCAGGTCTGCTGCAATATCGACCAACCGCCTGTTGATTTCCTCGGGCCAAGGAGAATACTTGTTATGGGAGCGAAGCCCGGCTTCTACATGGCCGACAGGCACTTGGTGGAAGAACGCCGTTAAGCCTCCGCATAGAGCCGTTTGTGTATCCCCGTGTACAAGGATGAAATCTGGCTTAGTCTCAGCTAAAACCTTGTCAAGGCCGGAGATGGCGGAGGATGTGAATTTCGCCAAAGTCTGATTGGGCTGCATCAGGTTCAAATCGATATCCGGCTTGATCGCAAAGTGTGTTAAAACCTGATCCAACTGCTCTCTATGCTGTCCTGTTACGACCACTATCGTTTCGAACCAATCCGGAACCTTCTGAAGCTCCTGAACAACCGGCGCCATTTTGGTAGCTTCCGGACGCGTACCGAAGATTGTCATGATCTTTTTCTTTTTCTTGTTCATGTTAATGTTCATGTGTAGCCCCCCGTTTATATATGAAATCAGCTAACATAACGATCATCGCTCAAATTACCATATATTACAATTATTGCTCGCTGATAGAATGCTGATGATTCATTGATTCGAAACAGGGCTGAATGATAGGTGTAACACAAAATATGTGTTGATATAACACAAATTATATGTTAACCTCTTAAAGGAATCATATGGAGGTGGGATGGGTTATGGAAGATAAGAGCAAACGACTTTCCGTCTATTTACCGGAAAAGGCAAAGACGGAGCTGGAGCAGATGGCCGCCGATACCGGTCTCTCTATGACCCAACTGGTAGTGATGGCTACTCACGGGTTATTGGCAAACTACAAAACGGCCGGAAACGCGATATTCTCAGAACTGGTATCTCCCCGACAACAAGCTTATCCTCTTGCTGACAATGCGAAGGCAGTGCGAGCAACAGCCTCCACGCTCGAAAATTATTATGGAGCACGCGCCCATGAATATGAACGAATTTACTACCGTGATGATCCGAACTACCAGCAAGAGCTCACTATACTGGCAGCTTCCTTAAAGGAGCAGTCCAGAGATAGAAATGTACTGGAAATTGCTTGCGGGACGGGATATTGGACTGCAATCATTTCGGAAACGGCGGATCACATTGTTGGCGTCGACATTCGACCGGAGGTCATCGAGATCGCCAGGGAGAAGGGAATGCCGAAGGATAAGGTCCGGTTTATCGTATGGGATGCTTACCAAATAGAGGAGATAGAGGGGAGCTTCGACCTTGGGATTGCCAACTTCTGGTTCTCGCATATCCCTAAGAACAAGATCGAGGATTTCTTGACAGGCTTACATAACAAGCTTACCGCAGGCTCGCGAGTATTCATGGCAGACAACGTCTATGTAGAGGGAAGGGGCGGGCAGCTGATACGCCGGGATCATAGTGAAGACACGTATAAGTTAAGAGAACTGTCCGACGGCTCGCAGCACGAGGTGTTAAAAAACTATTACAGCTATGAGGAGCTGCGCGACATTTTCGAGCCGGTCTCTGAGGATCTGAACATTTTTATGGGGCAGAGCTTCTGGTATGTGAGCTATACAGTGAAATAACTGCTTGTCAGTACCGATGAACATGACTTACAATTGCCCTTCGAGCTGATCACAGGAAAACCTGTTTGGGGTGAATTTCGTGGATTTTTTCGATCTAGTTTTGAAAAAAAAATATGAAGACGCTTATAAAATAGCGAATGCTGAATACACAAATGACCCAAATGAGACTAATTTACGAAATCGTGGAGATGCATCACTATGCCTAAAACACTATGGGAATGCTTTAGAAGATTATCTAAAGGTTATTCAAGTGACTGAGGGTCGTGCAGATGCTGATTTTATTAGAGCCGGGGTTAGTTATTGGTTGATAGGAAATCACACAGAAGCCATCGATATATGGAAGAAAGGATTGACTACGAAGTATACTGACGCTGCTGGGGGAGTTGAAATCCCTGCAACATTATATTTCGCAGCAATCTCCCAAAAGAATGAGTCTTTAGAAAAAGAAGCAATCAAGTTATTAAAAAAGCGTTGGAAGTCCAAGGCTGTAGTAAATTGGCCAGGGGCAATTGCGGGTTACCTGCTCGATGAAGTATCAGCAGATGAATGTATAAAAGCTATTGGATCCGACTCCTTATTGAGCGTTCGTTACCTATGTCAGTTGTATTTTTACATAGCAGTAAAATGTCTAAAAGCTGGCGATCGGGTTGAATACTTGAATTACTTATCCCGGTGCGCATTTTCCGAAATGGGTTATTTGGAACAGGAGTATTACCTTGCAATTGGAGAATTAGATACAATTAATGGAAAGTGATTTTTTATCACCACAACGTACAAGACTGTTGCGTTGTGGTTTTTTTGCATAGCGGTAGTGTAAACCAATGCGTATATGTAAATCTACTACTTAGGAGCGAATTATGACTGGAGTAATGATGGGGATGTTTCTTCTAGCTTTCGGATATATTTTTTTTCCTAAATACATGCGTCATTATAAAACATATGAACTGTTTGAAAAAGTTCCAGATAATACTAGATTCGTGAAGGTTGTCAAAATGCTTTTCGGAGTTTTCCTGTTACTAATAGCTTTTTTGATCCTATTGAATCAGATTGGATTCGGTCGGAGCGGAGGATAACAGATGGCACGTCTCAACTTCAAAATCGTCAATATTGGATTGATATGGAAAGGAGCAGAACACTCACTGTGAGCTTTTTATCAGTTATGTGGGAATTATAGGAATGATTGTTGGGTTACTCCAAATAATAACTCCAGTTTTTTTTCTGAAGATTAGATTACAGGGGATTAATACTAAAGAGCAAGTAAAATATGGTGGAGTGGGTACTGTTATTGTAGGGATGATATTCATTATTTTTGATTTAATTACGTAAGAATGCCTAGCATAAATTACTGGATATCAAAGAATCATCTAGCAATCTATTAAATCCGAGTAAAATCATAAGAAAAGTAGTAGTATTTTTTCGGAGAGTGTGGTATTGTATTTTTGTAATTCAAATTACAAGCTGGGAGCTATACATGCCAAAGAAAAAAAATAGCGTTGTGATTTCCACCCGGTTAGACGACCAATCGCTCAAGGCGGTGGACCTGCTAGTAGAATCCGGACTGGAAACCAATCGTTCCAGAGCTGTGTCGCATCTGGTCGCCAAAGGGATACAAGCCTCGGAGGACCTGCTGAGAAAAGCTCAAGCTCTTGCGGATCATGTTCAGCAGCTTAGAAATGAGATGTTCGAAGCCATTTCGCACAATAATGTTGAGAAGGTGACCGAGCTGCTGCGGCAGGATTCCTCGCTCGTGAACGTCAGCAACAGCAAAGGGGAAACGGCTGTTCTTATCGCGACATACTTGCGAGCCAATGAGATTAAGGAGCTGCTCATCGAGCAAGGAGCTGAGTTGAATATCTTCGAGGCGTCCGCCGTCGGCAATACCGCAAGAGTGAAGGAGCTGCTCGAACAAACGCCGCATTGGATTTCAGCCTATGGACCGGACGGCTTTCCGCCGCTTTCCATGGCAGCTCATTTCGACAACGAAGAGACGGTGAAGCTGCTGCTGGAGCTTGGGGCCGATGTGAATGCGAGGAGCCAAGACGGCAATTTGAACAATATGGCCGTTCATGCTGCAATTATGGGGAATTACGAACATATCATTCAGCTGCTGATCCGCTATGGCGCCGATGTCAATGCCAGATGCGAAGGCAAGCTGCGTGCAGGGTATACCGCGCTTCATGTAGCCTCATATTTCGGCAGGGAATCGCTAATCGAGCTTTTCTTGAAGCATGGTGCCGATAAGTCCGTTTGGAATGCAGACGGAGAGACGCCGTATGAATTGGCGCTAAACAAAGGCCATCTGCTTTCTGCAGAGCTATTAAAGTAACACGGACAAGCCGGAAGCTTTTTCAACCATAAAACCTACTTATTCCATGCGAATAATATAATATACTGCATCTACCGGACAGCCGGAGATACACAATGGTTTAGTGTGTATTTCCGGCTGTTTTTATTTTTGACTAAAAAAAGGGGAGTGCAAAAATGAAGTACAGGAAATTAGGCAGAACCGGACTGAAAGTATCGGAAATCAGTTTGGGAACGATGGCGTTCGGCCGTTGGATCGACGAGAAGACTTCGGATGCCGTTCTCGGACAAGCGCTGGATGCGGGCATCAATGTCGTAGACACCGCTGATGTATACGGTAGAGGCATGGACGTAGGCGATCCGAGCTTATTGGGCGAGTCGGAAACGATCTTGGGCAACATTCTGAAAGGCCGGCGCCACGAAATTATTTTGGCTACGAAAGGAAAGGCGCGTGTCGGCAATGGGGTGAACGATGCCGGGCTTAGCCGGTATCACCTGCATCGTGCAGTGGAGAACAGCTTACGAAGATTGAAGACAGATCATATCGATCTGTATCAAGTGCATGGGTTCGATCCAGAAACACCGTTCGAGGAAACGCTCGGGACGCTGGACGATTTGGTGAAGCAGGGGAAAATCCGCTATATCGGCTGCTCCAACTTTGCCGCATGGCAGCTGGCGAAGGCGAACGGCATCAGCGCGCTGCACCGGCTGAACCGGTTCCAGAGCGTCCAGCCCGAGTACAGCCTGATTTCCCGTGATATCGAAAAGGAGCTGATCCCGTACGTCGAGTCCGATCAGGTTGGTGTACTTGTCTACAGCCCGTTAGGCAGGGGAATTCTGACCGGCAAATACCGTGAAGGGGAGAAGCCGGAAGCCGGCACAAGGCTCGCTGCAGGCGAGAAGCGGTTAGAGCTTCTGCTGCGAGACAATCCTGCATACGAGCTGGTCGAGAGGATTCGGCCGTATGCCGAGGCGAGAGGATGGACTCTGGCGCAATTCTCGCTTGCTTGGGTGCTTAGTCACTCTTATGTTTCCTCGGCTATACTTGGCGCTTCCAAACCGGAGCACATCCAGGATGCGTTGCGGTATGCGGATCAAAGGCTTACGACGGAGGAATTGGCGGCGATTGATGAAATTTCGCACACATTAACCATAATTCGATAAGGGGATGTCACATATGAGCTACAATCATACGAACAACGATCGCCAGCTGCATCTAGGACTGTTTTTATTCTCAACGGGCTACCATCCGACCGGCTGGCGGCTGCCTGAATCGGTAACGGACGGCGCGTTCGATCCGAAATTTTTGCAGAGCGTAGCTCAGAAGCTGGAGAAGGCCAAATTCGACTTCTTCTTTCTGGGGGATGCTCTTGCTTCCAGCGCCGATATGCAGTACCAGTTCCCATCCCAGATGGTTCGGCTGGAGCCGTTCACGATGATCGCGCACCTGACCGCCGTTACCGAGAAAATCGGACTGATCGTGACAGCCAACACGACCTATGCCGAACCATACCATATTGCAAGGCAAACCGCGTCGTTGGATTACCTAAGCGGCGGCCGAGTAGCCTGGAATGTGGTAACCGGTGCGGATCCTAGAGCAGCGCTGAATTTCAGCAGGGAGAAGCATTGGGACAATACGAAGCGGTACGATTATGCCGATGAATTCGTCCAAGTCGTGAAGGATCTGTGGGATACATGGGAGGACGATGCGTTTGTCCGGAATAAGGAAACCGGTGTGTATGTGGACGGCACCAGAGTACATGCCTTGAATCATAAAGGCGAGCATTTCTCTGTAGCCGGGCCGCTGAATGTGGCGAGGCCGCCTCAAGGGCAAATCCCGCTCCTGTCGGCCGGTACTTCGGAGCGAAGCCAGGAGCTCGGAGCACGATTTTCCAATGTCATCTTCACCGGACAAATCCTATTCGACGAAGCACGCAAATTTTACGCTAGCGTCAAAGGCAAGCTGGCCAAGTATGGGCGCTCCAAAAAGGAGCTGTTCATTATGCCGGGCCTCGTTCCGCTAGTAGGCAGAACGGAGGAAGAAGCTCGGGCCAAGTACCGCGAGCTCAGCAATCTGATCGTAACGGACTTCGATCTTAGGCCGCTTTCTCAACGGATCGGCATCGATTTGACGGGTTATCCGCTGGATGGGCCGTTGCCGGATCTGGCACTATCTTCACTGACTGACGATGGAGCCAAGCAGCTCGTCCGATTGGCGCAAAACGCTTCAGGCCACGAAGACATTACGGTGCGCGAGCTGTTCCATTACTTTGCCGCCGTCGTCAGAGGGCATCTGCTCATCGTCGGCAGCCCCGAGCAAATAGCCGATGAGATTGAGCGCTGGTTCGTCAATGAAGCGGCGGACGGCTTCAATCTCTGCTCGCCCTATATGCCGGGAGGGCTGGATTTGTTCCTTGAGTTCGTCGTTCCCGAGCTGCAGAGAAGAGGGCTGTTCCGTACCGAATACGAAGGAAGCACGTTCCGGGATCATTTCGGCCTGAAGCGTCCCGAGAATCGTTTCGCGAAGAAGGATGCTGTACTTGGCGGCTGAGCCTGCGATTGGGCTTAACGCGGGGAAAAGAGGGAAACCGTATGGAGAGCAAATCCATTCTAAATAATTGGAGAATTGTAGCTGGACAAATCGTATTTTTGCTGCTGGGGCTCGGTCTCATCGAATACGTTGTCCGTGCGGAGCTCGTAGGCTCATTGTACTTGTCCAAGCCGACCCAGGTGGTCGAAGAAATCATCCATTTGTTTACGCAAGGCGTAGTCTACCATCATTTACTAGTAACGCTCGGGGAATTCGGGGCAGGGTACGTATTGTCCGCTGCAGCAGGCATCGGAACCGGCTTGTTTCTGGTTCTGGTGCCGCGGGCGGAAGCCTTCTTCCGGCCGTTTCTCTCCGCACTGTTGGCGGTGCCGAAGGTGACGATCATTCCGCTTCTTATGCTGTGGCTTGGCATCGGATTATCGCATAAAGTTGCCATTGTCTTCTTGTTCTGCTTTTTTACTATCGCCTTCAACACGATAACCGGGATTAAACAGACAGCGGAACAGCATTTGAAGGTCGCTCACGTATTCGAGGCTACGAAGTTCCAAACGATCACGAAGGTTATATTGCCGTCGGCAGCGCCTACGATCTTTGTATCCTTGAGAGTATCGGCAGCTACCGGATTGGTGGGTGCATTGTTCGGGGAAATGGTAGCCTCCAAGGACGGGCTCGGCAACATGCTTGTCCAGGCTACATCCACCTATGATACGGCCAAAGCTTTTGCGATCATTACGGTCGTTACGGTCGTTTCCGTGCTTATTATTGCTCTGATCGACCTGCTTGAGAAACGAGTCGTTATGAAATGGAAATCGTACTAATCGATTCATCGATTCAATCTTTTTACTTTTACGAGATCATCTTGGGGGAGAGAACACAATGAAAAGAACATTAGGACATAGCCTCGGCATTGCCGGCATTGCACTCATGATGGTGCTGACGGCTTGCTCGAACGGCACCCAAAGCGGCTCGGCGCAAACAACAGGAGCATTGGCCGCCACCAATTCGGGAGATCAAAAGCTGCAAAAGGTCCGTTACGCAGCCTTCAATGGTGTCAGCGGATTAGCCGTCAATTTCGGTGCCGAAAAAGGATTTTTCAAAGAGGAGGGGCTGGACGTCGAGTTCGTCACTACTCAGAATCCGGTAGAAAGTCTGACGAGCAAGGACGTCGATATCGCCGATATTGCTACGACAACCGCCATTATTGCGGCCGGTAAAGGGGCGCCGATCAAAATCGTCTCCTCGATGTTCCGTACGAAGGGGCCATTTTACCTGGTTGCGGCTCCGGGGATTAAAAGCGTCGAAGAGCTGAAAGGTAAGAAGGTGGGTGCTGCTGCATTCGGCAGCGGGCTGGACGTCTATACCCAGGTCATTCTCAAAAAGCACGGCTTAAGCAAGACGGATGTAACTTATCTGGCTAACGGGGCGAATGAAGTAGCCTATGCAAGCCTTACCTCCGGTCAGGTTGACGCGACGATCATTCATGAGCCGTTTGCTTCTCTTGCCGAAGTGAACGGTAAGGGAACGATATTGGCCAAGGGCTGGGATTATTTGCCGACGTTCCATACCGGGGTTCTGGTGTCGAGCAACGATGTCATAGCCAAGAAGCCGGAGCTGATCGAGAAGCTGCTGCGCGCTTACTTCAAGTCCCAGGATTATGCAAAAAGCCATCCGGACGAATACAAAGCTTACTTCCTGTCGAAAATCAAAGTCGATGCCGCTGCCGTGGATAAGGCGTTCGAACGAGAGAAAGTGCTGTGGGAGAACAATCCGGACGTAGATAAAAAAGCGCTGCAGGATACGCAGCAAACCCAGCTGGAGTTGGGCATGCAGGATAAGATCTACGATGCGGAAAAAATGCTCGATCTGAGGTTCATTCCGAAAAAGTAAAGGCGGGTGCTACTATGGCCGGATTTGTGCTTCACGGTGTTTCAAAACGATATGGCGGCTCCAATCCAACTGAAACCTTGTCCGATATTAACTTGACAATTCGAGACGGAGAGTTTCTAAGTATTCTAGGCCCGAGCGGCTGCGGGAAAAGTACGCTGCTGGAGATTTTGGCTGGACTGCAATTGCCCTCATCGGGAGAAGTCGTTTTCAATGGAAACAAGCTTGAGGGACCCGGGATCGAGCGGGGCGTCGTTTTTCAGGACCCTTCGTTGTACCCGTGGCGCACCATTGTTCAGAATGTCGAGCTTGGACTGGAGCTGCGCAAGATATACAAAGCAGAGAGGAGAAGCGTCGTTCAAAAATATTTGACGATGGTCGGATTGCATGGATTCGAGAACAAGTACCCCCATCAACTGTCGGGGGGCATGAAGCAGCGGGCGGGACTTGCCCGTGCACTCGCGAATAATCCTGAGGTATTGCTCATGGATGAGCCGTTCGGAGCCGTAGATCATCTGACCCGGCTTCAGCTTCAGGACGATCTGCTGCGGATATGGGACACGGAGAAAAAGACGGTATGCTTCATTACACACGATGTGTCCGAGGCGGTGTTCCTGGGGGATCGGGTCGTTCTTCTGTCGCCAAGACCCGGCAGAATTCAGCATATATTCGAAGTTCCTTGCCCAAGACCGCGCAAGCGGGAAGATGTCCAGCTGCTAAAAATTCAGAACGATATTTATGCCGCCATTCACCAGGTGAAGACCGAGGAAGATCTGGAATTTGTCTTATGATGATTCAAAATGAAGGGAGCACTTACTATGTCCATCTTATCAAACGCTAACTCAAGCTCTACTATCGTAGGAGTACAATGGCTGCAGAATCGATTGAAGGAGGGAGCGGTTGTCGTTGCGGATGTGCGCTTCTCTCCCAAGGATCCGCTCTATGGAAGATCGGCATATGAAGCGGGACATTTGCCTGGAGCGGTTTTCGTCGACTTCAAAGCGGATTTGACGGATCCGCCTCAAGAGCATGGAGGAAGAAGTCCGCTTCCTTCGGCGGAACGTGTTGCGAAGCGATTCGGGGAGCTAGGAATCGATCGTACGAGCACGGTAGTCGTATATGAAGATACGAACGGGCCTGCGGCTTCGCGCCTTTGGTGGGTGCTTAAGTATATCGGCGTAGAAGATGTAAAAGTGTTGGACGGCGGCTATGAAGCTTGGGTTCAAGCAGACTTGTCAGTGACGGACGTGAAGCCCGAGCCAACGGTTCACGAGTGGAAGCCGGATGTTCACGAGGATTGGGTTGTTGATGTTCATACCGTGCGAGATGTTGTTAACGGAACGAGGAAGGCGAAGCTGGTCGATTCCCGTGACGCCAGTCAATATTTGGGCTTGGAGTCGCCATTTGATCCTGTGGCGGGACATATCCCCGGCGCGGTGCATTTGTTCTGGAAAGACGGCTTGGACGTAGACGGGACTTGGAAATCGTCTGCGGCGTTAGCCGAACGGTTCGGTGAGCTGTCGAAGGAGGAAGAGCTTATCGTTTATTGCGGATCCGGCATATCGGCCACGCCGAATATTCTTGCGTTGAAAGAGGCAGGGTATTCCAACGTCAAATTGTACGCCGGAAGCTGGTCGGACTGGATCAGTTATCGCGACAATCCGGTAGCTACCGGTGAGGAATAACCTTCGTTATCATTACTGAATGGGATTTATGGACTGCGGCTGACTGCTTGAGGCAGGAGGCTGCTGTTTTTCTTTAGGGGGTATTTTTATCAAAAATAAAGGAGAAGTTGAAGGGTTCTCCATTCCATTGGATGAAATGGAGAACGTAGAAGCAGAAGAACCAATTCATAGCTTGTAAAAATTAGAATATTCCCTCCACATTCACCGTATAAATTCGCCTGTGACCTTCGTGAGTGGAATCGAAGGATATCGCGGTACCTGCCCGATTCCAACGAGGATGCAGATCGCAGCGTATGTCCCCGTTGATATGTGGCTGCGAATAGAATGATCCAAGGGTGACGCCACGCTTGTGCGCCAAATGGTACAGATACAAATGCCTGTAGCTATCGGTATCCGGATAGCTGTCATACAGCAGGATGCTTCGGTCCGGCGAATAGCTGCAATGTCCGTCCTTAAGGAAGTACTCTCGGTCGATCGGCTGGACCTCATTACTGCGATCCTTCAGCACGTAAAGCTGGTTGCCCATGTCCGAATCCTTCGCTCCGCTAGACCAGATGACGATATTCTCCGTGTCCTTCCAATGATAATGCGACGCCATCGCCATGAGGATCCGCGCGGGATGATCGGATTATTGCGTGACTATGTCCGAAGCTTCATCGTGTTGGACATGCCGAAATTTCTTGATTTGTTACCGATTCTGGAGAAGAACTGCTTTGAGCTGACAAAGCTGTCGAAAATGAAAATCGCCGGTACTCTGGATCATATCTTGACGGAGTGCATCGAAGCGACGCTGGCAGGAACCGAGATGGACTTCCGCAATCAGCTGATAACGCTATTGAACAGTCATTTGAATCGAAAGCTCACGCTTTCCGAAATAGCAAGGCGGATGTCGCTCAGTGAATCCCATCTTGAAAGAATTGTGAATCAGAAGTTCGGCTGCGGCGTTATCGACCTGTTTAATCAGCTCCGGATTAATAAGGCATGCTCGCTGCTGACCAATTCCAGCCTGCGTATTGAAAGCATCTCCGAGCAGCTCGGCTTCTACGATACAGCCCACTTTTCTAATTTTTTCAAGAAAAAAACATCCATGAGCCCCAAGCAATACCGGGAATATAAACGTTTGCTATTATGAAACGGATGTTCATAACATTTGAGCCGCGTAGCTGTTGTTCAATAGTTTGAAACTAGAAGACGAATAGGCTGAAAATCAGGCTTTCTCGTCTTCTTTGGGTTCGCTTCCTACATCGTTAACGCTTTGATGTATAATTGTGAGAGTTAGGCATTTTGGATAGGGGACCATTATTTGTTGAACCCGGAGGGGGTAAGTATGGAACGAATGTATTTACTGCAATACGAGTATTTAAAAGACGTTCCGGTTCCAGAAGGTCATTTTCAGTCTCATGATAACTATGAAATTTTTTATTTTCATGAGGGAAAAGGAAACTATTTAATTGGTGATAAAATTCACGTGCTGATGCCGGGAACGCTTATCGTCATGCATGGTTTGACGCTGCATATGCCTAAGAGCTTCGACGGGCATCCTTATGTCCGAACACTGCTTAATTTTGATCCGGGTTATTTTCGCGCAGCCTCCGAGCATGTGTTCTCCATCAATCCATTGGAGCCGTTCGAGAGACTCGGTAACTATAAAGTACAGCTCAATGACGCAGACCGGGCTGAATTTGAAGACCTTCTGCACAAAATGAACCGTCTATACCGGGCAACGGATGCCGTCTCTCATGAGCGGTTCCGCGTGGTCTGTCTGGAGATGTTATTTTTCATCTGCCAAGTGCTGATGAAGTCGGGGGATGAGGAAGTTAAATTCCCGTCAGAGAAGGAGCAGCACGTACAGAATGCATTGACCTATATTGAAAAGAACTATATGACGGATATTTGTCTCGATCAATTGGAAGAGTTTTTGCACATCAATAAGTATTATTTAGTGCGTATTTTTCGCGAGACTACGGGGATGACGATGTTTCACTATATTTATAAGAGAAGAATTAATCAGGCTAAAATCTTATTCTTGCTGGAGCCGGAAAAATCCGTGACCGATGTTTGCTACAGCATTGGGTTTAAAAATCATTCCCATTTCAGCAAAGTATTCAAGCAATGGGAAGGTAAGACACCAGATCAATACCGTCGCTTATTAAAAAGTCAATTATAGAACAGTTTCATATCTTACTTGGTCAATGGGAAAGTAACTTAAGGGCTTCATCTCCTGTTAAACTATGTAATATCAACGCTGGTTGAAAACGCTTACGAAAAAATGGAGAGGTGAAGCTATTTGCTAGTATTAACAGGGTTTGCAGATGAAATCTCTGGACAATTGGAAGAACAGCTGGACGTTCTAGCAGCCGAAGGAATTTCACATTTAGAGCTGCGGGGCGTCTATGGTAAGAACGTAATGGATTTAACGGTAGAAGAATTAGCCCAATTGAAAGCTACGCTCGAGGAGAAAGGGATTGGCGTATCGTCCATTGGTTCCCCGATTGGAAAATACCCGATACAAGAGCCGTTTGATAAGGAGCTCGAGAAAATACAGCATGCTTTAGCTATCGCTAAGAAGCTGGGCACGCGTTATATCCGGGTGTTCTCTTATTTTATTCCAGCCAATGAGTCGCATGAGAACTACCGGGATGAAGTACTCTCCCGCATGAAGCAGCTTGCTGAACGGGCAGAGCAGGAAGGAGTTACTCTGCTTTTGGAAAACGAAAGCGGGGTTTATGGCAATACGGATGAACGTTGTTTGGACATATTGCAGCATTGCGGTTCTTCCAACCTGCGATTGGCCTTCGATCCGGGGAACTTCGTAATGAACGAGATCATGCCGATGTGTGAGGCTTACCCGCTGCTGTCTCCTTACCTTGAGTATGTGCATATTAAAGATGCCGACAGGCAAGCACGGATGTTTGTCCCGGCAGGAGAGGGGGACGGAGAGTTCCCCTCGTTCGTGAAGGCACTGAAGGAACGGGAGTTTTCGGGATTTCTGTCCATCGAACCGCATTTACACAAAGCGTTCCCGGATCATAGCGGGCCGGAGCGTTTTAAAATTGCTGCCCAAGCTTTGAAAAAGCTGCTGCAAAGGGAAGGCTTGGCTTGGTCCTAATGATATTGTCTCATAAATAAGGAGGGACGGCAGATGAATACTCCAAAGTTAAAATTAGGCTTGGTTGGTCTGGGGAATATCGGGAAAACCCATATCCGAAATATCCAAGCGATAGAACAGATTGAATTGGTGGGCGTGTGTGACCTCATAGGTGAGAAAGCAGACCGGGTGGCAGCAGAGTGCGGGACCACAGCCTATTACAATCATTCGGAATTATTTGAGCGTTCGGGCTTGGAAGCGGTAATTATTGCGGTACCGCATTATAGCCATCCAACCATCGCTATCGATGCTTTCGAATGCGGCATCCATGTGCTTTGCGAGAAGCCGTTGGCGGTTCACGTGAATGATGCGAAGAGAACCATTGAGGCGTATGCCAAAGCGAAGCAGCAGTACCCGGAGCTGGTATTCGGTATGATGTTCCAGGAACGAACGCTACCTTTTTACAAGAAAATCAAAGAAGTAGTGGATAGCGGTAAGCTGGGACAGCTGACTAGAGCAACGTGGATAAATACAGCCTGGTTCCGTTCACAGGCTTATTACGATAGCGGTGACTGGCGTGCAACCTGGGCTGGAGAAGGCGGCGGCATTTTGACGAACCAATGTCCTCACAACCTTGATTTCTACCAATGGGTGTTTGGAGTACCGGCTAAGATCAGCGGACATGCTCATATCGGTAAATATCACAATATCGAAGTAGAGGATGAGGTAACCGCCTACTTCGAGCACGAGAGTGGCATGATCGGTCATTTTATAGTGACCACGGCTGAGTCCCCGGGAGTCAATCGTCTGGAAATCGTGGGAGAGAACGGCCGGCTCGTGTTCGAAAAGGATAAGCTGCAGCTGTTCCTCAATCAAACTTCCATGCTCCAGCATTTGAAAGAAACTGCGCAAGGCTTCAAGAATGTAGAGTGTGAGGAGACCGAGATCGTAGTGGATACGGATGTTCCGTCGGGACATAAGGTTGTGACAGAGAAGTTCGTCAATAAGATTCTCACAGGAAATGGGGAATTGATTGCTGAGGGGACAGAGGGAATTCATTCGGTTACTATCGCCAATGGCATTATGCTTTCTTCCTTCACAAAGCAAATGGTGGAGGTACCGTTTGACTCGGATCAATATGAAGAGCTTCTGGAGCAATTAATATCGACCTCGAAGTTCCGCAAAGCGGCGTCTATAGCGATAGAAGAAGATATGAAACAATCGTTCTCTAAATAACCGAGTGCCTGATAGTAAGCCGGCTGCTGTGTATCTGATTCTATATCAACGCAGCAGCTGAATGACTACTTGGTTTGTAAGCGTTTTAGAATAAGGGAGGTAATGCCAATGCACAACGTGTTAAACAAAACATCCGTAGTCATTGCATCATTGCTGCTAGCTATTTCCACTGCAGGCTGCAGTTCCCTCGGGGTGAAGGAAGAAGCTCAACCCTCTGCCAATTCGGCCGGAACAGGAGCGGGAGCAGCTGTCGGAGGCAAGCCTGTAAAGCTGCGTATCATGTGGTGGGGATCACAGGCAAGACATGATGCTACGCTGAAAATATTGGATCTTTATACCAAAAAGAATCCCAATGTCACATTTGAAACGCAGTACCAAGGCTTTGACGGTTATCTGGATAAGCTGACGACACAGGCTGCCGCCAAAAACGCTCCGGATATCATTCAAATGGATGCCGCTTGGCTCGCCGACTGGAACGGAAGAGGTCAGCTGGCGGACTTGTCCTCCGGTATCAACATCAAGGACATTGATCCTACCTTAGTGGATACTGGCAAGTATCAAGGCAAATTGACTGCTGTACCTCTAGGCAACAACGCATGGGGCATGATCTATGATAAAGCCGCGCTGGAGAAGCTGGGAGTTGCTGCACCGAAGGACGGCTATACGTGGGATGATTTCTTCAAGCTTGTAGAAGAGATCAAGCCGAAGCTCGGTAAGGGACAGTACGTAATTAAGGACGGCACAACCGATACAACTCAATATGCAGCGTTCCAGCTGAGCAAAGGGAAAGGCTGGCCCGTTACCGTTGACGGTAAGTTTAATTATGACAAAGAAACCTGGCTCGAATGGACGAAAAAATTTGCTCAATTAAGAAAAGCCGGCGTCGTGCCGCCACCGGATGTGCAGCTAGCCGATAAGGACCTGGATCCGACCGCGGATATGCTTATTAACGGCAATTTATTGTTTAAAGGTCTGCATGCTGCACAGGTATCCGCGTACGACGCATTGAAGCCAGGTGCGATTGGCGTGGCGGCGATGCCTAAAGCAGCACAAGGAGGCGGATGGCTGAAAGCCACTTTTTACTTCAGTATCAGTCAGGACTCTGCGTATAAAGAGGAATCGAAGAAATTTATAGATTGGTTCATTAACGATGCTGAAGCAGGAGAAATCGGGGGCACAACACGTGGCGTTCCGATTACGAACAAAATTGTTTCTCTTCTGCAGCCGAAATTTAACCTTGGAGACAAGCTGACGGTAGAGATGATTAATAAAACGGCGGTGAACTCGCAAGTATTCAATCCGGGTGCACCAGGCTGGACGGATTTCGCTAAAGATGAGAAGGATATAAGGGAACGGTTAATGTTTGAGAAGATTACGCCGGAGCAAGCTTATGACGAGCTGGTGAAGGCCGGCAAGAAATACGAGAAATAACCTCAGCAGAACGGGGTGATAGCATGAAACAAGAATCTGTGATGGCCGTTAGCAAGCCTACTGATAATGTCAAGAAAGTCAAATTACATAATCATACGTATTCGCCTTTGGCAGGTTACTTGTTCATATCTCCATGGCTGATTGGTTTTGCTATATTAACCGTTTGGCCAATGATTCAGTCATTCTACTACACGTTTACGGATTTTTCACTTCTCAGTCCGCCGAGGTGGATTGGGATGCAAAACTTCAAGGAGATATATGAGGATCGCTTCTTCTACAATTCGTTGAAGGTTACATTTACTTTCGTAGTAACCTCCGTTCCCGCCAGGCTCATCTTTGCACTACTCGTTGCTATGCTGCTCAATAAGAAAATGAGGGGCATCGGCTTCTACCGAACCATCATTTACTTGCCTTCTCTAATCGGGGGCAGTGTTGCAGTAGCCGTGTTATGGAAAAATATATTCGGCATTAACGGCTTCATCAATCACATTGTTCCGCTGTTCGGTATCGACGCCAAAAACTGGATCGGAACACCGGGAACCGCATTAGGAACACTAGTCGCTTTAAGCGTCTGGCAGTTCGGATCTGCGATGATCATTTTTTTGGCGGGGCTGAAGCAAATTCCAAGTGAACTCTATGAAGCATCATCCGTGGATGGAGCGTCCAAGCTCCGGCAGTTCTTTACCGTGACGCTTCCTCTATTGTCACCCGTCATCTTCTTCAATCTGATTATGGGCGTCATTAATTCGTTCCAGTCCTTTACTGCAGCATTTATTGTGACGAACGGCGGGCCTCTTAATTCTACGGAAATGTACGCTTTGTACTTGTACCAGAAGGCTTTCGCTACGCTTCATATGGGCTATGCGTCCGCGTTAGCATGGATACTGCTGGTCATTGTTGCCGTAGCCACCGCAATCAATTTCCTTGCCTCCAAGTACTGGGTGTTCTACGAGAATGAGCCGGGAGGGAATCGATGAGGACGTTAATCTCGAGCAAGCTGCTCACCCACATCCTGCTGCTGCTATTTAGCGCGATCATGTTTTATCCGGTGCTCTGGTGGATCGGTGCATCGTTCAAATCCAACACAGAGCTTAGTTCGCCTGCGATATTTCCCAGCATCTTGCAATGGAATAACTTCTCAGACGGCTGGGTAGCGCTGCCCAAGTATACCTTTACTTACTTTTACATCAACAGCTTGGAATTGACTCTTTCGACGACCATTTTAACGGTTATTTCCAGCAGCTTGGTTGCATTTGGCTTCGGAAGACTGAATTTTCCGCTCAAAAAGCTGTGGTTTTCACTTCTTCTTCTGACGATCATGCTGCCCAGTCAGGTAACCTTAATTCCGCAATACGCTATGTTTCATAAATTCAATTGGATTAACACCTATCTGCCATTTATCGTACCCAGCGCGATGGGGGGAGCCTTCTTCATCTTCCTGCTGATTCAATTCATAAGGGGTATCCCAGGTGAGTTGGATGAATCGGCCAAAATAGACGGCTGTACCTGGTTTGGAATTTATTGGCGCATAATTATGCCTTTGATGAAGCCTGCTTTAATTACCGTCATGATCTTTTCGTTTCTTTGGCATTGGGAGGATTATTTCGGACCGCTCATTTATTTGAATTCGGTCGATAAATTCACGGTTCCTCTTGCTTTACGGATGTTCATAGACACTCAATCCGCGGTTTCCTGGGGACAGGTATTGGCCATGTCGCTTTTATCGATTATCCCTCAAGTGCTATTATTTTTTGCAGCCCAGCGCTATTTCGTAGAGGGGATAGCCACCTCGGGGCTTAAGGGGTAGGAAACCGGAAATCCATGATTGCAGCTTCTGACAACCCCGAAAAACCTGATTCCTTCAAGATGAGGAATCAGGTTTTTCTCATTTCAGCGGGACGCTGGTATTTTGCTTGCGGTACATGGCAGGGGAGACGCCGGTCAGCTTTTTAAACATTCGATTGAAGTAAGGAGCATCGCAGTAGCCCAATTCGACGGCTATGGTCTCCATACCGAAGTCGGTCTCCAGAAGCAGCTCCTGCGCTTTCTGTATCCGAATCCGATGCATATATTCCATAGGAGCCAGTCCGTAATGCTTCTTGAAGCTGGTAATTAAATGGGAGGCGCTGCGTTTGGTCAAGTGGGCTAATTCCTCAATGGACAACGGCTCTTGATAATATTGGAGTATATAATCTCTCACTTGGCGGACAACACGAAGCTGTTTGCCGGAGTAGTGATCCGCTACCTGCTCCTGATGGACTCTCGCCATAACCTCAAGCAGCATGCCTTCGCACTGAGGAGCGTAATAGGGGTCTTTTTTGAGCCAAAGCTGGTGCATCTGGGTAAATGCCCGTTGTAAATAGGAATATAACGAAGAGGCCTGGAACTTGGAAGCGGATTGCTCGAATTGCGGAAAATGGCGAAGTAGTCCGTCGCCGATCCAATGAGCGGAATATTTGGAATGCGCATGCTCCGTGACGGCTTCTCCGACGCGTTCCATCCCCTCCGGGATGAACAGGATATCTCCCTTCTCCAGCACATAACGTTCACCGGCGATACGGTAGGCGCAAGAGCCTTTATCGACAAACATGAACAGATGGTAGGGCTTGGTTAGAGGGCCGTGACCTACCCATTGCTTATCCGCATATTGGAAATAGACGGTATTGATCATTTGCATAATAAAGCACTCCTTCTGATCCGGATGCTTTCTTACCCTGTTTCATACCAAGAGTATAAACCCAAATATCGTACAAGAAAAGGAAAATATCATGCATGGTGCCTGGGAGCCAACGTTGGTAGGATGAGGGTAAGAAGCGAGAGCAAGTTTCTAATTCGAAAGGATGGGGGAGCAGGGACAATGGTTGCAGCCGATACGAAGATGTATATGAATTTACTTCAGAGATGGATTCACGGGGCTAGTCCTTATATAAAAGAATGTCATGACCGCTCCGAGCTGCTGTATTACGGGACTGGAGACAATGGATGGGGGGTGCAAACGAATCAGAAGGCCTTTGCCGCCTGGTCGACCGCTGCCATGGATCCCAGGTTTGATGAGGGAACCGCAGGGATAACGAGGGAGACAGCCCAGAGCATGGCGCTGAAGCTGCTGCGTTTTTCCTTAGAAACTCATTGGGAAGGATCTTACCGCTGCACGGACAATACTCGATGGGGACATACCTGGATCAGCGTACTCGGACTGGAGAGAATGATGCATGGAGTGGAAGCATTGGAAGGGCTGCTGACCGAGCATGATCGACAGCTGCTGCGCCGAGTGCTGATCTCCGAGTGCGACTGGTTATTGGACCACTATGAGATCGTCGGGGGGCTGTACAATAAAGACGGGAATAACAAGCCGGAGAGCAATCTATGGAACGGCGCCTTGCTATTACGAACAACGGAGATGTTCCCTGACTGCAGCAGAGCTGAACGATACCGGGAGAAGGGCTTGCAGTTTTTGATGAATTCCATTTCCGTCCCGGCTGATGCGACGGATTCTACGATACTTCATGGCAAGCCTGCCTCCGATTGGTTTATCGGCGCCAATTTCTTCGATTCCTTGGCACTCAATCATCACGGCTATCTCAATGTCGGTTACATGGTCATTTGCTTATCCAATATGGCGATGCTTCACTTCATGTACCGACGTCAGGGGACCCGCGCGCCCGAGGCGCTCTACAGACATATGGAAGAGCTGTGGAAGGTCGTCAAGCTGTGTACGTTCTCCGATGGCAGGCTGCTTCGGATCGGCGGCGATACTCGTGTCCGCTATACGTATTGCCAGGACTATGTTATCCCGGCTTGGCTGATGATTGCTGATGTGCTGGGCGATCAGGATTGCGAACGCTTCGAGCGAGGCTGGCTGGAGCAGGTTCAGCTGGAAATGGATGCAAGCGGTGACGGCACGTTTCTCTCTGCGCGATGCCGAGGATTAAGCCAGAGCTCTCCGCTGTACTACACCCGGCTCGAGTCGGACCGGGCGGCTGCGCTGTCGATGGGGCTGGCTTGGAAACCAATTGCTGCTTCGGCGAAGCCCGGCAAAGCTTGGGGATTGGAGAGTGCCGACCTCTCAGCAGGTAGCACGAAGACGGATTCGGGAGCCATCGTAATCCGTAATGCCTACGGCGAATCATGGCACGACGGCTATCACGGCGCTTATGTTCATAGGGGGCAGCGAAGAACGGCTTCCTGGGTCTGGGAAGCAGCCGAGAAGCCTCAGGGGCTTTGTCTGCCGAACGATGCAAGCGATATGGCAGAGTGGAAAGAGAATTTGGCTGTGCAGCTGAAAGGACTGGGCAAGCTGACGGAGCAGAGACTGGAATCGCATGACGGCGCGGTTTTTCAAGGCGGTTTTCTAACTTGGGGCAGCACGCTTATTCATACGTCGGGCTTGCTCGCCGAAGGTCAAAAAGACCACGATTTGGCAAGAAGCCGAATCGTCTGTGCAGCGCTACCTGACGATCAGCATGTGATCGTATTGCAATATACCTCCGCTCTTGAACGAAGCGTGCACTTGCATGAAGTGAAGGGACTGCATCTTGTTGTTCCGAACGATTTGTTCAACGGGGACCAGCGAACCTATTTCTACGAAAAGGGGGAACGAACCCTGCGAAGAGATTCGGCTGCTGAGGCGGTACGAACGGATTCGCTCTGGATCAATGCGGATAACCGCCTTGGAGCCGCGGCGATATACGGCGCCAAGGAGCTGACGATCTATCATCCCGGGAGAAGGCAGATCGGGTTAAAAGAAAAATGGAATACGGTAGGCGTCGAAGGAATGCTTCATGCCGATGAGCTTTGTGGACCGTTCGAGCAAGGCCTTCTCTCTGTGATACCCGGTGAAATCATTGTTGACGCAGGCTTCGTAATCCATGTTGACGACAGCTCCGAAACCCGTCGGTTGGCCTTAGAGCGCAGTGAGTGGTTACACGGGCCGACAGGGAATCTGCGCACGGTAAGCGTGACGGGAGCAGACGGGTACACTTACATTCTTGTGGCTAATATAGGGTCGGTAACCGAATGTGCTGCAATTCAAGGGCCAGCCCTTGTGAATGTTGTAACTGGCGAGGTTTATCCAAGCGAGGGAAAGGGGAGCGTCGAGCTCATGATTACGCCGGGAACGGCTCAGCTCTTAAGGGTCCAATCTTAGCTTAATTCCAGCTGTAAAAGAAATCAGTGCCGGAAACGGTGCTGATTCTTTTGGAAGAATTGTGGATGCGTTTACATTGAGATTAATAAGGAGGATGCACGATGGTAAAGATGAAACACCCCCATGCAGCGTTTATTGTGGCACTGCTGGCCGGAGCGATGACAGCATGCACCGGGCAGCCTAACGCCGACCAACAAGCTGGCGAACCGGCGGCAGCAAGTCAGCTGCAGCAGATGGAACCGGCGGAGCTTGTGATCTATTCGAGCAGCGGGTGGACCCCGGAGGCTTTTAACGAGAAATTCGGGGATGCCCTGCGGGCCAAATTCCCTCAGCACCAGATCAAGTACATTCAGAGCACCAATGGAGCTGGCTATCAAGACCTCATTACGGCCGGTCAGCCTATCGACATGATATGGGAATCCGTTGCGAAGTTCCCAAGCATCCTTCAATACAATATTCAGTATGATATGACCGAGCTTATCAAGAAGCACAATGTAGATACGAGCCGGATGGAACCGACGATGCTCGATGCGATGAGAACCATCTCGGGAGGCAAATTGTATGCGCTGCCCGTCGTTAACAATACCCTCTCCCTTTACTATAACAAAGACTTATTCGACAAATTCGGGTTGGCCTATCCTACCGACGGTATGACATGGGATCAAGTGCTGGACTTGAATAAGCAGCTGACCCGAGTGGACGGAGGAATACAATATGTCGGGCTTGGAATATCTCAGAGCCATTTCTTTGACATTAATCCGCTTTCCTTATCCAAAATGGATCCTAATACATTGATGCCGACCATCTATAACGATAAGTGGAAGACGCTTTTCGAGATCTATTCGAAGATGGCCGAAGCTTCCGGCTACAAAGAGAAAATTCAAGAGCTTCAAGGTATTCCCGGTGTGACGAATTTTGTTAAAAAGAAAGATACCGCCATGGTAGCAGCGCTGGCTAACATGCATATGACCCAGGACATGTCAGAGGTGAATTGGGATGTCGTACGTTACCCGGTGTTTAAAGATGCACCCAATGCGAATCCGCAGTCCTACCCTACGTATTTCGGGGTTAGCAGCATTAGCAAGCATCAGGATCAGGCGATGGATATGATTAAATATCTCGTGTCCGACGAGTTCCAGCTGGCTGTTGCCCGAAGCGGAACGCTGCCTGTGATCCAAAGCAGTTCCGTGATCGGCGCTTTTGCGCAAGATGCCAAATTCAAGGATAAGAACGTGAAATCCGCGTTGTATTCTTCCTTTGCTCCTATCGCTGTCCAAACGATATACGACAGTGCCGTATCCTCTGCTTACGGGAAGAAGCTTGTTCCATTTTCCTTAGGACAGATGGATGTAAACACGCTTCTAAGAACCTCGGAAGAAGAGGCCGCCAAAACGATCGAGTCTCTGAAGGTAAAGTAAATGCAGGTTATGATTGCAGCTGACTGCTTGAGGGCAGGAGGCTGCTGTTTTTCCTTAAAAGGTCTTTTTACGTTACCCAGTAACATAAAAAAAGGGTCGATGTGATCGACCCTTTGATTCAACGTTTCTTTACGCAGGAGCTAATTTCGTTATTAAATAAGGTGTTACTGTTCTCTGATTATTTGTTGGATTGCGGAGAATCAGCCGCCATACCGTAGTACTTAACGGGAAGCTGTTGGTAGCGTATGCAGGGTTATTACCACCGGTGATCGACCAACCGGCGTTGACCACAACTCTGCCTTCTGCGGCAGTCAAATCAATAGTAAGGAATTCATTCGGATCAATGGTTTGAGTTGCAAATACCGTACGGAGAAATCCGTCTCCGAGATTTTGTTTAATGCGTACTTTGGACAACCGAACTAATTTTCCTTTGCTTGCGATTTTTACTTTTTTCATAACCTCACCTCCTCCTACATTACTATTAGATTCAAATCCTCCATATCATGCTTGTATATTTGCACTCTAGTAAGTAACCATTTTTTTCAAAGATTAGTATATTTGGTAAGGGTAAAAATAACTCGTTACCGTTACCGAAGGCGAGAATAAGGACAGCATCTAACTCTCTAATACGGGAAAACGTATACAAAATAGGCATAATCTATTATGATGGTGAAGTATCTGGATAAAAATACCATATGTTGAGGTCGCATACATTAACTAAGGGATATGGAGGTTACACTGCCTATGAGCAGCTTGGAGACTTTTTCACAAGTAAGAACGGATAGCAATCGCGCTGTTACTCTCGTTGGATATCAAGGTGAGCGGCTGGAGGATCAGCATGAGCTTTTTGAGAGGTTGGAAGATACATTAACTCGTATTGAGCTGAGAAATCAAGGTAAACCTTACTTGGTTATTATGCCGGGGCTTAAGCCTTTTGTCGGCATTGAAGCAACCACGATGAACGATGTACCGGCGGATATGTTGATTGTCACGATTCCAGAGGACCATTATGCGGTCTTCCGATTTGAGAAAGCATGGATTGGCGCGTTTTGGGAGACGGTTTGTACCAAAGAGAATCAATTAAAATATCGAATTGATTTGGATAAGCCGAGATTTGAGATGATTACCCCCGAGCTTCAAGCAGCTGGAGCTATAGAATGGTATATTCCAACCAAAACAGAAGGGAGCGCCTGAATTCTTAATAGTGCAGCTGGTGCAAAGGAAAGGGGGACTGTCGAGAGGCGGTCCTTCTTTTGTAAATCAGTTCAATATTCGGGTTGTAATAATATGGAAATCCGGGTATGATGTCAAGAAAGCCAAGAGGAGTGGTCTTGATGATACATATGCCGAGTCTTATTGAATTTGTTACTCCCTACTACATCAACAAAGACATCATGCACAATGTAAGCCATATTGAGAGAATGCTTCAGTCCGCGAAGAAACTGTTAATCTATTATCCCGAAATTACGGATATGGACTTGATTACATACGGCTGCTATTTTCATGGTTTTATTTATTTGAGAGAAGACGCTATTAGGGAGTACTTGGCCAATCAAGGGCTGCCCTCAGATTATATCGATACCGTCGTCCGGGTTTCGTGGGAATCCCAGAAGGATGAGGTTCCAGAGTCGTTGGAGGGCAAGCTGCTTCATGATGCGCATCGAATCGAAGGAGGCAAGACCTATCTCATCGTCAAATCCCTCTGTACGGGAACGGCCAGAGGACAGACGCTGGAAGAAACGCTGGACTACTTTGAAACCTATGTACTGGGACAAGGACAATGCTATCTACCTGAAGCGCAGCCAATTTATATAGAAATGCAGCAGTTTGCAAAATCGTTCCTAAAAGACTTGAGAGAGGGGCTCAAGCCTGCATAATTGAAACCTGGGAATGCGGCTAACTTGTCGCCGGTAATTGGCGAGAGTTAGTCTTTTTTGTAGTTGATATTGATAATTATTATCAATTATAATAGCGATAAAAGCATCGGTTCTTTGGAACTATGGATAACAAATAGAATGATTTTGCGTCAGTAAAGAAAGGATAGGAGCAAGTCATGAAGCTGATTGACCAAATCATGGTCTGGAACCATGCGGCCATAAGAGTGATGGATATTCGCCACTCCATTATGGAGGAGGGGGATGAACTGCGTTCCTATCGGATGCCGACCAGTGCCTTCTTGTTTGTGGTGAGAGGGCGCGCACAGCTTGGCTTGGATGGCTGCGAGAGTACAGCGGACCGATTTCATGTTCTGCATATGGGCAAAGGGCTGTGTCTGGATATACGGGCAGAACAATTACTTGAATATTTCATCATTATGTATAAGGCGATGCTATCGCTGCCTAGCCGACAAGAATGGGTACAGCTTATGGAGAAGCATAATCCGTTTCAAATGCATTTCGGATTCGCGCCGTACTACCCGGTAGTCTTATATGATAAGGCAGCCAGGATGAGCCGGCTGTGGCAGCAATCCGATCCTTTGAACAAGCTGGAGGTCAAAGCTTTATTTTATCAGTTCGTTCATGAGGTGCTGCGGCAGCTGGATCAACAAGATGTGCCGCTGGTTAAGGCGGACCCGGTCCTTCAGGCGATCCGGTATTTGCACGATCATTATCAAGAGTCCATTACCCTCGAATCGTTGGCAGAGAAGCTCCATTGCAATTCCAGGCAGCTGCTCCGTATGTTCAAAAGTCGCATGAATACAAGCCCTATCGACTATTTGATACAAATCCGAATCGGTAAGGCGAAGGAGCGGCTGCTGAATACGGATCTTACGATGAGGGAAATTGCCGAGAGCGTCGGTTACTCCGACAGCTATTATTTCAGTCGTATGTTTAAGAAGGTGGAGGGTGTTTCTCCTACGGTTTTCAAGGAAAGCCCGCATCCCACGGAAGGCAGTCGATATAATCCATCGCCGATGTCGAGATATTCTATTGTTACAGCCAAGCCCCAACGTTATATTGATGAGGGAAGTGAGAACCATTATCAGTATAAAAGAGAGGGAGACTTGTCAATGTACAGAAAGTCCACGACATCCATGCTTGCCATGCTATTTGTCTGCTTCACCCTGCTATTAAGCGCGTGTGTGAATGGAGCGGCCACATCGAGCAGCGCCAATTCCAACAGCAGCACTAATATAGCAACTGCCACTCCGGCACCAACAAAGGCTCCGGAAGCGGAAACGCAAAGAGTAGTCAAACATGCCATGGGCGAAACTAAGCTGCAAGGAACACCGAAGCGTGTTGTAATTTTGACGAATGAAGGAACCGAGGCCTTGCTGGCGTTGGGAATCAAGCCCATTGGAGCCGTGAAATCCTGGTCCGGAGATCCATGGTATAACCATATCAAAGGGGAGATGCAGGATGTCACGGTGGTTGGTGACGAATTGCAGCCGAATATGGAGGTTATCGCCAGTCTGAAGCCGGATTTGATTATTGGCAATAAAGTGAGACAGGAAAAAGTATACGAGCAATTGAATAAAATCGCACCGACCGTGTTCTCGGCGGATTTAGGGGCAGATTGGCAAGAAAATTTCAAGCTCTATATGGAAGCCGTCAATAAGAAGGAAGAAGGCTTGAAGGCACTGGCCGCTTTTGACAAACGGGTCAGCGAAGTGAAAGCCAAGCTAGGAAGCAAGGCAGCTACTCAAGTTTCTGTAGTCCGCTTCTCGGCGACTCAAGTGCGTATTTACCAGAAGCAGACGTTCTCTGGTGTACTGTTGAACCAATTGGGAGTTGCCCGTCCCGCTGCTCAGAACAAGGACGGCAACATTGAGGTCATGTCCAAGGAAAAAATCCCTGAGATGGACGGTGATTTCTTGTTCTACTTCGTAACGGAGACGCCGGGCAAAACCGATGCAGACAAAGTAGTGAAAGAATGGATGAACGATCCGTTGTTTCAAAACCTGAAAGCGTCCAAGAACGGCAAATTGATCCAGGTCGATGAAGCCATCTGGAACTCGGCGGGAGGCATTGAAGCGGCTAATTTGCTGCTGGATGAACTGGTTGCCTTTTTTCAACTGAAATGATGAGGTTCTTGATATTTTGCACTACTGCTAGGGCGTAAGGACAAAAAGAATGCAGGATCTGCTAGAAAGCAGCCTGCTTTTTGTCGTTGTTTAAGGTGTTGGGCGGTACATATTCAACATCTGCTCGATATGACCTCGCGCATAGCCTACATGCTTGTTATCCCGGGTCAGCCTGCTCGCCATAATCGCTCCTTCGATGGAAGAGAAGATGAAGGAGGCTACCGATTCCGTATTCATCTCCGGACGATATTCCCCGGCATCAATGCCTTCCTTCAGAATGCTCTGGATAAATGACATCATGGATTCATATGCTTCCAACGCGCGGTCTCTTAGTACGGGAAAGGAATGATCGCTTTCCACTGCCGTATTAAGAAAAGGGCACCCGCCTTGAATAGGGGGATTATGGACGGTATCGCTGTACACGTCGCACATCGCAAGTAACTTCCCCGTTGCCGTGGACGCCTGCTGAACGGCCGCCGCAAAGTGTTCCCACAATACTTTTCCGGCATAGGCGAATGCTTCCAGAGCGATTTCGTCCTTATTTGCAAAGTTCCTGTAAATTCCGCCCTTGGTCAATCCGGTTGCTTCCATAATGTCTTGTATGGTGGAACCCGTGTAGCCTTTTTCGTTAAAAAGCTCTGCGGATTTCATAATAATATGCAGCTTTGTCTTCTCGCCTTTGCGCATAGAGGATTTCCTTTCTTCCATTTCTTGTTGCCACTCATAATATTGTAACATTTCATAGGTGAATCATAACATACTTTATTATATAATAAAAAAAGACCGAACGGTCCGGTCTCAAAAATGAGATTTTATTTTGAAAGGATGGGCTGTATCTGCGCAAGAATCATCGGTACTCTTTCTATTCCCTCTTGTTGGCGGCTTCTTTATTGTACATAGCGTATATTTTGTTTGTGAATTTGTACTATGATCCTGAAGCTTCTGATTTTCTAAGCCGCAAAAGCAACCTGAAACGACCGCTGCTTGTTTCGACATGGCTGAACGTCATGTATATACATGTCATTGCCGCCAGTTTGGCGATGATTACCGGAGCACTTAATTTCTCTTCGTATCTGCTCCGTAACTATCGGAAATTCCACCGAATCAACGGCTATTTGTACGTGGTGTTCGTCTTTATCGTATGTCTGACTTCCGGCTATATGGCGCCATTCTCTACAGGCGGGAAAATCAACAGCATCGCGTTCAATATGTTGAATATCGTTTGGCCCGCATTTACTCTGATCGCAATTATTCATATCAGACGCAAAAGGCAAATCAAGCATCGGCAATGGATGATTCGCAGCTTTGTCTTTTGTTTCACCAACTTGTTCATCCATCTCTTCACTACATTAACTCAAGCAGGATTGGGGTTGACGTATGAAAAGAGTTACACCGTCGGTGTGTATGGTGCGATTGTTTTCCTGCTTCTATTGGCGGAAATAGTAATTAGGTTTACAGCACGTAAGGCGGCAGCCTTATCGTAGCAAGTTGAGAGAAGGAGAGATGCTGTATGCATATTCAAATCGTGTTGTTCGACGGATTTGACTTGCTGGATGCCCTTGCGCCCTATGAAGTGTTCCGTGCCGCTGAAATGTTCTCGGACGGAGCATGGAGCGTTGAGCTTGTAACGGCCGAGGGGGCAAGATTCGTTGCCAGCGGGATGAATGGACCCCAAGTGGAGGCAAACGGCAAGCTTACCCCCGATCGACCGGGAATCATCCTTGTTCCGGGTGCTTCCGGTCCTATGACGGGAGAAGGTCACGATTCCGTACCGGTATTGCTGCGAAAAGCAATGGAGACAGAGTTGACCGGGATAATCGGGAAGGCGATGCAGAAGCCGGATATGAGCGTAGCTACTGTGTGCGGAGGCTCTCTCATTCTGGCCATGGGTGGTTTGCTGGAGGGGCGCCGTGCCGTGACGAACCATCTTGGAATGGATGTATTGGAGGCAACCGGTGCCATCCCAATACGTGCAAGAGTTGTTGTGGATGGGAACCTGGTAACAGGAGGCGGTGTTACTTCAGGGCTTGATGTCGCATTGTACTTGGTTGAGCGAGAGCTAGGTCCCCAAATAGCCCATGAGGTCGAGCAGCTGTTTGAATACGAGCGCCGTGGAACCGTCTGGCAATCGCGGGGGTTAACCCCAATGGGAAGCCTTAGCAGCGATAGGGAACAGCAATCGAAAACAAATTCACACAATCTGAAGGAAGCTCCACCCGGATCGGATCACCGGAAGAGCACATCATGCTTTGAAGGTATTTGGAAGGCTTCGATTGCTACACCGGTAGGTAAGATGGAAGTGACCTTTCATATTAGCTCCGAAAGTGGGCAGCTGTGTGGAGCAGCCATACAGGGCGATGAAACCGCAGTATTCATGAATCCAGTCATCGAAGGCAACCGGTTGACATGGAGCCAGCAGGTGACGAAACCAATGCGTCTGAATTTAAAATTCGATGTGACGGTTAACGGCGACACAATGACGGGAATGGCTAAGGCTGGCGTACTGCCATCCTCCAAAGTAACGGCTGAACGTATATCGGATAGCGTGTAGTTATCCTATGAAACTAGTTAATGTGATTTATTATCTAATTTAATTAACCATATTAAATATTAACAATATTTATATTCTCTTCGTATGGAAATCATATGATGGATGGAAAGGATATTTATAATAATTTTCTCACTTTCCAAACCTCTACCCACTCGTTACTATATTACTACTGTGTCAAAATGGAACTGAATCTACCGCATCGAGGCTGCCGAATAGTAAGAATTGGCGGCTTTTTTTACTTTAGGGAGGGCTCTATATGGGAAAACAACCTGCAGTTTTAGACAAGGTCACCTGTTTCATTACCAGGGAAGCCAACAATCGGACCGAGCTGCTGCTCATCCAACACCCTAATGCAGGTATTCAATTACCGGCGGGGACGGTCGAGCACAATGAAGACATTACGGCCGCAGCCTTAAGGGAAGCAAGGGAAGAAACGGGGCTATCCGAGTTCACGGCCTGCACGTATATCGGTAAGCAAGAGCTTACTCTGCCAGAACATAACCGTATCCTGTTGCATAGCGCAAAGGTTTACTCCAGACCGGATCTGCAAAGCTCCAGCTGGGCGGAAATCCGAAGAGGAATCACCGTTCAGCATGTGCGTTCGTCCGGAGATTTTGTCCAAGTATCTTACATAGAAGGTGACCGCTATCCGGATCCTCAGTATGTTACTTATCAGATAACAGGCTGGGTAGAGCCGTCCGTGCTTGCTTCCATCGTGTCCAGACATTTTTATCACATGCATTCCCATTGCAGCCTGTCGGTTTGGGAGCAGGACGCGGATGATCACCGGTTCAAGTTGTTTTGGGCGCCCCTTGAAGACTTGCCTGAGATTGTGAGCCCTCAAAACAAGTGGCTGCATTTTGTAACGAATAACTTGAATTATTCATTGACCGAAAAATATCGTGCATGAAATTATTGACAGTTCGATCATGACACGATATATTTTTGATTGACACTTATGTCAATTTAAAAAAGAGGGAACTTCCATGTCACCACGCACAAAAGAACAAAACGATGAGATTCGCAAGCAGAGGACTCAAGAGATTATGAAGGCGGCCATTCTCGTCTACGCAGAGAAAGGGTATGCGGCGTCCGAAATCGGAGAAGTGGCGGAACGGGCGGGGTTAGCCCGAGGTCTGGTGTACCATTATTTCAAAAACAAGCAGACGCTGTTCCGCGAGCTGTACGAATACATGATGAATAGCGCTCAATCCAATACAGTAGCCCATTTTGCAAGAGAAGGCGCTGTTCTGGAATTGTTCAACACGTATGCCTGGAGCGTCTGCAATCAAGTATTGGAAGCTCCTGCAATTTTCCGTTTTTACACAAGGATTAGCCTTGACGTGCACTATTTGTATACTGACGGCACTTATTCACCTCTTGAATGGGTAAAGTCCTTTATGAAGCCGATGGTGCAAGCATTGGAGAAGGGGATTGAGCAAACAACGATCCGTTCAGGGGATGCCAATCTGATGGCAATGCAGTTTTGGGGTGCTATTTCCCAAGGCATGGCTTATATAGACCACCAGCAAGTACAGAATGCCGCCGCGCAAGCAGTAAAGACGCAACAGACAAGGGATAAAGAGCTGAAAGCGATTCTCGAACAAGTGGTTGAATCGGCGTTGGCGGTGATTAGACCGGAGTAAATTTTTTTGCTTTTGATATTGACATTCATGATAGTCAAAAAAAGGAGGACGTTTGATGAAAATTTTAGTTGTAGCAGCACATCCGCATCTTCAGCAATCTAAGGTCAATAAGGCATGGATAGAACGGTTAAGGCAAGAAAGCAGTATCACTCTGAACGATTTGCATAAGGAGTATCCTGACAAGCGGATCGACGTTCAAAAGGAACAGCAGCTGCTATTGCAGCACGACCGAATCGTGTTTCAATATCCATTTTACTGGTACAGTGCTCCTGCCTTTTTGAAGCAGTGGATGGAAGAGGTGCTGGAATCGCAATGGATGATGGGAGAAGGGGGAAGAGGGCTTGCCGGCAAGGAGCTGGTTCTTGCTATTTCGGCCGGCTCTCACGAGCAAGCTTACCAAGCAGGAGGATTTCAAGGCTTCAGTATGAGTGAGTTTACGAAGCCTATGCAGGCTTTGGCAGGGTTGATCGGGATGAAATTCCTGCCTAGCTTCGTCTTTTATGGTGCTGCGGCGGCATCGGATGATGCGGTTCTGCATAGTGCAGAACAGTACGTGAAGCATATTCTGGACCCTAAGCTGGATCCGAGGATTCGGCTGATGGAGGCGATAAATCGAGAGGCTTAGTCACTTCTCAGAAAAGAAACTCTTACGATCATTAGTCCGGCCTGCCGGCGGCTCGATTATGGAAACTGTCCGATGCGGATCTTAATATCGAGTTAAAAGATTACATAATATATATTATGTAATCTTTTTTTGCCAAACCGGAAGACAATATAACGAAAAAACGCTTACAGGATAGGGGTAGTTGTGTTATATTACTTTGTATGGATATATGTTCCATTTATGTTACTATCATTAATTCGAGTTCCCTTTAAGGAGGAGTGGAAGTGAGCGGCTTGCGGTATGGAATTGTGGATAGCTTTCCAACGAGCATGGTATTGGAACGGCAGCGCTTCAACTGGAACGATTGCTATAATTCATTTGCACTTGCACTCTATGGCGCCATGAAATACTCGAACAAATCATTGAATCTGACTCAGGCTTTGCTGTATACAGGACAGGCATTCGCGATCAATACGGATACGTTCGTAGGTCCGATGGATGTGTTTGGAGACGGTGGCTTGATAAGAGAGGCACTGGACCATCTTGGCTTCGAAATGGAAGTGCTTAACGCCAACCTCTACGGCGGGGCTTGGAACGAAGACATGGCCGAAGAGGCTTTGGATATGATCCGCGAGAGCATACAGAATGGGATCGCGGTGGTCAGCTGGAATCTGGATAATTACGAGCATGGACTCATCTACGGCTATGATGACGAACGCCGTATTCTTAATATTCACGATATCAACAAGCGAAATGGCGGCGAGCTCAGCTACGAGGAATTCGGGCGTCGCCCGCGTAACGGCATTCCAATAGAGCCTGAATTGTTCGTGTTAGTAATCCGAAAACGAAATGAGCCGCCTCATCTCAACGTAACGCGATATACGGAGATAGAGGATGCGAGCTACCGTTCGGCCTTACGGACGGCGCTTTCCATCGCCATTCGACATATTGCCGACGAGGGTTCGGAAGGCAGCCGGCGCAAAAACGGCATTGCCGCCATCGATGCATGGATGACAGCCTTCGAGGATGGAACCGCTCACTCCTTCTTTACCAGCTACAATTTACTTTGGATCACGTCGTCAAGGCAGTATGTGGTGCCTTTTTTCTCTCAATCGGCCATTACGCATTGTATGAGCATCCAGGATAACACCCTTCAGCAGCTGATGCTGCAAGCATCGGAGCATTACATGGCCAGCTATCGTGCCTGGATCGGGCTGCGTGAGATGTTTCCGTTTCCGAAGAGCGCGGATCCGACCGATCCTGAGCTTAAAGCGGCAGCACTAATAAGGCTCCGTGAAGCAAGGGATGCGGAAGTAGCCGGATTGGGGACACTACGCGATATCGTAGAACATTTGGCGAAGTAGATCATGATGTGCAGTCAGGAAGCCATCCCGAAGGGGGTGGTTTTTTTATCGTTACCCTGGTTTTCACAACCTTTGAACCGAACAAGAAGAACTCGCGACTATTAAATAGGAAGGGGGGAGAGCGATGGATTTCGACCGGATCTATGATGAGCACGCGGGGGCAGTGTATTCGTATCTCAAATTCAAACTGAAGGACGGCTTGTTGAAGATCAGTCCGTTAATACGTACGAAGCTCAAACCGAAAGAGCCATCCCGGTAGGATGGCGTCTTTGCAATGTTTGTTTATTATTGAATATGAATTCGCAATCCGGGGCAAGCTTCACTCAATTGCTGTACCTGTGCTTCAATCTTGCCCTTGTCGAAGCTGCCTGCAAACAGCTCAGGCTCCGGCTTGAAAGTAATGCTGGTACCGGTCTCGTTCGACATGCCTACCGTCATAAGTCCGGTTTGTGGGATGCCGAAACGATAATCTTGCCGGTAAATGCCGCCGTCTCTCCTGATTTCCACGCTTAGCGAGCGTGATAACGCATTGACTACCGCGATACTCATTCCTTTGTCCGCACCGGGAGCAAAGAACGATTTCATCGGATCGTTGAACAGATCGAGCTTGGTCATCACGGACTGCACCGAAGGCTGGCCAGTTTGCGGCAGCAAGCGTATCGGGATGCCTCGGCCGTTGTCCGCTACCGTCGCTCCTCCGTCATCATGCAAGTAAATGCCCAATTCCGTGCAGTAGCCCGCACGATGCTCCTGAACCGTATTGCTGACGACCGCCCATAAGAGTTGATGAGGGTCATAGCCTTCCTTCGTGCCTTCGCCCAAGTAGTTTCCCGCCTCATTACGCGCTTCCGTCATGTCGATGTAATCGCTGGTATCGATTAGATCCGATACGGCCGACATGAGCTGCAAAACCGGAAACCGGCGGTGAGCCGGAATCGTATAGCGGCCGCCTCGTTCTTCCTGCTTCAGCAAATCCGCACCCGTTAACGCCTTCAAGTGGTGGTACAGCTGGCCTGTCGTCCCCATATTCAAACGTTCCACCAGCTCAGTACCCGTAAACGGCTCGTTCCATACCTCAAGAAGTAAATCCAGACGCTGCTTGTGCCCAAGCGCAGACAGAACCTTCGCCGCCTTCGCTCTGTTAAGGTCCAGCAGCTCTGCGGATCCTTTCTCCTGCGGCTCGAGCCGTACCGTATGATTACCGGTACGGTAATACCCGGAGACATATATAGCGCATGAATCCGTGCCGCCCCCTTGAACAACCAATTCATTATCCGAACGATCTGCTCCCGGTACCACAGCGGGAATCTCGTCCTTACCCGCCAATGCTCGAACCATGCTCTCGATCGCTGCCATCTGTGTTCTCAATGCATCCAACTCAGCACCATAGTCACGCGTCATTTAAACCACACTCCTTAATAGAATGATTGAAACACGCCGGAGCTATTATTAAATTACGTAATTACGTGTTTACATATATTATATCGCAGATCCAATTGGTTGTAAATGGAACATGTGATTCGTCCAATTTAGTTTTCAAATCGGTTATAAGCTTATACGAATCTACCATTTATGCATAATATAGTAATACATGGAATTATAGCAAATAGGTTTCATAGGAACATCGCCATCCATGTATGCAAACGAAAGGAGAGAGAACAATGGCACGGAAATCGATTCGAGAGCTTCAGAACGGTTACTCGGATAACCGATTTACCCCTTTGGAAATAACGAAAGCCTACCTGCATCGAATCAAAAAGAAGAAGCCGGATCTGAATTCGTTCATCACCGTTACGAAAGAGAGGGCTGTTCGTGAGGCCAAAATCGTTCAAACGAAAAAAGAGGCAGGGGAACAGACGGGTCTCTTGTTCGGCATTCCTTTGTCCCTCAAAGACAACATTGCAACCAAGGGCATTCGCACTACGAACGGTTCCTCAATTGATTACAATAACATTCCGGATACCCATGCGGACGTGGCTCAAAGCCTGTTAAGTCAAGACTCTATCCTATTAGGCAAAAATAATATGCACGAATATGCGATCGGCATCACATCCAACAACCCGCATTACGGTCCTGTTCATAACCCTTGGAACCCGGAGTATTCACCTGGGGGGTCCAGCGGTGGGTCGGCCGCAGCGGTAGCCGCCGACTTAAGTGCTGCCTCTATAGGAACCGATACGGGAGGCTCGGTTCGGATTCCAGCAGCGTCCTGCGGAGTGATCGGATTGAAGCCGACCTACGGCAAAGTGTCCACCGCCGGAGTAACCTATATTTCGTGGACGCTCGATCATGTAGGACCATTAACCGCGACTATGTCGGATATGGCGATTATGATGGAAGCCATGACGAGCACACCGTACAAGCCTTTCTTGAAAGAAGATATCCGCGGATTGCGGATCGGCGTTCCGACGACTTATTTTAACGAGCACATTGAGACGGAAACATATAATCTCTACCTGCATGCATTGTATGCATTGGAAAATCTGGGAGCTGTTTTGATCGATACAGGTGTATCCTTCATCGATGGCAATCAAGATGTTACCTTTACGATCGCAGGCGCAGAAGCCGTGTATGAGCATAGAGCTCGAATGGAATGCTGTCTGGATCAGTATGGAGCGGACGTAAGAGCTTTCCTGGAAATGTCCCAACATATTTCGGCTCTCCAGTACATCGAAGCTCTGAAGAAGAAAGAGCAATATGTGCAAAACTTCGCCCGCCTCTTCCGTGAAAGAATCGATGTGCTGGCTACTCCGACGATTCCAATAGCGGCGAGGAAGATCGGAGTGGAGGAGGTACAGTTCGGATCGTACACCGAATCGATCTTTAACGCCATGACCCGCTATACCGGCATTTTCAATCTGGCAGGAGTTCCGGCCTTATCCATTCCGTGCGGGATTACAAGCGAGGGCTTGCCTGTAGGCCTGCAGCTGGCAGCAGGTCACGGAAGAGAGGATTTGCTCATCCGTACAGGCTACGCTTATGAACAGAGCCATCTGAGTGATTTTTACAAGAAAAGGGATGAAATCTGCGCCGGTTATTAACCGGCGTTTCTTTTATAGACGGAACATATCACATACAGGTATCAAAGGGCGGGAGGTGATCAAGTTTCAGCTCCAAGATCATTGGACAATCATGTTTGTATGCGTTTACCCGAGGAGTATTTGGAGCATCTGTACTTTCAAAAATCGCTTGATATGGTTGATGACAAACACAAGCAAGCCGGCTCTGCTCCCAACATTTCACCGAATCATGGCAAAGCGAAGCCCTTATTGTATAAAAGCTTTGACGGGTATTTGGCCGGCAATAAAGACGTCAATACAGCTCTCAGGGAGGGGAAAAAAATAGTAATAAAGCGCTGCTCCAACCGTAAGGCGCATCTAGGCAATCTCCGCAGCTTGCGGAGATTTTTTTATTGCCGGATACGTGAATCAGATTAGGATTAGGGAGACCAGCAGCAACAATAGCAATCGATAAGAAACCGCGGTATGAGGGGCATGCTAGAATAGGAACAGATCTGAAGGGGGAAGAAGAAATAAAGAGTCTTATGTACAGATAGGAGAAATCGAGAGGAGAGAACCATGGACAATCCAATCCGTTCCAACGAAAATGGAGGGACCTTCGGGAGCAGGAGCAACTTTCTGGTCGTGATGATCATGATACTCGGCGTATTCGTAGCCATTCTGAATGAAACGCTTCTGAACGTAGCTCTATCCAAAATTATGGCGGACATCGGGATCGCCCCAAGCACCGCGCAATGGCTGACAACCGGCTATTTGCTTGTTATCGGTGTATTGATTCCCGTCACTGCCTTTTTAATTCAACGTTTCACAACACGAGCTTTGTTTCTATCCGCGATGGGATTATTTACGGTCGGCACATTTATTGCCGCTATTGCGCCGGGATTCGCCGCTTTGCTGTTAGGCAGAGTGCTTCAGGCTGCAGGAACCGGAATTCTGTTTCCTTTGCTGACTAACGTCGTGTTTGCGATAGTAGCCATTGAAAAGAGAGGCTCGGCCATGGGGACGATCGGTATCGTCATTACCTTCGCTCCCGCCATAGGACCTACCTTGTCCGGAATTATCGTCGAGCATTTCAGCTGGCGTGTCCTGTTCTACAGCGTTCTTCCGATCACGCTTCTTGTCGTCGTCATTGCTTTCATGAAGCTGAAAAATGTGACGGAGACGACAAAACCGAAAGTGGATGTGCTGTCTCTGGCGCTCTCAACTCTTGGATTCGGGGGTATTGTGTACGGCTTCAGCAGTGCAGGCGAAGGCCATGGAGGATGGACGAGCGGCAAAGTGCTGATCCCTATCGTTATCGGTGTCATAGCTCTAGCCTTGTTCACATGGAGACAGCTGACGATTTCACAGCCGCTCCTCGATTTGAGGACATTTAAGTACAACATATTCAGAATGTCGACCATGATTATGATGATTGTCATGATGGCGATGTTCTCGGCCATGATGCTGCTGCCTATATTCCTGCAAAATGCATTGGGCTACACACCTCTTCAAGCAGGCTTGCTTATGCTGCCGGGAGGCGTTGTGATGGGTATCATGTCGCCGATTACAGGTCGGCTCTTCGATAAATTCGGCGCCAAATGGCTGGCGATTGTCGGCTTGACACTGATTGGCAACACGCTCTGGCAATTTGCCTTTTTTACGGCTTCCACCTCGTACAGCACGATTGTTGTTTTGAACACGTTATTGATGCTGGGCATATCGATGCTCATGATGCCGGTCATGACCAACGCGCTGAACGAGCTGCCGCCGCCGTTATATCCGCACGGAACAGCTGTAATCAGCACGCTTCAGCAGGTAGCCGGAGCCGTAGGAACTGCCTTGCTGGTGACGATTATGACGAACAGCTCCGAGCAATATGCGGCACAAGCCTCGAGCACAATGGATCCGTCACAGCTGAAGATTCTTGCTTTGATCGCCGGGATGAAGAGCGCCTTCCTGCTGGCGTTCGGACTCGTTGCTCTAGCGTGGATCACTTCATTCTTCCTGAAGCGCTCGGTACCGCAGGAAGGGGACATGGAAGGGCAGCGGGCTTCGGTGCATTAATTCGACATAGAGAAGCATGCGATCGTGGGTGGAGAGACGCTAAGTCCTACGTAATCCATAAGCCCGTTCGTGCCGTAGTATAGTTGAATAGAACTACAATGAAACAAGCGAAGTCGGACCGGCCAGGTCCAGCTTCGCTTCTTGATGTTATGTGTCAATCTCTGCCGGCTTCGTACAGCTTTTGTGCGATCTGCTTCGGATCGGTTTGCGATGTGGAGAAGTGATCTCCCCGCCCTTTGATAAGGCGGAATATTCCGAGCCGACTGGACATATGGGGATGCCAGCCATAGCCTTCAGCTTGAGGGACAGCAGTGTCCTCCGTTAAATACACATAACTTCTCGGTACCGTAAGACTGTAGAACTTTTTTAAATCCAGCTTTTCAAAGAGCGGCTTGGCCGGCTCCGGTGTGATTTTATTATACATCTGCTGGACGAAGCTGAGCGGCGCCAAATTGGCAAATGTTTCACGAAAGAGCGGAAAGGGCAGCATAATGGTATCGTCACTCGACATTTTTCTTAGCTGTTCGAAGCCTTGAAGCGCCGATGGCGGGAATTGATCGGACACCGATGCTCCGTCCTGAAGCACAAAGGCGTTCCAAAATACGAGCCGCTTGATGCGATCCGGGATTTGCTCCGCGACTTTCTGAACCAGGCTCCCGCCGAAGCTGTGGCCTACCAGTACGATATTACGTAAATTTCTCGATGTAATATAGTCTACGATAGCCTTCGTCATCATGGCATGCGTGACCGATTTATTGGTGTCCGCACCGTGTCCCGGATATTCGGGAGCATAGACCGTATGTCCTTTTTTCTTGAGTTCGGCGGCAATGGGGTTCCAAAAGCTCGAGTCGGCCCACGACCCGTGTATCAGGACAAACGTTAACGGCTGCTGCTGCTCTCTTGACGCCGCCTCATCACGCTGCTCCTCTTGAGGTGATGTCCAATAGGGGAAAGAAGAGGGGTATCCTTGCAGCCAACGTGTATCCACGGGATAAGATCGAACTGGATAATAAAACCTATAAGGGGTTTGATTATGCATATTTTCGTTCCTTTCGATGCTGAATTCTGATAATGTACTGTATGCCCAAGGATTGCTATAGGTTCTAGCCTAGAGTGTACAATGGAGGAAATCACATCTCCGGATATCGTGCCGGCTGCAACGCGAAATCGTTCTATTGCCTCCTATAAATCTCACGACTTTGTTCCATGCATCTCTAGAAAACGTTCATTACCGGCTGGGAGCCCGGATGTTATATTGATGAAGCGAGAAACAATCGACACAATCATTGGAGGGGTTATCCATGATAAAGAAACAGACGATGGCGTTATTGACGGTCATTGCAGTATGTACGGCGGCATCGGGGTGCTCAACGGGCACAGCGCCGGCGGAAGGAACGACAAGCCCGGCAGGCAGTACCGGGGCGAATTCGAACAAGACTGGGGAAAAAATCGTACTTACGATGTGGGGCGGCGTACCTGCAGAATCCGGTCCTCAAGCGGTCGTTGACGCGTGGAATGCCAAGAACCCGGATATTCAGGTTAAATACGAGCGATTCGTCAACGACGACGCGGGCAATATGAAGCTCGACACGGCATTGGCTACGGACCAGGGCGTTGACTTGTTCGTCAATTATTCCCAGACGCAGCTTCAACGGCGTATCGACGCCGGCTTTACATTAGATCTCGGAACCTTCACGGATTATAACATCGACGAGAAGATCAATGGAGCAGGAGAGTGGAAAATCAATTCCAAGTATTACGCAATGCCTACAAGTAAAAGCCAGTTTTTCGTCTGGTTCAACAAAGAAATGCTCGATCAGGCGGGGCTAAAAATACCGGAGTCTTGGACATGGCAAGAGATGAAGACCTATGCGGAGAAGCTGAAAAGCGATAAACGGTATGGATTGGTCCAGCATTTGGAGCCTTTCCCCGATCCGTTGGACTCGGTCTCGGTCAAGTACGGTTATACGAAGCCGGACGGCAGCTCCAACATGGATCACGCCCTGTACGGCCAGTGGCTCGAAACGTTGAAATCGATGATGCAGGATGGCAGGACGACCGTTCCTTATGCCGAGCAAGTAACTTCGAAAATGCCTGTCGATACGGTATTTCTGAAGGGAGAAGCGGCGATGCTGAACGCCGGTACGTGGATATTCCGCAGCTCGAACAATATGAAGGATAATCCGAGATCGTTCAAAATCGCCTTTGCTCCCGTACCCCGGTTAGCCGAGAAGGCGGAGGATTTCGTTACGCGGGGCGGTACCGGCGACGCCATATCTATTAATGCCAAGTCCAAGAATAGGGAGGCGGCCTGGAAATTCCTGAAATGGTATGCGGACGGAGGCATGCTCCCGATGGTACCGGGCGGAAGGTTCCCTGCTTCCAAAGCGGTGAATGCAGATGAAACGATAAAATTGCTGCTGGGCGACAATGCCGCGACATACGACCAGGAATCTCTCAAAAAAGTCCTGTTCCAGAATATACCGACTTATACGCGTTCGCTGCCGAAGCAGGTGCTCGATCTGCGCCAGGAAGAATATGAGAGCTTCTTCACCGGCAAGAAGGATCTGAAAGCGACTCTCGACGCGATAGCCAAACGTCATAATGATTACTTGAAGCAGAACAAAAAATAATTCCGGCCGCAGGGGAGTACGGAAGCTAATGCTTGGCGGAAGGACGGGAAGCTGGCTTCAGTTCCAGTTGTCTTTGATGGCCGGTGCGGCTCCCGCTTCCCCTGCGAACCGAATGATGGGAGCGATACGTTATGCGCAGAAGGCAGCAGTGGATCGGCTATGCTTTCATCATGCCGAATTTGATCGGCGTGCTCCTGTTCTTCATCATCCCTGCCTTGTTTTCAGCGGTGCTGATGTTCACGGATTGGAAGTTCACGAGTCCAACGTTTCATTTCGTAGGATGGGATAACATCCTGCGGTTGTTCCATGACGAGCTGTTTTATATTTCGTTGAAAAATACGGCGTTGTTTCTTGCCAGCGTCCCTGTATCGGTAGCATTGGCATTCGTCGTAGCGGTCATTTTGAACCGGTCGGTATATTTGAAGACGCTGCTGCGTGCCCTGTACTTCATGCCCTATATTACGAGCGGCGTTGCTGTCGCCTTCGTATGGATGCTGCTGTTTCAGCCCAAGCAGGGCCCGATTAACGGCATGCTGGCCAGTCTGGGCATAGCTCAGCCAGGCTGGCTGACTTCACCCGATTCAGTAATGGCCGCGATCGATATCATATGGATCTGGTTCATGCTGGGCTATAATATGATCATTTATTTGGCCGCGCTGCAAGAAATTTCCCCGGAGCTGCTCGAGGCCGCCAAGATGGACGGCGCTTCCGTCAGACAGACTGTGTTCCGCATTATGCTGCCGCTAGTGAGCCCCACTACGTTCATGCTGATCGTAACCGGACTCATTATGACGATCAAGACGTTCGGAATCATCGAGGCATTGACGCAGGGAGGGCCCGGCAACAGCTCGCTCATCATGTCCTTATATGTGTACAAGACCGCATTCCGGTATTACGAGATGGGCTATGCTTCTACGGTGTCCTGGGCGTTATTCGCAGTCATTCTGGTCATTACGGCCATTCAATGGATCGGACAAAAGAAATGGGTACATTACTAATTGCACATTATGGAAGTGGAAAAACAGGGAGGTGATGCATCATGTTGAGCAAAACCGGTTATGCCGCCCCGGAACGACAGCCTACAGCCGCAGCCTTGAAGAAGGAGACGATATCACGGCTGCAAAAAGGCGCGGTCACGTTAATCATGCTCTTCTTCGCGGTAGCTATGGTGCTGCCGTTCGTATGGATGATCTCCACCTCGTTCAAAACGCCGGGTGAAGTATTCGAATATCCAATTCAATGGATTCCTGCGCATCCCGTATGGGAGCATCATGTGAAAATATGGACCGGAGCGAGCAGCTTCGTGCCGTATTATCTTAATTCTCTCAAAGTCTCACTGCTAAGCATGGCGGGCGCAACGTTCTTGTCCGCTCTGGCGGCCTACGGCTTTACGAAAGTCGATTTCAAGGGAAGAGATACGCTATTCCTAATCTACATCGCTATGATGATGGTCCCGCCGCAAGTCTTGTTCGTTCCCAAGTTCATTATATTCAAATGGATGGGCATCTTTAACACGCATTGGGCACTTATTCTTCCAGGTATGATTACGATCTTCGGCGTATTTATGATGAGACAATTTTTCATCACCATTCCGAAGGAGATTTCCGAATCCGCTTTTATCGATGGAGCCGGTCATCTGCGCATTTTCACACAAATTATGCTGCCGCTTGCGAAGCCGGCATTGGCTACGCTTGCCATCATTGATTTCTCGTGGCATTGGAATGACTTTGAGAATGCGCTTGTTTTTCTAATCAACCGGGAGTTGTATACCGTTCCTCTCGGGTTGCAAAATTTCATTCTGGAATTCAACGTCGATTACAACGGAATGATGGCTGCGGCATCCGCCGGAATTTTGCCGATGCTGATCGTTTTCTTGATCGGCCAACGCTTTATCATTCAAGGATTATCCAGTACCGCAGTCAAAGGATAAATACGAACTCATGAGCACAGCCTTCGGTAATGAAGGCTTTTTTTTTTTACGTGGACGTCCGACCTGGTTGTGTATTAAGCTGAAAGAGTAAGCGAAGTCGGATCCATGCACAGTGGAGAGGGGAAGATCGTACGCAATGCGGAAATCCGCTATCATCCTGAAGCTAAAGCCGTCCCATTGGCTGCCCAAAACACTGAAAAACCGATTGTTTATGGCGTTTGTTCTGCTCATTTTGCTTCCTCATGCTTGCTTGAATTTGTACAATTTCAACCGGGTAGAAGGAGTGCTGCGCAAGCAGACGGCCGACCAGAATCTCGATCAAATGCTCACGATGAACAAGTCGTTGGAGGATTTTCTGAATGTCGTATACAAAACGGTCATCTTGATGGAGCAGGATACCTCGACAGCGGCCGTGCTGCAAAATCCCGACGCATTCGATAGCCTGCAGCGGGTGCGTCTCATTGACACGAAGTTCAAGTCGATTATGAACAGCCTGTTCATCAGCCTGTCGCCGGTCTATTACACGATTGCCGACTTCTCAGGAAATGTATACGCTTCCTACCAGCCTCTCGAGAGCTTGTCCTATTCACGAATGACTCAGGAAGACTGGTATGCCAAAGCTCTTGAGCGGCCTAACGTATTCTCTTGGAGCTGGGAGACGAACTACACGAGCCGCGATGTCTCGCGCAGCCCACAGCTATTGACCTACGCAACGGCGCTCAAAAACCAGAACAATACCACCTACGCCGCTATCCGGGTCAGTGTCGATGTGAACGAATGGTTTCGTCTCGCCACCCAATTTTCCGAGGAAACCTACTTGCTGCTGGATCAGCAGGGGATCATTCTCGCCGATAACAAAACAGGCCGAACCGAGGGGACGGAGAAGCTTGCCGATTTGCCGGTGCTTGGGGATAAAGGCTACTATGTGTCGGGGAATTACTTGAATATTTATTCCAAGCTGCCGCGGTTGGATAAACATCTCGTCAAGCAAGTCCCGCTAGACATTATTTATGCGGAAATCGATCGATTGAAGAGATCGTTTTTCATCGTGTCGGTATCCTTGACGTTAGCTTTTATTACTATCACGCTGCTTATTTCTTCGACGATAACGAAACCGCTGCACCATTTGCAGCGGAGGATGGCCGATGCCGTCAACAAACGGTTTCGCGTTCAGCTGCCCGAGGGCAACCGGCAGGGAGAGGTGCTTCAGCTGACCCGTGCTTTTAATCAAATGATGGCGGATATGGAAGAGCTGGTACAGCGTCTTAAGGAGGAGGAGCGGAAGAAGGAAGCGGTCCGGTTTCAAGTGCTCCTCTCGCAAACGAATCCGCATTTTCTTCTAAATACGCTTAACACGATCAAATGGCTGGCTCTTGTCGAGAAGCAGCCGGATATCGCGGAAATTTGCGTAAGTTTGGGCAAGCTGCTCGAGGCGGGTCTGAATTCCGAGCTGGAGTTGATCCACGTACGCGATGAGCTGCACCTTGTGGAGTCTTATGTGCAGATCCAGAGCTTCCGGTATAAGCAATTGTTCGCGGTTCGTTATGAAGCGGAGCCAGGGCTGGAATATGCGTTGATTCCCAAGCTGAGCTTGCAGCCTTTGGTCGAAAACAGCATCCAGCACGGTTTGATGGAGCTTGCAGGTAACGGTCTTATCACTGTTAGGGCCTATGTGCGGAACGGCAAGCTGAACCTGGAGGTGGAGGATAATGGAGCGGGAATGAAGGACATAAGTCAACCGGGACGGACAAGACCGGGAATTGGGATCAGCAACTTGAGAGAACGTCTCGAGCTGTTGTTCAAGGGCCGCTCCGGGATGGAGATCGTGTCTCTGGAGCAAGGGACGCTCGTACGGTTCGAGCTGCCTCTGCTGCTGTCGAAGCCTTACCATGAACAGTCGGGCTTGAATGCAGAGCTGCACCTTCTTGGAGATTCACCGTGAGCCTGCGAGAAAATGTTCTATTCTTCCGGCACCGACTGCGGAGATTCTGTATTTTGTTCTATTGTTAGCAGGAAAATGGATATGTTCGAGCTGTATATCTTCATGATACGATGTAAGAAATCGGGGGGAATGCCTGAAATCAGTGTGCGGGAATCGTGGTATCAAGTCGTTGTTTAGGAGGCGGGAAATGTGTGGACCGTGTTGCTGGTGGAGGATGAGGTGTTCGTTCGTGAATCGGTCCGGCGGATCGTCGATTGGCACAGTCTTGGGTTCGATGTAATTGGGGAAGCGGGGAACGGCGAGGAGGCGCTGAGTTGGATTGAACAGCATCGTCCAGATCTCGTGATATGCGATATCCTGATGCCCAAGATGAACGGCGTAGAAGTATTGAAGCGTGTCAGGGAGGCGGAGATAGGGAGCCGTTTTATTATGCTGTCCTGCCTTAGCGATTTTGAATATGTACGGCAAGCCATGGAGTATGGCGCCTCCAATTATATCCTCAAGCTGTCGATGAATGTGCAATCTCTTGTAGAAGCTTTGATAAAAGTAGACGCCGACTTGCGGAAACGTCACAAGCCTGGAGATGAGGCGGTGGCCCGGCAGCCTGCAGGTACACTGGAGAAGATGGAAGCGTCGGCGCTGCTGCCGGAAGAAACCGGGCATAAGGAAGTCGACAAGCTGATCCGATATATGAAAGATCATTATCATCAAATGATTTCCCTGAAGATGCTAGCCGAACAAGTATCGATGGATTCGAAATACATCAGCACTTTGTTCAAGAAAAAGACGGGAACGAACATCATTCAGTATTTGCATCAGCTTCGAATTGAGGAAGCCAGGCAGCGTCTGGAGCAAACGAACCTTTCCGTCTCGGAGATCGGGATGAAGGTCGGATACGAGAACGATAACTATTTTATAAAAATATTCAAACGGTTTACCGGTTTGACTCCTAACACTTATCGGGGTCAGTATCAAAAGTGAGAGGGTTAGCTGCATAGTATGAGGGCTAAGCGTGGAAATCAAAGAAAATCGAAATTTGCTTGAATACTCCGGTGGGGTATGCCTCTCCAGCCGCTGTTGAAACCTGTGAATCTGATTAGAATTAGCGGTATTTTCACAGATTTCAAAGGCGGACGTAAACTCCTCCAAGGTATACCCCACCTACCTATTACAAAAATTTCGAAAAAATAGGTTCCTCAACAGCTTGAGAGTGCTGCATACTATGCGGCTATTGGGGGGGGGAGGTAATAGGGGAGAGGCATTATAATTAACTATATTAATTATTAGTTATATTAAATTGATTGGCGACCTAGTTAGGGTCGTTTTTTTGTGATGAATTTGCGAAATATTGTATATTTTTGGATAGGAGGAATTATTTGGTGATTGTCGAACATAACTAGAATCATTTCAGTGTATGGACATCCGGTTAAGATTAGAAAGGGAGGGGTATGTTTATGAAGCTGATCATCATCTTCGGCCCGCAAGCCGTCGGAAAAATGACCGTTGGACAAGAGCTTGAGAAAATAACGGATTTGAAGCTGTTTCATAATCATATGACGATCGAATTGGTTTCTCCTTTTTTCAGCTATGGCTCTGCAGAAGGCAAGCGGTTGGTCCGAATGTTCCGGCAGGAAATATTCGAAGCGGTAGCCAAGAGTGATCTGGCCGGTCTGATTTTTACTTACGTGTGGGCATTGAATTCGCCACATGACTGGGCGTATATCGAGGAGATCAGCCAACTATTCGAATCCAGAGGAGGAGAGGTTTGTTTCGTAGAGCTGGAAGCGGATGTAGCAGAACGAATCGAGCGGAATAAAAGCCCGCACCGTCTGCTGCATAAGCCTACAAAAAGAGATACCAATTGGTCCGAGCAGGAGCTCATAGCCTCGATGAACAAGCATCGCTTAAATTCTAATGCAGGAGAAATCACCAAGGAACATTATATAAGGATTAATAATTCGAAGCTTAGTCCTGAAGAAGTCGCACAAAGGATAAAGGATCGATTTCAACTGGCTGACAGAATAGAAGGATGAAACAGGATAGGTTGAGTAAAATTAAGCTTTACCTGTTAATGCTGCTTGTCGGTAAGGTATAATACTTTCAACTATACCCGGAGGTGTTCGAATATGAGACGATTCAGTGCTGCTGCATTACAAACAACGACTAGGAATAAGAAGGAACGAACTGACCGGTAGAGGACAAACGAGCTTAGGAATGATGATTCATATTATCGGACTGTCGTGACGTGTCCTTATCTGCCGTATAAGAGTGAGAGAGGCGGACACGACATTGAAGGATTTTCACGCATCACAGGTTTATATGCTGATGAGCTTTATGACGTCGTTAGCAAATGCTACGATGTTTACGACTTACGCCATTTATCAAGTAATAGAGCTAGGACTAAATCCGCTCCAGCTGCTGCTGGTAGGGATGGTATTGGAAGTAACGGTACTGCTGTTTGAAGGAATTACCGGAGTGGTCGCCGACACGTACGGCCGCAAGCGGTCTGTCATCACAGGGATGTTTGTGCTCGGCTTCGGTTTTGTATTGGAAGGAAGCGCCTTATGGCTAGGTCAGGCCAGTCCCATGATCTCGGCATTTATGTGGCTTCTGCTGTCTCAAGTATTCTTTGGCGTAGGCGCTACGTTCATAAGCGGAGCGGATTCCGCTTGGATGGTAGACGAAGTCGGAGAGGACAGTGCGGGTCGCATCTTCATGAGGGCCAGACGTGCCGGTCTGTTCGGCAGTCTAATCGGTATTGTGCTGAGTGTGGGTATTTCGGCATTTTGGGGTGCTAACTTGCCTTATATAATCGGAGGCATACTGTATTTGGCCCTAGGCCTGTTCTTGCTCGTCTATATGAAGGAGACAGCCTTCGTAAAGCCTGATCGTAAAGAGGGAGGCGGACTTTCGTCCCATTGGAAGGAAATGAAGGCTACCTGGTTGTCCGGAGCACAAGTGATCCGCAGCTATCCTGCGCTGATTATGTTTCTTATCGTTACACTATTCAGTGGAGCCGCATCCGAAGGGTATGACCGGTTATGGCAAGCGCATCTCATTCATGAAATTGGTTTTCCCGCCAGCTACTCATTCCCAACCGCTGTATGGTTAGGTATAATTGCGGTTCTATCAACTCTGCTCAGTTTGTTGGTCATGTGGATTGTGGAACGGCGAATCGATATGAGCAACCAGAAGGTTGTTTTTCGTACGATGTTCCTGTTGACGGCTGCTCGGATCGTAGCTATTGTAGCTTTGGCATTTTCGCCCGGCTTTGAGTGGGCGCTGATGTCTGTTTTATTCTTCGAGCTCATTCGCACGATGATGGGCCCGATGTACGAAACATGGCTCAATCTGAATATTGAGAGCAAGTCCCGGGCGACAGTGCTGTCGATGATGAGCCAAACGGATGCGCTTGGGCAAACGGGGGGAGGCCCGTTCATCGGGTGGATTGGAACCCGGTTTACCGTACGAGCGTCGCTAGTTGCTTCAGCGCTGCTTTTTGCTCCCATCTTGTTAGTGTACCGCCGCATGAAGGACGGTCGATAAAAATTACTGCCGCTGGTCCCGTAAGGGCCGGCGGTTTTTTCGTTGCTGCCGCCACAAACAGCGGCTTCAATAATGGTCATTTCCATGGTAAAATAAGTACGCCAAATCCATATTTTGCGCACTTTCTTTTTAAAACGATTGTTTTGCATAGCAATTACCCACCATCAGAGATGATTTACGAGAAAGAGGTACCTCATGCCGCGTAATTTTGACCTGGAACAAGTGTATGCCGAACCCATCCAAGCCTTTGTCGTGTGGATGAAGCAAGCCGGCTATACGGATGCAACCAAAAAGGAATATTTAAGAGAAGTGATGGCTTACCTGGAATCTTTGAATGAAATGCCCGTCCAAGAGGCCGGCAAAATGAATGTCGTTGCCTTTCTCATATCGAAGCAGGAGGGAGCAGGAGATAAAACCCGGAACCGGACTTTGTCCGCGATCCGTTCTTTTTATACCGCACTTATCGACTTTGAGCTGGCCGTGCGGAATCCCGCCAAAGAAATTAAGAAATCCAAGACCGAAAAAAATAAACAACCGGTCTATTTGGAAGAGGATGATTTGAAAAAGACGGTCGATTATATCGACGGGCGTTACCGCGAACGGAATATAGCGATTTTTCTATTAATGTCTTACTGCGGATTACGGGTCGGAGAAATTTATCGCATGAATGTGTCCCATTTTAACAAAATGAAGGGAACGATAGAGGTTTTCGGCAAAGGCCGCAAATGGAATGAAATCCCGCTTCCTCCGACATTGATTCAATATTTGACGGCTGTCGAAAAAGATAGAATGACTCCGAGTCGGCCCAAGGAGGAGGCTTTCTTCGTATCCCAAAAGGGGAGAAGGCTGTCCATCCGCCAAATTCAAAAAATAGCGTCGCAAACGTTCGCGCGGCTGAAGGCGGATAACCCTCATCTGAACGATTTGAAGCTGACGTGCCATAAGCTGAGACACTCGTTCGCAACGATGCTGCTTAACAATCAGGTGGATATTCGGGTTGTAAAAGAGCTGCTCGGCCACGCATCCATTGAAACGACGATGATCTACACCCACGTTAATAATGAGCAGAAAAAGAATGCGATGACAACGATCCAGCTTCCGGATCTTGTATCTTCATAGAGTCCTTGTGATCTGGTTATGGTTCTCGTCACCGATAAGTTATAATAATATACATATCTATATAGAGAGATGATCTGATAGGAGGAAGAGGAACAATGCTGTTTATCGATAATAAGGGGATCACGGATCCGGCTGTCAATCTTGCGCTGGAGGAGTATGTGCTACGCAACGTGCTGCTGGATGAGAGCTGCTTGCTGTTTTATATTAATAAGCCATCCATTATCATTGGCAAAAATCAGAATACAATAGAAGAGATTAATGTCGATTACGTGAAGGAGCACGATATTCAAATCGTACGCCGTTTGTCGGGCGGAGGTGCCGTTTATCATGATTTTGGCAATTTGAATTACAGCATTCTGACCAAGGACGACGGACAATCGTTCCATAACTTCGGGAAGTTTACGAAGCCGGTCATTGATGCCCTTCGCAAAATCGGGGTAGAGGCTGAGCTTACAGGACGCAATGATATTCAAGTCGGCGAACGCAAAATATCGGGCAACGCCCAGTTTTTCTCCAAAGGGCGCATGTACACGCACGGTACGCTGCTGTTCCATTCCGAGCTTGGACAAGTCGCATCGGCGCTGAATGTAAGACCAATGAAGATCCAATCGAAATCAACGAAGTCGGTACGTTCGCGTGTCGCTAACATTTCAGAGTTTTTGGCCGAGCCTATGACGATTGAACAGTTCCGCAACGTCATTCTTGCCGAGGTGTTCCAATGCGATCCCGAGGAGGTTCCCGTCTACCCGATGACGGAGGAAGAGTGGGCTCATGTCCATCGTCTGGCCGATGAGCGCTATCGCAGCTGGGAATGGAACTACGGGCAGTCCCCCAAAAGCAATATCGAAAATGCATTCAAGTTCCCATCGGGCATCATCGACGTTCGTTTGCAGGTTGAAGAGGGAGCTATTCGTCAAATTCGTTTGTTCGGCGACTATTTCGGCGCTTATGACGTTTCCGAGCTCGAAGAGAGGCTCCTTGGAGTGCGTTATGAGGAGGAAGCTTTGCGGTATGCGCTCTCCCAGGTGGACTTGAGCCGATATTTCGGTGCGATTACCGCGGAAGAGCTGCTGGCGTTGTTATTGCTTCGTGAAATTCCGGCAAGGGACTAATGCAGCAATCTATAAGAAACCATGATGTTTGCTATATGCTAAAGTTGTTGTAGCGGGTAACTGCTTGCTGCAATTTATTAAAAAAGGAGCATAACGATGCAAAAAATCACTCCGTTTTTATGGTTCGACGGCAATGCTGAAGAAGCGATGAACTTCTATACGTCCATTTTCAAAAACTCCTCAATCGTAAGTATCCATCGGGCGGGAGGTGACGGCGCAGTAATTACCGGAACGTTTCAACTGAACGGCCAGCAATTTATGGCGCTGAACGGAGGACCTCATTTCACGTTCTCACCGGCTATTTCCTTCTTCGTAGACTGTGAGACGCAGGAAGAAGTGGACGAGCTATGGGAAAAGCTATCCGCCGGCGGAGAACAGGAGAGGTGCGGCTGGGTCAAGGACAAATTCGGAGTTTCCTGGCAGGTTATCCCTTCCATCTTGGGTGAGCTGCTGTATGGACCGGATCCTGTCAAATCGGGGAGAGCAATGCAGGCGATGCTCCAGATGGGTAAGCTCGATATTGAGAAGCTAAAGCAAGCTTATCATGGTTAATGGCATTGATGATTAACGTCATTAAATAGGTGTAGAAGCCTGAGAAATCAGGCTTTTTTTGATTTTTGATGCAAAGGGATGCTATGGGTTCGTGAGTAAACAAACTGCAGGAGTAAGTTGGATTGATTAGGTGTTAGAGGGGAGCGACCGACCGCTTTGCGGTGTCGAAACGTGCGATTGTGAATCGTAAGAGTTGGAAATGTTATAGTAGAGAAATTAAGTTTACATAATATATGTTATGTATATTTGTAATTTGATAATAAATACTTACCGGATTGTAGTAAGTGATAGGAATGGGTTATAAAGTTGGAGATTGGTTGTACTAACTCTATTAATCGTAAAACAGAACTGGGAGATATAAATAGTAATTTGTTTCCAATATTCAGGGAATTATGAAGATTCTGCTGGGAGTTTGTGCCGGATGGCGACCTAAGTATTAACATGATTTTGAAAGTGGGAACAAATTTGTTTACATAATAAATAATATGTCTACTTGTGACTTTTCGACTAATGTGGCCCAAGTGTTAGGTGGGGAAACCATTATTTTGAATCTAGCGGGCAAGTACGATCTTTCCCTGACTCATTCGGACAGGAGATCCGTTATTCGTTCATTTTGGGTTTCTCTTGCGTCTTATCGGACACACGATCCGTTATTGGGCATTTTTACCATTAAAATGCCTGCAATTCAGTTAAATAACGGAACTACGGTCCGATCATGACCCCACTATGCGCATTTTTTCGGAAATAGCGGAACCATAGTCCGATCCGATCATCCTGAAGACCTCAGCTGACATGTAAGTAACTGCGGTAGGATATTGGCGCATTGCTTTACAGTAAGCTGGTGATGTTACTCGAACTGCTTAATATTTCTCATACTTGAGCAATTGTAATCGAAAAAGTCAATCAATTACTTTAGATGGACAGTTTAGTTTACATAACAAATAATATGTTAACTAATTTGCGCGGAATCATAATGATATCATAACAGGTCCTACAGGACTCTCATTTTCGAGGGGTTTCTCCATCATCTTCCCGCAGGCTAAAAAATGTAAGACAAGCTTAGAAATGTGAGGTTGGGTTCGCCTCCATCTAATAACCTACACTAAGCTTGCGCTCGCGGGCACCAGGCTGGTATCGTAATAGGCAAGGAAGGCGGTGCTAACGGGAATGTCCGAACCATTGAAAACCTACAACACAGCGGTCGAAGTGACCCTCGAGGTCATCGGAGGCAAGTGGAAGCCGGTGATATTGTTCCATCTGACTTTCGGCAAAAAGCGGAACGGCGAGCTCATGCAGCTGATGCCTGATGTGACGCAGAAAGTGCTGACACAGCAGCTTCGAGAGCTGGAAGAGGATGGAATTGTCAATCGAATTTCGTACAATCAGGTTCCTCCTAAAGTAGAATATGAGCTAACGGAATACGGAGAGAGCCTGAGGGCGCTCCTTCATCTGATGTGCCGATGGGGAGATACGCATGCCGAACGCGTATTCGGTGACAGTGCCAAAATACTCTCTGGGTCAACCGTTGCGGAACAGGGCTAACATAGGAGGACAAACACCGGTCTCGACCTCACGAAGACCGGTGTTTACGTTGTCACCGACTCATCCTGCGACTCACGGAATGACCTTACGTTGGCGCAAATCCTCGAAGATGTCCAGGAACATCTGCTCTGTGTCCATAAATTCGTGAAAACCGAAGCGGCGAGCTTTGGTGCCGTCGGCAAAGAAATCGTAATCCCAGGAGAATACAAAGTCCCCGAATTTCCAAGAGGATACGTCCTTGTAGCTGTTGTTCTCCAAGCCGTATTTCTCTACCATCAGATTCCATAGCTCTTCTTTATCGGCCATGACTACATCCAATGACATTTGCAGCGGGGGAGCGGTCTCCAATCCGAAATAAGCGGCAATTTTGGGCCACATCTCGTTCCAGCGGAATAGATCGCCATTGGTAATATTGAATGCCTGATTCGCGCACCGCTCATCCGTCGCAGCCCATACTGTAGCTTTGGCCAGCAAGCCGGCATCGGTCATCTCCAGCAGGCTGTTATACGCGCCAGGCTTCCCGGGATAACGGAGCGGCAACCCGAGCTCCTTGGAGATGGAAGCATACATGGCAATAACCATTGCCAAATTCATCGGATTGCCCAGCGCGAATCCGCATACAACCGAAGGACGGATCGCCGACCATGTCCAGCGGCTGCCGATTTGCCTGCGTTCGAGAAACTGCTGCTGATCGACGTTGAACTCCGGCGGCATATGGTATGCGTCGGTTTCCTTTGCCGGCGTTTTGAAAGGGCCAAGATGTGCGCCATATACTTTATAGCCTTGCATCAGGCTGATATGCTGCAGTCCGGGAGCCGAAGGCTCGATCGCATTAACTACATTGACGAGCATGGCCAGATTCGGTGCAACCAGCTCCGCCCAGGTCGGACGATCCTGATAGGCTGCATAGAAAATATGGGTGACTTCCGTTAAGCTGCTCAGCTTCTCCTGTGAATCCTGTTCATCCAACAAGTCTACTGCTACATACCGAACTCGTGCGGTGGACTTTCCACCCCGGCGGGAAACTCCGATAATATTCCAATCGGGAAGCTGCTCCAAATACTCAATCAAATTCCTTCCAATGACTCCATTAGCGCCAACTACCAGTGCGGTTTTATTCAATGCATTATCTCTTGTTTCCATCCGAATCCTCTCCATTTCCTGTGTGATTTCTACTTCATTGTGCAGCATGAAGCTAGGGTTGAACAGTACGCACTTTGAAGTCATATAGGAACCTGGAGGTAATGAAAGAATGCGAAAAGAAAAATAATAGGGAATATTTATTCAGTTTAACCCATCTACGCAGAGATATATGGACTTCTTATCCTTACTTCCTGATATACTAAGAAAAGGACCATGGCTTTACCTGAAGTTGTAAAATAACCTAATAGAGAGAAGGTCGCTGATGAAGTTTCAAGATTATGTCTACGAACGCCCGAATATGGAGCAATTCCGCAGCGAATTTACGTCATTGCTTGAGCGATTCAACGCCGCCTCCACATTGGAGGAGCAGGACACTGCGATGGAAGCGATTAACGCCGCACGTACGAGAGTATCGTCCATGTTTGCCATCGCAAGAATTCGTTATTCCATCAATACCGCAGACGCCGGGTATAAAGCGGAGCAAGACTACATAGACGAGCAGTCGCCGGTGTATCAGGGGCTGATTACAGACTACTATAAGGCGCTGGCCGGCTCTCCGTTCCGTGCGGAGCTGGAAGCGAAGTGGGGGCGGCAATTGTTCGAGACGGCCGAGCTTTCCGTCAAAACCTTTTCACCAGACATTGTCGAAGACCTCAAAGAGGAGAACAAAAAAACCAGCGAATACATAAAGCTCGTAGCTTCGGCCAAAATCGAGTTCGACGGTCAAGAGCGAACGTTATCCCAGCTCGCTCCTTACATGCAATCGACAGATAGAGAGATCCGCAAAAAAGCGACCGATGCGCGATATTCGTTCTACGAAGCGAATGAACAGGCGATCGATGAGATTTACGACCATCTCGTGCATTTGAGGACGCGCATCGCCCGCAAGCTGGGCTACCGCAGCTTCACGCAGCTCGCGTACGACCGGATGGATCGGACGGATTACGGTCCTGAACAGGTCGCCGAATTCCGGAAGCAGGTGATCGAGCACATCGTTCCGGTAGCCTCCGAGCTTAGCGAACGGCGTCGCGTCCGTCTTGGACTCGACTCGCTGCGGTACTATGACGGTCTTTCTTACTTAACCGGCAATCCGACGCCCAAAGGGGACCCTCATTGGATCGTGGAGAAGGCGAGAGCGATGTACGCGGACATGTCGCCGGAGACGGATGAATTTTTCCGGTTCATGCTGGATAACGGCCTGATGGATTTGGAGAGCAAGCCGGGCAAGCGGGTCGGCGGATACTGCTCCTATATTTCAGCGTACAAGGCTCCCTTCATCTTCTCCAACTTCAACGGTACGTCGCACGATGTCGATGTTCTCACGCATGAAGCGGGGCACGCATTCCAGGCGTATATGAGCCGCGGCTTTGCCGTACCGGAATATATTCATCCTACGCTTGACGCTTGTGAGATTCACTCGATGAGCATGGAATTTTTTGCTTGGCCGTGGATTGACTCCTTCTTCGAGCAGGATACGGATAAATATAAGTTCTCTCATCTTAGCGGAGCGATTACCTTCATTCCATATGGTGTCGCGGTTGACGAGTTCCAGCACCGGGTTTATGAGGAGCCGGATATGACGCCTGCACAACGGAAGCAGGTTTGGCGCGAGATCGAGCGCAAATATATCCCGTCTCGCAACTATGACGATATGCCGTTTCTCGACAGAGGGGGCTTCTGGCATCAGCAGCAGCATATATTTAAGAGTCCGTTCTATTATATCGATTACACGCTGGCTCAAATCTGCGCCCTGCAATATTGGAAGTTTGCGAACGACGATCGAACCTCTGCATGGTCGAGCTACTTGAAGCTGTGCCGGGCGGGCGGAAGTCAATCCTTCACTGAGCTTGTAGGGCTCGCCGGCTTGCGCTCTCCCTTTGAGGAAGGGTGCGTTTCTTCCATCATTGGGGATATTCGAGGCTGGTTGAACCAGATCGACGATAAAAATTTGTAATCAGAATAAAGAGGACTTCATTCGAGCGAATAGCCGATGAAGTCCTTTTTTTGATGTTGTACGGATCCTTTGACTTGATATCAGCATAATAGTAAGTTTCCATTGACCCAAAATGACTCCCCAAAGTAATAAATTATGTTAATAATTAATAACATTAAATAACTTCATGGGAAGAAGTAATCTTATATTAAGACTAACTGCTTGAGAGGACATGGTTCAAAACTCCGCGCAGCAAAACGATGCCTGCACGGATTTCATCCGGCTCCATATGCCCGTACCCAAATAGCAGCTTGTTGACATGCGCGCCTTTTCGGATACTGTGATGCTCTACTGGAGTGACACGGATTCCATTATGCAGGAGGTGAGCGGAGATCGCTTCGTCAAAACAGATGCCCGGGAACTCTACCGCCAGATGCAGACCGGCTGCATCTCCCCAGGAAAGCCATGAATCCCCGAAGCATTCCGTCAAGGTAGATAGCAGCGTTTGCCGGCGCTCGCCGTACAGCTTTCTCATTTTTCCGATGTGCCTGTCAAACTTCCTTGTATGCAGCAATTCCGCCAATGCCATTTGCTCGAATGGAGGATTCTGAACATCCGTGTGGGTCCGAAGATATCGCCATCTTGGGTGCAGTGTGGGTGGAAGGATCACATAGCCGATCCGAAGCGCCGGAAACAGCACTTTGCTGAAGGTACCGACATAGATGACTCTGTCGGGATCCATCGCATAGAGCGGGGCAACGGGATCGCCATAATACCGAAACTCACTGTCATAATCATCCTCCACAATGTAACAGCCGGTTTCACGTGCAAACCGAATTAAGGCAGCACGACGGCTTGCCGGCAATATCCCTCCGAGAGGAAATTGATGAGACGGTGTGACATAGACCGCACAGGGATTGGTTCCGGATAAATCATCTGTTTTGAGGCCGTAAGCATCCACGGGAATAGGGGAAAGGGGGTAACCTTTGTTCACAAACGTTTGCAGCATGCCGATGTTGCAAGGATCTTCAATCAGAATGTCCCGCCCTTCCCGGTACAGCAAATCGGCGATCAAATGAAGGGCATGAGTGGCACCGGCGGTTATGAAGATACTCTGCGGATCTACGGCAAGCCCCTTGGAGCGAAACAGCCATGCGGCGATCTCTTCACGCAGCCTTGCCAGTCCTTGAGGTCCGGTATAGCCTAGCAAAGCAGGCTCCATGTCTTGGCATGTCTTTTGCATGATTTGCTGCCAAAGATATCGGGGAAATTGCCGCAGGTCGGGTTGTCCCGTCCTGAAGTCCGCTGCGTAAGAGCGTATTGGCTTTTCCCGCTCCGAGGATGGGTCATCTTGCTTTGATTCCAGGCATAAGCCTTCCGCAACCCGCGTCGGCGCTCCTTGACGGCTTAACACGAAGCCCTCGACAATCAGCATCTCGTAGGCTTCATTCACGGTATTGCGCGACACGTTCAGCTCACCCGCCAGCTCCCTTGTGGAAGGTAAAGCTTCTCCCGCTTCTAATCTCCCGTTCAAGATTTGATCTCTTAACGCTTGATAGATTTGACGCTTTAAGGACATTTCACTTTCTCGATGTAATTGAATTCCCCTCATAAGACCTCCAACTGGATTGCATGAATCCGTGTCGAACTGGTTCTTTTCCCATACCAGTTATTTCCCTATGATTGTAACATAAATTTCTGATTGCGCTTCGATAGGGGAGAAATAAACGGAGGAGTGGTATGGATTTGGAACGCTTGAAAGGGATATTTTATCTGATTTGCGCTTTTTCGTTCGCAGGAACCTCCGTCATTGCTGGAAGGCTTTTGAACGGGCAGATGGGGCCATTCACAATTACTGGGGTCAGTTTGCTCCTAGGCATCCTTTGCTTGCTGCCGGTGGCATGGAGGGGGATCCTATCGGCCATACGTCTTATGACTTTACGAGACTGGACTCTTTTAGGTCTTCAAGCATTATTCGGTGTCTTTTTGTTTCGCATGTTTTTGCTTTTCGGTCTGCAGCATACAAGTGCCGGAGAAGCGGGAATCATTACCGGAGCAACCCCTGCCGTAACCGTTATGTTGGCAAGGGTCGTTTTGAAGGAATCGATCCACCGGACCAAGCTGGCTGGGATCCTTAGTACTGTCGGAGGGATATTGCTGATCCAAGAGCTGCTGTCGCCAGGTGCGAAGCTGTCCATAATGCATTTGGCGGGCAATGTCCTTGTGCTGTGCGCAGCGATAAGCGAATCCATCTTCAATATTTTGTCTCGTGCCGCTGCAGTTACAACGGAGAGAACACAAAGGGAGCATCTTCATCCGATGGCGCAAACCGCGATTGTGTCGGTTATTGCGTTGTTGCTCTGTCTAGTTCCTGCGATTCTAGAGGATCCGATTTCATCGCTTTCCACGATTGGAGTGGAGGCGTGGCTGACACTGGTCTGGTATGGACCGGTTGTGACGTCCTTGGCATTCATTTGCTGGTATGCAGGCATCAAACGATGCCTCGCCTCGACCGCCGCTGCGTTATCGGGCATGATGCCGTTTACTTCCATGCTGCTGTCTGTTCTCGTATTGGGCGAGCATGCCGGATGGCCGCAGTGGGCGGGCGGTATGATGGTTATTATCGGAATGATTCTGATTGGGGGAAGCGACAACCAGGAGCACAAGCCTTCTGAACAAAACGGCGCTAGTTCAAAGCGATCAAATAGATTGACTGCGCATGCTTCCGATTCAAATGGAAAGGTTTTTGAAGAATAAGCCCTTTTCTTGCAAAGCATTTCTTAGGATGGGCATTGATTTCGGTCCCATGCCGTGAAATGCCAAGATCTCCTTCTCGGTATATTGAGAAAGCTCCTGCAAGGAAGTTATTCCATGATGCTGCAACGCGCGGCTTGCCGGTGCGCTAAGCAAGGACATAAACCCGTCGTCCGGCTTACGTTCGTTCTCACAGATCGGGCAGGTAGGGCAATCGCTGCTTTTGTAGTACTGGTGGCCGTTGCTGCAAGTTCTTAACGTTTTGCTCGAAGATGCCATATTCATACTCCTTTGTAAAAGAATAAGTGGATCACAGCTTCCATTTTCTCATCAGCGGAACGCCGATCCGGTTGAGCAGCCGGTCGAGCACATACCAGCCAAGCCTGCGAGTCCATGGCAAGTGTGCGTCCAGAACGGCACTGTACTCGATATCCGGCACAGCGCCGCGGTTTCGCTTAAATTCGGGAGCGCCCGAGCTCTCGTGCAGCCTCCAGCCGTTCTGCTCGGACAGACCGATGAGCACAGCGGACAGCATCCGGTACAATCCAAGCTCGCGCGGCAGGGAGGTATCATAGCCGAAGACCGGCGTTGTCATGACACCTTCTTTCACGTAAAATCCGAGAACCGCATCGAGTCTTCCGGTTGCCGTATGCCGCAGCGCGTAAATCGATAGTGTCCCGGATAGAAGTGCCTGCGAGAAAAACGCTTCCGTAAACCAAGGATTACACCGGGAATGCTTCTCGAGATAAAGCAGGTCGTATAAAGCCTTAAGCCGGGGAATATCGGCTACATCTAATTTATCACCCGCTATCACATCGTATCCGTTCTTGCTCAACAATTGACGGTCGCGTTTGATTAGCCACCTTGCTTTTGCATTGGGAGCTGCATACAGGTACACTTGCCGGCTCGGGACGAAGCGGGAGCCTTCCAGACGGAGAGCGTCGACCCAATCTGCATTCAAGCTGGGGACCAGCGAACGGAAAAGGATCGTATGTCCGGGAAAAGCAGCTCGTAACATCCGCAAGCCTTCCGATAGCTGAGCAGGGACCTGCTTCGGATACAAATTCGTAGAGAGCAGCCCGTTATTCACTTGTACGGTTTGGTTCATTCGTCCTGCCTTCAACAGGCAGCCGATGCCGTCCAGCAGCCGTCCCAATAAGGATTCAAGAAGCGGGTGATTTAGCTTATACAGCTCTTCCATAGCGTAAGTAATGTAGTGAGTGAAGGGGGAGCATACATAGCTGTTCTCGTATTCATTGACGTTGACGGTCACTGGAAAGAGCATATCGCCAAGGCGAAGCACATATAGACTCGTTGTTACATTCGCCACATAACGGGTCGCTGAATGCTCAAGCCACGGAAGAAGCAGCTCCGCCGCTCGACGTCCTTCAGCCGTGTCGGGAAAAGGGATACGATGGGATGTTTCACAATCATAAAGCTCGGCCATGGGAGCCTGCGAACATTCTAAACGCAAGTGGTGTGCTTCTCCTTCCAATAATGAGTTTTTGACTATAGTTACAAAGAGTACTATAATAAACGTAAATCTGTAACTGTAAGGAGGATTATGAGTGATCTATTATGTCAGACTTCGTATTCCAACTTTGAACCGTTAATTTCATACGTTCAAAGGCTCTGTTGCTGTAAACAGAGTAAACGGGATCAGTCTGCCCATTTCTCATAATCTTCATTTTAATACATTTTTGTATTGTGAAGAAAGGCGGATATTCTGCCTTTCTTTTTTTATGTAGATTATTGCTTCCCTTTTACGTGAAAGGGAGGTTTATTGGGTGACGGCTATAACGACATCATCCTCATCTAATAAAAGATGGGTCTTCTTCCCTTTACTCTGAATCACAGGCAAATAGCCTGTGATTTTTTTTGTTGCGAAAGGAAGGGATAACATGACCAAACAGCTAAAAAAAGCGGGACAAATGAGCGAGCTATTGTCTTCATTCCGATGCCCGATCTGCCACAGTGAATTGAGAGTTGTCGATATAAAAAGTCTGGTGTGCGGCAAAAAACACACCTTTGACTTCGCAAAGCAAGGGTATCTGAACTTCATGACGAGGCCTGTAAGCAGCCCGTACACGAAATCATTATTTGAAGCAAGACACCGCATCATTACGGAAACCGGCTTATTCACTGCCTTGCATGAGACGGTTGCTGAAGTAGTGATGGAGCACTCAGATGCTTCGACACACCGGTTCACTATGGCGGATTTAGGCTGTGGAGAAGGCTCTCATTTGCAAATGATTATAGACGGCTGTCAGGACCGAACCATTACGGGAATTGGTCTTGATCTATCCAAGGAAGCGGTGCTGATGGCATCGAAACGGCATGAAAGCCCGATTTGGCTAGTAGGCGACTTGGCGAAAACACCGTTCAATGACCAGTCGATGGATGCGCTGCTCACCATTTTATCTCCGTCGAACTACAGCGAGTGCAAGAGAATATTGGCTCGCGGCGGACTTGTCATGAAAGTCGTTCCTCGGGCTCATTATTTGAGAGAACTGCGCGAGGCGCTATTCCCGAACAGCAATAAACCGGTTTATAGAAATACAGAAACCGTGACTTTGTTTAAGCAGCATTTTCAGCTGTTGGATGTCGTTCCGGTAAAGTATACACGAAAGCTGAGCAGGGGGACGCTCGACTCGTTGGTTCATATGACGCCGCTCTCCTGGTCTGCTGACAGCAACAGGGTCACTGCGTTTATCAATCAAGAAGAAGCCGAGATCACGGTCGACTTGGAGGTTTTGGTCGGCTGCAATCAATAGATGGCAATACAAGATTCAAACTGCACACGAATTGGAGGTAGTGGACTATGGAAAAAGTATGTATAGAACTAGTAAATATAGAGCTATCGTTCTCAGAACGTACCGTATTGGATATAGAACGGCCGGTCCTTGACTATATAAATGAACGAAGCGATCACGAGGAAAGCAAAATCCGCTCCGCGCTGCATGCGATGGGCTTTGCCGGAAACGATTTGAAAAAGAACGTCCGGCAGATCAGCGGCGGGGAAGCGATTCGACTGGTTTTGTGTAGGCTGTTTCTGGGCAGGTACAATGTGCTGGTATTGGATGAGCCGACCAATTTCCTGGACATTTACTGCAGGGAAGCACTGGAACGCTTCTTGAAGGCTTATGAAGGGACTGTGCTTCTCGTATCGCATGACCGGACGTTTGTTGACTTGGTTGCGGATCATGTCTACGCCATCGAGCAGCAGCAGGTGAAGCTGCTAAGATAGTCGTTTTTGTAAGGAAAAATGGGAACGGAATATGCCGTTTCCTTTTTTTTGCCTCGATGCAATTTTGATTCCGACGGACCCTTATATTCATTTGATCTCGAATATAGAAAGTAACTCTTCTTTGTAAGGAGGACTTAGATGGTGTCTAACGTATCGCACGCAAATCACCCCCAGCCCTTTACAATCTCAGAAATTTTCAAAGTACCGGAATTAAATGTGTACGAGCAAATGGTGTGCATTGTCCTGAGCAGTATGCTCCAGAGCGGAGCCTCTCATCCAACGGTAGCGGATATCGCCGGCATAGGCCGAATGAGCTCCAAGCAAACGTCGGAGGCACTTCAAAGCTTAGTTGAAAAAAGAGTGATACCGCTCAGAGTGTTCCGCGATATACTGGGCGATTATGGCGACAGCCGCCTGTCCTGGGCTGCCAAGGGGATGTTGGTTTATTTGAAACAGCACGAAGGGAATACGTTAAGCGATCTGTACGAGGTGTCAAATGATGATGCAGACCATATCATGATGGAGCTTAAGGAGCTGCAGCGTTTCGGTTATTTGGACGAGCATCCCATTATGCAAGAATTGGATTAGCGGGAAATACAGGGTCCGAATCCATAGAATGGATCGAAATAAGTGCCGAATTGCAAAAATACTACCAATAGAACCAGCAATACACTAGAGACAAATCGTTAATTATTACTTTAAATAGATAAAGTGTGGTTCAACGAAACGGAGTGATAGAATGAGAAAGCCAGCAGCAGCGGCAAGTGCTACCCTGCTGACCGGAATCATTTCCGTCTTCCTTATCGTTCCTGCAAATGCAACGCATGCAGATAAAAGAATGATGGTTGTGAATAAGCAAGCAATTTCCGAAGTGTCATTGCCTAGCAGTACGTTTATTCAGAAGGAAAGCGGAAATAAGGTTGACAACTCGTTGAGCGATGAGATGAGGCTTACGCTGGAAAAGGAAAAAAAGGTTATGGTCCTAAGCGCAGCGCCTGCCGCCGCACCGGTAGCAGAAGCGCCTAAACCGCCTGAACAGCCTGAGCCGGCAAAGCCTGAGCCTACTCCTCCTCCGAAGTTGGAAACTCCTAAACCAAGCCCAACGACTGAAAAGAAGAGTATTTCAGACAGTGATAAGGAGTTACTTGCAAGGCTTGTTACAGCTGAAGCGAGAAATCAGCCCTATTTAGGTCAAGTGGCGGTAGCTGCCGTAGTTTTAAACAGGACGGAATCAGGTAAATTTCCGAAAACGGTGAAAGAAGTGATTAACGCCAATAACGGAAAGGTATACCAATTTTCCCCTGTCAAGAACGGTTCCATCAAAAAGCCTGCTACTCAATCGGCCATACGAGCGGTTGAGGAGGCATTGAATGGCAGCGATCCAACGAACGGATCCTTATATTTTGCCGAGTTAAAGAGCGCGGCACATGTACCTAACAAGAAAGCTAAAGTAACAGTTAAAATAGGTGACCACACGTTTTATAAATAAGAGGGGGATTGCCCCCTTACTCCTTCGTCTTATTGGTTAGTCTTTACATCCTCTCCACGAATCATGCTAATAGTTTATATACCTCTGAATCATCCCCCTAAGCCGGTATCTCGAATTCAAACAAAGGATACCGGATTTTCATTCCTTATCTCATTCGATCCAAAGCAAGCCGCAAACATAGCAATATATTGATAATTGAACGCAATCTGAATAAAGAATCCGTAAGTCCGCTTTGCTATAATCAAAACACCAACATAAAGCGCTTGCAGTTGATAAGCGTTGCTATGAAGCGGTTGTGTTTACACATGGAATGGATAAACCGCGCTTTATACGAACGATAAGGGGGATGTTTGGTTTGAAAAAGAGACTATCGGTTGTTCTGACTTCATTAACGGCATTAAGTATGCTTGCTGCCTGTTCGGGCGGGAAGCAGGTGCAGGAAAGCGCGAATCCAGGCGGGACGCAAGCCGAGGCGAAGCCTGTAACCATTAAAATTTATCAATGGGTAGCCGTGTCCGATGACCAATGGCAGCAGTTATTCGTCGAGCCTGTGAAGAAGAAGTATCCTCATATTACTTTGGAGCAAGTGGTCAGAGGCAAAGGCAGCAATCCGGAAGAGCTGGTAGCCTCCGGAGAATTCCCGGACGTATTCACCATTTCCAACGATGTCCGGTCATATTCTACGCTTGGATTGACACAGGATATGGGCCCGCTGATTAAGAAAGAGAATATCGATATCAGCAAGTTCGATCCCGCTTTTCTGGAAAGAAACAAAGTGGATGGCAAGACCGTTGCCTTCCCTTTATACAGCAGTCCAACCGCTTTGTATTACAATAAAGATATTTTCGATAAATTTGCTGTTTCTTATCCGAAGGACGGCATGCTGTGGGAGGATATCGTCAGCCTGGCCAAGCAGGTGACCAAATCCGATGCAGGCTTCCAGTATAAAGGGCTGCATCCTCAGAGTATTTTCGCTATGAAAGGCGGAGTGCCGATTGATCTGTTGGATGCCAATACCGATGCGCCTACTATTAATAATGACCAATGGAAGCAGCTGCTGACCCTATATGCCAGTCTGATGTCGATACCGGGGAATGAGCCGAAGGGCACGGCTTTTGCCGATGTGGTCAACGCATTCGTGAAGGACAAAAATACCGCGATGGTCATTTCCAACGTAATGCCTTCGCTGCAGGAAGCAACCAAGAACGGCTTGAACTGGGATATGGTGCAGCTGCCGAGCTATAAAGGCTACGAAGGGCTTAAAGGCTTGGGCGATACGATGTACATAGGCGTGAACAAAGTCAGCAAAAATCAGGACGATGCCATGAAAGTCGTCTCCGTGCTGACCTCGGATGAAGTTCAGACGGTGATGGCCAAGAAATACGGATATTATCCTGTATTGGCAAGCAAAGCCGTTAAAGATTCCTTCGGCGCCGAGATGGAGTTCCTGAAGGGCAAAAACGTGCAGGCGATCTACAAAGGCCAAATCGCGCCTTACAAACCAAGCTCCATGTACTCCGCCCACGCGGATGTTCGCAAAATCTTCAATGCCAAAGTGGCGGACACCGTAGCAGGCAAAAAAGACGTGAACACTGCGCTTCGGGAAGCGGAAGAGGAAATCGTCAAGATCATGCCGCAAATCAAGCAAAAATAACGTTTAGCCATGAAGAAAGATTCAGCCCTTAGCGGACTGAATCTTTTTTGATGTTCATGCAATTATTCCTCCGATAGTCTTTGCTGCCGCCACAAGGCATCAAGCTCGGGGAGCAGAAGGACGCTCTCCTGCTCATTCGGGTCCGTACGGGCGATAAGAGCGGTACAAGTTTCGGATTCGCTTGGATTGTAAGGGAGATGAGGCATTCCAGCGGGAATATACAGAAAATCCCCTTCCTCGAGCTCCATATGCAGCTCCAGCTTATCGCCATACCACATGGCGGACGTTCCCCGCAGCATGTAAATGGCCGTTTCATGGTTTTCATGGAGATGGGCTTGCGCTCTTTGCCCCGGCGGTATTGTCACCAGAAGCATGCATATGGCTTGAGAGCCGACGCTTTCCTTCGATATCGCTTCCCCGTAATCCAAGCCTTGCTTTCCATGATAAGTTCGATTGGCTCGAACAAGCCTGCACGTACGTTCTGAATCCATTTTCTCTGCACCTCCCTATGAACAAAATATTAGCGAATCGGCTTCCGCATGCTTAAATAATGCCGACCGGTATCCTTTTGGACCGTGAAAGTATACTTTGGGACACTATAGATTTTTGGCAGAAGCTGTCATACTGGTTGGTGCGCTGACTGGAGAGGGGGAAACGACAAGACGATCCTGGTATTTGAAACGGAAGGGAGGGATGACCGCCCATCAGCTGCAATGATCGAAAGAAAACTTACTAAACTTGCAATTTGGCGAATGCACGAAAAAGGAGAACGCAATATGAATGCATCGATAGTTACCTGCAGAAAGGTTAGATTAGCTTTAGGCATGGCTTTCCTGCTGCTGTTTCACACGTTTACCTTCTTTATCCCGGTACCGTCCGCCCAGGCGGCAATCGATTTCTCTGTATCTGCAAAAGCGGCTCCAGCCTCTGTTGAAGCCGGCTCCAAGGCCGATGTGTTTGTGAGCGTCAAGACTTCGGAAAGTGCAGACGTATTAATGGATGTTGAATTTTTCAATTCCTCCCTACAGAATGTCGGTCAGCTGTTCCAAGACAACATCAAGCTCACAGCGGGAGTGGAGAAAACCGTTCCATTCCAATGGCGTGTTCCAGAGCAATTGCCGGAAGGAGAATATATCGTAAGCTTCGGTATTTTCGGAGCGGGCTGGGGAGGCCATATCAACAAGTGGTACCCCGGAGTTACTAAGATTACCGTGAAGAAAGGTACTCCATCGGTTAGCTTCACGACCGGCGCAGCGGTTGCGCCCGACAGTGTGCGTTCAGGCGGAGAGGTGAGCATCGACACTTCCGTCACGGCGAACGTGTATGCTGAAGCGCTGGTGGAAGTAAGCGTCATTCAGCCTGACGGCACTAAGGTTCTGACATGGCCGTTCGTCGATTCGTTTACAGCCAATCAGGCGAAGCATTTCCCTGTGAAGTGGACAGCCCCTGCGAATGCGCCTGCAGGTCAATATAAAGTGGGAATTGGCGTATACAGCCCCGATCGTACAAAGACCTATACGGTGAACGATTCTGCTGCACTGTTTACCGTCCACTCCGATACGCAGCCGGTGCCAACCGTACCGACGAACGTGAAAGCGATAGCTGCCGCTGATTCCATTACAGTGACTTGGGACTCGGCAGGACAAGCGACGGGCTATGATGTGGAGGTTGATGGAACAACGACGGTTAGTCATTTGGCGGGCACCTCGTATGTCCATAGCGGGCTTGCGCCCGATACGGAACACAAGTACAGAGTGCGGGCGAAGAATGGCACCGTGACTGGGGCCTGGAGTTCGGAAGTGGCGGCTAAAGTGCCTCCGGCTGCAAGCCAAGGATCAATCAAGGTGATCACAACGACCGGGCAAAACCAGAGTTCGCCTTCGATCACACCCGAGTTTAAAGTGACGAATACGGGAACAACAGCCATCGACCTGAAGAATTTGAAAATCAGATATTATTTCACCGCAGACTTTATTAATGAAGAAGAAAAATCGTTTGCCATCGGATTTTACAGTATGGTGAAGTGGAGCTCCTTCCCTACGGCGAACGTTATTACCGATTTCGTGAAGATGCCGGTACCCGCTTCAAACGCGACGCATTACTTGGAAATCGGCTTTAAGGATAATGCGGGCGTCATTCAGCCGGGAGACGATCTCTTGTTCAGCGGCTGGATGAATAAAAGCGATTGGTCGTCCTTCGACCAGACGAACGATTACTCGTTCTTGAACTCGTCCACTGCCGCCGAGTCTACAAGAACGACCCTTTACAAGGATGGAGTGTTGGTATGGGGAACGGAACCCGCTCCCCTCGATATCCCGCCATTTCCAGCCCAAGTGAATTCCTCTTCGACAGATACATCCATTACGTTAAAGTGGGATGATGTACCGGGGGCGACAGGCTACGAGGTCTATGCTGATGGGGTTACGACCACCGTCACCGCTAATACGTTTGTATATGACTACTTGAAGCCAGGGACATTGCATACGTTCAAGCTTCGAACGATCAAAGGAAATGCAACTAGCCTCTGGAGCTCGCTATTTGCAGCCAAGACGACAGGCGAGCAGCAGCTGCCTGCACCTCTCGGCATTCGTGCGGAAAAGTCGGAAAGCTCGATCAAGGTCACTTGGAAAGCGCTGCAGGAGCTGGTGACCGGATATGAAATAGAGGTTGACGGCGCCGTAGTCCCCACAGGGACGACCTTGTCGTATACCCAAAGCGGGCTTACACCGGCATCGCTGCATACGTTCCGGATCAGAGCGGTAGACGGCTCAACATTAGGCCCATGGAGCGATACGATCAAAATCAATACGCTCCGGACTGTTGCAGGCACGTTCGATGTCGATTTTCGAATCGACCCGACTGAGGAAAGAGCGCCGATCAGCCCATACATTTACGGGTCCAACGAAGATTTGACGGGCACGGAGAATATTACGGCCCGGCGAGCGGGCGGCAACCGTTTCTCCGCCTACAATTGGGAAAATAATGCGTCGAACTCCGGCGATGACGATGGATTTGTCAACGACTCGTTCGTCCCATGGTATTACGGAGGCATTCCGGTATCGGAAAGCGCCAAGTGGGACATTCCGGGGATCGCGGCTATAGGCTTCCATCAGAAATCGCTGGCCAAGGGCGCCTACACCCTGTGGACGCTGCCAACCGCCGGCTATGCGGCCAAAGATAAATCTTCCACGCCGGTTACGCCGGCGGAAACGGCGCCTTCCAGCCGATGGGTGGATGTGAAGGCAGCCAAAGGCGCACCGTTCAGCTTGACGCCGGATTTGACCGACAATGTGGCGTATAACGACGAGTTTGTCAACCTGCTGGTTAACAAGTTCGGACCGGCCTCTTCGGCTACAGGAATTAAAGGCTATGAGATCGATAACGAGCCGGGATTATGGAAAAAAACGCATGCTTATATGCATCCGGACATACCTAAAGGTGTCGAAGTACTCAACAAATCGATCGAGCTGGCGAGAGGAGTCAAGCATGTCGATCCGACAGCCGAAATGTTCGGTCCGGTTTCCTATAACTTCAGCGATGCCTATATGGTCGACAATAAGCCGGAGTGGGAACAAATCAAAGGAAACTATCGATGGTATTTGGACTACTACTTGGACAACTTGGCCAGAGAATCGAGGAAAGAAGGTGTCCGGCTGCTGGATGTGCTGGATATTCACTGGTACTCCGAAGAAGTAGGCGACGATATTCGAATTAACAGCACGTCGCTCGAAAGCCATACTGAGGAGACACACAAGGTGCGCGTGCAAGCTCCGAGATCGATGTGGGATCCGAGCTATCGCGAAAACACGTGGATCGGCGAATGGTACAGCGAGTTTCTCCCTCTGATCCCGGCTATGAAACAATCGGTGAACAAGTACAACCCGGGAACGAAGATCGCGTTCACCGAATACGATTTTGGCGGCAATCACCACGTTTCCGGCGGCATTGCACAGGCCGATACCCTTGGAATATTCGGCAAGCAAGGCCTATATATGGCGAGCTACTGGAACATGATGGGGACAGCTAGACTGTCCCAAATTCCGTATGTTTCCTCCGGCTTCAAGATCTTTAACAATTATGACGGAAATAATTCGAAGTACGGCGACACCAAGGTCAAAGCGGATACCAATGATATTGAGAACAGCTCTATCTACAGCTCCGTTTTCCATGACAGCGACAATAATCTGCACATCATCGCGATCAACAAAAACTTCGAACATGCAATGAACGCTTCATTTTCCATCGGCGGGACGACGCAGTACCAATCGGCTAAAGTGTGGGCGTTTGATGAGAACAGTCCGCAAATTACCGAAAGAGAAGGCGCAGCCAATATTCAGAACAATAAGTTTATGTTATCAATTCCGAAATTGACTGTAGCGCACATTGTACTTTCTGCTGATACCAAGTAATAAGCAGCTCAAGCAAGGAACGGAAGAGGACTTCATCTTAGCGATGTATCGCGGAGGAGTCTTCTTTTGTTTTGGAAGCAAACAGCGATTTCAACCACCGTAATATAAAATGTCTTGGCCTGCTTGGTTTCTCCACTAAATAAGCGGTTCTCATGATGTGCTCCAATTCTTTCGTATGCTGCTCATACTGCTTTTCCAATTCATACGGGTTGATCATCCGGCGGTCCCTCCCAAATCTTTAGCCGTATCGTAACATGGTAATTTACTTCGGTGTTATCTATAATTATTGATAGTTACTATCGGTTTTTTTGATGTTGGGAGGAAGACGTAATGGATATCGCATTTTATAAAACGCTGCTCGAGGTCGCCAAGTGGCAAAATTATACGAAAGCCGCCGACATGCTGGGGTATGCGCAATCCAGCGTAACCTCACAAATCCAAAAGCTTGAACAGGAGTACAGCATTACGATTTTCGAACGAATGAACAAAAAAATGCAGCCTACGTCCGATGGCCTGGAGCTGCTCCGTTACGCTTCGCAGATCGTCAGCCTGTTCGAAGAATCGAAGATTACTATATCCGGAGCGACTAACGGCAGCTTCACCATTGGGATCAAATCCACATTAGCGTCGTATTTGCTTCCCAACTATTTAGGCGCCTATAAGCAAAAGAACCCGGCCGTCCAAATTCAAATCAAGGAAGTGGCCGGAATGGGGTTGCTGCAGGCGCTGAAAGCTGGCGAATGCGACTTGGGATTTATGATCACCGATCAAACCGACCTGCCGGATTATGTATGCCGGACGATCCGAGAGGAAGATTATGTGTGGATTGCGAAGCCGGACCATCCGCTGCTCGCCAAAGCTGCCGTGTATCCGGAAGATCTGAATGGGGAAGAAATGATTATGACCTCCGACAATTGCACTAGCCGGTCATACTTTGAAACGATGCTGCGAGTGAACCATGTTCAGTACAGCAAAACGTACGATAATATGAATTTCGAAACGATCAAACGATATGTGATGCATGGATTAGGGATATCCCTTGTCCCCAAAACGATTATCGCTCCCGAGTTCGAAAATGGACAGCTGGCGATACTGCCGCTTCATTATCCATCGCTCGTGCTCAAGGTTCAGTTGGTGTATCATGAAAAGAAATATATTTCAAAAGCAATGAGAGCTTTTATTCAATCCGTTTGTCCGGAACGATGAGGGCAGGATGACGATTTCTGACAACCATGGTGTGGAGGAGTAGGTGACAGTTGAGCAGCATTACCATTGAAATGGTGAACGATGGCAATATCGAGCAGTGCAGAGAGCTGTGCAACGAGCTGATGGCTTTTCAACAATCTGCAGCTACCATAGCTCCTGAAACGTTTGATATCATGAATTTCGATACGAGAATGAAACGAAGCTATGAAAGCTCTCTAGACAGCCAGGTTATTGTCGTAAAAGACGCAGGGATTCCGGTCGGCTATGCATTTTCCACCATTGATTATGTGGATGCAAGTAAAAATTCCATACCGGAATGGGCGCCGGTACAAGATCCTGAGCGTGATAAAGGCTTTTATCCCGAGTGGGTTCGTCTGCCGCAAAAGATCGGCTGCTTAAGCAACCTGTACTTGCGAGACGGCTACCGCGATAAAGGACTCGGCTCCAAATTGTTCGAGATGTCGGTCGAATGGCTGGAAAGCTTTAACGACGTTCATTTGATCTTTATTTATGTGTCCAATGGAAACGATACCGCTTTCGATTTTTACCTGAGCCGCGGATTCACCTACAGTCACGACGTTTTTGGCGGCTTTATCAAGGCGGTTTATAAAAAGGCTGATTAACCTGCGCTTCGTGGTTACATTAAGTATGGGAGTTGATCCGAATGGAAATGCAGGGGAGCAGGATCCGGACTTCTCCAGTCGGAGACGCCGTTCTTCGTCGGACAGGCGGTAGCTTCATTAGCGGCGGACCCGAATGTCATGGATAAAACCGGCCAGCTGTTAAGCTCTTGGGACTTGTCCGACGAATACGGATTCAGCGACGCTGACGGACGCCGGCCGCACTGGGGACGCCACGCAAAGGAAAAAGGATACATTTAGGATGAAGGATCGACCGGATTCCAGGAGTCCGGTTGATTATTTTATTTCCTGCCGCATACGAATCTATTTGAAAACGGTTGTAAAGATATGAGAGAATGATAAATGATAGCATATTTTGCTAGCTTACATATGGGCGCAAAGTAATCAATCGAGAGGATGGATGATGCAATGAGAACGATTAAGCTGGGAACCAGTTCCTTAGAAGTTCCGGTTATTGCGGTAGGCTGCATGAGAATCAAATCGCTGAGCGGAAGTGAAGCCGAGCGTTTTGTCCAGACTGCGTTGGAGCAAGGGGCGAATTTCTTCGATCATGCGGACATTTACGGCGGCGGCACTTGTGAAGAAATATTTGCCGATGCGATCCATATGAATGACGATATCCGCGAGAACATCATCTTGCAATCCAAGTGCGGTATTCGGAAGGGCATGTTCGACTTCTCCAAGGAGCATATTCTGGAATCGGTGGACGGCATTCTGAAGCGTTTGAAAACCGATTATTTGGATATTTTGCTCCTGCACCGTCCGGATGCGCTGGTCGAGCCGGAAGAGGTTGCTGAAGCTTTCGACCTGCTGGAAAGCTCGGGGAAAGTACGCCACTTCGGCGTTTCCAATCAGAATCCGATGCAGATTCAACTGCTGAAGAAGTTTGTGAAGCAGCCGATTGTAGCCAACCAGCTGCAATTAAGCATCACCAACGCTACCATGATTACGAACGGTGTCAATGTGAACATGGAGAACGATTCCGCTGTGAGCCGTGACGGCAGCGTGCTTGATTATTGCCGACTAAACGATATCACCATTCAACCGTGGTCGCCGTTCCAATACGGATTCTTCAAAGGCGTGTTCCTCGGAAGCGACGAGTTCCCTGAACTGAACAAGAAGATCGACGAGATCGCGGCCAAATATGAAGTGAGCAATACGACTATTGCGATGGCGTGGCTGCTGCGCCATCCAGCACGCATGCAACCGGTGACTGGGACTATGAGCCTCGAGCGGTTGATCGATTGCTGTAAAGCAAGCGATGTCCATTTAACACGTCAGGAATGGTATGAAATTTACCGGGCGGCAGGCAACATCCTCCCTTAAGTTGGGTTGTGCTAATAGTTTCTTATGAATTCAAGCAGCCTCTGGTCTTTATGGATCAGAGACTGCTTTTTTCATTTTTGAAATACTAATTAATTTCCATAATCTCCGCAGCTGATTCAGCTATATTTACACGAGTATACAGCAGCAGCTGGGATCACTGTACGGGAGGTTCCGTTTTTTGAGGAGCTGCATATCCTCTATAATATAAGAAGAATGACTTCATTGAAGCTATACTTGAATTGGAGTTTATCGGGGAAAAATGGGCTGAACCTGTCTCCGGAAGAGGGGAAGGTCTACCATCAAAGACTGCTGTTAAAAGGCTTGTCATTCTTTATATAGTTGATATATAGAAACGATATGTATCTTACAAGGCGTCCGCGTTTTATCGCAGATGCTTTTTTTGTAGCTCGGTCTACTGTACGTTCTGATCCTGCAAGAAGGTCGTAGAGCCTGTTGAATTAAAGACAAATTAAAGATTTGTCCTTAATTGTCCGATGGCGATATGATAGTAATGAGAGCATGATCAATATGTGGAAGGGGCTGTCCACAATCGACTATCCTATTGGCGGAACAATTGGAAAAGATACATGCCTTGCTGCCCATAAGATTGTACAAAGGAGGCGCTGGCGATGCGCTTCAAGGACCTATTCTCTATTATCGGACCGGATATGATCGGTCCCTCCAGCTCGCATACAGCCGGTGCTCTGCGCATAGGCTTGATTGCGAGACATCTTTTCGGGGAGCAGCCGGAACAAGCCGATGTAGCGCTATATCAATCGTTTGCAGATACGGGACGCGGGCACGGTACGGACGCAGCCATCGCTGCAGGACTGCTCGGATGGGCAACGGACGATTCACGCATCCCGCAGTCGCTTTCCTTGGCAGAGCAGCATGGACTGCATATAGAATTCCGCAAGGGAAGAGGCATGGCTCCTCATCCGAATACAGCGGAAATTCGCATGTCGGCCAAAGACCGTGTCATGCAAATCACCGGCACGTCCATCGGAGGGGGTAACGTTGAGATAGTGAACGTCGAAGGGTTCGACGTTCGGTTTAGCGCCGCGTATCCGACCATGGTAATCTGGCATTCCGATAAGGTCGGCTTGCTAGCTGCCTTGACCCGGTGGTTCAGCCGATATGGAATCAACATCGGGTTCATGGATGTGGATCGAAACCGGCGAAGCGGGGATGCTCTAACAGTGATCGAAGCGGACGCCATTTTCCCGATCGAGCTGGTGGAAGCGGTACGCCGGGTGAAAGGCGTTACCCGCGCGGTTACGTTCGATTTATCGGACCGCACCGATTCCGGGAATTCCGATAATTAAACTATTTTATCGTCTGGGGTGGCTTATGAGATTCGATACGCTTCAGAAGCTTACGCAGTTATGTCGTGAGGAAGGCAAGCCGATACACCGTCTGATGATCGAGGAGCAATCTCAGGAATCGGGACGATCGGCTGAGAGCGAGTTGAAGAAGATGCTCGCCTATTATCGGATTATGAAAGAGGCGGTGTCCCGCGGGTTAACGCAGGATACACTTTCGCACAGCGGCTTGACGGGGAACGACGCTAAGCGGGTACGGAACTTACACGATACAGGACTCGGTCTGCTTGGACCGGTTGCCGGCCGGGCGCTGGCGAGCGCGCTCGCGGTTTCGGAAGTGAATGCGAGTATGGGGCGCATCGTCGCGACGCCGACGGCAGGCTCATGCGGGGTCATCCCCGGCGTCTTCGTCAGCGCTCAGGAGCATTTTGGCTGGACGGACGAATGGATGACGCACGGGCTGTTTACCGCTGCGGGACTTGGGTATATTATCGCCAACCGGTCGTTCGTCTCCGGCGCCGAAGGGGGCTGCCAAGCGGAGATCGGCTCCGCGGTCGCTATGGCTGCGGGCGCATTAACCGAGCTTCGCGGAGGTACGCCGGAGCAGTCGGTTCACGCAGTCGGACTGGCGCTCAAAAATTCGCTCGGCCTTGTCTGCGATCCCGTCGGCGGCTTGGTTGAGGTTCCCTGCATTGTGCGTAATGGCTTCGGGGCCGTGTCGGCGATTACGGCGTCGGATATGGCGCTGGCCGGAGTTCGCAGCGTCATTCCGTCCGATGAGGTGATCGACGCTATGCTGGAGGTAGGAAGCGACATGTCGGAGAAATACAGGGAAACGGCGCGGGGAGGACTCGCAGCTACGCCAACAGGCAAACGGATAATGAAGGAGCTGTTTCCAGACAGTGACGACCCGTCAGATCCCGAACCCGATTCCGAATAGACTTAGTAAGACGTTAACAAGGCTGCATGTATAGGGAAGGGAAAAGGTCATCTCGTGGCAGAAATCAATCTGCTGGCGGGATGACCTTTTTGCTAGTTGAAGACATGAGCTAAGATAGAGTACCTTGATCTTGGCTATCCGAATGGTTCGCCTGCATATGCTCGAGACGAGCTTTATAAAGCTGTTCTTTCGCTGCTTGAACTTCTCTGTCTTGATTCACGTTGCTATGTCTTGCTTCGTTAAGGGCATGAAGTGCATGGTTCATAGCATTTTGGGCTTTAGTCCGTGCGCTCTGTTCTTGTCCGTTGGATGGTTGATCAGCCATTTCATAAACCTCCTTCGAGTATACAACATCGTTAATATGATCATAATGTGTATGTATTATGATTCATTTTTTTGGAATGAACGCTATGTAAGAAAAAAGAGCAGGGCACCATAATTCAACGATACCCTGCATTTTTCCACTGCTCTGTTACTCGTTCCGATCCGAGGCATCCGCGTTATTGTCAACACTGTCGCCCGCTTTATTGCCAAGCGCTGCACCGGCGATTCCGCCAATAACAGTGCCGACAGGTCCAAATGCGGAACCTACAATAGCGCCCACGGCTCCACCGCCTACAGTACCTACTGCTTCACCTGCATCGACATCAGCCATATTCGCTGAATCGAGATCCTCTGCTTCGTGTTGATTGCGATCATTGTGTTTAGCCATCGAAATCACTCCTTCTCTTAGTTATAGACCATGATCACTCAGTCTCAATGCTTATTTTGTCCTAATGAAACAGAACCATTCTTTATAAAAATTATGAAGTCAGCGTAAAATAAATAGGCAGTCCTTATCCTTTGGACGATGTGGCTTGTGCTGCCTGGAAAGATGATTGTACCTGACTGATTAACGTTTGGGCTTGGGCAATTTCATTGGACGCCTGCTTTAATGCTTCTTCACATAGGATTTGGTTAGCGGACGATTGCTCAATGGCTTGTGTAATACAATCCTTAGCCAGAGAAGCGATTGCTTCGGCTTTCTTTAATGAATTTACGTCGACTTGTTGCTGAGTCATAGTTGTTCCTCCTCGAAATGAATGTTGTCTGAAGACCTGTTTATCATTTTCAGCAGGTTTGTCTTTTATTCTAGAGAACAAATGTTCTTATAGAGTCGATTTTGCCTGCTAACAGGGTAGAGCGTTCAGAATGTTTTCAGTTTCATTATGAAATTGATTAAGAGGATAGCGTAATCATTAATTACTTTGTTTTCTAAACAATACACAAAACAGATTTTTTACTTCAAAATTAAATGTTATACTTGTAAAAAAAATGTGAATTTTCGTAATATAACAACATTTTTAGGGACTCAAACTAAACTTTTTTTACGAATAATCTGGTATACTATCCTTAAAGAGCAAAAATTTAACATTGAATGATAGCGCTTACTTTTTATAAGTAATAAAGCAAATAAAAAGAAGGGGGTATCTATTTATTGGAATCCATTCTAATGGATATACCTAAAACGTTGCCATGGATTGATGATGCTAAAAAGTACATTGATGATCACCTGACGGATCCTAATTTATCTTTGAAGCAAATCAGCCATCACTTTTCCATGAACCCGGTACAATTCAGCCGAATGTTCAAGGAGGGAGCAGGAGAGAAGTTCATTGACTACGTTACACGATTACGGATCGAGTTATCGATGAAGAAATTGGCTATGTCCTCCGACTCCATTCAGGAAATTGCCTGGCAAGTAGGGTATACCCATGTAGTGTCATTCATCCGAGCCTTCAAAAAAAGCACGGAATTAACTCCCGGCCATTTCCGTAAGGATTCAAGGGAAGCGGGGAGCATATAAACCCCATACATACTGTCTTTCTCAAAACCATAATGCACCTTTTTGAATGGACATTGGAAACCTCCAGGTGACCTGATGGATATTCTCAAGGTGTATTTTATTTTTATTATGCTTCGACACGGATCCGGAATAGGTGTAAAAAAACTGACGCCGATAAGTATCGACGTCAGCTCAGCTCTCTGTTCTGTTATGTCACATCTCTACAGTCTGTGGTCGATGAATCATGCTGCTGCTTCTGTTATTTCGTACGATCCGTGAATACGTCGACCGTTTGCGTGATACTTCCGCTTGTAGCCATAACGGTAAAGGAAACGATCTGGCTGCCGCCTGCTCCCGGTACGTATTTGTATACGGCGGTTCCGGCTTTTTTGTCGACAACGATCTCAATGGTTCCTGGATTTGCTGGATCCGACCATTTGGCATTATTAATGCTGAAGCGGGTACCGAACAAATCAGCTGCACGGTATACGGAATAGTTTTTGAATTCAAACGCTCCATACTGGTCTTTAAGCTTTATGTCGCCAAGCGTCTTCTTCAATTGAGTTACGCCGTTAGCAACGGAATCTCCGGAATGGATCGACAAGTTGTTGAGCAGGGATAACCAGACCGTTTTTGATTTTCCGTTCTCCGCTAATGTGAAGGAAGCCACGTTCAGTGCATCCTTCTTCACTTGAACATTCGACAGATTGTATGGCTTATGTCCATTGCGGAAGGTAACGGCAACATTAGTCGTTCCTTCTTCCACACCGCGAAGGGCAATGGTATCGAAGGCAAGGGAATCCGATTTAGGTCGAGCTACCGGTACAGCGAATTTGTTTGTAGTGGATACACCTTGAATCAGGTTGTTAGGCAAACCGACATTTTCGCCTTTACTGTTTTTAGCGGAAACTTCAATTTTGCCGGCAAACCAGTTGGCCATCGCATCGGCCTCGGAAGTCGGTGCGACCAATCCAGGCAAAGCTAATTTAGATAAGTCAGACGCGACAGAGCCGGCTTCGAACGCACCCAAATACAAGTCATTCGTTGCGAACAATCCGTTGGCAAATGCTTTGACCTCATACGTCACTTTCTCTGCATCCTTGGAGTTCAACAGCTCGACTTCACGGGATACAGAGGACATTTGGTTTCTGCTCTTGCCGTCCATCTTGAACAGCGTAGCCGTCATTTTATACTCGCCTACGTTATCGTCGCCTGTAATCGGTGTGAAGGTTAAGTCGGCATCACGGATCGATTTAACGGACGTTTTGGATGCGGAGTACCCGTCTGCGCGAGTATCGTCACCAACGAAAGTAATCTTATGATTCGGTGAAGCCTTATCCGTATCCCACTGCCATGTAGGTGCGGTTGTGCTTGTTAGAGAGCCTTTGGTAAAGTACACGGCGTTCGTTACGGTTCCGGAAATTTGTTCGTAGCTGATATCGACCTCGTAGCCTGTGTAGTCCTTATCGAAATCATCGCCGTATTGGTCTTTAAATTTCAGCTTCATTTTGTTTTCAGTAATCATATTGTCAGTACTGACGTACAACGGAGTAAGGGACGGAACCATGAGCGGTTTCGGCTCGGAAGAGACGTACACTTGGTTCGGATAGCGTTTTTCCCCAATCCAAGTACTGTAAGTAGCCGACTTGTTGTTCTTCTCAATCGTCGCCGTAATAGTCAGCGTTCCTGCTTTTTCATCGTTTTCCCTGGTGCCTTCAAGCCCACCAATTTTAATTTTGCCTCTGCCTACGCCTTCGGTTTCAATAGATCTGCTTATTTTCACTCGGGCAGAACCGGAATCATCAATACGAATTTCGTTTGCAAATCTGACAATATCGTCAACGGATAATTCCTTGCCGTTTTTATCTTTTACAATGACAGGGAGGTAGACGTCCTCGTCACCCCAAGCTATCGAGGCGGCGCTTGGCTTGCCAAAGCTGATATCGAATGGCACATCGCTTGATACGATTTGCACTTTTTTCGTAGCGGTTTGTCCGCTGGAAGGCATTACAGAAAAGGTAACTTCATGCTCGCCAGGCAGCATGTCCGGATTGGCGGAAGCGGTTCTAATAATAAGATCAGGTCGGTTATCGCTATCCTCGTCTTCAAAGAAGCCGAAGCCTTTGTCGATCTTGATGCCGTTTTCCGTAATCGTGCCATCGAGTATTGCGTCCGCATCAGACACCAACAAGTTGGTTTGATCACGCAATAAATCCAGCTCAGTTACCAGCATTCCATATTGGTCATACGCTTTGTAGTCCAGATAGGCTTTGTCTCCGGCTTCGAGCTTCTTCTTGCCACTGATCAGCTTCAATTCACCCAGCTCAACCTTCGATACCAGCTGCTTGTCTCCAATCTTGAACGTTTTGTTGGCCTGTACGGTTTTCTCAGGAGTTAAGACCGTAACGGAAATGACATCATTGCGTTCCAAATCCGACGTGTTTATGGTGAATGATTGCTCCACGTTAGAAGCCTTTACCGTAAGATCTGAATTCACGCGAATGTCGAATCGCGCTGCCGGCAAATCGGTTTGCTCATTGTATTGGTTCAAAGCACGGAACGCGATAACGACCTCTTTGCCCAATGCTATCGTGTCAGAAGCCGTTGTAAATTCCAGCTTCGTTAATTTCTCGGTTTGTGCGGTTACGTCTGCAGAGCCTTTATCAACGGTTAAGCCTCCGTCCTTAACGGCTTCGAGCTTCACGTTGTAGACGCCTTCCGTCATTTTGGCATCGAGCGTCAATTCAACCTCGTTTTTATTGTCGTTCCATTTTGGCTTGGCCTCGATCTTGGTAGATCCACGGGTAACGCCGACCGTCAGCTTGGATGTATCTGCAATCGCTCCGTTCAGAGTGACCTTGATCGTTTTGGCTCCAGTCACTTCGGCTTTGTTGATCGATACTTTGGTGACTACCTCCGGTTTGGCAGCAGAAGCAAGCTGCTTCTTGGCTTCATAAGCGGAGAGCACAAGCAAATCGCGAGTGGCAGGGGTGGTTCCGTCAAATTTCCCGTTCGCTCCGTTAACCATCAGCTTCAGGTCAATGGCAACAGCTACATAGCCTTTAGCCCAATCGGATACGGTATCGTCCTTAACGCCTGCAGATGCTTTGACTTTCTCGTCCAGCTTCAGCCCTTTAACGAGGAAAGCAGCAAGCTGCTCCTTCGTCACTTCACCGCTTGGATTGAACAAGCCCTCTGCATAGCCATCCGTAATGCCGGCCTTGTAAATTGCCTCGATGAAGGGTAGAGCATACCCGTTAGACGGATCGTCTGAAGTAACGTCTTGAAACGTCGACTTTTTGAGCGATGCATCGGTTTTGAGCTGGAACACGAGGGCAGCTACCTTGGCGAATTGCGCACGGTTCATTTTCTCCTTCAGACCGAACTTGCCTTCCTCGATCCCGTTAAAAATGCCTGCTTTCAGCATGTCATCATACTTTGCTTTTGTAGCTGCATCCAAGTCTTTTAGATCGCTGAACGCTGTAGAATCCTTCGGTGCGTCCGCAGCCAAAGCTGCGACAGGTAACATCGAGAATGCCATGCTTAACGACAAAACTGCAGAAAAGAAATTCTTCATTGAAATGACCCCTCCATTAAAAATGATGTCAATGTATACTACCGCTCCATCCAGTATGTACTTGCTTTTTATTTATTTTTGAATAATCCATTCACTGCTTATGTAGAAAAATGCTATGCCTGCGTGTCCTCCTTTGCGTCTGTTGTATCTATGAATAAAGTGCAGGCATCGTCGGGTAGAAGAGGTAAATGCATGCAGCTTGTTTTCATAATTCTTTTGCTTGTAATAATAAATTACAAATGATAGCGTTTACAATATACAATTTTTAATTTTTAAAACAAGTTAATTTAAAACAAATCGATATTAACTTTGTACAAATAAGTTGACTAACGTACAAGGTAATGAAGACTTTTTACATTTAGTTCCAGTAGGGGTCTTTCAAGCGGATTCGTAATAACTGTTAAAGCTGAAAACCAATTGCACAAAGAAAGCTAAAGCAGCCATTGTATGAAAGAGGGAAGAGGCAAGTTATCCTATTCGTGTCAGTGGACCGGACTATCGGCTATCTGGTGAGGATCCGCCAATTAAACGCAGGTTTATTCGTGATGGGGTAGATATGAGGTTAATTGAACATTGTTCATTAATAGTCCAATCCGGAATTAACAAACGGATTCATCTCCCTTAAAAGGATCTTTACAGCGTAAGTGCAGGTGACAAGCAGTCTTTAGTTAATATAAGGCTGATAGAAGAATGAAAATTGATTAGGAAATTGACTCCACCTATTTCGATTAATACCAATTTTTGGTGTTACAAAAGGATGTCCGTTATCTCAAGCCGATCCGTTGTTACACATGGAAAAAACAGGATTTACATATTGATGTATACAACATATAATGTTTAATATACTTTGTACGCGTTATCGCAGCAAGAGGCTTGCACAAAATTAGGATAATAGTTGGATATTCATTTCGTCTCCAGCTGGATAGTTAGGATGATAGTGATAATTATCGTGATGGACAGGTCATTTCTGTGGCTAATGATCGTTTTGTAATAGCGTTAGAGATCGAGGGAGGAGATATTGTCATGACAGCGATTAAGGAGCTGCAGACACGGTTTGCTATTCCGGATCCGCATTTCGGTCCAGTGCCATTCTGGTGGTGGAGCGGTGAGGAAGTCACAGAGGAAAGGATCCGATGGCAGCTTCAAAAGTTTCGCGAAGGCGGGCTGCGCAACATTGGCATCATTCATCTGGCGCCAACTGGTCCGCAGTACGGATCTTGTGGAGACAGTCCGGTTTTTATGAGCGACGACTGGTGGGTTCTCTTCGAGGTGGCTTTGCGCGAAGCGGAACGGCTCGGCATGCGACTTTGGTTTTACGATCAGATCGGATTTTCAGGAGCCAACGAGCTGGCGCGTTTAGTTGCCTCTAATCCCGAGTTTTCCGGGTATCATTTGCGCCGTTATTTGCCTGAGGAAGAGCTTCCGGAAGGCGCGCAGCTGTTGCTTGAAACGCAAGCCTACCGCTATGCAGCCGTTCGACAGGGCTTTAACTGGCTGGATCCTCATGCCTCTGCGGCAATGCTGGACCGGGTACATGGCGAAATGGAGCGGCGATTTCCCAATGATCTAGGAAAGACGATTGCCGGCAGCTTTCAGGATGAACTGCCGCCATTACCCTTATGGTCGCCGGATGTACCTATACGGTATGCCGAGCTATTCGGGGAGGATGTCATCCCGCTCCTTCCGGCTTTATTCGATGATGAACCAGGCGCTGATGAAGTTCGCCGCCGGGTTTATCGCATTGCAGCGGAGCTGGCCGAGCAAGCGCTGTTTATTCCACTTGGAAATTGGCACCGCAAATACGGCATGCTCATAGGATGCGATCAGGCCGGCCCTGCACGCCGAGTTGATCTTCATGCCGCTCAACGGCTCTACCTGGACTATTTCCGCACCCATCGCTGGTACAACGCTCCAGGAGCAGATATGGAAGGGGAAATCAAACCTCATTCGTCCATGGTCCATTTGAATGGAGGCACCAGAGTCTGGCTGGAAGCATTTCATTCCAGCGGCTGGGGCGGAACTATCGAAGAGACGATGCATTGGCTCATTCCGTTCCTTCAAGCAGGGGTTACACTATTCAGCCCGCACGCAGTGTACTACTCGACTCGAGGAGGATGGTGGGAGTGGGCTCCGCCGGATACCGGGTGGAGACAGCCTTACTTTGAGCATTACGGCATTTTTGCAGATACGGTGAGTCGGGTGTGCAATCTGCTAAGCGTTGGCTCGCATGTATGCGATATTGCCGTTCATTATCCTTCCTATGCTGTTGTAGGGTATTTGTCTTTGGATGATATCAAGCCCCGTGAGCATCCCATGGCTGCTTCGAACCGAGACCCGAATAAGAAAGTGGCGCACCTCCGTGAGGTATATTTGGAAGTTACAGGGACTGTAAATCGACGTGATACAGCCATGCATCCTGGCGTTCTGCGGAGCAAGCATCTGGATTTTGACGTAGTCGACGACTCGATTTTGCAGCAAGCCGATGTTCAAAACGGACGGCTCGCTATTTCGAATGAGGCATTCTCCGTTCTGGTATTGTGCGGTACGACTATCATGGATGCAGAAGCATCCCGGCAAGTGAACCGTATGTTGGAGCAAGGCGGCTTAGTTATAGGAGTAAAGGTGCCTGAGGCGGAAAAATCCGCGCTGCCGGGAGCCATTTTTGTTCAAACAGCGGAAGAGATGGCGGCAATTATTGAGGAACGCTTACCCAAGCGAGTGGAGGGTCCGGGTATGTCTCTACAGCGCAGCACGGATGAGGCCGACGTCTTCCTGCTGCTGCCTGAGGACGGCAAGCTGCTTCGAATGCACCAGCCCGCGGATGAGTCAACGATGCTGCTGGACCGTGCGGAGTACCGGCTTTTGACGTCCGGCGTGCCTGAGCTCTGGGATCCTGTCAGCGGACGCATGGAGCCGATTCCTTACATCCGTGAAGGCGAGTGGATTCGGGTGGAAGCTGGATTTAGCGATTGGCCTGCTGCGTTAATCGTTTGTCCTTTTAGAACTGCCGCCGATGTAACCAGAATACCGGAAGGATTAAAAGAGGCTGTTTCACAGCCATTGGCTATGCGTTTCCCAGCGCAACCTGGAGAGTGGCCGGTTAATGCCGGACGAACGATCCTATTGGAGGAGAACTGGCGAGTTCGGGTAGAATCTACTCTGGATAACCGGTATGGAGATTTCGATCTGCATGGCACCCAACGTGGTATCATGCCGCCGGAAAGACGCGTTATGCAGGTACGCACGGAGCGTGATGGAGATTCAGGAATCGGGAACGGCTGGCATTTACCTGCTTATGATGATTCGGACTGGGATGAACGGTTATGGAGCGAGTCTGTCTATTGGCATGTATACAAGGGAGATTCGTTCCAGCCATCGGAAGCAAAGCCGCTTGTCTACAGCAATATTTTCGGGGATTTGGCGTTTCGATCGTGGGCAGGTCGGATGGGGCGCGTTCCGAGACGTTACCTTCATTTGGGTGACGCTGTAAAAGGAGAGACGGTTTGGGCACATACTCACGCAGTAGCCCCTAAGGCTGGACGCTATGGAGTGCGTGTGGAGAGCAACGCCGAAATCATAGGCTGGGTAAACGACTGTCTGATTGCATGGAGCGGCGGACCTGAAGAGAAAACAGCGTGGATCGATCTGAAGGAAGGGCCAAATACGATCTTGATCAAAGCCGAAGCGCTTTCAAACGGTTTGATTCGTGCGGGGATTGAGATCAATGAGACTTTAAGTGAATCGCTGCCGAAATGGCTGTACGTAAGCAATCCGAATCCAAACTCCAGTTTGCAAAAAGCATTGACAATCCCTGCCGGCAGCAAGGTCCGGAAGGTCCAGCTTGTATTCGCGGCAAGAGGCCGAGTTGTCCTCGAGGTGAATGGCGTACATGTTTCGGAGCACGGAGACTTTAATCCATACATACGGCAAGGTCAAGAGGAGGTAGACGTTACCGAATTTTGTCGCAAAGGTGAAAATGTCGTTAGGTTCCTGATGCCGGAAGGTGAGGGCGTAGTGCTCGCCGATGGGCGAATCGAGCTGCTGGATGGAAGTTCCTTGTCCTTCTGCACCGGACTTGATTGGAAAGATGAACGTGGGGAAGCTCCTGGTATTTTACATAAAAATGTGCTGCATTTTGCAGAAACGGAATCGCTATGGATCAATCCTCGTCCGCATCCATTGCCTGGCGTAGGTTGGCTTATGCCGGAGTCTGTACCCGTTTCACCGCCTGTGTCTTTTGCAGCGGACTTAGCTTCCATAGGTCAACCTGTATGGCTGCGCTTTCCACTTCCAGTCGGTGCATGCGGTATGCGTCTGGAGACGACAGGGCAGGGGCGAGTGAGCGTTTGGATTGACGGCCAAGAAGTGCCTTTTGCCGGAGGAAGGGCTTCATTTCCGCCACAAGCAGCAGGGGCAATCGCAGCCGTAAGGATCGAACCAGAGGGAACACAGACGGAAGCGGCTGTTCTAAGTGGTCCTGTGCGTTTTGATGTCGTTCCTTATGAGGGGAAGCTTGGCGACTGGCGTACGGCACTGCAGCTTCCGCATCATAGCGGAGCTGTAGAGTATGAAACGACGCTTCATTTATCTGAAGCCGGTGAAGCAACGCTTGAGCTTGGTCATGTCAGAGGTACAGCTGAGGTATGGTTTGATGGCAAGCCGATCGGTATCCGTGTGTGGAGACCGTATCGATTCATGCTAGGATCAATATCGGCCGGGACGCATCGGCTTCGAATTCGTGTGACTAACACACTGGGTACTCATTATGAGAAAGGCCGCCCAACCAGCTTGGTCGGAGCCAACCCGGCGGTGACATATTGGGATCGCGAGCATCGGCCCGAATGGCAAGCTGCATTTCCGACCGGCGGTTTGTATGGGCCAGTGCGAGTTGTTTTAAAGTAATTTAATGAAAAAAAATAATTAAAATTAATGGAAAACATTATTAACGGAAATTAAACTCAAACAAAACACAAACAAAACATTGAAAAAACATAATTTATTAAAATTAACTCAAACAAAACAATTAAAAATCCAAACCCCCAAAAATATAATATTTTGGGGTAACGGAAATTAAACTCAAACAAAACACAAACAAAACATTGAAAAAACATAATTTATTAAAATTAACTCAAACAAAACAATTAAAAATCCAAACCCCAAAAATATAATATTTTGGGGTTTGGAATGATTTAGCATTTATCCCCATATTACATTTGCACAAAACCCGTATTTTGTACATATGTCTGAAAGTCGGCTAAGCGTTTGCATATAGTTGAAACACACTACTACTCGCGAATTGGAACTTTATATCATAAATGATACATCCGCATGATGTTTGAATACTGTTTTTGGCAAACTTCTTTCTATCATTATTTTAATTACAAGCCATTGGTAGAAAAAATTTAAACACATCTCAGTTGTTATTCGATTTATAATCCAGTGAAACATTTTTCGATTATCGACATCATAGAGATTTGTATGGTTAAACAACTTATTAATATAGTCTATTAAATATCTTTCAAAAAGTTGAGTCGCAAATTCTGTGCCTAGGTATTTTCTGGGGTTTGCTTCATCCCCTCTTCTTACATCGTAAAAATGATCAGTCCGTAGCAGTGTATGTTTCCAAAATACATAAGCATATGCATATGGACAAATGGGCGGATATCCCCCACCATTCTCCTTCATCCATAACTCTTGAAGTGTAAGTATACAGACGTGATGGTTTTTTAGGAATTTTTTCTTAATGTACCGGTCTATTGTTTTATAGCATTGTTTATTTTCGTTATATATTTCGTCTTTAAAGTTCTGACTAGAGTAATACTCTCTTTTAGTTTCTTGTTGTTTAGCTCCATCAAATCTGGAAGTTATTGTTGGTGCAAGACTAATCATTTCAATAGACGTAGATTGAGGAAAGAATAAGATTCGATTAGGCTTTCTCATTCTCACTCCGTCAAACCATTTATTGACTGAGTCATCTCTAGTATTCACTGGATAATTCCATTCTGACCAGTGTATCAAAGTAAAATCTGCTAGCTTGTAACCACATATGCAAGTGAATGCATCACTCAAACCTTTATCACTTAACATAAAAGGTATTTTTTTAAAACATCTGGGACAAGAATCTGCCAAATCAATTTGATGGATTGGGCATCGCTTTACCAATGAAAATTGATGTAGCCAACTATGATAATGCGCATTCGTCAAATCGTCGTTAGTTTGCCATAGCATAAGGAGTGGGCCTTCCGGTAAGGTAAGGAATGCAATACGGTCTCCATCGCGGCTACTTAATCGAAACCCCAACTGTTCGGTATACCATGAGATTGCCCGATCCATTTGCTGCACAGGAATTTGAACATGTTCAAGTGATGTGAGCATAAATTTTCACCTCGAGATAATTTATTTACATAAATTCGATAGAATCGACCCAACTCCTCCCAGTTCATTCCACAATACTGCCCGTTAACGTGCGGCTGCCGATCTATGCCGGCAACCACGTCTTAGTTGATTATTAAACTATCGTACCCGTTAGCTTAGCGGTTACAGTCTTTTTGCATTATTAAATCTATGTATGCCAAATCCTTTGAAGTCAGAAGCTAATATTGCTTCTCTAAGAGGATATAGATTCGTTGTGAATCTTAATTCGACTCCTTTTTGGATTAATCTCTCCAACAAGTTCCCATACGTATCAACTGACTTAGGCTTCACTACTTGACGAGAAATATAATAACCAGCAGTCTTGTCAAAAAGCTCAAAGCCCTCATCATCAAAGCAGTATCTAAAAATGGTCTGCTTTGAAATTCTTGTATACCAATCACTTTCTACAGTAACTATGGTCTCAGCAAATGTATTGTTAAAGAAAAGTTGCAAATGTTGGTCCGCCGTCGCCGCGTCTCTCCTACACACAATTCGAGGACAATCCCTCGGGAAATAGTATGTAAACTCATGCTCTTCATCAATTGCCCAAACAACCGCAGGAAAATCCGGTCGATTTTGTTTCTCTTTAGGTACAAATATTTTGATTCTATCGTCCTCGCTAAAATGAAAAAGCACGTAAACCCTCCTCATTAGATTTACCTATAAATTCCATGTAGCATTGAATTATCCTGCCCGTTAGCGTAACGCGGCTGCCGATCTATGCCGGCAGCCGCATCTTGGTTGATTATTAAATTATCGTACCCGTTAGTTCAACAAGAAACTGTCTTTGAAATAGATACACTGGTTATTCTAACTGATTTACAAAATGAGTCCCGTAAGCGCTAGAATGCTCCCATCCATATTCGAGTTTCGTATCCGTTTCTAATAAGAAGCGAACCCACGTTAGACCAGTAAATGATGGATTACTGTGAAAGCCTTCAAAAGAAAGCAGAACCTCTGAAGGATATTCTGGATCCTTTGTTATTAGAGGATTATTGACTGTCCAGGCAGAACCCAGTAAATTAATTAGCTGAAGTGTTTGAAAAACAGCTGCCTCCATAGTCATTTCATCTTTTAATTTACTTACAAACGTTACTCCTAAAAGTGAAGGCTCCTTTTTCGATCTTTCAAACTGTTTTGACACAATTGGGTGACCTGTTCTTACTTCAATTTGATTAATAAGTCGATTTGCCTTTTCATCATTTTTTACTTTAAAAAATGCATTCCAGATTATCTGAAATTTCATGATTACTCCTATACCTTTCGTATATTTTCAACCAACTGTATTTACATAATAATACGCCAATGAACTTATGGGATAATGTTTTGTGTCATCAGATGAATGACGAATGTTATTATTTGGATTATAGTATATATAGAGTGTGCTAACTCGGCTGAAGAGCGTGCAAGAGCCGGACGGAAAAACGACGAGTTATACGTTCAACAAGGCGGCAACCGGGAAAGAGGTTTCGATGATGAGGTTCGTTGTGACAATAAATTATCATTCTGCTTGGCGTTTTAAAAGTAGGTTGTACGGCACGTTACTTACTTTAACCATCGTGCTCATGGCAATTACGGCTTGCTCAGCTGATACAAGCGTACCGCCAATTAGTACGGAAAACACGCCGGCAATTCAACCAACGGAATCCGTGGGGACAGATCATGTGGTTTCGGTCAGTCATGAGCCGGAAGGTAAACCAATATCAGCCGATGTCAGGGTACATGCCTTTGATACATCATACTTCGACCAAGTTACTGCTGCTTACAAAAATGCACCGGCGTTAGTCGATACACAGCCTTATTTTGTGGAGATTGAAGACAGCTATCAAAAACTGACATTCGTATATAAACTTACAAGTCCACTCTTAGATGTTCCACAATTGCTATCAGACGCGGGCTATGGGCCGATTACCGATAGCGCTTTAATCAATAGGATTTTTGGCAAAACGGAAAATGACGTTTATGGCCGCGCAAGCGATAACACTCTTATGACATGGTCGGTTGAACATGGCATAGACGACAATCTGACAGTGGTCTACGCGAATTCATCAGATGGAAATTTACCCAATATAATGGCGGAGCCTAAAGTAAAATATGTGTTTGACCCATCCCTCATCAACAAGGTTATAAATGTATATAAGGATACAACGCCGGATTTCAGCGTACCGATTGGTACTCCGCCGAAAAAGATGGATATTGCCGCTTTGGATGATATGCTGACGTTGAGCTTCTTCGTTAATACTGATAGCAGAGACGCTCATATAAAATCGATGCAAACCACATTGGAAACGGCAGGATTTACACAGAGAGGCGAATTTTTTCACGGCTACGTATACAAGAAGGGAAAGATTATCGCAAGATATGACTATGGCGATCCAGTAGATGGTGTTTCGGGAGTTAGTGTGACTTTGTTTTATGATGCCTCTTGGTTAACGAATGAAGGGTAACTAAAACATTTATGGTCTTTTAACCGCAACCCCGAAATGAAAAGTATCTCATGTTACTTTTCCATACTGGCAAGGAACGCAATTGGAATAAACACGCCGTTTTTTATGGTGGCTCGACCCTGGAAATAAAACAGCGAGGATTCGAATCGTATCGTCAGTTATCAATATCTTTTTCATCAAACATCCTGCTTTCTGAATATTTACTCTCACCATTATACTACCAAATACGCGATTTTTACCTCTACCTTACAGACGATGCTCATTCGACGAGACCATTTTATAGCTTAGAGGAAAAACGCTGATCCCGTCCTCTACTCAATAAAAATAGGGAGTAGCTGCCACACGGCACATTCCTCCCTTTTCATTTAACTATCGTACCCGTTAGTTCAACGAACCCATTTAACTACATTATAAAATAAAAGATACATGTTATTCTTTTCGATAGTCCTTTTCAATTCGATATTGCATGATTAACCCCTTATTACTAAAGACATACACTCTGGAACATTGCCATACATCATATTTAGGCTGCACATCGAAAATATCCCCACCATCTTGAATATTTTCTTGTATGAGTTCCCATTCGAGATCGGTAAATATAACTAACTGTATTTCGTTTGGAACAATGGAATTAGATAAAGCCTTGCCACAATCGCATTTGAACATAGCCATTTCATTCCTCTTCTTTGATATTAAATTATTGAAAACATGGGTTTCTCCCGTACCCGCTAGTTCAACGCATTACGAATCAGATAAAAAATTTCTTCAATTTTCTGGATTCTCCCCACTCCACATCAAGTTCAAGCTTCCCATCTAACCCCACGAATGTAGGCAGTAACTGGAGGTAAGAGTGGAAGTATTTCGGGATCATAGTTACATATCGTACTTACCTGATAAACAGTGTGATCCTTCTATCAATAAACTCTTTAGGGATACATCACATTTCTGAACTTATCAAGCAATCTATCAGCAATATCGATTATTTCATTTTCAACAATAGAATCATACAATCCGGTCGATGAAAGCATGGCTGGGTATACATCAATAAATAGTTCAGCCAGACTCTTAGGTATACTATCTTGATCTAAATATTTCAATGAAATCCTATCTAATAAAGTAAATATTTGTGTAACCAAATCATTCTTAATACCGTCACCCATTCTAAGTGGTACTAAGAAACCCTCGACTAAAAGTTCTACCAATAAATCAATATCAGGATTTGTTGCTTGCTCCATCCCATTACCTCCAATATGACAAATCAAATTCTAACTTTTGTTCACCTATCGTACCTGTTAGCTTAATTCATTTTTTAGATTTTGAGTCCTCGGTATCGATTGCTTTCTTAGCATCTGATTCTCCATACTTATAAGCAATGTAGATCAATGTCCAGAAGCAAATTAGTCCCATCGAATCAACCATAACCGCAGCAGGAAGATTGTGATTCATTACTTCCTTCAAGCCTAACTTCATACAAATCATGATAAGAATATAAAGAACAAAATACTTTCCGTTAAACATGAACTTCATCAATATACTTCCACCTGTCTTTCATAACTGCTCCTCACAATTGAACCCGTTTGTTTAAAAAACATCTTAAGAATGCTGCTAATCTTTTTGTTTCAGCTCAATAGTCATAATTGCCTTAATAAGGTGAATTGAATATAGTTATAAATTAAAGCAGTTAAACTTATTAACCCCGCACTGAAACTTATTATGGAGAATACTTTACTACGCGCATTAAGTACCGGAAAAATAACAATGAGAAGAACAGAAAAAAGGAAACACAATATGAAAATAAGTCTTATTAATATTAGCTCTATTGCATTCAATTAAAATTGCCTCCTCTATCACAACTGACAATCACAAATTCCGTCAGCCAGCGTCTTGCATAACATTCCCAGTTAGTTGAAGTTCTTGGATACAATTACTATTCAAGTCCTTCAAAATTGCATCGCCAATCAGACACCCATGCGGGAAAATACCCTAATCGATGAGCTACTCTCTGTGAAGCAATGTTACTGGCGATTACATCATAACTCGGTATTTCTCCACGTTCCAATATTTCAAAAGTTAATCTGTTTACAAGATAACTAGCCAATCCCAAATTACGATATTTGGGTAATACCTCTATGCCAATTTGCCAAAGTTTTTCACAGGTTTTGCTTGCTCCTGCCACACCAACAATTTCCCTATCTTGCTTTGCAAGCACAGCCAGATCCGTCTGCCAGGGAAGATTCGTATCATATATAATAGCTTCATTGAATCTTGTAGCATCAAATAAACTGACCACTTCTTCTCGCTTAATCAGCTCAAATGAAAAAAAATTCGGCGGTGACGTTGGCTTTATTCTTTTTATATCAGGCAGAAAATGCAAGTAAAGGCCTCTGATAAATGGTAGGGAGAATACGGTATCACTGTTTTTGCCCTGCATCTGTGTTTTGGCAATTAACAACCGTTCGGGTGTAGCCGATACTACAATTGATTTTCCCATAGACAGGATTTCGAAATAACGTGCCTTCCTAGGAATTGGTCTGCATCCAGGATTTTTTCTAGCTTCAACAAAAATAATACTGTCCTTTTCACCGTTTAGGTCATCGATTGAGCAATTCAGGTCAATAGCAAGTTGTGATTGCACAATGAATAGCATTTCTTTTTGCGTCATTATCATCGTTATCCTTCCTTTCTCTTCATAACTCCATAATACCATGATATGGATGGACCCCGTTGTCCTGCCCTAGAAAGAAAGAGCAGCTGCCGCGGCGGCAAACTGCTCCTGAATGGCATTGAAATAACGTACCCGATAGTTTAATCATCTATCACACGAATTCAATTAATTTCCTATCTATTTCGGCGATATCACCAATCTGTGATGTACCATCCCAAAGAATGATTGAAGAAGCCTCATCGTTTTCAACAAAATCATCAAGTTGGTACAGTTCACCCATAAACAGAGCCCCATACTCTGTCCGTTCAGGTCCATGAAAACTTGGCTGAAGTCTAAACTTCATTAAACCTTTGAACTCAACCGTGTCAATATTTTGATTGGTTTCTTCAAATAATTCTCTAATTACACATTGTTGAGCATTCTCTCCCGGTTCAATAATACCTCCTGGTAGTTCCCAGTTCTTTCTCCACTTATTATGCAAGAAAAGGTACTTTCCTTGGCACTTCACCACTATTAGAGCATGTGTTAGTGGAGCATCCAGTTCAATTGTAATGAGCTTATCATACTCGATGTTAATAAACTCCAAAAAAATATTACCTCTTGAGTCTGTCATGATTGCCATTTTTAATCCTCCGTTTCTTTTGTAACAAAAATAAAAAACGCGCTAGACCCTAAAGTCCTGCGCGTTGCATATCGCAGGATGGGAAGCGCGAATTGCGTCCATCCCTAATTTTTTGAGGAATGGATTAACGCTTTTCATGATGGTGAGATTGTTTTAATGTCAAAATTAACATCGTATATTCTCCTTAATCATCTATTTATGGTAATAATACCCGCCACATTGCTTTAAAGTCAAGAATAAAATTCTCCCCATTCGCATTAACGTAATCTGCCCGTTACTTTAACGAAACAGGAAGCAGCACCGTCTGCTCCCTGCTCAGATTGAACTATCGTACCCGTTTAGCGCAATAGAGCAACACTTCCCTTCTCTGTTTCAAGCTCACCAATATTACTTCTGAACATTTTTATCTTTAGCCAAACTTTATTTCTGCTTTTCAAATATTAATTCAATATAAGGAACTAGCGGACCAGGTCTAAAAATTTGTAGAAGCCTTCCAATATTGCCGTAATATATTCTTACAAAATCATACTCAAACATCATTCCCTCTCACCTTTCATAAAAAAACGAGTCTAATATAACATTAGGCTCGTTTAGAAAAAAATAAAGACCATCCCTGAAGTCGTTATCCGTTAAATACTCTTCAGTCGCTGTTCTGGCCAAAGTTTTTAAATGACTCAAATTCAACGAAAAGGAAGCCGCTGCTGTGACGGTCTACTTCATGTTCATTGCAGTATCATACCTATCGTACCCTTTAGCTTAAGACTGATAGATCTCAAAAAAAAATTTCTTAACTTGTTTGTCATTGAGAATATAGTGATTTAACAGGTCTTAGTCTTCTTCAAAGTATTCCCAGTCAAGTATACGATCAATATACTGTCCGGGATTTTCAATTAAAGAACTCCAAGTCATATCATGTAAAATTGCAAATTTACGATGCTCTACATCGAAAGTAGCAAAGTAGAGTTCCTCTGGAAGCCAAACTAAAAACCCTGTATTATCGTAATTCTCTACTTCTGATACGAGATCGACTACTAATTTATTTTCCCAAGTGAAAATACGTACTTCCTCAAGCGATGAAAATCTTATAAATTCTGTATTGGCATCCTCTAATTCAATCTTTTTTCCTTCTTGCAAAAAATTAATTACTTCTTCGGGTACTTGGTATTTTAATAAGCGTTGGATAATTTTCTCCGGATTATGCCACTCCACTGGCTCTCTTTCTTTTATTAGAGACAGCAGCTCGGTGCAGTTATTGATCCTAGCATGATGATATGGGCGATAGCCCCAGCAGTCGGTAATTGTCACTTCCGCGTGTTTTTCTAACAACAATTTGGCGACATCAACCTTATTAAATTGCACAGCAACTTCCAAAGGTGTTGAGCCGCTAGTATGTACTTGATCGATCTGATTGTAATTTATATCAGCACCATGGTTTATCAACAATTCAACAATATTTTTATCACCTGACATCGCGGAGCTGCGAAGGGCTTTTCCTCCGAATTCATCCACACGTATTCCAAGTTTTATGAGATGTTCCAGGACATCATATTTATTTTTAGGGCTTGTTGCAGCTTCAATCGTAGTGTATCCCCTGTTACTAACTATGTTAACGTCTGCCCCTCTATTTACTAGCAAACTGATTAAATCAACATTCCCATCCCGCGCTGCCATATGAATAGGCGGATTCTCGGGTTCATTTAGATCTGCCCCATGCTCAATAAGGAATTTGGCCACTTGATATTTCCTGTTTGAGATAGATGTGTACAAAGGAAATTCTATACCATACTTTGTTTTTATATGCTTATTAATATTCCATCCAGTAGTGATTAACTTCTGCAATTCTTCTATATTCTCTTCTTGAATTAATAAATAAATGAGGGTATCTTCCAATTAATCCAACTCCTTCATCTTAGAGAACTGATTAACCCTCCAAGAATATTACATTATTCCAAAAAATACAATATAAATTCTACTCAACTAATCTGTCCGCCACTCTAATGAATAGCAGCCAAGCGAGTTGGTTGGCTTCGTCGAATTAGAATAATGGGGCTGCTGATATTTACAACAGATCATTTAACTCATTGATATTGCTTATGATTCCATATGGCTTTATGTCCTTATTAGGTATGGGAAGACCTTTTTTATTTATCCATACAGACCTAATACCTAATTTCGATGGACCTTCAACATCGTTCTTCCACGAATCCCCAACAAAAAGAGTTTGATCCGGTGAAACTTGGAAATGTTCAATCGCACAGTAATAAATCTCTGGGGCGGGTTTTTCAAACCCGACCTTTTCAGAAATAAATACTGATTCGGCAGGAATTATAGACTTTATTCCAAGCGCATCAATCTTATCATATTGCCAACTTGTTGTTCCATTGGTCACAATTCCAAGAAAGTGCTGTTGTCTCAACTTAAATAAGAGGTCCATTAATTGAGAACTAGTATTCATATGTGTCCGACTAATACCTCTATATAAATTCTCAAAATCTACTGCAGTATCTTCATCTACAAATTTCCCAAAGTGAGCTAATGTATGGATAAAACGATTTATCCGGTACTGATCGATCGTAATCTCTTGCTTATGATACAAATCTTCAAAAAATTTGTCTTGTTCACGATAGACATCAAACATTTTGTTGCAGTCAAATTCTTTTGTAGTAGCATGCTTACAGAACGTCTCTTTAGCACTGGTTTCCCAGTAATCATCAAAATGAATTAAAGTATCATCTAAATCAAACAAAATCAACTTAAAAAAAGACATCCTTATCACCCCATGTAACCCTTTCGACTTCCGTGATATTCAATATAAATCCCAGGCAGCAAAATCTTCAGAGAAACCAATAATGACTTCAAGTTCTGGAGGTATATACTCCTTATCGATAAAGTATGCAGTTAACCTTGCATGCCCCTCCAATGCAACAATCCTTGAGTTTTCATTACAGGAAACAAAAATCATTTTCGGAAAGGTCTTGCCCTGCTTTATTACAGAATTTATTGCTCTGAAGCCGTCATTTTTCACTCCATATATCTCAACATTATTTAATACATTTTTAGCAGCATCCATGGGAAGTCTGGTATTATTTGAGAGTCCATTCCAATAGCTATAATCAATATACATAACAGATTGGAGATCTTCTTGGCTAAATACCGCTATTCTCCAATTCACCTCAGAAGGGAAGTTCTCAAATAACGCCTTATTTTTTCCATATCCTCTGACCTCACCTAACAACCACTTTCTGTATTTATTTTCATCCTCAGCATTCAAGTTTGGATTAGTAATAATACTAACTTCAACATCACCCAGTGCTTTTTTAATTGTAGAGCCGTATCTTTGTGAATCGATTTCAGCTTTCAAAAACTCAGCTATCATCACATCTTCAGTAATTTGGTGTTTTAGCTTCATAATCGCAATCACACCTTTCATGGACTATATCGCAATCACACCTTTCATGGACTATACTATTACGATGGTTCTAACCTTACTTTAACAGTTTAACTATTACTTTAACTACTATAACTAATCTTTCCATTAAGGATAAGTACCCGTTAGTTCAAACTATACTCCAAATAAAGTTCTTATCAGAGTCTTTCTTATTCCATTCTAAACGTGCATTGAGCAGCACGACACTATTTTCATTTAACATGATTTTTAAAAATTCTTTATAGTAACAAGGAACCAACTTATTATCTGTTAATGTTTCAATTTCAACCCACCTTGGAACATGCTTCTCGGGCTCTTTAGTTATAAGTTCGCCCTGAACTTCATCGGTAACAAAGAAAAATGTTACAGCATGATCGTTGTTACCGTGGTTGATATACGAAACGACTCCTTTAAGAACAGGGCAATTTATTTTTAATCCCGTCTCCTCATCCATTTCACGAATGCACGCTTCCTCCAGTGTTTCATGTAGCTCCGGCCCACCTCCCGGTGGGGCTAACTGTTTATAGTTGAAGTAGCTAGGGATCAGCTTTTCCATGAGAACTATATGCCCATCTCTTACTGCAACACATGCAACTCTGGTTCTTATCGACATTGAAATCCCCCCAGTCAAGAATATAAAAATACCCCCCTATTGAAAGGGGGGGTATCAGTTCATGCATAAATAAACTAATGTTCCCTCTCATCTCTCAAGGAAATCACCTTGCAGGAATTTGCACCGTGCTTGATCAAGTCGGTTGCCGCGGTTTCATAGGGCACAGTCCCTCCACCGAACTCTGGATAAGAGTGTGAATATTTATCTTGTTTTCCAATTTATTCATACTAATCTAACATAGACAAGAAAATGCTGTCAACCGCATCTTCGTTGATAATTAAACTAACGTACCCGTTAGCGGAGCAGATAACCGACTTAATCACTGACTGTCTGCTGGATGTTGTGAATAAAGTCAAAGGAACTGATTTTAAGCAATCCCACCGAAATTACCATCAGCTTGCAGATATATTTCTTTAAATGCTTTAGGCTCCAGTTTGTTGATATAGATCGCTTCATAAATTTGATTAGCGCATTCTGAAGATGTATTTATGTATGTATCAACCTCTATATCATATTTATCATGTTGATGAATCGTCTCAAGTTGACGACTTGCTTTCCCTATTGTTCGATTTCCCCTGTGCGTCTCCCTTCGTTCTAACTCCTCTAATGGACAAAAAACTTTAACAAAAAATAATGGATGATCTTGTAATAGGACACAACATTTTTCCAACCAAAACTTGTTATTAAGCACATCATCGACAATAACATTCATTCCCAATTCAGAAACAACTTTAATCGTATTATACATCAGTTCAAGTATTGGTTTATGAAGCAGCTTTTTTCCCTGTGCTAAGTCATTTTTCATAACTTCAGGATCCAACGCTAATAAACTAACAAACATTTTTCCAACTTCATGGTTGTAATTATCAAGAGATAGGTACAGATATTTCTCCGGTAGAACAGTTATTAACTCACTTGCAAGAGTTGTCTTTCCAGCACTAGAAGTACCGTTAAGGTAGATGATTTTCCCTTTCATATTACAGATCACCATCCTCATTAAGATTTACATAATTATACATGTATTTACATTATTGAGCATAACTGCCCTGTAGCGTCAAGCGGCTGCCAATCCATGCCTGAAGCCGTGTTTTAATTGTTTATTGAGCTATCGTGCCCGTTAGCTCAATGCATGAATCTAAATTATTATCGGTTTATTATTATGATCAACATAAGTAATCCCCCCTGTACCTGTAGGAAAAACAAAGCATTTTTGATTTGGCTCTTTTTTAAAGGTTCCTTCTTTAGTTTTATAAGTATGGATTTGGTTTAGAATATCTTCATCAATTATATATTCCACTAAGTACTTGTCATTAAATCCTCCAATAAAACGTTTTGGTGAAACATTACCCTCGATGTTCTCCCAATGTTTCGAGAATCTCCCGTTGCCCGATTGATCCAAATAGAGTCCAACTTCTCTATCGTTCCTAAAAGCAATAGCTGTGTATTGTTTGTACTTTACTATTTCTGCAACGTTAATGTTATTCTCACTGATAAAGCTCTTAATGAATTCATCGTTAGGTCTTACCGATACTGTATCTGGCTGGCATCCAATAAGAATATAAGCTACAGCAAAAATTGCTAGATACATTTTTAAAGGATACACTATTACACCCCTGACTTTCATATATATTACCCCATACTCTTTAGACGATAATTATTGTATAGTTGTTACCGTCACTTCACCATTAAAAAAAAGCTACCCTGGTGGTAGCTCTAAGCTATCGTACCCGTTAGCGTGAATCGTTAATATGAGATATTGTCTGGATATTTTATTATCTCCTTGAAGACTTCTTCTAAACAATCCCAATTTTCTCCGATCCAGATCAACTCTTCTATAAAACGACTCATAGGTCGATTCTTACTATACTTTGCATGTACCCACTTACATTCTTTGTACCACGTTAACTTGAGAGATCGCGCGATACGATCTGCCGTTAAAATGGTGCTCTCCGAATATCCATCGACGTAAGCTCTAACATTTTCCAATGGAAAACCATTCGATGTTAGTGCACAAGACAGTAATGATCTCGATATATCAAAATCAGTGTAAACGTAGCTAATCCGATCAAAATCAATAATATCAGCTATCTGGTCATCTCGAAACATTAAATTATCTATATGCATATCCCAATGCGCCCAGCCACGACTGCACGTCCTTAGTTCACCAAGATCTATATGCTGTAAAATATCCATCTGACGTATAATAGCGTCAACATACCTGTCATGCTCAGCAAACATCGTTTCCTGCAGGTTTTTTTCGAGTCTAGTATTCATAATTTCTTTTGATTTTAATTCCCAGTTGGGCAGCTCATTGTGCGGCAAGTTTTTTTTCAACCAATTATGCATTCGTCCCGTTGCTTTCCCGAGAGAGAATAACTGTGAAGGATTTGCTTGTCCAGCATCGATATGTTTTCCCTCGCTTGCACCCGTGATGGTGTATTCCTCACCTGTTAATGTCACGTAAGTATACTCTCCTTTGTAGGACAGTACTGGTTGGCATGGAATATCCGCGAAATGCATCTGATCTTGGTATTTTAATGCTTGGCGTGTCCCTTCCATTGTTCGTGTATTACGTATTTTATCGTGTACTTTTACAAAGAGACCCCCTCTGTCGGAATTCATTATCCAACAAACATTCCCATAATTCCAATCTAATGGCGATACTGAATTTACTTTTATATCGAATTTTATTTTCATGTCTTGGATTATCTCGTCTTGTAGTAAATCCCGATAAACTTCTTTTTCCATTTTGTCTTTCTTCCCACCCTTTCTTCCATACAGTAGTGGAGTTCAGCATAATAAAAAGAACGCTTGTTTGCTTCATTGTAACTTTAATCTCCATAAAATGGAATCGTTTTTGCGCAAACTGCCCGTTAGCATAACGACGGCAGCCGAACATTCCAGCCGGCTGACGAAGCTAACGTACCCGTTAGTTTAATGAATTGAAGGGCGAGATGACGATTAGATATTTGCCTAACCGGCAATAGGAACAAGTTCTTGTCCAATACGGTAATCGGTACAAGTTCTTGTCCTTGTATATTGTTACACATTATATGATGTGTTTTTTCGATCACCAAAATAATAAGTTCAGCAGCAATGATCGTCCTTGGCGTTGCTGCTGTTTTTACTCAATTACAATTATCCTTATCCGTTAGTGTTAATTGCGCCAAATCCCCAAAGGAATGACAGTGCTGCCTTTTGAACCCAGTTGTTTTTTACAAATTCCAGCATATCTGCTTCTGGAGCGTTAGGTCCAGCATATGCGCCGTGCATTTCCTCACAAATCAACCCATGTTCTTCCATAGTATACTGGCAGGCTAGCCTTTTAACGAACCTGCTGTCATCTGCATAAATGATTTGTTGGCGAACAAGTAGACGATCAGGATCGGTAGGATGGACAAGCAGGCCCCCGCCATCATCAAATGCGTTTGCGAAGCGGCAGCTAACCCATATTTCAAATTGGCGAGACCGACGGTCAGCGTCTGCAATTTGGGCTTACTCATAGTAAACACAAACGGCAGCAGGTATTCGTTCCATGCTCCGCGAAACGTGAACAGCGCGCTGACACCCAGTCCCGGCGTCAGCAGCGGAACAACAATCTTCCAGAATGTTCCTCCCCTCGAACAACCATCGATGCGCGCCGCTTCGTCCAATTCTTTGGGAATGCCGTTCATAAAGCTAAGAAGAATGAAAAAGGTTGATGCATGTGCACTGATCAGAATAAGGATGACACCCCACAGCGTATTATGCAGTTGCAGTTTGATCATTAATTCGAACTGGGGTCTTAAGACGACAGCGCCGATTGCGACGAACATCGTAAAGGCTTGAATTCCGAAATACAGCTTCTTCCCCCGAAACTCCATCCGGTGTACAACATATGCGGCCATCGAAGATACTAACAACGTACCGATCGTAACGGTAATCGCAACAAATAAACTGTTTTTGGTGTAGGTCGAAAAATTAGCTTGCTTCCAGGCTTCCACGTAATTGCCGAATTGCCAGCTGGAGGGCAGTAAAGTCGCGCCCGTGGTTAGTTCGATGTTCGTCTTGAAAGAGCCGAAGATTGTGATGACAACCGGAAACAACGTGACTAACGTAACCAGAAGCAGAAAAACCCATAAGACGATGTTCCATACGATTCTCATGATGCTATCCTCCTCAATCGTTGCGGTTCAGCCGTTTTGAACCAAAGAAATATAGTAACGTGATCAGCCCCACAATAATCGCGGTGACGAAGGCAACGGCGCTGCCATACCCGATTTCCTGTACCTGCGAAGCCGCTCCGGTGCCTGCAGTAGGAAAAAAAAGCTTGTATACATAGAGAAACATAACCGTTGTCTTACCGATCGGGCCTCCATCGGTCATAACCATAATGCTTTCATACCCTTTGAGTGCGTTGATAATTGCAAGCATGATAATCATTTGCAGCACCGGACCCAGCATCGGTATCGTAATATACCAGAACTGTTGCAGCTTATTCGCTCCGTCGAGAGAGGAACTCTCATAGACGTCCTCCGGGATGTTCTGAAGACCCGCAAGAAAAAGCAGCATGTAGTTGCCGACAGCCCCCCAGACAGCTACAATGATCACGGTCAGCATGGAATGATCCACGCCGAGCCAATCGATAGCTTGATGAATAACCTTGTATTTCATCAGAAATTGATTCAGAATGCCGTTATACGAATTGAATATTGTAAAAAAGACAACGGCCATGACGGCCGTGCTTATGATCGTCGGCATAAAAAATATCGCCCGCATCAGGTTCCTGCCCCGAATCCCCCGGTTAAGTATTACGGCTAAAAGTAGTGCCAGCGGAATCGAAATGGCCAGCTTCCCACCGGCATAAACAAATGTATTTACGACGGAATCCCAGAAATCATGGTCCTTCATTACCCGGACAAAATTATCCAATCCAATAAACCGTTCCTGACCGTACCCTTTATAATCGTAAAACATATACCTCATGGCCCATAAGATCGGGTAGATCCCTAGAACAGCGGTTAGAATAAAGCTGGGAAGCAAGTAACTGTAGGCAAAAGCGGCATGTTTGGCTTTATTCAATCCATCTCAACTCCTTATTTGTATACATAAGGATGGGGCGTCGGTCATCCCCATCCTCATATAAATGTTATTTGACAAATTTCCCAGCTAAGTCTGAAGGTTTGAAATCCGGCATAGGCTGCACCTTGACGTCGCCTTTGGCGATAGCCGTATCCAGCGCAGCATTATAGCGCGTATTCAAATCAGTTATGATGGAGTCCAAGTCGCCTCCGCTTAGAATGTACTTGAAGAAGGCATCATCGGATTTTGTTCCTTGTACTGGCACGACAGGATAGACTGGCCAGACACCATCATATTTGTTAGGCAGGAACCCTTCGATGCCCTTCACTTGAGGCTTGGCCGCTATCGCGCTTATCGATGGCACCATCGCAATGCCGAATCCTTTTTCCTGGTACTGTTGCAGCAAAGAATCGTTGTACATGTACTTCATAAATTTCCAGGCTGCTTCTTTATTAGCCGTTTTTGAGCTGAGTGCAAGCCATTGGCCGCCCAGGAAACCCGAGGCTCCGTTGAAGCTTCCATTGATTGATGGAACCGGTGCCGCCGCCCAATCGATTTTGGCCGGGAACTGCGATTGATATACACCCGCTTCGGCTGAGAATGAGAGATACATCCCGATTTTACCTTGGGCGAACTGCGCACGCAGCGGATCGATATCAAGTGATTCCACACCGGGCAGCATGCTGCCATCGTCTTTAATTTGTTTGAACGCCTGGATGATCGGCTTCATGCCGCTAAAGTCGTAGCGGGCAGTCTTGAAGTCATATCCGAACCCTCCGTAGCCGCTGACCTCAGCTATGACACGGGAGGAACGGCCGAGCGCGCTGCCTGGATTCTTGAAATTTTGTGCGAATCCGTAAGCTCCAATGGCTTTGCCAGCTTCGGTAAGTTTCTTTGCATCCTCGACCAGCTCCGCCAATGTTGTCGGGGGGGTTGTAATACCCGCTTTAGCGAAAAGCTCCTTGTTGTAGATGAGGCGCATCGTCGTGCCGTAATTCGGAAGGCTGTATCTTTTTCCGTCAAAGCTGTTCAGATCTTTCATCTCCGGGAATTTGGCTTTCAAGTCGTCGGTCATGAATTCGTCGATTGGTGCTAGGAAGCCTTTTTTATAAAACGTTTGAATCGTATTTTCTTTGACCCGTATAATATCAGGCGGTTCCGCGGTTTGGAACGATAGATCGAGCGCCTGGTCGAAATCGTCGCCCTTGACCACCAGCTCGACTTCAATGTTGTCCTGATTTGTCGTATTAAACTTATCAACCATTTCTTTAATAAAATCAGAGTCGTGACGGTCACCCGTCCAGTAAGTAATCTTCGTTTTCGCTATGGGTTTATTCCCTTGTCCTTCTCTTGGCCCGTTATCGCTGCTGCAGGCCACCAAGCTGCCCGCCATAGCCAATCCAAGCAACGCCGGAACTATACGTGTTTTCATATCTCATTGCCTCCCCTTTTCAATTCGTGATCTCTATGTCCTTATTTTAAACCTGAAAGCATTATTACATAATGCGGTAATCCCCACATTAAGGGCAGGTTTTTTTAGCAGCTATATAAAAACACCCCCGGTTCCTAGGAAACGAGGGCGTAAAGATGTGACGGGTTAGGACTTGTTATCCTGTGAAGAAGCGCTCTTCCCCATGCTATAGGCCTTGAACTCGGAAGGCGTCATGCCGGTATATTTCTTGAAGATTTCGCTGAAATACCTTCTATGCTCATAGCCCAGTGTCAGTGCGATTTCTTGTACCTGGTAACCGTCAATGAGCATGGACTTGGCTTTCTCCATTTTTTGTTGGGTAACGAACTGTTGATAGGAGATGCCGAGCACTTTTTTGAACAGGTTGGAAAAATAGCCTGGGCTTAGATTTACCTGCTTGGCACAATGCTCTAAAGACAAATTCAATTGCAAATTCGCACAAATGTAGTCTTTTGCCTGATAAATCAACTTGACGGATTCATCCGAACGTTCCTCTTCCATCCAGCCGCAGGCTTCCGTGCAGTGATTCCTTATGCGCTCCCGCATTTCCTGAAAGGTGCTGTACCCCCGGAGGTTCACCGAACCGTATTGGCGCTCCAGTGTGAAAACCCTCTCTGGCGGAAAATATTCGAGCATCAACCGATTTATTTTATTCGAAAGCTCCATGCATAGATTCTCGACATATTGCGGTTTGGGTAGAGGATCAATGCTTATCCATTTGTTAAAAATCCGCTCCAGAATAAGCAGGCATTTGTCCTTATTTCCAGAACGCAAAGCGAACAAAAATTCCTGCTCTGTTGAATTCGAATACGTTGGCATGCTGTTACTCCGTCCTGCCGAAGGAGAATAGCTGTTGACGCCGTCACCTTCCGTGTAGAAGTGGTACGATAGCGCGCTTAACGCCTGGGCATAGGAATGAGGTAGTTCCGAAATGGTATCGACGCACAGACCTACGCCGACAGAGACGGTAGATTTCGCAAACTGGGAAATATTCGCACGGCACGCTTCCGAAATTTGCTGTGCTGTGATATTGTCTATGCAGTTAACGATGCATATGAACCGGCTCACACCTTCACGAAACACCATTCCACGTGTCCAAGCAGCTATCGTCTCCTCTAGTATATTCCGCACAGCAAATTGAATTAATTCAATTTGCTGTGCAGGTTGGCTGCCATACTTGTCCGGGAAATGGTCGAGCTCAACGATGAAAATGTTGAAGTGACGAGGCTCCAACTCGATCTTGAGCTGCTCCCATTCCTTCAATGCCCGCTCTTCACTTGCCGGATGATGTACGAGAAGCGATACATATTCCCGCTGTAGCATAGGCATACTCGTACGCGCACTCTTCTCGAGTTCTAGCCTCTCAGACTGTTCCCTCATCTCCTCCTCATAGGCTTTCTTCGCTTTGAGAACAACCTTCACAATCTCATCGATCGAGAACGGCTTTTTGATAAAGTCAAATGCCCCCAGTCGAATCGCCTGCTGCGTATAGGAGAAGTCAGTATATGCGCTTAAAATCACGATTTTGATATGCGGCGACACTTCAAGAATCGCCTCCGTCATAGCAAGTCCATCCATTCTTGGCATTCGAATATCAGTTAGGACAATATCGGGCTTCAACTCTCTAACGAGTCTGAGTCCCTCTTCGCCATCTAAAGCAGTGCCGACAACCTCGACACGATGCTCATGCCACGATGGCTTGCAGGCAATCATGTCAACGACGCTGCGGATGTCATCGATGACACATAATTTTACGACCGGACTCTCATTCATAATACTCTCCCTCTCTTTTCCTAATGGGAATCCAGAGATCGGTTCTGGCTCCACTTCCCGAGTTGCTGAACAGCTCCATGCTTGCTTTCTCGCCATAATAGAGCTGGAGCCGGTTTAATATATTATAAATTGCATATCCTTTCTTCGAGCTAACTTGATGAATCATCGCCTGCATGACCTTGTCCATTTCCATGCCGGTGCCGTTATCTTCGATCACCAGATGCAGCATATTATGTTCTCTACTTACCGATACGCGAATGATTCCCCCGGACCGGCGGTTGCTGAAGCCATGCTGAATGCTGTTCTCGATGATCGGCTGGAGCAATATCTTCGGTACATAGCAGGTTAACAGCTGCTCATCACTTATGTTGATAACGTATTCGAATAAACCCTCGTAGCATTTTTGCTGAATAGCACAGTACTGCTGTGCATGGGACAGCTCATCCTCTAGCGTATTCCAATCACGGCCTCCGCTGAGCCCTAATTGGAACATCTGGCTCAATGCAAGAATCATCTCATTGACATCGTTATTCTCGCCCATAACCGATTTGCAATATATCGTGTTCAAGGTGTTGTACAAAAAATGAGGCTCCATTTGCGCTGTTAGCGAGCGTAGCTCCGCTTTTCGCTTGCCAGCTTCACTCGACTTAACATCATCTATCAGACGATTGATCTCATCCAGCATCCGGTTGAACTGAAAGCCGACCTGGGCCACCTCGTCGCGGAAGCGGCTCTCGAAACGGACGGAAAGCCGGGTATCCTCCACTTCCCGCATCAGTCGTTGCAGCTTGAACAGGGGGTTGAGCAACAGTGCCGTCAATTTGTTCGAGAACAACCACGCCACCAATAAAAAGACGATCATGATGAAAATCGTTGTACGCTGCACAAGATTCATCTGCTCCAGCAGCTTGTCTTTGGGCTGCATACCGAATAAAAGCCAATCTTTCACAACGCCAGAGCGTGTATAATTTACCAAGTAATCCGTTTTATCAAAGCTATGAAAAAAGGACCCGCGGGTATTCGAAGACACGTTACGCAGAAAAAGCTCATCCTTCATCAGATTATGTTGTGTAGACCAGGCAGTGCGGATGACATCCTCGCCTTTAGAATCGACCATAAAGTAGTTACTGTCATTTTGGGATGAATGCTTATTGATAACCCCGATCAAACTGTTTTCATTTATATTGACGACGATAAATACATTAGTGCTCGTCACATTTTCCTGTGTTCCTTTGGTGACGAAGGACAATACACGCTTTTCTCCAGTAAAAAATATATCCGTATGTCCCTTGACCCACAAACCATCCGGTTTGTCTTTAATCTCATAATACAAATTCGACTCGTAGAATGATAGGGACTGTGACCTTCGCTGCGCCGTCGGGTAAAAATCACCGATTGGGGTAGCTATAAGAATGCTCTCGATCAGAGGATCATTATAGCTCAATTGGGAGAAAACATACTGGAATCCGGACAAATGAACATAATAATTCGATATATTGTTGCTCTGAACGTCGAGCATCATTTGCCGGAATGCGTCGCTTAACATCAACGAACGGAGAGAAATTGAGATGCTATTCAGCTTATCATCCAAAATTTGCGTTGTCTTGTCCACTGCCTCCTGGCTCGAGGTGAAAGCGTTCTTTTGCAGCTCCTTGGATGCAATCCAATAAGAGCTGGTTCCTACAACGCTAATGGCCAATATGATTAACAGAATGAATGAGGAGCGAATTCTCTGTTTGAAGGATAACCCGTAAAACAGATCGTATAACTTCATTCGGATGACGTTTCCACTCCGCGCACTCATGGTTCTCCTCAGTCCCTTCTTCATGGGTCCAAAGTTTTCCTGGCAATCGGTCAAATCGCTCGATATGACCACGCTCTCTTGGCTCCTGTACTTGTCCCAGACTCGGATTAAGGATACCATGTTATTTAAACATTAAGCCAGCTTAAACTTAAAATTCGGATGGGTAATTGAGTGCCTTCATCCTGATTATGCATTGGGTTCACAAAACGAATATACGCATAGGTTTGTATCGCAGCTCCACGACACAAACCTATGCGTTATTTAATTATATTGAATGCCCATGCAAGATTGTTTTCTGACGATGTCTCTCCTTAATACTGGCAACGGTTATGGTTATGCCCTTTTCATAAGATGTATATGGACCGCTTCGAACGTACTCAAGCCCGCCTTCCTGACCATCGGTACCGTCCCCATCATACCGATCTAGGATTTATCGTTTTATCCGGTTCCTCTAGCAAGCCATACTTTTCAATCATCGTTACCCCTCCTCTGTACTGGTTAGAATTCTTCCTCGCGTCAGACTCCAACTCTTCTTGCTCCAGCAAAGTCATCACTTTGGTGGTAACGAATCAGGTAAGGCATTCGCAAACAGTTCTTGAGACCAATGTGATTGCTCTTCGAGATGCTCCTGATAAAGAGAGAGGCACCGAGGGCAGGTTACAATATGCTCGGCCGTTTGCTGTTTATGGCACGAAGGATCGTCCAAAACGTATTGTTCCATTTCAACGGGTCTTAAGCATTGCATCGCTCCTCACCTCCTGGACGGTTATCATTTGTTTTAATCTCTTTTTGGCCCGGTAAAGATCATTTTGAACTTTGATCAATGGAACCCCCAGTATCTCGCTTATTTCTTCATAGCTCAAATCGTTTGTAAAGCGGAGCAGAAGCACTATGCGATAATTGGGAGGAAGTTGCCTGATTAGGAGCTGAAGCTCCGTTCGATGCTCCGTTTGTAGCAGGGTCTCTTCTGGATTGTCGCCGGTCGAAATCAGGAAGTGGATGCATTATCCAGTCCGTGTGACGTGTACTTCTTCGCAGGTCCTTCAGTAGGTTGGATGCAATTGTATATAACCATGCAGCAAAGCTTTTAGTTGGGTCATGCGAAGCTAGCTTGTGATAAGCCTTAATAAAGGTCTCCTGAGTCAGATCTTGGGCGTCCTGATGATCAGCTCCCATTCCGCGCAAAACTCCGTATATTTTTCAGCGGGGTACCCTTACACTAGAGAAGCTGGAAGCTATGACCTTTGGTCGAATTTGGCGGCCTGCTCGGATATGCACCAGTTATAGCAGTAAACGGCTTCAACTGCGCGAACTTCGTTAATCGTGGCGGACGAATCCCAGCTCCAATTCATAGCTTTAAGAATTAATTGAAACCTCAAACAGCAAGTCCCTATTTCACTTCACTTAGGAGACTTGCTGTTTTTTTGTGTTAGTTGGTCAGTCGTAGAAAAAACTTTAGTAGAATGAAGAGGCATATCATTTGATACCCCCCTTTATCCATCTTATTGCAATTACATCAAACAGTTTCCATTCTATTTGAACTGGAACCAAGTTAAATTTGCAACTGTGGTTGAATCTGACTTAACAAAAGTAACATATACAGTATGGGTTCCTACAGCTGTCCCGGTATTAAGCGGGATATTCTTGACTGACCATGTCTGCCATCCGCCTGTGCTTTCTGCCGTCCAATAACCCAGCATAGTGCCTGTAGGACTGTCCAAGTGGAATTCTATCCTTCCGCCGGAATTAGCGGATGCAACCTTCAAATCAATATTTGTTTTAGCTGTACTACCAAAGTCTACATTTTTAAATGCTATATAGTCGCCATTACTCCCTCCACCAACATCCAGCCCACCATCAGTGCTTGCCTCATAGGATATAACACCTGAACTAAGGTTATAGCCTTCCGCTTCAAATTTCAATGTGTTGAATTTTGGAGCTGCAGCATAGCTGTTAGTATCTGTTATTTTCAATTCTGCCAATGTAGTTGCCGCAACTCCACCGACGCGAACATTGTTTAATGTAACTCCGGAGACAGTAGATGTGTCACTCCAACCCTTCATTATTGAAACTTCACCTAAAGCGCGTAAATTGATATTATTATAGACTACATTTTTTATCGGACCGGTTTTTGCAGAAAGATCAAACCATCTGGAGTGAACACCGGATCTTGGCCAGAAGCCTTCAACATCTATATTGTCAAATATGATGTTTTGTGCCGCTGGAGTTCCATAAAGATGACCTACCGCTAAAGCGCGCCAGCACCGGTATACATAAGAGTTTTTAACAACGATGCCATCCTGAAGCTGTTTTACTCCATCTCCAACCTTGAATGCTCCACATCTGCTCCAAGCCAAAGCATCATCCACAACTACATTTGACTGGTTTTCAGGACTTCCCGGCCAGTTTGCAGCTATATCCGTAGTTGCTACATCCCAGGTCTTAAATGAGTAGGTGTCATCCTCTGATACTGCTACAGTGTGCTTTATGAGTACATTCTGGCTCTCTTGAATGTCTATTGCATCATTTTCATAATCAAGTTCATTGTTGTTGAAGTGCTTTGTATTCTGGAATGTTACGTTATTAGATCTTGTAACGATTGTAGCCCAGCCACCGCTGTCTCTTATGGTTATGCCGTCAACCGTGAAGTTGCTGCACTGCAAGGGTACAAGAATATTGTTCAAATAATTGTTTGTATTTCTCATATAATGGCCATTGCCGTCAATAGTCCCCCTGCCGTATATCTTAATATTGTTTGCATTTGTTTCGGTATAGATAAACCATGTTCCATCCTTATTCAGAGAATTCTTATGAAAATGGGTAGTGTAATCGCTTGGATTTCCTGAACCTCTTATAACAGAACCACCCTCCAGATAAACCGAAACATTGCTTTTTAAAACAAGGTTTCCGCACTTATAAACTCCGGCTGGAACGTATACTATACCGCCACCTGCTGCGTTAGCCGCATTGATGGCGTTCTGTATTGCAGTTGTAGCCATAGCGGACCCGGTACTGTCGGCACCGTATTGAGTTTTAACATTGTATATACCTGTACCGGATGAAGCCGGAACATTGGTTTCAAGAGCATCTGCCGCAATAACCAGATCTTTCAGGTTATTGATTTTAACTATAAGATATCTTGGTGATGAAAGTGTAAATGTAAGTGTATTTCCGCTCTTTGTTGCAGTGATTCCCAAAGCTTTGGGAGAAATATTATATGTATTGATTGGCTCGCTTGCTGTAATTGTGATTGTAGTAGTACCTGAAAAAGAGAAATTACAATAATTATAGTTTACAAATACCTCCGAAGTGTCAATTACCGGTATATTCGTAGAGTCTGCTGTTACCGTGTATTGACTGGTCGTGGTATAGCTCGAGGGTAATGGATAGCTTACAACTGTAGCCGCGCTTGCTGTCAAAGGAACGACAGTTACAAGACTGGCCACCATACAAATAATTAAGCTTAAAAACTTTAACCGCTTTAACATAAATAAACACCTCTTTCATATTTTTTTAGAAAACACTCTATCATCAATGAATGATGATTTCACCAGCGATGCTCTTTACTCTTTTCATAAAGTAAATATATTCCTGCTCAGCTTCGGAAGTGGCAGAGTAATACTAACCTTTTCTGCATCAGCAAAGTTTCCTTTTAAAATACGGCCCGGTCGCTGCTATTGATTTAGCATTGTTGCACTTCATGCACAATCACCGGAGGTGCTCCAGGCCAATCTTGTCATTGGCAAACGGCACCTGCTCGACGGCGAGCAGTAGGCTGGAGTTGCCCCAATGCTTCAGGTCCGGCGACTCGGGGATCCAAGCATCGAAGCGGTTCCGGCCGCCGCGGCTGTATAGCGTGAAGGGACGCTCCAGCCGGACATACTTGCCGCCGATCAACTCGGGAAACAGTACCATATTGCGCAGGTCCGGTGTAGACAGGCTGAGCACCTCGAAGTGTTCCAGATCATCGGTAACCTCAGAGATGTTAACCTCAGAGATGTTATTAGCATACGCTTCATCATTGGTAGTCACCCTTATATATCCCTTCTGTATTCGCTTACAACCTGATTATAGACGGATTGGCGCATCCGGATAAGGCGGGTAAGCCCACATTAAGGGCAGATTTCTGCAGCAGCTTTATACAGAGAAGGGAGGCCACCTCCGCCCTGCGGACATGTCCCCTGCGCATTCTTATTCTTTTCCAAGATAATGCATTGACTTTGAAAACTTGAGCATAGATTCTACATCGGTCAAAGCCCATCAACATAGTGCTGGTGCTAAAAAAACGCCCCAGGACACGAAGTGAATCAGCACATCGGCGTCAGTCGTGGCGGAAAGACAACCAAACTTCACGCCGTCGTCGATGGATTAGGACCCCCCCTTGCTTTTCTTCTGACGGGTGGTCAAGTCTACGATTCCGTTCCAGCGATCGATTTACTTCAGAAGCTTGATATGAATTTATCGATGAACTGAACACACTTGAATGGCCACAAGATGGGGGACATGGACCGGCAACGAGGAACGGCGGGCTAACCGCCGTTTTTCGCCCCCAAATTTGATTGGCGTTAGACTTCTCAAGCTGCTGGCGTGCCTGACGCACAAGCGCTCACGTCAATGACGGTGATTACGACACCGACAAAGTACGTGAGCGCTGACACCAGACCGCCTTCGCGATAGTGGTGAATGTAGGCGCTGGTCGTTTTCTCTGTCCTTTTAATCATTCTGGCGATCTCGCGGGTGGTTTGGCCCTCCAGATGATGTAGGACGGCTAGATACCGTTCGTACATTCTTTTATCGGAAGCCTGGCGCATGGCCGACTTCAACAAATCTATTTCTTGCGTTTGAGTTTGCATCACCATCACGTCCTTTTGGGTTTTATTTCATCTTTTACCCGTTTTCGGCGTGGTTGGTAAAATGCTAAGAAGTACTTTAGTTCAGTCTATATAGACTTACATTTTTTATTTGTGATAATGAGCGGTAATCCGGATCGAACTGAATACTGGGAGTTCATCCATTAGGGCAACGGGACGGCGTCCAGCCTCATACGTTTTCAATTGAAGCAACGGCATACAGACAATTTTTTTTGAAATAGCGTTACCCCTCGTTTCCCGTCCTCACTGCCAGCCTGAATGAAAAAGCCGCCCGTCGCATCGACAGAATGCAACCATCGAAGGCTTCTTTATATTTCTTTTGCATATTCAGTATTTTCAAATGCCATCGAAAGACGCGGCAAAGGGATGCCTGCCTTTTTTGCTTCTCTCACAACTTCAAGTACCGCAAAACCTGCTTTACTATTGTTGTATTCCACAAAAAGCCGCGGTAAGCTGCCTTTTGCAAAAATAACCTTGTTAAAAAGTGTGCCGAGTAGTCCCGGTGGAATTTTAGTCAACAGGAGAGAAATGGTATCAAGCTTTGCACCTCTTGCTTTAAGTACAGGAATCATTTCCCTCATATTCAACCCAACATTAGAAAATGAGTCACTATAGTTCATGAGCGCTGGAAAACTTCCCCGTTTTAACACCTCGGCTTCCATAGCTGCATTCATGGCAAAATGATTCCATAGCCAGTTTTGCATATCCTTTACCCAGCTAATTTTAAAATGGGCACTTTCAAAACATTCCTTGACCAATTGGTTATTATGCTCAGTGCCGGCCCGTGGTTTTTCAAGAAATATCATTTTCAAAAAGCCGCCTCTCAGCCTATTGTCCGCGATGCCGCCCCCTGCTCCAGGGAAGCCAAAGACAACATTGTTCATTGACAATGGCGCGATAGACGACTTCAGATCTTGCCAAATGTTATTGAATAGGAGGACAGGGATATTTCCTGCAGCTGTTGATAGGAATTGTGCTACTTCTGGAAGTTGTTCCGTGTTGACGCTCACAATAATGAGATCATAATTTGGAAGGATCTCCTCATGCAGTTTGACGTTCCAGCTTTCTTTTATTAGCTTTTTCCCTTTTCGTGCGTCCCACATTTCAAGCTCTATACTGCTTCCGAAGGTTTCTTTCCTCCCCTTTCTAACGTAAAACTCAACTGTATGACCTGCCTGTTCGAAAGCCCACGCATATTGGGTCGATATTACACCTCTACCGAAGAATAAAATTTTCATGTTAGACTCCCCCAAAGAGTTGATAATCCGTTATTGATGATCAAACAACGTGTTGTATAATAATATTGTATGGATTCACCATACAGTCATCAACCATCAAATTTTCAATATCTGTCGGATCATCTATTGAACCGGAAATGGAGGCAAATCATGAACAAGCAACCTGAAATTACAGACAAAACCAGGCAGACCTTTATAAATGTGTTCTGTGATTTATATAGCCAAAAGCCAATTGAAAAAATATCTATTCAAGAGATTGCCAACAAGTCAGGATATAACCGCAGTACATTTTATCAATACTTTACAGATATTTATGAGTTGCTGAACTACGTTGAAGAGAAGGTTTTGAAATCCATTAACGAGGAAATGGCAAGCAGGGAGCTTTCTACGCATACTTTCCAAGATGCGCTTCAATGCTTGGAAAGTACAGATGATATTTCTGTCCTAAAAGCCCTCCTGGGCGACTATGGTTCTGTTCATTTTGTTGAACGCCTGAAAAGAGAAATTCCCTTTGAGAGATTGATTGTGAATCTTCCAACAAATGATATCTTTGCGCCATACCTAATCGAGTTTTACATATCAACATTACTATCTTTGTTTCGCCTTTGGATACGCAACGGCAAAGATTTATCGTCCGAAGAATTGGTCAAACTGATCGATAGCCTATTTGCAAATGGGATAAAACCGTATCATATCTTAATCAAAGGTGAGGGTTAAACGTAAGTCAGACCGCAATTTTTGTGGCTATCAAAAGGATAATGTTTATGTCGTGCTGATGTTTACGGTTTGTCAAAGCTAAGTAAGTTTCAAAGTGTTACTTAGCAAAAAAAAAAACACAACGCGAGGTTAATCGCATTGTGGTAGTCTAATTATAATGGAGTAAAGTCCATCTTGAAGATTTGAAATCCCGAAATATTAGCTACATTCTCATTTCTTGAATCAGTATAGATAAGAATGTCCGGATAATCTCCTAAACTATAATAAGAGTCCATTTCATCATATTCTAAGGTGCTGCTAAAGTCTTTCTCTAAATGTTGAAATGGGGTATTAATTTCATATTTATCAAGAAATCTACCAATAAAATTGTTATACACATAAATCGAATGCAATGTCATGTCGCATTTGGCCACAAAAAATCTAATATTTGGTTTGTCATATATTAAACAATCGAGTGCATCCGTTAACGTGTAATCTTGATCTAAAACAGTGAGTAGTTTATCTTTGTGCCAACCAAGTTCATAGCTATCAACACCTTGCCCGGCTCGTATTGTTGGAATTTCTTTGTCCATTCTTCACTCCTTATTTTATACCGTGGTTACTTTTAGTGATCGACCATAAAACCATTGTGTAAAAATGAGGGCTATTATTTGCATTGGAATGAGATGCTACCCAATCATTCGTATCTCCGAAACCCGCAGCAACAGCTGCCGACCATACCGGGGTCGTCCGGTATATGCTCGACCGGCACGTCGATCCCGGCCTGCGGGTGCGCGGCATGACCGGCCTCCACTGGGCCGCCGTCGGCGGGCAGCTGGGGCCAATCCGGCTGCTCGTGGAGCGTGGCACGCCGCTCGAGGCGAAGAACGGCTACGGCTACGGTGCTCGGCCAGGCGGTTTGGGCCGCTGTGAACAGTGACAAGAACTTGATCTCATTAAGAGCCGCGTAGGTCGCGGCTTTTTCGTTTTATGATATAAGGTTCTTGTGCAGGCCCGGATAAGCATCCGGCCGGGCGCCGGCATCCAGCAGCGTCCGGACCATCGCACCCAATCCGGCTTCGTATCCGGCCAGCGGCAGACCGGATGGCTGCCCGACTTATGGCTTGTATTTGATTAACTATCATGCCCGTTAATTCCCTTCATTCTAAATCATAAAAATGGACGGCCCAGCCTGGGGATGCATTGGCATTGGATAGCTATCCGTTGGCTTAAGACCTCCTAAGCTGAACCGTCGAACCGTTTAACAGTTTAAATATACGTTTTGACAACTATTACGCCCTTCGTAACAAAGCTGTCCGCCGCTCCTGCGGCAGCCCTGTTGGAGAGTTCGTTATGGATTTCGCCAGCTCTACCATCATTTCCTTAACTGAAGGTTGTGCCGGCAGCTTCGTTCTGTTTTGCTATTCAACTAACGTCTCAGATCTCAACATTATTCGAGAATTGTGAGACGGGAAGATTTGCATGTGCATAGGTTATTTTAGGGCTTTATAATTGCTTCCAGAGCTCCTGCGGCTATTGTCTTGGCTACCTCATTACCATGTTCAGTACTCTCCACAATGGTCTGCAGCGCTTTCTTCGCGATCTCCAGTTGTTCGGTTAAACGGTCAGCAATTTGTGCGGTTTCGATGGTAAAATCGTCTGTTAACTCGCATTTCCTATTAAAACAACCGCAGTAAATTCGAATCTATTCTTAATTTTCTACATCTCCTTCAGGTTGGGTGAACTAACGTACCCGTTAGCTCAATGATTTTGCAGAACCTCGTAGGAGAAATTAATTACTTGTGTGAATATACTTTATATTCGCCATTATCTGATGAGAACCTTAGTATGTTACCATCGTTAGGAATGCCTTCAAAATAAGCACCGATACAACCTGTCGTACATCTGTGTCCGGATATGAATAAATTTACCTTACTATCTGTATGCATGGCTTTTAATTCATTCATAAAAGAGAAGATCCTATTAATAAAGCTAGGCACTTCTTCAACACCTTTATAAAACTTGGAATCAGGCACTACTCCACTCATTTTGACTTCGCCTTTTTTTAATAGGTCAGCCTCACCAAGATCAAATACATCCAGCCTTTCATCGATTATAGGTTTTATTCCCGTTACGATTACTGCTGTTTGAATGGCTCGTTCTTGTGGTGAGGTATAAACATAGTCAAACACTACATTTTCGAGTTTATCTCTAAGTAGTTTTGCCTGCCTAACCCCGTTATCATTTAGGGGTAGACCCATTCTCCCCTGCAACCTTCCTTCTCTGTTTAAATCCGTTTGACCGTGTCGTACTACATAAATCAAGCAGTCGCCCTCCTTGATATATCAAATCACCCAATCAAATATACCCTATATTGGAACCCCTTTCACCCGTTAACCTAACGAAAAATGGAGTGTCATTGGGGAACGAACTGCTCCAATGAGGTTTACTATCGTACCCGTTAGCTTAATCCGCTGACAGTCAATCGGGAATGATATAAGGTTCTTGTCAAAATCGGCATACTTCTCCTGAGCTTGGCCGATCCAGCCCTCCTAAAATATGCAGCAGCGTACTTTTTCCAGAGCCGGAAACACCTACGATGGAGACAAACTCTCCTTGACGAATAGAAAGGTTAATCCCTTTTAGCGCATCTACTCTGTTATTTCCTTCACCATAACTTTTAACTACGTTTTCCATGCGCACAACTTCCATAGAAGTTCACCCTCTCAAGCTCAATCTTGTACATCCACAAAATTTACTTTGTCCTCGCTATCTGCATAGACGCTCCCGATTTCGGTTAAAACCTGGTTTACTTTTACTTTATTCTTGTAATCGAAGCCGCCTTTTTGAAAATGAATTAATGAAATCGCGGACTCTGCTTCAGCTAACTTGTTGTAAGTTTGGTCGTCGACAATAACAAGGTCCATCGTTGGTCTATACCCGATCCATGCCTGGTGTTGAACAAACTGTACGGGTACCAGCTGACCGTTCAAATCGATTTGATGATTTTTCATCTCTGCGTCGTTTAAAGAGAAGTATAGATTGTTACCACTGGATAATTCTTTTATGGTGGCTACAGGCTCCGAAATAATCGACGAGCTGTTAGGATCTTTTCTGGCTCTGATAATCCCCTTCTGGACGAACTGTTCCGCTGTGGAGCGCCTAACAACCGAATAGTTGATATATCGGGTATCAAATTGTTGACCCGTTTCTTTCTGGCCTTGCTCTGACAATTTATACGTTATTGTGGTTGTAACCAATTTCAGCTTGTAGTCGAACGTTTGTTTGGTGTTATCTTTATACCGTTGCTTGGCTTTATTCACATCGTTTTCGGTGCCGATTACTACAATTCCATTTACTGGCTGCGATGGACCTTCTACAAACCGTTTTACTCCAAATCCTATACCTGCAAAAACAACGATCACTAACACGAAAACTATAATTTTATTCATCTGCTTGCTCCTTAAATAATTATTATGTCTGGATTATAGACGAAACTTTCATGCAAGTGAATGACTCTTGTCTAACCGTTTTCGCTCCTTCGCTTACATTTCCGTAAGAATGCAACACCATTATGGAATTATCATTATTGTGATAGTATCATTCATCTCTTCTTTCGAATATCAATATACCGTTTCCATTTGCTCCGATTGTTTTTCCGTTTTAACTAATAAGAGAACATTCGTCGGGAATGAGTCAAGTTCTTGTCAATTTCGGGAATGAGATAAAGTTCTTATCAATTAGAATTGACAAGAACTTGACTCATAAAATAAAAAAAGCCGCGATTTACGCGGCTATTAATGAGACTATGATCTTGTCACCCGACAGCGCCTCATTCCCGGTATTTTATTAACAAAATAAACAAAACCGATCAATATTAGCCCAACTATCGTACGTTAGTTCTATGCACATATTAACACTTATCGGCATAAAAACTTTGACATTCTCAAGGATAAGCTCTAACAGTCAATGACTTTGTAACAATAGACGACGTGCATTTATAAAAATCAAAGTCTTAAAATGTGCATATTCATACGAGGCTCAAGATATTTTAATACTCTTAACTATCACCCGCTCCCCCTATCTAACCTGAGAAAATTCTTCATTAATTTGTAGGTCCTGCACGCATCGGATGAATAGAATGACTTTTCATCGGAATGCAAAGGAGGAATAGAAGGCCAATGGAATCTACCGGGTCTTGGGCGTTTGCGCCCTAGAGCCGGTGATTCGCTTGGCCTTCCCGACTGAACGAGCTGGGGGATCCAAATATTCTTTCAATACAGTTTAACTTGGTTAAGACCGAAATCATTGGAAAAGTGAAATCAGAACTGCTGAGGGTTTCAAACAATGGGCTTGTAGCAAGACTAGTACCGTGACAATTAGAATACTTGTACATAACCTGAATTAGTTCATAAAAGGGGTGATGACTTTGGTTGATATGATAGGATCTCCTGGACCTCTAGGGCCGCCCGGACCGACTGGATTGACTGGATTGACTGGAGCTACGGGGCTTACTGGAGCTACGGGGCTTACTGGAGCTACGGGGCTTACTGGAGCTACGGGACCGACTGGACCGACTGGACCGACTGGAGCTACGGGACCTACCGGACCGACTGGACCACCAGCATTTACACCTGCATTTGGGTCAATGTATGGATTTGAAACCGTACGACCAGTTATTGTTGGATCTCCTGTGTTGTATGATAGTTCTGATGGATCTGCTGTAAATACTTCGGTTAATATCTCAACTGGGGAAATAACGATTAATCTCAATGGTACGTATCAAATTAGTGCTAGTTTAGACGTGATAATTAGTGGAGGTCCTCTTGGTGGTGGGGAGAGTGTTGCATTTCAAGTTTTTAGAAACGCTGCTCCTCCTACTCTTGGACCCACATTTACTGTAGAAGCAATTAATGTTGACATCGACTCTGGAATATTCCGTACCGGTGTTGTTATTCAAGCCAATTTAATTTCAGGAAACGTGCTCACTGTTGTACCTGTAAGTACTGTAGATTTCCCTGAATACCGCTCTGCTGCTTTTTCTGTTCTAAGGATTTTCTAAATTTAATTACCCGATTTACGAAGCTATAACAACTAACGTATATATCGTCAATAATAGAAAGCCAAGGATCATTATGATCTCTTGGCTTTTAGTTTAAATGGTCATTCTATTGCTACCCTATTTTATCCGATACAATTGAGGCTCACCATACGGACCGAGACGAATATCTTTTATCGCTGTTTCATCAAGATAAAATAACCTTTCATGATTCTCTCCCACGTTTTCGATGAGTACGATTTGAGAAGCGCTGTTCTTCTTTTGCCATCGCTGATAAAAGACGCCCTTGTGAAAAGTACCATCAGTAAGCTCTACTTCCATCGGTTCCCCTGGTTTTATCTTACATTGATTTCTAACAATAATGTGATCGATTTGCAAAAGAGACACCTCATTCATCATTCAATAGCACCGTCACCACCGGTTTCTTGTGGTGGGTTGTCTTCCTCGAATAATCCTTCTTCGAGAAAGGCCGAGCGTTTCCGAACCGCTTAAAAAGAATTTGATCTTTCGAGCGTGAATCTCATCCGCGGCGAAACGGTGGTTTTCCGTTTCGCAACCATCCGGTTTTCTCGGAGATCGCTCTCATTATTGGACGCAACGAAGCCGCAGCGAGACAGCTTGGGAGCCGCGCTCGTCGCCGAGTCCAAGGTGCCGAATCGTCTTCAGAAACTGCGGGGCATCAGCCTTCCTCGCCGCGTCACGTAACGGAGGCTTTGAGAAACTGCTCTCGGTATTGGACCCGAATCTGGTACTTCGAAACGACCCCGCATTCGCGCCAGTTGCAAATGCTCCGGTTGTTCGCAATTCAGATGGCCGTAGCCAAGCAGGCCAAGCATTTCACCGATCGTGCCCAGAGCATGATGTCGGTGCTCGTGAACGGATCGGTAGGTGTCATTACAGGCTACTTGGACCAACCGATTTTCATTCTCGAATTTACGGTTGGGGATGGCAAGATCACCGAGATTGGCATGATTGCCAACCAGGCACGCCTTCGCGAGTTCGACATCGCCGCTTTGAACGATTGATTGGCTGAAGAGATAAGGAACTGTAAAAACACTAAAATAAAACGTAAAAGCATAAAAAACGCACTGTCGCAATCATAGACAATGCGTTTTTTTCTTGATTTATCAGCAAATGCTGTTGAAACAATAGCTTTAGAAGATCCTCAACACAATATTGTCACTACGTTATCCTTCTCGTTCAGGTGAGCGAAGGCTGCCGGTTCGTCGGCAGCCTTTCGTATTGATGCTATCGTACCCGTTAGTGTAATGATCTTGCTTCACATTTCAACTTGTGATACGATTCCCGCGTTGTCTGTAACGGCAATTTTTAAGGCCGTCCTTTTACTGGACGGCCCTTAAGCTTACACTTAATATACTCCTTTGATTACGAAAAACGAACCCCAAATCGTTCCGGCCAGTTTAGACTTTTGCCTAGCAAACTTAAACTTCTCTTCTAACTCCGCGGGTACCTCCATCCCCTCGGAAAGCTTAAAACCAACGGCCCGCTTCTTAGGGTCATCTACCGTATACATGACATTGAGCCCAAGACCATCCTCATAAAAGACGTAGGTAAATTGGATATTTTCCACTTGAAAACGTGACGTCTCTAAAGGTTTGGCCGCAAACTCAACGCCTCGTTCCTCTTTCAAAATCCGGTTCACATAGTCAAGGTTCTCCTAGCAGGGGGTACGGGCGCTGGAGTCGAGGTCTGAAAGAGGCGTGTCGCAGCGCCGACCTAATTATCGTGGATTTGATTTGGACGCTTGGGGATGAAGCACACATCTTGGAACCCGTGGAGGCCGTGGACTACATTTTGCGAAAAACTGAAGCCCTGAGACGCCGGTATCGCTAACGCTACACAAGCCGCATGTTTCATCACTAGCCTGCCCGACGGCCGGGCTCATGCGGTACTCTAACCTTCTTCCGAACGGGTTTAACGGTGAAATCATTTTATTTTAAAGAAACCGGAGGCGTTGCCTCCGGTCCTCTTTAGGTTGTAAGTGTATCCGAAATTTTAGCCGGAATTTCTACCGAATTGCGTGGACGGCTCGGATACATCGACGTCAATATGCGGTAACTCGATTTCCACAAGGGAATGCTCTACCGCGAAATGAATATCGTCCCTTACCCGCGATGGTTGTCCGGAGTGATCTGCTTCTCCAAGAGCAACTCCGCAGCCTTCCGGAAATACTCCGAATCAAGATCGGACTTATCCAAGTATCTCTTCATGACGAATCCTTCATACAACATCCTCAGCTGAGCAGTCAGCTCTTCGGGTTGTCGTGCCCCGCCCTCCCTTGCAAGCTCTTGAACCCGAGACCAGAAGCTCCTCTGAATGTCCAGCAATTTGACGTGAGCGGGGTGATCCCGATCCGGGAATTCAACCGCCGCGTTTAAGAACGGGCATCCCCGGTAATCCGGCATCCCCATCTGTTCGGTCACATCGCGAATGAGGGCGCCGAGCTGTTCCTTAGGGGAGCTCGGATACAGTTGCCTCAGTCTTTCCAGTTTTTCTACTTTTAGTTCATCCCTGGCTTCGAGATAGGCAACCGTCAGATCATCTTTCGTAGCGAAACTTCGATAGAAGCTTGCCTTGGCAACGTCGGATTCCTTGATAATCCGATCAATGCCGACCGCCCGTATTCCCTCCTTGTAAAACAATTCGGATGCGACCCTCAGTATACGATCTCTAGCCGTTTCTTTATTCATCCGCAGCCCCCATCTCTATATGAATTTGGAAAAAGGTGTATTGACATGAGACAGATCTGTCTGTATCATGTCATTGTGACGAGACAGACAGATCTGTCTCGTGTATTATATCAAATCCTCTCGCCTCCAGTCAATTAAGCGAGTAGTGAGAAAGGGGAACTTTCTATGCCAAATACTACACTTTCGGACGCTTCCGCCCAGTTGGAGCGGACTCGCGCCCCCGTCTCCAAAGGAGACGGTCGCAGATCGCGTCTAATGCTGCCGGCTCTGCTTTTACCTGTATTTATGGCAGTGTCGAACACGTTCATCGTGAACGTGGCCACGCCTTCAATCCAGCAAGGGCTCGGGGCCAGCTTCGCCGATGTACAATTCATACTTACCGGGTATACGCTTACGTTCGCCGTTCTGCTGATTATAGGCGCCCGGCTAGGCGATCGATTTGGACGCCGGAGAATGCTGTTCATCGGAGTGGCCTTTTTCACAATCGCTTCTCTGTTCTGCGGCTTGTCTGCCCACGTCACGATGCTCATTGCGTCGCGCGTTTTGCAAGGTGTCGGTGCCGCTCTGTTTATGCCGCAGGTTTTATCCCTTATTCAAGCCAATTATACTCCGGAACGTCGAGGTGCGATCTTCGGCATGTATGGAGCGACCCAGGGAATCGCGGCGACGGCCGGTCAGATCATCGGCGGGCTGCTTCTCCGCATAAATTTGTGGGATCTGGATTGGAGAACGGTGTTCCTGATCAGCGTTCTGCTCGGAGCTCTGATATTGGCCCTGATTCCGTTTATTCCGGAATCCGGCTCGCCTGATCGCGCAGGACTGGATTGGATCGGAGCCGCTCTCGCCGCGGCCGGCTTGCTGATGCTCGTCTATCCGCTCGTGCAGGGACAGCGTGAAGGATGGCCCGCCGGCCTTGTCGTCAGTTTGCTCTTGTCGGCCCCTGTGTTGGTTTTGTTCGCCTGGTATGAACAGCGACTGTTGCGCAGCGGTCGTCTCCCATTTATGAATGTCGACCTCTTTAGGCATAAGGTGTTCACGTTCGGCATTCTCGTCGTGCTGCTGTTGATGTCAACGCAGGGTGCCTTCTTCCTTGTTGCCGCCTACATGCTTCAGCTTGGACTTCATTTCTCAGCTCTGCAAGCAGGCCTTGTAATCGGGTCGATGGGAATGGGCTATTTCCTCGCATCGCTGTTCTCTTCCCGAGTCGCCGCGAAGCTTGGAGCCCATGTACTGACTGTCGGTTCCATCTTGACGACAGCAGGTTACCTGCTGCTTAGTTGGGCGGTCCAAACGACCGGGATTTCATCCGATATTGGCGTATGGATTCCCGCTTTAGCTGTGCTCGGCATCGGTCAAGGCTTCGTCGCCGCGCCACTGACTAATATCGTTTTGGCGAAAATCCGCACAACGGACATCGGCTCCGCATCCGGTGTCATGACAACCAGCATACAGATCGCCTCTACGATCGGAATCGCCCTGATCGGCATCGTTTGGCTTAACGCTCTTGGAGCCCATACCGGCTCGGTCTCCGCCTATCCCGACGCGTTTAACATTTGCCTATATGTGCTGGCCGCCGCCACTGCGCTCATCCTGCCGCTGGCATTGATGCTGGCGAGGCGAAGCGGAGCCCGTCTATCGTAAAAGAAAAGAAGCCCACCGCGCAACGAGGCCACTGAAGAACTTGCTTTATCTTTCCATCAGTCGCTAATGTAGGTCACAAAAAGGACATCCGTTTTGAGTTTCAGAGCGAATGTCCTTCTTAAATGTCCATGTACCCAGTCAGTTCCTATATTTCTAGCATAAATTGTGGCATCACGAATGAGGAGTTGATAGAATGGTACGTATCCTTGATAAAGCGGCCGTCTAGTCGCTTAGTCATTTCAACCCGGCTAAATCGTTTACTATTCGACGTACCTCGCAAAAATCCGGTATAGCATCGACCCCAATACGGATTCCAGTGAATTCCCAACCGAACCGGGTAGATCTGGTGGCAACCGTTGGTGTCCCCTGATCTCGCCCACACGCATGTCGGTCCCTTGAATCAAAGCCATTAGGATGGTTTGCCGGGTTTCATCTTCGATCGCATTCAGCACCTTCTGATTGTTCTTAAATTCGATGGCGATAGCAGCCGCAAGTTCCTGACCTACGGAAATGCCCCCTTATCGTTTAATCGTTAAATTCTTTTTACGGATATAAGATACAACAATCTCGAACACTTCGCATATTGTGACGATTTGTTTGCAGTATTCTGAGTAACACTTCCCATCTTAGCGGAGAAGCTCGGCTGCGAAATGGTAACTTTTCCGGGCCATCACCTTTCCTTTTTCGATATGCCGCGAGAATGGACGGCCGCTCTGCGGGATGTATTTCCTCGGATTGCCGCATAAAAAGTTTCGCCGTCACTTAAGGTACGGTTCCCCGTAATTAATCTTCAACTAAACATGCCCGTTAGCGTAACGAGGCCGCCGATTCATGCCGGCGGCCTTGTCATAGTTGTTTATTAATCTATCGTACCCATTAGTTCAAAGGCTGCAACAGTGCTCGAACGAGATTGCGTAGCGAAGATAAGGTATCCACGTCTATAACCCTTCCATCTGGTCCTAGCTTTTTACTGACAAACGGAACGGCGAGCGTTGCTTGCTCGGGAATCGCTGCACTCATTATCTTCAGAGTCAGTATCAATGATGCTAGCGCTGACGCGCCACCCTCAGCATGCGGGGATGCACTGATAACTGCTGTTAGCTTATTCATGAACTCGCCTGAGGAAACGACCCAATCGAGCGCGTTCTTGAGCGAGCCTGGTACTCCACGAGCATACTCCGGCGTACAGATTACGATCGCATTCGCTGACCGCAAATTTTCCCGCCATTCAACTACCGCCTTATGCGGTTCGGATTTGTCAGCATCTAAGTCAGGACTGAAATGTGGCAAGCTTTCCAGCTTATTGTATTGACGAAAATCCACACCTGTAGGCATCATTTCCTCCATAGATAAGAGCAGCCTCGAATTGGTAGATTCCTTGCGAAGACTTCCGGATATGCTTAGCACTACAAGACGTCGTTCTTCCATTCAGTTCCACGTCCTTTCAACTGATATCGCAAGTATAAACCATAACTCTAATGTCATAGTCAATAGGTTTATGATTCCACCATCTCCTGCTGATCTATGGCAGCAGCCGAGTCTAAATTGTGATTATACTTACCCTCGAGCATGTCAAAAGGAACTGCCAATAAAGCTGCTTGACGTTTAGATTGATCTATTCGTTCAACTATCGTACCAGTTAGTTGAACGACATAACTAACTATTCTATTCCATCTGCTTCATCAATCTCATATTCTCCATCGAGAATACGGTCTATAAATACACTTGGGGACTTATTGAATTTTTTCCAATCTGCATCATGAAGTATATTTAAATTCTGGTGTTCAACGTCATAACTTCCAAGAGCTTTTTTTGATGGAATCCATACTAAAAAACCTAATGAATCGTAAGCATCAACGTCAAACAACAGATTTATCAAACGAATGCCTTCAAACTCCATTTCTGTAACATCCATAATTGAACAAAATTCGATAAAGTCCATATACTTCGAGCCAGGAAGTTCAACACGCTTTCTTTCCTCACCTAATGCTTTTATTATTGCACTTGGCAATCCAGAGCGTTTCAATTCCGTGATCTTATTATCCAAATCATGCAGTTCTTTCGGCTCATAAGAAGCAATTAAATCCATTATTTCTTTATTTTTTTGGCTTTTAGCAATTGAAAACGCGCGGTATCCATAATGGTTTTTTAATGTAGGATCGGCTCCTTTCTCTAGCAAGAAACAAGTAATCTGTAAATGACCATATAAAGCAGCATTATGAAGCGGAGTATTGGTTTTGTCAGGGTGTTTATCAAAGACTTGATAATTAATGTCGGCCCCTTCCTCCGCCAAAAGTCGGACGATCTCTATTTTCCCTCTGCTGGCTGCAATTTGAAGAGCATGTCCCCCGTGCTTGTCTATATCTAGACCTGAACGGAGTAAGAATTTTATTTCATCAATAAGTCCATCATAAGCGGCTTTCCATAATGCGGATGTTCCGACATGAGATATTGCATTGATATCTGCCCCACGGTCAAGCACATATTGAATTTCTTCGATTCTTCCTCTCCCAGAAGCGCAGATAATTGATGGAAATGAAGGATGATTTATTTCCGCGCCATACTCAATCAACAATTTAACAATAGTAAAGTCATATTCTCTATAATAGCCCATGCATATTCTAGATATGTAGCCGTTCCTGAGGCTCGATAATTCAAGTCGATGCCTGAAGCAAGTAATGATTTTACAGTCTCTACATCTTTATTTTTGAACGCATTTATCAATTCTTGATTCATCATGGAGTCTTCACCTTCCTAACATTATATTTATATTCATAACCAATTCGGTTCTCTCATTGAGTTATCCTGCCCGTTACTTCAATGACAATCAGGGAGCAGTCAGGCAAACTACTCCCTGAATATTATTCTGATACATGGACCATTTCCTTCGATCTAGGGGAGCAACATCTGAAGAGGCAGGTAAGTCGGTTGGGGATAGCAACCGTAACTAAACCACAACAACCAGTTTCACAATAAAGGCCATCGTAGGATGTAGGCAAGGTGATATACAATAATTTCCGTCCAAAGAAACTCCGATCTCTTTTGAAGCGTCTAATGAGATAAAATCCTCTCATGCAAAGGAGAACTTGTTATCGTGAGAACTGTGGTTTGGAGACGCTGTGTCCGAGTCGTACTGATGTCTGTCTGGTTGGCTGTTTTTTTCACGAGCCTTGTTTATCAGGTGAATTCCTCCCATGCCTTTGCTCAAAGTAAGTTTGAGCCGCCGAGTATCCCACCCGTTATTTCGCTTCTGGAGGATACGCCGCTTTATCCCGAGCAGGATGAATCCGAGGAGCCCTGGGCATTACTCAGTCCCCAGGATGTGGAGACCGTCGAAGCGGAGAACGAGTGGTATACCAAAGAGTCTGGTGAGAAAGTTTGGATTCGAGTCAAGACGACGTGGCTTGGGGAGCTGTGGATACACTTGGAGAAGGAGAAGATAGGTGTCATCAAGCCTATCGATTCCTATATTCTTCTATTGGGGCCGGCACAGTTGTACAGCCAACCGGCTCAGTCTTCCAAAACAGACGTCGTGCTTACCCCTCAAGTGGTTCATGCGAATGCGATTTTTGATTCTTCCTACTCCTATTTGACCAACAGTTACCGGATTGAAACCTCCTGGGTCGGCGATCAATGGCTTGTCTCCAATCCTTATATGCTGGTCAATGTAGAGGTTCTAAATCAAGAGATGGTACTGCCGACGGAAACTCTCTTTATGGAGGAATACGATACAGCTTATCGGCTCCAGCGGCCATCGGATGCGCGATTCATTCCCCCGCAGAAAGTGTTCGCATTAGAAAGGACGGAGAATGGTGAATACCACGTACGTGGTGAGAATGGAGATACGTTCTGGATCCATCCGGCCTATGCCGAGCCTCAGGGTTCGAAGAAGATTAACGAGACCATCGAACTCACGAAACTGACCGAGCTGCATTTGTTCCCCCAGACATCGCACCCAATTTTCGGTCTGCTCAGCCCGCAGAAGGTGGAGGCTTTTGAGCAGTGGGATGATTCTGAGGGACACCGTTGGTATCGTATTCACAGCTGGAACGGGGATCTATGGATTCAGCCGGATAGCAGCTTATAAGCGGCCTGGGGTTTATGATAGACAGCCTTATAGCTAACCACAATGGAGCGGTTAAGCAAGGGCTCTACGCCTATCGTTATATCCCCCAGCACTGCTACCACTAATTATTTATGAGTAACCATGTAAGTATCTTGTCCGTTACTTTAACGATTCAGGAGCAGGTCGCCAGGCGCCTGCTCCTGTTTTTATGATTATACTATCGTACCCGTTAGCTTAACCCCATACAGAAAACAGCCATCTCCTCCCCAGCGGACGGAAATGGCTGTTATGACGGTACCGGGTGGCTGGACGTGTTTGCCGTCAGCGCGCCTTCGCGAGCTTCGTGCCGCGAACTGATGCCGCAGCGTATACGACAAGCGCTGTCCAGATGAGCGCGAAGCCGATGAGAAGAACCGGCGAGACCGATTCCTTGAACACGAATACGCTCAGTAACAGCATGATCGTCGGCCCGATGTATTGTACGAAGCCGAGCGTGGACAGCGTCATCCGGGCGGCCGCTCGCGCAAAGAAAAGCAGCGGTAGCGCTGTTACCACGCCGGAAAGAAGCAGTTCGACAAACGTGGATACAGGTAGCGTCCATGCCGTCGTCTTTCCCACGGTGGCCAAATAGATCCAGTAGCCGAGCGAAACAGGCAGGACTACAGCCGTCTCCGACAGCAAGCCTACAGAAGCGTCTTGTCCGATCTTCTTCTTCGCGAGGCCGTACAAGCCAAACGTCGCGGCCAGTGAGATTGAGATCCATGGGAACCGTCCGTAGTCGATGGCGATGATGAGCACCGCGGCGCCAGCGATGGCAATCGCGAGCCATTGGCCACGGTTTGGCTTCTCACGAAGGAAGATAACCGCAAGCAGCACGTTCAGCAACGGGTTCAAATAATAACCGAGACTTGTCTCGACGACATGGTCGTTGTTGACAGCCCAGATAAAGATGAGCCAATTAGCAGCGATCAGCAGTCCGCTAGCGGTGAGCGACAGCAGGAGCGAGCGGCTAGCCGCAATCCGCTTCAGGTCACCCCAGCGACGCTGGACGGTGACGAGAATACCCATGAAGACGAACGACCAGACAACCCGATGTGACAGAATCTCGCCTGCCGGCACATCGTTAAACAACTTCCAATAAAGCGGGAGAACCCCCCACATGATATACGCGATAATAGCATTGACCAACCCGTTGTTCATAATCAATTTCCCTCTTCTCACTCCGATGTCTTAACGGATTATACGCTCGATCATCATTTAAGTAAAGGGATTAATATTTTGGCCCAAATAATATGTTACGGTATTGTATCAATTATTATAGGAAGGATGGCATCCCGTGAATTTTGCTTCTGTACGCATCATTATCGTCTCGTCGAGTTCTATGAGATAATCTTAGGTATTTCGGCGGAACGTCCAAAAGGCGGTTTGTTGAGTTATCGTATCCGTTAGCTTAATCATTATGGGTATTTAAATTTAATAATCTCTCACCTAAGTCCACGAGCATCCGGTGATAAGCCTCATCATCTTCTAAAACTCTAAAATATAAGGGTTCGTTAAATGTTACATTAGAAAAAACAATTTCCTCGGACCCTAAAGATCCCTTCCATATAACCCCAATCATCGGGTCTTTCCATTTAGGATTTAGCGATTTTGCTTCCCCTGTGAAAGTCAATATTATCTCTCTATCTTTTATGAAACCATTAAACGGATGACTTGTACAATGTATTGTTGGTACTTCATCAATAAAAGGACGTTTTTCGAATATCAATTCGTTTATTTGCAATTCGCCATTTATATCTCTTTCGCTTTCAAGGGGATAAATCATTAGAAATTTTAAACAATTTTTTGATGATGAATAAAATGCTCGGTAATCTCTCATCTTATTTAGCTCCTTAAATAATGGGTAGAGTCTTTCAACTAATCTCCCGTTAGCGTAACACTGCTGCCGATTTATGCCGGCAGCCGCGTCTTGTTTGATTATTATATTATCGGTTATTTTTGGTATTCTCAAATCTGACCAATGTATTCCCTCTTATAACTGCAATTCCAATATCACCAATATTGAGTGACTCGAAGAGATCTGGATTATAAGTGGCTAATGTAATTATCTCTGTATCATCATTGATTACTGTAATCTCATATGATGTCACTTTATTTGCAGCGCCCATAACAGTAAATGTTTCTTTCTCTTTAAGAACTACTCTTGAGCGGAAACTTCTTTTAGGCTTTAAAAAGTAGATGAATAAGGGGATAGAAATTAACACGATAAACCCCAATATTCCAATAAGCATTTTTATCCTGACCACCTCGATTTACATCATCTTCCCCTATACTACATACAAGATATTAGCGTCGTGTTGAGCTATTGTACCCGTTAGCGGAATCACACATTCAATAATTCCTTGATCTTTTCTATTGAATATCGAGTGCTAGAAGTTCCAGTTTCACAGGAAAACTGTAACCCAATGATTCCAACAAAAGTAACTTATCCTTTTCTTGTTCATTTACCAACGTCTCAACATTAATTCGCCCGTGTTTTAGATGATATTCAAATGCCTTAGTTATTAGAAACTCACTAAGTCCCTTGTTTCCCCATCGTGGGATTACAAACAACCTTTCAACCGCACCAGTTTGCCAACACATAACGCTTCCAACAAGTTCCTCGCCTTCATACGCCCCAATGGTGTGTAATTCTGGTCCCCCCATCATCCATTCCAGCATATTGATGCTTCTATATACAACACCTTGATAAAACTGATTTTCAAGTTCAGTGTATTTTACTCGTTCCTCTTTTGTTTTCATGGGATGATGACGTATAGTAACACCACTTGGCATTTTGAATTTAGGAATGCATTCACTCAACGATTGCTTTGCAAAGTAATACTTTTGATAGGAAGAAAAACCTTGTTCTATGAAAAATTCTCTATCACCATCAAAATCATCCCACGCAACCAACTTTGTTTTCTTTCCAGGATTACGAATCGCTAAACAGATATCAACTAATGAAGGGTATATTATTTTCCTCACTTCATCAATTCGCTCAGAACCCTCTTCGTTAACATGAATCACAATTTCCATTACGTTGTGGTCATCAGCTATTCCTTGACGCACATATCCTACAGTGATGAGTTTACTATCTTCGTTGAATACACAGCTCATCTTTTGGTGCTCAAAATCTTTGTTGTGTTTAAAAAGTGCCCATGCTTTATGGCTTAGTTTCATTACACTATCCTCTAAATCCGAACTATAAGGTCGAACTATCATAGACATCCATACTCTCTCCCTTGCGAGTTTCATTCTCTACATAATACAAAATAAGTAAATATTTACAAGGTAATCTTTAATTAAAAGCAGTTTCATCCACACTGAGGAAAACTGCGCGTTAGTATAACGCGGCTGCTGATCCATACCGGCAGGCACGTCTTGGTTATTCATCGAACTAACGTTCTCCCGTTTGTTGAACGATTACTCGGAATAATGAAAATTTCTACAATCTCATTTAAACTCACTTGTTGATCATCTTCTAAGCTCAGAAGGAAAAATTAGTCCAACGGAATTAAAGCAAGAATTAGCAAAAGGTAAATCGGTTGTGGAAATTGCTGCATCTAAAAATGTATCTAGACAACAAGTGGTTGATGTCATTGCAAAAACACAGGTTGATTTATAAATTCAAGGCGAAAATAGTGGCGATGTTCCAAAAAGCAATCTTTCCAATGAACAATTGTTAAAAGCTGTTGAACCAAAAGTATTGCAAATTATTGAACATAAAACGGAAACTTCGTCGAAGAAATAACAAGTCAAGGGTCTAGATCACAAACATCGTAGGTAGTCGGGGACTAGGTGTATTATAACCCCGAATCTAAACGGTGACCCGCAAGAAGGCATTTTTAATGAAAAGTGTACTTCCTCCGGGTTTTTTAAGTTTCAAGACTACAGATTCAGAGCTTTTATTTATGATTGTGATTCGACAACCACCTTGGGGTTTTAGGCACTCCCCGTTTCACGGCTTACCAAGAGCAAGCTTAGAGGTCGGGCGGCTTCGTTTGCGAATGATAATTACCACGCTGCTGATCGCCTTCAGTCCATGCACTAATTAAAAGACCTGCAGTAAACAAGAATGCACAGCCTATAATCCACAGGGCGCGGATTTAGACAATTACGTTATTTTCAGCCTTATTTCCTCCAGTAGCACCTGCAATTTAACTAAGCAGCCCATTACAAATATTTCAAAAACTTTATACTAACTCTTGAAGTTTACGTAGCGTAATGTCTTATAATCAAACACACCGGTAAATACCTCGCGCGAAAAAGGGGATGATCACGAAACTAGAGTGGAAATTTCGGAAACATGCGAAATTGACGGGATTAACGTTTCGAACATAGTAATACCACATCCAGATCTCGTTGACCGTTCAAGACTTCGCCAAATTATTGAGCGCCATGAGGATGAGTCATTAGAAATATTTTGCCGAGCGGCGAGCGAGCTGGAATCCTCACCTCGACCGGCTTGATGATTATCTCGGCGATATCCGGATGAGCCGCCCCAAGGAGGAGAAAATATTATAAACGAACGATCCATAAAGTACACTACATTTGTTATAGAGCGTAATTATAGCGCTTCACCCGAGCGGGTATGCACCTCTTGGTCGGACCTGTCGGCTAAAGCCCGGTGGTACCCGAAGGCCGACGAGTTCGACTTCCGGGTCGGCGGACGAGAGATCAACCGCGGTAACCCGTCAGGCGGTCCGATCTTTACTTTCGACGCCTGCTATCAAAAGATCGTTCAGAACAGTCGCATCGTTTATACCTATACCCTGGACCAGGGGGAGACAAGGATTTCGGTCTCCTTGACGACGGCGGAAATTAAGCCAGTGAGTAACGGCACACAGCTCATCTATGAGCAAGGCGCCTTCCTCGATGGCCATAATACGCCAGAACAGCGCGAGTACGGAACAAAATTTATGCTGGACAAGCTGAGCGAGCAGCTGGAGAACGAATGATGAACGCTGTGAAAGGGAATGAGATACAAGCCGGCATTCGGGAATGGACAGGGCTCGCCGTACTAGCCCTGCCCGCTCTTCTTGTCTCGATCGACCTCTCCGTTATGATTCTCGCACTACCGCATATTGGTGCCGACCTCGGCGCCGACAGCGCCCAGCAGTTGTGGATCATTGACATCTACGGCTTCATGCTCGCAGGATTTTTAATCACTATGGGCACACTGGGAGACCGAATCGGCCGCCGCAAGCTGCTGTTGTTGGGCGGGTCAGCCTTTGTAATAGCCTCGATATTGGCAGCATTCTCCCGAAGCGCTGAGATGCTTATTTTGGCCCGCGCATTGCTTGGTATCGCCGGGGCGACCGTATCACCCTCGACACTAGCCTTGATAAGTAACATGTTTCGCGACCAAAAGCAGCGCTCCCTAGCCGTCGGCATATGGTTAATGTGCTCCATGGGCGGCATGGCACTTGGACCGGTAATTGGTGGTATCATGTTAGATCACTTCTGGTGGGGGGCGGTATTCCTGTTGGGCGTCCCGGTTATGTTGCTTCTGGTAATAACCGGGCCGCTGCTACTGCCCGAGTACCGTCACCCTGAATCCGGGCGGATAGATTTGACGAGTGTCTTATTATCACTGGGCACCATTCTACCGGTCATATACGGCCTCAAGGAAATCGCCAAGCATGGTCTGCAAATAGTGCCTTTGCTGTTAATTTTGGCAGGTGCCGTCCTCGGCGCGGTGTTCATATCACGGCAGCGCAGTCTGACGTCCCCTTTGCTGGACCTTCGCTTGTTTACGAGCCCCGGGTTCAGCGCCGCATTGGGGGGCATGTTCGGTATTACGCTGACAGGTGCAACCATGCTCTTCGTCGCACAGCACCTCCAGTTCGTACAAGGGTTGTCGCCCCTTGAGGCAGGATTGTACATGCTCCCCGGAGTAATTGCGTCGATGGCCGGGATGTTCCTCTCGCCGCTCATCGCGCGCCGAATCCGCCCAGCCCGCCTTATCGGGACGGGTCTCTTTATCTCGGCAATTGGCTGTCTGCTGCTGACCCAAGTGGGGGTTGAGTCCGATCACACGATTCTGGTGATCGGATATATCTTCTTTAACATAGGCTCTGCCCCGCTTCCGAGCCTATCAAGCGACTTAGTCATCGGCTCAGCCCCTCCCGAGAAGGCGGGATCGGCGGCCTCCATGTTGCAGACCAGTGGCGAATTCGCTTTCGCGCTGGGCATCGCGGTCCTAGGCAGCATCGGCACGATCATTTACCGCGATCAAGTCGCTGGCTCCATTCCTACCGACTTGCCGGCATCCTCGGTACAAGCTTCCCGCGACAGCTTGGCCGGAGCTGTAACCGTAGCGGAAGGCCTCCCCGAGCAGATCGGGACGGCACTTCTCACCGGTGCCCGTGAAGCTTTTACAGGCGGGATGCACGCCGTTGCGGCAGCCAGCGGAGCAATTATGCTAAGTATCATCATCCTTGTCATGACGCAGCTCCGATATGTACAACCAATCGGAGAGACTCAGTCTAACCAAGCCGATAGTATTCCCGAAGCAGTACCAGGCGCTGCCGAAGAAACAAGTTAGTTGCACTGCATAGTTATACGATAAGTAAGATACCGTTGGGTAGTATGATTACATCTCTCTGGTTGAGAGAGTGATTCGAACCGTCGAATGGGGTAAAACCCGGTCACGTTTGCAGTGTGACCTGGCTTTACCCCTGCTTCAACTTCATCCAATTTGATGGGATATGTCTCTTTCCGCTTTAGTGGTTTTTCAATATGCATTGTCACTTAGTTTTTCATCTTTGCTTGTTTCACATCGTTCGTTATAAATGTTTGACTAAAAATAGCTATTAAATGTTGCATTCCAATTTATAAATAAATGCTGCCCGTCACTAGTAATAAAGCTGCCGTTCAACACAGCAGCTCTGTCATGATGATAATTATTGAGTTATCGTATCCGTTAGCTTAATCCGAAAGTCGGATTAAATCCTATCTTAATGCTTTTTCATCACTTGGAAATGCAATCTGTTCTAATACCCAAGGTTTTTCCCCTTTTTTACTATATGATGAAAAATACTCCCTGCCCTTTTCAATTAAATTCCAAACCATCGGTTCTTCAACAACAATCTTTATCACATTTTTCTTTTCCGAGTCGTATGGATTATATGCCATAATCCAAGCTTCCTTATAATCATCAGAATATTTTTTATCTGTAACCTTCAAATACGAAGTTGTAGATGTGTATGACCCGTCAGTACAACCTCCAAGTACAACAACCGTGATAATCAGAAGCAAACCGATATTCCTTATTCTTAACCACCACCTTTATTACGTACTTTACCATTATTGTATGAAAAAAATTGCGTTAAACTGCCCGTTAACGTCTTAGTTATTTCTTTTCACGAGTTGTTTCCCGTCAAATTTAAATACTATGGGTGCACCTTTTTCTTTAGGATTCCATCCTTCTTCAAACGCTTGTCTGATAAAATACTCTACAACATTAGGTCTAATGACTTTTATGTTCAGATGTTCTGTGTTAGGGAAGTTCACCCAAAGGCTATCTATATCTGAAGCGATGTACACTTCAAGCCGTCTTCCTTTATAGGATTCAAGCTCCGCTATCATGATGATATATCCACTTCCAGGGGAAACAGTCCAAACGAAATGTTCTTCATTCACTACAATTTTTCTGGAGGTCTTTTTGTTTATCGTCATTCCTATCTCCCTAAATCCGTATGCTTATACTTCAAGTATCCTCCCGAGAGCACAGGGAGCCGCCCAAATTTTACTGCGGCAGCCCTATGAGAATGGTCTTTTATTGTTCTGATGTTCATATCAAAATCAACCGATTCATTAATAGTTACAAGATTAGGAACAAGTGAATTCAATACTTTGAAATAATGTTTTTGAGGGGGTAGCAACTCTTCAATTTCGCTTAACAATTTTTATTGATTGTTTTTCTTTAGTTCTGTTTATTATCCCGTTATATTTTTCAATATCAAAACTAAAATCTAAGTCATTAATTTTCATTATACTTTTGAGATTCTCAAAATTTTGTATTAACTCTTCAGAGAAACTAATAATTTGATCCCATGAAAAGACAAACTTATTCGAACTTTTGAAACTACGATCCTTAAAAGGGGATTGCTCTGTTACCCAAATCATACTATTGTCCTCGTGGATTACTTGAACATAATAACCTCCACAACCAAATATTCCACAGGTACATGTGAACAAAGGGTATTTCCCTGGATTAAGTAAAGACTTAAAAAACTCTTCTTCAACAAACACATCGTCTTCATTCAACTTATTACTGTTGATATATAGGGAGATTCTCCAATCAACAACAGGAACCATTTTCCCTTTTACTCTTGTTATATTTTTGTATTCTCTTCTAGTCTCTATTTCCATATCAAAAGATAATATATCTTGATTAATTTCATTATCTTTATTTGAAAAAATCTTCATATTTCACCCTAACTTCTTACGATTTTATAGATTAATGCGATATTTCGCCTTTATTTTGAATTTCCTAATTTATTTCTTATAAAAGTATTCGAGAAATTATTAAAACTACCCTGCTAATAACTTAATAAGGCTGCCCGTTTCGTCCGCTGCGGCCGCCCGATGGATTTTGTTGACTATTGTACCCGTTAGTTTACAAACCTCTACTTCCAACTTAACAGATATTTTCAAAACGAGCTATTCCCGCATGCCAGTGAGTTCCATGCCGCAATTTGCGAAATGGAACCGCCTTGCATCCCCGAGGGTGTTATTGCGCATATTGGTTTCGGCCTTGCACCTACTCCATACGTAATCACAGCTCTAACCTGCATCGGGCTTTCGTTCACCTCGAACACAAGATCCGCATGGCCCTTGCAATAGCAACCATCATCATATTCGGCACGAACGTTACTGAAGGATAGTAGTCGAACCCCTTCTTCTTCAGCCAACTGCTTCCAAGCGCTCTCCTTGCTGGACTCCTTCCATTCATGAGCTAATTCTAATCCGGCATCTCAATTCATCAATCCGTAGAAACGTTTGCCCATCAAAAGAAGAAATTCTATCCAGCTGTTCAATTATCCTGCCCGTTACTTCAACGATCAGAAGCAGATCGCCGTGGCGTCAGCTCCTGAGTCTAATCATTTCACCTATCGTACCCGTTAGCGCAATGGTTCTTTGAACTATTAATATTCGCCATGAGCCAAGTTGTCAGAAACATAAATAAATGAGTAGCTACTTGTTAATATTAATGGTGTGCTGATTAAGCACAAAAAAATTTTACAAAGGAGTCAAAAATGACTACCCAACAATCAAATCAAGCAAACAATCAAGCTAGTAATGCAGTATCACAGTCTCAACCAGCTAGTAATGCAGTATCACAGTCTCAACCAGCTAGTAATGCAGTATCACAGTCTCAACCAGCTAGTAATCAAGCAGCAACTTCAGCTAAAAATGAAGCGACACAAGCTCAGACTGCTGGTTCTACAAATCGTTCTGAGCAGAATTAGGTGGGATGCATGAAATGTGCTTATTGTGATAATTTCAGGCAGTTAAAAGGGAAAGAACATCGATGCTATGTATGCACTATAATTAAACCTTTGTCTCGTATGGGTCATAAGTAAAAAGTCCCCTCTAATGAGAGGACTTTCTGGGCTGTGGAGTTCCGATCCTCTCCCATTAAACTTAATAACGCACCTTTCTCACTAGGTTTCCAACCTTGTATGATTGCCTCCGAAATAATTAAAGCTATTTCAGCAGGCATCACGATTTTATTATTGAGTAATTCAACATTCGGAAACTCCACCCAAAATTCGCATCATGCTTATGCCGTTAGAAAATTAGATCAGGAGTTCAGTGGAGTTAGTTACATTATTCTTCCACAAAACGTCTGTAACGCAATAAGAGAATCTCATCGTTCTTTTCTTCAGTTGTTAGATATTGAACCCAATAACGCTCATATTCTGTCAGAATTTCTAAACGAGTGTTATTAAATTCTTGAATGTCCTCATTTAATTGGCCTGTGGGTAAACTATAGCTTCTAAGCACTCCTGCAAGTGCCTCTGTAACAAACTTAATATAAGGTTTATACACATCAATACTAAATAAGTAAAAATCGCTAATTATTGTTGCAGCGAAACCGCATTCAAGCTCCTCAGAGAAAAGTTCAAAACCTGTATGTGGATTTAATTCTTCATTTATTTTTAAATCATATCTATTAGCAATTTTTCTAAGTTCCTCTAATGACGGTACTGTTTCTTCTGCTGGCGCCATATTATTACTCCTTAAGTTTGATCGTCTTCCGCCGTTCCCAATTGATCTATAGTTCGCCGTTAGCGCAACGAAATTCCTCTTTTTTACAGATAATATCGGTGATCTTATAATTTGAGAAGCCTAAATATGAACCAACATCGAAAAGAAAATATTTTATTTTATCGTACCTTTTACTTTTTCAAACGGACAATAGGCTGAGCTAGCACATAGCCTGATGAAGGCATCCCTCAACGGTAAAGTATTTTTTAGCTTTGTATATCGGGTCTATCACGGCAGCCTTCCCACCCGTGTCAACCCATTTTTTCTTAAAGATATATCCCGTTCAGCAAAAATGAGTCATCTGCAGTACTTCCGATAAACACCCAATCCATTCTTGCCCTCCTCACTCTGAGCCAAATTCTAAAAATTAAATCCCCCTTTAGCCGGATGGTGCATTTTTAGAATTGAGATTAAGCTATCGTACCCGTTAGCTTAGTTTCCATATTTGTCAGTTCTTACAGGAATGCCATTTTCTTTGTGATTATTGAAATAATCTTCATAAGTAAACGAGCTGACTACTTCAATTTTTTAGTATCTGGATTATTTTCAAAAATGACAAGTTGTTCCCAACCACTCCCCTATGAATAACATTCTATTAGGTTTAATTTGTATTACTTTTCCACCTTGGTTATTAACATCTACGTTTGGTGCTGGTGATTGAATATATTCCTTATTACTCAATTTAAACGCTATTACAATCAAACAAGCTAAAATTCCTAATAAATAGCTTTTGTGAAATTATCATTTGTCATTATCTACTCCACCCTTCTTCCATCAACCCGCCCATATAGTACCATATATTGGAATCCCTATCTATATCTTTATAGGTTCAGATTTTGCTCATATTTTGTACAGTGAACAGTATCGCAAATAAAAACGCTATTGCGCTAAACTCCCGAAATTATAAGGTCAGACGCGATGCAGTGACTGGGTTGTATATTCCGATCACTGAGCAATGGAAAAGGCTGGAGCATTATCGGCCGCAGCGAATGAAATCCATTCCACAGGCGCCATTCCAAAGCCATCTGATCTGCCTTGACATGTATGTCAGCATGCTGCTGCATTACCGAGAGTATCTTAACGCTGCAAAAAAGTAGAGGCATCGAGAACATGGTATTAGTGCCGTTTTTTTGGCAAAATCCAGGAGAAACGTATGCCTATCTGGCTGGTATGGAGCAGCTCGGTAAATATTAGGAAGTTCCCCCTCCATTTAACAAAATTTAATGTGAAATCTATTGTAAAAACCATTTTTTTGAAGTACAATACCAAGGAGAATGATTGAAAAAATCATATGTTTGATTTCTTCGATCATAAATTGCATATTTTTCGGATGGAGACGATGAGAAAATCCGGATGTGATACTTTCGCTTAGGCGGTGTATTCCTATCCGTTTTCTCATCGTTTTATTTATATAACAGAGGAGGAGCAGGGCGCAATGATAAGAAAGAGCTATGCTTGGATGATGGCAGCGGCAGTCGGATCCTTACTAACTGGGTGTGAAGGGGGATCAGGCAAAGAACCGTCCGCGGGCGTCGAGAACCGCCAGCTGGAACCGGTCACTTTGAAGCTGTATCAGAGCGGAAATTATTTGTCAGCGCAAGATTTTAACGATCTGATCCAAGAGCCGCTGAAAAAGAAGTACCCGCACATAACGATCGAGAACGTCGTCACCAAAAACGATTTGCCTGCACTGATCGCCGCCGGAGAACCAGCTGACTTTTTCGTTACATGGAACGGTAATATGGCAAGTTATAAAGACTTGGGCGTATATGAAGATATGACCGCTCCGGCCAAAAAACAACAATTGGATTTGGCGCGATTCGATCCCCAGGCGTTAGATGCGATCCGGTCAGTATCGGATCAAGGCGAGCTGTACGCTTTCCCGTACTCGGCCAATTTGAATGCGCTTTACTATAACAAGGACATATTCGACAAATTCGGTGTACCTTATCCGAAGGACGGCATGACATGGGAGGACACCATTGCCATAGCGGCCAAATTGACCCGCGCGGATAACGGCGTTCAGTATAAAGGCCTGGATGTCGACGGCGTGGCCCGCTTGACCTTTCCGCTTTCACTAACCAACGTCGACGTGAAAACGAATAAGGCTGCTGTCAACAGCGAGTCTTTCAAAAAAGCGTTCGATATCGGCAAGCAAATATACTCGATACCAGGCAATACCTTGGATAAAGGCGGGGCTGCATCCTGGAACCGGTTCATCAAAGATAAGACGACGGCGATGATCGCGACCGTGAACTTGTTTTTGCGATTCAAGGAAAATCCAGAGCTGAATTGGGACGTCGCTCAATTCCCCAGCTACAAGGACAAGCCGAACGTCTACGGTATGTATGACCTGCACGTCGTAATCCCTCTCAAAACAAGCAAGCATCGAGACGACCAGCTTCGTGTCATGGAAGTGCTGTTCTCCGAAGAAGTGCAGACGACCATGGTCAAAAAGACGGCGAAAGTGTCCGTATTGAAAGATCCGAAATATGCCCAATTGTTCGGACAAGATATCCCTGAGCTCAAGGGTAAAAATATAGCCGGAATATTCAAAAGCAAACCGGCGCCGTCTCCCGCCTTCTCGATACACGAATCCAAAGCTAGCGGCCTGTTGAATACGGAGTATGAACATGTAATGAACAACACGAAGGACGTCAATACCGCGCTACGGGATGCGGAACAAAGCATCAACCAATACATTTTGACGCAAGCTGGCAAGTAGTCTATTTACAAAAGGTGGGAACCCAATGAAGGCACCGAAATATATCGCGCATCGGGGACTGAGCATGCACGCTCCGGAAAACACGGTCCCATCGTTCGAACTGGCCGGCCGTTCCGGTTTCTGGGGGATCGAATGCGATACGTACTGCACGACCGACGGTCGTTGGATCGTTCATCACGATCGGACGGTCGACCGGATGACTGATGGGAGCGGGATGGTAAAAGATTTTACATTCAAGGAAATCCGCAAGCTAAACATCGTGGGGGGGCATTGCATCGAAGCGTATCCCGGTCTGCAAATCCCTACATTGGAGGAAGTGCTGGCCGTAAGCGAATCATACGGTATGCATGTGTTTATAGAAATCGAACAATTTCATCGCGATACGGATCTGGAGCGGCTCGTGCAGCTTGTCGGCCAATGTGGTATGCTCGCACAGTGCAGTTTCATCTGCTTTAATGCCGACGATCTGAATAAAGTACGAATGATTGACGGCGATGTGCAGCTCGGTTACTTATCCGCTAAAGCGCCCGCCGCCGCAGACATGGAGCTCGTCCGACGATTGAAGCTGTCGTTTCTGAATTACTCCTACAAAACTGCTACGCCTGAGGAAGTAAGAAAGCTTTCAGAGACGGGGATCGATATATCCCTATGGACGATTAACGATAGGCAAGAAGCATTGCCATACATAGAGGCAGGGGCCACCTATGTTACGACGGATACGATTTTAACGGATAATGGATTTCAGCCGGATAAACAGTACTTCCCCTAGTAGAGTGCTTTCCTTAGTAAAAGCTGATTTGAATATTGCATTAAGATACTCCAGCTATGCAGGATTAGCTATTTTGTTATTGGCTTGCCCCCGACTCTATTCGCGTGGATATTACCAAAGAAGGAAGTGAGTCTTTAACAGAACCCGGTAAAGCTCATCTCTTGTGTGAATGGATATGTTTTTCCCGCCTCAGATGCAGCAGCATCAGGATCGCTGATCCCGCAAAGGCACCAGATACGAGCCATACGGGAATTCGCGGATCGAGATTGTACGCCCACCCGCCGATAATACCAGCCGGAGACGTCAGGAGCAGGATAAGCACGGACAACATGGAGAACATCTTCGCCCGCTTCTCGTCGTCGATCGCGTTCTGCACGGCGGCTTCCAGATAAGGCGAGCTGATCATCAGCCCCACCGCCGCCAAAATCGTGCTCAACCCGATCCAGACTAAATTGGATGTTGGCCACAGTACAAGCATCACATTGGAGATTACCGACAGGATGAACCCCGCCATCATGGAGCGGTTCGCCATATGCTCGGGAATCTTAGGCATCAGTAGCCACAGGGTTAGCAACATGATGACCGAGGACAACGCCGGGAAAAGCGATATCAACCCACTCCTCACATGAAGATAATCAGCCATGTAGAGCGATAGATACGTCGTTTTCATTGTGGCCTGGAAATTGAACAGGATATATACGCTGAAGATAAGCACGAGCGATTTTCTCAATAAAATGTCGCGGATCGCCCCTCCATAATCGATCAGGCTTTCCTTCAGGCCGAGCTCGCGGGTCTCCCGCATTTTTCTCAGTCCGATTTCAGTCTCGCGCGTCGTCAGATGCCGTCCCACGAACTGGAAGGTCATCATCAGAAACGCCAGCACATACATGATGCGGACGCCCGGCACCAAGCCGTAATAGTCCACCAGCAGCCCGCCGAGGGGGGCGAACAAGCCGCCGATTACGCTAATAATCTGCAGTAGCGTGAATACATAGGTCCGATCGGCAGGCTTCGTGTCCTCGACGATCAGGCAGTAAAACGCCGTATGAGGCACCCGCTGAAATCCGTTGATGAGCGCGGCGGTTAGGAAGAACCTCACGTTTTGCGAAACTGCCCACAGGATCGTCGCCAGACTCCAGCTGAGCAGGTCAAAATATAAAATGGCCGATTTGCGTCCCATCCGATCGGTCAAATAACCGCTGATAAACGAAGAAAACACCTGGACGACCAATCCGATGGTGGTGATCCACCCGATGCTAGTCTCGGTGATGCCGAGCTCGAACATATACAATGAGGCATATGTACTCACCATACTGTACGGAATGAGAAAACATGGTTCAAAAGCCAAGCAGCCTCTGCTGTTTCCCTTTAAACGCTGGAATAATAGACGCGACATACATTTCCTCCGGATTGATGAATGAAATAAAGCAAAGTGGGGCCGTTGAAAAACTATGGTGAGAGCGGTCACCAACACCTACAATAGCTGGATATGGTAGAGATCGTTTGTCGATACGTACCACTGGGGGTAGATAAAACTCTGTCAGAGGAATGAATGCCTCTTTCGAATCCTCAAATACATTGAGGCTGAATTTACTGTTCACTCCTTCCGGATAGTATACAAAACGAAGCCATTTCTTTCCCTCCTCCCCATCTTCATCTTCGTAAAAAGTGGACATTTCCGTTTTCTAAAACGTTGCTCTCTCTAACTCGGAAACCTCTTAACCGTCCTAATGTCCCATAAATTCCTTAGAAGCACAGTATTAAAAAAACATAAAAGCTGGGCATAGTTACGTGCTGCCATTTTCGGGTCTGTGCTAAGAGTATTTTTTGGGGTAGCTCAACGCGGCTGCCGATCCATGCCGGCAGCCGCCTCTCTGTTTTTATGGAGCTATCGTACCCGTTAACGTAAAAATACTTCTGATCATTCCTAGGAACTAGGTTACAGCAATTGACCCGCCATAGAAACGCGATTACTTAAACTGCAAATATGGAGGCTCCGCACCATTTCCTCCTTTGGCTCCCATGCTTCCGCGGTTGACCTCATAGATCATCTGATATTGACCGTTTTCTTCACCTTTATGCCAACGTTCCGTGAACACCACATTATAAGTCTCCTTCCGGGCCGTTTCCTCTACTTTCGTTTCCCGCTCAACGTCATAGCCGCCAATTTTCAACTTAACTTGGCCCTCTTCTTTGGGAAACCGGTCAATAGTAGTGCCGTTACCGGAAGTGGCAAATTGTACAGCATCTTTTGCCGTAAATGGCGGCTTTGGCGGTGATGTCGCATAGATCGCACCAGCGATGAGAACAAACAGGAGAACAGGGACAGTGAAGGAGATCAATCGGGCTTTTATCTTAAGGCTCGGGATGGCACGAACGATGATTCGATCGCAACAGAAGAAAAGGATAGCTGCGACTCCCCCCATGATGCTGAAAAGTGAAGATTGAAGTACGAAGCCACAGCAAAACCCAAATGCGACATGAAGCAAACCGGATACTAACACCTCACCTGGGCCTTTCACTTTTAACCTCGCCGCAGCTGCTTCGAGGAGAGAAGAAACTAGACTTCCGTAGAGAAAGATGGTGGGAACTGCGTATAACGCAATCATGAAAACCCAAGACATATAATTTCCAGCCGCGTTCCAGTTGGCTCCTCCTAACACTATGTTAGGAAAGGACACCCAAAGAACAATTGCCCAGGAAGTAAAATAAGCGACTACCAGCTTGCGAACAAGCATCTGCCGTAAGTCCGACTGCGTCAAAAGATCACCCCATGAAAAGCTGCTAAAATAATAGTCTTTCAAAATAAATATATAATTGTTTTTTGAAGGAAACTGCCCGTTACCTCCACAAACGAACAAAGGACGCCTCGTAGGAGCTCCTCCACTATCGTACCCATTAGTTCAATCAGTTACCAGCATACCCCAATACCTTTCCTTTGATAGTGGCAACAGGCAAAGGACCAAAGATTTGACTGTCAATACTTCTCCACCACGTATCACCCATAACAAAGAGATGCCCTTCAGGAACTTTAACCTTATCCATTCCCATGTTAAAGTATTCTTTCATGGTCTTCAGGCATGAATCACCGCATTGAGCTGAACCTGGCTTATTGACTGTCTTAAAATACTCTTCTTCTTCGAGTCCCCAACTGAGAGCCTTACCATAGTAGGTATCTAACCTTTTATCATTAACATAAACTTTGCCTTTTTTTATTTCAATTTCTTCCCCTGGAAGAGCTATAACCCTTGCAATATTATACTCGGGCGGATTTAGTTGTGGATATTTGTTATTATCAATTTTAGGTGTTTTATAGTAAATCACATCGCCTCGATTAATATCGTTTTGATTGAAATAGTTCGGGTCGACAGCTATTTTTCCTTTGTCTTTGGAGTTATATTCTAAGTTCCTACGTACCATTCCATCGTTATGATTTTCAATAGCGATAAGGTCCTGTGTCATTACAACTGTCTTTGGCGACTCTTGAGTGATTAAATCAGTAATGCTGTACTCTTCGCAACCTATAACGAATAGAGAAAGGAATACAATCGCAATTGATTTCTTCATTGAGAGTCCCCCTTACTTTCATAATTCTCATTAATACGGAGTGTTCCTCAGTAAACCCCAATAATTTCCTGAACATCTGTTATTATCAGAAATGTTCAATCCTTAAAGAAAATGAAAACGAATGGCGTTAATCTGCCCGAATGTTAAAATAATATTTCCTCAAAATCTCGTCCACTGCCCAAAAAATGAATGAAATAATTGTGGAGGCAACTAAGAAATATAGGTCGAACATATTGAATTCAGTTAGATAAAATCTTGAATCAAGAACCATAATTAAACAAATTCCAAAAAATAAATGAACAATTAATGAAAAGAATTCTCTTCTTTTGCCCCTAACCTGATTGTTTAATATATCGGAAAGCATTGATATAGGAATCCCGTATATAAGTGTAACTGGGATTGCAATTATATAAGTAAAGATTAACCCAGGTATTTCCTTTATTGTACTTTCTTCTATGAGCATAAAACAAATTCCCACAATCGGAGCAGATATTATAATGGTACAAATAAAAGCCAATAATTTTCTTTTAAACACATAATTCCCACCTTACACATTCATCTTTTAAGCAATGTTATTCAGCTAACCTGAAAAATACCGATTCAGAATGTAGTTCATCAAAGACAAGGCAGTACTTTCCATATTTAACGGCTGTAATCAAGGTTTTGTTGCTGTAAACTGCCATAGATCAATGAAAAAAAATGCCCCATAGCAACGGGCTACAGGGCTAAGGTTTTTATTTAAAACAGTCTTGGACAAGATCTTGCATCATTAAAATAAAAAAGCCGCGATATTGGGGCTGTTGACAAATGGTACAACACATTTGAAAGATACAACATATAGAAATTAAAACCCAGATGATCCACTATATTTTGAGGTGGATCATCTGCGCTTTATCTAGAAGAAGACTTTGTCAACAGCCCCCTATTCACGGCTTCTAATGGATGAATGTCCTTGTCCCCCGACAATATCACGACGCAACCAAGCGTGAGGCGGTGGGGGTAAGACCAGTCCGCCCAATGAGCAGTCGTGTTTTTTGCTCTTTGTATAATAGTTTCGTGCGGCGTCTTAGAGCTTCATTTACATTCGATGATACCCAGCGGATTAGGTGTTTCCGTCAACGCGGCACACGCTGCGAGCCAGGCGGGGTCTTCAGGGTAGAGCGCTGTACGGAGATAGGACCAGACGAGCGCTCGCAGCGCAGCCACGCGCTCGGGGTTTTCGTCGGTCGTTTCCTTCGCGTCGTACGCGGCTACCCCGCCTAGCCCATGCTCCGCTCCGAACAGCGTCAGCAGGCATTTGGGGCCGGGGCTCAGGAAGTACGCATCAGAGCGCCAATCCTTGCGATCGGAAAACGCGGGGCTCCAGTCGTTATCACCCACGACGACGAGGGCTGGCGTTGTCATTGTGGCGAAGCTAGTTGTCTTCAAGACTGGGTAGTGCTCGGTTGCGAACGCACCGAGGTCCTCACCTTTGCCTGGCGCAGCCAACAGTACACCCACCTTGATCCGAGGGTCGGCCAGATTCACTTCCGTCCCGTCGACCGGATCAGTAACCCCCTGACCACACATCATGCCTACCGTATGCCCGCCCATTGAATGCCCGACTGCGGCGATCCGGCTTCGGTCTATGCGCCCACCGAGCCCCGGAACAGCAGCCTCGATCTGGTCAAGGTGATCGAGAATGTAGCGCATGTCCTCGGCTCGGGACCGCCAAAACAACGGTGCCTCTGGGTTATACGATTCACGCAGGCCCAGCGCCTTCGAGTCCAAGTGAGTGGGCTGGATAACGACGAAGCCGTGAGCTGCCCAGAAGTTTGCGAGGGGCCCGTAGCCGTGTAGGGATGACACGAAGTTCGAAGGCCCATGGCCGTGCGATAGAAGAATCACGGGCAGGTCGCTCCCCGTCGAGGGCGCGGAGACCTTGATCTGCAAATCCACAATCCGACCCGGGACCGAAAGCACAACAATAACAGGAGTGGAATCGTTGACAGGAATACCGGCAGCTTCAGTGAACGGCTTGCTCATGGAACGCTCTCCCTTTGGATTAGCCTGCATTAGTAACACTCTCCTTTTTTTAGGACCATCCTATTTTTAGGATGGTCCCTTCTTTGAGATCGCTGTGAACAATTATTCTTACTTGGATTCAATTCGGCCTAACGGATTGGTACTCTCTTCCAGAGTTTTGCGGGCTTCTATCCAGCTGGAATTGTCGAGGCCGAGCGCATCGCGAAGGTACGACCACGTAAGCTGCCGGAGCAAAGCAACTCGTTCGGGGTTCTCGTCCGTCGTCTCCGCGACGTTGTACCCGGAGATTCCGCCAAGTATATGTTCTGCCCCAAAGAGGGTGAGCAGGCTCTTGCTGCCCGGGCTCAGGAAGTAGGGGTCCGTGAACCAGTCAGGTCCCCGAGTGGACAGGTGGGATTGGTCATGATCCCCCGCGACCACAAGAGTCGGCGTCCTCATCTCAGAGAAGCTCGGGTGCATGAATGGGAAGTGCTCTGCCGCGAACGGAGTCAAGTCAGCTCCACCAAGGCCAGTCGTGGAAAGCAATACGCCCGCCTTGATCCGCGAGTCGGACATGTCCTCTCCCGGTTCGCCATTGGCATCGAGGACTCGCGCGCCGAGCAGCATGCTCACCGTTTGGCCTCCCCAGGAGTGTCCGGCTGCGGCAATACGGCTTCGGTCGAGACGTCCGCTGAGGCCTGGAACGGAAGCTTCAATAAGATCAAGTTGGTCAAGGATGAGCTTCAGGTCTTCGACGCGGAAACGCCAAATCAGTGGTGTACGGGGATCGTCAGGGGGAAGATTCAGCGTCCTCGAGTCGAGATGGGTGGGTTGAATGACCACGAAGCCGTGAGCAGCCCAGTAGTCGACTAACGGACCGTAGCTGTCCATCGACCAACCAAAGCCTTGCGAGAAAATAATAATAGGCAATTGGCTACCCGTCGCTGGCGCTGATACCCGCACTTGCAAATCCTCACCACGACCCGGGGCCGATAGTACTACCGGCTTAAACGAGATAACTGGAGTAGACGTACTTACGTTCATTTGCATAATAGATGTTCCTTTCTTGGTCTTCTCAGCATTAGTCTAGTTGACGTATCAACCTCAAACAACAGTATCATATTGTAGTTGACGCGTCAACCATGCTATAATGATTCCATGAATAAGAGCGAACTGAACGAAGAAGAAATTCAATTATGGTATAAGTGGAAAGGCACCTTTCACAGCATCTTCGGTCGCGTAATCAAAGAGATGTCCGATCAAACCGGACTATCAGAGGGCGATTATGGAGTACTGGATCGGTTAGACCTTCTGGGGGACGGCAGCCTTCGCCAACAGGAGCTGGCCGAATCCATGGACTGGGATAAGAGCCGATTGTCGCATCATCTGACGCGGATGGAGAAACGCAGGCTGGTGATGAGGAAGCCATTAGACAACGATCGCGGTGTTCAGGTCATCATTACTCCCATTGGCAAATCAGCCTTAAATGATGCCCGTCCCATCGTCTCCATGGCCATACGCAAACATTTTCTGGATCAATTAACCGATCAAGACGTGGAGTCGATTACGAGGCTGGCGGAAAGAACAAAAAAAGGATCTGCCGCATCTTATAATGCCCCAACGCCATGACCGCGTATTTTTAAGCCCCTTCCACCAAAACGATGGAGGGGGCTTTTGCTTTCCAAAAGCAAAATTCCCCCTCAAGGTACCGCAACATTCTCTGGCTTTAAAAGCAAGCAGTTTCTATTAGAAATCTTATAATATACGCTTCAAGTTCCGTGAGGTGGCGAGAAATGGAACGAAAATAACGCCCAGTATAGGCGGTTCAGATGCAGACAAATTCCTTTGATCCTATGTGGTTATTGAAGATAACTGCCTTTTAGCTTAATGACAGAAAGAGCAGCTGCCGCGGCGGCAAACTGCTCCTGAATGGAATTGATCTAAAGTACCCGTCAGTTCAATCATTATGGTTATTTAAACTTAATAATCTCTCACCTAAGTCCACGAGCATCCGGTGATAAGCCTCATCATCTTCTAAAACTCTAAAATATACGGGTTCGTTAAATGTTTCATTAGAAAAAACAATTTCCTCGGACCCTAAAGCTCCCTTCCATATAACCCCACTCATCGGGTCTTTCCAATTAGGATTTAGCGATTTTGCTTCCTTTGCTTCCCCTGTGAAAGTCAATATTATCTCTCTATCTTTTATGAAACCATTAAACGGATGACTTGTACAATGTATTGTTGGTATTTCATCAATAAAAGGACGTTTTTCGAATATCAATTCGTTTATTTGCAATTCGCCATTTATATCTCTTTCGCTTTCAAGGGGGTAAATCATTAGAAATTTTAAACAATGTTCAGATGATGAATAAAATGCTCGGTAATCTCTCATCATATTTAGCTCCTTAAATAATGGGTAGGGTCTTTCAACTAATCTCCCGTTAGCGTAACACGGCTGCCGATCTATGCCGGCAGCCGCGTTTGTTGTTTTATACTATCGTATCCGTTAGGCGTAGACGTGCTTGGCGCGCTACATCAATGGGTTCTACCCCTATCCCCCTCAGGCTAGTCCAGAAACCTGACGTGATCTTGATGCGGTCTGCGGAAGGATCGTTCATGGCTGTCGACCTTCAAGGACAAAGTCAAATTGCAATAATCCACGATGCCCGCAGACCATTGATTCTTCTGATTATAGCCTAACCGGCGGAGTGAGGCCACCCGGTTAATTAATTGCGGTGGCCTCATGATATGTTTTCTGCGCTATCGTTGAACACTCCCGCCAAGAAATTCATGGCTATAGATATCGGATATTTTTTCCTGCACACGCTGCGCATGCTCTGTAAATTTCAAGTCTGCAATCCGATCTTTAAACAGAAACACGCCGGTCTCATTGTTATGTCTGCCGAGGGCTCCCTCAAATAATAGATTAGCGCCATGAGTAGGCGGAGAGGAAAAAAACTTCATAAACAGTTCAAACCATGCGGTCAGTCCGGAATCTTTTCCTTTTCTTAGAGTGTTGTTAATTCCCGGGTCAACGCTGCGGATCTTGATGCCTTCTTTGGCAAGCTGCGGTGCCACGGCTTGAGTCCACAACGAAAGCGCCAGCTTTGAAGTTGCATAAGGGCCAAACATTTTGCGGAAGGTTTTGGGATGCTCTAAGTTTTCGATCGTAAACTCCTTCGTAAATCTAAACACCTGTGATGAAGTGTTAATCACCGTTTTTAAGCGGCCGTTTTTCAACAGCTCCTTCAATTCCATCAGAATAATATAAGGAACGACCGTCAACAATTCATAATGCATTTCGCGACCTTGTTTCGAATAGCGCAGCTCACTTAAGCCTCCTCCGGCGTTGTTGAACAAAATATCGATCCATTGCTCCTTGCTTTTGATTTCTTCCAAAGTGTATCTTAAGCTGCCATAATCGGTAAGATCCTTCACTTTATAGGCTCGGAGCCATCTTTCTTTGAGATGATTTTGAATAAATCTATCGTCTGCTGGAAAATCCGACCGGTTCAAAGCAATCACGTGCCAGTTCTCCGACAGCAATTTTCGGGTCAATGCCAGCCCGATCCCACTACTTGCGCCTGTAATCAGTGCGATATGTTCTCGCTGGTTCGTATTCAATGAATGCCCTCCTCATATTCCAGAATATTCACCGGTTATTTGCGCACATCAGTCGGAGGCAGGGTATTTAATTCTCCGTAGCTGGCGCGAACGCCAAATTCAGCGGCTCATGAGCGGAAGCCCCGAGCCAGTTGCGAACGGAGAGTGCTCAGATCTGGGAGCCGCCTCCGTCGACAGGGAACTCAGCCCCGGTGGTATAGGTGGCCTCAAATGCCAGGAATGCAACGACCTTGGCGACCTCGACTGGATCGCCGAAACGCAGCATTGGGATCTGCTGTCTCATCTGTGCTTTTGTCTGCTCAGCAGTTTCTTTCGGCATAGACTTTTCCATGATACCTGTGTCAATGATGCCGGGACTGACTGCGTTGACGCGAATCTTTCGAGGTAATAACTCACGTGCCAGACCTCGGGTCATGGAGCGCAGCGCCGCCTTACTAGCTGAGTAAGCACTGAGCATCGGGATCCCTACTACGTTCACGATTGAGGTGGTAAGGACTACCCCACTACCTGTACCTAGCAACGGGGCGAGTTTCTGCACGGTGAAGTACGGTCCTTTGGCGTTGATTGTAAGTATCTCGTCGTACTTTTCTTCGGTCATTATCTCGAAAGGGACAAACCCTGTGACACCAGCGTTAACGAACAGGGCATCTATTGTTCCAAATTCAGCCTTCACTCGATCGGCTAACGCGGCGATATCCTTTAATGAGGCGGCATCGCTTAAGAACGCGATTGCGTTGTTGCCGAGTTGTTCACGAGCCGCATCCAGCGTCGCCTGAGTACGTCCAGTAATCAGAACGTGTGCGCCTTCATCCACTAACAACTTCGCCGTCGCAAGGCCGATTCCGCTACTACCTCCCGTGATCACGACCTTTTTGTCAGAGAATTTGCCCTTACTGAATTGTTCCATTTGAATCGTCCTCCCTTTGTATAATCCGTAATCGGATGATTAGGTACAGGAGCGATTATACAACAATAAATTTAATAAGTAAACGAAATTAATTAAATTAGTTCATTTAATAATTTTCATACATAAAAGACAGCAAATTTGTTATAATGAATTTCATAGGCATCAAAGGGAGGCACTTATCCGTGAGAAAAGCAGTGAGTGTAGATACATATGTGGAGAAAATAAAACCCATTATAAGAAAAACAAAATTCAGCCAACTGAAAGTCGATGATCTCGCAAAATATATGGATATCAGCAAAGTGACACTCTATAAGCATTTTTCCTCCAAAGACGACATCATTGAACAAGTCGTGGATTATTATATTGATTATTCAAAGAAGGCTGACACCGTTGTCAAAGACGATTCCGTCTCTTTTTTGGATCGTTTTCAACTAACATTCTTACAATCTTTGATGTGTGCCACGTATATCTCTGATTTGTTTTTGCAAGACCTGAAGGAATTTTATCCACACCATTTTGAGAATCTGTCCGTTGCCCTACAAAATCGGAATAAAAGCTTACAAACTTTTTTTGAATCCGGTATGGAGCAACAGATTTTCAACAGATTGAATGCCGTTTTGTTTATGGTTCAAGATGACGCTGTGCTGCGGCGCTTTATTGAGCCGTCATTTTCGATTCAGTACGATATCACTTTGAAACAAGCGATTATGGATTTCTACTACATGAAGCAGTATCAATTGCTAAAACCTGAATATCTGAAGATCATAGACAATTCCAATATTGAAAGGAGGATCGTTAATATTTTGCAAGCCATTTCATAAGTGAAGAGTCCATATCCGATTCCGTTGTGGTTACATTGCTAGACGTCTTCCCATAAGAGTTGAGTGTTACGCTGAACATGAAAGGACGAAGCATGAGCACCTTGATGAATGTAACCTCCCATGATAAATGTAGGGCGGACGCTAAAACTAAGAACAACGAATAAAAGTTTCAATTCATAATCAGTAATTGCCTACAGACAATCACGCCGCTCCGCGGCACCATCAGAAGGATGAAAATGAGTATACGTCGAAGGGCGTCAAGAAAAAAGGAATTCCCCTTTAGGAATCCCTTCGCTATAAAAATTATAGTGTTCGACTTACATCCTCTTGTCTCTCCTAGTGCAGTATTGGCGTAATTCAACGGCAAAGTTATCTCAGGCTTTGCCGTTGAATATTACACCACTAATTTTTTTGACTTACAGCACGGCCGGATGGACATATTGCCCGGGCGATTTCTCTATCCGAACCGAATCCAATGCAAACAATAAATGAAGGAATCACTCGCTGGCGCGGAGACAATTACGGATTAGTAATTCGTTTGAGGGGTGTAACCGCCTCCCTCTTACCCAGCTAAGGCAAGGTCTGTAGATGATTGAACAAGCACTGTCCTTTACGTCAATGGAATCAAGTTCTTGTCCTCAGAATGGATAAACTTTGATTCCTTAAATCCCTTTACGTTATCGCTATCTTAGTTTTGAAGACACGCTCTAGTGGAAACGTACCGCCAGCTCATTTTCGTGCCGTATCCTATTGCAGGAATGTTAGTATAAAGATGACGGTTCAGTCGGCTGGATCGGGCCACCAGCGCCATTTCGAACCATCAAGGCCAATGCACGTCCGGCGTCATCTCCCCGTCCAGCAAGCCGGTGATCGTCTCGCCGTCGCTCACCGGAACATCCGCTTCAAACAAGTAGGCTGTGGCATTGAATGCATGCCGTGACACGTCGTTCAGATCCAATGTATGAAAGTGGTACTAACCATCCGAAAGTCCGGGTGCAAAGAGGCCGAGCGAATCGATCAAGCTGTCTTCGGTCCCATGAACCGTTGTTCGCCGGCATTGGGTGCCCAGTCATTATTATGACGGCAGCATTCGATGAATTACTGCGAATTCATGAGTCTGAGTGAGGAAACTGAATCATATCGAGGGAGCTTAACAACCTGACCTTTGTTTATGATTCGGGTCTCCTCTTGTCATTTAGTTGCAATGCATCATCTTCCGAAAACCTGAAGATGATGCATTTTAGTCGTTTGCAATCAGGTTCAACTCCAATTCATTTAATGGATGCCTTTTCAGACCTCATCCCAGGATACTCTCCGGCACCTTGACTGCTGGCATTCATTCGCATCTTCAATAGCGACACCACCACGATCGCAATAGCGACTCCAACCATCCCGACCCATGTGATCGATGACAAGGACACCCGGTCGACCAGGATGCCTCCGAGTCCAGCACCCGCAGCCATGGACAATTGCATCATGGATTGGTTCAGGCTCAGCATGATTCCAGAATAATTCGGTTCAATCCGAACCAGATTGAATTGTTGCGTTGGACCGGAGGACCAAGCCGCAAATGACCACAAGATCAGGAGGATGACAATCGGCAGCCACGAGTGCGTATAGGTAACGGTTAGAGAGAGGAGAAGCAGCGCTATGACGTGCAAGAGCATTCCCCCTGACAGTGTCGGGAATACCCCCCATTTATCCGTGCTGAAACCGCCGAATTTGGATCCGACCAGGCTAGCGATGCCGAACGCCAACAGCACTCCGCTCAGGATTCCTTCTTTCAATCCGGCAACATCAAGTAGATACGGTGAAATGTAGGTGTAGGCGATCGAGTATCCGCCGAGCCAGAAAAAGGTAATCGCTAGCCCTAACGCTACGTTTCCGTTTTTCAAGAAGGCAAGTTGCTCGGACAACGGAATCGGTTTATCCCCTTGAACTCGAGGGATGATGGCGTACAGAACGAACATAGCCACCAGACCGGCCAGTGCCAATATGCCAAAAACGGATTTCCATCCGAATAGTGCTGCAACGATACGTCCAAGAGGCACGCCGATAATCAAGGAAGCCGTAAAGCCCATCACCACGGTAGCAATCGCGCTGGCTTGTTTGCTAGGGGCGGCGGTTTTCGCGGCAACGTCCAAGGCGGTTACCACGACCATTCCCGCGCCTAGAGCCATGATGACCCGAGCTGCGAGAAACGATGAATAGCCAGGCAAAACGAAAGACAGAATATTCCCAATTACGAAGATACCCAGCCCCCAAACCAGCAGTTTTTGTCTTTCCACCTTAGCAGTCAACGCCATGAGGATCGGGGTGCTAATGGCGTACACAAAGGAAAAAATCGTGACCAACTGCCCCGCAGAAGTAACGGAAATACCCATTGTATCCGAGATCTTATCCAAGATGCCGGAAATAACATACTCGGATGTACCCACCAAAAAAGTAACTAAAGCCAATAAATAGATTCTCCACGTGTTAGACAATACATTCACTTCTCCTTTATTTGTTGTTTTAATCGTTAACGATATGAGGATTATTTTATATAATTACATATCGTAATATGTCGATTTATCGGGGTAAAAAAAACTGAATACGTTTGAGGTATTCAGTTCAGATTAGAGTTTCTGATTTAAGAAAGCAGCTATGTCGCTTATTTTCTCTTCGTTTCGTTTGTAGTACGTATATTTGCCGATCCGTTCGGTTCGAATCAGTCCGGCCCGTTGTAGAATAGACAAATACTGCGAAGCCGTTGACTGTGTCATGTTCAACTTATCCGTCACTTGACTGACACATACCCCGATTTCCCTCATATCCACTCCTTCATGGGGCACAAAATGTTTTTCGGGCTCCTTAAGCCACTGTAAAATCTGTAACCTCGACTCGTTAGACAACGCCTTGAACACTTCAATTGGATCCATGTCATTTATTATATCTACATTTTCCGATATGTCAATAACATGTTATTCTTGAAGCGTTTACGAGGAGTTATAAACTTAATCCAATATTTTTTGTTCCGATACTCACCGTTTTCGGTTGTTTTTATGATCCCTGCTCCTTCTACCCTCGCTAAATTTATTTTTCGACGGCGATGCCGGCAGCTCTTAAATGCCCGTAGGCAACGATTTTACTAAATTGAGATGAAACTTCATCTGCAGGAAGGGGTTTACCGTTTTTGATCCACCAAATTACAATCCCCATGAAAGACGATCCGAGGTATTCGATCAGCAATTCCTTGGATATCGCTAATGAAGAGTTTCCCTGAGCAGGTATCCACCCCTCAATTAATTTATCTTTAATGATATTCTCCATTTTCGCTTGAAACTGATAGATTCTATTCTCTTCAATTAACATGGAATGGTAAAAGGTCATATTTAGAGAAATATGTTCCAAAACAGTTTGCATGACTGTCTCGAGTACAGAAATACTGAAAGGATTCATGCTGATGGGACAAAGAACGACTGCATCCTTTAATTCGCTCAACAGTTCATTCATACATGTATCTAATAAATCAGGTTTGTTTTGGTAGTGAAGATAAAAAGTGTTTCGATTGATCATAGACCGATCGGCAATATCCTGGATCGTTATCGCTTCATATCCCTTTTCCTGAATAAGCTCATAAAACGCCTTTCGAATCGATTGTTTCGTGCGCAGTATTCTAAGGTCGGTTTTCTTGTTCATTGTTTTCGTTCACCCCTAAATTTATTTAGAGTCGATAAGCGACAAAGTTTGTTGAGTTGTCTGTTATACTTCAAAACTAAAAATATTGAATATTGAGCGTTATATTAACCTCCATTATAATGAGCAACAGATAAATAAACAACTAATTGTTCATTATTTATCAAATGACTAAGAACTCTAAGGAGGATTATCCAATGACATTCAACCATCAAAATGAGCTTGTTCGTAAGGCAGTCGCCGTGCTGGAAAGTTTTGAGAACGGCAACCTCGAAGCGATTACGGCTTACGTTCATCCAGATCAATATATTCAGCACAACCAGGCCTTACCCGATGGTCGTGAAGCCATGCTTGGTGCACTTGATCATTTAAAGGAAATTGGTATAAAGGTAAGCATTAAGCGTACTTTAGTCGACGGAGATTATGTGGCTCTTCATTCTGTATATGATTTTCACGGCCCTAAAATTGCCTTTGATATCTTCCGTTTTGAGAATGGACTAATCGTCGAGCATTGGGACAATTTGCAAGAGATGGAGCAAAAGACACCAAGCAATCATACGATGATTGACGGACCGGTTACGATTAAGGATATCGACAAGACGGATGCCAACAAAGCATTTGTCAAAAGCTATGTTGAAAACATCTTGCTTGGGAAGAACCCCGACCTGCTTGCCTCTTACTTTGATGGAGATAACTACATTCAGCATAGCCCGCATATTACGGACGGTCTTTCCGGCCTTTACGCTGCTTTGCAGGCTCTGAAGGAGAAAAATATTGAGTTTCAATATACTCATGTCCATCAAGTAATCGGGCAAGGCGATTTTGTTCTTACAGTGAGTGAAGGTCTATTTGATGGTCAGCATACCGCTTTCTACGATTTGTTCCGCGTAGAGGATGGAAAGATCGTTGAGCATTGGGACGTAATCGAGGCCATCTTGCCGGCAGAAAAACGAAAAAATTCGAACAGTAGATTTTGAAGTTTGTGTAGCTGAATCGCAAGAAAGACATCGCCGAATTTAATTACGGTGATGTCTTTTGCTTCACGAATGTACTTGAATGGTAAATTTTATAGTCCAATGGATACAGAAGCGTTGCTTCAGCAACGCTATTTTCGTTCATTGCAATGAAGTTACCGTATGACGAGGGGGGGAGAGGATCATTAAAATACTGACACAAAAATGATGTGGCTTGGATTAGTGCTCGTCCTGATCGTGTTGACCGTATTCGGGGTAGTGATGATGGGATCGGTGCTTGGATCGAAGCCAAAGGAGCTCCCGGTGGCCGGAACTGTTGCAGCTGCTGCTTGGGCAGATCGGACAGCAAACAGAGCAAATTCAAATTCCAGTTGAATCGGCTAGAGCTTTAATGACACCGGTGAACGTTCAGGAGGAAGTCGTGCATCCACCGGGGTTGAATAATGCGTCGGGGAATGCGCCGGGTTTGTTGATCCAGATCTTGTGGATCGGCAGCCTGGTGACCGGAGTAGTCTTGTTCCTGGCTAACCAGAAGGCGGTCGCCGCGGGTTCAAGAAAATGGACAGTTAGCGCGCTGCAAGCTATTGGAGGAATGACGATCGCCGGCATAGCGTCGGGCTTCACCATATGGATGGCTTCGTCGTGGTTCGGCATGGAACTGGCGAACGCGGGCCGCTGCATGAGCTCAAGATATTGCTCGCATGCTCTGGAAGCATCATTTGCGATGATTCCCTTCCCCCTCTTTTCATCCTATTTTACGTAAGAAGTGATGCGCCTATGGGTGCCCATCTCATTTTATATTCGCTCAAGCATAACTTAGTATGTGGGAAGGAGATGATCTCTTTTGAAAGAGAAACGAATCCTTTTCTTTTAAGTATTGATTGCAATTGCTTCAGAGTTAAATCACACCTATTTCCATCCAGATAAAATTGCAATCGGGAATGATATAAGGTTCTTGTCCCCCGACAACAACTCGTTTTGAGAAGTGTAGAATCTACTGAGAAATACCACATTCTGTCCCAGTTAATTGAATAATGCTGCTTTAAATATTAGAAGTCGCTCAGTTAAAATGAACGACTTCTATTATTTATTATTTTGTTTCGAATTGCTCAAATGTTTTTGTCCGTTGCCGCTCCACAGATAATCGTCAACCACAACATGTATCGACGTATCGTCTAATAAAGCTTTGATGATGATTAGGAAAACCGATTTCGCTAGACTCTGAGATTTTTATCAATCAGTTTTAGGGTTTGAGCGGAACTCTTCATCCCACCTGAACATCATTATTGGTGTATTTCAATTCGTCGTTTTTTACATTCTACTTCCCTCTCCTTTAACACCTGCTCGATCCCCCACAACATTTCTGTGAATGAATGTAGTTTTAACACGATATCATATGAATTTTTGCTTTCGATTGAAACAATGTCTTCATCCCTCTTTCAGTTCGGGGTTGCACCCGCAATCTGGAGGTCCCCCTCACCTGTTGCCTGCTTTCTCATCGCCCTAGGTCTATATCGCCCGATTTGCAGTGCTCTTCTCCCCACCCTTTTGCAGCTGATACATCCGGTAGTATCGGCCCTGCAGCTGCATGAGCTGCTCATGATTGCCGCGCTCAACGATTTCCCCGCGATGCAGGACGAGAATCAGATCCGCCTCCCGTATGGTCGATAGACGGTGGGCGATAACGAAGGTCGTACGCCCTTCGCTGACTACTTTCAGCGCTTGTTGAATCAGGCCCTCCGTCTCGCTATCTATGCTGGCCGTCGCCTCGTCCAGAATCAGAATCGCGGGATCGAAGGCCAGCGCGCGGGCGAATGAAATCAGCTGCCGCTGGCCTGCCGACAACGTGCTTCCGCGCTCCACAACTGGCTCGTCGTATCCGCCGGGCAGCTTCTCGATGAAGCCAGCTGCTCCGACATCCACCAATGCCTGCTTGACCTTGCTCTCATCAATGTCCTTGTTGTGCAGACTTACGTTAAACTTGATGTCCCCTGCAAACAAGAACGGATCCTGGAGTACGATGCCCATGTGCTTACGGAGCTGCTGCTTGGACATTCCGGCAATGCTTTTGCCGTCGATACGAATCTCACCTTCCGTCGGCTCGTAAAAGCCCAACAGCAAGTTCATGATAGAGCTTTTGCCAGAGCCTGTATGTCCTACAAGAGCCACCGTCTCGCCTTTGTTGGCTTCGAATGTGATGTTACGAAGCACCGGCTCCCCCTCCTTGTAGGCAAAGCTAATGTTATCAAACGCAACATGCCCTTCCGGTCTCGCCACTCCGACAGCATCCTCCAGCTCCCTGCCTTCCAGATCGAGCAGATGAAACACTTTTTCGGCGGATACAATAGCCCTTTGGGCATTCATCAGCTGATCGAAGATGCCGATGATCGGTTGAAAAAAGCGGCCCAAATAATCGATAAACGCATAAAAAACACCGAACGAAATGGCCGTATGCAATGATTGGCCGCCGAAATACCAGATCGTCCCTGCCGTAAACAAGGCTCCGATCAAGCCGGTGAAGTTGCGTGAGGAAAGGGAGAATACCCGGAACTGCTTGACGTTGTTGCGGTACCGGTCCTCGTTCAGCTCCTCGAATTCGTCCAAACGGGCTTTCTCCTGGCGAAACGCCTGCAGGATCGGCATCACTGCGATAGACTCGCTGATCATCGCATTCATATCGCTTAAGCGTGCCCGCATGACAGTCACATACTTTTTGGAAAACTTCAAATGCACCACCATGACGACTGCAAACAGCGGGATGAACACCAGCGTGACGAGCGCGAGACGGACGTCAAGCAAGAACAGCGCTATATAAATGCCGACAATATTGATGGTACTGACTACGAAAGTAGCCATAAAGCTCATGAACAGGTCCCGTATCGCCTCCGTATCGTTCGCGATTCGAGATACAACCTGTCCAATAGGCGTACTGTCAAAATACCGGATGGGGATACGCTGAATATGCCGCATCAGATCCATACGCATCCGTTGGATAATCCGGAGGGCGGTCGACTGCAGGGTGAATGCCTGTACGTAATGAAGGAGACTGGCCGTAACGAGCAAACCGACGAACAGAGATAGCCATCGGATCACCGCGCCTACGTCATACCGGTAGAGCGATGCCACCTCGGCTCCGCTTAGCCTGCGTGCAGGAATTATCTCTGGAGCGGCCCCTTCGCGAACGACTTGCACCAGCACCTGCTGCGATCCCTCCAGCCCGCTGGAATCGGGTGCAAGAGACCAGCTGCCGTCAAATCGGGACATTGTATTAATTAAATACATCCCTCTCTCCAGCTGCATGAACCTCACTTCTTTCCACTGCGCCGAGCTCGTAATAGAGGAGCCTGCCGAAGAATCGGCAGCCAGCCAGTCGGCTCTGCTGTATCGTTTCCCGTTCAGCTCGACTGTGCGTAGACCCTCCGGGACTTGCTGCCCGACATCCCCCTCATACCATGGCAGCTGAACGCTGTTAATATGCTTATCGATAATGGTCTTGGCAATATAAGGCCCCGCCAGCTCGGCTCCAACCGCACAGCAGAGCACCAGCAGCGCAGCTGCTATCCGCATCTTGTACAGCATGGCGTAGGACATTAACCGCCTTACAACCGTTGGTTTCGGTGTCATGATTCACTTCCTTCTCTTTTCTTTTCCAAACAAATAACGGTTCAGCCCGTTCAAGCCTCCGCCAGATTCGCTTCTAATTGCTGATGGTCGAACTGCTCCTTGTACCAGCCTCCGAGCAGCATTAACTGTTCGTGTGTGCCTTCCTCTACTATCCGCCCTTCATCCAACACGATAATCCAGTCCGCATGCATAACCGCAGATAACCGGTGCGTTGCAATGAATGTCGTTTTGCCCGTCCTTTCTATTCGCAGGTTGGCCAAAATCGCACTTTCCGTACGCGCATCAACAGCCGAGAGCGAATCGTCCAGAATCAAAATTTCCGGATCGATTAGCAAGGCGCGCGCAATGCTTACCCGCTGCTTTTGCCCACCGGACAGCATAACCCCGTTCTCGCCGACGATCGTATCCAAGCCATCGGGAAGGTGCCCAATGTCCTGTTGGAACGAAGCCATCTCGATCGCTTTCCATATGTCTCTCTCCTCCGCCCCCGGCCTGCCGAGAGCGATATTGTCCCAGATCGGCTTCGACAGCAGCAAGTGCTCCTGAGGTACGTACCCAATCCACTCCCGGAGCTGGGACAGCGCAATTTGTTCTATAGGTGTTTGTGAAAGGAACAAGCGGCCCGGTTCTATAGGGTACTGCCGTAGCAGCTGCTTCAGCAGCGTACTTTTACCGCTACCGGTTCGGCCAACAATACCAAGCGTCTGTCCTCGCTCAAGCCGGAGCGATATTTCATTCAGGCTGTCCGTACCGGATCCGGGATAACGGAAGGATAGCCGCTCGAGAACGATGGACCCCGGAAACGGCAAGGAAACCGTTGGCGACGCATCCTGGACGTCGGGCTGCTGCTCAAAGCTCTTCGACAAACGGTCAACCGAAGCGGTCCCCCGCTGCAAAATATTAATAAACTCGCCGAAAGCGATCATAGGCCAAATCAGCATGCCCAAATAAATGTTGAACGAAATGAGCTGACCGAGCGATATTTGGTTATGAAATACGAGATAGGCTCCATACCCGATACCGATAGCGTAGCTTAACCCCACAATTAGAGAAATTGATGGGTGGAACAAGGCATTGACCGCCGCCACACGGATATTTTTCTCCATGACGTCCCTGGTCACTCTATCAAAGGTGTCTATGTCGTGCTCTTCCTGTACATAGGAACGGATGACCCTCATACCGGAGATCGATTCCAGTGCCTGATCGTTCATCCTGCCGAACGAGGTTTGAGCGGCGACGAAACGTTTACGCATCTGTTTGCCCAGCATGCTTATAACCAACGCAAGGAAAGGCATCGGAATTAACGCCGCCAACATCAGTTTGTAGCTAATCAGGGAAATCATCGTCACCAGGACCACAGCCGTTCCGACCAGCGTATTGACCAGCGTCATAACGCCATAACCCGCCGTTTGGCTTATAGCCAATACGTCGTTCGTAGCCAGCGCCATCAATTCCCCCGTACTATTGCGTTGAAAAAAAGAGGGCGACATCTTCGTCAGATGCTTCAGAAGTCGGCCCCTCAGCAGCTTTTCCAGCAAAATCGAGTTGCCGAACAGCGTCGTCACCCAAATATAAACCATCACATACAAGAGCAGCGCCAAACCGATCAGCAGCAGGACGCTTTGACGGAGCTCTTCTCCGGTCAACGTTCCGGTACGGATTTGGTCGATGACGTTGCCAATCATTTTGGGCGGAATGATATTCAATATGTTGACTAAAGCCATCAGAGCAATGGCCATTGCATATTTCCCCCACTGCTGCTTAAAAAACCACGACAATCTCGTAATAAAGGACATGTTTCCCCTCCTAAGAGTTAAGGCCAAATATATTCCAAAAAAAGCAATTCTCTTCTTACCATACCATAATTTATTGAGAGAGCGCATTGGATTTTATCGTTATGAGAAAAAACTCCTATCGACGTCCTTGCACAGAGGTCCGCAATGAATTATCCGCTTCATCTTACTTTTGTCGAAGTCACTGTTTTTAGGACAATCCGCTTGTGGAAGCCGTGTTGCTAAACGGCGGAACCGGTATCACCAGACAGGACACGACTTATGAGGCGGTTCGCGATCTTCTTGACAAAGAGCTGCAGGGCATCGGCGAAATCTTCCGCTTTCTAAGCTATACCGAGGACATTGGCGCTGCTGCCATGCTGAGCCGCGCAGTCGCCGGAGTACATAATGATAAGGCTATTTTTTCTATTCCTGGATCGTCCGGGGCTGTTAAGCTCGCTCTCATGAAAAACATCATTCCCGAACTTAGGCATGACATGCATCAAATTTATAAGGATTTAATAGGAAAGCAGTAGAGATACTGCTTTTTTGTTTACTTGCTTATCTTTTTCATCGATATGCTGTTCGGATTTTAATCTTCTTTTCAGTTTATTTGTTAACATAATAAAAATCCTTCCTTTTCACTTTTTATCGCGAAAAAGAAGGAAGCCATCGTCTACATTCGCCAGTACGGGCGTTATGCCCAAGTATTTCGAATCATCAGCTTATTGCCGTGTACGTATGCACCGCATTACTTACTTTATTTTTTGCTGCTGTCTAAATTGGATAGGCGTTGTTCCAAATACCTTCTTGAACGTTGTGAAGAAGTGGCTTTTCGTTTGGAAACCAGCCTGTTCTGCAACTTCCGCTACAGTTAAATCAGTGCTTAAAAGAAGCTCCTTTACCCGGTCCAAACGCTGATTTGAAATAAAGTCCGATATCGGGCAATCCATCCATTCCTTAAACACGGCCCGAAGATAGCTGACTGAGACCGATGTATGATCCGCAATGGAATCCACACTCAGCATGGGGTTATGTAGATTATTCCGAATATATTGAACGGCTTCTGTAACAATTTCTTCTTTTCGATTATTAGTTGACCGCTGTTTTAAATCGTCAACAATTTGATGCAGGAACGTTTCAATCCAATGGAATGCTTCATTTAAATGATGGAATTGATTTAGTGTATGCTCAATTCCTTCCATTCCTTTTACAGTGTTTAGCTTTTTAAAACTTTTCATCAACTCATATATTAAATGTACAAGCTGCATTTTGCATTCCGAATAAGTCATTCCCTTCATATCCCCAGCCAGCTGCTCCAAATATCCTTTAACAGCTAGCAAGTTACCGATACGCACAGAAGCAACGAGCTCTCGTATCACATCTTCATCAAGATAATTTGGCCTATCCTCAAACTGCTTTAGATCACTCTCCGAATATACACGGTCTTTGCCATCAATAAAATTAAGCATGGATGCCTCCATAACCAATTCGTAGCTCTGGAGCAGTGCTTCATCCGAAGCCTTAGGATCGCTGACCGCTGCAACAACTCCGATATGCAGCCATTGGTCAATATTTGATTTGATTTCTTGAAGCATAGCATCGATTTTTTCTTTCTTCTTTGTGTCAGGGAATATTAGAACGGTGTGATCGATTCCAATATCGACTGCCTCTCCGGCTAAGCCATATTGTCTCATGACCTCATTAGCTATATTGCCGATGGCGTACTTCATTAGCTTTCTTGAAGGAAAATCATATTTATCACAGAATGCAGCATAATACCGGATCCTTAAAACCGCTAATCGGATCGAACCCGCGGCAAGCACCGGTATCTCTTGAAACCACTCTTTTTTATAACGTTCCGAAAGCGAGCCGTTAAGTATCCATTGGCGCAACCGCTCCTCCTTGATTAATGATTTACTATCTTTGATAGAACGATCCATTTGCTCCACTTTGTTAATAAGCGATTCGATACCGGAAGTGATGCTTACTGTGGTTTCCACGGTGTTGGAAGGGACATAGGGCTGACCGATACGCACTTGAATAGCTTGCAGCATAGTACCTATGGGGCGTATATTGGTTCTGGAATACCAATAAAGTATCATCCAGATAATCAGAACAAGCAGACTGAAGCAAAGTAAAATCGTCCATCTGGTGACGGAAATACTTTGATTTAACGTTTCAAGCGAGGTTAGATGAAAGATCTTCCAACCCGAAATACTTAGCGTCTGATAACGTAATGACCACTCCTCGCCATCAACCGAAAAATGAGATTTCCCTAAGTTACCGTTTAAACTTAACGTTCTTACCTTCTTGAGCATTTCATCCGAAACATTCCCCAGCATCAATTCCCCTTCCCCGTTCAGTATGAACACATCATTCGCGATTTGCTTATTCATCTGCAGGATGTACTGCTGCAGCTTTTCCTTATCCAGCAGCACCGCCAATTTACTGTTGTTCTCCCCTCTATCAATTACATCTCGCACGACCAATAACAAATAACTTTTGCCTTGAATCTCGTAATTTCGCAGGTTTAGGTTTTGACTCTTTTCCGATCGAACTTGTTCAAGAAATTCTATGTTCTCCTCGTCAGTTAACTTAGTCAGACCTTTATCCGAAGCGTACATACGGTTAATGGAGGGATTAATCACATTTACGGACTGAATAAATGGCTCAATACCCAAGTAATCCGTCAAGCTCAATTCCATTTGTTTAAAAACCCAATAGTCAACCTCCGAAGCGGTCATCCAACCGTTTACATTCTGATCCCGAAAAATACGGACGGAATATAATTTAAGTTTTCGCAGCGTGAAGTCGGTGTTGTCCTTAACTTGCGCAATACGCTGCAGAGTCAGGCGGTCAATTTCAGTTATTGCATTATTAGTCAATTGCCTAGTTAAAATATAAGAAAATATATAAATGGTCACAGTGAACGCTAAGGCCATATATATAAACATTCGTAAATGCAATTGCTGCGGCAGCAGACCACGAAGCATTGTCATCCCTCCTTGTCGCCGATGTATCTTATCTAAAGGTATTCCTCCATTAGCTTATCGTCAAGTTTGTATTGGACAGGGATTAACAAAAACCCTGCGGATCTTTAGGACTTGTAATCCGCAGGGTTTTAAGCGCTATAAATTGTCAGTCCTCAATCCTATTTAACTCTTTGAAAACGAATATATCATAACTTCCTCTACAGCCGCGTGATTGGCGGTATAACATACTTTGAGGTTTGTATCAATTCCTTCAGCTTATTTTCATAAGCATCGGCGTCCAGGGGCAATACAATCTTGCTTTCAGTGAATGAAGATTGCATAATGGCGTTGGCTAAAGTCAACCCATTGATTCCTTCTGTACCGTGAGCTACTAACTCGCCGCCTCCATTTTGAATAGCGTTAATAAACTTTTCGATAACAACGAGATGCCCTTTAGGCTGAGTTATTTCTACAGGAATTTCTGTATACCAGCTTTCAACATTGCCGAATTTGCTTTTCGATTGCAGAATGAAATCAAATACGGACATCTGATTTTGATACATGACAAGCTTTTCATTCTCATAAACCAGCTTGCCGTGTTCTCCTACAATTTCAAAACGGTTTGTTCCGGGCGTCTCGGCCGTGGTTGCAATAAAATGTCCGATCATTCCATTCTCATGTTCAAAGTAGGCCGTCACTTCGTCTTCAACTTCAATATTGTGATATTTCCCAATGTTAACAAAACCGCTGATCTTCGCAGGCATTCCGAATAACCATTGATAAAGATCCATATTATGCGGACATTGGTTGGTCAGAATTCCCCCGCCTTCTCCGGCCCAAGTCGCCCGCCAGTCGCCGCTATCGTAATAAAACTGCGGGCGAAACCACTGTGTATTGATCCAAGTAACACGAATCAGCTTGCCGAGCTTCCCACTTTGGACAATTTCCTTTAACTTCTTATGAAACGGATACGTTCTTTCCTGAAACATTATGGCGAAGACAAGCTCAGGGTATGTCTCTTTAGCTCTTTCATAAGCAGATATCATTTTCTTCGCATCGTTTAAGTGGACAGCGATAGGCTTCTCGCAAAGCACGTGAATACCTCTGTTAAATGCATCGATAGCAACTGAAGGATGATCATAATGGGGTGTCGCCACCGTAATAGCTTCAAGACCCGGTTTGTCGAGAAGTTCTGTGTGGCTATAATAAGCCGGTATTTGCAGCTCCTCGGCAAATTTATCAGCTCTGTCCTTAATTACATCACAAACACCGACAATTTCGACCTTTCCGGCAGTCTGGAGCTGCCGTAGATATTTGATATGACCCGATCCCATTGCCCCTACTCCAACGATGGCTATTTTTACACTTGTATTCATAGTCATTTCTAACTCCTCCTCCTCCTCGTTTTAAACGAACTCTCGGATGTATTGTATAAATGCTGGCAGTACAACTTCCGGTTCTTCAAGCTCAGGATGCCACTTCTTTTCCCACTCCAACGATAAGTATCCTGTGTAACCATATTTCTTTAACAATTCAATATTATTCTTAATGGGAACTTCCCCATCGCCAATGAAACATAGCTGGAATTGGCCGTTGACCTTTTTGGTATCTTTAACATGGACATGCTCGATATAGGGAGAGATCTTCTCGATAAACGGTTCAATGGTATTGCCGTATCTTTTGTACGTATGCTCCATATCCCACAGCACGCCCAAGTAGGCACTGTTCACCTTCTCCAGTACAGGCAGCATATTATCCAGATCGGAGAAGTCCCCATGGGTTTCCAAAAGGATGCGGACATTTCTTTCCGAGCCATAGTCACAAAGCTCTTGTAAGCCTCTTGAAATCCTCTCAATAATTTGCTCCTTTTGGGAAGATTCCGGCACCTTATTCCCAAAAACTCTTATATAGGGTACGTCTAGCTTTTGTGCTAGATCTATATGTGCTGTCCCTTCTGCAATAAAATCATCGAATTTATCAAGGTCATGGAATTGGCAGGATGTATTCAAACCGATTATTTTTATCTGCATTGAATGAAGTTGCTCCAAAGTTTTTTCCAGATTCTCAGGGAGAAAGGGCCTTGCCTTGGGCAGGAACATTTCCCCTTCCATGCCTCTGATCTCAATCCCGTCGTATTTTAAACGTGTGGTTTCGTTCAAAATTTGTTCCCAGGTCCAATTCGGGCAAGACAATGTGGTATAAGCTATTTTCATTCCAATACCGCCTCTCAGCATTATTTTTTGGTTGAATTTCTCTTTACGTATGACTCTGACATCTCCTGAACAATTTTAGTAAAATTCGGTTCCGTTTTTAACTGGTTGACGAACGCATCCCATTTTTCTATCGGTTCCTTGCCCATAATCACGTGCAGCTTCATATCGGTAATTTTTTTGTTGTATTCCGGCCAGAACTTAATCCAGGCCTCGGAATCCACACCGACCGACGGATCATTAACCGCATTTTTTGCCCGCTCATCCATTATTTTTACATGACGGTCATAGTACTCCTTCGGAATTCCCGGAACATACGCTTTTAGATATTTGTTGTAGCTAAGAAAAATTTGACCAAACGCTTGTTGGGATACATTGTCCTTTACAGCCTGTTCCGTAGGGATTTTAAAGCCGTCTTTTTCAACGAAATGAACGTCTTTAAAGCCGAAATTCGCAAGATCCGATCCTTCAGCGGAAGCCCCGTAATCCATGAATTCCATAATTTTCTTCAACTTCGCTTCAGGAACGGTCTTGGGAATCAGAAACATTCCAAAAGAGCCGATTTCTGTCTCGCTCACTCCGTTTAATGAAACAATCGGCTCCATATAAGCGTCAGGCTTCTGCTTTCTAAGCTCGGCTGTTATATTCCAAACCTGATCTATGGCTTGTGTGGCGACACCAGCCTTCCCTGCCTTTAACATATCCAGGATTTGACTCGGTTTAAGCATCAGGAAATCTTCGGGAATCAGCTTTTCTTTATACAATTTATTGGCGTACATAAGCGCGTCTTTTTCTGTTGATAAGTAAACAGTAGGAACCAGCTTTCCATCCTGCACTTTCCAGTCGCCTATAGTTTTATTAAAAACGTTCTCGAAAGCTCTTATATTTAAAATGACTCCATACGTATCATTTTTCCCGTTTCCGTCGGGGTCGTTATTGGTAAATGCCTTCATCGCTTCGTAGAGTTCATCCATGTTGGTCGGCATTTTTAAGCCCAGTTTATCAAGCCAATCTCTGCGGATGCTTAACCCGTTCTGGCCATAGACCGGTCTTACCCGGGGTATACCATAGTTATGTCCATCCGCGTAGGCCAAATTTTTCCAGGTTTCTTCAGGAAACTTTGCTAAATTCGGATAATTTTTATACAAATTGGTCAAGTCCCAAAAGGCTCCTTGAGCAGCCATACCCTTAATAACCGATGAATTGAGAGGGTCGGTTGTCAAGATTAAATCCGGCAGCTCACCGGAGGCCAACGTCACATTTAATTTATCCGTATAGTTGTTGGATGATGTCCAGGCAATGTTCAGCTTGGTATTCGTCCGTTTTTCGATTTCTTTTATTATTGGGTTGTCTTCTGAGGGTGGTTCTTGCGAATAAAAGGACGACAATATGCTGATTTGAGTTGGTTTTCCCTGTTTTCCCCCCTCTTGTTCCACTGAATTTGCTTGTTCTCCCCCGCCTCCTCCGCATGCAGCTAACAATAAAGCTAATGAGACTTGCAGGGAACACAGTTTAATAACTGCATTTTTCTTGCTCATACTATTACCTCCATTTGTAAATTTTATATTCATTCCTTCACAGAACCTACCATGACGCCTTTGGCGAAATGCTTCTGCAGGAAAGGATACACCATAATAATAGGTACTGTTGCCACAATAACTGCGGCCATTTTAAGAGTTTCCTGAGGCAAGGTTTGCTCGGAGGAAATTTGTTGTGCTAATTCCCCACCTACGCTGGTTGATGAATCGATAAGCATATGCTGCAGCAATACTTGTAAAGGCCACTTTTTGAAATCGTTCAAATAAAGAATCGCGGAAAAAAATACGTTCCAATAAGCAACCGCATAAAATAGACCGAAGGCCGCCAGAGAGGGCAAAGAGATCGGCAGGATCACTCTCATCCAAATTCCTAAATCGTTGCATCCATCGATATTGGCCGCTTCTTCCAAGCCGGGTGGAATGCTATCGTAGAAGCTTTTCATAAGAAATGTATAATAAGCTGTTGTCAGTACAGGCATGATTAGTGCCCACATGCTGTTGATCAGCCCTAAGTTCTTCACAAGCAGATATGGTGGGATGATACCGGGGTTAAAAAGCATTGCAATCACAATAAGCATCAACATGACTTTTCTTCCCATCAATCTTTTCCTCGATAAGGCATAAGCAAAGCTTGAGGTTACAGCAAGACTCAATACAGTGCCGATTGTAGCCAAGAAGGCACTATTTCCCATCGCTCTTAGAAACGTATTGGTTGACAACAGGTATTGATAATTAATTAGCGACCATTTCTCCGGGATCAGGATGAGACCGGCAGTCCGGATGTATTCAGAGGGGTCGGTAAAGGATATAACCAGAATGTAAAGGAATGGCAGGATCGTGACTACTCCAGCTATAATCAGCATGGACATAACGGCTGCATCTGCTAATCTACTGCTCCATTTATTGTTCAATGTCTCCACCCCCCTCAATATAGGCCTTCCTTGCCATATGTCTTAGCCAATTTGTTAGCTGCAATTACCAATATAAGTCCTACAACAGACTTAAACAGTCCAACCGCCGTAGTGAAGCTAAACTGTCCATTTTGTATGCCCATCCTGTACACGTAGGTTTCGAATACATCGGCAACATCAGTCACTGCACTGTTCATCATGAGATAAACTTGCTCAAAGCCTACATCCAGAACATGGCCCATTCTTAGAATTAATAATGTAATAACTACATTTTGTATGGCAGGCATCGTGATATGCTTCACCTGCTGGAGTCGGTTAGCCCCATCCATCTTAGCCGCTTCATAAAGCGCAGGATCGACCCCGGCTATGGCTGCCAAAAAAATGACGGTGCCCCAGCCTGCTTCCTTCCATATGGACTGCAGGGTCAGCATCACCCAAAAGTAATTTTCGTTCGTTAAGAAGTCTATCTTAGAGTAACCCATCATGTGAATGACGCCATTTACAATGCCTCCGGATTGGGAAAACAACAGGAACGTGATCCCCGCAACGATCACCCAGGAAAAGAAATGTGGCAAATATACGATGCTTTGGATAGTTCTTTTGAACTTGCTGTTTCTTGCTTCATTGAGAAGCAAAGAAAGAATGATGGGCGCAGGGAAGAAAAAAACTAGGTTTAAAACACTAATGACCATTGTATTTCTTAATAATTTCAAGAATTCGCTGCTACTGAAAAACCTTTCGAAGTTTTCGAAGCCCACCCACTTACTATGCAGGATTCCTTTAAACGGCGAGTACTCCTGAAAAGCAATGACTACTCCGCCAATGGGAATATACTTAAAAATCAAAAAATACAATATTCCAGGTGCGGCGAGAAGATATAAATATTTGTCTCGGCTAAGACGGGTCAGGACAGTATTTATCTTCCCTTTTTTAACAGAATGGATTTGTGTTAATTGCTTATCTCCTAAAGTAGTTTGTTGCAAATCTCTTCACCTCTCTTTAATAGATAGAACCAAAAGCATTTGCTGCAGCGCCACTATGAAGAACTACGCACATCGTACGTTAACTTCCATATGTTGTATAGTTCTTATTCTCATCCAGGAGTTCTATTTATGGTTCTCCACTTAATTATCAAGTCCTTAAATTAACTTTCGGCACATTCGTTTACTAGTTTGTTTCGGGAGCTAGCCGCTTTCCCAGCAAGCAATACCTGTACATTCACTATTTTTTTGGAAGGATAGCGGTGTAATGGCAAGTAGTGTTATTACACAACAAACAGCCCCAATTTAGATCAAGTTGGGGCTGTTCAGAAGTCTCGAGTTTTCGCCTTCCTTCAAATAAAATCACCATAAACTTTTTGTAACCGTTTTACAAAATGGTTGCTCTACACAAAATGATTGTTCTGATAGGAACACAAAATCCGCCGCAAGCCTATGGGCCTGCGGCGCCGAAGAAGGCATTCACACTTCTCTTATCTGTTACGCAGCATGTTCAGCAATACTCTAATCGCCTCTGCTCGTGTTGCTTGATCGCCGGGGGCGAATTGGTTCCCTCCTTTACCTTCAATAATGCCCCGCTTGCACAAGGTCGCCACGGCACCCCTCGCCCAGTCAGGAATAGCCGTGTCATCCGCAAACCCTGTGGTGTCAGCCTTTTCGCCTGACTGGCCCATGGCGTTGGCGATCATCTTGACCATCTCACTACGGGTAATCTCGGCATCAGGTCGGAACGAACCATCTTCGTAACCGGAAATGATCCCTACTTGCACCGCTTGCGCCACGGAATTCAGCGCCCATGCACCGATCTTCTCCTTATCGGTGAACGTTAGTGGCGTGCTGTAGAGGCGGTTCTCTTGCGGCTTTAGCGCATTGATAAGCATGGTGGCAAACTCGGCGCGTGTTACGGTTCGATCCGGCTTGAACGTACCGTCCGGATAACCGCTGACGATTCCCAGGTCAATCGCTTGTTTGACATCGGACTCCGCCCAGTGTTCCGCCAGGTCACTCAAGTTGACCGTCGGTTTCGGAGCGGGCAGGCTTACCGCCTGATCGACGCCGAATACTGCAAACTTGGCAACGTTGTTCACCTTCACCGTAATAGAAGTGGCCCCATTGACTTGTCCGCCTAATTCCCTCCAGATTTTTCGCTCTTCGTCATAGGTGAATACAGTCGGCTTTTGACCCTTCTTTATTTTGGTTGGATCGAAACTAATGGTCAGAGTAATCTCCTTGTCGAAAATCCCTAGGAAATCCTTCCGAATCTCGAACACCGGACTGACCAGCGCATCTTTGCCTGCAAGCAGCTTTTGTGTGTCTGTTATCTTGCTGATGATAAGCTGAAATTCCTTTCTGGAAGCGCCGGCAGGGATCTCGATCTTAATCTCATCACCTATGCCAAATTCGCCCTTCTTATCTGCTGGAACTGCAAATTGGCTGCTATTCGCCGGAATAACTCCTTCGCTCGTTGGTATTGATGGTGAACTGCCATCGGAAGAATCCCCGTCAAACGAACCTCCTCCAGAAGAACCGCCCGAATTTTTAACCGTCCATTGCGCATATAGAGTCAGATTCGCCCCGCCCATTATGAATACCTGGCCTTCAGTGTAACTGGCTCCGCTACCATCCGCCCGTACATTCCAGCCGGCAAAGAGATAGCCCGGCTTCTTCAGATTGCCGGTATTGCCATAGACAGATACCGTGACGCCCTGATCATAGTCGCTGTCATCTACCGGCACGTGACCGCTTGACGCGCCGTTGCCGTTATAGGTCACACTGTAGGACGGCGTTCCGAATATCGCCGTGATCACTACCGCCTCGTCTGGCATGATGAAGGTATTGCCAGTCACATTCAGCCTACTGGGACTATTCACCTTCCAGCCCTTGAAGAGCTGGCCCGGACCTGGCGTGGCGGTTAAGGTAATCGCCATATCCTTGACCGCCGACGATACATTAGCGCTGGCAGTGCCGTGTCCCTCGGTTGCCACTGTAATACTATGGCTGGTCAAAGCAAAGCTATCCACCACATTGACACTGAACACAGCCGGATTCCCCTGATTAAACAGAATAGAGAAGTCCGCCTTATCACCGCGCTTCAACCCCAGTGCGGCCATAGTCTCGCGTTTGATGGTCAACATATCCCCGCCGATCGTATAATCATCCGTTCCCAATGTGCCATTGTGTACGGCACCTGCTACAGTTGCTGCGTATACCACCCCGGTCACAGACTGGGCTTCGTTCCATATGATGCTGGTGCTTACATCCCCGGGAACATAGAGATCATAGGTGGCCTGTTCAGGACTAACATCCGCGTCTTTCTTGGAGACGGTAATGGTGAAGTCCTTGGAGTAGTTCACGCCGATCTCGCTTCCTTCTTCAATCGTAGCGGTGACAATGACTGTTCCTGCTCTTGTGGCGGACAGCACATTCCCATCTAGGGTGGCTCTTGTTTGCCCGGCATCCTTGATGCTCCAGGTGATACTTTTCCGCGTTGCCCAATCCGGTGAGACTGTTCCGAAGAGAGTCAGCTCCTGTCCTGCCTGCACTGCTGCAGGGACATCAGAAATGTCCGACACCGAGTGGAATGTAGTGTCATAAAGGTTGCGCAACTCAATCTTAAACCGCTGGTTGTCTTTCCCCTCGTCATCGGCCAACCGTATAACTGCGTTGTTTCCTTTGGACGCTTCATTGACCGTAATCACCTTTCCATTGCTTTTGTTGATCACTTTGTAATAATCGCCCTCCTTTTCCAGACGCCACTGTTCAGTATCGGAGGGAGTGGGGGCAGCTTCAATAGTCTGATTTAGAATAAGTTCTTGGATATCCGAATCAGGCTTGATATCGAGGAAGCGTGCTCCACGCATAACTAGGATCCGGTAATATCCTGTTCCCAGATCCAGGAATCGCATCAATTGACTATTGGTATCGCCATTGGAATATTGGATAACGGCTGCTCCCTGATTATACTTCTCACCTGCCACACTCAGCGCTTTGCCGCTATGCTTCGGCTGGATCTTCACCATTTTCTCGGGGGTAAGTTCCCTGGCCGTCGTGCTCATGAATCCACCGCTGAATTTATCCAGGATCAGGCTGTCTATATTGAGCTGTCCGGTATCCCCTTCCTCACGGCGGAATTCAATGCTATTCTTCCCGGCCTCCAGATTGACCGTCTCTGTCGCGTCCATCCAGGTATCCCAATTCGCTGTCGGCGGTAAGGAAACTTGCTTGACCCGTTTGCCGTTCACATACATGCTCATGGTTCGATTCGACGACTGTACACCTGAATACCGCAAGGTTGACGTATAGGCCGCTGTATAAGGGACATTCACTTCAAACCCTATAGAATCCCCTTTTTTCTGGAATAAGCCGACATAACCGTTGCCTTCAAACCATAGACGGTCTCTTCCGATACCCACCGTGCCTGAGAGGGCAGCTGCTTCCGCCTGATATTTCCATGGAGTGCGTTTATTCAAATGAATATGATCGATATGGATGACACCTGAATCTCCCGCTGCACTCTTATAGGTGATGCTGTTTTTCCCTTTGTTCAGGCGAACGGTTACAATCTGTTCCTTCCACACCTTGGCTCCTCCGGAGTAGGGAAGGACCATGTCCTGCACAGGCGTGCCATTCACCTCCAGCGACAATGTTTTGCCGCCCTGCTCCGTGGCGTACCGCAGCTTGAGATCATAGGAGGCCGCATACTCGGTATCCACAGAGAATTCCACGGACGAGTTCACATGGGACAGACCGCTCACATAACCGATTCCCGTATTCCCATCCTGAGCCTGAACGATCCTGGCATGCGCCCCGCCTGTCGTTTTGGCGGATTCCGCCTCATACGTCCAGGTCGCCGCTTCGGTAACAGTGATATAATCCAGATTGACATTCGCCGTATCACCGCTGTCATACTTATAGGTGATAACATTGCTTCCCTCTTTCAGGAATACATTGTCATATCTGTCGGCCCACTTGTCCCATTCCTTTAGACCGAAGAAATTCGCTTGTTTGATCTTGGTGCCATTCACATACATGGTCAAGGTTCGATCGTTCTCCGTTCCAGCGCCATATGCCAGCTTGACCGAATAGCTGCCCGCGTGAGGAGCGTTTACTGTAAAGCTGATCGCCGCGTTTGGCTTCGTGAACCCTCTGACAAAGCCTGAACCGCTATATCCCGTATGATCTTGAGCAATTCCCGTGCCGCCGGACAACTCTGCGCCCTCCGCTTCATACAAGACACTTTTCTTGGCAATGATTGCGTCCAGCCCCAAAGCGCTTTTGCCGGAAAGACGTAAGATGTTGCTACCGGCATTCAGCCGGATGTTGTGAACCGTTTTTAAGTCGAAGTTCAGCTTGTTCTCCGGCCCGGCATTAGACGGGAATACAAGCGCGGTAGGAGCCTCCTGGTTCACGCCAAGTGTCATGGTGACCGGTTCTGTCGTATTGTTGTTGTATCGGAAATCTAGCGAGTAAATCCCCCCAGTATTCGTGTTGACTGTAAACTCTACATAGTCGCTGTCATTGCCATTGCTGTACCGGGCATATCGGCCGGACGAGGCATAAATGCTGTTCATGGTTGCTCTTGCAGCCCCTGATAATTGCGCGTCTTCCGCTTCATAGATTTCGCTCTTCTCCTCCCCGGAGGGGCGGCTAAGCACGGTGCCGGGGTTGGACGGGATGCCCAGATTGATGAAGTCATTGTCGTCCCAATTGATCCGCTGGGCGCGAACCTCTCTGTTCTTACCCCCTTGACTATGGGTCGGTATGCCATGGTATGTAATCCAGTCCTCTGTGCCATCTTCGGATTTCAGGAATAACGGCGAGCCTGTTGAGTAAGAACCGTTTTCATCCGAACGTTTCATGATCGGCTCGGGATGTTTATTCCATGCTGCTTCATTCTCCACACTTTGGGCCAGATCGGCCCAGGATAGGCCGACAGCATAGTTATCATGCGTATAGCTGCTGGCGGAATAGGCAAAATAAACTTTACCGTTTCGCTCCACCACAGCTGCGCCTTCATTAACATTATCAACATACTTCTCCCAGTCGTAGGTCGGCCTGGCTAACGTAATCTCTTCGCCTTCCAATGTCCAAGGGTTTTTCATTTTGACAATCGTGGGACATTCATCAAATCTCTCTTTTCCCGTTTTTGGATCTATAAAATAGAAATATTTGGTGTAAGTAAGGTATCTCTGCCCATTGATGGTGACAAAGCCAGTAGGCAGTCCATAGCTTTGCGTATTCAGTAATCCCTGTTGGGGTGTAAGTCCGTCTCCATTATCATAGGTTCCCTTCAGTTCCCAGGTCCCTTCAAATGGATCGGGCGAGCTGTTCTCCAGAACATAGGAGCTGGGATGGCCGTAAGCAAAGCGCCCCGCTTTATCACTAATTTTTGGACCGGAAGCGAAATAGATGTACCATTTGCCATCGATCCTGTGCGCATCGGGACCCCATATAAATTCCAGGTTTTCAGGTAACTTCCATACCTCTTTACTCTTCGCGGTGGAAACGCCAAGAATGGTTTCATGCCGTTTCAATACAACATTGCCATCGCCTGCCGCCGAATAATAGTATCCATCGTCTTGCCGTTCAATGGTAGGGTCGGCTCCTTTCATCAGCGGGTTAAGATAATGGGATGATACATCCGCATAGGCGATATTGGTCAGCATCATTACGAGCAGTACCGCTAGGGACACAGCAAACAAACCAATTCTCCTCATTGCAACAATTTCCTCCTTAGGGATTTTTATTTGGAGCTTTTTGACAGACAGGAAATGATCGCTCAACAATAAAGCGCTTTCATTCTCGCTAGCCTCGCTCCATGGATGCTTACACTGTACTGTGATCCCTCCATTCCAGGCCTTAAGAATCTTTAGGTCTTTCTGTACGATTTTTGTTTTTTACCTGAATCCTCTCTCAAACGGACTGTCCGACTGCGGGGTGATCGAGTAGAAGACTTCATGTCCGTACCGGAGCTTCTTTGGCATTAGTATCTTGTTTACGCTTATACGCAAAAGGAAGATAAGCACATTTGGAAGAAGTTGATGTCCAGCATTGTATTTGATAATCTTGCAGTTCTTTGCCGTGGCTCGTATAAAACTCAATACGATTAAATTTCACACTGTTTTGTAAATCAACAGTAACCACCATCTGTTAGATAAGAGGTACTAAACGAACTGTCTAATGTATTTGAAGCGGTTACTCCCTTATTTGCTGCAAGATTGACGCTTGAGTCCCAAGATAAGGAGGTAACGGTGTCGCGCGATCTGTATTTACCAAACTGAATCGTCAACGTAAATATCCTGATAGACAATCTTTCCCCCCTGTCCCGGTTTGTACATACATCTGTGCAGAACTCAATAATCCAACCCAAGAGAGATTCAGGCTCCCCTCCAATTTAGTATAATTCTGGTCGTTAATAACAATCCGATTCATACTCATACTTATAACATAAATAAAATAAGCCGCGTTTTAAGCGGCTTGTAATGTAATCAGGTTCTTGTCATCCGACATCGGCATAAATGTATGTCGGACGACACAAACATTATCCCATAATTGTTTAGTAGTGTTTAATTTTCCTCCAAAGTTTTTCGAAACTGTCAGATTTAATTGATTTAGTTTCATCATCCTCACAGCAACTCTTTTTGTTACTCTATCTTCTTTCATGTGCTGTGACATCTGTTGCGTCATTCAAATCATGTATAAATTCGATCGGCTTAGCAAGTCATAACTTGACGAAGGTAACCATTCAGCATAAATTCGCTCCAATGTTTTCAATAGGGATTCGGGCTGTGGACCTGAAGTTTTGAAAACAACCCAGTCGCTGCCGGAATGATATGCATTGTAAACTCATGTGGAGCATCTTTCCAAGAAGTTAGCGATTTCCTTAACATTAGGTATTGATTCTTGAGCACCGGCACGTGACACAGCAATAGCTGAAGCGGCGCTAGCTCGCTGCAGAGCATCCTTAACCGTCATACCTTGTTGCCTCGCTACGATAAAGGATCCGATGAACGTATCGCCTGCACCCGTTGTATCCACGACTTGTACAGGATAAGCTGACGTAAAGACAGCTTCTTCCTGATGGTTCATATAGAGAGACCCTTTCTCGCCCAATGTAATGATAACTTCTTTGACTCCCAAGGCAATAATCTGGCTTGCGGCTTGTCTGACGTTCGATAAATCATCCTCTAATCGTATAGAAGTAATGAATTCGGCCTCGGATTCGTTCAAGATCATTACATCTATTAATGGAAATACAACCTCTTCGATCTTTGATGCCGGTGCAGGATTGAAATAGGTTTGTACTCCCCCTGTTTTGCCGCCTCAAGAGCGTATCGCGTACAGGCCCACGGTATTTCGTTCTGTACAAGTAATACCGATGAGGAGTCGAACAATTCCGGCAGCCCTTGCAAGTCTTCAACCGTCAAGCACCCATTCTCGCCCTCACTTAGAAAAACATTGTTTTGGCCTGACTCGTCTACAACAACAAAGGCTGTACCAATGTCGCTATCCTTCCATAAGACCCGATCTGTATTTACTTGGTACTTCTTAATGCCAAACAAGATATCTCTGCTGTAAAAATCATTGCCAACCGCCCCGATTAAAGTGACATTCCCTCCAGAAAGAGCTGCCGCAACCGCCTGGTTGGCTCCCTTACCGCCGGATTTCGTCTCCGTTTTATAGCTTTGAACCGTTTCTCCCGGCTGTGGAAGCTTTCGAATATAACATACAAAATCCATGTTAATACTTCCAACGACCACTATGTTTAGCACTGTCCGTTCCATTTCCTTCTCTAATGAACACACGGTAACCGTAAGCGGATAGGCGCAGATGTTGTTCGACGGGAGCCCCGTCCAGATCGGTGAGACACTCTTTGAATAGGATGCTCTGCTCTTGATCGGTGAAATTATGAAGGAAGATGTAATCCCGGACACCGTCCGTACGCACCTGCGCATTGACGCCTTCCGCCCAGTCCGCCTGGAGTGCTCGACTCAACCTGCAACGGGCTGCCATCGCACGATAAAAGCCGTCCAGAAACGGAGCTTCGGTCCGCGCCGCTATATAATAGACCTCTCCGTCTCCAAATCGATTTACGGTCAGCGCGGGATACCCTTGATAGAAATCCTCCTCGTACTCCGCAAGAACTTCCGCCGTCTCGACATGAATCAGATCGCACAACAGCGATACCGAATACGATCCCATAAAGCCGTCCAATCCATCCTCCTTCATAACAAGTGAATTGCAATCTTCAGGATACAGCGCATCAAGCTCTTCCGACCATACCCCGGCCAGCTTGCGGAGCGGTCCTGGGAATCCGTTCAGGAAGCAGAGATCGTTCTCGTCGACAATTCCGCTCCAATACGTCAGGACAAGCGTGCCTCCTGAACGGACGAAGGCCTCGAGCCGCTCAGCTGTCCCCTGCTTCAACATATAAAGCATCGGAGCAATCACGAGCTTATAGCGATCCAACGGACGATCCATGGATATAATGTCCACCGGAATTCCTTGCTTCCAGAATGCCTCGTAATGGCGCAGTACCTCCTGATCGTAGCTAAGATTCGGCTTTCGCGGCCCTGCGGCTCCTTCCACCGCCCATTTATTTTCGGTGTCGTAAATGAGAGCGACTTCCGCCGGCACATTAGTACCTGTAACTGGCTCCAGCCCTTCCAGGCAAGCGCCTAATTCCGCCACATCGCGAAACACTCTCGTATGCTCATGCCCGCTATGGTCGACAACGGCACCGTGAAACTTTTCCGAACTACCTCTACTCTTGCGCCATTGAAAATATAGCACCGAGTCGGAACCGTGGGCGACCGCTTGAATAGAGGACAACGCGTGCATGCCGGGCCGCTTCAACTTGGCAACCTCCTGCCAGTTCGCCATGCTGGGGGTGCTTTCCATCAGCAGAAAAGGTTTCCCGGGCTTGAACGAACGGTACCGGTCGTGGGTGAACGCCGTACGGCAGGCTGTCTGCCAGTCGGGACTCTTGCCATGCCAATACGGATAGCTGTCCCACGAGACAATATCAACATGCTCCGCCATTCGTTCATAATTGATGACGCACCCGCCAAGGAAATTCGTAGTGATGGGAATGTCGGGGGTAAGGCGCTTCAATGGCTCGATCTCCTGAAGCATAAAATCAATACTCTGATCGGTGACAAACCGTTTCCAGTCCAGTTGCAACCCGTGCAGCATATATTCCCCGATAGGGGAGGGCGACTCTATTTCCTCCCAGTCGGTATAGTTATGGCTCCAAAAGGTCGTATACCACGCCTGGTTCAAACGGTCCAAATCGTCCCCGTATTTCTTCCGCAGCCATTCACGAAATGCCGCTTGGCATAAATCGCAATGGCACTCCCCATTGTATTCGTTGGAGATATGCCACAGCAGCAAGCCGGGATGATTGCGGTAACGTTCCGCCAAAAGCGTATTGATGGTGCTGACCTTCTCCCGATATACAGGCGACGTATAGCAATGGTTATGCCGGGTTCCGTACAAATTTCGCACCCGTTCCGGTCTGACCCGCAGCACCTCCGGGTATTTCCGGGCCAGCCATGCCGGCCGCGCACCGCTGGGCGTGCCCAGGATGAAAGAGATGCCGTTGCGGTTCAGCTTATCGATGATTATATCGAGCCAACCGAACTCGAATTGCCCTTCTTTCGGCTCCAGGCTGGACCAAGAGAACATGCCCATGGTCATGACATTGCACTTGGCAAGATGCATGAGGCGCATATCCTCATCCCAGACATCAGGCATATGAATCCACTGCTCGGGATTGTAATCCGCCCCGTGCAGCATCCGGTTCAGTTGCGGAAAAAGTGGTTTACGTTGACTCATTTTTATATCCCTACCTTCAATGACATCGAATTTCAAAGATCCGGGCATGATCCAAGCCGTTGGTTTCCAGAACTTCAAGACGGAGCTTAAACACCTGATTTAACTGGACCTGACAAGTAACTTGCCGCTGATAATTATCCTGAATATGCATCACTTGACAGCCATCTTCAGGGGAATCCGCTAAATATGCCAACACCCGAAACTCCTTCAAGGTTTCCGGCTGCGGCCCCCATACATTCTGCTGATGCAGATAGTCTTCGTGTGTCAGCGTTAGCCTCCGGTGCATGCCCGTATCAAGCACGACGGTGATTTCACGGATCGATACCGGTGCGTTCCACTCCATCTCGATCCAAGGCTCCCGGTCTTCCGGCAGTGCCATCCAGCGATGGGTGCCGGGAACGGTCAGATTAGGCCTAACCCCTCTCTCTCCGTGTATGGAACGGGTATGTCCATCGATGACATTCGATGCCAGCCCCTCCGGCTGCTCGGATGACGCCCGGACCATAGCCCGACTCGCCAGATTGGCATCCGCCTGAATACCAGGCAAGTAAGCATCCTGCCGAATCAATTGCTGCTGCGTGTTCCAGATCAACTCCCGGTCTTGCCATGCTTGATCCAGCGTAATCCCATTGCGAATCGCCATCGCGGCGAACGTACCTGCACCCTGTCCCATCACGCCGCAGGTCGCCATAACTCGGGTGCTTGAAAAAGCGATATGCGTAGCTGATATGTTCCGTCCAACAAACATCAGATTGTCCACATTGGCGCTGATCAAGGCCCTGAGCGGAATGCCGTACACATAGTTGGTCACAGGCTGGCTGCTTGGCTCCCGGTCTTTTGCTTCGATCCCCTGTGGAGGATGCGTATCCATCGGCCACCCGCCATACGCTATCACATCTTCAAAGTGGACGGCTTCTTCCAAATCCGATTGCGTTAGGAGATGCTTGCCGATAAACCGGCGGGACTCCCGCTTGCCAGGGACGAAGCCGAACCAGTCCAAAGCCCAGTTCTCCGACTCCGGATGGTTGCCACTGTTCTTGATATGATCCCAGACACCCATCATGATGGCAAGCAATTCATCGCGGATCGCTTCGTTATCGGCAATCGTATCCAGCAAACCCCCGAACTCAACCCACCAGTATCCGTATTCCCATGAAGAGTGGCTACGGAACTTCAAATCCTCTTCCGTAAACTTTTTCGCCCATACGGGCGGGATAAACCTCATCGGTTTGCCTATATCCCGGGTCGTAAACAACAACGAGGAACCAAGACGGTACGGATCGGCTTCTTCTCCTGCATGGGACTCCCCGAATTGCCTGGAGGATTCCCGACCTGTCGTGAACAACGCTCCCGCTTCTTTGCCGAGACGGCCGTCTCCTGTACAGTCCATGAAGATGCCGGCAAAGATTTCAAAGTGATGCTCTGTGCTTTCCCTAGCAGCCAGTACGGACAGAATCCGACTGCCCTCCATCTGTACGCCGGTCACCACCGTATTGAGCATCAACGTCAGGTTCGGCTCCGCTCTGCACTTTTCATATAAGATGAGATCGAACATCGATGAGCTTCGCTGTGGATTGCGGACAGCACATTCAAGTAGAATTTCTTCCAGTATGCCGCCTTCCCTCGCTTCCGTCTCCAGAGCCTGTCTCCGCTTGGAATTCGCCGCTCCGACGATATGCATGCGAATCTCCGACGATGCATTACCGCCTAAAACGGGCCGATCCTGACATATCACAACCTTAGCACCGTTGCGGGCAGCCGCCAGTGCAGCCACCACGCCAGAAATCCCGCCGCCTGCAACCAGTACATCTGTATGCATTTGCATGTGAACCCCTCCATTTTTCAACCTTTGATCGCTCCTAACAGCATGCCCTTGGTAAAATGTTTCTGCAAGAATGGGTACAGGACAATGATCGGCAAGGATGCTGCGATTACAGCTGCCATTTGCACCGTTTCGGTGGGCATCAAATTTTCGGCATTCTCCAATGGTTTCTGTGTCTGCACCAGGATATCCCTTACAATCACTTGCAATGGGAACCAATTTCTATCTGTCATATACATAATGGCTTGAAAAAACTCATTCCAATGACCGACGGTATAAAACAATCCGATGGTCATTAAGGATGGAACCGACAACGGTACAACAATCTTCAGCAAAATGCTCAGTTCCTTGGCTCCATCCATCCGTGCGGATTCGAATAATTCCTCCGGCAGGTTTTCAAAAAAACTTTTCATGATGAGAATGTTAAACGTCCAAATTGCATTGGGCAATATCATGGACCACATGGAGTTTAGTAATCCTAAATTCTTCACGACAATATAAGTAGGAATCAATCCTCCGTTGAACAGCATCGTAAAGACAACCATGAGAAGAAAGAAACTTCGGCCAGGCATCTTCTTCCGGCTCAGCGGATATGCCATGAGAAGCGTCAAGACCAAATTGACGGCCGTTCCTATAACCGTCAATAAAACCGTAACCCATAACGAGCGTGGGATTCCTGTTGTCGTAAACAGCTCTCTGTACGCAGTTAGATCAATTTTTCTTGGAATGAAAACGAATCCTCCGTTTTTCAGCACCTCGGAGAAGGGTGTGATCGATACGGAAACCACGTACATGATCGGAATGACGGCAAGCAAGCCTGCCAAAGCCAATATGACCATCACTGCTCCGTCAAATAGCTTTTCATCCCAGCGTTTTACCATATATTTTCCCCCCATTGCTTCGCAAGTCGGTTAGAAAGCAAGATCAGTATCATACCTACGAAAGATTTTAACAATCCGACAGCCGCCGCCAGACTGAAATTCAGTTGCTGCAATCCCGTCCGGAATACCCATGTGTCCAATATATCCGCAACCGGATATACCTGAACATTGTATAAAATGTAAATTTGATCGAATCCCGCATCCAGAATGTGCCCAAGCTTCAGAATCAGAAGCATGACCATGACCGAGCGGATCCCGGGCAACGTAATATGCCATATCATTCGAAACCTTCCTGCCCCGTCCACCTTGGCGGCTTCGTACAGCGTCGGATCAATGCCGGTCATAGCTGCCAAATAAATGATGGCGCCCCACCCCAAGTCTTTCCAAATCTCCGAACCAACAAGTACGCCCCGAAACAACTCAGTTGAGGTAAGGAAATTGATCGGGCTGCCACCCGAATCCTTAATCCACTGGTTTACCAGGCCCGAATTTTCGGACAGAAGTGCAAGGAGAATCCCGTATATAATCACCCAGGAAAAAAAGTGAGGCATATAGGTTAACGTTTGTATAAACGAATTGAACCATCGAACGCGGCATTCATTAAGCAGGACCGCAAAAATGATCGGAGGCACGATTCCGAAAATCAGCTTATAGAAACTGATAATAAACGTGTTGGACATGACCTGTGTGAAGTAAGGCGATTCATAGAACATCTTGAAATATTTGTACCAAGGATCTGCCCACCCACTAAATAAAATACCGTCAGAGAAATTAAAATCTTTGAATGCAATTATAATTCCATACATTGGAATATACTTAAAAATAATGTAATAAATGAGTCCCGGCAGCAGCATGAAGTAAAGGGCCCGATTGTTCCATACCACGTTCCCTAGCCGTTTCGTCTGAAGCCCTTTTACTACTGCCTCTTTATTTACCGGCAAACTTCCTTGATCCATCGTTGGTTCCCTCCTTATACCTTCTACAGCGTTACGGCACTTCATACGTAACGAACGGAGCCATTACTCCTTGCTCATCCACGTATCAATTCTTTCGTTTCCACATGGAACTCCAAACGCCCCTTTATAAGTTTCACTCGAATCTTTATCGCGACGTAATATTAGTGGATACCCGGTATATAAGTCCAATTCCCACAGGTGAAATAAACCATCTGTTCGCAAGCGGTATCGAATCATCTACTGGTTATCTATCAGCTATCCCAATGGGGGACTTCACCTAGACCGCTGCAAGCCTTCAGGATGCCTCGGTTATGGCGCCGTCAACCGCTTATCCGGAATGTACGGGTTTAGGAATGAGCTTACCCGTATCCGTTACCTGAATGATGCATAGCCTCGATTCCATTGCAAACTTATTTATCTTATTGAAAGTACCAAAAAGCGAAGAACCGAGAAGAATCGGCTCTTCGCCTCAAAGATTCATTGCATATTGCCACAAAGACTAATTGCTCTATTTACCGTAACCCAACTCATTTAATTGCTTGGTCGCCGAGTTCAGAAAAGTCTTATAGTTCATCGTCGTTTCAAGGCTTTTCAGGAAGTCATCGTATTGACTCATCGGCCGCTTTCCATAAGCGAACTTCGTGATTTCTTCCGAAATGTACCGGCTGGCATCGGCATCATTGTAACCATCCGGATAGCTCAGGAAGCCGTTAAGCGACTGAATACGGGGTTGTTTGTTCGCGAAATCGATAAATGGAAATTGAGAAGCAAACTTGATCGACAAATAATCAAGGTCCGGCCGACCGGTGAATTGGTACATGTAGGTAAACCCAGCTTCAGAGGCCATAAGCGGAGTCGGGACAACCTTGCCGTTTTCCATATTATAGTGTTTGCCCTCCACGCCAAACTGGACAAGCTTCGAGCCTTCTCCGCCGGAGATATAGTTCAAAAGGTCGAACACTCTCTGCAGTTTCGCTTTGTCCTTCTCCAGCGCCTTCGGAATCGCCATCAATCCGGCTGCTTTACCGATATCCAATGACCCAGAGAACTGTCCTGCGGGACCCTTCGGTGCTTGCAACTGCACCCATTCGGCATTCGGATTTACTTTCTTGATTTGCTCGACGTACTGTTCATTGGTCAAATTTGTCCATTCCGTCCAGATGATTCCCACTTGCCCCTTGATGGCCTTGTCCCTGGGCTGCGTCCCCGTGTTCAATACATAATCCGGATCAACCGAACCGCTGGCAGTGAACTTCGCAATAAAGGCCAATGCATCCTTCATACCCGGGTCATATAACGATTGGACTACCTTTCCGTCTTTGATGAAAAATTCACCCGGATTAGGGACACCATATCCTCCAAATACAGGGGAGAAAGCGGACAACAAGTTGACGCCTGTGAGTCCCATCAGGCCTGTGATACCATAAGTATCATTCTTTCCGTTGCCGTCCGGGTCCTTCTCCGTGAACGCTTTGGACACGGCCAGCAGTTCATCGAGAGTTTCAGGCGGCTTCAATTGCAACTTGTTCAGCCAATCTTTGCGGATCCAGTAAGATGCTTTCGGGGCTTGCGGTGCTTGGGCAACTGCATACACTTTGCCGTTAACCATACCTTTCTTCAGGCTGGAATCTCCGATGAAGGTTTGGACCGGCTTAAGTTCTTTCTCGAAATAGGGAGTCAGATCGAGCAGAAGCCCTTGTTCCGACAACTGCTTCAACGAAACCTTGTCAACGGCAAACAAATCCGGGTAATTGCCTGACGCCATCCGGACATTCAGCTGATTGCCATAATCAGTGGCATAAGCCGTCAAGTTGATATCAGCATTCAGCGCCTTGTTCAGATTCTCCCGAACGAAGTCTTTCTCTGGAGCGGGCAGGCCGGCCCCGCTTGTTATAATATCCAGTTTGACCTTCTTCGATGATTCTTGAGCCGCACCGTTTTCCTTGGTTTCGTCTCCACAGGCTGCAAGCAAGCTGCTAAAAAGTGCAATGGAGGTCGCGGATAACACGATCTTTTTATATTTATACATCGATATCCCCCTTCTTTCCTTAATCGGATTATAGATTGGAATCGCAGAAGGGAGATGAATCCCTGCAGTAGACGCTGCTCCCTTTCTGTAACACATCTTTATCATACCACCGTACCTGAAGGCGGATAAGAAACAGATTTAGTGACCTCTTATACAAAATTAAGCCGGTAAAAACAAATCGGCCCCTCTCCGCAAGCAGAAAGGGGCGCGAAAATCTATCCATTGGACATGTTATTCTTTCTGAACTCACTGGGGGTCTGTTCTGTCCAGCGCTTAAAAATTTTCACAAAATACGCGGCATTCGCAAATCCGACCCTTTCTGCAATTTCCCCGACGGTTAATGTAGATTGGAGCAAATAAAACCGGGCTTGATCAATCCTCACTTTATGCAAGTATTGGATTAATGTGCAGCCCATTTTTTTACTGAATAAGCCGCTTAAATAGTGCTCATCCAAGGTGACGTGCTCTGCCATCGATTTCAACGTGATTTCCTTATCGTAATGGCTTTGGATATAATCCACAATCCTGTTAATCTCGGGATGGGCCGATGGCAATGTTGTCGACTTTATCCATTTTGTTATCCAGTCATCGATTCTGTCTTCTAGCACATGACGAAGTTCTTCATGGTTTGCTGCGGACAACCAATCATCGGTTTGAGCTTTCCCATGACCCGATATAGCAGCAAACCTATCGTCCAATCGTTCCGCCGTCTCCACAACAATGGTCATGCTTACATGGTTCTTTTTCATTTCGTCGAACATGACATTCAACTGGCGGATGCAGATATTCTTATCCCTGCGCTCAAACGCATGTAATATTTCGCGTTCCATGTTCCATAGCGCTTGTGAGGATATACCTGGCTGTTGGATGATGGAATCCGTTTCTGAATAGGCTGTCACACTTTTGCTGCTTTCATACCAGGATCTCTCGATGAGCCTGATCATACCTCCCCAAGTAGTCTCCAATTCGGAAATAGGTACGGAAGAGGCCCACACGACTGAATATGCCATTGCCCCGTTCTCTGCCGGAGCACGCACAACAGGAAGCTCGGAACGTGGAACCCAGGAAAAAAACGTGGTGCAGCCATGGATTCTGAATTTGTGAATGACCGATGTTTCGATGGAATGAATCAACCCGTTACGAGTCAGATCCTCCTCACCGATCCCGCCGGTCCCATGCAATACTAAACAAAGATCTGCATGTGTAAAGCCGCTTGCGGAGATGCGCTGCAGCAAGACACTCCTTTCCGGGTCCGCTTCATCCATACCGTGGATCTGCCTCCACGTATAGCGGTACAGTAATTCGAAATCACGATACGATATTTGCCGAGCAGGTATGGCGGCTTTGCTTAATTCCCGGCTGACCTTCTCCAACATCTGGCGCATCGTATCGACATTCAGCGAGAGCTTCAAAATATAGTTAGTCGCACCATACTCAAGCGCTTGTCTGGCCAATTCGAATTCATTCACGGCGGTCAGCATGACGAATGGACCCTCAAAGCCTTGCAGACGTGCCTTCTGGAGGAGTTCGATCCCATCCATCAGCGGCATCATAATATCGCAAAGAATGAAATGAGGAGACTCTTCGCGAATCACCTCAAGCGCTTCAATCCCGTTGTTGGCCTCACCTGTAATAACGAACCCCATTTCCTCCCAATCAATAATTTCTTTAATTAATCGCCTGACACGTGTCTCATCTTCAACCAATAGCACTTTCCACATGAAATCATTCTCCCTTCCCATACGGTTCCGAAAGAAGCAGCGGGAATTTCAAACGAACTAGAGTTCCTTGGCCGCTTGAACTTGCCTCGAGCTGGCCGTCAGATTTAAAAAGCAGCTGCAACCGTTCCCGCAGATTGTTGATTCCGATCCCTTTGCTCTTACGTAACGGTTGATGATTGGCGGATGCCTTCATCCCTATCCCGTTGTCCTCCACTTCCATGATCAGCGATTGATGTTCTTTCACTACCCGGATGGTTATGGAGCCTTCTTGCTGCATCTGAGCAAAGCCGTGATAGAACGAATTCTCGACCAGTGGCTGCAAACTCAGCTTGGGAACAAGCGCGTAACGAAGCGATTCGTCATATTCGTAACGGACATTGACATAACTGTCGAATCTGAAGTTCTGAATGCGCACATACGCCTTCACTAGTGTTAATTCCTCGTCCAGATGGATCAAATCGGTTTGAACGTTTAAGCTGGATTCCAACAGTTCGCCCAGGCAAACACAAATCTCCGCAATCTCGGTATCCTTGCGTCCTAGGGCGGTCCATTTGATCGCATTCAACGTATTTAAGAGAAAATGCGGATTCATTTGAGCGAGCAGCATCTGGAACCTGGATGCTTCCTTTTCCCTTTCCTCCACTTTTAATTTTTGTATCAAGTGACGGATATCGCTACTCATTCGATTGAAGGTTGTTCCTAATTCACGTACCTCACCGGTGCCCAGCTTTTCGGGCAAAGACGACCTAAACTCATTTCTCACAATGACGGACATATGATGCTGAAGAAGCTGCAACGGACGTGTAATTCGATGGGAGATGATAAAGGTGATCACGATGAATAATAAGACAAAGGAGGCGAGAATGACGACCAACCTGTGCTTCACTTGATCGATGTCCCCGAAAAATGTATGTAGCGGAAAACTGTTAATCACATACCATTGATAGGAAGGCAAGTAGACCGCATGCATCAACTCTTGGCCATTCGTCCAAAAACCTCCCGTTGCCGCTTGCCTCCGAACAACCTCTGCAGCCGGATCGGAAATAAATGCTGCCGGACTTGTCTTGGCAACAATACCCCCCGATTGATTCATTATGAAATATTCTTGTCTGATCGTAAAAAAACGGTGCATGGCGTTCAGCCATTCCACATAATCGAAGCTGAGCAATATACGACCATCCAAGTTTCCGTCTGGGCCAACCATATCAACCGTAAATGTATACATATCCCGGAGGCTTTTTCCGATCATTTGGTTGTTCTGCTTTTCGAAGCCTTCTGAATTTTTCCACCAATCTTCACTGGCAAGATCTGTATAATTGATTTTACTTCCAAAAGTAGTAATGACCTCCTGATGGCGGTGGTCGATCAGCGAATAATATACATGGGTGGGTAGCGGAGTAAATCCGTCCTGCAACCGCTTTTCCTGCAATCGCTCCGTCACATATAACTGTCGTGTTTCAGTGTTTATTGAATCATCACGGAGTGCCGCTTGAAGTTCTTTATCATTACTTAGTACCAAAGACTCTCTAAAAAGCGCGACCCTGATATTTTCCATGCTTTCTTTCACATAGCCCAACTGCGCATAACTTTGGGAGCTTATCTTTTCTTTCAACGTGCTTTCAAGCTCCCTGAAGTAATACATGACAAAGGACGCGGCAGGCAATAAAATAAAGAATAGAAACGAAACGAAGAACCGGTATTTGATTTTCTGCGGAAACCAAAACAATAACCATCGCTTCATCGCTACGGCCCCCTCGCTCAACTCATTGATTAAATTATATAATATAGTCACATAGTAACATCAAAACATACGAATAGGTAAGGAACATTTTTCATTACAAATTCTACATATTTAACTATGTCAGTTGATTAACCAGGTACCCCAATAATAATCTCTTTCATTCCTTTTATGATTTTACTATCAAGATCTATTGCATTTTTCATTCTTCATGGATAAGATAACTCTTTTCCGATATAGGCAGTATGATGAGCTTTTTGCATTCTGAGAAAAAGATAAATTTCATTAAATCCTTCAATTGGGCATTAATCTGAATATGAAATCGAAATATATAGTTTTTTCGTAGCATCCTTGACTAAACTAACGGGAAACAATAATTGAACAACAACAGCGGCAGTCTAAGACTTTATTTATCAAGTCTTGTTCTGTCGCTGCTTATTTATTGGACCCAGTCTTTTAAAACGTTGTTAACTCAACGACTCTAATCTAAGACTTTATTTTTACAGTACAGTTATGTTCAATAGAATGTTTATGGTAAAAAGCAGGAACCTTAACGCGCTGTCTGCGATCTCAGCGGATTAACCAACTGTCTGATCGCTTGCTCGTTTTCCTTTATGTAAATAATTAAAGCTTTCTCAATTCACGCAGAATATTTTCGGGATCCAACCGCTGCATAAAGTCTGGATTCACGTAGGCGGAACGGATAATGCCGGATTCATCGATCATAAAGGTGGAAGGAATCGGCAGGATCCAGCGGTTCGTCGCGTTGTATTCCGCCAAGTCCATGCCAATTTGTTTCATAATGTCCTTAATGTAATCTGGAACGTCGTAAAGAATGTTATAGAATGCGGCCACGAGACCGTGTGTATCGCTTAGCACTTGGAAAGTCAGCTCTTCTTTCTCCTGCTGGGAAAGCGTGTTGTCCGGGCTTTGCGGGCTGACCGCGATCAGCTGGCCCCCAAGGGCTTCGATGTCAGGCAGTAGCTTCTGATAGGCCTTAAGCTGACTGTTGCAGAACGGACACCATCCGCCCCTGTAGAATGTCAGAACAACAGGTCCTTTGGACAGTTCTTCATAAAGACTAATCGTTTCTTCCAAAGCATTCTTGAGTGTAAAATCCTTCGCCTTCTGCCCCTCCTGCCGGCCGTAAGCAATACCAGATTCCTGCTGCTCTCGGATCTGACGAAACATCTCCGTTTGAATCTGCAAAGGGGTATGCGCGATAAATTCCTGTTTAGCTCCCTCTAAAGCTCGAGTTAATGACATGTTTTATAGCTCCTTATTAAAATATTACTGGTTAATCGCCAGATTATAACTTAGTTAGTGATGCTTCATTTGGCAGACATCTTGGCTGGCGAGGTGAATGCCGCGATCCTGTCTTGCCTTCGTAAATGGATGATTTGAGCTGTTAGGCCAACGACGAGAATGACGAAGAGACTGGCTTGAGCGCCGAGGAGAATTGGCGAATTCAGATCGGCGACTATGGGGTGGCCGTCTGGAACACGGGTCAGGGTTTCGGTAACGGTCGGCAGCATCAGCAGAAACGCTGTCAGGCTGAGGAAAATTGTTTCAAGGTACTTGGCCGCACGCTTAAAGCTCGAAACACGCCTGATGCCGTATCCGGCGAGCAGCAGCAGGATCGTTGCCGTGCCAATGACATAGCTGACCGACTGATGTGCGATGGGAAATACCGTGATAGCGCCAATCAGCATCGAAAAGAAGTAGATGACACCAGACCTTGACCGAGGAACAATCCGTCCATAGCGAGCAAACATATATATAGCCAGCGGAATGGCGGGCAAGCTGCTGAGCGTATGCACCCAGCCAAGTGATGAAATTCCAAACATAATTGTCTCCTTCCAGTCCTTAAGGACAAGGGTGATTTGTTCTGTCTTGTCGCGAGCCGATACTAGCGGTTGACAGCATCTCTCATATCGTGTCGGTGGGGCTTAAGATGGATCGGCCATGCAGCCTTCCGCGTAATTGGCTCAAGGTCATCCACGGGGCTGAAACAAGGAAATTGAACGCACCTAATCCGGCATATTGATCAGAGCATACCTACTAGTAGGTAGGTTAAAAAGAAATGATGTGTGCCTGAACCATCGACGGGAAGCAGTGTTCGTTTCGCAATCATCCATTGCCATGACGTTCGTTCAAGTTTCCAGAAGTTCACTATGATGCCATGCTCCGGTATCCCATTGACACGCCATGATTTTGCGACTCATGCGGCTGGCCGTCATGATCCAAATGGAACTTGGCGGATGAGATACGATTAGTTCGTAAATAGCGATCTTATCCTCAAAATGGTTATGTTCACCTCCTTTCATCTCGATCATGACTTCAACCATCGCCATCGCGGCTTTCATCACAAAGGGAAGCGCGAAGCGAGTCGTTCCAAGAGCGTGTCTGTCACGACGCCGAATATCTTCGGATCGCCATAAGCCCGCGCCGAAAGCATCGCGCCGTGAACCGCAGCCATGAACATTTCGGCCTCGTCACGAGGGGTATTCATCAGTTGAAATTGCCCGTGCAGCGCACCGCGCTCCAGCACGGATGTCAACCACGTCGACAGGTAGCAGAAATGCGCCCGGACCTCTAGCGCAACTTCCTCGGGTAGGACCGGGAGCTGGCTTGCCAACAACGCGCAGACACAAAACGGAGCGCTGGCGTCCGTGATACAGGCTTCCCAATAACCAGTGTAGTTCCGAAGCTGTTCGAGCGGATCGGATACTTGAAGTTCGAGATTCGCCATCCCTGCTTCAGCTTCTTCCCGATACCTCGCAACTAGCGTTCGGACCAGATCGACCTTGCTAGGAAAGTGGTGATGGATGCTCGCCTTTCGAATCCCAACCACATCAGCGATGTCGGCATAACTAAAACCGTTGTAGCCGCCAGTGACGATCAGAGAACGCGCACAAGCCAGAATGTTGTCAAAAGTGGTAGATAAATTGTCCATAACCACAGTCTACCTTCTAGTAGGTACTTTGTCAAATAGCATAGTCGTTACGCTAATGGATAACTTTAGCTTAATAATAACAGCGGCAGTCTAAGACTTTTGGCCGAAAATTGTAATCGGAAAGGACCAAAGCGGGGCTGCTGCAGTTGACGGTATGGTTTAATTTCTTTAACTGATCCATGTAACAGCCATTTTATGCAGCGGAGTCACCCCGAGTTCAATGATCTCTAGCGGTCGATGGAAAATAAAAACCCTCATGTCCCGATGGTCAAGACCCCAAATAGCGGACATTGAAAAAAGCCCTAGGCTGCATGCTGACGTCGGTACTCTATCGGCGTCAGCTTGTTTAGCTTTCTTTGCGCTCTTTCTTCGTTATAAAAATGAATGAATTCTTCTATTCGCCTTTGTGCTTCCTCGATGTTTCGGATATCATAAGGATAGAGGGCTTCCACTTTCAAATGTGAAAAGAAGCTCTCCATTGAGGCATTATCATAACAATTGCCTCGCCTGGACATGCTGATTTGGGCGCCAACCTTTGGCAGCATGTCGTGGTATGCATGAGACGTGTACTGGCTTCCCTGATCGCTGTGAACGATCAGTCCAGTCACGTCTTTATGCGTTTCAAATGCCTTCGTAAACGTCTCTAATACAAGAGGATTGTCATTACGGTTGCTCATATGGTAGGCTACAATTTCCCCATTCCAAAGGTCCTTGATTGCGGATAAGTAAATGCGATCATCAAATACTCGATATTGCGTCACATCCGTTACCCATTTTTGATTCGGTTCTGTCGCATTAAAATCTCTCTGCAGTAGATTCTCCGCGATCCTTCCATCAGATTTAGCTGCTTCACGCGTCGAACGATGAACATATTTGCGACGAATGATTGCCTGAATCTCTAAATCTCGCATAAGCCGTAGTACCTTCTTATGGTTCACACACAGGCTGTACTGTCGGTACAATTCGTCCTGTATCCGCCGATATCCAACCGTCTTCTTACGTTGATCATAAATAGCAAGAATCTTCTCCTTTAAATCAGCGTCAGGAGCTGCGTATTTGCGTTTCAAGTAGGCGTAGTAGCTGCTCCTAGCGACATTAAGCATGCTGCACAGCTCCACGACTGGATAATGCCCAGCGGTAGCTTCAATGATTCTATACTTTCCGTTCACACCCCCTGTTTCCAAATTTGCAAACACTTTTTTAGAACGTCATTCTCCCGTTTGAGCTTCGCTACATACCGATCTTGATCTAAGTACTCCTCACGACGTCCTCGTTGATCCAGGAGTCCAAACTCACCTAATTGCTTATACCTCCGCATCCACTTCTTGACCCGATCTTTGTCATGAATCTCTAAATGCTCCGTAATCTGCCGATACGACCACTTCTCCTCCATATGAAGGCGAATAGCTTCTTTCTTCAATTCCTCTGAATACGTTTTAAACTTCTGACCTCTTACTGCCATAAAAAATACACCCCCTAGAATTCATCGGATTAACCTAGGGGTTTTTCCAATGTCTATTCTAAGGGGTGCACTTTACGATGGACAGAGGGTTTTGTACTACAGGATATCGTTAAGGTGGAGTCGACAATAATATCCTAATCATAATATAACCTTACGTATTTAACCTGATACAGCTTATTTTTGAACAATATTGTTTCAGTCCATCCCAATGCCCCCAGATACACCCGATGCATCTTTTCGGTTGTTTGGGTTTTATACTAATGGTCAAAATCTCATCATCCCTTAATCTAGAAATCAAAAACTAGGCTTCTACTAGCTCAGGTCTCTTTAATTGAAGTGGAGGCGGTATCAACCAACCTTTTTCCTTTGTTACTCGTAAAATCCTTAAGCCGAGGGCAGCTTTAGTTGTATGATATTTAGCAAATAAGGTTCCAATATCTTCTCTTGTGGATTTACCCATAACCATACTGCAAGCAACTAGGCCCATGGAAGTATCTGCTCCAATCATAGCAGCAATTTCTTGGTCGGAAAACCGAGCACCAACAGGAATTTCTTCAAGCTTTGCTTCTGGTCTATTAGGTAAAGGAGGAGAAGAAGCAATTCCATTATGGTTAAGTATCGTGTCGCATTCGCTTACTTCTAACTCAGCTTGATCGATCAAATCACCCAATAGTTTTTTCAGGTCTTTGTCGCCTGCATGATACTGATAAGCACGATATGCAGAAATACAACCTTTTGCCTTCATTGAAAATTGCCAAAGATCATGGATTTCGCCATAGTGTAAAGGCTCATCTTTTTGGTTGATACCGCTTAAAATACCCACTGTAACAGCTCCTCTTTGTTTAATTGAATCGAAAGTTATTTTCTCTAAGGGATGCTCTTTTTATTCCTACAGAGTTTCAGTTTCCTATTCAGATAAAACAAAAAACCCCATCCGATGAGAGAGGGTCTTTGTTCCATTCATAAAGGTCAATAATACACGACCTTATTTCTCGGGATTTCTCGATCGGTTTCTTAACCCAGCCAATCCTAAAAGGCCCGCTAACCCTAGCCATCCCCAATTCCTATTATTATCGTTGTTTGTTGTTGCGTAAGCTTGCGTTGTATTGTTATTTCCGTTGCCATTGTTATAGCTATTGTTATTATTGTTTCCTTCTGCTAATACGGGGATTGACAAAAACAGACTAAACGTAAGAATCATTGTTGCAATAATCAATTTTCTCATTTTTTTGACTCCTCCTTTTTATTTGTATTTCATTAGTAAGTTTGTCACCGTGAAGTAATTTTATAAATGTATTTAATTACTATTTTATGGAATAATCTTTAACTATGCAGAAATCTGTACAGCTTTAAATATTTTTAGGGTTCATATGGATATACTTAGAGTGGATATTGGTCCCCCATTTCTAATATCTAAAAAGGCCCTCTTTTCCGAAGGAAAGAGGGTTTAACTTTTTTCGATATCTGGTGCAGAATCTGGACAATACTACTTACTAAAATAATGCGGCTTTTGCCATATTTTATATCCAAGCTGAGTTCCCCATATCCTTGTGTTTGGTTTGTGTCACAATCCAAAAGAAACTTGATATATCAAGTGTCCTCATAGTTTTTTTGTAAATGCAAATTACAAAGTGTTTTATACCCCTCCTGTCGAATGAGAAGAACAGTTTGCCGCTGTTCCGCATCAGCTATACACTATTATCGATACATGAAACCAACCGTTTTTCTACATCCGCTGCAATACTCCTCAAAGCCTCAAAGGATTCGTTTTCAACCATACCGATAAGAGATGACGGTTTAGGCATGCCGATTTTCGTTTGTCCTTCATGCTCATAAACCGCTAGTTTACATGGTAAAAAATAACCGGCCAAATGATTTTCACTCAAAACTCGTTTGGCCTCAACAGGGTTACATACCTCCAGGATCTCATATTTTTGATGAAACTCAAGCCCCTTTTCATTTAACTTATCCTGTATACTGAATCTCCACAGAACACCGAATTGCTCACTCTTTAAGTTCTCTTCTAGTGCATGGATCGCTTCTTCGACAGTTTTATTTGAAGCAACGGTATAGTGGAACATGATAGCCCTCCTAAAATTTATATTTAAAAATTAAAATTCTGTTTTAGAATCCTCAGTATACAACTCGGTATTGTGGAGGTTAGGCCCATAAACATTCTACGTCATTTATTTACGGAAAAATGTCCTACTTGCAGCGCTAAGCTAACAACCGACCAATCCAATACTCTTTTCGCTCATGCGATCAAGTCTTGCCCTTCAGGCCACTATGTGAACGAGTTTCATCCGGTATTAGAAACCTATGTTGAGTACCATCAAAAGAAATATTCCTAATTTATTATTCCAATCTTATGAAAAACTATGTTACAAAATTAGAGAACCATCAGTCTCATCAACTGATGGTTCTCATTATTTCTTTATTTTTCCCTGCCACGCCATAATCCCGCCTTGGAGTTGAGCCATCTGCGTATAGCCTTGTTTGCTCAATATACCGGCTGCTTGCTTACTCCTCATACCACTCCGACAGTACAAGTAGACGTTTTTATCCTTAGGGATTTCAAATACTTTATTTTTCAGTTGTGACATAGGAATATTAATTGCGCCAGGAATATGACCCGTATAGAACTCACCGGCCTCGCGAACATCAATGAGAATCGGATTCTTGTGACTCTGAAGCTCTTGTCCGAAGTCTTTGTAGCTTAATGTCCGCAATCCCTTTGTCGGAGCTAACCTTGAGTATAGAAACCATACTGCGACAATGATCAATGCAACATTAATAATAGCTGATGTATCCACTTGTCACTCTCCCCATGCCGTTATCTGCTTTTCACTAAGAGCTCCATGGCTTCTTTGACTACCTGTCTGGTATCTTTTCCTGCATCTTTTTGCTCCAGAATACATTGCTCCAAGTTGACAGCTACAATATACGCAATGGCTTTATCTGACGCGCTGCGAATGGCTGAAAGCTGACTTACAACATCCTTGCAGTTCTTCCCCTCTTCCATCATATTAAGAACACCCCGTACCTGGCCTTCCATCCGTTTCAATCTTCTTTTTACATCATCATCATAGATCATTTCATTCACCCTTTCCTTATACATGTATGGGTATATTATAGCCTTGATTATCGCAGCTAAAAATAAGAAAGGAGTGAATTATTGTTTGGCCTTAAATAAACAAGTTTACTTTCCCTTCAGAAGCATCTCCAAGATAAGCAGCAACGCCGGCATATTCGATTCCATCGAGCAGCTCTTCTTTTTGCAAACCCAGAAGGTCCATGGTCATAGTACAAGCCACAAGCTTAACTCCTTGCTCTTGTGCAAGCACAATCAATTGAGGCAAGCTCAGCGCGTTATGCTTCTTTATTACGTGCTTAATCATCTGTGGGCCCATTCCAGCAAAGTTCATCTTCGACAGACCAAGCTTGTTGGCACCACGCGGCATCATTTTGCCGAACATTCTTTCCAGGAAGCCCTTCTTTACAGCAACCGGTTCGTCTTTTCTAAGGGCATTCAAGCCCCAGAAGGTAAAGAAGATCGTTACCTCATGATCATAAGCAGCAGCCCCGTTCGCAATAATAAAGGCGGCGATGGCTTTATCCAATTCTCCGCTAAAAAGTACGATCGTAGATTTTTCTTTCTGTGTCATGTAACATTTCTCCATTTCATTTTCGTTCTATATACATATACTTGTATGGGTATAATTCGTTTGAAAATAAAAGGACCGTTAACGTCCTGTATTGTCAATCCATACAAAGCTAGATAAATTAGTAAAACCGGATTTTTGAAGGTTCCTTGCCGCTTTTTTTATTTTGTAATCTGACGAAGAGACGATCACAATTTCGTCTGTTTGGCTCAGCTCTTTCTTCCTTACGTGAGGCAGTCTGCCTATATAAATGTTAATGGCACCGGGGAGATGCTGCTTATAATAATCCATAGGGTGCCTAACATCCAGAACTTTGACTTTTGGGTCCTTTATTTTCTCATACAAAAGTGCTTCATCGATAGGTTTAAGGCCCTTCACAGGCATGATTCTCTTGTAAAAGAGAACCACGAGTGCTAACACGAGTGAATACACAATCCAATTCAATGAACACGCCCTCCTTCGTTCAAAGGGTATCGGATGATATAGGTAATTAATCTTGCACGCTAATAGTTGACGAGCGGCCGGAATTCATCAAGGTAGCCCACGCGCCACTATAACTGTGGCACCTGTTATCGCTGTCTCAACCGCTAAATTCAGTGGTAGATAAGCGAATCCTATAGCTTCGTTTGAGGAAAAGATGATTACTTTTGATGCAATGCAGGAGAATGAAAATATGGGAATTCCTAAAAAGGAATGACACATTGATGTCATTCCTTTTTCCTTATTAGGCCTTTTTAATCCAGAACTTAAATACACCATCTTCTTCTGTATCTTGTACTAGTTCATGTCCCGTACTTTTAGCCCACGAGGCCAAATCATTTTTTGCCCCTTTATCTGTGGCATGTACTTCCAAAACCTGCCCCGATTCCAATTCATCAATAGTCTTTTTGGTCCTTACAATAGGCATAGGACAAGCCAACCCTTTAGCATCCAATACTTTATGACTGTTCATTTCGATTTCCTCCTTATTTATCGTGAACGGCACAGCGGTTCGGGCCAATTTCCATCTCGCGCTGTTCCTCTTCGTTCGGGCTGATTTTCCCCATATTCGTTTGACGTATTTCTTGATACGCATTAGGCTGTGGAGGCAGGTTTTCCGTAACTGTCTTACGGAACTCTCCCTCATCTTGAATGTTTAAGCCTGGATTATTGCTGTAAAGTTCACTTAGACGACCGGATACAAGTCCGTTTGATCCAAGCTCTGTTACTTTACCGAAGTGAGCAGGGAGCACGACTAGATCATCAGACAGATTCTTATAACGGCTGTAGAGAGTCTCACGAAGATCACTTACCCAGTCTTCAGCAAGACCCGCCAAGTCAGGGCGTCCAATTGATTCCACAAATAAAATGTCTCCGGAAAGCAAGTACTTGTTATCCACGATGAAAGACGTAGAACCAATCGTATGACCTGGGGAATAAATAGGCTGTACTGCAATCGCTTCATTGCCTACGTAAATATTGTTTCCTTCTTCCAACGGTGTATAGCTAAACGTAACTTCAGTCGCATCCTTAGGCGGCAAATGATAGGTTGCTCCATATTTCACTGCCAAAGCATGTCCTCCGGAGATATGGTCCGCATGAAGATGCGTATCGATGGTATGAATAAGCTTTGCATTCTTTTCTTTCAAAAATCTTTCATATTGGTCTATCATCCGGTTGGTGTCGATAATCGCTGCTTCTCCGTTCGATAGTACCATATAGGACAGGCAGCCTTTGCCGATGCGAACAAATTGATAAAGCTCTCCCCCGCTCGATAGGTCGGCTACTTTCACCGGTTCAAGGTACTCGCTCCATGATTTCATGCCGCCCTCAAGATAAGAAACATTGCTTCTCCCTGCCTGCGCAATTTGCTTGGCAACAAATATGGAAGAGCCTTCTTTGGCGCATACTACCAATACTTCCTTGCCATCCGGAATTTTCTCAAGCGCCGGATCGACTCCATCGATCAGATCGAAGTAAGGTATGTTGATGATCTCGATGCTTTTTCCTTCGATCTTCCAATCCATAAAATCCGTTTCATTGCGAACATCCAGGATAAACAACTCTTCATTGTTAAGAATCTTTCTGGTCACTTCTTTGGAAGTCATTTTGCGAATCGTGCTGGTTGTCATCTTTACCCCTCCCAATCTTAATTAGAATGTAAGTGTTACTTTGGCATCTTGAGCAAAATCAAGGAAGGTAACGGCCCCGCCGACATCAATACCTTCAATAAAGTCCTCTTTCTGCAAATTCATGACATCCATGGTCATTTGGCATGCGATGATTTTCACGCCCATTTCCTGAGCCAGTTCGACCAACTGAGGAATGGAGGGAACATTAGCCCTCTTAAAGCCCTGCTCAAAATGCTCTTTGCCTGCTGGCATTGGAAGCTGCTGGTATGCTTGCTTGTGGATCAAATTCAGGCCTTCAAATGTGAAAAAGATGGCTACCTCCGTATCTGTCGCGGCTGCTGCTGTTGCGATGTTGAACACCTTGTATGCGTCAAATAATCCCCCATTGCTTGCAATGATTGCGAGTTTGTTCGCCATGTTTTTATTCCTCCGTTTTTTGAATGATCTAGAATTAATCCTTGTCTACTTCACCAGTCCACTCTGCCATCCCAGGCAGCACATTCTTGACATCCGTAAAGCCTTTTTCAGCTAAGGCTTGACAAGCCATATCACTGCGGCTACCGGTTCGGCAAACAACGTAATACTCTTCATCGGGATTCAACTCTTTCATTCTTTGCTCGAGCTCTCCTGCCGGTATGGATTTCGCCCCAGGCATGCGACCGAATGCATACTCTGCCGGCTCCCGAACGTCCAGAATGTTTATCTTCTCACCACCCGCCAATTTCGACTTGATCACATCAAGTGAAGCTGTATGGGGATACTTGGCTTCCGCCTTTACTTCAGACGGATCCCCCTTACGGATGAAGTGACGATACACTTCGCCTTCTTCCTTTAAACCAATATACTGATGTCCTGTGCGCTTGGCCCAGCTTTGAAGATCGGCAACCGAGCCTTTATCTGTTGCTCTAACCTCCAGAACCTCACCTGTTTTTAACTCTTCCATGGCTTTTTTGGTATGAACCACAGGCATGGGACATGCCAAGCCTACACATTCCAATGTTCGATCTGCTTGTAGAGTACTCATGTTTAGCCTTCCTTTCCAAGGTATAATTATTTGCCAGATTTCACTTGTCCGGGCCACATGGACATCCCCCCCGGCATATTGACCACTTTATAACCCAATGTCGAGAGAAGATCACAGGCCACCCCGCTGCGCTTCCCGCTGCGGCAAACCACAACCGTTTCTCGATCTTTGCTTAGCTCGTTGTGTCTTCCTTGCAACTCACCCAGAGGAATGTGTCTTGCTTCAGGAATATGCCCGGACTCCCATTCATCCTGCTCCCGAACATCAAGAATTTCGAACTTTTCTCCTTTTTGGATTCGTTCAGCTACTTCATGAGGCAATTGTTCACGCATGGTATCTCCTCCATTAGGTTAAAATATCAATCCATATTTTTATGACAGTAGCCACAATAAGTGCGGCCAATATCCATTGAAGAACTTTCGTATTTAACTTACTACTAATTTTCGCTCCGATCGGCGAAGCAATCGTACTGGCAATGACCATAACGATGGACGGGATCAGGAGCATATGGCCACCCATAAATTTCCCTACCGTAGAGCCGATAGAAGAAATGAAGGTAATTGCGAGTGATGAGGCAATGGCCACGCGAGTCGGTATTTTTAAAATGACTAACATGACCGGAACGGTAATGAACGCTCCTGCCGCTCCGACGATTCCAGAAAGAATCCCGATAACGGCGGCCAATATGGCAGCGAGAGGCTTATTAAACTGCAGCTTTGTATAGTCAGCATCTTCATTAGCTTTTTTGGGCAGGAACATCATGATACCTGCAACGAGCGCAAGGATAGCATAAACAAGATTGATTACATCATCCGGCAGGAATCTAGATCCGTATCCCCCAGCGAAGCTTCCAACCACAATCGCGATACCCATGGATAAAACTAAGGATTTATTGATGTAGCCCCCTTTGCGGAAAGCGAACATCCCAGCTAAGGTTGCGAAAAATACTTGAACCGCGCTGATAGCTGAGACTTCTTGAGCGGTAAAAGCTAGAAATCCTAAGGCCGGCGGGATATACAGCAGCATTGGATATTTGATTATGGACCCGCCGATACCGACCATCCCTGAAATTAAGGAACCGACAAAACCGATGACGAATAGCGTGATAATCCAACCGATATCCATGGCGACTCCTTTCTTGGGTTAATTTGTTCTTTATCGGCATTCAATATACCCCATGGGGTATAATTTTAAGTAAAAAAAATGGTTATGATACCCACCTCATTACCATGCTTTAAAAAACTTGAGAGTTGGAATATCCATAACCTGATGACTTTTGGCTGTCTTCTGATTTGAATCGACGTTTACCTTCGCTATCGTGATTTCATCGCCAAATTCGTCATCAATTTCGTTTAAAACGGAGACAGCATTCGGTAAGATCCGCACCAGTCGGCATAAAAATCAACAATTACCAGCTTGTTGGGATCCAGGACAACTTGGTTGAAGTTTTGATCACTTACATTCAAGATGGCCATATTAACAGCATTCCTTTCATTTTTTCGTTTTATACGTATACCCGTATGGGTATGTGATTACTATAACTCATTTGAGTTTTTCCGTCAACACCACTTGTATTAAGGAGGGAAATCTACTTTTTATCCATTTCACTCAAGGATTCTCCTTGAGTGTCGTTTGAAATTTACGGCATTCGTGAGGGAAGAGTTCATTCTTACATATTAGGACGCGAAGCGAAAAGGCAACGTTAGAGTTATTTGTTCGATCCGGCTTCTCACCTATCACACAGAAAAGACGGTGGGCTTATGGCCCGAAAATAGCCCTGAAAATCTTTCATCAAAGCAAAGAATCGATCGTCCTGATGACAAATATAAGGGAGAAATGGAGCGGTTCACATCCTCTTTTGCGCAGTCGTGTATAAACAACAGAACCACTATTTTAAGGAGTGGTAGCTTGGGATACGATTTCTCCAAGCCTCTTCATGGAAGAGCGGCGTTTTCCTGCATTGATTTACCAGGGACCGTAAAACCCGACCCGATGCGTGTATGATCGTAGTAGTGCATGTGGTCGCATCTATACTGGCCACACTAGTAACGGTGCCGTTGCCAAGGGCAATGCAACTCTCATTCAAGCTGGTTACAGCTTCGTTATTGTAATAGGAAATGTAGCGCTTACGTGTCGAACTGACGGTTAGCGCAGCGGTTAATGGGACATCGGACACCGATGGAGCGATATACGAATACGTATACGACGTAACCGTCGGTAAAAGGGCGTGTTGAACGGTCCCTCCTGTAAAACCAGAACGCTCAGCGTATGATCGCACCGTCATGCTCAATATTTCCTCAAACCGAATACGGCTCCTTCCGATTTCAATGCCAGTGAATGATGAGTGCCAGCCGAAATCATGACGACGCCATTCATGCCCGCTGGAACACTAGCTTGCCTACATTACTTAACCGGTGTTGACGGCAGTAAGTCGACGGTCACACTAGATGCATACGGCATTCAACAGGGAACAACCATTCCGCAGTTTACTATATCCCCTGGTTCTCACACACGCCCAAGCAGCCCTGAAAACTAGATACGAAACGATGCGTGTAATGAGCAAGTAATTCTATGACATTTAATTTCATAAAAATGAGATTGTTTTCATTCCCATGGCAATTTGAATAAGTTTCATATGGTGGATGCATCTTAATATAGGTACAAAATATGACCAAGTTTAAAAGTTGGTGGAGGCGATTACGATGGTAGTCTCCTCTTCCCCGTCGTTCAAACTGTTAGCGGGAGGTTAGCACTTGGAGCATCCAATGGAAGATACCATGGCGGATAACTACATGCCCATTACGTCCATACGAAGCGGCGTTGCAGACGAGGTCAGCTCCGATCTTTGCTGCTGCACCATTCAGATCGTCAACATCGTTTTAGCTGGTACAAGCGAAGAATGGGTATTGATCGATACCGGAATGCCGCACGCGGCCGAACGGATTGTCGATATAGCCGAACAACGATTTGGAGCTGGAGCAAGGCCCAAAGCAATCATTTTAACTCATGGTCATTTCGATCATGTCGGTAGTGTTGTTAGGCTCGTGGAAACATGGAACGTGCCCGTTTACGCACACGAACTGGAACTGCCCTATTTGACCGGCAAATCAAGTTATCCGGAGCCCGACGGCTCGGTGGAAGGCGGACTTATTGCGAAGCTGTCGCCATTATTCCCGAATGAGCCGATAAATTTATCGAGTCATGTTCATGCTTTGCCATCCGACGGGACGATTCCGGGAATGCACGGTTGGCGATGGATACATACGCCTGGTCATACTCCGGGTCATATATCCCTCTTCCGTGATTCGGACAGGTCACTTCTTGCGGGAGACTCGTTCGTTACGGTAGAGCAGGATTCGCTATACAAGGTCATGACCCAAAAGAAGCAGTTGACTGGCCCGCCCGTATATTTTACGACCGACTGGCAAGCAGCTTGGCAATCCGTCAAAAAGCTTGAACAGTTAAAGCCTGCTTTAGCGATAACCGGGCATGGCGTACCGATGCTTGGTGATGAATTGACTGAGGGGCTCACTGCTTTAGCTCACGATTTCGAGCGGATAGCAATTCCGGATTATGGACGCTATGTTCACGGTGCACATTAGTGCCACTTTGCACACATCGGTTCCAACGCCGTTGATTAAACAATGAATAGGCAGGTAGATCGGCATGGTTTTTTCCAGCTTCGTGTTTCTTTATGGTTTTCTACCGTTAGTACTGCTGCTTTATTTCATCGTAGGAAAGGAATGGAAAAATACGGTGCTGCTGCTGTTCTCTCTTCTGTTTTATGCTTGGGGAGAACCGGCAGGCGTTTTCATTTTGCTGGTGAATGTTGCTGCGGGCTGGATCGGCGGACGATGGATCGAACGGGCAGGACGAACATCGATCGGCAAGCTGCTTCTGCTTGGTTCGGTCGCTTTTCAGGTTCTATTTCTTGTTTACTACAAATATCTCGGGTTTGCTATCGAAACAATTCAATCGGTTACATCCCTATCTTTATCGTATTCGCCGCCATCGCTTCCAATAGGGATTTCTTTCTTTACATTTCATGTCATATCTTACCTGGTGGACGTGTATCGCCGGGAAGCTCCGGCCTTATCGTCTTATTCCACTCTATTGCTGTATATAGCGTTATTCCCCCAACTGGTGGCTGGTCCGATCATTCGTTATGCCGATATTCAGTCTCAGCTTAAAGAACGGAATATTACAGCAGATGGATTTAGTCAAGGCATCGTCCGATTCGTTACAGGACTCGGAAAAAAGGTCATTGTTGCCAACTCCTTGGCTGAAATTGCTCCTCTGCTGCTCGACAGTCCGATTGAACAATTGACCGTGGCGGGAGCATGGCTCGGCATATTCGCATTCGCTCTGCAAATTTATTTCGATTTCTCCGGCTATTCGGATATGGCGATCGGTCTTGGAAAAATGTTCGGTTTTACATTCAAGGAAAATTTCGACTATCCTTACGTTTCGACCGGTGTAGCAGAATTTTGGCGGCGGTGGAACATGTCAGTCGGCCGGTTTTTCAGGGATTATGTGTACATTCCGATGGGAGGAAACCGGAAGCGCGCAATGTTCAATATGTTTATTGTCTGGTTTTTGACAGGGCTATGGCACGGGGCGAGCTGGAATTTCGTCGTTTGGGGATTGTACTTCGGTCTGATGATCACTCTGGAAAAAAGCTTCCTGCAGAAGTTGCTTTCCATCCTGCCTACGTTCGTATCACGAATGTATTTCGCGGTTGCTGTGCTTATCGGATGGGTGTTTTTCTATTTCGAATCGCTCGGTCACGGAACCAAGTATTTGCGGGCAATGTTCGGCCTTGCTCCTATACCGGCAGCAGATGCGGCCTTTTTCATCCTTTTGCAAAACCATATCGTCCTTCTCACACTGGCCGCTATCGCCGCGACACCCATTCCAATCCGCTTGCATCGTCTGTTGGAAGAACGTCTGCAGCCACGTTTGGCCCGTTCCTTCTACAATGAAATTGCATTACCGGTTGGATCGTTGGCCATGCTGGTCGTATCGGCCCTACTGCTAGTAGGTAAAACGTATTCGCCTTTTTTCTATTTCCGATTTTGATAAAACGGAGGGAATGTCATGCGACTAGGACATTATTTGCAAATAGGCTTCTTCCTCCTGTTTGTATATGCAGGGACCGGATTCATGTGGACGCCGGAGGGAAGCAAGTCTGTATCCGAAAAGGAAAATCGCGGTCTGTCGCAATTGCCACAATGGTCAGGCAGCTCCATATGGTCAGGGCAATATTGGCGAGGGATCGAAAATTATGTCGCTGACCACGTGCCGTACCGCGATGCGCTCGTTGGCATCAGCAAGAAGATTGCTTCATGGCAAGGCATGTCCGGTACCGAAAACACGGTCATACTTGCCTCCAAAGCCGATAACATGGCTCAAGTAATGAAGTCAGCTTCCTCCGAAGAAGTTGCGTCTTCGCAAGCAACGACTTCCCTGAATGAAGCAAGCGCGAGTATTCCAAGCGCAGGTAACATTTCGCCGGTTGAAAGTCATCCGGAGCCCAGTGCGCGAAAATCGGAGCAAACGAGCCATCTTGCGGGTAAAGTACTGATCATCGATGATCGTGCCGTGAACTTGTTCAGTTATGTTTCTACAGCGGGAAAGCTGTACGCGGATACGATCAATCGGCTTCGTGACCATGTCGCCGATCAGCTTGGTTCGGACGTTTCCGTTTCGGTGCTCATCGCTCCGACCGGGGCGGAATTTTTGCAAAGCGAGACATTGAAGAAACTGTCCTCTTCCCAGCAGGAAGCGATAGTCGATGTATACCGGAAATTGAAGCCGGGAATAAAGACCGTGGACGCGCTTGCCTTGATGCAAAATCATATAGACGAAGATCTATATTTCCGAACCGACCATCACTGGACGGCGACAGGTGCTTATTACGGCTATGCAGCCTACATGAAAGCGACAGGACTATCTCCCGTAGCATTGAAGACCTATGCCAAAGAGGAAGTTCCCGGCTTCTTGGGCTCGCTTTATTCAGCAACATTGCACAAAAAACTGGAGAAACGGCCCGATACGATCGTCGTTTATAAACCGTTTGTAAAACACGATTATACCGTTCATTATGCCGGACCGCTCAAAATGGATCTGCTCGATATGAATCATGCGCATAGGATGAACAAATACCGGATTTTTTTGAGCGGTGATCGCCCTTGGGGGCAGATTACAACGGAAGTCAATAACGGAAAGCGGCTCGCTGTGATCAAGGATTCATATGGCAATGCCTTGATTCCATTCCTTCTCCCTCATTTCAGTGAAATTTACGTTATCGATCCGCGGCAGTTCAACAAGCCGCTAATCCCGTTTTTGCAGCAGCATAACATTCTGGAGCTGCTGTTCGTTAACAATTCTGAGGTGTTGACCGATACGCATTTTATGCAGTTGGTCGGGGCTATGGGAGATGCCGGCTGAATCAGATCACGTCTCAATCCTCGGCTTAGCCGGGTCACAGTCCGGATTCGGAACCAAGCCGCTGTGTTCGCATATAGCCTGCCATTTCGATGCTTTTCAAATAAAACTGCTGAAAATGAACCTCGAACATGCGGCTTTTATCGATCAGCCGTTTCTCGACCATATCCAGATCGCTGGCGATGGCAGCAGCGTGACCGATTGCATCGGATAGCCATAGTAAATCATGGTGCACTGCGTCGAATTGCGGAACCTGATTACCGGCAGCCAACGAGTTCAATATGTGCAAATATTCCTCAAGCTCATTCACCATATGGTTGATAAACGTCGGTGTCAATCCGATCGTTACTTTGCCGGTCAGCAGCCGTTTCAATAAGTCCAGCTTGAACATACGAAACTGATTCGTCAAATCAAGCGCTTACTGATTAAGGGTCGCAAGCTCCCCACCGGATAATTGACGCCGGGAAAACTCCAGCAACCGGTCGAATGAATGGATAAATTGTTGAGCCGATTGGATCGACGGGGTTTCTTTTGGAGAAAGCGTGTTCAAAATAAATCTGGCGTGGTCCCCCAATATTTGCAGCCAGAACCTGTGCTCGAACAGCGCAGCTTGATGACGTTTCCTCTTCCCGACCATATTGACGATTCTCTTACATGTAATTATTCACCATGGAGCACATAACGTAAAATAGCAGATGCGAAGGAGAAAGTAATGAGCAGGCAGAAACTTCAAGACCGACTGAGAATGAAGAAGGTTGAGCCAAGTCATGGAGAGCAATTCAATGACTTGCTGCGTTACGTTTTCCAAGTAACGAATCATGATCTGCTTACATTCGGCTGGGGGAATCGGGAGATTGCACAGGCGAAACTTCCTGTACTCAAACAGGCAGATGTACTTGGCTGGTTCGATGGTGATAAACTGATTTCCCAGCTGGCGGTATATCCGTTCCAGGTTAATATTTTTGGGAAGATCTATGATATGGGCGGCTTAACGGGTGTCGGTACCTACCCCGAATATGCCAATCTAGGATTGATGAGCCAATTAATGCGCACATCACTCGCGAATATGCGCGAACGGCAGCAGTCAATATCTTATTTGTATCCCTATTCCATCCCATATTATCGCCGCAAAGGTTGGGAGATCATTTCTGACAAGATCTCGTTTGAGGTAAAGGATACCCAATTGCCGAAGCTGAAGATAGTACATGGCAATGTGGAACGGCTGTCGATCGATCACCCTGATATTCGTAATGTTTACCGTCGTTTCGCCCTGAACCATCACGGCGCGATGCTTCGGAGCGAATTGGCATGGGAAGAATACTTGCGTTGGGACCTGGATGATTTGACTGTTGCCGTTTATTATGATGAAGATCAGCAGCCTCAGGGTTATCTGCTCTATTGGATCGCCGAGGAGGTCTTTCATATGAAAGAAATGGTATACATGGACGGTGAGGCGCGAGCAGGTCTATGGAATTTTATCAGCGCCCATTTCTCAATGATAACGCGTGTCAAAGGTCATATTTTCACAACAGAGCCTCTTGCCTTCCTACTGGAAGACAGTGACATCAAGGAGACCATCTCTCCCTACTATATGGCACGAATTGTCGATATTCACCACTTCGTAAAACATTATCCGTTCCTCCCCCAGGTCGTGGATTGCCAGTTGACTTTTACGCTGCATGACCCGATGTTGGAGTGGAATCAAGGGAAATTCACACTAAATGTGGATGAGCAAGGTCGCGGGAAATTGGTGGAAGGCCGCGGAAACCCGGAGGTGGCCTTTGATATACAGACATTGACTACGATGCTGATGGGATATAAACGTCCGGCATATTTGGCACGGGTAGGCCGCTTCCAGGCGCAATGGAAAACAATCGAGCTGTTGGAGAAGCTGATAGAGCGCCAGATCCCGTATTTCTCTGATTACTTTTGATGGTTAAATCGACGACAGACGGATGCAAATAAAGTAACAGAACCAGCTCTTAAATTAGTTGCTCCTATGTCCATATTTGCTCTCCAAAACAGAATCGGATATCGTTCCGATTTGTTATTTTAGTAATTCTAAGCCCTCAAAAAAGCAAAAAAGCCCTCTATCCTGATGGATAAAAGGCTTAACGGATACTATACACAAGCGGTGGGACTATAATATCCTTTATTGATTATACCCACAGTCCACAAGTTCATACACGAACAGCCTCATCATCTAATTTAGCTTCCTTTTTCCAACTCCCTACAAATTCGTTCTGGAGATTCTTGCGGATCCGCACAAGCAAATCTTGCAAGAAAATCAAACCAGTATTGTTCAAAAGTAACAGTCTCGCCATGAACAACGCGAAATGATAAATAACGATGCCATAATCGGGCCCGGAGTTCTTCCAAGCTAATGCCTGACTCCATGGGAAGCACTTTCTAAAACTGCTTCTTCTGCAAGAAAATGTTGAAATGCCTAATCTTAGAGTTCGTGTTCCTGTAAGGAATTATTAACTATGTTTGAATACGGTACTCAGGTTTTATTACCGATGTTTTGTCTTCCAAATTACAAATTGAACACAAAAGTTGAAAGTTTGTTGGATCATTTGTCCCACCTTTCGTAACAAGTGAATCTCATTAAAAGGTATGGACATCATGGTGAATTGAGACCTGTCTACAAACTGAGGGTTGCTTCGAATATTTCTGGAACAAATTGCACATTCTGATACGGTAAACAAAGGAGGGTATTAATTCATGTGGGTTCTTTGGCTGTACCTATTGAACACAGTTTTTATGTTAATCGTAGCTCTAATTGAGGCTCGGAGACCGGCCAAGGCTTTAAACTGGCTTACCATTTGCCTCATTCTGCCCATAATTGGTTTTGTGCTCTATCTCATCACATCGAATCCTATACAAATTCAACGTAAAAGACTGACTTCACAGAACAATGAATCGGACAAGCTGCCTGGTTCATTTAACCGCTCGGCTTCGGTCATTGCTCATGCTTTGCGCAACCTATCCGTTCAGGGACTTCGGGTTTGCCAGGTTCAGGTGCTTACGAATGGAATTGAAACCTATGAGAATCTTATACGATCCATACAAAACGCCCAAAAGTCAATTGATTTGGAATATTACATTTTTCGGAATGATAATATTGGCAGGCGAATTACGGAACTACTGATAGAACGGGCGGAGTCAGGTGTAAAGGTTCGTTTTCTCAGAGACGGCTGGGGGAGCCGGAAATATCCACGGAAACAATTGAATAGGATGCTAGATGCAGGGATTGAATGCCGGACCATATTTCCTTTGCGCTCTCCATGGATATTTGCGAATTTAACTTACCGGGATCATTGTAAAATCGTCATTATCGATGGCAAGGAGGCTTTTACAGGCGGTATTAATGTCGGAGATGAGTATACAGGATCGAAACCGAACATTGGGTTTTGGCGTGATACTCATATACGAATCGTAGGTGAATCCTCAGCCGATTTACATACGATTTTTCAAGTCCATTGGAATATTTCCGTAGCGGAACAGACGAACCAACAAGTCAAAAAAATGCGAATGCCCGCTAATCGTACACGACCCATATCACAAACCATTGTTTCCCCTGAGAGGTCAGCACTGTTAACGCAAGAATGGGCTTCTGAGCTAGGGACAAAAGGTACTGACGAAGTCACTCTCGCTGATGAACGTGCGTTACATCATGCGTACGTACAGACATTTGAAGGCAATCCTGGAATCCCTACCCCAATCATCAGGGAAGTCTATTTCAATTGCCTAACCCAAGCAGTTCAAAGCATTAATATCTCTACCCCTTACTTTGTGCCCGACGCGGATATCATCATGGCGATAAAAACAGCAGTGGCACGCGGTGTTCGTGTAAGGCTATTGGTCCCTCGCCAAGTTGAACTCTCAACCATGATCGTGGGCGCAGCAAGCCGGACCTATTACGGTGATTTGTTGGAAGCTGGAGTTCATATCTATCAGTACAACAAAGGTATGCTGCATGCAAAGGTGATGATCATCGATGGAGAGATTGCTACTGTGGGCTCCGCCAACTTTGATATGAGAAGTATGCGCCTGAACTATGAGGTTTGTGATGTTATTTACAGTTCCGACGTGGCAAGAAAACTAGCAGAGCAATTCGAGCAAGATCTCACTGACTCCTTACCCTTGCGTATGGAAGATGTGCTACAGCGGTCCCCTGTACAACGCGTTCTAGATCAAGGTGCCCGCCTGCTAGCCCCACTTTTATAATGGCGTTCGGGCTCCATGTGTCCAATCCGGCCTTGGATATTTAATTATCTCTAAGTGTAGATACCTTCGTCCCATCTTTTAGCCGCATTCCATACATGTCATGTGCCTCTGTATTCGCAAAGTCCAGATCTGATTCTGCTTTGGGCTTAAACCCAGAACACCGCATAATTTATTGAATAGACTACTAATGTACGGTACATCCACCACCCTCCATTCTGACATGGAGGGCTTTTTTTAGTTATTCGCCCTAGGCATGTATACATTACAAAAAGTAATCTGTCGCATACTATAGATTTATTTTCTCGTGGTAAGGAACAAAATCCCCTCAACAACCTCTCCCCTAGAAAATGTCGAAGAATAATTAAAAATCTTATTTTTTTCATTATTCCTGCTTGCTTATACGTTATTTTGAACACGATTAAAGGAGTATCCAGCTGTTCCCCTGCTCCACACCAGACGAGCCGTATCCCAGCATCCTGTTTTCCATCTAATTGAATTCATGTGGAATTTCTAAGCTTAACAGCCCATTACTTCGATAATATGGAGCACGATCGTTCCCGTTAACGAAAGGTTACCCAACGCTAGCCCTCTCGGTTATATTCATCTATCTCGTAAGTGAGCTGGAAATCCGACTTCGTAAGTTGAGTGACGTTACTTTGGATGAAAAAAACAGGGCTGAAGACACGGTCGAAAAATGTCGAAATAATTAATAAGAACCATATTAGCCAGTCCACGCTTGGCATATAATGGAATCAATCTTCCGGAAGAGGAATTCGTCTAACAACTAAAGGAGTGCTATAAGAAACATGGCTTGGGCCAAAAACATCTATTGGAATTACAGAATATGGCCAAAAATTGTAATCGTTACATTGGTCCTGTTATCAGTCGCTTTTATTACAGCGTGGGCCGCATTAGCTGCGCCATTGCCGTCGGGAAAACAAAAAGCCACCTGGTTGTGGGATACTTCGCTAATAACCACAATCACCGGACGCAATCAAATTATTCAGTTTGTCAAAAATCAGCAAATCTCCCGCATCTATCTTCAAGTCAACCCGGATGTTCCAAAGAATGCCTACCGCAGCATGATCAAGACCGCCGCCGAAAATGGCATTGAAGTGTACGCGCTTGATGGCGCTCCCTATTGGGTGCTCCCCGAAAATCGCGGACGGATCACAAGCCTGATCGGCTGGGTAAAGACGTACAACGCTTCCGTCGCCAAGAACGAACGATTCTCCGGCATTCAACTCGACGTCGAGCCTTATCTACTTGCGGAATGGTCAACCGACCAAAGTGGCATGGCGAAAATATGGCTTGATGCGCTTACCTATTTTCACGACGAAATGAAAAAAACTCCCGCCTTATCGACCTCCGCAGCGCTGCCGTTCTGGCTCGACAGCGTATTGCTTAGCAGCGGAGTCGCATTAGGTGAAGCTTTGATTGCCAAGCTCGACGAGGTTGCCCTCATGTCTTATCGGGATCGAGGTGACGCGGTAGCGGACCTCGTCAAGGAGGAACTTGCCTGGGGTGACAAGTACGGCAAGAAGGTGTGGCTCAGCCTCGAAACGAATGCTGTTCCGGATACTCCATACATCACGTTCTATGAAGAGGGGAAAGTAGAGATGGACCTTCAAATATCTCGAATCGATGAGCTGGTGAAAGCTCACCCGTCGTATGCTGGCATCGCCGTGCACGATTACACAGGCTGGCGCAGCCTGAAAAACTAAAAGGACAGAGGTCTTAGTGTCTTTAAGCAGCACCTGAGTTGCAGACGATTGTGCTGCTGTCTCTGGTGCTTTTTGGTGTTGCATTGCCGATTACCTAAGTGGACAAGCTAATGCTTACGACTGCCTTTATAGCTTGTATTTTACAATTTCAACAATCTACGTCCGATCCTATCATTTGATGAACTTCAATCGAGTTATTCATAATCTTACTCCAAATTTTCATTTCCTCACTCTTTCCTTTATGGACGTTCTCTTCCTTGGACAATAACTTTCTGATTTTCGATACACTAATATTGATGGCTGTAAGCGCTAGGTAATAAGGAAAACTAGCAATTGGGATAACATGCGAGGATAGACTTCCAATTTCGGTTTTTAGGGGATTAACCCTCGACTTAACCCCACAGGATTGGGCTTCTCAAGCATTCTCATACCACATGCAATATTCCATCTATTGGCTTCGGATGGCCCTATGCCATTCTTTTGAATTGGATCTGAACAATGCTTCGGATAAGTCTAAAACATCTAATGAGAGTCCTACAATGTAAATTTGTTTAATTTCTTTTTTCTCTGTAGCCGCCAAATCTTATGTATGCTTTATAAGAAAAAGCCCTGAGGGTGCCTCAGGGCTTTGTTCTATATAGAATTTCTACTCTATGTCATTCTATAGGTTTGTTTATTAAATCTACGTCTTGTCCTCCAATTGCTGCACATTTGAATGAGAAGGCATGTCAGGGGGAGGCTATCCTCGTATAAAATACATTCCGTATCGATAGGTCAGGAGCATCGTTCCATTTGCTCCCATCGAGCGATCTTACCCGAACCGATTTCCAAAGTCATCATTTGCCGCAGTTTTTCTTGTCACTTCACTATCCTTCCTTTATGGAAAATTGTCAGTGCTGCCCAGTTAAATTCCTTATAAGTAAGTTATTATATTTAGCTGCATGCTTTTGCTCATCAAGAATTATTCCATAAACCGTATCTCTATAAATCCCAGAAGGTAATCCAAACCATATCCTCCGATATTTCTCAACTGCTGACAATTCACCTTGAAAAGCTTTTTGTAACCCCAGTATATACGATTTTACTTGTTCCGGCTCTTCATTACTAACGCCTGTCACTGGGTAACCGGTTAGGTCTCTGTACATCTGTCGGAACATTTGGTTATGTCCCCGTTCATCATTTCGAATGGTAGCGATGACAGAAGCTTGTTCGGGATTAGGTGCAAGTCTTATTAGTTGATCATAGAATAGCTCATCATTCCGTTCTCCTTGAACTGATTCTCTTATTAATTCAAGTGCTTGTTGGGTAGAAATAGCCCAAATTGGAGTAAAAGCAGATCTATTCCAGATCGTGTTTATCCAGTACATGAAGAACCTCCATTCTTACTAGCATTAATTGACATATCATCCTATGCTTATGCCTATTAAGGTGTCACAATAATGTTATGCAGGATTCCAGTAATGAATGGTTACTTGTAGTTTGAATTAGAAGCTCAAGCTCGTTTTTTTCATTGAATGCCATCGGTTCTATAGGTTGTTTGTGCTATGAATTAAATTCCCAAGGCACATTCAATCCCGTCTCTACCCCTTAATGTAATTTTCTGTGCTTCTGAGAAGTAGAAGGTTTTTGATCTGTTTTACTTTTTCTTGGGAACAGCAGCTCGATCTGGGTGCCTTCGTTAATGGCGGAATCGACACGGATGACGCCCCCGTGCACGTTCACAATCCATTTAGCGATGGACAAACCGAGCCCTGTCCCGCCTTCTGCTCGAGATCTCGCCTTATCACCGCGGTAGAAACGATCGAATATATGAGGGAGATCTTCCGTAGTAATGCCGATGCCATTATCTTTTACACGCATACAAACGGAATTCCCTTGATAACAGCCGCTGATTTCGATCGTTCCGGAGGACGGAGTATATTTTAATGCGTTATCCAAAAGGATGATCAGCAGCTGCCTGATTCTTCCCTCATCCCCCCACAGAGTCAACGGCTGCTTAACATCAGTTACAATATGAATGTTCTTCGTACTTGCCAATAGCTCGAATCGTTCCGACAATTCTTCTATTAATGCATCCAAAGCTATTTGGGATGAGGAAATTTCCAGCTGGTTCGAGTCAGAACGGGCTAGCGTCAGAAGATCGTCCAGAAGCTTGCTCATTCGCTTACTTTCTTTTAATACCACTGCGATATGTGGACTTTCCTGCTCGATAGAATGATCCGGGTACCGGAGAAGCAGCTCGGTTTGCGCGTGGATGACTGCCGTCGGCGTTCGCAGCTCATGTGAGGCATCAGCTACAAAGCGTTGTTGCTTTTCCCATGCTTGCTGGATCGGAATTAATGCACGCCCGGCCAGAAACAGCCCCGCAAAGGCAGATATGACCGCGCCGACTACCATTCCAGCAGCTATATCCAAAAGAAGAGAACGAAGGGTATGCTGCACATCTTCCAGACTTCGGACAATTTCGACGGAGGCTATCGAGCTGTGGCTCTGGCTTTGGACCGGGAACTGCACCACACGATAGCTATGTTGGTCTACTCGTACCGTTCGTACGGCTGCCGAATCGGAAGCGGCTCTAAGCTGATCGGCCAATTCACTGAAAAAAGCTTGCTTGGGCGATTGTCCTACCAGCTGTCCCTGGGCATCCCAAAAAAGGTATACCGTTCTTTCATCCTTCTGAAGATCAGCCCGGTCCGAACGAAGCAGATCATTCAAATTCCGATAGGAATGGATTCGTTTTTCCGCTTGCTGCAAAATTTCATCCGTTTCATGTAACAACCGTGATTGCATATGCCAATAAAACAAGGAACTTAACACACACAGAATAACCAAAAAAACCAACGTATTAAGAATGGCAAGGCGCCATCTTGTGTTCTTAAACATGAAATACATAGCCGGCCCCCCGTACCGTTCTAAGCAGCGAGTCTGCACCATGCGCCGCAAGCTTTTTGCGAAGAAGATGGACATATACGTCGATAGCCGATGTGGCCGCACCTGAATCAAAGCCCCACACACGATCAAAGATTTGCTCGCGTGTTAAAATGCGGTCCTTATTGCATAAGAAAAATTCCAACAGCGCATACTCGGTCGCCGTCAAATGCAATGGGGTTTCCCCGTTAAAAGCATCTCGCAACCCGGGAACCAACCGGATCGGTCCGCAGATCAGATCTCCTTCCTGTCCGATCGTGCCCCGCCTCCGGAGCACCGCCCTAGTCCGTGCCATAAGCTCGGAGACAGCAAAAGGCTTCGTCAAATAATCGTCGGCTCCCGCATCCAGGCCAGCCACTCGATCCTCCACCGCATCCTTTGCCGTTAGTAAAATGATGGGAATCAACATCCCTTGCGACCTTAGCTGCCGGACGATTTCGACGCCGCTCATCCCGGGTAGCATCACATCGAGCACTATTAAATCATGTATGGCTTGCTGAGCCAAATAATATCCTTCGTCGCCGCTTTCGGCCGTATCCGTCAAGAAAGATTCGCCTTCAAAAATGTCTCGTATTACGGCAAGCAGGGATATATCGTCTTCCACTATAAGCACACGCATACCGGATTCCCCCCTTATCAGAAATCGTTACATCCATAGTATCAGAAAGACCGATTTTAAGAAAATTTAAATAATCCCCTATTATAATTAAGCTCATCGGCAGAGAAAATTAACGATAATCGGATTGGAGAGACTCCTAATGGCCAAATTGAATAAGAAATGGGTAGTTCTGTGTTCAACAGCTATAGCGGCCGTATATGCAGCTGGATATATGGCAACGGAAACCCAAGCTTCGATAGATCAATCCGCGCCTTATGTCCAGACGGATAAAAGCGATATGGTCCGAGGTTCAACAAAAAGCAGCGGACAAACACCCGATACAAGTGCCAATGTATCCAGCAGTAAATACAAAGACGGCACTTATACAGGGATGGGAAGAAACCGCAGGGGCTCAATTCAGGTCGAGGTAACGGTGAAGAACGACAACATCACGGACGTTGAGATAAGTGACTTTGCCATGCATTATTCGGAAAGAGACGTTGCCGGACTGCCCAAGGAAGTATTGCAAAAGCAAAGTGCCCAAGTGAAGAACGTTTCCGGTGCGACCTACAGTACGCAGGCCTTCCAAGATGCCGTTCAAGATGCACTCACCCAGGCAAAGAATACTTAAATAAGAACTTTTAATGAGGTAATGCCATGAAGAAAACTAAGTTATGTATGGATACCGTCGTTGATATTCAAGTAGTTACTGAAGGGATTGAGGGATCCTTGATGGTCGAAAGAAGCATTGAACGGGCTTTCGAGATGTTCCGGCAAGTCGAGCTTGCTTGCAGCCGTTTCGATCCCGATAGTGAGCTAATGAGAGTATGCCGTCATGTCGAAACCCCCGTTAGAGTAAGTCCGTTCTTATTCGAGCCTCTAAAGTTTGCTCTAGAGATTGCTGAATGGACGAACGGCGTATTCGATCCTACTGTGGGCAAGCTGATGGAGGAACGTGGGTTTAACCGCCGCTACTTGACAGGGGATATCGTGGAGAGTACAGCATCCGGTTTTGCGACCTTTCGGGATATCGTCTTGAATGAGCCGGAACAGACCATCTGCTTGCTGCAACCGGCCGTGCTTGACCTGGGAGCGGTGGCCAAAGGGTTTGCCATCGACTTGGCAGCAAATGAATTAGGGAGCTTCCCTGGTTTTTTAATCAATGCCGGTGGGGATATCTATGCGGGGGGACAGGATGAGTCGGCGGAGCCGTGGACCGTAGGAATCCGTCATCCCATGAATCGGCAAGACGTTATCTATACGGTATCCATTTCCAATGAAGCCATTTGTACCTCGGGAAGCTACGAACGCAAGAGTCCAAAAGGTATAGGGCAGCATCATTTGATTCACCCCCAAACCAAGCTTTCGCCGTCCGGCCTGGTGAGCAGCAGCGTTATCGCGCCGTATGCCATGTTGGCCGATGCCCTTTCCACGGTATCGTTCCTTTTAGGGATTGATGGTGCACTGAAACTGATCGAACAAGTGAAGCTTAAAGGCATTTTCATCAATTCATCTATGCAAATCATAAAAGCAGGTGAGATATAAGTGACTGAAAAACAATGGTTTCAATCCCCAAAGGGCTATGTAGCAATGACTTTGACGGCCTATCTTGTTATAGCGTCTCTAGGCTCTCATAGCGCCGCGGGCATCATGAATGGACTTTTTGCTGTAGCTGCTGCGCTAGTTGTCGATTATTTGTGCTCCTGGGCGGAGAAGCGCAAGCGAATCGTGCTGGACGGTGCTGTGATCACAGGGCTCATTATTTCCTTGGTCCTAAGCAGTACGGCCTCTTGGCTTATTCTATCGGCTACAACGGTTATGGCCGTGCTCTCCAAGCATCTTCTCGTGAATAAGAAGAAGCCGGTTTTAAATCCGGCGGCGCTAGGCTTGCTTCTTGCCATTCCGCTGTTTCATGCCGGGCAAAGCTGGTGGGGAGCATTCGGCGACCTCCCTGTATGGACCATCCTCTTTTTGCTGATAGGAGGTTATATGATAACGAACCGTGTTCAGAAGTATCCTCAAATTTTCGCATTTTTTGCGGTATTCTTTCTTTTGCTTCTGGTCATGGGCCTTCTCCATATAGGAGACGCTTCTGACGCGCTCCGGCCGCCTTTTATCAATGCGACGTTGTTTTTCGGGTTTTTCATGCTTACCGACCCGCCTACTTCCCCCGCGAAAGTCAAGGACCAGATAGTTTTTGGTATTGTAACGGCGGTGACGGGAGCAGTCGTATATGCGATTTTCGGCGGATTGACCTACTTGTTCATCGGATTGCTTGCAGGCAACATGTACCATTGGCTTAATGCTCGCTTACCGCTGCAAGTATCGAAGAAAAACCAGGCCGGGGTGCCAGGACAATAAAAGAGTATGCTGTAATCAAACCATTCTAAACTAACATTGCTTACTAAATGATATATTTGAATTCAATGCTCTGGAAATCGTGGAAATGCTAGAGAACAAGGAGGACTCGGTTAAAGCCGCGTTTTATTGATCTCGAAAGCGATTCTTACGTGGTATATACTAGAATCCAATCTCATGAAATACTGCGGTTTACGAGCCTATTCAATGAGATAATGTTCATGTCACCCGACATCGGTTGACATGAACTTGGGTTTCATGAATGCTGATGTCGGATCACGTTACCAGTTGTTAACGGCATAGGGCGACAGCACCTGCTCGTTCCATACTATATGCCAACTCCCCTGATGTTCTGCGACCGTTACCTGCGTGGACTGGCTTCCGATCTACTCTCCAAAGTCGTCAAAATAAGCACTTTTATACAAACTGCCCATTGCCGCAAATTTGGCTCTAAACGCAAAGCACCCCGCAGCATTTAATCAGGCGCGAGGTGCTTCCCAGTGTGATTGAAATTTTTTTCCATTGTAACACGTGTTCTTTCCTTTATGGGGCGAAAACAACCGTAGCAACGCAGCAAAGCCGTACTACTCGATAAAATCTACTTTTTGCAGCAATCTCTTCAGCATCGTTGCTGCTTGGGCCCGGGTTGCAAACTGCTGCGGCTCGAAACGTCCGCCGTCCATACCGGCGATAATTCCCGCTTCCACCGATCCGGCGACTGCAGACTGCGCCCAGGCCGAGATCGATTCGCGATCGGCGAACGTGGCAAGCGACTGGCTGCTCCCCGGCAAATTTAGTTTACCGGAAACAAAAGCAAACGATCTGGCGATCATAACCGCCATCTGCTCACGTGTAATCCTGAAAACAACCCAAGTCGCTGCCGGAATGATATGCATTGTAAACTCATGTGTAGCATCTTTCCAAGAAGTTAGCGATTTCCTCAACATTAGGTATTGATTCTTGTGCCCCGGCACGTGACACAGCAATTGCTGAAGCGGCGCTAGCTCGCTGCAGAGCATCCTTAACCGTCATACCTTGTTGCCTGGCTACAATAAAGGATCCGATAAATGTATCGCCTGCAGCCGTTGTATCCACGACATGTACAGGATAAGCTGACGTAAAGACAGCTTCTTCCTGATGGTTCATATAGAGAGACCCTTTCTCGCCCAATGTGATGATAACTTCTTTGACTCCCAAGGCAATAATCTGGCTTGCAGCTTGTCTGACGTTCGATAAATCATCCTCTAATCGTATAGAAGTAATGAATTCGGCCTCGGATTCATTCAAGATCATTACATCTATTAATGGAAATACAACCTCTTCGATCTCTGATGCCGGAGCAGGATTGAAATAGGTTTGTACTCCCCGCTGTTTTGCCGCCTCAAGAGCGTATCGCGTACAGGCCCACGGTATTTCGTTCTGTACAAGTAATACCGATGAGGAGTCGAACAATTCCGGCAGCCCTTGCAAGTCTTCAACCGTCAAGCACCCATTCGCGCCTTCGCTTAGAAAAACATTGTTTTGGCCTGACTCGTCTACAACCACAAAGGCTGTACCAATGTCGTTATCCTTCCATAAGACCCGATCTGTATTTACTTGGTACTTCTTAATGCCAAACAAGATATCTCTGCTGTAAAAATCATTGCCAACCGCCCCGATTAAAGTGACATTCCCTCCAGAAAGAGCTGCCGCAACCGCCTGGTTGGCTCCCTTACCGCCGGATTTCGTCTCCGTTTTATAGCTTTGAACCGTTTCTCCCGGCTGTGGAAGCTTTCGAATATAACATACAAAATCCATGTTAATACTTCCAACGACCACTATGTTTCCCATTGAATTTACCCCCCATAGGCCCAGCGGATAGTGAACTATCATTCGCAACCCGGATTCATTGGGTCGCTTCCATTCATGGAACTATTCTTTCGATCCTGTATTTGCGATACCGTTGACAAAATAACGCTGCAGCGGCAGCAAAACAAGGACAGGCACGATTACGGCGATGATGATGCCGGCAAACATTTCATTCCAATAGGTTGCAAACTCGGTGACAAAATCGCTCAACGCAACCTGGATAACTTTATACTCTTTCGACCGGGTTGCAATCAACGGCCACATGAAGGATTCCCACTGGTGGATAAAGATTAACAATCCGGCACTGACCGTTACAGGCTTACACAACGGCAGGATGATTCCCGCATAAATTTTGAACCATGAAGCTCCGTCCATCCGGGCCGATTCGATAAGCGCCTTAGGAAGGTCAAGGAAAAACTGCCGGTAAAGGAAAATGACCAAACCATTAGCCAAACCGGGAACAATAATGCCGGAGTAGGTATCAATCCACCCCAGGCTGTCAACCAGGCCGTACAAAGGGATAGCGATAACCTCAAACGGTATCATGAATGTCAGAATAACGAGGAAAAACAATAAATTTCTTCCTTTAAATTCGAAATAGACAAAAGCAAAGGCAGCCATCGAAGCGATAATCAAGCCGATTACAACATTCACAATGGAAACGTAGAACGTGTTAAAGAAAATCCGCCCGAAGCCTCTTTCTACAAATAAGGAAACGTAAGCATCAAAAGTAATTTCAGTCGGCACAAACGTTCTCCAAGATACTGGAGACATATAGCGAAAGATCTCGTCCAGAGGCCGCAGCGATGAGACCAACGCAAACCCCAGAGGGAGCAGAATCACTAACCCCAGAAGGATGTGTGCGATATACAGTAATGGGATCGTACCTTGATTGCGTTTCATGGGATCTCCTCTCTAATGTTTGGCCCTTAGAAATTTGAATTGCATAGCAACGATACTTAAAGTTAAAAGGAGCAAAATAATAACAATCGCTGAGGCCCTGCCTGAATCGGAGTAAAGAAAAGCGCTGTTGTAGCTTTCCAGCATCAGGACATTCGTGCTGTGTTCCGGTCCGCCCTGGGTGAGAATATACATGGGGGAAAACAGCAGGAAATTGGAAACCGTTACCGATACAGCGACAAAGGTTATGGACCGCTTCATCATCGGAAACGTGACCTGTTTAAACTGCTCCCAACGCGATGCCCCATCTATGGATGATGCCTCGTATAGCGACACAGGAACCTCCTGCAGGCCGGCAAGAAAAAAGATAGCCCAATACCCGATACCTTTCCAAGTTGCGATGCCGATTATTGAAGCAAGAGCTTGTTTGGAGCCCGTTAGAAAAGGCTGCTGCTCTAAGCCCAAGCCGACCAGCATGGAGTTGACGACTCCTTGTTCAGGACTCAGCATGATGTTCCATAAGATACACGCGGTAGAGACCGAAACGGCTACGGGAACAAAATGAATCCCTCTAAACAGCCCGATATGCTTGAGCTTGGCATTTAGTAATAGCGCCAGCATAAAAGCAAGAATGACCTGAATCGGATTGATGAATACATTGAATAACAACGTAATTTTCAAAGAGTTCCAAAAAACCGGATCGCTGAACAGGAAGCTATAATTTTTCAAACCGATGAATGCTTCACTATCACTTAGAAAAGATGGTGCATAAAAGCTGTCTTCCAAGCCCTTAAACACCGGATACAGCTTAAACATTAGCAAGCCGAGCATGGCTGGAAATAAGAAGATATAAGGGGTGATTCTCTCTATTCTTATGTCATTCACCTTCAGTCATCTTTAGTTCAATAGTTCTGAATGAAGGGATGGGATTGTTCACCCTCATCCCCAGAACGGTTATTTACTTCACCACGGATTGATATTTCTTTAACTGACTATCGATTAATGTTGCAGCATCATCTAACGCTTTCTTCGGATCGGAACCGTTTTTTATATCCTCAAATGCCTTGTTAACATTGTTTTCCCATTCCAAGTAGCCCGGCGTTTTGGGGCGTGCAGCTGCTGTTTCGCGTGCTTCGCCTGCAGCTAATTTCATAATGCTGTTGGGGAAATCTTTATATTTAGGGTCTTTATCGATCTGATCCAGCAGCTCCAGACTCGCTGGCAGCGCCCCGTTTTCATCAAACCAAATTTGCGAGCCTTTTCCTAACGTTAAATACTTGACAAACTTGGCTGCCGCTTCTTTTTTCGTGGAATATTTGGAGATGCCTACATGCCAGCTGCCTGTAGGAGTGGCAATCTTACCCCCGGCAAAATAAGGATGAGGAGCTATCCCGTAATTCATCCCGGCATCTTTAATACGAGGCATATTCTGGGTTGAAGCCAAGAACATAGCCACTTTACCGGAAATAAAGTAATCCAGAGCTTCCTCCCGCTTGATTTTTGGACTAATCTTCTCTTTATTGAACAGGTCTGAGTAGAACTGGAACGCGCTCACCATTTCCGGTGAATTCGTGTAGCCTGTAGCGGTTAGACCGTTGTCGCTCAGCACCTTCGCATTTTTACTTTGTCCAAGCGAAATGAGCTGATAGGCCTTGCCAACCTGATCGAAACTGAAACCATAGACGTCATTTTGATTGTCGCCGTTCGTATCCTTGGATAATTTCCTGGCAACTTCCACTACATTCTCCCACGTCATCCGATATTCCAATTGATCCGATGGAAACGCAATGCCTGCTTTCTGAAACAAATCTTTATTATAAAACAGCACGACACTAGAGGTATTCATCGGCGCCGCCATTAATTGTCCTTGATAGGAGCCTGCCTCTGTCGCCGACGCTATCCATTTCTGCTTCGCGTCAGCGCCTATCAGAGCATCGAGCGGCTCCAAATAACCTTTTAACGAATAGCCCATTGTTAGCGGAACATCGACAGAGATAACATCCAGATCCTGTGCTTTGGAAGCAAGCTTAATTTCAATGGTTTCGGTCAGTTTGGTCGAAGGACTGAGCTGCAGATTCACCTTGATATTGGGATTTTCCTTCTCAAACTCTTCGATAACCTTCTTAATAGGCTTTTCCCAGATAGAGTTAGCCAAGTACGAAATTTCCGTCGTGCCTGAAGAGCTAGCCTCTTGCTGGACGGACTGAGAATCTTTACCCGGGGTCCCGGAGCATCCTGCAGATAGCAGTAGAGCAAGCGAACAAACGACACCAGCTTGTATTTTTTTCAAAGTAAAAGCCCCCTTCTATAAATGCGTGTGTATCAGCAGAACACTCTTTCTTTCAACAGTTCCAGGAAGGATTCGCGGTTTACCTCAAGACAAACCTCAACATTCCCAGCCTCATTGAGCTCCCCAACCGTGATTCCCGTCGGATGTCGATGATCGTAATCAACGCGGATGCTCATCCTGCGGGTCGATACAAGCTGGCGGTCTATCAGCAGCGCAACAGCTAAAGGATCGTGCATAAATGTGAAATCCCTCTTTCGGTAATCCATATACCCTTCAATTTGCTTGGTCAAAGTAACGGCCAACGGGGTTGCCGAGGCTGCCAAATCGTCTTTATCTTGTCTCGTAATGGCAACCTGCCTCGTTACATCCAGCCCTACCATAAGGATTGGTGCCCCACTGGAGAACACCAGCGACGCTGCCTCGGGATCGCATTTCACATTATGCTCGATGGGAGGGAGCTCCACTGCGCTGCTGCCTAACCGAACGACACCGCCCATCATGACGATTTCCTTGACGTGCCTCACTAGACGCGGCTCTCGAATAATAGCTGCAGCGATATTTGTCAGCGGCCCGATGGTCACCAAAGTGATTTGATCCGGGTTATTCATTACCGTTTCAATGATAAAATCAACGGCATGCTTACCCTCGTTCCTATCCCGGTCTTCAATGTCCAGCCCTTCTCCCTCAATCCCTGCCCAGAACACCTCACGGTTGCGCAATAATGTCTGTACAACTCCGGGATACACCTCGACCTCGCTGTCACCGGACAAGGCCATGATTTTCTTGGCAATTTCCGCACGGACATGTACGTTACCGTATACGGTTGTCACTCCTTCAAGCTTGATTTCCGGCGATCTTAGCGCAAGCGATAATGCCACGGCATCATCCGAATCCGTTCCGATATCCGTATCGAGTATTATGCGATTCATTACTGGAGTCCCCCTATTTGTTTTGAGATGCTTCCGATTCATAAATTAAGTATAGGTTGTATAGGGGGAGGCGAAAACGGATGATATTTTAAGATCTTAGAGGACAATCTAAAGATTGTGCCTATTCTCGACCCGACATGGCGCGATACTCTTGCGGCGATACGTTATAATAGCTTTTAAACAATTTTGTAAAATAGGGGGTATATTGATAACCCAGCAGGGCGGAGATTTCATAGATTTTGGCCTTTGAATTTCTCAGCAAGTAGGCAGCCTTCTCCATACGGTACCGGTAAATATATTCGCTCAAGTTCTCGCCGGTTTCTTGTTTGTACGCAACCGACAAATAAGACGGATGAAGATGGACGTTTTCGCTGATGGCCTGCAGGGTTACATTCTCGGAGAGATGGCGCTCTATATATTGATGAATTTGCAATACAAGTGAGCTCTTACTCACGTTACCGCCAACGGCAACGCGTTCTTTAAGCCGATTCAGCACCTGAGCCGCCCAAGCATGAAGCAGCTTCACGGTACGAAACACAGGGCTGTTAATCCCTCTCATATAGGGCTCCTCTATCACATCCGCCATTTGCAGTCCGTACATGTGAATCACGTAGGTGTAGGCATTCGATAAAGCAAAATACACTTCCGATAAATATTCCGCGGAGTCCATTCCATTGCTGCTCAGCTCTTCAAAAATATAGTTCAATCTCGACTGTGCATCCTGCCACCGGCCGGTCTCTATCAGCTGTAAAACGGTAGGAGGTTCATACAACCGCTGGAGAGGCCTCAGTGGTGTATGAGGCGCTTGGTCCCACAAACGTTGAAACAACTCCTGTTCGCTTTCGGGCAGCCTTCTGAACAGCGTCAGAGCTTTTTGATACAGCTCGGTAAGTCCTTGGGGGAAAGCTTCAAAGTCACTGACAATGACTGAGATTTTTCCTTGAAGATATATCGTTATATAATGCTGTAATTGCGGGATCAACTGCTCCAGCTTTTTTCGGGAGGCATCCAGCAAATCATTGTTTTTTGTTTTTACTAAGAAAGCCAGATAATGACTGTCGTCTTTGCAGGACCAAACTTCAAAAAATTCTTGGAACACTTCCTCTGTAATATTAACGATTGCATATTCAAATAAGGAAATGTCCCGCTCATCATATTCCAAAAAGCGATTTTCAATTCTTAGCAGCATCAAAGCTGCCTTATCCCCTGATGAGAAGGGAATACTTAACCTTTCCATATCTTCGGTCAATATCCCCGGGGTCTGCTTTCCCCCTTTAAGTAATTCGAGCAGTAGAGATGCTTGTAAGCGCACGATATGAGAACGAAGCGTTTCCTGCGCTTTTTTGTTGGAAACCACGGCTTCCCTCTTTTGTTGTAGCCTTTCAGCCGTTTGAAGAATGGTTTGCAGCAGCTCATCTTTCTTGACTGGCTTTAACAGGTACGCCGCTGCGTTGGTTTTTAACGCCTGTTGTGCATATTCGAACTCAGCATAGCCTGATAAAAGGATACATTCGATATCCATCTGTTTCTGTTTGATATACTCGCACAATTCAAGCCCTGTCATTCCCGGCATGCGAATGTCGGTAACAACAATATCGACAGGGAATTGCTCAATGATCTGAACGGCCTCTTGCCCAGAAGCAGCAGTATATACACAATCAAAGTTTGTAGTTTTCCTTATAAATAAAGTCAAATCCTCCAAAATAACAGGTTCATCGTCAACCAGAAGCAATCGAATCATGATGAGTCCCCTTTCTCCAGTAAATAGTCACACTAAGTCCTGCCAGATTTGATGATGGTTGCAATTCCAGTCCGGATTGTTCACCAAACCAATACTTTAAACGCTGCTGCACATTCCAAAGTCCATATCCGGTTGTTTCATCCATAGGACTATTAAGTTGTTCCGTTAACAGATGCAGCCTATCTGCTGTAAGACCAACGCCGTTATCTTCAATCGTTATGCGGGTGTAATCCTCTGTAAGCTCTCCGGTAATCTGAATGACGCCTCCCCCCATCTTGGGTTCCAAGCCATGAACTATCGCATTTTCTACAATGGGCTGTATAAGGAGCCTTGGCAAACGCAAGTTCATCATTTCCTCAGGAATTATCATTTCGTATTGAATCCGCTGCATTCTTAACAAATGAATTTCCAAATAGTTTTTCACTAATTTCAGCTCATCTACGAGACAGGTATGGGGGTCGTCAAGCCGGGTGATATAACGATAATAATCACTGAGATTGTAAGCCATGGCGATAACAGGCTCATTACGGCCAAGACTTGCAGAGCTAATGATGAAGTTAAGACAGTTGTACAAAAAATGTGGATTAATTTGAGCTTGCAGCTGTTTCAATGTAGCCAGGCGGGACCGGTTTTTTTCTTCATATACATCCTCAATCAGGTGTTGAATTTGCCCTGCCATATCATTGAATCGAACAACCACAAAATCAAATTCATTATGAAACCATCGATTCAGCCTCACGTTAAAGTCGCCGTTCTGAAATCTTTTCAAGACAGCAGTGAGTGCGTGAAGGGGAGCCTGAACATGCTTATACAGCAGGAAGGAAACCAGTATTCCTACCGCTAGCAAGAGGATAATAAAACCATAGAAAAAGTTTCGAATCTTGGTGATGGGAGCTAATATTTGCTCCAGCGGTGTGTAATCGACAACATAATACCCAAGCGCTTGTGAATAGACGTAGTTTATAAGATAGCTTTTTTTACCTACTTCCGTAACAAAGTCACCCTTTTCCCCCAATGTATTTTGAAAAAGAAAATTCACCACAGCATCGGTAGTTTGTTTATCCGAGGTACGGTTATAGCTGATATGATTTTGTCGGTCAACCATGAAGGGATCGCCTTTGCTGCCCGTCTTCAACTGATCCAATAGAGAGGTAATATTTTGCTCATAAAACGCCATTTCTACAATAACCACACTTTGATCCAGCTTCCCGCTTTCATTTATCGGCCCCCCTGCATAGTAAACAAAAGATGACATATCCGGGCGGTCAGGGTCCGATCTGTAGCTCCAATTGGTATTTCTTATATTTTTGTCTAACTGCTGCTCATCATAAGGGATTTGTCGTAACGTGGTCGATAAAGTTTTTTGTACAGAGGGAAAGTACAGTGTAATATCGTTATACCAACTGCTGGCGGAGCTCTGAAGAGTCAGTTTTTCCTGAACAGTCGATTCGATCTGACTGGATAGCTGTTGTTTGCCGTTCAACATGGTTCTTTCCATACCCAATATCGTTGTATCTCTAGTAAGTGTAATCGCATTCATAGCTAAGCTTAAAGCTATCGAATCCAATTGTTTACGGAAAAACTCCAGCTGATTGCTCTTTTCTTTTTGCAGAAGCCCTTCTACGACACGAACGCTAACCTGATTCGATAAGCCATAAAGGAGTAAGATGGGTATTAGAAAAATGAAGATAACGGCGTTCATTTTTGAAAAAATATTTTTTTTGATTATCATGTAGTATCCCCTTTTACCGTGCATGATCTTTAATCCTTAAATAGTCGAAGAACTCGACGCCATTATATGAGTTTATAAAGTCAAAAACAAGATATCCATGATAATTCATAGCTCCCGGCTATACATTTATGTTACCATAATGCTCATTCTGTCAGTTTGAGTAAGGGGATGGGAATACTTTCCAGTTATTAATCAGCAAACATCGGTTATTCGTTTTCTAAATCCGGATCTTAAATAAGCGTTGTATTTCCTGAGCTCCATAATCCATTATTAAGGAGTGGATGTAACATAGAAAAACTGACCTCTTAAGGTCAGTCGTGTCGAAAAATCCCGCTAATATACGGTTTTTGTTTTATGTTTGGAGAGGGTGATGATTTTCCTCGGTACCGTACGAACTTACCGATCATGCATTCAGGTCTTCTTTCAAATCATGGTGCTTCGGAGCAGGCCCAAATTCTTGAGAGAACACTCTCAGCGGCCAAACGCAACACAGCTGCCAAATATGCTGGAAGTCGTGTCAGTTGTTTATTATGCTATGGTACCCGTTAGAGTAAAGAAGCCACCGTTTCAACCAGTAGTCCCAAGCTAAAAAGTAGAATGGATCTGTCCATCTTAAAGAAAGTTTGGATGCAGTATCATTCTTTTTTCTGTGGCTAAGTCTTACCTCTTTACATTGATATTCATTTTTAAGCAAGTTTATCAATTCAATCATGGCACTTCTTCCATACCCTCTGCCCTGATAGTGTTGGTCAATCATAATTGCTTCAATTTCGCCAATGCCGTTATCGATTACGATATAAATCGCAAAGCCTACCATTGTATCTTCAAGATAAATGGCAAGCGGGTTGAAATGTGTATTCAGCAAGCCAATAAACAACCGGAGCAGTAAATAACTTTCTTTGTTCTTCCGTCACGTTGAGTTGCGTACATTGAAACCAATTTTCCGTGTGATTTCCCTTAAAATTACGATTGGATGTCCTCCTTAGTTTTTCCACAGAAGAAATCCAACTATAAAGAATCCACCTGTGGATTAGACTATAATCACCTTGTTCAGCATTTATTTCATCACTCTTTTCATGTAGTAAATCAACAACAAATTTATGTTACCATATATTGGTTAATGGGTCTTCGTCGTATTTGACTATAAAAGTTATCTACCGAGAATGAGCAAGCCCGTGGTTGCCCTTTACTTTAATAAATAAAACGAGGAGCTGCCACGCGGCAAGCTCCTCCACTATCGTACCCGTTAGCTTAATACCCCAGTCCAAACCGGTGGTTTACCATGTTATGTAACCTTCATCGGGAATGGGGTAGTGTTCTTGTCAATTTCGGGAATGAGATAAAGTTCTATAGTTTTAAGTTTATTTATCGGAAAGCTCACTTTCAGTAACCCATTTATGATTTTTAACTGGGGATCCACCGGTTGTCGGCATATAATCCACCACATAAACAGTTGTTTGCTGCGCAGAATCAATCGTTGCCTTGGCCCCATTCATGCCCTTCATATGATCAGCCATTAACGTTACTTCTGAGCCTTTGGCAAATGGCTTGTCACCCGCATTCTTAATTTCCTCTTGAACAATCCACTTATGATTCGTAACCTTTTCCCCCCCTGTTGTCGGAACGTACGAAACGGTATAAATCGTAGTATCATATGCTCCAACAATGGTTGCAGTCGCACCTTTCATACCGGGCATATGGTCATTAAGTATGACCGCTTGACTTCCCACTTTAAACTTCGGATTTTTAGCTTCTTTAAGACCTTCAGGAAGCTTGTCTGAAGATGAATGTTCCATGTCCATTCCTGTATGATTCATATTCGTTCCTTGTTGACTGTTGTTTGCAGCTTGTCCTTGATCTGAACTTTTACCGCAAGCACTAAGAGCAACAGCCAGTATCACGATGGCACCGAGTAAAGCTATCTTCTTTTTCATTACATTAACCCCTTTCACAGCGATGATTTTTGTTGCAATACTATTGTAATAAACAGTTGTGTAGATCTTGTGAGAAAGATGATTTGATCCCTCAAAAATAAGGTACGTCATCTTTATTCACAAACAGAACCGGTCCATTATTCGGGTGATGAATCAACTCTGAGCTTACTAGGGCCGTTTGCCAATCTTTCGGGTTCGCAAGAACAACGCCGTCAGGTCTGTTTGCATCACTGGTTGCCATCCACGTTTTCGAAACCAGCACGCAGCCTCCATCGAGTCGCTTGTGTTGATGCGAGTCGTGTTTTCGAAGCAATTTACGGCATTGATACCGTGCTGGCTGGACCTTGCGCCGTTCCTCCATCCGTGTTATAGCAGGTCAGAAATTTAGAATTACATTAGATAATACAGGCCAAATTGAACATGACTTTGAAATCGTTGGAACGAACATACATATTCACGCAGCACCCAGTAATAAAAGTACAATGATTATAAGTCTTGATAAAGCAGGATATTATCAAGTGATCTGCACTCTACCAGGCCATAAAGAAGCCGGAATGAGCACTTCCATTCAAGTTACAAAATCTTAGCCAACGAAAAATTACCTGATGATGATTTTTTTCTCCTTCCCGCTCATCCATAAGGTATTTGTATTAAATAAAAATAAACCCGGCCAGAGCGACCGGTTTATTAAAAATATTACTTTAGTAATTCACTTATTTCTGTTAGATTTTCTGCAAAGCCAACAAATACCTTACTCTGAATCACAATTGTCGGAACAATCTGTTTTCCCGTTAAGTCCCAGACTTCTCTTGGATAATTTTCATTTTCTTCGCAGTTATATTCGATGTAAGGAACCTGATGTTCATTGAAGTAGCGTTTGGCGTGATTGCAGTCGCTGCACGTCGGTATCGTATAAATTTTTAAGGGTTCTGTCATCGCTTATCACTCCTTAATATGAATGGAACGGCCATTATTTCGTCTCTCCTTCATTTGATCAATTTGCTCACGATTTCAAGCATTTCATCGACGACGTTCTTCTCTTCGTCACTCTGCTGTGTACGATGGATGATGCAGCATTTCAAATGATTCAACAGAAGCAGTTTGCCTACCCCATTAAGGGCATTATGTATAGCAGCTATTTGAGTGAGTACATGATCACAATAATCATTTCGTTCTACTAGCCTCTGTACGCCGCGTACCTGCCCTTCGATACGGTTCAATCTAATTTGAATAGCCGATATTTCTTTCAGATTCAGTTGTATTTTTCGTTTACGTAATTGAGGCGATGCCATTGATTCATTAGAATTCATTTCCATCAACTCCACGTTTGTAGTATACCCAAGTACCCTATATATAGTCAATAAATATTTTAGTATACCCCCGTACTGTATAGTCTAGAAAATAAAAAAGCAGCATTTCTGCTGCTCGATCATGGTTTTCAAGTTATTTCATCAGTTTATTCATTGTGGTCATAAGTTCCGTCAACACTTCTATATCGCCTTCTTGTATCCGCTCAACGACGCAGCTTTTCATGTGATGCTCAAGCAAGAGCTTTCCAACGCCATTCAGAGCCGATTGAACCGAAGCAATCTGGTTCAGCACATCGTCACAGTAGGTGTCCTTTTCAATGAGTCCCTTAAGGCCACGAACCTGCCCTTCGATCCGATTCAAACGGCTGATCAAATTGTGCTTTGCTTTCTCGGAATGATGGCTCTTCCGCGCGCCCTCTCCATGAGAGCAGCAACCCGACTCTTGATCTGTAGTATGGTCCAAAAGTATAGTTTCTTCGCTCATATCATTCCCTCCCTTTATTGTTATTATAACATACCCCTTCCCCCTATACAAAGGCATTTATGGATCTGCGGTATACACTGGAATCTCCATTAATATGGAAAGCTCCAGCCAAATCCAATTTGGCTGGAGTGCGAGCTTTCAATTACATTGCTACAGGCCCGTTTGTTTCCCCCTGCTTGGGAGAACGGATAAACAGAAATGCCAGGATAGCACCTGCAAATGCTACGATACCAGACCATAAAAATGCTTGGTGGAATCCTTCATTCAATGCAGCAAACTGATCAGCACCATTTTGGGAAGCTGTACTTGATGCAGCAATCGCAACCATGATGGCCAGACTTATCGCTGAGCCAATCTGGTAGCTTGTATTGGCAAGCCCGGATGCGAGCCCTGCCTCTTCCGGCTTGGCTCCCGACATGGCAGACATGGTAGCCGGAATATAAGCAAGCGACATACCGAGTGCGCCTAGCAGTGAGGCTGGGAGTACGTGTGTTACAAAATTACCATCAACCGGCGTATTTCCTGCAAAAAGTAATAACGATCCTCCAAGGGCAATCAATCCGATGACCAAATTGGCTTTCACGCCAAACTTTCCGATTAATTTGCCGGTAATGAAAACCATGAAGATGGCAATGAGTATGGTCATAGGCAATAAACCGAGCCCACCGGCGAAAGCAGAAAATTTCAATACTTGTTGCAAGTAGAGATTGAGGAAAAACCATAATGGAATCCATCCGCCGGATAGCATAATGAGTGCGATATTACCTGCAGCCAAGTTTGGTGCCTTAAAGATCCCGAGCGGAACAAGTGGCTCTTTTTTTACGGCCTGAATGATTAAGAACAGGATAAACAACACGGCCCCCGAAACTAGTGTCCATATGGTGGACGGTGCGCTCCATCCATTGTGCTCTGCTGTTACGATGCCGTACACCACCAATACCAATGATGCTGTTACGAAAATAGATCCGATAACGTCGATGCTTCCTTTTCTTCGTATCCCTTTCGATAAAAGTCCAGGGGATACAAGCAAGGCGAGGATGCCGACCGGTACGTTAATCAGAAACGTCCATTGCCAGCTTAACCACTCGGTTATGACACCTCCTAGAAATACGCCAGCCGATCCGCCGGCAGCAGCCGAAGCGCCCCAAAACCCTAATGCTTTACCTAATTCTTTGGGGCTTCCACTAAACAGCATCATGACGATGGTTAATGCTGAGGGGGCAATTAATGCGGAACCGAATCCTTGTAATGCACGCCCGATGTTAAGCGACTCCTCGTTCCAAGCCACTCCAGCAAGTAAGGAGGCTAACGTTAGGATCGAAAAACCCCACATGAACATGCGCCGCTGCCCAAATAGATCGGACAAACGACCACCCAGTAATAACAAACCGCCAAAGAAAATGACATATGCATTAAATACCCACTGCAAACTAGCCTGCGTATATCCGAGAGCTTCTTTAATGGCCGGTAGCGCAACTCCAATAATCGAGGTGTCCATAATAACCATAAAATTTGCAAGGCATAACAAAGCCAGTGCTTTCCAACGCCTTGGATCAGGTTGAGAAAGTGCTTGAACTTGATTCTTCATAAATATACCCTCCTTTAATTACGAATCGTCCAGTTAATTTTGGAAGCTAATTTGCTCCGACGGCCGTCAAAAGCGAGATCAAAATTGTTCCAAAATTTCCCTTGCCGACAACTATATAGTATAGCCCCCTACCCTATATTGTCAATCCGTTTTTTTCTTCTCTGCTTGAATTTTTAGTACGATTCGCGTTTTCGTGGATGCAGGGTATGCTCCAGCTTCTCCTCAATTGCTTGAATGAGCGACGACAAGGTCGTCTGCACAACTGTCGGTATCTCGGGTGCATTTTCCGACCGGCTCGGCCGAAGAGCTCTATTAACCGCTGGATATGGGTTATACGGACTTGTATATATAGGATTTGCCGAAGTAAATACAACGATCGGCCTCGTTACTCTATTTACGCTTTACGACTGTATTCCGCCCTTACCCTAGGAGTTGAAAAGGCTCTGGTTGTTGATCTTGCGAATCCGGAAAGTAAAGGAACTGCTATTGGGTTTTTTGCTATGATTACGGGGATTGGCTGTTTTCCTGCTTCATTGCTCACAGCTGGTTATGGAAGATATTTGGTGCTGAAGCTTCGTTCTTAATAAATGGGATCATCGCGGAGTACTTGTAATTCTCGCGGTGCCGTGGGGTTGGCTTATCGATAAGAAAACACCCGATTTGTACGATTGGATTGAAGACGCCATTTGCATTGTAGGTGTATCCATTATGCTAGGGGCTCCTAGTAGTTAATAATTTTCATCGGTTATGTTATGGAATGCCATATACCTAACATAACAACCCAAAATCCTGACCCGACTTTTCAGGTGGTTGTTTTCGATTTTAAAAATGGGAACTATACCAAAACTAAAACCGGCTTGCCAAAGGCACATGAGGTTATTTAAAAATGGAATGATGACATTGTAAAAAAAAATAGTTGGCTTTAAGAACAATACTTCGCAGAACCCTTATTCTGCGAAGTAAATACTTTTATAGATTCTTTCTTCTCAACAAATTCGCTTTCTTTTATGATGGTTTTAGATAATAATTTTAGATTTTGCCGCGACATATGTATCGGATAATTTCGTCCTAACTTTATCGTAAAAAGGGCAAGAAAATAAAAAGAAAACCATAACACGATGGTTAGTCGCATTGTGGTCTATTCGTTTTGATGTTTTATTCAATTAATGACACTTGGTTTGAGATTAACAACTCTCTAATTTGTTGTAATATTAACAGATCACTTGCGCCATGTTCGTACCCACTCATTAACTTATTCAGACTTCCATTCATAAAGTGCAGATTAAATGGTGGTTCGGCCCCATTACGTCCATAAAAATGATCCGCAACTCCATTTAGGGAAGTACCATAATAACCACCTGGGCCGTTCATAGCTTCTCCTAATGCACAATAGAAGGTCTTTACATCCGTTACATAAGTCATATCCAAATAAAAATCATTTTTTTTCTGATCTTCCTCTTGCGGCTTATTAAAACCACTGTGTACCCGGATTACTTCTAACCATCCTAATAGTTGTTCCGATGATAGATTTTCCCATGTGTTTTTCATTGTTGGTTTTGCAACTACCCATTGCTTCCAGATTTTCATGGCCTCATCAGATGGTAAATTAGAGAATCCACCAGATACTTCCAGATTAAACCTTTCTTGAGGAATAGCGCGCTTATGAAAGAAATAAGGCTTATGAAGAAAAAAGGAATGTGAGTTTAATTTATTACCTTCTTGATCCAACATATAAAGGTTAATTTCTTTCATACTAGACTTCGTAGCTAAATAATGCTGTATGTAAGTATCAGACAATTTTAATCCTGCTATAGTTAGGTCGTACTCGTTGTAGTCTCTGCTTATTCCTTCCTCTGAAAATCCTAAAATATCAGTGCAATCCCCTATCATAAGATCACTTTCGGTATCAATTATTATGTACCTAATCATGGAAACCTCCAAATATGGCTTACTGCTCTTCAGAGAGATTCAGTTAACAATACATGTTCTTGTCCTCCAACTGTTGCGGATCGAGGGATAAGTGTTTTCCTATCGCTGAATAAGCTAAGCGGTTCTATTCTCCTCCTCTTTAGCGATAACCTCCCTTGCTGCTTCTATGAAAGACAATATGATTGGTGAAAGCCACTTGTCTTTATGCCATAACATCTGTGTGTACACGTGTAAGTCCGGAATTTGCCATGGAAGAGCAACAAGTTCGCCCCGTTCAACTTCGGCTTTAGCTACTATTTCAGGAAGAAAGGCAATACCGATCCCCGAAATTGCACATTGTTTAATGGCTTCTGCACTTTGAAACTCTAAATAAGTAATAGTATCAATGCCCTCTTTCTCAAATGACCGGTCAAACATGGTTCGATAGGGACAACCCTTTTCATTAGTCAGGAACACTTCTCCATGAAAATCTTCCAGCTGTAGTACAGTTAGCTTTGCAAGTGGGTGGTCTGGAGCGGCGAAAAAACGGAACGTTTCTTCCAGCAATGGTTCCACTTCAAGTCCCGTTGAGCGAATGGATTCGTCCAGCATAAAGACAACATCCGCGGCTCCTTCAAAGAGCGTTTGCTTGAGATGCTGGTTGGAAACGGAGCGGAAGATGAGACGAACACCCGGATGCTGTGAACGAAATAGTTGAAAGACAGCTGGAAGCCTATAGGCGCAAATAACCTCGTTGGCACTGATCGTTAAGGTTCCGCTTAGAATTTCATTGTCATGAACGACGCTGCGAGCTTCGTCCAATTTGTTTAGAACGCCTTGGACATGAATTAAAAAGCGTTTACCCGCAGTTGTGAGAACGAGCTGCTTGCCCAACCGGTCAAAGAGACGAACACCAAGCTCATCCTCCAATCCTTTAATTTGCATCGTGACGTTGGAGGGTACGTAGTTCAGCACTTCCGCAGCTCGACTGAAATTTAAAGTTGATGCAACTGTGCGGAATGTATGCAGTTGGCGCAATTCCATCATACAACCCTCCTTTTACTTTCAATATTATTGAATATAGCTTTGAATTTCATTCACTTTTATTGAGAATACCACGGGTCTATACTAAGTACAAGAAATACATTCTTACTAAATGGTTTCATTTTGAAGGGAGCGACAATACGATGGATTATGAGATTTTCGATTTGGGTGACATTACCTTGCAATCAGGAGCGATGTTACCGAATGCTTTTCTTGCTTATAAGACTTATGGAAGCTTGAATGAAAAGAAAGATAATGTCATCGTCTATCCAACTGCTTTTGGCGACCAGCATGTTCAGAATGAATGGTTGATTGGAGACGGCATGGCACTAGATCCGCAGAAATATTTCATAATCGTTCCAAATTTGCTGGGTAACGGATTATCTTCATCTCCTAGTAACACGCCTCCCCCATTCGACCGGGCTAATTTTCCGCAGGTAACCATCTTTGACAACGTTAAAATACAGCATCGGCTGGTGACCGAAAAATTCGGCATTCAAAAGATTGCTCTCGTGGTTGGATGGTCAATGGGAGGCATTCAATCATTTCAATGGGGAGCAAGTTATCCCGATATGGTGGAACGAATTGCACCTTTCGCCGGAGTTGCCAAGACTTGGCCCCATACGTTTGTGGTCCTGGACGGAATGAAAGCTCCGCTCATGGCCGCAGTTGGCTTCGATTCAAGTAGACTAAACCAGTTGACTTCTGCAGACATGCGCGCCGTAGGCCGTGCCTATGCGGGATGGGGCTTATCGCAGGCGTTTTATAGAGAGGAACTTTACCGTGAACTGGGATATGACTCATTGGCGGATTTTGTGGCTGGCGTCTGGGAAGATAGCTTTATGAAGATGGATCCGCACAATGTCCTAGCCATGTTATGGACAGGCCAATTTGCAGATATTAGTGCAAACTCTACCTATAATGGAGATTTCGATAAGGCGCTCAAAAGTATTAAAGCGCTTGCCTGCATCATGCCAGGGAGCACGGATCTCTTCTGTACGGCGGACGATAACGAATACGAGGCTAAGCTTATACCTAATGCTGTTTTTAATCCTATCGAATCGATCTGGGGCCATTTTGCAGGTCGCGGAATTAACAGTGCCGATAATAAATTTATTGATGACAACCTAAAACGCTTGTTGGCGCTTAGTACAAACAGTTAGATCATTATTAGGGTTCAATTTGCTGCGCGGTTTGAGATGAAAACAGCATAGCTTTATACCCGATTGGACGCTAAAAAGGAAACAAACACGAAACACCATCGAATAAACGAAGGTGTTTCGTGTGCGCCTTTTTACCATTAAATTTTTAAATTGGAAACATATTGATCGATATTTTTAATGATCAACTAATTTTTATCCATTGGATTCCCATAAACCACGATTTGTTTACCTTGATGCTTTCTCTATTTGCAACAGGACATGATTACGGAATTGCCCAGGAGGGATGCCAGGTATTTCCTAAAAACTTTGTTGAAGGATAATTTATTTAACATAGAGGTCAGATATTTCCAGGTGATAATCACTTTTATTATAATAAAGAGGGGCACATACGTAGTACCCCCCCCCACCTATTTAGAAACAATATTCTTCTTCGTGTATATAAGCATCTAAACGCCAATTGCTTTTAAGAATGCGTTCTTGAGCAGCTTCTGCCTCTGCCCAATCATTATATGGACCAAAAGTTTCAACATATCCATCAGAATCTGATGCAGTCACAAAAAATTTCCAAATGTTACAGCCTGAACTAAAAGATTGTTGTGTAACTGTGTTGTTTTTTGCAAAAGCAGCGCTTGGAAGAGTAAGAATTACAGCACATAATGAGAGAACTAATAGTTTCTTTAACAAAAGTGCACACCTCCAATTAGTATAATCATTCATAATTGTAATATATTTCCTTATTAACAACAATAGGAACAATAAAGAAATTCTTATAGCACGGCTCTTTTATTTTCATCTCTATAAAACAAAGTTCAAAAACACGGACTCCTTAACATACCATTTTTTGTCCAGTTTCTTGCTTTACTACTTCACGTATTACGGGCGCATCAAGAAAAACTAAAAAGCATGAGCCGGGTACAGTACCGAACTCATGCCTTACAGGCTGCATAACATTAATGTCTAACTTTTTGGGGTCACTTCGAAATTCTCCGGACTAACCTAGGGGCTTTTCAATGTCTATTCTAAGGGGTACACTTCATGGAGTCGTCATTTGCATTGTAGGTGTATCCGTCATGCTATGGGCTCCTAGCAGTTAATAATTTCATCGGACTTATTCTAAGACTTTTTGCTTCAATCAAAGCATGGACCAGTTAATGACTGTAAATCCTTGAGAGGAGCCGGATAAGCTAATTTGCAACAGTAAGTTACGCTAACGTACCCGTTAGCTCAATGCCTGCTCCCATGGTTTCGATGCCGTGAGTAGTTCATTTTCACTTTCTAAGTACCTAAGAGTCCGTTCAATATCTTCTTCACTATAACTTCGTACAATTATCATGTGAGCGATGAATAAGCCAGGAGGATCAATATTAGCCCGTGAAAGATTATTTTTTAATCTGTCAGGCGTATACAAGATACTCCAGCGATTGCTCCCATCGTCGAATGTCATAGTTATTTCAACCCAATTCCATTCATCAGGCGAACCTATAGGATCATCATCGAAATGCCAACTCAATAATTTCAATGGTACTTCCATTGTGCAAACCTCGTACCCGTTAGTTTAGTTCTGAAAACATTAAGGTAAAACATGAAAAGACGAAAGAACTACAACGTAATGAACCCTAACGCTGATGATACTGCAACTCGGGGTAGCGAACGCTGCAGCCCGGTTATTGGCCTAACGTATTTTTGTTAAAGTGTCAGCACTTCCCCTTAACCGTTCTTCCAAAATCAAGCGCAGCTCATCAGGAATCCGTTCAAACTCGACCCCTTTCCCCAAAAACAAAAGCCAATCCGCATAATACTCTAACGCCTCAACATCGGTCACATCCAGTTGAGCATTGAAAATCCCACTCGACTGGAACATCCCTGTAAAGGACAAAATAATCCCCGGCGGGTGCAAGCGCTTAAAGCGCTGAATCCCAGTCGTATCAAGCTTTACAATCAGATTGGACTCACGTCCGCCAAACCGTTTTTTGCTTAAAATCTCTTGCTCAGACCGCCTCATCTTCTGCTCAGAAATTGCCGAATCCCGCAGCATCTCAACAGGCAAATAACGAAACTCATCGGTATCAAGATCATAAACCTCGACCAGCCAACGAGCGTTTGAGTTAAAAATATGAATCAAAAAAACATCCATCAACTGCGGCCATCCAGGACTCTGCTCATACGTCAAGCGCAAGTGCTTGTCCCGCGCGGCAAGCGAAATCAGCTGGTTCAACTCTGCAGGCGCCGCATCATCGAGTTCCAAAAGATTCGGATTAGCAGGATTTGTATTTTCAAAAAGCAAGATATTATTCAGCTCGATCAGCTCGTCGTGCTGGGTTTGCGACGCGATGCCGATGAGTTTTTCAGTGATGGAGCGGCGATTTTGCAAATAAGGCAGCTGCGAATTTTTCGAGGCGATAAAGCTGATAAATATCGCTTTCAGCTCTTCTGGCGTGAAACGGACGGCGGACAGATACTGATTTTGCAGGACATTGTAGCCGCCCCCGCGCCCAAGCTCGGTCGTCAGCGGAAAACCCATCGCCTGAATCTCGTTTATGTCGCGGATCGCCGTCGCGCGAGAAATCTTGAACTCCCGCTGAATCTCTGCAATCGTAAAATGCGCGCGATTATTGATGAAGCGCATGATCAGGTTCACTCGTTCTGTCTTTTTCATGATTTTATTGTATCAGAAATGTAGCATCAGTACCGATTTTGATTCTGTTTTTGCAATACTTTTTGATATTCGATAAAAGGTATCGTTTTTTGATACATTTAGAGAATAGTATCAATCTTGTAAAAACAAATCCGCTAAGGAGAGATTAAGATGTCTAACTACTCCATCCAAACCATCTCAGAAAACTACAAAATGACTGCTTTCGGTGTTTTACTTGAAGACTATAACGACTGGGCAGGCAATGCAGCAAAAACTGCAGCGAAAAAAGCTGAAATCACTGAAAACGGCAAGCTTGCCGAACTTCTCGCGCTCGCTGACGGGCAAGAATATCAAATCAACTACGTCATCGACGGCAAGGCTTGGCGCGGCTTCGGCGTGATGGGTGCATACGACGTGGAAGGTGCGGTCGTCCTTGACTTCCTCGCTGGGGATTACCTCGTGGTGCCTGGCACAGGCGCTGACAAAGACCGCCTTGCTGACGAAATAACAGGCAAAGTTTTCGGTGGCCTGCTGCAAGAAATCACAGACTACAAATACGTTGGTCCTGGTAACTCAACTTTCGTCAAAGCAGCTGAAGACGGTACATTCTACGGCGAAATGTGGCTTCGTGCAAAAAAAGTAGCAAGCTAATCTCAGTCAAAGGAGCACTCCCATGGCAAATTACACAGTTGAACATAAGAAATCATTTACATTGACCGCTTATGGTTTTTCAATTCAATCCAATTTCCAAGACGCGCCAGCTTTGCAGAAGGAAAAAGCAGAGTTTTGGGGAGGACTTAAGGCTGACGGGCGTTTTGATAAGCTCAAAGCGGCCGCAAAAGATGATCGCGAATGGTCAGTCAACGAGGTTTATCAAGGCAGACCGTGGAATTATTTCGCGGTAGAAGCTAGCAAATCGGTGGCTGACGCAACACGCATCATCGAGTTTCCAGAGAGCGAGTACATAGTGCTCGCAGGAACCGGCGACAAGGAAACTTTGTTTGATCAGTTGACTTATCGTGCTTTTGGCGAAGTCTTGTCTCAAATCACTGACTATGCTTACATCGGCGGTCCCAATGCGACTTATCGCAAAGAAAACGGTGACGGCACTTTCTACGGCGAATTTTGGGTTCCTGTGGTTAAAAAATAGTAGGATTGGATTTGACCAAAGGGCCACCCCGAAACACACGCGGATGGCCCTTTTTGCTGAGTGCTCATAATAGTCAAAGTGGAGATATTTATCGAAGGCTTTAATTTTTTCGCTATCCATTAAATACTGTAATTGTTGTTTATTAATCTAAAGTGTCGCTCAACTTCCATTAGTGGTGAAGTATACGTTGATCTACGCTGTTAAAACTATTCAGGACGCAGTGACAGATCACGAAAATTAACCCAGCCATAGGGGTTGAGTTTTTCTGTTCCGAGCAGGCTCGGATGGTAAAAGGCAGCATGCCGCAAATGGTAAAGAAAATGCAGCGCATCATGACGCAGCAGTAAAGTTTCCACTTCCTGCAAAAGTACGGATCGGGCAGCAGAATCCGTTTCATGGGCGATGGCAGCATATCTTTGATCAAGCTCGTTTAACAATACCGGTTCAACGAAGCGTTGAACCCCATAGTTTTCATGGAGCAGTACATGCAGCAGCGACCACTCCCGATTATTCGTTGTAATAGCGTTAAGCAGCACAATATCCGCAGCATCTATCGCTCCAGGTCGACTGAAATGTTCATAAGGCAGAACGTGAATGTGTACAGTGATGCTTGCGGATGCACACCGTTGCTGAATCCACTGAGCCGTCTGCTCAAGCGAATTGTTCAAGATGGAGTGCGTGTACAGCTGAAGCGAGTTTTGATAACCATCGGTTCGTAAAGAAACCATCGTATCTACTGTAGCCATTTCCTGCTCTGTCTCTTCGTTCTCGTTCTCATTCTCTACCGATAAATGAGCCGCAATAGCAGCACTCCAATCCGGAAAAAAGCTGTAAGCTGCTCCGATCCGATTACCTCCAAGCTCCGCCACGCACTGTTCGGGCTGCAAAAGTTTACGTAGCCTGTGCCGCATAGCAGGATCCTGTAATGGTCCTTGCTTGCGGCCGTTCATGATCATGAACGTGCAGCCTCCCTCCGTCTGCTCCATAATCGTGGTCCCCGTTGGAGCAAGCGCATGAATTTGGAACGGGTGCGTGTAGAGAATAGGTTTTCCACCTAAACCACCATCGGGCATTTTTTGTGTGAGCAGCTCCTTCAATATCCAAATTTCAACCTTATCCAATTGTGCCCTCTCCCGGTAGTAGTCCGCGAATGCCTCCAGAACCACCATCTCCGCGTCATTACGTAACAGCTTAAAGGGTCCAGTTCCAATCGGTAACCGCTCATTATTTCCGTGAGTCTGACATGGAGTAATGGATGCCTTGGGTGCAGCTAGATAATGCAGCAGTAAAGAGCTTGGTGCATCCAGTTGAATACGCAGTGCATACCGATGTGTGGCTTCTATATTCCGAATATGAAGTAGCTTCCATTCACTGCACAGATTATCCCGTTCCTGATTTACGCAATGCGAATCCAACTTGCTAAGGCGCATGAGCGTATGATGGACATCTGCTGAGGTCAGCTCTTTTTTATTATGAAAAAGGACGCCTTTGCGCAAATAAAACATCCATACGGTTCCATCCCTATTCTGCTCCCAGTGCACAGCAAGCCGGGGTACAAAAACTGCATGTGAACAATCCCATTCAACAAGTGTGTCAAAAAGCTGACCGATCATATGTAGCTCTGTCCTGAGGGTTGCGTTAATCGGATCCAGTAAAGGCATTTCCCGGTAAAAAGGAAGCCGCAGCAAATCGATGTGCCCCTTCTTATATGCCGTGGTTTGGATGCCAAAATGCTTATAGATCGATTCTGTTATTTGTTGTTGAAGAGGTGAGCTCGGATCATACTTGCGCATAAGCTCCATCGCTTGCGAATACTGACCTTTGTCTATTTTGGTCTGGGCCCATGAGCTTATTACGTTATTCGATTCCATGTTAAATGTAATGATGGAACGATTCCCCCTACCCCGCCCAGGCTGCCACTCGATCCACCCTAGCTCCTGACATTGCTTCACAATCAGCTTCACGTTACGTGGTGTACAGCACAACACTTCTGCGAGCTGCTCCAGCCAAACCTCTACAGGCTCTTTTTCTGCATAGCCATAAAACTCCCTTAACTTCAAGTAGTGATAAGCAATTTGCATATAGATCTCCTTAAACAGGGTGATGATTTAAAAAGGGGAAATTATTTTATTAAAATACTACTCTTTTTAACCCCTTTTTACAAGGTTACTATGGAGCTACCAACAGCCTTGTTAGAGAAGGGAAGTAACTATTATGGATGCAGAAAAGAAAGTTAAGAACAATAGCAACAAACAGGTACTGTCGATGATTCGTGCGCTTTCGATTACAGCAGCCGTCTTCGTAACACTATTGTGGTCCTCCTCTTACATTTTGAATCAATATGCGTTTGTTGAGGGCGTAGGTCCCTATACCCTTGCAGGCATGCGCTACAGCGCAGCGGCATTTACCTTATGGGTGGTGCTGCGGCTTCGTGATCAAAAGCACGCTCAGCGAAAAAGAGGACATGAGGTTCAAAGCGTTAATAGAAAATTATCACAAGGGAAATGGAAGCTGACCTGGAAAGACAATTTGTTTCTCGGAATTACCGGGTTTATTCTGGCACAAGGACTTCAGTATGCAGGCCAGTTTTATTTGACCCCTATGCAATCCAACATGTTCTTATCGGTGGGAAATATTCTGTTCCTGCTCCTTATTGACGCGTTTTGGCTGCGTGAGTTGAATAACCGCGCCACCTTCCTAGCCGTTCTCGCTGCTATGGCCGGCATCGTCATTTACTATTATCCATGGCATTTAGCCCAAGGCAGTCTGATCGGCATCGTCTTGATCCTGATATCCTGTGTTGGTAACGTTGTGCACTTGACCTATTCCCGCTATTTGCTTACCCGAAAACAAACAGCCCCTTCTGCACTCGTTCTTACACCAATGCTAATCGGGGCTGCAGGTATGCTATTAGCTGGATTCATACTAGAGGGTATGCCGCCTTACTCTTTAAAGCTGATCCTCATTCTGTTATGGCTTGGACCCATCAATGGAGCACTAGCCTTTACACTTTGGGCTTGGTCCCAAAAGCAGCTGCGTGCCTATGAAAGTAGCCTCATTAATAATTTAATGCTGCTGGAAGTTGCCCTGATGGATATTTTGTTTCTCGGACGCAGTATTACCTATTTGCAAGCAGGCTCATTATGTATCACCGGAACGGCCATTGTTGCTGTGCAGCTTGCGCCGTTGTTGAAAAAGCCTAAACAATTGCCAAGTGAATCCGATAAATAGAAGCTGGAGTTTTCCACTATTTGAGGTACCAAGAGGAAAAGTTGGAGAGAATAAAACGCCGTGATAGCCGTTACTACGTGGGTAAACGGCCTACTGGTGTTTGGCAGAGAGTTCTTGTTTTCATCGTGTAGAGTGTGTGGTGACGTGATATTCTAAGAAATCAGCCGTCTGATCACTGGGGTATTGAACGGCATGGAAATACGAAAAGGCTCCCCGATAAGTGGAAGCCTCTTTGTTTTACTAGAATTACTGATATCTGAAATTGGACTAGGTGTCAATGGCCATCGATTTCTTATAGGATACCGCAATCAAGGAATTTCGGCATTAGAATGATACTTTCACCGTACATGATCTTAAACCATCCTGCCTTTTAGCTTAATGAGGTAGCCGCTTGGACAGTGGCGGCTTCTATGAAGCGTTGAACTATCGTACCCGTTAGCTTAATTCCGAAATCCCTCGGGCAGACCGAGGGGCGATAGCCCCAATGTTTGAATATGGTGTTATCTGAGATGGATACGCCATCTAGGAGACACTAACATTTCTTTTACTTAATAACAACCATAATCATACCATAAATTGGAACTGTCCTGACTGTTATTTTAATGAAAAAAGGGAGAAGATGCCACAGAGGCAAACTGCTCTAGATCACTCAGCTAACCTACCCGTTAGCTTAACGATCGTTCTCAAAATTATATCAATGCTTGACATTATCGATTACTCTGAAATCTTCACATTATTATGATGTCATGGTAATTGTACCGCAGGGCAAACTGCTCCAACGTTCTTACGTTATCTGAATAACTATAAAGGCATTAGAGGTCAGCTACTGGTACATGTCCCGTCATCCAGTTTAGCTCGCTATCAAGCATAAATCGAATATGCCATCCTTTCTCTGACCTAGGCCATTGATAAAATTTTGCGACACACTCATATAAAACTTCTACGCTTTCCTTCGATTTGTTTTTCAACACGTTATTCATAATGAGAATAAGATCATTCGGTTGATTATTAACGCCTTCCAGCACCTTCATAAACCATTTATGATAAGGATAGACAACCTCGTTATAGGCCAAAATGAGCCGCCCCGCAAATAAAACGAAATTAGTCACTGAGAATTCAATCACATAGGGCTCGTTCTTTTTTAAACCTTCATAGAACATCCATCTCCAACCTTCAAATTGTGCGTGGAATTTTTCCATCGTTTCGTTTTTCCGCTCAATTGGATAGCGAGATGCCGCTTGTACCAACTCTTCTAAGCCAATTATTTCGCTATAACTCACTATTGCATCCTTGAAGGCAAACCGAGCTGGTTCGCTACCTGATTCGGCTACTTTTTTAATGTACGAAATCGAAGTGTATTTTCCATCCACATAGCCACCATCATAAGGCGTTGACTCCGTTTCATGGTAATGTATATCCCCGCTTTCTAATAACGCATAATATCTCTCATCCGAAACGACCAACATAAGGTCTATATCCGAATCTTCTTTTGCAAAACCATGCGCAACGGAGCCGCCTACAATGACAGCCAATATTTCTTCCTTAACTTTGAGTTTATTTGTAACCATTTCGATAGCAGTTTGGTGATGTGGATACATCAGAATAGCCCCTTTAACTTGAGATTATGGTTGCACCTTCCGGTTTTTGTAATAGTAAATTTTGTCTTCTTCCGTAATTTGCCGCAGTACTTTACAAGGGTTGCCTACTGCAACCACATTTGGCGGAATATCCTTTGTGACAATGCTACCTGCGCCTATTACACTGTTCTTTCCTATAGTTACGCCGGGATTAATGACTGCACCGCTCCCAATCCATACATTGTCTTCAATGATAACTGGAAATGCATACATTTGCCCAGTTGCACGCAATTCTGCATCAATGGGATGTCCGGTCGTAGATATCGTCACATTAGGAGCAAATAAGACTCCATTTCCAATCTTAACCGTTGTATCATCCACGATTGTAAGATTAAAGTTTGCATAGACATCGTTACCAATAAACGTGTTAGAGCCATAGGCAAAGTGAATAGGTGGTTCAATCCAGCAATTTATGCCCAAGCTTCCAAAAAGTTGCTTAGCCAATTCTTCACGTTTGGCCACCTGGGACGGTCTTGTTTGGTTAAAGTCATATACCAGCTCTTTTCCCCTAAGTCGTTCCTCTGGCAAGCCTTCTCCCATGTCCGTAAACAATAACCCATTTTTTATATTTTCACGTTGTGTCACTTCTAACATTCCTTTCTACATATATGTATTTTTACTCTCATTTAAGTGTAACAAACTACAATAACTATTCAAAGAACAACTGGTGAACCCAGAATAACCTCTGTAGATTGTTAGCGAGCCGATTCCTTCTATTAGTTTCACCTCCCCGCGCTAAACTGCCCGTTAGCTTAAATCCCCGACGGTCATCATAAAACGAAAAAGCCGCGACCTACGCGGCTCTTAATGACATCAAGTTCTTGTCACCCGACACCTTTCCACCACCCAGTTATAACATCTGGAAGATCGTGTCCTGCATCCCTCCGCGTTTGCAGAGCATGAAAGTTAATCCGTTCTGGTAATTTAGTAAGGGATTCACCTATTTTTATAAATACGATTTCAGTCTAGTCCGTATTTAGTTATCTGTCCAACCCCTCCAATAGACTCTAAGCATAAGATGAGATGTGCTAAAATCATGGGAGGTGTTTTGCGGATGGGTATAAAAACCAAGCAGGGTCAAAAGAAAACGATTATTGTTTGGAAGAAGAAAAAATCAAAGAAAAAACGTCATGTTATAAAGATGAAATTAAAACCTTCAGCGTTTAGGGCTGTCAATGCTACTGCTGACCAAACAGTTACTGCCAATACTCCTGTAGCCCCAGTTCAGTATCCAAATCAAATATTTGACTTAAACAATGAATATAACCCAGCTACATCGACCTTTACTCCAAAGCAAGATGGAAAATATTTAATTATTGCTAGTGTTTCATTTTTCCCTGCTGATGATGTGTCGACAAACTATAGATTGGTATTAAATATTCGCGTAAACAATAATCCTGTAGTAACTGATGACGAATTTTTTGGTGCCAATCCAGTTCCAACCGGTGATCAAATAAGTGTTTCTGGTATCTTAAAATTAAAAAAATGTGACAAAGTGACAATCTCCCTCTTCCCTACCACCAATGGTATAATTGCTGCAGAACCGAGGGGTACTCACTTTGAGGCATCAAGACTAGCTTAGTAACCCATTAGGGTGGCACTTTTTGGGAAGAGGAATCCAGCTAAAGAATGTGTGTTATTAAGAATCAATAACTCCTAATTAAACTAAACTGCACGTTAGAGTGCTTTTAATGAAAAAGGCACAACCTCATCTTTTTCATGAGATTGTGCCCTTTTTTCTGTCTGATTTCTCGGACAGGGTATTGGTGACGAGGGGATCGGTACTTAGATAGTACTTATCAAAAGGCCCCCCTACAAATACTATTTTGTGCTTGTTCTTAGCGATTATATCCACATTGTTATTGAACTCATTTATTGTGTATTCAACTTTGTAAAATGTGTTGTCGTGTCCTCTTCTCTTTCCAATTCGACTTTCTATTGTGTCTAAGAATGGGCTATCCTCGAGCATTACTTCCTTTTTTAATAAGATTTTCCCGTTTTTAGAATCTATCATTTTATTGATCTCATTTTTATGCATTTGCAAGCCAATAAACCATATTATTCCACCGAAAATTAACAAAATGATTATAATTACAACTGCAAGCTCTCACCCGAGAGAGTGCTTAAGCGTTCATTTCTTGAGTTCGTAATGGAGCACAACGTTACCTGATTGGAATGCTCTTGCCTCTACAAGAGAAAGACCGAACTGGTTTACATGCTGGAATAACGGTTTACCTTCCCCAGCGACAACAGGTGTCATGATAAAAAGATAATCATCAATCAAACCAGCTTCTGCAAGTTGCTGTACGATAGACCCACTTCCCATTACCAGAATGTCCGAACCGTCTTCTTCTTTTAGACGACGGGCGTTATTCAAGAGATCTCCATTTATAATTTTCGTATTCTCCCAGTTCGCTTCCTTTAGATTTTTGGAGAATACGATTTTTTTCATTTGCGTTAATTCTTCGGCAACTGCCTTCAACTGCACAGGGGCATTGGGATCATTCAAAAACGGCACCCAATTGCGCTCAAAGCCCTGATAAGTGATTCTCCCTAATATTAGCGTATCCATGCTGCCGCCGCTTTCATGAACGGCTTTATCCACCTCCGGGTCGTGTACAAACCAATCCATTCCAAAATTTGCATTATTCAGGCTGGCGAAATAGCCATCAATCGAAACCCTGTTTAACATTTTGATTTTTCTCATTTGTTGTCACTCCTTGACTTTAAGTTGATTAAATTGTACTTCTATTTACGCTGTTTATACTTGTAAAAAGCCGTCCATTCATTCTAAAACATTAAGATGAATTCGAGAGTTTCAGTGAGTTTTCGGTGCTACGATGCCCATCATATTTGCCACTTCACGTCTGTCACTTCCAACGGCATGTACAAGCATGATTGCACGCTTCGAAGGTAAATCACTTTTTCCATTTTGGACGTACAGGACGATCAACTTAGAACTCCTTAACCTCCAATAAAAAACTCCTATCCTTATGCAATCATAAGAGATAGGAGCTGCAAAATTGTGTTAAACCGTCACTATGCTATAAATAAGAAGCGCCTGCTTCGTCACTATGAAATTCGCTTACTTTCATCATAATGCTTTTTGGACTTACCCAGGAAAACGCTTTGATGTCACGGATAAAATGTGACTGGTCGAAATAGTTAAGCGCGCAGGCTATATCTACAAGCCGCTCAAAGCCCCCCGACTTCATCATCTGCAACGCCTCATTAATGCGCACAATCCTGATATACAGTTGAGGTGACATACCTACAACACGAGAAAATCGCTTCTGTAACTGCCGCTCCGAGATATGAAAAGCGGCCACGATATCTTTCACTGAAATGGAAGAAACCCGTTCTCGAATAAATTCCAACGTCTGTTCAATCAATTCATCTCGTTTATTCGCTTCTTCCATTTTCTTCTTTAGAAATGTACAAAGATAGGAAGTCCGCTCTTCGTCCGTCGATGCCGATTTCAACTGATTTTCGAGTTCAATTGCACCGAATTGACCGGAAAGCAGGAAGCCTTGATGGAGGGAGTTAGCTTCCCATCCGAACAAAGAATAAAGAGCATGCGGCTTTAACACAACCTGTATCGATGAAAACGGTTTGTTCTTAAAACGCATGATACTTGGTTCGGAGCCTTGTCCATGCAGGAAGAATGAAGGAATATTAGAAATCTGAGCAGTGCGAACCGAAATGCTATCGATGGCAGACAATCCATCGACAGCAATCTGGTATACAATGCCGGGAAATCCTTTTGGACAGACCTTTACGTCTAGCGATTCGTATCCCTGATACGTCGTAATGCGAAAGCATTCGATATCGCGTTTTAGCGACTCGGGCGGCGGTAAAACCGTGAAATTGAAAGTACTCATAACGAATTCGACCTCACTGATATGACCCTTCGATGTAATAATATGGATGGTTCAATAAATCTATTTTATCAGAAAGATGTCCGTTATACGATGTTTTGCTATAACGCTTATTCCTTTACTTATTGCGCTATTCTGCACTTTATTTTTCAGTCTAATGTAGTGTAGTTCTTAAGATCAAAAATAACAAATGCTAGCATGCCGTTAAAAGCTAATCATTAATTTCCATACCGTTCCTCATTCCGTCACTCGATACTCACCCTTTAATAGTCATATATTTAGACGAATTCCTTTTTAGAGAGGTTCCATCTTTATCCCTGCACAATAAGAATAAGCAACCTTACGGGAATGGCGGGTATCCGAACTCAATACCAAGTTATTTTTCAAAATTTACGCTTCCGAATCCATGAGACCGATGAATTTCCGGATCGGCTGTCGTCTATATATACGAAGGCATAAATGAACACAAACTAATTTGACGAAGAGGTGTTTTGAAAATGGCATTAACGTCCGCATTCACGAGCTTCAACCTGCCTGTAAAAAACGTAGAACAATCGAAAGCGTTCTTCACCGGACTCGGATTCGAGCTCAACCCGCAATTCCCCGAGAACGAGAATTCGGTAGCCATCGTGATCGGCGACAACCTGCAGGTCATGCTGATCAATCAAGCATTCTTTAATACGCTCACGGAGAAGGAATCCGTCGATACGAGCAAGTATGCGCAGATGACGATCGCATTGGCCTTCGAGAGCCGGGAAAAGGTCGATGAAATCGTGAAAACCGCGGTCTCCTTGGGCGGGAAATTGCACGCTGAACCTGAAGATCATGGGTTTATGTATCATTGGGGCTTCGTGGACTTGGACGGCCATCTGTGGGCTATTAACTACATGAACATGGATGCGGCACAAGGTTAAGGCTAACGGAGAGCACGCTCGTACTAGGGTTCAAAAAATAAAGACGCCGGGCATCTTCCCCGGCGTCTTCTTCGCGATGATTAGTTTTGTTCGGTATAGGCTTTGAAATTGTCATGATCGCTTGCCAGCCTGCTTGCTGGAACTCGACGGGATTGGTGTAAAAAGAAAATAAACCATCAGACTGAAAATTATCAAGATTTAAATTTAAAAACTATTGTTAAGCTATCGTTCCCCGTTAGCATAACGGTTATTTATAATACGGTTCACCACGTTTGATCTTAAACTATCCTCCCTCTATGGAGAATCGTTTTTCTCTTAAATACGCTTGTTTTCTTAGATTTTAGAACACCAAAGAGAATTCGAACCTGCTTACCGCAAAGCGCAATGAGCGATTGCATTTTTTTCAACGGGTTGGCTAGCCGTTTTGTGTGATACTGATGCAATGCCTTAAAGGCACGATTCTTTGCTACCAGTGGCATCATAACGCGAAATAGCATTAATTCTCACATTAAATACATAGTAGATACTTTTTTTAAAAACCTAAATAACAAATCTATCATATATAAAAATAGAGGATGTATGCTCTCATATTGAACATATTAACCTCTAATCATTATAGTATAATTAATGAAAAATATAGGATTAGACTGGGAACGGCATTAAGCTAAAGGGCAGAATTGTTTAATTTACCATCCTTCGTTAAATTAAATTTGTATTAGGTCAGGCCAGGACTGTGCACATTAGCAATCCATGAGAAACCGGGCATGATGTTGGATGATAAAATGTAGACATAAAGGAGGCTGCATATGGAGCGTGTATTCCTGATGATGAATGTGCGAGAAAACCAAGGAGGAGAGTCAGTCGCATGGCAAAGATCGTTTTCGCATTGAACCAGTCTCTGGACGGGTTCGTCGACCACGACCACCCGGCATTTCAGCCCGACCCCGTGCTATTCCGTCATTTCATCGACGACGTGCGCGGCCTGGCGGGCATCCTGTACGGGCGCCGCATGTACGAGACTATGCGGTATTGGGACGGAGACCAGTTTGAATGGGGTGCGCCGGAACGGGAATACGCAGCGGCGTGGCAAAGCAAACCGAAGTGGGTGGTGTCGAGGACATTAAAGTCCGTCGGTCCGAACGCTTCTCTGATCGAGGGCGACCTCGCAGCGGCCATACGTGGGCTGAAGGCTCAGCATGAAGGGGAGATTGAAGTTGCCGGGCCGGAGTTGGCGCACAGTCTAACGGAGCTCTGTCTTGTTGACGAGTATCGACTCTATCTCCATCCAGTCGTGCTGGGTCACGGCAAGCCGTTCTTCGCCGGTCCGCGGCCGCCGCTGCGCCTCGTGGCAAGCGATCGAATTGGCGAGAAGGTGATCAGGTTGACCTACGTTCCAGCTTAGTTGTGCGGTTGACCCAGCGACCTAAATGGCACGTTACTTTAATAGGGATTCTCCGGCTGTAGCGGCAGTCAGAGGATCCCTTATTCTTTGAAATTTGTTCAGTTATGCGAAATGACATAGTTATTTATGGGATTGACGATTGACCTAACGGATACGATAGTTCAATAAACCTGCAGCAGTCTAGGACTTTATTTTTCCGGTCCAAGGCTTCGGCTGGTTTTATAATGGAGTCAGTCTAATACTTATTTTTCGGAACCTAACGGTTTTGCAATTCAGAATTCCGCGTTGGTTCAACAAATCCAGTCTAAAACTATATTTTCTTCGGACATTTGGAGCTTTCCGCGTTGAACGTTTCAATGACCTTCGTCTCATTCCCTTGATCAACAAAAGCAATATCCACTCTTCTTCCGTCTTCCATGGTGTAGCCGATCGCCTCATGCCGATTCACAACATCGTAGACGCCGCCAAAATCAAAGCCCATGCTGCCATCCTTCGCTTCCATTCTTGTCAGAAGCTTGCCCCCGACCCGCAGATCGTTTTCGGCTCTCGGCGCATGTAAGTCCTCGGACGCTTGATTCCACTTCGTGATGTAATCCGGCTCGGTCCAATAGCGCCATACCTTCTCGACATGGGTTTGAATGACGGCTTGCACGGTTACCTTCGTCGGTTGACTCGATATTCATTGGTCAATTCGCTCAGGCAACCCAAATCGCGAAAATAATGGCGTATGAATGAAGTTTTGAACGTGCAGTATTTGATTTTCTTTGGTTTCGATGACGTGGATGCCCCAGGGTACCAGGCCAGAGCCCTCTTTGTACGGCATATACTGGGCCAACGCCGGATAACCGCCATTCACCGTAATGGGCACAAATCGCGAACCTTCGCAATGCCAGCGAGTAAGAGAATAGAAGGCGGACAAATCTTCCTTGCCGCGGATCCACATCTCGAAGGGCGGCATCGACATGCAGCCTTCCTCGTGGAACAACGCGACGAGCGCAGCAATATCGAATTGCTCGAAGGCCTCCACATAACGGGACAGCAGCTGCTGCTCCGGTTGAACGTCCATGCTGCTGAGTTCATCCGAGCGAAGCTGCGCCCGGTCCATCGTCTCTCGGGCTCTTTGCAAGGCGCTGTTCACCGCTGCCGGCGACATCGCCAACGTTTCCGCGATCTGCTTGGAGGACCATTCAAATACATCCTTCAAAATGAGTACCGCGCGCTGCCGCGGAGGCAAGGTCTGCAGGAGAGCGATGAAGCACAGTTGAAGTGTATCTCTGCGGACGAGCCGATCCTCCGGATTGCCCCCAAAGTCGGGAGACGGCCAGATCCAGGCAGAGTCCGGAAGCGTGTCGCGCGGCTCGACGATGGCGACGGCCGGATCGAACAGGTCAACGGGAAGCGCTCGGCGTTTGGATTGTCTCAGCTTGTCCAAGCACAGGTTGGAGGCAATCCGATAGACCCAAGTTTTGAACGAGGAATCCTGTCTGAACGTGCTCCAGCTCTGCCAGACCCGAATACTCGTCTCCTGAACAGCATCATCCGCTTCGTCCATGGAGCCCAGCATTCGGTAACAGAACGAGGTTAAGCCTGGCTTCAAGCTTGCAAATAATGGTTCGTCAAATGCGGTCTCGTTCATCGCGGCCTCCCTTAAAGATCTCCCCGAAGGGAAGTACCTTCATTATATGCAATGAAGCGGACAGCCGCAATAGAATGAATAGGCAGGATTATGGGTTCATTTATCATGGGCCTTCGAGGACTTGGTAGTGGATGCTGTGACACTGTCCCATAAGGAACTTCCTGAGAGCTTTGACGGTTATGAAATCCTTCAGATTTCAGACTTAATTGAAAAAACATTTGGTTCTGAGCAAAACGTGCTAATCAATTTAATTAGGAAACAGGAATATGACGTCGTACTTTTTACAGGGGATTATATTGAAGATGATAGTGATAATCTAATACCGCTTGAAGATTTACTCAAGGGTATGCCGAAAGGCAAAGAAATGTATTATATCCTCGGCGATAAGGATGAAAATAATAGTATTACGCCGCTTGTCTCAGGCAACCGATTCTATGATCTATGTACACTGTACGGCGTTAAACCGTTATATCCCGGTCAAAAAATCACGAAAAACGGACAATCGATCTGGCTAAAGACCAATCCCTATCCGGGCATAACTGAAATCTTCGACGGTAACCCGTCACAGGAATTGATTGACGCTAAAAAAGCGTTTGATGAGGAATATAACACCACTTCCGATCCGTTTACGATCGAGGTATCCCACTGGCCGACGGATATTGATGTCGAGGAAGATTTCGTTCATGATTACGTACGAGAATTCTAAAAGAAATCGATAAGGAGTAGATTGATTGGGCCTCAGCATTAATGGACATACGCGCGGAGGACAAATCTATTTGCCGTTCATCGGCCCTTTATTTGCACCGAGCTATGGCTTCTTTCCCGGCAAGGTAAATGTAGCGGGCGTTAATACCATAAATGGACATACGCAGTATGTTACCCCTGGACTCGGCTTAAGCGGCCCCGCTTTTGCAAGGTTTCGCCTCTTTAACACGCCGAGCGTCGGATTGATTACTTTAAGAGGGGAGTAACCCAAAAAGATTTACATGAATCCTCTCGCATCTCGAGATATCTATTAAGCCAGACCTTGCATTCTGTTGTAAATTAAATCTCTTTTTGTTTTGAGCCTTTTCCGTTTACTATAGCTGAATAATGTTCAATTTAATCTATGCATCTCTCCGACACGATACCAGTACAATATAAAACTCCATCAAGGCATGCTCAGGTGGAGATTCACAGGTGATTTTAATTTAAAAGAGGCTCCCACTAACCTCTATTGTTATTCAACACTAGCCTCATTAATGTATTTCTTGAGTGAGCCAAAGATCAGGAACATCCGATGATCGGATTCGTTATCAACACATTCCCCCATCGCTATCTCCTTGTACTCCAAAGTAGTTGATACCAATGTGCTTATTTCCTTACAGTCTCACGATATTCCATAGGCGTCACTCCGGTAGATTTCTTGAAAAATCGAGTAAACGAGTGCGGGGTTTCATACCCTACCTGTGCGCCTACTTCCGCAATCTTCAGCTCGTCTTTCTTGAGCAAATATTTGGCTTTATCGATTCTAGCTTCATCGATATACTCAGATAGATTGACCCCGCTTTCCTGTTTAAAAAGCCGTGATAAATAGGACGGATTGAAGTGGGTCACGCTGGCTAAACGTACAAGAGTTAAGTCTTCCCCTAGATGCTCCTCAATGAACGAGCGGACCTTCCCTATCACTGCAGCCGCTCTATTGCGTTCTACACTCAATCGCAGATCGAATAAAGACTCTGCGATCTGATTCAAGAATGCAAAGCTGTCTTGCCAAGACGCATGCCTGTCTCTCTGCATAAGACCAGTTGTTCCAATCTTATCGTGAAGCTCCCAACGGTTAATGTAAGATAATAATAAGAGCGCAATCGTGAAGTACAGTTCCAAGGCAAAGGGGCCCACGTTCCCGCGTTCATCGAACGCCGTTTCCGTCAATTCGCTAAACAGATAGAAAAACCCCTCTCGATTTCCACCTTCAAGATGAATGGCGAGCAACTCCGCCTTGTCTTTCAGTGTCCTTGAGCTGGCAGCGGTTTCAATCGCTTCGATGTTAATCGTGTGTACCATCTGGGCACCGTCTCCTGCTCGCCTGTACTGCTGGCTTCTAATTCGGTCGTACATCTCTGATAGCCCCTTCCATTCGCAGGAATCGGTACAGAGCGTAACGGCAAAAGTAATCCCTATTGAATCATGACAAGCTTGCTGGATAAGCTCGAATTGTCCTTCTAGAAATTTTACCGTGCGGGCATAGGCTTCTTCCATTTCCTTTCCGCAAGTAGGCTTCGGCTGAACAAGCCAAACGAGGCGGCCGAATTGATCTATAATTCCTAGACTATCCGTTCGTTCTGCCAGGAATGACTCTGCCAGAAATTTGACTGCAAGCGCCGCCTCTTGACTCTCTGCAAACGAACGGTGCATATTCGAACGCTGCAGATCGCCTACGGCCACAAGGATGGGCAAAGCCGGGTCAAGCATAATACCTAACTTGCAGAAATCAACTTTCAGCTCCTCCGGTGCCCGTGTTCCCTGAAGCAAATAGCGGAAATAATTGCCTTGAGCAAGCGTTTCGAGCGTGGTAAGCTGCTCCCTCGATTGCTGGACTAAATTATGAAACTTTAGACTGTTCTCCAGCTCATGAATCGCATCGGTTACCTCTTTAATAATCTTATCGTATTCTTCGCTCTTTAGGAGATAAGTAACTCCGGGGGTTTGTATCGCCTGGTAAACATAATCAAAGTCATTATAACCGGTCAGAAAAATGATTTTACAATGCAGCCAATTACTCCTTATATTTCTCATTAGATCAAGGCCATCCATCCCGGGCATTCGGATATCGGACAACACAATATCAACTCTCGTTGTATTCAGCAAATCCAACGCTTCTTCGCCGGAATAGGCTTTATACAAATCAAGATTCAGACTCAGTTGGCTAAATACATCAAACAGCCCGTCTGTAATAATTTCCTCATCATCAACAATCAGCATCCTTATCATGAGCGTCAGCCCCTTTCAATGGAATAGAAATGATTGCTTTCAATCCCCCAAGCTCACCTCGGCTTAATCGCAGACCGAATGCTTCACCGAATGTTATTTTAAGTCGGCGGTGAATATTCACCAAGCCTGTCGTCTCCGCATGCTCGTCACTGTTATCCAGAGTATCCGAGATACACTCCAATGCCCTATCCGTCAAACTATCACCGTTATCTTCCACAACAATACGTATCTCTGTCTCATCCAACTCGAAGCGAATGACTATCCATCCGCTGCGCTTCATTTGTTCCAAACTGTGTTCAAATGCATTCTCTATAATGGGCTGCACTATTAAACGTGGTACTGACACCTTTTCGATTTCCAGCGGAAGAGGGTCGAATTGCACCCGGATACGCCGTGAGAAGCGCAATTCCTGAATCTCCGTGTACATTCTGGCATGGTGAATTTCTTGTTTCAGCAGTACTTCGTCAGAAGCATTCCGGGTAACGAACTGAAAATATTCGCCAAGCTGTGTTGCGAACTGCCCGATTCGTTCAACATCTTTAATCTTTGCCATCGTCCTCAGGATGAAGAAGCTGTTGTATAAAAAATGAGGATTAATCTGCGATTGAAGCTGCTTCAACTCTGCCCGTTGAGTCATAATTTTCTGCTTGTAGACCTGATCGATCAAAGAACGAAGATTACTAACCATCTGGTTAAATCGGTTATATAAGTATCCGAGCTCATCCTTAGACTCGTGCTGGATGTTCACATCAAGATCCCCATTTTCAATACGCCGAAAACTTTTAACAAGCGTTAACAACGGTTTGTGAATAAATTTATAGGTGGAAATTGCATAAATCGCAATGATGATAATTGCTACAAAAACAAATAACCATGCCCATATATAAAATTTCTCCAGCGGCTTTTTAATAATTTGTTCTGGAATAAATCGGTAAATGGACATATTTAAATAATCAGAGCTTGCAAATGCGGTATAATAGCGATTTCCCGAGATGGTGAAAGTCCCCGTACCATGAATTGGATTTTCTCTTACTTGTTTAATGGCAGCCGGTATATCCAGCCATAAGTGTTCTAAAGATCCACTCGTGAGAATGACACCAGACTTGTCAGTAGTCATCAATGTCCCGCTGCCGGGATAGGTGTTGAACTGGTTAAGGGCTTCCTGCAGCCTCTCTTGATCCAGCTCAATTTCAATGATAAACAATGGTTGATTCCCGTTGGTCACACTTTGCCTTGCCGCACCTAGAAATAAGCGGCCATTCCACTCAATCATCTGGTTATTTCTACTGCTTAATTCGGAGCGTAAGGCATTATACCGTTCTGCATCAAATTCGCTTGGGCCATTAGCAGAAGAGATCGTTTTGGATAGCGTGTAAATATGTGCACTTACATTTCTGATATATGGACTACTGTTTTGAATTGCATAGAGCCGTTTACGCAGCGAGTTAATTTTTTCAGTACGTTTAAACACATCCATCGTATCCCAGGTCAGCGTCAGCTCGTTGAGATCTTCATCCTCAATAACCCCAAACTGCAGCAGTTTCATCCGTTCTACCTCTTTCTCAAGGTCGCTTACATAGAAGGTGAGCTGGGATACCGCCGTTTTTGAGATATCTTCGCTTGCAGTCTGTACGATCCAGTTATAAAGATAGACGCCAAATATTAGAATGGGCAGAATGATAATCAAAAAAGTACTGAGCAGCCGAAGGAAAATCGTGTTTCGCAGAGCGAATGGTTGGTGGTTGATCAAGGTACAAGCTCCCAACTTTTTTTCTTCCATTATAGCCTGAAGCTTATAAGTTTCCTAAGCATTTTCGATACGAAGCCATCCAACCTTTACCCCTTAACACTACCAAGGACAATCCCTTTAACAAAATACTTCTGCAGGAATGGGTACGCCAAAATAATGGGAAGGGAGCCCAAGAAGATCTGTGATGCTTTCAGCGTTCGATCGGAAATGAGGGCCATATTTAATGCTTCGTCGCGTGACATATTAGTTAAATTTTGTTGAATGACAATCGTCTGAATATAGCTTTGCAGCGGGTAATGACTAGGGTCTCCCATAAGAAGAAGGCCGTCAAACCAACTGTTCCAATGTTCCACCATGGAGAATAAGGCTAGCGTTGCGAGAGCAGGTTTGGATACCGGCACGTAAATTTTCCAGAGTGTTGTCCAGTAGCTGGCACCGTCCATGACCGCTGCCTCCTCCAGCTCCTTTGGCACCTCTCGGAAAAAATTAAGTAGTAGGACAACGCTGAAAACTGGGACCGCGCCAGGCAGCACGAGGGCCCAAATCGAATCAAGGAGATTGTACTGCTTAATCGTCGAGTACCAAGGGATCAAACCGCCGTGAAAGAGCATGGTCAAGAAGAAGATCCAAGCATATGCCATTCGCAGGCGAAACACCTTCGATTCCTTGGATAACGGAAATGCAACGAGGATAGTCAGGACCAAATTTAAGGGCGTCCCGATTGCAATGCGCTCCATGGAAACAAGCATGGATTGCCAAAATGCTTCCCGACTGGCCGTATATTTATAAGAGGCTAATGTGAAATCTACCGGCCAAAGTTTTACATGACCTGCTGCCGCTGCTGTACTTGAACTAAACGAAACGGCAACGACGTGTATTAACGGAAGGACACAAATCAACGATACGAAGATGAGAAAAGATACATTCAGAACGGAAAACCACTCGAATCGTCTCCGACTGTTAGGTATCCGGATAGATGTGTCAGACACAGAACTTGATGATGGTTGGACCACTGTCTTCCTTCCTCCTAGAAAATTCTATATTTTGCAAACCGATAAGCCACAAAGTACGAACTTGAAATCAATATAAGCGAAACTAATGACTTAAATAATCCAACTGCCGTTGCCACACCGTATTGAGCATCCAACAATCCGATTCTGTATACAAAAGTATCTAGTATATCGCCGCTTTCATACACTTGAGGGCTATACAAATTGAACACTTGATCGAAGCCTGCATTCAGAAGCTGCCCTAGACTCAGAACAGTCAACAGTACGATTATCATACGCATTCCGGGAATAGTGATATGCCAAATCTTATGCCAGCGGTTTGCGCCGTCGATCGTAGCGGATTCGTATAAACCAGGGTCAATTCCCGTAATAGCCGCCAAATAGACGATCGTGCCATAACCGAAATTTTTCCATATATCCGATGATACCAGCGTAAACGGAAACCATTGATTGTCCCCGAGGAAAAATATCTTATTTATGCCAAAAGCGCCTAGTAATTGGTTAACAATACCGCTAGAAGGCGATAAAATATCGATGAGTATGCCGCCTAGAACTACCCAGGAAAGAAAGTAAGGTAAATAAATAGTAGTTTGAACACTTCTTTTAATCACCTCATTCTTCAATTCATTGAGAAGAATGGCAAATATGATCGGCACGATTAAGCCTAGAATAAGCTTAAGACCTGAAATAAAGAGGGTATTCCACAAGACCTGGCTAAAGCTAGGCAAGTTCATAACATATCTGAAATTATCCAATCCTACCCATCGCTGGTCACCAAACAAGCCTTTTGCAGGAATGAACTTTTGAAATGCGATGATGATACCCGCCATAGGGACATATGAGAATAGCACGATTAGTACTAATCCCGGTAACATCATCAAATGCAGTGGAAGCTCTCTCCACATTTTTTTTGTTCCCATATCCAACCTCCATTATGTCATGCATAAAAAGCAGAGGAAGGATAATGAACCCATCCTCTGCCCGATTCTACTTCTTCGTTGATTTATACCATTCATTTACTTCATTCGTAATTTGCTCTCCGCCCAGCTTGGTCCAGTCTTTCACAAACTTATCGAATTCATCCATAGAGCCACCCATAATGATTTTGGTGTACGTCTCATTCATTAATTTTTCTAAAGTCGATTTCCGATCAACCATCGTAGGCGTAGGCGCGCCAACAAATTTATCCATCAGAAACTGGTTATTTTTATCGTATTGGTCAACAACCCCTTCTGAGCCCTCCGGGCCATAAATCCGTTCCCAACCCCACAGTGCAAACCCTTCTTTAGAGCCCGAATTAAAAGCTTCTATCTTTCCTTGAATGGTTTTTGCTTCCCCTTTCAAGGTCGAGAAGTTATTCGCTTTACGTGCCGCATCGATCGCTCTGAATGCCTCTACATTTTTCTTTACAGGGCTCGGGGTCACCGGTGAAAGTTGCCATACGCTCTCTGCTTCAGGCGGTGCATAGTATTTGTCAAACTCCGCAGTCGTGCCAAAATTTTTCTCCAGATGCAGGTTAAATAGCTTGATAACCGCCTCAGGATGCTTGAATCCCTTTTTAACCGCAAAAAACTTGCTTGTGCTGAACCTCAAAGGAACTTTAGGCGTATCGCCGGACTCCGAAACAATCGGATATGCCCGCCATTGTGCATTCGGGTCGTTGTTGCGGTTCAGTTGAAGTGGCCAGATGGAATTCCACTGTTCGCCGTATTCCATTCCGATCTTACCTGCGGCTATGTGCTCTGATACCTTACCGCCATCTTTAATGCCGAATTCCTGATCCAATTCTCCATTCTTAAACATGTTCTGGAGTGCTTGAAGCGCTTTCTTAACCTCTGGCTGAATACCGCCAAAAACCAGCTTTCCGGATGCATCGGTAAGCCACATATTCGGATAAGCCTTATACCCGGCCATGAACCCTTCTAACCCTATTGCTCCACCCCACAAGCTTTTGGTTAAACCGAGGCCATATGTATCTTTTTTTCCGTTGCCATCCGGATCCTTCTCTGCAAAAGCTTTAGAAATTGCTAGTACGTCAACCATTGTTTTTGGCGGCTGCAATCCCAACTTGTTAAGCCAATCCGTACGAATCCAGATAAACATAGCTCGTTCAAGTGAGGAATCGACCTGCGGGATTGCCATCAGCTTACCTTCAATCGTAGCAGCATCGAATGGGCTGGTTCCCTCTTGCGATAAGATTTCTTTTGTTAGGGGAGAAGCATACTGCTTATATAAGGCTGTCATATCTTCAATTTGGCCGGAATCCGCCAATTGTTTTAATTGGGTCGCGTTCACTGGAATAACATCGGGCAGATCGCCGGAGGCTAGTGTTACGTTCAGTTTTTGCAAATATTGCTCTGAGGTATCGCTCCCTTTTACGACCCATCTATTTTTAATACTGATGCCCAACTGCTCCTTATATAAACGGGTCCAGCGGTTGTCTTCGAACGTTTCGCCCTTTAGCACACCGAGTACGTTATTTTCTACAACGTCACTGAGGTTCCTGACAAACGACACTTCAATCGGTGGATCATACTTGCCAAGAGGTTCTGCATGTACAACTTTCACATCGTTATTTCCGGCCGTGCTCACCGCTTCATTCTGCCCAGTACTCGTGGAATCGTCTTGGCTGCTGCATGCCGATAAAAGTGTTGTGAAGGCGAGTAAGGAAACAGACACCGCTTTCATTTTGTGTTTACTTAGCTTCATGTACATCCCCCTATATCGATTTTCTAAAGTATCACTACAGTGACGCTGTTCATGTTTTCATTATAGGGTCGGCACATCATCCAAACAATGTACAACTCTTTACTTTACTTACCAAATCTTGTCATAATGTAAGCGTAATCATTTTGTACAATAGAACCTCAACCATCTTCTCTACTTTTAATGATTAAGTGCTTGGACTGTCTTCCTTCGGAGCAGCTGCGGCCAACAGGGTCCTAAAAATCATGGATACGCCTCAGCTATTCCTATCTGAATGAGCAGCTATTGAGAGAAGGTATATCTTTATTACAAGAAACGGGGTATATGATATTTTTGTCACCAATCAGAGTGGTGTTGGTCTATGGGGAGACGCTGCAGCGAATTCAAGAGCGTTTACAAAAGGATATGTTGAAGGGTTACCTGAAGCGAAGATTGATGATATTACTTACTGCCCGCATAAACCCAAAGAGGGTTGTGGATGCAGTAAACCCATGCCTTGAGTATTAGAGTGCTCCTCACCTTCCTGCAGTATGTGGCGGCGATCGGAAAGAACGATATCCGGGAGTTGTCCCGCTTCGACATGGAGGCGTTTCAGACAGAACCGGAACAGCGATACGCAGGCGAAAAAGGTCGTCATAACCCATTCAGTTCTAACCTGGTGCTTCGAGGAAGGGTACCTCACCAAGAATGTCGCGCGCGGGCTGCGGCCGGTGAAGCGAATTAAAGAGGAGATTCCGGAGCGGGATATCGAGGAATCAGAGCTCAAGTTTACCATAGAGTTCAATCCTAAGGTGCAAAAGGGTTGACCTTAACACTGTGCTAAATGGTGAAGATGATTCCCCCTTCTACCCTAATCGCCTCGGCCGGCGTTACAGCTTGTCGAGCCTAGCTTCTTATTTGTCAAAGCAGATGGCGGCCCGGGCTAACAACGATCCACGGGCATCGGGTTACCCCACACTTTTTGAGAAGCTGATATTAAGCATACGCAAGTCTGGATCGATCATTACAATGGGAACGATTTGGATCTCACAAGATTCTTGGCCGGAGAACCGGTAATCGTCAATGCAACGACTTCACCTACGGCAGTCAAAGCCGTCAAGATCGGACCAATTCGGCAGCCGCTGGAGTACCGTCACATCAAGACCGGGCCCTATTATACAACAAATGTTAATATTATACATATCAAAAAGGAGCTTCCTACGTGGCAACTCCATGCTATCGTACCCGTTAGTTCAATCTAGACGGATGTGAATCTTGTATATTTCCTAACCAATAAGAAATTTGAATCCGAGTATTATACAAAACGGTTAGGTCTCACGTGATATCTTAAGCTTTCTGAAAAGCATGCGGGTAAAATACGTCACTATGCATATGCTTGATTTTGTCCCAGTTGCCAGGATTCATCACGTCTGGTGAGCGGTGCTCCAGAATGGCCTGATATAGTAGGGTTTTTTGTTCCAAATGGGCAACGTGCTGTTTGGCTTCTTCAAGTTTAGCGATTGCCTCCTCTTTATGCTCCATCATGAGTGCATAGCGCTGCGGGAGGGTCGTATCCCCTTCAAGACAGAGATCAATGTACATTTTGATAACTTCAATCGGCATTCCGGATTGCTTGAGGCATTTGATACCATACAACCAGTTGATCGATTCATCGTCAAACATCCGAATATTGTTTTGATTACGCTGTACGCTTGGCACCAGACCTTTATCCGTGTAAAAGCGTACTGCGTGCTCGGTGAGTCCCGTAATTCGAGCGGCTTCTTTGACTGTATGCATGTGAAATCCCCCTTGGAAAATAAATAGTAAAACGACTTGACTTCGTGTAACACGAAGGTTCTAAGCTTAGTGTAACGCAAACGGGGCGTAACTGGAATCCTCGGTGCAGCACCCGATTTAGGGTTAGCGCCGTTTGCTGTTTTACATTTGAACACTGGGAGGAATTACAATGCAATCCGTAACATTAAACAATGGTGTGAAAATGCCAATCATCGGCTTCGGTGTTTACCAAGTTCCTGATGCTGAAGAATGCGAGAAAGCCGTATACGAAGCGCTGATGGCTGGTTACCGCCTAATCGATACTGCCTCCGGTTATCTGAATGAGGAAGCGGTGGGCCGTGCGATCAAGCGCAGCGGTATATCACGTGCGGAGCTGTTCATCACAACCAAGCTTTGGGTTCAGGATGCCAGCTACGAGAGTGCCAAGCTGGCGTTTGCCAAATCCCTGAAGAAGCTCCAGCTCGACTATCTGGATTTATACCTTATTCACCAGCCTTTCGGTGATTACTACGGCGCTTGGCGTGCGATGGAAGAGCTGTACCGTGAAGGCAAAATCAAGGCAATCGGGGTCAGCAATTTCCTGCCTGACCGTTTGATGGACCTTATCGTGCATAACGAAATCGTGCCTGCCGTCAATCAGGTCGAAACGCACCCGTTCTACCACCAGATCGAGAGCGCCGCTTTTATGAAAGAGCAGGGAGTACAGCACCAGTCTTGGGCGCCTTTGGCTGAAGGACTTAACAACTTGTTTGGGAACGAAGTGCTGGCCTCCATCGCAGAAAAACACAACAAGTCCGTCGCCCAAGTCGTGCTTCGCTGGCTTGTTCAGCGTGGAGTCGTTGTAATTCCGAAGTCGGTGAAAAAAGAACGGATCGTCGAAAACTTTAACATTTTCGATTTTGAATTGAGCGCGTACAACATCGAACAAATTTCCACTCTCGATACGCAGAAAAGTCTTTTCTTATCGTACCGCGATCCGGAAGTCGCCAAGATGATGGGGAACTGGAAAGTCGATCTGTAAACTTGATTAAGCGTAAACTCATCATGCATTTATCCTCATCTGTAAAGAAAGGACAGGGCAATCTCCCTGTCCTTTCTTTACTTAGATTGTAAAAATAGTAAAACTGCTGCTATCGGTGGACCGAATCTATATACCACCGATACTTCCATAACTAAACTCCCGTTAGCTAAACAATAACTACGATGGACAGTAATCAACAAGGCCCCCTATATGTTAAGTTACCTGAACTTCCAATCAATATCTCTTCGTACTCTGTTTTCGTAAAATAATCAGCTGTATTTAATTCAATAATTTCATTTGTTGTGTACATATAAACTGTAATTCGGTCATCACGAATATCCGACTACTCCTATGTTTTATGTTTAACATACCGGTTGCAGTGAATTAAGGTCGAACATAGCGATGATTACGACTGATGAACGTAAAGAAAAGACACCCCATTGTGGTGTCTTCAAGCACTACCGGATTAATCTTCTAATTGAATTTCGATACGTGCAAGGACACCAGCGGGATTATTTTCGCTTCTGTTTGCATTTGACGGGAAGTTAAAAGCGGCTATCACAATATCATTCGTACCTATCCGAAGGAAACGCCTAATATTAAACGATCTTCCCGGATTAAAGAATGAAACATTGCCCTGCGGATTGTCGATAACTACCGACCGTCCATTTATTAAAACGATGGCAAAGTTATCAACGGACAGGAATAATCTAGCTCTCTCAATATCGTCTCTAATCGTAAATCTTCTGGCGACCACAGCAGCAGGACCATTAGGGTCATTTCTTCCCCAAACGTACGATTCACCTGCTTGCGGCGCTACCCATGCCGGATTTCGCTCGATTTCAAGTGCGTTTACCCAATTTCGATTCGTACTTATTCTCCTAGTACTTTGGGTAATAATAACCGATTTTTGTGCATCCAATGATCTTTGTGTGGCAGCCATCATTCTCATTACCTTTGCAACTATATTCGCCCGGATTCCCTTATGTCTTCCAGTTGATTCTACTTGTTTGACCGTATTATTTGCCTTTTTTATCACTGTTCTTTTGTACATTTCATGCGTCCCCCTTTGTATAAGCGAATCTATATTATATATATGAGTTTATGGATTGATGGATATGGACAAGTGATTATAGTTAATCGCTCAATTCCTCAAATGAAAATAACCCCGTAAAAATGGAAGTCTGTCTCACATTATGCTTGATGACAATAGAATCAAACATGCCTACATGCACTGAATTCCCTACGTTAAACTACCCGTTTGTTGAGCGAAGGGCTGCCACGCGGCAGCCCTTCGGCATTGAACTAACGTACCCGTTAGCTTAATAAACAATGTTATCCTTCGTTTCTTTAAAATGTGTGCTGAAACCCCGTTAGTTTTGCATTGTTTGACCGTTCAAAGAAAAAAAATCTAAAGTTCTTCCATGAAATATTCGCATTCTGAAAGATGAAGTCTCCATCTTTAAGTTTCCGATCCTCATTAACTTGACAGCCATTAGATAGCCGATATTTAACTTTCAAGAAAGTGTCCCCTACTGCAATACCTTTAGCTATCTCAAAAACTCCCCCTAGTACATCGTCCTAAATGGGAGTGTTAAATTCATATATTGCTCAAGTTTATTACGGTATTGAAAGTAATATATGCCTAGCGCATATTCTCCTTCTTCTCCAAATTCAACTCTTTCAAAGCCATCAATTTTGAATTGTCTGTTTGTGTACGATAACATGAAACCACCACCAAGATAATATAATGGCCTATCTTTTAAATGCAGTCTTGGAAAGCTTAGTTGATCTAGTGGAGTAAATCTTTTTATGTCGTTCACTTGATTCCAGTTCACAATAATACACCTTTCTAAATAAAGGTACCGATTCATGTCGGCCGGCACTTATGTTTTTAATTTGGGTTTAGTAACTATACTCGATTAAATTTGAGCTATCGTTCACCTGTAGTAACGAATTTATCCCTTGAATATAACCAAAAGAATATTATTCCGCCACCCGCACCGTTAGCTTAATATTGGATACTTGTGCCATTGATAACATTAAATTTGTCGACTAAATCTCGATAGACTGTTTCATCTTTGATTCGCCACTTAAGAAGATCCTTAATTATTGAAAATATCGTTGGTTTTATCCATCGAAGAATTGCTTGGTAAGTAACTTCATCATCAACTAGATGTTCATAAAAGGATACACCTGCTGCATTCCGTAAATCATCAGCTCTTTGAGTTGAACACCACTCAGCGTACTCATATATCTTCTTTAGCTGGTCCTCATCACCACGATTATGAGCTTCCTTCACCAATCCTAGAAGAGTCCGAAATACATCATAAATTGTTTCGTGTTGAGTAGGTCCGAAGCGAATATTAAACAACTCGGTGGCTTTTCTTCTCCATACGCTCACAATTTCACCTCAGTGCCCGTTAACATTACATTTTCCTCATTTTACCACAGTATCCTGCCCGCTAAGTGAAAAAAGGCAGCCTATCTTTCTGGTCGGCTGCCCCCGTGTCTTTATCGTATCCGTTAGCGGAATGACTTAATAAGAGGTAATTATTCATGGTGTTGGAATTAATCCAATATTTCAATAATTTTTTTAGCAGTTATTAAACATTCACTTTTACTTAATTTTCGTGAAGGATCCAAATGTCGAAGCATAGATTCAGTATACCCTACTATTTGCTCAGGGTCCCTTGACCCGCTAGAACGAATGCATTTTAGTATTTCATAACTTTCGATACCATAGACTTTTAAACCAAATGGATCCCATTCGGCAATGATTTTATGTATTTTGTCCCTTTGAGAATTAATAAAAAATCCTCCTCAACCCTTATATCGCAAAATAATCGCAAAATAATCCACATATTACTCTGCTATCCTGCCCGTTACTTCAATCTCAGAACTGGAAAGTCGCCGCGGCGCCTGCTCCAGTTCTGATGATTGTACTATCGTACCCATTAGTTTAAGCTAGCCTTTAGTGTAAATCCCCAAAACACAGTTTGAAAATTCTCCCGCTGCAAAGGTAATTACTTCGTCGTTATCGTTTTGAACTGACCAAACGGTAAAGTATTTTTTAACATTGTATATAGGGTCTATCACGGCAGCCTTCCCACCCGTATCATTCCATTTTTTCTTAAAGATATCTATCCCGTTCAGCAAAAATGAGTCATCTCAGTACTTCCGATAAACACCCAATCCATTCTTGCCCTCCTCCCGTTACCTTAATAAAGCTTAACTTAAGAAGCTATGAGATGTTTACCTCGGTAATAATAAACCTTGCTTTTAATAATTTCTTCAACAGCATTTGCGTATTTGGGAATTAGTTTATTTACGACATAATAATCATTATACTTTTGAGGGTCGTAATAAAAGTTGTTATCTATACTCATTAGAGATATGCCGAAGTTACAGCCTTGAGGGACGGATGAGTCCCATTCCTGTAGTTTCCCTTCCTCAAATGGCTTCGATATGTTTATTGATATGTGGTCATCATCGTATGTCCATGCCCAATTGTTTTCATTCTCGTAATCAAATTCGAATTCATTAAGATATAAGGCATTTCTTAGTAATTCAACAAAGTGATCTAATGTTAGTAACGATTTAAAAGCCAAATGTTCATGTATTACCATTGCACTACACTTCCTTATTTTAGAAGTAGTCACAACAAGTTCTTCATAACAAATATAATTATATAAGCACACAATGATATATCCTGCCCAATAACTTAACGAGGCTTCAGTCTAGTACCTGCAGCAGCCTCGTGGTGTAAGCATTGCTCTAACGTACCCGTTAGTTGAATAATTGTTACTCTTTTATTTAGATTCTTTTATCTTCTTGAATAAAACCTCAATATCCAAATCTTCATCTAACAATTTAATAGGGATTGGTTCTGCCCCACAAATCTTACAAACCAGAGGGTACGAATCTGTCAGTATAAGGCATAGTGTATCTTTATCAACTTCAATTACCTCTGCATAGTAACATTCTGCTGAAATATCCCTTGAATAAGTTTCGTTCATGAAACATTCAAATAATACCTTGAACTTGTATTTTGATTCCATTTACTCAATCCCTTTTAGAATCAGCTACTGTTTCTCTTGTATTTATTCCGCTATAGTACCCATTAGTTGAACCCAGCTAATGAACATTAAAAGAAAAAAACTCAGTTTTTTTGTTTGGAAAAGGAAAATCATCAGGAAAGGAATCACAAACTATTTCTTTCATTATTATCTGATATAAGAACTCAGTCATGATAATGGGGTAATGGAAGTACTCAGATGATCTCGAGGTATATACGACTATTGTCCACTCGTCAGGGTTCCCAAATGTTAGCCAATATAACTCGTCTCCATTATCAGTGTATCCCCAAGGCAGAATTCCCCCAGTTGAAGGGAAAACCTCATGTTCGAAGTATTGTGGGAAGGCTAGCTTAGATTGTAGATATGCAGTACATATTTCTTCTTTTCTCTTCAAAAAATTAACGTTTTCATCTTTTACAAAGGGATTTAATATCCATAGGAATTTATCAATCCCGCCTGTCCCATAGGTATTAATAAATTGTCTGTAATCTGAGGGAACTTTTGTTCCAAGTCTATTTATAAAATATTCCCATTGCAATTGATCCCCGCAGTTAAATGGTGTGGTAGGAGGAGGAAGTATATCAATTAACTTTTTCAACTTAGAGCAACCCCTTGTTAACATTCTTTAACCATTTGTGGTTGGTTCTACAATACCGTTATGGATCCTCTTTAATCCCATTATTCTGCCTGTTACTTTAATGAACGAAGAGGAGCTTACAGCGTTACAAGCTCTCCACTATCGTACCCGTTAGTTTAGCCGATAGCCAAAACGCGTACCGTTACCGAATTAATTCATCCAATCCGAGCCGATCTACCATAATGTCTCCATCTTGGAGTTAGAGCACAGCTCGTTCAGATTTATAGTCCCAGCCACTGCTAATGGCGTAATGAATTAACTTAGCACAAACCAATGGTTGGCAAAGATTAGTTGCCCAATTGATTTTCCAAGAAAAGAAAATCAAGAAATATGATGTTTTCGTATTGGACGGATAAATCTTAAAACTAATGTGCTCGTTTTCAGACCATTAGTCGATTACACAAAGAAATGGATAATCGTCGACTACAATTTTCTTGAATTCCTTTGTAAAAAGCTTCAATAGTATTAATTCTCCTCATTAAAAGTTACATATCCAAGGACTAAGCTGACTGGCGGGCTGCCGTTATCTCGTTTTGGAACCATCCTCTCCCATTATTTCAACGATAACAGCTTGTTTTCTGAATGTTTGAAACTTAATAACGCACCTTTCTCCCTAGGTTTCCAACCTTGTATGATTGCCTCCGAAATAATTAAAGCTATTTCAGCAGGCATCACGATTTTATTATTGAGTAATTCAACATTCGGAAACTCCACCCAAAATTCGTTGATGTCTGACTCTATCGCAACTCGGAGCAATTGCCCTTTCACTTCATCATGCTGAACGGTTAACGTAATAATACCTCTTGCTGATGGAGTGATTAGCCATCTGAATGGCTCTTGCCCGACAATAATCTTTCTTGACCCTTTTTTGCTAATTGTCATTACTTCAACTCCAAGTTTTAGTCCCACTCATTTTAACACATATTGGAACTAGACTCCCGTTAGCGTAACGCGGCTGCCGATCATGTCCGGCAGCCACATCTTGGTTATTCATCGAACTAACGTACCCGTTAGCTTAATGTGTAACCATCGTTTTAGTAGTTCTAGAACTCATCGATCAACGAAATCCCTTTAGTAATCTTCTGGATATAGGTTTATACAGCTTGCTCAGTTCATGAAGGAGACCTGTTATGCGTCCACATTGTTCATAAAGTATTGAATTGCCTAGGCATTCCGGATATCCGATTTTTCTGCCAGGTGCGTGGTTGAAGGAAGTTACGTAAAAACCAATTGTACTCCCATGGATAAGTTCAATATACTTTCTATCAACCGAAGAAACTGGGTCAGAAATCGACAATCCATTCTCCGAAAGATAACGAATCCATTCTATTTCAGCTGCGAGTCCTTCCAACGTCCGAAGAGTGCGATTCATCCCGGTTATAGGAATAAATAAAGTTTTGGAAGCCCCCGATGAAAGTCAGATCTTTGGGGCTGATCCCAAACCGCTCAGCACCCTCAGTGATATATTCGTCCAGGAACATATATTTTATTTTTGGATCCATGTTTTCTCCTTGGTAATTGAATCAAGATTGAATACAATAATTCCCAACTCAGTACTATTACCCAATTTTAATAAAAGCAAAGCCTGGTGACATATAAGAGCCCCACTTTCAAGATATTTCTATTACATATCAATCATACCTAATCCAGCTTTTTACAGTCAATGAAAATGCCTGAGTCGTTGCAATAAACTGCCCGCGAGCGTAACGCGGCTGCCGATCTATGCCGGCAGCCGCGTATTGATTGTTGATTAAACTAACGTACCCGTTAGCTTAATAATAACTCATCATCAGTTGGTAAACCTCCCAGTCGACTTCTTTGATGATGAGTAAATGGTCCTTGTATCATTTATGTTGCGGTTTCTTTTATAAGATTCGCTTCTGCTGCCAGAAGTAGAGTATAGTAGGAGTTGAAAATATATTTTAGGAGGCTACAGTCATGTCACAGGAGATTTGGATTAACCTGCCGGTCAAAGATGTTGAGAGGTCAACTGCTTTTTTCAATGAGATTGGATTCCATGCGGTGAGCGTTGGTAACGAGAGAGCCAAACTTACCATAGGCCAAACAACGATTCTGCTGTTCCCGGATGCGGCCTTTGAGAAATTTACAGGTTCAAAAACCGCAGATACTTCACATAGTGCAGAGGTAATATTTTCCATCGGCGCTGAAAGCAGAGAAGAAGTAGATGCATTTATTCAAAAAGTAGAGTTTGCCGGAGGAAGCATCTTTGGCAAGCCGAGTGAGATTGACGGCTGGATGTACGGCGCAGGATTTGCCGACCTGGACGGTCACCGCTGGAATCTGCTGTATATGGATAAGAGCAAAATGCCGAAACGCTAATATGAAAGCGCCGGTCACCTGCTTAAGGTTACCGGCGTTTTTTACACCCCATATAACCTCATATCTGTCATTCAACTCAAAACGTTGCTTAGAAGAGTGAAACTATTACAAATCACCTGGGTTAGCCTATGTTAATTTATTGGTCTTACATAAAATAGATAAACACATATTGGAACTAAACTGCCCGTTACTTTAATGAAAAAGCAGCCGATCATGCTGAACGGCTGCGTCGTAACATTTATTATTGGAACTATCGTACCCTTTAACTGAATACACAAGCCCTTTTCGCAATGGATACTGCCAAATTTGCTCCTGGCGGCTGATTTACTTTCCGTGAAACACTGAAAAAAAAAGCTCGAACCGGGTGGAGCGAGCTTTTTTTTCTTTGATTTGCTTAGTTTTCTATATCGTTGATTTTTGGATCCACCAACTGTAGTTGAACTATCGTTCCCAGTTAGTTCAAAATCGATAGGGACTGATTAGGGATATATTTTTTCACCTTTTTCAAGCATCGCTACAAACTGTTGAATTCGTTTCGCCCGGGTTTCTTGCTTCTTGGCATTATGGATTCTGAACAGGATTGCATATTTATTCTGGCTATTCAACGTATCATAAAATGCCTTCGCTTTGACATTTCGCTCAAGTTCAATTGCGAAATCCTCAGGCATAGAAGCGATACTTTGCGATTCGTAGGCCTTATCCCATTGTCCATTCTTTTTGGCAACTTCAATCGCTTTGAACCCAGAGGGCTGCATTCTTCCATTTGTTATGAGAAGCTCTGCTTTGTCTTTATTTACTTTCGACCAGATGCTCTTAGCCCTACGCGGAGTAAATCGTTGAACCCACATTTTTTCATTAAACTTTTCCTTCTGGCTGTCAACCCATCCGTAACACAATGCACTTTCAAGTGCTTCATCGTAGGATACGGTAACCACACCGGAATTTTTTTTCGAGATTTGCAACCGGATTCCCGGTGAAGTGTCATGATTGTTCTCAAGCCAATTCTCGAGAGATTGCTGTTCGCCAAAAAACATAACCGGTAATTCATTGGACTTATTGATCACTTGAATCGCCTCCTACTTGTAGTGTACTTCAATATAGTTGACAGATACAGTCAGTGATAGTCTAGCCTTGCTTGAGCTATTGCTAATATCTCAATTCCAGAAACAAGCCACCGAGGTGCGAGTAAAACTGTTGAACAATACTGCCCGTTAGTTCAATAAAAAGAACGCTCCCGCACCTTCACTTGGGCTACCACTAAAAAAATAGCTTTGAAGCAACTACAAAAATCATTTGCTCACGTTGCTTGTCATTAACCTGAAAATAAACCTCCCCCAAAAAGTAGCAGCACAGGTTCTCCTTGAAATAACAAAATTTCTGCTTGTATTTTTCCTTGATCTTTTCTAAACGGTCCATAAAAAATTTACCTCCATAATGTAATAATAACTATGTAGATATTAGCCCTAGAATATACGGACCAAGAGTCCATATTTTCAAAAAAGCTTTTTCATGGATTACAGTTCTTTGATCAAAAAAATGGAAATAACAACCTTGTCTGGACTATTCTAGTGTATCGTCTTACCATTTTACGAATTCTTGCGAAAAAACTCATTAACTTCCGTCCAGGATAGGCATTTACCCCTTGCTGAAGTTCGTCTTCCTTCTGTTCTGCACCAGCGATGGCATCAGTATTTGCAATCCAACGGAACGGTGGTTCCCTAAGGTTTGAGATGGTGACTAGCGCCGTTACAAGCTTGGCCGGAGCGCATTCGTGTCCTTCATTCTTTTCTTTAATGAAAGCCCGGAATTGTGGATTACGCTCGGCGTAGTCATCTATAGATAGCTCAGCCCAGAATGTGAAGCAGCTTGGTTCGACAATAGTCGTTTTGATGCTGTATGGAGCTAGTGCAAAATGTAACGCCTCCATCCAACCCTCTAAACCTAACCTCGAAGAAGCGTACGCAACGTTGTATTCAAATCCGACCAGCCCAACAAGTGAAGAGATTGAAATAACATGCCCTGAACGTTGCTTACGCATCACAGGTAACACGGCACGGGTTACGTTCATCGGACCGAAAAGAGTGATTGAGAATTGACGTTCGATCTGTTCTAAGGTCTGTTCCTCGAAGGAGCCATCATAAAAGCTACCAGCGTTGTTGACTAATACGTCTATTCGTCCAAATCGGTCGACTGCCAACTTCACGGCGGCCTCTGCATTAGTTGGATCAGTAATATCAAGTTTCACTATCAATAGATTTTCGTGATCACCAAGGATTGTGGCTAACTTATCTGTATTACAACTAGTGGCAACGACCTGGTTGCCTTCGGCAAGGTTTGCTTTTGTGAGCTCGACGCCCTTTCCACGTGCAGCATCTGGGATGAACCAAACTTTCTTATTACCCGACATGGTATCTCCCTCATTTCGCCTTTAATCCTCTTTCATAGAATTAACTGGCAGATTACAGCAGACTTATCCGCACAAAGTTCCAATTCGTTAAGCTAGCTACTACTTGAGGTAGCATTCTACTGACCCATCGTTGAACAATTCCTTTGCCTGCCGCTACGATCAGCGTCTGACCCAGGGATGAGTATGCCATGCTGTCCGTGTGCCTGGCTCGAAAGTGACGCTGGCTCCAGCAACGCGTGCAGGATCAATAGTGGATCAATGCGAACCACGCCGGTAAAATATTCAGACGGTCCTTTCCCGATGGTTGGGATCCAACTCTTCGAATTTCCACTTTCTAGGTCCCTCCGTTAGAATCACGTATTTGTTTCTGCGTTGTTGCTCCCGCCGCTTACCGTCTCCACCTTCCTGATGAAGATAATGTTCGATAAGATGGCCAGTAAACTGGTTGTAAAAATAACGATTCCAAAAGGGATGGCTGAATTCTCGCCCGCGAAGTCCCACAAGCGGAGAAGTAACTGCACCCAATGCAAATTGAAGGGTGCCCAGTACAGCAGACGCACTCCCCGCAATATGTCCATGCGATTCCATCCCTAAAGTAACGGAAACTGGACCAATGATCCCAATGGATACAGCAAATAAGAAGGTTGAAATAAATATCGCCGGTAAAGATCCCATAGAAAGTACTGCTGCCAGGATCGCAGAAGCAGAAATAAAGGATAGCAATAATCCAATACGAATTATAGTGCGTTCGTCAGCCGACCAGCCGATTGTTTGACAACCTGCGATCCAATCATAATAGCAAGACCATTCATTGCAAAGAGGATCGAAAATATTAATCAAATTCATTTGATTAATCAACTTGTGTCTATTATTATATAATTTAGAACGCAAATTCAATGGTTAAAAAACTGTGATTTGTTGATATATCAACGAAACAACCGAAATTGTTAAGTAACTTAGAAAGTTTGGTGGGAGTACGATGGCTAAAGTGGATCGTAGAATTGTGAAAACACAGGAAGCTTTGAAGAAAGCTGTTATTGAACTAATGACTGAAAAAAATTTCGACGATATAACCATTCAGGATATCGCAGACCGGGCCAACCTAAACCGCGGGACCATTTACCTTCATTATCAGGACAAATTTGATTTATTGGATAAACTCATAGAAACACACCTTAATGAATTAGGAGAGATGGATGAATGGGCATGTGAGATGGATTGGAACGAGGCTCTTGTACCTTATTTTGAATATTTTGAGAAAAATTATTTATTTTTTTCGACCATGTTAGCAAGCAAAGGGGTGCCGTCAGCTTTTAGAACGAGGCTTCTTGCTTCTTTTATTGAAGGATTCAAAGGTGAGATTGACCGAGATAGCGGAAGAAATGCAGATTTACAAGAAGATGTGATGCTACAATATGCCGGTACCGCTTATGTAGGTGTAATAGAATGGTGGATCAGAAACGGGATGCCCTATCCGCCTCAAGTAATGGCTAAACAAGTCGGAGCTTTGTTGGGGAGAAGTCTCTAGTCCATAACTAACAATCCTTCTGGGCTTGCGACTTAGGTAGCGGTGATTTGCCCGTTTACTAAACGCCTAAACGGAATCGGCCCAAAGGGCTGCATGTTAGCTCCTGCGCATGTTTGTGATCACTAGATATTTTTAGTATTTATTACATTTCGTCATCACACCATAGTTCAGAAATTAAAAAGACCATCAAGAATATTCTCGATGGCCTTTGATGTTAAAACCGATCGGCCCGACCATGGATTTTGCGGAAGGGATCACCATCAAGGAAATATCCAATTACGCCGGGGGAGACCGCACTCACTTCGGCAAATCGTTCCGCAAAGCATACGGCATGTCGCCGGTCCAATATTTGCAGCAGTTGAAAATGAATGCGGCCAAGACGCTGCTCAAGGAAACGGAGCACAAGCTGTCTGAAATTGCTCACTCCATTGGCTATCCGGATCTATTCACATACTCGAAAGCGTTCAAATATGCCGCCAAATCAGTACAGGCATAAAAACTAAGACCGCCCGGAACAGATTCTTGGCACAGATCGGCCATCGGAACAACACAGAATTGACAAGAATTCTGTTCCGATTAAACAAAAAATCCGTCACATCAGAGGATCATTATCTGACTATAGTTTCTTGATTACGCTCTTTTCTTCAATGATAAAACAATAAGTAATAAAAAACCTTTAACCATCTTGGCATCGCATTCAAATACACCTCAACATCTATTTAGACGTTATTCACTGCTAATGTTATTTCCATAAAATCCCTTTGCCGATTTATCAATCCACATATCCCTCCCACCATCCGTCGGGAATGAGATAATGTTCTTGTCACCCGACAGTCGTGAATGATCTTGTATAAATCGTCCATATTACACCCCAATGTTTTATTTTGTGTACTGACGCATTCCGAAAACAAATTCAGTAGGAAGCAAAAAAATTTAAAACGCTACTGACATACTGTTGTCAGTAGCGTTTATTTATAATCGGAGTAAGTAACCGTAAAGTATTTAGGCTCTAATTGATATGATATGGTATTGTATCCTTTATTAAAGGAAGGATGATATTTCGTGAATTTTGCTTCTGTACGCATCATTACCGACGACGTGGATCGTCTCGTCGAGTTTTATGAGAAAGTCATGGGTGTTTCCGCGGAACGCCCCGCACCCGTCTTTGCTGAACTCGTTGTGCCATCGTGTACCCTGGCGATCGGCCACTCCCAGACGGCGCAACTGTTCGGAGCTGGTTCCGCTGTGGCGGCCGACAATCACTCTGTCATCATCGAGTTCCGCGTCCACGATGTCGATGCCGAATACGAGCGCCTGAAGCCGTTTGTCGACGAGTGGGTAAAGGAACCAACCACGATGCCGTGGGGGAACCGTGCTGTGATGTTTCGCGATCCCGACGGCAACCTGGTTAACCTCTTCGCCCCGGTTACCGAGGAAGCGATCAAACGGTTCAGCGGTAGACGTTGACGCACAGTTGAAGTGTGTGAGGCGAATTTCGTAGTTAGTAATTTGCTGATCGCTTCATAGAAAGAGACAGACCATAGCAACGAGCTATGGTCTCTTCATTTTATCTAGGTTCTTCATTATTTATCGATTCCGACCGCCAATAGAGAATTGGTTGCTTTTCGAAATAACTTTTCTTGAATCTTACTTAAATGAGAGCCTTCCCCACACCCTGCATCTAATATGCTTGTCAGTTCATTGGTTCGGAGTTGATTGATTATTTTATATCACAGTAGTTAAGGGATCAAAAAATCCGCTTTTGCTGAGTCAAATAAACCCAAAATATTTGTTAAAAAGATAGATGGGTTAAGTGATCTGTACCTCTCCTAGTTCATTCTTGCATGACGAAATAAACTGCCAGTTAGCTTAATACGGCTGCCGATAAATGCCGGCAGCCGCGTAGTAGTTGACTATTAAGCTATCGTACCCGTTAGCGTAATCGCTAGTTCGACTCTTTTTTTGTTTATTTTTTTCATAATGTACTAAGCCGTAGTTCAAAAAAATACTGTACAATTGGATGCTTTAACTTCATCTTCTCGGTCAAGTTTAAAATTCGCTTTTTTCCAACTCGTCTGTCAACCAAAGCTAGAATATTCAATAAGATATCGTTGCTCTCTATGCTTTCCTCTATAGAAATGGATAAAAACTTATTAGCTACAACGATAAAATTTGATTTACTTAATGATGACTGTGCTGACAAAAGCTCCTTTGCATGTTCTGATATTTTTCTACTTCTTGCGATTACTATTAAACGATCCTCCGGAACACTCCCTTTGGTATCTTTTCTAACCGCTTCAATTTCTTCATTGTTGATAGGAAGCTGGATATCTGAATCATTCTTAATTTCCAACTCCGTCTGATACCATTTGATTAAGGTATCACTCATATTGAGTACGTTCTTTTTATCTACCGCAATATAACAAAGTCCTGCTTTATCTGGTAAATAGCGGTAGCTTGTTGAAAGATATTCGACCCTTCCATATAACGCAGGACTGAGAAAGCTCTCCAGATGTTGCTTCAATTTGCTCCAGGCCATTTCATCCTCCTATTTTTTATAAAATACCCATTAAGGCACTCGTTCTATTATCCATAATACAATAACCAACACATCGATCAAAGCAACCTTAAACCCAATCCTCCCTCCTCTATGTTCGAGAATGTATTCGAATTCGTTTCCCCGACTAAGAAGCAGTTCCGATATTCAAACCTAACTCGGACCCTTAACTCGGATGCTGACCGTTGCCGGTTTCTTGACATCCGAATCATGGTACCGATTTAGTTGTAATACACGAAAGATAAGTAGTTACATATTAAGGTACATACTCAACGTTTTGTTGGCTGTATCTGCCCGTTATTGTAACAACAAGGACATATGATCGTCTGGCCGGCTGCTGCATGACTTTTTTAGAAATCCAACCCACTAAAACAACAAAGCTGCCGTTCTAAAACGGCAGCAGCCTTCTCACGGTGCTATTACGCTATCGTACCTGTCCCTCAGTATTAAGGGGTTATCTCAAGTAAACTCACTCATTCGCGGGTTTTCATCACTTTGGAATGCAGTGGTCCGTAGGAAGTAGATTTATTCGCCAGTAATACACAGACCCTTTTACTTGTCTTCCTTAAGTTGGTAAAGGGTCTGTTTTTCATGACAATCTTCCTGAGTGTATGGACAATCACTTTATGAAGCGGGATCTTAATCGGCCTATATTCTTGACACTCAACATGAAAAATTTGAAAAAGCATGAGAACGGTGCAAATACCGAACTCATGCTATATGGAGTTTAACTATATTACTGTCTAACTCAAGCTTCAAACCTACTGCTGACTATAAAGCTTCCCATTATGCATTAGAACATCCATACCTTTAGTTGTATAACACTTTGTCTATATTGTATTTAGCCCTGTACTTATTAATGATATAGGTTTCGTAAATTTCTCTATCGACCGGGTCCTCAACTATACAAACCGCTATTTTAGTAATTTCGTTTCTATGATTTTTGATTGGTGATACAGTATCCTCAAAATGTTTTTTTATCCTTGGCCGTAACTTCCTCGCTTTACCGACAAATAACATCTCCTCTTTGTCGTTGTAAAACATAAAGATGCCACCCTTTTCCCTGGTAATTAAGTGGAAATCAGTAAACCCGTAAATATTGCTTAGCTCGGGACTATTCTGTTTGGTAATGGTAACATCCGGTGTGGGAATGGTAATGTTTATCACGATCGTTCACATCCTCTTCAATATAGGTCTATATACTAACACAAATTCCACGGTAAAACCATTTTTCTACTTTGAAGGAGTTAACTGATTTGTCTCCCCAAAAGACAACAGCTTTGGAAGAGAATACAACGTCTAGTTCGCCTTTTTGATTGAACTTTATCAACGCAACTCAAATTGTTCATCAAAATGGCTTATCAACGCCAATGCCTCCTCATGATCAGGCTCAAGATCTAATAATTTTCGTATGTACCTCCATGCATCTTCGACTAAGTCTAACTCGAAACAACAAATGGCTAGACAGTAATATACGGTTGAAATGACCTCATTCGGTTCTTGATGTACCGATATTTCCAAATACCGTTTGGAGTGTTCGTACATGTCCATCTCAAACAGTACCAATCCTGCATCAAGGGCTAGATCATAACGCTGCTCCATGACGTAGTATGAAGACCACATCAGTTGTATGCCTCTTAAGATATCCTGCTTTTCTTCATCGTTTGCCTCCGGCAACAATCTGGAGATCTGCTTCGTGCTTTGAATGAAAAATTCCGCGTCATATCCACCCAAACGCCAAAAACTTAATATTTGCTCTAGTTCCATGCTATCTAGATTGCGATCTACCCAACCTTTCATAACAAAAAATTCATCTGGACCAAAGCGTTCAACACAGCGACGATAAGCTAATCTCATATTTGGATATTCCATTGGTTTTTCTAAATTGAGGATACAGCCAACATTTATATTTTTATAATGATGTGGGGGGAATAACGCCGCGGCTCCTCTTTTTTCAAAGACATGCTGAATCGCATGGTAGTTTGCCGTTAAAGAAAAACTTCCATGTAAGACCAATACCGGCGGTTCTGCGAATTTCCAGTTATCTAGTAAGTGATCTCCTTTGTCTGCTGTTATTAATAGGAATCCCGCTTGAGACAACAGGTTTAAATGCTCTAAACAAGTTATTCCAGCGGCTGGAAATAAAATATGCGAGTCTTCTAGTTGTTCCTGATAAAGGGAAATGACATTACGGTAAGGATAGGTCTCTTGTTCGTACTCAGGCGCTCGTCGGTGCTCATAGTGTAAAGTTATTTGATCTAACCATTCTGATGGTTTAAGTGAATCACTATGTTCGGGATATTCGATATAAACATCTGTTTCATAAATTTGCCCATCACCAACATAAATCAACTCTTGTGGAATGCTATCAAAAAAGTAGTTGGCAACAATGATTAATGGTTGTTTTAAATCTCCTTCACTAACGGTTGTACCTGATACAATGAGGTTCAGTACTTTATCATGGACAGCATCAAATCGCGCAAAATCAAGTACTCCCTCAGTGATAAAAGATTGTAGAGCGGGATGTTCCTTCCAAGCCATAACATTGTTCATCGCCAAATCCGTCATGATATAGCGGAACCGAGGCAGTGATATCCCAGCGTAGTCTCTTAGTTGACACAACTCATGCAAAACATGGTACGCAAGGCGTCCTGCTCCTGCTCCAAGCTCCACAATTAAAACAGGATCTAAAGAATATTCCTTATTCGCGCGATCTTGAAGAAACCCAAAGATCATTTCTGCATATGCATTAGCGATCATCGGATTACTCGTTATATATTGAGGAACTTGGTCATTGTTCCAGGCCTTCGTTCCTTCCTCTTCATAATATTGTCGCTGGACATTCCATATAGGCGCTTCACTGAAGCGGTAACGTTGTTTGTTAGTACCTGTCATTTATACGATCCTGCTCTCTTGAAATATTACCTATAACTTACCTTACTAAGTACCTTTTTTATACGACAATGATTTCTACACACTTTAAAAATCCATCTGGTTCCGACAATCCAAGCGCTACCTCTAACTTCCGCCGTGATACTCGTAATAAAAAACTTCACCGAGATCACATCATAACGGGTCGATCAGGGTTTGTCTAGTTCTTTCTTCCAAAAGCTTACTACTGTATAATTTTTAAATGCATAGAAGCCCATTGCTTTTTTCGTTCGAAGCCAATTTCGTCCATCATTTTTATGGTTTCTTTTACATTAGAGTTTTCGACTCTCAATTCCATAGATCGACTTAAATAAATTGCTCCCTACTACTAATATTCCTAACTATATTACTAATTTTCCCAATTATCGAAGAGTTAATTCATTAGTAAATCCTATGCCTACGTACCAAGAACCAGCCAATAAAAAATCAACGGTTAACATCCTCCTAATCACAACATCATATGAGGAACCAATTCCGACGAATTAAAATATAAAGAAGGCAGCCTAGTCGGAGACTGCCATAGTAGCCATCATTAGATATTTTTATTTGTTACATTGCTTCTTATTTCCGTCACATTTCTGACATCCCTTTTATTAGTTTAAAAGCTTAGCTTTAACTCGTGCCTTTTCGGCTTCTTCTTCTGTAAAGCCTTCTTTAATCAACTGCTTTTTAATTCGTACAGCAAATAGATCTGCACCCAATTCTAGCTCTGGTGTATCAGCAGCTTTATAACGTCCAGACATAAGTTGAATAGCATTATTTAATTTCTTTTTCTTCTCCACACCCTCACCTACTTTCAACTGTTCACATTATCTTTCCTAAATCTCAATCATGACACAAATCCACCTACATTAATGATACTAATTTCCCTACAATAACTATCAATATCACAACAGTAGGTATCACAACATTATTTTACAATTGAAAAAACGTTTAATCCAGCAAGATATTTTTCAGCTGCTTTTTCTCATTATTAAAACATATTTTTTTCAGACAATTTATTTTAGTCTTCTCCTCTTTATTTTGATACACCCTGGCCATCGGAATGTGCATGGAACCATCCATTGAAGCATTTCTGGAGAAGTAGTCCCGCGTAGTTTTTTGTTTGAGTGACTTGTTCAGACAGACTTCACGTTGGCCGCATTTTCAAATTGCGCTTCCGCTCAGGCAGACCCCTTCCTGTGTTGAAAAAAAGGACCCGCAAACTAACGGGTCTCCTTCTCTTTTTCATAAAGTATTCTTGACCATGCAGGTCATTACACCTGACTCGTGAAGCGCTTTAACCAATCCTCGTAGAAATACCATCTCCTGCTTTGTTAACGTAGTACCGGCATCTAAAACTAATTTTATGAGTTAATTCATTTTTATTGATTGATACAGAACATTTCGGTGAGTTTTAATTGTTCATAAACATCAATTTCTGGATCAACCATTGATCGAAGTTCGTACCCTTCTAATAAACTGATTAGCATATTGACCATTACAAGAACATCTATATCAGTACGGATTTGTCCAAGCTCTTGTCCTCTAATAATAATCTTTGACATAAAATCAACCCAAGCACGATATTGTTTTATCATCCATTCACGAACAATTTGATTTTTCCTTGAAAGAACGACCATTTGATAATAGGCAGCAGTCCATAACTCCCGATCTACTCCCCCCGTACCTACATGTACTAGATGCATTAATCGTTTTAATATCAATTGAACATTGCATGTTTCATCCGATAATTCTTTTAAAGTCTCTTCTACGATGTGATCAAAATCTCGATCTAATCGATTTTGTATAACTTCATACAACAAATCTTCTTTATTCTTAAAATGGACATAGAATGAACCCTTTGTTTTTCCCGTTCCTTTCATAATGTCATCAATGCTCATTGCATCATACCCCTTATCTGCAAGAAGTTGAAATGCAGAATCGATAACTTTCTTTTTAGTTTCTTCACCAGTTGAGTACTTCATATAAAAATTAGCTCTCCTTTACCAATCCTGTAGTTAATAGTACGAACAAGGGTTCAAGAATTAGCCTAATAATGAACCCTTTTTCCTAAATCAAAATATTTGTAAATTTGGGTATTGACTGGATGGATAATTCTGTATATCATGAAAACATTCTAACCGGTTAGTATGATTTTGTCTATAATCTAATTAAGGAGTTGGTTTAATGACATTATCTCAAAATAATGCAAAGAAGTGGATGTTATTATTTGTTTTATGCTTTTCAATGATTTTTGCATTTTTTCCACAGTCCAAAGCAGAAGCTTCTGGAACTCGGACTTTTACTACTGAGGATGGTTTATGGGACAATACTGCTTATCTTACTTACTGGCCAGGAACGAATATTGTAGAAAAGAATGTACAAGTTGATGTTTGGAATTTAACGAGAATATCAGATAACTACAACCCATTTGCAGTTCGTCCTACTCAATTATCCGTTCGCTTATGTAATGCTAGTTCTAAACAATGTACAGAATATAAAACATTCAACACAATTAAATCAGGTTATGGACGGGTACAATTTTATAACGTGTTACCTGGAGTCTATAATGTAGACATTAAGGATCATATCTATTGGACTAAAGTAAGTGGCAAAAACCTTGTAATTGAATGGAGATAACGATCCCTTTTGGCAAATCCCGTTTGCAAAACCCTTGATTTCATCCTCACTCAATGGCCCATTAAGACTGAGGTAGCTTTAACAAAATCCCCCTTTTTTAATTCGGAATTCCCATTGAATCACAACTTCAACCACATGTATAATATCACAGGTATTTGAATATCACACAAGCAAAGGAGATCGGCTAATGAAGAAGAGATTCTGGACCATTGGACTATCATTTGCATTTTTATTGGCTTTATTGATCGTACCCGTACAGCAATCATTCAGTGCACCCGAAACCTCTGCCAATGCGGGCAGCATCTCCAGCAGCGCATTGAATGGGCAATATCATCTGGATAATGTCGTAAAAATTTATGTTCCTTCCACGATCAAAGGAGATATACCCATCAGTAAGGAAGCGCATGAAAAGCTCGTAGATCAGGCGCTTACGCAATTTTCAGATTGGTTCGGAGGCGCTACGGCTGTCGAGGGAACAGGCGCTTGGATGGACAAAGATAAAAAATTGATCAAAGAAAAAGTGACGATTGTATATGCATTCGCTGATAAGCTGGATTAAGAGGATGTGAATCGAGTCGTTACCTATGCGAAGCAAATGAAAGAGGATCTTTTGCAATCTTCCGTATCCATCGAAGTTGACGGCAAGATGTTTTTTATTGAATAATTCCAATTGTCAGATGAAAATAAAGAATTAGATTGACGCGATAAACGAAACAGCAGCAGCCATGGACGAGAAAATAAAGTCCTAGACTGCTGCTGTTTTATTGAACAAATATTCCCAACTGAAACGTAATGTTCAAAGTGATTAAAGTTTTTTTGACTGATTAAATTTTTATCGCATTCTAATTCAGGGAGACAAGATAGTCGGCAAGTTTATCGAAGGTACCCTCAAGATCTTGTTGAAGCTTTGGAGCCATACCTTTATAGGTTTCTTGTTCCTCAGCTGAAGCGTTCATAGGGTAACCTTTCAGTTTTAAAACAGTTTTACCTTCGTCATCTTCTAGCGTTATGATATTCATAATTTCAAGAGGCCAGCTCACGCTAAAAGGCGCCCGGACCGTATTGCCTTGCTCATCGGAAAAAGATCGGATATAAGCCACTTTCTCAGGTTCGACAACCTCTTGGTATGCAAATTTCCCCCACATAACCTGATTTCCGTCAGTAGACGTCTGAATACCTAAAAACTCGCCACCTGATCGAGCGTCCATTTTAACTATTTCAAGGGTGACCCCTTTTGGTCCCCACCATTTCGCGAAATGCCCGAGTTCTGTCCATGCTTTAAATACGAGTTCGCGAGGGGCATCGAATACACGCGTAATTGCAGTTTCGAACGATCGATTCAGATTGTTATCCATGAAAATCCTCCTTGTTTTTCATGCAGCGTAAACTGGCCCCTTCAACAAGAAGAGTTCTGCCACGATACATGATCCAGCTTCTGCGAGAAGACGTACTTGGGTTTCAATCGTCGACGCTGCTGGCAATGGCTGGCCAAGCCTTTCCATCAGCTGGTAGATTTTACGTCCAACAAGCAGACCATCGGACTGGTCCATCAGGTGCACCTGGTGGAGCTCCTCATCCGGAATCACCTGCGTGTGGTCACAGTAACCGCCGAGTATCACATTCATCATAAGGATTAAACGTCCTCATATGCAGCTTCCTTAAGTCTACATTTTATCATCCAAAAGCAGGCCCGGTTTCTCATGGATTGCTAATGTGCACAGTACGGGCCATGCCTAAATTGATGGTAAATATTCTGTTCACCTTCTTGGATCAATTTATTACAATTAAACTTATTTATTTCAAGGCGGTCACCAGGTTAGCCTGCCCGTTACTTCAAAGAAAAAAGGAACAGATGCCAGCTGCGGCGATCTGTTCCTGGTCTTTGTACTGTCGTTAGCTCAATGACCTATCCCTGATAATTGATACCTGCGATCGATATAACCCCAAGTTTCAACTCTCTGTAACTTCTTTTTTTTGAAGTGAAATGTAATGCTCCCCCACCTTTATCATTTGCTCCAGAATGGGTTCCAGGCTTTTCCCAAAATCGGTTAAGCTATATTCAACCTTCGGTGGGACGGTCAAAAAAGCGGTGCGTTTAACGATATTGCATTCCTCCAGCTCCCGCAGTTGTGTAGTAAGAACATGCCTGGATATGCCGGATATTAACCGTTGAAGTTCACCAAAACGTCGGGTCTGCTGAAGCAGTTCAAATATGATCCTGGGTTTCCACTTCCCACTAATCATTTGTAGCCCCACTTCTACAGGGCAACCAAAGGTTTCGTTCTGATAAGGCATCTTTTACCTCCACATAGGTCAGTTTTTTATGACTATGTCATCTTATTCTGCGTACTTAATTTAATGCTGGTATTCAGATAAGCTAGCATATATAAACATCATATAGAAAGAGGCGATTCTATGAAACCCCCCATTCGTGATATAACCGTCATGAATCCAGAAGATATGAATGCTGCGTTTGCAGAAGCTTACAACTCAGGTGACATCGATAAATTGCTTGCTCTATACGAACCGGACGGTATTCTGGTTAATCCGAACGGCGGCTATGATCAAGGAATCGAACAAATCCGAAAAACTCTAGAGGAACTATTGCGACTACAAGGCAGCATGATATCCAAGAATATATACTGTATCCCTTTTGAAAATATCGCTTTGCTCCGGGCACATTTTATCCTTCAAACTGTAGGTAAGGATGGGAATCCAATACAAATCCTAGGCCACACTTCTGAGATACTGAGAAAACAGCAGGACGGCAGATGGCTCTATATCGTTGATCACCCATATGGGGCAGAACTATTAAGAGGAGTAGATTCGGCCGGTTAATATAAAAAAACAAAACTTGGCGATATTTATGCTACTGTTCAGTGCATATGGTAATAACTAACCTCCCCATTAGCACAACGCGGCTCCCGATATCCAAGCCGGCAGCCGCGTCAGTTGTTTATTCAGCTATCGTACCCCCACCATTCAAGCAAGTTACCTTATATGTTAACAGCGGAGTAATATCAGGGCGAAAAAAGTTTCCAATGCCCTTCAGAAACAACTTCGACTGTTCCGTCGATCACTTTGATGGCGGTCTGATCATCAATCGCATACGCCGGCCCCTGCATCCCGGCCGCCCATCTCTCTGCAGCAGCCATTGTGTTATGCGGCAGCATCTCGTGATCCAGATGCGGAAACATTGCAAAATCAACCAGTCCCAGTGCTTCATCGCCACCGTTGGGTGGAGTCCAGCCAACGAAGAATTCCCCGATGTTAGGTGCCATCACCATACTCCCGGCGCTCATTCCCACATAGACTGCCTGCAGCGACGGCAAGAGATCTGCCAGCCCGGATTGCCGCATCCAGTAGCACAGGTAGAGGGCGTCGCCGCCCGCCACCAGCAGGACGTCCGTCTCCCGGACCAGCGGCATCCAGCGGTCTTCGCCGATGCTTGGCAATGCTGTGAGCTCCAGCACACCGATGGACTTCCAGCCCAGGTCGACCATGGGATTCTCTTCTTTCCCGCTGATGAATTCCCAGGCTTTGACGCCGGGGCTGACCCAGGGGTGTCCATACATCGCGGTGGGGATGCACAGGGCGTTAGAGTGGGCGATCGGCTTGCCCAGCATGCCAACCAGCGCGTCTTTTATGCTTTTGTTATTGATGCCACCAGATGTAAGCAGAAATTTCATAACTTCACTCCTTTTCTTTGTGTGCGTCTGAGGTTTATTCCATTAGACTTTTCAAACGAGGGTGCGGACGTCTAATCAAACATTCATTTGCGTTTGTAAACTTCGTAATTTCCCTAATGCCTAGGTGTTCGACAAACGATTGAACTATCCTGCCCGTTACTTTAATGAAAAAGCAGCCGATTTTGCTGAACGGCTGCTTCGTATCATTATTAAACTATCGTACCCGTTAGCGCAATGAGAGCTGTGGATTTTGTTCCAAATACAAAAGAGTCTACGAGTCGCCCAAATAGGACGACTCCGCATCTGGACTTCTCAGCATTAAGTTCGATAATAGGACAGCACCCAGCACACGCCGTTTCGGTCGGTAACGATGGCCAGCAGTCCGTTAAACGGAGCTTCATACGCTTCCGAATTAATAATCCCTCCGGCCGCAAATTCTTCGTAGATCCTTTGGAACGCTTCCTCCGTCTCGATTCTCAAGAAAATTCTCACGTAATCGCCTTTCATTACCGGCTTTGCCGCTTGAGTATCAGCAAACTTAAGGGTTGCCCCCTCTACATGCAGGTCCGCGTTAAGCACCTCTTCCCCTTGCTTACGGAGAATGGCAATCTCGCGACCAAACACGCTTTGATAATACTTGATTTCGTCTTTGCAATTCTCCACTACGATAAACGGATTTGCTATCATCAATTACATCCCCCTAAATTTTATTTGATCCTATTTGGAACGCGCGATTTCAATGGCATGAGCGACTTCTTGCTCGATATTTAAATAATAAACGGATACCCAGCCCAATCGGGATACATACGATACGACCTTGCGTTCCCTTCTTCAATCCATCGATCACGTTCCGTTTTCGGGATGAGCAGGTCAAACAAGCGGTTGCCTTGAAGATGCTTTCATTACCGTTCAACTGAAATTCTAACCCTCCGAGCCAATGAGGGTGCATAGTAACGCCAGCCCCAGTCAACAGCTCTTCGGTCAAACCTGCCCCTCTGTTCCCGCTCATCTCTTCATCTCCTCCTACTCGCTCAGATTGCGAAGCACGGTTTTAAGCAGGTCTACCAATAAGTCATACTTCTCATCGGTAATGCCCTTCCGAGTTTTGTTCTTAACGCGGTCCAGCGCTTCCTGTACCTTCGGAACCACCTCACGTCCCGATTCTGTCAAATAGAGCAGCTGATAACGGTTATCGGTGGGATCGACTTCCCTCCGAACGTATCCTTCTGCTTCCAGCTTGGTAATTGCCTTGGCGGTAGTCGTCTTGTCAATGAGCAACTTCTCGCTTAACGCCTTCTGCGTAATTGGCTGCTGAAAAGCAATCGCCATCAGAAATATATACTGCCCGCTTCCGATTCGATATGGCGCCAGCTCGGCTGAGATCAATATCTGCATGTGGCGATAGATGGCTGAGATGTATTGGCCATGCGATTCCGTTGCGCCCTTATCAGGTTGTCTCCAATGCTCGCTCAATTTACTCTCTCCTTAAATAGGATGTTATTGCAACTAATTTCATGATACGCCATATAGGATGCTATTGCAACTATTTTTATGTAAAATCCCACCATATTAGTCACCGCAAAACCTCGCTCTATTTTTATTTTGCCTCCGTCGCGTCGCCTGCCGCTGATGAGGAAATATAAAGTTCTTTAATGAGATCGTCGGAGATACTTTGACTACCGGTTATATGGATTTACCGAAATATGGAATAGAGTTTATTTCGCTAATCTGCCCTTTAGGTTAATGAAAATGGAGCAGTCGCCTCTCGGCAAACTGCTCCATTGAACATAGAACTAACGTACCCATTAGCATAACGACTTACTTTGAAGATCAATACTAAAGCCTTATTGTATGTAACCTCTACGCAATCAGGATCGTAACGTGAAGCTAATACAAATTCCTGTAACGCCTTATTTTCATTGGGCATATAAGTCATTACCAATATCGTTCTCAAAAGGGGTATTCAACAAATAATTTCAACTCGGCTTACTATCGTTGAATCTTCACGAATTTTCAATTTGCGATACTACAGAAGCATGGCAACTCTCCACATCTCATAAGCCTTATTTAAAAATGCTTAAAGCGACACCGATCAAATAAGGAATCAACCACAAACCCCAAACCACCAAGCTGAACTTATGAAACTGCTGGATTTGTTTTTCTTTTTTTCTCCATAATACAATTGTTGCCCATATCGCATGAATAAACATCAAAATCAGGGCAATCGCTCCAGTAATACCGTGCAAATTGATTTCTCTGCTTGTATTCAGCTGTTGCATAAAGCTAGTACCTATTCCGTCAAACAATAACCCGGCAAAAAAGAAAACTAAATGATTCGGTTTTAATCGACCAGAAAGTTTTTCGCCCCAAACACCGATTGTATAAGCAACTAGTGCTAAGTTAATAAAAATAACTGCTAATGCTAACATGGTATAGTTCCTCCTCAGATACATTTTGCTTCCCAGCTCTTTATGATTTAAGTATAGGAAGCGAGAATGAACGGAGAATGAACAACATGTTACAGATGAGGAAGCGTTACAGTAAAGAGAGGTCCCTTATTCGAACTGGCCACGCAGAACACATAATTTGACACTTCTGACTCCTCAGGCTTAATAATAACCATATTATTTACAAAAAACTTACTTACAACATTGGAGCATTCAATGCCGTTTCGATATTGGCAAGTCCAGCCGCAGTTGCTCATTATCGTTCGATGGGTGTTACCAACCTTGCTCCATCGTATAATATATGTACGGTGGCTTTCTTGTGCTATCTACCCTTAATTGCAAAATAAACTGGAAAGGTAAAAGCTGCTAATGTACCTACAATACCGGCGATAATTTGAGGGGTTATAAATGATTTAGACACATCTTCACCTCCGTTATTTAGTTTCATTTATTATTTCATAATTAAATACTTTTTATGAAACTGATACGTACGAAAAGCAAGTGAACTAGAATGAAAACTGTAATTCTATAGGAATAAAAGGAACACCCCTTAGACAAAATAAATTTCGTTTCAATTAACAACTACAACGAGGAGCTGTTACAGTGGGTATTTTAAGTGGAAATCCGAAAGATGAACCGTTGCATTATGGCGAAATCTCTAGTGTATGGCAATTCTCTACGAAAGCGAAAGGGTGTATCTCTGCGTATCGGGCATATCAATACCATGCTGGAGACAAAGAACTTAAAAAAACATTAGAAGAGCTAATTGATCAAGCAGAATTGGAAGTGAGCGAATGTGATACAATACTCTCGCAAAATGGAATCACTCCTTCCCCTTCACTTCCCGATAGACCGGAAGCTAAGCTTGCGGATATCCCGGTTGGAGCACGTTTTACAGATCAAGAAATTGCCGCAATGATTGGAGCCGATACATCTATGGGATTGGTGGCATGTTCACAAATAATGGGTATGTCCATTCGTGAGGATATTGGGGCTCTGTTTGCAAAGTATCATGTTACAAAGACTGCTCTAGGTTTGAAAATTTTAAGAATGAGCAAAGAAAAAGGTTGGCTTATACCACCCCCACTTCAAATAAAAAGACCTGAGCTAGTAGAAGCCTAGCCTTTGATATTTGATGCTTTACACGCTGGACATTCACCAAAAAACCACCGGACACTGGTGGTTTTTGTCATATAACCATCCATATATGGATGGCACTCTCCTAGCGGCAAGAATACGTTAGCCTGATTTGAGTTCTTTCTTAATCGTCTCGTGAATATGCATAGGCTGCTTACCATCGAATGACGACACAAATTTGATCCGATAAAAACACCAAATAATGCAAATTTTATGGGACAAGCTTGCTAGACGTTCAGTTGGCTCTGAACAGGCCGCGCAAGCATACAAACACACTTACTATGACTCATAGTCTGAGGAGAACCAGACTTCGAAGATTAAGTTAGTCGAGTGGATAACCAATGAAACATTTGGTTCAATAATTCTCCGTTTTGCAGAAGGCTATGATTTCCTTCCGTAAAGACAGCGCATGTTTTATCTTCGGAAACAATCATCTGAATAAATTGCTCAATAAGATCTGAATTCACGATGGGGTCAAACCGGTCATAAAGGCATAGAGTCGGATAATGAAATCTATTTGCTTCTGATAAAGCTTTTGTTCCATTACGCGATAGCTCGGCGAACCATCGGGGGGTATACTGAATCGTAGCTGAGGGATCATCCAACAAATCGGAAGTCCAACCAGGCAGACGCGATTGCAACCATTTCCACTTTTTCAGCGATTCATTCCATTTTATTAGTTCAAGCGGCAATGCCGGGGTTAACAAGGAAACAAGATCAAAGCATTTTCGAATCGTAGTTGGAAGGCGGGTGCCCAGCGCAGGTGAAGACAAAATGACACCGGCCGGTTTGCTTTCTAACTGTTGAGCAAACCGGATTGCGATCAAGCCGCCCAAACTATGACCGCATAAAAATAATGGCAATCCCTGATATCGGATTTGCAGTTGAGTGACCAAGTCATCCAAGTCATCTAAGTACTCTTTGAACCGATCAACGTGTCCCCTTTGTCCTCCTGATTTTCCAAATCCGCGCAAATCCGGTGCCATGAATCCAATCTTCCGGTTTACACATTCCTTACCTATATGGGTGTAAAATCCTGAATGTTCTCCTGCTCCGTGAATGAGAAGGACTAGTCCTATGGGGTTTACAGGGATCCAAGAGCGATAAAACAGGTTGATCTCCTGTACAGGTTTCGAATTAGCAAATATACGGGGAGCTCTATACATGGATACCTCTCGGATTTATAGGTTTTACTGAATTAAAACATTGGAATTATCTTTATGCAGCTTGTCCACATGATCGATGATTTCGTTAATATTAGCACTTTCTAACTGGAAGCGATCATTTAAAGTAATAATCCATTTATCATCAATGTATGATACTAAAATCACTCCATTGACAGCTTTAATGGCAACGTTTCGCATCTTTACATCTTTCAAACTCATAAGCTCATCATACAAAGGATGAGGTTCCCCATCTCTGAACAGTTCCATAAAAAACCTCCGTTTTAGAGTTAAGGTAACCCAAACGTAACCCATTCATTCCTTAGGAATTAAAGTTTCTAAGAACCTTATAACATAAAAAAATATGCCGCGTTTTTAGCGGCTTGTAATGTAATCAAGTTCTAATCATCCGACATCTGCTGTCGGACTATGAGGATTACCTCGGTCAGCGCTCGACTGTTTCCTCACAAAACCCGTCCAACTACGTTCACTCCGGCGGCGCCTGGTATCAGCTGCGGGAATACGATCCGGGTAGCAATGCGATGTGGATGAAATCGTGACCGGTTAAGACGGTGATAACAAGAAGGCATAATTTTACGTGTACGAAAGCTTCAGCGGATCCGGTTCCGTGAAGGATTGGGATTAAACCTGTTTCAGTTTCGTTAGGATCAAAAAGGGGCGTACCGCTGGCGGTACGCCCTTCTTGCATTTACAAACTCAAGCGTTTCATTCCAATAATGATTCGAGCTATGGAACAGGTTTAGCTGTAAGCTTGAGTGCTCTGAAATTTCCTTCCATTCACAAATGTGTTTGTCATATAGGCCACGCGTTTCCCTAGAGCCTCGCCTAGTGCAAGACCCTTCTCAAAAAGTGAATGACTTAGCACATCATCAGTATCTTCATCAGGAGATGTAACCCCTATTCCATAATAACTGCCGTATAGCGCATTATCCGGAATATTAGCCGGCAACCCGACGATCATCATCCCTTGATGCAACATTGGAGTGATCAAGTTAAGCAAGGTTGCTTCGATACCGCCATGAACGGTTGCTGTCGTGCAGAATACGGCACCGATTTTATCAACTAATTTCCCATTTGCCCATAAATAACCGAGCTTATCAATCCATGCTTTTAACCCGGAACTAATAGAGCCGAAGTGTCCGGGACATCCCCAGATAATAGCATCCATCTGTTCGAGATCCTTAATATTTGCATGATTGACGTGATTGATAAATACCTCTATCCCTTCTACGCTTTTAGCCCCTTTAGCGATAGAACGGGCTAGCTGTTCCGTATGACCCGCTTCACTATCATAAACGATGTAAATTTTCATCGTATGATCTCCTCCCTTTTCGGTATTAAATCTATTAATCTTGCTTATCATTTTTAATCTTAATGGTCCGGTCTTTGCTGGAGTTTCTTCAGAGCCTTTCGATAACCTTTATCGTTCATTTCTTCCTCAGAGCTATCATCGATAAAGTCTCCCTTTATCCTCTGAAGTGCCATCCTGTATTCTCTATCACTAAAACTCTCATGCTCTTTAGCGGATCGAGGTTTCTTTATAAAGTCCCTAAGTGCACTCCGAAACTCATCGTCTGCACTTTGCTGATCCATGCGCTCGATTGTCTCAGCCTGTTCTTTTTTTATATGCCCGTGAACTACGTCCATCTCATGTTGAGGTTGTACTTCTTCAGAAATTTGTTTGACACGCTTGATAAAGAATGTGAGCACCAGCCCAATAATACCAATTGCAACAATAACGAGATAGGCGTCGTTGATCCCCTGTATGGTAGCTTCTGTGGCCATCTGAGCCTGTGTTGCGCCCTTTGTTCCGCCAGAAGCCAGCATATCCTTCATATGAGTTTTGGTTCGATCGGCCATAATGGTAACGAGCAATGAAGTTCCCAACGCACCGGAAACTTGTCGAATGGTATTAGAGATTGCTGTACCATGGGCATTTAATCGGTTAGGCAGTTGATTCAAGCCTGCGGTTTGAATCGGCATCAACAGCAACGCCATCCCAATTCGACGCGCAGTAGACATAAGAAGGAGATAAGTGTAGCTAGTCGAGTCAGTTAAGTTTATAAAACCAAGCGTTGTCGCAATCGTAATAACCATCCCAATGACAGACAACCATTTGGCACCGAATCGATCGAAAAGCTTACCGGTAACCGGCATGAGAAAGCCCATCACAAGAGCGCCAGGAAGCATTAGCAGCCCGGATTCTAAGGCTGTATACCCGCGGGCATTTTGTAAATAGAGCGGCAGCAGCATCATATCCGCATACATGATCATCGTTACCGCGATACTGATAATCGTCGTCAAGGAAAACATATTATATTTGAATGCCCGCAAATCTAGCAATGGTTCTCTGGAAATCAGCTGACGCCATGTAAATAGCGCGAGGGCTACTATACCTACAGCGATAGATAGAAGAACCTCTGAGCTTGACCACCCTTCGCTCCCCGCACGGCTGAATCCATATAACAGTGTCCCGAAGCCAATGGTAGAAGCTACGACACTGAGGATATCCAGTTTTGTTTTAACCCTTTCGGATACGTTCCCCAAAAATATGAATCCGCAGGCAATGACAATAAGGGCAAGCGGGATCATGCCATAAAACATCGTCTGCCATGCATAGTTTTCCAAAATATATCCGGCAAGCGTCGGGCCAATCGCAGGGGCAAAAATAATGGCCAGTCCCATCATCCCCATCGCGGCTCCTCGTTTATTCGGCGGGAACAGCGCTAAAATGACATTTGTAAGAAGCGGCATAATAATACCCGCACCAGCTGCTTGAATCATACGACCGGATAGCAGAACCGGAAAGCTCGTCGCCATCGCGGAGACAACTGTGCCGATTAGGAAAAGAATCATGGAAGCCTGGAAAAGCTGCCTTGTACTAAACCGCTGCATGAGGTAGGCCGTAATAGGAATCAGTACGCCGTTAACTAACATGTAGCCGGTGGTTAGCCACTGAGCTGTTGTTGCAGAAATATTAAAGTCTGTCATTAATTCCGGGGTCGCAACACTCATTATGGTTTGATTCAGTGTCGCAAGAAATGCACCCAAAATCATAACAAACAAAATGGGACCTTTTTTTACTAAACTATTGCTTGTCTTTTCACTATTCCCCAATGTCCTCCATCCTCTCCATATTTCTCTATACTTAATTTACAAAGTGTTTTATAATTAACACATTGAAGTTTATATTATAGTCATTAAGAGGATTGTTACAAGCAACGATTACAGGACAAAGTGTAATTTAGTTATCGTTTATTGCAATTGTGTCGCTTAAGTCTTACTTATAATACAATACTGATTAAAGTGTAAATTAAATATGGAAAGGAGTTATCCGCATGAATCAAGACAAGCCTCGTATCGACCCAAGGATCCTTCGAACACGCCAACTGCTGAAAGATGCCCTAATCGATTTATTGCATGAAATGGAGATTGAGAAAATTACGGTTAATCGGATTGCAGAGCGGGCAACCATAAATCGAGTAACCTTTTATCTGCATTATCGCGATATCCCGGATATGCTGGAGAAGATGGCCGATGATATGATTGAGGACATACAAAATGCTTTAAACCGCAAGCCATTTCAACCAGGTTTAGAAGAAGAGAAAGCTTTCTTTGTGATGGTTAGTTTGCTTGAACACATTGCTGAACATGCAAAATTTTATAAAGTTGTGCTAGGCTCGAAACGTACGCCCATTTTTACGGAGCGTTTGCTAAGGATGTTGTCGCAGACCGTTACACAAATTGTGGAGAATGAAAGAAATTCCTTCATCTCCGAAGCCGGTATTCAAAAAGACATTGCCATATGGTATGGTTCAGCTGCGTTAATCGGTACGATCGTGGCTTGGGTGAGAAATGACATGCCTTATACGCCGCAATTTTTAGCTCAACAGTTTTCATTGCTAAATCATCTTGTTTAATATTGAAATCGATGATTCGTAAATAATCAAATCGATATGCCCTAAAAAGCCTACAGCTTATTTTCGCAGCAGGCTTTTTTTGCTTATGCTGTCAAGCCTTTACAAACCGGAATAACTTCCATACTAAAGTATCTGTTTTTTCTTATAATTTCCAGTCATATTATAAAAAGCAGCTATTTGGGGGAGGTTAATTATGTTGAGGAGTAGTACAAATTCAGGTAGAAGTTCTGCTGTAATTACTGGAGTGTTATTCATTGCCGGGATAGTTGCAGGGATATTTAGCGTTGTTCCTGTTATAGATGGAGCAGACTACATTGTAAAAGCTTTTACAAATGAAAACCAGGTACTAATGGGAGCCTTTTTCCAGTTGTTAATGGTTGTTTCATATGTCGGGATTCCAATTTTGATGTATCCGATTTTAAGTAAGCATAATAAATATTTAGCTCTTGGATCTGTTTCTTTCGGCATTATTGCGGGTGTGTTCATTATTATCGGTGTAATCATTCTTCTCTTGCTATTGACATTAAGCCACGAATTTGCAAAAGTTGGAATTCTGGATGTATCGTATTTTCAGACCTTAGGTGGCTTGTTAAAGGTAGGACGTGATTTGGTGAACCATGTGGCAATAACACTGGCATTTGTATTGGCGATGCTCTTGTTTAACTGCATATTTTACCAAGCAAAACTAGTTCCACGTTGGTTGTCAGGTTGGGGTCTTATTGGTTCTATATTGTCCATATCGGCAAGCTTATTATTTATGATTCGCTTCATCGGTCTGGATGCAACCTACATGATGTTGAACATCCCAATAGCTTTTCAACAATTGGTTTTGGCTATATGGCTAATCGTTAAAAAATTCAACACAACCGTACGGGATTGTGTTTCAAATTAATATGAAGGCTCTCCAACACACGGCTTGCTGCTCCGTTGTCTCCAATTTGATTGGTTTACCTATTATTATGAATTCATTTGTTGGCATTTTTTACTTCCGTAATGATGCTATTAGCTTGCTCATCTGCAGTTCGAAGTGCCGTGTTAACATCCATGCCGTTTTGTCCAATATTTTTTTGCGCATCACTGAGTACCGCGTAAATTCTGTTGTCATACACCGTATTAACCGGCGGCAGCGCTGGTTTCACCTTAAATAGCCCTTCTAGGTTTTTCCCTTCGAATATGCCGAGTTCCTCGGTATACGACTTTTTGATTTCCGGATTTTTCAGAACCGTTAGCCGCGTACTGCTACGGTTCATTGCGCGTTGGGCCTCATCCGAAACCAACAATTCGAGCACCCGGTAGGCTGCCTCTTTGTTTTTACTTGTCGGAGGAACAAGAAACAGATGAATGTCTACCTGTTTGCTCAAGCCGGGACGGTCGTCATAGGCAGGATACGATACAACGTCCCAGTTAAACGCGCTTCCTGACTTCTCCATTTCAATCAACGGCTTGGATGTCCCATCGATCCAGCCTGGCAGCATCGCCAATCTTCGATCCTTGAAAAACGTGTCGGCACCGTATTTGAATTCCTTTTTCGGACCGATATAGCCGGGTATATCGTATAATTGCTTAATGATCGAAAATACATTCTTATACCCTTCCGACTGCAATACAGCTTTCTCTTGATTGGCGTCAACAACTGGAAGCGAGTATTGACGAATCATCGATTGTGCCGTACCGGGATCCGTGCCGATATACTGAACGCCGTTGTCTGAACGCGTCGTTTTTCTCGCTAATTCAATCACTTCGTTCCACGTCATGTTATCCTTTGGATACGGAACGGCGAATTTATCGAATATATCTTTGTTATACAGCATTAGGCCGACATTCGCGTCAAAAGGAATTCCGTAGATTTCGCCATTTTTTCCGATTTGTTTCAGGCTGCTGACCACTTCGGGCTCAAAACGGTTCAAGTCAATGTTGTATTGCTTCAGCATTGGGGACAAATCTTCACCGAGTCCAAGGTCCAAAGAAAGATTGATTTGGGCGTTACTTGTAAATACAAGGTCGGGGACCGTTCCTGCAGCAATTAACTCTTCCGCTTTGGCTGCCTTTTCAAAAGAAATATTCGGGTATTTTTTTTGCACAGGTTGAACAACTAATTTGTCAAAATCATCATCACTCATACCGACCGCCGTATTGACGATCAACTTGACTGGTTGATCAATTCCTTCTTTTTTATTTGACTGCGAGGAATTCACGGTTTCTGCATGATTACTGCATCCCAAAGGGATTAGCAGCAAACTTGCCAAACCGGAGTATAACAACAATTTTTTAGTCATAAAGCGATGCCCCCATTTTTAAATTATTATATAACCAATAATTCCTATTGTTTATATGGGATTTATTTCATTTTAAAAGACTCTCCGCCCATTTGGAATATCAAAATGTTTTCAAATGTTTATCATTAAGTTGTATCACCATGCGAAAACACCTTGCCTGCCTACGAACATGGAATGCAAAAAAGACGCGGATCCACAATGGGAGAGCGTCTCTAGATTTAAGATGGCTATTATATCTCTACAACTCCTATGTCTTGTACTTCATGCTGCAATCGGTGAAGCTCATCCTTCAGATCCTTAACGATCGCTGCATAAGCCGGATCGGCATATATATTGTTCAGCTCGTGCGGATCTCTCCGCAGATCGAACAGCTCCCATTCCGGCGGCTTGGGATCGTCAATCGCGCCGGTTGATCCGAGGGCTTCCGCGTAGTAATAAATAAGCTTATACCTGTCTGTACGCACTCCGTAATGCGCATATACGCCATGATGCGCCAAATGCATCCAATAGCGGTAATACATAGAGGTTCTCCAGCCTTCAGGCACATTTCCCCGGTTTAACGGACGCAGGCTCGTTCCCTGGAGCGATTCGGGAATCGGTACATCGGCGTAATCCAGGAATGTGGCGGCAAAATCAACATTCAGCACCATTGCGGACTGGACGGATCCCGGCTTGATCTCTTGCGGATAACGAACAACGAAAGGCATGCGCAGCGATTCCTCATACATAAAACGTTTATCGTACCATCCATGATCACCTAGGAAAAAGCCTTGATCGGACGTGTACACGACGATCGTATCGTCAGCTATGCCTTCCTGATCCAAATAGTCCAACAGACGTCCTACATTATCATCAATCGAAGCGATACATCGCAAGTAGTCCTTAATATACCGCTGATAGTTCCAGCTTTTTAGCTGCGCAGGCGTCAGTCCTTCGGGAGGTATTCCTTTGACGTCTTCTTCCTTCAAGTCGCGATCGACTCTCATTGTGGCTGCAGCGGCCGCACTGGCACGATTCGCATAATCGTCATGAAACGTTTTCGGTTCTGGAATATCGATATCATCATATAAATGGGCATGCTTCTCGTCGGGGACCCATGGACGGTGCGGCGCCTTATGATGGCACATCAGCATGAAAGGCTGTTCCTTGTCCCTTCTGCACAACCAATCCAGGGACAAGTCTGTAATCAGGTCCGTTACATAGCCTTCATACGTCTTTTTCTCGCCATTTTCAATGAAATTAGGATCAAAGTATTTCCCTTGTCCCGGCAGTACATTCCAATAATCAAACCCAGTCGGGTCGTTGTCCCCGCCTTGCCCAAGATGCCATTTCCCGACGATGGCCGTTTGATAGCCGCTGGCTTGAAGCAGCTTAGGGAAGTTAGGCTGTCTGCCGTCAAGCTTGTCCCCCAGTGTCCGGACACCGTTAAGGTGATTGTAAATTCCGGTTAAGATCGTAGCTCTGCTGGGCGCACAAATGGAATTGGTGCAAAAGCAATTGTCGTAGCGAATCCCCTCATTCGCAATGCGGTCAATATTAGGCGTCTGATTGATTCTGCTGCCATAACAGCTCATGGCGTGGGCTGCATGATCGTCGCTCATAATAAACAGAATGTTCGGTTGTTTCGTCAAATCCGCTTCCCTCCTCATGTACTCGAAATAAGTGTAAATTTAAAAGACGCAGCTTCCCTACAGGGAAAGAACGTTTTGTCTCCGGCTGTCCGGTCAAATGGTGCAATCTAAAATACCAAACAATACATACCATTTTACTTGGACTTTTACTTTTAACAATATCATTATGTCATTTGCGGTTTGGCATTTTGTCGGACAGCACAGCATACTTTGGAGTCGCCGGTCATTTACTGTTCGCCAGCTCTTTTTCTATTTCCTTGTTGGCCAATTCCTCCGCCTCACGGAGCGCCGTTATAATATCCACATTATTGGCCAGCACCTTTTGGTTCATGGCCGGGCCGATTTGCGTACTTGCGATCTGTGAATATTTGTCTATTCCTCTCCTGACTCCGTTTTTATTGTAGAAAATCGCATCAATATTCCTCCCTTTCAAAGATTTCAGATTAACGCCAAAATCCTGTTTCGCCTTGGGATCGGTCAAGCTCGTCAGCCTGCCCCTTTTATTCATTTCATGCTGATTGGTCACATCCGTTACTACCTGCAGCACCTTGAAGGCGGTATCCTTATTTTTCCCCGTTGTCGTAAGCATCAAGACGTGGACGTCGAGCTCCGCGCCGATCCTTGGCGCTTCCGGAAAGGTCGGGTGCGATACCATATCCCAATTCATCGGATTCCCCTGGTTATGCAGCTCTTCAAATTCACCCAGCCGTGCTCCCATGGCTGCCATCATCGCCAGCGTACGATCGACCTCGAACGTTTTAATATTGTTCCCGGGTTTATTGCCCGGAATATCCCAAATGGCTTTATGCTCTTTGAAAATATGAATCCACTCGTCTCCGGTCAAGGTTGCTTTTTTCGTAGTCGGATTATATGTACTCAGTGAAAGCTGTCCAGCCATTCGATCGACCCCGGCAGGATGTAAGCCGTAGTATTGCTGCCCGTTCTCCATTCGCGTCATCTTCTTCGCAAGCTCCGTCGTTTCTTCCCACGTCATGCCGTCTTTGGGATAGGGCACACCGAATTTATCAAACAAATCTTTGTTATAGAACAGCGCGGGAAAGTTGATGGAGAACGGGATGGCATACAATTGTCCTTGATCTCCGTAAGCCCGGATCGTTTCAACCGCCGTCGGTTCAAAAGCGTTTAGATCGACATTGTTAAGCTTCACTAAAGACGTCAAATCCTCCAGGGCATTAAGCTCCTTGAACTGACGGATCACATCGGGACTTCCGAATACAATGTCAGGCAAATTATCGTTGGCGACAAGGGTTTGCGGCGTATTGGTCGTGTCCGTTCGCACTAGCGTGATCGATATATTCGGATATTTCTTTTTGACCGGTTCGACAATCAGAGCCTGAACCTCCTCATCGGAGATGTTGGCTCCCCGTTGATACAGAACCAATTGTACAGGCTCATCATTACTTGTAACGGGTATATCAGAGCTTTTTGTGCTGCATCCGGTACCGGTCATGGCTGCGATAGTCAATAACATGGCGATTTGCTTTTTGTTCATTTGTCTCACTCCCCTCACAAGATTAATGGTTGAAAACAAAAAGAAACGCAGTCTCCCCTAGGGAAATAGCGTTTCCGGAGTGTCCAGTCAACGGTTATCTTTGTCGTTATCTCCTTAATAACCTCTCATTCCAATTGCTTGCGATCCAGTCCGCTAAATTCGTCCCCACCGACCGATCCGGCGGAACATTGTCACCCTTGATTGTTTCGGCCAACGGATCGACATAGACCGGTGCAGGCGCATCGAACAGCAGCGTTTGGAACAGATGCTCGCGGCAAGCTCGGATCTCTTGATCATAGGCAGAGTCGTTGATGAGATTGTTCAGCTCGTACGAATCGGCATCCAGATCGAAAAATGCGGATTTGCCAGGGTCGCTCGTCAAAATCAGCTTGTAACGCTCCGTTCTCACCATATACTGCTTCCCTCGCCCGTTCTCGCCAATGACGAAGGCCCTCGGGTTCCCGGCTAAGCTGCTAATGCTTTTACCGGCCATGAACTTCGCTTTGTCCACCTGCGCATGCTCAAGCAGCGTAGCGGAAACATCGATATTATTCACCAGTAAAGCGGATCGTTCCCCCGCCTGCTCGTTGTTCGGATATTTGATGATTAGCGGGACTTTGATGAGCGGCTCGTACATGTAATTCGATTTCAGCAGCATGTGGTGGTACCCCATATATTCACCGTGATCGCTGGTGTACAGGATCAGCGTATTCTCGTAGAGCCCTTTTCTTTTGAGCGTCTCGATCATTTGCCCGACCTTATGGTCGATCTGACTGATCGAACCATAATAATACGCCATCGCTTGGCGCAATACCGGCTCCGTCAGCTTCGCATGCGGGAAGAAGCCCTCGTTCATACGCAAATCCGCCGGCAAATTTTGCTCGGTCCAGCCCGGCAGCAGTTGAAGCTTTTCGGGATCGTACATGGCATCCCACGGCTTGGGCGGATCGAAAGGATGGTGCGGCTTGATGAAGCTTACCATCAGCAGCTCGCTATGCTCTCCCCATGACTCCAGTGCTGCCAGCGCCTGGTTACCGATCCATGTCGTCGAATGGTGCTCCTCCGGCAAGTCGGACGTTAATGCGCCATACGAGTCCCAATACGGCTGCGTCGCTTTTTCCCTGTACACTTTCACTTGATCCATCAGGTCGATCCGGTCCATTAGATCGCGTTCTCGCAAGTAACGGTGGTAATCGTCCTCGTATCGGCCGTCACCATTCTGTTCTGCCAGCTGCATCGAATCAAACCCAAGATCCAGATAGGTAGGGGTAAAATGCATCTTTCCCACCGCTTGGGTACGGTAGCCCGCTTGCCGCAGCAATCGGGGGAACGTATCGATTTCCTTCGGAATCGTGCTCCGATTGCTCCACCCCAAATGCTGGTGAGGATATAATCCGGTAAGAAACGAATAGCGCGAAGGGGTGCAGAACGGCGCGCTGCAAAAGCTGTTGTCATACGTAACGCCATCTTGACTCAAGTCATCCAGATTCGGTGTCCGGATGTCCCGGTTCCCGTAGGCGCCTATGCAATCGTATCGATGCTGGTCGGCCATAATGATCAGAATATTCGGTTTGCTCATAACCCCTCCGTTTCTGCGGCGTCCGCGTCGTTTAATAATCCGAGTAATCCGACGGCCACAAATCCTTATTGTCCAAGCCGATCTGTTTTCCCCACTGGGTCAAATACTGCAAGTCGGCCTTTTTGCTTGCGACTGTTTCTTTGATCCGTTCCGGATTCCAATTTTCCAGCAATAGCTTGAGCAGCTGATCGCGGATACCAGTGTATTCTTCCAGCGGGTACAGATCACGCTTCTCGTGCGGGTCGCTCTCCAGATCAAACAGCTGCGCCGCGTGGTTGCTGTAATAGTTCAGCTTGTATTGTTTAAAACGGATCATACGGGAAGGCCCCAGCAGCAGTTCGCAATAAACCGGACGCTCCGTCCAAAAGGCCTCTTTGTCCGCGCTGGCGCCCGCCTCCAGCAGCGGCCGCAGATCATTGCCGTCGAGTCCCGGCATTGCGGGGGCACCGGATAGCCCGACCAGTGTCGGCGCCAGATCGATCAGACTGACCGGCACATCGACCGTACGGCCCCTGGCGAGCTGAAATTCGGCGGTGTCCTGGGACAGCGGGTGCCAGATCATCGGAACGGCCGCCGAGCCCTCGTAGAAGCTTTGCTTCCAGAACATGCCGTGGTCACCTGCCATTTCGCCATGGTCGCTCACATATACGACGATGGTGTCGCCGGGCAGCGAACGCGCCGCCTCCACCACTCGGCCGATGTGGCGGTCCAATTGCTGAACAAGTCCCGCGTAGCTGGCTCGTACTCTTCGGACATCCTCGGCGGTCGCTTGATCTATCTTTAACCGGTTGAACCAATCCGCGACCCAAGGGTGTAAAGGTTCTTCATCTCGTGAAATCGGCTCGATGCCTTGCAATGCCTCAGAAGTGGCTGCATATATGTCCGGCGGGCATATAAATGTCGGGTGCGGACCGTAGTAGCCTACCGTAAGAAACAAGCTCCGGCTCTCGCCGCTGCGGAGGCGGGTGTCAAGAAAATCTACGCAAGCATCCGTCACCGCTTGATCGTACCTTAGCACCGGGCTGTCTCCCGGACCGGAATGCTCCAGCGACAACATGCCTTGCGCCGCGGTTCCTTTTAGTCTGCCGTAGGGAGCGGATGGTCCTCCGCTGTAGGTTGGCGTAATGTCTCCGACGAGCCGCTGCTGGTAGCCGTGTCTCTGATCCGGCCCCTTAAAATGCATCCGCCCGCACAGTACGGTCTCATAGCCCGCCAACCCCAATGCATGCGCAAAGGTCGGAACATCGGAGGCGAGCTCATGCTCGTTGCCCCACACTTCGGTGCGGTAAGGGTATCGTCCGCTGATCATGGACATGCGGGAAGGCACGCAAAGCGGCGCATTGCAGTAAGCATTCGTGAAACGGACGCCGCCTTCCGCGAGCCGATCAAGGTTCGCTGTGTTCAGGTACGATGCTCCCGTGCAGCCCATCCAATCGGCGCGGTGCTGGTCGGATACGATCATGATGATATTAGGCGCTTGACCTGCTTGACTCATTGTTAACACCTCGCTACTCATAATCTTTCACTTGCTCGCGCAGCCGGTTCAGCTCCGCTTTCAAGCGTTCTACAACATCGGCATACTCCGGAAGATCGTAAACATTGTTCAACTCGTGCGGGTCGTTTTCCAGGTCGAACAATTCCCATTCCTTCGGCGTGGGAATGTCGTTGGTGCCTTTGCAACCGAGCGCCTCGCCATAATAATAAATCAGCTTGTGCTTCTCGGTACGGACGCCGTAATGGCTGGTGACGGCATGTATTTTATCCATATGCATCCAATACCGATAATAAACGGACGTCTGCCAGTGGTCCGGTACAACGCCTTGCACGACCTGGCGGATACTGCATCCCTGCATGTCGGACGGGATGTCCAATCCGGCATAGTCCAGGAAGGTCGGAGCAAAATCGACGTTCAGTGCAAAGGCATCCGTATCGCTGCCGGCGGTGATCTCCCTTGGATATCGCATTATAAACGGCATGCGCAGCGACTCCTCGTACATGAACCGCTTATCGTACCATCCGTGATCGCCCAGGTAGAAGCCTTGATCCGACGTGTACACGACAATCGTATCCTCCGTTAACCCTTCGGCATCCAAATAATCGAGCAGACGGCCGACATTCTCGTCAATCGATGCGACGCAGCGCAAGTAATCTTTAATGAAATGCTGATACAACCATTTCTTCGCCTCCGTCGCTGTCAACCCCTCCGGTGCAGCGTACTTTGGCACATTCCTCGGCAAATCCCGGTCAATTCTCATTAAGGCGGCTCCGGCGGCGCTTCCCCGATTACGGTAATCGTCGTAGAACGTGACCGGCTCCGGAATCTCCAAGTCCTCATACAGCTGCGCATGCTTCTCATCCGGCTGCCATGGTCCGTGCGGCGCCTTGAAGTGGCACATCAGCAGAAACGGTTTGTCTTTATCCCGCTCTTCAAGCCATGTAAGGCTCTGATCGGTCGTCACGGTCGTCACATACCCTTCGATGGTCCGTTGTTCACCCATTTCGATAAATTCGGGATCATAGTAGCGGCCTTGTCCGGGCACGACGTTCCAATAGTCAAAGCCCGTCGGATCATGTTCGCCGCCGTGCCCGAGATGCCACTTGCCGATGAGCGCCGTTTGGTAGCCGGATGCTTGCAGCAGCTTCGGAAATGTCATCTGTCTTCCGTCAAATTTGTCCGCTAACGTCTTTACCCCATTGTGGTGGCTGTATTTACCGGACAGAATCACCGCTCTGCTCGGCGCGCATATCGAGTTGGTGCAGAAGCAGTTGTTCAAGCGGATGCCTTCATTCGCGATCCGGTCCAGATTCGGCGTTTCATTGATTCGGCTTCCATAGGAGCCGATCGCTTGATAGCCATGATCGTCGCTCATGATGTAGACAATGTTCGGTCTTCTTTGGGTCATTAAGCGAGCCTCCTTAGGATGAGAAAGTCGATTGCTGCACATCGTCAACGGTAACTTCGGCGAACCGCTGCTCCAGCTTCGCGTGCAGGCTGCATACAAGCTCGGGCTGATCGCTCGCGATGCTGCGAAGCTCGAGAGGATCCGACTCCATATCATACAATTCTATCGTTTCGTCGTGATGAGCTATCAGCTTATATTTCTCGTTGCGAAGGCATCGGAAATGTTTGCCGGAGCTTATAATTTCGCTGCGGTGATGGCTTCCGGGGCTTTCGAGCAGCAGCTCCGCGAGCGAAAGCGCGTCGATTCCGCTTTGCGGCGGAAGGCCCGCCAGCTCGCCCACCGTTGGATTCAGATCGATCAATTCTACCATCGCCGCAGAAACCTGCCCCGCTTCAATCCCTGGACCGGCCACGATCAACGGCACGTGGATGGACGGCTCGTAAGGCAATGTTTTGCCGTACAAGCGGTGATCGCCCAGCATTTCCCCGTGATCGCTCGTAAACACGATGTACGTATTGTCCATCATTCCCCGTCGCTCCAGCGCATCGAGAATCAACCCGATCTGATCGTCGATCACCTCAATGGCGGCACAGTATTGCCTGCGGGATAGGGTGATTTCGTCCGGTTGAATCGGCTCTCCCTTTTTCCGGACCCATGCCGGCTTCCCGTCAATCCCATCAGCGGCTTCAGGCACCTGTGTGTGACGGTACTTATCGGCGTATGCGGTCGGCGGATCGAACGGGGAGTGCGGCCCAACGAAGCTGACGAAGGAGAACCATGGGAAGTCGTCCGGTACCGTATCGATCCAATGTGCCGCTCTGCGGCCGATGTAGCAGTCTTCGAACGCTTCCGTCGGCAGCGCCGAATCACGGAACGATTGGGAGTAGCCGTTTTTCTTACCCCGGCTTCGATAATCGTCATAGAAGGTTTGCAACAGTCCGTGCTGCTCAAGATAATGGGTATACGGACCAATCGGCGTCGGCGAAGAGCCGGCATGCGCCTTGCCTTCACATTCCTCCGGGTGGGTGAAGCCCCATTGATAGGTATTCGGTCTGTCGCCGAACCTGCCGTTGTAACGATCCGGCTTGTTCAAATCGAGCTTCCCGACGCAATGAACGCGATAGCCGTTATCGCGAAATCGCTGATACATCGTCTCATGCTGCTTGCTGAGCACATGTGAGTTATCGACCAGACCGAGACGCGCCGGGTCTAGTCCCGTAGCCAGCGAGATGCGGGCGGGCACGCAGAGCGGGGAGTTGGTGTAACAGTGGGTGAAGCGAATCCCGCGCCGGGCTAGACGGTCGATATTCGGTGTACGGACGTACTCCGCACCCATGCAGCCTAAATAATCGAATCGGTGTTGATCGTCCATGATAAACAATATGTTAGGTTTGCTTGCTGCCTGGTTCATCGATATGTGCCTCCTGTAGTTGTCTGCTTGACCTATTGCGATTCCTGATTTCTGCAAGTTATACATCATCTTCCCGCTCCGCCCTCTCGAGACGCTCACGGTAACGGGGTGACACGATCGGCGGCTTTCCGGCCTGATTAATCAATCGGTCTCCCTCTGTCAGTCCCACATCACGGGGCGCAAGCTCTGCAATAAGGCGCCTTCTCCAGCGGAGCAGCGTGTCGGAGTAATTCGGATCAGTGGATCGATCGATAAGCTCGTAGCGGTCCTGCCGCAGATCGAACAGCTGCTCCGTTCCGAGACGCGGAAACCATATGTATTTGATGCGTCCGTCCGTCACATACTGCATTTCCTGTTCCTCGGAATAACAGGTACTGTGCTCCCCGTGAATATAATCGCGCCACAGCGGCTTCTCCTCCATCATAAGCGGCAGAACGCTTTTCCCGTCGACCGTATCCGGAATTTGCAGCCCGACCGCGTCCAGAATCGTAGGCATGATGTCCTGCAGCACCACCGGAGCATCTACTCTTTCCGTGACCGCTACTCCCGCTTGTTGCGGCAATTTGACGATCATTGGCACATGGGCCGATCCTTCATAAGCGTAAGTCTTTCGCCAAAGGTTATGGTCACCCATCATATCCCCGTGATCCGATGTGAAAATAATCAACGTATTTTGCCACAGCTTCTGCTTCTTCAAGTAATGGAACAGTCGTCCGATCTGATGGTCGATATGGTTGATGGAGCCGTAATATCCCGCGCGGGCTTGATGGATGTCCTCACCTGGTCGCTTGCCCCGCCAAGCATCCGGGTTGAAGGCTGTCCTTTTATCGTCGTGAATCGATGCCCATTCGCCGACAACGGCGGACGGAAGGTTCTTTTTCATGTACAAATCGAAATAATAGGGCAACGCATCATACGGCGAATGCGGCCTTGCAAACGACATTTTCAGAAAAAACGGTTTCCGGGGATCCCGCTCCTTTAAGAATTGAATCGATTCGTTCACCGTCCAATTCGTCGGATGCAAGTATTCCGGTGCATGGTTTGGCCTGGCCATCCATGAATTCCAACTAATCCCGTGATCGGTATAATCGTAATCGCCGGTTTTATTCTGTTCGAACCATCGGCGGTAATTCGAGACAAAGCCCGGATCCTCTGCGCGGCCTGATTCGTCCAATACCGTTCTGTGAAAGCCGTTTAACACCCGCTGCGGCGAAAAATGCATTTTACCGACGCCTTGCGTATGATAACCCGCTTGAGCAAGCTCACCGGGAAGCGTATGCTCGAATCCTGTTCCCATTGGCCCTTGCCCTCGTCCCATTCCCAGGATGCCGGTATTCCAGGGATTCATCCCCGTAAGTAAGGAGGCTCTGGCCGGTATACAGGAAGGCGTACAGCTATACGCATTATCGAACAATGTTCCCTCGGAAGCCAAGTAATCTAGGTTCGGTGTTTGAATCACCGGATTTCCGGCACACGATAATGTATCCCATCGCTGTTGATCGGTCATGATCAATATCACATTCGGCTTCGCCAATCAGATCGCCTCTTATTATGAAATTTGTATGCTTCTTTCACATCATACGATCCTGCTGATCGAAATAGAAAACAATTCGGATTAAACAATCGTAGCTGCGGATTCGTCCGTATGAACCGGGGGCGGCTCCTCGAACAGAATCCAGCGAGACAGCGCCTCGACGTACTCCTTAACTTCCTCTTGATACCCGGGATCGTCGATCCGGTTGCAGCTTAATGATTCTCCTTTCGTATTTTCTGTGTAGTCAATGGATTCCAAATTTCGGCGTCTGGTCCGCTAAGAAGGCCCGGAAGGAATCCGCAACGGGATCGTATGTCGAGCTCATGGTGTAAAGCAGCTCTTGTCTCATATCGTTCACGATATGCCCGTATTGAGGATCATCGATCAAATTAATCAATGCATCGGGGTCCTTTTCGAAATCATATAGCTCTTCTTTTACCCGATACTGAAATAGACGGACCCGCGTGGATATAGCTGCATCCATCTCCGCAGCACGCTGCATCGCTTTAAAGGTTAAGCCGTTTTGCGATTCGTTCACGAACACATTTTCCTGATCGGACCAGTCGTTATAGATGTAGCCATATTTTTTATTCTGCACACAGCGCATCGGATAATTGCGTTTCCCCGAGGTCTGATTGAATACAGTGAACACCTTGTTGCGAAACGGCTGCGTATTGCCAAGCAACAGATCTCTGAAGGAACGGCCGTCTCCCCCCCTCTCCTTAGGCAGGCCGGCTGCCTGCAGAATCGTCGGCATAAAATCGATCCCGGAAATAAAGTGCTGATCATCCACCGTTCCCGGTTTGATTTTGCCCGGCCATCGAACGATCCATGGCGTACGAGTGCTTGTCAAATAGCAATTCGTTTTGGCAAAAGGAAAGGCCATGCCGTTATCGCTTAAAAACATGACCAGCGTGTTATCCTCCTGTCCCGATTCCTTGAGCGCTCTTAAAATTTCACCGACCGTCTGGTCGCACCGATGAACGGATGTAAAATATTGAGCGAGCTCTTTGCGAACCTCCGGAAGATCCGGCAAAAATCCCGGAACTTCTATCTCTTCCGGAGTAAAGTGACGGGTTGCTTCCGTATGCCGGCCAAAGGCTTTGATCTCCTGTTCGCTTCCTGCAAAAGGTCGATGGGGATCGTGAGAGTTGGCCATGAGAAAGAAAGGTACGTCCTCCCGAACGGCCTCCTCGATAAACTGCTTCGAGTGCCGGTAATACACTTGCGGATTGCGGCCATAACCGCCCGTCTCATCTACAGTGCGAATCGATGCGTCCCAATAAAATTTTTCGGCCGGTGCCAGATGTGTCTCTTTCCCGATAATTCCGTTGCGGTAGCCTGCACGCTTGAGCAGCTCCGGCAGCGTGACGACGTCCGAATCAATGGGCCCGAAGCCTATCGCCCCGTTACGATGCGGGTATTTACCCGTCATGAGCACTGAACGGGAAGGCTGACAAACAGCGATGTTCACATGGGCATGGACGAACCGGATGCCCTCCTGAGCCAAGCGATCGATGTTTGGCGTAACACCGGGTATTCCGCATCCTGCAACGCCAGGTGAGTTGTAGTTCAGGTCGTCCGCTGTAATCAACAATATATTAGGTCTGGTCATGATCGATCAATCGCTCCTTTCAACGATCTTACGCAGGATTGTGTGATGCTGTTCGTTTCCTCCACCCGATTTCCTTCCCGGTCCGTCCGGACATATTGGGTGAACGGGTCTTGATGAAGCTCCATCCAACGTGAAATTTCATGTGCGAATCGATTTTTGATATCTCTGTACTCTGGATGATTAGCCAAATTATCTACTTCGGCGACATCGGTTGACAGATCGTAGAGCTCCTCTTCACCACTGCGGTATCTATTGAATTTGTACCTTCCATCTGTCACGCTACGAATGGGATTGATCCATTTTTGTTTCGAATAATATTGCATGACAACATATTCACGGCTTGGAGCTTCCCTGTTAAACAAGCTTGCCTTCAAGGAGATTCCGTCCAGCTGTGCGGGAACTTCAAAACCCAACAGATCGATGATCGTCGGCAGATGATCGGCATTCACCGTCAGTTGATCCCGGCTCGCACCCTCGGGAAGAACACCCGGCCAGCTGTAAATCAGCGGAATTCTTACCAACTCCTCATACATCATAGGACCCTTATATGGCGTACGATGAGCTGCCATCAAGTCACCATGATCGGACGTAAATACGATCAACGTACTTTCGTACAGTCCTGTTTGTTTCAATTTCGTTACGATCCGGCCGAATTGACGATCGATCTCCTCGACAAGCCGGTAGTAATAGGCCAAATAATATTTCCAATCTTTATCCGCATATGATTTAAGCGGTTTCCCTTGATCCTCATCCCGAAACAACCGCTGTGCGGCAGGCTTTGTCGACAAATCGTCCGTAAAGTTATCCGGCAGGCGAATAAGGGAAGTGTCCAATGGTTTCCCGTCCAGCTTATTTCGAACGACGTGATAAATATCATGAGGATTGTTATAAGAAACCATGCAGAGCCATGGACGATCTTTAGCATCGGTTTGTTGTTCCAAAAAGCTCAGCGCATGGTCGGTCGTTTCTTCATCATTGCTATGGAAATCGGCGGTCACATCGAAGCCATATTCCGTTATAGGTGTACGTCCCAGATGCCATTTGCCGAAATATGCCGTCCGGTAGCCATGCGCTTTCAGCAGATTCCCAAGATTCGGAAGCTGCGGGTCCAACGGTTCCGTATGCATCGTGCCCATATTTCCGATCACCTGGGTCTTATGCGGATACAGACCCGTCAATAGGGCAGACCGGGAAGGAGAGCACTGCGGCGTTACGCAATAGCTTTTTTTAAACCGTACGCCTTTCTGCGCCAACTGATCAATATGCGGCGTATATACCCGATTATGGGCGCCATAAATATTCAATGCCAGCATACTTAATTGATCGGCAAAGACATAAAGCACATTGGCTTTTTTCATTGATCATCTGTCCTCCAAATTCGTTTTTTCATGTAACCTCCCCACTGTGATTACTGTTTTTTTAGTTCCGTTTCAATTTGCTTATTCGCCAACTCTTCCGCTTCGCGCAGCGCCGTATTGATGTCTGCTTCCCCTTTTATGACCCTGTTGATGGCCGTCGTTATTTGACCTTTAGCAAGATCCGTAAATTTGTCATTATAGCGGTTCACCGCCGGTGTATTATAGAAAATGCCTTTCACATTTTTTCCCTTCAACGAATGGAGATTTGCACCGAAGTTCTCTTTAATTTTAGGATCCTTCAAGCTCGTTAGGCGGCCACGTTTATTCATTTCCGACTGGTTCGCCTCCTCCGTTACAACCTCCATCACTTTGAATGCCGCTTCCTTATGGTTACTGGTAGAAGTCATCATCAGCATGTGCGTTGCCGCCTCTGCATCGATTCTGGGAGCTTCCCGGAACGTCGGAAACGATACCAAATCCCAATTGAGCGCTTTCCCTTGATTATACAAGTCCTCAAGCTCTCCAATCCTTGCACCCTTCGCTGCAGACATGGCCAATGTTTGATCTATCTGAAATGCTGCGAGATTGTTCGGCGGCTGGTTGCCGGGAATATCCGTAACGGCTTTGTGTGCTTGAAATATCCGCACCCATCCGTCACCGCTAAGCGTTGCTTTTTTCGTATTCGGATCGAAGGAGACAAGAGAAAGCTGCTCGGATTTAAGCTCGACCCCGCCCGGGTGAAGGCCATAATATTGCTGCCCGTTATCGAGCCGGGTCAATTGCTTGGCTAAATCGATCACTTCTTCCCAGGTCATCCCGTCCTTCGGATATGGAATGGCAAACTTGTCAAATAGATCTTTGTTGTAAAAAAGTGCGGTGAAATTAATGGAGAACGGAACCGCATAGAATTGTCCTTGCGCTCCAAGCGATTTGATCGTTTCGATAACGTTGGGCTCAAAACGGTTTAAATCAAAGCCGTTCGCTTTGATCAACGTGGACAAATCCTCCGTTGCATTCAATTCGTTGAACGTTCGAACCCCTAATGCGTTCGTGAAGACAAGATCCGGCATAACTCCGCTGGAAACTAAGCTTTCCGGCGTTTTGTCTTTGTCCGCGTGAACGAGTTCAATGTCGATATACGGATATTTCTTTTTCACCGGTTCGGCGATCAAGACGCGGAATTCTTCATCGCTGATATTGGCGCCGCGCTGGTACATCGTTAATTTGACCGGCTCATTATCGGCAACGACGGAACCACCGGAGCCGCCGGACGGTTCCACGCGACCGCTGCATCCGGAACTGGCCAGGATAAGGACAGATAATACTGCGATCAAAGATGTGTGTTTCATGAAGAGGTCTCCTCTATGCGCTCGGTGACGAGCTTATCTTTTGTTTCAGAGGCAAATTGAAAAAGAAGATTACGTAATTGCCGTTCTAATTCCTCATTGTCAGGATGACCGGCTTTATTGCTTCGTTCAAAAGGATCTTCTGTAGTATCGTACAGATGCGTGGTTTGCAAACCGGACAATTTAACCGCGAGCAGATGATGCTTCGAACGGACCGCGCGGAATTCTTCCGCCTTGCCCATTTTCCCTTGTATATATACCGCCTCCGGTCCGAGCGTCGGATCGTTGTGTATAAGGGCTTGTGAGAGGTCATTGCCTTGAACCGCATCGGGCCACTTAAGACCGGATAGAGCAAGCAGCGTCGGCATGAAATCAACGGTATGGAACAACACGTCATTCTCCAATCCCCGTCCGAGTTTGTCCGGATATTTGAGAATAAACGGGATATGTATCGCTTCCTCGAGCGGCTGTCCTTTACGGTACAATGCTTGGGAACCGAGCATATCTCCATGATCGGAGGAGAATACCAGAATGGTATTCTCGCTCAAGCCAAGAATGTCCAATTTATCGATGACTTTCCCCAAATTATCGTCCAAGGCGGTAATATGCGTATTGTAGCCTGCCAGCTCCTCCCTTGCCTTCTCCGCTTCCGTATCGGGTACATTGGGCCGCAAATGAATGCTCTCCGGCCGCAGATCTTCCCAGCGGGCGTCTCTCCCTTGCACCGGATAAAAAGGAGTGTGAGGCGGACCCCAAGACATAAATAAGCAGAAAGGCCGATCCTTGTTATTTTCAATGAAGCTGACCGCCAGATCGGTTTGATAATCCGGTTCATAACCGTTTTCGTGAATCGGCTCGGCCTCATTCCGGTAATAGACCGAATTCCAATAGTTGTGCCCGCGGTTAAATGCAGCCCAGTAATCGAAGCCCTGCCTTCTCGGGCCCGGTGGTACAAAGCCCGGCTTCTCCTCCCCGTCCAAATGCCATTTGCCAATATAGCCGGTCTGGTATCCATGATTGCGGTATATATGCGCAATTGAAGTTATATCGGTGCGCAAACGCAGGTTGTTTGTAATGAGACCGTGAGTATGAGCATAGAGACCGGAAATGATCGAAGCCCGGGCAGGCGTACAAACAGGATTGGACGTATAGGTTCGAGTCAAAGAGACCCCTTCGTCAATCAGTCGTTGCAAATTGGGCGCAATGACATCCGGATCCCGGGTAGGTAAAGACTCCTCTCGAAATTGATCCGCGAAAATAAAAACAAGATTCGGCAATGACTTGATTGACATTTCATCTTTCACTCCTTTATAGAAACAAATTGAAAAGTAAAGAGACCAAAACGTTGATCTTCACATGTTAAGGCCTCGGAAATTCGGTGTATTTCCATCAGGCCGCTGCTCCATCCGCTTCCGTTTTGAGCTTTACCTCCAATTTAATTAATCCTATAATAATTATCGGAATTAATGAAATCATAAATCATTTCATGCAATGATGAAAATATCATTATGTTGGATTGCGTTTTTCATTTTGTTGACTCCGTGTGCCGAAGTTGAAAACTTCGAGTACGTCTATCTGCTTTGTGGATCGCTCGACGGTTTCCAGTTGGTTGTTTTTTGACAAACAAAAAAACACCAAAGCGGTGTTTTTTTTTAATATATTTAATTTTATATTGTTAACCTGGAAATCATTGAAATTTGCAAGCGACAACGGTACGCGAAACGCTGCATCTCCGCCAAGGCTTCATTCGTATTCATGCAGCCTCGGACTTATACTGCTTAGCCTGTTTACTCTCGCCCCTGCTGGAGCGGGTACTTTCCCGAGCAGCAGCGGGTCGTCCGTACGCTCCATCCAGGTACGAAGACGTTCCGACAAGTCGCGATAAACGGATCCGTATTCGGCATTGCCGATAAGATTCACACGTTCAACCGGATCCAAATTTAGATCGAACAGCATCTCGTGCTCCTTCTTTTCCTTCAGCATCCCATTGTCCAGCATAAACGTTTTGCCCGGGCCGTCGTCGATGTTCGCAGGTACGTGGCGGTTGTGGTCGTCGAATAGCTTGATGTATTTGAATCGATTCGTCCGTATGCACCGCATCGGTTCATAGGCGGCATGATAAGTGACCTCCGAAAAAATCTCGTCCCGTATGCTTTCTGATTCTCCCTTTAACAGCGGGAGGAGTGAATGTCCTTGCAGCCACGAAGGCTTTTTGACTGACAGCAAATCGCAAATCGTCGGGAAGAGATCGAGCTGTGAAACGAGCGCGTCAATCGCACGGCCACCTTCATCGGTTATCCCTGGAACTTTGAGGATCAGTGATACGCCGATTCCCGTATCGTACAAATTGCATTTCATCCGCGGGAACGCAATTCCATGATCCGTAGTAAAAATGATTAACGTATCTCGTTCCAGCCCGGCTTCCCGAAGTGCATCGAGGACGATGCCTACACACCGGTCTACCGTCATGGCGGAGCTTATAAAGGCAGCCATATCCTCCCGGTTTTGCTTTGTGTCTGTGAGTGGAAAAGGCGGAAGCACATAGTTCGGATTAATAGCTCCGTCGATTTCAGAAAACTCCCGATGTGTGCTGAACATGCCGTACGATAGGAAAAACGGTGTTTCCGGCTTTCGAGTCTTCAAATATTCAGCTACTTTATGCGCGTTCTCCATATCCCATTGTCCTTCTCTTTTGCTGCTTCCTCCTGGAGTTGTCAATATACGCTCATATCCGAGCTGTTCGGGCTGCCGGGCTTCATGCTGAACGCCGCACAGAGCCGTTTCGAATCCATGGTTTTTTAGAAACGAGGCTAGATGCCGGTTTGGATCGCTTAGCTCAAATCCTCGGTGGGCAAGGCCAAGCATTCCCGACGAATGGGGAGCCATGCCTGTCAGCAAAGCGGATCTACTTGGCGAACAGGTTGGGCCCGCATTGTAAGCTTGCCGGAACAGAATCCCTTCTTCGGCAAAAGCTTGCAGCCGTGGCGTCGGTACCTTATGTCCGTATGGCTCGATATAGCGGCCGGTATCGTGAGTATGGATATAAACGATATTCATAAGGATCTGCTCCTTTCGCGACTTGCTTTCGGAAAACCGCGGGGATCTTCGTCCATCGGCACCACATCGGCCGTATGGATGAACCAGTCCAGCAGCCGTGATTCCAGCTCCGCCTGTATCGTCCTATAAGATGTGTGGCCATACACATTATTCAGTTCGCGGGGGTCTCTGCGCAAATCGTATAATTCACTCAAATCTGCCGTGCGCCGTACCAGCTTGTAGTCTTGCGTACGGATCATCGAAGCACGGCATACGGACTCCGGATAATCTTGCTGCAGCTTTCCTTTCGGATAATAAATATGCTTCTCGTCACGAAAAAAGCCGTCAAACGTTCGATCGGGCCGACCCTCGAAGCAGTGCTCCTCCCGCAAATCGTACCCGCCCTCGGCAAACACCGCCCGGCTCGGATCGCCAGGTTCCCCGTGAAGTTGAGGAACGAGAGAATGCGCAAAATGGTTGTGCTTTGCTTCAATTCCAGCCATATCAAGCACGGTTGCCATAATATCGAACAGCTCAACCTGTTCCTTCACGATATGACTCGCCTTGCAACCCGGACTGCGGACCAGCAGCGGAACTCTTGTCAGGGTATCGTCTAGGCCGCTCGGCCATTTTTCGACAAGACCGTAATCGCCAGCCCAATCCCCATGATCGGAAGAAACGATAATCGTCGTCGAATCGGCCAGGCCGCTCTCTTCAAGTGCGTTCATCAGCTCGCCGAGCCAAAAGTCCACATGACTGATCATACCTAAATAGACCGCCTGAATTTTTTTCAGTACGTCCCCCGGTAATTGATCCAGTCGTCTATATGCTCGAATTTTCTCATAAAAACCTGGCTTACCCGCAACCGGCGGACGCAGCTCCGGAAGCTCATCCGGATCGTACATATTATGATACGGCTCAGGTGCCGCATATGGCGGATGCGGCATCGCCGTCGGCAAGTAGAGAAAAAACGGCTGTTCTTTTGCATCTTGCGAACGGAGGAATTGAGTTGCTTTTTGAACCTTCACGGCCGTTTCCGTTCCGCTGCCTCCCTTCGGCTCGAACAAAAAGCTGTAGTACGCCGGATCTTCCGGATCGAACGTATTTTCTCTCACGAAGCTATCGGATGGGTTTGAATCGGTTAGGGTACTTTTCCCGGTTGTACTGAAGTCGCATCCCAATTCCCGAAAGTATTCCGTTGAATACAGGTCGTTTTTACCAAACCACTCGATCCGATAACCTGCTTGCTTCAAATACCTGAATAAACTGGGTTCATGAGGTCGCAGTAAATGCCACAATGTCCGATGGCCTGCCGTATGAGGATACCAGCCGGTCATCAGGCTGCAGCGGGACGGAGAACATACCGTATGCTGAACGTGGCACTGCTCGAAACGGACTCCCTCACGGGCCAGTCTGTCAAAATTGGGCGTTTTCACGAGAGGATGACCGTAACAAGACAAACTTTCGGCACGCATCTCGTCAGGAAAGAAAAAGATAAAGTTTCGGTTTTCGGCAGCCAAGAACATTCCTCCTTGTTATGAACCCTGCCTAAGTCAGCGTCGGCGCATTACCTTCGGTTTGGAGGGTTGGTTAAGTTATTTGCTTATGGTTTCTTTTCCTCCGCCGGAACGGATATAGTGCGATCGGTTGCCTTCAGCGATTGAATCTCTTTATCAATCGCGGACTGTACATTTCGCAGCGCGGAATTGACATCCGCCTTACCGGTCGCGACTTCTTTGGCGGCATCTTCCAGCTTTTTGGTAGCCACGTCCTTGTCGAATTCACTCGGAATATGAAGCTTTCTGGGTAGCGCTTTGAACACATTCTCGATTTGCTTGCCTTTCAGGCTTTCCAGTTCAGTCCCGAATTCCTTCTCTAGCTGCGGATTATCGAGAACGGACATCCGTCCCGAGTTGGCGATGATCTTTTGAACCTCCTCCGACAGCATATAAGTCATCACCTGGAACGCCTGCTCCTTATGCGGACTCAGTTTGGAAAGCATCATTGAGTGGATGTCGATCTCTCTGCCCGTTCCGAGAGCTTCCGGAAAATTCGGAAGAGGTGCCACATCCCAATTTAGCCTGGTTCCTTGCTGGCTCAGCTCCTGCAAAGGTCCGATTAAGCCACCGAGCCAGTTCGGCAGCATCGCCAAATTCCGTTCCTGCAAGAAAGCTTTATTACCATAAGTATGACGGCCATTTTCTCCGATATACCCCGGAATTTCGTAAGATTCCTTCAGCAACTGAAACACCCTCACCCAAGGCTCGCTTTGCACAGCCGCATTTCCGGTTTGCGGATCAATCAAAGGCAACGACAGACCGCGTGCAATATTCGTCGGTCCTGTCAAATCGATACCGACATAATTTATCCCGCCTTCAGTTCGGGTCAGCTGTCTGGCCAGTCTTAACGTCTCCTCCCAGGTCATGACTTTGTTCGGATATTCCACGCCGAACTTATCGAAGATGTCCTTGTTGTAAAAAAGAGCGGCCACATTAAGGGAAAACGGTAGTGCAATCAGTTCGTTATTGCTTGAATACAATTTGATCGAATCGGTAATTACCGGTTTAATCCGATTTAGGTCGAATTGGTTTTTTTTCACCAAATCGTCGAGCCCGTTTACGACGTTCAAGCCTTGCAGCCGAAAATACGACGGATTGCTCGTGAAAATGATGTCGGGAAACGAATTCGCAGCTAAAAGCTCCTCCGGTGTCGCGCCTTTCTCATCCACAATCAGTTTCAACGTAATGTTAGGATATTTTTTCTTGACCGGTTCTATAAAAAAGGTTTGGAATTCCGTCTCGGTTAAATTGAGCCCGGTCTTGTATACAGAGATTGTAATGGGCTCTTCACCCTTGCCTTGGACCGTCTCCTCGTTTCCGCAGCCGAGCAACGAAAGGATAATCCCAGTAATAATAAGCAGTATACCAATTCGTTTGACCATGACTATGAAAAACACCTCCTTAATAATTGCGCCAGTATAGGCACAAGCACTCTACTTCTATGAAACAGATGGATCCTCTCCCTTCATTCCAATTCGAAACGTATTCTCCCTCTTGTGTTTCTGGTGGGTCCAGTCAACACATCTATTCCGCTAAATCATATTTGTATAGTAGGAATTAATTGACAAAACTATCATACATGAGCTATGGCAAAAAGGGTAATATCACTTTGTATTATTGGATTTGGCATTTTGTCTGCTGCATATAGCAATCCCATGTTATTAGTCGGATACATAAACAGTCCGACATCATAAGAAAATGACATTTTGTTTATTTCGTTTTTTTGTTGTACTTCTGACGTCTATCGGATTAACCTTAACGGGTACGCCAGCCCTATACTCGGATGGGGACAGACCATAATAATTATAAAAAGCTCGGGAAAACGAATACAGATCGAGGTACCCGCAAGAGAGCGATATTTCCGTAACGCTCAACCTTGTATTCTTGAGCATCCCGCTGGCTCTTTCCATACGAAGCTTCATCAAATATTGCATAGGGCTCATACCGAGCAGACGATTAAACTCATTGTAAAAATGCGAACGGTGCACGCCCGCTACCCTAACAGCCTCTGCTACCGTAATTCCTTCCGTAAAATGCGTGTTGATAAAATCAACGCTTTTTTTTAGCCATTCATTGGCATGCGCCTTCTCAGGTGAATTCACAGTGAGTGGAGTTAACATGTTGAAAATATTGTATAAAGTGACTTGCAGTCTAATCACCGCGTTATTTTCCTTATCCGCAATGAGCTGAAACAATGTTTTGACCCACGTCAACAGTTCCGGTGTCATGCGGTTCCGAAGATAGGGTCGTTCTTCTGAGACGTCGATATACTTCAACATGGGAGAAGCTTGGGTTCCGTTAAATGCCATCCAAAACATTCTCAATGGCGTATCGGGGTCATCTTCAACAATAGAATAGCTGTACTTTATATGGGGATGGAGACAAAAGATATCATTTTGTGTCAATTTGACGTATTCATTTCCGTGCGAAAGGAAAAGTGAGCCGCTGATAATAAAGTGGAGGGAATAACAATCAATTACCCGCGGTCCCACGATATAGTTCGATTTCGCCTTGTTTTGTCCTACCCGAAGCGGCCAAATCCCTCCCAGCTTTTCGAAATCCGATGGTGTGTAGCGATAGCTCTCCCTAAATTCTTGTAAGTACTCTTTCATACGCTCACCTCTCGCATTAATTCGTGCCCAAATATCTAGAGGGTAGTAAGAAACTAAAAAAGACGTAGCTCTCCTCAAAAAAGAAAGGAAAGCTGCGTCTCCGGAGTTCCGGTTGAACACAATATATGCTGTATGTATAAAAATGGTATCATGCTCTGTCGGAAGTGTCAATGCGTTCCACACGCTTCCTACGCTGTACCTCGTTCGATAAAGCTCATCGTCTGTTCGGCGACGCTTCGATCTTATTTTCTTTGTAGCTGCCACGCCACAGTCATAGCACCGAATAGAAATATAACTCCTATTCGGGCTTTCCTTTTATTCATCAAAGGTAAATCCCCCACTTTCATAATCCACTTTAGGAAACGTATTAAATGTCTGCTTCAGATCACAGAGCGATCAGGAATTTACTTTTCGATCCGATGGTCTGCCCCTTTTCAAAGCTAATATTTTATCTCTTGGAATGACACCGCAACGGTCAGCCCATTTGTCATATTCTTTGCTTAGCTCCGCTACTTTCCCGGGATGCACGCCGGCAAGATCATTCGTTTCCGTACGGTCTGTTTCCATATCATAAAGCTCCCATGCACCTGGATACTTTTTTACCAGCTTCCACTGGCCTAAGCGGACGGCGGCATTTCCTTCATGCTCCCAGAAGAGCGGACGGCTTGGCCACGTGTTCCCCTCTATGATGTTAATGAGGCTTTTCCCCTCCAAGGGTAAAATGGGTCTGCCTTTATATGTCGCCGGATAACTGGCGCCCGAAATTTCAAGTATCGTCGCCATAATATCCGTTAGCTGGCCCGGAGTATGCCTGATAGCGCCTGGATCGGTAATCGACTCAGGCCAATGCACAATCAGTGGAGTTGCGATCCCGCCTTCATGTACCCAATGCTTATACAGGCGGAACGGCGTATTCGACAAGTTCGCCCAGGCTACCCCATAGCTTTGATACGTATTTTCGGCTCCCGGCAGGATGTCGTTACGATTTCCAAAGGCTACAAGCTCGTTATTTTTGGTCCGTTCCCGGCCGATCCCTCTCCGGATTCGAGCCTCGCCCGCCCCTGGTGCCAGTTCTTCCGCACAACCACCATTATCGGCAAGAAAGAAGATGATCGTATTCTCCCACTGGCCGGTCTCCTTTAATGTTTGCAAAATCGTGCCTATACCTTGATCCATCCGGTCGATTTGCGCAGCATAAACCTCCATTCGCCGAAGCTGCCATGCCTTATCCTCCACATCATCCCATTTGGGCTGTCCCGGATCTCGATCCGTCAGCTTCCACGATGAATCGATAAGGCCTTTTTCGATCATTCTCTCCAATCGCTCCTCCCGCAGCCGATCCCAGCCTTTCTCGAATCTTCCAGCATATTTCGCAATATCCTCCTCCCGCGCGTGAAGAGGCCAATGCGGCGCAGTATACGCTACGTATTGGAAAAAAGGCTGATCCGGATGCTCTTTTACATGCTCCTTAATGAACTGTGCCGCATGCCCGCTGATGGCATCTGTAATATAGTATTGATCGTCGCGCTCCGCCTCGTGTTCAATATTTTCATTATTTCGGGTAAGCGTGCCCGGATAAAAATAACTTGCTGCGCCGCCAAGTATCCCGTAAAAACGGTCGAATCCCCGCTGAATCGGCCATGTGTCGTTCACGGTTTTCGTATTTGTAGCAACGTGCCATTTGCCGCTCATATAAGTCCGATAGTTATTTTCTCTAAGAACCTCCGCAATCGTTACGCATTTTCCATTCAAATTGCCGGCGTAGCCTTCAGGTCCGTCATCGTTTACCAATATTCCGATCCCGGTCTGGTGGGAATGCAGGCCGGTGAGCAAAGAAGCTCGCGTCGGACTGCATCGGGCTGTATTATAAAATTGGGCAAACCGGATGCCGTTCTCCGCCAACGAGTTCAAATTCGGCGTATCGATTTCACCGCCATAGCATCCGATGTCCGAATACCCCATATCGTCATTTAAAATTACAATTATATTCGGTTTAGTACTCATTCCTGTTTCCCTCCGATTTCAATGAATGGTATTTATGCCGCACGGACTGCTCATGAGATGGAAATAACATTATGTTGGGATTTGCTTATCATTATGTTGTATTTATTTCTGATAAGAGTGGTTATTTTGCGAGGTCAGCACCTCATAACTGACATCCAGCCCGCGATATTGCGTTCCGACTTTTCTGGCCTGTGTAAAACACCGGCATATCGTATGATAAGCTTGAATAAAAAAGAGACGCCTCGCATGAGCAATACATCCCATGGAATGACGTCTCCGGCTGACTAGAAGATAATTCCTGTAAATTATTTAGTGTATGGAGACAGCTAATTAGAAATCTTGCTAAAAAAGGAAAGCACAACATGCCTCATTGCTTGCACTCCTTGACTTATCATCAAGCACCTGCCGGGGTTTCATTTTCGAATGCTTTGTCCCGCAGCAGACGCAGCTGCTCCTGTTGAAACCGATGCGCCCTCTCATCTTCCAGCTCCGGGGAACAAATGCGGCGAAGTTCGGTCTCGAGCTCAACCGCTTTTTCCGGATAATCCGCAAACACGTTATTCAACTCATCCGGATCTTCACGCAAATGGTACAGCTGATGCGGCGCCTCGGCATTATAGATCAGCTTCCAGTCCCCTTTGCGAATCAAGAAAGCGCCGGATCTTGTACCGTGCCCATGGTATTCAGAGAACACCACGCGCTCAGGATCGCACTCCTTCACCGTCTGAAGCGGCTCGCCCGCCCAATGCGACGGCCGCTGAGCGCCTGCAGCGTGGAACAGGGACGCCTGGATATCATGCGAGTCAACCGGCGTTTCCACCCGTTTGCCTTTAGCAAAATCCGGCCCGGCCGCGATGCACGGAATGCGAACGGAATCTTCGTAAAGCGAGCATTTCCACCACATACCGAATTTTCCGAGCATGTCCCCGTGATCCGACGTGTAAATGACATTCGTGCTTTCCTTGAGTCCGCTCTCCTGCAGCGCGTCAAGCAGTCGGCCGAGCTGGTCGTCGATAAAGGCGACATTACCCAAATATCCTCTTCTCAGCCCCCGCACCTGTTCTTCCGTAAATAAATCTGTCTGGAAGTGCATTCGCAAATCGCGTGCATACGGATGGTTCGCACTTTCCTCCTCTTTGCCGTAACGGGGAAGATCTCCGCCCTGCGGGTACAAATTCCAATACTCCTGCGTGTTCCATTGCGGAAAGTGCGGATTCAGCAGGTTGATTGTCATCGTCCATGGCTGGTTTAAGGTCGGAGCCACCTCCCGCAGCCAATTCAATGCTTCATTGATAACCTTTAAATCACCATCAAACGCGTCTTCTTTCACGCCGTAGCCGTCCGCCCTCTGTGCTGCATCCTTTCGGATCGCAAGTGGCCTGCGGCTAAAATTCTTATCGCCGGGTTTTTTATGCTCCTTCCGGTGATGGATTTCTGTAAATCCGAGCCGTTTGGCCGACTCGTACACATGGATTTTACCGAAATGCGCGGTGTATACACCCTGGTCATGCAGCACCTTGCCGTAGGACGGGAAATCAGTACGCAGCCCGACATTGCAGTTGCTGTACACCTGCAGCTCGTGCACCCGCCGGCCCGACATGAAAGCAGAACGGCTCGGTGTGCAGAGCGGCGAAGGGCAATACGCATTCTCATACACGGTACCCTCGGCGGCCAGACGCTCCATACTCGGTGTGCGAAGGAAGCTGTGGCCGTACACGGCGGAGTAGAACGGATTGTGCTCGTCAGATATTAAAACGATACTGTTACTCATTCGGTGTTCCTCCTTTGATCAAACGTCTAATTTCGGGCTTCCAGCTCCGATACGCGGCGCTGGCCGCTCATCTTCTCCTCAGTAGTGAGGATCACCGCAGGCGCCTCACCTGCTTCGGCCATGCGTCGCAACAGGCGCTCCCGCAATATTTCGGTGGTCTGCCGGTGCGACTGGAAACCGATCAGGTTCGTCAGTTCGTATGGATCGGCCTGCAGATCGTATAGGAACTCCTCTGCATAAGTATCGGATGAAGCTTTATTGCGGTCATGCTGCTGTGAAGATACCGAATATTTCCACCGCTGTGTACGGATCGCGCGTCCGGTTTGTGCTTCGCTGATTTGCACGAACACATCGTCCGGCCAGTCGGCCGTCTCCCGGCGCAGCAACGGCAGGATGGAGCGTCCCTGCATCGATTCCGGAACCGGAATACCCGCGGCATCGAGCAGCGTCGGCGGCAAATCGATCAGGCTGACCAGCTCCCGGATTTGTCCTCTGCTCGTAAAGCCCGGTCCGGTCAAAGCAGTTGGAACTCGGATGGAGCTTTCATGGCAGGAACGCTTGTACTCGCCGTTACGCGTCTTGAAATGGTTGCCATGGTCAGAGGTAAACAAGATGATCGTATCGTCCGTCAGCGAAAGGCTCTTTACGGCGTCAAACACGCGTCCGAGCGCTTCATCGAGACGCTTCACCATTCCATAGTAACCGTCCAGATGCTGCGCGCTCGTTCCTCTGAGCGCCGCCAAATCCGGCGGCGTCCATCTGCCGGTATAGGTGTTCGCATATACGTCCGGGGAGGGATAGTCGTCCCGGTGGTTTTGATGGTGCGGCTCTAGATACGATACAAACAGGAAAAAGGGTTCATCCTGACGCTTATTGATATAACGAATCGCCGCATCTGTCAGCGCGTCCACCCGGTAGCCGGGCAGCTTCACCAGCTCGTTATCGTTATTGTACACAATGGTATCATACGCATCCGATGTCCTTTCGAGCGCATTCGATGCCAGCCAATATTCATATCCGCCCCGCTTCGATTCGGTCACCGGATTTTCACCCGCCAAATGCCATTTCCCGATATATCCGGTCGTGTATCCGGCTTCGCGGAAATAATGGGCAAGCGTCTTGGAGCTCTCTGGCAGCGGAATCGAATTACGGAAGCACCCTGTTGTCGTAGGATACAGTCCGGTTTGCAGCACTGATCGTGCAGGACCACACACCGGCTGGCAGGTGAATGAATGATACAAATGAGTGCCGCCCGCCGCCATACGGTCGAAATTCGGAGTGAGCCCCAGCGGATTGCCGTGCACTCCTGTCGTATCCCAGCGCTGCTGATCGGTAAAAAAGACAATGACGTTCGGTTGTGAATTTCGTTTGGCCATGACCCTTTCACTCTCCTCTAGTCCGTTTATGAACGCTTCTAACCATTATTGTACGAACCGTTCGGTGTCGATCATTACACCGTTTCTATTGAAAATTATGCGTTATGCGTCTTTTGCACATCGAAAACCGAGATTGCCTGTCGAGCTGTCCGGCGTGTTGGAACTACGCGCAGCGACGCGGTAACGATTGCAGTACGATTTGTGGCACAAATACGATCCGCCCCGCATCACACGGTTCGTGCCGTTCCTAGGTCCCTGCGGATTTTTCGTAACGCCGATGGCTGCCGGATTTGGGCTAAACCAGTCGGCACACCACTCCCATACATTACCTACTATATTATAGAGACCGTAACCGTTTGGCGGAAAAGATAGCGCCGGCGCCGTAGCGATATAGCCGTCACTCGCATTATTCTTATCGGGGAATTTTCCCTGCCAAATATTGCAAAGGTGCTTACCGTCCGGCTTCAGTAAATCGCCCCACGGATACCGCTTTTGCACCAATCCGCCCCGGGCCGCATACTCCCATTCCGCTTCCGTCGGCAGCCGTTTGCCGGCCCATTTGCAGTATGCAGCCGCATCGTTCCAGGAAGCATGGATCACCGGATGATCCAGCCTGTCGCGGATCGAGGAGCCTTCTCCCTCCGGCTGACGCCAGTTCGCCCCTTGGACGGCGAGCCACCAGGGCACGCCGGGGACATTCTTCGTATCCGTCTTGCGAACGGGATCCTCAACAAATAAATGAAACACGAAGGACCACCCGAACCGTTCCGCTTCGGTAATATATCCGGTATCCCCAACAAAATCCGCGAATTCCGAGTTGGTCACGGTCGTTCGGTCGATATAAAAAGGGGAAAGCTCCACTTCTCGAACCGGTCCTTCCCCATCGGCAGGAAAGCCTTCCGCATCGTCGGTCCCCATAAGGAACGTGCCGCCCGGCAGGAAAACCATTCCGCTGGCGGTCTCTATCCCAACCTCATTGTCGGACTCGACTTCCTTGCATCCGATTGCTCCTGAACCCGGCGCCCCGTCAGTGTACGGAGCCGTGTTCCCCCCGCTTACGCTTTCGGCTGTCACAGGGGCGAACGCCACCTCTTCACGGCTTTGCTGGCTTATGGAGCAGCAGGACGGTTTATTAACAGGATTCATTGCTGTCCCTCCTTTGCACCCGCGATCTCCCTCTGCGTCTCGAATACGGGATCATTGCCGCCCGGATCTTCCGGGTTCCACACCTCATGCCAATCCGGTCCGACCTGCTTGCCCCACTTTGCGATAAATGCTTGATCCTCATGACGCCGTAAAGAAGAAGCGATCAGCGCATCCGGATCCCAGTCTTGCAACGCAAGGCCTTTTAGTTTCTGAACGAGCCCAAGGTATTCATCGCTTTCCGCCAGGTTGGTCGTTTCATGGGGATCGGTACGGAGATCGAACAGCTGCACCGGCAGATAGTTATGGTAATAAATAAGCTTATTGTCTCCCTGCCGGACCATCCGAATCGCGGAATCCTGCGGCGTCAGCAGCTCACTGTATACCGGAGGCATGTGCTCCCATACGGTGCCTTCAATCCCCCGGCCATACAACAGTGGGGACAAATCGTTCCCGGCCAGAAAAGATGGCAACGGCGATTGTGTCGCTTGAAGGAACGTCGGCGCCAGATCGATCAAACTGACCGGCGTATCCACCTTGGCGCCCCGGACGATGCCGCCCGGTCCGCCATGACGCAGCGGATGCCATATCATCGGTATACGCAGCGCGCCGTTGTAGAAGCTTCGCTTCCAGAACATGCCCTTGTCCCCGGCCATTTCCCCGTGATCGGACACATATACGATCCACGTATCTCCCGGCAGTGCCTCTGCCGCCTTGACGATTCGCCCGACCAGTTCGTCAAGCCGGTATACAAGGCCGATATAGTTCGCCCTTGCTTCTGTGAGCTGCTCCGGTGTAATTTGCTCCGCCTTTAACCGACTAAACCAATTCTCATGCCACGGATGGCGAGGCAAGCTGTCCAGAGTGATCGGCGCATCGCCGTCCGCCATTGCCCGAACTGCCTGTTCGTAATTCACCTGCGGGCTGATGAACGGATGATGCGGACCGTACAGCCCAACGGTGATGAACAGCGGCTGACCTGTGCCGGAACCATCGCGGGACGCGGCAAACCGCTCAAACGACTGGGTCACCTGCTCGTCATATTGCTGCACCGGGCTGCTTCCCGGACCTGCCGTCTCGATTGAGCGCAGCCCTTGACCGGACGTCCCTTTCAAGGCACCATACTTTGTGGAAGGCCCGCCCAGATACGTCGGAGTAATATCGCCGACAAGTCTGTGCTTATACCCATGCCGCTGGTCCGGCCCGACAAAGTGCATCCGGCCGCACAGCACCGTCTCGTAACCGCCCAGCGCAAGTCCATGCACAAAGGTCGGTATGTCCGACGCCAGATGATCGCTGTTGCCGAACACGCCGGTCTGGTGCGGATAACGTCCCGTTAGCATGGACATGCGGGAAGGCACGCATAACGGCGAATTGCAATAGGCTTGTGTGAACTGAACGCCGCCTTCAGCCAGCCGGTCCAAATTCGGCGTGAGAACCACTCGGTTGCCCGCGCAGCCCATAAAATCTCCCCGGTGCTGGTCCGATACGATAAATACGATATTCGGCTTACCATTAGAATTCATTGAACTCATCGAATGTGCTCCTCTCCGTCCCTTGCAGTTATTTCAACGCTTTATAGTCATCGCCAGTGTAATCCTTCTTCGGATCCCAGTTCGGAAACTTGAAATCATCCGGGCTAACATTTCCTCCGGACGCCTTCACCTTGTTTACAGCCTCCTCAAGTCCTTTGTTCAGCTTATCGTTATATGCTTTTAACAAGCCAGCCGCATCCTTTTGCGTCCCGGACAGCACGGACTGCAAAATATCGTTGAATCCCGGCTTCACCTTTGGCTGGTCGAGCGTTCCCAGTTCGACGACGACCTTGGCGGTTTGCGCATTTTTTACCGCATAATCTGGCCTTACCCTCAATAAATCTTTATGAAGCTGCATAAACGTATTGAACTCGGGATACGGATACAGCGATTTATTGTTATTAATGCTCTCGATTGGCGTTAGTGCGACTCCGCTTTTCAGGTAGCGCTCGTAGAATATCGGGGCGGTAAACCCGTTTTCAAGGAAAATGCCGACTTCCTTCGGATGCTTTGTCTTCGACGAAATCATATATCCCGACGGATTAACCGGAACGTAGTAGTAGGTCGGCTTGCTGCCGTCCGGCGTCGGCACCTGGGCGAGACCAAATTTTGCATCCGGGGTATCCCGTTTGACGATCCACATCCGGGCACGGCCGTCAATCAAGAACGCCGCCTTCCCCTGCCCGAACATGATGCCCGCTTCCGCTCCTTTCAGCGTAAAGGATGAAGGCAGGATGCTACCGTCCTGCTTCAGCTTGAGCAGAAGATTGAACGAATCCAACGTCGCCTTGGAATCATAGGCATACTTGCCTGTCTTATAGTTGAAGCCGCCGGCTGCTTCCGGAGAAGCTCCAGCCGCCAAGGCGTTCACGAAGTTGACGACACCCGAGTTGCCCCCGGATTCCCCGCCACCAAACACGACACCAAACACATCGCCTTTTCCTTTAGCCGTGACCGTCCGCGCCATTTCTATCAGCTCATCCCATGTCTTCGGCGGCTTCTCCGGATCAAGGCCGGTTTGTTTCAACACGTCCTTGTTATAATATAGAATCGAGCCGAGCTGCGGACCCGTAAGCGGCCAGCTGTACGTCTTGCCGTCGATCACGTTGACGCCTTCCACAAAGCTCCCCTCGAAAAACCGGCTTTTCCAGCTATCCGATACGAGACCATCAAATGGAAGCACATGTCCGTTGGCGACAAACGTACGTATATCCGAGCTCGATGGCGTCTGGTAAATATCCGGCAAATCGTTTGAGGCAATCGCGGCCTGAATCGCCGTATTGTATTCCGCTGCAGGCATATATCTTGCTTCCACGCGGATTTGCCCTTTGTACTTTTCATTAAATTCGTTGACCATTTGCTGTCCGGGACTCTCCTCACCTTTTAGGAAGTCGCTTAAGCCCCAAACGGTAAGGACCGCTTCTTTGCCGTCACCGGCAGTTTGGCTACCTAGATCCGAAGTATCCGAGCAGCCTGCCGTTACCAGCAGTGCTGCGCCAATAGTTCCGGCCACTGCTGATTTCCAGTAGTTCTTTTTCATATTGCTCACTCCTTGTTTGTCCTTCGCTTTGATGTTAAGATTTCACGGCGCCAACGACGCCCTCGATAAAATATTTTTGCAGCAGCAGAAATACGATCAGAATCGGAATGAGAGAAATACTGGCCGCAGCCGCCATTCCTGTCCAATCCAGCGTATTCTCTCCTACGAATTGAAACATACCGACCCCGAGCGTACGCAACTTCGGTTTGCCGAGCGTAAATACGAGTGGCATCAAAAATGCGTTCCAAGTAAACATAAACTGCATGATTGCTGTCGTTGCAATGATCGGTTTGGAAAGCGGCAGCATAATCTGCGCGAAGGTTCGAATAAATCCGCTCCCGTCCACCTCCGCCGATTCCCCCAGTTCTTTAGGTAAACCGCGGAAATAGGCCACGAACAACAATATAAATAAGACGTGCGCACCCCCGGCCTCCGCCAAAATAACACCCCACAGCGTATTGTTGAGCCCAAGCTGATTGACCAGTGTATAAATTGGAATGATCGTATAGCCCTTCGGCATGAACATCGTTGCGGTGATCGCCGAAATAAAGAGCAGCCTGCCTTTGAAGTGAAATCTTCCCACTGCATAGCCCGCCATGGAGCATACGACGATGACAATGGCGACAACGGCGACCGTAACGATCACGGTATTCCAGAAGTAAACGGAAAAATGCGCCGTCTCCCAGGCCCGTTTGTAATTTGCGAATTGGAATTGCTCCGGCCACAGCGAAATGCCCGAGCTGATATATTCTTTGTTCGTTTTAAAGGCAGCCATGATCATCCAAATAAAAGGATATATCCAGACGACCCCAAGTCCAGTCAGCAGCAAATGAACGAGCAGCACGAACGGCGAGCGTTTTTTGATTTTTTTGGTCGACATAGCTCTCCCCTCCCCTAAACTTTCCCGCCTTTACGTCCCCCGGTCATCTTCACTAGCAGCCCCAGCACGAGCGAAATCGCCATGACGACGATGCCGTACAAGACGCCTGCAGCGGATGCGAAGCCGACCCTCGCCTCCCCTTTGCCGGAAAATGCATAGCGGTATATATACACGTCGACCATGTCCGTCTTGAACGCCGGTCCTCCGTCCGTCATTGCCTTGACAAGATCAAATACATGTAGTGCATTGACAGCGGACATCAGCAAAATGACGCTTCCGACCGGCAATAGCAACGGGACAGTAATGTACCGGAGCATCTGAAGCGGACCCGCACCGTCGATTTTCGCCGCTTCAAATATCTCCTTCGGAAGAGACTGGATACCGGCCAGCCAATAGACCATCTTCATCCCGAAGCTTTTCCATATGCCAACGATCACGACGACCAAAAACGCCGTATCGATCGAGCCGAGCCAATCGACGGGTTCGCTTAGTATCCCGCCCCGGATAAGCACCTCGTTTACGAGCCCTTTATAGGCGCCGAAAACGAAACGCATGACCAGGCCCACAACGGCCGTCGTCGTCACGACAGGCAAGAAATAGAGCATTCGGTAAAATGCCTTTCCTTTCAGCCAATCGGCATTCAACAGCAATGCCATCAGCAGCGCGAGAGGCACCTGTATCAAAACGACGTACACCATAAATGTCAAGCTGTTGCGGAACGCGTTCCAAAAAATCGGATCATAAAGTGTCTCTTTGAAGTTTGCTAAGCCTGCATAGTCCTGCAGCGGCCCGAATCCGCTCCAATGGAAAAATGCGTACACATAACTCATGATGATCGGATACAACGTAAAGAGTAAAAATAAAGCAAGCTGCGGTGCAATGAACAGTAGGCACCATAACTGTTTTCGTGTACGATAATCCACACGCTCCCGCTTCCCGCGCATTCCCTTTTTTCCGCTGCGTAAACCATAAGATGTCTCCTTCCCTACGAGCAAGTCAAAAAAAAAAGACGCAGCTCCTCTATGGGAAGCGCGTCTCCGGAGGTCCGGTCAACTGCACTTTTTTTAAAGTCGTTAATTCCAGTATGTTTAGTTGGAAATTAGTATAAACGGATGTTAGCACCACTGGAGAATGTTTGTCAACCTCTTTTTTATAAAATTTACCCAAAAGCAATCCCATTACATCGGACATCACGTTATTTACTACTGGTATTTAACTCAATCGTTCTCCGGTATCGAAATGAAAAAACAACGCCTCGGATACATTTGGAGTAACATATACTAAATCATCTTCAACATACTGAATCTCAGGGCTAGCTCGGATGGTAAGTAACTGTTCCTGACCGATGTCCAAATGCAGGTAGCGGTCTGCCCCCATCAGCTCGTTGTACTTATGAAAACCTGGAATTCCTGCGATTTCAGCTGCTTTCCCCAATTCCATATTCTCCGGCCGTATTCCTAGTGTTACGATACGGTTCACCATTTTGTTTTTGATCAGCATATTCGATGCAATTTCAGGAATATTTAGAGAAAAACGTGGGGTGTGAAATTCGAGCTTTCCGGGTATATTCTCCAGAACGCGGCCCTTAATGAAGTTCATTGGTAGCGACCCGATAAAGCTGGCTACAAAAGTATTGTTCGGTTTGGAGTAGATACTTTCTGGCGTATCAGCTTGTTGAATTACCCCCTCCTTCATGACCACAATACGATCCCCCATCGTCATGGCTTCAACTTGATCATGGGTAACATAAACAATCGTCGTTTTAAGTGACTTATGAAGCTTAATGATCTCAGTACGCATTTGCATGCGAAGCTTCGCATCAAGATTGGATAGAGGTTCATCCATCAGGAAAACTTGCGGATTACGGACGATAGCGCGTCCCAAAGCCACACGTTGTCTTTGTCCCCCGGAAAGCTGTCTCGGTTTTCGGTCCAAAAAAGGCTCTATTTCCAAAATGCGCGCAGCCCTCTTCACTGCAAGATCAATCTCATGTTTCGGCAACTTACGTAATCGAAGACCGAAAGCGATATTCTCGTAAACGTTCAAATTGGGATATAGCGCATAATTTTGGAATACCATGGCGATATCCCGGTCCTTTGGCGGTAAATCGTTGACTAGCGTATCCCCGATATAAATCTCACCCTCGGTCACGTCCTCAAGGCCTGCAATCATCCGTAGCATTGTAGATTTGCCGCATCCAGATGGGCCTACAAGCACGAGAAATTCCTTGTCTTTTATTTCAAGATGGAAATCCTTCACGACCGTATGCTTGTTCTTGGCATATCTCTTATACAGATGATTAATCTCTATTGTGGCCATCCCGTACCACCTCCTAACGTTCTCTAAGCTGCTGTTTGTTAATAATCCAGAGAAACTTGCTGGTTTCTCACGAAACACCAGCGTTCAAACCATTTTTTCATCTTGAAGTGATCTTTATTTGTTGATTGCCGCTTCGATTTGTTTGTTAGCCAGCTCCTCTGCTTCCCGCAGCGCAGAGTTAATGTCTGCTTCTCCTTTAATCACTTTGTTCATAGCCGTTGCGATCTGGTTTTTAGCAATATCGGAATATTTATCGCTAAATCGAGGTTTTGCGGGAATGATCTGAAAAATAGCGGCAACATGCTTTCCTTGCAGCGTTTGGAGTCCAGAGCCAAAGCTTTCTTTGTATTTCGGGTCTTTCAAGCCCGACTGCCTTCCTCGCCGGGTCTTCTCCAATTGGGTCGCATCCTCCGATACAACTTCGATCACTTTGAATGCCGCCTCTTTATGTTTGCTGGTGGACGTAATTGATAATGTATGGACGTCCGTTTCGCTGCCCGTTTGGGGAGCTTCCGGGAAAGTGGGATAGGAAACCATGTCCCAGTTCAGCGGGACACCCTGTTTATGCAAATCTTCCAGCTCACCGAGCCTTGCTCCGAGCTGCGGCATCATCGCCAGGTTGCGGTCTTTCATAAACGCCGTAATGTTGTTGCCTGGCTGGTTGCCCTGAATATCCCAAACAGCTTTATTCGCCGCGAACACCCGGAGCCAGCCTTCGGAAGTCAGCGTAGCTTTTCTCGTATTCGGATCGTAAGCCCCAATCGATAACTGTCCCGCCATTCGATCCACATCGGCGGGGTGAAGACCGTAATAAGGCTGGCCGTTTTCCGATCGGGTCACTTTTCGGGCAAGACTAGTCACCTCGTCCCAGGTCATGCCGTCCACGGGATAAGCTTCGCCGAACTTATCGAAAATATCTTTATTGTAGTACAGCACGGAGAAGTTGACGGAGAATGGAATTCCGTACAACTTGTTCGGATCTCCGCCGTTCGTTCGGATGGCATCGATCGTGTACGATTCGAACCTACTCAGATCGAATCGCGTCGAACGAACCAGTTCCGTCAAGTCTTCGACGGCTTTCAATTCCTTGATCTCCCGTAGCGTTCCGGGATTGGCGAACAATAAATCCGGCAGACTGCCGCCGGACAGAAGACTTACCGGCGATGCATCCTGCGTCGAACGGACCAATTCTACCGTAATGTACGGATATTTTTTTTGAACCGGTTCTGCGATCAAAGCTCGAAACTCTTCATCGCTTATGTTCGCACCCCTCTGGTACAACGTTAATTTGACCGGTTCAGGTACCTCCTTAACCGTTTCAACTGAACTGGTAGACTTATCCGTTCTTTCGCTGCATCCTGAAACGATTAAAGTAGTCAAGACGGTCGTGACGATCAAACCTTTAGTAACCATAAACCGATGCCCCCATTTTATATTAAATAATCCAAAATGAACCTTAAATCATATTAATCATATTAAATTAGTTGGTTTAATTCAGGATAAAGAATTTGACGGTAGAAGTACATATCATATCGTCTTGTATTTTTTATCATTTCGTTTAGTACATTTTTCTCTGGGAATGGCACTGTCTGAAGAGGACAGCGGCTTTCCGATATGCTCCCTGAAGAGCGGACGTCATGGCCGCGTGTCCTGAACGACTTTTTCCTTTCATGGGTAAAATTCGTCTGCCGGTTAATGGAGCCGGTTATAAGGCGTTCGAAGGTTGTATCTTTGACAGTCACTTCAGTTAACTCTCCTTGAACAGGAAATAATCTGAATGGAGTTCGAGTTCCATCAAATCAGCGTTGTACCCGTTTGCTCTTTGAGCTTCACCTCGTAGACCGGCTTTCGCAATCCGCTAAGAAATTGTTCAATTGCAGTCAGGTGTTCCTGAACGACAGAACATAAATGTTCTTCATAGGCCACGTTCTGCGTTTCATCCGGGTCGTTTTTCATGTCGTACAGTACGTAGCGATACTCGGGCTCTTCATGTGTATACTGTATGAGCTTCCAGTTCTCGGAACGCGCCATCACCTGCTGAGGCACACTATCTACGCTCTTCAATCCCTGTATGCTGAAGGTGAACTTCTTCGCTCTACGGGCTTCCTTTCCGTCCTCTCTACTGACAATGGAGTCGGATAAGTCTTCACCGGATAGGTGATCAGGCAGGTGTTCTAGCGCTCCCGCCAAGCCGGCAAGGGTCGGAAACAAATCTACATGGTTGATCAGCATGTCGTTGACTTCACCTTCCGGAACGATACCCGGCATCCGGATAATAAGGGGAACACGAGAAGAGGAATCGTACATCTGGTTTTTAAGCCACAGACCTTTTTCACCGGCCATATCACCGTGATCGGAGAAGTAAACAACTACCGTGTTCTCTTTAAGACCAAGCTCGTCAAGCGTATCCAACAGACGGTTCACATTGCTGTCCATCCAGCTGATGCTCCCGTAATATCGCGCCCGTGCCAGTCTGTGCATTTTCTCCGTATTTTGAAACCACCCGGCCTTCTCCGCCATTTTATAAACCACCGCGTTGCTCTCGAGCTCACCGGGAACGGTTTCCGGCAGGTCAATCTGTTCAGGATCATACATATAGTAGTATTTTTCTGGCGTGTTCCAATACCAATGCGGCTGAACGAACGATACGTGCAGGAAAAACTTATCTGACCGATGCGTCTTCAAGTATTGAATCGCTTCTTCCAACATAATGACATCGTTTTCTAACGATTCATCGTTGACGACTTTGCCTTGTAACCGCGAGGGCTGTTTTCCACCGTTACGAATGTCCGTTATCGAATCGAAAATAAGTTTGTCGTCCGGATCGAATATGGGCGGATTCAATGCTTTTCGCGTCTTGATTTCCTGTGGAATGTGCTCCGTACTATAGCGATAATCGTAGCCGTATTCGTAGGACTCATGGTTGGTGTGCATTTTCCCGATACATGCCGTCGTATAGCCATGCTGCTTAAAATGATGCGCCCAAGTCCGGTTTCGTTTATCAAACACGTGCGAGTTACTGAGCTGCCCATGCTCCAACGGATACTGTCCGGTGATAAAGCTTTGCCGGGTCGGGGCGCAGATCGGATACGCGCAGTAAGCCTTCGTAAACAGCGTTCCCTCGCTGGCGAGCCGGTCTAATCCCGGCGTTCGGATGATGGGGTGGTTCGCGCAGCCCATGATTTTGGCATTATGCTCATCTGATGTAATAACCAAAATGTTCCACCCTTTTTGTTTCGCTGTACTGGCCATTTCTGTGACTCCTCCCTTAGTACCGCATATAATATATGTTTTCCGCAACCCGCTCAATAATCGGAGTATTTACAATGGTGTTTTCTATCCTGTAATCCTCGCAATATTCCTTTTCCTCCAAAATACCCATATCGATAATAACAATGTCTGTTTTCCTTCGTAAAAGCTGATTCGTTTCATTAATCATATTAATCCCTTCTTCTGGCCCCATGACCCGGTTCTGGTTGCAGGCGAGCATTTCCGAATTTTCGTAACGAGCCAACTGAACTAAGTGTGGAAGTGCCCGCCCATAAACAACGGGTGACGCCTCCATCACACGTACGTGGTTCCCAGTTCTTCCAATGCGGCCTATGGATAAGCAGGAACGCTTATGATCATGTTAAGCCATGGTCAGACTCCTCTCCTGTTGAAACAAATAAACTATATCTACTTGAAGAGCTCCCGAACCGCAAGTTCCTTATCCTTGGCAAAAGCTTCCCATGCCCGCAAAAACTTTTCCACATATTCTGGCTCGTTGCATATCTCATTAAGTTGTATACCGTTTTCACCTTGAAGCGCCCATCGGCATTCGCGGATGTACTGCTCCCCTCTTTCACTCGGTCCTCGTTCGTCCATAGTATGGAATTGGATATTGCCGTACTTCGCACCAGTCCTGATTCCTTGGCCATCCACAGCGAGGAAATTATTTTCCCGGATCGCGTTTTCCGGCCCCCATCTCTCTTCATAACGAATCGCCTCGTTTTTCAGTCGAGCTATGACCCACTCCGGTTCCTTCCCGGTGCCAATAAGGTTGTGAAGCTCCTGCGGGTCGTTCTCCAAATCGTATAGCTGTTCGGTTCCTTTATTATAAAAATAAACATACTTATACTGTCGGTCCCGTACCATCACCCAGCGGTTCTTCCCTTCACCGAAACTACTAGTTTGTAGTTCTCGATTGCGTCGAGGGTGGAGGGCAAAGAGCGATTCGCCGGGAAGCTCATAAGGTGAGTCAGGATACGCCAAGCCGCACGCATCCAAACACGTGGGCATTATATCCAACAAATCGACAAACGCCTCCGAACTGGTCCCGGCTTTTACTTTTTCCGGATAGCGGACAATGAACGGGATGCGCACGGAGCCGTCATAGGGGAGCGATTTTTGAAAAAAACCTTTATCATACAACATATCTCCGTGATCTGATGCAAAAATAACGAGCGTGTTATCAAGAATTTGTTTCGCTTCCAGGTAATCGAGCAGTCGTCCAATATGAAAATCCACGTGCGTGACGGAAGCATAATAGGCTTCTCGGATTGCCCGAATATTTTCAGGGTTCTCATCATCCCCATACCAGACACTCCCAGGCTCCTCAAACGGATAGCTGCGCGTTACTGGAGAAGGCTGAGGAATCTCTCGGTCCCGGTAAAGTTCGCGATACTCGTTAGGCACGGCCCACGGCGGATGAGGATGGATCCATGAACAGAACAGAAAGAATGGTTCCTCTCCGTTTTGTTCCAACCAATCCATCGCTCTGTCCGCTACCCATCGGTTCGGATGATGCGCTTCTTCCATCTGCGGTTGCTGGGGAATATGGTACAAATTTGCTCTGATCCCATGAATGTTCTGAATTGTCCCTAGACCTTGTTCTGCCAAGTAAGAAGCGTACTGATCGTCTTGACGACGTTTTGGGATTTCTTCCATTAGAATCAACTCATTGTACCCATGATGCATCCGGCTCGGACGAAAGTGCATTTTGCCGATGGCTGCGGTTCTGTAATCATTTTCAGAAAAAATACGGGCGACGGTCGGCATACTGTAGTCTTTAATAGGACGGCTTTTGTCGTTCGTGAAATAGCCGTGCGCCCTTCCCGGGAGTCCGGTCAGCAGATCGTGCCGGGCCGGCATGCACACGGGATTGGAGCTGTGTGCATGCGTATACAGGCATCCCTGAGCAACCAGACGATCCAGATTCGGCGTCTCCATATGGCGGTTCCCTGCTGCCTGAATCGTATCGAATCGCTGCTGATCGGTGAATAGAATGAGCACATTTGTACGCTTCTCAGCTTGCTTTTCTACCGGATTGCTCATACTCGCACCTCCTCCCGGTTAGGTTCCCGACCATCATCCGGTCTGCCTGATCTTATCGAGTGAGCATAATCGGACAGCTTTACGGTATGTCCAGTCACCCGAGAGTGCTCTGCGGCAAAAGCGATCATATGGCTTTGGGCTGATACTGCTGCACCAGATTTGCTTATCAAATTACCGGTACGAATTTGGATCAAGAAATCGCGCATGATCAGAAAATCACCGCCTCCGTGTCCTCCTTCAACCTTTTCCGGAAAGATCGTTTCCTGTTTGCCGTTATAGTAGTTTAAGGTGATTTCGTTTTTCTTTCGATAACCACGGATTTCACCCAAAGTCCCCATGAGCTTGAACGACCTGGTTCCCTCGCTGGCAAAACCGGTCATCGTGAACGAGACGGTAACATCATTCTCGAACAGCAAATTCACCACCTGGTGATCCACGACGTCATTGTCGCAGTGAAATACGCATCGTCCGTACGGACCTTCCTGAATCGCCTTCAACCGAGCCTCTAAGGACGGCTGTAGACTGACCGCATTGTACCAGCCCCCCTGCTTCGTATGGTAATAATTCCTAATAGCCGAATACGGGCAGGTCGTTTCAACTGCGCAGCCATCCGTACACCGTTCCGTCGAACCGACGGGTGCGTTTTCTTTGCGAAAGTATGTCAGTTTACCGAAGGAAGATACGGAGATACAGCTGGAACCGATTAGCCACTGCAGTAGATCCAAGTCATGGCAGCTTTTTTGTAAAATCATCGGGCTCGATTCCCCGGCGTTCCTCCAATTCCCCCGGACAAAGCTGGTAACATAATGCTCATAATAGACGTGTTCCGCCCACTGTATCGAGATTAGCTCGCCAATGACTTTGGAATCGAGCAGCCGTTTCAATTCATGATAATACGGATTGTAACGCATCGTGTGGCATACGCTCAAAATGCGGCCGCTCTGTTCCGCTTTGTCCGCAAGACTCAGCGTCTCCAACGGGTCGTGTGACATCGGCTTCTCAAGCAAAATGTGATAACCGATGTCCAAGGCGAGCATTGCCGGCGCATAATGCTCCCGGTCCATCGTGCATATGAGCAGTGCTTCACACAGTTTAGGCTGTGCCAGCAGTTCCTTCCATGAGGCGAACTGTCGTTCAGGCGGAATGCCGTGCTGCTTGGCGAACAGCTCGCGTTTTTCCGTATCAGGCTCCGCAACCGCTATAAACTCAATCTCGTGCGGTCGCTGCAAAGCGTAGGTGCCGTAGGCGTTCCTTCCCCTTTTGCCGGCTCCTACTAAGGCCGCTTGAATTTTCCGATTCATAGGTCTCCTCCTGACTCTGTAAGTAGATGACTGCTGAATATGTAAACCGAATATTCTATCGATCGCTGTAGTCCTCAGATTCATTTCATTTTACACGGGGTTTGCGGTTGAACTCCGGGGACAAAAGCTGAACTATGCTTATTCAGAACGATTCCGCCCACACTGCTACTAATTCATGGACTTTAAGATCCATATAATCGACGCCCTTGCTTCGGCGTAAAGCATCCGAACTCAAGGGCCGTCGATCTGATTCAATTCCGATTTTTAATTTCCCACCAAGATTCCCTGACCGTTCAGCGAGACATACACTTTGCCATTTTCGCCTACACTGATATCTATAGGAAATCCGGTATTGCTGTGATAAAAGCTGTCGGCGATATCCTGGCCTCCATTCATAGAAACGCCGAAGCCGCCAGACCGCCGGCTATCCCAAGAGCCGCATATACCTTATTGGCTGTCACCGGAGAAAAGACCAAACTTGCCACCTGCAGTAGTTGCTCGTTCGTAATGCCGCCGTTAGACATAAGCCAATTGTCTCCTGCATCCGTCGAGCGGTTAATGACCGCTACATCCGCACCGGATAATATAACTCCGTTCGCAAAAGGATCCTCTGCAACGACTGACTTAAAGCCACCGGCGTCCAAACCCGCTCCTTTGAACGTTAGAACAGCATAAGCGGAATGGGCACGTACCCAAGACTCCAAGTGAATACGATAACAAAGGAAAGCAGCGTCATTCTCCATTTTCCCATGGTTATGCCCTTCAAATTTTCGAAGCTTATTTAAGCACCTGATATACGCGGCATCCAAAGCGGCTCCTTGCCGAGCTCAGCCCAAATATACCGCATCATCAACTCTTGCTTGACTTCTAAATGTTCGGGATCGTCCCATAGGTTGTGCACCTCGCCGGGGTCCTTCCACAAATCAAATAGCTCTCCGTAGGTACGATTAAAATATACCGTCAGTTTGTAACGCTCATTCACGTAGGTTCGCAAGTTCATTACAGTCGGCTCCTGATGGTTCTCGCAAATGACATGGTCTCTCAAGGCTGCTTGCTTTCCATTCCAGACAGACGACTGATCTATTCCCGTCATCCTCTGGGGAACGGATAGTCCGGCGATCGACAGAAAGGTCGGAGCCAAGTCTACCAGCGATTGCAGCGAATCCGACGTGGCGCCAGCCGGTACCCTGCCAGGATACCGGACGATGAAAGGGACCCGAAGCAAATCTTCATAGTGGAACGGTCCCTTCGATGTCAATCCGTGGTGTCCATACACATGCCCATGATCGGAGGTGAAGACGACCACCGTATTTTCGGCTAGCCCCAGCTCCTCCAACCGATCGAGGATACGGCCTATGTATTTGTCCATCAGGCTGATCATCCCGTAATATACGGCGATGTCCTTTCGTAGCTTCTCCGGGTCATGCACATGAGTACGGTGTCCGGCACTGAAAAATCCTGATTCCCGATAAGCCCCGAAATCAGGCTGTTTCTGTTGGGTTAAGGCAAAATGCGGCGGATTACGGTCATGCTCTCCTGGATACAATCCCGGAACGTTAACTGCCTGCGGGTCATACATCCTATCCCACGGCTCCGGAGCCAAATATTTTGGATGCGGATCGAAAAAGCTGGCCCAGAGGAAAAACGTCTCCCCCTCCGACTTATACTGCTCAAGCAATGCGTTCGTCCGTTCTGCAATCCAGGCATTATAGTGATATCGTTCCGGAATTGGCCATTGATGCCGGGCTTCAGCATCCATCGTCCCGGTCGGCGCTACGAAATAATCCCGCCAGTTCGCGCAACCCTGCTCCTCCAACCAGAGGACGTAATGCTGCCCTACGGCTGCTTCATTCGTATGCCCGCGCGACAGCTCAACCTGCTGAAAGCCGTAATAAACTTCACTAAACGACCGCCAAAACTCATAATCGTGTACCTTGGCTCGCGATTCCAGGGAAGGAAATTCCTCCGTCTGTCCCAGCGGTTGAAAATGCGCCTTGCCGACGAGTGCAGTCCTGTAGCCGGCGTCCAGAAGCTCCCCGCCTACCGTTAGGCTATCCTCCGGCAGCTTCGTCCCTAGTGTCCAGGCTCCGTGCTGGCTTGGATATTGTCCGGTGATAATCGAGCTGCGTGTTGGCGTACACGTCGGGTTCGGGCAGTATGCGCGCGTGAAGGTCATTCCTTCCCGCACGAGCCGATCTAGGTTCGGTGTCCGCAGCTCCGGGTTGAAAGCGCCGATCGTACTGTAATGCTGTTGATCACTCGTAATCAGCAAAAAATTCGGTCTACTCAATTCGTGGTACTCCTTCCTTTGAACCTATTGTCAGCCCTTAACCGATCAAGCAGCACCTGTGATCGACCGACGTTAGTGTCGTCCTGAATCAGCATTTGACGTAAAAATACTTGCAGCGGCCAGAGACTGCTCGTTTAGAATCGTATTGAACTTTTGGTTCAAATACTGGATCGTAGGATGGTTGTTATTCGGCCATCCGCCGCCATTTGGAAAAAAGAAGCCTGGAACAAGGTTGAATGTTCCGAGGCCTCCAGACGGCTGGTCAGCTATACAAGATTCAATATTGCATTATTCCAATAAAATTTACCGGAATTAATATGCTTATCTTATATGACTTTCCATACCAATGTGAATATCATGTTGTCGGTTTCTTTTGTCATTTAGTCGACTCAACGCCGATCCGCTATATAGCGGGTTGGCGACTTACCGTAATACTTACAGAAAGCTCGGGAGAAGGCAAATAAATCGGGATACCCAAGCGATAATGAAATTTCCGTAACACTCAGCTTGTGATCGAAAAGAAGCTCCAGTGCCCGATTCATCCGCAGCTTGGTCAAGTAATGCTGCGGGCTAAGTCCAAGCAGACGGATGCATTCATTGTAAACATGCGAGCGATGCACCCCGGCTACTTCCACAACATCAGCGACTGTAATCCCTTCCATATAGTGTGTATCCATATACTGTACCGCTCGTTTAAGCCAGTCAACGCTCCCGAAAGTGCTCAAAGAGCTGGAAGGCTGTTCAGAAAGATGCGCAAATAATTGATAGAGCAGCGAGACCAGCTCCAATTCGCCGGCGTTTTTCTTCTTCTCGCGCAGCAAATTATGAATGCGCACGATCACCGGCTCGTGCTCGTAGGATTGGATAGATCTTAGGTAGGGCAGCTCCGGAGTAAGCCCTAGCCGCTTAAGGACAGACTGAGCCTGCCCTCCATCAAAAGCGAGCCAATACATGCGAAGATCGGAATCGGATGCTGAAGCATTCACATGATAACTGTATCGCTGGTGTGGAAATAAGCAGAACAAATCGCCTTTGGACAACGTTACTGTATCATTGCCATACAGGAAGGTGGCGGACCCGCTGATGATAAAGTGAAGTGAATAACACTCAATCATTCTGGGGCCAACCTGATAATCCGCCTTCGCTTTGTTTCGACCGGCGCGAATTATCCATAATCCGCCTGTTTTTTCGAAATCACTTGGCGTATGAAATAAATACTCGGCAAATTCATGACTGTATTCCTTCATCGGCTCTTCTCCCACTATGTCGATGAATGGTAATGTAGAAACAAGACGCCGTCCCCATCAATGACGGCTGACAACACCCTATCAGTCAGAAGAAGTCAGGCGTGTTCCAAATATTGTCGAGAGTGTAATCCCTCCCCTGCTTCAGGGACAGCTTATCTAGAGTAAACCGAACTGACTTTTTTTCCTGATGACGGTTAAAAATGCCGATCCAGCCATCGTCCGGGCTTATTCTATGAGATACCGCCCACACCTCGACTCCGTCTTCTGCGTAAACTCTGGCTCCCATAACGCCGTTTTGATTGCACGCTAGCATGCCACGGTTAGTAATCAACTCGTAAGAAAATTCATCGGAGCTTAACAGATCGCCGCCCATAAATAACGGAGACGCAGCAAGAGCACGGATCGTAATGAACGTATATTTCTGATGGATGCTCAGTCCGTCCATTCGTTCGAATCCTTTGCCGCTAAGTTCCTTCTCGGGTGAGGTCTCCGCTTGTTCTCCGGGTCTTCTCGGCTTCCAAAGTTGCAGATGACCGAACGGGATCATATCCAAGTCAAGCCAGAAGCCTTCCTTCCGATAATCGTTATAAGCATGCCAGGCGTTGAACGCTTTATCCAGGTCGGACCGGTTATCCCAAATGTCCTTTGTCGTTCGCAGCATATTCGCCTGCTGATACACGTTCATATGGACGGGGCTCGTTTGCCCTCCTGGCGACAGGCTGAGCACGATATCTCTGCCGGATGATGCAATCGCGTTAACTAATGCCTTAATCTCCTGCGGATGCCCTGTTATATCATCGGCTTTGATGAAATCAACACCCCAAGCGGCCAGCATATGAATGAGCGAATCATAGAACGATTGCGCTCCAGGTTTGCTCATATCGACACCGTAGTTATAATGGCACCACGAGCACGTATCGTCTATATTGGCAATATCCGCTGCATGTACGTTGGTTCCGTATATCGCTACATTCCGTTCAACCGCTTTTCTTGGAATGCCGCGCATAAGATGGATGCCGAACTTGAGACCAAGCTCATGCACTCGATCGATCAGCGGCTGCAAGCCGTTAGGGAAATACACCTTCGACGGCTGGTATCTGCCATATTCGTCGATATGAACATCGTCCGCATGGCGAACCTTAGGGTAATACGATCCCGTCTCCAGCTCGTATTCAGCAAACCAGCCGTTATCCACGACAAAATATTCATAGCCCGAAGGCTTCAGCCTTTTTGCCATCGCTTCGGCATTCGCCAGCAGTACCGTCTCCGATGCCGCACATCCGTAGCTATCGAAGCTGTTCCAGCCGAGGGGTGGCTTGAGAGTCAAACGAAGCGGCGATGTGATGTCATTTGCGGCTTGATCATCCGCTAGCATGAAAGAAGACATCCTTTCCAACCTCCTTACGCATTCGCTACACGGGGCATGAACAGCGGTTCTTTTCCGAGCTCAGCCCATACATATTTCAATAACAGCTTTGATTTCAAATCAGCATACTCCCGTTTGTCCCACAAATTATATCGCTCTTCTGGATCCTGATGGAGGTCGAACATTTCCCCGTATTCTTGGTTGAAATAAACCGTTAGCTTGTAACGTTCGTCTACATAAGTCTTCAGATGAATGGTAGTTGGTTCATGATGGTTCTCACATAAAATATGAGTGCGTAAGGCATCCTGCCGTCCATTCCAAACTTCGCTTTGATCCTTACCGGACATCGTGTATGGGATCGCCAGCCCCGCGTACCGGAGCAGGGTCGGCGCAAAGTCGACGAGCGATTGCATCGAAGCATTCATATGTCCCGCCGGAACGTGCCCAGGGTAGCGTACCAGCATAGGCACACGGATCAAATCCTCGTAATGGAACGGCCCTTTAGCAATTAAGCCATGATGACCGTAAAAATGACCGTGATCGGAAGTAAACACTACCAGCGTATTGTCTGTGAGGCCGAGCTCATCCAGCTTATCGAGAATACGGCCGATATATTTATCCATCAAGCTGGTCATACCATAGTACGTGGCGATGTTTCTGCGCAATCCGGCCTCACTGTGCTTATGCGAGTGCAATCCGTGGTTGGCGAAGCCCGATTCTTTATAAACGGAGAAATCAGGCTTTTCCTGCTGCGCTAGTTGAAAATGCGGTGGGTTGACGTCATGCTCCCCGACAAGAACTCTTGGAATGGTCAGCTTTTCCGGATCGTACATCGTGTCCCACGGTTCCGGCACCAGATACGGCGGATGCGGATCGAAGAAGCTCGCCCATAGCAGAAACGGAGTATCTTCCTGCTTATACCGTTCCAGCTGCACATTGGTCCGTTCGGCGATCCATGCGTCATAATGATACTCTTCCGGAATCGTCCATTTATGCCGCACGGATTTATCCATCGTCCCGGTTGGTGCCTGAAAGTAGTCCCGCCAATGGGTACACCCTTTTTCCTCCAGCCATATGGCATAATGTTGACCGATGTGCGCCTCGTTCGTATGATTGCGAGCCAATTCCACGTGCCGGAAGCCATAATAGGTCTGATCAAACTTCTTCCAGAAGTCGAGATCCTGCAGAACAGGATAAGCTTCTAGAGACGGATATTCAGGCGTGGAGACGAGCGGTTGGAAGTGCGCCTTCCCTATCAAGGCGGTTTCATAGCCCGCATCGAGAAATTCTTCTCCAACGGTTCGCGCTTTCTCCGAAAGCTTGGTTCCCAGCGTCCATGCTCCGTGTTGGCTCGGATACTGACCAGTAATGATTGAGCTGCGTGTCGGCGTGCAGGTCGGATTCGGGCAATAAGCCCTGTTAAAAGTAGTGCCTTCACGGACGAGGCGGTCCAGGTTTGGCGTGGATATTTCATTGTTAAATGCTCCTATTGTATTCCAATGCTGCTGATCGCTCGTGATCAGCAAAATATTTGGCCTATTGCTCATTCAAGCGGCACTTCCTTTCTGCTAAAAAGTTTATTTTAATTGAGTCTAGTGATGTGTCGAGCCAAACTGTGTTCCGGTCAAATTAGTGCTATGCCTTTTTCCCGATTGCTGATGCCGGTCCCCAATCTCCTGTTGCTACGGTCGGATATTGGTTGAAGATAATATCATCGGCACGCGCCGCCTCTTCCCACAATTTCAAATACAATGACCGCTTCACCTCAAGCTTATCCGCCTCCTCGGTTAAATTATGAAGCTCATAGGGGTCTTCAACCAAATCGTATAGTTCGTCAACATCAGTAGGATGATACACCAGCTTGTAACGGGACGTTCTAACCATTCGCTGTGTATAGTACACCTCCACTCCGTTGCACTGGCTGAATACCGCATCCCGCCATAATTCTGGTCGCACCGCTTTGAACCAAGGCGTCAAGCTCTGCCCCATTACGCCTTGAAGCTGGTCAGCACCGGCAAGCACCGCGAAAGTAGGGGCAAAATCCATGATGCTCACAAGATCACTGACCACTCTTCCCGGCTCACATATTCCCTTCGGCCAACGGACGACGCATGGCAGCCGGTATGTTTCCTCGTAAGGACTAATCCCCTTTAGATAAAGACCGTGTGCTCCGCCGCTTTCCCCGTGATCAGACAAAAAGACGACCAGTGTATTATCCGCTTGGCCGTTCGCTTCTAATGCGTCTAGCACCTCTCCAAGCATATGATCGACCATTGTGCAGTAACCCCAGTAGTGTGCAGTCGCTTCTTTGATTTCCCTTTCTGATAATTGATCCCATACTTTCCTCATCCTGCGATATACCCCTGGTTTATTAACCAAAGAATCATAGTAATTAGGCGGCAAAGGAATCTCTTTCGGATCATACAAAGTTGCGTATCGTTCCGGAATGATAAACGGATCATGGGGTCCTGTCACCCCCACATACATGCACCATGGTTTCGAATCATCCTTGATTTCGTGGAGTTTGTTCACTGCATGCTGCACCACTTGGTAATCACGCGTCTCCTCATACGTTTTACCAGACGTTCCGTATAGCTTGTAATGTCCCCAGCCAGGTCGGAGCACCAATCCTTGAGTTCTTGTTTCGACCGGCACTTCATCCTTATCTCTGCCTCGCCACTGGTCGATGGTCAGTCCCATCTGAACGTCCTTCGAGGCTACCACGAATAATTCCTCCCAGCCTCGATCGGATGGGTTTTCTTCTGCAGACACATGCCATTTGCCGGAAAAATAAAGGTCGTATCCTGCAGTTCTCATTTTCTCTCCAAATGTTTCTACTCCTGGCAGCAGTCCGCGTCGAAGTGCCGCTCTGTTGCTGACGTTGTTAAATATTCCATGCTGGGAAGGATATTTGCCAGTCATAAAGGATGCTCTTGATGGGCAGCAATGGGTCATGGTTGTATAAGTATGAGAAAATGTAACCCCGTCAGAAGCAAGCCGGTTCACATGGGGCATTTGACAAGGATGGCTCGGCGAAATCACTTGCGCCTGTAGTTGGTCAGTCATAAAAATAAGAATATTGGGTCTTTCGTTAAGCACCATGATCATCTCCTATGCGTGAAATCTCAAATTGGACAAAAAAAGAGACCTCCCCTATGATATTTCATGGGGGGTCTCCGGCTGTCCGGTTGGCCGTTTAAATGTTATGGATATATATTTGTCAAAGACAATTATTCCTACTAATATTATTGGATTAATCTGAGTATACTCTATTATTCTTCATATTAGAATAATCATTTTGTTGAGTCGACTTATCATATTGTCTAGTGCTTGATTAAATACGCGTTTTGGAAACCTGATGCAAGCAGCAATATTACGCCATCATCGCTATTAGCATTTGGCATTCATTATCAGATTTGTTGCAAAAGGACCTTGAAGTAAACCGCGCCTAATATTATTGGATACGCTATTATAGATTTTGTTGGACTATGAGTAAGCAGCTTTCCTGTGAAAATGTTCCCAATAATACTTGCTCCTCCAAAGAGAAGTAACGTTAACTTATCGTATTAGGTGAAACATTCGTTACTGCTTTTAAAAAATCAGTAAGATAGCTTAATCTAGTTTGCTTCTTATGGAGGGTTTTAGACTGACATTAAGCTAGCGTACCGGTTAGCGCAATGTGTCTAGTGAAAATATCACCTTTACTCGTTTCATATTTCCCCTGATTTGAGGTTAAGTTCAACAATCATGTCTTCAATCTCTCCTTCTAGATCCTTCTTATATTCATCCTTACTGTTTTTTTTGAGTAGTATTTCTTCAGGACTGAAGAAATGATATGGGAACATTTCAGTGTGATATGGTCCAGCATCAGGAATTAACTGATCATAACTATTCCTAATAGACAGTAAGTTTTCCAGGTATACTGGTGAATCAGTTTCTTCAAGATATTGAGCGTATCTGTCCAATATGTAATGTGCTCTTACCTCAGTATTTTGGTTATATGCTTCTTGTCCCCATGCTTTAAGTTTATCAATTTCAGATTGTTCTTTGAAAATATGTGCTATGAGTTTCTGATTTAGGATCGCAAGGCAGGTCCCTATTCTTACCATGCCGTTCCACGCTGGTCTTGTATAGCCCATTCTTCTGAATTTAATTTCTTCGCTATTGAGCATGAATGCTTCGTAAAGACTAATATTACCATCCCTTAAACAATCGGATAGAAAATACGATATCTTATTAGCGATTATCAATGGATTAGTCTCACGCTCAATATGATTCTTCAAAATTTCAGCTTCATTCTTCATGGATTGCCTCCTCTATTTCATCTCTAAAAATGATAGTTATATTTTATGTAGAAATACCACCAATTGGAAGCATCCTACCAGTTATTTCAATCTCAGAACTGGAGCAGGTCGCCGCGGCACCTGCTCCAGTTCTGATGATTGTACTATCGTACCCTTTAACATAATGACTTATCTATTAAGGGTTGTTCGATACCCATGGTTCCATGTCCACATCGGATTTATAAATGCAATAATTCCATACAATAATTCGGTAGCAGCTGCTCCTCAACTGAAGTCGTGGGCAGTCGCAGTATTTATTTGTTACTCCATCCGTCTCTCGTAAATAATGCTCTTTATCCGATCCTCGCTCAGGCTGTATATTTCAGCAAGTTGAGATATTTTAACCCCCTCCGTATACTTCTGAAAAATATCATTATTCCGAGTAGTTAACTCCTCGCGTATTCCTGTCGAACAGCCCCATTCTTTTCTCGTCGTTTGAGGGATGTAGACGTACTTTCCATTCACATATTTTTGAATCTCTTTAACTAGTTCCTCCGGCAATACGTTTTGGGCGTTAACATATTTTTCCATGATCAAATCCGCCTAAATCGTTAATTTTAATCGCAAAGTGTTGGCCATATAATCGTCAAAACCTTCTCTGACCATCAATACAAAATTATCGAATTTTTTCAGTGTTATCATGGAATTGACATGAATGATATTGAATTGGCGCATAGACAAAAGTGCAGCTTGAATGAGCCGTTTTTTATCAGCTTTACTTACGTTAGCTCTGAAGTGTATACCGAATGCGACAGCGCTGAGATCATTATTGGACGGATTGAGCGCTTTTACTTTGTAGTAGGCAAATCCGGCTATCTGACCGTAAGAATTGAACATTGAGAGTAGGACGGCCTCCGATGATAGATTTGAATATTGTTTGCTGAACTGCTCTGCCTGCAGCTCTTCGCCATCCTCAATAAGCATGGTAACGATATCGTCCTTTTTGGCATTTGTAAGAGGAACAATTCCGTCCGTGTTGAGATTTTCAGGTTCTTTCCAGTCCGGCAAGTGGAAATGCGTAGAAATTTGCGAATATTCGTCCGATATAAAGCCATGCTGTTCCAATAAAGTGATTTCCTGATTTCTGACTTGGCCAAATGGCATTGTTGCAAAATAATATAGCTTGTTGCCTTTCTTTAGTTGAATCGCATTGCAGCAAGATTGAATCATTTGTTTCAGCGCTACCGTTTGATTTTCCGCTACACCGTACTCTAGATAGCCGTTTGGACTCGATGTACCCAGTGTAAGCCCCATAAAGCCGACTATCCGGTCATTTTTCTCCGCAACGAACCCCAAATTCAAATTGGTATATGAATCTTTAAGCTCTTCTGCACAAATCACACTTAACCGAGGATCGTAGTAAAATCTCTTTTTGGTAGACAGGATAAGTTCTCTTATTTGTGAAAAATCATCGTCTGGAGTTACTTTCCTCACCTTTATATCGTCTGACATTCATCAATCACCTCCATATGATTTAACTATATTATTCCAGCAAACACCAACAAAGGAAATATTGAAATCAGGGTAGAAAAAAAGACAAGCGAGGTTGTTCCGGCTAATGAAGGATGCTTCGCCCACTAATTTGTCGTTTAAACTTCTAAATGCTAAGGACGAAAGATAATCTGCCCACTAACACATAACGCGGTTGCCGAACTATGCCGGCAACCGCGTTAGTATACTGAGTTAATGGATCCAGGGAGCAATTGCCGCGGCTAACAGCTCCCTGGCTGATTAAACTATCGTGCCCGTTAGCTTAATCAATTTTAGCTTCTTTAAGTACTTTAACAGCAGTATTCGTGCAAGCTTGAAGTTCCTATTACTGAATCCGTTGTTTTGTCGGGAATGTTATAAGGTTCTTGTCACAAAATGGGAATGATATCAAGTTCTTGTCATCCGACAACCACCAGAACGGACACTTATGATGGCGGGCTCCTGGATGGAATTGACCCTATCGTACCCGTTAGTTGAACCACTTCAATCTTTCTCTCTTTCATATTTAATTCGCTCTGCAATCACACGGTTTTAAAATATAACCAGTTGCTCTTCCCTACCCAATTAACTTCTGGAGTAAATAAAGTATTAGACCGACTAAGGCTTTAAGCTAAACCGGCGGACGGGCAGTATCTTTTTATAGTACACAAATTTATGGAATATTATTACAATTATGTTATTGCGATCTAATTGGGGGTTAAAAATGATGAATCCAATGAAGCGATTAGTAATATGCTGGATAATTTGTATCGTTCCCCTTTTATTGGGGCAGGTTTATCCTACGGCTTTTCTGCTACTGCCCACTCTATCCGTTGCATTGATGGCGTACAGTGTAAATATGATATTCGAAAACTCCCATAGGAGGAACTCAGTGCTGGGTACAATCCTAAGTTTCTCAAGTTTAATTGCAAGCGTCATCTTGTTTTCGGCTGTTTTTACATTGATGAACATATTTGAAGATTACAACAAACCCATCTATGTCTGGTTGGTGTTTGTAGTGCCATTTATTCTTCTAATCCTCCTCTCCGTGTTACAAATTGAGGCGAGATCCAGAGTTACAAAAAGAAATAGGAATTTCAGGAGGGATCGATAGCCCTAAATGGTTAAATGGTCTATTATGGATAATTCTCTCTAGAACTTCAAACTCTCGTTATTTCTCAATAATAAGAGGCAGTCTACGACTTTATATTCCAAGTCAATAGACTGCCTTTAGTTATTGCTGAGAATAGCCTAACACTTATTTATTAAAAAAGCTGACGGTTCTATGTGTATATAAATAACGTAAAATCAACGAGTCCAGTCTAAAGCTTTATTTTCCTCGCGCATTAACACTGATATATCTTCTATTCTGGCATTAAACTATCCTGCCCATTAGCTTAACGCCGCTACTGATTAATGCATGCTGCCGCTTGTAATTGTTGTTTATTGAAGAAAAAAAGTATTAGAATGATTTCAATATAAAACAAGCAGCAGTCTTGAATGAAAATAATGTCCTAGACTGCCGCTTGTTTATTGAACTAACAGATACTATAGTTTTCTTGCCTTGATTACAAAAGTTACAGGAAGCATCATTGCTTTTTTTGCAAAATCACTGTTACTCGATTTTATAATTTCATCATCTGATTGCTCAATCATTTGCTCAATGACAAATCCCGTTTTTGCCAACGCATTCACATAGGTTGATAGTTTACGGTCCGATAATGTTAGCGTACTTCCGTCAAGAGATACCGAATACCATGATTCATCGAAATAACATTTTTTAAAAACAAGCCTATCATTTTCTGCAGCAACACATTTGTGTATCGGGTGGGACCAGCTGAAAATAAATACCCCGTCTTTTTTTAGGTAAGAAGCAATTCGGCGAAAAGTACTCTCAAGGTCAGTGGTCCAGCCTATAGCATAAATCGAATAAACAAAGTCAAAATAATCCTCTGGTATGCCACATTCTTCTTCCATGGGAGAACAGATTAATGTCGCTGAAAGACTGCACGCCGTCAAATGCTGCTTTGTCTTTTTGATTTGGTTTTCCGATAGATCCATCCCCCATAGTTCAGATGCTTCGCGTTCCCCAAAATATTGCAAGGATTGACCGCTTCCACAGCCTATTTCTAGCATCCTTTTTCCCGAGACATCGCCAAAAAGCTGGCATTTTTCTTCTGAGACAAATGCTCCATAAAAAGGAAGTGATGTTGCTCTTAAAACATCATTTCCTTTTGTATCCCAAAATAAGCTGTTTGTTTCATGAACAACACTCTGGTCCATATCGACCGAGATGGCGTCAAACTCACCACCGCCTATAATATTTGTTCTATAAACAGAATTCTTGACTATGCCGTCGCCCTCCCCAAATAAAACTAACTGAATGTAACCAATAATCCAATTTGAACAATATTATGGGATATATATGCAGAAACATCATATCGCACGTACGTTCTTATGTAAATGCAATCTATTACGAATTATTAGATTAAGCAAATCTACCCTTTAGCGTAACGCGGCTACCGATTCATGTCGGCAGCCCGCGTCTTAGTTGTTTTTTAGCTATCTTACCAGTTAGCTTACTAATCAGCAAGGCCGCTCATTCTAGCAATCGCTAGATAATGTTCTTATAAGCCATGTTTTGCCTAAAACCTAAGTTGCCGCCCAATAATTTCCTTCGTTTTAGGGTCGATAAATATAATGATTGGCCCAAGTCTTCCGTCATCCTTGGTTTGTTTTAAAAGTCACGGATATAAATTCATCCCTTTTATTTTTGAATGGTTCTTCTATCCATACAATATTTTGTCTATCTTCCGGTCTGTACATTAATACCTCTGCTAGATCAACCGAAGTAAGCACCGTTTGCTTTTGCGTTTCCGATATGCTGTTCCATGCTATTCTTCTCATTTCCATGATATCAAAGTTAAAGCTTTTCTCACTTCCTGATTCATTACACCCTATAACTAATATCAAGGACAATATCATTGCTGATACGAATTTAAAACTAACAGTAATCACCACCAAATAGTAGGGATAATATCAGGTATATATATCATTACTTGGAAGACGAAAATAGAAAACGGAAAGCAGGCTTTCATATGAATTCATTTCATAATTGAATTGATGGTAGAGCTAAACTATGGCGTGTACGCAGTTAACAGCGAATAATGCTTGCTTTCACCGTCACTTTAATATGTTATGTCACGATGTGTGTTAGATGAAGGCTGTGATCATTAGCACGCATATTCGATTTAAAATTCGGTGCCGATACAATGATATGTTGGCAGCCGTGTAAGCTGTTTATTCAGCTATCGTACCCGTTAGGCTTTATCACGAAATGTCTCTCCGATTCCTCTTCTAACCCGGCCTAGTGCCGAATGGCCTGAAGCGTGAATACGGTGTTATGTGATGCCTCGGCCATCTTCGAATTTCCCGCCATCAAATGTCTTTACTAATTTCTTCGGTGCCACGATACTCCATGCTTTATAGATCAACATCTGAGCTTCTAACTTTTCTACCAGTTCTATGTTCATATGCATGTAATTCAAGCTCGAAAATGATTCTGGAACTCTATATATTTTAGGATCCATTTGTGTATATATATTTCTGTCTTCATGTGAAGTTTTTATTGTTAGAGTTACCCCATCTTCTTGTAGTACAGCAAAAATCTTATTATTAATCCGAAAAGAAGGCTTCCCCCAATGCTCAATTTCAATTGACTCAGGTAGAGAAAAGATAAATTTGCGAATCTCAGGGACCGTAATCAAAATGATTCCCTCCGAACTTCTTGGTTTTATTCATTCTTGCTGAGGTTTCACATAGAATATTACTTACGAACTGCTTAAATATGTCATTTCCAAATGTATTCGCGAAATGATTGAACTATCCTGCCCGTTAGCGTAGCTTCCCCAACAACGTGTAGGATCTATTTTTTGGTTCCTCATGCATCACGATAAGGTTCCCGAACGGGTCGTGGAACTTCAGAAACTGCCGTCCATCATAGACCTTACGATCCCCCCTATCAATTTAGTGCCCGATGCTCCACTTTCCCGGACGGAGTGTCAATATCGTCATCAACACCCAACACTGGATACTCCTCCACATCCACCGTAAAGTTGGAAGTCGTCTTATCTTCCGTCTTCCATGGAAACAGGTTAACGTTGTTCCTGAACAAATACACCGAAATTCCCTTCCAGGACGGCAGCAGAAACGTCGGAGTACCATCGGGCTGCTAGTTCCAAATCTTACCGGAACTTGAATATGGCTGATTGCGGGTTGTTTGATCTCACGTCTCCTTCCAAAATCAAAAAGTTCCATATACTTACACTTTCTACATCAAGTCAAGCCATTCTGCCTTTAGCTTAATGAAAATGGAGCAGCTACCATCGGCAAACTGCCCCATTTATGGGTTGAACTAACGTTCACATTTAGCGAAATGAGCAATATAACTCAATTTATTAAAACTTACGTTTATGATAGGGGATACCATCGCCATCTTCACAGTAGGATTTGAGACTATAAAGGAAAATAGCCCAGTTGTAGTTACAGGAGCGATAAAATGGCGTTACTTCTTTCCAATTCGAATGACGCAAAGTAATAAAAGACTTCCCTTTCTTCTCTTCAATATCAAAGGAAATAATCGTACCAATCCATTCTGGATCTGAATCTACACATTGCCAAACAACTTTTTTATTAGTAATCAATTCCTCTATTCTCATCTTAGTTATGTCATTGCTGCCGAATCGAAATTCATTAATAAAGCCAATCTGATTATTAATAATAAGTTCATTCGTCCATATTTCCGACAGTCCCTCAGCGGTGGTTAAAGTTTCATACACCTTCGACGCTGGGACATGTACGGTTTGTAAGTGCTCGATATTTGCCATGCTTAACTCCTTTCTAACTGCAATAATTTATGTTTGATGTTTACGATAACATATGATGAATATAGTAGTTTCTTCTGGATTGCTATGTTGCAGTTATTGCTTTTATTTGTATCCTGCCCGTTACTTCAATGAGAAAAAAAGTGGAGCTACTATGCGGCAGCTCCACATTATCAGTACCCGTTAGCTATCCATGCCCCTGCCGGAGCACCACCAAATGATGAAAATATTTTATACTATTCTTACGGCTGGTGAGGAAGGTCGATCAACTATGTGTCGCGAATCCTACCGTTAGTCTGACCCCAATGACCTTGGTGCACATTCCATTTCCATAGCACTAAATAATGTCCCCGTTAGCTTAACGCGGCTTCCAATCTATGTCTTATAGCCATCATATCCAGTTACTTCAATTGTCATAAGATAATTTCTGACTTAGAGTTATCCGAAATTTGGCATCGTTTACTATCTCCTCAGCGAGCTCCTCTGGACGCTTGCAGTTGGCGTCCAGCAGGAATGGTTTATTAGTCGGTGATGTCATTAACTTGTTCCGAAGGAAGAGCGAACGTTGGATGTATTGAGCATCTCCTCGCTGGTTGAGGCGAGCGGCGAGTGTCTCCGGTTCAGCATGCAGGACAACGTAGTGGATAGTCGCGTCAAGATCCGTCAGTTGGTCATAGAGCCATTGCAGCTCATCTTCAACGACGAAATCGATAATCACATTAAGTTCGTGCCGTAGCAAATTTCGGGTTACTGCAGTTATATTAAGCCAAGCCAGTCGGAGTCGTTCTTCCCAGGGCGGTTCGTTTTCCCCGCGGTATACATGGAGAAGGAGATCACCCTCAATCAATGCGCACTGGTTCATCCCATCCGCCAGTGACTTGGAGACGGTCGATTTCCCTACTCCAAGTGGGCCAGAGATAACATAGATATTCATTTGATTCCTCCTTAACAAGCTTTATGTCTCATAATTACTTAGACAGGGTTTTTCAATTGACATATAAATTAGGATGAATACTGAGTAAGTATCGCTTTTGGCCATCACTACATTTGTCTAGATAAAGCACTTTTCCTCCCCATGGGTCCTCCTCCCATATCATGGATTTACAGGAGACCTTATAGGCTTTCTCGGCAGTCATTCGGTCCCGAGAAGGATCAAATTGCATCCAGATGCTGTCACTATCTCTCCGATAGTCCAGGTCGATATAGATGGGGCCAGAATCTATAGAATAACGAATTATACGCATGGTATCGGGCACCTGATTACTCACATGTTTCTGAAATGCTTCCAGCTTGCGAAAGTTTTCTTTTTTACCTATCGTGCTGAAAACCGCATTGTTGTCTTTAAGTGTTATAGATCGATCCTGTTCATCCCAGATCACGCTAAAATCCAGTGCCTCCAAAAGGTCACGAAGCGGAGCATAAACCGTACCGCTATCCCGAAAGGTTATCGTGTCCATATAGATCGGACCATGGTTCAACAAGAGGATGTTACTTCCTGTAAAGATGCTTGCCTCTTTATTCATTTTGGTTAAACGAATTTGCTCTCGGTCTTCCTGAGGACTTAACCGCTCAATTCTCATTTCTATTAACAAGCTATCCTGAAGAGGTATGAGCGCCCTACTTCTCGAATCGATATGGACAGCACCTATTATTTCATCATAATAGCGTAATTTGACGTCTTTAACCGCCCTCGAGGAGACCTGCTCATACATTTTTAGTGGATTGCCCAAGCTTTCGTCCAACGGCTTTTTCTCATCTAAGGCTCCAGTACCTGAACATAACGAAGTCGTCCCATCGGAACTTTTAAATACAAGATAGGTGTTGCCAAACTGAAAAGAGATGCCACACATCGAACTAATAGTATTGGAAATAACGCGCGTAACCGATGGGACGTCCCCTTTATAAACACTCGAAACCTCGAACTCAACTGCAGCTTGATTCAACTGATTATTGTGCCAAATGCCCACCACCTTACCTGTGAAAATCTGATCCGCACGCGCAATCTTCTGTTCTAAAGTTAGCGGCATACAACTGCAGGCATAACAAGTCGCTCCTGACATGAACAGTATGACTATGAGTCCAAGGATCAGAGTCAATACAATTCGTTTAGTGTTCAAATTATTATTCACCCCCACCATATATACTTCCATATCATGGGAAAAGTTTCGTTGAACAATGTAACCATTCACCAGAATTTCCAAAATAACTGCATTGGTAACGACGCATTTACACATGGAATTGTTGAGTGAACTGCCTGCTAAAGTAAAAAGGTTGCCGATTTGCATCGACAACCTACTTCAATGGATTTGTTTTATACTATTAATTCTATCCTCTTTCTTCATTTCTTGCCTCGATACTAGAAGGTCAAATGGAAGAGAACGAAATGGGTGCCTTCGAATCAAATGCCAACGAAAAGGAAGGTATCAGTTCATCTAATTTCTTTTGTATTTGTTGCTCATTTACGTTCCCTAGTTCAGCTAACAATTGCTTCTCCTCTAGAGATCCATCCCCTGTAAATAGCATGTTCAGCATATGTGGATTGATGATTTCACGAGGCGAAAGGACTAATGCGTTCATCATAAAATATCGTATGAATAGAGAAGGATTTTGTCCTCGTTTGCCATTTTCACGGCCTGTTTGACATACAAATCGAAATATTTTTGCGCAAATGACATACCTTTTAATGGCTCAGCTCCCACATGTGTACTCCGTTCCAACGTAAATCTGCAACCGAACTCAACCACCATGCCGGTTCAATCGCCTCTTGCATGCGTTGCAGTACTTTGTGTTCAAAGTTTGGTTGTGAGGTATGTCGTTGTTCGCTCAAACAAATGTCTAATATTTCAGCTTCAATCGCAGCTACGGTCATCCCTTGTCCATGGATCGGGTCAAAGTTACAAAACGCATCGCCTTGGATGTTTTGTGTCACAAGGACCATATTATGCTCACTTTGTTATGGACAAGTTAATCTGATATTAACGTAGCGTCAAATTTATTTGAAAATTGACAATTTTCATAATGTTTAGCATATAAGAAAAATGTGATTAAATCTCGGTTTATTGAACGAAAAGAGCCAACTGCAATTTCCAGTTGGCTCAGGATTTGGACCTAACATTGGCAATCTCTCCTTCACCGTTATTCTTATTCCTTGATCCGTCGAATCCCTTGAGCGATCTGTTCCCTCTCCCACTCCCTCAACGAATAGAGCACAGGTGCCACAGGAATGTCGAACTTCAGATGAGAATGAGGGATTTCTGTCAACAAGGTTCCAATGGGTTGCTGACTATTTTTACGACGTATAACATTCCAGAAAATCCTGGACCTCTTTTCCTCGGTTCGAGTTTCGGAATAGCAAACATTTCCCGATGACGAAATCGTCCTCCTTGAGGGGCTCCACTGCTTCGAATCCAGACTCCTCAAGGCTATCAAATAGCGTTGGCATCAACTGGTCCAGATAAAGCCCATAGGCAGCATCCTCGATTTCACGAAAAGCGATCGTTAACTGATCATGCATCGAATCGTATAATGATTTCCATACCAACTCAATATACTGATTGCCTGCCACGCCAATGTCCTCAATGGTCATGTCGTAACGGAATCCTGGTTTTGCTGTCATACTTATTCCTCCTTGAGTTTGGATTAACTTCATCATACAACATGCAAGCCAATTGGAAGCTTTCGGGATAGTTCTTGAAGGGAATTTATAAATTGTCCAGAATAACCTTACAATGGTTTTAATGTTTACGCATAATTCACTAAGGTGGGATAGCATGTACTATGGGCCAAAAAAACTGGCAGATAAATATAAGTTGAGCGCTAACACCTTACGGAACTACGAAGCGAACGGGCTAATTCCTCCTGCGGCTCGCTCCTCAAATGGATACCGCATATATACGCAGCGGCACGATGAGTATCTAGCATGTATTCAAGCCATGACCCCCGCATTTGGGATGGAAGTGACGAGCGAGGTACTGCATTGTATTAGGCGAAATGAGTTGGATGACGCCTTGTGGATCGTCCGAGATCGCGAGGTTATGCTGCATCGGGATAAAGTGAGTATAGATCAACTGATAGGGGAGTTGAAGTCCTACGCTGAAGGCAGTCAAGACTTTAACCAACGCTTCAGCATCCACGAGGTTTCCAGACGGACGGGAGCTCCTAAATCGGCAATTCGTTATTGGGAGAAAATCGGCCTGATAACAACTGATCGAGACCCTGATAACGAATACCGTCTTTATAATGAAGCGCATCTCTTTAGAATAAGGATGATTCAGATTCTGCAAAGCTCTGTTTATTCCGAGGAGACCGTGAACCTAAAACAATCAATTGCAAGTTTAGAATTACAGAACATCGAGCATACGATGAAGCTTGCTGAAAGTATCAAAACTTACCTGCACAAATCGATCTGACTGCAGATGCAAGGTCTCTACTATCTATATCGCATGATTCAACCATTAGGCCCTTCGGATACACCAGAGGCCCATCTTTGATTGCTCCTCCAGTGCTGCCATGTTTAATATGGAACAGGGATCAGGACCGCATCGGTCTTCTGTCCCCTGTCCTGAACTATCCATTCGGATGGATCTTCCTATGAAAACACTCGGAAAATATCTTAAGTATTTCGTCACAATATTTAACCGACTCCATAATCTTATCACTGATTGGCTTCATAAGTTCTATATTTGAGATGACTTCGGGCTTAATCTTAAATCCGTTCTGCATTCCACCATTCTGGTAATCGTTATTTCCATTCTGATCGCGATAGGCTAGCACTTCAAAAACATCAAATTGTTTTGCATAAAGCGGCTCAAGCTTATTAATAAAGATCATATCAGGGTTTAATTCTAATGCTTTGTTTAAAAATCCCCTTGAACAACCGTTTGTCCCTGAAATACAAAGATAGGTTCCGTGAACGTTCCAAACATTGATTTTTTCGGAGGGAACGTAGTCAAATATTCCGGTCTGAAAACTGTCAGCCCAGTCCAAAAAGGCCTGTTTGCCAAAAGAATACTCGGATGTTGCGGGCATTGTCATTAACGAGGGTATATTTAAAATCGCTTGTCTATAAGCATCGGCCAATGCTGGCTGTTCTTTTTTATTCCCAACGAAAATCAACTCACAAAATTCATTCGAATAGCTTTTAGGTTCAGCACAATCACATATAAGAAAGTATAGATCGTTGTCATCATAACCGCAGATATTGCAAAACTCCCACGTGTCTTTTCCGCCTCGCGCAATAACCGGTATGTTTTTGTCGATGTACTTTTTTATTCGCGGGATGTAGGTAAGGCGGTTTTCGTTTGTTATGCCGCTAATATATTCAAAATCATAACCGCAGGCATCAAAAGCTTTTTTGGCGATATCATAGCTAAATAGATTGTACGTATAATACCAAGCAGTGGTATAGATATTTTTACTATACAGCTGAGCAAAACTGTCACCCGTAACCCCAGAGAAAAACCAATAATTATATTCTTTACTTTCACCAAGGCAATCCATCAAATATTCCATACAGCCGTGGAACCAGTAATTTTGACCATGCTTACCCTCACAAAGCACTTTTGTGTTCGGTAACACTTTTTTCATTATTTCAATCCTCTCGTGATATTAAATTGATTAATCTTCGCTGCTACCGATATTAAAAACATTGAATATTCTAAATAATTCTACTAAATACTGTATTATCCTTCTCGTTACTTTAATGAACGAAAAGGAGCTGCAGCGCGGCAAGCTCCCCACTGCCGGTTACCGGTAGTCTTTTAAAACACTGAAATCGCATACGTCCGTCCACCAAGTTGTTCCAATACGGTAGATTTACAAGAAGCGGGAATCGTGGCTACTTTTTAATATTCTAAGGAGCTTTTAACCATTTATTGATTTCAAATTTAATATCCTCGATTTATGGACTAAACGGACAATATTGCTAAATAGAAAGCCAAGTAATTGTGATTAGGTTCTCCGTAACCCTTCTAACAGTGAAAAAGAAGGTTACCTGTTGATGCTCCTTACGAGTCAATAGGGTAACCTTCTTTCGCTATCATAGACTTGATATTAATAAGGATCTGCTGCGTGGCTTTTTTTCACCGCGTCTTTTACCGCTTGATTCGCATCTAACGAACCTTGGCCATATTTTGAAATACCCGCATCACGGCCTGGAACTTTGTATTCCGTTTTCATTTGTTCGGCTTCTTTCATTTTATTTTCGATGCCTTCTTTCACACGGCGACCGTAGTCTTCATCCGCTTGCGTGAAGTGTTCGATCATGGCATCTTGAATACGTTTTTCACATACCGCAAGCGCTTTGGACAGATTTTTGATCAATTCCTCGCGTTCCCAATCTTCAAGTTTACGGTATGTCTCGCCCGCTTGACCGTAGTTGTTCGGACGATCGATAGGTGCACTCATCACCGCCGCATTATAAGAAGGTCTGTGCGGGGGACGATCTTCTTTACTTGCTTCCTCAAAGCCGCCGATCATGGACGGTTCATAGTTAATATGCGGATTTTCTCCAGATTCCCTCGGGTCACGGAAATCCATTTGTCCCCTATGCTGGTTCGAACGAACTGGCACTTTCGGCGCATTCACAGGCAATTTTAAATAGTTGGCCCCAACACGATAGCGCTGCGTATCAGAGTAAGAGAAGGTTCGGCCCTGTAACATTTTATCGTCGGAGAAGTCCATTCCATCAACAAGAACTCCTGTACCGAAAGCGGCCTGCTCAATTTCCGCATGGAAATCCACCGGATTGCGATCAAGAACCATTCGACCCACCGGCAGCCATGGAAACTTATCTTCCGGCCAAAGTTTCGTATCATCAAGCGGATCAAAATCGAGTTCCGGATGGTAATCGTCCTCCATGATTTGCACATAAAGTTCCCATTCCGGAAGATCTCCTCGCTCAATGGCCTCATATAAATCTTGTGTCGCATGACCAACGTTTGTCGCCTGTATGGTGTCAGCCTCTTCTTGGATTAAATTGCGGATTCCTTGCTTCGGTTCCCAGTGATACTTTACCAACACCGCATCGCCTTTGTCATTTACCCACTTATAGGTGTTTACGCCAGACCCCTGCATATGGCGGTATGTTGCGGGAATCCCCCAGGGGGAGAACAAGAATGTAATCATGTGAGTAGCCTCAGGTGTACGGGAAACGAAGTCAAACATCCTCTGTGGATTGGATACGTTCGAGGCTGGATCCGCCTTAAATGCATGGATCATATCTGGGAATTTCATCGCATCGCGAATGAAGAAAATTTTCAGATTGTTTCCTACCAGATCCCAGTTACCGTCCTCCGTATACATTTTTACAGCAAAGCCGCGCGGATCTCTTGCAGTCTCCGGCGAATCCTTCGCCCCTGCTACCGTAGAGAACCTGACCATTAACGGCGTTCGCTTTCCGGCCCCGGAGAAGACTTTCGCCCGTGTATATTTCTCTACTGGCTCGTTCCCGACCTTCCCATATGTTTCAAAATATCCAAATGCCCCCGTCCCACGAGCATGGACCACCCGCTCCGGTATTTCTTCCCGATCGAAATGAGAAATTTTTTCAACAAAATGATAATTCTCCAGTGTGGCTGGACCCCGATTACCGACAGTCCTGATATTCTGATTATCCGTTACAGGATGGCCCTGACGAGTCGTCAATGTTTCGCGATGCACGTCTTTCTGAGTCTTCTCAGTCATAAAATTACCTCCTCCAGATTTTTCTTATTTAGACTACCCTGGTTTGGAAATTTTATGCTGAATGATATAACTACGATCGCGGCGTAATCCAGAACTCCGACACATGCTTGAATTCAGGATATGATAACGAGCCGAAACGTTGAAACTAATCAAACGTCTCATTGCGGAGGGAAGTATTTCCCCAGGTCATTACAACCGTAACAGTATGCTTCCTTTCAAAATGCCATGTACTTCTCCACCCTATATGAAACTAAGCTGCCTATTAAGCTTAACGCGGCTGCTGATCCATGCTGGCAGCCGCGTTTTTTTAATTAAGCTATCGCACCCGTTAGCGGAACACCTTGTACGGCTATTTCTCTAACTCGTAGCGGGCCGCGATAATGCCCGACTTGAGCGTTCGGCTGGACAGCAGCTTGAGCCTGATTTTCTCGCCGCCGCCGTCGAATACCGATTTTCCGCCGCCTAGGACGACCGGACAAATTGTAAGCAGGAATTCGTCGATCAGGCCGAGCTTAAGCAGCGTCTTCGCCGCTCCCGGGCTGCCGAAGATAACGAGATTTTTGCCGGGCTGCTCCTTGAGTACCTTGATTTCCTCTGCGATATTGTCCTTGATCAGCATTGTATTGTTCCATTCCACCTTGTCCATCGTGCCGGAAATGACGATCTTTTTAACATCCTGCAGCCATTTGGCATGCTCCATACTGTGCCTCGACGCATTCGGATTGTCCAGCACCGTAGGCCAGTAGCTCTCCATCATGCGATACGTCGTGCGTCCGTAAATGGGAGCTCCGACTTCGGCTACGATCTCCTCGGCGTATTTCTCTAATTCCTCGTTGTACGGAATCCAATCGAGTCCTCCGTTCGAATCCGACGCATACCCGTCCAGCGACACATGCATGAACAATACGAGTTTTCTCATGTCCGTTTCTCCTCCGATTTCGAATTTATTTTGTTCAATTTTTTTGGCCGTTGGCTCACGTTTCATCCTGCTGTTACGCGTTCATTATAAATCATTACGTTACGTAAGGTTCAATTGGAAATCTGAATTTTTTTGAAGACAGCAATGTTGCGCAAAATGCCCGTTTGTTTAATCATTTGTATCTAAATGGAATTACTAGTTAACGGGAAACTCGAAAAATTTAATCAGATGATCAAGTAAAGATTGAGGTTGATTAGTAATATACGAAGCATGATCTCCAGTCACTACTACTGGTTTGGTTCGAAGCAACTTTGCCATTTCATGGGCGTACTCTGGGCGAATAATATCATTGTCTCCAATGATGAGCAGGACGGGCAGAGTAATTTGCTGAAGCTGCGCCGGTTCCAGAAAATCCTCTTTATTCAACTTATTAGCCATCTGTGCGCCTTTGGCAATAAGCTTGGGCCAGTTTTCAGGATGCGGGGCTACACGCTCGTATTCTTGCTTCATCTGAGATGGAAAAGCTTCGGCTGAAGCATGTTTAAGGCCTTCAACAATATAGGGAAAATAGCCATCCATACTATAAACAGTTGACGCTAGCGCCAGTTTACGGATAAGTTGAGGATTCGATTTTGCTAGTTGCAATGCGACTGTTCCGCCGCCACTGTATCCGAATACATCCACACCAGTGATTCCTAATTGTCTCAATAATTCAGCGGTATCTTGGCCCATTTGCGCAAAACTTAAAGGACGGTCAATGTCATCAGTGTGGCCATGTCCTTGCTGTTCAATCAAAACTACCTGACGATGATGAGTTAACTCTGGCAATATTGGATAGAACATGCTGGCAGTCGCAAACTGGCCATGGAGCAAAAGTAGTGGTTTACCGCTCCCGTGGATTTCAAAGTACATATTGAGTCCATTTACCTTCTTATAACCGCTTTTTCCATCGCTCATGTTCAAGCCTCCTCTGTGTCCTGAAGCGTCTCTGTATTATTCAAATTCAAGATTTCCCTTTGGGATTGTCATTATTACCTCAATAATATGAAACTAAATCTTTCTAAGTTTCTTTTAGATTGCTATCTTTAATGTTTGGCAAGCTGCCGATCAATGCCGACAGCCGCGTCTTAGAGCAGCAAGCCATCGGCTAACTGCTCCTTTTTGCACTTTACTTTTCAAAGTCTATCTTCCCTCTGGGTGTAGGGTGTACAGGGCAAGTTGTTTTATCGACACATGAGACAACTAAACTTAATATCCTACATTAGCCCATTATTTAAAGGAGAGCTTTGATGGAAAGAAAATTAATGTTTGACTTTATTATTGTGGGTACAGGACCCGCAGGAGCGGTAATCGCGAAAACCCTAACCGACGATAAAAAAACATCTGTCCTTGTTTTAGAAGCGGGCGGAAACAACGATAAAGACAAACCAATTAGCGACTCGACGATGGCTTCCGAGCTGGAAGAACAGTTCTTCCCTCAGTATTTTTGGCAAGGAGAAGGTGTCCCGCAAGCGGGGCTGGACGATCGAACGTTTGAATGGACAACAGGACGTCTCTTAGGCGGCGGTTCATCGATTAACGGAGAACAGTACGTGCGCCCAACAGGCAAGGTATTTAAAGAATGGGAAAGGCTCCTCGGGCCTCTCTGGTCTCCTGATCGAGCAGTTCTGCGATTCAAAAGACTTGAAAAATATAATGGGAAAACAAATAATGCCTCTGCACGCGGGTATCGTGGGCGCATTGACATTCGTCAGGCTCCTCTAAATCCGACATCCATGGCAAAAAAATTAGTTACAGCAATCGAGAGAGCTACCGGCTTCCCTGAAATTCTCGATTATAATAACCCGAAAACCACTATTGGCCCCTTTACTCGATGGCAATTATATCAGAAACCAAATGGCAGAAGAGAAAGTTCCTCCACTGCATTTTTGTCTTCGGATGTCTTAGCGTTGAATGGTCGGGGAGTAAATGGTCGTAAATTAAGATTATTAACTAATTCGACCGCTTTACGGGTACTATTTTCTAATAAGCGCGCCCGCGGAGTGGAATGTCTAAGAAATGGTAAGCGCATAACCGCACACGCAAGGAAAAAGGTCATTATTGCAGCAGGTATTAACAGCGCTCAGCTCTTAATGCTATCCGGGATAGGATCTGCAAAAATACTTAAGGAAGCTGGTATTCGCTGCATCTTTCATAATCCAAACGTGGGGAAAAGCTTAAGAAACCACACACTTAATTTTGCAGTATTTCAATCGAATCCGAGCGACAGACCTTTACCTTCAAATGATCCAAATGCCCTTTATGCTGGCGGCGCTTTCCTGCCTGACCCTTTAGAAATAGATAGAAAGCGTCGAGCGGTTCAAATTTTGGGTATTGGTTCTGAGGGTGATACGTTAACGTTAGGCTTGATTTATCTGCGTCCAAAGAGTCGCGGTTCCGTTAGAATCCAAAACAAAGACCCGCTTAAAATTGTGCTCGCAGATGAAGGATTTCTCGATAATCCAATTGATATGGAAGCCGTAAAAAACATTTATAAGATCTATGTAAAGAATATAGCTGCTGAGCTATTCTCCATTGATCCAACATACCGCCTCATTTCACCAACTCCTGAAACGATAGATGATGATACCGAACTTGAGCAATTTATCAAAGAAAATTTCGAACACAATCATCACCAACAAAGCTCGCTTCGTATGGCTCCTTTAAAAAATGGAGGGGTTGTTGATCGGCGGGGAAACGTTCACGGTGTAAAAGATTTAATTGTTGCAGATGCTTCAATCATCCCATTTACAGTGGATGGAAATACTTCAGCGGCAGCCTATCTAATCGGATATACGATCGCTAAACAAGTCATATGGATAGATAAAAGGAAACAACGAAGGAAGCTTCGAGAGGGATGTGAAAATAACGAAGAATAAGTATGTTCAGTATTCATAAAGGCACTCTACGCTCAGAGTGCTTTTTTCCGTGTTTTTTCTGGTCTATGGAATTCGTACATTTTTTTAAACAATAGTGATTGGTCCAATTCTCTCTACTACTTTGATCATACGTTATGGTGAACATGACTAAAGGAGGATTTATATGGCACAACAAGTGAAAGTAAGTCCGCAATTTAGAAAACTTTGTATGCAATTTGGCAAAATCTTAGGAGGCGAATCGGAAATTGAAGAAGGTCCGGTTTGTTTTGTGACGCGAATGACGAATTTAAAAGAAACGATCTTAGGAAGAAGAACGCAATCCCCTCTAGTTCAAATGCAAATGTTCTCATTTGAATCGCTAGATAGTTCGGGTCGTGCTCTTTGCTTGGGTGAGACTGCCGTTCATCAAGATCAGGTTAATCGTTTAATAACGAACCTCCGTAAACGCGGGATAAAAGTGACAGCAATTCATAATCACTGGTTAAAAGAAAATCCTCGATTAATGTATATGCACTGGGAAGCAATCATGAATCCAGTCGTCTTTGCGAGAAGAACCAAAGAGTCCATTGCATTCTTGGGTTAATTGCTTTTGAGTTTTGTTCGTATCTTATTATGAAAGGATGATTTCATATGACGGAGCAAGTAAAGGTAAGTCCTGCCTTTAGAAGACTATGTGATCAATTTTCAACCATACTAGGTGGAACCGAGCATGAAATTACAAAAGGTCCGGTTTGTTTTGTTACTAGAAATAGAAGAGTAAACGCAGCTATTTTAGGAAGACGTACAACATCTCCTTTAGTCCGTTATCAGCTGTTTTCGTTTGAATCATTGGACAAGTCGGGGCGCGCACTCTGTTTAGGGGAAACGGCTCTTTTCCAAAACCAAGTAAACCGCTTGCTCTCAAATCTTCGCAATAACGGGATTAAAGTAACAGCGGTTCATAATCACTGGCTGTTCGAAAATCCGCGTCTTATGTATATTCATTGGGAGTCGATTGATAATCCTATTGAATTTGCAAAGAAAGTAAAACGTTCTATCGCTTTTCTGGGTTAGCTAATTATAAAAACCATCGAAATGTTATTTCGATGGTTTTTTAGCTTTTAGGAAGGAAGTCTTATCGCTGTTTGAATGTTCAACTGATCAAGCTTCACCTGCGCTTATGGATTCCAGGGATGATAAAGCCGCACAACACGACTGCCAAATTCCGAAAGGCTATGAGCATGACACCATTAGCCTACAAAAGCCACGGAATGAAATCCGGATTCTCCTGCGGAATCTTAGCTTCGACGCGCTCACGCCATTGCCTGAGTTTGTCCTGCATAAGCTGTGTCCGTTCTGAAAGCTGTGATGACAAATCGTGCGTCTCGGAGATATCGTTTCTCAAATCATACAGTTCAAGCCGTCCATCTTCAAAGAACTCGATGAGTTTGTAATAGCCCATACGAATGGACGAACCCGGGGTTCCTCCCTGATTGCCGTAATGCGGGTAATGCCAGTATATCGCTTCACGTTCTAACGAGCCTTCTCCCTGCAGCAAAGGAACCAGGCTGCAGCCGTCCACATGCTGCTCGGGAAGCGGTGCTAATCCGGCAATGTCCAGAAGCGTCGGGTACAGATCAGGACTTGTCACCGGAATGTCGCAAACCGTCCCGGGCTTGTTGACACCGGGCCACTTGACGATGAACGGTTCCCGGACACCGCCTTCATACATCCATCCCTTCCCCTCATGCAGCGGACGGTTGCTGGTCGGCGACCCTTCCGCGGTAGATAGGCCGCCGTTATCCGAGGTGAAGATAATCACTGTATTCTCGTCCTGCCCTGTTTCCTTTAACGCTTCGAGCAGCCTCCCGACGTTTGCGTCAAGATTGTGCACCATTGCCGCATAGACCGGGTCGGACTGGACGATTCGCCTCTGCACATGCAAATGCTTTTTATGCTCGCACGGGAACAGTTCCCCTTGCACGACCGACTCAGTTTCGTCCAGTCCCTGTTCTCTCGCTTTCGCTGCAAATCTCCGGCTCAGATCCGGATGCGCCTGGATTGGCGTATGTACCGCATAATGCCATAAGTTCAGGAAGAACGGCGAACCGTCGTTCTGCCGAATGAGCCGGATGGCTTCGTCCGTCAACCGGTCTGTCAAATATTCGCCTTCCGGCCCTTCCTCCAGCGTTTCGATCCCGTATGGGCTGAAGTATCCATTCTTTGGTGCGCCCCAATCGCAGCCCGCGATGTTTACGTCAAATCCGTGTTTGTCGGGATAATACTCACGTCCGCCTAGATGCCACTTGCCCACATGCCATGTACGGTAGCCGCCCTCATTGAGTGCTGTGGCGATCGATTTTTCTTCCAAGGACAGATGGTTGACGTAAGGCGAATCGATCAGCTTGCCCTGCGCCTTTCCTCCGATCCAGTTTGTTACGCCAAGCGTTGCAGGATATTTGCCCGTCATAATACTTGCCCGTGTCGGGGAGCATACCGGGCAGGCGGCGTACGCCTCCGTGAATCGCACTCCTTCGGCGGCCAGCGCGTCCAGATGCGGCGTTTCGTAAAATGTGCTGCCGTAACATCCAAGATCGGTCCAGCCCATATCGTCAATCAAGATAAAAATGATGTTCGGTTTTCTTGCAGAATTCGTCAATGTTAAGCGCTCCCCTCAATAGCAAAAGGAACCCGGCATACCGCCAGCTCCCTGCTCATATTACTTGCTTCTATTAATAAGGACGATCTCCGACAATAGCAACCCGCTCCGCAATGCGGGGGCTTGGATAGTAGTCCGATGCGGCATAATGCTGCGTGGCTCGATTGTCCCAGAATGCGATAGAGTTCGCTTCCCAGCGGAAACGCACCTGGTATTCGGGAATTTGCGCTTGCAGGAATAAATACTGCAGCAGCTCTTCGCTTTCCTCGACGTCCAATCCAACAATGCGCACCGTAAAGTTCGGATTCACGTACAGCGTCTTCCGCCCGGTTTCCGGATGAGTACGTACAACCGGATGCTCGGCTGCCGGAAACTCGATTTGTTTCACAGCAAGTTGATCCTCCGGCAATCTCACGCCGAAGACATGTGTAAAATCATGGATCGCCGTCAGGCTGTCGATGCGCTGTTTCACTTCATCAGGCAAGTTGTCGTAAGCGGCTCCCATGTCTGCCCACAGCGTATCTCCTCCCGCCTCCGGCACTTCAATGAGCCGAAGCACTGCGCCAAGCGCAGGGTTGAGCCGCCAGCTCACGTCCGAGTGCCAGCTGTTTTCCCTGCCGACGGCATTCTCGTTTTTGGCGAATCGGACGACTGCTTCCGAATCCCCTGCCGGCAGGAACGGGTGAGTTTCCAGCTCGCCCCACAGCTGGGCGAAGGCCCGCTGCTGCTCGCTTGTAATATGCTGATTTCGGAAGAAGATCACTTTCCATTCGAGCAAAGCGCGGTTCAATTCCTTTTGCAGCTCCGGCGTTACCGGACTTCTTAGGTCCACTCCTTCGATTTCCGCGCCGATGATCGGACCGAGCGGCTTAACGGTGAACAGCGTGTACGGCTGCGGCTCTACCCCTTCCGGCAGACGGCGAACGATGCGCGGGCCGCTCTTCAGGCCTCGATCAGGCAGTTGCAAGGGGCGATCCTGACTAGCTACTACTTCACTCATATGAAATTCTCCTCTCAAATAGACGATTATATTATGCCTTTCGGCAGTAAACACACAGTCACACTCTGTTATCTTGTATCCGGTCTATTTGCCGCCGTTTTTCTTGTATTCTTCTGTGACGGCCTTCAAAATCTTGTCTCCGCCGGCTTGACGCCATTTTTGTCCCAATTCGGCAATGCCTTTGTCGACGTCGAGCTTGCCGTTTAACAAATTAACGAAATATTGGTTGAAAACCTCGTTGGCCGCTTTGCCGAACTCGATTTCGGCGTCGGTCTTTTTGTTAACCAGATTCGGCATAATGTATTTGGAAGCTACTTGTACCGAATCGAGCGCTCGTTCGATTCTAGGCTCCGTTTGCGGCAAATAGCTCTCGTCGATCGGCCAGGTGACGTTGCCCCAGGCGATCGGATGCGCCCAGCCGTTCGGGGCAAAGCCGTCTTTTTCACGTTCCGGCTCGTTGTAGTTGAGTTTATCGCCTTGCTTCGTATAGTGGACGCCCTCGATACCTAGCTGAAGCAGTTCGCGCCCTTCCTTGGACAGTAAGAAGTCGATAAATTGCGCCGCCTTTTGCGGGTTTTTCGCACTCTTCGTTACCGAGGTAAACAAGGCGTTTTTCGACTTCGTCGCCATCCCCTGCTTCCCTTCCGGTCCGGTTGGCGGTGCCGTGTAGCCGAGTTTTCCCGATGGAATGACCTGCTGCAGGCTGCCCTCGATTCGGCTCACATGACGGAACAACGGTCCGTCCATAAAGCCCGCCTTGCTTTGGAAAAACTTCTGCTCCTTAGTCGGCCGATCGTATACGATAAATTCCGGGTCGATCAGCTTCTCGTCATACCATTTTCTCAAATCGGCCAAGCCTTTCTTGAAAGCAGGGTGCTCAAACTTAGGAATGATATTTCCATTGTCATCCTTGGCATAGTCTCCATACGGCAAGCCATAAGCGTAGAACACAAAATCGAAAGCCGTTAGCGCGTCTCCTGCGTTAGGCTTATTCGTAATAAAGCCATAAGTGTCCGCCTTGCCGTTCCCGTCCGGGTCCTTCTCCACGACCGCTTTGAGTGCGGTATGCAGCTCTTCAAGCGTTTGTGGCGGCTTTAGTCCGAGCTTATCGAGCCAATCCTGCCTAAACTGCAGCGTGTAATTAGACTTCTCTACGCCACTGATGAACGGGTATCCGTAAAACTTGCCGTCGATGGCCGTCCATTTCAAGTCACCCTCCAGCTTTCCTTTTAACGTCGGCGTATCCTTCAAGTAATCGTTGATCGGCACAATAATGCCTTCCTTGATCCACTGCGATACCGATTCGGACGGATATTGCGTCGTGACGACATCGGGCAAGTCACCGCTCGCGATCGCTACATTGATTTTGTCATATGAAAATTCCGGAACGATTTTCACGGTAAGCTTAATGTTGAGCCGTTTGTTAATTTCCGCTATTATGCGGTCGTTCGGCTGCAGGGGTTTTGCGCCCTGGTCCCCCGTCGTCAAGTACGTCAGCTCGTAAGGCTCGTTCGCGCTGCCCGCCTCGGAGCTCGCCGGCTTATTCGAGCAGCCTGCCGCCAGCAGCAAAGAAGCTGCGCTTGCGCCTGCAATCCATTTGTTCCACGTTCCTTTGTTAGTCCCCATAGTACGTTTCCTCCACCATCACTTTTCATTTTTTTATTGATGTTGATCTGGCTGGTTATTCCTTGATCCCGCCGATCATGACCCCGTTAACGAAATATTTTTGAAAAAAAGGATACACGAGCATAACCGGGATCGTCGCCACCATCACCGTCGCCATCTTAATGGATGGCCCCAGCAAGAACAGGCTGTCTCCGCCGCCGGAATAAGACGATTCGTTCTCAAACAGCATGCTTCGCAGGAACAGCTGCAGCGGCCATAAATTTTTGTCGCTTATAAAGAACACGGCGTTAAAAAATTCGTTCCAGCGCGACACAGCGTAGAACAGCGTAATCGTCGAAATGGCCGGCATGGAAAGCGGAATGACAATTTTGAACAATACGCCCAAGTCATTGCAGCCGTCGATTCGTGCAGCGTCGATCAAGCCGTCGGGCAGCGAAGAAAAAAAGTTTCTCATGATGATCAAATTATAGGTATTGATAGCGCTCGGAATAATTAACGCCCAGACGGTGTTCATCATTCCCAGGTTTTTGACGATAAGGTAGGTCGGAATAATACCTCCGCTGAACATCATTGTAAATACAATGAGAAACATGATGACGCGGTAGCCCTTGAGCTCCTTTCTCGACAGCGCATAGGCGGCCGTGACCGTAAGCAGCATATTGACGGCTGTGCCTACAATCGTTACGAATAGCGTCACGCCGTAGGAGTTCCATAGTTCTTTCATGGAAAACAAGTATTCATACGATCCGAAGGTGAGGTTCTTCGGAATCAGATGGATGCTCGCGTTCAAATATTCATCCAGCGGGATTATCGAAACGATGAGCGTATCCCAGAATGGATAAAGCGTAATGAGTGCCAGCAATGCTAGCAGCACGTAATTGAAGGAGTCAAACAGTTTGCCTGCGGTTCCTGTACGGTGCATATCGCTTCCTCTTTCTTCATTAATATACGCCCTGCTCTCCCATCATCCTTGCTAACCGGTTCGCCAGGATGAGCAGTACGAAATTGATCAACGACTTGAATAATCCGACCGCCGCCGCAATGCTGAACCGTCCTTCGGTCAAACCGATGCGATATACGTACGTATCGATAATATCCGAGACGCTGTAGACGCCGGGGTGATACAGCACGAAAATTTGCTCGAAGCCGGCTTCCATAATGCCGCCGAGGCGCAAGATCAGCAGCAGGATAATCGTACCCCGCATCAGCGGAAGCGTCACGTGCAGCAGCCGCTGCCACCGGTTCGCTCCATCGATCAATGCCGCTTCATACAGCTGGGGATTTATTCCCGCCAATGCCGCCATGTAAATGATCGTGTTCCAACCGAATTCCTTCCAAATCATCGAGAATACGAGCGTGCTGCGAAAATAAGATTCATCACTCATAAAGCCGACAGGCTCCCCGCCGAATGCTTTGATGATGTTATTAATGACCCCATTGTCAGTTGACAACAGATTGAGCAGCAAGCCTCCGAGAATGACCCATGAAATAAAATGCGGCAGATATATGGCCGTCTGAACCGTCTGCTTGAACAGCCTGGATCGGACCTCATTCAGAAGCAAAGCGACGATAATCGGCGCAGGAAATCCGAAGGTAAGCCGATACAGGCTAATGATGACGGTGTTCTCGATCACCTGCCAAAACTTATCCTGAGAGAACAAGTAGGCGAAATGCTTGAAGCCCGCCCAGTCGCTGCCGAGAATGCCCTTCGTAATGCTGAAGTCTTTGAACGCGACGATCGCGCCGTACATTGGAATGTAGTGAAATATCAAGTAATACACCAGCGCCGGAACCAACATTAAATATAAATAACGATGGAACCATATGTAACGCCAAAGCTTCTTCTTGCTGCCTATCTCTTGGCTCGGGGTGCGCTTTGCGGTTTCGACCCGATAATTACTGTTGACCATGGACACGCCGTCCATCCCTCCCTTGTAAGTAAAAAGCTTATGCTTTCGCCAGTATGAGGAACAAAAAAAGACACAACATTGGATAGATAATGTCGTGTCTCTGGTTGACCAGTAGACTGTCGGGCATATGAAGTTTGTTAAATACACTTTAATCCTATTTGTTTACTATGAATTCGATAAATGGATCATAGCACCCATACCTCGTTTTTGTCAATGCTATTTTTCAAATTATTGAAGCCCCGCTGAATTACAAAAAAGACCGAAACTCTTAACTTTTCCGCCACTCGACTCCGGCCGCCGGTAAATGGTCAGCTCAAATAACTGCCCTTATGCGTAAAACGGCCGCCGATTCATACCGGCAGCCGCGTTTTAAATAAATATTTGGTTACAGGATTCCGAGACAACTGCTCTATTACTACTCAATCAACTTTATCGTTTAAGGCACTATTCCTTAATCCGTGATAATTGAATAATCCCCTACAACCCCCTACCACTGGGCTGGTATCATGGTGCTCATAATTGAAAAGACTGGAGCTTGCCGGCATAAGGCGCTTGTTCGAATCTGCAAGGCGACTCGATTACTCGAGGGTCTTGCTGGTGGAACAACTCAGCCATCAATGCTGTTTTCAAATTGTGTTTCACTTCTGCATATTGCGGCTCTTCGGCCACGTTGTGCATATAGTAAGAATCGTTCTTCAAGTCATACAGTTCTTCGATTGGTCTCTTATCAAACGCAAGTTTGAAGAGTGAATTAACCTGATTCTCATTACGATGGTGAATCATCCAAGCTTTGGTTGGGCTTGCGTCCATATCAGCATAGGCTATCCGGGTGTTATTTGTTAGCTCTTCATACGTGGGGGCGACGGCATCGTGCTGATCTAAGCCCTTCGGGTCGCCCATAGGCCACCGATCCGGCTCAAAATTTATTATATAAAGGTAATCTTGTGTTCGAATAGCCCGTTGAGGATAGGGCAGGTCTCCCTCCCGAGCATTGTTAACATGTCTTTCTCGCCCTGTGATAACAAAAGTACGTTTACTGTCAACCTGACCGTTCCGCTCACTAAGCAAAATCTTCATTAAGCTTCGTCCGCTCATGGATTTCGGCACCTCAGCTCCTGCCGCCTCCATAAACGTAGGGGCGAGATCCATTAGATTCACAAAGTCCTCGATCACTCGGCCTGCTTGAATATGACCCGGCCAGCGCATAGTCAGTGCGACTTCACATCCAATATTGTACAGGTTACACTTAGCTCTCGGCATCCCTGGAATCCCGTGATCGCCACTCACGACAACAAGTGTGTCATCCAGCTCCCCTATTTCCTCCAAACGCTGAAGAATGACGCCGAGTCCGGCATCAAACGCCTGACACTCGCCGAGGTAGTCGCAGAAGTCCTCCCGCACTTCGGGAACATCCGGCAAAAAAACGGGCATGCGTCCCTGCAAATCATCCGGATTCAGTCCCCATAACGCCTTGCCTGACCCCTGTTCCCAAGTTCGATGAGTATTGGTGGGGCCCCACCAATAACAAAACGGCTTACCCACCGGACGTGAGTCGATAAAGGAATCAAAATTTTTACGAACCTCGTCCAGCAGCTCTCTCTTTGCAGCATCCACGCCGATTTCTATGGCTCGCGCTGTCGCTCGATGGGAAAACTGATTGAAACGATTACCGTACGAAGAGTAAGCCGTACGCAGGCCACCATATGGTGCATTATTTGTTTTGCCTGGTGCCCATACTTTATAGGTGTGCCCGATGTGATAGCCGGCCTTTTCGAGTTCAAGTGGGTATGAGGGTATTTGCTCATCCCACACTGCTCCAATCAATATCGCTCCCAATCCTGTCTGCCAAAAATACTGGCCTGATAGTATCGAACTGCGGCATGGAGTGCAGCTCGGTGCGGGGACTGAAGCATTCTTAAAAAGCGCGCCTTCTCTAGCAATCCGATCAATATGCGGCGTATGAATTAATCGATTGATAGATTCCGGTCCTTCGTGCTCCGCATAAATGCTAGCATAGCGGCCCCAATCATCCGCAAAAGCAAATACAATATTCAAACGAAATCACCGTCCTACTGTAGAATGAAAATCGACCGACTGCATTGTAAAAAAGAAAAAAGCATGGAACTGTTCCAGCTCCACGCTTCCGGTTGACCGGCCAGCCTTTTATATCATAACCTTTTTATGGAATAATGTGATTTTTTTTAAAAATATCACTTAATACCTCATATGTCAACTCCAACTCCTCGGTATTTTCACCCACACTGCTAGGGCGTATTTATATGGCGCCGCCATCCTGCAGGAAGGCTTCCTCGGCTGCGGTTTCTCCGAAACGACAGTTTATCCTGTGGAGAAACTACCTTGAAATTAATCCAACCATGGCCCACAATGTATGTTTCATCGAATCAAAATCAAATAATTCGTAATAAATCCAGTTCACATATTGCTTCAAAGTTCTGTCATTCTGTTGTCTTACTGCCTCGTATTCCCACCATAGCCTCGTTGATTTAACAGGGAATTCTTTGATTCGCGTCAAATGCGGAAAGTAGTGATAGACAATCGCTATTGTCCTGGTGATTCTTTTCAGAGTTTTATGGGAAGCGGCATTGTTTAAAAAAATCGAATAGTCCAATTCATCCTGCAGAACATGAATCATTTGAATCATATCGATAAAGTACTTTAAAGAATCCAAATTATGTCTCCAGCCATGAAGACAAATCAAATAAAACGTATGATATGATGATAATTCCTTGATATGCTTATATGGTTCTAAGGGACGTGCCTCTTCCCAGAATTCATTGATATTTAAATTGGCTGTTCTTTCTTTCAGCAAATCCCAATGGAGCTCAATAGTCAAAGGAATCGGACTGTTAGGCAGAGGTTTACTGTAGCTTATATGAAAATGTGAAGGGATCCTCTCCTGCTCCAATATAAATCCGAGTGATTTTATCCAATTGACTGCCCTTTCAAGATCGGAAGGATGAATTAGCAAATCAATATCCGAGGTTGCTCTTGCCCCCACATGTCCAAAGTATCGTTCGGCCAATAAGACTCCTTTAAGCGGAATGACCTCGATCCCTTGTTCCTCAAAGAGACTCAGGATTTGATGCATTTGGCGCTCAATAAAGAGATTTAAATACAGGGCTTCTGTATAGCTCTGTTCCAACCAAGTTCGAAAGAATAGTGGCGTTTGGTCCAACTGCCCCCGCTTTTTTAACAAATAATAAACTTGTGAACTTATTCCGAAGAAGGCAATATCCTCTTTGGCTTGCTCATAGAAGGCTGAATCGGTCGGCAAGGGTAGCATCGATCGCGGGTCATATAATGCTTGAAGCATGGGAATAATCAAAAGATTGTCGCCCCTTCCTCCGTTAAAAGCGGCATACGATGCAGCTGGCGATACAGTCCATCCTGAGCCATGAGCTCCTTATGGGAGCCGGTTTGGACAATGCTCCCCTTCTCCAAGACGATAATGTTATCGGCATGCTGAACTGTGGTTAATCGATGGGCGATCACAAGTGTAGTACGGCCTTTCATTAATTGCTCCAAGGCTGACTTCACACGCTGTTCGGTTTCCGTATCCAAAGCGGATGTCGCCTCATCCAACAGCAGAACAGGAGCATCTTTCAGTATGGCACGGGCAATGGTTAATCTTTGCTTTTGTCCTCCGGATAAACGGACTCCTCTTTCCCCAATTTGTGTATCGTAGCCGTCCGGGAGGGATACCACGTAATCATGAATATGGGCATGTACGGCCGCTTGCTTCATTTCCGCGTCCGTTACACCCGGTCGGGCATAGGACAGGTTTTCTCTTATCGTCCCATCGAATAGAAAGGGATCTTGAGAGACATGAGCGAAGATGCTTCTGAGCTCTGAAGAACTAAGCGATTCCGCCTGGCGATCATCGATCCATATGCTACCTGATTGAGGCTTATAAAACCCTTGAAGCAGGTGAAACAACGTTGTTTTCCCTGCGCCGCTTCGGCCTACGATAGCTGTTACTTTCCCTGCCGGGATCTGCAAATCGAAACGATCGAACAAACGGTGCTGTTCTTCGTAGCCGAATGAAAGATTCTGTAATCGGATGAACTTCATTAACCGTATGGGCGGCAAGTATTCCGGCAGCTCGGTACACTCGACAGGCTGTTCAAAAATCGTAGAAATTCGCTCCATCGCCGATACGGATCTTTGGAAACCGGCCCATAGCCCGGCAAAGCCAGTAAGCGGGTAGACCAAATGGTTGACAAGGTTTAAGTAGGTCAATAATGAACCGACCGACATCGTGCTGTTAGAAATGAAATAGGCACCTAAGCAGAGACTGCTCAGAAAAACAATGGAGCTGACCGCGTACCCTCCCGATTGAAACCATCCCCGCAATTTGGCATTCTGTAATTCCAGCCCATAAAGTTGATTGTTCTGATCGCCATATTTCTTATAAAATAATCGTTCCATAATGAACGAGCGAACGACAATATGACTCTGGAACGTTTCGTTAAGCAGGCTGCTCATATTCCCGAGTAATTGCTGAATGAGTCTACCGTTGCGGCGGAGAAGAAAACCGAACACTACCCCTGAGGATAGAGCTATAGGGGCTACGAAAATACTAAATAAAGCAATAGTACTGTTCAACTGATACAAATAAATAAATACGGCCAAATAGATGATCGGAAGCTTGACCAACTCGATCAGGCTGCTTCCGATCACACCGTCTAGACTATGAATATCATTAGTGAAACGTGAAATCAGATCTCCCGAACGGTATTTTGTCATGCTGGGTGTGGCTAGCAGCAGAATGTGCTTATATAGTCGAACCTCCAAGTCTCTTTTGACCCCGTTCGTGGCTACCGTTTCTGCAAAAGTATTCAGAAAGGTTATCCCTACACTAACCGTTATTAGCACTGTTCCCAGAGCAACAAGCCATTTCAACTGATCAAAATCGGTACGTATGGCCGCATCCGTTAGAGCGCCAAAATACCAGGCGAAGACAAGGGTTGAGGTAACATCCAAACAAAAGATGACAAAGAGCACCGAATAGGCTTTCCAACGACGAAGAAGGTACGGCCATAAAAACCGGTACATCCTGATGACGCTGTCCATCGAAAAATAAGGCTTCACTAAACCGATGATGCGAAGTCTGATCTGTTCCATGTAAGGGACACTCCAGTATAAGTGTACGTTTTAAAAGTTCAGTTTCTCCTTATGTCTATGACTGCAGGCGTCCTTTCCGAATCAGATGCACCCTTAATAATTGGGACGACCACGGAAAGAAAAGGATGAGGAAGCTCCACAGGTTTGCGGCTAAGCGGGCTGTATAAATCGTTCTCTTTGCTTTCCGAACAAACTCCAACCTTCCTATGATCTGTTCCCGAACGATCGGCTCATCAAAGCTAATATTCGTATCGCCTTTGAACATGTACAGTGTACGATTACCCTCAGTTAACGTTTTATAATATCGGTGGGCAACGAAGGGACCGGATGGGGCGAGAAATAAAACAACATCACCCCTCTTAAGCATGGAAGTCTCACAAGAAACGAACCGGCAAATATCCCCTTGCCCAATCAACGGGAACATACTGGTTCCTTCCGCCGGGATGTCAATAAACCCTTTCTCGATGATCACCTTGGTGATCAGACGGAGGCTTCCTTCGTCAGCTTGCATTTTCAATCAGTCCACATTGATACAAGTCGGATAAGAACGCTTCCAGATCTTGTTCGATCGTTTCGTCAACCTGCTTATACCGATCTCGAACGGCGTGCATTAGAGTTTCTATGCTTTGGGCTTCTGTAAAGAGTGACCAACAAAAACCGCCCGTTTCATTTAATTTCGTTACGGTATAGTTATCCGCATCCAAAATGATCCATTCTCCATCCAATTGGATAGCCTCATAATCGTTTTTTCTAACATATTTCGTCATCATGAAATCAACTCCCAAAACGTATCGTTTTTTTGAAACCGGAGTTCATAAATCGGTATTGCTTCCGCTAAAATCGCCAGCAGGTTCATAATGGTCCTTGTTTCTTCAGGATCTTGTGTCCAATAAAACACCTTATCCATTAAATGAAGGAGTCCGCTTGACTTTCCCATGCTTGTTCTGGAATTGGTTTGCGACTGCTTCAATAGTTGGATACTTGCTAGCTGGCAATATGCCCCTGCATGAGTAACATCGAGTTCGCTTCGAAAAGGAGAATTATATACCACGATTTCATTAGGCGATATTTTCACCAGGGTGGCTTCATCCGAAAGAAGCTCCCGCGGGGAGGATAATTTGGCGGCGGTGGATTTGCCTGCTCCTGAATGACCGGCAAATATATGTGCTTTACCTTGTTCAACTACGCAAGAGGAGTGAATGATCAGTCCCCATTGACGGCAAACTAGGAAGGAACTGAATAAATTCATCAATGCATGCTTTAAAGCCAATTCATTATGTACTGAAACTTTGGCATGATGATAATCCAAATCCGTCTCTATCAAATAATCAGCTCTATGAAAGGAAATATTACTCGTAGTTTTAACTACCTCTACGTTATAATCAACAAAAGGAACCCCATACCCTTCAATAAGATGAATAAAAAGATCGGGATTAGCCTTAGCCAGAACATTGTCTGGAAAGTTCCTTTGAATCCAGGTCATCAACGAATCTGATTGACAAACTATTTGAATATTATATTCGCCAATTGTTGTTAGGATGGGCTCCATTCGTTCACCCCTCGGGGTTTAATTGATTGAAATTAAAGGTCAATGGCGCTTCTCTTCCATTGACCTCTTTGAAACATTTGCTTCCCCTATCCCTTACCGTTTCCCTTACCGTTCCCGCCACCATTTCCGTTATGTGGCCCACTGTATGGAGGGTTGGGATAATTGATACCACCATTCCCTGTACCAGGGTGATCGAGGTTACCGCGGCCTTTATTCCAGCTTTGAGCTGTTTCAAAACGAATAGGCTGGTGATTCAGGACTTTAGGACTTTCATACTCTTTCATTTCGTATGATTCTTTTGTCATAGGAATCCCTCCATCAAGTAGTAAAGTTGGACCACATGTTCATTATAACGAACAAAGTAGTACATTGTAAAGATCCGATAATTATTATTGCAAGGTTCCAATCATCCCATTGTTTTGATGTTTTTGTATTCCAACCAACACATAGAAACCGCGAAGAAGACATATTGCTCCATCGTCTTTAACAAATGATTTTCGACCAGAAAATATTCATTCGGGCGATAGTCCTTGAATTTCATTTTTTGTTCTTCGATTCGTCCCCCTTTAATACTGACCCTAGAAATTAAAATAGCGATAGCCACGAACGAGAAAATAAAGTCCTAGACTGTCGCTGACTTATTGAACTATCGTTCCCCGAGCCGGCTTTACTGGTGAGGCGGTTGAGGGGCAAAGGTAAATTAAACATCCGCTGTGGATATTTGTAATAAAAAACTTCACCGAGATAACCGCATAACGGGTCGATCAGGGTTTGTCTAGTTCTTTCTTCCAAAAGCTAACTACTGTACAATCTTTTAAATGCATAGAAGCCCATTGGTTTTTTCGTTCGAAGCCAATTTCGTCCATCATCTTTATGGTTTCTTTTACATTAGAGTTTTCCACTCTTAATTCCATAGATACCGCACATTTCATGATATAGGACAGCTGCGTTATTTGGTCGTTGGTTGTTTCCTGTGTGTTCATCTTCGACTCAGCTCCTTCGTTCCTATTCACCATTATTTCCATTTATTGAGTAAAGTACTCCATAGAATTTATAGGACCAATGAGCCGATTTTTATACATATGTACAAATACACACTTATTGTGCAAATGTAGAATATTGGTTCATATAGTACAGCAAACATATGTTCCGCTTACAATAAATTCGTCTAACTGAAGTTATGTGTTGTCGGACTTCCGGTTTATAGGAGTGTTCATCCTGCCATTGATATTGTAGAACAATAAAAATAGCTCAGTCCGACGCACATCCAGACCAAGCTATTTTGCATCGAAGTTCTTGCGCCACTCCAGAGGTGTCTTGCCAACATGTTTGATGAACAAATCGTGAAAGCGGCTCGAGGAAGTAAATCCGATTTCGGAGGCGATGAACTCAACCGACTTGTCGGTATTTCTCAGCAGCCTTTTGGCTTCGTTCAAGCGAAGAGTGATGATGTATTGCTTCGGTGGTACACCGACCCGCTCCGTAAATTTTTTGCGGAAAATGCTTTCGGATAGAAAGCGGCGCGCCGCCAAATCGGCTATCTTCAAGGATGTAAAAAAAGTCCTGTGAATCTCTTGCAGTACGTCCTGGACCATCCGCTCGTCGCTATCCCCATCAGTAAGAGCTGGTTCCGAAGCGCTGAGCGCATTTGAATGATAGGTTAGCAGCAGTGTCTCTAGCGCATTGCGCATCAGATCGTCCGAAAATTCGTTCAGCCGCTCCCGCATGCCTTCCTCTTCCAATTGCAGCAATGCCGCTTTGGCTCTATGGAGATGAGTCCCGCATAATCGCGATTTCAAAATCTGATCCGGACGCTGCTTATATGCATGCTGAAGCAAATATTGGCAGTAGGCCGGGATTTCGCGGAAATCGTAGTGTACCGAGATACCTGCCCATGCTTTCAGGCACACGAATCCGTGATGAATGCCGGCTGGAATCAGGATCAGATCGCCTGCCGCGACCGATACGTTTTGACCCGCCGAAGTGTAATAGCCTTCTCCGTCAAGAATAAGCGTAATTTCGTCGGCACCGTGCGAATGAGAACGAAACAACCCTGCTCCCTGCTCTCCCGTAAAGCAATGAGGGGCGAAATGTTCGACGCTTTCCATAAATCCGTAGCTCATAGGGAATCCCATACCTTTAAAGTTAATGGCTTCCCCCTAATTGTAATGGATTCTGGACGCGCTTACAACTTCAGTTCAACCGGTACATGAGCCAAAATTGCGCGACCCCGTTGGGGAGTTCCTGCCAAGTCCCTACGCTTGCTCCACTGTCGATGCTGGCTCCGCCTACATCGAGTGCTTTGCCTGTCCGCACGTTTAGCAACTTACAATACCCGTTACCGGTGTCGACGAGTTTCCATTTTTGAGTGTCGAGTCCCTTATCCTCTGATACTGCCACTCTTCCCCAAGAAGCAGCTGGATCCATAACAGTCAGTGCTTTGCCGGAGTTTGAATTGATCAACGAATAAGTTTCGTCCAAGTTCTGGACTATTTTCCAGCGCTGTGCTGCCCCGCCGTCGGTATCACTCGACATCTGGGTCCAGGTCCCATCGGCCGTACCCGCTCCGGTCACATCGAGCGCTTTGCCGCCGTTGGGGTTAACGAGCTTATATTCGGCACCGGACATGACCAAGAACGTGTTACTGCCCGTTATCTCGATATAATCGATATCGATGGCATGTTTGCCCTTCGTGAATTCGATGACGTTATTGTAGCCCTTTTTCAGATTGATTTGAATTGAAGCGTTTGCGAACTGGTTGCTTCCCGTATGGGGGAAGGACATTGTCGTCTGCTGGCCGTACACCGAAACTTGTACTGTAGCATCAGGGCCGGCGGTGCTTGAATATCGAACCGATAATGTGTAGTCCCCTTCCTCCGGTACGATGACATCCTTGAGCCTCAAGGAGCTATTTGCATTATTCAGACGAACGATTTTACCTCCGGAAGCGGTTGCCTTGTCCTTCACTTCCGCTTTAACCGGAGTGCCTTCCTCCGCTTCTATCCGGTAGTCGCCGGACGGAACGGAAAGCGGACCGTTCGTCGGAACGCCGAAAAACGGAGAACCGTCATCGTTCCATGTAAAAGGCTGCACACGGGTCGGACGGGCGCCACAACCTTGGCCGGGACCACTGTTGCCGTGGTATACGATCAGATCTTGCGTGCCGTCCTTGGATTGGACGAACGAGTTATGGCCGGGGCCGAATACACCGTTTTCCGGAGATTTGGCAAATACTGGGTTCGCACTCTTCGTCCACGATGCGGGATCAAGCAAATCACTTGTATCGTTCGCAGTCAGGATACCGAGCGAATAATCGTCCTCCCAGCAGGCGCTCGCGGAATAAACGAGGAATATTTTTCCGTATCGTTTCAAGATGACTGCCCCTTCGTTTACCGGCATTCCTTTCTTTTCCCAGCCGTATTCGGGCTTCGTCAAAATCATGTTGTCGCCGTCCAATGTCCACGGATTGGACATCGGCGCAATGGCGATCGCACTTCCATGTGCGCCGGACCAATTCCCGTATGCCGCATACAGGAAGTACAACTGGTCGTTATGGTCAAATACCGTGCCGTCCAGACCAGCATACTGCGTATTCAGCTTTCCTTTGTCGGTCCATTCCCCCTGCAACGGATCCGGGGAATCATTCTCCAAGACGTACACTCCACGGCAATTATCTCCGCAGCCCGTATTCGCCGTATAATAGATGTACCATTTGCCTGCAATATAATGGATCTCCGGTGCCCAGATGTCTTTTAATCCGGAAGGGCGTGTCCATACCGTTTTCCGTTGTCCCAGATCGATTGCGGTCAGCGATCTCGATTTCCAAATATCCAATCTGTTGCCTAACGTGCGGGTAAAATAATAATATCCATCCTTATGCAGCATCACATAAGGGTCCGCACCGGCAGTATTGATCGGATTCGAGTAGGTCGAAGTGGATGCGGCGGACGAATCATCAGCCCCAAACGAAGTCAGAGTTAGCATAAGCATGAGAACAAGCGCCGTTAACTTCAAGCCGATTCCTTTAGCAGCGCGCATGAGTTCCGTACACCTCCGGCATATTAGGATGGTTGTTGCGATCGTGATCGAACAAGTACAATGATACACTGTAACCCGCTGTGAAAGTTACCGAAAGCGTTTGCTTAACGCGGTTAAACAAGCTGAAAATGAACCGGTTTCGACGGTCGAATTCGGTATCGACGATGGGGTATGTCGACAAGATTTTTCCATCAAAGGGGAATTGGTCAAAGAGTTTGAACCGTTCGCGCTCAATGAAGTCAACTTTCCGAAGGTGTACTGGTATTCAGTGATCTACACGCGGTCCTTATCTCCTTTGCACCAGCAAATGATCCAGTACTAATCCTGCCCTTTAACTTAATGACAGAAAGAGCAGTCGCCGCGGTGACAAACTGCTCTGGATGATTTACTTTATAACTCTTTACTTTCAGCATCAAGTGCATCCAAAACTTCATTCCTAATGTCTTGTGAAGGAAGTTCTCTAGATATAGCCCCCAAATTACGTGGCCACGCTTGTTCCCCACATACTAACTCATTATGATGATAACTAATTCGTCCGCCTCTCTCAAACAACTTAATAATGGGGTCATAAAGATCGTGAAACTGCAAAGCAATAGGAACTTGTTTGTCCACCACATATGCCCACTCAAGATAAAAAGTGCAAAGATACTCTGTTACCCAATCAACGTTGCCGTTAACTAATCCACTACATTCTTCTTTTACATGAAAGGGTATATTAAAATTAATTATTTCTGCTGCATTAAATACAGCACGTCTATTATCATCCTTGGAGTTGAAATCTAAAAAGAGATTACCTCTTCTAATAAATTCTGTTACTAAGATCGAATATGAAGGTTTGTCCTTGCCAGTACTTTCCCAATTGATGCTTTTTATTCTTTCTCTGACTTGTTCAAAGTTAAATTTCAAAATTTCCACCTCAAAATTCTGGAAACTTGCCGGATTGTGGTAGTGCTATCTTAACGCCTTTCCCAATTATTAGAAACATTTATGGCGATAATATATTAATTGTAGACCTTCAGTGGGTCAACTAAGGTTGTTCCTAGCTCCTCGTTTTCATTATGAGTTATTTATCGGAAAGTCCATCAATCGCTTGAACAGCTAGTTCCAACGCTTTAATTCTTCTTTCTAAAAGCGTTCTTTGCGGACTACCATCCTTTGACTTAACATAACTGTTTTCAATCGACGGAAATAAACCGGTAATAACATTGCGAGCTTCTGCTAGATCTTCCTGACTGTAATTATGGGGTTTTTGAATCCAAACGTTTTCTAGCGTGGCTAAGCCGATATTAACAGCTTTGAGTCGCTTCTTTACTAGGGTTGTACTAGTTCCGTTTTGAGTCATCTGGGACAAGGCATTCTCGAGTTTACTGATTGTCGATTGTAATGATTTTATAGCTTCCAATTTATCTAACTCCGTCATTTGTTTAATTACAATATCGTCTCTGTTCACCACTGCGTATCCTCCACTAACCCCACTTTTTTCACTTCGATAACACTATACCACATACTGGATAAACCTGCCGGTTAGTTCAGAAAACGGCAGCCGATCGCGGCTGCCGTCATAGGTTTATTATGCTAAGGTACCCGTTAGCTTAGTTTAAAAATGAAATGATATGCAGCTTAGTAGCCTTTATCTTGTAAGCTATTGTCGCATTAGCGGATCTTGATCGGACTATATTCTTGACACTCGACATGAAATTTGAAAAAGCATGAGCACGGTGCAATACCGAACTCATGCCGTTTGGAGCTTAACTATATTACTGTCTGAACTCAAGCTTCAAACCTACTGCTGACTGTAAAGCTTGTTCGCATCCCTAAGCAAAATTGCAGCTGCTGCTGCAGAAATATGTTTGCCGCTTTGCGCCTCCACTTCGTTAATGAAGCTGTCCAGGTTACCGTGTTCAAGCTTCTGCTCCAAGCTGTTCGCAATGCCTCCATTGTCGATCCAACCGTTTGCCCTAAATTTAACTATTACTGCTTTCAGCGAAGCGATACTCGTCTCTGTCGTGAATGGAACGGCGACACTTCTTGTATTGCCCGCCATATCCTTTGCCGTAATGTTCAATGTATGCGCTCCTAACGGCAATGTGTACAGCTGGATTACCGCTCCTTGTTGTACCGGATTGCCGTCAAGAGTAATGACGGTCAAGTCTGGATTCAATCCTGAACCGGTGTCCCCGACATTCACTTGAATCGTCAATTGCTCCGAATCGCTGTAACGTCCGTTGTTCACCGGTGCGATCGACTGAATCGCAGGACCGGTTGCGTCGTGCTGAATGTTTAACGTTTTTTCCGTTTCGGCGTTGCCATCCTTATCTTGCGAGTAATAATGGAACGTAAATTTTTCATCCTCGGTTATCGTGACTGGACCGGTGTACGGCAGCCATCCATACGTCGCTTGCGTAACGGTCGAACCGTACGTCGCACCGGTAACGGTCAGCTTATAAAAGGTCGAGGGTACGCCCGAGGAGTTGTCCGTTGCTTCCAGTCTTACACTGACAGCACCCGAATACCAGCCGTTTTGCTGCGTCCCTTCAACGACCGCCGTAGTAACCGGAGGAGTCGAATCCATTGGCGTCGCGCTTACCGGCGCTGTCGCCGGGCCTTCGCCAATTTCGTTGCTCGCTCTAACGATGTAATAGTATGTCTTGCCATTCTCTACTTCCTCGTCCGTAAAGCTGTTTGTGTTCAAATCGGAACCGATTTCTTCAAATCCGCCTGTCGCTGCCGTACTGCGGCTCACGTTGTAGGAATACGTTGCTCCCGTTACCGTATCCCAAGTGAGCGTTACTTGCCCGTCACCCGCAACGGCTGTCAAGCCTGTAGGCGCTGCTTGAGGAGGAGCCTTAGGCGTCGCGTTCACCGGCCCTGCTGCCGGACCGCCGCCACCAACGTTACCGGCTGTGACCGTGTAGTAATACGTTGTGCCGTTTTGTACACTTGAATCAGTAAAGCTGATCGAATTCAATTGAAGACCAACGATTGTGAATGGCCCGTTTGCCGACGTGCTGCGCTTTACGTCGTAGTACGTGGCTCCCGGAACTTTCCTCCAACCAAGCGTTACTTTCTTGTCTCCCGCTGTTGCGCTTAAACCCGCTGGAGCCGCGCTCGGCGACGGACCGCCTGTAACATAGTATATTTCTATTTCATCGATTGTAGGTTCAGCGCTGCTCTTAATCATGTTTAGCCGGAAATACTGGGACGTAACAGGAACAAAAACAAGCGTTTTATTCGCTCCAAGCGTTGTTCCCACCATACCTTCAATATCTGTATACGTCACACCGTCGTTGGAGTATTGCAATACGTACGACGATACTCGCGGGTATGAAATTTCTTTAATTACTACCTGATTGAATGTGGTAGACGTACCGAAATTAACCCCTAGATACTGGTTGTTGATGCCCGTTTTTACCGAGGACCAGCGGGAATTTGAGACGCTTCCGTCAAATGCCTTCCTCGGAATATATGTCGTACTCCATTGTGACGAAGCAAAGTACGATGCATCCGGTTTGCCTAAAGCTAAATTCACTAGCGTCGTTGCGCTAATGGTGCCGGCTGCCGATAGGTTGCCTGCCAAATCGATCGCTTTGACTTCATAATTGTACGTTGTTCCGCCGGTAAGACCATTGTCGCTAAAGGAAGTTGTATCTACCGTCGCGATTTTTGTGAGATTCCGGTATATTTCGTAGCCCGCAACAAAAACATCGTCTGTTGAGGCATTCCAGCTCAAATCGATTTGCATGTTGGATGGAACGGCAGCCTTCAAATTCGTGGGAGCAGTCGGCGCTTCCGTATCACGGCGATTCAGATCCCACGTCGTCGCGCTAACTGTGCTGCTCGCTGCGGATAAGTTGCCCGCCGCATCTTTCGCTTTCACCGTATAGCTGTATGCCGTTTCCGTATTTAGTCCTTTATCGGTGAATGACGTTGTCGTCGAAGTTCCGACTAACGTCCCGTTCCTGTAAATATTGTAGTTTCTTACGATTCTGTCGTCTGTTGACTCCGCCCAGCTCAAAATAATTTGGCTGCTGGAAGCCGCTACGGCTTTCACATTTGCCGGTACGGTCGGAGCGCCGGTATCGTTGTTATTGCTCAGTTTGTTTTTTGCCCAATAAAACCGGGATACGGATGCCATATCCATACTTGTGTTCGCTTTCATAACCGTGCCTGCCAAATCGTCATATTTATCTGGACGAAGCGGAGGCAAGAACAAATAGCCCGAACGAGGAGCTGAAGTTTTTGCACTGTTGCCCGAGCCGTCCGTTCCGTCAATACGGCCGGCGTAGTCGGTTGGCGAGCGCATAATGTTGTCAGCAAACGTGTTGGCAAACGGCTTCAGCATGTCTTCCGTAACACCGTAACGGCCGATCAAGTACGCCCGGTAAAAGCCCGCTACATCCAGTTGACCGTGGCTGGAGTCTTCAGGACTAACTCCAGGCCGAGGCAATCTTCCCGGATTATATCCCCATGAGTAAGATGGATTTCCTTTGTTACTAGGAACGATTGCTTTCGTCGTATCGTCTTTGAAAAACCAATCGATGTTTCTTTGAACGATGCCGTCATACTTAGTGACAAGAGACGGATTATCGCCCAAAATCTCATGAGCTGCCGCCAAATTTTGGAACGGATACAAAATCATCATAATTTGATTCCAAGGCATAACCCCGTTACTCATGTAAGGCGATAAGCCTGAAAAATAAAGCTTATTGTCTCTCGAAAGATCAATGAGATAAGGGAAAATAAATTCGTCAACAACGTATTCAGCTTCTCTAACGAACGTAGACGCGCGCTCCCGATAAGTCGCTCCGTGTCCATATGGATCGCCGTCAGGCACGACTGTATCTAAAATCCATGGCGTTTGCAAAATAAGTCTGCCCGTATAAGCCAAATGTCCGATCGAATCTCCCTGGGCGGAGTCAGCGGCAACTCCCCACTCTTCAACAGGGCCAGGCCATACCGGCGCAATCGTGCCCGTCCATATCGTTCTTTGTCCGTATGGAGCCGGAAGAATGTCGTTGCGCTGAGTTAAAAGTGTGCCCGTGAAATAAATCATCCGGTCGAGAATTTCCGTGTCGCCGGTTAATTCATACATCAGGCCGAGCGCTTTAATATTTTCACCGCTTTTTCCTTGAGCATATTCGGTCTGAAATCTTTCCGTAGTCGGATCCATTGGTGCGGCCCAAACCTTCGGCTTCTCGATCATCATGTGCTCTTTGAAGGAATTAATATCGTTCTGTGTGATAGGGCCGTGATATTCTTCGACCACCATCGCTCCCAAAGCTTGCGTTCCAGGCAAAAAACCGATACAACCGGCAATTAATGCACTGTACAGCAATTGCTTTTTGGGCAGTGCAGATACCCGACCGGAGGCGACCGCTAAGCGGGATTCCGAGAAGAGCGAAGTTTGCTTCCTTCCTATTATCCATACGAGCAATACACTAACACATACCATAATTACATAATACGTAAATATAAATACCACCCCTTGCTTACTCCATTGGCTGGAGCATTTTAAATTTGCGAGTTATAATAATAAACCACGGTTCCTTCGTTCGTGTCCTTCGATTTTCACAACCTTTCTTAACACAGTGTTTTAAAGCGCTTACTTCCCAAACATACCATTTCTTTCTATAAATAACTATGTCTATTCTTAACTGAAATAATGTTAATTTACTCCATTTGAATCTTTTATGCAGCCGCTTTAATATACGATGTGAAAAAACCACCCCATAGCCATGTTACAGGGCTGAGAGGTGGTATCGCTTTTAAATCATTATAAAAATAAATTTCTTTGCTCTACTGTTGTGCTTAACTGAACATTGTTTTCATGCAGCTGCAGGATGACAGTATTAGTTCCTACCAGTGTCAATTGTCAATGTGGCTACATACATATACTGCCATACTATTAGATTGATTGTGCCGTTTGATGAAGTACATTAAGCGGACGCGCCAGTCCCAAGTGCTCCCGAAGTGTCGAGCCTTCGTATGCTGTACGGAACAATCCGCGATTTTGCAGCTCAGGGATTACTTTATCTACGATTTCTGTGAGCCCGCCGGGATATATTTGCGGCATCAAGTTAAAGCCGTCGGCGCCTCCCTCCCTGAACCATCGCTCGATAAAATCCGCAAATTGCAGAGGAGTTCCGGCAAAGGTGACATGCCCCCTGGCGCCGGCTATGCGAAGAGACAGTTGACGGATGGTGAGATTTTCCCTTCGCGCCAGATCTACCATAACTTCGTATCGAGCCTTGTGCCCGTTAATGTTTTCCACGCCCGGCAAATCATCGTAAGGAAGTGGTCCGTCCACGGGATATTTAGTCAGATCTATTCCTAGCCATGAGGACAGCGAGCGAGCCCCCTGCTCCGGTGTCGTCAGGGCATGCAATTCCGCTTCCTTATCCCGGGCTTCCGCCTCCGTATCTGCAAGGACCGGACTGAGCCCTGGCATAATCTTGAGCTGATCCGGCGTCCTGCCGTATTTCGCCAGCCTCGATTTGACATCGCGGTAAAACCCCTGTGCATCCCCCAGTGTCTGCTGTGCCGTAAAAATCACTTCTGCCGTCCGTGCCGCAAACTCACGTCCTGTTTCCGAGGAACCGGCCTGCACGAGCACCGGATATCCTTGAGGAGGCCTTGGAATATTTAGCGGTCCCTGCACGGAATATGCCTTTCCTTTAAAATTAATTTCGTGCACTTTATTTTGCTGAATCTGTATACCGGCTCTCTTATCATTAATAAGCGCATCATCTTCCCAGCTATCCCATAGCTGCTTGACGACCTCGACGAATTCGTCCGCATACTCATAGCGTACAGAGTGCGCCGGATGCTCCGTCCGCCCGAAGTTGAAAGCCGCTGACCCCGCGCCAGTCACGATGTTCCAGCCCGCCCTTCCTCCGCTTATATGGTCGAGTGAGGCGAATTTCCGAGCCACATGAAATGGCTCGTTATACGTCGTTCCAACAGTCGCGATGAGACCGATGCGCTCGGTCACCATTGCGAGCGCGGATAACATCGTGAACGGCTCCAGCTTTCCGAAACGCCCCGTGTAGCCGTCAGCCAAAAACAAGGAATCGAGCAATCCACGTTCGGCGGTCTGCGCCAGCTCTTTATAATATTGAATATCGAAACCCCGTTCAGGCTGCGATTCGGGATGGCGCCAAGAAGATTCGTGATGGCCAGTTCCGGACAAAAAAGCGTTCAAATGCAATTGACGTTTAGACTTACTCATGACTACACCTCTCCTGATATAATATTATTAACTTTTTCAAAATATTGAGGCTCCCATTATTTCTTTGGTTATCCGTTAAAATTGTCGCGCCACTTGAGCAGCTTTTTCTCCAGAAAGCGCACCAGCGAATCTGAGCCCTTGCCAACAAACGCAAAAATCAAAATTCCTACAAAGACAACGGACGTTTGAGAAAACTGACGGGCATCCATGATCAAATATCCTATGCCTTCGCTTGAGCCCATAATTTCCGCAACGACCAAACCAAGCCATGCAACTCCGATCGAGAGACGAAGCCCTAACAGTACATTGGGCAGCGCCGCCGGTAATACAAGCTTCGTAATTTGTTTGAATCGGCTGAACTCCAAAACACGAGCGACGTCAAATAGTTTGGAATCGACATTGCGGATGCCAAGGAACGTTTGGACGTAAAGAGGAAAAAAGGCTCCTTTGGCGATAAGCAATACTTTGGAAAATTCCCCGAATCCAAACCATAAGATGAACAACGGTGTGATGGCAAGATGGGGAATGGTGCGCAGCATTTGAACAGACGGATCAACAGATTGCTCGAATTTGCGGAATAAACCGACTGCCGTGCCGAGCATCAATCCTAAACTTCCACCAATCAAAAATCCGACGGCAGCGCGCCAAATGCTGATTTCCAAATGCGTGAACAGCTGACCGCTGACCAGTAAATCGTAGAAAGCAAGCCATATTTCAAAAGGAGTCGGCAAAAGCGTCTTGGAAACAATACCCATCGAGCCGCAAATTTGCCATACTGCCAGCACTGTTACTGGCAGGATTGCTCCTCTCACAACAAGTTGCCATTTGCTTTCCCTTCTTTGCGTCTTGGTGCGCACCTCTTGAAGTGTAGGCACTTGATCCTCTATCCGCTTCTGCTGTATTCGGCTTTGTCCAGTCCCTGCTCCCGATCCAATGACCGTATCTGTCTGACTCATAAACTCACCCTTTCCTTGTAGATTAAATACCGGAGCTGTCTATAAGCTCTAGTTCTTCGACACGCTCGAATTCGCTCATCACCAGTTTCCGAAGCTCCTGAAACGACGACGACGTTTTCCTCCTTGGATATGGAAGATCGACTGAAATAATGTTCCGGATCGTACCTGGTCGTGCATTCATCACAACAACGCGGTTCGCAAGGAAGACGGCTTCATCAATATCGTGCGTGACGAGCACCATCGTCGTTCGGTTCGCCTCCCAAATGTTCAAGGTCACTTCCTGAAGGTGAGAACGAGTAAATGCGTCAAGTGCCCCGAAGGGTTCATCCAACAGCAGCACTTTCGGATTCCGGAGCAGTGCCCGTGCGATTGCCACCCGCTGCGACATACCGCCGGACAGCTCGCGGGGATATGATTTCTCGAATCCTTTCAACTTAACGAGTTCAATCAGTTCGTCCACTCTTTTGCGGACCGCTTCATCGGCAAGCGATAAATCGGCAGCTATGTTCTTCTCCACCGTCAACCAAGGAAACAAGCGGTGCTCCTGGAAAATAAATCCTTTATCGATGCCAGGTTTGGTCACTTGTCTTTGATCCAGAAGGACTTTTCCCTCATGATCCGTGTCCAGCCCGGCAATGATTTTCAGCAGCGTGCTTTTTCCGCAACCACTTGGTCCAATGACGGTAATAAATTCCCCTTGCTTGACGGCCAACTTAATGTCTCTGAGTGCTTCAATACGACCGCCATTCGGCGTCTGAAACCATTTGTGCGGTAAATCGATGTCAAGAGAAATGATGCTCATTGCCAAATCCCTCCCTTTGATTCACCAAGCAAAAAAGACTTCCTGTTTCGTTTAAAGGAACGAAGAGGAAGTCTCCAGTGGCCCGGTAGACATGGATGTAATTTTAAAATCGTAAATTCTAATTGAATTACTTGGTTATTAAAAATCTTATTGAGAATAATAGCACCCTGTTTGTGAATAGGTCAATACCCTTATTTGTAAAAATAAAAAATATTTCTCATTTTTCCCACTTGTATAATAGGATTAAAACTGCTAACATAATTTTCTAACAGCAACTATGGCCCATTGGTCCACCAAAGGCTCTCCCACTGCCGGCTTCAATCGTCTGGCGCGTGTGCGGAGTCTTTTTTAATGTTAAAGAAAGTTTCAGTTTGCCAAACCGACAACGAGAAATTTCATTACCAAGAAAAACTGCTGCTAAAGCGGGTCGCTCACCCTCGAAGGACTTCGATAGAAGTTTTTCTGATTTCAACACAAAATGATCTAAAAGGAGTCATGTACAAATGAAGACAAAATTGTTCAGAATCAGCTTCCCCTTCCTAACCATTCTTGTGCTGGGATTGGTACTTGCAGCTTGCGGAAAAGTAGGTTCAACCTCTTCAACAGAACCCGGCGGAACTCAAGGCATCTCGACTCAAGCAGATAATGTCAATGCCAAACCGAAGGAAAAAATCACTGTCAATATTGGAGTACAGGGCAAAACCGGGATTCTTGTTTATGCCCGTGAAAACGAATTTTTTGAAAAAGCTTTTGCAGCTGTAGGAGCTGATGTCAAGTGGAATGAATTTGCCAGTGGACCACCGCATTTTGAGGCATTGGCATCTGGTAGGCTCGATTTCGGCAGCGTAGGAGGCACACCGGTTATTTCTGGGCAGGTCGGCGGCATTGATTTCCGGGCGGTTGCCGTTACGGGAGATGGTAAGAGAGGCAATATGATCGTCATTCCGAAGAACAGCCCCATTAAAGAGCTTAAAGATTTGAAAGGTAAAAAAATCGCCGTGGCTAAAGGAAGCAGCGCTTATAACTTCTTATATATGGCTATCGATAAAGCTGGTCTTAAGGGCGACGACATTAAGGTGATCCAGCTTCAGCCAGATGAGGCAAGGCCAGCTCTGGATAGTGGTGCCATCGACGCTTGGGCGATCTGGGATCCGTATGCAACAATAGCTGTTTTTCAAACCGGCGCGAAAATCTTAGTATCCGGTGAGGATTTAAACATTAATGCCCCTGGCTTCTTGATTGCAAGAAGTAAATTCACACAGGAGCATCCTGATTTGACTGTGTTGTTTCTTAAAACTTATGAGCAAGCACGCAAATATTATTTGGACCATCAAAACGAAGTGGCGGAGCAATTCGTCAAGACGCAAAAGCTCGATCGGCCGATTATCGACACGGTTCTAAAAAACTCCTTTCCTCTGCTGTCGCCTATCACTCCCGATTTTGCCAAAGCCCATCAGGAACAGGCTGATTTCCTTTATTCCTCAGGAGCGATCAATAAAAAGCTCGATACGTCTCAGGTACTGGAAAGCAAGTTCGTTGAACAAGCACTTAAAGAACTTGGATCCCAAAAATAAAGCATAAATCCGAAAAGCTGCAGATCCATTCTGCAGCTTTTTCATAATTCCTTTTGCAGCTATATCAGAACTTGCGTTCGTAATACATCTTTATAAGACAGTAGACAAATTGCCGCCTAACCCTGATATAAAGAGCGTCCTTCATCCGTCTTTATAATAGTGCTGTTTGATGGGGGTTGTATGATAAGGACCGTTTTCGACCGCCCTGATTTTACACGTTAGGTCGGCTTATAGTCAATGCCGTTGCGAATTTATAAACTGAACGTCAGAGAATAGGCGGAATGAAATGAAAAATGGAAGTATTATGGATAAACAAAAGAGAATAGAAACCGTCTTTTTATATGGAGTTTTCATTTGTTACATACTTTTTTTAATTAAATTATTGTTCTTATCAAGAGCTTCACTTTGGGATTTGTTAAATAGTCAAAGGACTTTAGAAAGGTCAATCAATCTCATTCCTTTTTATAGTATAAAGGAATATATATTTAGCAACTCTGCCACTATAAAAAATTTCGCTTTTGCTAATGTGGTTGGCAATATAGTTATCTTTATTCCTCTTGGCACATATTTATCATTATTCAAAAACGATAAAAAAGTAATAACCAATCTGCTATATATATTCATAGTTAGTTTGTTTATTGAAATCATTCAGGGTCTCTTAGGCATTGGAGCATCAGACATTGATGACATAATTTTAAATTGTTTGGGTGGATTCGTTGGTATTTTAGGGTATAATTTTTTATTGTTTATATTACGAGATGGGAAAAATGTGCGTACTGCAATCACAATACTATCAGCAATAGGATTACCTGTTTTACTATATTATTTATTTGTGGTGAGATTGCGCCTCTGAATATCCTTGTTGCATATGCAAGATAATACCCTACCCTATTTGATCTTGCTTCTTGCCTAACTTTCCCAGTTCATACTCCGCAATTTCACGCATAAACGAGGGGCCGTGCATGAAGAGCAGATGCTTCGGAAAAAAGAGGCAGCAGACTTCAAAAAGCATCAAGGCCCCATAGTTTATTGATCTCTCCAATTATTAATTTATTTCTTAAAATGGAATAACTGTTCTGTCTGACTCTATCCAATACTTTTCTTAGCTTGCTCGAGTAAATAGGATACATAATCTGCTTTTTCGTCCGAATAAGACAGCAGTGTAGTATATCCTTTTTTGATGGCGTTGAGTTTTCTATCACAATATTGCTTGGCTACATGCGGTTTTCTCTTAAGTTCCCTTTACACCAGTTTCTCCGAATCCTTCATAACCAAGCTGTGTTAGTTTATCAGTTACGGAGTTGCTCAACTCAAGCGTTTTCACGCCTATCAAAACATTAATAATCGGTTTTGCAAACATCCCGTGTACCGAGGTACTGCCGAAATGCTGTATGTCGATAGCATCGTCTCCGAAAGCTTTAAGAAGATTTACTTTTTCGTTTTGAAATAAAGTAGTCCACTTTTCATCATAAGGAATTACACTAATAATTTCATCAATTCCCATCCCCAATTTCACTCCCTTTATTTGGTGTAATGTAGCAGCACGAAGCAATTGAGTCAAACCTAATGAAATGATCTCGTAACTGACAAATAGAAATTACGATATCATCTCAAATTGCCACTAGTTTGTCAAACGTTTTTGAATGATCACTGGTATTAAGCTATAAATGTCGTATCCCAGATTACTGAGTATTTCTAGCCCATCATGTCAGTTAGTCTCCTCTTGTCATCCGAGAGCCCTATATACAAAAACCCTCCTGCTCGTAAAAACCGGTTTACCCGGTTCTCTCGAACTATGGAGGGGTACTTTGTTGAATTGCGTAGCTTCATTCACATTTTCTCAGTGCTTCGCTCATGACACTTTTGCCGTCGTATAGGCTCTGAATACACTGCGGATGCCGTTAACCAAATGCCTGCTTCCGGCGCGAAAGCTTCAGCAGCTCGTACAACGCTGCTAAGAATTCGCCCCGGCTTACCGCGGCCTCGCTCTGCTCTTCAAGCCGTCCGTGGTAATCGACGCCGAGCGCTCGGCACGCTGCAGCCAGCCAACGAGCAGCCATAGTTCGGGATAATTCCGGTTTCTCCGCCCAGTACAATCGGTACGGTTGTTCATCCGCCAGCTTTCTCGGCCCGATATCCACTCCAGCCGGAGCTATTCGATTCGTAGCCGGAAGGGCAGGCAAACCGGTACCGCCCGGCAGCGCTCTGGCCATGTTTAACCATATCGAGGCATCGGCGACGGTGCAAGCGGCATTAGGCTCTGCTTCATAGCCGGTAAAAAACGATTTCGTACCGAAGTATTGCAGCGCCGGATGTGCTTGCTGATCGGCCTTCACATCCCGGAAGAAAGTAATGAGCTGACTGGCTTCGATCAGTTCGTCCTGAAGCCGGTCGATGCACAGTCGTTGGATCGGTACATTTGACGTTTGGCTCATGGATGAGGCAACTCCCGCAGCAAAGCCCAGCTGCATCCAGAACGGCTCCATACGAATCGTTCCAAAGCCCATATGGGTTGCGGATACAGCTACCGGTACGAGCAGATTGCTTACTTGTTCCGGCACCATGACGCCGTAAGGAATTTGATACACCTCGGTTAGTGCGCCAAAGCCGAGGAACCCTTCAAGCGAACGGTCTTGTCCAATCGGTTCCCGTTTGCGTGTCGCGTGCGAGTCGATCGCATAATCGCCGGTTGCGATGCTGTCATAATGAACGGGCGAACGCTGCATGCCGGGAGCAAGGCGAGCGTCATTCTCTGTAAACACGTACCGACCGACAATTCGTCGCGCTTCCCGCACGTAAATTTGCGGCGGAAAGTGGCCGCTCTCTGGAAATTCATCCGCCGCGTAGCCCCACTGTCGTGCTTGCGCCCGGATTGTATCCGGCAGCGCTTCATCCTCCTGCAAGAACCAAAGCAGCCCTTGAATATATTCTCTGTGACGCTTTACGATCCGCTCCCTTGCCTCGCGATTGCCTTCGGGATAACCGAGATTTTCGCCGGGCAGATCCGTCGAACACGAACAGTTATGATGATTGTTCGTATCGGTTTTGCCGTTAGGGATCCGCGACAGCTTGACGATCTCGCCGAAAGAAGTTAGTCGGCCAGCTGCAATATCGTCCAATAGGCTTGTATAGTCGCTGCGGTCGTAATTGTCAGGCTTGAAAAAAGGCACGCGATTGTCCGCTTGATCCGTCATGCACAGCCGGAAATTGTACGCCTGCAGCAGATCGTCTCCATAGCCCGTGCTTCCCGGCAGCACCTCCTTGGTGCGGTACTCACAGTACAGCGTTCCGGCGAATTCTTCGTTCCATTCGTCCCGCGATTCGCGGCCGAGCCGGTACGGGACGCCTGCCATAGCAGCCATATCCCCCTCATACGTAGCGTCAATAAACTGATTCGCTTCGTAGACCGCCCTCTCCCCGGACTGAAGATTCTCCGTCTCTACGCGTACGATCCGGTTATCCTCCATTTGCACCGAGGCAAGCTCCCTTAAACAAAGCACTTCGATGCGCGGCTCGTTGCCAAGAAGCTGATGCATGACTTTTCTTGCTATGGAAGGTTCGAATCTGAGCCCTCTGTTGCATACCTCCACCTGATGCGAGTTCTCCCCGTATTCGGAAACGTAGTGCCCGTAAACTCGAGACAGAAATTCCCCGAATATCGATCCGGACGTATCGACGGAGCGAATGTCCGTCTCTCCCAGACCGCTTGTCATCAAGCCGCCGATGAAAGCCGATGGTTCAACTAGGAGAACTTGCTTCCCGCGTCTTGCGGCCGCTATCGCCGCACCGATACCCGCTGGTGTTCCGCCATATACGAACAAATCTGCTTGCTGAATCATAGTCGATACACTCTCCCGTATACTGTGATTTCATATCTGCCGTAAAGCTGCTGTGCGTTTGACTAATTGCTCGTTCATCTGTTACTCATTTTATATGCATATTTCAAATCGCATCCAGTTTCATTTTTGTTTAAGTAATAAAACGGATATAGCGGGAATGTCCGCATTGACTGGCCGAAGCTTACATTCATGTAGGGGCTGTTTGACTTTATAGCTTGGGGATAGACTGGAGCGATAAACAAAAAGGCCAACCAGAAGCCTCTGGCTGACCTAATCCTGCAACACAAAAGTTATAGTGGGTCTGTTTTCACAAGGTGTTATTTAGGTATTGAGGGTCTTTCCAGACTGCCAGGAGTTGTTGCTTTACGTCCCCAAGGCGTTCCGAGGTAAGGCAATGCCCAACGGTCCAGACCGTACCAGCCGGCATTTTTCCATGCAAGCACGAGCCAGGTTGCCAAGATGAACAGGATCGGATTCGTACTTAAGGCGCCTGCAAACAAAAAGCTGACATTCATTACTCCGCCGAAAAATGCCGCTATTCCCGTTAAAAGCCCCAAAATCAACCCTAGTCCTACAAGCAGCTCCCCAAAGGCGACTATATATCCCATTATCTTCGCATTAGGAAGCACCACATTCTCAAGAAAATGTGCATACCAGCCTGTAACATCCTTGCCAGCCTCTGCTTTGGTCAAAGCCCCTTTTATAAAGCCTTGCAATGCAGTACCTGCCTTAGCACCCGTCCAAGCCTCATTGGTCACTTTACCCCAGCCTGAAGTAACCCACGAATATCCGACATATAAGCGGACTATCAGCCATATCACTCCAGCTCTGGTGCTGCTGAATAAAAAGCTCGATACCGGGTTCTCAGGAATCAAAATTTCGTTTTTAGCCATTCATACCCCCCCTTAGAAAAGAACATTTTTGATTATGTATATTGTGCTGCTTAACATCATTATACTGGATATTTATTTTTAAAATGTGATATTTGTCACTCCAGAACTTATTTTCGAAGTCTTTAATTCATTAGCAAAAAAAAAGCAGAAAACATCTGCTTTCTGCTTTTTATGTTAGTTCTTTGCGAGCCATCATCGCCTCAAAATTATCCAATTCCATTTATTATGGCAACAAAATTACTTTTCGCTGCGTGTCGCACCCGGGACTATAGCCCTGAAAACCATTAGTTGCTCGCGAAGCTCACTGAGCGGCACATCGCGTACAGATATGTTTCTATCCGCTGCGATTGCCGCAGCCATTCCCGCCGCCTGGCCGGTCGCCATACAGCTTGCTTGCACGCGAAAGGCGGAATTAGCCATCCGATCTCCCGCTGCGCAGCGGCCGGCTACGAGCAGATGGTCGCTTCCCTTCGGAATAAGCGCCCCGTACGGGATCGTCGGCACAATGCCCGGAGCGATCATTTTCTGCTCGATACGAAGATCGCTGTGATGGTGCAGGTCGATCGGATAGAAGCTGTAACTGATCGCGTCCGGCCATACATATCCGCTCGTGTAAGATTGCTCGTCGACCTCGGTTTCTCCCTCGATGCGCCACGTCTCGCGGATACCGCATTCGTTTGCGAAATAATGGACGACGAGCCGCTCGCATCCCGGAACTTGTCTCAGCAGCGTAACGGTGTCCAACAGCGTACGCCTGGCCTGAACTTCCGCCATCGTCTTCGATTCGGAGCTCGAGCCATCTATCCCTTGCACATGCATACTGATTCTTCCCGCCTTCAGCTCGTTGTACAATCCGAATCTACTCGCGCCTAATTGACCGCTGCGCAGCGCCTTCTCATATATCTGATCAAGAAGCTTTGGATCGATATCGGCCAGTTCAAAGCCGGTTAGATCGTTTATGAGCGTCCCCGGCTGCAGAACGTCTCCTTTCTTTCTCGCGTAGCCCATCATGCCTGTCACATCCGCATCGCCGGTCGCATCAACCAGCTTGCGAGCTTTCAGCCATTTCAATCCGGACTTGCCGGTTACCGCGACATAGACGCCGTCTTCCGTCTCTTCGATGAGCGAAGGCATCTCATGCAGCCGCAGATGGACGCCTGCGTCTAGGCACAGCCGATCCAACACCGTGCTGTAGATAAACCGATTGACCAGTATTTGATGCTGCCAATGTTTGGCCGGCACGACGGTGAAGTCCGGAAGCTCAGCACCGCCCAGCTCGACCGTTCGCTGTATCGCTTCCCAGCCGATACCGGCGATAATTTGCTTCCCCCAGGCATGAAACAGTCCGGGAAAATTGACGGAGGCGACGACTGTCGTACCGCCAAGCACGCCGTTTTTCTCGACGAGCGCGGTTCGTCTACCTGCCCGGGCCGCCTGTACAGCCGCCGTGCAGCCTGCACTTCCGCCTCCGAACACAATAACGTCATACTCTTCATGAACGGTTACGTCCATTGCGAAACGTGTAATTGAATCGCCGGCCGTTACCGGCTGCTTGCTAATCCGAATCATTTCTTCACCGCTTCCATCGCCTTGTTCGCCTGTTCTTCGGCGTCTCGGAGCGCCGTATTCAAATCGGTTTCGCCCGTCATGACCTTCATTAAATTGGATTTGAGAGGAGCGGTAACAAGCCCTTCCATATCGGAATGGTAGATTGGACGAGCCGGCTTATTCGTGAACATCGCCGGTATTAGCTGCTTATCCTTGAATGCCGTATCTTTGGCAAACACGCTCCTGACCGCCTCACTCTTGACGACAGGGACGAACCCTTTGCGCGACAGCATCGTTTGGAACTCATCCGAAACCGTATATTTCAAAACTTCCATCGCCTGGTCCTTATATTTGCTGATATTCGTCAGGAACAAGCCGTTTGGGTAAGGCTGAGTGCCGACACCAGGCAAATCCGGGAATACCGGAAGAGAAACCATATCCCAATTGAACGTATCGAAGTCGGGCTGAAGTTGTAAATAAAAGTTCATGACGAACATCGCGACATTTTTTTCCTTCATAAAATCATCGTTGTTCAACGTCCGTTTGAGCGTTGCCAAATGCTGCTGGTAGCCTTCTCCGGAAATCGGGTCGATGATCGACTTGCTGACAAGCTTACGGTAAGCCTCGTTATTCAACGCTGCCTTCCCTGTCGTCTCGTTCACGAACGGAAGCGAATACGGATTCATCATCAGCATATGATCGACGGAAATACCCAGACCAACATATTGACGCCCGTCGAACCGGGTTAGCTTCTTGCCCAGCTCGATCGCTTCGTCCCATGTCATACCGTTCTTCGGATAAGGCACGCCGAATTTATCGAATATATCTTTGTTATAATAAAGCACTAATCCGCCGTCATGAAGCGGAAGACCGTAAAGCTTCCCCTGCACGGATACCGATTGCAGAACAGAAGGCTCCAGCCGGTTCAAGTCGACCTGATGCTTCTTGATCATCTCCGCCAAATCGTAGCCGTAGCCGGTGTTGACAATGTCGGCATTGATGCCGCCAATCGAATCGTGGATGAGGTCGATTGTTTGACCAGAGGCAATCATGTTCTGGATCGTGTTCTGACTGTTCCTCTGAATATACTTAAACGTATAATTCGGAAACCTCTGTTTCAGCGCCGCGCCGAACCGTTCGTTCCACACCTGCTCCGTGTTGCCAACCTGACCGAAAATAACTAGCTCAGCCGGATCGTTGGCATTCACTATAGCCGCTTCCTCTTTGTCCTTCTCTGCCGGCTTGACTACGGAATTCCCGGCACTGCCGCCCCCGGAACATCCAGTTACTGCGCAAGACAGCAGCAGCCCTAAGCCGCATGCGACCGCCCCTATTTTATTCATTCGACCATTCCCTTTCCCTAACGATTATCGGGGTCCGCAGGCCTGCTTCCCATCCTTATTGTAGCGGGAAGCGCTTTCGTTTAGCCATGCACTATTGTAAACTGAACTATATACGATTGTGCTTGCGATGTATCGGAGCCCGATCTGTTTGAAAAGCGCAGCCGAGTGGAGGTTAATATTGATGAACAGCTATGCGTTGTACGAGCATATTCCGAAGCTAACGTACTACCGTCGTCATGTGCGGCGCGAACAATTTTTCGAGTATGAGAGCGTGCAGAAGGAATGGCTGGCGTTCGCCGTCGAGGACGGTTCGTTCTATTACGAAATCGGAGATCGGCAAGGAAACGCTTCGTTCGGCGATCTCGTCTTCTGTCCGCCGGACGTCCCGTTCCGCCGGGTTGTTATTTCTCCCGTTACACTGTTCGTGCTGCGGATGAACTGGGAAGACGATAGCGGGCATCCTTTTCGTCCGGAAACACTCAACCGTCTTCCGATCGGCAAAATCAGCTTGCACGATACTGGACGTCTCACTCAAGACTACGCCGATCTAAAGAGGCCATTCGCCGAAGAAGACAGACGGGGGATGATCAGCAGAAATCACTATTTCCATCATATATGGATGATGATTTGTGAACAGGAAGAGCCGGTTCCAACCGTGACGGAAGTCCGACCGATCGATCCGCTCATTCAGCAGGCAGTCAAGCAAATTCAATCACAAGCGTTCGAACGGCTTCATCTGTATGATATTGCCGCTTCGATTGGAATAAGCCGGTTTCAGCTGTGCAAAAAATTTCACGATGAGCTCGGAACGACGCCGAGCAAATATTTGACCTCGCTTCGTCTCGACAAAGCGAAAAAGCTGCTCACGGAGACAACTTTGACGCTGGATCAAATTTCGGAATGCTGCGGCTATCAGAACGGTTTCTATTTGAGCCGCGTGTTCAAAAACAACTGCGGGATGACGCCTATGCAGTACCGGAAGGAGCACGGCTTGTAACTCCCGCTCGGCGTTCGAACCAATTTTCCCATATTCTGATCCAATGAATATATTGCTAGCCTTTATGAAAAAAATGCCCCACAGCAACGGGCTGTGGGGCTAAGATTTATATTTAAAAAGGGGGTTAACTTTTATTATAGGCTGTATTTATTAAAGCAACGTGAATAAATGATTTCAAGTTTATTTCAAGTTTATTACAGTAGCTGTGATTCTTGTTGTTGTTGAAGCAGTCTGCCGATTACTTTAATGTAAAATTGAACAGGTAGTTTCTCATCACGTCATTCGTCTCGAAATTAGCCCTTACAGGTAGCCCTATCTTCTTCCAATAGATCCAACCCTTCGTTAATCCAGTCACGATCCTCGGCCTTTAGGCCTTCTATCAGATAACTTACTTGATCGAATGTTACAAAAAGGGAGACTTTTCTCATCAGCTCGTCCAAGCCAACCTCACCTCTGCAAGCCATCACTTGCCGTGTAAACGGCTCGCCGCAATCCTCCAAAAGATATACATAATCGTAAACAGGATCACTTACCGCGGCATCTCCGAAATCGATGATGCCAGTTAATGATGTCAGATGTGGATCCAACAAAAAATGATCCGGCGACAAGTCGCCGTGAATAAGCGCCGGTGTATATCGATGAAATCCCGGATGCTTCAGATAGGATTGGAAGCGGAGGGTAAGATAGTCTCGTAAAGAATCATTAAGAAGTGGGAACGCCTGCTGCTCCACCGCTTCTTTTAGCAAGAGAATTTCTTTCATCGGATTACGAATAGGTACACCAGCATGAAGCGCAATTTCAACGGGAAATGAGCTCAATACATTCATGAAGTCAGCAAGCTGCAGAGCGAATCGATCTTTTACATAATCAAGGAGAGTGTTCATTCCGTCCTCCCCCAATATCTCGCCCTGGACTTTCCGATAGCCTACGAAGGGAGATCCATCGCTTTGTCTTCCAATATATACAAATTGTGGAATGCTAACCTTAACACAACCGACCAGCAGAGGTAGCAATTGAATTTCTTTATTCAACTCATCTGCTCCTTGTTGACTTTTCGGAAAACGGAATACCCACTCTCCATTAACCAGGATTGCGTAGTTCCTGAAGCCTTCGCCAAGCGATTCAACGGATTGAATGCTCATATCGGGGAACTGATCTTTTATCATTGATTCATATTGGTCATTACGTTTCACTGATGCACCTCCAAGGGAATACAGCAAAGTACCGTTCATTGCCAAACAAGTAACTTGACCGGTCTTGCGTCGGATTCTTAGACGATATAGCCATTCGCAGTATGTGAAGAATCATCAGAACGCAGATGACCCTTACACTTTTCGACCAAGCTTTTTGCCTAAATGTATGGAATTTCCTTTCCCTCTACTAAAGCTTTTAAATTGGCTAGCGACTCATCGAAGCCCCTCATGTTGGTCGAAACTCGGGTTCCGCCGTTTTCTCTTTCTAGAACGAAGGAAATAAGCGTTTGATTGGAGTCCACATAAAACGAAAATTCATGTAATGGGATGACCTTTTCAATGGTTAAGGACATTGGCAGCTTCTCGGTTAGCTTGTTATGAGCATTAGGCTTTAAAGTAAAAGTCATTTTTTCTCCAGATTTCAATTTGGGAATTTCCCATGGTGAGCCCGGCACATACCACTGGGTAAGTTTGCACTGGTCCGTTAAAGCGTTCCATACGGTTTCAACATCACCAACAATCAAAATGGTACTATTCGCTTCATAGCTCATCGTACACCATCCCTTATTGTTTTATTATAAGGATTCGCAAAAATATCATAAATTCCTCACCGGCTAGCGATATTCTAGCTGTCGAAATCCGTCTTTCGGATAACCAGTCTGCAGCAGAGGGGCGCAATTCTCTTTCCTCTCGATCTGTCTTATCTTCACTTCACCGTACTGGACTGTGGTAACTCTCTAAACTTTTCTTTCTTCGTTTTTATACCCAGTAAAATGATAACGCCATAGATTACGATAGCAATCGAATCAATTAACGTATCCATAAGTGCCGAAGCATCCTGATATGCTGTAATACCAAGAATGACCATTAACCTTACGAGCAGAAGCAACACGATCGTCCATGCGGCAGACCGGATTTTCGATTGCTCGCGTTGCAATGACATGAAAATGAAGACAATGCCAAAGACCAGATTTTCCGCTGTGATCATGTGCCAGACGTACATGAATACTATCCGGGTATCCATGGCTATCGAGCTCATCTGAAGCGCCGGCAGCACAGTGGATTGCCCGTTCCATACGTGTGTAATGGCAAACAGTACCGCAAGAACCCCGGCAAACAGATAATATAAATTTCTAACCCTGATGCCCATGACATCCCTCCTCTGGTATTCCAGGTTCCTTCTTACGAATATCCAGGTAAATCTCTCGAACGGTCTTTGCCAGACGCTGATCGCTTTCATGGTTATAGTCCCTTAGCGTCTCGGCTGCTAAGTCGAGCAACTGACTAACCTTTTCCAGATGGGCAATCTTCTTGCGAGTTTCCGCATTTTTGGCCTCGATGAATTCAGCAACCTCCCTGCAATAATCGGGGTCTACTTTCCCCAGCCTGTGGAAAGCAAACTTCCCCTTGATTTCGTCAAGAGAAAAATCTGCATACTGCATGATTTGAATATTCATCAAGTCGATGAGGTCGTTCGTCGAATATTTGCGGTATCGATTGCCTTCTCGTGACGGCGAAACGATTCCAATCCGATCATAGTACCGAAGCGTATCCTTCGGGATGCCAAGCTTCTGCGAAACCTCTTGTATCGAATAATGTTTTTCCATGAATTAAAAATAACATTGGAGTAACCTCTAATGTCAAGACACTTTTTCATTTTTTCTTCATGTGTAATCAAGCAATCTCTAAAGTTTGAATTAGTGCTTACTCATTAAAAAAGAAGATATTGTATCTATAAAGAAAAGGCACGCCGATTACAATTAGAGCGCCTTCTATCCACTTTTAAGTAATCTCAGCTTTCGTTGCTAACAACTCATATAAACCGTACGAGGGCCGATCTGCAATCGCTCCTGGAAGGCACCTTGAGTTATCATACCCGTTATATCTGCCGCCAACTGCTTCTTGATTTCAGGATTTTTGAGCGGCGACATCTTGCTGTACTTCCGTGCAATCTTAAGCTGGACCTCATCGGAGGTCATCACTTCCACGACTTTCATGGCAGCGTCCTTGTTTTTGCTCTGCGGGGTAACCACTTTAAAGTGAGCGTCAAGATATCCGTAAGTTCAAATTAAGCAACCAATAATAGCAGTGCAAAGCTTACTGCCGAAATGAAGAACACGGTGACGAGATACTGCAAAGTCAATCCTTCCGACTGTCCTTTACTCAAGGCAAGCAGCAGAGATCCCCAATGACCGACATTGCAGCTCCAAGCGTATCGAATTTCAGATTGGTCACGCGGCGGAAAAGCCAAATTTCGTGGTATTAGTAATAATGACCAAGTATGTGTACTCGTTGCCCGTGACCGTCAGTGTAATTCTTGATAGAATAAATTTGAAGATGATCAGGTAATAAATTTGTACACATAAGGAGATAAAACTATGGCAGAAAACAAATTACTAAGAATGGATAATGTTGGCATCGTTGTAGAATCCCTTGATGGAGCAATCTCTTTCTTCGAGGAGATTGGCTTGAAGCTCGAAGGGCGGGCTACTGTCGAAGGGGAATGGGCTGGTCGTGTAACCGGGCTGGGTTCACAGTGTGTAGAGATTGCTATGATGGTTACCCCAGATGGCCACAGCCGACTTGAACTTTCACGATTTCTCACCCCGCCTACAATATCAGATCACCGAACTGCTCCTGTAAATGCCCTCGGTTATCTACGCGTCATGTTCACCGTAGAAGACATTGACGAAATGGTATCCAGACTCACTAAGTATGGTGCTCAGCTCGTTGGCGAAGTGGTTCAGTACGAGGACTCGTATCGGATCTGCTACATTCGTGGAAATGAAGGACTTCTAATCGGTTTGGCGGAACAACTCGGTAAAAAATAAAATAGAAACATAAATGCAGTGTGAAAGTATCTTTAAGAAGTCGGGTGCATCAAAAAAACACCGCATTCACGCTCCGGGTCTTGGTGACCCTCGGTCCCAGGAAACAAGGAACGAGGAAGTAACTGCCGGGACATATCCGCAACGACTAACCGCATCGCGGCCGGCAGCAAGCTGCCTTAACTCGGATGGGACTTCGTGATGCATGAACTTTAATGGAAATCAATGCAAAACCAAATTAAAGGGACTCAACTAACGGATACGATAGCTCAATAAGCCGCCTCTTCAACGAGGCGGTTTTCTTATCGTAAAAATCTACTTCAGGATTAACATAGACTTAGGAAAAAGAAGCTAGGTATTGCAGCAAGGACATCAACCGGCACATTTATAAAGAAACAGCGTTCTCCAGCTGTAATACTGAATTCCGAAACTTTTCCTGTGAATGTTTTTCCGGCAGATTGCCGACTTCCACTTCAATGTTGTAGCCGGTTTTGATCTTGCTGATCTGTGCCTCTGGTACGCTAAGCTCCACTTGAACCTGGTTCATCTTGATAATTCCAAACTCGCGATAAGCCGCCCCGCATCAGCTTGCAAAGCCACGATTATGTTGTCCGTCGCATATGAGCACATCTCTAACATGATTTCATACAAATTTTGTTATCGATTGAAACAATGTCGACACTTTCAGATCTTTCTTGGATCGGGGTTGCATATCATCTCCGATAGTTTGCTTAATATAAAGTATGACACTTCAACTACTTGTCATGTACAAGTACCTCCTGATTACATGTTGAAAAACGGATAATGTTTGTGCCGTCTGACAACTAACATATTTCGAGTCACTGCGAATGAAAAATCATTTTTTCTCGAAAAGGCGGCCAAAAAGATGACCGCCAAGACAGGTAACGTTATTTTCTGCCCGCCACTTCAAATAATGAGAGTTTTCCTGCTTCGATCAAAGGAGTCATATCGACCATGAGCTCCCCCTTCTCGTTGAGTCCTGTTTTTAATTTGAATTCCTTACGATCAATACCTACGGAGATAAACTCAGGGATAACATTTCCTCCACCGCCTCCGCTGCCTCCGGCCCTTGCAAACTTTCTCCGGATTGCATCCTGCAGATCAGAATAAAGTATCCAGTTGCCTTCACCAGCCTTGACTTTCGGCAAATGATTTGTTTGGGGTACCGGTTTGTTTTTCACTTCATCTAATGTCACAATTTTCGCTTCAATTAATGGAGTAATATCGAACAAAATAGTATCGTCGCCGCTTTGCGATTGCTGCAGCTTATATTCGGTTCCGTTAATTGTATAGGTGGTTGTTCTGCCTCCTCCTCCGCCATAACTTTTTATTTTTTTTCGATCTAACGTATTCATCAGATCGAAGAATTCGACCCAATTGCCGTTACCGACCTTAGCTTCTGGCCGATCTTCTATTTTTGCTGCCTTGTCCAACCCCACATCCGTGATTTTTCCGGCTTCCAATTTCACTATACCCGCTCTAATTAATGGTGTTATATCGAGCAAATCAGAAGAATGTTCCAGTTTAAACATACCTAGCCTTTCGGAAAGCGAAAAACTGACAAAGAATTCCTCATTATTAACTGGGCCAAGTCCAAAAGAAATTTTATTGCTTATAAATGCCTTTTCCAGATAGGAGGCATAGACCCAGTTGGCTTCTCCAGCCTTGGGTACCCGCATGTTTTCCTGACTATTGCCCTTCGCCTGTTCCTCAGAAGCGGGCTCCGGTTTTTTTTGCGCAGCATCTGCGGATGGAGGAGAACTCGGGGGGTTAGAGTTCAAATCAATAGTACGAGTCTCTTCCGTGTAATCCACCTCATACCCCGTTAGCTTTGCAACCTCCCGCACAGACAAGTAAGCTGTGCCCTCATAAACAAGCGGTGTCTTATCCAGCTTCTTCTCCACTCCGTTCACTTTAAAGTTGAACGATCCCAGCAGTGCTTTCACCTCCTTGTCGATATCTTCCGCAGCAAAAGCCGTTGCAGCCGAGCCGATCATTATCCCTGCCATAAGTCCAACGATTAATTTTTTCATTTCTTCAACTCCTTAACTTTATTTAGTTAACTATATTTAGATTCATAAATTTAGACGACAAATGGTGGAAAAAATTTCATAATATGAATAAAATAATTAATAAGCAGCGCACTAATCACGATTCCGGCGGCAACTCAAGTTAACTCCAAGTTGTTGCGAAAAATGCCCACTAGCATAACGCGGCTGCCATTTATGCCGGCAACCGCGTCCTTATTGTTTATTAAATTATCGTACCCGTTAGCATAATGACCTCGTTTTTATACTTTTCAATAAACGATCATTAGAATATCTAATGTTGTTTACCTCGAGAATTTGTCATTATCAGGGTTATCGCGAGCAATGACATCGTACCTGTAAGTTGAACGCTAAACCCCGTAGTTTATTATAAAAACAGTATTGTCTTTTCTTTCCAGTAAGTCACCGATCCTAAAGACAATGTCCAGACAGTCTGTTCGAAACTGATCTTCTCTTGTGTCCGACCATTCGGCCTTACCTACCGAAAAGCGCCTCTTCAAGTAAACTCTCTCCGTTTCCAATGTCTCTTCTACAGTCAGCCCTATTTTCCTTCAAAGAATCCTGATGTCTTCCACTCTAAACTGCCCTTTAGCTTAAATGAAATGGAGCAGCTGCCGTCGGCAAACTGCTCCATATAAATTAATCAATGGGAGGTTGGTAAGCGGTTATAAACAGATGAGGAATGAGGAAAATGTACAATGGGTGAAAGCCGATGGGCTGAAGCTTCAGTTCGAAAACGCTCCTCGTGGGCGCAATTTCGGCGGGATTAATACTGAGCTATCGTGCCTGTTAAAGTAAAGACTTCTTCATTCTGAAATTCATTAGCTGAGTGTTATTGCGTTCAACGATTTGCGATTTTACTAAGATGTACCCTTTTCTTTCAAAAAAGGGTCTAGCGGTAATACTCGAATCGGTTTCTATATCGATTAAACCTAGTTTTTTGCCTTCATATTCAAGCGTGTCTACTAACGCAGAAGCAATTCCTTGCCCTTGATGCTCTTTGTGAACAAATAGTCTATCCAGGTAACCTTGCGGACTCATGTCAGAAAAGCCCGCGATATAACCATTCATTTCAGCAACATATGAAATATTGGTAGTTAGAGCTTTCAACCAGACCTCTTTCCTCTGCTTCATATCCGCCGGGGAAGCCCATGCATTTACTTGTTCTTGAGTGTAGTCTTGCTTATTGATCGTGTGTACTGTCTCATAAAATAAAGTGATTATCTGGTCAATATCCGTCTCATGAAATCTTCGAAGAAGCAATGAAACTCCCTCCTACATGTCTTGTATTAAAACTGGAAGCTGTAAAAACATCTTTTTTACGAAGATATTTGAAATTTCATCATAATTTCAACTAATAGCCTGATCTATTAGAGTGTACTGTTCTACTTTTGGTAGCAAGCTTAGTACAAGCTCTTAAGCTATCCGCTGGCACAGAGTTAAATAAAGAACGAAATTGGTTGACCTCTTGTTCGTTTAAGTCGACATCCACATGCTCAATTCTTGGTCCCTTATAAACAACACCCCCATCAAATAAAATCAAACATTTAGCAAAAGAAGCACATTGTTTTTGATACTCCAAATTATAACCAAGAAATAAGTATTCAGGAACTGGTTTTACGGGTCATGTTCTTGTCTTCCAACATAATATAACTGCCCGTTTGCGTAACAAGGCCCATCCAAATGTCCGTCAACCCGCCATAGTCATGTTGCTAACTAACACTTATAATTAATTAATAATTATTTGCATGAGGGGTGACTGAGCTATGGGTACTACTGACTTTCATCAGAACTTTAATCTTCTCTTTGACGGTCTTCAAATGCACAGGCATACGGATAACCGAACTGAACAGATGAAGCTCCATTCAAGGATAGGCGTGGGCTCTGTTCATCGCTTTGTACCCCGTTCTGATGTTGGGTTAGCAATTGCTGAGTTCAAGCTGCATCACGACAGTAAAGTGAACTTTCACACAGAGGTACCCATGGTGGAGCTGAGCTACTGCTTGGAAGGCACTAGAGAAATCCAAGTCGCTGGTGTGCAGTACGAGGTAGCCCCTGGCAGCTACACTCTGCAATTTGCTAATCCTGCAGAGGCCAGCATGTATTTTAACAAAGATCAATCGGTTAATATGCTGAGTATTGGTATCTCCGTGTCTACCTTTCATCACTTTGTGGAAGAGACAGGCGGTGCTCGATCGGTCGAATTTGATCGAATCATCGGTGAGAAGCCATACCGCATGTTCCAGGAAACTATAGATCCGGCGACGTTCGTCCTCCTCAAACATATGATGCAATCCGCCAGAGGTCAGGGCATACGAAACCTTGAGATAGAGTGTAAAATCCTCGAATTGATGTCTTTAGCCTTTGGCTCCTTCTTAATGGACGATAAGCCAGCATCAACCAAGTTATCCAGGACCGATATGGCGAAAATTGAACAAGCTCGGGCAATAATTTTGGAGCAGATGACGGACCCGCCTTCACTTATGGATCTGTCTCGATTGATTGGCCTGAATGACTATAAATTAAAAATTGGCTTCAAAGAAATGTATGGCAGAACGGTGTTCGGCTACTTAAAGGATCAACGTCTGGAAAAAGCGTATCGCTTGCTGCAGAATGGTAGCACCAGCGTGATTGAGGTGTCTTACGCCGTGGGTTATTCGAATCCCAGTTATTTTGCGGAAGTATTTCGTGAGAAATATGGCTTCAACCCAGGCCAGTTTGTTCGACGTCCGCTAAGTTCTTCCCCAAACACTCCTTGAAATAGTTTTTTGTTTGTAATGATGCAAATAATCCCGCTAACCAGCACTTGTCTCCGCCTACAGGTAGAAGCAAGGTTAGGAGAATGTTACGATTTACATATATTAGGGAAGGAGAGATGGACAGTGGCAAAATATCTAAAATTGCAAGATGAGTTGGATGCGCAGGCGAAGCATGGTCTGGAGGTTCTACCTAGGGAGTTCGTTGAGGCCTTCGTGCATTCGACCCAGGAGCTTCGGGAATCGGGTACCGCTAAAGGTCTAGCTATTGGAGCAATAGCGCCTGACTTCACCTTAGGTAATCAAATAGGGAATAATATTACTTTATCAGAAAAAATCGCGAAGGGTCCTGTTATCCTTACCTTTTACCGCGGGGGATGGTGCCCGTTCTGCAATTTAGAATTAAGAGCTTATCAGCGAATCATTGACCGCATTCATGAAGCCGGCGCTCAACTGTTGGCCATCAGTCCTCAAAAACCGGACCATTCGTTAAGCGTCCATGAAAAGAACGGATTGAGCTTTCATGTCTTGAGTGATTTGCACAATCAGGTGGCGAAGAAGTATAAGATTAATTTCAAGCTCCGGGATGATCTGCATGATTTTCATCGATCACTCGGCGCTGCATTAGATGAACATAACGGCGACGATTCATGGGAGCTTCCTGTACCTGCCACATTTATCATTGATAAGCAGGGGGTTATCCGTTTTGCGAGTGTGGACCCAGATTACACAAAACGGACGGAGCCTAATGAAATATTGAACCTTCTTCAATCGCTATAACTGTGGTGCTTTTCTTTATCAAACAGCTATTACGTAGTGAAATGGTTGGTAGAAAATTTTCGAATGTCCTAAACGAAACAAGCTATCTTTTATCACAAAAAGATTAGCTTGTTTTCGTTTGGGGTTGTAGAGTAAATTCCTAGCTTGATGGTTATGGGCCTGCACCCCTTATAAATTATTTGGGCAGCTATGTCGAGTAATCAGGAAAAAACGGAACCCGTCTTTTTCGCGTAGGGGCAATTTATATATCAATGTTCTTAATAACTTTTGCTGGGTTCCCTCCTACGACAACATTATTGGGAACGTCTTTTATTACTACTGCTCCCGACGCTATAACTACATTATCACCGATTGTTATACCAGGATTTATTACCGCTCTCCCTCCTATCCAAACATTGTTACCAATCGTTACAGGCTTCCCGAATTCAGCACCAGAAACCCGTTCAAAAGGGTTTAGTGGGTGTGTGGCAGTATAGATATGTACGCCCGGTGCTATAAAACAATTTTCACCGATACGGACTTCACATACGTCTAAAATCACACAATCAAAATTTGCATAAAAATTATTACCTACATGGATATTGTAGCCGTAATCACAACGAAACGTGGGTTCAATATAGAGGCTCATGCCTGTTGATCCGAAAAGCTGCTTGAGGATTTCTGCTCGCTTTTCATACTCGGTCTCAAAGGTTTGATTGAATAATCGAGTCATTCTCCTGGCATTTTCACGGTCTTTGGTTAACTGTGGGTCGGAAGCAAGATATAATTCTCCTGCTAACATTTTTTCTTTCTCGGTTTTGTTATCCATTCTAGACTTCCTTTCTTTAAAAGCTAAATTCGACTAAATTCATTATACCCCTAACGTATTCTGCATAACTGCCCGTTACTTCAATGAACATCGAAGAAGAGCTGTCTTTGCGGCAGCTCCATACTATCGTAGCCGTTAGCCGAACACTATCCATCCTTCCGCTTCAATTATGTTCCGTTCTAATTACTTGTGTTCTTCCAATTTGATCCCCTATCCTCTTATTAATAATAAGTAAAAGGATTATTTCTAAAGGCCAAATAACTAGTGGAATATTTCGTATAAATAACCTAAACTTATTTGGTACTTGATTTAAATTATCAACATCTCTTACTGCAAGTTTAAAAATCCTCTTACCAATACTTCTCCCGTTAAAAATATCCTTCATGAAAGAAGTAAGTAGTGTTACAGCTAACAATGGATAAAAAATTTCAAACGGTTTATTGAAATTAGATTCATTGGGAGTTATTAGAGACTCCCAACTAAGAAATATTAACACAACAGAATAAACAAATGAGAGTATCAAATGATCTAATAAGAATGCTAAGAATCGGTAGGTTTTCATGGGTATTCCTCTTTCTACTATTGGTTAAACAATCCTCCCAATACTTTAATAAACAAAACCGAGGAACTTGCTAAGTGCTAATCTCCTCCATTATCGTACCCGTTAGCATAACACTTGAACATACTTTATTGTTACTTTCCTCCAACATGAAACACACCAATTACGGTTTCGCCATCAACGTCATACAGGGGAATATCACGACCACCTGGTGACCTGCTGTTCTGTATCGCAATGGCTTCCTCGGGTGATTTTGGTTGCTCACCGTCTAAGTCTTTTTTCAGTACATATCCTTGTGTGCGATCCACACCTATAGCACTGATTAATTCAGGTTCCGTTTCTGGAGAAGTAGCATCTGTGGCAGAACCGTATGTCTGCCCGTTTTTATTTTTAGGATAGAAGTTCATATTCTTAGCACCGCCAATATGAACAGAACCAATTATGGTCTTCCCATCAACATCATATAGCGGGACATCACGGCCAAGTTTTTCGAGATAATCTTTTTTCAACACATATCCTGCAATGCCATCCACACTTCCTGCATGGATTAAGTCAGGTAGCATTTCATCGGGAGTGGCTTCTTCCTTAGAACCGTAAGTTTGTCCATTTTTATTTTCAGGATAGGTGTGAGTATGGCTTTGATTAGTCGCACTTTTAGCATATGTGCTTTGGAATGCTATTGCACCTCCCATTAGACAAACGATCAAAACCACACCAATCAATATTTTGTTGCCTTTAGAATACATCCTCACATTTGTTCACTCCTAAACGTTTTCTCGATCTTCACTATATAACCGTTCGTCCCATCCGTTTCAATTACTTAGACGCGCCAAATAATGGAAGGTTGCACTGATCTACCCTATAACTTAAGAAGGCCGCCCGATTGATTCGTGGCGGCCTTATGATGATTATGTTGAGCTATCGTACCTGTTAGTTCAATCATTAGATTAATGTTAGTAATTTCTCTCAGAAGCCATTGCAATTGCTTTCGTTTCGTGAACTGTACCATATGGATGCTCAGGCGGCGCATAGATAACGTAAATTTTAAGTGGTTTATTTCCCGTATTGGTTACATTGTGCCATTTCCCAGCAGGTATCATAATCGCATAGTCATCATAGGCCATTTCTTGAAAATCTAATTTATCCTTGCTATCTCCCATTTGTACAAGTCCCTGACCTTCTTCAATACGTATGAATTGATCCGTTGTCGGGTGGACCTCTAAACCGATGTCATCTCCAACGTTAATACTCATCAGAGTCACCTGTAAGTTTTTCCCTGTCCATAAAGCGGTGCGATAATTATTGTTTGACTTAGTTGCTTGGTTAATATTTACTACAAATGGTCTTGTTCCATAATCTTGTAATGCGATGTTTCTATAATAAGTGTTCCAGGTGTTAATGTTCCAATTGTAATAATGAGGTTTCCAATTATAACTCGAATAATTATTCCAGTTGTTATGCAATGGATTATGCCGCTGATAGTGACGGCAAGAATTACTGTACATTTGCATTCTCCTCTTATTTATTTCATTATTTACCGCTTTATCCTATGCAACTGCCTATTTAAAGGAATGTAAAAAGCGCAAAAATGGGCAAATTGGTTAGCGGCTCTAGGCGGTCGCGCCGTGGAAACAATAATATGAATTCCAGAATCATAACATCTTTTAACAGTGTGATAATTTCTTGCTTTCTTGAAAAAAAGAAACTGCTTCATAATGAAGCAGTTTCTAGATTATTTATTAACTTGTTATTTACCATTCTGAGTCTTGTAATTTTTTACATACTCGTCTTGAACTGCCTGGCCACCCTGACCCATGTACTGTTGAACCAATGATTTATACAGGCTATCCACTTCGGCAGGCTTAGCAACAATTAGTTTTGCCAGCATTTGAGCTGAAAGATTCTTAAGCTCTGTGTTGCTTTTGGCATCAGCTGCATTCGGTATGGAATAGAAGTATGTAGTATAATTGTCCACCATACCTACCTTTAAAGCATTCTCTACATCTTTTTCATAACCGGGATATCCTGCAGAAATGGCTGCAGTATTCTTCTGCTGATCACCAAGTTCGATACCGTTTGAAAGTATATCATAGTCGAGGTTGTTTGCAACAGTCATCATTTTATCCCCGGAATTTGTTGTTCCTGTCTGTTTCGGAACACCATTAACCAAATTGTAGTCCACGCCTTCCTGACCGTTCTGGAGAAAGAGCGTTACCTTGGGATCAGCCATCCAGTTGAGGTATTGTATTGCAAGGTCAACATTCTTGCTTGTTTTAGGAATAATGATATACATCCCATTCGGGCTGTACACGTTCTTAGGATGTTTACCTGCATCATTCTGCCATGGATCGATAGGAATAAGCTGAGCACCAGGAACGTTCTTTGTAAGGTTGGCATAGGTGCCGGGAGCTGTCCTGTACGGACCGTCCCAGTTAGTCTGGAAGGCTCCGACTTTTCCATTGGAAATATCCGCGTCCAGCAGTTTTCCATCCTTGTCAGTTGCGAAATTCGGGCTAATCAAGCCTGCATTAAACATCTTGTTCATATATTGAACAGCTTTATCAAACCCTGGCATATTCCAGTTTGTCGACCAGATAGCTTGCGGCTGAAGTGTAGCAAACTGTTCTTCAGTAAGATTAGATGGCTTAAAGGCTTCTGGTATATAGCCCAATCCGGGACCTGAAGGCTGCAGGGAATAACCATAAGGAATGACACCGCTTACATTTCCGGGATTCTTTTCTTTAAATGCAACCATGGTGTTATAGAACTGTTCTGGTGTCGTAGGAACAGGAAGTCCCAGTTTATCAAGCCAGTCTTTACGGATAAACGTATTCGAACCTGCGAGAACAGTCCTCTTGCCCGGTACAGAGTACTGCTTGCCATTAAATTTACCATACTTTAATACATCATCACCAAGATACTTTGTAAGAGTAGTTCCATACTGCTTGAGAACTGAATCCAGCTCTGCCAAACCACCCTGCTGTACATAATTATAAACAACACCCTGCGTGTAGGTGTAGGAAATGTCAGGTGCCTGGCCGGCTGCCATCAATACGTTCAACTTGTCTACTTCCTGGGCCCTAGGAACTGAAACAAAGTTTACTGTGGCATTAAACTGCTTGCCAAAATTATCGTTGATATACTTTGTCCAGAAGTTATTATTCAAATCCGGCTGTCCGGGTTTGCCTCTGTCGAAAACTTCGACAGTTAATGTTCGATGTTCTTTTGTAGTGCCTGCTGTATCGTTTTGTGTGCCGCTTGATGAATTTGAATTACTCTGACAGGCGGCCAATGTAGACGCGAAAGTTAGCGCCACCAAAGAAACACTGATAGATCTTTTTGCCTTTGTCTTCAAAGAAACCACTCCTTTTGAAATCTAATATTTAGCAAATTGATTTATAAATTCGCGAAATAGATTAAATATCCCATTTCACGTACCTATATCAGCCTTTAACAGCGCCAATCATAATACCGGATACAAAATATTTCTGGAGCCACGGATACACAAGAAGAATCGGAACGGTACCAAACATAATACTTGCCGCTTTCAATGCCTCTGAGGGCAGATTGACATTGACATTCTCACCAGACATTTGCTGCGAAATATTGATAACATTATACAGCTTAAGCTGTATCGTATATAAATTCTGGTCTGTAATGTAGAACAGAGCATCCTGAAAATAATTCCACCTGAATACGGCATATAGTAAACTGACTGTGGCAAGTGCCGGCTTGGAAAGAGGCAGCACAATCTTAAGCAGAATCTGCAGTTCGTTGCATCCGTCCAGGTGTGCAGCTTCCTCTAGGCTCTCAGGCAAGCTTTGGAAGAACGTTTTCAATATGATCATATAGTAGACGCTCATCATACCCGGAAGAACCAATGCCAATGGAGTGTTCAAAAGACTCAGATTCTTTACATTCAGATAATCCGGAATCAAACCACCGCTAAAATACATGGTAAATAGCATCATTAGCAATAAACCATTTCTGCCCTTGAGTCTTTTTTTAGTTAACGGGTACGCCGCCAATATGGTAACGGTCAATGCAAGGAGCACAAATACAGCCGTCAGGATCACCGTATAGAACAATGAGTACAACATACCGGCATCACCGAATACAACTTTATAGGCTTCTATATTAAAGTCTATAGGATAGATGGTAACTGCATGGGATATAATCGCCCTATTTGAGCTTAGTGATTGCGAAAGAATATAGAGAAAAGGAACCAGGCATATAAAAACCGCAACTAAAATAATAAATGCTGCTGTATAGTCAACAATTCTATTTCTTGAATTTTGTGACATTTTCATTGTCAGTACCTCCTTACCATATTCCGTTTTCGCCCAATTTGCGGGTAATGTAGTTGGAAGTTACCAAGAATATTAAGCAGATAACAGACTGGAACAGTCCGACAGCTGCACCAACTGAAAAGTTCGCAGATTGTATACCGACACGATAAACATAGGTGCTGATAACGTCACCAAAGTCCATAACCAGGTTGTTTTGAATGTTGAATGGACGGTCGAAGTTAATTGCCATAATATTACCGAGCTGCAGTATCAGAAGGATCGCAATGGTTGGTCTGATACCTGGCAACGTGACATGCCAAATCTTCCTGAATCTCCCTGCGCCATCTGCGTCTGCAGCTTCATACAACTGCTTGTCAATTCCCGTCATTGCAGCAAGATACAAAATGGTACCCCATCCTGCGTTCTGCCATACTCCAACTAAAGAATAAGTTGCAACCCATGCAAATTTGTTCGTGAGGAACGGTAACGGTTGCCCCCCCATATCGCTAATTAAGGAGTTTAACATGCCTGTGGGAGAAAGCAGCTGAGCAACAATTCCGCCGATAATAACCCAGGAAAGGAAATGCGGCAGATACAGTATTGTCTGGCTCACCTTTTTAAACTTATTCCATACCAGTTCATTTATTAAAATAGCCAAAATGATCGGCGCTGGAAATCCCACAAGCAAATCCAAACCGTTAAGCAGCAGCGTGTTTCTAACAACCTGAAAGAATTGTACTGATGAAAAAATTTGCTTGAATGTTTCAAAATTATTCCAAGGACTCATGTTGACGCCCTGAAAAATGTTGTAATCCTTAAATGCAATCTGTATGCCATACATGGGAGCGTATTTAAATGTCAATATATATGCAACAGGGATAATCAACATAAGGTAAAGTATAAAATCATATTTGATGTAGTAAAACAATCCTTTCTTTTTCTCCAAAGCCTTTCCAACGCTATCCCTTTTATCCAGAGCAACACTACTATTCATTGCTTTCATAAACTACAACCTCCATTTTACTTGTTTCTCAACTCGCTCAGAAAGTAATCATGTTATTAGAATAAAACTCTTATAGAGCCTGTTTAAAAAGCAGCTCATAAGATGGGATAAAAACCGTAGAGAGGAATGGTAAAATGAAGGTCTCCCAACCAATGGCACCGTGATACCGGTTACAAAACCGGACATATTATCGTCCGCAAGACTCAAGTATTATTGTTTTACACGCCTTCAATCATTTTGGCATCACGCTGCGCCGTCAAGCAAAGCAACCAATCGACGTATAAGTATCCCGTGGAACCGTTGTCGCCCACCATGCTGCATGTTATTTATGATAATTGCTGCCGAGCGTAATCTCGTTCTTCGAGAAAGAAACTACCGATGAGGTCTTCTCGTAAAAATGCGGAGCGTTCGCGAGCAAGCTGTCTCTAGAATAGAACAGGCTGTCCTTCGTTAAAGGCAGGTTTACGCTCTTGCCTGTAGCCGCCGCTTCATAAACAGCCGTGATCAGCTCCAGCGTTTTGCGTCCTTCACGGCCGTCAATGAGCACCTCAAGCGAGCCGCTTTCGATCGCCTTCATCACATCATCGATTTGTCCGGCGTGCCCGGTATACGGGAGATCCGCCATGCTGTTGTACGTGTTCTCAAGCTCCTCCTCGAGCGCCGTGTTCCGAGACGGAAATCCGTTTTCCTTGGAGGTGGATGCATAAACCTTCCAAGGTGCGGAAATTCTTGCCTTTTCCCCTTGGAATATAAGCTGCTGTTCCTCTCCGTGATGCACGACAGAGCTTGTAATTTGCGCCAGGCTTCCGTTGCCATAAGAAAGAATGGCTATGGAAATGTCCTCGACTTCCGCGTTATTATGCGACGTATTGCTCATTACCGCATGGACTTTGTCCGGCATCCCCATCATCCACTGCAGCATGTCAATATGATGAACGGCGTGGTTCAGCGTACAGCCGCCGCCTTCCTTTTCCCAAGTGCCTCTCCACCACAGATCGTAATAGCAATGCCCTCTCCACCAGTGGGAATCGACCTGTGCATGCACGATTTTACCTAACTTTCCGGTGTCGAGCGTGCGCTTCAGCTTCATGATCGGATCCCTGAACCGGTTTTGCCCGATTACTGACAAAATCCGCTTCGACTCTGAAGCCGCTTCCAACATACGGTCACATTCTTCCAAGGAAGAAGACATCGGCTTCTCTACCAATACATGCTTTCCGGAGCGTAAAAAGTCGATAGCGATTTGAGCATGCGTATACGGCGGAGTACAGATCGACACCAGATCGATATCGCTGTCCAGCAGTTCACGGTAGTCATGTTCGACCCTACAGTCGAGCTGAAATTTCTCTTTATACCGGACTGCCTTTTCCTCGTAAATGTCACATAACGCAACGACTTGGCATCTTCCCTTAAATGAGGACACATACGCCTCTAGATGCGAATTTGCGATTCCGCCGGTACCGATAACAGCTACTTTAATCATCGACTTTCACTCCTTAGATTTATTTAAAAAATTTGGCGTACTTCTGTTTTAAATTTTCTTTTTCAATCACTACCAGCTCCAAATGATCCCTCAGCACTTTTTCCGCTTGGTCGGGATTCTTCTCTTTGATGGCGCGAACAATTCCATGATGTTGGGCAAGAATGATTTGCCAATCGGAATCGGAAGCGAGCCGTAAGAACCGGATGCGATTGTCATGCGTTGCCATTTGTTGAATAAGTCCCCACGTACGGGCCCGGCCGCAGCCGATCATAATCGATTTGTGAAACTCTTCATCGAGCTCAAACAGACGCCCGTAATTCTGTTCGGATTCGCACAGTTCCTGCAGCGAGATGAGATTTTGCAGATGAAGCACCTGTTCCTTGCTGAGCAGCTCACATGCTTCCCGAACAACGGCGGATTCCAATGTTTCTCTGACAAACCGGGATTCTTCCGCATGCTGCAAATCGATATGCGATATGATGGAGCCCTTCTGAGGAGTGGTTGCGATTAGTTCCTCCTGAGTGAGTTTAACCAATGCTTCACGAATCGGCGTCCTGCTCACTTGGAGCATTTCGACGAGTTCTTTTTCCGAGATAAACCTCCCCGGCTCGAGTCGCAGCTCCATGATGTTTTTCTTCAAGGTTTCGTAAACGAAATCCCGTATGAGTCCTCTTTTGTCTCTTAAAGCGTCAATCTGAATACTCATAAGACCCTCCCGCCCGCGGAAAGACGAGTCCCACCCATCCTTTAAGCGCTTACAAAAAAATAGGATGACTAGTTACCCTAGTATACTAGCTTAAGGGGAGTGAACCGGATAGCTTTATGAAGCTGAAACGGCCGCCCTCTTTGCATGGATTCATTCTTCCAGCCACCATATGCTGATGACAACTTGCGGATAGATTTTTTTGCTGACTTTGTTTATTGATAATACTAACATACCACCATTACAGCGGAGTTGACGATGTGCTTATCGCGAAAAACATTTACCCATTTCTTGCATTTCCTCACAATTGAAAACGCTGTATAATGAGTTTGGGAATAGATTGGATGAACAAGGGGGATGTATACTATGTCTGTAATCATCGCCGATTCAATTGAACTTGGCAGGCTTTCCGACGTTCGAATGTCCTTTCATCTGATGGGGCTGCATGTTCGCGAAGTGGATTCTCGGTGGACATATCCATCCCATGAACACCCTATGTACGAGCTTCATTGGATGATCGAAGGGGACATGCAGATGGTCGTCGAAGGCCAGATTTATGATCAAAAAAAGGGAGACCTGCTTTTCATACGTCCGGGAATCATCCATTCGTGCAGGTCGGCAGGCTCGCATGGCTTCACTTATTTTTGCGTGCACTTCAGCGTAGCAGATCCCGCATTCTCCAAGGAGCTGGAGCGCCATCAAGCCGTCTGCTTCGAGGCCCCCTCTCCCCTTGTCAAGGAATTGGCCCCCTTCCTAACTGACTTATGCAATCTTGCGACTGAATACAAGAGTCGTTCGCTTTCTGCCGCAAAAAGCATGAAGGTGTACGCAGCCGTCTTTGAGCTTTTGGGAACGTTGGTGGAGCAGCTGTCACAAACCGACAACGTCGTGCTTACGAAAAAGGAATTATTGGCCGGTCGCATCGCCGAAAATATTGAGGATTCGATCCGCAGCAGCCTGCTTCATGGCCAAATGGAAGACAGCGAAAGAACACTCGTCCAAGATATTGCCAAATCACTAAAATTGAGTCCGTCCCAGGTGAATCGGATATTTCAACAGGTTTACGGGAAAGCTCCCCGCAAATATATGTCGGAAATTTTGTTAAGTGAGGCCCAGCGCCTGTTGCTTCAGACGGACCTGGTCATAGATCATATAGCCATGATGCTCGGGTATAAAACAAGCGCCCACTTCAGCCGCCAATTTAAGCGCTGGACCGCCATGACCCCGAGCAGGTACAGAAGCAATGCAGAGCGTGAAAGCCCGAACGAACATTAAAGCGGTTCCGGTTCGGAGCCGCTTTTTGCTGTTTCTTTATCCAGCCTAGCACTTTTTCCCGGCTTCCAGAGCTTGAACGATCCGTTCCACACCGTGACGTCAGTGTGGCTAGATACATGTATTTTCGTAGTATCGCATCTACTTAATCTGGAACGGTTTTATTCCTTGTATCGAATCGTAAGGATCTTCCTATTTTCCCATCCAATTCGTTCCAGTAAGTATAATGAAAATCTCCCCGTTCGTCACAATATTCTAACAGTGATACTTCAAACTCCGCTGTTTCAAAAACTTCTAAGAAGGTTATTGCGTGCTCTGCCAAAAGAACATCAACACTCTCCGGTTTAAACAAACTGTTCCAACTTACTAAAGAAAGTAAATTGAGCTCATTCTCTTGGGTACTGAGATTTTACATTTTATGGATTAGTATGGGATGGACTTTTGTAACTCTAACATGGAAATATTTTGGTAATTATTATACTAATCTGCCGGTACTTCTATGAACATCAGTTTCATGTTCCAGCATTTTAAGCTCAAAGAGTCGCATATAACTCGGCATATTCGTAACTACGATAAGAACCTTATAACATAAAAAAATAAGCCGTGTTTTAAGCGGCTTGTAATGTAATCAAGTTCTTGTCAACCGACAGATTGTCCGTGATAGCCGACAAACTGCACTCCGGCCCATCCCTCTTCTGCTCAGCTCGCGAAGTAACCGGGAAAATCCTGCACGCATTCTTTGCGCAGCGTATACAATTGAACCGCCAGCTTATCCCTCATCATGTGGCTTCCTCTCCCCCGTATTTCGCTGGACCTCATTGCTAAGCTACTTGCCTTGACGAACCAGCCGCTCCTACAGCTCATCCATATTCATGCTGTGTGTGCTGTAGAGGCTTTGTTTCGTCAGCAGCGCCGCTGCGGTTTCGGCCGCTTCGCGGAGCATTTCGGCATCACGCGAGTCGGGCCTTGCGTCGCGCGGTCCGTCGAAATCGTGCTCCCAGCAGCGACACAAGCGACCAAAGTCTACCTTAAAATGCTTTAATTTACGGCGATGGAAACGAATGCATTTTCCGGTACTTCGAAGGATTCATTTTGAAATATTTCGTAAACATCCGGCTGAAATACAGACCGTTCTCGTAACCGCATTGCCGTGCGATCCGGTCGATCGAATAATTCGTTTGTACAAGCAGCGACTTAGCCTTCTCCATCCGGATCGAGTATAAATATTGGGAAGGCGGCATAGCGTACACCGCCTGGAACCGGCGTGTAAACTGTACCGGGTGTATCCCTATAAATTCCACGATATCTTTCATTTGGACATCGCGAAAAGCGTGCCGTTCGATCATATCTTTCGCTTCTTTCATCAGCGGGTCGCTCACGACATTTCCGAATTGGGCGAGCGCTTCCGCTTCCATGCAGAATAGCAGCCACAGATCGTAGACGAAGTGGGAAGACCATCTTAAATTATCGTTCCGGCTCATCCGGCTGGCCCGGAGCAAATGCCGGAAATTGTTGTACAGCCGGTCCCGCTCGGAAGAAGTGAATTTGAAGGAAAACAGGCGTCGCAGCTGCTCCGATAACTGCGCTTCCCCGCCGTCCTCTCCGGCATAATAAAACTTGATGTAGAAAAAAGAGAGAGGCGTAATCATTTCACGGCGAAAATCTTCATGCGGTGGACATAGGACGATATCTCCTTCCGCAGCTTCGCCAGACAGTTCGCCGATTCCGTACCGGAAACGGCCGGCTTCGACGGCGATCATGATCCAGCACCGCTCGCGCTCCACCTGCTGTACGAATGCGGGCTTTTCTTTCCAATAGCTGTTGCTGATCAAACGAATCGGATGGATGAGCATCGCCGGATTCTCCGTTTCATATGCTGAACTTTCATCCATGGTACACCAGTTTCGTCCCCCTATTCAATAGCGCTATCGGATCACAGTGCCTTCCAGTCGCCGGCGCCCGTTCCGACCTGAACGGCGATGTATTGGTCCGAGCCGTCGGCGCTCCTTATGATTTCCCCCAAATGCTGGGCGTTAAACGCGGGGATACCGGAGAAAGACCGCCTTGGAACAACTTTCGTCGTCATCGTATCGATGTTCCTGTCCAAACAGTATACGATCGGCGATACACCCGGTGAAACTCCGGAGTAGCCGCTACCTGACCCGCTCCATGAATTGCCTATCGCAGTAAGCTCGGACAATATTTTACCGCTCCCGCCCGCGTTGATATTGACGCACTGCGATGTAATTCCCGAGCAGCTGTTGCCGTCGATCATCAGTTTCCCGGCATCGCCTCCGGCAGCGATATCCGCGTACAGAAGCCGCAATCCGTTCCGTACGGTATTGCCCCTTATGCAGAGCTCGGCAAAAGACTCGGTACGAACCGCGTTCAGCGTATCGAAAAATTGATTGTCGCGAATGACGATGCCCCGGCTTCCCGAGCTTCCGCGAAACCGGACTCCCCCGTAGTTTTTAGTGGCATCCCCCGTGTTCAAGCAATAGAAGCGGTTATCCGCTACCGTGACGTCTTGAACGTCAAATGCCCCCCAGGCCGGAGAAAAATTGACCATCTGCCTGGCGTCCGAACCGGCGGTTACCGAACGTACATCGTACACCTTGTTGCCGCTTATATCGAAGTTACGGGGGTTTCCCGCCGGAGAGCCGTAGCTCCTCAGATTAATGACGCTGCTTCCCGTCGTATTGAATATTTCATTGCCGCAAATTCCGATATCCCGCAAAGATTCGCTGCTGAAATTATCGTCGTTGATTGCCTCGATCGGAATATTGGCGCAGCCTTCTATAACATTGCCGCGCACTAAGCACTGGCTCGATATGATAATGCCTTTATTGTTCAGCAGCCGCTTGCTGGCATTGTCATCGAATGCACCGCTCCCGAATGTCTGGCCGCATGTAATCTGGTTATCGGCAACGATCGAATAATATCGTCCTTGCATCGAGATCCAAGGTCCCCCGATCCGATCGACGCCGTTGCCCGAGAAGCCGACGACGCGTATTCCGTCAGGCGGCATGTCTCCAGGCTGTACAGCTTGCGTCATAATATCATTGCCGCATATCGCAAATTTTCCGAAATCGCCCCATATGGAGGTCGGGGAATAACTGCCGCTTCGGCGTTTGTAGCCTACGTTGCGGATGACATTATCCGTAATGAGGCATTGTTCGCAGGAGCGGACGAAGAGGGCGATCACCCCGGCTTGGTCGCTCGTATTGCCGCGAACGACAATTTGCTTGTTCCGTTCAGACTCGGCTATGGAGATAACGGGTATCCGTTCCGTTGCAGCCGTGTAGTCACGAGGCCATTCCCGGATTTGCAGCTGAGCCCTATCCCCTTCGTACCGGTCGGACGTGTAGATGTCGCTCCATCCGTCCCGCCAGCTCGTATTCCCCTCGAACAGAAGAGAGGAGAGCCCGGCGCCGCCGAAACCGTTGATCGTATTGTTGGCAGAATAATTGTTACGGATAGTGACATTACCGCACTGGATGAACATGGCGCCGCTAAGGTAAGCGTTCTCAAAAGAGCACTGTTCGACTAGAGCCTTCTGGGTCCGGTAGACGCCTCCGGACGGACATACTTCGAGTATGCCGTTGGTTCTTCTCGGAACCGTGCCTCTGCCGAAGTTATTTTTTGTCGCCGGATACGTTTGGCCGTCCCGGTTGCCGTCAAAGGCGACGCCGCGAATGGTGAATCTCTTCCCTCCTTGCACGCGGAGAATCGCCTTGTGATTGCTGTAATCCGCATCAGTATTGACAATCGTGCCGGCAGCAAGCCGAAACCGGCAATCTCCCGATATATCCAGCTCTCCCTCTTGCCCGAGATCGGCGACGCTTTCGCCGCTGAAAACGTATATTCCGTACGCAGTTAGCACCGGTAGAGGGTACGCGAGAGCGGCTTGCATAGCGGCCGTATTATCGGCTGCGTATGCATCGTATTGCTCCCGCAATCCGACCGACGCCAGATCGACTGCACCGCCGCCGCTTAATACGGCCACATTGCCGTTCGCCAGCAAATGATCGATATAGCCGTTCCCGTTGAGTGCACCTTCCGGACCGAGCGAATTTTCCCGCAGCGCATCGTAGTCGGTACGGGTGACGATCCGATATAGCGCCCCGCCCCGGGGCGAATCCGTCACCGCGTTAGCGATCGCGTAATAGGATGTGGTCCGCACGCTGATACCGGCTTGCAGCGAAGCCGCTTTCATGCTTCCGACCGATTCGAAATGCAATCCGCTCGTAGAGCAGCCCCGGTCGCCCGTATTCCCGTAGGTAGCTGTGGTGACCGTAGCGTTGCTCGGAACGAATGGGGTGGCTCCGGCCATTCCGGCTGCGAGCACGGCACCCGACGCACCCAATGTATAGGACAAAAACGTCCGGCGCGATAAAATGTTTCGGCTCTCCTTACAATCCTTCCGCTGATCATCGTTCATCGGTTGCTCGCTCATCCGCTCTCGTTCCTCCTCGAATTTATGTGAATCGTACAACGATAATCCGCTTTCCCATTCCTACTTCTTCATTTCCGAATCGATATATTTATTAATCTGCTCTTCCGCTTCACGCAGCGCCGTGTTGATATCTTTTTTGCCCTGATACACAGGCACGAGCGCGGTATTGGTAAAAATCGACTTCGCCTGCCCGTCGTACGCCGTCGAAGGTACCGGCTTTGCTATCGCATCCTGGAAAAAAGCGGCCAAGTTTTTGCCATCCAGCCCTTTCAAATCTTTCGCATACTCTTTCTTGACGTTCTCCGAATTGATTATCGGAATGCGGCCCTGACGCGCCATAATCGTCTGTACCTCGTCGGACAACAGGTAAGCAATGACTTGAAATGCGGCATCCTTATGCGGTGTGGACGGCGGAATCGCATAGAACGGCGCGTTCATCTGGGAGCTCGAACCGCTCATCCCATTAAAGCGGGGCAGCGATACGAAGTCGACGTTTAAGCCTGCTTCCATCGCCGCAGGCAATTCGGTAATATAATTCGGTCCGGTACGCATGGCTACCGTCTGGTTTTTCAGGAAATTGACTTTCTCATCGCCAGCCTGGGCATTGCCGTCAATTTTGTAGAACGAGGTCATGACGTCCAGCCAACGTTGCCAGGCGTCGGTGTTGATCGCGGCCTTGTTCGTCTTCGGATCGACGAAGCCTTGCGCCAATTGGTCCTTGTACACGACGTTAAGCGCATTATATTGGAAGCCCTTGTATTGAACGCCGCTGTCGGTTCTGGTAACCATCTTGGCGATATTGAGCATCTCTTCCCAAGTCATGCCGTCCTTCGGATAGGGAACTCCGAATTTATCGAATATGTTTTTGTTGTAGTAGATCGCGTTGTTGTTCAGCTCGAACGGCATCAGTAGAAATTCCCCTTTGTCGGAATACGATTTTACGGTATCCACGGCGCCGGGAACCAGGCGCTCCAGGTCAAAACGGTGGTTCTGGATTAGTGGCGTCAAATCGCTGAGCAGATGCAGAGTTCTCAGATCCTGCAGGCTTCCGAGTGAATAGGAGATCAAATCGGGCGTTTGTCCCCCGTTCAAGAGATCGAATATCGATGTGCCTTTGCCATCCTTTATCGTTTTCAGCGTAACGTGCGGGAATTTCTTCTGGACGAGCAACTCGATCGTTTCCGCCAAGACGATCGAATTGCCATGGGTAAAAAAGGTGAGCGTAACCGGGGCAGGAGGCGCCCCGGATTCGACTTCTTTGCTTTTCTCTCCGGTCTTGTCGGAATTGCTGCATGCCGAAGTCATGATAGCTGCAATGCTAACGCTAACAATTAAACCGAATAACTTACGACCCCTTTGCATCACGTTTGTCCCATCCTCTCTTTGCTCATATAAAGAAGCTAAAGATTTAACGCAGACGTGCTCCTTGTTTCACTAACGATCGCTGTACGTTGCCTACATGAAGTTGTCGGGGATTGATATTATCCTGCGCGCAAAGCGCCGCTGCGGTGCCCGCTGCCTGTCCGATCGCTATCGCGATCGGCTGTACTCGAATAGCCGAATGCGCTTCATGCGTGGCTGATATCGGACGGCCGCCGATAAGCAAATTTTCGATTTTCAACGGGATTAACGAACGTAGCGGAATATCGTACCATTCGCCAGGCTTCAAGCTTTGGATGATGGTTCCGCTGCCCGTCGGATTGTGGATGTCGACAGGGTATGCACCCCGAGCGATTACATCGTCGAACTTGCATGCAGATAGAAGCTCTTCAGCGGTCAACACATGCTCTCCGATTATCCGGCGGGATTCTCGTATGCCAATCTGCGGTGCGGTCGTTTGCAAGTAAGCGTTCTCAAATCCTGCGATATCTCGTTTCAAAAAGGCTACCAACTGCTGAACTTGCCGTCTTCCTTCGATTTCAGCCTCGGTCAACTGCCACGGATCGGTAGCGTCCTTCAGAATGATCCGGGTCGTATTGAAATGGATGACATCAGGTTGATTCGCATAAAACCATAACACGTCTTCGCGCGGGCAGTCCACTTCCCCCCGCTCTTTCGCTTCCAGGAATAGACGCGTGATTTCATTTTTGTCCGGCATGCGCTGAATATCGACATCGGCCATTCGGAAGTTGAGCGTCATCGGCTGGCAGTTACTGTCCACTTCCCGGCCCTTCTCCACGACCGCACCGGCCAGCGCTGCCAAGTCTGCATCGCCCGTAGTATCGACGTACATCCGCGCCTTCATTTCAATGAGCCCCTGCTTGTTGGCCAATTGAATCGATCGGATCCTCTTTCCGTCCTCATCCATCTTCGCGTCCGCCAAAAAAGTATGGTACAGCAAAGTAACGCCCGCCTCGATACACAACTGCTCGGCGACGACTTTTAGCGCCTCCGGATCGAACGCATTTCTCGCTTTCGGATGCCCGTACATGCCGAGCTCGCTCATACCGTCGATCAGCTCCTGCAGCACGCCGAAAATGATTTGCTCCCCTCCGTTTCCCGCTCGATATGACATCCACGGGTTGACCATCATCGCCGTTCCTGCTCCTCCGAGAAAACCGTAACGTTCGATCAGAAGCGTCCTGGCCCCTTCTCGGGCGGAAGCGACCGCCGCTGCGATACCGCTTGGTCCGCCCCCTGCAACGATTACATCGAAATTGGTAAGATTACTTTCCACCTGTTCCATCTCCCATCCTGGTGAATATGCATTTATTTAACAATCCCTTTTCAGTATAAAGGTATCATTCCAAAAAAAACGATACAGGAATTTAATAAAATATGCATTTTTTTTCACAACTGACTGAAATACGAATCAACCGCAGCTATGGATGAGAAAAAATAACGAAACCGACATCCTCTTTTAGCAAAAGGAGTCGGTTTCTATTTGGAGGATTCAAAAAAATACGTTGGCTTAAACATGTACTAATCCAATTCAACTTCAGGATACGGAATACTAGACTTGAGGACATCCATCATAGCTATCGTACCCGTTAGCGGATTGCTTGCTAATAGCATCGAAACAATCCATCGATTTCTAAGCACAATTTCTTGTTAGCGTATTTCCAGTGACCACAACTTTATTCCACTAAACCCAAAGAAGCCGCGATTTACGCGGCACTTAATGAGATAAAGTTCTTGTCAACCGACAGATGGCTGTTGATAAGTCAGGTTAAGAGACCCTAAGCTCTTTTCGTTTATAAAATTAAAACGTAGTATATACACTTTCACATTCTTCCGCGGTCGGTTCATAAAAACAGTGCTTCTTCCATCGTCCTGCGTGCGGCTGATTATACCAAGTTGGCGGACATGGTCCGGGATTTTCAAACGTTCCTGGACGGAAATACCATAGGGAGAATTTGGCTGGCCAATTCCGCTCCCCATTCACAGACCGTTGCGCCAGACGGCGTTCTCTATCTCTAGCGCTTTGATAGTACAAACCATGTTGCAACGCTTCGAACGCATGTGCCTGGTTGATCATTTGGGGAATTGTCCGGATTCCTTTAAAATCGGAGCAATTCGCTCTTACTCGGTTAATGCCAACATTTCCAACAAGGAGCATACCCATTTCGCCTTCGGTCTCAGCTTCAGCTCGAAGCAACCTTGCCAGCATATCAATATCCTGCTTCCTGGCTTTTACGACTGCCATTGGCTCACCTCTTTAGACTGTATTTCTAGACTTATTATATTGTAGGTGAAGCGGATGTATTACTCAGGCAAAATTGAGAGCGATAATAAATAGCCGTTACCCGTTAGCTCAACAAGAACCAGAACCAAGTCCGCATGCAAAAAAGGTCTAGCCGGCAATAAATCCAACTAGACTTATCTTTACGAAACTATAAATCACGGATATACCATACGTCACATGCAAAATGACTGGAACCAGCAAGCGGTGCTTCCAGCCGCTGAAAGCCGTATTTCGTATAAAAGCGGTTAGCCGCTTGCATATTTTGCAGCGTCTCTAGATAGCAGGCTTTATAATGTGCTGCTTTGCAAACCGGAGGCGGTCTGTAACAGATCCACCGCAATCCCCTGTTCCTCTAGCTTCCGGAAGCAAATACATCTTCTGCAGTTCACAAATCCTTTCCTCAGGGGAACCGAATTGCGCGATCCCGCAGCCGCCAAGCAGCTTGCCACTAGCAGCGATCGCAACCCAATATGCCCTGCGCTCCTGGTAATAATAATCGGACAGACGGCTTAGACTTTCGTCTTCCCATGCTAACCCTGGACGATTCCCACCAAACTCGATCAAGCAGTGCCTGATAATCGATTCTATAGTGTTGTTATCTTCAGTTTGAATACTTTTTTATCCTTGACTGGTTAAAATGCTTAAAATGCTCTTTGGAAAAACCATATGCAACCAAAGAATAACACTGCTGTGGATATACTAGGCAAAAACCACTTAACCGATAACCGTTTTGTTATGAACATGAGTGTTGGGAAAACTAAAGATACAATGAGAATTTGACCCAACTCAATGCCCACGTTAAAAAACAACAAAGACGTAGCCAAATGGGCTGTGCCTAAATTCAGTTCAGCTAAGATTCCGGCAAACCCAAAGCCGTGAATGAACCCAAAAGCAAAGGCTATCCAAGGAGCGTGTTTGGATTCAGGTTGAAAGATGTTTTTAAGGGCGACATAGATAATGCTTAACGCAATTGCAGATTCAACTAACTTTACGGGTAATTGGACGATATCTAATGTTGCGAGGGCTAGTGTCGTATTGTGGGCAATTGTGAATGCCGTGATTAGAGCAAGGATATGACGGAACGTCACGGCGCCAATTAGTAAGCTGATAACAAATAAGATATGGTCATAGCCCGTAAAGATATGTTTTAATCCTAACACAAGAAATTGTTTAGCACTGGTGATAAAGCTCATCTGACCGATATTTAATTCTCTGACTTCATAGGTAAAGATAAATTCCTTTTGTTTTCCATCCATCTGAATTCTTGTCATGTTCGCATGACTTGGATCGCTTTCTTCAAAGAACGCGTTGTATTGAACAATTACACTTTCCGGAGTTTGATTGACAGTATAAGACATTTTTATATCTGCAAATATTCGATCCTTTATCTTCGTAATAGACGTTTCATTAATGGTTCCTTCAGCAGGAACGCTGTGTCTATTGTTGAAAAACGAACCGCTTTTGATTTCCCATTTTCAAAATGGAAAGATTCGCCATAGTAATTCCAACCCTCTCCGGAAGCTCCGTTAATATGCCCCACCTCAGACCGTTAAATCATTTTCTGATTTTATATTAATAGCATCTTGTAAAAGTCTTTGGAGAACAGCAGCAAAAACGGCGATCACCATAGAGGCGAAAATAATGACCAATCCTATTGGTATGAAACTTGGAGGGTCAACTCTCTTCCCCATGAGATAGTAGAGTGGCATACCTAGCAGGTACAAGGTGCTGATTGTGGTGGCACAGAATTTTATATTCTTTAAAGCTTTTGCCGATAATTCCGAGAACGCTTGGTTCTTATCAATATAGTTTAAAATTTTAAAAGCTTGATACAGAGCAAAGGAAAAAGGAATCGCTGCTGCGTACATATCGATTAAAACGAGAGGTTTCATATAAACCATTTCTGGATACAATTCTCCAGCAAAATTCCCAATCTTAGGCACTAAAAATATGCACAAAGCGAGAATTGGGATTCCAATAAGAATAACGGCCATCTTTAAAAATAGTGTTGTTCCTCGTTTCATAAATTGCACCTCACTTATTTAATTTCAGTTTTTACTTTACCGCATAATTTATTGTTTTACAATAAATATATATCGTTTATTATGAAAAATAAAAAGCATTTCTCATTACAAAGAAATGCTCTTACTCTAACGGGTTTCGTTTTGGAGGAGAAAATGTAAATTTACCTTCCAATTTACATACGATTTTGCTCGGCAAATAACACTGTATTGTTTCTGGAATAAACAAACAAATGGCGTGCCGATTAGCACGCCATTTAGCTTTGCATTCAAAGTTTCTTGAAATTAAACTAAAGCCCCCGCATAGTGGATGGGACTATTCGTATCCAGGTGCACCGGTGTATTGGGCTATTCGTGAGCGACCGTAAGTTACTGTCGTTGGCGTTTATTTGCTTCGCTTTGACGGACGATCGCGTCAACGACGTGCGCGATCGGTGCGGTGGCATCGATTATAATTCCGTTTTTCGGAATGTCTTCTTTCGTTTGGTGCAATCGCGCAATGAGTTCCCGTTCCGCACTCTTTGCGCCCCACTCATTTTCCGGTCGCTCATCAAGCCGCCGGTTCAATGTGTCAAGGTCGACCTCGAGGACAAACACGCCGTCAAATAGATCTATGAATTTCGAAAAGTTCCTAGAACCACCGCAGAAAAAGGTTAGCGCCTCATCCTGATTGGCGACCAAAGCTTTTACTTTATCTACATGCCATATGTGGTGCTCGTGCGTGACGCCATCCGTCCGTGTACCCGTTTCTGGATCGCCTTGATAAGCCAATTCACGGTCACCATTAATGGCATGGTAGCCGCGCCGCTGCAATTCTTTGCAGACCGAAGTTTTGCCGGTGCCGGAAACGCCTTCAATTAGAAAATTCCTAATGCCCATGGCTAGACCCTCCTTTCAACAGAAATAAAGGCGTCACTAAGTTAGGCATATGCCCGTGGACGAATGCCCATCATTTTCATATATATACATAAAACATGTGTGAGCAGAAGAGGGAGATCTATGAGCAAGAATCTGTTTGATATCCAGACCGCCATTTTATTGTCCGCACTTTGCAGCCAAAGCTATCAGCAGTTTGAAAGCGCCGATGGAACCTTTGTTCTGCCGCGACATTACCAGTTGGTTACGGAATTTGAAGCCGCGTCATTTACAGGCAGAAAAGAACCGTTCGGCTTTATCGCCGAAGCAGCGGACCGGATCGTCCTTGTGTTTCGCGGAACGAATACCAAATCGGAGTGGATATCCGATGCAATCGCCAGACAGACCACGTTTCCCTATGTGAAGAACAGCGGCTCCGTGCACCAGGGGTTTCTTGGGATTTACGAGTCGGCTCGGCAACCCGTCTTGTCAGCCTTGCAGTCTCTTTCCCGCCATAAGCCGCTATATATTACAGGGCATAGCCTTGGCGGTGCGCTTGCCCATCTTTGCGCCGTTGACACCGCAGTGAATAGCGGCTTCAGCGATCCTATCGTATATACGTATGCTTCACCTCGTGTGGGGGACCCTGAATTTTCCAGCACCTTCAACCAATTATTCGACCGGCACCGAATTCACAACCCGTTCGATCTAGTCCCGCAGCTGCCGCCCATTCTCTATAAATCTCCGAAAACAGGCCAAACCTACACCTATTTACACGCCAAAAAAAGCCGTGAGCTGCCTTTCCAAAAGGGCTCTGTCGCCGCCAATCACAATATTGCCAACTACTTCACCGAGCTTGCGCTGCAGGATCCCACTTATGCGCAGCTGCTGTGCACGAACAATCCCGGGTTGTGTCCAATAACTCCAAACCAATGTTGAGTACCCGTTAGCGCAATGACAATTATTTATGCTGGTTTTACCTGAATGAACATATCGAGCTCACTTCCGTCTTCTTCACCCTTAAATCTTTCATCATATACTTCGAAACAGACGACATCGAATTGCTCATAATTATTAGTGCTGAGCCAGTAAATAAGTTTTTCAAACGTCTCGTTAATCTTACTTATGGGTCCTCTATGAGTTACTCCTGCATATAGGCCAGCGGGAATTTTATACATAAACATTCCTTCTGGCACTTCGCTTAAAGAATCGGTTTTCACACCTGCTAGATAGCCGTGTTCATTTCGTTTGATTAATCCAATTGTCTCATGATGATTTATTCGATCTGTTACTTCGTTTATTCTGGTGAACAAAGCTGGCCAGACATCCCCAGGATTGGTCGGTTTACCAATATTTCCAAAACCAATAATCTTACATTCAGGAAAATCAACTAAAATTGGCTGCATTTTTCCACTCCTTTATAAATGGGTATGAATTCCTATTCGTTAGACTGGAATAAAGTTCCTTCTCATAGTACCCGTTAACGCAACCCTTCTCCTAGTTGGATAAACGTATATTTATGTCGTAATTAGAGGTGTTCAGAAGGCTCAAGCTGAATAAAATTCAAATGTTTCATTCGGTTTATGACAGATAATACTTCATTAATTCTCGGTAATTCAAGCCATCTTTCGAAGCCAGGAAAAAAGGAAGAAAATACAATATCCACTCCTTCTCTCTCCATATCTTCGAGAGCTTTTTTGATCTTTTCATGAAGAAAGATGAGGCGATCCTGATTACTTATAGCGATTTTTCGAATTAAAAAGGCAATAGCTGCAAGCTGGGCGTGTGATGTGATATTGTAAAGCCCTCTGATATCAATTTGTTCATCACCTATCATCATGTATCCCATGGCTGAAACCATCAGCTTTTCTGTACCACTGCCCTGTGGATAGCTCGAAAAGTGATCGGTGGTTATATTTCTTTCTATCTCCCATTTTGTAAGGGGGATACGTTCGCGCGGTTTGTCGTGTTCACATAATTTTTTTGCTTCCCGGGTTACGTTTTTTGGCACAAAATTGTCCATCAGGATGATTTGATCGGCAACGGATAAAAATTCACCGCTACCTCCAATAACAAGAACGGAAGATACGCCAACAGCATCATAAAGCTCCCTTACACGTTCCGTAAAAGGTGTAATGGGTTCATGCTTGATTAATGAACGCATTTTGATGTCTTGAATCATAAAATTCGTCGCACTTCTGTCTTCATCAATAAGAAGAAGCTTACACCCGAAGTTGATTGCCTCCATAATATTTGCGGCTTGAGATGTGGAACCCGAGGCGTAGTCAGTCGAAAACTGTTCGGTCGAACTATTGGGTATCCATTTTATGAAAGGCGTAATATTGATATTTTTTATGGAACGGCCTTCCTCTGCAGATATTTCCATTGCACTTTGATCTGTAATTACAAATTCTCGTCCGTCGCCTATGATGTGATTGTAAATCCCCGAATTTAGTGCGTCCAGCATTGTGCTTTTACCCGAATAACCACCGCCGGTGATCACCGTCACACCATGCTTTATTCCCATTCCTCGCAAACCACAAATTTCAACTTCAACATCTTCGGGGGATGTAAAAGGCAAGGCAACCTCCAGTGGCCCGCTGTTGTCATTATTTCTTGGCAAAATGCTGCCATTCGCAATAAACGCACAATAATCGCTGGATTTCAGCCATTTGCGAATCATATTTTGTATTTTCACCAATTCATAAGCAGCATTTAATTTGATGAGATCAAACTTGGCAATAAACTTCTCCACTTCTTTTGGAAGCATTTTGCAGAGCATACGCATAGCTTTATTATTATCTCTGAATGGAAGTTGAACTGTAATCATTAAGCATAGATACCATTTTTCAGAGATGACTTCGACAAAGGATGCATTACGTTGCAACACCACATTGGTTGGACGAAAACAATAAAAAGCACCATTTTCTTTATCAGAGCGTGACCGGTTATAAATCAATTCATTTAATGCCTCAATATGATCAACCCATTCTCTTAATGCAAAATCTGAGAGAACAACTTGATCCATATTTTCATCTAAGCCGAGACGGTCAAAAGGTATTTTTATGGTGATACATGGTTTATCCAGTGTGAGTTTATGTGTCCGTTCAATGTAATAGGCAACATCATTATTCCAATAGATTGGGTCTGGTTCATAAATCATACTATAAGATGACTGTACGGATTGTAATGAGCGAAAATATTGAGCGAGTCTTTTAATAAAGCATCATCCTTTCATATTTGGAAAGCGGTGAATAACGGGAAACAATGCCGAAGTTGAAACGATATCTCAAGAAGGGGGCCCCTTATCCTTTGGAACAAGGTAACGACGAAACGGATCGCCCCCTAATCTCCAGGTATGAGCCTGCTCAAACATAAGCCGGCACTGTTTGAAATTTTCCGAGAAAAATGAATTCAATCCTAAGTAATTCAAGTCAATACATATTCCCCCTAATAAAATTCGGATCAATTTGTAAGACAAACGATTAATTCCTAACCAATTTCAAAAAAACACTAATGTTGTCTTGACCAACCTTTTGTCCAAAAAAAATAACAGCCACTCCGTAAGTGGCTGTCATAGTCCGGCAAGAAAGCTTAAACGTTCCTTCTGCCTAAATATAAAAGCCCTGAGAGTGAATCCTACCCTCAGAGCCTAATGTATTCGTACAAAATTAACTAAAAAGCAGCATGAGGATACGACGTATATTTTTTTGATTTCATTATCCTCACCCCGTTACGATTTATTTTTACAGCAACACAATCATAACATTAAGATCATCCACAATATAGGGAAAGATTAATTATATTTAACTCAAACCCTGAAATAGGTAAAAGATGCCCCATAGAATGAAAACCCCCAACCGGCACAACTACGGGAGGCTCAAAGCATCCTCGAAGTGAATAGCGGGAAGTCACGAATTGTCCCCAGTGGAAATAATAACCTCTCCGCTTCGATAATAGTCAATGCGGTGGCGTTCCGCCAAGATTTCAATTTGCCTTTAAAAGGAGTCGTTTCACAAACAGAAAGGCCTCAATTTTCCATTTCCGCTTTTCTTTCAGCCTCTTTATGGAAGAGCTGCGTATTCCTGCATTCAGTTTCGCTCATCGGCACTCGGACCGTAAATCCCCGGAAGCGGCACATCAAGCAATCGAAGATAAACCGTCAACTGTCCACGATGATGATACCAGTGATTGAAGAGTACCGAGCGCACTTGCTCAGGGCGCGATGTTTGAAATAAAGCCATACCTTGCATGGTCCATGTAAATGTCTCGCGAAGGCTGCCATCTTCCCATGAACTAAGGATATTCTCCGCTGCTGCGCACTGCTCCTCCAAAGCGGCAACAATTTCCGAAACGGATCCCGCTTCCGGGAACGGCACGTTCGGAACTTCACTAGACGGGGCATTTAGCAGAGCCGCCACTCCTCCAGGCAAGCCGGCCGTATGCAAAGCCAACTGCCCAAGCGACATCGATTTGGCATGCGGCTTCCAAGCCAGGCTAGCTTCTGGAATGCGATCCAGAACACGGCGTGTAGCCAGCTTTTCCCTCCGTAGTTCCTCCAACAAATCCTCTACTGTACTCATAAGTAATCTCCCTCCATAGTCGGTTTACCTCATTATAAAGCGAACTTACAAAAGGAGTTTCTTTTGAATTGCTATGTTACTAAACTTTCTTAGGCATCCGTTCTGATGATTCGTTGTTTACCCCAGTAGATATGCTTCAACCGGAAGTTTTTCTGGCGTGCAGAAAGCGTCTACGGTTACTTTAACGCTTTAAAGTGGTTAAACTTCCAGGATGATTCTGAACAGAAGCCGGGTTCCTGGAATGACCTTGACCAAACGCTCATACACGAAGCTTTTTGCAACATTTATATCAATTGAGTTGCCATCACCAACATCATGTTTGTACCGATTCGTTCAGGTTCAATTAAATTGTTAATCTGGAAACAGATTTCACATTTCCTCTTTGAAGACTATCAAAATCTATCTATCCGACACGCTTCACATTCTCCTGAGGTATGGCCCCTACGGAGCTTCGGCTCCACGGATTTCACAGATACTCATCGGGAATGAGTCAAGTTCTTGCCAATTTCGGATATGGATCAATATTGACATTAATGAGGCCGCCGATTGGTCCGTGGCGGCCTCAAATGAAGCGTTGAACTGTTGTACCCGTTAGTGAAATCAACTATTTAGTACATTTACTTGTTATTATAATTTTTTAAGAGTTCTTCAACCAGTATCCCATTAATCTTCATACCTTTTAGTTCACAATCCAATATCTCTACATTGCTAAGGTCACAGTTTGAAATCTGGCTACTCCTGAGTTCACAATTCTCAAATCTTATAGGCTGACCTGCCGTTTTTGGATTGTAGTGGGGATCTCCTTCTTTAGGGATACCAATGTTACGTATATAGGCTCCACCCATTTGAGCATCAGAAATTTCAAGATTACTCAAATTAGCGTCCGAAATTTTAAAGCCAGTCATATTCACATCATTTAATGCCATCCCACTCATATTTGCATTATTAATTTGCGTTCTTACTAAACAAACATCATTAAAGTTTAAATCCTCTGCTTTAACCTTTTCAAACCGAGACCCAGAAATATCAGCCATTTCTAATTCTAATTTTTCCACCTTCAAATTCATTCTTCAAAGTCCCCTTTCGCAGCTCATTGTTAATCTAACGATTATATTTTCGACATATAAGTAAGATTCCCTTTATTATCCATTTAAGCAAACCGCCCGTTAGCGTAATAAGTTTAGAGCTTTAGTTGTGCAAGGTAGATTAATTATCGGCCTTCTCCCCTTGTACTTCTGTACAACTAAAAATTCTAGCATACTCAACGTTCCCCCAAGCTCGGGATTTTCTCGTTCCAGTCGATGCGGTAATCGTACATCCACGAGAGCGACTGCTTGCTCGAGGTTTTCAAAAAGTGCGGAAGCATCAGATCACGGAAAAAGACCTGAACCGGGTTCGTTGCATGCTTACGCTGTCCGATCATTCTGGAATAACGCACTATCCGCTCCACCCTTTCCTGCCGGAGCATCTGAAATCGGGCAAAGGCCTTATCGAAGTCGTCCATATCTCTTAGGCACTTAGCCAAAACGAAAGCGTCCTCCAGCGCTAGAGATGCGCCTTGCCCGGCATTAGGGGAAACCGCATGAATAGCGTCGCCGATCCACACAGCCCTTCCGCTGTGCCATTCAGGCTGTGTGAGCATATCGTAGATCGGATACAAGCCGATCTCGTCTTCCGTCCGTCGAATGATGTCCGGAATCGGGGACGGATCGCGGCGGTACAGCTCCGTTATCGTTTGCCGCCACTCCGAGGCGGGTATAGATTGCAAATCTTTGCGTGTCGGCGTGCCCGGTATATTCATATTTCCGAACCAGTAGATTTCGCCGTCTTCCTTAACCAAATATCCGAAGAACGCTTTTTTGCCGAACACCATTTGCTGTACCCCTGGCTCGGGGACCAGCTCCTTGCTGCGCGCAAACCCTCCGAAGCTGATCAAACCGGTATAAGACGGCTGAGCAGCATTTGGCAAAAGGATGCTGCGCGACTTGGAGTGAATACCGTCACAGCCGATCAGGAAGTCCCCGGTCGCCGATGTCCCGTCTTGAAAATGTACAATCACTTGATCGGATGTCATTTGAACCTTGACGAGCTTTTTGCCGAGCTCGATAGGGATGCCTTGCCGTTGAGCTTCTTCACGCAGCACCCGGTGAAGCAGGCTCCTTTTGACGGTTACTCCGTGAGGCTCTGCTTCTTTTGTTCCGACGTTTCCCAACCATTTGCCCGAACCGCTTCGAAAGCTCATGACGCGCATTTCAAAGCCCTCCGCAATAAGCGAGCCGTTCACTCCGAGCTCCTCCAGCACACGCAAGCCGTTGCGGCCTACATTCAGGAACAAACCTGCATAATCGTCATGTTCTCTCATAGCTTCAAACACGATCGGCTCGAAACCGGCTCTTTTCACAAACAAGGCGGCCGCCGGTCCGGCGACTCCGCAACCGATAATCAATGCTTTTTTCATTGTTTTCATTGTTTCGTTTCTCCCGTCATTTTGGATATGATGCATATATCTTAATTTTTAAGATATCGTACATCGAAGCTTTGAAAGTATCTTAGTATACAATCGTCATTCTGAAAACAGTCCGAGGTCGTATTCGTTACCAGACCTTGGTCGAGGAAGTCCGGACAGCAGCTGTCCGAGATAAATCCTGATAATTCTTATGATATAATCAAATTTGGAAGGGATGGTAGTAAACCATGGAATTCAATCGACATATGCCGCCGGATCTCAGCAGGTCGCTTCAAGAAGCATCGAAGCGGCTTTCCACCCAAACTATTTTGTTTCATCAGACGGTAGCCGGCCATCTCGGTCTGAACATAACGGACCATAAAATATTGGACATCGTCCTCGGCTTGGGGAGGGCTACGGCTGGACAACTTGCAGAGCTAATGGAACTTACGACCGGCGCGATTACGAGTGCTCTGAATCGGTTGGAGAAATCCGGTTACATTCGCCGTATGAAGGACCCTAGCGACCTCCGCATTGTATGGGTAGAGCCTCTATTTGGCAATCTGCACAATCTCAAGAATGCCTTTTCCCCATTAGCCGAGGCTATGAATGAGCTTTATTCAAGGTACGATGAGGACGAGCTGCGGGTGCTGCTCGATTATCTGGAGAGATCGAACCAAATCCTGATTAACCAGACCCGGCAGTTAAAGAAGCAGGGGCGTAAAGGAGAAGAAACGGAATAGGATAGGTTCCGTCGAACCATGGCGAATATGACTCCTTCGCTCTTTTCGTCCAATTATTATGCAGTTAGTTATGACACGGTTCACCGCGTTGTCTGTAACGGCAAGTTTAAGGCATCCTTCTTCTAGGGTGTCCTCCAGAGAATTTTATCAATGCCACTTTTAAATTGCGGAAGCCTGGCTGGTAATGTCGGGTTCCAGCCACAAGCCTCCGCGACCGCGGCGGTTCGTCCGACGAATGCTCCCAGTATGGGATAATAACGCTCCGCCTCCATGATCAAGAGGGATTCTCCAAGTTCGCGGCGGCGAATTGAAGAAATATTAATAATCCAAGAGGCGTCCATCATCATGCCATTGACCGTACATTTTATTTTCCTTGGTGTTTGTTATAAATTTGTCTAATCTACTCTTGAATAATTCAGGCTGATGTTTATTGCTTTGTATTGTGTCGATCCGAACTCTTTTATAGAGAGCTGGAAAGGCCAAAAAATTCTCATATATGAGCCTCTCCTCTTTTAACCTTTGCTCAATAACCTCATCTATTTTAAAAGAATCGATATTCATATCTGGGAGTACCTTTCTTCCTTCATCACTCATTAACCCCAGCTTTTCGAGGCGGCGGACACGTTCTTTATTCAATTCAGTCCAATGACTTCTTTTGTTTCTAGGAGAAAGTCTCTGCGCCAGTTGGGTTTCCGATATTTTCTTTTTGACTCCATCAATCCAACCAAAACACAATGATTCTTCGACTGAGTCCAAATATAGAATCGTATCAGGCTTTGGCGTCATACTAACGGCTACCCAACAAGCTTTTTCAGTTTTACTATGCTCCTGCAGCCAAATCCTTAATTCTGTTCGCGATTTTACTGGAAGCAGATTTACAATTTCCATAAATATTATTCAATCTCCTTTCCACATGATTTACAACAAATTATAGAGGACGCCATGTAATTATAAAAAAAGAAATAGGACAACAGTCTGTCATACTTCTTCAATAAAGTTGAAATGTGATCTTGTTTGGCTTTTACTTCACAGATGCAGATTTATCTTCGACTTGAAGATCTGCTAAGAGGATATTTCCATGACTTGACCGATGGACATAGCTCTATATTGCCAAAGGACTTGAACCGCGTCTTGGAATTGCTCTTCGCCGCAGCGGATGATTATCGTTAGGTCGGGGGACTTGGATTTTCGGAAGGTGAAATGCTTTTGGGTTAAGAATTGAATCCATAACGTTATGGCTGATGCCAGTAAGAATCCGGCAATAGCAGTGATAAGCCCCCAGATAAGCGGCCCCCAGATCAAACGGTACCCGAAGCTAATCCCGAGAACGGAGAAAGCGGTAGCGCAAGCCATCCCGACTTCAAAGGAAAGCGTTACTTGTTCCGAAGGCTGTCTTAGCTTCTCGACCGGCTTGCTACCCTTGCTTTCTAATGTGACCACCATAATATGGTGCTGGGGGATACCCATTTTCTCAAGAACGGCCAGCGCCTGTTCCACCTCTAATGAATGTTTGAAGTTGCTGATTATTAGCATCCTGCCGCCCTCCATCCATTGGAAAAAGGTATAATTTATAATGAGGGTACCGTTCCCCTAAAAATTGCTTTTGCTCCAGACGAAACAATCCGTTGTTATCCCTTGCCGTCATGAAAGCATCGTACATAGCTCCTCCTATAACGGAAGGCATGAATAACAGCCATTGAGGGTCAAGTACATTCCAGTTCCCTTGAGCATTACCTTGAATAAGAGACAGGAGAACGGCGTGAGACCGGGAAAACGTCATATAAACAAACCACCAGAACAGTCCGTAAAATCCTAAAGCTATACGATTATTATAAAGCTGTCCCAAACCTGGAAACATGAAGGAACAGAGCATCGCAGCCCAAGGCCTTTTGATAGATAAATAAGTGATGTTCAACGAAAGTATCTGATATGGAACCAGTCTGCTGTTCTCCATCATCGCAAGATGATGCAGCTTATTGGCCTCGATACTCTTAATATAGCTATCCCAAATAGCATACATGTACACAAGCATGTAAGCGAATAACCATAAAGGCTCAATTACTTCCTTAGCCATTTCAACTCTGCCGCTGAACGAATAGACAATCGCTTCGTTAATATGCGTCAGTCGGTTAATAATGACTTCCCATAACGACAGTAAAAAGCCGCGAATATATTGATGCAGCAAAAAATGACCAAAGCCGGGAAACGAGGCGGACCACCATACGATAATCCAAGGGTTTTGCCAACGCAAATAGGTTAAGCCATCTTGGCTGTGCAAAAGCATCTGTCTTCTGGGAGGAGATGGTTGATTTACACCGCTCAATGAGTTGAACTCCTTAATAATTTGGAAATATTACATATAGTATGTAGTATTTGGAAGAAAAGTATTCGTCAAAGTGAGTTTAAAATAGAAGGTGAAAAACCAAAGTCCCGCCATAATGGCCTCGATCCTCTCCACGATAACCCATGGCTATGCACAAGGTTTTGATGTAATTGCTTTATTATGGCCGTGATTTCTTCGAACGCAAAAAAAATCGGTTGCTTATGCAACCGATTCCCTTGTTAAGGCACCTTACTTATAATAGGAAGTGCTCACAAGAACCACAAAGCCGCCGCCGTACTGATGATCATCATACAACAGGAGCTTCCATCCCCATTGCTGCCCATTCTTCTTTGGCAGGACCAAAAATCCCCGGTATCATTAAACCGGCTTGCCGCATTAAGACCGTCATTTGACCGCGATGGTGAACCTCATGCATCAGAAATGAGCTTAAAGTAAACCCGTTTTTCCAAGGCTCTCCGTATAGATCAACCTCCTGGAGCAAGGTTTCATCCGTCCATTGGGTGCGAATCGCCTCCAGCATGGACTGAACTGCCGTCCGGTAGGTTGCGGCAATTTCGGCGGCCGATGCCGGCGGTTCGGTATGTTCATACGGTGCATCGAATTTTAGCCCTGTGCGGTGAAGCATTTCTGGAACCGTGGTCACGATATGCCAAGCCAGCCTTCCGAGTGTCCGGTATCCGGGCAGGACTTCCTGATTCAGGGATGCATCGGTCAAGAGATCCATGAGCTTCTGGGTGCCCTCTGCCTCGTAAGAATACTCTTTAATAAAACTTTGCAACGATGTGTACATAATAATAGCCTCCTTGAAATTTATCAAGCTGGACATCTGCCCTACAGCTTTAGTATGTACCATTACCACTGACAACGTATTGTCAGCGATTAATGCATTTTTTTAAAAATCATGTATTCAATTCTACAATCCGCCGTGCTTGTCCGCTAATTTCCTCAGCGAGGGACTTCGGCTCCAGAACTTGCACATTAGGTCCATAACTAAGGATCATCCCGTTAAGCCAAGCATCTGCCGGATGTTCCGATCTTACGAGCAGCGATCCGTCCTCCTCCACCTTCACCTGCTCCGGGCCAAAGTACTCTTCCACTCGGACCCTGACTCTTGGATGAAAACGGAGCACCATTGTGATATAGGACTCGGCACCTCTCTGCCCCCATTTGGCATCCAGATCTTCGAGACGCTCAGGCCGGCGGGGAAACACTTCCATATCAACCTGCAGCTTGCGGATGCGGGACAGCTTGAACGTCCGGCAATCTTGTCTAAGCCTGCAATAAGCGTACAGGTACCAAGCGTTTCCTTTCCAGGCAAGCCCAATAGGTTCTACGGCCCTCACCGCGGTATCCCCTTCGGAACTGGCATAGGTAAGCCATACGACGTTCCGCTTCTTGGCGGCGAGCCGAAGCTCTGCCAGCTTGTCCTTGAACTCTTCCACCCTCGTCATCCAAGGATTCACACCGATAATCAGCTGCTCACCCGCTTCTTCAATCCGGTTCTGCTCGCTTTTGGTAATCAGCGCGGTAATCTTGGTCAATAGATCATCCATTTGCTGATCCTGCAAGGTAGACTGCATTCCTTTCAGGGCCGTTACAATAGACGAGAGATCATCGAAGGTGACGATCTGTCGTTCAATGCGGAATTGATCCATAATCTCAAATCCGCCATCTACCCCGGCAAATGAAGCAATAGGTACTCCGGCGGCATTAATCGCTTCAATATCCCTGTAAATAGTACGCAGCGAGACCTCAAAGCGGTCAGCCAATTCCTGGGCGCCGACCCTCTTACGGCTGAGCAGCAGCATGGTGATACCCAGCAATCGTTGGAACTTCAATGACGTAGACCTCCCGTAATAAGTCTTTAACATGATTTTACCAAACTATTCCTGTTCTATAAACCTTCCTTCGTTCATAAAACTGTGCACGTACACAGCACAAAAAATACCTCCCTGATTGTGCGTTGTATGTGTCGCCGGAGAGGATCTGATAATTCGATTCCTGCTAATGTGCGATCGATTGCGACAGCAGCAGAATATGTCCAAGCAGCCATTAATATATATTCACAAAAGAACTATAGTCGTATCATTGAAAAAATTGTTACTAATGAATGAGATATTAATTATGTAATACGGAGGAAAAACATGTTTAAACCTGATCCTGCTAATACAGCAATTGTCATTACGGATCCACAAAATGATTTTCTTTCTCCTGGAGGTAAAGGCTACCATTTAACTAAAAATATTATTGAGCGTTACAACACACTACATAACCTTGAAATTCTAATTGGTACAGCCATGAGCAAAGGATATCAACTTTTTATATCCCCCCATTATATTTATCCGCATGATTATAGTTGGAAATTTACTGGAGCTGAACAAGAAATGTTATTAAAACTTCGAGTATTTCAAAAGCATAATGACTACACTTCAATAGGAGCTGACTGGGTTCCATCACTTAAGCCATATATTTTAGCTAATACTACAGTCATTGCCACCGCACATAAGATTGCTAGTCCGCAGAGCAATGATCTGGTTTACCAATTACGTCAGCATAGTAAAGAAAAGATCATTTTGGCAGGTGTCCTATCCAACATTTGTGTAGAATCACATATGAGAGACTTAATCGAAAATGGATTCCAAACAGCTGTTGTTTATGATGCCACCGCCACTACAAGCGAAATGGATTTTCAAGCAGCTGTTACAAATTATCAAGCATTCAGCAGTGCTACGTGGTCAACTCAACAGGCGATCTCTCAATTATAAATCTATCCAGTAACTCTTTCATGGAAATTCTATATTTCGTGATTGAAAAAGAGGAGCCAACCTGTCTCCTCCATTCTGTTTAACTTTCGTGCTCCTTTTCCCCAAACCTCTTTTTTCAGTTGCCAAGTCGATTCTACCTGTGTTCAGGAGAAAAACATGCCTCAACCCAATTGAAAACAGGAGAAAAAACCGACAATGAGAAAGAAAACACCTTTAAGCCCCATCTTCATGGGCCGAAAGGTGTTAAACGGTGTTCCGTACTGGGGTAAACGCTTCTAAATAATTGGATGATCCAACTCTCATCGGGAAGCGGTATTAACCTCATTACCAGTATTTCCGCGGTAGGCATGCGAATGAGGGTGCTGGCCGTTAATCGTTGTATGCCCTTCAAATGCATGATAATGACCGCCGCCGGGAAGAGCAATAGCCGGACCCGTAGTTCCTTGAATGATGTGGGTGTGACCGGAATCTAACGAGGTCATGGCATAATAACCATGCACATGAGGCACTCCTGTCGGGGCGGGAGCAGTCCAGGCAGCATACCGATGGGAATGGCCATCTTCTACGGAGGTTACTCCGGAGAAAGGATGCACATGGACAGCCCTTCCATTCCAGGAGGTTATATACAATCTGTGCGAATGAGAATCGTCGTCTCCAGAATCCAAGACAAATCCGGTAACAGGAATTTTCATAAAGACTCCTTTCAGCAGCAGATGGTTAAAATACGGAGTAGTGTATGTAGGCCGGTGTTTGTCTGGAAACGGCAAGAGCCTAGCAATAAAGGTCCAATGACAAAAGTCCCGAGAAAAGCCAAAGCCTACATCCTCCACGTCCAAATATTCATCCGTTTTGCTTCGGTAATATATTGCCGACGATTGGTGCAGGATTCGTCCAGATAGGATTGCAGATGCTCTGAACTTGATGTATCAATTAAAAGGAAAAATGAAAAGGGCGCCGCTGCAGGACGCCCTTAATCTATATATGTGTTTGCCGTCATGACCATTTCTATCCAATTTTTGACTGCGGGCAAATGAAAAGAGAATCGCCTCTGTCAAACCGGTTTGTCTATGCCCGACTTAGTAAGCGTCGGCAATAACGATCTCATCCAGGTATAGACTGTCACTCGGACCTCCTGACGGGCTATATACCTCGAGATAAACACTTGCAGTCCCGTTCGGCGCGGCAATGTTAGCAACAGCCTGCTGCCAGTTAGTCGATAACCCACTTAGCGGTATAAGATCGGTTTGAATTAGTGTCTGGCTTCTATCAAACCATTTAACCCTGAGCGTCACCTCGGATATCGATCCGGTACCTTGCTTGGCCCAATAACTCACCCGCTTATTGCCAGAACTTGCCGTAAACCCTGGCCAATTTGCGGCTACTATGCCCCAACCCCATGGATCCCTTACGTCTACTCGAAGGCTGCCGGTCCCACGATGCGCTTCGTATGTCGATGCAATAACAGAAGCGGAATACCAGGACTGCCACTGACCGGCCGAGGTTTCTCCACCAGCTGTGTCGGCATCAAGCGCATTAGGCGCATCACCTACTACCATGTCGTCCAGGTAAAAATAATCTCCCGGATCCCCCAATCCGATAAGTGAGACGAGCACGGTTGATGCTCCTTCAGGTGCATCAACCAATGCAGACGATTGCTGCCACGCGGTCGTCAGAGCAGGTGATTTCAGTTCGTTCGTTTGCAGTACCTTCTTGTTACTATCCAGCCATTTTACAATCATCCTGGGTTGTATGCTTGTCCCCGAACCAAGCTTTCCCCAGAAGCTAAGCTTCTTCAATCCTGCTGTCGTAGAAAACCCGGGCCAATTCGAAACCACTCCCCAGCCCCATGGGTCGGTAACATCGATACGAAGACTGTGCGTTCCGCTATTCACCTCGTATGTAGACTGCGAGATTGTTGCAGAATACCAGTTTTTCCATCCTCCGATAGAACCTTCTAGAGTAGCCGTATCCGCGTCCAGATCATTTGCAGCAGGTGCTGCCGGCGGCGGCGTCCCGCCGCTTGTACCGCCAAAGTCAGGATCACCGTTGAATGTGCTATTCATATCTTGGCTGAATGGCGCAGATCTCCAAGTATTAAAAGACACGGCCTCTCCGTATCCTTTGGCAAAGCGCCAATTACCAAAGTATTGATTATCATGAAAGCGGTTATTGTTCCCGAACATCACATCATTTTGAATACCAGCAACGGTATAGGGCGACCAAGGTATATTATCGGCTCCAGTTGCAATCAAAGCCTGTACACCGCAGTAAGTACCCGCGCAAGGCACAACATTCTCGTCAAAATGAAACTCGTTGTTGTTTACCTCAATATCGCTTGCATGCCAGCGGCAGTCAGTCCTGTATGGTTCGGCGGCAATATCGGTATAGCAAGGATGCGTGTCACTAATCGGATTCGGGTAATCATAGTTGTGGGAGTCGGGAATAATCGTTGGGACCACGAATGGCGTACAGTATCCCTTACTTGTATTGCCGTTTGAATTACAGAATCGGTTTGCATTTTCGTAGATAGATACGCCGGAGAAATTATTGATGAACGAATTGTTGTAAATTCGGATCTTTGGCGCCCCGCTTACAGTCGAAGCAAGACGTGCGTCACCGCCCGATTCGGAAAGGTAAATGGCCGGACCGGGCGACCCTTGATTGTTATTTCCGCTTGCCCATGCATTGCGGCTGATCGTATTGCTTCGGATCGTAGCGTTGTAACTAATTTCGTACCAAATGCCTTCACCGTCGTTATGGTCAATCCAATTCCCTTCAATCAGGAAATCGATGTTATTCGTATCTGCCCACAGGCCGGTTCCTTTGTTATCGTGTATGTAGTTGCTGGTTATCTTCGCGCCCTCCACATCCCAAAATTTACCGCCACCTGTACAACCGCATCCGGGAATCTGAGCTTCCCAGTTATCCGTATTATTGCCGGTAATTTCGTTATGGTCGAGCACGATATTTTTAATCGCCGAATCTCCTTCAATTGGAGGTTTATACATACTAAAGCCATACTGACCGTTATCCTTCAGGCAATTGTAACGGATAACATTATCAGTGCCTAGAAATACGCCTGCGCCGTCATTATTGGAAATCGTGTTATATTGAACGGTCCAACCGGTACCGGCATCGTGGTTGACGACGCCTTCGTTATTGTTATCATTGCCTCGGCCAAAGTTTGTGATGGTGAGATGCTGGATGGTTACGTTCGGCACGTCGCCCGTGAATGCATACAAATTAGTATTCCGTCCATCGAGAATTGCACCTGGAGCTCCAATATAGGTCGTGTTGGCCTTCGCTTGAATCTGACCATATATATCATTTGCAAGCGTGTGTGTGCCTGGCTCAAACCAGAACGTAGCCCCTGGCCGATTGAAATCGAAGCTGCTGTTATCCCCTGCCGGGACTATCACAGCCCCATCGGGAGCGACGCTTGGACCACTTAATAATCTCGTATCGCTACATACAGCCGCTGGCGGTGAAGTAGGCCAAGAAACATCAGCATAGGCATAATTGACGAAGGATGGCATAATGGTTCCAGCGAAAAAAAGCGTCAACAGCACGACAATGAACATAGTGCTATGACGATGACGAATGGCTTGCATTGGGCACTCTACCTTTCTTGGTTATATTTTCCTACCATAGTGCCCTTCTTTGACACAATTCGTCAATGATTATAAAGCCTCATTCGTTGGGTGGGTTTATTGGCCTATTAATACTTATTTATCTAAAGAGGAGTAAACTGTTTCTAGGTAAGCAACTGAAACTTGTTCCGCCTCTCTTTTATTTTCGAAATTTCCTAAATGCTGACGAAGTTGTTGATAGAGTCGAATGGTCATTTGTAAAGCGTGGTAACAGCTCTCAGTACTGTGGTTTGGAATAGTATCCTTTAGTTCGTCAAGTCCTTCGCTCACATATTTTTCGAGTCTTCTTACTCCCGACGGAAGTTCACCGTTCTTGATAAGATACAATGGTCCAAGAACTGCGTTTCGCATATAGGTAACGTGATCGATTAACTCGAACAATTCTCCCCTCCCAAGTTTTGTCGCACCATAATGCACCCATACCCAAAATCGATCCTCGATCCATTGGGGACTGGGGTATGGATAGATTGGTGAGGTCCTTTGAATTAAAGCACTGATTTCGTCTCCTCTCTCCCAAAGGATTATAGGATTCTCAACCCTTTGTTCAAGTTCCTGAACGGTAACAAACTTTAAATCAACATGTAGTGGCGGTGGTCCATATAAGCAAATCACCACACGCGGTTCTCCCACATGTTCGCCTGTAAAGCCAGATAACAAGTTGCCCAGCTTTTCTGCAATTCGTACACGTTGATTCATTATCTCTTCTTGGTATCCAGCATCGTATACTACAATTAAATCCAAATCGCTGTACTCATCCATAGTACTTGTAATCATGGAACCACCTGCAAGAAGTCCAAGAATTCGATGGTCCTGAAGAAGCTTCTCTTTGGCGAGATTAATAAAATCTTCATGCATTTGTAAAGGCATTTATACCACCCCTAAAATAGTGACCCTAAAAAGGGCATTAGATCAGTATATCAAGTGACTCATCACCAGTCAAACAGTATATTATGCCGAACATAAAATACCAAAATCCATTATTTGACATCATTCTATTTAGTTTCATCTCATATATAGTGAGTCTCGTAATTGTGAGGTCTATATTCCTTCATAGCGCCTTCCCAATCTTGCACCGGAATCAATTTTGAAATTCATCCATTTATTATATTCTGAATGACCAAGTGCTGCGTTAATTTAAGCAGTATCGAAGTAATGGCAATGCTTCTTTAACTAAATGGTCCTTAATTTTTAATATTTGAGCGAAAGGTAAGCGAACTTCTTTTTCAGATTGTCTTGCCTTAGCCACTAAAGTACACCCCATAAAAAGGGTGTCACCATCTAATGTAGCAACCATGTTCTCGATGTTTATGGAACTCCAGGTATTATGCATTGTATTAAAGAGTCTTTTGAGTTCTTCATACCCACACCTATCTCCCGGATAAGGTAGCAATGCAGCTTCATGAACAACGAGATCGGGGTGAAAGGCATATTTAGTGCCGCTGAAGTTATTTCCGTCTGAACGCATACATTCCATTTCGGCTGAAAACATTCGATTTAATATTTCCATTTCCTTTGTGCTGTAGTTGCTTAAAGTATTATTCATTCATATAATCCTCCAATCATTTTGACTCCGCTCCGTCTTCATTATAGAACATAGGAACTTTCGATTTGTTGCTGTTATATTCCCCACGGAATTGATGCAGAAGATTATATAACAATTGTTTTTCAACCTGTTTGTTTGGCTTAGCATCCTTTATTCTAGGCATGCCCCACTCACTTCCACATGCGCTCCGTGACGAAATATGCTTTAATATACCAAAGGAGCGTGATTCAATGGACATCAAATCGTTTCTATATCCTAAGAGCGAGGTCTCTTACCTCATGACATCCTCAAATATGAAAGAAGCCATGGATAAATTGGAGGCGAGCAACTATACGGCCATTCCGATATTGGACGACAATGGCTTATATTTCGGAACGCTATCTGAGGGAGATTTATTATGGAAACTGAAAGCCACACCCGGCCTCGGCTTCGATACGATGCACGAAATTCCTGTCGTCTCTATCAAAAAACGGATGAAAGTCGAATGCGTCGAGATCAACGCCGATTTGGACGATATGCTGGCGTTGGCGGCCGATCAGAACTTCGTTCCAGTAGTAGACGCCGACCGCGTCTTCCTCGGAATCATTCGCCGCAAAGATATCATCGAATACTATACCCGAAATATTACTGATTAGTTGATCTTGTGTATCATGAAGGCTGCCGTTCGCTGACAGCCTTCTCTTTGATCTCAAAACGAGTGATCTCAACGGACTGCTGCAGTTCATGCGAGAAAGTTACCGCTTACTACGAGCATATCTTAAGGGGGCAGGTGATTTACCCGCTTTGGCCGATACGGAAAAATAACTCATCTCAACCGGTGAAACGGGCTTTGGTTTCGGTTCTCCCACTCTTTTCTCTGATAAGCTGTCTAAACCTTCATCCGAGCAGTCCCGTCGGTATTTCCCCTCCTCCAGCTTCATGTCGATAAAATCGACGACCTGTTGCAGCGAAGCGATTTGGCTCACCATATTTTTACGGTGGCTTCTTAAGAGTTCCACCAGTTCGGGATATTCCGCGGGATCGGTATCGGCGGAGACCCCCAAAAAGGGCCGCATTTCTTCTAGCGGCATCCCCGTTTTTTTAAGGCATGCTATCAGCCGGATCGTATTGATATCCTCCTGCCGGTAGATGCGGTGCCCGTTGTCCTTCCGCTCTGCACGAGGCAGCAGCGCGATCTTTTCGTAATAACGGATCGTATCCTCAGTAATTCCGGTTTGTTCGGCGGTTTGCTTTATCGTAAAGGTTTGCTCTTCCTTCATCCTGTTCCCTCCCGGAGATTGTTTTTTGTGCATTATACATCTTGGAGCTGGCTCCAAGTCAAGTCTCCTATCCTTAGAAAAAACTTTGTTTTAGCGCCTTGACTTGGAGTCGACTTCAAGTTATAGAATGTGCGCTATCAGAGCAAATATCACGATATCAGGAGGGGATGCACAATGAACAGGAACCCACATGAACATATCGCATTGATTACAGGTGCAAGCGCGGGGATTGGGTTGGAATTAACCCGGAAAATGCTATCGGAGGACTGGCAGGTGGTTGCTTTGAACCGTTCCGACTTTCCAGTGGACGATCTGAACATCCAAAATGCGGTCAAGACTGGATCGCTTCGAATTTATAAAACAGATGATCTTGCTGATTATGCCAGCTTGAGGCGTACTCTGGAAGAGATCAAAAGCAAGGAGCAGCGGATCGATATTTTGTTCAATAACGCCGGAGGGTCCTTTCCCAAGCTGAGCTATTCGAAACAAGGACGCGAGAAGCATTATGAGCTGTTGACGGTCGTTCCGTATATTATTCTGATGGAGTTGAAGGAACTTCTAAAAATCGGTGCCTTAAAAACGGTGATCAATACCTCATCTTCAGCGCTAAAATTTACAAAAGAGTTTACTATCGATATCCTGGAACGTCCCAAAACCTTCCGCAAGCTGCTTGGTCCTTACGCAACCTCAAAGCTAGCTCTTTCACTGTGGACTCAGGCCATCGCTTCTCAGCTTGCCAAGGACGACATTAAGATCCGCAGCGTTGACCCAGGCAGCAACAATACGCTAAGAAAAGGGAAACAATCCGGACTGCCCCTTTTGGTTAAAGTGTTAATGAAGCTATTTTTTTCACCACCTAGTCACGGCGCCAACAATCTGTATGAAGGGGCTCTCGGTGAACACCGGAATAAGACTGGGGTGTATTTGCTGAAAGGTCAGGTTGCGGAATTAAAATTTAATAACCAGGCGCGGAACGTTTTGGAAAGAATTCAAGCGATCTATGAACATGAATTTTTGAAACGTAATGTTTAAAATTGACGGCTAAAGCAGCCGATCCTATTGACCGGCTGCGTCGTAACATTATTGAACGATCTTACCCGTTAGCGTGTTGCCTAATCGCTCCCAGAAGGTTAACTGCATGCTCTGCAACGAATAAGAAGGTGAAGATATGCAGCAATATGATCGGCGACAGGACCGTCTCAACGGCCAGGCCGAAGCTGTGATTGCTCATATGTTGCAGAGTTCTCTACATAAACAGCGCAGTCGCGGCCAGACCGCTCGGACTTCGCTGCGGCTTTCGCACTCCAGAAGCCCCTGTGTGAAACCCTTAACTGGTTTTAACAAACCAGATGCGATTGCTGGAATAACTAGGCATAGAATTGGAATAATAACCATGGTTAAGGAGGGCGAAAAAGTTGGAAAAATTAAAACAGAACCTGGAACAGAAAAACGCAGCGGTCATCGTTGTGGATATGCAAAACGATTATTGCCATCCAGATGGAGCGATTGCCAAAAGTGGGATCGATGTCAGCGCGGTCAATAAAATAATACCGAGATTGCGCAGCTTGTTGGATGCGGCAAAAGCGCACTCGGTTCCAATCATTTTCCTGCAGACGAATCATGAGAAGGTTACTGATTCCGAGGTTTGGCTTTCCCGCTTTCCAGACGGCGTTAACCCAATTTGCCACACGGGCAGCTGGGGAGCAGAATTTTACGAAGTTGCGCCGCAGCATGACGACATCATCGTGAAGAAGCATCGTTACAGCGGGTTCGTACATACTAGACTGGAGTCCGTATTGCAAACTCTTAAAATCGAAACCTTAATTATAACGGGTGTCAGCACAAATCTTTGCGTGGAATCAACCGCCAGGCAGGGGTTTATGCTGGATTATCGGATTGTCCTCATGAGCGATGCTTGCGCGGCTTTTTCGCAAGAAGAACACGATATGAGCTTAAAAACCGTAGACACCTATTTCGGAATGGTAACAGATACGGAACAGGTTGTTTCCTTTTGGCAGCTGCAAGCGCCTCATTCTCCCCAACTTATTACCTAAACGGTTGAAGGTTTACCCGGTCTGCATCATAGGCCGGGTTTCAGTTCAAGTTATTCATCCTTTACATAAGGAATGGTTAGTGGACCTAGAGGGAGCACCGCGACAGTCATTTGCTCGCCATACGTGTTCCTCAGCTCCCTTAGCTTCGAACTGATATCGTCCATCGGCTTCAGCATCATTTTCTCGATGTCTTGAGCCGGAAGGGAGGAATATACATAAACATTCGCCCACATTTGAATCACGGCTTGCTTTTGTACCTGCCATTGATCGAATTTTAGGAAAGCGGGGTCGTGGATCAATTCCAGGATCTCCTGCGGACTGCTTCTCATTTGCAAAATCTCGGCATAGTTCCCATGGCTCGGAATCCCGTCCGAGCATTCCGAAGCGCATAGAATGCTTCCGCCCTGCTTCACGATTTTATGCGCCGCGCTCATGCCCTTTACTGCTTGATACAGATTTTGATCCAGCGGGTATCCCGAATTGGACGTGATTACCACATCAAACCGCTCGTGAACGGGAACCATGGCATGCTCTTTCGCAAAGGTGCAGCCCTGCCTATGACTCTCAAACAGCTCCCCGGCAAATACTTGTGTTATTTCCTTTGCGCCGTTTAGGGTCACGTTCAGCATAAAATCGGGCTTGCACATCCGGTTGACTTCCCCGGCCATTTCCTGCAGTGGATTCCGCTGAAGGTTCCCCCAGGTGGAGAGCGGATCCCCGATCATTCTGGCATTATGGAAGGTAAGTATCGTTTCAATGCCTGCGATTCCTGGCATAATCCCCTTCGGCCCGCCCGAAAATCCGGCGAAGAAATGCGGTTCGATAAATCCGGTCACAATCCGGAAGTCGGCTTCCACATATTCCTTGTTTAAATAAACGTCACACCCCAAGCAGCTTTTGCCGACCCAAGTCAACTCCCCCGGATTATGGCAGTGGTGATTGATGATCCGAATGCGGCTAACCACGTCCTCGCCCAGCATTTGTACAAATTCGTCCCGTGTTTGATCCCGGTGTGTTCCGGTGCCGTTAATGATGACGAATTGCCCGCATGGGACGTGCTCCAGCTCCTCAAGCAGCCACGGGATCAGTTTATGGTTGGGTGTAGGACGGGTAATATCGCTTATGACAATCGCCACTTTGTCTGTCGACTTGACCATGCTCTTGAGCGGGGGGAGGCCAATCGGCTGGCGCAACGCCCCCTTGACCGCCTCTTTCTCGTTTGCCAGACCGTCCGTATGCCGCGGCTCGATGATCGTCGAATGATCCGGTACCTCAATCCGCAAGGCTCCTTTTCCATACTGCAAGAAAGCTTCCATCCAACATCACCGCTTAATTGTAGATTTTATAAAGGGCCTGAGTGCCGCTATTCTCTTCTCCAAGCTCCGCGAGTCGCTCATACAGTTCCTTTGCCTGCTTAAGGCCGTAGATGTCCAGCCCCATCTCCTCCGCAGCTTGTAACGCGATTCCCATATCCTTAATGAAGTGCTTTATATAAAACCCCGGCCCAAAGTGGCCTCCGATGATTCTAGGTCCCAGATTACTGAGCGACCAGCTTCCCGCGGCGCCGGATTCAATGCTTTTCAGCACTGTCGACTGATCAAGCCCTGCCTTCTTGGCGTATGCCAGTGCTTCACAGACACCCATCATGTTGGATGCAATGGCAATTTGATTGCACATCTTCGTATGCTGCCCTGCACCTGCCATGCCCTGATAAACGATATTCGTACCGAGCGCTTGAAAAACCGGCATTACGGCATCGAACACATCCGCCTCGCCGCCGACCATAATGGATAGCTTGGCGTCCCGCGCACCGACATCGCCACCGGAAACCGGGGCATCCAGCGAATGACAATGCTTAAGCTTCGCCTCATGTTCGATCCGTTTGGCAAGAGTTGGACTGGAGGTCGTCATATCCACCAGATAGGTACCGGGCTTGGCGTTTTGCAGCACTCCGCGCTCACTTAAATACACCTCTTCCACATCATGAGGATACCCGACCATCGAAATGACTACATCAACCGTTCGGGCTAATTCGGCCGGGGAGTTCTGCCATAAGGCGCCCAACCCTACAAGATCATCCGTTCTAGCCTTCGTGCGGCTGTAAACATGCACCTTATATCCGGCACGGATCAAGTTCTTCACCATGCTTGTTCCCATGACGCCCGTACCGATAAACCCGATGGACGCCCCTTGTTGAATAATTCTCATACTTACATGCCTCCTTGACTCATTCACCATTGTTCTTACAGAAAAAGGGGATATTCCTCTAGTCTTTTAGACCGTTTGGGACAGCCCCTAAGTGTTACCTCCAACTATTCTAGCCTTTTACCGAACCGAGCATAACCCCTTTAGCGAAATGTTTCTGTAGGAACGGATACACTACTAAGATGGGCAGAATCGCTAAAATGATCGAAGCCGAGCGTACCGTTTCCGAGGGCGGCGTTGAATCTCCGATCGACGACTCCATCCCCGCAACCGTAGCGCTGTTGTCCAGCACGAGTGATTTTACAAGAACCTGGAGCGTCCACTTCTTGGAATCGGTTAGAAACATCAGCGCGTTAAAATATGTATTCCAGTGAGCCACCGCAAAAAACAGCACGAAGGCGGCAAGTGCCGGCATACTTAACGGAATCACGATTTTCCAAAACACGCCCAGATCGTTGCAGCCATCGATTTTGGCCGATTCAATCACCTCGATTGGCAAAGAATCCATGAAGCTCTTAACTACGATGAGACTCCATGCATTCGTGAGAGAGGGAATAATTAAAGACCAGTACGAATTCATTAAACCAAGCTCCTTCACGAGCAGGAACGTTGGAATGATGCCGGCGCTAAATACAAGCGAGAACACCACAAGTCCGTAGATCCACCGCCGGTGGGGCAATTTTTTTTCTGTCAGCCCATAGGCCATCGTAAAAGTAAACACCAGGTTGAGAATGGTCCCGACGACCGTAATGAACAGTGTGCTTTGCAACGCGCTCATGAAGCTGTTGGACTGCAAAATATACGAATACGCACCTAACGACCACTTTTCAGGCAATAAATGAAACTCATATGGAACATAAACGGAAAAATGTGTCAAAGAAACGCTAATGATATAAAGAAACGGAAATATGCAGCAAAGCGAAATCATGGTCAGCAATGTATAATTAACGATATCGAACAAAGTCATTTTTTTTTGCTGAACAAAGCTCAATGTGAATTCCCCCGCTTCCTTAGTAAATACCTTCGTGGCCCATGCGTTTGACGAAATAATTGGATATCATCACAAGCGCAAGCCCGACGAACCCTTTGAACAAGCCGACCGTGACCCCGACGCTGTACATGCCTCGCAGGATCCCCTGATTATACACGTACGTATCGAAAACATCCGCCACATCGCGGACAAGCGGGTTCATCATAAGCAGTACCTGTTCGAAGTTGACATCGGTCATATGTCCCAACCGAAGGATGAGCAGAATAACAATGGTCGGACGGATCGCCGGCAGCGTAACATGCCAGATTTGCCTGAAACGGTTCGCCCCGTCGACGACGGCTGCTTCATACCGCTCGGGATTGACCCCGGCAATAGCGGCCAAGAAAATAATGGTCCCCCACCCGGCATCCTTCCATATGCTTTGGACCGTGAGCATTCCCCAGAAAAACCGGCTTTCGTTCAAAAAGGAAACCGGCTCTAAACCTAGAACCCGGATCAGCTTGTTAACCAAACCGATATCTACAGACAGCATGAAGAAAGTGATGCTGGCAATGACAACCCATGATAAAAAGTGCGGCATGTAAACAAGAGACTGGTTAATTCTCTTGAACAACTCGTGGCGAACCTCGTTAAGCATAATGGCCAGGATGATCGGCAGCGGGAAGAAAAATACCAGGCCAAAGATGTTAATGAGAAGTGTATTTCGCAGCATCAGGTAGAAATGGCCGTCGGAGAACATGTCGGTGAAATGCTTCAGACCGACCCATTGGCTGCCGCTGAAGCCAAGCATAGGATGATAATCTTTAAAGGCAAGCAGCAGTCCCCACATCGGAATCAGCTTAAATACTAGGAAATATAAGAAGCCCGGTATGACGAGCAAATACATATACCGGTATTTCACATAGTCCTTCCATAACGATTGAAAGCCGGTGTGAAGCTTGGAGGAATGTTTTTTTAAACTGATTTCTTCTGTTTTCATCCAATCAAACTCCTTCCAACCTTGAGGAAAAAGGGACGACGAAGCATCTCCGTCGTCCGCCCTTCTCCTATCCTCAGTTGCCGAAATATTCCTTGTAGCTGGCGGCAAGCTCCACGAACGCTTTCTTGAGCCCTGGATTATTCCTCAAGCCTTCGATGTACTTCTTGTAGTCATCCATGGAGATTCTGCCCATGATCGCCTCGGTTCGTTTTTTCTCAAATTCATCCACATGCTTCGTCCATTCGGCGGACCAGGTGGCGGAACGGATAATTCGGAACGGATCGACCGTTAAAGCTGTATAAGTCACTTTGACCTTCTCGCGGTTAGCCAAATCGACTTCAATCGGGGCAAGCGGACTATCCACCTTATCCCACTCATTGCGTTTGATCGTGAACGGATCGTTCGTAAAGCTTTGAATTTCCTTCAACCCGATGTCACTCATAATATATTTGCCGTTCTCGACTTTATGATGAGTTCCCTCGTAGCCGTAGAACAAAGCATGCGAGTTGGCATCGCTTGCCGCCATGTTAAACACCTCGAGAAGCTTCCTTACGCGCTCCTCAGGTACCTTCTTTGGAATGAACAAGCCGCCTGTAAAGCCCGGCTCCAAATAGTTGGCGTTGCCGCCTGGCCCTTTAAGATAAGCAACGATCTCCACTTTGGCGTTCGGCTTCAGCTTTTTATTTTCCTGCTCCATCCGGTATTGATGCCAGTAGTTTTTCGTGTGGAAAACGGTTCTTCCGCTGGAGAAGAAGTTGTCAGGCTCCGCTCCTTTTATCGTGGAAAACTCAGGGGTCATTAAGCCGTCCTTATACAATTTGCTGTACCACTCGACCATGTTCGTGTAAGCATCAGTTAGCACATTCCGGTATAACCCGCCCTCACTGTTGTACTGCGGCTTGAACGAGCCGAAGGCAGAAGCCATCGATTCCATAAACAGCGTACCGATCAGCTTGCCGCTGGTATCCTTTGCTTTCACCGCCTTCAGGGCAGCATGCAGCTCATCCGTAGTTTGCGGTACCGGAACACCCGCCTCATCAAGTAAGTCCTTGCGGATAAGAAACCCTGTATTGATTTGCGAGCGGGCTCTTGGAATAAAATAATACGTTCCTTTATATTTGGAATATTTCCAGGCCACTTCAGGAATGTTTTTCTTCAGGTTCGGATATTTGCTGAGATCGCCGAGGAACGGACCCAAATCCCAGAATAGCCCTTTCTCGATCGCGTTAATGTTATTGATATCATGCGGGTTTTGAGCCGATACGACGTCCGGAAGCTCACCTGTCGCCATCGCCAGGTTTAATTTGGTCTGAAACTCGGGATCGGGAATCCACTGTACCTCCATCTCGAGATTATTCTCCTTTTGAAAGCGTGTCCAAAATTGGTTTTTCATATCCGGCACTTCCGCGAAGGTAGAGACCATCGTGCTGTACTTGAAAGGCTTGTTGTCTCCCGCCGTCGGATTGCCGTCCCCCGTCGAAGGAGCTTGAGTCTCGGAGCCGGTGCAAGCAGCAATCACGGATAATGACATCGCACATGCTACCAAAGCAGCCATGGAACTGAAACCTCTCCTTTTCATGCCAACATCCCCTTTTTATTTAAGTAAGAAGATTTCCCCGTCCGCCATCCCGTCTCTGACCGCCTTCAGCCTGGAGAACGTCGCATCGTCATAATGTCCAAGTGAAATGCCGTCGATCCCTAAGGAGCCGAGCATCTTAACGCTGGCGCGGAGAATATCTTCATTGGAACCGCCGTAATCGTTCGGCCTGACATCGACGGCAGCAATCAAATCTTTGTCATAGCCTATGCCTCTGCGAATTTTATGAAGCTTCTGCAGCTTGCCTTGCAGATGGCGCATCTCCCCGCGCTGCTCCGCATAATCCGATTCGCGGATCGAATCCACATAATCTTTAATGGCGGAGAAGCTGAGACCAGCCATTTCCGTATACTTCAAGTACGTATTGTAACGGAATTCCGTCCGCGGATTCGCCCTCTTGATCCCCTCATAGATCCGCTTGAATAAAGCGGTAATGCTCTTCTCCCTGAATTCAAGCCACTGATACAGGGACGGATTCTCCATCAGAAAGCCCGTTCCTGTCAAATTCCCGTCATCCAGCAGCTTCTTCTCCAAAATGTCGGCTAACTCCGCTTGTTTAGCCACGTCATAGAGTCGGTTCAAGTCGGACGCGATCCGGTCCCAGTCGTATCCCATCTCGATCGCTTTTGTTCTGCAGCTGGAGCAGAAGCAGCCGCCTTCTAGCACGGCAAGCAGAATATCCAGCTCCTTCTCATCGCTGATACCATGGTTCTCTGTTTTGAGCCTGCCCCCCTGATGAAACAAGATCAGACAGCTTTGAATAAAATCAATGTCGTGGTTTTTCACGGTATCATAGAACAGTGCCACGATATATTCCTGAACGTGCTCATGATTGGGACATAGCAGCTTGCCGGCGCTGATCGGCGCTCCCTTGACATTCCGCTGCAGAAGCTGGGGAAACTCGGAGAGCGCCCGCTTGGCATCGTAAATTGTATGCGATATTTCACAGCCTACTTTCAGTCCCCTTTGTCTGGCCGTCGTTATCAACTGATCGAGCCAATCGGTATCCTTCAGCCAGTCGACCGAGCTGTAGATCGGCTTTAGCGGTGTGTTCTTGAAATTCGCTTCATCCATCCGGTAATACACCCGGCTGTCTTCGGGCAGATAAAATTTCCGTTTCGGATTGTGCGGATAATACAGCCCGCGCAGAGGACGTTTCTCCTTGTGCATGATGCCGACCAAATACACACTGTTCACATTGGTGTGCTCCACTAAATTATCTACGCAGGTTTCCACACCCTCATCGTGAAGATCCCATGGATATAAGCTGGCTGCCATTTCTTTAATATACATATAGTTGGCCTCCTGTAATTCTAATTTGCTTGCATCAACGGGGCTACCTGAAGCTGAGCGCACCATTCGTTCAGCTTCGCGACAAGCTGCTCCGTAAGCTCAATCGCCCCTTCGCTTATCATCCTCTCCTTGCTTGCCGCCGAGCGCTGACCTGGTATGTGCAAACCGGGGGCTCTTGCCAGCATCCGGTCGATCATCTCCGTAGCTCTGCCTCTAAGTTGCTCTTCTCCGATCAGCGCGTCCGCTTTAATGCAAATCGCCGTATGCGATGGCTGGCCGATGGCGCCTGTTCCCGGCTGCGGCTCGTCGATGAGCTGCCCTTCGGATAGAAGACCGGTAATGATTTCACCGAATATCGTGAGTCCGAAACCTTTATGACCGCCTATCGGCTGACGGGTTCCTTTGGATATCTCGGCCGGATTGGAGGTAGGAATACCATCGACATCGAGTCCCCAGTAAGCCGGGACCGCTTCGCCAAGCATTGCCTTCTCCTTCAATACTCCGTTGGAGGCGTATGCAATACAGGCATCGAACATCAACGGGTAGCCTTTATCCGTAGGAACGGCATACCCCATCGGGCTTGTGCCGATGACCTTCTCAACTCGGCCCGGGGCACCCATGGTCGGTGCTCCGCGCGTAATCATGTATCCGATATACCCTTGCTCAGCCGCAGACTCCACGTAGGGCGACGAAGCCAGGATGTGGTTCGTGTTTCGAACGGTGCATAAGCCGATGCCGTATTCGTCCGCCAGCTGTTGCGCACGCTTCATCACGAACATGCCGCACAGCTCCCCGAGCCCGTTATCGCCCTCGTAGCTTTCCATTGCCGCATAGTGCTGAAGCTTCTCGATCCGTGCATTGGCATTAATTTTGCCTGAAACTAAGCCTTGGATTCTGCCGGGCAGCTCGTAAACATCATGGTGACTCAACCCACGGTAGGTTGCTCTCATGAACACTTCCGTCACAGTTACAGCATCCTGCTTTGGTAGGCCGGACGCATGCAGCAGCTGAAGCGTTACTCGTTCCACCTCATCTAAACCAACCTTAGCCACCGGATCTCCTCCCTCAATTTTCAATTGATAGATTATAGCGAATAAAGCTCCCTGGCATTTGTCGAGTAAATTCTTTCACGCAGATCCTTTGGCAATGCAGGAAACGCGAATGTAGGAGAGTCGAAATCCCAGTGCGGATAATCGCTTGAAAAGAGGAGGATATGCTCCGCATCCATCGCTTCCAGCGTGTTCAGCAGAAACTTGTCGTTGTCGGGACGCTCTAACGGCTGGGATGTGATTCTGACATGGTCGCGGAGGTATTCGCTCGGTCTTTTCTTCAGCCAAGGCACCTCATAGCGGAGCGCTTTATACTCGGCATCCAGCCTCCACATCAGTGCAGGCAGCCACGAGACTCCGCCTTCCACGAGGACAATCTTAAAGCCCGGAAACCGCTCGAACACCCCCTCCGTAAGGAAGCTGACCAAATGCGCCTGGAAGCCGAGAGACAAGCAGGTATGCCATTCGATATAATGGGTCGGGTACCCCGGCGTTGGCTGAACGTTAATACCCATTCCGTCTGTTCCAGGATGAATGGCAAGCGGTAGGCCGTGCCGGGCGCATGCCTCGTAGATCGGGTAATATTGGCGCTGCCCGAAGGGGGCGCGGGCTCCGGAGTCCGTCATCACCTGAACGAAGTGAGGGTGTCCTGCCCAGCGGTTGATTTCTGCCGCCGCAGCCGCCGGGTCCTGGTGAGCAATCGTAATCGAGCCCTTGAACACGCCGTCCTCGTTGTACTTGCCGAGCCATGTATCGGCCAGCCAGTCGTTGTATGCGGCAGCGATGGCTGCAGCGAAATCCGGATCGGGGTGGAGATTGCAGAACGCCCGGGGCAGCAAAATGCAATGATCGATCCCGTATTTCCTCACATGCTGCTCTCTAAGAAACTCGGGGTCGGAGCCGCCCGGTCCGCCTCCGGGCGGCCGGGAGTCCAATCTTTCTCCATGAATCGGGTTTCCGTAAAAACCTCTGCCTCCGCCGTTGAACCTTTCCTTCCAAGGCTGAGACATGTATCGCTGAATCTCTTCTTTATTTTTCGGATATGGATGAACATCACAATCGATGATGCCGGTTGTACGGCTGCGCTGTTTCGTTTTCTTATTGAAAGGCTGCTCCAAATGAATTCACCTCCTGGCACATGATCCTATCGCTTAATAAACACAACAACCTGTTCTTCCTCAACTTCAACCGGGAACGTCTCGAGCTTCGGCGGCTCATCGGGCGTCTCTACGCCCACCTCGTATGTTTTAACCCAGCACCGATTCGGGTCGAATAAGGATTGGCCGTTCGTCAAATCGAACTCCCAGCCATGCCATGGGCACCGAATAATTTCACCTTCCCGCCCGTATAGAAATTCACCCGGCTTCGAAGGCAGTGTAGTGCCTGTAACTCTGCCCACGCAAAGCGGTGCTTGTTGATGGGGGCAGCTGTTTTTGACGGCATAATATTGGCCGCCTACATTAAAAACACCGATGGAGATGCCCTCCAAGGAAACGATTTTGCGTTGTCCTGCCGTAAGCTCGCTTGTCGTCGCTACAACATGTTTAGCCATCCAAGGGGCCCTCCTTAATCCAAGTTGTAAAATTGCTCGGCATTCTCAAAGAAAATCCGGTTGTACAGCTTCTCCGGCAGCTTGGGAAACGCCAGCTTCGGGTTGTCGAAGTCCCAGTGCGGGTAGTCGCTGGAGAACATCATGATATGCTCCGCATCCATCATCCGCAGCATATGCAGCAGGTCCTCGTCGTCGTCCGGCCGCTCCAAAGGCTGTGAGGTGACTCTGATGTGATCGCGCAAATAATCGCTCGGCCGCTTTTTCACCCATGGAATCTCGTGACGCAATGCCTTGTACTCCATATTGAGCCTCCACATCAACGGAACGATCCAAGTAGAGCTTCCCTCCACTAACACAATCCGCAAATCCGGATACCGCTCGAATGTGCCTTCCGTCAACAGGCTGACGAGATGTGCCATGAAGCTTAACGACATACACGTATGCCACTCGATATAATGGCTTGGATTCCCGGGTGACGGAAGAATGTTAATGCCGATGCCGTCCAAACCCGGGTGGAGCGCGAGTGGCAGGTTATGCCGGCAGCAGGCCTCGAAGATGGGGTGGAAATTGCGGTGACCCATCAGAAACCTCGCCCCTGAATCCGTCGTCACTTGTACAACGTGCTTATGTCCCGCCCAACGGTCGATTTCCTTGGCAGCTGCAATGGGGTCGCTATGGTTAATTACAATCGATGTTTTGAACACACCGTCTGGATTATCGGGGCCGATCCACGTATCGGCGATCCATTCATTGTAGGCTGAAGCGATCGCGTTGCCATAATCCAGATCCGGGAATTGGCAGCTGTTCTCTCGAGGGATGAGAATAGCCTTCTTGATGTTGAACGGTTCAATCAGCTGCTTGCGGACAAAATTCGGATCCGAACCGGCTGGCCCGCCTTCCGGCGGTACAGCATCGAGCCGGTGTCCGTGTGAAGGATTGCCATAGAATAGCCCCCTGCCGCCTCCTCGAAACCGGCCTTGCCAATACTTCGGCATATACTGCCGGATTTGATCCAGACTTTTCGGTATCGGATGCAGATCGCAGTCGATGATGCCGGGCTTCACCTTCTTTCGGTTCGGCTTCAAGTCAGCTTCTAATGCTTCTTCATTTACGGACATGCCGGTACCCTCCTTTATTTTCTCACTTGATTAGGCGCATGCTGCTCCAGCCAGCCCTTAAGCGGAACATCCTCAGGAAGCGGGGTATAATACCCGTTGCAATTCGTACCGGCCCCGAGCAATTGGCGTCGGATCGGATCGGCACCCTCCCACAAATCCTGGACGGTCATATCGTCCTTTGTTCGGATCCACCGATAACCGTAGCCATAGAAAAGTACCTTTCGGGTAATATCCGACCAGTTCGTACTCGCCGTATGCCACAGTCTTCTGTCGAAAAATACGGCCGTTCCCGGTTTCACACAGACTGGAATCGCACCCTCCGGTTGGCCGTAACCGCTCTCTGGACGCTGTATCGTGTTGCTCAGATGGCTATTTGGCACAATCCAGAAATTACCACGGCCCGGCTCGGAAAGATCCGATAGGAAGTAGGCAACCTTTAATGACATGCGCGGACGAGGCTCCGTTTCCATCTCGATATTCATCCGCCCGCTGTCCTGATGCCAACCAAAGGTTTTATCGTTTGGTTCCTGTCCTGTCGGAGGAGTCACAATCATGTGAGCATGATACAAATAAATGTTCCAGCCCAAAATTCCCCATACTTTTGGCAGCACCTTTTCATAATCGACCAGATCCAGGAACAGCTTGTGGTCCGGTATGAAATTCGGATGAAACAGAGCCTTTGTCGTATCATGTCCGGACTTCACATGCTTAGCGAATATACGGTCCACTTCTTCCGTCAGGGCACTGATATGCTCGGGAGACAGTGCATTCTCAAGCACCAAATAACCGGTATCGTTAAATGTCTTCCGTTCTTCTTCTGTCAGGGAGTATTGCAAACAAGATGGGTTCATTCTAACAACCTCCATTAACTATTTTTTAAAATATCATCAATACAACACTATACATTTATTGTAATCGCTTTCTGAACAAAATATAGGGACACGATTCGGATGAATGGGGACTGCTTTCGGAACTTATTCGATACCTTGGTCCACAACTGGAATTTGAAGCACCACCGTTGTACCTGCATTTACCTTGCTATAAATTTCAATTCCGTATCGCTCTCCGAAAGCTAGCTGTATTCGTCTTTGAATATTTAGTAAGCCGACTCCTCTTGCCGAGACGTTCCGGTCATCATCAGACCTGCTAAGCCTCTCGCGAAGGCTGATCAGCTCCTCCTCTTCTATCCCTTTGCCGTCATCAATAAATTCAAATCTCACGCAATTTCCTTGCATGACGAAACCTTTAATCGTCAACGTACCTTTATTATTTTTTCTTTCCAGACCATGATAAACGGCATTCTCTACAATGGGCTGAAGTATCATCTTCGGTATTCGCATATTCATGATTGTTTCTTCAATAAGGATTTCCGTCCGAAATTTTTCCATATATCGGATCGACATAATTCGCAAATAATCCTGAATGCATTTCACCTCACTGGCAATATGTACGATCGGGTCCTCCTTAATGCTGTATCTGAAGATTTTTGCCATGGCCGTTGATATTTCCACAATTTCTTTAATTCGATTCGCGAGACCGATACTTCGCAAACATTCCAGCGTATTGTACAAAAAATGCGGGTTGATTTGACTTTGCAAAAACGATAGTTCCGCCTGCTTCTTAGCGAGCTCCATTTGATAAAGTGATACGTTTGCTTGAACAAACTTTTCGTTCGTTTCGTCCATTTTATCAAGCATCTTATTGATTTCGGTCGCTAATATGCCGATCTCATTTCTTAACGGCATCTTCATCCGCCGTTTCCCGCCATTATTTCCGATAAAGTTAACGAACCGGATAATTCGGCCGAGTGGCTGCGTCACACTGCGGATGAAAAAGTACCCCATAATAAATATCAGCAGCGTCATCACAATTCCGATTATAAAGCCCATGTTCCGTATCGCTCTAAGCTTATCGGTCATTTCATTTATGGGGATCAAGCTGATGATTTTCCAGTGCAAGGCCTCAATGTCTTTTACTTGGATATGATTCATCCTCTGATAGTAGAAAGCCTTATGCTCACTACTGTTCTTCACGCCTTCAAGGATCGTTTGGTCAAACTGCGTTTCCTTCAGCGAAATTTCATCACTGCTAACAATGCTGAACTGATTATCCAAAATAAAAAGCATCGAGTTCGGCGTGGCCTTCGTATCCATGACCATACGGTCGAGCATGTCGGATTTATAAATTACGACACAAGTGCCGAGCTCTGCAGCATCATTCGGGTCGTTAAGGGTTGAAAAAATGGGATGCACAAAAAAATAAGCAGGTTTCTCCATCTCCTTCGGATCGAATACTTTTCCGTAGAATTGCTCCTGCTTATTCATTGGCAGCATATATTGCTTCTCGATTTCCCTCAGCACGACATAATCGAACGGATTGGATGCACCAACGGTGTGTCCCTTTTTGTCGACAAGCATAATGGATTTGATATTTTTGTTTGATGATTTAATGCCTGACATAATTTCAATGACGACTTTGTTCAGCTTCAGCCTGTAAATCGGGTCATCGGAACCTAAGTAATCTTGAATTATCGTATTATAGGAAGAGGCCAGCGCAGCGTCTTTAATATCCTGCATGAAGGAAAGCAGCCTCTCCTCCACCTGCTTCATGATTTTGGACGTATGCACGTTCTCCTTGTCTTCGGTCAAGCTGTAGAAGCTGGCATAATAATAAATTTGCAATGTAAAAATCATAAGGGTTGAAATGCCGATCAACAGCATAAGCTTTTGTTTTAAGCTCGCTCCTGATTTCATGAGCACCTGTCTCACCTGCCCTCTCCGTGGAATCCGACTTTGTTCTTGCGGAAGCCGGAAGGAGTGACACCGTACCATTTCTTAAACACCTTCGAAAAATAGTTGTAGTCCTTATAGCCGACATGCTGACTAACTTCCCAAATGCTTAGCTTATTTTCGGAAAGCAGCTGCTTGGCCTTGCTAAGCCGCAGACGGGTTACGTAGTCCGTGAAGGTGGATTTCATTGATTTTTGAAACAGGTCACAGCAATAGGTATAATTAATATAATATTTATGGGACAGATCTTTCAGATGCAGATCTTCTTCATAGTGACCGTTCACATACTCGAGCAATTCCTTGAACTTCTCGTTGTTCAGCATGTCGCGGTCGATTGTAGCCGAGGCCGTGTCCTCCTCTCCTTTGCCCGGATTCGAATCCTGCAGATGGTGATACAGCCGTTCCAAAAGCTTATCCGCTTCTTCGAATTCAAGCGGCTTCAGCAAGTAGTCAAAACAGCCCAGTCGGATCGAATCCTGGGCATAGTGAAAATCAGCGGCACCGCTTATGATGACGAATTCGGATTTAATCCCCAGATCTCGGCTCCTCTTCATCAATTCTATTCCTGTCAGCTCCGGCATACGAATGTCTGTCATGACCACATCCGGGTGATCCCGTTCGATCATCACAAGGGCTTCGAGCGAATCTGTCGTATCCGCAATTACCTTAAACCCCATTTGCTCCCATTTGAACGTACTGCGAATCCCTTTCAACACCCATGGCTCATCATCTACAATTAATACCCGATACATGAAGGTTCACTCCACTCCGAATGATTAGGGGCTCTAGCTCGGACAGGACTCCCTATTTAAAGGGTATTGCTTACTATCGCATTAATGCATAGTTAGGAAATCTTCTTAATAAAGTATTTGACTTTGAAACCTTCATTGTGCAGCATGGTGCGTATGAGAAGAAAAACTCCCGCCCCCCTATAGGGACGAGAGTTAGACTTCGTGTTGTGTACTAAACGGGAAATGCGTCGTCTAACCTCTGCGTCTGCTCCTCGGTAAGCCTCCAGCCTATAGCACCTACATTTTCACGAAGCTGTTCCAATCGGCTGACTCCTATGATGGCTGCTGAAACCGCAGGGCGATCGATAATCCAATTCAAGCTAACCTGTGCAGGCGTTTTACCTAATTCGTTCGCAACTTGCTTCAACACTTTAACACCATCTTGGAACTTCCTCGCCCTTTCTGCAACTGCTGGCTCGTCTGCTCCCCTGCTTCCTTCCGGAACAGCTTCCTCATACTTGCCGGAAAGTATACCTCCACCCATTGGACTATATAAAATCATACCGATCCCTTGGTCGACACAAAGCGGTTGGAGTTCTTTTTCTATTGCGCGGTTGGCCAGGCTATAGTTGGGTTGCACCGATATAAAGCTGGCGAGCTTATTGACATCGCTTACCCACAGTGACTTGGCAAGCACCCATGCAGGAAAATTCGAGCAGCCGATATAGCGTACTTTTCCCTGGCGGATCAGATCATCATATGCCCGTAGCGATTCTTCTAGTGGGGTTTCCCAGTCCACACCATGGGCCTGATAAAGATCGATATAATCCGTACCGAGCCGCCGCAGGCTGTTTTCAACTTCGTGCATAATATGCAAACGAGATTGTCCTCTGTTGTTGATACCTGGCCCTACTTCACCATGCACTTTGGTTGCGACAACAACTTCGTCTCGACGTCCCTTGATCGCCCTGCCCAGTATCTCCTCCGCTTCCCCGCCCGTATACCGGTTGGCATTATCGAATAAATTGATCCCATGATCAATAGCCTCATGGATGATCCGTTCCGAATCTTCGGGCGTAACTTTTCCCGCTTTCCCCCAGCGTGGGTTCGAACTTCCGAAATTCCAGCAGCCTAAACTGAGTCGCGATACCTTTAGTCCCGATTTACCCAATCTAACGTATTCCATTCTCTTTCACCCTCCTTAGAGCTTTCGATTTTCGATATAATTACTTACGGTTACATGTTGTGAACTTGATTATTTTTGAAAAAAGGGTGCCTGTTTTAGATAAATGCTTTCAACTTTTTCCACGATGGGATTGTCTCTTTCCGTTTCCTCTTTCACCTTCTGCCATTCGGGATCATTGCGAAAAGCCTCAAAGCTCTTATTGCGCGACTCCATGTCCGGAAATTCCATTACATAGTAAAGCCGGTTGTGCTCCGGGTCCGTATCAATCCAAAAATCGGTTACGCGCATACCATGTTTGGCAAAAATCCCTAAAGTATGCTTAGCGAAACGGTCGTTAATGTCCTGCATTTTCCCTGGATATATATAATAAATTCGAAGTTCATACAGCATAAAACAATTCCCCTCTCTGTTTTTTTGGGTAAGAACATTTGCCACATTCTCTAGGAAACAGCAGCTTCCGTTACTTCCCTGGCTGCTACTGTTTAATAGCCTCCAGCACTTCCGCAACATGCCCATCCACTTGAACTGCACGCCATTCTCTCACTAGAACACCTTGTTCATCAATAAGGAATGTAGACCGCTCCACACCATAAAACTGCTGCCCATCTCTTTCTCTCCGTTTCCAAACCCCGAATTCATTGCATACCTTCTGCTCAACGTCGGAAAGCAGCAGAAATGGAAGCTGATATTCCGCTATAAACTGATCGTGTGAGACCATATCGTCTGGACTGATACCAATGACTTCCGTATTCAGACTTGCAAATTGGCCGTTGTAATCTCTGAATTCGCATGATTCTTTCGTACAACCCGGGGTCATGTCTTTGGGATAAAAGTAAATAACTAACCTTTTGCCTCGAAAATCACTTAACGATACTTCCTTACCGTTCGATGCTGGCAGAGTGAAATCAGGAACAATTTGTTGGATTTGTACAGTGGACATGTTATTTCCTCCTTAGGGATAATTTCTATGATAGTTGCCGTCCAATAATTGCACATACAGTACTTTTGTGTGTGAGTAAGGATAATTTATCCTCTTCCCGCCCTCTGCTGTCGGTCCGCACCGCTATCATACGGATAAGTCACAGGAAGCAGGGAAGCTTCATTTAAGCGATTCATATGGTCGACACTTAAGGACCAGCCGGATGCACTTAGATTGCTTGTCAATTGCTCGATAGTCCTTGCTCCAATAATCGGTGAGGTCACGCCTTCGCGCTGCAGCAGCCAATTGATCGCTGTTTGAGCAGGTGTTTTACCAGCCTCTTCAGCCACTGCATAGAGAGCATCGAGCACCTTCCAAGTATGTTCATTGTTATAGTTTTTCCATGATTCGCCCCAGCCCTTGGCATCCGCTTGTGACACTCTGGAACCTTCGGGAGGAATATCCATGCCTCTGTGATACTTTCCGCTTAACCATCCGCCTCTGAGCGGACTCCAAGGAATGACACCGATGCCCTCACTTACACAGACCGGGATAATCTCAAATTCGGTCGCGCGGCATAACAGATTGTATTGAGGCTGCAGACATGCAAATGGCTCCCAACCGTTCTGTCTGCTGAGATCAACGGCTTTTTGCAATTGCCAGCCACGAAAGTTACTTGCTCCGATATAACGAACCCAACCTCGTTTCACTAATTCGTTCAGTGTGCTGAGTGTTTCCTCCAAAGGGGTTTTGGGGTCCCATGCATGAACTTGATAAAGGTCGATGTAATCAGTGCCAAGTCGGCGAAGACTGGCTTCCACACCCGCCATAATATGTTTGCGGCTTAGTCCCACATCGTTCGGCCCGCTGCCCATGACAAAGCGCACTTTAGTAGCGATCACCAAATCGTCGCGTTTTTTTTGCTTTAACCAGCGACCAACTATTTCTTCAGATACTCCAAGACTATAAACATCGGCCGTATCGATTAAATTCCCACCTGCATTCACAAAATGGTCCATAATGCTAAAGCTGTCCTGCTCGCTCGTTTCTCGGCCAAATGTCATTGCACCCAAACTAAGCTCACTTACCCGGAGACCCGTTTTTCCCATATAACGATATTCCACGCAGTTACCTCCTTAGTTTTTTCATCCATTTGCATCCTAACTTCATCATACATAAAAAAAAAGAATAGTATAAGGGCTGATTTTAATGATATTTAGTAACTTTAGAGTAAGCTATGTGATTTGAAACGATCGTTTTATTTCTCTAGAAAAGTGTCAATTACACATTATTCTCCGAAATTTGAGGATAATTGCATCACGAATGATAAAAAAAGAGACCGACTCGGCCTCTTTTTCATGAGCTTATTTCTAAAAAGAATCAGTTTTTACTGTTTCGTTCAAGTTCTGTACATTAAATAAACGTGCATATGCCCCTTCTTTTTTCATTAGTTCCTCATGGGTGCCTTTTTCTTTAATTTCACCATGTTCAATGAGAACAATTTGGTCTGCATGTGTAATCGTTGATAGTCGATGTGCAACAATTAGCGTTGTTCTATCTTTTGCCAATTGCTCCAAAGCTTCTTGGATTAAATGCTCCGACTCTAAATCAAGAGCAGATGTAGCTTCATCAAGCACCAAAATTCTCGGGTCTTTTAGAAATACTCTTGCAATCGCTATCCTCTGCTTCTGACCTCCGGATAGCTTCACGCCACGTTCTCCAATCTCAGTATCGTATCCGTTTGGTAAATTTAAAATAAAGTCATGGGCATTAGCAGCACGGGCCGCGTGAATGATCTCTTTCTCTGAAGCCCCTGGTTTCCCAAACAATATATTTTCTCTGACGCTGCCGCTAAACAAAATATTATCTTGTAATACCATCCCAATCTGACTGCGCAAGCTTTTTATGGATAAATCTTTGAGATCCACATCATCCAGCAAGATTCTACCTTGTTGAATATCGTAAAACCGGGGAATCAAACTAATTAAGGATGATTTCCCTCCTCCGCTCATCCCTACTAGCGCAATGGTTTCTCCAGGACGAATATTCAAGCGGATATCGTTTAAAACCCAATCAGCAGAGTTATCATAACGAAAACTAACATGTTCAAAATCGATTTTCCCTTTTACTTCTTGTACGGATTTGGCTGCTGGTGAATCGACAATATCATAAGGCTCATTTAGCAGTTCAATGACTCGTTCCAACGAGGCGCTCGCCTGGGTTAATTCTGTAGAAGAGTTGACCAAACGGCGAAGTGGACTGTATAAACGGTCCAAGTATGCGAAAAAGGCTACAAAAGCACCTAGCGTGATACCGCCTTGAATAACCTGATACCCTCCATAAAATAAAACTAATAATGGAGCGATATCTGTCAAAGTATTAATTATCGCGTTCGTCAATGCATTCCATTTGGTTAATGCCAATGCTTTTTGCAGGAAAAGAAGATTCTTCTTATCAAAGTTATCTTTCTCCACATCTTCTAGGGTGAAGCTTTTAATGACGGAGATTCCGTTCACGCGTTCAAAAAGATGAGCCTGCATATCAGCCAGCGCTTGAGATCTTGATTTGGAAAAAGCTCTTAGTTTACTATACAGCTTCTTTACGGATAGAGCGTAAAAAGGAAAAACGGCAATAGCAACCAAGGTTAATTCGACGTCCATATAAAACATAAACCCCATAGCAATGGAAAGCGTGAATAAATCCAGCCATACATTCATCATTCCGGTTTCAACAATGTTCTTGGTATTATCGGCATCATTGATCATGCGCGAGATAATTTCACCGGTCTTATGGTTGTGATAATACCGGATGGATAGCTTTTGAATATGGTCATATAGACGGTTGCGCAGATCATACAGAATACGGCTTGTTGTTAATTGAGCAAAATATTGTCTCAAATACTCTATCGGTGCTCTAACTATAACAAACAAAGCGAACGCAAAGAGCATCACATAGATCAGCTTCTGAACTTTCACTTCAGCCGGTAAAGAACTGAGCAGCAGGTCATCAACGACGTATTTCAGAATGAGCGGTAATGTCAAGGGGATACCGAACTTTATCATCCCTATAAGCACTGTAATAACAACAAGCTTCCAATATGGTTTTACGAAAGATAAATAGGTTTTAAAGCCTGACATAGGGAGCTCCTTTAATGATGATCACAAGGTAAATTGAAGTAGAGTATCGATAAGGTCCAATTACCGGATAAACTTATCAAGCGCCTCGTTTAGCTGCTTCATGACTTCTTGTTCCGTACCAGATTTGGCAGCCTCAATGACGCACCCTTCCAAGTGATCTTTTAATATCAGTTTTCCGCAATTATCCAATGCGGAACGTATCGCGGCAATTTGGATGAGCAGATCGCCACACTCTCTTCCGTTTGCTGCCATATCTTTAACAGAACGGACATGACCTTCGATTCGAGCTAAACGATTGACTACACTTTTCCGATGACGGTGATGGTCTTCGCCAGCATGGTCATGAGTATGGCCGTGGGAATGGTTATTGCTATGATTAAGGTTATGTTCATTTATTTCTTTATTCTTGCTCATGTAAGATTCTCCCTCCATGGTTATACCATTAACATCAACATGTTTAGTCTAATGGTATCCCCCAAGGCAGGTCAAATCGCACTGCCATTCATCGGTGTATTGAACTACATTGGGTTGCTTGATATTACTTATTGGATAACCCCCTGAGGGGGTTGTATGAAGTATACTGCTACCATTTTTTCAAGTCAATTGATTTTAGAGATTATGAAAAATATACTACCCTTTCAGATAAAAGGACCTCACAAATGAATTCACTTTCAAGATAAAGATTGAAATAACCCCCCTAGGGGGATATAATCATAACCATGAGGAGTGAATATGGATGAAAGGATGAGCCACATGACCATTCCCGGCTTGGCTAATGAACAACCGACAAGTAAACGGAAATTAATGATTGTTCTAGCGCTTGCGATCCCAGCCATTATTGAAAATCTGCTCCAAACCCTCGTTGGATTTGTTGACACCCTATTTGTCGCAAAGCTGGGAATAAACGAAGTCGCTGCTGTAGGAGTTGTGAATGCTATTCTGGCGGTATATCTTGCTATCTTTATGGCACTCGGTATCGGCACTTCTTCCTTAATTGCCAGAAGTATCGGTGCGGGTGATTTGGAAAGAGCTAAAAAAATTGCCAAAGAATCGACCATGGTAGCAGTGGGAGCAGGTATATTGTTTGGACTTATCACTATATTTTTTGCAGAACCCCTATTACGGATCATGGGAGCTGAGCCTCAAGTATTGGTGGACGGAGCAGTCTACTTCCGTATTGTTGCTATACCCTCCATTTTCATTTCGCTTATGACCATATTCGGTAGTATTCTTCGAGCGGCGGGAGATACCAAAACCCCAATGAAAGTGAGTTTTTGGGTCAATATTATACATATAGCACTAGATTATGTGCTCATATTCGGTATTGCTGGAGTTGGAGGGTTAGGTATTGCTGGGGCGGCTTGGGCAACCGTGATCGTACGGTTTATCGGTACGGCGGCATTATATGCATACATTCGAAAGTCCAAGGTTTCGTTTGTATTTAATGATCTGGCTTTCTCAAAAGAGTTCTCCATGCCAATGCTGCAGATTTCAATCCCTGCAGCTGTGGAAAGGCTCATCATGCGGCTCGGACAAGTTCTTTATTTCGGGCTCATTATAAAAATTAGCACTGAAACATATGCAGCCCATGTGATTGCAGGTAATATAGAAATCTTTTCTTACATGCCCGGATACGGTTTGGCTGTAGCTGCTACTACATTAGTCGGTCAGCAAGTGGGTGCAAAGCATCATCATGAAGCGTATTCTTACGGTATGATCACAACCGGTGTTGCTATAGTTATAATGACTCTCATTGGCATCCTTCTTTTCATTGTCTCCCCTTGGCTCGCTACTTGGTTTACATCTGATCGCGGCGTCATTGACATGGTCGTAACCGCGCTTCGTATCGACGCTTTTGCCCAACCTGCCTTGGCTGTAAGTCTCGTGCTAGCCGGAGCACTTCAAGGTGCAGGAGACGCAAAGAGTCCGATGTACAGCACCGCTATAGGCATGTGGCTCATTCGGGTTCTCGGAGTTTATTTAATGTGCTTGTATTTTGATATGGGGATTGCAGGTGTTTGGCTTTCCATTGCTTTTGATTTGTGGGTCCGTGCTGTCTTTTTGTTTATTCAATTCAAGAAGAAGGTCACGCTTAATTAACACATTAATATCATGCAAATGTACTGAAGCTGAAGGATGTATTATGTGATTCAGTAGGACCAGAGCTGATAATTACCAAGTAAGTTTACCATTGCATTCTCTACTTACTTATCTATTTTCCTACTATAAAAATCAGCAATAAATCTTGACGTAGCCAAATGTCATATTATGGTTACGTATTCCCAAATCTATGTAATCATCATATATGTGTCCAATCATTCTCTTTATCTCTTACATAAAATAGAGTACTAATAAAGAGGAGCTGATAGTGTGGTACGTATCCTTGATAAAGCAGCCGTCCAGCCGCTTAGTCGCTTCAACCCGGCTAGATCGTTTACTATTCGGCGGTCCCCACAAAAATCTGGCATCGCATCGATCCCAATACGGATTCCAGTGAATTCTCAACCGAACCGGGTAGATTTAGTGGTATCCGTTGGTGTCAGAGGTATCACAGGCATTGGGCAAATTCGGTTTAGAGTCTTCCGCGGTAATACAGAAATTTTCAACACACAGCAAGGTATCGAATCTGCGGGTTCAGAGCAAAATTATATAGTTACCTTCCAAGCTGAAGATAGAAATGTACCAGCAGGTACTCATTCTTACACAGTCACAGCAGAAAACCGAACTGCAAATACAAGAGTAGATGTCGTAGGACCCATATCGTTTAGTGGGTTAGCTGTGAAAACCAGAAACTAGTGTTGACGCGAAAATAAACATCTTGTATTTGTATTGAAGACTGAAAATGGGACAATGTTTGTGTCGCTGGATCGCGACAGGCACATTGTCCCATTATTTTAAAGCCTCAATACATATAACCATTGTGGCACATGTGTCTGCCATAAAGATCTTGTCTACCGACAACTGTCCGGTGACGCTATACTTTTAGCACGTAAAAATACTAATCCTTGAATGATTTTTTAGTTATCCGTGCCCGTTCCCGTTAAATGTAATTCAAGCCGCTTACATAGGGAAAAGGCAACGGAAACAGCCGCTTTAAGTCGGCAGCTAGTATGTGATCGACGTCCGGCAGCTGAGGTATTTCATCGAATAGAAGCGAGACGAGCTGACTGTCCGTTATCGTCGCTTGATGTCCTTCGCAGGCGACGATGACATACCCAAGTTCACTGGCTCGCTCCATGCGTAGACTGCCGAACGTGAACTCATGCTTGTCTCGCAAGCAAGACGCGGCCTGCTCGATCAGCCTGCCTGGATCGACAATGCGGACGGTACCGCTGTTGCGAAGCTCGATCCGTTCCGTACCGTATTTCTCCAGCTTTGCCCCAAGCTCCCTATCCTCTTTCTCATGTATGGACAATACTACTTTGATAGCGTCAAGACCGTGCTCACTTATTACATGTGCAAACAGCTGCGCGCAGCCTTCCGGAGAACCGCCGTACTCGACAACGAACGGATGATGCGTTGCTTCCGGACTCCCTGGTATTGCAACCACCACAAAGGCTTCTACCTTCCCTTGTCTCTCGGCCAGGTATACTTGATGCGTATATCCCCTGGATTTGGCAATAGGAACGGTCTTAATCAGAAACGCGGCGTCCCATACGCTGCGCTCGAACCGAGTGGTTCGATCCGCGAATAAACGGTTTAGGTCGAACAGGTCGGTTTCAATCATCGGACGAAGATGTACATCCTTGGCACGCTCGGCCATAATCGCTGCCGCTACCTCCTTACCAATCCGGTACTGAGTGAATGCACCAAAAGGGTAGCAGCCGGCGCGTGTGTACAGTTGCCGGTGTCCGGATACGAGAATGAGCGACGCTCCTGCCTGTTCGGCATGGCGAATGACGTGCTTTAATACCTCACCGGCGTAGCCTCGTCCAGCGTAATCCGGATGAGTACAAACCGAACCCACAGAGTATACGTTTAGTCGTGCAGCCCCAATGGTGACGACGGATGGAACGAACCCGATAAACGATGCGAGTCGGTTATCGGCAAACAAACCGTATGAATGACTCGTCGCATCGGTGTAAATATGAGGGAATGCCGTCTCCAAAGAAATACGCCCATCCCTTTTAAACACCCAGTCAGCTAGTCTCACCGCTTCATTGAAATCATGGCCTTTCAGCAACCGAATTTCCATCTGATCAACCTCCCCTGTGTGTCCCTTCGCGATTTGCTTTTTAAAGCGCTGTTCGTAATCTTATATACTGCTCAAGCTAGAATATCCCACAAGTGCTCTTGTACTTCGAAACGGGTAGGCTCGCTGCGTTCTTTGCGTAAAATATCGGCAACTATCTCATCCATGAGCGCCAAATGCCCGTCTACGGTATCTCCTGCCACATGAGGAGTCACCAATACGTTGGATAGCTCACGAAGAGATGAATCTTTGGAAGGATTCTTTATAAATACATCAAGTGCAGCATAAAATCGGCCGGTCTTCAGCTCCGCGAATAGCACTTCTTCATCCAGAACGGCTCCGCGTGAGGAATTGATTAGAATAGCACCGTCCTTGATACGGCGAATCAGATCGGCATTCACTAGATTATCGGTCGCCGGGATGGATGGAGCATGAATGGAAATAATGGGGCAATCCATCACCTCTTCCAACGTTGCACGTCGCACTCCCAGCTCCTCCGCTCTTTGTTCACTCAAATATGGATCGTACACCAAGATATTCACTTGAAAAGGTTTCAACAGCTGGATAAACGCCCTTCCGGTTGAACTGGCCGATACAATGCCTATTGTTTTTCCGAACAATTCATTGCCTCTAACATGCTTCAGCTTCCATCCGCCTTGGCGGAAATTCGTATCGTATTGAGGAAGCTTCCTCATCAATGTCAATAATGCAGAGAGGCAATATTCCCCTACACTCCATGCAAGACGAGGAGCTGCTGAATAAATTCCTATCCCTTGTCCGAAAGCTTGCTTAGGAATCCGTTGTTTAACCGTACCCGCTGCGTGTCCAATATAGCGCAGCTTCGGGGCTTTCTTCAACATTTCCTCCGAAATGCTCGGCGATCCCCAGCTTGTAAGTATCACTTCGGCATCGGCCATTATTTCCATTAACTGCTCCGGCGTATACTCCTCATTCGTTTCATTCCAAACAGGGATGAAATGCTCCTCAAGCCACTCTTTGCATGTCGTAGAACAAATTTTTTCTAACAAGGGCTTTGATGGCAGGACATAGGCTTTCATCTTCATAACCGAACATCTCCTAATTAGATTTTATAAGGCAAAGAGCTGGAATCTGTTATCATTTCTCACAGTCGATCATGACGTGAATGGTGTTTCCCTGATGCGAGTTGCGGATGCGGAACGCTTCTCCGACTTCGGATAGAGGAACAATATGCGTAATCATTTCTTTCGTATTAACAAGCCCATCCATTACAAGCCGCAGTCCCTCATCGAAAAATCTCCGGTTGTCGATATCCCGCTTCGGCTCCGTCGAATAAATATCCAGTCTTTTCTTGTGTACTTTGAAAAAGTCGACAGGCTTGTGGCAAGTCCCGATACAGCCGTACATTACAATGCGTCCGTTCTGGGCGGCAGCGTCAATCGCATCAACCATACCGGAGCCTTCTAACAAACAAGGTATGACGACATCAAATCCGTCGGGAAAATCATTGTACAGCACATCCATTGTCCGTGAATCACTTGACGGGAGTTTATACGTGTGAGTCGCTCCGTACCTGCGGGCAAGCTCCAGCTTCTCATCGAACAAATCGGTAACAACTAGATTGCGTGGGCTAAATAACGAAACTACCTGCGTCAGCACAAGACCGCTAACGCCTTGGCCCATAATCAGCACGTTCTTGTTCGGAGAAATCTCCCCTAACTCAGCAGCGTGTAGGATTCCAGGCAATACTTCGATTAGCGAGCCTTCCAGCAGGGGCAATTGTTTGGGCAGTACCTTAACTGAGAATGGACTACAGCATACGTATTCCGCGAATGCCCCCCATACATATCTGAGTGCAACGTGATCGCCTTCTTGAAGTCCAATGACCCCTGGTCCGACTTTATCTATAACCCCGGCCACTTCATGACCGAGTCTAGTAGGGTAAGATACGAACTCTGGCTCGCGGGCACCTCTGAACACCTCGATATCACTACCGCATATACCAACCCATTTGACCTTGACACGAACCTCGTGATCCTCAGGCTCCGGGATAAAAGCTCTGCGCAAGGTAATTTCCCCTATCCTTTCAACAACTGCGCACATTTGTGTGTCTGCTCCCGTAGAATCTGTAAGTTCCAGAGGAGGCACTGACATTTTTCTTACCATATCGTCATCCCTACCTTTACTAGATTATTTGCCCCGATAGAAGCGCTTACTTATATCATCCTATTACCTAAGTTATCATGGATTACGCCAGAAACGAATGTCAGAATAATTAATGTACTTGTAAAAATGTGTGATTTTAGCAATTGACGCTAAAAGCAAAGGAGCTAGGCACCTACAAACGGCTTAGCTCCTTTTTTTCATTACCTATTCATCTGATATCGCTTGAGACTGTCTTTCAGATCGCTTTTCGTGCCAGTAGTTACTTGCCCCTTTTATTCGTATTTTGTTCAACTGCCTCAGTGAGCTTTCTGATCCCGGTGTCATTCATTTCTTTCACATATTGATCCCAATTAGAGTTAATATCCTTAGCTCCGGTTACAAAATTGATCATCCATTCATTATATTTTTTTTCAATAGACGGCATTAAATCCTTGGAAGCTCCGTAGCTCAACGCCGTTATCGGAGGTGCGATACCGGATTTTAATGAGTACTCATAATTGTCTTTTAGTGCGCCTTCTACATCCCCTGATGCTAATGAATAATCCGTTGTCATGGCTGTTAAGTGTCCCAATGACGGAATGATATCCCGATCATAGAGTGCGGTTTTCACCATCTTGCCGTTTTCCATTGTATAATGAACGCCTTCAATTCCATAGTTGAGTATCCTAATCCCTTCTTCACTATGGGTGTAATCAATAATAGCAGCAACTCTTGCCAAGAAATCTTCATCCCGATTTTTTTTAATAACTACGATTGGTTCCGTGAAGCTCGCGTCAACTCTGCCAAAGCCCCCTGCAGGTCCTTTAGGCATCGGAATGAGCAGCGATAGCTTGGCACTTTTGTTGGATTCCGCTAGATCCTTTTCGAGAGCCACATATCTTTCCGTAGGAGCCACGATGACACCGGAGCTCCCGGAGATGAACTTGGCCTTAGCTTGAGCCTCATTAGATGTAAATAATTCCCGGTCAATTAAACCTTCCCGATAGAGTTCACTCGCAAATTGCAGGAATGTTTTATATTGCGGCATGACTGCTTCATACATCCACTTGCCGTCCGCTTTCCCCCAAGTATTGACGCCAGTATAACTAGTAGATAGATTCAGAAATGCGCCGGATCCGAACGCAAACGTGATAGGCACTGTGTTAGCGCCCCCCAATTTATTATCTTTAAATGCTTTCAGCATCGCTTTGAATTCATCCATAGTCGTCGGCTTCTTCAATCCAAGCTTATCCAACCAATCCTGACGAACTACCACCACACTAGGGATGACTCCCGCTTTGCGGGATGGGAGCTGATAAACCCCGTTCTCTTCACGGAACTCCTCGGTCCCGGGTTGCTTCATATAAGTCTTTATACCTTTTAAATCATATTTTTCGGCATAGTCGTTGAAATTCATCAAAAAACCGTCTTCATATAGCTGGCTATAAATATGCGCTCCAGTACTGAGCGAATATCGGAATACATCGGGCATGTCACCTGCCGCAATTTTTAACTCCAGGTTTTTTACATATTCTTTAGCTAAGATCCGCTCCACTTTAATATTTACATTAAATTTTTCATTTAAATATTTGATAATGGCATCATCAGGATGTATGTCGCGAGGACCCCACTGAAACCACTTAATGTCATACTTTTTCGCCAAACTAATGTTACCATATTTAGCAGCGGAATCTTGACTCTGGTCACTCTTGGAATCCATGGTGGTTCCTGATTGATTCGAGCACCCGAGAACAGCAATCGCCAGTACGAGGATAAGGATTAAAGCGGTCGTTTTTCTTAATATCATACCTTCAAACACCCTTTCTACTCTCAATGGTTTGGAAAACTAGCCTTTCAAGGAACCCATCATGATTCCATTCACAAAATATTTTTGCAAAAACGGATAAACCGTGACGATAGGCAGTAAGACCAGCACGATATTCGCTAAACGTATAGTTTCTGAATTAAAGCCCTCTTCTCCGGATTCAGCGAGCATGACGGCTTCCAAATCTTGCGTGCTGCTAATCATTTTTTGCAAATATTCCTGAACCGTCTTTAACTCTTTGTCGGTAATAAAGAATACCGATTGCATATAAGTGTTCCAGAAGCTTACCATGAAAAATAATCCGATTGCGGCCAAAATAGGTTTGGATAACGGCAAGACGATAGTGAAGAAGATCCGAAAATCATTACAGCCATCGATACGGGCTGCCTCCTCTAATTCTTTAGGAAACTCCATAAAAGTCGATCTCATAATAATTAGATAAAAGGTATTGATCATATAAGGAACTATGTAAACAGCGAAATTATTGATCAGCCCGAGCTCCTTATAATTCATATAATCAGGAATCAAACCGGCATTCATGAACATCGTCATAACGATCAGAAACATAACTATTTTTGAGCCTTTGAACGGTTTGGATAATCCATAAGCCGAATAGGCGGTCATAAATAAGGCGACAGTAGTCCCGATTACTGTAATTAAGAATGTAACCTTGAGATGAATAAAGATCGTACCGTCTTGAAAAATTTGCTTATATGACGCTAAAGTGGGTGCTGTCACTATCATTTTGAACCGAGAAGTTAAGTATTCGGATTCCGTCATGAATGAAGCGACCACCGTCTGCCAAAATGGATACAGCATAATAATGCACAACAATAGCATGATCGCATTATTCAACTTATCACCTATTTGATGCTTACTATCCCGAATCGTGCTAGTACTAGCCATCAAATAATCCCCCTTTGCCCTATGACCTTGGCCAACCGATCTGCCGAGTAAACGAGAATGGCTGCTACCAATGTTTTAAATAGTCCTGCCGCAGTGGCCAGACTGTGTTTGCCTTCTTGGAGACCGACACGAAATACATAGGTATCGATAATGTCCGCCACATTGATTACCATAGGATTGCTCATCACCAGAATCTGTTCAAAACCGACATCAAGCAAATGACCGACTTGGATAATGAACAGCACCACGATTGTGGTGGAGATACCTGGAAGCGTAATATGCCATAACTGCTGCGAGCGTGAAGCGCCATCGACACGGGCTGCTTCATAAAGGGACACATCGATACGGGTTAAGGCCGCTAAATACAATATGGTCCCCCACCCCATCGTTTTCCACACTTCCGATGCAACCAGAATCCCTCGAAAATACTCCTTGCTTCCCATAAAATAAATCGGCTCGTGTCCGAACCATTTGACAATCTCATTTACTAACCCGTCATGTACAGATAATAAACCATAGATGATTCCTCCCAGTACTGACCAGGAAATAAAATGAGGAAGATACAGGATAGACTGGCTGACTCTTTTGAATATTGCATTTTTCAGTCCATTCAACATTAATGCTAATAAGATAGGTGCCGGAAAACCGAACAAGATCTTATAGAAACTGATTATCAGTGTGTTGAGTAGAGCTTGTTGAAAGTCGGTTGAATGAAATAGCGTGACAAAATGATCGAAGCCAACCCATGGGCTATTCTCTAGCGTTCGTGTAATTCTGAAGTCCTTGAACGCAATCTGGATAAAGTACAATGGTTTGTACCTGAAGATAATGTAGTAAATTAAAGCCGGTACAATAAAAAGAAATATTTGATACTTAGAATAAAACATCTGAATTTTGTAAAACTTGTTGTGCTCCATCTTATCTCCCCTTTGGTATGTAACCGCATACATTTGATACTTACAGTATACGTTGCACCCCAATAAAAAACAGAAGGTGAAACACCCCAAAAAGGTGGATATTTTTACGAAGTAAGCCGGTGTAAATTTTACTTGCAATGCCTGCGATATTCCCTTGGCCCCATCTTCTTTAATTGGGTGAACAGCTTGCTAAAATGCTTCTCGTCCGAGTAACCGACTTCTTTGGCAATTTCATAAATTTTCATTTCGGTTCCAGCCAACAATTGGGAAGCTGTTTCGATTCGTTTCGTTATCAAATACTTGGAGAATGTCATTCCGGTGTACTCTTTGAATTTGGAGGATAAGTAACCCGGACTGAAATAAAACTGCCGTGCGACATCTTCCAGGTTCAAATTGGTCGTATACATCCCATCCACATATTCTTTAACGGATGATATGCTTTCGTTCTTTTGCTGCTGAAATCTACGATTAGCAAGGATGCATTGTTCTTTTACAATTTGAAGCATAGGAGCTTCTAAATCCGTAATCGAATCAAATTCATTCAAAGAAAGGGTTTCATTCTTTTTGACTTTAGTAACTTTTTCGAATTGAGCGACAATCTGAAAGCATAAATACTTTATATCCGAGACATTTATATTTTTATTTAAGCAGCCTTCGGCAAACACCGTCTTCATCCAGCTGATCAGATTTTCCGTGTCACCGGTATAGACCCAGTTGACCCAATGCATATTTGAAGCCATTTTAAACTGAGTGCTCGTATCCTGCCCCTGCCAACTTCCATAAAATAAGACGGACCGTGTTGAGTTAGCTGAATCTCTAGCTCTAAGATAATCGGTCGTCTTCATTGCTTCATTGAAGCTACGAGGAATTTCCGAGATGTGAGGCTTGATGGACCCAATTCCGATTTTGTATGCGGTAACCATCATATCGCACAAATAAGACTCAATGATGTGAATCGACTCTATTATTTTATTATGAAAGAGTTGGATTTCATCGTTCTCCTTAATGAAAATAATATAGATATAGCGGTTTTCCTGTTTTAACATCATCTTTAGGGGAATTTTGATTTGGCTTAATCTATTCACATCTAATGGATGGAGCGAAGGAAGCCATATACTTGCCACGCTATAATAAGATTTCTCCGCAGCTCGATTGAGCTCTGAGCTCAAATAGCCCTTAATATATTGTTGAAACGTAAAATCGTTTTTGAGCATCAAAAGCTCATTGTATTGTCGGCTCTCCTCCTGCTTGTGGGACAAGACGTGATACAACTTCTTTAAGCATTCCTCCAGCTCCGGAAACATAGTCAGTTTTATGATATAGTCGAATGCCCCTTCCTGAATTCCTTTTTTGGCATAAGCGAATTCGTCGTACCCGCTAAGCAGAATAACCTCTGTTTCAGGATGCAAGCATTTAAACTTCTCCAGCACTTCTAGTCCACTTAGGTCAGGCATATGAATATCCATAATAACCGCTTCCGGCTTATGCTCCTGGAACAGCTCCAGTGCCTCTTCACCATCAGCGGCAACGGCCACCAGTTTAAATCCCAACGCCTCCCAATTTATGGAGCTGCACAACCCGTCTCTAATGATCCTCTCATCATCCACGATCATAAGTGTAAACTTGTTCATGTCTCCAACCTCCGCAGTGGCAGTCTGATTTTCATTTTAATGTGAGTACCTGTCCCCTTGGCACTTCTAATTTCCAGTCCGCACCCTTCGCCGAATTCAAGGGTTAATCTTTCATGAACATTGGACAATCCGCAATGAGCGGATTGTGCTTTGTTGTACATCGTGTGAATTGCGTTTGCTAATTGAACAGCATCCATTCCTTTACCATCATCTTCGATAAGGATGATTAAGTTATTGTTTTCTGTTATTTCGCTGGAAATTCTGATTGTTAATACCCGATTCTTTTCCATCGCATGGTGAATCGCGTTTTCTACGATCGGTTGCAAAATTAACTTAGGAACGAACACCTTGTAGTAGGCTTCATCTACATTAACCTGAAAAACCAGTTGGTGCTCAAAGCGGATACTTTGGATTTGAATATAATTTTGTACATGCTCCAGCTCCTCTTCAAGCGTAATTAAATCTCTTGACCCAGATAAGCTTGTTTTCAGAAATTTGGCTGTTGCTACAAGCATCTTACTCGCTTCCTCGGACTTCCCTGTTTTGAGCAGCAGCATGATGGAAGTGAAGATATTTTGCAGAAAGTGCGGATTGATTTGCGACTGCAAAGCTTTGAACAAGAGCTTATTGATCCGTTTTTCCATTTCTAAGTTTTCGTTCTCTTTAGTCATTAGCTCAATCGATAAGGATTCCAGCCGACTTAGCATATTGTTGAAATTGTAGGCTAGAACAACAAATTCAAAGTCATGCTCCGTACCGCGTAATCGAATGGACTGATCATGCGGATATCCTTCCATCAAGTGGATCGCCCTTCGTACCGGAGCGGTCATACGCTTACCCAATAGGTAAGAGGCAATAATAATAATGCAGAGCATGCAGGAAATCTCAATCAAATATAGGATGATAAAAATATACCGCTGCTCTTCCCAGGAGGCCGGAACAAACAGACCTAGATTCCACTCTTCCAGGTCATGAATCGGAATTGTGGAGAACAACGTTTTTTGACCCTTGACGGTTATATATTTATGATCAATCGGATCTCCTATCATTTCCGCGCCATGCTTGCGTATATATTCGGTATACTTGTGATCCATGGGTGAACTAATCATTTGGACATCGTCGTTATCACTTTTACGGTTCATGAGGTTAACGGCTGATGTACCTGCTGCATGCCGCTGGTTATCTAGAACACTGTTGATTCCGAATTCAATGTATCCCATGTACTTAAACAGGTTCGATTTATCAAGCGTATTGGCTAAATATTTGATTTCCTTTTTCATAACCAATAAGGGCTGTGTAGGTGTAATCGCCGGTTTATTTTTCGTATTGGAGAACACAAGCCGGTTATGCGCATCGTAGATGGAAATATAACTTAAGCTCTTATCAATGACACCCTTCCTAATTAAAGTATCCGAGAAGTCCCGGCTCCTTTGTAGCGAATCCCCGTTAACATTCATCATTAGCTCTTGAAATTCTCTATTAAGAATCAAATAACTCATATAAGAATGGTACGATTGCAGGTTATTTTCTGTTCTTTTTGCGGTCTGTTTGAACATTTGAATGTTAGCTTGTCGTGAATTCTCTTCAATAACTTGGTCGAAATGATAATATGAAATAAGAATCATGCTGAGTGTAGGAATAATTATCATGGAGAAAAAAAGAAACAGCTTTTTATACGCACTTGAGTGCTCTCTATAAGTTGTAATGTAGCGGTGAATTGATTCACGTTCTTCGAATCCCTTTACCTGCTTAAGCTTCTGAATGAAATCATACACCGGTCTTAAAATCATTCCCGTATTAAAATGGGATATCGCAGCAAATACAATGAATATAATCAACCCATAACCAACAAGCTTCCACACGATTTGATTGATGCTATGGTCGACTGGACTAATATCCCGCAATAAAAAGTATTTGTTTCCATCTTTATTCTTAACGGAGACGATCTGATTTTCGAGTCGAAACGTCACGCTAGCCCCGGGATCAGGCTCAGTAAATCGATGATTTAAAAGATCATCTGTCTTTTGTTGATCACCGTATATCACTTGATGTTTCGCGTTAAGCTTATTTAATTGTAGATCGCTTTGGTCGAGGAGCTTCTGAAAATCCAGTACTGCAATAAGGTAAGCCCCCTCTTGTATCGGTGCTATTATTAAGTTTTCTTCAAAAAAATCGCTCTGTCCGTATTTCCAATCTTCCTTCAATTGAGTCCATATGTATTCGTTTAGTGACTGAGTAGCCGCTCTCTCATCCATGTCTTCTGTATATGAAATCACTTCATTCGCCAAGGAAGTCCCGATAAGCACTTGATTTTGGTATAAAAAGATACCCTTGAATTCTCTATTGGAATACAGGAACGTTCGCAGCTCGGAATTGAAGTCAAAGGCCTTTCTTAGAATGAAATTGCTGTCTTTAACGTCGACGCTGTCAAAATGAAATTGGAAGTCATCCATAAATAATTGAAACTTTTCCTTGCTCTTATTAATGGAATTTTCCATTGTTTCAAGATTGATCGACAGTTCGCTTTCGTTCGACAGCTTTATGTTATCGATGATTAATTTTTGGGATACAAAATAACTAATGAAGGAAGAGATTGCCATGAAGGCAAGCGTAAGTCCTAGAAACAATCCGTTTAACTTCATCCTGAACGACACTGAATCACTCCTTGAACACAGGATGCGGAATTACTAACTCAAGGTTTCAAAGTAGTAACAGGCCAACCAGAATAGTTCTGGCTAGCCTGCTAATACGAGAATGCCGCTGTTACGCAGCATTAGGAGCATCTGGCATCACGATCTCGTGTTACCGCGAGACGTACGACTTCCCGCAAGATTTCATCGCTTATTGTTATCTTTACTTCGACGCAGCTTTTTTCTCCTGATCGATCATCAGATTTATTCCTTCATTCAAATCGCGCAAAGCCGTGTTGACATCTTTCAAATCTTTAATGTATGCATTGAATTCTTTGGAAACGAGGCTTGAGGTGGGTACCGATACCAGCTTGGCGTCGCGGGCCCGACTTACTTTTACCGGTTTGTTGACGTACAGAGCGCCGGTGTTTTTCCCCTTCAGCTTGGCAAAATCTTGTCCGTATGCTTTGCGAATCTCTTCGTTGTCCAGCACTGTGCCGTACCCCGTTTTGCTGGCCATCATTTGCATCTCGTCGGTCAATAAAAATTCGATCAGCTTGAACGCTTCAACTTTATGCTTGCTCGAGCTCATGATGTAGTAAAACCTTGGGTTTAGTTGGGCGTTCAAACGAGGCGCCTCCGCCATAGTAGGCAGCGATACCATGTCCCAATTGACGAAATCGTCAGGAAAGCTCTCGATCGCAGCCGTTACATCCGCATGCATCGCGGAAATCCGGTCTTTCGTAAAATCGTTCACTTCCACGGGGCGGCTGCGGTCTGTCAGCGGCTTACTCATGGGCAGTTTGTAAAATTGACCGAACGTTTTGAATATCGAGCGCCATTGGTCAGTATCCATAATCGCCTGATTCTCCTTCGGATGCAAATATGGAGCGGCCAACTGATTGTTATCGAATAAATAGGGAAAATTCATCGTCATTCCTTTATACTGAATGCCGGCGTCTTCTCTGGTTAGCTTGCGCGCCAACTCATAAGTCTCGTCCCATGTCATCCCGTCTTTCGGATACGCAACGCCGAATTTGTCGAAGACGTCCTTGTTGTAAAAAAGAACGGGTGTGAACGTTGTCACGGGAAGGCCGTAATAGGTGCCTCCGAGCGATTCTGATGCAGCGCGGATGATATCTAAGTATGCAGGATCGAGCCTGTTCATATTGAAGCCCGTTTTTTTTATCAGCTCGGACATATCATATTGCATATTATATTTGATGATTTCATTGTTCAAACCGCTTAACCCTTGATAATACACATCTGGGGGTTGTCCTGCTGCTATGAGATCCTCTAGTTTTCCGCCTGCCGTATTCCCTGCATAAAATTCAACAGTGATATGTGGAAATTTTTGCTTTACTTTATCGCTTGTCAGACGCTTCTGGAAGTTATTATCTCCACTAAAAAATCTAAGGGTAATCGGCTCAGGCGGCTTTAATCCATCCCCCTTCTCTCCTGTTTCATCTGAGCTGCAGGCGGACAGGAATAAAGCTGACAAACCTAGAAACATTACCGAGACACTCATTTTACTAGGCATAAAAAAGCTCTCCTTTGCATTTTGATTATGGAATGACCTTCCACATAATTAAGAAAGCGTTGTCATCTCATTTTTTAAAAATAGGGTTTGGACGCCGGTGGCGTCCCCCCTGTTTACCAGAACAGCTCCGTCTGTCCGCGCAGCTTCGCCAGCGCTTCGACGAAATAGTAATCTCCGTAGATCAAGCCGACGTCGATATTTTTGTTGGCAGGCCAGTGGCCCGTGCCGTGAGGCAGAATCGCTTCGTCGCTCGCGTCCCAGATCGCGTAACGCTCCGCCATCGACTTCAAGATGCGTCTCGCCGACGTCCCGTACAATCGGCCTTCTTCCGCAGGCAGCAGCTCTTCCAGCAGCAGCAGACCGCTCGACGCAATCGCCGCAGCCGAGGAGTCTCTCGGCGCCCCCTCCTGCGTCGTCAAGCGGAAGTCCCAGTAAGGAACGAGGTCTTCCGGCAAATTGGCCAGGAAGAAGTGGGCTACCTTCTTGCTCCCCTGCAAGTACTTATCGTCCTTCGTATACTTGTAGCACAGCGCCAAGCCGTACAGTGCCCATGCTGCACCTCTCGCCCACGCCGATTCCGGTGCGAAGCCTTGGCCTCCCAATGCGCCGACGCGCTCCCCGCTCTCCGGATCGAACTGGACGATATGATAGACGGAGCCGTATTATCGTATTTGCCTTCCTTGGACACGTGCGGAAATCCCGCTCCGATCGTCCGGCTCGTTTGACCGATCTTGGCTGCTGCCTTGCTCCATGCTTCCTCAATCCATTGTGCGTTCGGTTGTACACTCATTCTTGCGTTCTCTCCTTAAGATACAAGTTCTCTTATACTTTGAATAGCTCGTAATCGGCCAAAAATCGCTCGTACAGCCCATCCGGCAGCGCCAGCAAATCGTTCGTATCGCGCATGTGCCGTCTTAAAGCTTCCAGCATGGTTTCGATACGGAGGCCATGTTCCTCCGACTGAAACGCCAAATTGGTCATTTCCTGCGGGTCGTTCGTCACATCGTACAGCTCGATGAACATTTCATCCTTGAAAATATCGACGATCAGCTTGTAATCTCCCTCGACCACGCACCGCTGGAAGTTGCTACGCGCCCCGTTGCCGTCGAACTGGATGAAGATCCGCTCGCGTTCGAGCTTCTCCCGCTCTCCGCGCAGGAGCGGCATCAAGGAGAGGCCCGATACGCCGTCCGACGTCTCGATGCCGAGATAATCGCACAGCGTAGGAAGCACGTCGACGCTGCTGACGAGCTCGCCGGAACGGGTTACAGCCGGAGTGAACCCGGACGGAAACTTCATGTACAGCGGCGTTTTCACCGATTCCTCGTACATGCACATCTTTTGCCAAAGCCGGTGCGAGCCGAGCATTTCCCCGTGGTCGCTGGTGAACACAATCAGCGTGTTGTCGTACAAGCCCTCCTGCTTCAGCTCGAATACGAGCCTTCCAACGCAATAGTCGAGCAGCGCGACAAGTCCGGTATACACCTTCCAGATGCGCTCCCACTCCTCGCGCGTGTAGGAAGATCCGAGCATCCCCGTCAGGTTGTACAGCTGAAGCGGCGACTGGTTGTCGGCCCATACGCCGACGTTATCCGGCAGCTTCACGTCCCGGATCATCGAATACCACGGCTCGGGTATGTCGAGTGGTGGATGCGGCGCGAGGAACATCGCGTTCAGCGCGAACGGCTTGCTGCGGTCTCGGCTGCGTATCGCCTTGAGCGAATCGTTGAGGATGAAGCCGTCGTAGAAGTAGTCGAGCTCCTCCTCATATCGGCCGATAGTCGGGATCGAGTATTTGCGCTTTCGCGTAATTTTGCCGAAGGCAAGCTCGGGTACGAGACCCTGAAAAGCAGGTCCACCCGGTTTCTTTTTGCCGTTGGCCTTCAAGAACGATTCATACCGCTGCTCCAGCTGCAGCCAATGGGTTTTGCTATCTTCGCTATGCTCCAGCTTCGGCTCGGTGAACAGATGCTGCTTGCCGGTATGCCAGCTGTCCCACTGCTCCTCCAGCAGCGAATACCAATGCTCATGCTCGGGGCGAACCATGCCGTGCTGCTTCTCCTGCTCCTCCCACGGGTTGATCAGCGAGCCCGTCACATTCGGATACTTGCCGGTAAAAAAAGCTCCTCTAGCCGGGACGCATAACGGTGATGCGCAGTACGCCCGGTCGAAGACAACGCTCTCCGCCTTCAGCTGATTAATGTTCGGCGTATGCTCCCCGAACGCATCCCAGCGGAGCTGGTCGGCCATGATGACGACGACATTCAGCTTCTCGCTCATTGTGCGTTCCCTCCTTCGCCGAACCGAGCTTGATCAGCGTCTCCGTGTCCGCGGTAGCTCAACCGGATTTGTCCGGCTGCGGCTGTCCACGTCCAGTGCAGCACGCCGCTCTCGTCGGTCACTGTTTCCGTGGCAAGGTGCCGCCGCTCCCAGGCCGCTCCTTGCGAAGCCGGTGATTCCAGCTCCGCCGGCACATGCTGTCGCCGCAGAAACAACCTTGGATGCTCCGGAGGCGGGGTAAACGTTGGTTTTTGATACATAAGTTTGTTCTCCTATCATTAAATTTGATCACCAGAATGGGTAAATCCCTCTAACTTACATGTACTTTTGAAGCAGGCATGAGTGTTAGTCGCACGTCCCTCCTTCTGTCGATTTGATGATCTCGGGTACATCCTTCTCTTGTATTAATCCCCTTGTGAGCTCATAATTGTTGTTCTATAATACTTTTAAAATATCATGCACTTTTCAAAAAGCGAATGTCCAAATAATCGTAATACTTGTATAAATGTCGCATTCCTAGTATATACATCCGAGGAGGATTGCAATGAAATCCAAAGTGCTCTCCGTTGGTTTTGGGTCGAAATCTTCACCATCTAAAGTGATACCTCATAGGCACGATTATTGGCAGCTTGAAATTGTTACTCAAGGAGTTATTAAATGCAGTATATCCGGTGAGGTATTATCTCTGGAGATTGGCGACATGCTGCTAGTCCCTCCAGGCTTGGAGCATGGATTTTGGTACAGTGAGCCGCCCGTTGCCTGGATATCAATAAAGTTTGAGCGCGAAGAAGAGGACCTTCCCCATTGGGCTGGGGTTATTCGCAGCAATCTAATCACAAGAAAGCTCATTTCCTCTTTTAAGACGGCCATTCATGAATCTCCTTACTTGCAATGCGAGAAAGTATTTGTAATCGGCTTTCTTGAAACGATTCTTCATTATGTTCATTACGACCATTTTCGGGAAAATGACAATTCGTCCGAGTTGTTAGTAAAACATATTATGGACAAGGTATATAAGCGAAACGGTAAATCCATTACGATCTATGAGCTTGCTGAAGAGTTATCGTATTCACGCAGTCATCTATCTAAGAAGTTCAAGGAGATTACCGGAGAAAGCTTGAAATCTTATATTGATCATATTCGGATTCAGAAGATTGAGGAATTGCTCCGATACAGAGAGCATAGTATTTCTGAAATTGCTGCGGATCTTGGATTTAGTGACGTATTTTCATTCTCCAAGTTTTTTAAAAAGCACACAGGGATGAGTCCGCGAAAATATATATAAGAAGTCAGTTCTATCTACCAAAATCAACCGAATCCTATGCAACAAAAAAAGCAACGAGAGATTTCGTTACTTCTTTGCTCAATACACGGGAGAGCTATCATTGCTCCTTGAGTTTTTCAGTCTTTGTGCATCGTTTTTTAAAGATTTACCGGCTTCTTTAACCGAACCGATTCATAGGCAGCCAGCGCAATAACCGTTGAGTTATACCCGTCCTCACCGTTGATAGGAACTTCTTTTCCTTCATTAAGGCATGTAATAAAATCATCGATCAGCAGCTCATCCTTATTGTCGCCCCAATAGCTCCATTCCGCGTGGTCGGTCGTTTGACTGTAAACCTCGTTGATCTGGGCAAAGTAATCAATCGATAGCGTCCCGTCTGTCCCTATGATTTCCATCGTCAAATCGCGTTTGTATGGAAAAGCGTGCGTACGAGACCAGCTTGCATCAAGGGCGGCAAACACACCATTCTCGAATTTCACATGAACTATGCCGGCATCATCAATGTCGACGCCATGGAACAGGCTTCCCGATACCGCGTAGACCTCAACCGCTTTGGAACGCAGCATCCAATTCAATAAATCCATAACGTGTACCGTATGATCAATGAGCGCTCCTCCTCCGGATAATGAGGGGTCATTGAACCATCCTCCTATCATCTCGCCTTTATTTGTAGCTTTAACGGCCACCACTTGGCCTATTTCCCCACGATCGATAGCTTCTTTAGCCTGCACTATCATGGGTATATATCGGTTTGGAAACGAGGTCATGAGCTGGACGCCATGCTCTTTGCACGCTTCGATCATTTGACGCATCTCATTCTTGGAAATACCTAACGGCTTCTCGCACAAAACATGCTTTTTATGCTTTGCAGCCTCTATTGTCATTTCCGCATGTCGCGAGTTTTCGGAACTGATGATTACGGCATCGGCATCACCAGCCAACAGCTCGCGATAATCCGCAAAGTATGGAATCTGGTACTGCCGGCAGAACGGCTCTACCCTCTCCCGGTTCTCATCGGATATACCGAGTAGCTCCACATCATTGCGCTGCAGCAAGACGTGCAAGTAGCTGACGGCATGAAGATGGGCAAAGCTGATCAACCCTATTTTCAACTTACGCATCGTTCCCCACCCCTTCGCTAAATAGATTTACCGGTTGTCCGGTATGTAGCGATTGAGAAGCGGCTGCTACAACCCGCATCGTTTCAAACGCATCTTCTACAGTCATTGCCGGCTCCTTGTCCTTATCGAGACAATCAAGCATGTGTACCAAGTTATCATATTCCGGATTACGGAAGGATGGGCTGAATCCGCGCGTACCCGGATTTACGTCGCTATCGGCTCTTCTATGCACATGGAAAGCATTTGTTTTACGGTTGTCATAACGAATTACGCCTTTCGAGCCTGCATATTCGACAGCCGATGTATATGCTCCGGGATATCCCGAGTAGGCTTCGAGGTTGGCAATCACTCCGCTTCGAAACTGCAGAGTCACCAAAACGTAATCAAGCGGCCTGATGCTTGCGCGCATGGCATAAACCGTATCCACTTCACCTGCAATCCAGCGCAGCAAATCAATCTCCTTCAGAGCCAGACGATTTAAGGCGGCTCCTCCATCGATAATCGGTACCCCTACATCATCATCAGGTATTAGCGGACAATATCGCTTGGAGTTAATCATACCAAGACTGCCGATCGCACCGTCTTCAATACGCTTTTTTAAGTCTCTATTGTGATAATAAAAACGCTCCGGATTTGCAAATAACAACCGGCCTCCGGAGCTGCTGGAAACTGACGCTAGTAGTTCTTGAATATCTCCAAGGCGGTATCCCTGCATACCGGCTATCACATGATAGCCCGATTTCAGCGCTTGGAGTATGCTGTGTTTATCGCTATCCTCAGGCTCGGCAACAACAAGTACGCTGCCTGTCGGCAATGCTTCCATTAATCGTTCGAACGATGAGAACGCACGGCACCCGTATTCAGCCGCCAACTCCTGGGCATTCACTTCATCATCGTCATAAATACCGAAGATCTCTGCTTGCCCTGCTTTCAACAAATGCTGCGCATACCGCTTACTTGTTTTACCAGTCCCCACTATAGCTGCTTGTATCATATTCGGCCTCCTTAACTTGAGCCCATGCAAGCTCACACTCCACGTTCTTTATCACTTACAGGGATACAGCTTCCCCGGTATCCGACGAAAGGTAGATTGCATCAAGAATCTCCTGCACAACCAGCGCCTGCTCCGGCTTGACGACCGGTTCGCTGTCATTCAAGATCGCTTCGATCCATAGACGCGCCTCAAGCTCTGCCGGACTTTCTTCAACGGTCTTGTAGAAGGGAACTCCCGCATCCTGCAGATGGATCCGAGTCGTATACAGCTTCCCGTATTTTTCTCCATTGATAGTTAATCCGTCCCACATATCAGCACCGGCTGCTGTTCCGCATAAGGTTACTTTCCCTGCCCCTTCGTGCACAATGTTTAAAGCCCAGCTAGCCTCAAGCGTCACTGTTGCCCCGTTCTCCATCGTAATCAATGCCAATGCGGAATCTTCAACGGAAAATTTCGCTGGGTCCCATGATCCGTAAGGATTAGCTGCATGAGCCTGTTTGCCGAGCTGATGGAATGCTTTCCCCAGCACTGTCTTAGGCTTATAGTTATTCATCAGCCATAACGCCAAGTCCAGCGCATGAGTGCCGATATCGATCAGTGGTCCGCCCCCCTGTTTTTCCTTATCCAGAAAGGCGCCCCATGTCGGGACACCACGCCGGCGCAACGCATGGGCCTTGGCCATATAGATGTGTCCTAGATCTCCATTTCGGCACACCTGGTACAAATATTGAGAATCGGGCCGGTACCGGTTGTTATAGCTGATTGTAAGCTTCTTGCCCGATCGTTTAGCTGCCTCCACCATTCTCTTGGCATCTTCTGTCGTTCTGGCCATAGGCTTTTCACACATCACATGCTTGCCTGCGTCCAAGGCCGCTATAGCTATCTCTGCATGTGAATCGTTAGCGGTGCAGACGTGCACGACATCAATTGTCCGGTCCTCCAGCAGCTGACGATAATCCGTATATACTTGGGCATCCGTCGACCCGAATGCAGAAGAGGCTTGACGGGCCTTAGCTTCTGTTCGATTTGCGAATGCTGCCAGACTGACTTGAGGTAGTTTGGCCAGACTCGGCATATGTTTTGCATGCGCGATCCCGCCACAGCCAATTATGCCGACTCTCAATTCCTTCTCCATTCCCTAATCACTCCTCTGCTTCCTAAATAGGAAAGGCAACCAATTCGAATCGAATCGGTTGCTATCCCCTATTCCACTTTAATAAATCGGGGTTACAGCTTTATTTTAAGATTCCTGAATTCTACATATCCTCCGTGATCCTGAAGGCCGATATGCCCTAGACGCGGTTGATCCTTCCAGGCGTACTTAAATTTATTATCCGAACCATCCGGATTTTTACCAGGGCTAGACCATTGGTCTATATCCGCTTCAACAACCGGAACGCTGTTCAAAGTAATTTGGATATCATTACGATCACACCGGATTATTAGACGATTCCATTCCCCTGCCGGACGAACGGCATTGGAAGAAGGAGCAACCAGATCGTATAATGCGCCTGCGCTATTTCTGACCATGTTATCCTGATCGTATGTATCTAAAATCTGCACCTCAAGACCCGTGTTTACCGGATCCGTAAGATCCGACCATCGAAAAAAAACACCGCTGTTGACGTTAGGTGCTGTTCTGTATTCCAAGTCGAGAATAAAGTTCTCGAATTTTTCTAGAGTATACAAGTATCCGCTTCTTTCGCCCTTACACACTAAATTTCCGTCCTTGACAATCCATCCTGCAGTATTAAGAGTTGAAGCCCACCCATTTAGAGACTCTCCGTCAAACAATAGTCGATAACCTGCTTTACTTTCATCACTTGTTAAGGCATTCATACTGTATCTCCTCTCAAATTTTTATTGCTGCTTCATCTCAGCCATTTTTTTCTCCGCATTGCTCTGGGCCTCTCTCAGTATGGTGTTTACGTCCTTACCGCTCTGAGCCATATCCTTTGCAGCGTTTTGTATGATCTTTTTTAATTCGACATCATAATCCGTAATAGGGACGCTGGCTGCCTGCTTTAATTTAGTAACCGCTTGCGTATTTTTACCTTGAAAGCTTTTTAGATCAGCGGCAAACTGGCTTTTAATTTTATCATCGTTTAGGATAGTTAATCGGCCATTTCGATTTAGCAAGGTTTGCACTTCATCCCCCACAAGCGTATTGATCACTTGAAATACTGCATCTTTATGCGCCGTCTTTGGAGAAACCATCAGAACCGGCATATTGGCAGGCCGTCCAATGTTCGGGAACTCGGAGTAAACAGGCTGAGTGACAATATCCCAGTTAAGATTTTGTCCTTGCTGCGTCGCATCCTCCAACATTCCAACAACACCATTGCCCCAAGAGGGGAGAAGCGCAACATTTCTGTTCTTAAAGAAAGCGTTGCTGCCATATGTGTACACATTGTTGGGACCGATAAATCCGGGAACCTCATAGAACGACTTAAGTAAAGCGAATAACTTCTGGTAGCCTGGGGAATTCAGAACAGGCATATCCTGCTTATCGTTTACATAAGGAAGAGCATACTGTTCCTTCATTTGGTCGACAGGACCCGGATCTATACCTATATACTGTACTCCCTGCTCTAGTCTTGTAAGCTTCCTCCCTGTATCGAGCATTTCATTCCATGTCATCAAATCTTTCGGGTACGGCACGCCGAATTTGTCAAAAATGTCCTTATTATAAAGCGTTATGCCATAGTTGGCTGAAAGCGGGAGAGCAAAAAGCTGGTCCTTGCTGCCAAATTGCTGAATGGCTTCCATCGCGCCGGCATCAAACCGATTGAGATCCAATTTATTTTTCTTAGCTAATTCGGAAATATCCATTGTCATGCCCAAGCGGTTGAACATCCCAATGTAAATGTTGCTCACAAGCAGGAGATCGGGAAAATTGCCTGCTGCAATGAGCTGTTCCGGTGTATTGTTATCCCCATTTCTCGTGATAAGCTCCAACGAAATATTGGGATATTTCTTCTTAATGGGCTCAACAAAATACTTTTGAAATTCGGAGTCAGTCATGTTGGCGCTGTATCCATACACCTTCAAATTTATCGGTTCTTTGGAGTCCAATGAAGTTTCGGAGCTTGGCTCTTTACTCGAACAGCCTGCCAAAGTCATGATGAAAAAGCATATCAGGAGGAAAAGAACTGTAATTTTTTTCATATTAAGTTCACCTCTACTATGTTTTTTTCAATAGACTATTTCCTTGTCGATTTTTTAACAGTTAGGCCTGAAACCATAATTTTTAGTTTATTTCCGTTAGTTCCAATTCGACAGTGGCTCCGTTTTGGCATCGGATGTGCAAGGATGTCTTGTCCTTATCAGCGCTTACTTCAATTCCAGTAACATCACGTGGAAGCTCTTTTCCTTTCATGGTCCACCGTCCCTTAAGCTCCACGCACGTAATTGTTTCCATGCCCGCTGTCCATGCAGTTACATCGTCCATGCGTTGATTTTTCAACTTAGGCAGACGCAAGTCCGGATCCGCCAAGCTGAGGAGCAGGGATTGTTCACGCCTTTTTTCCATGACGATTACCGGAGCGCTCGAACTATGGAACACGCCAAAATTCATTTTCTCGGTTTCGTCAAATAGAACGTAACCAATGGACTGCAGCTTGTTATGTAGTACGACATGTGCCTTTTCATCTTTTTGCAGCACTTTGTAGTGTGGCGTAGCAGCATAGCTTCTGACCGCTTCCGGTGTCGATTGCACAAGAATGGCATATTCATAGCCGAGGCTTTGCGGTTGTATCCCATGATCGATCCATGCCGTCGTATAGAAGCCTTCCGTCTCCATCAATCCACTTGAATCCCTTGATTTCTGAGCGGCTCGTTCAATTTGAAGACCGCCCGCATCAGGCACCACATAGCCGTTACCATAGGGGTCAATCATCCAAGACGTTTCCCCGTATGAACCAATGAATAGCCACGGGAGCTCTGTAATTTGCTTATCATTTATATAGAACGGATTCGCAGCATCACTCATATGGGATTGGAACAACGTCGTTTCCACATGATTGCGCGGATCCTCGCAGCAAATGCCAGAGCCAAGCGAAATGATATCTTTGCCAAAATAAAATACGGTTTTGACAGCGCGGAAGCTAGGATCAAACACGGTGTCGTGCAGCTTCATCGCGAAGATCCCTTCCATCCCCTCGCTGGAAACGCCTCCGACAAATGTTTCATCCGTAAACGATCGTGTGCCTTCTGTAAATGAACGTGCTCCAGGTCGAGAGCCGAGCGTTTCCAGTTCTTCAAGAGAGAGATGCCGGGAAGTCGTACCTGGCCATCTGGACCAATCCCATCCACGGTTTAGTGCATAACCGCTGCCCTCTGCGCTTGGCGATTCACCGTCTGCAAATATTTGAATCGCGCCATAACTTATATATCGTCCGTAAACATTTTCTCCAGGCATAACCTTATGTACCGACATCGAAGGTTTGGCACTATGTGCTTCGAAATCGACAACGTACTGACTCCACCCTTTGGTAGAAACCATCCAATGATCCCGGCGCAGCACTGCGAGTGCCGATGAAGGCTTCATCCAAAAGCCCGTTGGACTTGTTTCCGGAGCAAAGCCTGCTTGCGACAGCTTCACCGCGAACTGCAAGCCACCGAGAGTATCCATATATTCGACGCCTTTGCTATCAGCCTGCGCGAACATCTTTCTTACGCATTTAGCTTCCGGGTCCCACAATCTCATGAATGCTCCAGCTAGTTCAATGTCTATCGTTTCTCCCGCGAAAGCTAGCAATGCTAAAGCCGGCAGCATTTCATGGGTGAACGCCCCTTTGTCCGGGAACCTTCCGCTTATTCCGGTCGGCACATCGTACTTGTTCGTCACGATTCGCATCGTTAAGAGGGCCTGTTTTAGATTGCTGACCGATTTCTCATCAAGCGCATAGGGAGTTCCATGAAGCAGATATGCCATCAACGCGCCCGTATGAAGAGCATTAGGTGCATAAGCTGACGTATATACCATGCGATGGTGAAAGCCCATATAATCGTGTTTGATCGTCCCCGCGAATCCAGGCGCAATGGCGAGAGCATTGTTCATCCACAGCAGCAGCCCCTTCATGTGCCGTACTTTCTCTGGAGAATCTTCCATACATAAGACAACAAGCAGCTTATACACAAAACGGGTACGCACTTCGTCAGCCGTCGTTTCGGTGTAGTCCTCTCCAGGAAAACCGTAGGTTTTACCGAAATTGGTAAACCAATGCATAGAGGCGTATTCTCGATCCAGTCTCCCTGTTCGTTTTAACTCCTCCCTCATCAGGAATACAGAATGAAAATACCCGTTGTTTCTGTTGGTTTCGTGATCAAGCGTTTCCAGTCCGCTGCCTGCGGCCCAGCCCTGATCGTGAAAATAATCGAATAAATCCAGCGCCTTCTGTTTGCTTTCTTCATTACCATTCAACCTATAATCAAGCACAACCGGCAGAAAAATAGTCCGGGCTACATCTTTCCCAAACTCGGGACCGTGCGACGAACGGCTGGAAAAAAGCGGTGCTCCTGTCACATAGCCGTCTTTATCTCGCTTGATGTCCAACCTCTGATACCGCTCCACACCTTCGCGGATGAAAGCTTGAAGGGATTCATAACGTATGCGAAGCGGTTCACACGCAAGATCAACCTTTTCACCCAGTACCCAATGCTCATAACGTTTGGAGATAAGCGCAAACGCAGCCGCTTGTTCCTGCGTCAGCTCTGTTTCCTCCGGCAATCTAGGCTGCAAACGACTGAAATAGTAACTGCGGTCCCATGTGCCTCCCTTTCCCCCATTTGCCTTCTGTCTTAGAGAGGGTATCTGCCAGTCCGAAGAACGTGAGGCAGGAATCGATGCAACAAATTCGATAACGTCCAGAAAGAAAGTTCCGCTCTCTTCCTCCTGCGGTGGAATGAGCTCCATCACTTCCAACTGCTCGACATCTTGGTTCTCGCGGTCGGGCTCGAACCCGCCATCCTCTCGAAAATGGATGTTAAAGCCTCTCCAGCCGGCAAACCCTACCCCAATCTCAAAGGAGCACCGGAATAGACCTTGACTTATTTCACGTTCAGATCCAAGACGGAACGTGAGCTTACCGATTAATGCCTTTTCATTATAAATCCAAAATTTGACTCCGCCGTTCATACTTTTGCATGCTTCTTCCAGATGGTCTGGCCTGGTTACTACAAGCCTTCCTCCCTGATTCCACTGCCATCTCAAAGAGTGAGATCCGTGTTTGTAATGAGCTTGGGAAAGAGCGAGCGTTCCAGCTCCAACTGTATTCCAGTGATTAGGCACCGAATTCCCTTCAAAAGATTCGGCATAGATGAAAGAGCCGTCATCTCCATAAATTTCTATCTTGGATAACCCGTCGTTCATATTTGCACCTTCCATCCAAATGAATGAATTGAAAAAAGAGTACTGCCTTAACTAAAATAAACAGGCTTGCCGGTCTCCGCCGATTTGTACAAAGCCTCCAAAATTTGCGATACGACAAGCGCCTGCTCCGGTTTGACGACCGGTTCTTTATCCGCAATAATACTATCGATCCATGTCCTCATTTCCAGATCGAGCGTCTGGCTGCGAATTTCTTTAGCAGTCATACCTGAACCATCTACTAGTATTTGCTGTTCATTCAGACTCCCTTCGCTTTCTCCGTTAATCCACAGACCGTCCCACATGTCGGCACCGCCCTTGCTTCCGCATAATGTTACCTTGTTCGTGGCTTCATGACGGACATTTAATACCCAGCTTGACTCCAGCATAACCGTAGCGCCATTCTCCATAACAATCATGCCGAAGGCGGAATCCTCTACGGTAAAGCTGCGGGGATCCCATCCCCCGGTTCTTGCCGTTTCCTCCATTTGGGACAGCATGTTATAGGCCGTACCTACAACCATGCGAGGCTTATAATTATCCATCAACCATAAAGTCAAGTCCAACGCATGCGTACCGATGTCGATAAGCGGACCTCCCCCTTGCTTTTCTTTATCGAGAAAAACTTTGCGGTTCGGAACACCGCGCCTGCGAATCGCATGAGCTTTGGCAAAATAGATGTCACCCAGGCTCCCGCTCCGGCAAATGTTATAGAGCTGCTGGCTATCTGGACGAAATCGGTTATTGTAGCCGATGGTCAGCTTTTTTCCCGTTTGCCTCGCAACCTCGAGCATGTGTACCGCTTCCTCCGCTGTCTTGGCCATAGGCTTTTCGCACATTACGTGCTTGCCCGCTCTAAGTGCTGCAATCGCAATCTCGGCATGGGTATCATTGTTCGTGCAAATATGAACGACGTCTATGGAAGGGTTCGCAAGAAGCTCCGTGAAATCCGAGTAGACGTTACTTCCAGCCTTTCCAAATTTGTCGGATGCCTTCTGAGCATTTTCTCTAAATACATCACAGAAAGCAGCTAGCTCTACGGTATCAATTTGAGACAATGCGGGCATATGCTTGTTCGTTGCATTCCCGCCGCAACCGATAATACCGACCTTTAACGTTGTAGACATTGACCTTCATCCTCTCTTCTTCTCGCGGTCATCGACCTCACTTAGTCAATTCTCCGAGTCCGCTTTACTACGAATCAAATCATCCCGTACTTCAGTCCCCCAAATAATTCACTTTGATGGTGTCTGCAGAGCCCAAGTCTCATGACCTATTATGTCGCAGAAATCGAGCAACCCCTCTGTACGTTGATAATGCTTTCAAGCCCGTAGCCGATCCCGCAATGATGGTATATCCCCCCCAATAAATAATGTTCATGACTGAATTCATTCCCTGAACGCAATCCAATGCTAAAGCTGAATTCCATGTATGCGGTTACTTTTTTCTGTTGTCCACTACGTTGATCGCTTTGGCGTCTTTGTCTTTGCGCAGCGAGGACAACCTGCCGGATTTGTTAGTTATACCTGCGTTTCGCAAGTCGCACGTGTTGAAATCACTTATCCTATGTATCCAACTATAATGCCGCCCTTATGTTTAGTCAAGATTTAAACTATCTAAATTATTTAACTATTCATATATAAGATTATCAATTGCAAAAAAACAGATATATCAAGCGTTTGTTGATGATATTTGCCTTTTGCTAATACCAATGATTATCTGAGATCATATTGTTATTACAACTAAATATAAACTAACTAAAGGAGAGCCTAAGACCGCTATCCTGCAGACACTTAGAATGCATGGCTCCATTTTGCTTATTAGTAATTACAAATAATTGAATTCGCATTCAAACGAAACTAATAAGCAGCCAGACGCCGGTTGATTCCGACGACTGGCTGCTTATTAATTTTGATCCCTATCTCACAGATTGGGGTCAGTCCTCTCATTTACCTCTTTTTTATATAAATTCTCTAAACTGTTCATACATTCCTATGGAAACGGATGCGGATAGGGGTTCAACTCCTCCAACGATAGCTTGTGATCGGCATAACCCAGCCGCATCGGTACTTCCAACACTCTATTCAGACCCGCCAAGCGGGTAAGCGTATGTCCGAACGTCATTGGCAGCATTCCCGGTATCAACACTTTGAAGCAGTATAGCTCATTGCGAAGCGTCTCGCTCGCAGACTGGTTGACTACAATAACATCCAGCTCCAAGCTGCTAAACACTGCAAGAACTTGCTTCAGATCATCCGTTAAATCGTCATTACTCACTACAGGCCCGAATTCTTCAGCAAAAGTCCGCAGAGGACGCTGTTCGTCTAACAAGAATCCTAGTCGTTCCTCCGCTTGTGGCAAACTATACAACAAGGAATGATCCTCCATAAATTGCAACAAGAAAGAATCATGAAACATAGCTTCAGCATCATCTCGACGTTCTTCCCAAAGTTCCTCAACCCTTGTTATCGTCCCGGCCAGCTCATACACGGCGCTCTTGGCTGCAAGGATAGGATCCAGATGGGCTCCCGCGGCGCACACAAGGTTCAATGTCTGATTTGCTCCCCCCTTTGCTATAGCCCATATGCTTGGAATGCCGTTTTCCATCGTCGTATTGTATAGCAGCACCTCATAACCTGTTACAGCTTTTAAACGTTCGATCATCGTCAGCAGTTCCTTGTCACCCGACGAACGGTAATCAAGCCGTGGAACGGGCAGCTTGGCGTACCAGGTCAACAAGAATGAATCACGCTCTACGATCTCCAAAATGCCGTGCAAGATTGCTTCTTCCCGACTCCCGCCTAACGCGCAGCCATTAGAAGTCTCATATACAAAGCCTCCTCCGTAGCCCAGGCTGTAATAAGCCAGCAACTCGGGAACCAGAATCGGACGTTCCTGCAGCAGTGAGTATCCCCACACCCAAGGAATTTCGGCATTAGGATCAAACGGCAGATAGGGAAAATCCGGCTGATCCATGTGCTCCTGCGCGTGGAGCCCTACCTTCGACGGATCCATGGCATCATCCTTCAAGTTAACGAAGCTGTCATGCACAACCGTTCGTTTTCCTCGGGGTGCAATCCCGCAAAATCTCTCCAATCCTTCGAGGATGGCAGCCAGCTCGCTGTCTGCAAATGAATGCGAATGACCTCCTGTCACTTCATTCCACATAGGCAAAGGAAGATTCACAACCGCACATGCAAAAGTGGACAGGAAGCTCAGCTCTCTGCCGTTGAAGAGCCCAGTCCGGCTGTCCCAATAATCCTTAATCAGAACCTTCTGTAAATCACTCATCGAGCGGCTGCGATAAATGTCCCTCTTGTGTTTCTTGCAAGATCCAAGTGTTATATGGGCCGCTTCCTTCGAATCCTCCGGCCATTGACCGCAAACCGGACAAGATTGGTCAGGAAGGATGTAGTGAATTGTGGTATTTAGATTTATCAGGTTAACTAAATAGATGTGGCTCTCGGAATACGGTTTATCTCCTTGGAGCACCTTAGCTGCTTCTGCTGAGACTATATATGCAATATGCCGCAATGCCAATGGATGTACCTCGGGAGCCTGTGCTGGGAGAGGATCGAGGGAGATGAGTCTCATGATCTGATCATCCATATTTTCACTGGTTTCCATCGACATGGAGAGCCTATTTTCCGCACACTGGGAGCATCCGGCTGTCCCGGGAAAGACTAGCGGCCCAATCACTCCTTCTCCATCGGACACATAGCAGCCCAGCCATGGAATCCTAAGCGGCCGCAGGATCTCTTCAGCTTGGAGATGAGTTGAGGAGTCCCCTCCTAGCACCAATACCAGTCCCGCGGGCGGTAAAGCCTCACCGAAAGCGGATCTGCGAACTATCGGGAATCCTAACAAATACTTGCTCACCGTATCCGCCAACAGCCCCTCACCGATAATAATGACGGTATTCATAGGGCTACCTCCTCACCGAGCAGTACAGCAACGACTTCAAGCGGCCCTTCATTCAGAGCGGGCTCGCACCGCATGTCGAAGATCTCCAGCTGTTTATGGTGCTGCCTTAAGGTATTTACCGCTGAGAGCATTCTAGATGCGTGACTTATAGAAGCTGCAGAAGTAATGGTGATGCGTTGCGGCTTATCGTCGCTCCAAATCATAGCACTATCCGGAACGATTTTCGTTTTCATCAAAGCATTTTGCAGTGCTTGGCGAAGCGCTAAGGTCTTATCAAGGCCTACGCAGCCATACCAGGAATGATCCGAGAGGACCCATATGACCGGAAATCCATACAGCGGTTCTCCGAATGCGATGAAAGTCTCTCCTTCCTTTATATTCAGAGCTTGCAAATAGTACCGGCAGTGGACATCTTCGATTTGGACAATTTCCATGCGGGAGAGAACCCTTTCTTGATAGAGGGTCCGTCTTTCCAGCTCTTTGGTCAAACAAGCGATCAGTCCTCGCCCCGTCGCTTCGGCGAACGTGAATCCGGCTCCGATGCTGATGTCCTCCTGCTGCCTAGAGGAGAGCCCAGGTATCCATAGCGGGGTCATGCGAGCGGTATAGGATTCCATTCCTGCAAGCGCGGACTCCCGCCGGGCCTCTACATGCGTCAGTGCGCTGCTGACAATGGCTGGAAGAAGCCGCGCAAAGCCTTCCGATAACGGGTCTACAGGCTGCACGAGACATTGTGCAAGCGGGAGCTGCTCCAATGCTCCTTCCTCCCAAACATGGAAAATGCCCGACACCTTGGAGGTCAGCCCATTGAACCACGAAAACCATTGTTCAGCATCAGGCTCCTGGTCGGATCCGAGGTTTAGCTCCAGGTCTGTCGCCATACGGGCCGCTTCGTGCCCCGATAAGAAAGGATGCGGAAGAACCGAATGCCAACTTCCCTCCAGAGTGAGCGGATTCAATATATAGCAATGATTGTTGCTTTTCGGCTCGCTCTCTCCAATAAACCACTTATGGCACTCATAGACGATAAGATTGGATAAGAGGGTTGCAGTTGTCCTATAGAATGGGTACGATTCCCACTCAGGTGGGAATATAGACGCGTGAACGCGCCGCCATGCACACTCCCCGCTTCCGTTTCCGTCCGGCTGAAGCAGCGGCCCAACCATGCCTATTCCTCGTAGATCCATTGCAGGAAGCAGCGGTTTCTTTTCGGCTATGCAGGCGCTCTGAAGCTTTTCAAGCTCCTCCAGACCACCATGCTGAGCAGCATACAAAATAAATGAGAACGGCTTAATCACAGTGTTCCAATTCACTTCGCCGCCCTCCGCTTCGGCAAGGATAATATCCAGAGATGTTTCCGGATTGCTCGGGAGCGCCTGTTCCCATGCCGCCTTAAGCTGCTCCGCATCTGCAAGAGATGTGTTGATTGCCAATATGGAAAGTTTCGATAAACGTGATTCATACCATGCATTAACCAGCGCGACCAAGATAGTTCCGGAACCGACGGCCAGTACCCCTGCATCTTGAGAAGACATTTGTCTACCTCCATCTATGACATAACACGGTTTGAGAACTCGCTCATGGTGATATCCGCAAACCCTAAATCTACATAAAAATATGTCTACACGCTTTGTTTTATTACGCATCAAAGCAAAACTACTTTATATGCTTAAGCAGCAAGTCCGTAAAAAGCGTGAATTCAAAAGAAGCTATAAGCAAAGATTATATACTGGGAATAAGAGCTAGACGCAACTGGTTACTGTTTAGATAACGGAATGATCTGGTGCATATGAAGATGAGGAAATTTCTGCTAAATTAGTATATGAACGGAATCGTTGGAACGACGGACGGTCCCTAATTTCGAACAATTTTCGACTTAGCCCAATCCATGATCGGCACAAACACATACAATACCTTACAACTCGGGAGGGAGGAAATCACAATGGGATTAGGAGTAGCAGGTAGTTGTGGAGGTTTGTTTACTTCTGCGGCTATTATTCTAGTGCTTTTCATTCTGCTTGTAATTATTACTCGTGGATTTCTTTACTAATTGGCACACACTAACGCCCGGCTATTAAATAGTCTGGGCGTTTTTTAAACTGACAAGTATACGATTCCAGCGAATAGTCCTGGCATTGAATAGGCCACCTCCATGCTGTATCGCACGAAGAATGCAGAGATGTCCCGCACTGCCATCTTCGACTGTTCAATAGTGTATGTGGGCAGTGGCCTATCCGTGCCTGTACGTCATAAAGCGATCGCTGCCATTTGATGGATGACGTTAACTTTCACTCATGGCTGTGCCAAGTGACGGCAATCAACAAGTCCGTAATTTCCGTGGAGTCGAGATAAAGCTTCAGCGCATCGACAGGCGATTGCGGCAGAGCTTCCTCTAGCAACGCCCCTTTCAACAACTTTCCTTGAGGCATTTCCAATTTCCCTAATTGATCGTCCACAGTCTTATCGGCGCTTCTGAAAATATTGAATGCGTCCGCCGCCCCGCCTGCCAATAGTTCAACCTTCGCCACCTTATCCAGCCGATTTTGGCACCAATAAGGATAATGCTCCTTGCGGAATGGAATGGCCAGCTCGTATCTCTTGTTTTCTACCGGTTTTTGATTTTGAAACTTCGCCCATTCCGTAGGGAACTCATGTCTGATCGAGAACAGACGAACGCAGCCTGCCGCCGCATTCGTTTTGATCTCCTCATTGATGGCCTCCTTAGCAGCAACGCGCAGCGGTTCGCCTCCCTCGCGTGCTGTGTACCGGATATGCATAATGACATCGCTGATGGTGCTGTAATCGAACTGGCACAATTCATCCTTGCTAGGGTCGGCGGGCAGCTGCAGCTGCCATTCGCTTATGACGCCGGCTTTCTCGAACGGCAAATAACGGTCGTCCCGCAAATTCACCTCGAACATCCCGCTGTCATTCTGTGCGGAACTCGTCACGATAGACTGTGTGCTGCCAAAATAATCGCTGAACCGGTCGTCATCGGCAGCCTGATCACGGACATATTGATTGTCCCGCAAGCTCGAGGATTTGCGGATGGTACTCTTCTGAAGCGTCAACGTACAATTCACGCTCGAATAGGGGCCAGTCACGCAAGGGATGCTCAGTGCCACGCTCTTGATCCGTCTGAAGTAGTGGCCGGGACCGTCCATGTCGAATAACGATTCGGGCAGCTTCACGGTACACTGTCCGGTCGTCCGCAGCTGCACTAATGCCATCGGTTTGACCATTAGTAAGCTGACATGCTTCGTCAATTCATACTCCCGCTGATTCATCTCATGATATGCCGCTTCCATCCGTTTCAAATCAAGCTGCAGCTTCTCTCCTGCGAGCAGTCCTTCCTTGCCTGACATGTATCCGTACTGCAGGAACGTTAGCTCCGGTTTGCCCAGCTCATGCTGCAGGGCGCGTTCGGCTTTCTTGGCTGCAGCGTATGCGAATTTGTAGGCTTGCGAATACAAACCGCGAATCTCCCGTTTCATCCACGTGTAGAACGACACGGTGGTCTTTTTTAACTCCTCTTCGTTTTTTTCGTTTTTCAGGAAATTCTCGATGGCGGCAGTATTGTTCATTTGTTCCATATGATGGTTATACTCTTGCTTGGCTATATACTCGCGGATTTCCGCTGCGCGGATCTGGCTGACGATTTGATTCATTTCCCCGACGGCAATATTGCTCTGGTTCTCCCATTCTTGCTGCCTCCGGTCATAGACCGCAATCTTGGCAGCCATCCCCGCTTCATAATTAAGGCGATCCGACATCGATTGGGCTAATTCGGCAGCGAACTGAAGGTTTCTGGCAAGAGCTGTACCTCCGATCGTGGCGTGCCCGCCAATTCCCCAGAAGTGAAAGTCGAAATTAAAGTCAGGAATATTGGAAGCTGCAGGTGCTGCAGTTAATGCGAGTTTGGAGAACTCATACAGCATTCTGGCAGTACTTAATTTCTCCAGCTCTTCCATCTCGCGCCGGCTGACAATCGTCCCGCCCGATTCACTCAAGTCCTCCGCATTATCAATCCGTACATCGCGCCGCCCATATTCAGGATCCTGTTCATTGCGGATATACCCTTCTTGGGTTGCCTCGATCGGCACCAATTGCGGAAGCTTCTTCTCAATATCCTCTCTCTTGTTACCCAGCAAGAGCTCCAAATAAATGTATCGTTCTTTCACGTTCTTAAGCGATACTTCCAGACTTTCGCGGTTCTTAGCTGCCTCCCGCCATTGATTAAACTTCACTTTTTCGGCCAAGCCTAGAATGCCGGACTCATGCTGGGCCCGCAGCAGCGCCAGCTTCTCATTATCTTCCTTCTCAATCGCCGCGAGCAGGTTGTTGCCAAGAGATATAACGATCTGACATATATCTAAGGCCATCTGATAGTTGATACGAAAGCATACCAACGGCAGCGGCTGATTGATTCCTGCGATAACCGAACCGACATCCAGTCCGGAAGCAGCCGCCCGCGCCAGCAGCGCAGGGTCGATCGGCGGATCGAACAGCGGCAGCTGGCAGAAGACGCCTTGCAAGTTCAAGCTATTGCGAATCTTGAACAGACGATCGGCTACAGTATCCCAGTACCCCATCAGCTTGTCATTGCGCGGAACGCAGAAATAAAGGGAAGTCCCAATACTTTGCAACGAGGCATATGAATCGCCAGCCCCGCCCGTCATTGGGAACGGTGCCAAATCGAATGGAAGCTCGCTCTCCATCTGTACCAGCGTATTGTCGAACTCATCCCACTTCCCGCGCCTGTCGGCATAGGTGAGCGGCTTAAGCGATCCTTTGCGAGGAACGGCCTGAGGCCGTACCCCTAAGATGAGAGACGCCAGTACATAGGGCTGAAGCGCTTCTGTCACTGCTTCGGCAGAATCAGCACCGCCGAACAAATAGTCGCCCCAGTCGATCAGATTATCCAGATACGCCATCACCGCCTTGTACATGTACGCCGTATGACGGTAACGCGCGACGAGATGAGGCCGGAATGGGGCATCCTTCCACGCGTTGATGTTATTGATCGTGTCCTGCTGCAGCGTATAATCGGCTCCCGACGACAGGTTGACCAAGATGTCTTCGATCTGTTTCACTTCCGTGCTTTGGAACGGCTTTACTTTCCAGAAACGTTCCGGCGTCGTGCCGTCGCTATCGTCCGTAGGGTCGAATATATAATGGAACCACCTCTGGGCTTCTTCGAACCGCTGGTTTTTGCTCAGATGAATCGCTATCGCGAGCGGAATATGATAGAACAATTCCCAGTTGTATACCGAGTAGGCGCCGCTGGAAGAGAAATCGAGATCGCGCACGGGATAGGGCTGCTCAACTAGATTCGCCGGCGAATATTGCGCCGCTGTGAATAGCTCGCGGAATAAAGTCGGTTTCGGTTTGCCGCCTAGCGGTTTAACGCTCGTCCCAATTGGCACCGTAACGGCTTGAGGCGCTGCAAGCTTGCGCACGATCCCATCCTCGCCTAGGATGATGGCCGCAGCGGGTAAAGTTACGATAGCTGCCGAAGCTAACGTGGTTTCTGTTCCGTTATCCAAGTCACGGAATAGTGTGCCGCCTTCGACTCTTACACGCGTGCCTCGATGGTCATCGCGAGCGATAACGCTGCCAGGCAGAATAGCAGCTTGGCCGCCGTCAAGATCGATCTTAACGCCATCCGGCAAAGCGACCGTTATGTTGAATGGAAGCGTAATTTCCTCATCATCTTGACCCGGTAAAGGAAGCTGCAGGACAAGTCCGGCCGGCAGCATCGCTTGAAAGCTGTTCGGCAGCGTTTCGTAGGTGCCATCGTTATTCGCACTTAATTTATAATCGGTATCAGCCGCTTGCAGACCGTGGACCGATTTCTCGATCAGCCGCGTTTTCAATTCTTCAATATAGCTGTGGAAGTGCGGGTAGAACCGGTAACGAAGCGACCGCGTCCTGGTAACGATATGGCGCTCGCCTGTTTCCTCGGCTCCATTCCTCTGCGCATCCAAACGTACGAAATCGAGATATTGAACCGAACCGTGAAATGTACTTAATGCCCAATTGCCATACTTCATTACACGCCGCCTCCTCTGCTGAAGTTCAGGTTTATTCCGCCGATTTGGGTAATAACATGGGTCACTTCTCGAACGTCACGGATGCGGCCTGCCGCGCCAATCAGGTTGCCTCCATACTGAACGGCAGTACCGGATTGGGTAAGTACGTCGGTGTTAGGCATGACAGCATAGCGGGCTGATTGATCAACCGGATCGATTCGAATCGAGCTGTCTTTGAGCCGGAATACTTCATGGTTGTACAATTTAGGCGGAATAACCGGACTAACCGCTCTCGGAAGATGCAGCAGCATATCGTCCCACTTCGGTTTCTGTGTTGACCTGGGAATCGTGTATCCTTCCCACTTATCGATGGTCGTCTCGGTAAGCGTCGGTTCCACGAAGAACGTATACAAGTCATCGGCGAATACGAATGGGCTAATAAGCGAAGCGAACTCTTCATTCGGATGTTTCATCGCATTACTCGTGGGCAACAACGTGAAGCTGCTGCCGCCATTGGATAAAATCGTTTGCGTCGCGCGTGAAGATTGATTCTTGCCATCTATCGTCTCAACCTGTTGGATGAAAGTGACGGTCAATGCGCCAGATCCTTTGAACCGGTTGTACGAGGTGCCCCCTGTGGCATAGGGAACGGCAGGACTATCCGCTGCATACGGTCCGAACTGCGGAATGCTGTTTTTGCTCACGACACGGAAGGCAAAGGTCTTGGCTGGCATGAGGTTGTGCAGTCTAATCACGATATTGCCATCTGCCTCCGGATCTGGACTTGGTTCTTTCGTTATTGTCGTAAATACGGCGCTTGGATCGAACCTCGAGGTTAGCTTCAGGTTCTCCATATCCTTAATAAATCCGCTGGATTGACGTGCTGACCATGTGCCTTGAAAATATTCTGACCAGCTTAATTCAAGGTTCAGAACTCTCGTCGATGACTTAGGCGACATTCCGTCTAATTCCGCTAATTTTGCATCGGCAAGCGATATATCTTTTTTGGCAGCGTCGACCGCTTGCTCTTTCTCTTCAGCGCTTACCGTTATTTTGATCCAGAACAAATGCAGCCGCCCCCGCCACATCACCACCGCAAAATGCTCACAGCTGCTGTCGATATCGGCATTGACGGGCTCCCACGGCGTCCACATTTGATTCGAATACTGTCGGTAGAAATATTCATGCGGACTTGAATAGGTGCGGCCGATGACATGCATGACCGGCGTTCCCCCCGCTCTCTCCTGCGCGTACATCGTCACAATCTCAAGCCGCGCCAATTTGCCCAGCTTGTCCAAGTACGTATACAATGCATCTTCTGCCAGCTGATTCGTCACATCGCCCTGCAGCAGACTGCTCTCTAGCTCCTTGTACAAATACGTTTTGTCGTCGCGCCACTCCGGTTCAAGCCAATTTTCCGGGAACAAGAAAATTTTACGGTTCGCCTCCCACACCCGATAGCTTTTCGTCCATGACCAATGCTCCTTGTTCAGCACGATAGGATGCACCCATGGCTCAAGATTTAAGAAGCAGCGTTGAATGAACGTCTGGAGCGACGAGATCGCAAGCCGCAGCCGCGACGTCTGTACGACCGGTTCAGTGCCGGGATCGATCAGAAAATATTCGAACAGCTTCTCGGTGCTGTCCAACTTCAACAGATGCATCGTATGGGCAACAAGAGCATCACGCTGCCGCTGCCGCAGCGGATCGAAAATTGGTTTGGCAACTTGCTGCCATACTTCCGGAGAGAAGCGCGACTTGATTACGCTGCGTACATGGATAGCGGCCTCATAATCCGGTTTCGGAGTGAGCCATTTCTTCATCGTATGAAGCGGCACACCGAACTTCTCCACAAGCTGCAGTGCTTTCCACAGACGTCCTACCCGTTCCACATCGGCGAAATGCGCACTCTCGCTCATATTCAGTTCTGCCGACACGCTTTCGACCGTTTCCTTCTTTCTCCGCGTCATGGCTGCGATTCGTTCCATCAGCGCCGGTGCTTGCTCATTCTTTACGTGCTCGAATAAGGCGATCAAATCATCGCTTCCGCCTGACATTTCGCGCTTGAGCCGTGCATAGTCCATCAACCGGTTGATTCCTCTGTACAGCGATGCCGCTAATTCAGAATCGTTCGATTCTCTAGCAGGCAGCTTGCGCCAATCCGCCCCGCCGAAGCCTTCGCGATTCGCGGCAATATAGCGGATCTCTCGTGCGCTTAACCCTATTCCTTGCGCCAATTGGAGCCCTTTTCTAAGCATCGTGCATGCCTGCTGAGCTGCTTCTGCCGCTGACTGCGGAATGACGATATATTGGCTGATGGCATCTTTGGCCGTCGTCTCGCCTTTGACGAGCAATTGGAAAGCGCCTTTTTGCAGGCTTGCATCGCAAGTGAATGCATACGAATTTCCCGCCTTCAACTCAATATCCGCGTACTGGACGTCGCCGTCGTCCGCTGCTGTAAATTTCAGTATAGGATCTGACAGATGATGAAACCGAAGGACGGCCTCTGCGCCCTGCTTCCCTAACACTGCATAAAAGCGGTACATGCCATTAAGAGGTACCTCCAATAAACCCGTCCACTTCCCATGCTGAAGCCTATCCGATTCCGTGACTTCCACCGTTCGGGTTACGAGCGGCGAAGCCGAAGGGGGGGAGAACTCGACCGACATGCCCGGAACCGCCAATCGCTCGAACGCCGCTAGCAGCGGCTCCGTAGTCGAATCCGGCAGAGCCAGAAAACCGCTATTCGTTAGCAGCTCTTCAACGAGCTGCGGATCGCCGCCTGACTGCGCGGTCATCGCCCTCAGAACAGCTTGGCGCACCAGCTTTGCCAGCATGAATGGCATGATTCGCTGGAGCAGCTTCATTCTTTTCTCGTCCCGGGATGCCTCTACACCTTCACCGAAGTAATCTTCAAACGTGAACAGCACGTCAAAATTGGTTCTAAAAAACGATTCAAACGCAGCTCCCGTAAGCTCAAAACCAGGCTGCTCCTGCCAAAATGCCATAAATTTCTCGACCGCATCCGGAACGAAGACAAGAGCCAGCTTCTGTCTTAGATCGTTGTCGTTCACACTGCCCGCTTGATCAGGAACCGCAAACTGAAAGGCAATCGTACGCAGCTCGGATGCCAAGGAGCGAATCCAATTCAAGTCCACACTGCCGTTCTCCTTATAAGGGCCTAGCGGATCATAATGATGGCGGATTAAATAGTCGGCATCCGCAATCGTCAGCTGGCTGCTTTGCAGCTGTTGTACGCCTTTCACAAACTCAAGGGTAAGAGCAAGCGGATATTCATTGTCGCTGTCGCCCAGAAGCACCGGCTTCAATAACTCGAATGGATTCAAACCGCTCATCGCTTTCAACGCGATCAACTCCGCAATGGAGATGCCCAGCGATTGGGCCAACAGCCCATACCGGTAAAGCAGAGAAATATTCGTCAGCGTAAGCTTCGCTTGCTGTAAGTCACGCTCCTCCTCCTTGCCGCCGTCTTGCAGGATAAGCGCAACTTCGTCCGTCGTCAAATTCAAGGCGGAGAGCAGTGTCGGCAAGTGATTGGCTATCAACACATCGTTGCTGCTAAGATAGTTGCCGAGCGGATCGTCATAGACGGCATCTTCCTTTAATACCGTGCGAGTAAGGAATAATTGCGAATAGAGCGATCGTGTTCCATTCGTTGGCATGGCGCTCCACAAGGTCAGCAGTTTGACACGTCCGTTCTTCCCAACGCGGAGCAATTCCGCAAGCTGCTGAAGATGTGCGATGTAAACCAGTGCGGTCTTCATGACGCTGCCTAAAATTTGGTCATCAATTATTCCATCTTCCGGCCATTGACAGAAAGCGCATAGGGCAAGATCGGTTTCCTCCATCGTCCAGCCCAGCTTCTTCCATAGGCGAACGAACAGATTCATCTTGATATAGTCCATGCCGCTCACCTCTTCCGTCGGCCGGCCGGCATAACCAATCGTCGTCTGGTCGAAGCTCCCTCCTGTTTTCGGGTCATTCAATATGAGTATGTGGTCGAACTCGTGCCGATTCCATGCCTCGATCAGCCACTGCTTCGCATCGAAATTCGAATGAAATTGCGTAAGCCGCTTCTCCAATTCGCTGACTTCTTCTGCAGCTAGAGGCGGGTAGTCGGGATGCTTCATGTAGCTATAGAAGTGGGAAAGCTCGATATCCAACGCACGCAGCTTCGCTAAACGATTCAGATGAGGATTGATGAAAGCTGTCATCATAAGCTCGGTGAGCTCTTTGTACGTGAGGCCCAATCGGCGGGCTGCCGTTTTGGCCGATCTCAGCTCTGCGAGCACGGCGTCTTCGGTATCCGTCGCCTCATCGTAACCGTACATGGCTGGCCAGGCGTCTGTATCAGGTTTGGTGTACAGATCAACCTCTGCGGACGTAAGTTTCAAATATTCCATCAGAACAGCCGCTCGGCCATAAGGATGAGAATCGACTGTCGGAACGAACAATTGATCACTCGGACGAAAAGTATCTAGCATTTCCCAGAACGGGGTTTTGAAATAATCGCTAAATTTCCTTACGGTTTCAAGCCACAAATCGAACGGCATCGTTAGCGGATACTGCACGGTTCGTAACGTATTATAGGCTGCTCGATACGCCGCCGTATTCATGTTGTTCGGCTCAGCCAGCAGATCGGACGATTCAGCGTCGCCGGTATCGCGCATAGCATTCTCATCCAGCCTGCCATAGGCAACATAATACTCCAGAATCTCGTTCACGAGGTCGATGTAAGGCAAAGCCGTATTCGTGTTCTCGCATGTCAGTTTCAGGTGAGGCAAATCGGGACGCCGCAGCGTCAGGGCATCGTACGGCTTCAGGTAGCCGTAATCGTCGGTATAGGATTGGCCGTTATGATTGTCCTTCCATGTATTCAGCGTATGGTTCCATTCTTCTTCGGGAGGGTCTATGAAGCGGAACAAGTCTACCACATATGCAGCAGGGCTGAGGACGGAACGGCAATGATCGCACTCGCAATAATCGAGAGAGTCGAAGAGCGATTCCATCGTCGGATAGTCCTTGAGCAGCGATTTCACTCTATTTTTTGCTTCCTCATGCTGCGCAAGCGTACCGGAGATCGCTGGCATCGGGGCGATGCTGTCGATCATTTTGCCCATGGAATAGAAGTTGAAGGTCGTCGAGGTAATTTGTGCGCTTTTATCCCATATTGTTTCCGTTGCGATGCGCGAACCGAAAGAAGGCGAATATTTCTCTATGAATTGAGCCCTCGGGATGGAAGCGACCTGCCGTGCGGATGTAAAGTTGAGCTTCAATAACGTCACCATCGCCTCGTCGTTCGGAGACATCTGGTACACGCGCGCCAGCAGCTTTAACCCTAGCTCGGCAATATGCTGCTTGTCTTCTTCGAGGCCTTCGTATACCGTATCGCGATTCTTCTTCAGGAATTGAACGACTGGCGTACTTCCGAGACGGAACCCCATGTTAGCAGCATTTTTTAACAGGATAAGAACCGGCTCTTTCACTTCCGTATGCTTCTGGCCAAGCAACAGCTCTTCTTTCTCCAGCATGCGGCAGATGACGTGAATCGGGAACGATTCACGCACTTTGGAAGCCATATTGTCGGCATAGGCGGAAGCGCGGTCGTTTACATTGTCCTGCTTGAAAGCCGAAGGGATGAGACTTGCCAACTTCGCCGAATCGACATGCTGTTCTTCATTCAGCGACATCCCTTCGAGCCGTGCAATCCACCCTTGCGCCGTATACAGATCTTGCTCGACCATCAATGGCAGCTTATCGATGGAATCAAACTCCCGCTGCAAAGCTTCCGTAAGCGGCGCATTGTTCAATGTCAGGTAGGCGAGCTTGCCTTGCAGCTTCAGATCCGCAACGGGTATGCCCTTCTTCCCTGCCTCCGTCCATAAGGTCAGATCGTCGCCTTCATGCTTCCAGAGCAGCTTCATAAATTCGTCTTTATGCCCCGGATCGATTTGTACTTTATCCAGCATCTCATTCACATTCGACAAGGTCCCAGGAACGACCGCCGTACGCCGCTTATCTAGCGCGAACGATTCGAATGCGCTGATCGCCTCGGTTGTTTGCCCGTCGGTAAGCGATATGATCCCGCCTTCATTAGCGCTTCGCAGTGCCAGTGCAAACGCCTCGGGAGGAACTAGCGACAGCGCTTCGGGGTCATGCGGCATCCCCGCACGTACCGCTCCGTATAAGGCATCGTGCCCAATGCCGGTAACATTGTGCAATTGTGCTGTTATGGCAGCCGACACGATAAGGCGTGCATCCCATTCCGTGCTTTGATGCAGCATACCAATATCTTGTTGATCCTCATTCTCCTGCGCAGCTGCAAGAGTGGCTATGTTGACGCCTTTCACTTTCGACAGGTCAGCCGTAAGCAGTGCGAATTCGTTCGCTTGCGACTTAATGGTTGACGGAGCGACCAGGTTGATCACCTCGCCGCGCTCCGCATTCATCTTCGGATTGGAAAGCCGGACTTCACGGCTCTGTTCATCGAGCGATCGAATTTCGAGATTGGCAGCTCCTTCTTCAATTTCATAGGGCAGGGCATAAAATCCCCGATCGTCCGTCTCGATTTCTCCCAATACGTCCTCATGATCGCCGAACCCCTTATTCACGATGCGCAGCTTGATCTTCGCGGCAGGCAATCCGTTCTCCAGCAGGATGCGGCCTTCGACCCTCCTTGGATTCGACGAACTGCTTACCGCGATGGAAAGCGCGTTGCGTGTCGCATCGTCGTATATACCGGTGCGGACAAGGTTATATTTGGCCTGCAGCTGGGTTATGGCAACGCGCGTGCCGACTCCGAACAGGCCGCTTTCGGTCTCATTGGAAGGCAATTCAACACCGGCTTGCGCCAACTGGACATGGAGAGCCTTCACCGTCTCTCCTCGCATATTGAAGGAGAGAAGCGGCGATTTCCGAAGCTTTTCTTCAATGCTAGCCAGATGGTCCGTGCCGATGTTAATAGCTTTAAGCATCTGCCCTTGTTCATTAAGAGCTTCAACGACCCTCGTCCAGCCCTCCTCCCCCAGCATCCCAAGCTGACGCAGGACTGAATTCATATCGTTGGAAGTGACTTCGTCAACGGTGCCTATCGACTGAACATTCAGATCTCGCTTTTTCTGAAATAGAGTGACCCCATATTTAGTCATACTCTCGAATGTTTGCTCTTTGCGCTCACGCTGCAATACTTCGATTACCGCGCGCTGCTCCTCCTCAGTTTCGCCAAAGATGATACGCCTTTCAAAGAAAAGCAGCAGCGCGTCCTGTAAATCGGCCACTTCAGGCCCTTGCTTTCCCGGTTCAACGGGGACGATCATGTTCATGGTTTTCCTCCTATCCTTGAAAAGGAAGCTCTCATCAAGAGCCAGAATGATAGCTTTGGTTTATTGCTGGAATAAATGCTTCACCGAACCCGATGCATTCGGGTCTCAACGCCTAATTCGTTCGCATCTTCAGTCAGTAGATCAAATTGCTCCGCTTGTTCATTGGTCATCGCTTCAGGCGGAATAGCCACATCAAATACTCTTTTGGTATCCGTACCGACAACCACTTTGTTGCCTCCTTTTTCCCATACGCCCTCCCCAATTGCCGCTACCTCTCCAATACGTTTCATTAAAGTGGTATATATTCTTCTTGGATTTTTAGTATAGCCTTTGGTCATAAAGTCTAGTGACTTCGTTTGACCTACCTCCGCTACTGGTGCATCCGGTCCCTCAGGTCCATAAACGGCTCTATCAAAATCATCGAAGGATCCATTGATTTTTTTGCCGGGCAACTCAAGTTCTGATTCAATGACCCGCCCTCTAGCGACACTTCCGAGTTCCCATACACCCCTCCCTTTTTCGGTTGGGGCAGTTACTTGCTGTGTTGTCGGCTTAGATGCAGGCTTTGATGTTCCGCCCTGTGGTTTTGCTCTTTTGGCGTTGGCGACGCCCGCACTGACTACAGGAAGAAGACTTTCCGCTTGATCAGCGATTGCACCAACATGATCGACTGTTTCTGGCGAAGCTCCTGCTGCATATGCTACCGTTCTGGCTACACCGCCAATTGGAGTACCGGGGTTGAAATTTTCAAGTTTTTCTGCAACTACCGTCGCCCGTTCTTGCGCATCCGTTGCTTGACGACCGCTAGGTTGTAAGTACACCGTATGATCCTGAGGAGGCAATGCTTTTGCAAGATCTTTGGGAGACATTCTCTCCATGGCATCGAAAATTTGTAAACGTCTATTCCAACCATATTTGGCGATCATATCGCCATTTTTTAAAGACATTGCATCTTTGACCTCATCAATAGTTACACCAGCCGTATTGTAAGGATCATTCGCTTGTTCTATCCGTTCCTTCTCCACTCGTTCTCTCTCATCTTCCATTAATAAGTTAAGCACGGAGTTACTGCCGGAGGTGTCTATGAATGCAACTGGATTATTCCTTCCGTACCTATAAATATTACTACCATCCCCGATTCCTATCGGATCGCAACTCACCCACCGCCCCAGCCAAGACGCATAATATCTGGCCCCGTGGTAATTAAACCCCGTCTCATCGTCCCGCTCTTTGCCTGTAAAGCCGTAGCGCTTCAAATTCACCTCCACAGCACTTCGCCCTGCGCAATAAGCGGTGCTCCCATAAGGGGTGTACTCTTCGTAGGTGATGACTGCCGCATTTTGATCCAATTCCAAGCAGGCCGAACCGAGATGGTTCCCGAGCTGATAGCGGACAAGCGGCTTGAGGGCGGCGACGGCTGACCCATCGTCGATCGTCTGGGTTTCGATCAATGCGACCCGCAGCTTATCGTCCATCACATGCAGTGATTCCCGCTCCAGCACTACAACCCCATCGCCTTCATATTCGCGATACAGCTCGAACCCGCCTAGATAGATACGCTGCTTATGAAGAGCGCCGGACTGCGTTTCCGTTACCTTGCGGACCCGCATTCCCGCGGAGTCATACACATAATACGTAGTCGAAGGCACTCGTTCGGGAATCGGATCGCCGTTCATGACCGTACCGGTTGTTGAGCTTAGTTGGTCCTTGAAGTCCCAATTCATCTGCGGCAAATGTGGCATCGACGCCATGCTGCCGTGCAGATCATATCCATATTTGGCGCTGTAATAATCAGCCTCGTCGGCATCGGCAGCTAGATACTTAGGAAGGTCAGCAGGATCGCCGGGCAAGCGGGTCGCCAGCAAGCGGTTGCTGTCCGCCGCGTATTGATAACGCCGGTTCCATAACACTTGGCCGGGCTGTTCCAGATTACGCCCGCTATGATGCAGCATCTGCATGATGTTGCCGACCTCGTCGTACAGATACGTTTCTACATAGTTCTGCAAATCGGTACAGTCATTTAGAATCGCCGATCCTCGGCGGGAGCCGTCATCCCAATCGTATTGCCCGCCATTGCCTCGATGCTCGCGGCCGGTGGCCGCAATCAGCCGGTACAGCGCGTCATAGCGGTATTCCGAACCCGGCCGTACACATTGGTTGCTGTGAAATACTCGGTCGTTCGCTTCATCGCGAATTTGCATGATGTTGCCAACCGGATCGTACGTATACCGCAAGTCCTGCACCACTTCGCCGCCACTCGCGCGAGTCGCGCGAGTCGTCCGCAACCGCCGCACACGGAACGTGCTCTCTTCATACTCATAGATCGTATCTGTTCCGTTGCCGTATTGAATACGAAGTCGCTGTCCCTTAGCGTTGTATTCCAGATTGGTCACGACATGCTGATCTGCCATATCCGGATCCAGCAGCGCCGTTGGCTCGGCAGTTTGGTTAAGCCACACATCCACCCGGTCTAGAAGACCGGCTTCATTGAATAGGGGCTGTATAGTATGAATCCGCTGCGGATTCGCCGTACTGTACGGAACGATCCATTGTGAAGGCCGATTAAGCGCGTCATACCGTGTTCGGGCAACGAAGTGCTCCGCTTCCAGCGGCGGATCGTGCGCCCAATCCGGTACGGCTTTGTAATCGGCCGTCAGCTTCTGCAGCGTATGAAGCGGGTTGCCTTTAAAGTCATAAGCATCGGTTATGACAGCTCCAGCGGTATCGTAATGCTCCATCAGCATGCCGCACAGATTGCGCTCCCTGCGCTCGTCAGCATCGGGCCACTGTTCGCCATAAATCCATTTCTCGAATTGAATCTCCCGCAATGGATCGACCGGATCCGCACCGGTGACAAAGGAACAAATCGGCCGATGCAGCTTGTCATACTGGAATCGGGTGATAAACCCTCTGCTATTCCAAGCGAACATCGGCTTGCCTGCCGCATCATTCAACATCCATCGGTCACCCGCGTCCATGCTGTGCTGATAGAGGATATTGCCTGTGATGTCGTAACTCGGCACGAAGCCTTGCAGTATGAAGTTACGTTCGTCATGGAACAAATAAGAGCCTTCCGGCTGAGCCGGTGTGACGTACTGCATCACCCGATTGCCGCGTGAATCTTGTATCCACAACGGCTTGCCCTCGGCATCGAGTCTTGTAAACGTGACATATTTCTCGTCAGCAAGCGCATCCGAAGGACCGACACGGTTGTGAACGATCGAGACGACCTCCCGCCCGAGGCTATCGAGCACAATGACCGAAGGCGTATTCGCATGATCGGTTGCCATTCGGGCTGCGCGCCGCTCCTCGACGGATGCGGTCAATGCGCTCTTGCGTTTGTACCACGCATTGCCAGTTTCTAGCACGGTATCGTTGGCATCAAATTGCTTCTGATACCACGGCGTAAATTCAGCACGGCTGTAAGCACCGTCCGGCGACTCGGTACGAATGAGCCTTCCGAGCGCATCATAGTACATGACGGGAGTTACGCCGATTTCCGCCGGTTCTTCGAATCGGTGTCCCGTCGCCGCCTGGCAAAAATAGGGCTCATACTGCTTCACCGGCTTGCCTTTGTTGTTCAGAATCGTCTTGCCGCTAGCGACCCACCGCAGTGGTCCGCCTGGATCTTCCGGCTCCGCTTGCACTTTCTTCACGATCACGCTGCCTGCGCCATCCGAATACTCCCATACACATTGCACCGGGCTGTCCGGGACATCAGCATAGTGCCTCTCCCGCACAATGCCGCAGGCGCATGGAGGATGCTGCCCCCACAGCAATTGTCCGTTTTCGTCCAGGGTCTCTCCAAAATAATACAGATGTCTAGCGCTAGCACTGCTAAGCCATTGCCTTGCAGCGGCATCGTCGTAGTCATCCTGAACGAACCAATGCTGCATGCTTTCCAAATCCGGATTGAGAAGGTTATCGTCCTCTTCAAGGCCGCTCAAGTGATCCGCTTCGGCTCCTTTGCCCATGACGGCCATCGCAGCCGGCATTCCCAGTATGTCATAGATCACTTCCGACATATTGCCGTTCGGATCTTTCATCTGCCGTGGGGTCAGCAGACGATAATCGAACTTCGTTACTTCGGTACGGTTGCCCATAACATCGGTACTGGCTTGAATGTACAAATCTCGATTGTCATAGGATAGAGTGGTCGTATAGCCAAAAGGATCGATGTAGCGCTCCGGCAAATAAAAGTGCGCAGATGCATCATCGTGAAATCCCGCAATGCCAGAGCACATCCAATACTGTCCGCTGGCTTGTATGCCGAACCGCTCATGGAGCTTATCTCCGCTCAAATATCCGCTAATGCTCATGTCCGCCAACGCCTCTTGAACGTTCGGTTTGAAGCGGTCATCGTGCACCAATTCCAATAGGACATCGGTAAGCGCCAGTTTGTAATTCTCATAAGGCAATGCCAATTCATTCATCCGTCCTAGCGGTAGAGGCTTGTCCAAGGTCGTGTCGAAGTACAACGTGCGCGTATGCTCCACAAGCCGTTTTTGAAGGGCAATACCGTCTGGCATTTGATGATAGGGAATTGCCGTAACGGCCGTTCCGCTATCCTGATAGTTCTCGCTCAGCATGTAGTCGCGCAGTTCCTTCAATGTTAAGTAGCGGAAGGATGAACCGACGCCAGCTTGGAAGTCTGCACCGGTCAGCTCATATGTCATCGCTTCGTATGGCAGCCGTAACCGATAGTTATCCTTATCGGGGCGAGCCGGATCTATTCGGGGAATATCATTGGTGTAATAGGTTTCGATATAAGACATATGCATTTCTAACTGTACTCTGCGAATCAGGTCTGTTGCATCGTCCCGCAAAAGATGATCTTCATCGGTAAACTTGCCGTGACGGGGATACACGACGGTAATGGCTTGCTGGATGTTGCCATATTGATCGGTGCTTAAGTTAAGCGTGTGTACGACGCGAGGATCGGGAGTCAGCTCATCCGGCTGCAGATCAAGCTCGTAGTGATAGGTTACCGCTTCGCTTTCCGTAACATGGAACACGGCGTGCGGATTGGCCGCTTTCGGCTGAACACGATGAATATGGCAATTGTGATTAGCGGCTGTAAATAATTTAACCGGCTTATGAATATGATCCGCCCAGCTGTCAACGTCAAGCTCATAGACTTCTTGGCGCAGCATCATGCCCTTGCAAGCGCGGAACGCTTCGCGCCACTCGTCTGCCGTAAGATCAGCAGCATCGAGATCGGGCTCCGGCAGTTCATTTTCCCGGAAAGTGCCTAGCACTCGCTTCCCCTGCCGTTCTTTCTCTAACCATGTTGGAAAATATTCGTCTTTGTAGTGGCCTAACACATCTCGCTGGTCTAGATACACGCCAGTATGAAACCAAGTGACGGTCTGGACTGGCGGCTGATAAAGCGTTAGATCATCCGTAATGTACGGACTGTCTATGTTGCCCGCCGCGAACGTACCGAACTCCTCCGTATCGATCTGGTCGACCCGGCCGAATCCGCGAAATTCACGGTCATGTCCGTCATAGTATCCGTGATGATAACGATACGTCGATGAGAAAGCGGTGTTGCGCCATTGATCACGCACCGTCACCTTCTCTACGCAGTGTACCGGGAACGGAAGCTTTGTGATCCAGGGCTTGCCTTCCTGCTTGTCCTGCAAGTAAAACTTCGTCGATGGCGCATACGTCACGGACGTCTCTAAACCTAGATGATTCGCCGTTTTGGTCAGCAGATGAGGCTTTTGTCCGCCCATCAAGTCCATATACCGCAGCGAACTCCGCGCATCGCCTGGAAGCCGTGATGACCAGACCAGACATGCGGTGCCATTGCCGAGCAGATCGAGGGCTTGTACGTCGGCAAGATGATCGAGCTTAGGGAAGGCGGAGATGATCGTCGCGTCGCTCCAGCTGTTGCCGGAATGGTTAAAATACACATGTACCCCATCATGCGACAAATACAAAATATCCGTCGTGCCCGATCCGTCGATATCGGCCAGCCGGATTCGCTTCGGATCGAACTGGTCGAAAGAATCCAACTGAAGGGCATGATCCATCGTAACCTTCGAGCCAAACCGGCCATAGCCAAGGTTAGGCCAATAGCTGACGGTGCCGCACTTCGTAATCCGTACAATATCGCTCAGTCCGTCGCCTGACATATCGGCCAAATAAATGAACTCGTCGCAATCGGCGAATACCATATGCGGCCCCTTCTCTTCGTCCCAGTGCTTGCTCACGCGCCGCGCCGAGCCAAAGCCCTCCTCTCCCAAAGACGGATACCACACGAATGCGCCATGCTCGCTGATCAGAATGTCGGCATGTCCGTCGCCGGTAACGTCAATGAATTTGAGGTTAGGGTCGCTCCAGTCGACATGTGGCAAAGCGGCAATCGGGGTAAAAGAAGTCCATTGTCCATCCGTTGTCCGTTCATAAAATCCCGGCGTCTCGCTTGCCCACTGGACCAGATCGGGACGGCCGTCGCCAGCCAGATCGAGGAATTGAGCACGGCCCGCTAACGATGCCGCAGGCTTCGACCATACAAGCTCCAATGGCGCCAGTTTCGCCGCTACATGCGTATCTTCCAATATGCCATCGCTATGAATCGGGCTGAGATTGCGTTTGTAGAACCAGGCATCGGCCTGTTCGGTCAAGACGCCAGGCAATCCTTCGCCGTCAAGATCAATCCATTGATAGAGGGCGCCATCGATACCGGTCGGCAAGTTTTCCAAGCTCTCGTCGTCCAACTCCCGTACTTCTGTCTGAATAACGGCATCACTGTAGGTGAACTGGAGCGGAGGAAATTGGCGGGAGCGATAATCTCCATTCTGTCTGCGCTCATAGACACGCTGCGCCACTTCGGCAAGCTTCGTATAAACCGGTGCGCGTCTGCTGGAAGCATCCTTCTCGTATTCATATGTCAATTCGGTCGAACGGACCAGTCCGTCGTATCCCTTCGCATCGGCAGGAGCATGCGGATCGTCCGGAAAGTGATGAAACATAAGCACACGCTGACAGAGGCGGTAATTCCGCATTTCGAATGCTGGCCGATACGTCGAGAAAGGGTCTGGCCGAGGCACCCAATGCTTGGTTTCTTCAGGCGCCGGATTGTCTTGGTCGTGCTCGCCATAGTCGAAGACGACTTCAAAATACCATTGATCATCGGCGGGCTGCTCCGGCCAAGGTTGATCCTCCACAAGCTTAGGAATCCACGGCACGTGATTTCCGTAACGGATTCGCTTGATATATCGATTCGCGGTCCGCCGGGAGTCCCCGCCATTACCGCGATTGCGCTCATGAGCTTGCTGCAAATCGACGTTCGTGCCGTCTTCTTGTTTATACTGATAGGTCATGACATTCCCTTTGCCATCATAGCTCATGCAGATCAGCCAACTGAATATTCGTGTCGGATTGTGGGGGTCAGAGCTTTCGGGGTCTATACTCTCGGGATCATAAATACGTGAATGGTTGTCTCTTCCGTACCAGGAGGTGATATTGTCTTTCGTGATCGTGCGCCAAAAAATATCGCTGGGCTTCCCGGCATTCGTCCATCGTTCGATGCGTGCGAACAGCCCTTCCACCCGCGGGCGGTACAGCTGAATATGATAGGCCGTTCCGCCAATCGTGCGAGGCTCCGAATGGTCTGACACCCACTCATTAGCCTGATTGGGGCTTAACAAGGGAACGAGTTCTTCGGCGCCTGACAGGATAAACACGTCTGATTCTTGCGCATCAACATAACGCGGCAGACCTTTATCCGTCGTCCTAGCGATTGATGGCATAGAGAGACTCCAGCCAAGACCAAAAGGTCCGTTGCCGGCGCCTGAGTCATAGGAGAGCGCCAGCTGCGGACCGAAGCCGGACCGGCCGGGACTGACAGCAATCGGCACGCTCATAGAGCCGGTGCCCGTCACCGGATTAGCCGCGAACTTCTCGCCTATTCCTCGGATGGCTCCTCCTCCCTTAGGCAGCGATATGGCAGGGCTCTTCAACAGATGCTCGCTTGGAGGTTGTCCTTCTTTCATGTCTGATGCCAATAGCCGTCACCCTTTCGACATGGAACAATATCTCAATTCAATTTCTAGTATAAGCCCCGTTCGCTGCGAAGAATGTCGATACGTTGATCCTAATAAATTATTTATATTTGATATATTTAATGATTCCATAAGGTACGACAGATGATCAATGCTGGTATCGACGTCTTGGTTGTTTATTATGTTGTCGTACCCGTTAGCGCAAGGATGTAGCTTGTTGAGAAGGCCCTCACACATAAAAAAGCACCTCCCAAGGGAGGTGTTCTATAACTTATTTATATTGAATATACCTTAATCCATTTTACTGCTGAGTTATTTTTGCCGGTTCGTTTCAATGTTTTTCGATATTTGTTCTTCCGCTTCTCTCAGTGCTGAGTTAATATCTTTCTCTCCTTTGGCGACAGGAATGATGGCATTGGACATATAACCTTCCGCGAACGAATCGTATCTGCTGACTGGAAGCGCTATTGCAGGGGTCGCTTTAAAGGCAGCTTTCACATTTTTTCCTTGCAAGTAAGGCAAGTTTTTGCCGAACTCTTGCTCAATGTTACTTGATTTCAATACCGGCAGCCGCGCGTTACGTGCTACTTCCGTTTGAACCTCGTCGGATAGAATTGTGGAGATGACTTGAAACGCTTGATCTTTGTATTTGCTCTGCGCCGTGACGTGAAGAATCCACTCATCGACCTGCATGCCGGTGTTAGGGCGTTCTTTGAATGACGGGTACTGGACCAAATCCCAGTTCAAATCCTGGGCATCCTTCAAGATCGGCAGGTTGTTATTGGAAGCCAGCATAGCGAGAGTCCGTTCTTTCATAAACTGATCCGTACCTCCGCCAGCCAAACGGGGTGTATTGTTTCCGGGAATGTCGTAGATGCTTTTGAGCAACTCGAATATTTTTTTCCAATTATCATTGTTCACGGTCGGCTTCTCCGCTACAGGATCGATAAAGCCGTATGACAGCACGGAAGCCACTCGGGTCGTTTTATCCGGCTCCAAGCCCCGATACTGCACACCGCCCTCCATGCGTGTCACTTGCTTGGCCAGCTCTCGGGCATCCTCCCACGTCATGCCGTCCTTCGGGTACGGAACGCCGAATTTGTCGAAAATATCTTTATTATAATAGAGACCACTGAAATGCATTGTCCATGGAAGACCGATTAAGTTATTTTGCCGGCTTGCCGACTTCACTGATTCTACTGCGACCGGGTTCAACCTGGAGAGGTCGAAATTGAATTTTTTGATCAGCGGTTCAATATTATCTTCCATCCCGGTTCCTACAAACCGGTAAATGAGAGGTGAGGCCGTCATCACTAAATCCGGTATGTTGCCGGCGGCCATCAGCTTATCAAAACCGTTCTCCGGCTTGGACAAATCGATGGGCTCGATCGTAATGTGCGGGTAGCGCTTTTTCACCGGCTCCTCGACATACTTCTGGAACTCTCCAGGTCCAAGCCATCCCATACTCAGCGCGAATTTAATCGTAACGGGCTCGGTCGAAACTTGAGGCGGAGCGTCAGTCTCACCGGCCGGTTTAACGTTATTTCCGCTGCTGCAAGCGGTTGCAAACAATAATAGTGAAAGTGCGGCCATTCGATTCATTTTCATATCGGTTTCCCCCATTCATTATTGTTGAGGCAAAGTTACTCGCAATAGAAATAATAGCGCTTACATTTATCGGTCCATTTAGCCACAAATCCAGTCCGTATGATGGGGAAATTAGTTCGGAAGCATCCCGGAATCACCTCCACAGTAGACTGTGACGATGTGGGATACGCAGTCCCCCTTACTTCCTCCACTAGACAATGTGCCCATGTCCCTCGAACGGATAGTCGATCGTAATACGTCCCGTCTGGCAATCGCCAATGCCGCTGTAAAGATCAGCCTTGCCGTCCGAACGCATCACAATTCCCGAAGTAAAGACGCAGTCGACCAATTGTGGAGCCTTGGCAGGTCCCGGCGGATAGCAGGTACGACTTCCGATCAAATGAAGGTCTGAAGACTCACGGGTGGTTGGATCGAAGACGAAGGCCATGTTCAGGTACACCTTCACTTCCCCGCCGTTCTCATCCTCATCCTTGTAGCAGATGTGGCCGATGACGCCAATTTTGCCGTTGTCGAGCAGATAAGCCTGATTAACACCTCCCCATTCTCCTTCCCCAAAGATGCCATAGATGTAAGGTGCGTTCTCGATGACGTCCTTAGTCAGCTCTTCCATTCTGTCAACGACCGTGAAGCCAATCATGGACTCACTCCCGTATTTGCCTCTCATCCCTGCACTGCGCGGACGAGAGAAGACGCCAATCTTGCCGTCCGACAACGGAACAAGGCGAATATCCTTCATTTTGTTAGGTCCGGTAGTGAAGTAGTATAAATTGTGGAGATCGGTCCCCCGATAGAAATAACCGAAAAACGTGCTGTATTTTCCGGACTGATATTGTACATGGGTCCCGCCCATGACAAGCTCATCACCGATCTCCGTGATGTAAGGGTCTTCCAGCGTATAAATCATGCTATCCTTCACCACGGTCCATTCATCCTGTCCCGTCTCCTCGAACAGTCTGACCCAAGAGCGGGCCCATTCCTCTCGACGCTCTATCCGCCCGAACAAATACCGCTTCCCATCCCGTATGAACGGGATCGAAACATTGTAGACATCAAAACCGTCCACACCATGAAACACCAATGTCACACTCTCATAAATTTTTTTTGTCTGTTCAAATTCAATTCTTTGCATCTTCCGGTTCAACGTTTTCCCTCCTGATATAAGCACTCACTTTCTTAATTTATGGTAAAATAAATGAAGAATAAAAGCCTAACGCGTTTTTCGATAATTATCCCATTTTTTCTGAGGGGACTGCTATGATGTCACAATTCCCAAGATATTTAAAAGACTATTCTACTAAGGACAGCCCGTTCCAGTTCGAGCTCCTAATTAATAGGCTGAAGAAAGGCTACCCTTCCCACCGGCAGGATTACCTGGAATTTTCTTACGTCAAGAGCGGGACCGGCTGGGAAACGATCAATGGGGTCAAGCATCGGATGGAGGCGGGGACGTTTTCTTTTTTGCTGCCGTATCAAATTCATGAATTGTTTACCGATCAGGGATCGGAGCTAATTCTGTACAATTGTCGATTCAGTATGGAATTGCTCATGGAATCGAATCAAGAAGACTTGATGAACGGCATGGTCAATGGTTCCGAAGGGATGCCTTCTTTCGTTCAGTTCGAGGGGAAAGAGAAAACGCGGACGGACAATCTGCTTGAGGAGATGATGGAGGAATACTCCGGCAGCGACCTATGGCGGAACAGCTATTTGCAGGTTAAGCTGAAGGAGCTTCTCATTCGGTTCGACCGCTATCGGAGGAAGAATGGAATAACACCGAACGGGGAGCCTGCCTCGGTCAAATCAGCAGGAGCCGTCTGGCCGATCATCCACTATATAAACAGCAACTATCAGGAGGGATTGACGCTAGGCGGAATTGCCAAGCAGTTCTCATTGAGCATCTCCCGGGTCAGTGAAATAATCAAACAAGCTACAGGCCAATCGTACGTTCATTTCCTTCAGGATCTTCGCATCCGGCATGCGTGCAGCCTTCTCGTTTCAACCGAGATGAGCGTATCCGAAATCGCACTGGAAGTCGGCTACGGATCGTATAATACGTTCTCACGGATTTTCCGGGACATCAAGGGGATATCACCGTCTGAATATCGTAAAATGAAGACGCTAAAGTCAGAAACGGCACCTTAAATCACCTCGTATGCTCGCGATCCGTCTTGTGTAGAGGACGCACCAATATAAGGGGCGTCCGGCAGCTCTGTTGTTTCACTTGACTTCCTTGTAAGCTTTCTCAGGGATCGGCTCCGCCCACATTTGGTCAACTACTTTTCAAAGTGTTCCCATCGGCTTTTTCAAAATGGCTTAACGACCATAAGCACCAATATGGCAATCATCAGCAGCTGTGCTGCCGTCTCGATTGGTACGATTTTTTTGATCAACAGTCCGAACTCGGCGGGTATTTCATTACTCTGGTCTTGACTTTCAGATATGATCTTTATGATCTTTTTCATACGCGGTTCGATCCATCCGTCGATCATGACGACCATGAGCAGCGATAAAAGGATGGATATATTCAGCCACATTTGAGATAACCCCATCTTGGTTATGATCATAAGCCAAACCCCGGTTAAAACAAGTACGGCTCCGCCAATTTTAGGCATTATGGCAAGCTTGGTCGTTATACCAAAAGCAAAGTGCAGCTGACCGACGGATCTAGCGGATCTTCGAATGATGGGTAACACGAAAGCGGGGCCAATTATGGAGATCGAAGCCAATATATGCAAAACGAGCAGTAATCCTAACAAACTTATTCTCCCCCTTCTCCTCAGCGCACCGTAATATTGCTTTGATAGGCTAGACCGACCCTTTTTCTTTTAAACGCTCCTCCGAGCTCAAGATGGTCCAACATACATATTGCGACATCGTCATAAGTAACATTCAGCTCTTGAAGTCTGCTGAACAAGTGACCGGCTATATCTGCCTCGGAGTATTCCTTGATCGTCTCCGGAACCGAAACGGGCAAGGTTTCCGTTGTTACATGTAGATGAACCGGATCTGGATGCTCTCTCGAATCGATCATTGTTCCCGGACACATAATGGACCAATCGAGTTGAGTCTGTTGTAGCCTTTCGAAATTCCGGTTGTGATTTCTATACTCCGGCGGGAAACCGGGTAAATTGTTGCCGATAAGATCCGTATATGGAATGTCCAGCAGGCCGGCTCCTCCCATTATCCATACCCGCCCAGAGAAACTAGGCTGAAGTTCACATTGGCTTATAATGTTATCGACGAGACGTACAAACTCTTCTCCTTGGCCCGCATGGCCGGCTGCAATAATAGCGGCATCTTGATCCGCGAGCGCCTCACCAACGCTAACCGGGTCCATAATATCGTCCACGATCACCTTCACATGCTTTGCGGAATGCTCACCTAATTGATCATAAAGCTTCTCAGAATTTCGCACAAATGCGGTCATTTCATGTCCCATTTTTATCCCTTGTACCAGCACTCTTTTCCCTGTATTCCCCGTAGCTCCAAAAACGATAATTTTCATTGTTCTTTCCTCCTCTTAATTAGACACTAATATTTGGTTAACTCAAGCTTAGCATCGCTTCAAAATTATGTTAAGAACCCACTTTAAAGTAGGGTACTTACTTAAAAGTAAGCATGACAGAAAGGGATACCATAATTATTTGTGGAGGTCGGGAGGACAGGTGGAAAATTCTAAAGATAGATTTGGGGACATTTCTACATGATAAGGAGTGTTACTATCTCAACCCCGATAATGAGTTCTATCAGGAGTGGGACTGTGGATAAACAAAAGCTGCCCGGAATCCCGTGGCAGCTTTTGCTTTGAGTTGATTGAATTAGTGTATTAGTTCATTGAACCAGCTTTATGACGCTGACTCTTCATGTTTCCGCTTGTTATGATTTTCTCCCCAAGCACACATGACTTCTGCTACAGGAATCAATGTTCTGCCATATTCACTAAGAGAATATTCTACTTTGGGAGGGATAGCAGGGTAAACCGTTCTATCGACTATGCCTTCTCGTTCCAAGTCTCGGAGATGTTGTGAAAGCATTTTTTGTGAAACATCAGGTATAAGCTTTTCCAAATCGTTGAATCTCTTTTTGGATTCAATCAAATGCCATAAAATCATCGGCTTCCATTTGCCGCCTAAAACATGAATGAGTGTCTCAATTGGACATTCAAGCTGATGAATCATTGATAGATCATCCCCTTACTTTTAAGCAAGTGCATTACCTAAAATTAACATAACAAAATTTTACGATAGCGCTACAATCAAGTCAATCATTGAAACTAAAAAGGATAAACCGCACCTAATGGGCGGACCCTTCAATTTCCATTTGTTCCTCATCGTTTGGCTTATAATAATACCAAAACAACGCTACTGAAGCAATGCAGATGAAGGAGCTGACCATAAACCCTGAACGGATGCCGAACCAGCCGGCGTACAGTCCGCCTAACAGTGAACCCACTGTGCGGCTGATGGCGTTCATCGTCAAAGAATTCATCATTTGGCCGCTTGCTTTCAACTCTTTTGGCACATGGGTGCTCACGTACTCGGCGAGACATAAGTAAAACAGCATGAACGTCCCGCCGTGCAATACCCACGTTGCCAAATAGACGGCCGGGCTTAGGGAGACGCTGAACAGCATCCACCGTACGGCAAGGATAATCCCGGAGCAGAGCAAAATCTTAAAGATCCCGAACCTTCGGTAAAGGGGTTGAAAAAACAGCATGAACGGAAACTGGCTGACCGAACCTATACTGACCCCAAGGCCGATCAGCGCCGTGCTCAGCCCCTGCTCCTTACTGTAGACGGCTTGAAACGTCGTAAAAAAGCCCAGTGTACAGTTTACCACCAGCGTGTACAAGTAGATCAGAACCAGCTTTCTGCTGGTGAACAGCTGTTTCAGCTCCACCTTCGCCTTGTGCTGATGGCCTTCCACCTTAGGGATGCCCCAAGCCAGCAAGAAGGCGACGAACACGAGCCCAGAGAACAACGGGAACATATAATGCAGGTTACGGTCCAGCAGCCAGCCGGCAATAACCGCCATCAAAGCATAACCTATGGATCCTGCTGTGCGGATGCGTGAAAAGTTAAATCCTGACTTGCGGGAAATCTCCAGCGTAATCGTGTCGCCGAGCGGGTTGATTACGCATTGGACGGCGCCGAACACAATTGTGCACGCGAATAGTAACCAAAATTGATTGCCTGCCGCAGGCAGCGTCCAGACGAGGACAGAGGTCAGCAGCAGGGCCACAAGAAGCAGATGGTTTTTCGATGCCGCTCTGTCGGCGGCCAATCCCCAGCGTGGCTGAGCGATCATCGCGGTAATCGCTCCTGCGGTCGAGAGCAGACCAATCTGGAAATGGTCGAGCCGGATGTCGTTGTAATAGATCGGAATATAGTTACTGAAGGCGCCTAGCGCCATAAATACCAGCGAATAATACACGGACATGTACACGTACGTTGATTTTCCGGCCATCGGATTTTTCGCCTTCCCCTGATTTAGTCGGTAATGCCATTACACGAAATTTACCGTGCTTTTATAGTAGCATCTTACATATTCAAACGCGTACCACGCAGCTGCTTCATAAATCATTTTATTTGGTATTTCCTCTTCCTGAAACACTAGATTCATATGATTGTCCAGGGTGTCCCTAATTCCGCTAATAATTTCATGGATGGAGTCTATATAGGGCAAATAATCAATTAACAATTCTTGCGCTTTTTCATTACCTTCATGAATAACTACCATCGCCTCGTCTTCTGTTATCTGATAGCATTCTTTCAGAATATCTTTGATTCCATCCAATAACTCGGTGTATTCGTCCTCTTTTAGAGTCGCTAAAACGAAAGTCATTCTATGCCCACCTCCAAAGGTATGTGATCCTTATTCTTTGCAAGCAACATTGTCACCAATAATTACTACATCGTATAATTAGAGGGTATCGACATTATTATCATAGCTTATTTTTTGGTCAAAAAAGTTATATTCTTCAGTCACAAAATATCACTCAAATGATAATTTAGAATAGATGGCTGGATGGTGATCGTCATTGAAACACACAAATCAAATGGATGAACGTGCACAAGTATTTCATGTTCTAAATAACCGGGGGATACGACTTAAATATAGGGCGGTGTCCTCAGAGTGTCCCCCTATTACTTACCATTATCATAAAGGGATTGAGGTCTTATTTGTCCATCAAGGAAAAGGAACCCTGACCCTCAACCGCAAGATTTATAAATTAGAGGCTGGATGCGTAGTGATTTTACAACCCTTCCAGCTTCACCGTATTCAATTTGATGCCAATCCTCAAAATCCATATGTACGAACGGTTTTAACCTTTGAGCCCTCTATCGTTGCACCTCATCTCAAAAACTTTTCTGTGCTTTCTCGTTTTTTTGAGCAGGTATGGAAGGAGCAAATGTCCAATCAGGTGTTCCGTGATGAGCGCGACTCGACTTATATGTTAGGCGTTCTTGAACGATTTAATGAATTGGTTTCGGGGTGGAACGAAAAGGATGAAGACCACGAGACTGCGTCCATGTTGATTCTCAACATTCTAGACTATCTAATCTCACTACATATTGGGGGATTTGGAGGAGTCGCACGTCCGGATAGCCATGCTGAAAAAATAATGAATTGGGTGGAAGAGCATTATTCGGAACCTTTTGACTTGATTGAATTAGCAAAGGAACTCCATCTTTCCAAGAATCATGTCTCTCGGTTATTTCGGGCCGAAACAGGGGGAAGCATCACCGAATATGTGATCGCTCGAAGAATAAGACAAGCTTGCTGGTTGTTAAAAACAGAATCAAAATCTATAGAACAGATCGGTTCTTTGGTTGGAATACCTAATTTCCCTTACTTTTGTAGGATTTTTAAAAAGATAACAGGCTTTACTCCCATTCAATATCGTAAAAGCCAGTTAAATTAATCAGATTCTTCACACGGGAAGTTGGCCCCATTCATTCAAGGTAATGGCGGAGATGATTGACGGTATTTCTTGCGATAGGCAAGCGGCGTCCACCCCACCTCACGTTTGAACTGACTTATGAAATGCGTGACGCTTTCAATGCCAGCCCGTTCAGATATCTCCGTAATGGACAGATCCGAGTCCTTCAGCATTCGCTTTGTTTCTCTGATCCGTACATGAATGACATACTTGTTAGGCGCAAACCCGGTGTATTTCTTGAATTCATGAGCGAGGTGATATTTGCTGACAGCGAAAAGTTTGGACAATTGGGCGAGCGTAATCCCCTCTGTATAATGGGTGTCGATATAATCAACCGCACGACGGATATACATAGGCATCATCCCGGGGGCTGTGGCTTCTTCCAGCTCACCGCTTAGGAGCAGGAGCTCCGTCAATATATGTGTAATCAGGTGAGAGCTGACCGCCTCTGTCCTGCTGTCTTCTTGCCTTTGCTGCTCCAGCAGCTGTTCCATAATAAGCGGTATCGGAGAACGGTTCTCAATGCGATGCACCGGTCCCTCGCCTTTCGTGATGTGATCGAAGTAGCTTGAGCTGGAGCAGCCGTTAAAGCGGAACCAGATCGCATGCCACTGCTCGTACCGGTTCGAGAAGCTGAAGAGTGTGCTCGTGCAGTCAATGAACAATACGTGCCCCGGCAGAAGCGTGTATTCGATCCCACGGTAAGTCACCGCACCATGACCCGAGTAGGTGTATAGAATCATAAATGAAGGTATAGGGCATTGGTTAAGCGAGGGATCGGGTCTTTGGTGAAAGCTTCCGATTTCATGCATATAATAGAACATCGTCTTGGCTCTGGCGCTTGGCGATACTACCAAGCGGATCGCTGATGTATCATTATTGCGATTGCGTCCAAGATACTCCATCGTCCGATCCCCCTCCAGCTTATTAGCTTTGGCGATACTGCCGACTTGCCATTGTCCTTAGACTACGGTCACCCCGTCTGGAACGACTAGATGAATATTTTCATTGTCATACTCAAAGTGGATTTCTCCTGCAGGAATTCTAAAGCTGAGTTTGATTTGCGTTAGGGAGCCGGGCAAATGCGGAGTAAAGCTAATCTTCGTCCAGCCCGGCTCGGCCGGCTTCAGACCGATGATTTCCTCGATCAACAGAGGAATCGGTGCGCTTGCCCACGGATGGCATAAGCTTGTGTTCCACTTCAGCTCCTTCGACCAGGCTTCAAAGCAGGTTGTAGCGCCCTCTTTGACCATATTGCCCCACGAATGCAGATCCTCGGAGACGATCAGCTCATACAACAGCTCATAAGCGCCGGCGGCTGCCAAGGCTTCCAGAACGAAGTAAGCCATATAGACGCCGCAGCTTAACCGCTTCTCGGCAATGAGCCGCACGATCTGCTCCTTCGACTGCTCCGGCGCGAGACCGAACAGCAGCGGCAGTACATTCGCATGCAGCGAGGTGTGTGCGGATCCTTCTGCGTCGACGAACAGCCTCTTCTCCGGATCATGGAATACGCGCAGGAACGCCTCGCGAAATGATGCCGAATCGTCCTCAGCGGGCAGCTGCAGCGCCTCCCGGATGTCCTTCATAGCCTGCATCGCGCCGTAATAGTAGGCGTTGATGACATTATGGCAGCCAACTATGCTGCCCTTTTTGAGGGGAAAATCATACCCGTCCCGCAGGTTCTCCGGCCAGTCCACGAGGTTCCATTTGTCGTTGACCGAATCGAGCAGACCGTCCTCTCTTTGATATTGTGCAAAATGCAGCATCAATCGTTCGGCTGCAGGATACATTGCCTGCAAAAACGGCCTGTCTCCGCTTTGCTTGTAATATTGAAGCAGCTGCATGGGCCATTGTAGAGAGAAGTCTGCTATCTCTTGCATCAGGTGCCCCGGAGCTACCGCCATGAATCCCGGACAGACGGCCGCGGACAAAATCGCAAAGTCCTGAATCGCCTTGCGGAACATGGCCAAGTCTCCGGATAAATAGGCATGTGCATGGGTGATGATCGTGTTGTCACCCAAATACTGGCCTTTTTCCCTGGAAGGGCAATCCACGTAATTTTCCTGAGTGCCGTATTTTACCCCGTTCTTGCATATCGCCCAGATTGAATTGAGCAGCGGATCGGACGATTCGAACCTGCATGCCTCTTCATCCAGCGGGTAATGGCGAACGACAGCGGCCATAGAGTCCGGTAGTGTTGCCACACTCGGCTCCGCCAGCACTTCGACGTAACGAAACGCTTTGTAATCGTACTGCTCCAGCTCATCTACTTCTCCCGATAACGTCCAGGTCTCGTTATAAGTGCAGTTGCACCTCATCTTGTAGCGCACTCTCGAATCGGTCAGCTCCTCGCCGCAGCGTATTTCTACTGTCTGGCCAGCACTTCCCTGTGCTCTCATCGTAAACTGACCGGTAATTTCGGTGCCGAAATCAAGCAGCACTCCGCCTTCGACAGGCTGAATCATCACCGGCGCTTTCTTGTATACGCTTAATACTGGCGTTGGCTGCAGGACGAGCCTATGGTCATCGTCTTCACGAACGCTGACGCCTAACCACGCGGAATCGTCGAAGCCGCGCTCGCGCCAGCCCTTCGCCTGAAGGCGGCTGTCTATATTTTCAAGAAATTGCGTATTGTACCCGATCACACTTGTCGGGCCATATTCCTCCGCCAGCCGGTATCGCCAAGAGGCGTCCGTCTGCACTGCAAGCTCCCCATCGACGCGGACCTCCGCAATAAGTCCCTGCCGGTAGTCTCCGCTGTTGTAGGAGCGACTAATCAGTCCGTGATAATATACATGAACCGCAATGACATTCTCCCCTTGCTGAAGATAAGGTGCGATATCAAAGCGATTGTAGAAATAGTGATAATAGTTTCCTTGGGCAGGTCCTTGGCCTACAAAGTGCCCGTTGACATACAATTTGTAATAATCGTCGGCTGTCAGATCGATATAGCATTCCCCGGCGCATTCATCCAGCTCGAGGGTTTTTCTAACCAGCATATGTACATTCTGCAGCTCCGCCAGATGAACATATCCTGGATTGTCAACGTTTTCCTTGTGATACACGTTAAGCGGACTTAGCTCTTGAAACCGCTGGTCCATTATCCAATGGGCAACCCAATGCTTTTCCAATTCCAATTCCATCATCCCTCTCCCAGGAGCTTGCCGATTATTCCTGACTTCATCTTAGCCGATTCGCGAAACAAATTCTTGGGCTATTTTTCTAAAGTTAGAGGGAAATTGACGCCGATCTGCCGCTCCATCTACAATAAAGTTGGATGCTGTATGAAGGGGGTTGCCCGAAATGTTTTTATATTCAAAAGAGCAGTTTTTGGAATGCGAGGAATTTCCATTCGCGATTCTGCCGTTCCTGACCATGCCGACGAGGGCTTTACAGCCTCACTATCATGATTTTATAGAGCTCGTGTATGTAGCCGAGGGGCATGGAGAGCACCTGTACAAAGGGAATTCCTATCCCCTCTCCAAGGGCGATACGTTCGTCATTGCTCCCGGAGTTGAGCACGACTATCGAGTCATCGGCAATGTCCCGCTGAAGGTGTACAATATCATGTTTATGCCGTCCTTCCTGACGTCGGAGCTGGAAGCGCTGTCAGCGGTCACTCCCTTCCTCGATTTCTTTTATGTCGAGCCGTTTCTCCGGGAAAACCTCGATTTCGATTCCCACTTGAAGCTCTCGCTTCTGGAAGGGCATGAAATGAAGCAGCGCATAGACCGGATCTTCAAAGAATACGACGAGAAAGCGCTCGGCTACCGGATCTCCATCAAAGCGCAGCTGATTGACTTGCTCATATACCTCAGCCGCTGCTACGACCAGAGAGTCGTCAAGCCGGTGTTCCATAACAATGAATCCAAAGCGATCCGCCAGCTGTGTGAATTTCTGGAGCTGCACTATGCCCAGCCGATCCAGCTGGAGCAGGTATGCCGGATGTGCGGTATGAGCCAGACGACTTTCACAAGCAAATTCAAGCAGATGGTCGGCAAAACATTCACCGAGTACCGCAACGAAGTGCGGATTCGTGCCTCGCTGAAACCGCTCCGCGAGACCGAAGAGAAAATCATCGAGATCGCCGAAAGCGTAGGCATCCGCGACGTAAGCCACTTCAATCACCTGTTCAAGCAGCACTTGCTGATGACCCCGCGAGAATACCGGATCAAGCACCGGACATAAATGGTCCCCTCGATGCCTTGGATGGTCGAGGGGACATTTTGCTTGCTCTTTATTTTTTCAGCTTCGCTTCTTCGATAGCTTTATTGCCCTTCTCTTGTGCCGTGCGGAATGCCGTATTCAGATCGATCTCTCCAAAAATAACTCTAATCACCTCGCCGTTAAGCGCATTGATGACCCGGTCGTCGTATAACGACTTCTCATGCGGAACGGCGAATTGGTTATGATATACGGCATTCTTCATATTTTTATTTTTGAAAGCCGACTCCTGTCCGAACACTTTCTTGACCTCTTCACTTTTCAGCACCGGAATATTGCCCTTCTTCGACTCGATGACGGCATGCTCATCCGATGTTACATATTTCAGCACTTCCATAGCGGCGTCCTTATTCTTGCTGGAGGAGGTGATAAAGAAATAGTTCGGGTAAGGCTGCGAGCCTATTCCGGGCTTGTCGCTGAAGGTGGGCAGAGCGGCCATATCCCAGTTCAATGTCTCGAATTCCTTCACCGCATACTGCAGTCCGAAGTTCATGACATACATTGCCAGATTCTGCTCCTTGGCAAAATCGTTTGTAGACAGCATTCCTTTCTTCTGCGCTACAAATTCTTTATAGGAAGGGTCTTGCACGATAGGATCGATAATGATTGTTTGTATGTAAGGCTTCCATATCGAGTTATCGATGGCTGCTTGCTCCGTCTTCTTGTCAATGATATTTAACGATAGAGAGTTCATCCGCATCGAGTGTGTTACGGTGGCCGCGAAGCCGGCATACTGCTTGCCGTTATCGTTCTTGGTCACTTGCTTGGAGAGAGACAGCAGTTGATCCCACGTCATCCCGTCCTTCGGGTAGGGAACGCCGAACTTATCGAATATATCCTTATTATAATAAAGGACCAGTCCCCCGCCGTTGACCGGAAGACCGTACAGACCGCCCAACTGCTTGGCCGCATCGATAAAAGTTGGCTCGAAACGGTTCAAATCGACATTATGCTTTTTGACGAGCTCGGAAATGTCGTAATGGAAATTATTTTGAACAAGGTTGCCGGGCGCTCCGCCAATTGAATCGAAAATGATATCAATCGGCTGGCCTGCCGTGATCAGCTCGGGAAGAGAACTTCCCTTTTGATTCATAATATATTGAATTTGGTAATTGGGGAATTTCTTCCTGATGTAGTCGCCCCATCGGTTGTTAAACTCCTCTTCGGTATTCCCGGCGGCTCCGTAAATGACCAGTTCTGCCTTGTCGTTGCTGCTATCCGCCTTGGGGGTATCTTGCTTTGGTTCGCGTTCACCAGCATTTGTACCGGTACCGTTACTGCAAGCGGACAAGATGACAGTCAGCGCCATCGCGCCCAGCAAGGGAAGTGTGTATCTCTTCATAACCTATGACCTCCTTAAAAATAAACGAATGAAAGGGTTTTCATTACTGGATAGGGATAGTTCGTTTTTCCATTGTATGTTAAAGAAGGAGAAAAAAATTATGCAATCTTGTGTAATAATTACCTGAATTTGCTGAGTTTTCTGATAAGCGAGTTATAGAGAAATTTATCTCTTTTCCGCTGATGCCTAATAATGCTGAGAAATGGTTACAGATCGGGGTGGGAATGATGATTCGCGGATATCGCTCTTTTCGCCGTGCAATATCTGTGGCATCCTCACATGATGGGGCATGCCCATCGGAATGGGATCAAGTTCTTGTCATTGCATTTTGATAAGAACTTGTTCCCATAAAACACAAAAGCCGCGATTTACGCGGCAATTAATGAGATATTGTTCTTGTCAGTCGACACTCTCTCTTTGGTGCTTGGTTGTAACATCCAATCCTTTTAGCCTACTATCAGGCGAAAAGCGCCGACCGCCCCCAGCAGCAGGATGATCATTTGAAACCACTTCTGAGGGATGAGCGGTACGAGTTTAATCCCTAGGTATGCCCCGGCCGCGATTGCCGGAATGACCCATACAGCGACAGAGGCGGAGCTCCAAGTGATCATGCCTAGCTGAATATAAAATGGAGTTTTAATTAGATTGACAGCTAGAAAAAACCAAGCCCCTGTCCCGACAATCTCCTGCTTCGACAATTTCTTGACCATGAGATATATCGCCATCACAACCCCTGAGACGTTACCGATCATGGTAGCAAAGCCGGCAACCGCACCCATCAGGGCAGTAAACCACACCGATCGGGGCAGACTTTCTTCCCACCTGAAGCCCCACTTGTCTCTAAACAGCTGCAGTAGAATAAGAGCACCAATGATAGTGCCAAGCAGTACCTGAAGATGACGGTCCGTCGTAAACAATAAGACCACATACCCTGCTCCAAGCCCTACCAGCACCCAAGGCGCCAGCGAGAGCATCAGCCTCCACTTGACGTCCCTGCGATAATAGGTAACTGCTATGATATCCGCCAGTATCAAGATCGGCAGCAATAAACCGACGGCATCCTTGGCCGGTAGCACCTGGCTCATAAGCATCACGTTCAAGATGTTCATTGTGGACACTCCGGTTTTCGCGAATCCTGCGCAGATACCGACCGTGATCAACAGCGCAATCATTCCGCCATTTAGCGCAAGCACTCCTGCTCCCCGCCCTTCCCGTCACCCTGTCTGCAGACGCAACGGCACCTGTGACTTACAAGCTTTTGAACTTGCGCACCTGCTCCGTAATGGCAATTTCGGTAGGCAGCCGCTCGATGCTGGAAGCGCCGAAGAAACCGGACACACCGCGGGTCCGCTTAAGCACATACCCGGCATCCTCCGGCTCGGAAATCGGCCCGCCGTGACAGATCACCAAGATATCCGGCTTTACCGATTTCCCCGCATCATGAATTCGCTGTACGAGGTCGACGGATTCATCCAGCGTAAGTGCAGTAGCAGCTCCGATGCTTCCTTTCGTTGTCAGGCCGACGTGCGCCACGAGGACGTCCGCCCCGGCTTCGGCCATCTTGATGGCCTCCTCTTCATTAAAGACATAAGGAGTTGTCAGCAGATCCAGCTCATGCGCTTTTCGTATCATTTCGACCTCGAGGTCATAGCCCATGCCGGTTTCCTCGAGATTTTGACGGAAGACACCATCCATCAATCCGACAGTTGGAAAGTTTTGGACCCCGGAGAAGCCCATAGCCTTCAATTGCATTAAATACACATCCATGATTCTGAATGGATCTGTTCCGCATACACCGGCCAGCACCGGAGTATCACGCACGATCGGCAGCACCTCGGCCCCCATATCAACCACGATTTGATTGGCATCCCCGTATGGCAGCAGACCGGCCAGAGAGCCTCTGCCTGCCATTCGGTACCTTCCCGAGTTATAAATAATAATTAAATCGACTCCGCCGGCCTCGGCGCACTTTGCCGATAAACCGGTTCCTGCACCGGCACCTACAATAAATCGCCCTTGCTCCACTTGGGAACGCAGTCGCTTCAATATGTCCTGTCTTGCAATGGCCATCGTCTAATCCCCTTCTGATCCTAATTAATTATTTGCTCAAGATCCTTTAACAGGCTGCTGCATCAATTGCAGCAGCTGGTCCGCTATGATATCGGCTACAGCCGGATGGTTGATATCGTGCTCCAGTTCTATCAGCAGGATGTCGCTTCGTAAATTTTGTTTAATGCCATCATATAAGGCTTGGCGTTGTTCCTTTCCCTCAAAAGGCTTGGAGTCCATATCCAATAATGAAACGCCTGCCTTTGGAAAAACAACGACTGTAGGCGCACTGCCTGCATTCAGCTTGGTTGCAAGAATACGCCCCAGCTCCGAGTTCTCCGAAACCGTAGTTCTCATCAAAGTCGTCGTAGGATTATGCTGATAAAATAACCGGTCCTTGAACCGATCCGGTACCGTCTCCGGAGGACCAAAATTAACCATATCAAGAGCACCCACAGATACTACCTGTGGTATTCCTGCAGCACCAGACGCTTCTAACCGATTCGGTCCTGCTGTAAAGATACCTCCGACCAGTTCGTCGGCCAGCTCGGTAGTCGTGATATCTGCGACTCCTTGAATATAGCCGGCCTTGACCAGTTCCTCCATGGCTTGACCCCCGGTTCCCGTGGCATGGAAAACAAGCAGATCAAAGCCATTCGCCTCCAGCTTCTCCCTGACGCGGGTTGCACAAGGCGTCGTTACACCGAACATCGTGATTCCAATGGTTGTCTTATTCTCGCTTTCCGCCAGCTCCTGTTCCGACTCCTGCTGCTGAATCATTCCGGCCAGCGCATAAGCCGCATTGCTCAAGATACGGCGAGACAATCGATTCATACCGGCAATATCGATTACAGAATACATCATCATAATATCCTTCACGCCTACGTAGGGTCTTGTATTCCCAGAAGCGACCGTCGAAACCAGCAGTTTGGGTACACCGATAGGCAGCGCCTGCATCGCCGAAGCCGCAACCGTCGTACCTGCTGTCCCGCCCATTCCGAAGATGCCGCCTACAAGCCCCTGAGCCTCTAGAGCGGTAACGACTTCGGCGGCTCCGCGCGTCATCACTGCAACTGCCGTCCCCCGGTCATTCAGACGGCGAAGCTCCTCAATCGAGGCTCCGCCTGCTCTAGCTACTTCGTTGGCCGTTACATCCGGCTGGAACAACAATGGTTCGCCAAGAATCCCGGTGTCCACCACATAGGTTGCTACACCACAAGCTTCCAACGTCGTTTTGACAAAAAGGTACTCCTGTCCCTTCGTATCCAGGGCTCCGATCAGAATCGCTTTTTTCCTCATATCCTCAGCTCCTTATGGCTCTGTTATTGCGAGGTCAAGCGCTCGGTCAGCTTACCGCTTGCCGCAAGCCATTCCTGATAAAGGCGCAGCATGCCTGCATCCCTTCCATCACTTCTCCGCCGCTTTCCTCATCTGCAGAGATCCAACCGTTATAACCAATATTATTTATTGCTTCGAAGATCGGCGAGAAATCTATAGCGCCTTGACCTAATACACGCCATTCCCCTTGCTCAAAATCCTTTAAATGAAAGTTATCGATGATGTGCCCGAAGCTGCGGATCACCTCCGCCACATCATGAATGCCGGACTTCACCAGATGGGCCGTATCCACGGTCAGCCCTACCGATTGATCGCGTGCTTGCTCAAAAAAGACATCCAAATCTTCCCGGTGCATGACCGGGTTATCATAGTGGTGATGAAGCGACAGCTTCACTCCATACTGCTGCTGTGATTCCAATCCGAGCTCAGACAAAATATCGGCATACCTCCGGATATCATCCGCTGTAACGGCTGCTCTGGAGAGCCCATGGCAGTAAACAATCCGCTCCGTACCGATCTTGGAGGCAAATCGGAAAATGCTGCGAAGCTGGTCAATTCCGGACGCATCCAGACGTCCGCCGGTTATGAGTGCAGAGCCGAGTCCAGACGGATTTCCCCACATTTCCTTAAATACCTCCGGCTGCTCCAAATACGCCGCATACTGTCCACCCTTTAGCTGAAGTCCATCATAGCCTGCTGCGCCATAGTTCCGAATCAGCAGTGTCTGTTCCTCGATGGAGGCTGTAGGTCTTGAAAACGCTAATTTGATTGCCATGGTTTTCCTCCCTTTCTGAAATGAACCCGAGAAAGCGTTGAACTTCCTCGGGTGACAATCTTCCTTATTCTCCGATGGTTTGACGGTCAGGAGCGGAGTAAGTAATAATCATTCGGCATGGCTCCCAGCTGGTGGTCGTCGCATTGTGAGGTACATTGCGGGGGATCCGCAGCATCATGCCCGGCTCCAAATGGTAAGTCTCATCCCCTAAAGTGTGGTCGCATTCACCGGAGAGGACAAAGATGATTTCCTCACAATTCGGATGCACGTGCCTCGGGTTGGATTGACCGGCATTAATGTACACCATGCCAAAGGTCATTTCGCTGGCAGGATCTATTTCCTGGCCGCACAGCCATTGAATCTTGCCCCAGCTTTCATTCAGTAATCGTTCCGCTTGCTGCTTTCTTAAATCGGATATGGTTGCCATTCACTCATTCTCCTTTTTTTATGTTTACTTAGCTGCTAAACGCTCTTTGTATGCGGCGTTCATCTCTTGGATAATTTTCTGGTAGTTAGGATCCTGCTTCAAATCCGCGACGAACTTATCCCAAGCATCGATACCCGCCTTACCCATAATTACCTGAATTTTTAAATCGGCAATTTTTTTGTTATAGTCGGCGCCCAGCTTGTTATTTGTTTCCGACACAAGACCGATATCGCGAATAGGTACGCTGATTTTGGATTTGGCATCGATAATTTTCTTGTTTTTCTCGAAAATTTCTTTAGGCATCCCGGGCGCATACGCATACATGTATGGGTCGTGCTTCATAAACAGCTTACCGAACGATCCTGTTCCCAGGTTATCTTTGACCGCTTGCTCATTAGTCACGAAGAAGCCGTCTTCATTCTTATAGTGGACGCCTTCGATGCCATATTGGGATAAAGTGCTGCCTTCCGCGGAGGCACCATAATCAAGCAAGGACAGAAGCTTGCGCATCTTAGCCTCGGGAACCTTCTTCGGTATGGCGAAGACTCCGATAAATCCGCTGTTCTGCTGCTGGAAGGGTCCTGCTCCCGCTTCCAAGGAAACAATCGGCTCCCAGTTCACCTTCGGATCCCGCTTCCATTGATCATAGGTCCAGCGCCACATGGCTTCGATCGTTTCCGTCGTTACGCCAACTCGGCCGGATGTTGCCAGATCAACCCACTGTTCGTTTTTCATGACTGAAAAATCGGGCGGTATCAGCTTTTCGTCGAACAGCTTTTTCCGGAATAGTATCGATTCTCTCATCTCAGGTGTAAAGGTAATATCGATAAGCCCGCCGTCCTTCTCCTTCCACTTGCTGCTGGAGCCTGTATAAATGAACTCGATCTGGTCGTGAGTCCTCATCGTATAACCGAACGTATCCTTCTTCCCGTCCGGCTCCTTCTCTTTGAACACCTTCATTACCTGATATAACTCGTCAAGCGTGGTTGGCATTTTCAATCCCAGCTTCTCCACCCAGTCTTTACGGATGAAAAATGTGGTACCTCCCTCCAAGGGACGCACAATGGGCACTACATAGTTCTTGCCGCCGATTTTTTGGTTATCCCACATGCTTTTTGGTGAATCCATAAGGTTCTTATAGTCTTTCAAATAAGGGGTCAGATCCCAGAATGCCCCTTGCTTCACCATCGTCTGAAATTGGGCTTGATTGATACTTGGTAAACGGATCATATCCGGGAGATCGCCTGAAGCCAATAGGACATTAAGCTTATCATCAAACACCGTATCCGATACCCAAGTGATGTTCAGCTTCGTATTGGTTCGTTTCTCAAATTCCTTCGTGACGGGGTTCTCCGGCGACGGCGGCTGAGCGATCGAAAAGTTACTGAAAATGTTCAGCTCCATCGGCGCTTCCGTCTTACCGTCACCCGGCCGAGGCTCACTTCCTGTACCTCCATCCGAGCATGCCGTTGCAAGCAAAGTCATTACAGACAGCGTGGCAATGAGTCCATGCTTCTTTGACCCTGTGTTCATTTCATGACCCCCTAGTTAATAATAACCGCGGTCAGCCTTTGACCGAGCCAAGCATAACGCCTTTAGCGAAATGCTTTTGTAAAAACGGATATACTGCCAGAATGGGGAGCGTCGCGATGACAACGGCAGCCATTTTAATGGTTTGCTTGGGAAGCTGATTCTCCGACACCATTTCAGCTGCAGCCGCCCCGCCTGTGGATGTTTCGGAATCGACGATCATCATCCTCAAAACCACTTGAAGAGGTGCCTTGGTGTAATCATTAATAAACAAGATGGCGTTGAAAAACGTATTCCAATAGCCGACGGCATAAAACAAGCCGAAAGCCGCCAAGGCCGGCGCTGACAGCGGGAGCACGATACGGAAAAAGGTGCTTAGATCGTTGCAGCCGTCAATCATCGCCGCATCCTCCAGCTCGGCGGGAATGCTATCAAAAAAGCTTTTCATTAATATCACATTCCACCCGCTGACCAGCACTGGAATAATCAGCGACCACACGCTGTTGATCATACCCAGATCACGGACAATTAAGTAATTGGGAATAATGCCCGGATTGAACAGAATGGTCAATAAGATCATCAGCATCATGAGTTTTCTGCCCCGCAGCCGTTTGCGGGACATGCCGAAAGCCATGGCGGAAGTAAAGATCAAGCTAAGCCCGGTTCCGACAGAAGCCAGGAATAAGTTGACCAGTGTGGCGTTTTTGAACATATCGGTATCCAATAAATACTTGTAGGCTGCGAGCGACCAGCTTTCCGGAAACAGCACAAACCCGCTTTTCTGCATATATTCTATTGGATCCGTGAACGAAACGATAAACACATAATAGAGAGGAAAGATCGTGAGTAAGCCTATGATAAGGAGCACAGCGGTATTCAAGCCGTTAAAGATCCGATCCCCCAAGCTTAGCTTCATTAGTAGACACCTTCCTCGCCCATACGTTTAGCCAATCGATTCGCCAAAATGACCAACACCAGTCCAACTACGGATTTGAATAAGCCGACTGCGGTACTATAGCTAAACTGGCCGCTCTGGATCCCATTCCGGTACACATAAGTTTCGAATACATCCGCATACTGGGATACCGCCCCGTTATTCATCAGAAACACCTGCTCGAAGCCTACATCCATAATATGACCCAGTCTTAAGATCAGCAGAACCAGGATGACACTCCGGATTCCCGGTAAGGTGACATGCCAAACCTGCAGCCACCGGTTTGCCCCATCTATCTTGGCTGCTTCGTACAGCTGTGGATCCACAGCAGTGATTGCCGCTAAAATGATGATCGTACCCCAGCCGGTTTCTTTCCAAATATTTTGAGCGACCAGCACACCCCAGAACGTATCGGTATTGGTGAGAAAGTCGTATTTGGGAAAGCCCATCCAGTTGAAAATCATATTGACGACCCCGGAAGTCTGCGACAGCAGCAGAAACGAAATCCCCACAATAATAACCCACGACAAAAAGTGCGGCAGATATACGATGGATTGAATAACCCCTTTAAACACCCGATTACTCACTTCGTTAAGCATTAAAGACAAGATGATCGGTAACGGAAAGAAGAAGACAAGGTTCAATAAGCTGATGACCATCGTATTGCGAAATAAGATAATAAAGTCCGGATTGGAGAAAAAACGAACGAAATGCTCAAGCCCGACCCATTCGCTTTTCCATATCCCCGCGTAGGGAGAATATTCCTGGAAGGCGATAACAATCCCCCACATGGGTAAATACTTAAAAATCAGGAAAAAGATAATTCCGGGAAGCACCAGCAAATACAAGTACTTATCGCGCTTGATATCCGATAAAATCGTCCGCGGTTTTCTTTTCTGATCAACATTGATAGATGATTGCAAAGCAGTAGATTGTGAGTGTGTATCCATATGCACTACCTTCCACTTTACTTATTTAGATCATGCTTGATAGCGTCATACTTGAACGCTTTGCTTCTGATTCAGGTAGACAATCCGCTGTTCATTAGCTGATACGTAAGCGGCATCGAGAACGGTAATCGTCTTCAGGTTGTCTCTCGAGCTGTTCGGTGCTTCCGTGCCGGTCTCGATGGACACAAGTAATTGGTTCAGCCCCTCATAGGTCGCCACCTCGCGAGATACATGATTTTCCCATGTCACTTCAGGTGTCTTCTCCCCCTTGCGGTATAAACTCGCGGAAGTATGTCCGGCGACAATCGTTCCGGTTTCACCGATGACGATCAGCTCGCCTCGATTGAAGGCTGAAGAAAAGCTCTGAACATAGGTCGCCACCGCACCATTCTCATATACGACTTGAACCGTCGCATCCGTCTCCCCCTTGCATTGAACGGCTGAAGAGGAACGGTTCTGGCACACGACCGATAAGGCATCACTGCCCAAAATTTTCCGGAAGCCATCAAACCAATGGATCCCCATAACCGACATGGCATGTCGTTCACAATCCAGGCGCCAGCCTGCATCCTGTCTGAAGAATAGGTTCGTAAACAAGAGCGATGTCACATTACCGATAAGTCCATCCGCAATCTTTCCTTGAAGCAGCTCAAACGGAAAGTGACGTCTGAAGTTTTGGTTGACGGAAATGGGCACGCCATGCTTCTCCGCCTTCTCTGTAATTTCCTTTGCTTCCTCAAGCGTATCGGAGAACGGTTTTTCTACAAATACCGGTAAGCCAGCCTCAATCAGAGGAAATAGAATTTGTTTGCGGATCGATGTCGGCGTGCACACCACGGCTACGTCAATCCCGCTGTTCTCGATAAAGTCCTGTACCTCTGTAAATCGCTGCGGCACTCCGTATTTATCCGCTTTGGCGTGAAGCGCTTCTTCGTTTGGATCGCAAAGCGCTGTAATTTCAATGCGCTCAGGATGTTCCTTATACCCTACGAAATGAAGTTCAGTGACGCCGCCCGCTCCGATAATTCCCACTTTGTACTTTTTCATCTTCACATTTCGCTCCTTTAGTTTCTTGGATTATGTTCACAACTAAAAAAACAAATAACGTGGTTGTAACCGCTGTCATATTTATCCTAGAAATCTCAAAAGCATCATCCCTTCCTTACACACAGAATCCTGTTCAACAATATTTCTTTAACTTAAACTAGGTGATTATTATTCAACGTTGTTGAATAAAAGTTTACATCAGCTTAACCTATTTTGCAATTCATTTTTTTTGAAAAGAACAACAAAAAAAGCGGAACAGTATCACCTGCTCCACCTCAATGTAAATGTTCTACTCATTAATAATTTAATCCCTAGCCGTTATTAGATCTAGATTGAGTAAATACAGCAATGTATTTGACCTCTTCTGTCATAGGAAACAATGCGTGCTTCTCAATGGAATCAAAATAGAGGCTGTCTCCCGGCTTCAAGCTATATTCTACATTGCCTACCTTATACTTCATCTCACCTTCTAAGATAAAAATAAACTCTTCACCGTTGTGACTATAAACGTTTTTATTGTCTTGCTCCGACTTTCGGGAAACGAATAAAAACGGCTGCATCAGCTTTTCGCTGCGTTCAACGGCAAATGTAAAAAAGGAGTAGCCCTTATCGGTTTTGACAAGCTTGGAATGGCTCATTTCCTTGGGGGTGTATATAGTGCCCGTCCGCTCCTGATCATCCAGTAATATGGATACTCTCGTTCCAAGTGCTTCAGCTATTTTCACTAACGTGGAGATGGGGGGAATCGTTTTGCCATTTTCGATTTTAGACAACAAGCTTTTTGAAAATCCGCAGGCATTAGCAATATCTAATAGACTTCTATTTTGTTCAATACGAAGCTTTTTAATTTTACTTCCAAGGTCCATCATATGCCTTTTCTCCTAGGTTAATATAATTCAACTTCGTTTATCATAACTACATCCTATTGAATAAGTCAAGAAATTAACCTGCCTGGTCTTTATTATCCTTCCAAATCATCCACGGCAACGTCCGATTAAAACTGTTGTCAAAACGAATACAGTTATGATATGTTGATACAAAATAGAGAGAAGAGTTCCGGATATGGAATGAAGAATAGGAGAAACTGATACGATGACTAGCAAGAATAGCCAGACTACCGTTAGATTAGCTCTGCTGCTTGGTTTATTTTCAACACTCGGGCCTTTTACCATCGACATGTATTTGCCCGCTTTTCCTCAAATTGTTGAGCGTTTCGGTACGACAGCTTCCCTCGTCCAGCTCAGCTTAACAGCCTGTTTATTGGGACTAGGCATCGGCCAACTGGTCATGGGTTCGCTTAGCGACGTCTATGGAAGGCGCAAGCCGCTGCTCATTTCCATGGTAATCTATGTTGTGGCAGCTTTAGCTTGTGCGATCTCACCGAATATTTGGCTGCTGATCCTGTCTCGACTCGTGCAGGGGTTTGTTGCGTCGGCGGGTATCGTCATCTCCCGTGCAATTGCTCGCGATTTGTTTAGTGGTCACGAGCTCACCAAATTTTTCTCGCTTCTCTTGCTTGTCGGGAATTTGGGCCCGCTTGTGGCACCGGTAACGGGAAGCGGTGTTCTAGCGCTCACAAGCTGGGTCGGTGTATTTATCGCTTTGGCGCTGCTGGGAACTTACCTCCTTGCCATGACCAAATGGAGTCTCCAAGAGACGCTGCCTATCGAGCGCCGCAGTCCCAGCGATTTTACTCAGCAACTGCGAAACTATGGATCGCTTTTGCGTGATCGCTCATTTACGGGCTATATGCTCGCGCAGGGGATCATGATCGCGGGGGTATTCGCGTACGTTTCCGGAACTCCTTTTATTTATCAAAATATTTACGGAGTTTCCCCTACGGTATTTGCTCTGTTGTTCGGATCAAATGGCATCTCCCTGATTATCGGCTCGCAGTTGGTCGGTCGAATGGCTTCCCGCGTGTCAGAACAGACCTTCCTGCTGTTCGGTCTATGGCTTGCCGGCGCTGCCAGCATCGCTGTCTTATTGGTTGCGATGTTCCACGGGCCGCTGTACGCACTCGTAATTCCGCTCGTTTTCTTCGTAGCGGCCATCGGGATTACATCCACGGCAGCTTTTCCACTTGCGATGAGAGCCAGGGCCATATGGCTGGTAGTGCGGCTGCACTGATGGGCGTTATCCCCTTTTTGCTTGGTGCGGTCGTTTCTCCGCTAGTCGGCATTGCCGGGGAAAACACGGCTGTTCCGCTCGGTGTCATTATTTTGACAACAAGTGCAGCAGCGATGCTGTCCTACTTCCTTTTAGTTAAACGAAGTTCGAATAAAAAGCAGAATGCTATGAGTAAAGATGTAGTGGAGCAATTCTGAAACAATGATAAATGAACCGAAACAGCCAAACCTTGAAGCGAGGTGTTTGGCTGTTTTTGTACATAGGTCCAAGAATCAAGCCGATTTCTCACAGCCACAACCGACAGATGTGAATTCGCCAGGGACAATGTTTATACGTCCGACATCAGATATAACATTTAAGAAAACTTCTCTGCAGCTTATGCTCATAAAAAACCCGGCCTGATGAGCAGACCGGGTTATTCTTGTTCTCAAGTTATTTGCTCACCTTAACAGTCAGCTTGGCACTGGTTGTAACGCCTGAGGCATTTAGAAGCTCAACGTAATACACATATTCGCCTGGCGTACGGCCTGACAATTCTGTCACGGCACTCTGTGCATTCGGCGTCGCTTCTTTCAGCTTTTTCGTGTCGATCAGGTTTCCGTTCTCATAGAGGCGGTACTCGGAGCCGTTCGTTCCCCACCACATATTCATCGTAATCTTGTAGTTCCCGTCGTTATCCCAGTTGTCATGGGACAATACCGGCTTGCCCGGCATAGCGTCGGTCACTTTGACTACTAGCGGTTGGCAGGACGTTTTGCCAAAAGAGTTTATCAGCTCGCACGTATACGTATAAGTGCCGTTCGATTTTCCGGAAATATCCGTCCTGACCGTTTGTGCGCCTGGGGAAGCATCGGTTAAAGTTGTGCTGTTAATTATAACGCCGTTCTCATACAGCTTGAACTCGGTGCCGTTATTTCCCCACCACATGTTCATTGTGACGGAATAACTGCCGTCCTTCAATCCGTTGTCCTGCCCGTTGTTGTCGGACAATACCGGCGCCCCTGGAGCTCCGTTCGAAAGCGGCTTGGTTACCGTGATCGTCACTGAATTGGAGCCGACCGTCTTCCCGTCAAGCGTCACGCTCGCTTTCACTTGCGCCCGTCCTTCTTGCACAGCCCTGATACTGCCTTGCTCATCTACGGAAACAGATGCGTTATCGCTCGAATAGACGACAATCGCTTTGGTCAAATCGGCTGGCGCGCCGCTGCTCATAAGGCCGCTGATTTGGGAAGTTGTTGTTTCGGCAGGATTCAGCGTCGTTTTGTATACGGCAAGCGTGACCTGGCTTAGTGACGCGCTGGCGTTGACTTTGAACGTATCGCTGTTCTCCGCGCTGTTACCGGCGGCATCCGTGACGCTATACTGAACCGTATGAACGCCTACGCCAAGGTCCGCCGCTTTCACAGGCTGACCAATAGCAATTTCCTTTCCATCCAACAGCAGCTTCTGAACCGCAACTCCGGACAGAGCATCCGTACTGGTCAAGGCAAAAAGAAGGGTATCGGTTTCTATCACATCTTTAACCGGTTGGCCGGATTGCGTCAGTACGACGGAAGGTGCCGTTTTATCCAATTTCACTTGGATCGACTTGCTGGCCTCCGCATTGCCCGCAGCATCGGTGGAAAAATAGGAGATTGTATTGAGTCCTTCCGTCTGGACGGCAACAGGCTCCGTATAAACGGTTGCAGCCCCGCTGTTCGTGGAATATTGCGTCACAATCGTGCCCGGACGATCATCCAATGCCGTCAGCGTTACCGTTACATCCTGATTATGCCAGCCGGTTGCGTTCGGAGCGGCGGACAGCGAAGCCGTCGTTATGGGCGGCGTAGTGTCGGCAAGCTGCGAAAAGTCGCTTAGTCCTCTCGGCTTCAGTTGGTAGACGCCTTTGAAAATAGCTGCAACGCCTTTAATATGAACGGTCTGGCCGTCTTGATAAGGAAAGTCTTCCAGCTTGATGCCAGTGCGAACGTCAACCCGCACATGGTTGCTTACCCCATCCTTCACCGCATCAAATTCGAAAGAGCCTGCGGGTGCCGCGCTCACAATATTGCGAATCGTGACATCTCGCAGCTCGATCAATTGCCCTTGATTCGCATCGTTCACCGCGGATGTCTGTACAGGAGCGGGAAGCGGCGCCGTTCCCCTCTTCTCGATCGCCACAGGATCAGTCAGCTCCAGCTCGGAGTTATACAAGGCCAAGGGCGCAGTTATTTTAATCGTATCGCCTTGATGGAAGCCGCTCAGGCTCTGGAACACATAGATGCCGCCGGTTTGATCCTGCAAATAAAACGCCTGGCCGCCGAAAGCACCCGGCTCCGTCGTCACGACGCCCTCAATTGTGACTACGGTGCCTGCCGCTTTGCCGCGTGCTTCCGCGATCGAAATTCTCGCAGGGATCGGATCTTCTTCGCTCGGCAGCGGCTCTGCCGGAACATTCGCGAGCGATACGGTTTTGGTGATAAGATTGTTGCCGTTTTGTCTCAATCTGAGGTTAGCCGAACCGCTTGTTCCCGGCTTGATTCGAACTGTCAAATCTTTGTAAGCATGGCCTTTGCTGTTCGCAGTCAAACTGAACGTTTGACTGTAGCCGTATGCGGTAGGCCATGTGCCGTCGGCGTTTTGTACCATGGCCACCTGAGTGCCGCCCGTCAGGTAAATGCCTGCGCTAAAGCCGGTTACCGTCGCATTGGCCGGGAGATTATCCGCAACGGCGCGGATCTGGAACTCCTGTACATTCGGAAGCTGCGCTTGATGTACGAAGCTGTAAATCGCGTTAGCGCTCGTTGTCGGACCTCCGTACGAGCCTGGCTTGAAAGTCGAGCTGTCCCACCATTTGTAGCCGGCTGCAGGCGCCGCCCACGGCTCCGGCTGAGGTTCCGTCGACAACTCCGGCTTTTCGAATGGAAGCAGCGCCGTAGGCTGGTCAAGGTGCAGCCCGCTCACCTGATCCAGGCTTGTGTAGCTTTCCTTTTTGGATAGCCAGTTCACGATATTCACTAGCAGTATCGCATCGTCCTGCTCTTTAAACCCGTCGTAGGTCGTTTTCTTCGCGCCGTTTTCCTCGCGCAAATATTTAGGCGTGGCGTCCTCAACCGGCGAGGAATCGCCGATAAACGCAGCTTTGCCCAGACCCAGCTTGGATACGGCGGCATAAGGTCCTTCGGCAACGCCTCCGCCGTTATATACGCCCTGATCCACAGCGTTAGGCCACGCTTCCTGAGTAGTCGGCAAATATACGATCCCTTTGGCTTTGGCAGGATCGATAATGGCCAGCGTCGAGCCCGCATGCATGGCTACGTTCGAAACGCCGGTCGTAATGCCGAATGCCTGGTCAGGAGCTACGATTTGGTTGGCCGTAATATCGCCCAGCGCATTGTAGCGGAAGCGAATGCCGAACTTCTCGCCTAGCCAGTCGGAGCTGACAATGCCTTGCATTGCCGCGGAGCTTTTTTCCTCAGTGCTCATGCTTTTGGCCGGATCTTCCCAAGCTCCGCGCCGATAGCCGTTTATCGCTTCGCTGCCGTCCCAGCGGTTCTTATTACGGTCCGCATTGTAGTGGTCGCCAATGAAAAATAAGCTTCCCCCGTCCTTCACGTATTGCTCCATAGCCGCTTGCTCGGTTTGCTTGAAAGGAATATTCGGTTCCGCAATGACAAAAACATCATAGGGCTTCAAATCATCGTAGGTGAACGGCGCCGCTTTGCGCAGCTCCTTCACATAATAGCCGTTGTTGGCCAGAGCATTGCCGAAATCGGAAAATCCTCCGTCAATGACCCAGTCTGCCGCACCCGCTGTCTGAGCATGAGTGTTGTCGAAAAGCACTTTTTTGCCGGCATTCTCGTTTACGACCTTCGCATCGATGAAAGGGGCCGGATCCGACGGTCCCTCGGCTAACGCAACAGGTCCGTTTCCGAACCATCCAGCTTGCACGGGGAGCACCAATGACAATACAAGCGCCGATTTCAACACGACAGATTTAAATATCTTTAAATTTCCCACAAAATACCTCCTGTGCATGTAATATACAATCGCATAACTATTTCATCATATCATTTTCATCTTTCGAGAAATGATAGTTTTTTGTAAAAAATAGGCATTTAGTAGGGATTACGCGAAAAAATGGTGCTAAAGGAGCGTGCTGCCTTAACCGCGGCTGATTTCAACGTCTAATGATAGATAGGAAGTGTAGTCTCCAGGTCCGGGTATCCCGCAAATTGAAAAAACCCCGAAAGGCGCGGCGAAATGACGGACCATTGCTCTAGCAAAAAAAAAACACGCCTCATTCAGCGTGTTGAACCTTCTTTTCACTATCAAAGAGCTGTGCCTCTTGTAGGCACAAACAGCCCCGACATATCGGCACCCTCCAATTCAAGCAATTTCACCTTTTTATGAACACCCCCGGCGTATCCCGTCAAGCTGCCGTTTGAACCTACAACTCGATGGCAGGGAATGATGATTGAAATCGGATTATGCCCCACTGCTCCACCTACTGCTTGGCTTGACATGCTTTCCTTGTTCAACTTTGCCGCCATTTTTTTTGCAATGTCGCCATAGGTAATCACCTCGCCGTAAGGTATTTCACATAGAATGCTCCATACCTCTTGACGGAACCCGCTGCCAATGGGACAGAGCGGCAATTCTGAAATGTCGGGCTTCTCGCCCGCAAAGTATTTGTCGAGCCATTTTTTTACGGTATCGAATAACGGCATGTCGCCACGCTCTATCATATCTTCAGGTATAGTAGCCCCGTGATACTTTTGCCCCTCAATCCATGCGCCAACAAGAACACTTCCATCAGCTGCAAGTGTAATGATTCCTACGGGTGACGGATAGGTTGTCTGATAATACATGTTCCTGCCTCCTTAAAGCGTGTTCCAAAGGTTGATGGTGGCATAACTGCGCCACGGCCGCCATGCTTCCGCCATTTTCAGTAATTCCTTTGATGTGTAGGGCTGTAATGCTTTTTTGACGCCCGCATCGGTTTCAAGGAAAGCGTCCGGCCATTCCATAGCCCGCATAGCAATGTACTGCGCTGTCCAGCTTCCGATGCCGCGAATCGCCATCAGCTTTTTCATCTCTTCCTCCGGCTGGGCCGGGAGGTCAAAATCAATTTCCCCCTGCACGAATGCTCGTGCCAGTTCATAAATCGTATTTGACCGTACAGCGGTAACACCTAACACTCCGAAGCAATCTTCAATCGCTCCGCCTAAAGACAATAGATCTTCGGGTAAAGGAAAGATATGGGTCAAGCCCTCAATCGCGGTTTGTATAGGCGCGCCGTAAGTTTGGACAATCCTTGACGCCAATGTGCTTGCCGATTTCACTGTAATTTGCTGTCCCAGCACCGCCCGTACTGCCATTTCGAACGCATTGAAGCACCCCGGCAGACGGGCTCCCAAAACACAAAGACCGGGTCGAATATCGTTCATTACCCGAAGTGTTTCATACACCGCACCCGGGTCGCAATATAAGTCAAACAGATGTCGTATCCGTGCTAATACTTGCGGCAGTACCGGCAGTAATGTTTCACTCACGGTAACGCTTAATGCATACTTTTTAGGATCATGCCCCACCCGCACCCAACCATACACAGGCTTTCCATCTGCGTTTACCACATGCACGGTACGCATGTATTCACCGTTTTTTACAACTTCAATTCCTGCTATTGTGCGTCCGGCCAGAAAATGCAGCATTTCGTCCCAAGAATAAGGCGGACGGTAGCTCAATGATAAAGTAATGTTGTCTTTATGCTTTTTTTCTTCAGCAGTCCGTTTTCGTAAGGCCGTGGGCGAAAGCTTGTACTGTTTCTTAAAAAGGCCGTTGAAACGACGCAAGCTGCCAAAGCCCGCCGCCATCGCAACTTCCAGTACCGGCAAATCTGTGTCTGTTAGCAGGTTTTTGGCAAGGAGCAATCTGCATGTTTGCAAATACTGAACCGGCGACACATGGTACTCTGCTGTAAAAACGCGCCGCAAATGTCGGTCCGTACAACCAAGTCGCCCGGCTATTTCTTCTAAACTTTGCCCGCTTCCGCTGCATTCTTCTAACATTCTTGCTGCTCGATAAACTAAATTAGCGGTAGCGTCGGTGATTGAAGTGCCAGGAGCAAGCTCCGGCCTGCATATAAGGCATGGGCGGTATCCCGCTTGCTCCGCTGCCGCTGCGGTGGCATAAAAAGTGCAGTTTTCCGGCTTTGGTTGCTTAGCCCGGCACACAGGACGGCAATAAATTCCCGTAGACGATACGCCTACAAAAAAGCGTCCGTCGAACCGTGCGTCTTTTGCCTTGAACGCTGCATACAGAGCATCTTTGTTATCTGTCACCTGGTCCCTCCTTTCCTGACCTGGTTTTATTATATCATGTTGTACGAAAAGGTCTGGCCATTTTCGGACATGGTTTTTGAGGTGACAGATTGACGATAACGCCCCGATGAGTTCTGTTTATTAAGCATAAGTGTCAGAGGTTTAGTTGGCATTTTGGAAGAGACAAATCCCCGCTGACCCTAGAGGCTGGCGGGGATATTAATTATCCGATGAATGAAGAAGATATTGACAATATTCAAGAGGTTTCAAAAAAATGGCTGCATCTGTGTCTGCAGCCTCAATCGAGCTATCGTATCTTTTTGACTAGAACTAAACTTCATCGGATACTTATTTGTCGGGGTACATTGACAGATGACACTATTCTAAGTCATTTCGGGGATGCGCATGAATCGGCGGATATAAGAATTGATTCTCTTTTATCGGATCATGATCATCAGGGTTTTCGCTTTCAACTGGCATCTCAGCCGCAGTCATATCCGACGTAGCTTCAAAGCTCGCGAAGTCTTCGACTTCATCAAACTGGTTGTTTTCAGTCATTTCAAGCCTCCTTAAGGTTGATTTCATTACTAGGCAATTATTCGTTTTATATTGACTTTTTATTCAGGAATTTATGGAAGTAATGTCCCGCATCCAGATGGACCGAGGAAGACCTATGTTGGCAACCTTTGGATCGGTTTTCGCGTCATCTGTCCAATCCCAAACCTGAAGGTTCGTTGAGATAAGCAATTCTATTCCAAGAAAAAGCAAACCAGAATCCTTAAGTTCCTACATTGTAAATTTTTGCTGAGAGCTGCATAATAGGACTCGTCGAACCAAGGAAATGCTGCGCGATCCATGTAATAAGGTGGCCGACGTCGCCAGACGGGAAGGCTATCAGAAAGTACGTCATAATTCGCAAATTATTTCGCAAAAAGTATGACCTGACGCAAACGGATTATCGCAGCAGCAGGAGCACAAAGACTGTTGAGATTTCTCGCATCGGGCACAAATTTTGAAGGTGGGGATGCTGTGTCCATTGTACAATCTCGTATTTACTGTTGTGAATGTTGCAGAATTGTACCTGAAGACAATGTGATGTACTTTTTTAAAACAGATTACAAGCGCATTTCAGGTTATGTTTATCATGTAGGTGCATGTTCGAGTTGTTGCGGAAAGAAGCTAAATAATCCAATAAAAGATGTTACAAAAACTACTGTAGAGCTAAGTGTATAATTCACTCCAGAACAGCTTGAAGTTTCCCTTGAAACGGACCTGATAGAAGTCGCCCGAAATATTGGACTCGACGTATTGGAGAACGTCCCATCGCCCCTAAATTATTGTTAGACAATCAAATTGTCGAAGTATGATATACATCTTTGAAGCGTATATTACGAGGTGATCCAATGTACTATTGCATCCAGTGTAAAGAACTCCACTTGCGTTCTGAATCAGAACAAATCCTAATTTTTAATTCAGGGTTCCATTACATTGATTCAACTCTTTATAATGCAGGAGTTTGTAATCTTGAAAGAAAGTGTACCTGTAATGTTTTCGAAAAGGAATTAGCTACAGCTTAAGTTCAAATTGGATCGTTTAAACCAAAGAAACCACTTCATTGTCAGGAGTGGTTTCTTCTTCATATACTTGGTCAAACTGTACTTTGTGTTTAGTTACATTATGGAGGACTTGTACCCTTTAAATCTCAGTCTAATGGTTTATTTTCTTTTAACACTTATATATGTCCGCCCTTCAGCTTGCGGTTGCCTATACAGCATTCGACAATTTTAACCGCTTACAAATTACAAGTAAATACATTAAACTAGTAAATAAGTGAAAAAAAGGTGTCCATTAGTTTATTCACAATTTGGCCCAAGAAGCAAGAGTTGTCGATATTTGCACTGAGCTGCATGCCGTGGAACGTTGATGTTCATTTCGGGGACGAGATGCATCCATCAAGGCGATGTGACAAGCGGACTTGTCAAGCAGCGGTTTGAGGTTTATGTTCAGCTTGCTGTTCGCTGTGCTCAACACTTAAAAGGAGGGATTTTTTTGAACCGAATTAGGATCACCTCAAAAGGAATTGAGAAAACGCTTCGCAAGTTTAATTATCTTCGAGCGATTTCCGAATACATATGGAACGGATTTGATGCACGCGCGACGTCTGTAGATGTTCAGCTTCAAAAGAACCTAATGGGCGGTATCGACCAAATCACTATTGCGGATAACGGATATGGTATAGATCGTGATGCGCTGGAGCGCAAGTTTACTCCTTTTTACGAATCGGAGAAGCAGTTCGATCCCGGCAAACGTCTTCGCGTAACCTCAGCCATGCATGGAAAAAACGGCATCGGCCGTTTAACGTTTCATCGTTTCGCTTCCGATGCTTTGTGGAGCACTACGTATGAGGACGGGGCTTCCTACAAGACGTACACGATTCATGTTCGTTCGGACCGTATGGATTCTTATGAGGCTACTGGGGCAGTTCCGGCGAATGATGTTCAAGGCACAGGGACAACCGTAACCTTCCACAACATCATAAAAGAATTCGTTTACGAAGAGCTGATAGCTTATTTGTGCAGAGAGTTCGGGTGGTTCCTTGAGTTGAATTCGGACAAGGGCTTCGATTTAAAAGTGGACGGAAGCCCGCTGGACTATTCCAGCCTTATTAGAGAAAAGGAATGGCGCGAAATCGTGCATAAACCGACCCAAACGGTATTTCATCTGAAATATATTCAGTGGAATGACCGAATCAATCACGAGCATTCCAAAATCTATTTCATAGATTCGACGCTGACAGAAAAACATAAGCAGCCAACAACCTTTAATAATAAAAGTGACTCCTTTTATCACAGCGTTTATATTCAAAGTTCGTTTTTTGACCATTTTGATTTTGATACCGAGCCGGACAGCGAACAGCTGGAATTCGGTTTCGGCGCAAACAAACGAAGTGAAGAGTATTTGTTCATGATCGATGAGGTTAGTGCATTGATTAAGCAAAAAAGGAAGCCGTATCTGAAGACATATTCCGATGTCGTTATTCAGGATTTTGCTGAAGCCGATGCGTTTCCTCCCTTTTTGGATATACCGGAGGATCGGCTCAAAAAAGAAGAGCTCGAATCCGTGATCCGCGAGATGTATCAAGCGGCACCAAAGATATTCATCGACTTGAACCGGGAACAGAAAAAGATGGTGGTCCATCTCATTCACATGGCTCTAGACTCCAATGATCGTCAGCAATTGTTGAATGTCCTTTAATATCTGAAACGCTGAAGGAGAAAATGAGGATGTACTTGATCGGACTCGACATCGGTACGACGAGCATTGGCGGTGTTCTTGTGGATGGAAACAGCGGCGATATCGCAAAATCGATGATAAAAGATAATCAATCTGAGTGTAATACGGCAAATTCATGGGAGCACTGTCAAAATCCCGATTGGATTTGGCATACGGTTCGTGAGGTGCTTGCCGAATTGAGCAGCGATGATCTGGAGATCTGCGGCATCGGCATTACAGGGCAGATGCATGGAATTCTGTATGTTGACGTACAGGGGAACCCAATTTCGCCGCTCTACACGTGGCTGGACAAGAGAGGATCACTACCGTTCGACGGAAGCACCTCCTACGCAGAGCATTTATCTCTGCTGACTACCTGTCCCGTTTCCCCCGGGTTCGGTATGGTTACGCATTACTACAATACGGTACAAGGGAATATACCGGAGAAGGCCGTGAAGCTGTGCACAATAGCTGACTTTATTGCAATGAAGCTGTGCGGTGCCAAGGAACCCATTATCGATCCTACGCTAGCGGCCAGCTTGGGATGCTTTGATCTGAAGACTGGGCAGTTCGATCAGGCAGCATTGCGAGCTGCTCGAATAGCCCCTTCCATTCTTCCTCTCATAAAGCCGACGGGTACCGTGATCGGTCAAACGGAACATGGAGTGCCTGTTGCTTGCGCGGCAGGCGACAATCAGGCCAGCTTCCTGGGGGCCGTTCGGGATATTGAGCATTCCATCCTCGTGAACATAGGTACAGGCTCGCAAATTTCCGTATTTTCCAATCAACTTCTCCAGCTGGAGGGCTTGGAAACCCGTCCTTTCCCGGGAGGCGGGTATATTCTCGTCGGTGCGCCGCTTGGTGGCGGGAAGTCCTATGCGCTCCTAGAGCGTTTTTTTAGGGAGGTATGCACTGTATTTGCCGGCTCCGAGGAAAGTCTGTACGAAAGAATGAACGCATTGGCATTGGCAGCGGCAAAGATTCCGCCTGGCGAGGGACTGCAAGTGCATACACAATTTTTTGGAACGAGGGAGGATCCGGCTCAGCGTGGAGCGATCAACCGGATCTCAGCCGATAATTTCTTGCCGCAGCATCTTGTAGCCGGTTTCTTGGAGGGAATGACCGCGGAATTGTTTGAGTATTATTTGAAGCTCCCGGAATCGTTGAAACAAAGCCGCAAAGTCTTGGTCGGTTCCGGTAACGGCGTACGGCAAAACGAAGCATTGCGCAGCAGGCTGGCACAAGCTTTTATGCTGCCCCTTGAGCTGCCGAAGTACGCGGAAGAAGCCTCCTATGGGGCTGCGATCTGTGCAGGAGTTGGGATCGGTCTATATAAAGACTTCACGTCTTCTCCGGGCAGATCGTAGCATGAATGGGAAACCACAGGGCGGAATCAACGCGGTTAATTAATGCTAAATCCCAAACACCGTTTCCCCCGTGCACCCATTTTTACCACAGTAATACAGATGCCAAGTTATAAAATAAAGCTTATAGTAGCTAATCTGACCGTTACCCCAAGGGAGCAGCTGCCGCGGCGATCTGCTCCCTTCTCTCGTTTAACTATCTTACTCGCTTAAGCGCAATGCTGTTAAGGCTTTATCGTCCCAAGCTTGTACTGCTATGTATCGCTCTGGTCCATTTTTACCCCTACGGCGATCATAAATTCTTGTCAATTTCGGGAATGAGATCTAGCTCTTGTCACCCGACAATTGGACAAGAACCCACTGTACTGACGTTCGCATCTCTTTACGAGTTTTTAATCGGCCCTCTGTTGGATCAGCACGATTACGAATTCCGCGGGTATCAGCGGCGCAAAGCCAACCACGACAGATGCTCGAAAGTAAAACAAATGCCTATCGTTGTCGCCTTCTTAATGATATGACCAGCAAGATGAATAATGTTAGAGAAATTGCTAGAACTAAAACTATGACGGATCGGTTATCTTCATGAGGGTTTGTTATCTTAGAGGGTTCATATCCTGTCCCCAATGCTTTAAGCTCTCCCTGTGCGGAAGCAATAGTCTTAGTTCCTTCACAAAGTCCTGTTTCAAGTCGATCTGGCTCACCGTAAGCAAAAACGATATATTCTTCATTTACTTCGAATCCCTCATATCCACAGCTTGCCGAACTCAATGCTGTGTAAACAGTCGTTTGAGAACTCAATTCTCCCTTCCATACCGTTTTCACTTCGAATTGAGCCTTTACAGGATCTGCTGAAGACCAAATCATCCCATTAACAGGTTTTGTCAAACTCAATACTTTGCCCTTAAAAATGGCTGTTTTTCGATTCAATTGATCTCCAATGCTTGGGGGTCCAGCACAAGAGCATGCATTGACAGTGAAAGGCTCGACCACAAGCCACGTACCGAATATAAACAAATAAATCATTAAAAGCATAGTTGTCCTTTTCCACACTTTTATCACCTCATCAGAATGGTAGACATCCCCATGTGTAATTAGACGAAACTAGCTTAGTATTGTTGCACAAGTACCGCTCCCAAACTTGTGTTGTTTGCAGTAATTTTCCCACTTTTGATTTTCTTGGGAAGAGCAACACAATACGCTAAGTGCATACTAATAAAAATTTGCAAATAAAATATACGAAGTTTATTCCAAAAAGAGACCCACAGCAATGGGCTGAGGGTCTGAGTTATATTTTAAAAGGGGGTCAGATTTTATTATAGTATTGAATGATTAATACCGCGTGAAAATAAGATTTCAATTATGTAACATTTAATTACCGGTGAAAGTACCCGTCATTTTTTATGTACTTAATTTGTTATAATAATCTTTTAAAAGTCATGATTCCATACTTGTGCTTCAATATAAGGAATGGCACCTCCAGGGAATGTTGTCCTCTCCACGTCAGCCAAAAATCCCTTGTTAAAAACAGTCCTTGCTTGTGTAATTTATCGAATGTTCTTCTATCGACTTTTTTCAACCATTCCTCTACTTTTCTTCTATTATCCATATATTCATTAGGTTTATTAAACCTTGAGTATATAGGAGATTCATCGCGTATTTCATTCATTACTTTTAAAGATTCAGATCTTGTTAATGCTGATAAGGTCTGAAAAGGTACTGAATCTTTTTTATAATAATGCGTCAAATAATCAAACATATAGTTTCCCCCAGTTTTAGTTTTAGTACTGACCTGTCACGCATCATCCGCCGAATTCAATTGCTTATAATTTTCAGATCAGGAAGTGGTACCGTAAAGACTTTCTTACCACTTATAAATTACATATAATGGGATTATAGTCAACGATTATTTATAGCACTTGTGATTCTGAATATTGAGCTATCGTACTCCTTTTATGAGTTAAATAGAACCTCTATTCGAGGTCTATAGGGTAAAATCCTATTTTTGCTCGGATACTTGAACTACAACGCTGCCAAAAAGCTTTTCTTCAATGTAAGCATCTAATCGCCAAATCCCAGCAGAAGGCAGAGACAACATTGTTGGCGCTTTAGCAACGTTATCGCTATTCGGGATAGGTGGTTGGACATTAGGATTTGGAATTCCAACTCCACCCTTAACAAGACTTATTTCTTTACCTGTTTGCTTGCTGACTCCTCTAATTTCCATTTTCTTTCCGAACAATTGTTTCGTCTCTTCTAGCGTACTACCCCAAAAGTGCCACATATATTTCTGAGAGTTCCCTGCAACAATTGGATGTCCGCCAGTAAGAAAACCTATCTTTCCTTCTGTTCCAACTAGAATATATTCGCCCTTTGTTTTATCACCAAATGTAACGGGAATAGTAAATGTTGGACTTATTTCCCATCCTTTTGACTGAGTATTTACAGTTAGAGAAGTATTTTTTTCATTCATTTCATTTTCGGGCAATGTCTGAGTTGAACAGCCTGTTAGGACAAATGCGAATATTAAAAGAGAAATGAGATAATAAGAACATTTTTTTGTCATTCATAAACCTCCGAATTGATTTTTATAATGTTTAGACGTTCTAAAGTTTCAATCTGTTTCTTTTTTTCTACCCAATCGCTATATAAAAACAAGGAGCAGCTGTCGTGGCAAAGGCTCCTTGGTTTTCGTTCAGCTATCTCGTTCCCGTTAGATCCGTAGGGCTAAGTCAGCAGAACGTTACTCCATATCTGGATAACGTCCGCCGAATGCTTATGGACTCATGTCGCCGCTCAAAGATTCAAATGATTTCCAACGACTTTTTGTGTGTCAATACTTTATTATTCACAAGTTCTTCTCGCATTGCATTCCATTTATCAACCTGTCTGTAATAACAAAAGGACGCTCCAACGCTTTCGCTTAGGCTGCGTCCTCCTGAGGCCTGTCCATTTTGATATAGGCACCCAAGAGATCTGCATAATAGTTATGTGAAACAGCAAGAGCAATGAGTTGCTATTCTATAGAAAAAAGCCTTTCTGGACCGGGTGGTCAAGACCCCAAATAGCGGACATTGAAAAAAGCCCTAGGCTGCATGCTGACGTCGGTACTCTATCGGCGTCAGCTTGTTTAGCTTTCTTTGCGCTCTTTCTTCGTTATAAAAATGAATGAATTCTTCTATTCGCCTTTGTGCTTCCTCGATGTTTCGGATATCATAAGGATAGAGGGCTTCCACTTTCAAATGTGAAAAGAAGCTCTCCATTGAGGCATTATCATAACAATTGCCTCGCCTGGACATGCTGATTTGGGCGCCAACCTTTGGCAGCATGTCGTGGTATGCATGAGACGTGTACTGGCTTCCCTGATCGCTGTGAACGATCAGTCCAGTCACGTCTTTATGCGTTTCAAATGCCTTCGTAAACGTCTCTAATACAAGAGGATTGTCATTACGGTTGCTCATATGGTAGGCTACAATTTCCCCATTCCAAAGGTCCTTGATTGCGGATAAGTAAATGCGATCATCAAATACTCGATATTGCGTCACATCCGTTACCCATTTTTGATTCGGTTCTGTCGCATTAAAATCTCTCTGCAGTAGATTCTCCGCGATCCTTCCATCAGATTTAGCTGCTTCACGCGTCGAACGATGAACATATTTGCGACGAATGATTGCCTGAATCTCTAAATCTCGCATAAGCCGTAGTACCTTCTTATGGTTCACACACAGGCTGTACTGTCGGTACAATTCGTCCTGTATCCGCCGATATCCAACCGTCTTCTTACGTTGATCATAAATAGCAAGAATCTTCTCCTTTAAATCAGCGTCAGGAGCTGCGTATTTGCGTTTCAAGTAGGCGTAGTAGCTGCTCCTAGCGACATTAAGCATGCTGCACAGCTCCACGACTGGATAATGCCCAGCGGCAGCTTCAATGATTCTATACTTTCCGTTCACACCCCCTGTTTCCAAATTTGCAAACACTTTTTTAGAACGTCATTCTCCCGTTTGAGCTTCGCTACATACCGATCTTGATCTAAGTACTCCTCACGACGTCCTCGTTGATCCAGGAGTCCAAACTCACCTAATTGCTTATACCTCCGCATCCACTTCTTGACCCGATCTTTGTCATGAATCTCTAAATGCTCCGTAATCTGCCGATACGACCACTTCTCCTCCATATGAAGGCGAATAGCTTCTTTCTTCAATTCCTCTGAATACGTTTTAAACTTCTGACCTCTTACTACCATAAAAAATACACCCCCTAGAATTCATCGGATTAACCTAGGGGTTTTTCCAATGTCTATTCTAAGGGGTGCACTTTAGGGTCCAAAAAGGCTTTTTTCATTTTGAGCCGACTGTTGCGGGAGTCGCAGCATGGAAACGATTAGCTCAGCGTGGAAAGAGCTTCGCGCGTGAACGGCTGCAGCTCTTCGATGCGGCCATCGCGGATCTTAGCTGCCCAGGCCGGGTCGGTTAACAGTGCGCGTCCGACGGCGACGAGATCGAATTCACCACGCTCAAGTCGTTCGATCAAGTTGTCGATGCCGGCGGGTTGGCCGCCCTTGCCTTCCTCGAATAGGCTGGTGAATTCGGAATCCAGGCCAACGGAACCGACGGTAATAGCTGGCTTGCCGGTCAGCTTGTGCGTCCAGCCAGCTAAGTTGAGGTCGGAACCCTCGAACTCCGGCTCCCAAAAGCGGCGTGTAGAGGCATGGAAGATATCGACGCCTGCCAGTGACAGCGGCGCAAGGAAACGCTCTAGTTCTTCCGGATTTACAGCCAGCTTGGCTCCGTAGTTAACCGGCTTCCATTGGGAGAAGCGGAAGATAATCGGGAAGTCGGGGCCGACAGCCGCACGTACCGCTTCAATTATCTCTACTGCGAATCGTGTCCTTCCTACCAGGTCGCCGCCGTACTCATCCGTGCGCTTGTTGGTGACGTCCCAGAAAAACTGGTCGATGAGGTAGCCGTGTGCGCCGTGAATTTCCACGGCATCAAAGCCGATGCGTTTCGCGTCAGCAGCAGCCTGGGCATAAGCCTGCACGAGACCGCGAATTTCCTCGACCGTCAACGGCTCCGATACCGCTGTACCGGTCAGACTTAGGCCTGACGGCCCAACCGGGTCAACGTTCGAATCCGGGAACTTAGAACGTTCTCTGGCCGTGCCCGTATGCCAGATCTGCGGAGCAATCTTTCCGCCGGCTTCATGCACCTCGCGAACGACGCTCGCCCATCCTTCCAATGCTTCATCACCGTAAAAATGCGGAATGCCATGGTCAGCCGCAGCTGCTGGATGGTTAATGACGGTACCTTCAGTTATGATGAGGCCGACTCCGTTCTCCGCTCTTCTGCGGTAATATCCGGCCACGTCGGGGCCTGGAACGCCTGCAGGTGAAAAGGAACGGGTCATCGGTGCCATGACTATTCGATTAGCAAGCTTCAGTCGACCACCTTCAAAAGGCTTGAACAGAGCTGCTGCGGTTGTGGATAGGGTCATTGTAATCTCTCCTCCTGTATAAAAAAAAAGGGTTTGAATTCATCTACAAATATAAATATATAGATTAATAGATGAAAAAGCAAATCCTTTCTGAGAAGGTTTTGGCGCTACTGCTTCTTTGCTCGCAGACCGGCCGCGAAGTTTTCCAAAAAAGCGGCAATCGCTTCTTCATTGCGCCTGTAATAGGTCCATTGGCCATAGCGGCGGGATTCCAGGAGTCCGGCTTTCTGCATGGAGGCCAAGTACGAGGAGATAACCGATTGGGTTAGACCGGATTTTTCCTGAATGCTGCCTACGCAGACACCGCCGGGGAATTCTTCTTTGATAACGTTCGGCAAGTTCTCGTTCATCGCATCAGGCTCCCGCAGCCAGCAGAGGATGTTGAGACGGGTCTCATTAGACAGAGCCTTCAATACTGCAAGCATATCTTCGTGGTTCATTACTCGACACCCATTTCTAGTTGGATTGATCCTAGTATACCAAAAGTTACGCTTTATGAGAAAATGAATTACTACGATTATGATCTCCTCGGCCGTAGATTACGCATCTTGCAATGGTTCCCCTCTAAAATACATTATTACCATACTAACACTATTTGGAAATTCAACCAGATCACACAACCGTACCCGTGGTGTTTTCTGGAAACCCATTGTCAACTTGCTCGAAGCGGAGGAAATCGAATTTCTTGTTGTGAATGCCCAACACATGAAGTCTGTTCCCGGACGGAAAACAGATGTGAAAGATGCCGAATGGATTGCATAGTTATTAATACATCACCGTACTATACGGTGTTACTGGAAATAATTTGATCTACTGTTCGTAAAGCAGAAGAGATCGCACCTTCAATCCAACCGGGAAAAAGACTTGTATTATCGCCTGCAAAGTAAATTCTACCTTGTGCCGCAGACAGTGTTGGGAGCATTCTAATCATCTGTTTCGGCTTATACCAAGCATACGCACCTCGGGAGTAAGGATTATGATCCCAAGAAAAGACCGTCCCGCCTTCATAGTTATACGACAATTCAGGAAGCACCTGTTTGATTTCTGATACAGCTGAATTATAATTACCGGCTCTAGATAATTCTCGCGCCGATTCACCGGAGGAGTATGAACAAATTAACCCCCTCCTTGATGTCGTTTGAGTGAAGGTAGCATCAAGCAACCATCCAATGTTCAGATCTGTGTTTACTGCAGTAAAGGAACTTAAGTTGTGCCAGAATCTAGTTCTGCTTTGGATGACGGTACGCGTAACGGATGTAGAAAGTTGATTTTGAATGACATCATTTTTTTCTTTGCTAAGTGGCGGAGAAAAATGAATTGTACGCAGGACTGTAGAGGGAATGGCCACAATGACCCGATCACAGCACATAGTGTAAGCTTCGCCAGAATGATTGAAATGGATAGTTACTTCTTTATTACTATGCTCAATATGTGTCACAGTACATCCATAACTGATATTAGAGCCAATGGTAATGGCAAGCCTTTTCGGTAATTGATCCATTCCACCTACTATAGTCTGTGTATTTCTTTCGGAACTGACCATTGTTAAGTCAAGCAGTCGATGTAATGCAGATACTTTGCGAATACCATCACCTAACATCTGCATATATCCCATTTCAAACAGCTTAATCGCGCCTGAAGATGCTCCTTGACCTTTAAGATATTCTTCCATTGTCATTGAATCGAGCTGTATCGCATGTTTTGTTGGCCAGCCCGGCAAAAAAGGATTTCCCGCTGCTTTCAGCCCCGGCTTAAGATACTTTTCCAACATTCCCGCGTATCCTAAAATTCTTTCCTCGGCGGTAAGTGAAACAGGCCATACTGCAGGTTCATCTGGAGAATCTATGATTAATCTCCCGTTGATATATGACAAACTTCTATTAGGGACTGGTAAATTGATTAATTGAACCCCGACTTGCTGGGCATAACTCAATGTGAGAAAATGATGTGCTCCAATGAAGGCGGCTCCCATTTCACAAAACATTCCGTCGGCAAATTGATCCCGCATTGTGTATATGCGACCACCCGGCCGACTACTTGCCTCTAATAAACGCACGTTATATCCTTGTTTCATAAGCTCCAATGCGCATACCACCCCCGCCATCCCTGCCCCAATAACAACAATACGCTCAGGAACACGACCTATCCCCATAAAGTCCGATTCCTCCAAATATTACTTTTATTACATCATGCGTTGTATAATTCTTTAGTTTATTGGCACTTCTTATTATCCTATGCCGTCCGTCAGTTCAATAAAACAATAGAGGAGCTGCATGAAGCAAGCTCCCCCACTATTAGGAGTATTATCGTCGATGACTTACCAATCTCTTCCCCCATGGTTTTAGATATGAGATCCCAGTTAAAAAGATTAATATTGCCAAAACGATTACGCTTCCGGTCAATATCATTTTTTGACTATGTAGGTATTCAGGATTGTACATGGGTTCAAGCTCTTTAAGAGAAAGCGCATCTAGTGCCTTTTCAATCCATGTACCAATAAAAATACTGCCAAAGAAAATCGTCATCAAATTGCCGGCCCACTTCGCAATAATCCAATAATGTGTGGTGATCCCCCACGCCCCAAGAGCTAGCCATAGACCCGTTGCCAGACTTCCTAAAGCCCCTGGAATGATTAAGTACCAGTCGAAATATTTGATGAAATAATGAGCTGCATAAATTAATTCACCATCTTTTAAATTGAGTGTAAAAAGTGTTAATACAAAGTTACCTAACACTCCTGTAAAATACATAATCACAAAGAGAACATGGAAGATTACCCACCATTTTTTACGTTTTGCATCTAATCTGACAGCCTTCCATTTGCCAATCGAGATGACTAATCCCGCAATTAATGCAACCAATAATGATGTCCACAAAAAAGCAATCATGAAATTTGGCCCCTCACCCATAAATTTTTTACTTACAACGCTCTACAAGTTCCATCTTACAGGCGGAAAACTGACAGCTATATGTCAGTGTTAAAAAACAATCTCAATAATAGTATCCTGCCAGTTCTGGGAGATGAATTCATGCAACTCTTTGTTGTTGTGTTATGATATTCATATATTTAAAAGTAAGTCATTAAGGAGAGCGTAAATTATGAATCAAAATATCCAACAGTTTAAGGCTGATTTTTTTAAAGCGCTGGCACATCCCATGCGAATTCGAATCCTTGAGGTTCTGAGTGAAGGAGATAAGAACGTAAATGAAATACAGAGTATTTTAGGCTCCGAAGGTTCAGCCGTTTCGCAGCAGCTGTCGGTATTGCGCAGTAAGAATGTGGTTACAAGCTTAAAAGACGGAACTTCCGTTATATATTCCTTACGTGACCCGCTGATTAAAGATTTACTCGCGGTCGCAAAGCAGATTTTTGATAATCATCTCGTTGATGCCATTTCACTTCTGGAAGTCATTCGAAATGAATCATAAATAAAATAAACCAAGGGCATTCTTGAGTAACATCAGGGATACCTTTGGTTTTTCATTTATTAAGTTAGAAGATGCTGACCCGCAGGATTTTTACGATTGACAATATTCTTTGACAGGAGTAACATTTTACATATATTCAAATATTCAAATATATGAAGAATGGAAGCGATTGTGGATGAGATGGACGGGAAGATTTGAAGGATACCATGCAGACGCATTCCGTAAGGATCTCATTTCAGGTCTTATCGTTGGCATTATCGCCATTCCTTTAGGGATGGCGTTTGCTATTGCTGCCGGTGTCAAACCGGAATATGGCATTTATACTACCATCGTTGCCGGTATATGTATTTCTTTGTTCGGAGGCTCCAGATTTCAAATTGGCGGCCCAACCGGCGCATTTGTTCCGATCCTCTTCGCGATTGTTATTCAATATGGATACGAAAATTTATTGATTGCAGGATTTTTAGCGGGAATTATCCTTGTTATGATGGGGGTATTTAGGCTAGGCGCATTAATTAAGTTTATCCCTCGTCCTGTAACCGTCGGTTTTACGGCAGGAATTGCAGTGATTATCTTCAGCGGACAAATTTCTAATTTTTTAGGCTTGAGCGGTCTCGAAACACACGAGAACTTTTTTCTAAATATGAAGGAAATTGTGACGCATTTGACAACGACGAATTTTTATAGCGTTATCACAGCGCTTGTCTGTTTGATCGTCATTCTCTATATGCCAAGATTTCTTCCGAGGGTTCCAGGTTCCATTGTAGGTCTTGTCTTATCTACTGTAGTTGCGACTATATGTTTTAAGGGAGATGTAGCAACGATTGGATCGTCATTTGGAGCGATTCCAAGTACACTACCCTATTTTCATTTTCCTGAGATAACTTGGGATCGCGTTAAGACTTTAATTCAACCTGCTTTTATTATTGCCATGCTAGGAGGCATCGAATCCTTGTTATCGGCTGTTGTTGCCGATGGCATGACAGGCGGCCGTCATAACAGCAATCGTGAGCTGGTCGGGCAAGGTATTGCCAACATGATTACCCCTCTCTTTGGGGGGATTCCAGCGACAGGAGCCATTGCACGAACAGCAACCAACATCAAAAATGGTGCAGTTTCACCTTTGTCCGGTATCATCCATGGGATTGTTGTTTTACTAGTGCTCATTTTGTTCGCACCTTATGCGTCTGAGATCCCACTTGCCAGTATGGCACCTATACTGATGCTTGTTGCTTGGAATATGAGTGAACGCAAAGAATTCGCTCACGTCTTAAAATCCAAAACGAGCGATTCTGTTATCCTCCTCATTACCTTTTTGTTAACGGTTTTTACAAATTTAACGACAGCCGTTGAAGTCGGACTCATCTTGGCCGTTCTTTTGTTTGTGAAGCGAATGAGCGACGGCATGTTAGTTTCCAAGGTATTGCCCGACCCTACAGCTAAACATGAAAAAGTGAAAGCCCATATGGTAACCGAGGGCCATGATTGCCCGCAAATCGGGATTTATACCATAGATGGCCCCCTATTCTTTGGCGCGGCGAGCATGTTTGAAAAGTCCATCATGGATACGATTCATTTGAGGCCAAAAGTGTTACTCCTGCGCATGGGAAAAGTGCCTTTTATGGATACAACAGGCGAATCCAATCTGGCTCATTTGGTAAAGCATTTCGAAAAGTTTGGAGGGGTCATTCTAATAACGGGAATTCAATCTCAACCTTTGGAAGTAATGAAGAGAACAGGATTGTATAACGTGATCGGAGCCGAACATTTTTTTGGGCGTACCGGTGAGGCGCTAAATTTCGCACTTACACAACTTGATTTGAATCAATGTCAGGGTTGTAAACATTTCGCATTTCGTGAGTGCACCTCATTATCGAACATTGAGTTACAAAAAGAAGTGTAACACAGGATCTGCCCCTTATTTTCAAGTCGGCGTCATGTACAGTCTAAGGCCGACGCTATGACTAAAAAGGGTCGACAGGGCACATCCCCTGATCAACCCTTTTTGAGTTTCATTTAGAAAAGACTTAGATAATCCATTCGACTACTTGCTCCACAGAACGCCTTGTTTTGCCGCGTGGCTCATTCACGCGGTACCCGAATGCAACCATGCAGGAAACTCCGAAATGCTCGGGGTCTATGATCCCCTCTTCCGTCAGAATGCGCTCGATCGGTGCCTTCTCAAACCCTTCTATCGGGCAGGAATCGATTCCGATTTGTGCGGCGGCTGTCATCATATTGCCCAAAGCGATATAAGCTTGCCGGCTAGCCCATTCAAACATCGCCCGGCTATTGCCCCAAAGGTCAAAGTCGGAAGTCAGGAATTTTTCATAAGCTTTACCTTTTCCTTCCACAACTTCATCCGGCAGCTGCTGCACGTTCTTCATGATGCCTTGAATGTAACCGGATTCTGCGGCCATATCCTGCTGCAATCGGGACAGAATCAGCACGAAATGACTCGCGGTCGGCAATTGTTTTCTTGCTCCCCAAGCGTGCTGACGGAGTTTTTCACGAAGATCGGGATTTTGCACTACTACAAATTTCCAGGGCTCAAAGCCAAACGAGCTCGGTGACAAGCGGCCGGTTTCCAAAATAAACTCAAAATCGCTATCCGTAATCTTCCGACTGCCGTCAAATTCTTTTGTCGCGTGCCGGAAGCGGTACGCTGATAAAATGTCCTGTTGTTTATCTGTAAAATTTGTCATATCCATAACACTCCTTTTTTTGAATGAATTCTTGTTGACGGGCGCCCTGCTCTACTCCTAATATTAAGAGACTACATCCATTTTTAAAAGTACGCACATTAATGTTGCATACTTACAAAAATGATACTTAGAGAGAGGCGATCGCATGCGAGACCGTAAAGGCGGGTTTGGAGTATGTCACGAAGGGAACGACGAAGGATGTCCCGTCGAATATACGCTGGATGTTATCGGAGGGAAATGGAAAGGTGTCCTTTTATATCATTTGATGGACGGCACCAAGCGGTTTAACGAATTCAGGCGCATCTGTCCGGGCATCACCCAGCGTATGCTGACGCTTCAGCTGCGCGAGCTGGAGGAGGATGGGGTTATTTGCCGCACGGTGTATCCTCAGGTCCCCCCCAAGGTAGAATATTCGCTCAGCGATTTCGGAAAGACGCTGATTCCCATCATTCTATTGATGAGAGACTGGGGACAAGAATATATGAAAAACGCTAGCAAGGCTTTACAAAAATGAGAGATTGCTCAAAAAGGGCTGTTCCCGCAAGGTCATCTACTTCAATGACTTTGGGACACAGCCCTTTCTTATGATGCTGGAACATTTACCCAGCGCTACTCCTTCATTTTATACTAATACAATTCTGTTGATCGGCGCCGTAACACTAATGTATTGACTTATAACGTAGAAGCCTTGCGGCTTAAAAATTGTCGAACAGAAACATCTGTGCTGAGGCCAACAGCACGACTATAAGCAGAACGGGCATCATCTTCTCGATTCATCCGCTTGTACAAATGGCCAGCTAGCGCCCAATAGGGCTGATAATTAACCACTTCTGCAGATGGTATAGCTTCCAGTAAAGTAACACCGCTTTCCGGTCCATAAGCCTCCGCGACTGCAGCGGCTCGACCGATTAATGCGCCCAGTGTGGGGTGTAGACGAATGAGGCCCTCGTATAACTGGACAATCGCTGCCCACTCGATACGTCCTGTCGATAAACGCTGTGCATGCACCGATTGAATCGCAGCCATGAGTTGAAAGCGACCGATTCCGCCGGCATGTGAGGCGGTGTGCAGGTAACGTTCCGCCTCCATGATCAATGCCTGATTCCATCGTGCACATTCCTGCTCAGAGAGGGGAACATAGTTCCCCCCTGCATCATGTCGAGCCTCGCGACGCGCCTCGCAGTGCAGCATGAGCGCCAGCAGACCGTAAACCTCCGGCTCGCGGGGAGCGAATGGGAGCAGCAGCCTTCCCAAATAGAGGGCCTCCTCCGCCAATTTCTTGCGAGGTGAATCGACGATAGCCGCCTCGTCCCACCCGCTGCCGTAGGCAGCATAAATGGCTTCCAAAACGGAATCGAGACGATCCGGAATTTCTTCCTCATCAGGCATTTCAAAGGTGAGGCGTTCGGTGCGGATTTTTGCTTTTATCCGAGTAAGACGCTGGCTCATGGTGGAGGGCTTGATGATGAATGCAGACGCGATTCGAGCTGCATCGATTCCAAGCACCGTCTGCAGCATAAGTGGCGTACGCATCACAGGATCAATTGCCGGATGAGTACAAAGAAACATCATTTTCAGTCGTTCGTCCGGAAAAGCAGCGTTTGAAGAAGCGAGACGCTGTGTATCCTCGGACATGGCAAGGAGTGTCGGCAGCGCACTTTCGGAAATACGGACACGTCGGGCTCGGTCGATAAGCCGCCTACGGGCGGCCGTAATAAGCCATGCTTCAGGCTTATCCGGAACGCCGACCTTCGGCCAAGTCTCTAGCGCGGCAAGAAAAGCGTCTCCAATGGCATCCTCAACAACCTGCAGATCCCGCCAATTTACGACCAGATAGGAGAGCAATCGGCCATAAGCCTCGCGTGCCGTTTCTTCAATGACTCGATGAGTTTCCATAGAATGACTACTTCAACGGGGGAATGTTCGGTCTGACCTCAACCGTATCGACAGGCCCTCGAGCAGCCCACTCTAATGCGGTGTCTAGGTCTGGCACATCAATCACGAAGATCCCGCCGAGCTGCTCTTTCGTCTCCGGAAACGGTCCGTCCTGAACTACCATCTCTCCGCCGCGGCGCTTCATCGTGGCAGCTGTTTCCGGCGCATAAAGACCCGAGCCGAAAACCACGATTCCAGCTTCCCGCAGAGCATGTACATAGTGTGTCCAGCCTCCTAAGTATTCTTGTTGCCTTGCTGGATCCGTTCTTGCCGCAAAGTCCTCCTGACTTTCGTAAAACATTAATGTGTAATTCATACTGAAACTCCTCCCTTTTTAAACCGTATGAAATTCGGTTTCGTTATAATGACGTTTCAAAGGTTCCGATTTCTACATTACAATTCATTTTTTTATCAAAAAACTTGCCGTTACTTATGGTACGGTTCACCCCGAACGATCTAGCTTCGTCCTGATTTTAGCTATAGTATTCGTTAGCTCAATAGCAAATGAAATACAACTCGTTATTTCTCCCAAAGCTCGATCAGTCGACCATCAGGATCTTCAATCCAAATAAACTTTCCAAATTCACTACTCTCTTTTTTCTTTGCTAGAGGTACACCAATATGCTCAAGATGCTTAATAGTCTCGTTTAGATTATGTACTTGGAAATTTAACATCACTTGTTGTTCTGTTGGAAAATAACTGTCATTCTCGGTAAAGAAAGAAAAGATAGTCTCATTTCCTAATTGGGGTTTTATCACAGTCCCATTCCAATTTTCTATTTCAATCTTCAACACTTCACTGTACCATTTCTTTATCACTTCGAGATTCTTAGTTCTCCAAAATATTCCTCCAAAACCTTTTATCATCGTAATTAGCTCCTGTCTATCATCAAATTTTTGGCTATCCGATCATGATTTACGGTACATACGTGGAGCCATCCCAACTTCTCTTGCAAAAAGTCTGGTGAAATAAAGCGGATCTTGATAGCCCACATCTCTCGCTATTTTCGAAATGGGCTCACTGGTTGACCGGAGCAGCTGCTTCGCTTTATCCAGCCTGACCTTGTTAATAAATTCGATCGGCGTGTAACCGGAATATTTTTTGAACAGAATCGAATAGTAGCTAGACGATAGTGACGCCATATTGGCGAGCTTATCGCGTTCTAAAGAGGATTGATAATGATCCTGAATGTACTTCATGGAATCAGCTATGAGCCTAGCCGTTTCGTCTTCATGGTGAAGCTTATAGCTCAGCACTTCGCTCACCCATTTAAGCAGTGTCAAGAAGTGAAGTCTGACGGTCCATTCCGTGCTCGTGCTCTTATCGTTCCACAGCTCATATAGCTGCTTAAGCCGCCTTTCCAGTTCTGGCAGATCCGCATAGAACGGAAAGACACGATCGAATGGCAATGGAGCACCGTACTGGCCCAGCTTGACCTGGTTCCCTTCCCATTCTATGGGATAATAAAGAAAATGGACGCTATAATACGTCAAAGGATCTTCCTGCGAGCTAGACAACACGATATGCTCATCAGGAGCCATATGAAGAATCGTACCGGGATTCAAGGTCCATTCGGTGCCATTCATTTCAAATGTGCCCTTCCCTCCAATGACGCAAACAAAATTGTAAATGCTGGTTTGTTTAAGCTCAAACCTGTACTTTCTTTGTTTCCAAAATGACTCCCCCCGAAGAAGCACCTCAATCATTTTTGGGAAAAATCGCTCAAAATACTGATCATGCACCTTTCTCATCTCCCAAGATGAAGCAAGTTTATTACAGCTATCATAACATAGAACAGCATCCCCCCACATAGCAGGGAAATGCTGTTCTTGTTAGATGCTTTACGTGCCGGCTTACTTCGCTTTCTCGGAAGCAATCGCCTTGTTGATCACCTCTTCGGCGCTGCGCAGCACGGTATTCAAATCTTTGTTTTCCACGATGGCCTTTTGCAGCTCTTTCATGAACATGTTCTCGGCCTTGACATTCGTTAATCCCGGTTTGCGGCCAGGCATTGCCGGTCCCACTTTATTAAAGGAGGCTGCTTTTATATTTTTGTCCTTATACATCGGATCGTTTTTCATGAACATTTTTTTGATTTCATCGTTTTTCAGGACCGGAAATACTGCCAAATCCGCAGCAAGCTTGGCCTGCATCTCGTCTGAAGCAAGCCATGCCGCAACCTGAAATGCAGCATCCTTATTTTTACTGCTGCTCGTTACATAGATATTGCGGTAATCGGATAACCGCCCAATTCCCGGCAGCTCCTTGTATGTAGGCATGCTGACGATATCCCACTTGAAGTCCCAATCCATAAAATTCCTGGATACAAACGTCGTCATCGCTGAGTGACCATTTATAAACTCTTTCCAATCCACATCTTTACTAATTGTTGTGGAATCGAATTTCAGACCAGGGAGAGTATAAAACCGCTTCCAGTTCTCGCCGATTTTTTTCCATGCTTCCGTATTCACCGCCGCCTTATCTTCCGTCAAACTGAGAATAGGCTCGCCAAACGGATTCTGGGTGAAAAAGGTTTCCATCCAGCGATCGGAAAATCCGCGATATTGAACGCCTCCTTCGGCTCGGGTCATGAGCTTGGCAAGCTCGTAAACCTCATCCCAAGTCATTCCGTCCTTAGGATAAGGAATGCCGAACTTATCGAACAGATCCTTATTGTAATGCATCATCCCTCCGCTCGTGCCGCTAAGCGGTATCCCTGCAACAATGCCTCCTGTCTCATTCTTCATCATTTCAAATGCCATAGGATCGATGCGCGACGTATCGAAATTGTATTTCTTTATCAGCCCGCTTACATCATAAAGCAAGCCGGTCCTTTGCAGATCCGGAGTAGCTACCCCGCGTCCGACGAACAAATCCGGCATCTCTCCAGAAGCAACTAGCGTATCGATGGTGACACCGCCTGTTCCCGTGCTTGCAACCGCTTTCAATGTGTAATTAGGAAATTTGCTCTTGGCTTGCTGGGCAATATAATCAAATTCGCTCTGTGACATAGACCACATGTAAAAGCTTATTTCGGCAGGCGTATTCACTATCTGCGCTAAGTCTGCCTGTGTCCCCTCTTGCTTATTATCGGCTTGTGTTCCCCCACTTGCACACGCCGTAAGCATCAACGCGACTGCCGAGAAAGCAATGATCATTTTGTTATTCATCGTAGCCCCCTATAAAAACGTTTTTAAAAACCCACCGATGTCTTCTCCTGCTGCTTTAGATTTGCTTTAAATTTCTGAAACATATACGATTAGTTAATTCATACTTAAATTATAGAATCTCTATTTATGAATGTAAATGGATATCGGTTTAACAGATATGGATTATTAGTAGATGATAGTTTATTTGTAAAGATAGCATGTGCACAGCCAATTGGCTGAATTCCAAAGCAAAGTAAAAACCAGCACTATCGACCCGGGAGGCGATAATGCTGGATGAATGGAGACAATCCGTGTTCTTAACTTGGGATGGTCATCAGCCAGAACGACCAGTCTTTGGGAGGCCGTAAAGCAGTCAAATGCTCCGATACCTCAATCAGCCTCGGAGATGAGTATACCTTTTCCGCTCTTCTGGTAAGCTGGACGGCCAGTCCGTTGATCTCGTTGTCAATATTTTGCCAAGCCCAGGGCGTTTCCTCAGCCAAGTAAGGAGCCAAAAACTGAAACCCAAGCTCAATTCCCCTGCCATCCTCAGTCCGATAACGCCATAAATCGACTCCTAGCACATCGCCGCACCTAGCCAGGCTTACAAAAGCGCTCAATCCATATAATGAGTAAAATAGAGCACGATTTCGTTTCAACTCGCGATGAAGTCCTCCATCCGGTGTGAATTGGACATCGATTTGCCACTTGGCACGTTCCATCATTTGCCGCGCTCTTTCCAAGTTGCCGCTGTAGATGGAAAAAGCCGCCACTTGTGCCGTATACCAGGACCCATGATTATCGGTAGCGCGATACTCTTCTTTGCCTGCAGGACTCTCCAACAACCAGTCGCAATAAGCGGCAAACCATTGCTGTAACGCCTCATTATCGGCCTCGGACCAGCTTATCGATTGCGCCAGCAGCTTGACCGAGTCCAGGAGTCCGATTAGCTGGACTCCTTCTATAATGCCGATGGCCATTCCATCATTAACTCCTGGCAGTGAGGCGGCATACTTGAAATTCGGATTCATTCGGGTTTCTGGATTCAGGAACCAAACTCGCAGCAGCTCGGCTGCTTTTGCAGCGTAGGCACTTGAGCCCGAATAAAAATACGCCAGCGTCAAAGTGTTAACCCTGATGCGCATATTGAAATAAGGTCCCAAGTCGTACTCGTCACTAGCTGCCGCCGGATTCGTATACCCGTCGCGACGGATGAATGGCATCCCGTCAGGCGTATCCGGATTGCGCCAAGCGTATTTTCCAATAGCGAAAAAATCATGTTTATCTCCGGATGGGGGGATATTTCCCTTGTTGACTACGGAAGCAGGAGTTTTTTGAAGGTAGGAATCCGCCTCATGGAGTAATGCAGAATAAGCTGGCATCAGGCTCGGTTCATTTGCTTTCACCCTATCACGGATACGAACCAATTCCTCATAGTCAAGTTGAATTAGCGTTGGTGCCGTCGTTTGTTTCATGACTGATATTTCCTCCTCTTTGGGCGTTTCACTTAGTCGCTTTAAGCGGACCACGATACTGAAGAACCATTAAGGTCTACTCAACCAAGGGCTTAAAAGCAATGACCGTGACGGAATAAGGATCAAGCGACAAGCTGGCCGCTCCCGCTTCATACTGGATTGGATCGATTTGAGCCAGAGCAGGATTCGTATCGGCTGCGCCCGTTCCCTTCAATACCCATGTTTCGATATCGGCGCTATTTGTATAGTTTTGCACGTTCAGTTGGACCGGTACCGGATCGGCGTTCGAGTTAATGAAAAAAACGGATAACTCCCTGCTTGACGGCGAATAGCTGGCAAAGGCGGAAATATCCGTCGCCCCGGTCGCCGATACCATCTGATCTCTTAGAAACTTGTTCCACACTTGAATCGCCTTACCCATAGGCAGCAGATTGCCATTCTCATCGATAGCTGATCTTTCATCCCGCGGATTGTTGTTGAGTCCTTTGCGAGTGACCCAGAAATGGACGTAATCGACTTTGTCATACTGCAATATTTTACCGATCTTCGTAGCGAATAACGCGGCTCGGCTCATATTGTTAGGCATTTGGGCACCCGAAGAATACGTGCTTGTCTCCGTTATCGAAATCTGAATCTGACTCCTGTCTTCCGGCTTGAAATACGTATTGATATGGTTAACGATCGTATTCAGCGGACTGACATTGGCGCTCCCATACAAATGAACAATAACGAAATCAGCTTTGGATGACACAGCAGGCATCACCGTACTATTCCATGTGAAGGAATCATAGACAGGTACGCCTACATGAATTGTGGGGTCGACTGCCTTCATTGCCGTGGCGAACTCATTGAACACATCGGCGTACTCCTGAGGACTCCATATGTAGCCGGATTGTGACGAATAGAACGGTTCATTTCCGATTTCCCAATATTTAACACCCCATCCGTTAATGACATTAGCATAACGGACCCATTCCACTGCAGCCTCCTTTAACTGCTCCTTCGTCTTGAACCAATCCGCATCCGTCGCTTTCATCGCATCAAGACCGACAATAACGAATGGCTGTACGCCGGTTTCATTCACAACGCCCATGAACTCATTGAAATCCTGAGTCTCTTTGTACGTTCCATCCGGATTAATCAGCGCTTTCTCGGCATTAGTCAAAGGACGCTCGGTCGAATAATAGTACGATAGCTGCGGTTGAAGCACACTGTTGGCTGTTGTCGGATAAGGTGATCCTGTCCACAGGTATCTGTCGCTGGCTTCGCCTTCCCCGAATCGAACCGTCCCCGCACCGAGCGCTTGCAGCGATTGGGAAAGTGTTTGTTGCCGGTTCGGATGATACAAGTCGGAGTCGAACAAATGGTTGGATACGACACCGATAGGCGAATGGCTTACATCGTTGAGTACGGAATACACGTTAACCGTAACGTTCTGATTCGACGGGGGACCCGAACTGTTCTCGTCCGGAATTGCCGTCACTTTCACGTTGTCAATGCCGATAGCCCCCCTCCCTGCCGATATGGAAATAAACCGTAGCGATGCGACACTGCTTGCTTCTGCGACTTGAAACCCTTCGTAATCGACGGTTCCGAGGAGTATAGTGCCCGTCTGATCATAGGTATAGCCCTTCACCTTCTTCTGGGCAAAATCAACCTCCAGCTTAATCTTGTACCAGTCCCCATCTACATAGAAGCTTGCGGGCATCATATTGGTGGAGACGTTTTGGCCAGCTTCGTTTTTTTGCAGCATTTTGTACACATAGCCGTTAGCGGCCGTACTGTTCTGAACCTGGGTAATGTTTTCGTTCTGGTCGCTAAGCAGCGTCGCGCCGAAATAGTCATGCTTGTAGCTCGGATCCGCGTCCGCTGTCGTCTTCATATCGAATTCAAGATAAGCAAAGCCGCCTTTGAGCTTCGGAAAATTGACTTTGGCATAAGCGGAGCTCGTACCCGAGTCGGTGATAAGGATATATTTATTACTCGGGTTTGACGGATGCGGTTCAAGCGTGACGGTGGTCGTTGCCGGTGCGCTGAACTGCCACCATATGGGCTGTGTTGATGAGGCCGGCATCTCGCTTCTGCTTGCATAAGCATCGAAATTATCTTCATAGACGAGCTCTTCAGTCCCTCCTGTCGCTTCAACCGAAGCTTGATAATGCACGAACACCGCACTTAGCATTACAAAAACAAGCATTACCTTCACAAAGGATTTCTTGACTACACTGGTTGATGGATACACCATAATCCTCCTTTATTCATGGAATAAACGGGAAGAATGTCCCGCATTTGAAACCCCTTTCACTTTTAATGTAAACACAAAGCTGTGACATGTACATAGACGATAAACAAAAAAATATGGAGAATTAATTGATCCTGCATTGGGATTTTTTCTAATCAGATATAAGCAAACGTCATAGCTGTACACACGCCATAAATTTAAACATTAATCCATAAATATTAAAAATACGTCCATTTACTCTAAGAAATCTAAACATATAATGGGGATATGCTTTTAATTAATTATCCATTCATTATTTGGTATTGTGAAAATGAAGGAAAAGAGGGATAGGATATGACAGCTGAAGCAGCCCATTATCAGCTGCTCGTTTGCGGAGCAACCTTTGCCGGACTAGGCGCAGCATTAGCTGCTAAACTACCCGTCATTGTAGTGGAAAGATCGGCAGGTGTCGGACAGGAGTTTATCGAGACATTTAATCCAGGCAGCTTCGAAGCTATGGATGATCTTCGGTTTAGTCCATTGGAACAATCGCTGCATGCAGAGCTGATTGAAAGGAATTTGATGGAGCCCGAGGGAGGCCCCGTCCATTTGCCAGGCGTTCATTCCGTGCTGTGCAAACGCGTTCAAGACGCCGGCTTGAAGGTGCTTTTTTTAACCGAGATTATTGAAGTAACCGCTACCGGGGAAGGCTTCGAGGTGACACTATACAACGTCTCCGGCTTTCAAACGATACGGGTGGACCGTATTCTAGATACGACCAGCCGCCGATTTTCGCAGCCCGACCCATCTTATGCGACGGTTAACCGTAAAATCATAAGAGCGCATTTGTCAGCCGGGATATCCGGTAACGAAACCGCACCAATCGTTCAGCCGTTAGATGAACAGGCACAAATCCTCCCAGGCAGATTTCCTTCAGAACGCATCCTGGCACTTGCCGTGGATGCCCGTGCAGATTGGCCGGCCGCCCGGCACAGCTTGCAGGAATATTGGCGGGCACGTCCTGCCAGTCTTGCCTTTTGGACGATTGCAGCCGTTGCCAGTACATTCGGCCTGCAGGTTCCGCAAGGACCGATAGAGCTTGCAGTGCAGTGGATATGGCTTCCATCGGAATCCAGCCCTCACCCATTGCAATCGTTCCGCCAAGGCTACCGGTTTCTTCAGCTTCAGTCGGAGGAGGTCGTTAACGATGGATATCGCAAGAATATATAACGGACAGGCTGTACGTAAGCCATTTACCGGACAGACCGACTTCCAATTTGACTGCATAGTAGTAGGATTGGGAACAGCAGGTGCTGTAGCCGCTATCGCCGCAGCGCAAAAAGGATTGCGGGTGCTAGGAATCGAGAAACTAACCTGCATGGGCGGTACGGGTACAGCGGGGGCCGTTCTGGGCTATTACTTCGGTAATAAGGGCGGACTGTTCGAATCGATAGATGACAGGTCGTTAGCTTTGGAAAAGCAGCATATCTATACACCCTCCCGAGGCATTAACGCCGAGGCCAAAAAGTATGTGCTTGAACAAGAAGCATTGGAAGCCGGAGCCGTTCTTCGCTATGATAGTACAGTGACCGGCGTGCTGCTTGAGGGGATGACGCTGCGGGGCATTGAGTGGTTCTCTCCGGAAGGCAGGTTCACGGCAGGATGCTCTGTTCTCATTGATGCGACCGGCGATGCAGATGTATGCGCAATGGCCGGCTGCGAGCTTCGGGGCGGTCGTGATTTTGACAGCCAGGCTCAGCCCTACTCGAATGTTTATGTCTATTTGGATCAAGGCAAGGTCAACTTCCGATATACCGATTCAGGTTATGTAGATCCGAGAGATGCTGCCAGCATATCAGAGGCTGTAGTTTCATCGGCTACCCTGCATACACACTTAAGACCAATCTATGAGGAAGACAACCGGATGCTGCGGATTGCCCCCTTACTCGGGATCAGAGAAGGCCGATTTATAGATGGAGAAGAAACCGTAACGCTGGAGAACTTCCTGAATCAACGTTATTCAAGTGAGCCTGTGTTTTTTGCATACTCGAATGCGGATAACCATAGTAAAGACCTTGCTTTCGAAAGTGAGTTCCAACAGCGCTGGACCGTTGCCTCCAGCATGTGGGGCTACAATTTTACCGTTCCGATTCCACTAGGAGCGCTAATTCCTGAAGGCTATGACGGACTGCTAGTTGCAGGGCGCTGCCTGTCCGTTGATCATGATATGGCCGCATGCGTGCGAATGAAGCGCGATATGCAGAAATGTGGAGAAGCCGCTGCCAATGCTGCGTATTTATCAATACGTTTGCAGCTTCCTTTGAGGGACATCCCCTACTCCGAATTAGCTGCTGCGTTACACGAAACCGGCTGCTTGTCAGCAAAGGATGAGATTCGATTCAAGGAAACGTTATCCGTTCATGACGAAACCAATCCTATTGTTCATTGGCTGACGAATCCCGAACAAATAAAGCGTGGTTTAGCCGGGAATAAGCCGGGTCTTGCGATATGGTCCTCCTTCCTGTTAAGAGACAGCATTCGAGCACAGCTCACGAAATGGAGTACTTCAATGGAGAATGAGCATCTTCGCAAGCATGCCGCCTTTGCATTGGCCTTGCTTGGGGATGAAGCTGCCTCTCCAGTCCTTAGAGAGATTGTGCGGGAGAAGGATCCGTTTGTACCGAAAACGAGCCGTAAATACAATCAAGTTAGGGGCTATACGGCGATCTTCCTGCTTGGCTTGTTGGCAGATCGTGAGATTGTGCCGGATTTGACTTCAATTCTGATGGATGAGCCCGGACAATGGACGTATGAGGATGAGAATAAAGAGTTTCTGGCGGATAGCTATGAGCTTTATTTCCAGTATGTTTCCTTCTCGATTATGGCATTAGCAAGAATTGGTGACTCCCATCCGGACTGCCGCCAAGAGATTATGGAAGGCTTTCATACCTTGCTTGGCCGGAGCAGCTTGAAATTATCCGTTACTTTCAAAGGCAGTACAGACATTAAATGTGATATGAACGATAAAATCCGCAAAGTCATTAAGGAGACGCTGCAGAGATGGAATGCGAAAGTTAGTTGAGATGCAAAAACGAAGCCCGGCGTCTTAAATGCAGACAAGTAGACATAAGCCCCGCTTCACGATTTGTGAAGCGGGGTTTGCTAATGTCGACATACATACAGTTGTTGTTTCTCTAAATTTGATGGCCGGCTTACAGTAACTGTGATGCAATGAATGCACGCTGCACGATAGAAACTTTTTAAAGACAGCTTTACTTTTTAAGCTCAGTCTGTTCCTTATTGTAAATAGCTGTCGCCTGCTCAATCCATAGGCCTCCACCCTCGGCCAAGTACTTTTTCTTGAAATCGTCGTACATTTTATCCAGATTACCGCCTTTTGAAACTATGGCAGCGGTCCTGAACTCAATTTCCAAATCATCAAGCACTTTCTTCTTCTCTTTCTCGATCTCCGGCACTCCGAAAATATAAGCATCCGGAATAGGGCTATTAACCGATAGTTCGATCGCTTTGCGAGTCTGCTCGTTCATGAGCTGGATTTCCATTCCATCCAAACGCTGACTGATCCCGTTATACGCAAATCCCCCAACGTTCCTTAATTGAACGGCATCATCAAAAGGTTTAATCCATTCAAATTTTCCGTCCTTCCTAGTGTATTGCTGCCCTTCGACACCCGCCCACGTCAGCCGGTCGCCATCTTCACTTATCAAGAAATCAAGTACTTTCATTGCTGATTCCGGATCCTTGGATTTGCTGGATATGTGTGTCCATGGCCCCCGGTCCTCACGTACAAATCGAGTATTGCCCCCTATGCCAGCAGGTCCTTTAACGATTGTATATACAAATGTCGGCTTGGGGTTCTCTATATACCGGGTCAGCCAGTTTTGCGTCGTTCCGGGAGGATTAAACTGAAAGGCTCCCATCTTGCCATTCCAGAGCTTTTCGAATTCTTGCAAATTAGGCACCGTTGCGAAATCAGGTTCGATCAAGCCCTCGTTGTACATCAGATTGATGTGCTTGACGGCATCCAAATACCCCGGGGCGAGCATCCAAGGCGTCACCTTGCCGTTTATCATCACTCCGGTTTTCATGGGTACACCATATGCGGAGAATAGATGATCGAATGTTTGGTCGGCCGAGATAATTAAGCCAAGCGGGATCGTATCCTTCTTCCCATTCCCGTCCGGGTCTTTGTTGGCAAACGCCCGAAGCACATTATCGTACTCATCCAAAGTCGTCGGCACCCTGAGTCCCAGCTTGTCGAGCCAATCCTTCCGGAGTGCAAGACCATTGCCCAGTACATAAGCGTTGGGGATAGCATACGTCTTCCCGTCGATGTAACCAGCCCCCTTCAGATACTTCCCTTTATTGTCCATGACATTCTTTCCGTTCTTCGCGAGGAGATCGTCAAGCGGGAGAATCACTTTGTTATCGACCAGCTCCTTAATTTTGGCCTTCGAAGCACTACGGAAAATATCCGGCGGACTTCCTGAAGCGATCATAGTGTTAAGCTTATTTTCGTAATCTGGGGAATCCACCGCAATAACTTGAACGTTCACACCGGTCCGTTTGCGGATTTCTTGAATGACCAGATTATCCTCCGGGAAGTTAGTCGACTTGCTCATCAGTACCGTAATGATTGATGGCTCCTTCTGCCCCGCTGTCTGATTCTGTCCATTTCCGCTGCAAGCGCTTAACAAAACGGCTGCGCCAAGCCCCAAGCTTAACCCCTGTATATAATATCGCTTCATTTCCTTCCCCCCATTCGTATTCATCCTTTAACGGAGCCGATCATAACACCCTTTACGTAATACTTTTGCAGAAACGGATACAAAAGCAGCATGGGCAACACGGATGAGATAATCGTAGCCATCTTCACCGACTCCTCTGTCACCATCCCGATATTTGTCGCAAAATTCTCCGAGCCCTGCACCTGCTGCAGAGAGCTCCCGTTCAGCATCGTTCGCAAAAACACCTGTAAAACTTGCTCTTTTTGCGAGTTAATATAGAGAATGGCATCAAAATATGAATTCCAATGGACAACGCCGTAAAAAAGAGCTATTGCCGCGATCACAGGCATGGATACTGGCAAGATGACGGAAAACAACACGCGTATAGGCGAAGCCCCGTCCATGTTTGCCGATTCCTCCAGCTCGGGAGGAATACTCTGAAAGTAGTTTTTCAATATGAGCAAGTTCCATGCACTGATTGCAGTCGGTATTATTAGAGCCCAAATTGAATCGAGCAAGCCCAATTCTTTTACAAGCAAATAGGTAGGAATCATTCCTCCGCTAAACAACATTGTGAAGAAAATCATCAATGTGATGACATGACGTCCAATAAAGCGTTTAAGAGATAACGGATAGGCCAGCATCGCCGTTAATAACAAATTAATAAGAGTACCTAACACCAGTCTGACGATGGAGTTCCAATAAGCGACGAAAATCCCTTTGCTTCCGAACAAAATCTCAAAGGATGCACCGGAAAAACCGCGAGGAACAATAAAAATCCCTCCGCCCATGGCAAGTTTGGGGTCGCTCAACGAATACATGAGCACGTGCCAGAACGGGTATAGCGTACAGAGTGAAATGAGTAATAGCAGTACGTTAACAAGGAAGCTCCCGAATCTCTCGCCAAATGTTTCTTTCATATGTACCCTCCTTCATTGTCAGATCAATCCGCTGTCGCGGTCGATTTTTTTGGCGATGTAGTTGGTGGCTAGAACCAGAATCAGCCCGATAATCGACTTAAACACCCCAGTAGCCGTAGAAAGATCATACTTGGCTTCCTCGAAGGCCAGCTTATATACAAAGGTATCCAGGATTTCAGCCACTTCGTATACCTGCGGATTGTAAAGCGCATAAACTTGATCGAGTCCAGCGCTTAAGATCTGTCCGACGCGGAGGATTAACAAGATAACAATAGTAGTACGCAGACCTGGCAGCGTGATATGCCATATTTGTCTAAGCTTTCTTGCACCATCGACCTTGGCCGCTTCGTATAACTGGGGATCGATTGCCGTAATCGTCGCCAAGTAAAGCACGGTGCCGAAGCCCGCTTCCTTCCAAATATTCGATACAACGAGCAATCCCCGGAAATACTCCTTGCTGCTCAAAAAGTTAATGACAGCGCCTTCATAACCGAACAACGAAGCTATCTCCCGAATCACTCCTGTGGATGGTGAAAAAAAGGCATACAAGATGCCCGCAATGACAACCCAAGAAACAAAATGCGGCAGATAGATAACAGTCTGGACAAAACGCTTATACAATACGTTTTTTACCTCATTCAGGATAAGGGCTAAAATAATCGGTGCCGGAAATGCAAAAATGAGCTGATAGGCGCTGATAACTATCGTATTCTTAAGTGCTCGGGTAAACCCGCTCATAGCGAAGAGCTTTGTGAAATTATCCAACCCTACCCAAGGGCTGCCGGAGAAGCCCTGGTACAGGTTGTATTTTTTAAAGGCGATCAGGATTCCATACAAAGGAACGTAATGAAACACGATGAAGAATAAAATGCCCGGCACGGCCATCAAGTAAATCAATTTGTCCTTTCTTAGCATCGATAGTGTGTGTCTAATAGTTCCTCACCGCCTCATTATGATTACACATGAACGAAAATACTTTCCTCGTCGACGGATACGTTATATTTCTCCACGGTGACGTCATATACTTTGGTCCTCGTCTTGGGTTCCACCATCATCTGACCCGTTTTGATATCGAATTCCCAGAAGTGCCAAGGACAACGTACTATCTCTCCCTCCCGCTCGAAGCAAAAATCCCCAGGCTGACTCGACGTGATGAATGAAGTGGTAATCCCTGAGCAAAGCGCTGCACTTTGATGGGGACAAAGGTTCCGGATTGCATAAAACGCTCCGTTAATATTGTACACTCCGATGCTGCGTCCCCCCGCCTCGACGATTTTCTTGGATCCTGGTGGAATCTCCGTCACCGCACCAACTAAATAGCGACTCATGCCAAAGCCTCCTTTTGATCGGATTCCCTTGGCGGTAAATGGTACAGATCAGCCGCATTCTGATAAAAGATACGTTCTCTCATCTTTGCAGGCAGTTTTGGAAACGCATGCATTGGGGAATCGAAATCCCAGTGAGGGTAGTCGCTGGCGAACAACAAATTCGTCTCCGCCGAAATGGCTTCCATCAACGGATGGAACATTTCCATTTTCTCAGGTAGCTCGATCGGCTGCGAAGTAACACGGAAATGCTTGCGATAATATTCACTAGGTGGTGTCTTTACCCAAGGGGTTTGATGGCGAAGCGCCTTCCAATCCTGATCCAGCCTCCAAATTAAGGGAGCAATCCATAGCATCCCGGCTTCCATCATCACCACCTTTAATGTGGGAAACTTCTCGAACACCCCCTCGAAAATAAAGCTGGCCATGTGAGCCATCATAATCTGAGCCCGTGCGGCTCGGTATTCGATATAGCTAGTGACATGCCCTGCACCGGTCGGCGGATTGTTAATGCCGATACCCTCCATACTGACATGGATCGTAAATGGCAGGTTATGACGTACACACGCCTCATAAATGGGGTGATAGAACTTTTGGCCGTATGGTTTTTGGGCACCGTTCGAGACGATAACCTGAACGATATCGGGATGATCGCCAATTCGGTCGATTTCCTTTGCCGCAAGGACCGGATCCTGCTTCGGAATCAGAATCGAGCCTTTCAGACGCTTCTCCCGGGATAAGTAGCGCTCGATATAATAGTCGTTGTGGGCTGAGCATACCGCAGCAGCAAAATCGATATCTGTCGCTGCGTGGACCTCATATCCGCCGCCTGTTAATATCCCGTACTCCAGATTGTAACGGTCCAAATGATTTGTACGCAGATGATTAAGATAACTGTCCTCCGTTCCGTCATTCACATGCACCTCGTCTTGCATGGAACCATTCGTGCCGCCGTTAAGGAACATGCCTCCTTGCGTAGGCAGACGCCAGCCGAATGTGGAAACCTGCTCCCGATAAATTCTCGGCATATAGTCGAGCATCCCGTCTCTCGGGGCGCTTGCATGGATATCCGTGTCTATAATGGTTCGTTTCTTCGTGCTCATAAGGTTCACCGCTCCCTATTGTTTAATCCTACCGGGCCGGATCATGCATGAATCCGTTTTGCGCGCGCTTAACCTGTGATCTTGATCACATCTTCATCATACACTCACAAACTTTAAATAGAAATGCACGGATTTTATATATTTTCTGTACTTTTTTTAAAGTTTTCTATCCAGCTAAGACAATCGCTATGTTAGACTTGAATAAGGAGGTGGAGCCGTTGTTTACTCCCGTTTACGAATTAAACCAGTATGTATATGCCGGTCCCCAGCCGGGGTTTATTAAACCGGAGGAGGTCTACAAGCAGCACGTCATCCTCGGTATGGAAGCCGGCTCCTTTGAGTACGGCGTAGGCAAACATTCCGGTAAGGCTTCCTTCGGAGATTTGCTCTTCGTGCCCCCTGGCGTTCTTTTTAAACGAAAATCGTTTGGAGAAATTACGTTTCACCTGCTCACCTTCAGTCTGATGTTTGAGCCCGATCCTGTCTTCGATTCGCTTCCTGTCGGCAAAGTAACGATCGGCGATGTAAATCGGCTCTCCTCTACTTACTCTTATCTAAGAAAGACATGGACTGAGCACGGACTTCAATCGAGCACGACTAAGCTTGCCAATCATATGCTGATGGATTTATTGCATTTGGGGGATATGGAGCAGCAATATATACGGAAACGTAAAAGAAAAACGGATCCGCAAATGCAGCAGGCTGCGGGGTACATTCACAGAAATTTATTCGATGGCCTGAATTTGCATCATATAGCGGAAAGGCTTGGAATTCAGCCGTCGGAATTGACCAGACGATTTCGGCTGGAATACGGTACATCACCTATGGATTACGCCACGCATTTAAAGCTGCAAGAGGTCAAAAAGCTTCTGCTTGAAACGAACTATACCTTAGATGCCATCGCTTCGATGTGCGGTTACGAAAACGGCTCGTACCTTAGCCGAGTCTTTCGATCCAAAATGGGGATGAACGCATCGGAATTTCGTAAAAACAACCAAATTTAGACGTCTGTTGAAATAAAAACGTACCCTCAGGTCATTTCGACCCAAGAGTACGCATCAATCACTCCCCAGTGACGTAGAGCGGCTCCTTGATAGGTTTATAAGAAATAAAACTCTGACTTGTCTTTGCCTCGCAAGTTGTATCTGCGATAATGCTGATAATGCGCGTTGTAGAGCTGTCCGTTTTTGGATGGCGAATACGTGAGGAACAGCTGTTTACGGCTGTGATCGGACAGGTTCGGGCCAGACTGGTGCGGTGTGAAGGAGTGGAACAAAATCATGTCTCCCGGATGCGTCACGACGATCTCCCCTTTGGCCGCATCGATCTCGGCGATCTCCTCTGCGTTCATGTTGCGCAGCTCTCCTGGCGTTGAACGGAGCCGGTCATGATAGCCTGGAAACAATTCCAGACCGCCGTTCTCCGAAGTCGCTCCATCAATGGCAACCATCACGGAGATCAACCCTTCGATCGGGAAGCCCTGCCACCAAGCGGCATCTTGATGCATAGTGTAACCGTTTGCACCTGGCAGCTTGAAAATCAGCTTATCCTTAAACAGCAACGGCTCATCTAAATAAATGTCGCGCAGCGGGGCCAAAATCCGTTCGTCGCGGACCAGGTCTGCGAACACCGGCGAAATGTCGTGTACGGGATCTAGGCGTTCAATTTTCACTTCGCCATTGGCATACGATTTGTGGCCTGCGCGGATATTGCTTTCCTCCGTATATTGCTCTAATGTCAGCAACCTGTCGCACTCCACCTGCAGTACCTTGGCATCCTGCTCGGTCAAAGCTCCCCTGATCACCAGGTATCCTTGCTCGTTGTACGTCTGAATGTCCTCGAAGCTCAAAATATTTAGAGATTGTTTCATGGAATTCCCCTCTCATTCACTTTTTTGCCATTCTTCTGGAGTGATCACTTCCTTAGAATCAATATTACAAAAGAAGTTGCATCGGTTCCATGCATTGGATTATTATTTTATATATACTTTTTTTCGCATAAAGGTCTTTGTAATGGAGGGGTTCCTAATGTCCATCTCATTAGAGCTCATGAGGTATTATTTCAGTCTGGAGAGAGACCAGTTTACGCTCGACGAGGATTGCTATGAAGGGTGGGTATTGCTTGCCGTACAACAGGGAACCTTTGAATTTCATGTGGAGGATGTGTCGGGAGATTGGGAAACTGCAGGCTTTGGTGACGTAATCTTGTGTCCTCCCGGAAAAAGACTGCGGCGGAAAGCGCTCGAACGTATTACGTTTCACTTCGCAGAATGGCGTTTGCCAGAGGGCAGCACACTTCCTACCGGTAAGCTGCACATCCACGATCTGGCCCGCCTGAGCTCCACCTTCGCATATTTACGCGAATGGCATGAGCAGCGTACCGACAAAGACGTTGCTGATGCACAGCATCTTGTAAGCGATCTCGTCTACATTGCTCGCCGCGAGCGTCTAAACTCAGAGCATCGCGTTGCTTCCAAATCCGATCTGCTCATGAGGGAGGCGGCTACCCACATCGAACGGCACGCCGGGCTTGGTGAGATATCACTACAAATACTGGCGGAGCAGCTTGGCTTGAGCGGGCCGCAGCTGACGAGACGCTTTCAAGCCGCCTACGGAATTTCACCCGTGCGGTATGCTACCGCCTTGCGCTTAACGAAGGCACGCCGACTGCTTGTGGAAACGGAGGATACGCTCGAGGCCGTTGCCGAGCTATGCGGCTACCAGAATGCGTTTTATTTTAGCCGTGTATTTACTCAGCACATGAAGATGAGCCCTTCTGTATATCGTAAGAAGTACCAGATATGATGAGGACTGCTGGAGCTAGGCAAATAGTTTACGGTTTAATTCGGCGGCTATACGGCAAAAAAGGACTGTAGAGGGCAGTTACACCTTCAATCAGTCCCCTAGCTATCTTTATTGATGCTGCCTAACGATTCTCGTCTTTGATATAGATATCACCATCTTTAAGGAGCATCTTTGTTTTTGCATTAGTTTTATATATGTCGTAAGCTATTTCATCCGAACTGAAATTGTAGTCCGGTAGTTCTTTCTTCAAAGCATATGAACCGTCTTTCGTAATTATCTTATCAGGGTGCTTAGAGTCCTCTAACAAAACATCAGGCAGCCTCTCGGAAGAGTCCCCTAAAGTTTGACTCTTAGTTGTAGTAGTACCAACTTGAACGTTAGTTGTAATAGCTTCAGTAAGAACAGCAGCACCGATTGCTAAAACAGCTGCCCCCCAAATAATTGTTTTATTAGCTACCAATTAAAATCCTCCTTTCTTTTAGTTATAATTTCTTTGTGAGTTTGGATGAAGTAAACGAATCACCAGACAAGTAATAGATGCAGACTATGGAATAGGTTAACCAGTGAGTTAGCCAATTACATTAAAGATGCCTTCCGATATGTCCATATCTTGTCCGCCTTATTTGTCGCCGTGACCAAAGTTTTACTCTCGAACCATTACAGCGTAGAACTAATCGGTCTGCACGCGGAAAACTTACGACCCCTCGTGGCCGACTATCAGCATTGCTCATGACCATGGCCTCAAGCCGCCACTACAATTGCTTCGACAAAATATGAACTACGTTTTCCAGATGTTTAATCCAGTCCGCGTCCCCATCCCACAACTCATAAAGCTCCCGTTCTCCACCTTTGTTTTCCAGCACCTGCTGAACCAACTGCTTCAACTCAAGCAGATCCTCTGTTTCCCAAGCAATCTCCATCAAACCGCTTAATTTTTCGTATTTCGTCTTGCCGTTTTCGATATAGTCGCATACGATTTCTGCCAGAGCAATGGCCGTATTATCGTACAGGAAATCCTCTTCATCCGGATCCTCCGAGAGAAACCCCAACTCTCTGTAATGTGACAGCAGGTCCTTCAACTTAATAGATTTGGAGTCTGCCGCATATTTTATTAGCGCGTCAAGCACATCCAACCCTTCGTCGCTTTCCAGCGCCATTTTCCCCCAAGCTCCCATTGCTTTCCACGTCCTTCTCTTATTGTTAATCCCTACATCTTACCACATCTTGGGAAATATATGTAATTGATGATTTCCTCCGGATGCCGCTTCAGGTCAAGTATTGGAAACATCAAAAAAGAAAAAGCCCATGATATCATGGACTTTTTTCGTTAAGCGAATGATTTATTTTTTTAATTTTTCATCAATCGCTTTGTTCGCCTTTTCTTCCGTTTCCCGTAAGACTGTATTAACATCTTTCCCGGCTGCCAATTCTTTGGACGCAGCATCGAGCGCCGAACGAACTAAAGCGTCATATTCAGTAAGGGGGTCGTTTATTTTGCGTGTTTTTGACTTAAATATGCCGCTGATGTTTTTTCCTTGGATAAAAGGTACATTTGCGCCATACTGCGTTTGAAAATCTGCTTTGGCTAAAGCGGAAATTTTTCCACTTTTGCTCATTTCTGCTTGCACCTCATCGGAGGTAAAGATAGACATCACTTGAAAAGCCTCATTCTTATATTTGCTTTGCTTATTCAGCATGATCGTATGTGGGGTGATGATGCGGCCAGTACCTATGGCTTCAGAGTAGTTGGGAAGCGAGACGAAATCCCATTGAAATTTATCCGTGATACTTGGATCAACGCTTGCTATCATATCGGGAACCCAGGCGGTCAGCATGGCTATATTCCCGTTCTTAAAGAAATCATTGGTACCATAAGTGAGTTTCTTATCCTCTCCAAGAAATCCTGGAATATCGATCATTTCTTTCATTGTGGTAAGAACTTTTTTCCAATTATCGTTATTAATTGTCGTTTTGTTCGTTGCCGGATTAACGTAAGGTAAAGAAAGTCCATACCCTAAACGGGAAACCGTATCGGGACTGAGTCCAATGTATCTGACCCCGTTTTCTGTTTTGGTTAATTTACGGGCTAACTGGATGATCTCATCCCAGTTCATCCCGTCTTTCGGATACGGGACGGCGAATTTATCAAAGATATCTTTATTATACAGAAGCCCTGCGATGTTTTGCGCGACAGGTAAAGCGTACATGGCACCATTTCCACCACTGTAAACTTTAACTGCGTCTATGGCATTAGAATCGAAACGGTTCAAATCTAAGTTGTTGCTCTTAATCAGAGTGCTCAGGTCTTCAGGCACATCAAGTTCTCGCCAAAGAGGAGTATTCGCATCTGTCGTATAGATCAGATCCGGAACGATGCCCGCGGCCACTAGTTCCTCCGGATTGGTGCCTGTCCCTTTACGTACAATATTAAACGAAATGTTAGGATATTTTTTTTGTACAGGCTGAACTATAAATTTGTCGATTTCCTCGTTGCTAATCGCCGCGTGCTGGTAGAGAGTAAGAGTTATCGGTTCGTTTGTAACTTTTGGTTGAACACTCACTACTTTGTCATCCTTTGCACCTGTTCCTTGGCTGCAACCCGCAAGTGCTGTGATCAATACAATGGAAGAAGCAAATCTAATTAAATTCATCTTTTTCCCCTCCTAATTGTGTCACTGACTAAACGAAAACTTAAGTAAGCGGTTACAAAAATCGTGATAATTATAGGCTTGTATGTTAGAGTACAAGCCATACTCACTCCCTAATCGATTGCTATCTTTCATATTACTAGCAGGAAATGTGTTTGTCTTTGTGGAAAGCGCTTACCATTTGTCATTTTTTCCAGCAATATTCTGCCCTTCCCTTTAATGATTGTAGGTAAGCGTAACTGTCTCCCTTAGAATCAGAAAAATTATTATCAGCACTGAGCAGACAACCCGTTATACCTAAAAATGCTTTTCGGCTGTATGAATTGCCTAATATTCACAGCATATGCAAAATGCTGCTCTTTAATTGAACGAAATATGATCGACACGTATCGTCTGTTTGCTTGAGCGAAATTTGCCTGGGGATATACCTGTCGACTTGCGGAACACTTTATTAAAGTAATTCTCGTCCGAATACCCGGTACGCCGTGCAATTTCACCCAAATTGAGTTTGGTTTGGCGAAGCAGCTCCATCGCTTTTTCTATGCGGATTTTTGTTAAATACTGCATAGCGGTCATACCGCATGTTGCGTGAAACAATCTCGAGAATTTGTACTTCGAGATACCAAGCGACAAGCTTAGTTCCTCAATGCTGTTGATGACAGCGTAATTCTCATGAATCAGCTTTAGCGCTTTTATAACAGCTTCGGGCCAAGTATCCGGCGAAGCCTGATTATACTTAATGGACTGGTAAACCTCCATTACAAACTGGGCTGCTAATCCCGATGCTTTGTAGCCATTGGTGATGTGCTTTTTGCTCGCTTCTAGGTAAACGTGTTCCAGTGTGCGAATCACCGGCGAATCGGGTGAAAAACGAACCACGGGGCCAGAATGATTTTGAACAGTGGACCAGCATTCCAAGGATTCCGGCCCAATTAAGGTAATAAAGATAAATTCCCAAAATTCGCTGTCTTTAGGAAGGTAATATCGGTGGTCGGTTCCAGTTACGACTAGAAAGGCAGAATGTTGTTCGAGCGGGTATGTTTGGGTCCCGATGCGAATTTCCCCCCTTCCGGCAAGCGTATATTGGAAAATGCATTGATTGTTGGTAGCCCTCTGTAGCCCATCCCAATCGTAGATCCTATTCCGCTTTTCCCAGCCTACATAAACGATTTCAGAAAATGCAGTAGACGGACCGTCTTTGAATTGAAAACCGTAAACGCTCATATCGCATCCCCTTGCAATTTTTTACCTATTCATGATAATTCATTACCATTGAGGTCCATATGAATCTATTATAATATTCAATTTGTACAACACAATACATAATGGAAATCTTTAAACTTCACTGCAATTTTCTCCACTTTATTAAAGTTTTGTAAAACTTGATTGAAGGGATTTGAAGCGAATGATAGCGAAGTTGAAAGTGGGACCTGCATTATCGGTTGTTCTTGTAACTAGTCTGTTGGCGGGTTGCAGCTCAGGCAGCTCGGATTCCGGCGCTTCTCCGGTCCCCAGTGCAGGGAAAACCGAAGAACATCATGAACCTGTGACGTTAAAGCTGCACCCGGGCCAAATGATCACACCGGAAGACTTAGAGCTTATGATTAATGAACCGCTCCACCGAAAATATCCTTATATTACCGTTGAGTTGATAGACAGGACCAAAAATGATTTGCAAAATCATGTAGCTTCAGGAAGTCAGTTGGATCTGATCACAACCTGGAACGGCAGCATGTCTGCGGCAATGGACCTGAAAGTATTCGAGGATCTGACGCCGCTGGCGAAAGCAAATAGTTTTGACCTAAGCCGGTTCGACCAGCAAGCGCTCGAAACCATCAAAAACATTTCCAACGACGGGACGCTGTACGGCCTGCCTTACAACCGGCAGTTTAACGCTCTTTACTACAATAAGGACATTTTTGATAAATTCGGAGTCGAATATCCGAAGGACGGCATGACCTGGGAAGATGTGATCCAGCTGTCCAAAAAGTTAACAAGGACGGAAAACGGCGTTGCTTATCGTGGACTGGATCCAGAAAGCATTCAAAGAATGAGTTTTCCTTTGTCCTTAAATATAGTGGACGCCAATACCCATAAAACAACCATAAGCGCTAACTACGAAACTTATAAAAAGCTGTTTGAATTGGGCAAGGACGTATACGCTTTACCAGAGAACAAACCGCCTAAATGGGGAACCAGCACATATGACTCTTTTATCAAAGACAAAACCGTCGCCATGACCGCAACCGTCAATATGTTCCCTTACATCGCGCAAGTCCCCGAATACAATTGGGATGTTGTCCAGTATCCGAGCTACAAGGATAAACCTAATGTTGCCGGGATGTACGACTTACATATCATGTCTATCAGCAAAACAAGCCAACACAAAGAAGAGGCGATGAAAGTACTCGAAGTTCTGTTCTCGGATGAAGTGCAAATGATCGCTACGAAAAAGACCGGGCGCATTTCGCTGCTGAACGATCCGAAATTCCAGCAGGCTTACGGTGCGGATATGCCTATTTTGAAAGGAAAACATCTGGAGGGGATCTTCAAGAGTAAGCCTGCGTCTGCGCCAAGGCTATCCATCTACTATTCCAAAGCTGTAAGTATTCTGGAAAGTCACTTCAGGCAATATGTTGACGGAGCAAAAGATACGAATACGGCGCTTCGTGAAGCCGAGGAGGAAATTAATAATTACGTTCGTTCGCAAACCGGAAGCTAATCGAGCGCGACTACCCGCGCTTCCTATCCTCGGGAACATTTCCCGGGGATTTTTTCTAGTTTAAGTATGAATCTCGAACCTTGTGAGAATCTTTGTGAAAATAAAAAAGCTTAGAAGGACCGAATGAGGTCCTGATCTAAGCGCACTAATGCTATTAATGAATGTAGGAGTCGTTGGTTACCCAGGCCCCTCCTTCGTCGGTACTCCTGTAGAACATCGTTGCCGATCGAAGGGCCCCTTCTACCGCAGCTTCTACAGTAGAAAAGCGGTTTTCCTCGGAAAACTCCGGGTCAGCCTGGTCCGCTCCCCGATAATAGTGGCTGAGCTCAAAAAAGTAATTGTCCATCCGGTTTCTTAGAATTCGAATTCCAATTTGTTTACCGTCAATGCGAGCTTTAAACGATGAGACGATTTCGTGCACCGCTTGGATATCCGCATGAATATGCTCAAGCTTTGATAAATCGAACATTAAGGTTTCCCTCCTCTTTCGCTGCCATAATCAGCTTACATTATTCCTTCATCTATAAGCTTTTATACTTTAGAGACCGCCTCTAGCGCCCCATTATCAGGTTGCCAACTGCATCCCTCATGGATCACTCTTGCGCCAAGCGTTCGAAAAACGAGCGTAGCGGGCTGTTCTGTCCAGAAAGAGATTGAAAACGTTGCTGTATCGCGCGAAAATCAGTGTTGTCGCTTATTTGATCGATGCCGCCGAACCGAAAGACGGCAAGTTTGCGCAGCGTAGGGTTTTCGACCTTACTCATTAATGCTTTCGCAAATCGGTCGCCGCCGATTACTGTAAACGGTCGTTCGAAGAAAAGCTTCGTCTCCTCCTCAAGCGTATCGGTCAGCTGCAATTCGTTATGCATCCGTGAGACAATCCGATAAGCATGCGCCAACGCTTGCTCACGTTCTTTCCACTCTTTTGCATGTTGTCCCGCTATCAGGTGGGGCATCATTTCGGGCGCACAAGCGAGCTGTCGAAAAGCTGTTCCGAACCATTTGGGATAAGGGGCGTAACGCCGCTCTATTAGGAAACATAAATACATGATATCTCGTATTAAACGGGATGCGATTAGTCCTGACCCAAGCTCATCTCCCACGAAGCCTGCTCGCGGCATCAAATGCTCTTCTTGTCCGATCCGGTTCCATACTGATGCCATGAGGAACAGCCATACATCCTGCGGATAAAAACGCAGCCCTTCCCGAGCGACCGTCAACTCGCCGATATCGTCCCGGTAGACGGCTCCGCTGGTTAGCTCCGCCAATGTCTGCGAAGGGATCGTCAGCCAGTCAATCAGATCCAAACCTTCGAACTTTCCGATGAGTTTGATACCGAGTCGACTGCCCAAATAAGCGGGTACGGTTGTAACGATCGTTTTTCCGATATCGACAGAATAACCTAAAAACGACGCTGGAGCTTCGTGTTGAAGAGCTGCAACAATAGCTTCCCGCTGTGATATGTCAGACTCACGTATAAAGATCAGCACACGTGGTCCCCAGTCGTGGTCTCGGGACATCGGTGTATCAAATCCAAGCACTTCGCTGCCGGGACCGATTAGCGCAGAAGCGAACGAAAGCGCCGGTATCCTCGAAGAAAGACGTGGCTCGATATAATTTTCATGGAAACAGCGGCTTAACTGGACTCCAGGAATATGGTCATTCATGGATGAGTCTCCTCTCTATTAGAGGCTGACATCAAGCGAACAGGTCGGAGAGCATGCCCCTGTACACACCCTTGCCAGCCAAATGGATCCTGGTTATACAACAATGCTACAAATTATTCTAAAACGTTATACACTAAAGACAAAGCAAAAGTTTTGAACATTTCCTATTCCCCATTAATTCACCCCAGGGTTTGTACGGAATCCGTGGTCCTCATATACATCGGATAATTAGGAATATTTTGTATCCTTGTACCATATGTTGAATTGCAATCTCTTTCAAATCCTTGAGGAGGCAATAAACATGGAAACTGTCCGGTTTATTATGATAGGTGTCGGTGGCATGGGTAGAGAGCATATACGTCGGCTATTACAAATACCCGAAGCAGAAATCGTTGGGCTCGCGGATCCGTCTGCAGCGGCGGTAGAAGAAACGAAGAAGCGTTTTCCTGGATTGGCGGATGTTCCCGTCTATACGGATTATCAGGAAGCGATTGAGCGGGCGAACGCCGATGCGGCTGTAATCGTCTCGCCGCACAGCATGCATTTTGACCAAGGAATGGCCTGCTTGAACGGAGGACTGCACGTATTGATGGAGAAGCCGTTCGTAGCCGGATCCAAAAATGCAGAGCGCATTATCGAACATGCGGAAACAGTGAACAAACATCTTGCTGTCGCCTACCAACGTCACTTGGCTGGCCCGTATATATACATTCGAAACCTTATCCAGAGTGGAGAATTAGGAAAAATCAATTATATATGCGCCTATCAGGCACAGAGCTGGCTCATGGGCACAACGGGTACTTGGAGGCAAAATCCGGCTCTCTCCTGCGGAGGTCAATTAAACGATTCGGGCAGCCATTTGCTCGATATTGTTTTGTGGGCGACAGCTCTTGAACCGGAAAGCGTGTCTGCTTTTATTCACAACCGCGGATCTCAAGTGGATATTGACTCGGCTGTAACCGTCCGCTTCCGGGAAGGCGCTATTGCTACATTTAACATCGTCGGAAGCGCTAGCATCAGCTGGTGTGAAGATGTCTCCTTTCTCGGGGAGAAAGGGACCGTCTTATATCGCAACAATCGAATATTGGTCGCTAAGGAAGGACAAAGAGAAGCCGTTGAGGTGCCTGCTAACGAGCTGCCGGCGTCCAGTGATCCCAACCGGGATTTTGTTGATCTGCTCCTTGGTAAAGTCACCGAAGCGGCTGCACCGGCGAGCTGCGGTTTAAACATCGCGCGTTTGACTGAAGCAGCTTGGGAAAGTGCGGCTAACGGTAGTCAAATAGTCCGGATTTAAATCCGGATACATACAAACCCTCTAAACACCTCATGCTCTGACGTGTTAGAGGGTTTTCATTCTGAGCATTTGTCTTGTTTATTTGGCCAAGTACTGGTATAAAGCGATGTTACCACTCAGCTTTCATACGTTCCCGAAAAAAACCACCATTAGGACCGTGTTCATCGAGTGTAGCTAGCCAAACGGCAGTATCTGCTCCTTCTGCGACAGTAAGGGGAGCATCTGCCCCTCCCATATCCGTCTGTACACTGCCAGGACAAGCCGCATTCACTTTTATACCCTTGTCTGCCACATCGTGTGCTACTAAACAGGTTAATGCATTGATCATCGTTTTTGAGATGCGATAAGCGGATGAGCTTCCCTTTAAATCTAGCAAGCCTTGATGAACTTGAAAAGCTCCCAATCCCGACGATACATTAACAATTCGTCCAAAATGATGTTCAATCATCAATGGTACGACAGCCTGAATTAGATTCAGAACTCCAAAGTAATTGGTCTCAAATGTTTTTTTCATTACGCTTTCCTTAACGTTTAAGATGGAAGTTCCTCTATCGAGAATGACCCCTGCATTATTCACAAGGATATCAAGACGGCCGTATTTTTCTTTCACACGCTTCATCATTTGGAGAATGCTGTCGTGACTACTCACATCTACTACTTCTAACTCAACCGACACCCCGCTCTTGCTCAATTGTTCTACCGCATTTCTTCCCTTATCTTCATTCCGGCATCCGATCAATACGTTTATGCCTTTCAAGGAAAGCTGGCGAGCGATTTCCATTCCGATTCCTCGGTTCCCTCCAGTAACTAATGCAATTCGTGGGTTAACTTTATTCATGTTGGTTCCTCCGTTCGGCTGATCAATTGTTTCCACCTAAATAAACTGTCTTCTAATTGAGACTCGGCTTTGCGTAAAAGCTCGATTTGACTTTTCATTTCAGCTAATTTTCTTTCACCGATTTCTATAGCATTAGGGAGGCATTGTTGTTTCTCTCCGTTTTGGAATAAGCAGTCAAAGAAATCCATGATTTCTTTCGCCCTGAGTCCAAGGCTAAAGTAAAGTTGGATAAATTGGACTTTTTCAATATCCGATTCAGCATAATCCCGATACCCATTCTCCAGGCGAGTGGGAATTAATAATTTCCTCTCTTCGTAATATCTCAAAGAACGCATACTCACGCCTGTCCTTTTTGACAGCTCACTAATATGTATAATGATCACTCCCATATTGATTTTATAGTCATTCTAAACCATCACATCATGTGAAGGTCAATAGTAGTGTGGTTATGAATCCTTATATCTGATAACGCTCCCAGCAATAAAGTCATACAAAGTACGTCTATTCTTATTCATTAACGGGCTTATCAAATAAATAAATCCCAGACCATAAACAATGGAAAATAATGAATAAATGACAGTATCCGAATACCCGGTTGGGATGACGATATGCCATATGGTAAAATGGGCAAGCTCCCATGGGAAGAATTTCACGGCAGAGCGCAAAAGAGAGTTTCCAAGTCCGATGGGTTGACCTCGCATGTCCGCAACCAGAATTCCCATTTTTCGTTTTCCCCATGTCGCTTGAGATTTAGACCCTTCACTTATTGCAAAATAAAGAAATACAGGCAACGTTATCAATACAAATCCTGTGACCTCTGCTGACAAAGGGCTTGCCGTAAATAGAGGAATGAGTAACGGGTTGAATAAAAAAGATACTCCGGTCAGCAGGAAGAGATAACCCAGAATAATAATATAATCCCATAAAAAGGCGTATAAGCGGGTGCTGACCGATACACTTTTTAGATGTTCATGGCTTCGTACCATTTTAGCCTCCAGACCTCATCTCTGTTGTTAAACTAATCCTTCCTCTGTCCAACTATACTGGATTCATAACTAATCAGTTGTCATTTTGCACGTTGAACTTTAAAGATTTTGACCAAAAATACATTCCCATACCGAATAAAGTCATTATACCGCCTAAGAACTGAAACAAGGATATGGTTTCTCCTAATAATAAGTACGCAAGAATAATGGCAAGTACAGGTTCTCCAATAATACCGACGGAGACCGTTGTTGCTCCAATTGATTTTAATAATAGATTAAATATATACTGTCCGAATATAGTCGGGATGACTGCTAGCAGCAAAAAGTAAGTCCAGTCGGATGAATGGTATTCAATGAAAGAGTAATGATTTATCAGATTATAGATGAGCATAACGGTGCCGCCAATTAAAAAAACGAAGATGCTGTACACATTTGCATCGATTTTACGGCTTACTTTCTGTCCCGCCAATAGATAGGCAGAAACGAAGAATGTGCCTAGTAACGATAAACCGTCTCCAATCAGCGCTTCTTTCGAAACCACTATGTCTCCCCAGGCTATAAGGATTGACCCCAATAGAGCAACGATCAAGCAAAAAACGGTGAGCAGACTGACTTGTTCCTTGAACAAAAAGTAGGAACCGATCATTACAAATAGCGGCTGTAACGACAAGATGACCATCGAGCTTGCAACTGAGGTATACACTAATGATTCCATCCAGAATAAAAAGTGCAGCCCCAGAAAAAGACCGGCTAAAAGAACGGTACTCCAATCTTTTATATCCATCTTTAAAGAGCGTAGCATCTTCCAAGGTACAAAAACGAGCATGATGATAACCGAAATAAACAATCTGTACATACCGGCCACGGAAGTAGGTGTATCTGAAAATTTTATCATGATGGAAGACATAGAAACGGACAATATACTGATACATAACAAAATAAACGGATGAGAAAGTATAGACGCCTTATTTAATTTAGCCATCGTTCCTCCAAGCGGTTATACAATTACCTGTGCACAGAATTGTAATGATATGTCGAAGCTGGATATAATAATATCATCATCAACGTCTACATTGTGCAACTATATCTTTAATTTATATCGAATTATCGTCAAATAAAGGAGCCTGTTACTTTTGAAAAAACAATTGCACGAAGCCATTCAGTATCCTGACGAGGCTTTTCCATATATCATGTACACTCATACTAATCATGGATCTATTCCTGTAGGCAGAGGCGTTAACGATCTGCATTGGCACGAAGAATTACAAATCACTTTGGTGACCAAAGGGAAACTGACGATACAAATCAACGGAATCGATTATGATTTAGAATCGGGACAAGCCGTTTTTATCAATAAGAGTGTCCTTCACGTTGTTACGCATCTAACTCATGATGGTGAATATGTGAGCTTTAATTTTCCGGAGAAGCTGCTTGCCTTTTATTCAGATAGTGCCATGGAAAAAAACTATGTACTTCCTTTTACCAATTCTTTTTTATTATCACTAGAAATGAAAGGAGATACGGAATGGCAAAAACAAATCCTGCAAACACTTTGGGAAATGAAGAAGGAATTTGAAGTAAAAAAAACCTGGGGATGGCAGTATGAGATTTCCATCAAGACGGTTCAATTGTGGTTGCTTCTCATATCTAATATTTCCTTATCTTCCGAGGAATCATCTAAATACAACAGACTTCAACAAGAGAGACTGCAGCTGATGCTTAGCTTTATCCACCAGAACTATACCGATAACATAACGTTGAAGGAAATTGCTGACGTAGCACATTTGAGTGTTTCGGAGTGCACCCGCAGCTTTAAAAAAAGCATTCATATGACTCCATACTATTACTTAGTTAAGTACCGTATTAAAAAGAGCTGCGAGCTGTTAGAATCTACGGAATATACGATTACCGAAATTGCCCAGAGAGTTGGTTTCAATCGTGTAAATCATTTTATTCAAGCATTTAAAAAGCAACGTGACATTACACCTAAGGAATTCCGTAAAATTAGGAATAATAAATAAAAAGGCCCGCTCAAAAGTGTCTTGCTTTATTAATTAATTTCTCGTTGCTCTGTCTAGTGATCCAAGGGGGATCGTACGGTTCTCCGTTTGTTAGTGCAACGCGGCTGCCGATCGATGCCGGCAGCCGCGTATTAGTTTCCTATTTTATCTTAACGAACCTTGAAGTCACAATTAGTTTTTAAGTACTTACCGCCATTTATGATTACGGCATCCTCCGAATGAGATTCAATAACACCTCCATGGTCAATGATTCTACCATTCTGCCATACAGCTACAAGAAATCGAAAATATCGCGCGTTATCAAAATCAATCTTATGCTTTAAAATACTCCCCTTTATCCCCATATATTTGTTCAACCCTTTACACTAATAATGTGTTTCATTATTAGTGATAATACTCGAAATACAATGTCGATTGCTTCAGAAATGTGGAGCAAATGATGACTATTATTGTCGACCCAACAACTATTTACATAAAATTACCGCCGGATCTGCATCTGCTGTCGCCTATGGAGCAATCCGTAAGTACAGTTGTACATCTTCATAAAGACGAACAGCCCCCATAACCGCTCATGGCTTGGAGGCTTTTCATGCTTATAGCAAGCTACTTCAAATTGATTATTCTAATTTTCTCCATATCAATCTTCGGTTCCCGATTAATAGTGAGTAAGCCATTAACCTCCTGCTGTACGTCGGTCAACTGCGTGTAGCAGAAGCCGCTGACGTAATCCAAATTTTTGATTGCTTGGGTGATTCCCTCATAACGCGCCAAGAACTCTTCTTCGTTCTTCACCTGGTTGCCGTAGCCCCAGCCTTCCTCGCTCTTGAATGCGATACCGCCATATTCACTGATGATTACCGGCTGGCCATTATAGGTGTATCCATCGGCGAACGGGAATCGGTGTTTATCATGACAAACCTCGTTGCTGAGCAGCACGTCCTTATCCTTATACCTAGCTTCCAATGCTGCGCCGAACTCCTCGTAGTCATGCAGTGTAATGATATCCGAAACGGTGTGCTCCCAACCATCGTTAACGATGACAGGCCTCATTTGGTCATACGACTTGGTCAAATTATAGATCGATTCGGTGAACTGTTGTTGCCTCCGGTCCCTTGCGACGTTTCCGATGCCCCATGATTCATTAAACGGAACCCATGTAACAATGCTCGGATGGTTGTAATGCTGACGAACAACTTCCATCCACTCTTTCGTGAACCGTTGTACCGCGTCATCCCCGAACTCATACGTGGCCGCAATTTCCGACCAGACGAGCAATCCCTTTCGGTCCGCCCAGTACAAGAATCTTGGATCCTCCAGCTTCTGATGCTTGCGCACGCCGTTAAAGCCGAGCGCCAACGTTTTCTCGATATCTTCAATGATTGCTTCTTCAGAAGGAGGCGTCAGATGCGTATCTTCCCAATATCCTTGATCGAGCAGAAGACGCTGATAAATGGGGTGGTTGTTGAGCAAGATGCGATCACCTTTGATTTGAATGCGGCGCATACCGAAATAGGTATGCACGGTATCAATCGGCTGACCATCTTTTTTAAGAATAACCTTCACATCGTACAAATTCGGATGATTCGGATGCCAGGTGTGAACCTTCCATTCGCCGACATCGTTCATGACGCTTAAATCCACCTTCAGGAGTGTCCGGTCTACATTCGTTTCAGTAGAACGGATCAGCTTCCCGTCGAATTGAATCATGGTCTGCAGCGTCAAGCCGTCAAAGGAACGAACGGTGCTTCCTAGCTCGTATTCGAAGGAAACCGACGCTTCGGCCAGATTCGGGGTAATCTTCGCTCTGCTTACATGGAGAGCATCGACATATTCCAACCATACGGACTGCCAGATACCCGTTGTCTGAACGTACCAGCAACCGTAGTTTTTATCGATCCAGCGCTGCTTGCCTCGCGGCTGCATCGTGCTGTTGCTATCCTCGACCCGGACCGTGATACGGTTGTCTCCGCCAAGCTGTACAGCGTCCGTAATATCAAACGAAAACGCGGAATATCCGCCTTCGTGCGAGCCGATATAAACGCCGTTCACCCATAGCTTGGCTAAATAATCAACGGCTTGGAAATGGAGAATCACGTGCTTGTCTTCCATTTCTACCGGTATAGATACATTCCGTTCGTACCAGACGCATGGATGAAACTTCTCTTCACCGATGCCGCTTGCCTTCGTCTCGTACGTGAACGGAACTTGAATCGTCTGGTCCGTATCAAGCTTACTGTACCACTTGTTCCGCTCGCCTTCGAACGAATCATCAAAGCGGAAGCTCCACTCTCCGTTCAACAATTGCCATTCGTCGCGCACCCATTGCGGCCGGGGATAGTCCTTCAAATACTTGTGCGTGCTGCTCATGATCGATCCGCTCTCCTTTTGATTCACTATTTTGGTTACCGACACAACGAACAATTATTGGGCGGCTGCTTGTTCCTTGATATACAGGTTTAGTTTTTCCTGCGCATTCCGCAGAGCGGTATTCACATCGCTCCCTTTCAATATCATCTCATTGCCCGCTTCTACAATTAAGCTTCTGCCTTTCGTATCAAATTTCGTATGTTCATGTACTCCCTGCTGGAGGGTGAAGAACGCATTCGTATTTTTCCCCTTCAGGAACTCCAAGTCAGCGCCAAACTCTTTCTTCAATTCTTCCGTTTTCTTCAGAATCGGTATTCTTCCGCTCTTATTGATTATCTTCTGTACCTCTTCTCCGGCGACATAGGACAATACTTGAAAAGCTTGGTCCTTATGTTTACTTGTCGTGGTCACAAACATATTATGCGTTTCCGCCTGCCACGCATTGCCCTTGCCCTTCTCAAACGTGGGGAGCGTTACCATATCCCAATGAATCTCCTGACCGCTCCTTGTCAGTTTATCGATTTCACCGATGACATCTGTACCCCAATAGCCGGCCATAGCAACTTTTTGGTCTTTAACAAACACGGTGTGCGAGTTGCTTGTAAGTTTACCGTCCGTTACATATCCCGGAATGTCATACATCATTTTGTGCAGATTCAGTACCTTGGCCCAGCTATCCGTTGTCAATACGGCTTCGTTCGTCTGCTTATTCACATAAGGTAATGTAAGCCCCATTGCAAAGCGGTCCACCCCACCCGCGTAAAGCCCCAAATACTGAACACCCCCGTCATTACGTGTCAGCTTGCGCGCCAAATCGATTGTCTCATCCCATGTCATGCCTTCCTTAGGATAAGCGATTCCGAATCGATCAAATATGTCTTTGTTATAGAAGAGAGCAGGGATGTTCATTCGAAATGGTAGCGCAACCATTTCACCTTTTGCTCCAAACTTCTTGATGGATTCAATCGAGACCGGATCAAACTTGGACAGGTCCATTCCGAATTTTTTGATATATGGATTTAGATCCTCAATGATTTGCAATTCCTGTAAAGCAGTAATCCCAGGTAACCCGCCGATTAAAATATCGGGCACCTCACCCGAAGTTATCATATCCTGCAGCTTGCCGCTAACCATTTCCAATGTGATATGCGGATATTTCTTTTTAATCTGCTCAACAAAATAGGACTCAAAATCTTCTTGCGCGAAAAAGCCATGGGCAACCATTAACTTTAAAGTAACGGGTTCCGTACTGACTTCGGATATATCCGTGCTTTTTCCGCCAGACTCTTTTTGACTTTGGCAGCCGATATTCAGGAGCAGCGCTAAGACTGTGGCCGTTAGTACTAATTTCCTTTTCAAATTAGATCCCTCCATGTTCAGTGTATCTTTCTAGAATTAACTCTATATGACACAGCGCGGTGAAATACTCATCCATTAAACCAACTACCAATTGCGTGCTTGCGGAAGTGGTGCATCCATGTCAACACACCGGAAACAGAAACCGTTTTCATAATTTCCGCTTCGTTAGCTTGGGTTGCGAAAGAATCTCAATTCGATTAATCCCCCCTATCACCTGCCCCTCTATTCTTCATCTGACTGATAACTGCTAACTATCAGCCACTACTCTAACATCTGCATGCGAAGATACTCCTGTCTCATTTCTTGAGCCATGTCCGCACTTCCCCTCTTCTAGTTAATTTTAAAATTATCTTTATTGCATCCTGGTTAATATAATAGATTCCCTTTGCTCTTATGTCAATCAAAATGTTAATTAGTTAATTAAATGGTTATACTTTCGAGCTGAGTTAGGAGCATGCTAGACGTGACCATGAGAAAGAGGAATATGCTGAAGTGGCAGCCAAACCGGATTTGCTGTCTACCTGAAAAAAACAAAAAAAGCTTGATTTCTCAAGCTTTTTCGAGGCCAGTTATGTCCGTACTTTTATGTCGTCAGACATTTAGATATTGATGATAAGCATGCTCCCAAGCAGCGTATTAGGTCGCATCGTCGACTACTTCTGCCTCTTGAAAAACGTCGTGATTTTGGATGACGTGGCGTTTTTAATAGGGCTCCGCCTCAACCCTTTCATTCCCCTGAAGGCACCGGGATATCACTGCCGATGGGCGCCGGGATACCGAAGTCAGGCGTGCCGTCGGCATGCCATCCGAACTTCTGCGCGCAGGCGCATCGCAGACTCGCCCCGCCGTTCGATTCCGGAATCGCGTGATAGAGGATCCAGTCTTCGGTGCCGTCCGGCGATACGGTGAAGCCGTTATGCCCTGGGCCGAAGGCTTTGTTCTCCACACTTTTGGCGAAGACGGGACCATCGTGCTTGATCCAGCTGGCTGGGTTCATTACGTCGTCCGTCTCGGAAGCGGTCAGCATCCCGAGCGCATAGTCGTCCGACCAGCATGCGCTTGCCGAAAAAATGAGGAACAGCTTACCATTCCGCCTTAGGAATATCGGTCCTTCGTTAATCGCCATGCCGCCCTGCTTCTCCCAAGCCTCTGTAGGCGCGGACAGCAGCACTTCATCGCCAATCGTTGTCCAAGGATCGCTCATTTTCACCATATAGAGCGCTGACCCGTAATCCGGAAAACTCCCATACCCGGAATAGACAAAATACAGCTCGTCCCGGTGCTGCAGCACCGTACCGTCCAGTCCGGCGATCGCCGTGCGGATCTGCCCCTTGTCCACCCATTCGCCGCTAAGCGGATCGACCGACGCGTTCTCCAGCACATAGCACCGCCGCGTCTGGTCGCCCGGCTTGCCGCCTTGGCCGTCATTGGCCGTATAGTAGATGTACCATTTCCCCTGGATGAAGTGAATTTCCGGCGCCCATATGTTTTTGCAGTTCGGTCCGGTTTCAGGAGCCTGCCATACGGTTTGCGGTGTTTTATCGGCAATCCCGCTGATGGTAGCTGATTTCCAAATATCGATCCGGTTGCCCCGCGTCACCGTAAAATAATAAAACCCGTCCGTATGCCGGTATATCCACGGATCCGCGCCTTTTTCCACTAACGGATTGCGGAACGTTCTAGTCATAATGAAGCTCCTCCCCTACGGATTGCATTGGTAAATAATGAAAACATAATCTAACCTATCATACCAAATGATGATGTGATCGCCTATCATTTAGAAAACAACGAATAACAACCCGCTTTCGGCTGCCGGCACGAAGTATGAATGGCCCGACTATATAACGATGTCGGGCCATTCTTTTAAAGACATAAAATTATGATACAGCATTACTTAGCTTGTTTCACCAATCCAATACAACGCCGAGACAGGCCTGTTTGTTATTTAGGATCGTGCGCCACGCCTCAGCCGCCTGGTCGATCGGGAATCGGTGGGTTATTAGTTCCTCCGTCTTCAGCCAGCCCTCATGAATCCCTATAAGTGTTTCATTCATTCGCGGAGTCGTCCAGCCGGACGGGGTATGCAGGGTAATTTCTTTGGGCCTGAGCTTCTGGATGTCGACAATGCCTGAAGTTCCCAGAAACCCTGCAGAAACGATATGACTATCCCGGCTCATTAGCGGCATGAGCTGTTCCACGGTTTTCATCGAGCCAACGGTGTCCACCACGACGGAGATGGCTCCCAAGGAACCGAGCGCTTCATCTAGATCCGTGCCACCCGTCGTATCGACCCGCCGAATCCGTTCATCGGCATAAGCCATACGGTCCGGATGTCTGCCGAGAAGGATCACGTCTGCGCCCCGGTGCAATAGGGTTTGTGCCGACCAATGCCCAACCAGCCCATCACCGATTACGACAACGCGTTCTCCTTGACCAATTGGCGCCCTTGTCCCGCAGTTATACCCTACCTGAGTCAGCACCATACCGGAATAGGCGACCTCCGAGACGTCCTCGGGCAGCTTCCACACCTGACTCTTATCCGCTATCGCCGGATTAATGTGGCCGCCGGACGGGGAAAACATCCCGGAAATTCGACTTGCCGAGACGAAGACGCGATCTCCTTTGCGCAGATGATGGACAGCATTGCCTACTGATTGGACAATGCCGACCTTCTGATAGCCAGCAGCAATCGGAAACGGCCAAGGATCGCCTTCCTGATAGGATGTTTCCCCGGAAATCCGCTCCCCTCTAAGATAGGAAGACTCCGTTCCGATACTGATCCACGAATGCAGCACCTGCACCACGACATCCTGCTCTCCCGGCTCCGGAATGTCCACGGTCTGGTATTCAACCTGCAAACGGTCCGTAAATACTACTGCATTTCCTTTCATATCTATCGCCTCACTTTAATCAGCTTGACTAATACCAGGCACGAAACACACTTTGACCGCCTTCTGGCTTCGCAGCAGATCCACCGCCTGTGTGTATGCCTCCAATGGAAGCTCCACAGAAACCAGTGGAGCCAGATTGAGCCGGTTGGCTGCAATCAATTCCAGCGCATATTCCGCCGCTTCACGGTGATGACCCGGGTAACCGATTACCGTCAGGCTCTTATGGTTGAGTATATAATCGTCCCGCTGCACGGCAAACAGAGCAACCGCTTCCGTGGTATGATCCATGATATACCGGACCGCCTCTGGGTAACCGACACAATCGATCGCGATATCGAATGCGCTCTCGCTCCCCCGCGGCGCCACCTCAGGCGCACCGGGCTCATAAGCTTGATCGGCCCCAAGCTGCCGGGCTATTTGACGCCTCTCCGGGTTGGGGTCGATCCCGGTCACTGCGGCCGCCCCTTCAGCCAAAAGCATCTGGAGCGCAATCAATCCGGCCGGTCCCAAACCGTTGACCGCACACCGTCTGCCCTCTATGCCTACCGCCCGCTTCAGCTTCATCACGCTGGCACCTACGCACATAGCGAGCTCCAGCGAGGCCACCTGCGTATAATGCAGCTCCTTCGGAACAGCCAGCAAAAAATTTTCATCAATGACTACATACTCGGCATAGCAGCCCAGCTGATTATGACCGGGGTCTTTCCACGCACTTACAGTTTGACCGGGCTCGAATTGGGTGCAGCCCTCTCCTAGCTTGGCCACGGTTCCCGTCATCTCATGTCCCGGCTGTCCCGGAGGGTAAGGAAACGGAACGTAAGCTTGGTGGGTAAACATGGGTTTCCCGTAATAGATGTGCAAATCCCACTGCGGACAGGTTGTAACTGCCGTGACTTTGACCAGCACCTGTCCGGGACCGGGCTCCGGTATGGGCATCCGAACGAGCTCCGTCGTTTCCTTGTCAACAATTTGCAATGCTTTCATACTCATACGATCACATCCCTAAGATTATTTGAAAGATTTTCCGACTGACTGACGCTGACCGGAGCATTGAAATTCATTTTTGTTATAATAAGCTTGGAAGCGATTTCTTCTATGTACCATGTTACCCGAGCACAAAAGATTTGTATTTATTAAGATTGTTGCATTTAACAGATCGACACCATCGCATAACTGCACAGCAGCAGGCTGGGATGCAGGGAGCACTTCGGTAAATTTAATAAAAATTGACTTTTGGGGTTTTCCTCTTGATCTATCGTTTGCAAAATACCACAGGGGAGGTTAACGCATGATCCGGACCTGTCGTCATGTATACCCGAAATCGGAGAAAATCATGGGGGGAATTCATCCCTACTTTGAAATTTTATATGTCCTATCCGGAGAACTGTGTCTTCAATGGATGGGCGAAAGCTACTCATTTCATCCTCATTCACTGGTTATTATCTATCCCGATACCCCGCACCAGGTCGCTGCTTTATCCGAGAACTGCAGCTTCTGGTTTATTGAATTGGAAATGAAGGACCCTAGTCTGTTTCCGTCATTGGATACCTGCATCACGTGGAACCGGCAACAAGCTGCTGTAGCTCTGGTTACCATCGAAGAACCGGCTTACGGGGTCACTCTGAGCCTGCTGACTGCGACCATCCTATCCGGTAAAATCGAAACCTCCGACTACTATAAAGAGCTGGCCGTGCTCGATATTCATAAGCTGCTCATCATGATTAAGGCTGCCGGGAATCGGGAAACACCTGCTTTATCAGAGCCGTCGACAGCTCATGAATCGGTAATATTTTTAATGCGTTATATGGAGACCGAATACGCCAAGCCTATTTCCTTAAAAACAATGGTTGAGCTCACTCATTTTAATCCATCGTACCTGATCCGGATTTTTAAAAAAATCAATGGCATCACCCCCGCCCAGTATTTGCAATCGCTCCGATTGAATGCTGCCGCCTGCTATTTATCGACAACCGGGCTGTCTGTAGAGGAGATCGCTTTATGCTGCGGTTTTCAAAGCATTCATTATTTCAGCCAATCGTTTAAGAAAAAGCTGGGGGAAAGCCCTTCCCTATGGAGAAAACGGCTGCGACGCAATGTTTGATTTAGATAGTAGTAAGTAGATGACGTTAGCAATGAGTGAGAATCATTTTTCAAATTATCCGTTAAGCGAGGATATCGTCCGGTTAGTTTGTGATAAAAAAAAGCCTTAGCGGTTGATATGCGCAAGGCTTCTTCGGCCATGCATCGGTGCGGCAAACAGGTTCTTAAAGGTACATCCTTTACATATTTCTTATGCTAGGGTGAGATTGCTGCGAATGGGGGCAAGGAAAATTGGTTCTATATAAAAAAGTGAACATCGACGGGTTGGATATCTTTTTTCGCGAGGCGGGGCATCCGAGTTGTCCGACCATGGTCCTACTTCATGGTTTTCCGAGCTCTTCCCATATGTTCAGGGATTTAATTCCTTTGCTGGCGGACTGGTTTCACGTCATCGCTCCCGATTACCCCGGATTCGGGAATAGCAGCATGCCTTCCACGAAAGAATTTTCCTACACCTTCGAGAATCTTTCCCTCGTCATCGAGAAGCTTCTCGACAGGCTCTGTATTCCTCGTTATTTCTTGTACGTCCATGATTATGGAGGGCCGATCGGATTTAGGCTGGCCGTTCGCCATCCGAACCGGATTCTCGGATTCGTCATTCAGAATGCCGTTGCCGACGTTAAAGGGCTTGGACAGCCATTCGACCTCTTTAAAGCACTGTGGGCGGACCCGAACCCGAAGACAGTAGCGGCATTTTCCACGCTGACCTCCTTCGAATTTACGAAAAAGCAATATTTAACGGGAGTATGCAACCCCTACCTGGTTAGTCCCGACGGATATTCGATGGACCAGTTCTTCCTAGATCGCCCTGGCAATGGGGAAATTCAGCTGGCGCTAGGCTACGATTACCGGAAGAACGTAGAGCAATATCCAGTCTGGCAGCAATATATGCGAATCTATCAGCCCCCGACGCTGGTCGCCTGGGGCAAAAACGATTTTATCTTTACGTTGGAGGGGGCTCTTGCCTTCAGCAGACATTTAAAATATATCGAAACCTGTTTTCTGTGCGGCGGGCACTTCGTGCTGGAGGAACAAAGCCCGCATGTATCGGATTTGATCAAGAGCTTCTTTGCGCGGGTTTGTTAATAGTAAGGAGGAAAAAGTAAATGGCAAAGCGAAAATCAACTGCACCTAAAGTAAAGAAAAATTCATCCGAAGTGGCGCCCCAGACTGAATCAGGAAAGAAAATAATGATTAGCTCTACACCCGATTCCTCAAACAAAGGAGGGGCTTCTGGAGCTTACAGCAACAGCGCGATTGCAATGATGCCACCTGGGCAGTCGGTCCCTACATCGAAGTTGGAACAAATCCTAGGCATTAAGATTGCAAGGGCGATGCAGTCCGGTCCACGACACATCACCAAAGAGGCAACCGTTGCAGAAATGGGGGCAGATGGAAAGCTTACGATCCTACGTCATGGCACCAACCATTGGATCTGCTTCCCTGGAGATGAGAATCAGATCGGCAATCCCCCTATGTGTGCCGATCCCATGGGCTTGCAATGGATGATGGACATCATGGCCAAGAAACCGCAGCCCACGAATACGGCTCCAGGCATCATCTATATGCTGTGTGGAGCTACGCAGCATAGCAACACCGATCCGTTCGATAGAACAAGTCCGGCAATCCCGATTGGTCCGCACTGGATGATCATTTGGCCTTTTGACGCCAATAGGAGCGGCCTGCCCAATACAGTCCGAGATGCAGGTGCCTGGGTGATGTTCGATGGCACACCTTACGCCTATCTGCACATCTGCGGCACACCTTGGGAAGGGAACGTGTACAATGTGGCTATCCCGGGTGATCAGGTGCCGATCTGGACCATGGTGTATGGCTCGCGATCAGAGCCTTAATGTTGACAGTATATGCGGGCGCATGTGGCATACTTGCGCTCACCCTTACTCATCTTTTGGTATCTGAGCATTATTTTAATTAATAACAAAAAGTCCTCCATCTCCACATGTTTAGATTCAATGCCACAAATCAATAGGAGTTACCCCATAGCTTCCAAACATAATTTTGGACAACTGCAACCTATTCGAACTGACCTCCGTCTGTTGTATTGTCAAAATGATTGATGCCAAATTACAAACATCAGAAGGAGCTTAATGATATGAAGCAGAAACTAACTGTATTATTAACTTTGGCTGGAATTCTTGGGACGACGGCTGTAGTTGGAGCGGAAGATCTGGTAGAAAAGGTTACTGGTTACTTACAAAAAGATGTAAAGATTATTGTAAAAGGACAAGACAGCTCGCTTACGCCTGTCTATATCGATGGAAAAGCATATATTCCAGTACGTGACGCTGCGGCTAAGCTTGGTTATACGGTAAATTACGATGAAGCGAACAAAGAGATTGAACTGAATGAGGCGGCTGACTTGATGCGTGCATCTGGTGTGATTGTGAACGTTCAGGCTAAGGAAGACGGTAGTGTCCGAATTGAGCTGCTTGGCAGCACATGGGTCATTTTGACTGCGGACAAATCGACTGTCATCAAAAGCCTAGACGGTAAAGTGCTAACTGCAGCCGATCTGAAAGCCGGTACTCAAATTGACGCCGAGTTCGGGCCAGCCATGGCGATGAGCTATCCGGGTCAAGCGCAGGCTGTGAGCATTAACGTTCACGCAGATCGCTTGGTTAAAGAAGATACAATCAAAGAAGTGAAACAAACGGATGATGGATGGCAAGTTCAATTAGGCGATAGTCTGGTGCTTAACGGCGGTAAAGAAACTCGAGTTATGACATCTCAAGGCGAAGCCTTGAAATGGGAGGATCTGAAAGCCGGCACGAAAGTAAAGGCCTACTACGGTCCATTTGAAACGAAAAGCCTCCCTCCACAAAGCCCAGTATTCCTCCTTGTGGTTCAGGCTCAAGCACCTGGTATGGGTACTCCGAAAATGTCGCCGGAGACAGCGCAGGAATATCGCAACTTGGCATGGTCGCAAGTGAAGGAACAAGCGGCCCATATTACGACTAAGCAAGACGAAGCAGCTGTCCAGATTGTTTCCTCTAAAGAAGTTGGCGTCCTGGCTTCCACAGACGAGCAGAAGAAATTGCTCGCAGACGTTCAAGCAGCGAACGGCAATTTCGTGACGGTTACTTACAACACGGACCAAGACGAGCTGCTTGGACCGTTGACAGCTGTGTTCGATTTTAACACGAAAGCTTTTATCGGTTTCAACGCTAGAAGATAAACGATAGCTCAGCGGCCATGAAATTCAACCACAATTGAATTTCATGGTTTTTTTCTTTTTCAGATGTACAATCAAAATTCACCAATTGAATTGTTCCACCCTCCGATAATTCGGTGTGCTCCTTTTCAATACCGTGGCAATCTCCATCACTGTAATAATGGACCTCCCGTCTTTCAGCTGAACCTTTTCTGCAAATGAAAGCTTCCCCTACAATTTAATCAACACTTCCGTGCCGTCCTGAGCCTGGACATCGACCAGAACCGTTCCTTTGCAACGCTGCAACTCCTTGATGAGCTGCTTGAGCGCTTGCTTCGTGCTTCGGTTATCGAGAATCGACAGCAACAGTTCATTCCCGAACCGGCTGCTGTCCGAATCGAAAGCATGCTCCCGGCTAGAGTGCCCACCCGCACGTCCACCGTGCTTGTTCAGCCAATCCTTCATTATGCGCTGGACTAATTTGGAAGTAAGGATAGCGCTCCCCATGCTTAATACGGCATAAGGGACCGGAATCGTAAAAGCATGCTCCTTGCTCTTAACCCTCACAATCATCATGACCCATCACTCAACCACTACAGTGACGGTATCCCCTTCACTGGAGCGGATGTCAATGATTTGCCCGTCAAGCTCGTTCTCGATAGCGTCGATCAGCAGGTCGATATCGATATCCTTCACATATTTCGCAGCTTGAGGAAGATTCGAGGCGATGCTGTGCCCCGCTCCGAGAACAGCCTTCACCAGTTTAATCGGCAAATTGATGTTGACATTATCATTCTCTTGGGATGTTACGCATATTTTCAATGTTTTGTCTAAATAACCGCCGGATGCCGATGACAGTTTCTTCGAATAGTCTGGTTTCCCCAGCACCTGCATGGCTTGCGTTGTATAAGATGTTTGCTTCTCCTTGAGAGCGTCAATCAATTCTGAAGCCTTGCCTGAATCAATTTTGCCTTCCTGCATCATGGACAGCACTTTGCTGATTTCTTCTTTCATTGCTTCTTCCTCCTCGTTATTCATCCTTCAACATTTTGACCGCTTCATCCGCGGTGATTTCGCCATTCTCCAGCATGGAAATGACCTTCTTCTCATCGACTTCCGGCTTCTTCCGTGTATCGTAACCGAGAGCCGTAATGATATCATTGAGCTTGCCGCGTACCGTCGGGTAAGATATGCCGAGCTCTTTCTCCACTTCCTTAATGTTGCCCCTGTTCACTAGGAAGGTGATCACAAAATGGAGCTGTTCAGGCGAAAGTAAAGCCAGTTTTGATAATTCGAACTTGTTCTCAATCGTCGTTCGGCAATGTCCGCATTCCAGCTTGACGGCGTGCAGCGTATGGTTGCATACAGGACACTGTGTGATGATGGGATATTTCATACTCTTCTCCTTCCTTTTTCAAAAATTATAAATCAATATATTCAATTTGTAAATTCAATTAATTAATAATTATTAATTTCATTATTAACTATTTTAATTTTTAGATGTTTCGCTCAAGATTATTAAACGAATCCATTGGGATGTAGCCAGTTTGGGACACGATAGTTGAATAGAGCGCATCTAAAAAAGAAAAGGCAACCCCTAAAGGATTGCCCTAAAACTTGCCGTTACAGACAGCGCGGTGAGCCGTATCATAAAATCAGTCTTCGATTGCCTGGTAGACCGTGGTCCAGAAGTCGTGGATAAGCCTCGCTGAATCCGGGGTGGACATCCCGACCTGGGTAAGCAGGATTCCGGTGAGCTGGTTGTCCGGGTCGGCGTAGGTCGAGGTACCGCTTCCGCCATCCCAGCCGAACTGGCCGATGGACGCATAGTCACCGCGGTAGGTGCGCACCGCCATTCCCATCCCCCAGCCGCCGTGCTGCCCTTGGCCAAATGACACATGGACATTGTTGGCGGCCATGGCGTTTCGGGCGTCTTGTTGCTCGGGCGTGAGGCGGTTGGTGGTCATCAGCTCGACGGCTGGCCGGGACAAGATCCGTTCGCTCCCGTGCATTCCGTGATTCAGCAGCATCCGGAAGTAGGCGTGGTAGTCATCAACGGTAGAGACCAGCCCGCCACCGCCTCCCTGGAACGCCGGAGGCTGGCTGTGGCGTCCCCCTTTGGCCTCGTCCCACACGATGAACTCTCCAGTCTGCGGGTCGGGGGCATAAAGGGGCGGCAGCCGGTCGATCTTGTCGGCGGGCACATGGAAACCGGTGTCCTTCATGCCTAGGGGGGCGAAGATGCGTTCGCGCAGGAACGTCCCAAACGGCTGGCCCGTGACCCTGGAGACAAGCACGCCGAGTAGATCGTTGCTGATGTGGTACTGCCAGCGCTCTCCAGGCTGATGCATCAAAGGAAGGGCTCCTAAGCGGCGCATCCACTCGTCCGGCTCGGGCATCGGCTCCGGTAGATCGGGCGTGAGCCCCTGCTCGAAGATCGCGCCCATGATCGGAGTGCCGAGCGACGTCATATCCATGCCGAGCCCGAACGTGGAGGTCAACAGATCCCGTACGGTGATCGGCCGCCGCGCCGGCACGGTGTCGTCCAGCGGGCCGTCGATCCGCTTCAGAACTCGCCGGTCGGCAAGTTCCGGCAGCCACGTCTCTACCAGGTCATCCAGCCGCAGCCTGCACTCATCGAGCAGGACCATCGCCGCCGCCACCGCTACCGGCTTGGACGTCGAGGCCATCCGGAAGATCGTGTCCCGGCGCGTCGGCGCGCCACCGTCATGGCGCATCGTGCCGATCGCTTCGACGTGCGTCTCACCGTACCGGCTGACCAGAGCGACGAGCCCAGGAATCTTCCCGGACTCGACATGACGTGCCAGCACGTCGCGCATTCTGCGCAGCCCTGTTTCAGAGAAACCGCTGCTCCTCGATCCAGTTGTAATCTTCGACTTGTTTTGCATGTTCTTCCCCTCCCTCAGATAACCGTTACTTTTGACAAATCGGCACCAATGCCTTTAAGGGCGGCATAGGTCAGCTTATCTATCATCGCGCCGTCAAAACAGATGGTTTTGATAGCACGGTAATACTTATTGGTCAAAGCAAAGCCAGAATGAAAAGACACATTCTTGAGTGTGGCTCCCCTGAACGAAACTTCGTTCAATGCCGCCTTGGTAAACTTAACGCCGTTAAAGGTTTGCCCGTCAAGACATAGACCACGCAGATCGGAGGAATGAAAGTCAACGCCGTCAAACATACAGTTTTCAAAGATCGTTTGTCTAAGGTCGGTCATGGTTAACTTGACATCGGTCAGCTTTACATCTTTAAATTTTGTACCGGCCAACCCCGACTTGCTAAAGTCGGTACGTACGAGAATGGATCTATTGAAGCTCGAATCCGAAAGGTCAATTGTAGTTAGGATGCAGTCCGTCAGATTTGCATTGTCAAAATTAGCTTCACGCACATTGCTGCTCGCAAATGTGCTGCCTGTCAAGTCGGCCCCTGCAAAGTCGGATCCCTGCAGCGAACTTGCTGTAAATTTTCCTTTATGCGCGATAACGCCTGCAAAATCGCTCTTTGCTAGATTACTCGCGCTGAGATTGGTCAGCACCTGCCGCTCCAGCGAACGGGAGAGATTTGCAACCTCCTGTACGGTTTCCTCAATGTCTCCGATGCTATCAATCGTCTTCTTAAACGCAGTGTCATCATCCATGCCCTCGGCTTTCAGTTCTTGGTACCGCTCCTGCAAATCGGAGAGCAGGTCCGCCTTTAATTCGGTAACGCTCTTCACTCCGTCGTATGGCGCAAAAACCCCATTCAGATAGTTCGTCAATTTCTCATTCATAACATCAAGTCTCCTTTATAATAAGTTGTCTAGCACACGCTTGGCGTACTCCCAAATGCTCTTGTTGCGATCGTAAGTTTCCTTCCTTGCCCTCCTCGGTAATTCATAAATATTTGCGCCTTCCGCCTTGTGACTCATCGCCCCAATGCGACTCGATATCTCCGTCAGCCTCAAGCCTCCGTACGCTCGAATACATCGTGGCTTCCTTTAATTCGTACTCGCCGTCTGAACGCTCGGCAATCAGCTTGACAATCTCGTAGCCGCAGCGGTCAGCTTCGGATAAGTGCCTTAAATTATCGTATCCGTATGTCCGTGAAGCAGGTCGGATGTGATTTTGTTCTCTATCATGTAATCACTCCCACAACTGCATGATACGACACATTACTGTGACTGTCAAGGTAATATTTTAAATTTACTACTTTGCCTATAAAATATTTCGCACAATCACGCGGCACCCAATCGATCTATGATTTTTCTCCTTGCCTCGCCCGTAAAGCACAACATCAACAAGTTTCGTTACGCTTATCGGCAGCAGCAACAATCCAGCGGTGGTTCCGGATACAAATGGCCAGAGTTCGGTCGTCAAACTAAAAAAACAACCTCCGCCATATATAGGCGAAGGTTGTCTCCTGCTTATGCATTAATAAACAGCAAATACTGCAGCATCCGCTTCGGCATGACCGGCATCGCTGCTCTCCCTTGCAGCATCCGAAGCGGCGAAGCACGCTATTCGATTCGAAGCGTTGTAACCGATTCAGCACTCAACACGTCAAAGCAGCAACTTGTTTTAAACCGCTGCTGCTTTATGTTTATTAAACACGAGCAAACAGAATTTTACACCGGACCGACTTTAGGCCATGAAAGCTCGATCCCGTGCTCCTTCAGCAGCTTTTGCAGCTCCGTCAGCTTATTCTTGTCAGCGCGAACTTCACGCGGAGTATAATCTTTGGCAAGACAAAACGCAGCCGTGTAGCCTGCGGATTCCCCAATATTCCACTCGACCGGGTGTAGCCGGAAGCAGCCGTTCGTAATATGGGTAGTTCCGATGTTTTTGCACGCGGCAAGAAGATTATTCATCCTTCTCGGAATTAGACTGCCCAGCGGGATTTGGAACGGCAGCGACGAGATGTCCAGGAACGTGCGCCCGCTCATACTCGGATGCAAATCGATTCGATAGCAGCCTATCCCGACTGAGTCGGCAAAGCTCTCCGCCCCCTCCTCGCCTCTTAGGGCGGCGCTGACATGCTGTTCAAGTACCGTAAACTCCGCCTTAATCCTTCGCGATTCGCGTATATAAGGCGCTTGGGCCATGCCGTCCTCGGTGCCCACAACATCCGGCCGCAATCGCAATCCGGGATAGCCTGCTTTCCCGTCCGGGCGGGGCGCTTCGGTTTGAAGCCAATACAACAGCGAATAGCTCAATTGTTTAGCCTGCCGCAGGTGCTTGTGCGATTCGTGGTCCGGCACATCATAGATGTTGCCTAGGAAGTAATCGTTCTGTGCCCAATTCACGAGCGAAATGTCTGACGAATAGGTTCCTTCTATAAAATTGCTTTTATCAATGATCCGCCGGTAGAGAAATAAAGGATATTTGTCCGTTCCGGGAAATAAGGCCTCTTCCGTTGGTTCGAGTGTCCTCGGATCGGGCGATACCCAATTCAGCAGCGGATTCGGCCATATCGGAGGTTGAAAGGATCTCCAGAATTCGTAATCCTTCGGCTTGTCAATCGTGTGATCCTCACCTTCGAAGTAATCCATTGCGAAGCAATAGGTGAAAGCTTGAATGTCGTGAGGATTGGCCGGCCCGTCCAAAGCGTGGGGCTCCTTCGTATCTCGCTTCGACTCGGCACCGGTCACATACTCCACACCGGTCAGAGGAAGCAGATCCCCGCACTCCGTTGCATCAAGGAAATATCGGGCGTGAATCGTCGTCTTATCCCCGCAAGCGTCCTGCACCGTGACTGCCCGCACCGAATCTCTTTCAACTTCGGCTTTGACCGCCTTCGTACGTGTTTGGATGATAAGCTTTCCGCTATTGACGTACGGAGCCAGCATCAGCTGAAGAACAGCGAGCATGGCTCTAGGCTCCGCGCATAGTCTGCTTACCCCTCCATTGCCGGGATTCAGGTAAACGGAAGAGCGGCCGGCATCGGACAACGGATAATAATGTCGGTAGTAGCTGCGCACATGATCTCTAAATTTGCGATAACTGCGCGTGCAGCCAAACTGCTCTATCCATGGATGCTCGTCCGGCGGAACCGCCTGGCTCGTCAACTGACCGCCTATCCAATCGCAAGCTTCGGCCATGTAGACGGTGTGTCCCATACCGCATGCTGCCAATGCTGCCGCGCAGCCGCCAACTCCTCCGCCGATAACGGCGATATCGACCTTCATTTCTCTATTCATCCTTACTTCCTCCTCACCTATCGGCTTCATTTCGATTTCATTACTTAGACGGCAGGAATTCGTAGAACGTTACCTGCTATTCCACGAAATTCCATTTGTAACCCAAAATAAAAAAAGCCTGATCTCTCAATCAAGCTTCCTTCCTTTGCTTACCCTGATTTAGGCCTATTGAAACGATTTCCCTAAACTTCGTTCAACCGCCATGATATCTATGATCTGCTTGCTGCCGGGACGTATCATGTCTACAACGTATACGTGTCTCTTCCGATTTATCTGTTAATGTCCCCCTTGAGAAAATGAAATGACGGTAACGTTTGCCGGCGGATGCATGCAGCCGCCTTTTTTGAATGTAACTATGTGAGCTTATTTAGAAGCTTATTCAGATAAAGTATAAAAACCGCTCCATTGATTAATATTATGAAAAAAATACCATTAAGGGGAAGATACCAAATGACACTACCGCATGAATCTTCAACCGGTCTCCCGCAATATCCTGAATCCTACTGGTTAGCTTCTTCCCGTATTCCTAGCTTTTCTAAGCTAACCCAAGACATATCCGTAGACACGGCGATCGTCGGAGGAGGCATATCCGGTATCGTTACGGCTTACATGCTCTCCAAGCAAGGGCTTAAGGTCGCATTGTTAGAGGCCGGACAAATCCTTAACGGAACCACCGGGCATACAACTGCCAAAATTACGGCCCAGCATGACCTGATATATGATGAGTTCATTTCTCACTTTGGCGAGGAAAAGGCTAGGCTCTATTACGAAGCGAACGACGATGCCTTGCGTTGGATTAAACAAACCATCAAGGAGCATCAAATTTCATGTGATTTTGCGGAAGAGGATGCTTATATTTATACGGCTTCCGATGACTATGTGCAAAGGATTGAAAATGAAGTTAGAGCCTATGGAACCTTAGGCATCCCAGGCGCGTATCTGGAACGGACGCCGCTGCCTTTTGAGACTAAAGCCGCTGTCGTGATGAAGAATCAGGCGCGGTTCAACCCGATTCCTTTTTTAACGAAATTGGTTGAGCAATTTACCGCTCAGGGCGGACAAATTTATGAACATACGACAGCTGCAGCAGTCGAGGAAGGTGATCCGGCCACGGTTACTACCCTTGAGGGTCATAAGGTTACCTGCCGTTTTGTTGTATCGTGCTCCCATTTTCCTTTTGGAGGAGGAGGATTGTATTTTGCAAGATTGCATGCCAGCAGATCTTACGTGCTGGGTGTGCGGACGGATAAACCTTTTCCCGGAGGCATGTACTTAAGCGCCGAAGAGCCCAAGCGTTCACTCCGCTCGGTGACGATTGACGGAGAGCCGATGATTCTTATCGGGGGGGAAAGCCACAAGACAGGACAAGGCATCTGCACCATCAAGCATTATGAGGCCTTGCAGCTGTTCGGTGAAGAAACGTTCGGACTCAAGGAAATTTGCTACCGGTGGTCGGCACAGGACTTGATTACATTGGATAAGCTTCCTTATATCGGGCCAGCGACCGCGGATACTCCGAATATCTTGATTGCCACAGGCTACAAGAAATGGGGTATGACCAGCAGCGTAGCGGCGGCTTTATTAAATGTCAAAACGATAACCGGTGAACACAGTCCTTATCAGGAGCTGTTCACGCCGTCCAGATTTTATGTGGACCCGAGTCTTAAAACATTTATTGTGGAAAACGCGGATGTCGCTAAACATTTGATAGCCGGTAAGCTCGATATGTCTGATAAGCTGCATCCTGACGAGCTGAACCGAGACGAGGGCGGCGTGGTAAGAGTGAACGGTAAGCGGGCAGGAGCCTACAGGGACGAGCACGGTGAGCTCTATATCGTGGATACGACATGCACCCATATGGGCTGCGAGGTGGAGTGGAACAACGGCGACAGAACATGGGACTGCCCGTGCCATGGCTCCAGATTCTCCTATAAGGGCGAGGTCATCGATGGACCTGCGAAAAAGCCTTTAAGCAAGGTCGAAGCCTTGTAGCCAGTGGCTAACTAAAAAAATGCCGGCCATAGCCGGCATTTCTTCATTTTGGGGCTTTTCCGGACAAAGGAAAAGCCCCTTCCGCCATAATGCTGTCTGCAGAAGAGGCTGCTCTTACAATAGCTTCTCGATCTCCTCATTGTAGAGCGAGCTCGCCGCTGCCAACGAGTTTATGAAAAATCTTCAGTCGATTACCTAAACCCGTGCAAGTTTATCCGGGTTTCGAACGGCATACATTCTGGCAATCTTTCCGCGTCGGAGCTGCATGAATAAAACGGCCACGGTTTCGTCCTTCGACCGGATTACGATACTGGTCTCCCCATTCAAAGGGACGAACTCGAAGTGAAAATCACCCTGAAAATTGGATCTTAGGCTGCGGATCCCATCGAGCAGGACTTGGGTCACGTGATCGCTCGTTTGTACCGGATGCCTGAACGCGATTGCTTTCCCGCCTCCATCGGCGATGAACATGACGTCTTCAGTCAACAATGACATCACATGTTCGACGTTCCCTTGCTCGAGGGAGGTGAGGAACCGGCTCACCCATTCCAATTCGACTTCTTCGGCCGCAACCGGCTCACCCTCGGATATGCCCATTTTGCTTCTTGCCCGGCTCAACAGCTTGCGGCAGTTCGCCTCTTGCTTGCCGAGCAGTTCCGCGATTTCGGGATAATCGAAGCCCAGCGCCTCACGCAGGACGAAAACCGTCCGCTCTGTCGGCGTCAGCCGCTCCAATAGTACTAGCATGGCATACGACAGCAAATCGCGTCGGACGACCTTCGTTTCGATCGTATCCTCCTCAGACGTCCTAATTGGTTCGGGGAGCCAAGTGCCCACGTACATTTCCCTCTTCTTCCGTGCCGACTTCTGCAGATTGAGGCAGTGATTGGTCACCATTTTGCACAAATACGCCTTCGGTTCCTCCAGACGTTCGGGATGTACGTCGCACGCCTTAACAAACACGTCCTGCACCGCATCTTCCGCGTCGGCAGCGGAGCCTGTCAACTGATATGCCAGCGTGAACAGCAGCGCTCTATATTGATCGTACAGTTCCTCCATCCGCCATCTCACCTTTTCCTGATGTTGATATTGGTATCTAGCTGCTATCGTAGCATACTGCCTTTATCCCATGCCAGCTGCCTGATTTTCCACCCCAGCTTTCCCGTGATGATAATATTCAGTCCCCATTTGCGTCCCCATACAAATCCGCGATTCTCCCCCAAGCCGATGCAGAAGAAATCCAGTATCGAGCTGGCGGATGTGTGAACCGGCGCGGGGCGGCCCTCCAGATCGGCCATGACGATTTTCCCCAGTCTATCTGCCTGCAGCGCGCCTTCTCCGGCCCTCATCAAATCGGTCTTTCCATTTCTCGGATCGACGATTCTCGCACAGTCTCCGACGCTGTATACGCCCGGCGCCCCTTTGACTCGGTAGCATTCGTCCACCAGCACTTGACCATCGGGAGTAAGCGGCAAGCCCATACTTCGTAGGGCAGGATTCGGGATCAGACCAATTGTCCATATACATAGGCCAACCGGAAGACAATCGCCATTACTGAGCTTCACCGCTCCTGCTTCCGCCTGCATCGCCTTTCGATTGTAAAGTACTTTTACGCCGTATTCGCCGAGAAACAGATCCAATTTCTTTCCTATTTTTTCCGGCCCTTCAAGGAATAATCGTTTTTGTCCGCTCAGCAAATAGACAGAGATGTCGGACGGGTTCAGTCCTAGCGACGATGCTTCCTTCTGCATCTCAAGCGCCAGCTCGGCGGAAGTTTCTACTCCGCTGATGCCCGCTCCTACAACCGCAATCGTCATCAGTCGCTTTCGTTCCTCAGGGTCCGTCTCACCGACAGCTTTCCGCAGGTTAGTGTGCCAGCGCTCCCGGATGTTTACCGCGGCTTGCGGATCGGTCAAGGCGATGCCGCCCCGATCGGGTTCCAGCTGCCGAGCGATGCTGCCGACCGCCACGACCAAAAGGTCAAACGGCATTTGGGCATGATTTCCTTGCGCATCCTCATAACGAATCTGTTTTCCCCCGCTATCCACGGACGTAACCTTACCTTGTACGAATTCGACACCTTCAGAGAACGAGTAGTGCGTCCATGGAATCATAATCTCTTCTTGGCTCACGGCTGGCCTGAACAACAGCATTTTGCGCACATGACCGGGCTGCTTGTCGATCAGAACAAACCGGATCTGCCGTCCGTTCGCTATACCCCGGGTCTCTTCCATAATTGCTTTGAGCGAATGAAGCCCAACGTGGCCGCCTCCGATGATTACACAAGTCAAATCGTTCATCTTTCCTCAGCTCCTTATCGTTTTGCTCATATAACAACGTAAGCCTCTGATTTGTGACATCGAAAACGAACGAATGATAAATCATGCATGGGTTCGTTTAATTTTTGAATCGTTGAAAATTCACGAAGGTTCTGCAATACTATCTATAAAATTATGATTTAGGGGGGATCGATTATGGAAACCGTTGAGCCAAAAGCATACAACTCACAGGTCGGCGCGCTGGGCGCCATTGCGGCGGGTTATCGTCAAACTATCGGACTTAAATCGGACGGCACAGTGGTGGCTGCGGGTGATAATAAATATGGCCAATGTGATGTAAGCGGCTGGCGTGGTATGGTGGCGGTTGCAGCGGGGAATGCTCATACGGGTAATTCTCATACAATCGGTCTTAAATCGGACGGCACGGTGGCTGCTGTGGGTTGGAATAAGCATAACCAATGCGAGGTAAGCGGCTGGCGCGATATGGTATCGGTTGCAGCGGGTTGGCGTCAAACCGTCGGGCTAAAATCGGATGGCACGGTGGTGGCTGTGGGTCGCAATAATGAAGGCCAATGCGAGGTAAGCGGCTGGCGTGATATGGTGGCGGTTACGGCGGGTGACTGGCATACCGTCGGGCTAAAATCGGACGGCACGGTGACGACTGCGGGTAATAATCGTTATGGCCAATGCAATATAAGTGGTTGGCGTAAGATGAGAGCGGTTGCGGCGGGCTACCTTCATACCGTCGGTCTTAAAACGGATGGTACGGTAGTGGCTGTGGGTTGGAATAAGCGTGACCAATGCGATGTAAGCGGCTGGCACGATATGGTGGCGATAGCGGCGGGTAGTAATCATACCATCGGACTTAAATCGGACGGCACGGTAGTGGCAGTGGGTTGGAATGAGCATGGCCAATGCAATACAAGTGACTGGTGCGATGTGGTGGCGGTTGCGGCGGGTTGTGCTCATACCGTCGGGCTTAAATCGGACGGCACGGTGGTGGCTGTGGGTCGCAATAATGAAGGCCAATGCGATGTAAGCGGCTGGCGCAGCATCCTACTACCCGGCAAATAGTTTTCAATCGGTTCAGCACAATGTGCAGAGCTTCATCGGATGGTCCTCCTTATTTATGAACACAACAAGACGCACGAAAGCCGACTCCTGTGGATCGCGATCATGCGGTTCTTCAGCATTCCGAAATATTTACACTGTGAGTAGGTCCAACCGCCGGAACTATTTTGCTTGAGAATCCGGCAATATCAAGAGTACCCTTTAGCTTAAATTACACTTTTTCCGCGCTGTTACAATGGGCTGGTAATAACCTGATTCCGATGGCATAGACCATTCGATATCCGTGAACCCGGCTTTAATCAAAAATTGATCAAACTCTTCTCTTACTATAGCTCTGTATCTCGTTCTGTTATGTTTTGTTATCCATTGCCCATGAATTTCTTGTAGTAAAAAATGGTTTATCTGATAGATTTTCGCGTCATCTGACCAATCCCAGACCTGAAATACAATTCGTTTGCCGTTCTCGAAAATGCGTGGCTCTGTAGCTCTCGGCTTTTCTTTTACCAGCGCATCATAATCTCTTATAGTAATGATAAGAATGCCCTCATTTTTAACTTTTGAATACATGCTGCTTACAGCCAGATGTAAATCTTCATCGGTCAGAAGGTGCGGGATTGCATTATCTGCGGAAAGAACGACATCAAAAACTCCGGAAACATCTTTTTCTAATGAACGAAAATCAGCTACCCCAAAGTTTATCTCTACCCCGAACGATACCGCCTCTATTGCCGCTCTTTCTATGGATTGTGGACTTATATCAGTACCCGTTACTAGAAATCCGTGATTAGCCAACCCTATTGCTTGTGTACCGATACCACAGGAACAGTCTAAAAGCGAGGCACCCTCTTTGCTTCCACTCGCGAGTTTTGAATGAATAAATTTGCTTAAAACCTCACCTTGCCAAGAAATCGCATGATACCAGTCAACGAAAATAAGATGATAATCCTCCGCTAGATCATCATAAAAATCTAAAACAGACTCATCCAATATATTCACCACCTACTTGGTAGTTATAATCTTCAATGGTAATTTCGACAGTTCTCAATCAATTCCTTCCTTTTTATTCCACCGCCTATTAATAAGCTGTTTTGGGTCCGTAATTCTTTCCAATTGCTTTTGAAGACTTACTATTTAAATTAATAAACCCGCGGATGAATAGCGAAATGAAAGAGCAAAATCATGATGAGCTATCGGTTGGAAAAATACATAAGCCTCCTTTATATCTAACATAAATAATACTCATTATTTTCATACAATTATTGGCATTATAATTTAAAAGGAAGTTTAAGTACGTATTTTCAAATTTTGAAAAACATTACTTTATTGGAGGTAGAAATGACAAACATATGGATACTAGGGCTTGTTAGCTTTTTTACCGATATGGGAACGTATATGGTAACTTCATTAATCCCCATTTTGCTTGCCTCGTCCGGACCTTTTATCATTGGAGTGATTGATGGATTATCGGAGAGCTTAGCCAGTATTTTAAAATTATTCTCCGGCCGGCGTTCGGATCGTCTGAAGAATAGAAAAGGACTTGCTATCGTAGGGTATGGCTTATCCGGTGTAGGAAGAGTATTGCTGCTTATATCAAGCTCCTGGATCGGTGTTTTTATCTGGAAGCTTATAGATCGTACAGGGAAAGGAATTCGAACGGCACCGCGGGATGCGCTTATTTCGGAGTCCGGCGGAAAGAAAAAGCAAGGAAGAGTATTTGGTTTCCATCAAATGATGGATATGTTAGGTGCTTCAATCGGGATCGGAGCTGCTTATTTGATCTTACGAGCAAGTGGAGAACAGGACCTTAATGATGTATTTCTCTACTCTCTCATACCTGTAATTATTGGTTGGGTACTGTTATGGGGAATTAAGGAAAAGAAGAATGAACCTGAAAAAAAGGACCTTCCAGCAGCGGCAAAACCGAAGCTTGATTGGAAGCGGTTAAATCCGAACGTCAAAAAATTAATGGTTATTGTATTTCTGTTCACTATTGTAAATTCATCGAATTCATTCCTATTACTAAGAGCCGCAGATTTAGGTGTTTCAACTGCAAATGTTTTACTGCTATTTCTTCTCTTCCATCTTGTTGCGTCTTCTTTCTCTTATGTCTCTGGCGTGTTGTCCGATCGGTTCGGTCGAAGAATTCTGTTAACCGCCGGATATGGGCTATATGGAATTGTATATATAGGTTTTGCAGAAGTAAATACAACGATCGGACTCATTATTTTATTTATGCTTTATGGGCTATATTCAGCTTTTACCAAAGGGGTTGAAAAGGCTCTGGTTGCTGATTTAGCAAACCCGGAAAGTAAAGGAACTGCTCTTGGTTTTTATGCTATGATAACGGGGATTGGCCTATTTCCTGCTTCATTGCTAACAGGCTGGTTATGGCAATTATTTGGCGCTGAAGTTTCGTTCTTTATCAATGGGATCATCGCAATCATTGCATCGATTATGTTATTTCGAACACTCTCTTTTTCCGCTAGCAAATCAACTTAAAACATATCGTCATAACTACTTATTTGAAAAAGCCGCTTATCTTTTATATAAAAAAGAATGATATCGTAACTATGTCCATATTCAAAAAACGCGCCAGTACTCCTTAGTACTGGCGCTATTTTTGAGTTCTACAGAACTATGTTTCGACAACTTGCCTATTTCAGGAGATAACCGTCGTGCCCTTCCCTCTCACAACCCTGTGCCATTGAAACACGCTCATGAAGGACAGGAACAACAAACATGGTCGGGTCAGCCGGCGCGGCGGGAGCGGGAGCGAGCCAGAGTTAGCCCAGCGAGGACCATACTGATCAGCCCCATCACGATAGCAATGATGGCCCCGGCTCGCCCACTGCCGGTGCCGAAATCACCAGTGAATAGGGTCAGATGCAGCAGAGCGTAGGCTATCACAATCAGTCCCAGCACCGCGGCGACGATAGCCCCACGTCGACCGGAGCCCGTACCGATGCGACCGTTGGAGCGGGCAAGAGACAGCCCGCCGATGACCGCGCTGATCAGCCCTGCTACCGCGTCCATCGTGGCCCAGAGTCTCCCGGCGGTTAATCCGTATACGACATTCCCGTTGGTCACTTCAGCGGAGACAATAGTTGGAACAAATAGAAATGTACAAAGTATTACGAATGATACAAGCATCATTTTCATTTGATTCATTACTCCTCTTTGTTGAGTGTTTTCATTGCAGCACCGCACTCTTAATCGACATCACACACAATCAGCAACACATTCCCTTCGCCTTCAATATTATGTTTTCAATAAAATCGTTCCCCTCTCTTTTTTATTCTTCGTGACTTTTACTTTCCTTTCACAGCCAGTTTACACAACAAATGTCGAGAACTTATGCAGATCATCCTCTCTTTGCGTGGATTTCTTCAAGAACCTGTCAATTCGCGGTATAATCTCCGTAAGCGGTACACTGGAAGTTGATTAAAAGTGGAAAGATGTGATGGAATGGAACCGAAATTGTTACTTGCGGAGGATGAGCCGGGCATGCTGGAGGAGATGCAGACCTATCTGCAACGTGAAGGTTTCCGTATATTAACCGCGCGGACAGGCAAGGAAGCGCTGGTTATTGCCCGTTCGGAACGGCCAGATATCGTCGTGCTTGACTGGATGCTCCCTGAGAAAAGCGGCATTGACGTATGCCGCGAAATAAGGCAAACCTCGCATTGCGGCATTATTATGGTCACGGCGCGATCGGATGAATCGGATAAAATCGTCGGTCTGGAAATCGGCGCGGACGATTATTTGACGAAGCCGTTTAGCTTGCGCGAGCTCGCATCGCGCATCAGAGCTTTACTTCGACGCTTGAACGGACTGGAAGACAGATCGATGTTCTTGGAAAGAGACAACTTGATCATTTCCGAGGCAAAATGCCAGGTATTCAAAGATGGCAAGGAAATTCAACTGACGCCGACCGAATTCAAAATTTTATTCACTTTGGCGGCGCGTCCCGGAATCGTTTTTAGCCGCCTGCAGTTATTAAAAGCCGCGTTACAGGACGAGTATATGGGATATGAACGGACGATGGATTCGCATATCCGAAATCTCCGTAGAAAACTAGAGGATGATACAGGCAATCCCCGATATATCCAGACGGTATACGGCTTCGGATATCGATTCGGTGAATTATCATGACGATGACGGTACGACAGAAAATATTCGTCTCCATGGGACTGCTCGTTCTTATGATCGGTGGATCTCATATCGTAAATAATCAGGTTTACATGGAGTCTTTGTTTGATCAATTTAGTCAGGAAGAAATCGATACATCTTATTTGAATGCACTACCCGGGGAACAAATCGAGATCTTGAAGACATACGTTATAGGTAGGATGAAGCGTTTTTGGCTCGGAAATTGGGTGTTTTTCGTAACAATCGGGCTGTTCTTCAGTTTATGGATTTCGGGGGTCCTGACGCTTCCGCTAAGAAAGCTTATAACCGCTATCGAACGTGTTGCACGAGGCGATCTGGATGTGAACGTTCCCGTACAATCAAAAGACGAGTACGGCAAAGTAATCCAGACATTCAATGATATGACGCTCCGCCTCCGGGAAGCAGAGGACGGCCGTAGGCGGTTGGTAGCTGATGTCGCTCATGAGCTTCGAACTCCGCTTTCTATCATGCAGCTAAAATTAGAAAATGCTCAACAGCTCGGCCAATACGTCCCTGCTGAAATGCTGCTTAGACTTCATGACGAAGTGATACGGTTAGGCTTGCTTGTGGAAGATCTTCATGTCTTGTCTTTGGCTGAAGCGGGGCGGTTAGTATTGGATTGCAAACCTATAGATCTGGCCGCTAGACTTGAACAAATCGTGGATGATGTGAAAATGGAGGCGGAGGAGAACGGACTGGAAGTACAACTCTCTTCGAACACGATGCCTGTGGTGGTGATTGCCGACGCGAGAAGGATCACGCAGGTGTTCATCAATTTGTTAACCAATGCAATTCGCTACACGTCGGAAGGCGGAAAGATTTCGGTTGTAATTGAAGACAAGGTCATGGATCGGGATTCAGTCTATGCATGTGTCTCTGTGATAGACACTGGCATCGGTATTCCAGCCGAAGAGCTGGCCCACCTGTTTGATCGTTTTTATCGTGTGGAAAAGGCCCGTTCGCGGCATACAGGCGGAACCGGGCTCGGATTATCAATCGCCCACCATTTTGTCAAATTCCACGGAGGGTTCATTCGCGTTGTGAGTAACCCTGGTGAAGGTACGACATTTACCGTCTATTTGCCTTTGGGTAATGATATTTTAAACAAGATTGGATAAGCTAGAGAGAACATTAGGGATTCGGCCTCTACTCTTTCCACCAGGATCCAGTGTGTTTGTCAAATTTCAACCCAGAGACTATTTTCCATAAAGTTCAGGACTCTGGGGATTCCAAGTAAACCTCGGGTATTATAGGCAATCTGCTCGTCCTGCTCGCCCCACTCTCCCCTAGGAATAGGGACAAAAACAATAAATAAAGCCCAAGTGGGCTTTTCAGGCTGTCGAGAGAGTCTCGACAGCCATTCTTTATATTTACCACGTCACCGCGTTAATGTTGTATAAAATTAAGATATAACCGATCACGTTGGCGTCCAAAATAAACCTTAATAGAACATGCTGAGCCCCGTATGAGCCGAAATATCCGCTATGGCGTACGTCTTTTCCATGTCTGTCCTCCTTTTCTCAAGCCGCATCTGTGAATTCGGACCTGCTGCGAGTATAGTACAACCTGAACCATGGTTCAGGTCAAGCAGGCAAATTTTGAGTTCATTATAGATTACCCCGTTTGCGATGAATTAGGATCGCGCCTCTTGCTCAGACAATCCCTACGCTTGTGAAATGACATGCCTTTTTTCCATAAAGCCGCAACTCCTCTCTCAAGTGGTCTAACTAGCAAAATCCCCAGAAACGAATCTGTTTTCTCATTTTTACTTGATTACGTCTTAGAGCAGGCAAAAGCGGATTTTCTCAAAGTCCAATACAATACTGTGTTTTGGATATTGCTATATTTTTCATCATAGTGTATGATACACAGTATAAAATATATAGTGTATGACGCACAGTATGATGCACAAGAGGTGGAGTAATGAGCAGTTTACTGAGTTCACTGACGACGGAGTTGCGTAGAGGTACGTTGACATTAGCTGTATTAAGCCAGCTGCGAACGCCCAAATATGGATATTCGCTTGTTCAAATTTTGGAAGCGCGGGGGATCACGATTGACCAGAGTACATTGTATCCCCTGCTCCGCCGTCTGGAAAAGCAGGAGCTGGTGACAAGCAGCTGGGATACGTCGGAAAACAGGCCGCGGCGATATTATGAGTTGAGCGCATTCGGGACGGAGATTTATGAGCAGCTTTTGAAAGAATGGGAAGAAACAACCCGTGAACTGAACATTTTATTAAAAGGAGATGGTACCTATGAATCTGATTGACTTGTATATTCAAGAAGTAACGCGAAGGCTTCCTGAAAAAAATCGTGCAGACATCGCGCTGGAGCTGCGCTCGACGATTGAAGACATGCTCCCGGATGAATATTCCGAACAAGACGTCAATTCCGCGCTGCTGAAGCTCGGTGATCCGGCGATCCTGGCGAACGGTTACCTGGACCGTCCGATGCATTTAATCGGGCCGCGGTTTTATGATTTGTACATTCAGCTGTTAAAAATGATTGTGCCAATAGCTGCAGCGATTTCTATCGTATCCGTCATTGCGGAGAGTGTGATTGCCTACAAGGGAAGCGAAGCGGTGCTAAACATCATTCTGGACACGATTGGACATGGAATATGGTCGGTTTTGAGCGGAGCGATTCAAGTGTTTTTCTGGGTAACGATTGTATTTGCTATCCTGGAACGCACCTCGAATTCAAAATCCTTTGATTCCAGCTCCTACTTCAAGCCATGGAAGCCAGATAATTTACGCAAAATCCCTTTTATCCCCAAAGAAAGGGCGATCTCCAAAGGAGAAGTGTTCGGCAGCTTATTATGGACCACTATCTGGGCATCGGTTTATTTTAACGCGGCTCATCTGGTGGGGGTTTATGAGAAAGGGTCGAAAGGCCTTGTGTTCGTCACGCCTACTTTCAACCAGGAGGTGCTGCTCTCCTACTGGCCGCTGGTCGTCTTCGTTATCGCATTGGAAGCCGCAACGACGATTTATAAATGGACTACTGCGCAATGGACCAGAAAAGTAGCCTTGCTGAATGCCGCATTCCATCTCGTCTCTTCCATCATTTTCATTATCCTTATTAGTGATCCACTGCTGTTAAATACCGACTTTGTATCGTACATGACGGATTTATTTGCAATGACCGACGCATCCAAAAAGGGAATCTACGCTATGGCCGTCTTTATATTCGTTCTATTCGCTGTGATTGATGCCTATCAAGGCTTTCGCAAGGCAAATGGCTTCGGAAAGCAGCGCGTCCCTGCGTCAAAACTATAACCCTATATGCAATTGAAAAAGGATAGCTTAATCCAAGAATTCTTGGACTTGCTATCCTTTTTTTGCACTTCCGCTTTCGCATCATCTATATATTTCCCAACAAAGCGGGCAACTTGTTTTGATTTTCAGCAAGCCAACGCATTTCCTTTGCGAAGCGAACGGGAGGTACACTATGTTGAACCATGTTGGCATGTATCCACCATGTGCTTTCCATATACCACAACAACCTTAATGAAATTGTTAAGTAACCCTTTACCACGGTGCGTTCTTCGCTGTACCCTTCAATAAATGCTGAGGCAAGGGAGACATCTAAATTATCATCTAACGCACATGAAATAATAGCACGAGCAACATCAAGCTGCGGATAGTCATATCTTAGCCGATCAAAATCAAGAATTGCAGTTAATCGATTCTCATGAAATAGAAGATTATCGACCCAAAGGTCACGATGAGCCCAGCCTAATTGAAGTAATTCGAGTATTTCTATATTTATTTCTTCCGTTGCTCTGTGTTGAGTTTCTATATCATCGAGCAACTGGGTTTTACCAGCTTCCTTCGCCTGTTTCCAAACGGAGTTCCAGTGTGCTAAACGCTCCTCACGACTAGGAGGAATAAATTGTGGGCTTTTTTTAATACTAATGGTTCCATCATTTAATAATCGATGCATTTTTCCTGTTGCTCGACCTAAATCGTATATTTGATGCACATTGGTTTTACCTGGTGGAATTAGGTTGCCCTGGCAATATTCCATCACCATAAAGCGTTCTCCGTTATCAGTTTCAAGCAAAATCCTTTCATTATGAGATAGCAGCTTGGGACACGCAAGACCCTGGGCAAATAATCTAATCTGTTGAGAGAATGCAAACAATAGCGCCTCTGGATTATTCAATCTTCTTTTATTGTATTGTTTAAGTACAAATTGCCCTGAATCCGTTGTAACTATCCATTTTAAGTTTAACCACCCTCGTTTTATTGGAGTAGCTTCAAGTACGTTTACATTGAAGAGGCGATGGAATGTTTTTAGTAGATCATCTCGGATCATTTCTTCTGAGATCATTGTCTCCAATTGACCAACTCCTAAATTTACGTGTATAAGTTATATTCCTCGCAGGGCCCTTTGTAACCTCTCTTCTTAGTAATAATGAATGCTTTTCGTAAAAACTCCGCGAATTGATATAGTCACCTACCGCCACCCCTACTTACGCTCTTGACAGTGCGGTCTTGAAGGCATAAGAAAACCGCCTTTCCAGTGGAGGCGGTTCGTTCATTTTCTTTGAAAGTCCTTTGATAGAAAGAGCAAAATCCGACGGAATCTTCGGTCTCGTCATTACGGAAGACCAAGCCGACCAAGGCTACAGTATCGAGGCACAAATCGGATACTGATAATAATAACTTTTCCCGTACCGCATCTCGGCAAAATCAAGTATCAACTAGCTATGCAGCCCTCCCTCCAGCCGGGGACGGTGATGGCAGTGACCGATCGGGATTTGGACGAGGCTGGTTCGTCCTTGCATGGACATCCTATAGAGCTCATCGCACAATCCGGCCTGAAAGCCAAGAAGCGGACGCCCGCCCATGCCGAGTGCGGTTGCCGCCAGCAGCAAGCGCTGCAGGAGCATGCCGGCCTCCATCTGCTGGATGCGGTATCCTCTATACCCCAATTGGGGAATCAGATGTTCGTTGTCGCCGGCGATGTGCAGACAGATAGGTACTTGAAACAAATTGACGTTGTGCAATGTCATCCCCTTCTGCAGCCGGAGCCGATGATCACCGGCAAGCACGCGCCGGAGCGCGTGAGCAGCTGCATCATAGCGATAAGCGCCGTCCGGTATGCCTTCGACGTTATAGAAACATCCGTATAATGCGACACGAGTCGGAAGTGACTCGGCCACGCCGTCCAAATCGTTGCGATAAGCGAAGGAGACTACAGCTTCCTGCAATAGAGCGGCAAGCTGGTGCGCTGTTACACGGCCCAAGACAAATTCGCTTTCAGGCGAATGCCGTGCTCGGCTGGCTGCCGCTAGATCGAAGCTGAGCCGCTTCACTGATGGTAAATAGACAGTCTGAAGTCCGCTTTCCGCTCGATTGACGGGCTCGAACCGGCGAAACGTCGACAGCGAATCGATCGCAGTGGCTTCGTTCATCTGAGTCAACTGCAGAATCTGCTTAACCGACCTCGAACGCACATAATAATCATGCTGAACAGCCGGAAGCTCGCGGCAGAGCTCATCCGCTGTGACTTGCATCCGGTTACCGCCGGCATCTTCTATCCAAGCGATGTCGCGCTGCACCGAAAGAGGTACGACCGCAAATATGTTCTCCTCTGAACCGGATAGCCCGAGCAGATGGCCCACGGGTCGGTCCAGAAACCTGAAATGCACTCTAGATGCATAACCGAACCGTTTCGCAGCTTCCTGCATTTGCCCTAGCAGCACGCCTGAATCGAGCCCTTGCAGACGATAGGCAAAGGTGCTGTATTTGAAAGCATTTTTCCAAACCATCGTCGATACAAAAATAGCGCCGAAGCATGAAGATAGGTCACAGCGGTTGCCAAGAGCCCGGGTCAAGTACGAATCGAAACCGCCTTTGCGCAGCAGCACCAGGCGGTGATGCGCTGCATCGTAATGGTAAAGTCCGGGAACGCCGACTTCCGTGCGGAGATATACGTACAATTCGTTTGGGTACAACCCTCCTCCGGAAGGGACGAATCTGCGGTACGTCCGCATCGGAGACGCAAGAGAATAGCTTACTTGCGTCAGCCCATATACGTACCATAGATAATGGCCGATGTCTTTAAGGCTCGGTTCGACAGGCGTTACCCGTGCTTCTAGTGTCATCGGGATATCCGAGGACAGCGGAAGAGTCGGCAGGCCGCGATACAGCTTATACGCAAGCGGTGCATCATCCCAATCGACCTCCCAGCCGGGCAGCCCACTCACGTCGCCGTCGGCATGAAGCTGGCGAACAAACGCTTCCAGGCTCATTCTGCTTCCCCCAATCGCCATTTAATGATACCTCGGTTTGGCATAAGCCGACATCATCGGGGCTCAAGGGAACGGATGCGGATGAGCATTGAGCTCCTTCGGACGCAAAGGCCGATCCGTATACCCGAGCACTGCCGGCACTCGAAGCGCCCTTTCCAGTCCCGTTAACCTGGTAAAATGGTAACCGAACGTCATTGGCAGCATGCCGGGTATCAGCACTTTCACACAATGTAACCCGTTACGCTTTAATTCCGGTGTCGATTGGTCAACTACGATCACATCCATGTGCAGCTGGAGAATTTTACCGATCATGGCTCTTAGGTCTTCGGTCAAATCCCAGTGCTTCGGAGCGGGCTCAAATTCTTGAGAGAACGAGCGCATCGGCCGGTTTTCCTCCAGCAAAAAGCGCAGCCGCGGCTCCGCCTCCGGCAGGCTGTACAGCATGGAATGGTCCTCCATGCTCCGAACCAGCGAAGGATTGTGAAGCATCCGCATATAATCCTCCCGGTTCGCCTCGAATTTCTGGTCTAGTGTAAGCATCATCCCCGACAGCTCATGAACCGCCCCTTTTGCTGCCCGTACCGGGTCCGGGTGCGCTCCGGCAGCACAAACAAGGTTCAAGCCATTAGTCTTTCTATTTTTTGCCACTGCCCAAATGCTGGGAATGCCATGCTCCATCGTCGCATTAAACAAGAGCACGTCAAAACCGGCAACGGCCCGCAGCCGCTCAATCATCAGCGTCAGGTCGCGGTCACCGGCGGAGTATGGGTCTATGCGGGGAAGCGGCAGCTGTGCATACCATGTCAGCAAGAACGAATCGCGCTCCACGACCTCCAGTATCCCGTACATGATCGCTTCCTCCAAGCTTCCGCCCAGGGCGCAGCCATTGGATGTCTCGTACACAAAGCCTTGCCGGCAGGGAGAGCTGTAATACGCAAGCCACTGCGGAACCAAAATCGGGCGTTCTTGCGCAAAAGAGTATCCCCAGACCCAATCGGTCTCGGCATCAGGATCGAACGGCCTAAAGGGAAATCCAGGAAGCTCATACTGCTCCTTCGAATACAGCCCAACCGTCACGGGATCGAGCGCTTCGTCCGCTAGTTGCCTGTAGCTGCCGTGAACAACTGGCTGCTTGCCGCGCGGTGCCGTGCCGCAATACCGCTCCAAGCCCTCCAGAATAGCCGACAGCTCGCTATCTGCATAGCTGTTCGTCCTGCCGGCCGTCACCTCATCCTGCTCTAACATCGGAAGATTCACAGTTGCATCGGCTAAGGGCGAAACCAAATCCAGCATTTTTCCGTTAATAAATCCCATCTTGTAATCGAGATAGTCACGGGCAAGAAAAGCTTTCAGCTCTTGGAGCGATCGGCTGCGGTAGATGTTGTCTCCGACTTTCGGGGACGGCTTTAGCGATATCCGGGCTGCATCCCGCGAATCTTCGGGCAGACTTCCGCATATGGGACACAACGGGTCCGGTAGGAAGAAATGGCTGGAGCAATTCAACGTCTTCAGGTTGACCAGAACCACACGCTCTTCTGTACGGGAAGCGATACGCCGTAGCACGTTCCGCGATTCCTCCGCAAGCAGATGCGCCATATGCAGCAGCCCCGATCGTGATGCCCATGAGTCAGAGGGGCTTCCCCCGGTCTCCGTCAACCGCTGCTGCAGCCCCCACATTTCCCTGCGGTCGCGTCCTGCTAAAAGCTGCCGGGTATCGGCGCACCTGGAGCATCCAGACTTGCCTGGCCTGACGAGCGGCCCAACAACGCCTTCACCGAAGATGACGAAACCGCGAAGCCATGGAATGCCAGCAGCCTGCAGCACCCCTTCCGCCTCACGGTGATCGGCTGGATGCCAAGCATCATTCAGTACCAGGGCAAATTCCGCATCTTCCGGCAGCTCTTCTCTGATATGGGTCAAACGAACGATACGGCACTCGGAGATAAGCTCCCCACACACCAGCTCCGCCAGCACTCCTTCTCCGACAACGGCTACGACCGCGCTCATACTGCTCCCCCCTCTCCAAGCAGCACGCCGAAGACAGCAGCAGGACCATCAAGCAAAAACGGTTCCACCGCCAAATCAATGACGTAAACTTCCCGGCCGCTTAGTTTCAGCTTCCGCATCGCATCCTTGACCCCATCCAGACTCGCCTCCGACTCCTCGGCTGGGACGGACAGCTCCAGAGGGTTGCCCGAGCTAAGCAGCATGGTCTCCACCTCTACGGCTTGCGGCAAGCGGTATAGGGATCCGTTTTGCGCCTTCATCAGAGAGGCCTGCAGTGCCCTGCGCAGCGCCGTTGTCACGGTCAAGCCGGTGCCTGCGAACCATCCATCCTCCGTACCTATCCATATGACGGGAAAACCGCACACTTCCTCACCAAGCCCGATCGTCGGTGTGCCCCGCATCGTAGTCAGCGCCTGTAAATAAAACCTGCATGACTCGTCGTCAATCTGACCGAGCCGAACCCGAACGACAGTTGGCTTACGGTCTGTCGACCGCGCCTCCAAATGCTTCGTCAAACAAGCCTGCAGTCCGCGAGCAGCGCCTTCTGCGGCCGTCTCTCCGATACCGATGCCGATACACTGCTCGGTATTCACGAGAACTCCCGCAAGCTGAGATACATACGCCTCAAGCCCGGCGAGCCCCGCTTCACGACGCGCCTCCCTGTGCGTCATTCCCGAACAAACGATGTCCGGCAGCAGACCGGCGGGTCCGGCAGACAGCGGATCGGTTGTCTGAACGCGACATTGTGACAAGGGCAGCTGGCCAAGGTCCCCTTCTTCCCAGCTATGGAAAATTCCCGTTCGGTCCGAAGTCAGCTTACTGAAGTACGGAAACAACCCATTCACTGCGTCTTTCGGTCCATCCTGGAGCCGAAGCTCAACGTCATCTACCCAGCTAGCTGAGGCAGTGACTTTTCCGGCAGCAAGGGGATGCGGCAGTAATGAATGCCAGCTTCCTTCCAATGTCTCCAAATCAAGCAGATACAATGAGTTTCTCTGCTCCGGCTCGGCAGCTCCCGTCAGAGTCTTTAACAGCTCGAAAACGATCACATTCGCGAGCAGTGCCCCCGCCGTTGAGGAGAAGGCAAACCTCTCCGGATCTTTGAACACTTGGGACTTGTGGATGCGCCTCCACGCCGATTCCCAACTGACCGTACTCTCCGGCTGCAGGATAGGGCCCGCGATGCCGGCCTGATGCAGTCTCACGGCAGGAAGCAGCATTTTGCGTTCCGCTTGGCATGCCTTATGAAGAAGCTGGAGCTCCTCGCAATCACCCTGCTCAGACACGTAGAGGACCGCTTGGTACGGGCGCACGGCTTCCCTCCAACCGTCGGCATTCTTGTTCGACAGTACAGCTTCCTCGATCACCACCTCAGGGTCCGTCAAGCGGGCGTGCTCCGCCAAAGCCGTCAGCCGATGCCGATCCGTCGGCAGCGAATCCGTAATCAGCATTCGAAACCGAGTAAGGCCCGACTCAAGCAGCGACGACACAAGCGCGGAAAAGATCTGACCGGAGCCTACCGCGAGCACTTCAGCCTGCCGGTAGCACTGAAACCGGTAAGCGCCGGAATCGCCGAAGCTGTCGAGAAAAGCGATTTGCCCTGCATACCTGCGGACCGTTTGCTCCGAGAGAACGTGCGGGCGATCCTGGCTCACATCGCGCGCAAAGCCTTTTTCCCTCAGCACTTCCGCGATTTCGTACACTCGGTCCCTGTAAGGCCCGGATAGCCCGTCCGTCAATTCCTCCATTGTGTGCTCCCCGTTGAACATGGGGATGAGCTTTTCAAGCCATCGGTCAATCATCTCACCTTTCATTTGGAACGTGCCAACGTTGTTTCGGAAATAGACGCCGTCATTCTGATCCGGCAAAAAAAATGTATCCGCCTTTACCTGAAGGCGCGCAGACGAGGTCAATTTTGTCATCTCAGCCCTCCTAGCTATAAACGCTTTTCTACAATTTTCAATCTTCGTTCTACATTATATGTACTTCTATTTGTCCCTCATGTCATACATCATCTATGAGATAGAAAATCGCCCCTGCACAGCACTGTGCAGAGGCGATCGGTTTACTTTAATCATATGAGAGACGAAAGTGTCAGCCTTAGCGGCAGCGGTGGCCGCCACAAAATCCTGCGCAGTTATGACAACGAAAGCCGCCACAGAAGCCCCCGCAGCGAACGCCTCCGCAGAACCCGCCGCAAAATCCACCACAAACTCCGGCACAAAAAACTCCGCAAAATCCTGCGCAAAATCCGGCACAGACTCCAGCGCAAAATCCGACACAAAGACGAGAAGGATCTACAGGCACTTGGCCATTAGGATATTGTCCGGCATAATACTGAGCTTGCTGATCCCAAGGTGTCATTTCCGTTGCCTGGAACTGCGAAACATCCAACTGCTGAAGCTCATTTTGAAAATTAGTCATTTGATAAAACCTCCAGTAACTTTTTTTGATATCGACATGATTCCAACTTATGGGCGAAGCTCCGCGTTTGTTACTGAGTCAAAGACCTATTTTTTAGGCGTTTGTACCAACATCTAGACAAACAAAACAACAGCCCCCGGATATCCTCTGAGGGCCAATTTACATGAATATTCCAAATATAAGAACATACGTACCTATTTATAAACAAAAAAATAGCCCAGAAGTACTGGGAAAAAAGTATTATTAGGTATTGTCATGTCTCCTGCAGGAATTTCATTATTCCTGTACAATCGAACTTAGGCAAGTTGTATTGCGAATATTAAAGCTTCATCTATGAACAAATCAATGCTGCCAATAGTTATATAAGTGAACCGGACTGCCCAGTACCATTCCTCCACCGTGAATTGAATAGAGCGCTAAGCATTGAAAATCAAAACAATAACTTAGAATCGTTTTCGATATAAATAAACACTGATGAAGTAACTTCATCAGTGCCGTTTGCTGCTTATTTGCTGTAACCATCTCTAATCTATATCATTTACCAGGAAGGATACATCGCATTTGTTTATAAAAAAGATATGTGTCGCACCAAGTGCTCTATAAGTTTGTTTATTATATTTACGTCTTGTTATGACATAAATGCTTTCTACCCGCCAATTGCTGCACAATTGAATGAGGCGGCATGTCAGGGTGAAGCTATCCTCGAATAAAAATACTTTCCGTATCGGAAGATGAGGAGCATCGTCCCACTTGTTCCCATCCGATGTATCGACGGATATAATCTTTTTGACCCCCATTGCTTCCATTCGCTTCTTTCCAGAATGGCTGTTAACTATTGCGTAGTAACCGACTCCTCGCTCCCTCAGTTCGTTAATAAACTGTTTGCCTGCTTCGTTCGGGGCGGATACCAATACGCACTCCCCCAGAAAATACCTTAATCCGTTCATTTGTTCCCCCCCTCCGGAGGCAACAAAACTAAAGCATTGTAGAGTATTTCTATATAGCTGCTTGCTTATAAAGGTTTGCTGCCTCACCAGTTTGACGCTTACGAGGTTAGCTGTCGGATTCGGACGTGAGAGTCGCCCTACCTTCCATGCGGCCATGCCGGCATTTGAAGGATTCACCCCAAGAGACGGGCATCGAGATTCATGCCCGTCCTTCATGGTTCCCCCGCTTCCGTGAATCGGAACTCAGCATTAGAACTACTATTCGCATATTATTTTATTTCGAATTTATTAATTCTATATTATCAGATTTTCTATTCATGCCTCACGCGATGCGATAAACCCTGGTCGCGGCTTCATGCCGGAGAAGGGCTCTACCAGCTTATTCTCAACACTATTAAAGACAAGAAAGATATTACTTCGGGGCATCGGAGAAATGTTCGAGCTGGATCCGTGCATCAGATTGCAGTCGAACAGCAGCACGGAGCCTGCTTTGCCGACAGGAGCGACAATACCGCCTTTCTCGGTCAACCAACGCATGCTGTCATGATCAGGCACGCCATACTGCTGCTTCCTTAGAGATTGTTTGTAGTGATCGTCGGGAGTCTGGCCGGTGCAGGCTATGAAGTGGCGATGGGATCCCGGTATGACCATGAGCGGACCGTTGAAGAAATAATTGTCCTCTAGTGCAATAGAGCAGCTTAGCGCCCGCATTCGCGGCATTCCGTCCTCTACATGCCATGTTTCAAAATCGGAATGCCAGTAAAACTCTTTTCCTGTAAATCCCGGCTTAAAATTAATGCGCGATTGATGAACATAAACGTCGCTGCCAAGGATTTGCTTGACGACCGCAAGGAGCCTATCGTGCACTGCAAGCTGATGAAATACCCCGCTATCCCGATGAACGGCAAACACGGAGCGAACCTCTTCGCTATCGGGTTCACGGATGACCTCCGGTTTGTTGTTGTCACTGCCCGCTTCCTGCCAAATCTTCTTCAGTTCTTCACGCATGGCGGCAACTTCTTCTTGAGTAAAAAACTCTTCCAAAAACAAATATCCGTCCTGTTCATAACCGGAAAGCTGCAATGCATTAATAACTTGTTGATTGATTATGTGATTATACACCACCGGATCCACACGATCGAGGATTTGCGGTTCCGATTGAATTCGCGACGGATAGGCATCGGGCTCTCCGAGAGGATAAGCTCCGCTCTCATCGTGAACCTCCTTGCCTGTGCAAGGGGGATTGAAAACGCAAACGACTCTCAGGTCCGTCTTGCTTCGCAGTCTGTGCTTCTCGTGGCCATTCAAGACGTACAACGTGCCTGGTGTTACGGGATAGGTCTTATTCTCATCCAGAACATCGATTTCACCTTCACCCTCAATGCAGTAAACCGCTTCAATGTGATTTTTGTACCACATATCCGTTTCGGTTCCAGCCTTCATCGTCGTATCGTGAAGCGAGAACCCGACACCGTCCTTACGCAACAGCAGACGCCGGCTGACCCAAGTGGCCGCATCCACATCATGCTCCGTACCTAATACCTCATCCAAATGCCTTACGATCATATCGAGAATCCTCCTTGTTCTGCCGTTATATGAGTTTTATTCGCTCTTTTCGGTAGTACTCGGCTACTTCTTCCATGCTATCGCCAAGAATGCCTAAACCTCGCTGCAACGAGTACTTATCGATGATCAAAGGTGGCATAATTTTGGCTACCTCGCTATCGGTGCCGGACGTCTCCATGATAAGTCCGCGACGGAAGGCGGCGGCACATATCTCTCCAGCCATCCCTTCCATAGGGAACATGATCCCCTGGATTAGCCCGCGTCCCCTCCATTCGCCCTTCAATTCTGGAAATTGGGATATCAGCCCCTTCAATCCGTTCTCCAGCTGCTTGCCTTTCTCAATGACCGAGGCGGCGAAGTTCTCCTTTTCCCAATAACGAAGCGCTTCTGCGGCGCACACGAAAGCCAGATTATTGCCGCGGAACGTTCCATTGTGCTCGCCAGGAGCCCACTGGTCGACCTTCGGGTCAAGAAGTGTTAACGCCATCGGCAGGCCAAATCCTCCTATTGATTTCGACAGACAAACAATATCCGGGGAGATACCGAAGGGCTCGAAGCTGAAGAACGGTCCCGTTCGGCCGCAGCCCATCTGAATGTCGTCAATGATTAGAAGGATGCCGTATTTCCGGCAAAGTGTCTCCAGCTTTTGCAGCCATTCGCCGTTTGCTGTATTTAGTCCGCCCTCACCCTGAAGCGTCTCTACAATGACCGCAGCTGGAAGAGATACGCCGGAACCGCTGTCGCTCAAATAATTTTCGAAATAGGCGATTGAGTCGACCCCTGGTCCCATATAACCGTCATAGGGCATGATAGTCGCATTGTGCAGCGGGACTCCGGCGCCCTGACGCTTAAATTTGTTCCCTGTAACGGCCAGAGCCCCTAGAGTCATGCCATGAAAGGCATTCGTAAAGCCAACCACGTTCGTACGTCCCGTCACTTTCCGTGCAATCTTCAACGCCGCCTCAACCGCATTCGTTCCCGTCGGTCCCGGAAACATGATTTTGTAGTCTAGCTTTCTCGGTTTCAGAATGACCTCTTGAAACCGTTCGAGGAAATGCCGCTTTGCTTCCGTTGCCATGTCCAGACTATGACTTATACCGTCTTCAAGAATGTAGCGGATCAGCTTCTCTTTCTGCATTACATTGTTATGGCCGTAATTTAATGCTCCTGCCCCTGCGAAAAAATCGAGGTATTCCTTGCCCTCCGTATCCCATAATTTGCATTCAGAGGCTTTACTGAACACGACGGGAAACGACCGGCAATAGCTTCTTACCTCGGATTCCATGCTTTCAAAAACGGTTAGGGAGTTATCCGCAGATATCGATTGTCTACTGATCATTGGCTCCTCCTCCTTTGATTCGGTTGATATTTCTAGATCCAAGCGTGATTCGGATCAGAGGTTCATCTTCATGTCCGGCTTCGGGAAACAGCGATGCCGGGAAGCCTCCTTCCACCGTCTCGCAGACAGTGTTTCTTGATTGGGCTGCCGTCTCGAACAATCGGTGCGACGCCCGATTGCCCGGAGACACGGTTGCTTCCAGCCGGGAGGCCTTACGAACGGCAGGCAGTTCAAGTAATGATTGCAGCAATCTTGTGGCGATCCCCTGCCCCCTCTCTTCCGAAGTGACACCGATCTGCCAGACGAATAAGGCTGATGGGTCGTCAGGCTGAACGAACGAGGTCACAAAGCCTACTATTTGCCCGTCTTTCTCCGCCACCAGGCACGTATCGGCAAAATATCGGAACAATAAGAGATACAAATAGGAAGAGTTTGGGTCCAGAGTGCCAATATGTTTGACAAGATGCCAAACAGCATTTGCATCCTCGATTGACGGAGGGCGAATGTTAACCCTCTCTTGCTCCGGTACGTGCTTCATCGGCCGGACTCCTTTCCCATGCCGCTGCGGAAGCGAGATAAAAACATTTGCAGTCTCTCGCTTTGAGGACGTTCAAATATCTCTTCAGGCGTCCCTTGTTCTACGATAAGTCCGCCGTCGGTAAAAATTACGCGGTCTGCGACATCACGCGCAAAATCCATCTCATGCGTAATCAGCATCATTGTCATGGATCCGTCCTCAGCAAGCTCCTTAATAACTCTCAGAACCTCGCCGACAAGCTCGGGATCTAATGCTGATGTCACCTCGTCGAACAGCATCACTTGCGGTTTCATAATCAAGGCTCTCGCAATAGCAGCACGTTGCTTTTGGCCTCCTGATAACCGTATCGGATATTCTTCCGCTTTATCCTTAAGCCCAACCTTGTCGAGAAGCTCCAGTGCCTCCGTAATCGCTTGTTCCTTAGGTATTTTCAGCACAGAAATCGGTGCTTCCGTCACATTGCGAAGAATCGTCATGTGGGGAAATAAATGAAAATGCTGAAACACCATCCCGATCGAGCTCCGGACACGATGGAGATGCTTCTCATCCGCACGGATAAGCCGCCCTCTCACGATTCGATGCCACAGATGCTCTCCATTAACCTCGACGGTTCCTTCTGTCGGGTGCTCCAGAGTCATTAGAATCCGGGCAAGAGTGGTTTTACCGGATCCGCTCGGTCCTATGACTGCCACCTTTTCACCAGCATACAAGTCCAAATCGATTCCCTTGAGCACTTCCAATTCCCCATACGACTTTCGGACTCCCCGGTATCTCACGATGGGATCGGATCGGGTTTCCATTGCTCCTGAGGTCATGGTTACTTCCGGAATAAGCATCCTATCGCCCCCTTTTACTCACTTGCGCGCCAAACGTATTTCCAGCCTCTTAAGAAGTAGAGAAGATATACAGCTCATGATGAGAAACAACAAGCCCACCAAGGTGAATGCTTCTATGTAGCGAAACGATGCCGAGCCTAATGATTTCGCTGTCTGCAGCATTTCCACTAAAGTTACGGCTGAAAGGATCGGCGTCTCCTTAAACATGACTATCAAATAATTTCCCATAACCGGAAGTACTGGAGGCAGCGCTTGCGGCAGAATAAGTCTGAGCCATGTTTGCTGTGGGGTAAAATTTAACGCCTTCGCCGCCTCCCACTGACCGCTCGGAACAGCCTCGATCCCGGACCGGTACACTTCTGCCAGATAGGTGGCATAATGAATGCCTAAACCGATCACGCCAGCCGTGAATGGAGATAACGAGATCCCATACATCGGCAAAGCATAGAAAACGAACAACAGCTGGATCAACAGCGGTGTTGACCTGATCAATTCGGCCAGAAAGGACACCGATTGCGATATCGCTTTATGCTGTACTCGTTTTCCCAAAGTGATGGGCAGCGCCAGAAGCATGGCTAGGATGAATCCGAATAAAGCTGCTCCCACTGTTACCGGTACGACCTCCAGCAGCTTTGGCAATATGCTCCAAGCGTATTCCCAATTCCATTTCAACATCATGACCTCCCCACAACAAAACGTCGCTCCAGCAATCGAATGATGCGGGTCATGAGCTGGGCAATACCGAAATAGATTAACAGAATCAATATCAAGATAAGCGTTGTCCGGGACATATCGTACGACCGCAGCATCATGCCCTGGTATGTCAATTCCGCCAGAGTGATGAGAGACACCAGGGAGGTGCCCTTCAAAAGCTCTATTTGAAGATTTCCGAAGGATGGCAGTGCCATTGCCAATGCCTGCGGACCGATGATACGACGCATCCGCATCCATGGAGTCATATTAAGGGCAATGGACGCTTCCGTCTGACCTCGAGGTATGGCAAGAATAGAGCTTCGGACAATTTCGGAGCCATATGCGCCGTAATTCAGCCCAAGCGCTAGCACAGCTGCCGTCATGGCATTTACACGAATATCCAGCAGCAGCGGAAATGCGAAATAGAGCCAGAATAGTTGTACAAGCAAGGAAGTACCTCGGAACGTTTCTACATAAAGGGCGGTGATCCATTGAAGCGGCCGCAGCGGGGACAACCTTGCCAATCCCGCTGCTATGGCAAGAACAAGAGCAGCAGCGGTTGAGAGGCAGGTTACTTCTATGGTAATGACCGTTCCTCTCCATAGAGCCGGAAGCAGTTCAACCATCAACATCATCGCCTTCCATTGTTGTTAACCAGACTGCTAGTTAGTCAGCTCCGTGGCAGTCATTTTGCCGGGGAGCTCCTCTTCGGTAAAACCGAAGGGTTTTAGAATAGTAAGCAGCTCTCCGGAGGATTTCAGCTTCTCCAATTCCTCGTTGTAAGCTTTTACAAAGTCATCGTCACCCATCCGAAACGCCGCTGCTCCATACCCCCGTACGCTTTTTCCGTCTACCGTAGGCTGTTCGAAGTCTTTAACGCGTTCAAGCTTATCGTCTTTGGCTGAATCCAGCATCGCCTGAAGAGAAGGACCTGTCATCGTGACAACCTGTACCCGGTCGGATTGCAGGGCCGAGATCGCTGACGGCTGATCAGGTACTGTGACGATTTGATTTTTAGCCACACCTGATTTCGTTAAATATTGCTCTTCAATTGCGCCAACCATTACAGCCACCTTCACATCCTGCTTGGAGGCAATATCTTTGTAGCTGTGGATCCCCTTCGGATTTCCTTTTTGAACGGCAATCGCTTCGCCAATACTGTACTCCGGATTGGCAAACAGCACTTCCTTGCCGCGCTCCGGAGTAACGAACATACCGGCTGTAATAATATCGAAGCGCTCTGCTTTCAAACCTGGGATTAATGAACCGAACTCGGTCAATACCCCGTTCATCTCTTTGATCCCGAGCTTTGTTATTATGGTTCTTGCTACTTCCACGGCTTCTCCCGTCAGCTTCCCATCTGGGGTGGCATAAGCATACGGCTTTTCATTAGCGAAACCGACGGTGATGAACCCTTGTTTCTTTGCCTTATCCAGCGTAGATTCCCCTGCACTCTGCTGAACATTCCCAGTCGTTCCTCCGTTGACCGGTTTCGCGTTGTCTTTGCTGCAGCCGGCAACAGCTACTGAACTGAGCAGAACTGCAAGTAGTATTCTTAACCCTCTTTTCATTCGTGCGCTCCCTTCAATTTGTTGCTTGTTTGGGGCCCCATATAAGGGTAACATGGTCCTAATACTATACTCACCTCTGTTCTAGTCCCCTCAGGTCACTTGAGCCCCCCTCTCCTACCGATATCCCAGATTAGAGCCGATATATGGAAAAATCCTCCCCTATCCTCAGGATTCCTGATAAATACAAATTGTCATTTTGGTTCAATAATCGTCATATTCAAATGATTATGGTTATTTTTACTTCTAAATCTTGTGATATTGCTAATTCATTTCGAATATCGCGGTTTTAGTGAATGAAATTTAAAAAAATCACTGTGTTAAGAATAATTTAATGTTCCATTATTAGGTTGACCCTCTTACTTATCATCCGTATAATAAAGACACGCTTAATTTCCGATTCTCCAATCGGAAAGCGGGGGAACCAATTTTTAGGGGCGAATCGATGCTCTAACAGTATCGTAGGGAACCATCTTTCCCAAGTCCGTCAGCTAACCTCGTCAGCAGTAGATGGGTCAATAGTTCCGATATATCGGTGTTACGAGACCCTTATTTGGGTCTTTTTAATTTGGCCCTGAACAGGCAAAGGTGTATGTCCCTTTGCTTACAGGGTCATTTTTATTTTTCAAATACAAGGAGGAATCGCAATGCCTCAGCCGAAGTACATCACCGATATTGACAGGATCAAGTGGATACCGGAGCAAGAAAGGAACCGGCTCAAGCAAATCACAGAAAAATTCGTGTTTCGGGTCAATGATTATTATCTTAACCTCATCGATTGGAGCGATCCTGACGATCCGATTCGTAAGCTGGTCATTCCGAACGAAGGAGAGCTCTTGGAATACGGACGTTGGGATGCATCCGATGAAGATACCAATTATGTCGTCCCCGGCTGCCAGCACAAATATCGTACAACGGCGCTTCTCATTGTTTCGGAGGTGTGCGGCTCTTATTGCCGGTACTGCTTCCGAAAGCGGCTTTTCCGTAATGACGTGAAGGAAGCGCTGTCGGATGTGGAGCCGGGGCTTCGTTATATCGCCAAGCATCCAGACATCAATAATGTGCTGCTAACCGGCGGAGACAGCTTAATTCTGGCTACGCCAAAGCTAAGGGGGATTATACAACGGTTGCGTGAGCTGGACCATGTGAAGATAATCCGGCTCGGATCGAAAATCCCTGTTTTCAACCCCATGCGGATATATGAAGACGAGGAACTGCTTGAGACGATTCGTGAATATTCAACGCCGGAAAAGCGCATTTATGTAATGGCTCATATTAATCATCCTAGGGAAATCACTGAGGAGGCAAGGAAAGGGTTTCAAGCGCTGCATGAGGCTGGAGCCATAGTTGTGAATCAAACACCTGTGCTTAAGGGCATTAACGATGATCCGGCCGTACTTGGAGAACTATTGGATCAATTGTCATGGGCAGGTGTCACGCCCTATTATTTCTTTATCAATCGCCCGGTAGCTGGTAATAAGGAATTTGTGCTGCCTTTGCAGCAAGTTTATCGGATAGTTGAAGAAGCTAAGGCGCGGACATCCGGTTTAGGCAAGCGTGTTCGTCTATCCATGAGCCATACCTCTGGGAAGATCGAGATCGTAGCCATCGAGAATGGGAAGGCATATTTAAAATACCATCAGTCGCGTGATGAACAGTACGGTAAATTTATGGTGCTCGATTGCCCGGATGATGCCGCTTGGTTTGACGATCTCCCTGGCAGCGAAAATTTCTGGATCAAGCCCAGTAAAAAGACGGAAGCTGTCGTATCCGTAAATGAGCTTCCGGATATGCCGCAAGATTTGAGAGCATTTCGGAATGCGTAACAGCCGGCTCTTTTGGCGCTAAAGTTAAACCGTCAGGATAAGCTGATTTTGAATTAGGTCACGTTCATGTTGTTATATTTTACATCCCAAGGCTTGGGCTGAAGCACTTATAAAATACTTATCGTAACGCAGCCCTTTAGTCCAATAAATAAGCAGGTTGCTGGGCAACCTGCTTATTACTGACTATTAAACTATCTATCCTTTTACACACAACCCTTGCATCCAAGCTGTCCCCTATCACCTATATTACAAAGTGTAGAATTCAAGCCAGCAAACAGATGCTTTTGAACGATCCGGACATGTCCGTCAAAGAGGTTGCTATCAGCTCCGGATATCCCAGCATAAGTTATTTCAATAAATTATTTAGGGAACTTGATGCTTCATGGCTCGCCACGAGACTTTTATCCTCGAAACGAGTGGAAAGAACCACAAGGGTCGTTGAAAATCCAAATGCGTTGCAAGCTTCTAGGAAGGCTTCCAATGACTCACCTGTTTCTGTTACAACCTTCAACATATAATTATACTCTCCACTGGTTCTGTAGAAATCGACGATTTCAGGGGCCGCTTCGCTGAAAGCTTCGAATTCCTTGCAGTTATTCGACTTGAACAGTACAAACGCAGTTGTATATTTGCCCAGCTTGGACGCAGAAATCTCAGCACGATAACCCGTTATGACCTCCTGTTCCTCCAATTTCCGAAGCCGTTCGGTTACAGCCGGTTGTGACATGGCAATCATTCGACTCATCTCAGAAACCGTAATTCTGGCATTATCATGAAGAATGGACAGTATCTTTAGATCGATATGGTCCATGAACAGATCACCTCATATTTATAAAGTTTGACTCGGAAACAACGATAGAAATAAGTTTTTAACCCCCAAACTCCTTACTCTTCTTATTTAAATTGTAGATCGGTTCCCCTAAAATGTCACTATAAACCAGTAAGGGAGACTGAGAACAATGACAGTAAACGAAACAAGAAGGACTGAAGGGGTAACCTATTTTACGACCGTAGATGGTGTTCGGATTGCTTACAGAATTGATGGATTGGTCGACAAGCCGGTACTCGTGCTTGCGAACTCCATCGCAACCTCTATGAACATGTGGGATGGGCAAATCTCCGAGCTTTCAAAGCATTTCCGCGTTCTTCGCTACGACTATCGGGGGCATGGCGACTCGGATACGCCCGACGGTCCGTATTCGTTCGACAGATTGGGAAGGGATACTATCGAGCTGCTTGACGTACTTCAGATCGACCGAGTGCATTTCCTCGGGCTGTCGCTCGGCGGCGCCGTTGCGCAATGGCTGGGTATACACGCTCCGGAACGGATCGACCGGCTAATTCTGAGCAATACCTCCTCTTATCTTGGGCCAGCAGAGCAATGGCAGGGCTTGATTACCTCCGTACTGGAACAGGGAAAACTACCCGAATTTGCAGATATGTTCATCAAGAACTGGTTCCCTTCGCATATGTTGGAGTCGGAGAACCAGCACGTCACCTCATTTCGCGAGATGGTGCTTGCTACTCGTCCACATGGAATCGCAGGAAGTTGGGCTGCTATCCGCGACATGGATATGCGCCGGACTGCCGCACTAATCAGCAGTCCGACATTGGTTATCACAGGGCAGAATGATACGGTGACGCTTCCCGAGCATGGTGAATTGATCGCCAAGACCGTACCTGACGCAAAGCTGCTCGTATTGCCCGCAGTTCATCTATCCAATGTGGAGTATCCGACTGAATTCCTCAGTGCCGTGCTCGAGTTCCTGCAAGTAAAATAAAGTTTGTAAGCAAGAATTGACAACAAACTCTAACACCTAGATTGACAAAATCATACGAGTGTTTACGATACCCTCCATGGCGATATAATTGGTAAGCAACAGAGACCGGTTGTTATTAATACGGAGGTAATCTAGGACATGATATGGAGCAGCTGCCACTGGCAAGCTGTTTCTTGTTTCGTTCAGTCTCCTTTTGTTCAATCACTTGTTTCCATAAAAGATGGACCCCTCATTAACTACGTTCACTAACATCACCTTTTCCATAACTACAAAGTAAGCGCTCTATTCTGTGTTTCATTGTAACAATTCGCGAAAATGAAAGGAATGATATATCTTTACGAAACTTGATATATTTTTACCGAACCTGCATCATGACCTGACTGCCGCCTTCCGATAAATAAACCAAGTGTTGTTGCTGTTTTCTGCGGACTTTACTAAAACCAAAAAAGGTTGTATATTTGATATAAAAAAACGGGGGAGAGCAGTATTCCTATGTCTAATACCCAAAAAAGGGTTCCTATGTATATACAATTAAAAAACTACATCATCAATCAAATGAATACGGGGGTTTGGAAACCAGGAGACAAGCTTCCTTCGGAAAATGAATTAGCCGAGCAATTCAATGTCAGCCGAATAACCGTAAAAAACGCCATGGCTGATATTGTAAAACAAGGCTTGATCACCCGAATTCAAGGAAGAGGCTCCTACATTTCCGATGATGCATCGAATCAGCTGATTGCCTATGAGCATCAGGAAATAGCAACCGGGTCGCCTCTTGTCGTATTTCTTATGCCTCGACTGGATAACCTGTTTACAGCCAACCTAATGACAGGAATCGAAGAAGAATTGGCCGAGCATGGATATCACCTCGTGTTCAAGCTTACTCATGATTCACAGGAACTAGAAAATAAATTACTCAAGGAGTTCACTCAGCTTGAGATCAATGGGATCATTATTTATCCTGTAGATGGTGAAACGTTCAATGATCAAATATTGAAGTTAACTTTAGACCGCTTCCCCCTTGTCATTATAGACCGGTATCTCCGCGGGCTTGACGCTAACTATATAAGCTCAGATAACTTTAAAGGCGCTTATGAAGCCACAAAGCATTTAACGAATCTCGGACATACCAAGATTAGCTTTATAAGCACAGCCGTCTCCGGAACGACTAGTATTGAAGATCGTTTGCACGGGTATGAACAGGCTCTAAGCGATTCCGGCCTATTCATCGATTACCGGTTGAGACTAACGCTAAGCAGCGGGATGCCGGTTGTTGAACAAATCAAAAGCTATTTGATGGAAAACCCCGATGTTCAAGCTGTGGTGACCACAAATTCGGCCATCGGCTTGATTACTATGAAAGCGGCCAAATCCCTGAATCTTCAGGTACCCGACGATCTGTCCATCGTTTGCTTCGACGACTATGCTCATTCCGAGCATTCAGAAATTCCATTAACCTATATTAATCAGAATGAGAAGAATATGGGGAGAGAGGCTGCCAAACTCCTCGTATCCCTCATTCAGGAGCCCAATCAGGACCGCCGCAATGTCGTTCTACCGAACAAACTGGTCGTTCGGAATTCGACGACGAGTCCAACGGTTGCGAAAGAAGCAGGATCTGAAGCATAATCCTTTGATGATAGCACGTTTAAGGAAAACCCGAGGGAGCCGCTTAGCAGCAGCCTCGGGTTTTCAGACTATTATGACATGGAAAAGCCCGTAAACCAGCAGCCGATTCAGAATCAAGCTGCAGATTGTTACGGGCAACATCTTTCGTTTTATACTTCGCCTAGAGAAAGCTTTCCTCCAATAGTCATAATTTCCGCTGGACGAATCGGAATCACATATCCGACCCCAATCTCCTCCCCTTCTTCTTCAAGCACATTACTTCCGTATAGGGAGTCATTAGATCCATGTACAGACTCAACATGCAGTTGTGTCGCTAGCTCTGTCATATTGAACCATCGCATAATGAAGTCATCTGAAGAACCGTTCATCTTAACCGTTGAGAGCGCAAGCCCGTCGCCTGACCAACGGATAAATTGATACTCTGCCGGCAGAGTTCCGGATTGCAATGGGATTTGTACCGCTGTCCAAGGAATCTGTGCTTGGTAAGCCGCTGCAAACGACTGTATGGCATCATGATTATCGCCGTGTGGAATAATCACATACTCAAACTCATGATCTCCCAAGCACTGTGCCTCCGGAGTCTCGAAGACTCCCCAGTCACCCAGCTCGCGAACAGCTCTTAGCAGAGTAACGGCTATCGTACCCCTGTCGTCACGCAATATCTCATATTCATTTAAACCAAAATTGCATACCGTCAGTCCGTAACTGTCGTTGTGGACATTGACAAAGGCCTGTTGATGCTGACAGTTACTCGGGTTCGTCCATTCTGGTGCAGGTACCGTATCCCTGGCAGCTACCTCAAAGATGGAATCAGCGTAATGGACGGCTGAGTTAATATCCGTAGGAAACAGCACTCGAATGCGGTGATCCTTCGCTTCGTTTCTCAGACTCGTTGTAACTTTAAGCTGCGGAACACCTTGCTCCAGCGTGAGACGAGTCGTAACGGTTAGTGATATGGTTTGTTTGCTCCGTTGTGCAATACGCTCAAGGAACGGGACGAATTCTTGGATTTCTTGCTCCAATATTTCATCGCCGCTAACAGGAATTTCCCAATGATGAATAATTGCAATCACCGTATGAAACGATGTTTGCTCCTCTACATAAATTTCAGCCGGTAACCCACGGGTCGTAAGGGGAACATCCCCCTCCGGTGCCCTGAAGATATACTCATTTCCGATATCACCCACATTTTCATAAGCGCCGAGGCCGGTATAAGTCTTAGCCGTTCTTTTATCAGTGATATCATAGGTTCCATCTTCGGCAATGAATACGCGTAAGAATTCGTTCTCCATCCTGTATGGGACGGCTTTATTCAGAAAGGCTTGCGAATGTACAGTTTTCGTTACATCTCTGCATAAGGCAAACGTTGTATACCCCAAAGCCGGGATGTTTTGTGCAAGGAACTGCACACGTACGGAACGAGCCATGTAAGGCTGACGAAACCTATCTTCGGGTAGTTCATAGCCAAAGGTCGCCCCAAGGTCTTCCAGCTTGGCATCTAACATATCCCCGTTTTTATCTTTTACAACATAGCCTTCAAGTGAAAGCTCCTTTAGCTCCTCGACAATCTTCCTTCGATTTCCATTTGCAAGCGGAAGTCTCTTGACCTCCAAGTCGATGCTGACTACGCCGGTACGATTCCAGCCAGACGTGTTGAATATAGTAAATGGAATCGCAGATTGATCATAAGCCGTTTCGGTATCTATATTACCAGTGATGGCTTTCAAGCTATTGGCTGTAATTTGCTCAGCAACCTGATAGCTTTTAGCAAACCGAGTCATCATTTCTTGGTGAACCTCATCAACGCTGCAACCGCAAATGCTATCATGCGGATGATTTTGCATCAGAGTTTTCCACGCATAAGTTAACCAGTGCTTAGGGTACGTATTCCCCGTCAGCTTGGCGAATGTGGCGATCGGTTCGGCGACCTTCTCCAAATAGGTTTGGATTTTCTGATTCGCCTGCTTAATATATACCCGTGAGGAAGCGGTATTAACTAATGTCCACCACCCGTTTGTCCGCTGGCTTCTTAATTCCCCGCGAATGGTCGATAGATTCTCAGGCAGCTCGTTCTTCAACCGGGTTACATATTCGATAAAGTTGGAATGAAGAAACTCAACCCCCGGGTACAAGCTTCTCGCAGTACTAAGCGCATCTGACAAATTCGTTTGTACGGGCTGATGATCACAGCCATTCATGAATAACAGATGTGGTGTAGAAGCATACTTCTCGGCATCCCGAATCTTCCGTTCCCAGTAGACCAAAGCCTCGTTAGGATCAGCCGGAGCTTCCATGCCATTATGATACCAGTTGGCGAACAATATCCCGAGGATGGTTGAGCCGTCCGGTGATTGCCAATTCATTTCCGAAAAGGCCGATTCATAGTCTCCCCTTGCTTCATTATTAAAACCTACCGGCTTTACCCCTCGCCCGAAAACTGCAGTATCCATACCTGCTTGAAGCAAAATTTGCGGTGCCTGCCCCATATTGCCAAACGAATCGGGGAAATACCCTAGCTTACAGATGGCGCCATATTCCCTTGCATCCTCATGACCAATTAATAAGTTTCGGATATTCGCCTCACTGCTTGTTAAGAATTCATCCTGCAGGATGTACCACGGCCCGATGAGCAGCTTCCCCTCTTGAACCAAGCGTACAATCTGCTCTTTCTTCTCAGGTCTGATTTGCAAGTAATCATCCAAAATAATGGTTTGCCCATCGAGATGGAAGCTTCGAAACTCAGGGTCCTGCTCAAACAAATCGAGTAACGTATCCATCATCTCAACCAAACGTACCCGATGCTTTTCAAAGGGCAAATACCACTCCCGATCCCAATGTGAATGTGAAATGATGTGTGCATACTTTTGTGGTACCAATTGCTCCACTCCTCTTATCTGTATGGTTATCTGCAAAAATTTCTTAGCAGCAAATTAACGTTTCCCTTTTTATTTTTGATGTTATTTCATTTAAACCAGCATCACTTCTTTTTATTGGCTAGCTCCTGTTCAATCGCCTTATTCGCTTCTTCCTGGGTTTCCCTGAGCAGGGTGTTAACGTCCTTCGTCCCGGTTATGAACGATTCGGCCGCTGTGTTGATTTTACCGGCAACGATAACGTGATATGGATTGGGTGGAGCCATTTTCGCTGATTTAACTTTTAACGCCCCTTGAATGTTCTTGCCTTTCGCCACTTCTACATCGGCAAGAAAATCTTTTTTAATCGACTCGTCATTCAAAACGGTCAAACGGCTTTTTTTATTCAAAATGGTTTGAACCTCCGGAGAGCCAAATAACTGAATCGCCTTGAAGGCTTCTTCTTTATTTTTGGATGATTTGGAAACAACCATCATTTGTGCGCCGTGGTCAATGGTGACTCCAGGGTTATCCTTATAGGAGGGGGCCCCAACAAGATCGAAATTGAGCTGCACTCCCGCCTGTTTAATGAAGCCTATCGTATCAGGAATCCAGTTCAAATACATGGCGGTTTGCTGCGTTTTAGTAAAGCTGTCCCAACCAGGCGGCTTTTGCCCATTTTGGACCATTCCAGGAATTTGATAAAAAGCTTGAACCTGCTCCATAATCGATTTGATCTGATCATTGTCAATTGCCGCCTTATTGGTTTTCGGGTCGACAAAAGACAAAGATCTCACTCTGGCAAAAAACTCGGGATTGGTGGGGAGACTTCCGCGGTATTGGACCCCATCCTCAAAATAGGTCATTTTCTTGGCAAGCTCCAAATACTCATCGAAGGTCATGCCTTCTTTCGGGTAAGGAACACCCCGTTTATCGAAAAGTTCCTTATTGTAAAACAATGCCATTTGATTTAACGCAAAGGGAATGCCGTAGATTTCACCTTTAGAGCCTAATTCCTTTATCCAATCGATATTGGGACTTGAGAAATGACTTAAATCCATTTTGTATTTCTTCACAAATTCACTTACATCATATGGAATATCCAGCTCCTTAAGGACAGGAAATCTTGAGTTTGCCGAATAAATAATGTCGGGAGTCTGACCTGCAGCAACCAATTTATTGATATCATCCCGTACAATCTTCAAGGTAATGTGAGGATACTTTGCCTTTAATGGTGTGATGAGTACCTGTTCGAATTCTTCATCGGTCATGTTTAAAAAATAAGGTGCCAACGTAAGCTCAACAGGAACCGATTCCTTTGGCTTGTCGCTGGACGACTCTGGTTCCAACGATTTTTGACCGCTGCAGCCTGCCAGCAAACCGGAAAAAATAGAACCGATCATCAGTAATGAATACGCTTTCTTGAATGAGCGTTTGTTGGACATCGGAATTTGCCCCTTCCTAATATAAAGCTAAGCTTCTCATTGAAACAACATCCGTTGATCACTATACCTTTATCTATAAGCGTTTCTATGATTGATCAAATTATAACATTCAAATGTACCCTTGTAAATATAATGTATATTCAATTATATCATTTACATTACATAAGATTCTGAGAACGGATCAACAAGCAAGGTTTCGGACCCAATTATTTGGCGCCGGCTTCTTTCTCACGTATTCTCTGGTTCGCTTTCTCATCCGCTTCTCTTAATGCCGTATTCACGTCCTTACCTTTCTCGACTATATCCTTCAGCGCTTCGTTAATAGCGCCACTTGCTATTGAATCATATTTTGTTGGAGTGAACGATTTCGCCGGTCTTGTTTTGTAGATGGCTTGAACGTTTTTGTTCTTCAGAAACTCAATATTGGAGCCGAATGCGTCTCTTATCTTAGCATCTTTAAGGATGCTGACCCGGGCTTGCTTCGACATATCCGTCTGAACTTCATCGGAAGTAATTGTTAAAATCACCTGAAAAGCAGCATCCTTATTCTTGCTGGTTGATGAAATTCCCATCGCATGCTCGTCTACCCTCATTCCGGTGCCTGGTGCCTCCGGCCATGTTGGATAACTAACGATATCCCATATATCGGGATTCGTATATAATTTTCCCTCGTAAATAATATTGACCGAAGCGATCATGGCTAGGGTACCTTTTAACAAGAGATCGTTGGCAGCCGAGTTATAGGTAATCTGCTCGTTGCCTGGGATTTGTCGAATCCTGGCCGCATTGCTTAATACCTTCTGCCATTGATCCGAATTAAGGAGTGATTTGTTCATCTTGGGATCAACAAAGGGCAGACTTAACTGGGACGCCATTCGTTCAGTCACATTCGGTTCCAATCCGCGATACTGAATCCCGCTATCGAGTTTAGTCAATTTTTTGGCTAGCTCATATACGTCATCCCAAGTCATGCCGTCTTTTGGATAGGGCATACCGAATTTATCGAATATTTCTTTGTTGTAATATAGTGCTGAGAAATGTCTCCAGTAAGGGATTGCAATAAGATCTTCCCTTTGTGTGCCTGCTTTAATCGCATCAAGAGCCTCCGGTTCAAAGCGCCCAAGATCTAAATTATACTTTTTGATCAGGTCGGATAAGGAAATGACTAAATCCAAATCCCTCCAGGTAGAAAAGCCGCCAACGTTGCTATCGATGACGATATCTGGTGTTTGGCCGGCAGCTACGAGCTCAGGCAGCATTTTCCCCTGGACATACGGTATCATTTGCACAGTGATCCATGGATATTTCTTGCTTACGGGGTCCGTTATGTATCGTTTCATTTCTTCGTCGGTCATCCAACCGCTAGGCATTCCGATTGTTAAAGTAACCGGTGGATTATTGACGGCGGGTGTATCCGTTGACTCGCTCTTTCCTTCCTTGTTGATAGTTGAACATCCCGAAAAGACGATCATGGCAATGGACGTTACAAAAATAATTTTTTTCACCACAGTATCCCTCCATTCAAATAATGATGCAAGTTTTCCAACGATCAAAAACAATGAAGGCGCTTTCGAAAAAATGAATTTGCACATAATAGATATTGACAAACGCTCATTTCATCCCCCCTATTTATTAATTCAAATACGGTTACAACTGAATGTGTATTTCTGTGATTGATCGGATTATAACATCCGCAAGTTCACTTGTAAATATATTGTATATACATTTATACTCTTTGGTCAACACTCTATTAACTGTTATAATAGATCCTTCCTCTCTCGGTGAAGCGGTAGCGATACGTGAAAAAAACAAAGCAGCCTATAATCGTGATTGAAAACCGGATTAAGGCTGCTTTTGTTCTGTTGTGGTTAACGGAAATACCGTTAGCTTAATGGCCTAAGATTTTGTTTCATAAGAGAAGAAATTCTTTGCTCGTCAGTATTTTGGATTTTCTCAAGCTGTTGAATAACCAATTCCTGTCGTTGTATTGAATGATTTTGGCTTAACTTTGCTTTCCCTTCTATCCTGTTAATTTTCAATTTAAAGCCTTGAACTCCCTTGTTCAAACCGCTTAGAAAGCCGGGATCTATATCACGCAAACTGTAGGAGCTATTAGGAGCTTCGTACTTTAATACCATATCATTTAAGGAAGCCATCAACTCATCTTCGTTATCTATGAGTTCAACTTCCCCATATACGTGAACAGTCACGTAGTTCCATGTTGGAACTGCCTTATTGGTCTCATACCAAGACGGAGAGATATAACAATGAGGACCATGAAATACTCCTAACACACTTTGATTCCTAATGTCTTTCCATTGAGGATTGGGACGAGCAAAATGTCCGACTAGATGCATATGATTATTATCGAGAAGTAAGGGCAAATGGGTGGCAAAAGGTGTTCCATCATGTTGAGAAAACAAAGTAGCAAAACTATTTTCTTTAATAATCTTGTAGGCAACGGATACATCCGTAATTTCAAAATGCGAAGGTATATACATATGGTCTTCCCTCTCTTACGTTATAATGTTAGTAATCATAAACAAATAGTAGTGTAAAAGAGCGGATTACTAAAAGATCCGATTTGCAAAAATTTTAGTGAACCATTGATAAAATTCTAGTATTACCCTGCTCGGTTTCGATATTCTACAATCCTGCTCGTAAAATAACGCGGCTGCCAATTCATGCCGGCAGCCGCGTCTTGATTGTATTTAAGCAATCGTTTCCTGTTAGTTGAAAGAATTTAAGCACCCTATGCTATGGCCCGCAGATTGAAACGTAAAATAACCGATTATCGAATGAAGTTCTGGTAAGCGGCTGCCACTGAACTAAAAATCTATAAGGAAATCATTTTTATATTGCGAAATTCTACATAGCCCCCGTGGTCCTGTAGTCCAATGTGACCTGATCGCGGGAGATCCCGCCAAGCGTACTTGAATTTATTGTCCGTACCGTCCGGGTTTTTACCGGCAACAGACCATTGATCTATATCTGCTTCAACTACCACGACGCCATTCAACATGAGCTCAATTTGATTGTTATCGCATGTAATCCGTATTTGATTCCATTCCCCCGCCTGACGTACTGTATTCGAGGAGGGAGCAACCAGATCATATAAAGCACCCGAGCTGTTTCTACTCATCTTTTCCTGATCGTAGGTATCCAATATTTGCATTTCAAGCCCCGTATTCACCGGATCCTGAAGGTCTGACCACCTAAAAAAAATCCCGCTATTGGTCTTTGATGCCGCTTTGTATTCCAAATGGATAATAAAATTTTCAAACTGGTCTACAGTATACAGATATCCGTTGCTCTCCCCCTTACAAACGATATTTCCACCCTGTACCAGCCACCCATCTGGATGTTTCGTTGCAGCCCAGCCGTTCAGTGTTTCCCCGTCAAACAACAGCCGATAACCTGAATTAATTTCTTCTTCCGTCAGAACATTCATTGTTATTCCTCCTAATAAATTAATTAACTATGAATGAAGACACATATCCGTAAGCATACCGTGCTCAACTTGGCTGTTTTCGAACTCTTCGGCTACTATAAGGTGTTCTCACACCGCAAAGCACTCCTGACTGGAATGAGAACAGAGAACAACTGCAGACACATGTGTTCTCTGTTTATTACACTATTGTTAACTGTTAGGCAGCCGAACCTGTTCAGCATTCGGTTCGCTCAGGCATTCATTCAGGAATGCCAGGGTACGTGCGAAAGCATCTCGAGCGGCATCCACTCGATAACTAGTTCTACTATCATTGAAAAAAGCATGAGGTGCTTCCGGATATACATGGGGGACGAAGCTTTTGCCAGCTGCATTCATCGCTTCTGCAAATGCCGGTACTCCATCTGTTATCCTTGCGTCCTTGCCGCCATAGAAGCCGATTACTGGACACTCGATATTTAGAAGTTGTTCCGTTTGAGGCGCATTTCCGTAGAAAATAACGGCTCCTGCCAGCTTCGAATCGAGACATGCAAGCTGCGCCGACAACGCGCCGCCAAGACAAAATCCGACGGATGCAACCCGCTTTCCGCGAGATGCCGGCTCCTGTTCACGCAAGTACTCCGTTGCGGCTGTCACTCTCTGTAAAAACGCGGGGATGTCACGCTGGAAAATCATCTTCTGTGTTTCCTCTAACGCTTCCCGTTCTTCCTCTGATTTTTCAGCAAGTGCTTGTGAACGTGCTTCCGGATTACCCCAAACACCTATTGGAAGCGAATCCATGAAAGCCTTTAACTGTGCGATTCGCTCAGGTTTAAGCGGTTCAGGATGTTTGCCGTTTAATGCATACAAATCCGGAGCGAATGCGACATAGCCAGACATAGCCAAACGATCCGTCACACTTTGAATATGTCCATCAACACCCCATATTTCTTGTAACACGATGACGGCAGGTTGCGTACCGATAGCCGCTGCAGGTTTAGCGAGATAACCGCTATATGCATTGTCACTACCGTAATGAACCCATTTTGTTAGCAATTCCATTCCTGTACACACTCCTTTGAAAGAGGCTATTCTCATTAAGATTATCATATCTAGGGAGATATTGGAAAGCTCGTCTATGATCTAGTAATTTTAAATCGAAACAAGCATCTGTTCTTGCTGTGAGCCTTTATCTGGATTTTTGTGGTCACATTCGAACTCGCATGCTCGGGATAAAGTGTGATAAAATAGCGCTCCCCCAAGAGGGAAGCGCCTGCTTTTACTTCATCATAGTATTGGACATTAGGAACTGATCTACAACATCTTTGCCTACGTAGGTTCTATCGTTAATAATGACCGCTGCGCTTGCTGACATTTTTTCCGAGCCGTTGACTACCAACATGCCGCTTCCAACTCTAACCATAATCTCGACATGTCCATCATGGCATCGTCCATTTTCTTATCCATCATCGCCGACTTGTCCTTGGTCAGCATAACATTTCATTTCACTCGTTAGCAAATAACGAGAACATACGTCCGTGATGTTCTCCTCATCGTCTGCAACCAATATTTTTATTGCTGCTATAGCGATTCACCGCCACTTACTTGTGTCCGTATAGTTGACCGCATGCTGCATCTATGTCGGTTCCGAATTGAGTTCGCACAGTGACATTAATTCCCTTTGACTTCAAAATACTGACAAACCTTTGAACCCGGGCTTTGTCCGATTGATGGTAGATCTCTGACGTTACGTCGGTTGAATTGTAGGGAATCAAATTGACATGAAATAAATGTTCCCAAGGACCTCTGTCCTTTAACAATGCAGCGATAGCCTCCGCATGCTCATTTGAATCGTTTTCTCCTCGGAGTAAAATATATGCAATATATACTTTTCTGCCTGTATTACGAATATGCTGATCCAGCTTGTTCAACACAGCATTAAGAGGGAATCGGCTGTTAATGGGCATTAGCCCGCTACGCTGTTCGTCGAACGGAGAATGCAGTGAAAAGGTAAGGTTAACCTGCGGAAATTCCCGTGTCAGACGATCGATACCTGGCAAAATGCCGATAGTAGAAACTGTAATTCTTCGATGGCCTAATCCAAAGATTCGTGAATCTGTTAGAATCTTGAGTGCGTCGAAAATATACGGATTGGCCAAAGCCTCCCCCATTCCCATGAATGAAACACTATCCAAGGCTTGACCGTTAAAATGAAAATATAACAATTGATCGGTAATTTCATCAGCTGTTAGATTTCGTTTCAGTCCGATAGTCCCTGTAGCACAGAAACGACATCCATATCCGCATCCGCACTGACTGGAAATGCAGTATGAATTCCAGCCGCGCTCATACCTTAGTTGAACCGCTTCAATATGTTCATCACCCTGTATGGAAAAAAGCACCTTGTTCACTTGTTTGGATGATTTTTGCATGACAGGAGCTAAGTTCAAAACGTTTTCTCCAAGGTTTACAATTAATTCGTTTCGTATACTTTTGGGTAACATGGTCATTTGATCATATTCACCAATTCTTTGCTTGAAGATAGCATCCACGATTTGTTGGAACCGATATGCAGGTTGGTTTAAACATGTCAATATGTGTTGAATCTTTTCATATTTCGAAGTTGATTTCATGTCTTTTCTCCTCTTGAGCCGGAGAAAATGTTATTAGCATCCTTTATTGGAGCATTAACACATACATTAACCAACTAGATTTAACCCACGAAGCTTGTAGCTAAGTCGCTACGTGCATCTATCAATAGATGGAAAATGCTCCGGCTTCCGTTTAGTTTGATCGTGAACCGTGCCAACGGACAATGAACGGTTCACACAATCATTTACAACCTCAAACATTTATTTCAGCCTCCTAAAATAAAAGAAAGTTTTCGTCCAAAAGTAAAAGGGCTACAAGAAAGTTACTTTTCTTGTAGCCCAAATAGTTACAACTAGTCCAAAGCAATTACTGGATTAGCAATGTATACACTTTGAGTGAAGAGAATAAGTAACTTTCTTGCTTCAAAGAATAAAACAGCGGATGTTTTATCTTTGTAATAAGCAAGAAATTTTACATTATTCCCCTCAACTCCTGTCAGTAAATTTGCTAATATCTTAGCATAATCACACTTTCGTTTCAACCTGCTCTCCAAATTGGAATTGGCACTTGATGCTGACCTATCTCTTAAGGCATCACAACCACTTTCTCTTTACAAGATGCACAATACTTCGCATATTGGATGCAAGTCTCCAGTGAATCTTCCAGCTCCATTGGCCACCAGCGGATCGCCCCCGTAGGCGCTTGGGACGCGTAAGACTCCACCTCTTTGGGGATACGGCCCACAACAATAACCTCGGTGTTCTTAAAGCCCGACTCCATACCCTTCATGAGGGTCTTAGTTAATTGAGTATGCTCCGTTTCCGGATGAGAGTATGGAATTGGGAACAATATCGAAACCCGGGTCGTGTCTTCATGAATGACGTGAGCTGTTTTTCGGGCGGGATCGTGAAGCGGGGTCTCCCATACACGGCTGTACGGCAGCTGCTCCGGCAGCTCCAACTCGCTCAGCCTCGAATGAATTCTATCGTGGTAAACTCGTTCTAGCTCTCTAACCAAAATTTGAATTTGCTTATTTCTTAGAAAAGTGGTGTTGTTCCCCTTTTCGTTTCTATACTGGATATAAAGTAAATCGGGAACGGCCGCAAACTTACTACAAAGAAACGTTCGAATCAGCATGTCGTAATCGTCCGCAACCAGCAGCTCGTCACGATGCCCTCCGATCAGATGATAACAATCCCGGGACCATGCGCGAGGATGATTCGGCAAACCGACTAAATGGCGGACCGTATTGCCGTTGATCGTCGTATGTCGCTGCCCATTTTGCCAGCGGTTCATATCATGCATCCAGACCCGATAATATAAGCTGTAACCAAATCCGCAATCCCATCCGTACCAATGCGCTTGAAGGTTCTCTGCGTACACCTCGGTGCAATCCCCGTAAACCAGGCCGCATTCGGGATTTTGCTGAAATGCCCGAACAATCTTCTCCAGGCAGTCAGGCATCAGCTCGTCATCATGATCCAGCTCTACTAAGATTTCCCCTGTACAAAGACCTGCGGCATACCTTTTGAGCGCCCCGATATAGCCATTGCGAGAATCCTGGCGATACCTCCGCACGCGCGGGTCTTTTAATGGGAGCAAGTCATTCTTGTAAGTTTCATCGTCATCTCCAGAATCGTCCACAATGACCCATTCCCAGTTCGGGTAAGTCTGATTTAACAGCGATCGATAAGGACGTTGAATTTTTTCCTTTGACCTATAGCTGGCTGTGAACACGGAGATCAGAGGCGTATTGGAAGAAAATCGGGTTGGAGGAATGGGTTTGTTTTCAGGGAGAGGATCCGTCCCACGGAGCCAGCAATAAAACAATTTATACGATTCGAGTTCATCAGGCGATTGGAAGTGCAGCCAACGTTTTTTTTCCTGAACAGGCAGAGATATTAGAGATGTAAAAGGTTTCCAGTCCTCGCCCATGGAAACATAGACGCGTGGCTTTCTGGGGGCGGCATCAATTAGTGGATCATCAGGCCCATACATTTTCACAGTGATGTGGTTCTCTTCTAACCTTAATATCGGTTCTTTCAATAAATTCTTAGAAATCTTGTCTGTCACAAACAGATGCACTGTTAATAAAGGAGTGAAGTCCGACGACAAGCTGATTCCCCCTTCTTAGATGGCAAACATGAGCGAGAGCTGAAGTGCCGATCCATACTCTTTTTAACATTCGCAGTTTATTCCGCTGTTCTCATATTTGTCCGCCTAAATGCCTTGTATGAACGCACATTTCGCTTGACAACGAATACTCTGGAAGGTAGCAATCTCTCGTACAAGGCGGGACGCCACTCATGATTAGAAAGGTGGAGTTATCTTGCAACATGCGCTGGTTAGTGTCGTTATTCCCGCTTATAACCGGCCCCATACGCTAAAAATCGCCATGGACAGCATACTCGAGCAAACCTATCCCAATATCGAAATCGTCATATGCGACGACAGCTCCAATAACGAAGTGCAGCAAATGCTGGAAGCAGCTTATCTGCCTTACTATCCCCAAGTCAAATATTACAAAAACGAGAAAAACCTCTTTCTTGAAAACTGGCACAAGTGCTTCGATCTGGCGTCGGGGGAATATATCAATTACTTGATGGATGACGACGTATTTCATAAAGAGAAAATCTCCAAAATGCTTCGATTTTTTCACGAATTCGAAAACATTACGCTGGTCACCTCCTACAGGCAAACCATCAATGAATCGGGGAGCTTTCTTGCTCCGCTCGCTGCAACGGTCAAACTCTATGAGGAAATCAGAGTGATGGATGGAAAAATGCTAGGGAATATCGCATTAACCCGCTGCTTAAATGTCATAGGCGAGCCGACGACCGTTTTATTCAAGAAAGCGGACCTTACCGAACCGTTCGGAGTATACCGCGGGAAGCAGTATTCGCTTATCAACGATATGGCAGCCTGGTTGTTTCTGTTGTCCAAAGGAAAGGCGGTGTATATTCCGGAAGCTCTCAGTTATTTTCGATTACATGCCAACCAAAATAACAATACGCTTGGCTTCAAGGCGTTCAGCGAATGGCTGGATATCATGATTGCCTCCAGAGAAGACGGGTTTCTAGAGACGAAGGAATTGTTCGAAACCGCCCTTCTTGCTTACCGCAAGCGTGTGCAGGGGTACCCTCAATTTGCAGCGGACATTCAGCGAATCGATTCGATCTTGAATACATCATAATGAACTAACGTGAAATCGGAGTGCCTGTTATTCGCCGTTCCACCCAATCGATGGGTTCATATGATAAGGTATGCACACTTTAATTCGAAAGAGGATTCCAGAGGGAAGTGGTTGCCTTATGTATGATATTCCGTTCTTGCGACCGAATCTAGTCAAAAAAGAGCAGTTGCTTCCTTATTTTGAAAACATAGAAGCAAGCAGGATTTACTCCAATTACGGACCATTAAATCATCTGTTTGAAACACGGGTGATTGCCCAAATGTTCGGTGGCACCGGCGCAGCCGTTACGGTGCATAACGCTACGATCGGGCTGATGCTGGCGATTTCCCAATGCAAGCGGCCCCGAGGCAAATATGCGGTGATGCCCAGCTTTACTTTTGCAGCTACCCCTCTAGCCGCCGAGTGGTGCGGGCTTGAGCCCTATTTTCTGGATATCGAACCGGACGATTGGCAAATGAACAGAGCGCAATTGGAGGAGACGGTCGGGCGGTTGGGCGATCAGATCGCGGTGGTCGTTCCCTACGCCACTTTCGGTTCAGCTATCGATTTAACCCTATACGATAAACTTCTGCAGGATGGAATTCCGGTCGTCATCGATGCGGCTGCCAGCTTTGGAACGACTGCTGCAGAGAATACTGCACAATTCGGTAAAGGCTTCGGTGGAGCCGTGGTGTTCAGCTTTCACGCAACCAAAACATTTGGCGTCGGAGAAGGCGGGCTCGTATATAGCGCGGACCAGAATCTCATTCAACGAATCCGACAAGCCGGTAACTTCGGCTTCTCCAGCTCAAGGGAATCCGTTATGTTAGGCTTAAACAGCAAATTATCCGAATATACCGCCGCTATCGCCTTGGCTACTCTTGAAGGATTCCAGGCAGTACGGGAGCGAAGACAAACGATTATTGGTTATTATCACCGTGAACTACAGCAACAGAATTTATTGCTGCGGGGATGGTCTTCCCAAAAGATGCAAGGCCAGGTACCCCTGCAATTTTTCTCTATGCTAAGCCCGGACTCTTCGGGTAACCGGGAAGTCATCCGGAAGTTAGCCTCCCATTCGATAGAAGCCCGCACTTACTTCTCCCCGGCATGCCATCAGCAGAAGCAGTTTCAAAGCTGCTCCCATTCCGATCTTCGGGCGACGGAATGGATTGCAGACCGTATTGTCAGTCTGCCGCTCTGGGAAGAAATGAATGAGGCCACCGTTAGGCGAATAGTGAAGGTGCTTGGAAGTATGACCGAGGAGAACGCCATATGAGAAAGATTGTCATTTGGGGATCGGGCGGACACGCCCGCGAGGTCAACTGGCTTTGTGAGGAACTGGGAGTGCAGGTGCTGGGTTTTCTGGACGAACGGCCTGAAATGAAGGGCCAACTGGTGAATGGGGTTACCGTATTGGGAACGCTTGCCGATATCGCAGCGATGCGGCATGAGGTCGAGATCGTATGTGCCGGGGTCGGGGACCCGGCGTTAAAGAAGCGGTTCGCTAACGATGCCATCCGGTCGGGATTCCGAATCCCAGACCCCCTAGTTCATCCGCATGTTCGTTTGTCGAAGAGAAATATCGTGGGGCAAGGCAGCATGATTTGCGAGGGGGCCATCCTTACCGATAATATCCAGATCGGATGCCACGTCATAATCAATCGAAGCGCCAACATCAGTCATGATACGGTCATTGACGATTATGTCACCATCGCCCCGGGCGTGAATCTGGCGGGTAACGTGTCCATAGGCGAAGGAGCTTACATCGGCATCGGCTCTTCGGTTCGTGAGAAATGCCGCATCGGCTGCTGGTCTATGATTGGCGGCGGAGCCTTTGTCAAAGATGATATACCTGACTTTACAATGGCCGCGGGGGTTCCAGCCGTCATCAAGAAACGGCTTGATAATGTTTGACCCTATCAACTACAATGTCCCTACTATTGTCCTTAAACCAATTACAATTTGAAGATCCAGCTTCCCCTTACGAGGCCACTGAAAAAAATCGTCACATAAAAAAAGGTACAGATCTTCAATAAAATTGAAGAGGCTGTACCTTTTTTGACGAATATATATTTGGACAATGGCAGTAACGCTATTGCCCCCTGCCCTTTCTTGAATCAAGAATAAACATAGACGCATCTTGTCCCATGAATATTTTACTCCCAGTATAAAAAGTATCGAATTGAATATCCGTATACCCTATTTTAGCCATGACGTCGGATAGCTCTCCTGGATTAAAACCGTTATGGACAATATCTGAAGCTATGTTTTCATTTTTATTAAAATCTACGATCAGAAGATGTCCTCCTTCATTAAGAACATCAAATAATCTTGATAAACTCATCTCAACATCATGAATATGGAGTAGAACCTGTGCCATGAAAATATAGTCGGCCTTTAGATTCGAAAGACTTTCCTTTTCAAAATCAAAGCATAATGTATCTACATTTTGGATATTAAAATCAGTTATTTTTTGCTTCATTTGATTAATCATGTTTTGTGACGTATCCAGAAAAAGCATAGAATGAAACTCGTTTAACAAGTTCATTCCCACAAGACCGGTTCCGCACCCAAAATCAATGGCATTCTTACTTTTGGTATCAACTAAATAATTACGGATGGCATCTGAGGATACCTTCGCAATTTGGATTCTTTCAGGAGTGTCATATATATTAGCAATCATTTCAAACTTATCCGTATTTCCCATTATTCTCACTCCTATCAATCTTAATAAACAAGCATGCACACTAAATAAACTTGTCTTTCTATAGGATACGACTCTTCTCGCCACAATTCAACCAATCTGCCATTTAGCTTAACGAGGCTTCCTCCGCTTTAAACACTGCTTTTGGCCCCTGACAGCTTAACTCACTTCTTATTTCGAGTTGACTTGAATATTCAAAACAAACGCCCCGTTTCCCTCTCATCGAACCTGATGATGATATTGGGACGGGGCATTATTTAAGGTGGAGCTTTCTTCATGTATGTACCGTTGCGCAATGCCAAGAACGCCTATTGTTCTGCGTCCATCTCTTTGGCCACCTCTTCAATTTCGAATCGTGTCACGGTTGTCAGGAAGGATAAATCTTTACTAAGCGCCAGCTTAATCTGTTCGGCGGCTTCCTCCTTCTTCCCTAGCTTGTTAAGGGTAAGTGCATAGTAATAGTAAGGCTCGGCGCGTTTCGGCGATTTGGATATCAGTTGCTCGAACATCGCTTCCGCCTCCGTCATTTGGCCAAGCATGTAATAGTTCAATGCGCAGTTGTCCAGAATCGTCTTGTCATCGTTGTTGAACGCATACGCAGCAAGATTGAACTCCAGTGATTCGTTCAGGTCTCCGTGCATCAGCTTGAAATAGCCCAGATTGCCGTAGACCAACGTGTTTTTGTATTGCTCGAATACGCCTTCCAGCTCTTTGATGCCATCGTCCCGCTTCCCCTGCAGCCAATATGCGGTAGCCAGGTTGCAGCGAGCCTGCATCCTTATCTCGTGATTCGCGGTGCGACTAAGCAGCTTTTGCAGCACAGCCACCGCTTGTTCCGGGTCGCCAGTCCTCATCAGCATATAGGCATAGCCGACCTGATGCTTCTCCGGACACGGCTTGCTGGCATAGGCTTTCCGGTACCAGGCAAGCGCCTGCTCGAACTGGTCGGCTGCGAATGCCGTGCTCCCGCGAATGGCATAGTAGTTCGATCTGGAAGCATACACCATCCCCCCAATCAGAATGATAACAAGCCCCCATCCGAGCAGCGTATACAGCCTGAATGCAATAAACACAATTAGTACAAGTGCGGCGCCGGTAAGCGCCAGTTTGATAAGCGGCTTCATTGAACCATCCCCCTTTTTCCACACTAGTACTATAATAGCCGGAAGCGGAGATTTAGCCAAATGGAGTCTTAAAACTTGTAATTACCAAATCGTTAATATGCCATCCAAACCGCCGTCTGCTGTGATAACGGTTCCGTTTATATATGAAGAATGCGGATATCTTCTGTTTTTCTCTACGTCGAATACGACGCCCATCTCAGTTCCGCCCCCTGCTGAAACCTTGGCGCCCTCTTTTGCATAAGCTCCGCGATTTTGATTCATATCGGCCCTGCTGAACAGAAAGAGCTTGGTCAGAATGCTGCATTCCAACCAAGCTTATCTACGATACGCATCATGATTAAGAAAATGTCATCATGCAATCCGTTTGTTCGACTTCATGGACTTTATGGACTTCATGGACTGCCGGATCCGGCGGATTCAGCTACATTCAACTTGAAGAGATCTCCTGTCTTGGAACCAACCGATAGGTTTGTCCGGAAGGCATTAAGAAAGTCAGCACCCCTTCACGTTCATTGCATGCAACCGCAGCGCCAGACGCATCCTCCACCCGCAATGAAGTCTGTGCAAGCACTCGGCAAGTACCTCCCTGAACAGAACTAATAGTCGCAGAAGCCAGCATCCCCGCCTCCCATTCCATGCTGACTGTGTATCCGCCTCTGGCGCGCAGTCCGCTGATCGAACCGCAGCTCCAGGCATCCGGCAGCGCCGGCAGCAGGTGCAGCACGTTCCGCTCTGACTGCAGCAGCATCTCCGCAATCCCGGCGGCAGCAGCAAAGTTACCGTCAATTTGGAAAGGAGGATGAGCGTCGAATAAATTCGCATACACACCCGCTCCAGTGAATTCTATCTCGTCCTCCTTCACCAAGCGCAGCAAATTGGAAATAAGTCCAAGCGCCCTATTGCCGTCATGGAAGCGGGCCCATAGGCAAATCTTCCAGCCCAGGCTCCAGCCCGTACCGCCATCGCCCCTCCGTTCCAAGGAGGTCCGTGCTGCATCAAATAGCTCCGGTGTATCTGTCCCATGGAGCTGCCTCCCGGGAAATACGCCGAATAAATGCGACACATGCCGATGGTGCACGTCCTGATCCTCAAAATCCTCCGACCATTCCTGCAGCTGGCCGTAGCGTCCGATGCGAAGCGGGAGCAAGCGGTTCCGTGCGTCCGAAAGCTCCCTCTTGAACTCAGCATCCTGCTCCAGTAGCTCCGCCGCCTCGCAGCAGTTGGTAAACAGATCCCAGATTAGGGCCAGATCCATGGTAGCTGCGGTGCATACGCCGGCAAGGCCATCTTCCGTCCTGAATTTATGCTCCGGCGAGGTGGATGGCTTCGTGACCAGATAGCCATCCTCGTTCTCAATAAGCCAATCGAGGCAAAACTTCGCCGCCTCCTTCATGATCGGATAGGCCGTGTCTCGCAAATACCCCTCATCCTGCCCGAAGGCGTAGTGCTCCCACAAGTGCTGGCAGAGCCAGGCACCCGCCATCGGCCAAAGCGCCCAGACGGGATCGCCGTGACCGTAGGCACCGACCGGAGCGCTTTGCGCCCAAATATCGGAGTTATGATGCGCCGTCCACCCCGCTGCTCCGTAATTGACCTGAGCCGTTCGTCTGCCCGTTACGGCCAGGCGGCCGATAAAATTGATCAGCGGTTCATGGCATTCGGCTAAGTTGCACGTTTCCGCCGGCCAATAGTTCATCTCGGTATTAATATTCAGCGTAAAGTTGCTGCTCCAAGGCGGACGCGTGTCCTGATTCCATATTCCCTGCAGATTCGCCGGCTGGGTCCCTGGTCTGGAGCTAGCAATCATCAAGTATCTGCCGTATTGGAACAGCAGCGCTGCCAAGTCCGGATCGTTCGCTCCATAGGTCATAATTCGTGCATCCGTCGGCATGTCCTCAGGGCTAACCCGATTCCCTAAGCGGATCGACACCCGCTCGTAGAGACTCCGATAGTCCTTCACATGCCGTTCCCGCAGCTCTTGATACGTGTACTGCATAGCGGCAGCCAGGGATGCTTCCGCGCGTTCTCCGGCCAACCTGCCTTGCTTACCCGGCTCACAATCAAAGCCATTAAAGCTTGTTGCAGCACTGAAGTACAGCGTCGCACACGTAGCCCCTCGGACATGCAGACCATCGTGGTCCAGCTGAAGCCAGCCGCCTTCCACAGTCGCAGCCAGCCTGCCCTCAAACGTCATCGCGCCACCCTCTTCGGTCTCCCCGTAGCGGATCGGCCTCAGATTTTCTCTGTAGTAGCTCGGGTCGACATGCTCTGGAGCGGTTCCTCTCATCACCCACTTATCCCCATCTACGAACGTCCGCACTCTCAGCTTGCTGTCCAGCTTTGCCGTGAAGCTCAGCATCCCCGGCTCGCTGCAGGTAAGACGTAGCGCCATGACTTGGTCGGGAAAGCTGGAGAACATCTCTCTCCTATATCGAACAGCACCTACGACAAATTGCACCCGTGCCAGAGCCTCCTCGAGACACAGCTCCCGTTCATAAGCGGCGGCTACGCTGCCATGCTCAAAGGACAGCCTCAACGTGCCGAAGGGAAGATACGATTGCGTATATGGACCCATCATGTTCTTGCATGCCAGATCAGCCTCTCTATATCGGCCTTCATCCAACAGCCTGCGAACCTCAGGCAGCGAGGCTAGAGCCTCGGGGTTGTTCCAATCCTTCGGCCCGCCGGACCACAGCGTATCCTCGTTAAGCTCAATTCGCTCCTGCTCGACCGCTCCGAAGATCATCGCACCGAGCCGCCCGTTACCAATCGGCAGCGCCTCCGTCCATTCCTTGGCCGGCTTTGTATATTGCAGCTTCATGATATTCTCCCTCTCTTGAGTTACTATCGATAGCTTTAATAGGAAAAGGAAGCAACCATCCCATCAAGCTTCCTTTTCCGCATCATACCGGCGTTATTTCTTCATCTTGTCATAGGCTTGTTGATAAATTTGTAAGAACCGTTCGACGTTCAAGTTTTTGAAGCCAGCCAAGTATGCCTCCCAGCTGCTGTCGATATCCTTCGCTCCCGTAATGAATTGCAGCATGTTTTCTTCTACATACTTTTTAATATTCGTCTTCATCAGCGATGCTTCCGTATTGGCCGCCTCGTCTAAATAAATGATCTTCGGTAACACTTCCTTCGGCTGACTGCCATCGTAAAGCTTTGTCGCCTCGTGCAGCCTTCTTTCATAGCCGGCCGCATCCTTAATGTCCATAGGAGCCGCCCAGGAAGAACGGTAATCCTTGGTCTTCAAGAACGAGCCGATCTCGCCCCATTTATTGTTGAGCGGCTTCTCTCCTTTCGGACGCTGTACAGGTACATACTTCGCCGGTTGCCCGTCCAAACCCTTGTCATTAGCGCTAGCTACATCCCAGTTAACACCTTTTTCTCCCATCGTGGCGAGCGTCGTGCCTTCCTCGGAAGCCAAGTAATCGGCAAGCTTAATAAGTGCAGCTTGCTTTTCTTTACTGGCCTTATTCGTAATCACAAACGTAAATCCATCAATGAACGGTGTTGTCGTTGCAAACTTTACACCTTGGGGGCCGGTCAATGGAGGAACCGGATCATAATTTTGCTGCTGCGGATTGCCGGCAATGTCAATGAAGATGGCCGGATGCATTCCGGCTCCCGCTCCGAGCAGCGTCATATCGGTACGATTGCCAAGCTGCTTGAAGGCGTCCGCATTTTGCGTGAACGCTCCTGGGTCGATCAGTCCCTCCTTATAGAGCGAGGCCATATACTTCAGACCTTCCTTCCACTGGGGCTGCATCGCTGCGACGTTTAACTTCCCATTCTGCACATCCAAATAGGTGGAATCATCGTTATAGACAAAGGCATTCATCAAAAAGGCGGTAACATGCGTGCCGTACGTTTCATTGGCGCCGCTTAGCGGTATCTCGTCTTGCTTACCGTTGCCGTTAGGATCTTGCGTTTTGAACGCCTGCAGAACCTTTTTGAACTCATCCGTAGTTTTCGGCATCGCAAGCCCCAGCTTCTGCAGCCATCCCGTATTGATCCACATTTTTGACGGAAAGGAACAATGATAGCACTCATTTACCGGAGGTAGGCCGTAGATATTGCCGTCCGGTGCGGTTACGGCTGATTTCAGGTAGGGAATTGCCTCCATATTTTTCTTTAGCACCGGCGCATGCTCGTCGATTAGTTTATTCAGCGGGACAAGCACACCTTGTTGACCAAACTTCATGAGCTCAGAAGGTGAGAACGAATCAACCCAGCTTTGGCTCATAAAAGCATCCGGATAATCGCCGCTCGAGATGGCCAGCTTGCGCTTTTCCTTGGCGGCGTCATAAGGCGTGACAGTCCATTGGATTTTCATATTTAGCTTCTCTTCCACAAGCTTTGTAAATGTATTGGTCATGTAGTCGGTATTGGGGTCCTGAGGAGCGAAGATGGTGACCGTGACCGGCCCGCCAGAAGCCGTCCCATTGTTAGCGTCCGGTGAAGCGGAATTCTGCTGGGAATCGGAGCAAGCGCTAACGACTATTGAAGAAGCTAGGCATACAGACAGACCGGCGTACAGTTTTTTATTCATTGTTCGTTAACCTCCCTTTACTTTCAATGAATTGTTATCTCATGAACAGTCTATCTACTCATAGATTACCATTGAATGGCCATCACCTCCTTATTAAAATTTGATTTCAGCGTTCAGCCTTTGATCGAGCCGATCATCATGCCCTTGACAAAATGCTTTTGCACAAACGGGTAAATGATCAGCACCGGCAAGCTGGCAACTACAATCAAGGAATATTTCATCAGATCCTTCATTCCTTGACGGGCGAGCATCTCCTGCAGGTTGGAATTGTTGCCGGTCTCCGTGTTGAGTATCAATATATTTCGCAGCACCAATTGAAGCGGAAAAAGCGATTGAGACTTCAAATAAATCAGTGCATCGAAGTAGGCGTTCCATTGTCCGACAGCGTACATGAGTACCATGACCGCAATAATCGGCTTGGACAAGGGCAAGACGATCTTGATCAAGAAGCCCATGTCACTGCAGCCGTCCAGCTCCGCCGCCTCGGCTAGCTCATCGGGAATGGTCGTTTGGAAGAAGGTTCTCGCAATAATAATTTGCCACACCGCCAAGGCCTGCGGGAGCAGAAGCGCCCATCGGGTATCTACCATATTCAGTGATTTGACCACCAAATACAGTGGGATCAGCCCCCCGGAAAACAGCATCGTAAAGGCAATAAGAATCATCAGCACGTTGCGTCCGTAAAAGGTTTTTCTGGATAAAGGATAAGCAATCATGACAGTTAGTACGACGCTGATTACGGTTCCGAGCACCGTATATACGATGGAGTTCCAATACCCCCACCAAATTTGGTTATTGTCGAAGACCGCTTTGTAGCCAAGCAGAGTCGGATTGACTGGCCAAATCCACACCTTGCCGGAAGTCACATCCATCGGGTTACTAAACGAAGCGCTTACAATATGCAGAAGCGGAACCAGAATCGTCAGAAGCACGATGATTAAAAATAAATAGATGCCGATGAGAAATATCTTGTCCCCGAACGAATCCCTAATGAAGCCGGTTGTTTTTCTTCTTATGATGCGATCCAATGTTCTCCCTCCTCTCTACCACAAGCTGTTGCTTGAGATGCGTTTGGCTATGAAGTTGACAATCAAGAGCAGAATCAAATTGACGAACGAATTGAACAATCCTACCGCCGCACCAAAGCTGAAGTTAGAGTCGAGCAGCCCCATTTTATACACATAGGTGGAGATAACCTCGGAAGCATTGGCGTTGAGCGGATTTTGCAGCAGGTAAATTTTCTCGAAGCCGATCTGCATGATGTTGCCCACATTTAATATCAGTAAAATTGTTGCGGTTGGCAGAATACCGGGTAGATCAACGTTCAGCATTTTCTGGAATCGCGAGGCACCGTCCACCTTAGCCGCCTCATACAAATGGGGATCGATACCCGAAAGCGCCGCTAAGTAAATGACTGCTCCGTAACCAACGTTTTGCCATAAATCAGACCACACATAGATGGATTTAAAATAGGCGGGGTCTCCCAAAAAATTGGGCATCTCCATCCCTAGCGCCTGCATAACCGATTTCAAAATACCCGTTGTCGGCGAAAGCGCGATCATAATAATGGAAACCATAATAACAGTGGAAATGAAGTACGGCGCATACGAAACCAGCTGAACCGTACGCTTGAATATGCCATTACGAATCTCGTTAAGCGCCAGCGCCAGAATGATGGGACCGGGGAACCCGACGAGCAGATGGTACAGGCTAATTCCGAGCGTGTTTTTGAGCAGGATGCCAAAGTACGGATTGTGGAAAAACAAGTCGAAATATTTGAAGCCCGCCCACGAGCTTCCCCACATCCCCTTATTGACGTTGTAATCCTTAAAGGCCATTACCACCCCCAGCATAGGGATGTACTTAAAGATGAGCAAATTGGCTAGAGGCAGCAGGATCAGCAAATAAAATTGCCAATGCCTTTTGATTTTCTGCCATGCCGTTTTTTCTCTACGGACATGTGTACGGGCTGCCGAGGCATCCTTTGATACAGGAAGCGCATTCATTTTTCTCCCACCTTTTTGGATTGATGTGCTAAGGTGATCGTAGTGTATCCGGTCTCGTCCGGCTAGAAGCACTTCTTCCGGGGGGTACACTTGAGTTACAACGTCCAGGGTACACTTGCTCCGGACCGTACACTTGCCGCTACACAATACAAAATAGCTTGTAATCAAGCGGTTTCATTGTAATAAAAAAAGAAGATCACGACCCATCTTGCCTTTCAGGCAAAGTGGGCTGCGATCTTCATATCGTTTCTATCTTGATGAGGTTTGTTAACTCTCCTCGACAACCAGGCTTCGGAACACACTGGGCGAAGCGCCCGTTACTCGCTTGAAGACGCGGCGGAAGGCATGCGCACTGTTGTAGCCGACACGCTCGGCGATTTCCTCAATCGTATACTCGCCTGCCGACAGAAGCTCCGTTGCACGCTGCATGCGCAGCTTCTCCAGATAAACGGAGAAGTTCTCTCCCGTATGTTGTTTAAATACCTGTGACACGTATTTCTCGGGAAGCTGCACTTGGTCGGCTGCAAGCGTAAGACTGAGCTGCGAAGATGCATAGTTCGCTTGCAGGTAAGCAACCAGACTCTCCGTTATCGCCTGGTCCTTGTGCTGACCGGTAGGAGCTGTACTTTCGCACAAAGCCTGGAACACATTCTCAACGATGGAGCGTACAAGAGATGGAGCTTCCTTCGCGCTGATTTGATTCACCAGATCCTGCAGTCGCTGCATATTATCGCCACCACGCAGCTGCGAAACCAGCTTATGCGCAGTACCCTTCAGCTCAAAGATCAGCTGCTTGAACATCTCCCCCGTGACCTGCCGTGCCACCAGATTCTCCTCGAAAATCCGCTCCAGAATCGTCCCCACCTCAGGCCAGTCCCCATGCTTCACGGAACTGATCAGCCGCATTTCCAGATCGATCGGATAATACAATATCCCCATTTCGGTCGGCAGCTGATCATACCATATGATGTTAAACAGCGAGTAAGGAGCGTGCTCCATCGCTTGTTTAGCCTCGTAATAGGAGCGGTACAAGTCTGTCAGGGTATGGAAAACGCCTCCGATGGATATGGACACCTGTATCCCATATTGCCCTGACAAAATATCTGCCAGCTGCTGCAAATTCTCATTCCACTGTTGTACTGCTTCTCGCTCCAACGGCGGCGGGCACGTCCATATAAAAGAAAGCTGATCCAGCTGATCATCCCCAACGATCATCGACTGTGCAAAAAGCTCCTTCAGCAGCTTATGAACAATGAGGCGGGAGACATTTAATTGATCAATGGATTCGTGCTGTTCCATTTGCTTCATGCCGTACAGCTGAAGAATCCCGACATAGCCGCTGTGACCTTGGAAGCGGATATCTAATTGCTCATTCGCATACTCCTTCTCCCTATCGGTAAGTCGGCCCGATAGCAGGCGGCCTATGTAAGCTTCTCGCAAGACCGGAGCCTGCTTCGACATATCCTCCTCCAGCGTCCGATAATTACGAATGAGCTGCGTTACATTTCCCTGAAGAAAATCAAAGCCGTCCTTCCCTTTATAGCTCCCGTCACCAATGGACTCCTTCAACAACGAGGCAAGCTCATTCAGCGGCGCACTGTTGCGGTAAGCAAAGATCAGAGCGATGGCCAACCCTACTACAGTCGTAATCAGCAGCAGGTACAGTGTTACATCACGGATATAGAGCGCCTTGCTGAGCACCTTGTCTTTGGATAGACCGGCGATATAAGTCCAGCCGTTATAATCCGAGTTCGTTTGTATAACTATAGTGCTTCCGTCCGGCTTAGTTCCAGCTTCACGCCAGTCACCGTCGGGAAGGTCGCCGTATGAAGCAATGAGCTGCCCTCGTCCGTCAGCGAGCCCAATCCAGCCTCCGTATTCCAGCGTGCTGCGGCTCAGCAGCTTTTGCACCTCACGCTCATCGATCAATACCACCAGCGTTGCGATCTCATGGCCCAAGGTGACGGAGTTCATGTACGTAATCACATTCAGCTCTTGAACCTTGTTGACAAATCGCTTGGACGGAAGTATCTCATCCTGATGCATCGTATGTAATACGGATTGCTTCCACTGCTCGACATCCATATCGGCGTAGTGGTATAAGCCGTAAAAATCCTCTATGCGAACATACGATCCCTGAGGGGTCAATATGGCATCATTCGTTTTAGTATAAAGATAAAAGCCCAATATCATCTCATTGGAGAAATGGTAGGGCGTCAGGCTCTTCCATGCCTTAAAGGCGTTATATACTCCGGCTGCCTGCCCGCCGTTAACGTACGTATTCAGGTCATCGTTAGTGGAGATTTCCTTGGATAAATTTTGAATCCCTTTCAAAAGGTTATCAACAAAATCCTTGCTCTGATTCAGCATCATCAGGCTTGTTTTTCTAGAGCTGTCCGTAATCGCCTGATCTGCAACACGATAGCTGATCATTCCGCTTAGGAGAAAAATAACAAGAAAGAGCAGGTAGGAGATCAGAAACTTTTTGAAAATATTCAATCGGAACTTCTCCTTCATGAACCTCTCCCCTTCACCAGCACAATGTTAGCGCTATCAAAATACTAACATGGCCATTCTATCGGGTCAACCGCCATCATAGGCCCTTAAGCGGCATGATGGAACCTTATCAAAGTAAATCCCACTCAGCTATACGGTTGAACCGAACCATTGAATTTAACTTAACCGATTAATAGCAAAAAGGGACCGCCCGTTTTAGTTACAGGCAGTCCTCCGCTCCTTACAATGAATCGTAGGTTGTATCGTTCCAAGAGAAGTAATCTCCATACGCCCAATGGTAAGCCTTCGAAGTATAAGACTTCGAGCTGTCGACAGGAATATCTCCAGTTCCTACAATAGCCGTACCGCTGTTATAATAATCGTAGCTGCTCCATATGTTGACACCGTTCTCATAGATGGTCATTTCCACACCTACCTCGGTCAAACTGCACCACTCGCTTCCGCAACCGTTAAAAGCGGTATACGCCCGGGCATCAATATAATTATTTTCGCTGCTGATATAAGATGAGTAGTCCATGATTGGACTTGCGGCTAGTGCGCTGCCAGCCGTTACAGTGAAAGCGAGGGTGAGAACGGCTAACATGGTTTTAACCTTGATTTTCATCGAATAATCCTCCTATGATTTCATAAATGAAAAAATACTCCATCATTCCGTATTCGTCGATCTCGATTTTAATAATTGCTCCTCCCCAAAGCCTTAGTTCATAATAATGCGCTTTCAAAACAAAAAAACGCTGTCGTTATAGAAAAGGCATCACCTCCTTTATTAGGACGACCGACTTAAAAATCTATTGGTAGCGGCAAGGATGAACGGCTGGAAGGCGGGCTTAATTCTGAGGGTAATAATGTTGAGGGTAAGATTAGAGTACCATGCCCTTTAAGAAATAGTCAATATTTGGATTATTTGAGAGAAATTACTTTTCTTTTTGAGACTGGCCCCTACCATAATAAAAGAACACACGAGGTTCATAGAAATTTTAAACCTAGTGATAAACAAAAACACCATTCCATTGTTGGGAATGGTGTTAGACTGTATCCCCAGAATACGGGTCTCGCTCTCCTTACCTTATTTATATTCAGTACCTTTTCTAATCAGGTAGCTTATCAACAGAATAGGTATGACATTGATACTTATGTACATTTCTGTGTGATTACTTGATACAGCGAAATTAAATGAATTTAAAAAATGAAAGTTTATGCCAATCGTAACGTTAGGCAAAATTTTAAGGGTAAGCATAAGTGCAAGTCCTGATAAAAATTTGTAGGTAACTCCTAGGATGGTGAACTGAGGAATTTGTAGTATTTGAATAAATACAGTAACACGCTTACCGTACTTCCTATCTTTCAGAATCAACACCCCAGCAAGAACTAAGATTACACTTAATATGAAAAAACCACCAAATATTGATACTACGACAAGCCAGTTCTTGTTAGAAATGATTTGAATACCAAAGAATAAACTCATTAACATACCTAGCAGACCACCAACAATTTGATACCATCCGATCCCCCGTCGTATATTCCGCTTTCTTTGGCTTTCAAATTTACTTGTCTCGAGGTATTTTTTTGCTATGCTTATGGCGCAAGCATCACAATATTCAGTAAGGTATTCGTCCCGGCAGTGATTACAGTATTGCCCCTGACATCCTGGACATGTAAATTCTACTTCCGCTTCTTGATGAACCAAACAATTCATCGTTGTCCCCCTTGAGATGTTCACCCTAAATCGATAGTTATTTGTCGTAAACGCTGAATAAAACGCGTAACAGAATTAAAATATTTTTGAGTAATTGTAGTGGTTGGTCGCATTTGTTATCACCCTCCTCAATAAGAATACTCGTCTTCAGATAACACCAACTTGATACTCATCCTCATAAATAATCGTTCCAGGGTAATTAGAAAAAACGATGTCATACTGGACATGATATTTATCCAATAAATCCATTAGCGGCTGAAGTTCTGTCACCATTTCTTCAGACGAACCTACCTTGAACCATGTAATTGCCCTATTTGGATTACCGTCCTGGTAAAACGGAGGTTCAGGTAATTGTTCTTTAAACCACTCATTTACAGCCAAAAAATTAGTTGACTCCTCTTCACTTATACGATTATTTCTGAGAAGATGCCAGCATGCTCCAAAAATGCCTACTGGCTTTCCTGTTTTACCAGCATAACGAACCTGGATACGTAAATACCGTACGTTCATGTACCATCATCCTTTCATGAACCTGCTCTTGATCTATATTAGTTCAACATTTTACATAAAATCCCTTTAATCCTTATTTACACGAAAAAATGTGGCCGCCGATCCATACCGGCAGCCACATCTTAGTATACGTTATCGATTAAAAGTTACTAATCACATCCGCAATACAAAGGTCATTGATTGACGTTTTTCTCCATTACAATATTTCAATGTAACCTTCTGTTCCGTTCACGCGAATTCTCTGCCCGTCTTTGATCATTTTGGTAGCATTATCCACACCGACAACTGCAGGTAAGCCATATTCACGCGCGATAACAGATCCATGGGTCATCAGTCCACCGACTTCGGTGACTAGGCCTTTTATGGATACAAACAAGGGTGTCCAGCCAGGGTCGGTAAACGAGGTAATTAAAATATCTCCTTCTTCTAGATCCACATTCTCCATATTTAAAATGACACGCGCCCGCCCTTCTATAACTCCGGAAGAAACAGGCAGACCTACAATCGCATTAGCCGGCAGATTGTCTCGTTTGTACGCACCTGTAATGGTTTCGCCATCAGAAGTGATGACACGAGGAGGAGTTAGTTTTTCGAAAAATTTGTAATCCTCTTTTCGTTTGTTGATTATTTCATAATCAACTTTATTAGTGCGTACAACTTCGTGAAGCTCTTCAAAAGTGAGGTAGTAAATATCTTCTTTTTCCTGAATAACGTTAGCTTTCATAAGCTGTTCGGCTTCTTTCATCATAGCTTGCTTATAGACATAGTATCGATTAATCATGCCGTATTTGGGATACTCACGATAACCGATGAAATTCCGGATTAGACTGATCATACGTTTTGTCTCTTCTGCTTTTTTCTCACCATCCGGCAATTGTTTCAATCGATCTAATAGCTCTCGTTCTTTTTCCAAAGCTTCCTGGAGGCCTTGCTCAAATTTCCGATTGCCGGCATTTGGCTCGAAGTTTTTGAGGTTACCAAGAATCATAGGGACAAGTGTAATTGGCTTTTCACTCCAACGAGTTCTAGTAATATCGATCTCTCCTGCACATCGCATCCCGTATTTATTGAGATAAGCATAGATAGCGTCTTGCGTTTCCTGGCCACCATCCAACTTAACCAACTCATCCAAAAAGCCATCATCTTTGGCATGCTGCAAATAATCTATGACTTCCGGATAAGGGCGAATCAGATCCGCTACATTCATTAACTCCAGACCCATTTCCGAAGTAATATTGTTGGGTACAGATTGGGAAAGCGTATCCGCTGCGTTTATTTCGCCTAACCATTTGTTCATATTTTCATTGATCCATGAAGAAGCATTCATTGCAGCCATAAAGACCGCCGTGCTTTGCGGATCAAATAAGATCTTCTTTAATTGCTGTACATCTTCCAAAATAAAATCAAACAATTCGGATCCTGATTTCGATCGGATGTTATGTTTTAGCTCTTCTATCGATGATTGATTTTTCTTGATTAAATCAGCAACGATAGTCGGATCGTTATCGATTTGTGCCAGCGTATCTGTATTACTTCTATTGGGAATCGGTGCTGTTTGATCATTTTCTAACAATTTTATATAATCTCGCTCTATTATGGTCATGAGTGCGCCCTTTATGAGCGGATCGGATCCAATGGTATTCAATAAAGCTTCCCGGCCGACAGGTGTAGCCAGCCTAGGTGCAACATCAATAAACAACCTCCCGCCGGCTTTACGCATAGGTGCAGGAGTAACTAACAGGTAAAAAGACAATCCCAATGGTTTTATGGGATCTGTCATCATTTGTTGATGACCAACAGATAAATAGACGTGATTTTCTTGATCATTCGCTTCAGGGACCGGGTATAAAGTAGTGATCTGCCGACTCTGGACAATATAAAATGTATCATCAGCCAAACACCACTCAATATCTTGAGGACAGCCAAAATAAGCTTCGATCTGTCTTCCGATGCGTGCCAGTTGTAAAATTTGCTGCTCAGTAAGTGTTTGAGACTTTTGCTTATCAGGATCAATACGTTGTGTCTCTGTTCCGCCTTCTTTCCGTCCATAGATAGCCAATTGTTTGGCTGCTATCCTTTTCTCGACGATTTCCCCTTCCTGTACTTTATAACAATCGGCGGATACCAATCCAGAGACCAGTGCTTCTCCGAGTCCAAAACTCGCATCAATTGAGAGCAGCTTTCGGTTGGAGGTAATCGGATCAGCGGTGAATAATATTCCCGAAGCCTCTGGGAAAACCATCCTTTGAATGACAACGGATAAATAAACTTGACTGTGGTCGAACCCATTCTGCATACGGTAGATTACCGCGCGATCCGTAAATAGGGACGCCCAGCATTTGCTGATATGGTGCAGGATTGCTTCTTTACCGATAATATTTAAAAAGGTATCTTGTTGACCGGCAAAAGAGGCATGCGGCAAATCTTCGGCGGTCGCGCTAGAACGAACTGCATAGGCATGTTCCACGCCTAATTGGGAGTGATAATGGGTAACTGCATTTACAACATCGGCAGGAATTTCTGCTTCCATAATGATTTGACGAATCTTCTTGCTCACTTCACCAATTTGATCTCGATCTTCTGCTTTTAGCACGGTTAGTTGAGCCAACAATGCTTGATACGTTTCGTTTTGTTCGACGGCTTTTTGATATCCTGCTGTTGTAACACAAAATCCTTCAGGTACCTGTATTCCTTGAATTTTTGATAATTCTCCTAAGTTCAAACCTTTTCCGCCAATGAGGAACAGCTGCGTCTTTTCGATTTCCTGGAAGCCGAGAACCAACGAACTCATTCAACATCTCTCCTAACCATTAAATTGAGAAAAAACATTTGACAAGAGTTTACCGCCATGATACAATTAAATTGTAAGATGAGATACATACGACCATATTTATGATAACAGTCGTGAATTGATTATATCATTGCATCTGTTCATATGCAAGCGCCAAGAATCTGGTTTTTTTTCAGGTTCTTTTTTGATGTTCCGCTGCTATTTGTCCCGTCCAAAAAACATTCAATTCTGCTTTCAAACCGCATAGATTATGCAACCTTAGGAAATTCTAAGATTGTATTGTTTTAACCTTTGCGTTAAACCACATGCTTTCCCGATCATTCTTCATATGATCATGAACCTCTCCATTGATACACACTGAAGTATCGCGAAACAATTCCAGCTCCTTCGAAAACAAAACAACAAGCGCACTGAACGCCCTGCAAGGGGTATTCAGTGCGCTTTCTTGTATGGGTGGTTATGAAAGCGTAGAACAGATCATCGGAGTGAGCGAGAGTTTTCCAGTCACTTCTGCGCTACTTTTCACCCAAATGGCATCCGCTCAGTTCTAACTCAAGCTCGAAACGTTGCGAACAGGGCGGCTGATGTCAGTTTAAGCCTGCAAATGGATTGACCGACATGCCAGCGCCCGACGGCATGCTGCCGGAAACGGCTCCCTCCTGCTCCAGCAGCGGCTTGAGCAAGTTTTTCCACGGCCAGCTTGGCTGCCTAAACAGAGCATCTTCCGTCAGCTCGCGGACAGTCACAGGCAAGTCAGCCAGCTCGATCGCTTCGAGCAAGCTTTCCTTCAGCTCGACCCCTAGACGCAGCTCCGCGATGCCGTACCGGTGTGCAACCGTCTCTAGGATGGAATACAGATTCACCTGGATTCCAAGCGTTTGGATATAAAAGAGCAGCTTCTGCGGAGTCTCATTGTAAAGCGAATTGGGATAGCCCGGCTTCATCTTGTAGCAAGGATCATCCAGCCCGTGCATCTGCATCCACGGCAGATGCAGTCTCGCGGAATCGTGATCGCGCAGCAGCATACCTGCAAGCTTACCATCGCGGAGTACAAGCACCACGTTTTGCCCGTGAATTTCCGGGACTACACCCAAGCGGAACATCCTCAACACTATTTGACCAAAGTGGACGCACACTTCCCTGAACAACTGGATGGCCGACTCGACCGTTTCCGGCAATGAACGAAGTCGCATCCAATCATCGAAGATATGGTGCGCTCCAATAGGGCGCAGGACGGATAAAGCCGACATCGGCATGAGACGAGTCTCTTCTCTTCCAATTAGATGCGGCGGATAACCGCGTACGAGTGCGGACAAATGACGAGGAGGATCGGCGAACAGGTCACCGTTCTCCGGCACATACGCCCACCAGTTCGTTTCATCGCACAAACTCAGCTGCTCTTTAAGCACCGGATCGCGCTCTCTTGCCTGCTCCAGCAGCCGCTGTCCCCGCTCGCTGTTCATCATGTGCACAGCAGGCAAATACCGTACCGCACCGAGCGAGACGATGCCGAGCGGCAGCTTGACGTGTTGTGCACCTCCGTCTAATGGAGCAAGCGACCGGGCCGAGGAAGTCGAAACATAGTTACCGGCTTCCACGCCAAGGGGCATGTAAATACCGGAATCCAGCTCGTGCGGCAGCATCTTCGGCAGCACGGCTTCTAGCTGCCACGGGTGAGCGGGCAGCGCCGTGTATTCCTCCGGCGACAACCCGAGCTTCTTCATCGCTTCGTCTATGCCGGCGCGCTCGTCCGCCGTCAGCAAGAGGTCGGCGGGACCGAATGACGCACCTCGCTCCGCGTTGCCGCTGCCGTGCAGCAAATACTCGCGTTTGACCGCGAGCCATTGCAGCTTGACCGGCTGGCCCGACTCAGCGCTGTAGGCTCGGTAATCCGCCTCCGTCCACCCGCCCTTCGCTTTGGCGACGGGGTGAAACGGTCGGTCGCGCCAAGCGGCATGACGCTCCAGCCTGACAAACGACCACGGGTCGCCGGTATGCCCGCCGTGTTGAAGCTCTGCCGCCTCTTCTTCTGCGAGCCTCGCCGACCACTGCGCCTGCTCCAGTGACAGCTGCAGCAGATCATGCAGCCGCGTCACGCCGGTGGAGCCGTCCGGTGCAGTTCGCCCAGGCTTCTTACCGTTGTAGAGTGCATCCGTCAATCGGCGGAGCACCTCTGCAGCATCCAAGCGAACGGGAGACATGCCGCCAACCTCGTACACTCCGCTGCCCGCTATATAACGATTAGTTTGCACGAACCCCGGCCTCACCTGGAATACAATACTATGGCCCGACTCCCGGTCTGCCCACCAGCGGTAAAGCTTCGCTTCTGGCCGAACGGATCCGGGTTCAGGGCTCGCTTCGTCGCTTAGCGCATTCAAGCCGTCAGGCCATAATGCGGCGACGACCGCGTCTTGTCGGGCGTCAGTCAAGCCGATCAGCTCGCCACGCCCTTCCACTTCGGTCAAGCCTTCGGCCAGAAGCGCATTAATCAGATCGGCAAGGATTCGTTCCGCCGCCTCGGCAGCCAGTGCTTCGTACGCATGCGATGCCGAAGCACCCTTCGCGTGACTTTGCTCCCTTTCAGCTGAGCTCTTAGTGCCTGCTACTGCGCCGGATAGTCTTTTTACGGTCACGCTCATTGCGACTCCTCCTGCCCGGCTTCGAAAAAGATATGATCCGGATGCGCATGGCTGAGAAAATCATGCGCCGAGATCGTCCAGCCATAGGCTCCCGCTAAATGGAAGAGCAGCACATCCCCGATGCGGAGACGGGAAATGCGTACGTCCCGGGCGAGCACGTCCTTCGGCGTGCACAGCTCGCCGGCTGCAGTAATCTCGATGTCCCTTACTTCGGGACGCGGGAACGGATAGTCCCACTGCTCCAGCGGGACGATTTCAAACGGATGGCTATGCTGCCATGCTCCCGGCAGCCGGAAATGATGCGAGCCGCCCCGCAGTACGGCGTAATGCTTGTCGTGGTTGCACTTTAGGTCAACAACTTCGGCGGCGTAGTAGCCGCAAGTAGCCGCCAAATAGCGCCCTGGCTCGAACAGCAGCTCCACACCCGGCAGCCGCTTCTCCTCCAGCACACGGCTAAGCTCCTTGATGAATACGGGCCATTCGAATTTGCGGTCCAAATCAGTGTATGAAATGCCGAAACCGCCACCCGCATTCAAGTAACGGACCGTCAAGCCGAACGTTTCCTTCCACTCCGTTACTCGGTCCCAATAAACCGAAATGAGCAAAGCGTGCAAATGCGCATCCAAATTGTTCGAAATCGAATGGAGGTGGAAGCCCTCCAGCTGAAGATGCGGTAGCGACTGGGCGAGCTGAATCGCTTCGGGAACATCAGCCTCGTCGATGCCGAACTGCGTAGGACGCCCCGCCATGACCAATGTCGCTTCAGGGAAAGAAGCGCGCAGGTTGACGCGCAGCAGGACGGAAGCTATTTTTCCAATCCTTCCTGCGATCAGCGAGATGCGGCGCAGCTCGTGCATGCTCTCGGCATGGAACAGCATAACGCCAAGCTCTAGAGCCTCTGAGATTTCGTAATCTTTTTTGCCGGGTCCGCCGAAAATAATCGGTTTGTCTGCCGACACCTCGCGGACTTTGCGGACTTCCCCGATCGATGCGGTTTCAAAGCCATAAACGACAGGTGCCAGACACTCCAAATAGTCTCTAGACGGATTCGCCTTCATCGCGTAAAACAGCCGGCACCCTTCCGGCAAGCTATCCGCGCATGTCTGCGCCCGCCCGCGCAGTTCCCGCTTATCGTACAGAAAAGCGCAGACTGGCTCAGACCCATCCTTCTTCAAGCGTTCCACCAAAGCAATGACGGTTCGTTCTGCTTTCGTTACCACAGCATTCATCGGTTTCTTCGCACCTTCCTTCCAAAATATGTATAAACATCCGTATCAGCAGCTTCGCTGAGCGCGCTCATCTGTGCAAGATGCTCAACTTACCCCTTTGCAGCCTGTACTTCTGCGGCGAACGATTGCAAATGTGCCCGCATGGCACGGAACGACACGCCCCGTTCATCCCCGAGGACGAACGCTCGTACACCGAGCTGCCGCCACTCCTCGTAATCTTCCATTGCCCTGGGAATAGCGCAATAAGTCACGCCTTGACGCAGGGACGCTTCGTACGATTGCTTCAGTCCCGCTTTCACTAGAGGAGCGCGCGTTTGCCACGGAATTCCGTAAGACTGCGACAAATCCGCCGCCCCTTCCAGCACCATGTCGATGCCGGGCACGGACAGAATTGCATCAGCTTGTTCTACGCCTGACCTGCTCTCAATCATAGGAACAACCATGATCTCCTCGTTCGCCCTGCGTATATATTCGGTCAAATCGTGCTTGCCGAACGTCCCCGCCCTGCCGCTGTTCAAGCTGCGGCTCCCTTCGGGAGCGTATTTGCAAGCGCGGACGATCAGCTCCGCCTGCTCGCGGGATTCCATGTGGGGCACGACGATGCCGAGCGCTCCCCCATCGAGCGCACGCAATATTTCCTTCGGATTCGGCTCGGACACGCGCACAAGCGCCGTTAATCCGACCGCTTCCGCCGCACGAATCATATTTTCCAGTGTTTCCGGGTTCACTAGCACATGCTCCGTATCCATAATGACAAAATCAAATCCTGCGCAGCCTACCATCTCCACGACAACAGGCGAAGGGATCGAGCACAACAGCCCGAATACCATCTCACCTTCACCCAGCTTCTGTTTCAGCCGATTCGTTCCAAGCATGGCCGGTCACCGAAACGGATGGAGCGGGTTCGGCGCATCCTGCATCCGAATCTGGGTATCCCCAAGCAATCGGCGCGAAGTCAACTGCTCCACTTGGATCGTGCTCGCAAACAAATCAAATGCCTGGTAACGTGCTTCATGCTGAGGATGCTCGCGACGATATTCGTGAACAATGTCCGCCACCATTCGCCAGAAGCTTTCCTCCGGCAGCCCGTAGCGTTCCTCCAGCAAGAAGCATACCTCCGTCAAATTAATGAAGAAAAAGGCGTCATGGACAAAATCACGCACCATGTCCGCACGGTCTGTCTCAATAAACGAATTCGGATTTACCCGAGCGTGATGGTCGGATAAAGCGTGCAGCACCGGGCAAACTTCCGGATTCGCCAAATCCCGGCGGGAAAACCGGATGCCGTCATGAAAATCTTTAAATGCGACACGGACGGGAACGCCGTTGCGGTGTATGAGCACCATGTTTTGCGCATGCGATTCGAGTGCAACGCCATGGGCAAATAGCAAGTGAATGAGCGGGCGCACAGAAACGTTCAACAGCTGACGCGTCCATGCTTCAACACCATGCGCCTTCACCCATGGGTCGATGAACGGTGTACCGCTGCGCTCGATATGGGACAGCGCATTGAAAGGCGAGGCTTCCTCCTCTTCACGCAAAAAGAGGTGTACACTTTCCCGCCAAATCGCGCCCAGTGTACCATATGTTTTGGACCTGACCAGAGCGGGCAGCGGCGCTGTCTCATGATCGTAGACAACCCCTGCGATTTCCCGGAGCAGCACAAAGTCAAGCTGCTGCGCCACGGGGTCCTGCTCCACCAATTGGCTCAGCCAATCCGAGATAATCGGCGCGTTCAGCACCGTATGCTTCGCGAGCATGCGTCCGGTCGACGTATTGATAAGGTTCATCGGCAGTTTCAAATACGCTCTCTCGCGATGCGACATATTCGCTAATGTACGGATTGACTGCTGCGGCCGGTACTCGTCCTCGCCTTCGCCCAACAATACGATCTCGCCTTCAGCGATGCTCGAGTGCAATAGCCGTACCGTAATCTCTCTCCACTGCCACGGATGCACCGGAACGAATCGGTACGCTTCCGGAGATTTTCCAGCTGCCTTGAGATTCTCAGTGAACCGTTCCGCTGTCCCGGCCCCTAGCTCCGTCACCATAAACGCGTTGAAATCGAGCGCCGCCGAGTGCGCCAGCGCAACTTGATCTACAGGCACCGCCAGCCATAACGGATACAGTGCGGGCTTGAATTCCGGTCCGAAAGACGCGTTGTCCTCCAGATTGAAGCCGATTCTTGATTTATAGCAGGGATGGTAAGGATGGCCATCCATAATGGTGCCCTCCAGCTCGTCGTAGCTCCTCTCCGAACCGGAAAGCTCACGCAGCGGAGCAGCATATTGCGCCTGTACGTCCTTGATCAGTGTTTGCCCAAGCTCTTCCATAAAAAGAGCGAGTCGGTCCGGCTCAATCACCGGTCCGAGTACTTCCTGCACCAAGTTGGCAAGCCGCGCCTCATTCTCCGTCCCTTCGGAGCCTACGCGCCGGACGGCCCCCGTCCGGCTAAGCCGGATTCGACCGAAGCTCAGCTTTGTGCGTCCCGTGCATAGATAGGTAACCGCTTCTCCATCTGCCGTCACGCCGGATAGCACAATCTCCTCATCCTTTGTCGATTCGGAGGTTGCTTGCGTTTCATCCTCGGCATTTTGCCGGACAACAATGCCTTCGTAAAGCAGCGATTCGATCAGTTGACGGATGATTCGCTGCTCTACCCTTCTATACTCGGACGATTGAAGCGCCTCGATCCAGTCATTCCCCCGTCTACTTTCGTTGTGTCCGGCGACGGACGAACCACGCATCGTGGCTTCGCCTTGTTTTTCCTTTGTTTGCTGTATAATCATCGGCATTCTCCTCCTTCACATATAGGATTCGGTATAAGGACGTAATCCGGTGTCTCGCCACGTTCTTGAAACCGGCTAATAAAATTGGCTTTGGCAGGCAGGTGCGGGGTCGACAGCAGATCGTCGATATAACGGCACAGCCTGTTATCGGCCTCCTCCTCGCAGCGAACGAGCTCGCCTTGAAGTACATGGTGCACGACGGACCAGTAAGTTTCTTCATCGTTCCGGCTGAATCTGCCGATCACATGAATGAGAGCTCCCAGATGGTTCACGACATAGTAATATTTAAGCCTCAGCCACGCCTCTGCTTCCTCGTATAGCACCGGGCTATCCTCCGGGATAAGCTTTGGGATCCAGCCGTGGGCTGATGCTATCTTCCGGTTGACGCTGATCCCTTCCAGATCGCGGGCGTAGTAGCGTATCGGGTAGCCCTGCTCCAGCGCAAGCAGCGAATTCTGTACATGCGCTTCCAGACTGATGCCGGTCGAAGCAAACAGCCGGAGCAACGGCAGCAAAGACAGCTTCAAATAAGCGGCCAGCCATGTGTGCCAATCCGGCAAAGCTCCTCCGCCCGACTGCCGAACCGCAGTAAACAGCAGCGGCTCATCCTGGCCTGGAGGCAGTTCCAGTAATCCGGCGACGACATAGCAGCGCTGCTGCTCCGCCCCCGCCAGCGCTTCCGCCTGCCGGTATACGACGGCAAAGCTGGACGCAATCCGTTCCTGCAGCTCTTCGTCCGCTTCAGCCACATGGACTGTCCGAAAGCCGGTCTCACGCAAAATGACCATCCCGCCTGCGGCGTCTGCCCCGCCCGGTCGATCTTCCAGCGCTTGACGCAGTACAATAGCCGCATCCATTGTGCGTCTGAGCTGCTCGCTTGTATTTTCACGGATAAAATTCGTTATGCGGACATGAATCGGCAGCTTGTAGAATGTTCCGGCCTCCGGCTCCCATACGGTGCGAACCGACGAGGTCGGATATACAATGGGACCAATCGGTCCGAGATCGACCAGCTCGCGCTGTTCCAGCATTTGACCGACAACAGGCAGTCCAGATACGTAGCTCATCTGCCACGGATGGAGAGGAAGCAGCTTATATTCGCCCATCTTGCTTCCCAGCAGCTTCTCCGCTGCCTCCGCTACACTTGCCGAAGTACGGTCGTCCTCTGCTCCTACCCATTCTTCGTGGAGCAGGCGACGCGATACGGCAACATAATGCAGCGGAAACGATGCCGATAACTCCGGCGCGTAACGGTCCAGCTCCAAGTCCGAGAAGCCTTGCGAGCTTTTTGGCGTCGGGTGGAACGGGTGGCCGTACAGCAGCGATTGCTCGGAGCGGATATAATCAAGCGGCTTTCGCGCCATCTCCGTTTCCCGTTTCCGTGCGTGTTCCAAGTACAGCGCCGTTCGGCGGATGCTGTTCTCGATCTGCTCCCGCATGTCGAGACATCGCTGCTCCCGATCCGATTCAGACTCGCAGAAGCTTACCTCGGCCAGCAGCGCTTCAATCAGTGCCCCGGTATCGACTTCGACAAACGGACATTTCGATTCGCTGGCCGCCGTTAAATAAAACCGGTCCCCAAACGCATGTTGACCGGAGCACGAATAATATACGATCTCTCCGGCTACCCGCATGCCCGTTGCTGGAAGCAGCACTCCGAAGGGCTCCTCGGTCCCGTTCCGCTCTTCGCTGTCAGCACCGGCGCTTGCCCCGAGATCGAAGATAGCTGTACCTGCTTGGTTCCGCGGATCGGCTATCCCGCTTTCCCGCAAATAGCTGTTCAGCAAGGCGCGGAGGGCAGCCTTCTCAGCCAGCCTCCGAGCGTTTCCTGACACCGCTTGGGGAAGCTCCTGTTTATACAACATGTCCTTACTCCCTTCCCTCTGCTGAGGATGCATCATCGCTCCTTTAGCGGTCGTTCACACAATCCATGGCTTGCTTTAATATAATGGCAGTCTTACGCCGGCGCCTTCTTTGAACGCCTCGATATAGATACGACGGGCGCAGGCTATATCTTCGATAGCCATTCCCATCGGATTCAAGATGATGATTTCGTCCTTGTTTTCCCGTCCCGGCTTTGAGCCAATCACGATCTCGCCAAGCTCGGCGTGAAGCTGTTCCCGTGAAAAGCGGCCTTCCAGCACAAGCTGGTTAAGCACTTTTTTCTCCCGGTTGGACTGCTCCCAATCATCGACGATGACTTTGTCCGCCATGATGTATGCTTCCTTATGTACGTCCATAATCGAAATATTACTAACAAAAGCCCCTTTTTGCAGCCATTCGAACGGAATGTAAGGCGAATCCGCGACCGTGCATGTTACGACAACCTCGCCCTCGCGCACAGCCTTCTCCGCACTAGCCGCTATGGTAACCCGCACATTTGGGAAAGCCGTGTGAAGCGTTTCCGCCAGTCTCTCAGCAGCCGCCTGCGACTGATCGAACAAGTGGACGTCGCTGACATGAGTGTAATGCTCCAGCAGCGAGGTCAACTGCGCTTTAGCGATCAGGCCGCATCCGACGCAGGCGATCGTTGCGAAGCTGCTCCGCGCCAAGTAACGCGCCGCTACGACCGTTACTGCCGCCGTCCGCATGCTGCTGATTAGTCCCGCTTCCATGACGGCCACCGGATAGTTGCTCTCCGCATCGTTCAGCACTATGACCCCGCTCGCCCGCTCCAACCCCCGGGCTTGCGGATTATCGTGCTTGCTGCCGATCCACTTAATCCCGGACAGCGGCAGCTCGCCTCCTACATGGGCCGGCATCGCTATGATTCTGTCCGCAATGTGGCCATCCTTGCCCGCCGACCGCAAATACGGCTTCAGCGGCTGCACGTAATCACCACGTGCGTGCAACGACAGTGCTTCTTCCAGCGCTTCCGCATAGAGCTTGGAGGAACCTCCTCCGAGCGACGCGATCGCCTCCCTGTTCAAATAGAGCAGCTCGGGTGCGGTATGAAACCCTGCTTGCTTCTGTACATCGGCCGAAGCCTGCGGCCTGTCTTGTTGCTGTATCGTCATTTCGTTCACCTTCCGTTTATTGTAATTGAGCGACCCACTCGTCGTTATAAACCAGATCCAGATAGCGGTCACCGCGGTCTGGCAGGAGCGTCACGATCCGCAGCGGGCGGCCGGGCGGCTGCTCTAACGTATGGATCAGCTTTTGGAGCGCCGCCACAATGGACCCGGACGAGCCCCCTGCGAAGATGCCTTCCTGCAGCAGCAGGTCGCGGCATCCTTGTGCCGATTCTTTATCGGAGACGTGGATGCAGCTATCGATCTCGTCGCGGTTCAAAATTTCTGGAACGCGGCTCGCTCCAATGCCGGGCAGCTCACGCTTGCCGGGCGCTCCGCCGAACAGGATCGATCCGACTGCATCAACCGCTACCACTCGCAGCGCCGGGAACTTCTCGCGCATTTTGCGGCTCGTTCCCATAATGCTGCCCGACGTGCTGACGCCGGCAATCAACAGGTCTACATGGTCGAGCGCTTCAACGATCTCCGTGCCGGTGCCTTCATAATGGGCCCGCCAGTTGTTAGCGTTGGCGTATTGGTTGATCCAAAAGCCGTGCGGCTCCTTCTCCAGCAGCTCCTGCACTTTGCGGATGCGGGTTTTCAAATACCCTCCCTGATCGTCGCGCTCTTCAACCATCTCGATGCGCGCACCCATCTGTCGCAAAATATCCAGGTTCGTCTTAGCGATTTTCGGATCGACGACGCACGTAACGGTCAAACCATAGATCCGTGACATCATCGCCAGTGCGACGCCCAAGTTGCCGGAAGTGCTCTCGATGATGTGCGAGCGCGAATCAAGCGCACCGGTACGAAGACCTTGCTCAATAATGAATCGTGCCGGACGATCCTTCATGCTTCCGCCTGGATTCATATATTCCAGCTTGGCAATGACCTGTACGTGCTTTTGCGGAAACAGCCTGCTAAGGTGAACAAGAGGAGTTTGCCCGACGCATTCGGCAATCGAGCGCTTCACGGACGCGACAGACGCGTCCGCCAGCAAAAGATGGGACATGATCGTTCCTCCCTGTACTTGAATTATTCTCCAGGAAATGAGAATGATTATCATTAACCTGCGAAAAAATCGTAACACAAGACGGAAGACAACGTAAATGCTCCAAACGGATAATCCCGGTAATACAATAGTAGTACTCAAATCATGATGCGCGATGCCGGAACCGGCCTTACTGAGGTAACGTTTCTTCGAGCCGCTTGACAGCAATCATCTGCCGGAGGGTAAAAATAAAATCAGCGCCGGAGCATTTGATATCCAGCGCCTTTTTGATATTTTGTACATGCTTTTTCACCGTATTTTCAGAAACGTAAATGACGCCTGCGATGCGCTTGATCGAATAATGATTGCACAGCATGAAAGCGATTTCCCGCTGCCGTTCGCTTAGCTTCGTAAGCGCGCTGCCTGTAGTCTCCTGCACTGGCGGCACAAGTGAAAGACCGGCTCCGGCTGCGCTTTCTCCTGCCCCCTCCCCGCCCGAACGGGATCCGGAGCTATCGAATTCTAGCGTCACCTTCACGAGCTCGGCAATGTCCATCGCGGACACTTCTCTTACAATCAGGCTGTGCAGCATGGCCAGCTTCTGTCTTTCCCCTTCGCTGTGAACATGAGAATCAACAATAAGCTTCAATTTAGTAACGGACATCATCTATCCTCCCTTAAAATTCGTTGGTATGTAACAGCATACGTTCGTGGTGAACCCTACCCCTTATTTCGTGGTGTTCGTCTCCTCCTTTGCCTGAACAGATTTGACAGACTTGTGCCTGTGGGCTTCGTGGGCTTTATCGATCCGCTTATCATCCGTAATTCGCGGACAGGTATAGCAATATCGGTCGCCACCCGGTAAGCAGTAATTCAAGCAGCATTTGGTGCGTACGATAATAGGCTTTTCCGGCGCATAAGGATTGCTCACGCTCCGAAAAGCGGTCGTCAGAGGATTCGCTTGTAATTGCGGAAACCGCTGAGGACGAGACGAGCCGTAGAGCTCGTGAAAATCGTCTTCGATTCGTCCGCGCTCCGCTTCGGATAGTGCGGTTTCCTGCAGCCATTCGTTTTTCCAATAGGCCAAGCCATACGACAAATTGCCCCACAGCGTGCCCGCGTCAATCCGCGTCACCTGTGCAACGCGCCACACCACCCGGCACGCCTGATCAGCAAAGACATGATCAAAATAAAGGGTGCGCGCCTCAGCATTATCCGCCCGCCCGCGCAAAAAATCCGGCTCCTCTGCCGACTGCACCGCAAATTGAAGGCCTTTCGCGCTCAAAACGAACTGTACACGATCAGGCGACAGATCGACCGCCTCGCGACATCTCATATAACCGTGCATGGCCCCGGAAACAAGCAGCCCGTATTGTTTGACAAGCAAGGAGCCGGTGACTTGCAGCGCCGGCGATTGAATCGACTCACCGAACGCGCCGAGAAACGAGAGCAGCCTCTCGTCATTCTCCAATTCGCTCAGCTTGAAACGGATACCTTCCATCGATTCCGTAAACGAAAAGCGGTAAACTGCCGCCCAAAGGCAGCGTTCTGATGCGCACATATAAATACTCCTCTGTAAACTTGATTAATTTTAGGCCGCTACATCAGGGTAACGGGCGCGGCCTCTGCCCTTAATGTTTTCATTTTGTCACGAAGAAAAACGCTTCATGCCGCCCTAGAGGACAATGAGTAAGCCCGCTTTTGTCAAATAGGCTGTGGAATTTTGACGGCAGGCCGCTGCAAGCCATAGTGCTCACGAAGCGTTCGTCCGCTATACTCGGTGCGGAACAGACCGCGCCTTTGCAGCTCCGGAACGACAAGACTCGTGAAGTCTTCAAGCCCTCCCGGAAAATACGGGGGCATGATATTGAAGCCATCCGCCGCTTCCTGTCCTATCCACGCCTCCATCTCATCGGCGATCTGCAGCGGAGTTCCAACCATTGTATAATGTCCACGGGCGCTGGCTGTCCGAAGCATAAGCTGACGGATCGTCAAATGTTCCTTGCGCACCATGTCCACATACATCTGAAACCGCGCCTTCTGCCCTTTCACCTGCTCGATAGAGGGCAAATGCTCCAGCGGAAACGGATCGTCCAGCGGAAAGGCTGCCAGATCGATTTCCATGGCGTTCGATAGCCGAATGAGGCCAAAGGCTTGTGACGTCAGCTCATTCAGCTGCGCTTCCTTTTCCCGCGCCTCTGCTTCGGTCGCACCGATAATAGGGCTAAAGCCCGGCAATATTTTCAGCTCTTCGGGGCGTCTGCCATACTTCGCCATGCGCTGCTTCAAGTCTGTATAAAATTGCTTCCCGTGCTCCAGCGTATCTTGGGCGGTGAAGACTACCTCCGCCGTTTCGGCCGCCAGCTCTTTCCCCGCATCGGAGGAGCCTGCTTGCACAAGCACCGGATAGCCTTGAGGCGATCTGCCGATATTCAGCGGCCCGCGTACGGAATAATGCTTGCCTTTATGATTTAAAGCGCGAATTTTCGTTTCATAATCGGTGTAAATGCCACTCTGCTTGTCCGCGACAATAGCGTCGTCATCCCAGCCGTCCCACAGTCCTTTCATTACGTCTAAATATTCCTTTGCACGTTCATACCGGTCGCCGTGTTCAGGATGGGCGTCTAGACCGAAGTTCAGGGCGGTCGCGTCCCCAACCGACGTCACGCTGTTCCATCCCGCGCGTCCTCCGCTGATATGATCAAGCGAAGCAAACATGCGGGCGACGTTAAATGGCTCGCTGTATGTTGTGGAGACAGTGCCGATCAACCCAATTCGCTCAGTACCCATCGCCAGCGCCGACAGCATCGTCAGCGGCTCGAAACCGCCGAGAATTTTATACTGCACCGCCGGAGTAAGCACAAGAGCGTCGGCGATGAACAAGGAATCCAGCTTCGCGCGCTCTGCGATTTGCGCCAGCTTAGTATAATAATGAATATTCGTAATACACTCCGGCTTCGTCTCCGGATGACGCCACGACGCTTCATGGTGTCCCGTATTCAGAACAAACAAATTCAAGTGCATTTGCTTTTTGGCTTGAGTCATGCTAGATACCTCACCTCTTCGGATTTATTTAACGGCCGATTAGGGGACGGTTCCTTAGATTCTTGGTCAGTTGCAGCTGGTGGCCGTCACGAACCGTATATCGACCGAACTTTGTAGCCTTCCTTGTGAGATGCTCACGTGCGTGCCACGCAACATCTCATCTCGGATCTAGCAGCCTTTTGTCTGCGTGGTTGCACAGAGAGAAGATGGTCTACGTGATAGGGGTCAACTGCTTTACCGATGATTCACGTCGGAGATGATCGTTGCGCCTTTTAATGCTCGTGCGGCTCGATGCCACGGCATTTTATGCGACAGATTTGACTCCGCGTGTGTGCCAGCACGACTTCCACGGCGTCATTGACTAGCATGACACGCGTTGTGGCATCCTTTCATCATTGTTTAGCATACTGAGCGACAGATTCAATGATAATGATTCTTGTTATCATTTAAAAGTTTAGCGTACGCTTTTTTGAACATCCATGGTCTGAAATATCCATTTTTTTGCACCGTACTATCCGTTTGAAGGACTGCGTTCAAGCTTGGTCAAGCTTCACAGTTTCATTCTTGCGCATCGATAGTCCCATTCGTCTGTGGAATGGCTATCATCGGCCGGCCGTTTCTTGCGACGGCTGTGCAGCTTCCTTACTCTGCCCAAGCAGCCAGACCAGCAGGCCGCCGGCGGCAATGACCAACCCGTGCAAAGCAAAGATGGCGGACGCACTAACGAGGCTGCCTAGCGTACCGCTGGCCATCGGGCCTGCGATTTGCCCGGTAAATAATAAGCTGCGGGACAGCCCCGTTCGAAATCCTAACTGGTCCGAAGCAGATGAGCGCGTTATCGTCAAAAACACCGATTGGATCAGCGCGCTGGAGGCAAAGCCCTGCAAGATGCGCAGCGGAATTAGCCAGCTGACGCTCGGAACCGCCGTTTGCAGCATAATAGCCGAGCCGCACAAGACGGCAGCCACCGCATAATTAAGCCGCACCGGCTGGACATCATTTCGTTTGCCCCACCAGGATGACGCAAGCCATACCGACGCCCAGTTGACCGCCTGCAGGACACCTACCCATACAGTCGTATGCGCTGGATCCTCCACCAATTGCTTCACGTACACGGGCGTAACCGTCAATAAGCCGAAAACGCCGAAATTCGCCAGAATGCCCGCCAGCAAAAAATGACGTACCTTAGGCTCGCTTAATAGATGAATCCACTGCTTGCTCATCCGGGACGATACGACGGACGCCTTTCTGCGTTGCAGCTTGTTTTCTTTCAAGAACAGCAAGCTAAATAACGTCCACATGCCCAGTACTGAGCCGAGCAGCATAAACATCGGCTGAAAGCCGACAAGACTGAGCAGCAAGCCTCCAAGCAGAGGACCGAGCATGGATCCCGCGGCTAGCGCCCCTTCCAGCTTGCCCCGTACTTTGCCCTGCTCCCCCGGCTTCGCTTCTGAAGCGGCATAGGCGGACACGGCGTCAACGACGCCTCCAAGTGCGCCTTGCAGCAAGCGCAGCACGAACAGCTGAAACGGCGTTGCGGCAAAGCCCATCAGCGCCAATACAAGTGCGGATCCGAAAAGCGCCCGCACGATCATCATTTTGCGGCTGGTCAGATCCCCGAGCCGTCCCCAAAGCGGCGCCGTTAGCGCCGCCGAGATCGGCGAAGCTGCCAAGGCGAGACCGCTCCACAGCAGCACGGAGGCGTCGTCCTCGGCTCCCATCTGCTCCATATAAAACGGCAGCATCGGAGCAATGACCATGGAGCTGAACACGGACAAAAAATAGCCGCCCCATAATATGCCGAAATTCGCTTTGCCCCACCCAACCTGGTTTGCTGCTTCCAAAGATACCGTCACTGCCCTTTCTGAGGTTTAATTGATAACAATTATCATTTAATTCGCCAACATCATATCATGTTTCCGCAGCCGGGTGTATGATCCTTTTGGATAATTTCCGTTATCGAATTGGAGTATAGAGATGGCTTACACGCTCTCTCCGGTATCCGTTTGCAGTACCTGATAGTGCTTTCATATCAGAAATTTGGGCTTGTCAAGAGTCTGATCCAAAAAAATAAAAAAAGCCGCGGTATGCGCGGCTCTTTGAGATAATGTCTTGTCATCCGATATTTATTAGTCTTGCCCTCTTAAAATAATATTGATATTTTTGCAAGCTCTTTCTCTGCGCTTTTGACGGCTTCCTGGTCTATTTCTAGCGATCTACCGGATTGTATGGACATAATACGTTCAATAACTGTAATAGACTGTGCCCGAGTTGTAGAACCTGATTTTTCCAAGCTACCGCCATTTCCCCCTTGAATTATCCCCTTACTCACAAGAAATCAAGACCACGGTATTCGTTTGTTTATTTCCACCCGCAATATTTTCTCCAACTATGTTAGTCTAAACAAGTTTGAACAGTTTATAATCTTGCGATCTATAAAAAAATCTGGTGTACCCTTTTTCAAAGTGTGGTTTTCGCGGATTCCCCTGGAGGTTTTCGATCATATCATATAATCCGTAGATCCTGTCATACATTTGGCTTCTCTCATAGAGCGTTGCATCTTCTGAACCGTACTCCGTAAATACCGCGTGTCTGAATTCTCTAGGATAATAACACATATACATAAAATCCAATGCCGGATCTTCCATTCCTGCTTCACTAAAATCTATAATCCCGAGCCTACCGGCTCTCTCGTCCCATAGAATATTATCATAGTGGAAATCTCCATGCACAATGCAAGTTGGAACCGAAGCTGAAACTTCATAATATTTACACAGGAAATGCATCACTTGTTCCATCTCTGATGGTGACAGTTTGGCTTGCAGCAGCTTAACCCCGTCATTCATATCATTCCGAACATCTTGTTCAAAACGGCTTGGCAAGGCCTGTCTGCGCTCTGATTTCATATGAAGCTGTTTCAAAAAACTTCCAACGGATCGCCCAATTTGTTGTGCATATTGCGAGTGTTGTTCCACATACTGAGGAGTAATTCGATATCCCGGCACGTATTTTTCTACCACGAAATGTTGGGTCGGAGAAAGATACAGGCATTCTGGCAAAATAGCCTCCGTCTGCCCTGCTAATCTGCGAATTAGCTCCTGTCGGACATGATATTGATCGAACTGTAATCCATCACGAAAGAAAGCAATAACTGTCTTTTTATCCAGAATCAGAACGTCTTTCTCGCAGCCTGTGGTAATGTACTCAACTTCCTGAAAAACTAGCTCCCCTAGCTCCGCTCTCGCAATATCCAGTTTCTGCTTAATCCATTGCTTATCCCGATTATCCAAATTCAGTGCCTCCATATAAATACCTTCATCCAGCTTTTCGCAGCTGTAATAAGTTCTGGATCTTGCTTCGACATCCCGTTACTTTTCCTTCAATTCACTAAGTAACTCAATAATCTTCTCATTTTGATCAATTTGTGTAATAACATTTGAATTAAGTTTTTGAATAGCAACAAAAATACCAAACAAAGCACCTAAAATTAAGAAACCAGTGAGGGTATCCATGAGAGAATCCTTTCTAAGACATGATTCATTGATCTTCAGTTTTTATTATAGACGCAGAAATTGCAAATAAGTTCCAACGGAATATCGATTTACCAAAGCCTCATGAGCAAAAATAGAAGAAAGCCTGGGGATTTCCCGGGCTTTCTTCGTCAATTTAAAGGAGATATCCTGTTAAGAAGAAGCGGCTCGTAACCGAAAAGGCTTTTTCGTTTCGCGGTCAGCAACACTTACCATTACCGATTCTGGTTTAACCCTAGCGATTAAACCCATTGCTTCAATTCGACTAACCATCTCCGAAAGATAAGCTGCCGTCTTATTCTTAGCGCCGGTTCCTCCGTCAATATCTACCATGAAGCGGATATCTGCCCCTTGGTCGATATACGGTAAGATGATGTTCTCGAGACGTTCACGTTCGGCATAACCGAATTGAGCGGCAATTTCTTGGCTGAAGGTCGTTTCCAATGACAATTTTTCTTGAACAGAGTAGATTTCTCTCGGAATTATCACTTGCCGGCTGCATAACCAAGCGCCTCGTCCTACTCGATACACCACAATGTAGCTTACGAATTTCGTATGGCCGGGATGTGTCTGAGCGTCAGTCGTAACCACGAGATCATATACTGCCCTTGAATCGCACTCGATGAATCGCGAAATCCGATCCATTACGTCTCCAAACTCAAGGTTCTGTTCAGTTGTATTGCGGAATGTCGTTTCATGAATCAATGGGAATTGTCGTCTTTTTGTTTTCATGGGATTCACCTGTAATGCAAGGTTCGCTTCTTCCTTTCGTTTGGGTTTGTTTGCTGGGCCTTGATGGGATTGATTCAACGCATTGTGTCTAACCATGGTGGAGCTTGAAACCACAGGCGAGGTGTGGTATGCAGCTTTTAAAAATCTATTCCCCACATGCACAAGATATGAGTCTGGCTGGATAGGAACCAGCGCGCTTTTTACTGATCATCTTTAAAATCTGCTGTCGAATGGACTTGAACCACCTGCCTCCCGGTTATCAGCCGAGCGCTCTAACCTCCTGAGCTACGACAGCATATTGGCGGTCCCAAGGGGATTTGAACCCCTGACCTCTGCGCTGACAACGCAGCGTTCTAACCAACTGAACTATGGAACCGTGAAGACGTAGACGGGATTCGAACCCGCGTATCCCTGTTCGAAAGACAGGTGTGTTATGCCGCTTCACCACTACGTCATATCTTGATGGTGGTAGAAGATATTTGGTGCCGGCGAAAGGGATCGAACCTTCAACCTACTGATTAAAAGTCAGTTGCTCTACCGATTGAGCTACGGCAGCATGTGGATGCGGTAAATCCTTGCTAGGAGCGGGTTAAGCTCCCACCGATTTTTTACAGCTTGTGTTTCGTTCAACCACCCATCAGAACCCAAACTCATGGCTGACTCACACTCTGCGAACCGCTTTTTATATGTACTTTTAGTGTGCGGAATACAGGAATTGAACCCATACTGAATGCTTGGAATGCATCCGTTCTACCATTAAACTAATTCCGCATTTGGTGACGCATGCCGGATTCGAACCGAGCGAATGCAGGATTGAAAGTCCTGTGGCTTAGACCACTTGCCTAATGCGCCATAATATGATTGGAAGGGCTGAACAGAATTAGAACCTGTGAATAATGAGTTTACGATTGCCGTGTCAGCCAGCTTCTCCATCCAACAGGCGCCTTACCCCTCCTACAGAACATACGTTCTATCCAAGGGTATAAAAAAGGCTGCTTAGCCCGTCGTGGTTCCATTCAAGTCGCTGCCCCAAGAATAAAGGACAAGCACCAATGGACCACTTGCCAGGTCGCAAGTAGCCTTTTACGCACAATATCAATGTATGCACGGATTCAGATTCGGAACGGTCCGTGATTCATGGTCACGTTAGCGCCATTCCTCCTCTTCTAAGGATGGAAAGGCTCAAACATGGTACGTAAAAGCTACTGATGATTGGTTGGAAATAGGCCTCAAGAACATCGCTAAATTGCCCCTTAATGCTGCTCTCGCACCAAACTTGCTTATGATCAAAAGTGTTCTCGTGATACTTTTTTGGCTGTTCATAGTCCTGCTTAGACGGATTGTTGAATAACTGGCTTCTCATTGCCTATCCCTTCCTTTCCTTGTAGGTTTAGTACCAAAATACTATCTCGCATTACCGCTTTAATGTTTTACCGCTTTACTGTTTATGATATTATCATGGGGAATTTTTAATGTCAACCCTTTTTTAACATATTTTCTTTTTTTCCTCCATTTGTAGATAAAACAAAAAAGACCGCTTCTCCAGAGCGGTCTTCCCGTATCCAACCAAATACGCGTTTGCAATAAACGTGATTTGCTTGCAGATCCCCATTTTTGTCAGAGGTGATCGGATATCGATAATAGGCCGCGTGGCGAAGAAAAAGGTTTTAACGCATTGAAAACTGAATGGTCGCCCTCGGTTAGGCTCCACTTTTGAATGCTCTCATATCCTAATAGGTAAAGTGCCTTTTTCATCCCGCTCACGCTCCTTTCCGTGTACTTTAATTTTTCTCATCTTAAAACAACCGCATCTTCTGTGTCAATAAAATTCTTGAGAGCCTATCGAATCATTACCCCCAAAAGCCCTACGAAGGTTGAAGCCTGATGACCGGCAATAATACAACCCTCCAGATCCTTAGCCTCCACAATTAATACCTCGAAGTTACAATCGCTTAGATCGACTCCCTTAAGCTTGGTTCCAATCATATAAGCTTGATCCATATTGCAACGGGCGAATGCTATTTTTTGAAAGTTCGCAGTAAAAAAGTCTGCGCTGATTAATGAACAATCCTCAAAGCTCACCTGCTTAAAGTTGGCTATGCGAAAATTCGAAAAATCACCCATACAATTCAGAAACCGGACATTTTGTAGCCTGCTTTGAGAAAAGTTGGTGCCAATAAGCTTACAATTTCTAAATTCAGTACGGTGAATGAAGGAAGAAGGAAACTGTACATTAGAAAAATCACATTTCTCGAAAACAACATCTGTTATTTCGACTTGTTCCAACGATGACTCCGTAATGGTCACATTTCTAAAGATCATTTTCTCCAAGGAAACCCTATTTGCTTCCTGATGTTCGATTGTAATATTTTCAATAATCCCATTACTAAGCTCTTCTCTGGATTCTAATGAGTCAATAGACCTTGATTCGAGTAACTCAACGGTAATTTTGGGCTGCTCCATTTTAAAATTCATTTTGCCTCCATCCTAGCTTGGTTGATTAGACAAGCACTTTATATCATTCCCGGTCCATGGAGAAAAAACATCGCCTTTACAGCTGGCGATGTTCATTTACTACATAGTCCACAATCTGGCGCACATTCGCGTCCACACTGCTCGTGTGCGTATGGATCGTGATTTCCGGACTTACTGGAGGTTCATAGATATCGGAAATCCCGGTAAATGCTATGATTTCACCTTTTCTCGCTTTGGCGTATAAGCCTTTCACATCTCTGCGTACACATTCGTCCAATGGACAATACACATACACTTCGACGTAGGACTCCAGCTCAGCGCGCGCATAATCCCGCATTTCCAAGTAGGGTGCGATCATTGAGATGACCGTCGTAACCCCATTGCGGTTCAATAGCTTGCTAATATAGACCGCGCGACGAATATTCTCCATCCGATCTTCTTTGCTGAACCCAAGCTCTTGTCCTACCTTGCGTCTAAGCTCATCGCCGTCCAAGCATTCGACCCTAACCCCTCTTTCCTGAAGCGCAGCGGTCAAAGCTAATGCGGTAGTCGTTTTTCCAGAGCTTGGAAGACCTGTTAACCAAACCGCCGTCCCATTCATTACTCTGTTCTCCCTTTACTATAAAATAGCGATCCGTTCGAGTACGCGGTCCCCGTATATAGGCTCGAACGGTTGCCCCTCCATATGAATGTAGCCTATATAGCAATCACATTGCCTCATTCGGCACGGACGTTCTTGGGATAATCGTTCCAGGCCATCTTTATACAGATTTCCGATCACTTGACGATCCTTGTAGCAGCGTTTTACACGCCCGTCTCCCTGGACATAAAATACCGTTTGTCCAGCTCGGCACGGCTTGCCCATACTGTCGTAATCCAGCGTATTAAGAACAAAATACGGGTCTATTTGGGTCAAAAACGCTTCATCCTCGGCAGAATAGTAATCCCGTCTATCTTTGTATGCGTTGACCCACATGTAGACATCTTTAGGCAATGCCTTCCTTATGGAAGAAATGGAGTGGAACGCGTTCTTGACGCCGACACAGCCTACACTGAAAGGGATTTTCTGAACGTAGAGCTTGCGGCATTGCTGTAAAAACCGCTCTTCCTCCGTCTGTCCGGGATGGTAGGTTACCCAGAATGCAGCAGTCGCCGGATTCAAATCGCATGCCCAATCGAGCTTGGCGGATAAGTTCGTTTGAATCGCGACTTTATCGACATGCTGCATGTGGGACAGCTCAACCAAAGCTTCCCTATACCAACGATGTGTAAGTCCTTCACCATAAGGGTTAAAAAACACGGACAGCCGATGTCCGCGGTCCGCTTGCTTCCTTACCCAGTCGACAAAGGTCTGCACCTGCAGCCGATCCTTAGCTAATGTATCTTGACTGTCCGTGTTCTTGCTGAATGGACAGTACGGGCAGTCGTAATTGCATGAGCTTAAGCTTCCGCGGAAATAAATCGTCACCTTCATGAGACCACACAGCTTTCCATGCGGGCACGTATATCCGGGGAGATGAACCAATCTCCGATGGCGTCGGAGTACATAAGCCCCTCTTCCGTCAATCGCAGTACCTCATTCTCTATAACAGCAAGATCCGTATGTACAAGCAGATTCAATTCGGGATAATCGATAAGTGCTGACGTTGTGAACCGATCCGAATAGCTGCTCAATGCCAAGCCTTCCGTATGAAGCAACGCTTTCAGTATAAAGCGGCGCTGCTGGTCATCCTTGCTCAACACAATGCCGTAATCTGCCTGCGTGTAGTCGGCCGCAGCTACATAGTCGGCAATGATGCTCGCAGTAGCAGAACGCCCTACGCTGTACCGCGAGGAGTAATGGACCGTTCGTGTGTAAGATCTGGCACCACAGCCAAGCCCAATCATGCCTTCCTCCTGACAGCCGTAAGGAAGCAGCCGTTTCTCCGAACCCGCTTCCGCTTTGGCGAATCTGCGCATAGAGTACTGGGTATACCCTTGCTTAAGCAAACGTTCCCGCGCTGCAATATAGAATCTTACTCTCTGGTCCTCGCCACTCCGCCTTATCTGCTCCGGCTTTACAATCGTATGCTCACGCGTGTACAGAGGATAAATAAATATCTCCTCCGGCTCATAAGACAGCGCCTTATCCAAAGAATACATCCATGAATCAAGGGTTTGACCGGGAAGTCCGTATATCAGATCCAAGTTCAGGATCGGAAATTGGTACCGCTTGAGCTGCTCCAGAGCTCTTTCGACTTCCTGCGGCTTTTGCGGGCGATAGATCGCTTCCGCTTCAGTCTCAATAAAGCTTTGAATACCCATGCTGACTCGATCCACTCGCCTGTTTTTTAATATACTGAGGCGCTCGGAGGTAACGGTTTCGGGAGATGTCTCTACTGAGATGGATACGCTGGAAGGATCCATGCCAATCACATGTTCAGCAATATGAAACAAACGTTCAAGCTGAACTGGTTCAAGCAAAGTCGGCGTTCCCCCGCCGATAGCAAACCGTGCAACCGGCTTATTTCGAATGAACGGAGCCCATTGTTTAGCTTGTCTTTCCAAAGCATCCACATATTCGGCATGTACATCGGCTCTCTTATCTGGCAGGGTGAACAAATTGCAAAAGCCGCAGCGAGCCCCGCAAAACGGAATATGCATATATAAAAAGAACGTCTCTGCCAACTCCTTGCCCCATAGCTCAGAAAGCGCCAGCTTCGTCTCCAATTCTCGATAAGAGGTTTTGTGCGGATAAGAGTACAGATAAGACCGGTAAGGCTCTGTTGTTATGCTGTCCTTCCAGCTGCGCAGAGCCTCCGGATTCCGGATGATGTCCGAGTAATTAGGGTAGACCGTACGGCTCATGGTGATCTTCTCCTCCCACCTTACAAAATAAATTCGCGATACGGCACGTTCCACACGACCTCATGCGCAAGCCTGTGACCGTTGTAGCCATCTTCACCGTAGGCGGTGCCATGATCCGAGAACGCCATACAAAAAACAGGACGCTCCCGTTCTCTGAATGCTTGAAACAATCGACCGAGTTCACCGTCAACATAACGGAGTGCCGCGCGCTGCGACTCTACCGAGTCTTTCTTCGCTCCTGGCACAAAATAATGATTCGGGCCATGAATCGCCGAAATATTCATAAACAGAAACAGACGCTCTGACTGATCCGATTGGTGCAGCAGCTTGATGGCATGATTCACCTGATGCTCAGTGGAGCGTTGATTTGTGACCCCAAAGGTCATCCGCCAATAGCTTTCCTGAAAATATCCGGGAAGCACTTTGGCCAGCGGAACTTTTTTCGTGAAAAAGATGACTCCGCCGATACAGATCGTACGGTAGCCCTCTGCCTGCAAGCCGGATACGATATCCGTTGAATCAAATTGCCATGTATACGGATGCGTCTTTAATCCCGTATTTTTCGAGTGAAACAATCGAACATGCTCCGACTTCTCTGTCGTCGCCGGAGTTGGCAGAAATCCGCCAAAGAAAGCATGATGAGCCGCATAGGTGAAGCTGCCCGGCGTATGCCGCAATTCCCAAGGTTTGCCGCCGCACAAATTCGGGCAGTTGTCTTCCTCCATTACGGCGGCGTCATAGCGCAGCGTATCCAGCGTAATCATGAGAATATCATGACTTCCTACAATTTCATTCATGTTAAACATCGTGGTGATCCCTTTCCATTTAGATAGTCGAAGGGACTGAAGCCATTCTCATTTCCCACTCATAAGGGTCATGTCCTTTATAATGACTATGATACAGCAAATCTCCGAACGGATTGACATCCAATATATAAGGCCGATAGGAACCGCTGCTCAGTAATACATCTATGCCTGCAACAGCAGAATGCGGAAATACCGATAACGTTTGCTCGGCACATTGTCGCACGACATCTTGATGTTCGCGAGTCAGACCCATTTCCTCCAAGCTCATTCGCTCGCTGTCCAGATGCAGATTCGTTATAGGGGTACTGCTAACCCTGGCAATACTGTGACATGACTTGCCTGCTACGACGAGCTGCCGGATATCGAACGTGCGATTCTGATAAGACGCTTTCGGAATCCATTGCTCTATATGAGCGCCATGCCCCAGTAACCAGTTGATGATCTGGCGTATGACTTGCCGTTCTTTATAGTTCACCAGCCTCTTAACGTTATAAAATAACGGAGGTCTGGATTGATAATTCTCCACACCTATTGTAGTCACGGCTGATTCCGCGCCTGTAGCGGGGTTTACTTGGTACGCAATGACTCCGCAAGCGCCGGATCCGGCTGCAAGCTTAATAAATATACGGTATGTTCGTTCATTTGCCATCGTATCTCGCAGCGTATCGTAATCCGGAATGGCTTCCGGCGGCGCTAATCTTCTTGGCACCGGCAATCCGGATGATAATAGGAGCCGGTGCGTAAACCTCTTATCGAACATGGCGGCTATATCCTCAGGAGCATTCATCCATCGCGGCGTATCCCATAGTTCTCCTGCCTCCCTGTCCAATCGGGATAACAGTCTGCAATATCCTCGAAACCACTGGGAGGGATGATACAGCTTGCCCTTGATTTCCTTCAACCCTTGTGCCGTTCTTCCCGAAATAGGCTGAACAACGCTTTTGCTATACCTATGCCAACGCTCGTCAATAGAAGGGCTTACCGTATCAGGAGCGCCAAGTGCAATAAGCTCACGCTCCACTTCAAAATGCTCCCCTGGTGCGTCGAGCCGCAGCAAGGGCGGTTCTTCCATCGTTCGGCCCAGGCTCTGTGCTATCGAGCTCAAGGATGCTTTTCCCTGCAGCAGATCGATATAATTCAAAACAAGGGCCGGGGGCAACCCCAGCCGCACTCTTGCCGCTTGCAGTTCGGTAGTTCTTCTATTACCGGCATTGCCGATTACAATCATCGACTTCATCGTTATTCCGTCAAGGAAGGATAGCGATAATCCTCGTCGTCATCAGAATCCTGCTGATCGCTGATATTTACGTTGAGGCCTGATTGCTCCCAACGATTCATCATTTCATCCGACATGTAATGATAGCTTAAATCAAGCAGCTCCAGTTTCTTTACCCTCTCGCTCTGGATAAGTACTTCGGCCCCCTTATCCGACAACGTACCCATGGAAAGGTCCAGCGTATGTAATTGCTCAAGAATAGGCGCGTCGGCTAATGCAATAGCAATTTCATCTTGAATTTCACTGTCTTTGAGCCCAAGATAGGTAAGCTGCGGGAATTTTCCGGGCTCGATCAGCGGGAGTACATCTTCAAGGCTTCCGTCGAATCCATACTCTTCAACCCCAAGATAAAGCTCCAGCTTCTTCAGGCTCCTGAAGCTGCCTTCGCTAATGCTGGTAATGACGTCTGTTCCAAGCCCTCCGCAAATGATGGTTAACTCCTCCAGCTTGTCATGGTGAGCAGGATCAAGGCTGAGGCCCGTGCTTCCTTTAATAGTAAGGGATGTAAGCTCGGGATACGCTGTCAGTATCGGCCCCAGGTTAGATTGATTAATCCAGGAGACCTCACATTCTTCATAGGACATATCGCCGATAAACAAGCTGCGCAGCTGCGGGAAGCGGTCTTTCAAGCGTACAAGCGCATCGACAATTTCACTGGAATCATTTTCGTAAGCGCCGCCCCAGTCTCCGATGATGAGACTTTCTACCTGCATGCACTCCTCCTTGGCTGCAAGCTCCTCTATTAACTCTACTATTTTGACTCCATTCTCGTATTGATCATAATCGACAGATAGTTTACATTCGGACATGGGAATACCTCCTGATAATGAATAATGACCTTTCATCCATTATAAAAGCCAATGACGCGCGTTTCAAATATATGCCAAATAATTAAAAAGCGTCCCATTAACCGAATTCTCGCTGGGCGAACAGAGTGCAAAAAAGACCCCTGCCAAGTACCGTAAAGGCCTAAACAGGGATCTCCATTATTGTTTATACTAGTAATCTATCTAATCCAATCGCACTGATTAATAATCGCTCCTTCTTAGTTCCGAGCATTTTTTGTGTCCAGTCTACAAAGCCTCCATCACCGATGTTATACTCCCTATCCTCGATAACGGTCTTTATAGTAAATTGCAGACCCTTATAGTATTGATTTTCCTTTTTGGGATTCCCTATGCTGATGACCACATCATCTAATTGTAATCCATGTCCGTATTCCACGACTCTGGATACCAAACCAGCACTGTCTTTATACCCGTCCCGTTCACTAACAATAACCTCGATACTAGAATTGAAAAGTGATTTGAAGATCGTTCGGTATACTTCTATATGTTCCCACAATGATTGTTTTTCAAAGTTGTATGAACCCTGGTCAACCCCGGATGACACCATACAGAATAAATGAAAGTGAGTGAGTAACCCTGGAGTATCACCAAAATACTGTGCCCGCACATGCCTATGAGTAGTGCAAAATCGCAAGAAATCCTCTCTTGAGCATTTGTTGGATTTTATCAAATCTGCGATATGCAGAGCGATAAGATTCGTCGCATCCGAAACAACTTCCGTCCCCCTTAATGCGGAAATGACCTTATTTTGATCAACTGTCCCTACTGCAGAGGCACAGCCCAAAGGGGCAACAGGTGACAGTTGGAGCGGGGAAACACCCTGATTCACGGCAATTTTTAAAATATCCATTTCCAGCTGCTTTAGCTGAATTGGCTCTATCTTGGCCGGTTTAACAAACCGATTTTCTGTGTATCTCTTAAGCAGGTCATTTGGAGAGGACTGTTTAGCCTTTTCATTAAATAATTTCAAAAGAAGCGTATTGAGATCGCTGCCTGATAATTGTTCTGTTAAGAGTGTTATCAAATCAGACTTCTCAAGTCTTTTCAGTATCCTTTCAAGGTCAGCTGAATACTCAGGTTCCAAAAGACTCACTCCTTCTCTTACCCTCGAGAAAGCAAAGGTTCGACTTGTTGGTGATTTGTGGAATATTATAGTCGGAGCCTAGATTATGGTCAACATGAAATACATGATTTGTGTTTCCCGTAAGCATCGTGAACGTATAGGTTTCGTCGAGCAATTGGTTATCACTTAATACGGACCGAATAGCCCCTGTTCCAAATTTGTTTGGAGTTGAACTGTCAAACGGATAAGAGCGGTTCATGTTCAGTACCTCCAAACACTGCCCAACACCTTCAGATCGAGTCGTCTGATAGCTGCTGGGTCGGATATCAAGTCGACTTCGGCGATTTTCCCTTGCCTTATCGTATATTTGAGTACATAAAGCAGCCTTCCGCGAGGAGCTGCTATGACACCAATGGATCCGTTCACCAGTGCGATCTGTGCAGCCGCTTGTATACGTCCCGACACTTGCTCGGCAAGAGCTCTTGCGCCTCGAGTTACAGCCAACGCTCCTGCACGGCGATCATCACGAAGCTCCACATCCGGATCGAGCACAGCAATCAGCTTCTCGAAATCGCCTGCGCGCGCGGCAGCCAGAAAAGCCTCAATAAGCTTCCGCTGACGCACCAAATCACCTTCAGGCGCCGTCTCAGTCCCCTGTACCCTGCGGCGTGCCCGGCTCGCTAGTTGTCTGGTTGCGGCCTCGGACTTTCCAACGACGGGGGCGATTTCTGTAAACGTCAGGGCAAATATATCATGGAGAACAAAGGCTACACGTTCCGACGGGTTCAATTTGTCGAGCACTACAAGCAGCGCATAACCCACTGAATCGGCCAACAGTGCTTCATGCTCAGGGTCGCACTTATCCTTATAGCTCTCATACATATCGGGCATGTGGGATTCAAGCGATTCCTCACGTCTTGATTTACGTGAGCGCAGCATATCCAGGCATAACCGTGAGATTACGGTGGTGAGCCATCCACCCAAATTCTGGACATCGCAAGTATCCGCCCGGCTATACCGCAGCCAAGTCTCCTGTACGGCGTCCTCCGCTTCACCCAACGATCCTAGTATTCTATAAGCAACCGCTAACAAGTGACTCCGGTGTGTTTCGAATTGCTCCGCCATCCATTCAAGTTCGCTCATTATTCCTATTCCTTCACCTTTATATTAGAGGTCCTATAATATTGACGGATGAAAACTACATGATGTGACAGACCACAAATGTTTCATTGAAAATCACTGCTATAGTTGCTAACTTGTCACATACCTTAAGCTTCGATTCGTCATTGAAGTGAAAGCCAATAAAATCGAAGGTGGTAATTTCAATATGACAACCGTATTATTCATCACGGCACATCCGCATGATCATAACATTTCTCAAAGCATGGCCGTAGGCAGAGAGTTCGTACAGTCTTACCGTTCTTCAAATCCTTATGATGAAGTGATCCATCTTGATCTGTATCAAATGGATATTCCGCAGCTTGACGCTGACGTTTTTAGCGGTTGGTCCAAGCTGGGGGCAGGCAATACTTTCGATACATTGACTGCTGCCGAGAGATCAAAAGTAAGTCGTCTCAATGAGCTGGTAGACCAATTTGTTGCTGCGGATAAATATGTATTTGTAAGTCCGGTATGGAACTATTCCTATCCGCCCGTTATGAAAGCATATATTGATGCCATCTGCGTTGCCGGAAAGACATTTCGATATATTCCGGGTCAAGGACGGGTCGGCTTGCTGAATACTAAAAAGGCGGTTCACATTCAAGCAAGCGGAAGCATCTTATCTCCTGGATCAGCTGATGCTGAATTGGAGATGGGACATCGCCATTTGGCTAACATAATGGATTTTCTTGGGGTTTCTAGCTTCGAAGGCATCTTTGTAGAAGGTATGGCCGCGGCTGCTGACCAAGCGTCCGTAATTGTAGAGAGGGCTCTCCAACGCGCACGTGAGGCTGCTGTAGCGTTCTAAGACTCTGTTTTGTCACTAGATTGAAAAAGGCAACGGAATAGACCGCTGCCTTTTTTCATTTTTCGTTCATGTACTAACGTATCCGCTACGCTATAGGAGTAAATGCTAATTGAAACAGAGCCTCATTTCACTAGCTTCGTTTATTTCATCACTGTATCATCCATTTGGCGCACAGCATTCCAACAGGAACGGATTGCTTCAGCAACGCTTTCGCGGGTTAATTCGTAGATACCGTGTAGCTCGGCTTTCAGCAAGTAAACAAATTGCCCATAATGCATCTGAACCATCATTTTCGGATTCAATGAGATAAAGAGCTTCTGCTGAATCGCTTCCTCGTACAATTGGTTCATAGGCCCACACCAGCCGCCTGTGTAGACTTCTTGCTTCACTTCGTCATAAATGTAAGGTGAGAAGGAATATTGCTCAATAAATTGAAAGCCCTGCGGGTATTGCTTACCCAAGTCGACAACTCGGCTCCAACCCAGTTCGAACTTTTCACGAATCGTCCTACCCTGCAATAAACCTTCACGCACATATTCTCCGTTAAACGTGACAATGGCTTTGTACAGCTCGTTAACAATATCTTCTTTGCTTTGAAAGTAGTGATAGATACTTCCTGTCGATACTCCAGATTCCTTGGCGATTAGCGACATGGAGGTAGCCTGCAGTTCCTTCCTAATGATGATGTTCAGTGTCGTTTCGAGGACGGATCGCTGCACCTTGTTGTATCTTTCAAACATTCGACTCCTCCTTTCTCACGTTAAATCGAACGTTCATTCTATTCAGATTACACCAAGTATCTTCTTAAGTCAATGCAACCGATTCTCCTCTAACGTCTAAGATATCCATCGTAAATTACAGGATATAATTTTTAGACTCGGGTTACATATAATTTCTAGCTATAATCTCTAAATACTCTTCAATCGGTACGGAGTTTCTAAGAGCCATCAGCTCGTTGCCTGCCGACCCGATGACGGTACGGAATTTATCGCTCTCTCCCGTAGCTTGTGCGACAATCGCATCCACAATAACCTGAGGATCATCCAATTGGCTGCTGGTCTCTGAAGTGTTCATTAAATTTTGTACTTTCGTCATCAGATCATCATAATCTGTTATATTTTCATCGCGGTTCCAGGTGATATTATTTTTAAAATTGTTGCCTGTTGAACCGCCCTGCTCGATCAATCTAAGCTCGATATTCAATGGCTTCAGTTCATAATAAAGACCTTCCGTCAGCCCTTCCAATGCGAATTTGGACATGTTGTACAGCGATCCGAGCGGCACCGCAGTTGTTACTCCCATGAAGGAGCTGATGTTAATAAACATACCTCCGCCATTGGCTCTGAAATGGGGCAAAAATTTACGAATGACATTGATCGGCCCCCGAGCGTTAACGGCGAACTGCCAATCGATCGCATCCTCTTCCGCTAATTCCAACGGACCGTAAGTGCCCATGCCGGCATTATTAACAACGACGTCAATTTTCCCGAATGCGGCTATGGCTTGATCGACTGCGGTTTGAACTTGCTCTATTTTTGTGACGTCAAGCTTGAAAATTTGAATATTGTCATAAGCCGTAAGCTCCGTTTCTTCCTCAGGTCTGCGCATGGTAGCCGCTACATTCCAGCCCATTTCAGCAAACCGGATCGCTGTTAATTTACCCAAACCAGAGCTAGTTCCCGTAATAAAGACAGTTTTATTCATAATATAACCTCCATTTAATAAATTAAACAATCCGCATCGCTTTAGATCGAACGTTCATTCTAATTATGCTGCATGCTATTCTGTTTGTCAATCGGAACAGATAGCACATGACGTTATTCTACTCATCTTTCACTTTACTAAACTCTTCTCGTACACTTTCCATTTGGGTAATATGACGCTTGGCATGCTGACATAAAAAATAAATATATTGGTACACATCAATCTTCCCAAGGTTATTTACTGTCATGGTTGTTTTGTATAAAATGCCTTCGCCATTTGGTATTTCTCTAAGAATGTCTTTGCATTCATTTATCTGTTCTTCCATTATTCTTTTGATTTCTGATATCGTTTTGTCACCTACCGGCTCCATATGTTCAGGTCGAACCCAGACAAATGATTTATGTTTATCAATCTGGTCAAGTTCCCCTAAATTGTATTTAATCCGTCAAGATTTGGGAAAGCTCTTGATCTATGAACTGTATTGTTCTCTTTACTGTCATTATCTTCCCTATAGATTATGGGAAATTATAACAGGACCTAGACTCTGATTACAATATATTATTTTCCCACTATCTTCACTAAAAAGGGAGTGAAGTCGTAGCTCCATCCGCTTCAGATCCGATTCCCAAAACCATTGTGCGCAAGCTGGTTTGTTCACATGATAAGCCAATAACAAAAGCTGTCGAGAACATCTCGACAGCTTGAATCTGCCGATGTATTCGGCAGGCTATAATTTTTATTAAGCTTGCGCTATCCTATCTCATCACGGTTTGGACAATAACGCTTTTGCGTCGCGCAGCAAATAGCTTGCTGCCTTGGAATCAATATGCTTGCCGCTTTGCGCGCTGACTTCATTCAATTTATGTTCAAGCTCATTGGTGTCACCAAATATCTTGCGTGAATGCAGCTCCGAAAACTGCATAACGTCAGACACTCTACATGAACCAGCCACTAACTGACTCACGCATTGCGTTTACATAAGTGACCTCGTGAGCGGATAGTCGATTTCGGACTTTACCGGCACGCATTGGCAATGCGTTCATGTTCATTCTTGAATTCTTGATTTCTCTTCAAGCGTATGTAGTCCAATCATTGGTCCAAGCCCATCAATTAAACTGCTGTGATGCGCTTCTCTTAGTTCCTCAAGTCCCCCTATTTCATGTTGGCTTTGACAGTACCCATTATAGAGCACAAAAATGCAAAACAACAATACATATTGCATTAATTTACGTATTATTAATATTTAATGCTTTTTTATGCCGTTTTATATGCGATAAAGCCACAAAAAAACGCAAGCTACGAAGAGCCTGCGTTTATGATGGAAATATTGTGTTTTTTATACATGTCCAATAGGGTATCGTCCATATAAGAATCTGTAACAATAGTATCAATCTGATCTAATCCGCAAATATTCAAGTAAGATACGGTTTCGAACTTGCTCGAATCCGCAACAACGACTTTTCGCCGGGCGCTTTTTAGCATCGCATTGATGACCTCTGCCTCCCCTTGCCGAAAATCCGTCAGTCCCTTCTCAAGCGAAATCGCATTGATACTGATAAAAGCAATATCGATATTGAAATTCATAATCTCTTCCTCAATCGATCTCCCGTATAAAGAGAACTCCTCGTGATTCAGATAACCTCCCGGAACAATTACCGTAAACCCCTTTTTTTGGGCCAAAATATCCGCGACACGAAGCGAATTCGTAATGACTGTCAGCTTCTCGAAGCGAGCGGCGAGCCGTTTGGCGACTTCAATGTTCGTTGTACCGGCATTAAGAGTAACCGCTTGATACTCCTTAACCAGTTCAACCGCATGCATGGCCACTTCCTGTTTTCTCTCATTCTGCGTTATTTTGCTCTTAAAGAAAGTTTGATTAGTAGCCAGCTCCTCCCTCTTGGAAACGGCTCCGCCATGTACGCGTTGCAGCTTGCCCTCTAGCTCCAGCCGTTCAAGATCCCGGCGAACCGTATCGAGCGATACTTGCAGCAGTGACTTTAATTCCACTACGGTAACTTGCCCTTTGGACTCCAGTTCCAATATGATTAATCGATGTCTCTCCTGTGCCAGCAAATCGTTCTCCCCCGTACTCATGCAATAAATTGCTACTATTTTAGTATCGTATCAAAAATGCATTGTCCAGTAAATGTCGCAGCTTCGGGAAAAGTTTCTCAAATCCGATCCATTTATGATAAAGTCACAGAGAGCCGTACTTAAAGCACAGCTTGTTCCGCATAATATTGAGCCTGTGCACTCCACAACTCATAATATTTCCCATTGACATTCTGAAGTAATTCCAAATGTGTGCCTATTTGAACGATCTGCCCGGCATGAAAAACTGCGATCTGATCACAAAACCGGCATGAGGAAAGTCTATGGGAAACAAACACAGCCGTTTTCCTGTTGGCGAGGACATCCTTGTTGTATTAAACCGTGGCAAAAACATACTTACAAATACAAATAAAAGTGCAATGCCTTATGGCATCGCACTTTTTTATTTTCTTATCCTGAAATAATCATTTAACTATCCCGAGTAATGATGTAGGTCAGCAAATGCTTCAAGAAGACAGGACTTCGCGGCAGCTTCCTCAGCTCCTCCATCGCAAGGCAGTAGTGCTCCCACATCTCTTTTTTGGCGCTCTCCCGGCCCAGTACGGTCACGAAAGTCGAAGTGTTGTTTTCAACGTCCTTGCCGGCGGGCTTACCGAGCACTTGCAGATCCCCTTCTGCATCGAGCAGGTCATCCTTGATTTGAAAGGCAATGCCCGCATGATAGGCAAATTTCGTTAAACCGGCTATTTCCGCAGCGTCGGCTTTAGCAAGAATGGCCGGCATGACCAGCGACGCCTCGAAGGCGATTCCGGTTTTGCAATAACAAATGCTGTTCAATTGCTCCAGTGTCAGCACGGTCCCCTTGGATTGCAAATCCATGGCCTGCCCCGCACACATGTCCCCCGCCCTTTGCGACGAATATTTCATCAGGGCCATCACGACTTCGGCATCAAACCCAACGAGGGAAGACTGCTCTTCGATCGCCTTCTGGATCAGAAACAGACCGGTTAACTCCGCGGTGGCGCTATCGTGCACCTCGTGCAGCGTTGGACGCCCTCTGCGGACGGGCGCATTGTCTTGCGACGGCAAATCGTCGAAAATCAGGGAGGCTGTATGCATATATTCCAGCGATCTCAACAGAGGAGCGATTGCAGCCGGCTGCAGCCCGTATTCGTCGACTCCCATAACCCAGGCCAGTATGGGCCGCAGTCGCTTGCCGCCCCCCTCGAGGCTGTAATTCGCGGAGTCGATCAACGCGTCCTTCATCGGCGGACTCCCGTCTTGCTTCGGAATGAGCAGCATACTGTTGATTTGCTGGCGGACCGATTTGACCGTATCCAGAAACTGCTGCTTTTCATTACGGTCGTTTTTCAAAACTGTAACCATCCGGTCACGGAGCAGCTTGTCGAAGAAATCTACATCGTCCGCTTTTTTGACCATTTGTTGGACCATTCGATTGAATTCCGGCATCCCGGAGGTGAACGCGGCTATGATTTCGTTATATTGTTCCACGCCTACACGCTGACGGCATCGTTTTAAACCGTTGACGGCTCGGTCGAGAATCACTTCCCGGGTTTTGGCATCGTCGTCATACACATGATGGATCAGATGCGAGATGACCGCCCAATACAGCTCAAAGGGGTTGATCAAATCCGGACGCTGTCCGCCGTAGGTCAAGTAATACGTATAGGGTGTCACCGCCCCGGTCTTCATATCTTCAAACATATCGGCAAAATCGTCGGCAAGCTGATTATAGATACCGTAATAAAAGGTTCGCTGATCGATATCGTCGTCCGCAGGGGCATGAATGACAGAGCGGACAATCAGCCGGGAATAAGCGGATTTCAAGATAATCGGCACATACAGCTCTTCGTTCGTGTAATTCGGATTTGCGAGTACCTTTGCGCGGTCAGTATCTTGGGCATGAAAAAATATATACGATTGTTCGAAAAAAAGCCGCTGCGTTTCAGTAAGCTGATTCCTCTTGATATATACGTAAGCGTCACGAAGCTCGGCATGAACAAAACGGATCAGTTCCTTGTTGGGTCCGGTCGTTTTCCCGGGATCCGGTACAGTTCCTGTAAGAAGAGCGGTCCGGATCATGCGGCCATATTGTTCTTTCTCTCGAACGGATAAAACTGGGGAATCGAGCAGATCGTCAATAAAAGGATAAGTCAAGCCGTACGAATACCCGAGCCTTATCGCTTCATCCAGTCTGCGTTTACGCTCCGCAGGGGGAGTATGGTCGCCCATCTCTTCGATTACGTGCAGAACAACCCCCGTAATGATTTTGATAAGCTTGCGAACCGAGTGCTCAGCGTTCATTTCCTTCGGAATGTGTGCAGCAACGGTACGGAGCTTGTCGATTACCCAGATGATCGCAGCTTCTATCCCTTCCTTCTGTGCCCAGCGGTACAGTCCGGCCAAGCTCATAAACTCCGGAGCTGTCCCCTCTTTTGCCGACGTAGATCGGATCAAGTGCTTCTTGACATCGGCGACAACCTGGTGAATCCGGGTTTGGGCTGCGGGGTCATTCAGCGACTTCCCCAGATCCCGCATGTAAATATAAGAGACGCTCCGATCTAGGAAACGATCCAGTTTGCCAGTATGGTTCAACCATCTTATATAGTTGTGATAGTCCCGGGAATCCGGTTTTCGAATCGTTGTTGTAAAAAAGGACAGCAGAGAATGGCTGCCTATATGGCTTTGCTTCCATAATTGAAAGTCTTTGGTCAAAGCAGACACGTACGATTGTTCCTTAACCTGCTCGTAAAGCGAAGCAAAATAGTGAGCCGCCTTGCGCTCGGCCAGCCGATAACACAAATCCGCTTGAAGCGTAATCTCCTCATACATAGGACGGTCCCTCGACTTCTATTTTTGTTTAACAAGAATCCATGAAAGGGATTATGTTTACATTGGTATACGTGAAAGTCGTAGTGCTGGTTACGGAATCAGACTGATGTTGGGCTGGATTCGTTTGTCATGTTTTATATACATATACGAAATATATGATTTTGCGATAAATATATATTATTCATATGAATTGATATTGTATATGCTTTACTTGAAGGAAGCTAAATCACATTACGGAGGGTGATGATTATATGGAGCGAATTCGCGAAAATATTAGAGCACTCCAATCACTTGCAGGTCCTTTACCAGCTTTTCTTATCGACGATGCACAAGATGATCCGTATGAGCTTTTTCTGGAATGGTTTCAAACGGCTATTGATAATGGCGTGCATGAACCCCACTCCATGACTCTCTCCACAATAGATCCAGACGGCACTCCTGACGCGCGTGTGCTTATATTGAAAGACGTCGACGACAAGGGCTGGTATTTCGCATCGAGCTCAGAAAGTAATAAGGGCAAGCAAATGGAGACTAATCCGTCGGTCGCATTAACCTTTTATTGGTCATTAATCGGAAGGCAGGTTAGAATTCGTGGACAAGCGGTTCCTATGGGGCAAGAGCTCAGTGCCAAAGATTTTTTGAACCGGGGCATCATAGCCCGGGCGATCGCTTTGATCGGCAAACAGAGCGCTGTTCTAGACGACCGATACAGGTTCGACGAAGCTTTAAAGGAACAAATGAATCTCCTTCGAGACAACCCTGATATAGTGTCCCCTTCCTGGACCTTATATCGAGTTGACGCTAGTGTTGTCGAGTTTTGGCAGGGTAACAAAGATCGCAAGCATGTTAGGCTAAGATATCAGCGGAATGGAAATAGATGGAACAAGGAATTGCTGTGGACATAAAAAGAAAAAAGCTGTCCCGCAGGTTAAAACCGCGGAACAGCCTCTTCAACATTTTTTAATTAATAAATTTCAGATACTGGAGCATACGCTTCAGCGTAGTTGCCGCTTGTGCGCGAGTAGCTTTGTCTTGTGGGGCAAACTCTTTGTCGGTCATTCCTTGAATCAAGCCGGCACTAAGAGCTTGTGCTGCCGCATCCTTCGACCATTCGCCGATGCTTGCGCGGTCTGCGAAGGAGTCTAGTACGGCTCTATCCAGCTTGACTTCTTTGCCGCCTACTTTCAGTGCTCTCACCAGCATCGTAACCATTTGCTCGCGAGTAATGTTGTCGTTAGGTCTGAAGGTACCGTCTTCATAACCTGTAATCAAGCCCGCTTTGTAAGCTGTGCCTACATCTGCTGCAAACCAGTCGCTCGATTGTACATCACGGAATCCATTCGTTTTGACTTCAGTCAACCCAAGCGAGCGAACCAGCAGGGCTGCGAATTCAGCGCGTGTAATGTCGGCGTCCGGAGCAAACAGCTGATCAGTTGTGCCGTTTACAATGAGTTTATTTGCCAGCAGCTCTACATCCGCTTTGGCCCAATGCTCTTTCATATCGGTAAATGATTTATCCGATTGAAGGACGGTGTAGATGCTGTTATGCGGCGAACGAATCGTAATGTCAGAGGAACCGTTATTCGTCGTGAGAACGGCAGGTACGAAATGCATACGGTTGTTCGAATCGAACCAGACTGCCGTTACTTTATTCGGATCTGCCGCAGCTCCTAAGCTAAAGGTACGATTGACGTAAACACCGCCGAAATCAGATAGTTCTTTCCCGTTTACGGTGATTGTAAACTCGATTGGATTAGCAATCACTTGTTTTGCGTTCATGCTTTTCACCACGGCACTGATTTCGTCTCCCGTTTTACCGGAAACCTTAGCAATGGTGACGGTGACCGTAGCATCCTTAGGAATATTGGTGAATAGACGCACAGGAAGCTCGTAAGTCACACCGTTTGCTTGAATTTGAATCACCGCATTGCTTTGCTTGCCTATTGCATTCAGAATGGCATTGCCCGGCAGCTCCACGTTCACTGCAGCTTCGCTATTCTTTATATCAATTGTAACAAGCGAATTAGACAAGGCTTTCTCTAGTTTATCCGCATCTACGGACACTTTCGTAACGGATTTGCCGTCTGCCGTTGTTTCTTTGGTAACTTTGGCGTCTTTGGCAAGATCGATAACACCTGCATTGCTGCCAGAATCCGTAGGAGTCGTAGTCGTGCCGGTGCCTGTAGATGATCCGCCGCCACCGCCGCTGCCAGGACGTGGCCGCGAGCTTTCTATAGCCGTCGTAAATGTAACCGTCGGACCATAGACACTGCGGTTTCCATCCGAATCTACTGCCTGGATTGCATAAGTATATCTAGTGTATGGCGTCAAGCCCGTCAAATCATAGCTTTGAACATTACCGAACGAAGCGATTTCCGTATAGGTAGCCCCTGTCACGCTGTATACCTTGTAGCCGCTTATTCCTCTGCTTGCTTCCGCTGCAGTCCATTTCAAAGTGGCCGTTCTTGGCATTACATTGGAAACAGTAAGACTAGAGCTAGCTGGCCATATCACATGGGTTACAGTAACGTTCGCCAACGCTTTATACGTGCTGCTCGTCACTGTACCCTCCACGGTAAAGCTGCCTGCCGTCGCATATTTCGACGGATCGATGCTATCCCACGCTACACCTAGCTGACGAGTTGTGCTGTCACTGTACACCGCCGTAACCATCGTTGGCAGTACGGGAGCCGTTCCCGCTTGGGTCGTCACGTTGACCGGCGTGATGCTTACGATCACCGCATTCGGTACATCTACCGCCGTTACAGTAACGTTCGCCAACGCTTTATACGTGCTGCTCGTCACTGTACCCTCCACGGTGAAGCTGCCTGCCGTCGCATATTTTGACGGATCGATGCTATCCCACGCTACACCTAGCTGACGAGTTGTGTTGTTGCTGTACACCGCCGTAACTACCGTTGGAAGCACGGGAGCTGTTCCCGCTTGGGTCGTCACGTTGACCGGAGTGATGCTTACGATCACCGCATTCGGTACATCTACCGCCGTTACAGTAACGTTCGCCAACGCTTTATACGTGCTGCTCGTCACTGTACCCTCCACGGTAAAGCTGCCTGCCGTCGCATATTTCGACGGATCGATGCTATCCCACGCTACACCTAACTGACGGGTTGTGTTGTTGCTGTACACCGCCGTAACTACCGTTGGAAGCACGGGAGCTGTTCCCGCTTGGGTCGTCACGTTGACCGGAGTGATGCTTACGATCGAGCTCGGAGCATCAACCGGAACTAGCTGAATAAAGGAGAACGTAGCGGTTTGACCACTGCTTGCCGCATTTTTACCCGTAACCGTGAACTTGAACTCATGGCTGTCGTCAGCTTTAATTGTAACCGTTCCAAGCTCCTGAATCGGATAGCTTTGCGTTGGCGCATACTCGTCTACCGGATTACCCAGGTTCTCCCCGTCGACGGACAACTGCAGTGTTGCACGGTTATTGTTTGTTTTATAACCAAACAAAACCTTGTATGTGCCTGCAGGGATATCCTTCAATGTAAAGGCCACGTAATCGTTAATTGCCGTGGTACCGTTTAACTGTACATAGCCTTTAACGCTGGAAGGCCAGTCTGCCCCGGTTCCTGCACCATTGGCACTGCTTAATGCAACGGACGATGTATTCTTATAAGCGCCCGAATTGAATAGATCTTGAAACGAATATGTTACCGGCTCACCTGAAGGTGAAACGAAAAATACCGTATACGTTGTTTTAAGATTCACATCGCTATTGCTCACTACTACAATAGTAACCGGATCTGTCTTAGCATTTTCCGGATACGTTATGGTAACCGTATTGCCTTCAGCTGCATCCGCAGTAATTGTTGGTAAGATTGCAGCAGACGGATCCAGGTAATATTTGTAGCTCGTCTCATCCGGAGAGAACCCAGGGATATCCTTACCATCTACCTTCAAGCTTGTCAATTTCGGTTTGTTATCCGGCTTGACTTCCGGATCTACCAGCAGAGCCGGTGCCGAGATCATAAACTTGCGGGAGTAGGTGTCAGTTCCCTTGGATCTTACAGCGATTTTGGACACATCTGTAATACTATCTGACAAAGTATAGCTTGTTGCGCCCGCAGGCAGGTCAGCAAGTATCGTTGTATCATCATAGACTGTAAAGCCTTCACTTGCAGGGTTCGCATCCCACTTCAGCACTTTGGCTGAGCCCGCATTATCCAGTATAAGATGCTGTGGAGGCGTTGGAGCATTAAACACTTGTACCTGTGTCAAGCGCGGAGGCCCTGTCAGATCCGTTCCTGCATTGCCGCCGGATGCGTTCTCCACTGTCACTTTGATATATCTGGAATGATACGTCTTGCCTAGGTCAATTCGATATGAGCTATCATCCGTATCCGTCCCGCCATTATTGCCAGTAGCGAACGTGTACCCTTGTGCCGTCTTGCGATCTACTTGCTTGAAGGTCATGGCATCAAATTCAGCAGCAGTTGTGCGGTTCGAGGTATCATCAGATACGTAAACCGTCGCGCCCTTTAACCGGGTCGATTTGGCGAACAATCGGAGCTGGCTGAAATCCATGGCTTGGCCAAGATCGATAACGAAGCTGCCTTTTCTGTCTCCATCCGTACCGAGCCATGAATAATTCCCAATTTGATCCAGGCTGGTTACATTGGTCACATTCCATTTGGTCGGATCCTGCAGGACACCGTTAGTGAGTTTATTGGCGTTGCCGAACTCGTTAGCCGCAGCAGATTGCGTCTGCAACGGGTTGCCGGTTACAGGGCCCACATTGTAAGCTTTTTTGTTCAACGCAAGGTTGACGGAAGAAATTCCTGACGCAACTTTGCTAATCGTAATATCCGCAACTTGTAGCTGAACGTCGAAGGCAGAGTTGTTGCCGCCATTGGAGCTGCGGTAAATCCCCCACTTCGGACGCAAATACTGGTCAAACGTTGCCGGATACTCCGTCTCGAAGCTGCCGCCTCTTTGAGGCCTTCTCCACAAATCCTTCACGCCATCGGTTGCGCCTGAATTCGTAAACACTTGGTACACATCCGGGCTGTCAAAAGTATACACTTTGCCGGTTACCGTATCTGTAATCTTAATCTTAAGCCATCCGCTGTCCGAAATCAGAGCGTCAAGCTCCACCTTGATCCAGTGGCTGCCGATTTCTTTTAACGGAATTCTCATCAGGTTTTTATCCCCGTCGTACCGGTTATGATTCACTATTAAATCTCTGCTGCTAGTTCCGGTTACCGACATTGCAAGGATATAAGCGCCGTTCTCATCGCTTGAGTTGCCGTTCGGCAATGTGTTGGTCGCTTGCGCATTCGTGGCCTTCAGCTGGAAAATATGGCGGAAGCCCGACTGGTTCCATTGATTGCCGTCCGGAATGTTCCACAGCCAGCTGTAGGAAACAAGGTCACCCTCATAAGCTGTAAAATCATGAGTTGAATCTTCGCTTGGACGGATTTCAACCCTCTGTCTGTCGTTGATAGCTGCACCGTCAACAACATAGCCTACACTCGGATCAAATACGCCTTTGTGAGCATACTCGCCGTCACGGACCTTATCTGCAAACTCGTTGTTTACGCCGCGACCGTATTCAAAAATGCGGAACACATTTTTCTTCAGCGCTTCGTCCCACACACTCTTGATATGATCGTCTGCCGCAGTAGCTCTAGGCTGGTCACCATAGAATGCATGGTAAGCGTCCCTGATTCTCTTGGTCACGCCTTCTACCGGTTCGTCGGTTCCCATTGCGCCTCCCAATACGTTGTAAGGAGACACGCCTTCGATCGCATTCATCTTGATTGTTTTGGCATTATCACCGTAACCGCGCGCCGTTACATCCAACGCAAATACGGATGGGGTGCCGTTGTTAAAACGAAGCTTAAATTCATTGGTGCCAAGAGGAAGCTTGGCAAGATAGGCAGCTGTGAATGTCACTGTATTCCCAGAAAGCGTATAGTCTGTATCCTTAACGAGCGCAGCACCGCCCTTGTTGATACTATCCAGCGTCTGTCCATTTGCAAAATTTATTGTTGTAGAGACTGGCGCAGTCTGATCCCATGTACTGTAGGTCCCCTTCTCGGGCACTAGAGACGTTACATTAGCAACAGCGTCTTTGCCGTAAATAGCCAAGGCGGAAAGCCCCATCATGGAATCGGAATCCGTAGTCTTGCTGCGGGAGCCGGCCAAGATCGTATTCACCATAACGTACCTGGCTGTAAACGGATAGAGGAACGTCTTCGTATCATAGCCCCAGCGCTGTCCGTTATACGTTACATAAGACCACAAGCCTTCCGTCTCCGTACCGCCGGCAAGAGTCCAGCCATTGGCCTTCCAATCGTAATTGTTCGCAGTATCCGAAGCCGTCGGCGCACTCGCCCAAGATGCAGGATCATTGGAATAGTACACCTCGAATCGGGTCGCATTGCTTTGGAGGTTCGGAATCGTGTTAGGAATCTCAAGATACAATTTATCAACCGTTTTGGGAGCACCCAGGTCAAGCGTCAAAGCCAAAGAGGATGGCGAATAATCGCTCTTATAGACGTTGGAGCTTGAATTACGCCAGAAGCCGCTGCCGCCCGATTTCAAAGCATCGGCACCGGGATGATCCGGAGTCTCCGAGCTTACTTTGAGATTCACCCCCGCTTGCGGCGTAAACCGTGCATTGTCCAAGAGGTTGACCGAGCTTGTTGCTGCCGGCTCCGCTACCGTCACGATGCAGGTTTGGGTTATGTCTCCAAAGCTTGCTGTTATCACGGCTGTACCTGTACCGACAGCGGTAACCAGACCGTTCGAATCAACCGTAGCCACATCTGATTTGTTAGAAGTCCATGTTATCGTCTGGTTCGGCGTATCCGCAGGCGATATGACAGCTTGAAGCGTCTCCGTTTTGCCCGGTTCAAGGCTAAAGCTGCTCTTGTTAAGAGTTAACGTAACAGAAGGCGTTTCTACGGATGGTTCGCCGAAAGCTCTGAACTTATTGCTTTTTATACCGCCGGCACCTGCTTTTAATTCAACGTCGGATACAAGCAGTAAATATCGAGCTGCAACCGGTACATCCAACGTCTTGTCAATCTTTCCGTTACTGTTCGGAGAAGGCTTATCCGTTTGCCCAACACCAGGGACTGGAGACCATGAAGCTCCATGTTCCGTTTCTAGCGGTTTTTTCGTCGCACCGGAAGATGCAGAGAGGGAAGTGCCTTCCTTGAGCTCTCCATATGCGTTAGCATCATTGGTATAGTACACTTGATAATTTTTCAATAAGTTGCTGTTACTGCCCCATTCAATTTGAATTTTGTCAACGTCTACTTTCTGCTTCAGATCTATGGCTGCCCAGAATTGGAACAAATCTGCAACGGTAGATCCCAGCGAGCTATGAGCCTGCCAAGGCTCGGTAGTATTATCGTTAATAAAGTTGTCTTTGCTGCCGCCGCTTTGAGCGACAACCTTGATGTCTGCGCCATGCGCCCAGTTTTTATAGCCGTTCGTAAGATTCACTTCAGCATAAGGCTGTATGTTCTTGGAATTCGTAATGCCTGTGCCGTTAAAAGTACCATAAATCTTACTTGTCCCCGTACCGTTAGGGTCATAGCCATCGGATTTCCACGTTACGTCTACCTTCTCAATCTTTCCTGTGCTCAAAGTAACGTCGAGCTGTGAAGGAAGTCCCAAATTCGGAAATGTTGTTCCAATGGTAGTGGTTATAGCTGCAGGCCTTGCCCACGCTACGATATCCTTAACTTGTTCCTTAGGATCCCAACCATCAGGGAACACATAGCTGCTAGTGTCCCTTTTCACCAAGTGCACATCGGCCAGATACATAGTTGCGGCTTGGAATTCATCTGCGTAAGCGGTATCTCCCGAACCATTGTACATTCCGCGGTAGAGCCCCCATTTAGAACGGTTCTGCTGACCCGCTACCATAGGCTGATCGCCTCTTTCCACTCTGCCGGTATCCGGATTCCTCTCTTCCGGGCGCCGCAAAGTTTCTGCTGTCATGCCGCCTGCAAACAGCACCTCATTGGATTCCAGATCAACAAGCTTGCCGTACACGTAGCCTTTATCTGCCGATAAAATAGTTACTTCAAAATCAAGCCAGCGGTCGGCAACCTTCTCGAAGGGGATCGTGAACAATGGCTTAATTCTGTCAGCTTGCGTGCCGTCCGGATTATTTCTGAATTCCAGCTGTCCTTTACCTCCGCTAGAAACAAGCGTAAGGGTTGTTATCGGCTGTCCGGCTTCGTCTCCGTTAATCGCTTTCAATTGAAAGATGTGCCAAAACCTGCGCGGAATAATAAAATCTCCCGCTTTATAATTGGTCACATCGTTCTGGAACTTTAAGGTTTCCGATGGAAGCATAAGTCTCCAATGGTGGGTCATTATGTCTCCGCCTACACTATTGGCATCGATATTGGAGGCTGCCGTGTTGCTTTTGATCTCGAGTCTCTGACGGTCACTGTCCACTGCCCCGCGGTCTCCGTCATCCCGACTCTTCCCATCTGGAGTAACAAAAGGTAAAAACTCGTGAAACCGTAAAATATCGGAGTTCAGCTTCTCGGTTCCCGGAATATTTTCAATCCCATATTTCGTAAGCGCATTCACATTATCTTTGTCAATCGTCTGCAAATACATGTTGTCACCCAGCCAAGAGTCCGGGACAGTGGAAGCAGCAGGATAATCACCCGTACGATCATAGAAGGAATCCTGCCAATTCTTACCACTATAAGAAGAAGCGGCGCCAGGACCTTCGATTGAGCCAGTAGTGCTGCCATTTCCGATCTTAGAAGCACCTAACACATCCCAAGAAGCTTCCCCTCCTTGAATATTGAGTGGCAAATACTTGTCGTTGGGTCCCATTGGGCCTGCGATGTCTGGAATGCTGCCGGCTACCGAGACCTTAATGGTGTATTCTTTGCTGTTGCTGCTGTTATTTTTATCGGTAACTACCAAATAATAAGTCGTTGGTCCGCTTGCTGAAAACTTATCCAGCTTGGCATCACCTATGTTAGTTCCGCTGGTTGCGAACGTAATAGATGTTGTACGATCACTTGTGTAAAGCGCTGCAGTTGCATCAGGATTCGTTGTAACATTCAGCATTTGGTATAAGGAACCATATGGCAATGAGATATCGATGGTTCCATCGCTCAGATTGACGGCAGCATTCACAGGCTTGTTCACTTTTACATCCAACAGGCCTAAGACATCATCCGCAGCATGCACCTTCGATGGTGGGATAAAAGATACATTGAATAGAGAGAATACTAGGGCAAATATCAGTATTAAGGTTAATACACGGTTCAGAGCGTGCTGCCTAAGCATCTTTAAAAGCCTCCTTTATAAGTCTGTAAAAAGATTGAATGAACCCCGTAAAAAATACAAATCCATAGTAAGGATTCACGATCGGATACGGCAGTTAAGGAAAAGGAGAATAAGAGTCGAGATTGTCATTTCTTTACAGAGACTTCAAGATAGCAGCAATTCGAGAGGTCTAGTGCATGTACAGCACATAGTTTAAGCGGAGAACAAACCTATCAATCCGAGTTACACCTGGATGCCTGGTAAAAGCAAATGAAGTATTCGTGGCGATACCGCCAGCGGGTTAACTCTACTAATCTCCCTGTCTGCTTCAAGCCCAAAAAAAGTGACAGGGTCGGGCTCTAGCATCATTGCGGTCTTGTCTTCCATTCTATCTCATATCCTCAACCCCCCCTGAATAACAAAATGATCTTGCTCCATCTTTTTTATTCTACTATTACAGTTTCTAAAGAAGATATGGATAAATCCCATTTGTATATGGAATATTGAAGGCAGTTTTGTAGCGCTTTCATTTATCTGTGGATGAAAGCCCTATGCAGGCAGGACTCTAGAAAGGGTAACAATACCCCGCTTCTCGCACATTTCGCCTCATAGGAATTAAGGTTTACTTCAGTCCGGTAAGAACAAAGCTAGGCTGCCGTCTCAGACAAGTCAGGTCGTAAAGCGGGACAAGGACTCCTCCAATTGCTTAGACACTTCCTCCAGCTGGCCAGAGAGAAGCACCAGCCTGTCGCTCACTTCCAGTTGTCCGACAACAGTGGAGGAAACCTCCATTGACGCGGCCAATGTTTCTTCCGATACCGTGCTAACTAGTCTTACTGTTTCTGACAGCTGCGCCTGCGATTGGTCCAGCTTCCCGATCGAATCGGTGACTGACTCGAGACGTTCGGCGAACAGCGTTATACCGACCAGGCGCCAATCGTTCTTTGCAAGCAAAGGCGCTTATTTTTTTTATTAAATTTAATGGACATCCGCTGTAGAGCAAAACGGCAAAAAGCCGCCCTATCGGACGGCAATGAACACGGCTCAATACATATTTTCCATAAATTTGTATCACACTAAACCCGACCATGAAAAAGGACGAGGGATATAATGTCAGTGTTTGTTTATAGTCTGATCGCTTGGATAGTCATATCGGTATTCGCCATCCTTCCTAAGAAATTGCCACTAACGGAAAACTTGTGTGTATACTTCTGCTGCGCCATCTTGATGACGTCCACTTTCACCACTCTCACTATGAACTTACAACTTTTGGTTAACAGTAACAGACTTGATTTTTATTTCTGCCGAGAAATCGGAAGATATATCATCTATCCGGTCTTGCTGCTTGTGTTTACGAACATTTTTTTTACAGTTAAATTGGCAGTCATGCGGTGGGGAGCCGCAATCTTAACCTTCGCAGCCTTATGCTCCGTCCATTTTTTGTTTAGATTTATTGGAGATCTTACTTTTATTCGATGGAATTCTTTGTTTAGCATGGTTATGTTCCTATTTTTCATGTGCGCTGCCTGGCTGTTCGAGAAAGCTTTCGCCTTTCGTTATCTAAAGGAGGAGGGGTAAGGGAATGATCATATATTACGACAATAAATGGAACACAAATGAATGGTTCGTGATCGGGTTGTTACTTATCGGGTTAACGCTTCTTGTAGCGCTGCCCAAACGATTTCCATTAAACTGGTCCACTGTATACACCCTATACGGGGTGTTTACCGGATTGTGCCTGGACCATACGCTAAGTGTAAATCCAGTGGATTTCTATGATGTGAATGATAACTCTAGCTATGAATTCATGGACTTTTTGACCTATGTCATGTACGGGCCATTTACCTATTTATTTGCCTACCTTCATGATACCTTGAAAGTAAAACCACCCATTGATCCCCTATTTGTGTTTGGTTGGAGCCTTTTGTCCGTGGTTGTGGAGTGGGTTGCCGTACAAGCGGGTGTTTTCCATTACAAGAATGGCTACACGATATTTTATTCGTTTCCGATCTATCTGAGCAGCTTGTATCTTCTTTTCCTTGCTAAAATGAACGGGTTTCAACGTAAGCTTTGCAAATAGCTTTCCAAGTATCCTGCAATATAAGCCGCCTGCAACCGTCGAACCTCCTCCGTAAAATGAACATGATCACAATATCCGCTTTCTCCGAAGGAACGTGTGAACGTGTACAAATCCAAAATTGGAATTCCGTGACTGGTCATGACTTCATCTGCAGCAGCGTTGTACGCTAATACATCCCGGTGAAAACGGAGAAACGACGTACTCCTGCTGTTATGTATGGCTTCCACAGCATCCGTCGTCCGGATCCAGAGGAACGATCGGGCGATATCCCGGACTGTAGTGACGATCTTTTCAAGATTATCCCGGTATTCGCTTAATGGTACTTGCTTCTCCCCCGTTACAGGATCCGTCTTTATATCGTGCAATCCGCAATTGATCAGAAGCAGGTCGTAGGTCATACCCTTACTTCGTTCCGTATTCAAATATTCCAGAACCATCCTGCTATCCCCGCCGTTAGCTCCTACAGGTTGATCCAAATCGGCCAATGCCTGCTCTTCTCCCCGCTTGCGGTCATAATGAAGCTTGCTTTCGACCATCTTTTTTAAATGGGGTCCATATTGGATCGAAATACTATCACCGACGATAAAAATACTTCTCATATTGGCTTCCTCCCTACATTATGAATAACTAAATAGAAAGCAGATTAGACAAGGAAATGCATGCATAACCTGCAGATTCCTGTTAGTATAATAATATATGATTGGAAATAAAGGGAATATAGCATAAAGTAACCAGTAAAGGAGCAATGAGCTATGGGTGAAGCGATTTCTTCATACGTAATGGCTTATCTCAACCGAATTAACTACACAGGAACGATAGACTTAAGCCAAGAAACACTTGCTAGATTACAAGAGCAGCATATTAAGTCCGTTCCTTATGAGAACTTGGATATATGGTGCGGTGTGCCTTTATCATTAGAAATAACGGATTTGTATAATAAAATTGTCATTAACCGCCGCGGAGGGTATTGTTTCGAACTCAATGCACTGTTTGGATGGCTGCTGCGGCAGCTTGGCTTTAAAGTAACGGATCTATTTGCCCGATTTTGGCGGGATGAAACCGTACTTCCCCCCAAACGCAGACACCACGTCTTACTTGTGGATATTTCCGGGAAACGCTTCTTATGCGATGTCGGGGTTGGTGGAGTAGTTCCGCTCAGGCCAATTCAAGTGATAGAACAGGTCGCGCAGCAGCAAAACGATGAGGCTTACCAGCTTAAGCGCGATGAAAACTATGGATGGATGCTAAACGAGCAGAAGGATGATTCGTGGCGTCTGATCTATTCGTTCACTGAAGAACCGCAGCTTTTAATTGATTATTACGCAGCCTCGTATTGGTGTGAATCTGCTCCCCATTCTCCATTCAAAGAATCTGCTATAGCAGCTATTCGAACCGAGGATGGCCGTCATACGCTAAAGGGAATTGAGTTTCGCACATTCACTTCCGAAGGTGTCTCCACGTACATACCGCAAACAGAGGATGAGTTTAACCATGCGTTAAAAACCTATTTTGGTATAAGTCTCAGCAGTTTACCTGCTTCGATCAAATTTGATGCTACGAAACCTTTCTAATTAGCCATTTGAGCCCCACCACCCGGTGGGGGTATCTTTTTTCGATTAATTCGATAGCTGCTTGCAGTAATCTATTCTTAATGTCCATCCCCTTAAAGGACCTTGAGAATATCATTTGTTATTTGTTCTGTTATCACCTCACGATTTTCTTCACTCATGTGATTTAGACTTATCCCGGACAGTTCTTTTATCTTGTCGATTTTCGCTTCCAACCTCTTCATCCTCCTTATACTTTTTCAGTGGCTGCTACCAACACTACACAATAATTCTCCGGAAAAGGATAAACACCTTTGAAAGATTGGGTTGGGTTGCAAATTACTTGGATCGAAGAAAATATTACTATTACATAGAGCATCTGGCGCGGACCCAAGCTATTGAAAGAGACCTTGAAAATACGAAAAAACCGCACAAGGCGGTTTATAAGTCTACTCAATTATTCAACTATCATGCGTGCATACTGTAAACTCTAACCAAGAAGATACACTTCCGAGCGGTGGCACAGCTAGAGCAAGCCCCCGCTGAACGGCTTCATCCAAGGTAAGCTTCGGCGGCACGTTGAACATCTCCAGCCCGATATTGTAGTCGCATCCGAAGAAGGGTGCTTCCGTGTCCGCCATGAAATTTTGCCAATACCAAAGGTAGGGCCAAACGGTACCGTCCCATCGAACCTCCAATGCGACGGAACGGATCGGGTTCGTTATTCGATATTTGTTGTCTTGCGTTAACAAATATAATAGCTCACGTTCCGTACCGGGAGCAGGCAGGCGTGACAAATCGACGATATCGCCGTTTTGCTCCATCAGAGGCCAACTCCAGGTCTCCCCGCTTTTCGGATTACAGATTAGGGTACCCGGGTCGAGGCTGATGAAGCATTTTCTATCAAGAAAAGGCGCCCCGTATGCCAGATGATGCCCCCAATTGGCTTCCAGCGTCACAGATGGTGATAAATTGGTTATGGTCTCCTCGATTCGAACGGTTTCGCTTCCGGAAGTTAGGGTTATTCGTTTGGAAGTTAGAAATGGAAGCGAGCGGATCCGGTTCGTAAGCAACACCTGAATTTCCTCCGGTTCATCCTTCACTATGTCATAGTCCCATGGCGTCATAGCCGATTCACCACGAAACACTGTGGCACCGCGGTAGGAAGAGTTGTAGCTGACTTCCGGAAACATCTCCTGCCAGCCTCCCAGATAACTCATTTCATAGTCCGTATATAAAGGATGACTAGGGAAAAAGCCTTTTTGTGAAAGCCAGATGAAGTCGGTATCCGATGGTTTATGAAGCCAACGGATCGGCTCGCCTCCTTTGTCCAGCAGCAAATGAATGAGCAGCTTCTCATTCTCAAGTAGCAGCGAACGGCAATCTTTAAAATCTACGTCGTCTATAATCCGGCAGCCCGAATTACGCAGCGGGCGGTACAAGTGTCTCATTGCAGGCTCTCTCCCCTCACCCTCACACTCAAGTTATACTCCGAAAAATTGTTCTTCCAATGCAATACAAATGGCATGATATATGGGAAGATGCCTCTCCTGAATGTCCTGAGTTGATTGATACGGCACGCAGATGGTGACATCGCTCAACTCCGCAAGCTTGCCGCCGGTCTGGCCCGTCAAGCCGATTGTGCTGACACCTAGAGCACGGGCAACTTGAACAGCCCGGAGGACGTTAGCGGAGTGGCCGGATGTGCTTATACCGAGAAGCACATCCCCTGGTTTAGCATAACCATAGACTTGCTGGGCAAAAGCCATATCCGGCGCTACATCATTGGCATAGGCGGAGAGAAATGCCGATTGACTGACTAGCGAGATAGCCGGTAAAGCCCCCTGCAAATGGTCGGCCAAGTAACTCCCCTCTGCGGGAAAAGCGGTAAGGAAGCCCTCCCGCTGCTCTCCGGATAGAGGTCTTTTGGACATAAAGCCCTTCATCAATTCCCCAACTATATGCTCGCTGTCCGAGGCGCTCCCTCCATTGCCGCATACAAGCAGCTTGCCTCCCTGCCGAAAGCTGTCAGCTATCAATTCGACCGCTTTTTCGATCTGCTGCCGGCAGCCTGCAACATCCGGGTACTTGACAATAAGCTGGTGCAGCACGGTACGGGTCGCTTCCGGGTTGTACATGCTCATGCGGGTGATCATTCCTTTCGTCACTAGTTTCTTTTACCATGAATCAGAGCCTGCCATAATGCAGGAATCGTTTGCTGATGCAGCCCTTCAAAATGATAGCCCACCCCACCGAGGCTTGTGGGCCGATGAATGATATTTTTGCGGGGACGATAATAATAGTCCCAATCCTCATAGCCCACTTTGCTATTGTAATCACCAAGTTTTACAATATCGAAATTAGCTGTCGTTATTCGGCTTACGTCGTAGCCTAAGTTGCGAGCAATGGACAACGCTTTGAGGAACACCTCCGGTCCGGTCACCGTAGAACCGAAGTTGGCGAATACGCCTCCGTCCAATCGGGATACCGTGCGGGCATATATTTGGAAGTCTCTTCCGCTCGCCCCGCCTTGCACGGCAAAATCGGTTTCCGGGTGCTGCTGAACTGCGTCGGTTCCGATCGTAACATGAACGGTGCAAGGAATCCCCTTATCCGAGCAAGCTTGCAGCAGGCTCCATTCACGATATGGATACAGCTGTTCATGCCGGGTCATATGATGCATAAGACTTTCCCCGTAGCCGAGCCCCAGCGCATACCCTTCACTAAGAGCACCGTGCAGCAATGCTCCCGGTTCTTGCCACATGCCGAAGCTCCCGCGAGTCAGCGCCTGATTATCCTCTTCTTCGGTATGGCCGAAGGCGGCCAATTCGATATCCTGAAAAGCGCCGGCTCCACTCAATGCCAAATGCGTGATGTATCCGTCACGAATCAGCTCTACAAGCACCGGAGATACTCCGCTGCCAATGACGTTACCGCCAAGCGAGACCAGGACCTCCTTGTTCTGAGTTTTTGCAGTGCGAACGGCCTCCACAAACGCTTTAAAGCCAGGCGTATCTGCCGCCTCCCAGTGGTTCTCTTGGTCAATTTCACCGCCACCAATCTTCCTTGGCGCTTGCAGCGAATCCGCATGCAGCCTGCTTTTTCGTTCGGAAATGGGGTATAGAACGCGACTCTGTTTTGACAGTCGCTCTGTGCGCTTATACTCCGGAAACACGGCCCCAGTTTCCCGCTTGCGCTCCAGCACGCGCTTGTACAGCTGCGGGATTGTAGCTTGATGAAGACCGTGGAACAAATATCCCGTTCCGCCGATTTGCTCCAGACGATCCATGAAATTACGTCTTGGCCTATAATAAAACTCCGCTTCCTGCTCCGAAGGGCTCGCAGCATCACTGACAGGGACGATATCAAAGTTGGCCGCGGTAATAGGTGCCATGTGAAGGCCTTGATTGCGGCAAAGACTGAGAGCTTTTAGAAAAATCTCCGGTCCGGAAATGGCCGAGCCGAAATTCAGGAACACACCGCCCTCGGCCATCTCGGCTACCGATTGGCACATTGTTTCAAAATCTTGCCCGCTCGCCGCCCCAAGCGATTGAAAATCGGCAGAGGGATGCTGATGAATGATGTCGGTGCCGATGGAGATATGGCACGTATAGGGCACACCGGAGCGCTGGCACTGCACGAACACGCAGTCGTCATAATGCGGGAACCGCTCCGGGTACCGGTCCAGATACCGATACAGACTTTCGCCGTATCCCAGGTTAAGCGCCGCTCCCTGCCGGATCGCCTCGTTCATGTAATTGCCGGTTTCTTCCCACATGCCGAACGATCCGTCTTCGATGGCGCGCGCGACATCCTCCGAGGTCTCGCCCAGAAAGGCCAGCTCGAAGTCGTGGATGCTCGTAGCCCCGTTTCCCGACACATGTGTCAGGATGCCGCTGCGTACCATTTCGATGACATATCGGGACATGCCGTTTTTGATCACATGCGCGCCCATGGACCATATTACAGGCTTGCCTGCGGCTCTGGTCCGCACAATCAGATCGACCAACCTGTCAAAACGATCAACATCTCTATCTTTAAGAGGCCAATCTTCCACGACGTCAGCCATAGGTATGGCCATGTTGCGGATCGTAACCAGATTCGTGCGGCTGTACACGGAGTTTGTCTTGATTCCTTGGAAGGCTAATCTCTCGTGCCGTTTCATTGCACCAATTCCTCCTTCGTCTTGTTGAAAAGCGGGACTAAAGCCAGACAGAAACCTATTAGAAAGTTTGCATGCTTACAATCCCAGCCGCTTCAGCCATTCTTCCGTATTAACAAAATCACCGGCAATCCAATCCGCTCCTGCCGCCATAAGCCTCTGTTTCTTGACCGGGTGGATGCCGGTCCGAGCTTCCTCGTCGCTCGCCAGTCCGAGAGCCAAGCTCCCTGCTTCTTTGGCAAGCCGTATCTCCACCTTGCCATCCCCGATGACGGCGAGCTCATGCCCGGCCAGCCCCTTGTCGTGCATAAGCTCCCGCAGCACCTTTTCCTTGGAGCAATCGGCTTTGCCGACCGGCGCGCCTGCAATCGCACGGAAATATTTTGCAACTCCCAATACCTCCGCTTCACGCACTACGTCCGGATGATCGGTTCCGCTGGCAACATAGAGCTCCAAACCGCGGCTGTGGAGCGTCCGTATGAAGTCCGCCGCCCCTTTTATCAAATAATCGTCCGCTGCGGATTGGCCCGAAGCTAACTGGTCAACTCGCTTCATGACCTGTTCCAGCAGCCTTGAATTATAAACCGCTTTGTACGCCCACTCGTCTTTGACCGTCTCATTCCATCCGGCGGAACGAACCTTATCCGCCAGCCACTGCATTTGGTAAATCGTCTGAATCCCGGTCGACTGATCGATATATGCCGCGATGTCGCGGTCCAGCCGTTCTTCCTCCTCTGCACTAAGAGAGCGGCTGCCGGCAATCTCCTCTTTCATGAACGGCGCCATGATACATTCCCAGCCGGCGCGAAGAGTCGAGATCGTTCCGTCAAAATCAAACAACACGGCTCGGAACTTCCCCATAGCATCATCACCCATTTTCTTAATTATTAAGTTAAATAAACGGATTCGTACCAAATATCTATCGCTTTCGCCGCTTGAGCGCTCAGAACGGCACCACTGCGAGTTTTGGAGCTCATTGTTATACCATGCCGGCATACAAGATGTTTGGCCGTTGCCGTGAACCCCATGCAGAGCACGCCGTCCAAAAACATAAGCTGTTGATGAGCCTTTACGGCGGCTTTCCCGGCTGTATCGCCCTGCAGCACCGCATTATTCCATAAATCCAGAACAATGTCTGACGCAGCGGTGGAAGTGATGGCCATAATCCCGCCTGCTCCCTGACGGATTGAATCAAGCATGAACGCGGTGTTCGCCTGGTACACGATGCCGCCTTGAGCGATTTTGGCCTCTATTCCTTCCAGCGTGCAAGTGGTGTCCTTGATGCCTGCAACACGGTGCTGTCTGACCAATTGCCCATAAATAGCTGGATCAATGAAGTGAGGCTTAAACAGGGGAAACTCGTATAAAAGCACCGGAATCGGTGACACCTCTGCCATCCTGGCCAAGTATTCGCCAAGCTGGCTCGGAACCGTTCCCAATCCCGGCGGCGCCACGAGTACAAGGCCTGTTGCCCCGGTTTCCGACATACGAAGCAGCTCCTGCTCATGCTCTTCTATATTAGTGCCTACATTGGCCGTAGCGATGACAGGCGTGCCTGCAGCTCTTCTCACCGCTCGGCGCGTCAATTCCAAGCGTTCATCCGCCGTCAAAAACGCCATTTCGCTGCTGCCGCATGAGGCAAACAATCCGTGCGGGCGCTTGGAAAGCTGCCAATCGACGTACCTGTCGTACACGTTCCAATCAATCGCTCCTGTCTGCGTAAAAGGAGTGAGCAGCAGCGCGAACACGGCGCCAAAAGCACTCGATAGCTCCAAATTAGACTCGTTCATTCAGATTACACCCTCTTCCTGTCATAACGGTCTTTTATTTCTTCAGGAGAAGCGGATCCGGTCTCGCCAATTTTGCTAACCGCAACCGCTGCTCCCAAATGAGCGAACGCAGCCGCTTCCGGACCGATGGCGCCTGCACCGAGCGCCGACATCAGCGAAGCCGAGAAGCAGTCCCCGGCGCCGACGAAATCAATAGGCGGCGGTACTTTTTCTGTCGGCACATACATGCAGCTGCCGGTATCCAGCCATAGGGCACCTTGCTCACCCATAGTTAGGCAGCAAGGTGCTTGAATGCTCTGCGCCAGCGCTTTCCCAGCTTCAAGAACATCCGAATCGATAACATATTCCGCCTTGTTCCCAACGGAGCGCTGATGCCTCAGCCGTTCGGGAACTCGCTCCTCCCTCGATCGGGAATGCCACTGCAGCGCCTCCACCTCGTTTGGCTTCACGAGAATTCCGTCATACAGTCCGATATGGTCGCGGCTATCCGCAACGACAAGCTTTCCTTGCTTGGCCCAATACTGCAGCCTGGCACGAATCATTGGACCGATGACGCCAAATCTAAGCTGATCGGTCACGCCGATCACATCAATCCGTGCAGCCATACGATCCAGGTTCTCAAGCAGCCTCTCTACAGCAATATCACCGAGAGGGGCGTAGTTGGTGTAATCGATACGCGGATCTTCCTGCTGCGAATTTTGCAGCCCATGGCGGATCGTCTTGCAATACGCCGGAGTCGTCCAGCTGCGCTCCTCCCATACAAGAGAGGTGTCGATACCGTTGGACTGAAGGGAGCCGGTTAACAGCTGGCCTCGCCAGTCACGGCCGATCACCGAGCAAAAAAGCACTTCGGAGCATCCCAAAGCTTTAAGATTCACGGCAACATTGCCTGCAGCTCCTGGTGAGAAGCGCTCTCTTACGACGGGCAAATTAAAATGCGGCGTTTCGCGCGACAGCTCGCTTAACGTCATGTCCGCATGTAAATACATATCCAGGCAGCCGTCGCCGATGACGCCTACTCTCAGCTTCGATATTCGTTGCAGAAGATCAGCCACCCGCTCTCGGCTAAGCCCTTCATATACCGGAACGGAGTATTGTCCGTTCCGGTTCTCATCGTTGTGTACCATACCTGTTCCCGTTCCTTTCCTGCTCTCAGCTTGTAATGCTCTCCCCGCCTAAGCTCATACCGTTAAGCTCATACCGCTTAGCTCACACTAATCGGATGCGGAACGTCTTAAGCTCATACGGCGAGAAGAATGCATGGAATTGATGCGGCTCATGCAGGATGTCTTCACCTTCCCGCTCAAGCAGGTTCACCTCTTCAACCTGTTCGATGGCAAAATGTGTTGTAAACTGAACCTCCCCGCGCTTCCCTGCAAATTCGTAGCAGCGTACGATCCAGTCGTTCGAATCTTCCGCCCGCTTCACGGTATCGATGACGACATGTTCGCCGCTGGCGCTGAGAAAGCTCAGCTCAGCCGGAAGCGGCTTTGCTGCAGCCTCAGTCCCCGGTTCGGGCAGCGAGACGACGGTTACGGGAATATTCAGCCGATGCGCCTGCTGTACCGTACCTGCCGCGAACCAATCCCCTTCATGCGGCAAAATCGCATAAGTAAACGTATGCTCGCCCAAATCGCAGGTCGGATCCGGCATATTGGACGATTTAATCAGCGTCAGCCTCATGACATGATCCCGTACGTCATGTCCGTATTTGCAATCGTTCAACAAGCTGATGCCGCAGCCGCGTTCGGACAAGTCGATCCAGCGGTGCGCGCACGTCTCGAACCGAGCGAAGTCCCAGCTCGTGTTCCAGTGCGTCGGGCGCTGCACGTTACCGAACTGGATTTCATGCGTTGCCGACGCTGCCCGAACGCGGACCGGGAACGCGACCTTAAGAAGCTGCTCGCGTTCTCTCCAATCGACCCAGGTGGAGAAGTCGATCCTTGGATTATTAACGTATACGATCATGTCCTGCTTCAGCACGGTCTCACCGTAATGCCATACGAATCGGAGCACGGCCCTCTGTGCGTTGTGCTCAATGAGCTCTACGGATCTTAGGTCTGTCACGGCATAGGTCTTCTCGTAATAAAAAATATCGATCTCCCAGTTATCATGGGCCGTCGGTTTGTCTTCGTGCACATCGAAGCGGTTCGCGACCTCGCCTTCGGCAATCAGGTTCCGCATCATGCGTTTATCAAACAGCTTGGTCAGCTGGCCAGCCGCATTCCATTCAATTTCATAGAAAGGCGTCTCCATCCGCTTTCCCGAGATGTCCATGGTGATTTGACTCGCTGTACTTTCCAGAATGCCGGTGCCAACATCAGCCGCTCCTGCAAATTCTCCAACGACTGGCCCTCCCTGTGCGGCGTCCTCCATATGAATCGAGGTATATCCCAGTGCAGGAATGCTCTTGACGTAAAGCTGCAGCGTATCTCCATCCGGGCGGTGCACCCGCTCGGCAGAAAGCAGTCTTCCGGACGTGTCGCGCCACCGCTTGCCGGTGAAGCTATCGTCCCACGGCAGCTCGATCCGCTCGTCACGGCTCCACGGCAGCGTGTTGACAACCAGCCAGCCGGGCTGTCCTCCCGACTGCACGCTAGCAGACAAGCCGAGCAAGCTGTCTTGGAGCGAGCGTTCGGCTAGCTGCTCCGCCTCTGCGTATTCGATGCGGCAATCCTCGTACACTTCGGGAATCGAGGAGCCGGGCAATATATCGTGGAACTGATTGCGCAAGACTATTTTCCAGCTTTCATCCAGCTGTTGTTTCGGGTAAGAGGCAAAATCGCTCACCGAGCCCCAAAAGGTCGAGACAACTTCCGCATCGCGCAGCTTGTTTTCCATATGCCGATTCATTTTTTTGACATAAGCCTGGGAAGTATAGGTCCCTCTGTGCAGCTCCAAATACAGCTCGCCGTCCCAACGGTGGACATAACGGTCCGTGTTTTTCACCTTCTGCTCTAAAGCCTGGAAGAAGGTATCCGCGCGTCCCATCGTCACCTTAGGAAGACCCGGCATTTGCTCCAGTCTACGGCGCATTTCCAGCATCGTTCTCGTCGGGCCTCCGCCGCCATCTCCCCATCCGAAGGAAAGCAGCAGCTCGTCGTTCACTTCTTTGTCACGATAATTGTTCCAAATCCCGTTTACCGTCTCCGGCAGCACTTGGCCGTTATAAGTATACGATTTGGGAAAGGCATCCTCTTTCATCCCGGGGTCCGGCGTTGTAATGTAATGTGTCAGGATTTCACTTCCGTCGATGCCTCTCCAGTAGAATGTATCGTGCGGAAAACGGTTGTATACGTTCCAGCTGATTTTGGTCGTCATAAAATAGCGCAATCCGCTTTTCTTCAAAATTTGCGGTAAAGCCCAGCTGTAGCCGAACACGTCCGGCAGCCATAAATATTCGCATTGCACGCCGAACGTTCGCTCATAGTAGCGCATGCCGTACAGCAGCTGGCGCACCAGCGATTCCCCCGAAGGGATGTTGCAATCCGACTCCAGCCACATCGCCCCGGAGGCTTCCCACCGGCCTTCCTTCACTCTTTCTTTAATTCGGGCGAAGAGCTCGGGGTAATCGTGCTCGATATAATCGTAGAGCTGCGGTTGGGTTTGAATAAACGTGTATTCGGGATACTGCTCCATTAAGCGCAGTACGGTAGAGAAAGAACGGGCCGCCTTCTCCCTCGTATGCCTTAGCCGCCACAGCCAAGCAACATCGATATGCGTATGGCCGATGCAGCGCACGGTCACTTCATTGAGCTTCGGTATGCTCGCCAGCTCTTCCTTGAGCTTGCTGTTGGCCTCACCTACGCTGGTATAGAACGAATCGCTTGCCGGATACCGGTATTGGATGAGCAAGAAAGATCGATCCAGCGCTTTGAGAATGGCCTGGCGCTCCCAGCGGTTTTCATGAAGCACTTTGACCGTTTGCAATGCCGCCGTCGCCGTGTAATACAGGTCGTCCGCTTCGGTTTCCAGCAATGCCAGCTCGGACTTTTGCAATTGATGCCATTGCTCCACCCGTCCCTGACCGCCGCTTAAGCCGCTCCATACTTTAAACAGCAGCTCGACTTTCTGACCAATCAGCTCTTCGGGGAAAAAGACCTCCTGATGATAGGTTCCCACGCCCTGAAACGGGGACCCGTTCAAATAAAGCAGAGACTCAAAGCCGGAATTGTGCCCGGAGCCGGTTTTGCCGAAATCGAACAGACCGACCACCGTCTTCCCCTGCCACTCGGCAGGAAGCGTAACTTCTGCCTTAAGCCATGCGGTAACGTCCCATCCTCCCCATCGCTCACCGATCGATACCTCGCGCCATTCGGCATCTTCCGGCGGTAAGGCTCCAATATCTGCCTGATCGTCCAACCAAAATTGGAACTTGGGGATGATCCTCGAGTGGCTATAGCGGTACTTCTCGAATTCGCGCAGTCTTCGACTGAGTTTTTCGTAGGTTAACAGCATTCGAACGCCTCCAATTAAGTCAATGTCTCCTGATTTATCTTATTCATTAAGCTAATATAAAAATGAATGGCCTCGATCATAATTCCAATAAATTAGTCTCTACAATCTCTTGTTCCGGATCCAGTGGGAGGAAGAACGTCTTGATCTCGCATTTGCCGAACGATGCCGTCCATTTGCGTCCCAGCAAGGGAAGCTCTATCGTAGTTGCAGCCTCTTGCCCGCTCGTTTCATAGCAGCGCAGAATAAATCCTTCACCGGCTTCGGCTTTTTTGAACGCAGATACTATAACCCGCTTCGAAGTCACGCGAATTCCTTCATAATGCTGCGGCAAAGCTCCTTCGTGATACGTTTCGATTACGGAAGACAACGGGACGTTCAGCTCAAAGGCTTTCCTGAATATTCCGGCAGCCTGCCAAGAGCCTTTGTGAGGAACCAGCGAATAAGCAAATTCCTGTACCCCTTGATCCATATACTCGCATAGCTCGTCGCGCTGACCGTAATGGTCGGCATAAATCGCGCCGCGCGCAACCGTCATCCGCATGTCGTTGTCTTTGACATCGAAGCTGTATTTGCCGTTGTTCAGCAGCGCCAATCCGTAGGATTGTTCCTGGTCCGGCGTGGTTCCCGTGACATCCAGCCATTGCTGGCCCGCCTCCTCTTCGCCATTGACCGGCCTTTCGATGGTGCCGAACGGGATTTCGTAGGCAGCCACCGGGTTATGGACTCTTACGGGAAACGACAGCTTGAGCATTTTGTGCCGCTCCTGCCAATCCAGCTTGACTCTAACCAGAACATCCGGGCGGTCTTGGCGCAGCAAGAAATCCTGCCGCAGCACCGATTTGCCGTACCGGCTCGTCACCCTCAACCAGGCCCGGATCGGCCCAGCTTCGATGACCTTGACCTCTGCATCGGCAAACCGGCCTATTTCGTTGCGAAAAGCGAATGTTCCGTGCGCCCAGGTGTCGCACTCATGCTCGTCGATTACTATAGGGACGGCTGCCGGTCCAGCCAGCACATCGATACCGTGCCGCTTGTCGAACAGCCGCTTCACGTATCCGGTATGCGGCTCGAGCTCCAGACGGATGAACCCGTTCTCGAGAGTAGTCGGTGTAGCGGATAATTCTGCGTAATCCTGATCGGCGTCGTTCTGCACCTTCGGCTGCTCCCTGTAGATCCAATACACCCGATAGCCCATCGCCGGCACCTGAGCGAGGAATAACGTATCATATTTATCTCCTCCATTCGTCCGAGAAGCACGTACCTGCTGGATCTGCTGCGGGACATGCGCTTCGTCCGTGACCCCTTTCACTTGCTGGGGAATTTGAACCGGAGCCGTCACCTCCCAGGAGTGCGGGTTAAAGACGACAAACGGAACGCCCAAATTATTCTGCTCCCACAGCGTTCGGTCTTTATCCCTTGTCAGCGAGACAATACCGGGGCGCATAGTGTCGATGGACCACGATATTTTTTGCATGGCCGCATTCATGGTTTCGGCGGTGATATGGAGCGCGTGACCGTAGCTTTCTCTGGCGTCCTGATACGCCTCCTTGATGCTGCATCCGCCCAGGATGTCGTGGAACTGGTTGAACATGACGCATTCCCAAGCTTCTTGCAGCCGCTTAGCATCATATGGCAGCTGGAGCAACTGATGTGCCGCAGCAGCCCATTTTTCCGCCGTAATCAGCCGGTGCTCCGCTTCTCTGTTGCTTGCTTTCGTCTCGGAATGTGCCGAGTAGCAGCCGCTGGCATGATGCTGGAGGTCCTCTTGGACAAGCGGGAGCCGCTGAAGCTCCGCCGCTGCATTATCGCTACCAGTGAGACGTTCGAAATATGCATTCGGCGAGCTGTGCGCAATCGCCTTTGCCCCCAGCTTCTCCCGGGCGGAGCGGATTTCATGCAAGTTCGCGATGGTTGGCCCGCCTCCGTGATTGCCTACGCCGTAAAAGCACATTTGCTCGATCTGTTGCACTTGCATGAGCTCGCATAGCGCTTCGATTTTCTCCGTTACGCCATCTTGCAGGCGGGTTGTATAGCCGTTAGGAATGCGGTAAGTCAGGACTCTGCTGCCGTCCTGGCTTTCCCACCAGAACAGGTTCGACTTCATCGACTTCTCATGCTCCTCCGGCCGCATGAATACATAGTAATGCATGCCGCTTAGCTTCAGGATTTGCGGCAGCATGCCGTGATGGCCGAACGAATCGACATTGTAGCCTACCTTGGCCATGACCCCGAACTTCTGAAGGAAGTACCGCTGGCTGTACAGAGAATGGCGCGCGAACGATTCTCCCGAAGGCAGGTTGCAGTCGGGCTGAATCCACCAGCCCCCAACGATGACCCATCGCCCTTCCGCTACCCTTTGGCGCATTTCGGCGAACATCTCCGGCGCATTTTCTTCGATCCACCGATAGTAAGCGGCTCCGGCGCAAGTGAATATGAATTCCGGAAATTCCTTCATCCGGTCCAGCGCCGAACGGAACGTCGCCTTAATCTCGGCAAAGCCCTCCTGCCATCTCCACAGCCACACAGGATCGAGATGGGCGTTTCCGATCATGTGCAGCTGCCGGCCGGACGCAGCCACTTGGTTATCCATGCTGTGTGATCCCTCCTAATCCATTTGCTTTCGATAGCTTAAGGGCTCCCGCCTGACGCCTTTTGAACGGTTGCTTCCCTCTCGCTTTTCGTTTGACTTAAATCCCGGTATTGTTTGGGAGTTATCCCTTCCATTTTCCGGAAATAGCGGATGAAATTTTGCGGCATATTATACATAAGCTTCTCCGATATATCGGTAACGGTCATGCTGGTTTCGACCAGCAGCTTCTTGGCCATATGCAGTCTGTGCCTGGATAAATAATCACTAAAGACGAATCCGGTTTCCTTGCGGAACACGCGGCTGATATATTCAGGGTGGTAATTCAGCCTGGCCGCGCAGGATTCCAATGTCAGCGGTGAATCGTATTCTTGATGAATGAGCGCCAGCATTTGATCGGAAATTTTCGTCTGAAGCAGCTCTCGACGAGCTTCGATATAGTCCATAAGCGGCTGAAGCATCGTCGTTTGCAACCAGACGGTAATTTCTTTGTTCGATTTGAGAGATAGAATCTCATTCACTACGGCTTTGTCTTGAGGAACGATATCGTTCAAATGGGCCCCCTGCTCCTGAACGAAGCGCATCAAATCCGCCACCAGCCTGATCAAGAGCAGCTGAAACTCCTGCTGGCTGATCGCTTTACGGGTAATGAAGGCCATAAACTCCTCCAGCAGCTGACGGCACCGGTCTTCCTCCATCAGCTTGATATGATCGAAGAGCTCATGAACGATTTGCTGCGGATAAGTAACGGGAGAGTCGACGGCTTCAAACTGAATATCCTCAAGGAACACAATGGACTGCTGATCCAGCCGCATCCCGCAGGACAGCGCTTCTTTCGCCTCCCGGAACGCTTTGGGCGCATCCAGCCATTCCGTAAACAGAGGGCTGATGCCAACACTGATTTTCAGATGTAAATACACCGCCACAGCGCTCTGGAGCTCTTTAGCCCATCCGTAAACATCCTGCTTCCATTCTTCCGATTGCTCCAAATGACTCCCCAGCAGAGTCACTTGGAAGTCGCTTATAACAACCGGATTCAACCGGAGCTTGTGAGGAATGATCTCACCTGCCATGTTATTGACGGCAAAGATGAGCAGATCGCGGTCCCGGTCCGTGTAATTGGTGCCGTCCAGAGTATCGATGCGGACGCACAGAACCTGGAGCCGCTTCCAGTCCGCCAGCTCGCCGCCTGCGATGCGATCCGTTATTTCCTGGGAGCGGACTGCATCCTGCAGCAATTTATGCACCCAGAAGTCCTGAACCTGCTGTCTCATGCGGCTTTCCTTTCCCATGAGCATGTGCATGTTTTTTTCGATCCAATAAAATTCGTCGCTTTCGACGGTGCTGCCTCGCATATCGGACGAATCGGTTACGAGATCATACAGCTTGCGAACGGGGCTGTAGAGTCTGCGCGTTCCGACAAAGGAAGCGGCAAGAACCAATAACAGCACAGCCAAGCAGATGGAAAGCGTGACCCAGCCGATCGCTTTGGATTCTTTGGTAATCTCGCTCAGGTTCGTTTTGGAAACGTAGATCCATCCATTGTAATTCGACTTGCGGTAAGTAATGCCGTAGTTGTCTTGGTTGGATTGAAACTGACCGGCCTCCGTACTTACTTGCTTTAACGTCTCCATATACGGCTCGCCCGACAGATCTTTGCCAACCCAATCCTGATTACTAGCCGCGATAATCTGATATTGTTCATTTAGCACGAACATTTCACTGGACTCGCTGTCTGAGGGAATCATTTTATTTAATTCCTGACTGGGCAGAACCGCAACGAGAATCCCAAGCGGATTTAATGAATTGATCGGGACCGTTTTGACGGTAGCCATACTCCACAAGGGAGCGGCTGCATTCTCTACATGGGGCGGACGAAAAACGGTCCAGAAAAACAGCCTCCCGCTGTTGGCATAATCAGCGAAAGTAGAGTTCAGTCCGCTCTCCTTCAAGGACTCTTTCCCTGCGCTGCTGAGAATCCAATTTTTGTTGAAATTCACCAAATAAACATCCGACAATCCGTATTCATAAAGCTGGAGCCGGTATAGCGATTGCATTAATTTGTCGTACGACTGATAGTCTTCGCGGCCGAGCTCTTGCTCCATAGAGTCGAGGACCAACGGCGAGTTGGTAATTTGGCCTTGAGCGTTATCGACCATTTTGAGCTTTTGCTCGAATCGAAGCTGCGTTTGCTCAACGCTCTCCCTGTCGCTGCGGTACGCCTTTTCCAGTAAGAGCTGGGATGATTTTGCGTAGGAAAAATAACCCAATGCCATGACGGGAATCAAGCCTATCAAAATACAGAACAAAAATAATCGTTTAAAGTAAGTAAAACGGCCGTTCTTCATGGTTCACCTCCAGCTCATGGAACAAGATCCCGCACTAAGACTTCAAGTCTGCTGCCAATTAACGCGCAAGCTCCTCCAGCATTTCGTCCGGAATAGCCGCCAGATAAATATGCGGAATTCCGGTTACATCCGAGTTGTAAACGACCATTTTGCCATCCGGGCTAAAAGAAGGGTGCGGATGGGTCCATTGGGGATGACACGACGAGCTGTTGGGATAGCATAAGACTTTATGCTTCTTCGTTGCGACATTCAGCAGATGGATGCCGTGATCGGGCCAGTTCGTATCGGATACCATCCATTGTCCGTCCATGCTGCTGGAGGCGTGCCAATAATGCTCGCCATGAACATACATCTCGGGAGCGGCGTCCCCCTCGGACATCACGGCGATGCCCTGCAGCTCTTTCTCCAGATTGGACATGATCCGTTTGGTTCCGCCTATCCACATCCAATGCCCGTTACCATAGGGCAGCTCCAGCGGGCGAAGGCTGCTGCCATCACGGTCGATAAGCCAGATGTTCCGGTTGTGCTGATCCGGGCCGCACTGAAAGGCGATGACCTTCCCTTCCGTCGGCTCCACCTGGGTATGCGTGATGTCGGGATGCTCGAACAGTACCTCGGCTTCCTTGCCGTCCGTACTAAACCTTGCAATGCCACGCCTGCCGTTTTTTAACGTGGCTTCCACGTAATATTGCTTATCGTCATAGGTCATGCTTGCGGACTCGGCGAACCAGGTTAGCGGCTCTAAATAGCTGATCGTTTCTTCCTCGTACGAGTGCATGGAGACCCTGCGAAAATATCCTTCGTCCACATAGTACAGCCAGTTTCCGTCATACGACACCATAGCCCCCCTTACGTACGGGCGGTCCGTCAGCTGCACCAGTCCCATTCCATCAATATTCACTTTGAATACGTCGACTCTGGAATCGCGCTTGGCATACTGGTACGAATGGAACACCAGCGTCTTGGAATCGGGCGTAAATGCGTTGATGTGAAAATACAGCTTGCTATTAACCGTCGGAAACGCGGTTAGCTTCGTAATGCGAACCCCTGTTTTGCTATCGGTGAAAAACTGCCGTTCAGAAGGATAAGACTGACCCCTTGCCATACACTCACTCCTCTAATTAGTTCATTAGTTTTACAGCTGGCTGCCATTGCTTGCAGCCTGTGCAGATGCCTTGGCACGCAGCACCATTCTTGTGCAATGCAGCTCCTCTTCCAGCGTCAAGGGCATCTCTGCCCGGCCGAGAAGGCTCATCATGTAAAGATCGAAATAGCTGTATGCGGGCTCTTGGAGCTCCAGAGGACCCTTATCGACATTTCCGATGACTAGCCTGGTTCGGGCGCCTCCGTCCGTACTTTCTATCATTCCTTCGGTACCGAAGATGCGCAGATGATCATTGCCCCAGCAGCCTGTGCCTCGAGGGTTCAGATAATTGACGATACTGCTTGCAACGCCTCCGTTTTCCAGCTCCATCAGTAAGCTTGCCGCCATGGGCAGCCTCCCCTCTGCACAGGGATTTCCCAAACGCGTCTCGACCGCTGCAATAGCTTTGATCCTCACTCCGGCGGCATGCTCGATCAATCTAACGGCGTGGATGCCGTTCTGGCCTATAAGACCGCCGTCTATCGCCTCATCCTGCGGGCGTCCGTCATGATACGGATACGACTTTTGGACGAATATTTGCACAACGTCGCCGATACCGCCCGACCGAACGAATTGCCGTATGGCCATGTACGGCTGCTGGAACGCGGTTCCGGCCATTTCCCGGAATCGGCATCCCGTCGCCATGGATGTCTCTATTAAACGGTCGACATCGCTTTCCTGCATGGCGCAAGGCTTTTCAGCGTATACATGCTTTCCTCGCCTCATGCACAACATCGCTTCCTCAGCTTGCTTTGCCCTTATTGGCGAGCATAGGGATATGACCTGCACTCGTTCGTCTGCTAGCATTGCTTCTAAAGTGTCGTACACACGGATGCTGGAATCGGCTTGCTGCTCAGGAGTAAGCTGCTTAAGGTCCATGCCTGCAATTGCGACGAGCCGGGCATCGGGATGGTCGCTCAGCTCTCCATGAATTTGATGACCGCCGTTATTTCCGTATAAACCGATGCCGAGCTTCATTCGTCCTCCCCGATCTGCACGATCCTGCCTGTTTTCTCGGATAGGTTCATAGCCCGGATGATCCTGATCCCTTCGACGATATCGCGGATATAGCTGTCCTCATTAGGCCGTCTATCGCGTACGGCCCGATCCAGTACATCCCATTGATACGCTCCGGAATCGCCGGTCACTGCCGCTTCCTCCGTCACTCTCTCGCCGGTTGCCCGGTCCTTGGTGACGAGGAGGAGCCGGCTCGGCTCTCCGTCCTGCTTGGGCAGCACATGACCATAGATCGTGCCGTGCTGGAAGTTCAAGATCATCGGAGACTTATACCTTTGACTGTCATCTACGCAAAAGCTGCCGAAAATGTTGGCAATAGCGCCATTTCTAAAACGCAGGCTCAGCTGTGCGTTGTCCGCCGTCGGCCGCTCCGTGATCAAGCGCGAGCTCATTACGGCAGCCTGTTGAGCTGGACCGAACAGGCGGACCATATCGTTGATGATGTAAATGCCGAGCCGGAATATCGGCGCAGCGGGGCATTGCTCCGGATCGTCGTACCAGCCGCCGTCGGGCCGCTCATGGTAGTTGACCCATATATCCGAGCGGCAGCCTACGGGGATTCCGAGGCCGTACTTCTCCCTCCACGTTTGAATATGACGAAGGGAATCGTGCCATACCGGACCTGGAGAGTTCAGATGAACGACCCGTTTCAAGCGGTTCGCCTTTGTGAGGATATTCAGCGCTTTTTGCGGATCCAGCTCAAACGGCTTTGTCGTCATAACATCTCTCCCGGAGCTTATGATCCGGTCAATCAGCTCCGCTCTTCCCGCCGGCGGCGTAAATAACCCGATCACTTGAACCTCCGGATCGGCAAGGAGGCTCTCCAGCGAGCCATAAGGCTTCGCTCCATACTTGCTGGCGCATGCCTCTGCTTTGGCAGAATCGATATCGCACACGGCATGAATCCGAAAGCGGCGTCCCCCGTCCCCGTTCAGCAACTCCTCGATTACCGTACTGCCGAATCGAAGTCCAACTATGCCAATGTTGAGCTTATCCATTTGAAGTTTCACCTGCCGAAAAAGGATTTCATTCTCATATGCAGATTACCTTTGCAGCTCTTCTCTGAGCTGATCCGGAATGCGGACGATATACATTTGGGCTGTTCCCGTCCGGTCGGAATTGTAGACCACATACTTGCCGTCAGGACTGAAGGACGGATGCGGATGCGACCATTGCGGATGAGAATTGGAGCTCTCGGGATAGCATAACGGCTTGTATTTCCTGGTCCCCACATGAATGAGCTGTATGCCGTGATCGGGCCAGCTGGTGTCGGATACGATCCATTGGCCGTCACGGCTGCTGGCTGCATGCCAGAAATGCTCTCCCGTTGCGAGGATCTCAGGCTGCTCGTCATTCTCTCCCATCATTGCGATTCCGTTATACCGCTTCTCCAGATTGGTTATGATTTTCCGAGTATTTCCCAGCCACATCCAATGACCATTGCCATATGGAAGATCCAGAGGCCTTGCATTCGTCCCGTCGCTGTTCACCAGCCAGATGTTCCTGTGCAGCTCATCAGGACGGTGCTGAAAGGCGACTACATTGGCTTCCGATGGCTCGCACTGCGTATGCGTTATATCATCGGATTCGTAAATAACGCCGGCTTCTTTACCATCCGTCGAATACCGCAAGATGGCTCTTCGTCCGTTACGCAGAGTGGCGTCCGTAAAATAGACGGAGCCGTTGCCGCTCATGCTCGCATTAATTGTTGTGCCTGCCGTGTTGCTGCTGAGCCCAGTGGAAGGCAGGATGCCATCGATATAGCCTATCGTGTCCTCCTGATAGTCCGTCATGGATACCCGGCGCAGCTCACCGTGGCACATATAATACAGCCATCGGCCGTCGGGCGATACGACGGGACTGCCCGCTTCGGCAGCATCCGTCAGCTGCGTCAATCCATGTCCATCGACATGGACTTTGAAGACATCGACCTTCGAATCCCGGCTAGCATGGGCAAACGACTGAAATACAAGCGTGTTCGAATCCGGCGTGAAAGCATTGACATGAAAATACAGCTTGATATGAATGCCGGGGAAGGAAGTCAGCTGCACCCCCTCCGCCCCTGTCCTTTCATCCTTGAAGAAGCGTCTTTCCGATGGATATGCGATCCCTCTCTTCAACTCCAACACTCCTGCCGATGGGTTATTTGCTCTTGGACTTGGCGAAAATGTCAGCGAATTCAGTCAGCACTTTATCGCCTCCGGCTTTCTTCCAGTCCTCCTGCACCTTTTTCCAGCCATCTTCGTCGATTTTGCCCATAATGAATTTGACCGCACCGTCGGAAACGATTTTCTTCAACTCGTTGCTTTTTTGGCTCCAGGTTGGAGATTCGAAATACAGGCTCAGCGCCGGATTGGTAACGACTATTTTAACGTTGTCCTTGATCAGCTGCTTTCCTTTCGTAGTCAGCGGATCTTCGCCAGTCAACACCAGCTCCTTCGAGCCGTCATCAATGCGAAGCTCTCCCAAACCAAGCGTATCGTTGTTGAATGCGTCGTCGGAGACGATTTTTTCCGCTTGACCGTTCGTCAGTTTGTATTGCTTGCCTTCGATTCCCCAAGTCAGCAAATTGACGGCATCCGGTTCCTGCAGCCTGTCGAAGTAGGCCAATATCTCCTTGAGCTCCGCTTCCGTCTTCACGGACGATTTCGGGAAAAGGTACACGCCCGTATAGCCCGGCTGAGACCAGATGCGTTGCCCCTTCGGCCCCGTGATCGTATCGAGGATGCCCACTTTAGCCTGGGGATTGATCTTCCTGAGCTCCAGCTGCATTTTGCCAACGTCGTCAAACAGCCCCAGATTGATTCCAGCCTTGCCCTGGTTGTACAGCGAGTTCATCTGCTGCTCTTCCGTCACAACGAAATCCTGATTCATCAGCTTCTCGTCATACAATCTCTTAATATATTTCAGAGCCTCGAAGTATTCGCTGGTCATAAAGGAAGGCGTAAACTGCCCGTTCTCTTCCTTCCAATCGTTCGGAGCCCCGAACCATGAGGCGATATGAGGGATTAAATAGCCTTGCCCGTCTTTAAAAGCGAGTACGCCATACGTATCGTCCTTGCCGTTTTTATCGGGATCATTCTTGGTAAACGCTTTCATCACCTCGTACATTTCCTCGGGAGTTTTAGGCTCCTTCAGGTTGAGGTTATCCAGCCAATCTTTGCGGAACGTGACGCCGAAACGCGCAAGAGGTCTCGACCGGTATAAACTGTACGTTTTTCCTTGTATTTTCGTGCTTTCAAATTGGACCTTGCTTAGAGCGCTCAAGTTTTTATAATCTTTCAGATAAGGCCCGATTTCCCAGAAGAGCCCCGATTTAATAGCATTCACCAGGGGCGGCGAGGAGGAGTTCAATGCCAGCAGCACCTTAGGGAGATCGTTGGAAGCGATCGATACACTGACTTTATCGTCATAGGCCGAGCGCGGTACCCAAGTCATATCAATCTGGGTATTCGTCATCTCTTGCAGCTTTTTCCATATGTCGCTTTGGTTATTGGGCGGCTGTGGTGTGTAATAAGTAGCCATAATGCTCAGCTTTAAAGGTGCTTTCGGTCCTTCCGTCGATTGGGACGCGGACGGAGCTTTGGCAGCTGCGGGGGTTTCTCCTTCCCGACTTCCCTGCCCTCCTCCGCTGCACCCTACAACAACCATGGACAGCGAAACCAGTGCGCTTGCTAAGGCAGCAGCTTGTTTTTTCATGGCGGCTCTTCCTTTCGACTCGCATATTTTTATTATCCTTTAATCGACCCTAATAGTACACCCTGGGCAAAATGTTTTTGCAAAAAAGGATAGACCATAATAATAGGAAGCGTGGCGACTACGATCACCGCCATCTTGACCGTTTGCGGCGGGATCACATAAGCGGATTCCGAGGCGTAGCTGGCATCCCCGATGCCTCCCGACGACATGATGACGATTTGCCGCAGCAAGATTTGAATCGGCCACTTATGCGAATCATTGATATAGAGCAAGGCGTTGAAGAAGGTGTTCCAATGACTTACCGCATAGAACAGGGAAAAGGTAGCGATAGCCGGAAGTGACAAAGGAATCACGATTTTCCATAGCAATGTCGGGTCGTTGCACCCGTCGATTTTGGCGGATTCTTCATATTCAATGGGCAGCTGCTTGAAGAAATTGATCAGGATGATCATATAAAAGGAATGTATCGCACCGGGCAGCCACAAGGACCAGTAGGTATTCAACAGACCTAGCGACTTGACCACCAGAAAGGTGGGGATGATTCCGCCGCCGAACAGAAGGGTGAATACGACGAGCAGCATGATCGTCCGTTTGCCTTTTACATTGCGCGACAACGGATAGGCCATTGACAGCGTCATCGCCATGTTGATCAGAGTGCCGGCGACCGTAATGTAAATGGTAATCAGCAAGCTGCGAAGCAGCGTATTTTCGGAAAAAATGTACCGGTACGCTTCAAGGGAAAGCTCCTTGGGAAACAGAATGAACTTGCTTTGCAGTACCTCCGTCGGCGAAGCCAGCGAGCCGGCCAAAATATGGAGAAACGGAAACAGCGTTAGCAAGGCGAGCAGCGCGAGAAGAGCATAGTTGCCGATATCGAAGACGGTGCCTGTGATAGAGCGTTTGCGCAATCGGATACACCTCCTTTTTACAATGTCTAATATACGCCTTCTTCCCCTAATTTACGGGCAATGTAGTTCGCAGCGACGACCAAGATCAGGCCGACGACCGATTTAAACAAGCCTACCGTGGTCGAATAGCTGAATTGCCCCTGCGTGATCCCGTTGATGTAGACGTACGTGTCGAACACCTCGCCCACTTCGCGGTTCAAGGCATTGATCATAAGCAGCATTTGCTCAAAACCGGTGTCCAGGAAGTTCCCAAGACGAAGGATGAGCAAAATGACGATAGTGCTTTTAATCGCAGGCATCGTAATATACCAGAGCTGATGCCACCGGTTAGCTCCGTCGATTTTGGAGGCTTCGTACAAGGACGGGTCCACTCCCGCAAGCGCCGCCAAAAAGATGATCGTGCCGTATCCCGTTTCCTTCCATATGACCTGAAGCGTAACCATCGGCCGAAACCAGCCCGGCTCCGTTAGAAAATTGATCTTTTCCGCACCGAGACTGCTGACTGCTTCATTGATAATCCCGCCCTCCGTCGTGAACATAACATAAGTAATCCCCACGACAACCACGATGGAGAAGAAGTGCGGGATATAGATGAGCGTTTGCACCGTTCGCTTAAACCATTGAATCCGCAGTTCATTCAACAGCAGGGCAACAATGATCGGAAGCGGAAAAAACAGCACGATGTTATAAACCGCCAATATAGCGGTATTACGGAACAGCTGCCAGAAGATCGGATCCGAGAAAAATCGCTCGAAATGCTCGAAACCGACCCAACGGCTGCCCCAGAATCCCAATGCAGGCTGATAGTCCTTGAACGCGATCAGCATATCCCACATGGGCAAATATTTGAAGAGCAAGTAGAACAACAATCCGGGCAGCATCATCAAATACAGCCAAATGTCTTTGCCGATCGTTCGTTGAAAAGATAGACGAGTGCTTCTAGCTTGCAGTACCTTTACATTGCTTTCGATAAGTTTCACCTCCCCTCTTCCCGGTTACGTGCTCATCATAGTCCGCAGCTTATTGTTCAGTCTATAATCTTTAACCGACTAGATCGGTATTCCCGGTTTATCAGGCCTTGCGAAGGTCGATAATCATTAGATGAGCTCATGCTCTTTAGCTGATATTTCGCTTTATGAGCGCTTCGCACGGCTGCTTGAGCAGCTTTTTTAGGAAGGAAGCAATCTGCTGGCAACCGAGAGACTCGCGTAATCTCCGATTTGTTCACTCAGCTGCGCAGGGACAATCCGGCATACGGACATCGAGTATGGCAAAGCTTCCCGCTGCAGCTCTTGCATGACCAATGGCTCTAGCAATGGCTGCTGTCGGCCGTATATGCTGCCTATCACAATCAATTCTGGATTCAGCAGATCCACTAGGACGGCAAGCCCTCTGCCGAGCTGCTTCCCGACAATACCCCAAACCTTGAGAGCCAATGGATCTCCCTGCGCCGCAGCTTCGCCCACTTTCTTAGCGGTTATAGCGTCTAGCATACCTGCCTTAGGACAAAACAGCGGACTCTCCCCTTTGCGCAGCTCCTCGAGGGCCATCGACCGTGCCAGCTTGGCGATGCCGCCCCCGCTGCAGTATCCCTCGAACGAGCCGGCTTTGCCATAGCCATCCGGCCCGCTTGCTTCCAGCCTCATATGGCCGATCTCTCCGGCCATATCATTGGTTCCGCTATACAGGGCTCCATTCAGAATGAGACCTGCGCCCATGCCGGTCCCAAAGGTAAGGAAGACCATATTATGCGAGCCTCTCCCGGCTCCCCACTTCCACTCTGCCAGTGCGCATGCATTAGCGTCGTTCTGCAATCCAACGGCAATGCCGTAATGCTCCCGCAGCGGTCGGACCATATCGACGCCATTCCACCCGGGCAAATTAGGCGGCGATAGGATGAGACCCTGCCTGCTGTCGAGCGGTCCTCCACAGCTGATGCCAATAGCGAGCAAACGCGGGGAGCCTTGCTCCAGCAGCAGTTCATCCAGTGTTGCTATCAGTCTGCGGATGACTGAGTAAGGCGTTGTGTTGCCGTTATCGGTCGGGAAGCTGCGTCTTGCGGAAATGCGTATTCCCGAGCCTTCTATTTCTCCCAGACAAACCGCACATTTAGTTCCGCCAATATCAATTCCGGCAAGCCAGCTCACGGGTGACATACCTCCTTGTGCATTATCTTAATCATTAAGAATAGTAATCATGTAATAGGGGTTAACCATAACTCCGCTACATTTAAACGCTTGGTCCCTTTCGTGCGCAGGAAGGCTAGTTTTAGAACTCCATCACGAACTATTTCTCCCGGGATGAACGCTTCATACAAAGTCACAGTTCCCCCAGGCACCTCTACTCTTTCCGCGGCCAAGTGATCGTCGTTAGCCGTAATCCTCACGTGAGATGTCTTATGAGCTCCGGTTCCTACCTCCCCGAGAAAGGCGACCTTCATCTTGTAATCGGTTGAAGGATTGAGATTCTCATAGCACAGGAGGAGCGGGGTGTCCAGCATTACATTCACGTGTTGAATCCAGGCGAGCGGGATGCCGCCGAGCGCCTTCTCCTTCGCTTCGGGAAGGCTGCCTGAAGCCAAATAGACGGCGTGCGCGATTCTTGGCGACGACAAGGAGCCTGGGTCTCTCTCCCAACCGGGTCCCCAATCGACTCGACGGCTGCTGCGGCTCGACCCGAAATTGTCGTAAAAGCCTCCCGGCCCCGGATTTGCCCGGTTCAGCAATTCGCCGATCATCTCGAGCCGCCTCGTCTCGTCGGCCTCTTCACGAATCATGGCGAATCGAACCCGCAGCAAGCAGGCATCGTTCAACGGGGCTTGAATCGTATCCATAAACGCGCCACGATCCCGGGCAATGGCAAAATGCCGGGATACCGTCAATTGGTATCCTATCGATGCAAATAAGGCATCGGCCAGCTCGTCACAGCGTCTGCGGTAATCTTGTGCCACAGGCTCGGTTACGGCGCGGTCAAGAATCTGCTCGGCGAGACGGATGGCCGCCAGTGCACCCATGCTCTTCGCATCTCGAAGCACTTCCTTGGCCCGATACTCTAGCTCGGTTTCATAAAACAGCCGACGCTTCGTATATGCATCGAAATAAGCGCGCAGCAAGCCCATCTGGAACCGATAATGGTTCCGCACTTGCAAGGACGCTTCCTTCTCCATCTGCTGCCACTGGAGCAGAGTCGTCTCCACACCATCGTTGGCTGCCAAAGGGCCGCTCCAATTATTCTCCAGTGCCAGCAATCCGTGGGCGACTCCTTCCTCCTGATCACAACCGATGAACCATCTCGCATATTCTCTTAATGTTTCGATGACCGGTGTTTCCGGGTTCCAGTCCTGAACGGTCCATACGAATTTGTTCACGTCGTCGTTGATGCCTTCCGAGTAAGAAATATTGCCTGCCGCGTAAGGTGCCAGCAAATTATGGATGTGCTTTTGTGCGGACGGCCGCGGATTGGCGCATTCCCTGCCTAAGGTCAGGGCGAACGAAACATCCCAGTCGGCGACCGGATATTGGCAGTGAAAGCTATGAGTGATGTCTTCATATCGGCGTATCGGATAGCGGGATGGAACGATACTGCGCAGTATAGGAAGCGTTTCGTCAACATGAGGGCCGAACACGATGCCTCCGAGCCAATCCGGTTCTGTTTTCAGCTGTTCATAAAAGGCGTTCTTCCATCTTACCGGGTCGTCATTCATGCTTTGGGGAGATAGCCACAGCTTGGCGTCAGGGTGATAACGCTGGAGAAGCTCCGCTACTTTCTCACACCATGTAAAGAGAAGCTCCGGCTCCATCGTTCCGGGATCACTACCAGGAATGAACACATGCTGAAGATGCGGAAGCATTCTGAATACAGCTTCGCGCTCCGCCAATTCCGCTTTGACCGTCATCGGATCGGTGTAGTCCCGGCCGATATTCGGATACCATATCCATGTATCGAGTCCATAGGAATGGATGATTTCTGACAGGCGGATCATCATCTCCATCGGCTCTGCCTTCATCACCGGACTGGTGGCCGCGTCATCCGTTCTTGGCGGCAATAGTTCGATACTATTCGCTCCGAATATGGCCAGATCCCGGATGTATTGATCGAACTGCTCCACGCTCCATGCGTCGTATGCGTTGTTCTTGGGTCTATAGCCGAGCTGGTGCCCGCGAAGGGGGAAGCGGGGAGACTCCGTCAAGGTAAGCTCGCTATCCAATCCAATCCTCTTCTCTCCCCATCTCAAGACACGAAGCAGCTTTCCTACTCCGTAAAGAACCCCGCGAGGATCAGCTCCAATGATAAAGACCGTTCCGCTTCGCTTGCTCATCACGCTTCGGAGAGCATATCCCTCGGGTTCCATAGCCGGAATCGGCCCTGGAAACGAAATCCCTCCTATCTGCTTAACGGATTCAGCGGTCCCTATAACAATCACAGCTTCTTCCTCCGCCGGGTAGGCGTACGAACGCGGCAAAACCATTCCTGTCCGCTTGGCCAGTTCCTCAATCAAGACATCGACTGCTTTGGATTCCGCACCTTTTGCTTCGCTCGAATAAACTACGGTTGAGTGAGTCAAATCGAGGTAGGACATGCTCATGCCGGACAACCTCCGTTTTCGTTGTTTACTTTTAACTTAATGATTAAGTTTATTGACCGCGATCGAGTTCTGCCATTGGCAAAACTCTATGTTTCACGCTACTCATACCTCTTGATTGCTGCCGTCCTGTCTTGCTGGACTCAGATCGGAAAGCAGCTTAAGCGGTTCGCTCAGCAAAGCTCCGAACAGCAGAGCGGTTGCTCCATAGGCGCTTTGGGATGCACCGAAGGTAGACGTTCTCAGCATCAGCCTCTCTCTGGCAAACGCGTACAGACGGGTCTGCAAATTGGACTGTACTGCCGGCAAGTATTCCTTCAGATACGGTAGCAATTTGCCACCAAGCACAACCAATTGCGGATCATATAAGTTATATATATTGATCAACGCCGTCTCCAAGTACTGAAGCGTCTCATCCATACAATGTACAGCTTCCTGATCTCCCTTGCGCACGGCGGTTACAAAATCATCCATCGTACCCACGCCCGCCCACCGGCTTAATATGCCCGGCATGGAGCCAACCGTTTCCCAGCAGCCCTTGTTGCCGCAATCGCAAGGTTTGCCATTGTGCGCAATGGTCATATGCCCGACCTGACCGCAGAGCCCGTTCGTCCCGCGTATGATGTCGCCGCCGGACACAACGCCTCCGCCAATGCCAATTCCCATGGTTATAAAAACAAGCTCTTCTATGTTACGGCCGATGCCGTACCAGCTTTCAGCCAGAGCCGATGTACGCGCATCATCTTCAATAACGACTAACCATTGCAGCTCTTCCTCCAATAGTTGACGCAGCTCAAAGCCGTTAAAGCCGGGAAAATTCGGCGGGTTCAACAATCTTCCCCTGCCGTAGTCGATCGGTCCTGGCACCCCGACACCCAAGCCGAGAATTCGGCAGCCCGATTGCTCCGCTTCGTTCTTGATGGTCTGAAGGATCGGTATTATTTCGCGCTCAACGATATCAGGTCCGCTCGATTGCAGGATTTCACGCTCCACTGTCTTAAGAATGGTTCCGCACAAATCACTGACCACGATTTCGAAGGAGGTTCGACCGATGTCAAGACCGACGATTCGGTAGTATCCGGGGTCGAAGCCTAACAGGATTCTTTTGCGCCCGACATGCCCGGAGACGGACTCCTTTTCGCGAATGACTTTAAGCTCTATTAATTCATGAGTCAGATTGGTGATCGTGCCCGACGTTAGCCCGGTTTGCTCAACAAGCTCGATCCTCGATACTTGCTCCATCCGCCATATTTGCTTCAGAATGGCCGCCATATTGTACTGTTTCACTTGCTGCAGGTATGCGATCTTGTTGTTAGCTTGAATAGGTGTAACCTCCATTAACTTAATGATTAAGATATAATTATCATACATCAAAAGCTTCTTTGCGCACAATAGGAAATCGGTAATTGTTCCCATTTCCCCTTACTTCTCTTGGAAGGCCCTCGGTACCAAGAAACAACGGGAAAATTTCCCAATTGAATCGATTGCGTATTGTTGTAAGCCTTTTTTCACACTATTATCCAGTCCATTAGAAACTAACACGGCTGCCTTCAAATATCGGCAGCCGCAATTTGTTATATATTAAGCTTTCATACCCGTATTAGATCTTCGTCCATCATCCTACACTTTTTTCTGATAGTATAAACCTATCACGCCATTGCTATATGTTTTACTGCTTATTACTTGGAGTTTGTGCTGTTTATCGGAAGGTTCAAATAATCTTTCGCCTTGAGAAACGATTACAGGATGAACGAACACCCAAAGGTCGTCATAAAGCTCATGCTCGATAAATAGCTGCCAGGTCTTCAAGCCGCTCTCGACGGAGATTGATGTTGATTTATTCTTCAATGCCTGTATTTCCTGCACGAAGGAATTGCTATCCTGAATCAAGATTTGCTCTGAATTTCTCCAGAGAAGCTCTTGAGGCGACCGGGAGACGAGGGATTTCGGAATGTCGTTTATTTTCTTTGCGATCGTGCGCTCAAGAACGGACTCGGAGGATCGCTCGGCATTTTGCCAATACTCCGCTAACTCCGCATACGTATTTCCTCCAACGACGATCCGATCTATCTTATTGTAATAGTCAAGATACTCTTCCAAAATTTCATCGCTGAATTCCATCCATTGATCTGTATTGGTGACAATGCTATCCAACGACATTTGCATCGTTAATACTGCTTTTCCCAATCTATAGTCCTCCTTATACTGCACTCCAATCCTGGGCCGCCGAATTGTGTCAAAGCGTTTGAGATGCTTGAGCCAGCAGTTCAGAGAGCTGGTTATAGTCGGGAGTAACCCCTTCTTTGATTTTGAGCCACCTGCGTTCCGGCGGACCTTCGAAGCCCTTCGGGACTTCCACATCCGTCGTGTTCATAATCATGAAAGCGATCGCATCCTTTGACGGGGAAATAACCGCTGCATAATGGCCGTTTTTCAGGAAATGGGGCTTCTTGTATTGAATCCGTTCCTCTACCCCTGGAATCGTTTGATGAACCATCTCTCGAAGTCGGTTAGAGAGCTCCACCTGCCACGGTGCTCCCAATTTTTCGATAAAAGCTGTAACTTCCTCGTTCCTCATTATCCTCTTCCACCCTTCCTAAAGTTTCGTTCATATTAATACTGTCGACTTATTACTAAAATAGTAGCACAAACAGAGGGCTGCAATTTCTTTTTTTTTGCTATTTTCAGAGAGAATCCCTGTCCTGTGACAGACATACAGGTGCTAACGAAAATTCCTAAAATTCACATTGTATATGAATTGTGCTCTGCTGTATGGTGGAACCAAGGGGGGGGGGTGCAATGCTTACTGAACGTTTTTTAGTCATACGCAATTGGAAAAAGCTCCGGCTTCGGGTTTGGGAGAAAAGACTGCTCTATCAATTATCATTGATCTCCAGTGAGTTCCCATCTTCTTTCCAATGTACGCTCTGTATTTCCTGGGGGCCTTTTTATGGCGGATCGGTTGTATTAAACCGGAGAGGCACCAAAGCCAAAATCTATATTCAAATTCCGTATGACCGATATATTACTGCAGACGAACAACAAGTATTATCCCATTATGCAATAAGCAAAAATGCGCTTCCTTATTTTATTTTCTTCCATGAATGCTATCATCTTATTGATGTATTATCCCAATTGCAGCTGAATAAAATAAAAAGCCTTGATGCATACCAGACCGAATTGAAGAATGCGGTAAAAGCATCGACATGTACCGGCTCCTGCAGGTTGAACGGAGTGCGGATGAATTTGCCTATACACAATACAAGCAATTATGCAAAAAGGCCGGTTAGACCGACCTTGCCAATTCCAGCTTTTTCATCTTTTCCTTAATAAAATCCGCTGTTCGCAATGCTAGCGACATGACCGTGTTTGTAGGTTCCCGGCACCTGAGGTAACAAAGATGCTCGCGTCGCAAAGAAATAGGTTTGGAATATCGTGCGTTTGTCCATAGGAATTGACAACCGAGGATTCCGGATCGTCACCCATCCGGCAGCCCCCCCATCATATGAGCGGTATCGGGAATGACAAATTCGACTTTACCGCCTGCCGCTTTAAGGATTGCGCTCATTTTGCCTACCGCATGATCGATGAGCCTGCGATCGTTGTCACCATAACTGAACAGCGTCCCTTAATCGATCTCCCCATATCGGTCTGCCCTGAGCTTTCGAAATTCCGTTAGCAAACTCGACCGGTCTGGACCATGCGAATGAAGGGTATAGCCTCGGACGAAATTGTTGTTCGGATCGGTACGGTAAAAATCCTGGGTGGTTGCTAAAACAGGAGTTCCTTTATACTGTCTGATTTCCTCGTCAAATTTGGCATAAACATCCTGGCTGCTGTGAACTATAATGGATTTCGCTTTCGGAATATGAACGATAAGTGTGCTGAATTTGGCGTCCGGCATACATCCTTGATTGCAAAAGCCCCGATTGATACATGGAGGGCGCCCTTCGAAAGGTGCCGAGAGAATGGCAAGAGGCGCTACGGACGAGCGAATGCCAAGCTTTTCGCATCCGTTAATAAACATGTACGCGTTCGGGCTGAGCGGCTCCCTTTCCGGATACGGGTAAGGACCGTTGTAATTACCCCAGGGAAAATGCTTGGGACCGGACACAGCTATGTCCTTTTCAATTTTCGCATAATAGGGCTCCAAATCTTGATAGCTGATAGGCCAGTCATCGGCCACGCCGTCAATCGTTCTCGCTTTGAAATCCGTATCGTGAAAACGCAAAAATACGCCAGTAAAATGAACCGTTCCTCCCCCGATACCCCGGCCGGAATTGTTGTGCCCCATGGTTAGCGGATCGCTGCCATCTACAATTCGGGTGTCCTGCCACCCCAGGTTTTTCATCGACAACTCGTCACTGGCAAAATCTTGTTGCGGATCGCGAAACAGTCCCGCATCCAGAATAACAACGCTCAAGCCTGCTTCGCTTAATTCTTTAGCGAGCACGCCTCCTGCGGCACCCGCTCCAACGATGACGACATCGACTTCTTCGTCCTCATATTTTCGTTTGATCATCGTTTTGGCTGCGCCTCCCATGGGTCCAATTGTCCTAACTCAGTGCGTATATATCCTCGCGGATAGGCCGGACCTGCATAACCGATCTCGGACCACACTCTTGGATGGGAGCAGTAAGATTCGACCGTTAGATTCAAAAGCTTTTTAAATAGGGCCTCTTACGGGATTTCGTTCCAAATCTCATTAGGTTTGGCGGTGGATTCGCTAATATGCTGCAAGTATTGTTTTTGCTGATCTATATCCAGATTCAAAAATGAAGTGTCATACTGTGACTGAGCCCCTTGTTCAATCGCTTGAAGCCCAGCTTTAAGAAGCACCTGACCCTTGGGAACGCCTGCCGACTCGAACTCCTCCCCCCCGGAAATGGAAGTAAAAGCCGATACATCCCGATACGACACCAAGCCACATTAGCGCCATAAACAAAGTGTGCAGCCAGCTTACGTTATATAAGGTCAGGATCACTCCCGTCAGGAAGAAAATCGGCGAGGAAATGACGGGCACCCACATTGCTTTATGGTGAAAATTTTGCCGGTAATGAAACATAGTTACCTGGATACTCATCATTAGAAATGCCAGGCTGACGAATAAAATGAGCACTCGTTCAATCGACCACATAGACCAATTCATCCTGCATCCTCTTTTCCACATGCATGTTAGATGATTCCATTATTCCCCCGGATTGAGGAACTATTCCCATAACAAGATGAGCATACTATGGGTAGATATCAGATCCATGTGAGGGGTACCAGGATGTCCAAAACCATGTCAGATAAGAGTTCGATTGCGGCTGCACCGCCGCTTCGCTACATCACCGTAGCCGATGCTATCCTTGAACAGCTGCGCCTCTGGGGAGGACAACGGATTTATGGAGTCGTAGGGGATGCCATTTTTGGACTCATGGACGCTATTGCAAAGCAAGAGGCAATTTCGTTCATTGCCGTTAAACATGAATCCGTTGCTGCCTTAATGGCTTCGGCCGAAGCCAAACTGACGGGCCGCCTCGGCGTTTGCGCCGCACAGATGGGACCGGGGTTAGCCAATCTGATGAACGGATTGGGTGATGCTTTTCTTGATAAAGCGCCTGTACTCGCAATTACTGGACAAGCCCCGTTGAACAAGATCGGCACAAGCTGCAAGCAGTTCATCAATCAGCAACAAATGGTGCAAGCCGTATCGTCTTATAGCGAGCTTATTGTCCATCCGGACACGATATATGAATCGCTTGTGCAGGCTATGCAAACATCGGTTTCCTCCAAAACCGTATCGCACTTATCCATCCCGATGGATGTGTTTGCTCTAACTACAACACTGAAGCCGATTATGATGCAGCCGGCAGCCGTTTCAACTGTTGATCCATCTATGATTCGGCACTCCTTGAAGCTCATGAAATCTGCCCGGCGGCCTATTCTGTTGGTTGGCGGCAAAGCCCGAGCTCACACGGCAGCCATTCAAACCGTTGCCGAACAATGGGGATGCGGCATCGTATTAAGCTATGGTGCATCCGGAACAGTCCCTGATTCGCACCCCCACATGCTGCATGGAATCGGAGAAGGCGGAAACCCGAATGTCGCCGGTCTGTTCAAGCAGGCAGACGTTGTTTTGGCGATAGAAACTACTTGGTGGCCTGAAGGACTCGTCCCCCATCAAGCACAGGTTGTTCATATCGCAAGTGACCCGGTGAGTCTCGGAGTTTCCATGCGTATGGCAGCAGGACTGACCGGAGATATCACGGAAATTCTTTTCAACCTGATGGAAGAGCTAGAGCCTTTTGTTCCTGATCCGGATTGGATACGTCAAATTAAGGAATGCAAACAAACATGGTATGTACAAAATGACACCGAGAGAAATCAAGCGACCTCCCCGCTTCATCCCGCAAGTATTATTAAAGCCGTGGAGCAGCATATTGCCGAGGATGCAGTAATTGCCCTGGATGAAGGAGATTCAACGCTCTGGTTTCTGAGAAATTTCCGGGCCATAAGCCAGCGAGTGCTGCTGTCCGAACGCTGGCGTACAATGGGAGCGGGATTGCCGGCTGCAATCGCGGCAAAGCTAAGCTCTCCGGACAAGCAAGTTATTTGCATCTCGGGTGATGGAGGCATAGGCATGGTCATGGCTGATCTGCTAACAGCGGTTAAGTACCGACTGCCGGTTGTCGTTATTGTTTTCAACAACGGAACCTTACAAATGGAACGGGACAAAATGCTTATGAAAGGGCTGCAGCCCGAAGGGACTGAGCTGACCAATCCGGATTTCGCTAAAGTCGCAGAAGCTTGCGGCTGGAATGCCTGCCAGATTGAAACTGTTGCACAACTTGAAACAGCATTACAGCAATCTTTATCCGGGAGTAAACCGGTTTTGTTGGACGTACGAACAGCTAATATCCCGCATCCCGATTTCAAATCATAACCAAAGGAGATCGATCCGATGTCGCCAACAACAAGCCAACAACCTAATCAAACCGAACCGCAAATGCAGCCTGCTCCCCCCTACCCGCCTCAACACCAAAACCGGCAGCCAGGCATTGAATCAGACATGAGTCCGAGACCCGTATTTGACAACCCCGATTACAAGGGCAGCGGCAAGCTTAAGGACAAAGTAGCGATTATTACCGGTGGAGACAGCGGCCAAGGGCGTGCCATTGCTCTAGCCTTCGCCAAAGAAGGTGCGGATGTGGTCGTTGTTTATTTGAACGAGCATACGGATGCGGCCGAGACCCAACAGCTTGTAGAACAAAAAGGCCGCCGCTGCATAACCATCGCTGGAGATATAGGTAGCGAAACGTTTTGCCAGCAGGTGGTAAAGCAAACGATCGAGCATTTCGGCAAGCTTCATATTTTGGTCAACAACGCAGCGGAGCAGCATGTCCGGAACGGTCTCGAAACGATCACCTCCGAACAAATGGAAACAACATTCCGCACGAACTTCTTTTCCATCTTTTACTTAACGAAGGCTGCTTTACCACATTTGAAACAAGGCGCTTCTATCGTTAACGCCGCATCGCTAACGGCTTATGAAGGAAACGAACAGTTAATGGATTACTCGGCAACCAAGGGAGCGATCGTAGCTTTCACACGCTCCTTGTCCAAATCGCTCCACAGTAAAGGCATACGCGTTAACGGAGTTGTTCCGGGTACGATCTGGACCCCCCTCATTCCTGCTTCCTTTCCAGCGGAGCAAGTGGCCAATTGGGGTGCAACGACCCCGATGAAGCGTGCAGGGCAGCCGTATGAAGTCGCACCCGCATATGTATATTTGGCTTCGGACGATTCTTCTTACGTATCCGGGCAGTTTATTCATGTCACCGGCGGGGTCATTATGAACGGGTAGCTAAGCTATATCCAGAGTTGAAATATTTCTACGGAGACAATAAAAATGAGAAACCTAGTAAACCTTCTCCTACGTCCCATCATTGCGGCTTTAGTCATTTTGACCATAGCTGACTATCCTGTTCATGCCGATCCGCCCTTGCCGATTGTCGCTGAACAAGGAATGTACATTATAGAAGTTTACCCGCAGCACCATCAAATGATCGTACGGGTTCAAGGGCAAATATACAAAACGTATCCCATAGCCGTCGGCAATCCGTCCACTCCTACCCCAGTGGGAGAATATCAAATTGTCTATAAAGGGAAAGATTGGGCTCCTTCCTTTGGCCCGCGCTGGCTTGGTTTAAACGTCCCGTGGGGAAATTATGGAATTCACGGAACCAATAGGCCTGACTCTATTGGACAGCATTTGAGTCATGGATGCATCCGAATGCGCAATAGGGATGTCAAAGAATTATATGAGTTGATACCTATTGGCACCATTGTCAAAATTAACGGGCATGTGTTGGGAGATTCGAATCATGAGCCGAGAGATTTAGCGGAGGACGACGTCGGAGGTGACGTGCAGCTCATTCAGTCCCGTCTAAAAAGTGCCGGTTATTTCAAGGGAATATGTAACGGCAAGTTCCGTTCGGACACAACTGCTGCAATAAAGCAATTCCAACGGGATCGCGGACTGGCTCCTAACGGTATCGTCACTGTAAAGGTGTACGAACAACTGGGATTGCTGGAATGAAGAAACCGTACATTGGTACTAACCTATCAGCTCTAATCATATTCTTATAGAAAAATGAGAAGGAGCGGACCGTTAATTGATAAATGTTAAGGTTAGTTTACGACCTATTGCAAGTAGGTTAAACCTGCCCACTGTTTTGAAAACAGCTATACTCCCTGGGGACTCTATGGAAAGATTATTTATTGCAACCCAGGTTGGCGAGATCTTTTACATAGGGAACGGCGTTATAAGGACATTCTTAGATATTCGCCCACAAATAATCAAGCTGGGTGCCTCCAGCGGTGGATATGATGAACGGGGCTTGCTAGGGCTGGCATTTCATCCGAATTTTTATTTTAACGGTCTGTTTTATCTTCATTATTCAGTGGCGGGAACCCAAGGTCCAGGCGCTCTTCCCGGTGCATTTGAATCCTTTAAGCCTAACCCGTGTGATTCTAATACTCTAAATATGAAGTGGGTAAATAGAGAAAATCATTATGATCATATTGATACCGTTGAAGAATGGATTTTACAATCGAATGGTCAACCTCATAAAAAGCGGACATTGCTGTATATACGAAGACCGTTTTTAAATCATAATGGTGTCAATAGCTTAAATTTTTCACCAGAAACAGGGAATCTTGTTTTAACAACCGGAGATGGCGGATCGGGCTATGATCCATTTAATTTAAGCCAAGATGATATGGAAATCGCGGGTAAAATTATTGAAATGGATGTCGGAAAGAATACATTTATCGATAATCCTCCCGTTGTTACACGGTTTAATGAGCTGCCGCTTCCTATCCAGGAAACGCTTACGGTCATTGCAAAAGGAGTCCGCAATATTCCTGGCATTTCATTTCAAAGGTTCTATAACCACTACATTAAATATATAGGAAATGTCGGACAGGATCTCGTTGAGACGATTTTCTCATTCATTCATTATAAACGTATGCCGGTTACTCGGCTTGTTCAAGCTTTTATCATGAATACCGGGCTGGACCAAGAAGGATTTATTAACTTTGGCTGGAGAGGATGGGAAGGCGCCTTTCCTACTTCGATTATAAAAGGCTGCTCTTCGAATTCGGAGTTGAATGAGAAAACAATTGCTTATTACGATGAAGCGATAAAAACTTCGGTTCAGCGTCTTCAGCCTTTACTTAGTTATTATCATAAAGAACCGCGACCCGGTAAGTTTGGAGCCACTTCACTTACAGGAGTCCAGCCCTATATGGGAAAGGATATCCCCCAATTAGCAGGAAACGTTGTGTTTACCGATCTGGCACGGGCTTCTCAACTTCCGGTAAGAGGGGTTTTAGCTTATACCAAGGTAAGGACGGATTGTAATCTTAATGATTTTGGATTTATCGAACCAGACTATGATTTTGGAGATCAATCAGCTTATTACGTTAGCTTAGGGACAAATCTGAATCAATCCAGTCTTTACTTAGGGGTTAATGGATCAATGAAAGTAACTGATTCCAACCAAGGTACTGTTTTTGAAATTATTCCATAATCCTATGTGAGAAAGCCTCCATCCGGTTATCCCGTATGGAGGTCTTTTGCTGTAAATTTCCCTATTGAATTCAATTCAATTGATAGCCTTGCTATCAAGACGGCCTCTGGCAGCAGCGTAGAGATCAATCCATTGCGAAACTATGTCCGGCGTCAGATCATCAAAATCCAGGAAGCGATGCAGCTCCGGGTAGGATTCGACAAACGAGGGCTGATCGTACAAAGAGTCCACATCATAGCTGTTCGCCTGCATGCGATGTATACAATACTTGTATACGTATATGATGCTTTGATCGTGTCCCCATTCCAGGCTCCCGTCCACCGCATATTTCAGAAAGGTCGACGATTGACTCCCCCAGCTCGACTCAGCTATTGGAAATATGGATGGCTGTGCATCCAATAATCGTTCCTTAAGAACGCTGTCGGGCAGATTCAGGCAAAACGCCAGGATGAATAGATCGTACAGAAGATCGTGCCCGATTATGGCGGAATTTTGTTTCAGGAAATAGATCGTTCGGTTTTGACTGCGCGGCAATATCCGATTACGCCAATAATAACCCAAAAGCAAGAAGTTAAGGCCGATTCTCAGATGGGCTGCTGCTGTTTTTGCGCAGCCTGTTTCTACAAGCCGTCTGGCTTTATCAAGCTGCAGATCGGCTTGCTTCAGCATCTCCTCTTCCTTCATCGACACGATACTATCATCAAATAAAAAGGAATCGTACAGATGCATGAATGGTGCTAATACTTGCTCCGGGTCGTGCAAGATTTTACATTGGTAAATCTGAATTGGAAATGCCAGCAACGAACGGTCAGGACCCTGCCACTCGTTAACGAACGCCTCCAGCTTGCCCCTTGTTAACTGAATGATCTCTACGCCCATCCCGTCTATGTAATTGAAGTGCTGAAGCTCTTCAATGCGCTGCTCAACGACAAGACACAGCTCCAAATCGGAATGCTCCCATATTTGTCCCCTGCCTACGCTGCCGCAAAGCGCAATCGCGACGACTCTCGGATGGCTTCGGAATGAATCGGCGATCCGATTCGCTTTCTCGTACAGCTCAGTTTCCCAGCTCATTTCATCTCTCCGCTTCTTACTGGTATCCAGGTTATAATGGAATTCATGTAAAGGTTAGCAGATTACTTCTTCGCTTCATTGATTCGTTTCTCTGCCGCTTCCGTTGCTTCTCTGAGGGCAGTGTTCACGTCTTTATCGCCCTTCTCTACATTCGTAAACGCTTTGTTATATTCGCTCGACACAATGGAATCGTATTTATGCATCACGCCCTTTGGTGCCGGCTTGGAATTGAATACGGGACTCATGTTTTTCCCCTGGAAGACAGGCATGGCTTCTCCGAAATGCTTATTAATATCACTATTGTTGGAAGAGGTCAGAAAGCCGTTTTTAACTAATTCCAGCTGAGGCTGCTCTGACAAGAGATACAGAATGACCTGGAATGCGGCTTCTTTATTCTTACTGCTGCTGGTTACATGCAGATTGTGCGAATCGACGCCCATAGCGACTCCCGGAGCTTCCTTAAGGCTTGGGATCTGAACCATATCCCAGTTGAATTTCTCCCCCTTCGCCTCCAGCTCGGCAATCCACGAAGGAACATCCGCGTACATCGGCCACATGGCAAGATTTTTGTCCTTCAGGAACGCGTCCTTAGCTGCTTTTCTTTCTTGATTGCCCGGTATTTTGTACAAGCTCAGCAGCAATTCGTAGGAGCGCTTAAAGCCCTCTGCCTGGAGCAGCGCCGGCTTCTCTGTCTTGGCATCCACAAAGCCAAGTGACAGCTGGCCGGTAAAGCTGCTTAACGAGTGGTCAAGTCCACGGTACTGGACACCGTTATACATGCGGGTCAGCCGTTTCGACTGCTCGATCACTTCTTCCCAGGTCATGCCGTCCTTCGGATACGGTTCTCCGAACTTATCGAATATATCTTTATTGTAGTACAGCGCCGACCAGTTTACCCAGAACGGCAGTCCTACGATTTGCCCGTTGTCTCCGATTTGCTTGATCGTATCCATAGCGGGCTGATTCAGCTTGCTCAGATCGACGTTATACTTTTTAATCAGATCGCTCATATCGTAAAGCAGCCCCAGCTCCTTGTATTCATTTAATCTGGGCGGGCTGTTATACAGGATATCGGGGAAGGTCTCGGCAACGACCAGCTCGCTTGGATTCGTCCCTTTCCCTTTGCGGATAAGCTCAAGCTTAACATTAGGAAACTTTTGGGTTACCGGATCAATGATAAATTTCTTGTACCATTCATCGGGAAGGCTGATATCTACATACATCGAGAGATTCGCAGTGATATTGGTGTCATAGGTGGTAGTCTTCGTCGTCTCCTTCGGCTGGTCGACAGCCTGTCCGGGAGTTTCTTTCCCTCCTGAACAGCCTGCTGCAACCGTAAGGAGCAAGGCGGAGGTGACCGCCAGATGCATCCTCTTTTTCCAATCCTTCGTGATCTTCATACTCTATTCCTCCTTCTATTTTCTTGCATTTTTCCACCCCTGTGATGTTCAAGGATTGACCTGCATGGTCTGATAACTTACATACTACTAGCAGGAAATACATTCGTCTTTGTGGAAAGCGCTTACCATTTGTCATTTTTTCCAATCGCTTTTACTCATCTCCATGTCGACACACTCTATTGCTCTAGGTTCCGGCAGGCAGTTATTTAAGAAATACCTTATTACGAAAAAAATAAACGGCACCTGTGAGGTCACCGTTTGTTGGGCTTTGCTGTATTCTTGTTTATTTCATACCAAGTTTCCTTGTCTCGTTATCGGACTCTTCACCCTCACCTAAAATCTTAGCAGTTAGTACCCCGAAGACAAGAGACCAAACCGGGGCGGCAACGCCTAGAAAGGTAACATTCGAAATGGCGATAGCAAACGCGAATACCGTGGAATACCGGTAGTTGCTTTCTGAAAAAGCGGACTGCAAGCTGTTCATCAGCACACCTATTAACGTAAAACCAGCTATAATAGTAATAAATTCCATTGGAAGTATCTCGATTATTAATACAGTCCCCCATGCAAACAGCCCAAATAACAGTACGAGCGCTCCAGATAGGACTGCTGCCCAATAACGTTGGTGCCGGGGTCCGGCATCCTCTTGACTGCATACGGCACTCATCATCCCTCCGACTGTGGCGGCGTGTCCTCCGAACAAACCGACAATGACAGTTGCAAGCCCGGAGATGATCAAAATCTTATTCACCGGCAGTTCATACCCGTTTTTGCGGAGAGCGACCAAAGCCACAGCAATATCGTTGCTCAGGATCAGTATCGCTACCGGTATGGTTATGGATACAAAAGCATTGACAGTAAACGCAGGGATGATCGTTGATGGCCATACAACTACCATCTCCTGTAACGGAGGAAAGGATGAGCTGATAAGCAGTCCGATAATGCCGAATCCAAGCACGCCAATGATTGGAGGGATTTTTTTCGAAACCTTCGGCATAATCAAAAATCCGGCAACAGCAAATAATCCTATAACGGGTGCATGTTTGATGGCAGGAACCATTTTGACAATGTAATTCAGTACAAGACCGGCCAGCATGGCATCAAGCATCGGTCTCGGGATAAAGCGCAGCCATTTGACGAAGAGGCCGGTAGCTCCCACGATAGCGATTAAGATTCCGGCCAATATGTAGCTCCCAGCCAGCTCAGATAACGAAAAGCCGGCGGCCGCAGTGCTCAGAAAGGCTGCAGCGGTAATCGAGTGGGCTCCTGCTATCGGGATTTTGAAAATAAGCGGGAGTATCAAATTTAACAGCCCGCCGAGAAAGTAAATCGCGAATATCCACGAAATCAATTGCGGCCGACTAAAGCCGGCGGCGTTCGCGGCATCGATCACAAGGATTACCGCCCCCGTGCAAGCCATAAGCGCTGATAAAATGCCGTTTGATATGTTTTGCGTATTCAAGTTGTGTTACCTCCAGTAAATCATGCTACTGGAATTTATCATACCTCAGTTATATCGGAGGCGGCAAAGCTTATTATTAAATCTCTATTTGTACTCCATGAGCTAGATCCGGCCGATCAGCTTCACCTGGCTGAATAGTCCATACGGCTGAAGGACATAGCCCGGCGTGTATCCGCTGCCCTCTTGACGGAAGGAGCTCCAGCTCGTCGTAGCCCCTCCGCCTCGTGGAACGGGACGAACATATTGCGCGGGCTTCCCATCACTTCGATGTCGAGCCGATTCGCCCCCGGCTGCAAATTCGAGGTCAGATCGACACCGTCCGCTGCTTTCCACGGCACATGACCGGCAGTTTCACCATTCACTCGGATTTCAACGGTCACTGCCGACCACTCGCCTAGCTGCAGCAGAACCCGCCTTCCTTAGGCTGATAATTGCAGTAAAGGCTGAGATCGTGAATGGGCGGCTGCGGTGCTACACAAGCTTCAAACAGGCAGATTCGAAGCTGTACGTCATCTTGTCCATGGAAGACGTGACCGAAACAGAGACAGCAGAAGCCCTAGTGGTAGAGAGGCGACCCGTGACGGCTGCAGAATGGGCTCAGACACTAGGATCAGGATGGCCATATGTGCCGGCGGCGAACGGCGACAAGCTGTACGGTGCGTTCGGCCCGTCCTTCCGCTTCAGCGGCACTCAGCCGAATGTGCTGACGCTCGACCGCTGCTCTTACAAGCTTGGCGCCGATGCAGCTGCAGCCGGGCCGGCTGGTCGAGCGAGATGGACCTGCGCAGCCGTATGTCTCGGAAATGACATAAGGGCGGCCGTATTGGTTCGCGACGCTCGTACACTGCTCGTACACTGCTTCACCGTGAGCTGCTCATCTGTCTGCTCCGACAGCATATCGATGCCCGGAACATGCTGATGCCGGTAATGCGGCATAATCGAGGCGGCAACCCGGGTAGCGACGCCAAGGGCACTCTCCCATAAATAGTGGCCCGTAAAGGCTAGTCCGTTGGCCTCGCACCATTCCCCCAACTGCCGGGAATAGCGTCGCAAAACTTGTCGGACACCGTCCGTCACGTCCCACCCTCTTACCGAATAAAAAAAAGCACCAACTCTAATTAGGAGTCAGTGCATTGGGTTTAAATTTGCTTACATTAAGGAATCACTTAATCGTCTGTTCACGGATAAATTTGTTTAGATTTTCTTGAGCATTCCGTAAAGCGGTATTAACGTCAACGCCTTTTAACAGCATATCGTTCGCCGCTCCGTTAATAATGCTTCTCCCCTTCTGATCGAATTTGGTATGTTCATGCATCCCTGGCTGAATGATAAAGAACGCATTGATATTTTTTCCTTTCAAGAACGGCAAATCAGCCCCGTAATCCTTCTTGATTTGCTCCGTTTTTTTCAAAACCGTCATTCTTCCGGTCTTCTGGAATGAGTTCTGGACTTCCTCGCTAGCTATGTAGGATAAAACTTGAAAAGCCTGATCCTTATATTTACTTGTATTGGTTATAATCAGGTTGTGGGTCTCGGCCTGCCAGGCAACTCCTTTTCCTTTGTCAAAGGTAGGGATCGTAACCATATCCCAGTTCATTTCTTGTCCGCTCTTATACAATTTATCCAGCTCGCCGATGACATCCGCACCCCAGTAGCCCGCCATAGCGACATTTTTTTCTTTAAAAAACATACTGTATGTATTTGCTACTTTCCCGTCATTGATATATCCGGGAGCGGAATGGACTGCTTTGTATTGGTTCAATACGCGCTGCCAGCCATCTGTCTGCAAATCGGCTTCCTTTGTTTCCTTATTTACGTAAGGCAACGAAAGCCCCATAGCCATACGGTCGGCTCCTCCAGTATAAAGGCCGAGATATTGAGCGCTTCCGTCACTTCGGGTCATTTTATTGGCCAAGCCGATCGTTTCATCCCAAGTCATGCCGTCCTGCGGGTAAGGGACTCCAAATTTGTCGAAAACATCTTTGTTATAAAATAAAGCAGGAATATTCATCCTAAAAGGAAGCGCTGTCATTTCTCCTTTTTCACTAAACTTTTTGACGGCATCAATAGTAACCGGATCATACTTGGATAGATCTACACCGAACTTTTTGATGTACGGGTTAAGATCTTCATTAATTTTTAACTCCTGCAAGGCTGGGATACCAGGTAAACCGGCCATTAAAATATCCGGGACATCGTTGGCTGTAATCATATCCTCCAGTTTGCCCGTGACCATCTGTACGGTAATATGAGGATATTTCTTTTGTACATGCTCTACGAAATAGGACTGAAATTCTTCCTGAGTAAAGCCTCCGTAAGCTACCATGAACTTAAGCGTTACAGGCTCCGTACTGATCTCCGCCAGATTCGCGCTTTTCCCGGCGGATTGCGTTTCCACGCGCTGCTGCCCTGTGCAGCCATTCAATAGCATCGGCACCAGCAGCAGTGCTGTGGCAGTACTTACGATTCCCTTTTTCACTTGGATCCCTCCAGAACGAATGTGATAAACTTCCGCTTCATTCATGATGCAGACCGGTAAGCTTTCATTAATGGAGTCTTGAAGACAAGTCTAATGTAAACGCTATCATAAATAGCGGTAGCACGGCGCCATGAGGACGTTTGACATCCAACAGCGCCTGTCTTGGGAACAACCTTGCTTCGCCAAGCGATAACGGATTTCGAAACGGTTCTCCTCCTTTCGTTTACCTAAATATTAATTAAATAACAATTAATTCCTTTCGCTGATGTCTATTATGTCCTAAACTTTCCGTCTCGTCAACTACATGTTATTTAATTAACTTAATAGTTAATTTAAACTCCGATTATCCCGATCCCCCAAACGTAAGTACGCGTTCGTCCATTATTAACAAAAAAAGATAGAGCCTTTTCAGAAGCAATCTGAAGACTCTATCCTTTTAAATATTAGATGAAGACGCTGCGCCAGCCTGAATAAAAAAGTCTCCCTCTGCGGTTTATACAGAAGGAGACTTTCCTCTAGGCAAAGCATCACATCTCTAGGGTCGGTACACTGACCGTTACTTTCGTACCCAAGCCAACCGTACTCTCGATGCTTAACTCTGTGCCGTACATAAATTTCAGCCTTTTACGGATGTTTAGCAGCCCTACGCCTGAACGGGAAACTGTTTCGCCATCCGGCTCTCGTGTCAACAGCTGCATCAACCTATGCTGTTCTATCCCAACACCGTTATCTTCGACTTCGATTTCATATTGACCTCCTGCTTCGGAGGCTTTTACACGCACGACACCGCCTTCCAGTCGGCTTCCGATACCATGCCGAATCGCATTTTCAACAAGCGGCTGAATAAGCAAAGGCGGGAGCATAACATCTCTTACGGATTCACTGATCTCGTATTCGATGCGGATGCGATCCTTAAATCTTGCCTTTTCGATTTCGACGTACGATTCAATCAAGGCGAGCTCGTTGCTGAACGGGACCCCCTTCTGAATGTTGCTGAAGGAGAAGCTTCCTCTCATATAATCGGCGAGGTCCGTTATTAGCTTTCTCGACTTCGTCGCATCCGTGTAGCTAAGCGCCATAATCGTATTTAATACGTTATACAAGAAATGCGGCTTAATTTGAGATTGAAGAAACGCGACCTCCAGATCAACCATCTTGCCCACCGACTCTTTCATGACAAGCAGGCTTTTGACGCGCGCTTTTAATTCCGCTGCATCGAATGGCTTCGGCAAATAATCGTTGGCCCCCGACTCGAACGCGACAATTTTATCCTCAGGCTGAATCGAGGCCGTCACCATAAGGACTGGAAGCTCCAAGAGACTGTACTTTTTGCGAAGCTCCCGCACCACATCGAATCCCGACAACCCAGGCAGCATCAGATCAAGGATGACCAGATCAATGGAATGCCCTCCATCGATTTGCTGCAAGGCTTCCTCCCCGTCCTTCACGGCGATGACTTTGTAGTCCAGCCGCTCTAACGGATCAATTAACACTTTCAAATTGGAGAATTGGTCGTCGACCAGCAAAATCGTAAATGTCCCTTCTCGCTCGGATACATAGGGTGTCATGAAAGAATAGCTTTGCTCGGTTGCATTGCGCAACTCACTGGGCGCATTGTCGCCAATGCGGGATTCTGCATCCTCCATCTCAGTGTATTCCGCTGCGGACGGCAGACTAAATGTGAATACCGATCCTTCTCCTTTGACGGACATTACCCGAATATCGCCCTGCTGCAGCTCCAGCAGCTGCTTTACTATCGGCAGGCCCAGTCCGAAGCTTTGATTGGAATCGATCTTCAGCGATTTGAACGGCTCGAATATGACAGGCAAATCCTGTGCATCAATACCGATTCCCGTATCTTTGACGGATATGACGATCATCCCGTTATGCTCGGCTGCTTGCACTTCAATCGTGCCATGTTCCGTATACTTCACTGCATTATCCAGCAAATTGCTGATAATTTGCCGGAAACGGCTAGGATCGGCCAATACGAATGGAAGCTCGTTCGGTACGTTGTTGATGAGCTGCACCTGTTTATCTCCGGTCATAAAAACGAAAATTTTCAAAGTAACTTCTACCGCCGATCGCACATGAATCGGAACAGGATTTACCGTCATTTCCCCTTGTTTTAATTTTGAAAAGTCCAATATATCGTATACAAGCATAGATAACCGTTTTGCAACCGTAGTAATAATTCCGAGGCTTTCCTTTTGCTGCGCCGTTAAAGGATACCGGTGGTCTTCCAGCACGGACTGGGCAATGTTCATCATGCCATGGAGCGGCGTTTTGAACTCGTGTGCCGTCTTCGTCAAAAATTCATCCTTCAGCTTATCGGCCTGAATGAGCTGGATCGACAGCTGCTCGTTCTGCTTGAACGCATTCGAGAAACGAAGCGACATGAGCAAGGTCAGCATCAGCAGGAACAAAAACGGTTCTATCGGCGGAAACGTGAATAGCGGCACGAAGAAATAAACATTCAAATTTTGCACAAAAGCATAAAGGTTGAGCGCGACTGCGGCAACCGCCAAATACAAGCTTCCTTCCACTTTTTGCCGGGCAGCCAGTATAAACACATACAACGCATAAAAAATCGGGAAAACCGCATAAAACGTCGATACCGGCTGCATAGCCGCTTGCTGGAAATAGGAGAAAAACAACGCATACCCGATCGTTAAAATACATCCGATAACCAGCATAAACCATATGATTCGCCTGGAGCAATAACTCCGAAAGCCTGTATAAATATAAAGGCAAAACGACATGCCGACTCCGACGACCGAGAGATATTGGAGGCGCAGGAACAGCCATCCCGGCAAGGATTGGACGAGCTCATACACCACTCTCTCGCCCCTCATTGACGTAAAAGCGCCAGTAAACAAACAAATCAAGCCAAACATGAAGATGGACGGATCATTTCTCCGTTGAGTATATAAGCCGACGAAGTACACGCCTACCATCATGAAGGCCGTAAGCCTTATCCAATCATAGGCCATCGCTTTACTTTGGATCTTCGAGATCTGTTCGGCGTACCCGATGTAAATAGAATGATTTATCCCGCTGCTTGCCGGAAAATCATAATTCGAAACTTGAACAATAACTTCATTGGTTCCCCGCTTCAAAGTAAAAAAACCGGCAAATGGCTTATTCCGCGCATCATATGCCCGGTTATTAGCAGGATCTCCGCTCTTCCCGATTAGTTGGCCATTCACATAAATATGGTTAGCCATAGGGATCGACAATGTTTTTAACCCGTATAAGCGGTTATCTTCCTCGTTTTGGATGAGCAGCCGATACGTTGCGCTGCCGAAGGTGCTCATTTGGTCCGACCATGATCCCGGCACGGCAATCATCCGAGGAGCGGGCACACTTCCCTCAGCAAAATTTTGCGCGAACAATAACTGATTGGGATAAAACTCCCACTGGCAGTCGAGCTTCATTACGCCTTCTTCGGCGAAACGCCAGGGTTGTAAATCGAGCACACCATGCTCCGCCTTCGGCGCTCCGTCATCGTTAAGCTTCAATATCCAAGGGATCGTTCCGTACGTGCACACGACCATAGCAACTGTAATTAAAAGTGCTGCTATCTTCTGTTTCACGCGCCGCTCCTGATTCGGAAATGGGAAGAAGTTAACTGCTGGTACAACGCAGCGGTCTCCGGCTCCAATTCGACACCGAGACGCTCGCGTACCTCATGCTCCAGCTGCCGGTATACTTTAATCGCCTCATTGCGATCCCCCATCTCCATATGCAGCTTCATCAGCTCCCGGCTATCCTGCTCGGAATCCGGAGAAATCGCTACACTCCTGCGCAGACACTCGAGCGCATAAGAGCGCTGGTCATTGCTTTTGAAAAAATGAGCGAGCCTGCGAAGCGCATGCACATATTTGTCCGCCAGCTTATCGCGCCTGTGGTACGCCCAAATAAAGTCACAGTCTTCCAGGTAATCCCCCTTGTACAGAGCCATGATCCGCTCCAGACGCGGTACGCCAAGCCCCGTATCTTCCAGCGTTTTGTCGAGCAGCTGTTCCAGCTCGGTTGCATCGCAAACGAGGCTGCCGCAATCAAGCGAATAACCATGGGCCGTCTTACGAACAGTTAACGGCAAGCCGCTCTCCCGTATATTTTTTCTAAGCAGCGATATGCACGTATGCAAATAGGTCCTTGCCTTCTCGGCATTCGATTCCGGCCATAGCGTCTCCATAATGACGGTACTCTCTACGGTTTGACCGGATCGGTGGACAAGCAGTGCGCACAGCTCCTTTTCCTTGTTCGTCCGCCATGACAATTGCGTACTTTCGCTCTGCCCGAGCTTAACCGAGAAGCTGCCCATACAGCAGATTCTCGGGCTACCGCTCTCTTCATATCCTCCAGACCGTCCTGCTACAGCTTCTTCAATCCGCTTAAACGAATGATGCAGCCTATCCTGTTTAATCGGTTTCAACAAATAGTCGAGCGAATGAATTTCAAACGCTTCGACAGCATACTCGGCATAAGCCGTTGTAAAAATAATATGCAAACCAGGGTGGGCCGTCTGAATGGCGCGCGCCACGTCCACGCCTTTCATACCCGGCATTTCAATATCCAAGAAGACAGCGTCCACTTGCCGCTGTTTGATTTCCTCAACGGCTTGCAGCGGATTCATATATTTACCGACAATGTCCACATTGCCGAGCTCGCACAGCATAATTTCCAGCATATCCAGCGCGAGCTCCTCATCATCAACCAGTACGACGCGAATCATCAATGCTCCCCCATTGCCCAAAGCTCTCATTTGTATGTGAGTAATTAATTCGACAAAATCAGACGATGTCCTGCTCTTTTTTTTCCACGAATAACCAAGATACTAGGTCCAACTACCTTGACAACCGGGGATAAAAAAAAGAAAAAGCCGCATCCCATGCGACTTCTATATTTGGTGCATAATTCATTGCTCTACTGTTAATGTTGCCTGACCTTTCACCAGCTTCTCCTCGGTACCGGTGCCTGCGATTGGCGAATAGACACAGCAATGCAGGTCTTCGTTGCCGTTAATATGGCCAAAGGTGTTGATTTCGAACGACAACTCACCAAAGTCCGGGTGGTTCAGCAGAAAAGGCTGCGTCTGCTTCTCTTTGACATTGTGACGATCCCACCGGGCGGCGAATTCTGCACTTTCCTTGGAAAGTCTTTGGACGAACGTCTCGTACCACGGGTCCCCCTTCGACTGCCCATGATACGAGCGGAGGATAGCGGCGCTATATCCGGCAAAATCTTCCCAGTTCAGAACTCGGTTCCGTAAATACGGATTCATGAAGAGGGACCAGACCATGTTGCGGCCCATCACAGGGTCTTCCAGGAAGTCATATAAGAAACGAGGCGCCTGGCGGTTCCACGCGATAATTTCGGTCCGGCGATTGACAATGATGGAGGGATACGGCAGCTGGTCGATGATCTTCTGCAGTCCCGGTTCGATCGGCGAAGCAAGCTGTTGTTCGGACCAATCCGGAAGATCGCCAAACCCCGACAGCCGCATGACATGCAGCCTCTCGTCATGAGACAGGAGCAGCGCTCTGGCGATACTCTCCATTACTTCCCTGGAAGCAGCCACGTCTCTTCCCTGCTCCAGCCACGTGTACCATGTGGTGCTGACATTCGCCATTTCCGCGACTTCTTCCCTGCGAAGTCCGGGGGTTCTCCTTCTGCCGTATCCCCCGGTGATGCCGACATCCGCCGGTTGAAGCCTTTCTCTGCGCGATTTTAAGAACTCCCCGAGCAGACTCCGGGTTTGCGTCATTTAAGCAGCACCTCCGTGATGTAAGATTACAATGCTCAAATGATACCATCCTTGCTGTCTCAATAAAAGCCTCCGCTCCACTATTAGGCGAGCAAGAGGCTGTAGCTTGTGGCATAATATCGCTTTGATGATCTAACGATTGTAATTGCTTAATATGCTGCTATCCGTTATCCCATCTGCAGCACCAGCTTGCCCGACGTTTGCCGGCTTTCGAGCAGCCGATGCGCCTCGGCTGCCTGCTCCATCGGATAGATACCGTACATCTCCGAGCGTACATCCCCGTTCGCGAGCAGCTGCAGCGCTTCCCTCGCTGCCTTTCCCACCGCCTCCGGATCATATACGGCATATGCACCCAGGTTAAAACCGACGATATTCCTATTTTCCAGCCAAATCTCATTCGTGTCATGCATCAGCTTGCCGCCGCTGGCATTGCCCAAAGCGATCATTTGACCTAGCGGCTTCAGGAGCTCCAGACTGTGGTCCCTCGTCTCTCCGCCAACCGGGTCAAAAATAGCGTCGACTCCCTGTGCTCCCGCCAATCGTTTGGTTCCAATTGCAAAATCCGAGCGCAGCAGCAGCTCATCATACCCAAGCGAGGAAGCGAGCTTGATCTTGTCCGATGTGCCCACTGTTCCCAATACCATACCGGCACCGAACCGCTTGGCGACTTGCCCTAGAAAGCTGCCCAATCCTCCTGCAGCGGCATGAACCAGGACGGTGTCTCCTTCCTTCATCCGGCTCACATGCTTGACAGCCATATAGGCGGTAGTGAGGTTAACGATGGAGGCAGCCGCCTCGGCCATCTTCCATTCGCCTCCTAGTGTATCCAGCGGTACCGTAAGCTGCGGCGTTACTCTAGCCTGAGTCGCGTAACCTCCAAGCTCAAGGAGCTTCATAGATGCAACCGGCTGGCCGATCGTAAATCCCTGAACGCCCTCTCCTATAGAGCGGACATATCCGGACACCTCTAGGCCCGGGATCACCGGGAACGGAAACAACTCTGTAAACTCGCCCTTGCGGATCAGAATATCTACGAGCCCAATGCCAGCATACGCCACATCGATGATCATCTCCCCGTATCTTGGCGTAAGATCCGGCAGTTCCTTTAATTGCAGCACCTCGGCTCCGCCTGCTCTTTCAATAACAATCGATTTCATTTTGAATACCTCCCCATAGGATATCTACGAATTTATGTTACCAACGAAGGGCGGCTCCAAACAGGTTTCGATTATACGGGTATAAAAAGTAACAGGCTTCGCGAAGAATATCAATTTATCCTGAAAGGAAGCATTACCTATTGTGAAGGATCCATAAGGGCTGTATCGCTTGGACCGCCATATTCCCTACTCATTTAATAAGGTGGTCACCCTGCTCTGGATCAGCTTGGCTACTTCCTCCGCAGGCTTTTGACCGCTAAAGAACGATCTGGCTTCGTCTCCTATGATGGAAATTATACTCCCCTTCACCATCGAATAGTTATCCGCAGTGCTAAGAAGCTGTTTGAATTTAGTGAATTCTTCGTCCGATACCTTTGGTATTTTTCCGTCTGGCAGCTTGTATGTACCTTTTTTCACTTGTTCTTGAATATCGTTTAGTTGCTTCTCGTTCACAGACTTAAGCATGGAAAACCCTTCTCTCTCTTGCATGGACTGGATCTCTTCGGATAACAAGAAGGCAATCACCTTCCATGCCTCCTCTTTAACCGGAGATTTGGCTTGAATAGCGAGCTGGGATGTGGTGACAATCCGGGTCCCGCTTTTTTGTTCAGGCTTTTGCAGCAGCTTCGGGTTGGAGTAGAACTGATGTAAGCCGTTGATAACATCTGCCGGTGATTGCAAAACGGTAGAGTAGAACATTTGCTTGCCTACGTCAGCCGGTTCCGTGGTCATGACTTTATTATCATACATGCTTTTAATTTGCTGCATCGCTTCCAAAAATAAAGGAGAGTCGAACTTTGCCTTCTTCGCCGTTTGATCAACAAAATCCGCGTACTTATCCACGATCATCTCTTGAAGGAGTATTTCCGGCGGGTCATTAGCTAAGGCATAACGGCGTTCCTTGCCGCTTTCCCCCATTTTCTTCGATATCTCCGCAAACTGCTTCCAGGTCCAATTCTTATCGTCAACGTTTGTCTTCTGCAGAAGATCCCCATCTCCTACGAACGCCCGCAAGTTGAATCCGGATGGAATGCTATACAAACCGCCATTCATCTTCAACGCATCTATAATATTCATCTGCAACTCGCTCTTATTCAGTGTTGCATCTTGCTTCATGAGCTCATCCAGGTTCAGGAGAAGCTTTTTGCTCATATAATCGTCGATTGGCAAGCTGCTTATTTCGAAGATATCCGGGCCTCTGCCTGCCAAGAGCGCCGTATTCGTCGTCTTCTGGTATTTTTCATAATCTTCCGTGGATTGGATTTGCAGGTCGATGCCCGAATTTTTTTCTTCAAATTTTCTCTCTACAGCCTGGAAAAATGCGCTCGATCTTTGCAATGACAAAGTAACGACGGTCTTCCCCTCTCCTGATGCATTGCCCCCCTTGCGCTCCACTTCCTCACTGCCGCCAGAACGGCACGCAGTCGTTATCGTTATTAACATACCAATACATAGTATCCATTGAAACTTTCTCATTGAATAAATCCTCCTATCCATTTCTCATATACATATATCAAACTATTGCAGGCGAACCTGGTTTCCGTCTTGCAAAGGCTCACTGCTTTCCAGAACAATCATGTCATCCTCATAGATGCTATCGGATTGAATCATCGTTTCATAGCCATTCATTTCATAGGAGTGAATTCGGACCTTGCGGACAATAAAGACGTTGCCTATGGCTCCTCTCTGCTCGTCAATCTTATAAACAAACATGCCCTCACGATCCTGATGAAGAGCTTCATTGGAAAGGGTCAATCCCTCTTTGCGCGATCGTTTCTCGAGCTTGATCTGTACCTGTTCACCCCCTTTCAGTCCGGGATCAACGACCTTTACGCGAAGAATCTTTTGTGGAATGGCTACCGACTTTCCTATCCCTTCATTAGAAGAGCTCGCGGTTCGCGGTTCTGCATTCGCCACTTCGTCTAATGTGCCGTCGATTATACGGGATTGTTGTTCTTGCGCAGCGTGTACTTCGACCTCTACTTTCTCACCGGCCGAAATCGCAATGCTGGACAAACGGCTTGAATCGGCAACAAGCTCGAATCGATAACCAAGGCTGCTATTCGTCATAACAATATCAGGCTCACCTGCTGAGGCCAGACCTTGTGCGGAATTTACTTTCGTAATCACCCCATCGAAGGGAGCCGTCAGTTCCTTCTGGATCGATAGACGGTCTTTCAGATCGTTAATTTTACGTTCCTGCAACGCTAGATCAAGCTTTCTCGTTTCGAGATCGCGTCTTGCATTCCGAATCTTGAGCTCGTCCCCATCCATGGTTGACTGGATAAGCTGGTCTTGAATACTTTCAAGAGCGATTTTTTGCTTGTCTAGGCTGGTCATTTCATCTTCCAGTTCACGTTCGGCCGTTTTGCTGTCATAGATGATTAGTTGTTGCCCCTTCGTCACTAGATCACCTGCTTTAACGAGAATTTGTCGGGCCTTCCATCCGGCAGCATTCGATAGGTTAGCTTCATTGAGCGGTTGCAGGTTCCCGCTGCCTTCGATTGTGAATACAAGACTTCCCTTGGCCGGCTTTTCCGTTATCACTTTCGGCAAGGCTAACGACTGCAGCGTATTGCTGAATATCGTAAAAAACACTAATAATCCCATAAATACAATGAACACGACTTGAATGCTTTTTTTTCGCCTATGTTCAACCGGCTTCTTTTCCAACTCCATCTCCCCTTACACTTGCATGGTAGGCGACGGCATCGCGACACTACCCTTTGATGCCAGACAATTGAATACCTTCTATGAAGTAGGCTTCCGCATGTAGAAACAGCAGCACCATCGGAGCCATATAAATGACGGACGCAGCAAAAGCAACCCCCGGCTCAGCATTGATCCTGGACAAATAAACCGATAACGGCTGCTTGAACGGATCATCCAGAAAAACTATCGGCTGTTCCACCATGTTCCAGTAATCAACGAATAAGAGGAGAACAAGTGCAGCGAGACCCGGTTTAACCATCGGGAGCATGATCTCGAAGAAGATCCGCAAATGCCCGGCTCCATCCATTTTTCCCGCTTCAATGTAGTCATAGGGAATTTCCAGCATGAATTGTCTTAGCATGAACACGCCGAAAGCAGCGAAAATGCCTGGTAGTAGGATCGCGATCGGACTATTTAGGAGCCCAAGCCTATCCGCCATAATGTAATTCGGCACTAACGTCACTTGGAATGGCATGAGCATCGTCAAAACATACACGAGAAACAAGGATTCCCGCCCGCGAAATTTCAGCTTGGAAAATGCGTATGCTGCAAGAGATGCTACCAGGGTGTGTCCTGCGATGATCGGAACTACCATAAATACCGAATTCCAGAACATCGCGAGATATCTCGGACTGTCCACCAACACCTTACGATACTGCTCCAAGGTCACTTGATCCGGCAGCAATTTCAAATTCACGAAACGAGCGGCTTGGTTCATCTGCCCTATGGAGCCGTAATTGATGCTAATTTCTTGCTCTGTCATGAGCGAGTTTGTGAATGTAATCACAATTGGGAATAAGAACACTATGGCTATTGCGCCCAAGAAGAGCGTCAACACGCCTTTTTTCAATATTTTGGCATCAAGCACCTCCAACCTTCCCCCTATTCCATAAACTGACGATACCGGCGTTCAACCGCAAACAATCCAGTGACGATCAGAAGGATGCAGCCCGCCATCAAGATCGCCGCCGCAGTCAACTTCTGAATATCGAGCGATGTGAACATGTTGTTCATATAGTGCTGCAGCATGTAGATACTGTCATGCGGATAATCGCCGGCAATCAAATACGTTTCCCTAAATACTTTGAACGAATTAATGATCGACATAATGACTACGAAGAATATGGTGGATGTTAAGCAGACAATCGTAATACTGCCGAACTGCCGTAAACGACCTGCCCCTTCCACTTGAGCGGTGTCGTAATAATCTTTCGGGATTTGCTGCAGTCCCGCCAAGAATAAAATCACGTTATAGCCGATGTTCTTCCATAGATAGACGGCAATGATCACGATTCGAGCATGATCGGTCTTCATCCAATCCACTCGTTCGATACCGCTGCCGCTCATCCAGGCGTTCAAGGAACCATTCCAATCAAGCAAAATTTGCCAGACCAGCAGGGTCGAAGCTACAGGAACGACAAGCGGCAGCACATACGCAGTGCGCAGCCAATTTCGAAGGTATACATTCTGGTTCAGCAGCATCGCCAAGCTTAGCGACAGCACAAGCATAAGCGGGACACTAACAGCGCTAAAATAAAATGTGTTGGATGCCGCCTTCCGAAAGGAGTCGCTCGCCAGCAGCTCTCGGTAATTATCCAGTCCCACAAAATGGCCGTCCACCGTACTGTCCATGAAAGAATAGTACATTCCCATAGCGAACGGTATCAGGTAAAACAGCGCAAAGCCGATAACGCTCGGCGCGAGGAACATCCATGCCACCGAAGCATCCTTGCGGAGCCAGTTCTTCATGGTTGCCTACAACATCCTTTCCAAAAGCCAAAGTTCAAAGGCGTACTGTTACAATGATTCCATCCATATTGTTGCCGGAAATCTCATATTGGCGGTTGGCCGGCACTTTAATGGCGGTATTTTGGGATACCGGGTAATAGGCGACCTGATATTTTGTACCGTCAACGGTAAACGCAATGCTCTTCTCCTTCTTCAAGTAATCCAAATATTGCTCCAAGACAAATCGTTTCTCTTGCATAATGGCACTATGAGGCAGTCCGATATAGCGGTAATGCCACGGTTCATATTGGATCCCCGTAATCGCTGCTTTATCCTTCGGGTAGCGTAAGATAAAACCGTATTTCCACGCATTTTTATTCAGCCACTTTCCTTCAGGCGCTTGATTCATCTCCATTTGCGTAGAACCGATATCAAGGGATAACCCTAAATTATGTTCGCTGTAACCAGCAGGAAGAGCGTAATCCGAACCCATTTCTTGATAAAGCTGACTCTGCTCTTCCAGGCCGCGATAACCGCTAGTAATAGAGAAATGGCTGACTTTATCTTTTTGTGCAGCACCCACCATCTCTATAAATCGTTGCGCCACACTCTCCGATAATTGAATACGGTTGTCCAACAAACCATATCCCCTTATCAGCTGCTTATGCTGAGACAGCTTGATCACATCGGATTTGATTCCCTCTTTATGAACGGGATACTCCTTATTCACCAACAACAGATCACCTTGGTAAACCTGATCCTTTGTGATCGTTATCGTTTGTTGTTTTAGTTGTGATACCGCTTCTTGATCCTTTTCACGAGCTGGGTAGCCCTGCATGAGCTGTTCATTCTGTTCGAAGACGATACCCCCTGCCACCAAAAGTACGGCAAATAAAAATAGCCACTTCTTCATTTTCAGTCCTCCTCTTCTTACATTTAGACTAAGGAAAACTGTTAAAGAAAAAGCAGCGCAAAAATTAAAATTTTTCTAAAACCACAGGATCAGAGTTGTGTCCTTGAAAATAAAAAAACATCGTCCCTACCAGCTGACGATGTCAAGTAACCCCTATGTTACGCGGGCTCTACAGGTATGTTTTTTTGTGGCAGACGAACTTCAAATACCGTACGAACGAGATTGCTTTGAGCCGTAATGGTGCCGTGATGCTGCTCTACTATATTCTTTACTATGAACAAGCCAAGACCGGATCCCCCGTCTTTATGAGTTCGCGCCTTATCCCCGGTAAAAAACATGTCGAAGATATGCGGCAGCTCCTTCTGGGGAATACTGTCTCCATAATTGACTACTTGAATCACTACATCTTTTGCATCAGGATGGCATTGAATATCTATGAACTGGCCGTCTACTCCATAACGAATGGCATTCGTCAGAAGATTTTCAAATACGCGTGCCAGCAGTTCACCGTCACCCCAGACTATCATATGAGGGGTCATATTCAATCTGGCCGTTAAATTATTTTTCTCCAGCACAGGGAATAATTCTTCGGTTAATTGGATGAGAAGCTCGTTAAGATCGATCGTCGTTGTTTCCATGGTAAGTTTTCCGTAGTTCATACGGGTGATTTCGAACAGTTCGTCAATCAGCTTCTCCAGACGCTGGGCTTTGGTGAAAGCTATGCTTGTATAATGCTTCCTTTGGTCAATAGTCAGCTGATCGTCTTGAAGCATGAAATCCAAATAGCCTATAACAGATGTCAGCGGCGTTCGCAAATCATGAGCCAAATTCAAAACCAGCTGCTCCTTGCTGTTTTCCGCAAAATCTCCTCTTTGTATAGCCTGCTGCAATTTTTGGCTTGCCAGATTAATGTCTCTCGCTATATCCCCAAATTCATCATTGGAATGTAGACTTATACGACTGTTAAAATCACCGTTCGCAAGCTGGTTAATCCCGTTGGATATGACATGAAAATAAGCCGCATAACGCTTGGTGAACAGAAAGAACAGATAAAAGGAGACCGGGAAAAATATGATCAAAAAGAAATTCACATCCCCGATTTCTCGAATGAAAAAACGCAGTTTGGTAGATGGATCCTCAAACTTCGTCGTATGATAATAGAGCTGCAGGATTTTAAAGAGGATATAGGTAAATACAGCGGATAAAGACATACTCAAGCCGAATAGTAAAATCATTTTAAACCGAAAGCTTCGGATTACGTTATCCATTGAACGAATACCCCACCCCCCAGACGGTTTTAATCAGTTTGTTCTTATGCATGTCTTCTCCAAGCTTTTTCCGCAAGGTTCGGATATGTACCATTACCGTATTGCTGCCTTCATAGTATGCCTCTCCCCACACATGCTCAAAGATATTTTCCGTGCTGTACACCTTCTTGGGATAGCTGGCAAGCAAAAATAAAATGTCGAACTCTTTCGGAGTTAATTCAACAGGCTTGCCGTATAAGAACACGGTTCGCTCTTCAGGATTGATAATCAGCCCTCCAGCCTCCAAAGCAGGCTTACTCATCACTTGCATCGATTGATTGAACTGCATGGACCGTCTCAGCTGGGCGTTGACTCGTGCAACCAGCTCCATCGGATTGAACGGTTTGGTCACATAATCATCCGCTCCTCTCACCAGCCCTGCAATCTTATCGAGATCGGTAGCTTTAGCGCTTAAAAAAATGATAGGAAACGGATGTTTCTCTCGAATTTGCCTTGTTACTTCATAACCGTCCATTCTAGGCATCATAATATCTAAAATCGCCAAATCAATAGAGTGTGTATTAACAACCGAGATTGCTTCCTGACCGTCAGCCGCTTTGATACACTGGTAGCCTTCTTTCTTCAAATGCAGCTCAATTAGGTCGGCAATCTCCGCCTCATCATCAGCTATTAGAATCGTAATAGACTTCATACACTCTACCTCCGTAATACGTAGTATTACATATATTAAATCGTTTATTCCTAGTGATTCCGGCTAAGATTCGCTTGGCTTGGTGAATGAATTTGGTACAGCTACCTTAAACTTAGCACATAATCGGAACGCAATCCAACCGATCAAGCCCCCGCAGGAATTTAGAATAAGATCATCAACATCAAAAATTCCAATGGAAAATACGGTTTGCGCGCATTCCAAGCATAGACTTAAACCAAAAGAACACAGGAGCGCATCTACAAACGATAGCTTTCTTTTGTTTATAGATAATAGGCCAAGTAAAATACCGTAAGGGATGAAAATCACGATATTTCCTAACAGGTTATAGAGCAGATGGCTCGAAAATACGTGAAATGATTTGGATATTTCATGAAACGGAATCAGATTCCCTTCATTCAGCCGCGAGGCAATATAATGAGGGTTAGCCAAATTTCGTCTCAGCTGGCGATATAGAAATGGCACATCCATCGTGCCGAACTTAAATAATATCACTTTGAATAATCCGAACACATACAAGCCGAGCAGTGCTTGGATCACAATATCAAATAATAATCTCTTCTGCTTCATTCCTCATCCTCTACTTTCCTTAAGCTCAATCTCCAGTGAATGATAACCGAGACCACTTATTCACCCTATGTTAAGGATAACTATTTAAAAAGAAATGAGGCTAAATCTAAAATTTTCATTAAATTGATATTGTTCTGCCCGTTAGCACAAGACGGCTGCCGAATCCATCGCGGCAGCCGTGTCTTAGGTTATTATTTTTATTCTGAGAGATCGGTCACTGCACCTTTAGATGCAGAGGATACGAGTCTTGCATATTTGACTAGCACACCCGAAGAAGCTTTGAGCGGTGGTTTCACCCATGCACGTGCCCGAGCAGCCAGCTCCTCTTCGGATGCGTTAAACATAATCTGCTGGGTTTCACTGTCGATGGTTATTATGTCCCCGCTCCTTAGCAGCGCGATTGGACCGCCTACCTGTGCCTCGGGTGATACATGGCCGACTACGAATCCATGCGAGCCTCCAGAGAACCTGCCATCCGTAATAAGGGCGACTTCCCCGCCAAGCCCCTTACCTACAATCAGCGCAGTAACAGATAGCATCTCCGGCATACCCGGTCCGCCCTTTGGGCCACAGTAGCGAATAACCAGTACATCGCCTTTATGGATTTCATTTCTCAAAATGGCTTCGGTTGCGTCCTCTTCGCTGTCATATACCTTGGCCGGTCCGACAAAGCGCTGCTTCTTCATACCTGACATTTTGGCAACGGCGCCTTCAGGTGCAAGGTTACCTCTCAGTACAACCAAGGGTCCATTCGGCTTTAGCGGCTGATTCAATGGACGAATAATCTCTTGATCGTCCTGCAGCGGAGCTGCTTCGGCTAGATTCTCCGCCAAGGTTTTCCCTGTGACCGTCAGACAATCACCATGAAGAAGCCCCTCAGCGAGTAATAGCTTCATTACACCCGGAACACCGCCAATTTCGTTCAAATCCTGCATGACATGCCGGCCGCTTGGCTTCAGATCCGCCAAATGAGGAACACGCAGACGGATCCGCTCAAAATCGTCCAATGTTAAATCGACCTCTACCGAATGGGCAATGGCGAGCAAATGCAGGAATGCGTTTGTTGAACCACCCAAAGCCATAACAACCGTAATCGCATTTTCGAACGCTTTTTTCGTCATAATGTCTTTGGGATAGATCTCCTGTTCGAGCAACGATATAACTTGCTTGCCTGCTGCAGCACATTCGGCTCCTTTATCAGGTGAAATGGCTGGGGTTGATGAGGAGCCGGGCAGGCTCATCCCCATTGCTTCCGCCGCAGCAGCCATTGTATTTGCGGTATACATGCCGCCGCAGGAGCCTGGGCCCGGGCAAGCGCTGCATTCTACCTTATAGAGCTGTTCATCCGTAATTTTACCTTCATGATATTGACCGACTGCTTCGAAAGCCGAAACGATATCGACGTTTTTACCGTCAAGTTTCCCAGGCTGTATCGTGCCTCCGTACACATAAACGGAAGGAATATTCAGCCTCCCGATAGCCATCAGACAGGCAGGCGTGTTTTTGTCACATCCGCCTATCGCCACAAGACCGTCAAAGCGCTCGGCCCCTGCAACAATCTCAATAGAATCCGCAATGGCTTCCCTGCTTGGCAGCGAGAACAGCATTCCGTCATGCCCCATCGAGATGCCGTCTGAGACGGTAATCGTATTAAAAATTAATGGAGCGCCACTGTGGTCACGGACGCCTTGCTTGGCTTGAACAGCCAAATCATTGATGTGCATATTGCACGGGGTTACCTCACTCCAAGTGCTGGCTACGCCAATCATCGGCTTTTTGAAATCTTCATCTGTAAAACCAACAGCGCGCAGCATCGCTCTGTTCGGTACCCGATTCACACCTTCACTTATTACTTTGCTGCGAATACGGAGATCTTTTCCGTTCGACATTGTACATCTCTCCAGTCTCTTTAGAGTAATCCGTGCAGCTCCTGCATCGGACGGATGAAATTCTGCTTCATCATAGCCTGAGCGTTATCACTATCATTCTTCTCAAAAGCTGAAATGATTGATGCATGCTCATCGACTGAAGCCTGTGTCGCAGCCATCGGCTGCTTTAAGAACACATATTTAAAACGCCGGATATGAATTTGAAGCGAAGCGCTGAATGAAGCGATGTAAGGATTGTCCGACAGCTCTACAATGAGGTTATGGAACTGCTCATCTGCCTCCATGGCTTGATAAGCTTGACCGCTCTTAATGGAATTTGCAAAATCCAGATTAATCGCTCGGAGCTGTTCGATTTGCTCCGGAACAATAGACTTGGCGGTGATTTCGGCTGCTAAAGCCTGAAGGGCTGCCATCGTTGAATACATCTTGAAGATGTCGTCCTTCTCAATTTCTGTTACTTTGGTTTCTTTTCCAGGATGCGTGGTAACAAGCCCTTGTACTTCGAGCAGCTGAAAAGCTTCCCGAATCGGTGTGCGGCTTACGCCAAGCGATTCCGCCAATTCGGCGTCGATCAGTTTTTCCCCGGGTTGCAGCGTTCCATCGATTATCCATCTCTGAATTTGCGAGAAGGCCCTTTCTTTGGCGGACATCCGTGCTGGCGAGACAAAATTGGTAGGTACTGGCATGGTTATCATCCTCAATTCCATGTTTACTTATATGCAATATATCGCATACATATATTAATTGCAAGAGGTTTTATTGGAGACTGCTTCTGAGCAAAAAAATAAAGCCCCATCACATAGGTGGCTTGATTGGCGCTGCCTAATTCGAACCTCACTAACTGAGACGGATCTAGTACACCTGCTATCGGGTGAAACGGTTATTCCACATATTCGAGGCGTAATTTACTAATTAGACCACCACACAGTAATGAAAGCCACCGCGTTAACACGCGATGGCTTGTTAATAATACCTAACCCGTTCCTGACTATGAACACTCGTCGATCAACCGCTCTAAAAACTCCGAAAACATCGAAGATTCTACCATGATTTTTTTAATCCCGATATCAACGTGCTGTCGTACCTGCTTTTAATATAGCAGCTTCCGATCCGATATGCGTGCCGTGACCACATGACCGCCGGCATGATTGCGATGTCCGCATGCAACAGGATCCGGTCCGACATAGCCCGATTCTCTGCCCTCAATGCTGATCTTTCCCGGTTCCAGCGTTACGATAGCGTATAATGCGTCTTCATATGGCGCTGTATTGGCCAGCAATGGGTAAGCTTTCATGACTTCGTCTGAATAACGGGTAGCCGCATAGTCTTTGCCCATATAGAAGTAGGACATGCTGTTAATATGAATGAAGTAAATATCGTCAATCACCTTGACCCCGTCCAGATGATTATGACCGTTCAGACACGCAATCACTTTGCGGAACCCTGCCTGCTCATTCGCTTCTCGTAAAATCGCCCGCAGCTTATCGCTGTTTTTGATGCCATAGTTGAAATCGTTGTAGGGCGATTCCAGATTTTGATGACTGAACAGAATCGTCGTCTTGTTCGTTGCGGCCAAATCTTCCCGAAGCCATTCGAGCTGTTCTTCCGTCAAGTTGCTTATCGCATCGGGGTGCTTGTGATAGTTGCCATGCTCGTAATCGACGCAGCTTCCCTCCAGCAGCAAGTAGTTCGCATCCAGCACGACGAAATGGTAATCTCCACTGTCGAATGAATAGTAATTGCGCTCCATGCCTAAATATTCCATGATCGTCTTCTTGTCGCACTTGTCCATATCATGGTTGCCCAGCACATGGTATTTCGGGCCGGTGAACCGTTCCCATTGGGCGACAAACGGTTTATTTTGCGGGTAAGGGAAACAGAAATCTCCAAGCTGAATAATAAAATCGACGTTCTCTTCGTTCATTCGATCAATGAATTGCTGCAGCCGCTCTTCGGCCCGGTACATGAAATCTTGATGAATATCGGCCATAACGCCGAATTTGATCTTGTCGTTGCCCATAGGAATCGACTCCTTTTCTACTTTTACTCCTTCACTGAGCCGAGCACAATCCCGTGAATGAAATACCGCTGCAGGAACGGATAAATCATCAAGATCGGAATCATGCTGACCATCACCTTGGCGGCGTTCAGTCCTTGGTCGGACGTTTGCATAAGCGTCTTCAGCATCTCCGGATCCATATTGTCTATTTGCGCCGGCTGCAGCAAGAAGGTGTTGATATAGGTTTGCAGCGGCATGTTAGCAGGCGTATGGATTAACACCAATCCATCGAAAAAAGCGTTCCAATGCCCTACTACGCTAAGCAGCGTTACTGTAGCAATAGCTGGAAGGCCGAGCGGAAGATATAGGCGGAACAGCGTGTTCCACGGTCCCGCGCCGTCCATCATGGCAGCTTCGTCCAGCTCCTTCGGCAAGTTGCGGTAAAAATTCATCAGTAATATGACGTTGAATATCGGCACCGCACCGGGGAGAACGAGCGCCCAGATCGTATCGATCAAGCCGACAGAACGGATCGTAAGATACCACGGGATCAAGCCTCCGCTGAAAAGCATGGCGATCACAAGGCACCACATATATACGTTGCGTCCCTTAAATCTCCGCGGTGTCCTAGATAATGGAAAAGCCATCAATACTGTCATAATAAACTGGATTGTTCCGCCTAGCAAGACGCGTTTTATGTTTGAAGGCTTACGTGAAGCGGGAATTCGCCTGCCGCAGCAGATCGGTCCTCTTATGCGCCGGAAAACATGGCAAGGATCTGTGTTCTCATCCTATCGGGATAACCTAGAGTAATGCTGTAATATACGCAAGTAATGATGGCACCTGCACCAAGCCCCTGAAACACCCTCCCTGCGATTAACACTATCATATTCAGTGAAGCAGCCGCGATAACAATACCGATCACGAAACAAAGTATGGAAGCAATAAATGCTACAAAAACACCATTTTTGTTGATCCGCTGCCCCATAATCATAGTTCCTACGATTTGCGCCAGAAGAAACGCGCTGAATATCCAGCCGTACAAGTGAAGGCCATCTAATTGTTGGGCAAGACTCGGAGCGATCGTAGTGATCGCCAATCCTTCAAACGCCACAGTAGTGACGGCAAGTATGATTCCAATAGTCAATGCTCTGTAATTGGAGTCAAAGATCCCGACACTTTTTTGAGTTGTTTCCTATAGTATAATCTCTTTTATTATTGAATAATAGTCCTAACTATAATGGTCGCGACAAGTATATGACCTGCCTTTAATAAATTAATTGGAGTTAGTCTTAGCTACATTCTCCATAGGCAAATAAAGTTGTCTCGTCTATAATAGTGCAGCAAGTATATGACCTCCTTAACTTAATGATACCTAAGTAATCAAATGATGGCCGAACTTCACTGCTGATTATAAATCATTGACATTGTTATACATTACGTTCAGTACCCTTCGGAATGTATCAACTTCCTCTTCGGTTAAATTTTTAATGGTGTTCTTGTAAGCTTCGATGGAAGGAGCAAGAATTTGATCTTTCATATCACGGCCTTCAGGAGTCAAATAGACGCGCAAAGACCTTCGATCCGTTTCATGGGTCTCACGATAAATAAATCTCTTCTTCTCCAGCTTGAACAGCATTCGCGCAACGTTCGTCTGGTCCTTGTGCAGCCTTTCTGCAAGCTCCTTCTGGGTAATCCCTTCCTTTTCCCACAAAACTACGAGTATTTCCCACTGTTCTACAGTAATATTAAACGGATTGACCACTTTTTGATAATAGTTGTTAAGCCTTAGAGCTGCCCGCTGTACATTAACACCGATATATTTTTCTAATTCCATGGTTATCCCCACTTTTAGTTGACATGAATATAGTTGTTACGACCATTATAATCACACCGCTTTTCCAGAGTCAACTCCCCTAAATCTATTGAGGTATATAAAAATCCCCGTGGCACATAAGTACCCGGGGATCCATTAGTGATGACTAATTATTCAAAACGTACGACCTGTTTCTCATCCGCCGACCTAAGCGCACGCAAGCAGGCCTCCGTCACGTAAAACGAATCCTCGGCGCTCACCAAGCAGCGCCCTTCTCCTTTAATCTGCTGCACGAAATCGGCGAATATCTCGCCTTTCGGCACTAACGGCAGCTCCTGCACGCCATTGTGCCTTCCATTGATCAGCAGTACCTGCTGATCCCGGACCTCTAGCACGCCGGCCGTTCCGGCGATGCGGATCCGGTCGTCGCCGTGCGACGGTGCCTCGTTCGGCCGCAAATAGTCGATGCTGACTGACGCGCCGATTTCGCCTGACATCGTAAATTGGCACTGTGCCGTGAGCTCCAGCTCGCCATGCTCCTCATTGAATAGGGTCGAATGCGTGGCATAGACCGTTTCAAAGCGTTGGCCGCTGTACCAGCGTACCCAATCAATCGCATGGCTGCCGACCCAAGGAATTGTGCCGCCATAGGTGTCCCGCTTCGTGAAATGCTCGCCACGGCGACCGAGCCGATAGGACTTCTGTGCCTGAAGCAGCCGTACTTCCCCTACCGCCCCATCGCAAACCGCGTGCCATGCCGTCAAAAATGCCGGCTGATAACGGATGCCGAACATCGCAGCAAGATGTACGCCCTTCCCCTCTGCAGCGGCATACACCTCACGCAGCATAGCCAAGTCTTCCAGCGTCGTCGCGATCGGCTTTTCGACAAATACATGAATGCCTCGGCGCAGCGCCTCCGCTGTAATTCGGGCATGGTCGTGAAAGTAACATGCGACCGCCACGATATCCGGCTCAACTTCGTCCAGCAGCTTCAAGTAATCCTCATAAACGGCCGGCGAGTGACTTTCCTTTTGCGCTGTTTGGATAACCTTGTCCATTGTCTCGCCAGCGGAACCGACGGCCACAGCGGCCAACTTGACCTCAGGGAGCTGTCTCAAGCCGCTGAATACATAATTGATGTGCCCGGTCGCACCGATAATCGCTAATTTCATAAGCATAACACCCTTTCAATCATATCGAGTAGGATAAATGTAATGAGTGCGCCATGGCAGCTCTTCCTTCATTTCATAGACTTTCGTTAATCTTCTAAATATGACTACTCCCGTTTCTATATCTCATTGGTTAATTCCTGCCTGTTATGGGAAAAATAATAGAAAATTTCCTGCAAGGAGGAGACATCAATGCACACGATCTGGAAAGGCGCAATCAGTTTCGGATTGGTTAACATCCCTGTCAAGATGTATGCTGCCACAGAGGACAAGGACATCTCTATGCGTATGCTCCATAATGTTTGCGGGGGCCCTATTTCCTTTACGAGAACCTGCAAAAATTGTGATGTGCAAGTGCAAAATGAGGACATTGTACGAGGTTATGAATATCAGCCCGGTCACTTTGTAGTGTTTGAAAAAGACGAGCTGGAGGCGATCGGCGGGGAAAAATCACGAGAAATCAAGATTATTGATTTTGTTGATTTACACGACATAGACCCTATTTACTTTCAAAAAACATACTTTCTGGGCCCGGCCGAAACAGGAGTCAATGCGTACAATTTGCTGTTTAATGCGTTAAAAAATACAGGTAAAATCGGGATTGCCAATGTCGCATTACGCAGTAAAGGCAGCCTAGCCGCGATTCGATTAGTGGATAACTGCATCGCTATGGAAACAATCTTTTATCCTGACGAAATTCGATCTGCCGGAGATGTCCCTAATTTGACACCTGATGTAGAAGTGAGTCCTAAGGAGCTCCAAATGGCTGAAATGCTCATTGAACAGCTATCCACGGAATTTGATCCCAAAAAGTACGAAAACGAATATAGAGCCCGCGTATTGGATGCGATCAACAAGAAAGTGGAAGGAAAACAAATCACCGTCACGCCAGAGGCTCCGTCTACAAATGTCATCGATCTTATGGCAGCGCTGCAGGCGAGTATCGAACAGGCTTCAGATAACAATGCATCGCCCAAGAAGAAAACTACGAAAGCTAAGAAAGCTCCAAAGCCCGCATCTGGATAAATGCTCCTCCAAAACCATGAATTAACGCATGAATTAAGTGCCTGTTACTTGTTACAATTGCACCTAGAGGTGTTAATTCATGTTTTTACAACCAATGCTGTTAGAAGGCTACGAAGAACCGTTTGATGATAATGAATATATTTTTGAACCCAAAATCGAAGGTTACCGTCTCATCTACTCGCAGGTCAACCAAATCACTCATTTATACAGCCGATTTCATCGTGATGTAACCCGGTTTTTCCCGGAGATCTACCATATTCACATCGATGATGACATCGTATTGGATGGCGTGATTGCCAATGTTGATAAGCACAGCGGCCATATCGACTCGGATTGTATAAAGCAGCGCTTTTCGTTAAGAAACCACCAGGAGATTCAGAAGCAAAGCATACATAATCCATGTAATTACATCCTATTCGATATCTTGTTTTACAAAGGCAGAGATCTTAGAGGCTTGCCTTTAATGAAGAGACGGGAAATTCTTCGGCAGCTCGATCTGGGCAACCGGAATATAGGGTTCATCCCCTTTATTGAGAACAATGGGAGCAAGCTCTTTGAAGAAATCCGAAAGCGCGATATGCAAGGTATGGTCGCCAAGAAGAAAGATAGTCTGTATATCGGAGACCGGTCTGACGAATGGTTAAAAATCATGAATTGGCAGTACGATGATTTCTTCGTGACCGGTTATACATCCGATAGTACTAAAATTAGAATTTCTGCAGTGGACAAAGCTAGAGGATTTAGAGAATCCGGGTTTGTCTCATCCGGGCTTACCCTTGTAGATAAACTAACGCTTTTAGCAGCGTCTAAGCCGCTGATCCTTAAGGAGTCTGAAGATATAGTCTCATTATTGCCGGTAATAAAAGCTCGAATAAAGTTTCAAAAGTACTCAAAGGATGGCTTTTTGAGAGACCCTTCATTCGTACGGTTTCTTTAGCCTGCTTCATCTGCTCTTATTTGAAATATATAACGTTATACATAAGCATAAGCCCTCGGAACTCTAGGTCCCGGGGGTTTATGTTTTGCGGTTAGCGTGTATAGCAGCAAGACAACTGGTTAATAGTATATGGAGAAAATTTCCCTGAAAAAGTGACTGGGACGACAATACCATGGTTATTGGGGAGTTAAATCATCTCTAGAAAGGAAGAACGTCATGAATCCATCGGATCACAGCATATCGGAGCAAGGAGCATTCAATTTATTCAGTGAAGAAAGCGTGAAGAACCCCTTTCCCTTATTTGCACAAATGCGAGCTATGGGGTCGGTGATACCTATCCCAAATCCGATGGGCGGTACAGGTCAAGCCTGGATGATTCTGCGTATGGAGGAAGCGATGCAGGTGCTCAAAGACCATGCCCGCTTTACCGTAGATCCGACTACTATCGACGGCAACAACGACATCAGAGCCGGCCTTGCCGACAAGGCGGATCCGTCCGCTCCCCCTACCTTTTTCACCGGCAAATCCATGCTGTTTGTCGATGAACCCGATCATCGTCGGCTGCGGGTACTGGTGTCCAAAGCCTTTACCCCCAAGTTCATGGAGGGCTTACGCCCGCGCGTACAGGAGATTGCCGACGAATTGCTTGATCGGGTGCAAGCTCGTGGCGAGATGGACATTGTCAAAGACTACGCCTATCCTTTACCGATCAATGTCATCTCTGAAATGCTGGGAGTACCTCAAGCCGATCGGGAACAAATTCATGTATGGTCCGGTGCGCTCGCACGCGGTCTCGGTTTTGGCAAGCAAGAGCCAGAGGTTGCAGAGCATTTACGAGCCTTCGGCATGTACACGGCGAAGCTTGTGGCTGACAAACGGCAGCATCCCGCCGATGACTTGATCAGCCAGTTGATCGCCATCGAGGAAGAAGGGGATCGCCTGAACGAAGAGGAGCTGATCTCGATGATCTCTCTCTTGATCTTTGCCGGACATGAGACGACCTCGAATCTGATAGCCACCGGCACCTTGATGCTGCTGGATCATCCCGAACAGCTGGAGCGGCTTACTAAGGACCTTAGTCTTGTTCCCTCAGCGGTCGAAGAGCTTCTGCGCTTCAATGGTCCCGCCACAGCGTCAGGACCGCGTTTTGCCACGGAAGATACGGAACTCGCCGGACAGCGGATCAAGAAAGGTGATATGGTCATTCCTTTGCTGAAATCGGCCAATCGGGACGAACACCAGTTTAGCCAGCCGGAGGAGCTGGATATTACTCGCACCATGAACCGTCATCTCGCCTTCGGATACGGGATTCATATGTGCTTGGGGGCGCCGCTGGCTCGCGTGGAAGCTGACGTTGCCTTCACCACCCTGCTAAGGCGCATGCCCAATTTGAGACTTAGCATCCCCCGTGATAACGTAGCTTGGCACTTCGCATTATCTTCACAGGGGTTAGCGTCCCTTCCCGTTACTTTTTAGACGGGTACAATTCCTAGTAACGCATAACAGACCAGGCAGCAAAAATAGCCTTGGCCGTCTAACGGCTAAGGCTATTTGCATACTTGCGAATCGGAGGCGATTCTGTAGCGCCGAATCAGCCTCTGCAGCTTATTTTGCGCCTTTCACCAGCATATCGGTGATCAAATCGGCCTGCCCAAGGATGGAGATCGGATCGTAATATAAATACGTATTATTAAAAAATGAACGGAAACACAAAGGTAACGAAAGCGGCCCAAAGTCCGTATACAGGTAAATACTGGGCAACGGCATTCTGAACGGCTGTAAGTCCGGTTTTGTTCTGCAGAAACCGCATGTAAGAGAGCATAATCCAAATCAGGTTGGCCCAGATCAGGATGTTAACGCCTAGTACGGCGATTCTGTTGGGCGTAATCCCATAGGAGGAAAGCCTGAACACTATGGCGGATAAAGCTACACTGTCTATGATCAGCGCAAGAATAATCAAGGCAAAATTGATGGAATCCGAAATGTTCCTTTTCTCGTCCGTCTCTCTTTCGGTAATGGAGAATATGGTGACCGCCAATACACTAAGAAGGATTCCATTGAAGGCCAGGAGGAAATCGCGGTCCAGGAATGGATTTTTCCCTACCGCAATAACCGTTACAAGATATACCAGCAAGGTCACCAATACAAGAGGACTAAATATTTTGGCTATATAGGGAGCTATATTTTTATATAGTTTAAGGTTCCTTGACACCAGATATGCAGCCACAACGGCGAGAGCGGCAGCGCCAAAGATAACGACATTTTTAAAATAAAATTCCGTTATATCCATTCCGACAAATCTAAATAACTGCATGGTTAATGCCGTTAGCAGCATTCCACAGATGGCCATACTGGCGTATAGTATGCCGAACTCTCCATTAAATTTGAGATAGGCTAATCTGGCTCTGCTTATTGGGTATTCATTTCCTGTAAACGCAAGCCCTACTAATACCCATAAGAAAATGGGAAGATGGAGATAAACCAGGATAATACTGTCTTTATTCTCCAGAGGCAGCATATTAAGATAGGATGCCGAGATTAAGAACAATGCTCCAAGGATGTATAGTATCTTTCTTTGAGGTGCATTATTGTATACAAAATACGCTGCAATAAAAGGAAGTACTCCAAAAGCAAGGTTAATCGGGGCTATGGCTTGCTGTTCGGCATAATGAAAGATGATTCTGCTGACAAGCCCGGCCAAAATGGCTAGTAGGCCCATAATTAAGAATTCTTTTTGAAGCAGAGCAGCTTTTTCTGTATTTGTCGTCTCCTTGAAATTCAATCTTTCGTTCCACACGGCCAGAACCTGCGAATTAGGGTTTTGAGCCCAAGCGGCTGTGAATGACCTCTTAAAAGCTTCAGGATCTTTTCTGTACATACTCTCCAACTCGCTTGGATTCGTCAAATGGTTAATGACAAAATTACTAACGTCCATGCTATACCTCCTCCACTGTCTTAATAAGTCCTGTTTTATTCTTGAGAGTCTTCTTCGTCCATTTTGTACTCTAAAATATCTCCAGGCTGACAGTCCAAAGCCTTGCAAATCGCCTCTAACGTGGATAACCGGATCGCCTTTGCCTTACCATTCTTCAATATGGAAAGATTGGCCATCGTAATTCCCACCCTCTCCGAAAGCTCGGTAACGCTCATTTTCCTCTTAGCCAACATCACATCAATATTGATAATAATCGCCATCGTATTCACCTCAGACTGTTAAATCATTTTCAGATTTTATGTCAATAGCCTCTTTTAAAAGCCTTTGGAGAACAGCGGCAAACACAGCAATCACCAGGGAGGCAAAGATCAAGACCATTCCGATAACAATGATCCCTGGGGCATCGTCTCTCTCTGCTATGAGATATAAGAGCGGCATACCCAGCACATACAAGCCGCTGAATGTGATTGCACAGTATTTTATCTTCTTTAATGCCTGAACCGATAAATCCGAGAAGGCGTTGCTCTTGTCAATATAGCCAAGAAGCTTGAAGGACTGATACAGCGCAATGTAAAAAGGAACCGCCGTTGCATACAAATCGATCAAGACGAGATATTTTAAATAAGGACTGTCCGGATACAATTCTACGGCAAAATTCCCGATCTCAGGCACCGCGAATATACACAAAGCAAGCACCGGAATTGCAATAAGTATAAGAGCCGCCTTTAAAAAGAGGGTTGAGCCTTGTTTCATAACATACACCTCACAAAGTTATTTACGATTTATAATTTAGCATAGTATTTATCGTAATTCAATAAATAATTACCGTTTTTAGATCAATTTTTATTTTATTGTAATATGTCTACCATTTTGTGCACAGAAAAAAAAGCATTCCTTTTTTACAAAGAAATGCTCAACTCCACTACAAACTATTCAATTGCGCAACCGATCCAATTGTTCGCGTAACGCCAATAGGCTTTCGGCTACGGTTTGATGTGCCGTGTCTAAAACGATATGATCCCTCTCCCAATCATCGTACTGCCGGTTCTTGACCTCATCCCATGTCGGCAGGACAAAGCCGGGAATATCGGTTGCTCGCGTAGCGACTCGGTGCCTGTGTTCTCGTTCATCCGAGCAGACCACTTCGATTTCGACATAGGGAATTCCGAGATCCTCTGCCACGCCTCGCCAGGCTCGTCGAGTTTCATGAATGGGATTGACCGTGTCCGCTATTACGTCGAGGCCGAGCTTAAGATTCTGTGATGCAATCTCGTAACATACAATATAACCCGCCGGACCATCAACCCAGACTCCGGCAGCTCGCATAGCCTGCTCCACGACATCAACCCGGAGATAGGTGGCCCGGAGCTCTCCTGCCAAAGCTGCTGATAACGTGGATTTCCCAGTGCCGGGCAAACCGCTGAAAATATAGAGCATCAAGACCGCCTCCTTTACATCATCGCTGCCATAAATCGTTTCAAACCTAGCATGGCAAAGCCGAATAAAACCGTGCCGGCACCAATTCCCGTAATCGCGCTGTTCGCTACTTGGAGCTTAGGGGATACAACTACGGCAGCTATCGAAACGGCAACCATTAGCGCTGCCAGAATCCATAAGCTGGGATCGTCAAATACACTTTTCAGACCAATAAAATGTAGGCCGACGATAAAAGCGACCCAAGGAGCGATGTATTCTTTTCGCTTCCATCTGGTAAGTACAAAAGCACCTGCACCTGCCACAATACATTCGGCATAAAACGAAATTAAATAATTACGATAGGCGGACACTTCATTCAAAGCGGATGGCGCATCCCAGTTCGTAATGCTTAAATAGACACCTGTTAAGCAAAGTAACAACGCGATACCGGATGCAATGCCAATATATATTCTCCAACTTGGTCTGGGACGCTCTTGTGCCCAACCAAACCAGACAAAACTAAACATACCGAATACAGATACGTACATGGCGTAATCCCTGATGTATTCCATGATCCTCCACCTCGTTTCAATAGTTAGTAGAGCAATCCTTGGCCACTTATTGAAGGTTTGGGTAAACCTGATAAAACAAAAACACGCGATTAACGCGTGAGTTTGTTGGCATTATTCCGTAATGATCAACTCGGTTTCTGCAAAAGGCATTGGATTTCGGCATATTTTCAGCTGCTTGCCGCTCTGTGAAGTGATGTTGCGGCAAATGACTTTTTTACTGGATACATAAGGATAGGGCTTGACCGTATCTTGACTCTGGTCGTCAGACGGATTGGAAAATAAATAAAAGCCTTCATCGTCTCCCGGAACGTTCGAATCGTCGATATGGAGGTTGATAATCTCTACATTCTGAGGCATGTAGCATGTATATCCAAAATCATGCATGCCGTTATTTCTTACGGCAAACACGGAAGTACGGGCGTCGCCGTTATATGGAATCCACTTGGAATCCCGAATGATGACGTCACCTTCCCATGTGCTGCCATAATCATTCCGAAATTCCACTAGAGAATGTCCGTATGAGATTACATTATCAAGAGTCAGCAATCCTCTGCCAATGGCTTTGACACCCTGCCATCCTATGTAGCTGTCTTTTATGGTATAGGTACCGGATACCCCCATATGCGCATCAAGCCTTGAGATGACACAGTTTTCCACTCGTATATTTTTGCAAAAATTCGAAGCGACGACCCCCCAGCGGGTCCGGTCAGTAATATTGTTCATCCTGCAGTTTATCAGCTTAAAATCAATTACGCTATTTGCATGAACATCGTACGATCCCATCGATACCGGCTCACCTGCAGAGCCAATGGTAGTATATATCTTATGTCCGCTAACAAAGCTGTTCTGAATCGTCACATAAGCACAACGCATTGCATTTAAAAATCCTCTGTACGGAGAACCATGTCCCACTTCGCCCGCAATATAATGGACTACCCCGTCGATCACAGTATTGGAGCGAGTAATATCGATCCCGCGGCCATAGTAATCATATTTGGATTCTCCCCGGTTCGCTATTGTTGTAAAAATGCCTCCGCTGATTTTCAGCACGGAGTTATCGATGGGCCACGCTTCTACCTTCGTAATCTCCTCATAGTCCCAATCAATGGGGGAAACAATGGAACCGTCTTTATTCACAATAAAACAGTCTGTCTGATTAGTCCCGTTGTCCTGATTTAACCCAAAACGGATAAATTTCTTCACGTTGGCATTGGTTACAATAACATAACAATTCTCTTCCAATGATAAATCCAATTGCTGCTGGTCTCTGGTCAAGGCCGGGATCTTCAGTTCAACCGGTTTATGGACAGACCTTACATGAAAACAAGGAAGCTTGTTATTGTCTACAACCGTATCGTCGATGGTAAATCGTGTCGTGCTCCAATCTACGTCCGTTTCAATCACGGCAGTCAAAGCTTTGGCTCCAATGTAATAAGTAGCATCAGGTTTGGTCTTTACCGGCAAACCATGCGTATTGGCATAATCATGCGCAGCGCAAATTGCCTCCATATCGTCTGTCTCGCCGTCCCCGATTGCACCGAAATCCTCATAATTGACATTCTGGACTACTTTTTCCATCGTTACTTCCTTTCTACCATATGAGTACGGTTAGTTTATCAGTTAGGGATAACACGCCTGTAAAAAATTTCTTAATTCGATCTTAACATAAGTTTCATTGATGGAGTACCCGTGAAATTTTTATCGCCTATTGCACACTATATCGCACCGTGATATACTCACTTCATGATATATCAAGATGCGATATAACAAGGCATGATGTAACATACACTGATATAATATAAAGGAGATTGTATGGACAACGAAAAGATCTATCGTCAGTACTTGCCGATGTCTGAGACCGCCTATTACATTTTGCTTTCCCTTACCGAGGTTCGGCACGGCTACGGCATCATTCAGTTTGTGGAAGAGCTAACGCAAGGCCGAATTCATCTTGGCCCCGGAACTATTTATGGAAGCTTATCGCGAATGGAGAAGGACCGCTTAATTCAGGCAGTAGCTGAAGAGGAACGGCGTAAGCTGTATCACATTACTTCATCCGGTAAGGAACTGCTCAAGCTGGAGATCGCCAGAATCACGGAGTTGTACGACAATGCGAAGAAAGCTGAGGGATCATTATGATGAAAGAAACCAAAAAAGTGTTTAAATGGTGGGACGGTTCTCAATCGGAGGTCATAACCGCGTGGCTGGAGAAGATGGAAGCCGACGGCTGGCACTTGGTTCGAGTAAGCTGGAACGGGTTACGCTTTCACTTTGAAAAAGGCTCATCAAGGAAAATGAGCTATTGCATAGATTATCAGCCAAAGGCGGATCGGAATTACTCGGGTATTTTTGAAGATACGGGCTGGGAACCAATTTACAATAATACAGGCTGGTATATTTGGAGACAATCGTATCAAGATACGAAGCCGGAAATATTTACTGACATTGACTCCATCATCGACCGCAATAAACGGCTCATCACTGTATTTACAACTCTTTTTTGCGCACTAATCGTAATTCTTCTTTCAAACATTGTTAATGATTTTATTTTTCCTCTGCTGTTCCTGTATATTCCTGTCTTAAGCCTGCTTGGGATTAGTTTATACCGGTTGACTGGAGAAAATAAAAGACTTCAAGCCAAAAAGGATATTTTTTGATTGAACACTTCCAAAAGCCGCACACATCGATTTCCTCATTTTAGTACAATATCCAGCTGAAGCGTTCAATATGAACTGGTTTGAAATTAGTATGAATAGTACTAAGGCCATTCGAATCCTTGGCAGCCTAATGGTATAATTATTTTGAGCTGTAAAGGTTTACAAAAATGGATCAAGGAGTCTGTAAATGTAATGAGTACTTTAACAAAAATACCGAAGGCTGCAGTATTTGGTGCTGCGAATGGTGTTATGTTCATGACTTTTTTTGGGGCTCTCTGGGCTTCCATTGGCATTGTCGGTTCAAATGGACTTGGAGGTCCGTGGTTCCTTGTTCTTTCGGGGATTATGACGTTAATCTTACTTAGCGGAGCGGTATCCCTTTTTGGTAACGCCCGTAACATGAACAATAGTACTACACGGGAAGAAAGAGGACATTGGCGACAAATCAATCGAAAATTCGGCTTGATCTTTGGCCTGGAAGGACTTGCTATCTTTATCGCAAGTGTAATTTGTAACATGCTTGATCATTTTGAACTCTTCTTCCCTATCATGGCCATCATTGTCGGTATTCACTTTTTTCCTCTAGCTCAATTGTTCCGAGTACGCTTTTATTATGGTACAGGTATCGTCCTCTGTATTTTGGGCGTAATTACTTTCTTTGTACCAATGAATGCTACTGTTAACAACGTGTCTCTGATTGCGACGTCTACTTTTATCGGTTTCGGCTCTGCTCTCACACTATGGGTGACAGGTCTGAGAATCTGGATTGTGATGCTCAAACAATTGAAACGGCAATAAAGGCCATCCTTCGGCGGAATGGCCTTTTTTGTAATCCCACAATCCTCTCACCAAACGGCAATATGCCCATCCGTCCTGGACTCGGTGCCGCCTACATAACCTTGTCCGTCAGGATTGCGCCAAATGATCTGTCCCCGGCCAAAGCTCAAAGAGGACAGATTACGAGTAATATGGTGTCCTTTCCGCTGCAGTGCCTGCGCGAGGTGATCCGGAAACCCGGGCTCCAGATCCACCGTCTTGCCCTGCTTCCATTGCCAACGAGGCGCATCTAGCGCCGCCTGCGGATTCATATGAAAGTCGATCGTGTTCATGATCAGCTGTACATGGCCTTGAGGCTGCATATAGGCGCCCATAATTCCAAACGGACCGACAGGCTCCCCGCCCTTTGTAAGAAAACCGGGAATGATGGTGTGGTATGTTCTTTTGCCTGGAGCAAGTGCGTTAGCCTTAGTGTCATCCAAGCTAAAATCCGCTGCGCGATTCTGCATCGCAATGCCGGTGTCCGGAATAACCACCCCGGAGCCAAAGCCCATGTAATTACTCTGGATCAGAGAAATCATTTGGCCTTCCTCATCCGCTGCAGCCACATAAACCGTACCCCCGCGAGGCGGCTGTCCAGGCACCGGTTCATGCGCCATGTCACCAATTAAGGCTGCTCGTTCCTCCGCGTACGCATCGGAGAGCAGATCTGATGTGGAGACCTTCATGTTCCGGCTATCCGTCACATATTCCAAGCCGTCGGCAAACGCCAGCTTGATGGCTTCAATCTGCTTGTGATTCGTATCCAGCTGGTCTCGGCCCGTTATGTTTAATCGATTCAGCACATTAAGCGCCATAAGTGCAACCATACCTTGTCCGTTTGGAGGGATTTCCCATACTTCATAGTCCCGGTAACGCACATGTATCGGATCCACCCATTCCGGGGCAAAAGCGGCAAGATCCTCCTTCGTGAGAAAACCGCCATGCTGCCTCACAAACGCATCTATTTTCTCAGCCAGCTCTCCATGGTAAAAGGCTTTGGCATTCGACTGCGCAATAGATCGAAGAGTCGAAGCGTGATGCGGCAATCGTATGCTTTGGCCTGTTACAGGATATCGGCCATCCGGCGCGAAGGTCGTGTACAGTTGCTCGAACTCAGGACCCTTTTCCAGCTTGTTGTACTTGGTAAACTCATATTCGAATAATGTACCCAGCGTCGGCGATACGGGATACCCCTTCTCAGCGTATTCAATCGCAGGACCAAACAGCTCGGCAAAGGGAAGCCTGCCAAGCTTCCGCGACAGCTCCGCCCACGAAGCCGGCGCGCCCGGCACAGTCAACGGCACGATACCGAAGGTCGGTATCGTTTGATAGCCGCGTGCTTTAAGCACGTCGATAGATAACCCTTGAGGCGCCGGTCCGCTGCCGTTCAGACCATGCAGCTTGCCGCCGCTCCATACGAGAGCAAAGAGATCTCCGCCGATCCCGTTGGAGGTTGGCTCCAGCACGGTCAAGCTGATAGCCGCCGCGAGTGCCGCGTCGACCGCATTGCCTCCGCGCTTTAACATCTCTAGCCCTGCTTGCGCCGCAAGCGGCTGGGATGTAGCGACCATACCCCGAGAAGCGTAAGTGCACGTTCGCCGGGAAGGATAGGGATAATAATGAGGATCGAATGTCGTCATAGACTTGCCGCTCCTTTCGTAGCCTTTGCCGTCCGTTGGTCAGTTCCAGCTATTGCAGCCATTGAAAGCCTACAAATGAGCCGCCAGCCAATCATAAGCCAGCCTGCCGGAAATTTCGTGTTCTCCGTCAAACAGATCCAAACCTAACCGGTCGCCTTTATCATGAAGCTGATAAATCGCTTCAAGCCTGCGATACGCTTCCATGGTTCCATGTACCGGAAAAATACGGTCGTTTGTTCCGGCTTCGATAAGAAGAGGCCGCGGGGCGATCAGGCTAATCACGTCGGGCATCTCCGCTTCTAACGACAATCCGGGGATATAATTGTCAATACAATGATGGATGGACAACAAGCTCGCCTCATAAGTATTGGTGAAGCCGCTGACCACTGCCGCAGCGATGCGTTCATCGACCGCAGCCGTATAAGAGCAGACCAGTCCGCCGCCCGAGATGCCCATACAGCCGATTCGCTTCTCATCCACGTCATGGTTAGCAAGCAAATAGTCGATGCAACGCATCGTTTCGTAAACTCTATAGCCTGCCATGGTTTTGCCGATCGCAAGCAAAAAGCTGGAAATACGGTTGCAAGAATTCGCATCCTTGGCGTTCTCCGTCAGCTTCCGGTCCCCGAAACCGAACAGCTCCGGCGCTACGACCAGAAAACCGCGGTTTACAAGCTCTACCGCAAAATTTTTCTGATATCCCGCATCTCCCGTCTTTTCCGTCCCGTCCGGATTCAGTCCCACGATATCTCTGCTCCCATAACCGTGACCGTGACAGGCGATGACAGCCCGGTGACGCTCTTCTACATCTTTAGGAATCAGCACATACATCGGCATAAATAGCTGTTCCAACGTCTGAATTTGAACTCTTTGCCGCACATAGGTTCCGCAGTCGACGGATTCCAGTAAAGTTGGCTTCAGATCGGCTGCCTGCTCAGGAAAACCGCCCATTAACTGAACAAAGTGCTTCCTGAAGCCTTCCTGCCATGCAAACCACTCATCCTCCGAGCTGCCCGAAAACCGGCTTGCCGGCTTAATTCCGTCGTATAACATCTTCAAGTACTCATCCGGATTCCACATCCTCTTCGCCTCCCTTGAAATTGTTTAGAAGAACGGCACGTTCATCCGCATCAAGAACCCCTCTACTCGCGAGCAGCAGATCTTGATGTGTAATGAAGTGCGGCCTGCCGTCGATTCGGTCCAAAAAATCTTCAATCACCGTTACAGGAGCCTTGACCAAATCGACCCGATGGAACTTCTCTTGATGGGTCATAGCAAACATCAATTCATCCATCTCGACGGCAGGATCACCGAATAATCTCAGCTCAGCGCTCCCCTTCGTACCTGTAACGAAGATCCGGCAGTCGCCGAAAGCCCAGCATTGCTCAGGAGTATGCCAGTCTGTATACAGCTGAGCCACAAGACTCCCTTCCATTATAACCTGAACCGTCGCCGTATCGTAAAAATCAGGATACTCCGGCAAAATATTCTTGGCCATGACACTGCTGACCTGCCGCACCTCTCTACCGGTCAGCCATCGCAATATATCGAAGTCATGGATAAGCAAATCCACAATGATTCCGCCGTTGTGCTCCTTGGAAAAATGCCAGGGCGCTCGTGCCGACGGAGACAGCTTATGAGGCTTACGCATCGTAATGCTAACCAGTTCTCCCAAATAGCCCTCTTCGATGTTTTGCTTAAGCGTAAACAGGGAGCTTCGTTCCCGGGAGGTGAGCAGCATGCCTACCTGTATCCGATTGCGATCCAATACAGACTCTAGACGACCCAGTCCCTCTCTGGAAGTTACCAGCGGCTTATCCAGCATGATGTGTTTCCCGTACTTTTCGCATAGTTCGATTAAATCTATTTTTTCATTATTCACGGCCGAAGTTCCTATGATCGTCACCTCCAGCCGATTCATTAACGTATCCACATCATCAACTAAAGGAATCCGGTGCTTTTCGGCAAAAGCTTTGGCCAGTGAAGGTTCCTCCACCTCATAAATTCCCGCACAGCGGTTCCCCAGCTCCAGCATTTCCCGAATAAACTTTTCAATATGCCCGTGCCGGCATCCTATGATGGCAAATGCAGTTCCCACGCTTCTCCCTCCTCAGCCTTTCAGCCCGCTTGTGCTGATGCCCTCCACAATATATTTTTGAAACAAGAAGAATACGATGACGACCGGTACAAGCGATAACGTCGACATGGCGAACATCCCGCCCCAATTATTCAGGGAATCTGCATCTAGGAACAGCTTGAGAGCGAGTGACACCGGATACAGCTGCGGCTTGTTCAAGTAAAGCAGAGGTGTGATGAAATCGTCCCATCGCCAGTAAAACGAGAAAATCGTAGCGGTTACGAGCGCAGGAACGATGAGAGGAACGATAATCCGGAAGAATATCGTGTATTTGCTGCATCCGTCCATCTTCGCTGCCTCGTCCATTTCGGGAGGGATTGTCCGAATGAATTGCATGATCAGAAATATAAAAAATGGCGTTCCGAAAAAATGAGGGACAATAACCGGCTTAAATGACGACATCCAACCCAATTTGGAAAACATCACATATTGCGGAATAATCGTTACGTCATGTGGCAGCATGAGAGTCATCATCACACAGCTGAACCAAAACGTTCTTCCCCAAAACGGGATACGCGCTAACCCATAAGCTACCAAAGCTGAGGAGACAACCGCACCTATCGTGGAGAAAATCACTATAATGAATGAATTTTTGAAAAAGACGGTAAAGCTGTTCGATCCGAAGCCTTTCCAACCGGCTATATAGTTGCTGAACTCCAGCCGGCTCGGTATCAAATTGTAGGCGGTGGAGAAAATTTCGCCGCTCGGCTTAAGCGAGCTGGCTGCCATCCATAGGATTGGGTAGATCATTACGAGAGCCAGGAGGCTGATTACGGTATGATACAGAATCGCTTGCGCATTGCTTTTCCGCATGTTACCTCTCTCCTTTCGACTCATAGTGAACCCAATAGGCCGATGATTTGAAGATGACGAAGGTGATCGCCGCGATGATCAGCAGCATGACCCACGCCATAGCGGAAGCATATCCCATTTCAAAAAAAGCAAAGGCACGGCGGTATAAGTAAAGGGAATACAATAACGTATTATCCAGAGGCCCCCCTTCACCCCGGGAAATGACATAGGCAGGAGTGAACGTCATAAAAGCAGAGATGATTTGCATAATCAGATTAAATAAGATGATCGGGCTCAGCAATGGAATGGTAATTCTGTAAAACCGGTACCACCCGTTCGCACCGTCTACGCTAGCCGCTTCATAATACGATTGAGGAATATTTTTTAGCCCCGCCAGAAATATGAGCATAGAAGAGCCGAATTGCCAAACGGACAAGGCAATCAATGTCCAAAGTGCCGTTGACGGGCTGCCGATCCATGATGTTGTCGTATGGATGCCCACTAGCCCAAGCATTGAGTTAAGCAGGCCTTTATCGCCAAAAATTTGGATCCACATAATGGAAACCGCAACGCTGCCTCCGATCAATGACGGCAAATAGTAAGTCGACCGGTAGATCCCAATGCCACGAGCCGTGTTATTAAGCAGCATAGCCACGATTAGAGCAAAGGCCAGCCGAAGCGGGACACTGGCAAATACGTAAGTAAACGTGACCTGTAATGATTTGATCAGCTTCTCGTCGTTTGTAAACATCTTCTGATAGTTGTCCAATCCAATCCACCTAGGCGTATCGAATAAATTATAATCCGTAAAGGAGTAGTACAGAGAAGACAATATGGGGTAAGCGGTAAATATTAGAAATCCAAGAACAAAGGGAGAAATAAATATATAGCCGACCAAATGGTCGTTTTCACGAAGCTTCATTCTCTACCCTCCTTTGTCAGCAAGCTCGGAAAGAACGAATCAGAACAGCGCTCCAGTGCGCTGTTCCGATCCCGATCTGTATCGTCCCGCATGCTAATTATTTTTTGTTTTTACCCAATATGGCGTTGGATTCCTTCTGAAATTTGGCTGCCGCATCTGCAGGCGAAATTTTATTGTAGAGAATTTGCTGGCTGGTATCCGTCAGCAGCTTCGATACCTCCACGGCACCGACCGGGTCGATCGGATTATCCGAGGTCGTCCTCTGGCCGACCCAGGCGACATAATCGACGACCTTTTGTTCCTCCGGCGTAAGCAGCGGTTTGATGGCTTCCTGCACCTTGCTGGAAATAGGCACTCCCCGCTCGCCCTTCATAATTTTATTGGCTTCGATATCGTTGATCATAAAATTGACGAACTTGATCGCTTCCTCTTTATTCTTCGAATTTTTTGCCACGGAAAGACCCTGACTCGATTGCAGGAACAGTCCTTTATCAATATTGGGTCCCGGCGGCGGCGCGATGTCCAAAGGTCTCTTGGCAATGGCCGAGTCGGCGACAAACAAGTTGGACCAGGTAAACGTAGTTCCCGCATTGCCCAACACTAGCTCGTCATCCTCAGGTACGCCCTTCTTCTGGGCCTGTTTATCCAATGCAAGCAGGTAGCCGTTATTGTACATTCTTTGCAGACGGGTATAGTAGTCGGTAAACAGCTTGTTATCCGTATACCCGAGCGAGGTACCGTTAGGATCGAATAAGTTTCCTCCGAAAGTACGCAAGTAGAATGACAAGAAATTGCGGTCATCAATATTGGCGGCGGCCAGCTTCCCCTTCGCTTTCAATTTGGACGCCATGGCCTCGAAGTCATCCCAGGTCCAGCTATTGGACGGCAGGCTGGCGCCGGCATCCTTAATCATTTGCGGGTCGTAGACGACGGCAAGCGCATTAACGCCGAGCGTAAGCTGATATTGTTTACCGTTATACTGGCCTACCTTTAAATAACTATCGGAGATCGAGCTCTTATCAATCGTTCCTTTGGTCATATGAGGCGCGAGGTCCTCCAATTGTCCCCGATCTCCGAACTGGCTGATGTAAGCCACGCTCATCTGAATGACATCGGGCAAGTCGTTCGCTGCGGCTTGCGGAACGAGCTTCTTCCAATAATCGTCAAATGCCGCATATTCAGGCTCAATCTTAACGTTCGGATGTTGCTTCTCGTACATATCGATCATTTTCAGCGTGTAATCGTGCCGCGATTGTCCTCCCCACCATGCAACTCTCAGCTTGATCTGTTCCTTGCTGCTGCCCGAGCCGTCCGCGGGCTGTGAAGCCGGCGCCGAAGTGTCGCTCGAGCTGCAGCCTACCACTCCGGTTAGCAGCATCGACAACGATAACGATAACGCGATTTGTTTGCTTTTCATAAGTAATCCTCCCTCAAATGGGTCTACTCATGACTTCGGTTTTTGAATCAATGAGCTAATGAGGACGGAATTGCCCTCTCTCATTGATTTGTTGGCAGCGAAGCCTATGGCGTTGGACATCGCACCGTCCCAGGAGCTAGCCTGCTGTTGAAGCGGATCTTCCAAGTTTCCCCGAAACAGCATATTTAACAGCCGTTCGTCCCCTCCTCCGTGGGCACCCAAAACTAGCGGTACCTTATAGGAGATCTCCTCTTCCCTCCGGTTGTATATTCTTAACCGGTTAATGTCTTCACCGGCAAACGGTCCCACGGCTCCATGAAACGTTTCCGCTTCTAACCTTCCCTCGCTGCCGTTGATCGCCAGCTTGAAGCCCTCAAAAGGGGAATGAGCCGTTAGCGAATAGCTCATCAACGCACCGCCTGAATATTTCACCTGCAGGCTCACGGAATCCTCAATATCAATTTCCTCCGAGAACACACATTGATCGCGGTAGTATGCATCCACATCCTCACATTCGAGGTAAAGGTCCCGGGTAGATTCCTTGGTAATGTCAAAATAAAATTCACACGAACTTTTGTACGAACAGGTCAGGCACCGCGTCCCTCGCTCCTCCCTGGTCGGTCCATAAAACCGAAGCGAACCAAAAGCGGAAACCTGCACCGGCTCCTCTCCCAGCAGCCAATTGATGAAATCGAAGTGATGTGTGGATTTGTGAAGAAGCAATCCGCCGGAGTTCTCCTTCTTCCGGTGCCACCTTCGGAAGTAATCCGCTCCGTGTGACGTGTCGAGGAACCACTCAAAATGGACGCTTAAAATTTGGCCTACCGTATTTTGCTTAAGAAGCTCTTTAATCCGCACGACAAAGGGTCTGTACCTCATGTTAAAAGTGACAGTGACTTTTCGGCCAGTCCTTTGCTCCGCTTCCAGAATGGCATTACACTTTTCCTCGTCGATCGTCATCGGTTTCTCGGTAATCGCGTCACAGCCCATTTCCATTGCCTTGATAATGTATTCATGATGGTATCTGTCGATGGTGGTCACAATGACCACGTCCGGCTTCGCTTCAACAATCATTTGTTCAAAGTCTTTGTATACCGGAAAACCGCCACCGCATTTTTGCTGAAGCAGCTCAGCCCGTTTGTAGTTAGGATCGTAGACTCCGACGATTCGCGCTGCGTCTGCGAATTGCTTGCTAATCGGTAGAGCAAACATCGACGTACATCGGCTGCCGGCTCCGACAATTGCGTAAGTTTTCATAGATTCATCCCCATTTGTTAATAATTGTCTAAATATTCTGACATTTAATTCCATAAAAAGTCCTGCCTACAGATGATAAACCGATTCACCGCCCAATACGGTTTCAAGAATGGTCCAGCCCCCATCGGCATGATGATCATATACAATAAAATCCGCTGGAGAACCGGGCTGGATGGTACCGACTCCCTCACGATCCAGTCCAAACAGCTCTGCGGGATGCAGGGACGCCATCGTGATGCACTCGCCCAGTGAAGCTATGCCGGCATTCGCTGCATTTTGAATTCCAACATGCAGCGGTGTGGATGACCCGGCCAATATGTCAGGGGTGCTGGCTAAATGCAGAAATCCATTTTCCTCCAAGACGACATCGTCGTTAATATGCGTATGGTATCTCCCAGGCGGCATTCCGGCCAAATGGACCGCATCGCTAGTCAGAATCGCCTTTCTCCCCTTAGCTCGGATCATCACTTTCAGCGTGGACATGGGAAGATGAAATCCGTCCGGAATAAGTCCCGCCCACAAACGATCCTCTGCTAACTGAGCCCATATGTAATTAGGATGCCGTTTGATGTAAGGGTGTGCACCGTTGCCCAAATGGGTGCTCATTGTAACGCCGGCGCTGACAGCCGCTTGAATCTGCTCCTCCGAAGCCGCAGTGTGGCCGATAGACGCGATGATCCCAAGCTGTCGCAGGTTCTTAATAAACGGGATGGCACCAGGCTTCTCCGGCGCCAAGGTCACCTTGCAAATTCTCCCCCCGGCAGCTTCATTCCACTCCAGAAATTCCATCCAATCCGGATCCCTAACATAGAGAAGGTTATGTGCTCCCCGCGGGCCGTCCTCCGCTGAAATGAACGGACCTTCTACATGAATGCCGATAACTGAATTTCGTACAATCGGATCGGACTCACACGTCTGCGCAATGGTCCTTATGCAGTGAAGCATTCGCACCTTCGAACCGGTCACCACAGTAGGACAGAAACGGGTCACGCCGCCACGGTGAAGAACGGCTGCAGCCTGCCTGACCGTATCCACGGTTAATTGCGCATCATTCAGATCGAACCCGCCGATTCCATTGACCTGGACATCAATTAGACCGGGAGCAATCCAATGCTCTGCCTCTTCATTGCTCGGCTGAAGACGGACTACCTTACCGTCCTCAACCACGACCGTTACCGTCTGGCCTGTCAACCAATGTTTACCTGTCCATGACGATGTTTTTATAAGAATCACCGTCTTTCCTGGTTCATTTCCGATGCTGAGAACTTGTCGAGGAACAAGGTGTAGTTAGGATGGCTTTTCAAGATAGTTGCCGGAATCTGATTCGTGCACTCATGAGCGAAGAAATCGCGGATCGCCCGTGCCTTTACCTTATGGGGGACGCAGGATATGATGATCTCGCTTTGCATGATTTGATGCACCGTCATCGTGATCGCCTGACTTGGAACCTCATCGAGCGATGCAAACCATCCTTCGCCTACCTGCTGCTTTTTGCAATGTTCATCCAAATTCACAACGATGTACGATTCCTGCGTATCAAAATCTGCCGGAGGGTCGTTGAAGGCAATATGGGCATTCTCTCCTATGCCGATCAACGCCAGATCGATCGGTCCCTTCTGTATTTCAGCACACAATTCGGCAATGTTTACTTCAATGTCTCCCTCTCCATTAACGAAGTGCACCTGTTTGAGCGGAATCGAGAGGCGCTCTACAAACCGTTCCTTCAAATATTTCCGGAAACTTGCCGGATGATCACCGGGAAGATGTACGTATTCATCCAAGTGGAACATCTCCACCTTGCTCCAATTGATATCTTTTTGCGTAAGGGACTCTAGTGTTTCAAACTGTGAGGCTCCCGTCGACAGCACCAGCCTCGCACTTCCCTTCTCCTCGATACGTTTGCGCAATAGCTGCGCACATCGCTCGGCCGCTTCTTGGCCAAGCTCCTTAGCGTCTTCCAGAATATTTACTTCCATAATCGACAATAGTCACTCCTTCACATGGGAATCATCGTCCTATAGAAACCGATTTCTATTCGTTTGATGTTGTATCTTTATGCGCAAGTATGTTAATTATTACACTTTAGTTACAGAGTCTCTTTCGATTAATTCAGGCTGCAGCATGATCTCTTTTTCAGTCACATGGGTTCCCTCTAACAGCTCCATCAGCGTTTGGCACGCTATCGTTCCCATCTCATATTTGTTTAGATTCACCGTTGTTAGAGCTGGAGTAAGCATCTGTGATAGTTCAATGTTGTCAAACCCGATCACCGACATTTGACCAGGCACGTCCACTCCGGCGTGTTTCAGCTCATGGATGACTCCTGCCGCAGTAAGATCATTGCAGCACAGAACCCCCGTCGGCCGGTCATCTGCATGCAGCAGGCGACGTGCCAGCTGTTTGCCATTATTGAATTCGAAAGTACTGCCATAGGATGAATTCTCGCAATCCTCCGATATTTGAATCCAATGATCGGCTGGGGAAATTCCTTCTTCATATAAAGCCGCTTTGTAGCCCTGATAGATCTGAATCCGGCTAGGACGATTTAAAGCAGCAGATAGAAAGGCAATCCGTCTGTGACCCATCTCAATGAAGTGCTTGCATGCCAGATAGGCGCCCTCCTGGTAATCATAGCCGATTTGATACACCTGTCGGCTGTTCACCTTTTGATCGATGCTGATGATCCTCTGCCCCTTGGCCAAATATTTGTTAAGCCATTGTTTCTTTGGGGAAATCGAAGACAAAATAACACCCTTTACTTGCTTTTCAAGCAGTGTTTGCAAGTACTCCGCCTCAAGCTTGGCGTTCTGGTGAGAGTTACAAAGTAATACCTGGTAACCGGATTTTCGCGCAATTTCTTCAATGCCAAGAACTACATCGGCATAGAACGGGTTGCTGATAGAAGGAATAATAACGCCAATGGACATGCTGTTATTTTTTTTCAGCTGACGGCCGAGCATATTTGGGGTGTAGTTTAATTCTTTGGCTGCGGCCTTAATTTTTTCGCTCATTTCACTGCTAACCGGATACTTACTGTCGCTGAGTACTCGGGACACGGTAGCAGCGGAAGCATTCACCAATTGCGCTATATCGTAAATCGTAACCGGCTTATCGGACATGGGTTCACATCCTTTGTTATTTTGGATCCATTAGATCATATCTAGGTAATGAGATTAATAGCTTTTGAGCCCTCTCTCATGGAGATGCAATTAGGGAGAGTTCAGAGGGGGGACTATCTGAAGTATATGACGAGTAAACAAATGTATGAGCCGGACTAGCTTGAAGACTGGTTATACATGTCAATTACGAAAAAAATCCCCTGGACTTGAAGTCCCGGGGATTCATGATTATGGCAAGCAGCCGATTAATTTTTGATAACTGTCAGCATCCAAGGCGTTTCCGGATTCCAGCGAACTTCTCCGCCCAATTGCTCGACAAGGAAACGAACCGGTACATAATGGACTCCATGGATGAACAGCGCCTCATTACCCATATCGACCAGTCGGCCGTCAACCAATGCTTTCGCGCTACCCTGTGCAAAGGAAATTTCCTTCTTACCCGTTGAGACCACAACACTATTGCTGCCGCTGTCCCATTCCGCTTTATACCCTAATTGCTCGGTAATATGACGCAGCTGTCCGTATGCTATATTGTCTGAGGTAAAGCCGTTCGGCAAGTATTCTGCATTGCCGCCGCCCTCTGTCATCCTGTCGAAATCGGACTTGCTCATCAGCCACAGGTTAAACTGCTTTTTGGTGACCTTCAAATCGCGCTTCAAAAAGGTATACAATGCGGAGTTTTCATCCACTTGCTCTAGAACCGCCTCCGGGGTATCGAGCTGTGCGATATCTACTGCATCCCGCGAAGAGAGAGCCGCAGGCTGAACGGCGCCGTTCAAATTCCAGCGCTCCATCTGGAACTGGATCTTACCGCCTTTAATTCCGCCAAGCTCATCTTTAAACTGGATGCTCATGTCGGCCTTTCTTACAAACTGCTGCGGATCGACGAACAAATTAAGATGTACCCTTGTATCCGGTGAGATGTGAATCTCCTGCTGCTTCGTTGTTACGATCGAAGTCAGTGTAGCGAGCAAAAACTTCTCGACCCCGTAAATACCTTCTACCGACACTTCTTTATCGGTAAACCACTCCTTGAACCGGCCCCCGATCTCTTCCTTATCCTTCAAATATTCGAACAAGCTGTCCGCCAGCTCCCTCAGCCCTTTGTCATCCAAGGTTAACGATCGCAAGTATTTCTTAATCAGTTCCGGCATCTGAGTGCCTGTCACGTCGAAGGTCACGGTTGTTCCTGTCGCCTGACTGCCGTGAATGTCAACCAGCTGGTTACGTTGTATAGACAAGCTATCCGTATTCGGAAGGTTGCGGACCAGCAGCTGGAGACCCTTCCGCGTCAATTCGCGTTCCTGCTCATTGCCAGTAGAACCTCTGCCCAACTGATACCATTCACTAGTACGATATGGAAGCTCATCGGTCAATGTTCCAAGCGTCAAAGTTATCGGATGACGGGCACCCTCCACTTGAACAACTACTTTATCCCCTTCCACCGAGTATGCGAACGGGATTTGCAGCTGAGCCTTAGTCAGTATGCCTTTACCGGAAACAATTCCGGACTTCGTATTAACCTTCACCTCGTTCATTTGAAGCTGCAGGCCGTTCAGCAGCTCGTAAGTCTCCAAGCTTGACCTCGAGTAACCAATCCCGAGCTCATCCGTTTCGCTAAACTTAGCTGAGTCGATATCAAATTCAAACTTCAACGATGTAGACCCTTCGTAGGAAGCAAGCTCCGCTTCCTGTTCAAACAGCTTCACTGGATCAAATCCGTCGATCGGCTGACAGCCCACCATCAAGAGCAGCGCAACCAGCAGTGCGGCGATTCGCATCTTGTTCCAACCAAACATTCATGTCTTCCCCCTCTTCCTATGATCACTCTTACTATAAATGGAAAATATTACTTCTAGCAAGTACTTTGTGAGATTCATAGAGTTTAGCCTAACAAGGGGGCTTATTTTATCCTGTGAAACTATTGTCTACACCCGCTCATTGTCTTCTACCGATAAATACGAACGAAAGCAAGCTGCCACCTATCATATTAACCGTTGTAACGATAAGCGACATATGCATTCCGGCTATGAAAGAGCTGCTGCCGCCCAGGATCGAGCCGAGGATAGCAACCCCCAACGTAGCGCCAAGCTGGCGGCTTGAATTAAGAGCGCCTGAAACTGCACCGGTCAGTTCTCTCGGTACGGAAGAGATCACTGCCGCCATCAACGAGGGAATCGTAAAGGACACGCCAAAGCCGATTAAGAGCAACCCAATCATCGTAATGACGTAGCTGCTGTTCACATCCGTCAAGACTTGCAGGAGCGTACCCGCACCACCAAGGGAAAATCCGAGAGTCATCGGCATCCGCGCACCGATTCTCCCAACGATGCGACCGGTTATAATGGGGTTGAAGGCCATTGGAATCATCATTGGAAGGAGCGCAAGTCCTGCCGTGTGGGCCGATAATCCGCGCATTTGTTGAAAGAACATGGGCAGAACGAATAGAATTCCCGATAGGCCGATGTTGATAGCCATCCCAGCAAGCATCCCGGCGGATACCGTTCTATTCTTAAACAGCTGCAGCGGAAGCAGCGGCGACTTGCCTTTCGCTTCAAAGATCAAGAATAGGATGACACCCGATAGGGCCACACTAAATGCGGCGATAATAACCGGGGAATTCCATCCGTACGTCTCTCCCTCCATCAATCCGAACGACACAGAAGCTATGGCGGCAATGGCCGTTATTTGTCCCCCCATGTCCAAGCTTTTCCCTGATTTACGTTCCGTTTCTGTGACAAATAGGAACGTCATGATCAAGCTAACGCCTGCGAGCGGTATGTTAAGCAAAAAAATGCTTCGCCAGCCGAACGAGTCCACCAAGAGTCCGCCGACAACAGGTCCTGCCGCCATGGCTACCCCGGTAACCGCTGCCCAAATGCCAAGAGCCCGTGCCCGTTCAGCGGGTTCAGGATATGCATGGGCCAGCAGGGTGAGCGATGCAGGCATCAGAGCTGCGCCCCCCACACCGAGTATTGCTCTTAAGCCGATAAGCATTCCTAGTGACGATACGACCGCCGATATCGCCGAAGCTGCCAGAAATAAGGCTAATCCGGACAAATAGACTCGTTTAGCACCGAGTTTATCGGCAAATGCGCCCATGGATAGCAGGAAACCTGCAAAGACGATCGTGTAAGAATTGACGACCCACTGCAGTCCCGATATTCCACCGCCAAGCTCGGAGCGAATTGCCGGCAGAGCTACGCTCACTACCGTCATGTCCAGGAGTACCATAAAGTATCCGAGCGAAAGTCCTAGAAGCAGCATCGTTTTTGATAGCTTCCCGGTATGGCCCGATTGTATTTGCATTGCTTTGTCCAAGGTAAATCCCTCCACTGTTTTGTCTTCATCTCCCAAGTCAGTGTACAATGAATCGTATACTAGAATAAGATGAGGGTTTATCATGGGATTAATTGTCCTATGATAGAAGCCAGACAGGGAAGCAGGTGACAGTAGATGCAGCAATCAAACAAAACGCGGCTAGAAGAGCTGGCACAGTTCTTGAGAACGCGCCGCGCCCGTATCTCACCAGATCAAGCCGGTCTCCCAAGCGGAGGCCGACGGCGAACTCCGGGACTTAGACGCGGGGAAGTAGCGCAGCTCTCGGGAGTAAGTGTTGACTGGTATACTTGGCTGGAGCAAGCTCGAGATATCCAGGTATCGTCCCAAGTGCTGGAGAACATTGCCCGGGCTCTTCAGCTTGATTCGAATGAGCGCAAGCATTTATTTTTACTGGCTCTCCAGCAGCTGCCTGCCGATCTGACGCCAATCGAAGATACCGTCAATCCTACACTCCAGAGCTTCCTTGACCTTCAAGGAACGAGTCCTGCATATGTCACGGATCAGCGCTTAAATATTGTTGCTTGGAACAAGATGGCAAGCTTGATTTATGGGGATTATGATGCGATGTCGTCACGCGAACGGAACACGGTGTGGCGGACGTTCACTTCGCGATACGTGCGTGAATTGCTTCAAGCAAACTGGGAAAAGCATGCCCGGCACCGTTTAGCTCATTTTCGCGCCAGCTACGGTAAATTCGCGGGTGATCCTTGGTGGATGGAACTCATTGGGGATTTGAATCAGGTAAGCGAAGAATTTAGATCTTGGTGGCCGCAGCACGATGTTTTGAATGGGCCGGAAGGAAAGAAAATAAATCACCATCCGACGGCTGGTTTATTAATTTTCGACCAGATTTCTTTTCTTGTATCGGATTCTCCCCATCTTACGGTCACGATCAATATACCGGCAGACGGCAGTGACATGGTCTCCAAGCTTAAGAAGCTCTTAGATGAATAAATAGAAACACTGAAATTTTAATACGAAAAAGGCAGCCAAGGCCCTGTGCTGCACCTCCATTGTTAGTTGTACCACAAATAGAGGTGCAGCACAGTTTCGCCGGCTGCCTTCGTTAATCTAACGATCTGACCTACTCAACAGGTAGAATGGGCTGCTGTTTTTCCTTCAGTTCAAGATAAAAATGAGACAAGCTCGCTTGCATATAAGGAATAATCCATAAGAGCCCGATCCCGAGCGTTACGATCGACAAGAGCAGCCAACCGATAAATGAGAGATACAGGCAAAACAGCTTCCATTTGTAGCCGTCCATCATTTGTCGGCTCCTCGTGATGGCTTCATTCACCGTCAACTGTGGATCATCGATCAATACTAAGGGAGCCAGCGCGTAGGAAAAGCTTTTGATGATGCCTGGAATAAGGAGCAGCAAGGTCCATAAGAACAAGTAGATTCCCATCAAAAGATAAAACAGTATCGTCTTTACATATCGGCCATTAGAGAAATATTCAAAGATCATGCCGAGAGAAACCTCTTGTCCTCGGGCTGCCCTCAAGTATAAAGCATAGACTCCCATCGTAACCGCGTTCACTATCAGTAAACTGTATAGCAGTGAGAGGATTGTACCCAGACCAGCAGAATCCTTGGGATCGATACGCTCAAACACATTCGGAATCACCGCGGAGAGGATCAGAATGACGATGGTGTAGCCTACAAAGTTCATCCAGCGGCCTTGCAGGGTTTGGCGTGCTTTCTCACGCAATGCAGATAAAACCAAAAATAACACCTTCTTTCCTTTTTTTCACTAGTAAGAATTGTAAATTCAGTGGCCATCCTTGTCAATCCAATACTACATTAAACTTCTTTAATTATTGATTAATAAATTAGTATGCGCGTGTCCTGAAAATGTAGGATCAAAAAGGTTCCACATAATAGGCATTATATTAGGTTCATTGTTAGGTTATTCTTCCGTTTCTTCAATGAAAAAGCAGACGGCCGCAGCCGTCTGCTCGCTCAGCTATCCTGCCTGGCATAAACACTGCTACAGCCGTTCCAGGTTAGCTTCATATTTTATTTCCCCATTCCGTTCGTCCCACTTGCTCATGACGTATTGTTTAATTTGCTCTGCAACTTGTGCTGGCGGGGTTGATGTAGTATCCATTGTGGGCATAGGCGGGTTGTACGCCGTTGCTGCATTATGGATTAGCCATTGAGCAAATTCTTCATGCTGCTTAAGCATCTCATCCGTCCACGTGGCGTGATCTGCCCGGTTGCGCAAACGGGTATTTCTTGTTTCATCATCGCAATGTAAATTAATAAAACATACTTCACTGAATGAACTGTAGGTATCGCATTTTTCAGCGGCCCAAGGCATCAGCGTACCGCAAATGATCGTTCCTCTTCCGGATTTGGCGACAGCATTAGCAAAATGAAACAGTAAATTAAATCTATCCTGGTATTCTAGTTTGGAAGCCGTAGTTCCAAAATTATCGTTATCCGTGCTAAATACATCAAACTCCGGCAAAATGCTGCGCAATTCATGCATAACCGTAGTTTTTCCAACACCGCTTGCTCCGGTTACTATGAACAAAGGCATTTTCTTCATCGTATCCCTCCCTATAATTGGCAGCCGTATAAATACATACTAAATCCTGACTGAGCTTACAGGAAGAGAAAGTTTGGTTTAATATGTTCAATGCCTATAAATAAAGCCGCCCACAAGCCCCGTTAGAACCATAAGAAGAATGGGGTTCATCTTCCATGTTCTCAATACAAACAAAGAGCCTGCAAATATAGCCACTGCAATCCAGTCCACTTTGACAGGCACGCTTAGTTCCGTTGTCCCAAGAAAGGTTAGCAGCAATATGGTTGCAGCAGCGGAAATGATAAGCCCGAGGGAAGCCGACCTCAAACCGTTCAACGCCTCAAGTACATAGACAGATGTATTGAATGTTTGGAAAAAGCGATACAGCATAATAGAGATGCCGACACCTGAAATCACGCAGCCGAAGGTTGCGGTTATTGCCCCGGGTATCCCCGCAATCTGTAAGCCTACAAACGTGGAGGTGTTCACCGCTAACGGACCAGGCGTCATTTGCGAAATGGTAATGATATCGGTAAAAACCCGCTGCGATACCCACGCGTATCTATCCACTACCAGCTCCTGGATGAACGGAATGATTGCATACCCTCCCCCGATACTGAACAACCCAATCTGAAAAAAGACCATGAACAGTTTCAGCAGTTCCTCCATTAGATCTGCCGCCTTGCTCTTAACCACACTCTCGCGATGCATACAAAGCAGCACAATGAGAGGATAATGGCCACATGGATTTCAAACATAAAGCTTGCCAAAAAAGCCGCCGGAATCATCAGAGTTAGAAGTAAACAACGTTCCTTGATGATCCTACTGCATATATCGACAACAAAATCTACGATGAGGGCTGCTACGCTTGCCTGCATCCCCCTCAAAACGGCAGAGATTAAAGGATTCGCCGCAAAAGCAGCGTAGAACGTGGAGATGCACGCCAGGATGACGAACGATGGAAAGATCGCAGCAATACAACTAACAGTCGCCCCCGTCCTCCCCGCTACCCGATACCCTGAGAGTGTTGACAGATTAATTGCGATTGCTCCAGGCGAAGACTGTGCAATTGAAGCCATATCGACGAGCTCATCTTCGCTGAAAAGTTTTTTCCTTGATACAAAATACTTCCGAACCATCGGAACAACGACATATCCGCCGCCAAATGTAAATGTGCTGATAAACAAATTGATACCAATAAGCCAGAAATATTGCTTGGTTCTTTGGCTTATCATCAGATCACCTCCCTGTTTGCTTATCATTATGGAGGCTGATACACTATTAGTAAAATGATATTATTTTGCAATAATGATTAGTTTTATTCATGAAAGGAGCAGCATCCATGATGACGCTTCGGCATTTTGAAATATTTCGTGCAGTAGCTGAAACGGGGAATTTTACCAGGGCTGCGGAAAGATTATATATCACTCAATCCGCAGTTTCCCATGCAATACGAGAACTGGAAGAAAAGGCAGGGACAGCATTATTTGACCGACTATCCAAAAGCGTTCAGCTTACAAAAAGCGGCCGTTTATTGCTCGAGGAAATTGTACCGATTTTATCCTCGTGCGAAGCTTTAGATGCACGTATCCACTGTTTGGAGCAGCGCGCCCCCCTACACATTGTTTCCAGTATAACCATTGCTGCGTTCTGGTTACCTGCAATATTGAATGCCTTTCAACAAGATTGGCCCGGAATCCCGGTCAATGTGGATGTGGTCAGTACAGCAAATGCCATTGAAATATTACGGAACGGCAAAGCGGATATCGCTTTGGTTGAAGGCGCGGCTCCCCAAGGACCTTTTATCTGCACCCCATTTGCCCACTATCCGTTATACATTGTGTGCGCTCCGGACTATCCCCTCGCTCGTAGGGAACTGACACTACAAGAGTTTTGCTCTGAAAAGCTATTACTGCGAGAGAAAGGGAGCGCGATCCGCGATACTTTGGACAGCGTGCTTTATTTGTCCGGACATACCGCACAGCCCGCATGGACAAGCGTAAATTCCCTTGTCTTAATAGAGGCTGCCAAGGCTGGCTTCGGCATCACGATTTTACCGGATGTGCTTGTACATGAGCCGCTATCGCAAGGGAAATTAATATCATTGTCTGTTCAAGACCTCTCTCTGAAGAATGAATTGATTGCGGTACGCCATCGGGATAAATACCTGACAACACCTATGAAGACCCTGCTCAATCACATAGAATCTACGATGTCACCTGGTCATTAACATTTTTGAGTGATCCGTATGATGAAGCTAAAGAGAGAGGCCTAGGATTGGGTATACGGATGATCCTTAATCCATTCCGACACGATCAGATATACATTGTCTTTCATTAATGGGCTAAATGCGGGATCATTCATCATTTCATCCTGCTTTGGAATGGTGTCTAACAGCATGACTCCATTTGTTTCATATCCCCTCGGCAGCTCCCTTAGAACGCTCACCTTCGAGATATAGATATTTTTCACAAATGCAAGCTCGGAGTGTTCAAATATTAAATATTGTCCAATTCTTTCAATCGATTCGAGCTCTCCGCCCGCCTCCTCATACATCTCTCTGACAACGGCTTGTGTAACTGATTCCCCCTCATCCCTCATGCCGCCAGGCAATTCCCAGCCTCGGGTGCAATGTCTGACAAGCACCAGCTTCCCTTCAAAGAAGGCGAAAATCAGTACGCAATTAACTTCGTCGATAAGGCATTGCTTCGTTAGGATTATATTCTGATTAGGTAAAGCACCGGGAAACTCATAATTCACTTTGACCACCAGCTTACTTATTATTAAAGACACCCGCTACTTACGCTTGTGCTTGTCGCCTAACCCGGCATTCCGGTAGGTCAACACTTTGGATTTCGTTCGCATCTCCTCATACTCGTCGTCAGCGGTTGAATCCCAGATCACTCCCCCGCCTACTCCATACACAGCCAGTTGTGTTAGTGAATCAATAAGGACTGTGCGGATGGCTACGTTAAATGTGATGCCTTCCCCCGGTACGGCAAGCCCAATAGAGCCGCAGTAGATATGTCGGGGCTCCTTTTCCAAGGATGAGATGAGCTTCATAGTGGAAATTTTGGGGGCTCCGGTTATTGAACCGCACGGGAACATAGCTTGGAATACATCGAACAGGGTAACCCCGGGCTGCGTATTCGCTTCAACGGTCGATGTCATTTGATATAGAGTGGGATATTCCTCGATTTCAAATAGTCTGGGAACCTTAACCGTGCCTGTTTGGGCAATCCGATTCAAATCGTTCCGAAGCAGATCCACGATCATCACATTTTCTGCGCGGTTTTTCTCCGATTCGAACAAGGTTTGTTTGCTGCCCGTTATAGGAAGGGTGCCTTTCATCGGCTTCGTACGAATGAGATCTCCGTTCCAGTGAAAGAAAAGCTCCGGGGAAACAGAGAGAATCCGATGACGCCCCATATTTATGTATGCGGAATAATTCGTTCGGGCATCCCTCAAATCTTCGTAGTAGGCTAAGTCATCACCAGTAAACGATGCCTTCAACCGCGTGGAGTAGTTGACTTGGTATGTCTCTCCTCTGGCAATCGCCGCATGTATGCTTTCAATGTTGTCGCTATACTCTGCACGATTTGTACCTGCTATCCATTCCGAAACAGAGTACTCCCCTCTCTCCCCTGTGTCGACTTCTTCTACTGGTTTCTCATAGACACCGAACCATACTAACGGAAACTCTTCATCAGGCTCACAAACGCTGAAATGGCTATCGAAAGCGGGGGCGCATTCATAGGAGACATAACCTGCTACATAATACTGATCCTGGATAGCCTCCTGTACCTTTTCAAAAATCTCATCCACGTTTTCCAGTTTATGAGTTTGCCAAATCTGCAAGGGCTTCTCAAATGTTAATCTTTTCTGATTAAAATCCATGATGACGGTTGGTTTATGTTTCATATGCTCCACTTCTTTCTTCTCTGGTATTGCCGGTGCCCATCCGAGCAGCCCCCGTAATAAAATAAAAAGTATTCGATCCTTAATTAGATCAAATACTTTGCCCAGGCGTACGGCGATATATGAATATGTGTTCCCTTGTGGTTCACCACATTTACGCCAGTCACACATATCGAATACTTGATTTAGGTATTGCTTTCACTTTCCAATGCTTATTATAAGAAATATATCACAGTTTCTTGGTATAGGGTAACTTCCTTAAACTATATCTGGTTATATTCTTACCCTATATCAACATAAGGAACCCTTGCCGCGGCTGCTGCTCCACATTTATGTGACAAACGCTCCGCCCGTCTTGGCTGATCGCCGCCCACTTTTCCGTACCAATAAATTGGTGTTGCGAACAACAGTATATCACAATCAAGCACGCGGTCAATAACAGCATTTCCGTATTGCCGTTTTATAACCTAATCTGATGCAGCAGCTCTTCGAGCCTGCTAATAATTTGCGGATCAAACACTTCTGTATCCGTCGGTTCCCTGCGGTTTTCGCCGGTTAGCTGGCTTTTTCTATAATGGTACGGGGTCATCTTATATTTGATTTTAAACGTTCGATTGAACGATTTTACATTAGGAAACCCGACGGCAAGCGCTACATCCATCATGCTGGCCGATTTGTCCGACATTAACAGCTCCACGGCTTTTTGGATACGAATTTGGTTCAAGCATTCGGAGAACGTAATACCCACCTTGCGTTTGAAAAAATGACTTAAATAATAAACGTTCAGAAACTCCTCTTTGGCGAAATCCCTCAGGGAAATCGACTGTTTATAGCTTTCGTTCATGTACCTCAAAATCCGGTTCAGCCTTAGAAAGTCGGATTCCGACAACGCTTCGGCATTTTCATCTCGTTGGGTGTAGGGAAGCTCTCGCAGCAGCCGGCTGATCAATAGATGGATGTACGCCATCACTTCATTATGATAGCCTGACTTCTGATAGAAAAGCTCTAGAACTATTTGAATGGTAAGCCGTTTTATGTCGGTAAGGACAGGATTCGGTTCTCCATTATCATACAAGAAGGCAGGATCAAAATAAAGCTCGGTAAAATCATAGCCAAACGGCTTGCAAAAGGATAAATCGATCTGAACAATCAAAGCCGAGGTATTGACCCCTGCGTATTCCGAAGCGTGGATCTCATTGCAGTTCATAATGAGCATTTCGTTCTTGGATACATGGTACCGATGCTTCGTTGTTTTAATATGAATAGACCCTTCCAGAACCAGGAAGATTTCCAGTTCCTTGTGCCAATGGTAGCTGTAGCTTGATTTGCGATGTGTGACTAGGCGAATGGGCAAGCTTTGCTGAAGCGGTATGACTTTATAAGTATATTCGATGATTCTCCCCTCCCTAATCCCCCAAAACAGGCTTCTAAAAAAGATCACACCCCCGGCAAAAGCAGCAAAAAGCAGCCGCTACCGGTTGATGCCGATATGCGGCCGCTCCCTTCATTACCATGGCCAGTCATTGCCTTTCCAATCCCGCATCGCCAGATGATCTTCTTCCACATCCCCAGTTTCATTGGAGATCCGTGGATTCAAGAAGTAGGACAAGGCTGAGGCAGCTACATCGTCCGGTTCCAGCTCAGCATTCATATTTTTCTGACCCGACATGTATGTCTTCATCCATCCCGGGTGAAACAGCCGGAACGTGTAGCCCTGCAGTCTGAGTGAATTGAACAACAGCTTGACTCCCATGTTCAGGGCGGCTTTGGACATGCAGTAGCCATACCATGCCTCTCGCTGACTTCGGCTAATGCTGCCCGCCTCGGACGAAACGATACACAGCCTCTTATGCTTGCCTGCTTCCATTAGCGGGAGAAATGTATTGGTTACCCTTAGCATGCCGATTGCATTGACATTATACATGCGCAGCATGTCATCATAGTCCTGGCTCTCCATAATGGTCCGGTTATTCAAGCGGCTGGAAACGCCTGCATTATGAATGATCATATCCAGGTGGGCGCTGTGAAGCTTCACTGTCTCCAGCGCTTGCTTAACGGAATCATCCGAAGCAATATCTAACTTTACGATGTTGATGGTGTCCCCATACAGCGCTTTTAGCTCGGTAAGCTCCGGCCAATCGGAGAGATAGCTTCCAGCCCATACAAGCCAGCCCCGCTCAGCCAGCTGCTTGGCAATAGACAGTCCCAGCCCGCGATCGGCACCGGTCACTAGTGCGGTTTGCATAGCAATGGTCTCCTTTGTAATCAGGATTATATTTTCTCATAGGGGATCCTGTAACTGTCAATCCCCGCTGTTCATCGCTTCTCCATTAATAGACTCCTGCACTTCCTTTTCTGTAGGCTGCAAGCTAACGAATTGCATTGCAGATGGCCCCGCCAGAACAGAACTGGAGTTTTGCCCATCGGATTATCCTCTATGTTCATGCCCGGCACACCAGCCAATGCCATATTGTAAAATCATCTGATAAAAAGGATTCTGCCACACAGAGGGAAAATGACCTGGTGTAGCTACGCAAACTCTCCCTTTGCCCTGGCGCCGAATCCATCCTGCCGGCTGCCGGCCATGTAACGATTCAGAGGTCATAAACACCTCCGCGAGGCTGTCATCCAGCTCGACAAAATAATGCTCGTCCTCGATGACGGCCGTAGGCCCTAAAGGAGCATTGGCTGCAACGCGCGCTTCCGGCTCCAGCTGAAGGATTACCTCACATGCCGGCGGATGGTGTGTAAACACGCCTCCGACTAGCCGGCGAAACATCGGAGCATCCTTGTAACCGACGGTTCCTGAATGTACTACGAACAGCCCGCCGCCACCTTCCACATAGTCGGCAAACGACAGCTGTACCTCTTGAGTTAACCAGGGGCTCGGATCGTTGGCCGAGCGGCAGTTCGATTTGGCGAGAATCGTAACGGGATACTCGCTCATTCTTTCAGCCGACCAAGCGGAGTCATTCTGCATAAATTCGTACTCAATGCCTGTTAATTCAAGCGCTTTCAATCCAGTTTGAACAGTGTTCGCCGGATGCCAGCGATCGTCGCATAAAACGGCTACCTTCAAAACTCTTCGACCTCCCATAGGCTAAGGCTTTGGTTTTTCGACTTTTATTTACTCCTAATCGGGAGCCATTCCAGCACTTGTTGAATCGTTTCGTCCCAGTAATTCCACTCATGACCGCGATTCGGCGCCTCGGTGTAGGTTAAATCCAGCCGGTTTTGGAATTGGCTGTAAAACCGCTTGTTGATCTCATAATTATGATCCAGCGTACCGCAGGCTTGATACATTTTGGGCAGCTGCTTGCCATTGGCAAGATGCGTTTCCAGCACATAGGCCAAATCATTGGCGCTATGTTCATATTCTTCCACGGAGCCGAAGGTATGCTTGGCCATCTGCAGCATGACGGAGTTGGGCAGCGACGGTTCACCGGTGAGTCGGCTGCGCTGATCGAGGCTCCCCGACATACTGGCTACGGCGGCATACCGGTCCGGGCATACTATGCCTAGCTTGAATGCGCCGTAGCCCCCCATGGACAACCCCGCAGCGAACGTGTCTTCCCTGCGGTCCGATACATGAAAGAACTGCTTCACCAGCCGCGGAAGCTCCTCGGATAAGAAGGTAAAATAATTCAATCCGTATTTTTGATCGGAATAGAAGCTATACTGGACCGCCGGCATTACGACGACTAGCCCCAAATTGGCGACATACCTTTCGATGGCCGTATTTCTTTGCCAATTCGTATGATTGTCGGAGCCGCCATGCAGCAAATACAATACCGGGTACGGCGGCTTGAACCGTTCCGGCTGCTTCTGGAGCTGCTGCGGAACAATGACGTCCATCGAGCTGGACAACGCCAAGACTTCTGAATAAAATTCAACATGGATCAGTGCCACGTGATTCCCTCCTCCTTCTTATGAACGGCAGATTTAGAATAGCAGCAGTGCGGCTCCGATGAACGGAGTGACCACCATAGCTGTCTTCAAATAGACCAGCGGGAGCCTTTTGGTAAATTTAGCGCCGACATAGGACCCTGTCATAATACCGGCCAGCACTTCAGCCAGTAGCAGCAGATCGAGATGTCCCGACCCGTAAAATCCCGCCCCTCCCGCAAGGGCAATTGGGATGATGATCAGCATCGTCGTTCCCGCGGCTTGGCTAATCGGCATTCTGAGCAGAGTGATCAGACCGATTTGGATAAAAGGCGTCGATCCGATCCCGAACAGGCCGGATAACGCACCGCAGACGATGCCGATTGCGATAGCGCGGAACCAGAAGCCGATGCCGGCCATTATGGCGGCGTGCTCCATCATCGATGCGCTGCGTTTGCTGACAATTCCCATTCTTATCCACAGCACGATGGCTGATAAGAACAGCATGCCGGCTGTCATCCATTGGAGCTTTGTTTCATCGATACCTACCGATAATTGCGAGCAGCACCATGCTCCGATTGCCCCTGCTAAGCCGACAATAATGCCGGTCCGAGGCGTAATATTCCCCTCGCGGTAATGACTGACCGTGCCGGAAGCCGATGAGAAGAGCATAGCAGCCAGTGCGGTCCCAAGCGCAGTGTGGATCGGGAACCCGAACACGGTGGAGAGGATGGCAATAATGAATCCTGAGCCGCCTGCTCCGACGAAGCCCAAGAGCAGGCCGGCAGCGAACATAACTACAATAATTGGTGCGGATACAACCATGCAGAACCCTTCTTTCATCATTCCATTACAGAGACTAAACTTCAAGAACTATTTCTTCTTTGCTTCGATTTCTTTATTGGCCTCTTCTTCCGCCCTCCGCAAAGCCGTATTAATATCTATGTTCCCTGCCAAATGATCAGCGAATGCAGCTCTTAGCTTGGAGCGCACGATATCATCGTATTTATGGGCTTTGTGCGGCTGTCGTGGTGTGCTTTTGAATACGCCGGCTATATTTTTCGTCTGAAAAAGCGGATACTCCGAACCGAACTGCTGGAGCAGCTTGTCGTTGCGGATTGCCGGCAGCGCCCGTCCCAGCTTGACAAAACTCCCCTGAAGCTCCTCCGAGGAGGTTAAATATTGGATGACTTGAAACGCCAGATCCTGGTGCTTGCTCGTCTTGGATAAGGCAAATACATGTGCGTCGACTTCCGCCGATTGTCCAGGGGATTCGGAAAAGCTCGGGAAGGAGACGACATCCCAATTAAAGTTCAGGTCGGCATTGGATCTGACCAAGGTTTGCAGTCTGGAGCCAAACCAAGGCATCATGGCGACATTCTTGTCTTTCATGAAATCGTCTGCGCCTTTCCAAATATTTAACGGGTCTTTGGGCTCGTTTCCCGGTATTGAGTTCAATTCGCTTGCCCATTCGAACGCCTGCTTCCATTCATCCGTCGTTACTTTGGCCTTCCCGGATTGATTGTCGATAAAGGACAGCGACTTGGCAAGGCCGAACGTATCAACCGTATCGATAGGCTGAATGCCCTTGTATGTAATACCATCCTCAACACGGGTCAGCTTCTGAGCGAGGACTTTCACTTGATCCCAGGTCATTTGATCGGTCGGGTAAGGGACCGAGAACTTGTCGAAAATATCCTTGTTGTAAGCCATCATATAATAATTTTCGTAAAAAGGCAGCGCATACAGCTCTCCCTTTTCGCCATAGCCTTGAATGGCGTCAATGGCTTCTTTGCGGTAAGTGGACAAGTCCAGCTTATGCTTGGCGGCGAATTCCCGCAGGTCAACCGCGACGTCCAATTCCTGAAAGGTAATTAAAGCGCGCAATCCTGTCATAATAATGTCCGGCATAGCGCCGGCCGTCAACAGCTCCGTCGGCCCCGTTCCTTCCCCTGGAACGACATATTCCAATGTCAGATTGGGAAACTTGCTCTTCACGGGCGCTGCGATATATTTCTCGAAATCCTACTTTCCTAGTGCACCGTTGTACGCATATGCCTTTAGTGTAACTGCCTCCTGCTGCTGACGCTCTTGAACAGCTGGCGCCGGTTCCTGATTGGAACCGCTGCTGCACCCCGCGATGACTGCAATTACGCTTACAATAGAAAGCATACTTCCCCACCTAGGTTTTCCCATACTCTTCCCCCCAGAATAAAAACTGTTTCGCCACATGTTATGCGCTTTCATGAATAGATTATCACGAAATCGCTTCCAAAGTAGGGCGATAATTGCTCTCCTTATGTGACTTCCTTGCTGAGATGAGTAAGGTCCTTCACAGTAGGAACCTGCTTGAGCCCCCCAAAATCCGGCTATATCCTGACTATCGGTGCGGCTGCACTCAAGTTTCCTCTCAATTGAATAGGTCAAAATATTGCTGCGAATGTATAAAAAGCCGGCTCCGGCAAGGAAGCTGCAGCTTATAATACCGAGCGAGACAAGCTTTCCACTCGGCCATTTTTATAGTAACCTATCCTTATAAAGGGAGGAGATGAAATTCATGGTGAAACAACTGATTGTCGGAGACGCGATGCATGAGCTGGCTACTACGCGCCGCATCCTGGAGTGTTTGCCCGAGGAGCATATGACATGGAAACCGCACATGAAATCGATGACGTTGGGCGAGCTGACTACACACTTGATCAACCTGCTGAACTGGCAAATTGCCATTTTTCATTACCCGGAATTCGATCTGTCAACCGTGCCGATTCGGCGGGAAGCTTTGGAAAGACGCGAACACGTACTGGAGGAATTCGATACGAACATCGTCAAGCTTGAAAAGCTGCTAGCCGAATGTGACGAGAAAACGCTCGGCGAGGAATGGACCTTGCGAAACGGAGACCATATCATCCTGCGCCAACCACGGGCGATTGCGCTTCGCACCTTCGGATTAAGCCACATGGTCCACCACCGGGCGCAGCTCGGGGTTTATTTGCGGCTTCTCGATATTCCAGTGCCGGGCGTCTACGGTCCCACAGCCGACGAAGAAGGCAAATAACCAAGACAATCCAAATAGTCGTATGGTATCGGCATGAACGCCGACGCTATGCGACTATTTTCTTGAATATCTCCTCAACCAAAACAAGCGATGGATCGGTTCCATCGCCAAGCAACTGTGTTACCCGTCAGGCAAAGTCTCTTACGGCTGCCATAGCTCGAACAAATTTCCATCTGGATCCGTAAATCGGAAGTTCGGTCCGCAAGGTCTATCTTCCGGAATCTCAGTTACGATGTTTACTCCGTTTTCCTTGAATCGATTGTACATTTCTTGAACCCGGGGAGTGATGAAACAGGCCAAGGCCTGACGTTTGCCATTGTCGAACGTAAAACCCAAGCTTCCTGCTGCTTGACTCGCCCCTCCGCCTCCTCCCATCAGGAAAATCGCTGGGACTACTTGCCGTATTCCGGGTTCTGGAAGGTTTCCGTTTTGATCAGGAAAATTCATAATACTTATTTTCATCCCGGGAGTAACTTCATTGTGATCTGAGGGCTGACATCCTAAATTCTTTTGATACCATTGAATGGACTCGTAAACATCATTCACCGGAACGTAAATACAAGTGATTCCTGTAATGTCTTCCACTTTGCTTTCAAATTTGATTTCCTCATTAGTTTGCAATTTCTCGTATCTCCCTTCATTAACAATAATGACTGCCCTTCTAATTTACCGCACATTTGTTCGTTTGTGAATAGAGGGAATTGATCCGTTAAATCCTTTACCATTCCGCGTACCTTATCGTGAACTGCTCCATGCAGCATCATTGAACCTACTGATAAATGGCATGCTTCAAAGCTTCAACATAAGCCGCGCCTAGCTTGGTCATAACCGTATTTTTGTGCGAAATCCAGCCGACATGAATCGTTTCCACACAATCGAGCGGCACCGGAATGATCTCGTTGCCATTCAGATCCGCGCTTAACACACCTGTAGAAATAGTGTACCCGTTCAAGCCAATCAGCAGATTGAATAACGTCGCACGGTCATTGACACGAATGCTTTTTTTATGGGACATGGTGCTCAATATTTCTTCTGAGAAATGAAACGAGTTAAACTCACCCTGTTCAAAAGACAAATAAGGATATTGCTGCAGCTGCTCGATCGTTACAATCGATTGCCTCGCCAGAGGATTTTTGATGCTGATAAACACATGCGGAGTAGCGGTAAACAAGCTGGTAAACTGCAAATTGGCCGCTTTGAGAATCTTATTAATGACTTTCTCATTAAACTCATTCAAGTATAAAATTCCAATTTCACTGCGCATGCTTTTCACGTCTTCGATAATTTCATAGGTTTTCGTTTCACGTAACGCCATCTCATATTCATCTTGACCGTATTCCTGAACCAGACTGACAAAGGCATTGACCGCAAAGGCATAATGCTGGGTCGAGACCGAGAAATGCTGTGGAGACGGCTTCGTATTAAGGTACCGGCTCTCCAGCAATTCCGCCTGCTCAACGACTTGCCGCGCATAGCTTAGAAACTCTACCCCTTCTTTGGTGAGCGCTATGCCCTTATTGGATCTTTCAAAGATGGAAAGCTGCAGCTCCTCTTCCAAGTCCCTGATTGAATTGGAGAGACTGGGTTGAGTAATAAAAAGCCTCTTTGCGGCTTCGTTGATGGAGCCTCGGTTAGCAACTTCTATTACATATTTTAATTGTTGTAACGTCATACCGACCACTTCCCCATTGGTGTCCTTGAGAATATAAAAAAGACATCTTTACCCGAAAACTTAGGAAAGGTAAAGATGCCTGGATCGTTGAGAAACGCACGATAAGACCGTCTTAACACAATCCTATCTTCCGTAGGTAAAGCAGTGCTGTCAGAACAGGCAGGTCTCCTGGCTCTGGATTCCTCGTCATCAGCAGCCTTCCCGGTCCAGAACAGACCAGTGGCACCATTGCTAAGACTCCCCCATTACAGTGGCGGGACCGCGTCGGCGTTGCACCGAACTTCCCTATTAAGCTTTAGCTGATGCTAAAGCACCTTGTTCCCCTGATATGCAATTAGGTTGAAACAACTCTCATCATATTAAAAAATTCCATGTAGAGCAAGCCTAAAGCATCAATCCCCAAATAGGAAATCGTCATCCGTCAATGATTCTACATTTACCGTCCGGATATAGCCGTTTCCTTTCTTGGAGAAGAAATCATGCTGCTTCGTACGAGTATTGATTCCATTGAGGACAATAGGATTGATCTCCTCTTCCGGAAATAACGGTTCGAGCCCCAGGTTCATCATGGCTTTGTTGGCATTGTAACGCAAGAAGGCTTTCACTTCGTCCGTCAGCCCTACAGCGGTGTACAGCTCCTCTGTATATTGCTCTTCATTGCCGTGCAAGTACCGGAGCAGTCCCTGCAGCGTCTCATATGCAGCTTGCTGCTCGTCCTCATCCATTTGGGCGTACAGCTCTTGAGCCAGCATGCCGACGTACAAGCCGTGAATGCTCTCGTCACGCAAAATCAGGTTAATGATCTCTCCGCTGCTCGTCATTTTTCCCTGTCCCGCCAAGTAAAGCGGGTAAAAGAAGCCGCTGTAGAACAGATAGCTCTCGAGCAGTACGGAAGCTGCCATCGCCAAGTATAGATCTTTGCGCGAATGAATGTTGTTATAGTATTGAGATATCGTCTCTGCTTTGGTTTGCAAGAAACGGTTGTTTTCGATCCATTGAAAAATACTGTCAATCTCTTCTGTTGAAGCTAAAGTGGTAAAAATACTGCTGTAGGACTTCGCATGGATTTGCTCCATCATTCCCATAAAGCCGAGAACGGCTTTACGCTGCAATCCGTCGACCAACTCGAGAATCTTAGGCATTCCCACGCCGCCTTGTACGGTGTCGAGCAAAGTTAAGCCGCCAAGAACCTTCATATACAGGTCCCGCTCCGCATCGTTTAAAGTCAGCCAGGACATTTTGTCGTCCGACAACGGAATCTCCTCATCCGTCCAAAACTGCATAATATTTTGTTTCCAGAATGTATCCGTAAAATCGTCATCAGGACGGTTCCAATTCACGGCTTTCCAAACACTCATTGCTGCAACTCCCTTTCCTGCTAACTTATCTTATACGGAACAACTGATGCACTCTTCAACGGAAAGATGGTTAGTCCGAGTGTAATAAAGAGATTTCAGTCCTTTTTTCGCTGCATAAATATAGTATCTTGCAAGCTGCCTCGTCGTTACATCGCTATTCACGTGCAGGACGGTGGATATTCCTTGGTCCACGTGCGCTTGAATTTCAGCAATTAAATCCAACACTTTGAATTGATCCATTTGATAGGCCGATTTATAGAAGAAGTAGTTATCTCTGCTCAAATACGGCATCGGATAGTACGTAGTCGAATTCGCATAAGTCCGCGTTTCGATCTGCTCGACTATCGGCATAACGCTTGATGTTGCATTCTGAATATACGAAATGCTCTGTGTTGGTGCAATAGCAAGGCGATAAGCATGATAAAGTCCATGGGTTTGTACGGCGTGCTTCAAGTTCGCCCAATCCAATGGAGACGGAACCGTCATATCCTTGAACAGGCTTTTTACCTTATTGGTGACGGGTCTATAATCCGTTTCTAAATAGCGATCAAAGTAGCTCCCGTTCGCATAGTCCGAAAGCTCGAATCCGGCGAACGTAACGCCGCGCTCTTTGGCAATCTCCATGCTTTGCTCCAAAGAGTAATAATTCATCATCATGAAGAAGGTCCGTGCAAAATCTTTGGCTTCTTCACTTTCATAGGAGATTTTATTTTTGGCCAGGTAGCCGTGCAGATTCATGGCGCCCAGCCCGACCGAATGCATCTCTTTGTTCGCTCTGGCAACGCCGGGAGCATTGGCGACGGTAGTCATATCGCTGACCGCTGTCAAGGCGATAATCCCTTCTTTGACGGATTCCTTCACCTTGCCGAGCTCCATTACGTTGACAATGTTCAAGGAAGCAAGATTGCAGCTTATATCGCGCCGAATCACATCCGCTTGACCGTAATCGGCGATTTCCGAAGTCTCCTGCAGCTGGAAAATTTCCGTGCAAAGGTTCGACATTTTAATCGCACCCAGCTGCTTCAAAGGGTGAGCGCGGTTCGCATTGCTTTTATTCATAATGTAAGGATAGCCCGATTCAAGCTGAATCATTGAAATCTTGATCATCATGTCGCGCGCGCTCATAACGACCTGCTTACGCACACGCTCGTCGGCCAGCAGCTGATCGTACATCACGTCAAGATCCATATCATCCAGATGCATTCCATACGCTTTATAAACGGAATAAGGAGCAAAAACATGCAGCGGTTTGTTTTCCTCCGCCAGCTGATAAAACTTGTTAGGTATGATCAGCCCGATCGATAACGTTTTGAGACGTGTTTTTTCATCGGCATTGATTTTCTTACTGTCCAGCAGCTCCATAATATCCCATCCGAAGATGTTGTAATAGGCTGCACCCGACCCTCTGCGCTGGCCCATTTGATCGGCATAGGAGAATGCATCCTCCATCAGCTTGAGCACCGGCATAATGCCTTTGGCCGCGCCTTCCACGTCCTTGATCGGTTCTCCGCGGCCGCGCAGCTTGGACAGGTTGACCGCTACACCGCCGCCGATTTTGGACAGCTGCATGCAGGTACCGAGAACATAGTTGATCGAATTCAAGGAATCGTCCATTTCAAGCAAGAAGCACGAAACCATCTCTCCGCGACGGCTCTTACCCGCATTCAAGAACGTCGGAGTCGCCGGCTGTACACGCTGATCCATCATCGCTGTAGTCAGCATTCTTGCCGTATTCATATCTCCGCGAGCCAGATGCAAGGCTACTATTGCAACTCTGTCTGGATAGTGCTCCAAGTAGAGCGCGCGGTCATTACTCTTCACTGCGTAATCGGTATAAAACTTGGATGCCGCCATATAGGAAGGAAACTCGAAGCGATAGCTATGGGCGATTGCGTAAATTTCCTCAACGTCAGCCTGAGAATATTGCTGATATACATCCTCGTAATAATCGTTATCTATCATATAGCGCACTTTCGTGGTCGTATCGGCGAAATGGACGCTCTTGCTATGTACTTCCTCTATAAATGCCTTAACAGCTTCCTTATCTTTATCCAATTGAAAAAAGCCGTCCGGATCTCTTTGCAGCAACAAATTGTTCAATTCAATATGCAGCAACCAAATGCACCTCCTGTTTAAACCTCTCCACATCTTGTTTCGTTCCTGAAAGCTCAAACTTGCTTAATACCGGAACCTTATATAATTTGGCGATCAGATCGGCGCTTCGGGCAAACCCTTCGCCCCAATTCCGATTCCCGCTGGCCGAAACACCTATCAGATTCGCATGGTTCTTCTGAAGAAAGGACAGCACCTTCTGAGGGACTTGACCGAAGCCCGTAGTATAGGTGATGAGAATGAACGGTTCATCCACCTTCATCATTTCCTCAATTTGAACCACCCTCATATTCAGCTTCTCCACAAAACGGCGCACATTTCCCGTCTTGGAATCGTAAGCGATCAACATGTCTTCCTTCCCCTTCCTTGTCCCTGACAAAGCAGACATAAAAAAGCGCGTTCGGCTAACAGGGCCGAATGCGCTGAAATGAGCATGCAAAGAAACACACTTCATTAAAGACGTAACGGACACCTTCCTGTTCTCCGCAGGCCGTGTCAATGAGCAGGCAGGTCTCCTGGCTAGAGAGTCATCGTGATCGATCCGCCTTCCCAGCTTGTTCAACCAAGCCAGTGGCATACAAGACCGATTCTCCTCTCTTACAGTGGCGGGACCGCGCCGGTTTCTCACCGGTCTTCCCTATTAAGCTTTTTCGTAGTGTTTCACGAAATGCACCTGTCACAACAATATATAGTTGGCATTTAATAATTTATATCAATATATGGTGCTTGTCAATGGATAGGAGAGCCCTATTTTTAATATACTCATAGACTTCAGCCCAATGCTGTCCATCCCTGTTCGTACTTATTTCGTGCCATTCAATACAGCTGCATGCGGCTTATTAATGACAAAAAAGGACGGCGCATGCGGCGCCGCCTCCTTTTTGCTCGATTTGTAATTCCTATCGATATGACCCTAAGTTCCCCCACTAAATCCTGTTCTGCCAAATGCCTTGTACAAATCTTCGAGTCACTTCGGAACCTGGAACCTCCAGCCTACAGAAAAATCCAACGCATATCGTCACGATTGCGCAAATCTTCTGCTTTGGCCGCGGTTTCGTAATACACCCTTTCCAATTCAGGCCTGTCGACAAAATGCTGGGCTCCCCATCCCTTATCCTTGTCGCTTTGCGGAATCCTTGTCTGTATAAACAGCTTGCGTCGGATCATTTCCTCGTTCCATGGACTAAATCTGAAATGGAGCATGTATGCACCTGGTATATAGGATTCGCTCGGATGGAATGATTGATGTCGGCCGGGTCCATAAGCGCCATCCGGATATTGGTGAATAAATCGATCCCTGAAAATATTTTCATATCGATATATGCCGTGATATCTTTGCTTAACTAGAGGCGCATCCGGACTGGGATCAGAATATACACCCCACGGGTCTGCCATTGTAACGCCTGTTGTTCTATATATGAATTGGCCTTGTTGATTCAATTGATGCAGGAAAGCATACTTATGCTGAATGCATAGGAATTCGGTTGTATTCAAAACCATTTTCCAGCCCGTGAACTCACGCTCGAATTCCATAACCTCCTGATCGCAGGCGGCTATATCAAAAACGGGGTTTCGGGATCTGCGTATCTCCCAATTCGGTGCCAGTTGGCGGATCAGCATATTGGAATTATCCGTCGAACCGTAATCGATCATGACACCGTGATCGAACAATGGATAATGATGCTTTAGCCACCATTGAAGCATGTACGCTTCATTGTAATAATGACAAAAGACGATCATATTGGATTGCATAAGATAACCCCCCGCTCTATAATGTTTCCTCTCTTTTAATATATTCCTGAGATTGCCGGGGGCGTGGGTGAATTTTCTGGTATTAAAAAATATTGTTACTATACAAGACGTCCTTCAACAGGCAGAAACTAACAGGTGTTATTCATTTCCCATCATGATTGTGTATAACTCGACCTGCTCAGCTCTGATACATATTGTGGCTTAAGTAAGGCAATAGCTGTCAAACATTTCTCATCATCTTGCCCTTACACATCTTTCTCAGAGCTTCTTATTGTAAGTATTTTTTTATACAAATCGCTAATATTTTCGGATTCTTTTTCGGGTAGCTATCACTTTTCGTGCTTAGGATAAAAATCTCTAAATAAATAATTATGTGCAGAACTTGCCATGACCCTTGTCTTTTCTTCCTCCCTCTGATCAATTACATTTATTAATTTCTCTACTATGTACTTGATCGGTTCAATACTCATATAAATCCTTTCCATTCTTCCGGCTCGATCAAACAAGCTAAGTTTCCTTAACGTTGCGATAATTCTATCTTTATAGACGTGGTCTTCAATACTTTTATGTTATTTATTAATTTGTTAATTGAACGATAATTAATTACCAAGCCTCTATGTAACCAAGATCTATACTTATGTAGAATCTGATAAAGTACTGGATTTGTTGGATCCGATCTAAGAAAAATAAATAAATAAATAAATAAGTGAATCCATCAAGTTTTTTGCGTACATCTTTTCAAACATTATTACCACCCCCTTTTATTTATTCGTATCCGGAATACCCGCACAACGAGAACATATATTCTATTTTTACCATAAAATGCACCAATTGTACATTATTGGTTTGTTTTTATGAAATTGCGCCAAACCAACAAAAATGACCCCTATCCCATAATATACAGGGTAAGGAGCCATTACTCGATGGTTCACAAATTAATATGCTTTCGCGGTACGCTCCGTTTCCTCCTCATTCGGTGACTCTTCCCCCTGCCACAATAGCTGCATCTCCGTACAAGTCGCCAGCAGCTCGGACAATGTACCCTCAGCCTCGACCCTGCCGTTCTTCATCACAATAATATGATCCGCGCGTGCTAGTGCCGCTCTTCGGTGAGACACAGCGATACACGTCACATCCTGTTCTTTAAACAGTCGTTCCCACAGCAGCTTCTCGGTTTCTACGTCAAGCGCGCTGGATAGATCGTCGAAGAGCAACAGATCCGACTGCGTCAGCATCATTCTGGCCGTAGCCGCGCGCTGGATTTGTCCTCCGGACAGCATCACGCCCCGTGGACCAACCATGGTATCAAGCCCGTGTTCGAGCTGCTTCACATCTTGCTCCATCACTGCTAACCGAACTGAATAATCAAGCATATCCGCGGATACATTGCTGCCTTGGGTGATGTTCTCGCGGAGCGGGTCACTGAACAAGCGCGGCACCTGCGGTGTATATGCCGCTCTCGGCGGGATGAGGAATGTCGCCGGATCCTCTATCTGCATCCCATTCCATGTGACTTTTCCATCCGTTTTGGGGAGAAGTCCTAGCAGCGTCCGAACCAAGGTCGATTTTCCAGAGCCAATTCTGCCCGTAATGACCAGAAATTTGCCGCGCTCCAAATCGAAGCTGACGTCAGAGATTCCATTATGAGAATTCGGGTATTGATAGGAGAGCCCTTCCACCTCCAGCCGCTGCAAGGGTTCAAACGTGCTCTTGTCATAAACCGGCACATCGGGCGGCGAATGGTCCAGATAAATCGCATTGTGCTCGACTATGCTGTCTTCCTGGCCTGGACGAAACAGCACCCGCATCCGTTCGATTGCAACTTTCAGCTTGTTGTGCTGGAACACCATGTAACCGAACAACGAGATGCTTGATCCGAACGAACCGACATACATCGTAAAAAGCGCAAAGTCCCCAACCGTGAATCGCCCTGCCTGCATCTCGGCAGCACACATCAACAAAATAATACCCGTGCTAATGCTAAGTACATGCTGGTTCAATGAGCGCATCCACTGCTTGAATAAATTATCTTTGAGCGCCGCCTGCCTGCGTGCTTCATTAAGCGCTAAAAACCGGTTAAGAACATGGCGCTCGGCTTGCCCCAGCTTTATTGCTTGCACGGCGCTGAAGGTTTCCGCGATAAAACCGGTGATTCGTCCTGTCGCTTCGCGATTAAGCCGGCTGTATCTTTGCGCTTTGTTGCGGGATAAATTATTAAGAAGCGTCACGACCAGAAGCGGAAGAATCGCAACGACAGTGATCCATACGTTAATATTAACCATGATGACGATGGCGATGACCGCGTACGCTAACTTCCCCCAGAAATCAACCCAGGATTCCACATACTCCACCACTTCGTCTACGTCTTCACGGAAACGAGTCATGGCCTCGCCCGGCGAAGCGGGCAGGTTGCGTCCAGGCCAGCGCATAATGCCAGTGAGCATATTGGTACGCAATATCGCTTGCAGATGGTACGTGTAGGTGATCCATTCATAGAAGGCAACGAAGAACACTCCGACTCTTCCAACCCGCACAAGCGCTATCAACAACAACGGTACTACAAGCCACATGAAGTTCTGGGACCCGCTGGCTACGCGATCGAAAAACCACTGCATCCCCACTCCAAACAGCAGTGGAATAGAGTGAAACGCACACCACAGGAGTCCGTTGATTATAAATAACGTTAACCGATAGTGCAGCAGACGCCCTACAAACTGACCTACGGTCATGCCAATTCCTCCTGACGATCTGTTTGTAATAACTTTGCATAATATGAGTACGGGTTCTGCGCAAGCGCTTCCCTTTCTCCGAATTCGAGAATCCGTCCATGGCCAAGCACCATAATTTTGTCTACTTTCTCCAACGTGGACAACCGATGGGCAATGATGATCGCTGTGCTATGCTCCAGCAGCTGATCCACTGCGCCTTGCAAGGCGGCTTCTGTTGCCGCATCCAGTCTTGATGACGGCTCATCCATAATAACCAGGCTCGGTTTAGTCAGAAAAACTCGCGTCAGCGCGAACAGCTGCGCTTCCCCGGCAGATAACGAAGCCCCTCCGGCAGATAAATGCGTGTCCAGCCCGTTTGGCAGCTCTTCGATCCAGCTTCGTAATCCGAGCTTATCGGTCGTCGAGAGAATATCTTGTTCCGGTACGCTGTTGTCGAACAAAGTGAGATTATCCCTCAGCGTTCCGTCAAACAGTTGTACGTCCTGTGTGACCATGCCGACCCGGCGATACAACGCTGCGAGCCGCATGGAGCGGATGTCCACACCGCCTACTCGTATGGTGCCGCTATCCGTGTTATACATGCGAAGCAGCAGACGGCTGATGCTGCTCTTCCCGCTCCCGGTGCGCCCTACAAGGCCCAAGCGCTCGCCTGGCTGCAAGGAAAAGCTGATGTCATGCAGCACACGGGTGTCTTTGTTGTAGCTGAAGCTCACCTGCTTGAACTCCACACCTAGAGCCCCGGCTGGAAGCGTTTCGCCATCCCCTTCTTCAATCTCGCTTTGCATCGATAAAATTTCACGGGAGCGGCGCATACCCGACTTCGCTTTTTGAAACTCCTGCACCTGATTGCCGAGCTGTTCAATCGGATCGTTCAGCATTTGTGTGTATTGGTAGAAGAGAAACAGCGTACCCAAGGAGACCTGGCCCTTCAAATACATATAAACGCCAAGCAATAATACTACAGTCACGGCGAGGGCAAATAAGACGACCGTAGCGTTCCATGGAACTACGCGAAGCATCCATGCTTTTCTTCCGGTCAGGAACAAGGTGCGCATCGCTCGATGAAAACGGTTCATCACATAGGGAACGCCACCGTTGGCCTGTACGTCCTCAATTCCGGCAATCCTCTCTTCGATCAGTCCCAGCAAGGAGGCTTTGGCTTGGCGCTCGGCTTGCGTCGCAGCTACACCCAGATCGCGAATGTACACCATTACCCCGATGGAAATACAGGTGAACACAGTCATCACAACGGCAATCGGCCAATTATAGACGAACATATAGCCCAGAATGCCTGCCAGCAGAACGAAGCTGCCGATAATCTGCACGATAAACATAGAGAAAAAATTCGACATGTTCGTTACATCGCCGTCGACGCGTTCGATCATTTCGCCGGGTGTTTTGAGATTATGAAAGCGCATGTCGAGCCGGAGGCAGTGCTTAAGCAGATCGGCCCTAAGCTGATTGGTCGCCCGCCAAGCTACATCATTGCCCATATAGCTTATTGCTACAGTGAACAGCTGATTGCAAACGGCTACAATAAGATACACACCGGCAAGACTGAGCAGATCGGTGACGATTCCTTTGGCGGATGCGGTATCAATAAATTGCCGGACGATTTGCGGATGAATGAGCTGAAGCGCTGTGGAAGACAGCAGCATCCCAAGTAGAAGCATGAGCCTGCCTTTTACGGAGCGAAGATAACGAAACAGCCAACAAATCGATAATTGCTTGTTGTAGTGCATAGATGTCCCCCCTTTTCTTCATGAATTGTATCGAAAAGAATGAAATAATCCCTCTTCGCTGCAACATAATTACCATAATACACCAATAGCGTATCGTAAAAGGTAGAAATTGATTGTTAGTAAAGGTGTCCCTCCTTACATTGAGTTACCGAATCTGCTTTGGTCAACTGAAATCGATGCTTGCAGCGGTGAAAGCGCTTGATAACAAGATAAATCATTTTTCCAAAAAAATGTAGACTTATGTTTTTCTGTAAGCTATAATACTATTGTAAGGGATTGGAAATGGTCCCCTTGCTTAAATTATGTCTGAAACGATAAATCCCACAGTTGACTGTGGTTTTTTTTATTTCCCCTTCTATCCTTGACTCGAATGTAAGAAAACGCAAAGAGCCCGTCCTGCTGCATGACAAGACGGTTGACTATCGAGGAAGCTGGTACCCGGAGAGTTATTCATAATGTGATGATGGAGCCAGATTGATTATTATTGCAAAAGCAAGGTAACCAAATGTCATCAGTAAAAGTACATAACCTACCCATCGCAAATGATGTAATGATGATTTCGAGCGAAGAATTAATAGAAGTCCATTTCCAATCATTAGCGCTATTATGATCCCAAAATTGAACAATCCTACACGCCCTCCCGTTATCACGGCTAGAGTTAGATAAAGGCAACCGATCCTCGGCTGCCCTTGTTATGCCTCCCAAATACTCTTCTTAATCGCCAAGCCCATCGGATTCCATCAGATGGTATGACTCCATTTGCTTTTCCACATGACGCATGAACAAATGGTCCAGACTATTCAAATACTCTTCCCGATACATCAGAAAAATTTGATTCAGCGGAAACGGATTGTGCTCAATGGGAATCGCGACCATCTCTCCCGACTCGATTTCCGTTTGCATATATAGCGGGCAGGACAAGAAAATGCCCAGCGTGCTCTTGATCCAGAATTTGATGAGCTGCAAATTATTCGTTTCATAATGAGGATCGTAGAGCATATTCAAATCTTTGATGGTTAGGTCGATTTTTTGCCGGTGAAGGCTGTCGGCTTCGTATAAGATGAGCTTTTCTTTTAAAACATCCTGCAGACTGAGCATATCGCGCTCCGCATAAGGATGTTCACGGGAAATGACCGCATAGGCAGGGTGAGCATAGAGCAATTTGAACGTAATGCCCGGATCATTAGCCGTATAGCGGGTGATGCCGAGCTGGATATGCTTGCTTTTAAGCATTTTGATCTGCTCCTCCGTAGAGTAGCAATGGACCTTAAGCGCAATGCCTGGATGTGCAGCCATGAAGCTCTCCAGAATCGATGGAAGGATCGTGCCGGCAAACGAATTGTTGCAGCCCAAAGACAGCGTACCGGTTAGCCCCTGATTCATCTGCTCAACCGCTTCGCGTCCTTGATCCAGCGCCGCTAGCGCGCTAAGGGCGTAAGGCAAAAAGGCGTGGCCTTCTTGCGACAACCGGACGGTTCCGTTCGCTCGTATGAGCAGCGGCTTGCCGAGCTCCCTCTCCAGCTGCTTGATCCTGTGCGACACGGTTGGCTGCGGCAGATACAGCTTCTCCGCGGCTTTGGATATGCTGCCGAGACGGTAGATGGTCACGAAGGTTAGAATCTGCTCGAAGGTCATCTCATACCGCCTTTCCGGAATCATCAATAATATAACCGAATCGGTCAAAAGGATATTCAAAAAATGAATAAGATCATTCATTTTCGCTCATTTACTTGCCTTGCCATTCTTCATAGTATAGATAGTGCAAGCAGGCTTCCTTTGTAGGATATACCTGTGAGCTCACCATTTCAAGAGACCACACTAGATAAATAGAAGGTGACTTGCTATGAATATGGAAAAAGCAGTAAGAGCCGTCGGGATTTACGGCGGCGGAGTTTTTTTCGGCGTGATGTCCGTAGCACAGCCGTTTTTTACTTTATACGCCGAAGCCCTCGGCGCCTCTACGGCGTTAATCGGCTTCATTGTGACCCTTCGAGCGTTGGTACCGATGTTTATTGCGATGCCGATCGGTCAAATGATCGATACGCTCGGTCCGATGAAGATGACAAAGATCGGCTGTCTGCTGCTTATTGTCTCCCTAGCGATGACCTCCTTTAGCACCACATTGCCGATCCTTGCGATCTCCCAAGTTCTGCTGGGCACCAGCATGATTATTATGGCATCATCGCTTCAAGTATTAGCATCGGACGGCGAGCAGGACAAGGAGCTGCGCAACAAGAACATTAACCGCTTCTCCATGTGGAACTCTGCCGGTAGTATGGCAGGTCCGCTGCTTGGCGGGTTGGTTGTTACTCAGATGGGCTCGTCCGTGTGGAGCTACCGCTCAGCCTTCCTGGCCTCGCTTATCGTATGTACTCTATGCTATGTTCTGATTATGCTAATCCGAACTCCAGGCAATTCTGTCATGCGCGGCAAAACTAAAGAGCTGTTCCAACCAAAAGAGATGTTGAATAGCTACGTGAGCGGCATTCATCTGACCCGGCACAGAGGAGTGCAGTTTGGCCTGGTCGGCACTTTCCTGATCATGTTCATTCAAGCGCTGTACGCCAGCTTCATTCCGCTGTATTTGAACAATCACGGCTATTCCGCCTTCATCATCTCAACGGTCATCTCACTGATGGGCTTGTCCGGGTTCGTATCGCGCTTCCTGCTGGGACGGCTGATGAAGTTCGCAGCGCTCGAGACGATCCTGATCTTCGCGGGCTGCATTGCCTCAGCCTGTCTGATCTTCATACCCGTCGCTTCTCTGCATTTGATCGGCATCGCCGCGCTGACGTTCCTGCTGGGCAGCTCCATCGGCATGAATTTGCCCGTGACGATTATGATTATGGTGGAGGAGACAAAGGAAACCGAACGCGGCAAAGTACTGGGATTACGGCTGCTTACCAATCGGCTGTCGCAAATGACGGCTCCCGCCATGTTCGGTCTGCTGGGTCAAGCGTTTGGCTTGACGGCGGCCTTCTACACCGGCGGCGGCATCCTGCTGGCAACGATGCTTGGCTTTGCCGTGTACAGCTCTCATCGAGCTCCTGCGACAAAAACCGAGGACGCTGCAGAGGCAACTGCGGAAGCTGCGGAAACTCCCAATCGGGCTTAACAGGTTATCAGGTATATAAAGTAAAGAGCCGCTCATGTGAAGGTTCACATGTCGGCTCTTCTTTTTTGCTGCGAATACTTAATTACCTAACTGGGGGTAAAGCGATGCAACCCCTCCCAAAAGATTTTTTTGTACGTTCTGACTTAGTTCATCAGCAACAATCTCATAGAGATCTGCAGCAATTCCGTCTATCGCGATTCTTGCGATATCCTTCGGATCAGACTTAGGAGCTTGGATACGAGTTGTCATGTCAGTGTCCATGTATCCGACGTGCAGTCCTGCAACTCTAATGTTTTTGGGAGCTAAGTCCAAACGCAGCCCATTGGTCATTCCCCATTCGGCCGATTTCGCGGCAGAATACGCTCCCGCATTATTGACGCTTAACCAAGATAGCACGGATAAGATATTCAGTATCGTCCCTCCCCCGTTCTTTTCAATAATCGGTGCGAAAGTGCGAATCATCGAAAGGGTACCGAACACATGCGTATTGAACTCCAAGTGGATATCGTCAAGCTTTCCTGTGTAGAGAGAAGCCCCTGTAGAAGATCCTGCATTGTTGATAAGAAGAGTCACATCACGAGCCGCCTCCGCTGCTTTCCTTACGGATTCGGGATTTGTAATATCGAGCTGCACCGGAATTGCACCTGGTATATCGATGGCTTCTGGATTTCTCGCTCCGGCATAGACCTTAGCCCCTCTCGCTAACAGCTCCAGTGCCATATATTTGCCAAAACCCCGATTTGCTCCACTAACTAGTGCTATTTGATTAGAAATATTCATGGTTCTACTCCCTCTCGTTATTTATTCTTTTAATAATTTGCTAGCAGCGAACCGACGACTGCAACATGGTTGTTCCATATATCATTGGATCACTTCTCTTTAACTCCCGATCAAAAAACAAGCTGCTTACTTATCGTTCCCCTATGAGGAACTGGATAAGCGGGTGTAAATGCCTCATCTCCTCCGTTAAAATATGATGAATATAATATATTATGATCATCATATTATAATTAGTCAATAGTGCGCTAATTTATTTATTAAACTTGCTGGAGAAGGCCGTAAAAATTGACAAACTTTTATTATGATGATTATAATATTTTGCAGGTATATTTTGAGCGAAGGAATGATGGCAATGCCTTATCCTGAAGGTCATAAGGAAAAAGTTCGAGGCCGTATCATCGAAAGTGCCGCCAAAGCCTTTCGTTCCAACGGGATTCGAGACATTAGCGTCCCGGCCATTATGAAAGGTGCCGGTCTGACGCACGGAGGATTTTATTCGCACTTTGGCAGCAAAGAACAGCTTGTCTCCGAAGCTTGCAGCTACGCAGTCAGCGATACGATTGCGTTTCTGGAGAAGGCAGCAGATAACGAAAAGTTGGATAACAAGATCCATGCTGTTATCGATTATTATTTGAGCCCGTACCATCGGGACCATACCGAGACAGGCTGTATCCTCCCTTCCCTCTCCAATGAAATTTCCCGTTCATCGGAAGAGGTTCGCCAGGTGTTCACCCATGAGCTGGATCGCATAATAGATTTTATCTCCAAGTTGGCTGAAACCGATAAAGCTACCGGAAGTGCTCTGCTTAGTCTTTTGATTGGAACGCTAGTCCTTGCACGTTCCGTTATTGATACTAAGTTGAGTGACAGCATCCTTGCCGCAGGAAGACAGCATGCCAAAGCTCTATTAAATTCCTAAAATTTCATCGAGATGAATTACGATTCGATAAAAAAAGCCGGCCATTTCGGCCGACTTTTTAGGTTCAACAATATTCTATAATGTGCAAATTATTAACTTGAAGCGGATTAGCTTAAGCCCGCTTTCTTCAGCCCAAACGCAGTATCAGCCGAACCTGGCACCGTCCTGAAGGCAACATTTACACGGTTCCATGCATTAATCGCCATGACGGAGAACGTCAGATCCGAGATTTCTTGTTCAGAAAATTGCTCACGAACCCGGTTATAAATTTCATCGGGAACGCCTTGCTCCGGCAGCTTGGTCAAAATCTCGGTCCATGCCAATGCAGCACGTTCACGAGGCTCAAACAGGTTCGATTCCCGCCAAATCGAGATGTGGTAAAGTCGAAGCTCGCTTTCTCCATGGATTTTGGCCTGTTTTACGTGCATATCCAGGCAAAATCCGCAACCATTCATTTGCGACGCTCTAATGTGGACGAGATGGAGAATTTTCTCCTCAATGGAGCTATCTTTCTCAGCGCCGCTGAACTCCATCATTTTTTTAAAAAATTCCGGGGATTGCTGCATGTAATTTAATCGTTGTGTCATGATCGTGTGCCTCCTCATTTTTTTATATTTACACTATTAAGACAATCGACGACTTCGATGTGTGACATGAATGAAATTTCAATTTAAGTTTTGTAATTTATCCGGATTCACAATAACATAAATTCGTTGAATGGCGGTTGTTGCGGCATCCCACTCAAAACAAATCACCCCAGATGGATCCCCATCTTTGGTCATAAGTATTCCCGGCTGATCATTGACCTCTACCAGACGTGCCTGCGACCCGGGAAATCGGCTTGCCGAAAGAGCCTTCAACAGCTCTAGCACACGTTCTCTGCTATAGATTGGATTAATTGCAGCAGATACTTTTCCTCCACCGTCGGAAATCAATATGACATCCTCTGTTAGCATACTCACCAAAGATGGAATGTTCCCATTAGTTAGAGCCGATATGAAGCGATCGACCAGTTCCTTTTCCTGTTGAAGCTGCGATGAAGGTATTTCATCCTGTTGGGAGGACAAGTCTACTTTTTTCTTAACGCGACTGTAAATTTTACGGCAGTTGACCTCCGATTTGTTCAACATTTCGCCTATTTCACTATGTTCATATGCGAAAGCTTCTCTTAAGATAAATACAGCCCGTTCCAATGGTGTAAGCTTCTCCATCAGGACAAGAAAGGCGTACGAAATCGTATCATGGCGTTCGACATTTTCCAGCGGGCTGTCTTCACCAACATGCACTGTCGGTTCAGGTAGCCAATTACCTACATAGCTGATTCTTTTTTTTCGTACTGATTTTAATTCGTTCAAGCATCGATTGATCATCATTTTGCTCAAGTATGATTTGATATTATGAATATTGTCATTTAGATATCCGGGGATGCTTACGAACAAATCTTGAACCATATCCTCTGCATCAGATCTGGACCCCAGCATGCGGTAAGCTATTGAGAATAAATGAGGCTTGTATGTTCTATATAAATCTTCAATTTGATTAGTTGTGGGGTCAAATGTATTGCTCTGCATCGTATCCGCCTTTCTTTGGATCGAAATTCTCCATCCATCCTATTGTTCTTAACTTCATGGTTTTTGTATTCATTTCTACAGATTTATTGCCTATAACTGTTAAGACAATTGACGGAGCCAATGTGTGACACAATCTCAGTAATTTTTTGCAGCTATCCCTTTAAAAATAAAAAAAGCCGCAATGAATGCGGCTTGGCTATAAAGGAGGGTCATATGCATTACAGCATGGAATGGATGCATTACTTCAAGTATTGGCCTGTGATCGATTGCTCCGCATGGACGATTTGTGCAGGTGTGCCCTCAAACACCACCTGGCCGCCATTACTGCCACCATCCGGTCCCATATCGATGATCCAGTCCGCTTGGCTGATCACATCGAGATTGTGCTCGATCACGATGACCGTATTACCGGCATCTACGAGACGGTTCATAATCTCGAGAAGGTGACCGATATCCGACATATGAAGTCCAGTTGTCGGCTCGTCCATCACATAGATGGAGCCTTTCTTGTGCAGCTCGCTTGCCAGCTTGATGCGCTGGCATTCCCCGCCTGATAGCGTGCTCAGCGGCTGGCCGAGGGTAATATAGTTCAAGCCCACATCACTCATCGCCTGGAGCTTGCGAACGACTTCTTTTAATTCAAAAAAGTCCAAAGCCTGCTCCACCGTCATCTCCAGCACTTCTGCAATGGATTTGCCGTTCAGCTTGTACTCAAGCACCTCTTCCTTGAACCGTCTGCCTCCGCATGCTTCGCATGGCAGCTTCACGCTCTCGAGAAAGGCAAGATCTGTATATACCACGCCAAGCCCTTGGCAGTTCTCGCATGCTCCTTTGGAGTTGAAGCTGAACAAGCCTTGGTTGACTTTGTTCGCAGAAGCAAACGCTTTGCGTACATCATCCATAATGCCTGTGTAGGTCGCAGGATTCGAGCGGGTTGACACTCCTACCGCCGACTGGTCGATGACGATTGCTTCCGTTTGCTCGCTCAGGAATACTTCGTTAATCAGTGTACTCTTGCCCGAGCCGGCGACACCGGTAACTACCGTCAGCACTCCGGTCGGAATATCTACATTCACATTCCGCAGGTTGTGCAATGTGGCATTCTGGATGGACAGCTTGCCGGACGGCTGTCTGCAATCTTGCTTCAGCTGAAGCGCACGCTTCATATGAGTGCCAGTCAGTGTATCTGACCCCAACAGCCCCTGGAAGTTTCCTTCGTATACGATGGTGCCGCCGCGGCTTCCGGCATAAGGTCCTACATCGATGATATGATCCGCCACCCTGATCACGTCAGGATCATGCTCGACAACAATCACGGTATTGCCCTTGTTGCGAAGCTTCTGGAGCAATTCATTTAACCGGTGTACATCACGGGGATGTAAGCCCACGCTGGGTTCATCGAAGATGTAAGTGACATCGACCAGGCTGCCGCTCAGGTGCTTCACCATCTTGACACGCTGCGACTCGCCGCCGGACAACGTATCCGTCTCGCGGTCTAGCGTCAAGTAGTCCAGCCCGATATCCACCAAATGCTGCAATCGCTCCGTCAGCGACTTGATGACCGGCGCAGCGACTGGATCGTTAATTTCCCGAATGACACGGATCAGCTGCCCGACCTCCATAGAGGACATCTCCGCAATGTTGAGTCCATTGATCTTACAGCTGAGCGTCGCCTGACTGAGTCTCGCTCCGCGGCAGCTGGAGCAAGGTCCTTCGGAAATGAACGGCGCCACTGTTTTTTGTGTACGCTCGGATTTCATCTTCAAATCCTGCTTGATGTATTTGTTGGTGAACTTCTCAATGACGCCTTCCACTGTAATGTTCGTCGCTTTACCTGCAAAGTCCATCTGGACTTTCCTTGCTTTGGCATACAGAAGCTGCTCCAATTCTTCCTCTGAATAATCGCTCAGCTTCTTGTCGAGATCAAAGTCTCCCGCCTGAACGATCATATTCCACTCCCAGCTGTTCACCGAATAGTCCGGCAGCATAATAGCTCCTTCATTGAGCGACTTGGACATGTCAACCGCCTTGCTCATGTTGACGCCCAGCCTGCGGCCGATCCCGTTGCATTCGGGACACATTCCCTGCGGATCGTTAAACGAAAACATGTGCGCTTGTCCAACATAGGGCTGACCCACTCGGGAGAAGAGAAGACGAAGTATCGGGGAGATATCGGTAATCGTGCCCATCGTGGAATGGGAGCCGCCGCCGAGCCGCTTCTGATCCACAATAACAGCCATGCTCAGGTTTTGAATCGCGTCCGTATCCGGCTGCGGAACTCGGGGCAGGAAGTTGCGCACGAACATACTGAAGTTCTCATTCAGCAATCGTGTGGACTCCGCGGCGATCGTATCGAAAACGATCGAAGATTTGCCGGATCCGGATACGCCGGTGAAAATCGTGATCTTCCGCTTGGGAATGTTCAAGGATACGTTCTTAAGATTGTTTTCCCTCGCACCCGAGATAACGATATACTCCTGATTTGCTTCGTTCATGCTTGCATCCCTCCATTTGTGTTAATTTCTACATTTATTCATTGTACCATTTATTGCGTAAAGAAAGTCTAGACTTGTCTAATTGTCTTAACCAGACATAAACCGGCCTGCAAACTGCATGCAGCCGGTTTATGCGGATTTGGAGCAAACAGATTTCAATGCGGTACTCTCTACTATCATTAGGAAGATGAAATGGTAATACCAACTGCGGTTATTGCTCCAACACCTTTGCAAGCTCTCCGCACCATTGGCTCCAGCCATGTCTGGCGCCTTCGACTCCATGAACATTGGAGAATCCGGTTTGATCGAGATGAAGATTAACCTTACCTTCTCCTAAATCCTGTAACGTCCAGGTGACCGTGTGCTTCTCCCCTCCGCTAGCCCAAGAATAGGACAAACGGTTTGGCGGATCTACGATAAGTACTTCGCCTTCAATTAATCCGTCCCAATATTCGGTCGGCTTCGTGCGAAACTGAAAGCGATGACCAACGACGGGCTCAAAATCATTTTCCATGACCCATTTCGCAAGCGTCTTTGAATCGGTAATGGCGGCCCACAACTTCTCGATCGATGTTGTGTATTGAAAATCCAAAGTTAATGATAAACTCATATTTCTTCCTCCTCAAAAACGTTGTTTTTATTGCAGCATATTAGTGCCTCAGAGATTTCTGTTAAATTCAAGCCAATCTTGCCATAGAGTTCCCATAACTTGCTGTTCCCGCTAACGCCACCCTTTCTGGAATATTATTACCAAGGGACAGCCATTAATATCGCCACCTCCTCTATTTGCTTCAATAATTGGACACCTTTTAGTGACACTTTGATTATAGGTCACCATTTGGTGTCGTGTCAACAACAATCATTTTGCGGTAAAAAAGGGATTCTTTTAATACGTTCAAAATCTATTTCATCATAATCCTTCAAACCGAACTCGATCATTTACCACACAATCGTGGCCATCAGCACGGCAAGGCCGCCAGCTTTATGCCGGCAGCCGCAGCTTGATCCAATTCAGCTAACGTTCTCCGTCAGCGTAACCACTTCGTTAACTTTTGCTAAGACCTGCTATCTGCTCCTTCACATTTGTATTACTTAATCCTCCGTGGTAACAAACCACAGCTTCGATGTCAAAGTCTGCATATTTGTTCAACGAGCGCCGCGCTGCTTCCATATCCAGAGTAGTCGGAGCATGAATTCCCCCGAGCATACCGTCGACACTGTACATCGAATCCCCGGCGATGAGAGTCTTGCTTTGACATAAATAAAGGCTGATATGACCAGGTGTATGCCCAGGAGTATGAATAACGCGAATTCCGCCGCAAAACGGCAGTTGCTGTCCATCTACCAAGGTTTCGTCCACCTTGCCCTTCGGCGGGTTCTCGAGGTGACTGTCTTTAATAAGAGGGATCTCCCCCTGAATATACGGCTTATCCAGCTCGTGTGCATATACTTTAACCTTAGTGCCGCATTGCTTTAAAATCTCAGGGAGACTGCCTATATGATCCATATCCTGATGTGTTAAAATCACCGCTTGCAGCTTGTCGAAGGACACTCCAACGTTGTCCATGGCGGCGCGTAAATCTTCCATTTGCCCCGGGAAGCCTGTATCTATCAAAACGGCCAAATCTTGATCCCACAAAAGAGTCGGATGAATCATATTCCCATGAAAATTTAGATGAAGCATCTCTACGCCCTTACATACTTCCATAACTTCAGACCTCCGAGAAATATATTTTGTACGTAAAATTATTTTATTATGTAGATTTAGCTGTTGTCAACATGTTAAAACGTATTGTAGATATCTTCACATTCCTATGCGGTAGGCTTACTCAGCTCAAAAAATGTGCAAAACCCCTCCCAAATAATCCATTGTCCAATGTCAGCAGATCCATTATGATGTACCTTGGACTTCATTGAGAATGAATATCAATACGGAGGGATTTCAATTCCATGACTAAACTTCGCAATCACATCGCTATCTTCACTGTTCTAACGCTGCTGGCGCTGCTGCTCGCCTCTTGCGGGGCAAATTCGAATTCGGCAGGCTCCCAGCACAGCACAGAGAGTGCTTCAACCGGCTCCGCCGATCCATCCAAACAAACGGAACCGGCAACCCGTACTTTCAAGGATGCCAAGAACCGGTCCGTAGTCATTCCACAACAACCGCAGCGGATCATCGCCCATTATTTTCCCGCAGAAGCAGTCGCAATCGGTATAAAGCCCATTGGAACCAATCTCGTTACCGCGAAGCAAATTATGTCTGAAGATCAGCTCAAAGGCATAGAGGATATTGGAGGTCAAGGTACGGAACCCAATTTGGAAAAGGTGCTGGCGCTTAATCCTGATTTGATCCTAGTACCGGACTTCCTCGGGGAAGCCAGCATTGAAGCCTTGTCGAAAATCGCGCCGACTGTCGCAGTAAGCTATACGATCGATGTGTTCAGCAGGCTGCAGCTATTGGGCGATATTACCGGCAAAGCAAAGGAGGCGGAAGCCTGGATTGACTCTTACCGCTCCAAGGCGCAGGAGAAACGAGAGCAGCTGAAGTCGTATGTGAAGCCAGGCGAGACAGCGACGGCGCTCAATTATTTCCAGGATAAAAAGCTGTACGTTTACGGCAATCAGCGGCTAGGCGCAACCATGTACGACGCACTGGGCTTCCAGCGAACGGAGAAAGCCCAGCAGTTGTTCGCGGATAATCCCAATGCGCTATGGCAAAGTATTTCCGTCGAGGTGTTACCGGATGTCGTAGGCGATACGATCTTTACTGTGGTCAATGATGCGAATCCAGATATCAAGAGCGGTGTTGAGGAGCTGTTGCAAAGTCCATTGTGGAAAAACCTTCCCGCGGTCAAAAATGGCAGCGCCTACATCGTAGGAAATAAATGGTCTTTCTACGATCCCATTACACTCGATTGGCTGCTTGATGAAATGCCTAAAAAGCTGATGACCAAATCATCAAATTAAGAAACATATCTGAATAACCGGTAAGCGTCATTTGAAACAAAAGCTATATCCGTTTGCATAACGATGATACCATCTTTCATCCGAATGAGGGTGCTGGTATACTGGTGGAATAGAGTGATAATCGTTCTCATTGGTAAAGAGGAGTGTGTATAAGATGAATTGCAAGGAGACATCCCCAATGCCTTATGCAGCGCCTACATTTACATTCTTATCAATAAGCCTGATCTGCCGGCCGAATACTACTGCCACTCAACCCGACTTGCAGCAGTATAAGCTGGAGCATTTCGGGCTGTTGGCCGTGGCGGGAAGCCGCGGCCTCCTTTCAACGGCTGAACGCGACTATGATTTGAAGGCAGGAGCATCCTTCCTTTGGTGGCCCGGTACCGTCCTGCATATCCGTGATGTGGACCTAACCGGATTGGAACTGTACCTGCTCCAATTTAATGTAGACGGATCCGATAGTCCCATCGGACCGAGAGATGCCGGTTGGCTTTGCTGCGGCCCTATCGTCTATCGTCCTATTCATCGGTTGATCGCATGGCTTAAGAGCTTAAACCTGGAATCCAAGCAGTATTGCCTTACCGGCCATGCTGACTACGATCGTGAACCGGATCAGATCCGTGCACTTCGGAAGCATATCCGATTTCAGGAAATGCATTTAACCGTACTCGAGCAAAATCTTCCCTCCCCCAAGGAGGATATCTCTGCACGGGAAGCGGTAGAGAGTATGATCGGCTTCATGAAACAGTCCTATCATGAGCAATTCTCCATCGAACAACTATCGGCGGAGGCTGGCATCAGCCGCTGGCAGTTCAATACCATTTTTAAGCAGCTGACGGGCTCGACACCCGTCGATTATCTGACGCAGCTGCGCATCAGCCGTGCCAAGGAGCTTCTTAACGTCCCCGGCCTCTCCATCAAGGATATCGCTCAGCAGACCGGATTCAGGGACGAATTTTACTTCTGCCGGCGGTTCAAGCAGACTGTCGGCGAATCGCCGCGTCAATTTGCTCACCTAAGAGAGACAGGCACTCGAGTCTGTACATTCCAATATGTCGGTGAACTGCTGATGTTGGGTATAAAGCCCGTCGGAGCGAATCTGGGGAGTCTGAACCACTTCCTTGAGGAAGCGGGTGATGGTGTTTATGCAATTGAGGAGCCTGTGAACGAACGTAAACTAATCAGCTTAAAGCCCGATATGATTTTGTACCCGGACATCGCCTCGCAAAGGCTGGTTCAACAATTAGAAAGCGTCGCCCCTTCCTTCCCGATCAAATGGCATGACGATGTGTATACCAGAATGAGAAAGCTTGGCGACTTGCTGGACAAGCGCCAGATAGCGGAGCAATGGATTGAGGGATATGAGGCCAAATCAAAGCGGACACTAGCGCGGCTGCGACGCTATGTCCGGCCGGGAGAGACCGCTGCAGCCTTTATCTACGACGAGCGGCACCAAAAGCTGTTTGTATATGGAGCCCATAATTTCGGACATACACTATATCGGGCTCTTGGTTTCGTTCCGCCGGTCAAGGTGCAGGAGCTGATTCAACGTGATGATTCCTTTCGTTGGATCGCTATTGCGCCGGAGGAGTTATCGCTCTACGCAGGGGAGCATGTGTTCATGGCCATTTCACCCGAGGCAACCGTTAGTGAGGAAGTCCGTGCGATATTGGGCAGCAAGCATTGGCTGAACCTGCCAGCGGTTCGCTCCGGACGCGCCTATATCGTTGAGCGGCGCTGGGCTCTATACGATCCGGTTACGCTGGACCGGCATTTAGATCATGTCGAGTCACTGTTAACTTAGCAAGCTTGGTATAAATGCGGGTCTATGCATGGTCCGTGTTGCTTCATTCATAATGCCTTTCACTTGCACCAAAAAGAGCGGCCTTCGTACGATGGAAACAAGGTAAGGATATTAACCCTTAACCCCGCTTCTTAGTACGAATCGCTGCCATTTGCTTCTGCCGTATGTTGTTGCGATACCTGCTCTAATAATTTGATTTGATCCTCCATCGTTAATTAACTATACGGTTGACCCATTAATCAATCTACCATTCAGCGCTGCTACTTGCCGGAAGCTGAAACTTAACCCAACAAAAACGTACCATATATTGAAAAAGCGATAGCCCTGGATGAAACAAGTCCCGGCTATCGCTCTTAGATTATGTAAGCTCTCAACTCATACTCGCCAAAAGCTCCTCAAGTCGATCCATAGTCTCTTCGGCACCTGGAACGGCATAGGTTTTCACCTTATCGAATACTTCGGCGCTTTCTTCAAAGACGGTTCCATAAGTCAGTTTGGTTTTGCCGTCCAGATCCTCGAAAAGGGCCGTCGCCACAAAATGGGGAAACACTGCATGTTTGAAGACGATTCGCTCGGGTTTAACGACTTCGATAATCTCGTTGGTGTTGGGAAAATTAACGCCGTCCGGACCGTGCATAGTGAACTGCCAAGTACCGCCCGGCTTCATTTCAAACTTTTCGAACGTTGTCGTAAAGCCTCGAGGTCCCCACCACTTCGACAGGTGTTCTTCATTCGTCCAAGCATCAAATACAAGATCACGTGGAGCATTAATTACGCGGGTAATCACAATTTCACGATCACCTACATGCGCTGCATTTTGACTGGTATCATTACTTTGGTTCATGTCATTCCTCCATAATTGGGTTGATCGGAGCTTTGTTTAATTATAGCATCAAAATGAATGCAGTGATTTCTCTCTAATTGCTCTGTTAACCACTGGCTGGAACCGAATATCAAAAAACCGTCATGCATCTAATCGCACGACAGTCCGCTAAGCTATTTCCTAACGAATGGTTTTTCACTTGGAAACGGCGAATAGCCTTTTTCTTCTTTCATTTATAATACTAGATTTCCCTTTTTACTTTGCCTCAAAATCCCCAAGGATCATCTGGTCTAAGGTCGTACCGCCAAGAACCATCGGGTATACATTTTCATCAGCAGGAATCTCAAATTCAACGAGAACCGGCCCCGGCGTGTCCATCGCCTCCTGCCACACTCGCTCTGCCTCCGCCTTCGTGCTTGCTCTAAGCCCTTTGATACCATAAGCATCCGCTAACATGACAAAATCAGGACTGCCGGCAAGATCGATTTGGCTGAAGCGCTTCTCATACATCAGCTCCTGCTGCTGTCTAACCATACCGAGCACCCGGTTGTTTAACACAACAATTTTGATTGGAATTTGATGGATAGCACAAATCGCCATTTCCTGAGCACACATTTGTATGCCTCCGTCACCGTTGATAGATACAATCAACCGATCCGGATTGCCGATTTGAGCGCCGATGGCCGACGGGAATCCGAAGCCCATAGTACCGAATCCGCCGGATGTGATTAAAGAACGGGGACGATTGAACTTGTAAAACTGTGCCGCCCACATTTGGTGCTGGCCGACATCCGTCGTAATAATCGCATCTCCCCTCGTCGTTTTATGAATCAATTCGATGACGTATTGCGGTTTAATCTCATGCTCAGAATCATTATATCTTAATGGAAATTCCGCTCTGTAGCGCCGGAGCCGCTGAGTCCATTCAGGGAATGTAGAGCTCTGCGCGAGCTTATTGGCGTATTGCAGCACTTCCTTGATATCCCCGACACAGGCGATATCTACCGCTACATTCTTCCCGATTTCAGCGGGATCGATATCGATATGCGCGATCCGCTTGGCATGCGGCGCAAATCCGTCCAGCTTCATGGTTACCCTGTCGTCAAAGCGTGAGCCGATAGAAATGATCAGATCGGCGTTTTGGATCGCTTGATTCGCAGCGTACTCTCCATGATGTCCCGGCATGCCGTACCAAAGCTCATGTGAGCTTGGAAAGCCGCCTAAGCCAAGCAAGGTGGTCACCACGGGAATATTCGTTGTCGTCACGAATTCCAGCAATTCTTCGGAAGCATTCGCATAAACAACCCCACCCCCAGCCAAGATGAGCGGCTTCTCCGATTCGGCAATGGCCCGAAGCAGTTTGCCGATCTGCTCCGGATCGGGACGCTGAGCCGGCTCATACCCGCGAATCTGTACGGGAGTGCTGCCATCAAACAGCTGCTCTCCCTCAACGGTCAGCACTTGATTCGATATATCCTTGGGAATATCGATAAGAACCGGACCTTTTCTGCCGCTGTTAGCCAAATAAAAGGCTTCACGGATGATGCGCGGCAGCTCGTTAACATCATCTACATAATAACTGTGCTTAGTTATCGGCATCGTAATGCTAACGATATCCGCTTCTTGGAAGGCGTCCGTTCCCCTTACGGTTGTAGGGACATTGCCGGTAATGATAACGAGTGGCACCGAATCCATGTAAGCTGTTGCGATTCCTGTAATCAGGTTGGTCGCTCCCGGACCCGAGGTGGCAATACATACGCCCACTTTGCCCGTCGACCGGGCGTAGCCGTCGGCAGCGTGAACGGCACCCTGCTCGTGCCGGGTCAAAATATGGCGAAACTCAGGCTCGCTCGTCATCGCGTCATAAATATATAGGGCATTGCCTCCAGGATACCCGAATACACATTCTACACCTTCCTTGATCAAGCCTCGCAATAAAGCTTCAGAACCGGTCATGGTTGTACTGCCGTGCTGCTGATACGAATTTGCTGCAGTTAATAATTGATTGTTCATTCGAGCTGCCTCCTTCTAATAAAATCCAAATAAAATAACCCCCTTCATCCCAAGCCGCAGCATACTACTGCCGTGCTTACAAGGACGAAAGGGGTTTATCTTTCGCGGTACCACCCTGGTTCGCTGAAACCTCGCGGAATTCAGCCTTATGAGGTAAGACGCTTCTTACCTGCGGCACGTTAACGGATGCCGATCCGGCCGCTTCTACACATCGAACCCCCACTTCCTGATCCGACTTTCCTGCAGCTGCTCCGAGACGACTTCATACAAATCTTAAGGCAAAGGTTTCAGCGGTTCCCCTGCTCTCTGGGCATAAGTTATTTGTATGGGCTTCTCTTCATCGCTTTATTTATTAGCTTAGTGTAAATAAACACAAAACCCCCTTCATCCAAGCCGCAGCATACTACTGCCGTGCTTACAAGGACGAAAGGGGTTTATCTTTTCGCGGTACCACCCTGGTTTGCTGAAACCTCGCGGAATTCAGCCTTATGAGGTAAGACGCTTCTTACCTGCTGCACGTTAACGGGTGCCGATCCGGCTGCTTCTACTCATCGAACCCCCACTTTCCGGGTCCGACTTTCCTTCAGCTGCTCCGAGACGACATCATGTCCGGCTTAAGGTGAGGGTTTCAGCAGCTCCCTCACTCTCTGATCATAAGCTCTTCGGCATGAACTTCTCTTCTTTGCTCTTCTCATTATTTTGTATGGTTAAATATAAAAAACCTCTCATCCGCAAGGAACGACAGACAGCTTCTGTCATAGCCTTAGGGACGAAAGGTTCATTTTTCGTGGTACCACCCTGATTTACTGAAATCTCGTGATCTCAGCCTCATGAGGTAAGATTCATCTTACCTGCAGCACGTTAACGGGTGCCGGTCCGGCTGCTTCTACTCATCGAAACCCGACACTCCTGGTCCGACTTTCCGTCAGCTGCTCCGAGACGACATCATGTCCGGCTTAAGGCAAAGGTTTCAGCAGCTCCTTCGCTCTCTGATCATAAGCTCCTCGGCATGAACTTCTCTTCAACGCAATAAATTTGTCTCATCATATCACAATGCTTCGATCATTTCAATCCGCTGCTATCAAAAAGTCGTTTTAAATGTAAAAATCTCATCAACAGCCTGCTGATACCCGCCTGATTTTCGTAAGGATTCGCTAATTGCTGCAGCTGCATTTTTGAAAGAGGGATGGCTTAATACATGATCTACGGCGTCACTTAACTGATATGCAGTCAAATTATTCATATCCAGCCTAATACCAGCTCCAATATGAGCCACTTGTCCTGCAATGATCGGTTGATCCGCACTCTGCGGGATTACAATTAAGGGAACCTCGTAATAGAGTCCTTCATGGGTACTGTTCATTCCACCGTGGGTAATAAACAATTTAGCATATTGCAGTACATCCGTTTGCGGCACGTAATTTTTTACAATGAAGTTACTTGGAATTTCCCCTAAATCAGCAATTGGAACTCTGTTCCCGACAGACATGACAAGCGTATGATCCGTGTTCCCGAATGCCTCAAAGCAAAGCTTATAGAAATCAACGGATTGGTTAAAGACGGTCCCTAGTGATATGTAAATGGGGTCTTTCCCCTTGATGGCACTAAAGTCGAAGTCTTCTTGAGTTAGCCGTGTTGCGATGGATGGACCTACAAATTGATAAGACGAGTCGAATGCTCCTCCATCGGGTTGAAACTCTCTAGACGTATACACGATGGTAAGCGGTGCAGGATTGCAAAACACCTCGTAAGGAGACTGGATTTCCACATCATATTGTTCCTTCAATGTTCCCGTCAGCCTCTGAAATTGATCGGTTATCGGTTTTGTTATTTCTTCAGGGACTGTAGTAAAAAAATGCTCCAGCATCCTATCGAACGATTCTTTGGTCTGGGCAAAGGTAGTACAGGAATTGATCGCAGGAAGCTTAAGAATTTGAGCGAGCAATCGCCCGCAACCAAACATGGAATCATGGATGATGTAATCGAATTGCTCTCCCTTGATCTGTTCCAGAACGCTCGGTATGACTATATCTGCCGTAAGCAGCAGGCCGTTGATTCTTTCGAGCACATAATTTCTACCGCCCGCAATAAAGGCTTTAATAAACCTCTGATCATCAATGGTTCGTACGGATGCTCCCGTCTTCTCTATACGTTCCCGAAAAGCCTCATTTGTAAAGTACACTACCTCTTCGCCGCGAGAAATAAGCTCTTGCACAACTCCTAGCGTCGGATTAATATGTCCTTCCGATCCAGCATTAATAAATAGAACACGCGCCATGGCTACCGCTCCTTAAGGTCTTAAGTATTATATGTACTACCCCATGTCATCGCTCGAATCACTTAAAAGCTATCCATATTATCATAGTACACTATGTGATGATCTCAAAACTTTAAAGATGATATAGCGTTTGCAGCTTGTCACGATAATTTAACAAGAAGCTGATCCCAATAAAAAAACCGCGATATCCGCGGCAATATATGCGATTTACAGCTTTTCATCTGCAGTAATTTTCATTCCTCTTTGGAGTCGCTCCTGGAGATTCGAACGCACGGCATGCCATTCGTTCTCAAGAATCGAATAGTATGCGGTATCTCTAATGCCGCCATCGGTCGCAGGGATATGTGCTCTGCGTATCCCTTCAAACGCAGCACCCAGCCTTTGAATGGCAGCACGAGAACGCTCGTTGCGGGCATCGGTCTTAAGCGTAACTCGAATGGAGTGCCACGTGTCAAACGCATGAGTGAGCATTAGGAGCTTACACTCTGTATTGACTCCAGTTCGTTGGAACGAAGCTGCATACCAGGTGCTCCCTATCTCGGCAACGGTAGGTGGATTCTCATCACTTGGTACAGGTCCGCTGGAAGCACCAGGGGGCCATGGAGGAGGCCATTTGAAAACATCAAGATCAAGAAACCGTGTTGAACCTATAATACGTCCCGTTTCAAGATGACGAACTACAAACGGTAATGCACGGCCATTCTCATAAGCTCTAAGTGCTTCGTCAATGTATCGCTTAGCACTCTCCAAGCTATCGGGCACATTCGTATATGAATAAGTTGACCTTTCTTCCAAGGCTGCGGAATAGAGATCCTGGGCATGGTCCGTCGTCATAGGCTCCAGACAGATTAGATTCCCTTGAAGTGTTACTGGCGTAAGCATGGCATCACTACCTTCACATATTTGTTATTCTACCGGGAGAGTGCGATTGAGCCCGTATATTTATCAAATCACGCTCTATTGGTTGTACTTCATACATTGTACTGCCAAATCGGTATCCTATTAAGATCCAATTTTATGATTATTTATTAATCCAATACAGCTGCGTCTCGCATTCCCGTACTTAGTCAGATCGATTGCTGAATCCGTTAAAATGACTGAGCATCTGTATGAAATCTTGAAGCTCCGAATCTTCCCATTCCGAAATTCGTTCATAGAACACGGAACCTTTCTCCTGAAGCGCATCTATTACTTTTTGATGTCCATACCCGGTTAGAGATACTACGATCCCCCGCCCATCACTAGGTGATACCTCTCTATCTACATATCCCAATGACTGGAGCTGTTTGATAAGGCGGCTGACCGAGCTTCGATCCATCGCAGTGGATTCAGCCAAAGCGGCGGCATTAGTTGGGCCATAAGAGTATAGCCAACGAACAATATGAAAAGCCGCAGGCTGTAAGGAGGCATCAAATTTCGCTGCAGCTCTTACGTTCAGGGCATGTGCGGCACTGAGGAGCGCACTAAGCTGCTCACCCAATTCCATTTCCAATTTCTCTCTTGGAGCATGATTCTTTTCATTATGATTCATCTTTATTCACCTTTCTTTTGATCCAAAAATGGCCGAAATCTAATTGACATATATCAATTATATAATTATAATGGACATATGTCAATCATTATCCGTGATCCATCTATTCGCAGGGAGTGACAATTATTAATTAAAATTGTATCACATGAGGGGAGAAATGAAGATGTCTACAAAAGCAACGGTTGTTATAACTGGTGCCACCAGCGGTCTAGGACAGCTTGTCGCGCTCGAATTGGGCAAACGCGGTTTTGACCTTGTCTTGACAGCCAGAAGTAAAGAACGTGCTGAAGCTGCGAGAAAACGTATAGAGACAAGTGCTCCATCGGCGAAAGTAGACTTTTTCTACGGGGACTTAGCGCTAATGAAGGATGTCCAACGGGTTGGGAGCGAAATAGCCGCCGCCTACCCCCGAATTGATGTGCTGCTGAACAATGCGGGAATCCATGCTTTCGAGCCTCGAATCACGACCGAAGGGCTGCCTGAGATGATGGCAGTCAATTATTTAGCACCATGGCTGTTAACCCGCACTCTAAAACCATCTCTGCAAAACTCAGACAAGGCCAGAGTCGTTAATGTTGCCTCCGAAGCCTCACGTCGTCACGGTGTTTTGAAGCTGCCCGAGGATTTAACGGATTCGGCTCCTTTTACCGCGCACGGCTCGTCACTCATCTATGGAAAAACAAAATTGCTAAACATCATGTTCACTGCTGAACTGGCACGAAGGTGGGCGGGTACAGGAATCAGCGTTAATGCACTAAATCCCGGGTTTAACGTAACCGGACTCGGACGTGAGCTATGGTTTGCCCCTTTTATAGAACGATTGCTGAAGGCTCTTCATATAGGAGATCCGCGAAGAGGAGCCGATATTATCACCCGATTGATTGTGGAGCCGGAATATCACAGCTTGACAGGCGGCTACTTTAATGTTGGATCGGGAAAGCCTATCGAGCCTGTAACACCCGGAGGAGATCCCCAAATGCAGCACAAGCTGTGGAAGGCAACAGAGAACTTGCTGGAGCAAAGAGGATTTTTACTCTAAAGATAGTCAGTATAACTAACCGTTAACACAAAGCAGCTGCCGGTTTATGAACCAGCAGCCGCATTATAATGAATATAGTCAAATCATTCGCCTTTGCATTCAGTCATCAGGCTTTTTATCCCAAAGCCTGTAAGCCGTTCTTGTCATAAAATGCCGGCCCCTTCGTCCAAGCGCAGGCTAGATGCATCAATAACTCCGCCGTCATGCGCTCGCGTATCGCCGCGTGCTCAGCAGCGCCGTATAAGTTATTCCATTCGTTCGGATCCTCGGCCAAATGATACAGCTCACCTTGGACCTGATCGACCCGCGAGAGCGCATTTTGAAGTCCTCCCGGTAAATACAAAATGAGCTTCCAATCCCGCTTGCGCCACATTAGCGCAGGGGGCATGTGCGTACCGCCGGTTCCTTTGGCGTGGAACTCACAGAAAGTACCTTGGCGCTGGAGCTCACCGAACAAATCCAGTCCCGGCAACTGCGGATTGCTGTTAAGTCCGGCAACGTTCATTAGAGTCGGTACAAGATCGATCAATTCCGCCGGACGTTCATCTACCGTTCCTCGCTTATCTTCCGGTATGAGCGAACCGGAGAGGATCAGCGGCACGCGGACACTGCTGTCATACAGGCAATACTTACTAAAGCGATATCGGCGCTCGCCCAGCATTTCCCCATGATCGGACACGAAGACGATCAGCGTATTCTCGAGCCTTCCCTGCCGATCCAGAATTTCCAGCGCCCGCCCGAAATAATGATCCAGCCACGAACAGTTGGCCCAGTAACGAAGCGTCGTCCGCCTCCGTTCCTCCTGCGTCATCTGCTCCCATACAAGCCTTTTGTTAAGATAGTTTGCGCGGGTCTGAGTGCTGCCCTCCTCATTGGCAGCGAGATGTGTACCTTGCTCCTCTTCCCAGGGCGGCTGCGGCAAATCCGGGATATCCTCCAGCCGGTACAAGTTCTCAAATTCCTTCGGCACGTTGAAGCCCGCATGCGGCTTCAGGAACGATAAGTATAGAAACAAAGGGCGTTCTTCGTCCAGGCCGTCTTCCAGAAACTGCAAGCATTGCTCCGCCACCCAGCCGTCACGATGCAAATGCATCGGTACCTGGCTCGTGCAGCCGATATACCCGTTGGCGTTCTCTTCTCCGCCTCCGTAATGCTTCGTCTCCTCATGATAAGCGGCTAGCCCCTCCGGCTCAGTATCTCCCATCATGACAGCGCCCACTTCATAATGGCCGCTTTCCCGTGCCAGCCCGACCGCCCGCACTTCGAATCCTCTAGTCGGGGGATTCGAATTTTTCACACCGTGGTTCCAGTGCGTCTTGCCAAATCCCGCCGTTTGGTAACCGGCTTTGCGCATCAGTTCCGGCAACGGATCGACAGGCAGCTTGTCTTCGTCGTGCAGCCCGCCATAGTTGGTCAGCACACCCAGCTGGGACGGATAATACCCGAACATCATCGAGGTGCGGCTTGGTACGCACATAGGCGCCTGACATACCGCCTGATTGAAGATGATGCCGTGATCCGCCAGTTTATCGATCGTTGGAGTCTTAATGTGTGCATTATAACGACCTATGCAGTCCCAGCGCTGCTGGTCAGTCATGAAAAACAAGATATTCGGCTTGGTCTGTACCATTACCCTCTCTCATCCTTTCCTTCTTCGATGCCGTCTACGCTTTGATGGACCCTACCATCGCGCCTTTGGCGAAATGCTTTTGCAAAAACGGATACACCATCAAAATCGGTGCGGTCGCTACGATAACAGCAGCCATCTTGAGCATTTCCGACGGAGGCGGCTGCATCGAGACATCATAAGCCTGCAAATCGGTGTTCGAGGCGTTGATCAGCATATTTTGCAACAGTACTTGGATCGGCCATTGCGATGAATCGTTCAGATACAGCAAAGCCGAGAAAAACTGATTCCAGAAGCCGACAGCGTCAAACAAGGCGAAGGCTGCGATCGCAGGCAACGATAACGGAAGAATAATAGTCACCCATGTCCGGATATCGTTACTTCCGTCTATGGCTGCCGATTCATCCAGCTCTGCGGGAATGCTGTCAAAAAAGCCTTTCATCAATATGACGTTCCAGCCGCTAGCCAGTGCAGGCAGGATCAGCGACCAGATGCTGCCGATCAAGCCGATCTGCCTGACTAGCATGTAATGCGGGATCAACCCTGGGTTGAACAGCATCGTCAACAGGATCATCAGTAGAATCGCCTTGCGGCCCCTCAACCGTTTCCTGGACAGCGCGTAAGCAAGCGCCGACGTCACAACTAAGCTGCAGGCAGTACCTACTATCGCCAGGAAGGCGCTGTTGCCTACCGAGCGCAGAAACGCCCGGGTAGACAACAAGTATTCATAGGAGGCGAAGCTCCAATGGTCGGGAAACAGCACCCATTTCTTTTGCAAATATTCGGCCGGGTCCGTAAAAGAAACAACCAGTACATAATAAAACGGAAAGCAGGTCAGCAGCGCCAACAATGCCAACAATGCAGCATTGACTATATGGAACAGACCGTCTCCGATTCCTGCAGGCTTCATGCATGCCCCTCCTTTAAATGTATTGCCGTTTTGTGTTGACATTGAATTTAAAACACGCCGTCTTGGCCGAATTTTTTGGCGATGCGGTTCGCTAAAACGACCAGAATCAGCCCGACGACCGATTTGAACAATCCTACGGCTGTGCTGTAGCTGAATTGCGCACGCTGAATGCCATTGCGGTAAACGTACGTATCGAAAACTTCCGCAACTTGAGAGACAGCCCCGTTATACATGAGGAAGATCTGCTCGAAGCCCACGTCCATCATATGGCCCAACCGCAAAATAAGCAGGATTACGATGACATGACGGATTGCCGGCAGGGTCACATGCCACATTTGCCTGAACCGTCCCGCCCCATCCATCTTCGCAGCCTCATACACTTGCGGGTCCGCCCCTGCGATGGCGGCCAAGAAGATAATCGTTCCCCATCCGGCCTCCTTCCACATCGATTGCAGCGTAACCATCAACCAGAATAAATCGGGGTTTGTAAGTACATCAATCCTCTCCCGTCCCGCAGCCTCAAGCCAGTGGTTAACGAGCCCTTCTCCTTTGGCGAACAGCATAAAGGTTAGGCCGGCGATGATGACCCATGATAAAAAATGAGGCAAATAAATAACTGATTGAATGAACCGCTTGTAGATAGCGCTTCTTAGCTCATTGAGCATCAATGAAACGATGATCGGCACCGGAAAGAAAAAGATCAAATTCAGCACATTGATCGCCAGCGTATTGCGAAACAGCAGCCAAAAATCCGTTGTAGAGAAAAAGCGGTTAAAATGCTCAAGTCCTACCCATGGGCTGTGCAGTACTCCGCCGAACGGGGAATAGTTCTGGAAGGCGATAACGATCCCCCACATTGGCACATATTTGAATACAATGAAAAACAAAACACCCGGCAGCGCCAGTAAGTACAAGTACCGGTCCCGCTTCAAATCGAGAGTCAGCTTACTCCAGAATGGCCGTGCTTTGCGTCCGGAATCCGGATTTTCCCGGGGTGCCGGAAAGGAGCGTCCTTCTGCATGCTCCACCTGCCCCTCCCCCTTTCCTGTCGGTTTGCAGGTTTATTTGCCCGCCCGTTTATGATAGGCTTGCGTCATTTCTTCGGTCATTTTGACAACATCCGGACTGTTCTTCGTCTTCGCTACGAAATCATCCCACGCGCTGAGGGGTTCGCGTCCGATGACGATTTTGGATTTCAAATCAAGGATTTGCTTTTCCAGATCCGGCAGCACCTTCAGTGCCGTAGGTGAGTTCAGCCCTGCGCTAATATCGGGGACGCTTACCTTAGCCCGGTCGTCTTGAATCTTTTTCCGCTGAACATCGGCTGCTATCATATCAGGCGTTGCTGGAGGAACCTCTAGGCTCGGGTCTATAGGATTGACGATTTGATTGAAATCGGACGCGTTATCCGCATTCAGCTTCTCCGGTATGACGACCTTGGCTCCATTCACGACATTATGATGCACTCCTTCAATGCCAAATCGCTGGATGGTGCCCACTTCTTTGGTCATCCACGTATCGACCAGCTTCAATATCCGTTTCATTTTGGCTTCGGGAACCGTTTTGGGGATCGCCAGCAGTCCGTTAAAGCCCGTCCCCTTCGGCGTAAACCCGTTGATCGAGGTCAGCGGATAGAAATCCGTATCCTTGAAGGAAGGGACGATTTTGCGCAAATCCGTGGCGTAAACCCGGTTGCCCGTGCCTGTCTTATCGATGACGCTGCCCGCCCGATTGCCTTTGAACAAATCCCTCACTTGTGTTGTCTTGAGCGACAGCTGGTCTTCCGGCAACAGCTTCTCCTTGTAAGCCTTCGTCGTAAATTCCAGTGCTTTACGCACCTCAGGTAGCCAGGCCGTATATACCAGCTTGTCTCCATCGAGCTTCCACTTGCCGTTCACTCCGGTGAATGCCCCTTCGACCGTACCTAGCAGCGTCTCGATGCCGGTGGATAGTCCGTACGTATCGTTCTTCCCGTTACCGTCCGGATCCTGCTCGGCAAAAGCTTTCATTACCGCGTACAGCTCATCGGTCGTCGTCGGCGGATTCAAGCCCAGTTTGTCGAGCCAATCCTTGCGGACGATAAGGAAAGACTCGTCGTTCTCGTCACGGGCCCGGGGAATCCCGTAATTTTTCCCGTCATCCATCTTGGTCAGCTCCCAGGCAATCGCAGGCGTGCCATTCCATAAATTCGGATAATCCTTCAGGAATGGGGTAAGATCCCAGAACGCGCCCTGGGTCACCATCGTACGGAACGTGCTGTTGAACGGATCGTTAATCATTGTCAGATCCGGTATATCGCCCGATGCAAGCGCAATGTTTAACTTGTCCGAATAGATGTTGTTCGACACCCATTGAATCTTCATCTTGGAATTCGTCGCCGCTTCTATCGCCCGTTTAATGACATTGTCGTCGGAGGCCGGAGGCGTGCTTGGCGTAATCGTCATAATGCTGAGCTCAAGCGGGCCGTTATCTGCGGGCTGCGCTGACTTGGAATCCGGTTTGGATCCTGCGCATGCGGACAAAAATAATGTGGACAGCAGCAGCATGCCGGCCGTCACTGCAGTAACAGGCTTTAGTCCGGGATGCTTTCCGGTACTGCGGTTAGTATCGTTTCCATGATTCTTCCGCGGTTTTTGCGGCTGTAACGTCAGCCATGTTCTCTTTCCACTCATCCTCATATCCCCTATCTTCTCTCGTGACTTTTTTCTCTTTAATTTGCTATGAAATTTTACGATTCTGCTTCTGTTTTCTGAAACTTCCCGGCGTATTGCCAACCATCCGGCTGAACAAACGCGTGAAAAAAGACGTATCGCTGAAGCCTACGGCAAGTGCGATGGCCTCTATGCTCTTGGGCGTCTCCCGCAGCAGATGCTTGGCGCGTTCGATCCGTATTTGTTGAAGCATCCCCGTGATACTGCTTCCGGTTTCCTGCTTGAACACCCGGTTCAGGTGCCTTTGGCTTATATTGAATTCCTTGGCCAGGGAATCCCCGGTCAACTTTTGCTGAAAGTTCGTCTCCAGATATTGCCGTACTCTTCTGACCAGAATTTCATGGCCGCTAGCCAGAGGTCGATACCCCTTGGGCGCAGACTGCTCTTCGAGCACAAACCGGGATAGGCGAACCAACAGCTCGATCAGCTTTAACCGGTTCAGCAGCTCGAATCCGGGCTCCCGTGCCTTTCCTTCCTGAATGACACTTTCGAGCAGTCCAATGACTCCTCCGGATTGTACATGCGTCAGCTGGAGCCTTCTTGGCAAATGCTTCAACTCATTGAAGAAAGGAGCGACATAGGCAAGCTCGCTAAGCTCACCGTCCAACTCCGGCCATGCAGCCCGTACAGTCTCCGGTTGAAATAAGCAGTTGATAATTTCAAGCCCGGATTCGTGGACGTCGAGATAACAATGACTTTCGCCAGGAAGAATCGCATAAACATCTCCCGAATGAATGCTATACCATTCCTCGTTAATTTTGTGATGCCCTTCACCATGTACAACATAGACTAGTTCGATAAAATCATGCCGGTGCTCCTCCAGCCTATTGTGCATCCCATGTGAGGATCGCTGTACCCAAATGCCGTGTCCTTCCTTTTGGTATTGAGCAAACGATTTGACCAACATGCCTCCTACTCTCCCTTCCTTGTTTTCATCATAAGACTCGCGATTAAGATCATAACGAAATAATACCAAGTATATCGCTAGAATTTATATGATTTATAATATCTCATTTCGAATCGGTTCGTCATGTCCGATAAGGACAAAAAACCAGCTTATCGTGACAAATGTGTATTTGATCATGAATACAAAACTATATAATGGGAATGAAGTGTAACAAAAAAGCCATGAAGCTCTCTAGTTTGAGAGTTCATGGCCTACAGGCTAGAAGTACAAAAAATCATCAATCAGCGAAATATCATTTTCGATCCGCATTCGACTGTCTCGTAAAAAAATCGCGGGTCCAACCGTCGGGTTGACTCAAATCCCGGCTCCAGTACATACCGACGACTACAATAATTTCGCGCAGTCTTAGGAAGAGGGCCTGTTGGTCCTTCCAGCCCTCAGTCATTTAAAATCCCTTTAGCCTATCCCGATACCTTCGTAGTCAAAACCCATTTCACGCAAAGCCGTGGCCGGTAAAAAATTGCGGGTATCCAATATATACGGCGATTTCATCGTGTGGTAGATCCGGTTCCAATCCAACTGACGATACTCCTTCCAATGCGTCAACAATACGAGTGCATTGGCCCGGTCAGCCGTGTCTTCCGCATCATTACAATAGTCAATTGGCAATTCACTATGCAGACGCTGAAACATGTACATTCCCTTAGGATCGTGGACTCGCACCCTTACTCCGAATTGCAGCAGGTTCTTGATGATCGTCATTGCTTGTGTTTGACGCGCGTCGTCCGTATCCGGCTTGAAGGTAAGCCCCAAAATCCCGATTGTGCTTCCATTTAAGCTTTTTAACTTGTTCTGTATCTTGTTTATACAAAATTGGTTCATTTGCTGGTTCGATTCGACGGCTGCTTTAACGATGGTAAGCTCCTTTCCGTACTTTTGGCTGGTCGCCAATAATTCACCCGTATCTTTAGGGAAGCAGCTTCCACTCCAGCCGCTGGATACCTGCAAGAATTTTTCCCCGATCCGCGAGTCGAGCCCCATGCCTCTGGCAATATCGGTTACATTCGAGCCGAGAGCTTCCGATAATCTTGCGATTTCGTTGATATAGCTAATTTTTACCGCCAAGAACGCGTTGGAGGCATACTTGATTAATTCCGCGCTTTTTGCATCGGTTTCAAAATAAACGGTTTTATGCTCATTTTTGTTTGCTGAGATCGGCAGGCGGCGCATCATTTCTTCATCATGATACAGCTTTTCAACGAACGGTCTATATAGCACCTTCATGGTCTCTCTTGCTCTAAGGTTGGTTGTGCCGATAACAATGCGATCAGGATAAAACAGATCTTCAATCGCGAAGCCTTCCCTCAAAAATTCAGGATTACTTATAACGGCAAACTGTTCCTCCGCTTTCAACCCCGATGTCTCTTCAATGATCCTTGCTACGAGAGCGGAAGTACCAACCGGAACGGTGGACTTGTTGACGATAACCGTAAATCGTTCCGCGTTCAGATGCTCTCCTATGGAGCGGGCTGCAGCCTTCACATAGCTCAAGTCTGCCGTGCCGTCGGCGAGGGAGGGTGTACCAACACAAATAAACACAACATCCGCAGTATGAACATCATGATACGTATCGGTTGCCTTAAGCAAGGTACCTGCTTTATCCTGTATCAGCAAATCCAGACCCGGTTCGTAGATGGGGCTCCGCCCTCCGTTAATACAATCTACCTTGTGCCGGTCAACATCGATAACGGTTGTATGATTCCCTGCTGCTGAGAATGCGGCTGCCGTTACGCTTCCGACATATCCCGAGCCTATGCATATTACATTCACGCCCGTTCCCCTCCGTCCGATCCGCTCAGCTGTGAACGGTATATATCAATGGTTCGTATTAGCCCTTCCTCTAGTGTAATTTGCGGCTTCCAGCCGAGGAGTCTTATCGCTTTATCAATAACCGGACGGCGAACCTTGGGATCATCCTTCGGGAGACTGTGGAACGTAATGCGGCTGTTTGATCCGGCCAGCTTCTTAACAAGCTCCGCAACGTGCAATACGGAATACTCATCGGGATTTCCAACGTTAATGATTTCTCCCGTAGCCGAATCCTTTCCCATCATAAGCATGAGCCCATCTAAAGTGTCATCCACATAGCAAAAGGACCTTGTCTGGCTTCCGTCCCCATATACCGTAATATCTTGTCCGCGTAGGGCCTGGTTAACAAAATTCGAAATGACTCGCCCATCGTCGTTGCGAAGGTTTGCCGAGTAGGTATTGAATATTCGCGCCACTTTGACACCGGCTCCGAATTGATGATAATACTCGTAGCAGTATACTTCACCAAGACGCTTGGCTTCATCGTAGCAAGCTCTCGGCCCCCATGTATTGACATTGCCCCGATACGTTTCTTGTTGCGGATGTATTTCAGGATCCCCATACGCTTCACTCGTACTGGTATACAGCATCTTTGCTCCGTTGGCCTTTGCAAGCTCAAGCATATTTTTCGTTCCTATGGTGTTAACGGCAATCGTATCGAGAGCGGCGGCTTGATAAAATTTCGGAGATGCAGGTGAGGCTAGATGATAAATTTCTTCTGCTCCTTTTAACGGCTGCAAGGTTAAAACCTCTTGAGAAACTACATCCATCCGGATAAAAGTAAAGTTTGCCTTGTTTCGTATTTCCGCAATGTTGCTTTCTCTGCCCGATAGCATATTATCGATTCCGACAACCTGGTTTCCCTCGGCCAGCAGCCTTTTGGTCAGACACGAACCGAGAAATCCTGCGGCGCCCGTCACAATGATTTTTTTCAATGGATTCACTCCCGTCAATCTTTCTCGGTGCTTTCTATGGATTTATGCAAAAATAGCTTGAAATTTTCTTTCAAATGGTCATGCTTTAAAGCCAGCTCGACGTTAGCTTGAAGAAAACCTAGCTTATCGCCCACATCATACAATTTCCCTTCGTATTGGTAAGCCCAAATGGGCTGTTCCCCTATGAGGCCCTGAAGCGCATCGGTTAGTTGAATCTCTCCGCCTACTCCAAGCCTCATTTCCTCTAAGAAATCAAATATTTTCGGATCCAAAATATACCTTCCGATAATGGCTATATTGGAAGGGGGAGCAGCTATTGGTTTTTCAATCAAACCGGACACCAGCGTCAACTGTTTGTTTACCTGCTTACCCCGGACTATTCCGTATTTGCTTGTCTCCGACCATTTGACTCTTTGGACTGCGATAACCGATGACTGCTTCTCGTTATATATCTCGATTAACTGCTGCAAGCACGGCACCTGACTATCGATAACCATGTCCCCTAATAAAACGGCAAAAGGCTCATCTCCTATTGCATCGCGAGCGCACCAAATAGCATGGCCTAATCCGAGTGCCTGCTCCTGCACAATATAATGAATGGTGGCCAAAGAGCTGACATTCTCAATTAAGCTTACTAGATCCTGTTTGTTACGCTCTTTCAAATAGATTTCAAACTCAATGTTTTTATCGAAATGATGCTGTATCGATCGTTTATTGTCACCGATGACAATGTAAATGTCATGAATTCCGGATTGCACTGCTTCTTCGACGATATATTGAATGGTCGGCTTATCGACGATAGGAAGCATTTCTTTCGGTATGGCCTTAGTAACGGGAAGAAATCGGGTTCCAAGACCGGCAGCAGGTATAACAGCTTTGCGAATCGTTTTAATTGAAACTCCCTCCCTTCGTGATGCTCGGCTACTACCATCGTATGTAGGTAAGTGTAGTTACGACATCAGCCAATGTACGCATGATGATAGTCTAGTAGGGATTGGTGCAAATGGCCGTGCCATATCATATGGACTCCGCATAAAACTAGAAATAACACTGTGAAGGGACGATGACTTCCGATGACTATTGAAGTAAGCGTCATTATGATTACTTACAATAAATATCCGCAAAATTTGTATTCCTTATATGCACTGGAAAATCAAACCTTTAATAAGAAGAAAATGGAAGTAATAATGGTAGACGACGCCTCTACCGACAGAACGCCTAAATTGAAGCATTACCGTCCTCCCTTTCATTTTCGCTACATTCGCTGTGAGCAAAATGTCGGGAGATCCAAGGCTAAGAATATAGGTGTTGATGCAGCTCGAGGGAAAATCCTTATCATTATGGATGCAGAGATGATTCTGGACCCTGCTTATGTAGAGCAGCATTATAAACTTCATCAAGCCGACCCTAACCTGGTCGTAACAGGCTGCCTAAGACACTACAATGCATTTACGGTATTGGATAGAAAATTTAATATCGAGCAAGTTAAGCTGCTCAGGCAATTGAATCGTCAAAAAAACCCGCGCTACAGAAGATTGCGAATCCGGAGAATTTTCAGGAAATATCCGAAAAAAAGACTGTTTACCAAAAGAAACATAGCTCAACTCAAATATAAAAAGTATGCTTACCCAGCCCCCTTCTTTCGAGAAATCATTGAACGGCATGGCACCAATTATGAAGGCTATCATTTGGCTTATATTTTTGTAATCACTCATAATATTTCCCTCCGTCGAAGCACCTTGGACAAAATCGGTCCTTTTGATGAAGGGTTTAAAGGCTGGGGATGTGAGGATTGGGAGTTTGGTTATCGCCTGTATAAGCATGGCGTGAGAATCGTCGACAACCCGAAGGTGAGCGTATACCACCAGGAGCATCCGCGCAGTTTCGGTGCTCAAAATAAAGACGGCCTGATCAATTACCAATATTTCTTTACGCTTCATCCCGATTTTGAAGTCGGCGTGCAGGCCTTGTGCTGGATCGGCAAAAATCTGCTTGAAGTCAATGATCTGGTCGTTGACTATAAAGCATTGGCTCGTCAATATGAGCAGCAATACCCACATCTTATCCAGTCGTTTCTCCTATTGTTTGACACGATTCTAACCTTACTGGTTAACGATATGCCCGTAACGAATCTCCTGAACGGTTCCGAGACCATGCGGGATCCGCAGTGGCGGGATGCCTTTCTGGCAGAGCTGAGTCAGTGGAAAGCATCGGGAGAGTATCTGAATTTGCTCGCGCATTTGGAATGGCTGCTAAGCAAATGATCAAGGAGGATTAACGATGCTTATCTCGGTAGTAATGGCCGTGTACAACGGCGAGAAGTATGTAGAGGAAGCAGTCCGCAGCGTATTGAACCAGACGTACCCGCACTTTGAGCTTATTATCGTGGACGACGGTTCTACGGATCGAACTTGGGAAATCCTTGAGGCCATCGATGATCCGAAGGTAAAGATCATTCATCAGGATAAGAACCATGGCGCTGCATCTTGTCTTAACTTAGGCATCGAGCATGCTAAGGGTGATTGGATAGCGATCCATGACGCGGACGATATCAGTGAACCGAACCGGCTGGAGGAACAGGCCCTTTATCTGCAGACACACCCTGGCCGTATAGGCGTAAGCTCATTGATTGCGGGTCGAATCGGAAATGAGATTGTTGTCCACAACGAGGAAGTACATTATTACAATCTGATACTGGATCACGGGCAAATAATAAACACCCGTTTATTCAGCTGCTATTTGTGCCATGGTACGGTCGTCTTTTCGAAGAAAGCATTCTACGCTGTCGGCCGGTATAATCCAAAATATAAAATTTCTTACGATTACGATCTGTGGTTACGACTATTTCAAATTTCCCCTATTGAGAAAATTCCAAAGGTCTTGTATCATTACCGGCTTCGCGAGGATTCCCTCGGGAAACAAGATAGAAGCAAAACCATCGCCGAATTAATGGCCATATCCTCTCAACATGTATACAAAAATCGGATCCGCAGAAGGAAAAGAAAGCCTGTCCTAACCATAGTCGGATCAACAAAGGGATGTTTATTCTTTAAACGGCATGTAGGTCAGAATTTTGCAAAAAAATACTATATACGTATTAATACGATAAAAGACGTAAGAAAACTAATAATACGGAACAGAAAAGGCAAGCTCAAAGCGGCAGTGCTGTTAAACAATCCGTTTATAAACAAGGTATACGACGATCTCGTGCGAAGAGACGCCAGCTGGAGAAAGAAACTGTTCAAAATTTGGAATTATAAGTATTGAACTCATACAATCCCGAACCAGGAGAACATGGTCCGGGATTTTTTGCGGCTCGTCATTTCCAGCGGTCTTTGTTTTCAAGATAGATTTGCTCCATGATTTGGGGAGCCGGAATTCGAATGCTCCAATCCGGGTAATGACTTCGAAACTTGCTTGTATCGGTAATATACCAAATATGGTCACCCGTCCTCGATTGATTGCTATAGGAATAGTTTAATTTTTTTCCGGTAATGTGGTGTACCCAATCGATGGCTTCCAGAATGGAGAGGTTCGAATCGCGGCCGCCGCCAAGGTTGTAAACCTCTCCTCCCCGTCTTGGATTTTGGAAGAAGGCATGAAAGGCGGCGACAACATCACTCGCATGAATGATGTCCCGCACCTGCTTCCCCTTGTATCCGAATACGGTGTAGGGGCTATTCATCATCGCACACTTGACCAGATAATTGAGGAATCCGTGAAGCTGCACTCCAGATTGTTTGGAGCCGCTCAATACGCCTCCGCGGAAACTGACGGTTTTCAACTGAAAGTACCGGCCGTACTCCTGCACCATAATGTCCGCCGACAGCTTGGAGGCACCGAACAAGGAGTGTAAGCACTGGTCGACGCTTAGTGTTTCAGGTATTCCCATATAGTACGGATGCTCGGAATCAAGCTCCCAGCGGCTATCTTGTTCCAAGTAGGGGAGCTCGTTCGGACGGTCGCCATATACTTTGTTGGTCGAGGTAAAAATAAACACGGCTTCCGGACAGTAACTCCGCATCATTTCAAGCAGATTCAGTGTCCCGCTAGCATTAATATGGAAATCTGTGAACGGCTCTCTGGCAGCCCAGTCATGCGACGGCTGTGCGGCGGTATGAATGATGAGCTCAATATCTTCCCCGTACGATTGAAAAATGCCCGCAAGTGCCCCGGTGTCCCTGATATCCGCGTCATAATGGACATATTTCGCTCCTAAGCTGTTCTCCAGCCGAGTGCGGTTCCACTTCGTCGTCCCCTCCGCGCCAAAAAAATCTTGACGCATATTGTTGTCAATACCAATGACACGGTAGCCCAAACCGGCATAAAATTCGGCAGCTTCGGAGCCGATCAGTCCCGCGGAACCTGTTATCACAACTACAGACATGACAATACCTCCAGTAAACGTCTCGGATCAATTGAAAGATTGTCGAATCCCGACCAAAAATTGTTCGGATTTTCTCTAGTTCCGACAATCATGTGGTAATCCAATCCCATAAGTCTGCTAAGCATCCAATAATGCGGCTCCATAAAGCTCGGCGGGAATAGTTCAATGACGTGCGTTTCCGGCTGACAGAACACAAGATTGGCAAGCCCGGCGCCATGTGCGGCCACAATGATTTTGGCATTATAAAACAATCTAATTTGCTGCTCCAATGGCAAAGCCTCCAGCTCGATGCTGATAAAGCCGCATTGCGATAACAAACCGAAGATGGCATCTTCATTGACTATTTTTCTATAATGCTTCCGCCGGATATAAATCCTCTCAAATGTCAGCCCCATAGTATCGCTGGCCATATAAGGCAGAAATGTACTTCTGACATATTGACAAGACCATGCATTCGGCAAATTAACATAAGACGGCACGATTAATCTCCGTGCTGAGAGATGGAATCGGTCGTTCGGCCGAACGATTTTTTCCATCGGAATCCCGCATGCAGCAAGAGTTTTTAGCTGAAATGGAAAAGACTGGTGGTTAATGATGTATTTATCGATTGCAATCCCGGTCATTTGCAGCAGATGAATGCGTGCGATGGATTCCATCAGCCAGTGATAGTAATTTTTGGATGCCGGATGATTGAGCATAGCCACGGTTTTATCGGTTTCGATAACGGGTGGAAGCATAGTATCCTGAAATATGGAATGTTCCGGAGCTAATTTCGCCCATTCTACCGAGACGTCCCATAGCAGCACATTATCTGGTGAAATAACGGCACGGTCTCCAAGTACTCGTCCGTCCGGAATGTCGGCAACAAAAGCCTTGTTACTGAATCTTGGTTTATCGACAAGCAGCTGCCACTCTTCCTCCTTCATCACGGAGGGGATTGGAATTTCCGGATATAGGGTGTGCAGCCTGTTTTCGTTCTGCGTATGGTTGATCCACTCCAAGGTAGATTCGTAGTAACTTGAAGGAGGTATCCTTTTGCTTGAATCCATCATATTTGTTGCAACTCCTTTGACGGTCAATGGCATTTGCTTCATTATATGGACACAACCTATCAAAGACACGGCTATGGCATACCGCCATGCATTCGAGACTAAAATAGGTTCACCAATAAGTGATAGGTGTCATAAAGATAAATTGTCCCAGCAAATTGGAGGAGGAATAAAGTAATGGAGCTTAAGCAGTATATGAATGGAATATCATTCTCCTTAGTTCAGCCTAGCGTGGTTCCCCATTTTCACATATATAACATGCTTGACTTTGAGCTCGCTAACACCTTATTGCCTGAGAATGATCAGCAAATGAAAGAAAGCTTATATTGGATTTGCACTCTGCCGAGAATGTCCACTCTTGCTTTGGGAGCCATAATAAACAAAGCTGTCTCGCAGATGGATGAGCATCATGCTTTCGTTAACGTAGGAGTTTGGAATGGCTTTACTTTTATTGCCGGGATGCAAAACAATCCGTATAAAAAGTGTATCGGAGTGGATAATTTCTCGGAATTTGGAGGTCCGCGGGAGGCATTTGAAGAGGCTTTTTCTCATCACAAGAATGAGCATCACTTATTCTATGACATGGATTATGCGGATTACTTTACTCATAAGCATAACGAACCTATTGGGTTTTATATCTTCGACGGCCCTCACGACTACGACAATCAGTTAAAAGGGCTCCAGCTGGCCGAACCTTTTTTCACCAAAGATTGTATTATTTTGGTTGACGATACGAATTGGGAGAACCCCCGTCAAGCTACTCTCGATTTTATTGCCAATAGCGTACACGATTACGAAATATTATTTGATGCATCTACGGCATATAACGGACATCCGACTTTTTGGAATGGGGTCATCGTGTTACAAAGAAAATAAAGAAAAAAGAAACCATTTGGTCTGCTTCAAGCAGCCAAGTGGTTTCTTCTGTAATACGGATAAGCGTTATTTATTTCACGAGCAGCCTCTGAAAGACATCGTCCTGCTGCATTTTCGCTTCCAGCTCCTGGCAGTTGTTTTCCTTCGACTCAATGGTCCAGCCAGCCACCTTCGTGCCGTAAATCACGGCCTCCGCCAGCTTCAAGCCGCGAACAAGGCCCATAACGGTCCCGGAGAAAAACGCATCGCCCGCGCCGCTCGTATCGACAACGTCTACCGGGAATACGGGCTGATATCCCAGTTCCTTGGTACGACGATCATAGTAGATCGAGCCATCGGCTCCAAGTGTGATAACCATCGATTGCAGCCCCTGCTCCTCCACATAGGTCTGAAGCGACGCCAGTTTCTCCCCAAGCGCCAAGTCGCTGAAATCGCTGTGAACCAGCTTTTCTGCTTCAATATTATTGCAAATAAAACAATCGAGCTTGGTCAGCAAATCAAGGTTTTGCAGAATCACCTCGAGATTGCCGGGAATGCCGTATACAGGCTTGTTATATCGGCTTGCTACTTCTATCATATGCCGGGATATTTGCTCATTGAGGTCGATTTCCAGCACAAGATGGGAGGAAGCATTGACGATTTCTTCTCCGCGCTGCATGACCATATGCTGCATCGTCGCCAAGTTAGGCATTTGGGAGATCGAGCCTACCAATTCCCCATGTTCATTCAATAATGCAAGCCACATCCCCATTCCTTGAGCGGGTGCTGCAGGCAAATACTCAAGCGAAACCCCTGCTTGCGTAAGGCGTTTCTTAATCTCCTCGCCAAGCGCCGAGTCGTCCACTGTGGACACGAGTGCCGTCGACAATCCCAGATTAGCCAAATTCTCGACAACGTTACGGCCAACCCCGCCATGCACGAACTGAATACTGCCGAGGTTGCGTCCTAGAGCGATATATTGCTCATTAGCAAAACCTTTGCAATCGACGAAAACAGTGCCGACCACAGAAACGAAATTTGTCATTCTATGTAAACCCCTTATCCATAATGTAAAATAATAGCTCTATTATACATAGTTCCTTAACAAACGTATATGCCCATCTGATAAAAAAAAGAAAACGTATCCATTTACTGATTTCATGCCGTAAACAAAGCCAAATACTAAAGTTCGCTTTGGAGGAATCGAGGCAAATGACAAATACACCCCTTCAGCCACCGGCCGTTCTGCCAAACAGCTGGGGCAAGGGGTTGCACGGTTTTTGTCTCATTGACACAGAAGAAGCGTCAGGCAGCATTCCGAAACTCTGGTCAGCACGTTATTGATCATTCATTATCTTTTTTTGAAACGATTCTTGGCATCTTTTCGGACCTTTGCTGTGGAGGAAGCCTTTACCTCTTTGCTTACTACTTTCTCCGCCTTTTTTTCACCACTATCCGTTTCGTCTAAGAATGCGAGCTCGTTAAAATGATCATCTTCTTTGTTCAAGTTATTCAAATGTACTTTTTTCATGATATTTATCACGCTGCCTCCTTGTATTTCAAATTAAAATACAGATCGTAATATCGTATGTAAAAATCTGTATTACGTTCATCGTGAGGCAAATGAAAAAAAAGCAAGCAACCAGGGCTTATACAAAAAAAGACCTTCGAGAGCCGCTGCACAATAATGCATCGGTTCGAAGGTCTTTCTTTCATTAGTTAGCAGGCATTTCGTTAAAGAATGTAATGTCTTCAATTGGCAGCCGAGTCGTCGGATGGCCCGGTTGTGCGGCTTTGCCGAGTGCAATCAGCATGATCGGAATATAACGATCGCTGATGTTGAAAGCTTCCTTCAGCTTGGCTGCGTCATAGCCGCCCATCGGGACTGTATCGTAGCCATGAGCGCGTGCAACCAGCATCAGCTGCTGGGAAACAATACCGCCATCGGTGTGGATGATTTTGTGCAAAATGTCTTTCGGGAGCGAGCCATACATGCTAGCCGTTCTCTCAGCGAACGATTTTGCCGTTTCTTCCGGCATGTAGCCGCGTTTTGCTGCTTCACCGTAAATTTCATCGGCTTTATTATAGCCTTCCGTATCGCCCAACACAGCGATCACCGCTGCGGCTTCCGTAACCTGAGACTGGTTGAATGCAATCGGCTGCAGCTTCGCTTTCAGTTCTTCCGTCTCGATAACGAGAAAACGCCACGGCTGAACGTTCGAGGAGGATGGGGCCAGTGCCGCTTCCTTCAGCAGCTCCTTAATTTCCTCATGAGACAGACGGAACGATTTGTCATAATGACGTACAGAGCGCCGCTCGCGAATAACATCGGTGAAGAGTGGGGAGATTGCCCCAGTTTGAGTTGAAGTTGACATATTTTATTCCTCCTTAGGGTATAAATACTGTTTATGATTTAGCACAGTTACAATCGCACAATGCACTTTAGTTAAGAAGGATGCTTCTGCGGCAGTTATAACTGTGCTGAAATTCGCACAGTATGTCTCAAAAAAAATATGGATGCTTGAGCTAAACTGTTGATTCTATAGCACAGTATATCCGCTGATCAAACCATTGTCAACAGACTTATTGCCTAAACTCATTACAAATCTTTGTTTCCAATTGATTGGCGATATCCGCAATCGTATACTGGCTTAGTACCCCGCGCATGCTGTTGTCCATCTCTTTAGTAATTTCCCCGAGTACAGATTTCATACCCACACCAAAAGGATGCGTCCCCGCTGTTTCGGTAATCCCGATGCATACATTGCTGTCAGTACGGAAAACATCATATATGTCGACCAAACGAATGGACTCCGCAGGTTTCTTCAAGTGATATCCGCCGGTACGGCCTTCCCGTGTTCCGATAAACCCTTCCTTGGCTAGAACAGCAAGGATACGGCGCAGCAAAGAAGCCTCTGACTGAAGGTATTTGGCAAGCTCAATGCTCGGACAAGCTGAGTCTACGTTCTCCCGCGACATAATGATAAGTGCCTGAACAGCGAGGCCGAACCATTTCGGGTGCTGCGTCGACGTACAATATTCTTGCTTCACCTTAAGGTCCCCCTTCATATCGCATACTATTTGCAGTTATGAATAATTGTACCGAAATCTCGCATATCCCGCAATTGTATTTATATGTGCGCCAAACTATTATTGCTTTTGCTTCCGCCGGTTTTAGTCTTCAATGATCTCTATCTTTTTGGCACTAGCCTGAGCAGGAAAAGATTCCGCGATCCCGCCATCAACCCAATAGCGTACTTTTTGGCCTACTTTATAACATACCGCATCCATCACCCTTCCTGCATGTCATGAGAAAAAACCGCATTTAGATGTGATGCGGCTCTTAGAGATACGAAATTATTTCGCGTTCTTATCCGGTTGGTGGATTCCAAACAAGTTTCCTTCCGGATCCATATAATATCCCTGCCAAGCCATTCCGGGCAGAGCGTATTTAGGCAATGCGAGTTTGCCTCCGTTATTCAAAATTTTTGCTTCCGTTGCGTCGTAATCCGCCACTCCCATTGTACAAGCAAAGCCATTCATTGCCTGGCCTGGTTCTGGGGCGGCTCCGTGCCGCTGCATCAATGCACCGTTGATTCCCATTTCATTCGCATCGCCAGTGACAGCCCCGAAATAAGGCATTCCGGCATAGCTGCTCCAATCTTCAAATACCCATCCAAATACCTCGCCATAAAACTTCTTCGCAAGCTCCATGTCACTTACATGGATTTCGAAATGAACGACTCTTCCCATAATTACCTCCTAATGATGACTTATTTCAATTGCAATGTTTCTATTTGCAGACTCGATTCTCCTTTATTTATTATTATATCTTGTACAAATTCATTGTTTTTTAAAAAAGGCTTTCCTATTGTTTACAATTCAACAAGTGAGATTCCGCCGCAACCACTTGCTCTTTTTTAAGCCGCTCCTTCATAAATTACTTATTGTTGATCCTATTCATTTCTCTAGATGCTCAAAGCGGGAAGCGGGTGATTGAGAATGAAGCATCAGTACCATGAGAGAGAAGATACAGATCTAAATGTCATCTATATTGTTCTGGATGATGTTGGTTTCTCTTCTTTGGGATGCTACGGTTCAGAGATACAGACTCCTAACATGGACTCCTTAGCCGAGAATGGCCTGCGTTACAATAATTTTACCGTAACCCCTCTATGTTCTCCCACCCGCGCTTGTCTGCTTACAGGCCGTAACTGTCACTCGGTAGGAGTTGGGATGGTAAGCGATATAGACTGGGGGCCGGAGTACCCTAACAAAGGAGGACGCATTACCGATTCAGCAGCCACAGTGGCAGAAATTTTGCAGCTCAATGGGATGGCTACCTATATGGCCGGAAAATGGCACCTGGTCCCGGGTCATGAAGCCTCATCAGCCGGACCTTTTCATAATTGGCCGCTTGCAAAAGGCTTTGACCGGTATTACGGCTTTTTACAAGCCATGACGGATCAATATGCACCTGATTTGGTTTACGATAACCATCGTGTTCGCAAGCCGGACTTTCCGAATTACCATTTATCAGAGGATTTGGTTGACAAGAGCATCGAATTTTTGACAGACCATCTTTCCGTTACACCTGACCGATCCTTTTTTCTTTATTTGGCTTTCGGAGCCACCCATGAGCCTCATCAGGTACCGAGCGAATATATTGAAGCTTACGCAGGCGTATACGATACAGGCTGGGATCACATTAGAGCTGAAAGATTCAAGCGGCAAATGGATATGGACATCATCCCTCCGAACACTCAACTTGTGGATCGCAATCCGGGCATCAAGCCATGGGACGTGCTGACTCAGGAGGAAAAGGTATTATTTACACGATTCCAGCAAACGTATGCCGGGTTTCTTACTCATACCGATCGCCAAATCGGAAGACTGCTTGCTTATCTAAAAACTAAAAGCATTCTCGATCATACGATTATCGTCTTGCTTTCGGATAACGGGGCCAGTCAGGAGGGAGACTGGAATGGCTCCATTAATGACGCTGCCTATCTAAATCGAATTACGGAGAACGTGAATGAGATGCTGCTTCACATTGACGAAATAGCGGACCTCAAACAAGCCCTAATTATCCCAAAGGATGGGCGCAAGCTGCAAATACGCCCTTCAAATTTTATAAGCAAGACACCTATTATGGAGGCATCCACGTCCCTCTTATCATTCATTGTCCTTGTTTGATTTCAGACGGCGGCGCGGTTCGTTCGCAATTTTATCACGCCATCGACATTACTCCTACTATACTGGACCTTCTAAATATTCAAGCTCCCGCGAAAGTAGATGGTGTCCCTCAGATGCCGATGCAAGGCGTAAGCATGAAAGATACATTGACAGATCCCAACGCAGCTTCCCATCGGAATACACAATATTTTGAAATGCTCGGCAACAGGGCAATTTGGCATGACGGCTGGGTTGCAGTTACTAATCATGAAACCGGCGTGCCTTACGATAAAGATCAGTGGGAGCTGTACTATGTTAATGAAGATTTTTCTCAAAAGTTTAATCTTGCATACCGGTATCCGGAAAAATTAAGAATGCTCGAAGCTTTATGGTGGGAGGAAGCCATAAAGTACGGTGTTCTTCCTCTGAGTGATCTCCCGCTGTCACACGGGTACGCCGGCCTCCAGGAAGGGAGAACCACGTTCGTCTACTATCCCGGAATGGCCCATTTGCCGACAACCGCCGCTCCCTACATCAACAGGTCATCTTACTCGATTACCATCCCTATCTTTCGATCCGATGTTTCAGCAGAAGGAGTATTAATTGCCCATGGCAATCGTTCCAGCGGATATACACTCTATATTAAAAATAATACATTATTCTATGAATACAATGATGCCGGCACAGTCTATAAAACTCAATCCTCTGCAGGAGTTCCCCTTGGGTACTCCACGATTCAGTTTATTTTTAAACGAAGAGGAATCCTTCAAGGCGTCGGCAAGCTCTTCATTAACGGTCAAGACGTTGGGACGGTAGATATGCCGCGGACCTTACCGTTTGTTCTTTCCGTCGAAGGGTTGGATGTCGGACGGGATCGATTAACTCCGGTCAGTCCAAGGTGCCCCACTCCCGAATTTCCGTTCAGCGGCCTCATTGAGAAAGCAGTGGTTGATATTTGCGAGCACCCCTATCCATCATGCATCAACGAGACTCCATCTATATCAGCATCAATGGAAAGACGCGTATGTTCCAAGGGTAGAAGATCAGTACTCATCCTTTCTTTAACCAGCCGGGCGCCCACCAGTTCCAGCTTCCAAGCCATTTCATCAGAGCAGGAATCAGAATCAATCTTATAATGGTCGCATCGATGAAAATAGCCGCTGCAATGCCTATCCCCAATTGTTTCACGCCTATCACCTCGCCGAACGCAAACGGTAGCGTAACTGCGATCATTATCGCGGCCGCCGAAGTGATCAATCTGCTTGTGGAGGCTAACCCAATGAGGACCGCCCTGTTATTGTCCCGTGTCTGCTGATACACCTCGAAGATACGGGAAACAAGGAATACGCCGTAATCCATACTGATACCGAATACCAGCCCGAATAAAAATACGGGAATCATGATCGCAATGCTGCTCTGTTCCATTCCCAGAGCCCCTTCGTTATACATCCATGTCAAAATACCGAACGAGGCGCCGAGGCTCAATAGATTCATACAGATGGTTTTTATCGGAATGAGGACGGAGCGGAATGCGGCGAACAAAACGATATAATTGGAGACAACGATAAAAAGGACAACGTCTTTTATATTGTTGAAGATCGCATCATACACTTCCTGTTGATATTTGGCTTCTCCTCCCAGGAGGAACGGCATACCTGCAGACATCCCCTCCCGCTCCCATTTCCTGACCCAATCCATCGCCTGCTTCGATGACGGCTCCCCTTCAATGGTTACTTCAAGAAGCATGCGGTTTGCTGTAACAAAAGCCGGGAGTACCGGAGCGTATTTCCCCCTGCCATAATGCTGCTGAAACAGGAAATGGAGCTGGCCCGGCGGCAGCTTCAGTGCAGAGAAAACGGATTTCACCTGCTTAACCTCAGGTTCCTTTTCTATTCTTTGGACCAGCGCAAATGCCTTCAGCCAGTCCTCATTGCTTGAGCTGTTGAAAGCTCCCGTTGCAACAACCAACACTTGGGAAGTCGAAGGGTCTACGAAGCGGGTTTGATACGACTGAGCAGCCACACGGGATTCGTAATGCTTCGGCAGCGATTGAGCGTCCGGAATGGTTACTTCCATCCTGCTCAGAGGCAGGAAGCAGCCGGTCAATATCATTAACGCCAATAGCCCCATTCGAACGGGTCTTTGCATCACATACTGCGACCAGGTGTACCAAATGTTCGATCTGCTGATAGATGACAGCGGCATGGTTTCCGCCTGAATAACCGGCCATACCAACGCAAGAAGAGCCGGGAGCAGCGTCAAGGTTAAACAAATCGAAATAAGCAATACAACCATAGCGCCGAGAGCGACGGAAGTAAAGATCGGCAGCGGAATGTGCAGCGTCCCCGCCAATGCAAGAAGCACGGCGGCGGCAGAGAACACAACAGATCTTCCGGCCGTTTGCATGGTTGTTATCAGAGCTTGCTCCAGGGGATGCCGTGACAGCTCTTCACGAAACCGGCTGACCAGCAGTAATGCAAAATCGATGCTAAGCGCCAAACCGACCATCGGAATGACATTCAGGACGAAATTAGACAGCTCCAGCTCCTTCCCTATCCAATACATCAATCCCATAGTACCGGTAACGCTGACCACTCCGATAATAACGGGAAGCATGGCGGAAGCGACTCCGCCGAAGGCGATCCACAAGATGATGAACGCAGCTGGGAGTCCGATCCGTTCCGCCTTTCCGAGGTCATTGCGGCTCGCTTGATTGACATCGGATTGGACTACCGGCTTCCCCGTAATTTTTACGGAAATCCCTGCATCTTTAGGCAATCGTCGATGAATATCGTCTATCACCGGCTTCAAATCATAGGAGGTCTTCTGCAACGCCAGAAGCGCGTAAGCATGATTTTCACTAAGCATTCCCGGCCGCTCTAATGGCGATATGATGTCGGTCAGATCGTCCGTTCCTTTCACATTAAGCAGAGCCTTTTCGATGAAGCGCCGGAATTGATCGGGAGTTACGGTTTCCTTTTTCTCAAAGATGAGAATGATAGGATCATCGGGGATATGAAATTCGGAGGATACGATTTGCTGCACTTTGGCATAGGATTCGTCAGCCAGCAAACCGTGATTTTTTAATACCGATGGAAGCTTGGGGGCGTATGCCCCGAATAAGACCAAAAACACGGTCCAAATGATAATGATGGTTTTCGGATATTGAAGGCAGAGGAAGGCGAGCTTGCGGTATCCCATGGATATGCTCCTCTTTGTAAGGATTGCGAAGGTAAATACATAGGCGGATGCTCTAGAGCTCTAGAAAGTCGATTTCCTTTAGTCTGGTTGCACGAAGCAATCGATCAGCAACTCGCGGCGTCATCCTGGCTAGGCGCAGCGCAGCCGTGGAGAGTATGGGCTTATTGACCAGTGATTGTATTAGCTGACCCCAACGCAGTGGACCCAGGAATTCTCGGCGAATGGATTGAGAGTATTCGTGCTCCCATTGGCTGAGCGACAGATTCCCGTGCAAATAGCTATCTGTAAATGAGGAGCATAACTGGGCCGATCGCAGTGCCATCGACATCCCGTCTCCACAGAGCGGCGGAAGCATAAGCATCGCGTCACCCACTCTGGGAATGATATCCCACGCAAGAGGCTTGCGGGTTAGATGGACCGGAGCAACAGCCGCTTGAGTTCCGGAAATCGGCACAGCTTGGGACAGCCTTTGGCAGAGCACGGGATTCCTCCGGGCGGCGGCCTCGATCAGCCCTGTTATCGTTGCAGCATGTCCTTGAAATGCATCGTGCTCCACCAGCGCAGCAATATTTACGATCCCGTGCTCAACAGGACAGACGCCGATATAACCACCCGAAAAAAAATAAAGATCTACAACAGGCTCCGCTTCCACACCGCTAAAATGAGATTTTATGCCAATGTACTTCTTTGCCGTCGAATTCGGACTCGGGCCGGGCAGACCCGAACGGCGGCCGGCTCCCCATGCGGCAATAACGGCTCGTGCCATTACGGTACGAGGCTCCGTATTCTGTTTCGTTTCGATCGTATACCCCTTGTCTCGCGGGAGAACGGAAGTCACCGTCGTTGCCGTCTGCAGCTCTACCCCCGCTTTAACCGCCTCCTTATGAAGCATCGAGTCCATGGAGTGTCTGCTTATTCCCAAGGCGATTCCTGGCATAGCCATTTCCAGCGCATCACCGCCGTTCAGGATTAGCCTTGTCCGGTTAATCCGGCTCGGTTGAAGCGATTGTACCGCTTCATGCAGCCCAAGAGCGCGCAGTATACCTTGCGATTCCGGAGACAGAAATTCTCCGCATACTTTATGCCGGGGAAACTGGCGCTGATCGATCAGCACCGTCTCCCATCCCCGATCCGCTAAAGCTTTGGCCACGGCGCTTCCGGCTATTCCCGCCCCAAGCACCGCGACATCATATTGGCGATGCATCGCATTCAACTCCATCTATTGGAATGAGCCCCTTGCTTGCTTAGGACGACGGCATAACGGAACAACGGCCTCCAGCGATAGAACAGCTCGGGGATGCCGAGCTCACTTCCGAGACGAATCCAGTCGGCCGAACGAAACCCTTTAGCCACGGATAAAGGACCGTCGTGAACGATGTATCGGTTGCTCGACACCAATCGTGCTGTAAGCCACACTGCAGTCCATGCAATCCAGTGCCGATGAATATCATTGATTACGACGCCCAGTCGGGACGTCTTGAGCATGTGCTCTACAACGCGGGGCAGCTCCTGATCTTCAAAATGATGGACAAATTGCGTCCCAGCAACGATATCAGCAGCTCCTTCCGGCAATTCGAACAAATCGCGCTTCAAGACTTGTACCCGCGGTTCCTTATGGAAGAATCTTCTCGCTTCCTCACAAGCTTCTTCCGTTACGTCAACCAAGGTGATCCTGAGTTTAATTCCATTCACATCAGCCCACCGGAGAAGCCGCCGGTTCACATCTCCGGAGCCCGAGCCGATGTCCAGAATGGACAAACGGTCCGGCTTGTCCGCTGCTTGCCATAATCGATTCACACCATACAGTGTGGGCGATGATGCCGCAAAGATCCGATTCAGCCTGCGCAGATGCTGCAGCGCTTCGCGGAGCTCCTCTCCCCCTTGTGAGAAGTCGTCCATCAGTTCAGGCTCCTCGGCCCGCTGACGCAGCCGGCTAAACACTTCGTTTACCCGCAAGCAGCTCCTCTTGGCGATTAACGGCCGGGACATATACAATCCGGATCATCTCGACCGTAAGGCCCGGACCGAATGCCATCGCTATGCCGTCTGCAGCTCCCGAACCGCGGGTTTCCAGACCCCTTCTCATTTCGTCAAGAACGAACAAAATGGTCGCGGAGGATACATTGCCGTAATGGCGCAGTACGGAATAGCTGGGCTCGGTCTGCTCGTCCGTAAGCCCGAACACGTCCTGCAAAGCATCGACAATGCCGCGTCCGCCGGGGTGGATCGCCCATAGCTGCGGGTCAGGCTCTCCTTCCAATAACCGCCTTGCCTCTGCAGGAATCAAGCCGGCTATTTGCTTCGGAATACTCGGGGAAAGGAATAGGTCAAAGCCGTAATCCCCCAGCTCCCATACCATCTCGTTGGCCGAGTCAGGCAGAAGGGCCGAATGCTCCTTGCCCAGCTGAAATATCCCTTTATGCTCACGATCAGCGGCTCCAATAACACAAGAAGATGCACCATCACCGAAAAAAGAAGCGGCAAATAGAGCTTCCCGCTCCGTCGAAGGTTGAATGTGGAGCGTACACAGCTCGACACATACAACAAGCACTTTAGCGCCCGGTTGCCCTGCGGCGATTTGCTTCGAGAGACAAACCGCCTTAAGCCCTGCAGCGCAGCCTAGAAATTGCAGCGGGATCCGATTCACCGTATCGGACAACCCCAGCTGCTTGACCAAAGCCGCATCCATACCCGGAAGAAATTGGCCTGTGCAGCTGACCGTCAGCAGGTGAGTAATTTCTGAAACGTTAACCTCGGCGTCTGCCAGCGCTTTTCTTGCCGCCTCTAAGCCAAGCGGTACGGACTCCCTTTTATATGTTTGCATTCGCTCGGCGGTAGAAGGTATAGATTCTATGGATAAACTCGGAAAGTAACGGCAGCTCGAAGCCGGCTCCAGCAGGTTCGGCTCGCAGGTATACCGGGTCTCCACACCGCACTGCTTGAAAATTCTCCTCGCCCAGCGCGCGGAATCCGCGTTGTCCTTCAAAGCCTCCATTAACCTTGCAGATGTCTCTGCCTGTTCAAGCCGATAAGCCGGCACGGCTGTACCTATTCCTAAGATTGCGATGCTGGAATCTCCATGCTCCATACCCTGATACCATCCTCTCCTGCAAATTGTTTCAGCTTCATTGTTACATCCTCGGTAAGTTTGGACATGTCTCCTGCTGCTATCATTCTTATTCGCAAGTTGTTATTCATATGACGAATGGAGCAAGATAGATTCCTATAAAGAGAGAAGAACCCCTTGCCTGCTCTCCTGGATAAACGAAAAGAAGCATCCAGACGCGGCCGTCTGCAATGCTTCTCTTGCCTTCCTACCACTTCACGCGGGCGATCCCCAGCTTTGAAGGTGTTTATCTACGATCTCTTCAATTCGTTCAAGCATCGAGTACTTGATAACCCTGGAGCCCTTGAATGATACTTTTAATTGAAGCTCAGGGTCATGGAGACGCTCTTGGATCGCAGCACCAATGCTCTCTCGCAGCTCCGTATGCACGTCCGCTATTCGCAGCAAAGCCATAACGGAGAACGAAAAAAACTGAAAATACAGCTCCTCCGGATCGGATATAAACTCCCAGTTTCGTTCCTCCGGATTTAGTTGCGGCAGCTCCCCCGGGTCACGGATAATCTTCAGCAGCTCCTGCACGATGCCCTTATCCCTGAGCTTGCCTAGCAGGTAAATTGCTGCATAGCCGCGCACTTGGTTGTATTTGCGGCTCGTATGCGGAACAAACATGTCCCTTTCCTGAACGATGCGTCTAAGCATTGGGATCGCTGCAGCATCGCCGATTAATCCGAGGGCCATCGCACTGTGCTTCGGCAGGTGTTCCTCCTTGTCGCTCGACAGCCAGGATTGCAGCTGGGGCACCAGCTGAGCTCCGAGACGCTTCGCCGACCAAATGGCAATACCCGGCTTGGTTCCGGCAAGAGCCTCCCGGATCTCGGCAGGGTCTGTCAGCCACTTGCGGACAGCGTAATCTTGATTCACCTTAGTGGAGCTGTCTATAAACTCCACGCTCCTCCCCTGCTCCAGACAACCGGTTTCTTCCAATAAGGACCGCAGCTCCGCATAGGGAATGGTTGTTAGCGAGCAGTTCTTAGTTATACTTAGATACGCCATATCGGCAGCGGCTTCTCCGCTCTTCTGCATATCCCGTTTCATGCGGATGCAGCTGGCGAGATCATGATCAAGCGAGATGCTTCTGCCGGCAGCTAGCAAGCCTTCGGTACCATGCGGTATGTGGGTGCCAATCGGAATGGGAACCGTGAAGTTGAGCCCCCACAGACTGGAGACGACGGACCAATCCTGCTGCGCTTCGCTCTCGAAGGCAACGTCCTTGCTGTGATTATCCAAATTCGAGTATGCGTAAAAGAGCGGCTCCGAAGTATACCTTTCTTCGATAAAGTCTCCGAAGGTGACCGTCTCCTCGCCAACGATAAGCCTTCCTTCTCTCAGCCCGAGCTGCGGCATAATTTTCAACAGCCGTCCCTCATCATCCCGGTACTCCGCTTTCAAGTGTGTTTCTAGAAGAGCGGATTGTACAATCGACTTGGACAAGGCTTCCGGGTCTGCGGCGTCGACATATCCCGAATCCGTGTAATAATGGTGGATACGGTGATCTTTCAGGAGCTGCACGACATTGGAAAACGGCTGCACTTGACCGTCTGATGAACGCCCCCTGCGCACCTCGCAGCCTGCCAAAGCGCAAACCTCGGCCTCACTCGACGCATCGATAATGACGCGGCTGCCTGCGCTTTGGATGCCATGGGGCCCTATCCACCGCAGCCCCTTGACGGCGCGTCCTTCCATGTACACGCCAAGGACGATAGCCTCATACTGAAAGGCGGCACCGGCTGATGCGGTTTCCCGCTCCAGAACGATGCTCTTGGCATTGGCATTGACGCCTCCCGCTTTGAGAAAGGAAGCAGCCTCCAGCTCCGCCGTCCGAGTATCTACCTCTTCGTAGATTCCTCCGCGCGTTCCAAAGTAATAGCCGGTCACGCCGCCCAATGTTCCGGCTCCTCCCATCCCGTGCATTTGTTCCAAGCCGAGCACCTTCAATCCCAGCTTCGCCGCCCGGATGGCTGCAATGGCGCCTGCTGTACCTAACCCCACAATGATAACATCATACATATCTTTAAAATCGGGCTTGCACGATGTTTGTACAAGTCTGCCGTTCCAACGCTCGGAAAGGTTCATATCGCCGGTACCTCCATTTGAAATTGAACTCCCGCTTCAAATGCGGCAATAGGATCCGCATACGCAGCCGAAGGATGCCATAGCCAGCCCGGTGACAGTACGGATGTCTTCGCAGGTAAAGATACATCGAACGCGTCGGCAATAGTAGCCAGCTTCCACGGCTTCAACGATTCCGGCCGTGCTTCCCAGAACGACAGCAGCCTCTCCCTTGCTGCATGCCAATCGTCATCAAGCTCCAGCGGACAGCTGACGACCCACTCCGATGCAAAGCGCCCTTGATAGATCGTGAAGCCTTCCGTTATGGAAGGTGGATTTTGCGTGCTCTCCGGACGATGAATCATGGCATTGAGCCGTTTGCCCTGCAGCTGTCGTCCTGCCGAATCCGGGGCTGTCTCACAAAAGCTCGTAGTATCTATGATGGTGTCCACCTGCACCTTGGATAGTCCTGCGGCTCCCATCAAAGTGACCTCGTAGCCTCCGTCCGGCAGCGCAGCCGTTTCAATTACGCGGGTCAAGAAGCGCACCGGAAGCTTTTCGCTGGATATCACTCGATATAAGAGCGGCGCAAACGCCGGCCAGTGAATGCCTCCCTCTCCGCCGATGACGCTTCGATGCACCGCTTCGCTCATCAGCGTATTCGTTATCGGCGACACCTCTTGTGATAAATTCACCTTAGCATTGCGGAAAGCAGCGATAAATTCTGCTCCGACCGACCCGGTTCGTTCCACAACGAGGGCCTTCTCCTTCAGGCTGGATGCTAACCCAAGCCCCGCGAACGTGCTCCCGACGATTAAGACATGGAATCGCTCCACCTCGTGCATAATCTCTCTCCTCCTCTACTCTACTAATTATCCTCGGTATTCACGGGGAGCCATTCCGGTCACCTTCGTAAATACGCGGGTAAAATACAACGGATCGTTATATCCGATCTCTCTGGCGATCTCGCTGATCGGCTTGGATGATCCCGTGAGCATGGTCTTAGCATGATCGATTCGAACCTTTTCGACGAATTGCAGCGGGCTGATCCCTATTACTTTTTTGAACAGGGCGGAATAATGACTGACGGATAGGGACACATGCTCCGCTAACACCTCCCGGCTTATGGGCTCGGCATAATGCTGCCGAATGTACTTTACGCTGTTGTCCATGGCGCGATAAGAGCTCTCCTCCCGTGTCCGCACTTCGATTACGGCGGAGCATAGTTCATCCAGCAGCTGGAACAGGCCCAGCTTCGTCTGCCACTCATAGCCCGGCGATTTCGAATGCCAACCATCGTATAACTCCGCTGCCTGCCCATGGACAGAATGTCCGGGCAAGTAGAGCATTCTTGCTAACGGCAGCGGTGTCACCGTAACCGTAGTCTGCACCTCGCTTCCTTCCCATTGCACACGCAGCTGATGAAAATGTACGCCGAAATAATGAAGCGGCTTATCGCGGGAGCACTTCAGCTCCATCCGCATTCCCGGTGAGACATGAAAGATGCATCCCGGCCCAAGCTCATAGCTCTCTCCATTCAGATTGAGCGTACCCTCACCCTCGTAGATAAAAGCCAGATTGTAAACATTCGTTGAAGGCCGAACCGCGCAATAGTCGGTTCCCTCCCAAAAGTCGACGGTTCGGTGCACCACGTCCATAATTTTGGGGAAAAATTGGTGAAGATACTCTTTCTCGATGACATACCACGCTCCCAGCCAAGAGTTTATTTGTTTTTCGCCGTCTGAATGGCTTGGTTGATCTTATCGTCTGCCAGACGCAGTGCCGTATTCACATCCGTTCCCTTGCTTATCATGGCCGCGAATTCCCCTTGTAGAATAGAGGATGCATTGACCAGTGGCGCCATTTTGGCGTTAGCTTGCGGCATCGGAGCGAATTTGTTGTAAAACACGGCTTTGAAATTTTTGTCCTTGAACAGCTTATGACCGCTGCCGAGACTCGATCGGATTTTCTCATCCATTAGGATGGTTGGTCGGCCTTCCTTGTTCGCCTGCAGCTGAACTTCATCGGATAGCAGCTCCGTAACCACCTGGAACGCCTGCTCGGCTTTCTTATTCACATTGCTGATAAAATAATAAATGGTGTTGGGCTGATAACCGACTCCTTGCGCATCGGGGAATGTCGGAGCGGCCACCATATCCCAATCGAGATCCGGATCGCTCTCGAACCGCCCGTAGCCTGACATCGGAGAAGCCACCATCGCAACATTTCTCTGCTTATGAAATGCGGTCAGCTCTTTATCCGGCGTAATATCTCCCTCAGGCTTATTTCCGGGAATGTCGTAAATGGCCTTGTATGTCATGAGAAGCTTTTGGAAAGCCGGCACATTGACGGAGCTTTTTTCCTCCGTTGGATGAATCAGAGGCAGTGACAATTGGTTCTCCAGGATCATATTGCTGTAAAACAGCGACATGCCCCGGTATTGGGTTCCGTCTTCATAACGGGTCAAGCTGGCGGTGAGTCGGGTGACTTCCTCCCACGTCATGCCGTCCTTCGGAAAGGCAATGCCGAATCGCTTAAAAATATCTTTGTTATAAAAGAGAACGACAGTATTAAGATACTTGGGCAATCCGTAAATGGCACTTGTGGAGGTAGCATTTTTCAACGATTCCATGGTGGAAGGCTCGATCCGAGACATATCGTAGTTATATTTCTTGATCAAGCCGGTCAAGTCGTACTCAAGCCCCAGGGGGATAAGGGAGGATTGCATTCCTGCGAGCGAAGTGATCGTAATGTCAGGCGCTTGACCGGAAACCATCATGCTTTGCAGGCTGGTTTCTTTTCCCTCAATGATATATTTCAGCTTATAATGCGGAAACTTGGCCCTAACGGGCTCAGCGATCGTACGCTCGAATTCTTCCTGTGTGATGGAAGCAACCTTGGATAGAATCAGCAGCTCCGCCTGCTCCAGCTTGGCGTCTTGGATGTTTTTCGCTTCTTCTTTTGCCGAAGGCTTTTCTGCGGTTGGATTCCCGGCGGGAGCGCCGCCCGTGCATGCGGACAATAATACGATCGAAATTGCCGTGATGCAACCGATACTCCCCTTTGTCAATAGATACATCGACATTCCCCCTAATTGAATGAATACGCGGTTGAAAACCCTTTCATCACTAATTATAATCATCCGTTTTAGGGAGTAAATGGAGAATACCTCTAACTAATATGGATAATAAGCTGATGCGCTTTCCAGCCAAAACAAAAAAATAAAAAGCCTGATCACTCAAGCTTTTTCATTAGAATTCATGGTGCTTTGATATGTCTCAAGTATCGTTGTATCACGCAAAATCATAAATCCAGTGGAATAGTCATTGCTATGTAAGACGGAATCATTCATCACTTCTAATGCTTTGTCCAGTGTCATCCAAGTAACCGTCATCCCAAGCTGCTGTTCGTTCTCGCTAAGCATTGCGCTACGAGGGCTATGATTGGCTTTGGCTGCATAGCAGTAGGAATATTGCATAAAATCATTTCTCTTCTTATGCTCCTCGATATATCCCAGCTCATGAAATACTTCAGCTTCATAACCGGTTTCTTCCATAATCTCGCGCAAAAACGCGTCTTGTGCCTGTTCGCCATCCTCTATACCACCGCCAGGCAGCTTGTAAAGCTTCAGCTTCGACATATACATCATGGCAACGTTACCCTGTTCATCTACTACAATGCCTCTCGCGCTATAACGTGATACGGAATCCAGCAACTCGGGTTCACCGCCGACAATATCACTATCCGTAATTATTTTGATTAATTCCATTCCTTGTCCCCCAGCTTATCTAGTTTAATAAAATCATGCTCACAGCATCTCTAACAGTTCACTAACGCAATGCTCTATCTCTTTGTTTGTGCAATCCAAAGTTTTATCACTGTACTTCATGTAGAGCGGGACTCTTTCATCGTAAACGTCCTTCAGACTGTTTCCATTCTTGATCACAATACCTCTGGTCGTTATGTTGGTAAGCCTCCGCTCAATTTCCTCGTACGACACATGCAAATAAATAATCTGTCCGCCCTGTTTTAAAGCATTCATAGCTTTATCGGAATAAACGACGCTTCCGCCTGTGGATATGATGCAATGATTTCGCTGCAGCTCAGACACAATGCTTTCTTCAATTTCCATAAACGCTTCGATACCGTCATGATCGATGATTTCTTGCAATAGCCTGCCTTCCTGCTGCTGAATAACAAGATCGGTATCTACGTAGTCCATTCCCAAAGCTTTGGCAAGCAGCACACCTAAGGTGCTCTTACCGGCTCCGGACATACCTATAAGCACGATGTTCATAAGACCCTCACTTTTGATGGAGTTGAAAAATAATGAAGCTTTCATTCATCAGGTACAGCTGCGGTATGCAGTCACGCTGCTTCGATCACTTCGTCAGGGCGCCTGACCCGCGATGAGGCGCAGCCGTTCCTGCTCCCGCCCTGTTCAGCAGCAGGTATGCCAATACGGATGTGACGCAGCCGAGGGCGCCGACCATCAGGAAGCCGTCCTCCAAGGATAGCCAATCTCCGGCAGCTCCCATGAATAAGGGTCCCCCGAACATTCCTAAGCCGTAAATCGCCTGATAGAAGCCCATGGCTGTCGCCCGTTTCCCGGTATCCATATGCTTAATACTCAAGGACATCAGCACGGGAGAAGTGAAGCCTCTTCCGAAGCCCGCCAAAGCTTGCGTCAGCATCAGCACCCAGAGCGATGGAGTAAAAGGAATTGCCACTGTAAACACTCCGCTGATGACGAATCCGACTATGATTGTATTCCTCTCGCCCAGCTTTTGCGCCAAATGCCTTCCCCCGAACCAGGAGGCTAATGCGGTTGGGAACGTGGAAAAGAACGTCAGAAGTCCCATATCCAGCTTCGTAGCTCCAAGCGACTGGGCGAACACAGGTGTGAAGCCGAACACGGTCGCGAAGGTCAGCACCTGAAAAAGAATGGACAAGAAGGAAACAGTGAGCAGTTTCCGGTCCCTCGCTACCTCCAGAACACCCTCGAAGGTAATTTTCTGCGCATCCTTCTCCACCTTCTCGACCAGATACAATGCGCCGACGAGTCCTATCGCCCCTACCACCGCGCCGATGATAAATGACGACTCCCACCCGAACCGGTCCGCGAACCATCCGCCGAGAAGAATGCCGAGCATTTGCCCCATGGAATTGTAAAAGGATAACGTCCCCAACGCTTGAGTCGTGTCTTCTTTCTTAAAGTAGCTGACGAACAAAATAGTGAAATCCACCCAGGTCGCCGCCGCTGCTCCCGCAAGCGCTCTCAAGATGAGAATCCAGGTGACCTCCTGTGTGATCAGAATGCCGAGTCCGGCCAATACGGAGAATAGCAGTCCGAATACGATAAACAATTTGCGTTTGTGATAACGGTCGGAAAGCACACCTACGGGAATGCGCAGCAGCATCTGGCTGAGCCCGTACATGCCGACGATAAAGCCGGCCATTTGGTGGGAAGCGCCAAGATACTCTACATATGAAGCCAAGATCGGAACGCACGTATACATGGAAAACCAGAACAGCAAGGTCACGGCGCAAAAAAGCGGGATTCGATAATTTGCCTTAGCGTCTGCCAATGTGATCACTCCGCCCTATGTCATGGATATATCCTTCATCATAGTCAATAAGGAAGAGGATGACAAGGAGTGTAATGAAATCCATTTAGTAACCTGAAGGTAAGTATCGGAAAGAGGATTGACTGACCCAAAATATTCCATTACAATAATCGACGAATCTTATTAACGGCAAATCGTCTTTAGTTAGGAGAAGCTATGAACGCAGCAAAAATGGTCCCCACCGCGCTTTCGGGCTTACTGCTGATAAGCTCCGTGTTAGCTCCGGCTGCGCAAGCCTCGGCTTCCACCCGTTTTGCAGACACGGCAAATCACTGGGCTATGGAAGCGATAGATTGGGCGGTTCAAAATCATATTACTCAAGGGTACCCGGACGGTACCTTCCAACCGGACCTGCCGGTAGCGGAAGCGGAATTTCTGGCTATGCTGTTTCGCTCCACGCCAGTAACCGAGGCGGTTTATTCTTCTGCAAGCGGACCGGCTTCCAACGATACCGCTTCCCCAGAACAACGACATTGGGCGGATTCTTTGTACGAACAAGCGGCCAAGCTGAAATATCCGGTGGCAGGGATAAGCAATGTAGAGAAGCGCAACACACCACTTTCGCGTTTGAATGCTGCGGAAATTATGGCGGGTGCTTACGGTTACTCTTATCAGGGGGATGACGCCGTTATTTTCGTCATGGCTAACGAGTTGGCCAGCGGCAAGGATGACTCCTTCTCCTTGGAAAGCTACCGGGGAGCGGAACCGATTACGCGGGCGGAAGCGCTGGAGCTCATCAAGCGCTCCAAGGTTCGTCAGGTGTGTCGGCCCTCCGAGCCCGTCTTAAATCAGTTGGCGGCGAGAGGCTCCACTGCCTCGGCAGCAGCGGATGTACAAGCCTATTGCAATCAGCCCAAACGTGCGGATGCTGCGGCGAACGAAAAGAGCAGCATGGGTGGCTCAAGCAATGTAATGGCATCGGATAGCCCGCAGAACAAGCCAGTACATACCCCAGTTCCTCAGCGCGTTTGGTATCAAATTCAAAAGGGGGATACGGTTTACAAAATTTCTAAAATGTTCGGTACCAGTCTAAAAGAATTGACCGAGAACAACCAGCTTGCCAATCCGGAACAAATCGGCGCCGGCCAGTTATTGTATATTCCCGGCTTTCAGCTGCCTGAGGGCGAAGGCGAAATCGTTGTCAGCCAAGTGCTAAATGCCACCTTGACCGCATACACAGCCGGCTATGAATCTACCGGCAAAACACCGGAGCATCCGGCTTATCGCGTGACCAAAAGCGGCGCCCATGTGGAAGAAGGACGGACGGTGGCGGTGGACCCTTCCATCATTCCTTTTGGGACCAAGGTGTATATCGAGGGGATTGGATATCGTACCGCTGAAGATACAGGCTCTGCGATCACAGGCAGCCGCTTGGATGTATATTTCGAAGATTTGGAGGAAGCGCGACAATTCGGCTTGCAGAAAGGCATCACCGTTTACGTGCTGTCCTGATTATAAGGAACAGGCTTCTCGATTGAACTACAAAGCGCATGCCGTAATCGGCATGCGCTTTGCATTATATATTATTCTTGCACGCCTTCGGCGTATTTCTTGAAGTTATCCAAAATCGCTTGCCATCCGGCTTGCTGCATCTCAACGGCGTTGGTTTCTTCCGCATCGAACGTTTCAACGATTTTCGTGTCGTTGTCTTGGCGAATAAAGGAGACCTTCACTTTTCTGCCGTCGCCCAACGAATAGGCAATGCTCTCGTTAATGCTGACTTCGTCGTACACTCCGCCGAAATCAAATCCAAAGCTGCCGTCTTTCGCTTCCATTCTCGAGACGAATTTACCGCCGACCCTCAGATCGTTCTCGGCATGCGGCGTATGCCAGTCGTCGGAAGCATTATTCCATTGCATGATATGTTGGGGTTCCGTCCAGTATTTCCATACGCTTTCAACTGGTTTATGAACGATGGTTTCCACGGTGATTGTAACGGGATTAGCTGCTGCCATAATATTGCCTCCTAATAAGAAATTATGAATCTCTGAAAATACCGACAAGAGTCATTCATTCGTCTTACATAGGATCTATTATAGCATGTAAACGGCAGCAAGATTTCTTATAGATTGCTATTTTATTATTTCTTTACATTTCTCTTAGTGCTTCTTCTACGGTAACTATTTTCCCCATCCTCGACGACACACCCGCAGCATGCACCAGGCTCTGCGACTTCAAATAGTCGCTGCCGCTTGGTCTTGGCTCCCGCCGTTCCTTCAATGCCGCAAGAAATTCATCCAGCGACAGCATTTGTCCTACCCCGTCAAAGGTGTATACTTCTTCGTCCTTGCCATCCTTCATGAGCTGCACCCGGTTACTCGTTATAACAATTGCGCCTTCGGCCCCTTCGAAACGCCAATCGCCATACCATTCGGTCTGCTTACCTTTTGCCATCATGCTGCCGTGATAATCTACTATGGTTCCTCCGTCAAGCTCCAGCCACGCAGTGAGGTGAATCGTCGTCGTCTCCGTCCAGCTTCCGGGCGGGTTGCTGTTAATAGCGAATACTTTGATTGCCTCCTGGCCGGTAAAATAACGAATCATATCGAAATGATGAATCGTGACATCCTCCAGCAGTCCATTGGCCATCTTGCCAAAATAGGGGATGGAGACAACATGATAGCGGTCAAATTCGATGTGTACCGACGACAACGGTCCAATGATACCGCTGTCCAGCAGCTCCTTCGCCTTCCGTACCGGCGCAAAGAAACGGTAATTCTCGGAAATCATGAACGGAATGTTCTTCTGTTCGGCTTGGCTTACAATATATTGCGCATCCCTAATATCGTTCGATATCGGTTTCTCACACAGCACAGGCAAGTTATGTGCGAAGGCAATTTCGTTAATGGCTGTATGAATGTGAGGAGGTGTAACATTAATCACAAAATCGGGTCTTTCGCTCTGAATTGCCTCTTCCAAATTCAGATAAAAAGGAGTACCCGGATCAATCGTTTCCCGGAGCGTTGGATTCGTTTCAACAACACAGATCTCCTGAACGCCCGCATGGCGTTTCAGTCTTTTGTACCATCCTGAACCAAAGTTTCCCAAACCGACCAGAACCGCCTTCATATAGCTCATCCTCTCTTTCTGCTAGTTACAATTGATTTTTGTTTCGTGACGGTCCGGCATGGCACCATACGACGACAATAGGATCTTCCACGCTTGAAATAAGATGATGGTCCTCGCCTGGCTCAATAATGATAACGTCCCCGGTCTTGACAGGGTAAAAATGCTCTTTATTGATTTCGACCTCGCCCTTCCCTTGTAAAATAAGGAACGCTTCACAATCCTCATGCACATGATAATCCTTCCCTCCAGGACCATCGTTCGTATGCGCACGTGCTCCCGGCTTCTCAAAGGCAAGTCCCCCGTATGATAAGTATTCCCCAGGCATAATACCTTTCAAAATATGACCCTCTGTCACATCGGCTAACTGGTTCAATCGATATGTCCTCATTGCGAACACTCCTTCAAATTTTGTTATGTAAACTAGTCAGGGGCAAAGGGATGTAAATCCGCTCCCGACTCAGCTACAGCGTACATCCACTCACTATGATTATGAAAAATCGATATCTGTCGTGGTGAGCTCAGAAAGCCAAGCTGCATATATCAAGCTTATGCCGGACGCATAGGAAAGTAAATGTGAAAAGCCGACGATCATTTGTGAAAAATCGATATGAGAAAAACGTCTATCGACGTCCTTTCACAGAGGAGCGACCGCGTTAAGAGGTTGTTTTTATCGCCAAATAGAATTTTTACATCCGATGACCTCGGAATCTTTTAAATTTTATTGTGGTAAAAAAAGCCTGAATTGTCATGTGACAATTCAGGCTTTTTGATTACAGGACGGCAGCCGCCAAGGGCTTGGCCATCATCGCAATGTCCGCTTCCTGCAGCGGAACCGAATACAGCTTCACTTGGCGGATCACTCCGTCGAAAGGATCCTTGCCGTATGTATCTCCGAACGCATCGCTGCCGAAGCGCCCGCCATACCCTCCAGCTCCGGTATGCGGACCGACGATGGCGAACCCGGCACGAACACGGTCAGCCAGCCTCCCGTCAAGGTACAGGGAGACTGTGCCCTCGGCAAAGCTGAGAGCAGCATGGCGCCATTTGCCGCCTGCCGACGCATCTACGGGAGCCTGAAGCATCACCCGTTCTCCCTCCGATACGACCGCCGCTTCGAGCCCTCCTTCGCGAATTCTCAATGCCAAGCCATTCTTGCTATCGCCTTCGTCAAACAATACTTGGGTTCCTGCAAGCTGGTTCGGACTAAACTGCATGACGATCGTTCGCAAGGAGAAGGCGCTGTGCAGGAATCCTTCCGGCTCTTCTGCAGCCAGTCGTACAGGTGCATTCGTCGGCGTACCATATTGCGCCAATAGCGCATACTTATCCAAAAGCCGCGCCAGCTCAGGCTCGCTTATCGGGAAGACGGTGTTATGCCTTGCACGGTATGGGATGCGGAACTTGTCCTCACCGAGCTCTCTCCACTCGCGGAAATCGGTTGTCTCCATGATGCCGAACTTGCCGTAGGACCAATAATCGTAGAACAGCAGCCAACGGTTCGTCCCTTCCAGCTTCAAAAACTCCGGCCCCTCCGTGTAGTCGGGTGTCCGAAAACCCGTTTCGACCGTATATGGCCCCTCGAGCCGGTCGGCAACAGCCAGAACATTGCGGCAAGGATGCTTGACGCTGCGGTCGTATACTACGCTTTCATCCTTCACCGCCATGTAATATTTGCCTTCATGCTCAGCAAGCGATGCATCGATGGTCTGGTATCCGGGATCAAAGAACAGCGACGGCTCCGTTAATGTAATCCAATCAGGGGTCCAGGCAGAATAATGCTTGCTGTTGCCCAAATCTTGTCCGCAGCTGGATGCCCAATATATCAGATATTGGTTGCGCTCTGGATCGTATGTGAACTCCGGCGCCCAGCTGTTCATACAATCGTCTATGCCTTTCATGACCGGGAGCTTCCTCTCGTCTTCCCATGTAATCAGATCACTTGAACGGCAATAGCCTATGTATTCTCCCCTCGGACGGATCGTGAACACCATATGCCAGTTACCGTCGGCGCCTTTGGCAATGAATGGGTCTCGAAGTATGCCTTCTCCCAATGACGTACCGAACACGGGGCGATTTTCGTTAAGCTCATACCAGTGAAGTCCATCCCGGCTATAGGCATAATGAAGCTTTTCCTGCTTGTGGGTTTGGTTCGGCCCGGAGCTGAAGTATCCCATGAAATAGGCGGGAGCGCCTCCTGCGACTTCTGGCTGTATCAATCTGGACATGAGATTGTCTCCTTCTCTGATCATCTTTTGGCTTCCTCGATTTTTTTATTAGCTTCCTCTTCCGCCTGTCTCAAGATTGTGTTAGTATCCAGTTTTCCTTTCAAATATTCGACCATCGATTTATTGATGACCTCTTTAATGATTTCCTCATATTGGCTTGGCGGCGGATTTTGACCGCTCTTCATTTTTAGCAGAGCCTGCACGTTCTTTCCTTTCAACGACGCCATGTCCGCTCCAAAATCTTTCGTCACTTCCGGATCATTGATGACCGGGATCAATCCCCTTCGCGCCATGCGAGCCTGGCTCTCCTTCTCAGCCAAGAAGGCCATGACCTTGAACGCTTCTTCTTTATGCTTGCTCTTGGTGGACAGCAGCAGGCCCGATACATCAGTTTCCTTCACCAGCGGAGCTTCTTTGCGGCTCGGGAACGTAACGATATCCCAGTTCGGCTCTGTTCCCGCCTGATGCAGCTCCTCCAGCTGATTGAGACGGTTATATGCAACCATAATAGCCAAATTCTTGTTTTTCTCGAAGTCGTTGAAGATGCCTTTCGTCTGGTTGCCGGGGATATCCTTGATCGACTTGTACATTTCGAAATAGGATTTCCAGCTGTCGGATGTCAGCACAGCTTTGCCAGTATTCGGATCGTGAAGCGGAAGCATCAACGAGGCCGAGATACGGGGGGCGGCGATCAGGTCAAGTCCGTAATACTGCTGCCCGCCGTCCGTTCTGCTCAATTGGCGGGCGAGGCCGATCGCTTCATCCCAGGTAATGCCATCCTTCGGAAAAGGAACCCCGAACCGGTCGAAGATATCCTTGTTGTAATATAAAGCCGCAGGATTGCTGTAAAGAGGCAGCATATACAATTCGCCTTTGGTTCCGTAGCTTTTCAACGTTTGAATGATGTTCGGCTCGAATTTCGCCATGTCCAGGCCGCTGTTCTTGATATAGGCCGTCAGATCCTCGGCAAGACCGAGCGGCGTGTATTTATAAATATCGAAATTGGCCTGAAGCATCATATCGGGAAACGTCCCGGCAGTGAGCATATCTTCAAAAGATTGGTTGGCCGGCTTACGTACCAGCTCCATCGTAATATGCGGGAATTTCGCTTTTACCGGCTCCGCTATCAGCTTGCTGAAGTCTTCGTCCGTCACGTTGAGCAAATATTGAAGGACGGTAAGCTTGATCGGCTCTTTGTTCTCTTCTGTTAGAGCTGCTTGCTTCGGTGTATTCGAGCCCGTGCATGCAGAGGTCATAACCAATATTGCGGCAGACGCGAGGATCAGCGCTTTGTTACCTTTCATATGTAAACACCCCTTATTTTTTTGTCATAATGATCATACATGGCGAAACGCTTCGTTTGAATACAATTATCGGACGAAAAAGTGAGCATTCCGGACATCGCGCAGCATTTAATTTTTGCGGATGGCGTTGGAGAACGAATGGCTTTCACCGAGCTCGTTAACCGCTTTCACTTTATAATAATACCGCGTTCCTTCCGGCAGCCCGCTGTCGGTAAATGCCGTGTCCTTAATTCCCATGGCAATCGCTTCGTAGCCTGTATCCGGTTGAATGCTTCTGTATACGGTATATGTTCTTGTATTTGGCGAGTACATTCGGACCGAATCGAACCACGCGCCGGTACCGCTGCTATATAGAGCAAACTTCCCCGCCGCAGGCGAGCTGTCCGTTGCCCGCAGAATGGTGCCTTCATTATTCAGCTTGGCATAAATATGGTTTCCGTCGATCGTAAGGAACAGATACAGTCTCAATGGATCGCCGTTTGCTTGTTTCGCTGCAAGCACCTGTTCCTTGCCCAACGCTACTTTAATCAGCTTGTATTGCTTATCCGTTCGGTCGTATACAAACCGGATATGATTGTCCTGATCGAGGAAGCGCACGGCGATCCCCGCTTGCCCCGTCTGCACTCCGTCCGTCCATTCCAAGACAGCCTCCCCTTCATAGTTCCCTTGCGGAGTACTCGACCACACGGCAAATTCGCTGCCGCCTTCTTGAGCGCGGTAGCCGTTCACCCTCCGGCTGCGATCCGGGTGCGGCTCCACGTTCCACCCTTCGGCATGAAACGGCCCTGCCGTCCCGTCTTCAAAGTGATGCTCCTCCACCTCGGTTCGCGCCGGCTTCCATTGCATCGAGATGGATGGCCCGTCCTCCTTCTTGATCGACAGATCGCGGGGAGCAAGCGGCAGCAGACTCCTCGGGACGGCTTCCAGCTCCGTCGAATTCCGGCTCTCGCCCAATGCATTATAGGCCCTTACGGAGAAATAATAGCGGGTGTCGTTGTCTAGTCCGCTCACCAGCCAACCGGCATTGTTGCCGGCCTCTATCGTTCCGGTATACACTCCGGGCGCTTTGCCGTACAGGATCCGATAGCCAGCAGCTCCTGCGACAGATTGCCATTCCAGCACGACCTTGCCTGAACGCTCTGCATAGGCATGGCGCAGCAGCGGGATATCCGGAGCAGATAGCATAACGGGGACTTCGTTCGATGCCGGACTTTCCCCGCTTTCATTATAAGCCGCGACGGAAAAATAATAGGTTCGTCCTTCCGTCAATCCGGAAATGTCATACTCCAACGCTTGTCCGGCGTTGATCGTATACGTGTAAGCCTTTGACTCGGTGCCGTACTTTATCTTGTAGCCCGATGCATTCGGGATTGCGTACCATTGCAGATGAACCGAGCCATGGCCGGGCTCCGCCGCATACAGCCAAGCTTCCCGAGGTGCGTCGGGCGCTTCACCGTCCCACTCCAAGCGAGTAACGCTGTATGGAGCAACGGTAACCGGATTCCCGGTAGCTTCGCTGCGAACGGCAACCTGTTCCTTCTGTATCGCCGTATTGCGTGCAGCCGGGTCGTTTGAGGTCGTATAGGTTTGTTTCATGGCCGCAAGTACCGGCTTGCCGTTCATTTGTACGGACACTTGTTGTTCCTGAGCCGACTTGTTCGTAATGACGAGGTACCGCGTCCCGTTCTCTCCTTTGTATGCTGCAGCATATAACGCAGGCATGCTGCCTTCCGCCTTCGGCGATTCGGCTCCGCCCGTCACCTGTGCTCGCCATACGGCCGAGCTGTAGTTCACCGCCCCGTCGACAACCCGCAATCCGGCGGAAGACGCATGATAATAGCTGTCGTACGCAAGCGTTGACGGATCGACTGTCTCTCCCCGCTGATACGCGTCCTCCATGAGCAGGGAAGCATTGGCTCCGCCTCGGGCCGCATTTGTATTGAAAATCCCGTTATGCAGCCGGTAGCCCGCCAAGTATGTAATATTCGGGTGGGTGGATAGCCGCAAAATCGATTCCGCGACATAAATCCCATGATATTGCGTGCTCTCAAGAATGCCGCCCAGTGCGACCCCTTGCTCCCCCAAATAAATCGGCGTATCTTGCTTTTGCAAATGCGGCACGTAGTTCGTGTCGATAAGCGGTACGAGCTTCTCCAATGCGCTATTGGCGCTTTTTACAGCTTCCGCAACCGTTCTTCCGTCGCCTTCAAAGCGGTGAAAGGTTATACCATCCCAGTAGGGGTCCGGATACTGGTATACGTCCTTGTCAAACGCCTTCGCCATCTCAGGCTTATTGCTGTTGGCCACGGAAATGATAACCTGCGCCCCCGGATAATTGCGTTTGATCGCATCGAAGTGGCCGCGAACCCTATCCAGATAATCCGATGCCGTCTTGTAGTACGCCGTATTTTTGCCGCTGCTTGATGTAAAGAACATGATTTCGTTCCCCAGCTCAAAATAGATGACCGGGACGCGGTTATCATATAAATATTTGGCCAAATCTCCGGCCTGCTCTGCCGTTTGGCGCGTCGTATTGACCGTGATCATTGCCTTGGTGTTAGTCTTGCGAAGAAGCTCCACATAATCTGTGATGTGCTCTCCGCCCTTGGCTTGGCCAAGCCGAAAGGTCGTATGCGGCCCATGAATCGTGCCGTCCGGTCCGAAGGAAAATGCGCCGTAATCGATATCCGGCATCCCCGTCCGCCAGTTGAACACATCGGAATTCGTCCCGCCCGGCCAGCGAATGAAGCCGAGACGTCCGTAATGGTTCACCTCATCGATCAATTGCTTATGATTGATGAAAGCCTCTTTGTTGCTGGTCTCATTATTTACGCCTCTCATGCCGTAAGGGATCGGTTTCTCACTCCTCGTATCGATATCAATAACCGCGTGAGCTGCGTCCGTTTGAAACGGTATCGTGCTCATTTCAGCATCTCCTCCATCCTTCGTTGTCAGGCTCCCTTCAGGCCACAGCAAGTAAGCTATGGCAAGCAACGACACTATAACCGGCATGACGCCTCTTCCCCTCAATCTATATACACCTTCTTCCTCCAAGGGTGGTTGTGTTACAATACATTCATTACTCCTAAGAGACGGGCTGACTGCCTTTGTAGGAATACAATTTTCAGTAGAATGGTGAGGATTATGGACAAATACGGGCCTATCTATCATTTTCCGACTATCGGCGAAATCCCTCCCCCCATCAGTGTGCCTTTCATCGGCATTAATTACTGCACTCCTCAGTACCGCAATGTGAGAAGGATTTCCACCATTACGGTCATCGGCTGCGTGCTGTCGGGTCGCGGGAAAATTCGCGTGAACTCACAAACCAGTCGCGTGCAGCAAGGCGATGTCTTCCTTATGCGCAGCGGCAGCTTCCATGAGGTGATATCCGAAGCGACGCCGGAGGAGCCATGGGTATTTATATGGTATAACGTACACAGCCAATGGGCGCTCAATGTTCTCGAGGCTTACCGGCTTCTCTCCACCATTGTCGTCCCGGACGCGGACATGGAACCGTTGTTCCGGCAAGGGATTGATTGGGCCGAGAGCAAAACGATCGAGGAGATGCAAGGAGCCCTGCAGCAGCTGTTCATGCAAATCGTGATCCGTTTATCGGAAATCCAAAGAAACCGCGGAGACCTGTTACCTCTCCTTGTACGGCAGATCAAGCTGCACCTGGACAACCAGATGCTGCAGCCGTTTCATACCGAGCAGCTCGTTAAGGAGATGGGCCTATCCGCCAAGCATTTGAACCGGGTGTTCAAGAAGGAAATGGGAACCACGATATACAACTATGTTCTTACCAAAAAAGTGGAATCGGCCAAGCTGATGCTGATCGAGACCCACTTGACGGTCAACGAAATTTCCGAGCAACTGGGTTATTCCGACCCCCATTATTTCTCCAATCTCTTCAAGCAAAAAATCGGTATGCGCCCCACCGCGTTCCGTAGTAAATTCAGTGAGCAGGAGCATCATTAGCCGCATTAAAGTAAGCGATTTCATACAACTGCCGCTCTACGCGGCTAGCACAGCTGCTGCAAGAAAGCCTCCCTTGCCAGGGAGGCTTCTCATTAGCTGCCGGACGGCTCGGTCCGTTCTATGGCAGCCGGCTTCATATTGATTCTGCGGATCTCATCCCTCGGGAACTTCAGCTTGCGATCGTAGGTATACAGCCCGTTCACCTCTTGCTCTACATCATAGAGCTGAGTGTAGCATAAACCGCTGATGTTCGGGTTATCCAGTATGACCGTCATAAGGCCCTCATACCGGGCAAGAAACTCCTCCTCGCTTTTCGGACGGTCGCCATACCCCCAGCCTTCTTCGTGAGATTGGGCCGGGTCCCACCAGATGCCCCCGTATTCCGCTACCTGATAGGGCTGTCCTTCATACTTTTGCCGCTTCGGATGCCGTACATACACTTCGCCGCCGTTCTTCATCGGCTCCAGTCTGGCTGCGAACGATTCGGGATCCTGATCATAATCATGCAAGCTGAAGATGTCCGTCTTTACGTGATAATGGCCGCTCGTATCCTTCACCGGACGCGTCGGATCAATGCTCTTGCTCACCTCATAGGTGATGCGCAGCACCTCATTATCCTGCTTCGTTCCGTCTCGGTCCCACGTCTCGTTGAACGGGCACCAGCCGATAATAGACGGATGATTGAAATCACGTTCCATCCCTTCGATCCATTCCGGCAAAAAGCTCCGAAGTCCCGCTGGCGTAGTAATGTCAAGCCCCCAGTTGGCGTGTTCCGCCCATACCAGGTAGCCTAGCTTGTCCGCCCAATACAAGAAGCGGGGCTCGAATATTTTCTCATGCAGCCGGGCTCCATTGAAGCCCAAATCCATAGCAAGCTCAATATCGCGGCTTAGAGCTTCATCCGTTGGCGCCGTGTAGATGCCGTCCGGATAGAAGCCTTGATCCAGTACGAGACGCTGGAAGACGGTCCGCCCGTTGATCAATACCGCTTTATCGGTCAAGGTGATCTCCCGCAGTCCGAAATAACTTGTTACTTTGTCGAATGCATGGCCATTCTCTTCCAATGTAAAGGACAGGTCATACAGCCTTCCGTTCCCCGGCTCCCACAGATGTACTTCGTCCAGCGACAGCTGCGTGTGCAGCTGATGACTGCCGATTTGCGCAGTGCGGCTGCCTACAGGCTTTCCGTTGTAATAAGCGTCGATGCGCAGCGATAGACCCTTTTTGTAGCTCCCATTGAAGCGTATCGCCAAGTTCGCCTGACCGTTGAGCGGATCCGTTACGATACGGTACGAATCGATATGGAATTCCGGAACGCATTCCAGCCATACCGTTTGCCAAATACCGGTTGTCCGCGTGTAGTAGCAATTATACGAATGATATTTACCGCTCTGCTTGCCTCCCGGCTGCAGTCCTGTTCGAACATCATCCTCAGCGCACACCGTAATGACATTGTCTCCTTCTTGTACCAGCTTCGTTATATCGAACTGAAACGAGCTGTAGCCGCCCCGGTGCGTTCCCGCCGATACGCCGTTAACCCATACTTCCGTCTCATAATCAACGGCTCCGAAGTTCAGCAGAATGCGCTGGCCTGACCAATCCTTCGGCAGCGTAAACGTCCTGCGATACCATACTGCAGGCATAAAATCGGTATACCCGATTCCCGATAGACTGCTTTCCGGGCAGAAGGGCACGATGATTGACTGCTCCAGCCGCTCCGTTTGATGGAGGCCGCGCTGTCTGCCGGTCCGTCCAAAATCCATTTCAAACTCCCATGTTCCGTTCAAATTAATCCATTCCGCTCGAACAAGCTGCGGACGCGGGTATTCAGGTCTTGGAATGTGCATTGCGTTACTTCCTTTCGGTATGTATTTATTAGCTTCCGAGTAATACAGCTTAATAGTAATCCTTCCCGAGCGAAGCAGTAAATGTATTTAAAGGATCAAATAGTGAGGAAAAAAGACATCGGACCGATAATGAAAAAACCCGCGATCTACGCGGGAGCGGATATGGATATTTACAGACAGATCAGTTATCAACAAAAAAGAGGACGGTTCCAAAATGTTTCATAAATAGTTTATAATCGGTTGTGCCCTTCAATACGATAACGGCTGGAAAAGCATTGATTTTACTTTGCTTCAAAGCAGCGAATAACTCTTTTTGCAGGTAAGAATAAAATTTGCCCTTCTCATACTCAATAATAAGCGGAGGCAGCGCAGCTGGTTCGTTAGGTTCTTCCACCTGAGCTTCAACCAGCTTCATTCCCTCACTCTGAATTAGGCGCAGCGGAAACTTGACGACTCCAAAATATATCGCCTCTCCCTGCATGAAATCATAAGAAACAGGAGCATCTTTTGGAGTAAATAACAGATAGCACTGGACCCATTCCTCAAGCATGCCGGCATTGGCGTATTGTACAGCCGATACGAAAGTCGGTGCATACGTTAAATTGGGAGATATAGTCACAGAATGGCTTTAATTGCGTTTTGGCTGGACAACCAATCAAAAAAAGCGGCTTAGTCCATGACCAGAATGCAAGTCTTAGATCGCCGCTGTTGTTTTGTTTGTTTAAGGGACAAACTTTTGTGGTTGATCCGAACAAGAGGAGTTCCATTCCTTCTGCTGGATGAATTTCTCTCCCCACTCTTCCAATTGGTCCAATATGGATTTCAACGACTTTCCGAATTCGCTCATTTCATAGACTACCTTTGGCGGCACTTGATTGTATACCGTTCTTACGATAATACCGTCTTCCTCCAGCTCCCGAAGCTGCTGTGTTAACATTTTTTGGGTAATTTCGGGAATGACCCTCTTCAATTCGCTTGTTCTAAGGGGAACAGGGCCGCAGTTTAAATGGCATAAAATCAGCAGCTTCCATTTCCCTCCAATAACCTCCAATGTGGCTTCCGCCGGGATATTGAAGTTTTTTGTCTTCTCCATAGAATTACACGCCCCCTTTAATACATTGTTCTTTATAGGTACTTTTTAGTACCTATAATACTTTTTAGTATTTATAGCACAAAAAAGTACGTTCTTCCTTTTTTGGACGGTATGCCGGATAATTTGATCGTACCTCATTCGAGGATTAACAGTAAAGAATGGAAGGTGGACGTACATGAAAGTCTTAACCGTTGTATCGCATCCAAGGGTGCATTCCTTAACCTTTTCTGCAGCAGCCAAATTTACCCAGGGATTGAGAGATGCGGGGCACGAAACGGAGATCCTGGATTTGCATCGCAGCGGCTTCAATCCCGTATTGTGGGAAGCGGACGAACCCGATTATTCTATCGATCGTAAGATCTATTCGCCTGAGGCGGAAGCAGAAATCGAACGAATGAACAATCATGATGCTCTGGCCTACATTTTCCCAATTTGGTGGTACGGTCTCCCTGCTATGCTAAAAGGATATATCGACCGGGTATGGAACAATGGCTTTGCTTACGGCTCCAATACATTGCATCATCAACAAATCCTATGGCTTGGGCTCGCAGCGGCTTCGAATGAAGACTTTGCAAAAAGACAATACGACAAGATGATCTCCCACCAATTAAACGTTGGAATGGCCGAATACTGCGGCATCACTAATAGCAGAGTCGAAATATTATATAACACCTTAGATACAAAGCAAGAAACATTCGACAAGCTTCTGACGCAAGCTTATCATCTCGGACTGTATTATGACAACTATTCTAAGGCCGTGCATTCATGAGAAGTACGGCTATCGACTCTATTGACAAAGAGCAAAGATGATTGACTGCGGTCGGTTAACAAAAAATAGACTGCCGCGTGTTTACGCGGCAGCCTTAAGCCGTCTGTCATTCAGACTATTGCATGATCCGGCTTATGCCCCGAATCCTCCCGGTTTGCCCAGCTCAACTTCGCGCTGCAATTTGGAAGACGCATAAGTTCCCAATATAATTTCAAGCGCGTGAATGCCTTCCTCTCCCGGTACGACAGGAGCCCGTTGTTCTTGAACGGCCAGAGCCATATCGCGAAGCTGAATCCGGTGACCGTCAGGGATCACTTGAAACGGTTCGAAGGAAGGGAGCTCCACCGCTTCCCCGTTCACCTTCAGAAGCTCGATGTCATCTTCCTTGTAAACGATGGTTCCTCGTTCACCGTGGATTTCCAGGCGCTGGCCCAGATCAGGATAAACGGTCGTCGTTATTTCCATAACTCCCATGGCCCCATTGCGGAAACGAAGCAGCGATACAGCGGTATCCTCTACCTCGATTTGTCTTAACTGCGTGCTTGCCCGGCCATAGACGGATTCCACCGGCCCTACGAGCCATTGCAGCAGATCGACGGTGTGAATCCCTTGATTCATCATCGATCCGCCTCCATCGATATGCCACGTTCCCCTCCAGCCGGCGCTGTCGTAATACTGCTGGCTGCGGTATATCTTCACATACGCATCGCACAAGCTTAATTTGCCGAGCCTTCCGTCTGCAATGAACTGCTTGACATATTGTGCCGCAGGAGACATTCTTCTTGGAAAAATCGTCGCCAGCAGAACGCCCTGCTGCCGGCACTCTTGAATCATCCGATGTGCATCTTCGATGAGAATAGCCATAGGCTTCTCTACGACCACATGCTTGCCGGCTCTTGCAGCCCGAATGGTCTGTTCGGCATGATAACCGCTTGGCGTACAAATGCAAACGACTTCGATCTCGTCATTTTGCAGCATATCCTCGAACTTCAAGTACAGCCGGCCTCCATGCTTATCGGCGAAGGCCCGTCCTTTCCCTTCGTCCGATTCGCATACGGCGACCAGCTCTGCTTCCTCCACCGCATGGATTGCATTCGCATGAACCTCGGCGATAACGCCGCATCCGAGAATGGCGAATTTGGTTGTTCTTTTCAGGCTCATGGCCTCAGCCTCTTCTCTTGTGTATGAATAACATTAACAAGCCCGTCCGCTAAGATAGTCGCCTCCGTCGTCTTGAGAATGTCGTTATGGGAAATCATCGAGGGCTGACCATCCATGCGCCGGATGAAATCGGCCGAGATAGACCATGGCGGCTGCTCAAGCGACAGTAAGGCCGCCGGGGCATCATTCGTCAGCTGGATCAGGACAGCAGCGTCTTGGACTAGCGGATCTCCTTGCAGCCGCAGCTCGGCAAAGCCTTCCGTGCCGGTCACAAAGATGCGGCCGTCTCCCCATGTCCAGCTTCGGCTTGGCGTATGCCAGTCGGCATATAATTGGGCGACGACGCTCCCCTCCATAACGACCTGCAGGCTTGCGGTGTTATAGAACGTCTCGTGCTCAGGCAATATCGTCTTGCCCATGTAGCCGTCGATCGCTTCGATCTCGCTGCCGGTAAACCAACGCAACAGATCGAAATCGTGCACGAGCAAATCAACAACGATGCCGCCGGACTGCTCTTTACTGAAAAACCATTCCGGCCTTCTAGCCGCATCCAGACGATGAGGCTTACGCATGCCTACCGTAACGATGTCTCCGAGATCGCCTTGCTCAATCCGTCTCTTCAATGTATAAATGGCGGGATGAAACCGCTCGGTGAGCAGCATTCCGACTTGAATCCGGCCCCGGCGGATCACCGCCTTCAATCGCTCAAGCCCTTTCGCGCAAGTAACGGCCGGTTTGTCAACCATCACATGCTTGCCCCGGCTTTCGCACAGTTCAATGACATCGATTTTCTTGTTGTTTATCGAAGCGCAGCCGACAACGTCTACGGATTCTCCCAACAAGCTTTCTATGTCGCCTGTAACGGGGATCCCATATTGCTCCGCTATGCTTTGGGCCAATTCTGCATTCTCGTCCTCGTATATTCCTGCGCATGTATGCCCCAACTCAAGCATCTCGCTAATAAATATGCCGATATGCGCATGCTGACAGCCAATAATCGCAAACTGGCGAGCTCTCATTCACCTTTAACCCCTTTCGTTCCCAGCTCTGAGAAGCTAGTTGTTTTTCTCATAAATTTTATCGGCTTCCTTGCGGAACTCGGCAGCCGCCTCATCGATCGTCGCTTTACCGAATTGCTGCTTCTGTACAATTTGTTCAAACAGCTTGTTCACTTCGCCCGTGCCTTTAGGTCCGCCGTCGTACATCGAAGGCTTGCTGCTCGTTACATGCTGCAGCATGGATGCCATTTTCTTATCCCGGTCGTTAAATTTCGGAGTCAGGTATTCCAGCATTTTTTTATTTTCCGGCATGCCTCTTTCCGTTTCCAGAATGTCTGCCGCTTCCTTCGAATTCAGGAAAAAGTCGAGGAACATCGCCGCTTCCTTCGGATACTTAGATTTCGCCGAAGCCGAAAGGAACATGGCCGGCAAAATAGCGCTCCCGGTTTGTTTGTCTTTCGGGTAGGAAACCATATCGATCTTGTCTTTCATGACATTCTCATAAGCCGGGAACGTCGCTGTAAACTGCGGCCCCATAATAGGAACGATTCCCCTCATCAGAGCATCCTTATTGGGATCCGCATTGCCGATAGGCATGAAGGAGGCGGTCATTGTAGCCGGAGGAATGATGCCCTCCTTGCGAGCGTCGTCCCACATTTTCAACCAGTTCTTAAACGTCTGATCCGTGAAGCTGAGCCGGTTGTCCTTATACATTTGCTCGCCGACAGAGAACACATAATACATATAGGCTTCCATGGAGCTCGACATGTCGAAGGCGCCGTATACTTTTTCACCCAGCTTGGACTTCACTTCGCGCGCTTTATCGAAATATTCCTTCCAGGTCATATCCAGCTTCGGAGGTTCGACGCCTGCCTGCTGGTACATTTCCTTGTTATAAATTAATGCGGAGGCATTGTCGGATACCGGCAATCCGGTAAGCTTGCCTTTCACCGTACCTTGATTTTTCACCACATCGGCATTCAAATCGTCAATCTTCAGCTCTTTGCCGACATAGGGAGCAAGATCGGCCAACACCCCCCTATCGGAATACTCTTTAATATATAAAATGCTCATTTGCATCAAATCCGGTACATTGCCTCCTGCGACCTGGGTGGACAGCTTCTCCCAGTATCCGTCAAAGCTCGTATATTCCGGCTTTATCTTGATGTTCGGATGAAGCTGCTCGAACTTCTCGATAACCTTCAGCGTCCTGTCGTGCCGTCCCTGACTTCCCCACCATGTAAATCGCAGTTCTACCTTCCCTGATCCGGAAGGATCGGCAGCGGCGCTCGGATTCTTCTTCTCTGTCGGAACACATCCGGCTGCCAGTCCGCCTAACAAGGTTAAGGTTATCATCGGGACAACCAAATTTCGGGTCAAACCATGTAGACTTGCCATTGTTGACACACCCCTTATGAATTTACTTGCTTACATATCAATTATAAAATGAGCGCTATTTTTAAAAATAAGAGAAATCTACAAAAAATATTAAAATAATACGGACTGTTGCAGCCGCGAATAGAGATAAAAAAACTCCTAAAACAAAAGCCGGGATGCGGTGCAGCTTTGTTTTAAGAGGTGCGGGGTCAGTCACTGATTAAATTCGGACGGGTTCAAGCCGGAATATTTCTTGAACAATTGGCTGAAATACGCATGGTTCTTATAGCCGACCATCCCGGAAATTTCAAAGATCTTATAATTGCCTCCGAGCATAAGCTCCTTCGCTTTTTCCATTCGGATTCGCGTCAAATAGCTGTTGTAATTCTCCCCTGTCTCCTGCTTGAAGATTTGGCTCAAGTAATTCCGGGTCAAATACACCTTCTCGGCCAAAACATCGAGAGTAATATCATCCGCATAATGCTGCTGCACATATCTCATGATGAAATCGATCGTTTTTCTGTGCTTCTGAGAGCCTCGTCGGTTCATCGTCTCGCAGATGGGGAGCAGAAGATCGCGCAGCCAGCCGGTGAAATCGGAAACGGAGTACAACTGCTCCAGCTCCTTGTACATGTTGGAGCCCGCATGAATATCTTCAAACTGCAAGCCGTGGTCGTGCAATGCGAGAGCCAATATACCGACGATGTCGATGGCAAACTCCCTGAGCACGCTTACGCTAGGAGCGGTACCGCCATGAAGAGACTCGCCTAGCTCTATTATTTTTTCCTCCGCCAGCTCGCTCTGACCTGCCATAACGGCATCAGCTAGCGCCTGATAGTTTATCATCGGACGGCGCGCGGCCGGCTTTGGCAGCCCCATAAGATCCTCGGCAGAGATGAGCTGGCGGCCCGGCATATTGTTCCGCTCCGCCAGCAAATCGAAGGCTGCGGAATACGACTTGGGGATGTCCGCAATGTGATCCGTCACAGGGCCGATAGCCGCCCCTACCTGCAGCTTAAGGTACTGATCAATATGCGCCAGCATTTCCTCCGCCATCTGCTTGACCAGAACCATGACACGTTCCTTCTTCACACGGGAAGGTGTCGCAATAATCACGGTGATGACATTGCGCTGTATGTCCGCCACATACACGCCTTGCTTGTCCTGCGTAAGCTCATTGACAATATTATTGACGGCATAGGCAAACAACGACAAATCGCTTGGCTTAAAGCTTCGCTCCCGTTTGATGAAGAACTCAATAAGCAATACGGTAAAATAGTTGCCCGATAAATCGATTTTCAAATAGTCGGATACCTTGCGAAATACGGGTGTATGATAAAACTCCGGCTCCAGCAGCCCTTTAACTATTTGTTTTTTCGTAATCTGCAGATTGGTCTCCAGAAGCTCCCGCAGCTCCTTGTCTTCCTTCTCAGCAGCCTCTCTTTTTCTAATTTTGCTTACGGTCTCCTGCAGAACGCGCTCAATGTCGTCGAGACTCGCCGGTTTGGATAAATAATCGTTAACGTTCAGCTTTACCGCCGACTGGGCGCACTTGAAATCCTCGTATCCGCTCAAGATAATGACTTCCGCCATGTTGCCGTCTTCGCGCACCGCTTGTAGCATGGAGATTCCGTCCATCACCGGCATAAAAATGTCGGTTAGAATAATATCCGGACGATGAACCCGAATCTGCTCCAAACCTTCTTTGCCGTTCCTGGCGGTTGCCGCCACTTGAATTCCGTAGCCGTCCCATTTAACGGACCGTGTGAGCCCCTGAATCGTTGTCATATCATCATCAATGATGACCGCTTTTATCATGTTCATTCCCTCCATATGACCCAGGCGGCTCTGAGATTTTGGGCAGCGATACGACGATTGTAGTGCCCTGATTCGGACGGCTGTCGATTCGTACCCCATAGCTGTTACCGAAATACAGTTCTATTCGCTCACGTACGTTGCGCATTCCGCTGTGCTCCCGGCCTGTTGGCTCTCCCTCGGCCTCCATCCCCACTCCGTTATCCTCAACGGCAAAATACAGGCTTCGTTCGTCTTCCCAGCCGGCAATCGTGACTATGCCTTCTTCGCGGGAATGAAGTCCGTGGATGAGGGCGTTTTCTACAAAAGGCTGAATGATCAGCTTCGGCGTATAATAGGCGTACATGGTCTCCGGAACATCGATGTGAAACTGGATGGTTTGTTTGTGGCGGATTTTTTGCAGCTCCACATAACAATGTAGATGCTCCAGCTCCCGCTTCACGGGGATAAAGGAGGCTCCGCTGGAAAGCCCGATACGCAGCATTTTGCCGAGCAGCACCAGCATGTGGCTAATCTCCTTGTTGCCCGATTCAATCGCATGCCAATTCATCATATCCAATGTGTTGTACAGGAAATGAGGGTTGATCTGCTCTTGCAATACTTGAATTTCCGCCTCCCGCTTCCGTCTGTGCTGATCCTCCACTTGAACGAGCAGATGGTCGATACGTCCTGTCATCTGATTGAAATTATCGTTCAAATGGCCGAACTCATTCTGGTAATCGTTATCGATCTGCACGTCCAGCTTACCGATCTTCATTAAATTCATCGCATGAATCAGCTTCCGGATGGGCGCGGCAAATTGTTTGGATAACAGGAACGCCATAACGATCGCAAACAAAATACAGAGGAATGCTGCAACAACGATGACGGTTTCGATGCGGCGGCTGCCTTGCGTAATATTATCCCAAGGAATGACATCCAACGTCAGCCATAGCGTCCGATCCTGCTTATTCCATATAACTAGCTCTTTCTTCTCCAGATCGGCTATGGCGTACTGCTCCGATTCCGATTGAGTTAGAACAGTGTCCAGCTTGTCCTTGTGGCTCTCGTAGGATACCGACTTTTTGGGAGCGCCGTTAAACTCTGCAATCAGCCTGTGATGCGTATCGAGCACAAACCGGCTGACACCGGAACCGCTGCCGGACACGATTTTTTCGATAAACGGAAGCTTCAGGTTAATGACGAGAATACCGAGCTCCTTGCCGGAGGGGGACAGCACCTTGCGCGCAAAACTAATGACAAGCCGTTCATCGGCGGTGTAGCTTCCTACTTCGATGGGATGCGTACCAATCCAGGCGTAATCGGCATCCTTGATCTCGTTAAACCATGTGCTGGTTTCCACGATCCGGTAATCGAACACACCGCTGCCTGCAATTTGCTTATTCACGGACGTATCCTTGGCATACAGCTGAACGGAATGAATTCCTTCCTTAATGTAGCCGGGGCGCGTAAGCATATCTACTATGTCCGCATTTTGCCCGATCCTCTCGAACGAATGCTCGCCAAGCTGCAAATAATGAATCAGCTTCGGGTTGCTGGAAAGGACAAGGGAATCATACTCGACGGACTGCAGCTGAATGTCCAATTGCTTGTTGATTTCGTTCAACAACAGCTTCCTCGAGGAGATCGTCTGCTCCACGACTTCCTGATTCGTAATATAATAGCTCGTTATCCCGAGCAGCATGATCAACAGTGCGGAAATGAGAATGAATGACGTAAAAAAGGTCGCTTGGAAAGAAAAGATTTTAAATGGATTCCTCATGTACAAAAACCACCTGTTGTTTAGCCATTTTACTCTCAGCATAAGGCCGGCAAAGCGGTTTGTAAACCCTTACCCTTTGATCCCCGTTGTAGAAATGCCTTCAACGAAATACTTTTGCGCAAGGACAAAAATGATAAAGCACGGGATCACCGACAGCAGCGACATCGCGTACATCGGCCCCCAGGTCACAGCTGAGGAATTGTCCAGAAACAATCGCAGCGCCAAGGGCACCGTATACTTCGCGGTATCGGTCAAATAAATCATTTGCCCAAGAAAGTCGTCCCAAGTCCATATAAAGCTGAAGATGGCGCTAGTGATAAAGGCCGGGGTACAGAGCGGCAGAACAATTTTGAACGCAATCCCCGGTGTCGAGCAGCCGTCCATTTTGGCCGATTCGTCCAAATCTCTCGGAATTCCGCGAATAAATTGGATGATGAGAAATACGAAGAACGGGCTTACCGCCAGGAAATGAGGAACAATCAAGGGAAGCGTCGTCCCCACCCAATCGAAATATTTGAACAATATATATTGCGGCACTAATGTAACCTGCGTAGGAAGCATTAACGTCAGCATCAGGATGGCGAACCACATCGTTTTCAAAGGAAACTGGAGCCGGGCAAACCCGTATGCGACCACTGCGCTGGATAATACCGTCCCGATCACCGACAGCACGGCGATGAAGAATGAGTTGTAGAAAAAATGACCGAAGCTGAAGCCGGGAATCGCAGTCCAGCCGTTAGTAAAGTTGTCCCATTGAAACTCGCGCGGGATCAGATTCGACAGAGGAATCTCCTCATTCGATTTCAATGAGCTGCCTACCAGCCATAAGACGGGGTAAATCATTACGATGCTGCATAGTGTCAAGAACATGTATTGTAAAAAGTTTTGTTGTTTCACACGAATCCCCTTCCCATCGTTTGAAATCTATCGATGTTAATTTTCATAATGGACCCACCGTTTCGCCGACCAAAAAATCAATGCAGTGAACACGGCGATTATAACGAGAAGGATCCATGCCAGAGCGCTGGCATACCCCATGTTGAAATACGCGAATGCTTGCTGGTACAAATATAAAGCATAGACCAGAGTCGAATGGATCGGACCGCCTTTGGTGACAATGAACGCTTGAGTGAACATTTGAAAGCTTCCGATAATTTGCATCACCAAATTAAATAAAATAATAGGCGTCAGCATGGGCAGCGTGATGGCAAAGAAAGAACGGATCTTGGAAGCGCCGTCCACCGAAGCGGACTCATAGAGCTCACGCGGGATTTGCTTCAATCCGGCCAAGAAAATAACCATCGAGGAGCCGAACTGCCACACGGCCAGCAATACAAGCGTATACAACGCCGTTTCCGGCGTATTGATCCAGTCTATTCCCGGAATACCGATTGCTCCCAAAAGTTTGTTAAGGATGCCGTCGCCTCCGAACAGGTTGCGCCAAATGGCCGATATCGCTACGCTGCCTCCTATGAGCGAGGGCAAATAAAAGATCGCGCGGAAGACGGACATGCCGCGAATGGCTCTAAATAGCAGCAAGGCTACCATTAAGGCGAAGCCTAATTTCAAGGGTACGGATAACACGACATAAGTAAAAGTAACCTGAAGCGCTTTCCAGAAATCCCGGTCCTCGGCAACAATCTCATAATAATTTTGGCTGCCAACCCAGATCGGGAGCTCGAGCAGGTTGTACTGCGTCAACGATAAATAGAAAGATTGGGACATCGGCCCGACGGTGAGCAAGAACAAACCGATGAGCCATGGTGAAATGAAGATATACCCCCATAGCGGTTCAAACCATTTGTTGAATTTTGCCATTGCAGTTCACTCCCAAATATTTATTCAAAGATGTCTGGTAACCAAATGGTAACTTTCTTAGCATCATTAATAAATGAGAGAAATCTATAATTAATAGCAAAATTATACGGCCTTTAGGCGTTGGCTGATCGAAAAAAAGAGACTGACGAATGTTCGTCAGTCTCTTTATGCGTGAGAGCGAAGCCTATTGCTGCGCCCGTGCTGCCCGCATTGCTATGGTTTCTTCTTCGTTAGGTCCATAGACACCCGGTGCTACGAGTCCAGCCTGGCGCATCAGTATTGTCATCTGGCCGCGGTGATGAATTTGATGGCGGAGCACGAAGCTCAATACGCCTCCATAAGTCGTATCGATGAAGTTGAACAAGCGAAGTGATTCCTGAAGCTTGGCGTCAGACCACTGCTCCGTCAAAGCCGTTGCTGCCGCATCGTTAACGCGGCGGTAAGCCGCTGCGATAGCCTCTGCAGAAGTCGGCTGTTCTTTGAAATCCGGCACTTCCAATTGCAGACCTGCCGCATGCAGAAAAGCGCCGAAGCTGCCTACCAAGTGCCACGCAATCTCACCCAGGGAACGCTGTTGAGCATCTGAGACCGTCTGTTTCAGCGAAGCGTCAGTGAGTTTGTCCAGCACTTGCAGAGTAAGAGAAGCTTCAATCTTCCAGTCTTCCAGAAATCCTTTTACGCTTGTGTACATTGGCTAATCTCTCCTTCAAAGGAAATTTCAAACACAACCGAATTATACCGTACAAACGTTCGATAGTAAAATACAGCTCGTTACACTTTCATATTTTCATGATGAATTACCGCAGTTTCGATTTGAATGGTTGTATGCTGGATCTTGAATTTATCCGCGATGAACTGAATCGCTTGCTGCAAAATCTGTTGATGATCCTGATTATCCTCGATCAAGAGATGGCAGCTAAGAGAATCCAAGCCGGATGTAATCGTCCATATATGAAGGTCATGCACGTCTTTCACACCGTCAATGCTCTCTAAAGTCTTCTTCACTTCGTCTGGATTCACAGTGATGGGCGTACCTTCCATTAGAATATGAACGGTATGCTTGATAACTCCCCAAGCACCTTTAAGGATAAGAAGAGCGACAAGGACGCTGATAATCGGATCTGCAATGTACCAGCCAAAGACCAGCATTATCAACCCGGCAACAATGGCTCCCACCGATCCCAATGCATCTCCAAGAACGTGAAGATAGGCGCTGCGAAGGTTGATATTATTTTTGACATCGCCTTTTCTCATGAGAGTCCAGGCACTTGCTATGTTAGCTAAAAGACCGATGCTGGCAATCAGCATCATGGAGCCGCTGGCGACGGCCGGAGGCTCCAGAAAACGATCGTATGCCTCCTTTATAATAAATCCTGCAACAATGAACAAAGTGATCCCATTAAAGAGCGCCGCCAAAATTTCAAAGCGATAAAACCCGTAGGTTTTATTGGGCGAAGCTGGTCTCGCAGCAAACCAAACAGCAACCAGACTTAGTAATAAAGAGCTTGCGTCGTTCAACATATGCCCGCTATCGGATAGTAGAGCAAGACTGTTTGTAAGGAGTCCGCCGAAAAACTCCAAAAACATAATACCGACGGTAATTATCAAAGCAATGGTTAATCCCTTTTTATTGCCATTCGGGTCAAAATGATGGTTATGACCGTGGTGGCTGTGGCCGTGGTCGTGCTGGTGATGCGAATGTTCGTGGCCATGGTCATCGTGATCGTGATCGTGGTTGTGGTCCTGATGATGTTTACTCATAATAATGCCTCCTAATCGTGTTCAATATGATTGATTGCTTACAAGATTTCACATTCCAGCCGGGTCGGATCAGCCAATAAATAATCGCGATCCATCCACAATTCAAAATTGGAAATACATGTTCTTCGTCTCCATATGATGCCCAATCTTTTTCAATTAATATATGATCATATACTCATATATTCATTATGTTTTGAATCTTTCTGTTTGTCAAGTGTTGGATAAAAATAAGCCGAAGACTGGAACCTCTTCTTGAACCTTTTTTCCAGACACAACGCAAAAAAAAGAGCCGCCTCCAAGTGTTAAGAACCTGGGGCAGCCCTGTATGATCGATTACTCTTCCTCGAACAGCCTCTCGCCGCGGTACAAACGCACCGCTATTTTGGCCGTATGCGGCAGCTCTCGCGCGCTTGGAGCATGTGCCGCCAAATATCGGGCACAAGCTAGCAAATAAGTCTCCTTAGCCTGTTTCGCAAATGCATCGGTACGCGCCTCCCAACAATCGTATTCGGAAACGACGGCTTCATAAAGCTGGAACGTGTGAAACTCCGCGTCCTCGCGAAGCAGGCTTAAGCCCAATGTCCCGAGCAGAGCCTGAGGATCGCGCTGTTCGTTCAAGTAACCCTTAACCCAGCCCGCTGCCTCTTCTACCTGTTGCCTGCGGTCCATAAGGTCAAGCAGCTCCTCCGGATTGTAGCTATATCCGTTTGCAGGCTTCGGCCCAGGTGCACGCGGTACATTTAAAAATCGGTCATGATAAATTGCCATCGCCCCGTAATACAGAGCTCTGTTCAGGAGCGGCTCCTTGGAACGGCGCAGCCGCATGTGTACCGCATGCGCGTAAGTAAGAGTATGCAGAACAGCCACCCAATCGCCGAAGTCATTTTGAGTGTGGAATCGAACCACCCGCTCGGCCGCCGCCAGGCAAATCAGCTGCGCCAATCGATCAGGTGCCGCTCCGCCCAGCAGAAGCCGGGTAAGCTGATTGACCGTTTCGATCGGCTTATCGCTTAGCAACTGATCCATAAAGCTTGGCTCCTCAAGCTGAACGGATGCCACCGAGTCTTCAGTCTGCTCGAGACTTGCGAAAGCCTGACGTAACGGAGCTACCAAATCGACCGGCGCCTGCCAATGATGAAGCTCTTCGCTGCGGGTAGGTGAACCGATTAGAGGAACGAGCGAGGCCAGGATCGGCTCGGTTAACGAAGGTCCCAAGTTTTCCAGAGCCTCGAACGCTTTATTATGAAAATCGAAGGTATGACCACCGTCTAAATAAAAGTGGTCCGTCACCGAAATCAGCATCATGTCCGCAAGCTGTTCGGAAGATGCGCCATTTGCAACCGCGGTCAATAGCACCTTCTCCGCGCCTTGGGTATCTCGTACCTCAACACAGCTGCGGTACCATTCCATCAGTCTTTCTATTGGAGCCGACGAGGGAGGCAAAGCTCCATGCAGGTGACGGGGAGCCCGGCCGGAGCTGGCCCTGGCAACATGAACTAAGCCGTGATACAAGGCGAGAATTTGTCCTGATGAATCGAGCTTGGGCAGCACGTTTCTCATCGCTGTCAAAATGGTCAGGCCGGCTCCCCAGCCATTGCCTTGTGATGTCCCGAAGGTAACGCCGATACGAACGATTTCATCCGTCGGAACACCGGATTCGACCAAGCCGATCACCGCCTTGGCGATTACGATGCCGATATTCTGCTCAAGACCTTCCCTCAAACGCCGCTTATGCTTCTCGGCGCTGCCGACGTTCCGCGGTCTCGAGCTGACCCATACTTCCTCGCCTACTACTTGGACATCATAGGCCGGTACGTCATCCGCCCAGGGATCCAGCGTCCCTCCGCTGCAAATATCAAAGCGTGCATGGTGCCAATGGCACGTCAATATACCATTGCAAACGCTTCCCAAATGAAGCGGAAAGCCGAGATGGGGACATCGGTTGTCTATCGCTCTTACCTCGTCCTCGTGGTAAAAAACAACGATGCCTCCTTTGATGATTTTGGAGTGCACTTGCTTCAGCTCCTCCAGAGTACCCGCGTTAATCCATTCTTCCGAGTTCATCACATACGCCTCCCTCACCATGATTTACCATCTCTTTCAGTATACAATATTCATATTCACTTAAGGCAATGGATTTCATTCCAGACGAAGGCGCATCCGGTTAAACAGAGTCAGCCAGCACCGCACTTAGTCGATGCCGGCTGACTCGTCTCGAAGAATCTCCATGAATTGCTGGCCTGTGATCGTTTCCTTTTCCATTAGAAACTTGGTGATTTCATGAAGCTTGACTATGTTCTCCTCCAAGATGGCTGCTGCTTTTTGATGGCAGCCTTTGATGATGCTCAACACCTCTTCGTCAATTTTTGCCGCGGTCTCTGACGAAACCAACAACGAGGTGTCACCTCCCAAATAAGGATTATTTACGGTTTCCAGTGCCATCATATCGAACGCCTCGCTCATGCCGAACCTTGTGATCATGGATCTGGCGATTTTCGTAGCCTGCTCGATGTCATTGGAAGCGCCGGATGTGATCCGTTTGAAAATGATCTCTTCCGCTGCGCGCCCGCCCATGTAAGTGGTGATTTTATCTAATGCCTGCTCCCTGGACATTAAGATCGTTTCCTGCTCGTCCACTTGCATCGTGTACCCAAGTGCACCGGAGGTTCGCGGAATGATGGTGATCTTGTGTACCGGTGCGGAGTGACTTTGCTTGGCGGCGACCAAAGCGTGCCCCACTTCATGATAAGCAATCGTGAGCTTATCCTGCATAGAGATAAGGACATGTTTGCGCTGATATCCGGCGATAACTACCTCAACGCTTTCTTCCAAATCGTTCTGAGAGACCTTGCTCCGGCCGAGCTTAACGGCTCGCAATGCAGCCTCGTTGACAATGTTGGCGAGATCGGCCCCCGACGCCCCCGGTGTCGCCCTGGCGATGACATGGAAATCCACCTCATCCGCCATCTTCACCTTCTTCGCGTGCACCTTCAAGATGGCTTCCCGTCCTGCCAGATCCGGCAGCTCTACCGGCACTCTGCGATCGAACCTTCCTGGGCGCAGCAGCGCTTTATCCAGCGTCTCGGGGCGGTTGGTGGCCGCTAAAATAACGACGCCCTTGTCCGCGTCGAACCCGTCCATCTCGGTCAGCAGCTGGTTTAAGGTTTGTTCCCTCTCGTCGTTTCCTCCCGCGATGCTGGAGTTACGGCTTTTACCAATTGCGTCGATTTCATCGATAAAGACAATGCACGGAGCCTTCTCCTGAGCTTGCTTAAACAAATCCCTCACCCGGGCTGCGCCCATCCCGACGAACATCTCCACGAACTCGGAACCGGAAATCGAGAAGAAGGGCACCTTGGATTCTCCTGCCACCGCCTTCGCCAATAGCGTCTTCCCCGTCCCGGGAGGACCTACTAGCAATGCGCCTTTCGGGATGCTGGCACCGATCTCCGTATATTTCTTTGGATTATGGAGGAAGTCGACGATTTCCTGCAAAGCCTCTTTCGCCTCATCCTGTCCAGCAACATTAGCGAATGTCACGCCGGTTTGCGCTTCGACATACACCTTCGCGTTGCTCTTACCTAAAGAAAACGGATTGCCTCCACCCGGCATCCTGTTAGCCATTTTTTTCATGAGCCACTGGCCCACGGCAAGAAAAATAAGAAACGGGAGAATCCAGGTTAGAAAGAAATTAAGCAGAGGTGACATTTCCCTAGGGATGACTCGGGTAAAAGCGACGTTCGCTTCGTACAATCGATCAACCAGCTTCGGGTCCTCAACCACACCTGTCTTGTAGAGCTTAGCCTCGGCCGTATTGACAGGAGTGAGGAAAATCACTGTGCTTTCGATTTTCACTTCCTTAACCTGACCGTCCTTCACCATGCGCAAGAACGTCCCGTAGTCGATTTCCTTCACGGAATAGTTGTATATAGCGGGCATAACAAAAGAATTAATCAGCAAGATCACCAACAGGGTGATCCCATAATAATAGAAAGTGGACTTCTTGGGCGGTTTGAACTCGTTCATACTCATTATGGTTACACCCTCCTTTCGTACGGTACAAGACCATTATTCCCCAACACTTCATGCCCCATGCTAACCAAGTCTCTCCGAAAAAAACTTCAACCGCAGGTCATTATAAGCAGCAAAATAGGGAGCCCTAGGGCTCCCTCGAGTAAAGCTTATATTATTAGTGCATTGCACCCATTGCCGCACGGTTGACTACGACGCGGCGGATAAAGAATGCTATGGTCAGACCGATAACCGTTACAACCATCGCGAAGAAGAACACATTCTGAGAAGCGAATGTCATCGCATTGGCCATCTCTACCGGCTCGTTCGGTGCGGAAGATCCCTCCAAGTACTTTTCCATACCCTTAGTAAGGATGCTAATCGCTACCGCTGTGCCGATAGCTCCAGCGACCTGCTGCAGCGTGTTCATCACCGCTGTGCCGTGCGGGTACAGCTCCGGCGGCAGCTGGTTCAGGCCGTTCGTCTGCGCCGGCATCCAAACCATCGAGATGCCGACCATGAGGCAAATATGCAAGGCCACAATCAAAGTGATGGAGGAAGCCAGCGTAATGCCGGAGAAAAACCAAAGCGTAGCCGCGACGATGAAGAGGCCGGGAATAACGAGCCACTTCGGACCATACTTGTCAAACAAGCGACCCATCCGCGGCGATAGAATTCCGTTCAGCGCACTGCCTGGCAGCAGCATGAGTCCGGCAGCGAACGCGGACAGCTTCATGCCGTTTTGCAAATACATCGGTAAAATAATCATGCTCGACAAGATGATCATCATACAGGACAATACCATAAACAATCCCACGATGAACATCGGGTACTTGAATACGCGTAAATTCATCATCGGCTCTTTCATATAGATTTGCCGCAACGCGAACATTACAAGCGCGATCATCCCAATAACAATGGATGCAACCACAACCGGACTGGTCCAGCCTCCGTCCCCTTCACCCGCTTTACTGAAGCCGAATACGACACCGCCAAAGCCGATTGTCGACAATACAATGGACAACAGATCGATGCGAGGCTTCGTGACCTCGGTAACATTCTCCAAATACTTCAGTCCCACGAACAGTCCTAACAGCAGGAACGGCAGCGAGAGCCAGAAGATATAATGCCAAGATAAATATTCAATCAGTAGCCCCGCTACCGTAGGTCCAGTAGCCGGTGCGAACATAATGACGAGACCGACGAAGCCCATTGCCGCTCCGCGCTTCTCCGGCGAGTAGACCACGAGGATCGTATTGAACATGAGCGGAATTAGCAAGCCCATTCCGATCGCCTGCAATACCCGAGCTACCATTAACAATTCAAAATTGTACGCCAGCGCCGCGATCAGCGTGCCGACGATGGAGCTCGCCAGGGAGACGATGAACAATTGCCTTGTTGTAAACCATTGCAGCAGCAGCCCCGTCATCGGCATCAGAATGCCGAGCGTTAACAGAAAGCCTGTCGTTAACCACTGTGCGGTCGCGGCAGAAATATGGAACACGTCCATTAGATTACTGATCGCGATGTTGAGTGCCGTCTCGCTGAACATGCCAACGAAGCCGCAGATGAGCAGCGACGCCATAATGGCTCGCGTGTTGTATTGCTTCATGTAGTTTCCACTTCCCTCTCCTGAAAAATCTCTATATATTAGCGATTTAGTTATCGCCTCTCTAACTGTTACAATAATCGTAACAGTTATTTATGTCAATACTATGAACATGTTTTATTTGTAAAAAAAGATTTACGCAACGGGTTAACGTTAGCTATCCTTGCTCACGTTATACCAATTCAGCGCTTTTGTCTCTAGCTCTTTCACGAATGTATCCTTGCCGTCCATATAAGCTTCTATGTCTCTTGGGAATTGTCTTGCGAGGCTTTCCTTCAACTCTCCATATCGCTGCGTGTCGTCGGAATGAGTCCGGAGATAATCTCTCACGGCCAAGTGGCGCGTAATATCTTCCTCGTTATCGGCTTGAAACACATGCACTTGATGTGTCCGGTTGTCTCCGCCTTTACGGAAATATCTCCTTCCTGACATGCCAAACTCTCCCATACATTCGTAACCAAGGCTTCTCATTTGTTCATTGAATGAATCCACTTGTTTAATATCTTTTACAACCGGCATAATATCAATGATCGGTTTCGCCTTTAACCCTGGCACCGAAGTGCTGCCGATGTGATGAATGTCAACTAGCTCCTGGCCGAAAATGCTTCTTATTTGCTGAGACTATTCGATATAGTTTTGCACCCAATTATCACTGTATTCCGTTTCCGTTACAACAACATTCATCCTATAAACCTCCTTAGTGGACATATCCTTTTCGTTCTTTTCAGGGCATTCCACCATCATATAAAAGTGAAGGAATAGTGTCAATCACAAATTGAGATAGCGCAAAGGGATTGGGACAGCAAAAAAACAGGGATGAACCGTCAACAGTTCACCGTTGACCGTCCATCCCTTTATAGTACGTGATATTAGTTGAAGCCGCCGTTTACGCGAATCGTTTGTCCTGTGATCCAACGGGCTTTGTCGCTAACTAGCAGCTCGATTGCATTCGCGATGTCCTCCGGCTCACCAAGTCTTCCGAACGAATTCATTCGGCGGTACGAATCAATCAGCTCCTCCGATTTGCCGTTCAAGAACAACTCGGTTGATACTTGCCCGGGCGCTATGCAGTTGATGATAATATCCTTAGGTCCGAATTCCTTCGCCAATTGGCGGGTTAGCTGCTCGACCGCACCTTTCGTAGCTGCATAGACGCTGTATGTCGGGATCATCGCCCCCGATACGGAGGTCGAGAAGTTGATGATCGTCCCGCCATGTGCCATATGCTTCATAGCTTGCTGGCAAGCGAAATAAGTACCCTTCACGTTGACTGCGAACTGCCGGTCAAACATCTCCTCCGTCACGTCCGCTATAGCCGTACATTCCATGATGCCGGCATTGTTAACGAGAATGTCCAATCGGCCAAAGCGCTCGAGCGTCTTGGTGAACAACATTTCGACTTCGCTCACCCTGCTCATATCGGCGCGGATGGCTGCCGCCTCGCCTCCGGCTTGCTCAATCATGTTCACAGCCTCATCGGCTTTTCCTGAATTCGATGCATAATTGACAACTACCTTTGCGCCGGATTGCGCTAATTGGATCGCTATTTGTCGTCCGATACCCCGTGACGCTCCAGTGACTATGGCGACTTTTCCATGTAAGCTCATTTCTATTCTCTCCTTTATTCGAGACTGGCCGAAAGGCTTCTATCGTGTTCGGCCTTGTAAACTCATTATAGTAAAGGTTTGCTGAACTCCGTTAGAACATACCTGTTCAATTCTTGCCTAATTCTCTTCTGTCTCGTTATAATAAAAGGAACTTTGACAATCTTTCCGGAAAGAAGCTGATATAGATGGACGAATCAATGCGAATGGGGCAGGCTTTGCAGCAGCTTGCAATCTTGATAGAACGCTTCGCTCCATCGGACGGTACGCACCCCACTTCCGTGCCATCTCTAATGCTGATGCGTGCCACACAACTGTCAGAACCGCTGGAATCCGTATATAAGCCATCCATTTGCGTAGTGGCTCAAGGTGCCAAGACGGCCACACTGGCTGATGAAATCTACCGCTACGATCCTTCAACCTACCTGGTCACATCCGTCGAATTACCTATTGTGGGCAGGATCGTAGAGGCAACGCCGGACATCCCGTATTTAAGCTTGAAGCTGAGCTTCGACACCGACGTGATTCTGGACATCGTGAAAGAGATGAACCGCCCCGATACCGTTCAAGCGGAAGCCGCCCGCGGTATTACCGTGAACAGGACAACTCCCGCATTACTCGAAGCCATTGTGCGGCTTATGCGATTGCTAAACACACCTGACGACATTCCGGTACTTGCGCCGCTCATCATCCGCGAAATTCTGTACAGGGTGCTTCAAAGCGATCAAGGATCGCTCATTCATCCATTCGCTGTCAACGGCAGCCATGCACATAATATAGCTCAAGCGATCCAGCTGATTAACCGGCAATACGATCGCCCGCTCGTCATTGAGCAGCTTGCCAAGTCTGTCAATATGAGTACGTCGGCGTTTCACAAGCATTTCAAGCGCGTCACGGCGATGAGCCCGCTGCAATACCAGAAAACCGTGCGCTTGCAGGAAGCCCGGCGCTTAATGCTGACGGAAACCGTGCAGGTCTCCGATGCCGCCTTTCGCGTAGGCTACGAGAGCCCGTCCCAGTTCAGCCGGGAATACGCCCGTATGTACGGACGTCCGCCGAGGCTGGATGTTCAAGAGATTCGCGGGTCTATGGCAGGTTCAAGCTCTTGAGCCTGACCTTGGATCTGTTGAATCGGCAAAAGCTTTAAACCTATTTTTCTCAGGTAGATCAGCCGCAGTTCGATCTCTTTTCTTCGATCAACATCCTTCATCAAAGGATTGACCTTCTATTGTTACAGGCAAATTTTCCTGTTTGGACTCGCTTCTAATAACATATACAAAGCTGGCAGGCGTATAAGTAGATAATGAGTAAAAATCCAATTGATATGATTAGATTCCTGCTTCTCGCGGAAATCTCTTTAAATCTGAAGTGTAAGAACATTCTTATCAAGAAATTATAAAGTATCAGTACTCCCACCAAAGGAAGCCACTTTACCATCCAATCCATTGTTTACCCATCCATTGGTCTCTAGTGTTTAACCGAATAATTTGAAAAATCGTAAATCGTTGTCTTCTTCCCTGTAACAGGGATACCCTATATTGGGATTTGCCTGTAACAAAAATCACAGTCTGTAGATGTGCTTTAATGTACAATGAAATGATTATATCAAGGTCTACTGCTTAATGGAGGAATAAAGAAATGAAACAAGAGCATATCGTCCATTTTAAAATTATTAACAAGACGGGAACGCGGCTGCTTAGAGGACTTATTTATTTGGAGGAACATCAGGAGCCGACCTTGCAAGACTTTGAGAAGTGCCTTCAAGACTGCGGTCACGAAGTACGCATAGTAAATAAGGAGCAGTTCATATTCCGAGCGTTCAAGCCTGGAGAAGAATATCTTATCGATGTTCTGGAAGATTACGAGGATCCTCATACAAGGGACCGGAATGCCGAGAGCTTGGCCAAGACGTTCATGAAGGACAACAATCCTCTTTAATCTGTGACCCGCTCCAATTATTTTTACGCTGCAGATGTAACGCGGCTACTGACATCCTCGGTGCCGCGTCTAACTTTTCCGTTGGTAACCGAAACACCCTCATCTACGCCTTACGCTGTAAAACCTCATTGCTCGCGGAACGCCTTTGATTTCCAAGAATCCGTTGTAAATAAGCTGCCGCAGCCGGTATTCCAAATAGCTGTCACCAACGTATTGATCGCAATATCCGAGCGCCTCGCCTATTACCCTTGCCGCCTTAATAAAATCGTTATTTGTCTTGTAGGAGTGCAGCTTCTCGACGGTCTCTAGCAAATAAGAATCGAAATGATGCTCATCCACATTAAGGACTCGATCTCCATCCCATATGCGTAACACCTCATGCTGATTGGCGAACTCTAACCATTCCTGCTCAAGTCTACGCCTTGTTTCCCATGCGATAGCCCCATTTTCCCCGATTTCTCCCCAAACGGCTTGAAGCTTCTCGGGGGGGATTTCTCCTGCATGCAAATAGTCGATATAACGATCCGCAGTGTTAAACCTTCGTTGGCAAGCTTCCGCAGCATCAAATAGAACTATTTTATTGGGACTGTTCCTCAACAAATAAAGAGCATACCGTAAACCTACTTGTTCGTGAGCATTTTTACCGCTCCATATAACTATGGAAACTTCAGCCGGAATAGGGGCCATTTGCTCCGTTATACTTTGATGAATAGCAGCAAAATCATAATCCGCCTCGTCATCCCCAAAGTTAATATGATCTCTGAACCATCCGCCTCTCTCTGCTTGTCCCGATTCCTCATGAAGCTGCCATAGGGGACCAATAGCAAATTGCTCACGAAAACATATAATCTTGTTTGTATCCTCATATCCCAGCTGCTGAATCGCAAATTTCAGACTTCCGGCTAAAGAATCGCCGAATACAATATGTAGCTTCGTGGTGGCGGCATCCGGTATCCATCGTGATATTTTGTTATCTGGAACTAGAAGCTTGCCGTAGATATCCCTCAAGTTTTTGTACAGATCTATGTTTGCATTCTTGTTCCTTTCAACGAGATCCAATTGCAGCTTAATCATTGTCAGAACCTGTCTTGCATCGTTCAAAGAAAGTCCATTGATCGCCTTCTGCATTTCAACCCGCTTATTCAATTTCTATGCCTTCCTCTCATTAAGTTAGTTCTAATTGATTGCACAATTTCAGATCACCGTTCTATCCGAGGTGGCTTTTCAGGTGTAAAACTTAGAACAAATCCGCCGCGATAAATAAGTTCGCCTCGATCCCCTTCTATATATTGATCCGCATCAGCAGGGTCAAGCAATTGCAGCCTTTTTTCCCCTTGTTGACATAAGAAAGTCAGGTATACTACCGTTACTTTATTTCCATTCATCCCTTGGAATGTTTCAATTTCCTTTTCAAGAAGCAGACCCTTTGTTTTAGTTTTCGGGAAAAGCTTTAAGTAGTACACTGCCAGACCTGCAACAAAGAGAATCAATAATACCATGTAAATGATTCCACGAATCATATAACCACCTGCTCGCAACTGTCAAAAAATTGTCTAACAACATTATTCGATACCAGGATAGGTATCCCCTTTTCACATTGCATAAAATGAAAAACAGGTTAACCATTTCAATAGGGTCAACCTGTTATACTATCATTCTATTGGAAAGAATATGTTGATAGCCTAGCGTAATCTTCCGGACTACCCCTACAGTATACATTGCATGAATGTTAGTCTTGTGCGGATTGATAAATTAAGTTGCAAATGTCGGCATCTCAGTGTATTTTATGAATAATCGATATTTTCATTTCGGAGTGAAGCTTATGGATATCGTATCAATGCATCACGGTAAGCACTGTGTGCCAGAATGGAAATGGAATGTTCCCGCCGGCTGCCATCCGGGGTTTACCCTGTGGAGTATTTGGGGCGGAGAAGGTCAAATGAAGCTCGGCGATAACTGCTACCGTTTAAGTGTCGGAGATGTATTTTTTATCAATTATAAGAGTGAGGTCGATGCTTTTCAAAGCGAGCATGCCAGCCTGGATGTCCGCTACATTGATTTCACCTTGCGCAATCCGGAAATACTGAGTGACCTGCCCGAGCATCGCCATTTTGATCATTTTCATTTCGTGCTAGAGCTGTTTCATCGCTTTCGTGCAGCCGAAGAAAGAAATAACCTGGAGCAAATGGAAATATGGCTGCGAGCGCTTATTACGGAGTATCAATCGAAAGCCCCCGTATCCTCCGGCGCATATACGAAACCGATAGATGAACTATGCCGCATGTTTCAACAGCAGCCGCAGCACCCGTATGATATGAGCGAGCTGGCCAAAAGCCTGTCTCTTACGACCGATCATTTCATCCGCATCTTTAAACAGGAACGCGGAATTACGCCCTACTCTTATCTGCAGCGCTGCAGGCTGGAAACGGCCAAAACCCTTTTGCGCATGTCTACTCTCAGTATTACGGACATTGCGAGCAGCTGCGGCTTTTCCGATATTTATAATTTTTCACGTTTCTTCCAGTCAAAGACAGGCTTATCCCCAAGAAAGTTTCGAAGCTGAATTCTTATTTGTGAGAAATCGATCTCAAGCCGTTCTTCCTTTGCCTGTTGGATAGCTTCTCAGCTTCAATTGTCCGACAGAATTCCGATGATGACGTTAGCGTCCATTTCATCAGAATGAACCCACTTGGGGAGCAATCCATTTTGTGTAAATAGTTCGGCAGTTAGCGGTGCCTGCTTCTCGCTGGTCTCCACTAGCAGCAACCCTCCTTTTGCAAGCCATTGAGGAGCCTCCGCCACGATTCTTCGTTGAACATCCAGTCCGTCAGCTCCTCCATCAAGGGCGATTCTAGCCTCGTGGACGCGAGCCTCCGCCGGCATGAATTGTATCGATTCCGTCGGAACGTAAGGAGCATTGGCAATCATTACGTTGACCCGATTAGCAAGCTGAGCAGGCAGAGGCTCAAAGAGATCCCCTTCATATACCAAGCCTCTGTCTATGGGAATGTTTCGACGAGCGCAATACACTGCAGCAGGATCGATATCAACTGCATACAGTGCAATCCCTTCCACCGATGCGGATAAGGCAGCACCCAAAGCTCCAGAACCACAGCACAGATCGACCACTACGTCTCCCGGTTGAGTAAGAGATATGGCCTGTCTAGCAAGAAACTCGGTTCGCTGACGGGGCACGAATACCCCCGGATCCAACTCAATTCGCAATCCGCAAAATTCCGTCCAGCCGATTATGTGTTCCAGAGGAAAACCGGCAGCCCTCCGATCCACTAGGTTGGCTAATTCGGTATAATTCTGTGATGCAGCTATTAACAAGCGAGCCTCATCCTCAGCAAAAACACATCCGGCGGCCCGAAGCTTCCATACGATTGTGTCCCAAACGCTGCTTCCTATTTCGCGATATTCCACATATCATCCTTCTTTACATGAAGATTTACTAAAACCAGTTTACATGGAAGCGTTAGAGGACTTATATGTCAAAAATTCTTATAGTTAAACTGTCCCGGCGGCAGCATCCTTCATTTCCATAATTCACCTTATTATATTGGTTTCACGAGCATGATTCAAAACAAAAAAGCCGCTAATGCGGCCTCCTTTTAATATAACACTCCATCATTCCTACGTCATAATGGCCAGCTGCTCCCGCTTCACCTCGAAGGCAAGCGGTTCTCCAGCATAGAATCGCCTGATCTCCTCCACCATCATTGTGCCGATCCGTAGTCGTGAGTCCGGATTGACTCCGGCAAGGTGAGGTCTGGCTATCACATTACCGAGCCGCCTGAATTCGCTGTCCGGAGGAAGAGGCTCTACGGAGAATACATCCACCCCGGCCAGAAACCGGTTCTTGCGAAGCTCCGCAAGCAGCGCATCTTCGTCGATCAGATCGCCTCGGGCCGTGTTGATCAGCATCGCGCCGTCCTGAATCAGGGACAGCTCCTTCACCCCGATCATCCGATACGTTTCCGGCACCTTCGGCGCATGTAAAGAGATAATATCTGACGATGACAGCAGCTCGTGCAGCGAGGCTAGCCGAACCCCCAGCTCGGCGGCTTTTTCCTCCGACAGGAACGGATCATAGCCGAGGATGCTAACACCGAACGGCTGCAGCAGCTTGATGACTTCTCGCGCCACCATGCCCAGACCGACCAAACCGACCGTCTTTCCTCGCAGCTCATACGTTTCCAATGCCGGCAGCTTGGCGTTTCCGCCAGTGCTCATAATTTCATGAACCCCGATAATCCGATGGCCCAACGCAAGAATAAGCGCCAGCACCGATTCGCTCACGGATACGGCAATAGCATAGTTGCTGTTAAGCACGCGGATTCCGCGGTCGTACACCTTCGTTGTCGGCAGCACCGGGCGAATGGAGCCGGCCATATGCGCAACGAGCTCCAACTGCTCTGCATGCTCCAGCACCTCGTCGTCCAGCGGACAAGTTCTCCAGGTTGTGATGACGATATGCGCTCCCTTCACTCTGGCCGCAAGCTCTTCCTTGGTGAAGGCGCGGTCATACGGGTTCCATTCAATATGTCCCAGAGACTGCAGCTGGGCTTTCGTCTCCTCCGTCAAGAAAGCGCTGATCTGATTATTAGGTATTTGCACTAAAATGGTACGCATACTTGCTTCCATCTCCTCATCTCCGTCAGGAGGAAAATGCCGAGGCAGACGGATTGCTCCATCTACCCCGGTCTCCTTATCAAATTCTATTTCTTCTGCTGCGCATCATAGGCTTTTTGGTAAATCTCCAAGTACTTTTTAAGGTTCATCTTATCAAGCGTACTCACGTAGTTGTTCCATTCCTTCTCGATATCCGCATCCCCTGTCACGAATCGGGCGATCATGGTTTTCACGTAGTCGTTGATCGTTTTGTCCAGCTCGGCGAGCACCTGGGAATCGCTTGGCGGGAAGAATAACGGCGGAACCAGCGTCTTGATATCCGGCTTGAACGGTTCATAATTTTTCTTCGTAATGTCGTAGTACATTTTTTCTTTATCCGGCAGCTTCAGCACCGCCTGACCTGCATACCAATCCTTATCCGTCCGGTAGTTCAAGCCGTATTGGGCCCAGCCCTCATTCTGTACCCGGCCGAATGGAATGAGCAGCCGGTATTTCGCAGGCTGACCGTCCCTGCCCAGATCACCCGGTTGAGGCCAAGACCATGACGAGTTTTCCACCCCGAAGTTGGAGTATAGATTGGCTTCGAAATCATACATCACATCCGCCCAGCGCATCGTTGCTTCCGGGTACTTATTGGTGTTGGTCATAATGAAGTTTCCCGAGCGGATTTTGTCATATGGATTCCAGAACGCGGTCTGCTTGCCCGAAGGTCCCTTGAGCGGAGCTATAGGCTGGTAATCGAGCCATCTGCCGCTCGGTCCTTCAACGATCGTAATGGTTGACGGCGAATGCGCCGGCATAGCCCCTGCGATGGCAATATCCGGATTTTCCGCGATTTTCTTAAGTCCTGCGTCGTCCTGAGTGAAGGATTGCGGAGCAATCAACCCTTCTTTATATAGCTTATTTAAATATTGCAGTCCCGCTTTCCATTCGGGCTTGTTGTATACGACATCGATTTTACCGCCATTGACGATCATCCGTTTCATACCGTCGTCATAAATAAACGAATTCATAATAAAAGGATCGATGAGAGTTCTCGTCCCGGTAGCTCCAGCCAGCGCCAGCTCATCCGGCTTGCCGTTGCCGTTCGGATCCTTCTCCTTAAATGCCTTGAGCATTTGATAGAACTCGTCAAGCGTTGCAGGCTCCTTTAATCCGAGCTTATCGAGCCATGGCTTATACACATACATTTTAAAATTCATCGAGCAGTGATAGCATTCGTTGACATACGGCAAGCTATAAACTTTATTCCCTGGCGCCGTTACCGCATCCTTGACCTCCGGCATTTCCTGGAATATTTTCTTCGTATTCGGTCCGTACTTCTCAATCAAGTCGGTAAAGGAGACGAACACTCCCTGTTCTCCGTACACCATCTGCTGCTCGGGAGAGATCCCCATGTTCAGGATGACATCCGGCAGATCGCCGCTTGACAGCACCAGGTTCAGCTGCTCCAGATAGTTCTTCTCATCCGTAACGATCCATTCCACCTGGACATTCGTCTTATTCTCGAGCCATTTCGTATAGCCGTTCGTGTTGAAGTTCTCCACCAGACTGTTGCCGCGGACAAGCACCTTCAGCTTTATTTTCTCATTTACGATGGGAAATTGGCCGGGCGGATTCACTTTGTTTGCCGTCGGACTTTGTTTGTTCTCACCCTCCTTGGCTGTTTCACCGGGATCCGACGTGCACGCTGACAGCAGTAACGAGAGACAAAAGACGATCGTCCACAACAGCACTATCCTTTTTCGCATGGTCTTGACCTCCCATAATCAAATGCTCACTCACCCTTAAGACCGTTGCCGCTTACCCTTTAATGGATCCGATCATCACCCCTTTAACAAAATGCTTTTGCACAAACGGATATATCACCAGCACGGGCACGGTAGCAACTACGATCAGCGAGTATTTAAGCAGGTCCGCCAAGCCCTGTCTGGCAACCAAATCCTCTTCACTCATTACCATGCTCGGATCGATTTGATTCTGGATCAAGATGCTGCGAAGCACCAGCTGCAGCGGATATAATTCCCGGTCCTTCAAGTACAATAAAGCGCTGAAATAGGAGTTCCAATGATTGACCGCATAAAATAGAGAGATAACCGCTACTATCGGACCGGACAACGGCAGGACAATCCGGGTGAGAAACTGCCAGTCGGTTGAACCGTCCACCTGTGCAGCCTCGAGCATCTCATTAGGGATATTCGTCTGAAAGTAAGTGCGCGTAATGATCACATTAAATACGCTGAGGGCAGAAGGGATGATCATAGCCCATCTCGTATCCAGCAAGCCTAAATCCTTTACCAGCAAATAGTTGGGAATCAGGCCGCCGGAGAACATGATGGTGAATACAAAAATAAACATGATCAGGTTTCTTCCAATGAAATCTCTTCGCGCCAGCGGGTAAGCCGCCATTAACGTCAGCACGACATTGATTATCGTGCCTACTACCGTGTAGAACAGTGAATTGGCGAATCCGGTCCATACCGCTTTGTTGTTGAACACCGCCTCGTACCCTTTAAGCCCCGGATCCACAGGCCACAGCCAAACTCTGCCGGAAATTACCGCCTCCGAGGAGCTGAAGGAAGCGCTGACAATATATATTAGCGGATACAGCATGGATAAGAAAAATATTGATAATATCGTATAGTTAACTATGTTAAATACTTTGTCACCGGTAGCTTCTCTTATGTTACGATGCATGCGTCATTCCCCCTACCCTACCACAGACTGCTCTGGCCGATTTTTTTGGCAAGCCGGTTCACGGAGATCAGCAGGATGAGATTGATGATATTCTTAAACAATCCAATCGCGCTCGAATAAGAGAAATTGACAATATTCGAAGCCAAGCCAACCTTATACACGTACGTATCCACAATCTCGGATGTCCGCAGGTTGAGCGGATTTTGCATCAGGAATGCTTTTTCAAAACCGATCTCCAGCATCCGGCCGACATCCAGAATAAGGAGAATAATCGCGATGGGTAAGATGCCGGGAATATCGATATGCCAGATTCTGCGAAGCTTGGAAGCCCCGTCTACAACCGCAGCCTCATGAAGAGAAGGATCGATGCTTGCCAGCGCCGCCAAATAAATAATGCAGCTGAAGCCTACGTTCTGCCATACGCCCGACCACACATAAATGCTGCGGAAGTACGATGCCTCGCCTATCCAGTTCACAGGGTCAAATCCGAACCAGGAGATGATTACATTAACAATCCCGATTCGCGGATCAAGCACCTGAAAGATGATGCCGACCATGACAACGACCGAAATAAAGTGCGGTGCGTAAGTAACCATCTGAACCGTCTTCTTAAACCTCTCATGCATGACGTAGTTCAGGCTCAAAGCCAGCAGGATCGGAAACGGAAAGCCTGCAGCCAGCTGATAGAAGCTGAGGGCAATCGTGTTCCACATAATGTTCCAAAACTCGTAGGATTCAAAGAAGCGGACAAAATGATCGAAGCCGACCCAGCTGCTCCCCCAGATTCCTTTGCTTGCGACGAAGTTCTTAAATGCAATTTGAGCTCCGTACATCGGAACGTATTTGAATATAATGATAAAAGCAAACGGGAGCGCCATCAGCAAATATAGCTGCCAGACCCTCCCCATGTCCCGCAGCAATTTTCTGTGTCTGCTCATAGGAACCGCATGGGACAATTGCTTCGTACTTGCCGTTTCCATTGGTGCCACCTCCTACGGGAATAGAACATTTATCTGCCGGCGAGCATCGCTTGCGCAAGAATAGTCTCCGCTACCTCCATCGTCTTCAATGCGTCACCGAAGTGGGAGGAAGGCAATGTCCCCGACTTCAAGCAGCGGATGAATTCCTGATGCTTCGCAAGAAATCCTCCGTACTGGAACAGCTCCTGGCCCCCCGCCATTTCCCGGGCATCGTATTCGATTCCTTGGGTATCTCCATCGGCGTATAGGAAGCCTTTGGTCTCATGCTCGGCCTCTACGCAAATGTTGGGAGCATGCATTTCAACGAAAAAAATACGGCGTCCGCTGGACCAGCTATTGATCAGGTAGCCCGTCGAGCCGTTGTCAAAGTGGAGCGTAGCCGAAATGAAGTTGATATCCGGCACCTGAACCCGTTTGGTCATGCTTTCCACATGGACGACTTCACCGCCGCACATCCAGCGCACCGTGTCGATGGAGTGCACCGTATCGTCCATCATCCGGTCTCTGGCATGAAGGTATGGCTTGATCTCGGATTTGTAAAATCGGCATACTGCGTGCGTAATCGGGCCTCGCTGCAAGCATTCCTCTCGAAGCTTCGTGACCATCGGTGAGCTGCGACGCTGAAAGCTGACTTGGGTGATGCAGCCGTTCTTTTCAGCCAAGTGGGCTAACGATCTTGCTTGATGTATCGTAATACCCAAAGGCTTCTCAATGTACAGGTTTAATCCCTGCTCCAAGCACCATACCCATATGTCGTACATGAGATGCGGCTGACCGATCACATAGACGGCTTGCGGCTTGACTTCTTCTACCATTAAACGGTAGTCGCTATACCTGTTTTCAATTCCGTATTGATCTGCCGTTTGCTGCAGCGCTAATGGATTCAGATCGCATACCCCGGCTATTTCCACGTCATCCATATAAGCCAGCGACGGGTAGTGCACCGAATTGGCCATTCGGCCGGCGCCAATAATGGCTATTCTGATTTTGTCCGTCATATTGCAGTTCCTCCTTTAAGCGAATAATGACTTCGCGTAATCCATGTCTTCTCGAATCAGCCGGTCCACGTCCTTATCGTTCGTGTATTCCGCCGACAAGCATACGACTCCGCTGTAATTGCGCTGCAGCAGATAAGCCGCAACCCTTGGCCAAGATGCGAGTCCCTGACGCCCGGACGTAAAGTATCGCTTCCATTCGGCGTTCTGCGCTTCAGGCCCGTTCAACCGGTGATAATAAGCGTTCTTCAAATTCACCATGGCTAAGTGAGGCCAAATGATATCCAGGCCGTATTCCGGCTGCTGTCCGGCCAGAGCATCATGGGCGCAATCCCAGATCGCTCCTATGCATTCAGGCGGTAGTCCGTCGAGCAAATGCAGCATCCCCGTAGAATCGGTGACGAAATTGCCATAGTGCTGCTGTACCCCAACCTTCACCCCATACTTTTCGCACAGTGGGATAAGCGCTTCCAATTTCTCGCGTTCCCGCTTCTCGGAAGCTACATAACCAAGCTCCGGCGATATCGTAGGCATAATCCGGATCATCGGAATTCCCGCCTCCGCACAACCGGCAAACACTCGCTCGTCTGTACCGCTTGCCACACTGAAAATGCTTAGCCCGTGGTCGGCGAATTGCTCTGCAAGCTTCGGAAGCTGATGGGCGTTCGCCGGATCGACTTGGAAGCCGTCGCGCAGCGGAAACTCGACACCGTCGCAGCCGAGTTCCTTAACGAATTTGCACAAATCCCAGACGGATAAGGTTTTCCAAGGCTTCGTGAACACAGAGAATAAAACGGATTGATCTGCCATGGTGAGCACATCCTTTGCTTTTTTGATATTTTTTCTTATGAGTCTGAGTCAACAATCATAATATCCACTTATTTCCTTACGGGCTTTACCGGATCCGATTATGGTTCCTGTTTTCATAATAATCAGGACTAGGCCCAAGCTTGCGAAGCACCGGTTCGCTAACCCGGTTCAGCCTCTCCATAACATCTCGACTCAGCTCCACGGACGCCGCCTGCGCATTCAGCTCCAGCTGCTCCACGTTGCGCGACCCGACAATAGTCGTGGCAATGGCACTGTTAGTAATTGCCCAAGCCAGGCATAGCACAATCATGTGGAGGTCCAGCTCACGAGCTATCGTCTGCACTTCCTTCAGCACGTTATTGATTTCCGCTTCGGCTCCTACCTCTCCATGGCGGGTTCCTTGCCCCCTGCTGTGATGGAAGTGTCTGGACCTTGCCTGCATGGGCTTCACATCCGCCAGATCGGCGTATTTGCCGGTTAATACGCCCTGCTGCAAAGGCATGTAGCCGATTACACCCATTTGATGCTTCTGGCAATATGGAAGGATGGTCTCCTCGATCGCCCGCGATATCAAGTTATACGGCAGCTCGTTGGCTGCTGCTTTCACTCCGGTCGCACGCACCTCCTCCATTTGTGCAACCCCGTGATTGCTGATCCCGATATGGCGAATTTTCCCTTCCTTCTGCAGCTCCCGGAGCGTATAGAATACCTCTTCGACGGTTGGCGGGCTCGCAATCAATCCGGGATTTGTCGTAAAATGTCGAATCGCCAACGGCGATATCGGCCAATGCAGCATATACAGGTCGATATAGTCGGTCTGCAGACGCTTTAGACTTGCCTCGCAGCCCTTCCTCAGCAAATCCGGTCGCGCATTCGCCGTATTGATCTTGCTGCCGATAACAGCCTCGTGACGGCGCCCCTTAAGCGCAATCCCGAGCGATATTTCACTTTCCCCATCATTATAGATTTCCGCCGTATCGAAATAATTGATCCCGATGTCCAAAGCCTTATGTACGACTTCATCCACGTCCTTCTGAGACTGGTCCCCCCAATAAGCTCCTCCGCCGTATTGCCAGCACCCCATGCCGAGAACGCCCAGCTTCAGATCCGTAGCTCCAAGTGTCCGTACTTTCATCGTTCCGCCTCCTTTATGGAGGGAGTTCGGATCACGCCTTTTTTCAAAATCAAATTGCCCTTATACGCCTCGTCGCTGGTCGCAATAACGGCAAAAGCCTCCTTCGCTCTGCTGTAAAAGGCGAACCGCTCCACATAGTCAAAATCAACGAAATCCGGTTGGCTGGAACGAATCAGGGTGCGGTACTGCTCCCATACATCCGGCTGACGGTCTTTTTCCCCCAACGACATCACTGCTGCCGGGCGTTCCACTGCGTAATCCAGCGGAAAAAAAGGCATAATGGCTCCAAGCACATCCGTAATTCGGTGTCCATCGCTTCGAATCAATCGTTTGGCCAAAGTAACAGCCGGAAAATTACCGTCTGCCAAGACGATTTCGTCCCCATGGCCCATTTCCATCAAAGCCTGCATCAGCTGCGGAGAAATGATCGGCGGTATTCCTCTCAACATTCTCGTGGGACCTCCTTAAGCAGGATAGCTGCTTTCGTTTACACCGGCATCATTCGTTCAGCAGGTGATTTTTGTAAATATTTTAATTAAGCTATTCTATTTTATGGGGGAACCCTGTAATTATGTTATTATGAAACAACTTATTATTACTAAAATTAAACTAAACTCTAGGGTGCTGAAGATGAGTCAATTGGAGATGAGAGATCAAAAAGGCAGCAAGCTTGCCATTCTGCAAACGCTGCGGCTTCACGGCCGCATGTCGCGAATTGATTTGACAAGATTGACCGGACTCAGCAGAGCCACGATTTCGATCTCCATAGCAGAGCTGATGGAAAACGGACTGGTATACGAAACCGACAGCCGTATGACGACCAAAGGACGCCCGGCTACATCACTGGATTTGGTTGCACATTCGACCGTGATGCTAGGAGCGGATTTGGATAATAAAGCATGGACGCTTGGAGCTTTCGACCTGCTGGGCAATCCGATCAAGACGACAAAAATTCCCGTTTACTCCTTCGAGCCGGAGATTACGTTCAGCACACTAGCTAATGAGATATTATCATTTGCGAAGAGCTTGGACCTCGCGCCTGTACCTTTGCTCGGCTTGGGCGTACCGGGCCTGGTGGACGGCAAGCACAGCATCATTCGCAGTGCCGCCGATTTGGACTGGCACAACGTTGAAGTCGCCGAGATGATGGAGAAAGCAACCGGATGGCCGACGGTCGTCGTAAACCGGCATCGCGCACGCGGATTGGCAGAATGCCGTTATGGCGCAGGCCAGTCCTATCACAATTCCATCTATATCGGCGTTGGCATGGGAATTGCCGCCGGCTTGTACATTGATCGGCAGCTGATGTCCGGATCCATGGGAGGAGCCGGAGAAATCGGGCATACGACTATAGAACCAGAAGGCCCGTTATGCCCCTGCGGCAATCAGGGCTGCCTACAGACCTTGTCCGCAGGTCCTGCGATCGAGCGGGAATTCCGCAAGCTGATGCGCACTAACGAACATACGTTTCTATTGCCTGATGAATCGATGGATTTACAGTTTGTTAAGGCGCAGGATGTCTGTGCTGCGGCCGAAGCCGGGGACGCTTACGCAGCGCAAGTGATTAAGAAGGCCGCCTCCTATCTCGGGATTGCCATGGGTAATTTATTGAATACGTTCAATCCCGAAGCGATTATTCTAGGCGGAACGATCCCGAATGCCAGCCCTCTGTTTGTGGAGACCGCTACCAAAACCATGCGGCAGCGGGCAATGCGCCAGCTGTCGGTCGATACCATAGTAAGCTCCTCACAGCTAATGGATATTGGAGGTGCGCTTGGAGCGGCGAATTTTGCGTTCGACAAGAACATTTCCCTGTCTTTTTTCAATTAATGATAAGGCTCTGTTTTTTCCTAATGTTGATAAATGAATACAGTCTAGTTATGCATTTTCTTGATTCCAACTATTGTTGAAACTTGAAACAATAAGCGCTCCTTTGTAGAGGAAATGAAAGAACGTGCACGAGCTTGGCACAGTAATTCCTAATGAAAGGGAAAAGGATCATCCGAATGCCCTTCTTGGCATCGAGATGATCCCTTTCCCTTCCCATTGTCAACTTTTAAATTAACTGTATTCACACCTGCCTGCTCACGTCAAACTAACTCTTCATGCTTTCTAAGCTTACAAATGCCGCGCTATCATTCGAACCAGCTTTGCCGGGAGCTCCTTCAGATTCGTAATATCCAAAAATCTCTCATTCCCATAGATAAGCTGAATGACTTCCTTGTCCTGGCCAATAGCTGCGGCTAGACATATAACTCCCTTCCGTTCATACTCCATTATGGTTTGCTGCATATCTTGGGCCGCAACCGTTCCGGTATAATCGTCCATCGCCTTGGGCTGTCCGTCGCTTAAGCTGATCAATAGCTTGGTCTCCTGCGGAGCAGCCGCTAATTTCTCAGCCAAGATTCTAAGCGCCATTCCATCGCGGTTGTTGCTTCTTGCACGAATGTCCATTAACCTGAACCGGTCGCTCGGGTCCGGCTTTTTGTAATCGGCATAAGCAAATAGCGACATTTGCTCTATCCTGGACACATCGGCGGTATCCCCATAGATCAACACGGGAATATGACATATTTGACAAAATTCATATACCGCGATTACCGCACGCTTTGCTGCCTCCAGCCTTCCGAATGCGGCCATCGATGCCGATTCATCAATTCTCAGACCAACCACAAGGGAGGGAGCCTCCGTCGGCGGCCGTTTTTTGGCAAAGGTTTTGTAATCCCGGTAAGCCACGCTTGCCGCTTGAAATTTGGTTCCATAGTAATGACTTCCGGCAAACTCGGAGGAAATCTCATGCTCCAGCAGCGGCAGCGTTTTTCTAGCAATCTCCTGAACAACTGGCAGCAGCTCCTTGCTCAGGGCGATATATTCCTGCTGATGATCCGGAGTGTACTCCGGACGGTGAACGATGAGCTTCACATTCTTATGAATCGAATCGGCTGCAATATCCCGCGCTTCCCGATTAAGGCTTTTCCGGAACTCCCGTTCTTGCCGCTTCACATCCTCCGGCATAGGCTCGGGATTGGCTTGATGAACCTTCGGCAGACCCTTCTCCCCCTGCTCCGAGCTTTCCATTACATCGGAATCTTCGGGGCTGCGGTCACTGGAGCTCTCCTCACTATCCGCCGACTTCGTAAATGCGATGCCCATCTCGTCTTCATCATGATCAGAAGCATCCTCGTTCGATTCATCGATAGTTCCCCATATTTTCATTTCCGCCGTATCTAAAACTCGTTTTTTTTTACCCCGGCCTCCATCTCATCGATCTTATCCAACAAACCATGAGCTTTCAGCGCACCTTCGAGGATCTGGACTTCCTCTGAATCGGTCGTAATCTTGTAGATGACCTTGTAATATAGAGCTTCTGCAGCTGGAGCACCTCCTTCGAACGCATCCACCCAATAGAAGTAGGAACGCATGCCCGCCACGCCTTTGATTGCATGAGCCCGAGCTGTTTTGTCCAGAATGATAATAGCTTCTGCAAAAAGGTTCAAAACCAGCTCGTTTGTGCAGCCGGTCTTCGCCATTGCCCGTTCGATCCTGACCTCTTTGGCAGGAAGGTCCATCTTCTCCGAATGCTGAACCCTGTCACGCAGCGCTTCGTTCAGCGGCCTTGCCCCTGCATAGCTCCGGTTAGTCGTAATGACGGCTATGAAGTCCGGATGTCTGCGGATGATTTCTGTAGGAAGGTTGATGCTGCCGTCCAGCTCCATGGCCGAGTTCAGCGCCATTAACACCGCGGCATCGCGAATCACGTTAGGCTCCTGGATTTCCAGAAGATAACCGTTTTGAAAGGCTCTCACGATTTCGGACGGATAGAACCGGTACTCCACCGCATCACCTTCAGTAAGCTCCGCAGCCTTCTCCAGCAGCTGCTTCATCTTGAGAGCTGCAGCCTCCTGAGTGAGCCCAAGCACATCCATCAGGACTTCCCTTGCGCTCTGAAAGCCGTCGCTTTCATACAACGCTTGCAAAACGCTTCGGTCCGCTGAATCCAGCTTCTCTAATCTCTCGGTGGAAATAACCGGCAGAATAGCGCCGATAATATCCGATTTATCCATATCGGCAAAACAAGTCACTTTCGTATACGGAAGCCCGAAATTGGCGGACAACGCTTTGGCAAGCTGGGTTTTCCCGGATCCGGCGTCACCCTCCAGCAAAATGTTGGCGATTTTCATCTCACCGCGGTTCCAGTTTCTCTTTACTTCCTTGCTTATGCGTTGTTCTTCTTCACTAACCTTATGTGAGGCAGGCTTCTTCCAAATCTGGTCTTTTTCTGTATCCGTCCACTGCCTCGAAGGCGACAGTATATATTCCTTGGTATTCATGGTGTTCCTCCTTACAATATTCGATTGACCGAAATATCCCATTAGATCGCGTAATCGATTCAAAACTTGATAATTAGTAGTTTAGTAAATTAGTAATTTACTACGATCATAATATCTCATATCTCTTGAATAGTCAAACCATGCTTCTGTATAAAAGAAAAAAGAGACAGGAACTATCCCCGTCTCTTTTCGATTTTATAGCCTAATATCCCATTTCCTTTAAAATTCTTGATAACGTCCGCAGCCGCTCGCCGATCATCTCTCCATCATCGCTTAACGCCTGGCTGAACAGCTTGATATCTTCATTGATTTTGTCATTATCCGTACAAACGGCAACGGTCATGGCGTCCCCTTGCAATCCTATCCGGTCGATAACCGGCTTTTCCGTATCATATAAATGGTCGTATCGATAGGCTTCACGAAAATGCTCCATCGTCCTGCAGATTAGTATCGACAAATCGAGAACGCGATGCAGAGGCAGCTCCTCCGACTGTCTCGACCATTTCTCCCCTGTATATCTCCATACTTTGGCGGAAATATCCACCTTGCCTCTATCGTTCCATTGGGCTAACCCCAGCGACAGCCCTTTCGCATCCGAATTATTGGAAAACCTGCCGTCTACCTGCTCATAGTTTTCCGTGACGATAACAGGTTTATGTTTCAAGGTAGTAGGTATTTTCATGGGATCTCCTTCCTTATACTAATTTAGTCAACTACTAAATTAATTATTTGATGATATCTTATATTTTATCATTAGTCAAACCGTTGGACTCAGGTCATCCTTTACTGTCTTACGATGTCTTTGTAAGGAGCATCCGAGGCAAAAATGGACTAATTTCCCTCATAAAAATGCCGTCGAGAAACCACTCATTATTTAATATGTATATTATAAATGGGTTAATAACTCCAAAGCGAGAGCGAGTGTAACGGATGAATGAGATTTTAGGCATTGTTGGGGGTATGGGTTCACATGCAACGGCATCCATGTTTCAACAATTAATAAATAAATCCTCCGTCAAAAAAGATCAAGAGTATATAGAGATTCTAATTCATAATAATACTCGTATTCCCGATCGGACAGAAGCCATATTAAATCAAGGCGAAGATCCGCTTCCCGAATTGGCACGATCCGTAAAATTACTTGAACGTTGTGGAGCTGCCGTAATTGTCCTTGCTTGCGTAACCGCGCATCATTTTTACGATAAACTTGGAGAAACGCTGCAGCACGCCCAATTATTTAACATCATTAAAGAAACGGCGGACTTTACATGTTCTATGTATCCGAATACTAGAACTATCGGGATTCTGGCCACCGAAGGTACCTGTAAATCAGGTCTTTGGCAAAAAGAATTCAATAAAAGGAAAATGAGCACGGTTATCCTTTCCGATCCACATCAGGAAACGTATTTTAACAGCGTCGTTTATGGACCGAAAGGAATTAAAGCTGGGTACACGAATGAAGAGCTGAAATTGAAGTTGTTAGAGGGCTGCAATAAACTTAGGGATATGGGGGCTGAAGCAATCATCGGCGCATGCTCAGAGCTGCCTATACTGATTTCGAAAGAAGATTTGCAACTGCCGTATATTGATTCCCTAGAAGTGACTGTAGAGAAGTTGATTGGCCGATATTACGGCAAATCTGTATAAAGAAACCGGCTATCCCTATTGAAGGAGGGATCAGCCGGTTCTTTTTTTACTTTCTGCCATAATTCAGGCGAATCAACTGCCTTATCCTCTTGAGCATCTGTCGGTTACCTAGATTGATGAAAGGAGTAACGGCCGGGTTGGTATTAACCTCTAGAATCCATGGTTTCAATTGTCGGCTCACTGCGATGTCAATGCCGAGATTCAGAACTCCCGGATACACGGAATGAAGCTGCTCCCCGATATTCCTGCTCAAACGATATAAAGAATTCAAGTATGGCTTGACTTTGGAGCGGTTCATATTTGCCATTAGCAATCTCTTTGCCGATAGGCACTTTCCTCCCTGACTGCGATTCGTCACAATCTTCTTTGGCGGTGCTACCCGACCGACTATTCCGGAAACTTCCCATTTGCTACTCTCATTCTTCTGTAGCATGATGCGAAAATCAAACGATCGGCCTTGAAATAAAAGAGTCCGAATCCCTCGCTGGACCAGATAAGGCTTCCGAGCCATTCTGCGAACGGATTTATATAGGGCTTTAGCATTCTTGAACACAATGGACGAAGTGCCCTTCCTGAGCTTGTATCTCCTCTTCTTTTTTTCCACCCGCATAATGCCTCTGCCTTTGGATCCGTTTACGGGTTTTAGATAGACCATCTTATGGCGCCTTAGCATCTTGATCAAGGTCTTCTTGTTCAAGCGCTTAGTACGGGGTATATGAGAAGCAAGCCGTTTGTTCTTTTGTAGTGCTTTGGTTTTTTTGAGCTTGCTGCCGACTAGGTGTCGCTTGGATGATATTCTCAAGCATTATCACTTCCGTTTTCATTGTAGGTTAGTTCATATCATTATACGAAAAGCAGGCGAGTATCGATTGGTTCATTTGCCCATATGGCCGTTAGATTGATGAATGGTTATTATAATGTTCTTATTCCGATAAAATTAAAAAACCGTAATTTACGCTGGTATAATTTAGCCAGCGTAAATTACGGAAAATGCAGAAAATGCCTGAAGCTTTAGCTGCTTCTTTTCATTTATGGTATATTCGATCCGACATCAGCAGCGGTGAGCGGACGATTCGTAAAAGTCGTCGCATTGGAGCGTTCGTCCGCTCCCGTATCGTTCACGGAACGAGATTCCCCGTCCATGTCCGTAGTTACGAAGGAATAAGTGCCTTTGGAATAATTGATCGCCGGACTTGTAGCCGACAGCTTTTGCAGCCCTCCTACCGTCGTAAACAACGGATTCGTATTCCAAATTTCTGCGGTTGTCCGCGATTTGTTGTTCACGGTGCTGCCAAACCCGATATTGCCTTCGAACAACGTGTTAGTAGCAGCCGCTTCATTATATAACGTCCCCGTCGTATTTCGCACGATATTGTTAGCGACTATGCTGTCCTGAGGCGCATACGTTTTGCCCGAGCCTACAATAATGCCCGTTGCGCTGTCCACAATCGTATTGTTGACCACCTGCGCACGATAAATTTTCCATTGAGCCGTCAAATCGCTAGGTGAAGGGTTAGGCGGGTATCCGCTCGTTCCGCCGTCAAAGTCCCCGCTGTCCAGCAGGATCGCCTTGCCGGTCAGCTTCTCCATGTAGTTATTATAAATCTTATGGTCATTACCATAAATGCGGATACCGTCCTGAGCCGATTCTACGCCATCGCCCAGGAAGAAGTTTCCATAGAAGCTGTTAGAGTGGCCATGTCTCGAGGTCAGCGCTCCCTTGGACGTTTTGAACGTATTGTACCTTACCGTGTTATTGCTGCTCTTGACGGAGACGATCTCCGGCTCGCCATCGGTATTTTCGAACAGGTTGTACTGAATCGTATTAAATCCGTCGGACAAGGAAACGCCGGACAACCCTAGACGTATCGTCTCTTTGCCGTTCGCTACCCAAGGCCCCACATCGTGGAAATAGTTGTACTCGATGACATCGTGCTGCGAAATATTTCCGTTCCCATCCCCTTGGTAGGCGATTAACGGGCCGGTGTCAGTCTTGTTGCCGAAGTCATTGCGGTCGATCGTGTTATGGTGGCTGTTGACCCCGCTGACCTGAAGCCAGAAGAGCTCGGTCCCGGTAGCCCCGAGTGCAAATTGATTTCTCGTTACCCGGACATTATTAGAGCCGTTTAATAAAACCGCAGTTTTACCGGTATTCGTAAACTTCAGCCCTTCAATGGTAATATACGCACCATTATTGACATTTAAGGCAGCGCCTCCGGAGATGATCGCTTGGCCCCGATTCGCCGCTTTAATAGTAATAGGGCTGCCGGAGGTTCCCTGCTTGCCGTTGATTTCGAAAGCATTGCTTTGTGAGTACGTGCCATTGGCAAGTACGATATTGGTGCCAGCTGCGATATCGCTGCTCAGCACGGACTGAAGCTGATCCGACGTTGCGACAGGAATGACGCCGCTCGGGCTGCTGCCGTACAGTTCAATTTCCGTATAGCTGTTCCAGGCAGTAGCTGAATTGCCGTGTCCGACGAGACGAATGTAACGCACTGCGTTGACGTCGGGGAAATCGAACGTCTGCAGGCTGTTGTTCAAGCTGCTTACTACATTACTTTGTACCGTTGTAAAATTAACGTTGTCCGTTGAAGTCTGAATATCGAAACGGAACGTTCTCGCCACTCCATTCTGGAAGGCCACCTTAATATAGCCTAAGGAATGATAGCTCCCCAGATCAAGCTTGATCCACTGTCCGTCGCCGCTAGCCGACCAGCGTGTAGCCAAATCTCCATCAACAGTGTTCGCCGGCACATTGCCGTCATCGGTGCTTGCCGTTACCCCGGACGGAAGTACCGTCAATTTGGTATCGGCCGCCAAGCCCTTAACCGGTATCAGAGCTACGAGCATTGCAAAGCATACCATCAACAAAAAGCTTGTTTTTTTCATGAACGCCGCACATCCTTTACAGAAATGAAATTGCTGTCGAGCCAATTTACCCTTTTCTGCATAACACCTTGTTTTAAAGCGTTTTCATAAAATAGAGTGCGCACTCCGATTTATTTATAGCCCATCTGCGACAGAATTGAAATCATCAAAATCACGAAACGGTCTTCAAAAATAGAAAAACAAGCCATTCCGTCCATGTTTGATTAGAAGGAATGGCCTTTTTCTGTTGACTAACCCTTGATTGCACCGATCAAGGCGCCTTTGACGAAGTATTTTTGCAGGAATGGGTACACCAGCAAAATCGGCACCGTCGCTACGATAATCGTCGCATACTTCAACGTAACGGACAGCATGGCCACATCCGAATCGGAAGCTCCGACAGCCATCGCGCTCGCCTCCCCTTGCAGCAGGATTTCACGTAAAATTAGCTGAAGCGGATACATAGAGCGATCCTGCAGGAAGATCAGGGCGTGGAACCAGGAATTCCAATGGCTTACGCCGTAATAGAGCAGCATAACCGCTATAACGGGCATCGACAACGGAAGAATTATCCGGAACAGAATGACGAAATCGTTCGCCCCGTCCATCTTGGCCGATTCCTCCAGCGCGTCCGGGATGGATTCGAATGCCGTTTTCATAAGGATAAGGTTAAACGTATTAATCGCCTGCGGAATAATGAGCGCCCACAGCGTGTTGGCCAATCCGACGCCTTTTACAGTCAAATAGAACGGGATCAGCCCTCCGCTGAAGAACATGGTGAACACGATGAACAGCATGATGGGCTTTCGGTAGCCCAAGCTTTTGCGGGACAGCGAATAGGCGCCGAGCGACGTCAGCAGGATGTTGAACATTAGCCCGACAACGACGACAAAAAACGTATTGAAATATCCTTTTAAAATGTTCGGGTTCGCAAACACGCTCGAATAAGCATCGAACGACAAGCCGAGAGGCTTCCACAAAATGCCGTTGAACGCCATCAGTTGTCCGGCATCGCTCACGGAGGCAAAGGCTACATAGATGATCGGATAAATGGTTAATAGCATCAATGCGGTCAAAAACAACCCGTTGACCATATCAAAGCAGCGTTCCGGAAATGTCGGCCGGTTCATCTGCATCTCCTCCTTACCACAAGCTCGTGTCGTTCAATCTCCGGCTAAGCCAGTTGGAGAAGACGAGCAGCGTGAAATTGACGGCGGAATTGAACAAGCCAACCGCCGAGCTGAAGCTGTAATTGAAATCCTGCAGGCCCACGCGGTACACGTAAGAAGAAACGACGTCAGCAGTTTCATAAGTGCTTGGGTTATACAGCAAAATGATTTTCTCAAAACCTACATTCATCATCCGTCCCATTTCAAGAATAAGCAGAATGACGATGGTCGGCATGATGCCGGGAATCGTAACATGAAGCATCTGCTTCCAACGTCCTGCCCCGTCCATCCGCGCCGCCTCATACTGCTCCGGATCGATACCGGTCAAGGCCGCCAGGTAGATGATGGTTCCCCATCCGATGTGCTGCCATATCCCAGACGACACATATACGGAACGGAATAGCTCCGGCTCCAAAAGGAAGGTAGAGCGCTCGCCGCCGAACCAGGCAATCACGTCGTTGATAAGCCCTTCACTGGATGTAAAATCCTTGACAATCCCGCAGATGACGACAAGCGAGATGAAATGCGGCATATAGGTTACGGTTTGAACCGTACGCTTGAATATGGAATTTTTTATTTCATTTAGCAGTAAAGCAAGAATGATCGGAGCCGGGAAGCCGAAGATCAATTCATACAAGCTGATGAGCACTGTGTTCTTTATCGTCCGCCAAAAGTACGGTCCGGTAAAAAAGTCTTTAAAATGGGCAAAGCCTACCCAATCGCTCCCCCAAATTCCGAGCCGGGGAGAAAAATCCTTGAAGGCAATCATCGCCCCATACATAGGCGCATAATGAAATACAACGTAATACAGCAATACCGGAAGCAGCATGACGTACAGCAGCTTATTCTTCCGGATATCCAGCAGCAGGCCCGCTTTCATCCGCTTTTTCTCTATAAAGGCCGGTGTCGTTTCCTGATTGACGGCGGTCATTCTTGTCCACTCCATTCTTCCGCTGCTTTTTATGGAGAACGTGCCAGCCATTGGCGGACACGTCCCATACAAGCATCCATTGTTTTACCGTTTGTTGTAACGATCGTATGCATCCTGGTAAATTTTGGTAACTTTATCACTGCCCATTTCTTTAATCCGTTTCACGTACTCATCGAATTTCTCGATCGGCTCCTTGCCCATGACGAATTTCACGAACATTTCTTCTTTGTAGCTGGCAATAGCGGTGCTGATTTTGGCCACTTCCTTGCTTTCTTCCACCGTCGGAGTAATAAACAGCGGCATCACATGCTTGGCCGCGTCCGTTTCACTCCAGATGCCGACTGCCTCATCCTGCTCCTTGAACGTATTGAAGCTTTTGCGGGAATCGCCCGGGAACGGACCGTTCGGCTTCGTATATTGGGAGACCATTTGCTGCAAGTTGTATTTCGGATCCTTAGTAATTTTGTCGGTAAATGTCGGAACGCCGTTCTTCATCGTATAGCTTTCCCCTTCGATCCCGAAGTTGAACAGCAGGCTTCCTTTCTCGCTGTAGGCGTAATCGAGCCATTTTACGGCCAATTCAGGATTTTTGGCGGCATCGGTCACCGCTTTGCTGGCGGCAGGGTTGTACTTGAAATCGCGCTGGCCTATAAAAGCCCGCTCGCCTTTCTTCAAGGTCGGATAGGGTGCCGCTACCAATTGGAATTTCGGGTCCTGCTTCTTCCCTGTCTCCATCCAGCGACCCATACCGCCGCTCAACAAGCCTACGGTTGCGCCCGAAGCGTTGCCCAATATTTTGTTATCCAGCGCCTTCGAATCGGTATTGAGCGCGAAATCCTTGTCGATCAGCCCTTCCGAGTACCATTTGCGCAGCAGCTGTAAAGCATCTTTAAATTGCGGATCGATTGGCCCGTACTTCACTTTGCCTTGATCGTCGATGTAATAACGGTTCGCCGTTCGGAATGCGCCAATGAAGGCATCCTGCACATTGAATTCGTTACTGTACTGGGCGGTAAACGGAGCGGTAGCACCTTTCTTTTCCTTAAACGCTTTCAACACCGTATACCATTCGTCGATAGTGGTCGGGACTTGCAAATTCAACTCGTCCAGCCAGTCCTTACGGATCATCGGTCCGCGGAATACGAGCCCGTTATCAGGACGAATCATAGGGAAGACATAATATTTCCCGCTGTCGGTCTTCAGCATTTTATCCAGCTCTTTATCCTGCTGCAGCATTTTCTTCAAGTTCGGAGCATGCTTGTCGATTAGTTCGTTTAACGGGAGAATCACCTTGTCTCCTATCGCTTTTTCCGGTCCGCCCGGATAGGCGTTGTTCCAGTCGTACTCAATTACATCCGGTAAATTGTTGGACGCAATGAGAAGGTTAAATTGTTCCTTCGACTGGCCATCCGCCGGATGGGAATATTTGACCTTAATGCCGGTATCCTTCTCCAGCTGCTTGCCGAACGGCGAATCGGCCAGGTTAGGAACGAACGTGGTCAAATTGCCGTTGATTTGCTCCCAGGATGTTATGGTCTCTCCTGTTGTGACCGGATACTTGCCTGCATCCGCTGCCGGCGCTGCCGGAGGCTTGGCTGCGTCCGTGCCTCCTTGTTTGGTGTCCGAGCAGGCTGCGAGCATACTGGTGGACGCCAATACGATAGAAACGGCGACACCTATCGACTTTTTCTTGGAATGCTTATTCATGTCAATCCCCCTCATCAATATGTGGTTCATCGTTGTGAGCCCTAGCGTTATTATCGAATGGAACAGGCCTGTTGAACATCATCAAAATACGAAAACCGTCTGTAAAATCGAGAATCCATGTAGGGCAAAAGCCGTACCGGACCTGTAAAATCGGGAAAAGCCGCACAAAGCGGCTTCGGAGGCAACACTATAACTCCACATAGTGGAATTTTCTTCTGCATCAGCTGAGCATTAACAAATGATTACTACATCAGACCCTTATACTTGCCTGGGGTAATTCCCTCGTACTTTTTAAAAATGCGGTTGAACGTATTGATATCCGTGTAGCCTACCTTTCTTGCAATTTCTCCGATAGCGTAGGATGATTCCGATAACAGCCTCTTGGCCTCCTCGAGACGCGTCTTGTTAATAAACTCCAGCAGCGCTTCACCCGTTTGGGCTTTAAATTGCTTGGACAAGTAAGACGGCGTCAGCTTGAACACTTCCCCGATCATCGTAATATTCAAATTCTCCGAGCTGTAATTGTCCTGGACATAGGCGATGACCTGCTGGCTGAGCTGATTTTGGTCCTGCTTGCGATCTTCCTCGATCGATTGGCACGCCTCATTCAGCACTTCGCCGATCTGCGTTCTCATTTCCTTGATCGTTTCACATGCGGTCAGCCGTTCCACCGGATTGACATGATCCATAAATTCCCGCTTGCCGGCGGCGCCGATTTCATCCATCGTTTTGAGCATCGTACTGATGAGATCGAACATTAGGCATTTGGCGAGAGGCACGGACGGCGAAGCGCCGGACACGTTAATTTCTATAATCTCATCAACTAGTGCTTTCGATTTCTCATAATCGCCTGTCTTTACAAAATTGATCAGCTGCTGCTCTATATGCAGCGGATAATAATAACCTGTCGATGCCCGGCCTGATCCGGCCGAAGGCAATTCCCGATAACGGATGACCTCCCCGCTGCCCATCACGAGCCGGTATTCCAGAGCAGCCAGAGATTCCTGGTAAGCGCGAGAGATTCCTTCTACCTCCTGATGAATGGAGCTGACGGCAACGGTCAGATGGACATGGAAATGATCCAGCACAAAGGCTTTGACCTGCTCTGCGATTCGGCCTAATGCTTCCTCCTCAGGCTTGTCGTCCAAGAAATGGATGATGCAAACCTGCATGTCGTCAAGCTCCGTCGTAAGCGCCTGATAACGGCTTCCCGCGATCTCTTCCGCGACGTTCATGAGGATGAATTGGACCAGCTTCACCTTCTGCGGATCGACGAAGCCGTTAACCTCGAATTTGCCGTAATGTTCGACATGGAACAACAGGACGGCGAAATGCGGAGTGGAGAGCCGGATATTGTGGGCTGCGAGCGATTCGTGAACCGGTACATCGGTATCCGGGCGTCCTTTCAGCAGTCCTTGCAAAAAATGAGAACGGATCGCATCGCGATGCTGCTCGAGCCGTTGTCCGATTTTCTCTTTTTCAGCAAAGGTATCGTTCAGTGCTGTCTGCAAGTACCCGTATTCATTAGAGCCCTCCTCGAACGAGATGCCGGATCTCGAGGATAGATTGCGAATGAGCGAGCTGATAGGGTTGTAGTTTCTTTTCATAAACCATACCGTAACGACGCCCCCGATCAATAAACTCAGACCCAGGCTAAGATAGATCAGTTTTTTGACATATTGCATCTTCTCATCGAATAGCTCGGCGGGCATCATCGATACGTATTTCCATCCCGTATTTTCGGATGTAGTATACGACACCGCCACCTCCTGCCCTTCGCTTTCCCCGTAGATAAGCCCGTTATTGCCGGGCAACCGGTCGTTGGCAAGAAAGCCCGGCTTGTGCTCAAGCCCGCCCGAAGCGATCAGCCGGTCTTGTTTGTCCAGTACCGCTACAGAAGAACGGTTTGCGGGACTGCTGTTTTCCAGCAGCTTGGAGTCCTTAATGATAAACAGAATCACCGCTCCCGGCTGTTCCGGATTGTCCAGCAGCACGGATTTGGCGTACATAACGGCTTTGATAGCCTGTCCGTCATCCCTCAACGTTATGGGGGCATACTCTTGTATGTACCTTCTGTCGAAAAAAGACTTCCATTCCTCATAGCTCATGTCATCGCGTTCACGGATCGTATTGTATAAGGCCCGGCTGTCGATATGATCGCGAGTCGATATGACGGTATCGCTGTTTTTGTAATATACGTACACCTGTTCTATGTAATCGTTAGCCATCTTGTACAGCCGTAAATCGGCGGCGATGCTGACAACTTCATAATAATCGTTGTCCGTCAACGGCTTGGTCGTGGGAATGAATCCCGCAAGCCGCTTGCTAAGCGCCATTTCCACACTTAAACGTTCAATTCCGCTAAGATTGCTGTCTATCGCCTGCTCCATCTGCTGAAGGAGCGATTCATTAGCCCGGTTTACCTCGGATTCCACAACGTGCCAGGTTGCCGTGTAGATGATGCCGCTAATCATGATCGGGACAAGCAGTACGGATAGATAGGAGACAAGCCAGTTGACAACAACGCTGCGTGATTTGATACGGATTTTTCGTAAAGCCATTCTGCTGCCTCCGAACATTGAATTTGAAAACCCTTTCTCCAATTATACACAAAAGCCGGACGATGAACAGTGTCCTTCATCCGGTTCATCTTAGTCGCAAAAGACCGCCTGCCGCATCGGCGGGCAGGCGGTAAAGCTTAAACAGAGCCGGCTGTTGTTCAGACAGCAGCCAGCTCTGTTCGTATTAATGCTGCGAGCGTTCCAGCATCCGCAGCAGTACGGTCACCGACTCCGCTCGGGTCGCTGTATCGTTCGGGGCAAACCGGTTGTCCTCTTTCCCTTGGACAATACCGGCGGCAGCCGCTTGGGATACGGCGGATTGAGCCCATTGCGGGATGTCTTCCATATCGACGAAGGTCAGTGCTTGAACCGCACCGCTCTCCTTATCAGGCTGTTGTGCCCGCAGCAGCATCGTGATCATTTCCGCGCGATTTATCACTTGATTAGGGCGCAGCGTTTGATCTTCGTAGCCTTGCAAAATACCGGCTTGGACGGCTGCTGCGATCTCGCCTGCAGCCCAGCCGGGGATATCCGACTGGTCTGCGAACGTAACTGCCGCCGTTGTGGCTTTGAGCTTCAGCGAGCGTACGAGCATAGCCGCAAACTGCAGTCTGGTCATCGGATCATCAGGACGGAAGCTTCCGTCCTGGAAGCCGTTGACGATACCGAGCCGGGCGGCTTGGGCGATCGTATCCGCCGCCCAATGCTTCCCTGTATCCGTAAAAGCAGGAGGCTGACCCGATGGAAGCGGCGGTACCGGGTTGGATGAGTCCGGTCCGGACGGAGCCGGTATTGGCGTGCGCGGCGTTTCAGGGGCTGGCCCTCCCGTGCTCGGAGATTGCGAAGCCGGCTTGGATGAGCTTCCGCCGCTATCGCTATCGTCGTCGCTGTCGTCACTGTCGCCGCTGCCGCCCGAGTCTCCTCCGCCAGGCGGGTTCGTCGAGCCTTGTTTCCGCTTCACGATGAGCGTATACACTTTATTGCTGCCGGAGGGCAGCGACACCTCGATCACAATCACGCGGCTGTCTTGTGCAAGCTCCAGTACGACCGGCATGCCGCTGACAGCCGTATACTGCCTGGAATCGTCGACGTTCACAGTAATAACGGATCCGGATGCCAAGGCCGTCGGAACCAGCGTCAAGCGGTTCTGTTCCGCAGGCACAGTCAGATGATACATCGTCTTCCGGGTATCAAAGCCCGGCTTCAGCTCCGTACCGGAGTCCAAGCCAAGTGCGAGCAGCCCTGCGGCGGCTTCCGGCGTATCATCGTTTACTACGACCGAAGCCGTTGCATAGTAGTTCTGATACACGGCGGCAACGACGGTAGTCCCTTTTCCCCTTCCCGTCAGTATGCCATTCTCGTCTACCGTTGCGATTTCAGGGTAAGCCGTGAAAAGCTTCACTCCCTGAAGCGGCTTCACGCTGCCCTGATATACTGCCTGTACCACCGTCTGCATGGTGGTATTGATTTTCATACTGTATTTGTCTTGAGCAAAAGCAATGCGGTCCAGCGGCATGTCCGTACCTGGAGCAGGTGTGGTCTCCCGCTTCACGGCTATCGTATACGTTCGCGATTTCCCCGATGGAAGCGACACTTCAACCGTAACGATGCTGACGTCTTGCGCCAGGACGATTGGCTCGCTCCATTGTCCGTCGGCAACAATATGACGGTTCATGCCGTTTGTACTCACCGCAATCACAGCATTGCCGCCAGCCGCATCAGGTGCAACTCTCACGCTGGATACATCGCTCGGGACGGTAACGCCGTAATAGGTTACATCGGGATGAAACCCCGGGATGGACTCCCCGTTCGGCTGAATCGAGAGCGCGGTTAACTTTGGCGCCTCGTCCTCGACGGATAGTCCGGCATTCGGTCCCACGTCCGCAGCCGTCAACGGCCTGCTCGACGGAGCATCCATCCGGTTATATTCGTCCGCACCCGCATCCGGCATGCTGTAGCGGGTTTGCCCGTCCATATCCTCCCGCGGCAAGAACGGCGCCTTCGAAGCGTCGATAGCCGGGCTATTCGCCGACAAGCGGATGAGCCCGTCCGTGCTGCGAACAAGCTGCAGCGGCTTTTTGTCAATCGCGCCGGAAGGTATTCTCGCCGAATTCGTAATATTCGTCGGGTTGGCGATTCCTTCCACCATGTTGCCGACATAGATCTGACGCTCGTTCTCCGGCACATTCTGTGCCGCCGATGTTTCGTTAAATACGGTGCCGGCGTTGCTGAATACGACGTTGTTATACACTTTGGTTCCTACGGGCTGGTATACTCTGCCGCCAAAGCTGAAGGAAGACGTGTTGTTCCCCACATTCACTATCGTGTTATTGAAAATTTCGACGTTGTACTGTCTCCAATGGCCGCGGAGCACCTCCGTCTGCTTATCCGGCGGCAGCGTATTCAATACGGCCGTCTGCTCGGAAGCCCCTTCCATCCAGCGCACCGTCGGATTGACGCCCCCGTCCGGTCCGGCGTCATGGGTCCCTCCGTCTAGCCGGATGACGTTGGTGGTAAGCCCTTCCATATAATTGTTATAGATTTTATGATCGCTGCCGTAAATTCGGAAGCCACTGAGTCCAGGCGTTTTCCCGTCCCCGATGATAAAATTGCCGTAAAAGCTGTTGCGGTGTCCGTGCCGGGCTACGATGCCACCGTAAGAATTCCGTATCGTATTGTAGCGCACGATATTATCGCTGCTTTTGACCGAAATGATCTCATCCTCGGCGTTAAGCCCTTCGAACAAATTATGCTGAATGGTTACATAACCGGAAGCAAGTGATAACCCGGACAGCCCGAGGCGGATCACTTCCAGACCGTTCGTAACTCTTGGACCGATGTCATGGAAGTAGTTGTACTCAATCGTATCGTACTGGGAGACCGTTCCGCCTTCTTTGCCGTTGTAGGTTATCGTAGCGCCGAAGCCCTTCTTGGGACCGATGTCGTTATAAGCGATCCGGTTATGGCTGCTCTCGCCTTCCACCCGTATGAAGTGTCGGTGAGTACCGTTGTCCGTAACAAGCGACGGGTTCGTATGAGGAGTATCGCCGCTGTACACCGGCCTGTCGGCTATATAATGGTCTCCGCCGCCGATTCGGCAGCTGCCTTCGATATTCGTCAGACACCACACTTGACCTGTTCCGTCCGGGGCGTTAAAGCGGTAAGGCTGGCCTGTCTCGTCTAGCGCGAACCGGTTTTTCAATATGGAAATATTGCTGGAATTGTTCAATTCCACTCCGGGATGGACCTGTTCGTTCGGGAATTGTCGTTTGGGCACCGTCGCGGATGACGAATCCTCCGCCTTCAGCACCGCCGCGAGGGCAGGATCGACGCCACGGTAATCCAGTCCCGGCGTACCGATGCCGCTGTTGAAAACGAGCCCGGAAACTTCCACATGCTTGGCATTTTCAATATGCAGATAGCTGTTGCCTTTGATTACGGCTTTGCCTTGTTCCTTCGCCTTGATCCGGATCGGGAGAGCGGCCGTTCCCTGTTTATCCTTAATGACGAACGGGCCGTTCTGCTCATAGGAGCCGTTGTTCAAGCGGATTTCGATTCCCGGGCGCGCCTGGTCCAACGCCGTTTGCAGCTCTGCTGCGCTGCTAACTTCAATGATCTCGAGCACCGGCTCCGGCCCTTCCGGAGTATCCCCCGCTTGAGGAGGTCCTGTCGGCTCCTCCGGCTCTACTATCACTGGCGGCGTCCCCGTGTACAGGGCGATTTCCGTCAGACTGTTCCAATTCCCCGAGCTGCCTGACGCGCTGTTCCCATACCCGATTAGCCGCACATATCGTGCAGAAGCCGGCTTATCAAGCACGTATGGCTGCAGGATGCTGTCGGTCGGAAGCAGCGACCTGCTTTTTCTTTTGGCAAGAAGCACGGTGCTTGTTGCAAAATCAGGATCGTTCGATTCCACGATTTCAAAGGTAGATAGCCGCTCTCGCGCATTCAAGAATGCGATCTGCAAGTACGTCACCGACTGCGGCTGCCCCAGATCGAACTGCAGCCATTGTCCTTGCCCTGAAGCGGACCAGCGGCTTTCGGGATCCTCCCAATTGCCGTCCACTACTTTGGCAGGCACGTAGCTGGTATTGGGCTGATACGAGCTGGCACTAACGGAGCCTGCGTTAAGCCCGATCTTGCCGTCCGAACCGACCGCCAGCCGGCGAATGATGTCTACACTGTAAGCGTTGCTGGAGCTTCCGTTCGACAGCTCGACCCGCAGCTTGTTCACTCCCGGAACGAGCGCTACGTGATCCGGGTCCGTAATCGGTACGTCTGCCTGCAAATAATTGCTTATCGTCATCGCAACGGTGATCCCGACGGACGCCGGTGCAAGTACTTTTACCTGTTCCGCTTCATTAGGAACGACGGCCGTATACCCGCTTGTCCGGCCGGGCTGAAAGCCGTCCAGCGTATTGTGCCCGCCGCTTACGATTTCCAGCGCGTTCAGCTGAACGTCAGGCACCTTCTCCGCGAAGGTGAAATAAGTACCGTCGGCAAGCGAGATATCGGCGGCAAAGTATTGTCCGCCACGGATCATTGCCGGGGTCAAAGCCGTCGCTGCCGCATGGCTGAAGCTGCTGTCGGAGCTGGTTAACAGCACGCCGCCAAGCGGAATGACGCTCGCAGGGATGGCAGCTTGTACAGGACCGGTGTTTCCCGTATTCTGCACCTTCCAAGTGCGTGCGAGACGCTTGTAGCCGGATCCGAACGGGATAGCCGGCTCTGTGCTGCCATTATCTCCCCACAGCAAGTATTGCCGGTCCGTCAAAGCTTGCTTGGCGGTTACAATGATTTGCTCCGCTGCTACTCCCTGGCTGCTTCGGCTTTGCGGCTGGTCGAGCGCTCCGGCCCTGTCTAGAGCGATGCCCGCAATATTGTGGCTGTATACGCTCTGAGCCGATGCGTTCCATACGACCTGCGGGGCTGGGCCGGCGGATACATAGTCGCCTTCCTTGAGCGTTATGCCGTACTTAACGGCAAGATACGTCTCCACCTGGCGCTTTTGGATAGAGGTCAGCGGATTCGTAAACAAGATCATCTCGCCCATGCTCCCGTCATACCCTGAACCTCCCCCTGCTGCGGAGCCTAACGAAGCGGCAGCTCCCGCCTTGCCGATCAGCGGAGAACGCGCTTGGGTAGTTTGGGCTTCCACTTTACCGTCACGCGAAATGGACTGATAAACGTTAGAACCGACGGTGGCTGCAGGATTTGCATCGAAATGCATCCCCCAAACGTTATAATCGATAGGCGTTACGACATTGGACGCAGTTAGGCGAGTCGCCGTCGTTCCGACATCCCACAGTACATTTCCTTTCCCGGCTGCCGCGCCGGACGTATGAGGGATGTGCGCTCCCATGCTGCCGGACACCAAGGGCTGATTAAATATGGAGGAGTTCGCCATCGAAGGCGCGCCACCGGTAATCGTGAACAGGCTGGCGCCGTTCACGGCTTCTCCATCCGCCAGCAGGCCGTCCGCATCCTGCAAAATGCTCCCCCCGCTGCGCACGAACTTCACCGTGGGCTGGAAATTCAACGCTTCGTTCACAGGCACGAAGCTTGGCTTTGGACGCGACGCTATGGCGGCTACCGTCCCGTCGTTACTAAAATGATTCCCGTTCGGGCTGCTGTCCCTCCACTGCGTAACGGCTTGATCCGTCACGGTAACGCTGGACGGGTCGGCTTTCAGCCATAGCCGCAAACCGGAGGCATCGACGCCCCCCGGCGTTCCGTCCGCTGCTTGGGCAGGAGGAGGCGCTGCGGGCACTCCGCTCAGCAGTAAGGCAAACACGAGTCCGATACGAATCGTTTGAGACCACTGCTTCTTCTTCCTGATTGATTTCAAACCCCTTCTCACCTCTGCATTCAACTCCCTATGCATCCTTAAATTTCAAGCAACCTTAATGAAGCGTTTTCAAATAAGCCAAATCCAGGCTCATCCCTTTTTGTTATATAGGAAGCGGCGGTAGAAAGATATCGTCAAAAGCTAAAAATCGCCTTGAATTTAACTAACCGGATATCATCGATTTGTGAAATCGATCCTCATTTTCGAAACTAAGCTCATTCCGGGCTTAGAGACAGCCTCGTTCATCCCATAAACGACGAAGGTTTTGTCCAAAATAACAAAAAAGCCGCCCCCGAAAGTGCAGGACGACTTTGCTATACAGCTTAGGCCAAACTTTTAGCATACCAATGATCGGGAATGACATCCTTCTCCAGCTCTAGCAGTTCAGTGATGATTTGATCGGCATCGGCAATCGAGTTGACCAACGGATCCGTCAGCATGGCTCTTCTAAGCTTCTCGCGGCTTCCTTCGATTACGGCTTCAGCCGTCAATTCATGGGTATCGAGCACAAGCTCCTGCATCCCCCGGATACCTCGAGGCATAGCGCCAACGGGGAACGGTTTCACACCGTCCATCGTGACCTCACACAACAGCTCCAGGAACGCATCGTCGTTCATATTGGTTACCGCACCCTGGTTGAACGTATTGATGAAGAACGGCTTTCCTAATCCCGCTACCATGTTCTCAATAATATCTGTAGCATGGTCCGGACCGAAGGAAGTCATATATTGCTCGATTGGCGTCTCCCCGCTAAGGAAACTATCCACCTGCTTCCACATATCCGCATGGCGCTTATACCTGTCTTCCGTTTCCCAGATCGAAAGAGGCGGGATGGCATCCTTGAGTTTCCCCAATCCTTGCCAATAAGGGAGATACTCTTTCGTATGGGCGGTACAAGTCGGGACATAGCCGAAAATGTCGTACAGCTGGTAGCTGATCGCATCGTTATACAGAGCCTTGGCTCCGGTGTCGCCCCCTACCGTCTCCTTCTCCGCCGATCGCTTCATCGACTCGGCAATATCGGCAAGCACGTCCTTGCCTTCATACTCTGCCTTTAACAGCCAAGTGAAATGGTTCACTCCGGCAATACGCGCATCGAACTTGCGGTCCATCTCTTCGGTATACTCGCTTTTATGGCTGATAATCCCTGCACGCTGCGCATAGATGATCTTCTTATGCGGCATATGGTGCGAATCGCACAAGGCGAAGCTTTTGAGATTAGGAGCATATCGCTTCAAGGCGATTCCATGTACAGCGGACGGATTGATATAGTTAATGACCCATGCATCAGGGCAAATGGCCTCGATATCCTTGGCGCAATCCATAATCACGGGCAGCTCCCTCATCGCACGGAATATCCCTCCGGGACCAATGGTGTCTCCTGAGCACATTCTAATTCCATATTTCTCGGAGATCGCGCAGTCGATCCCTCTGTATTTTACGGTATCCTCCGCAAAGCTGAGCACTACGAAGTCCGCGTCCTTCAGCACCTGCTTCCGGTCTACCGAGCCTTCAATCTTGAGCTCTACTTTATTGGCTTCAGCCACCATTCTTGCGAGCCTCACCAGCTTGTTCAATCGCTCTTCATTGGTATCAACCAACGCCAGAGTGCCTTTGTTTAAATGCTCGGAATGAACCATCTGCCAAATAGCTTGTCTGCCAAAAAACAAGCTGCCCGCTCCCAGCACGACTACCTTCGGTTTGTGACTACTCATGTTTATCTCCTCCATTCATATTTTTATTATAGGAGAATGGCATGATTGCGGAATGCCTCTCGGTACTAACATCATGTCATTTAGTAAGGTTTTCATATCCTGCTAGTTCCTTATGATATAATGGATTTATCATTACTATGTATTAAAGTACGGGGAGGGTATTGCCATGAGCAGCTTGAATATTTTCAATGAGCTGGCAGAGCATGTCATGCTCCACATTTTCGCCAGCCGGGAAGTCATTCACCCCCTAGGATGGGTAGAGAACAAGCAGCATGTGGATTACGACCTATGGTACCTCCACGAAGGGAAGATTGAAATCGTTATTCACGATCAGGTCCACTTGGCTTCGGGAGGAGATCTGGTTCTGTTCAGTCCCAAGGTGGCTTATACGGCAAGAAACTTGGACGCCAGCTGCAGGTTCACTTATACTCACTTTGATTTCGGGCTCGGGAATCATCATCGAATTCTAGAGCATTTTGAGCTGGCGGGAGTTATTGGGAGCTCGCTAGTCCAAGAGGAAATCCGCTTGTTCCTGGAAACTTATGAGCAATACAAACGGGAAGCTCCCATGTCCGGAATCCGATTGAAGGGCTGCCTCACGATCCTCATTGCCAAGATCATAGAATGCTACGGGCATGGAGAATATCGAGGGGGCTTTACGAGTCATGCGCCCCGCCGCAAGCGGAGTGCGAATCTGGAGACGCTTCAGCCTGTATTCGATTTTATCCATGAGCGTCTGCATCAACCGCTGCGCATTGGTGAGCTGGCCGAGCTGGCAGGCATGTCGGAGAAGTATTTCATTAACTATTTCAAACAAGCTCTTGGCGTTACGCCGGGTCTGTACATCTACCAGTTGAAAATGAACCATGCCCGCGAGCTGCTGTACAGTAAACGATACACGATCCAGCAGATCGCGGGCATGCTCGGTTACCCTGATCCCTTCAGCTTTTCAAAGTCGTTTAAGAAATATTACAAGGTACCGCCTTCTCAGTTCGTCTTGTAATGCGCTTGGTAAGGCTGCGATTAACGTCCCTAGGGTATTGCTACTGAGCCATTTTTTCATCAAGCATTTTGTTGATTTTCTCATCGAGCACCCTCAATGCGGTGTTGACATCTTTTTGTCCGGACAATACCTCGGCATATTCGGCATCCAGAAGCTTGCGGGCATCCGCGTAATATCGGTGGAAGGCAATGCCGGGAGCGGGGCGGCTTTTAAAGATCGATTGTACATTGACATCCTTCAGATACTCTGCGCCGAATTGTTTTTGCAGCTCCGGATCCTTAAGCGGCGATAAGCGGGCATAATGTTTCGCCGCCTTCATCTGTACTTCGTCGGAGATCATCACTTCGATTACCTTCATAGCCGCATCCTTGTTTCGGCTTGTCTTCGGCACAAGCACGACGTGCTCATCGACCATGCCATACTTGTCGGGCAGCTCCTTGTAGCTTGGATATTGCGCTACCCCCACCCGAAATATCTGCCCTTCGACCGATTTCTTAATATTTTGGAAGGCATCGCCAACCATAGCGAACATGGCTACTTCGCCTTTGTAAAAATCTTTGTTAGGGAAGTTACCCGGAATCGTCTGAATACGGTAGCCTAAATTGAATATTTCCTTCCAGGTATCGTTATTCACATTGGCTCTGTCTTTTTGAGTGGCTTTGTCCTTCTCGATTAGAGTAGGTGACCATGGAAATGAGATGCGGGTAATTTTCTCGATATTCAGTCCTTGGTATTGCTGGCCGTTGTCCATCCGTGTCATGATTCTGCCGAGCTCCGTCGCTTCTTCCCATGTCATTCCGTCCTTGGGGTAGGGGACGCCGAACTTGTCAAACAAATCTTTGTTGTAGAACAAAGCGTAAGTTTGTGCGAAATACGGAAGCGCATACAATTCTCCTTTATCAGACATCACACGTAATGCATCCAGATACGCCGGATCGAAGCGGCCTAAGTCGACATTGTGTTTCTTGAGAAGAGGCGTCATATCTTCGATTAAATCCAGATTTTTTAATGACGGTACGTTATTGAGCACGTAGGTCAGCACATCCGGAGGGTCTCCTGCGGTGATCAAATCTTCCAGTTTGCCGTTTTGCAGTTCAATCGTAATATTCGGATATTTTTGGGCCATAGGTTCGACAATCAAAGTCTGGAATAGGTCATCGCTCAGGGAAGCACCGCGAAAAACCTTGAGAGTGACAGGTCGGGAAACATCAACTAACGAATCTTTGACTTCCGCGTTCTTGGAATCCGTGACTTCAAGCGAAGTCGCGGGTCCGCAACCGGCGAATACAAGGCATGTCATGAAGATTGAGATCATTCCAGCTCCAAGTCGAATCATCGGAAATTTGTCCTCCATTCACTTTGAAAGCGCTTTTAATTCAATTATAGGAGGAAAAGCTAAAAGAAGAATATTCCATGGTTAGAATTTCATGTCAAATAGTACTATTTTGCTCCCAACAAATAAAAAAACGGATCAAGTCTGTATAATGACACAGACCAGATCCGATTCTTGTAACAATTCATGTTTGTTACTATCTCATTGCAGTCTATTCTTTGCCCAAAAAGCCTTTTTTGAAAATACCCAGTAAATACTCTAGCGTTATCGGATCGCTATAGCTGGATGCTTTGGTCTCAATCTCAATGACACGTTGATTCTTGACAGCCGGGATGTTCTTCCAGATCGCTGAATCCTTGAAAGCGGCATCGGCATCCAAATTTCTGCTAAGAACAATGTAGTCTCCGGCATATTGCGGCAGAACCTCTTGAGAAAGCTTGTAGAAGCCGGGTCCAAGCGCGTCGCTCTTGATTTTATCCGGCATTGACAGCCCCATCGCCTGATACAGAATCTCGGTGCCGCGAGCCCATTTGTCGCCGAATACATAGAAGTCTTTCGTGTTCGTCTCGAACACCGACACGGTGACGTTATCGCCGAGCTTGGCTTTAATTTCTTTGCCGGCCGCTTCATTTTTCTCAGGGATTCGATTAGACGCACCTCGACGGTTCTCCTCCGCAGCAGAAACGGTGAACCGCGATTTCGTTACAGCGATTCGCGGTATTTGCCCGGCGTCGTTCCCTCATACTTTTTAAAGACCCGAATAAACCCGATATCGTTGGCATATCCCACTTTATTGGCGATTTGCGTGAACGTCAGCTTCTTGTCCTGCATTAATTTCTTCGCCTCGTCGATCCGTACTCTTGTCAAATAATCGGTCAAGTTCACTCCTGTTTGTTTCTTGAAGAAGGCGGACAAATATTGCGGGGTTAATTCGAATTGATCGGCAATGGCCGTCAAACTGAGCATGTCGTCGCCGTAGTGCTGCTCGATGTACCGGATAATCCGTTCGGACAGCTGTCGTCCGTGATTGCTGCGCCCCGCGTTCAAATAATGGGAGAGGGTGAGAAACCAGTCGCTGATCTTGACCTTCATCTCTTCTACCGTCGGACACCCGGACAGCTCCTTCAGCGGATCGAACCCTTCCCCGAATACCTCATTGTATAATGGATCCATCGGGTTCATGATCTTCCAAAGCGTGCTCACCATATTGGTAAACAAGCTTCGTCCCAATTCCGGGGTCATCCGCCGTTCTCTGAAATGCGCGTGAAACAGGTTGCCGATGAGCCTATCGACATTGTCCGCATCTCCGCTCTTGGTGAAGTTGATCAGCTGAATTTCCGTTTCAATGGGATAAAAATAATGGCGGTCCGATACCGCTATTTCACAGTAACGAATAATGCTGCTGTGCCCTCTGTACATTTTGTAATCCAGTGCTTGAAGCGCTTCGAAATACGATTCGCACGCCCGCTCCACCCCTGCGTAGATCCCCCCGATAGCAAGAGTTACATAGGTCTTGAAGCGCTCCTCCACCATATGCTTGAGCTGAACGGCAATAATACTAAGCTCCTGATCCGCTTCCTCAAGCTGTTCTCCGGCGATGTTGACAAGAAGGGCTACCCGGTTCTGATCCAGCTCTATCGCATATCCCCATTGGCGCTCGCGAATCAATTCATTGCCGATATTGGAAATGACAAACCGAATCAAAGCCCACTGCCGTTCGGATTGATCGGCGCTGAACCGGCTGAAATCGGCAATGTCGATTAGAATCACGGCGAACCGGTCGGAGATCAGCCGGATATCCATAAACTGCAGCGATTCATCGGTCAACCGTGACGCATCTACATGACCGCGGATGAGGCGCGACAGAAAGCTTGCCTGAATAACCGGAGCTTGACGGGATAAGATCCCCCGGAGCTCCCGCTCTTCGTGCATCGTCATTTGAATCGCTTCCCGGATAAATTCGTACTCATTGGACGGGAGTACCGCGCGCATCGGCTTCTTATTTTGCAGAACGCGCACCACACCCTGCAGCGGAGCGTAATTGCGATGCACCCAAAAGGCGATCGCCGCTCCCCCGCCGACCAAGCAAATCAAAAGCAGCGTGATCATCCAGTTTTTCAGCGTATAGACCCGCTCCAAGTAGACTTGCTTCGGCATAATATGAATGTACTTCCAGCCGTTCTGATCGGATACGGTATAGGACAGCATCATGTCCTTGCCTTGATCCCGATATTCGTAGGGAATGCCCTTGGTCTGCACGTCTTGACCGATCTGATCCCACGGGAGAGACAGGCCTCCATCGCCGTCGCCGGCAATCAGGCGGTCTTTCCGGTCCAGAATATAGACGGAGCTCTGGTAGGCGGATTCGATTTTAGCGAGCATGCTGCGAACTTGATTCATATCAAGCATAATCACAAGCGCACCGCGGATATCGGTCGTTTCCCCCAAAGGCAGGGTCTGCATGTAGGTTATCGTATCCAGCTTGCCGTTCGGCGTCTCGTAGCTGACGGGAACATAATCCTGATAATGAGGACTGCTTAGCAGTTGGCCCCGCCAAGCATCGAAGCTGGTTCCAACCGGATGGTACAAACGCTCATAGAGTACTTCCGGCGTTGTTTTGGCTGTCGGCATCAGCACCGTATTGCTCGAGCTGAAATACACGTAATAGCCTTGTATGAGATCGCTTACATTTTGGTAGCGAGACATATGGTCCGACACAAATTCAACGAACTTGTAAGCATCGGCGGAATTCGTCGTATCCGTGTTGTTCATTAGCCACTGCATACGGGGATTCAACGCTATTTGCTGCGACATCTGCTGGACATCCTTAAGCTTGCTGTCCATTACTTGACGGAGCTGCTCGAGCATGGCCAAGTTCGCCCGGTTCGCATTATCGGTCATAATCGTAACGGTCTTCGTATACAGAATCGATCCGAGAACAATAGGAAGCAGGAAGACGGCCAGATAAGACAGAACAAGCGTTGTGAAGGCACTTCCAAGAGGTTTGCTTTTGATTCGCACCATCTCTCACCTCTTACGAGTTCGTTCTTCATAACAACTTATTCTGGAAGTCTGTCCCGTTTTCCTGCTTCTTTGTCATTTATTCCTTCAACGCTCCGATCATGACGCCCTTAACAAAATATTTTTGCAGGAACGGATACAGCACCAGGATCGGAAGGGTAGCAACCATAATCGTCGCGTACTTGATCGCTTCCCCTATCGGCATTTTATCTACACCGGAAGCATTCGTCGTCATGTTGTCCGTGCTGTTCGTAATGAGAATCTCCCGCAATATCAGCTGCAGCGGATATAACTCTCTATCGCGCAAATAAATCATCGCATTGAACCAGGCATTCCAGTGGGCTACGGCGTAGAACAACACCATAACGGCCATAACCGGGATCGACAGCGGAAGAATAATCCGCCACATGACGGTCCATTCGCTCGCCCCGTCCATCTTCGCCGATTCCTCCAGACTTATCGGAACAGCCTGGAACGAGGTGCGCATAATAATCAGATTCCATGTGTTAATCGCTCCGGGTATAATCATGGCCCATGGCGTATCAACAAGCCCCAGGTTGCTGACCAGAAGGTACGTAGGGATGAGTCCGCCCTGGAAGAACATCGTGACGACGATCATGAACATAATCGCATTTTTGAAGAAGACGTTCCGCCTGGAGAGAAAATAAGCCCCAAGCGCGGTCATCAGCAGATTAAATGCGGTCCCGACAACCACATAGAACAGCGTATTGCCATAACCGCTCAATATGTTCGGATTGGCAAAGACCGCTTTGTAAGCATCCAGGCTAAAGCCGTAAGGCTTCCAGAGCAAGCCGCGATGCTGCGCCAGCAGCCCCGGATCGCTCAAGGATGAAAAGGCTACGTACAAAAACGGGTACAGCGTCAAGAAGCAAAGAACGATCATAAAAACCGTGTTAAGCACATCAAAAGTTTTTTCGCCCAAAGTCGGTTTATCCATCCAGCTGCCCCCCCATCACCATAGTTTAGTCTCGCTTACCCGCTTGCTTATGCTGTTCGAGAGGATAAGCAGGGAAAAAGCAATCACGGCGTTAAATAAACCTACGGCGGTCGTATAGCTGTAGCTTGCTTCCAGAATCCCTTTGCGGTATACGAAGGTAGAAATGACGTCAGCCGTATCGTAGGTGAGCGGATTGTACATGAGCAATATTTTCTCGCTGCCCACGGACATCATCGACCCCATTTTCAAAATTAATAAAATAATGATGGTGGGCATAATTCCCGGGATCGTAATATGCACCATTTGCTTCCACCGGCCTGCTCCATCGACTTTTGCCGCCTCATACAAGGTAGGATCGATATTCGACAGCGCCGCCAAATAAATAATGGATCCCCATCCGACCTGCTGCCAAATGCCTGAAGACACATAAATAAAACGAAACCAGTCCGGCTCGGATAAATACGACTTTGATGCTATGCCGAACGCGGAGAGCAATTGATTCACAACCCCGTCCCTGGCCAAAAAGTCTACCAGCATCCCGACGATGACGACAACCGAGATGAAGTGCGGCAAATACGTGACTGTCTGAACAATTCTTTTGAAATATTGCCGGCGCAATTCATTCAGCAGCAGCGCCAGAATGATCGGTGCCGGAAATCCGAAAATCAGCTCATATACATTGAGCAGAAGCGTGTTGCGGATAAGTCTCCAAAAATAATAGCTGTTAAAAAATTCAACAAAATGCTCGAAGCCAACCCAACGGCTGTTCCAGATGCCGTCTCCCAGACTGAAGTCTTTAAATGCGATTTGCAGTCCGTACATCGGTCCGTAGTCAAAGATCAGATAATACGCGATAACGGGCAGCACCATCAGATACAACAGCTTGTTGCGCTTTAAATCGCGGCCGATCGTTACCCACAGGCTCTGCCCGGAACGGCTCGACTTGACGACTCTCCCTTCTGCGGCTTTGATTGTCTCCATACGGCATCCCTCCTTCTCTTGGTATAAGACAGGGGGATGAACGGGTCATCTCCCCTGTATATGGTCGGTCCACCAGCTATAGTTACCGTTTTTTGTATCTTTCCAGTGCAGCCTGTTGAATCTTAACAGCTTCTTGTATTCCCATGCCCTCGATCGTTTTGACGTATTTATCGAAATTATCGAGAGGCTCCGCCCCCATGATAAACTTGTTGAACATTTCGTCCTTGAACGTGTTCACATCGTTCATGATCGAAGCGAATTTGCTGCTCTCATCCGATGTCGGTGTGACAGGCGGGAGCTTTCTTTCGTCGGTCGGCTCTCCCCAGATTTTGATCGAATCCTTCTGCTCCGGCAAAGCGGCGTATTGCTCCATATACCGTTTGTCTTGCACGAACGGACCGTTGAAGTTGGAACGTACATGGCGGGCCATGGCCTGAGCCACCGACATATCCTTCGGATTCATGATATCGTCGGTAAACGTCGGGTAGCCGCTGACCATTTTGTAGGAAACGCCGTCCACCCCAAAGTTAAACAGCATTTTGCCTTCATCACTGTAGGCGTAGTCAAGCCATTTGGCTGTTGCTTCCGGGTTCTTATTTGAGGTCGAGATCGCTGCAGCCACCCCGCCGGAGAAGTTGTAGCTTCTTGCGCTCCACAGCTTCTTGTCGCCTTTGTTTACGACAGGAAACGGTGCGGCTACGAGCTTGAAGTCGGCAATTTTGTTTTTCACGAGCGACGTATAGTTGCCGATCCCTGAGCCCGTACTCATTACGGTCGCGAACAGCTGATTCCCTGTTACCTTCGCATCCTTCAGCTTGCTGTCGGTCACGGCGAAGTCCGGATCCAGCAGACCTTCCTTGTACCATCGGTTCATGACTGTGAGGAACTGCTTATATTCGGGCTGAATCGGTCCGTAGCTGACTTTGCCGTTCACATGGTAGAAATCGTAGTTGACGCCGAACGAGCCAAGGAAGGCCACAGATCCACCCATGTCTCCTTTGCTTATCAAGAGCGGAATCTCATCCGGCTTGCCATTCCCGTTGATATCGCTTTTCTTGATTGCGGTCAATGTGTTATACCAGTCATCGACTGTTTCCGGCATTTTCAGATTCAGCTTATCCAGCCAGTCTTTTCGGAGCGCGATACCGTTACTGACCAGCAGGTAATCGTCGCCGCGCAGGAATGGAAATCCGTAAATGCTGCCTTCATCCGTCATGACCTGCCGTTTCCAATCCGGATTGGCATCCAATATCTTCTTCAAATTAGGAGCATTCTTATCGATAATATCGTTCAGCTTAATAATCTTTTTATCCTTGATCGCCTTTTCCGGGCCGCCGGGATAACCCGTCCAGCCGTATTCAATGACATCGGGAAGATCCTTGCCGGTAATCATGAGATTGAACTGATCCTTCTCCTGGCCGACAGGCGGGTGCTGGAAGCTTACATTGACGCCGGTCTTCTTTTGCAGCTCCTGATACACCGTCATATCGCCAAAGCTTTTTAAGGTAGCGGCGACATTGCTTGCAAGACTCACCCAATAGGTAAGCGCTTGCAATTTCGGAGGCTCTTGGCCTTCCTTCTTTTCGGCCCCTTGATTTGGCGGGCTCGAGCTGCTGCATCCTGCAACGACCGAGAGAGACAGTACTGCGGAAGCCCCTGCGGCTGCCCACTTTTTCCGACTGACTTTTTTCATATACCCCTTTTACCTCCTTCAAATAGGACAGAAGTTTGGCGAAGCGTCCGGTTCTTATGAGGTGGCACAAAGCGATCAAGGATGAGTCGGACAAGGCTGCTGTAGATCGCATGCTGCCGGCAATTTCGCTCATCCCCTATTCTGGCAAACAATTCGTAACATGGAAATCACTCAATTTAACCAATGATAATCCGGCTTTAAGATTCGCCGTTATCCGATATTAAGATGGGCTATCCTGAATTAACATTCGCGGAATGGGCTGGTTAAATTCAGCATATAGGGATCAATTTATATCCCCTTTTGCCAAGAAGGCTGTTGGCGACATGGAAGTAAACTTCTTGAACATTTTAAAAAAATAAGACGTATCGTAGTATCCTAAATAGTGGGAAATATCCGAAATACTCATGCTGGAATTTACAAGTAAGTTGCGTGCCTCCATCATTCGCAGCTGGTGCATGTACTGAATCGGGGATTGCCCGTTCACCTCTTTAAACAAGGAGATGGTGTAGTTAGGGGAACGCTGGATCATATCCGCCAGCTGTTCGATCTGGATAGACGAGCGGTAGTTTTCCAAAATATATTGCTGTATCGTCTTGGCAAGCTTTACTTTGATCGGTGAGATGTTGAGCACATCCGCCTCCCGCCCGATGATCGCCAGCAGCTCTTGCAGGATACTAAGACTGATTAATTCGTAGAAGGGCTTTTTTTCCAAGCCTTCACGATACAATTGCATGATACGCTGCTTAATATGCTCAAAACCGCGTATTTTCAAATGGATAATGCGCCCGTTCATCAAATAAGGAATGTCATTTTCCCCCAACAGGTTTGGATAAACAAAGTGGAACAACACCGTATATTTCTGATGCGGCTCCTCGTTGCCGTTCTCCGCCATCCTGCTCGTTCCCTTAGGAATAAGCAGCAAATCCCCTTCCTCCACCATTCGACGCTCCCCGTTTAACGTGTATAGCACTTTCCCGCGCACAACCAATACCAATATATGGTGTTTTATGACATCCAGCTGGTTACGCCAATTGGGAATTAGATTATCGAAAAAAGCGGAATAGATCGTAAGCATAAGGATAGTCATTCCTCCTTGAGCAAAGTCTCATAGGAATATATGGGACCCATAATATTGTACACCTCAGTATGGCATGGGTAATGCGTTTTTTGAAGCTGTCTCGCATTAAATACAATAGTTTTATACATCTAATCTTTGAATCATACATAGACGTACCAGGGAGCGTATACCTATAATTTACGTTATCAGCAGGAAATGAAAGCAATTTACTTTGTCGACGGCATGGCCGGCGCGATAAAAGGATAAACCACTACTTTACCTTATACCTTACAAAGGAGAGTGTCGAATGAAAACTAACAAAACTAGAGTACTGCTGCTGGATTTGGATTCTACCCGCCCGGATCATCTGGGCTGCTACGGTTATCACCGTAACACCTCCCCTAACATTGACTCCATCGCCAAGGAAGGAGTCCGGTTTACGAACTACTATACTTCCGATGCTCCATGCTTTCCCTCTCGTACCGCGCTCATGACGGGCCGCTTCGGCATTCATAACGGAGTGGTCGGCCACGGCGGAACGGCAGCGGACGTGCGGCACGAAGGAATCGATAGGGCGTTCCGCGACCGAATCGGCAAAGATTGCCTGCCGGCGATATTCCGTCATGCCGGAATGAAAACCGCCCTGATCAGCCCGTTTGCGGAGCGGCATTCTTCCTGGACGTTCTATGCAGGCTTTAATGAAATGCACAACACCGGCAAAGGCGGGATGGAATCTGCGGAAGAAGTCACCCCGGTGGCATTGGATTGGATTCGCCGGAACGCTCAAGAGGATAACTGGTTTTTGTATGTCAATTATTGGGACCCTCATACCCCTTATAGGACACCGGAGAAGTTCTCCAATCCGTTCGAGGACGATCCCCTTCCAGACTGGATCACCGATGAGGTGCTGGAAGGGCACAAAAACAAGATTGGCCCGCACAGCGCAAGCGAAATCAATATGTACGACAATCGGACATTACCGCAGTATCCGCGTCATCCGGGAGAAATTACGGACAGAGACGGGCTGAGGCGAATGATTGACGGCTACGACATGGGAATCCGCTATATGGATGAGCATATCGGCCTTCTGTTCCAAGAGCTGAGTGCTCAAGGCGTGATGGATGACCTGATCGTTATCATTACCGCTGATCATGGCGAAAATATGGGCGAGCTGGGCATCTACGGAGAGCATGGGACCGCCGATCAAGGCACCTGCCGCATCCCGATGATCATCCGTTGGCCAGGACTTCAGTCGGATCATGTCTACGACGGGCTCCATTACCACCTGGATTTGGTTCCGACGTTGGCAGAATTGCTCGGCGCCCCTTCCTCTTCCAGCTGGGACGGGCAAAGCTATGCGGCTGCGCTTAGGACAGGCGAATCGTGCGGAAGAGACTACTTAGTCGTCTCCCAATGTGCTCATGTATGTCAACGCAGCGTACGATTCGGTGACTGGCTTTATGTCCGAACGTATCATGACGGCTATCATCTATTCGATAAGGAAATGTTGTTCCAGCTTCGCGAGGACCCTTACGAACAGCACAATGCGGCTGGCGAACGCCGCGACATTTGCAAGGATGCCGTCTATTATTTAAACGAGTGGCACGATCAAATGATGCAATCGATGCCGCACGACGTCGACCCGCTATGGACGGTTATTAAGGAAGGCGGACCTTATCACGCCAAGGGCTTCCTCAAAAACTATGTGAACCGTCTGGAGGAAACAGGTCGAGCTTACGGAATCGAGGAGCTTAAGCTCCGGCATCCGCGCGAATTCGCTTAAATTGAACAAACCCACGGGTTTTTAAGCTCGTGGGTTTTTCGTTGAAACAAATTTATCAATGTCAAGGGACGGCAACAGTGGCAAGCATTAATGGTTAACAATCCCAACCTGATACTCGTCTTCATAGATAAGAACGCCTGGAAGTTCTATGGAAACTGACTTTATTATGTCGACATCATGCTTCTTTGCAATATATAAAAGAGGCTCCAATCGTATTATCATTTCTTGTGCCAAGCCTTCAATCGACTTCAATTGATTATTATTATTTTGTCTCTTGATCCATAAAATGGAACTGGTACAATGGAATGTAAGCGCTAATTATCCTTGTATTCCATTGTAAAAAAGGAGCGATTGACATGCTGCAAACGAATGCCTTGCCCCGCATCAGGCCCGAAGAAGCCGGTGTATCTCCATCCGCGATTTCATCCTTCTTGAAGGAAGCTCAATCCAGTAACATAGGACTGCACAGCTTCCTGCTGCTTCGTCATGGCCATGTGGCTGCTGAAGCGTGCTGGGCACCTTACAATCCGGATTATCCGCGTATGATGTTCTCGTTAAGCAAAAGCTTTACTTCGACGGCCGTCGGATTTGCGGTGGCGGAAGGCCTGTTGTCGGTAGACGATCCCGTTATCTCCTTTTTTCCGGATAAGCATCCAATTGATGACGAACATTTGAAAGCTATGCGCGTACGGCATTTGCTCACCATGTCGACAGGGCATGCCAAAGATACGACGGGACAATTACATAAGCATCCTGACAAAGACTGGGTACAGGCATTCTTGGAATTACCGGTTGAGCATAAGCCGGGTACGCACTTCGTGTATAACAGCGGCGCCACCTATATGCTGTCGGCGATCGTTCAAACAATTACTGGGCAAACACTTGTGGATTACTTGCAGCCAAGATTGTTCGAGCCTTTAGGCATTCAAGGCGCCAAATGGGATTCTTGCCCCCGTAACATCAACACCGGAGGATGGGGCTTGAAAATAAAACCCGCCGATATTGCCCTCTTCGGCCAAATGTATCTTCAAAAAGGCATGTGGAACGGAACCCAGGTGGTGCCTGAAGCATGGGTGGACGAAGCCACCTCCTTCCAGGTATCTAATGGAGAGGACCCGGGCAGCGATTGGAAGCAAGGTTACGGCTACCAATTTTGGCGGTGCCGTCATGGAGCCTATAGAGGAGACGGCGCATTCGGTCAGTTCTGCCTTGTGATGCCGGAACAAGATACCGTTATTGCAATCACATCCGGGGTCAAAAACATGCAGTCCGTGCTGAACCTGGTCTGGGAGCATTTACTGCCAGGAATATCGGAACAGCCGCTTCCGTTAGATGAAGTACAGTACGATGAGCTGCAGGATGCTATAGCCTCACTCGGGTATGCGCCGCTTGCTGCTGAATTCACTTCCTCCGAAGCTGAAAGCATCACCGGCAACCGGTATATTATGGAGGATAATGAACTGAAGCTGCAATCGGCCTCCTTCCGGTTTGAAGAAGCTGTATGTACGTTCGATTTTCAATTGGAGCCACTTGGGAACGGCCAAATTCAATGTGGAATCGGCTCTTGGATCGAGAGTACAACGATACCGATTGGAGGAATGTCGGGAGTTGCCGCCAGCGGGAAGTGGAGTGACGATTCAACCTTTGTTATGGAATGGCGGTTTGTGGAGACTCCGTTCTACTATACTTTAACATGCCGATTCGAAGAAAACAGTGTGAAAATGGAGATCATCAGCCATATCGGCGGCTCCAACGAGCCTCTGCATCTTATCGGACAGTCGGAATAATAGACTCGGAAAATGAAAGGCCATCCTTAACCGGGATGGCCTTCCTGTTTTAGTTCGATGGACCAATAACCGCTCTCTTTTATTGAAGAAGCGAAACAGCCTGTAGTTCCAGAGCTTTTACAATAACATCTGCTGATTATCCAGTAATTTTTTATCCTCATTATAAACTACGCTTTGATTCCTGCCATTCCTTTTCGCTTCATATAAAGCTTGATCAGCAAAACTCAGCAGTTCGGCTGGTTCGTTCGTTTGAGTGGGATAGTGGGCCAGCCCTATAGATAAGGTGCAAGTCCTGCCGATCGGATTCTCGTCTGTCTCAAATGCACAGCGAATGCGTTCAGATGTTGCGTAAGCTTCAGATAACGGCGTTCTTTTAAGCAGTACAACAAACTCTTCTCCGCCATACCGGCAGCATACGTCTTCATCAAGCACATTCCTCTGCAAAAGCCTTGCAAGATGATTCAACATCACATCCCCGGTTGGATGACCGTATGTATCGTTAATTGTCTTAAATCGATCGATGTCCATAATCAGGAGCGTGTACTCTTCGGTCTCAAGCATCCACTGATTCATTATTTTTTCCATGCCTCTACGGTTCACTAAACCTGTCAGCGGATCGATCATGGCTTCGCGGGACAATTGATCGGTGTGTTCTTCAATATGCTTTAGAAAACGGCCTATCGTCTTGGCCAATAAATCGGCCTCTCGATTCCAGTAGCTGCTGACTTCTGCGTCACGGCTTTGTCCTTGTTCATAATGGCTGATTAATCGTGCCAGGGCAACGAAAGGTTGTGCCAACCGTCGTGAGAGCCATATTGCAATGATTAAAAGCAAAAGAATAGCTGGAACAAAGTAGACAAGAATCCCTTGGATAAATTGATGCAGAAGATTATCGACCGCTTGGCCGGGTGACACGACAACAATTCCCCAGCCCGTCGAAGGGACTATGGAATAGCCGGCAAGCTGAACAATTCCGCGCGAATTCACCACCTGCCGTTTTCCGCTGTGTCCCTGTGTCAACTCATTAACGACGGGATTTTCTATTACATTCTCCCCGACCCGCTTAATATCAGGATGATATAGCAGATGCCCCTCCGAGCTAACCACATAGTAGTACGAGCCATTCTCATCTATCGAAGTGCTGCCGAATACTTGGCTGATCACATTAGGCTCTTGAAGATAGATCGTCCCTACGATGTAACCAAGGTATGTGCCCTGCTTGTCAAATATCGGTTCGCTCATCGAAACGATCATTCTTTTTGTAGTAGGTGTTAAGTATGGCTTGGATAAGTACGGCGCTTTCAGCCTCAATGTTTCCTTGGCTACCTCGGAAGCAACCACGGTTCCTTCCAACCCGCTTAGTGACGCCGGCGACGCAGCATGGATTTGTCCTGTTTCCTTCACAATGGCGATGGAATTGAAGAAGTGACTGCTTTTTCGCAACAGCTCCAGCTTCCCATAAGCTTCTTGCGATGTCATATCCGGATAGTTGTGTAAAATCTCTACAGAATATTTTAAACTTTCTCTCATGGATGTAAATAACCTGTCCATAGACAGACTCATTTTTTTGGAATTCGACGAATTTAAGGAAAGCGCAGTATCTATCAGAGATTGTTTCTTAAAATGGAAGGATAGAATAAGAAGAATCGTAGCCGTAATGAAGATAGTTAGACAGACAAGACCTATTACAAGCATTGTTACACTAACTTTTTGTTTCGGTTTGAGCTGAATGTCATGAAAGATTACCATCTACCCCTCACCTGTAGTTATGTTTAGCAGAAAGACGACTAATCCATATTATACTACAAAAGAGCATTAGGTATATGTGCCTATTTATCGACATAAAATAGTTCTTTCGACTTATTAATATGAGATATTATTTCAATCTCTGGTGCAGCCAACCGCTAACCACTGGTAGCTCAATCGATTATTGCTTCTAATCGGGTCGTAGAGCTCCGTCTGGATCCATGTAAAAGAAAACCAGTGATCCACGGTTGGCTCTCTTGATTACCATCACAGAAGAAACGGGTTACTTTTTAAGAAGCTCATCCACCTTCGCTTTCATGGCTCGTATCGTCGTTTTCTTATATTGAATGCCGAGGCGGAGCACCTTAAGCTGCTCCCGGCGGGTTAGCTTTTTCATTCGAGGGTCCTGTTGTAAGAATGAACGAATAATAGACCAGCTATTACCTGCGATCTGATCCGTATTAATGTAAGGAAGCTCGTAGGGCATCTTGCGTTTTCGGATACGGTTCATGAGCAGGGTCAAGGCTGAAGAAAGTTTGCCTTCATCGACCAGACAAGGCACCACACTCTTTTTCGCATACCTCCTGTAGTGCTCGTAATAATTGATTCCGTTTACAATGACATATCCGCCGGCTTTTCGGTTTTTCCTCACGATCAACAGCTGCATGCAATCCTGTGCGACTTTACGAAGCTCCTTGCTTCGTCTAGTTGTTTTGACGTACAATTCAGGCTTTATTTTGTCTAGAGGTATATATTGCACCGTATATCTCATCCGGCAGCACCCCTTGATATATCGTTAGTGTAGTGTATGTCGTCCCGAATCAAACGTACCTGATTGCTGCAGCGCCTAGGTTACATGACAAAGCTCCCCTTACCGAAGCAGGTTCTTATCCTGTAACCTGTCTAGCGTAAAAGGAGCCGCTCTCGCTCTAGATCACACATGGTTTATTTACTTATCTACTTTCCATTGTACGTTCTCTTATATGCGGTATTGTACATGGAAATAATCTCGTCTAGGCCCAGTTTCTTTGCTTGGTCCGTGAACTGTTTAATCGTATCGTCATTAATAGGAGTTTTGCCGACGACGAATTCCGCCATTTTTTGTTCCATATATTTGTTCAGATTGGTGAGCTTCGATTTTTCCAGCTCCTGCTCCTCTTTCGTCTTAACATAAGATCTCGGCGAAGGCAGGATAATCGGTTCATATGCTGCATTGATTTTTTTCGTCTTCTCGTCCAATGCGCTTTCCCATGCTAATCTTGCGATGGCAAAATCCGAGCCTATCCCCGGATACCACACGCCATAATCGCGGCGCAGCGTCCAAATCATACTGCTTGTTGCCGCTTGCGGTACGCGCCTTACCGATTAATGCATCAATGTCCGCCTTCCAGAAGAAAGTGACGAACGACTTGTTCGAGATGAGCCGCTCATCGAATTGTGTTTATTTTCCCCCTATTTGAAAAAGCCAATCCCCGTAAATAATCTGATGTACAGGGATTCTCCTGAAAAAGTTTATTATTTATGTGCCGCTGGCTGATAATCTCCAGGTACCATCCCCGTTGATATTGCCATTCGATTCCAGGTGTTGATCGCATTAATCGCCATTATCAAATTGACAGATTGGCCCTCGTCAAAGTGTTTGCGGACATGCTCATACAATTCCTGAGGCACGCCGGCATTCGAGATTTGGGTCACAGCTTCTGTTAATGCTAGTGCGGCCCTCTCTTCTTCCCCATTCCAATAGTAGCGATTCTTATGTGGCGAAAAATAAAAAACGGTAAGAAACCTGTAATAGATTTCTTGCCGTTTTGTGCGCCTTCGTATTGTTCTAATCCAAATGAGTTAACGTTATTTTCTAAGCTCCGCCTCGATCACTTTATTGGCCGCATCTTCCGCTTGGCGCAATACCGTGTTCGTATCCGAATTCCCCATAATGTAATTAGGAATAGCATCCGTTAGCGGCTTCTCCCCGATCGAATCGAATTTTCCTTTCTTCGGCACTACCGGGAACTTGTTATAAAACAAGGCATTCCAGTTCAGTTTCTTCGAATAATCTCCTCCCATTGACTTGCGGATCGTTTCATCCTTGAGCGGCGAGATGTACCCCAGCTTGGCGCGCGCTGTCTGATATTCCTCGGAGACCAAATATTTAATGATTTCCATGGCCGCCTCTTTATGCTTCGATGAGGAGGATAGGTTTACATACGTTGGATACGGCTGGAAACTAACCCCGGGCAGCTCCTTGAACGTCGGAGCGGACACCATATCGAAGTTCACACCAGGAGCCGAGCCGTCCGAGACCATGTCTGAGAAATAAACGTACATCGCCAAATTTTTCTTTTTCAAGAAGTCATCCTTGGCCGGCACCTTATTGTTGTTGCCTTTCATGTATTCTATGAACAGAGGGTCCGTAGACTCACCTTTAAAAATCGTGTCCATCACGATCTTCCACTTCTCATTGGCATAAGTCGACTTGTTGGAATCTGCATCAACATAAGGCACGGAGAACGGATTCAGCTTCAGCACATGCCCGGTGGAAGCCGCCAAACCGATATACGTTACACCGTCCTCCGTCCGTGTCAGCTTCTTGCCAAGCTCGATCGTTTCGTCCCAAGTCATGCCGTCCTTCGGGTAAGCGATTCCGAATTTATCGAAGATATCCTTATTATAAAAGGTGACGAGGCCCATCATACTGATCGGAAGTCCGTACATCCCGCCATTCGCAAGTGATTTCATGGCATCGATGGAAACCGGCTCGAATTTGCTCAAATCGATATTGTTCTTTTTGATAAGCTCGGAAATATCGGACTGCAGTCCAGGGACAATCAATCCGTCTATGACACCGGTTTGCGCTTCGAATATCAGATCTATAGCGGTACCGGCGGTAACGAGCTCCTGGATCGACGAACCGGCAGTCTTTTGAATATAGTTGAATTTCCAATTAGGGAACTTCTTTTGCAGATAGCTTGTAATACCCGCGTTAAAGCTGTCGGAAGCGGTACCGGCACTGGAAGTCATCGTAATCTCGAGCGGTGCGTTAAAATCGACGGCGTTAGCTGGCTCCGCCGCCTTGTTATTCCCCTGCGTCCCGCTGCAGCCTGCCGCAACGAAGGTGCACATTGCCAAACTAATTGCACTACACAAACTTTTTTTCATTGGAATCCCCACTCTCTCTTTATTCATTCAATAGAAGGGGGCCGCTAGGCGGCCCTTAAGGTTGTTACGGATTGCCTGAATCGTGAGGAACGGTCACTGTTTCAGAAACCGTATTGATGTTGCCGGCTTGATCGGCAGCGGTGTAGGTTATGGTATACACGCGACCGGAGCCTTTACCTTCTCTTTCTGCACGAAGCATAAAAGTAGTGTCATACGTACCGTATGAGGCTTCTTGAATATCAGGTTGTTGGTCTTTTCCGGCGTCGTTATCGTTCTCATTACTGGTGATTGAAGTTAGGACGACCGAGTCCAGATGGGATAGTGCGTCTTCTGCATAAACGGATGCGGTGACGGTTACCATTTTATGATTCGCAGGCCATAGCACCTTTTTATCCAAAGTTACCTTAAGGCTTGGCGCTGTTTTGTCGATTCGGACGGCAGCCGTACGCTTCGCCTCTACATTGCCCGCTTTATCGACACTCCAGTAAGTGAGCGTATGCACGCCTTCTGTCGTAACGGTTACGGAGCTTCCTTCTTGTTGGGCACCTCCGTCGATGCTGTAGTAGGTTGAGGCAATTCCGCTACCCGAATCACTTGCTGTCAGCGTTACCGTCACATCCTTGTTGCTCCAATTCTCCGGTGCATCGTCTTTCGTGGTTGGCGCTGTAATATCCATATGATTTCGGCTTGCAATCAGGGTTGGATCCCATCCGTCCGAACCGGCCATCATCAGCTGAACGGTATACTCGTTCGCTTCCTCCGGCTTCAGTTGTTTGGACCAAGGAGCCCTGCCCTTCGGCTCGGCACTTGAACCGGTATTGTTGTACTCGTAATATCGGGCCGTTGCTTCGTTCTCGACTCTGCCCCAGTTATTCCATCCGGCAGGATGTACAATATCACCCAAATCCGTGTTCATAAAGACAGTGTGCGCGAACGGTCTCCAAGGTCGGCCCAAGTACATGTTGTTCACTCCGGGCTCGGCTGTAAACTTGCTGTTGATGAACAAATACCCGTATTTCTGGTTCTCCGGTGTACTCGCTGCCGTAACATAACCGCCGGAGCGTACATTGTGAATCGTACTGTTTTTGAAGACAGCGATCGACGGCCCGTAAATGAAGTCAACAGCACCTTCAATATAGCTGTCCGTTACATAGAGCCGTTTGCCGGTAGCATTCGTGAACAATGTATCTTGAAAGCCGATCAGCCTCACGTTGTTCAGATAAGCACGGTCACCTCTAAGGTCAAGCGCAACAGCCACACCGGCCGTGCCAGCACCGTTAGCGAACGTAATATTCTCCGCTATAAAATCATTCGATTCAACGGCGGTCGCTCTCTCGTTAAATCCTGTCCCGGTTATCCCTGTATAAGTGATAACCGTGTTTTCTTTGTCTTCTCCAATGAAGCTGACGGCATGCTTGGTAGCAGGAATCGTTACTTGCTCCTCGTAAGTACCGCTGCGAATATAGATGACGGTTCTGGCTGTGTTCCCCGCCGGTATCGAATCAACGGCATCCTGAACCTTCGTAAACGCCCCGCCCCCGTTTTTGTCAACAACAATAACAGCTGCCGGTACCGCTTCTTGCGGAAAGGAAGCAATGCCTTCCGTCTTGTCGTTGACAGAGCTGATAGCGTAGTAATACGTTGTACCGTTTGTGACCGCCGTATCTCTGAACGCGAGTTCATTAACAGCAGCAATGGTCGTAAAGGGACCGTTCATTGAGAGTGCCCGTTTTACATGATAGAAACTGGCTCCGGGGACGGCTGTCCATTCGATATTTACCATTTGACTGCCTGCCAATAGACGAATATCGGACGGTGCTTTCAAAGTGTTGGCTGGAACCGGAATGACACGTATCGAATCAGAGTTCGCACTAGCTGTGGTACCGTTCGCTGCGGACACCACATAATAATAAGCGGTACCGTTGGCCAAAGCTTTATCTTCAAACTGAGTGCCGGATAGGTTCTCGGCAATGACGGTATAAGGGCCGCCGTTAACGGTGCTTCGTTTCACTGCATAAGTCGCTGCCCCTTCGGAGGCATTCCATGAAATTGTACTTCGGGTGTCTCCGGCAATCGCGGTCAATCCCTTGGGCGACTGCAGAGGTGCAACCGGACGTACCGATTGGACGGCCGAGTTCTCGCTCTCGCCGGCAACGTTGGTTGCAGATACAACGTAATAGTACATTTTCCCGTTATCTAGGCCAGTATCGCGGAAAAACGGATCCATAACATTATTTTTCACCACTTGAAACGGCCCTTCTGCATTATCACTTCGCTTGATTGAATACGCAGCGGCATTTTGAACGGGCTGCCAGGAAAGATCGGCTTGCGTATTTCTTGCATCCGTCTTCAGTGCAGCCGGAGCTTCAGGCTTAATCGCGGATTCCGAAGGCGTTACGGTAACTTCATTGGAGTTGCCGCTATCCCCTGATTCTCCATGTGCTATTACCACATAATAGTACGTGGTGTTATTCGACACTGTAGAATCCGTAAAGGTAGTTGCCGTAACATTCGGTCCGACGATTTCGTACGGACCACCTTTTGTTGTACTTCTTTTCACGGAGTAGGAAAGTGCGCCGTTAGTAAGCGTCCAATCCAATTGAACCTTGCCATTGCCCGGTATCGCAGCTAAGCCTTGGGGAGAAGCAACCGGCTCGACATAAATTTTGAAATTATCAAAGTACATGGTCCCTTTTCCGGTTCCCGGAGTTCTTCCGATAATGCTACTGCCCAATCCCAGAGTTCTCATATCGTCTTTCAAATCGATATCCTTAGCTGCAAGCACGTTATCAATATAAATATCCATCTTGTTCGCTGCTACATTGGCTACAATTTTGATATTGTACCAGCGGTTGTTAGCCAGCTCCATGAGCTTCACGTCTTGACTGTTTTTATTCTTATACGTCAGCATGTACTTATCTTCCGGAACCGGTAAGACCGGCTTCCGAAGCTCGATGGAGATCGGAGTCTTCGTTGCTTTCTCGTCCTTAACCTGAAGCACAATGGATGTACCAGGGTGGGATGGAGACATATAGTCCGTTTCAAAAATTACCGTGCTGGTCTGTTTAGGGAAATTCCTTACGATTTGCGTACTGCCCGGTGCATTATCGTATACTTTGAGAGCTTGGCTTGATGAGTTTCCGATCGAATCTTCCGGGACCGGTTGAACCGTCACGGTATGGTCGGCATCCTGCGGATTTGGTGTCACTGCATATCCGTCCGGCGTTGAGCCGATAGCCGACTCTTCAAAATCGTCATTCGCGTGGTACACGGTTCCCGGTGTGCCGGTTGGAACTGCACTGACCACATCGGAAGGAATGCTTTCCCCATTCGCGTTAACAGAAGTTATGACATAGTAGTAAGTCATTCCAGGAGTAAGTCCGGTTTGCGTAAACACTGGCTCGGTTAAACCGGCGGCAACTTGCGTAAAAGGCCCTTCCGGCAGTTGGCTGCGCTTCACGTTATAGCTCTTCGCATATTCAGCGGGATCCCATGTAAGAGTAATCTGCTCATTGCCTGGGGTCGCTGCAACATGGACAGGTGCCGTCGGTAATTCCGTAGGCAGCGCCGTAATGGTTACATTCGAAAAGCTGGATGTATTGTATTTATCCACACGGTTATTAGCTTTGGATGCATCGGCAGCCAGACCTGCATATATCTCGTTAGGCAGCGATACATTGGTAGTACCTACCAGCGTCCAATTCACTCCGTCAGGAGATACGAACGACGTGAACTGGTCTCCTGAACGGACCAATTTGGCCCAATAAGGCAGCTGAAATTCGCTGTCCGGAACAATTTGCGATATCTCCGCGCCCTTCGCCGTCCGGCTTAACGTTACGCCCCGCTTCCCTGTTTTCATATAAGGAAACACGAGGGATACAAAGGCGGACGATGCGTCCAGGCTCTCGCGGAACATAAGACCTGCTTCCGCTCCTTCGTCGGTAGGCGTAATGCTGTCTATTTGGGCAACGATTTCCATATTGCCGCTCATTTGTTGATAAGCGAAATGGAATGCGTCTTGAGTCCCCTCGATATCCCCCGCCGATTTCACCGTAATGACGCTGCCGTCGGAACCACTAAGCTGCGTATGTCCGGGTATGCCGGGTGCTCCAACATCTGCTGCCGTCCAAGGCGCAATGCTCCCTAGTTGGTTCGCGTGGATTGTAACATTCGTTGAATACGTTGCCGTCCCTGTATTATCAATTGCCTTTGCAATCAAATAGTGCGTTCCATCCGGAACGTTGTTCCAATCCAAGGTGAACGGAGCCGACAAATCCTCTCCCAGCTTCACTCCGTCACTGTAAAATTCCACTTTCTCAACGGTACCGTCACTATCGGAAACCGTTGTAGTAACAGCCACATCCGAGCCTGTTGGAACGATGGCATTGTTTTGCGGCGCGGTAATCGCGACGTTCGGATTATGGGAACCATTCGTCGTGATCGAGTTCAGATAGATTTCGAGGTTTGTATATCCCTCTGAATTTACCAAACGTCCGTCAGCCGCTTCGTTCGGATTCAAGCCATGCTGCAGCTCCCAGTTGTTGGGCATCCCGTCGCCGTCATCGTCTACCGCATTGGATACTACGGTTTCATACTCAGGGTAGCCGCCGACTTCATTTTGGGAGTTCAAATGTTTACCCGTGCCGTTGATTACATCGTTAATAATTCTTGCATCGACGGGGTCTCTCTTCGGCAATTTGGCTCCAGCCCCTTCAAGAACTGCAGTATAAGCATCCTGAGCGGATTGAGACGGTAAAGGGTTAAGAGCAAACGAAACCGGCGTGTCCAGTTGTTTGTAATCCGGGTACTTATATACGCCCGACCAGTTATCTGCCGTTAAATCAGGGTAGCCTTCCATAACATTACCGCTAATGTAATAGCTTCCCTTGGTTTCTGCATTCAGAAAGCGTATATTCTCCGTATCGGGACCGGGCTTGTAATAGTTGTTGATTAAATTGGTGGAAGCCTCTTTCCCGCCGTAAGATGCGAAATAGCCCCAGTTATACACCACGTTGTTCTGAAAATCGTGATAATTGCCTGCCGTACTGTCAAAAGCCGGGTTGCGGCTCGAATTGTGCGCAATCAGATTATGATGGTAGCTTGTGTTCTTGCCTCCCCAAATCCCGCCATAGCCGTGCTTGCCTTTTACATGACGGCTCAGATGCATCGCCTCGGAGATGACGGACCATTGAACCGTCACATTTTCGTTCCCATAGTTACTCATGACTTCATCCACCGACCAGCTGAAAGAACAGTGATCAATAATGATATTCTTCTGGTATCGTCCCCCGAATGCGTCCGCCTCAGTAGGCATTTTATCCCCCATTCGAACCCTTAAGTAGCGGATGATGAGGTTGCTGGCTTCAAAAGTCATCGGGTAATCGGAAATCGTGATTCCGTCACCCGGAGCGGTCTGACCGGCGATGGTCAGATTGGACCCTGTTATTTTCAACGGAGATTGGAGATGAATGTTGCCCCCTACTTTGAAAATGATCATACGGTTGCTGCCGCTTACTGCGTCGCGTAACGATCCCGGACCGGAGTCGGCAAGCGTATTGACCACATACACCTCCCCTCCGCGCCCGCCAGTAGTGAATTTCCCGCCGCCTTCAGCTCCGGGGAATGCAAGCGGTACCTGGCTCTGTACAGGTTCAGCCGCAGCATTAGCAGGCAAGCAGCCGGATGAAAGCAATGCGGCTACTAACATTTGAGAAAGCCATTTTTTCATTAGCAATCCTCCTCAGGTTTCAATATTGAACTTCATGTACCGGTAGCAATCTTATCTCGGCTTCTATCAAAGAATCCCCCCTTTCAATAAACTGCAGTCAATTATTGGATTTTACATGCTTGCATTTTTGAAAGTTGTTTGTTATTTTTGCTATGGCAGCGGTTACAGTGAACTTATTAGCAATCAAAGGAGTCGGGACCCCATGGAAGAAGACTTTCAAATCAATTTTGCCAGGGCGGATAATGTGGCTATGCCCCGGCTTCACTATCACAACCACTTTGAAATTTACTATTTATTTGCAGGCGAAAGATATTACTATATTGAAAACCGCACTTACTATGTAAAAAAGGGCTCCATGATTTTTGTTAATAAGAACCATATTCACAAAACGTTGGATGGCGGCAAGCTTCATGAACGCGCGGTCGTTTATTTTAATGACACGTTTCTTGAGCAAAATCATGGGAGAGATTTGGATTTGCTGCTATCCCCTTTTTTGAATTCAAACCGGATCGTAGAATTGAATAATATGGAACAAAATTATGTGGAAAATCTGTTGTTTCAGATGAAAAATGAGTACAATGACCGTAACCGCCAAGGTCGCAGTATATTTTTCCAGTCACTACTTGTTCAATTGCTTCTGCTGACGGCCCGAAAGAATGCAGAGATGGCTGATGTAACCTACGTTCCTATGAATAAAAAGATTTACGAGGCTATCGACTATTGCAACGCCCATTTCATGAAACCGCTTACGATGGAAGGTGTCTCTGCGAACTTTTATATAAGTTCATTTCACTTCAGCCGGTTATTTAAGCGCTACACGGGCTTTAACTTTACCGAATATGTGAACATGCTGAGAATTCGTGAAGCACAGAGATTGCTAAGAGAAACCTCCTGCAAAGTAATCGAAATCGCAGAGCAAGTCGGTTACGTCAATATCACGCATTTCAATCGTAAGTTTAAGGAGATCACTATGATGTCGCCTATGGAATACAAGAAGCTGATCAAATCCAAATAAACGGCTGCAGCTTAACCGGCACTCTTCGAGTGTAATGAATAATAACCCTCCCCTCTACATCCATTTTTGTTCGCTTAATCAAACTTTGCTATTTTTGCACATTCTTCTAAGCCCATGTTAAACGCAAACAAGGCTACCGTTTCACGGTAGCCCTGTCATGCGATTCCATACTATGCAGCTGTTTATCCGACGTCGGTATCACAAAGTCTGTTTATCTGAGGCAGGATCGTCCGGTTTGGAATCCATCTTTTTTAATATTTTTTGCAGGGTAGAGTTGATATTCAATAAGGCCATGAATACAAATCCAAGCATAATAAAAGTCACAATCTCTCCAGTGAAGACAGATACGGCTGCTAATAAAACGGCATAGAGGCCATTCAGATATCCATTATTTAAAAATTTCAGGATGATCACTCCGTTCCATCTTCCACGATGGCAACAGGACGAGCCCAGCCGGCACTTGCTTTTTCCACTTTAATTGGAAAACAGCAAATTTTAAACCCGAACGGCTTTGGAAGCTTATCCAAATTAGCCAGCTTCTCAATCTGGCAGTATTCTCGGTCCTTCCCCACATAATGAGCCGCCCACAGAACACCCGGTCTTGGCTGTGCTTTGTAAGCTTCAGCCTGAAGATTAAGCGGAATATCCCAGCCCCAGCCGTCGGTTCCTACTACCTTAATGCCTTGATCCAGCAGCCATAGTGTAGCTTCTGAAGAAACCCCGGCATGAAGGAAGGCATAATGGTCTTGATACAGCTTCTTGTCTGCATCGCTTCGGATCAAGACAATATCAAAGGGCTTCAGCGTATACTGAATCCGGTCAAGCTCGGCAATCAAATCTGCCGCACTAATCTCATATCCCGGCGGCTTCATGCTGAAATCAAGCACGACACCGTCGGAATAAAACCATTCGAGCGGCAGCTCGTCGATCGTTCTGGCTTGCTTCCCTTCCGAAGTCGGCCAGTAGTGCCAAGGCGCATCGATATGCGTTCCGGCATGCGTATTCAGCGTCACCGTTTCCGTAGCCCATGCCTTACCCTCCGGGAAATCTTCCGGCTCAAGACCAAGCACCGCTGCGGCTTGCAGCGCCCCATCCTCATGTGTAGCATATTCGATCTTTGCAGGAAGCGGCTCGCGGATTCGCGGGCTGACCGGCACACTTAAGTCAATAAACTTCATCTAAGCTATCCCTCCTCTACTTTTCCGATTCCCATTTTACCATTCATTGGACTTTCGCTGCTAATTCATTCTGCATGAAGAATAATGAACCCTAGACTAGGCATCCGCATATTGTGAAAAGAAATCATTTTGGAACCTTACGGAGGTTATGATAATGAGTATGCAATACCCGGCAATGCAGCAGCAAGTTCTATATCAAGCCGATCCTAACGTTGCAACCACCTTAAGATCGGTTCGAGATCGCATGCATCATATTTTCAGTACAAATGTAAATAGGCTAGTTCGAGTTCAAACCTTGGACGGGAATACCTACGAAGGCGTTATTGTTCATACAGACAAGAATCATGTTTACCTAAGGGCTTCCCACACCCCGGGACATCGCGGTTTTTTTGGACCTGGTCCGTTCTTTGGCGGCCCAAGCGATGAGGCTATCCTTACCTTGGTGCTCTTCGAGCTGCTTGTCATTGTTTTGCTGGCGTAAGGTCAGCAAGAACGAACCGGCGTTTATCCACTATAATTATGATCTTAAGGAGTGATTATCCATGGCCTATTTGCTACCATCAGGATCACCCGCAGAAGCGCTGCCTCCTCCTCCCGATTTCACACCTCCGTTTACAGGCGAATCATACCTCATAGATTGCTTGTATAATTATACTTATGTATGGTTATGGAACGGAGAAAGCTTCTGGTATTATCCAACCAGTGTTGAGTACGGAGAAGTGTCAGGCTATCGCTGGAGCGGATCGTTCTGGTATTACTACGGGATTGATCCTCGATTCATACGTGCTGTTTCCTGTCCGCCAATTCCTACACTGTACTAAGAGCAGTTGGTAATTTTAGTTAAATCGAACAGGCGCCTGCCGTAAGGCAAGCGCTTTTGTTCATTTGCAACCTCTGTAAGACAGTGCTATCGAATCGGATTCATTTCGCAGCTCTTTATGCCATAATTCTTGAAAGTAGGCGCTGTTCCGGATTAAATCATCGAAGTCACCGTCACCGACGATCTCCCCGTCTTTTACCAGCAGTATCTTATCCACCTCTTGGATGAATTGAAGCCTATGCGCGACTATGATAAGCGTCTTGCCGCTAAACATGGTCAAGATGCCGTCCATGATCCCCTTCTCCGTAATGTTATCCAAGGCTGAGACCGGTTCATCAAGCATAACCACATTCCTTTGCTGTGCAATGATTCGGCCGAAGGCCAACCGCTGCCTCTCGCCTCCGGAGAGCTTCATTCCTCTCTCACCGACGGTAGTATTCAGTCCATCAGGAAAGCTCAACACTTTTTCCTTCAAATGAACCAGATCCAGAATTTCATATACACGTTCGTCCGGAACCTCGTTATCAAAGACAATATTTTCCCGTAACGTCGTGTCAAAGATAGGCGCTTCTTGGGAAATATACGATACATGATCGTATAGACTGTTCAGCTTAAGCTCATCCATTTCAATGCCATCCCACGTAATGCTGCCGGCTTTCTTCTTCAACAGCCCCAGCATTAATTTGACTATCGTCGATTTACCGCTTCCGCTTAGCCCGACAATGGCGACGGAGCTCCCCTGCTTAATGGAAAAAGTAATTCCGCTTAGCAATTTGGAATCCCCATAATCAAAAGCTACATTTCTAAACTCGATGCTTCCTTTAAGCGCCTTCACTTCTCTTCCTGCTTCAAGGTTATGGTCTTCCCGGGCATTTACAAACTCCTCGAGCCGGGTGTAGGTTACCCGATTCAGCTTGTAATCCACGTAAAGCACATTAAAAATGGCGACAGGAGTGTACACTTGATCAATAAACAGGATTAGCGCGATAATGACGCCTATGGAGGACTCACCCGACGTAATCTGCCGGATCCCATAAATCAAAACGACAACCTTAATCATATGGACTAACAGCGCGAATATGGCAAAAAACGATTCATGGATCATTTTAATCTGCGTACTTTTCATGACGATATCACCCGCAGTATTGTGAAGCCGCTCGATTTCCTTCTCATACCTCTTGTTGATCCTGAAGACAACTAGCTCCATGAATCCGCGGATAGCGAATTTGCCCATTTGCTCTTGACTTGTAAGCAGCGAGGATTTGATCCGGTACAGCCATCGGAGAAGGATATGATTGATAAAGAAGATCACTACGTAACCGGCTGCAATGACCAGCATGATGTTCCTGTTATACAGGCTTATGAACACTAAGCTAAAGACGAGGGTCGGGAGCAGCTCATGAAATATTCTCAAGTAAAACGAATGAATGATACTCGTTCCGGCCGATGCGCCGTTTTCGATGATTTTAATCATTTCACCTGTGCCTATACGCTGGTAGGTGGAATAATCCATCCTGGACACTTTGGCGAGTGCCATGATCTTTACCTTTTCCGCTATGCTATTGGATAAATACGTATCGGGATAATTCGTCAAATAATGGAGTGCCGCAGCCCCTGCCAGCAAAGCGCCGTATAGCATGACAAGGGAAGCAACCTCATTCAAATCGTTGGCTGCAGGCACTTTATCTACAATCTCTTGAAATAATTTAATTCCATAAGTGGTGCAAAATTGCGCCAAAAATCCCATCACAACATATAAAAATATCATCCGTTTATATAGGAAAAAGCATTGTTTTAACATGGTAATTCTGCCTCCAAAGAGATAATAAAAAAGCCAAGGATTACGCCAGTTATGGCTAAACAGAACCAATGGGAAGTCCCACTAATCCTTGCTCAGACAAACCAGTGTCCTTGGCTTTATCGAGATGAATGCCGAACGACACCGTTCAAAGGTATAGCTTTCGTATGCTCAACAGGGCAGAGAACCCCCTTGATAGCCGGTACGCGTTGTACCCCGGCCCGAAAACTAGTTACTTCGAACGATTCGGATTAGCATCCATTTCACCTCATTTTGAAGGATATTCCAATTGTATCTGTATTAGATGCAACAATCAATAGAAAATGATGGGCACCTCCACCAAATCCTGAATGCTGCCGTCTTTAGCACTGCGAGTGTAAACCATCAATATCCCTGTTTGAGTGGAGGGAGATTGATCGAAGGTGAGCTGCACATCGAATAATCCGAAAGCCGGAGCGCCTTGTGAAGCCGTCGCCGCACGTTCATGAGTGACGATACGCTCCATCGCGTCGCGAATTTGGTAATTTATCGTCGCTTCGAAGGCACGGGCACTTCCCGTCAAATGCTGTCCGGATGCAACCCTCGTTCCGGGGTACGGCTGGTACACTACAATATTCGCCGAAGACGGCAGCGGGATGACCAAGTGGAACCCGTGATAAATGACATCGGGCGACAGTCCCGTACGGTTTCGGTTCGCTTGCAGCAGCTCGTTCATCGAAACTCCAAATCGTCGGGAAATCCGGTACAGTGTATCTCCCTGCACTACCTCGTAAACGAATGAGGCAACATTTAGCAATTGAGCTACTCGGATAATATCCTGCTGCTGAATGTCGTTGAGTCCGGCCAACATATCAACACTTAACGAGAAGCGTCCGGCGATCGAATACAGCGTATCTCCGGGCTGAACCTGATACAAGACAGAGCTCTGTTCTGCCATTCCCGGCAATCTCGCGAGCAGTACTTGACCGGGAAAAATTCGATTGGGATCTGCGACGGGCGGATACAGCGCATTGCTCTGTATTAGCGCCTGAACATTGGTACCCAATTGATTGGCGATCGAAGACAAGGTGTCCCCCTGGTGAACGGTATACAGCAAATGGGTGCCTGGTGAGATTGGCATGGAAATGCAGCTCCTCTACAGGTAGGTATATCCCCATGATATGCCGCAATCGTCCACTAACATGATAGATATTCCAATTACTTTCTGTTTCGGCTGATTTGGTCTACCGCCTTCAGCTCTTCCACCGTCAATCGCTCAGGCAAATGCTGCAATGCGTCGACGATTTGTTCCGGCCGGGATACCCCCATAATCGCTGAGGTAATAACCGGATTGCTCAGCACCCAAGCAAGGGCGAATTGAGCCAATGTCCAGCCTCGTTCGTCAGCCAGCTTCTGAAGGCTGGATATGATATCGAATGTACCTTCCTCTTCCATAAGCAGCTGCAGCCGCTTCTCTCCTTGTTCTCCGCGCGAGCCTTCAGGGGGCTTTTCGCCCGGACGGTACTTCCCTGTTAGCAACCCGCGTCCTAGCGGACTGTAGACAATTACGCCGACTTTTTCACTTGCACAAAAAGGAAGCAGCTCATTCTCGATTTCACGGGCCAATATGCTGTACTGCGGCTGCACGCTTTCAAAACGGCGAAGCTTGTTCTGCGCACTTACCCCATGGGCCTTGGCGATTTGCCACGCAGCATAGTTGGAACAGCCGATGTACCGGACTTTCCCTTGGTGGACCAGATCGTTCAACGCATCAAGCGTTTCTTCCAGCGGTGTATTCTCGTCAAAGCGATGGACCTGATACAGGTCGATATGATCGGTCTGTAATCGGCGCAAAGAGCTCTCTACTGCCTTCATGATATGATACCGGCTTTGACCGCCGTCGTTGATGTCCGTCCCTACTCTGCCATGGACTTTGGTAGCGAGGATAATGCGATCCCGCTTCCCCTTCAACCATTCCCCGATAATAGCCTCGGATTCCCCGGATTGGGTTGGATCGCCGTTGTCCATCCCACGACCGTACACATCTGCCGTATCGAATAAAGTCATGCCCTGCTCCAATGCCATATCCATAACCCGAAAGGATTGGTCCTTATCGATCCATCTTCCGAAGGCCATGCATCCCAAGCTGACCTCCGGCACCTTCAAGCCTGTGTTGCCAAGCACCCGGTATTGCATCTACTCTCACCTCTTCACGAGAATCATATTTGCTCTATGCGATTGGTTTCTTAAACCGGTTTCGTTTCTTTCCACGCGGACGGGTGATCCTCACTTACCAAATCAAGATCCGCCGCAGCGGCATTGGCTATGACCTGCTCAGGGCTTTTGCAGCCGGGAATTACGCTGGTAACAGCCTGATGCTTAAGACACCATGCGAGCGCCCATGTGGCCATATTGACGCCGGCCGGCAGCTCGTGATTCTGAATTTCCAGAACCTTTTGCAGTTTGATGGCCGTTTGCTCTTTGTCATGCCTCGAACGGACGTCATTGTCCGCAAATTCAGCGCCGGGCTTATATTTGCCGGATAAGTATCCGCTAGCCAGAGGGACGCGGGCAAGAACGCCGAGGTCCTGACGCTCACAAGAAGGGAATACCCGGTTTTCCGGCGTTTGATCAAGACGGTTATAGACAACTTGAATCGCTTTGGCATTCACTTTGGAGGCCGCATCCGTTTGGTGCAGATTATCATTGCTGCCGATAGAAATACCGAGATTTCTAATTTTACCGGCTTGAACTTGCTTGTCCAGCATCGTCCACAAATCATCGTTATCGAATACTTCATCCGGGCCTGAATGGAATTGATATAAGTCAATATAATCGGTTTTCAAAGAGTTGAGCGATGCTTCCAGCTGAAGAAGCACCTCTTCGGCCGACCAATAATTCTTAGCTGCATTGTTCCGGTCCGCATGGTTATGCCCGAACTTCGTAGCAAGCACCCAATTCGCTCTGCTGTTTCTGCGGGCTATATAATCGCCGATAAAGCTTTCCGAGAGATGATGACCGTAGCACTCTGCCGTATCGATAAGATTAATGCCGACCTCGGAAGCCGTATCCAGAATGGCATCCACTTCATCCTGCGTAAAATCCTTACCCCAAGCTCCGCCAAATTGCCATGTGCCTACTCCAACTACGGAAACTTTCATCTCTGTTTTTCCCAGTCTGCGATATTTCATTAGTGGCATTCTCCTTCGTATCGAGGTTTGGATGACTCTACTTCATTATACGGGTGTACTGCAGGCCCAACAAGAAATGAAAAAAAGGTACGCTAGTTTCCAAAACGTAACCGATAGCTGCTCCATGCGAAACTCGTACTCTATACATTCCTTGCTGCTAGAGGCTCTCTGTTGGAGACAAAATCAAATCTCGTCGGATTCATCCCTCGCTTCGGTCTTGCAAATAATCAGGCGGCGAATCGCATCCCGCAGGCTGTCACGAAGATCGGGCGGAGTATCTTCGTCCGTTACAAGCGTATGAATCCGGTTCAGCGATGCCTTCCGGACCGAATCCCATACAGGAGAAAATCGCTTTGTCAAAGCGATATTGACGGAGCTCACAGTGTAATTTATATCCGAACGTCATGCCGTCCTCATCCACTTCTCCCCCGACCATATAGACCTTGATCTTCCCTTTCTTCTGGATCAGGTTTAATGTGACCAATGAGGAATTCGTAACGATAGTAAGGTTCTTATCAACAGGTATATATCTGGAGAGCACGAGCCCCGACGTATTTCCGTCGATGAAGACACTGTCGCCCTCCTCCAGAAGAAGCACCGCTTCACGCGCGATAGCTTCCTTCCGCTCCAAGTTAAGCTGCATTCTGTCATAAAACGGCATATCCCAAGTGGTTTGCTCTCTTTTGACGGCACCGCCATTATTATTACCGTTGTTTACACAATACAGCATGGTTTTATGTAAAACCGGTCACAGTCAGTGGAAGAACAGTAATCCTTACGCTGGTTGTTCGATTTTGGATGGCAATAAAAAAAGCCGGCTTAGATAAGCCGACACCGTTACGTATTCAATTCAACTAGCTATTGTGGCAGTGAATAATAATCCATTCCTCTATAGCCATTGAAGGCAGATAGAAGTCCGCAAAGACGAAGCCTCTCATGATCAATCCATTGTTTTCCATAGGATTGAAGGAATGTTTCGGCATAGCTGCCGCATTTTAAATTAAATTCCAGTGACCAAAGACCCCAAAAAATATCATAATGGCGATCACCTATACCACCATACCCCACATCAATAAATCCGCTTAATCGAAAATCATGCAAAATGACATTCGGCAAGCAATAATCGCCATGGATGATTGTATTATCTTCACTGGCATTATTGAATAAAGAAACCAAATCCGCGTAAGCGGCTTCAATATTCGTATAGCCCACATATTGAAGAAGACTGCTTTCCACTCTACCCTTGCGATAATTTCCCTCTGCGCGCATAACCATTTTCTCAAGATCGTTACTAATCGGACAATCCGAATACCGGACATGATGGAAATGGGCAAGACTTTCGGCAAATACTCTGACTAATCGATCCGGCTGTGCAAGATACTCATCACTTGTTGCATCGCTGCCTGTAACTCGCTCTGTAAGTAAATAATCCTTTGAATCATCGGAAATGTAAAGTATTACTGTTGGACAGATCCCATATTGATGCAAATATTCCGTCATCAGGACCTCATTTTGCAAATGTCCCTTAGGCGTAATCTTCAGATAACAATGGTAGTCATTCTTTTCAATGAGATATACCGATGCCCTGACTTTGTTCTTAATGACTGTCACTGCCGCTTCTCTTGCATAGGTTTGTACCTCTATAGGTAAGGAGTCGTAAAAAGCCGTTGTAGCCATCCATCGCTACCTCGTACCATACCATGGAACATCCGGCGGGTCTTGAATGAAGCCCAGCATATTCCCCCAAGGATCATAAAACTTCAAAAATCTCCAGTGCCCTTTAGGATCCTCCTTTGCGGGAACAAATTTGACGATTCTGGCTCCTTCTTCCAGCAGCTTCTCATGAATGGAGTCAATTTGAAACGTTTTAAACATAATAACAGGCATTTCTTCCTCATTCTTCATGAAATTGGCTTTTGATGTGACATCGTTTGTTTTCCATAGCATGATGTTCCCTCGGCCCACACCGGCAAACCATGCATCCGCTTCCAATTTAGGCAGCTTACCCTCGACGCCAAGGATCTTCTTATACCACTCAGCTGCTTCAAGGAGATTGCCTGCTATCGGTATTTGTACGTGATCGATCGAAAAAATCGGTTTCTCCAAAGCTGCAGCAAGTACTTGTTCTGTTTGTTCCGTTGACATATTGCCACCCTCCAAACATGATTGATGATTGCTCATTAATAATACCGTACATATGTTCTTTTGTAAATATTTTCCTTTGCTGCGATCCGGTAAGTAATCCTGCCCGAATTCATACGGCCAACCAGTTCTTCCTTCCATAAACAACGCAACTTTTTCTTCTGTCAGGTGTCTAATGGATTGGAAAGGAGTGGTAATTGTTGCCAAAATCTAATGCATTCATGCAGCCCTATTGCATTATGATGACAATGTTTATTGCTGTTTTGATCATGTCCATTGTTTACAATACAGAAGCACAAGCAGACGGGAGTTGGAGCGAACAGCAAGGCAAGCTGACCTTGCTGGCCGATACTCCTTTTTATGATGAAAAGACCGAAGACAACAAGCCTGCTGCCGTTATATCGGCGTTTCAATCCGTTCAAGTAGTTACACCAAGCGAGGGGCAGTTGCTCTCAATGAATCCCTCCGATAAGGAGTGGTATCTCGTAAAAACCTGGCTAGGCTACAAATGGATACGAAACGGGCCTTCCGTCGTAAAACAGGAGTATCATCCCGTCTTTTTTGAAGTTATTTTTAACGAGATAGAAGACCTTTACAATTTCCCGGCAGAGGATCAAACCACCGGAGGAAAGCTCTCTCCACAGAAAGTAACGGCTATCGGCCAGCTTTTTACTTGCAATAAGGTACAATCGGATCCCGCCCAAGCAGCTACAGATCATTGCCGAATGTGGTACCTCATACAAACCTACCTGGGGGACAAATGGATTTCCCCGACTGAAGCAGCTGAGCATTACGAGAGTAAGGATGCCGTTGCGGCTTTTACGCCCTCAGCTTCGATCCTTCAGAACAAACTCAGTTCCAGCATACGTGATCTTGAGCCTATACTTGCCAGGGGTTCATTGGAGCCCGTTTCATTTCATATCGAAAATGGGATCGCCCGATTTGAAGTGCGCAAGCTTTACCGGCACCGCGATGAATTGAACGATCAGGAAACGGAAGCGCTGAAGAACGAAATATTCAAAGAGCTCGGAGGCTCTTTCCCCCTTTCAATTACAACGTATGCCCTTGCTGACAAGGCGGATCTAAGAGGAAACATTGTCTCGATTGATGCAGCGGGAAACCGTGTGCTGGTAGTTAATTACGATAAAAGGACCGGATTGGAAATTTCTTCTCCTAAGGCTAGCTGGATTCGGCTTGTCGCCGATACGAGCGTCCACAGAACCGGGCATGATTCGCAGCTCAGCTTGCATGATCTTAAGACGGGTCAGACCGTAGAAGTTTGGACTGCGAAGTTTACATTGTTAACTTATCCAGGACAGACAACCGGTTACGAGATCGCTATTGTTGATGAAGCAAAGCCTGGCGAAGAAGGAATCCCCTTGGGCACCATACTGGATGTTGACTTAGCCCGCATCGATACAATAGAATTGGAATTTAAAGTAGGAAAGCCACTCGTTATTCATGATCCTAGTATCATCCAAGCCATCGCCGAAAGAATGCAGCGTATCCGTTTGCTAGCAGCAGATCTATATCCGTTATCGGACAATCAGCCGTACATCATGACGCTGCATCAAGCCGATAAGAAAGCCGTCTATAACGCGCATCTTGTCCTTCAGCAGCTTCCTTACAGCCCCAACTCTCTAACCGCCGATCTGGATGACTACATACTAAAGCTGAGATAAGGCTCATGCAGCACAAAAAAGGAACAACGGGATCACCCGTTGTTCCTTTTTTATAGCATCCTGCCCATTCTCGCTTATCCTTGTTTTCCTGCGTAATTAAGCTCACCCGGATCGATATCGATCACAACGCGGCGCGGAGCCGCCAATGCGTATTGATGCTCGCAGCGCCAACGCATATCTTCTGTAAATCCGACGGTCTCGCCATCAGCGATCACATCCCCTTGTCGGAACAAATAGTAAGCGATATCCGTTAATGGTCCGACCATCTCGTTAGGCTCAAGATCATAGAAATGACACTGGACGTCCGGTATGCCGAGTGCCGCGAGCCCGATGGAATCCATTAAGCCTTCCCGCCGGCCGCTTCCCGTTCCTTCGACATTATAGAAACGGACGTTCATGGCACCATACAGGATAGCCCCTTCATCGATTTGAGCCAAATACTCTTTAGGCTCGACCAGCTTATCGCTCTCCCGAAAATAGATTGCATCGCACGGAGCTGCCTCCAGAACCGCCCGAAGCGCGCCGGTGAACAACTGCAATCTGGATTGCGGCTCAAGCCCTGAAGCCATCATGTCGACTAACAGCAGCGAATGGCTGCACTCATTCAACGTCTCCTCCGCTTCCTGCCAATGCCAGGCTTGCTGAATTGCTGTACCATACTCACTAGCCTGACGATGCTCGATGTTCATTAAGCTGGTTTGTGCGGGCATTTCTCCTTCCGCATAGGTTACCATATAATTCAAATGAAAGAAGTGCAGCAGATTATCCTGATCCGCGTCATTGGACTCCCATACCGCAAGTCCCGCTTCATCAACTTGCCGCTCTTCCTGCTTCCCTAGTTTCCCTGTGTACAGCTCCATCTTTTGATACAAGGCATTCCGATCGAGCTGCGGCTGCTGCCTATATTTCAATTCGACGGCATACACTCTTGCAAAGCCGAAATCTTTTTCTTCCTGAAGCAATTCCTCCATGTCTCTCCAAGCTCCTCATCTGCTCTTATCCTAATCTGCCTGCTCACGCTCAGCTTGAGTAAAGCGAGCAATATGTGCGGTCAAACCGTCCTGCCAGCAAATCCTCCTTGCGAATGAAAAATTGCAGTACCCCGGCATCCCACCAGCAAAACCCTATCTCCTGATCCGACTCAAGCTCCAGAAGCATCAGTGTATCTTGAATTTCTTGTTTGGCTTTAGTCTCATCTCCGGCAAAATGAGCGATGAGATGTTTCAGCGCCTCGGTTTTGCTATAGCTGTAGTTGGCGCCTGTCAATAGCATCAGGGCCGCCTCGTATTCACTATCGTCATGTTGACCCATAGGATAACCGAATAATCGGGCAACCTCACCTTTTCCGGCTCCGCTGATCGCAAAGCTCAAATCCTCGTACTCTTCGTAGCCCACCGTCTCATTCTCGATCTGTTCATAATCGACATAAGCATAGTTAGGCGGTTCAAGTGAAGGACTGGCGATAACCCTGAATCCGTTATACGAACCCTCCAAGGCCGTCACTTCCGGTGAAATCCGCCGCTCGGCAGAACCGAGCTGATCCTCAGGCACAACTAACACACGGTGTTCGATATTGTAAGCCGGCTCGTCTATTCCTACAAAAAAATAGAGCATTCCGTTAGCCGGAAGCGGCGATGATTCGTCATAATCGGTTACTTCTCTCAAATGGAGTTGAGCAAGAAATGTCATAGGGATGCCGTCGCTTGTCATCGGCCACTTCACTTGGCTCGGTAAATCAGGGTCTCCACCGACTCTGGACTCGCAAGAGCTAACATAGTCTGCAGCCCCGTCTTTCGTTAACCGGATGGTGGATCGGGTATTCTCGATGATATATTGGGAGGCATGGGCGAATCCGTGCTCCACAATTAAGCTCTCCAGTTGGATTCTCTGATGTTCATTCCAATTCACTGTTAACCTCCCACACGTTTCAATATCTTTATTTTAAAAGATTCTTCCATCTGCTTCCATAATTCCTTGTACCTAGGTCAAAGCAACCAATTGGACTAGGCCGGACATGCAATGCAATACCATGGGCATGGTTGGAATATTATAGTAAGTACAAAATCTATTTAGAAGTTGTTGATACTATCGGATATAATAGAATGTATTGCAACTTGTACATCCAAGTCCATTTTGCCTACTTTATTTCTAGGAGGGTAACCATGGTTAACTTTATAGCTCCTCCAGTAATGCCTTAACAGTAGAATCTGCTGTCAAGGTACTTACTGCAATTTGCTAGTCCTTTCCGTAGATTCTACTGTATGCATGCAAGCGGCCGAGAACATCTCATTGCCAGCACATCATATAAGTAGAAGGCGGGAATAACCCAATGAAAGAAAAATTGTATTTCATATTGTCGATGATCATCTTCGGTGCAGTCGGAGTGTTTGCTAAGTTTATTGATATGGCTTCAAGTGAAATAGCTTTATTCATGAGTCTTATCGGCGGCTTGCTATTGCTCATCATCAGCATCTGCACGAAGCATACATTCTCTTGGAATAGGATCAAATCCAATATCATTGCTCTCTTCTTGGCAAGTTTCGCATTATGCGGCAACTGGATCTTTCTTTTTCAATCCTACAAGGAAACGACCATAGCCAATGCTGCGTTAAGCTATTATTTTGCTCCTGTTGTGGTCATCATGCTGTCGCCTCTTGTACTGAAAGAAAAGCTTTCATTCCAAAAAGTGAGTTGTGTCGCAGCCGCTCTGTTCGGTTTGTATCTCATTTTGCCAAACGGCGAACTGGAAGCTGATGAGCATCATCTGCTCGGTATCTTCTATGGACTGATTGCTGCGGTCTTTTACGCCGTCCTAACCCTAGTTAACAAATTTATCCGTAACTTGCATGGGTTGGAGAACACTTTGATCCAGCTAGTATTATCACTTGTCCTGCTATTGCCTTATGTTATTTATACAGGGGGCTTTACGTTATTTCAGTTGGATGGAGATTCTGTTCTTTTGATGCTGCTTTTGGGGATTCTTCACGGGGGAATAGGATTCTACCTGTTTTTTACAGGAATGAGCGGTCTCAAAGGGCAAAGCATTGCCATCTTAAGCTATATCGATCCGCTAACTTCATTGTTTATTTCAGCCATAGTTTTGGATGAAAAGATGTCAGTACTGCAATTGATCGGCGCTGCCTTGTTGTTGGGCTCAACGTTTGTCGGTGAAGTCAGCATCAAAAGGAAAGATCGCAGCAGGTAAAAAAAGCTTTTGTTTAGAGCTGATCCGCAGCTCTAGGTCAGGCTCAGTAAGCTGGCGTCCGTTACTAACGGCGTCAGCTTTTTGTGCTGCAAGCATTACAAAATATTAACCTTTTTCCAGCCAAGGCCATGATACTATGACCTTATCTTGTTTAGCTAAGGAGGATCCCCTATGCTTACTTTACAGTCGCATATCCCCTATCTTGAATCCCGTTCCTACCCCGTGCGATACGGGAATGCCGTCCATCCGCTAGTAGACAGCGCTCCGACCTTTAGACGCATCTGTGAGGCTATTGAAAATGCGCAGCAACGTGTCTGGCTCTCGGTTACTTTCATGGCGCCGGATTTCCAGATGCCTGATGGCCGCGGTACCATACTGGATGTGCTGGATCGAGCGGCAGCGCGCGGACTGGACGTCCGGCTTCTCTCCTGGCGTCCTAACCCCGAGAGCAGCGGTTACGGACAAGCCTTTGCAGGCACCAAGGCAGACCGGGAAATGCTGGCGTCACGGGGATCGCGTTTTCGCGCTCGTTGGGATCGAGCACACGGTTACTATTGTCAGCATCAAAAAATTTGGCTTATCGATGCAGGCTTGCCATCCGAGACGGCCTTTGTCGGAGGAATTAATCCGACCTTCAAGACCTTCGAGCCCGGTCATATTGGAGAAAATCAACGCCACGACATTTATGTCGAAGTGACGGGACCGTCTGCGACGGATGTTCACCATAACTTCGTCCAAAGATGGAACGAATCCAGCGAGAGACATGAAGCCGATGGGGTCTGGGGCCATACCGGCGAGGATGAGCTGCCCTTTCCAACTCTAATATCCGCTCCTCGAGGAAGCACGCCGGTACAAATACAGCGGAATATTTATGCGGGTCGCTATCACAGCAGTCATCCTGCTCCCGGAGGGGACCCGTATCCTCTTGCTGAAGGCGAGCACTCGGTTTCTGAGCAGTATCTGAAGGCGATTGATGCCGCTCGCAGCACCATCTATATCGAGAACCAGGCGCTTCCCATTCCGGAGATCGCTGCCAGGCTGGAAGAAGCTCTGAAGCGAGGCGTCGACATAGTTCTGCTTGTTCCTGCCGATCCCGAGGAGCATGTTCGTGCAGCGCGCAGGAATCCGGAACGCAAAAGTTTTTTCGAGCCTATAGAGGCGCTCGGCCGCTATGAGAACTTTACTTTGGCAGGAATTGCCGGTCCGGACGGCCAAGGCGGACGAAGCAGCATTTACGTTCATGCCAAAGTTATGCTGATAGACGACGTGTGGATGACTATCGGCTCGTGCAACCTGCATTCGAACTCGTTCTTCGGCCACTCGGAAATGAACGCGGCGATATGGGATGAGGGAGCGGTGCGCAAATTCCGCCGGCAGCTTTTGACCGAGCATCTGGACCAGGATACCGGACATTTGGAAGATCGCGCTGCTCTGCAGCTTTACCGGAAAGTTGCAGAGGAAAACCGCCTAAAAGCAGAACGCGGAGACTTTCACTGGCAGGGACTAGCTTTTAGACTGGAACCGACAGCTTATGGTGAATAATTAATTGTACGGCATCTTGAACCATGATGGTTTAAGGTGCCGTATGAATTATCTTCTAAAAGCACGGACGATTGGGGTCAGGGAGATATCCGCAGAACGGAACGATTCTCTCTTGGAGGCGTCGCCAATACAGCCATTCCATACGTCTTCATACCCATCTTCTCCGTTCTTACTCATCAAAAGAAAAGAATATTTCTATATTTTCCCATTCTATCAGTTCAATTAATGGATTGCTACTTTTCCAGCTGCAGATTCCAAGGTGGGTAATAATCCCTCACTGCAGGCAGAAAAAAATAGGCAGCCTCCTTAACGGCTGCCTATAATAAGTATGAAGCGGGCACCAAGCTAATCCCGCCGCTGCGGCTGACCACTCTTCTCACTGCTTGATTTTACAGCCTCCGGATTTGTGTCGACACGCTGACCGGATATTTTCCTGGCAACCACGTCAGCAATAGCGCGGTACCCTGCCTCATTCGGATGGATGGTATCCTGCATGAACGGATGCTCCGGCCGTACCTGACGTCCGAATACAAGGCTCGGGATATCGAGTATATCCACGCGCGGATCATAATTCCGGAAGCTTTGGTATACGTTCCACAGCTGATCAGAGTACAGCTGGGCCTTTTCTTCTATTTTATCCAGCTGGATATAGCTCCACCGGTTCACGGACAGGAACGGATTCGGTATTCGAAGCAGTACCACGCCGCGAGTTTCCTTCAAGAGCCTGTCCACGGCGAGCTTCAGATCAGCTTGGATAAGCTCGGGACTGCTTTCCCTAATGTCGTTAATCCCATAGGATACGATATACAAGTCAGCCTGGTCTTGAATCACGCGATCAAGCGTGTTGCCGTGAGAAGCGATTTGGTTCACAAAATGATGCAGCGTGTTGCCGCTGGAGCCTCGATTGCGGATATGCGCCCCTTCCAATAGGCCTCCAGGCGCTCCATAGATGGTGGCCAGCTGGTCATAGAGTCCATCCGCCGCTTCGGTTGTGCTGTCGCCGACGAAATCGATCAGCTTGCCTGATTTGGGGATTTGATAAAACTTCTCAATCGACGCGGCAGGCTCCGCGGAGGACGAATAAGGAAGCAGCAATGTCAAGATTACGGTGAATGCCAAGCATCGTCTCCACATGCTATGAATCATCCTGAACTGTCCTTTCTTGGTAAAAGTTGCGATGTCATTTGTTTCCTCATGTACTAAGGTTCCCTGCTGGAGTCACTTCATACCAAGCATGATGTGTTTGTACAAATCCTATCTTTCCTAGCTGTAGCCGCAAAAAAAGCTGCCGGTTGCCGACAGCTTTTATCGAACCAATTTATTTTTTACGGATTCGCTGTACCTTTAGTCGGCACGGCCTGCAATGTGACCGGAACCGCAGCGTTCCCGGCAGCATCAACCGCCGTAATCGTAATGTCGTTCATCCCCGGATGAAGCTGGATCGGCGCAGACGTAAAGACCCGTTTGTCATCCACTTGCGCACGGATACTATTGACGCGTACCTCCGCCCTCTCGTTTACAGTCCCGCCAAGTATCCAAGGTGTTATGTCAATATTATAGTGATTGCCTGTCTTTTTGCCGATCGGCTGAAGCGAAATCTCCGGTGCCATTGCATCTTCGACTCTCTTCATATCTCCGACATTCAGCGATTGACCATCGGCTGTTTGCGAGCTGTTACCTACAACCTTCACATAGACACGATTCTCAAAATAGCCGATAGTATTTGCCGTCTTCAGCAAATTCAGCGGCCAGGAGCCTCCCCAGCTATAGCCGTTACGGCGCTCAGCCTCGATCTCCAAAATATTATGCTTGATGATACCGTCCCGTCCAGAGAAAATAGGCAGGTTCGTTCCAATTTCATAAAAGCGGTACCATGAGGTGCTCGCGGGGTCCGGAACGAAATACACATTGTTCTTATCGCCGGAAACATACTTGATCCCGCTAAGCTTATTAGCGTCAAACCATTGTAAAGCGCTCTGGATGGCTGCGCTCACTTCCGGAGTTTGATTAGGCTGCGCCATCAAATACTTGACGATCTCCACCGATTCGGACCCGGAAATCGACGGATGCTCGTAAGCTCGCGCCTCCCGCGGCTCGTAGGTGACCGGATCATGCTGTGCGCACCATGCAGTGAGCACGCCATTTGCCGAAATCTGTGATTTCAGAATATAATCCAATCCGCGGTCCAAACTTTCCTGCAGCTTGCTCACCGACTCATTCGCTACAATGTCGCTGTTAAACGGATAATCCCGTTTCTTCGCCATCGTAAGGACATTCATTACACGCATCATCGCATTATCGTTATATGTGACATAATCGGAGTAATTGCCACGCGCCGGATACACTTGCGGCCAGCCTCCGCTCGGATATTGCATCGTCAGAAGAAACTCCAGCCCTCTGTTCACAGCTTCCTTATAGCGGGCATCGCCTGTCTGCTTATACATGGCGGAGAGGAACAGAATTTCATTCGTAGTGGCATTATTGTCGATAGTGCCGATATCCTTGCCTTCTTTGGTCCGCCAATCGGACTTGGCTTCCTGACCGTCCCAAGCACGTCCGTATTTATCGTTCATACCGTACTTGTACCAGCCGCCTTCCGCCGTTTGCCACGTAAGCAGGAAATCCGCCTGCTGAATATCTTTGGCTGCGTCACCCGAGTAATAGGCTGCCTTCTGAAATGGCACGCTTTTCGGATTCTCCTTCACCGGTCTCGTGATGGTAGCGTCCGGATTCATGGCTTCTTGGGTTTCCAGAACAACTGTTGTTCTTCCCTGTGCATCCGTCTCCTCTGACGCATTCACAACTGTAAACGCTTTCGTAAAACTCGGATTTAAAGTGTACCAGTCTCCCATAGCCGCCTGCAGCTCTAGATCGGCTGGATTAAAGCTGCTCAGCTTGCCGTTTAAAGTCACTTTTACTTTCGTCGGCGCGATAGCTTCTGCCTTGACGATCTTCGGTGCTTCGGCTGCGAAAACGTTGGATCCCGTAGTAACCGGTTGGGCGGAAAGCATCAGCATTCCGAGCGAACACATCGCTGTAAGCAAAACTCGCTTCTTGATTGGTTTCGACAACATCATTAAACCTCCTAGACAATAGTATGAACCGCAGCAAAGAATTGGTTGCCTTGCCTTGTCAGCCGCTAAACCTGATAAGGCCGCCCTCTCATTGTAATGGATAATTCAGATGAAATTCTTGCCATAAATTTGTTCATTCCTGCCATTTATTTAATATATTTGTCCATTTATTCAAAATGAAAAGCCGCTCCGAGGAGCGACTTTATTCATTATTACATGCCTTCAGCCTGCGAAGCCGGATAGACTACAGGAAAATGCGGACCTTGCAGAACAGCTCCCGGTTCCACTTCAATATAATTGTTCATGACATGATTGCCGACCGGTTCGTATCGCGTATACCCGGGCATATAATGAACGGCTATCGCACGCCGCTTGCGTTCGGATCGGTTGTGCGGACTTCCATGCCAAGTCATGGAATGATGATAGCCGACCTGGCCTTTCTTTATTTCAAAAGGTACCGCGTTGATCTCCGCATCGGGCGGAAGCAGTTCAGGCCGCCGGTGGACCGGCATAAAATTGGCGTCGGCGGCCAAATAAGGCTGGTGGTTGCCCCAGCGATGGCTGCCCGGCACCATCCACATGCAGCCGTTCTCTATGGTGGCATCGTCCAAGGCTACCCAGGCGCTTACCAAATCCGGCGGCTGAATGATCGGCCACAACGGATGATCCTGGTGCCATCGGGTCGGCCCGCCGATAACCGGCGGCTTGTATTGGATCTGATCGTGCCAGATGCGCACGGTGTCGGTGTCGCACAGCTGAGCGATTTCCTCGCAGATGACGGAATTAGCGGCATGGCGGTAAAAAGCGTCGCTGGCCATCCAGATGTTAACAATTTGAATGACCGTACCGGTTGTGGACATTTTCATTCCATAATCCGGATTTTTGTCATTGAGCAGATCTCTTTGAAGCGCCGGCTTTTTCACGGACTTTCCGTCGATAACAGCGTCCAGCTCCTCGCGAAGCACCTCTACCTCATTTTCACTTAATACCACATCGCCTTTGATGAACCCGTTGATGCGAAACTGCTCGATCTGCTCTGACGTCAACATTCGATAATCCCACCTTTTCTTGATATTGGTTGTTGATTTATAATTGAATTATAAGCCCCGGCAGCTGCAAAATCGTTACAGTTTCCACGGCACAATTTGCACTTTTCACAGATTTCAATGCCTGTTATCCCACGAGGGGGTTCCATTAATGAGCAAACCGTTTATGCATTTGGGTGAGCTGTCTTTGCTTCAGCCGACAGTCCATTTCATACGCATCACCCGTTCGAAGCCCGGTCAATCATGGGGACCCCGGACGATATCCGATTGCCACTTGATCTATATGCTCTCAGGGGAAGCAACTGCAGTAGTTGGTGATCAAAAGTGGAGACTGCAACCGGAGCAATGTCTTTTCTACGGAACTGACAGTGTGTCGGAGATCGTGGCTTCGGAATCGGATCCTGCCGCTTTTTACAGCCTTCACTTCGACTGGAACGCACCGACCCCGGCGCCGATGTCCGAGCCGCAGCTGCTGGCGGGCATCAGCAAAAGCACGCACAACGACCTTGGGAGCCCTGCGCTCACCTACCAAGTTCATGTTCCTCCGCACGGCTTGATCACGATACCCCACTATTTCCGCTTTCCCGGTGCCGAGTCTATACTCGAGCTAATCAAGCGGGAATTCGATGCTCAGGAGCCGGGCTTTGAATTGGCGCTGCGCGGCTTGATGGGACGCCTCATTGCGGTGTGGGTCCGTCTGCAAATAATGCACTCCGAACTAAACGAAGAAAATAAAAAAATCGCCCCGGCGCTCAAAGCTGTGGAACAACAGCCTGAAGCGGATTGGACGATCGGTGCGTTGGCGGAGCTATGCGGTTACCATCCGCACTATTTTGCGGAAATCTTCAAGGAGGCAGTGGGAATGACACCTAAAGCTTATCTCATCGGCCTGCGAATGAAACGAGCGAAGCTGGTTCTTCTGGAGGAAGAAACGATCGAGCAGGCTGCTTTTAGAATGGGATACCGAAGCCTGCATTATTTTTGCCGCCACTTCAAGGAGGAAACCGGACTCACTCCGTCCGAGTTCAAGAAGCAGTTTCGCGACCTGTAGCTTCCGTCTAATTGACATGGCGCTCCCGGTACTCTTGCGGGGTCAGCAGCATCTCTTTCTTGAACACCTTCGAAAAGTAATACGACGTTTCAAAGCCGACCTGGACGGCAACCTCATGAATTTTTAGGTGGGTGTGAACGAGCAGCTCTTTAGCTTTATTTAAGCGAACAGTTTTGATGTAATCCGAGAGACGCATTCCCATCGATTGTTTATACAACCGGGATAAATAAGCGGGATGCAAGGCTACGAGATCGGCCAGCACGTCGAGGGACAAATTGTCCGCAAGATGCTGCTCGATGTACTGATTTACCGATGTGAGAATTCGGCCTGTTCGATTACGCTGCTCATGTCCCTTCACCGAAAACAGCAGGTCTGCAAGCTTGGTGAAATAGGTCTCCGCCTCTTCCCACGATTGAAAGCAGCGTTTGCCCAGCAGCGGCTCCATATTCATTCGCTCAGACAGGGTCTGCATCAGCTCCGATTGATTGATATGCGATAAATAGGCGGCAATTAGCGCATGCTGAAGCTCGATGACATAAGGGTGGTAATCGGAATTTGCCAAGCAGGAATGTGCGAGTTCGGTTATCTCTTTGTACAATTCTGCAAACGGTTCCTTATCCCCGCTCTCCAAGCAGGTTTGAAGCTGCTTCACTTTTCTCAAATGGAGGACGACTTCCTGCTTGATCCTCCCCATTCCGTGAGCGCCGCCGCCACCATGTAAGGACTGCGAATCTTGCTCCGACACGATGATTCCATCCCCCGGTCCGAGCCCCATCCACAACGACTGCTGCAGCTTAACATACTGCACGGGGACGTCCAGCCAATCTACAGGAGCGCTGCTGACTGATAATGAAATCGGCAGCTTCATCAGCTTCTCATAGGTCGACTGGATATCCGACATCGTTCCCTGAACGAAGGTCACGCACGCTCTCCACTCCGCCTCCCCGATTTCACCCTTATTGTTCTTCGGTTGAATAAACCATACAAAGTTGGATGTAGGAAAAGAGCAAATCATATGCTTCGTCGAATCCAGATACTCGACCGCGATATTTTCCAGCGCATAATGCAGCAGCGATTTGTCGGTCGGGCGCGTGCCGTCCGGCCACTGATCGATGCGTCCGGCGACCAGCATGACCTTGGCATGGCGGGTCAAGGGAAAATAAAGCTCCTGGAACCGTTCCGAAGTCACTTGGCTTCGCGGCATCTCCCCTTGCAGCAGGCTCCACAAATATTCCTTCTGGAGCATGGGTCTTGCCGCTTGCAGCTGCTGCTCCGCACGGTACATATATTGCTCCAGCACCATCTCGTTTTGCAAGCTGGTTAATGCTTTATTCACTGCAGCGATAATGGCGTCATCCTCTTCAATTTTCAGAATAAAATCAAACGCGCCGTTGCGCATCGCTTGCTGAATATAGTCAAAATCATTATAGCCTGTCAAAAAGATCACCTTGCAGCGGGGCCATAGCTTGTTAATTTTTGCTTGCAGCTCCAAGCCGGTGATGCCGGGCATATGAATATCCGTGAGCACGATATGGATCTTGGTCGACTCGATGATCGACAGAGCTTCCGGCGCGGAATAAGCGCGATACACCTCCAGCTCGACGAGACGCCAGTCCAGCAATTGCTCATACAGCATATTGACGATCCTGGGTTCGTCATCAACGATTAGAATATGATACATGGGCGTACCTCCTTAATCCATGGGAATGATCAGCTCCACCTTCAGTCCGCAGCCGGGAGCATTCGTCAGCTGAAGCGCGCTCAGGCCGCCGAACCGCAGCTTCAATCGGCGGTGCACGTTAACCAGGCCCGTCGTTTCCATGTCCTCGCCTAGCTTCGCCAGTTTCCGGTTCAGGTCGGCAAAGCCTTCTTCATTCAACCCTTCCCCGTTATCTTGAACGGTTATAACCAAGCAGCGGTCATCCCGGCAGCCGAAGCTCACGTTCAATAAGCCGTCTCTTACTTTATTGCGCATGCCGTGCTCGTATACATTTTCCACAACGGGCTGCAGGATGAGTCTGGGAACTCGGAGATGCTCGAACTGCGCAGGCAGCTCGTCGAACTCGGCACGGATTCTTTCTTCAAACCGGAAATTCTGGATCTGCACATAGGTTCGGGCATAATTGACCTCCTCTAGCAGGATCACCTCGTCAATATGCGTTTTCGTAATAAACCGGAAATAAGAGCCCAAATAGCCGGAAAGCCGGTTAATGTTGTCATATTCCTCATATTTGGCCATGCGGGACAGAACAAAAAAACTGTTATACAAAAAATGCGGGCTAATTTGCGATTGAAGCTGGCGAAGCTCCGATATGTTCGCGCGGTACTTCTGCTCGACGACCTCATGAATTAACTCGTTGATACGTTTTACCATAACGTTGAATTGCTTATATAAGTAGTGAAACTCATCGGAGCGGTCCTGTTTGATGCTCACGGACAGATTGCCGCTCTCCACGCTTTGAAACGCGCGGACGAGCTGTCTCATCGGCTGATGAATTTGCCGGAAGATCCAGTAAGAGAATACGAAGATGACGAGCAGCGAAATGCCGGAAAGCTTCCAGAACCATTCCCGGTACCGGTGCTGGGACCCGAGCATCTCGGCCTCCGGCATATACATAAGCAGCGTAATCCCCAAGCTCGGGGACGACTCGTAAGAGATCCAGTAGCGCTCACGGTTCAATTCGACGACACGGAAGCTTCCTTCGGCAGACTCGGTCGGAGTCAGCTCGATCAGCGGTTTAATGGATTCAGCCATCTCGGCGTCCGGATCGCTGGATACGGTCCAAGCGCCCCCTTTTCCGATGACCATAGCCCCGCCGCTCCCGTCGATCTTTAGCCTGCTCAGCACTTCGGTGAGCTCTGGCTGAGATAGCTCGGCGCTCAACAGAAAGATCGGATCGACCTTGTTAATCAGCGCCAAATCCGAATAAGGGAAGCTGATAAACAGTCGGTCCCGCCAATAGACAAACGGATTGCTCAGCTCCTTGCTCGCCGCCTTCAGCGCCTCGTACTGCTCGGCTGGAAGCTTATCATACAGGGTGAGCGAGGAAATCATCCTGTCCTCTGAGGGAAGGAACGCGGTAGTTTCTGCTATGTAGATGCTGGAATTCATCATCGCCTTCATTCTCGTGTTGACAGAATAGACGGCTTCCCGGAACTCGATGTCGCTAATGATCGACGCGGCTGTGCTCAGCTTCCGCAAATCCTTATCGTTGACGAATTCCTTTTGCATATGGACGATGCGGTTAAATTCATTCTCCAGCAGCCTTATATAGAAATGAACGCGCGATTGCATGGAATTTTCGACTTCTTTTCGGACCGTTTGCTCTCCGAATTCATTCATTTTCATGCTGATAATATAGATCGGCGCTATGACAATCAGAAAGGTGAATATCAGCTTCGGATAGATGCTCAACAGCTTGGTCCGCAACACCAACGCCTCCTTTATGCCATAGCGATTCGACAAAAAACAGGAATGTCCTTTTCCTTGGAAAGGACACTCCCGGACTTAACGAGAAATTTACATTGGCATGGGTCTCCTATGGGTATTTTGCTGCAGCTCAATTTGCTAACCGATCCGATGGATCTCAACGGTACCCTGCACCCCATCCGGCAGACGGGCTTCCACATCGACTTGCTCAGGAAGCCATATTTGGAGCTGCATATTCCCTTTGTCATCAAGCCTCCAAGCTACGTCAACCGTTCCTTCCCGAGGCAGCGGTACGCTTCCCCTTGCCCATGAAAGGCCGCAAACCTTCGGCTCAACGGCAATTTGATTCCAGCCCGAACGCTTAGCTTTGACCCCAAGAACATGGGCCCCCAAAAAATAGCCGGGCGCCGCAGACCAGGCGTGACAATGGCTGCGCGTAAGCTCTGTCGGAATGATCCGGCCGTCGCTTCGTTTCGGATACATCTCCCAGCAGGCGGTTGCCCCGTACTCAACCATAGTCCCATATTGTTCTCTTATATCGTCGATCATTTGCTTATGTAAGCCCGCATTCACAAGCGCCTCATAATAAAAGAACGACATGAAGGGGCTTCCGATCGGAACGAAGTGAGCCGGCGGCTCAAGAAGATACCGCTCCAGCCGCTCCTTGCGTCCTCCTTCCGCCAAACCGCATAAATAAGCGACTACCTGCGTTTGCATACTGAATACGGACGAGCGGCGGCCGTCCGCGTGAATGCAGTCCAGATAAGCTCCTTCCTGCTCCGACCACAAATGGGTTTGGATGGCCGCAGCAAGCGCTTCGGCTGATTTCGTATATACGTCTGCTTTTTCCGCGTCTTTTTTGCATAAGTCATGCGCCAATTGGGCTGCACAGCGCAATGCCTTGACGAGAAACATATTTTGATGCGACACGATGCCTTCCCTCGGCTGATCCATCGGCGCCCAGTCAAGGAAATTCCACGCATTCATATATAGCAGCCCTTGTTCATTCAGGTGCACCAAATAATGATCCAGCGTATATTCGATATGGGGCCATATCGTCTCGGCGAATATAAGATCACCCGTACGCTCCACATATTCTTGACAGGCTTGAATCCAGAAGAACGTCCAATTCGGGATAACGCTGCTCCAGCCGCTTGGAACTTGGTCTGCGTAGAGAGGAGTTTGGCTTTTGGAGCCGGGAACGAGCTCCAGGCATCGCTTGACCAGCTCCTCGGCTCCAAATAAATAGTAGCCGATCAATGCCTCATTGCGGCTGTCCCCCACCCAGAAGGTCTGCTCGTATGCGGGACAGTCGACAAACGTATCCTCCATACACAGCTTCGTCGTATGCCGGCTGATCTCCCAAATATCATTCAGCAGCGGATCAGAACATTGAAATTGTCCGATTTCCGCTACAGGGAAATGACTGAGCTCGGCTCTTACGCTATACAACTTCACAGGCGTGGTTGCCCCGCGAACCGTAACCATGAGATAACGAAAACCTCGTCTGACCGGTGAATTATACTGCTGGCGGCCTTGACGGCATACATAACGCAGCGAGTTCTCCAGATAGTAAGTATGCTGGATCCAGCCGTCCCGCATATGCTCAAACCCGTAAAAGTCGATAATCGTCCCCTCTTCGGCCTTCAGCTCGAACGTAATATAACCGCTTATTTGACGTCCGAAATCCATGATCAATTCGGTATCCGCATTAGCGTAGACGGGGATCTCGGCAGGAATCGAATGCGCCATTACGGCATTCTGCAGCTGTTTGGGCAGTGCAATCTGTTCGGATTGTTTCTTCATCATCGCGAGAGCCAAAACGGATTCCCTGCTCACGTAATCCAATGCAACCGGACGCAAGAAGGAGTTGCAGCGGCTAAGCTCACTGCAATCCGTAATCTGCCGGACTGCCCGAAACTCCTCAATGATCCTCCGATCCGAGATCGTCAGATCATCCGGGAGGTGTCCGTCGGCCCGGGCGCATAATTCAATCAGTCTTTGCTTGGACTTAGCCTCTTGATCATATTGGTGATCCAAATACTCGAAGCTCTCAAACGGCCCTATGGAAACAAAGGGAGACTCGTTATCTATCGGAATATCAATTGGAGAACGGAGAGCAAACGGTTGATCGCAATCTAGAGCCATAAAAAGTCCTCTTCCGTGGTCGCTGCCCGCCAATTCAATGATTAGAAGATTGTCACCCGGTTGAAGCTCCACGTCCAAATATTTTTCCGATTTATTGCTTCTAAAGGCTCCTTTAGGATAATGAACGCCATTCATAATGATACCGTTCCATAGCGGAGGCGCGTAAGGGAAGCCAAGTACCGCTTGGGCCGCCGCCCCTCCGAACAACACAATCCTTGTCGCCATAAATCCGGCGTAGACATAAGCATTGGCATGGTCCTCACAGCCGGGGAACATGTGATTACGCAGATCGAGGCAGGCCGTCCAAGGTACAGGAACGGTTCGGCTTAAGGACGCTACCCGTTTCGGATATACGGTCTCCTCCGTTAGCGGCGGAATATCCCGCGGTATTAAATCGTGCCAAGGCGCCATACCCGCAGGACCGATGATTCTGGCCCCCTTCCACTCCAAATCCTCATACCCGTGCTCAATCCACGATTCGTCCCATCTCCCGGCATCGATTCGTTCCGCGAACGCATGCTGACAGGACATACGCTGCGCTCTTGGATCTTGACCGAAGTGACGCGATGCCTTCCATGAATCGTCGGTTCCTACCGTTTGCAGCGAACCGTCCTCTGCCTTTAAGTCCAGTTGTGCCAGCAATCCCCCTCGTCCGCGGACATAATAGAAGGTCGACACGCCGAAATGCTGCACCATTACGGCAATCGTATTCAATTGCCCCGGCTTCATCAAATAGCCGACGTCATAAGTATCATAAGCAAGTTCAAAGGGCCAGCTCCGCACGGGTCCTCTGCCTACACGAACCCCGTTCACATACAGTACGTATCTGGAATCGGCCGTAATCGATAACCTGCCTTCGGGATTCTTATCCGGGCAAGTAAAGGTTTTGCGGAAGCACCACCATGCATTCCTCGGACTTTCCTCACCTTCACCCCAAATCCACTGCGCTTTCCACTTCGTCTCCTCATGCTCTCCCATCTCTTATCCCCTTCCCAACCCGATCGTCGGGCAGCCCTTATTCCTTGACACTGCCCAGTACGATCCCTTTCATAAAATACTTTTGCAAAAACGGATAGACGAGCAAAATCGGCAGCGAGCCAAGAAATATTTGCGCTGCACGGGTTGTTCTTTCCGAAATCGTCTCCGCTTCCCTAAGCGCATCCTCATTGCCCAGCGCGGTAAAGTCGAGTTTAATAATGATCGTCCGTAAAAATGTCTGCAAGGGATAATGCTCCGGAGACTTCATGAAAATCATGCCGTCAAACCAGGCGTTCCAGTGACCCACTGTGGAAAATAAAGTTATCGTTGCCAACGCCGGGAGCGAAAGCGGGATCATGATCCTGCTGAGCATAGTCCAATGTCCCGCTCCGTCCATAAATGCCGCCTCCTCCAGCTCTTTGGGCAGCTGTCGGAAAAAATTCAACATCAGCACGACATTAAATACCGGAACCGCTCCAGGTAAAATCAGAGCCCAAATCGTGTTCATAATGCCGGTCTCTCTAACCGTCATATATAACGGGATGAGCCCGCCATGGAATAGCATCGTGAACACGACAAACCACACATATGCCGTACGCCATGGAAATACCCGAGGGTCCTTGGACAGCGGATACGCCATAAGGATGGTAAGCAGCAAATTAATAGGTACCCCGAGCAGCACCCTTTGGACGGTAACTCCCAAAGACCGGATGAAATCCGGTTTATCAAGCACGAACCGATAAGCGTCCATAGTGAAATCGACGGGCCACAGAGTGACGAAGCCCGAGGAAGCGGCTTGGTTGGAGCTGAACGAAATCGCCCATATATGGATCAACGGTAAAATACAGAGTAATGAAAGCGCTATTAATATTACATAAATTGCTGTGCTAGCCGATCGGGACAGCCAGGTCCGGTCTTCTACCAAGGAAGCCCCTCCTCTCTAAAAGATGCGGTAATTCGCAAATCGGTATGCAAGGTAATACGAAACCGAAATGAGAACAAGCGAAACAACCGATTTGAATAACCCTACCGCCGTCGCCAGTGCATACTGTGCTTGCACTAGGCCGATGCGATATACCATCGTATCGATGATATCTCCTGTTTCGTAAACCGTCGGACTGTATAAATTGAATACCTGCTCGAAGCCGGCGTTAAGGATTTGCCCGAGACTGAGCGTAGCCATCAGAATGATAATTGGCGACATGCCGGGCAGCGTAATGTGCCAAGTTTGCTTCCATCGGCCTGCACCGTCCATTACGGCTGCTTCGTACAGATTGGGATTGATACTGGTCAGCGCGGCCAAATAGACGATGGTGCTGAAGCCGAAATCTTTCCACAGATCTGAACCTACGAGGACGTAAGGGAACAGCTTCGGCTCGCCCAGGAAATAAACCGGCTCCAGCCCGAGCATTGTTAGAAACTGGTTAACAATACCCTTGGTCGGCGAGAGGACATCGATCATAATCCCCCCGAGTATGACCCAAGACATAAAATGCGGCAAATAGATGAGTGTCTGCACACTTCGTTTAATAAAACGGATTCGCACCTCATTGAGCATGATCGCGATAACAATAGGAAACAATTGGCCCGCAATGACTTTCATCACCGAAATATATATCGTGTTCCAGATGACTTGGTAAAAGTTCGGCAGCGATAACAGGTAGCTGAAATTTTCCAGCCCAACCCATTTGGAATGAAACATCCCCTTGGCCGGAATAAAGTCTTGAAACGCGATGATAAATCCGACGAACGGCCAATAATGGTAAACCAGGAGCAGGATCGCTCCCGGCAGGAACATCAGGTGAAGCGGCCATCTGGAATACATGGATCCCCTGCGCCGGGGAGAAGCGGCACTGCTTTCGGCTTCTCCCGGCGGGGCGACAGCTGTTTTGATCGTCATGGGACGGTATTCACCTCGCTCATTACTTTTTCTGTTTGGCGTACCAATCGTTTACTTCCTTGGTGATTTCAGCACCACCCAGCTTATTCCAGTTGTCAACGAAAGAATCGAACGTATCGATCGGCGCGCCGAGAATAATTTTCATGAACGTTTGCTCCACCAAGTCCCCTATCGTACTGTTTCGCTTGACCATGGCACTGGTAGGGATGCCGTAATAAGCGTCGGGCAGCAGCAGTTTCTCGTTGACATATTTATTGACGATGCCGAGCGAGCCCTCCGGACCGAATATTTTGGCATAGTTCCACATCGATTTGTCTCCGTCCAAATATTGCTTCACTTGCGTGAAGTTGCCGACCTGCTCGGGGTTCAGGATGCTCTTGTCTCCCGTCTTTAAGGCCTGATTGATTTTTAAATAATTATCTAGGTTTTTTCTCGCGCCATAGGTCCGTACCGTGAAATATTTGTGAGTCGGGAAGTTGTTGTCGTAGGCATATTTGAATTCGGCTGTTTTGCCAAAATATTTCTCTACCCACAAATTCATCATTTTTACGATGGCTGCCGGATTTTTGGATTTTTTGTTCACGACGAAGTATACTGGTGGCGCCGACGATATTTGTGCCTTTGCCGGAGTGTTGTCGATGGATGGCAGCGGGTAGCATTCCCAGATCGCTTTAGGGTCGTTTTTCATCGATTTCGCCAGGTTGGATAAAGGATCGGCCATAGCTCCGTATACCATACCGACTCTTCCGGATGCCACATCTTCCTGCAGCTGCGGCGTTCCCTTCACAGAAAACTCTTTTTCAATCTCGCCGGCCTTATACATTTCCTGCAGCTTAGCCAGAGCCTTCTTCATCTCAGGCTGTACGATGCCTTGGACCAAGCCGCCTGTTTTCGGATCGACGACCCACTGATTTTTGTATGCATGGAATCCGTTGAAAAACCCGGTCATCCCGCCGAAAGCGCTGAACAGATCTTTGCGGAAGCCGATGCCGACCGTATCGTTCTTTCCGTTTTTGTCCGGATCGTTATTTTTGAAGGCGGCTGAGATTTTATAGACGTCATCCATCGTTCGCGGCTCGGGCAAGCCCAAATTATCGAGCCAATCCTTACGAACCCAGAGCATCGTCGCCCCGTCCATGGCAGCTGTGGTATAAGGAAGTGCCATCATTTTCCCGTCGAATGTCGCCGAGCGAAAACCCACATTGCCATCCTCTCGCAGCTTTTCATCCGCGAGCGGCGATATATGCTTTTTATACACCGTGGTTAAGTCGGCCAGCATATCGGCATCTACCAGCTGCTGCAGCTGGGTCGGGGTGACTTGGAATATGTCCGGCAGCTCGCCGGAGGCTATAGATACGTTCAGCTTCTCGTTATACTGCGTTTCATCCACCGTCCAGTCACTCTTGATCTGGATGCCGTACTCCTGCAGCAGTGTCCGCGTCCATAAATTGTTGCTCATCGAATCGCCTTCGGGAAACGTCGTATTAACCGCTTGCGACAGCACCATGGACACTTGAATTGGCGGGTCGTATTTGCCGACAGGTTCCGTATCGGCTTGTGTACTGGCGGTAGAGGGAGCTTTCGGGTCTTCTGCGGAACTGGAGCAAGCAGTCAGTATGGTCAATAGAGCCAGCGAAGAGGCGAGCATCGCCGAATAGGTTCTTATTTGTTTCAAAGAAATTCCTCCCACACATTATTGGTCCTTCCAGCCTGGAGTCCTTACACTACCTAAGTGTAGCGAATGCATGGCAGCGGAACTAGAGAAATATCTTTACAAACGATGTACTTTCTTAACCTGGCGTTTAGATTTATTGTAAATATGGGCTATGCTCCGATTTCGTTCTTGATTCATTGCATGCAAAAAAGCAGGCAGCCAATACGGCCGTCTGCTTAGCTTGTCGAGAACCCTGTGATATTGACAAATCTTTTTAAACCCTGAGCAAAGTCCCGAAGCTGCAAGGTCCTGTCCGACCTGGTATTATGGCAGCAGCTTACGGTAAATCCGCTCCAAATCCGGAATGCTGAGCTCCTTTCGATTGTTGCTCATGAGGCGTGTCACCTGGGACGCTGCAGCGGCCAGCGCGCTGATATCCGAATCGGTGACTCCGAACTCGCTTAAATTTTGCGGGATTTGCAGCTCCTTCGTCCAAGCTTCGATCTGTTGGACGACGCGCTCGGCCACCTCGCTTCGCGAATCGCCAGCCGATCCAAGCCCCATCGCTATACCAACTTCCATCAGCCGCTCTTCAATCGCATCCAAAATGTAATTCATCACATGCGGCAGCAGCATCGAATTGGCAACACCGTGAGGGATATGATATTTCCCGCCCAATGGATAGGCCATGGCGTGTACCGCAGCCGTGCCGGCCCCCGTCAATGCCATGCCGCCGAGCATGGACCCCATCAGCATGTCCCCGCGGGCGCGCACCGAGCCGCCTTCATGATACGCGGACGTGATGCTGCCCGATATCAGCCGGATGGATTGAAGGGCGAACGCATCGCTTAGCGGATTCGCTTTGTTGGAAATATAGGATTCCAACGAATGTGTGAATGCATCCATCCCCGTCGAAGCCGTAATGGCTTTGGGAAGCTCCAGCGTAACCAGAGGATCAAGCACGGCCAAATGTGGGAGCAGCCATTTGCTTACCGCGCCTATCTTCAGCTCTTCCTTAGGCAGCGTGACGATAGCGTTTGGCGTTACTTCCGAGCCGGTGCCTGAAGTCGTGGGAATCAGCATCATCGGAATGCCTCTGTTTGGAATCTTATCCACACCCAGCATTTCAGTAACCGGCATAGGATTGGTAAACAGGACCGATAACAGCTTGACCGCGTCCAGAACGCTACCGCCTCCAAATCCGATGAGGGCGTCCGGGATGTCCGATTGGATATCACTGAAGATTTCGGTCAGCTGCTCGGCCGTCGGCTCAGGTTTGATTTCCTTATTCACTTCCCAGCTGATGTTCAATTCATCCAGCTGCTTGGTAAGTAAAGCGACATACCCCAGTCTCTCGACGCTGGGTTGGGTAAAAATGAGAACTCTCCTCAGTGGTCCCAGCTCATGAATATATTCCTTCAACGACTGCAAAGACCCTGCACCGCTTATAATTCTACGGGCGGTTTGAAAGCTGTAATTTGGCATTACTATTCTCCCTTCAGGCAAAGATATCTACTTCACTTTGATATATGTTATATACAACATGTATTGCTCCCATTCAGTTTAGATGCAAGCTTCCTGACTGTCAATGCCCAATCAGGCATGTTTGCTCCTCCACTAGCTATTCGTATTCGCTGATGCCGCCTTCCTTCTGAATTTTGATGGTCTCCTCGATCCCTTTGTTCATCGAATCGTTGGTCATTCGGAGGGCGGTAAGACTATCTTTGGATTCTGTCGAGATGAGCTTCCACACCATGTCCGTATTTTCGTTGATAAAGGTAAGACCCGGCTTCCGTAACGGCGGCTTCGCACTGTTCAAAGCAAAGAGCGATTGGACTCGCTTGCCTCTCCACTCCGGCACGAGTTGTCCATAAGCTTGCTGAACGGCGGGATCCAGCAGCGGTGACATCACGCCTTGCTTGGACATTTCAATCTGCACCTCCGGAGATAACAGGTAAGCAATCACTTGAAACGCCAAGTCCTTCTTGGTCGATTGATTCGTAATGAACATTCCGTTCGTATTAGGCTGAAATTTGGACTTCGGAGCTTCCGGAAATACGGGCACGGAGGACATATCGAAGTTCAGTTTTTTATTACCATTGACGATTTTGGTCACATTTTCCATCGAATCGACGATCATCGCAATTTTTTCCTTGGCAAAATCATTCGTCTTCACCAGCTGATTGCCCGGGATATCATAGAACCGTCTAATATTGTCTGCAATTTTCTTCCAGTTATCCGTCACCATGGAAGCCTTATTCTCGTTAGGATCGAGTCCGGGCTCCGACAGCTGATTAAATCGCAGATAATGGGCTGGATTCATCTGAAATCCTTTGTAAGTGATGTCTCCGTCCTGCCTTGTCAGCTTTTTGGCCAATTCGTAAGCCTCATCCCAAGTCATACCGTCTTTGGGGTAATCGACTCCGAACTTGTCGAAAATATCCTTGTTGTACAGCAGGACCCACTCGTTAGAGTTAAAAGGAAGCGAATACAATTTGCCGTCCGACGTATTGATGGAATGCTGCATATCGGCCGGGTTCAGCTTGCTCGTATCAAAGTTGTATTTCTTAATCATCTCGGTCATGTCATATTCCATCTTGAACCTGCGAACTTGGCGGTACGTATTGCGGCGGACCTCATCGAAGACGATATCGGGAATCGTGCCTGCTGCAATCAGATCTTCATACCGTCTGCCGGGGTTATCCCAGGCTACATGCTTGATTTTAATATCCGGAAACTTCTTCTTAATAAATTGGCCGACCTGCTGTTCGAAGATCTCTTCCTTGACGAAATAAGCGGGCCAGGCGGTAAAAATGAACAATTCATTCTCTGCCGGAGGCAAATTGGTTTGTGTTGAAGCCGTTTCGGCCGTTCCTCCTGCCTGACCTCCTTCTCCGCCGTAGCACCCTGCCAAAAGGACGAGCGCAGAGCCTATCAAACAGCTATTCTTCCATACCTTTTTCATTAATCGATCCAACCTCCTGATTCTTAAATTCGCTGCCTATTAATACGATCTTACTCGTATGACGGCGGGATGGTAACGGTAACATTTTAAGAAAAGTGGACTGAATTAATCTCTTTCTCATGATTTCTTTTATAGGCAGCTGCCTCTCATGTCAGCTTACCGGTGAAGCCTCTGAAATTCTCCCGGCGTCGTTCCTGTCATTTCTTTGAACACGCGAGAGAAATATTTGGCATCCGAATACCCTACCCGCTCTGCGACTTCAAATGTTTTTAGCCCGCTTCCGATCAGCAGCTGCTTAGCTCTAGTAATTCTAGTATCTTTAAGAAACGCTGTAAAAGATATGCCCAGTTCCTTTTGGAACAAGGAGCTTAAATACTCGGGAGTAATGTGCAAGGAATGAGCCAATGCCTCCAGCGTGATGCCCGAATGATACCGGTCTTTAATAATCTTCAGGCATTTGTTGATAACAAGGCTATAGGATGATGGGGTCCGATCGAAGGCTGCGCCAATTCTATCGACAGTTTCTCTTAGGACGCAGCGAAGTTCGTTTGGGGTTTGAACTAGTGACAGCCGGTGGTAGATCTCCCCCGGTCCAAGCGCTTCGCCAAGTACCGCACCTGCTACATGAAGCATCGCCGAGACCAGACGAATGCCCGCGTCGATGACATCTTGCGGATCTACAGCCTCGCTCATGCATTGACTAACAAAGCAGTCCGCCTGCTGCATCAGCTTCTCTTGATCGCGATTGGAGACCGCTTCCTTAATGCTCCACTCCTTCTGTGCCGGATAGGCGAATGGTTTGTCAGGAAGCTTCTCAATGAATTCGCGGTTGTAACAACGGCAGTTCTGAACAAGTGACCATTTGCGAATGGCTCTCGCTTCCAAGAAGGCTTCTTTCAGCTGACGGAATTGGGGTACATGCGCCCACGTCACCACCAAATCATCTAATGACAAAGACCGAAGCTGCGCATGCAAGTGTTCCCACAATACATTCGGACGATACGATGCCGAGAATGGCGTACGTTGCAAATAGATCATGATTTCGCTATGCTCAGGAAAATTTTCCATCACAACCTCCTGCACACTTGGTTCTTGTTTCAAGGCGCTGCGCAACCTTTCTTTTACCACCGTCACAGACTGTTCGTACTCCTTGCCTAGATAGACGGATGCTGTATAACCGTCCACAGCCGCATCGTCTGCCAGCCACGGTTTGATGCTAGGAGGAACATGATCCCAATCCCACTCCGCTTCCGCAAGAAGCTGCTTGATCCAGTCTTCACGATCCGGCGAACGTCCGTCTATATACGATGACGAGCATTCTGCTTCCGCTCTCAATAGAGCCTGCTTTAAATCATCCGCTGTAACCGGCTTAAGCAAATATTCAATCACTGTACCGAATTGAAGCGCCTTGCGGGCATATTCAAAATCGGAATAGCCGCTCAAGATGATCGTCCTAGGAGGTGATCCCCCGCCCTCCTTCAGCTTCTCCAGCATCTCAATCCCGTTCATGACCGGCATCCGAATATCCGTAATGATCAAATCCGGCTTCAACCTCCGGATCGTGCCCAGTCCAACATCCCCGTTCTCGCACTCCCCGACTACCTGATAGGCATCGCTTACTTTATGGATGAAACGGACAATGCTATAGCGTATTTTCTCTTCATCCTCCACGATTACGATTCTCATTATCCATCACAGCCTCCTTCGGATTATCGAATTGTATGGGTAACAGCAGCGTTACTTTCGTGCCGCAGCCCTTTTGACTCATGATCCTGCACTCCGCCGCTTCCCCGTAATAGAGATGCAGCCGGTCCATAACATTGCGGACGCCGATACCGCTGCCTGCAGCATCCGACTTATCGGGATCAAGGCTGCCATGCTGCATGCTGCTTACCGAAGCTTCATCCATCCCGCAGCCGTTGTCTTCTATTTCAATACATAAACGCTGTATTTCTGTGATATAAAAACGGATATGGAGCTCTGCTCCTGTCTTCATTCCTGCAAAACCATGCACAAGCGAATTCTCCACAAAAGGCTGAAGCAGCAGTTTATATAGCTTGGCTTCATTCAGTTCAGGCTTCAGATGGACGTAATATTGAAAGGAATCGTTGAAACGATGCTTTTGCAAATACAAATAATGCTCGAGCCACTCCAGCTCCTTGGCCAGCGGGACCATCTTGTTGCTGTGACTGATACTGTATCGAAGAATGAGCGCAAGCCCTTTCAGCATACGGCTGATGTCATGCTCGTCTTTTTCAATAGCCATCCAGTTGATCGAGTCCAGCGTATTATACAAAAAATGCGGGTTGATCTGTGCCTCCAAGGAACGGATTTCCGATTCTTTCTGCTTTTGCACAGCACATTTCGTTTCTTCCATCAGTTCGTTGATCGTCTCCATCATTTTATTGTAGCTTGCAGCAATAATGGATATTTCGTCGCCGGTGCGCTCCTCGACCTTTACATTCAGATTGCCATGCTCCGTCTGCTTCATTGCGTTGACGATGGTATGGATCGATCGGGTCAGCAGTCCCGAGAAATAAACGATAAGCAGCGTGGAAAACAGAAAGACTACGCTCCCCGTCCAAATGTTAAGCTTCTGCATGGCGTACAGCTCTGCAAACATCTTCTTTTCACTGGTAACGTTTACAATAGTCCATCCGGTTTTCTCATTGGGATAATGGTTGAGAACGGAGGCCTGCCCTAGAATGACGGCTGCTTCAGGAAGACTGCTGTCCGAAAAACGCATCGTTGTGTCGTCCAGCAGATCATCAAATCGGGCTCCGATCTTACTTTTATCAGGAGAAGAGACGATGATGTTATTCGCGTCAATGAGGTAAATGGTACTATCGATGCCATTTGGCGATGAAGCTGCTGAAGTGTTGCTGATCGCGTTCGCCAAAACCGACTCCTCCAGCGTCATGACGATGTAGCCCATCCTCTCCAGCCGGCCGGATGAAATGCCGAACAGTTTCCGGGCAATATGAAAGCCGTATTGCGCATCCTTGCTGTCCGTTTTCAGTTTTTCCGCAGCGGTTATGAGAGGTTCCTCCTGCATGCCGTTAAGCTTCATGATCAAAAGAAACGGCGTGCCTTCCCGTTCCGGATTCCAGGTCATATCCGTGTCCTTATCGTACGATAACAGGATGTTCCCATTCTTATCGAAAAAGGTGAAGCCGCGAATCCCGGCTTTGGAATTCGTATATCCTTCGAATATTCGTTGCAGCGTATCGGAGTTAACCAACTGCTCAAAATCAGAGCCGTACAGCATTTTTTTAGTAGAATGGACAACCTCTTCGTTTAACATTAATTGGTATAGCGTATCCTCATACATGGATAAGGTAGCGTTCAAATGCTTGTTCGTTTGAATCAAATGATGGGTTACGAGATCGTTGATTTTCGTTTTCATCGTTTGCGTTGAATTCATGTAGGTGATGTAATGCATAACTATGGACGGCAAAAACACGACCAGAACAAAGGTAATGATAAGCTTATTACGATAGTTTAATTCAAGCCTATTGAATTTGAACATCAACTGCCTCATCAATTCATCTTTTTCTACAATAATAATACTTGCCGCTTAACTTACTATAGTGGATTTCGTTCATTTTAGTCTGCGATACTATCATTTTTTGACTTCAAAAAGCAGGACAGACAGTAAAGCGACCCTTCCTGATATCAGAAAGGATCGCTCTGTTTTAGATGCTATTAAAATATGCTGTCGGAAACGTAATAAATTTTCTGGGTATTTTGTTTATTTACCGGGTCTGTAACGATAGTAAAATATACATTTCCGTTCTTTGTCTGTACTCCCTCGATTTCGTGAGTTCCCACATTGGTGATGTTCGCCAGGGTTTTGTAAGCGCCGGTGTTGGACATCATCGCAATCTGCGGAGTATCGCCTTCCGCGCCGCCCGACGTATAGATTTCCGTATTGCTGAGCATATCCGCCCCCTGGAAAGAACCGTTCGGTCTGACAATAGCACTGCCGGTCTGCGAAAAGCTGGTAATGCATGCGCTGACAGCCGCTGCACTGTCCAATCGAATCTGTTCATTGCTGTCGAGAAGCTGGTTCAGCTTTACTGTGTCGTAGATCGACCAAGTTACTTTACCGTCGGTAGTTTGTACACGGAATACCGTATGCGTGCTGTTGCCGCCGCCATCGACACGGTAGGTTGTTCCCAAGCTTGTGCCGGTCTCATTGGCGTAGTTCATATACGTAAACCGATGAAGATCCGTATAATCATAGGTGGCTCCGGCCGAGTACTGAAGTCTTGCTACCTGGAGAGACCAGTAATATGATGTTGAAGGATCCGCTTTAGAGCTGAAATAAAAGTAATTGATTCCGTTATAAGTATACATGTCAAGCGTCTGGCAATGCCCGGCATTGGTGACTGTCATTTCATCCACGTAAGTAGCGTCGTTTCCGTTAATGAGCAATCTTGACAGATAGCACGTTCCTCCAGAGCGCTGTGTAACGTAAACATATGTCGAAGCGATATATGCTTTCTGAATGGCCACGTTGTGTTTAAGTCCCTTGAGGTTGTATGCGAGGGTTGCCGATGCGTTTACTGTTTTCCCGGGAGTTGCCGCAAAGACAGGCAAAACGGGCAGTGCCGAAATAAGAATCGCCAGGACAAACGACGCGACAAATTTGAACTGCTTTTTCATAAAGCGGAAAGCTTGAACATTAACCATACTGATACCTCCTAATGGACTCATATTATGGGACTCGGAGTTGTCTTCATGCTGTATCAAAAAGACATGTAGTCTCGCTTGTTCAGCCTCTCCTCCTTTCTGCAGGTAACAAGCCCGATGAAATAAAAAAACCGGACATTAGCACCCTCACCTCAAGGCGAGAATGTAACATCCGGGTTTTCTCATGGACTCTACCCGTTACCTGATACCAGCATATGGAAATCGCTTACACCCCATATTTTCCTTTAAACCGCCGGAAGTGTCAAGATATTAAATTGTAAAGAAGGAGAAAATGATGGTGACCTTCTAGGAAGTCATTTCCAAAAAAGCGACGACTTGATTTACTTTTTCTAAGTCATTAGGAGCCATCTTCAAAGTCGATGCCGGCTCCCCCGTACCGCCGTAAATAAACGGATAACGGAAAAGTCCTCTATCAACGATACAAGGCAATGAAAGGACTAAAGCAACACTCCCTACAGCATAGCCGGTTATCTGTTGAACTTCTTTCGGGGAAGCCATTTTCAGCTGGCTGCATCCAATTAGCCCCACGATATCTTCAAAATTCACTCGACCGCGATCGCCGGAAACAATCACTGCAAAGTAGCCTTTGTCTGACTTGAGAACTAAAGTTGGTGCGGTTTGGCCTAATTCAATACCAAAATAATCGGCACCTTCCTGTGCAATACGGATTGGTTTATCGTGATGAATGATTTCATATTGAACTTCTTTTTGTTGCAAAATGGTTTGTAATATTTCCATAAATAGGTGTACTCCTTATCGAATAGTTGAAGCCAATAACCATCATATGGAAATATAATAACGAATTTATTCTTGCTCTGGCAAGCTATTAAACGCTTTATATTTCCTTCATCCATTGAAAGGAAGGCTCCTACTGCTGGAAAAACAACAATAGCCCAGATGATAAAAGATCATCTGAGCTTCCCTTTAAGCAACCAAGCTCCAAAACTTCCAAAGCTTCTAACTTTGTTCTCGTTAAGGAATATTCCAGATAATGGATGTAATACCAGGTTATGTCGCGCATTAACAGTCGGAGTCATCATCTTGTTAACTGCCCTAAACTTGATTGACTCAGCAGCTCCCTGGCTGTCCCTGCGAGGCGGGCCAACTACGCGTTTGGCTGTTTCTGCCGCCCCCGGCTTGCTTTCCTTGCGAGCTGGGCCGACTACGCGTTTGACTGTTTCTGCCGCTCCCGGCTTGCTTTCCTTGCGAGCTGGGCCGACTACGCGTTTGACTGTTTCTGCCGCTCCCGGCTTGCTTTCCTTGCGAGCTGGGCCAACTACGCGTTTGGCTGTCTCTGCCCCTCCCGGCTTGCTCTCTTTGCGAGGCGGGCTTACGACGCGCTTAACTGTTTCTGCCCCTCCCGGCTTGCTCTCTTTGCGAACCGGGGTCACGACGCGCTTAACTGTTTCTGCTGCGCCCTGCTTGCTTTCCTTGCGAACCGGGCCGACTACGCGCTTAACTGTTTCTGCTGCGCCTGGCTTACTCTCTTTGCGAACCGGGGTCACGCTCACGACGCGCTTAACTGTTTCTGTTGCTCCCGGCTTGCTCTCTTTGCGAGCCGGGGTCACGTTCACAACGCGCTTAGCTGTTTCTGTTGCTCCCGGCTTGCTCTCTTTACGAACCGGGGTCACGACGCGCTTAACTGTTTCTGCTGCTCCTGGCTTACTCTCTTTGCGAGCCGGGGTCACGCTCACAACGCGTTTGACTATTTCTGCCGCTCCCTGCTTGCTCTCTTTGCGAACCGGGGTCACGCTCGCGACGCGCTTGAGCAATCCGGACTCTCCAAGAATGCTGCGCAAAATATCCAACTGGTATTTCACCCTATCCTGAATAGGCAGACTGATTCCGGTCTCCACCGTAATGGCCTTAGCTTTCAAAAAATGAAACGCGGCAGATCGTCCTGAACCTGGCAAATCATGTCTAAGCAGGTTAAAATGCCGCACATTTTGTTTGATGGACCGATTCACTTTCGCAATAACCTTGCCAGCGGCAGGCCCGGCTTTGCCGGACGGATTGATTATTAGTGTTTGCCCTAATGCACCGCGTTTTTTTTGCGATAATCCGGTTGCTTCATGAAGATCAATGTACCATGCCGGCTTGTTTTGCATGGCCAAACGAAATAACGCCGCCGATAACGGGTGTCTCGCTGTATTAGACCCGATCTTAGGGAACGTGCGGTTCAAATCGGGGTTCCCCCGTCTACGCTGCTTTGCTGCTATCTGATTAACGATAGGAACGATAATGATCCTGCCGCCGTGAATTTGGATGACCTTCTTTTGAAGCAGCTGAACGAAACGATTGGCTGCCAGCATGCCCGCCCGTTCCGATCCGTGAACACCTGCTGTTATCATGACGGTAGTTCCTTTGGAATCGCCGTTTATAAGATAATACGTTGTCCTGTATCTTGTATTTTGGGCTAACATACGCTTGGATATGGACATAGCCGCTCCACCTCCCCGGTACTACCAAAATACGTAGCGACATCCGTCATGGGAATAGCCGAATTCATCATAAATCAGCATTCCACCGAAAAAAATTGTGGGAAGCATAGCCCATTCCCTTTTATTGTCCCAACATACTATAACTCATAAAGCATAAGTTCGACACATTCGTGCCAGAAAGACAAGAGTATGATTATCAATTGGCCAAGGTGGTGAAGAGGTGAAGCCGTATCGTGTTGTATGGGTAGGACCCATAAACAAAGCTAGCGGTCTCGGAGTTGCGAGCAGGTCTTATGCGCGTGCACTCCGAAGACAAGGTGTTGCTGTGAAAACAGGCGGTTCCAAGCATCGCGCAACCGCATCCGGAGGTAAGAAGGTACTCATTTACCACCATAATCCCAGCCGTTTTCCTTGGAAGAAACGACTGGCCGCCTACGATAGAATTATTTTAAATACGGTATGGGAAACAAGCAGAACACCCAAAAACTGGCTATCCTCCATGAACAAATTTGATGCGATCTGCGTGCCGTCCCTCCATAATAAAAGAGCTTTGAGGAGAAGCGGCGTAAAGGTCCCGATCTTTATCGTTCCCCATGGGGTAAACACCAGAGCATTTCACCCGAAGAATAGAAAGATGCGTCTTGCGAGAGCAGGCAAGAGGTTTACTTTTGTATCCATTTTTACATTTCAACACCGAAAAAATCCGGAAGGCCTGTTAAGGGCGTATTGGCGAGAGTTTTCCGCAAAAGATAAAGTGGTTCTTGTGATAAAAACGAATGGATTTGCTCGATATGAGAATGAAAGGTGGGTTAAAAAGAAAATAAGCCGATACAAAAAGAGGCTAGGTATTAAAAAAGCAACGGCTCCCGTTGTCGTTATCGGCCGCCGGCTCAAGGAAAGACAACTGAAAGGCCTATATACGCTTGGAAATGCCTTCGTCCTCCCCTCTCGCGGCGAAGGTGTCGGTTTGCCTTACTTGGAATCCTTGGCAAGCGGTGTGCCCGTAATTGCTACAGGCTGGGGCGGGCAAATGGACTTTTTGACCAGGCGCAATTCGTTTCTGGTTCCATATCGGCTGCAGAACCCCTCCGTCAGCATGAGAAGCAAGCACAGCATCTCCAGAAAATTCAGCAGCCTGTTTGCACAGAAGGGACAACAATGGGCTGAACCCAATTTGAATAGTTTAAGAAAAATCATGAGGAAAGCATACAAAAATCCTAGGCTGTGCAAGCAGAAAGGCCGCCGGGGACGTAGAGACGTGACGCGCTTAAGCTGGAACCGGGCTGGCGTACTCATGAAGCGGACGATTGAGCGTGTGCTGCGATCCAAAAAGAACCGTCGTCGTCACAAATAAAAAGCTGGCGTATGCTTCTTCAGCTGTGCCAGCTTATCTTCATTCCAACTATCCTGCTCTATCTCCGAACGCGAAGCACTTTTCCCATTCAAAAGTAAAAGACCCGAGGGCAAGCCTTAGGTCACGGGTAATCGATCTATTTCTTCCAAATAAACAGGCCGGTTACTTTCCATCGAACGATAGGCGGCGAAGACGGTCTGCAATGTAATCAGATTGTCTGCAGCGTTGTTCACCGGTTCTCTGTTTTCTTCAATGGCACGCATCAGCTCCCCCATCGTTCCCATGAAAGCATGCGGAAACCATCGTCCCTCTAGATTCGGCGTATACAAGCATCCCTTCTCTAGACGTTCGCTGTAGAGACTGATCGTATCCTCCTTCCCCGTGGGATAGTTGTATAGCGCACCGTTCGTTCCTTTGACGATTCCTTCCGTTCCTTCGAATCGGAAGGTGGCATACCAATCTTCCTGCGGCATCCGATTGTTATGATTATCGTGGATTAGAGCCCGGACCTCTCCCGGGAATTTCAGATGAATCAAGGTACGCGTCTCTCCGCGATAAGGTTGTCCGGGAAATCGGGCGCCGTCGGCATATACATATTCCGGCTGAAGTCCGAGAACATAGCGGATTGAATCCAAATAATGAATGCTGTGATACATAACCTCCAGCGTTGAAATGTGTGTAAGCCAAGGCCAATTTTCCCACGGAGTATGAACATTGACTTGAATGGCTGCCTGCAAAGGCTCACCCAACCATCCTCGCTCCATGATCGAGCGGCTGGCCTGAATGCCCGGAGACCAGCGCATCTGCTGATTGACGGCGGCTTTAATCCCGTGCGCGGCGAATACTTCAACGAGCTCCTTTGCTTGTTCATAGGTCTCGGCAAGCGGCTTTTGACACAGCAGATGCTTTCCTTGCCGAGCCGCCTGCTTCGCTATTTCCGGCTGATGCCCTGCGGGAACGGCGATATCGACGATTTGAACGTCCGGGTGCTCAAGGAGCGCTTCCAAGGAAGCGAATACGAGCATTCCCGGATAGCCGCTCACCGCCGATTCCGCTTTGGCATGATCCTTATCATAGATGCCGATGACGTGAAACCCTGCCATTCGGTAGGCGGGAAGATGCGCGTGAATGACAATTTCCCCCGCTCCAACTATTCCTATCCCTTTGGTTAGATCTCGCGGCAGTTTAGGCTTATAGTCTATATCCAGGCGCCCAGCGGTTCCCTTATCGGCATACATTTTCTATTCCTCCTTGTTTTGACGATAACCGGACCGCCTCAATATATCATCTACCTGCCCGGCTGCCCTTGAGAGTGCCTCCGGCACTTCCAAGCGAAGCTGCAAAGCATCGTCAACCATCTGGGAGAGTACCTCGTTAATGGCCGGATATTCCGGAATCGGCAGCGGGCTCTTCACATTCTGATGTACCGCCTCAATCTGCTCATAATACGGGAATTGCTTCCTTACTTCCTCATCTCTCCACGTGGACAGACGCGTACCGTTGCCGCCCGACATCGAGGTCACCTTATCCATGGCTGCCGAAGCCGTCTCGTTCAAGAACCGGTAGGCCATCTCCGGTTGAGTGCTGCCTGCTGCAATACCAAGAATCCAATAAATATTCAGAGACATATGCCGTCCGCCAGGCCCATCGCCTTTTGGAATTAGACCGGTGCGAACTTTGCCGGCTATACGTGACATTCCCGGCATTTCCGCTACGGCGGCAAAGCCCGCCCAGTTCCACATCATCGCAATGCCGCCCTGGGCAAAATGATGCCCGCTTCGGACACTGTCCATCGTAAGAGCCGCCTTGGGTACTACTTCATATTTGTGGATCAAATCCACCAGAAATTGCAGCGCTTCCCGACCAGCAGCTTCGTGAAAGGCAGGCTGCCAATCCGCCGTGACCAGCTCGCCTCCGCGACTCCATAGATGGATCAAAAAATCATACACATTATTATGCCCATCGGGATACGATGCCGTTAATGCGCCATACATCTCCTTCTCGGGACGGGTAAAAAACTGCGCGACATGAACAAACTGCTTCCAGGTCACTGGCACGTCGAGCGGATACCCGAATCGGCTTGCAAAGCTTTCCTGCTCCGACGGGTCGGTGAACCAATCGCTCCGATAAATGAACATCTCGGGTCCATCATGGTAAGCAATACCGTAAACCTTGCCGTCATCTCCTGTTTGAAGGCCTCGCATACTGGGTGCCCACGCATCAGGCCAGCCTTCCGGCGGATTTTCGCGGATCAGGTCGTCAAGCGGAAGCAGCAGCCCTTGCTCTATCGCCTCCGGCAGCCAATCCGTGACGCACAGGAACAAATCGTGTCCGCCGTTTAACGCTTCTTTCCCCGCAATCATCCGGTCATAGAGCCTGTGGATTTCTTCGAATTCCCGCTCCACTACGCAGCCGGTCAGCTTCTCGAAATGGTCCGCCTGGACCCGAAACGATGCCTCGAAGCCTTCGAATTCCCTTGATATAAGCTTCAAGCGGGTGATAGTCAAGTGCGTCGTCCTCCTCTCTCTGTTACACAGCCCTCTTCCTGACCATTAACAAATGGTCGCAGACCAACACCGTCTCTCCGTGCTGATTGAACACCTCACAGCGCTCACTGACAATTCCGAAGCCGGAACGCTTAGGGTGATCCTTCTTCTCATGCACCGTCACGCGAACCTTGATCGTATCTCCGATAAAGACCGGTTTCACGAATCTTAGACGGTCATAGCCGTACGAGAACGCCTCCGGATTCATTTCAGTGGCTGTCATGCCAACCGCAACACTGAAAATAAGCGTTCCGTGAGCAATCCGCTGCCCGAAATCCTGCTGCTTGCACCACTCGGCATCCATATGATGCGGATAAAAGTCTCCGGTTTGTCCGGCGTGCATCACGATATCCGTTTCGGTAATCGTTCTGCCGAAGGAATCTCGCGAAGCACCAGGCTCATAGTCTTCGTACCATTGCGAACGGATCATCCGCTCAGCACCTCCGATATGATTTTGTCATTATGCTCGCCGATCTTGGGCGCACCTAGAGGAGACAGCAGTAGTTGGCCGTCTATGCGTATTGGACAGCGGGTCGTCGTGAGCGTGGCTCCGTTTCCGGTCACCGTTTGCTGCGTCATCTTCAGTTCCCGGAACGCTTCGTGTTCCAGCAGCTGCTTCCAGTTCAGCACATCCGCGCACCAATAATCCGCTGGCTCCAGCCGTGAAATCCAATAAGCGGTCGGTCGGCTTTTCAGATGGTTTCTTAGGATGGCTTTGATGCCGTCGCGGTGGGTAAACCAGCTGGACGGCTCATGAAATCGTTCCAGATCCTCGCACTCGAGCAGCTTGCCGAGCTGAACAACTGAACCCATCGCCAGCGCTAAGTACCCGTCTTCTGTCTCATAAATGCCATACGGTGCGCCCAAATATGCATTGGCATTATTCACGGAGCTTCGTTCGGGCAGCTTCCCGCCGTCGTTCATATGCGTAGTCAATACCTCAAACTGAAAATCCAGTATCGATTCCAGCAGGCTCACTTCCACGCGTCCGCCTTTGCCCGTCACGGAGCGGCGCACCAAACAAGCTAATAGGCCTTGTACCAGATGCGCTCCCGCAAACATGTCGGCTACGGACAAACCGAATGGCACCGGCGGCTGATCCGCATTGCCGTTAAGCCAGGCAAGTCCTGAGAGCGACTGCACCAGCAAATCCTGACCCGGCTTACTTCTCCACGGGCCGGTTGTACCATAGCCGGTTATTTCCCCGTATACGAGACGGGGGTTCCATTCGCTAACCGCTTCATAATGGAGCCCGATTCGTTCGATCACACCAGGCCGGAAGTTCTGGATCATGACATCCGCCTTTTCGATCAATGAACGGATGAGCCTTAAATCCTCAGGCTTCTTCAAATCAGCCGAAATACTCTCTTTATTCCGGTTAATCGAGTGAAATAACGTACTGTCTCCGTCCAGCTCCAAATTGGAGACATACAATCTTCGACACAAATCGCCACCGTCGGGACGTTCTACCTTGATAACCCTTGCGCCCAGATCGGCAAGCCGCAATGCTGCTGAAGGTCCAGATAAAAACTGGGCGAAATCCAGTACAAGCAGCCCGTCTAACGGTTTGAATCCGGATGTTGTGGTCGTCATACTTGCTTCTCCTTCGATATAGTCAACGATTCGTGGTACAATCGGTCCATTTGCTGCAAAATCCGCTTCGTATCGCCGCCCTGCATCATGTATTCCTGTACGAAATCTCCGGCATGATCCTGAAAATGCAAATATCCGTTGTATCGCGGTCTGACAAAAGCTCTGTCCAGAGCCGGAAGCGTTTGTGCAAAATATCCGCCTGTCCATCGATTCGTCTCTTCGTCCGTCCAGGCCCCCCTATGACCGGGTTGGCCTCCGGCTGCCGTATAAATCGTACGCTGTACAATGGGCGACGCTGCAAATTGCGCATATCGCAGCGCTTCTTCCCGATGTGCGCACGCCGATGACACGGCAAGTCCGGTTCCGCCAAGAGTGGAACGGAGAGGACCGTTGGCTCCGAATGCAACCAAATCGCCAAAGGCTAGTTTCGTACGGCTGAAGCCTTCCCGTGCATAATTGGAATAGCCATAGGCGAACGGGCAGTACGCGATATCATCGGATGCGGTCATGGATTCGTAGACCGCGATCGGGTTCATTTGAAAAATGGCCTTGCGGCACAAAGACGCAAGCTCCCTGAGCGTTTCCAGCGCCGCTTGCCCGATCTCACGCGATACGACCGTATCCTCGGTTGTGAAGGGCACTTCCCCATGAGCTTGGCAAAACATGTAAAAGTTCATTAAGCTGTCGATGGGAATGGCCGGGAATACGACTTGGTTGCTTTTTGCCAGCGACAGGACCCCCTCCCATCGCTCGGGGACCTGTGCACCCAGCCGTTCCAGAACATCGCTGCGCCAGGCTGCTACCGGGGTTGCCGCATCGATGGCCAGCGCCGTTTGGCGTCCGTCGAACTCGTAGCTGGCATGGGACGCTCCGACCGAATGCTTGGCTTGGTCCTGCATAAACGAAGCCGGCAAATGCTCGTTTAACGGCAATAAAGCACCAGAGTGAGCGGCATATCCTGCCCAAGGATGATCAATTACCAATAGATCGTAAGTTGCTACAAGAGCTTGAATCGGCGCATCGGCAAATTCCTGCAATGTCCGCTTCTCCCATTGGATCGTTACTTCCGGATAAAGCTCCGAATATCTCTGCGATGTTGCTGCCATGGGGAGATAGCCCCTGGTATGATTCCAAGTGATGCCTCGAAGTACGATGCTCATACGGCGTCTCCCTTCTTTTTCCCTCGTTTTATGTTACCCATTATTGCTGCTTTCCAGCTTCGACTTCGACTTGTTTAGGCTCGTGAGATACCAGCAGGTCATTTATACGGATCGGCTTCCCCGTTTGCACCGATTTCCAGATCGCCTCCCCGGTCAACACCGAATAGGCTCCCGCTTCAGCACCGGCCATAATCTCATATGGGCGAAGCGGATCCGCTCCCAGGAACAAATCCTCGAGAAGCAATGGGTCTCCGCCTCCATGCCCTCCGGAACGCGGAACGACATGAATCGTCTCTTTTCCTCCAAATAGAGGAAAGTATTCGATCGTCTGCTCCGGTATGGGATAGGAAGCGCGCTTGGACATTACTTCCTTTGTTTCGATCCTGCCCCTGGTTCCGTTGATAGCCAAACGATACCCTTCGTAAGGCAGTGAGAAGTTCACCGAATAGCTAAGCATCGCGCCTTTATCATATTTAACGACGGCTGCATAAGTGTCCTCGATATCAATCTCCGAGTCGAAAATACAGGCATCCGCTCTATATCCGTTGTAAGCACCTGGCTTCGTATCAAGCTGCGTCAAATGATCGTCCTCCGGCACGAGCTCTTTACTGCGCGTCGACCAGCGCATGAAGTACGTACATTCATGCTTGACACGGCACGTTCCGCAATATCTTCCATCCTCCTTGGCCGGGTTCAACTCGCCGTCGGGCCCAAAATAATTCAAACCTCCGTAGGCAAACGCCTCCATCGGCTTCTGATTGATCCACCAATTGACTAGATCCATATGGTGGGTACTTTTATGAACCGATAGTCCGCCGGAATTCAATCTCTTCCTGTTCCACCGTTTATAATAGCTTGCCCCATGATACGTATCAAGGTACCAATTCAAATCGATCGAGGTGACGGTACCGAGCTTTCCTTCCAGAATGAGCTCCTTGATTCTCGTATGAACCGGTGCATAGCGGTAATTGAAGGCAACGTACAATCTCCCTTTACTGTTGGCTTGTGCATCTAAGACCCGCTTGCAATCCGCGCCGGTCGTAACCATCGGTTTTTCCGAAATCACATCAAGATGATGTTCGAGACCCATTACGATGTAATCCGCATGAGTATGATCCGCCCCGGCTACAATGACGACGTCCGGCTGTGTTTCTTTGATCATGCGGTCGAATTGATCCGGTGCATAGACCGGAAGACCGTTCAACACTGGAAACTTGCGGAAGCAATTGGTGAAACGGCCAGGATCCGAATCGAGCAATCCGACAATCTCACAGTAAGGCTTAAAGGTATCCAGCATGGAGCGGATAAACATCCCGTTCGCCCTGGTGCTGACACCGCAAATGACGTATTTTTTGGTGTTCAATGCATTCTCCCTCCATTCTACTGTTAGTATACAAAGACGCTGACCGCAAACCAGTAGTGAATCCCATCCTGATTATAGGGGGATTATGCCGATAGTGTAGTTTTTGTCCGTAACATCCGCTGCAGCTGATAATTCATCGTTCAATCCGGTTCGCAGCATCGCCCCTTTTAGCTTAAATCCACCTATATTCATATATGTTAAATAATGGTACATATATATTAGCTGGCCAGCTGACGTTTGAAAACATTTTTCAGGAGGTTATTTGTTAATTATGAAAAAGATGAAAAAGTTCTTAATCATTTTTATGATGATTTGCGCTATGTTCACGTTTACTCAATCTGTTTTTGCAGAGGCGACTCCGATAACACAGTGGAATGTTACTTACTCTCCTGAAATACCTAACTATTATTGTGATTCCTTGGTTAGCGGACATGGCGGGGATTATTATGCAAATCTCTATATGACATCATCATGGAATTATTGTAGTGGGGCTATATCAGGAACTACTTATGTTTCAGACATTAACCAACTTTTAATTGATTGGGATTACGAAACGTGGGATTCTGGATCGGCGGAGATTGATCTGTATGTCGGTTATGATGGAGGCTCTGAATATATCGATCTTTCTGGAAGCTCCGGAACTGCAGCTATTGACCTACGCGGATATTCTGGCCCTGTAACTATCACACTGGAGGCATATTCTTATGGTTACAGAAGAATTGATGCAAATATATACATCTCGTATCAATAAAGTTACCCTAATCTAGTATCAAAAGACCTGCTATGTAGCGTACCCTTTAGAGACACGGATGAACCCTTTGGTTTATCCGATGTATGCTAAGGGGTCTTTTTTCGAAAAAAAAGACCCCTGTCGTATTCGACAGAGGCCAAATCTATATAGACTTTCGGAATTAGGGAGGCGATTCGAAGCGAAATGAACGAAGATTGCCTTAAAGGTCACTGGGAAAACAGGAATTGAAATCTTGTTTCAAAAATGCGAATGGCAAACAAACCAAACCAATCATTATTTTTGAAAATGAATGGATTGGTTAGGCGATGATGAGAAGGCTATCCTGCTGCTATACGAGTTCGTCCTTTCGGCTGGCGTACCAAGCGTCGATGTGCTGGCACATCATAATGCCGTAGATGCGAATGTACCACATCTTGGTTGAGCGATGACGACCGGCCTCGAGCTTGTAGTCAATCTTCTCCCGCTTGTTGGACCGCTCGACGGAGGTACGGCGTTTGTAGGTCAGTTTCCATGTCTCGGACTGTCGGCTTGTCTTTGGAAACAGCCTCGGATTATCCGCCTTGAAAGTATGGTGCGTTCGCCCGTACTTGGCGGTGGAACAAGGTTTCTCACAGGAGTTGGTCGCGCCACACGCTAATGGGCAACGCCATTTCTGGCGATTCTGGGTGTTGTCGTAGCCGTTGGGCTTCATCTCTTTGCCAATCGGGCAAATCGGTACGCCTGCTGGCGAGATCTGGATGTCGGAGTCGGTGGAGGCATTCTTCTTCGCCTGGACATTAAGATCAATAAACGGCTCGTTGTCGAGCCATTCGTAGATGGCTTCGGCATCATGAGCGGCATCGAGCAGAATTTTATCGACTGTGCCCAAGGTGAAACGTTGCGTAAATTCCATGGAGCTAAGGACCAGACTGACAACGTCGTGCCGGGAAGCCGGCTGTAGTCTGGGATAATGCGGCAAGTCATGCTGGCTGCTGGCCGCATTCAGCATGTACAGGTGATATCCATTGAAATACCTCTCTCGCGCGCTGTCCCAACCGGAGTCGCAATCTGGCTGGGAATACAAACGGCGATGGGGTACAATTCGCAAGGCCTTGGGCACTGCATTCACACGTTTTCTTGCTGCGGGGATAGGCGGAGGTCACGACCGGCGTTCCGTCACCGGCAACCGTCAGAGCGTTCATGTCCCCCAGTAATCCGAGTTTGGCCGAGACCGAGACGATTTGGGATTGGAAGAACGAATGAAGCCGGTCGAAGGGCTGGGGCTGCATGACGTTTGGACGACGAGACAAGAACTCGACCAACCGTTTGACTTTGCCGGGGGAAGTGGTTGGCGCCTTCTCTCCCTTCTTGCCGCGCTTGGGTTTTTGTTTACGGGGCTTGTTCTTGGGCTTTAAATGAACCGTTTGTGAAGCCCAAAAGCGGGAAAGGAAATCATAGAAGGCGCCGACTCCGGGAACATCGCCGGGCTCGAAACCGCTAAGAATGGCGTAAAACGGGACGCGATGCAACTCGTCAACCCAAGCCGTAAGGCCGATTTCAGGTCTGACGAGCAGAAAGAGCAGATAGGAACGAAGCATGGAAGCCGGATCCCGCGGCTGAGGTCCTTTATTGGAGTAGAAGTCGCTGAGGAAAGTGGACGTATGGGAAAGGTCCGAGATGTAGCACTTCCAGATGAGGGGCCAGTCTTTACGAACGAGAACCGCGAGGCCATTAGCGAAATACGCTTGGAGATGATCCAAGACAAACTGCTGGTAGTCTGAATGAGATACAAAAACGGGCTTCATGAGCAACACTCCGATCACGGGAAGATGGGGGTGAAAAGGAACACCCTTCTCGCGCGATTTTGGAGCGATTATTGAAAAGTCAAGTGTTTTTGCCGAATTTTCTCCACAATCAGGATGTTTTTTCCAATTCTGACTGCGGTTGAAATAAAAAATCCCCCTATAAATAGGAGGAAGGCAACGATTGTGGTTCAAGGAATCCCTTGTGCCACAAGCCTCGGCGAATGCCGAGAGGCTATCTATGTGATAGGAGGAGAACCGAACTTTGGGATGAAGATTACTTCAAATTGACCATAAGCGTTTTTGGCTTTCCGTCAGGGCCGGTTACATTGATATTAAAGCTTTGCAAATTCACTTTATCTTTGGAATACACTCCGCTTTTCGGCTTAAAGACAAGCTTATAGTTGTCGGTCATATAGAAGGTATCTCTGTCGGCTTCGCTTGTTCCCGGCTTGTAAGTCACATCGGTTAAAGTAATTGTTACCCCAAACGTACCTAATAATGGTGTCAGAATTTCGGTGGACGTATTTTTAGATTTATCCGCACTATTAACGAATGGATTATTAAGATCGTCGTTTACTGTAATTTTCTTAAGATACTTATTATCCCAAACATGATAACCGTCAATTTCAGTGGCGAATACATCCGTAGGCTTCGTGTTATCAACCTTCAATTCTTTGAAAGCCAAATTAGAAGTAAACACCGTTAAATTTACTCTGAGGATCTTTGTTCCTCCGGGAGTAGAGAAACCCACTATCGCGACCGTAGTTCCCGGATTTAAACCGACTATTCTCGTTGGACGGATCGGATTATCGACGGCAGCTATTTTCGGATCGGTAAAGGTAACGCTAGTAATTGGCGCTGATGGAATCTCCGTATCAATCCCGTCTTTATTTTTGGCTCTAATATTAATTTCCTTCGTAAAATCCTTCCTGTTTTTGAAAATATACGCCGCATCGTTCAAGTCCGCTTTTAATTCTTCTCTGCGGTTCTCGTTGCTCTTTTCAATAAATCCTTGATCGATCATATATTTCCCGACAGCAAACAAGCTCGTATCGGCGTTAAGATAGTAATTCAAATCATTTTTATCATATTCTTTCCATGTATAGCTTTGCGCCATTCCCGTTAAAGAGCCTAATTCCGTAATGATCGGCCATTTGGTTGAATCCGTTTCATCAGGATCCTTTTTCGTTCTCACCAAAGTGGCTGTCAGGGAGTACGATCCCAGCTTATTGGCAACCGGCGTTAAGGAGAAGTTATTTTTCCCTCCGGCAACATCCTTGGCCTTCATCCGTATACTCTGATTCGTATCGTTCAATACTATCTGCTTGTTAGCCGAGTAGACGCCTGTTAGAGCTCCATCGGCACCGTTTACTTTTTGTAAATGATATAATACCTGATATTCATCGCTGGTCGGTGTATACACTTCGTCATATTGGTCTTTAATATTGATTTTCACTGAAGTTGACTTTCCTGCCTCCGTAATCAGAGGATACAATTGACCGGGTTCGAATTCCAATTTCTCTATCGCTGTAGGCACCCGCTTATCCATGAGGGTATATTCAGCGGTGGCTTTCTTGTCAATATCCTGCAATTCAACTTCGATAGAGGCTTTACCCGTTCCTGTTACCTCTTTGATAACCACATTGCCTGCATTGCCTCCGGTTACCGGGATAGGCCCTCCGTCCTCGACCGATGCGAGTTTGATATCTCCTGTACTGCGAACTCTCACCTTCCCGGCCTTCACAAGCTCTGCTCTTTCCTGCGGTGAGAACGCATAACCCTCCGCATCTCTTATTTCCAGTTCGATGACTTTATCCGCATCCCCTTCCGCCAATACCGAGGTATATTCCTTAATCCCGATGCTAGCCGGCACTTTGAGCGTTACGAGACTCATGGGCTTGCTGACGGTTTGGCCCGAACCCAATGCAGTCAGGAACAGAGTTGAGGCTGCATCCTGCTTATAATCGGTTTCCGTTTCCAATTCCAGCTCGGGGTATCCGTCGTTGTTATAATCGACAAATGTATTTTCACCCTTATCAACAAACATTTGCTCCCCGTCGACCCGCATATAAATGCCGTCCTGCAGCTCCTCAAGATCGTCCATAAGGTTTCCGTATTGATCGTATGCGGTAAAAGCAAGGTAAGCTTTATTTCCGGGCTGCAAGGTGTCTTTATTATCCTTAATCGTAAGCTTGCCCAGATCAATCTTGGAAACAATCCCACGATCGCCAATAGTAAACGTTTTGCTTACCATCAAGCCGTTCGTTCTATCCCTTATGGAGATCATGACTCTCGATCCGCGTTTTTCCTGACTTAGGTCGAGCTTGAAAGCTTGCTTATCCGGAATGGTTTGCACCGGGCTCCCTGAGGCGCGAATATCGAACATGCCGGCAGGGGCCTGCGTTTGCTCGCCATATTGATTCACTTGTTTGAACTCGATAATGACTTTCGATCGTCCCAGCTGATCCGTTGGATTCGCAAATTGCAGCTCCTTGATCCGTTCATCCTCGGCCGTAAACTCCGCTGACTTCTTGTCGACCTCCGCATCTTCTAATCCGGACAGCTCTATGGAGTAGCTTCCTTTTTGCAGCTTCGATTCCAGTGTTATCGTTGCCGATTTCTTATCGCTCGCCCATTCCGCAGCTCCAGCTACCACACTACCTTCCTTTTTCACGGTGAGCACCATTTTTTCCGTTTTTGCCAAATCCACCGGATTATCGAAGCTTACCGTCACTTTCTTGGCGCCAATAGGCTTGGCTTCCGTGAGTGATATTTTGCCTGCAGCTGTTCCTGCCTGCTTGTAAGCTTCGTATACTCTTTTCGTCTCATAAGCAGCTTCTACCAGCATTCTCCGGGTGACGAGCCGATCGCCGTAGAAATAACCGTCATCCTGATTTTTCATAATATCCAGCTTCAAGGCAAGCGTAACAAAACGGCTTAAAGTGATATTTACTTTATCCAGGTTTGCAGAGCTCGTATCCGTAGTCGGAGTAATTTTTCTCGCTTCATCCACTCGGCCAAGACCGTAGATAAGGTATTTGGCAAGGTCTTGACGCGATATTGATTCAGCCCCGTCCACGACCATCCCGTCACTGGTAATAATCCCTATTTTCTCAAATTCTTCCTTGTATTTATTTGAAAGCGCTTCATCATCAGGGATTAAGAAAATTAGATTTGCTACCTTGACAAACTCATCGCGCGTAATCGTTTTATTGACGCCGAAATCATCGTCTGATTCCGCCTGAAAAGCACCTTGCTGAATAAAATAGTCGAATCGGTCTTTCATTTCCGGTGACAGCACCTTCAGGTCCTTATAGTCCTCCGATAATTTAATGGCTTGAATCTCAATGCCCGGAGTTTCTGCTATCTCATCAGCGTAGGAAGCGACAGGAAGCATGGACATCGACATAAGCGACAATGAGACGAGAGCGGATACATATTTCTTCTTCATTTGGCACCTTCTTTCAATGAATTTATATCGTTGTTGACTAGCCTTTCTTATAAAATAGTATGAAATCGCGAACGAATCATTGGGTTTTCCATTCATGTTTATAGGCATATTTCTCTCTAATTAATCTTCTCCCAGCTTGACCGCCTGATGGATTCGGATACGCGATACGATATGTCCCAGAATGGCCAGGCCCGTCGTTAACATCACGGCTACAACCCAATACAATCTCGCTTGGTCGTCAGGATCGAACGTCACTTTGAACGGCGGTACCTGAGTCTTCGGATCGAACGACATTTCGAACAAGGGCACGAACAATTGGCTCGTCAAGCTGCCGGTAGCTAATCCGATAACGATAGCGGCCCCCGATATAAGGAGCTGTTCGCTAATCAGAATGACAAGCAGCTGAAAGAACGAGATTCCCATCGCCCGCAAAATACCGAACTGAAGCGTCCGGGCGTTCAACGACAATACCCAATACAACAGAAAGCCGAAGAAGCATATGACAATGGAAATGAGGAACCCGAGCGTCATAACACCGTTAATCGCCATCTGAAACGGATCCTTGATAGCCTTGATCTGCTCCTGCTTCGCGTCCCTTAAAGATTCGATCTGATAACCGTGGTCCGCGACCGCTTTATACACCGCTTGACTGCTGGCGTCAGGCATCAGCTTCAGCCAAACCTCGTAAGGCTCCAGCGCCAGATTGTTCTGGATATAGGGCAAATGCCCGATAACTAGCATCGGTTTCTTAACCTTCGTCGTCGTTCCCTGCTTGGAATTGACCGTGACCGTATCGTTAGTACCCGGGTTTGGGTTCCATGACGGCCAATAATCGATAGTCCCATACACGGTGAACGGAGCGCCTTCGATGCCGTCCCAGCCTAATGTAATGGTGTCTCCCGGCTTGACCCCATATTCTTCTGCCATAGATTCCGATATGAGAACGGAGGACGGTTTGGCGGCAATCAGATTCAGATAATCGTTAAAATGGTGGTCCAGCAATCCGGAGCGCAGCCAGGCGGTCTGCCCGAACTCTTTGGTGTTGATACCCATGAGCTGTACGGTATCCTGGGATTTGCCTTTCGTGAATACCGCATCTTTTTTTATAAACACTTTGGCGGCATGTTCTACTCCAGGCAGCTGCGTGAACGGGAGAAAGGATGGCTCCGTATACTGTGTTTTTTGCGGAACGGCAGCAGCATCTTCTTCCCCGGACTCCTCTTCCTCTCCGCTCGATAATCCCATCAAAATAGCAGGAGGCGCGTCATTCTCCCAGCGGATTTTCATCGTTATATCCGCTCCGGCGGAGTAACGGATTTTATCGGTTGTATTTTTGTTGATCGTACGGGTAGCGCTCGCGCTGAACAATCCTGTGGCGATGGTAATGATCAGGAATACCATAATAAATTGATATTGGATGGTCGATCGGCTGACCTGAATTAACGTGAAATATAACGCAGGCGACCACCACCGTCTACCCGCTTTGTAAATGAGCTGCATGAACAATGGATACAAGCGCAGCACCAGCAGCCCCATCCCCAAAATGAACAGCGCAGGAATAAGAAACAGCAGCGGGTCGACGCGCAAATCCCCGGACTTCAGACCGAGCGACAGCAAATCCTTCATTCGGGTTTTGTAATTGTATAAGCCGTATAAGGATATCCCAATCAATATGACATCGATAAAATATTTGTGCCAGAAAGAGCTTGCTGCTTGTCTGGCCGACTGCTGCTTATGCCCGACGATCGTTGCTTTGGTGGCAATGAACACGGGAATCAGCGTCATGACTACGGAGCTGGATACGGCAATAAGCGCATAGGAGAAGGCATCTTGGCTTAAGGAAACATCGAGCTTGGCACGCTGCACGAACTCGAGAAAGCCGCTTGATGCGCCCAATACTTTGGTCAAATTCATGCCTACATACGGGCCCGACAGTAAGGCAATCGATCCGAGTACCAGACCTTCGGCAACATAACCGAAAATGATTTGCAGGCGGCTCGCCCCACGGCTGCGCAGTACGGCTATTTCCGTCTTTTGGCGCTCCGTGATCAGGTTGGCTACCATGTACAAATAAAATCCCAACATAAGCACTACAGGTACGTTCAAGGACCAAAGCATCGTTTTTAAGTTCGCTTCCTTGACATAATAGTTGCCCAAGGTTTTTAAGGCGGGAGCATTGTAATTATGATTTTCATAGCGCTCGTCCATATGTTTGTTTAAAGCGAAATGCGAAGCAATGAACGTATTGATCGTAGCCAGCGACATCTTGTTATAGTCGAGCGCCAGGTACCAATAGCTGAACTGGACATTCAGCTTTCCTCCTGAGGTAAACTCTTGTTCAAATAATGGGAAATCAATCACGAAGCTGTTCTTATAGCTGCTGGGAATGTTATACCAGTACACATCCGTGTAATCCTTGCGGTCGAATACGCCTACCGGCTTAATATAAATTTGCTGCTTCGAAATGTCGTCCTGGATTACGAAAACCGTGTTAAGCACCATGCCTAACTCGGTCAATGCCTCCGACACCACGAGTGCTTCATATACCCCGTCGACCGGTGCTTTGGCAGGCATACGGCCGTCGATGAGCTTCATATGCTCTTCCATCCCGTCAATGGCGGTAATATCAGCGGACCGCTGTCGTTTCGTATCCACTTTATCCGGCTCGGCTGGACTTAGATTGTATTTCTGGGTTGATCTCTCCCGAACCGAATATTGGACCGGAATGCCGAAACGGCTGCTCGTCTCGTTCATAAACGCGTCGGTTTGCGAAATTTTGGCGCTCTTCTCCTTCTCCTGCGCCGTCATGTTTACCGACAACCAATAAATGCCCGGATACTGGCTGCTGCTGGCTTGCAGCTGCTTCAGCTCCTGCAGCAGCAGTCTTTGCAGGATCGCGTTCGTATAAATAGGCATGCTGCTTGTCAAGGCAACGGATAAGACCAGCCCGAACAGCAAGCTAAGCTCCAGCCATTTATTATTGACCATCTTGCGCAGGATCATGATAAATATTGCCAATGTCTTACGCCTCCTCCTAGTTGGCCAAAATAATCTTTTGCCCTTCGCCTATCCCCTTGCGGATTTCCACTTCGGTTGCAGCTACAATGCCCTTTTCCACATCGATTTCTTTCCGGCTGTCGCCGTCCAGCACCTGCACATAGTCACGTCCCATGTAGCTGCGCAGTCCGGCTCTCGGAATGACGACCACATTGTCCCGCTGCTCCGTAACGACAGTAATGTCTGCCTGTGAGCCGATCGTTACCCCATCCGGAAGCGGATGGACAGCGATAACGATCGATTTGTTGTTCTTATCCTGAATCGTTTTATTATCGCTGGGAGGAACCGTCATCGGAGTTTGAACCACTTTCCCGGGGTATGTTTTATCCTTGATTTTGACGGTTACGTCCATATTGATTTCTACTGCGGCAATGTCGTTTTGGCTTGAGGCTGTATACACGAGCTGCATTTGGGTTGGGTCGGAAAGCGTAACCATTTGCTTGTTGGCTGCAACCTCCTCTCCCGGCTTGATCGGATCGACATAGGTTACGATGCCGTCGGCTGCTGCGATCAGCCTGGAGTTTTCCAGCTGGGTTTGCAGCGAGTTCAGTTGAATCTGAGCGCTTTCCATGTCCAGCTTCTTCAATTGAACCGAGGGATCGCCGTCTCCTTTGCTCGTGATTTCCTGAATCAGTGCTATTTTGGCCTTTTCGATAGCAATTTCCTGTATCCTTATTTTCGTCTCCAGCTCACCCGTATCCGTCATAGCTACAATGTCGCCGGCCTTAACCTTATCCCCGAGCTTGACATTCATCGAGATCAGTTTGCCGGCAGCCGTTTTATAATACAGGTAATGGGTCTTATCCGAAGCAAAAGTCGCTACTCCGGTAATTTGCTTCACGATCGTGGCCCGTTTGGCATCAACGACGTTCAATATTTCCTTCACCGGCTCTACCAACGGCGGCGCCAGCTCCTCTTCTTCCACCGGCAGCAAGGAGCATCCCGATAAGGAAGCCATTGCAACCACAGCCCCGATCAATAGAGGGATGTATGGCTTTCTCCACATTTTGACCTACCTCCAATTGATTTGCCTGTTCGACGGCTTGCATGCCGCACCCGACGATTAACTATCACCACATTACTATGAAACCATTTGCGTGGTTTGGGGGATTCAGTTCATTTTTATAGGTTCATTGCTTCATCTCCCTTCCCTATAAACAGGGAAAAACTCCAGCCCGCGAGCTGGAGCTGGAGTTACTTCATCCTATGGCTGACCGATAGCCCATAACGCTGCAGCATCAAAGAGCTTCCATGCTTCATCCGTAGCGTTATCTTTCATTAGGCTTGCATTTCCGCCAAACATCAGCGTACGTGCAGCAATCGCTTCGCCCAACACATTTTTGGAGCCTTTCTCGTACCCGATGACAATGGCCTTCTCGGGGTCCCCGGCAGCATGTGCTACTACGATAGCGTCACTGCTTGGAATGCCGTAAGAGAGGTCTCCGGCTTCATAATAAAATTGTACGTCACCCTTCAATCCTGCTGCAAGCGGATGATCGCTTGACTTGATCGTCACGTTCGTTTGCTTCTTAATCCCTGTATTCTCAGAAACCGTAGAGAAATCGGCGTCTCCGAACGAAATCGATTTATTGTAGATGATTGGTATCGGAAGGCCTTTCAGCTTTTTCTTCACATATTTCGAGTTGGTCGACGATCCGATGACGATAAGATCGAAGCCTTCCGTCGCTTCCACAGTCAGCTTGGTGCTGGCTAACCGAGTAACCTCGAAGCCGAGTGACTGCAGGCGGTTTACAAGCGGTTTCTCATCTTCACGGAATTGGGTTCCATTCAAATCACTGGTAATGAGAACCTTTTTCCCTTTGGCCGAGCCTTTATCGACTTTCGCCGGTTCCGGTGCAGCCGGCTTCTCAGGCTGTGTTGCAGGAGTTTGCGTTTCCGGCTTCGTAGGCTCCGGTGTGGCAGCCGGATCCGTCTTACCCGCTCCGAACAGCTTCTTCGCCTCGTAACTCGCTAGAGCCAGCATCTTGCGCGTTGCGGCTTCTTTGCCGCCAAACGTGCCGTTGTCGAGCTTCGTAAGAATATTTTTCTCCAGCGCGAGCGCGACATATCCTTTCGCCCAATCATCTACCGTGCTGTCCGCAACCGGGGCTGCTTTTTGCGCATCCTGGTCCAATCCAAGACCGCGTATCAGGAACGCCGCAAGCTCTTGTCTGGATACGGAGCCGGACGGATTGTACATTTTGCCTTCGGCGTCATAGCCGTTGGTCAGTCCTGCTTTTTTAAGTGCTTCAACGTAGGTTAGCGACCAGTGGTCGGAGCTAATGTCGCTAAAGGATGATACTGTAAGCGTTTTATCAATTGGCAGCGAAAAAATGAGGGCAGCTACTTTGGCGAACTGAGCACGGTCCATTTTATCGTTCAATCCGAACGTATTGTCCGTAAGACCGCTGAACACGCCTCCGCGAATCAGTTCATCAAATTTGGACTTTTGATCCTGCGGAAGATCCTTCAGGTCGGTAAAGTCGTCTACCGTCTTCACTGCGGGAGTCTGCTCTCCTGCTGCAAAGGCAAACGGAAGAACCGTTAACGACATCAGGAGGAAACATAATAGTGTTGTAACAATTTTTTTCATTCAGCGCACCTTCCTACTATTTAATGATGAAGCGGGCATGCAGGCTTTATGTGAATCGGTTGGTCAAAAGCTCATTCCACCTCCCCGGCTGTGATTCACAAAGGTCAAACATAGGTATCTTTGTACACTTTAAAAATAATACGAAACGGCGGAACCGTTATAGGGGCTTACTCGCATCATTATAGGTGTGTTGGATTATTTATTCGCAGGCGATTTCGCCTCCTATTTGGCTAAAAAGAGACACTCTTACTGAAGTAGATTCTACCTGAATAAGTGTGTCTCTTACGTTTCGGTTATGTTATTTCGATGCTGCTTTAGTAAGCTCGGCCTTGGCTGCCTTGGCCGTATCGATCGCCTTGGTGGATTGCTCCTCGATCATCCGCAGCGCCGTCACGGAGTCCTTGGACTCTTTGAAAATGAGCGGAGCGAACACGTTTTGCATAGGGACGTCGTACCAGAGCAAGCCGTTCGCGCGCGCTGCCGGCGGCATAGCCGTTTTGCCGTTGAAGACCGCTTTGGTGTTTTTGCCACGCATTTGCGGCAAATTTTGACCGAACGCTTCCTGAACCGCTTTGGATTCCATCGGAACAATGACGCCTTCTTTTGCCAGCTCGACCTGATGCTCTTCGGACAGTATCGCCGCTATAGCCTGGAAGGCCATATCTTTTTTCGTGGATTGCTTTGTAATGTACATCGAGTACACATTAGGCTGGTATCTTGTATTCGGTACATCACTGAACGATGGGACGGATACAACGTCGAAGTTCAGATTTTTGTTTTGCTCGTGAAACGACACGAGATGGTCCACTGTGGCAACCGCCATAGCGATATTCCCTCGGGTAGCGAACGTTTCGACCGTATCGAACTGATTCGCTGGAATATCATAAAATCTTCTCATGTTATCGACCAGCTTTTTCCACTCCGGCGTATTCAAGCTGGCTTTATCTTCTGTCAAGCTTAGAGGCGACAGCGACAGCTGGTTATAGTTCATATAGTGCCCGGGATTCTGCGAAAAGCCCTTGTAGGTTACTTCTCCGTCGACACGGGTCAGCTTCTTGGCCAGCTCATAAATTTCATCATAAGTCATCCCGTCCTTCGGGTAGTCGACGCCGAATTTATCAAAGATGTCCTTGTTGTAGAACAGAAGGAAATCATTATTGTTGTACGGGAGTCCGTACAGCTTCCCTTCGGGAGACAAGTTTTGCATTTGGGCAACGAGCGAGGGATTCAATTTCGTTACATCAAAGTTGAACTTTTTGATCAATTCCCTGATGTCATACTGAAGATCGTTATCAATAATATATCTCTGCACGTTCATGCGGGTGTTATCGAGCACAATGTCGGGAATCGTTCCGGCTGCGATCAAGTCTTTATACTCCCTTCCCTTGTCCCAATGCACGTGCTTAATGGTGATATCCGGAAATTTCTTCTTCAGGAATTGACCGATTTGTTTGTCGAACACCTCTTCCTTGGCAAAATATGCAGGATAGGTCGTATAAATAAACAGCTCATTAGCCGGCGACTCCGTTTTTTGAGGTGCTTGCGCCTCATCAACCGGATTAGATGGAGATGCTGTACAGCCGGCCGCCAGCACTGCTAGAGTTGATGCGAGTAAAGTTCCTGTCACTATTTTTTTCATTTTGGTAATATCCTCCCGGTTAACCGTTTTGCAAGGTCCATACTACGAGATTGTCCAGAAGCTTCCAGCCATTGTCCGTAGTGTTCTCATGCAGACCGTTGTTCAAATAGAAGAACGAGATGCGTGCCTTCGTTTCATACCCGTTGTCCGCTTTGGCGCCTTTATCGTAATAATAGATCGCAGCCTTCGCTGCATCCCCAGGTGCGGTGGCGATGATTTTCGCTTCCTTGCCGGGTACGCCGTAGCTGATTCCGATTTTGGAATTGGTTTCCTTGTAAATATCGACGCTGCCCGATAAACCGCCGGCTACCTTGTGGTTACCATCAACGATATCGATAGACTTGACGTCAAAAACGTTCGTATTCTCCTCGACGGACGACAAGCCAAGATAAAACATACCGTGGTTCTTCACATATACGGTGGGAATCGCAACATCTTTCATAATGCCTTCCTTCAGCACCTTGGAGTTGACCGTTTGACTAATATAAATCAGGTCGTATCCTTTCGTTTCTTCGGCGGTAAATTCCCTGTCAATCATATTGGTAACTTTAAATCCAAGTGCCTTCAGCCGAGTTGCAACAACCGCATCATCGGGAGCATTCTCCCGTCCGACCAGCAGCAGCTTCTTATCCTTCGGGGAAACTTCCTCCTTTTGCGGAGCCGGTGCTGCAGCTGGCGCAGGCGCAACCACAGGCGCCGGTGTTGATTCGGCGGGCTTAGGAGCTTCAACCGGGGTCTTGGCGTCCGCCGTTTTTGGTGCTTCTGCCGGCGCCGGTGTTGCAGTCGGCTTTGGAGCTTCCGTCGGAGCGGGAGTCTCTGTCGGCTTTGGCGTTTCGGATGGAGCCGGCGTTGCCGTCTGCTTCGGTGTCTCGGACGGTGCCGGTGTTGGGGTCGGCTTCGGTGTTTCCGTCGGTGACGGTGTTTTCGATGCCGCTGCAGTAGGTGCCGCCCCAGTATCCACGCTGCCTTTAGATGAGCATGCTGCAATGGAAAGGGTCATCAAAGCTACCATGAGCCAGATGAGATAACGTTTCATGAATCGATTCCTCCTGTGAATGCATGTTTCTTTGCTTAAGAAAGGAAACCCCCAGCAACCACCTGTTATAGTGCTTCTGGAGGTTTATATCCAATTTACTTGTTTGCCGCCTTTTCGGTCTGAATGCCTTTGGTCGTCTGCTCTTCAATCATTCGCAATGCCGTAACGGAATCTTTGGACTCGCCGAAGATCAGCGGAGAGAACACGTTATGAACCGGAACGTCGACATACGTCAACCCATTGGCGCGTGCTGCAGGCGGCATAGCATTTTTGCTGGCAAAAATCGCCTGCGTATGCTTGCCCTGCATTTGCGGCAAGTTTTTACCGAAGGCTTCCTGAACCTTCTTGCTCTCAAGCGGTCCGATAATGCCTTCCTTCGCGAACTCGATCTGCATTTCTTCCGACAGCAGATAGGCGATAACCTGGAACGCCAAATCCTTCTTAGTCGATTGCTTCGTAATATAGGCGGCATACATATTTGGTTGCGCTTTCGTATTTGGCACGTCCGAAAACGACGGCATGGCGGCGATGTCAAAGTTCAAGTTTTTATTTTGCTCATACCATTGAATGATTTTCTCCGAAACGTGGACCGACATGGCCATCTTCCCTTTAGGGAAATCGTCGACCGTAGTAAATTGATTAGCCGGAATTTCGTAGAACCTTCTCAAGTTATCCACCAGGCGCTTCCAGCCTTCCGTATTCAGCTCGGCTTTATCTTCCGTCAAGCTCAGCGGTGAAAGAGAGAGCTGATTGTAGTTCATATAAAGCCCCGGATGCTGCTGATAGCCTTTGTAGGTATTTTCCCCTTCTACACGGGTCAGTTTTTTGGCCAGCTCATAGATTTCATCATAAGTCATGCCATCCTTCGGGTAGTCAACACCGAATTTATCAAATATATCTTTGTTATAGAACAATACAAAATCGCTTAACTGGAACGGAAGACCGTACAGCTTTCCTTCCGGCGTCACATTTTTCATCTGCGCCATAGCCGCAGGGTTCAGCTTCGTCGTATCGAAATTAAACTTCTTGATAAGATCGGTCATATCGTATTGGAGATCATTCTTGATAATATATCGTTGCAAATTCATTCGCGCATTGTCGATAATAATGTCCGGTATGGTTCCGGCTGCAATTAAATCCTTGTACTCCCTGCCTTTATCCCAATGAACGTGCTTGATCGTAATGTCCGGGAACTTCTTTTTTAAATGCTGCCCGACCTGCTTTTCGAATATTTCTTCCTTTGCATAGAATGCAGGGTACGAGGTGTAAATGAAGATTTCGTTTGCCGGAGACTGCGGAGTATTTTGGGCTTCCGGCTGATCTACGGGATTAGCAGGAGAGCCGGTACAGCCGGCTATCAAGGATACGGCGGAAGCGATCACAAGCGAAGATTTCAGCATTTTTTTCATACTTGTACTTAAACCTCCCTTTTTATTTCCAATAGTTTAAGGAAGAATAGCCTGTTTATGCCGTGCGGCTTTTTCCAAATGAATACGTACCGACCTCCCTTTCCCCAGTCATTGACCATTGAATCTATCGTCCCCTGGCAAGACACGTTCAGCATGAAAACGCTTTGAAAGCTGTTCACCAAGGGCTAACATCGTTTCATTACTCTTACTTTATTACGAAAAGAGCCTGCTTTCATTGGGGAAGATTTCAATTTTATAGGTTATTTATTTCATTTTCCCGTTATCCAACGGACGGCTGCATCGAACAGCTTCCAGCTGTTGTCGGTTTGGTTAATTTCTTCGCCGCCGATCAAATAAAAGTACACTTGCCGTGCCGGGACCGGTTCATTATTCATGTTTTTGGCGCCCTTCTCAAACGTGCAGATGACCGCCCTTCTCTCATCGTCAGGAGCGGAAGCCACGATAACGCCTTCCTTACCCGGAACGACAAAACCGATCTTACCTTCGGTCTGATAGATGTCCACGCTGTCTTTCAAGCCCGCCGCCATAGGGTGATTAGGCTGCTTCACCTGAATCGATTTGCCGTTATAATTGCCGTGATCCACGTCTGTCTCTCTGCCCGCCAAATCGACATCGCCCATATTTTGACCTTCGGCATAGATGACAGGCACTGGAGAGCTTTTCAGTTTGTTGCCGACCTTGCCTGAGTTGACGGTTGAGCTGACGAAGACGAAGGCGTGATTCAGCGCTTGTTCTGCCGTAAGGTCTTTGTCTGCCGTTACGTACACCTCGTATCCAAGGCCCTTCAACCGCTTGACGACAAGCGCATCGCCCCCTCCTTCTCTGCCAACGAACAGCACCTTCTTGCTTGCAGCAGAATCCGCAGGTGAGGCCGTGGGGGAGCAAGCAGTCACACTAATGATCACGAGGAAGAGGATCCACCATTTCCTCAACTCTATCACTCCCTCCGTTACTTTTTCCCAAGCGTCCAGTTGACCGCTGCATCGAACAGCTTCCAGCCGTTGTCGGTTTGATTGATCTCTTCTCCGTTAAACAGATAGAAATACATCTCACGGGCAGCTACGGTATTGCCTCTGACGTTTTTGGCGCCTTTCTCGTAGGCGAAAATGGTTGCTTTCTGCTCTTCTCCCGGCACCGTAGCGATCACAGCAGCTTCTTTACCCGGAATGGCGAAGCCCATTTTGCCGTTGTCCTTGTATACGTCGACTTTATCCTGCATGCCTGCAGCCAGCTGGTGCTTGCTATCCTTGATCTGGATCGTTTTGATGGCATTCGATCCGGTCAACGATCCGTACGACTCCGTTTCGGACATTCCCGTATCACTGGTCGATTGAGGCTCGGCGTAAATGACCGGAACCGGGGTATTCACGAACTTATCCCCGATTTTACCCGAATTGACGGATTCACTGACAAAGATCAGCGATTGGCCTTTGGCGTGGTCCACCGTCAGCTCTTTATCGGCAACAATCGTGACCTCCAGCTTGTGCACCTCTTTCAACCGCTTAATGAGGATGGCGTCGCCCCCGCCGTCCTTTCCTACGAACAGCACCTTGTTCCCCGGAGCTTTGGCTGCATCCGTTGTTCCCGCCGGAGCTGCATTGCATGCCATAAGCCCCGCCGCCATCACAGCCGCCATAACCAATGTGAGTACTCGTTTCAAGTGTCATCCCTCCAACCATGATTTTTCACAAAACCCTATCTATTACTTAGCACCGTTTTGGGCAGCCCATTCGATTGCCGCATCAAACAGCTTCCAGCCGTTGTCGGTAAGCTTGGGCTCCTCGCCCGTAGGCATGGAGATGTAAACTTGCCGTGCCGGCACGGTTTCGTTGTTGATATTCTTCGTACCCTTCTCATACCCGAAAATAGCGGTCTTCCTGTTGTCCCCGCTGGTCGGCACCTCCGCTATTTTAACGGCACCCTGCCCCGGATGAAGTCCGTACGAAACCTTGCCGCCTTCCTTATAGATCGCTACCGTATCCTTTAATCCAGCTGCCAGCGGATGCTTGCTGTCTACGATCTGGATCGTTTGTACCCCGTCGTCCTGTCCGAACTTCTGCACTCCGATCAGCCCGGCGTCGCTCGCCGCCTGATTTTTAGCAAAAACGACGGGGACCGGGGAGCTTTTCAGCTTCGCATCAATCTTGGCGGAATTCACGGAATCGCTGACATAGATCACACCGTAGCCTTTGGCCTTCTCCACCGTGAAATCGACGTCAACGACATCCATAACCTGATACCCCAATTTCTTCAGGTGGCTCATAATAAATGGATCTCCCCCTCCTTCCTTTTTTCTGATCAGGAGCACTTTTTTCGCATTCGCCTCATTGGCGGATGCCTGAGTTGAATCGGTTGGTGAGGAACACGCCATTATGGAACCCAACATAAGCCCAACCACGAGTAAAGCTATGCATCTTTTCATCTTGCCATCCTCCTTCTCTTATTTCACCTGTAGTCCTATTCCAGTCCTATTCCACCAAGCCGGTTCTTTCCACGCCTTCGATAAACCAGCGCTGAGTGAACGTATACAAAATCATCGGCGGTATGATCATCAGGAACGTAGTAGCCATGCGAATCGCTTCGTCGGTAACCGAAGGGCCATACGCCTCTGCCTGCTGCCGAAGCGCCGAAGCTATACGGGAAATGCCCATGGACAGCGGGGCGGTCTCAATATCGGCCAAATACATGCTCGGCAAATAAAAGTCGTTCCATGTCCATATAAACGAGAACAAGAAGACGACCAATATGGCCGGCTTAGCAAGCGGCATCATCACTTTATAAAAGATTTTGTACACGCTGGCTCCGTCGATCCTCGCTGCCTCCTCCAGCTCTTTGGGCTGTGTGGAGAAAAACTGGCGGTAAATGATGACGAACAACGCCCCTTTTAACCCAAGCCCGAAGAAGGCCGGGACGATGATCGGATAGATCGTATTCAGCAGGCCGAGCTCTCTCGCGTAGATGATGTTCGGTAAAATAGTGACCTGCATCGGCACGATAAACGTCAGCAGCAGAAAGAAGAACATCAGGTTTTTGAACGGGACCTTCAGTCTCGCGAAGGCGTATCCGGTAACGGCGCAGGAAACCGTTTGCAGCAAAGCTACCGAAAGCGCAAGCGTCAAGCTGATGGCCAGAGCCTTCGGGTACTTAAGCCATTCCCACGCCTCCTGCAGGTTTCCAAGATAAATTACCCTCGGAAACCATTTGACGGCCGGATCGAGCAAGTCGTCCGCATTTTTGACCATGGTCGTGACCATGTGCAGAACTGGCTTCAAATAAATGTAAGCCGTATCCAGCAAAATCAAATAAATGAACAATTTGAACAGCAGTCCTTTATCCGCTTCCCTGCCTACAAGGGTATAGCGTACATTCGACAGCCAGGCAAGCAGCGAAGGCGTCTCCTGGCCTTTTTTCGTTCGTATCCCGAGCACAAAGCTTCACCCCTTAATAAGATATATCGTTATGCATCAGACGGTATCCCTCTGCGATTTGGTCGCTCTGCTGTAGACAAAAAAGATGATCGCCAGGAAAAAGCTGATGATCAGGAAATAAATCCAGATCAAAGCGCTGTATTGGCCGTACTCGCTGTCTCTGACCCTTTGCAGGATCGGATTGGTCGGAAAGGTGAACAAATCAACAACTGTATAAATCATATTGAGAAAAATGAACGGAGTCATGGCCGGCAGCGTAATTTTCCAAAACGTTTCCCAAGGGCCGGCGCCGTCTATACGGGCCGCTTCATAGGCCGAGTTGGAGATCGTCTGTCTTCCTCCGAGAAAGATCAGGATTTGCACCCCGGAATACCACAAAATCAGCACGAACGAGTCAAGCACACCGATAAGCGGCCCGGACCATGTAGCCGATAAATTCGCTTTTATCAGACCGGATACGTTGTATTTCGACATAAAGCCCAAGTCGCCTTCGCCCTGCGTCAGGAACTCTTTCACGACCTCGCCGGTCGACAAAATGACGGGAAGGAAGAAAATCGCGCGGAATAATGTTCTTCCCGCAAATTTCTGATTCAAGATGATGGCGATCAGCAAGGCGAAGATAACAATGATCGGGATCATGAACAGCGCCTGTCTTAAGAAAGGCAGCAGCTGATTATACAGCATGTCTCCGTTCTCGAACAAAATGTACCGGTAATGAGTCAGGCCGACGTACTGCGTTGTCGTTTTCGTTGCCGTGATCGTCACCTTCTGGAAGCTCATAAATAACGAATATCCTATCGGAAAGGCCATAAAGACCAAGAACCCCAGAAACCATGGAGCTATGAAAATCATGCCTTCCACATATTCGAGCAGAGAGGCGCGCATTCTCACCTTCGTTCTCATTTGCTCTCCCCTTCCCGAACCACGGTGAAGCTTTGTGCAGGAACTGCCGCAGCCCCCGCCTGATACGGCTCCAGACTATAATTGACAATAATCCGTTTGCCGTTAGCGTACGTGGTTTCCTTGACATTAGGCGCCAATGTTTTGTGCCCGGTAATAAACTGGCTTTGCACATCGCCAAGAGCTTCGTTATACCGTCGATACTGCTCCGCAGCCAATGCTTCCCAATCCTCGAAATGGGTGTTGTAATATCGGATACCGTACGCGTTCACGAACTCCTTCGTTTGAGCGCGGCTGAAGATGAAGGACGGAACGGCGCCGTATTCGATGTCCCGCAAGAAGTCGTTAGTGTCCTCCTGGCGGTTGTTGGCGTATTCCGATGAATACGTGATCAGGCCGTGTACCGCAATCTGGGCGAACGGAACCGCTTCATCCGTAAACAAATCGTATGAATGGTCATATACGAGCGTTTGGATATGATTGATTTGCGGCAGCGCGTAAAAGCTTGATTTATTGCCGATCACCCCGCCCAATGCATCCTTGATGCTCTTCAGCACGCGCTCCTGCACATCTCTTGCTTGATCCCGCGGTGATCCGTAAGACGTGTTATAATCGCTCAACAGCCTTTGGCCGACCCGGTTGACGGCAAGTCCGTCGACGCCCATGTCTTTGTATTTGCCCAAACTCTTCAAAATCGTTTCTTCCGCGAATTTGTCGCTGACTACCGGTACACGGGCGTTGTTATACAGCGTGTTCAGCATCACGTTGCGGCCGGCCAGGTTGACTACGGCGTGAAATTTCTCGTCGAAGCCTCCGGCGCCCGTATTGTTAAGCCCATACTCGGTGTCCAGATAAACCGGGAAGCCTTTGCTGTGGGCGTTATCGATGAACGCTTTCATCCCCTTATCGCCGCCGATCCGCTTATCGACAGGCAATGACTCTCCGAAAGCGCTGTAGCCGTCCGGCTGCCATCCCATATACGTAATTGCCATATTGCTTACGCCTTTATCGTACAAGGCATTAACCATTTGGGTAGCGTCATCCGTATTCGTCAAGTTAATATACCGGTCCGTGACGACGCCTTTTTCCCGGTCTCCACCGATGATGTCGACATGAAGCGGAAGATTCTTGCTTTTAGCCTCAGCCGGCTTAACCCCTTTATCGTTCATCAAATAGTCGCGGTATTTCTGTGCCATGCCGACATAATCCGACTTTTCGGTATCCAAAATGTAATAGCGTACACTTCTATCGCTGCCGAACAATTCATCCTTGTTATAATCGATAAAGCCCCATTCGTCGGGCGAGTTGCGGCTTGTAAACTGCAGGAAGCTCGAACGGAAATTCATCGTAGCGGTGATCCAGTTGTAGTTGCTTAATACACCGGACGGTGACGCCACGATATTCGCGTATTCTTCCCCGTCGTGCAGGACGGCCAGGAAGCCTTTGCCGCCCGACTTCATCCCGAAGACCGGCATAATGATCTTATTCCGGTTGTTGCTGAGTCCGGTGAACGTGTTATCGGGACCATATACGCTCTCGTCATAAACCTTGTTTACGTTGAGCTGATTGTCCTTGAATCGTATCAAAGCACCTGCGCCGTCCGGGATCAGCATATACCCGTCCTGCCCGGCCGAATATTCGGCACCGAAGAACGGGAACAACCGGACCCAGACAAGCCCCATGTTCGTCTCCTTGATGCCCTCTCTTATGATTTTCGTCTCGATGAAATCCTTTTCGATCTTTACCTGAACGGGTATGGTGAACCCGGTTTCGGGAAGCTCGAAGGTTACGGAGAACCCTCCCGGAATAGACCGGACCTCCTTCAGCTTTCCGTTCTCCGCAGCAATGTTCGTTTCTTTGGCCTGAAGAATGCTCTTGGAAAAATCCACGTACTGGACCATGATAGGAGAGCTCAAATGCTTCTTCCAGTTCTCCGAAATTTTCTCCTGCGCCCAATGCTCCGGATTCGGAAACGAACGGTATACGTTGTTGTTTCTTTTGTCTTCCACCATGAAATGCCCTGTCGATTCATCCAGCTTTAAACGCAGCAGTTCGGTCTCCGCAATCGCTTTAAAATCGCTTTCATTCGGCAGCCGGGAAGCGGCTCCTTTTTGCGGCGGAGCCGAGTTTTCCTGCGCTGCGTGGGCACTGCGGTCTACGGGCGCCGACCGGAATTCAAATTTCAGATTGGTTGCAAGGATCAGGACGGCGGCCGCCATCAGAACGGTGACAATTGCGGCAGTTTTGTTAAGCTTGCTGAGCGCTGTCATCTCAATATCGCCTCCTGAACCATTTCATAAATTAACGATCCCAGATCGTTCGTCAACCCGGCTGTAATGAAGATAAGTACACCAATGACGATCATCGTGCAAAGGGTAAGGAAAATATTCATTACCGTTTCTCCGACACTGTAGTTGTGCACCCATTGAATTTTCCAGAACATCAATATGCCGATCCATATCAGCATTCCGTTCTCGATAAAGCTGTAAATCGACGATTCGGACAACGTCATGACATTCGAGATAAGAGCCAAAGGGACGCCGATAATTATGTAAGGAACCAGTGCATAGGCGCTTCCGATCAATATATCCCTGAACCGTCCTTCTCCCCGATAGATGGAGCTGACGAGATAGTTTGCAATAATCCATGTAATCCAAACGATGAAAAATTGGGTGAAGATCGAGTACACATCGACCCGAACCGCCATATTAAACGAGAAGCTTGTGAAGAACTCCTTAAACAGCAAGGCGCCGTATACGACAGCCATAATGACTATCGCCGCTAAATAGCTGCCTTTGCCTTCATAGCGAACTGCGGTAAATCCGTCGACGGGATGCTTCAAAACGTATATCGCGTGCTTCAAATTTTGGATGAACGGACTGGAGGATCTCCTTCTGCCGCGCAGCTTCTCACGAAACTTGGCTTTGGCCGTCCATCTATCAGTGAGGATCAACAGGAGTGTACCGAAGAAAACAATGCTTGCTATCAAGGAAAAATGATTCTGGAACCATTTCATCCTGATTTGCCAAAAAGCATCCGAGAAGCCTTCGTGATCCCCCGCTTCCTTGAACAAATGCTTCGCTTCCTCGAAATTCCCCTTCTTGGAGGCGGCTTTGGCCAATCCCAATATCGCCGGCGTAAACTGGGCGTTCATGCGCAGCACATCCTGCCATGGCTTTTCGCTGGCCTCGTAATAGCCTGCAAGCGTTTGCTGATTGGCTTGATTCACCTTCTGGCCGAATTCCGACAGGCGAAATACCTGCACGATATTTTCCTGATCGTCCAGGACGTACAGCTCGTTTCTGGAGTTAACGTCGAGAGCCACGGGACTCTTCAGCAAGCCTACCTGCGACGACCCGACGGCGGATGGACCGCCCCAGAAGTACAGCAGATTGCCTGATGCGTCATAATGGCTTATATATTTAAATTGCTGATCGACTACGATCATATTGCCGATTTGATCGACCGCCACATCAATCAGCTGAGGCGTGTTCACGACGTTGGCCGGTAAAGAAGCCGCATCAAAGGCACGTGTTTCCCCAAAAGCCTTCGATGAGCTTCGAAGCAGGTTTTCGCCCTTAATGTTTAATTTTTTCAATTGATCCGACTTGACCGTACCTCCGGTCACCGTGTAGATATAGCCGTTTTTATCCGTTGCGACGCTGTTGATCGTTTCCGGCTTTTTGGCGATCTCGTTGGCATACATCTCCTTCGTGTACAGCATCCGTTTCAATGAATCCAAGGCGGAGAGAACCGTTTTGTTCGCTCCGAAGAAGCCTTGAAACTTGCCGTTGGCATCCAGCAGCATCAAGCCTTCATAGCCTCCATGCACCGCAATATACAAAAACCCGCGTTCATCCACCATCACCTTGGCCGGATCATAGACGAACGTTTCCGGAATATATCTGGATTCGGGGCGCTTGAATTCTTGCTTCAGCTTGCCGTTCTTATCCAGCTTGATAACCCGCTTGTTGCCCGTGTCTGCAACATAGATGTCCTCCTCCGGAGTGACGAAGACACCCTCAGGCTTGACCATCGGGCTTTCCGGAACGGTGAGATAACGCTGAAGCTGACCCTTTTCATTCATATGAACAATCCGGTTGTTGCCCGTATCGGCAATGTAAATATCATTCTTTGCATCGATAAAAATATCTTTAGGGGTTTGCATCGATGATTTGAGCTTCGCAGACGGGTTGCCCGGATCGGGTACGAACAGATCCTGTCCGATGACGCCGGTCGGATAATAAGCCGGCTGCAGCCAAATCAGATTCCCGTTGCTGTCCTTGGTATACGTCGAATATTTCACAGCTGCCTCCGCTGTCGCAGGCAGCAGCGCAGTGCACAAGATGAGCAAAGACAGAAACAGCTTCCACCTATTGCATCTCACGTTCATGCTTTTAAACCTCCAATTCCGTCTCTTCGTTCATTCTTGGTCTCCCTGCGACCGCGAGGGCAAGATGAGAATATCAATTCCAGCGGTTTAACCGCTGGACCGTAATGCCGGCTTTTTTTAACGTATGGTCTAAAGCTTGCATTGCTTTACCTGTGGTGCACTTGACGGTTCGAACAAGCCATAGGACCGGACATGATAATCCGGCGTGTAATCGCACCCTTCCTTGCAGAACGAGGTCCAGCTTGTCGCTGCCGTATCTCCTGATGTTAGGTGGAACGGGACCGGCTTATTGCACGGACTGTCCATATCCTCGCCCTATGTAAACGGTTTCGATTCCACGACGGGAATGGGTGAAGAATCCGCCCATTCCCTGTTCCTTCATCTGCTTGACTTGACGGGCAAGCTGCTCCGCATCCAGCTCGTCGTTCCACTCCCGGAACGGGATCGATCGATGCTCTCGACTGGCGATCTGTGAAACCGCCGATGACTTTCAGAAGCGCAGGGCCCAGCCGGAGTCGTATCCTTCATCCGCAGTTGGTATTTCACGTTCAACGGAATTTGTCTCCGCTATTAAGGATTTGCCGTGCGCGGCGCAACCGTTACCGTCGTGTTCGTCAATTACCTGGCGCCTACGGGCATTTCCAGTATCATGACCTGCTTCGGCTCCAATTGGATGCTGCCTCTGACAGTCGAACCGCTCAGAAGCTCCTTCCGGTCGTCTTCCCCAACGCTAATGAAGCTGTAACCATCACTGTGATTCATTACAAAAGTAAACTGTACGCCCTCTTTTTCGCGTATCGTAACTTCAACCTCCGGCTCCGTTTCACATAATGGAACGATTCCCCGGCTTTCACACAGCTGCTTCAGCCACTGCCTCATAAACTCGTTGCATGGGTCGGTCGCAGCATACCATGCTTCTCCTTTGCCATAACGATGCCGCGTGAGTGCTGGCGATCCCGCATAATAATCGCCTCCAAACACGGCGATCGTGTCCGCGCCTTCCGGATGAACCACTTCGCATACTAATCCGCACGAATAAGTGCCTTCCAGTGAGCCTAGCGGCTGCTCCATCACAACCGAGTTGCTTTGATCCGGGAACAAAGCGTCGATCTCCTCCACCCAGATCCCTAACAACGGGCGCAGCTCGCATGGATATCCTCCAGGTGTCACCAGATCGGTTTCATTGACAATGCCGCTGAAAAACGTCGTAACTAAGATGCCGCCGCTCTCTACGTACTGCTCCAGCTTACTCGCCAAACCAGGTTTTATCATGTACAGCAAGGGAGCCAGCACCAGATCGTACTGAGTAAAGTCCGAGCCTACATGGATGAAATCAACTTGATAGTGCTGATCGTACAGAGCATCGTAATATTTCTGGACTTGGTCCAAATATTTCAAATGAGTTGACGGTCCCCCGCCAAGCTCGACGGCCCACCAGTTATCCCAATCGAACAAAATAGCGATGCGGCTCTTTATCCGCGAATCGTTCAGCTTGCTTCCGAGCTGACGGAGCTCCTGCCCCAGCTGCGCGCATTCCTTGAAGACGCGGGTATGCTCATGACCTGCATGGTCGATAACCGCTCCGTGAAATTTCTCATAGGCGCCTAGCGAGCGCCGCAGCTGGAAGAACATGACCGAATCCGCTCCGCGGGCTACAGCCTGATAGCTGCGGAGTCGCATGACGCCGGGCCGCTTCTGCGGGTTCACCGGCTTCCAATTAATTACGCCGGGGCTTTGCTCCATCAGCATAAACGGCGCGCCGTCCTTGATCCCGCGCATGAGATCGTACCGCATGGCCATGTAGCTTTCCGGCGTATGGTTTTCCGGATAAATGTCCAGCGCCGCGATATCCAGATGAGGCGCCCATTTAAAATAGTCCAACGGCTTGTAAGTGCCGTTACCTTGAAAATTCGTTGTAACAATCGCATCAGGAATGAACTCTTTTATCGCGTTATATTCGATAAGATAGCACTCGAGCCAGCTGTCTGAATTGAAGCGGAAGAAATCGAGCGTAATGCCCTGAAACGCGGTTTGATCCGCATTCCCGCCCGATAACCCTTCGCTGAGCCCGCTCGGAAGAACGATTTCTTCCCAATCGTAGAACGTATGCCCCCAAAATCGGGTGTACCATGCCTGGTTAAGCTGCTCCAGCGTGCCGTATCGCCGCTTCAGCCAGACCCTGAACGCCTTCTCGCAATGTTCGCAATAGCAGCGGATGCCGATTTCATTGTTCACGTGCCACAGGAGCAGCGCGGGGTGATCCCTGTATCGTTCCGCCAGCTTGCCTGCCATAAGCTTGGCATAATGCCGGAACGTCGGGCTGTTCGGGCAGGAGTTATGTCTCCGCCCGTACTTTCTACGCTTCCCGTCGGCGGTTACCGTCAGGACATCCGGATACTTGCGGGCCATCCAGGCCGGATGAGCCGCCGTACTCGTGCCCAGGCAAACGGAAACTCCGTTGGCATGCAATTTGTCCATCATTTCATCCAGCCATTCGAACCGGTACGTTGCTTCATCCGGTTGATTCAACGACCACGAGAATACATTTAATGTTGCAATATCAATACCGGCTAATTGGAACAGCCGCATATCCTCATCCCATATTTCCTTGGGAAACTGCTCCGGGTTATAATCCCCGCCGTACATCACCTTCGGAAACTTTCGGCTGATCACGGGCTCACCTCCTGTTTCGCATCCGAGTCCTGTCCGTTCCGATCATGACTTCCAGCACAAGATAGCTGCTCCGGCTGATATTTGCTCAGCTTCATCGGTGAACGGTCTCTCGTGGAGAAAGGCTTCAGCCTTATCGAAAACTGCATTGGCTGCGCCTTTAGCAAATAGGTATCCAGCGGTGGCGCTTCCCCGCAGCTGTGATTGCCGATCGGGGCTTGTCGGTAATCCATGTGGACTACGGTTTCATTCAGCCTGATCAGATCGTAGGTATGCTCCGCCTCGCACAAGTTATCCACAGCATAATGACTGGCGCTGACATTTACTGTCGGCATTCCGCCGATGAACAACCCGATCCCCTGTATGCCGGTTATCGCGGCCCATCGCACATCCGCTTTATTGCCGTTCTCCTGCGGCTTGATGTACGGAACGAACTGATCCTGAACGGTACCGCTGTAGATGCCCAGCTTGCCGCTTTCCTTCCGGTCGATGTAGCATTCGTGCGGACCGGGTCCGAACCACGAGAATTGATCGAAGCCTTCCGGCATGATCATTTCCAATCCCAGCCTCGGAAGCGGCGGCAGCCCTTCCCGCGGCACGACTTCAGTGGAGATGACGACATCCCCGCTGCCATATATCTCATAGGTTGTCGATATCATGAAGCAAGTCGGTAATCCTGGAGCACCAAGTATGCTCTTCACCGTGATTTGCACGGCTCTGTCGTTATGCCGACGGAAGGATACTTCCTGTACCCTCTGCTGTAAGCCGTTGTAACCGAACTTCTTCCATTCCTTGGATTGGCGGGAATCGTTATCGATCGTCGCCCTCCATATTTGAACCTTCGGTCCCGAGAGCAGAAGAGGTACGCCATGATATTGGAACGCGGTAAGCTCCCCGCGGTGCTTGTCGAATTCGATTGCGAAATCGTTCCCTGCTATGGACACGGTCGCATTGGTTTCAACAGCCCGCAAAGCGGCCATCAAGGCAACTGGGATCACGGAAACGTCCCGCCGTTCCAGCGGAATCGGAAGATCGGCCCAGGCAACCTCGTGACCTTGACTCGCCCACCGCGTTGCTTCCCGCAGCGTGAAGCTCAAGTGAAGCCAGTATTCTCCTTTGGACGGATCACAATTGGATTGCCAAGGGATAAACAGCGTCGCTTCTTCGCCAGCCGGTATATCGAGCGGAGGCAGCTCACCCTGCTCTACTACGGCTCCGTCACAATAGAGCATCCAGGAGCCGATAAGATGGTCCAGCGATAAAAAGTCGTAACGGTTTTGTACCTTAACCATTCCCGACAGCATATCGACCGGCTCAACCTTCACCGGCTCGATCACTTTTTTCACTTCCAGAATAGAGGCTTTCAGCTTCCGGTCGGGAAACAGCAACCCGTCGATGCAAAAGTTACCGCTGTTCGGATGATCGTTGAAGTCGCCTCCATACGCGTACCAGGATTCGCCTGATTCGTTCTTTTGCAGAAGCCCATGGTCGGTCCATTCCCAGATCAAACCTCCCGCCAATCGGCGGTACTTGTATACGGCATCCCAATATTCCTTTAAATTACCTACCGAATTGCCCATCGCATGAGCGAATTCACACATGAGGTACGGTCTCGGGTCGGACTTCGCCCCTTCTTCGATCACTGCGTCCAGCGACGGATACATGCTGCTGACAATATCAACCACGGGAGCGTCCTTGGCGCGCTCGTAATGGATCGGCCTTGATGGATCGGCCTGCCTTACCCAATCGGCCATAGCGTCATGATTCCGGCCGTAGCCCGACTCGTTTCCAAGCGACCATACGATAATCGAAGGATGATTTTTATCCCTCTCCACCATGCGTACGGCACGATCGAGGAAAGGCTTTTCCCACAACGGATCTTGAGCCAAAAAGCTTTCATTGTCGATAAAGTGGCACCCGTGCGTTTCCAGATCCGCTTCATCTATAACATAGAGGCCGTACCGGTCGCACAAATCAAGCCAGCGAGAATCGTTCGGATAATGGGACAGCCGCACCGTGTTCATATTATGCTGCTTCATCAATCGGATATCTTCGATCATCGATTCCAGAGGGATAGTAAATCCTAGCTCCGGATGGAACTCGTTGCGGTTGACCCCTTTCAGGATGACCGGCTTGCCGTTGACTAACAGTTGCCCGTCATTTATCTTGATATCGCGGAATCCTACGGCAACGGTCCCCGCCTCCGCGATACGGCCCCGCTCATCTACCAGCTCCAAAATGAGCGAATATAAATTCGGCGTCTCCGCCGACCAGCGAAGCGGAGCGTGAACCGGTACGTCCAGCACCAGCACCTGTTCCTCGCCCGCCTGCAGCTTAATCGTACCTGCGATTCCGTCATAAACCGATTTCATAGCTTCGTCCAGTAAAGACAATTTCACTCGATGCGTTCCGGAGAACGCAGTATCGGCGAAATGCTTCACCTTCAGGCATACGCTTAACAGCGCGTCATCCGTCTGTTCCGCAAACTGTGTATGGACGGCGATATCCCGAATATGGACATCGGGGGTCGCTTTGAGATATACGTCGCGGAAGATGCCGCTTAACCGCCATTTATCCTGATCCTCCAAATAGCTGCCGTCGCACCATTGATACACTTGCAGGGCAATCGTATTTTCTCCAGGCTGCAGCAGCGGGGTAATGCGGAATTCCGACGGCAAGTGGGAGCCCTGCCCGTATCCTGCCAATTGCCCGTTGATCCATACATGGAATGCGGAGTCCACTCCTTCGAATACAAGAAACAACTGCCGTTCATCCCACGATGCCGGTATGGTGAAGCTTCTGCGATAGCACCCGACCGGATTGTCGTTCGGTACATAAGGCGGATCGATCGGAAACGGATAATAACAGCTCGAGTATAGTGGACGGCCATACCCGTGCAGCTGCCAGCAGCTTGGAACCGGGAGCGTATTCCACGCTTCTACTGAGTAGGACGGATCGAAGAAACCGTCAGGTACTTGGGAAGGAGCTCCGGTATACATAAACTTCCAGTTTCCGTTAAGCGATTGATAGAAGGGTGATGCCCCCGGCTCGTTGTCAAGAGCTGTCTTCGCATCCGCATAAGGAATGAAATCTGCATGGGGAGGCTCCGTATTTCTTCCGAGAACCTCGATATTTTGCCAATCAGGGATTGTATTATCGTTGACGCTCACTTGATTTCCCCCATTCTCTCTCCGTTCTTACTCGATCATTTCCACGTTCAATCGCCTGTTACGGCATCCTGAAAGCGCAGCGCATTTTGCAGCACTAACGCAATAACCCAGGAAGGATTCCATTTGTTGCTGTGGCCCCGATGATTCCAGTTCGTCTGGAAAAATCCTTCCGCCTGCTCGCCGATAACGGTAAACTTCCATTCGCCGGGCTGTGTGCATATCCCCTGGCCCATAGCGCCGAAGATCATTCGGCCCAGGCGCTCGTATACCGGATTGCCCGCTAGTTGCCCGAAACGGTAAAACTCAAACGTTGGAAAAAATACGTCGAGATGGTGGTTCTGCACACTGACTCCCGGCCACCCGACAGCGTTAAAGCCGGCATTCCGAAATGCCGATCCCTGATCGTAGGCAGGATTCCAGAGGAACACATAAGTAAGGAGCCAATCCGCCGATAGTTCGGCCCATTCCTTATAACGCGTTTGACCGGTAATAGCATACAGCTCATATGCGGCCATAAAGAAATACATACCGGCTTCCTTATCCTCACACTTCGCATCGAGGGTCGAGCGGGCAAACGGCCGTTCGAACGTTGCGGCATGAAATTCGTAATAACGCTGCATCATCATTTCCGCCGCCGACAAATACCGGTTATCCCCGGCTACTTGCGACGCTTTCGCCAATGCGATCAAACAGGGCAAGCCAGCCGCTGTAATCATCTCGTCAGCCGGAGTTCCGTCCATGAGCCATGCTGCCGGCATAATCCCTGACGCAAGACCGCCGGAGGTACAAAACTCTGCCGTCTCGATTAATGCATCCATCCAAGCCGGAGGAATGTCTCGGCTTTGTCCCGCGAACAGCTGTATGATGTCGGCCAAATCGGCGGCCGTCTCCCCATAAGCCCGGCTGGATAAGACGGGCTGGCCGTTCCAGCTAAAATCATCCCATTGCTCCTCCGCAAGCCGATAGGAGCTGTGTCTCACCCCGGGAATCCCGGTACGGCTTTCCTTCACGTAAAAGTCAACCGCCCTGATGCAGCGCTCAATCCGCTCCTCCTGTCCGAGATCGAAGCCCAGCTTGGCGTCGCACCACGCCAGCTTCAAGCATTGCCCCGTCCAGCCGTACATGTAATGGAGCGGATGCTTCGAAACGTTGCCGAACGGGTTGGAATCGGTAAATTTGATGTAGCCTGCCGCACCGCTCTTCCCCGTTCTCCATCTGTCGTCCAGTGCATGGCTCTTGAGCTGGACCATTTCCTCCGTGGTAAGAGGCTTCGCTCCTTCCGGCGCATACAGGTCTAAGCCTTTGTGTACGACTTCGCGGAAGCCGTATCCCGGCCGCTGCAGCGCTCCCCAATCCAGCGCATATTCTTTCGCTAGCGAGAAGCCCGGAGGAAAATCCATGTAGCCTCCGTTGTACGGCTGTATTTTGCTTTTGGCCACATAGACGGTGTCTTTCGTTCCGTTAAACATCAACACGCCGCTCATAGCTGTCATGACGAGCCGATGCTCCTCCTGAACTGCACCCAGCGAGCCGTATTGAACGGCTCCATCGGCTGATTCTACATAGGACGGGACGGAGTAAAGGGAAAAGTAACGCCCCCGTCCCTCCTCTGTCCAGCCCACATTCACGCATGGAATCGGCAGCCGGTGTTCTTCACAAACAAATCCTTTTCCCTCGCCTATTCCAAGTCTCGGAACCAAGCGGCTAGGATCGGAGGAGGGGTTGTTGTTGTAAATCATATGAGGGATCGTAATGATTTCTTCGCCGTTCCTAGGCAGCTCGAACAGAATTCCAACAGCGATGTCATTCAGCTGAGTCCCAGTCCGATTTTCCCAGGCAGCGTACAGCTTCAACAACTGATTCTCGTCGTAAGCAAGCTTCAGCTTGAAGCTTAACGATTCCAACTGTCCCTTAATGAGGACGGAATCGTGATCGGCGGTAATATGCGCCCCCTCCAGCCGCGTGCCTTCGAACCGCCATGGTCTGCCCGCGGAATAACTCAGCATGCTGTGCAAATCTCCCGCAAAATATGGAGTACGGTCGCCCGCAATATGCAATGTCAGCTTGATTTCGCCGTCATCGGCGGCAATTACCGCTTCTTTCCGCTTATCGGAGCTTGCAATGATATACCGTATCATGTCCTGGTCCCTCCTTTATGCAATAACGAGATGAATAAGCGGTCCAGCGTCGGATTATACCCCACTCTTCCGATAAGCGGGAGACAGATGAAGTAGATCCGCCCTTGGCCTACCGTTTTTGCCGCGACCACAGGAAGCTTTCTTTTGCCGTTAGCATCGCCCTGCATTTGATAGGTGAACACAATTGGCTCTATTCCTTCTCCTTGAAGGTAACAGTTCGCAATGCTGTCAATTCGGTCATTCTTCAGGTGATAGAAATAAGAGAAATCGTTGTCCTTCATCCATTGCAGCCGCTCATCTTCGGTCTGGACTGCCAAGGAATACATATCCTTCAGCTTAGCTGTCTTGACCTCGGTCCCTTCGATATCCCATCCCGGGTTATCGGATGAGGAAAGCGGCCGGCCCATGATGAACATCGCCGTCGTCCCGAGCTTTACTTTCTCCAGAATGGATGCCCGGTGACGAACAAACTGTTCCCGTGAAGATACGATGATTGATTCCTCACCTGTTCCGGCTGGATCATACGGCTTCCCGTCAAGCTCCAGCAGCGAGCAGAGCAGCTCCGACTCGGAATCGAGATAAACCATCTTGCCCTGCTGCGTCTGCATCGGTGTCAGCCTCGCAAACGCTTCAAAGGTGAACCTTTCCTCATTAAGCACAGCCCCGTTCTCATCTAATAGGCACGCATCCAGATGCAAGGTTTGCCTGTCTGGGACTTGCGGTACCGAAAAACGGATGGTGCCTGCATAACGGGACGATACCGCCGATATGCGGCTGGAAATTTCATAGCTTCCGTAATCCTTCTTGTCGTCACGCAGCGTAGCTATAACCCGGCAATGGCTCCATTCCTTCGCCGTATCGTTCAACAGCCAGGCCTCCATCTCGAGCGATTCTCCGGCATACGCCTTCCATCGGTCGGAGCGCAAGTGAACCCGTACCGGTTCCAGACACTGCTTATAAGTAAAATAGGCGGGCTTGGGAATCCGATCGGCACCGACAAGCGCTTTCATCCAACCGGCCGGCCATGCGTCGATCAGCAGGTGGATAGCCGTTGATACAACCAGATCCGTTCTTCTGCGCCATGCATCCGTCATCAGCTTCGTCGCCAGGCATTGATGCTCCTGACTCGCCTTGATCCATGTGGAGAGTGTATACTGCTCGGCGTACCAGTCGCCGTGCATCGCATAGGTCTGCGATCCCTTGATCCGGTTCGGCATCCACTGCTCCTCCCCGTCCTCCGGGAGCCATTCCTTCGGGTAACGGTTCGTCATCAGCCCGATGTTATCCAATCCTTCCGTTCCGTACTCGCCGCATCCGGCCTTCCATCCCTCCCGGATCGAGGGTAAAAATCCTTTATGCAGCTTCCCAAGCGGAATGCCATTGTTCGTATACCACATCGTATAGCAATGAAAATCGGGCAGCCCTTCACGCGTCGGCGGGTTGTAATCCCCGTCCGCATTTTTGACCACACGATCGGGATTTTCTACGAATATCGCCTGTCTGGCGGCTACGAAAAAGGCCTCAAGCTCGTTTCTGTGCAAATGCCGGTGTCCTTTGCGCCGTTTTTCCGTCCTTGACGGCTCGTTGATCAAAGAAACCATGATCGATGACGGATGGCTGCGAATCAGCCTCTCCATCTCTGCGGCCTGCCGGACCCCCTCGACAAATTGACTCCGGCGGATAAAACCAAAGGTCGGAAGATCGCATTGATGCATCATGCCGAGCATATCCAGATAGTCGTAGATTTCTTCCTGCACCGGCCGTTGCGTAATACGGTAAAAGTTCATATGCGCCGCCTTGGCGATTAATATATCGTCGATAAGCTGCTCATAGTTATTTTGCATGACACATTGCTGCAGGTGCCCCATCTCGTTGGCGCCGCGCAGAACGATCGGACGATTGTTCAAGTACAGCGTCCCCTTCGGCGTCTCCTGCTCATCCATATGAAACTTTCTCATGCCAAACGTACGGTCCCGGCTGTCGACACAATCCGTTCCTTCTTTAATGACAATTCTTGCTATATATAAAAAAGGGGTATCCGGTTCCCATAGACGGTACGATGGAAAATCCACCTTATAACGAAAGTAGTTCATTCCCGGGCCGGCGTAGGCCACTTGAAACGGAATCGGACCGATTCCTTCTCCGGTAAAATTTTTCGGTATGATTTCAAGCTGCAGCTCGAAATTTTCCATCAGCCGATTCGTCGTATTGTATGCATCAATCCATACTTCCACATTATTTTCATCAATATTGGGTCGAACAAATACATCGTGAACGAACAGCTCGGGACGCTGCTCCAAGTACACCGCATTGTAAATTCCGGCGCCCGGAGGGCAGTGGTTCCAGCCGCTGTACGGATCGTCCCAGCCCGGCCCCGTTGCCGCATACATTTTGTCGCCGTCGAGCTTCGTGCCTCCTACCCCCATCATCGGATAATCGTTATGCACCTCAACGACGAGTGTGTTTCGTTCCTGCAGCACATCGGTAACATCAAACTCGAACGGGGCAAAAAAACCTTCATGGCTACCGATGCACTTGCGATTGAGATATACCGTCGCTTTGTAATCGACCCCTTTGAACACAAGATAGACCCGCTTCCCTGCCTGAGCTTGGTCGTAAGTAAATTCGCTGCGGTAAAATCCCGTCCATTTGCCGTTCTCGCCGCTTGGTCCGCGAAAATCGGGCACGGAAACCTGATCCCACTCTCCCAGTCCTTCCAGCACACGAGAAAAATTGGCGTCTTCTGCCTTTTGATAACGGAACTGAAATTCGGTGAACTGCTGCCGGTGGCGGACCAGGTCGGGGGCAGAAGCCAGATTTCTCATAAAGGGCCGGTATTTCATGCGCAATAGCTTCAATTCATGCTGAAACACAGTAACGAGCGTCTCATAAGAGGCTGCGGATACTTCCCTGGCTGCTTGCGATCCTGGAGCAAAATAAGTTTTCTCGTAGGCAATAGGAGGAATTTCACGCACTTCGTCTTTATTTCCCGGATGCTCGCGAAACGCGATTTCGGCATACGGATCCAGATGCTTGGTCTGCTCCATATGAATTCCCTCCTTATCCGATCATCGATGTAAGCTATGTATTTCAAAATCCAGCGCAAATCCGCCGCTGCCGTTCGGCGTCATGCGGATTTCCGTCGTTCCGAACCGCTGCATCCAGCAGTTCTCTTCGCCCAAGTACGGCTCGACTTCTTCTTTGACCCGCGAGTCTAAAAAATCGCCGGTGACGATCCACCGGCCGAAGCCCATCGGTCCGCTCTTCTTCCAATCTGCCGGACCATCATCAGGTATCAGCCACTCGCCAATGACAACGACTCCCCCATTCTCCGCTCTCTTGGTAACGGCCTTTAACGTCTCTGCCGAGAGGCTGGAGCCTCCAACCAATGTGAGCTTGGGCTTTCCAAGCTGTTCCGCTGTAACATGATGGTCATAAGCAACCACATTATGAACCGGGTAAAAGAGAGGATGCACCGGCTGTCGTTCGCCGCCTGTGTAGCCGCCCTCTAATGGAAAGCGGTCCAGCGGCACATTGCGCTTCAATTCGTGTCTCGGAAAGCTGTAGCCAGGGATATGCATGCAGCTTCCGTGGGCGGGTATGGCGCCCCGGCTGAGCAGATGCCAAATGGCAAACACGCTTTCGCTTAAGGTAACGTCCGCCGTGTCCATCGTCCGGTTGCCGAACAGCCACTTGTTTTGCCCGTAATTACTGTCATCGGAATGAATGACCACGATATCGGCTTCCGCTTGCGAGTGGTGCCAGTGAAGCGGATGCTCTGGAATGAACCGGCGCACAAACTCCTGCCAAACGTCGCCGAACTCGGTTGTCACGAATCCGCCTGACGTATGCTTCATCAGCACGTCGACATTTTCCACAAACAGATGGGATGGCCCCATCAAATAGCCCATTCTCAAGGCGGAGGCAAACTCCTCAGGCGAATGACCCGGAAATCCGGGAAACCTCGTAAACCATGCACCCGTATCCGGTCCCCAAAGATCGGCGCAGATCCACATCGATCTGCCATACTGCTTTGCCGCTCCCAAAGCCGTTGACAGCTGCAGCGATTGGAACGATTCCTTCATAATTTTAGGGCAAATATCCATCCCTGCCCGTGCATATGTATGGTAGCTCGTCGGAAACACGTGCTCGGATAATAACGGCATCGAATTCCGGGCATATCCTGATCGCTCCAGCAGGTTTTGTACATGCCGTACTCTCTCCTCCACTGACCGCTCTACCGCCTCACGCGATTGCTGCAAATCGAGGCCGTCCGTGCTTCCCCAATGCGGAAACCATCCATCCTTACGGTACTGCCCCGCATTAATCTGTAAGTGCTCCGGCTCGTCGTACAGCAGGCCGATACAGCGGCCCGATCGCGCAGCCTCCAGCATATCCTCGTCGGAAACATCGTACCGGTTGGTTCCCTCCACCCAAGGACCATTAATGTTGCCGTATTCATTACCTAAGCAAATGTCCATATCCGCTTCGGCAATATCCGTAATTAGCTCCGAATAGCCCTGCCCGCCGGGAAGCATATGGTGCACATAAAAGTCCGCTTCCAATCCGCGCAGCATGCTCAGAAAAGCCTTCGGCGCGGGCTTGCTGTCCTGGGACGGAACTATGCTGCCGGTTCCCGTCCGCATAATACGATCCGATGCGTCCCCGTCCCACGGATCCTGCCAAGCTACGACGGGGCCTTGAATGCCTAACTTCGGTTTATGTATCATACTCTATCCCCTCGAACGACTGCCGGATGAGGCACAAGCATTCCGCCACTTCCTCCGGCTTCGCATGCTCCAGTATTAAAGGAACGTCGGGAAGCCGATCTCGGAGCAGCCTTGCGTATACGCCCCATTCCGACTGTCCGGCTCCTACCCGAGGCGTTGTAAATCCTTCCTCGCTGTAGAGCGTATCTTTGGCATGCGCTATAGGGCTATACTTGCCGATATGGTCAAAAATGGCCGTGAACGCTTCTTTTTGCCGGCCCAGTTCGTCCTGCTTCAAATAATTGAACGGATCCATAATCAGCCCGAGACCGTCAGTGCCGAGCCGTTCCATAAGAGCCTCTGCCTGCTCAGGTGCTGCCAGAACATTCAGCGCGAATCCTTCGACCAATAACACCGCATTGTTCTCAACAGCCCGGCTCCGCAAGCGGTCAACGATGTCCACCAGCTGCTCCCACGCTTCTTGGGAACGGTTTCCTTCGTAATCGCGCCATGCGTTCGTCGGATGCAGGCTTCCCGTTTCCGTCGCAATATACCGGGTACCGTATGCTGCACATAGGTCTATCATTGTTTCCAGCTGTGCCAGCTTCTCTTCCCGCTTGGAGAGATTCGGGTTGAGCAAGTTCGTGTAGCCCGACAATCCCACGACCGAAATCCCGTAATTTTCAAAGATGGTTCGTATTTTTTCCGCGCGGACCAGGGAGAACGGCTCATCGTCCATGATATGCAGCTTCTGCTTCGGGTCTACCTGTACATACATCAATCCGTGCTTGCTTGCCTCCTCGGCCATAGCCTCTGCGGACCATCCCATATAGACGTAACTCATGAAACCCAGCTGATTCATCATACGCTACCGCTTCCTTTCAGCACGTCCGTCCGTTCCACCACACAGCCTTCCTGGCTGGAGATAACCATAGCCGAGGTCATGGCGATCGTCTGTAAATTATCCTCCGTAGTCACCGGCGGACGCTGGCCTTGCTCCAATGCCGTTATGAAAGCAAGCATCGATCCGGCGAACGCGTCGGGAAACCAGGTTCCTTTCAGCTTGATTTCATGCACCACGTTCTTATGCTTGTTCAGCGCCATGTAGAGCGTATCCTGAGTGCACCACAAGCTTCCTTCCGTACCGTCCACCCACCAAGTATTGCTGTGAGAACGGTTGGCTTTGGCTATGTTGTTAAAATGCAGCGTGGCCATAAGAGGATTTCTTCCGCCTTTCGGTCCGAACTCGACGTTCGCGGAGTAGATCAGCGGATCGATTGCATTTTGCTGCTTCAGCTGCGCAGTCGTGCAATGCACGCGTGACCACTCTTCCGCCGGATAAGGGTTGAAGTAACGGCACAAGTCGACGTAGTGCACTCCGTGATCGACGATATTGAAATTGTTCATCTTCGTCCACCACCAGCCGGCTTGATCCTGATATGAGCGCATATGGTGATGAATGCTGTAAATTTCGCCGATGAGATCCTGCTCGATCACCGTCTTCAACGCTTTATGCGCCGGAGCCCAGCGCGCCTGCTGATTGACGCCGAGGACGATGCCGAGACGGTCCGACTCCTCCTTCAGCCGCTTCGCATGCTCCATATCGAGCGCCAGCGGCTTTTGGCATAATACGGGGCGAGGCGCCCTGCCGATTTGCCTCAGAACGTCCAATCTAGGCTCTGGATGAAGCGCCAGATCTATGACTGCCACGTCCTCCATTTCCAGGAGCTCGTTTACATTGGTCGTCCAGCGCGGGATATCGAATTTTTGCGCCGTTGCGCGCGCCGCTTCCTCGCTGACGTCGCAGCAGGCGGCAATATGCAAGCCGTATTTGCGGTATGCGGGCAGATGAGCCGTATTGGCGATGTTCCCGCAGCCGATCAGGCCAATTCCGTATTTCTTAAGATCCGCTATATGCGATTTTCTCGGCAAATAATCATCCGGTCTAATAAATTCCATAGGTTTCACCTCTCGAATTTAACTTTACACCAGTTCAAAAAAACATATATAGGTTGTTCCTGCTTACTTTTGGGGCGAATCGGAGCAAGCAGGCTGAAATAGAGATGGCTGGGGCAGGTTAGGATGCGGGTTGGTGAACAGACATTGTGCGTTTTTCTGTTACTGGAGCATTACCAGGTGTGGTGATGATGCCTGACTCCCTAGTGGGAGAGTGCTTGAGTGACATATGCGAAACGCTGTGGGTTCGAGCATGTCGCGTGCATGAGAGCGATGGCGCGATTGAGACGGTTTTTGGAGCGAGGTTGGCGGATGATTCTTGTGTTGGAACGAGTTGTGCAGATACTGCTCGTGTTGGTGTGATGTTTGCGGACGCTGCTCGAGTTGATGTGATGTGTGCGCACGCTGCTCGTGTTGGTGTGATGTGTGCCCACGCTGCTCGGGTTGGTGTGATGTGTGCCCACGCTGTTCGTGTTGGCGTGATGTGTGCAGACGCTGCTCGGGTTGGTGTGATGTGTGCCCACGCTGCTCGTGTTGGTGTGACGTGTGCGCACGCTGCTCGGGTTGGTGTGATGTGTGCCTACGCTGTTCGTGTTTATATAGTGTGTGCACATTGCTCGTGTTGATGTGACGTGTACCCACGCTGCTCGTGTTGGCGTGATGTGTGCGCACGCTGCTCGTGTTGGTGTGATGTGTTCGGATGCTGCTCATGTTTGTGTGATGCCCACGCTGCTCGGGTTGGTGTGATATGTGCGGACGCTGCTCGTTTTGGTGTGACGTGTGCAAATGCTTTGCATGTTAAAGCGAAGTGTACAGATACGTTGCATATTTGGGAGATTGATAATAGGGTGACAGCTTCATGACGTCCCTCAGATCGATCGGACACTGGTTCCGTTATTACGCCAAAAATGCCGCAAAATAAAGGGGATGTGGACCGTAGATCCGTTATTTGCCTAAAATCCGGTCAATTTGGAGCAAAAAATGGCCAATAACGGATTCCATGTCCGATAACCTCGTAGAAACATCATTTTTCGCGAAATAACGGATCTCCTGTCCGATCCATCGGAAAAGGTCCTTTTCAGGCTGTAGCTTTTCAGCGTTCAAACTGTTTCAGAAATTCATATACAGTGGCGCTCATATTACTTCTATATAGAAATAATACGAAGTGTCGCCAGCCGACCATATCGATTTGATCCATATCAAATATTTACCTGCTTCTTTGGGTACAGTTAGTCTTTGGTCAACAAGAGTCAGTGGTACTGTTTGATAGCTTGTTTCTTCCTCTATGAGTATAGAGGCATTCAATATGTCGGGTTTCATCTCCTGAGGATAACTTATTATGATGTTGGATTCTGGTTTTACCCGAGTAGGATCAACATCAAAATATTCCAAAAAACTGGATATTCTGCTAGTATCAATACAACTTAACCAGCATGCGCTGCCCTGAATTAAAGGAATTTCTTGCATCCATTTCAATCCTGTCTCAGATTGGTTATCGTAATAAACAAAGGGGACAGGTGCCTTTGTATAATCATCAAACTTCACGTTAGACTGCTTAATATGTATTTCCTTCGACCGACCATCATATTCAATATCCGCTGCCATGTTCTCCGCGACAAATCGAATAGGTACATACACGTGACCGTTATAATTGATGGTTGAATATTCACTGTCGTGCGGTACGGGGATGTGATTAAAAATAAATTTTGCAGAAAAAAGATAATCTTGAAATGTGCTTGACGCATACGCTGCGGTACAAAAGGAAAGCGCTAATCCAACTAATAATCCTGAAACAAATTTTTTCACAGTTCACACCACCTATCCCATTTATAAAATTAAACGCCTTATCACTTCCATTTGTTTCAATATTATGGTATAAATGCCCTCCCTATATGTCTTCAATCGCCAGACTATCCACCGGGTCCACATATCCGCTTCTTTTCCGTACACACTCCCCAACATCTTCCTTTCATCGAATTTGATCCTTTCAACCTCCCACCCATCCAGAACAACAACAAAAACAGGCCATCCCAATGAGACGGCCTGTTCACGAAGCTTACTTTTACAACGATACTTGCGTAGTCTCCGCCAGATGAGCGTGATTCCGCATAGTGAGGACATAGGAGGTTCCTTCTACGGCGTCGAATTCCGTTAGGTGCTCCGATACGCGGGTAGAAACCGGCTTACCGGCTGTTTCCACCAGGTAGGAAGCTTCAGGACGAGTGCTCACTACACGGCAGAGATTGTTCTTGGTTGCTTTAATCACACAGTGGGTCAACTCCCCGTTTTCCCATTCCATATCGATTTCAAAACCGCCCCTGGCACGAAATCCGGATACTTTTCCGTTGCTCCATGCTTTTGGCAGCGCCGGCAGCAAAGCAATTTCCCCGCGATGGGACTGCAGCAGCATCTCGGCAATACCTGCCGTGCCGCCGAAATTGCCGTCGATTTGAAACGGCGGATGGTTGTCGAACAAGTTCGGCAGCGTGGAGATGGCGAGCAGCAGACGGAGGTGCTCGTAGGACTCCTCTGCATCCAGAAGGCGCGCATAGAAATTGATGATCCAAGCCCGGCTCCAGCCAGTATGCCCTCCACCGTGCTCCAGCCGGCGTTCCAGAGTCCGTCTGGCCGCCTGCGCCCACTCCGGAGTATGGCGGGCATGAATGATCTCGCCCGGATGCAGCGCAAACAAGTGGGAAATGTGGCGGTGGCCGGGATGCACCTCATCCCAATCCTCCACCCATTCCATCAGCTGGCCGTGCTTGCCGATTTGCGGCTTGGGCAGCTTGCGCAATGCAGCTTGCCATTGGGATCGGATGGCTTCATCCATTTGAAGCTCGGACGATGCATCTACACAAGCCTGCAGCAGCGTATACACGATTTGCGAGTCCATCGAAGGCCCTATGCACAGGCATCCCACACTTCCGTCGGAGCCGATATATTTGTTCTCGGGCGAGGTGGAAGGCCCTGTGACGAGACGTCCTTGCTTATCCTCAAACATATAATCGAGGAAGAAATCGGCCGCCTCTCTCATCACTGGATAGGCTCTTTCGCGCAGAAACTTCGGGTCCATACTGTACCGGTAATGCTCCCACAGATGCAGCGATAACCAGGCTGCGCCCATCGGCCAAATCGATCCGGGCATAAAGTTGCCTTCAATATGCGTGGCTCCCCACATGTCCGTATTGTGATGCGCCACAAATCCTTTGCAGCCGTACACCTTTTGCGCCGTAATTCTTCCATTCGGACGCATGCGGTCGATCAGATCGAACAACGGCTCGTGGCATTCCGCCAGATTGCATACTTCGGCAGGCCAATAGTTCATTTCGGTATTGATATTGATCGTATATTTGCTTTCCCATGGGGGCGTGAAGCTTTCGTTCCATATCCCCTGCAAATTGGCGGGATTCGAACCGGGACGGGAGCTCGCCATCAACAAATACCGTCCGAATTGGAAGTACAGCGAAACTAATGCAGGATCGTCCCCGCCGTCTTTGAACCGCTGAAGCCGCACATCTGTAGGAAGCAAGACGGTTTCACTCCGGCTTTCCGGCATCCCCAGCTCGAGATGAACTCTTTGCATTTTCGCAACATGATCTGCCAAATGATCCTGCTTCACCTGCTCATAGCCTTTGCCTGCCGCATGCTCCAGCTGTTGGATGCATTCGCCGAGCGGATCTTCACAGCGGAACGTCGTTGCTGCAGCCAAATAGATTGTCACGGATTTGGCATTGCGGACCGACAAGAAATCGCCGATGATACTGACGGAGCCTCCATCGGCAACGGCCTTCACCGCTGTACACAAAGTAACGCCATCACGGCCGCACTCCCCGCGCATTACCAACGTATCCTTGCCGAACCGGTGCGAGCCTTCGTCGAACGGCCTGCGGCTTAAGTTCATCCGCAAATTCAGCACGGCCGGACGATCGCACGAAACCCTTACAACCAGCACCTGATCGATTGCGCTGCTGAACATTTCCCTGACATGACGTACATCATTTAAGCTGTAACGTACCTGCGCCACACCCTGCTCGATATCCAGCCCTCTGTAGTAATTGGAGATCATTTTCTTCTCGCCGTCATGGTACAGATGCAGTTCACCAAGAGGCTGATAAGGATGAAGCGATTTCGGAATGGACATCATCCCCATTTGGGCAATTTCTTCCGCTTCCACATGATTTCCATGCATCAAAAGCCGGCGCACTTCCGGCAAATACTTTCGTCCGTCGGGGTTGTTGCCGTTAACCGGCCCTCCATACCACACGGAATCCTCGTTCAGCTGCAGCCGTTCCTGATTCACTTTGCCGAATATCATCGCGCCCAGCCGTCCGTTGCCGATAGGCAGCGCTTCCGTCCAGGCTCTTGCCGGTTTTTCATACCATAACTTCGTATCTCTTGGTACTTCGCGCTTTTGTCCCATGAAATCTCTCCTTAAACGGTTTTCGTGGCATAAGGTGCCTTCCTTGTATTATCTCCGGTCAGGGGTCAGTCCGGCCTATTTTGAATGTGCCATCGCCAGTTGGATGCTATTTGATTCCGGAATGAGCCATCGTGGCAATGACTTTGCTCTGGAATAAAAGGAAAATGATTAAGTTCGGCAAAAACATGAGCAGCGCCGCAGCTGCAGCAGCCCCTTGACGGGCAACGTTGTTGGCCATCCCGCTTGTAAGCGTCGAAATATAGAATGGAAATGTCTTCATCTCCTCCTGCTGCATAAACAGGGTCGACGTTTCTGTATTGCCCCATGCCGCATTGAAGGCAATGATTCCGATTGTCGCAACCGCCGGCATAATGACCGGAAGGACGATTTTCATAAAAATCGTATATTCCCTAGCTCCGTCCATTTTCGCAGAATCCAGCAGCTCGTTTGGAAGCTGGTCGATAAATTGCTTCATCAAAAACACGCCTGTCGGCACGGCCACCATCGGCATGATATGCCCCAAATACGTATTCATAATGCCGAGCTTGCTGACCACCAAATATCTGGGAATAGCAACGGTTTCCGGCGCAAACAACAAGGTAAGCAGAATCATCCCGAAAACAACCTTATGTCCCGGAAATTTATGCTTCGATATCGGATAAGCGCACATCGCGCTGACTATGGTTACGATAATAACGCAAAGAATCGCGACCACTACGCTGTTAAAAATGTATCTTGTTATCGGGATAGCCGTTCCTTTCGTAATCGCCAGCAGCTCGACAAAGTTCTGGAACGACGGATCCCGGGCAAAAATATTCGGCGGGTATATAAAAAGCTCCTGATACGGCTTCAGCGCATGATTGAATATATAAATGAGCGGCATCAGCATGAACAGGCTTAATACAACGAGCAGGAATACGGCAACCTTCTCGGATGTTCCAAAACGATTCAGCTTCGAGCGCCCTCCGAAACTCCTGAATTTTCCGAGCAGCTCTGAGCCCACCAACTTCATCTATTCGTCCTCCTTCGTGCCGAACAATCTCCAACAGAGCTTATTGGCCAGGTAAATAACAATGAGCAGGAACACGGAGAGCGCGGACGCGTAACCAAGCTCAAACCGGGTGAAGCCGTAGTCGTCGATTTGGCTGATAATCAAGTGGCCCGAGTATTGCGGCGTCGGATTCGTTCCCGACAGCTGCGTGCCTATTCCGCCCGCTTTGAACGCGCCGACGATAGCCATTACCGCTCCGAATAACATTTGCGGCTTGGTTGACGGGATCGTAATATACCATATCTCTTCCAATTTGCTCTTGATGCCGTCCAGTCTTCCTGCTTCGTACAGCTCCGAGTTCACGTTCAAGATGCCTGCGAGCATTGCCAGAAAGCCTATACCCATACTGGACCATAGCGTAACGACGATCATGGAAGTCATCAAATACTCTTTGCTCGTAACCCACAATATCGGTTCGCTGATGAAGCCCAGTTTAATAAGAAAGCTGTTCAGGTAGCCGATCCGGTCGCCGGACAACAGCGGCAGCCAGATGATGCTCATCGCAACCCCGCCCGCAAGGGACGGGGTATACAGCGCGAGCGTAAACCATTTGCGGTAAACGCCAGGCAGAATCGAGATGAGCCATGCCAGCAAAAAGGCGGCGATATAGCCTCCCGGCCCGACGATAGTAGCGAATTTAAACGTATTCGGAATGGCATACTTGATCAGAATCAAGTCCTGCGACAGCATGTACTTGAAATTGTCCCAGCCGACGAAGCGCGGTGGCTCGAGCGAGTTGTAATACGTGAAGCTGAGACCGAAGGCAGCGATAACCGGGATCATGATGAAGATGATGAAGCATATCATGAAGGGCAAGATGAATACATAAGATGCCCGGTAATCCCACATCTGCTGCAAATAGGACACTTTAGTCTGCTTGAAGCGTTTCGTGGAAGTATGCGCGGCCGGCAGAGTTTGCGTTTCACTTTTTAACATACTTATCCACTCCTTCCCACGGCTTCGTTATTCTCGGTAATTGTAGTGACTTCAAGACTTGGCCGTTAGTATCGATGAAATGAAACTCCTGCATTTTCCTTTGAATTTCCCTATCAATGTCGACGATGGCGGTTTCCAGCGACGTCCTGTAATTGATGCCGTCCACCACAGTACGGTTCCATGCGTTCTGAAGCTCGCGCTCCATGAAATAGCTTCCCGGAACGTTAGGAATTTCTCTGAACCATCTCCACTGCTCCATAATCGCTTTGAGATCGTCATCCTTCCATGGAAGCTTCACGAACGCATCGATATTGGACGTATTCCAGCGGAAGCTGACGCCGTTCAGCGTCTCCAGATCGGTCCCGTACCTTTCCTGCACTTCGGGCGAAGTCCACCATTTCAAGAACTCCCAGCTTTCCTGCGGCTTCTTCGTCTGTTTGAATATAGCCGAGGACTGCATGCCTCCGCCCATCCAACGGGCGACCGTTCCATCGTCCTGACGCACTCCGGGGATCGGGGCGACGCCCCACCAGCCGTTCAGCTCGGGAGCCGCTACCGTCAATTCGATGTACATGCCGAGATCCGCTATGCCTAGTGGAATCGTTCCGTCACGGAAATGCTGGTAAAAGCTCGACAACGAGCGGTCCACCGCATATTTATTGTACAAATCGGTCCACTTCTTGAACGAATCGAAGCCTTTTTCCGAGCCGAGGGTTGTCTTCGAGCCGTCCTCCGCGAAATAATCCGCCCCGTTTTGCAGAAAGAAAGGAATGTGGCCCACAGGGGTAATATTCATCCCGTTTTGCTGCAGTACGGGCAGCATTTTGTACAATTCGTCCCAAGTATCGGGTAGGTTCAAGCCCATATTTTGCAAAATGTCTTTGCGGTAATACATCATTTGGAACGTTTGCGTCTCGGGCATGCCGAAGTATCCTCCATTATAATAGAAAGGAGTCCAAGAACCCGGGGCAAAACGCTGATAGATCGTATCAAAGTCCGGGAACTGCTTCAGATCGTAAATCCCATTTCGCAGCGCGTATTCGAAGGGCAGATCCTGCGACAAGCCTAACGCAACGTCCGGTGCAATCCCGGCCGCATTCATTAAAACAAGCAATCCGGCATCGGGGAGCAGATTGACTTTAACCTTGATTCCAGTCTGCGGAGTAAACGATTCGTTGGCCAGATCCTGAAGCAAATTCACGTAATCTCTTCCCCGCAGTACCCATACGTTAAGCACGTCGTCCTGGATTTTATTCAAATCCTCCTTCGGCATGAAGGAGTAGAAGAAGTTGACGAACGCTCCCTGGATTTTCTGGGTAAAGGTCGCTTCCATTCTCGGAAAGTCCTGACCGACCGGCACGACGAACAGCCGATCCAGCTGCAGCGGCTGCGAGCTAAGCTGCTTGATCAAGTCTCCGACTTTCCCCTGCAGCGTTACGAACCTGCCCGCTTCATATGGAATTTCATTTTTATCTTTAAGAAGTGACTGGATATCCTGCACAATCGTAACAATACCTTGGGAAACAGCATCCGGACGTCCGTTTACCGTTTCCAGCCGGATACGGACCGCATCCAGGTTATCGCCGAGACCCGTCATCTCCTCCAGGAATCCCGGGAGATCCTTTTCCATATTCCATGTGCGGTCCTTATCGTCCACTCCGCCTGTCAGCGCTTTTAAATCGGCTGCAAGCTTTTTCAGCTCGGCGATGCTTTTCTCCAGCTCGATAATAACCGCCTTCAGCGGAGCTTGGGTGACCCGCATGGAAATGGTATTCGTACCTTTTTGCAAATAAAATTCGTACGGCTTGCCTTCCTCGTCTCCGAGTGTAATGCCTTTCCAGCCGGATGCGTATAAGAAACGGTATGCCTTCAGCTCTGAAAAGGGAACCTTGCCGTTGACGGTAATAGACCGGAAAGACGAGCGGTTCGACAGGAATGACTGCTGCGCGCGCATGCCGATTTTATAATAGCCGGTCTCCGGAACCTCAAAGCTCCAGCTGACCTCCTGATTTCCGGTAGACCACCGTTGACCGTCGATGGTGTTATAAGTAATCTTCCCTCGAACATAAGGGACAGAGGCGATATCGTTGTCATATGTGAGCGGTATGGACGAATCGTTCTTCCATTGCACCTGCTCCGCTTCAATTACAATGGGACCCGCATATACTGGGGGCGCATCTGAAGGGAGTCCGCTTCGCACCGTTTTATAGTTTTGCGTTTCAACCGGTGCCTTGAAGGAGATCGATTCAATGGCAACCGGGTCGCTTCCGGCTAACCGGATCTTGTGCTTGCCCGGCGTTAAATACCATAGCAATGGATCTTCATAAGCGCCGCCCAAATCGCGGAACGAATCGGTAATCCAGCCGGAGATGTCTTCGGCCATCGGCCTGATTTCATCCCCGTTGTCGTCCTTTCTTGCAGGAAGCTTATCCTTCCAATGCCGGAACAGCTGTACCGACTTGGATTCGAGAAACGGATTCGAGCCGTCCAGCGAAACGTTCCAGGCTATCGGCTTGCGGTGCTTCGAATCCACGAACGGATGGTAGGCTAGCTCTATCTGGTACAGTCCGCCATTCTCGACGGCGAGCTCGTACTCGATCCATTCGTTTCCTTGCGCGTTCCAAATCATAATCCCGTTTTTCCCGTTATAGGCACCGACCGTAATATCGGCATTCCCGGATTTGGCGGCTAGCTGGGAGCCCGGTATAGTTATGCTCCCGCTATGCTGGGTTGTCGCCCCGCTTTGCTTCCACCTCTCCAGCACTTCAAAATAGTATGGATCTGCGGATCTAGTCTCACCCGCTTCATTATTTGTCCCGATGGTCTTTGCGCTCTTCTCGCCTGTTCCCTTAGAATTTGCGTTGTCCGCCAATCCGGGAAGCGTCGGCCCCAGTACAAAGACGAGCGCCGTAAGGGTCGCTATCCATGCCCGAGTTCGCAACAACGTCTTCAACTCCATCCCTCCGCTGATTCTTTAGCTTTATGTATCGCTTCAAAAAGTGAAACATGCAAATTTAACGTTAATACGCCAAATTATCCATTGTATCTTTATCGAAAAAGAGCGCTTTACGCATATTGAGAGTCAAGGTCAGCTTCTCATCCTCCATATATGGATGATCCGGCCGGGTCCGGACGATGAACAAGCTCGGAGCTCCGATATCCATGTACAAGTACATGTCTGCCCCCATCAACTCGTTAATTTTCTGCACTCCCGGAATTTGAGCTCCCGGATTGGCATCCCGCAGATCCGCTTCAAGATGAACATTTTCACAGCGGATGCCCATAATCACATTCCGGTTGATTTTGTTTTTATTGCGGAGCAAATCGGACTGCTCTTGCGGAATTCGCAAGTAGTACCTGCTCGTATGGAATTCCAGCAGGCCGTCGGAAGCCTCCACAATTTGCCCTTCGACCAGGTTGATGGGAGGAGTTCCAATGAAGCCGGCAACGAACATATTGCGCGGATGGTTATAAATCCGCTGCGGCGTATCCACCTGCTGGATGACACCGTCTTTCATAACAACGATACGGTGTCCCATCGTCATGGCCTCCACCTGATCATGAGTCACGTAGACCATCGTTACCCCCAATTGCTTATGAAGCCGAATGATCTCGGTTCTCATTTGGACTCTTAGCTTCGCATCCAGGTTGGACAAAGGCTCATCCATCAGGAACACTTGAGGATTGCGCACGATAGCCCGGCCTAACGCTACGCGCTGACGCTGACCTCCGGATAGCTGCCTCGGCTTTCTGTTCAAAAACTGCTCGATTTCCAGTATTCTCGCCGTTTTTTTGACCGCCAAATCGATCTCATGCTTAGGTGCTTTGCGCAGCCGCAGGCCGAAGGCGATATTCTCATAAACGCTCATATTCGGGTACAAAGCATAGTTCTGAAACACCATCGCAATGTCCCTATCTTTCGGCGGCAAATCGTTAACCAGCTGCTCGCCGATGTACAGCTCGCCTGAAGAAATCTCCTCAAGCCCCGCAATCATCCGGAGTGTCGTCGACTTGCCGCACCCGGAAGGGCCTACCATAACGAGAAACTCTCCATCGTGAATTTCCAGATGAAAATCTCTTACCGCATATCCCTTATCCTTACCGTATTTCTTTTCGATGTGATTCAATAGAATGCGCCCCACTGCGGCACCTCCGCTAATCATTTTATTCCCTCTATTTGAGAACGGTTTCATTTGTTGCCCGCAAACGGCTTATGCTTGTATATGCAGCTTCCTTAACATGGCCTGGGCCCAGCATCCTTTGGTTCACTGAGGTGCCTGCACGGCCAATTCTCCTTCAGTTTTTACCATTATACCTCCGCCGATTTACATGATTATAGGTGATGATTACTTACTCTATAGGGTAATCATGCTCTCAGCCTGCGAGCCAGCCAATCATAGCCTTGGCGCCCCGAAATCTCGTGTTTGCCGGGAAAAAGATCCGCCCCCAGCCTCTCGGCTGCGTCCTCTTCCTTGTAGATCCGCTCAAGAACGGACAGGGCATCAAGTACGGAGGATACGGGAAATAACGGGTCTTCCTGGCCTGATTCTACAAATAAGGCTCTGGGCGCAATCAGCCCAATAAGCTCCGGAAGGTCCGCATAACGTAGGATGGACGGCAAATAATTGTCTATGCAATGATTCATCGCGAGCAGACTGCCTCTGCTTGTGCTGGTAAATGCACAAAGGACGACCGCCTTGATTCGTTCATCCAATGCAGCCGATAAGGACGCGATCAGCCCCCCGCCGGAAAAGCCCATGCAGCCGATACGCTCCGGGTCTACCTCCTCCCTGCTTAGCAGGTAATCCAAGGAACGCATGGCTTCGGCAATGCGAAGCCCCGCTAAGGTTTGCCCATGCAGCAGCAGCCGGGACGCAAGCGCAAAGCAGGAGCTCGATTTCCTCGGGTCCTTCCCCCGGTCCGCCGCAAGCCGCCGGTCGCCGAAGCCTATGATTTCGGGAGCTAGAACCACCATCCCCCTCCGTACCAGCTGTACGGCAAAATGCTTATGAATACCCGGCTCACCCTCGTCCGCGGTTCCATCCGGATTTAAGCCGACGATCTCCTTGCTTCCATACCCGTGTCCGTGCCAGGCGATCACGGCAGGCGCTTTATGCTCGAGCCTCTTCGGAATGAGCACATAAGAAGGGATTCTCAAATCCTCTGTCGTTGTGAAAGCAACGCGTTCCATAATGTAATCTTTCATTTCCACTGATTCCAGTACAACCGGTTTCAAGTCGGCCCCGGCCATCGCATCCGTTGCGCCCCCCATCGCCTCCAGCAGTCTTACCCTCACTTCGGTTTTCCTTTCCTGCCAAGGCTGCTTATAGGCAATGCTCCGTACTTCATCATACCGGTCATACAACCGGTTCATATACTCATCAGGTGACCACATTGTCGATCCCTCCTATTCACTCTGCATTATGAACAACAAAAAGAGCTGCTCCATCATCATGGCCAGCCCCGAAAGGTTAAAACGATATCGCTTTGTCCTCAAACTCCTGAAAGTTTTGCCTATACTGACGGGGAGTTACTCCGGTTTTTTTACGAAACAACGCATGGAAAAACTTCATATCCAAATAGCCGACTTGATTGGCGATCTGATAAATCGGGATGTCCGTTGACTTCAGCAGCTCGCAGCACTTTTGAATCCGTACGTTTTGCAAATATTGAGTAAAGGTCAGCCCCGTCGTCTTCTTAAACAGCCTTTGAAAATGGCTGGCGCTCAAGTAGAAATAATCGGCCACATCCTGCACCGTAATATTTTGCGTGTAGTTGCATTTGATGAAATGGACCACTTCCTCCAGCTTGCTGAAGGATGCGGGCTCCGCTTCATTCATCAATTCAAATCGCTTCAGCATGACGAGAATCTGAATTAATAAAGCGGTCAGTACGGTTTCGAAACCGGTGTTTCTCTTCAAATATTCCGAATACATCGTTTGAATGATCGACGAAAAGGTGTCGTGCTTGTCTTGAAAGTGCAGCCACCGCTCGGAGCATTCGTGAGGATAATAAAAAATATTGTATGTATAGCATTCCTTTTGAAGAATATGCTCCCAATCCTCCAGCAGCTTCGACCGGAAAATGCAGTTGTAAATGACCAGCGTCTTATCCTGCTTGGGAGACGACGGACGAAATACATGCGACGTCCCTACCGGGATGACGAACAAGTCGCCCTGCTTGGTTGGGATCACCTGATCTTCTATGTAGTGATAGCCGCTTCCTTCACCCACAAAGCTGATTTCCATAAAATCATGGGTATGCTGCTCGGTTGTAAACGATTCCAATTCGCGATTTATGAATATGTCCATATTTTCGTCGAAAAAGAGGTCACCGCTCAGATGACCGATTCTTCCGCTCATGACCATCACCTCAGGTACATGATTTTTTTTACCACAATAAAATTTGTAAGATTCCGAGGTCATCGGATGTAAAAATTCTATATAGCGATAAAAACAACCTCGCTTACGAAGCGAGTTTTGCTAAAGCAAAACTTAAGGTCGCTCCTCTGAGAAAGGACGCCGATAGACGTTTTTCTCACATCCGCGTAAGATGAATGCCTTGAATGCGTTTCCAAGTCATACATTACTGCTCCTGTTACTTTATCCCCCACTGTCTGTGCTTGTAAACTGCAAGGGGAGTTCAACTTGTTGAAGCAAGCTATTAGCTGCTCTCCCCTCAGCGCTTCTTTCCATTAGCATTCTGTATTATAAACACCCCCTTTGACAATGTAAACATTTCCCATTGATGCAACTTCATACTAGCATTATATATAAGTCCGATGATGGTTGCGTGGTGGTTATCTGCTCAATCTATAGGGGGATTACACTCAATCCGGCAGCTTCAGCATACAAAAAACGACCGTTTCCGCCCTTATCTACTGTATTTCATCTCTCATCTTGGGTGATGATCTCGTAACGGCAGCCCGCTTCGGTCTGAAAGCAGACATCCGTGCCACAGCTCTCCAATGGAACTGCCCGGCCTTCCAGCCTAACTTGGACAGGCCAATGTGTCACGAGACGGCACGTTTTCCCTGCATGGGAGTAAAGGGTCGCGCGTGTAAGCTGGCCTTCCTTCCATTCCATATCGACCGTGAATCCCTCACGTGCCTTAAGTCCCCGTACGCTGCCCTGCTTCCACTGCGGAGGGAGCGCCGGAAGCAGCCGGATCCTGCCCCTGTGGCTTTGAAGCAGCAGCTCGGTGATGCCGGACATGCCGGCAAAATTGCCGTCGATTTGAAAAATGTCCATCTTCACCTTCGGATGCCGATGGGCGTTCATCATATTCGGGTGCAGCCCCGCCAGCAGTTCGTTAACAAAACGGTACGCTTCCATGGGTTCGCCTAAGCGCGCCCAGAAGCTGACCGTCCACGCGCAGCTCCATCCTGTGTGCGCTCCGCCATTGGCAAGCCTGCGTTCGAGCGAAGCCCGGCATGCTTCAGTCAGCTCAGGCTCATCCTCGCGAGTAATCAAATCCAACGGGTGCAGCGCTACAAGATGAGCGATATGGCGGTGGCCCGGCTCGTGCTCATCGTAATCCTCGTTCCACTCCTGCAGCTGACCGTATTGTCCGATCCGGAACGGCGGCAGCCGCTTAAGCGCACGCTCCCACTCTCCGCGAAGCGTAGGGTCCTTCTTCAGCAGCAGGCTTGCCTCTATGCAGCTTCCGAACAAATCGCGAATGAGCGCCAAGTCCATTGTCGCCGCATGAGTCACACTGCTTACTTGCCCGTCAGGAGCAATAAACCGGTTCTCGGGTGAAGTGGACGGGCATGTAACCAAATTACCGTCAGGCCCCTCGACTAACCAATCCAGACAAAACATCGCTGCCTCTTTCATTGCAGGATACGCTCGCTCGAGGAATGCCTCATCCTGGCTAAATGCATAATGGTCCCATAGATGCCTGCACAGCCACGCTCCCGCCATCGGCCAGAAAGCCCAGCTGGGTGACCCGTCTAAGGGTGTGGCCGTACGCCATAAATCGATGTTGTGGTGAGCGGTCCAGCCCCTGCAGCCGTAGTGGATTGCGGCCACTTTGCTTCCCGTAACCCGTAACCCTTCAATCAGCTCGAATAACGGCAGATGACATTCCGCCAAGTTACTGACCTCTGCAGGCCAATAATTCATCTCCAGATTGATGTTGGTCGTCCAGCTGCTGCACCAGGGCGGCTGTATTTTATCGTTCCAGATTCCCTGCAAATTGGCAGGCTGTGTTCCGGCCCTGGAGCTGGATATCAGCAAATATTTCCCATATTGGAAAAATAGAGCGGCCAAATCGGGATCGTCCGCCCCCTGCTTGACGGCCCATATCCGCTCGTCCGTTGGAAGGCCGCTCTTATCTTCCCCTCCAAGATCAAGGGACGTTCTGTTGAAAAGAGAAGTATAATCGCGCGAATGCCGCTCCTTCAAGCGCTCATAGCCTAATTCAGCGGCATTCGCGAGCCATTGCTCGCACTGGCGCGACGGGGCTTTGTACAACGCAGCCGGGTCTTGATCGTGGCCGCTGAAGCTTGTCGCTGCGGACAACAGCAAAGTGATCGTACCGGTGCCGGTGACGCGAATACGTCCACCGCTTACTTCCACTTTGCCTTGCTCGGTATGAGCTTGAAGCTGCAGCTCGAAGCCGATGCCTTTGCCTTCCGCATACAACACCGGATCGTCCGTCTTGACCGTATTCGGACGCACGTGATACGGGCAGCGTCCGGATAGTGCGATCCGGTTGGAGGAGGCTTTGCTCACGGAGTACATTAGCGGGCTGTGCAGAACAACGCTGAAAGATGTCTTACCCTCGCTATGAAGACGAACCGCCATGACTTGGTCGGCAGCGGAGACGAACACCTCCCGCCGGTAAAGAACTCCGTTACTCCGGTAGTGGACTCGCACGATCCCTTCGTCCAGGTCAAGCTCCCGGCGGTAGTCCGTTATCATTCCCTGCTCGTCGAATAGGAGCTCCACATCTCCCAGCGGCAAATACGACTCTATTTCCTGCCCCTCCATATACTGCTCGATCATCTCCTCCGCTTCCTCATACTTCTTCGAGAAGATCAGATCCCGCACCGTGTCCAAATACAGCCTAGTTCCGTGACGGACCGTATCCCGGGGTTCCCCCGACCATAAAGTATCCTCGTTTAGCGCAATTCGTTCCCGGTCCGTCCCGCCGTATATCATGCCTCCGAAACGGCCGTTTCCGACAGGAAGCGCCTCGAACCAACGTTTGGCCGGCCTTGTATACCAGAGCACGGAACGTTTCTTATTCATCGATAATTCCCCCTTTTTGAGCAAAGGAAGGGAACCGTTCAGCCATCCGCTTCCAACGCCCGCAGGACGACCCGCACGATTCCCTCCCTTGTCCTTCAACTACTCGTACAACCAATCCAAGGTATCCACACCGTCATTTTTGTGCTCGACATCCCGCTGCCGGATTTCCTGATCGGCGGGAACGATGCCTAATATCAGATAGGCCCCTCTTCCGAAATCAAGAGTATGCCGCCCTGCATCGAACTGAAACGCATGTACGTTAACCGACGGGTATGCATACAGCCGCAGCCCTTTGCGCAGCAGCGGCGCATAGCCGCCTTTATCGTCCGCATGCGTATTCTCCTCCAGGCTCGGTGCCTGAAGCCACTGCTGGTCCGTGGAATTAAAGTAGCCGATTAGCACCCGTGACGGCTGCGACAGTTCTAGTTCCAGGGACACGCCGCGCAGCCCCGCCTCTCTCTGGCCGAACCGTATCCCCGTCAGTCCGTTAAGCTCTTCCGCACAGCCGATGATATGGACGTCTCCGTCTGTGAACACCTGAGCGCCTTTCTCCACACGGAACGTTTCCGCAGGACCGGAGTGCAGTAAGAACGGAGCTTCCTTGCAAGGAGCAATCGGCTCCTTCATGTTTCTTACCGCTTCAGGAGTCGTCCCCGACTTCAATTCGTCGATATGGATCCGGAATCGCTCCAGCTCCTGCTCATAAACCGGCAAGCAATCCCGCCAATGCTTGAATTCCAAGCCGTTACGGATTGGCACCTTGCGCTGCGGCGTCTGCATGCTGTTCGCGGCCAGGTAGGTCCTCTCCGTTAAAGCCGTCAATTTCCGGTAGCTGTCCACGCTTGCCGCAAGCCGCGCATAGGCTTGCTCCAGCAGGTCGACGCGCTGAAAATAATCGCCTTTCACTGTATGCTTATAGGTCAATACCAGCATGGCGGCCCGGACTTTATCGGCATAAACGGCCACCATAAGGCCGATGGCGCGGATATCGCTGTACAGCCGCTCGAACTCCTTCTCGTTGCGGGTGACAAGACCACGTGCCGCTTCGATAGCACGCAGGGCATCCGCCGCATGCCGCTCCGCATCGGCAATAATATCCGGCGGCGTCTCACCGACGTGAGGCTCGCCATTCAGCTCCTTGCCGATGTAGTCCTCCAGCCGTTCGCCCTGCGGCGACTGCGATTCCCACAAATCCGGCCATGGCATATGCCGCTCCGGATTCGTGAGCTGGCTCATCGTCATCCCGAGGCTCATCGTCTGACGGTTCCCCTCAGTTATGCCGAACCTTCGCAGCAGCTTCGGCGCGCATTCGCCCGCAGCCTCATAGGCCTGAAGAACGGCCGCCCCCGCTTCCATTCCACCGTATCGCTCCCCAAGCGTTCCGGCCCAATAGTGCCTCTCGGCCTCCGGATCCCGATCCGGGTTCCAGGCGTAGCGGAACCACGCGGCGAACCATACCCAATCGCGGTCGATCTGTCTAAGCCGCGGCTGTCCCGCCTCGGGAGCATCCGGAGAATACGGCCAATCCCAGAAAAATAACGGATATAGATGAAGTCCGTTCGACTTCAGCCGGTATTTGGCCGCCTGCATACATTTTTGGATGAACGAAGGCGCCCCATACCGGAAAGGCTCCAGATTGGCCAATATGTGCACGTTGACGATATGAATCGTCTGGAGCGATCCGAGACGTTCGTGAATGCCCTGCCATTTGCCTCTCGGCGTGTACGTGGTTAACGATTCGCCGTTATATTTGGCTTCCGTGTACAGATTCGGATACAGAGGCAGTGCAGCCTCGATGACCTTCTGCGGCTCAATGGCATGCGATCGCAGGATGATCGGCGGCTTTTCCTTAACATCCAGATCCTTAAGTCCTTCCAGAAGACCGGCCAAAATGGTTTCGTTAAACCATTCCACCCCGTAGATGTGACCTTGCAGCGCTTCTCCGAGGCATACCATCAGCCCTACATTCGGGAACGTGCGTACAAACGCAGCTATCGATTTCTTGTAGTAATCGCTCGTAACCGGGAGCGGTTTCGGCTGATGCAGCTTCAGCCCGTGCTTCTCAGCAAACGGCAGCGGAATATGAATGTTGTAAAATTTCAGGACAAGCCAAATGCCTCTGCGATCCGCTTCCTCCGTCAGCCATCGGAACGTCTCCACATTGAGCCTGTATTCTTCTTCCGTAACCTCCAGCGCCTCCGGGTAATCATCCAGCTTCAGCAACGAGGAGAACGGATGCCCGCTCCACAAATAGATGATATTGCAGCGCTGCTCCAACAGCATGTTCAAAAAATCAACCCATAACGCACGGTCGTAAAACCATGGAAACCGCTCTGGTGTTATCGGATATTCATAGGTTTGCCTTGGAGGCTCAACCGTCGTTTTTTGCAAGCCGATGGCCGGTCCCCTTAGCGCAAAGCTCGGAGCATCGCCGTAGGCGAGGTCCTCCTCCAGCTTCCCTGCCTTGCGGATCCGCCGGGCCAGCTCCTGACATCCGTACAGCACGCCCGAGTCGTTTCCTCCGGATACCGTAACGAGGCTTCCTGGGCATGACGCCAGGTAAAAGCCTTCCTTCTCCGGTTCTTCCGTATGATATAGCAGCACGTCACGCTCTTCCAGCTGCCCAAGAAATCCGGACTCTGTGCGATTGCCTACATAAATCTTAGGCCCGTCCACAGACCGGTAGCGGTCCCATCTCCAAACGGTAACCTCCTCAGTCACTTCATACCCGCATTCCCGCAGGGCCTCTCTTATCAGTTGTATCCCGTATTCTACCCGCGGTGCGGGACTGGGCTCAAACCCTAGAGTTACGATCTTCATTTAGGCGTTCCCTCCCTTCCATTGCGTTGCTTATTTCAAGAACAGCTCAATAACCGGCACAGCAACATTCGGCTGCTTCACCGGAAGCGACAAGGTAAGCGTGGTGTCGTCTCTTCCTTCCCTGAAAGCCCCTTCCTCGATGCCGCTTGAGACGAAGCCTTCCTTAAAGCGGATTTCCGATGCGTCGTTCAGCAGCTGGGCATATTCCACCTTGCCGGCAAATCCGCGAAGATGGATATTTTTGAACGGCCAGCTGTATACATGAAGATACATCCGGTTCGTCTGCTCATTGTAGGTCAGCCGGCAATCGGGAGGGCACTCGAACGACTCCGGAGCTTGTGTGCAGCCGTAGATCGATCTGCTGTGGCGCTTCATCCACTCACCGATTCCTTTCAGCCGGTCGATCGCACGCTCGTCGAATTCACCACGGCCGGTCGGACCTACATTCAGCAGCAGATTACCACCCTTGCTTACAACGTCGATCAGCATTTTCACCAGCACATCTACGCTCTTCCACGTATCCTCTTCACGGTGATATCCCCATGAACCGCTGAACGTATGGCAGGTTTCCCATACGACGCGTTTGCCCCCTACCTGGACCCATTTCGAGGGGATATACTGCTCCGGCGTCGTAATGTCGCCTCCGATTTGAAGGCGATCATTCAGTAAAATGTGCGACTGTAAGCCCCGAATCATCCGGACCAGCTCCTCGCTGCCCCAATCCGCCTTGCCTTTGCCAGGCAAATCGTTTTCCGCAGGGAACGAAAAATCATAGAACATCATGTCCACCTTGCCGAATTCCGTCAACAGCTCCTTCGTTTGTCCGAACAAATACTCACGATAAAGCGAGAAGTCCCGCTGCGCGCTTTCGGCAATAAAATTCGGTTCGAAGCGAAGCGGATGCTTCGGGTCGACCGTATAATGCGGGTGATGCCAGTCGATCAAGGAATGGTAGAAGCCGACCTTCATATTGCGATGGCGAAACGCATCCACCATCGGCCTCAGAAGATCGCGTCCTGCAGGGGTATTCGTCGCTTTGTAATCCGTCAGCTTGCTGTCCCACAAGCAAAAGCCTTCGTGATGCTTCGTCGTCACCACAAAATATTTCATGCCTGCATCGGACGCCAGCTTGGCCCACAGCTCCGGATCGTACAAATCCGGCTCGAAGCGCTTGAAATATTTGCTGTATGCCTCCGGGCTCATTCTTTCTCTGGATTGCAGCCATTCGTGTCTTGCTCCTAACGAATATAACCCCCAATGGATAAACAAACCGAACCGGTCGTTCGTAAACCATTCGCTGTCGCCTGTTGTACGTACCACTTCATAACTCATTGTTTGTCCTCCTCAACTTGGTCGGATTCAAGCGGTTGTGAGGCTGCCATAACTTGAAAGCCGTTTGTACCAGTTTACAAGAATGTCAAGTTGCCATTATAGGGCGAAAAAGTCTTTATTATAGGTGCCGCCTAGCACCGATAATGGTTTTTATTCATTTAAAGATAAAAACGAGAAAAACCTCTATCGAGGTTCCCGCAGAGGAATGACCGCGTTAAGAGGCTGTTTTTATCATTTAAAGAGATCTATGGTGAGGGCTTATTAACGTCGATACGGACTTCCGCATACTGCCTTTAGCCATGTTGTGGCCATCAGCGTATCACCCAGACTGTTCATATGGACGCCGTCCGAAGTTAGCTCCTTCCCTGTATCGCATTGGAGAACATGAAGGAATGCTTGATGCGTCGGGACAAGCACAGCGTCATATTCGTCGGCCAACCTGTTGACAATTCCTACATAAGGCTTCAGCAGTGTGTTCCCGGTCGATTCCGGGTATTCCTTAATGATCGTCGGCTGCATCAGAATAAGACGGCAATCCGGCAGCGACCTTGTCTGCTCCAGCAATCCTCGATATACCGACTCGAATCGTTCAGGATACACCTGCTCGCCATCCGGCGAATCCAGCTGCCGCCATACGTCATTGATCCCGATTGAAATGGACAGCCATTGCGGGCGGTGATCCATAACGTCCAGTGTCCACCTTTTTGCCAGATCGATCACCCGGTTGCCGGATACTCCTTCGTTAATGATTTTTAACGACAGCTCCGGATAGAGAGACGTAAGAGAATCGCGCAGCATTCGCACATAACCCGAACCGAGCTTCTCGGGATCCTTCTTTCGCCCCTTGTCCGTTATACTGTCACCGATGAATACGATTCTGTCTTTTGCTTTGAACGGCATTGTCTACAAGCTCCCTTCAATAGTTGGACGATAACACCGGCTTACTTGGTGCAGCAGTTGCATTTTGTGATGACAACGGACACCGATAACCACGTTATAACAGCTGCATTATGTGTTAATAAAAAGCTGCTCCTTCACTAATCGGTAAACCTCGTCCAGCTGCTCCACTTCCAACTGTTGATTTCCTCTGAACGCGTTGGCATCCTTGGAGCGGCAATGCAGTGTCAAAGGAATGCCTCTATGCTGCAGATGATACTTGGCGTTAACCGGATACATCTGAAGCTCTATCAGAGACGCGGCCCCAACGAAGGACTGAATCGTACCCGCTGCAGCCGGCTCCATGCTCCATCTCTCCGTTAAGCGGACGTACAGATCGGGATGAAAATTCGCCATTACGCCGCTGAATCCGGCCGCCCCTATTTTCAACGACTCCAGCAGCGTCGCCGAATTTGCATTGAAAATTTGCAAACGGCTTCCTTTGACCGCATCAAGCTTGTCAGCCATTTGGTTCAAGTCGCAGCAAGTATCCTTGAGGAACAAAAACCTGCCCGTATCTGCGCACCATTTCAGCATCTGGGGTGAAAGCAGCCTTTTGTATGGATACGGGCATTCGTAAATGCCGAACGGCACATCCGGAATTCGATCAAGCAATTGCTGCGCCCGTTCAACCCATATCTCATCCGGCTCCTCAGGACTTGCCAATCTATTGCTCACCCAAACGACCGCATCGACTCCCGTTTCGGCCATACGACGCAGCTCCTCCGCCTGCTCTTCGATTCCATCCGATATATGTCCCGAAGCGATGACTGGTACCCGGCCGGCAGCCGTTTCCTTGACGAACCGTGCGATTCGTACTCTTTCCTCCAAAGATAAATAAAACATTTCACTCGATTGGCATACGGCAAACAGCCCATGAACACCCTGGGCAATATACCACTCGACCAATTGTTGAAGCGCCTCATAATCGACTTCGTTAGAAGCCGTGAAAGGAGTGATCATCGTCGGCCACACCCCGTTCGGAATATGCTTCTCCATTGCCGTCCATCCTTTCCAGAATCCTTTCTCCTTACTATAAGCGTAATTAGATACATCGAAAATGGGGGATTCTGATCATCCAGCCGCCCGTACGAACACGGAAAAGTCGCATCAACCTATAGTTCGGACGCTATAACCCCCTCAGCTGCAACATACAATATAGTAATCTTATTCATAATCTTACAATAATAGAAATGAAGGTGAATCGGCTATGAATATCGAGCCTTATTTGACCCCTTACAAGCTGGGAAAGCCTGTTTTGACCGGATCCGGTATCCCGGGACATTTTGACGAGCGTGCTGTCGATTGTCCCTTTGTTTTTCAGCATAACGAGAAGTTTTATATGATGTATGTCGGGTTTGACGGAATCGGCTACCAAACCGCCTTGGCGACAAGCCAAGATCTGTTGAATTGGGAGCACCTCGCCGTTATTTTGCGCCGCAGCGAAGGCAACGGCTGGGATTCCTCCAACATAGCCGGAACTTGGATTATGAAGGAAAACCATATGGATGCTCCCCCGCTATTGAAAAAATGGAACAATAAATATTGGCTCGTGTACCACGCCTACCCGGAAACCGGGTACGAGGAAGGCTCCGCCAAGATCGGCATTGCCTGGACCGAAGACGAAGAGCTGCTCCATTGGAACCGGTGTCCGGAACCGATTCTGACTCCCGAGGAAGGCGCGGATTGGGAGAAAGGCGGATTGTACAAAGAATGCCTGGTTGAGCATGAAGGCCGATTTTATTTATTTTACAACGCCAAGAACACGAACAAAGGAAGATGGATCGAGCAGACCGGCGTCGCGTTCTCGGACGATTTGCTGCATTGGCGGAGATATGAGCATAATCCCGTGCTCCGCGTTTCTCCGGAACGATGGGATTCCGGCTTCGCCAGCGATCCGTGCGTACTGCTTAACGGAGACCAATGGGTCATGTTCTACTTCGGCTACAACTACAAGCAAGCTCAGGAAGGGCTGGCGTTGTCACAGGATTTGCTGCACTGGACTAAACATCCTGAGCCGATTATCACTATCGGAGAAGAAGGCGAGATCGATTCCATCTTCGCACATAAACCGTCCGTCATCACCCGTAACGGTGTGCTGTACCACTTCTACTGCTCTTGCAGACCGTATAAAGATGGCGATCCGACCCGCAATTTCGGCAAAGAATTCCGAACGATTTCTGTGGCCACCTCACGCCCGTTGGATTTGATCAGTTCCGCCAAGGAGACGGGAAGCCATGCAAATTGATCAAATGACGGTGGAAGGAAAACGCTGCCCGCTTGGCATCGACGTCTCGACTCCCGCATTCGGCTGGAGCTACATAACAGGCACGATTCGTTCGCAACAGCAAACGGCTTATCGTATCGTTGTATCCATGTCTGAGCAATGTGCTGCGAATGGAACGGGTGATCTATGGGACAGCGGCAAAACCGTTAGCCGAAACCAAGTGCATGTATTATTTAAAGGTCCTCGTCTTCAGTCCCGCCATCGATATTATTGGAAGGTCCAGGTGTGGGATCAAGCGGACCGGATGACGGAAAGTGCTGTTTCCTGGTGGGAAATGGGACTTTTGCATCCTGAGGATTGGTCCGCCAGCTGGATAGGCGAACCCGACCAGGAGCGGAATGAGCGCTCTGCGCTTCCTATATTCCGGCACGAATTCGCCCTCGACAAGCCTGTTGCCCGTGCACGTGCTTATGTGTGCGGATTGGGACATTTCGAGCTTCGCCTGAATGGAAGCAAGATTAGCGATAATGTGCTGGAGCCCGGTTGGACCAACTATCGCCGGACCTGCCTTTATTGCGTTTACGATGTGACGGACCAACTGCTCCAGGGGGCTAATGCCGTCGGCCTGATGCTCGGAAACGGATTTTATAATGTTACCGGCGGACGTTACCGCAAATTTAAAGGCTCGTTCGGCAAACCGAAGTGTCTGGTTCAGCTGGAAGTTACCTACGCCGATGGCACAGCGATTACCATTGCCAGCAGTCCGGAATGGACGGCTGCCGCCGGGCCCATCACCTTCTCCTGCATATATGGCGGCGAGGATTACGATGCCCGGCTCCTGCAGCCAGGCTGGGATCAACCCGGATTCGCCGATAAAGCGGGATGGAATCCCGCTGCCACAGCGGAACTGCCTTCCGGGGTGCTGAAAGCTCAGGCAACCGCTCCGTTGAAGGTGATGGGAATGTTCCGGCCGATGAACGTAACCGAGCCTGTCCCCGGCATCTATGTCGCCGATTTCGGACAAAACTTCTCCGGGTGGGTCGAGCTGACAGTTGCCGGTCCCCGTGGTGCTCTGATTACTCTCACTCCGGCAGAACTGCTGAAGGAAGACGGCACGGCAAATCAGAAGTGGACGGGATCACCGACGCAATTCCGCTACATTCTTAGCGGCGACGGCGAAGAGATATGGGCTCCCCGCTTCAGCTATACCGGCCTGAGATATGTTCAAATCGAAGGAGCCGTTCCGGCCGATTGGGTTCAAGACAGCGCGTCCCTATCCCAAGCCGGTGTTCGGCTGCTCCGCCTCGAAGGCCAAATGATTTACCCCGACATGCAAACTGCCGGAAGCTTCGAGTGCTCGGATCCTATGCTTAACAAGATCCACGAAATCATCAGCTGGGCTATTCTCAGCAATACGAAAAGCATATTCACGGATTGCCCCCATCGCGAGAAGCTCGGCTGGTTGGAACAGATTCACCTGATGGGACCGTCCGTGGCTTATAATTATGATGTGCATGCGCTGCTGACCAAAACGATGGAAGACATTCGCGACGCCCAGCAGCCGAATGGAATGGTGCCTACTACCGCGCCGGAGTATGTCGTATTCTCCGAGCAATGGCGCTGCTTCCGTGATTCCGTATCATGGGGCGCCACATACGTGTTATGCGGCTGGAACCTGTACAGGATGTACGGCAATACCCGCATTTTGGCGGAGCACTATGAAGGGATGCGGGCTTATGTCGACTACGTGACGGCATGCTCCGATCAGTATATCGTCCAGAACGGTCTGGGCGATTGGTACGATGTCTGCGACGGAGATCCCGGCTTCGCACAGAACACGCCGGTCCCTCACACCGAGACGGCAATGTACTTTCATATGACGGATGTGTTTGCCCAAATTGCCGAATTGCTAGGCAACCATCATGATGCCGGGAAATATACAGAGCTTCGGGAACAAATTAAACTGGCGTTCAACCGGACTTTTTTCAATCCCGAGACAGGCGGTTATGCTACAGGCAGCCAAACATCGAATGCTATGCCCTTGGTGCTGGGGCTTGTCGACGATAGCCGCAAGGGCCCCGTTCTTCACCGTCTTATCGATGACATTCGGCGGCGCGGCTATCATACGACGGCAGGGGATGTCGGTCACCGGTATGTCCTGCTCGCCTTAGCTCTCAACAACCGCTCGGACATCATTTATGAGATGACGCGGCAAACGGGCCACCCGAGCTACGGCTACCAGCTCGCTCATGGCGCCACGACGTTAACGGAAGCGTGGGACGGTCCCACTGTCGGCAAATCGCAAAACCATTTTATGCTGGGGCATCTGGAAGAGTGGTTATACGGAGGGTTAGCCGGTATTCGTTACCATTACGATGCAGAACTCGAGTCGTATCAGCTGGCGATACAACCGTTCGTGCCGGCGGACCTTGATGCCGTCGAGGCTGCGCTTCGATTGCCTGCCGGCAATGTCCGCGCCGAATGGCGTCGTGACTGCGGGAATCAGCTTACGATGAAGGTTAGCATTCCCGTAAACTGTGATGCGGAGGTTTACATCCCCTCTTCATCGGCGGCTGCAATTCATGAGAGCGGCATTCCTGTGAATCATTGCCCGGACACGGAGCTGGTCCGCATGGAACATGGATGCGCCGTTGTCCGTCTAGGTTCGGGACACTATGTTTTTACGAGTGTGATGCAGCCGACGGCGCCAACATATTTTTAATTCATGATAAGTACCTTCGGGCTGTGTAAAGGCTTACGAAGGTTCTTTTATTTTTCGATGGAGCATGTTACTCTGGAGACGAGATGTACGCGAGCACATGGAATAATGACTAATACCCATTATCAAAGGAGAGCTCACTATGAAATATCCAGCATTAACTCAAGAGCAATTGCTGCAGAGGCTTGCGCCTCCAAAAGGAAAGGTGCGGATGGTGCTCGACACGGATACTTTCAACGAAATCGACGACCAGTTCGCTGTCATCTATGCATTGCAATCTGAGGATAAGCTTCAAGTAGAAGCGTTGTATGCAGCTCCGTTTTATAATGAATTGTCTTCAGGACCCAGAGACGGGATGGAAAAAAGCTACCAAGAGATTCTAAAGATCCTGGAGCTTATGGACAGAGCCGGACATTATCCAGTCCACCGGGGCTCCGAGGATTATTTGTCTGACAAGGACCAGCCTCAGGAGAGTGAAGCCGCTCGAGATCTGGTGAAGCGTGCGATGGCTGCAAGTGATGATGATCCTCTCTATGTAGTCGCTATCGGAGCAATTACGAATGTAGCCTCCGCCATTCTTATGGAGCCGAAAATTATTGAAAAAATCGTCGTTGTATGGCTGGGAGGTCACGCACTTCATTGGCCGAATACCGAAGAATTTAATTTGCGGCAGGATCTGCACGCTTCGAGAATCGTATTGGACTCCGGAGTGCCGCTAGTATTGATCCCATGTATGGGGGTCACCTCACATTTGAGAACGTCCTTGTCGGAAATCCGGGATTATGTGAAGGATGCGGGAGAGATCGGAAGCTATTTGTACGAAACTTATCTAAACTGCCATAAAGATCACTACGGCTACACCCGGGTCATATGGGATATATCCACCATCGCTTATTTGAACAATGAAGCCTGGACGCCAAGCTCTATCGTCCCTAGTCCTCTGCTCTCCGAGGATTTCCGCTGGAGCTTCGATTCATCCCGGCATTTCATCCGATATGTATGGAATATTCACCGCGATCCGATCTTTCAGGATGTATTCCGTAAGCTGTCACCGGTATGATATACGACTTGTTCATGTTAAAAAGACAGCGGGTTCATAAAGAGCCCGTTGTCTTTTTTTATATGGCAAACTGTTGCAAGCCGTTCCTTACTTACTCAGCCTTGTCGCCTGCCAGCTGTTCTAGGATTTTATCCAGCTTTCGGCCGATCTCCACATCGTGTTTCTTCTTCCACTTTACATATTGCAGCACATTTAGCAAAACGCCTACCAACAACAAAAACATCAATAACGAAATGAGCTGAACAAGTCCTGACATGAATGAGAATCCCATAATTCCTCCAAAAGAGTTATTAAATTTCTCCATCTGCTGAAGTTCCCCGGGAACGTATTCATTCCGTTGGGGTTAGAAAAATTCGTAAAGTCCTTCCGCAAAGTAGCTATATTCCTGCTCCGTTAACGACTTCTTTCCATAGCCTTCGAAGAACGCATCGATTTCCGATTGGACCTCAAATGCGCTAGGCTTCGGTCGAATGGCCAAAGACAGGTCGTATCTCGGATCACCGTACCCTCCGCCGCTCCAGTCGATGATGCTTGTGATTTTCCCGTTATTCACCAAAACGTTATCAATAGTGAAATCTCCGTGGATTAGGGTTTGGCAAGTGGGCAGCGGCTTTTTCATCTTCAGCATTACCAGCAGCTCTGCCGTTCCATCGACCGAATAATGAGTAAGGTTATATTCCGCCTTGCTTAACATATCCTCCAACCAAACGGAATCGCTGCTGATGAGTGCATCAGGACAAGGAGTGGAGTGAACGGTTGAGAGCACAGCTCCGAAATGATAAATGATTTCATGCTTTTTATCGGTATTCCGCTCTTTCATCAGCGTTTGCCTTAAAGTTTCCCCTTCGAAAAATGGCAGCAGCGCCCATACCTGCTTTTCATTCTTTTGCTCAGCAAACCGGTAAACCTCTGGAATTGGCAGCTCTGTGCTGCGCAAGCCGTTTAATACATGAACTTCTTGGGATAACCAGGAGCTGTAGGGCTCGACTTTTGATCTTTTTACAACGAATCGGCCTCTTGAGCCTTCAATAATCGCTACATCCGATGTATAGCCTTGCCTAGGAAATGTTAGGCTTGTAATAGTACCTGCGTACTCGATAATTTCGGAGGGCAGTTCATCCAGACGGATCGGATCCACAGGTCACACCTCAACAGTTATTTTCCTAATAGTAACATATTTTGAATCTATTAACTTCAATAATTGAACAAACGGACCATATCAATCTTAAATTCATATGAATATAGATAAAGTATACTCGAATTCCTAATTGAAGGAGTGATGCTCCATGCGCTTGCTTGGAATAGATACCAGCAGCAGTAATACGGCCGGGGCCGCCTTCCTGCCTTCCGGCAAAACAAAAGCGGTCTGGCTATGGGATACGACGAAAATCAGCACCAACACCGGCCGTAATGAGATCATTCAATTCGCACGTAAGAAGCAGATTACTCTCATTTATCTACAGGTAATATCATCCGTTCCCAAGAATGCCTATCGTGCTTTCATCAGGTCGTCAGCTTCCTCCGGTATTCAAATCCATGCGTTGGATGGAGCGCCGGACTGGATTCTGCCCAATCAGCTCATAAGAATCAGCAGTCTGGTCAATTGGGTAAAGACCTACAACAATTCCGTCACTGTCAATGAACAGTTTGCCGGCATCCAGGTCGATATCGAGCCCTATCTGCTGCCGGAGTGGTATCAGGACCAGGAAACAGCCATAACCAATTGGCTGGAAGCCTTAACTTTGCTTGCTCAGGGTACACAAGATACCACACTAATTATTAGTTCCGCCCTCCCGTTCTGGGTGGACCAAATCATAGTCCCTGCAACACAGAGCACATTCATAGAATCCGTCTTTCAGCTGATGAATAACGTTACCCTTATGTCGTATCGCGATCAAGCTCAGGCTGTAGTGGATATCTCGGACAACAAGCTCGTTTTGGCGGACAGTCTGGGCAAAAGAGTCTTTGTCGCCCTGGAAACGAATCCGACTTCGGAGGGACTTTATTTAACCTTCTACGACGACGGACAAGCCATTATGGATAACCATATGGCCGAGATCGACCATTTGTTAAGCATCCATCCTTCCTATGCCGGTATCGCAGTTCATGACTATAACGGCTGGCGAAATTTAAAACCATAATGTTAGTCCACACCCTATCAAGTTATCTCGAATAAGCTATTTATTATTGATAGTGGAGGTGAAGCGCCATGTCTAAGTTTCTGAACTACCTCGGCGGCGTCATAGGTGGATTTAGCCTCATTTATGTCCCTGTTTCGGGAATGCTCCTAAGCTTGGAACCTTTGTTTGATACGGTAGGCATCCTAGTCATGATTGTTTTCGCCGTCGCCTTAATCATCAATGGTGTGCGTTCCCTATTAAGCAAGAATTAATTGCATATTTCTTAAATAACTCCCGGCACCGGGAGTTATTTTGTCTGGCTCGTAATATATTGGCTCATCTCTTCCTGTACTTTGCGCAAAGCGGTGTTCACGTCGGTTTTCCCCCCCAACATCGTATGCTGCCGTATTCAGCCGTTTTCTTGCCTCCCCGTCGAACGGAGTAGGCTTATGCATCGGAGGGGCTGAGCGCCGAAAATCGCCTGAACGAAACAGCCCAGCGCGTAGGCTATCGCGATACGAGCTATTTTTGCTCCGCATTCAAGCAGCTGGAGGGAGTGCCTCCTCTGGAATTCAGACGATCCGGACAATAGTCCGACATGCAGGCAGGAGATGCTTACATCCCCTGCTTCTCTCCATTTAAAGCGGAATCCAACTGACCTGAAGGTGAAGACTTTAGTTCCTTTTCCCTCCCAGCCATTTATCCATACCAAAAACAGACATAGTTTTAAACTAAAACTAATTATGTATTTTAGTTAATTTTAGTTTTAATTTAATAAATTTAACGTTTGACAACAAATTCATCGTGGTGTTATCATAAAATCAACACAAATAATAGCGCTTACAAATAATCATTTCCTAATTCTTATTTCTGGATTGGTATAAATTTTACTAAATATTTTACATATTTCATCAAGCTTATGTAGGAATAAATCCAGGGGGGACGTTGTATGGCGAAAAGGAGAAAAGGAAACACCACAACGATTTTGTTATCATCCGTATTACTTATTACCTCCATCAGTGGCTGCAGCACTGCGGGAACCAAGGAAGACACCACAGGGAAGGGAGACACCCAGAACACACCTGCGCCAACTCCGGCATCGATCAACAAACCGGTCGAGCTCACCGTGTACTCCGCTCCCGGAGATTCGGAAGAGTCATGGAACGAAAGATTCGGCGATCCTATTCGCAAGAAATATCCCAATATCTCATTCAAGTTTATCAATCCCAGAAATAACGATGCGCAGAAGCTTCAAAATTTGCTAGTTGCCGGCACTACGATAGATATTTATTACGAGTCGATCGGCGGATTTTTCGTCAATGTGCCTCAATACAATCTGCAGCAGGATTTATCTCCACTTATTAAAAAATACAATGTAGATTTGAACGCATTCGAGCCTACATTAATCGATGCCATGAAGACGAATTCCAGCGGACAAATCTGGGGACTTCCCGTCAATAATAACAATATGGTCATGTACTACAATAAAGATATTTTCGATCGTTTCGGTGTGCCTTATCCTAAGGACGGCATGACATGGGACGAAGCCATAGACATGTCGCAGCAATTTAATAAGTCGGTAGAAGGGAGTAAATACGCCGGATTGGCGGTATCTCCAAACCATATACTGCGGATGAACCAATTCTCACTGCCGCTCGTTGACTCCAAGACTACTAAGACGACATTTGCTGATGAAAAGTGGAAAACGCTGCTTCAGACGATGTTCGTACGTCCTGCTGCGAGCGAAGGCTATAAGGATAAAATCCGCAGCTTAAGCAATAAGCTGCCGTACGCGACGGAGTTCACCCGAACGCAGGACTTGGCGATGTATGTACATCAATCCAATCTGCCTTTTATCGATTCTACCTACAAAACAACGAACTTTAATATCGTCTCGCTTCCGACATTCAAAGACATGCCGGGTATAGGATCGCAGGCGTATCCTACGTTCTTTACAGTACCCGCCAACAGCCAGTTCAAAGAAGAAGCATTCCAGGCCATTCAATATTTGGTCTCCGGCGAGTACCAAATGGCCTATTCGAAGAAAGGCGTCATGCCGGTATTAAAGGACGATAGTTACAAAAAAGTGTTCGCAACGGAGACGGAGTACAAAGATGTTAATTTCAGCGCAGTGTTCCGGAACCAATTCGCTCCGATTCCTAGTAAAACCGCTTATGATGGGCTGGCCGAAGGAGCGCTGACCTCTCAATTCATTGACTTGTCTTTGGGTAATGTAGACGTCAATTCGGTGTTAAGAAAAGCGGAGGAAGACGGCAATCTGAAAATAGAGTCCGAGAAGCTGAAAAAATAGAAAAACAAGCAGTCTAAGACCCGATTTGGCGTCTTCGGCTGCTTGTTTTTGTAAACATCGCCTATTCTCTATTCAATGAGCATGCTTAGCAATCTCCTGCGCGAAGACGCTCGAGCTCGATGCTTGCGAGCAGTAGAGGCGCTACGCCCATCAGCACATCGCTGACCACCGCTTCGCTCAAGTAGTAGGCATAAGAACCATCGCGGTATTTGCGTCCTCCGAGTCCTGCGCCATGGCATATGCCGTGAAGATGCACTCCCTGTTCATCCTCTGTGACGAATCGGGTAAGAATGCCTTCGTAAGCACGTTCGACGACACTTCGGTCTATTTCGGCCAAGTAGTTGAGCCGGATCCCCTTAGCCAGAGCATACGTGAGCATGCATGACCCGGATGCCTCCAAATAGTTGCCCGACCGGCCGTTGCAATCCATCACCTGATACCACACGCCGCTTTCTTGTTCTTGAGCCCGGACGACGGCGTTCGCCATACGCTCAAAGATGCCCAGCAGCTGTCCGCGCTTCGGATGACGGACAGGGAAATGCTCCAGCGCATCGACCAGCGCCATGGCATACCACCCCATCGCTCTCCCCCATACATGGCGGGAGCGCCCGGTGGCTCCGTCGCACCAACGCTGCTCTTTGCTCTCATCCCAGGCGTGATGGAGGAGGCCCGTCTGCGGGTTGCGCGTGTGCTTCTCAACGAGCAGCAGCTGGCGTGCCGCTTCGTCAAACCAGTCGTTCTCGCCAAACGTGCCGGCGAACTCCGCCATGAATGGCGAAGACATGTATAAACCGTCCAGCCACATTTGATAAGGGTATATTTTCTTATGCCAGAATCCGCCCTCTTCCGTCCGTGGCTGACCAATCAATTGCGATTCCAGCAGCCGTGCCGCCTGTGCGTACTTGTCTTCTCCGGTTTCCCGCCACAGCCTCATCAAATGCTTGCCTTTGTTAATATGATCCAGATTATAGTCTTCCAGCGTGTACCCTTGAATCGCTCCGTCCTCCTGGATGAACACATCCATTTGGCGCTTGACGAAATCATGATACCGCGACTCTTGCGTCCAATCTCCAAGCTGGCGGATGGCCGTCAACGCCATGCCGGCAACATAGCCCCATTTATTGCTTATATTGGGATGGTATCCGTCTACAGCGCGTGACAAGATCGTTTCGGCGATTTTGACGGACATCCGTTGTTCATTCTGTATATTAACAGTAGCCTGCATATTCCGTTTCCTCCTGTCTATGGTGTAAATAACGGCAAGCTGTCGAATTGCTCGGGGACCTGAACCAAATAAAGATTGCCGTACCCGTTCTTATCGCTCGTAAACAATACTTGCTTGCCATCGGCGCTAAAGCGCGGATGTGCGTGTACCTTTTGCGAATGAAAGCTGCAGCGCAGCTCGCAAAGCGTTCGGGGATCGTCGTAGACGCCGCCGATTTTTCTCCATACCGTAAGCGACTTTACATCGCCTTTCCCGTCAACGATCGCTTGGCCAAGCCCGTCTGCATAAGCATGCCACGTATTGAATGGGAACTCCGTCTCTTCCATCCCTGTATTATCGTAACGGATTGAACCGAAAAAGTTGGTTCCGTTCGCACGAAAGCCGTGATAGCCGATGGTGTGGCCGTCTGGGTAAAAAAACTCATGACCCACCTTCTCTCCAGGTTCGAGCCTTGCCCTGATCTGCCACGCTTCCCCGGAACGGAGATCCAATCCCCATATGCGGTGGTCTACAAGATGCCATGGTCCCTCATGACAAAAGGTCATTAGCCAAGGCTCGACGGGAGAAGCATTAATATGGGTAATAAATCGTTTGGCCTCATATACCTTCTCCGCGCCGCCTTTTTCTGCGTCAATACGAATGATCATGCTGTGCGGGGCTGCTTCCATAAGCTCGCGGTGACCGACGTACCCGTTGCCGAGATCCAACCGGATGCTTGAGGATAAATCCTCCTGCACGCACGTCAGGACATAGCTGCCGCACGCGGTAGCACTGGCGTTCCCGAGACGATAGCCATCAGGCGCTTCATACAAGAGGACCTCTTCCAAAGTCGATAAATCCAAACGGAACAAGCTTCGGTCTTTCTTGATAAAAGCGGCGCTTCCATCCGGCAGCAAAGATGCATCCAATTGGTCGTTATCCGGGTAAACCGTAAGCTGAGTGATTTCACCGCTTTCCACGTGCAAGCTGTACAAATTCGCGCTGTTTCCCCGGTCCGAGACGAACAAAAGGCGCTGTCCCCTGTCATACCAACCGCTTTCAGTAAAATACAAATGATGACTGTGCGCTTTATAGTCCGTCAACTGCGTCACTTCAAGTCCTGTCAGCCGGTCCGTGTAGGTCTTCCGCTCCGAAGGCCAGATGGTTCCTTTTCTCATCTGCATATCCTCCTTCTCCAATTGGCATTTTTTACAAAAACGGCTTAAGCCCTTCCCACTTCACGTTCCAGCTTCCGTCCTTCGGAAAGCCCGGGTTCATCGCCTGCTCATTGCCTCTCCAGCCGCAGGCCATCATGGCAACCGCTGTCAACAAGCCGCCGTTCCCCGGCAAATAGGCCGTCAGCCCCGGACGCTGGTAATTGTGGCCGTTGGCCAAATACGAATTTTTGGTCGCATCCATAAGCAGGAAATCAACCGCCAGCTCCGTTTCTCCCAGTCTGGCAGCGGTCATCGCGCACATCGGGAAATCCCAGCCCCAGGCGGAATCCCACTTCCATACCTCCTTCACCTTCATCAGTGTGTTCCTCATAACCTCATGGTCAACCAGAGTTCCCGGCAATATGCCAAGAGCACCTAGCATGGAAGGATGGTCCCGATTTTTTTCGGTGAATGTATCCGGACAATTCTCATGAGCGAGATAGACACCTTCCGCTTGCGGCGGTGGAGCCATGGAAGCTGCTACCTCAACCCACCTTGGATTGACTTCCTCCTTCAGCCTTTCTGCCCACTGTACCGCAATTTCCAATCCTTGCTTCCAGTATTCCAGCTCATAAGGCGGATTCTTGCTGCTGTGCAAATGATGGCATTCCTGCGCAGGAATCAATGGAGGCCCGAGATCGAACACACGCTTTTCCTCATCTAAGTGAGCGTACGATACCATGAAATCCGCTGCCTCGAATACGATATTGCGGTATTGCTCCAGTAATTCGCGCGAAGGATTCGCTTGGTAGCACATCTCCGCCAGGACCATAGGATGAGGCTGCTGCCAGATTAGGCCGGGAGCGACCGGGGATGGGCATGGCTTGCCGTCGAAGCCGACCATTTTGGGCCAGCGGGCGCCTTCATACCCTTGTGAGGCCGCCAAATCACGAGCGATCGGTAGAATCTCGCGATACCAATTCATGCTCTTCAGCAAGTAATCTTCCCTGCCCCATAATGGAAAATGCGACGCGTGCCACCAATGCATCTCCAAGTGAGCCTTGCCGAACCAGCTGTTGTACATGAGTCCCGTCTCCTGAGGAGGAATGGTGCCTCCGCTATGCATGGCGCACAGGAACTGAGATAGTACGACCCGGCGTTCCAGCTCGAAAGCTCTCGGGTCGGAGCTGCCGGAAAAATCGATGGCCGCTCCGTTCATCCAGAATGCCTCCCAGCCTCTCTCGCTGGATTCCACAATATCACGGATGGATACCGTCTGTGGTGATTCCGGAGCAAAGGAAACAGAAAATTCAAACAATTCTCCATGTACCTCAGGCACTAATGTGAACTCATGCGTTCCCGATCGCTCCAGACGTCCTGAGCTCCATTCCCAGCCGACCACATAACGGTCCTCGTCCATCGTTCTTTCTAGCAGCGCCCGGCTGGCTTCCAGCTTGGTAAGCAGTGTCCGGTGCCGTTCGTCATTGTCCCAATCCGGATACACAGCTTTGGCCCAAGCCGTATGAACCATATCGGGTGCGGGAAAGCGCATGAACACTTGAAGACGGCCTTGGGCGATCAGCGGAGATTCCACACGTACGCCGACCGTATCGGAATCAGCGTGGCATGCCGTAGTTACGCGAACAGGAATACCCTGTACGGTATATTCACTGGTTACGACTCCAGTCCACAAATTTAATTGCTGTTGTATGTTTGCCATATCTTCTGCCGCAGCTTCCTCGCCGGACTCCAGAAGAAACCGGAAGGAAATTCGGCCGAGCTGCAGCCGATGCGGATTTTGCCGCAGCCAATGATAGGCTTCCGGGTTGTTACCCGGCTTCATAGGATAGCCTACGAGCCGGCCGTGGGTATCGAACATCTGTTGATCGGCATCCTTATCCGTAAACCGGTTCGGGCCTCCTGTGAAATGCCAGCCCCAATTGGACTGCGTGCCGAGCGGCACCTCGTACTGCTCCGGGAACGACTGCAGCCCGGTAATGTCGCAGCTGAAGGCAAATTCCGAATTGCCCACGGAAAATGGGGACAGCGGATCCAATTTGTTCAGCTCGGGATTATGTCTTTCTACGATTCGTCGTCTATCCATATGATTTCCTCCTTGGACCTTATGCCGGAGGACCCGTCCTTATTCGATCGGAAAGTCCATCCGGGTTCTCATCATATCCCGATACTTGCCGGGGGTAATATCTTTAAATTTGCGAAAGATACGGATAAAGCTGTTCTCGTGCTGGTAGCCTACCATTAACGCGATGTCCGATATGCGGGAATCGGTTTTGATCAGCAGCTCAGCCGCGCGATCTACACGCAGTTGGGTTAAGTAGTTGTATATGGTCTCGCCCGTCTCCTGCTTGAACACCTGGCTGGCAAGACTACTGCTGATTCCAATAGAATCGGCGATTTCGGGAATGCCGATCGGCTCTCCGAGATGCTCCTTCATATAGTCGATCATGCGCTGGCACATCATGAAATCTTTGCTTTCAACAAGCTGCCGATATCGCTGAATCAATGGAACCATCCTGCGGTTCAGCTCCAGTCTTATGTCGTCCAGATGCAGCGTCTCGAATTGCTCGTAAGCAGGACCCGTCTCCTGCTCCTCCGCAGGATGGAGCTGTTCAATCCGTTCAGCCACCTCCTGAAGGAAGGACACTACAGCAGAAGGATATTCGTATTGTGTGCGCAAATGGCTGAAAATTTGATCCATCGCGTCGTTAGCCGTAGGCTCATCTCCCGCTTGAATGGCATGAATCAACTCTTCAAGCGCGCGTCCGACAGGAAGCGGATCTTTCACTTCATGCTCCGACACCTTATGGAATGGAATCACTTGGCCATAGCCTTGATATACGCGGTACGCCAGGGCATTCTCCGCTTCAAGCATAGCTTGCTTTAATCGCGTGACATCCGTCTGCGGGGTGCTGATGCCCGCGGATACTCCGAACTTCAATAAATCGAAGATGACGCCGATCGCTTCGGACAGCTTTTTTTCCGCAGATTCCCCTTGCTCACGAGGCTGCAGCAGAACAGCGGTCTTGTCTCTGCCAAAATCGGTGCAGACGATTCGCCACTGCGGCTCGAACAGCTCGGCAATAATGTTCGCAAACGCGAATTTTAACAGCGACCGGTCCGAATCCGAATATCGCCTCAACCACTCTTCGAACTTGTCGATCGACAAAATGGCTACGTATACCGGAGCCTTCTGCCAATCGCTAAAGTACCGGTCCCACTTCTCCTGAATATCCCGTTTGCCGGTCAAATTGCCGGTATACATATCGTGGAGCAGCTTGGAGGACGCCTCCGATATCGTCTCTCGGACCAGCCTGGACAGATGCGCATGGTTACTGATCAGCTCATCGGTCAGCTTCTCGAGGTCGATGCCTCCCATTCCGTCCTCTCTTCGCTCATAGGCACTGAACAGCTGCCGCAACCGCCGCACCGGCCGAAACGCCTCGGCATTAATATAGAAGATCGTCACCCCGCCGAGCGCCAATGCGGCAATGGATACTAGCAATACGGTATCGCGGACCTTTTTGGACTTGGCCAGCAGGCTGTCCTGCACAACAATGGAAACATACTTCCACCCTGTTACGGGGGATTCCAATTGATTCACCAGCAGCTTACGGTCCCGGTAAGTGATATCGCCGTTATGCTCTTCTTTCAGCTTGGCAAGCACCTGTCCCATCGCTTCCTGATCGAACTCAAAATTCGATACGGAGTATAAGATTTCTCCACGCTCGTCAATGATGTAACGCATCCGGTTAATATCGTTAAGGCTTGTGTTCAGCTTGGAAAACAGCTCTTCATCCTTCAGATTGACGGCGACAATGCCCCTAAACTCGCCCTGCAGCTTGATCTTTCGGAACAACGTCAGCTCCGAACCGTTTTTGCTCGCACCTGCGGGAACCTGCCTCTTCTTGATGACCGTCATCTTATCCCCAAACTCGTCTGCTACGCGAATCCACGCGGAGTCGTCAAACGTCAGCTTGCTGGAGCTGTAGCCTTGAGGGATGGCGACGAAGCTGCCCCTTTTCAGATCATAAATATAAATACTCTTCACATACTTCGAGTTGCTGACCAAGGTGGACAGCAGCTGATACAGCTCCGAGATGTTGCTGTACGAATTTTGAACCTCGCTTGTCAAAAATTGATACACATTGGCATTCAACGCCACCTGAATCGCTACCTGATCGCTCTCTTTGATCGAATCGTCGATCACGTTCATGTTGAACTGAAGCATTTGGCGCTGGGGCTCGCTTAGCTCCTCTTGCAGCACCGATTTGGATGTATAATAGGAAGTCAGGCTTACGGCCAGAATGATGAGGAAAACCGATACGGTCAAAATCAATACAAGCCGGATTTGTGTATGAGCCCAATTGTACTTTAGCCATTTCTTGAGGGATTGCATCACGAATTCGTTCCCACCTTATGCCGAATATTGTTCAATTATATCGCGATTCGGCCCCCAAGACACGCATAACCTGGTTTTCCCCTTCGCTTCAGCCTTACAAGCCCAGATGTTCTTTCATTCGCTCCGTTTCAATCCCTGCCAGCAGTACTATGCCGATACCGTGAGTATCATTAAGATTCCAACCCAAATCATGCTTGTAATACGCGTTGTGATAGGACCAGCTGGACCCCTTGCACACTCCGTACAGATTGCCGCGCTTGTCGATAGCACGATCACACAAGCCTTCCCATCCCTGCAATACCGCACGAACATACGGATCCTGATATTCCAGCCAGCCATGTCGAACTCCTAAAGCGAAGCCGTACATGAACATCGAGGTGCAAGAAGCCTCCTCGTAGGATTCAGGATCGGTTAATACCTGATGCCATAAACCATGTATCCCCTGAAGTTTGCGGTACCCCTCGGCCAGCTCGCGGTAGAAGGAAAGAATCTCCGCATAGCGCTCATTCTCTCTAGGAAGGACGGCAAGCAGCACAGCCAGTGAAAAGAAGACCCAGCCGTTGCCCCGGCCCCAGGTCGTTCGGGACTGTTTGCCAAGATTCACGTCATACACATGGGACATAATGCTTTGCTCCGGCATGAACAAATACTTCTTATATAGCAAAAGCTGCCGGGCCGCTTCATCGATATAGCGAAGATCGCCGGTAAGCTCAGCGTACCTGCATAAAAAAGGAACGCTCATATACATATCGTCGCACCACATCGTGTTGTGCATGCTTGGAGATACGCCGATATGGCGGTACAAAGCTCCATCCTCCATGCGGTCCTGCTCGTTCATAATATAATGTGCTATATCGTCAAAAATAGGCTGTGCCCCTTTCAAAGGGCGGATACGATCCGCAAGGATCGCCAGTGCCCCGAACGACCCGCAGTCATCCAGGCTGTCGATATGAGACAGCTGATTATTCAGCCCTGCTGCGCCATAGCGTTCGCGGTCCCATAGAGAATAAGCGTACGTTGATGTTGCAAACTCGACATGGCGGCTCACATAGTCCAATAGATCATCCCTGCGCAGCACGCTGCCTGTTTCAAGAAGTCCGAACAGCGTAACGCCGAGCGGGTAGTTCCATCTTCCGAACAGCTCGTTCTCGAGAAACGGCCGAATATTGGCGCCGGGCTCGTCCGTCGTCCAGAAGATCGAGCCTCCATCGCCATCTGCTATCGTATCCAACATGAGATATTCGGCAGCATCTACTTGGGTATCTGCTGGAAACGGGCCCAAATACAGCCATTGGCCTTCGTAGCCGTGAATGCGGCGCGGACAAGCCAGCTCTACCTTCGAGGATGTAAGCTCCGCCTGAAATCCCCAGCCGTCTTCTCTCGCAATACATTGCACGAGAAGCTCCTGTTTGCCGGGTTTTGCATCCACTTGCAGGGAAAAGTCTCCGCGGCGGGACACGCTATAGATTTCACTGCCTTCAAGCACGAACGAGATTGGGCCATAGGCCGTTCCTTCGATCGTTACCCGTTCCACGGCTGCAGAATTGTTCACAATCGTCGTCCATGCATAGGCGGATGCTCCGGGACGATGTCCGTAAAGCGCCTGCAGCCCGCCGGATTCCTCAAGAGCATCCCCTCGGGAAGGAAGCCATTCCGCACCGGTGCTCGCTTCCGCTTGGGAAGCTCCGGGAATCGACTTGAGGGCCGAATCCACGGGAGCCGTATAAATCCAGCCTTCCTCCCCTTCGCGATCCGTTGAAGGAGCAAGGAAGTGATACGGCTTGTTTTTGCGATTGCCCGTACCGAACTCCGCGCCGCTGCCCCCGGCTGCATTTTTGCCCAGCTCCAGCACGAAGTGATTCCAGCCACGCAGCAGGGCAACCTTCAGCTTTATCAGCGCGGCTCCCTCCGACTCCTCTTCCGGAGCGGAACCGAAGCGCTTTTCGCCGTTGTGGTACAGCCGCACAGGACCGTAGCAGCGCACATGGAAAATAAAGTCCTGCGCCTGGTCCACCCAAAGCTTGGCCCAAGCGTATACGCGCTGGCCTTCCTTCAGCTCAGGGAACATGCTGCCTATAGGAAACTGATAAAGATGATGATCCTGCTTGAGAATCTCGCTGTCTCTGGTAACCCGATATACTGGTCCATGCGGCGGATTGTCGCCAACATATCGCTGAGCCATGACGGCCAGCACATGAGGGATATCCGTGCCGGATGTTTGTGAAGCAATGCTTTCTATTGGATTAAAATAAGGGCTCACTTCTTTGTATCCTCCTTCGTTGCCCTGGGCAGCTAATTCTACTTATGACTGCCTCCGAGCACTTCTTCGATCGTAACCGGACGATGCTCCTTAACCGAGCGCCATACGGCTTCGCCTGCAGCCACTGAATAAGCTCCATCTTCTGCGCCGGATAAAATGCGGTACGGGCGCGCAGGATCCTCGCCCATGAACAGGTCCTCCAGCAGCAGCGGATCGCCGCCGCCGTGTCCTCCTTCGCGGTGAACCACATGAAACGTTTCTTTGGAACCGAACAGCGGGAGATAATCGATCGTTTGCACCGGGGTCGGAAACGGAGTTCTGCCCGGCATATGGTATTCCATCGTTTCCAACCGGCCTTTCGTTCCGTTAATGGCCAGACGGTACCCTTCGTACGGCAAGGAGAAATTGACCGAATAGCTGAGCAAGGCGCCTTCGTTATACTTAATTGTTGCGGAGTACGTATCCTCGATATTGATTTGCGAATCGAAGATGCATTGATCCGGGCGATAGTCGGAATACGGGAACGACGATTTGCCCGCTTCCAGCGAACCCAAGTGGTCATCGGGAACACGAATGTTTTTGCTGCGGGCGTTCCATCGCGAGTAATAGGTACAATCCGCAGTGTACTCACAGGTGCTGCAGAACCTGCCGTCTTCCTTCTTCGGGTTCAGCTCTCCTTCGGCGCCGTAGTAGTTCAGCGCTCCGTAGGCGAATACCTCCACCGGCTTCTGCCCGATCCACCAGTTCACCAAATCGAAGTGATGGGTACATTTGTGGATGGACAATCCGCCGGACAGCTCGCGAACCCTATTCCAACGCTTGAAGTAGCTGGAGCCATGGTACGTATCCAAATACCAGTTCAGATCGATCGACGTAATCCGGCCCAGCTTCCCTTCCAGCACCAGCTCCTTGATTCTGGTATGGATCGGCGCGTACCGGTAATTGAACGTTACAGTGACGCTTCCTTTGCTTTCCTTCTCCGCCTCCATCACGCGCCGGCTATCTTCGCCTGTCGTGACCATAGGCTTCTCTGTAATAACATCCAGATCACGACGCAGCGCGGCTATCAAATATTGCGCGTGCGTGTCGTCGCGGCCCGCTACGATAATGACGTCCGGACGCGTTTCATCCACCATCCGGTCGAATTCGTGTTCATTATAAGTTTTCACATCCGCATTCTCGGGAAAACGAGTGCGATACAGCTCGAAGCGCATCGGATCCCGGTCCAGCAAGCCTACAAGCTCGCATGTGCCCGCGAATGTGGACAAGATCGGCTTGGCGAACATCCCGAGCGCTCTGCCGCTTACTCCACAGATTGCATATCTTTTCTTCTTCATCGTACCGTCCTTTCTTACGCTATCTTCTAGATGCGCACCGGAATGAGCAGCAGGCGCCATCGCCGGAGAAATATTCTCCGGCAGGTCACCTGCTAGCTTGTCCCGCTATTTTTTTACTTTGGCATACCAGTCCTGAACACGCTTGGTAACTGTTTCACCACCGGATTTGTTCCAACGGTCTACGAATTCGTCGAACTTCTCCAGCGGCCAGTCGCCGATAACGATTTTGGTTACGTATTCCTGGAAAAGCTTGTGCGATTGAATATCCGGGAAGCCTTCATATACGGTGTTCGGCAGGCCGTCTCCTGCGATACGGCGAGCATCCGCCGTGTTCACGACAAACATATCCGACACCATTTTTTGCATATTTTCAGGAACCGTTTCCTTAATACGGATGTCCATATCCTCTTTCGTCGTCAGATTGCGCATGCCGAGCGCAAGCGGACGGCTGTCCTCCGGCGGAAGGAGCACCTTCTTGCCGTTTTCCACCTTATGCTGCAAGCCTTCGATACCGAAGCGGACAAATTCGTCGTTATTTGTATCATAGAAAAAGTCCAAGAGCTTCAGGGACGCTTCCGCTTTGTCTTTGGCCGCCAGCGGGATAATCCATTCCGGCTCGCCCATGCTTTTCTGAGTAACGAAGCCTTGGAAGCCCTCGACCTTCGGCATCGGCATTCCCACGATATACGCATCCGGCGCACCCTTCAGCATCGCGTTATAACGGTCGCGCACGTTGGCAGGCAGATGATACCAGCTGCCGACCAGGTTGTTGTTGATTTTGGCCTGCCACACATCGCCCTTGTTCAAGAAGGTTTCGTTGTCCAGCAGCTTCTCTTTGTAAAGGTCGCGAATATAAGCAATGGCTGCCTTCATATTCTTGGTCACGCCGGCATATTGAATTTTGCCTTCATAGATGTCCCATTCAGGGCTTCCTTCCCACATCGCGACACCATACATGCCGAAGAGATGATCCATCCATTTGCCGAATTCCCGTCCCGAGGTCGGAAGCTCGTCCTTCTGCCCGTTGCCGTTCGGGTCCTTGTCGCGGAATGCCCGCAGAACCTCCTTGTACTCCTCCGCCGTCTTCGGCATTGGAAGTCCGACCTTGTCCAGCCAATCCTTGCGGATCATCGGTGCCCGTTCAGGAACTAGGAACACCTTCGGCACATAATAGATATGTCCGTCAGCCGAAGCCGAGCGCACAATGTCCCATGCTTCCTTAGGAATGTTCTTCCACACGTTCGGAGCGTATTTCGGTAGCAAATCATCCAGCGGCAGCGCTCCGCCTTGTTGAATCAGCGTTTGCTCGATGCCCCCGATCGGACGGAGTATATCCGGCATGTCGTCCGACGCGATCAGCAGATTGAGGTATTCCGTCGGTTCCGAGCCTGGAGGCGTTGTTATCAATTGATATTCCACACCTGTCTTCTCGGCGACATACTTCACGTGAGCGTTATTGCTGTCCGGAATGGATCCGACGCCCATATGGCTTTTGAACACTTTGACTTGAACGGATTTTCCGTCCTTACCGTTAGAACCGGATTTATTCTCCCCTGCGCTGGAGCATCCGCTGAGTGCGGCAGTTGCGGCAAGCGCGATTAATGCCGACCATGTCGTCGTTTTTCTAAGCATCTGTTTCGACATGCTGTTTGTTCCTCCCTTTTAATAAATGAAATGATCTCTATATCAAGCTGAACATGGAGCTTAATACCATAGGCGTTATTCTTTCAGCGAGCCTAGCATGGAGCCTTTTACGAAATACTTTTGCAAATAAGGATACACCAAAACGATAGGAATAGTTGCAAAAAGTATCGTTGCCGCCTTCAAAGTCGTCGTATTGAAATCGTAGTCGCCCAAGAACATGTTGACGGCTGCCAGCTCCTCCGGCGATTGCAAATAAGCTCGAAGCTTAACCTGAAGCGGCCATAAATCCGGATTGCGGATAAACAATACGGCGCGCTGGAATGAATTCCAGTACCCTACGGCATAGAACAAGCTGACCGTTGCCAGAACGGGCTTGGAGAGCGGCAGGAAGATGCGGAACAGCACACCCGCGTCGTTACATCCGTCGATTCGGGCCGAGTCGTACAGCTCCGCCGGCAGCCCCATAAAGAAGGTTCGGATGATAATCATATTGAAGGTCCCGATCAATCCGGGAAGAATCAAAGCCCAGAGCGAATTCATAAGCCCCATCTCCCGAACCGTCAAGAAGAACGGAATGAGCGGCGCATTGAAAATCATGGTGACGATAATCCCCAGCATAATCGGCTTGCGAACAAGAAATTCCTTATGGGCTAACGGATACGCCATAAGCACCGAGAACAGCATGCTGAGCAGCGTACCTAAGACCGTAATGTACACAGTGATGCCGAAGGAGCCCCACAGCCCTTTATTTTGCAAAATATGCGTCCACGATGCCGTCGTAAAGTCTACGGGAAGCAGAAACACCTCCTTGGAGTCTGCGGCAATGGGCGAGCTAAAGGATACGGCAAGCAGATGAACCAAGGGCAGCAGCATCGTAGCGGCAGCCGCCGCGAGAAGCAAGTAATTGATTACCTGGAATATTTTTTCCCCTAACGTTTGTTTCATTACCATAACCCCTGTTCTGTTTTTCGTGCCATCCGGTTAAAAATCCACAGCAGCGTAAAACCGATGACGGATTGGAATAATCCGATGGCCGTCGTCACACTGTATTGTCCCTGCAGAACCCCTGCACGGTAAACATACGTTTCAATAATGTCGCCGACGGAATAGGTCATTGGCGTTAACAGGTTATAAATCTGGTCGAAGCCGAGCTCCAGGAAGTTACCTATATTCAATAAGAACAGTACGAGAATCGTCGGGAACATAACCGGAAGCGTAATATGAATCGTCTGCTTCCACCGGTTGGCACCGTCCATAACCGCGGCTTCGTACAAATTCGGATTAATTCCCGCAATCGCCGCAAGATAAATGATCGTTCCCCAGCCGATTTCCTTCCAAATGCTGGATATGACGACAATGGTACGAAAATACGCTTGCTCCTGCATGAACAAAATCGGTTCGAGGCCGAACCAGCCGCGGACCATATTGGCCACGCCTTGGGTGGAGAGAAGCTCGAATACGATACCTCCGACGACTACCCAAGACAGAAAGTGCGGCAGGTAGAACAAGCTTTGAATGACCCGCTTGGCGAGCATAATTCTTAATTCATTTAATAGAAGAGCGAGAATGATCGGTGCCGGAAAACCGAATACCAGCTGATAGAGCGCGATCATCGCCGTGTTTCTCAACACGTGGTAGAAATCCTGATAAGTAAAAATAAACCTAAAATTGTCTAAACCGACCCAAGCGCTACCCGTAATTCCTTTAAATATTTGATAGTTTTGGAATGCGATTACGCTTCCGGCCAAAGGCACGTATTTAAACACTAGGTAGAACAGCACGCCGGGAAGAACCATCAAATATAGCATCCAATGTCTTTTCACATTCGTCAGGTATAGGTTCACATAGGAGTGTAATTTCCCTGCCGGCGCTTTGGTGGATTCTGTCATTTTTCGGTTGTATACTTCTGCCACCACCACAAACCTCCTTCGTTTTTCGTCTCGCTCATCATACCTGTTAAGGTTTAAGACGATCAATCGACCATTCCTCCATCGCATGTACAAATACGCTATTTCCACAATTCGAGCGTTATTACAAGGATTGATTGATGCAAAACCTGCCTTATTACTGCATTTTTCGAGTAAATATTGGATCGGTTTGGCCAACTGGTTGGTTGTTTGGCGGATTGGTTGATTGCTTTTTGTCCATGCTTATAGGGCTGCAGACTGTTCACTTTGCAAAATAAGACTAACTCGATCAATATTTTAGTAGTCCCTTAATACTGCTTTTGCTGCATACTAAACCGGGTTTAATACAACTAAACTTTTTTAGACACTTAGGATCGTTTCTTGTCTAGCAGATTCTCATTTAGTATAATGTTTAGTGAACTTATCCCGAACGAAAAAATCAGCTACAGCTCAAAGGAGTGCATCCTATTGAAAATAGAGGATATCGCCAAGCTGGCGAATGTATCCAAATCTGCGGTATCCCTGGCGCTCAACGGCAAACCGGGTATCAGTCCGGAAACCCGGCTCAAAATTATCAATATTGCCAAAGAAGGCGGCTATATTCCCCGTACCCAGTCCCGGCCCGAAAAAACGGGCGGAACCTCCCAAATTTTACGGTTTGTCGCCTGCACTAATTCCGGAATCGTATCGGAGCATTATGCGCAGCAGCCATTCTTCATGGAGTTGATTCGATGCTTTGAGGAGCAATGCCGGACGAACGGCTATTCCTTATTGTTTTCCTCCGTGCCTTCCGATCAGTTAGAGCAGCAGATTGATCAATTGGAGACGGAAAACGAGTCCAACGGCATTATCTTATTAGGTACGAATTTATCTCGAGAACAAATCCGCCTCATTACGAACATCCAGCCGAATCTGGTTGTACTCGACACCTGCTTCGAAACAGAGCAAACCAATTTCATCGTAATGAACAATCGAATGGGTGCTTATCAAGCGGCTCAGCATTTATTGGAGCTTGGACATCGGAGGATCGGATATGTACAATCCAGTTACCGGATGTACAATTTCGATAGAAGGAAGCAAGGGTTTCTCGCCTGCCTGGAGGAGAACGGAGAATCGCTGAAGGACTCCGACGTATTCGCGAGTCCCCCAACGGCCATTACGGCTCAGCCGAGCCTGGTTTCCCTATTCCTGGAACGCAAGGGCTCCATGCCGACAGCATTATTTTGCGAGTGCGATTATATTGCCATTAGTGTTATCAAATCGCTAGCAGAAGCCGGATTGCGCGTTCCGGACGACATATCCGTCGTCGGCTTTGACAACATCCATGAATCTGTAGTCATTACTCCGGAATTGACGACGATCCATGTGGAGAAAGAAACCATCGCCGAGATGGCCGTCAAGAAGCTGATGAGTATGATCGATAACGGAGATCGCGTAAACATTAAAGCTTTCGTAGATACGCGGCTTGTTGTGCGCAAATCTTCACGAGCTTTACAGGACTAATAAACACAAACAAGCTGACCTTTGCGATAGAGCAAAGTCAGCTTGTTTTGTTGTAGGGCATATACTTTATTCCATGGTCAGCCTACTTAGCATCTATCGTAAACGGTCAGCTCGCCGTATGACTCTTCAGCAGCGTGCTGGAATCAAACAACCGTCCTTCTTCTCTGAGCCAACGCTCCGCATCCGGAAGATCGAAATAACGCAGCATCCCAGGGAGAATGAAGCTGAGCGAGTCTGTTTCATCGTAAAACGGCTCCTTGATCCAGCCTGCAAGGCTGCCCATTGATTCGACCAATCGAACGCTCTGGACACGGGAATCCAGTAGAGCCGCGAGCTCCGCATAAATTGCGTAACGTCCGCTTCCGTAAAGCTGGATATCGCTGGAATCGACCGTCTTCAGCTCGGATGCCAGCTGAATCGCTCGCAGCACGTCGTAGGTTCTCACGGCAGCCATGCTGTCGCCAAGCCACATCAGCTCGTCGGTATGCCTATCCATCACGCCGAACCGTTTGAACGGTTTGTCCGTTGGGGAATTCAAGTGCGGCAGCAGCGGTCCGATCCCCGTCGGATTCAATACCATAACGATGCGGCCGGCAGCGCAGGTTTCTTCAATCCAGGAGCCGTGCGTTTCCAGCTGGCTCGTTCCTCCGTCCCACACGGCGATCGTTACTGGAACTCGTTGTCCGTGGAGCTGCGAATCGTAAAATTGCAGCGCATGATTCAACAATCCGGGCTGGCTCCACCATATCGTGCGAAGCACCCACATATTGTCCACTTCGCCTCCTCCCGAAGGCCGGGGGTTCAGGTCGCACTGAGTCCTGTTGTAAAATACGCTCTTTCTCAGCCACGCTAAAGCTCTGCTCTTTCGTTCCTCGCCGGACAACGCTTCTCTCGCCTTCTCGAAATGCGCAAGCCGTTCCACATTCTCATCAAATACGCTTCTGGCCTGCTCGATTTCCCCGATCACTTGCCCGCTGTGAGTGCACCACAGCTGCTCGTTCGGAATGAGCTGGATTTGATCGTCCGCTGAAACGTACTCTTTACCCAGCAAATGCTTGGAAAAAAAGGCCGCGGCAGTCCTGGCGAGCGGCAGCGTAAATTTGTGCACATTTTCATCCTCGAATAGGCGCAAGTCATCGCTTCGGCCATACATTTCCCAAAAGCTGCGGTTAACGGCCACCGTATGCCGGGGTCCTTCAATAGGAACGGAGTCGTACGTTGTAGCAAGAACGCATACCGGCCGCGGGGCCATCGCCAGGATGATGTCCTCATGATCGAAGCCATGGGCGGAGAATCCGGGCCATTTTTGCTCGGCATCCTGCGCTTTCCCTGTGAGCAAAAAGTACGGCCGGTTCATAATAAATCCGCCTGGCGCGGCTGCAGCAATCCTCTTGTCGTACATCATAACAAGAGAGGTTTGCGTGCCTCCACCGGAATGTCCGGTCACACCGATACGAGCCGGATCGACTTCAGGCCTTGTGCACAAATAATCGATAGCTCGTACGGCATCATGGAGCATATAGCGGGCAAGACTATCTCCGAGAGGCATGCACTGCCTGCCCACATTCTCGTGCTCGGTTACGCTGGTCATCGGAGCCTGCTTCGTCTCGGGATCGTAATAGCCGAACCGCTCTCCCTGGCCGACTGGATCGAGCGACATGACGACCAAACCGGCGTGAACCAAATAGTGGCACACGGTCTGGTATTCATCGCAATGCTTCGCCTGCTCGCGATGTCCGCACAGCAGCAGTACAGCGCCTCCCGGCGTAACGAGTGAATCGGGAATATAGACGTTGGCTGTCGCATAGACATGAGGTCTTGGCTCGAACAGGACCTTTTCTACCCGAAACCCGTTTCCCGCTACCGTTCCGGTAATCTTGGCGTTTAATGGAGTATCGGAGGAGGGCATTCCGCCGATACAACGCTCCAAGCCTTCGCGAATGGCTTGCTGCCGCTGTTCCAAAGTATGCTTATCCTTAATTGCAGCCCGTGCTTCTTCGCCCTTTCGTGCTGCCTGCATAGCCTGCTCATAGACCCATCTCGGCAGCTGACTCTTTACGTCGAAATGGGCGATGCCTACATTTTCCAAATTCTCGTACACGTCCGTCATCTCCCTCTTCATGCGGCAGATCGCGTCTTGAGCACTCTCTAGCTCCCATCTTGGATGCCTTCGCTCTCCCCCAATTTCCCGCTTCCTCTAATGGCTTAAGTCGCTCAATAGCAGTTCTGTCCGGCAAAGCGAGTCGCTGCTAAACTTCAATTCGCCGTTTACATACAGCCGGTAGCCCTCCTCGCCCATATTCGTATGCATGGACTGCGCACTTGTCCCCGGCTTCCGGTAAGTAAGGCGCAGGTTCAGTCCCGCTGCCTTAATTCGGTCCAGAGTAAAGTAATCCAGGCCGATATCGAGCGGATCAAGTAGGATCCGATCCGCTTCAACGGACAATCCCGCAATATGAGTAATTAACAGATCAATGTAGTAGGAATGGTTATATTCCTGTTCGTCGCTCAGCGGTTCCCCGGTTTCGCTGTTGTAATGCTCTACGAGACCCGGTTGGTTGAGGTCCCTCTGCATAAAATGAAGGAACGAGTATTCGCGGAAATAATGAGCGAATGCCTCATCGAATTCATGGTTTCTCCGCTTGCTTTCTTTGGCGAGAGCATCAAGTGCAATCGAATTCGTATAAGGCCATGTAGGACCGTCCCAGACGCAGCCGTTACGACCTTTGACGAAATGGCCCATCCATCCTCCGTCCTTTGAATACGCAGGACAATCGGCTGAAACCGACGGGAACGGGCAGTTCGTGTGAAACTCCTGATCGTTAAACAGATGCTCGATCATCCCGTTGAACCGCTCGTCGATCATTTCCGCCCAGCCCGGATAGATCCCGACAATATTTTTGACCAGCGCCTTCTCGTCGGTCTGATAATGCAGGTCGTAGAAATAAGCTGTTTCGTCATCCCACATTTTCGCAATAATATCCCGCTTGATCTCGTCAGCCAGCTTATAATAGCCTTCCGAATCCGTATCCCCGCACAGCTCGCACAGCTTGGCTACACCCAGAGCGTTCAAGTAATGGTATACGGCGCGGTCCACCCGTTTCAAATGAGTATAGGTCGACATATCCTTCGGATTTTTCGGATAGTTATGGAAGTACCAATAGCTTGGCTGATATTCCTTTCCGGTCCTTGTGTGCTTATGCTCAATCATCAATTGATCGTTCTCGTTACCATGAACGTGCTTCCACGACGAGATTTGCTGCTTCAACGCCGGCAGCAGCTCCGTGATTACATCCCGATTTTGATGCACTAAATACAGCTTATAGGCGGCCCAGCAGGAAAAGTTGGCGAAGGAGTGCATGACGGTGTCCACCGTCAAGCAGCAAAACATGCCGGTCTCATCGGCTCCTTGCTTCATATTCTGCAAAGCGCCTTCGCAATAAACCGGATCGTGATACCACCTGGCATCCATCAAATGCAGCGGCACGGACAGGTTGATCAGCTTGCTGAACTCCCAGCCTCCTTTGTCGAACGGCCTCTTGCTTTTCTTATGAGACCTTCCCTCGTAAAATAACGGATAAGTCAAATGCCCATACCGCGGATCGGCCAAATTGTGTCGCAGCAGAAACCAGCGGTACTTCCACGTTTTGTCCAACAACGCGTCGCTGCTCTCAAAGGTTGGCGCCTTGTCGAACCAGGCTTGATATTCACTTCTGTACGCTGCCACGATGTCATCGGCCGTCTTTGCCGACTTTGCGTACCCGGCGGCCCGTCGTTTCAACCTATCCGGATCGTCCTGTCCCTCTATGCCTAATGCAGCACAGATGACAAGCTCCTTCGACTCACCGGGCTTCAGCCGCAGCTCATCCAGTAACGCAGGATCGCTAACCGCGATGATACCTGTCAAATCGAAGCTGTAATGCTCAATAGGAAACCCGCCCTGCAGCAGCTCCCCGTCCCTTACCGTAAAGGAGCTGCCATATGTCTCCAGCTTCAAGACAAGGTCTTCTCCGCTTAAGTTCGTCCAAGTTTGACACGATACGGCACAGTCGTCCCATGTAATGAATTTCCTCTCGGTTAACGATAACCGGCTTCCAACATACTCCATCGCCAAATGGCTCGGAAACCATTCGGTTCGGCAAGGCTCGAAGCTTTTTACCCGATTCGTTACCACCGAATAGAGCAATGGAATATTGACCTTATGTATAAAGTCGAACCTGCCGGAAAATCCCGGCCTCGGCTCGACATAATCGGCCCACAGCCGCGCTCCGGTGGAACCAAGCAATAAGGCTCCCGGGAGCGTGCGAAGCGCTTTGTTACCCGCCCGTAAATCTTCGTCCCATAAGCTTTCCGTCGGCATGGAACCCCTCCTTGTGCTTCTGCCATTACCATGACTCAACTGCTGCTAAGTATTAATATAGTAGACTCCCGTGACAGGAGAGTGGTGTTTATGTGCTCAATGTATAGGGCAATCAGACTTATTCCGCAATGGTAATACGGCAAAAAGCGATACGTTCCCTCTTCCACGTATAAGTTATTAACAAATCATTCCCATTGGCTATAGCCGCGGGATAGGAATACTGCCCTTCGCCTTCATCGATTAGAAGCTCGTGCTCCCATGTTTGCCCGTTATCAACGGACAACCGGACGACAAGCGGTGTTCTCGGCCCTTTCGTCTTCCCCTCTTCCGGACGGACGGGATTATACACCAAAGCCAGCGTGCCAGTGTCCGTCTTCACCAGATCAATGCCGCTGTTATTGTTCGGCAACCCGGTTCGATAGGCCGCACACCACGTCTTGCCCCCATCCTCCGAATCGCTCCGGTAAATGGCCCCTTCCGTGCTGCGCATGAGCATGTGTACGTTTCCCGGCTCCGATTCCCATAGAGTCGGTTGAATGACGCCTTTGCCCAATAAGCCGCTGTGATCGAGTGGAACCGTTTCGCTTCGGACCCAGGTTTCTCCCCCGTCGGCGGAGAGATCGACGAAGCAATCCCATGCGGGCTCCAATGACGCAGGGGCCGCAAGAGTACCTTTTTGCAGCACAATCGGCTTGTTTTTGACCGGGCCTCTTCCCCCTACATCTCCCTCCACCAAGGGAACGGGATCACTCCAAGTCATGCCGTTGTCCGTTGAACGAATGACCATCGTCACCCATTCGGAGATGCTTGCGCCGACTTTATAATAGAGGAAGAGCACGCCGTCATCCCTGAGGAAAAGCACCGGGTTCCACAGCGGGATATCCTCCTCGTCGGCTGCTTTTACAGGATAAGTCCAGCTTCCGTTCCGTCTGTGAGATGTCCAAATAGCGACATCCCCTGCTTTCTCCCGGGTCCCTCCGAACCAGGCGGCAATAATATCACCGTTAGGCAGCAGCTCTAATGTTGAAGCATGGCAGCTTAAAAAAGGCCGGTCATCCTCGAAAATATATTCCTTTGTATGACTTACGTAGTTCAAAGCTGAGTCCCCCCTGTTTCGTCTCGATTTACATCCTTATACATGAATACTTCGCCGGTTCAGAACATCCGCTACTTTCACAACCTGACCCGTTCTCATAGATTGTTCCATTGCTTCCATTACTGCGAGTGTACGTATTCCTTCCTGTAAATCCGGCTTAGGAGTATGGCCGGCATTCAACCTATCGGCAAAATCCTCAATATAGTTCTGGTATTCACCGGCATGATGGCTTTCGCCCTCAAAGCGGAAATAATAGCCGTGCTTTTCCTCGTACGTATGCAGCTTGGCTGTCTTGGCGACGGGTTCGAAATTCGTGTAGTAGGTGAGCTTGGGATATCCGGCTCTGCTGATCCCCTTCGTTCCTGTCAAGGTGCAGCTGATTTGTTGTTGAACTGCCGTCCCCAAAGTAGGCGCTGCATAGACACCGCTAACGTTGACGCATTTGCCTTCCTTGCTTTTCAATATAAACTTCAACGTATCCGGAGCCGACAACCGGTACTCCTTCGTATTAGGGCTTACTACCCCTACACCGTACACTTCCTCGATATTGGGCATATACCATACCGCCAGATCGACCGCATGGATCATAAAATTGTACAGCCACGAGAACCCTTGCTGATGGCTCCAGCCTTTCTTGAGAAACCAACGGGAATCGCTGATATAGTGCGTATCTACCGTCAACAGCTCTCCGTGCAGCCCTTCGTCGAAATCCTTTCGCTGCATCATCAATGGCTCGAAGTAGCGTGAGCTCTGTCCCACGAACACGCTTTTTCCCGCTTTGCGTTGAGCTTCCAGCAGCTCGTTGGCCTGGTCAAGGGAAACCATCAGCGGTTTGGTGCAAATAACATGCTTGCCCGCTTCCAGCGCTTGTTTAATATGCTTGGCATGAAGCTGATCCGGTGTATAAATGCCTATGACATCTATGGAAGGATCCGTAAGCAGATCTTCAAATTTCAAGGTATACCGGTGAAAATCGAACTCGGTGCACCTTTGTTTGCACAGCTCTTCGTTCAGGTCGCAAATATTTCCCAAAACCCATTTCTCGCTCTGCAGGGCAGCCGAAATAATGCTTCGGCCTTCTCCCAGCCCCAACACACCCAGCGTCCAAACTTTGCTCATACGCTCAACCTCTTTTCCGCCATGATTTAATGAAAAGCAGACCGCCATTGGCGTCTGCTTGTGGTTGCGGCTTCTCACGCGAACTCGCTATAGAGCTCGTGCTCTGATTGCAATATACGGCTTTCCAGGCAAGTCGACGCGGACAGGACCGGAATGCTCGCCGTCCAGCGTATGAATTGTCATATTCCACGTATCGACGATATCGATTTGGAAACGGCGTTCTTCCGGAAGCGGCAGCTGCCGGTAGGCAGGTCGGTGGATACCGAAATATTGCAAATAATATTGTCCTTCCACCCCGATCGTCGGAGCATCTCGAAAGCTGTCCAGCGGTTCCGTGCTATCCGGAGCTTCATCCAGAATGTCGCGCAAAAATGCGATTCGTTCCGGGCTGTCGCCGTACAATCGGCCGCCCTTGGACCACCAGACGATGTCTTCCGGATGAACGAACGTCTCGCCGTGACCGACGTAGCCGCCCCGGGCAAAGCCATCCCAGAATCGGGCTGTCATTTCCTCGCCTGTAATATTACCCCATCTTTGCGGCAGATTGCCTTCATAGCAGCACTCGTCCACTACGACCGGCTTCCGGTAACGTTTACGCCAAGCGTTGGTTGGGGACAGCTCCCAATATTGCATACTGACATGCGTCACCCACGTCTTGGAATGATCGTACAGCACCAGAGTGTCCGGATCGTACATTTTGGTTCCGTTATGTATGGATCGCAGATGCTGGTAAGGATCGCTTTCCACTACGATGCGGAAGAAACGATCCCAATCGTCCATTGTTTTGGCAGCCATAAAATCAAACTCGTTGGCGAGCGACCACCAAACGTTCCGGTAGGCCGACAGCCTTGCAATGACATACCTCAAATAAAACTCGTCCGTCTCCGCATCCATCCGGTCGAAGCCCCAATGGCCTTTGTCGTACGGGTGGAACAAGATTAAATCCGCTTCTATGCCAAGCTGTTGAAGCTCCATGATTCTTCTTTCCAGTCTTGCGAAATAGTCCGGATTGAATCGGGTCCAATCAAAGCCCTCTTCTCTGGAGCCGGCAAAAGGAAAGCAATCCGGTTCGTTCATATTGAAGCTGTAGCGCTTGGGAAACACGCACATGCGAATCTTGTTGAACGGAGAGCTGCCGAGCGTTTGCAGCGTCTCTAGCTGCAAAGCCTCCTCCTGGTGAGTCCACGCATAACAAGTGGTACCGAACGGCCTGTACGCCTTGCCATCTTCGTATGCGAAGCGTACCGCATCCCGCACCCTTACCGGACCGTGGTTTCCTGCGGAAGGCGGAATGCACACGAAGCTCCCGGCTGACCCGTCAAGTCTTGCATCACGGCTGCTGATCGAATAGGACCATTCGCCCACCGAGTCCGGCATAAAACGAACCTTATACACACCGTTTCCGTCATAAAAGCCGTCGACCTTTATCGTACGGTGCTTATATTGAAATTGAGCCTCCAGCGAAATCTCCTTATACGGATTCCCTTCACTGCCGCCTTCCAATGTCAGCTCAAATACGCCCCAACGCTCGACTTCATTGCTGTGAATCACGTTGCTCATGCTTATCTCTCCTTTGGTATTAAATTACTTCCAGACCGACCAGTCCTGCATGTGACGCAGCGTCTCAAGCCGAAATGCCGTTGGCCAAGCGACAAGCCATTCCGACACATCATAAGGCACACCCCAGCGGGTATGGTAAAAGCCTTCATCCTGGCTGCCGGCCGGACGAAGCTTCCCTAATACTTCCAAAGTACCGTCGGAAACTCCGATGGTTCCATTCACCCAAGCCGCTTTCGCGCGTTCAGTCCAAGCGGAATTTCCGGTTATTTCCCCGAGCTTCAGCCATTCGAGAACATAGTCGAGTGCGTAAGGGTCCATATGGTGATGCTGCGTTGAAACCGATGTGCCGCCGAACGTATCGTAAGCAAGCGCGTGGAGCGCACTGCGTTCCGGATACTGCACGGTATGGTGCCACTGCCAAGTAGCCAAATACCATGAAGCATGCTCCGCCCACTGCAGGTATTGATCGTTGTGCGTTGTTTCGTATAATGCTAACCCGGCTTTCAGAAGAGGAATCGCCGACTCTTTGTCAATGCAGTAAGTATCTAAAGCGCCGGCTGTCGTAAACCCTTCGTTAAGCAAATCCTGGATGTAATATGTGTAGCCTTTCTCAGCCGCCTCCAAATACTTCTTGTCGCGCGTCCGCCGGTATGCCTCAATCAGCGGCGGGATCAGTGAGCTGCCGATCGTTCCTTCAGGATCTACCGAAGCTCCCTGGTTACTCCACGCTTTACCTATTCTTCCTTCCGAGGTCTGGCAGCTAACGGCAAAATTGCAAATGCCCAAGGCGATCTCTTGGTATTCCGGCCTTGTCAGTCCGCACCGCTCGGCCAATTCGCAGGCTTCGAAGAAATTCATCGCAGCAGCTCCCAAATGGCAGGCGTCCTGTATTTCCCGGGCATCGGGCGCGCAGCTCAGCAAATAATCGAAATGGCAGCGAATCAGCCCGTTATCCAGACGCGCATATCGTGCCCAAGTATCTAAGGCGGCGATCCCTTTATCTAGCGAGCTGCTGTTGTTGTTTAACAAATAGTCGTACAAGAGCGAATTGGCCAGGGAAATATTTTGGCCTGTCCAGCCGATTTTATATCTCGATGTTTTCCGCTGCGCCCACTTCTCTCCGTTCCATTTTAAGCCTATGGAAAAGCCCTTGAAGATTCCGTCCTCAGCCCATAAGCTTTCCTTCGCGTAACGGACACCGAGCCCCCAAATGGTTTCCGGCGTGTGCCAAGCCTTTTGATCATGGAAGTTCAGCTTCCATGCGGTCCCCAGCATTTTGCTCCAGGAAGGTTGGGATTGGGAGGTTTTGGGCACAATAACTAAATAAGCGGTGAGCAGGTACTCCTTTTCCGGTTCGGCGATCCATTGTTCTTCATAATCGTCACCATACTTATCGCGGCTTGCATAAGTTGCCGGCGTTTCCCGAAGCGGCCAGATCAGCTGATGGACGGCAGACGTCTCCTTAGGTACAAGAGAGCAGGAAAATCCGATTTCACTTTGCTGCCCGAACAGTGCCACCGTCCATTCGGTACCTTCCGAGTAGGTAGCCCCTGCAACGGCCGCCCGATGGGATGCGAAGGTCCACGCTTTGCCTTCCTTTTGAAACCCCTTCGGCTCCAGCCCCTTGCCCCATTCATTTCCGTTATAAGTGACTGCCGGAATCATGGCATAAGCAGTCGGATAAGAGGTCTGAAATCCCATCATCAGCTGTTCGATCCGGACCGGTTCCCCTTGCGGGATCTTAATATAGCGCTTCCATTCAAATATGCCTGATTCGAGCTCCGTTATTTCATCGGAATACGGAATTCCGGACGGAATCTCCGACAGGAGCGACCCGATAGTTTCATCGCCATAATGTAGAAAATGATCATTCCATCGATATTTCGAACCCGGTATCGTTCTGACTGTAGTCATGCTGCTATTCCCCGCGCCCATCTTGCTTCACCCACTCTTCGGTTAGACGAACATACTTGATGGCTTTGCGCAAATAGGAATAAGCGATATGGATAGACCCGTCGCGAGCAGCCATGATCGAAGGATAAGAATAGCCGATCGGATGTACCCGATGCTCCTCATCGGCCGTTTGCACGTTCTTGAAATACGGCCATGTATTCCCGCCATCCTCCGAAACCGCCACCGTTAGCGGCGTTCTAAGCGCTTTCTTGCGAAACTCCCCGTTTCTCTCGATCCATCGGAATTGATCTCGCTCCATTGTCGAATCGTTAAATACGAGCGCAAGATGACCGTTATTCAGCTTGCATAATTGAATGGAGGAATTGTTATTAGGCAGGACGGTCTTCTCCGGAGCCGACCAGCTCCTTCCATGATCCTCGGAAATGCTCGTATAAATGCGGTCCGCATGACGGCTTCGGAATACGGCGAAGAGGGAGCCGTCCTTCCGCTCGACCACACTCATCTGCACCCGGTGCAAACTTCCGCTTACTTCGAATTCCTGCCAGCTGCGGCCTTCATCGGATGAAATGAGGACGACGCTGTAGTGCCCGCCGGTTTTGCAATAATATGCCGGAAGCAGCCAATCGCCGTTGCTTAGTACCACAATCGGCTGTCTTAGGAAGAGGCCGGGACCGTCGAACAAAACGACCGGGTCGCTCCAAGTATGGCCGCGATCCTCCGACTGGCGCAAAATCACCTTGGCGCTTTTTTGATCGTGCGGCTCATTGGATGTATGCAGCAGCCATACCTTTTTATCCGGTGCTTGAAACAAAACCGGGTTTTGCTCCGAATGCTCGGAGTCGGCGGACAGATCTACCGGTGTGCTCCATTGCTTGCTCCCTTCCGGAAGTCGGGAGACGACGATGTTCGTGTCCGGATTCCCTTCCCCGCTGCCTGAGAACCAGACGCACAGCAAGTCGCCGTTGTCCAGCTCGAGCAGGTTGGCGCAATGGCTGTCCGGTTCGTATAGAATAGGCAGCAGCGCTTCCTCAAGCTGAGGGTCTTTTGCAGATACAGACAATAAACCGTTAAACCTTTCCATAGGTGTCACCTGTCCTTTACGAGTTTATAAATATGGGCGATCGTTCGTATTTATTTTGCAAAAATGCTCCTATGTACCGAGACCGTTAAATGTTGTATATATGGGGAGTGAAAAAAAGCTATATCGTCCCCCCATGATCATTAATCACCTTCAGCAGTCTATTTTGCGAGTCTTCCAAGTGCAAACGGATGACTTTGCGGATTTCTTCAATGGTTCCGTTCTTCATGGCATCGATGATTTCTTCATGCTGCGCCTGTGCCGCTCTCGCCATATCCGGGGTAACAATGGAAGATTTCATCGTAATGTAACGGTAGTCCATCAGCTTCAAGTAAATATCGATATTTTTTTGATTTTGGCCGATTTTCATAAATTCGATATGAAAGGCCATGTTGAAATCCGCCGATAAATAGTCACGGACTTGATCCGCATCGATCAATTGCGAGGAACGAAGCAGTATATTCTCCATATTCGCAATCGCAGTTTGCCTTACGCCAGGATCCACATTCGCCAGCTTCTCGATCACCCAAAATTCGAGCATGAGCCGTGTATCCATAATGTCCATAATGTCCTGCGGGTTAATCGCTACGACGAACGTACCCACTTTGGACACGGTTTTCACAAGACCTTCCATTTCCAGGCGATTCAGCGCGTCGCGCACCGGGGTACGGCTAACGCCAAGCTTATCAGCCAAATCCGGGATCGAGATTTTTTCATTCGGAGTGAACTGGCGGCGTATAATTTGATTTTTCAATATGCTGTACGTTTTGTCCCATAGGTTGGATGTATCGATTTTTGGCAATTCCATCGTAGTTCACACCTTCTGTTTTATTGCAATTGTAATTCATTATACCTTATTTTCTCAAGAGATGCTCTCCGCATGAAGAAGGCCATTGTTAATGTAATTGTCAATTATGCGAACCAGCTCCGCTCTTTCGGTCCCGGTAATCGGGCTGACCGGCGAACGGGGAGGTCCGGCAGGAAATCCGATCAAATTCATCGCTTCTTTGAGTACGGACGGCAGCGTACCCAGCTGGAATGCGTTACGCAAGTCTCGGAGCACCCTCTGGCTGTTTTCGGCCTGATCATAGTTCCCTTGTTTCCAATGCTCATAGATGGAGACGACAGCTTCGGGGAATACGTTGGCGGTAGCTGCAATAGCCCCTTTTCCGCCTGCCATCAGCGTGGGAAGTATGAGAGAATCCGTACCGGCAAGCACCGAGAACTCCGGCCCCGACTGCTCAATATATTGCAGGATCGTATCAAAACTGCCGCTGCTGTCTTTAATGCCGACAATGTTGTCAATGGCCGCTAATTCCGCAACGGTTGCAGGCTTCAAATGGTTGCCCGTACGAGCGGGGATATTGTACAGAACGATCGGCAAGGAAGTTGCTTCGGCGATACGCCGGTAATGCCCGGACAATTCCTTTTGGGTGAACGTTAAGAAAAACGGTGTAATCACCGACAACGCATCGGCTCCGATGTCTTCCATCTTTCGGGCTAGCCGCACGGTCTCATCGGTCGAAATCTGCCCCACGCCAACGTATACCGGAACGCGCCCCTTCACTTCGTCTACAATGATCTCGGCTACCCGTACTTTTTCCTCAAAGGTCAGCGAAAAAAATTCTCCGTTGGTCCCGAGGCAAAACAGCCCGTGAGCGCCTGCTGCAAGCAGCTTGGTTACCAGATGCCGCAGTGCGGATTCGTTCAAATCCTGGTTGCTGTAAAACGGAGTAATCATAGCTGGTATGATCCCATTAGGTTGGAACATTGAATTCCCCTTTCAGTTTCGAAAAATGTAGTCTTATCCCTATCATATCGTATAATTAACATGTTGTATACAACATGTTTGATAATTTATTGCTTTTTTACTTTAAACTATCTCATTTTTAATACTGCTTTTCCAAATCAACCAGGTTTGCAGACAGCTCGCGCTCCTCGATATAATTCTGAAGATTTCGTGCAAAAATCTCAAAAGCCCGTTCGTTGTACACCGTCGTCAATCCTGCGTTATGCGGGGTTATGATCACTTGCTCCAGCTCCCACAACGGGTGATCTGCAGGAAGCGGCTCCTGTTCGAACACGTCCAGACCGGCGCCGGCGATGCAGCCCGATTTCAAAGCATCCAGAAGCGCCTCTGTATCCGCCGTTCCCCCTCGTCCCATGTTGATAAAATAAGCCGAAGGCTTCATTGCCTCAAACTCGGCCTTGCGGAACAAATGCCTCGTTTCGGTGGTTAACGGCAGCGTTACGATAACATAATCGCTCTCCGCCAATACTTCATGCAGCCCCTGCAGGTCATACATCCGATCCACAAAAGGAGACGGCTCTCCCGAACGCCGAACGCCAAGCACACGCATATGGAATGCCTTGGCCAGTCTGGCGGTTTCTTCACCGATCGCTCCTACCCCAATGATCCCCATCGTTATCCCGTGGATTTCGCCCAGGGATCCAGGATTGCTCCACTGCTTATTTATTTGCTTACGGATGGATACATGGAGCTTCCGCGTCAAAGAAAGCATCATCGCAAAGATCGTTTCCGATATCGGGTACGCATGCACACCGCTCACGCTGGTTAACAGCACTCCTTTATCGGCAAAAGCTTGAAGAGGCAGCCAATCGACTCCGGCTCCCCAGCATTGCACCCACCGGAGCTTCGCTTCCGGCAGCAGACATTCCTGTGCCGCCGTATCGTTCCATCCGGCCACGATTTCGGCATCCCGCAGATGAGGCTGCCAAAGCTCTTTCTCTTTGCCCTGGATAATGCGCCATCCCGGGGCTAATGAATCGAGTCTCTCCCTTTGTTCGGACGATAAGCCGTGCATAATGATCATCGTTCGCATGTATGTATGGTCACTCCCTTTCATCGCATCCGCACAGAAAGGCGTATGTCAGACGACACCTTCTTCTATCGTCTGCATGCGCCCCTCCTTTAAAATTAAATGAACTATTCAGTTGAAAGTGTGCCTGCACGAACATGCTCGAAGAAATTCTCGCTGCCGACTTGGCCTCCCTTCAACACCAGCTCCAAACCGTCGAACAGCGGCTCGTTGGAGTAAGCCCGGCATAATGGGCCGCCGGGCTCTAATGCAGCCTTGCATTCCAATGCATAGATCCCGAGCTCCCGCGTGACATATCCGGACGTATCCCCGCCGGCTATGACGATGCGCGTCAGGCCGGCCTCCGCAACCAATGCTTTGGCCAGCGCGCCCAGCTCGGAGCCAAGCAGACGGCTGCTCTCCTCGGCCTGCAGCCCTTGCGCTGCAAGCAGCTCCCGCAGCGAACCGATGCTCGCGTCCTGCGGGCCGGCGGCCGAGTACAGGATCACGCTGCGGCCTGCTTGCAGCAGCTCCAGCGTATCCTGCCGCAGCTTGGCCCGTGCCTGCGCCGCCTGCTCCGGCTTGAGCAGCTCCTCCACCGGTACGCGAAGCCCCGCGAACCCGGCCTGCATCGCCCGCTCGATCTGCTTCTCGGTCACCGGCGAGCAGCTTCCCGAGACGACAAGCAGCTTGTCGGCAGCTTCCGCCTTTGCTGCTGCAGCTTGAGCGGCCGGCAGGAGACCCTCCTGCCGCCATACGGCGCTCAGCGCATACTCGACTCCCGAGGAGCCGATGACGAACAAGCCTTCACCCCCTGCTGCTTCCTCCCAAATGAGTCGTCCCGCAGCCTCCAGCCGCTTGTCGTCAAGCACGTCAAACAGGACGAGCTCCGGCTGTTCTTCCTTTACTATCGTGTCCAGCCGCTGCCTTAAGGCATCGGGCTGCCCGTCCAGAGCCACAATATCGAGAAGCGACATTCGCATGCTGGTCTGCTGCCGCAAATGCGCCCGGAGGTCCGATTCCGCCATCGGCGTCACCGGATGCCTTGACATCGTAGGGTGGCGGTCCAGCCGGTACACTTCGCTGCCTGCCCCGGCATAGTGATGTCCGAACACGGTATATCGCCGCAAATAAGGCACGCCGACCAGCATCGGAATGAAGCGGCCCTGATCCGGTCCGCTGAATACTTCACGGCCGATTTCGGCCGCTTTGCCGATACTGCCGAGCTTCGGCGAAGAATCGAAGGTCGAGCATATTTTATAATGCACGACTGCTGCTCCCGCCGACCGGAGCGTTTCCAGTATAGGGCGAAGCTCTCCCTCCATCGCTTCCGGCGATAGGGAACGGCCGACTCCCGCTACGCCGAAGCAGTCCGCGTCGCGAAACGCCCCGTTCAGCAGCCCGGGCTCAGGCGGCTCCAGAAACAGGATCGTACGCAGACCGGCACGGAACAATGCCTCAAGAACGTCCGTCGAGCCTGTGAAATCGTCTCCGTAATAACACAGCAGCCGTTTTGGCATTCGGGCATCACCGGCAACAGCAGATCGGTCATCCGGCATGCTTATTCAGCCCCTCCCGTATTTCTGCATCGCTCCGGCCAGCTCCGGGTGCCGCACAGCGTATTCATGCAATGGGATGCCCCGCACAGCTGCCTCCCAGCCCTGTTTCATGCTTGCAAAGCCTGCCGCCGGACCATCCGGATGCGCCAGCATGCCGCCGCCGGCCAAGTGCATGACATCGACGGTCTTCGTAGCTTCGTACGTCGCCGGCGCTGTACCCGCCCATTGGGCCGACGATACGACCGGCATTGTGCCGTACCCGCCGAAGAGCGGTGCCGTGCAAGCTTGAATCGAGCGGACGACGGATTCGTCGGTTTCATAAAACTTGCTGTTCAGCCCGTTGACATGCAGCTGATCTGCGCCCGCCAAACGGCACAGCTTCTGGTACGCTGTGAATTCGATGCCCAGCTGCGGGCAGCGGGTGAGCATCCCCCACTGGTTGCGGTGGCCGTGAATCGGCACCTCGCTGTACCGGTTCAAGGCGGCGAGTCCCGGCAGCCCGATGCTCAGGATGCTTACCATCACACAGGTGCCGCCCGCTTGCACGACCAGATCGTGATTGCGGCGCAGCTCATCATATTCTCCCGTGATATTGAAAGCGTACATCAGCTTGCGCCCGGTTGTCTCCGCAGCGCGATGCACCGCATCCATGACGGCCGCTACCTTTTGCTTGAGCGGCGCATAAGGCGGATTGGCGTTCAGCTCGTCGTCCTTGATGAAATCGAGGCCTGACAGTGCCAGCTTGTATACAAGGTCAGCCAGCTCATCCGTCGCCAGGCCGATACTCGGCTTCACGATCGTGCCCAAGATCGGCCGGTCATACACGTTCGTCAGCTTTCGCGTTCCCTCGATACCGAATTTCGGACCGGGATACTTGGCCGCGAATGCCTCCGGCAGCTCCAGATCCAGCAGACGGAGCCCGGACAGCTCTTGCAGCTCATATAAGTTTCCAGCTACGGCAGACAGAAGATTCGGTATGGAAGGACCGAAATTGTGCAGCGGAAACGATAGGGTGACACGGCCCCGGCGGTACTGTCCGTCGTGCCCTACAGGCGTTTTCGCGCCGGGCAATGAAGGACGATCCGTCTCGTCGAGGGGCTCGATACGTTCTACTCTGGCGCCATGCGCAGCCTTAAGCGCGTCGGTCTCCCCCGGAACGGCGGTAAAGGTGCCGGTTGACTGTTCCCCGGCAATCACAGCCGCCGCATGCTCCAGGGAATAGGCCGTTTCCACGTAATAGACGGCGGTGACTCGGTCCAGACTCATAGCTTAACTCCTCCGGCCGCGTCCAACTGCTCAAGCACCGCTTTCACTTGCTCTACTCCAAGCCGTGGAGAAGAGAGTACCGGCTTGCCCGTAGCGTCGGCCAGCGTCTTCTCCATCCGGGCCATCGAGCCTTGAGCCAATACGATGGCGTCGGCTTCGCCGGCTGTCCGTTTGGCCGTCTCCAGCAGGATCCGGTCATGCTCATCCGGCCGGCCGGACACCAGAGCGTCGAACGCTCCCTCGGCCAATCCGTTCACAAGCTGCACCTGCCGGCCGCACGCATCCGCATGCTTGCGGATCAGCCGCATAGTCGGCTCCAGAGTTGACGGAAGCGTTGCCAGCACGGCAATCCGCTCATACCGGTTTACCGCTTGCTCAGCCATCGCTTCGTCGATCTTCACAATCGGCACGCTGATGAGACTCCGCGCTGCATCCGCTACTTCTCCCACAGAGGAGCAAGTGTTCAAAATAACGTCCGCACCGATCTCCTCTCCATGATGATAATACTGCACCAGTCTGCGCGAGACGGCGGGAGGGACGTGCCCCGCCCGAACCACGTCACCGATCAAGCTATCATCGATGATATTCACCAGACGGCAGTCCGGCAGCAGCTCCTGGAACACCGCTTTCAACGGTTCGGACAAGCCCTGGCCGGTATATACGGCAACGACCGTTTTCATAAGCTCATTCTCCCTTCGTTACCACACGAACTCTTTGTCCAGCCTCCGGTAGCCGCCTTCGCGCATCGGAGCGGTATCGTATACCTTTCGTCCGCTGTATAGCGGCTTCTTCTTCCCCTGAGGCGTGATGCCGACCACATCGTCGCCACGCCATTCTGTCTCGAACGTCTGTCCTACGGCGTTCTCGATCGTCTTGCGGAAGCTGAGCGGGAATGTGACGGTAATTTTCTCACCGGCATAAGCCGCGCCAAGCAGCAGAAACTGCTTATTCACCCAGCGGCTCGACTCCCTTCCGCTGCCTTCTATCACTTCCTGGTTCCGTTCCCGGACGAATTTGATCTTCGTATACCCTGCCCACTCCGGAATCCGGATTTGCAGGCGCTGCACATCCGTATGTACATCAAGCACCACTTTGCCTTCATGCGGCAAATAGCTGCTGACGTCCAGCCATTTGGAGCCGCGATTGAGCAGGAAGTTCACGCTGACCGTGCCGTCTTTCTCCGTAATCGTGTTGCTCCAGCCCATGAACAGACCGCGGGTACCTGAACCGAGACAGCAAATCTGCAAATCGCTTGTATGGCCGCGCCCTTCGTTCACGTCACAGACGAAATCGTTCGGTGCCGAATATCCGGCGAAGGAGCCTCGTGTACGCTCGGCAACTTTGTAGAATGTCTTATGACACGGAGTATCGTTCGACTTATCGTCCGTCTGCTCCACCCAGCTCAGATCGAGCAGCTGGGATTCCGCCAGATGGTTGCGCAGGAACCGTTCAACGATCCCCCAATACTCGACGTAGCCGCTTTTTGCCAGTGTAATGCCGGTCGCGATCAGGTCAACCAGAGAGCACGTCTCATGCTCGTACGCCTGCTCGTGGAGGTCGCCGGGCGTCCAGCCGAACGCCGTACATTTAGTCAGCGCCCAATCGTAGCTTTTCTTGACCCAGGCAATCATCGCTGCGTTGCCCGTAAATACCCCGAAACGCGCGATCGCGTCGAGCGTTCCGATGCGGGTATGGAAATGGCCGCTCCGGTAAGCCAGCGAATCGTTAAAGCTGCCGTCCTTGTTAAATACGCCGCTGCGCTCCATGATGAGTGCGGTAAAAAACTCGCACAGCTCATATGCATCCTGGCTGCCGGTCAGCTCATGGTATTTCAGCAGCGGCATGACTAACCGCCCGCAGAATGCAGCCGGATCGGGAGCCAGCCTCAGCTGAATCCCGTTAGCCGAAGGCCATCCGGTCTCTTTGTATTCCGAAGCCGGGTAATACCAGACATCCCGCTCCTTCACCGCGATGCGCTTCAACGCAGCCACATGCCGATCCGCCGCCTCCTTCACCTTCACATCGCGAGTTTCCATGTACCAGGTCGTCAGCGATAAAATAACGGCCCGCTGGTCGATCAGATTCGCATTGGGCTCCCAATTTTGCGTCGGGTTGATTTGGCGGTAGCTCATTCCGTCTTCCTTGAAAAAGGAAAGCAGATTGGCGCGGTACCGTTCCTCCACATCCTCTCCGAACGTCTCTCCGGACATATGGCGGGCAAGAATCAGACCGTCGATCATCCGTCCGTGGGATGAGCCGTAATCCCAATCGCCATGCGTCATAAAAGCCGGCTTGTGCATCAGATCGGCGGCGAAGAATGGAATATATTGATGGTCGCGGTCTGCCATTCCTATCATCGCATTAATCGCATGTGCCGCCCGTTCTTCAAGCATCAGCGTATCGGGAATGAATCGTGTTGCCATTGGATCTCCTCCTATGAACCGGCGCTGACGATCTGGACAGATTCATGCCGATCGTCAGCACCCTTTTCATTTGTTTAATGAACTTACAAACTCATATTGTCCCGAGCCGACAACGTACCTGTGCTTGCCCTGCTCTTCGCCAAGCTTCTCCGCACCTTCCGGCACTTGAACGGGTTGACCCGGCAAATGTACGGCAGCCGTAGTATTAACCGGAACGGTGATGCTGAGGGCAAAGCGGCCGTTATCGACACGCCAAGACGAACCTATTGTGCCGTAGCTGCTTTCATATTGCGCTTTAACATACGTTAGCTTGCCTCCCGGACAAGGCTTGATAACCAAATGCTTAAAGCCCGGCTGCTCGGGATCGGCATCGATTCCCGCCATATACCGGTACATCCATTCGCCTACCGATCCGAGAGAATAATGGTTGAACGAGTTCATGCCGGGATTTTGGAAGCCCGAATGATCGGTCCATCCGTCCCAGCGTTCCCATATGGTAGTCGCTCCGTGCTTGACCGAATACAGCCAAGATGGAAACGTATCTTTATGAAGCAAGTCGTAGGCCAGCTCTTCCAAGCCGTTTTCCGTCAAGGCCGGAAGCAGGTAGCCTACGCCGAGAAAGCCTGTCGACAAATGACCTCCGTTGCTTTGGATCAGCTGCTCCAGCCTGCGAATCGCCGACGATTTTTGATCATCGGGCAGCAATCCGAAATAGAGAGCCAGCACATAGACCGTCTGGGTATCCCCTTTAATGATTCCGTTCTCGTCCATAAACTCGCGCACAAAAGCTTCGCGTATCCTTCCGTACTGCTCCGAATAGCTGCAGGCGTCTTCCTCGCGACCGAGCACACCGGCAATTCGGGAGAACAATAGCGTGCTGTAGGCAAAGTAAGCTGTCGCCAAAACATCGTTAGGCGTATCGGCATTAATCGATAGCCAGTCGCCGTAATTGGCGTAATCGGGTCTGACCAGTCGGCTGCTGTTGGCTTTCAAATAGTCGACCCAGCGCTTCATGGCATCGTAATTTTCTTCCAATATCGACCGGTCTTCATACATCAGATACAGCGTCCATGGAATAATTACGCCTGCATCCCCCCAGCCCGAGTTGTCGGGAGCAAACCATTGGACATGCTCCTGCTTCCACTCGAACCATCCGGCATCGGGAGCGACATCCGGGAAAGCGCCCGCTTCCGTCTGGGCATCCGTCATATCCGCCATAAACTTGGTAAAGAATCGGGACACATCCATATTATAGGAAGCCGTACGAATGAAAATTTGTGCGTCTCCGGTCCAGCCGAGCCGTTCATCCCTTTGGGGGCAATCGGTAGGCACGCTGAGATAATTTCCTCGCTGCCCCCATCGAATATTGCTGATCAATTGATTAATCATCGGATCCGACGTTTCGATCGAGCCGGAATGAGGGGTATCGGAATGAACAACCTGTCCGGTTACGCTTTCCAGGGTTGGCTCCTCAGTCAGCCCTTCAACCTCTACGTAACGGAAGCCGTGAAAAGTAAAATGAGGCTCCAGCGTTTCCAATCCGTTCCCTTTTAAAATGTACGTATCTTTTTGCTCGGCTTTACGCAAATTGACCGTATACAGGTTGTCGTCGTCCTCCAGCATTTCCGCATGGCGAACGGTAATACGGGTTCCGGCCGGACCGCTGGTCTGCAGCTTGACCCACCCCACCATATTTTGACCCAAATCGAAAAGATAGCTGCCGCGTTCGGAACGCCATACTTTCACCGGCTTGAGCGATTCGGTGATGCGGACGGGAGGATCGATCTGCGATACCAGCCTCCCGCCGTAACGCGGAAGCTGCTCTGCACGCTGCCAATGGGAAGCAGCTTCGTCAAAGCCCGGCTCGTTCCAGCCCGGCCACTCCAATCCAGCGTCGTACCATTCACCCATCAGCATGTCGGAATACTGGATGGGGCCGGAATTCATCGTCCAGCTCCGATCGGAGCTGATGAGATCTGTGGTCCCATCCTCGTATTCCAACTGCAGCTGCGATAACAATGCAGGACTAATTCCATATCGGTGTCTGCCCATCATGCCGACATGCCCGGAGTACCATCCCGTTCCCAGAACAGCCCCTAATGCGTTGCCCCCAGCTTGAACCAGCCCAGTCACATCATAGGTCTGGTATTGAGTCCGTACGGCATAATCCGTCCAGCCCGGAGCGAAATAGTGGTCGCCAACTCGAGACCCATTCAGATACATCTCGTAGACGCCAAGCGCGGTGCTATACAAGACCGCTCTCTTGATCGGACGATCAATCGCAAATTCCTTGCGCAGGTAGAGTCCCGGAGGAAGCTCGAGAGCCGGGTCCACGGTTTTGCCGATCCATTCTCCCTTCCACTCGTCTTGGCCCAGTAATCCCATCGAAAAGCTGGCGACAGGACTCCAATCGGAAGGAACACCGTTTCGGTCCCACACTTGTACTTTCCAGCAATACGCTGCGGCTGACTGCAAAGGAGCGCCGGCATAACGGATTTGCACCGAACGATCGGATGTTATTTTTCCGCTATCCCAAAGATCGCCTATGTCCTGCTGCAGCCCCTCTACTGCCGAAGCGACCATGATCCGATAGGCGGACTGCCGCTCGGAGCGCCGATTAGAATCCAATACCCAGCTGAAACGCGGCTGCCGCGTCTCCAAGCCTAAGGGCTGCTCCATTGAGTCAACCCGCAGGCGGCTAATTACGATACTCATGTTTCACCTTCCTTGTCTTCTATACGCGAGTTAACCGCAGGGCGGCATACGATTTGCCGGTCAACGGGATTTGGCATGGTCCGCTGTAGGTTCCCGGCAATCGCTCCCTATGCATTTCCCATGTGTCGATAAGCTCGGCATAATACTCTCTGTCTGCCGGCAGGTCCAGCTCCCAGTAAGCCGGACGGCTGATTCCGAAATATAGCCAATAGCAGTCTCTCGCAGACCCGGTGTTCCACAAATCAGCTTGATGTTCTTCCATTAATTCTCGCAGGAAGGCAATTCGCGACGGACTTTCCCCTGCAAGCTTGCCACCGCTCGATATCCACGAGCTGTCTCCGACAAACGCTTCGCCATGGGCGGCATAGCCGCCTCGAACCATGCATTCCCAGAAACGGCGAACGAGCTCCTCACCGGAAATATTTCCCCACCTTCTGGGCGCGTTGCCCTCATAGCAGCATTCATCTACAACGACAGGCTTGGGACACATCTCCAACCAGTTGGTTGTTAAGCTTGTTTCCCAATGCTGAATACTTTGGTGTGTCACCCAAGGCTTGGTGTAATCGTACATCGACGTTCTGCTGTAATCGTACATCTTGGTTCCGTTATGGATCGAACGTAAATGGCCGTACGGATCGTGACGCTGCACGAATTGAAGCAACCGGTCCCAATCCGCCGTAGTTTTGTGAACATTAAAATCAAATTCGTTGGCAAGCGACCACCATACATTTCGATACGACGCCAGCCGGGCAATCACATATCTCAAATACAACTCTTCTGTTTCCGGGTCCAGCTTTTGAAATCCCCACACGTTCTGATCATAAGGATGAAATAAAATTAGGTCCGCTTCGATTCCGAGTCTCTGCAAATCTTCAACCCGCCGCTCAAAATGGGCAAAAAAGTCCGGATTAAAGCGCTGTGTATCCACTCCGGACGACAAGTTCCCTGCAAAAGCAAGCGATGGAGGATCCATGGTTCCGGTAGGTAAAATAATCATTCGGACCTTATTGAAGGACGAATCGGACAGATCGGCTAATGTCGACTGCTCTCGTTCTTCGTTCCCATGGTGCACCCAATGATACAATGTGGTTCCAAAAGGTAAATATGGCGTGCCGTCCTCATAGACAAACCGGTATTTGTCTTTCACATGCACAGGACCATGGTTCCCGGCGGAAGGCGCCCTTACTTGAAGCTCTCCATGAATGCCGTCCAGCTCGGCATGATTGCTATATGTCGTATAGGACCACGTTCCTTCGGTATCAGGCATAAACCGCAGCTTATACGTAGTGCCGCCGTCATAGAAGCCGTCAACAGCGATGACCCGGTTGCGCAGCCTGAATTCCGCCCGCAACGAAACGTCCACGAATGGATTTTCCGTCTCGGGTCCTTGAAACACAGCTTCAAACCGGCCCCACCGTTCTACACTATCCATTGCGCTCATCGGACTGTCCCTCCCTTCCGGCTTTGCTGGTGTTCGATTTGTTGGATAAAGTTTTCGTCGGCTTCCGCATTTTGAATCAGCTGATCTATGTTTGGGTCCGGATTTGCAGCGATGGCTTCCATCCCGGCATCGGACATGTCCGTTCTGCGAATACGCAATGCGTGATACAAACGAGACGGCAGAGGTACGGCGAATTCTGCCCCGAAGGTTTCAGGCATGGGGGTTATAGTCATATTCCATACATCGATAACATCCGCCGTATAGGTGCCTTCCGGCAGACGAAACCGTTTGGACGGGAATCGGTGTATCCCGTAGTATTGAAGATAATACACGCCGTCGCGTCCTATCGCAGCCGCATCATACAATTCCGGCATCGTGCGCAGACCGGCTGGCGCCTCCTCCAAGATTTCCCGTAAAAAAGCGATTCGGGCCGCTGCCTCACCTGACAAAGCTCCTCCGTGAGTCAGCCAGGCCTCGCCCTCGCTTCCGCTGCGGATGTACATCTCGCCATGTCCGGCATAGCCCTTCCTGCATACGCTGGCCCAAATCCGGTTGACTAATTCTTCGGCGGGCAAGCTTCCTTCGAGACTCGGCCAATCCCCTTCACTTCCGCAATGATCGATAATGACAGGCTTCCGGTGCAGCGCACTTATCCGGGACAGCTGACTTGGGTCAAAGTACTGCAAGCTGACATGAGTGATAGAGCTGTCTCCGAAATCAGCAATCGGATTCGAGCTGCAGATAGTGGACAGATGGCCGTATGTGTCCAGTTCTCGAATGAACTTCAAGTATTGTTTGGCCGTCGATGAAATCTCAGCGTTTGGGCCGTCATCAGCCGTTGTCAATGACCACCACACATTGCGAAACGCGGAGAAACGAGAGATAGCTTGGTGCAGCAATGCCTGCGAGTCTCCCCCGCTGCCGCTGCAATCCAGCAAGATTTCGGCTTCAATTCCTCTCTGCAGCAGCTTCGCAATCATTTCCTCCAGCAATTCCAGCTCGTCGATTCCCGAGCCGGCGTCTATGCGGAAGCGCGCCTTATTGAATGGGGACTGAGCCAGCGTCTCCAATGTCTGATCGGCGTACTCCCGCCGATAACCGTACCAGCATGACGTTCCAAACGGATAAAAAGGAGTACCGTCAGCGTAGGCAAAATGTTCTTCGTCTGCAGCACGAACAGGCCCATGATTACCCGGTCCGGGCGCTGTGCAATACAGCCGTCCGCTGTAAACGTTTTCTTTCTCCTTGTTTAAGCGGCTTATTTGCAGCGAATAGCTCCATTCGCCTTCTTCGTCGGGCATGAATCGCACACGTGCTTTTCCGTCGTTGTCGTGGAAAGGAAATGCTTCTATAACCCGATTGCCCTTGCAGAATACGGCTTTTACTTGGTCCACCGGACTTGTTTCTGTTAAATCCCCCAATTCGTCTGGCAGGCTAAGCTCGAATCTATTCCAGCATTCGACCTGAATGAGCTCCTTCATTTCTATTCACCTTCTTTATCCTTTAATGCCCGAGGTTGAAATTCCCTCGACAAAATATTTTTGACAACTGAAGAAAATAATCAAGCTGGGAATAAGCGACAGCACGGACATTGCAAAGAGCACTCCCCAGGAGGAATCCCCTGACGAATCCATAAACAGCCTCAAGCCTAGCGGAATCGTATATAAGCTCGCCGTATTGATGTAAAGCAGCTGACTGAAGAAATCGTCCCATGTCCAAATAAAAGTAAATATCGCCGTTGTTATCAGGGCCGGCAGCGCCAGCGGCATCACGATTTTCCAATAAATTTGCGCTTTGCTGCAGCCGTCAATGGTCGCAGATTCGTCCAGCTCCTTGGGCAGCCCCCTAATAAATTGTACCATCAGGAAGATGAAAAAAGCATCGGTTGCGAGCCATTTGGGTACGGTTAACGGATAATACGTATCAATCCAGTTCAGCTGCTTGAACAAAATGTATTGAGGAATAATCGTCACATGATGCGGCAGCATGATTGTAACTAGCATAACAGCAAACCAAAGCTTCTTCCAGGAAAATTCCAGCCTGCCGAATGCATAGGCGGCCATCGAGCATGACAACAAGTTCCCGGCGACACATAATGCAGCTATGATAAAGGAATTGGTGAAAAAGGTAGAGAAGCTTACCCGGGCAATTCCCGCCCAGCCCTTAATATAATTGTCGAACGTCACTTCCTTGGGCCATAAGCTCAAATCGGTAAATATTAAATGGGCCGGCTTCATCGAGCTCGATAGGAGCCATAAGATCGGGTACAGCATGAATACTCCGAGGCCGAGGATCACTGCATGGATCAGCAGCTTGTTCATTTCACGATACTGAGCCATTTATTTCCCCCCGTCCCCATAATGCACCCAATACTTGGATGAAAAAAAGATGATTGCCGTAAATATACCGATAATCACGAGCAGTACCCACGCCATGGCAGAAGCATAGCCCATTTCATAGAAGCTGAACCCCTTCATATACAAGTACAAGGTGTAAAACAAGGTCGAATCCATCGGTCCGCCGGTGCCCCCACTGATGATAAAGGACTGTGTGAATGCCTGAAAGGCGCTGATGAGCTGAATGACCAGATTGAAGAAAATAACCGGTGTTAGCAGCGGAAGAGTAATATATACAAACTGCTTCCATTTGCTGGCTCCGTCTACCTGTGAAGCTTCGTAAAAGTCCTGCGGAATTTGCTTCAGTCCGGCCAGGAAAATGATCATCGAGGAACCGAACTGCCATACGGATAAGGCGACAATGGAATAGAGAGCATATTTCGGGTTCGCAATCCAATCCGGTGCTTCAATGCCGAAGCTGAGCAAAAATTGGTTGACCACCCCTGAGCCGCCGAAAATTTTGCGCCATAATACGGCAATCGCTACGCTGCCGCCAAGCAGCGTCGGAAGGTAATAGAGTGTCCGATAAAAACCAAGCCCCCGTAATCCCTTGTTCATTAAGGCTGCAACTAGTAAAGCGAACGCCAGCTTTAACGGAACGGATGCGAATACATAAATTACAGTAACCTTCAAGGAAGTATAGAATCTGGGATCCGCGGTAAACATCGTTCTGTAATTGTCAAAGCCGATAAATTCGGGTGGCGAGATGACATCAAATTTCGTTAACGAATAATAGAAGGAATTAATCATGGGTCCTACGGTTAAAGCAAACAAACCAATGAACCAGGGGAGTAAAAACAAGTAAGCGACAGCATTCTTCTTCCATAAGTTTACGAAATATTTGCCGACGGATTGTGATTTAAGGGGTTTCACGGCTGATACCTGGTTCATATTCCCACTCCTTAAGATGCCTTATTTATTAACGGCCCTTTCGGCTGCACCGAGAAGCTCTTGCGCTCCATCCGCAATATTTTGCTTACCAAAAGCTATCTTTTGGCTTATGTTCACTTGGGACGTATCGAATTCCTTGGCATTCGGCATTTCACGGTCGAGAACTCGGGAATTTTGGGCTGCAAGATCGATATAATCGTATACTTTTTTATCGATTGGGCTTGCTTTCGCTTTCAATGCTTCACGTACCTTGGAAGAACCCGGTACCCCGCGCTCGCTGCCAAGGATCATGGTAGCCTCCGGATCGTTAACCATGAAGCTGATGAACATAGCCGCTTCCTTAGGATTTTTGGTCGATGAGTTAACCGACAAAAACTGGCTCGGCTGCAGCCACAAGCCCTGTGCCGCTCCCTGCCCTCCAGTCGGCGGAAGCGTGATGCTGACTTCGTCCTTCATTGCTTTTTGGTAAGCGTTAAGCTGGTTCGACCAAATCAAGTGAAGCGCCGTTTTGCCTTCCACAAAGGAGGAATTATCCGGATTTTCCGTATAAGCCGTCGTCACTTCCGCAGGCGGAATACTTGCGGCTTTACGGTAGTTATCCCAGGTGGTGAACCACTTTACGATCTCCTCTTTGCCTAATCCTACTTTGCCGTCCGCATACAATGTCTTGTTGCTTTGACGCGCCATATAGTTCAAGAACAACATCTGTCTGGATTCGTCTACGGAGCCGTAGAATCCTTTACCCAGCGCTTTCGTCAAGTCCGCAGCGTACTTCCCGTACTCTTCCCAGGTCCACTTGCCTGTCGGGGGCTGAAGTCCGGCTTTCTTCACAAGCTCCGTATTATAAGCGATGCCAAAAGCGTTCGATCCAAGGCTAATTCCATACAGCTTGCCGTCCAGCATACCCGAATCTACGGTAGCCTGATCAAAGTCGGCAACATTAATTTCTTTGCCTAGATACGGTTTAAGATCCAGCAGCGTGTTGCGCTTTACATATTCGGGATAGTTATTGCCGAGCTGAATCAAATCCGGAGCATTGCCTCCGGCAATTTGTGTATTTAATTTGTCCCAATATCCGTCGCTGCCCAAATATTCACCGTTAATTTTAATATTCGGATGTTGTTTTTCGAACAGCTCGATAACCTTGAGGGTCGCATCATGACGAATCTGCGATCCCCACCAGGTCATCCGTAGCTCTACTTTTTTGTCGGAAGAAGATGTTGCAGTACCGCCGGCTTCGGGCGATGCCGATCGGCCTCCCGGCGTGCAGGAGGAAAGAAGCGATGCTATTGTGACGATCGAAACAAGCGCTGTCATTTTTCTCATCTTCATTTCGATAACCCCTCGTTCTGTTATTTTGTTATAGGTTATTCCATCTTTCCGCTGTCCCGCTGCTCAAGACCGATGCGACTGCACGCTTCCATCCGTTGTAGTTTCGTTCTCGCTCCGCTTCTTCCATATGCGGCTCATATCGGCGGTAAGCTTGCTGGCGGTTCGCGATATCATCTGTCGATGACCAGAAACCAATGCGGAGTCCTCCCATATAAACCGATCCGAGTGCGGACAGCTCGGCTACCTCCGATTTGACGACCTGGATATTGAGCATATCCGCCTGAAATTGCATCAAGGTCTCATTATCGGACGCGCCGCCGTCGGCCCGCAGCTCAGCTAGTGGCGTCCCTGTCACGGACTCCATCAGCCTCACTGCATCGCGCACTTGGTATACGATGGATTCCAAAGCCGCACGAATGATGTGGGCTTTGCCGCTCCCCCGGTTCATGCCCGTTATGGACGCTCTGGCATAGGGATCCCAATAGGGTGCTCCGAGGCCGACAAAGGCGGGAACCAAGTAAACGCCTCCATTGTCAGGCGCGTTAAGGAGCACACGTTCCATCTCCTCGAAGGTGGAGAATAATCCGAGCTGAGCGCGCACCCACTTGATGCTGTCGCCGGAAGTCCGGATGACCGCCTCGATCGCATAGGTCACTTGACCGCCCATTCCCCAGGCGATGGCTGCGACTAGCCCATTTTCGGCATCCGGCGCCTTCTCCCCTACGTTCATCAGTACGGAGGTTCCCGTGCCGTAGGTCGCTTTGGCCATTCCGGCCGTGAAGCAATGGTTGCCGAACATCGCTGCCTGGGAATCGCCGATGATGCCTGTAACCGGAATGCGTTGCCCGAACACGCCTGCTTCCTCTGTATATCCGAACACCTCGTCGGAGCCCTTCACTTCGGGCAGCAGCTCGAACGGTATGCCGAATAACGAGCACAGCTCTTCGTCCCACGCCAAGGTGTGAATGTTGAAGAGAGACGTTCGGCTTGCATTCGTGTAGTCGGTAGCGTGAACCTTGCCGCCCGTCAAATTCCAGAGCAGCCAGCTGTCGATCGTTCCGGCGAGCAGCTTGCCTTCCTCCAGCTTGGTCCGCGCCCCTTCCGCGTTATCCAGCATCCATTCCCATTTGGCGGCCGAGAAATAAGGATCGAGCAGCAGCCCGCTTTTGGCCCGTACCGTCTCTTCGTGTCCTTCAGCCTTCAGCGCTGCGCACCTGTCCGCCGTCCGCTGGCATTGCCACACGATCGCCGGATAAACCGGCAGACCTGTTGTCCGATCCCAGAGGACGGCCGTTTCCCGCTGGTTGGTGATCGTCAGGGCAGCGAGCTGCCCGGGCTCGATCCCGGCGGACTCCAGCACGCTTATCGCTGTCTCCTCAACATTGTAGTAAATTTCCAGCGGATCGTGCTCCACCCATCCATCGCGCGGATAGTACTGCTTATGCTCCAGCATGCTGCGGGCGACGACACTTCCGTTCCGATCGACAAGCAGCGCTTTCGTACCGGATGTGCTTTGATCGATGGCCAATATATAATCCTTCGTCATATGAGCAGCTCCTATCACCTATCGGCCAAGCATCTCAAGCGCTATGCGCTTGATGTTGTCCGCGCTGATCCCGTAGTGCTTGAACACTTCCGCGGTTTTGCCTGCGATCGCAGGCTCATCCGGAATTCCAAGAATCCGTATCGGCACCGGCTGGTGCTGGACTACCGTTTCTGCAACGGCGGAGCCGAGACCGCCATGGATGCTGTGCTCCTCCACTGTAATAATATGCCCGGTCTCCCGTGCCGCCCGGATAATCGCTTCTTCATCCAGCGGCTTGATGGTGTGCATATTGAGCACCCGGCATGATACACCGGCTTCCTTCAGTGCGGTGTGCGCGTCCAGCGCCACCCGCACCGTTTCTCCGGCGGCGATAATCGTCAGATCCGCTCCATCGCGCATCGTTACCGCTTTGCCGATGACGAATTCGTAGTCATCCGACTCATACACATCCTCCACCGGGTTGCGTCCGATGCGGACATAGACGCCACCCTCGTGTTGCACGAGCGCTTCGGTCATGCGCTTCGTCTCGTGCCGGTCTGCCGGAAGAATGACGGCAAGACCCGGAATCGCTCGGCATACCGCTACATCCTGCACGGAATGATGAGACATGCCGAGCGCTCCGTAGCTGACGCCGCCGCTAATGCCGACAAGCTTGACGTTCGTGCCGGAATAAGCGACGTCAACCTTGATTTGCTCGATACTGCGCATGCTCAGGAAGCAGGCAGGCGACGTGACGAACGGCTTTTTGCCGCTATGGGCGAGGCCGGCCGAAATGCCGACGATATTTTGCTCCGCGATGCCAACCTCCACGAATTGCTCGGGATACGCCTTGGCGAACGGCGCCATGGCAGCCGACCCCCGAGAATCGCTGGCGAGAACCATGATGTCGCGGTCCGTTTGAGCCAGCTCAAGCAGCGTCTCGCAAAGAGCTTGCCGGTTCGGTATGGTGTTCATCTACAATCGCACCTGCCCTTCCTGTTGGTAAGCTTCCAGCTGCGCCGACAGCTCGTCGAGCGCCCGTTCGAGTTCAGCGTCGTTCGGCACGTGATGGTGCCAATGCGGCACATTTTCCGCGAACGATACGCCTTTGCCTTTCACGGTGTTGGCTAATATCAAGGTAGGCTTCCCGGCATGCGTTGGAACCGCCTCCAAAGCCTCGACAAGCGAATCGACGCTATTGCCGTCCAGCGAAACCACATTCCAGCCGAAGGCCGACCACTTCTCATCAAGCGGATCGAGTCCCATTACTTCCTCGGTCGTCCCGCTGATCTGCAGCCGGTTCCGGTCGATCAGAGCGACCAAATTATCGAGCTTATAGTGAGCGCCGGCCATAGCCGCTTCCCAGACAGAACCTTCTGCCTGCTCCCCGTCCCCCATTAAGCAGAAGACGCGGTAGCCTTTGCCGTCGCGCTTAGCCGCAAGCGCCATCCCTACCGAGATAGCGAGTCCATGCCCCAGAGCGCCTGTGTTCATCTCGATGCCAGGCACTTTATTGTTCGGATGGCCGATCAGCCGCGTTCCGAATTGGCTGAACGTCTCCAGCTCTTCTTTGGGGAAGAAGCCGAGGTCGGCGAGAATGCACCAGAGCGACTCCACCGAGTGGCCCTTGCTGGCTATGAACCGGTCACGGTCCTCCCATTTCGGCCGGCTTGGATCGATATTCATGATTTTATAATACAAAACCGTCAAAATATCCGTATTGCTCAGCGAGCCGCCGGTGTGCCCCGTTTTGGCCCGGTGAATCATTTTCAGCAGATCCATGCGAATTTGGATGGCCTTCAGCTTCAAATCCTTATTTGTCATCTCGTTGGTCGTCCCTCCCCTACATGCTTGCGCCACGCAGCCAGGCTTGAATTTGCTGCTCGGTCGGATCGACAGGATCCGGCTTCAAGCCCGGTATGTATTGACAGGCTTCATATAGAGCCGGGATTGCATTGGCATGTATGCCGACGGAATGATGAACGTACGGGCCTTTTACGAGCTTCTCTTCCCACAAAGGCCAATCGTTCACTTCCACCCACACGTAGGAGCCCCGGGTGTATGGACCTTGTATGCCGCGAGCACGGCCCAGGAACAGCTGATATTCCCCGTGATCCCCGTCAAAACGGGCCAGCGTCATGTCCCCGCCGCGAATCTCGCCTTCGTGCGTACCCGGAGAATGATCGTCGAACAGAAAATGCTTGCGCAGCTTCGGCTTTTCTTCTACTGATAACGATAGCGGGAAATTGCCGCAGTGGAACAGCAGCTCGCCGTTCGGATTGTCAGGGTGACGCACGGTCAAATCTGCGAAAAACGTCGGCGCTTGATTCATCGTCGCTGCCTGCACCATAACCGAGGTAACCGCACCGTGAATATCGGTTTCACAGGTGACCGGAATTTGCTCATCGGTCAGTATCGCATTCGCCAGACAAGGCATAATGCCCATCGCATCCTGGAGGGAGGACCAGCATTGAATGGCAATGGCCGAGCTGCCGGTTTGCTGTGCATACCTGCGCATGGCTACCTTCAAGGCGGCGATTCGCTTCACGTCTCCTTCCGTAACCTCGGAGTAATCCAGCTTCGCCTTGATATAGTCGACGGCCTCGGCAAGCTCCGAGCCGTTCCCTTTCTCGATCTGCTGCGAAGCCCGCTGAATGTCGACCAGCGTAATCGGGTGAATCTCGATGCCGAACTGCTCCAGCAGCTCGCCTTCGTTACACATCATCGTCCAGAATGAAGACGGACGCGGTCCGATCTGCAGAATGCGCAGGCTGCGGAACTGCCGGACGACATTGGCTGCGGCAATGAAATTCGTGAAGCCGCGCTCGAACACCGGATCGTTCACCCTGCTGTTCGTCACGTAGGTGAACGGTACGTTAAAGCGGCGAAGCACCTTGCCGGTGGCGAACAAGCCGCATTGCGTATCCCGCAGCCGCATGCCGTCCTCCAGCGGAGCCTCGTCCCTTGGCCCCCAGAGCAGCACTGGCTTGCCGAGCGCCTTGCCGACCCGGGCAACGGTATCTTCTGTGCCGAAGTTACAATGCGGGAAAAATACGGCGTCCACTCTCTCCTGCCTGAACCGCTCGATAATCTCATCGGCATTGATGTGATCGTCGTACAGCAGCCCTTCGGAATTAAGACCTTCCAAGTCAACGATGTCGATATCCAATCCGATGCTCTCTATCTTCTCGCGTATCCATACTTTGTACTTAAATGCGTCTTCAGCGCTAAAAACAAACCGGCGCGTAGGCGCATAGCCCAGCTTTAATTTGTTCATCCAGCATTTCTCCTTCAAGGGTAGGAATAAGAAACAAGGAAACTAACTCTACTAAACAACTAAACTATTTTCCATAATATCAATAGAATACTACTCACAATAAAACTAAACTGTTTAGTATCATTAACCTTCACAAACTCATCGTATCATTCCAAAAAATAACTGTCAACGCTTTATTTATACAAATTACGCATCATTTCAACTAAATATAACTAAAATATTGGATTTAAACTTAATAATTCTAGATGGCTGTTGAGTTTTTTTACTAAAACATGTAAACTAAACTAATCTAAACGATATGTACTTGGAAACGGAGCAATCAAAATGAAAATGGAAGATATAGCCCAACTGGCCGGCGTGTCCAAATCAGCCGTCTCCCTCGCCTTCAGCGGAAAGCCGGGTATTGGTCCCGAAACCCGCGAACGGATTTTGCAAGTTGCCAGGGAAAACGGCTACCTTCCGAAAGCCAAAGTGTCCGCCTCAACAGAGCCGCAAACCAAATTGCTGACCTTTCTTGTCCTGGCCAATTCCGGCATCGTGTTGGAGCAGTATTATCAGCAGCCGTTCTTTCGCGAGCTCATACATTACATTGAAGAACGGTGCCGCACTAAAGGGTACTCGCTTATTTTCTCCTCCATCGACATGGAGTTTTTTGATCGCGAGCTTATGGCTCTTGCCCAGGAACGCCCCGGCGGTGGCGTCGTACTGCTAGGTACGAACCTGAACCGCGGGCAAATCACGGACATCGCCGGCATGCTGGGGCCGCATTTGGTAGTGCTAGACACTTGCTTCGATACGCTGCCTGTGCATTTTGTTGAAATCAACAACTACATGGGCGCTTACCAGGCCGGCGCTTACCTGTGCCGCAGCGGTCACCGGAATATCGGATACATCGCTTCGAATATACGTATCCATAACTTCGAAGAGCGTCAAAGCGGCTTTAAGGCCGCCTTGCGCGAGTACGAGCTGGAAATAATGCCGGCACAAGTGTTCTCCGCTGCGCCGACAATCCTCTCTTCCCAGAGGTCGTTGAAGGCGCAGCTGGAATCGTTCCTTCGCGCCGGACGCTCGCTTCCTACCGCTTTCTTCTGCGAGTGCGATTACATTGCCATCAGCGCCATGAAGACGCTGACCGAGCTGGGTTACCGTGTTCCGGAGGACGCCTCGGTCGTCGGCTTTGATAACATCTCCGAAGCGGTCATAGTACACCCTGAGCTGACGACCGTTCATGTAGAGAAGGCGAGGCTGGCTTATCACGCCGTCGATCTTGTGATCGACTCAATCGAATCGGTACAGCAGGTAAAAACGAAGATGAGTATCGACACCCGCTTGGTCGAACGCCACTCCTCCCGTCCAATAGCATAAAAATCGCATAAGTGTTGAACCGAAAGCCAAAGAAGCCCCTGGATTCACTTCCAGGGGCTTCAACTCATGTTATGCTTGCCGTAGCGCTCACCGCGCTACACATGCTCCGATGTCTCAACATACTGAATATAATAGACAGCCTTACGTACGGGATCGTCGGCTCCGGGCAAAGCGTCAAACTCTAAAGGCGAATCGAGATTCGGCTCTCTCCGGAAGGCACCCGTTCGAAACACAAGGCGTTCCACCGACAGAACCGGCGCGAAGAAGCTATAGGTTTTGCGAACATCGCCAATGATGATTTCGTACTTTTGCTTGGAAGCATCAATGTTCAGAACAACTTCATACCAAGTATCCGGCTCGTAGGCCACGACGTTATGGATGAATCCGTGCTGCACTTTGATCCATCCATCCTTGTCAACGATCAGACGAAGCGGAATCGTTCCCTTGTAGTCGCAAACTTCGATTTGCAGCGGCCCCGTATCGGATTGAGCGGCCAGCAGCTTCCACTGAATCCGTACTTTGCGGCTTTCAGGGAACACCCGGACCGCTTTACTGTAGTCATATGGATCCTTGTTATGCAGCCTTAAGCTCTTATTGCTTGGCGAAGGGAATGGCGCTACCGAAACCTGCGCCCATTGGCAGCTGTAAATGTTCCAGCCTTGGACGTGCCTCCCTACAGGCATATCGTCGAAGGTGTCCCGTACCGGCTTCTCCACACGCAGCTCCACAGGCACCGGTACGCGGCTTACCCATATATCTTCTTTATTCACACTGTAGGTTAGCCACATTTCATTCCCTGTCGGCGTATCGTTCCCCGCTTCGATCCCCCGGATGTACTGGGGACCGTAGTCCTTGTAGTGACCGGGGAAACGCATCGGAGAAACGTCCCCGTGAATGACCGCCATATGGTCGAATTCCAAACCGTCGTCGCTGGTGACAACGGCAAGCGGCCAACGGTATTTTCCTGTCGGCGTTGGGTTGTATACTAGCCCATACTTGCCGTCCGCCGTCTTCTGTCCCCATATTTTAGCTCCCGCCATGATGAACGACGGTACATCGCACAGCTCTGACCACGACATACCGTCATTTTCCGTCACGGCAGCCTTGGAGGACTTAAAGACGGCAATAACCCTGCCGTCCGGCAAACGGTACGTAGAGGCTGCTTTGCCTCCCGTTATGCTGTAGAACCCGTCCCGGCTCCGGTCCTCCTCCCACCACTGCATCGTTACCAGCTTATCGGACAGCAATGCCTCGCACGCTTCGATGAATTGGGGATCCTCGGAAGTCCGATACCAAGGAAACCCGGTGTTCGTCTCATTCCAACCCGCATGAAGGTTGTAACGCAAATAATAGATCGGTCCCCAGCTGCCATCGTTCTTGACTTCTCTAACTACACGGCCTATCCCGTTGCCATCGTTCGGATGCACCCGGTAGGCAGGACAAATCCCATAAAAACCAAGCACCAATAGTTTGCCGTTCGGCGCTTCATAAAACCCCATCCGTTGATGCATCACTGCGTAGCTGCCAGGGGGCAGCTCCGGAGCATCCGGGTTTTGGTATACGCCCTCAGGAATTTGAATGGCCGGAAATACTACCCTTGGTTTCTCCCAATGGACTCCATCCTTGGATGCGGTCAACAGCGTATGTCCAGGCGGAACGTGCTCCGACTCCGGATTGCTTAAATATTCCAAATAAAATGTACCGTTCCAATGAGCCAGCATCGGGGCATGATTGTACGTCCAGCCCAAATCGTCGGCAAGCTCCGGCCGGGAGCGATTGGCGCGCAGCACCTGATAATTATGCGTACCGACGACGGGTCTTAGCTGCCCGTCGTGATAATCGGTGTTGGCCGACTTCCCGCCGACATACCGGATCAGATCGCTTGCGTCGGTCATATTGTCCCTCCGTTCTCATGAATCGCCTTCAGCAATCGCCGCTCCGAATCGTCCAGATGCAATCGGATTACGCTGCGAATATCGTCCACATTACCGCTCTTCACCGCATCGACGATCGTTTGATGCTGCGCTTGCGCCACTTTGACCATTTCGGAGGAAACGATCGACGATTTCGTCATAATGAATCTGTAGTCCATGAGCTTCAAGTAAATATCGATGTTGTTCCGGTTTTGCCCGAGCTTCATGAACTCGATATGAAAGGCCAGATTATAATCGGCATGCAAATAATCGCGCAACGGCTCGGCGTCGATCTTTTGCAACGAAAGGTCAATGATGGTTTGCATCCTGCTCACACCTGCTTGCACTGCGTCCTTGCTCACCGAGGCAAGCTTGTCGATCACCCAAAATTCAAGCATGAGCCGTGTATCCATAATGTCCTTGATGTCTTCGCTGCTTATGGCCACGACAAATGTGCCTACCTTGGAGACGGTTTTGACAAGCCGCTCCATCTCGAGCCGGTTTAATGCGTCACGGACCGGTGTCCGGCTCACACCCAGCTGATCGGCCAGCTCGGGAATGGAAAGCTTCTCGTTCGGCGAGAATCGGCGCCGGATGATTTGATCCTTTAATATGGAGTATGTTTTGTCCCACAGGTTGGACGTATCGATTTTGGGTAGTTCCATCGTTCACACCTTCTATATCTGTCTAGTTTTTGTTTTTCTGGATGGATTGGTTGCCGAGCTCCTCCGCCTTGCGAATCATCGTGTTGAGATCCAGCTTTTGATTCACCAGCTCCCGCAGTGCCACGTTGTCGATTCCATCCTCTATTACATATTCGTCGTATTTGGTAGTCGGGCCTGAAGGGGCGAACGTATTATAATAGATGGCCTTCAAGTTTTTGTCCTTATCCGGCGTATCCTGGCCGATTGCTTTCAAAATTTCCTGATTGTTCAGCGAGGTCAGAAAGCCTTGCTTCGACAGCTGCATTTGGAATTCCTCCGACGTTAAATATTGAATAATCTTCATCGCCTCGTCTTGATGCTTGCTAAATGATGGGATTCCCAAATAAGTATACATAATCTGCGGACCGATTCCCGGCGCATCGCTGAAGCTTGGAAGGGAGACCATATCCCACTTCATGTCCCGCATTTCCTTAACGCCCTGATGCATATCGGAATCGGTTACATACATCGCGACATCCTTATTTTTATAAAAGACGTCCGAGCCCGGCCATTGCGTTCCGAACTTTCCTTCCATTCCTTCGATGGCGCTGAACTTTTGGAAGACGGTCTCGATCGTTCTTTTCCACTTCTCGTTATTGATCACTGCCGTTTCGGTCTTCATGTCGACAAAAGGAAGCGAGTATTGATTTTTGCGTAAATAGCTTTTCGTCTTAAGCCAATACCCGTAATACGGCTGGTTATCGACGCGCGTCAGCTTCTTGGCGAGCTCGTACGTCTCTTCCCAGGTCATGCCGTCCTTTGGATAAGGAACTCCGAAACGGTCGAATATTTCTTTATTATAATATAAGACCATGCCGCTTCCATAAATAGGGAGACCGTACAATCCTCCGGCGGACTTCATTTGCTCCAATCCGTTTTTGTCGAACCGGTTCAGATCGATTTGATGCTTCTTCGAAAGGTCGGTCAAATCCAACTCCAGCTTCGCTCCAAGCAAATCTCTGGCGTAGGTTCTGGCGCTCTCGACGTAAATATCGAAGGTTTGATTGCTCGCGATCATTTCCGGAAACGAGTATCCCGCCCCCTTCTGAATATATTTGATCGTATAGTCGGGAAATTTTTTTCTTACGGCTTCAACGAACAAAGGCTCCTTGCTCGAGCTGTAAAAAGCAATCTCCACCGGGGTCTTCGGTGTATCAGGAACATCTTTAAGAGAGGCCTCCTGCTCAGTCTTCTCCGGGCTTCCGGTACAAGCGGAGACAGTCAACAGGACAGCGATCAGCATTCCAGGCAATCCTCTTCTCAAGATCATGGATATTCCTCCGAATCATGAATTTATGGGCTTACATGCCTACTTTGAAGATTGAATTTTCTGGTTGGCGATTTCTTCCGCCATTCTCAATCCGGTATTGAGGTCGGTCAAGCCTTTCACCATGTCTCGTAGCTGGGTTTTCTCCAATCCGTCTTCCACCACGAACTCATCGTACGCAGTAATCGGCGCCGTCGGAGCGAACTTATTGTAAAATGCCGCATTCATATTCAGCTTCTTGTCTTTGTATGGCGTTTCAGCCGCATAGGCCTTCTGTACCGCCTGGCTCTTAAGCGAGGTCATGACGCCTAGCTTGGACATCTCCATCTGGTAATCTTCCGAAGTGAGCTGCCGGATTACTTCCATGGCCTGATCCTTTTTCTGGCTCATCGATGTAATGCCCATATAAGTATAAGATGCCTGTACGCCGACATTCGGCTTGTCTTTGAAGGTAGGCATGGCGACCATGTCAAAGTTCATTTTGCCAAGCGACTCTTGCGCCGCCATAAGCCAGCTGGACTGCATAACATACATAGCCAGCTCCTGGGTTACATTGAACGCGTCGTGGCTCGGCCATGCCGTAATCGCTCTTTCTCTGAAGGCGGTAATATCCGAGAACTTTTTGAATATCGTATCAAAAAGCCGGTTCCATTCGTCGCTCGTTACAGAAGCCTTCTCCGTCTTGGGATCTACCAAAGCCAGCGACATTTGATTCGTCCTTAAGTAATGCTTGGGAGAGATCCAGAATCCGAGGTACTGCTTCTCCCCCGTGTTCACAGTGAGCTTCTTGGCCAATTCGTACGTCTCTTCCCAGGTCATGCCATCCTTAGGATACGGCACTCCAACCTTATCGAAAATGTCTTTATTGTAGTACATTACCATCGTGTAGTTGGATAAAGGCAGTCCGTACAATCCTCCGGCTCCCTCCGCCGAAGTCATCTGATTAATCCCCTCAGGCTCAAAAACGTTTAAATCGATTCGGTGCGTCTTCACCAGCTCCGACATGTCAAACGCAGCCTTGCTGGGCAAGTATTGCTGACTGACGGAGCGAGCGTTGGCGATGTACAAATCAATGTTCGTGCCGGCGCTTAGCAAGTGCTCCAGCCTTGAGCTTTCCGTTTGCGAAATATGAGTGATCTTGTACTGGGGCAGCTTTTTCTTCAAATACTCGCCGTATTTCTGATTCCATCCATCGGGGCTTTCCAGCGAAAACACCGTCAGCTCTGTCGGTTCGTTGATCTTTGTACTTAGCTCCCCTTCGGACTTCGGTTCAACGACCGCGTTCTTGCTGTCTCCCGAACATGCTGTTGCCGAAACAAGAATCGTGGCTGCAGACAGCAGAATCGCGCTTTTTTTCAACAAAATCACTGTTGTGTCCACCTCTTTGTCATAAATTTAAAATGCCGGTGCTTGCAAATCGAATAGTGTAAGCGTATGCAAACTATGTATATTACATATTATATGTTGTATACATCATTCTGTAAATAACGTTTATTTTTTAATCAGCGTGGATTTACTGGCTCCCCATACCATACTTCGAAGCTAAAAAAGACCGGAATCAAGCCCTTTCTTGTTGAAATAAAGGGTTGTTCCAGTCTTCATGGCATATTAATCGCTGACCGTGTTCTTATTTTTTTTGAAAAAAGGCAGAGACAACCCGAACATTTTGCAAGGCGGCTTCACCTTGCCGCTTCTTATAAAATGCAGTGCTGCGTTCAGCTCTCCCCCAAGCAGAATGATCATGCTGGACAAATACAGCCAGATCAGAAGCACGATAATACCCCCGATGCTGCCGTACGTCTTCGTGTAGCTGTCGAAATGATTCACATAAAACGAAAACAGGAGGGATGCGGCAATCCAGCCGACCGTTGCAAAGACGGCTCCCGGTATCACCTCACGGAATCTCAGACGCACATTGGGCAGAAAGGAATAGATCAGACAAAACATCGTCCATATGACAGCCAGCGGAACCGTATACTGCGCCCAAGCCCAAATATTCGAGAAATCACCTGGCAATCTCGCGGTATGATACAGCCACTCCCCGATTTTTCGTCCGAACACCAGCATCACGAAGCTTAGCAAAATGGCGGCAGCAAGCACGATCGTCGTCCCTAAGGAGAAAAGGCGCACCTTCCAGAACGGACGGTCTTCTTCTTGATCGTAAGCTTTATTGATTCCTTTAATAACAGCGTTGATGCCATTGGAGGCCGACCATAGCGTTGCAATCAAGCCTATGGACACGAGCGAGCTGCTCCGCGTCTCTTCGATTTCGTGGAACACGTCGGATAAAGTCTTGTTTGACATGTCGGGCAATATCAAGCTTAGACGTTCCAGCGCCTCATCCGCGGAAAAATCGGTAAAGCTCAGCAGCGCCACCAAAAAGATCAGGAATGGAAAAAAGGATAGCACGAGATAATACGTCAGCTGGGCGGCCAACGCGGGTACATCGTCATCCTGAAAACGGCATGCAAGATTATGTATCAGAGTTGTCCATTTCAAGTTGAAGCCACCTCCCTACATCGGCATCGATCGGTATATTTCTTTTATACCCATTTCCCCTTCCTTTTCCACATGACCTGCAGAATCATTCCATTATATTACAAAATAACCGCCGCCAGCAAATTGGAGCGCCCCTCTTCGACGCTGCCGTCACTTCATCGATATAGCATGAGCCGTCTCCTGCCGCAAGCACAAAAAAGGCAGCCGTTCCTGCCGGCAGCCTCTCTATGTTGTAACAGTAACCCTCAGACCACGTTATACCTGGATCCGTAATGGATTGCAGCCGCGAGATTTTACCGGAACCTTATCCGGTCGTCGTATGGTTTTGCGCTTCCGTACTGATCTGCCATTTGATGCCGTATTTGTCCTCCAGCCTGCCGAATATGCTTCCCCAAAATTGCTTCTCCAGCGCCATAATGACCTTTCCGCCTTCCGACAGCTTGGAGAATGCCTGCCTAGCCTCCTCTTCTGACTGGAACTCCAGGCTAAGATCAAATCCGCTGCTTCGTCCCGGCGACTCGTGCATGGTGTCGGCAATGTAAAAGTCTACCCCCGCAGCTGTGAAGGCCATATGTATGATTTTGTCCTTTATCGCCTCATCCGTACCCGGGGCTTGTCCGTATGTCATCTGATTGCGGATCTCCCCACCTAAGGCTTCTACATAAAACCGGGCCTGCGCTCTTGCATCCTCCGAATAAAAATAAGGTGTCAGCTTTGCCATTTCCCCATCAACATCCCCTCTATTAATTACTAATGCCCCTACGACCAGGCAACAAAAAATAGTATTCAGGAATTTCGCGGTTTTATTCCTCTTCGTAATAGAAAAAGGACGCAATGTTCGCGCCCTTTTGTCCCATTACTGTTTGATCACGACAACGCCTCTAGGAGGCTTCCCGGTGCTTTGGATCAGACCGATCTCGAAAATGGAGAGATTCCTGCCGACCAGGATTAACGACGAGGTCAAGTTATCAAAGCTGCCTAGATTAGCAACGTTTTGGCTGCCTCTAAATACTCGGAACGTGCCTTGAAAGTTAATATCCCGGAACAATACTAGAGTAACTTGACTAGGGATGATAACGTTTCTGAGCTGAAAGCTCGAAAGCTGGTCGTTGAATTGGAATGCCCTGAAATCCTTAATGGCTACGCTACCGCGGTTGATCCGAATCCGTCTTCCCGTGAAATTTGTGCCTGAAAAAAGCGACAGCATAAGTCCCCTGTTTAACAAATATACCACCTTCCATTCTCTGAGATAGTATATTAGTATGAGGCGAATGATAGCTTCGCATGGGTTTATTACCTCGGACAAACGATGGTTTTTGAGAAAAAAAAAGCCCGCGATGCACGCGGACTTGGAAGGTATTGTTACAGTTCAACGATCTTCGTAGCAATATTCTCGCAAAATTCGCTGTCATGCTCGACAAAGAGAATGGTCGGCGAATATTCCAGCAGCAGCTCCTCAATTTGCATGCGGGATATCACGTCGATAAAATTAAGCGGTTCGTCCCAAATATGCAAATGAACCTTCTCGCACAAACTTTTGGCAATCAGCACCTTCTTCTTCTGGCCGCCGCTGTAAGCCGAAATATCCTTTTCAAACTGCAGTCTGGAAAAATCAAGCTTACGCAAAATCGCTTTAAATAAGCTTTCATCAATGCCGTTGTCTCTTGCATAGTCCGTTAAACTCCCCTGCAGGTGCGAGGTGTCCTGTGAGACGTATGATATTTTGAGCTGGCTCCCTTTTCGGAATGTGCCGGTATAGGTAAGGTCTTCACCGCAGATCAGCTTGATAATGCTTGATTTGCCGGAGCCGTTTTTACCGGAAAGCGCAATCCGCTCCCCTTGTTCAATCGTAAAACTGATGTCGGAGCAAGCCTGCTTATCACCGTAATAGACCGATACATGTTCCAGCTGGACTAGCTGGTTAGTATGATACGGAAGCTGTGAAATCTTCAAGCTCTCGGAGCTTTCGACATTTTTAAGCAGCATCGACTTTTCGTCTATAGCGGATTGCTGCCTTTGCTCCATCGATTTGGAGCGTTTCATCATTTTCGCGGCCTTGTGCCCGATATACCCTTTATCTACCTTGGAGCCGGAATTTCTGGTTCCGTTCTTCGTTTTCTCCACTTCGTCCGACCAATGGCTCGTTCGTTTAGCGGCTTCCGACAAGCGCTTGATGTCTTTTTTAAGCTTTTCGTTCTCTCCAAGCTCGTATTGATCCTGCCGCTGTTTATTCTCCCACCAATCGGAGAAATTCCCTTTTTGAATGTCTATATGGGTCTTATTGATCGACAGCATATGATCTACGCAGTTATCAAGAAAGGCCCTGTCGTGAGACACCAGAATAAACCCGCTCTTGGTTCGGAGATAGTCGCTGACAAGCTTCCTTGCTTCCATATCTAGATGGTTGGTCGGTTCGTCAATTAACAGAAACCGGTTTTCCATAAGGAATAGTGCGGCAAGCAGCACCTTCGTTTGCTCCCCGTTGGACAGCGTATCGAACGGCCGGTATAACACATCATCCGAAACCTTCAGCAGCGACAGCTCGCGCATGAATTCCCATTGGACCAAGTCCGGTACAATCTCGCTGATCACATCCATGGTAAGGTATTCCTTGTGCTCCACAGGGAAAGGGAAATATTCAAACTGAACTTGCGCCGAAATTTTACCGCTATATTCATACTTGCCGAGCAGCAGGTTGAGAAACGTCGTTTTCCCTCTGCCGTTTCTTCCCGTGAAGCCCAGCTTCCAATCGGTATCCAGCTGAAAGCTTACATTTTCAAAGATGTTATCGTAGCTGCCATCGTAGGCGAAGGTCAGGTTGGTTACATGAATTAATGACATGGCAATATCCTCCTGTACAAAAAAACTAAAAAGAGCTGCAAGAAAGTTACATTTCTCGCAGCTCAAATAAATATACAGCAAACCCAACCCGCTCCAGGGTTAGATGAGGATATCTTTTGAGTGAAAAGATATAGTAACTTTCTTGCAAATAAAAAATAAAACATGCGAAGCATATCGCTTATCCTGTTTTATTCCTTTACTTATTTGCAAGAAATCCTACATTATCTTTTCACTCCCATCGTCAATTTACAAGTATCTTACCATACCCTCTTCTTATTTTCAACCAAGTGCTGCCTATGCCACATGTACGAGCATGAAATGAAATCAGCTCAACGTGGAAAGAGCTTCTTGGGTGAACGGCTTCAGCTCCTCGATCCGTTCGTCGCGGATTTTCGCCGCCCAAGCCGGGTCGCTGAGCAGCGCGCGGCCGACGGCAACAAGATCGAACTCGTCCCGCTCCAGCCGCTCGACCAGATTGCCGATGCCGGCAGGCTCGCCGCCTTTGCCTTCCTCGAACAAGCTGGTGAACACGGAGTCGAGGCCGACCGAGCCGACGGTAATGGCCGGCTTGCCGGTCAGCTTGCGCGTCCAGCCCGCCAGGTTAAGGTCCGAGCCCTCGAACTCGGGCTCCCAGAAGCGGCGGGTGGAGGCGTGGAATATATCCACGCCTGCCGCGGACAGCGGTGCGAGGAAGCGGTCGAGCTCCTCCGGATTCACTGCCAGCTTGGCGCCGTAATTGACCGGCTTCCATTGGGAGAAGCGGAAAATAATCGGGAATTCGGGGCCGACCGCGGCACGGACCGCTTCAATGACCTCTACGGCGAAACTGGTGCGGTCTACCATGTCACCGCCATACTTGTCCGTACGTTTGTTGGTTACTTCCCAGAAAAACTGGTCGATAAGATAACCATGCGCCCCGTGAATTTCCACCGCGTCGAAGCCGAGTCGCTTCGCGTCGGCGGCAGCCTGGGCATACGCTTGCACTAGACCTGCGATCTCCTCGACTGTCAGCGGCGCCGAAACCGGTTCTCCGGTTAAGCTGAGACCCGACGGTCCAACGGGATCCACGTTCGAATCCGGAAACTTCTCCCGGCTTCGTGCGGTGCCGGTATGCCAAATTTGCGGAGCAATCTTCCCTCCCGCCTCATGCACTTCCCGGACAACGCGAGCCCATCCTTCCAGAGCTTCCTCGCCGTAAAAATGCGGCACGCCTTGATCAGCCTCCGCAGCCGGATGGTTGATGACGGTTCCTTCCGTAATGATGAGACCGACGCCGTTCTCCGCTCTGCGGCGGTAGTATCCGGCCACGTTAGGGCCCGGAACTCCTCCGGGCGAGAAGCAGCGTGTCATCGGAGCCATAACAATCCGATTGGCCAGCTTCAGTCGGCCGCCTTCAAATGGCTTGAACAGAGCAGCCGCGGTTTTGGATAAGGTCATTTTCATCCACTCCTTATATATCTCTTCATTTTTTCAGTCTGCGTATAATTTCTTCGGCTACTTGCTTCGTCGTTGCTGTACCGCCGATATCTTTGGTTTTCACTCCGTCTTGCGTTACATCCTCCACGACCTGCAAAAGATGTTGACCTATCTCCTGATGTCCCAGATGGTCCAGCATCATTTTGGCGGTCCAGATTTGTCCAATCGGGTTGGCTATGCCTTGCCCTGCGATATCAGGTGCCGACCCGTGAACCGGCTCGAACATGGACGGATATTTGCTGTTCAGATTGATGTTGGCGGCCGGTGCAATACCTATACTTCCCATAATGGCGGCACCGATATCCGTTAGTATATCTCCGAACAGGTTGCTCGCGACCACGACATCAAACACATGAGGCTTCGTGACAAAAAAGGCCGACAGCGCATCAATATGAATGGCTGCCGTCTTCACGTCCGGATACGACCCGCTTATCTCCTTAAACACTTCGTCCCAGAACGGCATGGAATACACAATCCCGTTGGACTTGGTAGCGCTGGTAACGTGACCTCTTCGTTTCTGTGCCAAATCAAACGCGTAACGGATCGCACGCTCCGTCCCTTTTCGCGTAAAGACCGCATTCTGAATTGCAATTTCGTCGTCCCCTTTATGGATGCGACCGCCAATTTCGCTGTACTCGCCCTCGCTATTCTCTCTCACCACCAGGAGGTCAAAATCATTCGGGTTAATGAGCGGAGACGCAAGACCGCGGAAATATTTCGCCGGACGAATATTGATGACTTGCTCGAACTCGCGCCGGATTTTGATCAACAGCCCCCACAGCGACACATGATCCGGAACCCGCAGCGGATCGCCGACGGCTCCAAGAAAGATCGCTTCATAATTTTTCAAGATGTCCATCCCGTCGTCCGGCATCATTTTGCCATGCTGCTCATAATAATCGCAGCTCCATGAAAAGCTGGAATACTTGAATGAAATACCACCGTGTACTTCTGCAACCGCGTCCAGCACGTCCGTTGCGGCCGGTACCACCTCTTTGCCGATACCATCCCCCGGAATCAGTGCGATTTCATAGCGCTTCATCCCATTCTTCACTCCTTAGTGAGTAGTGTTGATGCCATGACCGTGTTACAATCCAAGCCGACTAGTGATCTATCCCATCATTTAACCTATTCGCTGTCTGCCAAGGTTATCCTGCTCCATCCTATCAGCAGTTGCTGCTGCCGGCAGCTTGAAAGATGTTCATAGAACGAAAAAAAAGCCGCCTCTAAGGCAGCCCTTTCGCAAAGATTCTATGCTTCCAAAGCAACAAGAGTTGCGGCAGGTTCATGAAGTAAATCGGTCCACCTTGGATTTCATCGCGGCGATGATCGTCTTTTTATAGCGGATGGCCAGCAGAAGAACTTCATACTTCTGGCTCGCAGAAAGCTTCTTGAAGCGCGGCTCTTCCCTTAGAAAAGCGCTGGCGACCGCCCACGCGACCGGCGACAAGCGTCTGCGCTTCATCCCTGGAACCGAGATAGAGCGTTCACGTTTCCGCTCCCTCCATTCCTGCAACCGATGCAGCCAAGACCTTATTTCCGCCTCAGGCTTGCTCTCGTCAATAAGACAGGGAGCGGCACGCTTTTTGGTATGCTCACGAAGAAACTGGAAACGGTCATGACCGAGTACAATGGTGTAGGAGCCTTCTTTGCGGTTTTTGCGAACAACCAACAGGTGCATGCAGTCCCACACCAGCCCGCGAAGCTTACGGAGATGTGACGTCATCCGGGCGGTAACGTCCGGCTTAAGCTTGTCTAGAGGTATATACTGGACGGTAAATCGCATATACATCCTCCTCCTTGCAGGAAGTATATGCTCCTTCCGAATTGTCCTAGTCGCGGCATAGCGCAGGACTTTGTCGAAAAAGAAAAAGACCTGCTATTGAGGTCTTTTTCTATAAGCAAACAGCCCGGTAAAACGGAGGCTACCACAATGCTATTATAGTTGAAGCTGCAGTCCAACTTGCTTACTTGGCTTGGATATATCCTTCCGCTTTAAGCAGCTCAGCGATCAATACGGCTCCGCCGGCAGCTCCGCGCAAGGTGTTATGGGACAGTCCTACAAATTTAAAATCGTAAATGGAATCCTCGCGCAATCTGCCGACCGAAACTCCCATTCCGCGCTCAATATCGCGGTCCAATTTCGTCTGAGGTCTGTTTTCCTCTTCGAAGTATGTGATGAACTGCTTAGGCGCGCTTGGCAATCCAAGCTCCTGAGGACGCCCTTTAAATTGCTGCCAGCGGCTCAAAATTTCCTCTTTGGATGGTTTATTCTCGAACGATGCGAATACCGTTGCCAAATGTCCATCCGTTACCGGAACGCGGATACACTGCGTTGTAATTAATGGCGAAGCTGCTTTCACAATTTCATCGTTCACGATGCTGCCCCAGATGCGCAGCGGCTCCTGCTCGCTCTTTTCTTCCTCGCCGCCGATATAAGGAATCACGTTGTCCAGCATTTCCGGCCAATCGGTGAAGTTTTTGCCGGCTCCGGAAATCGCCTGATACGTCGATGCAACGACTTGGGTCGGTTTGAAATCCAGCAAGGCGTGAAGAGCAGGCACATAGCTTTGGATGGAGCAGTTCGGCTTCACGGCGATAAATCCGGTCGAGGTTCCGAGACGCTTTCTTTGTGCCGCGATCACTTCGATATGACCCGGGTTAATCTCCGGAATGACCATCGGGATGTCCGGCGTCCAGCGGTGAGCCGAGTTGTTTGAAATAACAGGCGTTCCCGTTTTGGCATAGGCTTCCTCTAACGCTTTAATTTCGTCCTTCTGCATATCGACTGCGCAGAAGATAAAGTCGACATTCGCTGCAACCTCTTCCACCTTCGAAGCATCCTGAACGACGATGTGCTTCACGTCTTCAGGAATCGGATCGGACAGCTTCCATCTGTTTTGTACGGACTCTTCATAAGTCTTGCCTGCCGAGCTGGCACTCGCTGCAATGGCTGTTACTTGAAACCATGGATGCTGCTCCAACAGCTGAACGAATCTTTGGCCGACCATACCGGTTCCGCCCACAATACCGACTTTCAATTTTTGCGACATACCTATTCATATCCTTTCATGATGACATTATGAGTGATCTTGCATAATAATTTTGTGATTTTGCCTACCCTATATTACATGTTGGATGTGCTTTGGTTTGTTATATGAAACTAAAAAAATCCCACCCCCAAGACCATAGTCTTGAGGACGAGATTTGTATGCTCGTGGTACCACCCCAGATTCGCAAATACGTCGCCGTATGTGCCTCTTCAAGTACGTCATCACATAGTCATGATTATACTCTAGCTCTGTAACAGGAGCTCCTGTCGCATCATCCCCCGTATAAGGTTCCGGTGCGCTGCTCAGAGTCTTTCTTCAATAAATAATCCTTTGCTCCTTTTCAGCTGCCGGAGCTCTCTGCGAAAGAATGTATTTATTTACTCGTCTCTTCATAGCATTTGCATGTGTTGCGATTATAATATCAGATAACGGCAGTTTGGTAAACTGTTTTTTTGAAAATTAGGCGCTGTTACTACATCCGCCAACCGGCGTACGGCCGCTCTTCTTTCCTGCTGAAAGTACAATGAAGAAGACGCCGGCCAAAATAATGACGATGGCGCCAGCCATCCGAAGTGTCAGCGGCTCATCAAGCACGGCCCAGCCAAGCACGACTGCGACGACCGGGCTGACGTAAGCGACGGTGTTCGGCAGCGAAGCCGCAGTACTCGCCCGCTGCAGCCATGAGTACAGAAGAAATCCGGTCATGGTCACGAAGAGAAGATAGATCATAGCAAGCAGCGTCGTTCCCGTTAACGAGGAGATGCGGAGCTGAGCCCATTCTCCTCTGGAGAGGCTTACCATCATAATGAGGATGCCGCCTATAAGCATTTGAATAGCGGTGCTGAACATCACTCCAGGCTGTGCGGTTCGACGCATGGCAATGGTGCCGCTCGCGTTCAGGAAGGAAGCGGCCAATATCGCTCCGACTCCAATAAGGCTCAACCCGTCTTGCCCGGTGGGAGCAATTAGAACAGCTAGGCCGACAAACCCCAGCATCAATCCAAGTGTGGCCCAAGCATTCGGACGGCTGCGGAAGATGGCCCAATCCAGCAGTGCCGCCCACAGCGGCATCGTCGATGCCAGCAAACCGGCCAACGCCGAGGATAAATATGGCTGAGCCGTGATAACCATGCCTTGACCGCCGGCGATAAGCAGCACTCCGACCAGAGACGCGTTCCCCCACTGCTTCCCCGTCGGACGAGACGCAGCGGGCATGCGCCACAAGCACCATAGCAGCAAGGCCGCTCCGCACAGAATAAAGCGAAAGCCGGTCAAATACGGCGGAATTTCCGTTATGATAACCTTCAGCGCGAGGAAGACCGAACCCCACAGCAGCCATAACGAGACGAGCGCTGCTGTAAAGTGCAGCCCGTTAGGGGAGCCGCCTTGCTCTGCAAGGGATTTGTTGGTCACGCGAGGTTCAGTCCTTTCCGCGGCAGCATCGATGCTGATGAAATACGCAAGGTCATTCGAGCTGTTATAAGACCATCGATTCGCCATCATCCGGTACTGTGACATGTCCCGTTAGGTCCTTCTCTTCAATAAAGCTCTTCAGCTCTTGTCTGGACAGGAAGCAATGATTGACGGACTCCATATGGGAGACGATGATTACCGACTGCGGAGCCGCCTCATGCGTCCGGTAAATGTCGTCCTTGCCCATCGTAATCGGGTCTCCATGCAGGAACTGTGCCGAGCCGCCATTGACGATAATGACATCAGGGCGATGAATTCGGATCGCGTCCTCCACCTCGCTGCACCATATCGTATCGCCGGCAATGTATAGCGTCTTCTCCTCCGGATGCTCAAAGACTACGCCGGAGACGTTCCCCATCAATTTGCCGATTTCGCCTGTTCCATGCTGCCCTCTCGTCCGGCTCAATCGGACTTCGCCTATATGGCCGATCCGTTCGATTGCTTGAACGCTATGAAATCCGTGCTTCCTTATGACTTCGGCATCTTCATCCGACTGTACGATCATGTTGGCGTCTTTCGGAATCGCACGGATCGCCTCCGCATCGAAATGATCAGGGTGCAGGTGCGTAACGATGACCGCATCCGCGGTAACTATGTCCTCCACAGCAACCGGAAGCTCGGCTGTCGGGTTATTGACAGGATTCGCCGTATTCACCACAGGCGGATAGGCTCCCTTCGGCGCCAAGTAAGGATCAATCAAAAATGTCTTACCTCCATACTCCAATACGATCGTTGCATTTCGGATTTGTGTAATTTTCATAGCCAAGCCCCTCCCTTTAATATTTCTCCCTTTTAGGTTAACATTGAGGTTGGAAACCATACATATTGTAAATCACGAATATGGCCGGAAATACTTGATTTTTGAAAGAGGTTGTTATACATGCTGGATTCTACGGACAAACGCATACTGGAAGAGCTGGCCAAGGATGGCAGGATTTCGATGAAGAAGCTGGGCGAGAAGGTACATCTGACCGGACAAGCAGCGGCGAACCGGGTATTGAGGCTAGAGGAAGAAGGCGTCATTGAAGGCTATACCGTTCGGTTAAATAACAGAAAGTCTGGTTACGCCGTTCAAGCGTTTATTACGGTGTTTACGAAGAGCTTCGATCATCAGCCGTTCCTGTCCTTTGTGGAAACGCAGCACTCTTATATCATCAATAATTATAAAATCAGCGGTGACGGCTGCTATCTCATGGAGTGCAAGTTCCCTTCCAACGAGGAGCTCGACAAATTTCTAAACGATTTAACACGCTACGTGAACTATAAAGTATCCATTGTCATTAATAAGGCCTAACGGGAGACGGAGGAATAAGAATGAGCATCGAATCGTTAACACGCTATTGTTTATCTAAAAAAGGAAGCAGCCAGGACTACCCATTCGGCGATGATGTGATGGTGATTCGGGTCGCCTCCAAAATCTTTGCTTTCCTATCCGAACGAAACCGGCAGCCGAACATCAGCTTGAAATGCGACCCGTTTATAGCGGAAAACTTAAGACAGCAGTACCCTGCCGTAACTCCCGGCTATCATTTGAATAAGAGCCACTGGAATACGGTTATCATTGACGGCTCCATTGAGGAACCGGAGCTATTCAGTATGATCGATCATTCGTACGAGCTCGTTTTTAAAGGCCTCAAAAAAGCGGAGAAAGAAGCCTTGCTTTAAGACGGTACGGAATAACGTTTATCACATTGTTCACCATTTCTCCAGAAACCTTGTGATTACTATCACATAAGACTCCTCCCGCCTCTGTTAAGCTATTGTTGCAAGCGAACATAGCTATTAATCGAACGGAGGATGCCACATGTTTTGTTACCAATGTGAACAAACGCCGAACGGCGGCTGTAAAGTCATCGGGGTATGCGGCAAGGATGAAACGATTGCAAGCCTGCAGGATACGATCATTTTTGCGCTCAAAGGAATTGCCGCTTATGCGACCCATGCGAGACAGCTTGGTTATACGGACCCGGAAGTCGATAAAATAACGCACGAAGCGCTTTATATGACCTTAACCAACTCCAACTTCAATCTCCAGGAGCATCTGGATATGGCTATGAAGGTAGGCAATGCCGCCGTGCGGATTATGGATGTTCTCGACCGTGCGCATACGACGCACTTCGGAATTCCTCAGCCGGTTACCGTGCCGCAGAATAAAATCGAGGGCAAATGCATCATTGTGACCGGACATAACCTGTATGCACTGGAAGAGCTGCTGAAGCAGACGGAAGGCAAAGGCATCCATATTTATACCCACTCCGAAATGCTCCCGGCTCACGGGTATCCTAAGCTAAAGCAATACAGCCACTTAAAAGGAAACATCGGAAAAGCCTGGTACGACCAGCGACGGTTATTCGAGCAGTTCCCGGGGGCGATTCTGGCGACGACGAACTGTGTTATGCCGATCAAGGGAACGTATGCGGACCGATTCTTCTCTTACGAGGTAGCGGGACTGGAGAATGTTACGAAAATCGTTGGCGAGGATTTCTCCCCACTGATTGAACGAGCGCTCGAGCTGCCGGAGGCGAATATCGACTCTGAGCAGGTTCTGACAACCGGTTATCACCACGAGACCGTCATTGGACTTGCGCCGGAAATCATTCAAGCGGTGAAAGCCGGACAAATCAAGCGTTTCTTCGTCATTGCTGGTTGTGATGCGCCGGGCAAAGGCGGCGACTACTACCGCGAGCTTGCGACTTCACTTCCGAACGATACCGTCATCCTGACCACCTCCTGCGGGAAATTCCGCTTTAACGATGTGGATTATGGCACCGTAGCAGGCACAGCTATTCCTAGATACATCGATTTGGGCAAATGCAACAACTCCGGCTCCACGGTCAAAATTGCTCTGGCGTTAGCCGAAGCCTTCGAATGCGATGTGAACGAGCTGCCTGTAAGTATCGTTTTATCGTGGTTCGAGCAAAAGGCTGTTGCCATCCTGCTTGGCTTGTTCAGTCTCGGAATCCGGGATATCCGTATCGGTCCGAAGCCGCCGGAGTTCGTTAGCGAAGGCGTCATGAACGTGCTGGTCGAGAAATTCGGCTTGAAGCTGATCGGCAATGTGCAAGAGGACATGGAGGCTATGCTTTCCCTACACTAAAATGTAGACGAAATCCCCCCGCTCCCGGCAAGGAACACCGGAACGGGGGGATTTCTTATCCGCCTTTCTCTTTGGATGATGGAGCCTATCCCTTGATACCTATAACGTACCTCACAGGATCGCTTGTGCTTATTAGCTGAAGCCTGGTCTCATTAACGATGGAGGCCACTAAGCTTCCATTGGCCGTAGCCACGTTAATAAAATCCGTACCCGGCCGAAAGCCGGACGTGGACCAGCCCCGCGCCGTTTCATGCCGTAAATTCCCCGTCGACACTGCGCCGGTAGCAATAATGACCGACTTAAAATTCCGTATGTCTTCGTTCAGATCAATCGTTCCGCTGCTCACATTTAATACCCCTGTCAGGAATTGCTCCGAAGGATTGGCAGACACCAACGTTCCGGCCCCATCATCCATAATGGAACCGCTCGATCCGGGTAAGCCGAAGTTACCGCTTATCACGGTTCCGCTGCTGCTGGGTTTGATCAGTACCAAATAGCTATAATTGCTGCTGAAGCCGCCATTGTTGACGATATTGGAACTAAGATTCGAATCGCTGCAGCCATCCAGATGAATGCCGCTGTAGAGACCGTTCCCCTGCTGAGAAACTCCCCGTAATATATTGTTTTTCGCGGTGAGACGCGTCACAGTACTTGAATAAATACCTTCCCTTTTTACATTGAACACCGTATTGTCCGCAAGAAAAATATCCTGCCCCTTGATGATACGCAGTGCTGTATTCGCGATATCCGTTATTACATTGTTCGAGACGGTAATGTTAGCGGGCGGGTCCGTAATATCGCTCGCCGTCGCAATAACGATTCCGTGGAATCCTGTCCCGCGCAGCACATTGTTGGATACGATCGTATTCTTGCACGAGTAGATCGGGATCCCGTGGCCTCCGACATTCGATATCGTATTGCCCGATATGACGGAATTATAAAAGCTCTCCGGTCTAATAGCGACATCCGCGAGGTCGGCAAAGTGATTATTGACGATGCGGATGTTTTCATGAAACACTTGCTTTCCCTCGCTGTTGTATTTAGAGCCGTGCGCGCCAACGCCGCGGTGTCCGTTCGCAAAGGTGCAGCCTTCTATTAATACGTTCTGGCATGGTGTGTCGTCATAAGCCCCGAAGCTCGGGAATGATTCCTTGGATGCGAAATCGATCTGGACCATTTCAAACATTCCGGATGTTGTAATGATTTGATTTTCGAACCTGCAATGGAGCAATGTTACATTTTTACTGGAGTTAAACTCTATGATATGACCGTTATGCCCGTTAACAAATCGGACCCGTTCGATGTGAATGCCGTCAGCGTGGCCGATGGCAAACGCCATGAATCCTCTGCTTGGATCGGAAGGCAAATTCACATCTGCACACAAATCGATAGTTCCTCCGATGACGGTAATATTGCCTTCTCCGCCGTAGCCTGATGCATAATTGGCATTGCCCAGTTGTCCGTTGACGAACAGCTTCAGGTTGCTGTTCGGAATGCCCATTTTTTTAAGTATAGCGTGATCGTCCATCAGGATGGTCGTATTTTTATATAGCTGCAAAGGACGCGTAATAATATAGGAGCCTGCCGGGATATAACAAGTGCCGAAGCCATTAACCTTAATTTCCTGCAGCACGGTCTCAAATGCCTTCGTATCATCCTGGACACCGTCTCCTGCCGCACCATAATGAGTCACGTCATAATAATGACCCGTGCCCGGATCGCTGTCTTTGCCGCCTCCATACACGGATTTAGTAACGGACGCGGACACGATGCCAGGTGTGCTTGAATAAATAGCGTTACCTCCCATGGTCATAGCGACCCCGACCGCTCCGATCTTTCCTATGGAGGAGAGCAGCTTTCTCCGGCTGATTCGAGTAGATTCTTGTTCTTTATCCAGCATGAGGATTACCTCCATTGTTCCAGAGTTCTATTACTTTTTGGTTAGCTCGGATATTTTCTGGTTGAGTTCTTCTTCGGCTTCCCTAAGCGCTGTGTTCATGTCCTTCTTGCCGAGTACGAAGTCGTCGTAATATTTGTTCAGAATATCTCTTGCCGTAGTGTAATAATCGCTGAAACGAGGTGCTGGAGCAGGCGTGCTTTTGAAAAACGCCGGGATATTTTTCCCTTGGGCATACGGAATATCTGCAGCGAACTGCTTCTGCATCTCCGGATTTATGAGCGGACTGGGGACGGGTCTTTGCCGGGAAGCAAGCAATTGGACTTCATCGGAGGTAAACACCTCGATAACTTTCATTGCCGCGTCTTTATGCTTGCTTGTTTTGGTCGCTCCGATCACTGCGAAGTCAACCATACCGTATACATTCGGCATTCCGCTGTAGCTAGGATACTGCACCATGTCCCAGTTGAGTCCTTCATTCGTTGCATCCTTCAACCGGTCGATAATGTTGATCGTGGCCAGCATGGCGATATTCCGCTCCTTCATGAACCGGACGATCCCTCCGCCATTCAGATCCGTTGTTTTCTTGGGAATGTTCCCCGGTATCGAATACATGCCTTGCGCGACTTGAAATACTCTGCGCCACTGGTCGTTATTGACTTCCGCTTTATTCGTCCTACCGTTCAAAATAACAAGGGATAACGGGAATGCCAATCGAGTCGCATGCTCCGGATCCAGGCCGTAATATTGAATGCCACCGTCCTGTCTGGTTACTTTCTTTGCCAATTCAATCGTCTCTTCCCAGGTCATTCCGTCTTTAGGGTAGGGAACGCCGAACTTATCGAAAATATCCTTGTTGTAATACAGCGCGTTGGCTTGCCTGTAATATGGCAGCCCATATACTTCTCCCTTCTCGGAATATTCTTTAAGAGCATTGATGTAGAGCGGGTCGAACCGGTTCAGATCGATATTATTTGCCTTCGCATACGGTGTAATGTCTTCGACTAAACCGACTTGCATCAGGTTGCCCAAGTAGCCTTGTAACTCGGTGTAGAGGTCAAAGCTGGCTCCGCCGGCCACCAAATCTTGAATCCCTTTGCCTTTTTTGACAATGTTGACCGTAATGTAAGGGTACTTTTTCTTCAGCGGCTCATGCAGCAGCAAGTTCCACAGCTCGTCGGAAAGATCCTGGCCTGCAAACAGATTTAAGGTCACCGGTTCTTCCTTCCCCTTGGCGGCTTCCTTTGCCCCTGCCTCCGACTTGCCGGAATCCGTATGGTTCTCGGCAGCCTGCTGCCCCTGATTACAACCGGCAATCATAGATAAGGTTAATATGCTGGAAAGCAGAATAATTCCAAATTTGCGCATATCCGATTCTCCTTCTCCATACAAACTTTACTAAATATCCGAATGATATGTACCCATTATTATTATGAAGTAGTCCGCAATCTTCTCTTTTGCAAATAATTTGCCAAGTGCAATGGCCAGTCCGTCTGAATAATGTCTGCGCCCATATCCAGAATCCTGCCCCATCCTTCATCTTCGTTGACCAATAAAGCGGTGTCGTCGTCACTTCCCAATGTTAGAACCGTCGAATCGTTCAAACGGATGGCGTTCAGCCAGACGAGCAAGCTTCTCTTCTTTAAGTCCTTGATGATTTCCAGGTTATAGAAATCGCTTTGTTCCGAGCTTATGATAACTTCTACCCCTACCGTGTTAATGTTTCTTGCAAGCACTTGGTTCAATTCCCGTGCGTTTTTTACTATCGGAATATACATCACCGGCACATCGTATTGCTCGAGCACATCCAAATACGTTTCCTTTACAGGACTCTTCACTATGATTTGATCGAACATCGAGCGTTGTCTAACGAGCTCAAATACGTCATCCCAGAAATCCCACGCTCGATCCAGGTTGATCAAGGTATCCCCTTGAAAGTGCTGCAGAACAGCTTCCAGCTCTTCCACCTTTTGCTTGACTTTAAATGAGTTGCCGTTACGATAGCTCAAGCTCTCGATTTCTCGAGAAGACAGTGTTTGAACATTATCTTTACTAAAAAAGAGCCGTTCTTCTTGCCCTTCATGAATGGTGTACAGCTTGCCGTCCGTCGATTTTGCAACGTCCACCTCGATAATATCTCCACCATATTTCAAGGCGATTTCGAAGGCGGAAATCGTATTCTCGATAATGTTTCCCCCGCCACAGCCGCGGTGGACGGCGATTAGTACATCCTTGGCCCGTTTTCTTTCGATTAACTTTTTAGTAATATCCGATTTATTCATCGATCAGCCTCCTAAGCATTAGTTTCATTGCTCACCGTAATTTAACTACAATTTAGTAAATAATTCAAGTAAAATTGTGATAAAAATATATTAATTTTCGGTAAATTTACCGGTAAACAAAACGAAAAGACCCGCAAGGTCCGCTTTCTTCTAACGGCAGCCTCACGAGTCTCTCAGTTCCCAGCGTTTCTGAATGCATGATTGATCAGTGTGATTCCTTGTTCGTTCCACAGCTGTTTCTGATGGTCAATTCGGTAGGAATCATGATTTTATAAGGGATTTCTCTGCCTTTCATTCTGCTCATTAGCAGTTGTACCCCTGCCCGTCCCATTTCCTCCGAATAGATCTTGACCGAGCTCAACGGACAGCTTGCAAATTGGGCCATTTCCGTATCGTCAAACGATACTAGGGCAACCTGATTCGGGACGCTAATACCTTCATCCTGAAGTGCTTTGAGCGCTCCTACCGCCATCGGGTCACACGCTACTACAAAGGCTTCCGGCAAATGTCCCGATGCAATGGCGCTTTTCATCAATCGATATCCTTCCGACATCGTATATTCGCCAAAATATACATCCGATTCGCGGAACCGTCCCAAATCTTGCATTCTCCGTTTATACGAAATATACCTTTTATCATCCGTTTCGATCGTATCGTTCCCGTTCAAATACTCTTTCGAATATCCGCCGATGAAGCCGATGTTCTCATACTTATGGGTTAGCAAGTGCTCCAGCACGGACTCCATCGCTTTCTCCAAATCTACTATAACGGAGTCGTAAGCCTGCTCGTCTGGAGAATATCCGACATAGACAATATGATCGGGGCCTTTATTGACATTCTCCACTATGCTTGGGTGGACTTTCCCTACAACCACGATCCCTAGAAATTGCTCGTCAATTTCTTGCTGAGACAGCGTGTTAATGCTATAAATGACAGGGACTAGTCCTAGTTCCTTGCATTCCTTCTCAATTCCGTGCCTGATCGAGATAAAGAATAGATTATTCCCCTCATCTTCAATATGGCATATAAGTACGGCGACCTTATCTGGAGCCGTTTTCTTCTTGTTTTGTTTCGAGCTTTTTCTTTCTTTCTTCACATAATGATGCTCCCGGGCGATAGCTATAATATTTCTTCTCGTTTCTTCCGTCACGATCAATGTCCGGTCATCGTTCAATACTCTGGAAACCGTAGCTTGAGAAACGTTGGCAAGCTCGGATATTTGTTTTAGCGTTATCACAGTTACTCCTTATACACCTCTATATTTAGTAAACTTATTATATCAAGCCCAAAAAAGCCTTTCAACATTATTACGAAAGTTTACTAATGTTCGAGTCATTTCAATATCCCCGTACTTTGGATATGGACATTCACTTCCGGATTCATAACGACTTCCTTAAACTTTTCGTTCCAATCCAGCCTTTTCCACATTTCATTATGGTGGGCTCTCAGCCTTCTGCCGATTCCCAAGACATCGCTATTGGCCTGCTTTAATTTACCTGCAACGTCTTTTGCCCGCTGACCCAGGCTTGCATTCAATTCTTCTTCCAAAGCCTTGCGATCGATCTCTCGGCCTATGCTGGTTGGGGAGCTCCTGACTTCCCCATAGAGATCTAGCTTAAGAATGCATTGGATCGCTTCCGTGTTAGGCTTTACGGAGACATCGAACGCCCTCTTCATAGCCCGTACTTCGAACGAGATGATATTGCTCATTGTGTCTTTTCGTTGGCCGGCTTCGTCACTCTTAACGGGAATGCTTAAATAAGCCAATTTGGACAGCTTATCCATCATCAGCATCAGCATACAGCTTTCTTCACGAGCCAGCGTCACTCCCGTAAATTTATCGCCATGAAACAATCCGGTAGTGTCGATAATCAGATGGTTTTTCTCTATCTTTCGAATGACAGGCATTACGGCATCCGCCGCTTCGTCAGGAAGTGTGTTCATCCATAACGTATATAGAGTCTGCTTGGGGACGATGGATTTGTAGGTTGCACCAAGGATCATTTGCTTGATATCAAACGAAACGGGGTTGCTTTCCGTTAATTCAGCAGAGATGACTTCTGAAGCCAAGCCTTTGCTTATGATAATATTTCCGTTCAAATAGGCTTTCCTGCTGCGGTAAAAAGATTCTAACGGTGCAAAGATCCCCCGCTTCGCAAGCTCTTCTCCGATGATAATGACATGCGTTTTACTTACATCGATGGTACCTGGCAGCATACCGTCGATTCGGTCGCCTACCCGATTCACGGAATCGCCCGTTGCTTGAATCATTTCATCCTTTATGTCGAACTGACCTGCCCCCCTGCTTTTTAACACGGCGGCTCTGACCGTCCCGGTTATTTGTCCGTTCGGAGCGGCATCCATCCCTATCCCGGTAACCATCTTTTTGTTAGTTAAATAGGATACATCCCAACAACCCGACAAGGTCATGATAGAAAACACCAGACCTATGAACAATGACCGTTTCGTTCTCATGCCGCCCCCCGGTTCCCGCTATTTTTGATCACAAAGGACATCAACCACATGAGCAGCGGAATCACAGCAATCATCAACAGGTACCCGCTTTCCAGCCATGTGCTGAATGGATCCAAATTTTCTACAGTCGTTAAATACAATCCAATTATATAGACCAATATACCGCTTATCCGAACGATGACCCGATAAGTGCTCTGGCTGGCGGCCAGACTGTAACCTGCCATACTCAAGTACGATATGATCGTAGCCGTCATCGGAATAATCCAGATCGTCAAGAAGATGAGATCCAAACCGTCAAATAGCTGATTCGTAAACCCTTTAAACAAAAACAATACGGGCTCATTCACCTGCTCTAAAGCTTTGGAATTAAAATTGATCAAGCAGATAAAGACGAAATACGCATAAAACAGCGTTACCATGATATTAGAAAAGGAGCTTATTCTCAGTAACCCTCTAGGTCTTCCATCTACTTGGGAAAAGAAGACCAGGATTACTTCGAAACCGAGCATGGAAAAAAACGTTTGTCTGACGCCATGCAAAATTTGCCCTGCACCGGAATGGCCTACTGGCATAATATTGGAAATGTGAATTTCATTCGAGAACGTTAACAGGCTGAGTAAGAGCAAAATAATGAACATCACTGAGGATAATACAAAAAATCTAGCGATAACGCGCAAATTTTCAACAGCCAGATACATGCCGGTAGCTATAATAAACAGAAGCAGCACCCAAGTCGGGGTCAATGGCAGCATCCAATCTTGAATTAATCGAACATAGAGTGTACAAGCATAACCTGCAATCATAATAAAAAAAGCATAGTATATCAGGTTCAAACCTTTACCCAGATAGCTCCCGAACATACGCATTATCATCTGGCGCAAGGTGTCATTGGGAAACCGTCTAAACAGCGCCCAGTATATCAGCAGCAGAAGCTGTATGAGGCACCCGGCCACGAGCACGGAAATCCATGCATCTCCTTTGGCCGAGCTCTGAGTCTCCGAAGGTAAGGATAAGAGACCGATTCCAATTTGTGTTTTGATAATAGTAAAAAACAACTGGGATCTGGTTATGGAAATATTCACGTTCGTTTCCACCTTTTGAAGAACGATGCTTGCTTTTGCACTTGTCCATTCGAATGTGTCCAAATGGGAAGGCGGAGCAGTAAATCTTTCCCCTTATTTTTGTCGCGGAAAGGACCGAAAGGTGCGAAAAAAGGCACGCCCAAGGTTTCGATCTTGCACAGGTGAATAAAGATCACCATCATCATCATGGCAATCCCGAAAAAGCCGAATAACGCAGCTGCAAGCATCGTTGGAAATCCCAAGATTCTTAAGCTGGTCCCGAACTCGCTGAGCGGTGTTGCGAATGAGGCGATAGCGGTCAAGGCGATGACGACGATCATGGTGTTGGAAACCAAATTCGCCTCAACTACCGCGGTGCCGATTACCAGCCCCCCAACGATCCCGATCGTCTGAGATATAGGCGAAGGAAGCCGGATTGCAGCCTCTTTCAGGAGCTCGAGTATGAACTGCATCGTAATGGCTTCCATAAGCGGCGGAAACGGAACATAGGTTAACGAAACCTTTATCGAATATAGAATGCCAAAGGGAAGAACATCGGAATGGTAGGTCACTACGGCAATATAGAACGCCGGCAGGCTGATCGCCAGAATAAAGCTGATCAATCTAATGAGCCTGAAAAAAGAGCCGGCGATCCATCGATGGTAATAATCATCGGCGGATTGATAAAATGAAAAAAAAGTAATTGGCAATATGAGAACTACCGGGCTGCCGTCGACGATAAGATTGATTTTGCCTTCCATTAAGTAAGAGACGGTCCGATCCGGTCTTCCGCTCTGCAAGGTCTGCGGGAATGGAGAAAGCGGGTGCTCCTCGATCATCTCATCGAGGTTGGCCGCCGAATACAAATAGTCCAGCTCGATGGAGGAAATTCTTTTCTCACACTCTGCGATGATATTCGGCTCGGCTATACCCTCCATATACACCATGGCAATTCGGGTATTTGTGATCCGGCCAAGGGTGTAAAATTTCACTTTTAACCTGGGACTCTTGATCCTTCTCCGAATCAAATAGAGGTTCGTGTTCAAGCTTTCAATAAAACCGTCATGAGACCCTTTCAAAATTTGTTCATTTTTCGGTTCTTCTATGGAGCGCCCCTGCCATTGTCCTGCCGAAATGAGATATGCTTCGTCATGATGCTCCCGAATAACGATACAGAAGCCTTCAAGCAAGGACTTTATGATGTGAGAAAGGCTGGAAGAATGTTTGACCTCGGTGGACGCCGATATTTGATCCATATTTAAGGAGTCTGTATCCAATAGAGGCTTAACCATATTGGATTGAATCATTTCTTGATTTACAAGCGGTTCCAAATACATGAACACACAGCTCTGGCCGCCGCGGTTGAAATATTGAAGCTTCATATCCTCTGTATGCGATACGGCTTTCTGAATTTGCGCGATTTTTTGTTCGATACTACCGGAGATGATCTCTTGCGCTTCCACTGCAGAGGTTTCGGGCTGACAATTGTTTGCTCTTTTGGGCAATCTCCAAAACTTCATCTCTGCACCCCCGTAGTCCAATAATTACCCTTATTATGCGCACTTTACCAAATTATATTTTCCTGAGGAAAAATTCGGGTGACTTGGCAGTCCGTACCCAACGTATCCGTGCCGCATGGCATAAGAAATCGGATCAAGGATGCACCGTAATTCAACGGCACAAGCTTAATCCGATTTTTTCTCCTTTATTTCTTTTCTATTTGCACCGCTTTTTCAATTTCCTCGTCCAGCTCTCGCAACGCAGTGTTCACATCTCCCGAATCCTTCAGGAGAGCGTCAAACTTTTTCGTAGTTAGTGGCTCGGCAATTTCTCTGTACAAGTAGATCGGGTATTTAACCGGTTTGCTTTTGACAATCCCTGCCACATTTTTGTTCTTCAAGGTAGGATCGTTCTGCCCGAACGCTTTTTGTACAGCCTCGCTCTTTAGAGGAGATACGCTGCCTGCTTTGGAAACATTCATTTGCACTTCATCGGAGGTTAACACCTCGATCACCTGAAGCACTTGATCCATATGCTTCGTCGTCGGGACCGCTCCAACCATATAAACTGTTGAGTTTCCATAAGTGTTCGGCCGATCCTTATAAAACGGATGCTGCACGACATCCCAATTCAGCCCCTCTTGCTCCGCCTCTTTAAGCCTGGAGAACAAGTTCGTTTCATTCAGCATCGCTATCGTACGGTCCTTGATGAATCCGTTCACTCTATTCTTATTAGCATCCTTCGACGGTTCATTGCCTGGGATAGAGTAAATTTGTTTTCCGAGCTCGAACACCCGCTTCCAGCCATCAGTCGACATGATCGGCTTCTCCGTCTTATGGTCCAAATATTCCAGACCAAGCGGTTGAGCCATTCTTACGATGCTCCCCAAATCCCATCCGCGATACTGAACGCCGTTATCGACACGCGTCAGCTTTTTCGCCAATTCCAGGGCGTCCTCCATGGTCATCCCGTCCTGCGGATAAGGGACACCGAATTTATCGAATATTTCCTTGTTGTAATACAGAGCGTGAAACCCTGCTTCAATCGGCAAGCCGTACAATTCCCCTTTTTCCGTTGCAGCATATTGAATGTCGTCAAGGTAATTTTGGCCGAAACGGTTCAAATCTACGTGATTTTGCTGAAAAAGAGGTTTCATATCCATGTTGATTCCGCGTTCCTTCAACCCCGGCATGTTCCCGTTAAAAGAAATATAAAGGTCCGGGAGCTCGCCTGCCGCAATAAGCTGGTCATATACTTTAAAGGAGTTGGCACTGATAAGCTCCAACGTAATATGCGGATACTTCTTGGCAACCGGCTCGATATAAAGCCTCTTAAACTCTTCGGTAATGGGCAGATGAACGGCAAACTTCAGCGTAACGGGCGTCGTATCCGCAACCTTCGCCGGAGTTGCTGGCGAATCCCCCTTTTGACTCATCTGCCCAACTTCTTCCCCTCCACATCCTGCTGCAGTAATCATCAAGGATAATGCAAGTAACGCTTTCCAAATGTTCAACGCGAATCATCCTTCCTGCTCTTTAAATGTAACCGCTTACCAAACGTTCCATTACTTTCATCCTAGCTCTCACTTTTAATGAAAATCATCGCCATCCTTTTTCTATTTCGTATTCTATTTCATCATACACAGTAATTAATATCTTGAACATACAAGATTAGATCATGTACAATATACTTTATTTCATAAAAGGAGCGGATGCACGCATGGATGCGCCAGCCTTGTGGGATCAGTCGCTCATCATGATTTCTCATGCCTACTTCGAACGCAAGGAGAAGTTTGAAATGAACTCGGACTCCTATCCCATCTGGATGCTGTTTGCGGTTGAATCAGGCAGGTTCAGGTTTCGGATCGGCGCGGAAAGCGGGGAGATTGGAGCCGGCGAGCTGATCTACTGCCCTCCTGGTTGCATGTTCCATCGCGAAATGGTATCGCCCTTGGAGCTCCACCTTATCGGCTTCGAGTTTGCAAGCCGCCAACTGCCAGCCCACGTACCGCAAGTACCGTCGGTCAAATCCCATCCAGCGGACGGCAAACGGCTCGCTTCGAACTTCGAGTGCTTACGCAAGCTGCATCTAGCGGTTGATCCGCGCAGCGCCTTGCGCAAACAAATGATTCTTAATGATATTTGGCAGCTCACATGCGAGGTTTGGGAAGAAGAGCACCAGCAGGATGAGCTTGTACATTCGGATGACGCATTAATGAACCGGGCAGCGGAATGGCTATCCCGTCACGCTCATACTCCCTTCGGCATGATCGAGCTGTCCAGCTTGCTTGAGCTTAGCCCTGTCCAGTTTACGCGCCGATTCCGCAAATCGTTCCGCATGACCCCTTCGGATTTCGTCAGATCGCTCCGAATCCGCAAAGCGGCCGGTCTGCTGCTCGATACCGATTTGACGCTGAATCAAATCGCCACTCATTGCGGCTATGAGAACGGCTTCTATTTAAGCCGTGTGTTCGCTCAAACGATGGGCATGAGCCCCTCGAAATACCGCGAGCTGAACCGGGTATAAAGCAGTTTCCCTTCCGGGATGCTTGAAGCAGCAAACAAAGAGCCGATCACCATGGCAGCATGATGACCGGCTCCTATACCAATTACTTCGGCAGTATGTTTTCTTCCAAATGCTTGACGCAATCGTAAAGCACATACTCCCACTTATCCCCGTTTTGCAGGACCGTGGTAACGGAAGTGTTGCTCAGCTCGTTACCGGTAGACTCATCCTGCATGAGCTCCTTTAACGTTTGACCCAGAAAGTAGCCATGCGTTACGACAAGTACCTTTTTGCCTGCAAACATGGAAGCGGTATCCTTGATAAAGCGCATTCCGCGCTCCCGCATCGACTCATGCGTTTCCTGGCCCATATCAAGCAATCGCCAATCCTTCCCCCACCGTTCGATGCGCTCCGATTCAATGGTATCGGCGATTTTCCCTCTATCCATTTCTCTTAACCGTTCATCGAAGAAATCGATAGGTTTGCCTATTGCGGCGGAAATAATCTCGGCCGTTTCCTGCGCCCGCTTTAAATCGCTGGAAATAAACACATCCCATGGCTCTTCGGAAAGACGCTTCGCCACTAATGCCGCTTGCGCTCTCCCCGTTTCATTTAGAGGGTTTTGCGTATGTCCCTGTGCTCTCTTCTCGATATTGTGATCGGTAATGCCATGTCTGACGAAAGTAATCGTAGTCATCGGATTCTTCTCCCCTTGCTATCTTAAGGCTGCAATCTCATTCATTTCCAACACTTACAGGAATCTCGGCGGCTGCAAGGATGGAAGACACTGAGCATACTTCTCCTTTTTTCGGAAAATAGGCTTTCACGCCTCTCGTGTTCTGCGATTCCGGGAATTTGCTGTGCAGCGTAATGACCGCTTTGGGAGCAATCCGTTCGATCATATCGGATAACGCCTCCGGATGGGCATGTCCTCCGTTGGACAAGGCATGACCGGTAATGCCGAACGTCTTCAAATATTTGGCCACATCGGCATGCTCGATCTTGACGCTGTAATCCGATTGAATGAAATGAGACGGGGCATCAGCATCGCCAAGTGTTTCCAACTCGATCATATGGGCAAGGTCGGGAAATTTAAAGAAGTACAAGAACTCACTCTTACGTTCAGCCATTTCTTCGAGAGAGACGGTCTCATAGGGAACCGTCATACCTTCCGTCACTGTTGCGTCGACGATTCGGATCTCCACGTCATGGGCGGGATGGCCTTCTAGAATCCGCAGGCCTTCACGGTTCGCCGTGTGCCAGATAACGGCGTGAGTTGCCTCCATAACGACCTTGCGGCCATGCTCTGCAGCGATGGCTATCATATTGGCCATCCGCTCCAAATCCCGCGGCGACATCTGCAAATAGACGAGACCCTCCGCATCGCCTACGATTTGCGAGTACCGGGATAGCAGCTCATCCTCCGTCATCTGGTAGGACAACACGGCGGACGGGTCGGAGGTAAGACGGGTTCCTTCGGTTATCAGCAAGTCGATCTGTTTATTGCGGCATAGTTCGATGAACCGGTCAATCTGTTCCGGATGCTTGCCTTGACGGCGCCAATCCCCGGTATAGGCGATTTTGTAGGTTCCATCATCGATAATAATCCCTGCCGCGCCGGTGGCATTATGATCCATCTCGATGATCTGCATCGTAAATTCCCCAAAATCGATGATGCTCAAGTCGTCGCAGGCTTGAATCCGAGCTTTGGTATCCGCGCTGTGCCCCCCCGCTACCATGCCGCGGAACAAGGAGTGGGCGTCGTAGTTCATGTATACGGGAAGATCCGGGTGAACATAAGGCAGTACCGCCATATGATCCGTATGCATATGCCCGATAAACAGAGAGATGCTCTCATAATGAGGATATTCACGTTCACCCCATGCACGCCTTACCCTGGACGCATCCAATCCTTTTAGATGCTCGGGATCGTACAGCTCAAGCAGCGGCGCGGTCATCCCGCCGAGCAAATATTGGCGGAGCTCGCGTCCCGGAGTCGCGGCTACCGGTTCATACAGCGTCAGCTGTTTCGGGAAGAGAAGACTGCTGTGCTCGACGCCAAAATCGAACAGCACGGCCTGCTTCCCTTTACCGTAAAGAATCTGTACACCGCCGGACTTGGCTACGCCGCCCCAAAATATCAATTGCCCTTCCTGCAAAACAATCGCCTCCCATGAGATAGTTTGCAAATAAGCGTCTATTCCATTTCATCCATTTATCCTAAAGCAGCATGTACATCCTCTAAGGAAAGAATAGCTCCATGCTGACGTAATTTACGCCTTATTATTTGAACGTCGACTTCCTCCGGAGCTATGTTCTGCAGTGCGGCTAAAGCTGCCCCAATTCCGACGCCCTCACCAACAGCCATACAAGTTGGCATAACTCTTGAAGAACCGAACACAACCGGATCCACACTGATGCAGCGCCCGCTTAACATAAGCCGTTTCACATCTTTAGATACGGTTGCTCCATACGTGATGCCGTAAGGTCCGGCAAGGGATCGGATTACCGTCGAATCCCCCGAGCCGCTATGAATATCTATGATATACGAGCCCAGAGCGATCGTGTCATCTGGAATAACTCCATTCACAGCCGCTTCCTCACGCACCATTTGCTTGCCCATAATTCGCCGTGTTTCACGAATGCCCAAGAATGGAGCAATGGAGGATAAATAAGTGTGCTCAAAGCCCGGGACGTGCTCTTTCAGCATTTCGATCAACGGTAAAATCTGTAAGTAAGACTCGATCTCGCCCCTGCTTAGCTCTTCTAGCCTTGTACCGTCAAAGTTCAATATGCGAATGCAATTCAGAGCAATATACCCTTCTCGCGGCAGGTTGATATAAATAATTGTATCACGATCTATAGGGCATTTGCCTTCTTTTCTGAGCTTCGAGACCATATTTTTCAATCCGACGAATACATGATTCTCGCTTGCCCGCAAAAATTCGGCAGTATAGCCGGGACGGATTTTCATAGACGATCCATGCTTCAGCTCTTCCGGGTGCTCTTGCAGGAAATCCATGAATCGCTCTAGTTCAAAGCCTCCGAGCGTAAACATTAACGTAGGCGGCTGAGTTTCTCCATTGGCATACTGTCCCTTTTCAAATTCAGCTCCCGCCATAAACGCAACGTCGCCATCGCCTGTGGCGTCAACAAATACATCGGCGAAAATTTCTATTTCCTTCCCTTTTCCCTTCACAATAACGGACTTGAGTTCGCCGTTCTCCACGGTAGTACCAATAATTTCACAATGCAATAAAGGACGAACGCCGTATTGCTTCATTTTTTCAAAGATGACGATTTTCATTAAGTTGGGGTCAATGACCGTAGTTGAATTATGCAACGGGCATTCTCGGTGACCGAATGAACCGCCCAGCTCGATCAATCGATTCACGATCTCTTGCGGAAGACCTCGTGTTACTTGACGACCTTGGGCATCCAAAAAAGCCAGCAACGGCAAACCGATGGTCATATTCCCGCCTAAAAAGCCTTGACGATCGACGATCATCGTCTCCGCTCCTTCGCGTGCTGCAGCAATGGCCGCCCCTACTCCCCCGGCCCCGCCGCCAAGAACAAGAACTTGCGTTTTGATAGCTTGTCGTTCCGAATGGATTTCCATATTTGACCTTCTTCCTTAGTATCATTGTTCTGAAATGCCATTCATACATTGATTTCACATCTCTATTTCATTATAAAAAGGAGAGAGAGGCCTGAACATACAGTATTCTTTCATGCAGGATGTATTTTATTTCATCATTTTCGCTTGTCATTCCGATTATTTTGCAAAAAAACGCACTAACTCAAATACAGTTGTTGCTTCGTTTCGCCGCTCCCCTTATGATTAAGGTATCGATGACGATGTAAGCGATACCTTAACTCCCACTCTGCCTCTCCGGAAAGGAGCCCTTCCCTTCGATGAACTGGAAATTCCCGTTATTCCGCGCCGGACTGGTTGCGGTTTGTTCTATGCTGTTGATTGTGCTTATCCCATCCCCGTATTCCTCCAAGGAAGAAGAGCCGCCGGAAAGCCCGGAGCTCGTTGAATGGTGGAAAGAGCAAGCCGACGCGGCCGAGCGCTCGAATCAGCCCGATATAGCAGCTATCTATAAATCAAGGCTTGACGGCTATGCAGCAAGCCTGAAGCAGCCTCCATCATTAAGCGTTAACAGCGGGTCCCTTCAGCCCGCAGCCGATTCATTCGAAACCGCTCGATGGTTCAAGCGATCGGAGCTTCCTTCCACAGCCAAGACCGAACCGCTTGCCAAATTCGAGCCCGTCTCCGGTACCTACTTGGGGATGCTTGGAGCGGACCGCCGTGTCTCCTACGATGTGACCAAAGTCGATGATGTTTACGGACGGACTCACGCAATGTATCTGGCTTATGTCGGTTGGCGCAAATTTCAAACCGATACGAACTCTTACTTTCCCATCAGACAAGCGGAACGGGTCAAACAGATCGGTGGAGCGCTGCAGATCGGCTGGGAGCCGCGTTTTGGCCTCGAGGACGTCCAAGACGACGAATATGTGCGAACCTTCGCCCGAGAAGCCAAAGCCTCCGGCATTCCGGTCTTCCTCCGGTACGCCTCGGAAATGAACGGCGCCTGGGTGCCATGGCACGGAAATCCGGAGCTTTATATTGAGAAATTCCGCCTCATTCATAAGATTATGAAAGAAGAAGCGCCGAACGTCGTGATGGTCTGGTCCCCTAACTTCGCTCCCGCCAATAATATCGAGGAATATTACCCTGGCGATGACTATGTGGATTGGGTCGGCTTTTCTCTCTATGCCACCCCGCTCTCAAACGGGAAAGAGCAGCTGAAGGGCAGCCTTATCGACACGTTCGCTCCTTTATATGCCAAATACAGCCACAAACCGATTATGATCTCGGAAGGGGCTGTAGCTCATACGGTTTTGACGACGGAGACCGCCTACTTGCCTTGGGCCGAAGGGCAATTGTCGTATATGTATGCGGTTCTGCCCCGAATTTACCCGAAGGTCAAGGCCATCACCTACTTTAATTTCAGCCGCGCGCAAGCGGTACGAAACAAGATGGAATATGTATATGATTTGGGTGAAAATCCATTAACCGACGCATTGTACAAACGGCTTATTCGCTCGGATTGGTATCTGGATTCGGTGGCAGAGGCGAAGACCCCGCCTGACTATACTTACCTCCCTGTTCAGCCGGAAACGGTTGGTGCGGGCTCACATCGGCTATTGTTCCACGGCGAACTGGCGAGCGGGAATGTTCCTTTTGCGGTAGAGCTTTCCCGGGGAGATCGGAGACTGGATATAAGCTACCAGATGCCGTGGGAAATGACTTTGGATGCGGCCGAAGGATCGACTGCGAAAGAGCCGCTTAAGATCACCGCGTACAACGAGAAAATGGAGCCAGTGGCCGTTCATACATGGGCGAAATAACGCAAAGGGGCTGCCGGTAATCAGATACCGGCAGCCCCTTTGCACCTCAATTAATTGTCTTCACCGTCATACCACGGGTTTAAATGAATCAATACTTCCTCCACGTCACGATGCTGCTCCATGATCGTCTTCTTAATTTTTCGCGAAACATCATGCCCTTCCTGAACGCTTAGGTGCGCAGGAACTCCCACGCGAACATCAATCAAGACGTATTGGCCGAAGGCTCTTGCCCGAATCCGGTCTATCCGTTTTACTTCGTGGATAGAAACAACAAGCCTCTCATACTCCTGTATGGTCTCCGGAGATACCGTTTTTTCCATCAAAACGTCCACAGCTTCTTTTCCCATGTGATAAGTGAGCTTTAAAACAAAGAACGCTACAACCAGCCCCGCCGCTGCGTCTCCGTAGCTCAAGAAAACAATACCGAACTTGTCGCCTATGAGCGCTCCGCCAATCCCGATTACCGCTGCAATGGAAGCATACACGTCAGCCAGATGGTCCAACGCAGTTGCCTCCAAGCTTTTACTGCTCGTCTCTTTGCCAAGCCTCATGCAGTACACATACAGCCACTGCTTCCATACCAATGAGATTAAAGCCGCTATCAATGCTATCCAGCTGGCTTCCGCCGCCGGATGAAAAAATGACTCCACCGAGTGATACGCGATGAAAATGGCGGCAAGAGCCATAATAATGGCTACCATAGCGGAGCCTATCAGCTCGCTTTTGCCATGTCCGTAAGGGTGATCGTCATCGGCCGGCTTCTGCGCAACCTTGGCCGAGCCTAACGCTGCCATTGTGGCGATAACATCCCCAGCGTTATGGACGCCGTCTGCTATTAATACCTGGCTATTGAATAAAAAACCTACAATAAGCTTGATCCCGGTCAAAAGTAAATTGCTTATTAAACTTATCCATATTGCAATTACATTCGCCGCTGCCTTCCCACTGCTCACACACCTTGACCCCCAATATCCGATTCGCTGCAATGTTAAAGAATGTTGTCCATGTTAAATCATATGTAACACAATCTAAAAACGACAACGATAGTTATCATAATAGATGGAGTGCGTGTGGGTCTAGAGAAACAGTTTTGTGACCGTGCTTAAATCTGAGCATTAGTAAACAATGTTGTGTCAGCCCAAAATAAATGGCCGAATGCACAGCGGGAAAATCTACAGCTTCGGATAGCTTTGGATAGCTTTGGACATAATTCAAGAATCGTTTGGCCGCCGGTGATACTTGCTTCAACGAAAGTCCGCTTCTTCCTACCAAAGCTGAACAAATGAATGTATGAAAACAAAAAAAACTCCTTCATCAAAAGGAGTTTTTTTGTTTTCATTCATATTATCGATTCAAGCGCTTCAAGAGCTCGGCTTTCTGCTCTTCAAATCCAGGCTTACCGAGCAGCGCGAACATATTGCTCTTGTACGCTTCTACGCCCGGCTGATCGAACGGATTCACTCCGAGGAGCAGTCCGCTGATTCCGCACGCCTTTTCAAAGAAGTACACCATTTCACCGTACGAATATTCGTTCAGCTCGTCCAGTTCAACGATCAGATTCGGCACGCCTCCGTCTACGTGGGCAAGTCGCGTGCCTTCAGCCGCTTTGTGGTTCACTTCATCCATGGTCAAGCCGGCCAAGAAGTTCAATCCGTCCAGATTGTCCTTGTCCTCTTGAATCGTCCATTCTACGCGAGGCTTCTTCACGGAGAGCACCGTCTCAATGAGATCGCGCCGCCCTTCCTGAACATACTGCCCCATGGAATGCAGATCCGTCGTAAAATCGACCGAGGCAGGATACAGACCCTTCTGATCTTTCCCCTCGCTCTCGCCGAACAATTGCTTCCACCATTCGGAAACATAGTGCAGCGAAGGCTCAAAATTAGCCAGCAGCTCAATCGTCTTCCCTTTGCGGTACAAAGCGTTACGAACGGCCGCATACTGGTAGCTCTCGTTGGATGCCAGATCAGCGTTGTTATATTTTTGCGCAGCCGCGGCGGCGCCGGCCATCATCTGATCGATGTCGAGCCCTGCAGCAGCAATCGGCAGCAGTCCTACGGCTGTCAGCACGGAATAGCGCCCGCCTACGTCATCGGGAATCACGAAGGTTTCGTAGCCTTCTTCATCGGCCAGCTTTTTCAATGCACCCTTTGCCCGGTCGGTCGTTGCAAAGATCCGCTCTCTCGCGCCGCTTTTCCCGTATTTCTTCTCCATGTAATCCCGCAAGATACGGAAGGCAATAGCCGGCTCCGTCGTCGTTCCGGATTTCGAAATGACATTCAAGGAAATATCCTTGCCCTCCAGCAGCTCCAATAAATGAGCGATGTATGTAGAGCTGATATTTTGCCCGGCGAAATATACTTGGGTTGTCCCACTCATCTGGTTATGAAACGTATGGGACAGCGCTTCGATTGCAGATCTCGCTCCCAAATAGGAGCCGCCGATTCCGATGACAATCAAGGCTTCGGAATGACTGCGGATGCGCTCAGCCGCTTGCTTGATTCTCGCGAACTCTTCGCGGTCATAATGCAGCGGGAGATCCACCCACCCGAGGTAATCGGACCCGGGACCTTTTTTCTCATGAAGCATAGTATGAGCCGTCTTGACAAACTCCGCGAAATAATCCACTTCATGCTGCTGCACGAAGGATAGTGCGTTGGAATAATCGAATGAAATCGCCACTCGTTACGCCTCCTTTGACCTGGATTTTTTTACTGTGGTACCGATTTATTGCACTGCCTTTTTCCAGTCGGCAGCGAATTTCTCCATACCTTGATCCGTCAAAGGATGCTTCGCCAATTGCTCGATAACTTGGAAAGGAACGGTCGCAATATGAGCGCCAGCCATAGCTACGCGAGTTACATGGTCCGGATGGCGAACCGATGCAGCGATAATTTGCGATTGCAGATTGTGAACGCGGAACAGCTCGGCGATTTTGCTTACAAGAAGCACTCCATCTTCCGAAATATCATCCAAACGGCCCAAGAACGGAGATACATAAGTCGCGCCTGCACGTGCCGCCAGCAAAGCTTGGTTCACTGTGAAGATCAAAGTAACGTTGGTTTTTACGCCTTTTTTAGTCAAGTAACGGCAAGCTTCAAGACCGGCCAATGTCATCGGGAGCTTGATCGTAATATTTTTGTCTCCGCCGTTGATTTTGATCAATTCTTCGGCTTGTGCGATCATGTCTTCCGCAGTCAGAGCATCTGGAGTTACCTCGGCGGATACGGATTCGACTTCCGGAACAGCCTGCAAAATTTCGGCAATGCGGTCTTCGAACTTGACGCCTTCTTTGGCTACAAGGGATGGGTTAGTCGTTACACCGGAAAGAACGCCTACTTTATAAGCCTTCTTAATATCCGCTAGATTGGCAGTGTCGATAAAAAATTTCATGGTTTCATTCCTCCGTTTTTTTATTTAATAGTTAGTCCAAGGGTTGGGTGTGGCTACAAATCTATTCAAATATCAGTGGACCGGCTGATTATTTGTTCACGTGAAGTGCAAATTCTTTCTCTTCAGCAGCTTGCTCAGGCTTGGAATCGAACCACCAATGAAAGCCGTCCCTCGCCAATAGCTCGTCGGATTCGGCAGGTCCGTAGGAGCCCGCCGGATAGTAATGAAGCGGAGCCAGATTCTCTTCGAATGCTTTCAGGATGGGGTCGACCCATTTCCATGATAACTCAACTTCATCCCAATGTGCAAAGTACGTTGCGTCACCGTATAACGCGGAATGAATCAAGCTCTCGTAAGCTTCGGGCATCTCGCTGCCGTTCATATGAAATGCAAGGTGAATCGGCTCGACATCCCCGCTCTGCCCAGGCTCGTTAGAGTTAAGCTGCAGAGTAATGCCTTCATTCGGGCTTATTTCAAACACCAGCAGATTCGGTGTCTTGGTTTCATTATTGCGCTGCTGTACCGGCTCTTTGAACTCGATCACGATCCGTGTCGATTTCTCCTTCATCCGTTTGCCTGTCCGGATATAGAATGGGACATCGCGCCAAAAAGCGCCGTCGATCTGCAGCTTAGCTGCGATAAAGGTATCGTTCATCGAATCTGGAGCAATATTCGGTTCGGAAGTGTATCCGATGACAGGCTCACCATTGATTTGTCCGGCTTGGTACTGCCCGCGGATCACGCTGGCTGCTACCTCGTATGGTTGTAACGGCACAAGAGACTCCATCACCTGCTTCTTCCTGGAGCGCACTTCCTCGGAGCTGCTGTTCTTCGGAAGGTGAGTCGCCAGCATCATAAGCAGCTGCAGCATATGGTTTTGAAACATGTCCCTAACGGCGCCCGAATGGTCGTAATAGGCTGCTCTTTCTTCCACGCCGACCGTTTCGCTTGCCGTAATCTGCACGTTAGCGATGTAGCGGCTTGTCCATAATGCATTTAGCACCGGATTGTTTTGCTGAAGGATACCCAGCTTCTGCACCATAGGCTTGCCGAGATAATGGTCGATCCGGAAAATTTCATGCTCGGCGAAGGCTTGGCTTAGCTGCTGATTCAACCATCGTGCAGATTGCAAATCGCGGCCGAAGGGCTTCTCGATTATAAGACGCTTCCAGCCCGCTGCAGAGCCAAGCCCGCTTTCCTTAATGTTGGACGCGATAGTTTCGAAAAATTCGGGTCCGACCGATAAATAAAATAACCGGTTCGGGGTTACGGCAAGCTCTTGCTCCCGCTGCTCAATCCTGTTCAGAAGCTTCTGATAATCTTCTTTGCGGCCGATATCCAGAACGTTATAACGGAATGCGTTTATAAATTGCTTCAATTGTACCGGATCATTCGCTTTGCGCCGGCTGAACGTAAGAATCGACTTCTCGACATTAGCCTGGAACGTTTCATCCGTCAGCTCTCTTCTTCCAAGTCCGAATACCGTGAACGATGACGGCAGCTTCTTGTCGACAAACAAATTATATAAGGCAGGGTAAATTTTCCTTTTGGCTAAATCCCCTGTCGCTCCGAATAAGACAAATGTAGTAGGCTCCATGGTTTTCTCCCCTTCCAGCACCGGCTTCCCATCTGCATCCCATCAACTATCGCTGCCGGCAGTAACCTTTCGCGATTCCTTCTGTGTCCTCGATCAGTAAGCTCTGGTTTCTTTTGCTTGGTTCCACTATAATACAAATATATGCCATACAAGTAATTAATATATTTCACAGGAGCTATAGACCGCGTCTATGAACAACAATTACGAGCTGTATAAAGTGTTTTATTGGGCTGCAAAAACGGGCAGCTTGACTCAGGCAGCCAAGGCTCTCTATTTGACCCAACCGAGCGTCAGCCACGCCATCAAGCAGCTGGAGGACAATTTCGGCATCACCTTGTTCTATCGGACCTCCAAAGGGGTTGATTTGACGCACGAGGGAGCCATGCTGTATTCCTACATTGAGCAGTCTCATATTCTCATCTCGCTTGCCGAGAAGAAAATGGCGGAATTGAAAAATCTTGAAAGCGGCGAGCTGAAGATCGGCGGAAGCGATTCGCTGTTCAAGCATTATTTGCTGCCCTTCCTGGAGGAGTTTCATAAGCAGTACCCAGGCATCGGGCTCTCTCTCATTCACGGTACTACGCCGGAGGTTATTACCTTCTTGAAGGAAGGAAGAATTGATCTCGGTGTCGTTCGTTTGCCCATTGTAGATCCCCAGCTTGAAGTCCGGGAAGGCATCCAGCTGCAGGATTGCTTTGTCGCAGGCTCCCATTATGCCAATCTCAAAGATACGGTGCTGTCATTAGACATGCTGCTCGAATATCCTATTATTCTGTTCTCCCGGAACAGCCGGGCTCGAATGGCCGTTACCGAGCTGTTCCATGATTATGGCTATGAGCTGAAGCCGGAGATCGAGGTCGGGAGCGTGGATCTTCTGATCGAGTTTGCGCGAAAAGGGCTTGGTATATCCTACGTCACGAGAGAATTTGTCTCCAAGGAGCTGGAGGAAGGCTCCCTCTTCGAAATCCGGCTGGACGTACAGCTGCCGCCTTCCAAGGTAGGCTTAATGATTATGCGGAACATGCCGCTTTCCAGTGCGGCAAACAAATTTATGGAGCATATGATATAGCGGAGACAATGCAAAAAACCGCGCAGCTGTAAGGCTCGCGGTTTTCGGTTTGCTTAATTAAAGCTCTGATTTGGGTCTTAAAGCGACCGGGATCCAAATTTCGCTCCGGAAGGTCGGAGAAGAGGTATCCTTGTGCTCGTTCCACAATATTTCCGGGCCTTCCGCTATTTGATATTCCGACGACGGGAACCATTCGGAATAGATACGGCCCCATACATTTTGCAAGGTTGCCGGGAAAGGGCCAACCGCTTCAAATACAGCCCAAGTTGATGCTGCCACTTCAAGCTGTGCCAGATGAGCTGGACTTTCCTTGGTCGTCGCAGCACCAATATAGTGATCGAACTCCCCCTGCTCCTCCATTCTGCCTTCAGAGAAATTAACGGATGCGCTAATCAATCCCGATGGCTGTACATTGGACAGCTTCTTTAGAGTATCGATCGTCTCGCCATCCAAGCTTTTCCACATGGCCGCAATCTCCTGATTGACCCCATTGAATTGGATCGGCACCCTTTTCTTAATTCCTGCGATATGAAACGCTTCTTTTTCTTCAATACGATAATTCATTTCGTCTCCTCCTTTAACGGATAATTGAAAAGTCATGCGCGGATACGACTTCAGCAATCGGCCCTTTTGTCTTGCTTCGGACGGCGTTATGCCATGCAAGCTATGAAAGGCTCTCGTAAATGCGTCCGGAGAGCTGTACCCGTATTTGACGGCTACATCGATGATCTTCGTATCCCCATTCATCAGCTCGAATGCAGACAGCGTAAGGCGTCTTCGGCGAATGTACTCGGCCAAAGTAACACCTGCCAGAAAAGAAAACATTCGTTTAAAATGATATTCCGAGCAATATGCTATCCTTGCCACTTCCTTAAAGTCGATCTCGTTCGTAAGGTTGTCTTCGATATAGCTTAAAGCACTATTCAACCTTTGCAGCAAATCCATTGGATCCCTCCTTCGATATTTAGAATAACAGGTAATGAATAGCCTAATCCGACTTTCCGTGCACCGTTTTGGAGGGTACCGGACAGCACTGGGATTCGATCTGCCCCTTTTAACGTAAAAAAAGCGAAACCCGCCAGGATTCCGCTTTTTCTATGCCGTCATTGATATCTAGCCAGCACGTTCTCATACGCGCTTTTGGGACGCAAACCGACCAGCTTCTCAACGGGCTCTCCGTTGTGAAATACGATCACCGTCGGCATTGACATGACACCGAATTGACCGGCCGTAACAGGCGATTCGTCGCAATCCACTTTGAGAACGCGAACTTTATCCCCCTGCTGCTCGGACAACTCGTTCAAAACAGGCAGCAGCACTCTGCAGGGCGGGCACCATACCGCCCCGAATTCCACCAGCGTGGCGCCTTCCTTTCGGATCTGTGACGCAAAAGTCTCATCATTAACCGCTTGTATGCTCATTTCGCTTCCTCCTGACACTGACACGTTTGGGATCTTTCGAGCAGGATGGAGTCGATGCGGTCGATCAAGTTTTGACGGATCCCGTTAAGCAACTGGATTTGTTCGTCGATCTGTTTCAGCTTGTGACGGTAAATGGGCAGCACTTCCTCGCAGAAGGCTTCTTTATTCTTGAGAACACAATGCAGGATTCCTGCAATTTCTTCCGTCGACAGCCCGAGATTCAAATACAGACGGATCGTACGGACATGTTCCTCCGCAAACGGCGAGTATTCCCGGTACCCGTTCTCTTGCCGCACCGGTGTAAGCAGCCCCTGCTGTTCATAGTAACGAATCGATCGGATGCTAACCCCCGTCCGTTCCGCCAATTCCCCGATTTTCAACCGGCCTCTCCTCCTTCTTCCTCGAGATAATTCCATTCTAAACCCTGACATTAATGTGAGAGTCAAGCGAAAAATTCGTATTAGGAGGTTATCTGCGACGGTACGCTTTTTCATGAAACCGGGTAATGCTGCGAAACAGTGTCCTACCATCCGCAGGCAGCGGATATAACTCATCGAAGTTGAAGTACATCGCCTGATACGGCTCGGGTACCCAGATGTACTGATGCACGTAGTCCGTGAGGATAAAGCCGTTGTTCTCCCAAAAATGCTTCCTTTTGCGGTTTTCCTCGTTAGGGTCGGATTCGACTTCGACGATAATCCCTTTACAGCCCTGAACCGTACGTGACCACTGCTTGATCCGGTCCAGCAGCAGCCCGCCATAGCCTCTGCCGCGAGCTTCCCCGCTAACCGCTATATAATCGATTAGCACGGCGCCGGCCTTCTCATCGATACCGGTAAGGGCCATCCCTAGCGTTAACGAGTCTTGAGCGATCGTATGCAGCTGACACATCTTGATCTCAAACATATGGCGAATAATGCCGCGGCTTTTGGCGCCGGAGGGAAAGGCTTGCTCATAAATGGGCTCCGCCTCATTCCAGAGCGCTTCGTCCCATTCGTCAGTGATGCGGTATTCCAATGCTTCCAATGCGATTCACCACTTTCGAAGCCGATACTCTGTTGTACTTATCATTCTAGCTCATCCGCTATTATTACGGCAACGTTATTAAGGATCAAGGTGTGATGACCTCCAGTTGCCGCTCGCTGCGTAATTTACGGCACGTGGACTCAAGCATGCGTTTTTTCAACGCTGCCCCTTTGCTTTTTTCAGTATAAATTCAATCAGCCACCTTACGACTAAGGCTTTTGCTATGTAAATCGGGAAAGAATAAATATATTTCCAATTGTCCAGTTCATAAATTCGAAGCCAGACAAATATCGGTTCGAAAATAAATGAAAACAGGAAAGCCATTACAATGTTGGCGATTACAAATGATTTCCAGGTTCGAAAATATTGATAGACCAGCATATGAAACACCGGCAGGACCGAATAATCGACTGGATTTATCTGCGGGATAAGATGTATGAGATGATAAGGATATGACCATAATTGTAATTCACTTCCAATATTATCTAACACGATGATAACGAATATCAATACAAAGCCATATAACAAAATATCCTTAATCCTCGATTTATCTACAAGCTTCCACCATATTACCCATGGAATAATAACCGTGAATAAAAGAAACCACCATTGAAATGAGAACAAATCATGGTTTTGGTAATACTGATGTCTCATTTCAGTTAGCTTACGGTCTACTTCCTTGATCTCCTCGAACGATGGGATTTGATTTGGCATAGTAAAGTACCCTTTGCTTTAGTTATTTAGGCATCTCAAATCTGCAAGCTTTTTCCTTTTCCATAGAACACCATTTCACTTGGTAATAGCCAGTCCTAGCGCTTTATGATCCCATAAAATATCTTCGACAACAGACACTTTGCTGTCCTCGCATTGCACGATCAGGATAACCTCTCCTCTGTTCCCTTTCCGGATCTGGGCTTGATTTTTTTCACGTTTGATTAAATAGATGATCCAGCTAAGAATAACACCGATGACAAAACCGAAAGCTCCTCCGATAAGCCCCCAAATTACAGGTCCCCATTCCCATACAAATCCTTTGCTGGCCCCAATCGTAGAGAATACAAAAGCCAGGATCATTCCTTTATCCATAAAGGACAAACCGTCGGCGCGGTGAATGCTGTCCATCAGCCTAGGTTCTTTTTTGCGTAAGTCCAGAGGTACGGCATAGATTTCGGTTATCCCCTTCTGCTCAAGCTCCGTAATAGCTATTTCTAGAAAAGTTGTGTATTCGAATGTAGCCAGGATCTGCACTATTTCACCTTGCTTTCCAATCTAATGATTTTGCCGGGCTTCTGGAATTTCTGTAACAGAAAGTTTTTCAGATTATCGTTAAATAATTTATTGTTCTCCACTGTACTCGTGTAGGCTTCATAGATGGCAAATAAATAAAAAGACGGAAAATACAATAGCCACTGAATGTTCAAGACCTTCGTAGACTTCTCAATTTGCCCTAATATGAGGTAATGGATGGCAAGAATCAAATTGGAATAAGAAACGATGACTATCGTGCTCACCAGCATGAAGCTTGCTAAAATGATTCGATGAAGATACAATTGCCCCATGCTTGGGACAGCCATAGACCATACCATAGCAACCCACGGTTTACGTTTATCGAGATAATTGATCTCTAGAGCACCGACACTGAATTGATTTATCGGACCATTCTCCCTATCGGCCAATAGATATACTTTATTCATGTCCACTGCCGTTCGGTAGCTGTCCCATATCGCAAAACAATAAACAGGTATATATAAAGAGACATATTTAGGATCCAGCACATCTATTGCCGCTTGAATACGACCGTTAAAGGAATACACCATGGCTAGATTCAAATGGATCTTCTGGTTAATGAACACTTCCCATAAAACTAACGCATAGCCTCGGAGATACTTATTCAGAAGCAAATGCCCGAATCCAGGAAATGCTAAAGACCATGCAGCTATGGTAAACGGATTTCTTTTATGAAGCTGTGTTGTCCCTAAAATGCTAACATGTGCTTTGTAGCGCCTATTGCGAAACGGATTGCGAAAATTGTTCATCGATGTTCCCCTCCAGTTCGCGCCAATAATAACTATGTTCTCCATTTGATCAAATAATATTTAACAAGCACGTTCCGAACAAAAAGAAAAAGCCGCGCTGCAGCGCGACTCCTGAATCCTCTGACCGAAATTAGCTCCGGCAATGGCGGCCACGATCCAATTTATATACAGGGTCAAGATCTGCCGTCAGCAGGTTTCTCTTGCTCGAGCCATTTCAAATAATACAAGATGCCGGCCCGGTCCACACCTGAAAATTGCAGCGGATCCTCTTGGAACATGGATTGCAGCTCCGAGGTCCCGATCCACCGAGCGTTGGCCGCCCCGTCTCCATGCTCCACCAGTTCCCCCTCCGCTTCGCAGCGGAAATAATATCCGACCGAATCAATCGATCCATGAATGGTTTGATAAGCGGCAAAGGGCCGAATACATTCCACTTCGAACTCTGGATTTATCCCGACGGTATCAACGCGAGTCTCCTCCCCTTCAATAGTAACGACCGTCAGGCCGGTTTCTTCCATAACTTCCCGGCGTAATGCGGCCGTCAGCGATTCGAACGGCTCAATCCGGCCGCCCGGAAGCTCCCAGCGTACCGGCTCCCCCGGTTTAACTCGCTTTTGGATGACGATTTCCGTGCCTCCCCCTTTCCCATCTCTTTCGATAAAAGCCCTCGCATTGACAAAAAACATACGAATCCGCCTCCTAATGGATTGAATACAATTCTGACGCTCGTCATGAAGCGATTGTTCCTATATACTGCGGCTCTCTTGATACCACTGGGCTTGATCATGAAACAATGACGCATATTTGCCTCCCTTGGCAAGCAATTGCTTGTGATTGCCGTCCTCGATTAACCGTCCCTGATCAAGCACCAGAATCCGGTCGGCAAATCGCGCCCAACCCAGTCGATGCGATACGAATATCGCCGTTTTGCCTTGACGCAGCCGGTGGAACTGCTCAAAGATCTCGATCTCGCTGGCCGGGTCAATCGCCGCCGTCGGCTCGTCGAGCACAACCAGCTCGCTCTGTCTATACATCGCTCGTGCGATGGCGAGACGCTGCCACTGACCGCCGGAGAGCTCCCGCCCGCCTTCCACAACCTGCCCGAGCGGGGTGTCCAGCCCGCGGTCCGACTTATGGATCAGATCCTCCAAACCGCAAGCCTTAAGCAGCCGCAGGATTTCCTCGTCATCGAGCCTTCGAGTAAGATCACCCAGCGCTACATTGTCGCGCAAGGTGAACGGGTATCGCTCATGATCCTGAAACACGCTGCTCGTCCGCTGCCATATTTCACCGAGCTGTCCGTCCATTGAGGACAGATGGACACCGTTCCAGCTGACGCTTCCATGACTAGGCTCGTAAAATCCGAGCAAAAGCTTGAGGAACGTCGTTTTGCCGGAACCATTATCGCCGACGAGTGCGATAGCTTCACCAGCACGTATAGAAACCGTCACCTCGTCTAGTACGACATGTTCACGATTCGGATAGCCGAAAGTAACGTTATCGAACCTAATCTCCTTGAGATCACCTGGTATAGCTTCATAGTTCGCAGAGCGCTCCGGTCTCATTATCGGCGCTTGATCGTTCAGAAATTCAACCAGATCCTTCGCCTTCCCGCTCTGCATAATTAGCTTGCTTACGGGCCAAGACAAGCTAAGCATGACCCCCTGGGACTGGAATACCGCCTGAAACACAATGACGATGAGCCCCGCCGTCATCTGTCCTTGCTGCATAAACTGCATCATAGCAGCAAGACAGCCGAAAGCTCCGGCGATATGCAGAAGTGTGATCCATGTCCCCAGCTTGTTTTCTTCACGTCTCATGGCAAACCTTCGACGCCTCTGCTCCAGCGTTCTGCGGCTCCACTGCTCTATCAAGTAAGGTGCCGATCCGAACAGCTTCAACTCCTTCGATGTTCCTGCATCGGTAAGCTGTTGGAACCAATAATCCGATCTCCGGCCGTCCGTCGTCAGCTGCTTATCCTGTCGCCTTACGGCCAGCTCAATTTTCATCCGGTAATAAAATGCCGTGCCGTTGATCGCAAACAGGATTACGGATAGGATCCAGTGCGCTTGAGCTACCAGAATGACCATACCGGCGAACGAAGACAGCCGCTGTATGGCATCGACCCCGTTGCGGAGCATTCCGATCAGATCCTGCCCGGCAGCCGATTGTGCCCGGTGAAGACGATCATGGAATGCGGCTTGTTCGAAATTTGCTAGTGAAACGGAGGCTGCTGCCATATGAATTTCATGTTGAATTAAGCCTGCAGCCCGATGCTGGAGCACCTCGTCGGTCACCTTCCGCAGAGAGGCTGCTGCTGCCTGAAGCAGCATCGTTCCGAGGAACAACGATAGAGGCAGCCAAAGCGATCTTATATCCGGCAGGCCATTTCCGCCGGTTACTTTAACCACAACGGAGTCAATCATATGCTTCTGGGATGTCAGAAGCGGAAGCACTAGCAGGCCAGAGCATATCGGGATGGCAAGCCATAGAAGCGTGATGACCGGCATCTGTCTACCAATCCGGTACAATAATGCAATTATTCCATGCAATGCATGTTCGGGCTTGGACCCCACAAATGATGCCTCCCTTTCTTCCTCGTTGAGCTTATACATACCACGATGCTTGCATCCGGTACAATCGTTCGTATTCACCGCATTTTGCCATCAATTGATCGTGTGTTCCTTGCTCGATAAGCTCCCCTTGCCGCAATACGAGGATACGATCAGCCAACCAGGCTGCGCCCAATCGATGAGTGACAAGAAACGCCGTCCGCTCACCCGCAATGCGGAAGAAATCTTCCATCGCCGCTCTCTCGGCTTGAGGATCCAAGGCGGAGGTCGGCTCATCGAAGAACAGAACGCTGCCTTCCCTGATGTAAGCTCTCGCAGCAGCCAACCGCTGCCATTGCCCTCCAGACAGTTCTATGCCTCCGAACTCCGGTCCTATGTTCTCGTCCAGCTCCCACTGGGAGGCGTTTGCCTGCGCCAGTGCCCCTAATAGCTTCTCGTCGTCATTAAGCCGCCGGATGCTTCCTAGAGCCACCTGCTCCCTTACCGTCAAGCTCATTTTCGTGAAATCCTGCATCACCGCAGTGAAACGTTCGGCAGCCTCCGCTGCGGACAGCTTCGTTCCCGCTCTCGAATACCAGTCCACCGTTCCTGAATCAGGTGTGTACAACCCTGTCAGCAGCTTGACCAAGGTCGATTTGCCTGCGCCATTCTCACCTACGATGGCAACTTTTTCTCCCGCTTCAATATGAAAATGAACGTTATGAATGCTCTTCTGCCGGCTGCCTTCATAGGTGAACGATAACTGTCTGACAAGCACTGATTTCGGCAGCTTATCCATATGTAACGTTGAGCCTTCCTTAGAAAGAGGGACTCGCTCCCAAGCATGCTTTCCGGTATAAACAGGATCTTCGTCCAGCTGGACAAATTGCCGCAGCTCTCCCCAGCGTATCGTCTGCTGCTTAAACACCGCATATTGGTCCAATAGGCCCGGCCACATGCCTCCCAGCATGATTGCAATTTGCAGCAAAACAGCAATCTCACCGGCGGACTGTCCTTTTGCCGCAGATATGACGAGAACGATTGCCGCCAGCAAGCCGCTCACGAGGCTGACCACAAGCTCGGAAGGCGCCAGCATCAGCTGTTCCTTCTTCTTATGTGCAATCCATTGCAAGCCCGTTGCTTGATGCAAGCGCATCCATCTGGATTGCAGCTCCTCCGCCAGACCGAACAGCCGGATTTCTTTGGCAGACCGTCGCGAGGTCAAAATTCGGGATATATACTCTGCTGCAGTCCTTTGGGGAGTTTGCTGCCGATTCAGTTTTTCAACCGCTTGTGAAGTGTTATTCCGTAGAATGAATTGAATAGGAAGAAGGATGATGAACATCATGACAACCAGCCATTGTCCATACCAGCAAAGAATAGTAAGCAGGAGGATCATTTGAGGAGCTTGTAGCAGAAAGCCGATTCCGTTTAAAAAAAGCTGATCGGGAGCCACGTTCAAAGCGCGGGTACGAAGCTCTTTCAGCGACGGAGATTCCAGCCTCGCTAAGCTTAATTTTGAGCTTTTGACTAGAATGGCGTGCTCCACCTCGTATGCTCCGATTTCCATCAACCGGTTATACGATAACAGAGACGCGCGGCCAATTACCGCTTGCACTATCATGACGGCTGCCAGGAAGCAGGCGGTCATCACCAAGTCTTGGACTACAGCCCCTCCGCTCCACAGCTGAATCCGGTCAATGAGGCCTTTCATCAAAATCAATTGAGCAGGCATTAACAGCAGATTAACTACGTCGGCTATGGGCTTGACTTTGACCGGCTTCGGATCGGCTGCCGCCAAGAAGGAGGCCGTCTCTTTGAGATTTTGCAGGAGGCTATTAATATTCGCTTCACCTCTTCCCAGGGTTATTTTTCCAGAGAATATTTATAATATCATGAAAATGGAAAAGTTCAATCTTTTTTTAATGCCAATTGAACACGAAATTTCCCCCGGGTGTCCCCTTCCGTCATTGAACTCCTAAAATAAAAAAAACACCGCGTAAGTAAGCGGCGTTCCAAACCATAAATGGTCAGAGGTCTTTTAATGTTAGAAGCATCTTTTTAGCTGTCCCTCTTTATTTTTTCGCAGATTCTCTTCAGTCATGGATAATGAGAATGAGGGAGGCCATAGTTCTTAAGCACATCCCTCATCAATAGCGATATATATTCTACTCTTTACTTGCCGCTGCTTCGTTAATACCTTTTTTCACTTCAAGTACCTCATTCTCAACATCTGCAATATCATTATCATCGGCGCTAATTGTACCGAACCAGTCCTCCATTTTTTTCAGAGCCTTTGCACGTACATCCTTGTTAATGTAAGAGGCGACTTGTCCGATTGCAAGCAACAATGCCGCTAAATCATCACCAAATCCGGCAACAGGAATAAAATCAGGAACCAAATCAACCGGTAAAATGAGATAACCTAGTGCAGAGTAAATGGTAATCTTCGCTTTAAGTGGTGTTGCTGGATTTTCTAGTGCATAGTAGGCTAATAAAGCGGTATAGACAACCTTTTTCCCTGCTTTTGCTGCATGTTTCTTTAACTTCTCCCAAAATGATTCCTCAGAAAAATGCTGATCGTACTTTTCCATGACCTACCCCCTAGCAAGAATGATGGGTCTGTATGTTGTTACATCCCTCACAGTTTCGGCAGTTTACTGTTGCTCCTATAGCCTGCCTTATGTGCCTGATTAATAGCATCAATAAGCCCGCTTGTATACGTATCAACGTTTATTTTCCCATTCAACAATGCTGTTTTTTTATAGTTCTCCGAGAAATACAAAGTATCATCTTGCTCATTGGCTAGATAATATTGTCGTTCAGAATCAACTGTACGGCTTCTTACTTTTGTGTTCAGAATTCGTTTTGATCTTCCTAGCCTTGCACCTTCATGAATGCCGATTCCCCAAACTTCCTGACTGGTATTATCCAGGACCTCATACCCTACAACGACTTCAGCGTCCCTACTGTCTGTTAAAATCAATGTTTTGAGAAAAGAGCAATCCGACTGCGGTTTGTATTCTCTTTTATCGGAGATGGCGGAGTGGTTTTTTTTACCAGCAGGCTCCTTCTTAATTCCCTTGCCGACATTATCAGCAGCACGATTTTCTTTTATGTTCTGTTGCGAGAGTTTTTCCAGCAGCTCTTCTTGCATTTGTTGCTTCATTCTTTGTAGTTCATCAGACATTTTTTTAGTTAGCTTCTGTTCTAAGTTCTCTTGGGGATCCTGTGTACTTCCAGTAACCTGTTTTATTGTAGGAGCTTTTCTCCGTTTTACCTTTTTCCTAGTACGTTTGGGTTTCGTTAAAGAATGAATAGTCTCTCGTATCCCCTGCAAGATCGATTTCTTTTTTCGCTTCCTTGGCAATATCCTCCCTCCTTACAACATGATAACGCAAATTACTCGTTTAAAGGAACCACTGCGAGATAAAGGTGATGAAATCAGCCAGCTTAAAGAGCAATTCCAGCTAACATCGAGTACTCCAACAGAAAATACAGTCAATGAGGATTATAAAACTCTTTTGCAAATCCTTCAACGAGCAAGACAAATTGGCAATTCCTCATTTATTTATTTGGTTAAAGAGCGTTTGAGTCCAAATTCGTTCCATTAAACTGCGATGCCGCGGCTTGACATGAAGACTCTGCGGGCATGATTGTCGGCGATGCGGCATCAACATCCCATTGTCAACTTTTCTCTATAAATAAAAAGGCGTAATCTCAGCTTTTTCGCCAAGATTGCGCCTTTATCCTGCTTGTTACTTTCCTTTTTTGGGAGAAAGCTTCACGGTGTTGGATGGGAATGCATGAACGGTTAGATCATTGATATAATATTCTATATTTGTATAGCCCTCACCCAAGTAATCTCCCCTTGATTCCAGGGTACCGTCGGATGCATAGGCACTGTTTGGATTAAGCCCTCTAGCCCTCTCCCAATCATCAGGCATACCGTCTCCATCCGTATCCGTTGGTGCGCCGGTCAACACGGCTTCAGGATACTTATACTGAACGCCAGTCTCAATACTATATTTATCAAGTTCTGCTTTTTGTTCATCCGAAGCATCCGAATAAGGTCTTGCACCTGTAAGCGAACCTTGTCCCGTCCTCGTTTCATGAACTACCTGCTTGTCAATATCCGTCCTTTGGTTCGCACTAACCGCTGCACCAGCATAATGCAGCACATGGTTGTAGGAACCCTCCGAGCTCTCCGCATAGACAGCTGTAGAAACATTGACACCGTTTACAGTCATTTCAAATGGCACATCAGAACGGGTATTTTCTTCCGTCTTTCCGGAGCCGTATTTCATCCCTGTCCAGTTATCGGAGGTAAACGTGCTGTAATCGGTATTGTCCCTATTAAGAAAACGATTTCCCTTTAGATAAATAGAATAGTTTTCAGGACTTGTTCCGCTATCGCCAACACTTAAATAATTAAAGCCGCCTTTGGTTGAAGCCCCCATTTTTAACGTATTATTTACGTAGTTTACATGTCCAAGAGTACCATATGCCGTTTGATATCCCCAATTGTAGATAACGTTATTGGTAAAATCGATCGGATTGGTTCCTACCACTTTTCCTCTAAAGTTTCGGGATACATTGTGAACGATTAGATTATGATGCCACGAAGCATTAGCCCGGCCTAGCATAACCCCAAACCCGTGAATCCCTTTAGAATGGTATGAAAATGAATTGGATGGACCGATGATGGAATACTGTACCGTGTAGTTATCATTTTTGGAATAAAGACCCCATTGTTCGTCGTTTGCCCAACCAATTGAAACATGGTCTACAATAGAGTTACTACCGTTTGAACCTCCAAATGCATCATAATCGCTCGCAACTCCTCTTTCACCAGGCCTTGAGCTGATAAAGCGAAGAATAATATTATCACCGCCAAGACCGATTTTATAGTTTTTCAAAGTGATTCCTGCTCCGCCGGGTGCTGTCTGTCCTGCTACCGTCACGTTTGATTTGACTACTACATCGCTTTTTAATTCAATGGTTCCTCCTACCTTAAAAACAACGATTCTATTAGATGTGCCAACTGCATCTCTAAATGAGCCTGGACCGCTATCGTTAAGGTTAGTAACGTAAACTACATCGCCCCCGCGTCCGCCTGTTGCGAATTTACCCCCACCTTCTGCACCAGGAAAGGCAACCATATTGCTTGCAGCTGCCTCAGCATGGACATTGCCGCCACTCGACCAGAACAACGATAATGAAGCCGTTAAGAGAACGGACATTGCGCATACCTTTTTCATTCGTGCCTTGTTTCGTTTAATCATTACTACATCCTCCTTTACATTCATAAAGTTTTTTGCAAGAATCCCATGATGAACGAAGCCGGCAGTATTGTGCTCGAACACAATGCTTCCGGTTGGCTGACTTTCCTCCACTTTTGTGTAGTAACCGCTTACACGACTTTAATTATACCAATATGTTCAAATGAATTATGGGGGACGTACCTCTTTGTTATAGGGGTGTTACTTTATTTTTCATTAACGCCGAACCAAAAAGATGTTACCAGAGAACCCCTGCGCATGCAGCAATCGAGGCAACGATCAACAAATTGATAAACATGCTCATTTTCGATGCTTCAATTCTGCGTCCCGTTCGACGTGCGGATGTAGAGTGATCCTACCATATTAGCGGCTAACCCGATCCCATTCATGAAATAACTGATTTCCGCTGGGCTAAAATGTTTTGAGACGGAACGGGTGAGCACACTGTATCCAGCAAATATGACACATGCCAAAAGTAACAAGAGAATGCCGGTTATTTTGGAAGATACCGTTGCTGCTCCCTCTCATACGGCCTGAGCTGATTTAAGCATGGCGCAGAACTTCCTCTGCAGCCAACTTGCTGCTTGCCATCGCCGCATCAGCAAGCCGTCCTTCCGATCCGACCCAGTCACCGGCGACAAACAAACCTGGAACCTCCAGAACTGCAGGGTTGGGTGCCGGACCCGCTCCATGATGGTGTATCGTACGTGAATCGTGAGCGACGAGGACATTAGGGGAGAAGCGTATGGAAACCACTTCCTTATCCCAGCCTGGCTCCAGAAGCTCCAGGAAATCAATCAGCTCCTTCTCGTCTGATTTCGGATTACTTGCATATTCATTATCGTTGTACTTCATCACATGCAGCACGTGAGCACCGTTGTCGCTCAGTTTAACGGCACCTGAATGCTTGGAGTAATAGAGAGGCTTATCTAGCCCGAGTGCGAACACTCGCTCAGGATACGGCATATTCCTCAACGCTACGTCCAAGCATGCAGCATATAATGGACGTGATTCTGCTCGCCATCTGCTTATCGACATTGCTTCCGCATCTGGAACCAGACGATATACTTCGTGCGGTCCTACTGCTGCGATAATGGAGGATACCTTGATTACTGTCCCATCCGATAGTTTCAGGGCATTTACGCTACCGTTCTTTAGCATTATTTGCTCGGCCATATAGCCGGTAACTATAGTCGCGCCGGCTTTCTTAGCAGCATCGCGCAGATCATTGATAACGATCTGCCAGCCCCCCTCCACATAGTGAACACCGCGACCGGCAAGCTGGCCTTGCTTGATTGCAAAGCCTGCACTTAATACGCTCATGTCATCGCAATAGGACCATTGCCGGCACATTACGTGAAAGAGCAGTCGTACCCGCTCGTGACGAATATGGTTTACAGCCCAATCCTGAAGGCTGATCGATTGTACGGACTCTGTATCGATTTGGCCTAATCCGCTCATTAGGCTGCTCCATTCCGCATTTTCCTCAAGGGATAAACCGGCGGGAACTTCCAATACGCTTCCGTTTATAATCCCGCTCATACCGCTCTTAGATGCGTATCCACCCTTCGGAAGACAGCCGAGCTCGCTCAAAATACGCAGCGCCGCTCCCCCCTCATACATAGCATGAGGACCTAGGTTGAATAGCGCACCGTTCATTTTCGTCGTTTGGGCGAGTCCGCCGAGCTGGTTTTCTTTCTCCAAGACGACAACGGATTTTCCAGCCCTCGCCAAAATAACAGCTGCCGTCAGCCCTGCAAGACCACCGCCGATCACTGCAGCTTCATACCTATTTTTTTCAATTGTCATATCTAGCATCCTCCTTAAATTTTGCTCAAACCCACCGACTGTCAGTACTTACTGTCATTATGAGTTTAAAAATAGCTAGGGGGTTAAAGCCCTAGCGAAGATCTTGACACTCTCTTGCATGAACGGTTCCAGCGTGATACCCGGATAGTTCTTACCTGCGTTTAAATCGTTGATGAACGCTCCGAATTGCGACATCATGAAAGTATATGCCTGCAGCCTCGGATTTGTACGAATGATCTTCCCCTTCTCACCCATGGCAATGAAGTAATCGGTCAGAAACTCCAGTAGCTGCAGCGGGTGTTGTTGAGTCCGTTCCTTGAATCCGGGCAAGTGGGACTCATCCTTATCGCCGATCTGAATCAGCTTCCGGTTTCGGTTCATGATCTCGTGATATGTCCTGCATACAGTCAGCAGATCCTCCTCAAGCTCCCACACGATCTTTTCCTCGAAAAGCTTCTTCATTTCTGCAGCATAGTGAAATCTGTCCAATGCGGCTTCCAAAAGCTTTTGCTTGCTGCCGAAGTGGCGGAACAACGTCTTTTCACTTAATCCCGCTTCTGCGGCAATCTCCTGTGTGGTGACGCCATTGTATCCATGCTCCGAGATCAGATTGATCGCAGCTATTAACAGCCTGTCACTACTCCCCAACTTGCTGATGTCCATTTACAATTACCTCTCTTGCAGCAAATGTTGAAGCAAATGTCTGTCAGTGGTTACTGACATTAATATATGCCAATATGATCCGTTTGTCAAGCAGAAGAATAGCTTGACTCCATAAAAAAGCCGCGATTTACGTCGCGGTTTGGAATGATATCAATTTCTTGTAACTCATCTTCCTCTACGGCTTAAGCCCTTACTTCTGTCCGAACAAAGCGCAAATCAGCTCGACAGCGGCTGTCGCCGTTCGGCTGCGAAGATCCAGCGCCGGATTTACTTCTACGATATCCGCGCTGACAACCGTCCCCGATTCACCCAGCACCGCCATCGCTTGCTTGGCGTCCTGAAGCCGGATACCGCCCGACACCGGCGTTCCCACGCCCGGAGCATCGGAAGGGTCCAGACCGTCCATATCCAGACTGAGATGGACGCCTTCCGTTCCATTGGAAGCAAGCTCCAATGCACACCGAACGACTTCTTCAATGCCGAGCCGATTCACGTCTCGGGAGGAAAAGTACCGGATGCCCAACCGCCGGATCAAATCCTCTTCTCCAGCATCCAACGATCGGGTCCCGATGAGTGCGACATGCTCCGGACGTATTTTGGGCTGGCGGCCTCCCAGGCGCGTAAGGGAAGGATGCCCGTACCCGAGTGCTGCTGCAAGCGACATTCCGTGGACATTGCCCGAGGGAGTCGTTTGAATAGTATTCAAATCCCCGTGGGCATCGAACCAAATGACTCCGATGCGCCGATGCCGCGCGGACCCGGCGATCGTTCCCACAGCCAAGCTGTGGTCTCCCCCAATCGCAAGCGGAAAGCGTCCGTTGGCTGCGGAAGCAGCAACCATCCGGTTTAAGCGCCGATTGATTCGGACGATATCGAGCAGATGCTTTGCTTTCTCGCTGTCTATGGCGCTCGTATCCATATCGACTCCGTCCGCCGGCGCATTTCCCAGATCTTTGACTTCATACCCTGCCTGCCGTAATCGGGCTGTCAGCTCAGCGCAGCGGACGGCATCCGGCCCCATCCGGCATCCTTTGCAGCCTGCCCCAAGATCCAACGGAACGCCAATCACGTCGATTGGCCTATGGATTGATTTTATCACAGTATCCACTCTCCTTTGCTTTTGCCGGTCTAGATGAGGAGGATCCGTGATCAATCACCTGCGCAGCATGCCTTTTAATACGAATAGTAAATTGGCCGGTCTTTCCGCTATGCGTCTAGTAAAGTACGGGTACCACTGGCGGCCGAAAGGGGTGTACACACGGACGCGATAGCCTTGCTTGACCAGTTCCAGCTGCAGCTTGGAAGAAATGCCGTACAGCATCTGAAACTCGAAGCTGTCCTTGGAGAAGCTCCGTCTGTCGGCAAAAGCCTTCAGCTCTTCAATTATCCGCGGATCATGCGTAGCGATAGCCGTATAATGGCCGTCGGTCATGTGGCTTTTCACAAGGGCGACATATTGGCGGTCCACCTCTTTTTTATGAGGATAGGCGATAGTGGCCCCCTCCTTGTAGGCTCCTTTCACGATCCTTACATTGGCGTCAAGCTTCCCCATATCGGCCAGATCAGAAGGAGACCTATACAAATAAGCCTGGATCACCGTACCGACGTGCTGCTTCCCAAACCGGCTTACCAGTGCATGAGTCATCCGCAGCGTTTCATCGGTTAACGTGGAATCCTCCATATCGATACGGACGAAATTCCGGTAATACTTAGCTGCTCCAACAATACGCTCCATATGCTTCATACTTACGGCAGGATCGATCCGGCATCCCAATTGGGTAAGCTTGACGGAGACATTCGCTTGCAGCCCGTTGTCATGTATCGTGCGAAGCATGGCGATAATTTGTAAGGCGGCTTCCTCGGCCAAAGCCGGATCCAGCACGCTTTCTCCGAGATAATCTAAAGTGACGGCCAGTCCTTGGCCGTTCATCTCCTTGATTTTTCCCAGCACATCCACCAATGTTTCCGCAGCAACGAATCGGCTTACCCCTATTCGCATTCCATGCTTCCGAAATAAAGATTCGATCAGCTTCCGCTCCGACAAACGGAGCACGGCACGCCGAAACAGCGCGTTCATCCTCATGATACCGGCCTCCTTAGACAACGTATCAGAGAAGCTCCGAAATCAGCTTGGGTTGCGTAAATAAGAATAAATAATCCGGCCCCCCCGCCTTGGAGTCGGTACCCGACATGTTGAAGCCTCCGAACGGATGCACCCCGACGATCGCCCCGGTACATTTGCGGTTAATGTACAAATTGCCAGCATGAAATTCAGACTTAACCCTGGCTATATGCTCTCTATTATTCGAATAAAACGAGCCGGTCAAGCCGTAATCCGTCATATTGGCGATGGCAAGCCCTTGTTCGAGATCGGAGCAAGCGGTAAAGGCCACGACAGGCCCGAATATTTCCTCCTGCATGATCCGTGAATCCGGAGCGGCGTCCGCTATAATCGTCGGCTCAATAAAATAGCCCGGCAAGGTCAGAGCGCGGCCCCCAGCGACAATACGACCTTCCTGGCGGCCGATCTCGATGTATTCCATGATTTTATCAAACGATGCTTGATCGATGACCGGACCGGTATAGCAGCTCGCATCCCGGACGTCCCCCACCTTCAGCTCGTTAGTAAGCTCTACGCACCGGCTCAGGACTTGATCATACACATCCTGATGGATGATGGCTCTTGAGCAGGCGGAGCATTTTTGCCCCGAATAGCCGAAGGCGGATGCAACGATTCCTCTCGCCGCCTCCTCCAGATCCGCATCCTGATCGACCAGGATACAGTCCTTGCCGCCCATTTCACCGACGAATCGCTTCAGCCATATTTGCCCGGGCGCTACTTTGGCGGAACGCTCGTAGATACGAATTCCTACCTCACGGGAGCCGGTGAACGAAACGAATCTCGTCTGTGGATGATCGACCAAATAGTCCCCGATTTCGCTCCCGCTCCCCGGAACAAGATTGATTACCCCGGGCGGCAAGCCGCTATCGGCTGCAAGCTCAACAAATTTGGCTGCAATCACCGGCGTTTGGCTGGACGGCTTCAGCACGACCGTATTGCCGGCGACGACTGCAGCCATAGTCATTCCTGCCATGATCGCAAGCGGGAAATTCCATGGCGGGATAATAACTCCTACCCCCAACGGGATATAATGCAGCTCATTGTGCTCCTGCGGAATGGATACAAGCTCCTTGCGTCCTCTTCCCGCAAGCTCTATCATTTGGCGAGCATAATATTCCAGAAAATCGATGGCTTCCGCCGTGTCCGCATCCGCCTCCACCCGGCTTTTGCCGGCTTCGAGCATTAACCACGCATTGAATTCGTGCTTGCGCTTTCTCAGCGATGCAGCGGCCTTGAGCAAATACTCCGAACGCTGTTCCGCCGGCACCCGAGACCAAGTCTTATAGGCTCCGGCAGCGCTGCGGATCGCCTTGTCAGCCAAGCTGCGGTCGGCTTTGGACACTTTGCCGATGATCTCCTCTTTATTCGACGGATTATATGAAGTAATCGTTGCTTCCCTATGCAATATGGCGGAGCCGATTCGAAGCGGATAATGACGGCCAAGCTGCGCCTCGACGCTTCGCAGCGCTTCATCCAGCCTTGCGGCCTCCACAGGGTTGGAAAAATCCGTTAACGGTTCAGGAGAGTAAGGTTTCATACGGCTCACTCCTTTTCATTTGCTTACTGCAGAACTGCCTTGATTTTACCTATCGCCCAATCCGCTTGGTCTTGGGTGAGAATAAGCGGAGGCGCCAGCCGTAGGGTGGTCGAGTGTGTCTCTTTCGTAAGCAAGCCGAGATTCATCAACCGCTCGCAATACGGTCTGGCGTCCTCCGCAAGCTCGATGCCGATGAAGAGCCCTTTGCCTCGTATGTCCACTACCAGTGGACTCTGCAGCTCGGCTTGCAGCTTATTCAGAACGTAAGCCCCCATCTCGCGCGAACGTTCGATCATCTTTTCCTCCTCGAGCACCTTAAGCGACGCAATGGCCACGGCACAGGCAAGAGGGTTGCCGCCAAACGTGGAGCCGTGGGAACCGGGATCGAACAGCTGCATCAGCTCCTTATTGGCCGCGATGCCGGATACGGGGAGTATACCTCCGCCCAATGCTTTGCCTAGAATATACACATCGGGGACAACGGACTCCCAATCGCAGGCAAACCATTGACCGGTACGGCCGAGCCCGGTTTGGATTTCATCGGCGACAAGGAGCACCTGATGCTGCCTGCACAGGTCCGACGCCTCCTTCAAATACCCGTCATGCGGGATTCGGATTCCCGCTTCCCCTTGAATCGGTTCGAGCAGGAAAGCCGCCGTATTCGGTTGGATCGCCCGCTTCAACGCCTCGATATCGCCGAATGGGATTACCGTGAACCCGGGAGTAAACGGACCGAAATGATGACGATACTCCGACGAGCTGGACATAGACGTAGCCGTTACGGTTCTCCCGTGAAAGTTTCCCTCGCATACGATAATCTCTGCCTGATGGTCCGGAATCCCCTTCACCTCATACGCCCACCGTCGTGCGAGCTTGATAGAAGTTTCCACCGCTTCCGCACCGGTGTTCATAGGCAGAAAGCAATCTTTTCCGGTCAAGCACGATAGAAGCTCCAGCAAATCCCCCATTCGATCGTTATAAAAGGCCCGGGACGTTAAAGTCACCTTATCGGCTTGTTGTTTTAAAGCGCGCACGATTTTGGGATGGCGGTGTCCTTGATTCAAGGCGGAATAGCCGCTAAGCATATCCATATACCGTTTGCCCGACACATCCCAAACCCAAACTCCTTCCGCCTGCGAGATTACTATCGGCAGAGGATGATAGTTGTGCGCTCCATATTTGTCTGTCTTGCGAATAATTTCTTGACTTCTTCTCATGGACAAGGCTGCACCTCGCTTCCGGATTGCCGGAGCCGGACTCCGGTAACCGTATTTCAGGAACACTTGGCTTTTGAGATCGATAAATAAATTGAATTTTCAGATAAATAGAAAGACAGTGTGCTTATACCTATCCTATGTTTAGCCTATGCAGATGGGTTGGGCTCAAGCCCGGTTTTCTATAAATCCGCGGACTCCGTTGCTTATCGCCTGTCCCCGGTCCGGAAGCATGACTTCGTCTGAACACGCTAGCAGAGGCTTGAACTCGTAACTCTTGCTTGACCGCACTATACGTAGTATGATATCTACCATCGACTATAGTCTGAACGAATGAACGAGGATAAAGGAGCCCGACCCATGAGCGTACATGAAGCCATAACCGCACATACCCGTAAAATGCATTCTCATCTGGAGCAATTCCAGCTGCTGGACGAACAACGTGAAGCAGCCATAGATCAAGCGATTGCCCAATGCAAATCCGGACAGCCCTTCACCGTTGAGGTGATCAACCGGATTACCGCCAGCATCAACGAGCATGCCAAGCACGGCATTTCTCCGACAAGACCTTACGTCACCGAGGACATGGTCCGTGATCATGTCAACCGTACAGTTTAAGCCGATCCATGCGGCTGACAGCCAAAAAAAAGCTTCGAACGAAAGACACTGTCTTCTTTCGCTCAAAGCTTTTTCTTTTTTATTTCCATTAGCCTTCCAGCTTCTCAACGCCTCGCAGCACGAGCTCATAATATGCTGCCCCATGTGGAACGAAATCGGAATATGTGAACGTTCGCTCTACAGGCTGTAATACCCCATTCTTATCCGGTTCTACGCCAGCCGCTTGAATGACGAGCTGCCCTTCTCCCCGTGCGAGCCGATTGACATCGTTCAATGCAATACGGTACAAGCCGGTAACTTCGTCTTCCTGAAGTCGGTATTCGTGAAGCGGCTTATCCTCCCGAAGGACGAATACATGGCACAGCTCTCTGTCCGTTTTATCCGCGGCTATAAACTGCTCTTCGCGATACAGACCGCATGGAATGAGACTGTCGAAGGTAACCGCCAGACCAAGCTCCTCCTCGAGCTCCCTGACGCCGTCCTCCACCTTCTCGCCTGCGAGCAAATGGCCTGCGCATGAAATATCCAGTAGGCTTGGGAACGTATCCTTGTCCGGATGCCGCATCTGAAACAGCAGCCACTTATCGCCAAACAACTCGCTTACTATCCAGCACTGGAAGGTTTGATGCCATAATCCATGGGCATGTACTTCCCGTCGGGCTGCGGTCCCGATTTTGTTCATTTGGTCGTCGAAAATATCAAATTGCTCTTCCTGATTCATCCTGTGCAGCCCCTTACGCTTCGTATGTACTACTATCATTGTATCAGAAAAGCTGGGGCGCAGCTTCCACTTTATTTCAACAAGCAGCGGGACAAATCGATGTTCAGATCACAGATTCCTTCCGCAACCAGCAGAGCGACTTCTTGAGCCCCTTTATCGGTAAAATGCGTGCAGTCCGTTCCATTATGCGAAATCATGAACAGCTCCTTCGTCTTATCGTAGCCAAGCTCGTCCCATCTCTGCAAGCTTCTGGACATCAAATCCAGCAATAAGACCCGCTCTTCCTCCGCCACCTGCTTCATCGCATCGCAATAATCGGGAAAATCGTTCAAGAAACGGCCGTCTTCGTAATGCAGGCGTGCTACGGGCGTGATAAGCAAGGGCGTTGCTTTCCGCTCTCGCGCCCCATCGATATACAGTTTCAAATAATGCTTGTATTCCGTAAAAGGCTCCGTGTTCCGCTCCGGCTTGCTAACGGTCGAATCGTTATGGCCCATCTGGATCCATAAATAATCATTCTCCCGGATGTCTTCCAAAATGACGGCCAATCGCCCTTCGGCAACGAACGATTTGGAGCTTCTGCCTCCTATCGCCTTGTTGATAAAGCTGACTTGCTCGTTAAAGGAACGGGCGATATATTGTCCCCAGCCTGCCATCGGCGCGGATTCCTGTTGATATGTCTGAACGGTGGAGTCTCCCGCCAAATAGATATTCCATCTTCCTGCTTCGATTTTGCGCATCGTGTTCATCCCCCATGAATTGCCTTCCCTATCCATCCGGCATCTATTATTATACACTACTAGAATAACGGTTCGGTCCTTTTGGGACAATGGTGTTATTTGAATCCATATGAATATTTGAAACTCAGACCGTGAATCTTGGCGAGATTCTCTGAATGGCATGAGAATCCATGTTCTAACTGTGACCCACGCGGAGCGGTCCGAATAGCACAAAAAAGGCTCTGCCGTCGATATCCATCGGACGACACAGCCTTTATCTCCTGCTCTGATTACTCTTGCGGGCTTACCATATGCTCCGGACGGACGAATTGGTCGAACTGCTCCGCAGACAAAAATCCGCTTTGAATCGCCGCTTCCTTCAAGGTAAGATGCTCTTTGTGAGCCAGCTTGGCGATGATAGCCGCCTTCTCATACCCGATGTGCGGATTTAACGCGGTGACCAGCATTAACGACTCTTGCAGGTACCGGTTAATCACTTCCCGGTTCGGCTCAATTCCTACGGCGCAATGATCGTTGAACGACACCATAACGTCAGCAAGCAGCCGTGATGACTGCAGGAAGTTATGGATCAGCACCGGCTTGAATACGTTCAGCTCGAAATTGCCCTGGCTTGCCGCGAAGCCTATCACCGCATCGTTGCCCATGACCTGGCAGGCAACCATCGTCATAGCCTCGCTCTGCGTCGGATTCACTTTGCCCGGCATAATGGAGCTGCCAGGCTCATTCTCAGGGATCACCAGCTCCCCGATGCCGCACCGCGGCCCGCTCGCGAGCCATCGAACGTCATTGGCGATTTTCATCAAATCGGCCGCCAATGCTTTCAACGCCCCATGTACGAACACAACCTGGTCATGGCTTGTCAATGCATGGAACTTGTTCGCTGCAGAGACGAACGTTATGCCGGTCTCCTTACTGATCTCCTCGGCCACCTTATCGCCGAATTGCGGGTGGGCGTTCAAGCCCGTACCAACCGCCGTGCCGCCGATCGCCAGCTCCTTCATCGTATCTACACTGCCTGTGATCATTTGCTCCGTCTTTTCCAGCATAGCCCACCAGCCGCTGATTTCCTGCCCCAATGTCAACGGAGTCGCATCCTGCAGGTGGGTGCGGCCGATTTTGATGATGTCGGCGAACTGCTCCATTTTGGAGCGCATAGTTCCTTTCAGCTTGGCAAGCGCCGGCAGCAAATGATTTTCGACAGCGAGAACGCCTGCGATATGAAGCGCCGTAGGAAACGTGTCGTTAGAGCTTTGCGAACGGTTGACGTCGTCGTTCGGATGCACTTTTTTCTCGATCCCTTTGCCTTCCAGAAGCTGATTGGCGCGGTGCGCAATCACTTCATTTACATTCATATTAGACTGCGTGCCGCTTCCGGTCTGCCATACGACCAATGGAAATTCATCGTCCCATTGGCCCGTCAAAATTTCATCGGCCGCCGCCTGGATAGCCGCTGCTTTATCCGGATCCAGCTTGCCCAGATCCTTATTGGCTTGGGCTGCTGATTTCTTTAATATGGCAAAGGCTCTGATGACCTCCATCGGCATCCGTTCCGAGCCGATTCTGAAGTTTTCGCTGCTGCGCTGGGTTTGCGCTCCCCACAGCCTATCGGCCGGAACTTGAATTTCCCCCATCGTATCCCGCTCTACTCTGTATTTCATAAGTACGGCACCTCCTTTTTCTACCTTTGGTATTTTACCCAATTTTAGGGATAATTTAATCACTTGCATGCATTAGCTTTTTGATTTCATCCTTTAACTGATCCGACTGTGTTCCAAAAATCACTTGAACCGCGCCGTGCCCGAGCCTCATAATCCCCGATGCCCCCAGCTCCTTCAGCTCCTTGTCATCCACCAGCTTATCGTCTTTGACAACAAGCCTGAGTCTGGTGATGCAAGCATCCACGCCACCTACATTATCGGCGCCTCCGATCGCCGCCAGCACCTGCTCGGCTTTGTTGCGCATTCTCTGAATAGGCGAGATATAAGCAGCGGCTGCCGATTGGGGCTCGTCTTCTCTTCCCGGCGTTTTCAATTGGAGTTTACTGATTAAGACGCGGAACAGCACATAATAAATAATACTAAAGCCCAAGCCTACAGGAATCAAGAGCAGCGGGCGTGTCGCCAGTGGATAATTGAGCAAATAGTCAATGAGTCCTGCAGAAAATCCGAAGCCGAGCTTGATGCCCATATAAGCCGTTACAGCGCCGGATAGCCCGGTCAGGATGGCATGAATAGCATACAGCGCCGGAGCTGCGAACATGAAAGCGAATTCAAGAGGCTCGGTAATGCCGGTCAAAAATGAAGTTAACGCCGTTCCTACGAAAACAGACGTAATCATCTTTCGCTTTTCCGGCTTGGCCGAATGAATGATCGCTAGCGCCCCTGCAGGCAGGGCAAACATCATAATAGGAAAAAATCCGGTCATAAATTGGCCAGCCGTTTTATCTCCGCTAAAAAACCGGTACAAATCTCCGTGTACAATCTGGCCCGACGCATTAGTATAATCGCCGATTTGAAACCAGGCTATCGAGTTGATAACATGGTGCAGCCCGAATGGAACGAGCAGCCGGTTCGCCGTACCGAAGATGAAAGCCCCGACGGCCCCTAATTCCGTAGACCATCTCCCGAACGTATTCAGTCCATGCTGTACGGTGCCCCATATTAAGCCTAGAGCGATAGCGACAACGACCATGGCGAATGAAGTAATGATCGGAACGAACCGTTTACCTCCGAAAAATCCGAGCCACTCCGGCAGCTTCATCGTATGGTATTTTTTGTACAAATACGAGGCAAGTAAGCCCGCAATAATTCCGCCTATAACCCCTGTGTCCAGCTTCTCGTCGGAACCGATAAATTCCGGAAATGCAACCGGCATCTTCGACAGCACGGTTATTAACACTTGATAGGCAATTACAGCCGAGAGCGATGCCGTCGCCTCCCCGATCAATCCGATCGTAATGCCAACCGCGAACAATAATGGGAGGTAGTCTAGGATAGCCGAACCTCCTGCCAGCAGGAAAGGAGCGACATATTGGTTGAGAAATCCCCCGACATGGTCACCCAAATGAAAGTCGTTCACATAGTCTATAGCACCGAATCGGCGCAGCAAAGCCGCCGCAGGCAAAGTCGCCACCGGCAGCATCAGCGCCTTCCCTATTTTTTGTAACGAAGCGAGCAATGGCGCCAACTCCTTCTTCAATGGAATACCCGTTTCATACCTTCAGTATGGCTGGTACCCGATCTTTTATAAGGCTATCGTCATCAATTGGGATTCTCCTGCCTTAACCTCTCTGTAGGAACCGTCCACCCGCCCGCCGAAATCATCATTGACAACGACAACGGGCGTCACGGCCGAGTAACCGGAATCCCGGATATGAGCAATATCGAAGGTAATCAGTGTTTGGCCTAGCCTCACCTTGTCCCCTGCGCCAATATGAGCGGCGAAGCCTTCTCCTTTTAACGCTACCGTATTGATACCGACATGAATTAACAGCTGCAGCCCTGTCTCATGCTGGATAATCAGGGCATGCTTGGATCCAATCAAGTATACCACTACCCCGTCAAAAGGCGCTACCAGCTTGCCTTCACTAGGTTCTATCGCCATACCCTCTCCCATATGCTTTCTGGCAAAAGCTTTGTCCGGAACTTCCTCGAGAGGCAGCGAGCGTCCCGATAGCGGAGATTGAACGGACAACAGCTGCCGGTTCGATGTGTTGGAACGGTCATGTCGTGAATGCATAGGGATCCTCCTTGCTGACTTCAGCGCGTCATGATGAATAAACCTGAAACAACCGGTATAAGTGCATAACCAGAAAGCCCGTCTCGTCGTCCGGAATATCCGTCTGCAAATGATGCTTCATAATTTCGGTCAATTGAAGAGCCAACTGGTACTCTTCCTTGTGCTTTTTCTTCATTTCTTTTACATAAGGATTTTTTACGAGCTTCTTCTGCATGATGCGCTCCAAGGAAAATCTCAGGTGCGTGACGAGTCTCACATAGTCCATACTCTCTTTCGGAATATGAATCGATCGGACAGCCTCTATCATCTCGACCATTTCGTTAATGACGTTGGAAAACTTGACCAATTGTCCTACCGGAACGTTCGTTACAGCAGAATGGACATGATACGTCAAAAATCCGACTTCATCCTCCGGAACGTCGATTTGAAATTTGGCGCGGATCAGCTCCGCCGCTATTTTGGCAATTTCATATTCCTTGGGGAAAAATACTTTCGTCTCATATAGAAACGGATTGACGATATCCATCCCGTTCTTTAACCGGTGGATTGCAAACTGGATATGGCTTGGCAGCGCGAAGTACACTTTATTGTTAACAGGCGTCGTAAAATGCTTCTGAATATTATCAATTATTTGTTCGGATATTTGGATTACCTCTGGGTCAATCTCCTCCAGAAGCGATTGGTATTGACTCAGCTGGTCACGGTCATCCAACCGAAACCGCTTTTCGATACGAGGGTCTTTGGCATCGATGAACCCGGACGTTTTGCAGCCGAATCCGATCCCTTTCCCTAGCAAAACATACTCCCTCTCGGTCCCCATCTCCTTGACCAGAATCACATTGTTCCCGATCACTCTTTCAATGCGATGGTTATTCTCTGATTTCACCGATGAATCACCGCCTAACTTTGTCCATATGGATACTATACTCAAAAAATAACAAAAAAAGCCAAGAAAAGATTTCTAAACAAACAGAAATCTTCTCCCGGCTCATGCCCGCATCATCGGTAACACGCCAAGTGATTCACTACAAGTATCTTATCGGAAGAAACCGCTTTCGTCAATAATGCAGTGTTAAAAAAAAGATTTTCTTGCATTATCTTGATGGAGATGTTATGATGTAAAGAATGTATCATTCCGAAGCAACCTCGAAACGTAATTCCCCATCCGTTTTTCGTTGTTTTTCCGCCTATAAAAACTTTCAAATTCCCAATAACCCTAATGAATTTGTTGTAGGTTTACTGATTCACACTGGCGCGGTCATCGGAGCCGCAAGGACAAGAGAGAGGTAGGGCTTTTGTTGTTTTAGGATACCACAGTTTTTTTGCTAGTAAAACAGAGTGGTTGCAAGTTGAAGGATACATGATAGAAAGAGCTCATCCCTTATGCGTCGATACTGGCGATAACTTTACGGCTCACAGCATTCAGAGCGTCCAGCTCATCCTGGCTCAAGACGATATCGGCAGCTTCGATGTTTTCCTGCATATGCTTAATGCTCTGGGAACCGACAATGGCCGTGGTCAAAGCTTCCTGATGCAGCAGCCAGCTGATGGCGATTTGCGATATCGCTTTTCCATGCTGATCGGCGATTTGCTTCAACAACATGATGAGCTCTTTTTCTTTTTCTAGATGGTCGGGCAGAAACAGTCTGCGCGTGCTTCTGAAATCGTTTTCATCCAGCTTTTTTCCGCCCAAATGGAAGGCACCGGTTAATATTCCTTTGGCAATCGAGCTGTAGCTCATGATCGAAATCTGATGTTCCAGACAAAATGGAACGATTTCCGCTTCAATCCCGCGGTGCAGCAAGCTGTACTCCGGCTGAATGACATCGATTTGTGCGAAACTCAACGCTTCTTTGAGCTGCTCCAGCGAGAAATTCGATACGCCGATCGATCGGATCAGCCCTTCTTCTTTCAGCTTATTGAATTCTGCTAACGTCTCTCCCACAGGGATTTCAAACGAAGGCCAATGAATATAATAAATATCGATATAATCGGTTTTCAATCTACGCAAGCTGTTCTCAGCGGAAGTTCTCACATCTTTTGCAGCGAGATTAGCCCTGCTGACTTTGGTCGAAATGATGCATTGATTCCGTTTTCCTTCCAGAGCAGCGCCAACGATTTCTTCGGAATGGCCGTTGCCATAGCCTTCAGCCGTATCGAACGTCGTAATCCCCATATCGAAGGCCGCCTGAATGGTCTTGATATTGTTATCGTCGCTTGTAAACTCCCACGGACCGCCGCCTAGCTCCCAACAGCCGAAAGTAATGGGAGTCACTTTTAGATCGCTTTTACCTAATGTAATCTGTTTCATAGGGCACACTCCTATCTCCATTGTTTGTTTATGCAGAGCACCTTGTATAGCTTACCATGAATATCCTATTAGTTAAAGCGAGTGGGCAGAAGGTTAGGACGTTTCCTGACCGAAATCACTGCCGGAATGAAGAGGAAGCGTAATATCGACCGTGGTCCCTTCATCGATTTGACTTTGAATGTCGATCGTTCCTTGGTGCGCCTCAATAATTTTGAAACACATCATCAGGCCTAAGCCTGTTCCCTTCTCCTTCGTCGTATAAAAGGGTTCGCCCAGAAAAGCAAGCCGGTCCTGCGGAATTCCTGAACCATTATCGTTAATACGGACTTTGATTTTATCCATTTGAAGATAAACGGCTACTTCCACCTGGCCGCCATTAGGCATGGCCTCGATGCAATTTTTCAACAAATTAATAAACAACTGCTTCATTTGCACTTCAGAGCAGTAAAGCATGATCGGATCATCCGACAAGCTGACCATAATTTGCACATTATTCATTGTTGCTTCCGGTTCGATTAATTGAATGACCGTATGAACAATTTGATTCAAGGAATACATATCGTAATGAACCGCTTGCGGCTTGGCTATAATAAGAAATTCACTAACAATAAAATTTATCCTGTTCAGCTCGGAGCACATAATATCATAGTAATGCTGATAGTTCGGGCCCTTCTCGTGCATCAGCTGCAAAAATCCTTTTAAAGAAGTCAGCGGATTCCGAATCTCATGCGCCAATCCCGCGGCCAGCTGCCCGACAACCGAAAGCCGGTCCGATTTGCGCAGCAGCTCCTCCGTTTTCTTGCGCTCGGTAATATCCCTGGAAATCCCCGCCAAAGCAATCGTTTCCCCGGCCGCATTTTTGATCGGAGAAATCGTTAGGCTCACAAAGAGCTGACTTCCGTCCTTATGCATTCGAACAGTCTCATAGTCGGTTATTTCCTTGCCTTCCAGCACCTGATCGGATAGCTGCTGCATTTCGGCATCATAGTCGTCCGGAATAATAGGCAGCCGCTTTCCCTCCACCTCATCTTGTTTCCATCCGTAGATTTTCTCAAATGCATCGTTCACCTGAAGCACGTTCGAGTCTAGGTCGATGACTTCAATCGCATCCGACGTGTTGGAAATAAACGATTCCAGCATCTCCTTCGTCGCTCGCAAATCTTCCTCGGTCTGCTTGCGCTCTGTAATATCGATACAGGAGGCTATGACCTCGACAACCTGGTCGCCGCGCTTAATAGGTCTCAAGGAAGCGATATATGTGATTCCGTTCATTTGGCCTTCGTACAGGACATGCTCCTCACCGCTCCAAGCCCTTTCATAATACAACTCCTTGTCTAAGGCTATTGACAGCGGCATAAATTGTTTTAATTCCCTCCCCACAATTTGCTCCGGACTAAGTCCCAAGCGATATACCAGCTCCCCATCGCATAACGTATGTATATACCGGCCGTTCATTTTTCTGAATTTGAAGGTCATCCCCTGCTGCTTCTTCACGACATCCTGCAAGTCCTGCTGGAGTCTCAGGAGCGATTCCTTTGTTTTCTTATGCTCGGTAATGTCACGTGCGATGATATAGAAGCCGACAATTCTGCCGTCCACAATGATCGGCACATCTTTGGCGCCAAGATGTACTTGGTTTCCCATCCGGTGGATTAACGTTATTTCGTGGTTGTACTGGTCGTTCTCCATCCCGTTCTGATTAATCAACAGATGATCTTTATCTCCTGCAATTAACGATTTGAAGGAGGTGTGGAGCAGCTCGCCGGAATCGTATCCGATGATTTTTTCCATGGAGGGATTAATACTGTCGATTTTCCCTTCGAGATCCAACGAACAAATGCCTGCAGGATTGTACTCGATCAAAGAAAGGTATTTTTGTTCTAATTGCTTGCGCAGGCTAATATCCTGAATTTGTGCTATCGTATACATCGGATTCCCGTTTGGGCACCGTACAAGGGACACATGAAGCAAAATCCATATCACATTGCCTGCTTTATGGTAAAAGCGCTTCTCCATTTGATAGCTGTCCCATTCACCGAGCAGCAGCCGATTGGTGTTTTGCAGATTCATGTCGAGATCATCCGGATGAGTCAAGCTTTGATAATCGGTTGAGAGCAGCTCTTCCTCCGAGTACCCGATAATGCCGCAGAGGGCCCGGTTGACTTTTAGCCATCTTCCGTTCAGATCAATCAATGCCATTCCGATAGCGGCATAATCAAAAGCATTGCGGAATAACGTGTCATTTACAACCAGGGACGCTTCCAATGATGAGTTATGTCGATCCCCGGTATAACCCCCACGTTCGTGTTGCGGTTCATTCATGGCAACGTACCTCATTATCCGATTATTTTTCAAGAATACTACATACATGTTCTTCAAAAAAAGATCTTTTCCTTCTTCTTCTGTAACTTTTTACTAGAGAATGAAGGCAGCGGCGTCCAAGTTTTTTTCTTTATGATTTGATTTCTAAGGAGGGACAGTAAGTATGGATACGCCAACCAACAACACGTATCAACCCCCGCTAGGACAACATGCGGCTGCGACTTTATCGCAAGCCCCTGTCGTCAGTGTAAAGCATTGGATGCTAACGTTTATCCTTTGCGCCATTCCGATAGTCAATATTGTGATGCTTTTCGTATGGGCTTTCGGTGACGGAACAAATCCCAATAAAAGAAACTATGCAAGAGCCTCATTACTGCTCGCGTTGATTTTTATTGTTCTTTATGTCGTATTCCTTGTATTATTTGTTGCCATTTTTGGCAGTATGGCCTTCTGGCCGGAGTTATCCGGTGCTAATATGTAATTAGGTTAAAACATGACCGGTCGAACCTTTGCCCTCAGTAAATTACCGTCTATATGCGCTAAATGAAATAATTCCACTAAATAACAGCGGCTGCAAGGAGCACTCCGGCGGATGCCCCCTGCAGCTTTTTTTTCTGTTCTATGGGTCGCGTATAACGCTGCGATGAATTAGAAATAGTAAACGGACAAGCCAACCGATTCAGGAAAAGAAAGGAGAATTCCCGATGGCAATCGAATCTTCTTCCCGCCAGTCCTCTTTATCCTCAACGAGCGGACAAGATGTGACCAAGGAGCAGCTGCAGGATGTGTATGCGGCCGGAACGAGCGACGGAAAGGTGATGCTGGACAACGAGGTCGTTACGATCCCCAATGAAGGCTATGAGGACAACGACTAGTCCGTTCACAATAATTTCCAGTAAGAGGGACTTTGGTTTCGGAAAAAAATAGGAATGTTCTTAAAGACAAAGAGGAATACTGTTATTTAGAGTAACCAACAGGAGGTGATCCGGATGGCAGAGAATCAAAATAACGCGGTACAGCATGGTCTGAATGCAGCGCGCTCCAATGCTGACAATTCTGAGCAGCAGGAGCAAGTGGAGCAATTGTCCTCTTTGCTGCAAAGCAATGCAGGTGATGCTGCAGCGACCTCTTCTGCGTTGAATGACGAGGAGTCTGAATAAGTTCATTCGTTCTGGGCAGCAGTGTGGCGGACAGAAAAACATTTCTTTCCGCTGCTGCGGCCAAGCTGATACATGAAAGAAAAAACCTACAATCCAGGGATTGTAGGTTTTTTCTTGAAAGGTACGTGCCCTGAGAGATTCGAACTCCCGACCTTTTGATTCGTAGTCAAACGCTCTATCCGGCTGAGCTAAGGGCACAAGGTATGCAGTCGAGAGGACTCGAACCTCCACGGGGGGTTAGCCCACACGGACCTGAACCGTGCGCGTCTGCCAATTCCGCCACGACTGCATGAATGATATGGTGCGGTTGAGAGGACTCGAACCTCCACGAGCGTACGCCCACTACCCCCTCAAGATAGCGTGTCTGCCATTCCACCACAACCGCACAATGATACTCAAGGTAACTTGCACCCTGAAAACTAGATACGAAACGATGCGTATTGCGAACAATTATTTGTTTAACCGGTTTGTTTCCGGGCCCCGAGAAAGGTTTCGGATTACGCTACAGCGCTTCACGTCACTTTCTTGGGATTTAGGTTAAGCCCTCGACCGATTAGTATTCGTCAGCTCCACACGTTGCCGTGCTTCCACCCCGAACCTATCTACCTCGTCGTCTTCAAGGGGTCTTACATACTGGGAAATCTCATCTTGAGGGGGGCTTCACGCTTAGATGCTTTCAGCGCTTATCCCGTCCGTACGTAGCTATCCAGCCGTGCTCCTGGCGGAACAACTGGTACACCAGCGGTACGTCCATCCCGGTCCTCTCGTACTAAGGACAGCTCCTCTCAAATTTCCTACGCCCACGACAGATAGGGACCGAACTGTCTCACGACGTTCTGAACCCAGCTCGCGTACCGCTTTAATGGGCGAACAGCCCAACCCTTGGGACCTACTTCAGCCCCAGGATGCGATGAGCCGACATCGAGGTGCCAAACCTCCCCGTCGATGTGGACTCTTGGGGGAGATAAGCCTGTTATCCCCAGGGTAGCTTTTATCCGTTGAGCGATGGCCCTTCCATTCGGTACCACCGGATCACTAAGCCCGACTTTCGTCCCTGCTCGACCTGTTTGTCTCGCAGTCAAGCTCCCTTATGCCTTTGCACTCTTCGAATGATTTCCAACCATTCTGAGGGAACCTTGGGGCGCCTCCGTTACTTTTTAGGAGGCGACCGCCCCAGTCAAACTGCCCACCTGACACTGTTCCCCGACCGGATCACGGCCGCGGGTTAGAACTCCGATACGATCAGGGTGGTATCCCAACGTCGCCTCCACACAAGCTGGCGCTCATGCTTCTTAGGCTCCCACCTATCCTGTACAGATCGTACCAAAGTCCAATATCAAGCTGCAGTAAAGCTCCATGGGGTCTTTCCGTCTTGTCGCGGGTAACCTGCATCTTCACAGGTATTAAAATTTCACCGGATCTCTCGTTGAGACAGCGCCCAAGTCGTTACGCCATTCGTGCGGGTCAGAATTTACCTGACAAGGAATTTCGCTACCTTAGGACCGTTATAGTTACGGCCGCCGTTTACTGGGGCTTCGGTTCATAGCTTCGGGTTGCCCCTAACCACTCCCCTTAACCTTCCAGCACCGGGCAGGCGTCAGCCCGTATACTTCGCCTTGCGGCTTCGCACAGACCTGTGTTTTTGCTAAACAGTCGCTTGGGCCTTTTCACTGCGGCCCCCTCGGGCTATTCACCCTACCGAGGCACCCCTTCTCCCGAAGTTACGGGGTCATTTTGCCGAGTTCCTTAACGAGAGTTCTTCCGCGCGCCTTAGCATGCTCTGCTCGCCTACCTGTGTCGGTTTGCGGTACGGGCACCTTCTCCCTGGCTAGAGGCTTTTCTTGGCAGCCTGAACTCATGACCTTCGCTACTGTAATTTTCACTCCCCATCACAGACCAGCCTTACGATGTGCGGATTTGCCTACACATCAGCCTCTCTGCTTGGACGGGCATCCATCAGCCCGCGTCACTATCCTTCTGCGTCACCCCATTGCTCATAACGGTTCACGGTGGTACAGGAATATCAACCTGTTGTCCTTCGACTACGCCTTTCGGCCTCGCCTTAGGTCCCGACTTACCCTGAGCGGACGAGCCTTCCTCAGGAACCCTTAGGCTTTCGGCGGACAAGATTCTCACTTGTCTTTTCGTTACTCATACCGGCATTCTCACTTGTATGCTGTCCAGCGCTCCTTACGGTACACCTTCAACCTACATACAACGCTCCCCTACCAGAACAGATTTATCATCTGCAATCCATAGCTTCGGTGGCGTGTTTAGCCCCGTTACATTTTCGGCGCAGAGTCACTCGACCAGTGAGCTATTACGCACTCTTTCAATGGTGGCTGCTTCTAAGCCAACATCCTGGTTGTCTGCGCAACTCCACATCCTTTCCCACTTAACACACACTTGGGGACCTTAGCTGATGGTCTGGGCTGTTTCCCTCTTGACAATGGATCTTAGCACTCACTGTCTGACTCCCGGGATAAAGTATGTGGCATTCAGAGTTTGACTGGACTTGGTAACCCTTGGCGGGCCCCGCACCCAATCAGTGCTTTACCTCCACTACTCATCTCCCGAGGCTAGCCCTAAAGCTATTTCGGGGAGAACCAGCTATCTCCGAGTTCGATTGGAATTTCTCCGCTACCCCCACCTCATCCCCGAATTTTTCAACATTCGTGGGTTCGGGCCTCCAGTGCGTGTTACCGCACCTTCACCCTGGACAGGGGTAGATCACACGGTTTCGGGTCTACGCCCACGTACTTCGTCGCCCTATTCAGACTCGCTTTCGCTGCGGCTTCGGCTTCTCACCTTAACCTTGCACGGGAACGTAACTCGCCGGTTCATTCTACAAAAGGCACGCCATCACCCATGAACGGGCTCTGACTTCTTGTAAGCACACGGTTTCAGGTTCTATTTCACTCCGCTCCCGCGGTTCTTTTCACCTTTCCCTCACGGTACTGCTTCACTATCGGTCACTAGGGAGTATTTAGCCTTGGCAGATGGTCCTGCCTGCTTCCCACGAGGTTTCACGTGTCTCGCGGTACTCGGGATCCGTCTAGCGATACGTTGGTTTTTAGCTACAGGACTGTTACCCCCTATGGTGAGCCTTTCCAGACTGCTTCGCCTAACCAACTTTTCGCACATTGACGTCCCACAACCCCAGAGGGCAAGCCCTCTGGTTTGGGCTGTTCCGCTTTCGCTCGCCGCTACTGACGGAATCACTTTTGTTTTCTTCTCCTGAGGGTACTTAGATGTTTCAGTTCCCCTCGTATGCCTCTACACACCCTATGTATTCAGATGTGAGTAACTGAGAATTACCTCAGCTGGGTTCCCCCATTCGGACATCCCCGGATCAATGCCTGCTTACGGCTCCCCGAGGCGATATCGTCGTTCGCCACGTCCTTCTTCGGCTCCTAGTGCCTAGGCATCCTCCGTGTGCTCTTATTAGCTTAACCTTGCTAATACACTTTGTTTGCTCTACGCAATTCATTTCGTTATCTAGTTTTCAAGGAACAAGCTTGGTTCATTCAACCTGTCTCAATGACAGGAAGAATATCTTATCATGCGGTTAACCTCGATGCAAGCATCAAAATCTTCCAACATGGTTTGAGAGTTTGTTGTCCTCTCAAAACTGAACAACGAAGTGAGTGTTAGTTTGTGCAACCGAAGTTGCTTATGTCCGATGACCTACAGTCATCATGGACTCCATAGAAAGGAGGTGATCCAGCCGCACCTTCCGATACGGCTACCTTGTTACGACTTCACCCCAATCATCTACCCCACCTTCGGCGGCTGGCCCCTTGCGGTTACCCCACCGACTTCGGGTGTTGTAAACTCTCGTGGTGTGACGGGCGGTGTGTACAAGACCCGGGAACGTATTCACCGCGGCATGCTGATCCGCGATTACTAGCAATTCCGACTTCATGCAGGCGAGTTGCAGCCTGCAATCCGAACTGAGACCGGCTTCTAAAGATTGGCTCCACCTCGCGGCTTCGCTTCCCGTTGTACCGGCCATTGTAGTACGTGTGTAGCCCAGGTCATAAGGGGCATGATGATTTGACGTCATCCCCGCCTTCCTCCGGTTTGTCACCGGCAGTTACTCTAGAGTGCCCAACTGAATGCTGGCAACTAAAGTCAAGGGTTGCGCTCGTTGCGGGACTTAACCCAACATCTCACGACACGAGCTGACGACAACCATGCACCACCTGTCTTGGGTGCTCCGAAGAGGGCGTCTATCTCTAGACGTTTCACCCAGATGTCAAGACCTGGTAAGGTTCTTCGCGTTGCTTCGAATTAAACCACATACTCCACTGCTTGTGCGGGTCCCCGTCAATTCCTTTGAGTTTCACTCTTGCGAGCGTACTCCCCAGGCGGAGTGCTTACTGTGTTTACTTCGGCACCAAGGGTATCGAAACCCCTAACACCTAGCACTCATCGTTTACGGCGTGGACTACCAGGGTATCTAATCCTGTTTGCTCCCCACGCTTTCGCGCCTCAGCGTCAGTTACGGTCCAGAAAGTCGCCTTCGCCACTGGTGTTCCTCCACATCTCTACGCATTTCACCGCTACACGTGGAATTCCACTTTCCTCTCCCGCACTCAAGTCATCCAGTTTTCAGTGCGATCCGGGGTTGAGCCCCGGGCTTAAACACCAAACTTAAATGACCGCCTGCGCGCGCTTTACGCCCAATAATTCCGGACAACGCTTGCCCCCTACGTATTACCGCGGCTGCTGGCACGTAGTTAGCCGGGGCTTTCTTCTCAGGTACCGTCACCCACAGGGCAGTTACTCCCCATGGCGTTCTTCCCTGGCAACAGAGCTTTACGATCCGAAAACCTTCATCACTCACGCGGCGTTGCTCCGTCAGACTTGCGTCCATTGCGGAAGATTCCCTACTGCTGCCTCCCGTAGGAGTCTGGGCCGTGTCTCAGTCCCAGTGTGGCCGATCACCCTCTCAGGTCGGCTACGCATCGTCGCCTTGGTAGGCCGTTACCCTACCAACTAGCTAATGCGCCGCAGGCCCATCTGCAAGCCACAGGTTGCCCCGTGTTTCATGATTCCCTCATGCGAGGAAACCAGCTATCCGGTCTTAGCTATCGTTTCCGATAGTTATCCCGGTCTTGCAGCCAGGTTGCCTACGTGTTACTCACCCGTCCGCCGCTATCCCCGAAGGGACCGCTCGACTTGCATGTATTAGGCACGCCGCCAGCGTTCGTCCTGAGCCAGGATCAAACTCTCCAATAAATTCCCCCAAAAAGTGAAGTGAACCTGCCGAAGCAAATTCCTATTACTTTTCGGGGACCCCACGAAACCATGAGGTTATTACCAGAGCTTGTCTTAAGCTCAAAATTCAATGCTAGCGAGAATTTGCATTCTCTATTTAACACTCACTCGTTGTTCAGTTTTCAAAGGACAATCGTTTCTTTTTTCGATCGTTTTTGAATTCTCATTAACGACCGGAATTTCAATATATCACATTTCACTATCACATTGCAAGCTTTTTTTGTGGAATATTTCATAGGCTTTACAATTTATTAATTTTTGAAAAGTGACAGACTCATAATATATCACGTTACTGCTATAATTGCAACTTTTTATCTAGACTTTTTTCTATCAGGTATCATTAGATGACCGTTCATGAATAAATATAGAAAATGGCTTCTTCTTCCTTATATAAAGGATTTTTCTTATGGACACAATAAAGGTATATCGATATTGGAGGTAGTTACAGTGAACCAGCATTTTACTTTAGCCCATTTGGATCCCGATGTATTAACCGAAATTCAGAAGCTTGAACAAAAACTCCGCACCGTTGCTAATGAAAACATCGTTCTGATCGCCTATTCGGAGCAGAAGTCCATTGGCGATAAACAGCAGGCTTAAGTGAAATAGCCGAGGCTTCCTGCCGCTAACAATAATTAACGCTCAGGAAGCCCCTATCGATGTTCAGTCCTGCTTTTTATCCACAGCAGTATTCATTTGACGAATACGCTTCACTCTTGACACCGCTTCGATCCTCTCATTTTGCCCTATCTGTACAACTCCTGAAGTAGATACGCTAAGTATCCTTACTATCCCGACTTGAATGTAGTCACATTCATTATGAACGCTCATCGTAACGGGCTCATGTATAGTTACTTCCGGAATTTCACGAGAGTACGAAGCGTATGCGTCCATATCGACTTCATTTCCGTTATCATGCGCCACCTCGCGCTGAACATTCAGTACTTTAGCTTCCGGCTGCACGGTCTGGTTATCGCCGATTTGCAATATAGAGCCTTGAGAAACACTGTTGACTTTTAAGAAACGAACTAATGACCAGCGTACCATTATTATTTCGCCGGTGACACAGGAGCCGACGCACCGACAATCAATGACTCAGGCGGCGTATCGTACAATGAGGATAATACGATTTGCTCAGTATCCCCTATCAGAACGACCGATGAAATCGACACTCCGGCAATCTTAATCTCTCCTACGCATAGCTCTTTATTATTTACTTGAAAGTTCATCTTTCTCCCCATCCTCTTTCGGCATTTTGCTGAAGTAGCTTTCGATAGCTGCAATCAAATCGTGTTTCGTCCGGAACAGCACGGAATCTTTTATAGAACTAAGCTGATCTACGGTCGCCCCTTGCTCCAATTGCTTCAAATAATGCATCATTCTTTGCCCCATCTGCTTTCCGAGATCATTCTGTATCATTTTCCGGTGCCATGGATCCAATTGAACTCCGGTCCGCTCCTCGAGATCTTCTATCTTCTTAGGTACGTCCTTCTGAAGGTACGCTTGAAGCTCGCTATTAATCTTCTCCTGTAGCTCTGAAGTAGGCTGAGCAGGCTTATCTCCTGAATCCGTACCCGACTTCTGCTCTACCTCTACCGCCATATCTTCGACCGTCTGAGGAGTGAGTCCTATATTCAGTGTGCCGTCGAGCTTTTCGACCTTTAATTGATCAAATTTATATTCAATTTTGTCAATATGAATTCGTTTTTGATCTTTCCATGAGTTTAATTCCGTTTTGACGGAATCGAGCTCTTTTTCCATTGTGTCAATCTTTCTGGACTGGGCTTGGATAAATCGATGCAAGTCTTGGCAGTACTGCACCCATTCGTGCCACGTTGACATAGCCTCACCACCCTTCCGTAACAGGTTATGCAGCTTGGTATGTCTGGGTGTATGCCCATACTGCAATTTTCCTTCAACTAGGATTTGGGAGCGGAACTAGTGCTGCAGTTTCTTCCGAAGATCCGGACTCCGGGGCTGGCCCTGTGAAACCTCCCGAATTATATAAATTGGAAAGCGGCTTAATCATCCCTGCACTGCCGATTTGCAGAACCGATGAGTTGGATACGCTGTCGACCCGCAGCTGATGGATTACAATATGCTGATTGACAATCAGATTCATCCAGCTACCCCCTGATTTCCGACATTCTTTTGAATAGAATCAAATAAATCCGGATCGTTGGTATTCGTATTGCTGATCGCGTTATTGGTAGTCGGAAGATCCCCAATATTGAATGAGCCTGCCCCTGCATAGGTTTTGGAAGTGCTTTGAGGAGACAGTTGCACGGCATCGCCTATCTGCACGATAGAGCTGGGCCCGACGCTTAGAATTTTGATATTACCGACAATCGATGGCATAAGCGATCTCCTTTGTTCTTCTTACTGTCATTGTATGTAGTTATGAGCCTATTGCTACTTTCTGCTCCGGTGCATTTCATGAGGTGTGTCACCCGAATCGCTCTTTACATATACTGAGTTGAACTTCAAGTAGGCAAATGGAGGTGGAAGACGATGAGCCGCGACGATAGCTTGAACCAAGCCCGGTGGGAAGCACTTGAATCGATACTTGGATCCAAACTCCCCGCTCTGCCTTCCAAGCAACAGATGGAGATGTGGAAAGATACTTCATGGGTCGGAGATTATGTGGAGAAAGTGCTGGAGAAAAGCATTCCCAAAAAGTGGGGGGGTCATGAGCCGAATCCTTCTTCGAAGCATACGGCTGAGGTATTCGAGACGCATAATTACGTCATTGTGAAGCTGAAAATGAACGACCAAGCGAATCCGAACGTTAAGATAAGGACAGATCAAATCAAAATCGAAGGCTTAGTGAAAAATAAAGCGCAGATTATCAAGCTCCCTTGTCATGTTATTCCTAGTGGAAGCAGAGCTTCCTATAAAGACGGAATCCTACAAATAAAAATGAAAAAGAAAAAAATCAACAAATCGTATCATGAAGTTAACGTACGCTACTTATAAGCCATTGCACAATCCATAAGAGTCAAGGTAATGAGGTGGTGCCGATGTATCGAATTATCGTTGATTTGTCTGACCGGATGCTCTATTTGCTGAACGATGACGTAGTCGTACGAGGGTTCCCTGTCGGGATCGGGAAGATATTGACCCAAACTCCGATAGGCGAATATACCATTGTTAATAAAGCCCCCAATCCCGGAGGACCTTTCGGCGTCTACTGGATGGGGCTGTCTCGCCCTCACTATGGAATCCATGGAACCAATGATCCTTCCTCTATCGGACATCTCGTTTCGCATGGATGTATCCGGATGTATAACGAGGATGTGTTAGCTTTGGCTTCACTTGTTCCTATCGGTACCCGGGTAACGATTCGAGAGTAGAGCTGCGGCGCAGCAAAAAACCACTTTGCTATTTATAATAACAAAGTGGCTCAGTGGCTATTGCTTATTTGCTTGATTCTACCGTGATTTTCTCGGAAATGCTGTCCCGAATAACGGACATTACCAGCTGAAGCAAGTAATTGATATCCTCTTGAGATTGTCTGAACTCATTGACAATAGGAATGTTGTCCAGCTGATCCTGCAGATCTTCAATTTCCTTTTCGATCTTATCGACCATTTTTTTGTTCTCAAACGATTCGAAAGCAACGATTTCCTTTTGCTTTTTCTTGATGGCGCTAATAAGCGTTTGAATTTGATCGTTCGATGAAATTTGAGATTCCGCTTTTTGGAAAAATTGAACTTCATTCGACGTCGAAAGCAGCTCCGCCAGCTCTTTGGCCTTATCTATAATATCCTCACGGACGATCATCTCCGTATTGGTGTAAGTCTCCATCCCGCTGCACTGCATTTCATTATGATCATGGTTATGATCGTGGTGATGTTGTCCCGACATGGCCGGTCACGCCCCTCAACATGTAAATTTTTCACGCATTTATTGTGCGATCGTCTCCGGTACCCATTCTCCTTTAATATACCAGGTTTGGGCATCTGTTATTTTTACCGGAACGATCTTGCCGATTAAATCTTTAGGTCCGGCCAAGTGTACAAGCTTATTCGTACGAGTACGTCCTGCCAATACGTCGGAGTTGTTCTTGCTCTCTCCCTCGATAAGAACGTCCAACACCTGGTCCTTCATGCTTTCGTTGCTTTCCTTGCTGAATTCCGCCAAAACGGCGTTCAAACGGTACAGCCGCTCCTTCTTGACCTGCATCGGCACATCGTCTTCCATGCCTGCAGCCGGAGTCCCTTCCCGCGGCGAATAAATGAACGTGTATGCACTGTCGTACTTCACTTCTTTCACGAGAGACAGCGTATCCTCGAACTGCTCATCCGTCTCCCCTGGGAACCCGACGATAATATCGGTCGTAAGCCCGACATCCGGAATCGCCCGTTTGATCTTGGCCACCAGCTCCAAGTAATGCTCACGTGTATATTTACGGCTCATCCGCTTCAAAATCTCATTACTTCCCGATTGGACCGGGAGATGGATTTGCTCTACCAGATTGCCTTTTTGAGCAAGAACTTCGATCAGATGATCGTCAAAGTCGCGCGGATGAGAAGTTGTGAAACGGACTCGCGGAATATCGATTTTGGAAATATCGTTCATCAAATCGCCGAACCGGTATTCGATATCTTCGAAGTCTTTGCCGTAAGCATTGACGTTTTGACCGAGAAGCATTATTTCCTGGAAGCCTTGTCGGGCCAAATCCCGGACTTCCGCCAATACATCCTCCGGTCTGCGGCTCCGCTCTTTTCCGCGGGTATAGGGAACGATACAGTACGTACAGAATTTATCGCAGCCATACATAATGTTCACCCAGGCTTTGATGCCTTCCCGCTTCTTGGGAAGATTCTCGACGATATCTCCTTCTTTGGACCATACCTCGATGACGATTTCTTTACTGAAAAAAGCTTCCTTCAGCAAAAACGGAAGTCGATGAATATTGTGCGTTCCGAAGATCAGATCGACGAAGGCGTGCTTTTGCATAATCCGGTTGACGACGGCTTCTTCCTGCGACATACAGCCGCATACGCCAAGCACAAGCGATGGCTTCTCCGCCTTCAAATGCTTCAGATGTCCGAGCTCGCCAAACACTTTATCCTCGGCGTTCTCACGGATCGCACAGGTGTTGAGCAGGATCACATCCGCCTGTGTGCGGTCATCGGTAGCTTTATAGCCCATTTGCTCCAGCAAGCCCATGATCGTTTCCGTATCATGCTCGTTCATTTGGCAGCCGTACGTTTGGATCAAATAGTATTTGTCCTTGCCGAATTGCTGCATATCTTCCGGAATTTCAAAGTTATAATGAACCTTGATATCTTCCTTCCCTCTCTTTTTGGCATCGGTCAGAGAAGGAGGCTGAAAATATATAGAAAAATCCTTTTCAGATCGATTCTTTGTTGTCATAAGACGTTCCTCCTGAAATAAGCTGCAAAGATCATACCTTTGATTATATCATTATTACAGCAATAATTTCAAAGAAAATCACAGCTCAGAAGGAACGAATAAACTGCTCAGCTTATGATAAAATTACCGCGACATCGCCGGTTTTCACTCCAGCCGCGTTCGCTTCATCCGTATCGATGTGCATGTCCAGAGCATATTGGTCCGATACACGGGCAATAACCTTTTCAAAAATAAGCGGCCGTTCGCCTTCCACTCGCACGGTTAGCTGCTGCTTGTCCGCAATCCCGAAGCGTGCCGCATCCTCCGTATGAAAATGAATATGGCGCGCCGCCACGATAACGCCTTCCGGTATATCTACTTGTCCGGCAGGCCCAATAACCGTAATGCCCGGCGTACCGGCAATGTTACCCGACTCGCGCACAGGCGGATTCAAGCCGAGAGTAAACGCATCGGTCCGGGATACTTCCAGCTGGGTTTTGCCTCTTGCCGGTCCCAGTATTCTTACTTTATCGAATCGGCCCTTCGGTCCGACAACGGCCACAGTCTCCTGTGCTGCATATTGTCCAGGCTGAGATAAATCCTTAAGAACGCTTAGTTGATACCCTTTGCCGAACAATTGTTCGATGTGCTCTGCCGACAAATGTATATGTCTGGCCGAAACGCCTACAGGTACTTGCTTCATCTCTTAACACCCCGCATTTTGTCATTGTTTCTATGTACCATTTCCATTATGCCAAATCTCCTCTTGATTATAACGTAAGGCAATGAAAAAAGCATACGGCAGCGCCGCATGCTTTCGTAAAGTTCATAAAATTATTTAAATTCTGCCATCAATTTCTCGAATTCTTGCTCCGTGATTTTGATGTTTTGTTTCGCCAAGGCTTCTTCTTTGAAACCAGTAACGAGGTTTTCATAGCTGGTTTTGCTTGTATCTTGATAGATCAAGCCTGTCAGCAAACCGTTAGTTTCCATGATTTTGGTCATAGCCATTACACGGTTGCTAGGATCGTAGTCCGGAGTTTCTTCCAGATCAACGATGTTCTCTTTAAACCAGTCGTATGTGTTCACTTTGTTAAACGTAACACATGGGCTGAATACGTTGATGAAGGAGAAGCCTTTGTGCTTCATACCCGCTTCGATCAAAGAAGTCAGCTGCTTCAGATTGCTGGAGAACGATTGGGCTACGAAGGTAGCACCTGCCGCCAAAGCAACTTCAAGCGGAGACAATGCGGATTCGATAGAGCCTGACGGCGTACTTTTCGTCTTGAAGCCTTCAGCGCTTCGCGGCGAAGTTTGACCTTTCGTCAAGCCGTAAATTTGGTTATCCATAACGATGTAAGTAATGTCGATGTTACGGCGGATAGCATGAACCGTGTGGCCCATACCGATCGCGAAGCCGTCGCCGTCGCCGCCAGCAGCAAGAACCGTCAATTCGCGGTTAGCCATTTTCAAGCCTTGTGCGATTGGCAAGGAACGGCCGTGTACACCGTGGAAGCCATATGCATTGATATAACCGGAGATACGCCCGGAACAGCCGATACCGGATACAACGCCCAGCTGCTCCGGCTCCAATCCTACATTGGCAGCAGCTCTTTGGATTGCGGCCTGGATGGAGAAGTCACCGCACCCTGGACACCAGTTAGGTTTAATATTATTGCGAAAATCTTTTAACGTTGCCATACTGGACTCAACTCCTGACAAAATGTAGTGATTTCTGCCGGCAAGAACGGGTTACCGTTGTATTTCAGCAAGCTTTTGATTTTATCTGCATAACCAACGTTCAATTTGATCAAGGAAGCCAATTGAGCCGTTGCGTTGTTTTCGATTACTACGACAGTTTTTGCTTTTTCCAAATGCGGCTTCAATTCCTCAACCGGGAACGGATGCAGCAAACGAACCGTTACGTGATTTGTTTTGATGCCTTGTTTCTCCAGACGTGCACGTGCTTCGTCGATCGTACCGCCTGTAGAGCCCATACCGATAAGAAGCAAGTCCGCTTCAGCATGAGGAGCGTCAACCAGAATCGGATTCGCAACTTTGATGTGCTTCATTTTATCCATACGTTTATCCATCATTTTCTTACGGTTTTCCGTACTTTCCGATGGACGGCCTTCTTGGTCATGCTCTACGCCGGTAACATGGTGGAGACCATATTTTTGACCAGGAATCGAACGCGGAGATACGCCGTCTTGAGCGAACTCGTAACGTTTGAACAATTTGTTCTCTTCCGTAGGAGGCAATTCACCTTGAACCAACCGTCCGCGGTCGATAATGATTTTATTGTAATCCAGCATCTCACTGGACTGCTTACCGAGGGACAACTGCAGGTCGGTCAGCAAAATAACCGGAACTTGGTACTTCTCAGCAATGTTGAACGCTTCGATCGTGTCGTAGAAGCACTCTTCGATAGTGGACGGGGAAAGAACCACTTTCGGAATTTCACCGTGCGTACCGTAGATCATGGCATTCACGTCGGATTGCTCTTGCTTGGTAGGAAGACCTGTACTTGGACCGCCGCGTTGCGTATCCACGATAACAACCGGAGTTTCCGTCATACCGGCAAGACCGATTGCTTCCATCATCAAGGACAAACCAGGGCCTGCAGATGCAGTCATCGTACGAACGCCGCCATAGTTAGCGCCGATAGCCATGGTTACAGCAGCAATTTCGTCTTCCGTTTGGATAACGGTACCGCCAAACTTAGGCAATGTTTTGATCAAATATTCCATGATCTCGGAAGCAGGTGTGATCGGGTATGCAGGCATAAAACGGCATCCTGCGGCAACCGCACCCAAACCGATAGCATCGTTACCGATGATGAACAGCTTTTGCTTACCGTCAGCAGGCTCCAACTGGAACTCTGGCAATGGACCGCCGTTCATTTCCAGAATGAATTCAGCTGCTTTGCGAACCGCTTCAATGTTTTTCTCAACGACAGCCGGACCTTTACGTCCGAACTCTTCTTCAACCGCTTTATTAAAAACTTCCAAAGGCAAACCGAGCAATGCCCAAGATGCGCCGGAAGCAGCCATGTTCTTAAATAGGGATGTTCCGAGCTCTTCAGCGATCGCCGTAATTGGCACTGGGAACATACGAGCTTTGATACCTTCAGGTACAACAGGATTAAATTTGGCGTCTGCTACAATTACGCCGTTCTCACGAAGCTCATGCGCGTTCAAATCGATTGTTTCTTGGTCAAATGCAACAAGGATGTCCAAGTCATCGGAAATTGCACGAATTGGTTTCGTACTAATTCTGATTTTGTTGTTGGTGTGTCCCCCCTTAATACGAGAGGAGAAATGACGGTATCCGTACAAGTAATATCCAAGACGGTTTAACGCCGTCGAGAAGATTTTGTCGGTACTCTCAACACCTTCCCCTTGTTGTCCTCCGATCTTCCAAGATAATTGGCTAATCACCGTTGTCCACTCCTTTTAATTGTCACTGACATTGCAACAGATCAACTTATGGTTCAAAGAAATTTTACAAATGGATAAAAAATTTCTTTCAGTTGTCAACCAAATTTTATGACTTTACATGGTAAAAAGCAAGTGGTTTCATCTATTTTTAAAGATAGTATTTTTAGATGATATCCATATCACAATTAGATCAATAAAACCTTCATATATATCCAATCCAGATAAAAGTCAGATTGCCGGCAAATTGGTTTGCAAAAACCGCAGCCAGTTGCGATAAAAGAAGTCTTCGATCCATTGATCTTTGTAATACTTGCTTAAGCATTGCGCCAAGTAATCAAACTTCCCGGCGTTCTCCAGATGCGGAATCCACTGATCAATCCCGTCGAAATCGGAGCCGATGACCAGATTCCCTCCTCCTCCGAGCGCGCCGATATGCTCAATATGCCGGACCAAATCCTCCACCGCGGCAGCTCCGTTATTGTTTACAAACCAGGGGACGAATGTAATGCCGATCGCTCCCTTTTTTTGAATCAACGTCTTGATTTGCTCGTCGTCCAAATTGCGCGGATGAGGGCAAACCGCCTTAGCGTTGGAATGCGTGGCTACAAAAGGCTTCTGAGATAAGTCGGCCACATCCCAGAATGATTGTTCCGACAAATGAGACACATCTAGTATTATACCCAAATCATTGCATTCTTTAATAAATCTTTTCCCTTTTTTTGAAAAACCTCCTTGACGAGGCTCCAGTACGCCGTCAGCCGCCCAGTTCGCATAATTCCACGTTATCCCAATTAAGCGCACTCCGAGATGGAACAAGGTTTGCGTATAGAGAGGATTATCCCGGATCGCATCCGCTCCTTCCAGCGTAAGGACTGCGCCTCTCATACTCCCGGCCATGACCTTCTGCAAATCGGCCTGGCTCCTGATAGGCATGAGCCGGTCGCTGCTCACGACGTTCTGATAAAAAATATTTATGTACTCCAAATAATGATCGAATTGCGGCTGCCTAATTTTCTCCGACAAGTAAATGGCGAAAAACTGAATCTTCACATCGGACTTCACCAGCTTGGAAAAGCTTACATCAAGCTCTGTGTTTAGCGGGTCGTAAAAATCAATAGCCGGTTTTTCATACATTTTGTAGAGCACATCGCAATGACCATCGATAATTGTCATACTCTATCACCCTTTTCGGCATATTTGATAACACGAACTCAGCACTTCACAACAGGACAAGCGGCAATTCAACACGTTAATGGATAAAAGAAAAAAACCTCTATCGAGGTTATGTCCTAAAGCAGATAAGCGAATATAATCTCTCTGTAAGGTAAAAAAACCTGTCTACTAAGTAAACAGGTGGTTAAGCAAGCTTGAATATGGAGTTTTGGACGATTATCTCGGCTCCACTATCAGTTTGATAGCTGTACGGTCTTCTCCGTCGATGACTATATCGGTGAAGGCTGGTATGCAAATCAAATCAACCCCGCTGGGAGCAACAAATCCTCGTGCGATAGCTACAGCTTTAATAGCTTGGTTGAGAGCCCCGGCCCCGATTGCCTGCAGCTCAGCTGCTCCGCGTTCACGCAATACCCCCGCCAACGCGCCGGCTACGGAGTTAGGATTGGACTTTGCTGAAACTTTTAATACTTCCATGAAAAGTACCTCCTCGGGAATGATGGATTGCTTCCAGTACTAATCATATTCTAGGAAATAGCCGTTAATTCCTTCTTCCCGAAGATCGTACTAACTAATAATTTCGAATTATTTGTCAATTCAGTGCTGAAGGCCCTGGATTATTCAAATAATATGGAATCTTCATCCATCCGGATGAGCTGGACTTTCTTACCTAGCCCCGTAGCAGGATCCAAATCGATGCATACTGCATGAAAATGCCATTTTCCTTCATCCACAACGAAACGGACCGGAAGCTGCGTTTTGAACTTTTGCAGCACAGCCCCTCTTTCCATGCCTAATATACCATCCCGCGGGCCAACCATCCCTACGTCCGTTACATATGCCGTTCCTTGCGGCAAAATACGCTCGTCATTCGTCTGAACATGCGTATGAGTACCTACCACGGCAGATACCTTTCCGTCCAAATGCCAGCCCATAGCGAGCTTCTCCGAAGTCGCTTCAGCATGGAAGTCGACGAAAATATATTTATTGCGCTTTTTGACCGTCTCCAGGATCGAATCCACTTTTTCAAACGGGCAATCCAGCGGTGGCAAAAAGGTCCGTCCTTGCATATTGATAATGACAAGCTCCTGATCTTTGGATTTAATGGTCGTAAATCCTCTGCCCGGAGTGCCTTTAGGGAAATTCGCCGGTCTTACCATTCTCTCCTCATCGTCGATGAAGTCGAATATGTCCTTTTGATCCCATGTATGATTGCCCATAGTGATCCCTTGAATGCCGAGCTCGAACAGCTCCTTTGCAATCGCTGCTGTAATACCCCGTCCTGCGGCGGCATTCTCGCCGTTGGCTATAATAAAGGTCGGATTATATTTCGCTTTCAAGCCTGGAAGACACGCTTTAACCGCCTTTCGTCCTACTGAGCCTACGATGTCTCCGATAAACAATATTCTCATAACCTGACTCCCTTCACTGCTGTCGACAACCTTTTTTAAGGAAAAGAAAAGTGGCTTATTCAGCCACTTTTCAACATAGTGTATGCAGTTGCTTATTTTGCATATTCAACCGCTCGCGTTTCGCGAATAACGGTTACTTTGATGTGACCTGGATAATCCAGTTCGCCTTCGATTTTTTTAGTTATATCGCGGGCAAGACGGAATGCTTCCGTATCGTCCACTTTCTCCGGCTGTACCATTACGCGCACTTCGCGTCCCGCTTGAATCGCATACGATTTCTCGACGCCTTCGAACGATTCGGAAATCTCCTCCAGCTTCTCAAGACGCTTAATGTACGTTTCCAGTGTCTCGCGGCGTGCACCCGGACGAGCAGCGGACAATGCGTCAGCCGCACCGACGAGCATCGCAATAACCGATGTTGCTTCGCAATCGCCATGGTGTGAAGCGATACTGTTGATAACAACAGGATGCTCTTTATATTTCTTGGCAATCTCTACGCCAATTTCAACGTGCGAACCTTCTACTTCATGATCCAATGCTTTACCGATGTCATGCAGGAGACCGGCACGTTTCGCCAATGTCACGTCTTCCCCGAGCTCTCCAGCCATCAATCCGCTTAAGTAGGCCACTTCCATAGAATGCTTCAACACATTTTGACCATAGCTTGTTCTGAACTTCAAACGTCCCAGAATTTTGATCAGATCCGGATGCAATCCGTGAACTCCGGTTTCAAATGTAGCTTGCTCTCCGTACTCACGAATCCGCTCATCCACTTCTTTACGGGACTTCTCCACCATTTCCTCAATTCGGGCAGGATGGATCCGGCCGTCAGCGACCAATTTCTCTAGGGATGTTCGGGCGATCTCACGACGAATTGGATCAAATCCGGATAGGATTACTGCTTCCGGTGTATCGTCAATGATAAGATCAATACCCGTCAAAGTTTCCAGCGCCCGGATATTTCTGCCTTCGCGTCCGATAATGCGACCCTTCATCTCTTCATTCGGTAAAGAAACCACCGATACGGTTGTTTCCGCCACATGATCAGCGGCACATCTCTGGATAGCCAAGGTAATGATTTCGCGGGCTTTCTTGTCGCCTTCTTCTTTCGCCTGCTGTTCAATTTCTTTGATCAGTTGAGCTGTCTCATGACGAACTTCCTGCTCCACATTCGTGAGGATAATGTTCTTCGCTTCCTCCATAGTGAGGGCGGAAATCCGCTCCAGCTCTGCAACTTGATTTTTGTAAATATTATCAATTTGCGACTGGGTTTCTTCGATTCTTTTCTCTTTGTTGGCGACCTGCTCTTCTTTTTTCTCCAGAGATTCTAATTTTTTATCCAGCGATTCCTCTTTTTGCAACAGTCGTCTCTCTAGTCGTTGTGTTTCATTTCGACGATCACGAATGTCTTTTTCAGCTTCGGTTCTGAGCTTGTGAATCTCATCCTTCGCTTCCAGAACCGCTTCTTTCTTCAGTGCCTCCGCTTCTTTCTTGGCATTATCCTTAATCAATTCAGCGGCTTGTTCAGCACTAGAAATCTTCGCTTCTGCAATGGACTTGCGGATAAAATAACCAATCCCTAAGCAAATTACACCAACTAAGAGGATGATTATGATCCAGATAGCCGGACTTGGCATCCAGTTCACCTCCTCGTCATTTCTCCAAGGGGTAAGCTTGGGACAGTATGGTTTTTAATCCGTTTAACAAGCTTTAAAATAAAGTAAAAATTGGCGATTTTACTTTTACGAAACTTCCTGTTCAGGCTTGGCAGGAAGAATCTGTGTATAAAAATATACATGATTATTTTATCTTTTGTCGAAGAAGCTTGTCAAGGTGTCCCCTGCAGAAATGATTCCCTACGGCTAGTCACGCTGCTGCAATAGGAGGTAATATCCGAATGCTTATAAATAATTCGCCCCGCTAGATGCATTACATTACTCCAAATCGTATGTATCCGTATAGTGCTCCTCCCAATCAGTTTGTCCGGATGCTTGAACCAAATCCCTCAGGACGCGCGATACGATACCGGATGAATAGCCTCTGCGTAGCAGAAAGCCCATCGCCTTATTCCGCGCCTTCTGCCTGTCGGCCGTGAACTCCGCCCGGTATCTCTTGAATGCAAGGTCGAAAGCGATCTTATACTCCAACTCTTCGTCGACTTGACTCAATGCGCTGGTTATATGTTCAGGCGGCAGCCCTTTATGCTGAAGCTCCTGCCGTACCCAGTTGCGGCCTTTCTTCTGCGACCGGATCCGCTGCTTCGTTAACTGCTCTGCAAAAAGCTCGTCATTTACGTACTGCTCTCTCCGTAAACGATCGACGGTCAGCTCGATCAGCTTCGCTTCATAGCCTTTCTGTTTCAGCCTGACTTTCATTTCGTGCTCAGAGCGCAGACGTGACGATAGGAGCTTGATAGAGTACAAATAAGCCTGCTGCTTCTCCTCGGCAAAAATAATCTCTCTAAAGTCCTCTACGCGTATCTCAGAACCTTTAACAAGCCTATACTTGATCAAAGTATCCTCGTGAACGGAAAAGGCATACTGGTCATCCATGAACAAGTTATATCTATTCTTGAATCTCTTCTGCCTTTCTATCTTCGATATCGTCCCTGTATGTACGACCTCTTCCTTCGTTTCATCTTCACTCACCAGATTGTCACCCCATATGAACGAACAGGCACCCTATACCATAGGTAAAGGTGCCTGCCATTACGGTTTTATTCAAATGCCAGCAAATCTTCCTCATCCTCATCCGTGTCGGTAAGATCGCTGCCGTTGGCAACAATCAAGTTACTGTTCTCGCGGATCTTCTTCTCGATCACGTCGGCGATCTGAGGATTCTCTTTCAGAAATTGCTTCGCATTCTCGCGTCCTTGACCCAGACGGTCATTGTTGAAGGAGTACCATGCGCCGCTCTTTTGGATAATATCCATTTCACTTCCGATGTCAATAATGCTGCCTTCCTTCGATATGCCTTCACCGTACATAATGTCGATATCGGCCTGCTTGAACGGAGGCGCAACCTTGTTCTTAACGACTTTGATCCGTGTACGGTTACCTACCATATCGTTTCCTTGCTTGATCGTCTCTACACGGCGAACATCCAAGCGTACGGTCGAGTAGAACTTCAATGCTCTACCGCCCGGCGTTGTCTCCGGATTACCGAACATTACGCCGACCTTCTCGCGAAGCTGGTTAATGAAGATCGCGATAACTTTCGACTTGTTAATCGCACCGGACAGTTTGCGCAATGCCTGCGACATTAGGCGCGCTTGCAGACCAACGTGGGAATCGCCCATCTCGCCTTCGATCTCCGCTTTAGGCACCAGTGCCGCTACCGAGTCAATGACGATGATATCGACAGCACCGCTGCGCACAAGTGCTTCAGCGATCTCCAGCGCCTGCTCTCCCGTATCCGGCTGGGACAACAGCAGATCATCAATATTGATGCCCAGCTTGCTGGCATACAATGGATCCAATGCGTGCTCCGCATCGATAAAAGCGGCTTGTCCGCCAGCTTTCTGTACTTCTGCGATCGCATGAAGAGCGACCGTCGTTTTACCGGAAGATTCCGGACCGTACACTTCTATAATTCTACCGCGCGGGAACCCTCCGATACCAAGTGCTATATCCAGGGCCAAGGAACCGCTAGGAATCGTTTCTACTTGCATGTGAGTGGACTCACCGAGTTTCATAATGGAGCCTTTGCCAAACTGCTTCTCAATTTGACGAAGTGCATTTTCTAAAGCTGCGCGCCGATCGGACACAACGGTCACTTCCTTTTCTCTTATTGGTTACTTCCATGATAACTTGTTTTGGTTGTATTGCCAAGCATTTTTTGCGAACATACATTCGATTGCTGGTCAAAATAAAAACCGCAACAAGAGATATTCATTGTTACGGTTCTTCCGTTAAACCTATTATATTACATTTCGCGAAACTATTTCAAGCACTATTTTTCCGAGTCCCATACGAGAAATGATAGAGAGTTCCGAACCCTCCTAAAGCAGCTTCCATAGCTGATACAGCGCGCTTCTGGCCGCTCTCAGCTTGATCATCTCACGGCTGCCGGACAGCTGCAGCTGCTGCACTACCGTCTCGTGATCTCGCTTCGCAACCGCTACATAGACGAGCCCGACCGGCTTCCCTTCGGACTCATCCGGGCCGGCGACTCCCGTAATCGCAATCGAGTAGTCGGTGCCCGACTGCTTAAGCAGATTGTCTGCCAGCAGGCGAGCGGTGACATCGCTGACGGCGCCAGGCGCACCTGCGCCCTCCAGGACGGCCTGAGGCACGCCCAGGAGTCTGTGCTTCCATTCGTTCGTATAGCATACGATACCGCCTTGAAACACCGCCGAGCTGCCTGGTACAGCCGTCAGCATATCGCTCAGGAGCCCTCCCGTGCAGCTCTCGGCGACAGCAAGCTTCAACGACCTTTCGCGCATGATGCCAACCATCTGCTGCTCGATACTAACGTCTTCGTTCGCATAAATATACAGTCCCAGCCTTTTGCGGATTTCACTCTCCACTGGATCCAGCTTGGCGTCCGCCTCTGCCTTGGATGCGGATCGGGTTGTGAGCCTGATCGCCACTTCGCCTTCTTTGGCATAAGGAGCGATCGTAGGGTCTGTTTGGTCCTTAATAAGATCAAGCAGCTCATGCTCCAGGAGAGATTCTCCTATCCCTGCAAATTTCAGCATACGGGAGTACAGCGGATAAACGCCTTCCATCTTCGATGCGATCCACGGAGCCGCGTAGCGCTCGAACATCGGCTTCATTTCCTTGGGAGGCCCCGGCAGCAGAACGTAGTGAGTTTGATCCTGGGTCAGCGCTACGCCAACCGCCATTCCCGTATCATTAGCTAACGGATCGCTGACTTCGAGCATATAAGCCTGTCTCTTATTGCTTTCCACCATATGTATACCGCGCTTGCTGAAAAAGTCCGTTATTTTATCCATCGAAGGCTGGTGGAGCACAATCTTGCGGCCAAGATATGCGGCCAATGCATCCTTGGTCAAATCGTCCTGCGTAGGTCCGAGCCCCCCGGTGCAAATGACCAGATCGGCGCGGCTGGATGCCAGTCTAAGCGCCTCTGTCAGACGGGCCTCATTGTCTCCCACAACCGTTTGGAAGTACACGCTAACACCTAAGTCCGCACAAGCGCGCGATAGAAATTGCGCGTTCGTGTTAACGATTTGTCCAAGCAATAGCTCGGTGCCGACTGCAATGATTTCCGCTTTCATATCCTTTTTCTCCTCCCAAGAAATCAACAAAAAAACAATAGGAAAACCCTACTGTTTTATTCGCTGAAATTCAACACATGTTTATTTTTAATAAAATAATCGAAACCGGAATACAAAGTGATGATGGCAGCCACCCAGCTCGCGAAAATATCGAAACGGAAGTTAATGAAGGCGAACGGGAAATTATTGATCAACAAGGCGATAATGGCCGTAATTTGCGTCGCCGTCTTCCATTTCCCCCACTTGCTTGCAGCTATAACAACCCCTTCGACAAGAGCGATCTGCCGCAGCCCTGTCACCGCAAATTCGCGGCTAATAATGACAATGGCTATCCAAGCCCCAATTTTGTCCATCTCTACAAGGGAAATGAGCACAGCGGACACGAGGAGCTTATCTGCAAGCGGATCGAGCAGCTTACCGAGATTCGTCACCAATTTTCTTTTGCGCGCAATATAACCGTCCAGACTATCCGTACTGGCAGCTATGATAAAGATGAGCGCAGCTATAATCTGGTTATAGGTGATGACGAACTGTTCTATTTTGATATGAGGAAATTTCACATTCACTAGCAAAAAGAACATGATGATAGGGACGAGAAAAATCCTCGCCAATGTAATCCGGTTGGCCAGATTCATGCCACGACCTCCCCGGACAAATCGAACTCGAACGAGTGGGTAATGCGCACTTTGGCTACTTCACCGATTTGCAGCTGCGTACCTTTGACGAATACTTCACCGTCAATTTCCGGCGCATCATATTGCGAACGGCCTACGTATACGTCGCTTCTACCGTCATACTTTTCAATAAGCACATCGATAACTTGGCCTACGCGGCTGCCATTGCGGATGTTGGAAATTTCGCGTTGGATTTCCATCAGCGTATTGGCGCGGAATTCCTTGACGTCCTCCTCCACTTGCTCTGGAAGGCGCGCCGCCGGAGTATCCTCTTCCTTAGAATAGGAAAATACGCCAAGACGATCGAACTCAACGTCGCGGATAAACTGCTTCAAGTTTTCGAAATCCGACTCGGTTTCTCCAGGGAAGCCTACGATCAGCGACGTTCTCAAGGAAACGTTCGGAATGCGAGTGCGAATTTTTTGAATGAGAGCTCTTGCATCCTGCTGTCTGCCGGGTCTTCTCATTCTTTTCAATATGCGGTCTTCGCTGTGCTGCAGCGGCATATCCACATATTTGCATACCTTCGGATTGTTCGCGATTGTTTCGATTAGCTCATCCGTGAAGAAGCCCGGGTAAGCATAATGAAGCCGTACCCACGCGATTCCCGGCACTTCGCTTACTTTATTCAACAATTCTGGCAGCATGAACTTCTCGTACAAGTCCGTACCGTAGTTCGTGGAATCCTGTGCGATCAGGCTGATTTCCTTCACGCCTTGGGAAGCCAGCTGCTCTACTTCGGTAATAATAGATTCAATGCTCCGGCTGCGGAATTTCCCCCGCATAATAGGGATACTGCAGAACGTACAGGCATTGTCGCAGCCTTCGGCAATTTTGACATAAGCGGTATAACGCGGTGTAGTCACACGGCGAGGCAGCGAGGCTTCATAATTAAATACCGGATTTCCGACCATAACCGGTTTCTTTCCGGCCAGCGCTTCATCCACAATATCATTGATTTTATGGAAATCACCCGTTCCGACAATCCCGTCGATTTCCGGCATTTCCTTGAGCAGCTCATCCTTATACCTTTGGGTGAGACAGCCCGAAACGATGAGAGCTTTCAAATTCGCCGTCTGCTTCAGCTCGGCCATATCCAAAATCGTATTTACCGATTCTTCCTTCGCCGCATCGATAAATCCGCATGTATTGACAATAATCACCGTTGCTTCTTCTTTATCATTAACGAGCTCATAGCCACGGCCGTGAATTAATCCCGACATAATCTCGGAATCGACGAGGTTCTTCTCGCATCCCAGCGTAACTACTTTCACTTTCTCTGTCATTTCATATCCTCCAATGTTCAAGCCTTACTATATTAGTATCAAGTATAATACATGGGTAACAAAAGTGTCAAAGAAGCCCCATGCGTATCCACGCTGCTGAAATAGGCAAAAATGGCTTGTTCATCGGACTAGCGGAAATTTAAAAATTGCAGCTCCAGCGGCAAATCCGCCTTGCGAAGCAGCTGGATTACCTCCTGCAAATCGTCCTTGCTTTTTCCAGTTACGCGAATTTGATCTCCTTGAATTTGACTCTTCACTTTTAATTTGGAGTCGCGGATCAGGATATTAATTTTTTTCGCATGGTCTTGATCGATGCCCTGCTTCAGCTTGATCTTCTGGCGAACGGTAGCCGATGAAGCCCCTTCCACCTTGCCGTACTCCAGGTTTTTCAACGAAATGCCGCGCTTGGCCATCTTCGAATGTAAAATGTCCAATACGTTTTGCAGCTTGAATTCATCGTCCGAGACGACGACGAGCTCTTCTTTTTCCAGCTTGATGGAGCTTTTGCTGTTTTTGAAATCGAATCGGGTACTGATTTCTTTCTCCGCCTGGTTGATCGCATTATTTAATTCCTGCATATCCATCTTGGAAACGATATCGAATGAACTTTCTGAACTACTCATGATCCCACAGCCCCTTAATTTTCCTAAATTTTTCTCCATCCATGAGGATAACACAAAAAGACACCTGCAGCCAATTCATTGCTCTCCGGTGTCTTTACGATGATTAACTCAATTACCGATGATTCGGCGAGAACCGGAACATATCTATAATCCCAAGCACGATATGCGCCATCCCGAACCCAAACAGACCGTAACCCCATGCGCCGGGAGTTATATACCAGCCAAAAGAGCTTACGATAATCCCCAATACGACGACGATCCAACTGGCGGTCATATCCTGCAACCCTTTCCTTAAGCAAAAAACTGTACTGAAATGGTAACAGGATGTCCCAAAAAGCCGCTTATTAAACCTACGCTTTTTGAAGATCGAATTGAATCCGCTTCGCGTTAGGAGTGTCTCCTACCGACACTACCGTTCCGTTCACGGTAAGCTCCACCGCATTCGAACGTCCGAAAATCATGAAGGCCGAGTTCGGCATCTCCCACGTTTGCGTTTTACCGTTCGTGTAAGTGCCCGATTCCAGCGTTTCCCGCTTCTGTCCCAAGGAATCGACCTGCACCCAGCAAGCGTCGCCCGTCACTTTCATTTCAATATTCAGCTTATCGACATTGGAAACGGAATAATAATCGGTTCCGCCCTGGCTTCTCACCAGCTTCACTTCCGCTTTTGGAGCAGGCGGAGGTGTCGGTGTTGGAGTAGGTGTTGCTTCCGCTTTTTTCTCATTCAGTGACACACCGTACACATCTCCGGTAACGGTTGGAGCAGGCTCCGCCTTGTCCGTAACGCGTTTAGGCTCATTGTTCGAATTCGCGTCATTGGCTTTGCCGGTATAATTCATATTCAAGTAGTAATAGATGATCCCCAAGATGAGAACTACAAAAGAGATCATCATGATCGTAGATGCATATTTGCCTATTTTCTCGGTGTTCCGATTCGTTCTCTTGGAACGGATAGGCTCTATGTGTTCCGGCTCCGGGGTCGGGATCACATTCTGGTACATGCGAAGCACTTCGTTAGGGTCCATCCCTACCGCCTCGGCATAGCTCTTAATGAAAGCCCGTACATAAAAATTACCCGGAAGTACCTTATAGTTTCCTTCTTCAATTGCTTCCAAATAGCGCTTGCGGATTTTAGTCGTTTCTTCCAATTGCTCCAGCGAAATTTTCTTTTCCGTTCTCGCCTTTCGCAGCAGTTGACCAAGATCAGTCATGTTCTCACCCCTTTCGGTTTTGAAATGATATTACTCCGTCCATTAATACTCGTCGAAGCCGTTAATAAAGCTTTCGTACGATATTTCCTCATCCGGGGTATTGCGGAGCTCGATAATATAATTGAAATCATCGTAAGTATATTGGGACTCGCGAATAAATATATCCGGATGTTCGATCACTTTGGTGGAAGGCATAGCCATAATTTCCTGCATCAGCATATGATGCTTTTCATTGGAACGGATAGTCGAGACAATCCCGTCAATAATAAATACATTATTAGGATTCATCTCGTCTTCCGACAGCTGGCTGCGAACCGTTTGGCGAAGCAAGGTGGACGAAACGAACGTCCAGCGCTTATTGGAGCATACACTGCCGGCAATAATGGACTCCGTTTTGCCGACACGCGGCATCCCTCTTAATCCGACAACCTGATTTCCCTCTTGTTTAAAAATCTCTCCAAGAAAATCAACAAGTAAACCTAACTCGTCCCGAGTAAAACGAAAAGTTTTGCGGTCATCCGAATCCCGCTCGATATATCGGCCGTGACGGACGGCGAGAATATCGACCAGTTTAGGTTCCCTTAAAGCGGTTATAGTTATATTATCCACTTTTCTCAACATTTTACCCATTAAATCTACTTTTTCATCATCATTGGTTTGTAGCAGCATGCCGCGTGTGCGGTCCTCAACCCCGTTAATGGTTACAATATTTATATCAAGCATCCCCATCAAGGATGCAACGTCCCCTAGCAAGCCCGGGCGGTTTTTATGAATTTTATATTCCATGTACCATTGTTTCGTTTCCAATTATCCACACCTCATATTCGATGTCAATCGACCATCTATTCATATTTTGTAACATCTTACGAAAATATTCTACAATTTTCGCTAAATTCCTGCTCTCTCATGTAAAAAGTTTATTGAGGCTTGTTCACTTGGAATTCTTGCGGGTCATAGCCGTTCAAGCCGGCATTCCATTGTTTATTTTGCATTTGATTTAATAAACCGGCAAAGACGGCATCCCACTTTAATTCTGTAGTCGTGGAGGCCATGTTCATAATAGGCACCTGCAAGTTTTTCATCCGCTGCAGCGTGCTGTTCTCCAGAGGGGAGTATACGACGATCCAGCTCGGTCCATGCTGCTTCACCTGATTCTGAAATTGCGAATACCATCCTTCCGCATCCGATAGGGATATTCGCTCCGCCTCTTCGGACGGGGCCCATAACGAGGGAATTGGATTCGTGGAAACGGTCACCCATTCGATGGTTTTTCCGATCACCTGCTGCTGTTTTACCCATTCAGCCCACTGGTTCTCCATCAAAGCCGGCCCCGATTGCCTCCAGCTGATATTCGGAGCGGAAACTGCCGGTGTATCATACGATATGGCATCGTCCAGCAAAAACCATTTCTTGTCTGCTGTCGCGCTTGCGACTGGCAGGACTTGCCTGTTCAATTCGTTCCCGACAACGATTATGTAATCATAAGTCACCGATTTTAATTTGTTCGTCTGATCTTCTGAAATCGAAGCGACGTCCGGCATCCATTCGAATGCTATATGTTGAGTATTCCTCCATGCTAACAATGTTTTCTGAATTGCAGATTTTGTCGTTTCCTGTAGATTCGGTTTTGTCATGACAAGCACCGAAAGCTTGCTTTGCGCAAGTGCCGGATCGATCTCAGGAATGTTCTTGCCGCACCCGCTTACTACAAGCAGCATGCTAATAATAACGGTTATCCAACTTGCCCATCTCCATGTACTCAAACTGCTTCTTGCCGCCTTTCTTGAAATACTTTACCTAAGTATATCATGAAAAGCAAGGAAAAGCCTCCTATGCAAGGAGGCCTCAAATGAATCCATTATTTGCTTACAAGCTTAACCATCAATTTCGCCATCGTTTTGCGTTCCTGCTCGTCGGCTACATCCCATAGATCCTTCAATACCCGTTCTTCATTGTTCTCGGGATCGACCTTATCGGACAAAAATTCACCGATTTGGAATGCCAGCTTACTGATGGTTTCTTCGCTCATCCCGGATTTTTCAGCTTGGTTTACACGCTCGCCCAAAAATTCCTTCCAACGATCGAACACTTTCAACGCAGTAGCCATAATGTCAGCCTCCCTTAGATAAAGTAGCATTACACATACTAAGGTTCGCAAAATGGAGGCGAATTATGCAGTACGTCAAGTGAGCCAGCCGCCGTTCGGACTTATGATTTGTCCGGTAATGTAGCCGGATTCTGGCAGGGCAAGGAAATACACCAACGATGCAATCTCGTCAGGCTGGGCAAACCGTCCGACCGGAATTTCGCTCTCGAGAGCCGCTTTCTCCTCCGAATCAAAATTTGCCATCATCAATGTGTCCACAGCGCCTGGGGCTACCGCATTGACGGTAACGCCCGAAGGAGCCAGCTCTTTGGCCAGCGCCTTCGTAAATGCGTTCATACCGCCCTTTGCCGTGGAATAAACGACCTCGCAGGACGCGCCCGATATTCCCCAAATCGAGGAGACATTGATGATTCTGCCATACTTCTGGCTTATCATCGGTTTCATGAACTGCTGTGTGGTTAGAAAGGTGCCTTTCAGGTTAATTCCCATAATTTCATCCCACTGCTCTTCTGTAACGTCGGACAAAACCCCGTAATGCGCGATGCCGGCATTATTAACTAAGATGTCCGGCATCATGTTATGGTGATCCAGCTTTTCCTGGAGTCTCATGATTTGTTCTCTGTTTCGCAAATCGGCCGTAGCTGTCAGCACCTTGGCGCCGTGCTTCATGCAGCTGCGAGCCGTTTCATTGGCAGCCTCGTGGGATTGCAAATAATGAATCACTACATTCATCCCAACTGAGGCAAATCTCTTGGCAATAGAAGCCCCAATCCCTCTGCTGGCGCCGGTAATCAGCACCGTTTGCTCCGTAAAGGGGCGGCTGGCTTGATTCAAGGCTGCTCGCTTCTTACGATGGAAACCGCCAATTGATTCCAGTCAAAGTGCTCGCGAAGCCGCTCATTAACGTCTTCCAGCTTCATTTCTTCATACACCGGCAAAATGTCGAACAGCTCGATTCCTTTGAACCGGTATTTCGTGAACTCATTGGCAATGGCTTCAGGAGAGTTAAGCTGTCTCATGAAGCCGCCGATCTTCTTCTTCCGGCTTCTCTCGAAGTCCGACGCCTGAATGCCTTGCTCCTTCACTTTATCGATTTCGTCCTTGATTCTGGAAATCATCAGGTTAGGATTCTTCGTATCTCCACCGACGACGGAGAAAGCATAGTTCTCCCCGATATTATATTCGGTTCCGAAATTGTCCGAAATGAGCTGCTCGTCATACAGCTTCTGATAGATCGCGGAGCTTGGGCTGAGCAATATATCCAGCAGTACCTTCATAGTCAGCTCCCGCTTCAATAGTTCTTTTCCTTGTGCGGTCTGATTCGGCTCTTTGCAGCCGAACAAGCATTTGGGAAGCGACACAGGAAGCACTGTCACTTTCTCTTTTTGCTTAACGGAGGCAGGCTCCTGCTGAAAGTACCTTTCGATATTTCCTTGCGGCTTATAGTCCTTCGCCGCTTGATTTTGACGAACCAGCTCAATGATCTCCTCCGGCTTCACGCCGCCGACCACGAATAAGCTCATATTGCTCGGGTGATAGAACGTATGGTAGCAATCGTACAGCAGCTCTTTCGTAATGTGGGAAATCGATTCGACGGTTCCGGCAATATCGATATGCACCGGATGGTTATGATACATCGTCTCGATAAGCCCGAAATAGGATCTCCAGTCGGCATTATCCTGATACATTTTGATTTCCTGACCGATGATCCCTTTTTCCTTTTCCACGTTCTCATTCGTAAAATAAGGATTTTGCACAAAATTCAGCAGCGTGGTCAAATTCTCGTGAATATGCTCCGTCGCCGAGAACAAATACGTTGTACGGTCAAAGCTCGTGAAAGCATTGGCGGACGCGCCTTGGGAGGCGAAAACGGCAAAAATATCGCCCGTTGGCTCCTCGAACATTTTGTGCTCCAAAAAGTGCGCTATACCGTCGGGAACCTGCTTCTTCTCGCCGCCCTGCACTTGAAAATGGTTATCGATCGAGCCATATTTGGTTGAGAAGGTCGCATACGTCTTCTGAAAACCTTCTTTCGGCAAAATGAACACGGACAAGCCGTTAGGAAGCTGCTCTACATACAGCGTTTCTTTGACATGAGGATATGGTATCGCCTGCATCGCTTATTCTCCTCCCTTCCGGTCTCGCAAAAAGTAGATCGTATCGAGCTTCACCTGGTTGGCTACCTCTTGAATATGCCCTTTGTCCACAGCCAGCACATCGCTAATTAATGAAGGGACGGTACGCTCCACACCGGACAAAATATTGTTGAAATCGAAAGAAATCAGCTCGAATGCGGAATCCTGCAGCTCGCGCAGATGTCCGGTAATCATCGCTTTCGTCTGCTGCAGCTCGATATCGCTGATATCTCCCTTCGCCATCGCTTCTAGCTGTTCTTTGATAATGGTGACCGCTTTGCTGTAATTATCTATTTCAATCCCGGATTGAATGGTTAATATCCCTTTGTGCCCATCCAGTCGCGAGGATGCGTAATAAGCCAGGCTCGCTTTTTCCCGTACATTGGTAAACAGCTTGGAATGCGGGTAACCGCCTAAAATTCCGTTATACATCAGCATCGTTGGATATGTAGAATCCGCATATGTCGTATAAGCTCGCAGCCCCATATTCAGCTTGCCTTGATTGACGTCCAGACGCTCGATGACTTCCTTCACTTGCTCTACGTTCCGATGCTCCGGCTTTCTTGCGTAACGACCTGCCGATGCTTTGGTAATACCGAAACTCTTCTCGATTAACGGCAGCACTTCCTGCAGATTCGTCTGCCCCACGACATAAATGTCGATAACAGCCGTCTCCAGCCATTGCTGATAGTACGTGTACAGCCCCTCGGGCGTTATTTGCTCGATCTGGTCCAGCTTCCCGAGCGGATGTAGACGGTATGGCTCCTGGCTGCACATTTCCTCGATACAACGCTCCGCGGCATATCTGATTTTATCGTTAATAATCGCTTGAATTCGTTTTTGCAGCGTGATTTTCTCGGAATCGACGTATTTGCTTACAAAACGGCCGTTCTCCAGCGCAGGCTTCGTAATCGTTTCTCCGACAAATTCGATGCCCTTCTGAAGCAGGGACTCCGGGCTGTTCACAAATTGATCCTGGATAAGATCCATACGGAACTGCACCATCTGATAATCGCCGCGCTTATAAATGTCGAAGCCGAAGCCGGCTCCGTACAAATCATCCAGCCGTTCGCGGAACTGCTTCGTTTCCGGGAACGATTGCGTGCCGCGGCGAAGCACGAAAGGGGTGAAAGCCGTAGGCGTAACCTTTTCCTCTTCCAAAGGTGTGCCGATGTAGACGGATATGGCGTACGTCTTGAATTGCTCCGTAGGCAGCACATGCACACGGATATTGCGTACGGTGCCTCGCTCAAATTGGATGTTTTTCAACGGACAAAACTCCTTTCGTATCCTTTATTCCATTATATTCCTTCAGAAACAGAAGAAGCAACCACAAAGGGTTACTTCTTCACGGCGTTACTTGCAAAATATATGCTTACCGATTTGTTTAACTTGCGGGCGGGTCCAGATCCACTTCGAAGTTGCGGTCACCGGATTAAAGTAATATAAGCATCCGCCGCTCGGATCTTGACCGTTGATTGCGTCTCTAACGGCTCGTTTGGCTGTTTCATTGGGAGTCAGCCATATTTGACCGTCGGCTACGGCTGTGAAGGCACCCGGCTGGAATATAACGCCCGTAGCCGTATTCGGGAAGCTTGGCGATTTGACGCGGTTCAAAATTACGGCGGCTACGGCGACTTGCCCGATGTAAGGCTCACCTCTGGATTCGCCATATACGGCGTTAGCCATAATATTGATGTCCTCTTCCGACAGTCCGAGGTGATTGGAAGGCGACAAGTTGTTCGCCGGAGGCTGCTCGGCTTGTCCACCGCCTCCTGCTGCAGCTCCTCCACCTGCACCTGCACCTGCACCTGCACCTGCACCTGTCGAAGGTGGAAGCTCATCCGCCGTCGGTTTATAATGCTTGGTTGCTTCCCACAGCTTCAGCTTCGATTTATCACCTGCAATGCCGTCGACCTTCAAGCCGAATTCGGACTGAAACCATTTGAGAGAACGAAGTGTATTGTAACCAAAGTCTCCGTCTACATCTCCGTAATAGAAGCCCAGCAGCTTCAGCCGGCCTTGCAGCTCGTATACGTCTTTACCGCTAGCGCCGTATTTAATATCATTTTTGCTGAAGGTTTGCGTCACCTCGAAGCGGTGCTTGAGCTGATACCCTGCGAATAAGACAAAAATCAAGCAGAACGTTATAACCACCAGACGTTTGTTCATCGATTTGTACTCACCTTTCCCACATTCATATTGGCAACCTTTTTAAAGTTATTATGAGAAAGGAAGAATGCTTCTATTCAGTCAAAAAAGGAAAGTAATGGGCGGACTCTTTTGTGTTCCGGCCAAGCTTGGAATACATAAAAAAGCACGTCGTCCACTCAAGGACGACGCGCTTATTATGATGATAATCTCGCTTGATACTGTTCTAACGAAACCAGGACCTCACGCGGCTTGCTTCCCTCGTAAGGGCCTACAATGCCCTTCGCTTCCATCGTGTCGATCAAGCGGGCTGCCCGGGTGTAACCGACCCGCATCCTTCTTTGCAGAAGGGATACGGAAGCCTGCTTAGCCTCCAAAATGATCTGGACCGCTTGATCGTACAGCTCGTCTTCGACCTGATCCTGCGCTTCGCTCTGCTCCTCGATCTGCGGCACCATATCCTCCACATAATTCGCTTGCCCTTGAGTTCTGACGAAGTTGACTACAGACTCGACTTCGCTGTCGGACAAGAACGCCCCTTGGACGCGAACCGGCTTGGACGCACCCATCGGCAAATAGAGCATGTCCCCGCGGCCCAGCAGCTTTTCGGCCCCGGCCATATCCAGAATCGTCCGCGAATCGACTTGGGAGGATACGCCGAAAGCGATACGCGAAGGAATGTTCGCCTTAATTACACCGGTAATGACGTCGACAGAAGGACGCTGCGTCGCAATAATCAAGTGAATGCCGGCTGCACGGGCCATCTGTGCCAAACGGCAGATCGCATCCTCCACATCATTGGCCGCGACCATCATCAAGTCCGCAAGCTCATCCACAATGACTACGATATACGGAAGCGGTGCGCCCGATTGAGTCTCCAGCAGCATGTTATTGTAGCCTTCCATGTTGCGGGTGCCGCTCTTGGAAAACAGCTCGTACCGTTTTTCCATTTCGAGTACGACTTTTTTCAGCGCTAACGATGCGCGGCGAGGGTCAGTAACGACAGGAGCCAACAAATGCGGAATCCCGTTATACACGTTCAATTCGACCATCTTCGGGTCAATCATGAGAAACTTCACTTCGTCCGGCTTCGCTTTGTACAGAATGCTCGTGATGATCCCGTTGATACAAACCGACTTACCCGAGCCGGTGGCTCCTGCAACGAGCATATGCGGCATGCGTGCCAGGTTGCCAACAATCGGCTGACCCGATATATCGCGGCCGAGCGTGATGGAAAGCTTGGAGCTCGACTCATGGAAAGCGTTGCTCTCCATCACTTCCCGCATCGTAACGATGGAAACCTCAGTATTCGGTACCTCGATGCCGATAGCGGATTTGCCCGGGATCGGCGCCTCCATCCGAATATCCTTGGCAGCGAGAGCCAGAGCGATATCGTCGGTCAAGCCTACGATCCGGCTGACCTTTACGCCGACGTCCGGCTGTATTTCATAGCGGGTTACCGATGGTCCCCGCACTACTTCCAGCACTTTTGCACGTACGCCAAAGCTCTCTAGTGTCGCTTCCAGCTTGCGGGCCACCGCCTTATAGTCCATCGACTCCCCGCCTTTGCCTACATTCGGCTTGGCCAACAATTGAAATGACGGCAGCTCATACGGAACCGCAAGCGGCTTGTTGTTGATATTGAAATCCTCCGGCGGCGCTTGCTCGTCGTCATCGGCTGGTGATACTTTCGCAGCCGCTGCGTTCGCGGCAGCCTTGTTCTGCTCAGGCTGCGGAGGCTGTACAGAAGTGGACTCTTGCTGAACATGCTCTTGGAAGTCACGGATAACCGGAATCAACGGATCCACATATTCTTCGTCATCGTCATATTCCGGAGGCACGTGCTTATGGACAACGACTTCCTCATTGGAATCCGAAGCATCGGAGAAAGCCTCTTCCTTTACATTTGTCGATGCAGACGGCGATTCCGTCGTCTTCGATTTCGGCTGAATCAGATCAAAGAACAAAGAAGAACGTTTCTTCGCCGGCTTCTTTTCCTTACGTTCCGGCTTAAGCGTCTCCTCGTCAAATTCGTTGTCATCGGGAATGTAAGGGACCGTAGCCGGCTTCTTCTTGACGGTAACCGCCGAAGCCTTGGCCTTGCGTTCCATCAGCTTGCGTTTGATATACTGCCCGAGCAGCGTATCGGCAAACGTACGGCGCCCTCTCAGCTTCATGATAATATCGCCGATCGACAAACGGGTAATCAAGATCGCCCCGATGACGATCATCGTATACTGGATCAGCTTCGCTCCGAGATTGGCGAACAGAAAATACAGCAAGCTGTACAAGGCAGCACCGATCATCCCTCCGCCGACCTCAATCTTCAGGATGACTCTACCTTTATCCGTAGCCGAGAGTCCATCCATCATGGTGCTCCAGGTTTGGGTCAAAATCATGCCGGATGTAAACTTTCCGCCGGGATACAATTTGTCGAACAGCGAAATGTGATTCATTAATATCACAGCCAGTATGATCAGCAGTACCCCTGCCTTGCGCGTTGTTCTCCAAACGGGCCATTCCCTTTTTACCATAACGTATAAACCTATGTAGATAAATACGAGCGGAATGACAAAATCCCATGACCCGATGAAAAACCGGAACAAATACGTTAATGCACGCGATACCGGACCTTCCTGGGTAAGGGCGATAATGGATAAAGTCAGGATGACTATCCCATAGAGCTCGTATTTCAAATTCGTTTTAATCGCTTTGCCTCTCTTCTTTGGCCTTGCCAAATCGGCTCACCCCCAAGTACAAATTATACCATACTTTGGGTGGAACCATAACAAGAAGGCAAAAATCAGACCATAGAACTATTTGATCGTCGGTTGAAACTCGATGACTCTACCCGGACTGTATTGCGGATTCATGAAGTCCTGCGGATTACAGCTGATGATACGAACAATGGATGCTTGATTCGCATTCAAGGGCTGTACCTGCATGGAAATACCGTTGACCACGATTTCCATTTGATTCGACTCCATGTTCTCGATGCCCTCCATTACGACTTCCAGCGGCATGACCGTATATTGAATCACTGTACGATCCCTCCTTGCATTTGGCGTTTCTCATCAATTCTCCGATTCAGCTCACGGATCGCGTCTCCCAATCCGCCGATGGCATTAATCAAGCCGTATTTGACCGCATCCGCGCCGATTACCGTCGTTCCGATATCTCGCGTCAGCTCTCCTGTTTTGAACATCAATTCTTTGATCTTCTCTTCCGTTACTCGGGAATGGCCGGTAATAAAGCGGATGACGCGTTCTTGCATTTTATCCAAATATTCAAAGGTTTGCGGAACGCCGATGACAAGTCCGTTCAAACGGATCGGGTGAATCGTCATGGTAGCTGTCTCCGCAATAATCGAATAGTTCGCCGAGACGGCAATCGGCACGCCGATCGAATGTCCCCCGCCCAACACTAACGTCACTGTCGGCTTGGATAAGGTAGCGATCATTTCTGCAATGGCGAGTCCGGCTTCCACATCCCCGCCTACCGTGTTTAAAATGATCAATACGCCTTCAATTTTCGGATTTTGTTCCGCTGCTACCAATTGTGGAATCAAATGCTCATACTTCGTCGTTTTGTTTTGCGGCGGGAGCACGAGATGCCCTTCCACTTGCCCGATTATCGTCATGCAAAAAATATTCGATTCTCCGGCCGGCGTGCCGGTCTGACCTAATTGCTGAATCGTGTCTACAACCGGATTCTTCTTCGCCTCATCCGTTACGGGTTGTGCAGGCGGCGCTTCTTGTTTAAAGGAATCGTTCATTAGGAAATCCCCCTATCGTTTCATCATCCCCCATAGTATGGTTAGCGCAACCGTCCCTTATCCATTAAACAGAGTCAATTATCCGGACTGACTTCTGTCTGCAAAAAAAAAGAGACCTCATGAGGACTCGCCTCATAGGATCTCTTTTTTGTGACGTGATTGCAACACCTGTATGATGAACGGTTTCAAGCGGTTGACTGGTGGTTTTTGATCATACTTCCATAATAATTGGAAGGATCATAGGTCTTCTTCTGGTTTGTTCATATAAAAATCGTCCAAGTGCATCTTTAACATGAGTTTTTAACGATGCCCATTCGTTAACATTTTCGCTCATCAAACGGTTCAGCGTACTGGTTACGATCCGGTTTGCTTCATCCAGCAAGCCTTCCGATTCTCTAACGTACACGAAACCTCTGGATATAATATCAGGCCCGGATAAAATCGCACCATCTTGTTTGCTAAGAGTAACGACGACGACCAGGATCCCATCCTGCGAAAGCAGCTTGCGATCGCGAAGTACGATGTTCCCGACGTCTCCTACTCCAAGACCGTCGATCAAAATATTACCGGCCGGAACTTTCGACCCTTTACGTGCGACACCGTCTTGAACTTCTACGGTCTCCCCGTTATCAACGATGAAAATGTCTTCTTTCGGGATGCCGACTGATTCCGCGAGTAATCCATGCTGACGAAGCATGCGATACTCACCGTGAATCGGAATAAAATATTTCGGCTTCATAATATTAAGCATCAGCTTCAGTTCTTCCTGGCTTCCGTGTCCCGATACGTGAACGCCTGTAATCGAACCTGGTCCATAAATAACATGGGCCCCAATTCTCATCAGCTCATCTACGGTTCTTCCTACATAACGCTCATTGCCCGGAATCGGCGTTGCAGCGATAATGACCGTGTCCCCAGGTAAAATATCCACCTTGCGATGTGTGGATCTTGCCATTCGAGTCAGCGCCGACATAGGCTCTCCCTGACTTCCCGTCGAGAGGATGGCAACGCGGTCCGCCGCCAGCTTATTCACTTCCTCCGGCTCGATCAGCATTCCATCCGGAATACGCAAATAGCCTAGCTCGCTTGCAATGCTGACAACGTTTACCATACTGCGCCCGATTACCGTCAGCTTTCTCCGGGTAGCTTCCGCCGCATCCACCACTTGCTGAATACGGTGAATGTTAGAAGCGAAAGTCGCTATAATAACCCGCTGCTTCGCTTTGCGGAACACTTCTTCGATCTGAACTCCAACGCTTTTCTCTGAACCCGTATATCCCGGACGTTCTGCATTCGTACTGTCGGACAGCAGCGCCAGAACTCCTTTTGCACCGATGGCAGCCATGCTGTGAAGATCTGCATACTGTTCGTTAACAGGTGTCTGATCGAACTTGAAGTCTCCGGTATGAACCACATTGCCCTCCGGTGTCTCCAGACATACCCCTACGGAGTCGGGAATACTGTGGTTCGTTTTGAAAAACGTAGCCGTTATCGTACCGAGCTTCAATTCGCTGTCAGAGTTGATCATTATCCGCTTCGTTTCACCGAGCAAATTCGCTTCCTTCAGCTTGGTTTCAATAAGCCCCAGAGTCAGCTTGGTACCGTATACAGGAACATTCAGATGCTTCAGCACATAAGGTAAACCACCGATGTGATCCTCATGTCCGTGAGTTATAATGATCCCTCTGACTTTATCCCGGTTCTCCGTCAAATAGCTGATATCCGGAATAACAATGTCGATACCCAGCATGTCCTCTTCAGGGAATTTCAACCCGCAATCCACCACTACGATATCATTGGCATATTGAATGACGTACATATTTTTCCCGATTTCGCCCACGCCGCCCAGAGCGAAAATCAAGAGTTTATCTATATTTTTCTTAGACAAAGAAATACCTCCTAATTCAAATTGACGACGAATTTTTGTATGAACGAAAAACCAAAAACCGCACCAGTCACTTGCCACCATTATACATTAAGCAAAACTGCAATTACAAGTTGGCTCTTTTACAACCTATTGTCCCCTAAAAAAATAAAACCGATGCTAAAAAACGCACCGATTTTCCAAGACTTCTCATTCAAACAAGGAAGCAATGAATCGTCCTTCTTCTTCGGTTACATTTATTAACGGTAAACGAACTCCCCCCACTTCAATGCCCTTATGGTTCAATGCGAATTTAACAGGAGCAGGGCTTGGTACACGATGCGGGCATTCAAACAATCCTTTGAATACGGGGTGAAGCTTGGCATGGAGCTGAGTTGCCTCTCGGATGTCTCCCTGCAAATAACAGTTTATCATATTCTTCATATCTTTTCCAATCACATGGCTCGCTACGCTGATAATCCCGTAGGCTCCAATGGACAAGGCAGGTAAAGTCATGCTGTCTTCGCCGCTGTATACGATAAAGCCCGGAGCCGCGTTGGCTGCAATTTGCGTAAGCTGGTCCAGGTCGGCGCAGTCTTTCGTCGCAATGATATTAGGAATATGAGACAGGCGGATAGTCGTATCCACGTTAATATTTACACCGGTTCGTCCAGGCACGTTATAAATGATGCAAGGTACGGAAACCGCTTCGGCAACCGCTTTGAAATGCTGATACAGCCCTTCTTGGGATGGACGGTTATAATATGGCGCTACAAGCAGCAGCGCGTCTACGCCAAGCTTCTCGGCTTCTTTGGACAAATGAATGGTGTGCTCGGTATCATTGCTGCCCGTACCGGCAATAATTTTGCAGCGCCCGTTGGCATGCTTCACTGCAAACTCGAACAGCTTCAGCTTTTCCTCTTCCTTAAGCGTAGGGGATTCCCCGGTCGTTCCGCAAATGACTAAGCTGTCGCTTGCTTGTTCGTCAATCAAGTAGTCCATTAATTTAGCAACCTGATCCCAATCAATTTGCAAGTTGGCGTCAAATGGGGTGACCATTGCTGTAATAAGTCTTCCGAAATCCACGAATAATTCCTCCTACATTGTTTATCTGTGTAACTCAAACTTCCTGTGCAGGGCACGGACCGCTTTGGCCATATCCATCCCTTGGACAAGCACCCAGATGGTTGTGTTCGAATCCGCCGACTGCAAAATGCTTATATCTTCTTCCGTCAATGCCTCGACAATATGCGCCATAATCCCCGGTACGCCATTCATTCCGCCGCCGATGATCGATACTTTGGCACAATTCGAGGTATGTTGCGGTTTATATCCTAATTCGGTTAATATCCTTACGGCTCTGTCCGCTTCGTGATCGAATACGGTGTAAACTACGCCTGATGGATTCACGTTGATGAAATCTACGCTGATATGGTGCTGAGCCATTGCTTTGAACACTCTGAGCTGCAGATCGTAGACCCCTTCGCCCGCGGCGACCTGGATTTGAGTGATGCTTGAGAAATTCGCTATGCCCGTAACGAACCGGTCCTGAATCCAATCCTTATCATGCGGTATAGCATCCGGATGGGTTACCAGCGTTCCCGGATCTTTGCTGAATGTAGAACGGACGCGAATCGGTATGTTCGCATTCATCGCCACTTCAACGGCACGGGGATGAATCACCTTGGCACCATGGTGAGCCATGTTGCATATTTCGGAATACGATACGATAGGCAATCGTCTTGCGTCCTCGACAATTCGAGGATCGGCCGTCAGGATGCCGTCTACATCGGTAAAAATATCGACAATTTCCGCTTTCAGCGCAGCTCCGAGAGCTGTCGCTGTCGTATCGCTGCCGCCCCGGCCTAATGTTGTAAAATCATAATTCTTCGTCTGGCCCTGGAAGCCGGCGACGATAACTACCTGCTCTTGTTCCAGCAGGTCCAGGATCCGTTGAGGCTGAATGGAAACGATTTGAGCGTTGCCGTATTCATCGTTAGTAACGATTCCGGCTTGCGCTCCCGTAAGTGCGCGGGACGAAATCCCTTTTGCGTGGAGAAGGCTGCACAAGGTGGCAGCGGAAATAAGCTCTCCACAACATAATAACATATCTCGTTCTCTTGGCGGCAAGTGATTGCCGTTATTCGCTATGAAATCCAGTAGCGTGTCTGTTGCGTAGGGCTCGCCTTTTCTTCCCATGGCCGATACGACGACAACTAGCTTGTAATTTTGCTTCAAAGCGTCTTCGATGTGTTCTAGGACGAGTGCTCTTGCTTCGACGTTGGAAAGGGACGTGCCTCCGAATTTCTGTACCAGAATTTTCATGAGAGGTCCCTCCTAAGAGTTTTTGCGTTAGCAAAAACTGCTTCGTAAGCGTATTCTGGGCTTTCATAAGAAAGCCTGTTTCGTAAGCTTTTCCCTATATGCAAACAAAAGCTAGGCTTCCTGATGGAAGCCCGCTTTTTCACCAATAGGATCGCTTGCCGAATAAGCGCAACGAGAATTATTCCTATTGGCGGTGGCTTGCACCTTACTCTTGCTCAATAGCAATATATTCTGCAATTTGCACGGCATTCCAAGCTGCGCCTTTTAAAAGATTGTCAGACACAATCCACATATTAAGACCTCGCGGGTTACTCAGATCGCGGCGAACGCGGCCTACGAACGTTTCAAGCTTGCCTGCGGCGTCCGTTGCGAGCGGGTATTGCTGCTCGGCAGGATTATCCTGCAGCACGATGCCCGGCGCGTCAGCGATCAATTGTTTGACTTCTTCGATGTCAAAATCCTGTTTCAATTCGACATAAACCGACTCGGAGTGGCCGTAAACAACCGGAATGCGTACACAAGTCGCGGTTACTTCCAGTGAGTCGTCACCCAAGATCTTTTTGGTCTCGTTGATCATTTTCATTTCTTCGTAAGTAAAACCGTTTTCCGTAAATTTGTCAATTTGTGGAATAGCGTTAAAAGCGATTTGATGTTTCACCGGCAATGAGCCGACAGGCAAAATTTGCGGTTCCATATCTTTGCCTGCCAAAATCTCCTTGGATTGGCGCAGCATCTCATCAATGGCCCGGGCGCCTGCGCCGGATACCGCTTGATAAGTAGATACGATAATACGGGAAATCCCGTACCGGTCGTACAACGGTTTTAACGCAGCAACCATTTGGATTGTGGAGCAGTTCGGGTTGGCAATAATCCCTTTATGCTCATTGATTCTATCGATATTCACTTCGGGAACAACAAGCGGAGTATCCGGATCCATCCGGAAGGCGCTCGTATTATCGATACAAACGGTTCCATGCTCGATTGCTTGGGGAATCAACTCCTGGCTGATGCTTCCGCCTGCGCTGAACAACGCGATATCAACGCCTCTGAAGCTGTCTGCCGTTGCTTCCTCCACTGTTATCTCCTGCCCTTTGAACTGCAGCTTGGTGCCAGCAGAACGAGCGGAGGACAAAAGCTTCAATTGTTGAATGGGGAAGTTGCGCTCATCCAGCAAACGGATGATCTGCTCACCTACGGCTCCTGTTGCACCGACTACGGCAACGTTGAATAGCTTCTGATTCGACATTTTATTTGTCTCTCCCCTGGGCTAGTAATCATTATTGATAATTGAACCGTTCGATAATCATCGGCTGCAGCTGTTTCCCTTCAAGGGCCGCCTCGCAGGCTTCCATAATCAGATCCATGCGCGCGACGAGAGAATTCGGCTTGGCCGTTGGCGCGTCTTGACCGAACGGAACAAAGTATATGTTCTTGGTGATTAACAGCTTGCTGATATTCATAGCATTCAATCCAAGACCGTCATTGGTGGAAATCGCCAATACAAGAGGCTTCTGGTTGCGCATTTGCGCTTTGGCCGCCATCAACACCGGACTTTCCGTCATGGCATTCGCCAGCTTGCTTGTCGTATTCCCTGTGCACGGCGCAATAACCAGCACATCCAGCAGTTTGGACGGACCTAACGGCTCCGCATCTACAATTGAAGCAATAATATCATTTCCAGTAATCTCTTTCAACTGTTTCTGCCAATTTTCAGAGGTACCGAAACGAGTATCCGTAGTAAGTATCGTATAAGAAACGATAGGAACCACCCGGGCTCCGGCATCTACAAAACGCTGAATTTGAGGCATTACCTCAGCAAATGTACAATGCGATCCCGTTAACGCAAAGCCTACGGTCTTTCCTTGCCAATTCATTCCTTATTCCTCCTCTGTCCTGCATCCTCAAGAATGATCCGGCTCAAGGTGTCGGCAATAATGCGACCGGCTGTCTTAGGTGCGACAATGCCAGGGAGTCCCGGAGCAAGCAATGCCTTGACCCCCCGCTTCTCCGCGAAACGAAAATCCGTCCCGCCGGGCTTCGAGGCCAAGTCAATGATTACTGCGCGATGTGGAATATTGGCAATAATTTGTGCTGTGACTATCATAGATGGAATTGTATTAAAAAGCAAGTCAATATTCGCCACCTGAGCATATAGATCCTGCGTATAGAAAGGGGTGAAGCCCATCTCCCAAGCTCTTGCAAAATACTCCGGTTTATTGACGCCGACTTTGACTTTCGCCCCGAGCCCCTGTAATGTTCTCGCCACCGTAATCCCTGTTCTGCCGAATCCAAGCACCATGCTGTTAGAGCCGTGAATCGTAAAATCCGTGTTTTGAATCGCCATCATAATGGCACCTTCAGCGGTCGGAATGGAGTTGTAAATAGCGACGTCATCCCGATCGAACAACTCTACAAGCTGTATGGAAAATTGAGCGCACAGCTTGCGTAAATACGGCTTCGCCATACCTGTAAACACCTTTGCATGCTTGGGCAAAGCCTTGAAATGATCCTCCGTTAACCGCAGCTCCGACGTAGAGAAAATGCTTTCCACAATGCCGTGATCGTCTGTGCCGACCGCCGGCAAAATGATGGCATCCAATGCCTCAAGGGCATCAGGTGTCAATTCGGCTTTGGTGATCCCGCTAAATTGATTTTGCAGATTGTCAAATCCGATCAAAACTATCGAAGCATCAAGCTCAGAGCATTTATTGATAACTTCAAGCTGGCGTGCATCACCACCGATGAGAGCCACTTGAATACCTGTAAGCATTCATTTCTCACCTCTTTCTAAGTCGCTTTCGATAACTCATCTTATGCGGCCGCCCATTAATGGGTTACTGCCCCCGAGTCTACGCAGGCAATAAATAATACTTAGGTTTTCCGAGTGAAATAGTCGTCTATAAAGCAGGCACAAAAAAAACACCTCCCTGGTTTCAGGAAGGTGCCGCTTCTTACTTCGTTCCGGTATGGCCGAAGCCTCCGGCGCCTCGATCGGTATCCGTCAATTCGTCGACTTCCTGCAGCTCAACGACAGGAACGATTTGGAACACCATTTGGGCAATTCTTTCATTTCGTTCTATGGTAAACGGTACGGAACCATGATTGATTAAAAGCACTTTGACTTCGCCACGGTAATCCGCATCGATCGTGCCCGGAGAGTTCAGGCAACTGATGCCGTGTTTCAAAGCCAAACCGCTGCGGGGGCGAATTTGCGCCTCCAGCTCCGCCGGCATGGACAGTGCAAAACCGGTTGGGATCAGAGTACGATCCCCTGGCTGTAAGGTAACCGGCTCGGTTACGGCTGCATATAGGTCGAAGCCGCTCGCAAGCGAGGACATTTTTTGCGGTAACGGGATGCCTTCGCTACCCGGAAGTCGTTTGATTTGTACGTTAAACAAGCTGATCCCTCCTGAAGCCTTCGAGAACGTCATCCTTTTGGCCGACCATTGCAAGTGCGAACGGAACGGACATCATGTGCTGCACCATTTCTTGGATATGCTCCAGCTCTACACTCTCGATCTTCTCAATAATTTCATCCATGCTGTAATGCTTGCCTAGCATCAGCTCGTTTTTGCCGAGACGGTTCATGCGGCTGCTTGTGCTTTCCAGACTGAGGATCAAGCTGCCTTTCATCTGCTCCTTGCCCTTCTTCAGCTCCGCTGCCGTCAAGCCTTTGTCCTTAATCTCATGCAGCAGCTCCATGGTAACGTTCAACACATCCGCGGTTTGCTTAGGAGCCGTGCCGGTATACACCGTAAACATTCCTCCGTCCTGATAAGACGTATGGTAGGAATACACGGAATACGCCATCCCGCGCTTCTCGCGGATTTCCTGGAACAACCGGGAGCTCATTCCGCCTCCGATAGCGTTGTTGAGCAGAACCATCGCGTACAAGCGATCATCCTTCGCAGACAATCCCGGGAAAGAAAGACAAATATGGTTTTGCTCCGACTTCTTCTCATGAAACATCAGTTGCCCGGCAAAGCCCGGGGCCGTCAGCGACTGCTCTATCCCGTCGTTTTGGTATTGGCCGAAATGCTTCTCGATCAGCGGCATCAAGCTGTCGTCTACGTTGCCCGCGATGGCGATAACCGTCCTGTCAACCGAATACTGCTCTTTCATATATTGACGAAGCGTATCGGAATTCATTGCGGTTAAATTCTCTTCGGTTCCGATGATGGTGTAGCCTAAGGAATGTTCCTCAAATGTCGCCTTAGCGATTAAATCATGTACCATATCGTCCGGAGTATCTTCATACATCGAAATTTCTTCGAATATGACGTTCTTCTCTTTCTCGAGCTCCGTTGGGTCAAATGCAGAGCGGAAGAACATATCGGCAAGCACTTCGACCGCTATCGGCAAATGCTCGTCAAGTACCTTGGCGTAATAACACGTATATTCCTTGGAAGTAAACGCGTTGACATTTCCTCCGATACCGTCGAATATTTCAGCAATATCCTTGGCCGAATATTTATCGGTCCCCTTGAACAGCATGTGTTCAATAAAATGGGAGATCCCGTTGTTTATTTTCGTTTCGTTACGCGATCCGGTCTTGACCCAGATCCCGAAGGATACGGAGCGGCATGTAGGGATGGGCTCCACAATGACGCGCAAGCCGTTATTTAATGTGTATTTATTCAATGAAAGGTGCCTCCTTGGAATATCTCTCTATATACCTTTATGATATTACCATTATTGCTTTGTAGACTCAACTTCCGGAACACGATTTGGCGAGATAACCTCGCTTACCGTTCCCAGATGGAGGCCCTTGCTTTTAATAACCTGAATCATCTGCTGGAGTGCTTCGCTTGAAGAAGAAGTCGGGTGCATCAGAATTAATGACCCCGGCTCCACCTTGGTTTGCACTTTACGAACGATCGTCTGCGGAGCCGGTCGTCTCCAATCCACCGTATCGAGCGTCCATAGTATCGTCTTCAGCTTCAAATCATGCGCTACTTCCACCGTCTGTTGATTAAAATCGCCCGATGGCGGAGCAAACAGTTTATTTTGAACGCCGAGCTCTTTTTGGAGAAGCTGCTCCGTTTTCGTTATTTCCAACGCAGCTTGTGAGCGGCCCAGCGTGCTCATATCTTTATGAGAGTAGGCGTGATTGGAGAGCTCGTGTCCCTTTTCTTTAATTTTCTTAGCGACGGGGATATTGTCCTTTAACCAGCTGCCGTCAAAAAAGAAGGTGGCATGTACTTTTTCTTTCTCCATTACGTCCAGCATTTTATCCAAATACTCGTTGCCCCATGCTACATTAATCATAAAAGCGACCATAGGCTTGTTCGGATTGCCCTTATAAATCGGCTGTGCGCCAAGCTGCTCCAGACCAATGGCAGGTGCCACTTCCTTCATGACGATCTTGGGCTTGCCGTTATCCTGCTGGTGCTCGGACAAAAAAAGCGACTGCTCCACATCCACTTCCAATCCGTTGTAGCCGGGAATCGCCTTCCATACACGATCGATTGTGGCATTGATGGGAGCGACGTTTCGTTTTGCCGCCTCCTGCCTTATTTGCTCCAGCAGCACCTCACGGCGATCCAGCTGAAGCTTCTTGGCTCCTTCCCATACCGCCATTGCAGCTGAAGAAATATCTGGCAGATAAGGTGTGGATGCGGCGGCTTGGACATTATGGATTTGCGCGTACTCGACAAAGGTATTTATGCTATCCGATTGCTTTAAACCAATGAACACGGTGACAAAGAGCCCCGACAACACTAACACCCGAACACGTTTCATACCCCTGCTCCTGTCGTTAGTTAGAATCGTTTGTCCCATTCATATGCGCGATCGGACAAGATTATGTCTTCCTCTCCTTATGATAAAAAACTCCAATCGAAGTTCTTCGAAGATGAGGTGGTAAAAAAACAAAAAGAGACAGACGGTCTCTGGCTCTTTGTCGTTCATGCTATTGAAATCGGTATTACGATTGTGCCGGTACTTGCGCTTGCAATACTGCTTTGCGGGACAAATTGACGCGGCCCTGCTGATCGATCTCCGTCACTTTGACCGTAATGGTATCGCCAACTGCTACCACATCCTCCACTTTTGCCACACGCTCTGTAGACAGCTGGGAAATGTGGACCAAGCCTTCCTTGCCTGGCAAAATTTCAACGAATGCACCGAACTTCTCCACTCGTTTTACTGTACCAAGGTACGTTTCGCCGACTATCACTTCTCTCACGATACCTTCAATGATAGAACGGGCTTTTTCGTTCATTTGCTCATTGGAGGAAGCAATGAATACGCGGCCATCCTGTTCGATATCGATTTTTACGCCGGTTTCTTCAATAATTTTATTGATGATCTTACCGCCTGCACCGATAACATCGCGGATTTTGTCCGGATTGATTTGCATGGTAAGGATCTTAGGCGCATAAGGGGACAATTGAGGCTTAGGCTGTTGAATACGCTCGAGCATTTTGCCCAAAATGTGCATTCTGCCTTTCTTCGCTTGCTCCAATGCTTGTGTCAAAATGGCGCGGTCGATGCCGTCAATTTTAATATCCATTTGCAGTGCTGTAACACCTGTCGCCGTACCTGCCACTTTAAAGTCCATATCGCCGAGATGATCTTCCATACCCTGGATATCAGTCAAAATGGAGAAATGCTCTCCGTCTTTGATCAGACCCATTGCTACCCCTGCAACCGGAGCTTTGATCGGTACGCCTGCATCCATCATTGCCAGCGTGCTTGCGCAAATACTTGCCTGCGAAGTAGAACCGTTGGACTCCAATACTTCGGATACAAGACGAATGGTGTAAGGGAAATCTGTTTCCGATGGAATCACCGGCTCCAATGCACGCTCACCAAGTGCGCCATGACCGATTTCACGGCGGCCCGGAGGACGAAGCGGTCTTGCTTCCCCAACGCTAAACGGCGGGAAGTTGTAATGGTGCATGAACCGTTTGGTTTCTTCCAGATCCAATCCGTCGAGAATTTGTACGTCGCCTAGTGCGCCCAAAGTACATATGCTCAACGCCTGTGTCTGACCACGAGTAAACAATCCGGAGCCGTGAGTTCTAGGCAGCAGGTTGATATCGCACTCGATCGGGCGGATTTCATCCAAGCCGCGGCCGTCCGGTCTCACTTTATCATGAGTGATCAGGCGGCGAACCTCTTCCTTCACGATGTCATACAACGTTTCCTTCACATCGCCCAGCTTCTCCGGCGCTTCCTCATATTGAACCTCGAAGTGCGCAACGGTTTCTGCGTTGATCGCATCGATCGCATCTTGTCTTGCATGCTTCTCGGCGATTTTAACAGCTTCAACCAATCTCTCTTGAGCATATGCGCGAACTTCGCTGTTGACTTCTGCATCAACACTATGTAGTTTCACGTCCATTTTCGGCTTGCCCGCTGCTTTAACCAGCTCTTCTTGAGTGGCGACAATTTTGCGGATCTCATCATGGCCGAACATGATCGCTTCGAGCATAACTTCCTCAGGCACTTCATCCGCGCCCGCTTCAACCATCATGATGGCATCCTTAGTTCCTGCCACCACCAGGTGAATATCGCTCTTCTCCGCCTGCTCTAGGGTAGGGTTAATGACGAATTGTCCGTCTACGCGGCCAACAATAACTCCGCCAACCGGCCCGTTAAATGGAACGTCGGAGATGCTAAGTGCAGCCGAAACCCCGATCATCGCAGCAATTTCCGGCGAGCATTCTTGATCCACACTCATAACAATCGCTACAACCTGTACATCGTTGCGGAAACCTTCCGGAAATAGCGGACGAATCGGACGGTCGGTCAACCGGCTTGCCAAAATCGCCTTCTCACTTGGACGGCCTTCTCTTTTAATGAATCCCCCGGGAATTTTCCCTACGGAATACAACCGTTCTTCATAATTCACGGTCAAAGGAAAGAAGTCCAGATCCTTAGGCTCAGCAGAAGCGGTCACTGTGCAAAGCACGACGGTATCCCCATAGCGTGCTGTTACAGCGGCATTAGCCTGCTTAGCCAAACGCCCGGTCTCCAGAATTAACGGACGGCCGCCTAAATCCATTTGTACTTTATTTTCCATAAAATCCTCCTAAGAAAAATTACACGCTGCTAAAATGAACTACTATCACTTCTGCATAATGCCTAGTATTTCCTTCTTTTTCGAAATAAATCTCTCATCGAATAAAGAAACATACGAAAAAGCAACCGCTTTGTCCGCTGCTCCAGCCCGAAACGGACTCGAACAGCAGACAACCGAGGTTGCTCTTTGATGTCAATCCTATTATCGACGAAGACCAAGCTTCTCGATCAGGGCGCTGTAACGGCTAACGTCTTTGTTTTTCAAATAAGCTAACAGTTTACGGCGTTGACCTACCATTTTCAACAAACCGCGACGAGAATGGTGATCCTTCTTGTGCGTTTTCAAGTGGCTAGTCAAGTTAACAATGTTCTCAGTAAGAATTGCGATTTGCACTTCAGGAGATCCTGTATCGGATTCATGAGTTTTGTGCGTTTGGATCAATTCTTGCTTACGCTCTTGTGTCAATGCCATCGTTCGTTCACCTCCGTATGTGTATATCCCCATTGGCCCAGAGAACGTCGGAGTCCTCGAATCTCCATGCCAAGGTTCCTTGCCGGGTCTTATGACCGACAACGAATATCAGTATAGCACACAAGTGCTATAAAAGTAAAATAGAGAACCGTGATTATTTTTTCGCAGCCAAAATAGATCGGGCCCGATCCGCATCCGAGCGGATTTGCGCAACCAGCTCATCCACCGAACCGAACTTGCGTTCCGGGCGGAGAAAGGAAATAAATTGCACCGATACCGCCTTGCCGTAGATTTGCTGCGAAAAGTCGAACAAATGCGCCTCCAGAGTAGGCCGCTCCAAATTGTCGACAAAAGTAGGCTTCTTACCGACGTTCATCACCGCATCATGGACTTCGCCGTCTATGGTTACTCTCACGGCGTAAACGCCTAGGACGGGAATAACGAAAGATTCAGAGAGCTCGATATTTGCGGTAGGAAAGCCGATCTTGCTGCCGCGGCCGTCTCCGGTCACGACCGTACCGGTAACGGAATAAGGGCGGTCCAGCAGCGCGGATACCTTTTCGATATGACCGTCGTTCAGATGCTCTCTCACTTGCGTGCTGCTTACTTTGATTCCGTCCTGATGGTAAGGGCGAATAATTTCAACGGTGAATCTACCCTTGGCTAGCTCGCATAGCGTATCAGGCGTCCCGGCTCCACGATATCCGAAGGTGAAATCAAATCCAACTATGACCGTGTTCACTTTCATCGGAACCAGCATTTGCTCTACGAATTCCTCAGGAGTTACTTTCATAAGATCGGAATTGAAAGCTACCAGATACATTGTGTCGACGCCCAATTGCGAGAGAACGCTCTGCTTATACTGAATCGGAGTAAGAAGCTCAGCGTACTTCTCCTGCCCCAGCACCTCTTTGGGATGAGGGTGGAAGGTCATGATCGAAGCCGGAATCCTCAGTTTCTCCGCCGTAGTAACCGCACGTTTGATGACTTCCTGATGGCCGAGATGTATACCGTCGAATTCTCCGATGGCCAGCACCTGCGGCCTCATGGCTTCGGAATGATTGCTTTCGTTGATGGGGTATGATAATTGTATCGTTTGCATCCTATACATCACCTACATTCTCTTCAGACGAAGCTGGCTTACGAAAAAACTTTTACCGGCCGCAGCTCCGATTGGGCGATGTCCCATTGAAATATGCCGATAAACCGGGAATCCGGACTATACGCAGCGTAATTGCCGTCCATGGACGCAGTTAACGGCGCCATCTCCGCGGGAGTTATATGAAGCTTCTGTCCGAGCAGCGCCTTGCGTGCCTGACTGTCGTTCAAATGCACCGCCGGCATATGAGCCATAGCCTGTTCAGCCGGAATCAGCTTCCCTGACAGAAGTCCTTCCTGCTGCAGCTGTTCGACCTGCTCCAGTGTCAGACATTGCTCCGGTCCTATGTTGCCTGTGGACGTACGAACCAGATGAGACATAACCGCAGGGTACCCGAGCGCTTTGCCGATATCGACGCAAAGAGTACGAATGTACGTCCCTTTGGAGCATTTTACCCGGAAACGGATTTCCGGATGGTCAAGCGTCAGGTTCATCTCAATAATATCGATATGATATATGGTGACCGTACGCGATTTGCGTTCGACCTCCACTCCTTGACGGGCAAGCTCGTACAGCCGTTTCCCATCCACCTTGACCGCGGAATACATGGGAGGCACCTGAAGAATATCGCCGACGAACGATTGGATTGTATCGATAACCTGCTTTTCGGTCAATCGCACGTCATCTACCTGCGCGGTTATTTGACCGCCGGCATCCTCCGTATCCGTAGCAATACCGATCTTCAGCGTAGCTTCATACTCCTTCGGAAGCTCCTGAATATATTCCACGAGCCGGGTGGCCCGTCCTATGCATAAGGGCAAAACGCCGGTAACCTGCGGATCCAGGGTACCCGTGTGGCCAATCCGTTTTATTCTCAATATGCGCCGCGCTTTGGCAACGACATCATGCGAAGTAAAGCCGGCAGGCTTCCAGATAGGTAAAATGCCTTCCAATTCCATTGTCATTCCAATGCCAGACCTACTTCCTTCACGACCCGTTCAATCGCTTCCTCCAGTGTGCCTTGGACGGCACAGCCTGCAGCACGTACATGACCGCCTCCGCCAAACGATTTGGCGACCTTGGCCACATCCGCTCTTCCGTTTGAACGAAGGCTAACTTTCACGATTCCTTCGCCTCGTTCTTTGAACAAGAGACCCACTTCAACCCCTTCAATATTTCTAGGGTAGTTGACGAGGCCGTCAAGATCTTCATTGCTTGCTCCGCTTGCTTTTACGTCATTCAAAGTCACGGAAAGCCATGCCACCCGATTCGAGTGAGCGAACGACAGAGTGGACAGGCTGGTCTTAATCAGCGAAATTTGCGGGTACGACAGCTTTTCGAGCAGCCGTTCCGCAAGCTCATGGCCCTTGACCCCTCGACTCAGCATGTCGGCAGCAATCTGCATGACCTTGGGAGTCGTATTGGCGTAACGAAACCCGCCCGTGTCGGTTAACAAGCCGGAATAAATGCATACGTTCAGCTCATGCGTAAATGGAATCTCCATATGAACACACAAGTCGTACAGCACCTCGACTGTAGCAGCGGCTTGTTCAAGCACAAGGTTACTGCTTCCGAAACGGTCATTCGTTGCATGATGGTCGATATTCAATAGTTGAACACCTTCGGCAAACAGCTTATGGACGGACCCGATACGCGAATAATCGGCGCAATCCACGCTGATTACACGAGTATACCGCTGTGTAACGGATCCGGGATCTGCTTCATAATGAACGACGGAATGCCGATCAGCCGCCATATAGATGAACTTATCGGGTATAGGCCCTTCGTTGATTAATGTGAATGTTTTGCCTAACGATTGTAGCATCCAGGCTACGGCATAAGTGGACCCGGCGGCATCCCCGTCCGGCTGAACATGGGATACCACCAGGAAATGATCGTTGGATCGTATAAATTGTGCCGCCTGCTCCAGCATCGCGGTATAGTCGTCCGATTGAACGATTACCGTCATGATGGGGCATTCTCCCCGTTAATTTGGTTCAACAGCTTCTCGATATGGCTTCCATAATCAATGGAAGCGTCGAACCTGAAGATCAGGTCGGGAATTTTACGGAGACGGATTCGTTTGCCGAGCTCCGACCGGATAAAGCCGCTGCCTCTTCCAAGCGCCTTTAACGTTTCTTCCTTTTGTTCGTCGGTACCTAGAACGCTAAGAAAAATTTTGGCCTGTGACAAATCGTTCGTCACTTCTACTCCGGTTACCGTAATAAAACCGATGCGCGGATCCTTCAGCTCGGACTGAATGATCTGGCTTAATTCCTTCTTAATTTGTTCTCCGACTCTTCCTACGCGAATACGCGCCATTCAGATCACCTCTCAACAGTTTCCATCACAAACGCTTCGATAATATCTCCTTCTTTAATATCGTTGAATTTATCCAGAGATATACCGCACTCGTAACCTTGGGCTACTTCCTTCGCGTCGTCCTTGAAACGTTTGAGGGAATCGATGTTGCCTTCGAACACTACGATGCCGCTGCGGATCAAGCGCATTTGTGCATTACGGGCAATTTTACCGGAAATAACCATACAACCGGCAATAACCCCGATTTTGGAAACCTTGAAAATATTACGGACTTCGGCTTGCCCGATGACGTTCTCCTTGTATACCGGATCCAGCATCCCTTTCATCGCTTGTTCGATCTCTTCGATGACTTTGTAAATGATGCTGTGCAGACGAATGTCGACCTTTTCCTGATCTGCCGTATTTTTGGCTTGAGGCTCTGGACGAACGTTAAAGCCGATGACGATCGCATTCGATGCAGATGCAAGAATTACGTCGGATTCGGTAATCGCGCCTACGCCGTTGTGCAAAATTTTGACGCGCACGCCTTCAATGTCGATTTTCTCAAGAGAGCCGCGCAGCGCTTCAACGGAGCCTTGTACGTCCCCTTTAATAATAACGTTAAGATCCTTGATCTCGCCGTCCTTGATGTGTTTGTACAGATCGTCCAGAGTGACGCGAACGTTAGCGCCCATTTCGGACTGTCTCAATGTTACAGCACGCTTCTCTGCGATCGTTCTGGCTTTACGCTCATCCTCGAAGCAGATGAACGGATCTCCCGCCTGCGGAACCTCCGTCAAACCGGTAATCTCGACCGGAGTAGACGGGCCTGCTTCCTTCAGGCGCTTGCCTTTGTCGTTAACCATTGCGCGAACGCGGCCGAAGCATACGCCGGCTACGAAGCTGTCGCCGACTTTGAGCGTACCGTGTTGAATGAGCACACGAGCAACCGGGCCTTTTCCTTTGTCGAGCTCGGCTTCAATAACCGTACCTCTCGCACGTTTGTCCGGGTTAGCTTTAAGCTCCTGCACCTCGGCTACGAGAAGAATCATATCAAGCAAGTTCTCGAGTCCGATGCGCTGTTTCGCAGAAATGTTGCAGAAGATAGTATCTCCGCCCCACTCCTCAGGCACCAGCTCATATTCGGTAAGCTCTTGTTTAATTTTATCCGGGTTGGAATCCGGCTTATCCACTTTGTTCACAGCTACGATAATAGGTACCTTGGCTGCTTTGGCATGGTTGATGGCTTCAACCGTCTGAGGCATAACACCGTCGTCGGCTGCTACTACAATGATCGTAATGTCGGTAACTTGCGCACCGCGGGCACGCATCGAAGTAAACGCTTCGTGGCCCGGAGTATCGAGGAACGTAATTTTCTTGTTATGAATTTCGACCTGATACGCACCGATATGCTGGGTAATGCCCCCTGCTTCGCCTTCGGTTACGCTCGTTTTGCGGATTGCATCGAGCAATGTCGTTTTACCGTGGTCAACGTGACCCATGATCGTAACAACCGGTGGACGCTCCTGCAAATCCGCCTCGTCGTCCTTCTCTTCAAAATTCTCGAATTTATCTTCCTCGACAGGAATCTTCAGCTCGACTTCAACATTGTAGTCACCGGCCAGCAGTTGAATCGCATCCAGATCCAGCTCTTGGTTGATTGTGGCCATAATACCCAGGAACAGCAATTTCTTGATGACTTCCGAAGCGTCCTTGTGAAGCGCTTTGGCCAACTCACCAACGGTCATCGTGCCGCGGACAATAATCTTCTTAGGTGTGTTATCGATTTTTTCCTTTTTAACAGGTTCCTGCTGATATCTGCCCTTTTGATTCCGGTTGTTGCCTCTATTGTTCTGAGGCCCTCTGGACGAGCTGACTTTGTTATCATCAAAACGCTTCTGATTCGGCTTCGTCTTCTTGGTCGTCTTGCCTTTGTTTCCTGAAGCATCGTCCTGATCCACATCTACGTTAGGCGCCGGTCTGGACGCATTGACAGCAATCGATTTGTTAAACCCGTTCGAGCCGCCTTGACCTGCTCCGCGTTGTTCAAAAGGCTTCCGTTGATCGGAGCCTTGAGGACGGCTCGGGCGCTGATCCCCGGAACGGTTGGCGTTGTTATAGCCGCCAGATGCGCCGCCTCGGTTGCCTTGCTGACCTTGGCCGTAGCCTCCCCCGCCTTGACGGTTCTGGCCGCCTTGATTCCCCTGGCCGCCTGATTGTCCGCCGCGGTTCTGATTGTAGCCGCCTTGCTGGCCGCTGCCCGATCGCTGCTGATAACTGCCGCCCTGCTGGCCGTTGCCCGACCGCTGCTGGTTATACCCGCCTTGGGAGCCTTGACCTTGCGGTCTGCGATCTCCCTGCTGGCCGCCGCGATTACCGCCTTGTCCTTGCTGATCCGGACGACGATCGTTGCCGGAACGCTGCTGGTAGCCGCCGTTTGGTCTGTTGTTATTTCCGGATTGTCCCTGACCTTGGCTTTGGCCTTGGCCTTGCGAAGATTGCGGTCTTGATTCCGCCTTCACATGCTGTCCTTGTCCCTGTCCTTGAGTTGCCGACTGTTGGCCGGAGTCTTTAGCTGCCGTGCTCGTCGTGCTGACGGAAGCTTCATTTCCTCCCCTTTTGGCCGCTGCATTTGCTTTAACGTCTTTAAAAAATTTTTCCACACTCTCCACGGTATCGTTCTCCATTACGCTCATATGATTGTTTACTGGTATGCCTAATCTTTTAAGGATCGTAATAATCTCTTTACTGCTCATATTTAAAGACTTGGCGTACTCGTATACTCTAAGTTTATCCTTATTGTTATCTTGTTTACTCAATACTGTCCACCTCCGTACGATTTTCCAGACTCTTCTTCAGCATTTTCGCAAATCCTGCATCGGTTACGGCGATGACAACCCGCGTTTCCTTGCCGATACTTGCTCCTAACTGCTCACGGCTGCCGTACTGTTGTAGGGGAACCCGATACGTAATGCACTTATCGTTTACTTTCTTCAAAGTATTGACTGAGGCGTCCTCCGCCACGATAACAAGCTTGGCCTCGCCTTTTCTGACCGAATCGACGACGGCGTCCTCGCCGGTGACGACCTTGCCTGCCCTCATGGCCAAACCTAGATTGTTAAAAAATTTATGATTCATCGTCCACCGCCGCTTCTTTGCCGGCAATGAATTCATCTTCCACCTTGATGAAATCCTGCTCCAACGCGTCATAGATTTCCGGGCTAACCGCATGCTTCAATGCACGATCCAGTGCTTTGCTTTTTTTCGCCAGCTTGAAGCACGACAGTTTGCCGCACAGATAGGCTCCGCGACCTGCTTTTTTACCCGTCAAATCAATGATGATTTCGTCATTAGGTGTTTTCACGACGCGGATCAGCTCTTTTTTGGGCATCATTTGCTGGCATGCGACGCATTTGCGAAGTGGGGTTTTTCTTTGCTTCATCCGTGTTCACCTTCTATCTGTCCGGCTTCTCTCCGTTATGATATCGATCAATCGATGCTGACCGAATCCTGATGCATTTCTTCTGTATATGTTTTTGGTCGCCCGTATTCCTGCTCCGCTTGCGTCTCGCTCTTGATGTCGATCTTCCATCCTGTCAGCTTGGCTGCTAGACGAGCATTTTGCCCTTTAATCCCGATGGCCAGAGACAATTGATAGTCAGGAACGATAACGCGCGCCATTTTCTCGCTCTCGAATACGTTCACTTCCAGTACTTTGGACGGGCTGAGTGCATTGGCCACATACTCGTCGACATTTTCAATCCAACGGACGATATCGATCTTCTCGCCCTTCAGCTCATTGACGATCGTCTGCACGCGCATTCCTTTAGGACCGACACAGGAGCCTACAGGATCGACTTCAGCGTTACGGGAATACACTGCAATCTTGGAACGGAAGCCGGCTTCGCGGGCTACGGAACGAATTTCCACTACACCGTCGAAAATTTCCGGTACTTCCAGCTCGAACAAGCGCTTCAGCAAGCCCGGGTGTGTACGCGACAAAATGATTTGCGGTCCTTTAGTCGTATTTTCCACCTTCGTAATATAAGCCTTGACACGGTCGCCTTGCTTGAATTTGTCGGTAGGCATAAGCTCGGTTAACGGCAGAGCCGCTTCGATCTTGCCCAAATCTACATATAGGTTACGCAGATCCTGCCGCTGTACGATGCCGGTTACGATATCTTCCTCTTTGTCTACGAAAGCATTATAGATCAAGCCGCGCTCCGCTTCGCGAATACGCTGGGTAACGACCTGCTTGGCGGTTTGCGCTGCAATGCGTCCGAAATCACGAGGTGTAACCTCTATCTCAACGATATCATTCAACTGATAGTTTTGATTCATTTCACGCGCTGCATAAAGCGAAATTTCCAAACGGGGATCGAGCACATCCTCTACTACCGTTTTGCGCGCGTATACTTTAATTAATCCGGTGTGACGGTTAATGTCAACACGAACATTTTGCGCCGTATTAAAATTGCGCTTATAACTCGAAATCAGTGCAGCCTCGATAGCGTCGATCAGCACTTCCTTCGCAATTCCTTTTTCCCTTTCTATTTCCGACAATGCTTCAATAAAATCCATGTTCATTTGAACGGAGCTCCCCCTCTCATAAAATCGACGCTAGAACACAATCGCCAATCTGGCGCTTGCCACTTTGTTGTAAGGAATTTCGTGTGTCTTCTTTCCGACTTCAACCGCTACCGTCTGCTCGTCGAACGACACCAGCTTCCCTTCGAACTCTTTCAATCCGTTGATCGGCTCATAGGTAGTAACAAACACATGCTGACCCACAGCTTTATAATAGTCCTGCACTTTTTTCAACGGACGTTCCGCCCCGGGGGACGATACCTCCAAGAAATAGGCGGTAGGAATCGGGTCTTTCTCATCCAATTTCTCGCTCAAAAACTCACTGATACGGCCGCAATCATCGATATCAATGCCGCCTTCTTTGTCCACATAAACACGCAAAAACCAGTTGCTGCCTTCTTTCACATACTCAACATCAACCAGTTCAAAATGATTTTCGTCCAAAAAAGGCTGAAGAAGTGATTCAACTACGGGTTTAATTTGCGAAATCAACCTGCAACCCCCTATCATCAAATGGAAAGCCTAATGCTTTCATCTCTGTAACAAAATGTAAAGAGTGGGTTTCCCCACTCTCTAAGATCGGAACTTATAACGTTTGTTACCAAAGAAGATTATACCATAAGCCTTATGTGTATGCAATATGATGAGTGCGCGCCTTCCTTTGTTTTCCTGCGTCGGACCGCTATCCTAGAATAGAGACAATTGATTCGACTCCGGAAGTCCCCGGAAGCAGCCCATCGACCCAAGCAGCTCGACAATCGTCTTGGACGCCTTGCTTCTCGTCTGGAAGTCCTCTATGGACAAGTACGGACCACCTTCTCTGGAAGCGGCGATATTCTTGGCCGCATTCTCCCCGATCCCGGCAATAGCGGAAAACGGAGGAATAAGTGAGTCGCCGTCGATCAAAAATTTCGTGGCATCGGATTTGTATAAATCGATCCCTTTGAACGAGAAGCCTCTCGCCGTCATTTCCAGACTCATCTCGAGAATGGAGATCATCGCCTTCTCCTTCGGAGTGGCTTGGAACCCTTTCTCCTCGATCTCTATCAATCTGCGCAAAATGGCGTCATACCCTTGACACAGCATCTCGAGCTCGAAATCTTCAGCGCGAACCGTGAAATATGTGGCGTAGTAGGCAATCGGATGATAAAGCTTGAAGAAGGCTGTCCGTACTGCGGAAATAACATAAGCGGCTGCGTGAGCTTTCGGGAACATGTACTCTATGCGTTCGCATGACTCAATGTACCACGCCGGAACTTTATGCTTCTTCATATCCTCTTTCCATTCGGGCGTGAGCCCCTTCCCTTTACGGACGCTTTCCGTAATTTTAAACGCCAGACCCGCATCCATACCGGCCTTATAGATCAAGTAAAGCATGATCTCGTCACGACAGCCGATAACGGTTTTGATCGTGCAGGTGCCTTTCTTGATCAGCTCCTGCGCATTACCGAGCCAAACGCCGGTTCCGTGAGACAGTCCCGATATTTGCAGCAAGTCGGCAAAGGAGGAAGGCTGCGTTTCCTCGAGCATTTGACGAACGAACTTCGTCCCCATTTCCGGTACACCGTAAGTTGCCACGGTAGAACGTATTTGCTGCGGCGTTACTCCAAGCGCCTTGGTGCTATTGAACATACTCATAACCTTCGGATCGTTCATTGGAATCGTCGTCGGGTCGACACCGGTCAAATCCTGCAGCATCCGCATCATCGTCGGATCATCGTGCCCCAGAATATCGAGCTTCAGCAAGTTCGCGTCGAAGGCGTGATAATCGAAGTGCGTCGTCTGCCATTCCGCTCCCGTATCGTCCGCAGGGTATTGGACCGGCGTGATGTCGTTGACATCAATGTAGTCCGGCACAACGACGATACCGCCCGGATGCTGGCCGGTGCTTCTTTTGACCCCGGTGCAGCCGGAGGCCAGCCTGTTAATCTCGGCACCGCGCCACTTCTTCCCTTGCTCCTCCTCGAACTTCTTCACATAACCGAACGCCGTTTTTTCGGCGATAGTACCGATGGTGCCGGCGCGGAATACGTTCTTCGGACCGAACAGCACCTTCGTATAGTTATGGGCAACCGGCTGATATTCACCGGAGAAGTTCAAGTCGATATCGGGAACCTTATCTCCCTTAAAGCCCAGGAACGTTTCGAACGGAATATCCTGGCCTTCTCCCTTCATCTTCGTTCCGCAATTCGGGCAATTTTTATCAGGCAAATCGAAGCCGGACGGAACGCTTCCGTCAAGGATCCATTCACTGTGCTGGCACGACGGGCAGACATAGTGTGGAGGCAGCGGATTAACCTCCGATATGCCTAAGAACGTTGCAACGACGGAAGATCCGACGGATCCCCGCGAGCCGACCAGGTAGCCGTCCGAGTTCGATTTTTTCACAAGACGCTCGGATACAAGATAGTTCGCCGAGAACTCGTATTTAATGATCGGCACGAGCTCTTTTTCCAGCCGCGCGGTAACGACCTCAGGAATAGGCTCCCCATAAATGCGTTTGGCCGTATCGTAACACTTCGTCCGAATTTCCTCGTCGGCGCCTTCGATAATCGGAGCGAACAGCTTATCCGGGAACAGCTCCAGCTCCTCGAACCGATCGGCCAGATCGTTGGTATTTTTCACGACGACATCATATGCCGTCTCTTCGCCGAGAAATTGAAACTCCGCAAGCATTTCTTTGGTTGTCCGGAAATGGACGTCCGGCTTGCGCATATCCTTCAATGGACTGAAGCCCGTTATCCCGTTGATCGTAATGTCACGGCATATCTTATCGCGGGGGTGCAAATAGTGCACGTTGCCCGTGGCAATCACCGGCTTGTTCAGCTTTCTGCCGATATCGATAATTCTTCGTGTTGCATCCTCAAGCTGATCTTTGCTTCCTACCAAACCCTTTTCAACCAAATGCATGTTGATGGAGGGGGGTTGGATTTCCAGTATGTCGTAGAATTGAGCCACCTCTTCGGCTTCTTCCAACGTCTTGTTAAGGACGGTTTCGAAAAATTCGCCCTTCTCGCAGCCCGATGCAATAATGAGACCTTCTCGCATCGATTGCAGCAAACTTTTGGGGATGCATGCCACTCTATGAAAATATTCCGTATGAGATAATGAGACCAAGGTGTACAGATTCTTTTTGCCGACCATGTCCTTGGCATAGATGCAGCAATGAAACGGTCTTGCAGTTTTCAAGTTTTTCCCGACGTTATCGTTCAAGCGCTCCAGATCGGTAATGCCGCGCTCATTCGCTTCTTTTATCAAATGAAACAAAATATATCCCAATGCAATGGAGTCGTCGATGGCACGGTGATGGTTATCCAGGCCGACCTTGAATTTATCGGCCAGCGTATTCAAACGGTGATTTTTCATCGTAGGGAACAGCAGTCTTGCCATCTCCAGCGTGTCCAATGCCGGGTTCTTCACTTCCGGAAGCCCTAACGACTTGCAGTTTGCCTGAATGAAGCCCATATCGAATCTCGCATTATGCGCAACCAATACGCAATCGCCGACGAACTCTATGAATTTCGGCAGCATATCCTTCAATTCCGGCGCATCTTGAACCATATCATCCGTAATATTGGTCAATTGCTGGATATTGTATGGAATTTTCTCGTGCGGATTGATGAAGGTGGCGAACCGGTCGATCTCTTTGCCATCTCTCATCTTAACGCCGGCGATCTCTATGATCTTGTTATGAACGATGGACAACCCCGTCGTCTCAATATCGAAGATAACGTACTCGGCGTCCTTCAGTTCCATTGATCTCGGATTGACAACTACCGGAACCCCGTCATCCACAATATTGGCCTCAACCCCGTAGATCATCTTAATGCCGTTCTTCTTGGCCGCCTTGTTAGCTTCCGGGAAGCACTGCACGCCGCTGTGATCCGTTACGGCAATCGCTTTATGTCCCCATTTGGCCGCCATCTTGATATACTGGTCGATCGGCGTAATCCCGTCCATCGTACTCATGGTACTATGTAGATGGAACTCTACCCGTTTTTCCGTGGCATCGTCCTTCCGATCCGGCGGAGGCATCACTTCGTTGACATCATTAGGGATAAGTACAAGCTCAGGGATTTGCATGAACCGGTCATATTCCACTTTCCCCCGCACTTTTACCCAGGTACCGTTTTGGATTAATCCAAAAATTTTGACGTCTTCCTTCGTCTTGGCGAAAGCCTTGATCATCATGGAATCCGTAAAATCCGTTATATTGAACGTAAACAGAGTGCTGCCGTTTTTCAGCTCTTTCGATTCCAGACCGAACACGGCACCCTGCAGTGTAACTTTCTTCTCTTCGTCCTGCACCATTTGAATCGGCACCGGCGGATCCTTGATCTCGTAGCCGACCATCAGCTTCAGCTCGGCATCCGACACCAGCTCGGATTCCTGCTCCGCTTCGATGGAGGTCATGATTTCTTGCGTGACCACTTTCTCTTCTTCTTCAATCTTCTTGGCGAACTTCTCGAATTCCGCCTCGCGGTTCTCATTCATTGCATAGCGGACTTGAAACTCGACACCGAAAAAATCGGTAAAATACGACTGCACCCATTGTGCAATATTTTTCTTCTTTGCCAGCTCCAAGCCTATGGAATCCAGCAAAATCAGAGTCAGCTGGTTGCCCTGAACCTCGATTTTGGCTCTGCTCATCCAGCCGTTGACCGACGTCGCTTCCCGCTGCACCCATTCGATGAACATGCTCCAATATTCATGCGCCACATCTGAAGGCGAAACGTCATCCGTATACCTCAGCATGAAACGGATCGCAGCAATATGCGCAAATTTGTCGCGAATCATCTTGCAAAACGAACGATATACGTCATTCGGAACGAGGCTGCTTTTGATGATAAAGAAGGTCCATTCCCTATTTTTCCGTGTTGTTTCTACTCTATCAATATATCCGTCTTGAAAAAAAGAGTTCACTACCTCAGCCGGCACATGCGCCTGCTGCATCAGCATCTCGAAACGTTCTCTTTTCACCGCTGTACTGCTCGTACTGCTCATGAACATCCTCCCCCACAAAAACATACAAAGGGCAAACAGGAGATGTAGCTTCCGATTTGCCCTTATAGAGGTTGTATACATACCCGCAATGTAAGCCAGGCATCTCTAGCACTCCACGATAACGATTAATAGGCTCTGCCAAAAACAACAGTATGCTTCGCAGCTTCACCGCAAGCAATGCACGTCGACTTATGCTCCGCCGGTTCAAACGGAATGTTACGGCTCGTTGCCCCCGTTTCTTCCTTCACCTGCGCCTCGCATGCATCGGAACCGCACCAGCCCGCCAGCGCAAAGCCGCGCTTCTCTTCCAGGAACGATTTGAACTCGTCCAAGCTATCAACGGACGTAAAACTCTCATCGCGGAACTGCTTAGCTCTATCATACATTTGTTGATGGATTTCCGCCAGCATATTTTGCACTTCTTCGACAAAATGATCCTGTTGGACGACACGTTTTTCTCCAGAAATCCGGGAAACCAGAACGACTTGACCATTCTCCATATCGCGTGGTCCCAGTTCGACACGAATCGGTACGCCGCGCATTTCGTACTCGTTAAATTTCCAGCCCGGACTTTGATCCGGACGGTCATCCACCTTCACGCGGACTCCAGCCTGCTTCAACTCGGCGAACAATTCGTTCACGCGGCCAACAACCTGATCCCGTGTCTTCGGAGGTCCGATCGGAATCATAATAACTTGCGTTGGAGCAACTTTAGGCGGCAGCGCCAGTCCGCGGTCGTCTCCGTGCACCATGATCAAAGCCCCGATCAACCTGGTGCTTACGCCCCATGAAGTCGTGTGGCAGAACGTGTGCTGATTTTCACGATCCAAATATTTGATGTCGAACGCAACGGCGAAGTTCGTGCCCAAATAGTGGGACGTACCGGCTTGTACCGCCTTGCCGTCCTTCATCATCGCTTCGATTGAGTACGTATCCACCGCACCGGCGAACTTCTCAGATGGTGTCTTCTGCCCTACGATAACCGGTATAGCCAGGAAGTTTTCGGCGAAATCCCGGTAAATTTCAAGCATTTGCATCGTTTCTTTCCGTGCATCCGCCTCATCTTCATGAGCCGTATGACCTTCCTGCCATAAGAACTCGCTTGTCCGCAAAAACGGCTGCGTTCTCTTCTCCCAGCGCACGACGTTGGCCCACTGGTTGATTAGAAGCGGCAAATCGCGGTAGGAGTTGATCCATTCCGAGTACATATGGCCGATCATCGTTTCCGATGTAGGACGAATCGCAAGACGCTCCTCGAGCTTCTCGCCGCCAGCTTCGGTCACCCATGGCAGCTCAGGGTTAAAGCCCTCGACATGCTCCTTCTCTTTCTGGAAGAAGCTCTCAGGAATAAAGATCGGAAAATAGGCATTGCGGTGTCCCGTCGCTTTGAAGCGGGCATCCAGCTCGCGTTGAATGTTTTCCCAAATCTCGTAGCTGTCCGGTTTAAACACGATACAACCGCGCACGGGAGAGTAGCTCATTAAATCCGCTTTTTTAATGACATCGATGTACCATCTGGAGAAATCCTCGCTTTGCGGCGTGATCTCCTTAACGAACTGTTTTTCTTTGGACATGGTGGTGTGGCTCCTTCTACAACAATTAACTTAACCCTTTATCAAACGTAAAATATCATTATAAGTTACAGCGATCATGAGAAGCATCAGCATAGCAAAGCCGACGAAATGAACGATGCTTTCCCTGCCCGGATCTACCGGCTTGCCGCGCAGCGCCTCAAAACCGAGGAACACGAGACGGCTTCCATCCAGCGCCGGGAACGGCAGCAAATTGAACAATCCCAAATATAGACTCATCAGCGCCGCCCAGAATGTGTATTGCGCCCATCCTGCGCTTGCTTGTTCGCTTGTAAATTCAACGATTCGGACCGGACCGCCCAGATCGTCCATCTTGAACTGCAGCGTAGCCAGTTTGCCGAAGCTGTCCAGTATGGATACTGTTGCAGAGGTCATGCTGCTCCAGCCGTTGGATATCGCCTCGCCGAAGCTCGCTTTGCGCGTTTCGGCCATTAACGTGACGCCTACCTGCCCCCCGTTAATATCTGCCGGGGTGACTTCCTTGCGGATCTGCTCCTTGTTCCGTTCAATAATCCAGACCATCGGCTTATTCACCGACTGCTTGATCAAAGAAGTCAGCTTGTTGCGGTCAGCGCCGATCGTTACGTCGTTTACCTGAACGATGATATCATTAGCCATGAGTCCCGCTTTTTCCGCTGCGGAACCGGCCGTAGTTCCTTGAATTTTCACCTTGTCGGGTACGCCGGCCATGAACACCACAGTGACGAACAAGATGAAAGCGAGAAAAAAGTTCATCATAGGTCCGGCAAAAATGGACATAGCCCGCTGGCCGACCGTTTTGCTGCCGAATTGGCGGTCCCATGGCGCAATCTGGGTCTCCTTATCTTTGCTGACCATCAGTGCTTGCGGATGCACCGGGAATTGCTTGATTTCCCCGTCCATATCCAGCTTGACGAACAGGCGACGCTCCAGATCAATATCTTCTACAACGCCGACAATAGAGTCGGAACGGTTGTCAAAGTCATTAATATAAATATGGGTTACTTCGTTTCCTTTTAATGCCAACGCAATACGCTGTCCCGGATTGATTTGGACGATCTCCGGGTCTTCTCCGGCCATTCGGACAAATCCGCCGATGGGAAGCAGCCGCAATGTATAGCGAGTCTCTCCCTTCTTAAAGGAAAGAAGCTTGGGACCGAAGCCGATGGCAAATTCCCTCACAAGAATTCCCGCCCGTTTGGCAAAATAGAAGTGTCCCCACTCATGTATAGTCACAAGGACAAAAAATAACAGTACGATTTGAAATGCATTCTGCAGTGTCGCCAAATCTAACGTCCTCCCTTAAGCATCGCGAATAGTCATGACCTGTTCTTTGGTTCGGGCTCATACTTTCATTAAGATTAACATTATTTACGATATGAATACAAGCCGAGCCATGTTATGAACATATTATCCTGTCAGTGAAATGATGCCAAGGGAATTCATGCTAATCAAATATTCCGAGCTGTTTGTCGAGCCCACGCATCCGCGGCTGTAATCTGCTCCAAATCCGGATCAGCAGCCGTTTCATGCTTATCCAATGTTCGTGCGATGATGTCTTCAATCTGAAGAAAGGCAATCTCGCCTTTCAGGAACCGGTCAACAGCCACTTCGTTGGCTGCATTGAATACGGTCGTCGCCGTACCACCGGCCTTCCCGCTGTCATAAGCCATTCTCAGGCAAGGAAACCGGTCAAAATCCATTTCGCGAAAATGCAGCTTGCCGATCTCAGCCAAGTTCAACGGCCGGGATGGATTGCTCAAACGATGCGGATACGTAAGCGCATACTGAATGGGAACCCGCATATCCGGATTGCCCAGCTGCGCGATGATACTGTGATCGTTAAATTCTACGAAGGAATGGATGATGCTTTCCGGATGAATTATGACTTCGATCCTCGAGTAATCCAATCCGAAGAGCCAATGCGCTTCGATGACTTCCAGCCCTTTGTTTACCATCGTCGCCGAATCGATCGTTATTTTGGCGCCCATGGACCAATTCGGATGCTGAAGCGCCTGTTCGACAGTGACGCCATGCAGCTGCTCCCGCGTCCGGTCTCGGAACGAGCCGCCCGAAGCCGTCAGCGTTATTTTACGGACATCGCCGGTTCCTTCCCCGTTCAAGCACTGGAATATAGCGGAATGCTCGCTGTCGACCGGCAGCAGCATCACGTTGCGCCGTTTGGCCGCCGCCGTAACCAAATGACCTGCGCTCACCAGCGTCTCTTTATTGGCCAACGCGATATGCTTACCTGCCTCGATGGCAGCAAGCGTCGAATGGAGTCCCTGACTTCCCACCAGCGCCGTGACGATATAGTCCGCGTCCGTTCCTGCAGCAATTTCTACTAGCCCTTCGTCTCCATAGTACACTTTGGTTCCTTCAGGAACATAAGGAGCCAGCTGCTCTGCCAACGATTGGGTCGAAATGGAAACCTTCCTCGGCTTGAACTTTTGGACTTGTTCGATCAGCAGCTGCAGGTTCGAGCCTCCGGCAAGACCTTCGACGATAAACTGCTCCGGATGATGTTCTACGACATCCAATGTTTGCGTACCGATCGACCCGGTCGATCCAAGAATGGAAATGCGTTTCATGCTTCACTTCTCCCCTTGTTTTATGCGCCTGGAATCAATGACAGCAAATGTACCATAGGAAATACAATGATCCAGCTGTCGACCCGGTCCAATACTCCGCCGTGCCCCGGCAAGATAGCGCCGGTATCCTTGATCCCTTTGACCCTTTTGTACGCGGATTGCACCAAATCGCCCATTTGGCCCACAATCGCAATCATAAGGCCCAGCCATATAGCCTGCTGCCAGGACAATCGATCCGGGTAAGCAAGTGAGAAGCAGACGGCAATAATAATGGAAATGACCGTTCCTCCAACCGCCCCTTCAATCGACTTCTTGGGACTTATCGTTGGCCAGAGCGGGTGTTTGCCGATAGCGGATCCGGTGAAATAGGCGCCTGAATCCGTCGCCCATATGCAAATGAAAATAAGCAAAGTCCAGAACAATCCGTTGTCCATCATCCGGGTCTCGATCATATAGTGAAACCCGAAACCAATATAGACCATTCCGATAAACATCATCGCAATATGATCTATCGTCACTTTATTTTTGGATACGACAGTTGCGCACAACAACAAGAACAAAAACAGCCAGATCAGCCGTTCCATTGACCCTGCCAATTGCAAACCGCCGAAATTCCAGGGGATCGTCAGCATAGTCGTACCTATGTATCCGAAGAGGGCTGTGAGCTTATAGCTCTTCAACCCGTTCATCCGTAAAAATTCATCGAATCCGATCAAAGACAGCACGACGATTAGACCGGTAAACCAATATGTGCCCAAGTACAGTAAAATCATAAACGCTATGCCGGCAATGACTCCTGTTGTAATACGCTGTTTCAATTCAATTCCTCCAATAGCTGCTACAATCCGCCATATCTACGGGCACGACGCTGGTATTCCTGAATCGCCTCATAAAAATGCCGCTCCGTGAATTCGGGCCAGCATAATTCCGTAAACCACAGCTCCGAGTAAGCTAATTGCCACAGCATGAAATTACTTATACGGAGTTCGCCGCTAGTACGAATCAAAAGATCGGGATCCGGCAGAGGATGTGTAAGCAGATAGCTGGAAAACACCGAATCGTCAATCGCTTCCAAAGGCAAGCTTCCTGCCGCTACATCCTCTGCCAATCGCTTGACCCCCGATAACATCTCTTTCCTGCTGCCATAGTTGAGCGCAAAATTTAATATGAGGCCGGTATTGGTCTTCGTTTGTTCAATAGCATCCTGAATAGCCTTGAGCGTATAGTCAGGTAGTCCGTCCTGCCATCCCGTCATCCGGATCTGCACATTATTGGCGATCAGCTCATCAATTTCTTTCGGAAAAAATTCCATCGGAAGCTTCATCAAATAATCGACTTCTTCCTTGGGGCGCTTCCAGTTTTCCGTAGAAAAAGCATACATCGTAAGAACTTTTACGCCAATGGCGTTGGCTGCCATCGTTATTTTCTTGACGTTCTTCATTCCCGAATGGTGGCCCGCTATGCGCGGCAAGCCCCGCTTCTGAGCCCATCGGCCGTTGCCATCCATGATTACCGCAACATGGTTCGGAATATTGTCGGCGTCAATACGTTCTATTAGTTCGTCGTGTTCAGCCTTGCTTCCAAACCACTTTTTGAAAGGCATCATTTCAATTTCCTCCAGTAAGGAAAGACTAAAAGCCCCCTCGAAAGGGGGTCTTCTATCATTACACTTCCATAATTTCCTTTTCTTTTGCCGCTAAAACCTTCTCAACCTCAGCGATGTACTTATCCGTAAACTTTTGAATGTCCTCTTGATGCTTACGGGACTCGTCCTCGGAGATGCCTGCTTTTTCAAGCTTCTTGATATCATCGTTGGCATCGCGGCGGATGTTGCGGATTGCAACCTTGGATTCCTCGCCGTACTTCTTCGTCATCTTAACGAGCTCGGCGCGACGCTCCTCCGTCAAAGCAGGGATTACGATGCGGATGACGCTTCCGTCGTTCGACGGTGTCAAACCGAGATCCGATTTCATGATCGCCTTCTCAATGGCGCTCATCGAGCTTTTGTCCCAAGGCTGAATCATCAGCGTGCGGGAATCCGGAGTATTGATGTTGGCCAATTGATTGACCGGGGTCAAAGCTCCGTAATATTCAACTTGTACGCGGTCGAGAAGAGATGGAGTTGCTCTGCCTGCACGCAGGCTGGCCAATTCTTTTTTCAAAGAGCTGATCGCTTTCTCCATGCGGTCTTCCGCATTTTTCTTAATGGATTGTGGCATATGTTAAACACTCCCTTTTACAATCGTACCTATTTTCTCTCCGAGCACCACTCTTTTAATATTGCCGCTCTCGGTAATGGAAAAGACGATCAATGGAATATTGTTGTCCATGCAAAGCGAGGAAGCGGTGGAGTCCATAACGCCCAGATTGTTGCTCAACACTTCCATATAAGTCAGCGACTCGAACTTCTGTGCAGACGCATCTTTGAACGGATCCGCCGAGTACACTCCGTCTACTTTGTTTTTGGCCATCAGGATTACCTCGGCCTCAATTTCCGCCGCTCTAAGAGCTGCGGTCGTATCTGTGGAGAAATACGGATTGCCTGTGCCTGCGGCAAAAATAACGACGCGGCCCTTTTCCAGGTGACGAATCGCTCTGCGGCGAATGTACGGCTCGGCAACTTGCTGCATCGTAATCGATGTTTGTACCCGTGTCGGTACGTCGATCGTTTCCAACGCATCCTGGAGTGCCAAAGAGTTCATAACGGTAGCCAGCATCCCCATGTAATCCGCAGTCGCCCGGTCGATTCCTTTTGCACTGCCGGCAATGCCTCTCCAGATGTTGCCTCCGCCCACTACGATAGCCACTTCTACATTGAGGTCCACGACCTCTTTGACTTGCTGAGCAATCGATGTAATCATTTCTGAATCGATGCCGTATCCTTGCTGGCCTGCCAACGCTTCTCCGCTCAGTTTCAAGATAACTCTTTTAAAGATAGGTTGTTCCAAGCTCAAGTACCCCCGTTCGTAAAGCAGCTATGATGGTTTATGTTTAAAAAAGAAGGAACACTAAGTGTCCCTACGTTTTACTTTTCCGTATTTATGCAAGGCAAGCGATAAACATTTTCCTAAGAAGGACCATTTATCGCTCACCCGGCGTTTCCTAAAGCGTATATGATTCAATGGACAGCCGTACGAAGCGTACGGAACATCCCATTATTTCTTAACTTGAGCCATAACTTCTTCAGCAAAGTTCTCTTGCTTCTTCTCCAAGCCTTCGCCCAATTCAAAGCGAGCGAAGCGGCGGATCGTGATGTTCTCACCGATTGTTGCTACTTTCTCGTTAACCAATTGTCCGATCGTTTTGTCCGGATCTTTAACAAACGGCTGCTCCATCAAGCAATACTCTTCATAGTATTTGCCAAGACGGCCTTCTACCATTTTTTGAACGATGTTAGCCGGTTTGCCTTCATTCAAAGCTTGTGCAGTCAAAATTTCGCGTTCTTTATCAAGAGCTTCTTGTGGAACCTCTTCGCGACGAACATACAACGGGCTTGCTGCCGCGATTTGCATAGCAACGTCTTTTACAAAATCACGGAACTGATCGGTTTTACCAACGAAGTCCGTTTCGCAGTTTACTTCAACCAGAACGCCGATACGGCCTCCAGCGTGGATGTAGGACTCAACAACGCCTTCCGTAGCAATACGTCCTGCTTTGTTAGCCGCTGCCGACAAGCCTTTCTCGCGAAGAATTTCAGCTGCTTTGGTCAAATCGCCGTTAGCTTCTTCCAACGCTTTTTTACAATCGAGCATACCCGCTCCAGTTCTTTCACGCAATTCTTTTACCGATGCTGCATTAACCGCCATGATTTGGCCTCCTTATATTTTAGACTATGTACCCTAAAAAAAGGGCGGTGAAAGGATTTTGCACCTTTGAACCACCCTTTCCTATTCAGCACTTAAGCTGTTGTTTGTTCACCTTGGTGTGCTTCGATAACTGCGTCAGCAATTTTAGCTGTCAACAATTTAACGGCACGGATTGCATCGTCGTTACCAGGGATTACATAATCGATTTCATCCGGATCGCAGTTCGTATCAACGATACCAACGATTGGGATACCCAGTTTGCGAGCTTCTGCAACAGCAATACGCTCTTTACGAGGGTCGATAACGAACAAAGCGCTAGGAAGACCCTTCATATTTTTAATTCCGCCAAGGAATTTCTCAAGACGATCTTTTTCCTTGCGAAGGATGATAACTTCTTTCTTAGGAAGAACTTCGAACGTGCCGTCCTCTTCCCACTTCTCCAACTGCTTCAAACGATCGATACGCTTTTGAATCGTTTGGAAGTTAGTCAATGTACCACCCAACCAACGTTGGTTGATGAAGTACATGCCGCAACGCTCAGCTTCTTCCGCAACGGAATCTTGAGCTTGCTTCTTAGTGCCCACGAACAAAATCGTGCCATTGTCTTCAGCAATGGACTTAACGAAGTTGTAAGCTTCTTCTACTTTCTTGACCGTTTTTTGCAGGTCGATAATGTAAATACCGTTTCTTTCAGTGAAGATGTAACGATCCATTTTCGGATTCCAACGACGGGTTTGGTGACCGAAGTGTACCCCAGCTTCCAAAAGCTGTTTCATGGAGATTACTGCCATCTTCACACACCTCCTCTAAAATGGTTTTTTGTGTCTCCTCCGCCGAGTCGCATCTTCGACATAAAACTCCGAATTTCGAAGCACCATTATGCGAATTGACCAGCGTGCGTTTTAACACCGTCAATAAATATACCACAACTGAAAATCGTATGCAACAACTTCTCATTTTAGAACAAAAGCCCGTCCCTGAGCAATCGGACCGGGCTTATTTCGAAGTAATATTGGCTAATACTTGAGGAAGATCTTGAGGGCCTTTGAACGCATGGACGCCGGCAACAATCTTATCGTTAAGCTGCTGCTTCAGCATCGCGTCTTCAAATGCTTTCCGATCGGAAATAACCCCGCTTTGAACAAGCAAGTCGGCGACATTACCCGCGGTCATTCCCTTCGATATATAAATGTACGTTGCCTCCTGAACCGTTTCTTTCACAGGCTGAGCCGCTTGGCTCGCCGCTTCCTTCAGCTTCTGCTGAACGAGGGCATCCGCCTGCGCCTGATTGTACAGCTTTTGATCCTTCTCAAACACTTGAAAATAGCCCGCTGCCGCTTCCTTCAACTGCTGCGGATTCATAGCCTGGGGATCCGCTCCTGCGCTGGCCCGGCTTACTGGAGGGACAGTCACACTCATCAATTGCAGCAGCAAGGCACCGGCAATAAGACCTCCGCCCGTACCGATGAGAAACGCTTTATTTTTGAGCATTCAGCTGTTCCTCCTGCTTGGCCAATTGAATGATCAGGTTGATTTCCCCTTTGTTCATATTCAATTTTTTGGCGATAACATCGGTCGATTTGCCCTGATCGTACAGAGCAAACAAGTCTGCATAACGCTGCTTCATATTCATAGGAGCATTAGACAGCCCTTCCTCATCCTGTTCCTGCAGATGGGACTCCTCCGATGCCGTAGTCTCCTCTTGCGTGTTCCTAATTTGAGATGGCGACTCGGCAGTCTTTTTCTCATGCCCGCCCATTGACTGTACGCTTGCCTGCAGCAGCTGCTCGTACGCCATGCCGAGCTTGGCCAGCTCCTGGCTGGTGCCGGCGGCCTGCTTCTCCAGCATCTCCACACGAGAGCTTAATTTAGCCGTTTGGACGTCATAATCCCGCTTCGTTTCGGCCAATTGACGGATCAAGGCCTCGTTCTGCTCTTCCAGCTCTGCGGCGAAATGCTCCATCGTTTCTTCGATCTCTTGAATGGTCGGTCCTTGAGCACCTTTGGATGAGCGTGTTCTAGGCAAAAGCGTGGCATAAACTATGACTAATAAACCGATTAAAACTATATATACCCAGGGCTGGTTCAAATCCGTTCACCTTATTTCTGTAATGTTCATAAGCCAAGAGGTCACATAAGCGCATGTCCAACCGCCTCTCAAAGAGTCAAGTCGATATGCTTTCCTTTAAAAGGGTGCTCGATTCGTTCCATTTCCGATCGGGTCTTTGCCTGCTCTTGTTCGCGTTTGTTGGAAGATTGCTCTCGCTTATGGCCCGGCTGTTCCTTATCTTCATTCAGGATTGAGGAATGATGCGGCTTCTCGCTTTTACTAACGCTTTGCCGCTCCTTCTCCGTATGTTTGGCCGCAGCATCCGCAAGAGCCGCCTGATCCTGCCCCGGCTTATGATTCAATTGATTTTGCACGGTCCCGGCTTCGTCGTTCTTGTGCAAAACGAACTGCAATTCCACTGGCCTTAAGCTCATCTCCATCCCTCCTCAAGCTGTTAAAGCTTATCGTACGACGGGAAACATGGCAACATCGCCATTGGCTAGCTGAAATTTCACATGGGATACCGGATCTTTAATAAACTTCGTGTAACGGCCGAGAACAATCTTGGTCCCGCTGTATACCGTCGAAACGACTTCCACTTTGGCTTTGTCGGAATCCTCAAGCGACTTCTCGATCTCCAGAATCCGTTCTTTCATCGAGGATTGCTCCTCTACGGTTTGCTTCTTCGTATGATTTAGCTTGATCCTCATCGCCATTTTATCCGGACCCAACTGTCCGGTCGCCGCTAATTGATCCAGCAAGTTTAACGCTTTCTCAGTTTTATCGAGATTGTCATTGACGGAGCGCAGCTGAATGCGCAGCTGTCCAATTTCATTACGAAGCTCCGGCAGGACTCCTACCTCGATAACGGTCGCTGTGGACATGGAGTTACCTATCGTCCGTGCCGTAACGCTCTCGCCGGCCTGAATCGTTCCGCCTACAATAAGACCTTTCGTCCCCAGACAAACGGCGCTTCTCGCCGCTCTCACACTCGAGTGCATAATACTTTGCGTTACCAATACTTCATCGGCGGAAACGGTTGCATCTTGGATAAAGGAGCTCTTGAATCGGCTTCCGGCCCGGATCATCGCTTTGTTATGTCCCAAAATACCGGCACTAATTTCAATAGAGCCACCCGCTTCCAGGTCGGCCCCCTCCACACTGCCTGTAATACGAATATCGCCCGAAGCTTTGATCTTGAAGCCGCTGAGCACATTGCCCCGGATTACGACGGAGCCGACAAAATCGATATTGCCAACGTTGTAATCGACATCCCCGTTAACCTCAAAAATCGGGAACACATTGATCTTGTCCCGATCCGTTTTACATATCATGCCGTCAATCGCTGAGTAGATCGCCTTTTGCTCCGGATCTGCAACGACATTTTTACCTACTTTCAGACGCGCTTCCTTCCCGTCTTTGGCTGCCAATTCTTCCCCCGTTACCGCCCTGCCCGGAGTTCCCTTCGTCGCGAATATTCTCTGGGCCAATAGCTGGCCCTTGCGAACATTATTGATCGTAGTCACTTCCCGAAAATCGACCTTGCCATCCTCCAGCTCCATCGGCTTCCTGGAATCGTCGGATATGTCGTGCAGCAGCTTGACGTAGCCGTCTTGACCGGGAACCGGAGGAGTTCCATACGCTATCACCGTTTTGCTTAGAAAATAGGCTTTAGGTTCCCGGGCAATGGCCTGAAGGACGTCTCTATCCATTCCATGAGAAATATGATAGGATGCAACAACCTCCTCGAGCTGTGCCGCGGAGAACGAAAGGTTATCCTCGCTGTTTTTAAATTGAAGATAGGCTTGCAGTTTATCGTCGGACAGAGAAATTTCTACATAGTAACTGAGCGGCATCGCAGGTTCACTCATTATTGCCCCCACTTTCTCCAAGTTAAGTTTCTTGAAACAGCTGCGTTTTAAACCGGCTTAACGAGCCTCGGAGGCGAAGAATCGCTTTGGAATGAAGCTGAGAGATTCGTGATGGAGATAAGCACATGACTTCCGCAATTTCACTCAATGACAATTCTTCGAAATAAAATAAGGAAACAACCGTTCTTTCCTTCTCCGTAAGCCGCTCTATTGCTTTGGCTAACGTCTCTTTCAAGAAAAACTCATTCACTTTATATTCAGGATTTTTGGCCTTCTCATCAATCAGCAAGGAAAGCCGCGTCTCGGAATCTTCTTCACGGATAGGGTCGTCGATCGAGCATACGGTCGTAACGGCTATTTCTTGTACCATTTGCTGAAATTCCGTTTCACTAACCTGAAGGTAGGCGCTGATTTCCGCATCCGTTACCGACCGCAAATATTGCTGCTCCAGCTTCTGGTACGCCTCTTCGATTTTCTTGGATTTCTCGCGTACCGAGCGGGGCACCCAGTCTCCTTGACGCAATCCGTCGATGATTGCGCCGCGGATACGCCAGGAAGCATAAGTCTCGAACTGCAGCCCTCGCTCATAGTCGAATTTTTCTATAGCGTCGATGAGGCCCATGATGCCATAGCTGGCCAAATCGTCTTTGGATACATTTTTCGGCAAGCCAATGGAAAGCCGGTTGGATACATAATCTACTAAAGGCAAATAGCTTTCAATTAAAGACTGCTTCGCCTCAACCAATCCGGATTCCTTCCATTGCTTCCACAAATCGATATTCGGTAAATGCGATTTTTGAATCATGACCGGTTGTCACCACCCTTATTCTTCCGTCATTCGACGTACCGCTTGCGCCATCTCTCCTGGTTCCATGTTGTTCGTTTTGCTGGACAGCTTCGGTGGATTCAGCGGAGCGAATCCGGAATCCACCGCGGGTGCATTAGGATCAAGCGAATCTTTTAACATTCGGTGCAATGAGGCTTCATCGTCCGGAGTCGTTATGTCTAGCGAGACTCCTTTATCGGCTTCGTCCGACTCTTGCGGAATCCCGGCTTCACCCAGCCGATTTAAACCGGCTAATGTGCCGAGTACCCATCGAAACAAAAAGATGAGCACGAATACTATAGCAAAGCTGTATATACTTCGAAGTAAGCTTGTGAGCCAAATATTACTTATAATAGAAGAAACAAAAGTAATAACGAAAGTTACGAGTCCAACTATGAAATTCCAACGAATCGATCCTATCATAATCTAGAGTTCTTTCACTCCTTGCTGAACGCTTCTAATAAGCAGGCTACCGGTAACGCAATCGAACTCAATCGTTCTTCCATAATTACCGCCTGTATCTTCAGCCTTCAAAGGGATGGAATACCGCTTCAGCATTTCCTTGCACGACTCTACGTTCCTCGGTCCGATTCTCATCGTATCCGAGCTGCCGCCGAATGCGAACATTTGTGCTCCACCTGCCATTTTGGCTTCCATTCGGGCGACCGAGGCTCCAAGCGCCTCCATCTTTTGAATCATCTCGGGAATTGCCGTATCCGCATATTTAGCAATATTCAGCTTGCCTTCCCTGGCAATGTCGGAGGTCGGGAGCATAACGTGAGCCATTCCCGCGACCTTCGCCTTGCCGTCGTAAAGAGTGATTCCTACGCAAGATCCTAATCCTGTTGTCTTAAGCACTCCGGTCAAGTGAGTAACATTAAGGTCAGCCATTCCTACCTTGATGAAGTTATCTTGGATCATGGAGTGTCGACTCCCAGAGCTTTGAAGATTTTATCAAACGACTCCGGATCCGGAATGAGAAAGAAGTGGCCCTTCACCTCTTCATTGCCATCCAAAAACTTCGTATCAATCAGCAGCGCATGATCTCCCATTTGACCGAACTGGAAAAGACCAAAGCTGAGAATCGCGCCCGCCATATCTATAGCCAACGACGGTACGGTCGGGGACATGGAAAGCTGGGTAAAATCCGCCAAGGAAGACAAATACGAGCCTGCCAGTATATTGCCGATTTCGTTTAACGCAGAAAGTTCCATATCCGTATAATTGTCGTCATGGGTAACCGTGATCCCTACGAGACTTCGCAGCAGCTTTTTAGCGGATTCCAAGGTCATGATGAAAAATAAATTCCCGGGAGTCTCCCCTTCGACACGGAGGAAGATGGCGATAACGACTTGCTCCGCCCCTCCTACACTATCGGCAATTTCTTCAAAAGCTACGATGCGTACTTTCGGAACGAGCATATCGACCGGCTTATCCAGCAGCTTGGACAATGCCGTCGCCGCATGACCTGCGCCAATGTTCCCCACTTCCTTAAGCACATCCATTTGAAAATCGGCTAACCGGTTGAATAATTCCACGCGACTACTCCTCTAGGTTTTCTAATTGGACAATTTCGCTTTTATTCAAAACTTCCGCCAAGTTGAGGAGAATCAAGAGACGAGTGTCGCTTACCTTGGCAATGCCGCGCAAATATTTGGCTTTAATGCCCCCTACGATTTCAGGCGGGTCTTCAATGCTGTCGCTGTCCACGTCGATTACATCATTCGCGGAATCAACGATCAAGCCGACCTCAATATCATTCACAGCAACAATAATGATGCGTGTGCTATCCGTAAATTCGCATTCCTCGAAGCCGAACCGTCCCCGCAAATCGATAACCGGGGTAACGACGCCGCGCAGGTTGATTACGCCTCTTACAAATTCCGGTGTTTTCGGCACTCGGGTCATCGGCTGCATACGCTCAATCGTTCTAACCTTTTCAACCTCAACGCCGTATTCCTCATGTGCCAAAGCAAAAACGATGACTTTGATTTCCTCTCCCATGTTTCATGCCTCCCTAAGTTTGGTTAACTATGTAATCTGCGTTGGCTACGGTTACTTGATTAAAGCGTTCGTGTCTATGATCAATGCAACTTGTCCGTCACCCAGGATGGTTGCGCCGGATACGGCAAACAAGTTCGTTAAATATTTGCCGAGCGATTTCAGAACGATCTCCTGCTGTCCGATGAACTCTTCAACAACAAGAGCGGCCAGGCGCTCGCCTTTGCGGATGACGACGATTTGAGTGTCACCGGTTATCGATACCGCCAAGCCGGGCACATCGAACAAATTGCCAAGCGGTACTAACGGAATGACGCTGTTCCGGTAATCAATCATCCGGTTGCCGTGTACCATACGGATCTGCTCCCGCTTGATCGCCGCCGTTTCGACAATGGACGAAAGAGGGATAGCATACTTCTCCTCGCCCAGACGAATGAGCATCGCTGAGATGATCGATAAGGTAAGCGGAAGCTGGACGGAAAACTTGGAGCCTCTTCCCCATTTGGATTCCACTTGAACGGTACCGCCAAGGCTTTCAATCTTCGTCTTAACAACGTCCAGACCGACGCCGCGACCGGAAATGTCGGAAATTTTATCAGCAGTACTGAACCCTGAAGCGAACAAGAGCATGTACACTTCTTCGTCCGTCATTTTTGCAGCTTGGTCTTGCTGAATGACGCCGTTTTTGACGGCGATGCTCAGTACCTTCTCGCGGTTAATTCCGCGACCGTCATCTTCAATCTCAATAAATACATGATTTCCGCTATGATATGCGCGCAGATGAATCGTACCTGTTTCCGACTTACCCGCGTTAATCCGGTCACTGACAGGCTCAACCCCGTGGTCCACCGAGTTTCGAAGCAAGTGAACCAGCGGATCCCCGATCTCATCAATTACCGTTCGATCGAGCTCGGTGTCGGCTCCCGTAATGACCAGATCGACTTTTTTGTCCAGTGTCTTCGCAACGTCCCTGATCATCCGCGGGAACCGGTTAAACACCGTATCGATTGGAACCATCCGCAGCTTCAACACGATATTTTGCAAATCGCTGCTCACACGAGTCATATGCTCGACCGTTTCGGTAAGGTCGCTGCGCTTGATCTCGCTCGCCAGCTGTTCGAGCCGCACGCGGTCGATCAGCAGCTCGCTGAACAGGTTCATCAGCGTATCCAACCGCTCGATATCGACGCGGATCGTCCGGTTCGCTACAGGAGCATTACCAGCCGGCTTCTTGGATTCGGCAGCCGGTGAGGTAGGTGCCGCCGAAGCGCGTGGCGCTTCCGCAACCGCTGCCGCTACTTCCGCTTGTGCCGACGATGCCGGAGGGCTCATCAGCTCGTCCAGCTTAGCTTGGGTCAACAGCGTAACCGTCGCCTTTTCGATTTCGGACACGCTGCCGACCTGCTTCTCCAGACTGTCTTTATCCGTAGAGGAGATGAAGAACACGGAAAAGCTGTTATCGAAACGCTCCTGCTCGATATCCTCAACCGATGGCGTCGATTTGATTACTTCGCCGTTTTGCTCGAGCACATTGAAGACCATATAAGCTCTAGCCGCTTTAAGGACGCAATCCTCGCGAACCGTTACATCGATTAAGCAAACGGCCAGTCCGGCTTCAATCGATTGTTGGATGATCGAAAGCTGAAATTCATCCAGCATAGGCTCTTGTGCACTGTCCTGCTTCTTGACGGCTGCAGAGGATGCCGAACCGCCCTTCAAATAGTCTCCGCTGACAATGGATTTAAGCGCAGCTACGATTTCACTGACATCCAGCTTACCGGTGCCGCCCTGGATGATATCTTCTACCATGGCCTCCAAAGCATCCAGACTTTTGAAAATCCAGTCGAAAATAAACGAGTCCATCTTCAGCTTCGAATTCCGGACCAAATCCAGCACGTTTTCCATCTCGTGGGTCAACGAGGCCAAATCCTCAAAACCCATTGTTGCGGACATGCCCTTCAACGTATGCGCCGAGCGGAAAATGTTATGTACGATGCTTACATCCTCGGGGCTGCTTTCCAGGCTTAGCAAATTGTCGTTCATCGCCTGAAGATGTTCTTTCGATTCATCAATAAACATCGATAAATATTGATTTAATTCCATAACCACACCTCCGTCAATGTCATGCAACCTATATGTACACCCGAGCTCCCCGGCTATGTCATCACAGCTTTGGAAAGCATATGGGCAATTTCCTGTTGAGGCAGAATATGTGATACGCACTGCAGTTCTACGGCCGCTCTCGGCATACCGTATACGATGCAGGTTTCCTCCGATTCGGCTATCGTGGTCACGGCGCCGGCCTGCTTCAAAGCGAGCATTCCTTTGGCTCCGTCCGAACCCATTCCCGTCATCACCACGATGTGCCGACGCAGCTCCTTTAACGGCAATAACGACTCAAACAGCACGTCTACCGAAGGGCGGTGCCCATTCCTCGGATCTTCCTTGCACAGATGAATCTTGTACATTCCGGGGCCATTGCGCGCAACCATCATGTGAAACCCGCCCGGAGCCACATACGCGGTTCCGTTATGAAGGATCATGCCATCCTCCGCTTCGACAACCGTCAGCTCGGATACGGAGTCCAGCCGCTGCGCCAACGACTTTGTAAAATTAGGCGGCATATGCTGGACTATGACAACAGGCGCCGCGAAGTCGCCGGGTATGTTGGAAATCACTTGATGAAGCGCCCGAGGCCCCCCGGTTGAAGTACCGATAGCAACCAGCTGCTGTACTTGGGAAGCAGGGGGATTCATCAGCTTGCCGGAAGAATGGTTCCCTTCCTGCTTGTAGGGCTTTGGTGCAGGCTGAGCAACCGGAGCAGACGGAATGCTCGCCTTGGGTTCCCCCGCCGGTTTGTTGAATCGAAGCGGGTTCGGCGGTGCCAGCTTGGCATTGAACTTGTTAACATTCGTTTTTACCGCAATATGAAGCTTCTCGATCAAGGCGGTTTTTACTTTATGCAAATCCAAAGAAATGGAGCCTGACGGTTTGCCAACGAAATCGACGGCGCCCCTCTCCAGGGCGATAATGGTCTCCCTGGCCCCTTCCTGAGTCAGGCTGCTCAGCATAATGATCGGCGTCGGATGCTCCGACATGATCGTTTTCAACGCATCCAATCCGTTCATTTCCGGCATTTCAATATCCATCGTAACGGCATTCGGCTTCAGCTTTTTTATCAGCTCTACAGCCTCTTTACCGTTCTTGGCTGTCGCTACGACTCGAAATTGAGGGTCCTCCGATATGAGATCGGAAATGATTTTTCTCATAAAAATCGAATCGTCAACAACCAAAATGTCATAGATTCGCATATTGTTATTCCCCCCAGGTTGTCTGTTTTGTTGGCCGCTGGCAAGAGGATTGTGCTACTGTCGAAGATACTTCATCATTCGGTTCATAAAGCCTTTCACAGCACTACCCTGCATATCCGCCGGCGGCTGCTCGGCAATGAAATCATTCGTCAGCCTGGACAGAGACTGGGAAGCGGGGCTCGACGGGTACTCCACGGTGAACGGCACTTGCTTCTTAACCGCTTTAGAGACGTTTTTGTCATCATACACAAAGCCTAGAGTCGGTATATCCAATTGAAGGAATTGCTTGGCGACCAAATTGATTTTATCGGCTGTCTGCTTCCCTTCCTTCCAGTCCGCTACGCGGTTAACAACCAATTTGAATCGAACCGGCTCGTTCATCGCATGAACCATTTTGATGATAGCATAAGCATCTGTTATAGAAGTGGGCTCCGGGGTGGTCACGACGATCGTTTCTTCTGCAGCCAGAATAAATTTCAACGTCTCCTTGGACAAGCCTGCCCCTGTATCGAATATGATGTAATCGACAGTCCCGTTCAGCTGCTGTACCTGCTCTGCAAAATAATCCAGCTGCTCCTCGGTCAACCGGATCAGATCGTGAAAGCCCGACCCTCCCGCAATAAATTGCAGATTGTTCGGCCCTTTCTGGATAATATCCCAAATCGTCTTTTCTTTCTTGAGCAAATGATACAAATTGTATTTGGCTGTGACTCCCATTAATACATCGATGTTAGCCAGCCCGATATCTGCGTCAAAGACGAGGACATTGAAACCTTTTTTCTGCAGGGTTAAAGCAAAATTCAAGGTGAAATTCGATTTTCCGACCCCGCCTTTGCCGCTCGTTACCGTAAGAATGCGCGTTGCTTTGGCTTCGTGCTGCCGTTGATGATTTCGGTTCCATATCAGATCACGCAGCCCTTGTGCCTGGTCATTCATGGGATTGAACCCCCAATATCAGATCAACGATCTGCTGTGCCTTTAACTCGGTAATATCGTCAGGAACGCTTTGACCATTCGTGATATAGGAAAGCGACAGTTGAAAATCGTGGACTAGATTGATCACTGCGCCATAAGAATCGGTTTCATCCATTTTGGTAAAAAGCACTTTATCCAGCTTGAACTTGGAAAAGTTCTCGGCTATCGCCTTCATATCCTTGTATTTCGTAGTCAGGCTCATGACCAAATACGTTTCGCTCTTGCCGCCCGATTGAAGCAGGGCATTGAGCTCGGACACATACATCTCGTTGCGGAAGTTTCTTCCCGCCGTATCCATGAAAATAATATCCCGATCCTTCAGCGACTCGAATGCCTTGGGCAGATCCTGCGGCGAAAACACGACTTCCAACGGTACGTTCAAAATGGTGGCGTAGGTTTTCAGCTGTTCTACCGCTGCAATCCGGTACGTATCGGATGTGATAAAGCCGACTTTCCGCTGATATTTCAGCACCTGCTCGGCAGCCAGCTTGGCTATCGTCGTCGTCTTGCCGACGCCGGTCGGGCCTACGAAATGAGCAATTTTCGTATCCCCCTCCAACGCATTCCCGCTAAGTACAGGGAACAGCTCCAAGAGCTGACGTTTCAAAGATTGGCGGGCGTCTTTCTCACGGACAGGCTCTCCGTCCGCCTGCAATTCCTCCACTGCCCGTTCAATCAGGCGGCTTACAAGCTCGGGATCGATCTCATGCTCCAGCAATCGCTGCTGCAATTGCTCCAGCACCGGGTCCACAGGAGCTTGGCCAACCACTTGGACAGACAGCTTATGCATGTATTCTTTCATTTGCTTCATTTCGTTAAGAAGCAAGTCGTCCTTTGCTGCTTCCGTTCTTGCTGCAGCTTGCTGTGATGCCGCTGCCTTCACTTGCTTGTCGGCGTAAGCCGCAGAATCCGCCTGCCTCGGCGAGTCCGGTACCAATACGTCGGGCACGACAGGAAAAGCAAGCGGCTCCGCCGGCTGGACCGGCGCCTTGTTCGGCGACGGTACTGGCACGGGCCTGGTGTAGGTACCAGCGGCTTCCGATAGATTCGAGGTCACAGCCGGTTTAACCGCTACGGTCGCTCTCATATCTGCGACACCGGCTTTGCCGCCAGCACCTGCCGTTTCAGCCGCATCGGTAGCAGCGATGACTTCAATCTTTTTTTTGGAAAACATGCCGAGAAATCCGCCCGAGCGAATTTCTTTCGTGTTCAAGATAACGGCATCCTTTCCGAGATCCGTACGTATTTTTTGCAGAGCATCGGGCATGGAATCAACTACGTAGCGCTTTACCCTCATATGTTAACGACCCCCATGCTTTGAATTTCTACATTCGGCTCAAGCTCGCTGTACGACAGGACCGGAATATCCTGCATCGTCCTCTCCAGCAGCTGCCGCAAGTACATGCGAATAGTCGGTGAAGTTAGCACGATAGGCTGTTGACCGGATTGAATCAGCTTCGTGACTTGATCGGAAATACGCTGATAGATCACCTGGGTCGAACCCGGGTCCAGCGCCAGATAGCTTCCTTGATCGGATTGCTGAACCGATTCCGCAATTTTCTTCTCCAGGGAAGGCCCCACCGTAATGACCTTCAAGGAATCGCTGCCCGTTGAGAATTGCTGCGTAATTTGCCGCGACAACGATTGTCTCACATATTCCGTCAATATTTCCGGATCCTTGGTGTAAGTTCCGTAATCGGCTAACGTTTCCATTATCGTTACCAGATCGCGAATCGATATTTTCTCTCTAAGCAGCTTGACAAGCACCTTCTGAACATCGCCTGTGGACAGCACGTTCGGAATCAGATCGTCCACGAGAGCCGGGTAGCTCTCCCGTACATTCTCGATGAGCGACTTCGTTTCCTGACGACCCAGCAGCTCGTGTGCGTGCTTCTTGATAATTTCCGTCAAGTGAGTCGCTACTACGGACGGCGGATCGACAACGGTGTAGCCTGACAATTCCGCACGTTCCTTCATCGCCTCGTCGATCCAAAGCGCCGGAAGTCCAAAGGCAGGCTCTACGGTGTCGATACCCGAAATCGAATCGTCATCGATGCCCGGGCTCATCGCCAAGTAATGATTCAGCAGAAGCTCGCCGCGTGCTACCGTATTGCCTTTGATTTTCACGACATACTCATTAGGCTTCAATTGAATGTTGTCGCGGATCCGAATGACCGGTACAACCAGACCCAATTCCAAGGCGCATTGTCTGCGGATGAGAATGATCCGGTCCAGCAAGTCCCCGCCCTGCTGCGTATCAGCTAGAGGAATCAAGCCGTAGCCGAATTCGAATTCAATCGGATCCACCTGCAGCAAGCTGATTACGCTCTCCGGACTGCGAACCTCCTCAATTTGCTGTTCTTCCTCCAGCTGGTCCTCCTGAGCTTGTTTGCGAACCATATTTTGCTGCATCTTCATCGCTGCGAAGGCGAGGAGAGCTGCGATAGGTAAAGTAGTAATCAAGTGAATCGGAGTAAAAATACCGAGCAGCGTAATCGTTCCCGCTACGATATACAACAGTTTAGGATATGACAAGATTTGCGAGGTTAAATCGTGAGCCAGGTTGCCGTCGGAAGAAGCTCTCGTGACAATCAAACCGGCTGCCGTGGATATCAACAGCGCTGGAATTTGGCTGACCAGTCCGTCGCCGATCGTCATGATCGAATACTTCTCTGCGGCTTCGCCGATATCCATCCCTTTCATCGATACGCCGATGATCAAGCCGCCCAAAATATTGATGATCAGGATGATAATCCCTGCGATCGCGTCACCTTTAACGAATTTGCTGGCACCATCCATCGCCCCGTAAAAATCGGCTTCGCGGGATATTTTCTCCCTGCGTTCCTTCGCTTGCTGCTCATTGATTAATCCTGCGTTCAAATCGGCGTCGATACTCATTTGCTTGCCGGGCATCGCATCGAGAGTAAACCGTGCGGCAACCTCGGCCACGCGCTCGGAGCCTTTCGTAATAACGATGAATTGAACGAGCACTAGGATGATAAACACGACAAATCCAACGACGATATTGCCTTGGGCAACGAAAGAACCGAACGTGCTTACTACGTTCCCTGCATCAGCGTGCGCGAGAATGTTACGGGTGGTCGATACGTTTAACGCCAGCCGGAACAGCGTCGTGATCAACAGCAATGACGGGAAAATCGAAAACTGCAGCGCATCCTGCGTATTCATTCCTACTAATATAATCATCAGAGCAATGGAGATGTTGATGATCAACAGGACATCCAACAGCCATATCGGCACAGGTACGACCATCATCAGGATGATACCTATAATCCCGATCAGTACGACCAGATCTTTCGCTTTCATTTCAGATGTCCTCCTTCCTCATACTCTAGTTGGCTTTTCCTTTAACCTTGTACACATATGCTAATACTTCGGCCACGGCCTGGAACATATCCGCCGGTATGGCTTCACCAATTTCCACTTGGGCATACAGGGCTCGGGCCAAAGGCTTATTTTCCATCGTTATAATCCGGTGTTCCTTTGCAACTTGTTTAATTTTCAAAGCAATGTAATCCGTTCCTTTGGCGATAACCGTAGGAGCCTGCATTTTCTTCGCGTCATAGCGAAGAGCTACCGCAAAGTGCGTCGGGTTCGTGATGATGACGTCCGCTTTAGGGACATCCTGCATCATGCGCTGCAGAGCCATTCTTCGCTGCTTCTCACGGATTTTTCCTTTGATCTGAGGGTCACCCTCCGTCTTTTTATACTCATCCTTGATGTCCTGCTTCGACATGCGGATGCTTTTTTCAAACTCATACTTCTGATACAGAAAGTCGAGCAATGCAAGTACGATTAACACGAGACCGATTTTGAGGCCTAACTTGACCGTTAGCGACGATGCGAACATCAGTACGTTCTCGACAGGCAGCCGGGCCAAATCCATCAGGTTGCCTTTTTCACCCCACAAGGTGGAGTAGACGACATAGCCGATGATGGTCATTTTGAGAACCGATTTCAAGAAGTCGACCAGCGAACGCAGGCCGAATATTTTTTTGGCGCCTTCGATCGGGTTCAGCTTGCTGAATTTCATCATGAGCGGATCCCCGGTCAACAAGAAGCCGAATTGCAAATAATTGCTGAAAATCGCGATGACCACCGTCACCAGCAAAAGCGGTGCGATGATAAGCAAGCTCTGAACCATCAGCTGCTCGAACAAAACGATAATATTGTCGATCGTAATATCCCATAATAAGTAGTCGTAAAAAATCGACCGGAATACATGCATCGTCTGATCTTTCATATAACCGCCGAACAGGCTGAAAGCCAAGAACGAAAAAAACAAGATAAATGCAGCAGGCACTTCCATGCTTTTGGCGACTTGCCCCTTTTGCCTGGATTCCTGCCGCTTCTTGGGCGTGGCGGGCTCCGTCTTTTCCCCGGAAAACAATTGCAAATCGAGCTTTAACCGAAAACTTGCCAAGTCCGTCCAGTCCTCCCCTTAACCCGTGAACAAGCCGATAAACTTTTGTAGAGAGTCCAGCATTGCCGTGAATAAATCGTTATAAACAAATTGATAGCCGGGAAACAGCAAGATGAGCAATAAGAGTCCGACAATGATCTTCAGCGGAATACCCACTACGAAAATATTGAACTGAGGCGCTACCCTTGCCAGCAAGCCAAGCCCGACATCCGTCAGGAAGAATGCGGCAATTAACGGAGCGGCCATCTGAAAGCTTAAACTAAATACGCTGGAGAACGTGTGGACAAGAAATTCTCCTATTTGCCCGGAGTACATCCTGGCGAACATATCGTTGTCGGCCGGAATCCATTCGTAGCTCTCCATGATGGCTTTAAGCAGCAAATGATGGCCGTTTAACGTTATGAACAGCAGCGTTGCGATTGTATACTTCAAATTACCTACAATCGGGCTCTGAGCCCCGGTCATTGGATCGATGACATTAGCAATCCCTAATCCCATCTGTATATCGATAAACGATCCGGCAATTTGGAATACCGTAAAGAACATATAAGCGATGAAGCCGAGCAGTACACCGACCAATATTTCCCTGAAAATGGATAGCAGGTACAAAGAATCAAATGTCAACGGTTTAGACATTCCGAATAGCGGATAAGCCATGAAAGTAACGAAAAAAGCTAGCCCGATCTTAACATGATGCGGAACGTTTCGGGCTGAAAACACAGGCGCCACGACAAAAAACGAGGCAATGCGACAAAAAAAGAGCATAAAACCAGGAAAATATTGCGTTACCCATTCCATTTACTCACAGCCTAGCCGATAAATTTATATAAGTTATTGAACAGGTTATATGTATAATCCACCAGTGTCGTCAGGATCCACGGCCCAAAGATGAGGATGGATAGCAGCACGGCAACGATTTTAGGTACAAAAGCAAGCGTCTGCTCCTGGATCTGAGTCGTTGCTTGAAAGATACTGATGACCAGACCGATAACAAGAGCAATCACCATCATCGGCGCGCTGGCTTTCAAGGTTGTATAGACAGCCTCGCTGGCTAAACGAATGACAAACTCGGAACTCACGATAGTTCTCCTCCTGCTTATCCTATAGTTGGAATCATGTATTGTAGCTTAGCAGCAGGGACCTCACGACCAGATACCACCCATCCACCAATATAAACAGGAGGATTTTGAACGGCAGTGAAATCATGACGGGAGGCAGCATCATCATCCCCATCGCCATCAGCGTACTTGAGATGACCATGTCTATAACCAAGAACGGTATGAATATCATAAATCCCATTTGAAAAGCCGTCTTTAATTCGCTGATTGCGTAAGCGGGAACCAGTGCTGTCAACGGTGTATCCTCCACACCGCTTGGCGGCGGCGCTTTGGTGTAATCCAGAAACAGCTTCAAATCCTTTTGCCTCGTATACTGGAACATGAATTTCTTCATCGTAACGGTTGCTTTATCCAGTGCGGCAGTCTGCGTCAATTCACCTCTCATATAGGGCTGCAATGCGTTTTGGTTCAAATCTCCCAATGTCGGTGCCATTATGAAGAACGTGAGAAACAGGGCTAATCCGATAAGCACTTGGTTCGGCGGCATCTGCTGTGTGCCGAGAGATGTCCGGACAAAGCCGAGTACGATGATGATTCTAGTAAAGCAGGTCATCATCACCAGTATGGCCGGAGCAATACTCAAAATCGTCAGCAGCAGAATAATGTTGATCGTATTGGAAGCTCCTGTTGCACTGTTGGAGCTGCCAATATCGATATTGATTCCCGGAATCGGGTCCGCCGCATAAACGTTTGAAGTCCATGCAGCGGTCATAGCGAGCAAAGCCATCATGGTAAATGCGAGAGTCTTTAATTTCATGGTTTATCATTCAACCGATCTTTGTTATTCTCGTCCGTCCAAACCTCATCCACGATCTTCTTCCGATCGGACAGATGCTGCATCTTCTTATGAAACACTTGTTGGAACGAAGCCGTAATGTCCGCTTCTTCATTTTCATTACGGTCTTCCTTCTTGAGCAATCTGCTCCACCATCCGCTCAGCGTTTCCAGATTCGGTCCGCTTAAGGTGCTGGTTGTCAACATGTCGGTCAAATAGGCGACCTCTTCTTCGTCTTCAATTTTCTCGAGAAGCTGAACATTGTCGCCTACACCTACAATGTATAACGAACGGCCGATTTCAACGACTTGAATCGATTTGTTCTGACCGAGAGGCACTCCGCCGAGGGAGCGCAAGGAGCGGCCGAACAATAATTTATTTTTTTGCGAAAGAAACTTAATAATTACAAAAAAGATTCCGATAATAACAATGAGGAAGAAAATAACTTTGGTAACCATCCAGAACGTACTCGCCGTATCCAGACCGGGATAAGTAAGATCAGGTGACTCATTCATCGGTCGCTCAGATGGAGCGCCGGATTCCCCGTAACAAACCATAGAGAAACCGGCAAGTTGAATCATCCCCACAAAGATGAAAGAAGCTAATCTGGCTGCGAGTCTGTTCAAGATTCACATTCCTTTCGGCTTATGTAAAACTCTCCCCTGAACACCAATTATCCTAAAGTCTTCTTAATCGCTTCGATTACGCGGTCCGCTTGGAACGGCTTCACGATGAAGTCTTTGGCACCGGCTTGAATAGCATCGATAACCATCGCCTGTTGTCCCATAGCGGAGCACATAATCACTTTTGCGTTAGGGTCGATTTGTTTAATTTCCTTCAATGCGGCAATACCGTCCATCTCCGGCATCGTAATATCCATCGTGATCAGATCCGGACGCAATTCTTTAAATTTTTCGATGGCTTGCGCCCCGTCGTTTGCTTCCCCTACTACTTCGTAACCGTTTTTGGACAAAATATCGCGGATCATCATTCTCATAAATGCTGCGTCGTCTACAATCAAAATTCGGTTTGCCATGGTTGAACAGTCCTCCTAGAGTATGTTTAGTATTGTAATTTTTGAATGCGATCCCATTGATTCACAATGTCTGTAACACGAACCCCAAAGTTTTCGTCAATGACGACAACTTCGCCCTTGGCGATAAGCTTGTTGTTGACAAGAATATCGACCGGCTCGCCGGCAAGCTTGTCCAATTCAATGATCGACCCTTGCGACAGCTCCAGAATATCCTTGATTACCTTGTGAGTCCGGCCCAACTCCACCGTCACTTTCAAAGGAATATCGAGCAGCAAATTCAGGTTGGTATCTTCGGTAGGCGTCAAGCTCGTAGGCGAGAAGCTGGAAAACTGCGCTGGCTGCACATTGACATTGCGTGCCGGGCTTGTACCGTAAGCAGCAGGCTGCGGAGGGTACATCGGTTGCTGAGGCGGAGCCATCGGTTGTTGATACATCGGCTGCGGTGGCTGCTGGTACATCGGTTGAGCGTACGGATCCTGTACCGGCGCTGTAGGAATGTGCTGCTGCGGTGCCGGTGGCGGCATATGGGACACAGGAGCCGGAGCCGGTGCAGGTTCTGGTGCAGGTACGGATACCGGAGCTGCCGCTGCCGCAGATTCTTCTAAGCTGTCTCCACCTCCCATTAAAGTAGATACCATATCCCTCGCAAAATTGACAGGAAGCAACTGCATAATCGTTGAATCGATCAAATCTCCTATCGTTAGACGGAAGGATATTTTTATAAATACATCTTCGGGGGGAAGTGTCGAAGTTCCTCCTGCTTCTGCTAAATTTAATATGTCGATTCCTGGCGGAGAGATATTGACAAACCGGTTAAAGATGGTAGACATCGATGTAGCAGACGACCCCATCATTTGGTTCATCGCTTCCTGAACGGCGCTAATATGAATCTCGGTCAGCTCACCGTTTTGTGCGGTGCCGTCACCGCCCATCATCAAGTCTGCTATGACTTGTGCGTCGCGGGTTTTAATAACCAGCAGGTTGATTCCATGGAATCCGTCTACATAGTTAACATGCACGGCGACATGAGGCTTCGGAAATTCTTCAATCAAATCTTCCTTTGCGATGATCGAAACCTTAGGCGTCGTAATATCCACTTTTTTGCCGAGTAATGTCGACAAAGCCGTGGCCGCACTTCCAAACGTAATGTTGCCGATTTCCCCCAGTGCATCCTGCTCCAAAGACGATAAATAATCTTCAACTTGGACAGGCCCGCTGAATCCGCTCGAGCTGTTGTCGGAGCTGTCGCCGGATGTCTGTCTCAGCAATGCGTCAATCTCTTCTTGAGACAAATAATCTTTGCTATTCGTCATTCTCTTCCGCTCCTTCTTGGACTATATCGGTTATTTGCACTGCCATCTTGCCTCTTGTGGTACCGGGAGTGCCGTGAAACTTCAGCTTTTCGCCAATCCGGATATTCAGAAGCTGCTCGACCGGCTTATTTAAGGAGATCACATCGCCTGAGCTTAAATTTAAAAATTCGCGAATGGAGATGGTCGATTCGCCTAATTCCGCTATAATCGGAAGCTTGGCCTTATGAAGCCTGGACTGCAAAGCCATCGCTTCTTCCGGCGCACTCGTCTTCTTCTGGGATACGAACCAGTGATGCACGGAAAGCCTAGGCATAATAGGCTCGATAACGACATGAGGGATACATAGATTGATCATCCCGGTCGTGTCACCGATTTTGGTGCTGAGCGAGATTAGCGCAATCGTCTCGTTAGGCGAAACAATTTGCATAAATTGCGGATTGGTTTCCAACGCTTCCATTCGCGGTGACAGATCGACTACCGTCTTCCATGCCTCCTGCAAGCTTTCGAACGCCCGGCTGAAAATGCGCTCCATGACGATCGTCTCGATCTCGGTCAGTGCGCTGATTTTCGAAGGGGTTGTCCCGCTTCCGCCTAAAAGACGGTCCAGCATGGCGAACGCAACGTTCGGGTGCACTTCCAGCACCATTCTTCCTTCCAAAGGCTCAGCTTCGAAAATATTGAGAATCGTCATCTTCGGAATGGAGCGAATAAACTCGTCGTATGGCAATTGCTCGACCTGTACCACGTTGATCTGCACGAAAGTTCTTAATTGTGCGGAGAAGTACGTCGTCAAAAACCGGGCAAAGTTCTCGTGGATTCTCGTCAAGCTGCGGATATGGTCCTTGGAGAATCGTACGGCTCTTTTAAAGTCGTAGGCACGAACCTTCTTCTGCGTTTCTTCCTTTTTCAGTTCTTCCGCATCCATCTCGCCGGAGGATAACGCAGCCAATAACGCGTCAATCTCATTTTGTGAAAGTACATCAACCATAAAGCGTCACCTCCCTTTCGCAAGTCTTATGTATGCCTCTATTGAAGAACGTTATCCGTGATCCAAATTTGCTTGATCTTACCGGTAGAAAGCAGCGGGTTCATTTTATTCATAAGGACCGAAGTCAGATTATCGAAGCCTTTGCTGCCTTGCACTTGTTCAGGTGTCATGTCGGACAGCGTTTGCACGATAATAGCTTTCATTTTAAAATCCAGCTTTTCAAACTCTTCCTTCGCCTTCTTATTTTCCATCTCAACGGCAAAGCTTGCTTTAATAAAACGGTTGTTGGCAGCAAGATTTGTCAAAACATCTTTAATGATCACAGTGTTTTCTTTCTGCTGATCCGGTGTCGCCGGCTTGCCCGGCTTCACTTGGCTTGCGGAGCTTAACGCCTGCTCCTGCGGGTTTTGATTCGCCTTGTCCATGTAGTTCCATAATACGAAAGCTGCTGTCAATATTAAGGTTATAGCTATAAGGATCGCAACGACGAGCAGGAAAATTCTACTTTTTAACAACTACAACCCCTCCGAATCCAAACTCTTGATGGTTCCGACGACGGATCCTATGGTTTGCATATACTGTGTTACAAACTGGACCACATCGGCAGCTGGCTCCAATACGGTAATCTTTTTGCCGGTAATGAGCGTGATCATCGTGTCCGGCGTGCTTTCGATGCTTTCGATCAATAAGGCATTAACGGTAATGTGCTTACCATTGAGTCGGGTAAGTCGAATCATGAATAGCCTCCGATACTAAAAAGATAGGGGGAGAACGAGGCTCCCCCGTTCATTTGAATTAGCGTTTCAGATTGACGACTTCTTGCAAAATTTCATCGGATGTAGTAATGATTCTCGAGTTCGATTGGAACCCGCGCTGAGCAACGATCATTTCAGTAAACTCGGAAGTCAGGTCTACGTTGGACATCTCCAGCTGACCGGCAATGATTGCGCCCGTACCTGTAGTAGGATCGTTAGGAATCGCAGCTCCCAGATCAATTTCCGGATCGATGTTGGAGTTCGCCGTACTGCGGTACAAGTTGCCTCCGACCTTCTCCAGACCTGCAGGGTTCGTTACTTTCGCCACAGCGATCACTGCTGCTACATTGGTCGTGCCGTCAGACTTCGTTGTAATAACCTCGCCGTTCTGAGAAATGGAGAACGCCGTGTCGTCTTCCTCCAGCGTAATAGGTCCGCCTTCGGTGCTTAGAACGAACATGCCGTCTGCATTAACCAGCTGGCGAGAAGCATCGATGGTAAAGTTCCCTGCGCGTGTCAGGAACATGGAGTCGGTTGTTCCATCCGTTGAAACCGCGAAAAATCCGTCACCGTCGATACGCAGATCGGTCGGCACGTTGGTCGTCATCGCGCTCCCTGGCGTGTGTACCGTGTCGATGGCGCTGATGGAAACGCCCAAGCCGATTTGCTTGGCATTGACGCCGCCTTTGGCTCCTTCTTCCGGAGCGGTTACACCGGAAACCGTCTGGCTCAGAATGTCCTTAAACATAACCCGTCCTGCTTTAAAGCCGGTGGTATTGACATTCGCAATGTTGTTGCCGATGACATCAAGCTTCGTTTGGAATCCTCTCATACCGGATACACCGGAGTACAGAGATCTTAACATGCGCCATTGCCTCCCAAAAATGTGGATAGTTGATAGTAGGCTGCTTCGGTCGATCCGCAACCAGGGGCCTCCTTATCGGTCCAGCCCTGTAAATCAAGAAATAATAACTGCACTATCGATCTGTGTGAACATATTGTCTTTCATCGAGGCTCCGTCTACAGCGGTAACCACCGTTCTGTTCTTAATATTGACAATGAGAGCCGTATCATTAATCACCATTAATGAATCTTTCGCCCCTTTGGAAGCGGCCTTATCAATTGCCGATTGAATTTTCAACAGCTGCTCCGGCTTAAACTCAATGCCTCGCTGGCGCAGCCTCTCTTCCGCATGGTGGCTGAAACGGACTATCTGTTGATTCAATACACTTTGAAACGCCGAATCCTTCTTTGGGATTTGGGCTTCGCTTCTCTGGAGAGGAGCAGGCCTTAGGCTGCCGGGGAATAACTGTCCGACTTGGATGCGATCGGTCATTTCTTCTCCTCCGCGTTGGCAATTTGCGTAATTTGATCCAGAGCGATCTTCTCGCTGCCTACCACAGCAAATTGGGCGCCGTCTTTTACGGTTATGGAATCGACTACACCAGACTTCGGCGTATTCTCGCCTTTATCGTTCGTCGTGTTCCAAGTAATCGACTTGCCGATCAAGCCTGAAGCAAATCCTAGCGATTGGCGCAGCAGCTTCATTTCGTTGCTCATGTTCGACAGCTGCTCTACGGAAGTAAATTGCGCCATCTGTGCGATGAATTCTTTGTCCTGAAGCGGCTGGGAAGGATCCTGGTTTCTCAGCTGGGCAATCAAAATTTTCAAAAATTGATCTTTCCCCAGGTCGTTGGTCTTTTTCTCCTTCTCCACGTTGCTGATGTTCGTTTTGGCATAATAGGGCCATACGTTCTTGGTGCTTACGGGTGAATCCGACACGGTCTCACCTCCCGGTCCTTGTTAAGGTATTTCGTTTAAGCCGTGACGTCAATCGATGTGGATGATAATCCGGAAGGCAGCTTCACTTCTTTGGCTGCAGTTACAAGCTCATCTTCCATCGAAATCGAATTATCTCCGTTCGTGCCTTTCGACTGCTTGCCGGATTGCTGGAACTGCTGCTGTCTTTGCTCCTGGAACAAACCGGATTGGAACGCCTGGTTTTGCGAAACTTCAAGCTTATCCACTTGAATGCCCTGATTTTGCAGCGTTGTTCTTAGCTGGGACAGCTGGCTTTCCAGCATTTCTTTCCCCGACACGCTGTCAGCCATAAACTGAGCGATCAGTTGGCCGTTGTGCATCGTCAATTTGATTTCGACGTGTCCAAGGTGCTGCGGATACAAGGATAGCTTTGCTTCCGTTATGCCATCCGCAAAGGAGTTAATGCTGAATGATTTCATCACCAGCTGGGTCATATCCTCAACGAAAGTCGGTGCATGCATTACGATCGGTGTCTTCGTCGAATGCGTTCCGTTAGAGACTTGCTTCAAATACTCGCTCATCGGAACTGGCTGCATATCGTCGTTATTGCTTATCATGTCCGTTAACGGTTCGAATAGCGGGCTGTCATGGCTATCGGTTTGTGCTTCGAAACGGAACGAACCCGATTTGGCAGCCAAATACTCTAGGTTTGAATTCACCGCAGGCGCCGCCACTGTTAATGGACTGGACACTGCAGTTGTTTCATTCGTGTGACGGACGGTAATCTGCTGAGCGAGAATGGTCCTCAGTTCCGCTGCAACACTTTGCAGAGTCAATGGTTTGCCATTCACAGTAACAAGTGTTTCTGCTTCGCCATTTTGCAGCAGCTGCTGCAGCTGCTTTAGAATCTCCTGCGCCTCTTGACGGGATACGGGCTTGAATAAAGGCGCCGCATCAGCATCCACAGCCTGGTCCGCAGTCTGCTCGCTGTCTGCCGGTACGAATAATGCAGGATTCAGCTCGACTGCTCCACCATCCGTTTCAAAATCACTAGCTGCGTCCGTATGTATAGGCTGCGCCGATATCGCCGAAGCATCCGAAGTTTCCACTGCCGTCTCATCGTTGATCGATTGAGCAGTCGGCTGAACGAGCAGAGCAGCTTGAAGCTGCGCAAGCAGCGCTTGAAGCTCCGGATTCGCCAGCAGTGCCGCCGTATCCTCCGAGTTCTGATTCAGCAAGTCGATTAAAGCATCAAGCTGCTTAAGCACGGTTTCATCGGCTGCGCCCTGGGTTGGAACGGCTGCATTGTCGCTTGTGCCGAGCAGTTGGATCAAAGCGCTTAATCCGGGAGTTACCGCAGCTTGCTGAGCTGCTGCTTCATTTGTTTGCCCATTGCCGAGAATTCCTACCAAAGTGGATAAGAAACCTCCCGCTCCTTGCCCTGACGCCGAATTGGCATTTCCTGCCGCAGCTCCTGCCGAAGCCGCTGCTGCACTATTCATAGGCATTTGTGTTTGAATTTCCATATTTTGTCACCTCCTTTCCAAATCGGTTATTGTACCAGTCTCGCCGAGATAAGGGCAGCGGTTTCCTTAGATAGCTCCGATAAAGCAGTCAATACTCTGGAACGGCCTGCGCTATCCATAGAGCTTAATATGGAAATGACCTTCTCCGGATTCGCATTTTGCATCTCCAGCAATACGGTAGCTGCGCTTTTCGGCGTCATACTCGAGAACGTGGCTCCCAAATCGTCCTTGCTTATTTTTTGCGTACTTGCAGCGCTCGGCTTGGATAATTCTTTGACCCGATCCTGTAAAGCTGCAATTTCACGGTCCTTGGTCGAGGTTTGGTCCTTTAACAAGATCGTGGCGTCCGCCGCTTTCTTGGCATCCATTTTCTCCAAAATTTTAACCCGCTCATCCGTCTTCATCATGCTTAGCACCAGCACGAGCTCGGATGTCGTCAAATTTTCCATAATAGGGGCCGCCTTTGAAGGCGTCATCTTGGCGTACATCGATGCCAATTGTTGAATTTGATTCGTATAGTCCTCATCCGATTGCGTCTTGCTCTTCATTTGCTCTTCTAGCGAGCTGTTTTTCAGCTGGAGCTCCTTGATCAGTTGATCGCGCTGCTGAATCAGGTTGTTCGATTGGGTAAGCTCCTGCTCCTTTGTGCTTAATTTAGCGTTCAACGACTGCACTATTTCTTCTTGCGTTTGACTCGCTGCCGAATTTTGCTGCGTTGTTCCAGAAGTCGTTGTCGAGTCGGATGCCGACGGCTTGGGATCCGGCACAATACTTTTCACGATAGGCACTCTATTTGCTGCGCGAAGCACATTATTCATAACGTCATAATCGAATATGGTAAGCAGCACCCCAAGCAGCACGGCCGTAAACACAAACGGGATCAAAAACCAGATCAGAAACCGTTCCATAGCTCCAGACGAAGAGGTATTCTCCAAATCCATGTCTGACATTATCCTCACCCCCTGTTTCTTTGGTTCTATGACAATCTCCGGTATCGGTTCGTCGCCATTTCATCCAACTGATCCTGCTCGGTTTTGAGCATATTCGCTTTAAACCGGAGCTGCGCTTTTTCCTTCGCTTTGGTCCATACTTTCTCTTCCATCATTCTCCCCGCCAGATTGTCCTGCTTAACCAGAACAACCTGCTGCGCTTTTTCCAGATCCTTGTTCTTCAGTGTGATCCGATTGTCGATGTGATCCGCATACTGCTGATACATCATCATTTGCGAAATTGTTGCCTTATTCGCAGACGCCCGGTGCAGCTGCTCCTGGATCCCGTTTTTTTCGGCGTGCAGCTCGGACAAGCTCGACTCCTCCTCGCGCACTTTCCCGATAGCTTCGGATAACAACCATTCCGCTTGCGTTTTTTCGTTGATTTTCAAGTCGACGATTTTTTGAAAGGCATAACGGAAACGCATAGATTAAGCTCACCCTTTGTAAAATTCTCGAATTAACCGTTCTTGTGCATCCATAACCGTCATCTTCTCATTGACTCTTTGCTTGGTGTAATCCCAGATCGATTGAATATGTTCCAAAGAATTATCAATTTCCGGATTCGATCCTCTTTGGTACGCCCCTATATTGATAAGGTCCTCCGAATCTTTATAAACAGATAAGAGACGCTTCAAATTTTCGGCAGCCAGCTGATGCTCCTGAGGAACGATTTCTTTCATGACACGGCTGATGCTGGATAGCACGTCAATGGCCGGATAATGCCCGCGATTCGCTATATTGCGGTCCAATACGATGTGTCCGTCGAGGATACCTCGGACGGCATCGGCGATAGGCTCATTCATATCGTCCCCGTCGACGAGCACCGTATAGAATGCGGTTATGGATCCTTTAGGCCCCGTACCCGAACGCTCCAGCAGCTTCGGCAATGTGGCAAATACCGAAGGGGTATATCCGCGAGTCGCCGGCGGTTCGCCGACAGCCAGCCCTACTTCACGCTGAGCCATCGCGAAACGGGTTACCGAGTCCATCATAAGCATGACATTCAATCCGCGGTCGCGAAAATATTCTGCGATGCTTGTAGCGATCAAAGCGCCTTTAATCCGGATTAATGCCGGTTGATCGGATGTGGCCACTACGACGACCGATCGCGCCAATCCTTCGGGACCGAGGTCGCGTTCGATGAAATCGAGTACCTCCCGGCCGCGTTCTCCAATTAAAGCAATAACGTTGACGTCGGCAGAAGTATTTCGGGCTATCATGCCCATCAATGTACTTTTACCTACGCCGGATCCGGCGAATATCCCGACGCGCTGTCCTTTTCCGATGGTCAGCAGACCGTCGATGCAACGGACGCCGACACTGATCGGCTCGAGCACCCGTGGTCTTTTTAACGGATTGCTGGGTGCGTTATGGGTAGAATACTGGGTCATTCGCGATGACAGGAACGTGCCATCCAAAGGCTGGCCGAGCCCGTCCAGTACTTTGCCGAGAAGCTCGTGCCCTACTTGCACCGTCAGTGGTTTACCTGTACCGACGACATCGCAGCCGGGTCCTATCGAATGGAGCTCTCCGAGCGGCATCAGCAGCACCTTATTGTTCTTGAAGCCTACGACTTCGGCTTTCAATGGCTGATTGGACTTCAGCGGGTAGATGTAACAGACATCCCCGATGCTTGCGTCCGGGCCTTCCGATTCAACGGTCAGGCCGATGACTTGCGTTACTTTGCCGTTGACGCGAATCGGGTCGATTTGCTTCAGCTGCTCCAAATATTTGGATGCGTCCAGCGCCGGATTCATCTACGATCCCTCATTTCTGACAGCGAGATGCTGAAGCGCGGTTTTGATTTCCTTTAACTGCGTATCGATTCTTGCATCGATACTTCCGAATGATGAACGGACTACGCAGCCATGGTCATGCACCGACGGATCCGGTATGATCTGCAATTCTGCCTGGGAATCGATATGGAGAAGCAATTCCTCCCTGGCGTCCTGAATGTAAGAAAAGTGTGCCGGTGCTACGCAAAGCGTAATGATCCCTTTTTCCCTGCGTCTTGCCAGTACCGTCTCGATTAAATCGATGATCCATTCCGGCTCTACCGTCAATTGGCGGGAAACAATCTTTTCGGCAATGGCGCAGCTCATTTGAATGAGAAAAGGCTCCGCCTCTTGAATGATCTGCTGTTTCAATACATAAGCCTGGTTCAATATTTGCGATGCTTCCTGGAGCATGTCGTTATACTGGCGGCGAAGCTGTTCTTCCGCTTCCTGTATCCCTTGCTCGTAGCCCTGCTTATAGCCTTCTTCTCTAAGATCGGCTTGCAGCTCTGCATCGTGCTGGCGCTGCTCCGTCCACCATTGATCAATATCGGTCTGGGCTTGCTCGCGGATGGCGGATACTTCATCCATGGCCACTCTGAGCTGCTCTTCGGCGAACGTTTGGGCATCCTGCAATATTTGCATCTTCAATTCGTTAACTTCATTAATTTCTTGTTGAGCTTCCTCCGAATATCCCGATGAGGATTCGGAACCATTTTCATCCAATACATATTTCGATGCAACCTCTACGACTTTCTTATCGTCTAAAGATACATATTGCGTAAACTTGATGACATTAGACAATAATATCATCTCCTCCACCACGGGCAATGATGATTTCGCCTGCTTCTTCTAGGCGACGGATGGTAGCGACAATACGGGTCTGTGCTTCTTCCACATCACGCAAACGAACGGGACCCATGAATTCCATTTCTTCTTTGAACGTTTCCGCCATTCGCTTGGACATATTTTTGAATATGGCATCGCGTACTTCTTCACTGGCCACTTTAAGCGCCAACTGCAAATCGGCGTTCTCGATATCCCGGATAATCCGTTGGATAGACCGGTTGTCGATGTTGACGATGTCTTCGAACACGAACATTCTTTTCTTGATTTCTTCTGCCAGCTCAGGATCCTGAATTTCCAGCGAATCGAGAATCGTACGCTCGGTACCGCGATCGACGCCGTTCAAGATTTGTACGATAGCCGCAATACCGCCGGCATTGGTGTAATCCTGCGTTACGGTAGCCGACAGCTTTTGTTCCAACACCCGTTCAACCTGGCTGATAACCTCCGGAGACGTGCTGTCCATCAATGCAATCCGTTTGGCGACGTCCGCCTGCTTGTCCTGAGGGAGCGACGATAAAATGATGGAGGATTGCTCCGGCTGTAAATAAGCAAGCACCAGTGCAATAGTTTGCGAATTTTCGTTCTGAATAAAGTTCAATATTTGTGCAGGGTCCGCTTTTCTGGCGAAATCGAACGGACGGACTTGCAACGTTGCCGTCAATCGGTTAATGATGTCGAGCGCTTTTTGAGAGCCGAGAGCTTTTTCCAAAATATCTTTCGCATAAGCAATACCGCCTTGGGAGATAAACTCCTGTGCCAGGCATATTTGGTGAAACTCGGCTAAAATGGCTTCCTTCTCTACGCTGTCGACTTTTCTAACGTTTGCAATTTCCAATGTTAACTGCTCTATTTCCTCATCGCGCAAATGTTTGAATATTTGTGCCGAAACTTCAGGACCCAGACTGATTAACAAAATGGCAGCTTTTTGACGGCCTGATAATACTTGCTGCTGCACTTTAGCCAACAACTACACCTCTATTCATCTACTAACCAGGTACGAAGCAGATTGACGAATTCCTCCGGTTTTCTTTTCGCCAAGGTTTCCAGCTGCTTGCGAACTTGATTATCGTTAGTCACATTATCAATATCGATTGTTGGAAATTCGAGTTTGGCCGGTTGTTCATCCAGCTCTTCCTCTGCTTGCTCCCGTGCCTTGCGTCGTCTCATCCACAAATATCCGCCGCCGGCCAGAAGTGCGAGAGCTACGCCGCCTAATGCTCCGTACAACAGCATCGAATTGGCATTAGCCGTAGTGTCGGCATTCGGTCTTGCAAACTGATGAGCAAATACGGTTACTTTCTTATTCAAATCTTCATCCGTCAACGTTTGCTTATTGTCCGCAAGGGCCGCTCTGACGACATTGACAAGAATTCGCTGTACGGCGTCTTTCGTTTCTTGCGTCAATGAGTTCGGATCATTGGGAGTCGGTGGTTCAATTCCCACGTTAATGGTTAAATCTTTTACAACGTAAGGTGTGGCGATAATATCGTTCGTAATCCGGTTTACTTCGGAATTGACGGTTCTTTGAAGCTCCTCGGATTGGGACTTGCCGTTGGTGTTGCTGCCCGGATACCCCGGAATATCCGTCTGGCCTGTGCCAGGTACGCCGCCAGTGCCTGCCGAGCTGTCGCTGGTATAATTTTTCTGAATTTCCTGAACGGAAATTTCCAAGCCTTTTTGGTCGACGGCGTTAGGTGCGGTTACAAGCTGTTGCTTGGTATTCATTTGATCGAAGTTCATCGTAGAAACTACCTGTACGATGACTTTGTCTCTGCCAAGAATCGCTCCGAGCATCTGCTGCACGTTTTTCTGGATGTCGTTTCGGAACTGATTGTTGATTTCAAAGTTTTGCAGCGCTACATTCGCGTTGTTTATTTTGTTATTGCCTTTGGAATACTCAAGCGGTTCCCCGTTTTGATCGGAAATTGTAATGTTCTCCACCGGCAAGCCCTTGACGCTGTGAGATACAAGGTTATACATCGTGTCTACCTTTGCCTGATCGAGAGAATAACCCGGCTTTACATTGACGACTACGGAAGCCGAAGCTTTTTCTTTCTCCGCTCCCTTCGGAAGAAACACGCTTTCCTCAGGCATGTTGATCAACACCTTGGAGCTGCTTACCGCGTTGTTCGAGTTGATCAGCTGCTGCAGTTCCCCTTGAACCGCATTTATGTATTTGACGTTAAACTCTTTGTCCGTTGTCCCGAACGTGCTTGATTTGGCGAATTCTCCATACCCGATGTTGCCCGTTTTATTCAAGCCCTGAGATTCTACCGCCAGCTTGACGCTAGCAACATCGCTTCGCGGAACGCCGATGCTCTTGCCGTCCTCGCTTAGCTGATACGGAATTTTCGCTCCGTCCAAGTATCCTTTAATCGCCGCCGCATCGCTCGGTTGAAGGTTCGTATAAGCAAGTGCGTATTCCGTCTTCGAAAAATTATAGCTAATGATCCCGATCGTAAGTATGACAAGAATCACGGTCGCTGCGAAAGTCATCTTCTGTGCTTTGCTGAATTGATTCCAGTACTGGGTAATTCGGCTCCAATACCGGGAAATATTCTCGTTCACTATTTCACCCCATCTAATAAGCCGTCGCTAGTCATTCGTTAAACCCCGTTATACCTGCATTCTCATAATTTCCTGGTAGGCTTCGACGACTTTATTGCGAACCTGCACGGTAAGCTGCAGACCCAGGGAAGCTTTTTCGGAAGCGATCGTCAGCTGATGCACATCCACATTCTCTCCTCTAGCGAACTGATCGTTAAACTTATCCACCTCTGCTTGCTGATTGTTGAGCTTAACCATCGCATCATTCAGGAACTGTCCGAATTGCTCCGAAACTTCAGAAGCGCTCATGCTCTTCGATGGCTGTTGAGCAATGGATTGCATTGGCAGTAAGCCCACTTTATCGATCATGATGAATTCTCCTTTATCGTAAGGTTGTTATTATCTTCCGATTTCCAAAGCTTTGGTGATCATTGATTTGGATGCATTTAATGCAGTCACATTTGCTTCATAGGAACGAGTAGCGGAAATCATATCAACCATTTCCTTAAGCACGTCAACATTCGGCATCATGACAAATCCGTTCTCATCGGCATCGGGATGTGTTGGATTGTAAACCTGCTTAAAGGGAGAAGTATCTTCGATAATTTTCGTTACCTTGACTCCTTCTCCGCTCGCACCGGACTGCGCATTTTCAAGCGCTTGTTGGAATGTGGGGGTTTTCGGTTCGATCGTTACCAGCTTGCGTTGATACGGCACCCATTTACCGTTGACCATCCTTGCTCTTGTCGAGTCTGCATTGGCAATGTTGGAGGATATGACATCCATCCGAAACCGTTGTGCGGTTAAGGCGGATGAGCTAATATCAAAGCCATTGGTCAGTTTCATTCATTAAGCTCTCCCTTCAATGGCAATTCTGGATTTTTTAATCTCGCTGCTTACCTGCTGGGCCATCACGTTATACCGCAATTGGTTTTTGGCCAACAATGACATTTCGTAATCCATATCCACATTGTTCAAGTTGTTGTTAATGGCCGAAGAATTATCTCTTACAATTTGCGGCTCCGGTCTCGGAGGGCGTCCGATATAAAAATGTCTCGGATCCGTGCGGTAGCCCTGCAGTGAGGATCCATTCAGCTCACTTTGAAGCAGCTCTTCAAACTTGACATCCGAACGCTTAAAGTAAGGCGTGTCGACGTTGGCTACGTTATCCGCAATGACTCGCTGTCTCATGGTCGCCGCATCCAAGGTGCGTTCCATCTGATTAAAAACGGGCTTATTGAGAATATTCATCCGCTATCCTACCTTCAAGATGATGTTAGGTTTACCTATTCAACAGGTTCGCTTCATTATCCTCCTTTGTTCGACATAATAATCTAAAAATTATATGACCATTTGGAAGAAAATGTAGTCACCCAGAACTATTTCTATATTGAAGAAATATGCAATTTATTACAATATGAAAAAAGCCCTATATTTGGAATATAGGGCTTAAAACCTGTGGTTTTACTATATTTTCACACTTTGAATGCCACTTATCAACTGGTCATTTAGAACCCGGATATAAGTCCCTTTCATACCAAGTGACCGTGTTTCTATGACCCCTGCACTTTCCAGTTTTCTGAGTGCATTGACGATAACCGATCGAGTAATTCCGACACGATCCGCTATTTTGCTTGCAACGAGCAGCCCTTCCGAGCCTTCCAATTGTTCGAAAATATGCTCAACCGCCTCTAACTCACTGAAGGACAGCGAGCCCACAGCCACCTGCACGACAGCCTTGCTTCTCGCCTCAATCTCGATTTGCTCCGCCTTCTCCCGAAGGATCTCCATCGCTACGACCGTCGATCCGTATTCAGCTACAATGAGGTCGTCATCGATGAAGCCGGCCTCACGACGGGTCAATATAAGCGTACCCAGCCGGTCGCCGCCTCCGATTACAGGAACGATGGTAATGGAGATGCCGTCATCGGCAATTCCCTCCGCGAATACATTGTAATCGCTGAGGGCGCTGAGATTGGAAGAGGTTTCCTCTACCTTCAATAGCAGCTGATTGTACTCAGCCGGGAAGCGGTTCTCGGTCAAAACCGATTCGCCCAAATGCTCCCCAAGGCCTGAAGGGGACCAAGCTTTGCCCAACACTTTGCCCTTCCTGCTGACTACGAATATATCCGCCTGCAGGATGTCGCTCAGCACTTCGGCCATATTCATGAAGCTGACCGGATTGCCGGCTTCCTTCTGCAACAATTTATTTAACCTTCTTGTCTTTGTCAACAATGTCATGATACTGCCTCCTAGAGCGACTTAACGGTTAGAATAGTGCCATACCTGCTGCACCGATTACAGTATATACTGGCTTAAGTCGCGGTTCTGGACTATGTCGGAAAGCTTCTCACGCACGTATTCGGGCGTAATGACAATCTGCTCCAGCGTGATTTCGGGAGCCTCGAACGATAAATCCTCCAGAAGCTTTTCCAATATGGTATGCAGCCTTCTTGCACCGATATTATCGGTATTCTGGTTTACTTCCGCGGCTATTTTGGCAATCTCATCTATCGCCGAATCGGAAAATTGCACCTGGATTCCTTCCGTTTCCAAAAGTGCCGTATACTGTTTGGTCAAAGCATGCTTAGGCTCCTTTAAAATGAGTACAAAGTCCTGTTGCGTTAAGCTGCTTAGTTCTACCCGAATAGGAAATCTGCCTTGAAGCTCCGGAATTAGGTCTGAAGGCTTAGCTATATGGAACGCCCCTGCCGCAATGAATAAAATATAATCGGTCTGCACCGGACCATACTTAGTCATTACCGTTGAGCCTTCAACGATCGGCAAAATATCGCGCTGCACGCCTTCCCTAGAAACATCGGGTCCGCCGCCGCGGCCGGAACTAGCGATTTTATCAATCTCATCGATAAAAATAATGCCGAGCTGCTCCGCTCTTGACACGGCGTCCTGGATAACCTCATCCATATCGAGCAGCTTTTGCGCTTCCTCCTGGATGAGAACCTTCCGCGCTTCTTTGATCGGCAGCTTCCGTTTCTTCGTTTTCTTCGGCATCAGCGATCCGAACAGCTCCTGCATATTCATGCCGGCCTGTTCGTTTCCTTGCCCGGACAACATATCGAGCATGGAAGGGGAAGCGTCTTCGACTTCAATCTCGATGACTGTTTGCTCCAGCTCGCCTTTGGCCAGCTGCGCTTTCACTTCCTGTCTGCGCGTGTAAATGCTTTGATCCGGCTCCGTTTCCTGTGTTTCCGCCTGTCCGTGATTGCCGAACAGCATTTCCAGCGGATTGCGCTGCGACTTTTGCTTCGCAGGATTAGGCACGAGAATCGATACGATGCGTTCATTGGCCATTTGCTCCGCTCTATCCTTCAGCTTCTCGGTCTTTTCCGCCTTTACCATACGGATCGATGTCTCCACCAAATCGCGGACCATGGCTTCCACATCCCGGCCGACATAGCCGACCTCGGTGAACTTGGTAGCCTCCACCTTGACGAAAGGCGCGTTAACCAATTTCGCCAATCTTCTGGCAATTTCCGTTTTACCTACTCCAGTAGGACCGATCATCAATATATTTTTCGGGACAATTTCATCGCGAAGCGACTCATCCAGCAGGCTTCTGCGATATCGGTTGCGGAGCGCGACGGCTACGGACTTTTTAGCCTTCTTTTGCCCGACGATATATTTGTCCAGCTGATTCACAATCTCTTTCGGTGTCATGGCAGTATGCTTCACGATAGAGCCTCCTTCTTTGTCGTCTACTCGATTTCTTCCACGATAATATTGTGGTTGGTGAATACACAAATATCTGCAGCCATCGTAAGCGATGCATGAGCGATCTCTTTGGCGCTCATCTGCGGCGCATAGCGGTGAAGCGCCCGGCCCGCAGCCAATGCGAAGCTTCCTCCGGAGCCGATCGCGAGAATACCGTCATCCGGCTCGATGATCTCGCCGTTACCCGAGATGAGCAGCACGTTGCTCGAATCCATTACGATCATCATCGCTTCCAAGCGACGCAGCACGCGATCGGAGCGCCAATCTTTGGCCAGCTCGACGGCGGACCGCTGCAGGTTGCCGTGGTGCTCCTCAAGCTTAGCTTCAAACTTTTCAAATAAAGTAATGGCATCGGCTACCGAGCCCGCAAAACCCGCAATCACCTTGCCGCGGTATAATCTGCGCACTTTTTTCGCGGTATGCTTCATCACCATGCTGTTGCCGAACGTGACTTGGCCGTCACCGGCAATAGCCCCTTTGCCTTGGTGACGAATGGCAAAGATCGTCGTGGCATGAAAGGTTTGTTCCATTATGCGATACCTCCATGAGATAACCTCTATCGGATCATAATCGAAATTCAGGTATTCAATAGAAAAACCTCGTTCGAGGACGCGCTTACCAAGCAGCCACGATGCAGAGGTTCCATAAATCAGCAAATTTCAAAAACAAGTTTATAGTATCATACTGGAGCTTTTACTTACAAGTGGAATTGTATTCGTTTTGTGAAAAATTCTGAATTTTCTCAATTGCACGTAAAGCGATTTTTTCATAACGGATTTTCTTCACCTTGATCTTCTCGTCCAGAGGAGGAAGAAGCCCGAAGTTGGCATTCATCGGCTGGAAATGCTTGAAGTCCGCCGTCGTAATATAATGGGCCATACTTCCGAGCGTCGTATCCTGCGGAAGCACGAGGCAGTCCAAGCCTTTGGCGAAGCGCGCCGCATTCATGCCGGCAATAAGACCGGAGGCTGCGGATTCCACATAACCCTCCACACCCGTCATTTGTCCGGCGAAAAACAAGTTGTCCCGCTTCATAAATTGGTATGTCGGTTTCAATAGCTTAGGCGAATTGATAAAGGTGTTGCGGTGCATAACGCCGTAACGTACAAACTCCGCATTTTCCAGTCCCGGGATCAAGGAAAACACCCGCTTTTGCTCTCCCCACTTCAGGTGCGTCTGGAAGCCTACCAAATTGTAGAGCGTCCCTGCCGCATTGTCCTGACGCAGCTGAACTACGGCATAAGGCAGCTGATTCGTATGCGGATTGATCAAGCCCACCGGCTTCATCGGTCCGTACAATGCGGTTTGCTTGCCCCGCTTCGCCATAACCTCGATCGGCATGCAGCCTTCAAAGTAAATCTCTTTCTCGAACTCTTTGATCGGAGCAACCTCAGCGGAAATGAGAGCATCATAGAACACGTTAAACTCTTCTTCCGTCATCGGACAGTTCAAGTAAGCGGCTTCTCCCTTGTCATAACGGGAAGCCAAATATACTTTGCTCATATCTATCGAATCTTTCTCGACGATCGGTGCTGCTGCATCGTAAAAATACAAGTACTCTTCTCCCATCAGCGATTGCAAATGGGAGGAAAGTGCCGGCGACGTGAGCGGTCCCGTTGCGACGACGGTAATTCCGTCGGGAAGCTCCAGAAGCTCCTCGTTTCGAACCTCGATAAGCGGATGGCTGCGCAGCATCGTCGTTACTTCGGCGGAGAAGCCATCGCGGTCAACGGCCAAAGCGCCGCCGGCCGGAACCGCATGCTTGTCCGCACAGCGCATAATGAGTGAATTCAGTATGCGCATTTCTTCTTTCAATACGCCGACGGCGTTAGTCAAGCCGTTGGCGCGCAGCGAGTTGCTGCACACCAATTCGGCAAATTGATCGGATATATGGGCCGGCGTCTTTTTCACCGGCCGCATTTCATATAATACAACGGATACGCCTTGGCTTGCGATTTGCCATGCGGCTTCGCTTCCGGCCAAACCGGCACCGATAACGGTTACTTTGGGTGTATCTGACAAGATGTTAACCTCCTGAAACGTAAACTTAACCTATTCTTTCTCTTGGACTTCGTCCTTGAAATCGCACTGCGTGCACTGGTGGAACAGACCGTTCTTGTTCCGCTTCTCGATCAGCATCGCTCCGCATTTCGGGCAAGGATGGTCCACCGGCTTATCCCAAGATACGAATTCGCATTCCGGGTAGCGGTCGCAGCCGTAAAACACACGCCCTTTCTTGCTTCGGCGCTCGATGATCTTCCCTTCCTTACAGCTCGGACAGGTCACCCCGATATCCTTGACGATCGGCTTCGTATTGCGGCAATCCGGGAAGCCCGAGCAAGCAAGGAACTTGCCGAACCGGCCCATTTTATATACAAGATGGCGTCCGCATTTTTCACAGATTTCATCGGACACTTCATCCTGAATTTCGATCTTCTCCATCTCTTCCTCGGCTACTTCGAGACGCTTCTCCAGCGATTCATAGAAAGAGCTCAGCACTTTCACCCAATCTTCTTTGCCTTCCTCCACATGGTCGAGCTCTTCTTCCATATGAGCGGTAAACTCTACATCCAGAATCTCGGGGAAAAATTCTATCATCTGCTGGATTACCAGCTCGCCTAGCTCGGTAGGGACGAATTTCTTTTCCTCGATGGCGACGTAACCGCGGCGTTGAATCGTTTCAAGCGTCGGCGCATACGTACTTGGACGGCCGATGCCCATTTCCTCCAAAGCCCGGACGAGTCTTGCTTCCGTATAGCGCGGAGGCGGCTGCGTGAAATGCTGCTTCGGATCGATCTGTTTCTTCTTGACTTTATCACCTTGTTTAAGCGGCGGGAGCAGCTTATCTTCTTCGGTGGTACCGTCGTCGTTGCCTTCGACGTAAACCTTCATAAAGCCCGGGAATTTCATCTTCGAGCCGACGGCACGAAATACGGTATCGCCCGCGGCAAGATCTACGGTCATCGTATCGAGCACAGCGGATGCCATCTGGCTTGAAACGAACCGCTCCCAAATGAGCTTATACAGTCTCAGCTGATCGCGGCTCAAATATTCCTTCAGTTGATCCGGCTCGCGCAGAACCGAGCTCGGCCGAATCGCTTCATGCGCATCTTGGGCGTTTGCCGCTTTTTTCACGTAAACCCGCGGCGTTTCCGGATAAAAATCCGGGCCGTATTTTTGCACGATGTACTCGCGAGCTTCCTCTTGAGCAACCGGGGAGATCCTCGTGGAGTCGGTACGCATATATGTGATTAAGCCTACCGTTCCTTCGCTCCCCAAGTCAATGCCCTCATATAGCTGCTGTGCGACGGACATGGTTTTGGAAGCGCGGAAGTTCAGCTTCCTCGCCGCCTCCTGCTGCAAAGAGCTTGTAATGAAAGGCGGGGACGGATTGCGCTGCCGCTCCTTCTCTTTCACTTCGGAAACAACGAAATCGGCTTTCTCGATGCCTGCCAGGATTTCGTTGACTTCCTGCTCATTCTTCAGTTCTTTCTTGTCCCCGTTCAAGCTGTGAAATTTGGCTTCGAACTCGGACGAACCCGCTAACAGCTTCGCTGTAACGGACCAGTACTCCTCGGGAACGAACATTTTGATTTCGTTCTCCCGGTCATAGATCAACTTGACGGCTACTGATTGCACCCGTCCTGCGGACAAGCCCTTCTTCACCTTTTTCCACAGCAGCGGACTGATCTTATATCCGACAAGCCGGTCCAAAATTCGGCGGGCCTGCTGCGCATTGACCAAATCGATATTGATTTTGCGCGGTGTTTTAAAAGCGTCCTTAACCGCTTGCTTCGTAATCTCGTTAAAGACGACACGGCAAGCTTCCGTCTCGTTAAGCTCGAGATAATGAGCCAGATGCCAGGCAATCGCTTCCCCTTCGCGATCCGGGTCAGCCGCCAGATAAACTTTTTTTACTTTCTTGCGCGCATCCTTCAGCTCTTTAAGCACGGAGCCTTTTCCGCGGATCGTAATATATTTCGGCTCAAAATTTTTCTTTATCTCCACGCCGATTTGGCTTTTCGGAAGATCACGGATATGACCCATGGATGCCTTGACAATAAATTTGCTGCCTAAATATTTACCGATGGTTTTTGCTTTTGCGGGTGACTCCACAATGACTAGCGAATCTGCCATAGGCGTCCTTCCCCCTTCATTTAAAAAGTATTTATATTTGTACGGGTTAACTTAATGTGTATACAGAACCTGGCAATTGTACCACTCGTTTAGTCATTAGTAAATTTAACAGAACTGAATGCAAATGTCCAAAGGTAAATTGACTTTTGGCCATCAGCTCATCGACGGTATGCGGCTGATCGCCGAGCAGGTCTACGATCATTTGTTCGTCCGGTGACAGCGGTGGCAGCTTCACCGTCTCTGTCTTAATGTGTGTCAAACGGTCCAATGATATCCAATGAGGGTACTCTTCTAGTATGTCTTCCGCACACGTGACCAGCTTGGCGCCCTGCTTGATCAATGACAACGCTCCTTGGCTTTTGATCGAATGGATGGGGCCCGGAACGGCATATACATCCCGCGATTCCTCCAGAGCCTGATCCGCCGTAATAAGGGATCCGCTTTTTAAAGCGGCTTCAATGACAACGATTCCTGCACTGAGTCCTGCGATTATGCGATTTCTTTGAGGAAATAAGCCGGGATGGGATTTCGTATGCAGAGGATATTCGCTCAAGATCAGCCCTTGGCTGGAAATTTGCTGGTACAGTGATTTATTTTCCGGCGGGTATACTTGATCGATGCTGCAGCCTAACACGGCTATCGTGCTCCCAGCCCCGCACAAGGCTCCTATATGGGCAGCGCTGTCAATTCCCCTCGCCAAACCGCTGACGATGCAAGCATGAGCCGCTGAAAGCGACTTCGACAGCTGTTCGGCGACATTACGTCCATAAGCCGTTGGTGTTCGCGTTCCGACAACCCCAATGCAAAGCCGGCTCATGAGCTCCGGCCGTCCCCGATAGTACATGACCCATGGAGGCTCGGCGGTTTGCTTCAATAAAGAAGGGTATCGTTCGTCGAAGACGGTGACGATGCCGATTTCTTTATCTCGGTACGTTTCCAGCAGCTTGCCGGTTCCGTCGGAGCTCATTTTCTTCACGGCTGCATGAAGCAGTTCGGCTCGGGATAACGGCAGCCCCACATTCAGCCAATCCTGCAGTTGGAATGAGGCGATATCCGCCAGCGTTCGTACCCGGTCCATGATCCTGCGAATCGTCTTCCAACCGATTCCTTCTATATGATGTAACGCGATTAAAATGGTTCTATCGTCCATATAGTATATATCACTCCTTCATTGAGAACAACTTTTGCTCATTTGACCTCTGAAAAAAAGAAAAGCCTTCCACTCCCGAACGGGAATAGAAGGCTGCTTGCCTGTAGGAACTTATTATTATTTTTTAGTGATGCACTTTTCCAAAAGTCCTTTTTCTTCCAAAACGCTAACGAGCGTGGAGCCCATTTCGGAAGGTGTTGGAGCTACTTTAATACCGCAGCGTTCCATAGTAGCCACTTTCTCTGCTGCAGTACCTTTGCCGCCGGAAATAATAGCGCCTGCGTGGCCCATACGTTTTCCTGGAGGCGCCGTTTGGCCGCCGATAAAGCCTACAACCGGCTTCTTCATGTTGGCTGCGATCCATTCAGCTGCTTCTTCTTCCGCTGTTCCGCCGATTTCACCGATCATGATAACTGCGTAAGTATCCGGATCATCATTGAACAATTTGAGGATATCGATGAACTCGGAGCCTTTAACAGGGTCGCCGCCGATACCTACTGCGGACGATTGTCCGATGTTGCGGGTAGTCAGCTGGTGAACCGCTTCGTAAGTCAATGTTCCGCTTCGGGAAACAACGCCTACATGGCCTGGAGTATGAATGTAGCCCGGCATGATGCCGATTTTGCACTCGCCTGGAGTAATAACGCCAGGGCAGTTAGGTCCGATCAAGCGGGTTTTCTTGCCTTCCATGTAACGGGCAACATTAACCATGTCCAATACAGGAATACCTTCAGTGATACAAATAGCAAGCTCCATCTCAGCGTCTACCGCTTCCATGATCGCATCGGCTGCGAATGCAGGCGGAACGTAGATTACGGATACTGTTGCTCCGGTAGCCGCTTTGGCTTCAACAACGGTGTTGAATACCGGAAGAGATACGGTTTCGCCGTTTTCCAAAGTGATATCGACGTTAGTGCCGCCTTTACCTGGAGTTACGCCGCCAACCATTTGCGTACCGTAGTCAAGACCGCCTTTCGTGTGGAACATACCTACGGAACCTGTAATACCTTGTGTGATAACCTTTGTATTTTTATTAACCAAAATACTCATTTGTATAGTTCACATCCCTTGAATTATTTGAAGAAGATGATACGTTACTAGAAAGCGCGCAGCTTACTTAACAAGAGCAACGATTTTTTGCGCGCCGTCAGCCATGGAATCCGCAGCTACGATGTTCAAGCCGGACTCGTTCAACATTTTCTTGCCGAGCTCAACGTTCGTGCCTTCAAGACGAACAACCAACGGACGAGTCAAGCCGAGTTCTTTTGCCGCAGCAATGACACCTTCAGCAATAACGTCGCACTTCATGATGCCGCCGAAAATGTTAACGAAAATACCTTTAACCGCATCATCGGAAAGGATGATTTTGAAAGCTTCGGTAACTTTCTCTTTTGTAGCGCCGCCCCCTACATCAAGGAAGTTGGCAGGGTCGCCGCCGTAATATTTGATAATATCCATAGTGGCCATAGCAAGGCCTGCGCCGTTAACCATGCAACCGATGTTGCCGTCAAGCGCTATGTAGCTCAGGTCGAATTTGGACGCTTGGATTTCCTTCTCGTCTTCTTCATCAAGGTCGCGAAGCGCTTGGATGTCTTTGTGACGGTACAATGCGTTGGAGTCGAAGTTCAATTTCGCATCCAAAGCCATAACGTCGCCGCCGCCTGTTACAACCAACGGGTTGATTTCGGCAATCGAGCAATCTTTGTCAACGAATGCAGTATAGAGAGCCATCATGAATTTAACGGCTTTGTTTACCAATTCAGTCGGGATGTTGATAGCGTAAGCCAGTTTGCGAGCTTGGAATGCTTGCAGGCCTACAGCAGGGTCTACCACTTCTTTGAAAATTTTCTCTGGCGTATGAGCTGCAACTTCCTCGATTTCCGTACCGCCTTCTTCGGAAGCCATCATAACGACACGGCCGGTTGCGCGGTCAACGACTACGCCGACATAGTATTCTTTCTTAATATCGCAGCCTTGCTCGATAAGCAGGCGCTTTACTTCTTTACCTTCAGGACCCGTTTGATGAGTAACAAGAACTTTGCCCAAAATTTGCTCGGCATAAGTGCGGACTTCGTCCAGGTTTTTAGCTACTTTAACGCCGCCTGCTTTACCGCGTCCGCCTGCATGGATTTGCGCCTTAACAACAACTACGGAAGTTCCGAGCTGTTTTGCAGCTTCTACCGCTTCATCCACCGTAAAAGCTACTTTTCCTTCAGGAACGGCAACACCATACTGTTTCAGCACTTCTTTGCCTTGGTACTCATGAATATTCATTTAGCAAAATCCTCCTATCAGTGATAGCTTTCTATATGGACCAGAGCTAAACAGCGGACTGAACCGCTGAGCCCCGCATCAAACGAAGAAAAGTTCGATATGATGCATTGTAATTCCTGCTTGGCTTTGCAAAACTCAACAAAACCTTCATTATTGTACCACTTTTTTTCGACAGTTTCCTTAGTTTTTACGTCAAACCTTACATTTTTCAATCAAACTTTTTTATGCCTCTGAAAAATTTCCCGTATTATATCATTCCCAAGGAAATAGAAAGCAAACAAAAAACGCACCTTTTCCTCTCAGAAAAAATGCGTTCAGGTTAAAGCATTCATGCACTACATATAGGTTGGATTCGTTGGCGTCATCGAGCGAGGCTCCCGTTCGGCCTGCTTGACAAACCGCATTTCATTTCCCGTAAAGTTGCAAACGAGACATTGAATCATCGGCTCCGAGTCTTGAATTTGCTGCGCATCGTTTACCTCCGTAATAGAGCCGGAAATGGCATCCTTCAGAAAGCGCTGCGAATAGCTCGAGATGATACTGAACTTGATTCGATTGGAGCGGCAATTGGGACAGAAGTAAGGTTTTTCCTGCATCGTTTTCACCCCCTTACTTTTATAACCATTTCTTGAATGGTTTATCCGCTTTGGCAATGGAACCATTGCGAAATTTTGCCGCAGGCTGTACAATATCCCTAACAAAAAGTCGGACAATAAGGAAGCACCTTTTGCCGAAGGACGAATGATCCTGAGGGGAAGGTGTATTTTTGTTATGTACGGAAAAGTTATGAGCGCTTGCTTGCATGGAGTAGATGGGAAGCTCGTCGAAGTAGAGGTGGATCTGAGCAACGGCTTGCCTCACATGAGCATTGTCGGATTGCCCGACAGCGCGATTAAAGAATCGATGGAACGGGTGCGCGCTGCGATTAAAAACTGCGGCTTCCAATTTCCGCTGCAGCGCATAACGGTGAACTTGGCTCCCGCCGATATTCGTAAAGAGGGCGCTGCGTTTGACTTGGCAATTGCAGCAGGAATCCTGCAAACGAGCGGGCAGCTGCAGCTCGAACGGTCCGAAGGGACGATTATCCTAGGAGAACTGGCTCTGGACGGGTCCGTTCGTCCGGTTCCCGGGGTGCTCTCCATGCTGGCAACCGCCAGGGAGAACGGCATCCTCCGTGCGATCGTGCCCAGTCCTAACGCACGGGAAGCTTCGCTTGTAACGGGAATGGAGCTTGGTTCAATCGACCATATAGCCGACTTGAAGGCAGGGACCGATTCGCTGTTTAGGTGCAGCAGGTCGTTGTCGTCTTCGCCGGCTGGCTCCGATACCATGTACGCCCCAAGGCAAGGCGATAATTTCAGCGATGTGTACGGGCAGCTGCACGCCAAGCGGGCTTTAATGATCTGTGCCGCAGGGATGCACAATATCCTGCTGCTCGGCCCGCCGGGAACCGGCAAGACGATGCTCGCCAAGCGGCTTCCGTCCATACTTCCGGATATGTCGGAACAGGAAGCACTTGATGTCACCAAAATTTACAGTGCTTCCGGTAAATTTGCCGACCGCAGCAGCCTCATCCAGGAACGGCCGTTTCGCATGCCGCACCATACGATCTCGGCCGCTGGCTTGGTCGGCGGCGGTACGATCCCGAAGCCGGGAGAAATCAGCCTCGCCCATCGGGGCGTGCTGTTTCTCGACGAGCTGCCCGAGTTTTCCCGCGCTGTGCTGGAGGTGCTGCGCCAGCCGCTGGAGGATCGCCATGTCACGATAGGCCGGGCTAGAGCCGTATACCGTTTTCCAGCCCATTTCATCCTCGCTTCGTCGATGAACCCTTGTCCTTGCGGATATTATGGCTCGGAGTCGGCATCACATCCTTGCACCTGCAGCCCGCTCAAAATCGAGCACTACCGCGCTAAAATATCGGGACCGCTGCTGGACCGGATCGATCTGCAGATAGAAGTGCCCCGAATTGACTACGGGCAGATCATTGAATCGCTGCCCCAGCTTTCTTCCGAAGCCATGAAGGAGCAGGTTGATAAAGCCCGGCAGATTCAGCTTAACCGGTACCGCGATACCGGCATCATGTTCAATGGCGAGCTGTACGGCAAGCTGCTAAGAACGCATTGCAACCTTATGCCGGAAGCGGAAGCCATGCTCAGAAAATCGTTTGAAGTACTCGGATTAAGCGTCCGCGCCTACGACCGGATATTGAAAATTGCGCGCACAATCGCCGATTTGGAGGGCTCGCAGCAGCTGAATGCCTCCCATCTAGCGGAGGCGCTGCAATATCGCTGTCTGGACAAGAAGACGCCTGTCTAAAGCAAAAAACGCACCTGAGGAAGCTGTTCTTCCTTCAGAATGCGTTCATAATATGATCCAACGACTGTTGGTTTCCTTCTTTATCGGTAATTACCGATACGACGTCGAAGCGCATTTGATGCTGCAGCTGGTGGGTATGGGCGTAGACTTGCGCGGTCTCCATCACCTGCAGCTGCTTTCTGTAATCTACGGACTCCTGAGGAGAGCCGAATTGGCCGCTTCCGCCGGTTCTCGTCCTTACTTCGACAAACACCAGCAGCGGTCCATCCCACGCAATTAAATCGATTTCGCCCGTACGGCAGCGCCAATTTCTTTGGATCACCCTATACCCCTGCTGCCGCAAATACTCGAAGGCATATTGCTCCCCTAGCGCCCCGAGCTGCTTGCGGCTTATCCCTTTAACGGTCATGTAGGCCCCTCCCGAATTCCTTTGCCCGTTGATCCGATCGGTAAATAAAGCTTAATATTTCGGCAACAAGCTGGTACAGCTCCTGAGGAATTTCCTGATCGAGGTCCAGCTTGGACAGCACCTCAACCAAAGAAGAATCCTCCTGAACCGGAACGCCGTTTTCCTTTGCCTTTTTCAAAATTTCTTCTGCAATATGCCCTTTGCCTTTCGCTACGAGTACAGGTGCCTTGGCCTCATCCGGCAAATACTTAAGGGCAACCGCCTTTTTGATGGGATTCGGAACCGGTTCGCTTCCTTTGTCCGCTTGCTTGAAGTACTCATTGCTCATACGCGAACATCCATTCCCTTATATGGTTTATTTCCATAAATTGCTTGCAATGCCCCCGGTATTCCCGTGTCCTGTGCACTCACCGCTTCTGTGGCTCCCTGCAATTTTTCCGGATAAGGGCTGTACTTTAAGGAAATAAACTGGTAGCCGATACCGGCTATGCCTTGGGCGATTTCATCGCGGTACGATTCCAGCAGCTCCTGCAGAAACGGCTGATCGTTGTGCACATGCAGGCTTACGATACGATCCACGACCTTAACATCGACCATGGTATCCCCCAACGCTGACATCCGCAAATCAAAGACGAGCCTGCAATTGCGGGCATCGATCTCTCCGCGCTTTCCTTTGCGGGATTGGATGTGGATGGCGGCGGTCTGCTCCCCGTTGCCGTTCAGCAAAGGCACAAACATCGTAATGTGCGAAAACATGGACGTTTTATCCGAATTCAGCATAAGCTGCTGACCGGTAATTTGCTGGATGGCCTGTTGGACCGACTCCTTCATCGCTGGAGGAATGTCATTTGCTTGAGCGAGCTGCATGAGCACGCTTTTCAACGAGTCGGCCGGCTTCAGCTGCTCGTTGGATGATGCTTGCAGCAGCAATGCATCTTTGGACATTCCGTCTAGACGGATCGGGCCGTCAGAAGTATCCAGATCAGGCAATTTGAAAAGCTGATGCTCATGCTCCACCCCGATAGCTTTCATGAGCTTCGGAATCCAATGCTCGGCGGTACCGGCACCGCGCTGGGCGGAGCTCTCCGCACCGCTGCGTGCCGGAGCTCCTGAACGGCCTGCCGCTTCGTCCTGGCTGACGGCGGTTTCGGCTGCCGCCGGACGAACGCCAGCGGCAGTCTCGGCAGCCTTTTCTTTGGCGGCTGCGCCGGAAATAGCCGGGGCTGCTTGAGCTTCACCCAGAAGCTGCTCACCCGCCGTCGCTGCAGCTGCCGCTGCTTGTCCGGCCATCCCTGCGGACGATGCTGCAGGCACCGGAGCAGCTGAAGCCGCAGCCGGTGCCGGTGCGGAAGGCGCCGACGCAGCCGAAGCGTGCTGAGGCGCTTCCTGCCCGGCAGCAGGCTTGGCCGACGCAGAGGCCGGCCGTTCCTGTCCCGGCACATCGCCGTCCTGGACAGCTGCACCGCCTTGAAGCTGCGCCGCCCGAGGATGCCCGGCTGCGCTGGCTTGATCGTCAGCTCCGTTAAGCGCCTCCCCTACAGCAGTTCCTGCGCCACTCTGCACGCCTGAAGCAGCCGCCGCTATCCTTCCGGCAAACGCCGTTTCAGGCGCTGCACCGTTTCCATTGGACGATACGGCGGTTCCGTCCGCTACCAGAGGCGCTGTAACGCTTCCTGAGGGCGCTAACAATGCGGATGCAGGGCGGCCTGCACCTTGCGCCGTTCCGCCTGTCATTTCGCCTTCAGCGGGCCCAGAGAGAGGTGCTGCGATCGGAGCGGAAGCTTCTTTCAGCGATGCGACGACTTGCTTCAACGTATCGATCATCGAACGTGTAGATGACGATAGAGCAGGCTCCTGATCCGCCAGCTTGGTTAATTGGGCCTCAAGCTGCTGCAGCGTCTCATGAAATGCCGGACCGGATACGGCCATTCTTACGGCATTTACCGTTTCCGGCGTAAGGGGAATTCCTTTCTGGAAAGCCAGGACCGCCGATGGCATCCACTGCTCCTGCGCCGTCCCTGGAGGCATTTGTGCCATTAGCTTCACGAAGGCTTGGACATTCTCTTTGGACAGCGGGATGCCCGCCTGATGCATCGCCTGAATCAGCTGCCGATTGGATGTCGTGTCCGGCAAGCCTAAGTTTTTCATTAAATCCGTCAAAGAGCCGTCGGCAATTTTGACGCCCGACGCGTCCAGCGGCTTTAGCACGATTTGCCCTGAAGCCGTCTCCGGCTGCACCTGCAGCATCGTGACTTCACCTTGCTTAAGCGGCGTTTCGAGCTTCGCCCGGACCTGCACGCCGCCGATATTGAGGATTGCTTCCTGCTCGGACAGCTGCTGCACGACCATGCCTTTGACGACTTCGCCGGTCTTCAGCTCCAGCGTCTTCGGTTCGGACGGCTTGGCGTCGCCGAGGAAGCCTTTGATAATTCCACTTATATTCACGGGCCGCCCCCTCCAATCGCTATCAATCAATATGTAAACTTACCTTATATATCGGTAAAAAGGGATGATAATTTCATATGGAAACGAAACGAATAGGCCTTTAGAACAGCTCCAGCTGCTCCTGCTGCACCAAAATATTTTTCAGAAACGATTGTCTGTGCATCGGGGTAGCTCCGTATTCGAGGATCATCTCGCGGTGCTGCTTGGTTGCGTAGCCTTTATGCGCGGCGATGCCGTATTCGGGAAACTCCACATCCCAATGCAGACACATTCGGTCTCGGGTTACTTTGGCAATGATCGAGGCGGCGGCGATCGACTGGCTCAACGCATCTCCATGGATGAGCGCCATTTGCGGAAGCTCCACGTCCACTTTCTCCGCGTCCACCAGCAAATAATCCGCCTGAGGCTTCAGCTGCTGCACCGCCTGCTTCATCGCAAGCCGCGCCGCCTGTTTAATATTGATCGTATCGATCGTTTTCACATCGACGATGCCGACGCCAATTGCTATTGCTTCCTTATGTATAAGCTCATACAATTCTTCTCTTTTTTTGTGGCTCAGCTTTTTGGAGTCGTTCACTTCTTCCAATACAAGCCCTCGGGGCAAAATAACGGCGGCTGCGACGACATCGCCGAACAAGCAGCCTCTCCCCACTTCATCGACCCCGGCAATAAACTCGACTCCTTGATCCCAGAGGGATTGCTCATGATCCAATAGCATGATGACGTATTCCCTTCTCTCATGTAATTCATAAAGTTCATTATACTAGAAAGCCCGCTAGCCGGATACTGCCGGGCTCTCAATCGCTTTGCCGGGCTTACACTATCCTATATGGTAAAAAAAAAGAAAAAGCCACCCTAATCGAGTGACTTCAACTTATAACGGATCTTGCGGGATATCCTCCGGCGTTTCCAGGCTGACTCTCCCCATTTTCCCCGCTCTCAGCTCGCGCAAAATCGTCAGGGACGTTTTCTCGAGATCTACCCGTCCACCACTCATCAGAGCGCCTCTTTTACGCCCTACCGCCTCCATGACTTCAATAACGGCATCGTTATTGTCCGGGTCGTCCGGCAGCTTCTCAATACCGAATCGCTCCTGCAATGATGCCCCGTAATGGGCGATCATGTAGCGCATCGTGTGGAACGCAATATCCTCGGGATATAAAATTTCCTCTTTGATGGCGCCTGTTGCGGCAAGCCGCATTCCGACCTGCTGATCTTCGAATTTCGGCCACAATATCCCGGGAGTATCGAGCAGCTCCATCTCGGTTCCCACTTTAATCCACTGCTGGCCTTTGGTTACGCCGGGCTTGTCTCCGGTTGCCGCGATTTTGCGTCCGGCCAAACGGTTGATCAAAGTCGATTTGCCGACGTTGGGAATGCCGACGATCAGCGCCCGGATGGCTCTAGGATTCTTAATGCCCTTGCGCTGCTGTGCTTCGAACTTGGCAGCCATCAGCTGCTTGCACCGCGCCATAATTTCCTTCATTTGATTCCCGTTCGCTGCGTCAACCGGCAGTGCATCCAGCCCATGATCCGCAAAATAAGCGACCCACTTAGCCGTTACGGCAGGATCCGCCAAATCGTTTTTGTTCAGCAGTACAAGGCGAGGCTTGTTTTGCAATATTTCATCAATCATCGGATTTCTGCTGGATAGCGGAATGCGAGCATCCAGCAGCTCGATTACGACATCAATCAGCTTCAGCTTATCCTCGATTTGACGGCGCGCTCGCGTCATGTGACCTGGAAACCATTGAATCGTCATACGGTCACCTCAACTTCTTTTCAACAACGTAATTTACTAGAAATGAACCAGGCTGATCTTATCGAACGGCCAAAAAATCAAATCGGCGCGGCCGACGATCTGCTCGTACTTGACAGGACCGATATCCCTGCTATCCTGGCTGTTGGAACGATTGTCACCCATAACAAACACCATTCCATCCGGAACCGTTTGCTCGTTATTCATGTTTCTCGAATTATAAGGTATCCCGTTTTTGGCCGCCTCATCCAGAGCTTCCTTCAAATACGGCTCGTCCAGCACCTTATTGTTTACGTACACTTTATCGCCTTCCACTCTAATCTTCTCACCGGGAAGCGCGATAACCCGTTTTATGTAATCTTTGTCTTTCGTGGCGTGAAATACGACGACCTCACCCCGTTCAGGCTTTCGGAACGAGTAGATGATCTTGTTGACGATCAACCGCTCCTTGGTATAGAAATTTGGCTCCATGGACGGTCCGTCGACAATAAACGGAGCAAAAATCAACCAGCGTATAAAAAAGACGAGTATCGCGGCGATGAGCAGCGCTTTTACCCATTCCCATGCTTCGTTTTTGAGCGCATTCGGTTTGTCAGCGGTATGTTCCTGCTCCATAAAGACCTGCCCTTTCCATTACGAAATTTCGGATTCGAGAAACCTTTGCAAAAAAAACGAAAAGGAGCTTGCTAAACAAGCCCCCGTTTGTTTTCGTCTTAACGAATTTCTTGAATTCTTGCCGCTTTACCGCGAAGACCACGCAAGTAGTATAGCTTCGCGCGACGAACTTTACCACGGCGAGCCACCTCAAGCTTGTCAATCTTCGGCGAATGTACTGGGAACGTTCTTTCAACGCCAACACCGTAAGAAATTTTTCTTACTGTGAAAGTTTCGCTGATTCCGCCGCCGCGGCGTTTGATTACAACACCCTCGAACAGCTGGATACGCTCACGGGAACCCTCGATAACTTTTACGTGAACTTTCACCGTATCACCCGGACGAAAGCTTGGCAAATCAGAACGAAGTTGTTCCTTAGTAATTTCCTGAATTAAACTCATGTATGACTCCCTCCTTCCACACAGGTGTTCATTCCGCCTCCGAAGTCGAATCTCATGTTGTATGCGTAGAGGACCACCGTAATCGGGCAAAATGCCACAACGTTGTATATAATACCATAACCGCTAGACAAACACAAATGGTTTTTCAACCTATTCTTATTATTTTCATAAGAAGCCGTCTCTTCAATCCTTGGCTGCCGAATCAGTGCCCTCCCGGGCATCCTGCAGCTCCTTCAACCACTTCTGCTCTTCTTTGCTTAAAGGGTAAGTTTCCAGCAAATCGGGACGTTTGCGCCAAGTCCGCTCAATCGCCATGCGTTTACGCCATTTCTCAATGTTCGCATGATGCCCCGACAGCAAAATGTCAGGCACTTCCCAACCGCGGAACTGCACGGGTCGCGTATAGTGCGGATACTCCAGCAAGCCCGTGCTGAAGGAGTCCGTCACGGCAGAGGATTCGTTGCCCAATACGCCGGGCAAAAGTCTCGCTACGCTGTCGATGATCACCATGGCAGGCAGCTCACCGCCTGTCAGAACGTAATCTCCTATTGAAAGCTCGTCCGTGATCAGATGCTCGCGTATCCGCTCGTCGTAGCCCTCATAATGGCCGCAAATGAAGATCAGATGCTCTTCCTGCGCCAGCTCCTCAGCCTTCCTCTGTGTGAACGATTCACCTTGCGGGCACATCAGTATTACGCGAGGCTTAATGGATAGCGGCTCCGTCAACGATTCCACTGCTGCAAAAATCGGCTCGGGCTTCAACACCATGCCTCCGCCTCCGCCATAGGGATAGTCATCCACCGTGTTGTGCTTGTTATTGGAAAAATCGCGAAAGTTCACGGTATTGAGCTCCACGAGCCCCTTTTCTCGCGCCTTACCTAAAATGCTGGAGTTGAATACCCCGTCGAACATAGCCGGAAACAACGTTAGTACGTCGATCTTCATACTAGTCCAGCAAGCCTTCCATTAAACTGACTTTCACCCGTTTTTCCTCTACGTCGACTTCGAGCACTACATCGTCTATGTATGGAATCAGCACCGGCTTGCCGGACTCCCGCTCTACGACCCATACGTCATTGGCTCCCGGAGACAAAATCTCGCTGATCGTCCCGAGTTCCTCGCCTTCGTCCGTAATGACTTTACAGCCGATAATTTCATGGTAATAAAACTCGTCGTCCTCAAGATCGCCCAAATACTGCTCTTCGACCTTCAACAGCCAGCCTTTGTACTTTTCCACATCGTTAATGTGATCGAAGTTTTGAAATTTCACGATGAACATTTTTTTATGCTCGCGTGCTGACTGCACCGTTACAGCTAATCTCGTTTCTTTTTGCGGATCAAAAAAAACAAGCTTACTGCCTTTGGCGAATCGTTCATCGGCAAAATCCGTATGCGGCACGATTTTCAATTCTCCGCGGATTCCATGTGTATTCACAATTTTACCAACGGTAAACAATTTTTCGCTCATTCTGCCCCTCCGGCAAAAGATAAGTAGATAAAGAGAAAGAGTTAGGATCTCTCCTAACTCTCATAGTGTCCACTAAGACACAATTTCAACCGAAACACGCTTGCTTTCTTTTACTGCAGCCGAAGTGACTACGGTACGGAGTGCTTTCGCAATGCGTCCTTGCTTGCCGATAACCTTCCCGACATCGTCAGGATGGACCGACAGCTCGAACGTAATACTGCGATCGTCTTCCACCGCATTCACTTTTACTTCATCGGGATGATCAACCAACGCCTTGGCGATAACGGTTATTAGATCCTTCATAGAACCCTCCGAAACGGCAAATTACTTTTGAAGTTTGGACTCATGAAACTTCGTCAAGATGCCGGCTTGGCTGAACAGACTGCGAACTGTATCGGAAGCTTGAGCACCGGTTTGAAGCCATTTCAGTGCTTTTTCCTCGTCGATGTTTACAATAGCCGGTTTTGCAACCGGGTTGTAAGTACCAATCTCTTCGATGAAACGACCGTCACGCGGGGAACGGGAATCCGATACTACCACGCGGTAAAAAGGAGCTTTGTGAGCACCCATACGTTTAAGACGAATACGTGTTGCCATTTTAATCATTCACCTCCTGCATAGAATTAATGCTATAGTTAGGTTCCGGCCGGTCACCCGAACGGGAACTTCATTCCTTTACCCATCTTGCCTTTCAAGCCCTTGAGCGCTTTGGGCCCTTTCGGTCCCATCATGCTCGAAAATTGCTTCATCATTTTACGCATGTCTTCAAACTGCTTGATAAACCGGTTCACGTCCTGAACCGAGTTGCCGCTGCCGGCTGCAAGCCGTTTGCGTCGGCTCGGACTAAGCAGATCGGGATTTTGCCGTTCTTCCTTCGTCATCGATTTGACAATGGCTGCGATACGGCCCATTTGCTTGTCGTCGACCTTCAGATCCTTCATGCCCTTCATCTTGTTCGCTCCGGGCAGCATATCGAGAATCTGATCCAGAGGACCCAGCTTCTTTACCTGCTCCATCTGATCGAGGAAATCGTCGAATGTGAATTCTGCGGTGCGCATCTTGCGCTCCATTTCCTTCGCTTTATCCGCATCGATACCGGCCTGCGCCTTCTCGATGAGCGTAAGCATGTCCCCCATGCCCAAAATCCGCGAAGCCATCCGGTCCGGGTGGAACGGCTCGAGCGCGTCCAGCTTCTCTCCGATACCCGCGAACTTGATCGGGCAGCCGGTGACCGCTTTTACCGATATCGCAGCACCGCCGCGAGTATCGCCGTCCAGCTTGGTCAACACGACGCCGGTCAGCTCAAGCTGCTTGTGGAAGCTTTCCGCCACATTCACTGCATCCTGCCCCGTCATCGCATCGACGACGAGCAAGGTTTCGTCCGGCTTGATCGCTTCGACAATTTGCTTCAACTCGTCCATCAGCGTTTCGTCCACGTGCAAGCGTCCGGCCGTATCGACAATCAAATAGTCGTTATTGTTATCCTTGGCATGCTGCAGCGCCTGCTTCGCGATCTCGACCGGGCTTACCTTGTCGCCCATCGTGAACACGGGCACCTTCAGCTGCTCGCCCAATACCTGCAGCTGCTTGATCGCAGCCGGTCGGTAAATGTCTCCTGCCGCAAGCAGCGGGCGATGGTTTTGCTGTTGCAGCATCCTGGCGAGCTTGCCTGTTGCGGTCGTCTTACCCGCACCTTGCAAACCGACCATCAAAATGACCGTCGGCGGACGATTCGATCTTGCAAGCTTGCTTTGCGAACCGCCCATGAGCTCCGTCAGCTCTTTATTAACGATGTCGACAACGACCATCGCCGGCGTAAAGCTCTGGAGCACCTCTTGTCCAATCGCGCGCTCCTTCACCTTAGCGATGAATTCCTTCACGACTTTAAAGTTGACATCCGCCTCAAGAAGCGCGAGACGAACTTCACGCAGCGCCTCGTTAACATCGTCTTCCGTTAGCTTACCTTTTCCCCTCAGCTTGCTGAACACATTTTGCAGTCGGGTCGCTAATCCTTCGAATGCCATCGTACTTCACCTCTTGAGCGTTACTATAATCTTCCTGGTCAAATGTTGCGCATACAACGGCGGATGTCCTTCGTCAGCCGAACTTCTAATCCAGCTGACCCAAGCTGTCCACAAGCTGCTTAGCCTGCATCCGTTGGTTGTCGGCCAGTCCGTCCAGCAAAGGCTCGAGCTGTTGAATCAGCTGCTGCCGTTCTTCGTGCTTGGTTAGCAGCTGCAGCTTCGTCTCATACTCTTCGAGAACGGCTTCCGCTCTTTTTATATGTTCGTAAACGGCTTGGCGGCTGATTTGAAATTCCGCAGCGATTTCGCCAAGCGAATAATCATCGTGAAAATAATGCTTGCAAAAGGTTTGCTGTTTCTCGGTCAAAAGCTTCTCGTAAAAATCAAACAGCAGGTTGATGCGATTCGTCTTCGTAAGAACATTCTCTTCCATCACAGTGCCCCGCCTCCGTTAAGGTAAAACACTTTACAGGAACAACAGAACCTATCATACCCAAAACGGAGAATGATGTCAAGCATATTTCCTTGTCACCCCGAAAAAAGCTGCAAAAGCTAGGATTTAAGCGGCTCCTTGTCCTCGTCTTGTTCCCCTTCGGGAATCCATTTACTGAACAGCGCATGCACGAATTGATCCGAATCGAACGGCTGGAGATCGTCCATCTTCTCGCCGAGACCGACGAATTTCACCGGCAGCTTCAGCTCCTGGCGAATCGCTACGACAATGCCGCCTTTGGCGGTTCCATCGAGCTTGGTCAGCACGAGGCCGGTCAGTCCCGATTTCTCGTCAAACAGCTTGGCCTGACTTAGCGCATTCTGACCGGTCGTCGCATCCAGCACCAGCAATACTTCATGTGGAGCATCCGGCACCTCGCGTCGGATAACGCGATAAATTTTGTTCAATTCCTCCATCAGATTGACTTTGTTCTGCAATCTTCCGGCCGTATCGCATAACAGGACGTCCACGCCACGGCTTTTCGCCGCATGAAGCGCGTCGTACATAACCGCTGCAGGATCGGAGCCTGCCTGCTGCTTGATTACGTCTACGCCTACCCGCTCGCCCCATACCTCGAGCTGCTCGATAGCTCCCGCACGGAACGTGTCCCCTGCCGCAAGCAGCACCTTTTTCCCTTGCGATTTCAAATGGTGAGCCAGCTTGCCGATCGTCGTTGTCTTGCCGACGCCGTTAACGCCGACGAACAATAGGACGGTCAGACCGGTATCGGCCATTTTGAGAGAAGCATCCTCTTCGCCCTTCAACAGCTTGATCAGCATTTCCGATAATATCGGTTGCAGCTCGCTCGGATCCTCAATTTTGCGATTGCGGACTTCCTTACGCAGATCCTCGACAAGCTTCATCACCGTATTGACGCCCACATCGGCGCCAATTAGAATTTCTTCCAGCTCTTCGTAAAAGTCCTCGTCGATTTTTTTGCGGCGGGTGAACAAATCCTCTACTCGCTCGACAAATACATCGCGTGTTTTCGTCAAGCCTTCCTTAAACTTATTCGTTACCGCCTCGGCCTTGGAGGAAATGCTTTCTTTCAATCGTTTAAAAAAACTCATCGGGTGCCTGGCCCCTTTCTCTATACTTTAATGATCCCTATCCACACAATGTATCGAAAAACGGGTCAGCTCGCGATAATCGCTTCGTCCTCTTCCAGCTTGACGGACACCAGCTTGGACACGCCGCCCTCTTCCATCGTTACGCCGTACAGCACGTCGGCCTCTTCCATTGTCCCTTTGCGGTGCGTGACCACGATAAACTGCGTTTGCGTCGAAAACTCGCGCAAATATTCGGCAAAACGGGCTACGTTGGCCTCATCCAGCGCCGCTTCGACTTCGTCCAGGACGCAGAACGGCACCGGCTTCACGCGGATGATGGAGAACAGCAGCGCGATCGCCGTCAGCGCCCGCTCCCCGCCGGAGAGTAGCTGCAGATTTTGCAGCTTCTTGCCTGGCGGCTGCGCCACGATCTCAATGCCTGTGTCGAGCAGGTTGTCCGGCTCTGACAAAATCAGATCGGCGCGTCCGCCGCCGAACAGCTTGGCGAAGACGACGACGAAGTGCGAGCGTATCGCATCGAAGGTGGTGCGGAAGCGTTTAGCCATCTCCTCGTCCATCTCGCGAATAACCTGATACAGCGTCGTCTTTGCTTCCACGAGATCATTCTTCTGCTCGCTCAGGAACTGGTACCGTTCGTTGACGCGAGTGAACTCGTCGATGGCGCCAAGGTTCACCTCGCCAAGCAAAGCAATCTCGCGCTTCAGCTCGCGGACGAGATTTTGCGTGCCGAGCACGTCTTCCGGAACGGGGTACCGTTCCTTAGCCAATTCAAAGCTGAGCTCATAATCGTCAGCCAGCTTTTTCAAAATATTCTCAAGCTCAACGTCGAGACGATTGACCCGGACTTCGGTCTGATGAAGATGCTCCTCGACTTGTCGCAGCTGATTGCGCTCTTCTCTCGTCTTGTTCTCCTCATGCTCTAGCTTCGCCTGCCATTGGGCGCGTTCGGCGCGCTTCAGATCCAGCTGCTCGGTACACTGCTGCTTCTTCAGCTTCAAGGTGTTCAGCAGCTCGATCTGCATCACCGATTCGCGCTCGTGGTTCGACATATCCAGCTCCAGCTGCTCCACGAGGCTCCGGTTCAAATCCAGCTCCTTATGTAAGGAGGATAGCTCCGTCTGCACGCGCCGCTCCTGATCCAGCAGCGACTGCTTTTCTTGTGACTGGGAAGCGACCTTGATCTTCAGATCGGTCAGCTGAGTCTGCAGCTCCTCCTTAGCCAGCTCGCCGGCTTTGCGCGCGAGCTCCGCCTCACGAATCGCCTGCTGCACGATTCGTTCTTCTTCCTGAAGGCGCTCCACCGACTGCAGCGCCGTCTCCCTGCGCTTCTCCAAGTCGCGCCGCTCGGCATCGAGCGCGTCTCCGTCCTCGCTGTACAGAGCTAGCTGCTCGGCGACCTGCTTCGCCTCATGCTCCAGCGGCTGCAAGCCGGCGCGAATTTGCTGCTCCTCGATTCTCAAGCCCTCGCCGGACTGGCGCAGCTCTTCCAATGCAAGAGTCTCGGCGGCAATCTCCTTGCGCATCTGCTCTGCCTTGTTCCGAAGCTGCTTCAATTGCCCTTCGGATACGGCGATTTCCTTATCCATCTCCTCGATCTGTCTTTGCCGGCTTAGCAGACTCGTCGACTTCTTCTGCTGGCTTCCGCCCGTCATCGAACCTCCCGGATTCACGACGTCGCCTTCCAGCGTTACGACCCGGTAACGGTATTGCACACGTGCAGCTATACGGTTCGCAATTTCCAGCTGGCTCGCAATAATGACGTTGCCGAGAAGGCTGCCGACGATTTGACGATACGTCTCGTCGAATTGAACCAGATCGGCACCAATGCCGATAAAGCCTTCCATGCCCTCGATAGCGCGCTTTTCCGACTCCGGAATCGAGCGGCCGCGAATAACGTCAAGCGGCAGGAAGGTAGCGCGCCCCAGCTGACGGCGTTTCAGGAAGGCAATCGCCTCGCGGCCATTCCCCTCGCTGTCGACGACAACGTGCTGCAGTGCGCCGCCCAGTGCCGTCTCCATGGCAACCTCAACGTTAGCCGGCACCTTCACAATCTCAGCTACCGCTCCGCGGATTCCCCGTAATTCGCTCCGGTCCTTTGCTTTCAGCACTTCCTTGACACCGTGCATAAAGCCGTCATAATCGTTCGCCATCTCCCGCATCGTATCACGGCGGGAAATAAGCGAATCGAGCTTTTGCTCCCACTTGCGCACAGTCGATTGCGACTCCTCAGACAGCAGCTGCTTCGATTTCAAGCCCTGGCTGAGCTCCAGATAGCGGTTGCGCTCCTCGGTAATTTTACCGATGACTCCGGTAAGACGCTCCTCCAGAACGCGCTTGCGCTCCGTCAAGCCCTCCTGCTGCTCCTTCCACTTGCGGTGCTCATCGCCGAGACGCTCCAATCGCTTGGACAGTCCTTCCAGCTGCTGCTCGGTATAGCGCACTTCATTCCGTGCGTTGGCCATTTGATTCAGCGTCTCCAACAGCTCGCCTTTCAAGCGGTCCTCTTCCCCGCTGCTAATCCCGCCAGCTACGCCGAGCAGACGGTCCTCCTCCGCTTTCAGCTTCGCTTGAAACTGAATCAGCTCCGTTGAAATCGCGGCAAGCTTGTCCTTGAACACCGCGAGCTCCGCTTCCTTCTCCGTAACGCGCTGCTCCTGCACAACGACAGCTTGCTTCAACTGCGCCTGGTTGGAGGCGTAATTTTTTTTACGCTCCTTCAGAACCTCGCCTTGCCCTTCGCATTTCTCGAAGTCTTCGCTTAGCTGCAGCAGCTGCTGCTGCTGCGTCTCGATTTCCTCTTCCAGGCGCCGGGTCTCCCAGCGGTGACGCTCAAGATGAGCGTCATGCTGCCCCACGACTGCCTGCAATGCCAGCTGATCCTTCCGCAGCTTTTCCAGCTTGGCGTTTGTTTCCGTCCAAGAACCGTAAATTTGCTCTATTTGATACACATACATCGCGATTTCGCTGCTCTTCAGCTGCTCGCGCAGCTCTTTATAACGGATCGCCTTTTCCGACTGCTGGCGCAGCGGTTCGATTTGATCCTCCAGCTCTACAACCAGATCGTGAATCCGCAGCAAATTTTGCTCGGTTTCCTGCAGTTTTTTCTCGGTTTCCCGTTTACGCGATTTATATTTGACAATCCCCGAGGCTTCTTCAAAGATGCCCCGGCGGTCCTCTGACTTCGTACTTAATATTTCCTCGATCCGTCCTTGTCCGATAATCGAGTACGCTTCTTTACCGATTCCGGTATCCATGAACAGCTCTGTAATATCTTTCAGCCGGCAAGGCTGCTTGTTGATCAAATATTCGCTGTCCCCGCTGCGGTGAACGCGCCGGGTGACCGTCACTTCGTTGTAATCAAGCGAAAGCGACTGAGACGTATTATCCAGAGTGAGCGATACTTCGCCATAATTGACCGCTTTGCGCGCGTCACTGCCGGCGAAAATGATGTCTTCCATCTTGCCGCCGCGAAGGCTGCGAGCGCTCTGCTCCCCTAACACCCAACGAATGCCGTCGGAAATGTTGCTTTTGCCGCTTCCGTTCGGGCCTACCACCGCTGTTATTCCTTGGACGAATTCCAGCTCCGTCCGATCGGCAAACGATTTGAAACCGGACAGCTCAATACGCTTTAAAAACATCGTCTCACCTCAACGCTATTGTACCACACATTCCCTTTTCATAGAATAAATCCCGTCAGGGAGAGGGTTTCTTAAATATTGGTTATCCGAACAACAGCGTGACAAAAGAAAAAGCAACGGCGACAACCCGTAAGCTGCCCCGCTGCATCTCTTCTTGCTAATATAGCATTATTGAATATGCACTTTCAACGCTTCCAGCGCTTGCGCCGCCGCATGCTGCTCCGCTTCCTTCTTGGAGCGGCCGGAGCCTTGTCCGAGAAGTGTCTCGTTGACATGGACCTGAGCTACGAATTCCCGCTCATGCGCAGGACCCCGCTCATCCACGATCCGGTACTCCAGCATGCCCATGTTGTGCTGCTGCGTATATTCCTGCAGATGCGTTTTGAAGTCGACGGTCAACAACTTGCCTTGATGCGGCAAATTCGGAAACACATGCTTTCGCAAAAATGTTTTGACTACGTCCAGGCCTTGATCCAGATACAATGCTCCGATAAAAGACTCGAACACATCGGCAAGCAGCGCCGGTCTGGTTCTTCCGCCGGTCAGCTCTTCCCCTTTACCCAGCAGAACGTAGAAACCGAACTCCAAATCTTCGGCAAAGCCGACGAGCGATGGCTCGCAAACAATGGAAGCCCTCAGCTTGGTCAGCTCGCCTTCCGATCGCTCGGGATATGTGTCGAACAAATATTCGGATACTGTCAGCTCAAGCACCGCATCCCCCAGAAACTCCAGACGTTCATTATCCTTGTAGTTGCCGACACGATGCTCGTTGACATAGGAAGAATGGGTGAACGCCTGCCTTAAAAGCTCGGGTTTGCGAAAAGTTATATTCAACGCCGCCTGCAGTTGCTTCAGGTTTCGATGCATGCCTTCACCACCTACTCGGACATCCGGTTCATTAGTTTCGTCACGCGTCGCGCGTCATTAGGTTATTGCTCGTATTTTTTCAAAATAATCGTTGCATTATGTCCGCCGAAGCCGAACGAATTCGACATGGCTATCTTTACGTCCGCTTGGCGAGGCTTATTCGGAACATAATCCAGATCGCACTCCGGATCCTGATTGTCCAAGTTGATTGTAGGAGCAATCATGCCGTTCTTCAAGGTCAAGCCGCAGATGAGAGCTTCCACTCCGCCTGCCGCTCCCAGTAAATGGCCGGTCATCGACTTCGTCGAGCTGACCGCTACTTTGTAAGCGTGATCTCCCAGCGCTTTCTTAATGGCCGTCGTTTCGGAACGATCGCCTACCGGTGTTGACGTACCGTGTGCATTAATATAATCAATCTCGGAAGGCTCGATCCCCGCATCCTTGATCGCTTTGCTCATACAGCGCGCTGCTCCGTCCGGATCGGGATCCGTCATATGATAAGCGTCGCCGCTCATTCCGTAGCCGATTACTTCGCCGTAAATGCGTGCACCGCGCTTCTGTGCATGCTCCAGGGACTCGAGAATCAAAATGCCCGAGCCTTCGCCCATAACGAATCCGTCTCTGTCCGTATCGAACGGACGGCTTGCTTTCTCAGGCTCCTCATTGCGTGTAGACATAGCGCGCAGAGCGCAAAATCCCGCTACGCCGGTCGGACTGATCGTTGCTTCCGCGCCGCCGCAGATCATGACGTCGGCATCGCCGCGCTGAATCATTTTATATGAATCACCGATGGAGTGGGTTCCCGTTGCGCAAGCGGTTACCGCTGTGCTGTTGGGACCTTTTGCTCCAGTCAGCATCGAGATTTGTCCCGACGCCATGTTCGCGATCATCATCGGAATAAAGAACGGGCTGACGCGCTTCGGTCCTTTTTCCAGCAATATTTTGTGCTGCTCTTCCCATGTAGACAAGCCCCCGATACCGGAGCCGACATAAACACCCACACGCTCGGGATCCGTATCTTCTTTAACATTAAGTCCTGCATCCTTTAGTGCGGACAGGCTGGCCGCGACGGCAAACTGCACGAAGCGGTCCATCCGTCGTGCTTCCTTTTTATCGAAATACTGCTCAGGATTAAAGTCTTTGATCTCAGCAGCAATGCGCGTTGGATATTCGCTCACATCGAACAGTTCAATCATGCCTACTCCGGATTTCCCTGCCATCAGGTTTCCCCAGAAAGTTTCCAGATCATGTCCCAAGGAGGTCATGACGCCCATACCTGTTATGACAACTCTTTGCTTCACTTTAATCCACCTCTATCTAAAATAACAATGTTATGTATATATTCGTCATTTTTTATGAATTTGTCAACGTTCGGTCAGGATGAATGGAGATAAGTCCCGTCTAAGGAAATAACGGGACTTATACTAATTAAGTATGAGATTTTATGTACTCAACTACTTGACCTACCGTAGTTATTTTCTCTGCGTCTTCATCAGAGATTTCCATATCAAACTCATCTTCCAATTCCATTACTAATTCTACTACATCTAGAGAATCAGCGCCTAAATCATCCTTAAAAGATGCTTCGAGGGACACTTCTGCCTCATCAACACCAAGACGATCGATGACGATTCGTTTCACGCGATCTAAAACATCGGACATCCGGTTCACCTCCTCCATGGTATTATACTTAACTTATGGACAAATTGCCAGAGCAAGCGCAGAGACCGCAGAAAAAAACAATTTTTGCGAATTTTTGCACAATTGCCTGAAAACAATGTTACCCTTACATGTACATACCGCCGTCTACATGAATCGTTTGACCCGTCATGTAGGCCGCATCCTCGGATGCGAGGAAACGGACTGCTTTGGCGATATCTTCAGGCTGGCCAAGTCTTGCCAAAGGAATCTGCTGCAATAGCTGCGAGCGTGTATCCTCCGACAGCTTGTCGGTCATATCGGTTTCGATGAAGCCCGGGGCTACCGCATTGACGGTAATACCGCGGGAAGCAAGCTCCTTGGCGGTCGCTTTGGTCATCCCGATGACTCCGGCTTTGGCAGCCACGTAGTTGGCTTGTCCCGGATTCCCGAGCGCCCCTACTACGGAGGAGATATTGATGATACGACCGTAACGCTGCTTCATCATCGGACGTGTAGCCGCTTTGACGCAGTTGAACACGCCCTTCAAATTCGTGGCGATGACTTGGTCGAATTCCTCTTCCTTCATCCTCATTATCAAATTATCTCTCGTGATGCCTGCATTATTCACAAGAATGTCTACTTTGCCGAATGTTTCCAGAACGATCTTGAACATATCGTCCACTTCCTGCGACGAGCTGACATCCGCCTTGATTTTGACGGCTTTGCGCCCCATCGCTTCAATCAGGCTGACCACCTCGGCTGCCGCGGCCTCGCTGCCTGCATAATTCACGGCAACGTCCGCTCCCGCTTCGGCCAGCGTCAGAGCAATCGCTCTTCCGATGCCGCGGGAAGCTCCTGTTACGAGCGCTGTTTTCCCTGTCAACATGAGGTACCCTCCCTTACAATAGCCATAATAAGTAATGAATAAACCTATTGGAATCCGAAATCGGCCATTGGCCTAGAGCTGGAACTGGTCAATCGCTTCCTTGCTGTTGATGGAAACGACTTTGACAGAGCGGTCAATCTTCTTGATCAGTCCGGCCAGAACGGATCCCGAACCGATTTCCACGAAGGTGTCGACCCCTTGCTCGATCAACCAGGCTACGCTATCTTCCCACAGCACCGAGGAATGAACCTGATCCACCAGGAGTTGACGGATCTCGGCAGGCTCCTGCACAGGTCGGGCAGTCACGTTGGCAACGACAGGGACAGCCGCAGATTGCATGTCGATCTCAGCCAACACTCCGGCCAGACGCTCGGAGGCGGGCTTCATCAGAGAGGAATGGAACGGTCCGCTCACTTCCAGCGGAATGACGCGCTTGGCGCCGATTTCTTTGCCCTGCTCCGCGATAGCTTGTACGCCTTCCTTGCTGCCTGAGATGACAATCTGTCCCGGGCAGTTCAAGTTAGCGAGCTCCACTGCGCCAACCTCTTGAGATACCGACGCACAAAGCTTCTGAAGCGCCTCTCTTTCCGCGCCGAGAACCGCAGCCATTGCGCCTTGTCCGCTAGGTACGGCTTGCTCCATGAACTCCCCGCGGGCACGGACGGTCCGAACCGCATCCTCGAAGCTGAGAACGCCTGCCGCAACCAGAGCGCTGTACTCACCCAAGCTGTGCCCTGCCACATAATCGGGCGCAAGCCCTTTCGCTTTGAAAGCTTCTAAATAAGCAATGCTTGTTGTCAGCAACGCCGGCTGCGTATGATATGTAATTTTTAATTCCGTATCGGGCCCTTCGAAAATAATAGACGACAAAGAATAGCCCAGCGCTTCATCCGCACGTTGAAACAGCTGCTTTGCTGCGGATTCGCTCTCATAAATATCTTTTCCCATGCCTACGGCTTGTGCGCCTTGGCCCGGAAATACGAATGCTATTTTTCCCATCATCTGAGCTCCTTCCTGCCTTATTTTTCCGGCCGATTTACATTTGATGACGATCACCGGCCGGCAAGAAAGCCTGCATTTTATAAATAAGGATGATTACCAAACAATAACCGATGCGCCCCATGTCAGGCCGCCGCCAAAGCCGACCAGCACGATGCAGTCGCCTTCGTTCACTCTTCCTAGCTCCACAGCTTCCGCCAGCGCGATTGGGATCGACGCTGCCGATACGTTGCCGTACTTATCAAGGTTGATCATGCATTTGTCTTCGCTAAGCTCAAGACGGTTCAACGCGGATTGAATAATCCGGATGTTAGCTTGGTGCGGCACGAGCAGGTCGATATCTTGCTTCTCCATCCCCGCTTTGCGCAATGCTTCCTCCGCAGCGCTTCCCATAATCCGTACCGCGAATTTGAACACTTCGCTGCCGGCCATGTAGATGAAATGCTGCTTATTCTCCAAGCTTTGCGGAGATGCAGGACAGCGTGAGCCTCCGCCAGAAATGCGCAGCAGCTCTCCACCGGATCCGTCTGCTCCAAGCTCGAACGATTTGAAGCCGCGGCCTTCCGGCACGGCTCCCAGAACGACGGCACCCGCTCCGTCACCGAACAAAATGCAGGTGTTGCGATCCGTGTAATCGGTAATTTTAGACAAGCATTCCGCGCCGATAACTAACGCATATTTATAAACTCCGGTGGCGATGAAATTGGAGGCATTGGCCAAGCCGTAGATGAAACCGGAGCAAGCTGCCGATAAATCGAATGCAGCCGCTTTTTTCGCACCCAGCTTGTCCTGCAATATGCAGGCGGTCGACGGGAACGCCATGTCCGGCGTAATGGTCGCAACAACGATCAGGTCCAGCTGCTCCGCCGTAATCCCCGCCATCTTCAGCGCTTTAAGCGAAGCTTCATAAGCCAGATCGGACGATGCCTGTTCTTCGCTCACGAGCCTGCGTTCGCGGATCCCGGTTCTTGTGACGATCCACTCGTCATTCGTCTCCACCATCTGTTCCAGATCCTGATTGGTCAACACCCGCTCAGGCACATATTTCCCTGTACCGATAATGCCCACCGGCAATAAGCTCATATGTCACATCTCGCTTCCATTACTAATTTCCTTTGATATGCTTGGAACCAAATCATTCCGGATTGCTGCGCGCGCTTGACGAACGGCGTTCTTAATCGCCATTGCATTCGAGGATCCGTGGCTTTTCAGCATTAGTCCGTCGATACCCAACAGCGGCGCGGCGCCGTGCTCGGCATAATCAAACGACTGGCGAAATTTCATCAAGCCGGGTTTGAGAACAACGGCGGCCAGCTTCGTCATGAAACTCTTGGTGAATTCCGTCTTTAGGGCGGAAAAAATAGTCGATGCCGCACCTTCCAGCGATTTCAGCATGATGTTGCCCGCAAACCCGTCACAAACCAGAACATCGCAAGGTCCGTTAAGCACATCCCGTGATTCGATATTGCCGACAAAATGAACCGGTGCCTTCTCAAGCAGTGCATATGCCGCTTTGGTCAACTCATTGCCTTTCATCGCTTCCGTCCCGACGTTCAGCA